>NZ_CP142381.1:0-4760091 GCF_035919665.1 Chromobacterium subtsugae | reverse complement strand
TACATACACGCAAGTGAAAGCGAAAAACCCGCTGCCGGCGCAAGGCTTGCAACAGCGGGAGAGGCCGCCTGCGGCCTTTATAGAGCAAGGCGGCGCAGGCGACGAGTGTTCGGCATGGAAGCGGCCGGCAGGCTGCGGTGGTTGAACGCGGCGGGTTGTGGGCCCTGGGTGCGTTCATTTGTTGTGCAGCCGGACGGCAACGATAAGCCCAGACATTCTAACGGTTTTTTGCAAAGTTATCCACAGGGTGGCAGAAAATTCCTCGTTGACAAAGCCGCCGATTTCGAGTCAAATCACGCGTTTATTTCCGTTTCGAAACAGGAAACCCATATCATGAAACGTACTTACCAGCCTTCCAATACCCGTCGCAAACGCACTCACGGCTTCCTGGTCCGCATGAAGACCCGCGGTGGCCGCGCCGTCATCGCCGCTCGCCGCTCCAAGGGCCGCAAGAAGCTGGCCGTATAAGCCCCTTGTCGGCTTACCGCTTTCGCCGTGCGCACCGGCTGTTAAAAACGGATGATTTTTCATCCGTTTTTAGTTTGCGGCAACAACGCAGCAATGCGTTCTTCCAGGTGTATGTCCGCCCCAACGGGCTTGACCATCCCCGCGTAGGGCTGGTGGTCGGCAAGAAGGTGGCCAAGCGGGCGGTGCGCCGCAATTACATCAAGCGCTGCGTGCGCGAGTGGTTCCGCCTGCATCGGCAAGAGCTGGGCGGCGTGGACTACGTGGTGCGGGCCAAGCTGGCATTCACCCGAGAGCAACGCGGCGAAGCTGTCACAGCTTTGTCGGCTCTGTTTGCTAAACTGGCACGATGTCACGCATCCTCATCCTCCTGATCCGCTTTTACCAGCTGGCTATCAGCCCGTGGCTGCCGCCGCGCTGCCGCTATCAGCCCACCTGTTCCAGCTATGCGATCGAGGCGGTGAGGAAACATGGCGCACTCAAGGGCGGCTGGCTCGCCGCCAGACGCATCGGACGTTGCCACCCCTGGGGCGGCAGCGGCTATGACCCGGTTCCCTGAACTTTCCGGTATCGAGAGATGGATTCCAAGCGACTCATAATCTTCGTTTTACTGTCCGTGGGCATTCTGTTTGGCTGGAATGAATATTTCATGCCCAAGCACAGCCAGCAGCAGGCGGCACAGACCCAGGCCGCCGCGGGCGCGAGCAATGCGCAGCAGCCGGCCGACGTCAACAAGCTGACCCGCGGCCAGCGCATCCACGTCAAGACCGATCTGGTCGAGGCTGAAATCGACACCGTCGGCGGCGATCTGCGCTCGCTGCAGCTGCTGAAGCACGCCGCCGCAGAAGAACACGGCAAGCCGTTCCAGCTGTTCGAGGACGACGCCAAGCGCACCTACGTGGCGCAAACCGGCCTGGTGGCAGCCAGCAACCCGGCGCTGCCCACCCACAAAACCGTTTTCACCGCCGCCCAGTCCAGCTACCAGCTGACCGGCGACAAGCTGGAAGTGAAGCTGACTGCGCCGGACGCCAACGGCGTCAAGGTGAGCAAGGTCTACACCTTCAGCAAGGGCAGCTACGAGATCGGCGTCCGCTACGACATCGTCAACGGCGGCGCCGCCCCGGTCGCGCCCACCGCCTACTACCGCCTGCTGCGCGACAGCCAGGCGCCGGAAGGCGAAGGCCGCATGGCCCACACCTACACCGGCCCGGCCGTGTACACCTCCGAGCACAAGTTCCAGAAGGTGAGCTTCGACGACCTGGCCAAGGGCAAGGGCGACTACGCCAAGACCACCACCGACGGCTGGGTGGCGATGGTGCAGCACTACTTCATGTCCGCCTGGATCCTGAAGCCGCTGGACGCCGCCACAGTGTGCAAGGACGACAAGTCCTGCCGCTTCGAGCTGAAGCAGAGCAACGGCCTGAACTCCGCCGCCGCGCTGGTTGACTACGCCACCATCGCCCCGGGCAAGAGCCTGAGCGTGAGCGTGCCGCTGTACGCCGGTCCGGAAGAGTACAGCATCATCTCCAAGCTGGCCGACGGCATGGAGTACGCCAAGGACTTCGGCATCTTCTACATCTTCTCCTCGCCGCTGTTCTGGCTGCTGGTGAAGCTGCACGCGCTGGTGAACAACTGGGGCTGGGCGATCATCCTGCTGACGCTGACCATCAAGGCGGTGTTCTACCCGCTGACCGCGGCGTCCTACCGTTCGATGGCCAAGATGAAGGCGCTGGCGCCGCGTCTGGAGCGGATGAAGGAACAATACGGCGACGACCGCATGAAGTTCCAGCAGGCGGTGATGGAGATGTACAAGACCGAGAAGGTCAACCCGCTGGGCGGCTGCCTGCCGATGCTGATCCAGATTCCGGTGTTCATCGGCCTCTATTGGGCGCTGCTGGCCTCGGTAGAGCTGCGCGGCGCGCCGTGGGTGCTGTGGTACACCGACCTGGCCCGCCCGGACCCGTACTTCGTGCTGCCGGTGCTGATGACCGCCACCATGTTCCTGCAGACCTTCCTGAACCCGCCGCCGGCCGACCCGATGCAGGCGAAGATGATGAAGATCATGCCGCTGGCCTTCTCGGCGCTGTTCTTCTTCTTCCCGGCCGGCCTGGTGCTGTACTACGTGGTCAACAACGTGCTGTCGATGAGCCAGCAGTGGTACATCAACCGCAACATCAACAAGCAGAACAAGGCCGCGCTGCAATCGTAAGCGCTGAGTCTGGACTGCTGACCGAACCCGGCCCCAGGCCGGGTTTTTTGCTGGCCGGGCCGCCGGCCCCCTCTCGCTCATAATCAAGAGGCCGGACTTCGGCTTGCCAGGATCCATTCGCAGCGAAAGCCGCTTCGAAGCGCTGGAATTGCGGGATAATGGAAGCAGTGAATGCGTCGCGATGTCTGCGCCAGAACGCATGAGCGGGCGCCCGCTCTCTCTGGGGGAGAGGGCCGGAGCGATGCAGGCAGCTTCCACCGCCAGCCAGCAGCAGGCAGATAAATCGCGGCCAAGCCATCAAGGAATGTCGATGAACCTCAGTTACACCCCCGCCACCATCTGCGCGGTCGCCACCGCTCCGGGCCGCGGCGGCGTCGGCGTGATCCGCGTCTCCGGCAAGGACCTGCTGCCGTTCGCGCAGGCCATTTCCGGCGGCAAGTCGCCCAAGCCGCGCTATGCCACCTACACCGACTTTTTCGATGCCCACGGCCAGGCCATCGACAACGGCCTGCTGCTGTACTTCCCGGGGCCGAACAGCTTCACCGGCGAAGACGTGCTGGAGCTGCAGGGCCACGGCGGGCCGGTGGTGATGAAGATGCTGCTGGCGCGCTGCGTGGAGCTGGGCGCGCGCCTGGCCGAACCGGGTGAATTCACCAAGCGGGCCTTCCTGAACGACAAGCTCGATCTGGCGCAGGCGGAAAGCGTGGCCGACCTGATCGACGCCAGCAGCGAAACCGCCGCCAAGAGCGCGCTCAAATCGCTGAAGGGCGCGTTTTCCAAAGAGATCCACGTGCTGGTGGACGAACTGATCACCCTGCGCATGCTGGTGGAAGCCACGCTGGACTTCCCGGAGGAGGAAATCGACTTTCTCAAGCAGGCCGACGCGCTGGGCAAGCTCATGCGGTTGCGCGACCGGCTGGTGCAGGTGCAGGCCACCGCCAAGCAGGGCGCCATCCTGCGCGAGGGCATGCACGTGGTGCTGGTGGGCCAGCCCAATGTCGGCAAGTCCAGCCTGATGAACGCGCTGGCCGGCGACGACATCGCCATCGTCACCGATATCGCCGGCACCACCCGCGACACCGTGCGCGAGGAAATCGTCATCGACGGCGTGCCGGTGCACATCATCGACACCGCCGGCCTGCGCGACACCGACGACGTGGTGGAGAAGATAGGCATCGAGCGCACCTGGCAGGCGGTGGAGCGCGCCGATCTGGCCCTGCTGCTGGTGGACAGCCGCGAAGGCCTGACCGCCGAGGTGCAGGCCATCCTGGAGCGGCTGCCGCCGGCGCTGCCCAGGGTGCAGGTCTTCAACAAGGTGGACCTGTCTGGCGAAGCGGCGGGCCTGTCGGTGGAAAACGGCCACCCGCTGGTGCGGCTGTCGGCCCGCACCCACCAGGGCGTGGACGTGCTGAAGGCCAAGCTGCTGGAGATGATAGGCTACAGCGGCGCCGACGAGGGCGTGTTCCTGGCGCGCCAGCGCCACCTGGATGCGATCGCCCGCGCCGCCGAGCACCTGGAGCTGGCCCACGCCGACTGGGAACAGGTGGAGATCTTCGCCGAGGAATTGCGGATGGCGCAGAACGCGCTGTCCGAGATCACCGGCGAATTCAGCGCCGACGACCTGCTGGGCGTGATCTTCTCCCGCTTCTGCATCGGCAAGTAAGCCGCCGCCGCGAATCGCGCATCAGCCCCGCTTGGCGGGGCTTTTTCTTTGCGTCGGTGCAATATCGCCGCACTCGCGTTGTCAAGTCATTTGGCATTTATGGCGCAGCATGGAAAATGAATAGCGAGCCGGTCAATTTTTATGAATTTTGGAATAAGATACGCGCTGACGCCGCAATATGGCCTTGTCCTGGCGATTGGGCGCCAGTCCCGGCGTTACCGCGGCTGCCTTGCCGGCTGTACTGATTTTTGAATCGTGCTGGTCATTATGTTTCCCATTGAAAGGATTTCATGTTGCGCAGATGGCTGGGGGTGTTATTCGGCATTTTGATGGCAAGCGGCGCGGCGCTGGCGGCGGAAGACCCGGTGATACTGACCGTTTCCGGCCAGATCGGGAAATGGACGAATAATAAAAGCCGGACATACGAATTCCGCGAAAGCGACTTGCAGGCTTTGTCGCAGCACGCCATCACCACCCGCACCAGCTGGACGCCGGAGGCGGTTTTTTCCGGGCCGCTGATGCGGGATATCCTGCGCCGCGTCGAAGCCAGGGGCGGGCAGGTGAAATTCGTCGCCCTGAACGATTACGCCTATACGGTGAGCCGCGACGAACTGGAAAAATACAATGTGATTCTGGCCCGCTCGTTCAATCACAAGCCGATGGCGATCAAGGAGCGCGGGCCGCTGTGGCTGATGTATCCGCTGCCGGACATGCCGGCGGAGGAAAGGGGACCGCTGCTGGATGCGAAATTGATCTGGCAGGTGTATCGGATCACGGTTTATTGAGGCTCATTCTGGCGCGATGAATATGGCAGATGGCGAAAGCAGTGCGAGCAAGCAGCCGTCCTGGCTGCTCTGGGGTTTGTCCCCGATATTCTGGCTGGTTGTCCTGCTGGTCTCCATCAGCATGTATATCGCGGTGGACCGTTACGCCGCGATCAAGAAATTCGATGGCCGCAGCGAGGACCTGTATTGGTCGGTGGCGCAGTTGCAGATCGCGCTGGAGCGCTCGCGCGCCGAGCTGGTGCGGCTGAAGGCCGGCGAAATCAGCCCGGAGCAGGCAGACATCCGGCTGGAGATCGCCAAAAGCCGCTATCAGGACTATGTCACGCCGTCGACCCTGCACGGCATGCTGAATGCGGTGCCGGGCTTCCGCGAAACCGCCGACATGCTGGGCAATTTCTTCCGCGACGGCAATATCGGCCATCTGAGCCGGGATTCTGCGCAGCGGCATATCGACCAGATCGACGACATTCGGCCGCGGCTGGCCGAGTTCGCGGTGCAGTCGCGGATGTCGGAAGTGTCGTTCCGCGATGAGCGCAACAAGGATCTGGAACGCAAGCGGCTGGTGTTTTCGCTGTGGTTCGCGCTGTGGGGCGGCATCGTCATCGTCATCTGGGTGCTGTTGTCGAGCTACCGCCGGGCGCGCCGCGACGTGGCTTCGCGCCAGGCGCTGCTGGAAAAGGAAAGGGCGGCGCACAAGGCCACGGTGTCGGCCGAGCTGGACCGCACCACCTTTCTCGCCACCATCAGCCACGAAATCCGCTCGCCGCTGCAGACCATGCAAGTGTGCGTCGAGCTGATGGAGCTGGATGTGCAGCCAGGCAACCGCATCCACGCCAACCTGATGCGGCTGAAGGCCAGCATGAGCCATCTGCTGAGCCAGGTGCGCGACATCATGGACATTTCCGCCATCAACAATATGCAGCTCAGACTGCATCCCGAGGACGTCAGCCTGGCAGGCATCCTGACCGAGGTGGTGGACGCCTACCGGGTGCAGCTGGAAGGCAAGGGGCTGCGGCTGCATTTCGCGATGGCCAATCTGCCGGAGACCGCCACCCTGGACGGCAATCGGCTGCGGCAGGTCGTCGGCAACCTGCTGGCCAACGCCATCCGCTATACCGATCACGGCGAGGTGTCGGTGACGGCCCGGGTGGACGGGGTGCGCGGATTCCATCACCTGGAAATCCGGGTGCGAGATACCGGGGTGGGCATCCCCGCCGACTACCAGTCGCGGATTTTCCAGCCCTTCTTCCAGGGCAAGCAGCGCCGGCCGGGCAGCAGCGGCCTGGGGCTGGCCATCGTCAAGGAGCTGGTCAGCCTGCTGGGCGGCGAGATCGAGCTGAGCAGCGAGGAGGGCCGCGGCTCGGAGTTCATCGTCAGGCTGCCGGTGCGCATCCAGCCGGAAGAGGGCGGCCATGAGCGTTCGGTGCTGCTGGTGGACGACGACCAGAACATTCGCGAGCCTTTCGCCGACTGCCTGAGCCTGGACGGCTACGCGGTGGTGATGGCCAGTTCGGTGGCCGAGGCCTGCCAGCAGGTGCAGCAGCGGCCGTTCGACGCCATCCTGCTGGACATGCAGCTGGGCAACGAAAGCGGCTACAGCGTGCTGGAGTTCATCCGAAAAAGCCGCAACAACCAGCAGGCCAGCATCATCGCCATGACCGCCTACCCGGAAGAATACGCCGACCCCCGCTCCGCCTGCTTCGCCGAGCGGCTGGAAAAGCCGTTCGACTTCAACCGCCTGCGCGCGGTGCTGAAGCGGCAGATGTCCTAACGTCCGCTCTCGGGCCGGCGGCTAGGCGTGTCTTTCCGTCCACAAGTGTTGAATCGCATAGGCCCGCCATGGCTGCCAGGCTTCGGCGCGGCGGTGCAGCCGTTCCCGCTCGGCGGCGCTCAGGCCTAAATCCTCCAGCAAGCGTTGGCGAACGGCCGGGTAGGCATCCGGCTCGGCTTGCGCCGAATCCGCGGCGGCGTCCGGCGCGTCCCAGCGGCCGGGCAGCCGCAGGCCGGGCCGCGCGGCGATCAGGCCCGCCAATCGCGGATCCTGGGATAGGTGCCGCTCAATCATGGCGGGGTCGGCCGCCAGGTCGAACATCGCCCGCACCCGCGCCAGGATGGCCGGCAGCGCCGCCAGTTGCGGGAAGCGGATGGTGACGCTCAGCGCGTGGCCCGCGCCGGGACGCACCGCCAGTTCGCCGCGGGCGCCGTTCCACGCTATGGTCCGCGCATAGCCGTCGTCCTGCACGGTTTCCACGCCGGGAATGGCGTGGGCGGCCAGGTGCAGCAGCATGGCCGGCCAGTGGTAGGGCGGCCGGTAGCGCAGCAGCAGGGTGATCTCGCCGGGCGGGGCCGGCGCGGCGCCGGCGTCGCGGCGCAACGCGCCGGGGGGCCGCCGGTACAGTGTCTGGAATACCTCGTTGAAGCGGCGCACGCTGCCGAAGCCGGCGGCGAAGGCGATGTCGGTCAGCGGCATCCGCGTTTCGTGGATCAGCTGCTTGGCCAGCAGCACCCGCCGCGTTTGCGCCACCGCCAGCGGCGGCGCGCCGATGTGTTCGACGAACAGCCGGCGCAGTTGCCGCTCGCCCACGCCCAGCTTGTCGCACAGTTCGGCCAGGCCCGCCTCGTCCAGCATGCCGCGCTCTATCCAGGCCAGCGCGCGCGCCACGGTATGGCTGTGGCCGCTGTTGGACACGCCGCGCCAGGCGCCGGAGTCGGGCGCGGCTTCCGGCCGGCAGCGCAGGCAGGGCCGCAGGCCGGCCTCCTGCGCTGCCGCCGCGGTGGGGTAGAAATCCACGTTCTCGCGTTTGGCGGTGCGCGCCGGGCAGATCGGCCGGCAGTAGATGCCGGTGGTGCGCACGCCGATGAAGAAACGGCCGTCGAAGCGGGCGTCGCGGCTGGCCAGCGCGCGGTAGCAGATGTCGGGATCGAGTCGCATGCGCGCATCATCCAGCGAAACGCCGATGCCGGCCAGCGGTTTTCGGCCGCCGATTGCTTGATGGCCAGGTCCGAAAACCGCCAGCCGGCGGCGGCGCGCGGCGGCAAGATGCGGGCCTTGTCCTTTTCCGACGCACGGAGCGCACCATGGCCGCAGCCATCCAGCAGTTTCATCATTTTCGCCAATTGAACCGCCAGGGCCGCCTGTTGTTGCCCAATGCCTGGGATTGCGCCAGCGCGCGGCTGTTCGCCGCCGCCGGCCTGCCGGCCATCGCCACCACCAGCGGCGGCATCGCTTACGCCCGAGGTTGCCGCGATGCCCAGCATCTGGGCCGCGAGGCGATGCTGCGCGAGATCGCCGCCATCGCGCAGAGCGTCGATCTGCCGCTCAGTGCCGACATCGAGGCCGGCTACGGCCTGGCGCCGGAGGACGTCGCGCTGACCGTGCGGGGGGCGCTTGCCGCCGGCGCGGTGGGGGTGAATCTGGAGGACAACGGCCACGGCCTGCTGGCGCAGCCCTTGTTCGATATTCCCGCGCAATCGGCGCGCCTCGCCGCCGCGCGCCGGGCGGCGGAGCAGGCCGGGCTGCCCTTGTGGATCAATGCCCGCGTCGATGTCTGGCTGCAGGGCCTGGGCGGAGATGAGGAGGAGAGGCTGGCCCAAACCGTGGCGCGCGGCAACGCTTACCTGGCGGCCGGCGCGGACATGGTGTTTGTGCCGGGGCTGGCCGACGCGGCGCTGGCGGCGCGCCTGGCGGCGGCGTTGAACGGGCCGCTCAATCTGATGGCGCTGCCCGGGGTGGCGGGGGCCGAGGCCTGGTTTGCCGCCGGGGCGAGCCGGGTCAGCCTGGGCGTGGGGCCGATGCTGGCCAGCATGGGGCTGGTGCGCGAGATGGCGCGCGAGGCCGCCCAAGGCGTCTGGCCGAGCATGGCTGCGCACTTTTACGGCTTTGCCGAGGCGGAGGCCTTGTTCGCCGCCGGCTGACGCTGCGGCGCGACGGCATCGTCCAGCCATTGGAACAGCTGGTCGACGACTATCGCCAGCAGCGCCACCGGCAGCGCGCCCTGGATCACGTAGGCGGTGTTGAAGCCGGACAGGCCGACGATGATGGGCAGGCCCAGGGTCTTGGCGCCGACGGTGGAGGCCAGCGCCGCGGTGCCGATATTGATCACCACCGCGGTGCGCACGCCGGCCAGGATCACCGGCGCGGCCAGCGGCAGCTCCACCCGCAGCAGGATCTGCCGCCGGCTCATGCCGATGCCGGCGGCGACTTCGCGCATGTCCGGCGGCACCGAGGCCAGGCCGGCCAGGGTGGCGTGGGCGATCGGCAGCAGGCTGTACAGCGTCAGCGCCGCCAGCGCCGGCAGCGCGCCGAAGCCCAGCAAGGGCACCGTCGCCGCCAGCACCGCCACCGGCGGCAGCGATTGGGCGAGGGACAGCAGCGATTCCAGCAGCGGGCGGAATTCGCGTCCGGCCGGGCGGCTGGTCCACAGTCCGGCGCCGCCGCCCAGCAGCAGCGCGAGCGCGCTGGACAGCGCGACGATGCCCAGATGGGACAAGGTCAGCGCGGCGAAATCGTCCTGCAGGTATAGCGGCCGCTCCAGTTCCGGGAAGGCGAGGCGGAACAGCGCGGCGCTGCGCGGCAGCGCCAGCAGCAGGCCGGCTAGCCCCAGGCTGGCCAGGATCAGCGCGGCGCGGCGGCGCAGCCGGCTCATGCGCGCGGGCCCAGCAGGTCGTCGAAATGCAGCGCGCCTATCCGGGCGCCCTGGCCATCCTCCACCGGCAGCGCCGCGGCGCCCTGGGCGACGAAGGCAGATAGCGCCTCGCGTAGGGTGCTGTCGGCGCGGATGGCCGCGCCGTCGGCGCGCTCGCCCGGCCGCATCCGCTCTCCCACCCGTACCAGGCCCAGCAGGCGCACGCCGACATCGGCCGGGTTGAAGAATTGGCGGACAAAGTCGGTGGCCGGGCGCAGCAGGATGTCGCGCGCGCCGCCCTGCTGGACGATGCGGCCCTGGTCCATCACCACGATGCGCTGGCCCAGCAGCAGCGCCTCGTCGATGTCGTGGGTGACCAGGATCACGGTCTTGCCGAACAGCCGCTGGATGCGCGCCAGCTCCTGCTGCAGATTGGCGCGCGTCACCGGGTCCAGCGCGCCGAACGGCTCGTCCATCAACAGCACGTCGGGGTCGGCGGCCAGCGCGCGCGCCACGCCGACGCGCTGCTGCTGGCCGCCGGACAGCTGGTGCGGATAGCGCGGGCCGAACTCCCGCGCCGGCAGCCGCAGCGCTTCCAGCAATTCTTCCACTCGGGCGCGGATGCGCGCTGGCGGCCATTTGAGCAGCTGCGGCACCGCGGCGACGTTCTGCGCCACCGTCCAGTGCGGGAACAGGCCCACCGACTGGATGGCGTAGCCGATGTGGCGGCGCAGGATTTCCGGCGGCTGGCTGCGGATGTCGCGGCCGGCGACGCGGATGCGGCCGCTGTCGGGTTCGATCAGCCGGTTGAGCATTTTCAGCGTGGTGGACTTGCCGGAGCCGGAAGTGCCCACCAGCACCGCCAGCTCGCCCTCGGCCACCGCCAGGTCGAGGTCGGCCACCACGCGCGAGCCATTGAAGCTTTTGTTGACGCCAGCGATTTCAATCATGGGCAGCGTGGTCCATCCGGGAGATGACGATCTTGAACGCGGCGTCGCACGCCGCGGCCAGCAGCGCGATGGGCAGCACGCCCAGCAGCGTCTGGTCCGGCGCGCTGGCGGACAGGCCCTGGAACAGGATGGCGCCGAAGCCGCCGGCGCCGATCAGCGCCGCCACCGCCGCCAGCCCCACCGCCTGCACGGTGGTGACGCGCAGGCCGCTGAGAAACACCGGCAGCGCCAGCGGCAGCTCCACCCGTGCCAGCAGCTGCCATGGCGACATGCCGATGCCGCGCGCGCTGTCGCGGGCCGCCGTCGGCACCTGGCGCAGCGCGGCCAGGGTGCCGTGCGCCATCGGCAGCAGCGAGTACAGCGTCAGCGCGGTCAGCGCCGGGGCCAGGCCGACCCCAGCGATGCCGGACTGCGGCCACAGCCGGCCCAGCCAGGCCAGCGGCGCGATCAACAGCGCGAACAGGGCGATGGACGGCACTGTCTGCAGCGCGTTCAGCGCCGGAAACAGCCAGGCTTCCACCCGCGGGCGGCGAAACGCTGCCAGGCCCAGCGCGCCGCCCAGCAGCGCCGCCGGCAGCACCGAGCAGCACACCAGTTGCAGGTGGCGCAGCAGCGCCAAGTGGAAGGTGTCCTGGTAATTGCGGTATTCGCGCAGCAGCGCCAGCTGGTCCAGCGCGCCGTCCAGCAGCATGGCCAGCGCCGGCAGGCAGGCGATGCAGACGAGCAGCGCGCGCCGCGCCGGCGATGGCGACAGGCCGCGCAGCGCCTCGGCCAGCTGCAGGCCGGCGGCCAGCTGCAGCAGCCAGAAGCCGGCGCCGAAGGCGACGCGGGCCAGCGCGTCCTCGCCGCCGGCGAGGCGCTGCGCTTCGCGGCCGGCTACCCACAGCAGGCCATTGCCGAGCAGGCAGGCGCACAGCGCCAGCAGCAGCAGCTGGCTGCCGGCGGAGCGGCGCAGCCAGGGCGCCAGCGCCAGCGGTAGCGCGGCCGCCAGCAACAGGGCGGCCTCGGCGCTGGGCAGGCTGGCCAGGTACAGGCCCTGGCCGCTCAGCAGGCGGTTGGGGGCATAGCTGAGCAGCGGGCAGCAGAAACCCGCCGCCAGCAGCAGGGCCAGCAGCAGGCCAACCCGGTTGCGCAGCCGCATCAGCCGCGGCGCCTCATCGGGTGAAGCCTTTGCGCTTCAGGTAGTCGGCCGCCACCTTGCGCGCGTCGCGGCCTTCGAGGGCGATGCTGGCGTTGAGCTTCTGCAGCGTGGCCTCATCCAGCGACTGGAACACCGGCTTGAGCCAGGCGGCGATCTGCGGCTGGCGCGCCAGCGCGTCGGCGCGGATGATGGCCGCCGGCGCGTACACCGGCTGCACGCCCTTGGGGTCGCTCAGCGTGGCCAGGCCCAGCGCGGCCAGCGGGCCGTCGGTGCCGTAGGCCATCGCGGCGTTGACGCCGGAGGTTTGCTCGGCGGCGGCCTTGATGGTGGCGGAGGTGTCGCCGCCGGCCAGGGTCAGCAGCTGGTCCTGGCGCAGCTTGAAGCCGTAGGCCTGCTGGAAGGCCGGCAGCGCGTCGGGCCGTTCGATGAATTCGGCCGAGGCCGCCAGCTTGAAGCGGCCGCCCTTGGCCAGCCAGCGCTGGAGGTCGGAGAGCGAGGCCAGATGGTTGGCGGCGGCCAGGTCGCGGCGCACCGCGATGGTCCAGGTGTTGTTGGCCGGCGCCGGCGCCAGCCAGACGATGCGGTTCTTGTCGTAGTCCAGCTGCTTGACGCGCTGGTAGCCGGCGGCGGCGGATTTCCAGGCCGGATTTTTCTCGTCGGCGAAGAAAAAGGCGCCGTTGCCGGTGTATTCGGGGTAGATGTCGATTTCGCCGGCGGCGATGGCGGCGCGTACCACCTTGGTATTGCCCAGCGACAGCCGGTTGGCGGTTTTGACGCCGTGGGCCTCCAGTACCTGCTGGATGAGGTTGCCGAGCAGCGCGCCCTCGGTGTCTATCTTGGAGCCGACGCGGATGGCGTCGGCGGCGCCGGCGGCGGCGGACAGCAGCAGGCCGGCGGCAAGCGCGGCCAGCGGGGCGATGCGGAAAACGGGGCGCGGCATGTGGGCTCCTAGGCTTGCTCGGTGGCGGTCAGACTGGGCGCGGCCGCATGACATGCGGCTGGCTGCGCTCAATATACCGCTCCTTGCCGGCGTTCGGCCAGCGGCGGGGAAGGGGGGAGGGAAAAGCGAGGCGGGTTTAGCCCGCGGCGTCGCCGTGGCGCGCCAGGAAGTCGCGCTTGGCGGCGGCGGAGAGCTGCTTGAACGCGTATTCGGCCTTCAGCGCGGTGGAACGGTCCGGGTATTCGATCACCAGCGCGATGGCGCTGGGCGGGTGGAGGCGGGTGTAGCGCGCGCCCTTGCCGGCCTGGTGCTGGCGGTAGCGGCGCGCCACGTCGGTGCTGACGCCGGTGTAGAGCGCGCCGCCCGCGCAGCGCAGCACATAGAGAAACCAGGGCCGCGGCGGCCCCGGCTCATGCTCAGATGGCGGCATCGAAGCCGTCGGCGATCGGGCTGATCAGCACCCGCTCGGTGCGGTTGCCTTTCTGCGCGGTGACGCGCAGCTTCCATTCGCCCACCGTCACCTCGTCGCCTTCGCGCGGGATGCGCTCCAGGCAGTCCATCAACAGGCCGGCCACGGTGTGGAAGTCTTCGTCCTCGAAGTCGCCCAGCGTCAGGTATTGCTCCAGCGTCATCAATTCCAGGCTGCCTTCCACGTCGTAGCTGCCGTCGGCATTGGCCACGATGGCCGGCAGCTCGTGGCGTTCGTGCTCTTCCGGGAATTCGCCGGCGATCGCCTCCATCAGGTCTTTCTGGGTGACGATGCCTTCCAGGCTGCCGAACTCGTTGACCACGAAGGCCATGTCGGCGGCGTGCTGGCGGAAGCTCTCCAGCGCCTTCAGCACGGTGACGGTTTCCGGCAGCACCAGCGGCTGGCGCAGCGCGGCGTCGATGTCGAGCTGGCCGCCATCCAGGAGCTGCGCCAGCAGGTCCTTGCGCGCGACGATGCCCAGCGGCTCGTCTATGCTGCCGTCGCGTATCACCACCAGCCGCGAGTAGGGGCTGTCGCGCAGCGCCTTGCGGCGGGCGGCTTCGGGCTGGCTCAGGTCCAGCCGGTGGATGTCGGCGCGCGGGGTGGCGATCACGCGGATCGGCCGCTCGGCCAGCGTCAGCACGCTGTGTATCATCGCGCGCTCGTTGTGGCCGAAGGCGGTTTCCTCCACCGGCTGGGGGCCGACTTCGGGCTTGGCCTCGGGCTTGGCTTCCGACAGGCGGGTGCCCATCAGGCTGAGCACCGCGTTGGCGGTGCGCTCGCGGAAGCTCTGGTTGCGGTTGAGGTAGCGGACGCGGTTGGCCTGCGCCACCTGGTTGAACGATTCGATCAATACCGAGAAGCCGATGGCGGCGTACAGATAGCCCTTGGGAATGTGGAAGCCGAAACCGTCGGCCACCAGGCTGAAGCCTATCATCAAGAGGAAGCCCAGGCACAGCATCACCACGGTCGGGTGGGCGTTGACGAAGGCGGTCAGCGGCTTGCTGGCGGCTATCATCAGGATCATGGCGATGATCACGGCCAGCATCATCACCGGCAGGTGCTCGGACATGCCGATGGCGGTCACCACCGAGTCGATCGAGAACACCGCGTCCAGCACCAGGATCTGGGCGACGACGGTGGCGAAGGCGGCGTAGGCGCGCTGGCCGCTGGCCTTCACTTCGTCCACGCCTTCCAGCCGCTCATGCAGCTCGGTGGTGGCCTTGAACAGCAGGAACACGCCGCCGCCCAGCATGATCAGGTCGCGGCCGGCGAAGCCCTGGCCCCAGATCGAGAACAGCGGCGTGGTGAGGGTGACCAGCCAGGAAATGCTGGCCAGCAGGACGAGGCGCATCAGCAGCGCCAGCGACAGGCCGGTGATGCGGGCGCGGTCGCGTTGTTCCGGGGGCAGTTTTTCGGCCAGGATGGCCACGAAAATCAGGTTGTCGATGCCGAGCACGATCTCGAGAATGATCAGCGTCAAGAGGCCCAGCCAGGCGGCGGGGTCGGACAGCCACGATAAGTCCATGATGGTGTAGTACGTTCCTTAGAGGGATAAAAAAGCGCTAAAAGCGCTACAAGGATACCAAATGCCGCCGCCGCGGGCGGGGAAAATGCAAAACGCCCCGCATGAACGGGGCGTCGATGATGCCTGGGAAAGATTACAGGCCGCCGTACGAGTGCAGGCCGGACAGGAACATGTTGACGCCGAGGAAGGCGAAAGTGGTGACCAGCAGGCCGCCGACCGACCACCAGGCCAGCGGCGCGCCGCGCCAGCCCTTCACCAGGCGGATGTGCAGCCAGGCGGCGTAGTTGAGCCAGACGATCAGCGCCCAGGTTTCCTTCGGGTCCCAGCTCCAGTAGCCGCCCCAGGCGTCCGCCGCCCACATCGCGCCCAGGATGGTGGCGATGGTGAAGAACAGGAAGCCGACGGAAATGGCCTTGTACATCATCTCGTCCAGCACCTCGGCGCTGGGCAGCCTGTCCTTCAGCCAGCCCTTCAGCACCAGCAGCTCGCCCACGCCCAGCATCGCCGCCAGCGCGAAGGAGCCATAGCCGACGAAGTTGGCCGGCACGTGTATCTTCATCCACCACGACTGCAGCGCCGGGATCAGCGGCTGAATCTCGTGGGCCTGGCGGTCCAGGCTGTACCACAGGATGAAGCCGACGGTGGCGCAGATCACCGGCAGCACCAGCGCGCCGGCCTGGCGCACGGCGAAGCGCGCCTCGTAGTAGAGGTGCATCAGCGCGGTGATCAGACAGAACAGCACCATCACTTCATACAGGTTGGACACTGGGATGTGGCCGACGTCCGGCGCGATCAGATAGCTCTCGTACCAGCGCACGAACAGGCCGGCCAAGCCCATCGCCGCCGCCGCCCAAGTCAGGCCGCGGCCCATGCGCAGCAGCAGGTCGGAGCGCCGCGCCACCCCCAGCCAGTAGACGGCGGTGGCCAGGAAGAACAGCGTGCACATCCACATGATCGCCGACTGGCTGGCCAGCGCGAACTTCAGCCAGAACGCGGTCTGGCCGCGGGCCAGATCGTGCTGGTAGTCGGCGATGCCGAGCAAGGCCACGCCGCCGGCCAGCGGGAAGAACCAGCGCCAGGATTGCCAGAACCAGCCCAGCGCGATCAGGCCCAGCGCCGAGCCTGCCAGAATGCCCTGCTCGTAGACGTCCATGTCCTGGTGATACAGCCGGAAGCTGTAGCCGGCGGCGAGCAGGATCAGCAGCGCGTAGGCGCCGTCCCACAGCGAGAGCCGCTTCCACAGCGGCGTGCGTGCAAAGGAAGAAGTTGCCAGTTCCATCATGATCCCCGTGTCAGCTGTTTGATGGCGTCTAGATGACGCTGGAAGTCGCGGTCGAGATCGCGGTTATGCCGGTTTGAGGTCATCGCCACCCTGAGCTGGCGGCCGTGGATGCGCACCCACAGGCGCAGTTCGCGCACATAGAACATTAGCACGATGCCCAGCACCAGCAAGATCGAACCGAGATAGACCAGGGTCTTGCCCGGCGAGCGCGTCAGCTGCAGGCCGGACGACTGCACCTGGTCGAAGCTGTCCAGCTGCAGGAAGACCGGCGCGCCGTAGTCGCGCAGGCCGCTGCTGGCCACCAGGCCGTCCAGCAGGAAGCGGTAATGCGCGGCGTCGGCGGCCAGCGGCTTGGCGCCGGCTTTTTCGTCGGCCACCGCCATCACGTCCACCACCGCGGTCTGCAGGATGCGGATATAGGTCTGCGCCACCGCCTGGCGCTTGTCGGCCGGCACCTGCTTTTCCAGGAATTGTTCCAGGCCGGCGAAGCCGCCGTCGGCGAAGCGCTGCAGCATCACCTTGATGCCGTCCTTGAAGTCGCGCGCCAGTTTCTCGTCCGGCTTGCCGCCCTGCATGGCCTGGCGGGTGGCGCGTTCGGCGATGGCGTCGTACAGCGTCGGGTCGCGCAGCGCCGCGTAGAGGCGCATGAAGCGTTCGAGGCCCATGTCGTCGTCCAGCGGCAGGCGCAGGTACTGGAAGGGCTCGGCCGGGGTTCTGCGCACGCCGGCCATCAGGTAGCTGGCGCCGTCCTGCTGGATCGGCGACATGTAATGCATGTATTCCACTGCCTGGCCCTGCTTGTCGCGCAGCTTGAAGCTGATCGACGGGCCGAAGTTCTTCAGCTCCTTGCTCTGCTTCACTTCGCGCGCGTCGTGCATGCGCTGCAGCAGGGTGGGGTCGGCGGCGCCGGGCTTGCCGACGTTTTCGATGTTGAACACCCGCAGTTCGCCCAGTTCCAGCGTGTAGTCCTTGCCGCCGGCCTGCAGCGGCTGGCTGGCCAGCGACACTGCCCGCAACGGCTCCGGCGCGGTCTGCGGCTGCTCCAGGTTCCACTTGCGGAACAGCAGCGGCGAGCCGCCGTCGCCGAACGAGGACTGGTAGATGGCGACGCCGTCGACGATCAGCGGGTGGTTGACCTTGACCGTGGCGGCGGTGCTCTTGCCGCTGGCCTTGTCGGTCACCACGATGTCGCTGGCGAACAGCTTGGGCATGCCGCTGCTGTAGTAGTCGACATGGAATTTCTTCAGCGTGACGACGAAGGGCAGATCCTGCACCAGGTAGCCGTTGCCGGAGTCGATGAAGCCGACGTCGGCGCTCTTGCCTTCGGCGATGTTGACGTTGCCGCGGAAGGACAGGTTGGTGACCGGCAGCCGGCTGTGCTCGGGAATCTGCGCCTGCGGGATGTTGCGGGTCTCGGGCACCAGCCGGCCGGCCAGGATGCCGAGCTTAAGCGGCACGTTGCCGTCCATCAGGCCGCCGACGCAGATCACGATCAGCGCGATGTGGGCGAAGAAGTAGCCAAGCTTGCCGGCGGCGCCTTTTTTGGCGGCGATCAGCAGGCTGCCGTCGGCCTGTTCGCGCTGGCGCAGCCGGTAGCCCTGCGCTTGCAGGTAGGCCGCCAGCGTCTGCGGGTCGGCGGCCTCGGCCTCCAGGGCCTGGCTGTGCGACATGGCCGCCAGCGAGCTTTCGCCGGCCTTGTCGCGGTAGGAGCGCATCTGCTTGATGAAGCCGGGGCCGTTGCGCAGCACGCACAGGGTCAGCGACAGCACCAGGAAGACCAGGATGGTCAGGAACCAGGCGGAATGGTAGACGTCGAACAATCCAAGCTGTTCGAAGGCCTGGAACCAGAACTGGCCGAACTCGAAGGCGTAGTTGGGGTAGGGCTCGTTTTGCTTGAGCACGGTGCCGATGATGGAGGCGATGGCCAGGATGGTCAGAAGACCGATGGCGAAGCGCATCGAGCTGAACAGTTCGTACAGCGCTCGGCGAGTGGTGTTGCGGCGATGGTTTGTCATGAATAGCTAACACAAAAAGGGAAGCCGGTCCGGAGCTTCCCTTTTGAACGCGCCTGGTCGGCAAAGTTGCGTCGGCGCGCCGGGCCGCATGGCGGGCATGCGGCGCGCGGCTGGCCGGCGGCTGGCGTCACGGCTCAGCGCAGGCCGGAGATGTATTCGGAAACCGCCTTCATCTCGGCATCGGTCATGCGGCTGGCGATGTCGGCCATGATGGTGTTTTTGCGGTCGGTGCCGGCCTTGAAGTCGGCCAGCTGCTTGGCGACGTAGCCGGCGTGCTGGCTGCCCAGGCGCGGGAACTGGTCGGGCAGGCCCTTGCCGGCCGGTCCGTGGCAGGACATACAGGCCGGCACGTGGGTGGAGGCGTTGCCGACGCGGTAGATCTTGGCGCCCAGCGGCATCTGCTGCTTGTCGGCCGCTTCGCGCTCTTTCGGTTTTTGCTGGCTGAAATAGGCGGCCAGGTTGCGCATGTCGTCGTCGGACAGGCCGGCGCTCATGCCGAACATGGTGGGATTCTTGCGTTCGCCGCTCTTGAACGCCTTCAACTGGCTATACAGATACTGCGGGTTCTGGCCGGCCAGGGAGGGATTGGCCGCCGCGACGCTGTTGCCGTCCGCGCCGTGGCAGGCCGCGCAGACGGTATCCACGATCTGCTTGCCTTTTGCCGGGTCCCCCTTGGCCGCCGGAGCCGCCGCCAGCGCGGAGCCGGCCAGGGTTAGGGTTGCCATCGCCAACAGCATTTTACGTCTCATGGTCGCTCCTTTAGGGCGTTGCCCTAAAATATCTGTAAAAGTAGCAATTCCAAACCTGTTATTCTATACCAACTGATTTCAACCTTACTACCATGTCGATTTTTCAGAACGCCCGATTTTATACCACCGTCAACCACATGAAAGACCTGCCGGCCACCCGCGCCGAGGTCGCATTCGTGGGACGCTCCAACGCGGGCAAGTCCAGCGCCATCAACACGCTGGCCAACCGCACCCGGCTGGCCTATGTGTCGAAAACGCCCGGACGCACCCAGCATATCAACTTCTTCGAGCTGGGAGACGAGTGTTTTCTGGTGGATCTGCCCGGCTATGGCTACGCCGAAGTGCCGGAAGCGGTGCGCGCCCACTGGGTGGAGCTGCTGGGCCGCTACCTGCAGACGCGCCAGAGCCTGATCGGCCTTCTGTTGATTATGGACGCTCGCCACCCATTGAAGGAGCTGGATCGACGAATGCTGGAATTTTTCCGCGTCGCCGGCCGTCCGGTGCACATCTTGCTGTCCAAGGCCGACAAGATGTCGCGCCAGGAGCAGAGCAAGGTGCTGGCGCTGGTGAAGCGCGAACTGGCCGACTATCCGTCGGTCAGCGTGCAGATGTTCTCCAGCCTGAAGAAGACTGGAGTGGAGGAGGTGGAGCAGGTGGTGAAGGGCTGGTTCGACGCGCTGGAGCCGCAGCTCCCGCCGGCGGAGGAACTTTAAGCCCGGCTTGCCGCCTAAACAGCAGGTGTTCACACCTCCCGCTTGGCTCCCTGAGCGGGGCCTGGGTCGTTGATCGCCAGGCATTGCCCCGGACCGAAAGGCCGGGGCTTTTTATTGGCCGGCGGGCATGAAAAAAGGCGAAGGATGCATCCTTCGCCTTTCGCCCTGTGCCATACGGTTCAGCTGCCAGCCGCTACAGGCTGGTGATCACGGTCTCCACGTGCAGATTCTCGGCCGCGTTGCGCACGGCGTCATCCGACGGGAACGGTCCCAGGCGCACTTTGTACACCCCCTGCTGATTGACGATGCCGAGCTTGGAATCGTAATGATCGTCCAGCTCGCCCAACGTCTTCTGCAACAGCGCTTCGGCATTGGCCAGCGTGGAGAAAGTCCCCAGTTGCAGATACTTCGGATTGTCGCCTGCGCGCAACTCTCGGCTTGCCGGCTGGGTGGCCGGCTGCGCGGACGCGGAGTAGGTGTTGTCGGCTGCGGGCCAGACGCGGTCTACCGCGATCTTGGCGCTGCCCTGCTGGATAAAGCCCAGCTTGTACGCGGCGGCGTACGACAGATCCATCAAACGGCTCCTGTGGAACGGTCCGCGGTCATTGACGCGCACCACCACGGACTTGCCGTTGGTCAGATTGGTCACCCGGGCATAGCTCGGGATCGGCAGCGTCGGATGCGCCGCGGTCATGGCGAACATGTCGTATCGTTCGCCCGAGGACGTCTTGCGTCCGTGGAACTGCTTGCCGTACCAAGAGGCACGGCCTGTGGCGTGGTAAGGCTTTTCTCGCACATCGGGACGGAAGCTCATGCCCAGCGCCGAGTAAGGCAGGTTGGCCGATTTGATCAGCGGCTCATCCTGCGGCACGGCGTCGGGCACCAGATTCAGGTTGACCGGGATATGATCGGCCGGACCGTCGTTCTGGAAATAAGCTCCGTTCTTGGCGACGGTCTTCTTGTTGGTCGGCGAAGCCGACTGGTTTGTGGCGCTGGCCGTCTTCACGGTGGAACAGGCCACAAGCACGAGACTGACGAATACAAGCCACAGCCATCGGAGTACAGGTTGCATAAACCTCCCTATGCTGTTGGGCCAACCTTGCGAACTGCTATACCCCCCCTGCGAAATCGAGCTGCCGCCATGCCTCGTACACTGTCACCGCGACAGCGTTGGACAGGTTGAGGCTTCTCGACTCGGGACGCATCGGCAATCGAATCCTTTGCTGCGCCGGCAGGGCAGCCAGCACATCTTGCGGCAAGCCGCGGGATTCGGGACCGAACAGAAAAACGTCCCCGGGTTGGTAGGAAATCCGGTCATGGCGCGTAGCGCCCTTGGTCGTCGCGGCGAAAATCCGTCGTCCGTGAAGGGCCTGCAAACAGGCAGGCCAGTCTTCGTGGACCACAACGCGGGCATACTCGTGGTAATCGAGTCCTGCGCGCCGCAACTTGGCGTCCTCGAGCGGAAAGCCCAAGGGTTTGACCAGATGCAGTTCACAGCCGGTGTTGGCACATAAACGAATCACATTGCCCGTGTTGGGCGGGATTTCCGGCTGAAATAGAACAACAGTGAACATCGTTGGCAGGCTGGATTGTTCCAAGGAATCAAAATCTTGGTCAAGTTTTTGGGGAAAACGCCCGGGCCAGCACCCATGCATCGACCCGTTCCGCCCCCTGTTTTTTGAGCGCTTTGGCCAGGGAGGAGAGGGTGGCGCCGCTGGTGGCGACGTCGTCTATGATGGCAATGGAAAGCCCGTCGCAGCGGCGTTTTACGCCGAATGCATGACGCACGTTTCGCAGTCTTGCGGCGCGACCGAGCGAGGCTTGCGGCAATGTGTTGCATTTTCGCCAACACAGGTCGTCCGAAAAACGGCTGTTTATTGTAACAGCGAACGCTTTGGCAAGCTCGGAACTCTGATTGAAGCCTCTTTCCGCAAGTCTTTCATTTGCCAATGGAACGGGAATGACAAGGTCGTATTTGCAGGCTTGACAAGCGGCGAAATCGGTGAGCAGGCCGGTCAGCGTCCCGGCCAATTGTAAGCGTTTGCCGTACTTGAATGCATGGACCAGGCCATTCAGGGGGTAGCCAAACAGATAGGGAACGTGTAGCGCGTCGAAGGCCGGCGGATGACGCTGACAGTGGCCGCACAGCGCGCTGTCCGGGGTCGGTTCTGAGCAACGCGGGCAATGCGCGGCGGGCAGCCGCGGCAGCATCTGGCGGCAGGGCGGACAGAGCGCCTGCTGGCTGTCGGCCGCGCCGCACAGCGCGCATTTTTGATTAATAAATGAGCAATTGTCAATTAAGGCATTGAGCAGGTTTGACAGCATCGCTTCCGGGCTCCAAGATTTTGCGGTTCCTGCCCGAGTAGGCAGGGTGACGAACGATCCGGTTCGCCGCCAAAATGACAAACACATGTTGGAGCATAAGATGCATTCAGTGACGATGGAGTTCAAGCGCCCGGCCGCCCCGCATCCGGAAAAGGCCAATTGGAGCGTCGACGAGGTGGAGGCGCTGCTGGGTCTGCCCTTCATGGAGCTGGTGTTCCGCGCCGCCGAAATCCATCGGCAGTTTTTCGATCCGACCCGCGTCCAGCTGTCGACGCTGGTGTCGATCAAGACCGGCGGCTGTCCGGAAGACTGCGGCTATTGCCCGCAGTCGGTGCATCACGACACCCCGGTGGCCAACCAGCCGATGATGACGGTGGACGAGGTGGTCGCCGCGGCGCGCCAGGCCAAGGCCAACGGCGCCGGGCGCTTCTGCATGGGCGCCGCCTGGCGCGGCCCCAAGGACGCCGACCTGCAGAAGACGCTGGAAATGGTCAGCCAGGTGAAGGCGCTGGGGCTGGAAACCTGCGCCACCTTCGGCCTGCTGCGCGACGGCCAGGCGGAACAGCTGAAGCAGGCCGGCCTCGATTACTACAACCATAATCTGGACACCGCGCCGGACAAGTACGCCGACATCATCCAGACCCGCGAGTACGAAGACCGGCTGGACACGCTGGGCAAGGTGCGCTCGGCCGGGCTGTCGGTGTGCTGCGGCGGCATCGTCGGCATGAACGAGACCCGGCGCGACCGCGCCGGCCTGATCGCCCAGCTGGCGAACCTGGATCCCCAGCCGGAGTCGGTGCCCGTCAACAACCTGGTCAAGGTGGTGGGCACGCCGCTGGAGGGCGCGGAAACGCTGGACTGGACCGAGTTCGTCCGCACCATCGCGGTGGCGCGCGTCACCATGCCGCGCAGCTATGTGCGCTTGTCCGCCGGCCGCCGCGAAATGGACGAAGCCACCCAGGCGCTGTGCTTCCTGGCCGGCGCCAACTCGATATTTTATGGCGACAAATTGCTGACGACGGGGAACCCGGATGTGCTGGCCGACCAGGCGCTGATGCAAAAACTGGATCTGCAGGCGCTGTAAAAATAAATCTTCGCAATTTCCCGCTGTCGGCTTAAATGCAAACATATATATAGTGTGTCGTGCCGGGGTGGCTTGGCCGCCGCGGTTTGGTCAACAACGTAAAAGAGTGCAATCGCCATGCGCCTACAAGACCTGTCCGCAGCCCTGCTGGATCTGGACGCCAGCCACCGCCGCCGCCAACGCGCGTGCCTCGAGTCGCCGCAAGGCGCCGAGATCGTCGTCGACGGCGAGGAATACCTGTCTTTCGCCAGCAACGACTACCTCGGACTGGCCGACCACCCGTCGCTGGTGCGCGCGCTGCAGCAGGGCGCGGACCGCTGGGGCGCCGGCAGCGGCGCCTCGCACCTGCTCACCGGCCACAGCCAGGCGCACCAGCAGGCCGAGGAGGCGCTGGCGCGCTTCGTCGGCCGCGAGGCCGCGCTGCTGTTCGGCTCGGGCTACGCCGCCAATCTGGCGGTGATCACCAGCCTGGTCGGCCGCGGCGACGCGGTGTTCGCCGACAAGCTGAACCACGCTTCGCTGAACGACGGCTGTCTGCTGTCGCGCGCCGATTTCCACCGTTTCCGCCATAACGATCTCAACCAGCTCGAACAATTGCTGGCCGCCAGCGGCGCGCGCACCAAGCTGATCGCGGTGGACGCGGTATACAGCATGGATGGCGACGAGGCGCCGCTGCCGGAGCTGCTGGCGCTGGCCGAACGCTACGACGCCTGGCTGTACGTCGACGACGCCCACGGTTTCGGCGTGCTCGGGCAAGGCCGCGGCGCGTTGGCCGAACATGACCTCTCAAGCGAGCGGCTGGTCTATATGGCGACGCTGGGCAAGGCGGCAGGACTGGCCGGTGCTTTTGTCGCCGGCGGCCGTCTGCTGATCGAGTGGCTGGTCAACCGCGCCCGCACCTATATCTTCAGCACCGCCCAGCCGCCGGCGCTGGCCGCCGCCGTCGGCGTCAGCCTGCGCTTGATAGAGGAGGCCGGCGACAGGCGCGAACGGCTGCGGCTGCTGGCGGCGCGCTGCCGCGCGCGCCTCGACGGCACGCGGTATTCGGGCGGGGCTTCCCGTACCCCGATTCAACCATTTATCATAGGCGGCGATGCGCATGCCATGAGACTGGCTCAAGGTTTGCGGGAGCAAGGCTATTGGGTGCCCGCCATCCGCCCGCCGACGGTGCCGGAGAATGGTGCCAGGCTGCGGATTTCGCTGTCGGCCCAGCATGAGGTGTCGCAATTGGACGCCTTGCTGGACTGCATGCTGCAGCTGGCCGAAAGCTGATCGCCCGCCGCCGCGGAAATCGCCTCGGCATGCCATCGCCGCGCTGACGACGCAAGCCCGGAGTCCCGACTCCGGGCTTTCGCATATCCGGCCGCCCAGGCGGCGGCGGGGCCGCGCCGGCCTTGGGGAAGGGGCGCGGGGCGTCGCGTGCGGATTTTCCAGCTAACTCATACTACGATAACGACATGAAGAGCACGGCTGAATACCTGGAGACTCCGGAACAGGCTGCCGGACGGGCGCTGGCGCTGCTGTGGCAGGCCGGCAGCCTGGCGGCCATCGCCGCATGGGGGCAGGCGGACGGGAAATGGCGGAGGCTGGCCAGCTTGGGGGCGGCCGACGCGCTGCCGGCGGCCGAGGCCCTGGACGGCGATCGGCTGCCGGGGCCGGACGGCGGCGCGCTGGCGTTGCGCGCCGCCGGCAAGACGCTGGGATGGCTGGTGTGGCGCGGCCGGGAGCCGGCGGGAATGGCCGATGTCGCCGCCTTGTTGACCGGCCATTTGCAATGCGCCGCGTTGCGCGACGAGCAGGCGGCGGCCCGGCTCGCCAATGAAACCATGCTGGAGATCAATCTGCTGGCCGGCGAAAGCGGCGCGCCGGAGCGCATGCTGCCGCGGCTGCACCGGCTGATGATGCGCTTGATGGATGCCAGCAATTTCCACATCGCTTTGTACGACGCCGACAATGCCACGCTGCGCTATCCCTTTTACGCCGACCGGCGTGATCCGGCGCCGCCAGGACCCGACGCGGTGTTTGCCGCCGGCGCGGACAGCGGCTCGCTGGCGGCCTGGCTGATCCGCGGCGGCAAGCCGATGGTGATGAGCCAGCAGCGGCTGCTGGAAGTGTGCGGCCAGGAGGGGCTGACGCCGCCGGCGGCGTTGCCGGCTTGCTGGATGGGCGCGCCGCTGGCCGATGCCGGCGGCGAGTGGATCGGCGCGGTGGTGCTGCAGCAGTACGATGACCAGGCGCCGCTCTCCTCGGCCGAACAACTGCTGTTCATGTTCGCCGCGCGCCATGTCGGTTTCGCGCTGGACCGGGTGCTGCATCGCGGCCAGTTGGAGCGCCAGGTCTGGCTGCGCACCAGCGAGCTGGAGGGCGCCAACGCCAGGCTGCGGGCCGAAGTGTCCAACCGCCGCCGCGCCGAGCAATTCCAGGACGTGCTGTTCCGCATCGCCGAACTGTCCAATACCAGCTTGTCGCTGGAGGCCTTTCTCAGCGGCCTGCACCGGCTGCTGGCGGAAATGGTGCCGGCGCGCAACTGCATGGTCGCCTTGTACGACATGGTCAACGACCGCATCGGCTTTCCGTACTGCGCCGACGAGTACTCGCCGCCGCTGCAGCCGCGCAAACCCGGCAAGGGCTTCATCGAGCAGGTGCTGCATAGCGGCCGGCCATTGCTGGTGGACCCGTACAGCCCGCTGCAGGCGCAAATGGAAGACGTCGGCGGCATGCGGCCGCAAAGCTGGCTGGGCGTGCCGCTGTATTGCGGCCACGAGCTGCTGGGCGTGCTGGCGGTGCAAAGCTACCAGAGCGACGTGTCCTACAGTTACCGCGATCAGGAGGTGCTGGAATTCGTCGCCAACAATATCGGCGCCGCGCTGGCCAGGGTGCGCGCGCTGGAAAGCCTGCAGCAGGCCTACGCCGAACTGGAGCAGCGCGTGCGCGAGCGCACCAGCGAGCTGGACGCGGTCAACGCCCAGCTGGAATTCGACAGCCTGCACGACCCGCTGACCAAGCTGCCCAACCGCACCTATTTCGCCAAGGCGCTGCGCCGCGCCTGGGACGCCTATGCCGACGGCGGCGACCGTTTCGCGGTGGTGTTCATCGATCTGGACCGCTTCAAGCTGGTCAACGACACCCTGGGCCACCTGGCGGGCGACCACCTGCTGTTCGAGGCCGGCGCGCGCATCCGCTCCTGCCTGCGCCATTATGATTTTCTGGCCCGCCTCGGCGGCGACGAGTTCGCGGTGCTGATGTTCGGCATGGACGCGGCGGACGAGTGCGAGGTGATCGCCCGCCGCATCGTCAGCGAATTCGAGCGCGCGGTGATCCTGGCCGGCCGCGAGGTGTTTTCCACCGCCAGCGTCGGCGTGGTGCTGGCCGACCGCGAGCATTACCACAAGGCCGACGACCTGCTGCGCGACGCCGACCACGCGATGTACTGCACCAAGCAGCAGGGCCGCCAGGGCTACACCCTGTTCAGCCACCAGCTGCGGATAGACCAGGCCGACCAGCTGGCGCTGGAAGCCGAATTGCGGCGCGCGCTGGAGGAGGAAGGCCAGCTGATCCCTTACTACCAGCCTTTCATCGAGGCCAGGACCGGCAAGCTGGCGGGCTTCGAAACCTTGGTGCGCTGGCGGCACCCGCAGCGCGGCCTGATCTCGCCGGCGGTGTTTCTGCCGATGGCCGAGGAGAGCGGGCTGATCAATCGGCTGGACCGCTACATGATCAACGCCGCTTGCGCCCAGTTGCAGGCCTGGCGCGGCGAGGGCCGGGTCGGCGAGGACATCGGCCTGCACATCAACCTGTCGTCGGCCAATTTCCACGATCCCGACCTGGTCGGCTGGATAGGCGAGCGCATCGTCCATTACCAGCTGCCGCCGGCGATGCTGCACCTGGAAATCACCGAAAGCGCGTTGATCGACCAGCCGGAAACCGCGTCCAGCGTGATGCAGGCGCTGCACGGCCTGGGGGTGAAGCTGGCGCTGGACGATTTCGGCACCGGCTATTCGGCGCTGTCCTACCTGCATCGCTACCGCTTCGACGTGCTGAAGATAGACCAGTCCTTCGTGTTCGATCTGGACCGCAAGGAGGAATCGGCCGCCATCGTCCGCGCCATCCTGGCGCTGGCGCGGGCGCTGGACCTGGACGTGGTGGCCGAAGGGGTGGAGACGGCCGCCCAGCTGGCGATGCTGCAGGAGATGCATTGCAGCAAGCTGCAGGGCTTCTATTTCGCCGCGCCGGCGCCGGCCTGGCATATCGACTGGGAGCGGCTGGCGCGCTTCGAGCAGGAAATCCGCTGTGCGGCGTGAATGGTCGACCCGCTTCAACCGCTGGCGCTACGATCTGTACGCGCCGCTCTACGACAAGCTGGCGCAGGGCTTCGCCGCCGGCCGCCGCCGCTCGCTGGGCCTGCTCAATCCGCAGCCGGGCGAGCAGGTGCTGCTGGTGGCGGCCGGCACCGGCCTGGATCTGGACTTCCTGGTGCGCTGCCGTCATCTCACCGCCATCGACATCGCCCCGGCGATGCTGGAACAGCTGCGCGAGCGCGCGCGCAAGCTGGGGATGGAGGTGCGCGCCGAGCTGATGGATGCGCAGCGGCTGGATTTTCCCGACGCGAGCTTCGACGCGGCGGTGCTGCATCTGGCTTTGGCGGTGGTGCCCGACCCGCAGGCCTGCCTGCGCGAGGTGGAGCGGGTGCTGAAGCCCGGCGGCCGGGCGGTGGTGTTCGACAAGTTCCTGGCCGACGGCGCGCGCGCGCCGTTATGGCGCAGGGCCGGCAATCTGCTGGCTCGGCTGCTGGCCAGCGACGTCAACCGGCGGCTCGGCGACATCGTCGCCGTCACCAAATTGCAACCGATTCACGACGAAGAAGCGGGCCTGGGTGGTTTCTTTCGCATCGTACTCTTGCGAAAATAGCGTCTTTGCCTCATTTGTCTGTCCATGAATCTGTTTGTTGAAACGCTGGGCCAGGGGCCGGACGTGGTCATGTTGCACGGCTGGGGGCTGCACGGCGGCGTATTCGCCCGGGTGGCCGAACATCTGGCGGGGCGTTTCTGCGTCCATCTGGTGGATCTGCCCGGCCATGGCGCGTCGCCGGCGCTGGCCGGTTTCGACGCCGACGCGGTGGCCGACTTGGTCGCGTCCCATTTCCCGCTGCCCGTGCAGGTGGTGGGCTGGTCGCTGGGCGGCCTGATCGCCCAGCACTGGGCGGCGCGCCATCCCGAACGGGTGAAGAGCCTGGCGCTGGTGTCGACCAGCCCGCGCTTCGTCCGCGACGAAACCTGGCCGCACGCGCAGGAGCGCAAGGCTATCGAAGCGGTGGCCGCCAGCCTGGACGGCGCTTTCGAGCAGACGCTGGAGCGCTTCCTCGCGCTGCAGATGATGGGCGCGCCGGCGGCGCGCGACACCCTGAAGTCCTTGCGCGGCGAGCTGTTTTCCCATGGCCGGCCGCAAGGCCTGCTGCCGGCGCTGCAGCTGTTGCTGGAGGCCGACGCCCGTTCGCTGGCCGGCCGCATCCGCTGCCCGGCGGCGCTGTTCTGCGGCGCGCGCGACGCCATCACCCCGATAGGCGCCGGCCGCTGGTTGGCTGAGGCATTGCCCGACGCCGTCCTTTACGAATTCCCGCAAGCCTCGCACGCGCCCTTCCTGTCGCATGAACAGGATTTCGTGCGCGCGCTTGCCCAGCATCTGGAAGCCCAGGCATGAGTGAAGCGTTTTATACCGACAAGGCGCGGGTGCGCGCCTCGTTCGAAAAGGCCGCGGCCAGCTACGATTCGGCGGCGGTGCTGCAGCGCGAGGTGTCCGACCGGATGGCCGAGCGGCTGGAGTACATCAAGCATCAGCCGGCGGTGATTCTCGACGCCGGCGCCGGCACCGGCTACGGCGCCGCGCAATTGCGCGGCCGCTACCCGCAGGCGCGGGTGCTGGAGCTGGACCTGGCGCATGCGATGCTGCTGGCCTCGCGCGAGCGCGGCCGCGCCGGCGACGGCCTGTTGAAAAAGCTGTTCAAGCCCAGCCTGCCGTGGCAGGTAGTGGCCGACATCGAGCGGCTGCCGCTGGCCGACGACAGCGTCGACATGATCTGGTCCAACCTGACCATCCAGTGGATCAACGTGCCGGACAAGATGTTCGCCGAGCTGCGCCGGGTGCTGAAGCCCGATGGCCTGCTGATGTTCTCCACGCTGGGTCCGGACACGCTGCACGAGCTGCGCGGCGCCTTCGCCGGCGTCGACGCCGCCACCCACGTCAACCAGTTCATCGACATGCACGACATCGGCGACGCGCTGATGCGCGCCGGCTTCGCCGAGCCGGTGATGGACATGGAAAAGATCGTATTGACCTACGACGACGCCAAAGGCGCGATGCGCGACCTGAAGGCGATAGGCGCGCACAACGCCACCGCTGGCCGCGGCCGCGGCCTGATGGGCAAGGCGGCCTGGCGCAAGGTGGAAGAAGCCTATGAAAAGCACCGCCGCGACGGCAAGCTGCCGGCCAGCTACGAAGTGGTGTACGGCCACGCCTGGAAAGGCAGCGGCAAGAAGGTGGCCAAGATGACCGACGACGGCCGCCAGGTGATCGAATTCGTCAAGAAAGCGCCGCGCGCCGATTGAGCGGCAACCAGCGGCGCGCACGGGAGAAGGCTGCATGCGTGTGGACATCCGCAATGCCTGCCGCGAAGACGCGGCGAGTTTGGCCGCCCTGTCGATCCAGGTGTGGCTGAGCACCTATGCGTTCGACGGCATCCGCCAGGCGTTGGCCGACTACGTGCTGACGGAATTCACGCCGGAAAAGATGGCGGCCCTGATCGCCGATCCGGCGCGTCAGCTGCTGGTGATGGAGAAAGACGGCCATCTGCTGGGTTACGCGCAGCTGAAACTGGACGCAGCCTGCGAGGGCTGCGATGCCCCGTCGCTGGAAGCGGAGCGGGTCTATCTGGTGGAGAGCCATACCGGGCATGGCCTGGGCCGGCGGCTGATGGACGCGGCGCGGCAATGGGCGCTGGCGCAGCCCGGCCAGCCGCGGCTGTGGCTGCGCGTGTGGCACGGCAACGCGCGCGCGATCGCGTTTTACCGCCGCGTCGGCATGGCGCTGCACGGCGAGACCCATTTTGAATTGGAGGGCGCGCGGCATCTGAATTACGTGATGCTGGATCCCGCGCCCATTGGGGCGGCCATGGCGGCCGTCGATGTCTGAAAGACTGATGGAATCATGATTAGCAAGAGCATTCTACGTCCCGCGCTGCTGGCCGGGATCGCCTCCCTGTTGTCCGCCTGCATGACCGCCACGCCGCCGGAGAGCGCCGCCGTGGCCAAACCCTTGCCCAAGCCCAGGATCGCGCTGGCGCTGGGCGGCGGCGCGGTGAAGGGCTTCGCCCACATCGGCGTGATCAAGGTGCTGGAAGGGGCCGGCATCACGCCGGACATCATCGTTGGCACCAGCGCCGGCAGCGTGGTGGGCAGCCTGTACGCCTCCGGCCTCACCGGCATGCAGCTGCAGCAGCGCGCCATCGCGCTGGACCAGGCCGATCTGACCGACTGGACGCTGTCGACCAAGGGCGTGCTCAAGGGCGAGAAGCTGCAGAACTGGATCAACGCCCAGGTGGGCAACCGGCCGCTGGAAAAACTGGGCAAACCTTTCGCCGCGGTGGCCACCGAGCTGGATTCCGGCCGCCGGGTAGTGTTCCGCACCGGCAACACCGGCCAGGCGGTGCGCGCCTCGGCCAGCATCCCCAATGTGTTCCTGCCGGTGAAGATCGGCGGCAAGAGCTATGTCGACGGCGGCCTGGTCAGCCCGGTGCCGGTCAGCGCCGCCCGCGAAATGGGCGCGCAGTTCGTCATCGCCGTCGACATCACCGGCCGTCCCAAGCCCGGCCGCGCCACCGGCTTCCTGTCGATGCTGGACCAGAGCCTGAGCATCATGAACGGCCCGGCGCTGACGCAGGAGCTGAAGCAGGCCGACGTGGTGATCCACCCGAACGTGCTGAACATCGGCTCGGCCGAATTCGAAGCGCGCAACCAGGCCATTCTGGAAGGCGAGAAGGCGGCGCAGCAGATGCTGCCGCAGATTCGCCAATTGCTGCAGCAAAAGAGCCTGGCGCTGGCTAAATAAGGGAATAGGCTGGATGATGTAGGCCGCGCGCCGATGCCTCGCCCGCATCGGCGCTTACGAACACATCGCTATTGGAGTCGGCATGATCAAACTTCACGGTATTCCGCTATCGCCTTATTACAACAAGGTGAAGATCGCCTTGCTGGAGAAGGGCGTCAATTTCCAGGAAGTGGTGACGACGCCCTCGCAAGAGGACGAGCTGCTGGAAAAGAGCCCGATGGGCAAGATTCCCTTCGTCGAGATCAATGGCCACCCGCTGGCCGAATCCACGGTGATCCTGGAGTGGCTGGAGGATGCCTATCCCACCGCCTCGCTGCTGCCGCCGACGCCCAACAGCCGCGCGCTGGCGCGCGAGCTGACCGCGATGCTTGAGTTGTACGTGATGCTGCCGGCCAGCCCGCTGATCCGCCACATGCTGAAAGGCACCCGGCCGGAGCCGGAGAAATGCGAGGAGATCCGCCAGGCGCTGGCGCGCGGCATCGGCGCGGTGGCCAAGCTGGCGCAGTGCCGTCCTTGGCTCGCCGGGGAGGATTTCAGCTTCGCCGACCTCAGCGCCGCCGGCATCCTGCCGGTGGTGGCGCGCTTGAGCCAGACTTTCCTCAGCGAGGACATGACGCTGCGGCTGTCCGGTTGCGGCGAATACCTGCAGCGCTTGGGCTGTCGCCACAGCGTGGCCCGCGTCTGGGCCGACCGCGACGCTTCGCTGGCGGCGCTGATGGCGCGCCGCGACTAGCCCGCCTATGGTTTTATTGCCACATGGCGGCGGCGGAGCCGCCATGGCCGGCGTCCGCAGTTGACAGCCGGGCAGGCTTAGAGCCTAAACTCCAATCGAGTGTTTGCTCGTTTGAGGGGGCGTCGATGAAGTTTCCGGTTGAGTTGATCCTGCTGGCGCTGGTGCCGGTATTCCTGTTGTTCGTCGCCGGCGAGCTGTGGCTGCTGCGGCGCGGCGGCCGCATCGGCTTGTATGATCTGCGCGACTCGCTCTGCTGCGCCGCGCTGGGCCTGTTGCACCAGGGCGCCGACAAGCTGGCCTGGCTGTTGGTGCTGCCCCTGTACGGCTGGATCTACCAACATCACCGCCTGTTCCAGTTTTCCGATAGCTGGCTGAGCTTCTTCCTGTTGTTCCTGGGGCAGGATTTCCTCTATTACTGGTTCCACCGCGTCAGCCACCGCGTGCGCTGGCTGTGGGCGGCGCACAGCGTCCACCACAGTTCCACCCGGATGAATTTCACCACCGCTTTCCGTCAGAGCCTGATGTACCCGTTGGCGGGCATGTGGGCGTTCTGGCTACCCTTGGCCTGGGTGGGCTTTCCGCCCGAGCAAGTGGTGGCGGTGGTGCTGCTCAACCTGGCTTTCCAGTTTTTCGTCCATACCCAGGCGGTGCCCAAGCTGGGCTGGCTGGAGTACGTGTTCAACACCCCGTCGATCCACCGCAGCCACCATGCCAAGAATCCGCGCTACATCGATCACAACTACGCCGGCGTGCTGGTGGTGTGGGACCGCCTGTTCGGCACTTATGCCGAGGAGCTGGACAGCGAACCGTGCGACTACGGCACCGTGAAGCCGGTGAACAGCTTCAACCCGCTATGGGTCAGCGTGGCGGAATGGCGCGACATGCTGGCCGAGGCATGGCGCGCCGATAACTGGCGCGACCGCTGGCTGGCGCTGTTCGGTCCGCCGGAGGCGGCGGAAGAGGCGGCTTCGCGCCAGCGCGCGCGGCTGCAGGCGCAGCGTCAGGCCGCTTGAGCGGCGCGCGGCAAAAAGGCCCGGTTTTCCGGGCCTTTCGCATGGGGCTGGCGCCCGGCGCTCACATCAGCAGCTTGCCGTCTTTCGCTGGCAGGGTCTTGCCCTCCGGCTTCTCATCCATCCGCACCGTGGCGGTTTTGCCGTCCAGCGAGTAGCGGACGTCGTAGCCGACCACTTTTTCCTTGTCTACGTTTTCGGTGTTGCAGATGGTCTGGGTGCTGGTCACCTGATCGCGCTGCTGCATGCCTTCCTGCACCTTGTTGCCGGCCAGGCCGCCGGCCAGCGCGCCGATCACGGTGGCGGCCTTCTTGCCGTTGCCGCCGCCCACCTGGTTGCCGAGCAGGCCGCCGACCACGCCGCCGATCACCGAGCCGGCGATGCGGTTGTTGTCCTGCACCGGCGCCTGATGCGCCACTTGCTCCTGATGGCAGACCTGCTTGGGCTCGCTGACGGTCTGCTTGATCGGCGTGACGCCCAGCACCTTGGCATAGCTGGCGTGAACCGGCTTCGGCCTGGGCGCCGGGGCCGGAGCAGCGGCGGCGGCGGGCGCGGCCGCTTTCGGCGCGGCTTGCGCCACCACGGCGGAGGCGGCGCTGGGCGCCAGCGCCTGCACGGCCGGCGCGGATGCCGCGGCCAGCGGCGCGCTGGCCGGGATGACCGTGGCCGGAGTGGCCGGCGCCGCCGGTTTCAAGGCCTGGATGCCGGCTACCCCGATGGCGCCGAGCGCGATGCCGCCGCCCAGAATGCTGGCGATCAATATCGGTTGTTTCATTGTTATCTCCCTGATATGGCGAACGAAGCGCCACTTGCTGCTCAGACACTGCATGTTGACAGACAGTTTCCGGCGCTGTGTTCGCCATTTGTCACAGCAGGTAACCGAACGTTCGTGCCGCGCCGGATCGGGCTAGGGTGGAAATTTGCAGCTTGATGGGGTGGTTTTGGCAATTTATGGTTTGATATTGCCAATATAAGAGAATTTTATTTTTAAAATGCAATCGAATGGCATGTTTTGGGCATATATATTGTATCCAAGGGTTTGACGGCCAGCCGCGCCGGATGGTTAGATGGCGGAGCACCTGTCAGGGTGGCCTAGCTTGCCGCCCACCCCACAAGGAGAATTCACCGTGAGCGAAACCCAAACCGGTTTGAAGCGAGAGCTGAAAAACCGCCACATCCAGCTGATCGCGCTAGGCGGCGCGGTCGGCACCGGCCTGTTCCTCGGCTCGGCCAGCGTGCTGAAGTCGGCTGGCCCGTCGATGATCCTCGGCTACGCCATCGCCGGCTTCATCGCCTTTCTGATCATGCGCCAGTTGGGCGAGATGGTGGCCGAAGAGCCGGTAGCCGGCTCGTTCAGCCATTTCGCCTACCGTTACTGGGGCAAGTTCGCCGGCTTCCTGTCCGGCTGGAACTACTGGGTGCTGTACGTGCTGGTCGGCATGGCCGAACTGACCGCGGTGGGCGAGTACGTGCGCTACTGGTGGCCGAATGTGCCGACCTGGACCACCGCGCTGGTCTGCTTCGTCGCGATCAACGGCATCAACCTCGCGAACGTCAAATCCTACGGCGAGTCCGAGTTCTGGTTCGCGCTGATCAAGGTGGCGGCGGTGATCGCGATGATCGTCTTCGGCGGCTACCTGCTGCTGTCGGGCACCGGCGGTCCGCAGGCTTCGGTCAGCAATCTGTGGAACGATGGCGGTTTCTTCCCGCACGGCGTCAATGGCCTGTTCATGATGATGGCGGTGATCATGTTCTCCTTCGGCGGCCTGGAGCTGATCGGCATGACCGCGGCCGAGGCGTCCGATCCGCAGAAGACCATCCCCAAAGCCGTCAACCAGGTGATCTACCGCATCCTGATCTTCTACATCGGCTCGCTGGTGGTGTTGCTGTCGCTGTACCCGTGGAGCAAGGTGGCCGCCGGCGGCAGCCCCTTCGTGATGATCTTCGAGCAGATCGGCGCCGGCTTCACCGCCCACGCGCTGAACTTCGTGGTGTTGACCGCGGCGCTGTCGGTGTACAACAGCGGCGTCTACGCCACCAGCCGCATGCTGTTCAGCCTGGCGGAGCAGGGCAACGCGCCGGCCGGCCTGAAAAAGCTGGACAAGCGCGGCGTGCCGGTCAACGCGACGCTGGTGTCGGCGATCGCCACCTTCGCCTGCGTGATCCTCAACTACCTGTTGCCGGGCCAGGCTTTCGGCATCCTGATGTCGCTGGTGGTGGCGGCGCTGGTGACCAACTGGGCGATGATCAGCCTGACGCACTTGAAGTTCCGCCGCGCCAAGGCCGGCCTGGCGCTGGTGTTCCCGTCGATCTGGTTCCCGGCGGCCAACTGGCTCTGCCTGGCCTTCATGATCATGATCCTGGGCATCTTGCTGTTCACGCCGGGGATGGCGGTGTCGGTCTACGTGCTGCCGCTGTGGCTGGGCCTGTTGTGGCTGGGCTTCCGCCTGAAGAAAGCCGGGCCGGCCGATGGCAGGCTGGTTGGCGAAAACGTCTGAGCGCGCATGCCGGACTTGACGCCTGGGGGCGCAAACCGGCATGCTTGAACCATCATGAAGCAGATTATTTCACTCCAAAGCCGAAATTGGTGGTGGCGCGGCTAAGCCGGCGCGCCAGGAGTGTTCGTATCCGCTTTCCGGGCCGCCGTCATGGGCGGCCTTGTTGTATCCAGCTTTTCACCCCGTGCGGCGGCAAACTGTTCTGACTCAGGAGTTGTCATGCCGCGCACGCAATGGGGTTCCCGCCTCGGTTTCATTCTGGCTTCGGCCGGCGCCACGGTGGGCCTCGGTTCCATCTGGAAGTTTCCCTACGTCACCGCCATGAACGGCGGCGGCGCGTTTCTGCTGGTGTATCTGGCTTTTACCTTCACCATGGGGCTGGCCCTGCTGCAGGCCGAGCTGGCGCTGGGCCGCGCCGCCGGCTGCGGCGCGGTGGGCGCGTTCGCCCGGCTGGGATCGCCGCGCTGGAAGCTGCTGGGCTACGGCGGCGTGCTGTGCTGCTTCCTGATATTTTCCTTCTACAGCGTAGTCGGCGGCTGGACGCTGGGCTATCTGCTGCGCGCGCTGGACGGCCGGGTGATGAGCGATGACGTCGGCGCGCTGGGCGCCTTGTTCGGCCAGTACGTCGGCAATCCGGCCGAGGCGCTGCTGACCCACGCGCTGTTCGCCGGCCTGACGCTGTTGGTGGTGGCGGGCGGCGTGCAAAAAGGCATCGAACGCATGGGCAAGCTGCTGATGCCCTTGCTGTTCCTGCTGATGCTGGGCCTGATCGCCCGCGCCTTGACCCTGCCCGGCGCGATGGCAGGGGTGGAAGCGTTGTTCCGGCCGGATTTCGCCCGGCTGACGCCGGGCATGCTGGTGGAGGCGCTGGGCCTGGCTTGCTTCTCGCTGTCGGTGGGCGCCGGCTGCATGCTGGCCTACGGCTCCTACCTCGGGCCGGGCACCAGGCTCGGCAATTCCGCGCTATGGGTGACCGGCCTGACCGCGCTGACCTCGGTGCTGGCCGGTTTGATGATCTTCCCCGCCATCTACGCCTTCGGCCTGAATCCGCAGGCCGGTCCGGGCCTGACTTATATGGTGATGCCGGTGGTGTTCAACCACCTGCCCTACGGCCAGCTGTTCGCCACCGCTTTCTTCGCGCTGCTGCTGATGGCGGCGCTGACTTCGGCGGTATCGCTGCTGGAGGTGGTGGCCATCCTGCCGATAGACGAGTTCGGCGTCGGCCGGCGCCAGGCGACGCTGGCGGTGACCGCGCTGGCCTTTCTGGCCGGCGTGCCGGCGGCGCTGTCGTTCGGCCCGCTGGCGGATTGCAGGCTGTTCGGCCGCAACGCCTTCGAGCTGATGGACTACGCCGCGTCCAATGTGCTGTTGCCGCTGGGCTGCATCGGCACCGCCTTGTTCGCCGGGCGCGTGGCGTGGCCGGCGGTGCGGGACGAGCTGCGGCTGTCCGCGCCGGCTGCGCTGCTGATGCGCGTCGCCTGCCGCTGGCTGGCGCCGCTGCTGATAGGCCTGGTGTTGGCCTACAACCTATAGCAGCCAGCGCAGCGCGCCGTAGACGGCGAAGCTGACCACGATGGCCAGCAGCGTTTTGCCGTTTTTCCAGGCCACGGCGATGGCGACGATGGTGCCGGCCAGATAGGCGTTATGCCAGGACAGGTCTATGGTTCCGGCGGGCGCCAGCGCCATCGGCGCCACCAGCGCCGACAGCACCGCCGCCGGCACGTAGTGCAGCGCGCGGTTCAGCCAGCCGGGAAAGGCCAGCCGCTGGCCGAAGACCAGGAAGCTGGCGCGTATCGCCAGCGTGGCGGCCAGCATGCCGATGATGGCCGCCCAGTGTTGCCATGAGTTCATGCCGCCTCCCGTTTCTGTCCGCGTTCCAGCAGCATGCCGGCGGCGACGCCGGCCAGCGCCGCCAGCATCAGGTCCAGCTTGTAGGGCAGGCCGCGCGCCAGCAGCGCCACCGCGCCGGCCGCCAGCGCCGCGGCCAGCGTCGGCCGCTTCTTCAGCTGCGGCGCGACGATGGCGGCGAAGGTGGCCACCATCGCGAAATCCAGCCCCAATTGGTCCAGCCCCGGCACCGAGCGCCCCAGCGCCACGCCGGCCAGCGTCCATAGCTGCCAGTTCAGATACATCGACAGCGACGATCCCAGCCAATACCACTGGCCGCCGTCCGCGCCCAGGCTGCGGAAGCGGTGCTCCACCACGGCGAAGGTCTCGTCGGTGAGCCAGAACGCCAGCGGCCAGCGCCAGGCCAGCGGCCATGGCCGCGCGTAGGGCAGCAGCGTGGCGCTGTACAGCGCGTGGCGCAGGTTGACGACGAAGGTGGTCAGCCAGATCACCGGCAGGGCGGCGCCGGCGGAAACCAGGCTGACGGCGATGAACTGCGAGGAACCGGCGAAGACCAGTAGCGACATCGCCGCCGTGGCGGCGGGCGACAGTCCGGCGGCGATGGCCAGGGTGCCGAAGATCACGCCGAACGGCGCCGCACCCACCATCATCGGGATGGTGTCGCGCGCGCCGTCCAGCAGCCAGCGGCGGCGGTCGGATAAGGAAGGCATGGATGAATCCTGCGTGCGGCGGGGCCGGACATCGGCCCTTTGTTCCTGATGATGGAGCAGGCCGCCCTGCCTGTCTTGAACGATTTTGCGGGCGGCTCAGCGGGGGCGCGCGCCCACGGCCTTCTGATAGGCGGCCGGCGTGACGCCCAGCGTCTGCTGAAACGCGCGGGTCAGGTGCGGCTGGTCGGCGAAGCCCAGTTCCAGCGCCGCCGCGCCGGGCCGCATGCCGGCCGCCAGCAGCTTGCGGGCGCGCGCCACCCGCAGCTGGTTGCGCCAGGCCACCGGCGGCAGGCCGGTCTCGCGCTTGAACAGGCGGCACAATTGCCACGGCGACAAGCCGACCGCCGCCGCCAGCTGCTGCAGCGAGTGGTTGGCGGCGGGATCGTCGGCCAGCATTTGCCTGACGGTTTCCACGGGGCCGGGGGCGGATGCCGGCTCGTCCGGGCGCAGCCGCATGTATTTGACCAACACCTCGCTGAACACCGCGGCCAGCGCCGATTCGCGCCGCAAGGCGTCGCGGCTGTCGCGCAGCAGCAGGTGCAGGCTGTCCAGCCGGCGCGCGAGGCCGGGGTCGACGACGACGGTGTCGCGGAAATAGGGCAGGCCGGCCTTGCCGTTCAGGTCGGCGGCCAGCCGGCCCATCATGTCGACGCCGGGATAGAAGCCGCGGTAGGCCCAGCCGTTTTCGTGCGCGGTCTCGCCGGTGTGCACTTCGCCGGGGTTGATCAGCACCAGCGCGCCGACGCCGGCGCGGTGCAGGCCGCCGCGGTGGCGGTAGGACTGCGCGCCCAGGGTCAGCGTGTTGACGACGAATTGTTCATGGAAGTGGGGCGGGAAGGTCCGCTCGGCGTATTGCGCGTCCAGGCATTCCAGCGCGCCGAGGTCGTCGGCGCGGAACAGCTCGGAGCGTTCGGCGGAAGAGGCGGGCATGGCGCGGACCTGCGGTGGAGATCCGCCCATTGTGGCAGAGGCGGCGCGGCTTGTGCGCGCCGGCTTGTCTGGCTTAGGAGCCGGCCATGAAGGTGCGGATGCCGGAACCGACGAACTGCACGCCGATGCAGATCAGCAAAAAGCCCATCAGCCGCGTCATCACCTCGCGGCCGCCGCGGCCCAGCCGGGCTGAGATCAGCTGCGACGACTTCAGCGTCAGCCACATGCCGGCGCAGGTCAGGCCGATGGCGGCGAAGGTCATCGCGAAGGCCAGCGCCTTGGCCGGCAGCGTGGTCAGTTCGGCGATCTCGGTGGAGATGCCGATCACCACCGCGATGGTGCCGGGGCCGCTGATGCCGGGCATCGCCAGCGGGAAGAACGCGTAGTCCTCGCGTTCGCCCGATTGCTTGGGCGTCTGGCCAGGGTCTTGCGACAGGAACAGCATCCGGTAGCCCAGCACCGCCACCACGAAGCCGCCGGCGATGCGCAGCGCGCCATAGGAAATGCCGAAGGCAGCCATGATCAGGTTGCCGGCCAGCAGGCTCACCACCATGATGGCGGCGGCGAACACGCAGGCGCGGCGGGCCTGGCTGGCGCGGCCGGCATCGCTCATCTCGCGGGTCAGCGTGATGAACAGGGGAATCTTGGACAGCGGGTTGGTGATGGTGATCAGGCTGAGCAGACCGCCAAACAGGAATTGCAGCGACAACGTTTTGAACATGATGCGGGGCCGATTGAATAGCCTGCCGATTGTAGAGCGTTCCGCCAGCGCCGGATAGCGCGCGCCCGCGCTTTAAACCAGCGGCATGGCGGGGTGTGGCAGCCGCGCCGACGCCTGCGACATTTTGCCGCGCCGCCCAGTTGTTTCGTCATGGTAAAGTGGGGCGCTATTTTCTCCCATCATTCATAACGGAGTCCGCGATGAAACGTTTCGCCGCCGCCTTGTTCGGCCTGTGCCTGTCCGGCCTGGCCGCCGCCCATTCCTTCCAGCTGGGCGACATCCACATCGGCCATCCGTGGAGCCGCGCGATGCCGGCCACCAGCACCACCGGCGGCGTCTACCTGTCGCTGAAGAACCAGGGCAAGACCGAAGACAAGCTGGTGTCGGCCAGCACTCCGCGCGCGGAAGCCGCCGAACTGCACACCCACGTCAACGACAACGGCGTGATGCGGATGCGCAAGGTGGAAGGCGGCGTGGCGATCGCGCCGGGCCAGACCGTGAAATTCGCCCCGGGCAGCTACCACGTGATGCTGATGGGCCTGAAGCAGCCGCTGAACAAGGGCGACCACTTCCCGCTGACGCTGAAGTTCGAGAAGGCCGGCAGCGTCACCGTGGACGTGGTGGTGCAGGACGGCGGCGAAGGCGACAGCCACAGCCACTGAGCGTTGGCGCATTGATGGACAGCGGCTGCCCCGGCGGGCAAGCCGCTGTTTTTATTCGTCTTGCCGCGGCGTTGCGCCGAAGTTACATGGTGCTTTGCAGCAACTGTCCGTCCCGGGAGCATTCGCTTTACACCCGCGGCGGCGCTCGGCACACTGGCACCGGGTAATGAGTTTTGAACAAGACGTCATCACCGGCCGCCGGCTCCCGAAACTGGTTTTGCGCCAAGTCTGCCTATAAAAGAGAAACGATGGAGGAGCGGGTGTTCCACACCCGACAACAAGCTACAAGACAGGGGGCCGGCGTCGTTTTTCTGCGGTATGCTGTGCTTTTGTCCCGCCATCGACTTTCGTCATGACCACCTCCGTTTCCTCCCCGCTTCCCGCCGCCTTGCCCCGGGTCGTCATCCACTATTGCACCGGTTGCCGCTGGCTGCTGCGCGCCGGCTGGCTGGCGCAGGAGCTGCTGACCACCTTTGAGAAAGAGCTGGCCGAAGTGGCGCTGCGTCCCGGCAGCGGCGGCGTGTTCCGCGTCGAGGTGGACGGCGAATTGCTGTGGGACCGCAAGGCGGAAGACGGCTTTCCCGAGCTGAAAATCCTCAAGCAGCGGCTGCGCGACCGCATCGCGCCGGACAAGGCGCTGGGCCACAGCGACCGCCAATCCTGACTTTCGCCGCGATGAACGCCCCGCTGCGCAAGATCATCCACGTCGATTGCGACTGCTTCTACGCCGCCATCGAAATGCGCGACGACCCCAGCCTGCGCGAAATGCCGCTGGCGGTGGGCGGGCGGCCGGAGACGCGCGGCGTGATCGCCACCTGCAATTACATCGCGCGCCGTTACGGCGTGCATTCGGCGATGTCGTCGGCGCGCGCGCTCAGGCTGTGCCCGGAGTTGGTGATCCTGCCGCCGGACATGGCGCGCTACCGGCTGGCCAGCCAGCAGATCATGGCCATTTACCAGCGCTACACCGAGGTGATCGAGCCCTTGTCGCTGGACGAGGCCTATCTGGACGTCACCGGCCAGCCGCACGAGCAGGGCAGCGCCACGCTGATGGCCGAGGCGATCCGCCGCCAGATCCGCGAAGAGGTGGGCATCACCGCCTCGGCCGGCATCGCGCCCAACAAATTCCTGGCCAAGGTGGCCAGCGACTGGAACAAGCCCGACGGCCAGTTCCTGGTGCGGCCGCGCGACATCGACGCCTTCGTCGCGCTGCTGCCGGTGGAGAAGGTGCACGGCGTCGGCCGGGTCACCGCCGAGCGCCTGCACCGGCTGGGCATCCGCAGCTGCGGCGACCTCAGGCGCTGGACCGCGGCCGACCTGTTCCGCCATTTCGGCCGTTTCGGCGAACCGCTGCTGGCGATGGCGCAGGGGGTGGACAACCGCCCGGTGTCGACCGACCGCAGCCGCAAATCCATCAGCGTCGAGGAGACCTACGCGCAGGACCTGCCGGATCTCGCCAGCTGCCTGGGGCGGCTGGCGGAGCTGGTGGACCGGCTGCAGGCGCGGCTGGCGCGCAACGGCAATCCCGAATTCAAGGGCCTGTCGGTGAAGCTGAAGTTCGACGACTTCACCCAGACCACGGTGGAGCAGCCCGGCTACGCGCTGGGGATGGCGGCCTTCGGCCAGCTGCTGCGCACCGGCTTCGCCCGCGGCGCGCGGCCGGTGCGGCTGGTGGGAGTGGGGGTGAAGCTGGCGGACGAGCACGACCTGCCGCGCCAGCTGCGGCTGTTCGGCCGCGACGGCCGGCCGCTGCCGGACACCCAGCCGGACGGCCAGGCCGAGCTCTCCGCCGATGCCCAGCCGGACGGCGGCGGCCCGGCTAGTCGCGCTTGAGCGCCGCCGGCGCCTTGGCGGCGAAATCGCCGGCGTAGACCTCCACCAGGCTTGCCGGTTTCAGGTAGCGGCGCAGCGCGGCGTTGACGTCGGCCGGCGTGGCCTGCTGCAGCTTCCGCTCCAGCGCCGCCTGGAACGCCATGTCGCGCCCTTGGTCCAGCTGTTGGCTGAGCATGCGGCTGAGGGTGTCGTCCTGCGCCCGGGCCAGTTGCGCCGATTGCAGCAGCGAGCGCTTGGCGTCGGCCACTTCCTGCGCGCTGACGCCGTCGCGCAGCAGCCGCGCCAGCTCCTCGCCGACGCCGTGCTGCAGCTTGGCCAGGTTTTGCGGCGCGTAGATCGCGTACAGCTGCCAGCTGGCCACCGGCTGGCGGCTGTCGACGCTCAGCGCGCTGCCGGCGCCGTAGCTCAGGCCGTCCTGCTGGCGCAGGCGTTGGAACAGCCGCGACTGGCTTTCGCCGCCCAGGATGTGGTTGGCCAGCAGCAGCGCCGGGTAGTCGTCGTCGGTATCCTGCACCGCCAGCGGCAGCGCGGCCAGGTAAGCGGCATTGGCCTTGTCGGCGATCTGCAGCAGCTGCCGGCCGGCTTGCGGTTGCGGCAGCTTGTCGTCCAGCCGGCGATAAGGCGCCGCGCTGCGCCAGTCGCCGAAGCGCTGGTTCAGCTGGCGGCCGATGGCGTCGGCGTCGAAATCGCCGACCAGCGCCAGCCGCGCCTGGCCCGCGCCGTAGAAGCCGCGGTGGAAGCGCCGCAGTTGCTCCAGGCCGACCGCGTTCAGCTCGGCCAGCTCTTCGTCCAGCGCCGGGACATGGCGGATGTCGCCGGCGGGGTAGCGGTTGAGCCGCTGGCCTAGCGCGCGCGCCGCCTGCGCCTGCGGGTTGTCGCGCAGCGCCGCCAGCCGGGTGCGGTTGGCCTCGCGCAGCTTGTCGAATTCGGCGGCCGGGAAGCTGGGCTCGCGCAGCAGCCGGGCGATCAGGTCTATCAGCTGCGGCAGGGTGTCGCGCTGGCTGGTGAAGCCGACGCGCACTTCCTGGCCGCTGCCGCTGATCTGCAGCGAGGACTTGAGCTGTTCGATGCGGTTGGCGATGTCGGCCTGGCTGAGGCCGGCCGCGCCCTTGTCCAGCATGGCGGCGGTCAGCCGGCTGGCCAGGCGCTGGCCGGCCAGGCTCTCGGCGTCGCCGAAGGCGAAGCTGAAATAGCCGCTGACGGCGTGGCCGCGGGTTTGTTTCGGCAGCAGCGCGGCCTCTGCGCCATTGTCCAGCGTCAGTTTGCGGCTGCGCTGCTCGATATTGGCCGGGCTGGGGTCGAAGTTTTCGCCTTGGGCCAGCGCCGGCTTGCCCTGGTAATCCTTGACCATCGCGGCGACGTCCGGCGCGGGCGGAATCGCGCTGCGGTCGGGATGCGGGGTCGGCAGGTATTCGCCCAGCGTGCGGTTGCTGGGCTTCAGGTAGTTTTCCGCCACCTTTTGCACGTCGGCCACGGTCAGCCGCTCGATGCGGTCGCGCTCGAGGAAGAACAGCCGCCAGTCGCCCAGCGCGATGGCTTCGGTCAGCGCCAGGCTCAGCGCCTGCGGGTCGCTGACCGTTTGCTCGAACTGGTTGAGCCAAGCGGCGCGGGCGCGGTCCAGCTCGGCCTGGACGATGGGATGGCGGCGGATGTCTTCCAGCGTGGCCAGCATGACGCGGCGCGCCTCGGCCGGCTTTTGCCCCTTGGACAGCGTGGCCCAGTACGACACGTAGCCGGGCTCGGCCAGCGCCGGGCTCAGCGCCGACACCTTGACCGCGTGGCGGCCGTCGACCAGCGCCTGGTACAGCCGGCCGCTGGGGGCGTTGGTCAGGATGTGGTCCAGCGCCTGCAGCGCCGCCCAGTCCGGATGGCTGCCGGCCGAGGCGTGGTAGAGCGCGGCCAGCAGCGTGGTGTCGCCGGCGCGGCGGACCGTCACCTTGCGCGCGCCGTCGCGCTGCGGCTCTTCGGTCCAGGTGGGCGTCAGCGCGCGCGCCGGGCGCGGCACGGCGCCCAGGCTGTCACGCGTCAGCGCCAGCGCGCGCGCCGGGTCGAAGCGGCCGCTGATCACCAGCACCGCGTTGTCCGGCTGGTAATACTTGCGGTAGAAGGCGCGCAGATTGTCGATGCGCACCTTTTCCACGTCGGAGCGCGCGCCTATGGTGTTGTGGCCGTAGTTGTGCCAGTCGAAGCTGACCGCCGTCAGCTGCTTCCACAGCGCGCGGAACGGGTCGCTTTCGCCCATCTCCATTTCATTGCGCACAACCGAGAACTCGCGGTCCAGGTCTGCGCGGGCGATGCGGCTGTCCGTCATGCGGTCGGCCTCCATCCGCAGCGCCCAGGCCAGGTTGTCGTCGTCGGCGGGGAAGGTTTCGAAGTAGTTGGTGCGGTCGAGGAAGGTGGTGGCGTTGGCCTGCATGCCGCGGCGCGACAGCTCGTCCATCACGTTGGCGATGCGCGTGGTGCCTTTGAACATCATGTGTTCGAGCAGGTGGGCCATGCCGGTTTCGCCATAGCTTTCGTGGCGGCTGCCGACCAGGTAGGTCAGGTTGACGGTGATGGCGGCCTGGGAAGCGTCCGGCGCCAGCAATAGGCGCAGGCCGTTGTCCAGCCGGTATTCGCTGACGCCTTCCACGCTGGCGTAAGGGGCGGGCAATGCGGCGGCGCGGGCGGGAGCGGCCTGGCTCACGGCCAGGACCAGCAGCAGGCCCAGGGTTTGGATTCGCATGGTCTGACTCCGCGGCGCTCCCGGCGGGAGGCCGCTTGGGCAAGTGAATGGCGGGATGGCGAAGTGTATATGATATGAAGTTTGATTTGAATAAATTGACAGCTAATTGTCATTATTATGGTGGTTGCAACACACCATATGGACGCGAAGCGAAGGGATTTGGTTCCGGCGCGGCGGCCGGAACCGGAGGCAAGCTTACAGCCGGCGCAGATTGCTGATGCCCATCAGCATGCCCATGCCGATGAACAGCGTGACGGTGGCGGTGCCGCCGTAGGACATGAAGGGCAGCGGCACGCCGACCACCGGCAGGATGCCGGACACCATGCCCATGTTGACGAAGGCGTAGACGAAGAAGGACATGGTGATCGACGCCGCCATCAGCCGGCCGTACAGGGTCTGGGCGCTGGCGGTGATCATCATCGCGCGGCTGAGGATCAGCAGGTACAGCGCCAGCAGCACCACGTTGCCGGCCAGGCCGAACTCCTCGGAATACACGGCGAAGATGAAGTCGGTGGTGCGTTCCGGGATGTAGTCGAGGTGGGTTTGGGTGCCGTTGAGCCAGCCCTTGCCCCACGGCCCGCCGGAGCCGATGGCGATCATCGACTGGATGATGTGGTAGCCGGTGCCCAGCGGGTCGGTGGTGGGGTCGATCAGGGTCAGCACCCGCTTGCGCTGGTAGTCGTGCAGATGGTTCCACACCAGGGGCAGGCTGGCGGCGAACATCACCGCGCCGGCCAGGATCACCTTCCACGGCAGGCCGGCGAAGAACAGCACGAACAGGCCGGCGGCGGCGATCAGCAGCGTGGTGCCGAGGTCGGGCTGCTTGAGCACCAGCGCGCTGGGAATGGCGATCAGCAGCGCCGCGATCAGGTAATGCCACCAGCGCAATGACAGTTCGTATTTCTGGAAGAACCAGGCCAGCATCATCGGCAGCGCGATCTTGAGGATTTCCGACGGCTGGATGCGGGTGACGCCCAGGTTCAGCCAGCGGGTGGAGCCGTTGACGGTGATGCCCTTGAAATGCACCGCCACCAATAGCAGCACGCCCAGCACGTAGATCGGCGGCGCGAAGTTCATCACGCTTTGCGGCCGCATGCGGGCGATCAGCCACATCACCAGCAGCGACAGCACGGTGTAGGCCAGCTTGTTGTCTATCTTGTCGAAGGACTGGTTGTTGGCGGAGTACAGCAGCACCATGCTGACCGCGAAGATCAGCCCCAGGAACAGCATCATCCAGCCGTCCAGCGGCTCCTTGATCTGCAGCCAGATGCGCTTAATCAGGGGTGTCTTCATGCGTGTCCCCGTTTTCCATCGGTACGGTCTTGAGCAGGCCGGCCAGGTCGGTCGGCACCTTGCCCAGCAGGTAGTAATCGAACAGGCCGCGCGCCACCGGCGCGGCGGCGGCGGCGCCGAAACCGGCGTTTTCGACGATGATGGCCACCGCGATCTTGGGTTTTTCCACCGGGGCGAAGGCGATGAACCAGCTGTGGTCGCGGTATTGCTCGGCCAGCGCGGCGGCGTTGTACTTGGCGCCCTGCTTGATCGCCACCACCTGCGCGGTGCCGGTCTTGCCGGCCATCGAATACTTCAGGCCGACGCCGACGCGGGCGCCGGTGCCCGAGATCATCACATTGTGCATGCCTTCCTTGATGTAGTCGAAGTACTCCTGCGGATAGGGCAGCTGCCGGACCGGCGCCGGTTCGATCTGGCGCACCTGGCCGGTTTTGGAGTCCACCACCTGCTGCACCAGGTGCGGTTTGAACACCTGGCCGTTGTTGGCCATGATGGCGGTGGCGTTGGCCATCTGCAGCGGGGTGTAGGCGTTGAAGCCCTGGCCGATGCCGATGCTGACCACGTCGGCCGGATACCAGCGCCGCACCTCGGGCTTGTAGCGGGCGAAACGCTTGGCCTTCCATTCCTTGCTCGGCAGCACGCCGCTGGCCTCGCCGTCCAGGTCGATGCCGGTCTTGCTGCCCAGGCCGAAGGAGCCGACCACCGGGTGGATCTTGTCTATGCCCATGTCCCAGGCCAGCTTGTAGAAGAAGGTGTCGCTGGAGACGGTGATGGCGCGCTGCAGGTTGACCATGCCGTTGCCGCCCTTCTTGCTGTCGCGGAACTGGTGGCTGGAGCCGGGCAGCGTGAAATAGCCGGGCGCCGGACGGATGTCGTGCAGGCCTATGCTGTGGGTGGTGAGGGCCGCCATCGCCATGAAGGGCTTGAAGGTGGAGCCGGGCGGATAGGTGCCGCGCAGCGCGCGGTTGACCAGCGGCTTCTGCCAGTCGGTGTTGAGCGCGGCCCAGGTCTGGCTGTCGATGCCGTCGATGAACAGGCTGGGGTCGAAGCCGGGTTTGGACAGGAAGGCCAGCACGCCGCCGGTGGACGGGTCTATCGCCACCAGCGCGCCGCGGCGCTCGCCGAACAGCTTGTCGGCCATTTCCTGCAGCCGGATGTCCAGCGCCAGCTTGAGCGTGTTGCCGTTGACCGGCGGCGTGCGGCGCAGGCTGCGCACCGCGCGGCCGCCGGAGTCGGTTTCCATTTCCTCGAAGCCCACCTGGCCGTGCAGGTCTTCCTCGTACACCGCTTCCAGGCCGGTCTTGCCGATGTAGTTGCTGCCCTTGTAATTGGTGGTCTTGTCCTCGTCGGCGAGGCGTTCCTGGTCTTTCTGGTTGATGCGGCCGATGTAGCCCAGCACGTGGCTGGTCATTTCCTTGTACGGATAGTCGCGGAACAGCCTGGCCTTCACTTCGACGCCGGGAAACTGCCAGGCGTTGGCCGCCACCCGGGCGGCTTCCTCGTCGGTGAGCTTCACCTTCAGCGGAATGGCTTCGAAATTCTTGCTTTCGGCCAGCAGCTTCTTGAACAGCTTCTCGTCGCGCGGGCTGACGTCGGCCAGCTTCTTCAGCTTGTCTATGGTGGCGGCGAGGTCGGGAATCTTGCTCGGCGTCAGCTCCAGCGTGTAGGCGGAGTAGTTCTGCGCCAGCACGATGCCGTTGCGGTCGAGGATCAGGCCGCGGTTGGGCAGGATGGGCACCAGCGAAATGCGGTTGTTCTGCGCCAGCGTGGAGAAATGGTCGTGCTGCAGCACCTGCAGCCAGACGAAGCGGGCCAGCAGGAGCAGGAACATCAGGATGATCAGGCCGTAGGCGATGATCAGCCGCAGCTGAAACTCTTCTTCTTCAGTTTGCGGATTCTTGAAACGGGCGGGGCGGCGCATGGATCAGGCGGGTCTCATACCGAGTGGTGGCGATAGGGAATCAACATCAGCTTGGTCAACAGCGGCCACAGCAGCGCCCCTATCAGCGGCGGCAGGAAATAGCTCCAGCCGACGAAAGCGGAGCCGGTCAGCATCCGCACCACCACCATGATGATCTGGTTGGTCAGCATCAGGCCCAGCACCACCAGCGCCTGCTGCCCCAGGTTGAACATCACCAGCTGGCGCTGGCGGCTCAAGGCGAGAAAGGCGGTGACCGAATAGGCCAGCGCGTGCTGGCCGAACAGGCCGGCGGTGGACACGTCGGCGATGATGCCCATCATGAAGGCGATGCCGATGTTGACGCGGCGCGGCTGGTTGATCACCCAGTACAGGATCAAGAGGCCGATGAAATCGGGCAGCCAGCGGGTGCTGCCATGCGGCAGCGGCACCAGTTCGACCAGCACCGCGGCGACGAAGGTGAGCAGGATGAAGCGGCGCTTGACCGGCTTGAGCAATTCCTTGGGACGGTCCAACGACATCGGGGTCTACTCCTCGGCGGCGGCCTTTCTGCCGCCCCTGGTCTTTTTCTCTACAATCGCCGGCGCCTCGGCCGGGCGGGCGCGGGTTTCGCGGGCCTGCAGCACCAGCACGTAGCGGGTTTGCTGCACGCCGGCCAGCGGCACGGTGCTGACGCGGGTGAAGGCGGCGCCGGGATTGCGCTCCACCTTGCTCACCACCGCCACCGGAATGCCTTCCGGGAACAGCCCGTCCAGGCCGGAAGTCACCACCTGGTCGTTTTCCTTCACATCGGAGCTTTGCGGCAGATAGCGCAGCTCGACGCCGCCACCATAACCATAGAGGATGGCGCGCTCGCCGGTGCGGGCGATCATCACCGGCACCATCTGGTTCTTGTCGATGACCAGCGTCACCTCGGCGGTCAGCGGCTGCACCCGCGTCACCTGGCCCAAGAGGCCGCGCGGGTCAACCACCGGCTGGCCGGCCTGCAGCTTGGCGTCGTCGCCCTTGTCGATGATGATCTTGTACGAGAACGGGTCGCGGCCGGTGTACAGCGTCTCGGCGATCTGCGCCGAGTCGTCGCGCTGGGCGCGGATGGCGTTCAACGCGCGCAATTCGTTCAGCTCGCGCTCCAGCGTCTGCAGCCGCGACAGCTGCGCCGACATCTGCAGCTGGCGGGTGCGCAGCTCGGTGTTTTCCTGCTTCAGCTCGGTCTGGGAGGTCAGGTAGTCGCCGGCGTGGCGCACCGCCTGCGCCGGCAGGTTGACCGCGCGCTGCACCGGGTACAGCGCCAGCGACAGGGCTTCCCGCGCTTGTTCCATCAGGCCGTAGTGGCTGTCGCCTATCAATAGCGCGATCGAGGCCACTGCGCTCATCGCCAGGCGCGCAGCCGGAGGCGGCCCGGAGCGGAAAAAGCTGGGGGTGTTGGCGAAATCCATGGCCACAACCGCCGCGCCTTGACGGCGCGGCGTTCGCTCGGTTGGTTAAGGTCCGTTGCTGAAGTTTAAGGCACGTTGGTGAAAATGGTGCCGATCTTGTCCATTTTCTCCAGCGCCTTGCCGGAGCCGCGCACTACGCAGGTCAGCGGTTCTTCGGCGACGAACACCGGCAGGCCGGTTTCCTCGGCGAGCAGGCGGTCGATGTCCTTCAGCAGCGCGCCGCCGCCGGTCAGCACCATGCCCTTCTCGGCGATGTCGGCGCCCAGTTCCGGCGGGGTCTGCTCCAGCGCGATCTTCACCGCGGAGACGATCTGGTTCAGGGGCTCGGTCAGCGCTTCCAGGATTTCATTGGAAGACACGGTGAAGGCGCGCGGAATGCCTTCGGCCAGGTTGCGGCCCTTGACTTCCATTTCGCGCACTTCGGCGCCGGGGAAGGCGGAGCCGATGGTTTTCTTGATTTCCTCGGCGGTGGTTTCGCCGATCAGCATGCCGTAGTTGCGGCGGATGTAGTTGATGATGGCTTCATCGAACTTGTCGCCGCCGACGCGCACGCTGTTGCTGTACACCACGCCGCCCAGCGAGATCACGCCCACCTCGGTGGTGCCGCCGCCGATATCCACCACCATCGAGCCGGTCGGCTCTTCCACCGGCAGGCCGGCGCCGATGGCGGCCGCCATCGGCTCTTCGATCAGCTCGACGCGGCGCGCGCCGGCGGCCAGGGCGGAGTCGCGGATCGCCTTGCGCTCCACCTGGGTGGAGCCGCAGGGCACGCAGATCACGATGCGCGGGCTGGCGGCGAAGAAGCGGTTCGGGTTCACCTTCTTGATGAACTGCTTCAGCATCTGCTCGGTGACGGTGAAGTCGGCGATCACGCCGTCTTTCATCGGACGGATCGCCTGGATGCTGCCCGGGGTGCGGCCCAGCATGCGCTTGGCTTCCAGGCCGACGGCCAGGATGGACTTCTTGTTGGTGGGCGCGTCGTTGTGGATGGCCACGACGGAGGGCTCGTCCAGCACGATGCCCTTGCTGCGCATGTAGATCAGGGTGTTGGCGGTGCCAAGGTCGATGGCGAGGTCGTTGGAGAAGTATCCGGTCAGCGAACGAAACATTGGGCGATCCTGGTCAGTTTTCGTCAGGGGCGGACGCCGGCGGCGCCCGTGAATTCCAGTTTATCTGTCATAGGCCCAAGCTCCACCCGCAGGCGGGCAAAAAGCGCTGCTGTCAGCGTCGCGTGAGGGCGGGATGTGCGCCCAATCGGCTGGCCTTGAGCAGTTCTTGCCCGGTGGTCCGGGGGGGTGGAAACTGGCCTGCGTTGCTTGGCCCCGGCGCGCATTGCCGAGGCGGCGGAAAATGCCGTCAGCGCGCGTCGTGGCGCAATCTCGATCTTGGGAGAATCAAACGGGGTATGATACCCTATAAAGCTTGAAATATTAAAGGTTTTAACGAGGACGCCATGTCGCTGACGCACCAGGATGTCGCACGGATTGCCAAGCTTGCCCGCATCGATGTGAACGAGGCGGAAATCGCCGCCACTGCGGACAAGCTCAACGATATTTTCAGCCTGATCGAGAAGATGCAGGCGGTGGACACCTCCGGCATCGAGCCGATGGCCCATCCGCAGGACGTGTCCTTGCGGCTGCGCGACGACGCCGTCACCGAAACCAACCGGCGCGAGGCCTTCCAGGCGGTGGCGCCGCAAGTGGAAAAGGGCCTGTTCCTGGTTCCCAAAGTGATCGAGTAAGCCCTCTGATCGGCCCCGGCGCGCTTGGTTCCCCATCGCGGCGCCGTCCGGGCCAGACTATCCGGATAGCAAGACCAAATCGAAATGACACAAGCCACCCTCAAGCAATTGTCGCAACAGCTGGCGGCCAAGGAAGTTTCCAGCGTGGAACTGGCCGGCCAGTATCTGGACCGCATCGAGGCGCTGAATCCGGCGCTCAACGCGGTGATCACGGTAGACCGGGATAAAACCCTGGCCGAAGCCCGCGCCGCCGACGCGCGCATCGCCGCCGGCGACGCCCACCCTCTGGCCGGCGTGCCGCTGCTGCACAAGGACCTGTTCTGCCAGCAAGGCTGGAAGACCAGCTGCGGCTCGAAGATGCTGGACAACTTCGTCTCGCCTTACAGCGCCCACGTGGTGGAGCAATGCGCCGCCGCCGGCATGGTGACGCTGGGGCGCGCCAATATGGACGAATTCGCGATGGGCTCGTCCAATGAGAATTCCTTCTACGGCGCGGTGAAGAACCCGTGGGACCTGAACGCCATTCCGGGCGGCAGCTCCGGCGGCTCCGCCGCGGCTGTCGCCGCGCGCCTGGCGCCGGTGGCCACCGCCACCGACACCGGCGGCTCCATCCGCCAGCCGGCCAGCCATTGCGGCGTCACCGGCATCAAGCCGACCTACGGCGTGGTGTCGCGCTACGGCATGGTGGCTTTCGCTTCCTCGCTGGACCAGGGCGGCCCGATCGCCCAGACCGCCGAAGACTGCGCGCTGATGCTGAACGTGATGGCTGGCTTCGATGCGCGCGACTCCACCAGCCTGGAGCGCGCCCGCGAAGACTACAGCCGCGATCTGAACCAATCCTTGGCCGGCTTGAAGGTGGGCCTGCCCAAGGAGTACTTCGCAGCCGGCCTGGATGGCGAGGTGGCGCGCGCGGTCGACAACGCGGTGGCCGAACTGAAGAAGCTGGGCGCCGAGGCGGTGGAAGTCAGTCTGCCCAACACCGAGCTGTCGATCCCGGCTTACTATGTGATCGCCCCGGCCGAGGCCTCCACCAACCTGTCCCGCTACGACGGCGTCCGCTACGGCCACCGCGCCAAGGACTACAAGGACCTGGTGGAAATGTATGAAAAGACCCGCGCCGAAGGTTTCGGCGACGAGGTCAAGCGCCGCATCCTGGTGGGCAGCTACGTGCTGAGCCACGGCTACTACGACGCCTACTATCTGCAGGCGCAGAAGATCCGCCGCCTGATCGCCAACGACTTCAAGGCCGCGTTCGACCAGTGCGACGTGATCCTGGGGCCGGTGGCGCCGACAGCCGCCTTCGATTTGGGCCAGATGTCTTCCGACCCGGTAGAGATGTATCTGTCCGACATTTATACCTTGTCGGTGAACCTGGCCGGTCTGCCTGGCATGAGCGTGCCGGCCGGCTTCGCCGCCAACGGCCGCCCGATCGGCCTGCAGATCATCGGCAACTACTTCGCTGAAGCCAAGATGCTGAACGTCGCGCACCAGTTCCAGCAGGCGACAGACTGGCACGCCAAGGCGCCCGCGCTGTAAGCCGGCGGCTGCGCGACGCGAATGCGGCGTTGGGCGCGCTTGCCGTACCAAACCCGTCTGCGCGTGCCCGCCTTGTCTTCGCGCCGCTTGCGAGCAGGCTAAGAGTTTACGTTTCCAAGAGCGCGGCTGAGCTTGCGTTCTGGCATGAATAAGGATTTTCCGACCATGAAATGGGAAGTCGTAATCGGTATCGAGGTGCACGTGCAGCTCAATACCGTCTCCAAGATTTTCTCCGGCGCCAGCACCGCCTTCGGCGCCGAACCGAACACCCAGGCTTCCGCGGTGGAGTTGGCGCTGCCCGGCGTGCTGCCGGTGCTGAACCGCGCGGTGGTGGACAAGGCGATTCGCCTGGGTTTGGCGCTGGACGCCAACATCAACCAGAAGAACGTGTTCGCCCGCAAGAACTACTTCTATCCGGACCTTCCCAAGGGTTATCAGATCAGCCAGATGGACCTGCCCATCGTCGAGGGCGGCAAGCTCAAGATTCTGGTCGGCGATCAGGAAAAGGTCATCGGCGTGACCCGCGCCCACATGGAAGAAGACGCCGGCAAGAGCCTGCACGAAGACTTCCAGGGCCTGTCCGGCATCGACCTGAACCGCGCCGGCACGCCGCTGCTGGAAGTGGTGTCCGAGCCCGACATGCGCTCGGTCGACGAGGCGCTGGCCTACGTCAAGGCCTTGTACACGCTGGTGACCTGGCTGGGCATCTGCGACGGCAATATGCAGGAAGGCAGCTTCCGCATGGACGTCAACGTATCGGTGCGCCCGGAGGGGCAGAAGGAATTCGGCACCCGCCGCGAGATCAAGAACCTCAACTCCTTCCGCTTCCTGGAGCAGGCCGCCAAGTACGAAATCCAGTGGCAGATCGACACCCTGGAAGACGGCGGCAAGGTGCAGCAGGCCACCGTGCTGTTCGACCCGGACAGCGGCGAGACCCGCATGATGCGCAGCAAGGAAGACGCGCACGACTACCGCTACTTCCCGGACCCTGACCTGCTGCCGGTGCGCATCTCCGACGAGCAGATCGCCCGCATCCGGGGCGAGATGCCGGAGTTGCCGGCCGCGATGCAGGCCCGCTTCGTGGAAAGCTACGGCGTGTCCGCCTACGACGCGGCGCTGCTGACTTCCAGCCTGGCCCAGGCCGAGTATTTCGAAGCCGTGGCCAAGGCTTCCGGCCAGGGCAAGCTGGCCGCCAACTGGATCAACGGCGAAATCGCCGCGCGGCTGAATCGCGACGGCAAGGACATCGCCGATTGCCCGATCTCGGTGGCGCGCTTGTCCGGCCTGATCGTCCGCATCGCCGACAACACCCTGTCCAGCAAGCTGGCCAAGCAGGTGTTCGAAGCGCTGTGGGACAGCGAACTGTCCGCCGATGACATCATCGAGCGCGACGGCCTGAAGCAGGTGTCCGACATCGGCGCTATCGAGAAGATGGTGGAAGAGGCGATCGCCGCCAACCCCAAGGCGGTGGAGGAATTCCGCGCCGGCAAGGAAAAGGCGCTGAACGCGCTGGCCGGCCAGGTGATGAAGGCGTCCAAGGGCAAGGCCAACCCGGCCCAGGTCCAGGATATCCTGCGCCAGAAGCTGGGCTGAGCTGATTTACTCAAACAACATGCGGCTGGTTTAAGCCGCATGTTGTTTTTTAAATACAACCCTGAAACTGCTAGCGGGTAAAGTGTTTCTTTTATTGAAGATACTTGTGCGTCAGAGAGTTCCATCGGCAATTATTGCCGCCATGTTGCATCCCCTATGATCCGCAATGTTCACGTCCCACTTTTATTGGTGATTTTAAGTCACTGATTTATCACGGATTCCATTTTTACACCCGTCCGTAAGTCATTGTCGCAAAAGGCGAATTAGAGAATTCCTATGTTGACCGTGGGGCGGTTCTTTCTTATAGTGGCGAAAAGTGGGATAAAGTGGGTGAAAGTGGGGCAAATGCCCCCCGGGGCGACGGCTCCGTTTTCTCGGTCAGCGGGTTCAAATCATGATTGGTGGCGTCAGTATCCTGTCTCTCGATAGCAAGGGGCGTTTGGCTATTCCGGCCAAACACCGCGAGACACTGCTGTCCGCGTTTGGCCACAAGCTGATCGTCACCCTGGAATCCCAAGACCACCTGCTGCTGTATCCCGAACCCAACTGGCGCCCGGTCGAGGCCCGCCTGCTTGCCCTTCCCACCGGCAATCCCACTCTGAAACGCTATCAACGGCTGGTGCTTGGCCACGCCGAAACCCTGGAAATGGATTCCGCCGGCCGCGTGCTGCTGCCGGCCCGCCTGCGCGAACTGACCGCGCTGGACAAGGACGTCGCCCTGGTAGGCATGGGCAACCGCTTCGAATTGTGGAATGCCGAGGAATGGGACAGCCAGACCGCCGACGCGCTGGCCATCGACCAGGCCGACCTGGCCCAACACCTTGGAGACTTCACGCTGTGAGCACCCCCACCTTCGTGCATCGCACGGTATTGCTGACCGAAGCGGTCGACGCGCTGGCCATCCGGCCCGACGGCGTCTACGTCGACTGCACCTTCGGTCGCGGAGGCCACAGCCGCTTGATCCTGTCGAAGCTTGGCCCGAACGGCCGGCTGATCGCCTTCGACAAGGACCCGGAAGCCATCGCCGTCGCCGACCGGCTGGCGGCGGAGGATTCCCGCTTCAACATCGTTCACAACGGCTTCGAGACGCTGTCGTCGGAACTGGCGCGCCTGGGCGTGGCCGGCGTCGACGGCGTGCTGATGGATCTGGGCGTGTCCTCGCCGCAGATCGACGACGGCAGCCGCGGTTTCAGCTTCCGTTTCGACGCGCCGCTGGACATGCGCATGGATACCACTCGCGGCGTCACCGCCGCCGAATGGTTGGCAACGGCCGACGAGGCCGATATTTCTGAGGTGATCAAGACTTATGGTGAAGAGCGGTTTGCTCGCAAGATCGCAGCAGCCATTGTTGCGCAACGGGGGGAATACCCCATCACGACCACGCGCGAGCTCGCTTTGCTCGTTGGGCAAAACGTCCGTACTCGGGAACCGGGTCAAGACCCGGCTACGCGCACCTTCCAGGCGATCCGGATCTTTGTGAACCGCGAGCTGGACGAATTGAAGTCGGTGCTGCCGCAGGCGGCGCGCCTGCTGGGCGAGCGCGGCCGCCTGGCGGTGATCAGCTTCCATTCGCTGGAGGACCGCATCGTCAAGCAGTACCTGCGCGACGTCAGCAGCGAGGAAAAGCTGCCGGCCTGGGCGATGGTGCGCGCGGCCGACATGGCCAAGCCGCCTATCGCCCTGGTGGGCAAGGCGATACGCGCCGGCGACGAGGAAGTGCGCGAGAATCCGCGCGCCCGCAGCGCCATCATGCGCGTGGCCGAGCGCACCGCCGCGCCGTGGCGGGAGGCGGACGCATGAACAAGCTCAACGCGATGCTGCTGGCGATGACCGTCTTCTCCGCCTGGTCGGTGGTGACGTCCACCCACGTGTCGCGCAAGCTTTACAGCGATCTGCAGAAGGAAACCAAGTCCGGGCAGCAGCTGGAGGTGGAATACGGCCAGCTGCAGCTGGAGCAAAGCACCTGGGGCGCGCACGCGGTGATCGAGAAGGCCGCGTCCACCCGTCTTGACATGCATACCCCGGATCCGCGCCAGATCCAGGTGATATCCCCCGGAGGGAAGATTTGATGCGAGCCGGCAGCAACTACAGCGTTCGTCAGCGGCCGATGTCGGCCAGTCCGTCCCTGCGCATGACCAGCACCCGCGTGCGCTGTGTGCTGTTGATGCTGGCGTTGCTGTTTTTCGCGCTGGTCTGCCGCGCGATGTATCTGCAGGTGGTGCAGCAGGACTTCCTGCAGAACCAGGGCGAGGCCCGTTTTCGCCGCGCGCTGACGCTGGAGGCCAACCGCGGCGTGATCACCGACCGCAACGGCGAGCCGTTGGCGATCAGCACCCCGGTGCAGACCATCTGGGCCAGCCCCGCCGACATGGAGCCGGTGCCGCCGGCCAAGCTGCGCGAACTGGCCGCCTTGCTGGATCTGTCGCCGGAAGAGCTGTCGGCCAAGCTGTCCGACCGCAAGAAGGAATTCGTCTACATCAAGCGCCAGATCAGCCCGGAGCAGGCTGACAAGGTGATGGCGCTGGGCATTCCCGGCATCGCCAAGCAGCAGGAGTTCCGCCGCTTCTACCCGGCCGGCGAAATCGTGTCGCACATCATCGGTTTCACCGGCGTGGACGGCAAGGGCCAGGAAGGCGTCGAGCTTGCCCGCGAAAAGATGCTGGCGGGTAAGGACGGCCGCCGCGTGGTGTTGAAGGACCGCCGCGGCCACATCATCGAAGACGTCGCCGCGATCGAGCCGCCGCGCGACGGCCAGAAGCTGGCGCTGGCGATAGACCACCGCATCCAGTACCTGGCCTACCGCGAGATCAAGGCCGCGGTGGAAACCAACAAGGCCAAGGCCGGCAGCGTGGTGGTGCTGGACGCCCATACCGGCGAACTGCTGGCCTTGGCCAACTACCCGTCGTTCAACCCCAACAACCGCGTCGGCGTGACGCCGGAAATGATGCGCAACCGCGGCGTGATCGATCTGTTCGAGCCCGGCTCCACCATGAAGCCGCTGTCGATCGCGCTGGCGCTGGAGCACGGCAAGGCCAATCTGAACACGGTGCTGGATACCCACAGCTACATGATAGGCCCGGCCACCATCCGCGACGTGTCGCCGCAGGCCAGCCTGGGCATTCTCGGCATCATCCAGAAGTCGTCCAACGTCGGCACCAGCAAGCTCGCGCTGATGAACAGCCCGGAAGAGTTCTGGAAGCACTACGACGCGCTGGGCTTCGGCCGCGCGCCCAACACCGGCTTCCCCGGCGAGGCCAGCGGCCGGCTGCGCGACTGGCACCACTGGCGGCCGATCGAGCAGGCGACGATGTCCTTCGGCTACGGCGTGTCGGTCAGCCTGATCCAGATGGCGCGCGCCTACACCATTTTCGCCAACGACGGCGTGATGCTGCCGATCGCGCTGTACAAGACCAGCAACCCGATGCCGGGCAAGCGGGTGATCGACGTCAAGACCGCGCACGAGATGCGCGACTTATTGATCGCCAACAGCCAGCCGGGCGGCGGCGCCGTCGGCGGCCGCATCATCGGCTACAGCATCGGCGCCAAGAGCGGCACCGCGCGCAAGCTGGAAGGCCGCACCTATGTGGCCAACAAGCACCGCGCGCTGTTCATGGGCTTCGCGCCCGGCCATGCGCCCAAGGTGATCGTGGCGGTGATGATAGACGAGCCCTCCGCCGGCAAATATTACGGCGGCGCGGTGTCGGCCCCGGTGTTCTCGCAGGTCGCCGGCGGCGCGCTGCGAGTGCTCAATGTACCGCCCGACGAGCCATCCAATAACACTTTATTGCCGGAATCGACCCCCGTTCCGGCGGATTTCTGAACCATGAAGAGTCGTCTGATCGCCTTGCCGGACTGGGATCCGGCCGCGTTGAACCAGCTGGGCCTGACCATCAAGCGAGTGGAGGCCGACAGCCGCCGCGTGCTGCCTGGCGACGTATTTCTCGCCTGCCGCGGCGAGTTCGCCGATGGCCGCGATTTCATTGCCGCTGCGCTGGAAAAAGGCGCGGCCGCGGTGCTGTGGGACGACGCCGACGGCTTCGCCTGGAATCCGGCCTGGCAAGTGCCCAACCTGGCGGTGCCCAATCTGCGCGAGCGCGCCGGCATCGTCGCCGCCCACGTGCTGGGCGAGCCGGCGCGCGACCTGACCGTGGTCGGCATCACCGGCACCAACGGCAAGACCTCCATTTCGCACTGGCTGGCGCAGGCCTTTTCGCTGCTGGGCCGCAAAGCGGCGTTGATCGGCACCGTCGGCAACGGTTTTTACGGCCAACTGACCGAAACCACCCACACCACGCCGGACCCGGTGACGGTGCAGCATAAGCTGGCCGAATACCGCCGCCAGGGCGCGCACGTGGTGACGATGGAGGTGTCCAGCCACGGCCTGGACCAGTTCCGCGTCAACGGCGTGGCCTTCGCGACCGCGGTGTTCACCAACCTGACCCGCGACCATCTGGACTACCACGGTTCGATGCAGGCTTACGGCGAATCCAAGAAGAAGCTGTTCTTCTGGGAAGGCCTGAAGCAGGCGGTGATCAATGCCGACGACGCTTTCGGCCGCCAGCTGGCCGCCGAGATCGATCCCAAGATTACGCAAGTGGTGACCTACGGCCTGGAGCAGGGCGATGTCCGTCCGCTGGCGCTGGCCGCCACGCTGGAAGGCCTGCAACTGACCGTGACCACGCCGTGGGGCGTGACCGACGTGCGCACCGGCCTGGTCGGCCGCTTCAACGCCGCCAATCTGCTGGCCTGTCTGGCCACGCTGTGCGTCAACGGCGTCAGCCTGCAGGACGCCGCCGCGGTGATGGCGCGCATCCAGCCGGCGCGCGGCCGCATGCAGAGCATAGGCGGCACCCATGAGCCGCTGGTGGTGATCGACTACGCCCACACGCCCGACGCGTTGGAGAAGGCGCTGGCGACGCTGGGCGAAATCCGCCCGGCCGGCGGCCGGCTGTTCTGCGTATTCGGCTGCGGCGGCGACCGCGATCCGGGCAAGCGTCCGATGATGGGCGCCATCGCCGAGAAACACGCCGACGTGGCGGTGCTGACCAGCGACAACCCGCGCAGCGAGGACCCGCAAGCCATCATCCGCGACGTGTTGGCCGGCATGGACGCCGCCCGCGCGCACGTGGAGGCCGACCGCGAGGCCGCCATCCACTGGGCGGTGAGCCAGGCCAAGGTGGGCGACGTGGTGCTGATCGCCGGCAAGGGCCATGAGGAATACCAGGACGTCGCCGGCGTCAAGCGGCCGTTCTCCGACTTCCGCGTCGCGGAAGAGGCGCTCACCGCCTGGGGGCAGCAAGCATGATGACGCTGAGCCAAGCCGCCGACTTTGCCAAAGGCCGCCTGAGCGGCGCCGACGGCGAAGTGCTGCGCGTGATCACCGACAGCCGGCTGGCGCAGCCGGGCGATCTGTTCGTCGCGCTGAAGGGCGAGCGTTTCGACGCCCATGATTTCGTCGCCGAAGTGACGGCGAAGGGCGCGGCCGCGCTGGTGCGCGACGGCTTCGAGCTGGCGGGCGCCAGCCTGATCCAGGCCGGCGACGACACCCGGCTGGCGCTGGGCCGCCTGGCCGCCGGCTGGCGCGCCAGCCAGCCCGCGGTTCGCGTCGGCGTCACCGGCTCCAACGGCAAGACCACGGTCAAGGAAATGCTGGCCGCCATTTTGCGCGCGCACGCCGGCGCGGACGCCGTGCTGGCCACCGCCGGCAATTTCAACAACGACATCGGCCTGCCGCTGACCTTGCTGCAGCTGAAGCCGCAGCATCGTTACGCGGTGATCGAGATGGGCATGAACCATCATGGCGAGCTGCGCTACCTGACCGGCCTGGCGCGGCCGCGGGTGGCGCTGGTCAACAACGCGATGCGCGCCCACTTCGGCCATTTCGGCTCCACCGCTGAAGTGGCCCGCGCCAAGGCGGAGATTTTCGAGGGGCTGGAAGACGGCGGCGTGGCGGTGGTCAACGCCGACGACGCCAATCTGCCCTTGTTCCGCGCCGCCGCCGGCCCGCATCGCCAATTGAGCTTCGGCTTGGGCGCGGACGCCCAGATCGGCGCGCGCGCGCTGCGGATGGATGCGCTGCAAAGCCGCTTCACGCTGGTTTCCCCGCTTGGGGAGATCGACATCGCGCTGCCGGCTCCGGGCGAGCACAACGTGCGCAACGCGCTGGCGGCGGCTGCCGTCGCGCTGGCGCTGGAGGTGCCGCTGGCGGCCATCGCCGCCGGCCTGGCGGCCTTCGGCGGCGCCAAGGGCCGCCTGCAGATCAAGCAAGGTCCGCGCGGCCTGACCGTGATCGACGACAGCTACAACGCCAACCCGGATTCGATGAAGGCCGGGCTGGACGTGCTGGCCGGCCAGCCGGGGCCGCGCTGTTTCGTGATGGGCGACATCGGCGAGCTGGGCGAGGCCGCGCCGGCCTTGCATGCCGAAGTCGGGGAACATGCGCGCCTGCGCGGCATCGAACAGCTCTTCGCGCTGGGCGAGCTGTCGCGCGGAGCCGTCGCCGCTTTCGGCGCCGGCGCGCAGCATTTTGATTCGATTGACGAGTTGTTGGAGTGCCTGGATAGCCGGCTGGCGTCGGGTACCGCCGTTCTGGTCAAGGGGTCGCGCTTCATGCGCATGGAACGGGTGGTGGAACACCTGATGCACGCAAACACAGAGGGAGTATAAGGTGCTGCTTTGGTTGGCTGATCTGTTGGGCTCGCACATCCGGGCCTTCAATGTTTTCAATTACATCACGCTGCGCGCGGTGATGGCGGCCCTGACTTCGCTGGCGATTTCGCTGCTGCTGGGGCCGTGGGTGATCCGCAAGCTGACCGAATTGAAGGTCGGCCAGGCGGTGCGCAACGATGGTCCGCAAACCCACCTGGTCAAGGCCGGCACGCCGACCATGGGCGGCTCGCTGATCCTGCTGGCCATCACCATCACCACGCTGCTGTGGGCCGATCTGTCCAATAAATACGTGTGGCTGCTGCTGGCGGTGATGCTGGGCACCGGCGCGCTGGGCTTTTACGACGATTGGCGCAAGGTGGTGTACAAGGACCCGAAAGGCGTGTCCGCCAAGTTCAAGATGGCGTGGCAGTCGGCCATCGCCATCGGCGCCGGCGTGTTCCTGATCGCCACCGCCAAGCTGCCGGCGTCCACCGAATTCATCGTGCCCTTCTTCAAGACCGTCGCCTATCCGCTGGGCGCGGTGGGCTTCTGCGTGCTGACCTACCTGGTGATCGTCGGCACCTCCAATTCGGTCAACCTGACCGACGGCCTGGACGGCCTGGCCGCGCTGCCCACCGTGATGGTGTCGGCCGGCCTGTCGATCTTCGCCTACGCCGCCGGCCACGCGGTGTTCTCCAAGTATCTGGGCGTGCCCTTCATTCCCGGCGCGCACGAGGTGGTGGTGTTCTGCGCGGCGATGTGCGGCGCCTGCCTGGGCTTCCTGTGGTTCAACGCCTATCCGGCCCAGGTGTTCATGGGCGATGTCGGCGCGCTGGCGCTGGGCGCCGCGCTGGGCACCGTCGCGGTGATCGTGCGCCAGGAAGTGGTGCTGTTCATCATGGGCGGCCTGTTCGTGGTGGAAGCGCTGTCGGTGATGATACAGGTCGGCTCGTTCAAGCTCACCGGCAAGCGGGTGTTCCGCATGGCGCCGCTGCATCACCATTTTGAATTGAAAGGCTGGAAGGAGACGCAGGTAGTGGTGCGTTTCTGGATTATCACCATGATGCTGGTGCTGGCCGGCCTGTCCACGCTGAAGCTGCGCTGAGGATAGCGACGATGGATTACGCCAATCGACAAGTGATGGTGGTGGGGCTGGGAGGCTCGGGGCTGGCGGCCGCGCGCTACCTGGCCGCCCACGGCGCACGTGTCAGCGCGGTCGACGCCAATCCGTCCGCCGAGCGGCTGGCCGAGCTGGAGCGCTGGCTGCCGGGCACGCCAGTGTCGCGCGGCGAGTTCACCGCCGCCACCTTCGCCGGCATGGAGCTGCTGGTGGTCAGCCCCGGCGTGCCGCTGGCCAACCCGGCCATCGCCGCCTTCCGCCGCGCCGGCGGCGAGGTGGTGGGCGACATCGAACTGCTGGCGCGAGCGATCCAGGGCGACGGCAGCAAGGTGATCGCCATTTCCGGCTCCAACGGCAAGAGCACCGTCACCAGCCTGGTCGGCCATTTGTGCGAAGCCGCCGGCCTCGATACCGTGGTCGCCGGCAATATCGGCCTGGCGGTGCTGGACGCCCAGTTTGCGCGCGAGCAAAGCGGCAAGCGGCCGGACGTCTGGGTGCTGGAGCTGTCCAGCTTCCAGCTGGAGTCCACTTTCAGCCTGCGCGCCGACGCCGCCACCGTGCTGAACATTTCCGAGGACCATCTCGACCGCTACGCCGACCTGTTGGACTACGCCCACGCCAAGACCGCGGTGTTCAACGGCGACGGCCTGCAGGTGCTGAACCGCGACGACCCGCTGGTACGCGCCATGGTCCGCCCCGGCCACGAGGTGAAGTGGTTCTCGTTGCAGGGCGAGGCCGACTACGCGCTCTCGCGCGGCGACGGCTACCGGCTGAGTGTGGCCGGCGAAGCGGTGTTCGACTGCGCCGACATGCAGCTGCAAGGCCTGCACAACGCCGCCAACGCGCTGGCCGCGCTGGCGCTGTGCCAGGGCATAGGCCTGCCGCTGAACACGCTGCTGGACGGGCTGAAGACTTTCCGCGGCCTCGCGCATCGCGTGGAGCTGGTAGACGAATTCGACGGTGTTGCGTTTATCGATGATTCCAAGGGCACCAATGTCGGCGCCACCGAAGCGGCGCTGGACGGCATGACCCGTCCGGTGGTGTTGATCGCCGGCGGCGACGGCAAGGGGCAGGATTTCGCGCCGCTGAAGGCGGCTTGCCGGCGCGCGGCGCGCGCGGCGTTGCTGATCGGCCGCGACGCCGGCCGCATCGAGGCTGCGCTGGAAGGCAGCGGCGTCGCGGTGGAACGCTTCGACACGCTGGAGGCGGCCACGCGCCGCGCGGCGGCTTTGGCCCGGCCGGGCGACGTGGTGCTGCTGTCGCCGGCCTGCGCCAGCCTGGACATGTTCCGCAACTACGCGCACCGCGCCCAGGTGTTCATCGACACCGTCGCGGCGCTGAAGGCGGAGCGGCGATGAACCGCAACCCGGCGCGCCATTACGTGGCGATCACCCCGTTGGACGAAGCGCTGGCCTGGGCGCTGGCGCTGTTGCTGTCGATCAGCCTGGTGATGGTGTATTCGGCGTCTATCGCCTACGCGGAAGCCGACGCGGCGACGCAGAACCGCTACTTCTACCTGATCCGCCACGTGGTATTCATGGTGATCGGCCTGGCGGCGGCGTACATGGCGTTCCAGATCCCCACCGGCTTCTGGCAGAAGTATTCGGGGAAGATCTTCCTGATCGGCTTGGTGATGCTGGTGCTGGTGCTGATTCCCGGCATCGGCAAGGTGGTGAACGGTTCGCGGCGCTGGATCAACCTGCTGGTGCTGAATCTGCAGCCGTCGGAGGTGATGAAGTTCGCGGTGGTGCTGTACGCGGCTGACTACACGGTGCGCAAGAGCCACCTGTTGCACAGCATCAAGGAAGGTTTTCTGCCGATGTTCATGGCGATGGTGGTGGTGGCTTTCCTGCTGCTGCGCGAGCCGGACTTCGGCGCGCTGATGGTGGTGATGAGCATCGCGATGGGCCTGCTGTTTCTCGGCGGCATCAATATGCGCATCTTCTCCGGGCTGGCGGTGATGGCGGTGGGCGCGATCGTGGTGTTGATCATTTCCTCGCCGTACCGGCTGAAGCGGGTGCTGGGCTTCATGGACCCGTGGGACGATCCCTATGGCAAGGGTTATCAGCTGAGTCACTCGCTGATCGCGATCGGACGTGGAGAATGGTTTGGCGTGGGCTTGGGCGGCAGCATCGAAAAGCTGTTCTACCTGCCGGAGGCGCACACCGACTTCATCATGGCGGTGATCGCCGAGGAGTTCGGCTTCGCCGGCATCTGCGTGGTGGTCGGCCTGTATGCCTGGATCGTGCGCCGCGCTTTCCATATCGGCGTGGAGTCGAAAAAGCTGGAGCGCTACTACCAGGCGCTGGTGGCGCAGGGCATAGGCATTTGGCTGGGCATCCAGGTGTTCTTCAACATCGGGGTGAACATGGGCCTGTTGCCGACCAAGGGTTTGACGCTGCCGCTGATGTCGTTCGGCGGTTCGGCGATGCTGATGAATTTGATCGCGGTGGCGGTGCTGCTGCGGGTGGACTACGAAAACCGAAGGATTATGCGGGGCTATAAGGTTTAGCCCCGCATAAAGAAAGGCTGCAAGCCTTTCCAGGCGCCTTGGCGCCGTGTCCTTTGGTTTCTGCGAGCCCGAAGGGCGAAGCAAGAACCGGCGCATGATGCGCGGCAACAAGATTTAACGGAACGGATAGAAATGGCGAATCGCACGGTCATGGTGATGGCGGCAGGCACGGGCGGACACATCGTCCCCGGCCTCGCCGTGGCCAAAGAGCTGCAACAGCGCGGCTGGAAAGTGGTGTGGCTGGGCACCAGCCGCGGGATGGAGAACAAGCTGGTGCCGCCGTCCGGCATCCCGTTGGAAAAGCTGAATTTCCATGGCGTGCGCGGCAAGGGCCTGCTGGGCTCGCTCAAGGGCGCGGCGCAACTGGCGGCCGCGTTTGTCCGCAGCCTGGCGCTGATGCTGCGCCATCGGCCGGACGCGGTGCTGGGGATGGGCGGCTATGTCTGCCTGCCCGGCGGCGCGGCGGCGGCTCTGCTGTGGAAGCCGCTGGTGCTGGTCAACGCCGACGCCGGCCTGCTGCTCAGCAACAAGGCGCTGCTGCCGTTCGCCAGCAAGCTGGCCTGCGGTTTCGACGGCAGCGCCGCGCGGCAGGCCAAGGCGCTGGTCACCGGCAATCCGGTGCGCGGCGAGATCGAGAACATCGCGCCGCCGGCCGAGCGCTTCGCCGGCCGCAGCGGTCCGCTGAAAGTGCTGGTGGTGGGCGGGAGCCTGGGCGCGAAAATATTGAACGAAACGCTGCCGCAGGCGATGGCCAAGTTGCCGGCCGACAAGCGGCCGCAACTGACGCACCAGACCGGCGAGGCCAATTTCGCCGCGGTCGAGGCGGCTTATCAAGCAGCGGGCCTGCGCGAGCAAGTGGAGCTGCTGCCCTTCGTCGACGACATGCCGAAGCGCCTGGCCGAGTGCGATCTGGTGATTTGCCGCGCCGGCGCGATCACGGTCAGCGAATTGTGCGCGGCCGGCGTGCCTAGCGTGCTGGTGCCGCTGGTGGTGTCCACCACCGGCCATCAGCGCGACAACGCCGAGTGGATGGCCGAGGCCGGCGCGGCCTGGCATCTGCCGCAGAAGGAATTGAACGCCGACGGGCTCGCGGGCCTGCTGGCGAGTTTGGACAGAGACCAGTTGCTGGAAAAGGCCGGGCGCGCGCGCGCGCTGGCCCGCTCCGGCGCGGCCGGCCGGGTGGCCGACCTGTGCCAGCAGCTGGCCGGGGATAGACCGGACGCCGTAGAAGCGTCCCAGTAGAGACACAGACATGAAACACAGGGTCAAACACATACATTTCGTCGGCATAGGCGGCGTCGGCATGTGCGGCATCGCCGAGGTGCTGCACGGCCTGGGCTATACCGTGTCCGGCTCCGACATGGCCGACGGCGCCACCACCAAGCGGCTGGCGGCGGAAGGCGTGCGCGTGTTCTTCGGCCACGACGCCACTTATATCGAAGGCGCCGACGTGGTGGTGACGTCCACCGCGGTGAAGGCCGACAACCCGGAAGTGCTGGCGGCGCGCGACAAGCGCATCCCGGTGATCCCGCGCGCGATGATGCTGGCCGAGCTGATGCGCTTCAAGCAGGGCATCGCCATCGCCGGCACCCACGGCAAGACCACCACCACCAGCCTGACCGCGTCGGTGCTGGGCGCGGCCGGCCTGGACCCGACCTTCGTCATCGGCGGCAAGCTGACCGCCGCCGGCACCAACGCCAAGCTGGGCTTGGGCGAATTTCTGGTGGCCGAGGCCGACGAGTCGGACGCCTCCTTCCTGCACCTGTCCCCGGTGATGGCGGTGGTGACCAATATCGACGCTGACCACATGGACACCTACGACCACAGCTTCGACAAGCTGAAGCAGGCTTTCGTCGATTTCCTGCAGCGGATGCCGTTCTACGGCCGCGCGGTGCTGTGCGTGGACGACCCGAACGTGCGTGAGATCAAGGAGCGCATCACCAAGCCGGTGACCACCTACGGCCTCGACGATTCCGCCGACATCTACGCCGAAAACGTGCGCGCGGCGGCCGGCCAGATGCATTTCGACGTGGTGGTGAAGAACGGCACCATCACCCGCTTCCCGCTGGTGTTGAACCTGCCGGGCCGCCACAACGTGCTGAACGCCTTGTCGGCGATCGCCATCGGCCTGGAGTGCGGCGCCAGCATCGAAGCCATCCAGCAAGGCCTGGCGGAATTCGCCGGCGTCGGCCGCCGCTTCCAGCGCTACGGCGAGGTGAAGGCCAAGGACGGCGGTAGCTTCACGCTGGTGGACGATTACGGCCACCACCCGGTGGAAATGGCGGCCACGCTGGCCGCGGTGCGCGGCGCCTTCCCGGGCCGCCGCCTGTTGTTGGCTTTCCAGCCGCACCGCTACACCCGCACCCGCGATCTGTTCGAAGACTTCGTCAAAGTGCTGTCCGGAGTCGACGCGCTGCTGTTGGGTGAGGTGTACGCCGCCGGCGAAGCGCCCATCGTCGCCGCCGACGGCCGCGCGCTGGCGCGGGCGGTGCGGGTGGGCGGCAAGGTAGAGCCGCTGTTCGTCGAGAGCATCGCCGATCTGCCGCAGGCCATCGTCGATGCCGCCCGCGACGGCGATGTTGTGGTGACCATGGGCGCGGGGTCGGTGGGCGCGGTGCCGGGCAAGGTGCTGGCGCTGGTTTGACCAGGGATTTTCCGCTCGCGCCGCAGGCGCGGGCCTGTTGAGGGTAGATAGATGAAGCAGTACGGCAAGGTGGCGGTGTTGATGGGCGGTCGCTCGTCCGAGCGCGAAGTGTCGCTGATGAGCGGCGCCGGCGTGCTCTCGGCATTGCTGGCCAAGGGCGTGGACGCCCACGGGTTCGATCCGGCGGAAAAGCCGCTGGCGGCCTTGAAGGAAGAAGGTTTCGCTTGCGTGTTCAACATCCTGCACGGCCCGTTCGGCGAGGATGGCACGCTGCAGGGCGCGCTGGAAGCGCTGGGCATGCCGTATACCGGCTGCGGCGTGATGGCCTCGGCCATCGCCATGGACAAGTGGCGCACCAAGCTGTTGTGGAAGGGCGCCGGCCTGCCGATTCCGGCTTTCGAGCTGCTGGATGAAGACAGCGATTTCGACGCCATCGAAAAGCGGCTGGGCCTGCCGATCTTCGTCAAGCCGTCCAGCGAGGGCTCGAGCATAGGCGTGACCAAGGTCAAGCAGCCGGGCGAGTTGCGCGCGGCGTTTGCGGAAGCGCGCAAGTACGACGCGGTGGTGATCGCCGAGCAGTTCATCGGCGGCGGCGAGTACACCTGCGCGGTAATCGGCGACGTGGCTTACCCGACCATCAAGATCGAACCGGCCACCGAGTACTACGACTACCAGGCCAAGTACTTCCGCGACGACACGGTCTACCGCTGCCCGTCCGGCCTCGCGCCGGAAGTGGAAGCGAAGGCGCGCGAATTGGCGCTGAAGGCGTTCAAGGTATTGGGTTGCCGCGGCTGGAGCCGGGTGGACTTCCTGATGGATGAAGCGGGCGAGATCTACCTGCTGGAAGCGAATACCAGCCCGGGCATGACCAGCCACAGCCTGGTGCCGATGGCGGCGCGGGCCGAGGGCATCGCTTACGAAGACTTGTGCCTGAAGGTATTGGATACGGTGCATGTGGGATAACCATCGGCTGCTCCGGAGCCTGGCCAATCTGATGCTGGGCGCTGCAGCGCTGATGTTGCTGTACGCGGGGGGATTCTGGCTGACGCACGCGCCGGTATTCCCGGTGAAGAAGATACGCATCCAGGGGGATATGAACCGGGTGACGGCCGAGCAGCTGAAGTTCATCGCGGAGCATGAACTGGCCGGTACCTTCTTCACGCTGGACATCGACAAGACGCGCGCGGCTTTCGGCAAATTGCCGTGGGTGCGCGACGCGCAGGTGAGGCGGCGCTGGCCGGACGCGCTGGACATCACCGTGGAGGAGCATGTGGCGCTGGCGCGCTGGGGAGAAAACGGCCTGGTCAACACCCGCGGCGAGCGTTTCGACGCCGCCAGCGACGCCAAGCTGCCGGTGTTTTACGGTCCGGCCGGCGCTGAGAAGGACATGACGGCGATGCTGACGCAGATGCGTCAGTCCTTGCAGCCGTCGGGCCTGGCGCCGCGCGAGCTGTGGCTGTCGTCGCGGCGGGCGTGGAAGGTGGTGTTGGACAACCAGCTGCAGCTGGAGCTGGGCAGAAATGACGTGGTGGCGAGGGCGGAACGTTTCGCCACCTACTGGAAGAGCGAATTGGCGCGGTTGCCGTATCACATCGAATACGTCGATCTGCGCTATCCAAACGGATTCGCCGTGCGGATGCCCGATTACAAGGCGCCGCCGGTAAAGGGAAACAAGTGATTAGGCGTTGGAGCGACAGGTGAGCAAACCAAAGGAAAGCAAGAACATGCTGGTCGGCCTGGACATCGGCACCTCTAAGATCGTGGCGATCGTCGCCGAGGTGCTGGAAGACGGCCAGCTTAACATCGTCGGCATGGGACACACGCCGTCGCGCGGCTTGAAGCGCGGCATGGTGGTGAACATCGAGTCCACCGTGCAGGCGATCCAGCGCGCGCTGGAAGAAGCCGAGCTGATGGCCGACTGCAAGATTCACGAGGTGTTCGTCGGCATCGCCGGCAGCCACATCAAGAGTGTGAACTCGCACGGCATGGTGGCGATCAAGGATCGAGAAGTCACCAAGATGGACATCGACCGCGTGATCGAAACCGCGCGCGCGGTGACCATTCCGCCCGACCACCAGGTGCTGCACATCCTGACCCAGGAATACAGCATCGACGGCCAGGAAGGCGTGCGCGAGCCCTTGGGCATGAGCGGCGTGCGGCTGGAAGCCAAGGTGCACATCGTCACCGGCGCGGTGTCCGCCGCGCAGAACGTGACCAAGTGCGTGCGCCGCTGCGGCCTGGAAGTGTCCGACCTGGTGCTGCAGCCGATGGCCTCGGCCATCGCCGTGTTGTCGGAAGACGAAAAAGACCTGGGCGTGTGCCTGATCGACATCGGCGGCGGCACCACCGACATCGCCGTGTACGTGGGCGGCGCGATCCGCCACACCGCGGTGATTCCGATCGCCGGCGACCAGATCACCAACGACATCGCGATGGCCTTGCGCACCCCGACCAAGGAAGCCGAGGACATCAAGATCCAGCACGGCGTGTCGCTGGTCGCGATGGCCGATCCGGCGCAGATGATAGAAGTGCCCGGCGTCGGCGAGCGCGGTCCGCGCCAGATGTCGCGCGCGACGCTGGCCGAAGTGATCGAGCCGCGGGTGGAAGAGCTGTTCCAACTGGTGCAGCAGGAGCTGCGCCGCAGCGGCTTCGAGGAGCTGCTGTCGTCCGGCATGGTGTTGACCGGCGGCGCCAGCCTGATGCCGGGCATGGTGGAGCTGGCCGAAGAGGTGTTCCACCTGCCGGTGCGCGTCGGCGTGCCCAAGTATGTAGGCGGCCTGGCGGAAGTGGTGAAGACGCCGCGCTTCTCCACCGGCGTCGGCCTGCTGTTGTACGGCAAGGACCAGATCCAGGGTTATGCCGGCCCGCACAGCAAGGCCGAGTCGGCCGGCGTGGGGCAATTGTTCGGCAAGATGAAGGCCTGGTTCGCCGGGAACTTCTAAATGGCGGGAAAGCGCCGGCCGCATGGGCGGCGGCGCGATGATTCGGGCGTAGTAAACACGGTTAGTGGCTCATCTTATGTTGAGGAGAGGAAAATGAGCGGAATGGTATTCGAAGTGATGCAGGAAACGGCCACCACGGCCGTGATCAAGGTGATCGGCGTCGGCGGCGGCGGTTGCAACGCCATCGACAACATGATCACCGGCAATGTGCACGGCGTGGAGTTCATCTGCGCCAACACCGACGCGCAGTCGCTGCAGCGCAACCGCGCGCCGCAGAAGCTGCAGCTGGGCACCAACCTGACGCGCGGCCTGGGCGCCGGCGCCAATCCGGAAGTGGGCCGCAGCGCGGCGCTGGAAGACCGCGAACGCATCGCCGAGATGCTGCGCGGCTCCAATATGGTGTTCGTCACCGCCGGCATGGGCGGCGGCACCGGCACCGGCGCGGCGCCTGTTGTCGCCGAAGTGGCCAAGGAAATGGGCATCCTGACCGTAGGCGTGGTCACCCGTCCGTTCGAGCACGAAGGCAAGCGCATGAAAGTGGCGCAGAACGGCATCGAAGACCTGAAGAAACACGTCGATTCGCTGATCGTGATCCCCAACGAGAAGCTGATGGAAGTCCTGGGCGAGGACGTCACCATGCGCGAGGCGTTCCGCGCCGCCGATGACGTGCTCAAGGGCGCGGTGGCCGGCATCGCCGAAGTCATCACTTGCCCGGGCCTGATCAACGTCGACTTCGCCGACGTGCGCACCGTGATGTGCGAAATGGGCCTGGCGATGATGGGCTCCGCCTACGCCTCCGGCATCGACCGCGCCCGCGTGGCGGCCGAACAGGCGGTGGCCAGCCCGCTGCTCGACAACATCACGCTGGAAGGCGCGCGCGGCGTGCTGGTGAACATCTCCACCGCGCCGGGCTGCCTGAAGATGAGCGAGTACCGCGAGATCATGGGCATCGTCCGCCAGTACGCCGACGAAGAGGCGCAGATCAAGTTCGGCACCGCCGAAGTGGAGGACATGCCGGAAGACACCATCCGCGTGACGCTGATCGCCACCGGCCTCGGCCAGAAGAAGTCCGCCCGCAACGAAGAGCGTCCGGAGTACATCAAGATCGTCAAGACCGGCACCGACGACCGCGCGGTGGAAATGGTCAACTACGAAGACCTGGACGCGCCGGCCATCATGCGCACCGGCCGCCGCCGCTCGTCGCCGTCGCTGGACTTCTCCAATCCGGAAGTGAGCGAGAGCTACGACATCCCGGCCTTCCTGCGCAAGCAGGCCGACTAAGCGGAGAGACAGGATAGAGAAACGCTATTCTTGCAAGCGAATCAATCAATAAAGCATAGCTTGCCGCTATGCTAGAATCGGGTTTTCCCGTCTGGTTGAGTAGCCTGAAATGATACTGCAGCGCACGCTGAAGCAAGCGATCAGCGCCACGGGCGTCGGTCTGCATTCCGGCGAGCGGGTGAAGCTCACCCTGCTGCCGGCGCCGCCCGATACCGGCATCGTCTTCCGCCGCACCGACTTGCCCGAGCCGGTCGACGTGAAGGTGGATCCCTCGCTCGTCAACGACACGCGCCTCTCCTCCACGCTGGTGACGGACACCGGCGTGCGTGTCGGCACGATCGAGCATCTGATGTCGGCGTTTGCCGGCTTCGGCATCGACAACCTGGTCGTCGAGGTGACGGCGGCGGAAATGCCCATCATGGATGGTTCCGCCGCGCCTTTCCTCTATCTGCTGCAGACGGCCGGGGTGGTGGATCAGCCCAAGAAAAAGCGTTTCATCCGCGTCAAACAGAGCGTGATGGTGGAAGAAGGCGACGTGTGGGTCCGGCTGGACCCGCACGAAGGCTTCAAGGCCAAGCTCGCCATCGTGTTCAACCACCCGGCGTTCAATCGCGCGCCGCAGACGGTGGAGGTGGATTTCGCCCGCCATTCCTACCTAGACGAAATCAGCCGCGCCCGCACCTTCGGCTTCATGCACGAGCTGGAATACATGCGCAACCACGGCCTGGGCCGCGGCGGCAGCCTGGACAACGCCATCGTGATCGATGACGAGTACGTGCTCAATCCAGAGGGCCTGCGCTTCCCGGACGAGTTCGTCCGCCACAAGCTGCTGGACGCCATCGGCGACCTGTACATCGTCGGCCATCCGCTGATCGCCGCCTTCTCCGGCCACAAGTCCGGCCACGCGATGAACAACAAGCTGCTGCGCAAGCTGCTGGCGACGCCGGAGGCCTGGGAGTACGTCAGCTTCGACGACCCGCTGGACGCGCCGTCCAGCTTCCACTTGCTGCCGCCGCAGGAATAAGCATGTTCGGCTTCTGGCGGCTGTGGCTGCTGGCGACCATCCTGGCCATAGGCTGGGCGCTGTTGTGCTTCGCCCTCACCCACGACAGACGCCATCTGCGCCGGGTGCTGGCCATCGTCCGCTGGAGCGCCGGCCTGTTGATCATTGTGTCCTGTTTCTGGCTGATTTTCTGCCTGCTGCGTTGAGCGCCGCGGGCGTTTTCATTTGAAGGATTCGTTATGACCCGACTCACGCATTTCGATGACGGCGGCCAGGCCCACATGGTGGATGTCGGCGCCAAGGCGGCCACCGCCCGCCGCGCGGTGGCAGAGGGCGTCATCCGCATGCTGCCGGCCACCTTTGCGCTGGTGAAGGGCGGCGGCCACAAGAAGGGCGACGTGCTGGGCATCGCCCGCGTCGCCGCCATCATGGCGGCCAAGAAAACCTGGGACCTGATCCCGCTGTGCCATCCGATCGCGCTGACGCGGCTGGCGGTGGATTTCGCGCTGCTGGATGCCGAGTCCGCGGTGCGGATCGAGGTGACCGCCGAATGCAACGGCCAGACCGGGGTGGAGATGGAGGCGCTGACCGCGGTCAATGTCGGCCTGTTGACCATCTACGACATGTGCAAGGCGGTGGACCGCGGCATGGAGATCGGCGGCGTGCGGCTGCTGGAGAAAGACGGCGGCAAGAGCGGCAGCTGGCGGGCGCCGGACTGAGCGATTACTTGCCGGTCTGCGGATCCAGCTCCTGCGGGCCGGGCGCGCCGCCGGCATCGAACACCGGCGGATGGATTTCATGCCAGCGCTGGCGGCGGTTCCACTCGTAGAGGCCGCGGCCGGACTGCAGATGCAAATAGACGTGCTGGTAGCGCGAGCGCGCCAGCATGTCGTGGGTGAGCTGGTTCAGCTCCTGCACCGACACATACAGCAGCAGGGTGGCCGCCACGGCGCCGTGTTCGAAGGTGCTGGCGGCCAGCAGCAATTGCAGCTGGTGCCCGGGCGGCACATGGTAGTCCTTGCCCACCTTGGCCTCGATGCGGCAGGCGACGTCGCTGGCGTTGGCCGGCAGCGCGAACATCGAATAAATGCCCACCGCCGCCTGGCGGGCGAGATGGGCTTCCTTCTTTTTGGCGGTGCGCCGGACATGCTCGCCGGCCAGCACCTCGGTGACTTCTATCGCCAGCAGGCGGCCGTCTGGCAACCGCACGCCGACATCGGGAGCGGGGGTTTTCAGCGACTTCAGTTCGAGCGGATGCATGCCTTTTTGCTCGAGCAATCGCCTGACCCACTCCCTTTCGCGATTTTCCTGTTGGGTTTGCTGATCCATCGGCGCTTACGCAAATGCAAGGACAGATGATTCATTCTAGAACATCATCCATCCGCATTCGCGGCCGCCTCAGGAACCCTTGCGCAGCGACTTCAGCGCTTCGGCGGCGTCGCGCGGCGCGCTGTGCGACGGGCACAGCAGTTCGCGCAGTTCGCGCCTGAGCTTGTCGCCATAGACGATGTCCTGCCATATGGGCCGCATCGGCTCGATCCAGCGGTGGTTGACGCTGTCGCCGAAGCCGTAGGCGCGGTAGCGGGCGTCCTTGCACAGAATGCCTTCCACGCTGAGGTTTTCCACGCCGTTGGGGCTGAGCACCTTGCTGATGTAGCGCACCACGCCGTCCTGGCCCACGCTCAGCGTTTTGCCATCGACGAAGAAACGGTTGCTCTGCAGCCAGTCAGGCTTCACTTCCACCCAGTCGGCGGCTTGCGGGTAGTCGGGCAGCGCGTAGGCTTGCTCCTCCCAGGCTTTTTCGTCCTCGAAGGTGATGTTTTTCTTGATCCTGTCGTTGTCGGCCAGCGCCGGCAGGCTCAGGCACAAGGCCAGCGCGGCCGGCAGGGTGAGGAATGCTTTCAAGTTCGATGCTCCGGATCAGCGCGCCGTGCCGGCGCGCAGGTTGTAATGGCGGCGGCCGGTTTCGCGGCCGGCCAGGCCCCAGCTCAATTCGGAAAAGGCGATGTCGCCGCGGCTGGACACCGTCAGCAACATCGAGGCGCGGGTGCCGTAATCGCGGCCCTGGATGAAGATCGGCGACAAGGTTTTTTCCAGCGCCAGGCCGATACGGGTGTTGGGCAGCTGGCCGGGGCCGGCCGGGGTGGGGTCGGACAGCGCCGCGTAGGCCTGGTCTTCGTTGGGCACCCGCTGGAATTCGCGCAGGTATTCGGCCAGCCGCTGGCTCTTGAACCACGGCGTATCCAGCGTGGCGTTGGACAGCGTGTGGATGCCGGGCGTGACGCGGGCGATCTGCGCGGTGCGGCTGTGGAAGAAGAACAGGTCGGAGGTATGGCCGAACAGCAGATTGAACGGCGCGTAGCGGTGATGCTCGGCGCGCAGCCAGTCGGCAAAAGCGAAGGCGTCGTCGTCGCCGCTGACGAAGCGCTCCACCAGTTCGCCGCGCGAGCGCTCGGCCTTGGCCGGAAAACCGTCGCGGAAGTTGGTGATGGCGGCGAAGCGGTTGCGTCCGTCGACCATCATCCAGCTGCCGCCGGATTGCAGGTCGCGGCCGCCCAGCGTATGCGGGTACTCCGGCCACCAGTCCAGCGGCGCCGACGGGCGGGCGTAGTATTCGTCGCGGTTGGCCAAGAGGGCCAGCTGGCCCATGCCCGGCGTCTTGTAGGCAAAAGCGATGATGCACATAGTGAAGACCGATTTGGGGAAGGCTTGACGACTGGCGTAAACTATACGGCCAGAAGGCCCGCCGCAGCGCGCGGGCCCATACCCCATTCATTGTAACGCGATATGGCTCAGGACACCGGCCCATGACTCCCGACAAGCAGATTGATCTTTCCGGCCTCAATTGCCCGCTGCCCATCCTGCGCGCGAAGAAGGCGCTGGCCGATATGGCGAGCGGCGCCGTGCTGGAGGTGATCGCCACCGATCCCGGCGCGCCCAAGGACTTCGAGGCGTTTTGCCGCCAGACCGGCAACGGCCTGCTCGAATCGACCACCACCGGCGAGGGCAAGTTCCGGATGGTGCTCAAACGCAAATAAGCATGCCTGGCGACGGTGTTCCCGTCGCCATTCTTTTATCTCTAGCCACGCCAAGCCCCGACCATGCAGACACTCACCCTGATCCGCCCCGATGATTGGCACCTGCACCTGCGCGACGACGCCGCGCTGGCCGCGGTGCTGCCCGACACCTGTCGCCAGATGGGCCGCGCCATCGTGATGCCCAACCTGAAGCCGCCGGTCACCACGGTGGCCGCCGCCGCCGCCTACCGCGAGCGCATCCTGGCCGCGCGCCCGGCCGGCAGCGCCTTCGAACCGCTGATGACGCTGTATCTGACCGACAAGACCAGCGCCGATGAAATCCGCAAGGCCAAGGCCTGCGGCTTCGTCCATGGCGTCAAGCTGTATCCTGCCGGCGCCACCACCAATTCCGACCACGGCGTCACCGACATCGCCCAGGCGATGCCGGCGCTGCAGGCGATGGCCGAAGTCGGCATGCCGCTGTTGGTGCACGGCGAGGTGACCGACGCCGACATCGACGTGTTCGACCGCGAGGCGGTGTTCATCGAACGGGTGATGAAGCCGCTGCTGGCCAAACTGCCGAATTTGAAGGTGGTGTTCGAGCACATCACCACCCGCGAGGCGGCCGAATTCGTCGCCGCCGCGCCGGCCAATGTGGCCGCCACCATTACCGCCCATCACCTGCTGATGAACCGCAACGCGCTGTTCGTCGGCGGCATCCGGCCGCACCATTATTGCCTGCCGGTGCTCAAGCGCGAGCAACACCGCCAGGCGCTGGTGAAAGCGGCCACTTCCGGCTCGGCCAAGTTCTTCCTCGGCACTGACAGCGCGCCGCACGCCAAGGGCGCCAAGGAGGCGGCCTGCGGCTGCGCCGGCATGTACACCGCCAACGCGGCGATCGAACTTTACGCCGAAGCCTTCGAAGCCGCCGGCGCGCTGGACAAGCTGGAGGCTTTCGCCAGCCTGAACGGCCCGGCCTTCTACGGCTTGCCGGCCAACGGCGGGCGCATCACCCTGGCCAGGGAAAGCTGGACCGTGCCGGCCGAGCTGCCGTATCCGGGCGACGCGCTGGTGCCGCTGCGCGCCGGGGAACAGATAGGCTGGCGTTTGCTGGACTGACGGGAAAAAACGCTTGAAAAGCCGCCTATGGGCGGCTTTTTTCATTTGGTGCGATTTTTTAATGTGAATGGAAATCCATCGCGCTTTCTGCAAATCAGGGGGCGATGATATGTAAGGCTGGCGCGGTGGCGGCGCGGGTTTTTGCCATGAAATTTGCTCGGATCAGCTAATAGCATTTCACATGTCGGCATGTCGAAAGTATAAAAAACAGCGTGTAATCAAGCCATTGATTTGCATGAGTAGTCTATTGTCTGACAAAGTTGCGATGTTGAGAAAAATGAATGGCATATTATGGGTCTTGGGGCTTGAAGTATTCAAAACCCTCTGCGCATAATCTGCGGACCCACTCTGGATACAATCGAGTGAAAAAAATCCGCCGTCTTGCGATAGACAGGACGGAGACAGAACAAGGAGAGTAGAAGATGACTGACAAGCAATCGCTGAAGGCGATCGCCGCCGCCGTCGCGCTGGCCATGGCTTCCGGTTCCGTGCTGGCCGCCAAGGTGCCCGCCGGCGTCAAGCTGGCCGCCAAGCAGGAGTTCACCCGCAATACCGGCGCCGAGCCGGAAACGCTGGATCCGGTAGTGGCGGAATCCGTGCCGGCCAACACCATCACCGCCGACCTGTTCGAGGGTCTGACCACGCTGGATGTCTACGGCAAGGTTCTCCCGGGTGTCGCCGAAAGCTGGAAGGAAGTCGAAGCCAATACTTGGGTGTTCCACCTGCGCAAGAACGCCAAGTGGTCTGATGGCACCCCGGTGACCGCCGGCGACTTCGTCTACGGCTGGCAGCGTTTCGTCGATCCGAAGACCGCCTCCCCGTACGCGTCGACCTACGGCATGTTCATCGTCAACGGCAAGGAAATCGCCGAGGGCAAGAAGCCGGCCTCCACGCTGGGCGTCAAGGCCGTCGACAAGTACACGCTGGAAGTGAAGACGCCTTATCCGGTGCTGTTCCTGCCGTCGCTGGTGGCCAACACCCAGCTGGCGCCGCTGCCGAAGGCCACCATCGACAAGTACGGCAAGGACTGGACCAAGCCGGGCAAGATGGTCAGCAATGGTCCGTTCCTGCTGAAGGACTGGCAAGTCAACAGCAAGATTGTCACCGCCAAGAACCCCAACTACTGGGACGCCAAGAACGTCCAGCTGACCAAGATCACCTATCTGCCGATCGAAGACAGCAACGCCGACGTCAAACTGTTTGAATCCGGCCAGAACGATTTCGTCTACCAGTTGCCGCCGGGCACCTTCGACAAGTACAAGGCGCAGTACCCGAAGGAAATCCGCAACACCGAATTCCTGGCCCTGCGCTACTACTCGTTCAACAACAAGGATCCGCTGCTGAAGGATGTGCGCGTGCGCAAGGCGCTGTCGATGGTGATCGACCGCGACATTCTGGCCAAGAAAATCACCGCCGACGGCCAGACGCCTGCTTATAGCGTGATGGTGCGCGGCATTTCCGGCGCCGACGCCTCCACCTACGACTGGGTGAAATGGCCGATGGCCAAGCGCGTCGACGAGGCCAAGAAGCTGCTGGCCGAAGCGGGCGTCAAGCCGGGCACCAAGGTGACCTTCACCTACAACACCAACGACTATCACAAGAAGATGGCGATCTTCGCCGCTTCGGAGTGGAAGTCGAAGCTGGGCCTGAACACCGAGTTGGAAAGCCTGGAGTTCAAGGTGCTGCTGAAGAAGCGCCATGACGGCGACTACCAGATCGCCCGCAACGGCTGGAACGCCGACTACAACGACGCCACCACCTTCTTGGCATTGGTGCAGTGCAATAACGATCAGAACGAAAACAAGAACTGCAATCCCAAGGCGGAAGAGCTGATCAAGCAGGGCAGCCAGTCGCTGGACCCGGCCAAGCGCAAGCAGTTGTTCACCCAGGCCACCAAGATGATCATGGACGACTACCCGATGCTGCCGCTGCTGCAATACACCGCGCCGCGTCTGGTGAAGTCCTATGTGGGCGGCTACGGCAAGAGCCCGCTGGATCGTTACCAGGGCAAGGACCTCTACATCATCGCCCACTGAGCGTGATGCAAGCGGCCAGCGTTCGCGCTGGATGAACAGAGGCCGGAGGCCCGCCTGGCGGACTCCGGCCTGAGATGTAGATTGGCGGCGGCACGGCCTCGCGCGTTGGCGGGCGGCCGCGCTGCGCCCGCCAAGCGGAGTTCGATATGTGGTCTTATACTTTCCGACGCATTCTGGCGACGATCCCCACCTTGCTGGCGGTCATCACGGTCTGCTATCTGTTGCTGCACTTGACGCCGGGCGGCCCGTTCGACGGCGAACGCAAGGTCTCCGCCGCGGTGCTGGCCAATCTGCAGGCCAAGTACCATCTTGACCTGCCTCCGTGGCAACAATACCTGTATTACCTCAACAGCCTGCTGCACGGCGATCTGGGGGCCTCCTTCCGCTATGCCGACTGGAGCGTCAACGATCTGGTGAGCAAGGCCTTGCCGGTGTCCGCCACCATAGGCGGCGGAGCCATCCTGATCTCGCTGGTGCTGGGCGTGCTGCTGGGCACCATCGCCGCGCTGCGCCAGAACAGCGTCGTCGATTATCTGGTTATGTTGTTCGGCAATATCGGCGGCGCCTTCCCGTCCTTCGTGCTGGGGCCGGTGCTGGTGATGATCTTCGCCATCTGGCTGCCGCTGCTGCCGGCCGGTGGCTGGGACAACTTCAAGCTGAAGTTCATGATCCTGCCGATTTCGCTGTTGGTGTTCATCAACGTCTCCACTATCGGCCGCGTGATGCGCGGCAGCCTGATCGAAGTGCTGAACAGCAACTTCATCCGCACCGCGCGCGCCAAGGGCCTGCCGCTGCGCGCCATCGTGCTGCGCCACGCGCTGAAGCCGGCGCTGATGCCGGTGGTGTCGGTGATCGGCCCGCTGGCCATCTCGTCCATCACCTCGGCGGTGGTGACCGAGACGGTGTTCGGCCTGCCGGGGCTCGGCAAACTGATCGTCAACGGCGCCTCCAACCGCGACTACACGCTGGTGCTGGGCCTGGTGGTGCTGGTGACGGTGATCACGGTGGTGTTCAACCTCCTCGTCGACCTGGCTTATGCCTTGCTCGACCCCAAGATCCGCTACTGAGGGGGCGAAGGAAATGATGAAGAGCAAACAAGCGGCTGCGGCCGTAGCGCTGGAAAACGGCCTGAGCGAGGCGGCGGTCGAAGGCCGCAGCCTGTGGCGCGACGCCCGCATCCGGTTTCTCCGCAACAAGGCGGCGGTGGTCAGCCTGGTGGTGCTCAGCCTGATCACGCTGGCCTGTATCTTCGGCCCCATGCTGCTGGCCAACGGCTATGCCGATACCGACTGGGACGCGATGAGCGAGGCGCCCACGCTGCATAATATGCACTGGTTCGGCACCGACGCGCTGGGGCGCGACCTGCTGGTGCGCTGCCTGGTCGGCGGCCGCATCTCGCTGATGGTGGGCCTGCTGGCCACCATCGCCTCGGTGATCTTGGGCATAGTCTGGGGCGCCACCGCCGGCTTCCTCGGCGGCAAGGTCGACTCGCTGATGATGCGCATCGTCGACATGATGTACGCGGTGCCCTACCTGCTGATCGCCATCCTGATGGTGACGCTCTTGGGCCGCGAGTTCTACCTGGTGGTGCTGACCATCACTGTGTTCTCGTGGATGGACATGGCGCGGGTGGTGCGCGGCCAGGCGCTGGCGATCAAGTCCAAGGAATACGTCGAGGCGGCGCACGCGATCGGCGTGTCGACGCCTGTGATCATTTTCCGCCACATCGTGCCCAACCTGCTGGGCATCGTGGTGATCTACACCACGGTGACGGTGCCGGGCGTGATCCTGACCGAGTCGGTGCTGTCCTTCCTCGGCCTGGGGGTGCAGGAGCCGATGACCAGCTGGGGCGTGCTGATCCAGGACGGCGCCGGGGTGATGGACTCCACGCCGTGGATCCTGCTGTTCCCGGCCGGGATGTTGTCGCTGACGCTGTATTGCGCCAACTATATCGGCGACGGCCTGCGCGACGCGCTGGACCCGAAAGACCGCTGATCCCGCAGGATAGATGAGGCAAGCCATGAGCATTCTGAAAGTAACTAACCTCGGGGTTCAGTTCCAGACCAACGACGGCGTGGTCAACGCCGTCAACGGCGTGAATTTCGAGTTGAAAAAGGGCCAGACCCTGGGCATCGTCGGCGAATCCGGCTCCGGCAAGAGCCAGACCGTGCTGGCGATGATGGGGCTGCTGGCCAAGAACGGCAAAACCAGCGGCGAAGCGCTGTACCACGGCCAAAACCTGCTGGCGATGGGCGCGAAGGATCTGAACAAGATCCGCGGCGACCGCATCTCGATGATCTTCCAGGACCCGATGACCTCGCTGAACCCCTACCTGACGGTGGAGCGGCAGATGAGCGAGGTGCTGGAGCTGCACAAGGGCCTGAGCCGGCGCGACGCCAAAAAGCGCGCGATCGAGCTTTTGGACGCGGTGCGCATCCCGGAAGCGGCGCGGCGCATCAATATGTACCCGCACGAATTCTCCGGCGGCATGCGCCAGCGGGTGATGATCGCGATGGCGCTGCTGTGCGAGCCGGAAGTGCTGATCGCCGACGAGCCGACCACCGCGCTGGACGTGACGGTGCAGGCGCAGATCCTGACGCTGCTGAAGGACCTGCAGCGCGATTTCGGCACCTCGATCATCATGATCACCCACGACCTGGGCGTGGTGGCGGGCCTGTGCGAGAACGTGCTGGTGATGTACGGCGGCCGGGCGATGGAGTACGGCCGCGCCGACGACATCTTCTACCACCCGAGCCATCCCTACACCATCGGCCTGCTGGGCGCGCTGCCGCGGCTGGACCACGACGGCTCCGAGCTGGTCAGCATCCCCGGCAATCCGCCTAATATGGCCAATATGCCCAAGGGCTGTCCGTTCAGCGAGCGCTGCGTGCACAGCAGCGAGCGCTGCGTCGGCGAGCTGCCGCCGCTGGCCGCCAGCAGCCTGAATCCGCAGATTCTGCGCGCCTGTCACAAGCCGGCGGAAGAACTGGTCAAAGCCGCCGAGGAGGTGACGCATGTCTGAAACCGCCAAGCAGCCGATCCTGTCGGTACGCAACGTCAAGGTTCATTTCCAGGTCAAGGGCGGCGACGCCTGGCCGTGGAGCCCCAAGAAAACGCTGAAGGCGGTGGACGGGGTCAGCTTCGACCTCTTCGCCGGCGAAACTTTGGGCGTGGTCGGCGAGTCCGGCTGCGGCAAGTCCACCCTCAGCCGCGCCATCCTCAACCTGATCCCGGCGACGGAAGGCGAAATCGTCTGGATGGGCAAGGACCTGCGCCAAGGCAGCGCCAAAGACTGGCTCAGCGTCCGCAAGGACATCCAGATGATCTTCCAGGATCCGCTGGCGTCGCTGAATCCGCGCATGACCATCGCCCAGATCATCGGCGAGCCGCTGCGCGTGCACAAGCCCGAGCTGTCGGCCGACGAGGTGATGAAGCGCGTCAAGGCCATCATGAAGCGGGTGGGCCTGCGCGAGCAGATGATCAACCGCTACCCGCACGAGTTCTCCGGCGGCCAGTGCCAGCGTATCGGCATCGCCCGCGCGCTGATCCTGGAGCCCAAGCTGATCATCTGCGACGAGCCGGTGTCGGCGCTGGACGTGTCGATCCAGGCGCAGATCATCAACCTGCTGAAGGAACTGCAGCGCGAGATGGGCCTGGCGCTGATCTTCATCGCCCACGATCTGGCGGTGGTCAAGCACATCTCCGACCGCATCCTGGTGATGTACCTGGGGCGCGAAATGGAGCTGGCGCAAAAGCACGCGCTGTACGACGTGCCCTCGCACCCGTACACCCGCGCGCTGCTGTCCGCCATTCCGATTCCGGACCCGCGGCAGGAAAAGAACAAGGTGATCCAGATCCTGCAGGGCGATCTGCCCAGCCCGATCAACCCGCCGTCCGGCTGCGTGTTCCGCACCCGCTGCCCGCAGGCGGTGGAGCGTTGCGCGCAGGAGGTGCCGAAGCTGCGCAAGCTGTCGAGCGAAACGCAATCGTCCTGCCTGCTGGCCTGACGCGGACCCGTTCCGTCGCGCCGCCGCCACGCTTTGCGCTGGCGGCGGTTTTTGTTTGCGCGGCGCTGGCTGCGGCGCGCGTCAACGATTATGCTTGTAAGCCAATGGCCAAAGGAGCGGAGCGATGAGCCAACATCTCGCGGTTTCCCTGAGCTGCCGTTTCGACGTCGGCTCATGGAGCGAGCAATTGCTGCAGCAGACCGAAGGCGCCGGCGAGCTCAAGCGCGCCAGCATCGTCAACGCGCTGAGCGGCAGCCTGGAGGGACAAGGCTGGCTGGAGTACCAGCTGCTGTATCCGGCGGACGAGGGCGGCGAGGTGAGCTTCATCGGCTACGAGCGCGTGGTCGCGCGCTGGGGCGAGCGGCAGGGCAGCCTGGTGCTGCGGCATGACGGCGTGTATTCCGCCGCGGCCGGCGTCAGCGGTTCGCTGCGGGTGATGCCGGGCAGCGGCAGCGGCGATTTCGCCGGCTTGAGCGGCGACGGGCGCATCGTGGCCCGGGCGGGGGAGCATGGCGGAGAGTATCTGCTGACGCTGCAATACCGCGACTGAATCACAGGCATCACCGGCTTGTCATGCTGCCGTGGCAGTGTTTGCGGCGCAGTACTGGAAAACCATCAGTGACGCCGCCATCAGCCTTCAAGGGCTGGTGGCGGTTTTTTCGTACAGAGGGAATGATGTATCAAGGGCAGCAGGAATACGATATTGGGCTGGAATGGGGCCTGCCGGGCGTGCGTCGGCTGGATGGGCAGGCGGCGCTGTGCGTGATTGTCGACGTGCTGTCGTTCAGCACCTGCGTCGACATCGGCTGCGGCTGCGGCGCGGCGCTGCTGCCTTTTCGTCCCGACGACGAGGGTGCCGCAGCCTTCGCCGCCGAGCGCAAGGCCCAGCTGGCCGGCAAGCGCAGCCGCAACAAGCTATCGTTGTCGCCGGTCTCGATGCGGGCGCTGAGCGCCGGCAGCCGGCTGGTGCTGCCCTCGCCGAACGGCGCCGCCTTGAGCCTGGAGTGCGCGGCGGGCGAGGTGGTGGCGGGCTGTCTGCGCAATGCCGCCGCGGTGGCGGCATACGCCGGCAGCCAGGGCGCGCCGGTGCGGCTGATCGCCGCGGGCGAACGCGCACCGGACGGCGAGCTGCGTTTCGCCTTCGAAGACTTCATCGGCGCCGGCGCCATCATTCACCGGCTGACTGGCAGCAAGTCGCCGGAGGCGCAGGCGGCCGAAGCGGCGTTCTTGCTGGCCAGGCATGATTTGCTCAGCCATCTGCGCCAGTGCACGTCCAGCCTGGAACTGATCGAGCGCGGCTTCGCCGACGATATCGAACTGGCGGCGCAGCTGGATGTCAGCACCTGCGTGCCGCGTCTGCAGGCAGGCGAGTATCGCGCGCTGTGAGGCGCGGCGGTTCCCGATTCGTTTCCGGCCCGCATCGGGCGGGCCGACTTGAGGAGAATGCGATGTTGCCGGCAAAAATGGTCAGCACGACTTTCGATCTGCCCGGCTACCGGGTGGTGGCCAATCTGGGCGTGGTGCGCGGAATTACGGTGCGCTCGCGCTCGGTGGTGGGTAATTTTCTCGGCGGCTTGCAGTCGCTGTTCGGCGGCAACATCACCATCTATACCAGCTTGTGCGAGCAGGCGCGCTCCGAAACCTACGCGCTGATGTGCGAGCACGCGGCGGCGCTGGGCGCCAACGCGGTGATCGGCATGCGCTACGACGCCACCGACGTGATGGCCGGCCTGACCGAGGTGCTGTGCTACGGCACCTCGGTGCGGGTGGAGCCGCTGGACGCGGCCCGTCCGTCTTAAGCCGCCGGCTGCAAATCCAGCCGGTATAGCTGTTCGGCGCCGGCGTCGCAGAAGCGGATGGCGTCGCCGCGCTGGCCGCGCAGAAACAACAGCAGCCAGCCGCCGCCGGCATCGGGCAGCAGGCCGCCGAAGCGGAAGCCCGCCTCTGCCAGCCGCGGACGCAGCGCCAGCGCGTCGGCGCTTGGCGCCAGCTTCAGGTAGATCAGCTGGCCGGCCGGCAGGGCGGCGATTTCCGCCAGCCGCGCCGCGCTGGGCTGCGGAACGACGACTTCCAGCCGCTGGCCGTGGCGCGCCAGGCTGAGGCCGGGCAAGCGCGTCGGCGCCGCCGCCGGCGCGCCGGGACCGAAGGCCTGGCGCAGCGGCCGCAGCCATTCTTCCCATTCCGCCGGCCAGGCCAGTTCGGGCAACGGCCGCGGCCGCAGCGGCAGGCAACCCAGCACGATGCTTTCCGGCTCGGGCTTGCCGAACGGCGAATCCACGTAGTCCAGCATCAGCGCGCTGGTGTGGAAGCCCAGCGTTTGCGCCAGGTATTGGCTTTGCGGGTGCGAGCAGACTTGCTTGATGGTGAGCAGGCCGCAGCCCAGGCTGCCGGCCGCGGCGCGCAGATGGCGTCCCAGCAGGCTGGCCACGCCGCGTCCGCGCGCGTCCGGATGCACCACGTTCAAGGCCAGCTCGGCCTGGCCGGGCCGCGCCGGGTCCAGCCACAGCGTGGCATGGCCGGCCAAGCGGCCGTCCAGCAGCGCCACCGCCGAATGCCATTGCCCGCTGGCGTTGCGTTGCTCGATCTGGCTGGGCAGGTAGACGTCCGGATACACGTAGTGGTCGCCGTAGACCGCGCGGAACAGCGCGCTGACCGCGGCGGCGTCGCCGGCCTGGTAGTCGCGCGCCCAGGCGGCGGCGGGATGGCGGGCGCTCATGGCTGCGCCTCCTCGGCTTGGTAGTCGCGCAGATCCACCACCCGCATCAGCTTGCCGGAGCGCGGATGGGTGCGCATCCGCTCCGGGCTGGTCTGGACGATGTCCAGGCGCAGCTGGCCGGCCGCGCACAGCGCGGCGATGGCCGGTTGGGCGGCCAGCAAGTCCTGGCGCAGCGCCGCGCAATCCAGCTGGCGGCGGCTGGCCAGCAGCAGGCTGAGCGCGTCCCGGCCGTCCCGGCGTTCTATCGCCAGCTGCCAGGCCAACAGCTCGGCATGCCTTTCCAGCAGCGGCGCCAGTTGCGCCGGAAACAGCGACAGCGTGCCGACGCGGACGCGGTGGCCCTGGCCGGAGCGGCCCTGCAGCGCGAACTTGCGCGCCGGCCCCGGCGGCTCGCGCCAGCAGGCCAGGTCGCCGGTGGGATAGCGGATCACCGGCATCAGCCGGCGCTGCAGATTGGTCAGCGTCAGCACGCCGCAGCGGCCGGTTTCGCTGATCGGCTCGCCGCTGGCCTCGTCCAGTATCTCCACCAGGCTGTCGTCGTCGAACACCCGGTGCTCGCCGTGGCGGCAGCCGGGCTCGGCGTAGCCTATCAGGCCGGCGTCGACGCTGGCGCAGCCCACCGAGGCGATGCGGGCCCGGGGAAAAGCCTGTTTCAGCAGCGCCACTTGCTCGCCGAACAGGCTTTCGCCGCCATACAGCACGGTATCGACGCCGGCCAGCGTCTGGCCGGCATGCGCCAGGTGGTGGGCGAAGCGCAGCAGCTGCGCCGGCACGCCGGTCAGCGCGTTGATCTCATATCGGCGGATGGCGTCGGCCAGCACGGCGTCGTCGACATGGCAGGTGAACGGGAATTCCACCAGCGGCAGCGGCGCGCGCGACAGCGCGCCGTGGATGAACAGCAGGCTGGTGTAGAGGTCGCCGGCGAAGAACAGGTTGGCGACGCGGTCGCCGGCCCGCAGCTGGCGGGCGACGCCGCCGCCGAAGGCCTGGACGAAGGCTTGCCACTCGGCGCGGCTGAAGACCGACAGCTTGCCCTCGCTGGTGGAGCCGCCGGTCTTGAAGACATGGCCGTCGTCCAGCGGCGCGGTCAGCACCGGCCAGTCGCGCAGCGTTTGCGAGCCGCGCCAGTAGTGGTCGGGATCGGCTGGCGGCAGGTCGGACAGCCGCCAGCCCTCGGCGGGCAGCGCGCGGTACAGCTGGCGATAGAACGGCGAATGGCGCCGGGCGTGGTCGACGAGTGATTTCAGCTTTGGATTCATGATTGCGGCTTCGGCGCCGGCGTCCGCGGACGGCCGGCGCAAGGTTTAACGGCGCAGGTCCAGCACCAGCGGCGTCTTGCCGCTGTGCGGATGGCGGCGGAATTCGGCCGCCGGCGTCGGGGAGATTTCCAGTTTCAGCAGGCCGCCGCCGACGACTTCGCTCAGCATCGGGTCCTGCAGCAATTGGGCGCGGATGCGGTTGGGCTCGCCGTCGGCCAGCAGGCGGATGCGGTCGCAGCCGCTGTCCGCCTGGTCCACAAGCCATTGCAGCGGCAGGCCTATTTGCCGGCTCAGCTCGCCCGGATTGACGAAAATGGTGCCGACCCGCAGCAGCGCGCCGTGGCGGCCGGTGAGCTGGAAGCGGGGCGTTGCCAGGCCGCAGGCGCAGCGGCCGGGCAGCCAGCGGCCCAGGTCGCCCAGGTCGTAGCGCCGCACCCGCTGCGCTTCGCGCTCGCGCGAGGTGAACACCAGGCGGCCGATTTCGCCGGCGGCGGCGGGGCGGTCGCTGTCCTGCTCCAACACTTCCAGCCATTGGGTTTCGGCCAGCAGGTGGAATTCGCCGTCGGCGCTGCCGGGGCAGCCGTGGCCGAGCGGGCCGGCATCCACCGATCCATACAGGGCGGAGCGGATCAGCTCCACCCCGAAGCTGCCGATGTAGGCGCGCTGGCCGTCGCTGATGTGCTCGCCGCCGAAGAACACCTTGCGCACGCCGCCGTAGCCGCGCAACAGCTTGTTCTCGCATTCGAACAGCCGGTGCAAGGTGCCGGGCATGCCGACCAAGGTGTTGATGTTCTGCTCGACGATGAAGCGCGCGATCTCGCTGAAATCGTCGTCGGACGGGCCGCCCATCGGGTATTGGGCGACGCCCATGTGGTCGAGGATGGTGAAGAAGCTGAGCATGCCGCCGTACAGTTTGCCGCCGTACAGCAGGTTCATCACCCGGTCGGCGGCCGGGTCTAGCCCGGCGGCGAACAGCCCGTCGGCGGCGGCGCGCATCTGGCGGTGGTAGTCGCGATAGCTGAAGCCGGCCAGCTTGGGCGCGCCGCTGCTGCCGCCGCTGCGGAAGAACAGCTGGGCCTTGGCGTTGGCGCCCTGGCGCTGGAAGTCGGCCTTGTCCATCACCGGCAGCGCGGCCAGGCCCTCGGGCTCGGCCGGCGGCGCGTCCAGCTGGGCGTGGCCGGGCAGCGCGGCGGCGTCCAGCGTGGCCGACACCCGGCGCGACAGCCGTTGCAGCGCGTAGACGCCGTCGTGCGGCTCGCCGTCGTAGCCGTCGTGCATGCGGCCGGCCGGCGCGACGCGGCTGACCCCGGCCGCCAGCAGCGCGCGGCTCAGTTCCGGTAGGCGCGCCGCCGGGGCGATCAGGCCGCAGCTTTGCAGGCGGGTGCGCCAGGGGCGCAGGATGGCGGAGAGTTCGGCGCGCGGCGCCGGCCGCAACTGCAGGGTGCGGAACAGCGGCGACGGCGCCAGTTCATGGCGGGCGTTCCAGGCCAGCCGCCAGCCTTCGCCGTCCAGCACTTCGCCGTCCAGGCCGGCGAAGGCCTGGTCCAGCCGTAGAAAGGCCATCTGGCTGCTGATCTCGGCGGCTTCCTGCAGGTCGGGCCGCAGCGCCGGCCACTGCGGCGCGCGGCGCGCCAGCGCGGCGGCCATCCGCGCGGCGACGCCGCGCAGCGTTTCCGCGTCGTCGCAGTCCACCAGCAGGCATTGCGGGCTGGAGCAGGCCTGCTGGTCGTGGCGGCAGACATCGTCGGCCAGCGCGTTCAGCTGCGCGTCGCCGGCTGCCGGGTCGAGATAGGCGAAGCTGACGCGGTGGCCCCAGTCTATCCAGCGGCAGCCGGGCGGCAATTGCGCGCGGATGGCGGCCAGCGCGGCGTCGCCGCCCCAGGCGGACACCGCGTCGGCCTCGGCCAGCAGCGGGGCGAGCCGGTCGCTGGCGATGGGCAGCACGGCGACGCGCCGGGCCAGCCGGCCGCCGTGGTCGTGGCGCAGGAATTCGGCCAGCAGCCGCGCGCTCAGGCCCTGGTCGCTGGCGCTGGGGCGCAGCCAGTTGACGTTGCCGGCCAAGAGGCCTTCCAGCGCCGCCATGAAGGGCAGCAGCGCCGCGTTGGACGGGGTGATGTGCAGCACCAGGCCTAGCGGGCGCCAGGCTTCGAAGCGCGCTTCGCGGTAGTCGTGACGGCGCAGCGAGAACGGCCGCTCGCCCAGTTCGCGCTCCAGCTTGGCTTGCAGCGCTTCGCGGCGGCAGAAGCGCGCCAGGGCGAGGCGGCCGGCCTCGTCCAGCAGCGGGTGGCCGCCGGCGCGCGCCAGCGCGTCGGCGAAACGCTCGGCGCAGGACAGTACGGCCTCGACATCCGGCTCCGCGGCCAGGGTGTCGGCCAGTCGGGCGCGTAGCGCGGCCAGCGCGTCGTCCGCCGTGAGCTGGGCGCGCAATTCTCCATCAATCAGATACATGTTCAGGACTCCTTGATCAGTTCGGACGCGGCCATCGCGCAGCTGCGGCTCTTGCTGGTGCCGGCGCGGCCCAATAGCTCGAACCAGTCGGTGGCCAGGCCGCAGCCGCAGCTGGCCGCCGGGTGCAGCGCCGCCAGGTCGCTCAACGCCAGGCTATGGGCCGGGCTTGAGGTGATGTAGGGCGAAACCAGGTGCAGGAAGCCGGGCTCGCCGTAGGGCAGCCGCGCCAGCGTCGCGGTGTCGCGCGCCCAGGCGCGGGCCCAGCTGGGCACGTGGAAACGGTGGTTCGGGCATTCGACGTAGGGCACTGGATGCTCGACAGAGCCGTAGCCGTCGCGGCAGCGTTCGTCCGGCAGACCCAGCTGTTCGCCCAGCCGGCGGTACAGCTCCAGTTTGGGAATCGCCTGGTCGGCATGGGTTTTCCAGCCGCCGCCGAGGAAGACCAGCGATTGCGGATGCAGGGCGAGCGGAGGCAGGCCGATGTCGCGCATCCGCTCCAGCGTGAACCACAGAAAGGCCGGGAAGCCGAAAATGCGCACCGGCAGGCCTTCCGCGGCGAATTCCTGCAGCGCGCGCATCGCGCCGAAGGGATCGAACTCGTTGCCCTTGCCGGTGTGGCGCAGCGCGTAGACGGCGCGGTTGACCGGCGCGTACTTGCACAGGAACTGGTCGGTGTAGGCGGTGCCCAGCGTGATGGCGCCCGCCGGCTCGTAGCTGAGCAGCAGGTAGTTGGCCGGTTGGTCCGGGGTATGCCAGCCGTAGTGGTCGAAGATGCGGTCCACCATGCGCTGGGCGGCGCCGATGCTGCGTTCGTCGTAGCGCATCCGGCTTTTCTGGCCGGTGGTACCGGACGAAGTCAGCTCCAGCGCGTCTTCGCCGCTTGCGCTCAGCAGCAGCCGGCGCTTGAAATAGTTGGCGAAGATGGGCGGCAGCTGCGACCAGTCGGCCAGGCCGACCAGGCGCGCCGGCGTGAAGCCGTTCTGCTCCAGCCATTGGCGGTAGCCGGGGCTGCGCTCGCAGTGGTAGTCCACCAGCTCGCGCATCGCGGCGTCGAACAGGCGGTCGCATTCGGCGTCGGCGCGGTAGGGATCGTCCAGATGGCACAGCGCTTCGACATGCTTGAGTGAGGTCATGGTGCTTTACGGTATCGATGGGGAAACGGGTATCAGGCGGCGCTGGCCTGCGGCTGCGGCGCGCGCAGCAGCAGCCACAGCGGCGGCGCGGCCAGCAGCGCGGCGGCGGTGACGCCGACGGCGAAGCTTTGCGGGCTGTCGCCGGCGTTCAGCCAGGCCAGCAAGGCCGCGCCGGCGCCCAGCGTGGCGGTGGACAGAATGCCCAGCACCGCGGCGACGCTGCCCTTGGCGCTGTCGCTGGCGTACAGGGTGAGCCGGTACAGCGTGGCGTTGCCCAGGCCCAGGCCGAAGGCATAGACGGCGAGGCCGGCGGCCAGGGTCGGCAGCGTCGGATGCAGCGGGGTGAGGATGCCGGTCAGCAGCAGGCCGCAGGCCATCGGCGCCAGGGAGAGGCGCAGCAGCCGCGCCAGGCTCTGGCGGCCGGCCAGCCGGTTCAGCGCCAGGTTGCCGGCGATCACGCCGCCGAACACCGGCAGCTGCCACAGGCCGTATTCCAGGTTGCTGTAGCCCAGCTGGCGGATCAGCAGCAGCGGCGACAGGCCGATCCAGGCGATCAGCGGCAGCGTGATCAGGCCCAGCGCCAGGCTGCCGCACAGCACGGTGCGGTGGCGCAGCAGGCCGAGGTAGTTGGCCAGCGCGGCCTTCAGCCGCAATGGCGTCGGCGGCAGCGCGGGGCCGTCGCGGCGCGGCGCGCCCACCGTCTCCGGCATCAGCCGCCACAGGCCCAGCGCCACCAGCAAGGCGGCGGCGGCCAGCGCGGCGAACAGCTGGCGCCAGGACAACAGCTTCAGCAGCAAGCCGCCCAACAGCGGTCCGGCCAGCGGCGACAGCAGCGCGATATTGGCCAATAGCGCCATCAACCGCACCGCGTCCTCCTCGGCGAAGGTTTCCTGCAGCGCTGGGTAGCTGACGACGATGACGAAGCCGAGCGCGGTGCCCTGGGCGAAGCGCAGCAGGTTGAAGCTTTCGATCTGCTGCGCCCCGGCGGCGGCGGCGCAGGCGGCGGCGAAGCCCAGGACGCCGGCCAGCAGCAGCGGCCGGCGGCCGAAGCGGTCGGACAGCGGGCCGATCAGCCATTGCAGGGCGATGCCGCCCAGCAGGAAGGCGTTGAGCGCGGTGGGCACGTGGCGGCTGTCGGCGTCCAGATCGCGGGTCACTTGCAGCATGGCCGGCATCACCATGTCGCTGGCGAGGTAGGTCAGCAGTTCGAAGGCGGTGAGCAGCAGGCAGAAGCACAGCGCCTGGCGGCGGGAAATGGCGAGCAGGGGGCGAAACTTTTCGGCGGGCATGGCGAACGGCTTTCTTGCTGCGGCGGCAAAAGGCGGTGGGCGGGCATGAGGGGAGCGGCGCTGCGGCCGGGGTTGTCATGCGATCGGCGCACAGGATAGGTCAATAATGCAGATGCAAACCCTGTACTTAAGTATGGTTTCATCATGTTTATTGCTTTGAATTTATTTTTATTGGAATTAAGCGTCGCTAATTTGTATTTTTTTGGAGGCAATGATTTTCCGTTGTCGCCTTGCTGATCAGGCGGAGCAGGCCGCGCGGCGGCGGTTCGGGCCGTGACGCGACGACAAGCTTGCTGCGACGCCGGCCGGGCTCATGCTATTTTGCGGAAGCCGCGCCAGCCTGGCCGGCGGGCTTAACCATGGAATGCGATCCGCGATGAAGAAAAGATTCATGTTGCGCGCCGCTTTGTGCGGCCTGTTGCTGGCCGGCGCGGCCTGTTACGCGATGGCCGACGGCGACGCTTTGTGGCGCATCGTCGGCGAGCAGTGCCTGCCCAATCAGCAAAGCCAAGGCAAACCCGACCCCTGCGTTGAAGTGGGGCAGGGGACGGCGGTGCTGAAGGACCGCTACGGCGCGCTGCAATATCTGCTGATTCCCACCAGCCGGGTCAGCGGCATCGAAAGCCCGCAACTGCAGCAGGACGGCGCGCCGGCCTACTGGCGCGAGGCGTGGCGCGCGCGGCGCTACATGGCGCTGAAGCGCGGCGGCCCGGTGCCGCGCAACGCGGTGGCGCTGGCGATCAACTCGCAGTACGGCCGCAGCCAGAACCAGCTGCACATCCACATTTCCTGCATCGACCCCACCGTGCGCCAGCAGGTGGACGATCTGGACGACAGCCTGCCGCGGCGCTGGCGCCCGCTGCCGGTGGAGCTGAAAGGCCACGCCTACTGGGCGCGGCGCGTGGACGCCGACCGGGACGGCAATCCGCAAGGCGATCCGTTCCGCCTGCTGGCCGACGAGTTGCCCGGCGCAGCCGAGCAGATGGGGCGCTACGGTCTGGCGCTGCTGCCGGCCAGCTTCGCCGACGGCGACGGCTTCGTGCTGCTGGCAGGCCGCGCCGACCTGCTCAGCGCGAACCGCGGCTCGGCGGAGGAGTTGCAGGACCACGACTGCAAGGTGCTGGACCACTAGGCGCGGTACGGTATCATCGCGCTGCGATCGCGCGCGGCCATGTCGGCGGCGCGGCCAAGCGGGGAGAAACGCAAATGCAGCAGTGTCTGGGGCTGGTGTCGCTGGTGGTGAGGGATTACGACGAGGCCATCGATTTTTACGTGAACACGCTGGGTTTCGAGCTGACCGAGGACAGCTACCAGCCGGAGCAGGACAAGCGCTGGGTGGTGGTGACGCCGCCGGGCTCGCAGGCCGGCCTGTTGCTGGCGCGGGCCAGCAACGAGGGGCAGGCCGCCTTCATTGGCAACCAGGCCGGCGGCCGGGTGTGGCTGTTCCTGAATACCGACGACTTCTGGCGCGACTATCGGCGCTACCAGGCGGCCGGGGTGGAGTTCGTCCGCCCGCCGCAGGAGCAGGATTATGGCACGGTGGCGGTGTTCCGCGATTTGTACGGCAATTTATGGGATCTGCTGCAGCGCAAGGGCTGAGGCAGGCCAAGCGCGCCTGGCTTATTCGGCGCAGGCGCTCCTTAGCGGCCGCCTAGGCATCGCTTATTTCTTGGCCTTGGCCAGATCGGTCAGCACCCGCGACGCGGCGAACAGGCCGAAGCTGGCCGTCACCACCATGCCGGCGCCGAAGCCGGAGCAGGACAGGCCCTGCGGACCGCGCGCGTCGTCGGCATCGCAGGCCTGGGCCTGCGGGTAGACCAGCTGCTCGGTGGAGTAGACGCAGGGCACGCCCATCTTCTTGCCGTCGCGGGCGAAGCCGTGGTGGCGGCGCAGGTTGTAGCGCAGCTTGGACAAGAGCGGGTCCTGTGTCACTTCGGACAAGTCGGCCAGCTTGATCTTGCTAGGATCCATCTGGCCGCCGGCGCCGCCGGAGACGATGAAGCGCTGGCGGTGGCGCGCGCACCAGGCGGCCATCGCCGTCTTCACCTTCAGGCTGTCGATGCAGTCGACGAGGTAGTCGTAGCCCTGGCCCAGCATCGCGTCCATATTCTCTTCGGTGACGAAATCCTCGATTTCAATCACCTCGCAGGCCGGGTTGATGGCCCGCGCCCGTTCGGCCAGTGCCGTGACCTTGGCCATGCCGTACAAGGGGTCCAGCGCCGGCAACTGGCGGTTGGTGTTGGATTCGGCGACGTTGTCCAGGTCGATCAGCGTCAGTTTGCCGATCGCGCTGCGTGCCAGCGCCTCCACCGCCCAGGAGCCGACTCCGCCGACGCCCACCACGCAGACATGGGCGTTCTGGAAGCGCGCGAGCGCGTCGTCGCCGTACAGGCGGGCGATGCCGCCGAAGCGGCGGGCGAGGTCGGCTGAGTGGTCCATCGGGATAACCTGTTGCGCAAAAACGGCCAAGGATAACCAAGGCGGCGGCCGGGTGCCAGTCCCGCGGCCGGCCGCCGCGGCATCGTTTGCGGATTGGATGGTCCTAGTGTGGCGTTTTCGGCCGGCATGAAAATTTTTTTACAATCCAACTGCTTGATTGCGTGGAACCTTTTCGCTGTTGGCCGTATCTTGATCCATACGCGTCCGGTTGCCGGTGGGCGCGCGTCAGGGACCGGCAAGAAGCGCCGACGGCGCCTCCTCTGCCGGCCAACTCTCAGCATTGGGGAGATTCCGATGAAGCAGCAAAGATTCGATATCGATCTGGACAAACACTACAACGCCACCGTGGTGATCGCCTGCGAAGAATGCGGCCGCGAAACCCGCCAGCATCTGCGAACCATCGTCCCGGACCACCCGCTGCAGTGCAGCTGCGGCGCCGACATCTCCATGGCCGCGCCCGACATCCAGAAGGCCGAACGCCAGGCCGACGCCATCAGGCAATCGTATCGGATACATTGATTCCGGCTTCCTACAATTGATTCCGCAGCACCCGCCGGCCATGGCGCCGGCCATCTCGGGCCTGGGCCCGAATCCGTGAAGCACCGATAGACGCGGCGGCCATTTGGCCGCCGTTTCGCTTAGTTCGCCAGTTGGGCGTCGTATTCGCGGAAACCGTCTTCCACCGCCGGAATGATGTCGAGAAACTCGAAGTAGGGCTCGGTGGCGATCTTGCTGTCGCGCAGCGCGTCGATCAGGTAGTAGAACTCGCGGATCGACTCGGTTTCGAACAGCGCGATGTCGCTGCAGCGGCCGGTGAAGGCTTCGGCGTCGAACCAGCGCATGCGCACCGCCGGGTAGCGCTCGTAGATCGGCCGCAGCGTTTCGGCCTCGAAGCGGCGGCGCTCCGGGCGGCTCAGCCGCAGCCAGTTGGGGTGGACGCGCAGCAGCGCGAAGAAGGCGTAGGTTTGTTGCATGGCCAGAACTCCTGTGGTGTTTGGATAGCCGCTCCACTTTAAGCCGGTTTGCATGGGGCAAAAACTCGTGTTTCACTAGGCCTATGCCCGCCATTCCCCAAGCCCGAAAACAGCCGCGCCAGGCGCGTTCGCGCCATGCCGTCGCCGCCATTCTTGAGGCGGCGGCTCGCATTCTGGCGCGCGACGGCTACGCTGGCCTGACCACCAACAAGACGGCCGAGCTGGCCGGCGTCGGCATCGGCTCGCTGTACCAATACTTCCCCAATAAAGACGCGCTGGTGGCCGCGCTGCACCGCCGCCACGGCGAGGAAACGCTGGCCGCGGTGCAGGATGCGCTGCGGCGCGGCGCTGGCTGGCCGCCCCGGCGGCAGTTGGCGGAGTTGGTGGCGGCGGTGCTGGCGCTGCATCTGCGCGAACTGGGCCTGCACCGGGTGCTGGAGCGCGAATGGCCGGCCTTCGACGAGCCGCCGGCCGTCAACCCGCAGGACGCCGCGCTGCGCGACTGCGTGGCCGCCTGGCTGGCTGGCATCGGCGCCGACGCCGGCCGGGCGGAGGTGCTGCTGAGGATGGCCGACGGCCTGATCCACGGCCTGCTGCTGGACGCCGAGCCGCCGTCGGACGCGGCGCGACTGATTACCGACGCGCTGGCGGCCTGTCTGGGCCTGCCGGCGGAAACTTGATACCACCTGGGAGTGCGAATGATGAAGTGGATAGACCTGCGCAGCGATACCGTCACCCAGCCGACGCCGGCGATGCGCCAGGCGATGCTGGACGCCGAACTGGGCGACGACGTCTACGGCGACGATCCCACAGTGATCCGGCTGGAAGCGCTGGCGGCGGACAAGCTGGGCAAGGAAGCGGCCCTGCTGGTGCCTAGCGGCACCTTCGGCAACCAGCTGGCGCTGTTCACCCACTGCCGGCGCGGCGAGGAGGTGATCGTCGAGGACAACAGCCACATCGTCTGGCACGAAGCCGGCGGCGCGGCGGTGATCGCCGGCGCGCAGCTGCGCACCATCGAGGGCCGCGACGGCGTGATGGCGACGGCGGACATCGAGCGTCGCATCCGCGTCGGCGATGACATCCACGAGCCGCGCACCGGCCTGATCTGTCTGGAAAACGCCCACGGCAACGGCAAGGTGCTGCCTTTGGCGGCGATGGCCGACACCGCGGCGCTGGCGCGCGCGCACGGCGTGCCCATCCACCTGGACGGCGCGCGGGTGTTCAACGCCGCCGCCTACCTGGGTTGCGACGTGCGCGAGATCACCCGTCATGTCGATAGCGTGATGGCCTGCCTGTCCAAGGGCCTGGCCGCGCCGATCGGCTCAGTCCTGGCCGGCAGCGCCGACTTCATCGCCGCGGCGCGGCGCAAGCGCAAGCTGTTGGGCGGCGGCATGCGCCAGGCCGGCGTGATCGCCGCGCCGGGCATCCTGGCGCTGACCGAGATGGCGGCGCGGCTGCCGGAAGATCACGCCAACGCCCGCTACCTGGCCGAGCGTCTGGCCGGCCTGCCGTGCATCGACATCCGCCCCGACGACATCCACATCAACCTGGTGTGGTTCCGCTTCAACGCCGACATCGACAGCGCCGAGCTGATGGCGGCGCTGGAGGAGGCCGGTTTCCTGGCCAATCCGCCGCACCAGGGCATGATGCGCCTGGTCACCCACTGGCAGGTGGGGCGCGACGATCTCGACCGCCTGGTGGAAGCGATGCGGCGGGTGCTTTGCGACTGAGCCGCCAGAGGCGGCTATAAACAAAGCATGATCCGACGGGAGCTGGCCGCATGTGGCGACGCCTGTTGTCCGGCGCGCTGCTGGCGGCCGGTTTGTGCAATGCCTGGTCCCAGCCCGCGCGCGCTGCCGGGCTGGACGCGGTGAGAATCTACACCGACGACGATCCGCCCTACGTGATGGTGGGGGCGGACGGCAAGGTGGCCGGCGGCACCACGGTGGAAAAGGTGACGCGGGTGATGCGCAAGCTGGGCCTGCCGTTCAGCGCGCTGGAGGCGGTGCCGTGGGCGCGCGCCTACCAGGAGGCGAAGACCCGGCCGTACGCGATGGTGTTTCCCATCGCCAAAACCCGCGAACGGCTGAAGTACCTGGATTTCACCTTCAAGATCATCGACGCAGAAGTCTATTTCTACTGGCTGAAAACCCGTTCCGACATCCAGCTGGCCTCTCTGGAAGACGCCAAGAAGCATTCGGTGTGCGTGGTGCGCAACGACTACCGGCAGGAATACCTGGAAAGCGAAGGCTTTCTGCGGCTGGACGTCGCCGGCGACACCACCGACAACGTCAAGAAGCTGCTCAGCGGGCGCTGCGACCTGATCGTCTCCACCGAAACCGGCATGGTGAGCAAATTGAAGGCGCTGAACGCCGACCGGGCGCTGCTGACGCGCGGCATGCGGCTGGACAAGCTGGACAGCGCGCTGTACGCGGCGTTCAACAAGGGCACGCCGCCCGACGTCATCGCCCGTTTCCGCGCCGCCGCCGCCGAAGTGGAGTAAGCGGCCGCGCCGGGCCATTCACCTGAGGAGGAGGGCAGCCATGATCCGACGTCTGCTGTGCCTGGCCTGCATGTGCCTGGCAACCTTGAACGCGCGCGCCGAGCAACTGGCCAGCGTGCAGAGCCGCCCCGGCGTCATCGTGCGCTTCCTGCTGCTGGAGCCGGCCGGACCGGCGCGCGCCAACCTGATCCTGTTCAGCGGCGGCGAAGGCCTGCTCAAGCTGTCGGATGCCGGCGAACTGGGCGCCGGCAAAGGCAATTTTCTGGTGCGCACCCGCCAGGGGTGGGCCGACATGGGTTTTCGGGTGGCGGTGGTGGACGCGCCGTCCGACATGCCGCGCGGCCTGCTGGGCGATTTCCGCGCCAGCGCCGAGCATGCCCGCGATGTCGCCGCCGTCGCCGATTACCTGCGGCGCGGCGCGGCGCTGCCACTGTGGCTGGTGGGCACCAGCCGCGGCACCACCTCGGCGGTGGCGACGGCTTTGCAACTGCCGGAACGAGTCCACGGCCTGGTGTTGACCTCCAGCCTGGACAGCGGCCGCGGCAGCCTGTCTGATTTCGCGCTGGAGCGCTTGCGGCTGCCGGTGCTGATGATCCAGCACCGCCGCGACGACTGCCGCGCCAGCCGCGCCTACAACCTGGGGACCATCATAGACCGGCTGCGTTCCGAGCAGCCGCGCCAGCTGATGCTGATGGACGGCGGCAAGAACGAGGGCGACCCGTGCCAGCCCTGGGCCTGGCATGGCTACAACGGCATTGAGGGCCGGGTGCTGAAGCTGGCCGGCGCCTGGATGCTGTCGCACGCGAATTGAATGGCCTATCGATATAATATCGATTGGCCCACTTGCAGTGCGTTCCCGATGACCTACTTTTTATCCCGTATAGTCGCTATTGAGCAGAACGGAGAACATCAAACTTTCTCATCCGAAGAATTGAGATCTTGCCATGCTTATATTCTTCTGGGCGATGCCGGCATGGGTAAAACGACACTGTTCGAGCAGGAGAAGAAGGCGTTAGGTGAGGCGGCGCTCTACTGCACCATTCAAGACTTTTTGGATTTTTACGCAGGTCATTCGGCTGATGACTTCGTAGGCAAAACCCTGTTCATCGATGGTTTGGACGAGGCAAGGAGCCGCGGCGATCAATCGATTACCAGTGCCTTGCGCAAGTTATTGGCCAAGTTGGGCCGCCCGCGCTTTCGCTTGTCTTGCCGAGCTGCGGAATGGTTTGGCGAGACTGACAACCGGGATTTCTCCGCGCTATTGCCCTCTGGAGAAACGTTGCCGATAGCCTATCTGCAGCCGTTCAGCCGCGACGATGTTGTCCGTTACCTGCAAGCGAAAAACATAGATTCGGAAACCTTTATCGAGCGGGCCGAGCAAGCCGGCGTGGCCGAATTATTGGATAACCCGCAAACCCTGAACATGTTGCTGGCGGCGGTGGATGGCGACCAGGGTTGGCCGCAAAGCAAGAAAGGTGTGTTTGAACTGGCCTGCCGAAAGCTGGCGGAAGAGCACAATGAGCGGCATAGGCCAAAGCAGGTGCACTCGATCGACGACTTGCTGGTGGCGGCGGGTTATTGGTCGGCGGCCATGCTGTTGTCCAGCCGGAGCTGCGCCAGCCTGAATCTACCGGATGGTGCGGACCGAGTGTCCTTGCAGGCTAGCCAGGGTTTTGAGCGGCGGGAATTGCCCTTGGGGGCAGTGCTTCGGACTCGCTTGTTCCAAGGCGATGGCCAAGGCGACCACCACTATCCCCATCGCAGCGTGGCGGAGTTTCTGGCCGCGCGCTACATCGCTCAGCGTCTGGCCGAGGGCCTGCCCTTGCCGCGGGTCTGGTCCTTGTTGTGCGGAGTGGATGGCGGCGTGGTCAGCAATCTGCGGGGCCTGTACGGCTGGCTGGCCAGTCTGGCGGGGCCGGCGCATCTGCATGAGCTGATAGAGAAAGACCCGCTTGCCCTGCTGGTGTACGGCGACGCGCGTCATCTGGGCCGCGAAGCTAAGACTCGGCTGATTACCGCGCTGCGGCAGCACATCAAGCGGCATCCCCGTTTCCGGAGTGACGCTGGCCGTTGGTTAGACCAAGAGTTCGGCGCGCTGGCCACGCCGGATATGGAGGACGTCTTTCGACAACATTTGACGTCTTTTGACTCTGCCGATGAGGGCCAGCTATTGGCAGGCTGCTTGCTGAGCGCCATTGAGTACGGCAGCCCTATGCCAGCCTTGCAAGCCTTGTTGGCCAGCATTGTGCGCAATGACGACCACTGGGAGGGCGTGCGCCGTTTCGCCTTGCAGGCCCTGCTGGCGCATGAGGCGAATACGGCGGTTTGCCTGGATGTATTGGCGGCGCTGCATCGCGGAGACATCAGCGATCCGGATAGGGAGATGTTGGGTAGCCTGCTGACCGCCTACTACCCGGACAAAGTGAAGCCGGATGCGGTGCTGAAGTATTTTCAGCCTCAAGCGGATAGCCGGCTGATCGGGGACTATCGCTATTTTTGGCCAGGGAGACTGGCGGAGCGCACGCCTTTGGAGGCTTTGCCGGCCTTGCTTACGCAAGCCTTGTTGATTGATCCAGATCAGCTGGGCGATGCGTATGGCCGGCACGAGTTCGATGAAATGGTCGGCAAGTTATTTGCTAGGGTCTTGGAGGCCTTGGGCGAGAGCTTGCCTGTAGAACGGTTGAGCCAATGGCTGGATGATAGAGCGACGGTGATGCTCGGCCAGCCCGCTCGTAATGCCGCACGCGTGTGGGCGCAAGGCTACCCTGAGAAATATCAACAGCTATTGCTGTACTTGCTTAGAAGCGGGGAGACATCCCAGCCCTTGTCTAGTTTCTGGCGCGCCTTGAATTGCATGGGCCAGCCCGAGTGGTTGTGGCCGTGGGTGATGGATAGCTTGAAGCAGGACACTTGCGCCGACATCCGCCTCCCACTGCTCGACTTGGCCAAGCAGGGACTCTACGCCCCTTTGGTTCCATACGACCTGAATGATCTGTATGCCTTGAGCCAGCTGTATCCCGAATTGGCCGAGCGTCTGGACGATTTATATTGCGACCTGATCGAGAACGAATGGCAGATAAGACATTCTCGTAGGACATCGGAGTGGCAAGCGCAGGAGCGCGGCCGTTGGGAGAAAAACCACCAAGCGATTCTGGCGGAGCGAGAGCAACTGGCGAATGGGATGGTGAGACTCGATTATCTCGACTGGTTAGCCCGTCATTATTGGCGCGCTTTCCCCTATGGGCAGCCGGCCAAGCGGACCGAAACGCCTCTGAGTATTTTGACCACGGAGTTGAATGGCGATGAGGACTTGGCCCGGCTAGCCCTGCATGCCTTGCTGCAGACGCTGGAGCGCGCCGATTTGCCTAGCGGGGATGAATGGATCCAGTTGCGGCTACAGGGACAGTTGCATCGGTGCGCACTGGCTTGCATGGCGGCGGCGCGGGAGCGCTATCTGGATTCTGCCGAGCGGTTTATGGCACTGCCGGAGCCTACGCTTGAACTGCTGGTTTTGCAGAAATTGTCAGGCGAGTACGTATCAGAAACGCCATGGCATGAGGCCTTGTTGCAGGCGCGGCCGGACATCGTGAGCCGGGCCTATCTGCGCTATCTGCTCGCGATGTTGCCGACGGGGCAGCCCATGAATGGCTCCAGGGCTTTGCTCCTGGGCGACAAATACGCTTCCGTCGCCCGATTGACTGTGCCGGTCTTATTTCCATCCTTGCTGAACTCATTGCCGCAAGCGGGATGGGATGCCGTTCGCGATTTATGGCAGGCCGGTGTCAAGCATGCCGACACCTCCAGCCAGCGGCAATGGCTGGAGCGGCAATGGGAGAGCGCCCAGGGCGGGCGACGCCGCCAGGCGGACTTGCTGGCCATGGCCTTGTCGCTCGATCCGGCGGCATACGAGTCTAGGGTGAGCGGCTTTACGCGCTCCCCCGCTCGCTGTCGGTTGTTGGCGCTTGCCTTGCTAGGGTTGGAGGTTGGGAGGAACTTTGAACACTGGCCCGAGAGCCTGCTGCTGACGCAAACCGAGAATTTGGCGGCCCTTTACCCTCCGACGGATTTTATTGGGGGAAGCACGCATCGGTCTCCCTTAAATGGACCGGGACATATTATTGGAACCATGCTCCAGACATTGGCGAGTAGAACCAGCGATTCCATGGCTAGCGAGCTTGCCCGTCTGGCGGCCAAGCCGGAATTGGCGCGCTGGCGCCGGCAGCTGACGGTTGCGTTATCCGACCATCAGGCCAACCGTCGTCACGCCTTGTTCCAAATACCGACTCCCGGCCGCGTGGCGGCGACCTTGCAGGGTGGCGCGCCGAATGGCATCGCCGACTTGCAAGCCTTGGTGATGCATGAGCTGATCAATATGGCCAAGGATATTCGCGATGGCAGCGGGGAGCGGTACAAGCAGTTTTGGAGTGAGGATAGTTATGGCCGGGTAACGGAGCCCAAGATCGAGAACAGCGGCCGCGATGTATTGTTGGCCATGCTTAGGGAGCGGTTTGCGCGGCTGGATCTAAGCATTGTGGAGGAGCATCCATATGCAGACGCAAAGCGGGCGGACATCAGTTTCGAGTGCGCCAAGCTAGGCTCGCGTCTGCGCCTGCCGGTCGAGATCAAGCGCAGTATGCATGACGAGTTATGGACTGCGGTTTCGGAGCAACTGGTGCCACGCTATACCCGCGATCCGGGCAGCATGGGATATGGCGTGTATCTGGTGCTGTGGTTTGGTCAGGATAAAGTGAAACAGCCGCCCAAGCCTTTGGCTAAGCCCAGTACGGCCGACGAATTGCAGCGCATGTTGGAGGAGGGGCTGAGCGAGGTGAAGCGGCCGCTGATCCGGATTTGCGTGATCGACGTGGCCAAGCCAGCCTGAGCTGTTTCTGGCAGCGCAGCCGAGGAAGAGGAGGAGCACGCAAAATCGCCCTATCGGCAAGAACGGCTTGGCCATCGCCGTCATCTGCTCCACAATCCACCCCCATTGCCGCTGCGCGGCCCATTTACGTCGTTTTGCCTGACATGACCGATACCCACGACCCCCATCTCTGGCTGGAAAGCCTGGACTCCAAAGCCGCCGCCGACTGGGTGGCCGCGCAGAACGCCCGCACCGAGGCCGCGCTGGACGCCGATCCGCGCTTCGCCGGCTTGCGCGCCGACATCCTCGGCCATCTGCGCGACACCCGGCAGATCCCGTACTTCGCCGAGCACGCCGGTTGGCTGTACAACTTCCACCAGGACGAGGCCCATCCGCGCGGCATTTACCGCCGCACCACCCTGGACGCCTACCGCGCCGGCAGCCAGGACTGGCAGACGGTGCTGGACATCGACGCGCTGGCCGACGCCGACGAGCGCGACTGGTATCTGGACGGCGTGTCGCACTGCACGGTCAAGCCGGAGCGGGCGCTGGTGCACCTGACCGACGGCGGCGGCGACGCCAGCGTGGCGCGCGAATACGATATCGAGGCGCGGCGCTGGGTGGAGCATGGCTTCAGCTTTCCGGAAGGCAAGAACCACATCGCCTGGCGCGACCCGGACAGCGCCTTCGCCTGCCCCGGCTGGAAGGGCGCGCCGCTGACCCGCGCCGGCTACCCGCGCGAGGTGTGGCTGGTGACGCGCGGCGAAGACGGCCAGCATGGCTGGACTCAGCTGTTCGCCGCGCCGGAAGACGCGATGATGGTGGCGGCCTGGCGCTTTCTCGACAGCGACGGCAGCGCGCTCGACCTGATCGAAGCCTCCGACGGCTTCTACCGCAAGACCTACCATCTGCTGGACGGCGCGCTGGAGACCCACGCGCTGCCGTTGCCGGCCAAGGCGGAGATCGAGGCCTACATAGCCGGCGATTTCATCGTCAAGCTGGCGGAAGACTGGGACTGGCGCGGCCAACGCTATCTCAACGGCAGCCTGCTGGCGGTCAGTCTGGCCGGTCTGCTGGGCGAGGGGGCGGCGCCGCAGTTGCTGCAGGCTCCCGAGCCGCGGCTGGCGGTGGCGGCGGTGGAAACCACCCGCAGCCGGCTGCTGGTCAATCTGCTGGACAATGTGAAGAGCCGCATGCTGTGCTTCGCCAAGCAAGACGGCGCGTGGACGCCGCAGCCGCTGGCGCTGCCGGAGGACGGCGTGATCGAGATCGCCGACCAGCCCTGGCAGAGCGACATCCTCTACTACACCTACAGCGACTTCCTGACGCCTAGCGGCCTGTACCGGCTGGACGCGGCCAGCGGCGAGGGCGAATGCCTGCGCCGCCAGCCGGAGGCCTTCGATCCGGCGCCTTATGTTGCCGAGCAGTGGCAGGCCACCGCGCCGGATGGCGAACAGATTCCGTATTTCGTGGTGCGCCGCCGCGACGCGCCGTTCGACGGCACGACGCCGACGCTGTTGTACGGCTACGGCGGCTTCGAGGTGCCGATGCTGCCGTACTACATCGAAAACTTCGGCCCGCACTGGCTGGCCAAGGGCGGCGCCTTCGTGTTGGCCTGTATCCGCGGCGGCGGCGAGTTCGGCCCGCACTGGCACCAGGCGGCGCAGGGGGCCAAGCGCCAGGTCAGCTTCGATGATTTCCTGGCGGTGGCGGAAGACCTGATCGCCCGCAAGCTGACCGCGCCGGCCCGGCTGGGGATAGAGGGCGGCAGCAACGGCGGCCTGTTGGTGGGCGCGGCGCTGGCGCAGCGGCCGGAGTTGTTCGGCGCGGTGGTGTGCGAAGTGCCGCTGTTGGACATGCTGCGCTATACCGAGCTGTTGGCCGGCGCCAGCTGGATAGACGAATACGGCGACCCCGACGACGCGGCCGAGCGCGCGGCGCTGGCCGCCTACTCGCCGTACCACCATCTGCGCGCCGACGCCCGCTACCCGCTGGCCTTGTTCACCACCAGCGGCAGCGACGACCGCGTCCACCCCGGCCACGCCCGCAAGATGGCGGCGCGGCTGCAGGAGCTGGGCCACGACGCGCTGTTCTATGAAACCGACGGCGGCGGCCATGCCGGCAACGCCGGCCAGGAGGAAACCGCCAGCGAATTGGCGCGGGTGCTGGTGTATCTGTACCAGCGGCTGATGTGAAAACGGCCCGCCCATTTCTGGGTGGGCCGTTTTTCGTCGAGCCGCTGACTCGGCGCTTAACCCGGAGACAGTTCTTTTAAAAGATTCTGGGCATGGTAAGCCTTGTCCAGCAGATGCAGGATGGCGCGGCTGTCCACGGCGATGGCGCGGGCCTTGGCGTCGCTGTAGACATGGCCGCCGGCCAGACCTTCCAGATTGCTGTCGAAGATCAGGCCGACCAGCTCGCCCTTGGCGTTCACCACCGGCGAGCCGCTGTTGCCGCCGATGATGTCGGCGGTGTTGACGAAGTTGAACGGCAGGTCGGGGTTGATGGCGCGGCGTTGTTTCGCCAAAGCGTCGGCCAGTTGGAAGGGCGGGCGCTGGTCGAAGGCGCTGGCGCGGGCGTAGACGCCGCCTATCACCGTTTTCCACGGCGTGGCGACGCCGTCGGCGTCATAGCCGGCGACTTTGCCGTAGCTCAGCCGCAGCGTGCCGGTGGCGTCCGGCGGCAGGCTGTCGCCGTATAGCTTGAAGCGGGCCTGGCCCAACTGGGCGGCGGCTTGGCGCAGCGGCGTGTGGACATGGGCCTCGTCGCCGCGTTCCAGCTGGCGGCGCAGCGGATAGAGCTGGCGCGCCGCGGCGATGAGCGGGTCGGCGCTGGCGGCGATGGCGGCCGCGCCGCCGTCCAGCAGTTTTTGCCTTTCGCCCGCCAGATTGAGCTTGCTGCCGCCGATCAGGCGGCGCGCCGCCGCCGCCGGCTCCTCCTGGCCCAGCAGAATGCGCACGGCGGGGTGCGCAGCGCCCAGCTTGGCGCGCATCTGCTCCAACTGGCCGGTCAGCCGGGCGATTTCCAGTTCGGGATAGATGGGCGTATCGGCGCGGATCCAGCGCTCTTGATCCGGCAGGTCGCTGTCGCTATAGCCGTTCAGCCGTTCGCCTTCTGGCAGCTGCCGCTCGGCCGCCAGCTCCACCAGCGCGCCGGCGCGGGACAGCAGCGTGCGGTGGCCATAGCCGACGAAATAGCTTTCCAGGAAATGGCCGCGCTGGTAGTCGACGGCTTGCTCGACCGATTGCCAAGGATCGCCCGCCAGACCCGCCTGGCGATAGGCGGCTTGCAGCCCGGTTTCTTCCTGGCGCTTGGCGGCTTCCAGCTCGGGCTGGCGCAGCGCTTTATATTCGCCGCTCATCGACTTGAGCCAGTTCTCGGCGCCGAACAGGGCGTCATTGGCCTGGCGCGCCGCTTCGGGCGAGCGTGCCGCATAGCGATGCAACAGCGCCTGCTGCATTCGGGCATCCGCCAACTGCAGCGGCAAGGTCACGTCGCGGCGCAATTGCAGCTGGGCCAGCGTTTCCAGCCGGCTGGTGCGGCCGGGATGGCCGGCGACGAACACCGCCTCGCCCTCTGCCACGCCCTGGCGGGATAGCTTGAGGTAATGCGGCGGCCGATAGGGTTTGCCGTTTTGGTAAACGCGCAGCAGCGCCATGTCCAGCGCGTGGCGCGGATAGACGAAATTGTCGGCGTCGCCGCCGAAGAAGGCGGCCTGGTATTCGGGCGCGAAGACCAGCCGCACGTCCTTCCATTCGCGATAGCGGTACAGCTGGTAAACCGCGCCGTTATACAGGCTGACGACCTCGCATTTGAGCCCGCTGGCCTTGTCGCAGGCCTGTTCGGCTGCGGCGATGGCGGTTTTGCGGCGGCTGGCCTGTTGCTCCGGCGGCAGGCTGGCGGGAGAGGCGGCCTGGATGCCGGCGGTGACGTCCTGCCACGACTCCAGCACGCGGGCGGTGCCGTTGGGGCATTTCAGCTCCTGCCGCCGCTCGCGCGCCAGATATCCCTTGGCCACCAGATCGCGCTGGGCGCTGGAGAGCTGGTTCAGGCAGCCGAGCGCGACATGGTGGTTGGTCAGCAGCAAGCCGTCCGGGGAGACAAAAGAAGCGGACGCGCCGAAATCGACTGCCGCCTGGCGCAGATTGTCCAGCCAGGCCGGCGTCAGCTCGACGCCGTAGCGCTGCTTGACCTGCGCGATGGGAGGATGGTCGAAAGTCCACATGCCTTCGTCCGCGCGGGCATGGCCGGCGGCGGCCAGAAGCAGGGGCAAGAGGATTGCTGTTCGCATGATTTCGCAATGAATGATGGGCTGATTGTCATCATATCTGAATTAAATGCTAATTGAATATGGCGGGATTGTCGCGTCCCCAGGGGGCGGGTACTATCGCTTCACCGCATTGTCATGTCCGGCGCCCCTGGGCGGGGTGGCGGCATGGCCAGAAGAAATAGAGGAAACCCATGCAAATGAAGCGACTGTTGCCGTTGAGCCTGCTGCTGTGCCTGCAGGCCGCCTGGGCGGGCCCCGCCGAAGAACTGAATTACGGCGCGTATGGCATAGATCTGAAGGGCATCGATCATTCGGTGCGCATCCAGGACAATATTTCGCTGTACGCCAACGGCGCCTGGATGCGGCGGGCGCAGATCCCGGCCGAACGCTCGTCCACCGGCATCGCGGAATATCTGTATGACTTGAACCAGCAGCGCGTGCGCGAAATCATCGAGCATGCCGCCGGCGACGCCTCTTCCCCGGAAGCGGGCAAGATCGCCGCCTTGTACCAGAGCTTCATGGATGAAGCCGCCATCGCCAAGCTGGGCCTGGCGCCGCTGCGCGCGCAGCTGGATGAGATCGCCGGTCTGTCCTCCGCCGGCCAGGCGGTCGCCTATATGGCCAAGCTGCAAGGACAGCCGGTGGATACGCCGTTCCGTTTCTATGTGCAGCAGGACCCCAAGAACTCCTCTGCCTACCTGGCGGGCATCAGCCAGTCGGGCCTGGGCATGGACCGCGATTACTATCTGGGCAAATCGGCGGATTTCGCCGCCGCGCGCAAGGCGTATCAGCGCTATCTGGCCAAGCTGCTGACGCTGGCCGGCGAAAAGCGGGCCGATAGCCGCGCCAAGGCGGTATTCGCGCTGGAAGACAAGCTGGCGCGGATGCAATGGAGCAATGTCGAAAACCGCGACATCCAGAAGACCTACAACAAGGTGGCCGTCGCCGATCTGGGCAAGCGCCTGCCCGGCTATGACTGGCCGGGAATCTTCGCTGCCGCCCAATTGTCCGCCGCCAAGAATGTCAATCTGGATCAACCCAGCTACCTCGCCAAATTGTCCGGCGCGTTGTCGCATGCGCCGGTGGCGGTGCTGAAGGATTACCTGACCCTGCGCACGCTGGACGCGTATGCCGCCTATCTGGACAAGCCGTGGGTGGCCGCGCACTTCGACTTCTACGGCAAAGTGCTGGATGGCCGCAGCGCCGACCGCCCGCGCTGGAAAAAGGCGGTGTCGCTGGTGAATGAGGGCATGGGAGAAGCGGTGGGCAAGCTGTATGTGGCCAAGTACTTCACGCCGGAGGCGAAGCGCCAGGCGGATGAGCTGGTGCGCAATTTGCTCAAGGCCTACGACCAAAGCATCGATACCTTGTCCTGGATGGAGCCGGCCACCAAGCGCGAGGCCCACGCCAAACTGGCCAAGTACACGCCCAAGATCGGCTACCCGGACAAGTGGCGCGATTACGGCGCGCTGGAGATCAAGGCGGACGATCTGGCCGGCAACGTGGCGCGCATCAGCCAGTTCAATTACCAGCGCGACGCGAAGCGGCTGAACGAGCCGGTAGACCGCGCCGAATGGGGCATGACGCCGCAAACGGTGAACGCCTACTACAACCCGGCCAACAACGAGATCGTGTTCCCGGCCGCCATCCTGCAATCGCCGTATTTCGATCCCAAATTCGATCTGGCGGTCAACTACGGCAGCATCGGCGCCACCATCGGCCACGAAATCAGCCACGGTTTCGACGATCAGGGCCATCAGTTCGACGGCGACGGCAATATGCGCAACTGGTGGACGCCGGCGGACGAGAAGCACTTCAAGGAAGTGACGGCCAAACTGGTCAAGCAGTACAGCGCTTTCGAGCCGGTGAAGGGGCATCATGTCAATGGCGAGTTGACGCTGGGAGAAAACATCGCCGACAACGCCGGCCTGGAAATCGCCTACAAGGCCTACAAGATCGCGCTGGGCGGCAAGGAAGCGCCGGTGATCGACGGCATGAGCGGCGATCAGCGCTTTTTCCTGGCCTTCGCCCAGTCGTGGCGCAGCAAGAGCCGCGACGCGGCGACGGTGAAGCAGATCGTGTCCGATCCGCACACGCCCGACCTGTACCGCCCGATCGGCACGGTCAGCAATCTGGACCCGTTCTATCAGGCTTTCGGCGTCAAGCCGGGCGACAAGATGTATTTGCCGCCGGCGCAGCGCTTCCACCTGTGGTGGTGAGCGGCGGCAAAAAAAACGGCAGCGCGAGCTGCCGTTTTTCATGGCGGGGCCGGCGCTTAGAAGCTCAGGCCGGCGCCCAGATAGGCGCCGTCGGCAAGGCGGCGGCTGCGGCTGGCGTCATCGCGGCGGATGTCGAAGTAGCGGTAGCCGGCTTCCACGCTGAACGGGCCGGCCACGTTCCAGCGCACGCCCGCGGCGTAGTCGCTGACGCGGTCGACGCTGCCGCTGGCGAAGCTGCTCGGCGCGTAGTAGGCCTGGCCGAACACCTTGACCTTGGGCGCCACGTCGAAGCTGGCGCGGCCGCCTATCATCGCCGCGGTGGCGGAGCCGCTGTCCGGCGACAGCGCCATCAGCTTGCCGCCGGCCGCCACGGTCAGCGGGCCCAGCGGCAATGCGAACTCCAGGCCGGCGCCGCCGGCGCTGCCCTTGTGGTCGTGGCGCAGGTAGTCGAGGTTGAGGCCGATGCCGAAACCGTCCGGCGTGCGGGTGAGCTGCTGGGTGCCGTTGCCGGCGCCGAAGATGTAGTCGGCGGCATGGGCGCCGCCGGCCAGGCTGGTCAGCGCCAGCGCGAAAGCCAGATGTTTCTTCATGGGTCACATTCCTGAGTGGGATCAAACCAGAACAGATAGTGACCAATTGCTAAAAAACAAGTTCAGCCGGCCAGATGTTGTTCCAGCGACAGCAGCCTGGCTTTCAGCGCCGCCACCTCGGCTTCCAGCGCGGCGACGCGGCCGGTGAGGCCCACGTCTATGATTTCGCAGGGAGCCGCGGCCTCGGCCTGCTGCGGCTCGCCGCTCAGCAGATGGCACCAGCGCGCCTCGCGCTCGCCGGGCTGGCGCTCCAGCTTCATCGCCAGCGGCGGGTATTTGTCGGCCAGCGCCGCCAGCGCGGTTTCCACTTCATCCACGCTGGCAAAGCCGTAGATGCGGCCGGCGCGGGTGCGGATTTCGGCGCCGGTCTGCGGCCCGCGCAGCATCAGCAGCGTCAGCGCCGCCAGCCGCGCGCCGTCGATATTCCATTCGTAGTTGAGGCGGTGCTCGTACTTGGCGACGCGGCTGCCGGCCGGCAGTCTCTCGCCCACCAGCCGCTTGGCGATCAGCGCGTCCAGCGCGGCGCTGATGTCGGCGTCGGACAGCTGCAGCACCGGCTCGCGGCTGGTCAGCTGGTTGCAGGCGCTGGCGAGGCCGTTCAGCGTCATCGGATAGGCGTCCGGCGTCAGCGCCTGCTTCTCCACCAGCGCGCCCAGCACGCGCACTTCGATCGGGTCCAGTTGGTGCGTGTCCATACATCCTCCACTGCGAGATTCAATACGCACATCATCGCACCAAAGCCGCGCCGGGCCTAGGCGTTCAGCGCGTCTCGCGGCGCTCCAGCGCTTCCAGCTGGCGCAGGCGGCGGATTTCGCGCTTGCGGCCGTCGCGCTCTTCCTCGTCCAGCGCCCGGTACAGCGACACCGCCATGCCTATCATGATCAGCATGAAGGGCAGCGCGCTGACGATCAGCACCGCCTGCAGGCCCTTGAGCCCGCCGCTTTGCAGCAGGATCAGCGCCACCGCGGCCAGCAGCACGCCCCAGACCAGCTTGACGCGGTGGCTGGGATTGAGGTTGCCGCCGCTGGTGAACATGCCCAGCACGAAGGTGGCGGAGTCGGCCGAGGTGACGAAGAAGATGATCACCAGCGCCATCGCCAGCAGCGACAGCGCATGGCCGCCCGGCAGCTGCTCGAACATCACGTACAGCGCGGTGGAGACGTCGCTCTTGACCGCGGACACCAGGTCGGCGCCGCCGAACAGCTGCAGATCCAGCGCGGCGCCGCCAAAGGCGGAGAACCAGACGAAGCTGGCCAGCGCCGGCACCAGCAGCACGCCGACGATGAATTCGCGGATGGTGCGGCCGCGGGAGACGCGGGCGATGAACATGCCGACGAACGGCGCCCAGGTCACCCACCACGCCCAGTAGAACAGCGTCCAGTTGGCCATCCAGGTGCCCTGGGTGAACGGGCTCATCCGCAGGCTGGTGCTGGTCAGATTGCCTAGGTAGTCGCCCAGCGTGGTGGTGAAAGTGTCGAAAATGAAGCCGGTGGGGCCAAGCACCACCACCGCCAGGAACAGCAGGATGGCCAGACAGATGTTGAGGTTGGACAGCCACTTGATGCCGCGCGACAGGCCGGTCAGCGACGACAGCAGGAACAGCGCGGTGGCGATCACCACGATGGCCACGGTCAGCCAGTCGGACGGCTGGACGCCGAACAGCATCTGCAGCCCGCTCTCGATCTGCAGCGTGCCGAAGCCCAGCGTGGTGGCGACGCCGAACACGGTGGCCAGCACCGCCAGCACGTCGATGGCGATGCCGATCGGGCCGTTCACCCGGTCGCCCAGCAGCGGACGGAAGGCGGCGCTGATCAGGCCGGGCTGGCCGCGGTTGAACTTGAAGTAGGCCAGCACCAGCGCGGTCAGGCTGTACACCGCCCACGGATGCAGGCCCCAGTGGAAGAAGACATGGCGCATCGCGGCGCGCGCGGCGTCGGCCGACTGCGGCGCGGTGCCGGCGCTGGCCGGCGCGGCGAAGTGCGAGATCGGCTCGGCGACGCCCCAGAACACCAGGCCGATGCCCATGCCGGCGGAAAACAGCATGGCGAACCAACTCAGCCGCGAGAATTCGGGCTCCTCGTCCTCCTTGCCCAGGCGGATGTGGCCGAAACGGCCGAAGGCCAGGTACAGCGCGAACACCAGGAAGCCGAACACCGACAGCAGGTAGAACCAGCCGAAGCGGGAGATGGTGAAGCTCAGCCACTGGCCGGTGGCGGCGGCCATGTGTTCGGGGGCCAGCGCGCCCCACAGGGCGAACAATACGGTGAATAACAGCGATAGTCGTAAAACCATCTGCGCTCCTTGCGATGGCGGCGACGCCGAAGCCCCGCGCGGGGCGCGTCGCCGTAAGGGATGGGAAGATGGCGGCTCTAAGGCGAGCGCCGCTGGCGGGGCCGGCTTGGGCCGGGCTTTCCGCGCCGCCCGGCGGTGCGGGCGGATGATGGATGGAGCCAGCCTGTTGGCATGATCGACTGTCGCGAGATGGCGAATGGCGGTCGATCATCAGGCTGAATCCTGATGAATAATTGAATAAAATCAATCAATTGTTATTTAGACTAACATTATTAGCATTTTCTTGTAAACCTTTGGGCGGCATTTTTTCGCCGCGCGGCGGCGCGGCGGCGCCGCTTGACAGGGCGGGGCGGCTTGTCCAACCTGTCGCGTTTCATTGCCAAGCCGCCGCGGGGAGCACGGATGATCCGAATCGATATTTTGCTGGTGGAACAAGGGCTTGCCGCGTCGCGCACCGCCGCGCAGAACCTGATCGCCGCCGGCCGCGTCAGCCATCAGGGCGCGGTGGTGGCCAAGGCCAGCCAGAAGTTTCCGCCGCATGCCGAATTCGCGGTGGTCGCCGACGCGGCCGACCGCTATGTGTCGCGCGGCGGCCTGAAGATGCAGGGCGCGCTGGCGCAGGCCGGCATCGCGGTGGATGGCTGGTGCGCGCTGGATGTCGGCCAGTCCACCGGCGGCTTTTCCGACTGCCTGTTGCAATACGGCGCGCGCCGGGTGGTGGGGGTGGATGTCGGCCACGATCAGCTGCATCAGCGGCTGCGCGACGACGCGCGGGTGCGCTACTTCGAGGGCGTCAACGCGCGCGCGCTCGACCACGCCGCGCTGCTGGCCGCCAACGACGGCGATGGCTTCGACCTGATGGTCTGCGATGTGTCCTTCATTTCGCTGAGCCTGGTGCTGCCGTCGGCGCTGCCGCTGCTGAAGCCGGGCGGCCGCCTGCTCAGCCTGGTCAAGCCGCAGTTCGAGGTGGGGCGCGAAGGGTTGTCCAAGGGCGGCATCGTCCGCGACGAAAGCCTGTATCCGCGGGTGAAAGACAAGATCAACCGGGTGCTGGCCGAGCAGAACATGAAGACGCTGGCCTGGTTCGACAGCCCGATCAAGGGCGGCGACGGCAACCACGAATTCTTCGTCCACGCCGCGCGGCGCTGACAGGGGCGCGGCCCGCGCCAGGCGGGCCGGATGGCGGGCTTAGTCGACGCGGATGTCGTCGTCGTCGGTGCTGCGCACGATCAGCAGCGGGCAGTGGCTGCGGCGCAGCACGTCCTGGGCGAAGCTGCCCATGAACAGGTGGGCCAGGCCGCTGCGGCCATGGGTGCCCAGCACCACCAGGTCGGCCTGCTGCGAGCGGGCGTAGCCTATCAGCAGGTCGGCCAGGTCGTGGCCGCCTTCCCAGCTTTTTTCCAGATGGCTCAGCACATTGTGCAGGCCGGCCTCGCGCGCCAGCAGCTGCGCGCGCGCCAGCGCCTCCTGGCCTTGTTGCAGCGCCAGGTCGTAGCCGGGGTCGCCGGCGTAGACGCCTAGGCTGTCGACGGCCAGTTCGCGCAGGCTGGCGATGTGGACCAGGGTGAGCCGGGCGTCGCTGAATTTGGCGACGCGGATGGCTTCGTGCAGCGCTTTGTCGGAATTGTTGCTGCCGTCTATCGCGGCGATGATGTGGCGGTACATCTGCAGCTCCTTCGAAAAACACCGGCCAGGTGGGATGCCTTCAGCATACCGCGCCGGGCAGGCGGCGTCTCGCCGGGCGAGCGCTGGTGTTGATCCAGGGCAATGAAACAAAGGCTGCTGCATGAGACGGGACGCATATCGATGGCGCGGTATGTCGGCAGCCGACCGAATCCCCCTTCGACCCGTGCCGGCAAAACAGTTTTGTGCCAGGAGTTGTAGAGCCGCCGTTTTCTGATCGGCGGCGCCTGGCGCAAGACTGTTTTGTCGGGGTTTCTCGGGCCGCTGGGGTCGCCTGGAGTGGTCAGGGGGCTGGCGAGACAGCCTCCTGACCCGTTCGGCGGGCGGAACCGCCGTGAAAGTCATTGTCCGCGTAGCGGACTCCGCAGCGTTGTTGTCGTGGCTTACCCAGGCAGGACTAGGATCTCGATCAGACCAGAAACCCCAGGTACTGCCGCTCCCAGGTGGTGACTTGGCGATGGTAGTCGGTCAACTCCACCTCCTTCACCGCCAGATAAGCGCGGCAGAAGTCGGCGCCGAACAGCTTTTCGCCGATTTCCGCCGCCGCCATCGCCGCGCAGGCGGCGTCCAGCGTGGTCGGCAGGCTGGCGGCCTGCTGCTTGAACACATTGCCGTGCGCCGCTTCGTCCGGCGTCAGTTTCTGTTCGATGCCGGCCAGGCCGGCGCCCAGGCTGGCGGCCAGCGCGAGGTAGGGGTTGGCGTCGCAGCCGGGCAGGCGGTTTTCCACCCGGCGCGCCTCCGGGCCGGATACCGGCACCCTGAGGCCGACCGAGCGGTTGTCCAGCCCCCAGCTGAGGTTGACCGGCGCCGCCATGCCCTTGACGAAGCGGCGGTAGGAGTTGGGATTGGGGCAGAACAGCGGCATCAGCTCCGGCAGGAAGCGTTGCAGGCCGGCGATGAAGCCGAAGAACGCCGGGCTGGCTTCGCCGCCGTCGCCGCTGAAGACGTTGCGGCCGCGGCGGTCCACCAGGCTTTGGTGGATGTGCATCGAGCTGCCGGGCTGGCCGGGCAGCGGCTTGGCCATGCACACGGCGCTGAGGCCGTGGCGGTGGGCGATTTCCTTCAGCGCGGTCTTGAACAGGAAGGTGTCGTCGGCCAGCTTCAGCGCGTCGCCGTGCTTGAGGTTGATCTCGAACTGGCTGGGGCCCATCTCGTGCACGCAGGTGTCGGTGGCGATGCCCAGCGTCTCGCAGGCCTGGTATAGCTCGTCGAAAAAGGCTTCCAGTTCGCCCAGCGCGGAAAAGCCGAAGGCGTCGAAGCCGGTTTCGCGCCGGCCGCAGGGCAGTTGCGGCGGCTGGAACGGCTGCGCCGGGTCGCCGTGGGCGGCGAACAGGTAGAACTCCAGCTCCGGCGCGACGATGGGAGTCCAGCCGTGGGCGGCGTAGCGCGCCAGCAGCTGTTTCAGGATGGAGCGCGGCGCCAGCGGCGACAGGCCGCCGTCGTGGTCGACGCAGTCGCAGATCACCAGCGCGCGCGGCGTCTTGGCCCAGGGGACGAGACGCAGGGTGTCGTAGTCCGGCGTGAGGGTCACGTCCGGATCGTGTTCGCCGTAGAAGCTGTAGTCGGGGAATTCCCCGACGCAGCTTTGCAGCGGCACCGCGCGGGCGATGCGCAGCTGCTGGCCCTGGATGAAGGCCGAAGCGGGCAGGGTCTTGCCACGGGCGAAGCCGTGGACATCGGCGAAGGCGAGTTCCACATCCCTCGCCTTGCTGTGTTGCAGCCAATCGATGCGGCCTGCCGGCATGCGGGCATCAGACATACGTTTCTCCACTGAAGCGTGCTGGGGTTCCTGTCTGTCCTCAGTTTTTTTTCTTGCTTTCATGGAGCGTGCGCCCGCAGCCATTATGCCAGCCGCAACGGCGGCGGCAAGTGCCGCGATGGGTTTACAGGCGGAAGCGGCCGACGGTCTGATGCAGATTGGCGGCTTGCTGGTCGATGTCGCGCACCGCCTCCACCGCGTTGCTGACCGAGTTCTGCGTTTCCTCCACCACGCCGGCCACCTGTTCGACATTGCCGGCGATATTGGTGCCGGCCTGGCTTTGCTCGCCCATCGCCACCACCACGTTGTGGACGTTTTCCAGCGCGCTGCTGGCCTGGCGGCTGATCGAATCCAGCGTCTGCGCCGCCTGCTGCACCTGTTCCACGCCGGCCTGCACCGCCGGGCGGATTTCGTCCATCTGGCTGGAGACGTTGCCGGTTTCGCTGATCACCGCCTGCACGATGGTGCTGATCTCGTCGGTGGCGCTGGCGGTGCGCTCGGCCAGTTTGCGCACCTCGTCGGCGACGACGGCGAAGCCGCGGCCCATCTCGCCGGCGCGCGCCGCTTCGATCGCCGCGTTCAGCGCCAACAGATTGGTCTGGTTGGCGATGTCGCGTATGGTTTCGGCGATGCTGCTGATGCTGCGGCTGCGCTCGGCCAGCTGGCCGACCATGTCGCTGGCGCTGTGGATCTGGTCGGCGACCTGGCGGATGCCGTCGGCGGCGTTGCCGGCCAGCGTCTTGCCTTCGCTGGCCAGCTGGGCGGTGTCGCGCGCGCCGCTTTCGGTGTCGCGGGTGCTGGCGCTGACATGGTCTATGCTGACCGACAGCTGCTCGATGGCGGCGGCGGCCGAGGTGGTGGACGAGCTGGCGATGCCGGACACCTCGTGCACCTTGTCCATGTCGCTGGAGAGCTGGCGGCAGGAGTGGTTGATGCTCTGCGTGGCGTGGCCGATCTCTTCTATCATCCGCCTGAGCTTGCCCTGCATGTCCTGCATCGCGCCCAGCAGGCTGCCGGCGCCGCCCTTCACTTGAATGGCTAAGCTGAGGTCGCCGTCGGCGATGGCCTTCACCACCTCGGCGGCATAGGCGGGCTCGCCGCCCAGCGACTGCAGGATGGAGCGCGACATCCAGCCCACCAGCGCGCCCAGCACCACGATGCAGAGCACCGCCACCAGCAGCAGCGTGCGCGCCTCGCTCCAGAACAGCTGGTCGATGTCGTCGATGAAGATGCCGGTGCCTATGGTCCAGCCCCAGGGGTCGAAGCGGAACACGCCGTTGAGCTTGGGGAATTCCTCGGCGCCGCTGCCGGCGCGCTTGGTCTGGATGGTCAGCACGCCGTAGTGGTCCTGCTGCATCGCGTCTTCGTAGGCCTGCACGGTGGTGCGGCCGTCCGGCAGCTTGCTGCCCATGTCCACCTTGCCGACGCGGTCCTTGCTGGGGTGGAACAGCACCAGGTTGTCGCGGTTGCGGCCGAAGAAATAGATGTCGCCGACCTTCAGCGCCGACAGCGCGGCGATGGCCTGCTTTTGCGCCTCCGGCCGCGGCATGCCCTGGGTTTCCAGCTGCTGGAAGTGGCTGAGGCTGTTTTCCGCCATTTTCAGCAGATGGACGATCTGTTCGCGTTTTTCCTGGTGCAGGGTGGCGCGGGTGGAGAACAGGGCGACCGTGGAGATGCCGAGCAGCGCGATCATGCTGGCGGCGATGATGATGATCAGGCGGGTATTCAGCTGCATTTTCAATACTCTGATGGGTGAGGAACAAGCCGCCGCAAGGCGGCGACGCCCGCTGGGATGCAGCGGCGGGCGCCGACTGGATTATGCGTTTCTGTTGTTACAGTCTAGTTCAGAGCAAGAAAATCAATATTGGAAGTTTCCCTGATTCAGCGCGCCGCCGCCGCGCACGGCAAACGGCCGCTTTGGATCGCGGCGTCGAATAGCCGGTAGTCGGCTTCCACCTGATCGGCATAGGCCTGCGCGTAGTCGGCCAGCGCCTGGTCGAACTTGTCGCTGTCGCCCAGGTAGCCGGCGATCTCGGCGGCGCAGCCGCCCGATTTGGCGTGCGCGCGCGCCAGCGTCCAGGCGCAGGCCTGGCCGTAGCTGGCCAGCTCTTCGGCGGCGGCGAAGGTTTCCAGCGTCGGCGCGCCTTTCATGTCGCGCAGCTGGCGCATGTAGAAATGGCGGCCGTCGGCGCTGTGGGTCCAGCCGAGGAACAGGTCGCTGGTGGCCTGCATCAGCCGCTGGCCGAACACCACCCGCTTGCCCTGGTTGCCGTGCACGCAGTCCTGGGTGAAGGCTTCCAGCACTGACGGCCGCGCTTCTTTCAGCTGCAGGAACAGCGGCTGGTCGTAGTCGTCCTGCAGCAGCAGCGCCAGGCAGCGGGTGCCGACGCTGCCGACGCCCACCACCTTGAACGCCGCGTCCACCAGACGGAAGCGCCGCAGCAGCTCGCGGCGGTCTTCCTTCAGCGTGGCGATGTAATGCTCCAGCATGCCTTGCACCTTGGAGAGGCTGTCGGCGCCCAGCCAGTCGTCGCAGGCGGCCAGCGGGCCGCCGGCCTCGTCCAGGTGGAAGATCACCGGCGGGTTGTCGCGCAGCCGCAGCGCGCCGTCCTCGCTTTCGGTCATCTTGGGCAGCAGGCGCTCCTGGGTCTGGCTGCGCGCCTTGTCGGCCACTTTCTGCAATTGCTGGCGCATCGCCGGGTCGGGCGCGTGCGACAGCAGCTCCTCGAAGCCCACCCGGCAGTACCACAGGTCGAGCTGGCTCATCTGCGAGAAGGCGAGCAGGCGGCGGCGGTAGGTGGCTGCCAGCTGCAATACGGTGTCGCGGGCGTCGCCGGCGCCGAAGCCGCGGCTGCGCGAGGCCAGCACCAGGCTGACCGCCAGCCGCTTGACGTCCCACTCCCAGGGGCCGGGGTGGGTTTCGTCGAAATCGTTGATGTCGAACACCAACTGCCGCTCCGGCGAGGCGAAGAAGCCGAAGTTCATCAGGTGGGCGTCGCCGCAGATCTGCAGGCGCAGGCCGCTGTCCGGGCCGGCGGCGAGGTCGGCGGCCTGGATCATCGCCATGCCGCGGAAGAAGGCGAACGGCGACGCGTGCATGCGCGCGTAGCGCAGCGGCGCCAGCGCCGGCACCCGGCCTTGCGAGGTGGACTCCACCAGCGCCACCACGTCGCGGTCGGCGGCCAGCCGGCATTCGGCCTGGCTGGCGCGTGGACAGTTCTGGCGGCGGGCTTTGCCGTCGGCGTAATGCTGGTCGTACATCGGGTGGGAAACGGCAGGCATAACGGGCATCCATGGTTGCGGCGGGTGCCGATAGTGTAAACGCAGGCGGCGCGCCGCGCCGACTGAACGGCGTCGGCATTATCCACAGCTTGTTCTTGAACTATCCACATTATGCACAGGCGCTTGTGGATGTTTTTGCTTGTCCACAGGCAGGTCACGAAATGTCACGATTCCTCATCTATTGCGCACAGGCTTATCCCGACTTATCCAAATTATCCACAGGCGGGTGAGGATTTTCCGACTTGTTCACAGCCTCTTGCCGCTGCAGCTGTGGATCAGCTTTTTCCAGGCCGGGCTCAGCGGCAGGCCGTTCAGCTCCACTTGCAGCCGGCTGCCGTCGGCCTGCGGCAGGATTTCCACCCGGGTGCCGGAGGCGTCGCTGGCGGGGTTGCGCATCGCCAGGCTGTGGCTGCCGTCGCGCTCGTCGCGGCGTTCGATGAAATCGTCGGGGATGTGCAGTTTCTGCAGGCCCTGCTGCAGGCAGTCGGTCAGCTGGGCCGGCGGGCGGGAGGAGTCCAGCGCGGGGCCGCCGGCGGGGGCGGCGCGCAGCGGCGTGGTGCAGGCGAGCAGGGGCAGGGACAGGGCGAGGGACAGCAGCAGGCGGAACTTCGGCATCGGCGCGGCGCTTGTGGCGTGAGTGGAAGATGCCTTGTTGGTGGCACGGGGCGGCCGGTGGTTCCGGCCGTCCCGCCGCCAAAATGTTAAGCGATATTACGCGAAACGCTCGCCGGCCTGGCAGCCGCGCAGGAAAGCCAGCATGTCGGCGACGCGGGCGTCGCCTTCGGCCGGGGCCCAGGCGGCCTGGTCGGCGCTGTCCAGCGGCAGGTAGGGGCCGCGTTTGACTTCGAACACCACGCTGCCTGGTTCGAGCGACACCACCGAGTGCCAGGTGTTTGCCGGCATCTCGAACACGCGCGCGCCGCCCTCTCCCAGCCGGTGGCGGGCGACCACGGTTTCGCCGGCGGCGTCGAATTCGATCCAGTCCAGCGCGCCGGCCAGCACGATCAGCAGCTCAGGGCTGCCCGGATGGCGGTGCGGGCGGACATAAGTGTCCGGCTCCATGGCGATGGCCAGGCGCTGGATGGCGTCGTCCAGCTGCTCGTGGAGATTGTGGTGGGCGCGCAGGCGCGGCGCACAGGCGGCCTTGGCGGACATGGCGGCCAGGTCTGGATTGGTCAGGGTTTTCATATTTTTGGCAAAACGAGCTTATGAGGCAAAGGGGGATTATCGCGTGAATTGAGAGGGTTGTCTGATATCGCGATGGCGGAGGCGGCGGCGAGAGGAGGGCGTGGAAGTTTCATTTAATGATTTTGGCATTGAAAATTTCAATTACAGGACAATTTGAATGCTTTCCGCTTCGGCTCCGCGAGGCGAGAAAATTCCACGCAGGCCTGAACAGGGGCTGGCGTGCCAATAAAAATGAAGAGGAACATCAAGTGAACGCAAATAAAAAAGTAGCGCTGGCGCTGTTGGCTGGTTCTTTCGGTTTCGCCTCCCCGGCGCAGTCCGCGCCAAGCGGAGCCGATTCGTCGCCGACTCCATTCAGCGTGCCTTTGGCGAAGCAAGCCAATGGCTTTGTCGCGGTGAAGGCGCGGCTCAATGGCGTGGATGGCCGCTTCTTGCTCGACAGCGGCGCGTCGATGACTTGCGTAGACCGCAAGCAGGCGGCCCGGTTTGGTTTGGAAAATCAAGGAACAACGCGCACCTCGCATGGGTCCGCCGGGGCAACCGAGATCAAGCGGGTAGCCGACAAGCGGCTGGAATGGGGCGGCAGATTGGCGGCAGACAAGTTGGCTGTGTATTTGACGGATTTCGACGCGATCAACCAAGGTTTGGCCGAAGAAGGGGTTGCCGCGGTGGATGGCGTCATCGGCATGGATGTGCTGGCCGAGCAATATGCGGTGCTGGATTATGGGCAACAGCAGTTGCGTTTGGGAAAGGATGCCAAGCCGGCGGCGGCTTTTGACCGCTTGCCTTTGACGTCGCTGGGCGGCAGGCAATTGATGGTGGAGGGGGTGATCAATGGCGTGAAAGGGCGCTTCATCATCGACACCGCCGCGGGAGGGACGTTCGTCACCGACGATGCGCACGCCGCCAGGTTCCATCTGGTCCGCCAACCTGGAGCGAATCAGGTCCATGGCGTCGGCGGCAGCGTCGAAAGTCATTTCTACTTATTGGACAGCTTGCAGCTAGGCCCGCGTTTCACGCTGCGGCAGCAGAAGGTGGAGACCATGGACCTGGCCGGCGTGAACGCCTCGTTGAAAGCCAAAGGGCTGGAGGAGGTGGATGGCTTGCTTGGCGCCAATGTGCTGAATCAGGGGGCGGCCGTCTTTGACATCGGACAACAGGTTTTGCAGCTCAAGCCATTGATTTGATTTTGAGCCCGAGCCAGCCGGACCGCATGATCAACAGCTCCGGGCTGCCGGGGCGGCGGTGCGGGCGGACGTAGGTGTCCGGCGCCATGGCGATGGCCAGGCGCTGGATCCCGTCTTCCAGTTGTTCATGCAGATTGTGATGGGCGCGCAGGCGGCCTTGGCGGACAGGTCTTGATTGGTCTGGGTTTTTGTCGGCAAACGAGCGTGTGAAGCGACAGCCAATTATGATGCGAAATGAAGAGGGTTGTCTGTTGTTGTGGAGGAAGGGGATAGTTGAGCCTATCAGTGAAATGATCAACTAAACGCTTAAGAAAGAAATTGGCAAGTGGTAGAAGAGCTAGTTAATTTCTTGGATAAGTTCAATAAGAGCGGCAGAGAACTTGGCAACATCTAAATCATGAACCCATTTTTCATTTTTATGGTTTCCTTCTAATGTGATGATGCCTGATAGGTGTGACCAATCCGTTGGTTTGAAGTTTATGAGGTTGAACTGGCAGGAGGATAATAATTCATCCTGATCGATTCGGTGTGCATTTGTTGATTTTATTTTTTTTGGAATCATCTTTTCAGCGTGAATGATCTTGTTGCATGCTGTCCTTATAAGGTTTTTATTCTCATCTCTACTTAGATTTTGAGTATTGTTTAAGAACTCTCCTGATCTGTGTTTATTATTGATTCTATCTCTAACGGATCTGTAACTTTCTATGTCCGCGTGAAGGTTATCAAGCGTACGTATAGTGATAGCGATGTTGAGTAGTAGATGTGAGATCTCCCGCGTATAAAGTTCGTCACCTAGTTTCTTTTCTAAGCTAGGATTGGCTGGGTCAGAATTGTAAGAAATAATTGAATCTGCGTAAAATATGCAAAGAAGACGATAAATATTGAGTTTTATCGTCTCTTTGTCGAGCGCGTAGCGGTCTGGCTGGCTCATGGCATGAAGTAAAACTTACTGTCTGATCTGCCCGTCGCCAAGCACGATCCACTTCTGGCTGGTCAGGCCATTGAGGCCGACCGGGCCGCGAGCGTGGATTTTGTCGGTGGAGATGCCGATTTCGGCGCCCAGGCCGTATTCGAAGCCGTCGGCGAAGCGGGTGGAGGCGTTGACCATCACGCTGGCCGAGTCCACCTCGCGCAGGAAGCGGCGGGTGCGGCCGTAGTCTTCGCTGACGATGGCGTCGGTGTGGTGGCTGCCCCAGTGGTTGATGTGTTCGATCGCCTCGTCGATATCCTTCACCACCTTCACCGCCAGCACCGGCGCCAGGTATTCGGTGGCCCAGTCTTCTTCCGTGGCCGGCGCGACCTTGTCGCCCAGGATCACGCGGGTGCGTTCGCAGCCGCGCAGCGCCACGCCTTTTTCCCAGTAGGCTTCGGCCAGGCGCGGCAGCATGAATTCGGCGAAGGCGCCGTGCACCAGCAGCGTTTCCATAGTGTTGCAGGTGCCGTAGCGGTGGGTCTTGGCGTTGATGGCGATGTGGAAGGCCTTGTCCGGATTGGCGGTGTCGTCGATGTAGACGTGGCAGTTGCCGTCCAGGTGCTTGATCACCGGCACCCGTGCCTCGGCGCTGATGCGGGCGATCAGGCCCTTGCCGCCGCGCGGCACGATCACGTCGACGTATTCCGGCATGGAGATCAGTTCGCCCACCGCGGCGCGGTCGGTGGTTTCCAGCACCTGCACCGCCTCGGCCGGCAGGCCGGCCAGGCGCAGGCCTTCGTGCACGCAGGCGGCGATGGCCTGGTTGCTGTGGAAGGCTTCGGAGCCGCCGCGCAGGATGGTGGCGTTGCCGGACTTCAGGCACAGGCCGGCGGCGTCGGCGGTGACGTTGGGGCGGGCTTCGTAGATGATGCCGACCACGCCCAGCGGCACCCGCATCTTGCCCAGCTGGATGCCGGACGGGCGGTAGCTCATCTCGCTGATTTCGCCCACCGGGTCGGGCAGCGCGGCGATCTGGCGCAGGCCGTCGGCCATCGCCAGCGTGCCCTGGGCGGACAGGGTCAGCCGATCCAGCATCGCGGCGTCCAGGCCGGCCTGGCGCGCGGCGTCCAGATCGCGCCGGTTGGCGGCCAGGAGCAGGTCCTGGTCGCGGACGATGGCGTCGGCGATGGCCAGGAGCGCGGCGTTCTTCTGTTGGGTGTCGGCGCGGGCGAGCAGGCGCGAGGCCTTGCGCGCCGCCTTGCCCAGCTGCTGCATGTATTCTTTTATGTTCATGGCGGAAGGTCCCGGTGATCTCGGTGTCGGATTGGCTAGAGCTTAAACCAAAGCGCAGCCTGCATCCAGCCGCAAGGCCGCGCCGGATTGGCTATTGTCCGGCAGGCGGTTCGCGCCAGCGCTGGGCCGGCACCGTGACCGGTTTTTCCGGCTGTTCGACGAAGTGCGGCGACATGATCTGCACGCCGAATTCGTTGAAGGCGTCCAGGATTTCGCCGTGCAGCGCGTCGCGCGCGCCGGGCGGATCGGCGTCCGGCAGCAGCCGCAGTTGCAGCTCGTACTCGATGTAGAAATCCTGCAGCGCCAGCTTGCGCACCTGCGGCGCGTACGCCGGATCGGCGCCGGGGCTGCGGCGCGCGGCGAGCTCCAGCAGCGCGGTCACCTGTCGCCACGGGGTGTCGTAGCCTATGGTGACGCGGCTGGCGATCATCGCGCCGCCGCCTTCGCCATGGCGGCTGAAGTTGCTGATCCGGCCGCCCACCGCCACCGCGTTGGGCAGGGTGATTTCATAGCCCTGGCTGGTGGCGAGCTTGGTGGACAGCGCCGACAGTTCGATCACCGTGCCCTCCACTTCGCCCACCCGCACGTAGTCGCCGCGCCGCAGCGCGCGGGCGTAGATCAGCACCAGGCCGCTCATCGCGTGGTTCATCAGCCCGGCGGAGCCCAGCGTCACCATCAGGCCGAAGAACACGCTGACGCCCTTGAAGGCGTCGCTGCCGGCGCCGGGCAGGTAGGGATAGGCGACGATCAGCGCGAACAGCCACAGCGCCACCCCGGCCAGCCGGCGGGTGGCGCCGACGGTCTCGGCGTGCAGGCCGGGCAGCGCCAGCTGGCCACGTTCCACCGCGCCGCACAGCAGCGTCAGGCCGCGGCTCAGCAGCCGGGTCAGCAGGAAGATCATCGCCACCGTGGCCAGGCCGGGCAGCGCCGACAGGATGTCGTCGGCCAGGGTGGCGAGCAGCTGGTAGAAGGAATCCCCCAGCTTGCGGCCCAGCGGCCGGGTATAGGGAAACAGGCCCAGCGCGTAGCTGAGCCAGACATAGCCGGCGAACAGCGCGCATAGCAGCGCGGTGACGTCCACCAGCTGGCATTCGGCGGCGCGCAGGAAATGGCGCAGGTCGAACTTGCCGCCCAGCCAGGGCAGCCGGCCCAGCGGCTGCCGCTGCAGGCGGCGGCGCGAGACCGCGCGCAAGCGCAGGATCAGCGCCAGCAGAACGGCGAAGGCGGCGCTGGCCAGCAGCGCCAGCAAGGCGGCCTTGGCCATCTGTTCCGGCGAGCGCTGCTCCAGCGCGGCCAGCCGCTGTTCGTTCAGCCGGTCGCGCACCCGGGCCGCAGCCTGCTCCAGCGTCAATTGATCGCCGGGGTCCAGGTCGTCCGCCAACAGCGTGAACAGCGGTTTGCCGTGGATGCTCAGCGCGATGCCGCGCAGGCTGGAGTCGGCCAGCGGCGCGGCTTGCACCGGCTGGCTCAGGTCGTCCGGCGTCAGCTCGCGGATGCGCTCCAGCGTGCGCCGCAGCCGCTGCTCCGGGCTCAGCCTGGCCTGGGGGGCCAGAAACAGGAAGATCGGGCGGTTGTCCAGCACCAGGGTGCGGGCGCTGTCGGCCGGCGACGGGTTGGCGCGCGGTTCGGCGGCCAGCGCCGGCAGGCATAGCGCAAGCAATAGCAACAGGCGAAGCAGGGGCATGCGGACTCCATGACGGGCGGGTTTCGCCCATCATCGCACAGCCGCCCGCCGCCGCGCATCCGCTCAGGCCAAGCGCATCGCCAGCCGATAGCGTTGCGGGGCGAAGCGCGCGGTGAGCAGCAGCAACAGGACCACCGCGCCGGAGAGCGCCAGCCAGGCCAGCTGGAAGCTGGCGGTGACGTCGCGCAGCCAGCCGGCGGCGAACGGCGCGCAGGCGGCGATCAGGTAGCCTATTCCTTGCACGAAAGCCGTCAGCCTGCCGGCGGCCCGGCTGTCGTCCAGGTGCGACAGGGTCAGGATCATGCTGAGCGGGAACAGGCCGCCCACGCCCAGGCCCAGCAAACCCACCCACAGCAGCATCAGCCGGTCTTGCGGCAGCGCCACCATGCCGAGCAGCCCCGCCAAGGTGAAGCACAGCGCCAGCGCCAGCCAGCCGCGCAGGTCGGGGCCGCGCGCCGACAGCGCCGGCAAGGTCAGCCCGGCCAGCACCTCCATGCCGGTCATGTAGCTGAGCATCAGCCCGCCTTGCTGGCCGCTCCAGCCCAACTGCACGAAAAACGGCGGCAGCCAGGCCAGCGAGCAGGTGTAGACGGCGGTGCCCAGGCCAAAGTAGCCGGCCAGCAGCCAGGCGCGCGGCAGGCGGCCCGGCGAGGCGGCGGAGTGGGAGTGGGAGGCGTGGCCGGCCGCGGCCGGCGCGTGCCGCCACCACAGCCAGCAGCCCAGCGCGGCGGGCAGCGCCCATACCGCTAGGCCCAGATGCCATTGGCCGCTGGCTTGGGCCAGCCACGGCGCGCCGGCCGCGGCCAGCGAAGCGCCGCCCATGATGGCGGTCACGTACAGGCCCATCAGCAGCGAGACCTTATCGGGGAAGTGCTGCTTGATCAGGCCGGGCAGCAGCGCTTGGGCCAGCGCGATGCCGCAGCCGGCCAGCAAGGCGGTGGCGAGCAGGGCGGGGTAGCCGGGCGGCGGCAGGCGCAGCGCGCAGGATAGCAGGATCAGCGCCAGCGCCAGCAGCACGCCGCCGCGCGCGCCCAGCCAGGCTTCCAGCCGGCCGCCGGCGAAAGCGCCCCCGCCCATGGCGGCGATGGGCAGGGTGGTGAGCAGGGCGGCGTCGCTGAAGCGGATGCCGGTGGCGTGGCGGATCGGTTCCAGCAAGGGGCCGATCGCGGCCAGGCAGGGGCGCAGATTGAGCCCGGCCAGAATGATGGCGCAGGCCAGGGCGAGAGAGGAGCGGGTGGTGCCGGGACTCATCGTGTTCTCCGCATCAGTGTTGGCGCAAGAAGGCGAGCAGGGCGGCGTTGAAGGCGGCGGCGCTGTCCACATTGGCTACGTGGGCGGCGCCGGGCAGCGTTGCAAAGCGCGCGCCGGGCACCTGGGCCGCCATCCATTGGCTTAGCGCCGGCGGCGACACCTCGTCGCATTCCCCGGCCAGATAGAGCGCTGGCGCGGCGATGGCGGACAGGTTCTCGGCTAGGTGGTAATCGGCTAGCCCTTCGCAGACATGGGCTTGCGACGCGCCGTCCGCCTGCGCCGCCTGCGCCTGCCACTGCCAGTACAGCGCCTGCCCGGCGGGGCTGGCGCGGAAGGCGGCGTTGAGGTTGCGCGGCCAGCTTTGCTCCAGCCGTTTCAGCGGGCCGTCCGGCTCGCGCAGCGTCTGCGCCCAGCCGGCCAGCATCTGCCTGGCTTCGTCGGTGGCGGTGGAGGGGAAGCTGCAGGCCACGGTCAGGCTGCGGACCCGCGACGGTGCGTCCAGCGCCAGCTGCTGCGCCGCCATGCCGCCCAGCGACAGGCCGACGATGTGCGCTTGCGCCAGATCCAGCTGATCCAGCAGCGCGACGCAGTCGGCGGCGAGATTGGCGACGCCGTACGAGGCGTCCAGCCGCGGCGAGGCGCCGTGGCCGGCGAAGTCCGGCGCGATCACGCGGTAGCCGGCCGCGGCCAGCGCCTCCAGCTGCGGCAGCCAGGCGCGGCCGCTGTTGCAGATGCCGTGCAGCAGCAGCGCAGCCGGGCCGTCGCCGTGAGCCAGGTAGTACAGCCGTCGATTCCGGTGGGTGTAGTAAGCCATCGCGGTCTCCTAAGTGAGCCTGGCGGCGGGCGAGCCGGGGGCGGCTGGCGCCGGCGGCGTCAGGGGTGGGAAAGCGGGAAAAGAGAGGGGCTTAGCCGGGCGATTCGCCGGGGAAGCCCTGCAGCCAGAGCTTGAGCAAGCCGGCCAGTTGAGCGCGCTGCTCGGGCGCGAGCGGCGAGAGCGCGTCTTCCATGGCGGCGACGTGTCCTTCCAGCGCGCGGTCTACCCGTTCGAGTCCTGCCGGGGTCAACAAGATGCGCAGCGCGCGGCGGTCGTCGGGATTGGGTTGGCGCGTCACCCAGCCAGCGGCTTCCAGCCGGTCCAGCCGTTTGCTGACGGCGCCGGAGGTCAGCATCAGGCTGGTGTAGAGGTCGGTTGGACAGAGGCCGTCGGCGCCGCCGGCGCGGCGCAGCGTGGCCAGCACGTCGAATTCGCCGTCTTTCAGGCCGAAGGCGGTGAAGTTGTCGGCCAGCCGGTTTTGCAGGTGGATGAGGAGGCGGCCCAGCCGGCCGACCACCGCCATCGCGGAGCAATCGACATCGGGGCGGGCCTGCCGCCATTGCTCGAGTATGCTATCTAGCTTGTCCATGAATGCATCATGGCACAAATTTATCTTCCTTGGAAGTTATTCCCTTGGAAGATAGTTTCAGTGCTGCTCCGGCAGCAGCTTGGCCAGTTCGGCGGCGCGCGCCGCGGTGGCGGCCAGCGCGCAGTCGGCGGCGGCCAATGCGGCGGCGGTGCCGCCGTCCGGGTCGGCGTAGAGACGGCAGTTGGCGTCGCGGTATTGCAGCCACAGCCGTTGCGCTGCCAGCAACTGCGGCTGGCGCGGCTTGGCCAGCGCGGCCATCAGCTTGCGGTAGTTGTCGTTGAGCGTTTTGTCCTGCTTGCCATGCTCGGCGGCGATGCAGTCCTGCATGGCGACGGTGGAGACGGCGGCGTCCATGCACTGGTCGTAGGCGCGGCTGTACAGCGCGGCTTCGTCGCCGCAGGCGAGTGCGGAGGAGGATAGCAGCGCCAGCGACAGGGCGGCGCAGAGGCGGGCGTGGGTTTTCATGGCGGACCTCTTGAAGCGGTGAAGGCTGGGAATATAGCAGAAACCAGCAAAAAGCCCGGCATCGCCGGGCTGTGGTACGGGATGGAGCGCTTAGAGCTGCAGCGCGCCGGTCAGGTCGCCCGGCGGCTGGGCGCCGCGCTGATGGAAGGCCTGGTTGCGCACCTTGACGCCCTCCAGCTCCGGCAGGCCGTGCAGGCGGCTGATGAAGCGGATGATGGAGGTGGTGTCGTAGAAGGTGTGGTCGACATGGCCCTTCTTGGCGAACGGCGACACGATGATGGCCGGGATGCGGCTGCCCGGGCCCCAGCGGTCGCCCTTGGGCGGGGCCACGTGGTCCCACCAACCGCCGTTTTCGTCGTGGGTGATGATCACCACCATATTCTTCCACTGCGGGCCGCTCATCAGGTGCTGCAGCACGTTGGCGACGTGGCGGTCGCCGCTTTCCACGTCGGAGTAGCCGGCGTGCATGTTGAGGTTGCCCTGCGGCTTGTAGAAGGCCACCGCCGGCAGCTTGCCGGCCACGGCGTCGGCGATGAAGCGGTTGCTGATCGGACTATCGCCCAGGCCGCCGTCGCGCAGGTGCTCCTCGCGCGCTTTGCTGCCGGGCGCGAAGTTCTTGAAGTAGTTGAACGGCTGGTGGTGGTACTGGAAGTTGGGGGTGTCCGGGCCGCCCTTGCCTTCCAGCGCCGCCTGCCAGCTGCCGCCGTACCAGGCCCAGCTGACGCCCTGGCGCGACAGCAGATCGCCGATGGTGTCGTAGGTTTGCGGCGGCAGGGTATTGGCGTCGGCCGGGTCGGCGTAGCGTTGGTCGCCGCCTTGGGCCGGCTTGATGTAGCTGGGTTGGAACGGCGGCGCCATGGTGTTGACCGCATAGCCGTCCGGGGTGATGGCGCCGTTGTTGACGAACTGCGGCGGGCCGTCCATCGCCGATGTCGCTTGCTTCACCTTCAGCTGGTAGCCCTGCGGGCCGTCGTCCAGCACGGCGATCTTTTTGGCCGCCGCGGTGTCCTTGGCGTTGAAGTATTCCGGCGTGCGGGCGGAAATCAGGAACTGGTGGTTCAGGTAGGAGCCGCCGAAGGCCGCCATGAAGAAGTTATCGCACAGCGTGTATTGCTGGGCGATTTTCCACTGGTTGAGGTTTTTCGCGGTTTCGCTGTAGTGGCCCATCACCAGCGCGCCGGAGTCGGCCCAGGCGACGAACTGGTCGTTCTTGCCGCCGTTGATCTGCATCTGGTTCTGGTAGAACAGATGCCACAGGTCGCGGGTGATCACGGCCTCCGGCAGCGGCTGGCCGTCGGCGTCCTTCAGCGGGAAGGGGCCGTTGGGCAGGTTCTGGATCGCGTTTTCGTCTATCAGGTAGTACTTGCCGGCGATGGTCTGGCCGCGCTGCACCATGCCGCCCCAGATCTTGGGCAGATTCTTCAGTTTGGAGCCGTCGCGGTCCAGCTGGATACAGGTTTCGGCCGGCGCTTGCGCCAGCGGATGCTTCACGCCGGGGAAGTTGCCGTACAGATTGTTGAAGCTGCGGTTTTCCAGGTAGATCACCACGACGTTCTTCACATGGTGGCGCAGCTTGGCGTCCAGCGGGCCGTGGACGGCCGGCGCGGCTTCGGCGCTTTCGCTGATGGCGGCCGGCAGCGCCGCGGCGGCGCCGATGGCTGCCAGGCCTTCGAACAGGCGGCGGCGCGACGGGTCTTGCGGCGCGGCATCGGTCGGGGGATGGAGGGGATCGTGGTCTGACATGGCGGCTGTCCTGTTTCCGTTCGCAGGGGTCAAGGAAAAACAGCCGCCACTTTACTCCGCTTCCATGGCAATTTGAAAGCGTTCAGCCCTTTTGCATGGCGGCGCGCGCCTCGGCCAGCGGGCCGCGGATCTCCTCGGGCAGGAATTCGGTGAAGCGCGCCTGGCCCTGGGCCGGGCCGCGCAGCAGTTCGATCGGATCGCGGCCGTCCACGCTGCCGAGGTTGGGCGCGTGGACGAAGTAGCCGAGCAGCCGCTGCAGCCGTTCCGGCAGCTCGCTCGCCAGCTCCCGCGGCACCGCCAGGTAGTGGTTTTCCGCCTGGCGCAGCCAGCCTAGGTTGTAGCTGAGCACCACGCCGGTGCGCGGCGCCGCGCTGCGGTTGGCGCCGCCGGCGTGGATGACCGAGCCCAGGTAGATCAGCACCGAGCCGGCCTGCATCGCGGCGCGCACGATTTCGTCTTCTTGCGCCTCGCGCCCTTCCGGCCACAGGTGGCTGCCGGGCGCGACATTGGTGGCGCCGTTGTCCTCGGTGAAGTCGTCCAGCGCGTACATGCAGTTGATCATGCTTTCCGAGCCTGGCACCTTCACTGGGAACATCAGGCCGTCGCTGTGCAGGAATTGGCGCGGCTCGCCGGGGCCGATGCGTATCGCCTGGGTCAGGTTGAGCTGGTATTCGCGGCAGCCCTTCAGCAGGAAGGCGTCCATCACCTGCAGGATCAGCGGGTGGATGGCCAGCTCGCGGCAGGCCGGCACGCGGGCGATCAGGCCGGACAGCCGGCGGGTGGCGTAGCCGTAGAAGTCGCCCTGGCAGTCGGGCGAGGCGTCCAGCAGCGGGTTCAGCTGCTGGCGGAAGCGTGCCAGCGCGGCCGGTTCCAGCAATTGGTCGATGACGACGCCGCCGTCGCGCTCCAGCGCGGCGATGATGTCGGCGGGAGAATGGTCGGGCTGGAAATGTTGCAGGGCGGGCACGGCGGCTCCTTCTATTTTATTTTGAAGGGGACTATTTGCGTCGAAATGACCTTGGCTTGAAACTGGCTATTCGTACAGTCAGCCGCGGCGCTGATGTGCGATCAGCCTGGCCAAAGCCTGGCGCACCACCGGATTGTCTATGCTTTCGGCGGCCTGCTCCATGCCGTCCAGCGCGTTTTCGCTGATGGCCAGGGTCTTGGGTTTTTTCCGCCGCGCCAGCTTCAGCATCACCTTGACCTTCACCTTGGCGGCCGGGTAGCCCTGCCTGGCCAGCTGCGGCAGCAGGCCGGGCGCGCTCATGCGCAGCCGGGCGGCGACGATGCCGTTGTCGGCGTACAGCACCAGCTCGTCGTCGCGGATGCGCACCGCGCGGCAGGCTTCGGCCATGGCTTCCGGGATCAGCTTCTTGAAGGCGCGGTCCAGCGCCATCAGCTCGTTGGCGGCGGCGGTGAGGCGGGCCAGGTGGCTGTCCTGGCGGGTGATGTCTTGCAGCGGGCGTCCGGACATGGGATGGAGAGGAAACGGTCGATGCCGCATTGTAGCACCGCGCGGCGCGGGCAAAGAAAACGGGCGCCGTTGGGCGCCCGTCGTGTTCTTGGCGGCGGGAGGGTTTACTGGCCGCCCTCCACATCCTCCAGGCTGAAGGTTTCGGTGTGGTCGTTGTAGGAGAAGATCTCGGCGTAGCGGCCCCAGCTGATCACGGTGTCCAGCGTTTCTTCCGCCGCCTGGTCGGACAGCGAGTCTTCCAGCTCCTGGGCGAAGCGCAAGCGCGGCGCGCGCTGGCCGGGGCGCTCCTGCAGCACCTTGCGGATGTGGGCGGCCATCGGCACATGGCGCAGCAGGTGTTCGGCGAACTGCACCTTACGCTCCTGGGTGCCGTAGTCGGCGAACAGCTTGCCGGCGGCGGTCAGCAGGATATCGCCGTCTTTCAGCTCGACGAAGCCGAGGTGTTCCAGGATTTCCGCCACCGGGAACAGATCATCCACCTCCAGCCGCAGCTTCTCGGCGATTTCCGGCATGTCGGCCTTGCCGAAGTAAGGCGCCTGCGCCACTTCCTCGATCAGGCCGGCCATCAGGTTGGTGGACACCTCGCCGAGGTGGCTGCCGATTTCCAGCGGCAGCTTGTGCAGGGTGTGGGCGCTGCGGCGCGCGGTCATCAGCGCGTAGATGTCGTCCACCATCTTGCGGAAGGCCGGGTCCAGCCGGTTGCGGCGGTGCGGGAACGGCACCTTGATCTCGGCCACCACGCGGCCGGGATTGGACGACAGCACCAGGATGCGGTCGCACATGAACACCGCTTCCTCGATGTTGTGGGTGACGATCAGCACCGACTTGATCGGCAACTGCTTGTCGCTCCACAGGTCCAGCATGTCGGTGCGCAGCGTCTCGGCGGTCAGCACGTCCAGCGCCGAAAACGGTTCGTCCATCAGCAGCAGCGTCGGGTTGACCACCAGGCCGCGGGCGAAGCCGACGCGCTGGCGCATGCCGCCGGACAATTCGCGCGGATAGGCGTTTTCGAAGCCGTCCAGGCCGATCAGGTCGATGGCGGCCAGCGCGCGCTTGCGGCGCTCCTTGGGCTCCACGCCCAGCGCTTCCAGGCCGGCCTCGACGTTTTGCAGCACGGTCAGCCACGGGAACAGCGCGAAGGTCTGGAACACCATCGCCACGCCTTCGGCGGGGCCGGTCAGCGGCTTGCCGCGATAGTCGACCTCGCCGCTGCTTTGCTGGATCAGGCCGGCGATGATGCGCAGCAGCGTGGACTTGCCGGAGCCGGAGCGGCCCAGGAGGCCGACGATCTCGCCCTCGTGCAGCGTCAGGTTGACGTCGTCCAGCACCTGGATCTCGTCGCTGCCCTTGGCGAAGCCGCGGCAGACGTTCTTCAGCTTGAAGATTTCTTGTCCCGGGGTGGTGGTGTCGTGAGTCATGCTTGCCCCTTAGTTGAGACGGAGTTTGTTTTCGGCGATGGCGTACATCGGACGCCACAGCAGGCGGTTGAACAGCACCACGAACAGCGACATGGTGACGATGCCCAGCAGGATCTTCGGGTAGTCGCCGGCGGCGGTGGTCTGCGCGATGTAGGCGCCCAGGCCGTGCGCGACCACCTTGTCGTTGCCCCAGGACACGAATTCGGAAACGATGCTGGCGTTCCAGGCGCCGCCCGATGCCGTTATCGCGCCGGTGACGTAGTAGGGGAAGATGCCGGGCAGCATCACCTTGCGCCACCATTGCCAGCCGCGGATGCGGAAATTGGCCGCCGCCTCGCGGAAGTCGTTGGGGAAGGCGCTGGCGCCGGCGATCACGTTGAACAGGATGTACCACTGGGTGCCCAGCACGATCAGCGGCGACAGCCAGATGTCGGGGTTCAGCTTGAAGTGGACGATGAACACCACGAACACCGGGAACAGCAGGTTGGCCGGGAAGGCGGCCAGGAACTGCGCCAGCGGCTGGATTTTTTCCGCCAGCGCCGGACGCAGGCCGATCAGCACGCCCAGCGGCACCCAGACCACCGAGGCCAGCACGATCAGCAGGCTGACGCGCACCAGCGTGATCAGGCCGAGGCCGAGCACCCGCAGCACCTCCGCCACGCCCACTTCGCGGGCGATGAAGTGCACCAGGATGTTGGCGCTGTAGATGGCCAGCATCGCCACGCCGAACCACCACACCACATCGATGCCGCGCGACACCGGGGTGTGGGCTTCGGAATGGATGCCCTTGGGCAGGCTGACATTCAGCCGCAGCCGGGCGATGGTCTTGATCAGCTTGCCGAAGGGCTTGAGCAGCTGCTGGATGAAATGGGTGCGCTGGATCAGGTTCAGCACCCACGATTCCGGCGCGGATTGGCTGGCGGTGTCCTCCAGGCGGAATTTGTCAGCCCAGGCCACCATCGGGCGGAACAGGAACTGGTCGTAGACCAAGATCACCACGGTCATGGTCAGGATCACCCAGCCGACGGCGGCCAGGTTCTTGTCCTGGATCGCCATCGCCAGGTAGGAGCCGACGCCGGGCAGGGTGACGGTCTTGTCGCCGACGGTGATCGCCTCCGACGCCACCACGAAGAACCAGCCGCCGGACATGCTCATCATCATGTTCCAAATCATGCCCGGCATCGAGAACGGCACTTCCAGCTTCCAGAATTTCTGCCACGGCGACAGGCGCAGGTTGACCGAGACTTCCTCCAGGTCGCGTGGCACGGTGCGCAGGCTTTGGTAGAAGCTGAAGGTCATGTTCCAGGCCTGGCTGGTGAAGATGGCGAAGATGGCCGCGCATTCCGCGCCCAGCACCCGGCCGGGGAACAAGGCCAGGAAGAAGGTGACGGTGAACGAGATGTAGCCCAGCACCGGCACCGACTGCAGGATGTCCAGTATCGGCACCAACAGCAGGCCGGCGCGGCGGCTCTTGGCCGCCAGCGTGCCGTAAATCAGCGTGAACACCAGGGCCGCCGCCATGGCGGCCAGCATGCGCAAAGTGGTGCGCAGCGCGTATTCCGGCAGGTTGCCGGGGTCCAGCGTGATCGGCACGGTCTGCAGCGCGGTGATCGGCGCCCAGGTTTCGCGGATGCCGCTGGTGGCCAGCAACAGAAAACCCAGGATCAGCGGAAACGCGATCAGATCCCAGCGGTTGGGTATCAGCCTCCGCGCGGTGGCGGGCATGAAATGGCGGACAGCGGTGGTCATCTGGCCTCTCCGGTTTAGGGGATTGCGCTGGCCGCGGCCGGCTGGGCGGCGGGCGGCCCGCTTGTATTATGACAACTCTGGAACGGGAGGCGGCGCCATGGCGGCCATATCCGGTCCCGGCGGGAGAGCGCGGTGTCGGTTCGTTGCCGGGAACGCCCCGGTTCAGGGCATGGATGCTACCAGAGAAGGTATAAAACGGATGTGAAAAACCGGGGCGTATCGTGGGTATTTTGTGACGAAATGTACTAGGGCAAACGGTTGGGGAGGGCGCCGCCGCGCCGGCTGTCGCCGGGCGGCGGCGCGGCCGCGTCACAGCACGTTGACCACCGGGGCGCCGGCCAGCACTTCCACGGTCTGGACGCTGGCGGTGGCGGGAGATGGCGCGACGCCGCCGACCAGCTTGGCCATCTTGTGGAAGGCGCAGCTGAGCTTGGCCGGCGTCAGCGTCACCACCGCGTAGCCCTGGGCGTCGCTGTCGGCGTATTTCAGCCAGGGGTTGAAGGTTTGCAGCGTGGCGGTGAAGGTGTTGACCGTCTGGCCGTTCGCGGTCTGGTAGATCAGCGGCTTGGCCTTGGCGAAGGCCGGCACCGTGTCCACCACGTTCTTGAAATAGCTGAAGAAGGAGTTGCTGGAGATGCCGGCGGTCACCAGGTCCACCATCACCGGGGTCGGGCTGGCGGCGTCGAAGTCGTCCATCACCTGGCCGGCGAAAAAGGCGTGGATGTCGCCGGTGATGCCCACCACATTGCCGATGTTGTTGGTTTTCAGGAAGGCCATCAGCGCCTTGCGCTCGGCGTTGTAGCCGTCCCACTGGTCGGCGTTGAGGATGTATTGGTTCAGCAGCATCGACGGCGGCAGCGCGGCGTCCAGCGCCGGCTTCAGCGCGGCGGCGAATACCGGCGCGGAAATGGCGGCGCTGAAGCCGGCGAGCAAGGGCTGGGTGTTGGCGTAAGTCAGCGCCGGGGTGGCGCCGCTGACGTCGGCGGCTTTCAGGTCCAGGTACAGCGCGCCGGCCAGCTGTTGCAGCTGGGGGGCGCTTAGATTGAGGGCGAAGTTCTGCGCCAGCGCCGGGGCCAGGCCCTGCGCCAGCATGCCGGCCACCGCCTGGGTGCCGTCCACGCCCATTCTCAGCAGCGACACTTCGTTGCCCCACAGCTTCCAGGCGCCGGCGGCGCCCTGCATCTGTTGCTGCCACCAGGCGCGCTGGCTGTCGCCCAGGATGGACACCGGCTGCAGGTCGCCGCCGGCTGCGGCGATCTTGGCGGCTTCGGTGGCCGACAGCAGCGCCTGCGGCACGAAATAGCGGCTGCCGATATTGGCCAGACCGGTATTGGGGACTGAGTCTTCGGAGATGATGTGGTCGGCGCGGTACAGCCGCTGGTCGGTCATCACCAGCGTGGCCAGCTTGCCGAAATCGAAGCTGCGGTAGATCTGGATGTTCTGGAACGACGGATTGGCCAGATCGATGCTGACATCGGCCGGCGTGTACTCGAACCAGGCCTGGTTGGCGCTGCGGCGGCGCGGTGTGTTGGGGGTGTCGTCTTCGCCCGGATAGTAGACCTGGCGGTCCTGCCAGCAGTCGTCGGAGAATTCGTGGTCGTCCCAGATCGAGATCACCGGGAAGTTGGCGTGCACCGCCTGGATGCGCGGATCGGCGCGGTAGCTCTTGTACAGGTAGCGGTAGTCGGCCAGCGTGGTGGCGTAGATCGCGCCGTCGGCGCGCCGGGTGCCGTTGGGCAGGGTCAGCGGTGGATGGCGGGTTTCGTTGCCGCCGGTCTGGAAGCCGGCGCCGACGGTTTCGTAGATGTAGTCGCCGACATGCATGACGAAGTCCAGGTCCAGCTGGGCGATTTCATCGAAGGCGCCCCAGTGGTTGACGCTCCAGTCCTGGCAGGTGATGTAGGCGAATTTCAGCTGCGCCGGCGAGCTGCCGGCCGCCGGCGCGGTCTTGGTGCGGCCGGCGGCGCTGACCACGCTGCCGGTGAGGAAGCGGTAATAGTAGAAGGTGGCGGCGGACAGGCCGGTGACCTTGTGGCGCACCGTATAGTCCCAGCCGGGATCGGCGCTCAGGCTCTGATTGACCAGCAGATTGGAGAAGTCGGCCTTGTCCGACAGCTGCACGGTGACGGCGAGCGGGTTGCTGCCGTCGCCGCCGTCGACGCGAGTCCACAGCACGACGCTGTCCGGACGCGGATCGCCGGAAGCCACGCCCAGGTCGAAGCGCTTGCCGGCGGCGTTCAGGTTTCTGCCGCCCGCGCTGCTGCCGCTGTCGTCGCCTATGCATCCGCTCAGTCCGGCGCTGGCCGCCGACACCGTCAGGAAACTGCCCCACTTCAGAAATTGCCGCCTGTCCATCGTTTCTCCAGAGAATGTATGCCGCAGGTTTCGCAAAATCGCGCATTATCGCCGGCAAATATTTAAGCAGCATGAATGGTTCGGTCAATTGAATCGAGCGTTTGCTCTATTTGCGTGGCGGACGGCGTAGCCTAAAACCAACAGTTGTTTGTTACCCTGCTCTTGATGTGGCGCATGGATGCCCCCATAACCTTGTCTGCGAATGTGCTACACTTTTCAGCATTTTTTGCGGACACACTTTCCGGCCCGCTGGTTTCTGGATTCGATTACATGATCTCCTCGCTACTCAAGAAGGTATTCGGCAGCCGCAATGATCGTCTGCTGAAGCAGTTCCGCCAGACGGTGGTACGCATCAACGCCCTGGAACAGGGCCTGCAAGCGCTGTCCGACGAGGCGCTGGCCGCCAAGACCGATGAATTCCGCGCGCGCCTGTCCAAGGGCGAGACGCTGGACGACCTGTTGCCCGAAGCCTTCGCCGTCTGCCGCGAAGCCTCGCGCCGCGTGATGGGCATGCGTCACTTCGACGTGCAGCTGATCGGCGGCATGGCGCTGCACTACGGCAAGATCCCGGAAATGAAAACGGGCGAAGGCAAGACCCTGGTGGCGACGCTGGCGGTGTACCTGAACGCGCTGTCCGGCGACGGCGTGCACGTGGTGACCGTCAACGACTACCTGGTCAGTCGCGACGCCGGCATCATGGCGCCGCTGTACAACTTCCTCGGCCTGTCGGTGGGCGTGAACCTGTCGCAGATGGCCCATGACGACAAGCAGGCCGCCTACGCCTGCGACATCACCTACGGCACCAACAACGAATTCGGCTTCGACTACCTGCGCGACAACATGGTGTTCAGCGTCGAAGAAAAGGTGCAGCGCAAGCTGGCCTTCGCAGTGGTGGACGAGGTGGACTCCATCCTGATCGACGAGGCGCGCACGCCGCTGATCATCTCCGGTCCGGCCGACGACAACATCGACATGTACCAGCGCATGAACGCGGTGCCGCCGCTGCTCAAGCGCCAGGAAACCGAAGAAGGCGAAGGCGACTACTGGGTGGACGAAAAAGCCCACAGCCTGCTGTTGTCGGAAGCCGGCCACGAGCACAGCGAGGACATCCTCACCCGCATGGGCCTCTTGAAGGAAGGCGACAGCCTGTACTCGGCCACCAACATCACGCTGATGCACCACCTGATGGCCGCGCTGCGCGCCCACGCGCTGTTCCACCTGGACCAGCACTACGTGGTGCAGGACGGCGAAGTGGTGATCGTCGACGAATTCACCGGCCGCCTGATGGCCGGCCGCCGCTGGTCCGATGGCCTGCACCAGGCGGTGGAAGCCAAGGAAGGCGTGGAGATCAACCGCGAGAACCAGACGCTGGCCTCGATCACCTTCCAGAACTACTTCCGTCTGTACGGCAAGCTGTCCGGCATGACCGGCACCGCCGACACCGAGGCCTACGAATTCCAGAGCATCTACAACCTGGAAACCGTGGTGATCCCCACCAACAAGCCTATGGTGCGCAAGGACGCGCAGGACAAGGTGTACCGCTCCGCCAAGGAGAAGTACGACGCCATCCTGGCCGACATCAAGGACTGCCACGAGCGCGGCCAGCCGGTGCTGGTGGGCACCACCAGCATCGAAAACTCCGAGCTGGTGTCCGAGCTGCTGCACAAGGCCAAGCTGCCGCATAACGTGCTGAACGCCAAGGAGCACGCCCGCGAAGCCGACATCGTGGTGCAGGCCGGCCGTCCCGGCATGATCACGGTGGCCACCAATATGGCCGGCCGCGGCACCGACATCGTGCTGGGCGGCAATCCGGAACCGGAAATCAAGGCGGTGCGCGCTGACGACAGCCTGTCCGACGCCGAGAAAAACGCCAAGGTAGAGGCCATCCGCGCCGACTGGAAGCAACGCCACGCCGCGGTGCTGGAAGCCGGCGGCCTGCATATCGTCGGCACCGAACGCCACGAATCGCGCCGCATCGACAACCAGCTGCGCGGCCGTTCCGGCCGCCAGGGCGACCCGGGCTCGTCCCGCTTCTACCTGTGCCTGGAAGACCCGCTGCTGCGCATCTTCGCCTCCGAGCGCGTCGCCGCCATCATGGACCGGCTGAAGATGCCGGAAGGCGAAGCCATCGAGCATCCGTGGGTGACCCGCTCGATCGAAAACGCCCAGCGCAAAGTGGAAGGCCGCAACTTCGACATCCGCAAGCAATTGCTGGAATACGACGACGTCGCCAACGACCAGCGCAAGGTGATCTACCAGCAGCGCAGCGAAATCCTGGTGGAAGAGGACGTGTCCGACGTGGTGGTGAACATGCGCGAAGGCGTGATCTCCGACCTGGTCGACCTGCATCTGCCGCCGGAATCGTTGGAAGAGCAGTGGGACCTGGCCGGCCTGGAGAAGACGCTGGCCGCCGACTTCCTGCTGGAGGCGCCGGTGGCGGCCTGGATGCAGGCTGAAACCACCCTGGACATCGAACATATCCGCCAGCGCATCATCGATCTGGCCGCCGCGGCCTACCAGGCCAAGGTGGAGCAGGCCGGCGACGGCGTGATGCGCCAGTTCGAACGCAGCCTGGTGCTGCAGATGCTGGACAACCACTGGCGCGAACACCTGGCGGCGATGGACCATCTGCGCCAGGGCATCCATCTGCGCGGCTACGCGCAGAAGAACCCGAAGCAGGAGTACAAGCGCGAGGCCTTCGAGCTGTTCGCCGACATGCTGGAGCGCATCAAGCGCAGCGTGGTGCAAGTGCTGATGACGGTGCAGATCCGCGGCCAGGAAGACGTGGAGGCGGTGGAGCCGCACGCGCTGCCGGAGTTTGAAATGCAGCATGCCGAGCCGGGTTCGGCGCTGGGCGACGACGAGGACAATCCGCTGTCGCCGGAAGCGCTGGCCTCGCAAGGCCTGCGCATCAACCGCAACGACCTGTGCCCGTGCGGCAGCGGCAAAAAGTACAAGCAGTGCCACGGCCGTCTGGCTTGATGGCCTGAGTGGCAAAGCGAAAAGCCGGCGCGTGTGCGCCGGCTTTTTTCATGGGTGGATGATCGGAGCCAATGGCGACGAGGCTACGGGGCGTCAGCGGCCAGAGAGCGAGAGTGGCGGGCTGAGGTTGGCTAGTGCGTGTTAGAGCCGTGGCGAATGGGCTTGGGAACGAGGGCCTAGGCAGGCCCTGCTTGGCGGGTGCTGTTGGGAGAGTGTTGTCGGGAGGGGCGGAGAGAGATGGCGGAGACCATCCGCTCTCCTGGATGCGCGTCAGGAGCTGCGCTGTGGATTGGCCGCGGTACTGGCGCCGACCGGCGATTGCTGCTTGATCTGCTCATTGATCATGATCCAGCGCGGGGTGCGGAAGCGGACGATCGATTTGTACAGATAGGTGTAGCTGAGTACGAAGAGCGCGGCGAAAGCCATCAGCACGTACTTTTGGTTCCAGAACAGCATCGCTGGCAAGACGGAGCTGGAGGATAGCGCCCACAGATACGGCGAAGTCATGCTGTTGCGCTGGGTCAGGTGCTTGGCTTCTTTGGACGCCACCATCCACAGCACCACTCTTTTGTAGATGATCTGGTGCAGGTGCAGCGCATCCGGGTGGCCGATGGAGCGCTTCTGCAGGAACTTGCGGCGGTAAATGGTGAACACGGTCTCGAAGACCGGATAAATGACCACCAGCAGAGGGAACCACGGCGAGACATTGGGATGCCTGGCGATCAGTAGGATGGAAATCTCCGCGACGGCGAATCCTGTGAGGTAGGCGCCGCCATCGCCGGCGAAAATCAGGCCGCGAGGGAAGTTGAGCAGCAGGAAGCCCGATATTGCGCCTATCATGGCGAAGCAAAGCGCGATCAGGAATGAGTCGTTGACCTTGAAGGCCACGTAAGCGAGCGCCAGCAGGGTGAGAATGGCCACCGTGCCGGACAGGCCGTTGTAGCCGTCGATGATGTTGAACGCGTGAGCCACGCCGCCGGCGGCGAAAATCGTGAACAGGAAGGCCAAGGGCGCGTAGCTGGCGAGCAGGTGGTCCAGCCAGGGGATCTCGACACGGTTGATGCTGCCGTGCAGCAGGTAAAAGACTAGCGCCGCGGAGACGAAAGTGGCGAGCAGGCGAGGCAGCGGACCGATTCTTTTGGTCAAGTCCTCCGTCAGGCCAAATGCGAAGGCGGGCAGGGAGGCAAGCATGAAGTACAGCGCCTCGACGGAGGCGTGGAGTACGCCGGCGACCGTCAGTCCGACCGAAAAGCCCAGGAAGATCGGAATGCCGCCGATGCGGGGAACAGGACAGGCGTGGAATTTCTGGATGCCTGCCATATCGCTGTCAGCCGAGTATTTGCTGTGCAGGTAGTTGTAGCGCACCACCAGTATCGCCAAGATGAACGAGGTGAATAGGGCGGAGAAGAGAATAAGCAGCATAGTGTTCTGTTTCGATATCCGACTCGGGGGCCAGGCGGACTGCTGGGCCTTGGCATAACCAAAAACATCGCTAATCTGAAAACTGCCGGCGCGCCGGACCGGGTGCGCGGATGGATGTCCAGGCAACTTCCCCGCTTGGGCGCTTCAATGGTTTGGAATGGGGCCAGACGCCATTGGTTCCATAGGCGTCATGGCATTGCCATCGGTTGGTCTCGCTTTTCACGCAGCTTGCGCGGCGGCGCCATGGCAAAGCCGTGGGCGACACAGACGCTCGATAGCGAATGGCGGCGCCATCCCCGTTGATTTTCAATTGTATCGTAAAAATCCTGTTGCAGGATGGCGCATGCCGGTTGTTTGGAGCGATCTGTGGCGCAATTCTTACAGATAAGGCTTGATGGCGGTTTCCAGCCGCTTTTCATCCAGTTTTCCTGTCAACGCGGCGGCGACTTTGCCACTGCGGTCCAGCACCAGCGTGTACGGCAGGCCGCCGGTCTTGTTGCCCAGGCTGCGCATCAGATCCAGCGTGTCGTCGTTGCCCAGCAGGATGGGATAGCCGATCTTCAGCTGCTTGACGAAGGGTTCCACCTGCTCCTTGCTGTCCAGCGCCACGCCCACCACTTCCACGCCCTTGGGCGCCAGTTTCTTGCGCAGGCCGTTCAGCATCGGCATCTCTTCGCGGCACGGTCCGCACCAGGTGGCCCAGAAGTTCAGCACCGTCACCTTGCCCTTGTAGGCGGCGGTGGTGGCGGGCTTGGCGTTCAGGTCGGTGAAGCGGCTTTGCTCCAGCGTGGGGGCGGCGTGGGCGGCCAGCGGCAGCGCGGCGATCAGCAAGGCGGCGAACAGGCGTTTTGATTTCATCGGCTTATCCTGTGATGTCATTGGAATTGTCTTGCGTTTCCGCCACTTGCGGCGGACGAGACTGCTGCAAAAATTAACTTTATGTTAAAATGGTCGATTGATTCTTTTGCGGAGTGGGCATGTCTATCCTCGTCTGCGGGGCGCTCGCATACGATACCCTGTTCTCGTTCCATGGCCGTTTTGACAGCCAGATCCTGCCGGATCAGCTGCACAAGATTTCCACCACCTTTTTGGCTCCCACCATGCGCCGCGAGTTCGGCGGCATGGCCGGCAACATCGCCTACAGCCTGTGCTTGCTGGGCGAGAAGCCGATTGTGATGGGCGTGGTGGGCGAGGACTTCGAACCGTACCGGCAGCACCTGAAACGGGTGGGCGTGGATGACCGCTTCATCCGCCTGATCCGCAAGCAGTATACCCCGCAATGCTTCGGCATTGCCGACAAGGACGGCAATCAGCTGATGGCCTTCCACCCGGGCGCGATGGATTTCGCTACCGAGAACCACGTGTCCGACATTCCGGATCCGATCGAGTTGGCTATCCTGTCGCCGGGCGGTTACACCGCCTTCATCCAGCATTCGCGCGAGCTGGCGGCGGCCGGGATCCCGTTCATTTTCGATCCGGGCCAGGAGTTGCCGCTGTTGTCGCGCGACGAGATCCACGAGATCGTCGATCTGGCCAGCTATGTGGCGATCAACGATTACGAGAGCGAGTTGATGCGCGAACGCGCCGGCCTGACGGTCGACGACCTGCGCAAGAAGGTGAAGGCGTTGATCGTCACCCGCGGCTCCAAGGGCGCCGAGATCTATGTCGACGATACCGTGCACCTGATTCCGCGTGTGCAGATGCCCATCAAGCCGGTGGATCCGATGGGCTGCGGCGACGCTTTCCGCGCCGGCCTGCTGTGGGGCATCAGCCGCGGCGTGGATTGGAAGATCACTGGCCGGCTGGCCAATGTGATCGGCGCGATCAAGGTGACCACCCATGGCTGCCAGAACCATTTCTTCGATTGGGATTCGCTGAAGGATTTGTATCTGCAGGCCTATGGCGACGAATGGCCGCTGTAAGCTGTTTTTTGCTGAAAAAGCGCCGCGTTCGCGGCGCTTTTTTCATTTTCCGGCGCGATGCCGGCGGTGTCCCCGATTTGGGTTTCAGGTAAGGCTGCTGACCTACTAGAGTATAAGCATGGTCTGCTCTACTGGCATTTATGTCAGCGTATTATTGCGGGGTCGCGCGCAGCCCCGCGCGGGGCGCTCGGGGTAAACTGCAGGCCCGGAACATTCCGGACTCGTCGCATCGGCAATGGATGCGCATTGGCCAGCCGCCGCGCGCGGTGGGTGGCGTTGCGCAATTTCTGTAATGACGATGGGTTAAAGTGACGCTGGGCAATGCTTTTCCACGCAGGTGGTCGATGCCTGGCCCGCTTCGGGCCTGGGCGGCGCGCGCCCCTGACGTCGATCGTTGCGCGGCAAGAGTGAGAGGGTGGCTTGAATATGCCGGCCGCCATCCCCACCATTAATCAATTGATCCTGATGATCGTAGCTTGCAAGGGGAAGTCATGCCACCCGTTCCGCACCTGGCCACCGCACTTACCGGCCCTCTTTACGAGTTGGAAAGCCGCATTCTGGCGGCCCAACCGCAGATCGAACACTGGTTCCGCAGCCAGTGGCACGCCCACGCCACGCCGTTCTATGGTTCGGTCGATCTGCGCAACAGCGGCTTCAAGCTGGCGCCGGTGGACATGAACCTGTTCCCGGGCGGCCATAACAACCTGAATCCGGAATTCCTGCCGCTGGCGGTGCAGGCGGCGCAGAGCGCGGTGGACAAGGTCTGCCCGGAAGCGCGCAGCATCCTGTTGATTCCGGAAAACCACACCCGCAACACTTTCTACCTGCAGAACGTCGCCACCCTGGTGCACATTTTCGAGCAGGCCGGCCTCAAGGTAAGGCTGGGTTCGCTGAACCCGGAAATCACCGAGATCACCGAACTGGTGTCGGCCAACGGCGACAAGCTGACGCTGGAGCCGCTGGAGCGGCGCGGCAACCGCCTGGTGCTGTCCGACGGCTTCAATCCCTGCGTGGTGCTGCTCAACAACGACCTGTCGGCCGGCATCCCCGATCTGCTGCAAAATCTGGAGCAGACGCTGCTGCCGCCGCTGCATGCCGGCTGGGCGGTGCGCCGCAAGACCCATCATTTCGAAGCGTACAACAAGGTGTGCGACGACTTCGCGCGGCTGATTTCCATCGATCCGTGGACGATCAATCCCTACTTCTCCAGCTGCGGCGGCCTGGATTTCCACGCCCGCACCGGCGAGGAGCAACTGGCGGAGACGGTATCGCAGATGCTGGACAAGATCCGCCGCAAATACCGCGAATACGGCATCGACAACGACCCCTTCGTCATCGTCAAGGCGGACGCCGGCACCTACGGCATGGGCGTGATGAGCGTGAAGAGCCCGGACGAGGTGATCGGCCTGAACCGCAAGGCGCGCAACAAGATGTCGGTGGTGAAGGAAGGCCTGGAAGTGTCCGAGGTGATCGTCCAGGAGGGCGTGTACACCTTTGAAACCGTCAACGAGGCGGTGGCCGAGCCGGTGGTCTACATGATGGACCGCTATGTGATCGGCGGCTTCTACCGCGTCCACACCGGCCGCGGCATCGACGAAAACCTCAACGCGCCGGGCATGCACTTCGTGCCGCTGTCGTTCGAGACGCCATGTTTGCCGGACCGCAAGGGCTTGCCGGACTGCGCGCCCAACCGCTTCTACGCCTACGGCGTGATTTCGCGCCTGGCGCTGCTGGCGGCTTCGCTGGAGCTGGAAGCCACCGACCCGGACGCCTGATGCCGCAAGGCTCCGCCGGCGCGGCGGGCCATGCCATTCGTATTGGGGTAAAATATCCGCAGGGAAAGCATGTAGCGGTCCCGCATAATATTTTCAACCATGGATGGCGGTCCGCCGGCGGCGGACAAGCAGAGGCAATATGAAAAAACTGGTTTTTGCAGGTTTGATGGCGCTGGCGAACGTGTGCCTGGCGGATGGCGTGGTGGTGAAGGTGTCGCCGGTGGCGCAATATGGCGACCCGGTGCGCATCAGCAGCAATATCCGCAACGAGTGCGCGCTGCCGGAAGCGCAGGCCGCCGCCAGCCTGAAGGGGCTGGAGGAGGCTGGCATCAGCGCTGAAGCCGCGCCGGAAGACCAGCTGAAACAGTCCGGCTATTACCTGAAGTTGCGGCTGGAGAACGTGGTGTCGATGGGCAACGCCTTCATCGGCCACCACAAGTCGGTCTCCATGATCGCCAAGCTGTACAAGAACGGCAAGCTGGTGGATACCTTCACCGGCTCGCGCGACTCGATGGGCGGCATCATGGGCGGCTTCAAGGGCTCCTGCTCGGTGCTTGAGCGCTGCACGCAAACCTTGGGCAAAGACCTGGCCGCCTGGGTGAAAGGCAAACTGGACGCCTGAACCGCGCCCGCGGCGCTTACGCCCTCCATAACTGGAAAGATTCCATCATGAGAATACTGTTCATCGCCGACCCGCTGGAGCACTTCAAGATCTACAAGGACACCACCTTCGCGATGATGGAGGAGGCGCATCGCCGCGGCCACGCCATCAGCTTCGCCGAGGCGCACCAGCTGTCGGTGGAGGGCGAGCGCATCCTGGTGGACGCGCACGATCTGGCGGTAACCGACGAGCGTCCCAACTGGTACAAGCTGGGGCAAGTGCAGCGCCAGCCGCTGACCGGCTTCAGCGCGGTGGTGATGCGCAAGGATCCGCCGTTCGACATGGAGTATCTGTACGCGTCGCAGCTGTTCACGCTGGCGGAGTCGCACGGGGTCAAGGTGTTCACCAGCGGCCAGGCGCTGCGGGATTTCAACGAGAAGCTGGCGATCCTGAATTTCCCGGAGCTGATCTCGCCGACGCTGATCAGCGGCGAAGCGCACCGGCTGCGCGCCTTCGTCAAGCAGCACCAGGACGTGATCCTGAAGCCGCTGGACAGCATGGGCGGCGACAGCATCTTCCGCGTCAAGCCGGACGATCCCAACCTGTCGGTCATCATTGAAACCATCACCTGGCGCGGCAAGCGCACCATCATGGCGCAGCGCTACATTCCGGAAATCCGCGATGGCGACAAGCGCATCCTGGTGATAGACGGCGTGCCGGTGGACCACTGCCTGGCGCGCATCCCGGCCGCCGGCGAAACCCGAGGCAACCTCGCCGCCGGCGGCCGCGGCGAAGCCAGGCCGCTGTCCGAGCGCGACCGCCAGATCGCCGAGACGGTGGGGCCGGAGCTGAAGAAACGCGGCATCCTGCTGGCTGGCCTCGACGTGATCGGCAACTACCTGACCGAGGTCAACGTTACTAGCCCCACTTGCTTCCGTGAAATCATGGACCAGACCGGCATCAACGTCGCCGGCCTCTACATCGACGCGCTGGAGCGCCACTGCCAGCATTGAGGCCGGGCGCGGTCTGGCCATCCGGTCCGCCGCGCGTTACCATGCACCCCGTTTGCCGTTAACGGCGCATGCAGGCTGAGGATGGGAGTGTGACGATGGGAAAGACGCAGGAAAGCCCGTTCAAGGGCAAGACCGGCCTGGCCAGGCTGATCAACGCCTTTGGTTATTCGCTGGACGGGCTCCGGGCCGCTTTCCGCCACGAGGACGCGTTCCGCCAGTTGGTGCTGCTGGCGGTCATCCTGATCCCGATGGCCTTCATCGTCCACGCCGCGCCGCTGGCGCGCGCGCTGCTGGTGGCCAGCAGCCTGGCCACGCTGATCATCGAACTGCTGAACTCGGCGATCGAGGCGGCAGTCGACCATACCTCGCTGGAACGCCACCCGCTGGCCAAGCGCGCCAAGGACATGGGCAGCGCCGCGCAGCTGCTGGGCCTGATCAATCTGGCGGTGGTGTGGGGCCTGGTGCTGTTCGGCTGAGTCCGGGAACCCCGGCGCCTGCGCCGGTTCTGAACAATAAGGAAGCCCCGCTCGCGGGGCTTTTTTCATGATCCGAACAGGAGGGGCGACGATGATGTCTCCGCAACAGGCTGGCGCGGAAGAGGCGGTGGCGAATCTGGTGCTGTGGCTGAAGCTGGCGGTGGAGGCCGGCGGCGCGTTGGTGATCGCAGCCGGCGCGCTGTTATTGGCGATGCGCTATTTCACGCAGCGGCTGGCCGGCGGCCCGCCCGACTACAACCGGCTGCGGCTGGGTTTCGCCCGCATGCTGGCGCTGGCGCTGGAATTGCAGCTGGCGGCCGACATCCTGTCCACCGCGGTGGCGCCCAGCTGGGACCAGATCGGCAAACTGGGCGCCATCGCCGTGCTGCGCACCGCGCTCAATTATTTCCTGGCGCGGGAAATCCGCGAGGCCGAAGCCGGCCGTGCCGCCGGCTGATCAGGGCAGGCGGCGGTACAAGTAGCCGGGATAGACGCGGATGCAGCCGGGCTCCTCGGCCACTTCGCCTTGCTCGCCCAGGAATTGCCAGCGCGAATCGCGCGCGATCAGCGTGCGGTACACCGGGCTGCCGGCGCGGTAGAACATCAGGCCTTGGCCGCGGAAGGCGTCCAGCGGCAGCAAGGGCCGCTGTGAGGCCGGGATCAGCATCGCGGTGGCGTGCAACGTCATGTCGGCCAGCTGCTCGCGGTCGGCGGCGGACAGGCCGATGAAGGCGATCAGGAAGGCGACGGGCAGGATCAGGTATTGCTGATCGGCCAAGCCGAACAAGGTCAGGATGGTGGAGCCGGTGAATAGGAAGTGGCTGCTGATTTTCATGCGCGGCGATCTCAAAAACAAAACGCCGCCGGCCGGACAAGACTGAGCGTCCAGCATGCTGGGGCGGCGGCGCCGCCGATTCATGCCCGGCGGCGGATGCGTTGCGATGATAGCGCAGACTGCTTGTCTTAATGCAATAAAATCAGTATGTTGGCCATGATGCCGGCTTGAGTCCTTGCAAGCCGCGGCTTGGCGCGCGCAGGCCAAAAACGCAACGGCAGCCGTAAAAAAACCGCCCCTGGGGGCGGTTTGCCGTCGCGCTCAGGCCTCTTCGGCCGGCGCGGCTTCCTTGCCTTCCGGCGGCGCGATCTGCTCGGCGTAGCCGCATTCCTTCTGCGGGCACACCTTCTCGGTACCGCGGCGCTTGGTCACCTTGATGGTCAGGATCGGCCAGCCGCATTGTGGGCACTTCTCCGCTATCGGCGGGTTCCAGGTGGCGTACTTGCACTTGGGATAGGTGTTGCAGCTGTAGAACAGCTTGCCGTAGCGGCTCTTGCGTTCGATCAGGCTGCCGGTCTTGCATTCCGGGCATTCCACGCCGGTGTCGCGCGGCTTTTCCAGCGGTTCGATGTGCTTGCACTTCGGGTAGTTGGCGCAGCCGATGAACTTGCCGTAACGGCCCTTCTTGATGTGCAGCTCGCCGCCGCAGTCCGGGCAGGAGCGGCCTTCGATCACCGTCGGCGCCTCAGCCTCTTCCGCCGCCTGTTCCGCCGTTTCGCCCAGGTTGCGGGTGTAATCGCATTCCGGGTAGCCGGTGCAGGCGATGAAGCGGCCGCGCTTGCCGAACTTGATCGACAACGGCTTGCTGCATTTCGGGCAGGCTTCGTCCAGGCTTTCGGTGGTGACTTCGGCGCGGGAGATGCTTTCCTTCTCGTCGATCTGCTTCTTGAAGCCTTTCCAGAAGCTGTCCATCACCGGCACCCACTGGCGGTTGCCGCTGGCGATTTCGTCCAGCTGGTTTTCCAGCTTGGCGGTGAAGTTGTAGTCGACGTACTGGGCGAAGTGCTCGGTCAGGAACTTGTTGACGATGTCGCCGGTGTCGGTCGGCAGGAAGCGCTTCTTGTCCAGGATCACGTACTCGCGGTCCTTCAGCGTCGAGATGATGCTGGCGTAGGTGGACGGGCGGCCGATGCCGAACTCTTCCAGCGCCTTCACCAGGCTGGCTTCGGAGAAGCGCGGCGGCGGCTGGGTGAAGTGCTGGTCGCCGTAGAGCTTGTCCACCGGCAGCTCTTCGCCTTCGGCCAGCAGCGGCAGCTTGGCGTTGTCTTCGTCCTCGGCGTCGTCGACGTCCTCCTCGTACACGGCGAGGAAGCCGGCAAAGGTCTGCACCTGGCCGCTGGCGCGGAACACGCCTTCCCCCACCAGGATGTCCACGCTGGTGGTGTCGAACTTGGCCGGCGCCATCTGGCAGGCCAGCGTCCGCTTCCAGATCATGTCGTACAGCTTGAACTGGTCGGTGGTGAGGAAGGGCTTCACCATCTCCGGCGTGCGCAGGATGGAGGTGGGGCGGATCGCCTCGTGCGCCTCCTGGGCGTTCTTGGCCTTGCTCTTGTAGACGGCGGGGTTCTTCGGCAGGAAGTCGGCGTCCCATTTCAGGCCGATGTAGCCGCGGATTTCCTCCACCGCTTCATTGGCCAGCGCCACCGAGTCGGTACGCATATAGGTGATCAGGCCGACGGTGCCCTGGCCGATGTCCATGCCCTCGTACAGCTGCTGCGCGGTGCGCATCGCGCGGTCGGTGGTCATGCCCAGCTTGCGCACGGCCTCCTGCTGCAGCGTCGAGGTGGTGAACGGCGCGGCCGGGCTGCGGGTTTTCTTTTTCTTCTCGATGGCGCCGACCTGGGCCGGCTTGCCGGCCAGGCGCGCCAGCACCGAAGCCTGCTCGGCCTCGTTGGGAATGGCGAACTGGTCCAGCTTGACGCCGGCGAGGGTGGTCAGCTTGGCGGAGAATTTGGTGCGGCTCTTGTGGCTGTCGAGATGGACCGACCAGTATTCCTGCTGGACGAAGGCCTTGATCTCGTTCTCGCGCTCGCAGATCAGCCGCAGCGCCGGACTTTGCACCCGGCCGGCGGACAGGCCGCGGCGGATCTTTTTCCACAGCAGCGGCGACAGATTGAAGCCCACCAGATAGTCGAGCGCGCGGCGGGTCTGCTGGGCGTCCACCAGGTCCTGGGCGATCTCGCGCGGGTTCTGGATGGCTTCCAGCACCGCGTTCTTGGTGATTTCGTGGAACACCACGCGCTGGGCGGCCTTGTCCTTCAACAGTTTTTTCTTGTTGAGGATTTCGACCAGGTGCCAGGAGATGGCTTCGCCTTCGCGGTCCGGGTCAGTCGCCAGATAGACGTGGTCTACCTTGGCGACGGCGTCCACGATGGCGTCGACGTGCTTGCTGTTGCGCGCGATCAGCTGGTACTTCATCGCGAAGTCTTTTTCGGGATCGACGGCGCCGTTCTTCGGCACCAGGTCGCGCACGTGGCCGTAGGAGGCCAGGACTTCGAAGTCCGGACCCAGGTATTTCTTCAGCGTTTTCGCCTTCGACGGCGATTCGACGATCAAGAGGCTGGTGGGCATGTTATCTTTTCAATTTCAAGCCGGGGTGACCGGCGGACACATCTTGTTATATCCGTCAAACAAAACAAGAGCGCAAGGGCGCTCTTGATCACGGAAAGCCGCTTGGCCGAACGGCGGCATGTTAAGCCTCGCCGCCTGGCCTGACAAGTTATTGCATGGTGGGCTCGCCGTGCACCGCTTCCAGCAGCGCTTCGCCGAGCAGTATCGGCAGTTCCGCCTGTTGCGCCCACAACACCATCAGCACCAGCAGTTTGGCGTTGGCGACGTCCAGGTCTTCGCCGTCCAGCTCCAGCAGGCGGTCTATCACCATCTCGCGCTGCGACGGGGTCAACGCGCCGTTGTCCTCCAGAAACTGGATCAGGCCGCGCACGTCGGCGGGCAGGTGCTCCAGCTCGCTGTCGGCGTAGACGCGCAGGCCGCTGCCTTCGTCGGCGCCGGCGTAGGCTTCCACGCTGGTTTCGCCGACGCTGTCCAGCCAGTCCAGCGCTTCGCCGATGTCGTCATCGTCGAAGCCGACGGCGTTCAGCTGGCGGGTGAGGGCGTTGCGGTCGCCGAAGGCGGCGGGGTCGCTGTATTGCTCGAATAAATAGGTGAGTACGTCAAACATCGGTATTTTTCATTGGAGAACGGCATGCGTTCAGGTTCGAGCCAGCCTTTGAAAGCGGCCGCCGGCGAGGCTGGCCACCTGGCCGTCCAGCTCCAGTTCGAGCAGCATCGCGTAAACCTCCCCGGCAGTCAACCCGAGCGCGTCCGCCAGGTTCTCGGCCAGCGCCGGTTCCCAACCCATGGCGTCCAGCAGCGGCGCGGCTTTCCCGCCGTCCGGCGCGGCTTGTTCGACCTGCCGCGCCGACAGGCGGCCGACTTCGTCCAGCACGTCGTCGACGCTTTCCACCAGCCGCGCGCCGTCCTTGATCAGCTGGTGGCAGCCGCGCGCCTGCGGGTTGTGGATGCTGCCGGGAATCGCCATCACGTCGCGGTTGCTTTCCATCGCCAGCCGCGCGCTGATCAGCGAGCCGGAGGCGGTGCCGGCCTCCACCACCAGGCAGCCGCGCGCCAGGCCGGCGATGATGCGGTTGCGGCGCGGGAAGTGCCCGGGCAGCGGCCCCATGCCCAGCGGGAATTCCGACAGCAGCAGGCCTTCGGCCGCGATGCGGTGGGCCAGCGCGCGGTTGCCGGCCGGGTAGACCCGGTCGATGCCGGTGCCGACCACCGCGATGGTGGACGCGGGGTGGGCGAGCGCGCCCTGGTGGGCGGCGGCGTCGATGCCGCTGGCCAGGCCGCTGACGATGGTATAGCCGTGCGCCGCCAGGCCGGCGGCGAAGTCCTCGGCGTTGCGCTTGCCCTGCGGGGTGGCGGCGCGGCTGCCGACCACCGCCAGCATAGGCCGCGCCAGCAGCTCGCGCCGGCCGCGGGCGAACAGCAAGGGCGGCGGCGACGCCGCTTCGGCCAGTTGCGGCGGATAATCGGGGTCCAGCAGCGTCAGCAGGTGGCAGCCTTCGCCTTCGGACCAGACCTGCGCGGCCTCCACCATAGGCGCGGCCAGGTCCTGCTGCAGCGCGTCGGCGGCCTCGCGGCCGATCAGCTTTTCCGTCTGGGCGGCGCGGGCGGCGGCGGCGTGCTCGGCCGAGCCGAAGGCGTCGATCAGCTTGAGAAAGCCGACCGGGCCGATGCCGGGAGTCAGCGCCAGCTTCAGCCAGGGGGCGCTCATTCGGCCTCCGGCGCGGCGATGCCGTCGCCGACATAGATGGCGCTGGTGCTGTCCAGCACCAGCGCGTAGGAAACCTTGTCGAACACGCGGTAGACGAACAGCTTGCCGGCCTGTTCGGTCGGCAGCTGCGTGCGGCGGGGCTTGCCGTCCGGACCGTCGATCATGATGTCGCCGCCTTTCTTGTAGATGCCGAACACCAGGCCGGGCGCCATGCCGGCCTGGCTGCCCAGGTTGACCGCGACGGTTGAGTATTGCGCCGCGCCGTCTATGCCCTGGTAGGTGCTGATGATCTTGCCGCGCAGGCCTGGCGGCGGCGAATGCGGCACGTAGTTGACGAACTGCTCGCGCGGCGCGCGCACCAGATGGTCGCCGATCAGGATTTCACCGGCCACGCGCCGGACCCGCAGCGTCTGCACGTCGCGGCCCAGCTTGTCCGCCACCAAGTCGCCGCTGTAGGCGGCCTCGACGCCCAGCACCGCCTGGCTGTCGGGGTCGAGCAGCGGTTTGCCCAGCCGGTAGGCCTGCCAGGTGCCGGTTTCGCCGACGCCGCTGGCGTAGACCTTGTCGCCCTGGCTGATGCTGATGCGCTCGTCGGGGCCGGCCACCAGCCGCGGCGCGGTGGCGAATTGCGCCGGATCCACCACCAGCGGGCGGGCGAGGAAGGGTTCTATCGCCTCGGCCGGGATGCTGGCGATGGCCTGGTCCTGTTGTTCGGGCCGCGCCTGCGGCGACAGCTTGACCTCGCGCAGGCTGTCGCCGGCCAGCGACAGCCGCGGCCGGCCGTCGACGTAATCCAGTGTCAGCACGTCGCCGGGATAGATCCAGTGCGGGTTCTTGATGTCGGCGCGGTTCATCCGCCACAGCTCGGGCCATTGCCACGGGCTTTTCAGGTAGCGGGCGGAAATGCCCCACAAGGTGTCCCCTCTGGCCACCGTGTAGCGGGCCGGCGCGTCGGGTTTGACCGTCAGTTCGTCGGAAAAGGCGGGAAGAGCCAGCCCTAGAGCCAGAGCAAGCGATATAATGCGGTTACGCATGAATGAATCCCAATCTTGGTGCCGGCAGGCCCGGGGCCCGGAGCGGGGACGGAACGAAAGCTGCGTCGGATGGCTGTATTATCGGCGCGGGCGCGGCAATACGACAACTTGGAGTGAATAAATACCAATGGCGCTGTTGAACATTTTGCATTACCCGGACGATAGACTGCACACCGTGGCCAAGCCGGTGGAGGTTTTCGACGCCGCGTTGCAGCAGCAGATCGACGATATGTTCGAGACCATGTACGAAGCCAAGGGCATAGGCTTGGCGGCCACCCAGGTCGACTACCACCGCCGCTTGGTGGTGATGGACATCTCGGAAGAGCGCGACGAGCGCCGGGTGTTCATCAACCCGGAAATCGTCGAGAAGAACGGCGAAACCGTTTACGAGGAAGGCTGCCTGTCGGTGCCCGGCATCTACGACAAGGTGACCCGCGCCGAGCACGTCAAGGTGAAGGCGCTGGATCGCGACGGCAAGCCGTTCGAACTGGAGGCCGACGGCCTGCTGGCGATCTGCATCCAGCACGAGATCGACCACCTGAACGGCGTGGTGTTCGTCGAGCGGCTGTCGCAGATGAAGCAGACCCGCATCAAGACCAAGCTGAAAAAGCGCGAAAAACAGAATATGTAAGCCAGGCCGGATGGCCAGGAGCAGGCGGCGCCGCGCGACGGCGCCGCTGTCATTTAGCGGAAAGCCCTGACGATGAAACTGATTTTTGCCGGCACGCCGGAATTCGCCGCCGCCGCGCTGCGCGAGCTGATCGCCGCCGGCCATGAGATCGCGCTGGTGCTGACCCAGCCGGACCGGCCGGCCGGCCGCGGCATGAAGCTGAAGCCCAGCCCGGTGAAGGAAGTGGCGCTGGCCCACGGTCTGCGCGTCGAGCAGCCGGAAACGCTGCGCGGCAACCTGGAGGCGCAGCAGATGCTGCGCGACATCGGCGCCGAGCTGATGGTGGTGGCTGCCTACGGCCTGATCCTGCCGCGGGATGTGCTGGAGATTCCGGCGCGCGGCTGCCTGAACATCCACGCCTCGCTGTTGCCGCGCTGGCGCGGCGCGGCGCCTATCCAGCGCGCGATCCTGGCCGGCGACGGCGAAACCGGCATCACCATCATGCAGATGGACGTCGGCCTGGATACCGGCGACATGCTGAGCATCCATCCGCTGGCGATCGCCGCCGACGAAACCGCCGCCTCGCTGCACGACAAGCTGGCCGCTTGCGGCGCGCAAGCCATCGTCGAGACTCTGGGCCGCCTGGACGCGATCGCGCCGCAAAAACAGCCGGAAGACGGCGTCACCTACGCGCAGAAGCTGGCCAAGGCCGAGGCGGAGGTGGACTGGACGCTGCCGGCCGAGGACGTCGCCCGCGCCATCCGCGCCTACAATCCGGCGCCGGGCGCCTTCACCACGCTTGGCGGCGAGCCGCTGAAGCTGTGGATGGCGGTTGCCGAGGCCGGCGCCGCGGAGCCGGGCGCGGTGGTGTCCGCCGACGCCGACGGCGTGCTGGTGGGCGCCGGCCACGGCCTGGTGCGGCTGACCGTGCTGCAGGCGGCCGGCGGCAAGCGGCTGGCGGCGCGCGATTTCGTCGCCGGCAAGAGCCTGCCGGCGGGAACCCGGCTGGGCGTTTGAGTTTCCAAGCCTCTGGACCACAAAGCAGATAAGGGTAGAACATGAACGACAACTGGCTGAAGACCACGGTGCTGATGGCCGCGATCATGGCCTTGTTCGCGTTGATAGGCGGCATGATAGGCGGCAAGGCGGGGATGCTGCTGGCGCTGCTGTTCGGCGGCGGCATGAATCTGTTCGCCTGGTGGAATTCCGACCGCATGGTGCTGTCGATGTACAACGCGCAGGAAGTGGACGCCAATAGCGCGCCCGAGTTCTACGGCATGGTGGCGGAGCTGGCGCAGCGCGCCGGCCTGCCGATGCCGCGCGTCTACGTGATCCACGAGGAGCAGCCGAACGCCTTCGCCACCGGCCGCAATCCGGAAAACGCCGCGGTGGCCGCCACCAGCGGCATCATGCGCATGCTCGACTACCGCGAGCTGCGCGGCGTGATGGCGCACGAGCTGGCCCACGTCAAACACCGCGACACGCTGATATCCACCATTTCCGCCACCATGGCCGGCGCGATCTCCGCGCTGGCCAACTTCGCCATGTTCTTCGGCGGCCGCGACGAGAACGGCCAGCCGGTCGGCCTGCTGCCGCGCCTGGCGATGGCCTTTTTGGCGCCGGTGGCGGCCAGCCTGATCCAGATGGCGATCTCGCGCGCGCGCGAATTCGAAGCCGACCGCGGCGGCGCGGAGATTTCCGGCGACCCGCTGGCGCTGGCGTCGGCGCTGCAGAAGATCGAGTACTACGCGCAGGGCATCGCGATGCCGACGGCCGAGGCGCACCCGGAAACGGCGCAGATGATGATCATCAACCCGCTGTCCGGCGGCGGGGGCCTGGGCGACTTGTTCCGCACCCACCCGCACACCGCCGAACGCATCGAGCGCCTGAACGCGCTGGCGCGCGGCGCGTATTGAACGTTTATATTTGAAACAGCCATGAGGGCCAGTTCCGCGCGGGACTGGCCTTGTTTTATCGAAAGACACGCCATGCATCATATCCAGCAGTTGGCCGCGGACATTCTGGGCCGCGTCGAGGCCGGCACCACTCTGACCGAGGCGCTGGCCGCCGCCCACCGCCAGGCGCCCAATCTATCCGCCGCCGAGCGCGGCGCGCTGCAGGATCTCAGCTACGGCAGCCTGCGCCATCTGGGCGCGCTGCGGCACCATTTGCGCCAGCTGGTGCCCAAGCCGCTGCCCGAGCCGCAGCTGGAGCGGGTGCTGGTCATCGCCTTCTATCAATTGCAGCACACCCGCGCCGCCAGCTACGCGGTGGTCAACGAGGCGGTGACGCTGGCCGGCACGCTGGCCAAGGGCAATTTCAAGGGCCTGGTCAACGGCGTGCTGCGCAATTTCCTGCGCCGGCGCGACGAGCTGGTCCAGCTGGCCGAGCGCGATCCGGTGGCCAACTGCAACCATCCCAGCTGGTGGCTGCAGCGGGTGCAGGCGGCTTATCCAGAGCAATGGCGGCAGGTGATGGCCGCCGCCAACTCCCACCCGCCGCTGACGCTGCGGGTCAACCGCCGCGACGGCGCGGCGGCCGACTACCTGGCGCGGCTGCGGGCCGCCGGCATGGAGGCGGAAGCGCTGGGCGGCGAGGCGGTGCGGCTAGCCAAGCCGGTGGCGGTGCGCGAGCTGCCTGGCTTCGCCGACGGCGCAGTGTCGGTGCAGGACGAGGGCGCGCAGCGCGCCGCGCACTGGCTGGACCTGCAGCCCGGCCAGCGGGTGCTGGACGCCTGCGCCGCGCCGGGCGGCAAGACCGGCCACATGCTGGAGCTGGCCGACATCGAGCTGACGGCGCTGGACATCGACGCCGCGCGGCTGGCGCGGGTGGCGGACAATCTGGAACGGCTGGGCCTCACCGCCCAGCTGCGCGAGGCCGACGCCGCCCGGCCCGACAGCTGGTGGGATGGCCAGCTGTTCGACCGCATCCTGGCCGACGTGCCGTGCTCGGCCTCCGGCGTGGTGCGCCGCCATCCCGACATCAAATGGCTGCGCCGCCCCGGCGATTTCGCCGCGCTGGGCCGCCAGCAGGCGGCGATGGCGGACGCGTTGTGGCCCTTGCTCGCCAGCGGCGGAAAAATGCTATACGCTACCTGCTCGATTTTTCCCGAAGAAAACCAACAGCAATTGGAAAGCTTCCTGCAGCGCCACCCGGATGCGGCGTGCCCGAGGCAGGAGCAACTGCTGCCCTGTGAGCGTCATGACGGCTTCTATTACGCGCTGCTTGAGAAACATTAGCCTGCTGCTGGGCCTGCTGTGCTGTCTGATTCCGGCGGCGCAGGCGGACGCCATCGCGCCGCGCCGCGCCGAAGCCGAAGTGATGGCTGACGGCACGCTGTCGGTCAGCACCCGGTTTCTCACCAAGCTCACCCCCAGCCTCAGCGAAGCGCTGCAGCAGGGGGTGTCGCTGGGTTTTCGGCTGGAGTTCCAGCTGATCAAGCCGCGCACCACCGCCTATTACCTGAGCCTGCGCGAGTGGTTCGACCCGCACGCGCAGCTCAGTTTCAAACTGTCCTACCAGTCGCTGACCGGCCGCTACCGCGTCAGCATCGGCAGCTTGTCCAATTACTACCCCAGCCTGCGCGAGGCGCTGGCGGCTATCGGCGCGATCCAGGGCTGGCGGGTGCTCAATCCCGGCACGCTGGACCCCAGAAAGCCGGGCCAGGTGGCCGGCCAGGTGCGGCTGCTGCTCGACATCGGCGATCTGCCCAAGCCTTTCCAGATGAACGCGCTGGGCTCCGACGACTGGTCGCTGGATTCCGACTGGGTCAAGCTCGACATCAAGGACGGCGGCTGATGCGCTACGCCACCATCGCGATGGCGACGCTGGGGGCGATCCTGCTCTACCTGCTGGCCGTGGCCACCGGCAACGCCTCAAAGCTCAACGACTACTACTGGTGGGTGTTCGGCCTCAACAGCCTGCTGCTGCTGGCCCTGCTCAGCGTGGTGGGCCGCCAGCTGTGGCGCTTGCGCCAGCGGGTGAAGAACCGGGTGTTCGGCGCCAAGCTGACCCAGCGGCTGGCGCTGATGTTCGCCGGCGTGGCGCTGGTGCCCGGCCTGTTGGTGTTCACCGTGTCGGCGCAGTTCCTCACCCGCAGCATTGAAAGCTGGTTCGACGTCCGCGTCGAGGCGGCGCTGGACCGTGGCCTGGTGCTGGGCCGCAGCGCGCTCAACTACGTGCTGGACGATGTCGGCCGCAAGAGCCGGCTGGTGCTGGACGAGGTGGAGCCGCTGCCGGACAGCCAGCTGCCGGCGCGGCTGGAGCGCCTGCGCGAACAACTGGGCCTGCGCGAGGTCGCCATCTTCAACCGCGGCAGCGGCCAGATGCTGGCCTTCGCTTCCGCGTCCGCCCGGCCGCAGGGGCCGGCGCCGACGCGCGAGGCCCTGCGCGCGGTCAAGCTGCGCTCGCCGCAGCAAAGCATAGAAAACGACGGCAACAGCGGCCTGATGCTGCGGGTGCTGCTGGCCTACCGGATGCCGGACGAGCAGGTGCGGGTGCTGCAGCTGCAGCAGGCCGCGCCCGCCGACATCAGCCGCGACGCCGAGCAGATCGAAAGCGCCCGTTCCGAATACCGCCAGCTGCTGCTGGCGCGCCACGGCCTGCGCACCTTCTACATGCTGACGCTGGCGCTGGCGGTGCTGCTGGCGCTGACCGCGGCGCTGGCCTTCGCGCTGTTCCTGTCGGAACGGCTGTCGGCGCCCTTGTCCGAGCTGGCGGCCGGCACCCGGGCGGTGGCGCAGGGCGACTTCTCCAAGCGCCATCCGGTGTACCGCCGCGACGAATTGGGCATGCTGACCACGCTGTTCAACCGCATGACGCAGCAGCTGGACGAGGCGCGCCAGGTGGCGGACAAGAGCCGCGGCGAGCTGGAGGGCGGCAAGCTGTACCTGGAAAGCATCCTGGCCAACCTGTCGGCCGGAGTGATAGCCTTCGGCCGCGACTGGCAGATCCGCGCCGCCAATACCAGCGCCTCGCGCATTCTGGGGGTGGAGTTCAATCATCTGGCGGAGCACCGCTTCCCGGAGTGGGGCGAGGTGATGCCGGCGGTGGAGCCGCTGGTGGCGACCGTGATGGAGCATACCGACAGCGATGTGGAAAGCGACTGGCAGACCCAGCTGAACTATGAAACCAGCCAGGGCGAGCGCACGCTGCTGGTGCGCGGCGCGCGGCTGCCGGAGCACTCCAGCGACGGCTACGTGCTGGTGTTCGACGACATCACCGAACTGGCCCGCGCGCAGCGCGACGCGGCCTGGGGCGAGGTGGCCAAGCGGCTGGCGCACGAGATCCGCAACCCGCTGACGCCGATCCAGCTGTCGGCCGAACGGCTGGCGATGAAGCTGGCGGACAAGCTGGAAGGCAACGACGCCGACATGCTCAAACGCGCCACCGACACCATCATCAAGCAGGTCGGCGCGCTGAAAAGCATGGTGGACGCTTTTCGCGATTACGCCCGCGCGCCGCGGATCAAACTGGTCAAACTTGATCTCAATCAGGTGATCCGCGAAGTGATGACCCTTTACGAATCCAATCCTGCTGTTAAGATTGCGCTGGACGAGGTTCCGCCGATGATCATGGGCGACGCCGCCCTGCTTCGGCAAGTGTTGCACAACCTGATGCAGAACGCCCAGGATGCAGTCCTTGACGTTGGCATCCCGATGATTCAAATTAGCAGCCGACAAGAAGAAGGAAACGTGCTCGTTTGCGTCGAGGACAATGGCGCGGGCTTCAGCCCCGACATCCTCCGGCGCGCGTTCGAGCCTTATGTGACCAGTAAAGCCAAGGGAACCGGTCTTGGACTGGCCGTGGTCAAGAAGATTATGGAAGAACACCATGGACAGGTCATTTTGGGGAATGCCGAACAGCAAGGTGCGCGCGTCCTTCTCTCCCTGCCATTGCTGGAGGCCTAATGCGTAGCAGCGATATTTTGATTGTGGACGACGAGATCGGTATCCGAGAACTGCTCTCCGAGATCCTGCAGGACGAAGGTTATACCGTGGCCCTGGCGGAAAATGCCGAAGTAGCCCGGCAGTTGCGCAACCAGACGCGTCCCGCGCTGGTGCTGCTCGACATCTGGATGCCGGATTGCGATGGCGTCACGCTGCTGAAGGAGTGGGCCAAGTCCGGCCTGCTCAACATGCCGGTGGTGATGATGTCCGGCCACGCCAGCATAGACACCGCGGTGGAAGCCACCCGCATCGGCGCTTTCGACTTCCTGGAGAAGCCGATCGCGCTGCAGAAGCTGCTGACCACCGTGCAGCGCGCGCTGAAATACGGCGACATGCAGGCCAACACCTCGCTGAACCTGGACAAGCTGGGCCGCAGCGAGCCTATCCAGGAGCTGAAACGCCAGCTGGAACGCGTGGCCAAGGTCAAGTCGCCGGTGCTGTTGACCGGCGAGTCCGGCTCCGGCTTCGAACTGGTGGCGCGCTTTTTCCACCAGGGCAACACGCCGTGGGTGACGCCGGCCAAGCTGGAACAGCTGGCCGACGCGCCGCTGGAACTGCTGCAGAAGGCCAACAACGGCGTGCTCTACCTGCCGGAGATCGGCCAGTACAGCCGCCGCGTGCAGCAGGGCTTGCTGTTCCTGCTGTCCAAGCTCGATCGCTTCAACGTGCGCCTGCTGTGTTCGTGCAGCCGTCCGCTGCAGGAGCTGCTGGTGGATCCGGAGTGCGACAACCGCCTGCTGACGGCGCTGTCCAGTGTGATCGTGCCGATTCCGCCGCTGCGCGAGCACTCGGAAGACATCACCTTCATCGCCGAGCAGATCCTGGTGGAGCTGGTGGAGTCCAAGCAGGTGCCGGCGCGCAAGCTGACCACCGCCGCGCTCAACGCGATGCGCCAGTATGACTGGCCGGGCAACCTGGAGCAGCTGCGCAGCATCATCAAGAGCCTGGCGCTGACGGCGGAGTCCGACGAAGTGGACGCCGGCGAGGTCAACAAGGTGCTGGCGCAGTTCCGCCATGAAAAGCCGGTGGAGGAGTCGGGCTTCGACTTCAACATCCCGCTGCGCGAATTGCGCGAACAGCTGGAGCGCCGCTATTTCGAGTACCACATCTCGCTGGAAAACGGCAATATGAGCCGGGTGGCGCAGAAAGTGGGACTGGAACGTACCCACCTGTACCGCAAGCTGAAGCAACTGGGCATAAAGTTCGCCCGCAAGGTGGCGGAGGAGTAAATCCGCCGCCGGCCATCGACGCCAGCCTGCCGGCTGGCGTTTTGCATTTTGGAGCGCCATGACATGGAATACCCGCGCGAACTGGACGACGAGGCGCTGCTGCGCTACGGCCGCCACATCCTGCTGCCCGAGATTGATATCGAAGGCCAGCGCCGGCTACTGGCGGCGCGCGCGCTGATCGTCGGCGCCGGTGGGTTGGGATCGCCAGCTGCCTTGTACCTGGCCAGCGCCGGCGTCGGCCGCATCACCATCGCCGATGACGACGCGGTGGAGCTGTCGAATCTGCAGCGCCAGATCGCCCATGACACCGCCAGCCTGAAGCAGGGCAAGGCCGAGTCGGCGGCGCGGCGCATGCTGGCCTTGAATCCATCGATAGAAGTCCGGCCGCTGGCCGAGCGGCTGTCCGGCGAGCGCCTGATCGAGGAGGTGGCGGCGCACGACCTGGTGCTGGATTGCTCGGACAACTTCGCCACCCGCCACGCAGTCAACCGCGCCTGCGTGGCTGCGCGGGTGCCGCTGGTGTCCGGCGCGGCGGTGCGCTTCGCCGGCCAGCTGGCGGTATTCGACAGCCGCGACGCCGCCTCGCCGTGCTACCACTGCCTGTTTCCTGAGGAGGGCGAGGCGAGCGACGGCCCGTGCGCGACCTTCGGCGTGCTGTCGCCGCTGGTGGGCGTGATCGGCAGCCTGCAGGCGGCGGAGGCGGTCAAGCTGCTGGCCGGCATCGCGCCCAGCCTGGGGCGGCTGACCCTGTACGACGCGCTGCGCGGCGATTTCCGCCAGATCCGCGTGCCGCGCGACCTGGCTTGCGCGGTGTGCGGAGAGTAGGGCGGAAGCCCGGCTTTGCCGGGCGTTCCGCCTGAAGCGTGGGGGTGTTGGTAGCGGCGAAACGCCCCGCAGGGGCTTCCGCCCTACCATGGTCTACAGCTGCTGCTCGATCAGCTGGCGCACTTCGGGGAAGTTCATCACCCCGACATAGCGCTTGATGATGTTGCCCTGCTTGTCGATCAGGAAGGTGGTCGGCGCCAGCTGGATGTCGCCGAAGGCCTTGGCCACCTCGCCTTGCGGGTCCAGCGCCACGAAGAAGGGCAGCTGGTTGTGGGCGACGAAGCTTTGCACGTAGTTGGGCGGGTCGTAGCTCATCGCCACCGCCACCACGTTCAGCCCCTTGCCGGCGTATTGCTGGTGCAGCTTCTTGATTTCCGGCATTTCTTCCACGCAGCCCGGGCAGCTGGTGGCCCAGAAATTCACCAGGACCACTTTGCCTTTCAGCGCCGCAGTGCTGGTGCTGACGCCGGCGAGCGAGGTCAGCTTCACTTCCGGCGCCGGATTGCGGCTAAACAGCAGCGAATAAGCGATGCCGGCGATGGCCAGCAGCGCCAGCGCCGCGATCAGACCCTTCTTCATGTCGCGTCCCCGTCCAAGGTTCAGGCCGGTTGGGCCATCATCTTTTGCAATTGTTCCTGCAGCGGGCCTTCCAGCGCCACCGCCTTGTTCTGCTTGGCGTCGAACACCACGAAGGTGACGTCGGCCTCGGCCACCACGGTGTCGCTGCCTTCCAGCAGCACGCGCTGATGGATGACCGCGCTGCGCTTGCCTATCGACTGCACGCCGGTCTCCACCAGCAGCTGGTCGCCCATGGTGGCCGGGTGGCGGTAGTCGATGTTGATGTTGACCACCACCAGCGCCAGGCCCGATTCCAGGAACAGCGCGAGGTTGCCCTCGTCTTCGAACTGGTTCCAGCGCGCCTCTTCCAGAAATTCCAGATAGCGGGCGTTGTTGACGTGGCCGAACAGGTCCAGGTGGTAGCCGCGGACCTTGATCCGGGTGTGATGCGCCATGTGTTTCCCCTTTTGTCGTGGTGCTGCGTTATTCGGCGTCGCCGTCCAGGTTCAGCGGCACGAAAGCTTCGCGTTCCAGCGGCTGGTCCACCAGGTCGGTCAGCACGCCGTGGATTTCCAGCTTGAACCATTGTTGGAACAGGTTGGGACTGAGATTCTGCGGCCAAAGGCTGTCGTCCTCGCACCAATCGGCCAGCTCAGCTTCGAACAGCTGGCGGTATTGCGCCAGCACGAAGGCGCGCGCGTCGTCGTAGTCGTCGACGGGCGGGATCAGCAGCGCGTTGCAGTTGGCGGACAGCTGCTCCAGGCTCAGATTGTGGTCCAGGCCGCCGGGCAGGCTTTTCAGCCAGGCGAGGAAGGGCGCTTGCGGGCGGAGCAGCGCGACGCTGCGGTTGACTTCGAACATGATGGATCCTTGATTCAATGGCTGGATAACAGATTATCGCGGGTGAAGACGAAACGCTGGCTGATCCGCAGCGCCGGTCCGCGCGAAAGCGCCGCGGGAAACGGCGGAAATGGCGAGGCCAGCTCGACAATGCGGCGCGCGGCCTCGTCCAGCACCGGGCTGCCGGACGAGCGGGTGACCCGCTGCGCCTGCAGGCTGCCGTCGGCGCCTATGGTCACCTCCAGCGTCACCGCGCCGTGCAGCCCCAAGCGGCGGGCTTCGGCCGGGTAGTTGAGGTTGCCGATGCGCTCCACTTTCAGCCGCCAGTCGGCTTGATAGCGCGCCCAGGGGTAGCCGCGGGCGGCGGCGCCGATGTCGGCGCCGGCCTGGCCGCTTTCCAGGTCGCTGTCGGCGACGGCGTTGTCGCCGCCGCTGCGGGCCAGTTCTCCGACCTGTGCCAGCAGCGAGCCGGCGCTGGGCGGCCTGGCGCTGGCGGCCGGGGCGGCCGTCAGCTTGGCCGGAGCGGTTTCAGGCTTGACTATCGGGGCGGGCTTGGCGGCTGGCGCTGACGGAGGAGGCGGCGCGGCTTGGGCTTCGGCGGCGCGGGCCGGCATGGCGCTGCGGCTGAGCAGATGCCCGGCCTCGGCGGTATTGCCGGCGCCCTGATGGTCGTTTTCGGCCACGCGCGCGATGTCCGGCGGCGCCGGCGCGGGCGTGGACTGCAGGCGGATGCTGATCTGCAGCGCGCTTTCCGGCGCGGGCGCCGATGCGCCGGACGGCAGGCCGGCCAGGCTGAGCAGCAACAGGTGCAGCAGCAGCGACAGCGCCGCCATCAGCCATAGCAGGCGGCTGTTGGGCGCGGAGAGGCGGGTGCGGTACAGGTGGTCGGCCATGGCGTATTCCGGACTTTGGCGGATTTTAGCACGGCTGCAATGGCAAACGCCGCGCAAGGCGCGGCGTTGCCGATTCGGCGCAGGCCGGATGCCGGATTATTTCTCCAGCAGGCTGCGCAGCATCCAGGCGGTCTTCTCGTGCACCTGCAGGCGCTGGGTCAGCAGGTCGGCGGTGGGCTCGTCGCCGGCTTTCTCCACCACGGCGAAGATGCCGCGCGCGGTGCGGCACAGCGTTTCGTGGCCTTCCACCAGCTGGCGGATCATGTCGTCGGCCTTGGGCACGCCGTTGGCTTCCGGGATGGAGGTCAGGCGCGCGTAGTCGGCGTAGCTGCCCGGCGCGTAATGGCCCAGCGCGCGGATGCGCTCGGCCACCAGGTCCACCGCCAGCGCCATTTCGTTGTACTGCGCCTCGAACATCAGGTGCAGGGTGTTGAACATCGGGCCAGTGACGTTCCAGTGGAAATTATGGGTTTTCAGGTACAGGGTGTAGCTGTCGGCCAACAGGCGGGACAAACCATGGGCGATGTCCTGCCTGTCTTGTTCGTTGATGCCGATATCCATGACTAAGCTCCTGAGTGGCGGCTCTGCTGCCTGGCCGCGTTTTGGACTACACTTTCCGTTTTGAGCGGAAAATGGCGATGAAAACCTGGTTGCGATGCGATGAGGGCCGGGTGAGGCTGACGCTGCACGTGCAGCCCGGCGCCAGAAAGACCGAAGCCGCCGGCGAGCACGGCGATTGCCTGAAGATCAGATTGGCCGCTCCGCCGGTGGATGGCAAGGCCAATGCCGCGCTGCTGGCCTGGCTGGCCGAGCGCTTCGGGGTGGCCAGGCGGGAGGTGGCGCTGCTGTCCGGCGACAAGAGCCGCCGCAAGGTGGTGGAAATCGGCTGCGCGCTGGACGCGGCCGCGGTGCTGAGCCTGTTCGACGTTCATTGAAGGTGGCGGCCTGGCCGCGGCTTGTCGTCGACGCGGCTGTATTCGCCTTCGATCACGTCGCCGGCGCCGGCGTCCGGGCCGTGGGTCGGCCGCGGGCCGCCGGTCGGAATCTGGATGTCGGGGCCTTTTATCGGCAACAGCAACAGCACCGCCAAGGCGTCGCTGAGCAGGCCGGGCAGCAGGAACAGCAGGCCGGCCAGCGCGTAGCGCAGCGGCCACAGCAGCGAGTACAGCGAAACCTTTTCGCCCTGGCGCATCACGCTGCCCAGCGTCAGCAGCGCGCCCAGCTTCTGGTTGCGCAGCATCCACAGGCCCAGCATGGACGACAGCAGCACCAGCAGGAACACCGCCAGGCCGCCGATGTGGTCGGCCAGCGCCACCAGCACGGCGATTTCGGCGAACGGGTAGATCAGCAACAGCAACAGGAGCGCGCGCATCTTGAATACTTTTCCATCTAGCGATTGTTTATTGGTCGTCTGCAATGTACCCGATCCGCAGTTGGCCGGACAGATTGCGGCGACGCTGGTGGCGGAACGGCTGGCCGCCTGCGTCAATATCTTGCCGCCTTGCCAGTCGGTATACCGCTGGCAGGAGGCGGTGGAGCGCGCCGAGGAAACCCCGCTTTTGATCAAGACCGTCCGCGCCGCCTATCCGCGGCTGGAGCGGCGGCTGGCCGAGCTGCACCCGTACCAGGTGCCGGAGATCGTCGCGCTGCCGCTGGAGCGCGGCTTGCCCTCCTACCTGACATGGGTATCTTCCAGCGTGGTTTCAAGTGACGATGTTTGATTCGGCTGTATTGCGACTGTTTGGCGGCGGATTTCGTTCCCGCCGCCAGGCATGCGCTGAAAATATTTTTCACAGAATGGCTTGACGCTGCGGAAGGGTTTCATTATAGTTGCGGACTCTCGTGGGTCGTTAGCTCAGCTGGTAGAGCAGCGGACTTTTAATCCGTTGGTCGCAGGTTCGAATCCCGCACGACCCACCACGAGAAGCTTGTACTGCATGTTCCGGACGGGTCGTTAGCTCAGTTGGTAGAGCAGCGGACTCTTAATCCGTAGGTCGAGTGTTCGAGCCACTCACGACCCACCATCCAGACATGCGCCGTACGTTGTGCGGGTCGTTAGCTCAGCTGGTAGAGCAGCGGACTTTTAATCCGTTGGTCGCAGGTTCGAATCCCGCACGACCCACCAATCAAGCGCTTATCTGTTGTCAATGCAGTTCAGGATGGGTCGTTAGCTCAGTTGGTAGAGCAGCGGACTCTTAATCCGTAGGTCGAGTGTTCGAGCCACTCACGACCCACCACCATCCCTGCATCTCCCCGACACGCATCCCCCATGGGTCGTTAGCTCAGCTGGTAGAGCAGCGGACTTTTAATCCGTTGGTCGCAGGTTCGAATCCCGCACGACCCACCAAGAATTCATGTATCTGGCCCGATCGATCCGATCGGGCCTTTTGCGTTTCCGGCGCGCACGCTGCGCGTGCCTGGTGGCTTTCCGCTTTCAGTATTAAATAAAAATGGTTATCATTACTATTTATTTGCGCGACGGCTGGCAGGCCGCCGCGCATGTCTTTCCGCCGCCCCCGCGCGGCGGGATTCCATTGGAAGCGCCGCAATGAACACCATAATCGACACCACCCGCACCCAGGACCTGAAAGCCCGCACCCACGCCACCCACGACCAGCTGGACCAGCGCATCATGGCCAAGCAGCCGTTCGCCAGCCGCGACAACTACGCCCGTTTCCTGGACGCGCAATACCGCTTCCTGCGCGACGCCGACGCGCTGTACGACAATCCGGAGCTGGCCGAGCTGTTCCCCGACCTGGCCGAGCGCCGCCGCTATCACAGCATCGCCGCCGATCTGGCCGATCTGCAGCGGCCGCTGCCGCAGCTCCGGGACGCGCCGATCAGCGAAACCCTGGACGTCGCCACCGCGATGGGCTGGCTGTACGTGGTGGAGGGTTCCAAGCTCGGCGCCGCCATCCTGTACAAGCTGGCCGGCAAGCTTGGGCTGGACGAGAATTGCGGCGCCCGCCACCTGGCCGGCCATCCGGACGGCCGCGCCCGCCACTGGCGCGCCTTCACCGCGGCGCTGGATGGCCTGAATCTGGACGAGGCGGCGGAAGCGCGCGTCACCGCCGGCGCGGTGGCGGCTTTCGCCTGCATGAACGCGCATCTGGACCAGGTGTACGCTTGAACGAAGCCCGCCATCCCGCCGTGCGCTGGCTGTATCTGGCGGGCGGTTGCCTGATGGTGGCGCTGGGCGTGATCGGCGCCGTGCTGCCGGTGATGCCCACCACCATCTTCCTGATCCTGGCGCTGGCCTGCTTCAGCAAATCCTCGCCGCGGCTGGAGGCCAGGCTGCTGAACCACCCCAGATACGGCCCCGGGCTCAGGCGCTGGCGCGAGCAGCGCATCGTGCCGGTCAAGGCCAAATGCTTCGCCGCTTTCGGCATGGGCGTCGGCTTCATCGCATTGCTGCTGTCGCGGCCGCCGCATTGGGTGCCGTGGCTGGTGGCGGCGATCGAGCTGTCGGTGCTGTTGTACCTGCTGAGCCGGCCGTCGCGGCCGGCCGATGCCTAAGGGACGGCCAGCGTGATGTGTTCGGCTACCGGCCCCAGCGCCAGCGCCGGCAGATAGGTCAGCGCCGTCGCCAGCAGGATGGCGGCGATCAGCAGCAGCGCGAACAGCGGGCCGTGGCTGGGCAAGGTGCCGGCGCCGGGCGCGCGCCTCGGCTTGGCGGCCAGCGAACCCGCCAGCGCCAGCACCGGCACGATCACGCCATAGCGGCCGAACCACATCGCGATGCCCAGCATGAGGTTGTAGAACGGCGTGTTGGCCGATAGCCCGGCGAAGGCGCTGCCGTTGTTGTTGGCGGCCGATGTGTAGGCGTACAGCACCTCGCTCAGGCCGTGGGCGCCGGGGTTGCCGAGGCCGGCCAGCCCCGCCGGCACGCTGACGCTGATGGCCGACTGCAGCAATATCAGCGCCGGCGCCAGCAGCAACACCGCCGCCATCATCTTGGTTTCGAACGCCTCTATCTTCTTGCCCAGGTATTCCGGCGCGCGCCCTATCATCAGCCCGACGACGAACACCACCAGGATGGCGTGGATCACGATGCTGTAGAGGCCGGCGCCGGGGCCGCCGAACACCACTTCCCCGGTCTGCATCATCACCATCGGCACCATGCCGCCTATCGGCGTGAAGGAGTCGTGCATGGCGTTGACCGCGCCGTCGCCGGAACTGGTGGTGACGGCGGCGTACAGCGCCGAACCGGCCGCGCCGAAGCGCGTCTCCTTCCCTTCCATATTGCCGCCGCTTTGCCGCGCGCCATGGCTCTGGTCCACCAGGGCCGGACTCAGTAGCGGATTGCCGGCTATTTCGCTGCGCATGCAGGCCGCCGCTCCCAGCGCCATCATCAGGCTCATCGCCGCGACGATGGTCCAGCCCTGGCGGGTGTCGCCGGCCATCAGGCCGAAGGCATGGCACAGGCCGGCGGGCAGGATCAGTAGGGTCAGCAGTTGCAGGAAGTTGGTGAGTGGAGTGGGATTTTCAAACGGATGGGCGGAGTTGGCGTTGAAAAAGCCGCCGCCGTCGCCGCTCATGATCTTGATCGGCTCCTGCGAGGCCACCGGCCCCAGCGCCAGGTATTGCTGGCGCGCGCTCAACTGCTGCAGCAGCGGCCGGCCATCCGCGTCTTTCAGCGCGTTGCCGCGCGCATCCTGCAGCGGTACCCGGTAGTGGCTGGCTTCCAGCGTGGCGACGGTTCGGCCTGCCGCCAGCGTCTGCGGCACGCCCTGCTGGACGAAAATCAGCGCCAGGATGAAGGACAGCGGCAGCAGGATGTACAGCGTGCAGCGGGTGAGATCCACCCAGACATTGCCCAGCGTCGCGCTCGACTGGCGCGTCAGGCCGCGCAGCAGCGCCAGCAGCGCCGCCATGCCGCTGGCGGCGGAGAGGAAGCTTTGCGCGTTGATGCCCAGCATCTGGCTGAGGTGGCTCAAGGTGGTTTCGCCGGCATAGCCTTGCCAGCTGGTGTTGCTGACGAAGCTGACGGCGGTGTTGAAGGCGGAATCGGGAGCGACGGAGCGGAAGGATTGGGGATTGAGGGGCAGCCAGGCTTGGCAGCGTTGCAGCAGGTAGAGGAACAGGACGCCGACGAGTTGGAACAGCAGCAGGTTGATCGCGTAGTTTTTCCAGCCCATCTCTCGCTCCGGTTCCACCGCCGCCAGCCGGTAGAGCCGAGTCTCCAGCCAGCGCCCGGGGCCGGCCAGCAATGGCGGCTTGCCGGCCATGGCCAGGAACATGTAATGGCCGGCGGGTTTGATCAAGGCCAGCAGGGCCAGCAGGAACAGTCCGAGTTGCAGCAGCGAATATGTCGGCATGGGTGGGTCTCGCGGCGAAATGGGGGGCGGTGGCCGGCAGGACTGCCGGGGCGCCTTCTTGCCGCGTACTGTAAGAAAGCGCCTGTTAAAGTGAGCTAAGAATTTGCCGGCGGGATGTAAGAATGTCATCAAGGCGCGGCTTGCCGCATAATACGGCGATTGGGCGATGTGCCCCGGAGGAATGCGATGAGAATAGATAAGGCGGGCGCGCTGTTGGCGGCGGCGCTGGCATCCGGCGCCGCGTGGGCGCAGACGGCGGACGAGCAGCTGCTGGCGTCGCAGATGGCTTTTCAGCAGGCGCAAAGCCAGCAGACGCAGGCGGACGCCAGGCTGAAGGCGGCGCAGGACGCCAAGACGCTGGCCGAGCAGCGGCTGGCCGGCGCCCAGGCGGCGCTGGACAAGGCGAATGCGGATCTGGCCACTGCAGCCGCGGCGCAGAACAGCGCGCAGCAGATGCTGCAAGGCGCGACGCAGGGCCTGAACCAGGCCTGGCAGCGCAAGGACAGCGGGCAGTAGGATGGCGGGTCAGCGGGCGTTCAGCTGCTGGTAGCGCTGGATGTCCTGCTGCATCTTGCGGCGGAAGGCGTCCAATTCGCCGCGTTTGGCGCGGATCAGCGCGTCGAGATCCAGCTGTTCGTGGCGCAAGGCCTGCAGATTGTGCGTGGTGGAAGGATGCGGCGGCTGGCGCAGCTTGGCGCTCAGGTCCAGGTCTTTTTGCAGGTCGCGCTGCTGGAGCAGCAGGCCCTGGGCGCGCAACTCCAGCGCGTGATAGGCGGATTGCAGCACCGACAGCTGCCTTTCCCGGTCGGCCTTCAGGTCGGCCAGCGAGGGGTAGCTCTGAATCAGCGCCTGGTCGTGGCGGGCGGCGTCCTGCTGTCTTTGCTGCAGCAGCAGGGCGGCGGCGGCGGACGCTTCGCGCGCCTTGCGCTGCGCGTCGCTCTCTGCCGGTTTCCTGACGCTGCCCTGCTTGTTCAGTTCGGCCACCCCGCCGCTTTGGCTTTGCAGCGGCGGAGAATCGCTGTAATGCACCCGGCCGGCGTCGTCCACCCACTTGTACAGCGCGCCGCCGGCAAAGGCCGCCGCGCACGACAACAGGGTGAAAAGGCCGGCCAGACGCGTCATCAGTCGTTGACTCCGTATTGAGCGCGGTAGGCGCGCACCGCATCGAGGTGGGCGGCCAGCTCCGGGCTATGCTCGAGGAAACCCAGCAGGTCTTTCAGGGTGGCGATGGCCACCACCGGCAGGCCATGCTGCTGCGCCACTTCTTGCACCGCCGACAATTCGCCCAGGCCGCGCTCCATCCGGTCCAGCGCGATGGCTACGCCGGCCGGTTCGGCGCCGGCGGCGCGGATCAGTTCTACCGATTCGCGCACCGAGGTGCCGGCGGAGATCACATCGTCTATGATCAGCACCTTGCCCTTGAGCGGCGCGCCGACCAGGGTGCCGCCTTCGCCGTGGTCCTTGGCTTCTTTGCGGTTGTAGGCGAAAGGCACGTTGCGGCCCTGCTCGGCCAGCGCCATGCCGGCGGCGGCCGCCAGGATGATGCCTTTATAGGCCGGTCCGAACAGCATGTCGAACGCAATGCCGCTTTCCGTGATGGATTTGGCGTAGAAGCGCGACAGGCTCAGCGTGGAGGCGCCGTCGTTGAACAGGCCGGCGTTGAAGAAGTAGGGCGACTTGCGGCCTGCCTTGGTGATGAACTCGCCAAACTTCAAAACCTGCTTGTCGAGCGCAAAACGAATAAAATCCTGACGGAAATCGCTCATCCTTACTCCTTTATCAAATCGTTAACTGTTTGAACGGCTGAAAAAAAATCGCCGCAAGCATAGCACAGGAGAGTCTCTTGCTTCGAATCGTTTCCGCCAACCTCAATGGCATCCGCTCGGCGGACAAGAAGGGCTTTTTCGACTGGCTGGCCACCATCGACGCCGATTTCGTCTGCGTGCAGGAATTGAAGGCGCAGGCGGCCGACCTGTCCGAGCGCATGCGCGCGCCGGACGGCCTGACCGGCTATTTCCATTACGCCGAGAAGAAAGGCTACAGCGGCGTCGGCGTGTATGCCCGCCGCCAGCCGGACGCGGTGGTGGAGGGGCTGGGCGTGGACTGGATCGACGCCGAAGGCCGTTTCCTGCAGCTGGATTTCGGCAATCTGTCGGTGGTGTCGCTGTATCTGCCGTCCGGTTCCAGCAGCGACGAGCGCCAGCAGGTGAAGTTCGACTTCCTCGACGTGTTCATGCCGCACCTGGAACAGCTGCGCGCCGCCGGCCGCGACATCGTGATCTGCGGCGACTGGAACATCGCCCACAACGAGATCGACCTGAAAAACTGGAAGGGCAACCTGAAGAATTCCGGCTTCCTGCCGGAAGAGCGCGCCTGGATGACCGACCTGCTGGGCCGCGTCGGCTGGCGCGACGCCTGGCGCAATCTGTACCCGGACGCGCCTGGCTACACCTGGTGGAGCAACCGCGGCCAGGCCTACGCCAAGGATGTGGGCTGGCGCATCGATTACCATATCGTCACGCCGTCGCTGATGGAGCAGGCCGAGTCCGCCAGCATCTACAAGGACGAAAAGTTTTCCGACCACGCGCCCTTGATCGTCGATTACCGCCGGGAGCCGTGATGTGGGACGACGATGATGTCGCGCTGCTGACGGCGCCGGGCTGGGGCAATTCCGGCGACGCGCACTGGCAGAGCCGCTGGGAGCTGACCTATCCGCTGGCGCGCCGCGCGGAGCAGCGCGACTGGCTGTATCCGTCCCGCGACGAGTGGGTAGCCGGCCTGGCGGCGGCGGTGGCCGCCGCGCCCGGCAAGCTGGTGATCGCGGCCCACAGCCTGGGTTGCCATGCCGCGGCCGCCTGGCTGCTGCAAGCGTCGCTGCTGGAGCAGCGCCGGCTGAAGGGCATGTTGCTGGTGGCGCCGCCGGCGCTGCCGATCAGCGCGGACATCGCGCGCGCCAGCGGCGAACTGCCGGCGGGCGCGCCCTTGCCGGATTTCGCCGGTTTCGCGGCTGCCGACGCGCGGCGGCTGCCGGTTCCCGTCATCGTCGCCGCCAGCCAGGACGACCCGTTCTGCGATTTCGCCGTCGCCAAGCGAATGGCGGCGGATTGGGGCGCGGAGCTGTTCGACGCCGGCCGCTGCGGCCATATGGGCAGCCATGCCGGCCTGGGCAGCTGGCCGGCGGGCCAGCGGCTGCTGCAGCGGTTGATCCTGGGCTGATCCCGCCAGAGACGGGGGGTCAGCGTTCCACCGGCCGAGCCGGGTCGCTGCACCATTCGCTCCACGAGCCCGGATAGAGCCGGCTGCCGGCAAAGCCGGCGATCTCCATAGCCAGCAGATTCTGGCAGGCGGTGACGCCTGAGCCGCACTGGTGGACGATGGCGGCCGGATCGAAACCGGCGCCCAGCAGCGCTTCCCATTCCGCGCGCAGCTGTGCAGCCGGCTTGTAGCGCTGGCCGGCGTCCAGATTGTTCATGAAGAAGCGGTTGGCCGCGCCCGGAATGTGGCCGGCGACCGGATCTATCGTCTCGCCCACGCCGCGGAAGCGCTCGGCGCTGCGGGCGTCCACCACGGTGAAGTCCCGGCTTGCCAGATTGGCCTGCACCGCGCCGGCGTCCACCGCCTGCTGCAGCGGCGGGCGGATGGCGAAGCGGCAGGAGCGGCGCTGCGGTGTTTCGGCGTCCACCGCGCCGCCGCCGGCCTGCCAGGCGGCGAAGCCGCCATCCAATACCGCCACTTTCTCATGTCCCAGCCAGCGCAGCAGCCACCAGGCGCGCGCCGCGTACTGGCCGGCGCCGTCGTCGTAGGCCACCACCTGGGTGTCTTCGTCCACGCCTATCGCGCCCAGATCCACCGCCAGCCGCTGGCCATCCGGCAAGGGATGGCGGCCGTTGTGGCCGTTTTTGCTGCCGGACAGGTGGTAGTCCAGATGCAGGTAATGGGCGCCGGGAATGTGCGCGGCGGAGTAGGCGGCGTGGCCGTAGTCGGGCTGGTCCAGCTGGAAGCGGCAATCCAGCACCACCAGCCGTTCGGCCGGCAGGCCGGCCAACTGGGCGGGGGAAATCAGCGTGGTGTACATGGCGTGTCCGTATCGATGGGAGAGCGGCCAGCCTAGCCGCTGGAGCCGGGCGCTGGCAAGTGTGCTAGAACGTTAACATTGATCATTCAAGCGCGGACATTACGAAGGTATGCTTCACTCCGGCGCGCCATCGCGGCGGCCGACAATAATTCAAGACAATGCGTAAACGGGGAAACAATATGTTCAGTGCATTTACCATAGGCCAGCGCATCCTGCTGCTGGCCTGCAGCCTGTTGCTGGCGCTGTGCCTGGTGGGCGGCGGTGGCTGGTGGTCGCTCAACGGCATAGGCCGCGAACTGACGGTGCTGTTCGGCGAAAAGATCGCCTTCCGCCACCATCTGGACAGCATGCAGCGCAGCATGCTGCGCGTGCGCCAGGACGAGAAGAACATTTTCATCAGCATCGGCAATCCGGCGAATACCGACCAAAGCATCCAGACCAACAAGCAGCTGCTGGACAAGGAAATCGCATTGTTCAAGGACCTGGCCGGCCAGGCCAAGACGATGCCGATGGCGGCCGAGCACCAGGCGGAGTTCGATAGCATGGTGCAGGGCATAGACGGCTACCAGCAGGGCATGGAAAGCCTGTACCAGCGCATCGCCAAGGGCGAGATCACCGCGGCCAACGCCGGCGACGCCGCCATCATCCCGTTCAAACCCAAGCTGTACGCCGCGCGCGACGCGCTGAACAAGCTGACCGACCTGGCCGACCAGACCTCCAAGGAGTCCGAGGAGCAGATGGTGGCGACGATGGCGCGCACGATACAGGCGATGCTGGCGCTGGTGGTCTTCGCGCTGCTGCTGGGCGGCGGCCTGGCCTGGCTGATCTCGCGCTCCATCACCCGGCCGCTGGCAGCGATGCAGGAGCGGATGCGCCATGCGGCGGCCAATAACGACCTGACGGTGGAAATAGACCAGACCGGCCGCGACGAAGTCAGCGAGACCGGCCGCGCGCTGGCGCAATTGCTGGGCAATCTGCGCGCTTTCATCGAGCGCACGCGCGAGGACTCGGCCCAGGTCACCAGCACCGCCCGCTCGCTGTCTCAGGTGTCGCAGCGTATCGCCGACGCTTCGCGGGTGCAGACCGACGCCTCGTCGTCGACGGCGGCCTCGGTCGAGGAGATGACGGTCAGCATCAACCTGGTGGCCGACCACTCGAATGAAATGGCCGGCGAGGCGCAAAGCAGCATGCGCGAGGCGGTGAGCGGCAGCCAGGTGGCCGGAGAGGCGGCGCGCGAGATGCAGGAGATCGCGCGGGTGATAGGCGAATCGGAGGCGGTGATCGATACGCTGAACCAGCGTTCCGACGAAATCGGCAATATCGTCGAAGTGATCCACGACATCGCCGAGCAGACCAATCTGTTGGCGCTGAACGCGGCGATCGAGGCAGCGCGCGCCGGCGAGATGGGCCGCGGCTTCGCGGTGGTGGCCGACGAGGTCCGCAAGCTGGCCGAGCGCACCGCCCAGGCCACCGGCGAGATCTCGTCCAAGATCCAGGCGGTGCAGGGCGACACCACCACCGCGGTGGCCAGCATGCGCGAGGCCGCCCAGCGGGTGGGCAGCGGCGTGGCGCTCAGCGCCCAGGTCAGCGAGCGGCTGGCGCAGATACGCGAGCTGTCGTCGCGGCTGCTGGAGAAAACCAGCGAGATCGCCGCCGCGATGCGCGAGCAGAGCACCGCCAGCAACGACGCGGCCAAGAGCGTGGAGCGCATCGCCAGCATGGGCGCGGAAAACGGCCAGTCGGTGGAGGCGTCGTCCGACATGGCGCAGCAGCTGTCCCAGCTGGCGCACGGCCTGGATCAGGCTATCAGCCGCTTCCGCACCGCCTGACGGCGCTTAGCGCGCCAGCGCGGCGCGCAGCAAGCCGGCCAGGTTCGCCTGGCCATGGTCGGCGCCGTCGCGGCGCGGCGCGGCCCAGATCGGGCTGGGGAAGTGGGCGTCGTCCTCGAAGCGGGGAATCACGTGCCAGTGCAGGTGCGGCACCATATTGCCCAGGCTGGCCAGGTTGATCTTGGCCGGCCGCATCACCGCGCGCAGCGCCGCCTCCACCCGGTAGACCCAGTCCATCAGGTGGTCCCGCTCGGCCGGGGACAGATCGGTCATTTCGGCGACGTGGCCGCGCCAGATTACGCGGCAAAAGCCCGGATAGCCGGGCTCGTCCACCAGCAGCACGCGCAGCGCGTCGTCCTGGTGCAGCAGTTCGCCCTTGGCTTGTTCACATAGTTCGCAATGCATGGTCCGCCCCTGTTTTTTGAATAGACCTTTGATTTTACTCCCTGCGCCGCCGCCGGGGCAGCGGCGCGGCTCTGTTATACTCAAAGGGTCGGCGCGGCTAAAGCGCCATGCCGATGGGCAATTTCAACCATAACAGCCAGGAATCCACGTGAGTTTCGCCAACAGTCTTTTCGTCATCGCCCTTCTGATCGCGGCCAGCGCCTTTTTCTCGGTATCGGAAATCTCCCTGGCCGCCGCGCGCAAGATCAAGCTCAGGCAACTGGCGGACGAGGGCGTGGCCAGCGCCGAGCGGGTGCTGGAGCTGCAGCAGCAGCCCGGCCATTTCTTCACCGTGGTGCAGATCGGCCTCAACGCGGTGGCGATTCTGGCAGGTATCCTGGGCGAAGCCGCCTTCACCCCCTACTTCGCCACGCTGCTGCACATGGTGACGCCGGCGCAGTGGGTCGAGCACCTCAGTTTCATCCTGTCCTTCGTCACCGTCACCTCGCTGTTCGTGCTGTTCGCCGACCTGATGCCGAAGCGGCTGGGCATGGTGGCGCCGGAGCGCATCGCGCTGTTGGTGGTCGGGCCGATGCTGTTCTGCGTGCGGCTGTGCAGCCCGCTGGTGTGGCTGTTCAACGGCCTGGCCAATGTGTTCTTCCGCCTGTTCGGCGTGCCCACTGGCCGGCCGGACGACCTCACCTCCGCCGACATCGTGGCGATGATGGACGCCGGCGCCGAGGCCGGCGTGCTGCAGCAGCGCGAACATCATCTGATCGAAAACGTGTTCGAGCTGGAGAGCCGCACCGTGCCTTCGTCGATGACCGCGCGCGAAAGCATCATCTACTTCACGCTGCACGAGGACGAAGCCAGCATCAAGCAGAAGATCGCCGAACATCCGCATACCAAATTTCTGGTGTGCGACGGCGTGATCGACTCGGTGATCGGCTATGTCGACTCCAAGGACATCCTGATGCGGCTGATCAACCAGCAAAGCCTGTCGATGAAGCGCGAGCTGACGATACGCAATGTGCTGATCATTCCGGACTCGCTGACGCTGTCCGAGCTGCTGGAGCGCTTCAAGGCCTCGCGCGAGGATTTCGCGGTGGTGATGAACGAGTACGCGCTGGTGGTGGGGGTGATCACCCTCAACGACGTGATGAGCACGGTGATGGGCGACCTGGTCAGCCAGTTTCAGGAGGAGCAGATCGTCCAGCGCGACGAGCGCTCCTGGCTGGTGGACGGCGCGACGCCGGTGGAGGACGTGCTGCGCGCGCTGGACATCGAAGCCTTCCCCGACGACGAGAACTACGAGACCATCGCCGGCTTCATGATGTACATGCTGCGCAAGATTCCCAAGCGCACCGACAGCGTCGAGTTCGAGGGCTACAAGTTCGAGGTGGTGGACATCGACAACTACCGCATCGACCAGTTGCTGGTGACGCTGATTCCGCCGGCGCCGGCGGAAATCGAATCGGCGCGCTGACATTACGATTGGTTACACCCCCTTACACATGCCTCACAGACGGGCCATCGGCGGCCTGCCTAAGATGAATTCAAGGACGCGCCAAACAGCGCGCCAGACAGCAAAAACATCTCAGACACGGGAGCATGACCATGAAAAAACTGACCGCCCTCCTGCTGGCCGCCACCCTGGGCCTGGCCTCCGTCGCCACCTACGCCGCCGACGCGTCCGCTCCGGCTGCCAAGGCCGCCGCGCCGGCGCATCACAAGCATCACCATAAGAAACACCACGCCAAGAAGGCAAGCTCGGCTCCGGCCGCGCAAAAGGCCCAGGCCGCCAAGAAGCACGGCCATCATCACCATCATCACAAAAAACACCACCGCCACGTGAAGTAAGGCGGCTCTGCTGCCGGGTCGGTCCGGATGTGGAAAAAGGAGGCTGAGGCCTCCTTTTTTTATTGTCCGGCCGGAGGCGGGCAGGATGGTCTTTTTCTGTCATTATGGATTGTCAAAACCTGTACTAAATGACAGATGTTTAAATTTCCTCTTGTATTTTTCAGCAGAGATTTCGATTCTAAATACCAATGTAATACCACATGAGGCGCTCATGTCGGTGATTGCAGTGGCAAGAGCGAGCCCTCTGCCGTTATCCATCACAAGAGGAGAACCACCATGCTGCACTTCCCCCTGTCGCGCGTACTGCTGGCCGTCGGCACGGCCCTTGCGTTGACCCAGGCGGCGTACGCCGCGCCAAGCTGCTCGCCGTGGGCCAGCGGCCAGGTTTACAACGCCGGCGACTACGCCACCTACGGCGGCAAGACCTGGCGCGCCAGCTGGTGGACCCAGGGCGAAACGCCCGGCAGCAGCCAGTGGGGCGCCTGGCAGGAGCGTCCGGCCAGCGAGTGCACGCCCGGCGATCCGAGCCAGCCCGGCCAGCCCGGCAACGGCGTGCCGCCGGAACCGAAGCCGACGGTGGGCCGCAATGTCGGCTCCTACTTCACCCAGTGGGGCATCTACGACCGCAACTACAAGGTCAGCAACCTGGTGCAGGCCGGCGGCGACAAGCAGCTGACCTTCCTCAACTACGCGTTCGGCAACGTCTACGCCAACGGCCAGTGCGGCATGGTCACCAAGGCCGAGAGCGGCAACGGCGACGGCGGCGACGCCTGGGCCGACTACCAGCGTTCCTTCGCCGCCAACGAGTCGGTGGACGGCAAGGCCGACAACTGGAACGATCCGCTGCGCGGCAACTTCAACCAGCTGCGCAAGCTGAAGCTGGCCAATCCCTCGCTGAAAGTGCTGATCTCGCTGGGCGGTTGGACCTGGTCGAAGAACTTCGGCACCTTCGCCGCCACCGACGCTGGCCGCAAGGCGATGGTCAGCTCGTGCATCGACCTCTACATCAAGGGCAACCTGCCGGTGGGCGAAAGCGCCGGCGGACAGGGGGCGGCGCTGGGCGTGTTCGACGGCTTCGACATCGACTGGGAATACCCGGGCGGCGGCGGCCTGCCGACCAATAGCGTCGATCCCAACGACAAGCAGAACTACACGCTGCTGATGGCCGAATTCCGCAACCAGCTGAACGCGCTGTCCACCGCCAACAAGCGCCGCTACTACCTGACCGCCGCAATAGGCTCCGGCGTCGACAAGATCCGCAACACCGAGCCGGCCGCCTACAGCGCCTACCTCGACTGGATCAACGTGATGACCTACGACTTCCACGGCGGCTGGGAAGCCAAGGGCCCGACCAACTTCCAGTCCAACCTCTACCGCGATCCGGCGGCGCCGGTGACTGGCGACCAGGTCTACTACACCGTCGACGACGCGGTGAAGACCCTGGTGAACGCCGGCGTGCCGCGCGCCAAGATCAACGTCGGCCTGCCGTTCTACGGCCGCGGCTGGACAGGCGTGGCGGCGGGGGCCAAGGGCGACGGCCTGTACCAGGTGGCCACGGGCCCGGCCAAGGGCACTTACGAGCAGGGCATCGAGGACTACCGCGTGCTGGTGAACCGCAGCGCCAAACAGTTCAACAGCCCGATAGCCAAGCAGTTGTGGACCTACGACGGCAACGAGTTCTGGAGCTACGACGATCCGGCCACCATCCGCGGCAAGCTGGACTACGTGCGCTCGCAGCAGTTGGGCGGGGTGTTCAGCTGGTCGCTGGATGGCGACGACGCGCAGGCGACGTTGCTGAAGACCAGCGCGGAAGTGCGGCTGGACGCCGCCACCGCCGCCAAGCGCAAGGCGGCGGCCGCAGCGGCCAAGGCCAAAGCCGCCAAGAAGCAGTAAGCGGCAGACGGCAAAACGGCGGGGCCGCAGCCCCGCCGTTTTCATTGCGCCGTCTGGATCCGGTTTACAGTTCGGCGGCGGGCTTGACCAGCAGCGGCTGCGGCGTGGCGCTGGTGGCGCGCCAGGCGGCGGTGAAGTGGTCGACCACTTGCTCGCCGCTCAGCGCGAAGGCGCTGACGGTGGTGTGGCCGTCGGCGATCACAGTGGCCTGATAGCCGCGCGACACCGCGTTGCGCAGCGTGCTGTCGACGCAGAAATCGGTGGCGGCGCCGCCTATCCACAGCTTGCTGGCGCCGTGCGCCGACAGCAGCTGCGCCAGATCGGTCTCGCAGAAGCTGTCGCCGTAGCGCTTGTAGACGATGGGGTCGCCGTCCTGGCGGGCGAGGGCGGGATGCAGCTGCCAGGCGTCGGAGCCGCGCGGCAGGTCGTCTTCCTCGTGCTGGACGAAGATCACCGGCATGCCGCGCTGGCGGGCCTTGGCAATGGCCAGGTTGAGCTTGTCGAGCACGCTGTCGAGGCGGGCGGCGCGCAGTTCGCCTTCCACGACGCCGACTTGAACGTCGATGATCAGCAGGGCGGTATCGGACATCGGTTTTCTCCTGGGTGGGGGGCGGCGGTCCGCGGTCCGCGGTCGGCGTCGGCCGCGAATGCCATGTCAGGCCAAGGCTTCCGGGTTCAGCACATGGGAGGCGTCGCCCTCGAAGAAGCGGACAGCGTTGCGATGGGCGATCTCCAGGTACTGGCGGTAGCTGGCCTGCTCGGCGTAGCCCAGGTGCGGCGAGCACAGCACGTTGGGGCGCAGCAGCAGGGGGTGGCCTGGGTCGTAGATCGGTTCTTGCTCGAACACGTCCAGCGCGGCGAAGCCGGGCCGGCCGGCGTCCAGCGCCGCTTCCAGCGCGCCGGGCGCGATCAGTTCGGCGCGGCTGGTGTTGACCAGCAGCGCGTCCGGCTTCATCGCGGCCAGATCGGCCTGCGTCACACCGCCCGCGGTGGCGGGAACCAGCCGCTGATGCAGGCTGACGACATCGGCGGCGGCGAAAAAATCTGCGCGGCAGGCGGCGGCGCGGTAGCCCAGCTCCCGCGCTTCTGCGCGCGCGCGTTCGCTGCCCCATACCAACACGTCCATGCCGAAAGCTTGGCCATAGCCGGCCACCAGCTTGCCGATCTTGCCGAAACCCAGAATCCCCAGCGTTTGGCCGCGCACGGCCCGGCCTATCGGTCCCTGCCAATGGCCGGCGCGCAGGCTGTCCAGGTTTTCCGCCAGCCGGCGCCGCGCCGCCATGATCAGCAGCCAGGCCAGCTCGGCCGGCGCGTAGGGCGAGCCGCTGCCTTCCACCACCGCGACGCCGGCCGCGCTGCAGGCGGCGATATCGATATTGCGCGCCAGCTTGCCGGTCTGGCTCACCAGCTTGAGCTTGGGCATGCGCGCCAGCAGCGCCGCGTCCACCACCGTGCGCTCGCGTATCAGCAGCAGCCCCTGGGCTTGCGCCAGCAGCGCGTCGGCTTGCGGGTCGCGCGCGAGATCGCCCAGCGCGCGGCACGGGTAGTTCGGGTTCTGATGCAAGGCGGCGATCTGGCGGCTGGCCAGTTGGTAGTCGTCGGCTACCAGCAGGGATATGGCGGTCATGGCGGCTGGCATGCGGTAAAAGTCCGCATTATAACCCAGCGTCATCTTCCTGCGGAGGCTGCCTGCCCGGTCGCCGGGGCGGGAATGGCCTGGCAGACGCGGTTGCGGCCGGCCTGCTTGGCGGCGTACAGCGCCTGGTCGACGCGGTCGATGGCGGCTTCCAAGGTCTCCGGCGGCTGCCACAGGCCGATGCCCACGCTGATGGTGATGGTCAGCTTGTCCGGCGCGCCCTGCATGAGATGGCGCGCGACGATGCTGCGCAACCGTTCGGCCAGCGAGTCGTCCAGGCCGTGGCTGGCCACCAGCACCATGAATTCTTCGCCGCCCCAGCGTATCAGCAAATCGTTGCCGCGCAGCTGCGAACGCAGCAGCTCGGCGGTTTCCTGCAGCAGCCGGTCGCCCACCTGGTGGCCGTAGCGGTCGTTCGCCTGTTTGAAGTGGTCGATGTCCAGCATCAGCAGTTGCGGGATCGCGCCGATGCGCTGGCAATGGCGCAGCCAGCCGGGCAGCAGGTCGAGAAAGGCGAGGCGGTTCAGGCAGCCGGTCAGCTGGTCGGTGGTGGCCAGTTGGCGCAGCTTGCGCTGATGGCGCTGCAAGGTGGCCAGCACCGCCATCACCACCAGCAGCAGGATCGCGCTGTTGATCGCCAGATTGGCCAGCAATGAGGCGCGCAGCGGCTGCAGCGCGCGGCTTGCGTTCTGCTCCACCAGCAAATGCCAGCCCAGTTCCGGCAGGAAGCGGCTGGTCAGCAGGTAGCGGTTGCCGTCCAGGCTGTATTCCAGCCGCTGCGGCGCTTCCCGGCCGGACAATATCGCCGGGCTCAGCGCGGACAGGCCCGGCAGCTCCTGCAGCCGTTTGCCGCTTGGAAAGGCGCGCGAGCTGCTCAGCATGACCCGGCCGCCGCGGTCGATGAAGTAGATGCGGCGGCGGAAGCGCTGCTCGTGCGCGGCCAGTTGCCTGGCCAACTGATCCAGCGGCAGGCCGACGCCGATCACGCCCAGCAGGCGGCCCTGGTCGTCCAGCATCCGGTGGTTGATGAACATGGTGGCCTGGCCGCCATTGGTCATGTCGCGGTCCAGATTGATCTCATGGTCTTGCCGCATGCCGCGGCAGCGGAAATACCAGGCGTCGTGGGGGTTGGAGGCGGAGACGATCTTGTGGATGCCGCCGGCGTAGTAGTAGCGTCGGCTGCGCTCGGAAACCAGGAAGCTGCCGCTGATGCCGTTGCGGCCGTTGATCGCGCTCAGATAGCGGCTGGCGCGTTCGGGGCTGATCTCGCCGTTTTGCATCCAGTCGGCCAGAAAGGTATCGTGCGCCATCAGCGCGGCCACCGACAGCGGTCGCAGGATGCCCTGGTCTATCTGGGAAAAAATGGTATCTCCGGTCAGAGGCAGGCCTTGCTCGACGATGCTGCGGCGGATCTCGTCGCTGCTCTGCCGGTAGTACAGGCAGGCGTTGACGACGATGCCGCCCAGCAGCAGCAAGGTGACGATGATGACCAGGCGGTAGCGGGCGAGTGGGCCGGACACGCGCTTCCCTTCAGGGTGGAAATGGCGGATTGTCCTATGAAAATAGAATGCCGCGCGGCGCGCGGCAATGCCATCTCCGGATGGGACGGCCGGGAGGCTCAGCGAATGGGGATGTACAACTCGGTCAGCGAGTCCGGGTGGTCGGGCGCGAGGAAGCGCTGATCCATGTATTCGAACTCGATGCCGTCCATCGCCTCCAGGCCGGCCGCCGGCAGCCAGCTGCCGTGGATGGCGCGGAAGGTGTCGGGCAGGCCGGCCACCGGGCCGCGGTGCTGGAAGCGGGCGTAGCGCTGCGCCGGCAAGTCCACGGCGGCCATGCCGTCCGGGACGGGCGCATCCGGCGCGGTTTGCAATGCGGCCAGGTAGCGCCAGCTCCCATCGGGCAGAGGTTGGCACAGGCCGTAGCTGCTGCCGGGGCGGGCGTCGGCGATTTCATGCTCGAGCAGCAGGAAGCGGCCCCAGAGTTCGGGGATGCCGTCTTCGTCCTGCGGGCTCCAGGCGAGGCCGATGACGCGGAAGGCGGGGAGGGTGACGATGTCGGGGGTCTGCATGGCGGGAAGGCTCCAGTCGGCTTGGTTGAGGTAGCGCGCGATCTGCGCGATCTGCCCGCGCTTTTCCTCGATCTGCTGCTGCAGGCGGGCGGCATGGGCGCGCAATTGCTCGCGCAGCGCGCCGCCATCCCGCAGGCCGCCTTCCTGGCGCAGCCGGCGGATGTCTTCCAGCGACAAACCCAGCCGGCGCAGCCGGACGATCAGGCCCAGCTCCTCCACCTGCGCCGGCAGGTAGTAGCGGTAGCCGTTGTCCGCGCCGGTGAAGGCGGGGCAGAACAGGCCGATGCCGTCGTAGTGGCGCAGGGTCTTGGTGCTGAGGCCGTGGCAGCGGGCCAGTTGTCCGATGGTGAGCATGCGATGGTTTCGCGGGCAGATGCGGCCAGTCTGGACCTTGCCCTAGGGGAAAGGTCAAGACCGGCCATTTGCCGATGGGGATGGCTTGGCGGTTACAGCAGCACTCGCTCGATGCCGCCGTCGCGCGCCCGGGCCACGTATTCCGGCAGCCAGTTCTGCCCCAGCAGGTGCTTGGCGATTTCCACCACGATGTAGTCGGCCTCGGTGCCGGTGTCGTCGTTGTAGCGCGACAGGCCCTGCAGGCAGGACGGGCAGGAGGTGAGGATCTTCACCGGCTGGGCCGGCGGCCGGCCGCCGGTCAGCGCCTGCAGGTTCTTGTTGATCTCCTCCTCCTTGCGCGCGCGCACCTGGGTGGCGATGTCGGGCCGGCTGGCGGCGAAGGTGCCGGCCTCGCCGCAGCAGCGGTCGGACAGCGGCACGCCGCCGCCCATCAGCTCGTTGACCACTTTCAGCGGCTGGTGGGTCTTCATCGGCGTGTGGCAGGGGTCGTGGTACAGGTATTGCTGGCCGCTGATGCCGTCCAGCTTCACGCCTTTCTCCATCAGGAATTCGTGGATGTCGATCACGCGGCAGCCGGGGAAGATGTCCTCGAAGCGGTAGTGCGCCAGCTGGTCGAAGCAGGTGCCGCAGCTGACCACCACGGTCTTGATGTCCAGGTAGTTCAGCGTGTTGGCGACGCGGTGGAACAGCACCCGGTTCTCGGTGGTGATGGCGTCGCCCTTGTCCTGGTAGCCGGCGCTGGTCTGCGGATAGCCGCAGCACAGGTAGCCGGGCGGCAGCACCGTCTGCACGCCGACGTGCCACAGCATCGCCTGGGTGGCGAGGCCGACCTGGCTGAACAGCCGCTCCGAGCCGCAGCCGGGGAAGTAGAACACCGCTTCGGCGTCTTCGGCCAAGCGCGGGTTGCGGATCACCGGCACGATGTTGGCGTCCTCGACGTCCAGCAGCGCGCGCGCGGTCTTCTTCGGCAGGCCGCCCGGCATCGGCCGGTTGATGAAGTGGATCACCTGCTGCTTCACCGGCGCCGGGCCGACGGTGGACGGCGGCTGCTTTTTCTGCCCGCCGATCAGGCCCAGCCGCTTGCCGACGGCGTTGCCCAGCCGCTGGGCCTTGTAGCCGATGCCGACCAGGCCGCCGCGGATGGTCTTGATGGTGGCCGGGTCCTTGGCGGTGAGGAAGGCCATGCCCAGCGCGGTGCCGGGGTTGAAGGTTTTGTTGCCGGACTTGCGCAGGAAATTGCGCATCGCCACCGACACGTCGCCGAAGTCTATCTTCACCGGACAGGGTTTGACGCAGCGGTGGCACACCGTGCAGTGGTCGGCCACGTCGGACAGCTCTTCGAAGTGCTTGAGGCTGACGCCGCGGCGGGTCTGCTCCTCGTACAGGAAGGCTTCGGTCAGCAGGCCGACGCCGAGGATCTTGTTGCGCGGCGAATACAGCAGGTTGGCGCGCGGCACGTGGGTGGAGCACACCGGCTTGCACTTGCCGCAGCGCAGGCAGTCCTTGATCGAGTCGTTGATCGCGCCGATGTCCGACTGTTCCAGGATCAGCGATTCGGCGCCGAGCAAGGAAAACGACGGCGTGTAGGCCAGCGCCAGGTCCGCGCCCGGCAGCAGCTTGCCGCGGTTGAAGTGGCCGTTGGGGTCTACTTGCGCCTTGTAGTCGCGGAAAGGCTGGATTTCCGCTTCGGTGAGGAATTCCAGCTTGGTGATGCCGATGCCGTGCTCGCCGGAAATCACCCCGCCCAGCTCCCGCGCCAGCGCCATGATGCGCACCACCGCGCGGTGGGCGGTCTGCAGCATCTCGTAGTTGTCGGAGTTGACCGGGATGTTGGTGTGGACGTTGCCGTCGCCGGCGTGCATGTGCAGCGCGACGAACACCCGGCCGCGCAGCACGTGCTGCTGCAATTCGCCGATGGCGGCGCGGATGCCGGCGGCGGCGGTGCCGGAGAACAGCTGCTCCAGCTCGGCCAGCACTTCGCGCTTCCAGCTGACGCGCAGGACGAAGTCGCGCAGCGCGTGGAATACGGTGTCGGGCTGGGCGGCGGGGTCTTCGCGCGGGGCGTCCGGCCAACGGGCGGCGTAGTCGGGATAGGGCGCGTCCATGTGGTCGAGCAGCCACTGCCAGCGGTCGCGGCTGATCGCCAATAGCGACAGCGCGGCGGCGCGCCGATCGCCGATCAGCTCTTCCGACGGCAGGTTGGTGTCCATCTTGTCCACCGGCAGCCGGCCGTGGAAGTACTCGGTCAGCGTGTCCAGTAGCTCAATCTTGTTGGCGATCGACAGCTCGATGTTGATGCGCTCGATGCCGTCGCTGTAGTCGCCGAGGCGCGGCAGCGGGATCACCACGTCCTCGTTCACCTTGAAGGCGTTGGTGTGGCGGGCGATGGCGGCGGTGCGGCTGCGGTCCAGCCAGAAGGTCTTGCGCGCTTCCGGGGTCACCGCGATGAAGCCTTCGCCGTGGCGGGCGTTGGCGATGCGCACCACTTGGCTGGCGGCCTCGGCGGCGGCGTTCTCGTCGTCGGAGACGATGTCGGCGATCAGCACCATCTTCGGCCGGCCGCGGCTCTTGGCCTTGGTGGCGTAGCCGACCGCGCGCACGTAGCGCCAGTCCAGATGCTCCAGGCCGGCCAGCCGGACGCCGGCGGCCAGGCAGGCGCCGCCCGGCTGGAACAAGTCGGTGATCTCGACGATGGCCGGCGTGGCCTCGGCGACGGTGCCGAAGAATTCCAGGCAGACGGTGCGGGTATGTTGCGGCATCTTGTGCAGCACGAAGCGGGCGCTGGTGATGATGCCGTCGCAGCCTTCCTTCTGCACGCCGGGCAGGCCGGCCAGGAATTTGTCGGTGACGTCTTTGCCCAGGCCCACTTTGCGGAAGGCCTGGCCGGGAATCGCCAGCTCGCGGCTGGACACCGCGGTCCTGCCGTCGTCGGCCAGCCGCGACACGCGGAAGCGCGCCTCGGCCACGTCGTGGATCTTGCCGTAGTTGTGGCCGATACGCTCCACCAGCAGCCAGTGGCCGTCCGGATCCACCATTTTCCAACTGGCCAGGTTGTCCAGCGTGGTGCCCCACAGCACCGCCTTCTTGCCGCCGGCGTTCATCGCGATGTTGCCGCCGATACAGGAGGCTTCGGCCGAGGTCGGGTCCACCGCGAACACCAGGCCGGCGGCGGCGGCGGCTTCGGAGACGCGGGCGGTCACCACGCCGGCGCCGCATTGTATCGTCGCCTGCGGGCCGGACAAGCCGGGCAGCTCGATATGCTCTATGCCCAGGTGGCGGTCCAGCTTTTCGGTGTTGATCACCGCGCTCATCCGGTCCAGCGGCACCGCGCCGCCGGTGTAGCCGGTGCCGCCGCCGCGCGGGATGATGGTGAGGCCCAGCTCGATGCAGGCGCGCACCAGCGGCGCCATTTCCGCCTCGCTGTCCGGGCTCAGCACCACGAACGGGTATTCGACGCGCCAGTCAGTGGCGTCGGTGACGTGGGCGACGCGCGACAGGCCGTCGAACAGGATGTTGTCGCGGCGGGTCAGCCGGGTCAGCTTCTTCAACACCCGGGCGCGCAGCTCGCGGGTTTCATCGAACTGGCGGGCGAACTGTTCCACCGCCTGGCGGGCCGAAGCGATCATCTCGCCGACGCGGCCGTTGCCGTCGCGGCGCTTTTCCACTTCGTTCAGGCGGTGGCGCATCGCCTCCACCAGCGCGGACAGCCGCTTGGGGTTGTCCAGCAGGTCGTCCACCAGGTAGGGGTTGCGGTCCACCACCCAGATGTCGCCCAGCACCTCGAACAGCATCCGCGCCGAGCGGCCGGTCTTGCGCTCGCCGCGCAATGCATCCAGCAATTTCCACATCGGCTCGCCCAGCAGGCGGATCACGATTTCACGGTCGGAATACGAGGTGTAGTTGTACGGGATCTCCCGCAGGCGCTGTTCGCTGGTGATGGCTGTCATTTGTCCGCAAGCTTTGATTTATTAGAGGAATGCCTGCCAGTGTAGCCCAATGTTGCGGCGCGAAAAACCCATCCCGGATGGGGTCTTGCTTCTTGATTTGAAGAATTTTCGTGTGAATGGATATTGTTGGACAGCCTGGCGGCGGGCGCCGCCGGGCCGGGGCTCAGCGCGCGGCCAGCTGGGCGGCCAGTTGCACCGCCTCCACCAGGCTGCCGGGATCGGCGCGGCCGCTGCCGGCCAGGTCCAGCGCGGTGCCGTGATCGACCGAGGTGCGGATGATGGGCAGGCCCAGCGTGATGTTGATGCCGGCGCCGAAGCTGGCGTGCTTCAAAACCGGCAGGCCCTGGTCGTGGTACATCGCCAAGACCGCATCGGCCTGGGCCAGCTTGTCGGGATTGAACAGGGTGTCGGCCGGCAAGGGGCCGATCAGCTCGATGCCTTCGGCGCGCAGCGCTTGCAGCGCCGGCTCGATGACGTCGATTTCCTCGCGCCCCATGTGGCCGCTCTCGCCGGCGTGCGGATTGAGGCCGGCCACCAGGATGCGCGGCGCGGCGATGCCGAATTTGCGCTTCAGGTCGGCGTGCAGGATGCGGATCACTTCGAACAGCAACGGCGCGGTGATGGCGTCGGCCACCGCGCGCAGCGGCAGGTGGGTGGTGGCCAGCGCGACGCGCATGCCGCCGCCGGCCAGCATCATCACCACTTTTTTCGTGGCGGTGCGCTCGGCCAGGTATTCGGTATGGCCGGAAAACGGCACGCCGGCCTCGTTGATCACGCCCTTGTGCACCGGCGCGGTCACCATCGCGGCGAATTCGCCGGCCAGGCAGCCGTCTATCGCCGCGTTCAGCGTATCCAGCACGTAGCGGCCGTTGGCCGGGTCCAGCCGGCCCGGCGCGGCCGGCGCCGCCAGCGGCACGTGCAGCACTTCCAGCGCGCCGGCGGGGCCGATCTGGCCGGCGCGGTAGTCGGCCAGGCTGACATCCAGGCCGAGCAGGCCGGCGCGCTGGGCCAGCAGGCCGCGGTCGGCGATGACGACGCAGCGCCGCTCGGGCAGCAAGCGCGGCAGTTGCAGCGCGAGGTCGGGACCGATGCCGGCGGGCTCGCCGGCGGTCACGGCCAGGATGGGCCGGGCCGTCGGCATCACTTGTCGTCCAGGTGTTCTTCGACGAAGGCGGAATCGCGCAGCTGGCGCACCCAGTCGGCGTAAGCCTGCTCCATCTTGCGGGCGCGGATCTGCTGTTTGATCGCCATCTTCTCGTGGTCGCTGGAAACGTCCTGGTTGCGCTTGCCTTCCACCAGGATCAGGTGCCAGCCGAACGGCGAGCGCACCGGCTGCGACACTTGGCCGACCGGCAAGGCCACCATCGCCTTCTCGAAGTCGGGCACCAGGTCGCCCAGGCTGACCCAGCCCAGGTCGCCGCCCTTGGCGTTGCTGCCGTCTTCCGAGTACAGCTTGGCCATGTCGGCGAACTTGGCGCCGCGCATGATGCGGTCGCGCACCTGGTCGATGCGGGCCTTGGCGTCGGCTTCGGACACCGCTTCATTGGTGCGGATCAGGATGTGCCGGGCATGGTATTGCTCGATCAGCATCGGCGCGCCGCCGGCGCGCTTCTCCTGCAGCTGGAAGATGAAGAAGCCTTGCTGGGTGCGGATCACGTCGGTGTGGGCGCCGGTTTTCAGCTGCTCCAGGATCTGCACGAACTCCACCGGCAGCGAGGTGGCGCTGCGCCAGCCCATGTCGCCGCCCTTGAGCGCGTTGGGCGCGTCGGAGTAGGCGGCGGAAACCTTGGCGAACGGCTGGCCGGCGTCCAGATCGGCCAGCGCCTTGTGCACCTTCTGCGACAGCGCGTCGATCTGCTTGGCGTCGGCGCGTTCGGGCACGCCGACCAGGATGCTGGCCAGATGGTATTCGGTGCGGTTGGCGCTTTGCGCGCTCTTCAGCACCTGGTCCACCTCGCTGTCGCTGACCATCACCCGCGAGCCCACTTCGCTGTCGCGCAGGCGCGAGATGGTCAGCTCGCGGCGGATGTCGCCGCGCAGGCGATCCATCGTGATGCCGTCCTTGGCCAACTGCGCCTTCATGCCGGCCTCGCTCAGCTTGTTCTGCTTGGCCAGATTGGCCACCGCTTGATCGACCGCCGCGTCGTCGATGCGCAGGCCGCCGCTGGCGGCGTATTGCAGCTGCACTTCCTCGGTGATCATCTGCTCCAGCACCTGGTGCTCCAGCACGTCGCGGGCGGGCGGCGCCACTTTCTGCGCCTCCAGCTGCTTGATGGCCTCGTCGACGCGCGCCTTCAGCTCCTGCCAGGTGATCACGTTCTTGTTGACCACGGCGACGATGCGATCCACTTCGCGTACCGGGGTGGCGGGAGCGGCCAGCGCGGCTTGCATGGCGCTGGCGAACAACAGGGCAAGCAGGGTCTTTTTCATGGTCAGGCTTTATTACTCGTTAGTCTTGGTGTAACCCGGGATGGCCAGGCGCAGCGCGCTTTGCAGGCTGCCGCTGCCCAATGCTCCCAGTCCCTTCAGTTCCAGCTGGAAGAATACCGCGTTCTTGGTGGTGGTCAGGTCGGTGGCGTAGCGCTGGCTGTACAGCCGCGCCGACCAGCAGCCATCGTTGTACTCGAAGCCGGCCAGTTGCTCAATAGGGCGCTGCTGGATCAGCGAGTAATTGTAGCGGCCGATGGCGTACCAGCGCTTGGCGATCGGCCATTGCGCCGCCACGTCCACCTGGCGCAGCGGGCCGTAGGTGCCGTTGTCGTCCTGCAGCTCGTAGATGCCGTAGCGGTAGCGGATGCTGGCGACCTTGCCCGGCTCCGGGTTGTAGCGCAGCTGAACGTTGTAGCGTTGGGTGGCGTTGATGGTCGGGTTGTACTCGTAGCTGCTGTCCAACCGGAAGGTCTTGGTCAGGTCGCCGCCGGCGCTCAGCATCCAGTCATTGCCGGTATTGGTCACCTGCGGCGGCGTGCCATCTAGAACAATACTTTGCTGGCTGAAGTAGTAGCGCTTGCCGATGGCGATGCGCAGGCGCTCCAGGCCGTTGCTCTGGTCGATGAAGCGGCTGGTCAGCGCGGTGGTGATCTCGTTGGCGCCGTTGATGCGGTCGTAGCCGGAGAAGCGGTTTTCGGTGAACAGCTGCGCGAAGTTGAAGTCGTTGACCGAGGTGTCGAAGTTGGGAAGCTTGCTCTGGTCCTTGTTGGGGATGTTGACGTAGAACAGGCGCGGTTCCAGCGTCATCAGGTGATCGCGCCCCATGAAGGTGGTGTCGCGGTCGAAATACAGGCCGGCGTCGGTGCTGAAGATCGGCAGCGTGCGGCTCAGCGTGCCTTGGGCGTTGCCCTGGTAAGCGTTCAGATTGTATTCGGTGTAGTTGACGCCGAACTTGGGCCGGATGAAGCCCCAGCTGCGGTCGAAGCTCCAGGTCACGCTGGGGTAGGCGACGAAGCGGTCGCCGGTTTGCAGCGTGGGATGGTCGAAGCGGGTCAGGTCGGTGACCAGGTTGGCGGAAAATCCGCTGGGCAGCGACTGGTTGGCGTTGAAGGTCAGCTGCGGCATCCGCGCGTAGGGGATGTCGGTCGGCTGCGGGTTGATGGTCAGGTTCTGGTAGTGCTGGGTGCGCAGCGTGACGTTGCCGCCGCCGCCCTGCCAGCCCAGCGCGTAGTTCAGCCAGGCTTCGCGGTTGAGGTTGATGTTGGAGGCGATGGCGACTTGGTCGCCGAAGTCGGTGAAGTAATTGTTGTCCGATACCTGGTTGTAGTCGAGGCCGAAGGTCAGGCCGTGGCCGAAATTCTGCTGATGGCGCGCGCTCCAGGCATAGCGCGAGGTGTTGGTGACCTTGTCGTTGGGCAACTGTTCGGTGTAGATGCTGCCGTTGTAATCGGGTTCCAGATAGCGGAATTCGCCGGCCAGCATATTGCCGTGCTTGTCGTTGAAGTGCGGCGTGATGGTGGCGTCGAGGTTGGGGGCGATGTTCCAGTAGTACGGCACCGACAGCTCGGTGCCCGACGAGCCGGTCTTGAAGGTGGGCGTCAACAGGCCCGACTTGCGGTTGCCGTTCAGCGGGAAGTCCAGCCACGGCGTGTACAGGATGGGCACGCCGTAGAATTGCATCCAGGCGTTGTGCGCCACGCCTACGCCGCTGGTGTAGTCGAGGTCGGTGCTGGCGGCCCGCAGATACCAGGCGTCGTCTCCCGGATCGCAGGTGGTCATCCGGCTGCCGTAGATCTTGTACTGATTCTGGCCCTGGAAGTCCACCTGGCTGCCGTTGCCGCGCATGGTGACGGGTTTGGCGGGCTGGCCGCCGGGCGTTTTGGCCGCCGGCGGGTTCTGCCTCGACATCGAAAACACCGGATCCATGCCGGTGCCGGTGTAGTCGTCGACGTTGTAGTCGAGGGTGCTGCCGTCGATCACGTCGCTGCCGCGCGTCATGTGGAAGCGGTCGCCGGCCTTGACGCGGTTTTTGGCCTGGTAGTAGTCCAGCCAGTCGGATTCCACCTTTTGATCGTCGCGGGTGACCACCACATTGCCCTTGGCATGCAGGATCACGTTCATTTCGCCGTCAAGCTGGTCGGCGGTGACTACGGTCTGGCCTTGTTGTTTGGGCGGGGCGGGCAGCGCGATCGGCGCGTCGTCGTCGGCGCGGGCGGTCTGGGCGTTCAGGGCAAAGGCGGTGGCGACAGCCAGGGCCAGCGGAGTCAGTTTTTGTCTGTGCATGCACAAAGCCATATCGTGGGGGCTAGTGGGCGGTATAGAATCGCCCAATTCTATATCAGTACCACGACAAAGCGACATGCAAAGACTGGAACAGCTCAAGAAATGGCTGGCGCAGCAATATCCTGGTGTTGAAATCCAGGTCGAGTTCGCCGCCGCAGACGCCGACTTCCGCCGCTATTTCCGCGCGATCTGGCCCGACGGCGCCAGCCGCATCGTGATGGACGCGCCGCCTGATCGGATGAATACCGACGCCTACGTCATGGTGCGCGACGTCTTCGCGATGGTCCGGGTGCCGCAGATCCTGCTGCGCGACCGCGAGCAGGGCTTCATGCTGCTGGAAGACCTGGGCAAGATCACCTACCTGGCCGCGCTGCAGCACGACGAGCGGCCGCAGGTGCACCAGCATCTGCTGCTGGAGGCGCTGGACACGCTGGTGGACATCCAGAAGGCCAGCCAGCCCGGCGTGTTGCCGGAATACGACGAAGCGCTGCTGCTGCGCGAACTGAATCTGTTCCCGGAATGGTACTGCGCGAAAGAACTGCAAAAGCCGCTCAATTTCGCGCAGAGGCAATTGTGGGACGCCGGCGTCAAGGCGCTGCTGCCGGCGCTGCTCGCCCAGCCCAAGGTGTACGTCCACCGCGACTTCATCGTGCGCAACCTGATGCTGAGCGCCGGCGCGCCGGGCGTGCTGGACTTCCAGGACGCGGTGTACGGCCCGATCAGCTACGACCTGGTGTCGCTGCTGCGCGACGCCTTCATCGAGTGGGAAGAGCCGGTCGTGCTCGACATCGCCATCCGTTACTGGGAGAAGGCGCGCGCCGCCGGCCTGCCGGTGCCGGAGGCGTTCGACGACTTCTACCGCGCCTTCGAATGGATGGGCGTGCAGCGCCACCTGAAAGTGGCCGGCATCTTCGCCCGCCTGTACCACCGCGACGGCAAGGACAAGTACCGCGCCGAGATTCCGCGCTTCATCAAATACCTGAAGCGCGCCTGCCGCCGCTACCACGAGCTGGCGCCGTTCTACCAGTTGCTGGTGCAGCTGGTGGGCCAGGACGAAACCGACGCCGAGCTGCAGTCCAGCTACCCGGTGTTGGGCGTGAAGGGCGGCTGATGCGGGCGCTGGGAGCCGGCCTGTTGCTGATGTCCGGCTTGGCCGGCGCGGCCGGCTTGCAAGCGCGCGTCTGCCTGCCGTCGCAGGATTTGAAAATCTGCCTGTATCAGGACGCGCGGCTGGCGCCGGCCGAATTGCGTGTGTATACGCGCGGCGGCGCCCAACTGAGCCGGCTGCGGGTGGGGCGGCTGTCGGATATCCGCCGCAGCGCGCTCGCCGACGCCGGCAAGCCGGTGTTCCTGCTGGACGAAGATCATTCCGCCGGCTTCGGCTCCTATTCCGGCGTGGAGACGCGGCCGTTCACCGTGAGCGCGCGCGGCCTGCGCTTCGCCCAGCCGCCAGGCGGCGATCCGGCCAAGCCCTTCATCCTGGCCCAGGCGCTGAAAAGCGGCTGGAAGGAGAGCCGTGATGGTTTCCTGCTGGTGTCCTGCGCGCCGGACTTTCCGGCCAAGGGCAAGTGGGACGGCGAAACCTTCCGCGTCCGCTATGCCCGGCTGACGCTGCGGGACGGCCAATGGCGGCTGAGCGAGCGCAGCGAACGCGGCTTCTGGGAGAACGAAGGCGCTTTCCCGGCCGAGCGCCTGTTCCCGAAATGAGCGAGAAGAACATGAAGGCAATGATACTGGCCGCCGGCCGCGGCGAGCGGATGCGGCCCCTGACCGACCATACGCCCAAACCGCTGCTGACGGCCGGCGGCAAGCCGCTGATCCAGTGGCACGTCGAGCGGCTGGCCCGCGCAGGGGTGACGGAGCTGGTGATCAACCACGCCTGGTTGGGCGCGCAGATTGAAGACGCGCTGGGCGACGGCTCGCGCTTCGGGGTGTCCATCGCCTACTCGCCGGAGGGCGAGGCGCTGGAGACGGCCGGCGGCATCGCCACGGCCCTGCCGCTGCTGGGAGACGCCCCTTTCATCGTGCTCAACGGCGACGTGTTGAGCGATTTTCCGGTTCAGCGTCTGGTCGAGGCGGCTGGCCGTCTGGATGGCGAATCGATGCTGGCCCACCTGACGCTGACGCCCAAGGCAGGCTATAAGACCGGCCGCGACCTGACATTGCGCGCCGACGGCCGGGTGGCGGCCTGCGGCGACGGCGACACGCCATACACCTTCTGCGGCCTGGCCGCCTATCATCCGGCCTTCTTCCGCGGCGTGGCGCCCGGCGTGGCCAGCCCGCTGCTGCCGTGGCTGCTGGCCGCGATGGAGCAAGGCCGGGTCCGCGGCGAGGTGCAGTCCGGCCTGTGGCTGGACGTCGGCACGCCGGAGCGCCTGGCCGAGGCCGACCGCATCGCCGCCGGCTGGACCGCATGAGCCGGCGCATCCTCGGCATCGACCCCGGCAGCCTGATCACCGGCTTCGGGGTGATAGACGTGGTCGGCAACCAGCGCCATTACGTCGCCTCCGGCGCGATCCGCAACAAGAGCGGCTCGACGCTGGCGGAGCGGGTCAAGGTGCTGGTTGACGGCATTCACCAGGTGGTCGACACCTACCAGCCCACCGAGGCGGCGCTGGAGCGGGTGTTCGTCAACGTCAACCCGGCGGCCACGCTGATGCTGGGCCAGGCGCGCGGCGCCTGCATGGCGGCGCTGGTGCTGAAGGACCTGCCGGTGGCGGAATACACCGCGCTGCAGGTCAAGCAATCGGTGGTCGGCCAGGGCAAGGCGCCCAAGGAGCAGGTGCAGTACATGGTGGTGCGGATGCTGAACCTGTCCGGCACGCCGCAGGCCGACGCCGCCGACGCGCTGGCGGTGGCGCTGACCCATGCCAATCATAGCGGCGGGGCGATAGGCAAGCTGGCGCTGAGCGGCCTGAAGGTGAAGGGCGGGCGGCTGGTGTAGGCCGATGCCCGGCTGCGCCGGGCGTGCCGCCACGGATAGCCCGAAGCGGGCTACAGCCGAATCACAACGAATTCACAGGAAAGAATCATCATGATCGGACGCCTTACCGGCAAATTGATCGAGAAACTGCCGCCGCAGGTGGTGGTGGACGTGGGCGGCGTCGGCTACGAAGTGGACGTGCCGATGACCACCTTCTACCAATTGCCGGCGCTGGGGCAGAATACCACGCTGTTCACCCACCTGGTGGTGCGCGAAGACGCCCACCTGCTGTTCGGCTTCGCCAGCAAGGAAGAGCGGCAGACCTTCCGCCAACTGATCAAGGTGACCGGCATCGGCGCCAAGATCGCGCTGGCGGTGCTGTCGGGCATGACGGCCGACGAGCTGGCCGTCGCGGTGGCCAGCGAGGACATCAAGCGCCTGTCGTCGGTGCCGGGCATCGGCAAGAAAACCGCCGAGCGGCTGGTGCTGGAATTGCGCGGCAAGCTCGCCACCGGCGGCAACCTGACGGTGCCGGGCGGCCTGCCTTTCGCCGCCACTCCGGATGAGAAGAGCGACATCGTCAACGCGCTGCTGGCGCTCGGCTACAACGACAAGGAAGCGGCGGCGGCCACCAAGAGCCTGCCGGCGGACGTCACCGTCAGCGAGGGCGTGCGGCTGGCCTTGAAGAGCCTGATGAAGGCCTGAGGCCGCGGCATGAAAAAGCCCGCCGGGAAGGCGGGCCGATGCGGAGCGGCTCAGCCGGCCGGCAGCAGGCTGACCTGGCTGCGCACGCTCTTCACGCCGGGCACCCGCGACACTTCCTCGGCGATGCGGGAAATCGCCTCCTGGCTCGGCGCGGTGCCGCTCAGCACCACGTCGCCGTTGCTGACCTGGGCTTCCACCTTGGCGCCCAGCTGCGCTGCCTTGGCCAGCACTTCATTGACCTGGCGGCCCAGCTCGGCGTCGGCCGGGGCGGCTGCGGCGTGGCGTTCCGCCGCCGGCGCGCTGGCGGGCTGGCTCTGTTCGGCGAAGCTGGCGCCGGCGTACAGGGCGGGGATCAGGCTGGCGAGGATCAGGGTTTTGCGCATGGCAAGAGTCTCCTTGGACTGGGTGAAGGTCACTGCCGCGGTTTGGCGGATCTGCCTGTCCGCGGCGCTTGCCGGATATTCAGCAAGCCCCGTGCCAGCCTTTGGTTTTTATTTAAAATCAAGTATTTATGGTTTTTTTACGGGGCGGAATCCCGCCGCCGGGCTGGCTTTTGTCGCCTGGCGGCGACAGCGGCGGCGGCGAGATCCGGAAAAGCCTGTCCCATCAATGGTTTGGGCCTGTCGCCATCTGGCGACAAGCTCAATCGTCCTGGAACGCGGCGGCGTTCAGCTCATGCTTTTGCAGCAGCCGGTAGAACTCGGTGCGGTTGCGGTCGGCCAGCCGGGCGGCGTCGCTGACATTGCCGCCGGTCAGCCGCAGCAGGCGTTCCAGGTAATCGCGCTCGAATTCGCGGCGCGCGTCGGCCAGCGTCGGAATGGCCTGCGCCTCGCCTGCCACCGCCTTCTCCACCTGGGCCAGGGTCAGTAAGGGGCCGGTGGCCAGCACGCAGCACTGCTCCACCACATTGGCCAACTGGCGGATATTGCCCGGCCAGCGTGCGGCGGCGAGGAAGGCGAGGGCGTCCGGGGCGAAGCCCGTCACCGTCTTGCCGTAGCGCGCTGAGACCTGTTGCAGGAAATGCTGGGCCAACAGCGGGATGTCTTCGCGCCGCTCTGCCAGCGGCGGCAGCGTCAGCGCCACCACGTTCAAGCGGTAATAGAGATCCTCGCGGAACTGGCCGTCGGCGATGCGGGCCGGCAGGTCGCGGTGGGTGGCGGACAGCAGGCGGATATCCACCGGCAGCGGCCGGGCGCCGCCCACCGGCCTCACCTCGCGGTCCTGCAGCACCCGCAGCAGCTTGACCTGCAGCGGCAGCGGCATGTCGCCGATCTCATCCAGGAACAGCGTGCCGCCGTCGGCCTGGCGGATCAGGCCCTCGTGGCGGACGGCGGCGCCGGTGAAGGCGCCTTTTTCGTGGCCGAACAGCTCGCTTTCCAGCAGGTTTTCCGGAATCGCGCCACAGTTGACGGCGACGAAGGGCCGGCCGGCGCGGCGGCTGGCCTGGTGGATGGCGCGCGCCAACACCTCCTTGCCGCTGCCGCTTTCGCCTTGCAGCAGCACGCTGGCGTCGGTGGCGGCTACCATCCGCGCTTCGCTCAGCAGCTCCTCCATCGCCGGGCCGCGGCTGACGATGCCGGCGCGCCAAGCGTCGCCGGCGGCGCCGTCGCCCGCCGACAGCGTCAGGCCCTGCGCCACCTTGTCCAGCAGCAGCTGGCCGTCGAACGGTTTCTCCAGATAGCAGAACACGCCGCGGCTGACCGCCTCCACCGCGTCCGGCACGGTGCCGTGCGCGGTGAACAGAATGACCGGCAGCGTCGGATAGCGGCGGCGCGCGGTTTCGAACAGCTGCAGGCCGTCCATGCCCGGCAGCCGCCAGTCGGTCAGCAGCAGGTCGGCGCGGCGAGCGGCCAGCGCCGTCAGCGCGGCTTCGGCGCTGGAGAGCGCCTCCACCTCGTGGCCGGCGGCTTCCAGCCGCAGCCGCACCAGGCACAGCAGGTCGGGATCGTCGTCCACCAGGACGATGCGGGCGGGGGCGTTCATCGCTTGCTTCCTTCACTCAGGCCATTGGGTTTGGGCAGATCCAGCTCCAGGCGGCGCAGCGCGTCCAGTTTGGCGGCCTGGTCGTCGATGCGTTTTTGCTGGTCGCGCAATTGCTGTTGCTGGTGCTCGTTTTGGTCCTGCAGCCGGAACTGTGTCTGGGCCTGGCGCAGCTGCAGCCGCGCCAGCGCGGCGCTGGCCGGCGACAGGCTCTTGTCGGCCAGCAGTTTGTCCAGCTCGCTGGCCAGGCGGCCCGGCTCGGCGCGATTGGCGCGCAGGATTCGCAGCAGGCGGTAGCTGTCGCAGGCTTCGTAGGCCTGCCAGCGTTGGCGCAGGGCTTCGTCCGGCCAATCCAGCGCGATCAGCAGCGCGTCGCCGCCGGGGCAGTAGCGGACCGGCGCGGCCGGCGGCCGCAGCGCGCAGGCGGAAAGCAGCGGCAGCCATAACAGCGGCAGCCAGCGGCGCGGAAAAACGGGTGGGGTCATATCGGCTCCGGTTCTGGCCAGTGGAGGCGGAAGCGCGCGCCGGGGCCGTGGTCCAGCAGGCTAAGTTCTCCGCCCATCAGCTGCGCGTAGCCGCGTGCCATGGTCAGGCCGAGGCCGCTGCCGGGGCGCTCGCCGTCGGGCGCGGGGCCGCTCCAGAAAGGTTCGAAAATCTTGTCCCGGCATGCTTTGGCCACGCCCGGGCCCTGGTCGGCCATCTCCAGCCAGACCTGGCCGCGCTCGCGGCCGCAGCGCAGCGTCAGCCGGCCGCCGGGAGGGCTGTGGCGGATGGCGTTGAGCAACAGGTTGTCGACGATGGTTTCCACTTTGGACGGATCGCCGCGCACTTCGCCCGGCATGCCGTCCAGCGCCACGATCAGCCCTTTGGCCTGGCACAGCGGCTGGCAGCTGGCGAGCCTGGCCTCCAGCAAGCGGCGCAGCGAAAATGCGGAAACGTTCAGCGTGGTGGACAGCCAGGGGCCGGCGTCCCGCTTCAGCAGCGCCTCAACTCTTTGCCGCAGCGCCAGCGCATTGTTGCCCAGGATGTCGACGATGCGCCGCTGTTGCGGGTTGAGCGGGCCGGCCACTTGCTCGCGCAGCAGCGCCGCGGCTTCGTGTATCGACGCCAGCGGCGTTTTCAGCTCGTGCGACGCCTGGCGGAAGAAGCGGGTCTGCTGCTGCTCCAGCTCCACCAGCCGCCGGTCCAGCTGCTCCAACTCCCGGCCCAGCCGCTGCAGGTCGGCGGGGCCGGCCTGGCGCCAGTTCAGCTGCCGGGCGCCGCCGGCCAGCCGGGCGATGCGGCGCTGCAGGCCGCGCAAGGGGGCGTGGATCAGCAGGGTGACGATCAGCGCCAGCAGCACGGCGGCGGCCAGCGCCAGCCAGGCCAGGCGGTTGGCTTGCAGCCGCATCCGCTCGATGTCGCCGCGCCAGCTCGCTTGCCGTTTCTCGCCGGCCTGGACCAGGATTTGCTGTTGCTGTTCCAGCACGCGGCGCAGTTGGCGGAAGCGCGCCTCGCGCTGTTGGCTGTGGGCCGGCGTCTGGGCGCAGAGGGCGAGCGCGGCGTCGATGCCGGGCAGCGCCTCGGCCGGCGCATCCTGCCGCAGCGTCCGTTGCGCGCTTTGCAATTCGGCGCGGGCCTGGCTGGCGGTTTCGTCGAGTTTGCGGTCGCGCAGGATCGCCGCCTGGCGGCTGGCGCGCTCGTACTGCAGCGCCTGCTCCTGCGACAAGCGGGCGATGTCTTGCCAGCGCTGGGTTTGGCGCTGTTGGCGCTGGGCGCTGTCGGCGGCCTGGCCCAACTCGTGGCGCAGTTGCATCAGCGCCGCGGCGGGGATCAGCGCGACGCCGAGGAAGCCGGCCAGCAGCAGGCCGCGGAAGGAAAGGAAGCGGAGCATGGCATCGGGGATGAAAAACAGGGACGCGGATGCGCCCCTGTTCAGCAGACAGGCGGGCGGCCGATTGGTTCGCGGCCGCCGCCCGGGTTCAGCGCGCCGCCAGCGCCGGCTGGCTGCGCGCAGCCGGCAGCAGCGCGGGGGCCAAGTCGTCCAGCCTGGCGGCCAGGAGCGGCGCCAGCGCCGCGAACTTGTCCTCCAGCGCCTCGCGCATGGTGTCGACCAGCACCTGGGTCTGCCGCTCGATTTCCAGGTTGATCCGGTCGCCCGCTTGCTTGCCGCCCAAGGTGGTGGCTTGGCGCGTTTCCGGGATCAGCCACACTTCGAACCAGCCTTCGCGCTTGTCGATGTCGGCGATGGTCAGGCTGACGCCGTCCAGCGCCGCGTAGCCCTTGGCGAACAGGTAGCGCAAGGCGCCCGGCGGCACGCTCAGCCGCAGGCGCAGGTTGTCGCCGCATGCCTCTCGTTCGGCGATGGTGGCTTGATAGTCGACATGGCCGGATAGCGCGTGGCCGCTGTTCTCCGCGCCGTCGGCCAGCGCCCGCTCGGCGTTGACCGCGTCGCCGGCCTGGCAGCGGGCCAGCGTGCTGGTGACCAGCGTCGGCAGGATCAGGTCGAACTCGGTGTTGTCTGCCTGCGGCGGCGCCGCCACGGTCAGGCAGGCGCCGTTTACGGCGACGCTGGCGCCCTGCCGCAAGCCGTCGCAAAAGCCCGGCGGGAAAGCGAGGGTGAGCCGCCGGCTGCCGTCGCCATCCTGGACGGCAATGACGCGGGCAATGGCCTGGGTGATGCCGCTGAACATGGCGTCCTCCTCAGGCGTCTTGCCGTTGCAGCCATTCGGCCAGCTCCGCCACCGTCAGCTGCGGCAGGCCGTGCCGTGCGGCGTAGGCGTCCAGCTGGGCGCCGCGCATCATGCTGCCGTCCGGGTTCATCAGCTCGCACAGCACGCCGGCCGGGCTGAAGCCGGCCAGCCGCGCCAGCTCCACCGAGGCTTCGGTGTGGCCGCGCCGCTCGCGCACTCCGCCGGCGCGGGCGACGATGGGGTAGACGTGGCCGGGGCGCACCAGGTCGCCGGGCTTGGCGTCGGGGGCGATGGCGGCGCGCATGGTGGTGACGCGGTCGGCGGCGGAGACGCCGGTGGTCACGCCCTCGGCCGCCTCGATGGCGACGGTGAAGGCGGTGCCGTAGCGGCTGCCGTTGTCGGCGGCCATCGGCGGCAGCGCCAACTGCGCGGCGCGCTCCGGCGTGATGCACAGGCAGACGATGCCGCTGCCGTCGCGGATCATCCGCGCCATTTCCGGCACGGTGAGCATGTCGGCGGCCAGGATCAGGTCGGCCTCGTTTTCGCGGTCGGCGTCGTCGGCGACGATCACCGGCAGGCCGCGGCGCAAGGCGTCAAGCGCGGCGTGGACGCGCAGGGAAAGGATATCGGTGTGGGCGTTCATGGAAACGGTCCTCAAATAATGGATTGAGAAACACGTCCCGTGGGCGTGAAGCGGATAGCGTACGGCTATCCGGCGCGATAAACGCGCGGATACGACACAGTTTTCCCGCCGCGGGCGCGGACGGAAAGCTGGCGTCGTCTTCTTTCATCCGGACTATTACCGTCGGCTCTGGCATTTCACCAGATCTGCTGACCCCTCGCCGTGCGGCGAAGGCGCTCGCGGGCTCGGCGCTTGCGCGCCATACCGCCGGTGGGGAATTGCACCCCGCCCCGAAGACGTTGGCCGCACAGCGCGGCCAGCGGCGAGTATAGCGCGGTGTTAGAATGTCGGCAGCAAGATTTCCCCCAAGAGTCCCCGATGATAGAAACCGACAAGCTGTTCGGCGCCGCGCCGGAGCGCCGCATCGTCACCGCGCAACGCGCGTCCGAGCAGGAAGAGGCGCTGGAGCGCGCGCTGCGGCCTAAGCAGCTGGACGACTATGTCGGCCAGAAGAAGGCGCGCGAGCAGCTGGAGATCTTCATCGAAGCCGCCAAGCGCCGCGGCGAGGCGCTGGACCACGTGCTGCTGTTCGGCCCGCCGGGCCTAGGCAAGACCACGCTGGCCCACATCGTCGCGCGTGAGATGGGCGTCAACCTGCGCCAGACTTCCGGCCCGGTGCTGGAGCGCGCCGGCGACCTGGCGGCGCTGCTGACCAATCTGGAGCCGCACGACGTGCTGTTCATCGATGAAATCCACCGGCTGTCCCCGGTGGTGGAGGAAATCCTCTACCCGGCGCTGGAGGATTACCAGATCGACATCATGATAGGCGAAGGTCCGGCGGCGCGGTCGGTGAAGCTGGACCTGCCGCCGTTCACGCTGGTGGGCGCCACCACCCGCGCCGGCATGTTGACCAATCCGCTGCGCGACCGCTTCGGCATCGTCGCCCGGCTGGAGTTCTACACCGCCGATGAGCTGACGCGCATCGTCAGCCGCTCGGCCGGCCTCTTGAACGTACAGCTGTCCGATGACGGCGCCTTCGAAGTGGCCAAACGCTCGCGCGGCACGCCGCGGATCGCCAACCGCCTGCTGCGCCGGGTGCGTGACTACGCCGAAGTGAAATCGGACGGCGTGGTGACGATGGCGGTGGCCGACGCCGCGCTGGCGATGCTGGACGTCGATCCGGCCGGCCTGGACGTGATGGACCGCAAGCTGCTCTCCGCCATCCTGGAGAAGTTTTCCGGCGGCCCGGTGGGCCTGGACAACGTCGCCGCGGCGATAGGCGAATCCACCGACACCATCGAGGATGTGATCGAACCCTTCCTGATCCAGCAGGGCTATCTGCAGCGCACCCCGCGCGGACGGATGGCCACCTCCCAGGCGTATCTGCACTTCGGCCTGCCGGCGAAAGACGCCTGAGTTTGCCCGCGCGCAAGCGCGGCCGCCGGTGGGCGGCATGCGGATCGCGTACAATGCCATTATCTGCACCGTAAGCGAGAAATCATGTTCTACGTGTTGTTCGCCACCATCCTGATCGTGGTGGTTGCCGCGGCCGTCGCCGCCGCGCGTTTCTTCGACCCGGCCGTGGCCAAGATCCTCGGCCGCACCCTGGGCCAGGAGCTGGCCGACGCCTGGCGCAAGTATGTGTTCTTCGCCATTGTGGTCAGCGGCGTGTCCGGCGGCGTGCGGCCGTGGTCGCTGGAGCGCTATCTGGCGCCGCTGCCGGGCAAGGGCAGCAGCCAGCTGCAACTGGGCGGCGAGCGCTGGATGCTGGAGCTGTACACCGCCGGCATCGAAACGCTGCGCTCCATCGCCTGGGTGGTGCTGCTGTTCTTCCTGTGCGCGATGCTGGCCTATGTGATCATGCGCGCGGTGGAATTCCGCCGCCTGGAAGCGGAAGAACGCCGCAGCCATCCGGAATAGTGCCGGCATGCTGGAAGAGCGGCTGCGGGGGCTGGTTCGCGCCAGCCCCTGGCTGATGGAGGCTTTGCGCGCGGCGCGGGCGCTGCATCTCGCCGACTGGTGCATAGGCGCCGGCGCGTTGCGCAGCCTGGTGTGGGACGCGCTGCATGGCTTCGCGTCCCAGCCGTCGGCCCTGTCCGACATCGACCTGGCGCATTTCGACGCCAGCGACCTTTCCCCCGGGCGCGACGCCGCGCTGCAAGCCCGTCTGCAAGCCTCCCATCCCGGCCTGCCCTGGGAAGTGACCAACCAGGCCGCCGTCCATCTGTGGTTCGCCGATTATTTCGGCTACGCGGTTGAGCCGCTGTCTTCGCTGGAGGATGGGGTGGCGACGTGGCCAGAATACGCCACCGCGGTGGGCGTGGCGCTGAACGCCGACGACAGCCTGCGGCTGATCGCGCCTTATGGCCTGGACGACCTGTTCGCCATGCGGGTGCGCCGCAACCCGGCGCGGGCCAGCGTGGAGATCTATCGGCAGCGGCTGGCGCAGAAGCGCTATGCCGAGCGCTGGCCGCGGGTGAGGGTGGTGGAGTCGGCCTGACGACTTTTCATGGCGGTTCCGCCAGCCGGACGGGCCGGGGGGGCTGCGCGGCCAGCCCCCCGGCACCCCCAGGCCGCCCCTGCGGCCCGAGAAACCCCGACAATACAACCTTGCGCCAGGAAGCCGCCGATCGAAAAAACGGCGGCTTAAACCCACTGGTCCAAGGCGGTTTTGTCGGCACGGGCCAAAGGGGAGGAGCGGCTGCCGATCCGCCTGTCAGGCCCAGCAGGCAGCGCAAGCTCGCTTAAGCGCTTCCTAGCGCCCGATCTTCACCTGCGTCCACAAGCGGTTCAGCTCGCGGCGCGATTTCGCGTCCAGATCCTTCAAGGCCACGTACCTGCCCTTGGCCGGGTCCAGCATGATCACCGGATTGGCCTTGATCTGCGGCTTGAAGAAAGCTTCGGCCGCCTTCACCGGATTGGTGGCGCCGATCTGGTTGGAGATCTCCGCGGCGTTCTTGCCGTCCAGCATGAAGTTGATGAACTGGTAGGCCAGGTCCGGGCGCGGCGCGTCCTTCAGGATGGTCATATTGTCTATCGCCAGCACATTGCCTTCCTTCTGCGGCTGGTAGGCCAGCTCGAACGGGCGCTTGGCGGCTTTCACATCCTGTTGCGCCTGGTAGAGGTCGTTGGAATAGCCCAGCGCCACCCAGATGTTGCCGACGGTCAGCTCCTTGATGTAGCTCTGGTTGTTGAACGCCGCCCAGTAGGGCTTGGCCTTGCGGATGACGTCGGCGGCGGCCTTCCAGTCGGCGGGGTTGACGGAGTTGGCGTCGCGGCCCAGGTACATCAGCGCGGCGGCCATCAGTTCGCGCTGGCTGTCCAGCACCGTCACCTTGCCCTTGATCTTGGCCAGCAGCGCCGGGTCGAAGACCAGCGCCCAGCTATTGGCCTTGTCGGCTAGGCCGGCTTTTTTCAGTTGGCTGGCGTTGTAGCCCAGCAGCGTCAGCGACACCACGGTCGGCGCGGCATAGCGGTTGCCGGGGTCGAAGGGCTGGTTGAGCCGCAGGTAGCCGGGGTTCAGGTTCTTCCAATTGGGCAGCTTGGCTCTATCCAGCGCCTGCAGCTTGCCCTGCTTCAGCAGCGCGTTCACCGCGAAGGCGGTGGGGAACACCATGTCGTAGCCCTTGGCGCCGGCGGCCAGCTTGGCCAGCATTTCCTCGTTGTCGCCGTAGTAGTCCTGCACCAACTGGCAGCGGCACGCTTGCTCGAAGCGCTTGGCGGTGTCAGGCGACAGCGCGTTGTTCCAGTTGTAGACATGCAGCACATCCGCGGCGGATGCCGAGCCCCAGGCTAGTGTCATCAGCGCCGCGAGAGCCAGCTTGTTCATACCTTGTCATCCTTGTGTCAGATAAAAATGAAACCCCGGCCAGACACTGGCCGGGGCGGGAAAACGCGTGTGGAGCCGGGACGGCGCTTACAGCGCCACCATATTGTCGCGGTGGATCAGCTCGGGTTCGACGATATAGCCCAGCGCGCCCTCGATCTCGCGGGTGCTCTTGCGCATGATCTGGCGCGCCTCGTCGGAACTGTAGTTGACCAGGCCGCGCGCCACCTCGTTGCCGGCGGCGTCGACGCAGGCCACCGCCTCGCCGCGCAGGAAGTCGCCCTCCACCGCGCTGACGCCCACCGGCAGCAGGCTGGTGCCGCGCTCGCGGATGGCCAGCGCCGCGCCGTCGTCCAGCAGCAGGCGGCCGGACAGCTTCAGGTGGTCGGCCAGCCATTGCTTGCGCGCCGCCATGCGGCTGGTGGCGGCCACCAGCTGGGTGCCGATGGCTTCGCCGTCGGCCAGCCGCGACAGCACCTGGGCCTCGCGGCCGCAGGCGATCACGGTGGCGGCGCCGCTGCGCGCGGCGCGCTTGGCGGCCAGAATCTTGGTGATCATGCCGCCGGTGCCGACGCTGGAGCCGGCGCCGCCGGCCATCTCTTCCAGCCTGGGATCGCCGGCTTCGGCCAGGCGGATGAATTCGGCGTCCGGATGCTTGCGCGGGTCGGCGCTATAGAGGCCTTGCTGGTCGGTGAGGATCACCAGCGCGTCCGCTTCGATCAGGTTGGTGACCAGCGCGCCCAGCGTGTCGTTGTCGCCGAAGCGGATCTCGCTGGTGACCACGGTGTCGTTCTCGTTGATGATGGGCACCACGTTGAGATTGAGCAGGCTCACCAGCGTGGAGCGGGCGTTCAGATAGCGGGTGCGGTCGGCCAGGTCTTCGTGGGTGAGCAGGATCTGCGCGGTCTGCAGGCCGAAAGCGCGGAAGGCGCTTTCATAGGCCTGGCACAGGCCCATCTGGCCGACGGCGGCGGCGGCCTGCAATTCGTGCACGCCCTTGGGGCGCACGGTCCAGCCCAGGCGCTGGCAGCCTTCGGCGATGGCGCCGCTGGAAACCAGCACCACCTGCTTGCCGCGGCGCTTGAGTTCGGCGATTTCGGCGGCCCAGCGCGCCAGGGCGGCAAGGTCTAGGCCCTTGCCGTCGTTGGTTACCAGACTGGAACCGACCTTGACCACGATGCGGTCGGATGCGTGTATCACCGAATCCATCAACAGACCTCGCTATGAAAGCAAATGATTATAGAGAGGTCAGTGTACCCGAAAAAGCGCCGGGCTTGAGCCAGGTCAAAAGTACTCGCTGGGCCGGTATTCGATCAGTTGAAAGTGAGGGGATTGCTGCAGCAGTTTGGCGGCGCGTATCAGTTTTTCCCCGGCGTCGTCGCGCAGGCGGAATTCGCGCAGCTGGCTGAACTGGCGTCCGGGCAGCAACAGCAGGTCGGGGCGGCCGGCGGCGGCCGGCAGCCGCAGGCCGCGCAGGAAGCTGTCGCCGCTATGGGTGATGCTGGGCATCGCCAGCACCGGCTGCGGCAGGCCGCCGAGGATTTCCACGCCGCATTCCACTTCCTTGCCGGTGGGTTGCATCAGCACCCAGCGCACCGCGCACAGCTGCGCCGCTTCCGGCTGGTCGGGCGGATGCAGCAGCAGCGCTTCGCCGGCGCGCAGCGTCTGTTCGCGCGGCAGGCCGCGCAGCAGATAGCCGGATTCGCTGCGGTTGACCAGGGTCAGCAGGCAGGAGGACGGCGGGCTGCGCAGGCGGGCGTTCTCCTCTTCCGAGCCGGCGCCGGCCAGCTGCCAGCTGCCGTGGTTGGCGAGGTGCCAGATCGAGGAGAGGGTAGAGACGACCTCGACCACTGCCTGGCTGTCTTCCCGGCCGTGCTTGCGGCGGCGCGGATGCTGCCATTCTTCCACCAGGCCGCTCAGCAGCTGCACGACATCGCCCAGCTGCGCGGCGGCGTTGCCGCTGGCGCTCTGCAGCTGTTCCAGGCTGCGGCGCATGGTGTCCACCGCGCCGCTCAACTCCAGCATGCTGCAATGGCCGTGCAGCGAGCCGGGGGTGATCAGCAGGTGGCGCGGCGGATTGTCTTCCAGCGGGTCCAGCAGATAGCCGTGGCGGTTGTCGTTCAAGCCCGCCACCGGCAGCAGCGATACTTGGCGCGCCAGGTCGTAGATCAGCTGGCGCGCCAGGTGCATGTCGACAACCGACAGGCGGTTGGTGGAGGTCAGGCCCAGCAGCAGGATCTGGCGGTAGATGACGGCCAGCGAGTCGTCGCCGGACAGCGCCTTGTCCTGCCAGCCGCGCTCCCGCGCCAGCGCGTAGAGCTGGTGGCAGTCCAGCCAGAAGCCCGCCGGCAGCGGGCAGTAATTCTGCTGGCTGACGTTCAGGTACTGGCGGGCGGCCATCATGGTGTACAGCAGCAGTTCGATCTTGGGCTGCTCTCGCTCCAGCAGCGCGTGGCGGCCCAGCTTTTCGTTCAAGGTCTGTTTGAAGGCGATGTACAGATTGGCGAACAGTTTGACGCTGAGCACCGCCAGCAGCCGGGTCTTGGGCGAGGACAGGATATCGTTGTGCTGCGATTCGGCTTCCAGCAGCGGGTAATAGCGATCCAGCGCCTTCAGATAGAGCAGCAGCAGCTTGAAGCGCTGCGTCGGCTCCAGCGGCGTGCGCGCCAGCTGGTACAGCGCCTGGCTGAGCAGCCGGCCGCATTCCGGCAGGTCGGTGTAGGGAAGGCGTTCCAGCCAGGCCGCGACGCTGGCTGGCTGGGTGTCGACGAGTTGCGGGTCCATATCCTTCTTCGGCAAGGCGAGTGGCGGCATCCGAACAGGGCTCCGAGGCTGTGTCGCGGGACGGCGCCCGGCGCGCCGCGCTTCAGGGCAGCGGCGTTTCCGCGCCTGCCGTCTGCGAGCCGCCGGCCAGGACTTCGTCCAGCGCTGAGCAGCTCGACTCGACCAGCCAATCCATTTCTTCGTTGTTCAGGGTATAGGGCGGCATGAAGTAGACGGTCTTGCCTATCGGCCGCAACAGACATCCGCGTTTCAGCATGGCCGAAAAAAAGGCCAATGCAAAGTCGGCGCGCTCGGTGGCCACGTCGAAGGCCCAGATCATGCCGGTGTGGCGGAAGTGGCGGATGTCGGGGCGGGAGGACAGCGGCCGCATGCGGCGGGTGAATTCGGCGGCCTTCTCCCGGTTGGCGGCCAGCACGTCGTCGGCCTCGAAGATGTCCAGCACCGCCAGCGCGGCGCTGCAGGCCAGCGCGTTGCCGGTGTAGCTGTGCGAATGCAGGAAGCCGCGCGCCACATCGTCGTGGTAGAAGGCCTGGTAGATTTCGTCGCGGGTCAGCACGCAGGACAGGGGCAGGAAGCCGCCGGTGATACCCTTGGACAGGCACAGGAAGTCCGGCAGGATGCCGGCCTGCTGATAGGCGAAGAAGGTGCCGGTGCGGCCGAAGCCCACCGCGATCTCGTCGGCGATCAGATGCACCTGGTGGCGGTCGCACAGCCGGCGCAGTTCGGCCAGATAGGCCGGATCGTGCATCGCCATGCCGGCCGCGCCCTGCACCAGCGGCTCGACGATCACCGCGGCGATCTCGCCGGCGCGCTTGGCCAGCAGGTTTTCCAGCGCCGCGGCGGCGCGGCGGGCCGGGTCGGCGGCGGTTTCCCCGGGCGCGGCCTGGCGGGCGTCCGGACTGGGCGCCCGCAGGCCGGGTTTGAGCAGATCGGCGTAGGTGGACGAGAACAGCGGCACATCGGTGACGGCCAGCGCGCCGACGGTTTCGCCGTGGTAGCTGTTCTCCAGGCTGACGAAGCGGGTCTTGCCGGGCTGGCCGCGGTTTTTCCAGTAGTGGAAGCTCATCTTCAGCGCGATTTCGGTGGCGCTGGCGCCGTCGGAGCCATAGAAGGCGCGGCCGAGGCCGGATAGCGCCGCCAGGCGTTCCGACAGCTCCACCACCGGCTGGTGGGTGAAGCCGGCCAGCATCACGTGCTCCAGGCTGTCCAGCTGGCGCTTGATCGCCTGCTTGATGCGCGGCTCGCCATGGCCGAACAGGTTGACCCACCAGGAGCTGACGCCGTCCAGATAGCGTTTGCCGTCGAAGTCGGTCAGCCAGACGCCGTCGGCGCTGGCGATCGGGACGATGGGCAGGCTTTCATGGCGCTTCATCTGGGTGCAGGGATGCCAGACGGCGGCGAAGCTGCGCTCCAGCCAGGCTTGGTTGCTCATGCGATGGGCTCCGGTAGGGGGATGGCGGATGCTAGCATAGTCCGCGCCGCGGTTCCGATGTGACGAAAAACGTCAGTTTCTGCCCAGCGGCGACAGCCAGGGCCGCGCAGGGGCGCGCCGGGGCGGGCCCGCGAAGGCCTGGCATGCTTTCTGCTGGATAAGGCGGACATGCGTCGGGCGGCACGCGCCCGGAAACCCGCAGACGAGGCTGGCGGCCGAGGCCGCCGCCATTCCATTTGGCGAAGCTTGGCAATCCGGGAGTTCAATCATGAAGAGACAGCAGATCCAGCAGGGTTTCACCCTGATCGAGTTGATGATCGTGGTGGCCATCGTCGGCATCCTGGCGGCCATCGCCATTCCGGCTTATCAGGACTACACCAAGCGGGCGCGGGTGACGGAAGGCCTGGCGCTGGCGGATTCGGCCAAAACCGCGGTCACCGAGTACTACGCATCCAACAATGCTTTTGTCGCGTCAGGCACCGCACCGTATAACACTAGCTATGGGCTTGCCACAACCATCACCGGCAGTTCGGTTGGCAGCCTGTCGGTGCTGGCCAGCGGCGTGATCCAGGTCGCCTACAACAGCACGGTGTCCAGCGGTGCCCTGCTGGATCTGGTGCCTACTGTTACTTCCGGCTCGGTTTCCTGGGTCTGCACCTATACCGGCACCGGCGGCGGCACCACCGCCATCGCAGCCGCCAACCAACTGTCGGCCAACTGGGTGCCGAGCACCTGCCGCCAGTAAGCGTGGCGGCGACAGTCGCGGAGCAAGAGGCACTGCGGTGCCTCTTGATTTTTGCGGCGGGCCCGGGTTTGAGCATCAGGAGATGCGGAAGATGCGGAACAGAACGACGCAGCGCGGCTTTACCCTGATAGAGCTGATGATAGTGGTGGCGATAGTCGGCATCCTGGCCGCCATCGCCATCCCGGCCTACCAGGACTACGCCAAGCGGTCGCGGGTGGCCGAGGGGCTGGCGCTGGCCGACGCCGCCAAGACCGCGGTGGCGGAGTACTACGCCAGCAAAAGCGCGTTCGCCAGCTCCACGCCGTACAACAGCGCGTACGGGCTGTCGACGGCGTCGTCGATCACCGGCAACGCGGTGAACAGCGTGTCGGTGCTGGCCAGCGGCGTGATCCAACTGACCTACAACAACACGGTCTCCAGCGGCGCGCAGCTGGATCTGGTGCCCTCGGTCACCTCGGGTTCGGTTACCTGGGTTTGCACCTATACCGGCACCGGCGGCGGCACCACGGCCATCGGCACGCAGTTGCAGGCCAACTGGGTGCCGACCAACTGCCGGCAGTAGGCCTATGCTGCGCCATGGCATCCCCGTGCGCGGGGCCGCTGGGTATAATCATGTCATTCGATAGCCGGTGGCGCAGATGCAAGGATCAAGCCAGTTGAGCGACAAGACCGGGTGGCGCGATGCCGCGCTGTATCTGTTTTTTTGCGGCTGTTTCGTCTTTCCCTTTTTCAATTTCGCCCGCTACACGCCGCTGCAGGACTGGTGGACCAATGCCGGCGTGGTGCTCTGCGTCGGCATCGCCGGCTTGTTCGCGCTGCGCCGCGGGCAAAGCGGCGTGCGGGTGCCATTGGCGGCGGCGGCGCTGGCGGCGCTGCTGCTGTTGCTGTCCTTCAGCAATGGCTTGCTGCTGGAGAATTACCAGCCCGCCATTCTGATCCTGGCCAGCCTGGCCGCGATGCTGGTGCTGGCGGTATTCCTCGTCAACCGGCTGCGGCCGGACCTGGCGCGCGTCTGCGTCATCCTGGCCTCCTGCCTGTTGCTGGGCAGCTGCATCCAGATCGTGCTGGGCAGCATCCAGCTGCTGGACCTGGCCCGGTATTGCCGCGGCCTGGTGACGTTGAACTATCTGAACCCGACCGAAGTGATGGGCAATGTCGGCCAGCGCAACCAGTACGCGCAGTACTTGAGCTGGGGCGTGGCGGCGGCCTGTTACCTGTATGGGCGCGGCCGGCTGCGCGCCGGCTTCTGCGCGCCGCTGGTGTTGTTCCAGCTGCTGTTGATCACTTGGTGCGGCGCGCGGCTGCCGCTGGCCTACAGCCTGGGCATCTGCGGGCTGTGCTGGTTCTGGCACCGCCGCGCGCCCGGCGACGAGGCGTTGCTGCGCATGCTGAAGGCCCTGGCGGCGGCGATCATCGTGCTGGCGCTGCTGCAATTGTTCAATGAAGAGATCGTCTGGCTGCTCAACCGGCTGGGCTTGCCCATCCATGTGCAAAGCGGCTCCGAACGCCTGCTGGACGCCGGATTCGGCGCCCGCCGCCGCATCGAGTGGACCAAGGCCTGGATGGTGTTTCAGCAGCACCCCTGGCTGGGGGTGGGGCTGGCGCGCTATCCGGCGCAGTCGGTCTGGCTGGAGGCGTTTGGCGGCCTGCCCAAGTACCCGGAAGGGGTGTTGTTCACCCAAAGCCATAATCTGATTTTCCAGCTGTTGGCCGAAACCGGGCTGTCCGGCGCGCTGGTCGCGGGGCTGGGCTTGTGCGGCTGCCTGCTGCCGTTTTTCGCCCGCGGCCGGCAGAGCCCGGAAAACCTGCTGCTGATCTGCATCGCGATGATGCTGCTGACCCACAGCATGTTCGAGTTTCCGTTGTGGTACCTGCCTTTTCTGGCGATGCTGGTGACGGTGTGCGCGTTGGGTCCGGCGCCGGTTTGGCAGGTGCCCACCCGCACGATGCTGTTGCGGCTGGCCTGCGCCGGCGGCGGGGCGCTGATGATCGCGCATATCGTCAGCGGGGTGTTCATCTTCTGGAATCTGGTGGCCTACAGCCGGCCCAGCCTGTCGGCGGCGGAAAACATCCGGCGGGTGAACTACATCGAAAAAGTGGAGCGCAATCCCTTGTGGATAGACGCGGCCTCGATGGTGATGGGCAATTACCTGCTGCCGGGCCGGCGGCAGCTGGCGGTGGTGCTGCCGTTCTACGAGCAACTGGCGCGCAACCAGCCGTATATCGCCGTGCTGCAGCGGCTGAGCGTATGCCAGGCGCTGGCCGGCCAGCCCGAGGCCGCCAGACGCACGCTGGTGATGGCCATCGCCAGCTATCCCGACGAAGTGTTGAAGTTGGACGCCAGCCTGCAGCCGTGGCAAGAGCCCGAGGTGCGCGCGCTGGCCGAACTCACCAGCCGGGTGAAGGCCATCTATCTGCGGCACGGCGCGTATACCGACGCCGCGCGGATGGCGGCGGTGACGGCGGTGGCGTCGCCGGTCACGCGCAAACCGTTGTTTTGACGGGTTTGTAACGCGCGGACACATTTGACCGGTTTTGCCGGCTGTGCGCATGCGGTATGCTGCCGGCTTTGCTGTTTTCGATATCTGGTCCGCCATGACTTTTCAGAAAATATCCGAACGCCTGGCCCTGCTGGCATTGTGCCTGATCGCCATCGTGCCGTTCGCTTCCCGCGTCCATTTCGTGCCGCTGCCGCAGTGGTTCGGCGAAATCAACGTGATCTGGCTGCTGGTGGCCGCCGGCGCCTTGCTGCTGCCCGGCGGCAAGCTGTTCGACGCGGTGCCGCGAGCCGGTTGGTGGTGCCTGCTGCTGGCGGGGGTCTGGGCGCTGCAGCCGCAGCTGGTCAGCCTGATGTTCCCCGGCATGAGCTACGCCACCGCGCTGGGCTGGTTGGCGCTGGCGTTGCTGGCCTCGATCACCGCCTCCTTGCGCGGCGCTTTCGGCGAACGCGAGTTCGCGGTATGGCTGGCGCGCGCCGTCATCGTCGGCGGCCTGGTGCAGTCGCTGATCGGCGCCGCCCAGCTCACCGGCCTGGCCGCGCCGCTGGGGCTGTTCTACGATGGCTCCCACCCCACCACCAACATTTTCGGCCACATCGGCCAGCGCAATCAGTACGCCCATTACCTGATGTGGTCGGTGGTATCCGGCGTCTATCTGTTCGCGGTGGGCAGGCTGGGGCGCAACTGGCTGGTGGCGCTGGTGCTGTGGATGGCGCTGATGCTGGCCTGGGCGGGGTCTCGCACCACGCTGCTGTATCTGGTGGCGATTTCGGCATTGGCCGCGCTGTGGCACTGGCGCAGCCGCAATGAGGTTTCGCGCCGGCTGATGCTGGCGATGTGGGCTTGCAGCGGCGCGGTGCTGGCCGGCCAGTTCGCCCTGCCGCTGTTCAATCACCTGATTTCGCTGTTGACCCATTCCGACGTGGAAAACGCTTCCGGCGTGGCGCGGCTGGCGGCCAACGGCGACGACATGGGCGCGCGCCGCTTCGCCGAGATGCACAAGGCTTGGCTCACCTTCAAGGCGCATCCGCTGTGGGGCGTGGGCTGGTCGCAGTATGCGGCGGAAAGCGTGCGCCTGCAGCCGCTGCCGCAGTTCGCCGCCGCAGGCTACAACAGCGGCCTGTTCACCAATGCCCACAACCTGGTGCTGCAATTGCTGGCCGAAATGGGCGGCGTCGCCACCGCGCTGGTGCTGGGCGGCTTCGTCTGGGCGGTATGGCCGTTCTTCCGTCGCCAGGCCGAGCCGGAAGGCGTGCTGGCGCTGGCTTGCATCGCGGTGACGCTGACCCACAGCATGCTGGAGTATCCGCTGTGGTATTTCTATTTCCTGGCGATGCTGGTGCTGTTCATGGCGATGGCGCCGCGCGGCGAGTCCAGGTCCTTGCCGTTGCCGGCGCGACTGCCGTTGCTGGCGGCGCTGGCATGGGTAGGCTGGCTGTCGATCAGCACCACGCCGATGTTCTGGGAGCTGGTCAACCTGTACACCCCCACCGGCAACGCGCAGAAGGACGCCAAGCGCGCCGAGCGGCTGATCGAAATCGTCAAGACCAAGCCGCTGTTCGCCTACCACGCGCTGTACACGCTGGACGACTACCTGCCGATCACCCGCGACAATCTGAAGCAGAAGCTGGCGCTGGAAGACCGGCTGACCGAGTTCCGCCCGTATCCGGACGTGATGCTCAAGCGCGCGCAGATGGAAGTTTTGGCCGGCGAGCAGGCCAAGGCGGAACAGACGCTGCGCACCACGCTGGCCTCGTTCCCGACCTATGCCGGCCAGTTCCTGGAAACGCTGGGCGACGCCAACCCGGAATGGGAGCCGCTGCGCAAGATCAGCCGCGAGGCCTACGACAAGCTGCCGGCCAAGTTCCGCACTTTGCCGGAGTAAGCCCATCCCCGGCTAGCGGGGGGGATGAAAAAAGCCGCTCTTTCGAGCGGCTTTTCGTTTGCCGGCATTCAGGCTGCCTGCGCGCGGCTGGCGATCCAGGCTGGGAATGAATGCGCCGCTCCTGCAGCAGATGCGCCAACTCCCGGTGGCGGGCAATAAAAAAGCCGCTCATTCGAGCGGCTTTCTGCATGGGGGCGGATCAGTTGTCCAGCACCACGCCCTCGCTGAGCGCGGCCTTCATCTTGGTCAGCGCCTTGGCCTCGATCTGACGGATGCGCTCGGCCGACACGCCGAATTCGGCCGCCAGTTCGTGCAGCGTCGAGCCGCTGTCGTCGGCCAGCCAGCGCGCTTCGACGATGCGGCGGCTGCGGGCGTCCAGCGTCGACAGCGCGTACTCCAGGCCTTCCGACTGCAAGTGGTCGAAAGCGCGGCGTTCCAGCGCGCGGGTCGGCTCGCTGTGCGAGTCGGCCAGCCAGTCTATCGGCGCGTAGCTGTCCTCGTCGTCGCTGTCGGCCAGCAGGGACACGTCCTGGCCGTTCATGCGGATTTCCATTTCGCGCACTTCCTCGGGCTTGACGCCCAGGTCGGCGGCGATGGACTTGGCTTCCTGTTCGGACAGCGCGGAGAAGCCGCTCTTCATGCTGCGCAGGTTGAAGAACAGCTTGCGCTGCGGCTTGGTGGTGGCGATGCGCACCAGGCGCCAGTTGCGCAGGATGAATTCGTGGATCTCGGCCTTGATCCAGTGGATGGCGAACGAGAACAAGCGGACGCCGCGGCCCGGCTCGAAGCGCTTCACCGCCTTCATCAGGCCGATATTGCCTTCCTGGATCAGGTCGGCCTGCTGCAGGCCGTAACCGGCGTAACCGCGCGATACCGACACCACCACGCGCAGGTGCGACAGCACCATCTGCCGGGCCGCTTCCAGGTCGTTTTCCTGCTGGAAACGGGTCGCGAGCTCGGTTTCCTGCTCCGGCGACAGCATAGGGACGCTGTTTACCGCCTGGATGTACTGCTCCAGGCTGCCGCTGGTCGACGGAACGGGCAGGGCAAATGTTGTGTTCATTGCGATGGCTACCTCCTTGGGTAGTGCTATGTTAGCACTCGTATATGGAGAGTGCTAGCAATGAAAGGTTCCCGCGTCAATGATTTTAACAATCGATGCGATAGCTGAAACCTTTCACTTGGCATATCTATTTCGGCTCTACCTTGCGCAGGTGATGGTCGGCGGCGAGGCGGGCGCCCAGCATCGCCAGGAAGGCGGCCACGCCGATCAGCGCCGCCAGCTCCTGCAGATTAAGGCCGCGCAGCTCCACCCGCTCGCCGTACAGCATGGCGAATTCGCGGATGGCCGGATTGGCCAGCGCCGCCAGCCAGCTCGACAGGCCCCAGGCCAGCAGCGCGGCGAACACGCCCTGCCACAGCGCGTGGTAGAGGAAGGGCCGGCGGATGAAGCTGTCGGTGGCGCCGATCAGCTTGGACACCTCGATTTCATCCTGCCGCGCCAGAATCTGCATCCGGATCGCGTTGTGGGTCACCAGCACCAGCGCCAGGCCCAGCGCGGCGGCCAGGAACCAGGTCAGCTTCTTGCCCATGTCCACCATGCCGTACAGCCGCTTGGCCCAATGCGCGTCGAACTGCGCCATTTCCACCATCGGCAGGCCGGATAGCTCCTTCTGCAGCATTTCCATTTCGCGCGGTTCGAGCGAAATCGGGGTGACGACGAAGGCGTCCGGCAGCGGATTGCCGTCCAAGCCGTCGGACAGGCCGGACAGGCCGTTGCGCTGCTCCAGGTCCTGCAGCGCCTTGCCCTTGCTGATAAAGGTGAAGCTCTTCACCTTGGGGTGGTGCGACAGCGTGCTGTTGACGGCGGCGATGTCGGCCTCCTCGGCCGATTGCTCCATGAACAGCGTGATCTGCGGCGTGGCGGTAAGGCGGCCGACCCAGTCCTGCACGCTGCTGACCGACAGGTAGAGGCACAGCGGCAGCGCCAGCGCCAAGGCCAGCATCAGCAGGGTCAGCAGGCTGCCGAACGGTTGGCGCAGGATCTTGATCAGCGCCTGCTTGGCGCTTTGCCAGTTCAGATAGAGAAAGTGTTTCATGCGGCGAACTGTCCTTCCCTCAGGCGGATGATGCGGCGGCCGTAGTCTTCCATCAGGGTTTCGTCGTGGGCGGAGATCAGCACGGTGACGCCCACCTGGTGGAAGGACTTGAACAACTCCATGATGTCGAGCGCGTAGGCGCGGTCGAGGTTGGCCGACGGCTCGTCGGCCAAGAGGATGCTGGGGCGGTGCACCACCGCGCGGGCGATGCACAGCCGCTGCTGTTCGCCGCCGGACAGGCGGATGGGCATCATCTTTTCCTTGCTGAGCAGCCCCACCTTGTCCAGCGCGGCGCGCACGCGCTTGGCTGCGTCGCGGCGGTCGAAGCCTATGATGTCCAGCGGCAGCATCACGTTGTCGAACACGCTGCGGTCGAACAGTATCTTGTGGTCCTGGAACACCATGCCCAGATGCTGGCGTACATAGGGGATCTGGCTGCCGCGCAGTTTGGACAGGTTCTGGCCGTTGACCAGCACGCCGCCGCTGGTGGCGCGCTCGATGCCGGCGATCAGTTTCAGCAGCGTCGACTTGCCGGCGCCGGAGTGGCCGGCGAGAAACACCATTTCGCCGGTTTCGATGGTGAAGGACAGGTTCTTCAGGGCTTCGTTGCCGCCCGGGTAGCGCTTGGTTACCTGGTCGAACTGTATCATGGAGAGGTTTCCCGCTTATTGGCTGAGAAAAGCGGCCGCCTGGCGCGGCCGCGGGCGTGTCTTATTCGAACAGCGCGTCGATGTAGTCGCGGCTGTCGAACGGCCGCAGGTCGTCTATGCTTTCGCCGACGCCGATGAAGCGCAGCGGGATCGGCCGCTGCTTGGCGATGGCGGCGATCACGCCTCCCTTGGCGGTGCCGTCCAGCTTGGTCAGGATCAGGCCGGTCAGGCCCAGCGCGTCATCGAAGGCTTTCACTTGGTTGACGGTGTTCTGGCCGATATTGGCGTCCAGCACCAGCACCACTTCATGCGGCGCGTCCGGCAATGCCTTCTGGATCACCCGCTTCACCTTTTTGATTTCCTCCATCAGGTGCAGCTGCGTCGGCAGGCGGCCGGCGGTGTCGGCCAGCACGATGTCGATGCCGCGGGCGATGGCGGCCAGGATCGCGTCATAGCAGACGGCGGCGGAGTCGCCGCCCTGCTGCGCGATCACGGTGACGTCGTTGCGCTCGCCCCAGGCGATCAGCTGTTCGCGCGCGGCGGCGCGGAAGGTGTCGCCGGCGGCCAGGAGCACGCTCTTGCCCTGGCTTTGGTAGTACTTGGCCAGCTTGCCGATGGAAGTGGTCTTGCCGGCGCCGTTGACGCCGGTCATCATGATCACGAACGGCTTCTTGCCTTCGACGTCCAGCGGCACTTCCAGCGGGCCGATCAGGTCCTGCAGCGAATCCTTAAGCGCGCCTTTGAGTTCGGAAGAATCCTTCAGGCCCTTCAACGATACCCGTTCGCGCACGTCCTTCAGCAGATGCACGGTGGCGTCCATGCCCATGTCGGCGGTCAGCAGCACCGTTTCCAGCTCTTCGTACAGCTCTTCGTCTATCTTGCCGCCGCCGAACAGGCCGGCCAGCTGCTTGCCCAGGCGGTCGCGGGTCTTGGCCAGGCCGGCCTTCAGCCGCTCGGTCCAGCTCATTTTCTTCAGCGGCGTCGGCGCGGCGTCTTCGGACGAGGCCGGCGGGGCAACCGCGGCGGCGGTTTCGGCCGGCAGATCGCCGACGGCATCAGGGGCCGGCGCCGGAGCAGGCGCTTCAAGCGCGGCGGCGGCCGGACTGGCGGGCGCGGCGATGAGTGCCGGAGCGGCATCGACGACGGCTGCCGGCGTTTCGGTTTGCGGTGTTTCCACCGGCTTCGGTTTTTTCTTGAAGAAGCTGAACATGCGTAATCAGGCCAGAGATTTCGGTAAACGGCTAAATTGTATCCTCAAATGCCCTCGCGCACCGAATCGGCGCGCATGGCATTGACTGCGGATGGTTAACTTATATAAGGAATATGATGCCGTTTGTTGGCTGGCGCGCGACACTAATGCGGCGCGAGCCCGCATGATTGAGGCGGTAAAGTCCTGATCAGGTTAAACTCTGGCGCTTGTTTCAAGAGTCAAGAGCCATGAGTCAGTCACGTAACAAGGTCAGAATCATCGGCGGCGAATACCGCCGCCGCCTGCTGCCGTTTCCCGACGCCGAAGGTTTGCGTCCTACGCCGGACCGCGTCCGCGAAACCCTGTTCAACTGGCTGGGCCAGGATCTGTACGGCAAGAACTGCCTGGATCTGTTCGCCGGCAGCGGCGCGCTGGGCTTCGAGGCCGCCTCCCGTTCCGCCCGCCGCGTGGTGATGGTGGAGAAATCGCGCAAAGCGCACGAGTCGCTGCAAGCCAATCGACAGTTGCTGCAGGCCGGCGCGCTGGACGTGCAGTGCGGCGACGCGCTGCTGTATCTGAAGAACAGCCGCGAACAGTTCGACGTGATCTTCCTGGATCCTCCCTACGATTCCGACCTGCTGGAGCAGGCGCTGCCGCTGCTGTTGCCGCGGCTGGCGGAGGAGGGCATGGTGTACCTGGAAGCCAGGCTGTGGCCGGAGCAGCTGCCCGAGGGCCTGGAGCTGGTGCGGCGCGACAAGGCCGGTCTGGTGCAGTATGGCTTGCTGCGGCGCGGCGCGGCCGCCCCCGTTTTGTTGTGATCCCTGGCCGGGTCGCCGCATAAGGTTATAACCAGCGCGAACTTGCGACCCGCCGCCGCGGGTGACAGAATTCATGTTGTGGAATACTTGAGGAATTTACTATGTCTTTGATGATTACCGACGAATGCATCAATTGCGACGTCTGTGAGCCGGAATGCCCGAACAACGCGATCTCGCAGGGCGAAGAGATCTACCAGATCGATCCCGACCTGTGCACCCAGTGCGTCGGCCACTACGACGAGCCGCAATGCCAGCAGGTCTGTCCGGTGGATTGCATTCCGCTGGATCCGTCCCATCAGGAGAGCGAAGAACAGCTGCATGCCAAGTATCTGAAGATTTCCGGCAAGGCCTGAAAATCGCAAGGTCTTGAAAGCAAAGGAAACGCCCCGCCGCTTGCGGGGCGTTTGCCGTTTTGACGCGAAATAATTCAAATTTTTTCGCGAAAGGTGTTGACGGCGGGGGAGGGCATCTATAATATTCGGGTCTCTCACGGGGGGGTTACCCCAGCGGTCAACGGGTCCGGACTGTAAATCCGGCGGCTTAGCCTTCGAAGGTTCGAATCCTTCTCCCCCCACCAGAATTTGTAAGACGTTTGGCAAGTGGCAGTGTTGTGGTGTAGTGACCAGGCGGGTGTAGCTCAATGGTAGAGCAGAAGCCTTCCAAGCTTACGACGAGGGTTCGATTCCCTTCACCCGCTCCAAGCGTTTGATAGCCTGTTTTAAGGGCCCATGTAGCTCAGGGGTAGAGCACTCCCTTGGTAAGGGAGAGGTCGGCAGTTCAATTCTGCCCATGGGCACCACCAATTTACTTTGCTTGTTTCGTATTCAGGAAATTTGCCATGGCTAAGGAAAAGTTTGCGCGGACTAAGCCGCACGTAAACGTCGGCACCATCGGTCACGTTGACCATGGTAAAACCACTCTGACCGCAGCGATCACCACCATTCTGTCGAAGAAGTTCGGTGGCGAAGCTAAAGACTACTCCCAGATCGATAGCGCGCCGGAAGAAAAGGCTCGCGGTATTACCATCAATACCGCGCACGTTGAATACGAAACCGAATCCCGCCACTACGCTCACGTAGACTGCCCGGGCCACGCCGACTATGTGAAGAACATGATCACCGGCGCAGCCCAGATGGACGGCGCGATCCTGGTTTGCTCGGCCGCTGACGGTCCGATGCCGCAAACCCGCGAGCACATCCTGCTGTCCCGTCAGGTTGGCGTACCGTACATCATCGTTTACCTGAACAAGGCTGACCTGGTTGACGACGCCGAGCTGCTGGAACTGGTTGAAATGGAAGTGCGCGATCTGCTGTCTTCCTACGACTTCCCGGGCGACGACACCCCGATCGTAACCGGCTCCGCTCGTCTGGCGCTGGAAGGCGATCAGTCCGAAATGGGCGAGCCGTCGATCTTTCGTCTGGCCGACGCGCTGGACTCCTACATCCCGACTCCGGAGCGCGCGGTTGACAAGCCGTTCCTGCTGCCGATCGAAGACGTGTTCTCGATCTCCGGCCGCGGCACCGTGGTGACCGGTCGTGTTGAGCGCGGCATCGTGAAAGTCGGCGAAGAGCTGGAAATCGTTGGTCTGAAAGAAACCGCCAAGACCACCTGCACCGGCGTGGAAATGTTCCGCAAGCTGCTGGACCAAGGTCAGGCTGGCGACAACGTGGGCGTGCTGCTGCGCGGCACCAAGCGTGAAGAAGTTGAGCGTGGCCAAGTACTGGTGAAGCCGGGCTCGATCAAGCCGCACACCGAGTTCAGCGGTTCGGTATACGTGCTGAGCAAGGAAGAGGGCGGCCGTCACACCCCGTTCTTCGCTAACTACCGTCCGCAGTTCTATTTCCGCACCACTGACGTGACTGGCGCAGTTACGCTGGCCGAAGGCGTGGAAATGGTAATGCCGGGCGACAACGTGGAAATCACTGTTAAGCTGATCGCTCCGATCGCGATGGAAGAGGGTCTGCGTTTCGCGATCCGCGAAGGTGGCCGTACCGTCGGCGCCGGCGTGGTCTCCAAGATCATCAACTAAGGTTTAAAGGCCAGTAGCTCAATTGGTAGAGTATCGGTCTCCAAAACCGAGGGTTGGGGGTTCGAGACCCTCCTGGCCTGCCAATTAAGACCAGCCGGCGCTATGCGCCGGTTGGTCTTTTGTCGCATATACGCGAGAGAAGATTCGACATGGAAATGCAAGATAAGATCAAGTTGGCACTGGCTGGTCTTGTGGTGGCGGCCGGCGTTGTCGGCTTTTACCTGATACCGGAAGGTCAGGACCTGCTGCGCGCGCTGGCTTTCATCGTCTCCATCCTGGTGGCTGCCGGGGTGGTGTGGGCGTCGGCGCCCGGCAAGGGGCTGGTGGTCTACGCCAACGAGTCCATCGTCGAGGCTCGCAAGGTGGTGTGGCCGACCCGCAAGGAGGCGACTCAGGTGACGCTGATGGTGTTCGTATTCGTCGCGGTCCTGGCGCTGTTCATGTGGCTGGTGGACTCCAGCCTGTCCTGGCTGTTTTACGATGTGATTCTCGGTCGAGGTAGATAATGGCAAAGCGCTGGTATGTGGTACACGCGTACTCTGGTTTTGAGAAAAGCGTGCAAAAGGCGCTGCGTGAACGTATCGAACGTTCCGACATCGCAGATCAATTTGGTCAGATCCTGGTGCCGGTAGAGGAAGTCGTCGACATCAAGAATGGCCGCCGCTCGATCACCGAGCGCAAATTCTTCCCTGGCTACGTGCTGGTGGAAATGGAAATGACCGACGATACCTGGCACTTGGTGAAGAGCACTCCCAAGGTGACCGGTTTCGTTGGGGGAACCGGCAACCGCCCGGCGCCGATTTCCAAGCGCGAAGTCGAGGCCATCATGCAGCAGATGCAAGAGGGCGTGGAAAAGCCGAAGCCGAAGGTGCTGTTCGAAGTTGGCGAGAAGGTTCGCGTCATCGACGGCCCGTTCAACGACTTCAATGGCTCGGTCGACGAAGTCAACTACGAGCGCAACAAGCTGCGCGTGTCGGTGCAGATCTTCGGTCGCGACACCCCGGTTGAGCTGGAATTCAGCCAGGTAGAGAAGCTGTAAAATTCTGCTTGGCAAGTTTGGCGAAGGCGTGTAAAATTCTGCGCTTTCGTCCTGGGAAGCGAACACTGCTGTTCGCGTTACACCCGTTTTAGGAGTTTTAATCGTGGCAAAGAAAATTGTCGGCTACATCAAGCTGCAAGTGCCCGCTGGCAAGGCTAACCCGTCTCCCCCGATCGGTCCGGCCCTGGGTCAGCGCGGTCTGAACATCATGGAATTCTGCAAGGCGTTCAACGCCCAGACTCAAGGCGTTGAGCCGGGTCTGCCGATTCCGGTTGTGATCACTGCCTACGCGGACAAGTCCTTCACCTTCATCATGAAGACCCCGCCGGCCACCATCCTGCTGAAGAAGGCCGCTGGCATCAAGTCCGGCTCCGCCAAGGCGCACGTGGACAAGGTTGGCAAGGTAACCCGCGCTCAGCTGGAAGAAATCGCCAAGACCAAACAGCCGGACCTGACCGCCGGCGACCTGGACGCTGCTGTTCGCACCATCGCCGGCTCCGCCCGTTCGATGGGTCTGGAAGTGGAGGGCGTGTAAATGGCTAAGATCTCCAAGCGTCTGCAAGCTCTGAAGGCTACCGTTGATCGCAACAAGCTGTACGCTGTTGAAGAAGCGATTGCCCTGGTTAAAACCGCCGCCACCGCCAAGTTCGACGAGTCCATCGATGTCTCCGTGAACCTGGGCGTGGATCCGCGCAAGTCGGACCAAGTTGTCCGTGGCTCCGTGGTTCTGCCGCGCGGCACCGGCAAGTCGGTACGCGTTGCCGTATTCGCTCAAGGCGCCAATGCCGAAGCCGCCAAGGCTGCCGGCGCTGAAGTGGTCGGTTTCGAAGACCTGGCCGAGCAAGTTAAAGCCGGCAACCTGGACTTCGACGTTGTCATCGCTTCCCCGGATGCGATGCGCGTTGTCGGTCAGCTGGGTCAGATCCTGGGCCCGCGCGGCCTGATGCCGAACCCGAAGGTTGGTACTGTTACCCCGAACGTAGCCGAAGCCGTGAAGAACGCCAAGGCTGGTCAGGTTCAGTACCGCACCGACAAGGCTGGTATCATCCACGCGACTATCGGCCGCGCTTCCTTCGAAGCTGAAGCCCTGCGTGAAAACCTTTCCGCTCTGGTTGATGCCCTGGTGAAAGCCAAGCCGGCAGCTTCCAAGGGCGTGTATCTGAAGAAGATCGCCGTATCCAGCACCATGGGTGTCGGCGCTCGCGTAGATACCGCTACCGTCAACGCCTAAGCGTTGCCGGAGCATGACGGGGCGGTGAAAGCCGCCTTGTCAAAGGCTTTGGGCTGGCAGGCTTGCCTGCCAGATTGTCAAAGACCGTAGGTGCCGCAAGGCTTAATAGCGGGCTTGCTTGTTATTGAAGCCAGCATCCTACGCAGATGGTGTACCCGAACAGGCTTCTGAAAGTTCATAAGCTCATGTAGCTCAGGGGTAGAGCACTCCCTTGGTAAGGGAGAGGTCGGCGGTTCAATTCCGCCCATGAGCACCAGTTCTTTATGATGTCTCCTGATACAGGTCGCCGCTGCAAAGCGAAGCGAAAATCCTTTCGCTTCATTTCAGTCTAGGAGGTAGACCTTGAGTCTCAATATCGAAGATAAAAAGGCGGTCGTCGCTGAAGTATCTGCTCAACTGGCAGCTGCTCAGACCCTCGTTATCGCTGAATATCGGGGCATCGAGGTAAGCAGCATGACCAAGCTCCGCGCTCAGGCGCGTGAGAATGGCGTATACCTGCGCGTTCTGAAGAACACGCTGGTGCGCCGTGCTGTGGAAGGCACTCCGTTCGCCGAACTGGCTGACCAAATGGTTGGCCCGCTGGTTTACGGTATTTCCGCCGACCCGGTTGCTGCTGCCAAGGTGCTGCATCAATTTGCCAAGGCCGACGACAAAATCATCGTCAAGGCAGGTTCCTACGAAGGCAAGGTACTGTCCGCTGCTCAGGTTGCTGAGCTGGCGTCCATCCCGAGCCGCGAAGAACTGCTGTCCAAGCTTCTCTACGTTATGCAGGCTCCGGTCGCTGGCTTCGCCCGCGCGCTGGCCGCCCTGTCCGACAAGAAGCAAGCCGAAGCCGCTTAACTTATTTGATTCTTATAGAATTCAGGAGATTTTCACATGGCAATCACCAAAGAAGACATCCTCGAGGCCGTTGCTGGTCTGACCGTGATGGAACTGAACGACCTGGTTAAGGCGTTCGAAGAGAAGTTCGGCGTTTCCGCCGCTGCTGTAGCTGTTGCTGGCCCGGCCGGCGCTGGCGCTGCCGCCGCTGAAGAAAAGACCGAGTTCGACGTTGTTCTGACCGCCGCTGGCGACAACAAGGTTGGCGTGATCAAGGTTGTTCGCGCGATCACCGGCCTGGGTCTGAAGGAAGCCAAAGACCTGGTAGACGGCGCTCCGAAGAACGTGAAGGAAGGCGTGTCCAAGGCTGAAGCCGACGACGTTGCCAAGCAACTGATCGAAGCTGGTGCTAAGGCTGAAGTCAAATAATCTTCTTTGAAAAAAGAAGGTGAGGCTGGCGGAGAAATCCGCCAGCCTTATTGCGCTTGTAGTTGGCGGAAACGAAGAAGGTAAAAGCCAGCAATATACTTGGCGTGGCTGCTGACTTTTAGTTTCTTGCGCCACCCACCTCGATGGAGACTCTATGAGTTATTCGTTTACTGAGAAGAAACGTATTCGTAAGAGCTTTGCGAAACGTGCCAGTGTTCTCGACGTCCCATTCCTGTTGGCGACCCAGATTGATTCCTACACCGAATTTCTCCAGCTGGGCAAGCCGCTGGATGAGCGCAAGGATGTGGGTCTTCAGGCTGCGTTCAAGTCGATTTTCCCGATCGTCAGCCATAACGGCTATGCCAAGCTGGACTTCGCCCACTATATCCTGGGCGAACCGCCGTTCGACGTGCAGGAGTGCCAGCTGCGCGGCATCACTTTCGCCGCCCCGCTGCGCGCCCGCATTCGCCTGACGATTTTCGACAAGGAATCGTCCAAGCCGGTGGTGAAGGAAGTGCGCGAGAATGAGGTGTACATGGGCGAGATTCCGCTCATGACCACCAACGGGTCTTTCATCATCAATGGCACCGAGCGTGTCATCGTTTCCCAGTTGCACCGTTCCCCGGGCGTGTTCTTCGAGCACGACCGCGGCAAGACCCATTCCTCGGGCAAACTGCTGTTCTCGGCGCGCGTGATTCCCTACCGCGGCTCCTGGCTGGACTTCGAGTTCGATCCGAAGGACCTGCTGTACTTCCGTATCGACCGTCGCCGCAAGATGCCGGTGACCATCCTGCTGAAGGCGCTGGGTTACAGCAACGAAGAAATCCTGTCCGAGTTCTACAGCTTCGACACCTTCTACCTGACCCGCAACGGCGTATTCATGCGCGTGGTGCCGGATCGTCTGAAGGGCGAAGTGGCCAAGTTCGACATCGTGGCCGCCGACGGCAAGCTGATCGTCGCCAAGGACAAGCGCATCACCGCCAAGCACATCCGCGACATCCAGACCGCTGAGCTGGACCGCATCGAAGTGCCGGCCGACGCGCTGCTGGGCAAGATGCTGGCGCACAACGTGGTGAACCAGAACACCGGCGAAGTGATCTCCCGCGCCAACGAGGAAGTGACCGAGGAAGTGCTGGCCAAGCTGGCGCTGGCGGACATCGACCAGGTCGACGTGCTGTTCACCAACGATCTGGACCAGGGCGCGTACATCTCGCAAACCCTGCGTTCCGACGACATCCAGGACCAGCTGCAAGCCCGCGTGGCGATCTACCGCATGATGCGCCCGGGCGAGCCGCCGACCGAAGACGCGGTGGAAGCGCTGTTCCAGCGCCTGTTCTTCAGCGAAGAAACCTACGATCTGTCGCGCGTGGGCCGCATGAAGTTCAGCTCGCGCACTTACCAGTACAAATTCGACGACAAGACCCCGGAATGGTTCAAGTCGCTGATCGGCGACAAGTTCGCGTCGCGCCGCGACGTGATGGAAGGCACGCTGTCCACTGAGGACATCGTGTCCGTGATCGCCATTCTGACCGAGCTGCGCAATGGCCGCGGCGAAGTGGACGACATCGATCACCTGGGCAACCGTCGCGTGCGTTCGGTGGGCGAACTGGCCGAGAACCAGTTCCGCGCCGGTCTGGTGCGTGTCGAGCGCGCGGTCAAGGAACGCCTGAACCAGGCCGAGTCCGACAACCTGATGCCGCACGACCTGATCAACGCCAAGCCGGTTTCCGCCGCGATCAAGGAATTCTTCGGTTCGTCGCAGCTGTCGCAGTTCATGGACCAGACCAACCCGCTGTCGGAAATCACCCACAAGCGCCGCGTATCGGCTCTTGGCCCGGGCGGTCTGACCCGCGAGCGCGCCGGCTTCGAAGTGCGCGACGTGCACCCGACCCACTACGGCCGCGTGTGCCCGATCGAAACGCCTGAAGGTCCGAACATCGGCCTGATCAACTCGCTGTCCGTGTTTGCGCGCACCAACGAGTTCGGTTTCCTGGAAACCCCGTACCGCAAGGTGGTGGACAGCAAGGTCACCAACGAGATCGACTACCTGTCCGCGATCGAAGAAGGCCGCTACGTGATCGCCCAGGCCAACGCCGAGCTGAGCGAAGACGGCGCGCTGATCGACGAGCTGGTGACCTGCCGCGAGAAGGGCGAAACCATTCTGGCGACGCCGGACCGCGTGCAGTACATGGACGTGGCCACCGGCCAGGTGGTGTCCGTGGCCGCTTCGCTGATTCCGTTCCTGGAACACGATGACGCCAACCGCGCATTGATGGGCGCCAACATGCAACGTCAGGCCGTACCGTGCCTGCGTCCGGAAAAAGCCTTCGTCGGCACCGGCATCGAGCGTTCGGTGGCTGTCGACTCCGGCACCACCGTGGTGGCTCGCCGCGGCGGCGTGGTCGATTACGTCGATGCCGGCCGCGTGGTGGTTCGCGTCAACGATGAAGAAGCGACCGCTGGCGAAGTGGGCGTGGACATCTACAACCTGACCAAGTTCACCCGTTCCAACCAGAACACCAACATCAACCAGCGTCCGATCGTGAAAGTGGGCGACCACATCGCGCGCGGCGACGTGGTGGCCGACGGCGCCTCCACCGACCTGGGCGAGCTGGCGCTGGGTCAGAACATGACCATCGCGTTCATGCCGTGGAACGGCTACAACTACGAAGACTCGATTCTGATCTCGGAAAAGCTGGTCGCAGAAGACCGCTACACCTCGATCCACATCGAAGAGCTGTCCGTGGTTGCCCGCGACACCAAACTGGGGCCGGAAGAAATCACCCGCGACATCCCGAACCTGTCCGAACGCATGGCAGGCCGTCTGGATGAATCCGGCATCGTCTACATCGGCGCAGAAGTCGAAGCCGGCGACGTGCTGGTGGGCAAGGTGACGCCTAAGGGCGAAACCCAGCTGACGCCGGAAGAGAAGCTGCTGCGCGCGATCTTCGGCGAGAAGGCCTCCGACGTGAAGGACACAAGCTTGCGCGTGCCGACCGGCACCGTGGGCACCGTGATCGACGTGCAGGTGTTCACCCGCGAAGGCATCGAGCGCGACAAGCGCGCCCAGTCCATCATCGATTCGGAACTGAAGCGCTATCGCCTGGACCTGAACGACCAGCTGCGTATTTTCGACAACGACGCCTTCAGCCGTATCGAACGCCTGATCGTCGGCAAGGTCGCCAACGGCGGTCCGAAGCGTCTGGCCAAGGGCACCGTGATCGACCAGGAATACCTGGCCGGCCTGCCGACCAAGCACGATTGGTTCGACATCCGCATGAGCGATGAAGACATCGCCAAGCAGCTGGAACTGATCAAGGAAAGCCTGGCGCAGAAGCGTGAAGAATTCGACCTCAAGTTCGAAGACAAGAAGCGCAAGCTGACCCAGGGCGACGAGCTGCCGCCGGGCGTGCAGAAGATGGTCAAGGTTTATCTGGCCGTGAAGCGCCGCCTGCAGGCGGGCGACAAGATGGCCGGCCGTCACGGTAACAAGGGTGTGGTTTCCCGCATCCTGCCGATCGAAGACATGCCGTACATGGGCGACGGCCGTCCGGTCGACATCGTGCTGAACCCGCTGGGCGTACCGTCGCGTATGAACATCGGCCAGATCCTGGAAGTTCACCTGGGTTGGGCAGCCAAGGGCATCGGCGAACGCGTCGACCGCATGATCAAGGAACAGCAGACCGCTGCCGAGATCCGCGGCTACCTGGAACGCCTGTACAACGAAACCGGCCGCAGCGAGGACCTGGCGTCCCTGAGCGACGACGAAGTGCTGCAACTGGCGCAAAACCTGCGCAAGGGCATGACTTTTGCTACACCGGTATTCGACGGCGCGAAGGAAGCCGAGATCAAGCACATGCTGGATCTGGCCTACCCGGATGGCGACGAGCTGACCGACAAGATGGGCTTCAACGAGTCCAAGACCCAGATGACCCTGCACGACGGCCGCTCCGGCGAAGCCTTCGACCGCAAGGTGACCGTGGGCGTCATGCACTACCTGAAGCTGCATCACCTGGTCGACGACAAGATGCACGCCCGTTCCACCGGCCCGTACTCGCTGGTGACCCAGCAGCCGCTGGGCGGTAAGGCGCAGTTCGGCGGCCAGCGTTTCGGTGAGATGGAGGTGTGGGCGCTGGAAGCTTACGGCGCCGCCTACACGCTGCAGGAAATGCTGACCGTGAAGTCGGACGATGTGACCGGCCGTACCAAGGTCTACGAAAACATCGTCAAGGGCGAGCACAAGATCGATGCCGGCATGCCGGAATCCTTCAACGTGCTGGTGAAGGAAATCCGTTCGCTCGGCCTGGATATCGACCTGGAACGTTATTGATTGGGAGCATGGGCGCGGCAGTTTGAGGCCGCGCCTGTCCCCTGACTGGAGACGCAATGAAAGCTCTGCTCGACCTCTTTAAGCAAGTTACGCAAGAAGAAGAGTTTGATGCGATTAAGATCGGCATCGCCTCGCCTGACAAGATCCGTTCCTGGTCTTATGGTGAAGTAAAGAAACCCGAAACCATCAACTACCGCACCTTCAAGCCGGAACGCGACGGCCTGTTCTGCGCCCGCATCTTCGGGCCGGTGAAGGACTACGAGTGCCTGTGCGGCAAGTACAAGCGCCTGAAGCACCGCGGCGTGATCTGCGAGAAGTGCGGCGTCGAAGTGACCCTGTCCAAAGTGCGCCGCGAGCGCATGGGCCACATCGAACTGGCCAGCCCGACCGCGCACATCTGGTTCCTGAAGTCGCTGCCGTCGCGTCTGGGCATGGTGCTCGACATGACGCTGCGCGACATCGAACGCGTGCTGTACTTCGAAGCGTTCGTGGTGACCGATCCGGGCATGACCCCGATGCAGTACCGCCAGCTGTTGACCGAAGAGGACTTCCTGGACAAGGAAGACCAGTACGGTGAAGAGTTCGTCGCCATGATGGGCGCCGAGGCGGTGAAGGAACTGCTGAAGAAACTGGATCTGGACAGCGAGATCGAGACCCTGCGTCGCGAGCTCGAAGCCACCAATTCCGACACCAAGATCAAGAAGATCGCCAAGCGCCTGAAAGTGCTGGAGGCCTTCCAGCGTTCCGGCATGAAGCCGGAATGGATGATCCTGGACGTGCTGCCGGTGCTGCCGCCGGAATTGCGTCCGCTGGTGCCGCTGGACGGCGGCCGCTTCGCGACCTCCGACCTGAACGACCTGTACCGCCGCGTCATCAACCGGAACAACCGTCTGAAGCGCCTGCTGGAACTGCGCGCGCCGGACATCATCGTGCGCAACGAGAAGCGCATGCTGCAGGAATCGGTTGACTCGCTGCTGGACAACGGCCGTCGCGGCAAGGCGATGACCGGCGCCAACAAGCGTCCGCTGAAGTCGCTGGCCGACATGATCAAGGGCAAGGGCGGCCGTTTCCGTCAGAACCTGCTGGGTAAGCGCGTCGACTACTCCGGCCGTTCCGTGATCACCGTGGGCCCGACCCTGCGCCTGCATCAGTGCGGCCTGCCGAAGAAGATGGCGCTGGAACTGTTCAAGCCGTTCATCTTCCACAAGCTGGAAGTGATGGGCCTGGCGTCCACCATCAAGGCGGCCAAGAAGCTGGTCGAGCAGGAAGTGCCGGAAGTCTGGGACATCCTGGAAGACGTGATCCGCGAGCACCCGGTGCTGCTGAACCGCGCGCCGACCCTGCACCGTCTGGGCATCCAGGCGTTCGAGCCGGTGCTGATCGAAGGCAAGGCCATCCAGCTGCACCCGCTGGTCTGCGCGGCGTTCAACGCCGACTTCGACGGCGACCAGATGGCCGTTCACGTGCCGCTGTCGCTCGAAGCGCAGATGGAAGCCCGCACCCTGATGCTGGCCACCAACAATGTGCTGTCCCCGGCCAACGGCGAGCCTATCATCGTGCCGTCGCAGGATATCGTGTTGGGTCTGTATTACATGACCCGCGACAAGGTGAACGGCAAGGGCGAAGGCATGGTGTTCGCCGACACCAAGGAAGTGCATCGCGCTTACGAAACCCGCCAAGTCGAGCTGGCTACCCGCATCACCGTCCGCCTGAAGGAATGGGAAAAGGACGAGCAGGGCGAGTTCCAGCCGGTGATCAAGCGTTACGACACCACCGTCGGCCGCGCGATCCTGTCGGACATCCTGCCTAAGGGCCTGCCGTTCGAGCACATCAACAAGGCGCTGAAGAAGAAAGAAATCTCGAAACTGATCAACGTTTCGTTCCGTCGTTGCGGCATCCGCGACACGGTGATCTTCGCCGACCAGCTGATGTACACCGGTTTCGCCTACTCCACCCGCGGCGGCATCTCCATCTGCGTGGACGACATGCAGATTCCGAAGAAAAAGACCGAACTGCTTGGCGAAGCCAACAAGGAAGTCAAGGAGATCGAAGAGCAGTATCGCCAGGGTCTGGTGACCCAGGGCGAACGCTACAACAAGGTGGTGGATATCTGGGGCCGCACCGGCGACAAGATCGCCAAGGCGATGATGGACGAGCTGTCCAAGCAGCGCGTGCTGGATCGCGACGGCAAGGAAGTCGACCAAGAGTCCTTCAACTCGATTTACATGATGGCCGACTCGGGCGCGCGGGGTTCCGCGGCCCAGATCAAGCAGCTGGCCGGCATGCGGGGCCTGATGGCGAAGCCGGACGGTTCCATTATCGAAACCCCGATTACCGCCAACTTCCGCGAAGGCCTGACGGTACTGCAGTACTTCATCTCCACCCACGGCGCCCGTAAGGGTCTGGCGGATACGGCGTTGAAGACCGCGAACTCCGGTTACCTGACGCGTCGTCTGGTCGACGTGACCCAGGATCTGGTGGTGATCGAGGACGATTGCGGCACCACCAACGGCTTCACCATGAAGGCCGTGCTGCAAGGCGGCGACGTGATCGAAGCGCTGCGCGACCGCATCCTCGGCCGCGTGACCGCGGTAGACGTGGTGGATCCGTCCACCGGCGAAACCGTGATCGAAGCCGGCACGCTGCTGGACGAGCAGATGGTCGACTCGATCGACAGCCTGGGCATCGACGAAGTGAAGGTGCGTACCGCCATCACTTGCGACACCCGCTACGGTCTGTGCGCGAAGTGCTACGGCCGCGACCTGGCGCGCGGCAAGCGCGTCAACGCCGGCGAAGCGGTAGGCGTGATCGCCGCCCAGTCGATCGGCGAACCGGGCACCCAGCTGACCATGCGTACCTTCCACATCGGTGGCGCGGCGTCGCGAAATGCGGCCGCCAGCCAAGTGGAAGGCAAGTCCAACGGTACCGTGCGCTTCTCCAGCCAGATGCGTTACGTGGCGAACACCAAGGGCGAGCTGATCGTCATCACCCGCTCCGGCGAAGTGGTGATCCACGACGACATGGGCCGCGAGCGCGAGCGTCACAAGGTGCCGTACGGCGCGACTCTGATGGTGACCGACGGTCTGCAGATCAAGGCAGGCACGGTTCTGGCCACCTGGGACCCGCACACCCGTCCGATCATCACCGAGTACGCTGGCCGCGTGAAGTTCGAGAACGTGGAAGAGGGCAACACCGTAGCCAAGCAGACCGACGAAGTGACCGGCCTGTCCACGCTGGTGGTGATCGACCCGAAACGCCGCGCCGGCGCCCAGTCGAAGATGCTGCGTCCGCTGGTGAAGCTGCTCGACGACAACGGCAACGAAGTGAAGCTGGCCGGTTCGGACGCTTCGGTTTCGATTACCTTCCAGGTGGGCGCGATCATTACCGTTCGCGACGGCCAGGACGTGGGCAAGGGCGAAGTGCTGGCCCGCATCCCGCAGGAATCGTCGAAGACCCGCGACATTACCGGTGGTCTGCCGCGTGTGGCCGAGCTGTTCGAAGCGCGTTCGCCGAAGGATGCCGGCATGCTGGCCGAGGTGACCGGTACCGTTTCCTTCGGTAAGGACACCAAGGGCAAGCAGCGCCTGATCATCACCGATCTGGAAGGCAGCGGCTACGAAAACCTGATCCCGAAGGACAAGCACGTGCTGGTCCACGACGGCCAGGTGGTGAACCGCGGCGAATCCATCGTCGATGGTCCGGTCGATCCGCACGACATCCTGCGTCTGCAGGGCATCGAGGCGCTGGCCCGCTACATCGTCCAGGAAGTTCAGGAAGTGTACCGTCTGCAGGGCGTGAAGATTAACGACAAGCACATCGAGGTGATCATTCGCCAGATGCTGCGTCGCGTCGTGATCTCCGACAGCGGCGACACCGAGTTCATCCAGGGCGAACAGGTGGAACGCGCCGAAGTGCTGGAAATGAACGACAAGATGGTCGCGGAGGGCAAGGAGCCGGCGCAGTACGAAAACGTGCTGCTGGGCATCACCAAGGCGTCCTTGTCGACCGACTCGTTCATCTCCGCGGCTTCCTTCCAGGAAACCACCCGCGTGCTGACCGAAGCGGCCATCATGGGCAAGAAGGACGATCTGCGCGGCCTGAAGGAAAACGTGATCGTCGGCCGTCTGATTCCGGCCGGTACCGGTCTCGCGTACCATCGCACCCGCCGTCGCCAGCAACTGGGCCTCGACGCCGCCGAATCGCAGCTGTTCGACTCGGGCATGCTCAACACGGCGCTGGAAAACGACGAATAACACCGGCCTGACGGCCTAGTGTTGAAAAAACGCTGCTTCATCAACGGTTAACGTTGCTGGGGCGGCGTTTTTTATTTGACGCTTGACCGTTGACTAAAATATAATCCTCCGTCCTTTCTGGAGGCGTGTTGCCTTCAGGAAGAATCAACTAGGAACTGATAGTAATGCCAACCATTAACCAACTCGTTCGCAAGGGCCGCCTCGCCAGCACGGCGAAGAGCAAGGTGCCTGCGCTGGAAGCCTGCCCGCAGAAGCGTGGCGTGTGCACCCGTGTCTACACCACCACTCCGAAGAAGCCGAACTCGGCGCTGCGTAAAGTGTGCAAGGTACGTCTGACCAACGGTTTCGAAGTGATTTCCTACATCGGTGGCGAAGGCCACAACCTGCAGGAACACTCGGTAGTGCTGATCCGCGGCGGTCGTGTAAAAGACTTGCCGGGTGTGCGTTACCACACCGTGCGCGGTTCCCTGGATACCGCAGGCGTGAAAGACCGTAAGCAAGCCCGTTCCAAGTACGGCGCCAAGCGTCCCAAGTAATTGGGAAGGTCTCATGGCGGCCTGAGCGTTTCGTAATGGTCGTCTAGTAAGTGGCTGCTCCATTGGGTGGTCATGAGCCAAAGCTCAACTGAATAATTTAAGGAAGTAACATGCCAAGACGCAGAGAAGTCCCCAAGCGTGAAATTCTGCCGGATCCGAAGTTCGGTTCGCAGGATCTCTCCAAATTCATGAACGTTGTGATGATCGACGGCAAGAAGTCTGTAGCCGAACGCATCATCTACGGCGCTCTGGAACAGATCGAAAAGAAATCCGGCAAAAACGCCCTGGAAGTGTTCAACGCAGCACTGTCCAACGCCAAGCCGGTAGTGGAAGTAAAAAGCCGCCGCGTAGGTGGTGCAAACTATCAAGTTCCTGTTGAAGTACGTCCGTCGCGTCGTATGGCCCTGGCCATGCGTTGGCTGCGCGACGCTGCGCGCAAGCGCGGTGAGAAGTCCATGGACCTGCGCCTGGCTGGTGAATTGCTCGATGCGGCCGAAGGCCGTGGCGGCGCGATGAAGAAGCGTGACGAAGTGCACCGCATGGCAGAAGCCAACAAGGCCTTCTCGCACTTCCGTTTCTAAGCTCACCCCCACTTATTCAAGGTGTAGATCGTGGCACGGAAAACCCCCCTTGAGCGCTACCGTAATATCGGTATCTCCGCTCACATTGACGCCGGTAAGACTACTACTACCGAGCGTATTCTGTTTTACACCGGTGTGAACCACAAGATCGGTGAAGTGCATGATGGCGCCGCCACCATGGACTGGATGGAGCAAGAGCAGGAACGTGGCATCACCATCACTTCCGCCGCTACCACCACCTATTGGAAGGGTATGGCCATGCAGTATCCGGCCCACCACTTCAATATCATCGACACTCCGGGACACGTGGACTTCACCATCGAGGTGGAGCGTTCCATGCGCGTGCTGGACGGTGCCGTGATGGTTTACTGCGCTGTGGGCGGCGTTCAGCCCCAGTCGGAAACCGTATGGCGCCAGGCCAACAAGTACAAGGTTCCGCGTATCGCGTTCGTGAACAAGATGGACCGTCAAGGCGCCAACTTCTTCCGCGCGGTTGAGCAGGTGAAAACCCGCCTGCGCGGCAACCCGGTGCCTATCGTCGTGCCTATCGGCGCGGAAGATAGCTTCACCGGCGTGGTCGACCTGCTGAAGATGAAGGCCATCATCTGGGATGAAGCTTCCCAGGGCATGAAGTTCGAGTACGGCGATATCCCGGCCGACCTGGTTTCCGTTGCCGAAGAATGGCGCGAGAAGATGGTTGAAGCCGCCGCCGAAGTCAGCGAAGAAATGATGGACAAGTACTTGGGCGGCGAAACGCTGACCGAGGAAGAAATCGTTGCTGGCCTGCGCGAACGTACCCTGAAGTGCGAAATCCAGCCGATGCTGTGCGGCTCCGCGTTCAAGAACAAGGGTGTTCAGCGCATGCTGGACGCCGTGATCGAACTGCTGCCGAGCCCGCTGGATGTTCCGCCGGTTCCGGGCGAGAACGAAGACGGCACCCCGACCACCCGCGAAGCTTCCGACGACGCTTCCTTCTCCGCTCTGGCGTTCAAGCTGATGAACGACCCGTACGTGGGCCAGCTGACCTTCTTCCGCGTCTACTCCGGCGTGGTGAAGTCCGGCGACACCGTGCTGAACTCGGTCAAAGGCAAGAAAGAGCGTATCGGCCGTATCGTGCAGATGCACGCCAACGACCGTAAGGAGATCGAAGAAGTGCACGCCGGCGACATCGCCGCTGCCATCGGTCTGAAGGAAGTCACCACCGGTGAAACCCTGTGCGCGATCGACGCTCCGTTGATCCTCGAGCGCATGGAATTCCCGGAGCCGGTGATCCACGTTGCCGTTGAGCCGAAAACCAAGGCCGACCAGGAGAAGATGGGCGTTGCCCTGAATCGCCTGGCCAAGGAAGACCCGTCGTTCCGCGTGCGTACCGACGAAGAATCCGGCCAGACCATCATTTCCGGCATGGGTGAACTGCACCTGGAAATTCTGGTTGACCGCATGAAGCGCGAATTCGGCGTTGAAGCCAACGTCGGCGCGCCGCAAGTGGCTTACCGCGAAACCATCACCAAGACGGTTACCGACGTTGACGGCAAGCACGTCAAGCAGTCCGGCGGTAAGGGTCAGTACGGTCACGCCGTGATCACGCTGGAACCGTCCGGCGAAGGCCAGGGCTACAAGTTTGTCGACGAGATCAAGGGTGGCGTGATTCCGCGCGAATTCATCCCGTCCGTGGACAAGGGTATTCAAAACACCCTGTCCAACGGTATTCTCGCCGGCTTCCCGGTGGTGGACGTGACTGTGCGTCTGACCTTCGGTTCCTACCACGACGTCGACTCCTCGCAGATCGCGTTCGAACTGGCAGGCTCGCTGGCTTTCAAGGAAGCCATGCGCCGCGCCGGTCCGTGCATCCTCGAGCCGATGATGGCTGTGGAAGTGGAGACTCCGGAAGAGTACATGGGTGACGTCATGGGTGACTTGAACCGCCGTCGCGGCATGGTTCAAGGCATGGACGACGACGGTCTGGGCGGCAAGATCATCAAGGCTGAAGTACCGCTGGCCGAGATGTTCGGTTACTCCACCGACCTGCGTTCGGCTACCCAAGGCCGTGCCACCTACTCGATGGAGTTCAAGCACTACTCCCAGGCTCCGAAGCACGTCGCTGACGCTGTAATGGCCGCCAAGAAGTAATGCGCGCTGAGGCTGGTCGGCTTTTCCAATCAAGACCGACCAGCCCCGATCTAATGTTCTTTAATTAAGGATTTGTAAAAATGGCAAAAGAAAAGTTTGCGCGGACCAAGCCGCACGTAAACGTCGGCACCATCGGTCACGTTGACCATGGCAAGACCACTCTGACCGCAGCGATCACCACCATTCTGTCGAAGAAGTTCGGTGGCGAAGCTAAAGACTACTCCCAGATCGATAGCGCGCCGGAAGAAAAAGCTCGTGGTATTACCATCAATACCGCGCACGTTGAATACGAAACCGAATCCCGCCACTACGCTCACGTAGACTGCCCGGGCCACGCCGACTATGTGAAGAACATGATCACCGGCGCAGCCCAGATGGACGGCGCGATCCTGGTTTGCTCGGCCGCTGACGGTCCGATGCCGCAAACCCGCGAACACATCCTGCTGTCCCGTCAGGTTGGCGTACCGTACATCATCGTTTACCTGAACAAGGCTGACCTGGTTGACGACGCCGAGCTGCTGGAACTGGTTGAAATGGAAGTGCGCGATCTGCTGTCTTCCTACGACTTCCCGGGCGACGACACCCCGATCGTAACCGGCTCCGCACGTCTGGCGCTGGAAGGCGACCAGTCCGAAATGGGCGAGCCGTCGATCTTCCGTCTGGCCGACGCGCTGGACTCCTACATCCCGACTCCGGAGCGCGCGGTTGACAAGCCGTTCCTGCTGCCGATCGAAGACGTGTTCTCGATCTCCGGCCGCGGCACCGTGGTGACCGGTCGTGTTGAGCGCGGCATCGTGAAAGTCGGCGAAGAGCTGGAAATCGTTGGCCTGAAAGAAACCGCCAAGACCACCTGCACCGGCGTGGAAATGTTCCGCAAGCTGCTGGACCAAGGTCAGGCTGGCGACAACGTGGGCGTGCTGCTGCGCGGCACCAAGCGTGAAGAAGTTGAGCGTGGCCAAGTACTGGTGAAGCCGGGCTCGATCAAGCCGCACACCGAGTTCAGCGGTTCGGTATACGTGCTGAGCAAGGAAGAGGGCGGCCGTCACACCCCGTTCTTCGCTAACTACCGTCCGCAGTTCTATTTCCGCACCACCGACGTGACTGGCGCAGTTACGCTGGCCGAAGGCGTGGAAATGGTAATGCCGGGCGACAACGTGGAAATCACTGTTAAGCTGATCGCTCCGATCGCGATGGAAGAGGGTCTGCGTTTCGCGATCCGCGAAGGTGGCCGTACCGTCGGCGCCGGCGTTGTTTCCAAGATCATCGCTTAATCGGACCGGAGATTTTCATGTCTAGCCAAAAAATCCGCATCCGTCTGAAGGCGTTCGATTACAACCTGATCGACCGTTCCGCCCAGGAAATCGTTGAAACCGCCAAGCGCACCGGCGCCGTGGTCAAGGGTCCGGTTCCGCTGCCGACCAAGATCGAGCGTTTCAACGTTCTGCGTTCGCCGCACGTGAACAAGACTTCCCGCGACCAGCTGGAAATCCGCACTCACCTGCGCCTGATGGACATCGTAGATCCGACCGACAAGACTGTTGATGCTCTGATGAAGCTCGACCTGCCGGCCGGTGTGGATGTGGAAATCAAGCTGCAGTAATCGCTTAAGTTCAAGGGTTTGCGAGCTAAGTGCTTGCGATTCTTGAATTTTCTGTGATACATTAGCGGACTCGCCAATTTGGCGAGTCCGTTTTTGTTTTTTATGTCGTGTTTTTTATGCCGGTCAATCGCAATCGGCGCCTGAAAAAGGAAATAAACATGAGTTTAGGTCTTGTCGGTCGCAAAGTCGGCATGACCCGCATTTTTGCCGAAGATGGCGCAACCATCCCGGTAACTGTGCTGGACATGTCCGCTAACCGCGTCACGCAAATCAAAACTGCAGAAACCGACGGCTACAACGCCGTGCAGGTTACTTTTGGCTCCAAGAAAGCCAATCGCGTCAACAAGGCAGCAGCCGGTCACTTCGCCAAAGCTGGCGTTGAGGCAGGCGAAGTCCTGGTGGAGTTCGCTCTGTCGGCCGACGCTGTTTCCAGCTTCAAGCTGGGCGACGCAGTCGCAGTTGAAACCCTCTCCGTTGGCCAGCTGGTTGATGTAACCGGCACCTCCAAGGGTAAGGGCTTCTCCGGCGTGATCAAGCGTCACAACTTCTCTTCCAACCGTGCTTCCCACGGTAACTCGCGTTCGCACAATACGCCGGGTTCCATCGGTCAGGCTCAGGATCCGGGCCGTGTATTCCCGGGTAAGCGCATGGCCGGTCAGTACGGTAACGTCAAGAGCACTGTACAGTGCCTCGAGATCGTTCGTATCGACGCCGAGCGTCAGCTGATTCTGGTCAAGGGCGCGGTCCCGGGCGCCAAGAACGGCGACGTAGTCGTGCGTCCCAGCGTGAAAGCGGGTGCGTGATGGAATTGAATGTAATCAATACCCAAGGCAAGGCTGTTGGCAGCCTGCAAGTGTCCGACTCCCTGTTCGGCCGCGACTACAACGAAGCTCTGGTTCACCAAGTTGTGACCGCGTTCCTGGCGAACGCTCGCAGCGGCAATCGTGCCCAGCTGACTCGTGCTGAAGTGAAGCACTCGACCAAGAAGCCGTTCCGTCAGAAGGGCACTGGTAACGCTCGTGCCGGTATGACTTCCACCCCGAACCGTCGTGGTGGTGGCCGTGCCTTCCCGAACAAGCCGGACGAGAACTTCACCCAGAAGGTCAACCGCAAGATGTTCCGCGCCGGCATGGCGGCCATCCTGTCGCAACTGGTGCGCGACGAGCGCCTGATCATCGTGGACGAGCTGAATGTAGCCAGCCCGAAGACCAAGGAATTCGTAGGTACTGTTCAGCCGATGGGTCTGGAACAGGCTCTGTTCATCACTGGTGAACTGAACGAAAACCTCTATCTCTCTTCGCGTAACCTGCCGAACGTGCTGGTTATCGAAGCTCAACAAGCTGACCCGTACAGCCTGCTGCGCTTCAAGAAGACCGTGATCACCCGCGACGCCGTGAAGCAACTGGAGGAGCAGTGGGCATGAACCAAGAACGTCTGTTGCAAGTAATCCTTGCTCCCATCGTTTCCGAAAAGAGCACCATGATCGCTGAGAAGCATCAGCAAATGGCGTTCCGTGTTGCTACCAACGCAACCAAGCCGGAAATCAAGGCGGCCGTCGAAATGCTGTTCAACGTAAAAGTTGAAGGCGTTTCCACTGTGAACGTCAAGGGCAAGGTTAAGCGTTTCGGCCGTTCCACCGGTCGTCGCAGTGACTGGAAAAAGGCCTACGTTAGCTTGGTCGAAGGTCAAGAAATCGACCTGACCGCTACCCCGGCCGCGGCGGAGTAAGGAGATAGAGCATGCCTATCGTTAAGGTAAAACCGACTTCCGCGGGTCGCCGTGCCGTTGTCAAGGTAGTACACCCTGACCTGTACAAAGGTGCTCCGCACGCAGCCCTGGTTGAGAAGAAAAACTCGACCGGCGGCCGTAACAACAATGGCCACATCACCACGCGTCATCGTGGTGGCGGTCACAAGAAGCACTACCGTCTGATCGACTTCCGTCGCAACAAGGATGGCATCCCGGCAAAAGTGGAACGCATCGAATACGATCCGAACCGCACTGCCCACATCGCCCTCCTGTGCTACGCCGATGGCGAACGTCGCTACATCATCGCGCCGCGCGGCGTGAAGGTTGGCGCCGTGCTGCTGTCCGGCTCGGAAGCCCCGATCAAGGCCGGCAACACCCTGCCGATCCGCAACATCCCGGTGGGTACCACTATCCACTGCGTGGAACTGCAACCTGGCAAGGGTGCCCAGATGGTTCGCTCCGCTGGTGCTTCCGCAATGCTGCTGGCTCGCGAAGGCGTATACGCTCAACTGCGTCTGCGCTCGGGCGAAATCCGCCTGGTGCACGTCGATTGCCGTGCGACCGTTGGTGAAGTGGGTAATGAAGAGCACTCCCTGCGCAAGCTGGGTAAAGCAGGTGCTACTCGTTGGCGCGGCATCCGCCCGACCGTTCGCGGTACGGCGATGAACCCGATCGATCACCCGCACGGTGGTGGTGAAGGCCGCACTGGCGAAGGCCGCGTACCGGTTAGCCCGTGGGGCACTCCGGCCAAGGGCTTCCGTACCCGTCGCAACAAGCGTACCGACAACATGATCGTACGCCGTCGCTATTCCAACAAAGGGTAATTGACAATGGCACGTTCGCAGAAAAAAGGCCCGTTCGTTGACCTGCATCTCCTGAAAAAGGTAGATGCGGTACGGGCAACCAGCGACAAGCGTCCGATCAAGACCTGGTCCCGTCGTTCGACCATCCTGCCGGACTTCATTGGCTTGACCATCGCTGTACACAACGGTCGCACTCACGTTCCCGTCTATGTTTCTGAAAACATGGTCGGCCACAAACTGGGTGAATTCTCGCTGACTCGCACTTTCAAAGGCCATGCTGCCGATAAGAAGGCGAAGAAGAAGTAAGGTGAAGCGATGAGAGTATCTGCAAATCTGAAAAGTGTTCGCCTGTCGGCTCAAAAGTGCCGTCTGGTGGCCGATCTGGTCCGCGGTCAATCCGTAGCCCAGGCGCTGAATATCCTGGCCTTCTCCCCGAAGAAGGGCGCGGTAATCATCAAGAAAGTGCTGGAATCTGCAATCGCTAACGCCGAGCACAACGAAGGCGCTGACATCGACACCCTGCGTGTCACCAGCATCTTCGTTGACAAGGGCGCTAGTCTGAAGCGTTTCACTGCCCGTGCTAAGGGTCGTGGCAACCGCATCGAAAAGCAGACCTGCCACATCTCGTTGACCGTTGGCAATTAAGGGGTAAGAAATGGGTCAGAAGATTCATCCGACGGGATTCCGTCTTGCCGTTAACAAAAACTGGTCTTCCAAGTGGTTCGCGTCCTCGCAGAACTTCCCGGAAATGCTGAAGCAGGACATCGAAGTTCGCGAATTCCTGAAGAAGCGTCTGGGTCATGCTTCGGTTGGCCGCGTCACCATCGAGCGTCCGGCCAAGTCCGCCCGCATCACCATTCACAGCGCCCGTCCGGGTGTTGTGATCGGTAAGAAGGGCGAAGACATTGAAGTTCTGAAGCAAGAACTGCAAAAGCGCCTGGGCGTCCCGGTTCACGTGAACATCGAAGAAGTTCGCAAGCCGGAACTGGACGCGCAAATCATCGCCGACGGCATCGCTTCCCAGCTGGAGAAGCGCGTGATGTTCCGTCGCGCCATGAAGCGCGCCATGCAGAACGCCATGCGTCTGGGTGCCGAAGGCATCAAGATCATGTCGTCCGGCCGTCTGAACGGTATCGACATCGCTCGTAGCGAATGGTACCGCGAAGGCCGCGTGCCGCTGCATACCCTGCGCGCCGACGTGGATTACGCTACCTCGGAAGCCAAGACCACCTACGGTATCATCGGCATCAAGGTATGGGTATACAAAGGCGAGCTGAAGCCGGGCCAAGTTGTGGCCGCGCCGGCAGCTCCCGAGAAGAAAATGAGAAAGGGTGCCCGCAATGCTGCAGCCAACTAGACTCAAGTACCGCAAACAGCACAAAGGCCGTAACACCGGTATCGCCACTCGTGGCAACAAGGTGAGCTTTGGCGATTTCGGTCTGAAGGCTATGGGTCGCGGTCGCTTGACGGCGCGCCAGATCGAAGCTGCGCGTCGCGCGATGACCCGTCACATCAAACGTGGCGGTCGCATCTGGATCCGTATCTTCCCGGACAAGCCGATCACCTCCAAGCCTGCCGAAGTCCGTATGGGCGGGGGTAAGGGCTCTCCGGAGTACTACGTGGCTGAAATTCAGCCTGGCAAGATGCTGTACGAAATGGATGGCGTATCCGAGGAACTCGCTCGCGAAGCTTTCCGTCTGGCCGCAGCTAAGTTGCCGATCGCCACTGTGTTCGTAACCAAACAGGTAGGTCAGTAATGAAAGCGTCCGAACTGAAAGCCAAAACTGTTGATGAGCTGAAGGTGGAACTGCTGAGCCTGCTGAAGGCCCAGTTTGCGCTGCGCATGCAGCACGCTACTCAGCAACTCGCCAAGACCTCTGAACTGAAGAAAGTGCGTCGCGACATCGCTCGCGTTCGCACCGTTCTGAAAGAAAAGGCAGTTTAAGATGAGCGAAACCAAAGTAGTACGTACGCTGACCGGCGTTGTGGTCAGCGACAAGATGGATAAGACTGTAACCGTTCTGGTCGAGCGCAAGGTTAAGCACCCGATCTACGGCAAGATTATCCGTCGCTCCAAGAAGTTCCACGCACACGACGAGAACAACGAGTTCAAGGCAGGCGACCTGGTAGTCATCAGCGAGTCCCGTCCGCTCTCGAAGACCAAGTCGTGGGTGGTAACTGGCCTGGTTGAGAAATCTCGCCAGGTATAAAGCTTGCAGAGGACTTCGGTCCTCTGTATAATGGCCACCTCTTGCATCTACTTTGCAAGAGTTCCGCCCTTACGGGGTCCAAAACTGGCCGTTTGACACGCCACAGGTTGTCTGTGGCGTTTCGTCTGTTTGGTCTTGCTCTTATGCGAGAAACCGGCAGGTGAAAGTGACGGATAAAGTTGGATTAGAAAGGTAATCATCAAATGATCCAAATGCAGACCATGCTTGAGGTCGCTGACAACACTGGTGCGCGTCACGTTATGTGCATCAAGGTGTTGGGTGGCTCCAAGCGTCGCTATGCTAGCGTAGGTGACATTATCAAGGTGAGCATCAAGGATGCCGCTCCGCGTGGTCGCGTCAAAAAAGGCGACGTCTACAATGCGGTCGTGGTTCGCACTGCCAAAGGCGTGCGCCGTCCGGATGGCTCTTTGATCAAGTTTGACAGCAACGCTGCTGTTCTGCTCAACAACAAGCTTGAGCCGATCGGCACTCGTATCTTCGGGCCCGTTACGCGTGAACTGCGTACCGAACGCTTCATGAAGATCGTTTCGCTGGCTCCTGAAGTGCTGTAAGGAGGTCACATGCGCAAAATTCGTAAAGGTGATGAAGTCGTAGTAATCACCGGCAAAGACAAGGGTAAGCGCGGCACCGTCCTGCGTGTTCTGGATGAGAAGCTGGTTGTTGAAGGCGTTAACGTCGCCAAGAAACATCAGAAGCCGAATCCGGTACGTGGCGTGGCTGGCGGCATCGTTGAAAAAACCATGCCTGTGGACGCATCGAACGTCGCGATTTTCAATCCGGCAAGCCAAAAGGCTGACCGCGTGGGCTTCAAGGTTCTTGAAGACGGCCGTAAGGTACGCGTGTTCAAGTCCAGCGGCGAAGTTATCGGCGCCTAAGGAGCAAACATGGCACGTCTCTACGATTTCTACAAAGACAGCGTAGTGCCGGAACTGATGAAACAGTTCGGCTACAAGTCGATCATGCAAGTTCCGCGTATCGAGAAGATCACCGTGAACATGGGCGTGGGCGAAGCCGTTGCCGATAAAAAGGTAATGGAATTCGCCGTGGGCGATATGGAAAAGATCGCCGGTCAAAAGCCGGTTGTCACCACCGCTCGCAAGTCCATCGCCGGCTTCAAGATCCGCGACAACTACCCGGTAGGTTGCAAGGTAACTCTGCGTCGCGAACGCATGTACGAGTTCCTGGACCGCCTGGTAACCATCGCGCTGCCGCGCGTTCGCGATTTCCGTGGTGTATCCGCCAAGTCCTTCGACGGCCGCGGCAACTACAACATGGGCGTCAAAGAACAGATCATCTTCCCGGAAATCGAGTACGACAAGATCGATGCTCTGCGTGGTATGAACATCACTGTCACCACTACGGCGAAGACTGACGAAGAGGCCCGCGCACTGCTGGCCGCGTTCAAGTTCCCGTTCAAGGGTTAAGCACATGGCACGACTTGCACTGATTAACCGTGAAGAAAAGCGCGTCAAGCTGGCTGAGAAGTTCTCCGCCAAGCGTGAAGCCCTGATCGCCACCATCAACAACCAGAGCCTCTCGGAAGAAGAGCGTTTCGCCGCCCGCCTGCAACTGCAGCAACTGCCGCGCAATGCTTCCCCGGTACGCCAGCGTCGTCGCTGCGCCATCACCGGTCGTCCGCGTGGCGTATTCCGCAAATTCGGTTTGGGTCGCAACAAGCTGCGTGAGATCGCCATGAAGGGCGAGATTCCGGGCGTTGTGAAGGCCAGCTGGTAATAGGAGACACATAAATGAGCATGCACGATCCTATTTCCGATATGTTGACCCGCATCCGCAACGGCCAACGCGCTTCCAAGGTGGCTGTTTCCATGCCGTCTTCCAAGCTGAAGGTTGCGCTGGCGCAGGTGCTGAAAGAAGAAGGCTACATCGAAGACTTCGCCGTTGCCGGCGAAGCCAAGAAGCCTGTTCTCGATATCCAGCTCAAGTACTATGCTGGCCGTCCGGTGATTGAGCGCATCGACCGCGTTTCCCGTCCTGGCCTGCGCGTGTACAAGGGCTCCACCGAAATCCCGAAGGTCATGAATGGTCTGGGCGTGGCGATCCTGTCCACTTCCAAGGGCATCATGACTGACCGTAAGGCACGCTCCACCGGCATCGGTGGCGAGCTGCTCTGCGTCGTGGCTTAAGGGGGTCAAATGTCTCGCGTAGCTAAGAATCCCGTAGCCATTCCGGCTGGCGTTGAAGTTAAGTTCAATGCTGCAGAAGTGACTGTGAAGGGCGCCCTGGGCACCCTGAGCACCGCTCTGTGCGAAGAAGTTGAAATCAAGCTGGACAACGGCCAGCTGACTTTCGCTGCCAAGAACGACAGCAAGTTCGCACGTGCCATGTCCGGCACCCTGCGCGCCCTGTTGAACAACATGGTTAACGGCGTATCCAAGGGCTTCGAGAAGAAGCTGCAGCTGGTAGGCGTGGGCTATCGTGCCCAAGCCCAAGGCGACACGCTGAACCTGTCTCTTGGTTTCTCCCACCCGGTGGCCCACAAGATGCCCGAAGGCATCAAAGTGGAAACCCCGACTCAGACCGAGATCCTGGTTAAGGGCGCTAACAAGCAGCTCGTAGGCCAGATCGCAGCTGAAATCCGCGCTTACCGCGCTCCCGAGCCGTACAAGGGCAAGGGCGTTCGCTACGCTGATGAAGTTGTGGTTCTGAAAGAAACCAAGAAGAAGTAACTGAGGCACTGATATGGACAAGAAACAAGCTCGACTCCGCCGCGCACGTAAAACCCGTGCCCGGATCGCGGAGCTCAAGATGGTGCGTCTCACTGTGTACCGCACCAACAGCCACATTTACGCCCAGATCGTTGACGAGACCGGCAGCAAGGTACTGGCTAGCGCTTCCTCGCTGGAAGCCGACGTACGCGCTGAACTCTCCAACGGCGGCAACGTGGCAGCTGCGGCCGTGATCGGCAAGCGCATTGCCGAAAAGGCAAAGGCTGCTGGCATCGAGAAAGTGGCTTTCGATCGTTCCGGTTTCAAATACCACGGTCGCATGAAGGCACTGGCTGACGCCGCTCGCGAACACGGCCTCGTATTCTAATTCGGAGTGAAGAATGGCTAAGCACGAAATGGAAGATCGCGGCGACGGTCTGGTCGAGAAAATGATCAGCGTCAACCGCGTCACCAAAGTGGTCAAGGGCGGCCGTATCATGGCTTTCTCTGCCCTGACCGTAGTTGGTGATGGCGATGGCGGTATCGGCATGGGTAAGGGCCGTTCCAAGGAAGTTCCGGTTGCCGTACAAAAGGCAATGGAACAAGCCCGCCACACCATGGTCAAGATCCCGCTGAAAAACGGCACGCTGCAGCACACTGTAGTGGGTAAGCACGGTGCTACCACCGTCTTCATCCAGCCGGCTAAAGAAGGTACCGGCGTGAAGGCCGGCGGCCCGATGCGCGCGATCTTCGACGCAATGGGTGTTCACAATGTTTCGGCCAAGATTCATGGTTCCACCAACCCGTACAACGTGGTTCGTGCAACTCTGAACGGCCTGAGCAACATCAACACTCCGGCGCAAATCGCCGCCAAGCGTGGCCTGAGCGTCGAGGACATCCTGGGGGTGGGTCATGAGTAACGCCAAGACTGTCAAGGTCACTCTGGTAAAGAGCCTGATCGGTCGCCTGGAGTCTCACAAGGCCTGCGCCCGTGGTCTGGGTCTGAAGAAGATTCGCCAGACTGTTGAAGTGCTCGATACCCCTGAAAACCGTGGCATGATCAACAAGATCAGCTACCTGCTCAAATTCGAGGGCTAAGAGATGCTGCTGAACACCGTACAACCGGGCGTCGGCGCCAAGCATGCCAAGCGCCGTGTAGGCCGTGGCATCGGTTCCGGCCTGGGCAAGACTTGCGGCCGCGGCCACAAGGGTCAGAAGAGCCGCGCTGGTGGTTTCCACAAGGTCGGCTTCGAAGGCGGTCAAATGCCGCTGCAACGTCGTCTGCCGAAGCGCGGCTTCAAGTCGCTGACGGCTCGCTTCGTTTGCGAAGTTCGCCTGTCCGAACTGAACCTGCTGCCGGTCGATGAAATCGATCTGCTGGCTCTCAAGCAAGCCGGTCTGGTATCTGCCCAGGCACATGTTGCCAAGGTAGTGCTGTCCGGTAAGGTTGAGCGCGCGGTCAAACTGCGTGGTATCAGCGTTACCGCTGGCGCCCGCGCTGCCATCGAGGCTGCCGGCGGCAGCATTGAATAAGGCATAAATTTGTGGCGAATACTTCTCTAGTGGCAAATGCCAATAAGTTTGGTGATCTGAAGCGTCGAATCTGGTTCCTGATTGGAGCATTGATCGTTTACCGTATCGGTGCGCACATTCCGGTGCCGGGTGTCAGCCCTGCCGAGCTAGCGAAGTTGTTCCACACACCGCAGACGGGCCTGCTCGACATGTTCAACATGTTCTCGGGCGGCGCCCTGTCGAGGTTCACGGTGTTTGCCTTGGGCATCACGCCGTACATCTCGGCCTCCATCATTCTGCAGCTTGCGGCCGAGGCATTGCCCAGCCTGAAGCAGTTGAAGAAGGAAGGTGATGCGGGACGTCGCAAAATAACCCAGTACACGCGCTATGCAACCGTGCTGCTCGCGACTTTCCAAAGTTTCGGCATCGCGGCAATGTTGTATAGGCAGCCCAACCTGGTGATGACCGCTCAGTGGGAGTTTTACCTGACGTCGGTGGTGTCGCTGGTCACCGGAACGATGTTCCTGATGTGGCTCGGCGAGCAAATCACCGAGCGGGGCATCGGCAACGGTATCTCGCTGATCATCTGCGCAGGTATCGCTTCGGGCGTGCCGGGCGCCATCGGCAAAACCCTGACTCAAACGAGCCTGGGTGCGATGAACGCTCTGGTCGCCATCGCGCTGTTCGTCGGCGTGATCCTCGTCACCTACGTGGTGGTGTTTGCGGAGCGCGGCCAGCGCAAGGTGTTGGTGAACTATGCCAAGCGTCAGGTCGGCAACCGCGTCATGCAGGGTCAGAGCACGCATCTGCCGCTCAAACTCAACATGGCGGGCGTGATCCCTCCGATCTTCGCGTCGAGCATCATCCTGTTCCCGGCCACCATTCTTGGTTGGTTCGGTCAGGGCGAACATATGTCGTGGCTGAAGGGCGTGGCTGACAAGCTGCATCCGGGTCAGCCGATCTATGTGCTGCTGTATGCCGCCGCGATCGTCTTCTTCTGCTATTTCTACACGGCGCTGGTATTCAGCCCGAAGGAAACGGCGGATAACCTGAAGAAGAGCGGGGCGTTCATTCCCGGCATCCGTCCGGGTGAGCAGACTTCTCGGTACATCGAGAAGATCATCCTGCGGTTGACGCTGATCGGTGCGATCTACATCACGCTGGTCTGCCTGCTGCCTGAGTTCTTGATCTTGAAGTGGCACGTGCCGTTCTACTTTGGTGGTACGTCGCTGCTGATCATGGTGGTGGTAACCATGGACTTCATGGCGCAAGTGCAGTCCTATGTGTTGTCGCATCAGTACGAGAGCTTGTTGAAGAAGGCTAACTTCAAAGGCAACGCTCTCACCCGCTGACACATACACTGGGTTACATGGCTAAGGAAGACACTATCCAGTTTCCGGGCCCGGTTTGGTAGATTCGCTTCACGCGATTTTCCGGTCGGTTCGAAAGTGGACACGTGGTTCTGGGGCATATCTCCGGCACGGTGCGGATGCCTGGCATCCGCATCCTGTCCGGCGACAAGGCTGGCGCGGGGAAGCCCGCGCGATCCGTCCCAGGCATGGATTGTGTTCCGTGCGAAGTAACGCATTCGCTCTTTTTTGGATTTGAAAGGATCTGAACATGCGAGTACAGCCTTCTGTAAAGAAGATTTGCCGTAATTGCAAAATCATTCGTCGCAATCGCGTAGTACGCGTGATCTGCACGGACCCGCGTCACAAGCAAAAACAAGGCTAACATTTGTTAGACCTGGATTTGCGTGATACAATCGCAAACTTTTCAAGGTCTTAAGGCTTAAGGAAAGAGTATGGCCCGTATTGCAGGGGTAAACATCCCCAATCATGCGCATGCCGTTATCGGCCTGCAGGCAATCTTCGGCGTCGGTCAGACTCGCGCTCAGCACATCTGTGCTGCAGCCAGCGTGAATCCCTCCACCAAGGTGAAGGATCTGACTGAAGCTGAAATGGAAGCTCTGCGTGATCAAGTTGCGAAGTTCACCGTTGAAGGTGACCTGCGCCGCGAAATCACCATGAGCATCAAACGTCTGATGGACATGGGCTGCTACCGCGGCATGCGCCATCGTCGTGGCTTGCCGTGCCGCGGTCAGCGCACTCGCACTAACGCTCGTACCCGCAAGGGACCGCGTAAGGCGATCGCCGGCAAGAAGTAATCTTAAGGAACACAGAGAATGGCTAAAGCAAACACAGCTGTCCGTGTACGTAAAAAAGTGCGCAAGTCTGTTAGCGAAGGTATCGTGCACGTTCACGCTTCGTTCAACAACACCATCATCACTATCACCGACCGTCAAGGCAATGCACTGTCTTGGGCTACCTCTGGCGGCGCTGGTTTTAAGGGCTCGCGCAAGAGTACACCCTTTGCCGCTCAGGTAGCTGCAGAGCACGCTGGTAAAGTTGCCCAAGAATACGGTGTGAAGAACCTGGAAGTTCGTATTAAAGGCCCGGGCCCGGGTCGTGAATCCGCTGTTCGCGCACTCAACTCGCTGGGCTTCAAGATCACCAGCATCTCCGACGTGACGCCGGTACCGCACAACGGTTGCCGTCCGCCCAAAAAACGTCGTATCTAATTCGGAGAGTGTGAGAACATGGCACGTTATATTGGCCCGAAGTGCAAGCTCGCTCGTCGTGAAGGCACCGACCTTTTCCTGAAGAGCGCGCGTCGTGCACTGGATTCCAAGTGCAAGCTGGATACCCCTCCTGGTCAGCATGGCGCCCGTCGCGGTCGCCTGTCCGACTACGGCGTCCAGCTGCGCGAAAAGCAAAAAATCCGCCGCATCTACGGCGTACTCGAGCGTCAGTTCCGCAACTACTTTGCGGAAGCTGTGCGCCGCAAGGGCTCCACGGGCGAAAACCTGCTGAAGCTGCTTGAGTCCCGCCTGGACAACGTTGTATATCGCATGGGCTTTGGCTCCACTCGCGCCGAAGCGCGCCAGCTGGTTAGCCACAAGGCTATCGTTGTGAATGGCCAGGTTGTGAACATTCCGTCCTACCAGGTTAAAGCCGGTGACGTAGTGTCCGTCCGCGAAAAGGCCAAGAAGCAGGCCCGTATCGCTGAAGGCCTGGCTCTGGCCGAGCAAGGCGGCTTCCCGTCTTGGGTGTCGGTTGACTCCAAGAAAATGGAAGGCGTCTTCAAATCCGCACCGGAACGTTCCGAACTGTCTAGCGATATCAACGAACAACTCGTTGTGGAATTCTACTCCAAGTAATCGCTAGCTCTTAGGGAATGACTATGCAAAACAGCGCTTCGGAATTTCTGAAACCCCGTCTCATCGACGTACAGCCGGTTTCCGCAACTCACGCTCGTGTGTCGATGGAGCCGTTCGAGCGCGGCTATGCCCATACCCTGGGCAACTCGCTGCGCCGTATTCTGCTGTCGTCGATGCCGGGCTACGCTCCGACCGAAGTGACTATCGCTGGCGTTTTGCATGAGTATTCCGCGCTTGATGGCGTGCGCGAGGATGTCGTCGACATCCTCCTCAACCTCAAGGGCGTAGTGCTTAAGCTGCATGGTCGCGACAGTGTCGTGCTGACCTTGAAAAAGGACGGTGAAGGCGCTGTCTTGGCTAGCGATATCGAGCTGCCGCATGATGTGGAAGTGATCAATCCGGAACACGTGATTTGTCACCTCTCCTCCGGCGGCAAGATCGACATGGAGATCAAGATCGAAAAGGGCCGCGGCTATCAGCCGGTGTCCGTTCGATCCAGCCATGATGACAACCGTTCCATCGGTACCATCCAACTGGACGCTTCCTTCTCGCCGGTTCGCCGCGTGAGCTTCGCTGTGGAAAGCGCCCGTGTGGAACAACGTACCGACCTCGACCGCCTGGTTCTCGACATCGAGACCAATGGCGTCATCGAGCCGGAGCAGGCTGTGCGCAACGCAGCCCGCATCCTGATGGACCAGCTGTCGATCTTTGCTGATCTCCAGGGCACAGCGGTTGAAGAAGTCGTTGAAAAGGCGCCGCCGATCGATCCGATCCTGCTGCGTCCGGTAGACGATCTTGAACTGACGGTTCGTTCGGCCAACTGCCTGAAAGCTGAGAACATTTATTACATCGGCGATCTGATCCAGCGTACTGAAACCGAGCTTCTGAAAACTCCGAACCTCGGCCGCAAGTCGCTGAACGAGATCAAGGAAGTTCTCGCTTCCAAGGGCCTGACTCTCGGCATGAAGCTGGAGAACTGGCCGCCTGCTGGCCTCGAAAAGCCGTAAGGTTTGAGATAAAAGGACATTAACAATGCGTCATCGTTACAGTAATCGTAAACTGAACCGCACGACCAGCCATCGTCTGGCGATGCTGCGCAACATGGCTAACTCGCTGCTGAAGCACGAAGTAATCGTGACCACGCTGCCGAAAGCCAAGGAACTGCGTCGTGTGGCCGAGCCGCTCATCACGCTCGGCAAAAAGCCTTCGCTCGCCAACCGTCGTCTGGCGTTCGACCGCACCCGTGACCGCGATATCGTGGTTAAACTCTTCGACGTGCTCGGCCCGCGCTTCTCCGCCCGCAATGGCGGTTACGTGCGTATCCTGAAGTATGGTTTCCGCAAGGGCGACAACGCCCCGATGGCTCTGGTAGAGCTGGTGGACCGCGCTGAAGATGCCGTTGCCGTTGTAGACGACTCCGCCGAGTAATCGGCAGGGTTGAGAGAAAAGCCAGCTCGCAAGAGCTGGCTTTTTTCATTTGCGGCCGCTGCCGGCCGCGAGAATCAAATCAAAAGATGGATAGCCCGGTGCGGGTGGTGAAGCGATCCAGCGCCTCCAGCCCCAATACCGAATTGCCGCGCGAATCCAGTTGCGGGCTCCACACCGCGATGCTCATCTTGCCCGGTATCACCGCCAGCAAACCTCCTCCCACGCCGCTCTTCACCGGCAAGCCCACCCGATAGGCGAATTCGCCGGCCGCGTCGTAGGTGCCGCAGGTCAGCATGACCGCGTTCACCTGTTTGGCCTGGCTGCGGCTCAGGTATTGTCGCGTGGTGACGGGCGAGACGCCATGGTTGGCCAGGAACAGGCCGGCGCGGGCCAGCTGTCGGCAACTCATTTCGATGCTGCAGTTATGGAAGTATTGCTCCAGAACCTGCTCAACCGGATGTCGCAGATTGCCGTAGCTCTTCATGAAGTGCGCCAGCGCGGCGTTGCGGTCGCCGTGCTCGCGCTCGGAAGCGGCGATGCGCTCGTTGGCCGCCAGCCCGGGCGCGCCGCTTTCCTCGCGGAGCCAGTCCAGCAGCTGGCGGTGGGCGTCGCCGAAGTGGCGGATGGCGCGGTCGGTCACCACCAAGGCGCCGGCGTTGATGAAGGGATTGCGCGGAATGCCGTGCTCGTACTCCAGCTGCACCAGCGAATTGAACGGATTGCCGGAGGGCTCCTTGCCGACGTGCTGCCACAGCGCTTCGCCATCGACCTGCAGCGTCAGCGCCAGCATGAAGGCCTTGCTGATGCTCTGGATGGAGAATGGCTGTTCGGCGTCGCCGCAGGCGTAGTGCCGGCCATCCAGCGTGCTGATGGCCATGCCGAATTGGTGCGGCGGCACCGATGCCAGCGCCGGGATGTAGTCGGCCACCTGGCCGTGGTCGTAGAACGGCAGCGTCTGCTGCCGGATATCTTCAATGAGTGCTTGCAGATTCATTCAATGATTGTAAGCAGCGGCGATGGCATCAGTCTAGAAGCTATAGCGCTCCTGCAATACCTCCAGCGGCGCGCCGATTTCCAGCATGCCCTCGTTGCGGGCGCGCAGGTTCATGCCGAAGCAGACACCTTCTTCCAGCCTGCGGGTGCGCACCAGCGTGCGCAACGGTTCGCCGTCGGCATCCTTGCTGCCGGTGTCGGGGTCTACCGTAGTCAGCACGCAGCGGGTGCAGGGCTTCATCACATCGAATTCCACTTCGCCGATGCGGATGACTTGCCATTCGTCCTCCATCCACGGGTAGTCGCCGTCTATCACCAGATTGGGGCGGAAGTGGCGCAGCGTGACCGGGCGTTGCAGCTGGCGGTTCAGGTCGTCGAGCGAAGCCTGGTTGACCAGCAGGAAGGGGTAGCCGTCGGCAAAGCTCATTTTCTCCGCGCCGCCTTTGAAGGCGCGGCCGGATTGAGCGCCCAGCCACAACAGCCGGCACTCCTGGCCCAGTATGTCGGCGAACCAGGCATCCAGCCGTTGGTCGCCGTGCCAGGCCTGGAATTCGTCCTTCCATACCTGGGCGCGATGCGGTCGGGTGTAGGCGGTGGCCATCGCGAAGATCGGCGCCTTGCCCTCGTAATGCAGCAGGATGCCGCCAGGCATCAGCTCCACGCCGACGCGAACCAGCTGCGGGTGGGAGCGGGCGGTGATCTGGTCGCCGTCGGGGGTGGTCAGTATCCACTCGCGGTCGTGCAGCAGGCCGAGCTTGCCGGCGAAGGCGCGCTCGAAGGCGATGCCGCGGGTCGATTTGAGAGGATGAACGAACATGCTGGTCAATTGCATTGCTATCTCCACATTGCATTCCAGCGGGATGCTACCACCGCAAGGCCGTGGAGTGTTGCCGAGTGGGCGCCGAGTTGTCCGACGAAGCGGTTTTTAAGCGCTGGCCACAGTAAGCGCTGCGCTGTTTGTAAGGGGGCCATTGCATATATTCGCCCGGCAATTTAAATTGATTACCCAGCTGCTTATTGTCGGATTGTTTTGATGTTGTCCGAAATGCCGTCTCGCGCGGCGGCTTCGTGATCGGGATCAAACGTCGATGGCTGATGCCCTGGCAATGTGGAGGCGCGATGGAATTGGGCGTTGAGCTTTGTTTGGATAGAGACTACAACCTGAGTAGCAATACATCATAACAGTGCCTGACGCAGCGACGCTGGAGCTGTGATGGCGTCGCAAGTGATTGGGGATGAGGAGAAAGTGCTATGCGCTCTTTGCGTGTGAAACTGATTGCTTTTATTGCCTTGTTGTTGGTGGTGCTGGGCGTGGTGATTACGATTCTGGTCTACGGTCAGATGCGTAACGAGATCATCCATGGCGTGGAAAACGAGCTGGACGGCACTTCGAAAGGGTATGCCAGCCTTGTGAGCGGCTGGTACAAGAGCAAGGTGGGGGTGGTGATCGCGGCCAATCCTTTGGTTGGCGAAACCGACCCGCGCCAGACCCTGGCCCGGCTGAGCCAGGCTGGCGGCTTCGACATGACCTATATCGGCACCGCGCAGCACGTGATGCTGCGCTCCGACATGAAGCCGCAACCGCAAGGCTACGACCCGGTGGCGCGGCCGTGGTACCAGCAAGCGGCTGCCAGCGGCAATCCCGGCGTGTCTGACCCCTATGTCGATTTCGACACCAAGAAGCTGGTGGTGACCTTCGTGTCGCCGGTGAAAGACGGCAGCGGCCTGAAGGCGGTGGTCGGCGGCGACATCTTCATCGATGATCTGGTCAAGACTGTGCTGTCGGTGAAGTTGCGCGGCAACGGCTACGCCTTCCTCACCGACAAGAGCGGCAAGGTGATCGCCCACCCCGACAACAGCCTGACCTTGAAGCCGCTGACGGAGAAAGTGCCCGAGCTGACCGCAGACCGCCTGACGCAGCTGGCCAACAGCAACGAAATGGGCCGCATCAGCGTCGGCGGCGAAGAGAAACTGGTGGAAGTGCAGCCGGTTGACGGCACCAACTGGCTGCTGGGCGTGGTGACCGACGAGTCGGTGGTGTCCAGCCCGCTGCACACCTTGCTGATGACCATCGTCGGCCTGGGCGCGCTGTGCGTGCTGATTCTGATCCCGGTCGCCAGCGTGATGCTGAGCAAGATGCTGGCCGGCCTCGGCCGCCTGCGCAGCGCGATGCTGGAGATTTCCCAGGGCGAGGGCGACCTGACCCGCCGCATCGAGGTGACCGGCCAGGACGAGATCGCCGAAACCGCCACCGCCTTCAACCGCTTCATCGGCCAACTGCAGAAGATGTTCATCGCAGTGAAGGAAGAGGCCGAGAAAGTCACCGGCGGGGTGGAGAGCGTCACCCAGACCGTGGACAAGGTGGCGCACGATTCGCGCCAGATCGCCGACGTGTCCAGTTCCAACGCCGCTACGCTGGAGCAGATCACCGTCAGCATCTCGCACATCGCCGACGCCGCGCGGGAAGCGGACGGCCTGGTGACCCATACCGGAGACGTGTCCAGCGAGAGCGCCAGCGGCATGCAGCGGATCTCCAGCGAGATGAACAGCACGGTGGAGGCGGTGAAGGGCTTGTCCGGCATGCTGTCGTCGCTGGATCAGCGTTCGCAGCAGATCAGCGGCATCACCAATGTGATCAAGGACATCGCCGACCAGACCAACCTGCTGGCGCTGAACGCGGCGATCGAAGCAGCGCGCGCCGGCGAAATGGGCCGCGGCTTCGCGGTGGTGGCCGACGAAGTGCGCAAGCTGGCCGAACGCACCGGCCAGGCCACGGTGGAGATCTCCGGCATGGTCAGCACCATCCGTGAGGAAACCAGCCAGGCGGTCAGCAATATGCAGCGCACCGTCAACTCGGTGGATGGCGGCGTCGAGCTGACGATGGGCGCGGTGGAGCGCATCGAGCAGATCCAGAAGGCGATGGAAGAGGTGATGGCCAAGATGAACGAAATCACCTTGTCCACCAGCGAGCAGCACAAGGCCACCACGCTGATCGCGCAGAGCACCGAGCAGATCAACGGCCGCATCGTCGACAGCGACGATGCGCTGCAGACCGTCCGTGACACGCTGAGCGAGTTGTCGCATTCGGCCAGCAGCATGCGCCAGCTGTTCTCCAGCTTCCGCGTGTAAGCCAGCAGGAAATCCCCCAGCCCGGCAATGCCGGGCTTTTTATTGCGCGCCGCGGCCAATTCGGCATGGCGGCGGGGGGAGGCGCTTTCTAGAATAAGTCCATAGTAGAACTATCAGAATGAGCACATCTTAGACATGTGCCAGGGGAAGGAGCGGGAAATGGGAAGCATGGCGGGAATGAGCCTGAAGACCAGGCTGTTCGGCTTGATGGCGCTGGTGGTGCTGGTGGTGTGCGCATTGGGGGTGGCGACGGTGTTCAGCCAGCGCCAGGCGATGATGCAGGACCGCCAGGACAAGGTGCGCAATCTGGTGGAGAGCGCGGTGACCCTGGTGTCCACCTACGAGCGCTTGGCGCAAAGCGGCAAGATCAGCGAGGCCGACGCCAAGCGCACGGTGTCACAGGTGCTCAGTTCGATGCACTATGACCAGCGCGAGTATTTTTTCGCCTATGACGCCGACTGGAACTATGTCGCCCACGGCGCCAAGCCGGAATTGATAGGCAAGAACCTGGCCGGCGTCAAAGACCCCAACGGCGTGGAGCTGAAGGATCTGTTCGCCAGGGCCATCGCCTCGCCGGGCGGAGGCGGTTTCGGCGAATACGTGTGGAACAAGCCAGGCTTCGACAAGCCGCAGCCCAAGATGTCATACGTCACCACCACGCCGGGTTGGCATTGGGTGGTGGGCACTGGCATCTACCTGGACGACGTCAACGCGGCCTTCCGCGATCAGCTGCTGACCCTGGGCGTGGTGCTGGCGGTGGCGTTGCTGCTGCTGTTGGGGCTGGGCGGCCTGGTGCTGCGCAATGTGCTGGGGCAGCTGGGGGCCGATCCCTTGGAGACGGTGGCGGTGGTCAAGCGCATCGCCTCCGGCCAATTGGCCGAGCCGGTCAGCCTGAAGCGCGGCGACCAGACCAGCCTGATGGCCGCGGTCAGCGGCATGCAGGAGGAGCTCAGGCGGCTGGTGCGCGACATCGTCGCCGACGCCAACCAGCTGTCGCGGATGAGCGGCGAGGTGACCAGCGAAGCGGCGGTGGTCGGCAAGGGCTCGGAACAGCAGAGCGAGGCGGCCACCGCGATGGCAGCATCGATCGAGCAATTGACGGTCAGCGTCAATCACATCGCCGATCGTTCGCAGGACGCGCGCGACCTGGCCAGCGAATCCGGCAGCCGCTCCAAGAGCGGCAGCGCGGTGATCGCCGAGGCGGTGAGCGAGATGCGCCGCATCAACGAGGCGGTGGACCAGACCTCCGGCATCATCACCAGCCTGGCCGACAAGACCGATACTATCTCCAGCATCATGCAGGTGATCCGCGACATCGCCGACCAGACCAATCTGCTGGCCTTGAACGCGGCGATCGAGGCGGCGCGCGCCGGCGAGATGGGCCGCGGCTTCGCGGTGGTGGCCGACGAGGTGCGCAAGCTGTCGGAGCGCACCGCGCAGGCGACGCAGGAAATCGCCACCATGATCCAGGACGTGCAGCAGGGCGCGCAGAATTCGCGCAGCAGCATGGAGGAGGCGGTGGCGCGGGTGAAGGCGGGCTTGGGGCTGGCCGAACAGGCCGGCGACGAGATCGCCCGCATCCAGGACAGCGCCAACGGCGTGATCGCGGTGGTCGGCGACATCTCCTTCGCCTTGCAGGAGCAGAGCGTGGCCAGCCAGACCATCGCCCAGCATGTCGAGCAGATCGCCCACAGCGCCAGCAGCAACGCCGTCGCCACCCAGGCGGCGGCGCGCGCCATCCACAATATGGATCAGCTGGCATCGAATCTGCGCCAGCTGGTGGCGCGCTTCTCGGTGGGCGAGCGCTCCGCCTAGTGCTCGCCGCGGCGGCGCCAGCCCAGCGCCAGCGCCGCCAGCAGCAGCAAGCCGCAGCCCAGCGCCACCGGCAGGTTGCCGACGCGCATGTATGGGGTCAGGCCCTGGCGGCTCTGGGCGAAGCCGGTCAGCACCTGGGCGGTGAACGGCGCGGCGATGGCGGAAATTTCGCCGTCCGGCCGGATGATGGCGGTCATGCCGTTATTGGTGGCGCGCAGCATGTAGCGGCCGGTTTCCAGCGAACGGGCCTGCGACAGCTGCAGGTGCTGGCTCATCGCCTCGCTCTTGCCGAACCAGGCCAGGTTGCTGACGTTGGCCAGCATGCCGGCCTGCGCCGCCGGGCCGGACAGCTCTTCGCCGAAACTATCCTCGTAGCAGACGTTGAAGGCCACTTTCTGGCCGGCCAGCAGCAGCGGCGGCTGGTTGGCGCCGCCGCGGCTGAAGCCGGACAGCGGCATGTTCATATACTGGTAGATCCAGCCTATCAGGCCGGGCAGCGGGATGAACTCGCCGAACGGCACCAGGTGGTCCTTGGCGTAGTACGGCATTTTCGGATCGGACAACGCCACCACCGCGTTCAGATAGCCGCGGCCATCGTTGGTGCGGCGCGGAATGCCGCTGGCCAGCGCCATGCCGGCGCGGCTGGCCTCGCCGCGCATCATCGACAGATAGCCGGAAGGCAGGTCGTCCAGGAATAGCGGCAGCGCGGTTTCCGGCAGTATCATCAGATCGGCGCGGGTCATCGCCACCTGGCGGTAGTAAGTGAGCAGCGACTGCTCCAGGTTTTCCGGCGTCCACTTCAATTCCTGGGCGATATTGCCCTGGGCCAGCGCCACGCTGATCGGCTTGCCCTGCGGCGCGGTCCACTCCACATCGCGCAGCCAGAAGCCGCTCAGCCACAGCAGCGAGGTGGCGATCACGATGCCCAGCCGCAAGCGCATGCCGCTGCGCGCCAGCATCATCAGCGCGCCGGCGGACAGCGCCACCAGATAGCTGACCAAGTGGATGCCGCCGATCGGCGCGTAGCCGGACAGCGGGCTTTCGGTGATTTGCGAATAGCCGGCGGCGGCCCAGGGGAAGCCGGTCATCACCCAGCTGCGCAGCCATTCGCCCAGCTCCCAGGCGGCGGGGAAGGCCACCAGATAGCGCACCCAGGGGCGAGGGTCGACGCGGCAGGCCACCCAGGCGGCCAGGCCCGGGTACAGCGCCAGATAGGCCGGCAGCAGCAGCACCAGCGGCGCGGCGATCAGGGCCGGCAGGCCGGCGACATCGTGCAGGCTGGCGTACAGCCAGTGGAAGTTGCTGGTGTAGGCGGCCAGGCCCCAGACATAGCCTATCCAGAAGGCGCGGCGCGGCTCGCGCTGTATCAGCTCCAGCAGCGCGGCCAGGCACAGCGGCATCAGCCAGAACAGCCGGTAGGGCGCGAAGGAAAACACGGTGAGGGCGCCGGCTAGCGCGGCGGCCAGGAGCAGGATCAGTATTCGCATGGCTAGCGTGTCGTTTGCGGTAGTGGGAGGGCGGCAGCCGGCGCGGCGCAGGCTGCCTTCAGCATAGGCCTTATTCGGCCTGGCCGGCGCTCAGCTGGATGCGTTCCACCAGCAGGCTGTCCAGGCGGCGGCTGTCGGCGCGCAGCACGGTGAAGCGCAGGCCGGCGGCCTCGATTTTTTCGCCGCGCTTGGGCAAATGGCCGGTGAGCGAGATCACCAGGCCGCCGACGGTGTCGACATCGTCGTCGGCGTAGTCGGTGCCGAAGTAGTGATTGAAGTCTTCGATCTCGGTCAGCGCCTTGACGCGGTAACGCTCGTTGCCGCGCACCGGCACGATGTCGTCCTCGTCGTCCTCGATGTCGTATTCGTCCTCGATGTCGCCGACGATCTGTTCGATCACGTCTTCGATGGTGACCAGGCCGCAGACGCCGCCGTATTCGTCGACCACCACCGCCATGTGGTTGTGGGTGGCGCGGAAGTCGCGCAGCAGCACGTTCAGCGGTTTCGATTCCGGCACGAACACCGCCGGGCGCAGCACGTTCTTCAAATTGAAGGTGGCGGGCGCATGGAAGTAACGCAGCAACTCCTTGGCCAGCAGGATGCCTTGCACGTCATCCTTGCTTTCGCCTATCACCGGGAAGCGCGAGTGGCCGGAGTCGATGACGGTCGGCAGGAAGCGGGAGATCGGGTCGTCGATGTTGAGCACGTGCATCTGGCTGCGCGGGATCATCACGTCCCGGACGGTCAGTTCGCTCACTTCCAGCACGCCTTCTATCATGCCGAGGGCCTCGGCATCCAGCAGGTTGCGCTCGAAGGCGTTGTGCAGCAGCTCGATCAACTCCTCGCGGTCTTCCGGCTCGCGCAAGAGCATGGTGGACAGGCGTTCAAGCCAACTGGGCCGCGGTTTACTGGGGTCTTCCATTTCTTAGAACTGCTCCTCGTGGTAGGGGTCGGGATATCCTAGCTGTTTAACGATGACGGTTTCAAGCGCTTCCATCGCCTCGGCTTCGTCGTCTTCTTCGTGGTCGAAGCCTTGCAGGTGCAGCATGCCGTGCACCAAGAGGTGCGCGTAATGGGCCATCAGGTCCTTGTTCTGCTCTGCGGCTTCCTTCTCCACCACCGGCGCGCACAGCACCAGGTCGCCGAACAGCGGCAGGCCGGCCACCGGCTCGCCTTCGTTCAGCGCGAAGGACAGGACATTGGTCGCATAATCCTTGCCGCGGTAGTCGTTGTTGAGCTGACGGCCTTCAGCGGCGTCGACGATGACGATGCTGATCTGCGCTTTTTCGACGCCGCGCTGCAGCGCGGCCTGGCAGGCGCGGCGGATCAGCGCCGGCGGCGGCAGCGCGGCATCGCTGCGCACGTCCAGGGTCAGCTCCAGCCGCGCGCGCAGGCGGGCCAGCAGGGGGTGGCGTTTAGCTTGTTTCATCTTGCTTGCTTTGGTAAGTGTCGTAGGCGTCGACGATTTTCTGCACCAGCGGGTGGCGCACCACATCTTGGCTATTGAAATGATGGAAATGGATGCCGCGCACCTGGCCGAGGATGCGCTCCACCTCGACCAGGCCGCTCTTCTGGTGGCGGGCCAGGTCGATCTGGGTGACGTCGCCGGTGATCACCGCGCGCGAGCCGAAGCCGATGCGGGTGAGGAACATTTTCATCTGCTCCGGCGTGGTGTTCTGCGCCTCGTCCAGAATGATGAAGGCGTGGTTCAGCGTGCGGCCGCGCATATAGGCCAAGGGCGCGATCTCGATCAGGTTCTTTTCGAACAGCCGGGTGACGCGGTCGAAGCCCATCAGGTCGTACAGCGCGTCGTACAGCGGGCGCAGGTAAGGGTCCACCTTCTGCGCCAGGTCGCCAGGCAGGAAGCCCAGCTTCTCGCCTGCCTCCACCGCCGGGCGCACCAGCACGATGCGCTTGACCGCGTCGCGCTCCATCGCGTCCACCGCGCAGGCGACGGCCAGATAGGTTTTGCCGGTGCCGGCCGGGCCGATGCCGAAGGTGACGTCGTGTTGCAGAATGGCCTTGATATAGCGCGCCTGATTCGGCGTGCGGCCCTTGAGGTCGCCGCGGCGGGTGGCCAGCACCGGCGACTCTTCCTGCTCGCCGCTGGTCTGGCGCTGGCGCAGCTCCACCAGCGACAGCTGCACGTCGTCTATCGATACGTCCTGCTGGGCGGCCAGCAAGTAGAGCCGGGTCAGCGCCTCCACCGCCAGCTTGGCCTGTTCGCCCTGTACGCGGAAGGTTTCGCCGCGGCGTTGCACCACCACGTCCAGGCCGGTTTCGATCTGTTTCAGGTTTTCGTCCAGCGGGCCGGCCAGGCGGGCCAGCCGTTCGTTGTCCACCGGATTGAAGCTCAGGGGTTCGGTTGTGCTCATGCGTTTCGCAGCTGTTGGCTAAGCGTTGCAAAAATGGCGGCGTGGCTGCCGGGCGCGACATGGCGCACTGCCATGCCCAGCCGTCGCGCCGGTTCTATGTCGCGTTCGAGGTCGTCGCCCACCATCAGGCAGGCGCGCGCTTCTTGTCCAGCCAGCTCCAGCGCCCGGCGGAAGATGCGCGCGTCGGGCTTGGCGGCGCCGACGGCGTCGCAGGTGAGCAGGTGGCGGAAATGATGGGCGATGCCCAGGTGCTCCAGCTTGGCGCGTTGCTGCTCGGCGCCGCCGTTGCTGACCACGATGCGGACCAGGTGGCGGGTGGCGTCGAGAAAATCCGCCGCGCCGGGGGTGAGCCGGCGGTGGCGGCGGTAGGCGTCCATATAAGGCTGGAACAGTAGGGCGGCTTCGGCTTCGCTCATGTCCGGCTCGCCGAGGAAGTCGCGCAGGCGCTCGTGGCGTTGCTGCGCGAGGCTCAGTTCGCCCAGCTCGAAGCGGCGCCAGTGGCGGTCGATGCAGCCGCGCCAGCGCGCCTGCAGCGCGTCGGGCGGTTGGGAGAAGCGCGAGGCATGCGGGCCGATGAACGCTGCGAACGCCTGCGCGCTGGCGTAAGCGTCGTCGAACAGCGTGTCGTCCAGATCCAGCAGTATCGCCCGGATGCCCTGCGGCTTCATGCTTCCTTCAATCCTTCCAGTCCGGCGGCGGTCATGCTCGGGACGAATTCGGTGATGTCGTAGCGGGCCACGCCGGCTTTGGCGAACGGGTCGTCCGCCAGGCGGGCTTCCAGCGCAGCGCGCTCGCCACGGGCCAGGATCACGCCGCCGCTGCGCGGCACCTTGCGGCCGGAGGCCAGGAACAGCCCGTCGGCGTAAGCCTGGTTCAGCCATGCCACGTGGGCGGGCAGCAGCGCGTCGATGTCGGACAGCGAGGCGGTGTAACTCAGCGAGACGACGTACATCACGGTTTCTCCATGGCGGGACGATGCACAGCATACGCCCGGCGCCGCGCCGGCGATAGCATGGCGATGGTATGCACGCGGCTCAAACGCTTTCGTGAACCAGCGCCTCGCCGGCCAGCGAGTGCGGCCGCGCCTCGGTGATGCGCACGTCGATCATCTGGCCCAGCAGCCGCGGATGGCCGGCGAAGTTGACCACGCGGTTGTTGGCGGTGCGCGCCGCCAGCATGGCGTCGTCCTTGCGCGACACGTTTTCCACCAGCACCCTCTGCACGCTGCCGACCATCGCCTTGTTGATTTCGAAGCCGCGGGCTTCGATGACGGCGTTCAAGGCTTCCAGCCGGCGCACTTTCTCCGCGTGCGGGGTGTCGTCCGCCAGATTGGCGGCCGGGGTGCCGGGGCGCGGGCTGTAGATGAACACGTAGCTGAAGTCGAATGCCAGGTCGGTCACCAGCTTCAGCGTCTGTTCGAAGTCGGCCTCGGTTTCGCCGGGGAAGCCGACGATGAAGTCGGACGACAGGCACAGGTCCGGGCGGATCGCGCGCAGCTTGCGGATGATGGATTTGTATTCCAGGCTGGTGTAGCCGCGCTTCATCGCCATCAGCACGCGGTCGGCGCCGGACTGCACCGGCAGGTGCAGGTGGGAAACCAGTTTGGGCAGTTTGGCGTAGCAGTCGATGATGCGTTGGGAAAATTCGCGCGGATGGCTGGTGGTGAAGCGGATGCGCTCCACGCCCGGCACCTCGTGCACGTATTCCAGCAGCAGCGCGAAGTCGGCGATCTCGCCGTCGGCCATCAGGCCGCGGTAGGCGTTGACGTTCTGGCCCAGGAGCGTGATTTCCTTGACCCCCTGCGCCGCCAGGCCGGCGATTTCGGTCAGCACGTCCTCGAACGGCCGCGACACCTCCTCGCCGCGGGTGTAGGGCACCACGCAGAACGAGCAGTATTTGGAACAGCCTTCCATGATGGACACCATGGCGGCGGCGCCGTCTACCTTGGCCGGTGGGATATGGTCGAATTTCTCGATTTCCGGGAAGGAGATGTCGACCTGAGCGCGGCCGCTGTCGCGCTTGGCGCGGATCATTTCCGGTAGGCGGTGCAGCGTCTGCGGGCCGAACACCACGTCGACGTAGGGCGCGCGCTTGACGATGGCGTCGCCTTCCTGGCTGGCCACGCAGCCGCCCACGCCTATGATCAGGCCGGGTTTGGCTTCCTTCAGCGGGCGCACGCGGCCCAGATCGGAGAACACTTTCTCCTGGGCCTTCTCGCGCACGCTGCAGGTGTTGAACAGGATGATGTCGGCGTCTTCCGGAGTATCCGTCTTGACCATGTCTTCGGTGCTGCCCAGCACGTCCGCCATCTTGTCGGAATCGTACTCGTTCATCTGGCAGCCGAAGGTCTTGATGTATACCTTCTTCATTGCTACTCGGGTTTCCTGCGGTTCGGTTTAAGGGGTGGTCCGGGCCTGGCGCTGCTTCAGCGCCTCGATCTCATCGTCGCCCAGCACCCAGATGCGGTTGATGCTGCCTTGCGGATCGAAGGTCACGCCTACGGTTTTGCCCCTGAGATCATTCAATTGCCCGCTCAGCAGAAAGCGGTTGCCGCCATCGAAGATGCGCAGGCCGGGGGCCAGCGCGAAACGCGGCGGCGGCACGGCGATCAGCCCCCCTAGCCGCTGCAGGAAGGTTTGGTCGGCGCGGACGAAGGCGATGCCGGCGGCGTTCTGGTCGCCCAACTTGCCCATCACCAGGCTGTCGGGCAGCAGCCTGCCGGCGGCTGCGGGCAGGGCGAGGCATAGACAGAGGGCGGCGATGGGCTTTTTCATAGCAATTTGAACGCTTTGCGCGCGATTCTACCATAGACGGCCCGACTGGTCGGGCGGGGCCAGATGTTTATAGCATTTTTTCCGGCTACTCGGCCGCCAGCGCCGCAGGCCGAAAGCGTTCGGCCAACGCGAACATCATCGGGTTGAGCAGGATGGAAACGATGGAGCCGGCCAGGATCAGCGCCTGGCCGCGCGGGCTGAGCAAGCCCAGCGACATGCCCAGCCCGGCCAGGATGAACGAGAATTCGCCGATCTGCGACAGGCTGGCGGCGATGCGCAGGCTGGTGGCGCGGCCGCGGCGGAACAGCCGCACGATGCCGTAGGCGGCCAGCGATTTGCCCAGCACGATGATCAGCACGGTGGCCAGCAGCGTCGGCGCGTCGTTGAGCAGCACTTGCGGATTCAGCAGCATGCCGACCGACACGAAGAACAGCACCGCGAACGCCTCTCGCAGCGGCAGCGACTCCTCGGCCGCGCGGTGGCTGAACGGCGATTCCGCCATCACCATGCCGGCGAAGAAGGCGCCCAGCGCGAACGAAATCTGGAACAGCTGGGTGGCGCCGTAGGCCACGCCCAGCGCGGTGGCCAGCACGCCCAGGCGGAACAGCTCGCGGCTGCCGGTGTGGACGACGCGCTCCAGCATCCAGGGAATGAAGCGGCGCCCGACCACCAGCATCAACGCGACGAAGGCCGCCACCTTGCCCACCGTCAGCATCAGCGTCCAGCCCAGTTGCTCGAGCGACGGCGCGGCCTGGGCGCCGCCCAGCGCGCCGGCCACCGCCGGCAGCAGCACCAGGGTCAGCACCATCACCAGGTCTTCCACCACCAGCCAGCCGACGGCGATCTTGCCATCCTCGGTTTCCAGCCAGCCGTGCTCTTCCAGCGCGCGCAGCAGCACCACCGTGCTGGCCACCGACAGCGCCAGGCCGAACACCAGGCCTTCGCCCAGCGGCCAGCCCAGGAAGTGGGACAGCCCCATGCCCAGCAAAGTGGCCACCGCGATTTGCGCCAGCGCGCCCGGCACGGCGATGGCCTTCACCGCCATCAGGTCCTTGATCGAGAAGTGCTGGCCGACGCCGAACATCAATAGAATCACCCCCAGCTCGGCCAATTCCGGCGCCAGCGCGGTGTCGGCCTGGAAGCCGGGCGTGAACGGCCCCACCAGGATGCCGGCGCACAGATAACCCACCAGCGGCGGCAGGCGCAGGCGCAGCGCCAGCATGCCGAAGGCGAAGGCGAATACCAGGCCGCCGACGATGGTGGTGATCAGGGGGGTGTCGTGGGGCATGGGCGGAATTCCGGTTGAATGGCTGGATGGTATAAAGACGGAATATCAGGAACCGAGTTCCGATAAATTTATTATTTCATTCAGCTTTCATCATGGCGCGAAGCCAGGCCGCGAGCCTTGATCTGCTCGCGATGAGGCGTCCGCGGCGGCGGAGCAAGGCGCAGCGCCATCAAATGGAAAGCCGGAGGCGCCAGCCCGCGCGGCGGAGTCGGGCTGGCTGGCGCGGGCAAGGGTCAGAAGCGTTCGAACGGCTGCAGATAGCGCCATTGTCCCGGCTGCAGTCCGGCCAAGGCCAGGCGGCCGATGCGGATGCAGCGCGCGCTTTGCAGGCGGACGCCGAGCTGGCGGCTGATTTCGGCGAAGAAACCGGCGCGCGGCGCGTAAACCGCGCAGCGCAGCTGATGGTCGCTCTGGCGGCTGATCTTGCATTGGCGCAACGGTTTGCCGTCCAGGCGGATGGCTGCGACGCGCGCTTTAAGCTCGTCGGCCGCCGGCGCCTGCTCCACTTGCAGCAGGAATTCCATCTCGCACTCGGCCAGATGGCGGGGCAGTTTTTTATCCTGGGTCAGCACCAGCAGGCCGTGGCATTGCTCATCCACGGCGCCGAAGGCGCTCAGGTGCTGGCGGTGGCGCGCCAGCCAGACTTGCTCCGACGCGTCCTGCGGCGAACGGCTGTCTTGCCCCAGCAGTTGCGCCGGCGGCGCGTCCTCGCCTGCCGGGCGGTGCAGCAGCATCGTCACCGGCAGCGCGGCCAAGGCCTGCGGCTTGCCGGCCAGCGTGATCTCTTGCTCCGGCCGCACCCGCGCGCCCAGCGTATTGACGACTTTGCCATCCACTTTCACCAGGCCCTGCTCGATGCAGGCATCGGCCTCGCGGCGCGAGCACAGGCCCAGTTCCACCATGCGCTTGGACAGGCGCACGCTTGTATCATCCATTGGCTACATCCTTGCGTATGTGGCCGGCGATTATCCGTTGCCGGCGCGCGGCTGACAAATCCAGTGTAGCGGGCTGGGCAGGCCGGAGGATGGCTGGCGCGGCCGACTGCGGGGTAAAGGTAATTTGCCTTTTAAAATATTTGATATAATATATACTTTGATAAACATTTTATCAATTGGGTCGCGGTGGGCTCCTGCACGGAGCGTGAGGGCTGCGGCAGTCATGGGGGGGCACGATGTCGTGCGGGAAAGTTTTGTTGGCAGCGGCGGTATGCGCTGGGTTGTTGAGTGGGCAGCAGGCGATGGCCGCGGAGAATGAGGGGCCGGAAGTCACTTTCACCTCTCTGGGGCAGACGGCCTTGGCTGATGGCAGCGTTTGCGTGGCGGGCGGCGAAACCGAGGACTTCGTCGACAGCAAGTCGGTGGTGCTGGTGAAAAAGAACGGGGCGGTCCGGCAGAGAATCGCTCTGCCGTTGCCGGATCCCAATTACAGCGATGGGAGGGCCATGGCCTGCTTGCAGAAAGGCGCGGCCTTGTACGTCGTCGAAGAGCTGGATACCAGTTCCATCATGACCGACAAGCGGACATTGCTGTTTGTCGATCGCATCGAGCATGGCCGCCTGCAGAAGCGGGTCATGTTGCCGGTGCGATACAGCAGCCAGAATTTCGGCGTGGCCAGAGTGGGGGAGGGGCCTGCCGCCTTCATGTGGGACGGCGCGGGCCAACTGGTGGTGCGCGGCAAAGTTTATCGAGACGCGATGGGCGGCAAGCCGGGCAAGGCATTCTCCGTGAAATTGCAGGCTGATCTGACGGTCGCCAAGTAATCAGGCTGTCATTCGAACAATTTTAAGGAAACCGTGATGGCAGAAAAGAAGCATTACTCTCAACAGGACAAGATCAATTTCATCGTTTCCCTCTATCCGGCGGCGAGAGAGGCCTCGCGCAAGAGCGGCATGTCGTGGGAGCTGATTCTTGCCCAGGCGGCGCAGGAGACCGGCTGGGGCGAGAAGGTGCTGCCGGGCAGCAACAACGTCTTCAATATCAAGACGGGGTCGTCCTGGAAGGGCGACTCCAAGGTTTACCATGTCTGGGAAAAACAGAACGGCAAGAAAGTTTGGGTGGATGATGCTTTCCGCGTTTATCCCTCGGTAACGGATTCTCTGGCAGACCGGATGCAAATGTTGCAGAACAGCTCGCGTTATGCCAAGGCGGGGCTGATGGATCCCGGCGTGAAGGGCAATATGGAGAAGGAAGCCCATGCGTTGAAGAAAGGCGGCTACGCTACTGCAGAAAATTACGCGGAAAGCATGATCGAACTGTTCCATGGCCGCACCATGCGCCATGCGCTGGCTGAAGCCCGCAAGCGGCATCCGGAGTTTGACGCGGCGGGCCAGGCAAAGCCGGCCGTCGCCTCGCAGGCGCCGCATTCCAGCGCCGCGCAGGCCTCCCCGCCGCCGGCCAAAGCCGTTTCGGCATCTGTCGCGCATGATAAGCCGGCCCAGCCTGTCGCCGCGCATGCTGCTCAGCAGCAAGCGCAGCAACCGAAACAATCGCAGCCATCCGCCGCGGCGGCTTCCGCGCCCAGCGCGGAGCGGGTGCAGACCCTGTTGCCGGAGGCGCAGCAGCATCTGGTGCAGGAAGCCAAAAACGCCGTGCAGGCGCTGCAACAGCGCGACGCCCGCCTGCAGAAGCTGGACGCCGCGCAACTGGACAATCTGAGCGGCCAACTGGCGGTCGACGCCGCGCGCCAAGGCATGGCCAAGATCAACGGTGCGGTGGTCAACGCCGCCGATCCGGGCAAGATCAGCCTGGTGGGGCAGGATGCCGGCAACAAGCTGCAACAGGTCAGCGCGGAATTCGGCGCGGCGCCGGCCGCGCCCTCGCCAAACCAGCCGGCATCGACGGTCGCTGCCCAGCCCCAGTCCGGCGCCAGTCCGGCGCAGCCTACGCCAGCCAAGCCTGTGGAGCAGGCCGCGGCGGCCAAGCCGCAGATCGAGCAGGCGAAGCCCGCCGCGCCGCAGGCGGCTCATGTTTCGCATCCGCCAGCACAGGGTGCCCATGGCCCAGCCAAAGCGACGGCGCCTGCCGGGCCGGCGCAATCGGCTCACGCTCAGCATATGCCGGCACAGGCAGCCCATGCTCAAGCCAAAGCGGCGGCGCATGCCGGCCAGGACAAGTCGCAGCATCCGCAGCCGGTTGCCGGCAACGACCGCGGCTCGCGCATGGTCAACGCCGCGCTGGAGCATTTCGGCGACGGCACTTTTGAATATGGCCGCGCCGACATGGCGGGCCAGTTGGCCAACAAGAAGAAACCCAACGGCAATCGCATCGATGGCAGCCGGCTGGAGGCGGACACGGATCACGATGGCAAGAAAGGCGTGGATTGCTCATCGCTGGTATGGCGCACGCTGCAGCTGGGCAATACCAAGGTGACCGATGATTTCAAGAGCGCGGCGAACTTCACCACTCACACCTTGTTCAACGGCGGACACGGCGGCCAGCATCCCCACGCCAATATAACCGACTACGCCAAGCGCAACTTCAATGTGATCGACAACAAGAAAGACCTGCAGCCGGGCGACATCCTGATGTTCAAGATGGCGGGCGGCGGCCAGCACGTGGCGGTCTACAAGGGCAAAAACGAGAAGGGCGAGCAGATGTTCTACGGCTCGCAAACCTCCACCGGCCCGGCGGAAGTCAATCTGAGCAGCAATCCTTACTGGAGCAAGCAGGCCTTCCTGGGCGCGCTGCGGCCCAAGGATGACTTCTACAAGCCTGACGCCGCGCCGCAGGCGGCCCAGCACGCGGGCCTGTCCGACGGCAAGCAAAGCCTGCTGGAGCAGACGCGGCAGCACGTGGGTTCGCTGCAGCAGCGCGACGGCCGCTTGAAAGACCTGGCGTCGCACCAGGTGGACAACCTGAGCGCCGCCCTGGCGGTGGAAGGGTGGAAAAAGGGCATCGAGAAGGTGGGCGCGGTGATGGTGAACGCCGTCGACCCCGGCAAGATCAGCATGCTTTACAAGAGCGCGGCCAACAAGGTCGAGCACGCCGCGGTGGAGCTGAGGGATGCGATCAAGCAGTCGGCGCAGCACTCGCTGTCGCTGCTGGCGGCGGCGCCTGAGCATGGCCAGCCAGCGGCCAAGGCGCAGGCGCACCAGCCGCCGGCGCGCGCCAAGCAGCCGGCGATGGGGATGTGAGGGCGCGCATTTCGGGATTTTTGCAGCTTGTGCCGGATGGCTGCCGTGCTTGAGCATGGCGGTCTGTCACCAGCTCGCACCGGATGTGCGAAATGAAGGAGCGTTGAGTGTCCCATCCCCAAAGTCGTCGTGTTCTTTTGCTGATGATTTTTGTGCTGGCCATCGGTTTGGCGGTCAGCATGTTTTTCTATTGGCGGGAGCGCACGCAAGACCGCTATTGGTTTGTCCAGCCTCAGGCGCCGATGAGTTTTGACTTTCCAATGGATAGGCCTGGCCAAAAAGTAAGTTCAGTTTTTTGGATTGTTCCTGGAAAGTTTAACCCACACCTTAACCGCTATGGCGTGATTGCCCGGTTTGTTTTCAAACGGCCAGAGGATGTGGTTCCCGATTTGCTGGAGCAAGTTAAACTTGAGTTTCGGGTGCATGTCTCCCGTTTCGATGGGGTGAAGTGGTCGCCAGTTGTCTTATATGGCGAGAAACCTGAGAAAGGAGAGAGCGCTGTCGGAGATGTTTATCTGTCTGGGGACTTGTCCGGCAAGGGCAGCGAGGATGAAAAACAGGTGTATATTGATCTGGATGTGCTTGATTATAAATTTGAACCAGGCCAGTATCATGCCAGTGTCGAACTTGTGAAGGGCGATGCTCGTTTGAAGGGCTTGGACTCCAGAGTTGTATTTGATCATATTGTTTATGGGAAGTAGCGGGGAGAATCATGCCTTACACATTGAGCATTTATGTGGCAGCGCCAGGCACCAAGCTGATGGGCGACAAGAATGACCCGAATGCGACTTCTGCGGCTGGGCATGTGTGGTTTGGAATTTCTGATGGGAAAAAGGTTGATGATTATGGCTTCGCCCCTAAAAATCATGGAAGCACGCATGGGGCTGGCATAGTTGAGCATGGCGATACGAAGAGATATAGTTCTCCGTACTATGTCCGTACTATAGAAATAACTAAAGAGCAGTATGAAAAGCTGAAAGAGTATGGTGAGGCCGCTAAGAATCATTCTAACAAGTATTTCGACTTGAATTATAATGGACTTACCAATAGCTGCATCGACTTTACGTGGAAAGGTTTGAACCATGCAGGTTTGAATATGCAAGCGTATGGCCTGGCAGGCCAGCAAGCGCTTCCCAAGTACGAAGGCTCTCTCAAGCCGGTCAACAATGCCAATGATTTTGACTCCATTCCTGCACCTATTCCACATAGCCGATTGAATCATCGGCAAACCAACCCCTTGCCGGAAAACCGGACGTTGCTGCAGAAGCTGCTGACCGAAAACGACGCGCTGTCGCCGGAAAAGCAGAAATTCGCCACGCAAACCGCGCAGGCGGTGGAGGCGCTGCAGCGGCGCGAGCCCAAGTTGGCGGCGCTGCAGCCCGGGCAGATAGACAATCTGAGCGCGTCGCTGGCGCACAGCGGCTGGAAAAACGGCATGGCCAAGGCCGATGGCGCGGTGCTGAACGCCGCCGATCCGGGCACGGCCACGCTGATCGGCCGCGACGGCGGCCAGAAAATCCAGCATGCCAGCGTGGAGGTGGACAGCGCGATCCGGCAGCCGGCGGCGACGGCGCTGGCAGCGCTGGCGGCGACGCCGGACAAGGCAGCGCCCGCGCCGGCCCAGGCGGTGCGGACCGCCTCCCGTTCGGCTGGGGGCATGAGCCTGGGCTGAGCGCCGGCATTCTTTTTCTCTACCCTATTGGTCCGCGGTTTTACCCGCGGACTTTTTTTGCCTGCGGATTTGCCGCATCCAGCATTTCCGGTCAGGACGGCGATTGCCGTTTTTGGCATAGTCGGCGTGGCGAAGGAGGTGTCATGGGCAGATCCAGGGCCGGCGACTATGCGCGGCGTTTCACGCGGGTTTTCGATCATATCGATCAACATTTGCAACAGCCGCTCAATATCGAGCGGCTGAGCCAGGTCGCGCATTTTTCCCGCTTTCATTTTCAGCGCCAGTTTGCCGCTTATTGCGGCGTCAGCGTGGCGCGCTACATCCAGCTGCAGCGCCTGCGGCGGGCATCGTATCAACTGGTGTTCCAGCCCTTGTTGCGGATCACCGACATCGCGCTGGATGCCGGCTTTGAAAATCCGGAGTCGTTTTCCCGGGCTTTCAAGCACGCTTTCGGCCAGACGCCCAGCGCCTTTCGCCGCGCGCCGGATTGGGCGCATTGGCAAACCCGGTTTCCTGTTCCCGTCAGAGAGAGGATGGAGGATATGGACGTGAAGATCATGGTCGTGGATACGGTGCGGGTGGCCGCGCTGGAGCATCGCGGCGCGCCGGAGCGGGTAAACGACAGCGCCAGCCGCTTCATTGAGTGGCGCAAGGAGAGCGGCCTGTCGCCGTTGACCAGCAGCCAGACTTACGGCATCGCTTACGACAACCCGGATACCACCGCGGCGGCGGATTTCCGCTTCGACATTTGCGGCAGCGTGGCGGGGCCGGTGCCGGCCAACCGCCAGGGGGTGGTGGCCAAGGAGATTCCCGGCGGCCGCTGCGCGGTGCTGCGCCATGTCGGCTCGCATCAGCGGCTGGGCGAAAGCGTGTACTGCCTGTACCGGCAGTGGCTGCCGTCCAGCGGCGAGAGCCTGCGCGACTTCCCGGTGTATTTCCTGTACCTCAACCTGGTCGGCGCAACACCGGAACATTTGCTGCAGACGGACATTTATTTGCCCTTGAGCTGAGGGCGGCATCGACGCACTGGTATTTTGGCCAGGGCATGGTTCTCAACAGGATGAGACTTGGCGTCAATCAAATGTCATTGCGATGGCCCGGCCTAGCATCCCCGGTTTCGACTGATCGATCCCGTGGGGAAGAACGCAATGCAAGCCTTGAGAATCGTCCTGTTGTCCTCGGCCTTCAACGGCCTTACCCAGCGCGCCTGGTTGGAGCTGCGCGAATCGGGCCACGAGCCCAGCGTGGTGCTGTTCAACGATGCGGACGATGTCTGCCGGCAGATAGAGGCGGCGGCGCCGCAGCTGGTGATCTGCCCGTTTCTGAAAGACCGGGTGCCGGCGCGGCTGTGGCGCGACGCGCCTTTTCCGGTGGTGATCATTCATCCGGGCATCGTCGGCGACCGCGGCGCGTCGGCGCTGGACTGGGCGATCAGCCTGCAGCAGAAGCGCTGGGGCGTGACCGCGTTGCAGGCGGTGGAGGAAATGGACGCCGGCCCGGTGTGGTCCAGCAGCGAGTTCGATCTGCCCGCGGGGCTGCGCAAGTCCGAACTTTACAACGGCCTGGTCAGCGACGCCGCCATCTATTGCCTACGCGACGTGGTGGAGAAGTTCGTCGGCGGCTACCAGCCGCAAGCGGTCGACTATGCCGATCCGGCGGTGCGCGGCCGGCTGCAGCCGAATATGAAGCAGGCGGATCGGGCATTCGACTGGCGCGAGCCGGCGGAGGCGATCAAGCGCCGCATCGACGCCGGCGACGGCCAGCCCGGAGTGCTGGCGGATCTGGCCGGCGGCCGCTACTACCTGTACGACGCCCACCTGGATCATAGGCGCGGCAGCCCGGGCCAGATTCTGGCGGTGCATGACGACGCGGTGCTGGTGGCAACCGGCGACGCCAGCCTGTGGCTGGGCGCGCTGCGGCGCGCGCCCGAGGCCGGCGAAGAAACTTTCAAATTGCCGGCGCGCCATCTGCTGGCGGACCTGCTGGATGAGGTGCCAAGGCTGGAATGGTCTATCGCCACCCATCCGCATTGCGAAGAATCCTATCAGCCTATCCGCTACCGCCGGGTCGGCAAGGTGGGCGAGCTGACCTTCGAGTTCTACAACGGCGCGCTGAGCACCGAGCAATGCCGGCGCCTGCAGCGGGCGCTGCAATGGGCCAAGCGGCAGGATTGCGAAGTGCTGCTGCTGCGCAGCGGGCGCGGCAGCTTTTGCAACGGCATCCATCTGAACGTGATCCAGGCGGCGCAGGACCCGGGCGCCGAGGCCTGGCGCAATATCCAGGCGATAGACGATGTCTGCCTGGAGATATTGACCGCGCCGCAACTGGTGGTGGCGGGCGTGGCCGGCAACGCCGGCGCCGGCGGCGCGATGCTGGCGTTGGCCGCCGACGTGGTGCTGGCGCGCCAGGGCGTGGTGTTCAATCCGCATTACCAGACCATGGGGCTGTACGGCTCCGAGTACTGGACCTACACGCTGCCGCGCGCGGTGGGGGCCGAAACGGCGGCCAAGCTGTGCAACGACTGCCTGCCGCTGGGCGCCCGCCAGGCCTGGCGGCTGGGCATGGTGCAGGACATCGGGCCGCGCGACGAGCAGGAGTTCGGCCGCTGGCTGCTGCAAGCGGCGAAGCAGGCTTTGTTGACGCCGGCCTGGCAGGCCTGGCGCGAGCGCAAAGAGACGCTGGATCTGGCGCAGCTGGAGCGATGCCGGCAGGCGGAGCTGGGCGAAATGCGGCTGGACATGTTGCGCAACCGCCGCCAGTTCATCGAGAAATGCGGCAACTTCGTCCACAAGCGCCGGGCCTGCGGCACGCCGCAGCGCTTGGTCGCGCCATGGGCGCGGCAGGGAGGCTAGCTGGCGGAAAGCTTGGCGCGGACAAGCGGACTGCTCGTTTTTGCCGCGCGGACGCGCGATTCGCCTGGGCGGGAAACTGGCCTGAATCATGGATTTTCTGGCCGGACGACGCCCTTATACTGTGCGCATCGCCAGTTTGGCGGCGGCCAGCGCAGGCTGGCATTCATCTAGGAGTCGGGACATGGGCTGGCAAACGCATGAAGTGAGCAATCAGTTCGACGAACTGACGGACTACAAGCTGCTGGACAGCGACCCGGCCTTGGGCGAGGCGCTGAGTCGGGCCGGCGCCGAGTGGGCCGTGCCCTGGCTGCGGGGCTACGGCGAGACGCTGGGCCGCGCCGAAACCTTTGAACTGGCCGAGGAGGCCAATCTTTTCCCGCCGCGGCTGCGGGCGTTCGACCGGCGCGGCCGACGCGTCGACCAGGTGGATTTCCACCCGGCCTGGCACCGGCTGCTGCAGATGTACCGCGGCCAGGGGCTGGTGTCGCTGCCTTTCGCCGAGGAGCGGGGCGGGCGCTGGGCGGCCACGCTGGCCGGCAGCTATCTGCACGGCCAGGTGGAGGCGGGCACGCTGTGCCCGGCCACCATGACGCAGGCGGCCATTCCGCTGCTGCGCAGGGAGCCGGCGTTGTGGGAGGCGCTGCGGGACAAGCTGTTCAGCCATGTCCATGACGGCCGCGACCTGCCGCTGGCGCAGAAGGCCTGCGCCTGGATCGGAATGGGGATGACGGAAAAGCAGGGCGGTTCGGACGTGCGCGCCAACACCACCCGGGCCGAGCCGCTCGGCCATGGCGGCCGCGGCGGCGAATACCGGCTGCGCGGCCATAAATGGTTTTTCTCCGCGCCGACCAGCGATGCCCACCTGGTGGTGGCGCAGTTGGCGGACAGCGGGCCGTCGTGCTTTTATGTGCCGCGCTGGCTGCCGGACGGCAGCCGCAACGCGGTGGCGATCCAGCGCCTGAAGGACAAGGTGGGCAACCGCAGCAACGCCAGCAGCGAAGTGGAACTCCAGGACGCCTGGGGCGTTCTGCTGGGCGAGCCCGGACGCGGCATTCCCACCATCATCGAAATGGCCACCTATACCCGTCTCAATTGCGTGATCGGCAGCGCGGCGCTGTTGCGGCAGGCCGCGACGCAGGCGTTGGCGTACACCCGCCGGCGCATGGCCTTCGGCAAGGTGTTGGCGGAGCAGGCGGCGATGCGCGCGGTATTGGCCGACCTGGCGCTGGAAAGCGAGGCGGCGCTGGCGCTGGCGATGCGGTTGGCGCAGGCTTTCGAGCGTGACGGCGAGCCGGCCGAGCGGGCCTGGAAGCGCATCGTCACGCCGGCCGCCAAGTTTTGGGTGTGCAAGCGCGCGGTGGAGTGGAGCGGCGAGGCGATGGAGATCTTCGGCGGCAACGGCTATGTCGATGCCGGGCCGATGGCGCGCTTGTTCCGCGAGGCGCCGGTCAACTCCATCTGGGAAGGTTCAGGCAATGTGATGTGCCTGGATGTGGCGCGCGCGGTGCGGCGCGAGCCGGAAGCCTGGGAGCGGCTGCTGGCGGATCTGGCGGCGATGGCCGCGGGCGAGGCCGGGCTGACGGATGCGATCGGGGATTTGCGCGCGCAGGCGCAGGCGGGGCCGGAGCAACTGGAGGCGCGGGGCCGCCGTTTTGCCCAGCTGCTGGCCCTAACCGCGCAGGCTTGCCTGCTGCGCGCGCAGTCGCCGGCTTTCATCGCCGACGCTTTCATCGCCAGCCGCCTGCGCGACGCGGCATGGGGCCGGGTGGCTGGCGCGCTGGATGCCGGCGGGATGGATATGGAATCCATCCTGCGGCGCAGCCTGCCGGTTTGAGCCGCCGCTCAGCCGTTCCAGCGCTGGGTGTCGGCGAAGAAGCCCGGCACCGGATGGCTGGCGCCCTCGGTTTCGCTTTTCCGGTACAAGAACATCGCCAGGCACAGGTCCAGCACGCCCAGGCCGAAGGGCGAGAAGATGGTCGGTTTGGCGGGATCCAGGCGGATTTCGCCCTGCATCACTTGCGCCAGCGTGCCGTCGATGAAGCCGCGATGGCCGTAGCGCTGCTCCGCCAGGTGCGGCGAGGTGTTGGCTTTCATGCAGTGCTCGACGTCGTCCAGCACATTGTTGGCGCCGACGATGGTTTCCGGCGCCAGGTCGCGCAGCGAGACGTTGAGGATCAGCTGCGACGGCGCGAAGGCGTGGCCGGCGGGAATCCACGGCGTGCCGGCGGTGGTGGCGAGCACCACGATGTCGGCTTGCAAGGCCTCGTCCCGGCTGGCGGCGCGGATCGGGTAGCGCAGGCTCGCGCCCATATTGCGGGTGAAAGCCGCCAGGTGCGCATCGTTGATGTCGTAGGCGCGCACGTCGTCGAATTGCCAGCCGGCGGCATCGAAGAAGGACAGGATGCTGCCGGCGATCACGCCGCCGCCGATGATGGCCAGCGAGCCGGCGCGCCGGCCGTGGGGCCATAACTGCTGCGCGGCCAGCACCGCCGACGCCGCGGTGCGCGCCGAGCTGATCTGGGACGCTTCCAGGCAGGCGAACGGATAGCCGGTGCGGTAGTCGTTGAGCAGCACCACCGCCGAAGCCCGCTGCAGGTTGGCGTCGACATTGCCCGGATAGCTGGCTATCCACTTGATGCCGGAGACTTCCAGCGCCGAATCGGCGTCGCGGATCGCCGCCGGTAGCGCGATGATGCGCGCCTCGGGCCTGTCGGCGAAGCGGAGGAAATAGCTGTCCGGATTGACCGTCTTGCGCTGGTGGTGCAGCAAATAGGCCTGGCGGATGATGTCGATCACCTCGGTTTTGGCCTGCGCCAGCGCGCCATGGATGAAGTCGCCGGTGATCACGCTGAAATTCGGGGCGGAGTTATGCATAGGTCAGATTCTCGTTGAGCGGTTGGGAGGCTTGGCGCCATGCCGGGCCGAAGCGTTGATCGCACCAGTCGTCGTCGTAGACCGTGTCCAGGTAGCCGTTGCCCAGATCGGGCGAGATGGCCACCACCACGGCGTCGGCCGGCAGTTCGGCGTGCAGGCGCCGCACCGCGGCCAGCACCGTGCCGGTGGACGCGCCGCCCAGATAGCCGTAGCGCAGCGCGACATCGCGGCAGGCGGCGATGGTTTCGGCTTCCGGAATCTGGATCAGCCGGTCCACCGCGGCGGCGTCGAAGAAGTGGGGCTGCACGCTGGAGCCCAGTCCAGGCAGATAGCGCGCCTGCCCCGGCGTGCCGAAAGTCACCGAGCCTACCGAGTCGACGGCGATCAGCCGGGTTTGCGGCGAATGGCCGCGGAAGAACGCGGCGCAGCCCATCAGGGTGCCGGTGGTGCCGGCGCCGACGAACAGATAGTCGACGCTGCCGAACTCGTTCAGGATGGCGCGCGCGGTCATGTCGGCATGGACCGCCGGGTTGGCCGGATTCTGGTACTGGTTCAGCCAGATCCGCTCGGGGTCGCGCGCGATGGCCTGGCGGATGTAGGCGAGCCGGTTGCCCAGATAGCCGTTGTGCTCGTCGCGCTGCTCGATCACCACCACGGTGGTGCCCAGCGCGCGCATCATGCCGATGTTCTGGGCGCTGGTGTTCTTGTCGACGACGCAGACGAAGTCATAGCCGCGCGCCGCGGCGATCTGGCTTAGCGCCAGGCCCAGATTGCCGGAACTGGACTCTATTATCTTCTTGCGGGCCGCGAGCTGGCCGCGCTCCTCGGCGTCGCGGATCAGCGCCATCGCGGTCTTGATCTTGATCGATCCGCCCGGATTGAAGCCTTCTATCTTCAAGTGCACGTCGCCCGATGGGGAAAATTGCTCGAGCCTCAGGAAAATATCGTCGGAGACGGCTTGTTCGATGGAGTCGTATCGCATGCAAGATTCCTGCTGCAGGTGAAAGGAAAATACCGCCGGCAGGCGGGAAGGGCGCGGCCGGGCGCCTGGCTCAGGCCCGCGGCGGCAGCAGCTCGTCCAGCGCGAACCAGCAGCTGCAATCCAGCGCCGCCGCCGGCGTGTGCCGGGTGGATTTGGGCGGGTACGGCCGGCCTTCCAGGCCGCGCGCGATCACCTCTTCCGGCGTGACCAGCAGGTCGTCGCGGCGGGCCTCCAGCGCGACGTCGGCGTAGTCCAGCAACAGGCAGGGCACCAGCATCAAGCCGTGGCGCAGCGCGAATTCGCGGCGATGATGGCCGTCCATCACCACCAGCGTGCGGCGCTCGACCAGGATCGGCGTCTTCCATCCGCCATCGGCCAGCACCCGCGCGGCCACCTCCCCCAAGCGTTCCGGCAGGAACTCCTCGGTCGGCTTCAGCCGGTCCGGCGGCAGCAGCGCAAGCTTGGGCTTGGCTGCGGCGGTCTCGATTGGCCTCGGATTCATGTCACCCCTTGTGCGGAATATCTAAACCACCGGCCGGCCCCGCATGCGCTGGGCGGCCATGGATTGATCAGGGAAAGCGCTTATATGTTTTTTGCATAATCAAATGACATTAGACAATGCAGGTATGAGATTGTCAACTTAAGCTCACGCGCGTGATGCGCGATCGGGAATCCCTGCTAATGGCCAGTTCGAAGCTGCTCTTTGGGATGAATTTCCGGATTGAATTGTTTGAGGAAATTTTTATTCATAATGAATTGAATTTTTGATATATGTAATGTATAAGTTCGTCATATACCAAAGTCATTTGTTCATTTGCTGTGGCGAGGCGGCTGGTCCGGCGGCATCGCGGCGCCTTGCCCAGCCAAACCGAAATTTGCGAGGCATGGATGGGCAACCGCATTTCTCCCGATTACGCCACTCCCCACTCTCCCCAGCCGCTTACCGGCGCGCCGGCGGTGTTGTGGCTGACCGGCATTTCCGGCGCCGGCAAAACCACCATCGCCAGCCATCTCAAGCAATTGTGCCTGGCATCCGGCCATGCGGCGGCGATGCTGGACGGCGACGAGCTGCGCGGCCGGCTGAACGCCGATCTGGGTTTCTCTGAGAGCGACCGGGCCGAGAACGTGCGGCGCATCGCCGAAGTCGCGGCGCTGATGGCGGACGCCGGCCTGCTGGTGATCGTGTCCTGCATTTCGCCGCTGGCGTCTTTCCGCCTGGCGGCGCGCGACATCGTCGGCGCGCAGCGCTTCGTCGAGGTTTACATCGACACGCCGATCGATGTCGCCGAAGCCCGCGATCCCAAGGGCCTGTACCGGCTGGCCCGCGCCGGCAAGATCACCGGCTTCACCGGCCTGCACGCGGCTTACGAGCCGCCGCGGGAGCCGGCGATCCGGATCGATACCACGGTCACCGGCGTGGAGGCGGCGGCGGAGCGTCTGCTCGGCCATTACCAGGCGATGGCGCGCGCGGCGGCCACCCGCGCCGAGGCTGGCGTTTGTGGCTGAGCGCGGCGCCGGAACGAGGGAGCGCCGGCGATGGCCTTAGCTGCGCTGCGCGCCTGGTGGGCGGATCTGTCAGGCCCGTTCGCGTACCGAACCTTCACCGTCGTCTGGCTGACCAGCCTGGCTGCCAATGTCGGCTATACGGTGCAGGGCGTGGGCGCGTCCTGGGCGATGGCGTCGATGGCGCCGACGCCGACGATGGTGGCGCTGGTCCAGACCGCGGCTAGCGTGCCGATCGCCCTGTTCGCATTGCTGTCCGGCGTGGCGGCCGACGCCTGGGACCGCCGCGCGGTGATGCTGGCGTCGCAGGCGCTGGTGTTCGCCGTCGCCGCGGCCTTGACCGGCTTCAGCGCCGCCGGCTATCTGGCGCCGGCGATGATTCTGGCCTGCACCTTCCTCAATGGCTGCGGCGCGGCCTTGTTTCAGCCGACCTGGCAGTCGTCGGTGGCCGAACAGGTGCCGCGCAGCCAGCTGTCCGCCGCGATCGCCCTGGACAGCTTTTCCTTGAATTTCGCGCGCGCCGCCGGGCCGGCGTTCGGGGGACTGATCGTGGCCAGGTTCACCCCTGGCGCGGCGTTCTTGATCAGCGCACTGGCCGGCGCGGTGATGATCGCGGCGCTGTTGTCGTGGAAACGGCCGCCGCCGCGCCGGCACCCGCGCGAGAAGCTGTTGGCGGCGCTGGCCGGCGGCGTCGCTTATTGCTGGCGCGCGCGGCGGATGCGCGACGCGCTGTTCCGCAGCGCGCTGTTCGGTTTTCTCGGCAGCCCGGTCTGGGCGTTGCTGCCGCTGTTCGCCAAGCAGCAGTTCGGCGGCGCCGCCGGCACCTACGGCATGCTGCTGGCGGCATTCGGCGTCGGCGCCACCGCCGGCGCGCTGGGCGGAGCCGCGCTGCGGGCGCGCCACGCCAAGGAAACGGTGGTGCGCGGCGGCGCTTTCGCCTTTGGCCTGGGCATTATCGCCGCCGCCGTGAGCCCGGCGCTGCCGGGCACGCTGCTGGGCCTGTCCGTCGCCGGCGCCAGCTGGGTGGCGTCGGTGTCCACTTTCAATCTTTCGATTCAAACCGGCGCGCCCGACCGGCTGGCGGGCCGGGCATTGTCCCTGTTCCATTCCTGCATCATCGGCGGCATGTCGCTGGGCAGCTTCGCCTGGGGCTGCGTGGCGGAGCCGCTCGGCGTGGGGGCGGCGCTGCTGATGTCGGGCCTGTTGATGTCGGCGTCGTGCCTGCTGGGCTGGCTGCTGCCGCTGGCGGAGGCGGACGAGCCGGACGCGGTCCTGGCGGTGAGCGGCGCCGGCGGAATGGACGGCCACTGCAAATGAACAAGAGCGAAGCGATGAAGACGATTGCGATTATCGGCGCCGGTTTTTGCGGCGCGACTCTGGCGGCGCGGCTGTTGCGGCAGCCGCCGGCCACGCCGCTGCGGGTGGTGCTGATCAATCGGTCCGGGCCGATGGCGCGCGGCGTGGCGTATGGCAGCCGCACCGCGACCCAGGTGCTGAACGTGCCGGTGGGCAGGATGGACGCGCTGTCGGAGCGGGGCGACGGGTTTTACCGTTATGTCCGCCAGCGGATCGCCGACGCCGCGCCCGGCAGCTTCGTCGCGCGCAGCCTGTACGGCGATTACCTGGAGCAGCTGTTGCGGGACGCCGAGCGCGACGCGCCGGCGGGCGCGAGCTTGCGCACCGTGGTTGGCGGCGTGGCGGCGTTGCGGCCGCGCGCCGATGGCGAGGGTGCGCGCTTGACGCTGGATGATGGCAGCGTGCTGGACGCCGACCGGGTGGTGCTCTGCGTCGGCAACTACGCGCCGCTGGATCCGCCCATCGCGGCGGCGCAGCGCGGGTTTTACGCCAGCCGCCGCTACATCCGCGACCCCTGGGCGCCGGGCGCGCTGGCGCGTGTCGCGCCGGAGCGGCCGGTGCTGGTGATAGGCAGCGGCCTCACCATGCTGGACATCCTGCTGGAGCTGCGCGAGCGCGGCCATCGCGCGCCCATCCACGCGATATCGCGCCGCGGCCTGGCGCCGCAGGCGCACCGGGCGCTGGACAACCCGCCGCATTACGACGAGTCGCTGTTGCACGCGATGCTGAGCGAGCCGACCGCGCGCAATTACCTGAGCCTGGTGCGCGGCGCGGCGGCCCGCCATGCGCGCGGCGGCGGCGACTGGCGCGACATCGTCGGCGGCTTGCGCGCCCGCACCCCGGAGCTATGGCAGGCCTTGCCGCTGTCGGAGCGGCGCCGCTTCCTGCAGCGGCTGCGGCCGTTCTGGGAGGTGCATCGGCACCGCTGCGCGCCGCAACTGGGGGAAAGGCTGCGCGCCGAACTGGCGAGCGGCTCGCTGCGCCTGCTCGCCGGCCGGGCCATCGCCTACCGCGAGACCGACGACGGCGTGGAGGCGACGCTGCAGCCGCGCGGCGGCGGCGAGGCGCTGCGCCTGCAAGTGGGGGCGGTGATCAATTGCACCGGCCCGCGCGGCGATGTCCGCCGGCTGGACGAGCCGCTGCTGGACAGCCTGCAAGCCGACGGCCTGCTGGTGCCGGACGCGCTCGGCCTGGGGTTCGAGCTGGACGAGCGCTACGCGCTGCGCGACAGCGCCGGCGTCGCTTCCCGCTGGCTGCACTACGTCGGCCCTTTCCTGAAGGGCCGTTACTGGGAGGCGACCGCGGTGCCGGAATTGCGCGTTCATGTCGCGCGGCTGGCCGAGGCCTTGAGCCTGGACTGCGGCGATGAAACGCGGCTGCGGCAGCCGGCGCAACCGGCAAGCGCGTGAGCGCCGCCGACGACATTTTCCGAAGAGCGGCGATGAATTCAAGAATAGAGATGAGAGAGCCGATGCCGGCGCGGGAGGAAGCCCCGCCGGCGGACGCGGCCTGGACGCCGTTGCGCGCCGGCGCCGACGGCGTGCCGCGCGCCTGCGACATGACCGCGGACGACTGGCTGCTGGCTTACGACGTCGATGCCCAGCTGGCCGACGGCGGCGCGCCGGCAGCCGCCGGCCTGGAAAGCGCGCTGCGGGAGATCTGGCAGTCGGTGCTCGGCGTCGAGGGACTATCGGCGACCGACAATTTCTTCGCCGCCGGCGGAGACTCCATCGCCTCGGTGCAACTGGCGGCGCAGGCGCGCGCCAAGGGCATAGCCTTGTCGGCGCAAGACCTGCTCCGCCACCAGACCATCGCGGCGCTGGCTGCGAGCGCCAGCCAGGCTTCGCCCGAACGGCAGCCCAGCCAGGGGCGGTTGGCGCTGCGGCCCGCGCAGCTGGCGGCGCTGGATGGCGGCGCGGTGAGCCGCCGGTTGCTGCAAGTGCCGGAAGAGATGGACGAGCGTTTTCTGCAGGCCTGGCTGCGGGCGCTGCATGCCGGCCACGATGCGCTGCGGCTGCGGTTTGCGCGCCAGGGCGGCGAATGGCGCGCGGAATTCCGCGCCGATGCCGACGCGCTGGCGCGCGAGGCGCGGGATGGCCGCGCGGCGTCGTCGATGCCGCCGCAGCCGCAGGCCGATGCCGGTCCCGTGTTGATGGCGGCGCTGGAAAAGGGGCGCGATGGCGCGCGGCTATGGCTCAGCGCCCGGCAGGCGGCGGTGGATGCCGCATCGTGGCGCACGATTCTGGCCGACCTGCGCGCGGCCTTCGACGAATGGCGGCGGCGCGGCGCCATTTCCGCGCGCGGCGCAGCCGGGTTTGGCCGCTACCAAGAGTGGTGTGAGAAGCGGGAAGGCGAGCCGCGGCAAGCAGCTTGGCCGGCGGCGGGCGGCGAATGGGTCTTAGCGCCGGTTGCCGAGCTGGATGCGGCGCGCAGCGCCGCCATGCTGGAGAGCGGTTTGCGCAAGCATCGGGCGCGGCCGGAGGAGCTGTTGCTGGCGGCCGCGCTGTTGGCGGCTTGCCGCTGGTCGGGCGAGAGGGCGCTTACTCTGCGGCTGGCGCAAGATGGCCGCGCGGCCGACGCCGAGCTGGCGGCCACGGTCGGCCAGTTCGATGTCGAACGCGGTTTGACGCTGGCGCTGGCGGCCGGCGAGCTTGCGCCGGGGGCGGCGATCCTGGCGGCCAAGGAAGGCTGCCGCGCGCAGACCCAAGAGCTGGGCGACGCTGGCCGAACCGCGCGCCTGGCATTCCGTTACGACGGCGATTTCGACGCGCCGGCAGCGGCGCGCGCCGGCATCGCGCGGCTGGCGCTGCCGAACGACGATGACGACGCCGGCGGGCCGCCGTTGCGGCTGCGCGGCGAGCGGCGCGACGGCTGCCTGCGGCTGACGCTGAGCTGCCGCGCGGCGGCCGTGCCGGCGCAAGGGCTGGACGCGCTGGCGGCGCGGCTGGACGAGGCGCTGCGCGAACTGGCGGAGCACTGCGCCGACCCGGCGCAAGCCGCCAGCCTGAGTCCGTCCGACTTCCCCGGCCTGGGCCTGACGGCGGCCGAACTGGCCGGCTGGCGTCAACGCTTTCCGGCGCTGGAGCAGCTGAGCCCGGCCACCGGCATGCAGATCGGCATGGTTTTCCACAGCCAATTGCCCGGCCATGCCGACGCTTATACCAACCAGGCCTATCTGACCCTGGAGGGCGAGCTGGATGCCGGCTGGTTCCGCGAGGCTTGGCGCATCGTCATCGAACGCCACCCGGCGCTGCGCGCCGGCTTCGTCGGTTTCGAGCGCGAGCAGCCGCTGCAGCTGGCGGTGGCGGCGCCGGCGCTGGACTGGCGCGAGGAAGACCTCCGCGGGCAGGCGCCGGACGCGTTCGAGCGCTGGCGCCAGGCCGATCGCCAGACGCCGTTCGATTTCGGGCGGCCGCCGTTGATGCGCTTCCTGCTGGCGCGGGTGGACGAGCAAAGCCATCGTTTCTGCTGGACCCATCACCACAGCATCATCGACGGCTGGAGCGTGACGCTGGTGTGGGACGAGGTGTTCGAGGCTTACCGCGCCTTGCGGGCAGGGCAGGAGCCGGCGCTGCCGCCGGCGCCGTCTTTCGCCGAGGCGGCGTTCTGGCGGCATGGCCAGCCGCGGGAAGAGGGCTTGCGCTACTGGCGCGAGACGCTGGCCGGCATCGGCCCGCGCGCGGCGCTGCGGATAGAGCAGCCGGGCCTGCCGCCGCTGGGCGGCGAGGCGTCCAAGTCGCGGCGCCGGCTGAGCGAGCAGGCGACCCGCCGGCTGACGGAGATGGCGCGCGCCGGCCAGACGACGCTGGCCGCGACGATGCAGGCGGCCTGGGCGTTGCTGCTGGCGCATTACAGCGGCCAGTCCGACGTGGTTTTCGGCGTGACTTCGGCGGGGCGGACCATCGATCTGCCCGGCGTCGAGCGCATCGTCGGGCCGCTGATCAACACCGTGCCCGCCCGATTTGCGCTAGATCCCGGCGCCAGGCTGGGCGACTGGCTGCGGACCGTGCGCGACATGCATCTGCTGCGCGACCGGCATGCCAGCATCGACCTGATCGACATCCAGCGCCAGAGCGGCCTGCGCGCCGACCAGCCGCTGTTCGACAGCGTGGTGATCGTAGATAACTACCCGGCCGCCGATTACGGCGCGGCGACGGCCCTGCGCGTATCGGAACGCGGCTACGCCGGAGAAACCCATTACGGGCTCACCTTGTCGGTAATGCCCGGGGCGCGGCTGGCCTTCGACATTGAATTTGACTCATCGCGGTTTCACAAAAAGGACATTGACGCCATGGCCGATAAACTCGAATCGGTGCTTACCCGCATGCCCCAGAACCTGGCCGAGCCGCTGAGCGCGGCGGTCGGCGCCGCCGCGCGCGCTGAAGCCGCAAGCGACGCCGCCGGCCTCAGCATGGCGCGGCGCCAGGGCGACCTGCGGCTGGGACGGGATCTGGTGCCGCATCTGGTGGAAAACCACGCCCAGGACACGCCGAAGCAGATCGCGCTGATCTGCAACGAGCGCAGCTACAGCTACGAACAGTTGAACCGCGCCGCCAACCGGCTGGCCAATCACCTGCTGGAGCAGTTTCCGCAGTTGGGCGCGGACAGCCTGGTGGGCGTGCGCATCCCGCGCGGGGACAAGCTGGTCATCGCCATCCTGGCCTTGTGGAAGGCCGGCGCCGCCTATATCCCGCTCGACCCCGTCCTGCCGGCGCAGCGGGTGCGGGACATGCTGGAAACCGCCGGCGCGGCGTTCGTGATCGCCGACAGCGTCGAGGCGGCTGCCGACAACGCCGCCGCGCTGGGCATGCGCACGGTGTCTTACGACGCCGTCGAACAGTTGCCGGGGCTGGACGAGCGCAATCCGGATGTGCACATCTCCGGCAACGACCTGAGCTACGTGCTGTACACCTCGGGCTCCACCGGCAAGCCCAAGGGGGCGATGGTCGAGCATATCGGCATGCTCAACAACATCGTCAACAAGGCGATCGACTGCAAGGTGACCGAATCCAGCCGGGTGGCGCAGAACGCGTCGATGAGTTTCGACGTGTCGGTCTGGCAGATGTTCATCGCGCTGGCGCGCGGCGGCGCCACCGTGGTGTACGACGACCGCGCGGTCAACGATGTCGCCGGCCTGCTGGCGCGGCTCGCCGCCGACCGGGTCACCGTGCTGGAAGTGGTGCCGACCTATCTGTCGGTGCTGGTCGAGCATATCGAGGACAAGCACCCGGGCGGGCTGGCGCTGAGCGTCCAGTACCTTTTGGTGACCGGCGAGACGATAGAGGCGTCGCTGCTCAAGCGCTGGTTCAAGCTGTTCCCGCACACTCACGCGGTGAACGCCTACGGGCCGACCGAGGCGTCGGACGACATCACCCATCACCTGATGTCGGCGGGCGACGCGCTGGAGAATCCGGTGCCGATCGGCCGCGCGCTGGCCAACTTCGACGTGTACATCGTCGACGACGAATTGCGGCCGCTGCCGTACGGCGAGATGGGCGAAATCGTCGTCACCGGCGTCGGCGTCGGTCGCGGCTACGTCGGCATGGCCGGCGCCACCGCGCAGGCCTTCCTGGACAGCCCGTTCCCGGACAAGTACCGCGGCCGGCTGTACAAAACCGGCGACCTGGGCGTGATGCGGCCGGACGGCGTGCTGCTTTATCACGGCCGCAAGGACAAGCAGGTCAAGATCCGGGGTATGCGCATCGAGCTGGAAGACGTGGAGCTGGCGCTGCAGGCCTTGCCGGCGGTGCGGCAGGCGGCGGTGCTGGAAATCCGCCCGGCGGGGCGCGAGGCTTTCCTGTGCGCCTTCGCGGTGGCTCGCGCCGACGGCGAGCGCGAAGCCATCGTCGCCGAACTGAAGGAAAAACTGCCGCCCTATATGGTGCCGTCGGTCTTCCGCTTTGAAAGCGAGCTGCCGCAGCTGCCCAGCGGCAAGATAGACCGCCGCGCGCTGCTGGCCGGTTACGAAGAGACGGCGCCGCGCGCCGCCTGCGTCGAGCCGACCAACGAGGTCGAGCGCCGGCTGGCGGATATTTGGCGCGAGGTGATCGGCAGCCAGGCGATAGGCATCGGCGACGACTTCTTCGATGTCGGCGGCGACTCCTTCAAGGCGATCCGCATCGCGGCCAAGTACGGCGCGCCGCTGGAGGTCACCCATCTTTACGACTACCCGACGATAGCGGCGCTGGCCGAACATTTGGCCGGGCTGGACGGCGACGCGCAAAAGACGCTGACGCTGATAGCCGGCGATCCGGCGCAAGCCGAGGCGATGCTGCTGTGCATCGCCAATTCGGGCGGCGGACCGGTCAGCTTCATCGAGATGGGCCGGGCATTCTCCGCCGCCGGCGCGCCGCTGGCGGCATGCGCGGTGAACCTGCCGCGCAACGAGGTGGACGACGACGCCGCGATGGTGGCGGAGGTGGAGCGGCTGGCGGCGGAGGTCTGCGACGAATTGGGCCGGATGTCGTCTTTGCCGCTGATGGTGTTCGCGCAGTGCAACGGTTCGGCGCTGGCGCTCGGCGTCGTGCGCGAATGGAAGCGGCGCGGCGCCGACCTGCGCGCGCTGTGCATAGGCGGGGCCTTGCTGCGCACCGAGCCGACGCCGAAGGATGTGCGCAGCGACGAGCAGATCGTGGCCTTTCTCGGCTCCATCGGCTCCACGCTGCCGGCCGAGGCCGACGAGCGGGCGTTCTTCCTGCACGACTTCAGCTACGACTGCCACATGGCGGACAGCTACTACAACCACTTGGTGCGGGAGCGGGCCGCTGAGGCCGGCGAGCGCATCGGCGCGCCGGTGTTCTGCCTGGTGGGAACCGAGGACCCCATCGTGTCCGGCTACGCCGAGCGTTATCGCGACTGGGGCCTGCTCTCCGACGAGGTGAGCCTGATCGAGTATCCGGGCATCGGCCATTACCTGCTGCGCGATTGTCCGGCCGAACTGGCCGCCTCGCTGGCCGACATCTGGCGCCGCGTCGGCGGCAAGGAGGCGAGAAATGGCCGCTGAGCTGCCGAAACTGGCGTTCGTGCATATTCCCCGCACTGCCGGCACCGCGTTCGGCCATGCGCTGGACCAGCTGTACCAGGGCCGCCGGACGGCGAAGTTCTACGCCGACGAGGAGGTCAAGGTGGCCAATGGCAAGATCGAGGCCTTCTGCCGGCTGGATGGCGCGGACAAGCAGGGCTTCGATCTGCTGCGCGGCCATTTCGTCCACGGCTTCGACCCGGCGCTGCGCGGCTTCGACTACGTCGCGCTGCTGCGCGAGCCGGTGCGGCGGCTGATTTCCTATTACTTCTACGCGCTGAAGGACAAGCGCAACTACCTGCATTCCTATCTGCTGAAGCGGCGGCTGGGCCTGGAGCCCTTCCTGCTCAGCGACGCCAGCATAGACCTGGACAACTACCAGGTGCGGGCGATATCGGGCGCGCAATTCGCCTCGGTGCGCGAACCGGTGTCGCAGCGGCATTGTGACGAAGCCAAGCGCAAGCTGGCCGAGGAGTTCGCCGCCTTCGGCCTGACCGAGCGCTTCGACGAGTCGATGGTGCGCTTCGCGCGCAAGTTCGGCTGGAACTTGCCGGCGCCCGGCAAGATGAACGCCGGCAGCTACGGCCCCGAACTGGAGCTGTCGGCCGCCTGCAGGGAGCGGGTGCTGGAGAAGAATCGTTTCGACGTCGAGCTGTACCAGTTCGCCTGCCGCCTGTTCGAGGCCGGCGGCGCGGCGGCGGAACAGGCCGGGATACCCATTGCACAGGAGAGGACAGAAGATGGCTACGCTTGAAATTCGCCCGCTCAGCGGCACCATAGGCGCGGAAGTGCGCGGCTGCGACGTCAGCCTGACGCCGTCGCCGGAGTTGGCCGGCGAAATCCGCCGCGCGCTGCTGCAATACAAGGTGCTGCTGTTCCGCGGCCAGCCGGCCTTGTCGATGGCGCGGCAGATCGCCTTCGCCCAGGCTTTCGGCGAGATCGAGACCGAGTTCCCGTCGTTCGCGCCCAAACTGGCCGAGAACCCGGAAATCACGCTGTTCGACAGCCGCAACGGCAGCGGCCGCGCCGAAATGTGGCATACCGACCTGACGGTGTCGGAGACGCCGACCGCTTTCGGCGTGCTGTGCGTGAAGGAGCGTCCGGCGCGCGGCGGCGACACGATGTGGGCGGATTCCGAGGCCGCCTACGCCTCGCTGTCGCCCGGCATGCGCGCCTTTCTGGAAGGCCAGCGCGCGGTGCACGACATGTACTCGCCGGAGTACGCCGCGCGGCCGGGCGGCAACAAGCGCACCGATCTCGACATGTCGCGGATTTCCCGCGCCGAGCATCCGCTGGTGCGGGTCCATCCGGAAACCGGCCGCAAATGCCTGTTCGTCAATCCCTTCTTCACGTCCCACATCGTCGGCTTCAGTTCGGAAGAGAGCGCCAACATCCTCAACTTCCTGTACGCCCGGATGGAGCGGCCGGAGTTCATCGTCCGCTGGCATTGGTCGGAAGGCGATGTCGCGATGTGGGACAACCGCTGCACCACCCACGTGGCGGTCAACGACTACGGCGACGCGCATCGGCTGGCGCAGCGGGTGTGCGTGAAGGGCGACGCGCCGTTCGGCGTGGGCGAAGCCCGGCGCGCCGCGCTGGAAACGGCCTGACGGCCGGCGGCGCCGCCGCGGATAAAGAGCGGCCGGGCATCGCGCCGGCCGCGTGGTTTTCACTCACTTCAATATGGGTAGCAAGATGTCGAACCAAGCAGGCGTGGCAGTCGTTGACTTCAATGGATCGATATTCCTCGAATCCAGCAATGTGCGGGCGCAGGCCAATCGGTTGAATTGGCGCTCCGAGGTGTTGATGGGCCGCAACCCCGATTGTTTCAAGGGCAAGCGCGTGCTCGACCTGGCCAGCCATGACGGCCGCTTCATGCACGCGGCGCTCAAGCACGGCGCCAGCAAGGTGATAGGGGTGGAGGCGCGCGAAGAGCACGTGATCCACGCGCGCCACAATCTGAGCCGCGCCGGACACGCGCCGGACAGCTACCAGGTGCTGTGCGGCGACCTGGTCGAGCACCTGAAGCAGATCGAGACCGGTTCGGTGGACACCGTGCTGTGCTTCGGCGTGTTCAGCCACCTGATCGAGCAGGTGGAGATCATTCGCGAGATCCGCCGCATCGCGCCGGGCGCCTTCATTCTGGACACCTGGGTGGCGAAGGAGCAGTGGAACCTGCGCGAGCGGCTGCGCAACCACAAGGTCAACCTGTGGGTGCGCGACACCCAGCAGGGCGGCGACCGCGGCCTGTCCTTGCTGGCGCGCTTCAAGCGGCTGATGGCCAGCGTGTTGCCGGGGCCGGGCAGCAAGGTGGGCAGCATGGTGCTGCTGTACGAGGACCCGCAGGCGCCGGGCGCGACGGTGCGCCCCAGCGGGCTGATGGCCTGGGCCAACCGCTCGGCGCTGGAAATGCTGTTCGAGCACTTTGGCCTGGAGCATGCGCGGGTGGACTGGATGGCGCAGCGGGTCAGCGACTGGACCGACCTGGAAGACTACCGCAACGGCTCGCGCGAGAGCTGGGTGGTGCGGCCGGGACGCCGCGCGTCCTGAAGCGTTTGCCGCGCCCGCCGGGCGCGGCGCTTGAAAGAGCGATGGCATGAGAAAGATATACCTGCGCCGCGTGAGCGGCGTGACGCATGGCGAGAGCACCAGGATGGTGCGGCCGGACGATTTCGCCAGCGATATCATCGCCGCGGTGGATGCGGCGGCGCAGATAGAGGACTTCGGCCGCTACCTGCCGCTATGCGTGGACTGGCGCGCCGAGCGCCTGCGCTACAGCCGCTGGGAGGACGCGTCGCCGCTGTCGGACGCGCCGTTCCTGTACCAGCGGCAGCGGCGGCAGGCGGCCATGCTGGCCGACATCCCGTTCGAGCGGCTGCCTGAGCTCGGGCAGGCCGAAGGCATGACGCCGACCTTCATTTTCTCGATCGGCCGCTGCGGCTCCACGCTGCTGTCCAGGATGCTGGCCGCGGTCGGCGAGCAGGCGGTGTCGGAGCCGGACGCGCTGACCAATATCGCCCTGGTCGACAACGCCGAACAGGGCCGGCAGGCGGCCGAGGCGGGCGAGCTCATCGTGCGCAGCTGCGTCGAGGCGTTGCGCCGCGCCTGCGGCCCGTCGCCGGTGATCAAGCTGAGGGCGGTGTGCAATCTGGCGGCGGCGGCGTTTGTCCGCGCGCTGCCCAACGCCCGCTATGTGTTCATGTTCCGCGGGCGGGAGGACTGGGTGCGTTCCTATTCGCGCGCGTTCGGCGACAGCGCGGCCGAGCTGGAGGCCCTGCTGCGGCAGTCGGCGCAGGCGTTTCAGCACCTGCGCGCGGCCGGGGCCGAGCCGGAGCTGGTGTGGTACGAGGACCTGCTGGCCGACCCGGCCGCCGCGCTGCGGCGCATCTTGCCGCACCGCGCCGACCTGGCGGCGTTCGAGGCGCCATTGGCGGAGGCCTTGCGCGCCGACGCGCAGCAAGGCTCCATCCTGGCGCGCTCGACGCTGGCGGCGCGCCCGGTGGCGGATGGCATCGTCGAGGAGTTCGAGGATTTGTGGCGGCAGTCGCGGCCGGAAGGCTTGTTGCGGGAGGCGGGGCTCGCGCGCCTGCTGTGAGGGCGGGCCGGCTTGGAAGCTGGCCGGCGGAAAAGCAAAAAGCCAGCTCGGAGAGCTGGCTTTTTGACTGCGCTGGTGGCGAATCAGGGACTCGAACCCCGGACCTGCGGATTATGATTCCGTCGCTCTAACCGACTGAGCTAATTCGCCGCGAGAAATCGCTTGCGCGTTTTCTCATCAAACTGTGGTGGCGAATCAGGGACTCGAACCCCGGACCTGCGGATTATGATTCCGTCGCTCTAACCGACTGAGCTAATTCGCCACATTTCGATGCCTTCGCACCGAGACGCGAACTATACTTAGGCCCCCTCGGGCTGTCAAGCGCCTTTTGCGAGATTGTGGCGAAGCCTCACAGCGTGTAGCAGCGGTCGCCGCGGGCGAAGCCCTGCCAGTCTATGTCCACGCCCTTGCCGAAGCCTATCGCCTTGAAGGTTTCGCCCATTTCCTGCGGCGACAGCAGCCGCTGCACGGCCTTGGCCACCGGCAGGTAGGCCTTGACGTCGTTGGGATCCAGCCGCTGCAGCACCTCGACGATGCCGCAGTTAAGCAGGAACTGCGCCTGGCTGGCGTAGCCTATCAGGTCCAGCCCGGCGTCGATGCCGCTTTGCGCGACCGCGCTGAAGTCGACGTGGCAGGTCAGGTCCATCAGGCCGGGCAGGTAGAACGGGTCCTGCACCGTGTGGTGGCGGTAGTGGCCCAGCAGCGTGCCCATGCTGCGCTCCGGGTGATAGTACTCGGACGCGGCGTGGCCGTAGTCGATCAGCAGGATGGCGCCGCGACTCAGCGCGCCGGCCACGGTGGCGACGAAGGCGCGGTTGGCCAGGCTGATTTCGGTTTCGTAGCGCGGAATGTCCGGCACCAGCTGCGCGGCCAGCTCGGCCAGCCGGGCGTCGGCGAAGTCGCGGTCCTCGTAGGCCAGCGCGCCGTCGCGGACGGTGACGCCGCGCTGGCGCAGCCGGCGGCTTTCATCGCGGAACACCATTTCGCAGGGCATCGCGTCCAGCAGCTCATTGCCGATGACGACGCCGTCGATCGCGTCCGGCAGGCGGCTGGCCCATTCGACGCGGTCGGCCAGGTGAGGCAGCGCGGCGCGGATGTTTTGCCGTTGCCGCTCGATCAGGTCCGGCGACAGGTCTAGGATCACGTATTTTTGCGGCAGGCAGCCCAGCGCCTCCAGCTCGGCGAGCACGTCTATCGCCAGCTTGCCGGTGCCAGCGCCGAATTCGTAGATCGCGCCGGCGGTCTGCGGCAGCAGCTCGGCCAGCTGGCGCGCCAGCGCCTGGCCGAACAGCGGCGTCAGCTCCGGCGCGGTGATGAAGTCGCCGGCCTCGCCCAGCTTGCTGCTGCCGGCGGCGTAATAGCCCATTCCCGACGCGTACAGCGCCAGTTCCATATAATGCGAAAAAGGTATCCAGCCGCCGGCGTCGGCGATGGCCTGGCTGATGCGGCCGCTCAGGGCCTGGCTGATGGCCAGCGCCTCGGGGCTGGCGGCGGGTAGGGTGCTCATGGTGGTCGTCCTGCTACAATGTGGCGCGATTGTGGTGCAAAGCGCCGCGCCCGTGAAGAGGCAATTCTAAACGAGGAAACAATGCTGACAGAGCGACAACAAGATGAGCGCGTGATTCTGGTCACCGGCGCCGCGCGCCGGGTGGGGGCGGGCATTGTCAGGCTGCTGCATGCGCGCGGCTTGAGGCTGGTATTGCACTACCGCGGCTCGCAGGCCGATGCCGAGGCGCTGGCGGCGGAATTGAACGCGGCGCGGCCTGGCAGCGCCAAGCTGGTCCAGGCCGATCTGCTGGACACCGCGGCGCTGCCGGAGTTGGCGGCGCGCGCGCTGGCGGCGTTCGGCCGCATCGACGGCCTGGTCAACAACGCCTCCAGCTTTTCCCCGACCGAGGTCGGGCGGATAGACGAGGCCGCCTGGCACGACTTGATGGGCAGCAATTTGAAGGCGCCGCTGTTTCTCAGCCAGGCGTTGGCGCCGGAGCTGGCGCGCCGCGGCGGCGCCATCGTCGGCATCGCCGACATCCATGCGGAGCGGCCGATGGCGCGCCACGTGGTGTACAACCTGGCCAAGGCCGGCCACGCCCAGTTGATCCGCAGCCTGGCGATAGAGCTGGCGCCGGCGGTGCGCGTCAACGGCGTGGCGCCGGGCGTCAACCTGTGGCCGGAAGACGAGACGTCGTTCAGCGCCGAGGCCCGCGCCAGGATAGAGGAAACCATCCCTTTGCGGCGGGCCGGCGTGCCGGAAGACATCGCCCGGGCGGTGGCTTTCTTGCTGCTGGACGCGACGTATGTCACCGGGCAGATCCTGGCGGTGGACGGCGGCCGCGGCATCGTGTTGTGACGGTTTTGCGCCGGCATGGCTTTTGCCGGCGGGAAACGGTAAAATCGCCTGTTTTTCAATTTCTTAGCCGTACCCATGTCCGAACTGAACGCCGCGCTCGACGACAAGGCCAAGAAGGCCGCGTTTGAAGGCAACAAACTGGCCAAGCGCCTGCGCCACCATGTCGGTGACGCCATCAATGATTTCAACATGATCGAAGAGGGCGACCGCGTGATGGTCTGCCTGTCGGGAGGCAAGGACAGCTACACCCTGCTCGACATCCTGCTGGGCCTGCAGAAGTCCGCGCCGATCGACTTTTCCATCGTCGCGGTCAACCTCGACCAGAAGCAGCCGGGCTTCCCCGAGCATGTGCTGCCCGAATACCTCAAGTCCATCGGCGTCGAATACCGCATCGTCGAGGAAGACACCTATTCCATCGTCAAGCGCCTGGTGCCGGAAGGCAAGACCACCTGCAGCCTGTGCTCGCGCCTGCGCCGCGGCATCCTGTACCGCGTGGCGGACGAACTGGGCGCCACCAAGATCGCGCTGGGCCACCACCGCGACGACATCCTGCACACGCTGTTCCTGAACATGTTCTACGGCGGCAAGCTGAAGTCCATGCCGCCCAAGCTGGTGTCCGACGACGGCCGCCACATGGTGATCCGCCCGCTGGCCTACTGCCGCGAGAAGGACATCGAACGTTACGCCCAGCTGCGCGAATTCCCGATCATTCCGTGCAATCTGTGCGGCTCGCAGCCCAATCTGCAGCGCCAGGTGGTGAAGGAGATGGTCAACGACTGGGACAAGCGTTTCCCCGGCCGCGTCGAGAGCATGTTCCGCGCGCTGCAAAACGTCGTTCCGTCGCATCTGGCCGACACCAAGCTGTACGATTTCGCGTCCTTGACGACCGGCGACGCGCCGTTCGCCGGCGGCGATACCGCCTTCGACAAGGAAGAGTTCCGCGATCCGGCGCCGCACGAGGACGACGCGGCCGAGGCCGCGCCCAAGAAGCGCACCATCAGCATTCTGGACTCGCGCAAGCCGGAGGGCAGCGGCTGTGGCGCGTAGGGCGCTGCACCCGTTCCGCCGCCGCGTGAGGCCGGCGGTGGAGGCGATGCCGGAGGTGGAAATCTCGGAAGAGGGCAATATCCGCTCGCTGCACCTGGGGTCGGAAACCATCCAAAGCTCGATGGATCTGGACGATCCGCCGGAGCTGGTGCTCAGCTACAGCCGCGCGATGATGGGTTTCCTGCTGTGGAACGACGATCCCAAGCATATCCTGCAGATCGGCCTGGGCGGCGGATCGTTCGCCCGCTTCATCGACGAATACCTGCCGGACGCGGTCAGCGTGGCGGTGGATATCAATCCGCAGGTGATCGCGGTGGCGCGCGCCTTCTTCCAGTTGCCGGAGGAGGGCGATTTCTTCGAGATCGTCGAGGCCGACGGCGCCGACTATGTGAAAATTTTCCGCGGCTCCACCGACGCCATCCTGGTCGACGGTTTCGACGGCCTGCAGATCGTCGACGCGCTGACCACCGAGGACTTCTTCGAGGACTGCAAGCGGGCCTTGAGCCCCAAGGGCGTGTTCGTCACCAACTGGTGGAGCGGCGACAAGCGCTATCAGGCTTTCATCGAGCGTTTGTTGAACGTTTTCGAGGGCCGGGTGATCGAACTGCCTGCGGCCACCCATGGCAATGTCGCGGTGATCGCCTTCCGCCAGAGCCCGAGCCTGACGCAGTGGGAGGCGCTGAAAAAGCGCGCCGACGAGCTGGAATATCGCTTCGGCCTGGAGTTCGGCGAGTTCGTCAACCGCATCAAGCAGACCAACCAGCAGACCGCCGGCCACTTGCTGATCTGAGCGGCGGGCGGAATCCGGCGCGGAATCGTCGATGCGGTTACGTTTGCTTACCCAAAAACCGCGGCGACGGAGCGTATAATGGCCAGTTGCGCGCGCTTTGGGCGCTGTTGCGGGCTTAGGCTCCGGCGGCGGCGTCGCCGGGCGGCATCGAAGCTGGCGCAGTACCGAGTTACCGGGCGGCAGACGGGCGTCTGCCGCTCAAGCTTTTACATCCTGTTGGGACATTCATCGTGATCAAGCAGCAACTGCTCAATCGTATCGCGGACAAATCCGCTGTGATCGGCATCGTGGGCCTGGGCTATGTCGGCCTGCCCCTGATGCTGCGTTTCGCCGAAGTCGGCTACAAGGTGCTGGGTTTCGACATCGACCAGAGCAAGGTCGATGCCCTGATGGCCGGCAAAAGCTATATCGAGCACATTTCCGCCGACAGCATCGCCACCGCGCTGGAGCGCGGCTTCGAGGCCACCACCGACTTCAGCCGCGTGCCGGAAGCCGATACCCTGATCCTGTGCGTGCCGACGCCGCTGAACAAGTACCGCGAGCCCGACCTCAGCTTCGTGCTGGACACCATGGACAGCCTGGTGCCCTACCTGCGCGAAGGCCAGCTGGTGTCGCTGGAATCCACCACCTACCCGGGCACCACCGACGAAGAGCTGCTGCCGCGGATGGAGTCGCGCGGCCTGAAGGTCGGCGACAACGCCTTCCTGGTGTTCTCGCCGGAGCGCGAGGATCCGGGCAACCCGAACTTCACCACCCGCACCATTCCCAAGGTGTGCGGCGGCGTGACCGAGGCCTGCCAGGAAATCGGCGTCGCGCTCTACAGCGCGGTGATCGACAAGGTGGTGCCGGTATCGTCCACCCGCGCCGCCGAAATGACCAAGCTGCTGGAGAACATCCACCGCGCGGTCAACATCGGCCTGGTCAACGAGATGAAGATCGTCGCCGACAAGATGGGCATCGACATCCACGAAGTGATCCGCGCCGCGGCCACCAAGCCGTTCGGCTTCGTGCCCTACTACCCGGGCCCGGGCCTGGGCGGCCACTGCATCCCGATCGACCCGTTCTACCTGACCTGGAAAGCGCGCGAATACGGCGTCAACACCCGTTTCATCGAACTGGCCGGCGAAGTGAACAGCAATATGCCCGACTACGTGGTGTCCAAGGTGGCCGCCGCGCTGAACCAGCGCAAGAAGTCCATCAACGGCAGCCGCGTGCTGGTGCTGGGCATCGCCTACAAGAAGAACGTCGACGACATGCGCGAGAGCCCGTCGGTGTTCCTGATGGAAAAACTGCGCGACCTGGGCGCCGAAGTGGCGTACAGCGATCCGCACGTGCCGGTGTTCCCGAAGATGCGCGAGCACAAGTTCGACCTGAAGAGCGTGGCGCTGAACGCCGAAACCGTGGCCGGCTACGACTGCGTGCTGCTGGCCACCGACCACGACAAGTTCGACTACGCGATGCTGAAGGCCAACGCCCAGTTGCTGGTGGATAGCCGCGGCAAGTACCTGGAGCCGGCCGAGCACATCGTCAAGGCCTGATCCATGTGGCAGCGCTTTCCCCGTCTGGGCGCGTGGCTGGCGGCAGTGGGCGGCATCGCCCTGCTGGCCGCGCTGGCGCTGGCGCCGCTGATCCGCTATTCCAAGACCCTGCTGGTGGCGGAAACGCCGCAGCAGCGCGCCGACTGGATCGTGGTGCTGGGCGGGGAGAGCGGGCAAAGGGTAATCGGCGCGGCGGAACTGTTTCATCAGGGCCGCGCGCCGTTCGTGTTTGTCAGCGGCGAGGGCGATTGCAGGCTGATCGTCAAGCGGCTGGTGATGGCGGGCGTGCCGCGCTCGCGCATCGGCTACGAGTGCCTGTCGAAAAGCACTTACCAGAACGCGCAGTTCACCCGGCATTACCTGGCCGCGCAGCAACCCAGGCGCATCACGCTGGTGACCTCGTGGTTCCATTCCTGGCGCGCGCTGGAAACCTTCCGCCAGGCCTGGCCCGGGGTGGAGTGGGGCATGCACGCGGTGTACCCCGGCGACGACCTGTACCACAGCCTGGCGCTCAATGAAGCCGGCGCGGTGCTGTCCGAATATTTGAAGATACTGGTGTATTCAGTACGTTACTGGACTTTCTGAATGTTAGTGACTCCTCCGATTACCGATCGCAAGATCCGCTTCGCCCTGGTGGGCTGCGGCCGCATCGCCAACAACCACTTCGGCTCGCTGGAAAAGCACGCCGACCGCGCCGAGCTGGTAGACGTCTGCGACATCGACCCGGCCGCGCTGCGGGCCGCTGTCGAGCGCACCGGCGCCCGCGGCCACGACAACCTCACCGCGATGCTGGCGCAGACCAACGCCGACATCGTCATTCTCACCACGCCGTCCGGCCTGCACCCGCGCCAGAGCATCGAGTGCTCGGAAGCCGGCTTCCACGTGATGACCGAAAAGCCGATGGCCACCCGCTGGGAAGACGGCCTGGAAATGGTCAAGGCGGCCGACAAGGCGCAGAAGCACCTGTTCGTGGTCAAGCAGAACCGCCGCAACGACACGCTGCAGCTGCTCAAGCGCGCGATGACGGAAAAGCGCTTCGGCCGCATCTACATGGTCAACGTCAATGTGTTCTGGACCCGTCCGCAGGAGTATTACGACGCGGCCGGCTGGCGCGGCACCTGGGAATTCGACGGCGGCGCCTTCATGAACCAGGCCAGCCACTATGTCGACCTGCTGGACTGGCTGATCGGCCCGGTTGAGAGCGTGCAGGCCTACACCGCCACTTTGGCGCGCAATATCGAGGTGGAAGACACCGGCACCGTCAGCGTCAAGTGGCGCTCCGGCGCGCTGGGCAGCATGAACGTCACCATGCTGACCTACCCGAAGAACCTGGAAGGCAGCATCACCATCCTGGGCGAAAAGGGCTCGGTGCGCGTGGGCGGCATGGCCGTCAACGAAATCCAGCACTGGGAATTCGCCGAGCCGCACGCGATGGACGACGAAATCAAGAACGCCAGCTACGCGACGACCAGCGTGTATGGCTTCGGCCACCCGCTGTACTACGACAACGTGATCAAGACCATGCGCGGCGAAGCCACGCCGGAAACCGACGGCCGCGAAGGCCTGAAGTCGCTGGAGCTGCTGATCGCGATGTACCTGTCGGCGCGCGACGGCCGCCGCGTCAGCCTGCCGCTGGATTATTGATGATGGCATCCGGCCGGCCCGACTGGGCCGGCCTTGTTACGTGGATATTGGCTAGCGATGGCTGAAGAGAAAAAAGAACCCTGGCTTAACTATTTGGCGCTCACCACGGTGATACTCGCGGTGTGCGCCACGCTGTCGACCTTCAAGGGCGGCGGCTATTCCACCCGCAGCGTCATCGCCCAGGCCCAGGCATCGGACCAGTGGGCGTATTACCAGGCCAAGGGCATCAAGGGCAATCTGTACGAGATGGAGCGCGACCGGCTGCAGTTCGAGCGCGACAACCTGCCGGCGGGCGATGCGCAGCGCCGGCGCTACGATGCGGCCATCGACCAGGCGGCCAAGCGCGCGGAGCGCTACAGTGCAGAGCGCAAGGCGATCGAAAAGAGCGCCCGCCAGCTGGAGGACGAGCGCAACCAGGCGCAGCGCCAGGGCAAGCCGTTCGGCATGGCGGTGATCTTCCTGCAGGTGGCGATCCTGATTTCGTCGATCGCCGGCCTGTTCAAGCGCAAGCGCATCTGGCTGGCGGCGTTGCCGGTGGCCGGCCTCGGCCTGGTGTATTTCGCCGACGGCTTTTTCCTGTTTTTCTGAATTAGAGGTTTCGCACCATGGAATACACGGTCCATAGCTCCGCCATCGTCGACGAAGGCGCGCAGATCGGCGCCGGCACCCGCGTCTGGCACTGGGTCCACATCTGCGGCGGCGCCAGGATCGGCGCCGGCTGTTCGTTCGGCCAGAACGTGTTCGTCGGCAACGACGTGCTGATCGGCGACAACGTCAAGGTGCAGAACAACGTGTCGATCTACGACGCGGTGACGCTGGAAGACGACGTGTTCTGCGGCCCGTCCATGGTGTTCACCAACGTCAACAATCCGCGCAGCCACGTCAACCGCAAGAACGAATACCGCCGCACCGTGGTGAAGAAGGGCGCGTCGATCGGCGCCAACGCCACCATAGTCTGCGGCCACACCGTCGGCGAGTACGCGTTCATCGGCGCCGGGGCGGTGGTGACGCGCGACGTGCCGGCCTACGCGCTGATGGTGGGCGCGCCGGCCAAGCGCATCGGCTGGATGTGCGGCTGCGGCGAGCGCCTGCCCAACGACATCGGCACCCATTCCTGCGCGTCTTGCGGCATCCATTACGAAGTCGGCGGCAATCACTGCACGCCGGTGTGAGTTTTGTCCGGGCGGCCCGCCTGGCCGCCCTCATCCGAATATCGAGAAGACCATGTCCATCCAGTTTATTGATCTGAAAGCGCAGTACCAGCACCTGAAGGCCGACATCGACGCGCGCATCCACGCGGTGCTGGACCACGGCCAGTACATCATGGGGCCGGAAGTGAAGGAATTGGAGGAGCAACTGGCGGCCTACACCGGCGCCAAGCACGCCATCGGCGTCTGCGACGGCACCAAGGCGCTGCTGATCGCGATGATGGCGCTGGACATCGGTCCGGGCGACGAAGTGATCACCACGCCGTTCACCTTCATCTCCACCGGCGAGATGATCGCGCTGTTGGGCGCCAAGCCGGTGTTCGTCGATATCGACCCGATCAGCTACAACCTGGACCCGAACCTGCTGGAAGCGGCGATCACGCCGGCCACCCGCGCCATCATGCCGGTCAGCCTGTACGGCCAGGCCGCCGATTTCGCCGCCATCAACGCCATCGCCGCCAAGCACGGCATCGCGGTGATCGAGGACGGCGCGCAAAGCTTCGGCGCCAGCCAGCATGGCAAGAAGTCGGGCAATCTGTCCACCATCGCCACCACCAGCTTCTTCCCGAGCAAGCCGCTGGGCTGCTACGGCGACGGCGGCGCCTGCTTCACCAACGACGACGCGCTGGCGAAGAAGATGCGCGAAATCCGCATCCACGGCCAGGACCGCCGCTACCACCACCCGTCCATCGGCATCAACGGCCGGCTGGACACCATCCAGGCCGCGGTGTTGCTGGCCAAGATGCCCAGCTTCCCCGACGAAGTGGCCGCGCGCGAGCGCATCGGCGCGCGCTACAGCCAGCTGTTGAAGGATGTGGCCCGGGTGCCGGTGATCGGTGCGGGCAACACCCACGTCTACGCCCAATACACCATAGAAGTGGACGACCGCGACGCGGTGCAGGCGCGCTTGAAAGAGCTGGGCGTGCCCACCGCCGTGCATTACCCGATTCCGCTGCACCTGCAGCCGGCTTTCGCCCACCTGGGCCAGGGCGAGGGCAGCTTCCCGCTGGCCGAGGCCGCCGGCAAGCGCGTGATGAGCCTGCCGATGCATCCGTTCCTGACGGAAGCCGCGCAGGACGCCATCGTCGCCGCGGTAAAGCAGGCGCTGGGTTGAGGGGATGCTGACGCTGGCTTCCCTGCGCATGCCTAAAAGCGGCTTCATCCGCCACATCATCACCCTGGTCACCGGCGCCGCCGTGGCCCAGGTGGTGCCGCTGCTGGCGTCGCCGCTGATCACCCGGCTGTACAACCCGCACGAGGTGGGCATCCAGACCGTGTACGTGTCGTGGATGTCGACGCTGGCGGTGCTGGCCACCGCCCGTTACGAAATGGCCATCGTGCTGCCGGCCGACGAGAAGCGCGCCAGCAACCTGATGGGCCTGTCCTTGCTGTGCGCCAGCGCGCTGGCCCTGCTGATCGGCCTGGTGGTGCTGCTGGGCGGGCATTCGCACATCGCCGCCCATCTGGGCGCGCCGGAGCTGGAGTCCTGGCTGCTGTTGCTGCCGCTGTCGGTATGGCTGGCCGGGCTGATGCAGGCCTGGACCAACTGGAACAACCGCCACCGCCGCTACCAGGCCAACGCCAACGGCCGCATGACGCAGTCGCTGGGCATGGCCGGCACCCAGGTGCTGGCCGGCTGGCTGGGCGCCGGCGCTGGCGGGTTGATCCTGGGCCAGCTGGCGGGGCAGCTGGGCTCGCTGCTGTCGCAAGCCTGGGCCGACTTCAAGTCGCGCATGCCCTGGCGCCGCGAGCTCAGCCGCCAGGGCATGCGCGAGGCCGCCGCCGCCTATATCGAGTTTCCCAAGATCAACGCGCCGCACGCGCTGAGCACCGCGATGCTGGATTCGGTCACGCTGGTGGTGCTGGCGATGCTGGCCAGCACCTCGGCCGTCGGCTTTTACGGGCTGATGATGCGGGTGCTGAAGCTGCCGGCGGCGCTGATCGGCCAGGCGGTGGCTCAGGTGGCCTACCGCGAGCTGGCCGAGGCGCGGAACCTGGGCAAGCCCTTGCGCCCCATCCTGCGCAAGATGATGCTGACGCTGTTTGGCATGGCGCTGTTTCCCTTCCTGGTGATCCAGATCTTCGGCGAGCCGCTGTTCACGCTGGTGTTCGGCCACAATTGGTCCGACGCCGGCCGCTACGCCGAGGCGATGTCGCTGTACATCCTGTTCCACTTCGTCGCCTCGCCGCTGGGCATGGTGCCGCCGGTGATCAATCGCCAGCGCTTCGCGTTTTTCCTGTCCCTGGTGCAGGCCGTGCTGTTCCTGGGATCGCTGTGGCTGGGTTTCCACATCTGGCAGGATGCCGTACCCACTTTCCAGCTGGTGTCGGTGGTGATGGCCGGCTATTTCATTGCATATTTCACCTGGCTTTATAAGGCAGCTCGATGAACTGGAATGGATTTTTCAGCCGCATCCGCTTTCGGCTGTCGGCGTGGGTGCGGCCGCGGATGGTGTACGGCTTCCAGCGCGGCGACGGCGTTTTCCTCAAGCGCACCCGCGTCTCCAACATGACGCGGATCGAACATATCGACAAGCTGATGGTCGAGGACAATGTCTATATCGGCCATTTCAACCTGATCGACTCTTCCGGCGGCCTTTACATCGGCGAGGGCTGCCAGATCACCAACTACGTGTCTTTGCTGACCCACTCCAGCCATGTCGCCATCCGGCTGTACGGCCGCGAGTATCTGGACCGCGGCAACCACGCCGGCTACCTGAAAAAGCCCACCAAGCTTGGCAAGTACAGCTTTGTCGGCCCGCATTCGGTGCTGATGCCGGGCGTGACGCTGGGCAAGGGCAGCATCGTATCGGCGTACAGCTTCGTGCCGGCCGGCGAGTATCCGGATTTCGCCATCCTGGCCGGCAATCCGGCGCGGGTGGTCGGCGATACCCGCGACATGGACGCCGAATGGCTGGCGCAGCACCCGGACCTGCATCCGCTGTACGAGGCCTGGGCCGATGAGTGAAGCGATACGCCGCCTGCTGGTGGTGGGCTCGGCCTCGGTGCATACCTGGCGCTTCCTCGCCGGCATCGCGCCGCGCGTGGGCGAAATCTACCTGGCCTGCAACGGCGAGCCGCCGGCGGACAAGCGCCCGGCCAATCTGAAGGGCGAGCTGCGCGTCGATTTCAGCCTGAAGGCGCTGGGAAGCGCCGGCAAGCTCAAAGCCTGGATCCAGCAGATCCAGCCGGACGTGGTTCATGTCCACCAGGCCAACAGCGTGGCCTGGCACGCGCGCCGCGCGCTGGCGGGCTCGGACGTTCCGACGCTGCTGACCGCCTGGGGCTCGGACGTGCTGCTGCTGCCGCGGCAGAACCGGCTGCTGCGCGCGATGGTGCGCGGCAACCTCCAGGCCGCCGCCGCGGTGACGTCGGATTCGCTGTACATGGCGGCGCAAATCCGCGAGCTGGCCGGCGACTGCCGCATCGCGCTGCTCAATTACGGCATAGACGCGCTGCCGCCGGAACCCGCTGTCGCCGCCAAGAAAAAGCAGGTGCTGTCCTGCCGGCTGCACAAGCCGCTGTACCGGATAGACGCCATCCTCAAGGGCTGGGCCGAAGTGGAGAGGAGCGGCCGCTGCGCCGACTGGAACCTGGTGGTCGCCGCCAGCGGCGGCGAGACCGACAATTTGAAACAACTGGCGGCGGCGCTGGGGCTCAAGCGGGTCGAGTTCGCCGGTTTCGTCGACAGCGCCACTCTGGGCAAGCTGTACGCCGATTCCCGCGTGTTCGTCAGCGTGCCGCGCTCCGACGCCACCAGCATCAGCCTGCTGGAGGCGATGGGCCATGGCTGCCTGCCGCTGCTGTCCAATCTGCCGGCCAACGGCGAATGGGTGATAGACGGCCTCAACGGCGCCATCGCCGAGGACGTGAGCCGGCTGGGGCCGGAACTGCTGCGAGCGATGGCGCAAGCCGAAGACGACGCCGCCCTGCAAAGCCTGGCGGCGACCAATCGCGGCCTGGTGGCGGCCAAGGCGCTGCACCAGGCCAATATGGCCGGTTTCGCCGATCTGTACCGCGAGCTGGCCGCCGACAAGGGTAGAAAAATATGAAGATAGCCCATCTGACCTCCGCCCATCCGCGCCACGACATCCGCATCTTCGTCAAGGAGTGCAGCTCGTTGGCGGCGGCCGGCCATGAGGTGACCTTGATCGTCGCCGACGGCCAGGGCGAGGAAATCCGGGGCGGCGTGCGCATCCACGACGTCGGCCCCAAGACCGGCGGACGCCTGTCGCGCATGACCGGCACCGTCAAGCGCGTCTACCAGGCCGCGTTGAAGCTGCGTCCGGACGTGGTGCATTTCCACGATCCGGAGCTGATTCCGGCCGGCGTGCGCCTGAAGCAGGCCGGCATCAAGGTGGTGTACGACGTGCACGAGGATGTGCCGCGCCAGATTCTGGCCAAGCACTGGATACCCGGCGCGGTGCGCCCGCTGGTGTCCGGCGGCTTCGAGACGCTGGAGGACTGGGCGGCGCGCCGCTTCGACGCCATCGTCACCTCCACCCCGCACATCCGCAAACGCTTCGAGAAGCTGGGGGCCAACGCGCTGGACGTGTGCAACTTCCCGATACTGGAAGAGCTGGTGCGCGACACGCCGTGGGAAAGCCGCCGCAACGAGGTGTGCTATATCGGCGGCATCAGCCGCATCCGCGGCATCGAACCCATCGTCGCCGCTTTGCCGGGCACCGCCACCCGGCTGAATCTGGCCGGGCCGTGGAGCGAGAGCGATCTGCGCGCCAAGGTGCAGGCCGAGCCCGGCTGGGCGCGGGTCAACGACCTGGGCGTGCTGGACCGCAAGGGCGTGGCCGAGGTGCTGGCGAAAAGCAAGATCGGCCTGGTGACCTTGTTCCCCACGCCCAACTACGTCGACGCGCTGCCGATCAAGCTGTTTGAATACATGGCCGCCGGCATGCCGGTGATCGCCAGCGACTTCCCGGTGTGGCGCGAGATCGTCGACGACGCCGGCTGCGGCGTGCTGGTGGACCCGCAGGACGCCGCAGCCATTTCCGCCGCCATCAACGAACTGCTGGGCGACGAGGAACGGATGCGCGCGCTCGGCGAAGCCGGCAAGCAGGCGGTGCTGGGCAAATACAGCTGGGCGGCCGAGGCGGAAAAGCTGGTCGGCCTGTACCGCCAGCTGGAAGGCCGCGCGCAATGACGTGGCGTACCGCCGCGCTGAGCTTGCTGTTGGCGCTGCCGTTGGGCGCGCTGATGGCGGCGATCAACTGGCAATTCAAGGGCACGCCCTTTTCCGCGCAGACGGTATGGCTGCACAGCCTGGTGGCCTTGCTGGCGGCGGCGCCGCTGTTGGCGCAGAGCGTCTGGCTGCGAAGCATGCTGGCCAGCGGTCGCTGGCCGCAAGTGGCGGCGGGCGGGCAAATGCGCTTTTTGCTGCTGCATGGGGCGATAGGCCGGGGCGGACCGATGCTGGCTTTCGTGCTGGGTATGGAGTGGCTGGGCAGCGGGCGTTTGCCGTTGTTGAACGGCTCGCTGTTCACCCTGGCGTTCTGGATGGCCTTCGGCGCCTATTTCGCCAGCCGCGACTGGCGGCGGCTGCAACGCGCCGCAATGGAAAACAAGCAATAGAAACTATGCGCATTCTCTACATCAATCACTACGCCGGCAGTCCGCGCCACGGCATGGAATTCCGTCCCTATTACCTGGCGCGCGAATGGGTGCAGGCCGGGCACGAAGTCAACATGCTGGCGGCCGACGTGTCGCACCTGCGGCAGACTCATCCGCAAGTGGACGGCAAGTACCGCGACGAGGACATCGACGGCATCCGCTACACCTGGTGCAAGACCCGTCCCTACGCAGGCAACGGCTTGGGCCGGGTGTTGAACATCTTCAGCTTCCTCGCCAAGGTGATGGGCCTGTCCGGCCGCTATTTGAAACAGTGGAAGCCGGACGTGGTGATCGCCTCGTCCACCTATCCGCTGGACACCATCCCGGCGGCCTGGATCGCCGGCAAGACCGGCGCGCGGCTGGTGTACGAGGTGCACGACCTGTGGCCGCTGACGCCGGTGGAAGTGGGCGGCATGTCGCCGAAACACCCGTTCATCCGCCTGCTGCAGTGGGCGGAGGACTTCGGTTACAGAAAAGCCGACACCGTGGTGTCGATGCTGCCCTGTGCCAGGGACTACATGATGGCGCACGGCATGGCGCCGGAAAAATACGCGGTGATCCCCAACGGCGTGGATGTGGGCGAATGGCAGGGCGAGGCGCAGCCTTTGTCCGCCGAGCACCGGATGCGGCTGGCGGAGCTGAAGTCCCACGGCCGCTTCATCGTCGGCTACGCCGGCGGCCACGGCCTGGCCAACGCGCTGGATTACCTGCTGGAAGCGGCGGCCTTGATGCAGGACGCGCCGGTGACTTTCGTGCTGGTTGGCGACGGCCCGGACAAGGCAGCGCTGGTGGCGCGCGCCGCCGAGCTGAAATTGAACAATGTGATGTTCCTGCCCGCCATCGCCAAGCGCAGCGTGCCGGCCTTCCTGGCAGAATGCGACGCGCTGTACATAGGCTGGCGCAAGCTGCCGATCTACCGTTTCGGCATCAACCCGAACAAGCTGTTCGACTACATGATGGCCGGCAAGCCGGTGATCCACTCGGTGGAGGCCGGCAACGACATGGTGAAGGATGCCGGCGCGGGCTTGAGCATAGGCGTGGAAGACCCAGCCGTCATCGCCGACGCGGTCAAACGCATGGCGGTGCTGCCCTTGGCCGAGCGCGAAGCGATGGGCGCGGCCGGCAAGGCCTATGTGCTGGCCAACCACGATTACGCGGTGCTGGCGCGACGCTTTCTGGCGGCGGTGAAGCTGTGATTTTGGCGTAGGGCGGAAGCCCGCATAGCGGGCGTTCCGCCTCTGCCGTTGCAAGAGATAAATGGAATGGCGGAACGCCCCTTTGGGGCTTCCGCCCTACGCAAGATTTTGCAGGCCGCGCGCGCGAGGCGCGCGGCGATGGACATGGACGGCGGCCATGCTAGGCCGCGCTAAGACGAAAGACTGAGAAATGAGCGAACAGAAATTTTTGCCGTTTGCCTTGCCGGACATCGGCGAGGAAGAGATCAACGAAGTGGTCGACGCGCTGCGTTCCGGTTGGGTCACCACCGGCCCCAAGACCAAGCAGTTCGAGGCTGACTTCGCGCAATTCCTCGGCGACGGCGTCGAGGCGATCGCGGTGAACTCCGCCACCGCCGGCCTGCATCTGGCGCTGGAGGCCATCGGCATCCGCGAGGGCGACGAAGTGATCGTGCCGTCCTATACCTTCACCGCCACCGCCGAAGTGGTGCGCTATCTGGGCGCGCACCCGGTGTGCGTGGACGTGGACGCGGCCACCTTCAACATCCGCCCGGACGCCATCCGCGCGGCGATCACCGGCAAGACCAAAGCCATTATCCCGGTTCACTTCGCCGGCCTCGCTTGCGAGATGGACGAAATCATCGCCATCGCCCGCGAGCATGGCCTGAAGATCGTCGAGGACGCCGCCCACGCGATGCCCACCTACTACAAGGGCAAGCTGGTGGGCACGCTGGATTCCGACGTGACCGTGTTCAGCTTCTACGCCAACAAGACCATGACCACCGGCGAAGGCGGCATGGTGGTGTCGAAGAACAAGGACATCATCGCCCGCTGCAAGGTGATGCGCCTGCACGGCATCAGCCGCGACGCCTTCGACCGCTATGTGTCCAAGACGCCGGCCTGGTTCTATGAGGTGGTGGCTCCAGGCTACAAGTACAATATGCCGGACACCGCCGCGGCGATGGGCATTCACCAGCTGAAGAAAATCCGCGGCTTTTACGACAAGCGCGAAGTCATGGCCCAGCGCTTCGACCGCGAGCTAGCCGGCCTGCCGCTGATCCTGCCGGCGCGCGCCAAGGACGAGGGCAGCAACCACGCCTGGCACTTGTACCCGGTGCGGATCAAACCGGAAGCCGGCGTCAGCCGCGACGACTTCATCGCCAAGATGGCGGAGAAGGGCATCGGCTGCTCGGTGCACTTCATCCCGCTGCACCGCCAGCCGGTATGGCGCGACGGCTACCAGCTGACGCGCGAGCAATTCCCGGTGGCTGACGCCGCGTTCGAGGCCGAGGTGACGCTGCCGCTGTACACCAAGATGACCGACGACGACCAGACCCGCGTCATCGCCGCGGTGCGCGAGATCCTGGGCGCATGAGCGATCGGTTGGAAAAAGAGGGCGGCGAGTTGTTGCCGCCTTGCTGCCAGCCGCGCCGCCATGGCTCGCGTTTGCTGAAGCGGCTGTTCGACATCGCCGCTGCCGGCGCGGGTCTCGCCGTGCTGGCGCTGCCGCTTATGGCGGTGGCGCTGTGGGTGAAGCTGGATTCGCCGGGGCCGGTGTTTTTCCGCCAGGTGCGGGTGGGGCGCGGCGGCGCGCTGTTCCGCATCCACAAATTCCGCACCATGCAGGTGGATACCGAACGCCATGGCCAATTGACGGTGGGCGCCGACAGCCGCGTCACCGGCGCCGGCCGAGTGCTGCGCAAGACCAAGCTGGACGAGCTGCCGCAGCTGCTGGACGTGCTGTTCGGCGACATGAGCCTGGTCGGCCCGCGGCCGGAGGTGCCCAAATACGTCGCGCACTATCCGGCCGAGGTGAAGGACATCGTGCTGTCGGTGCGCCCAGGCATCACCGACTGGGCGTCGATAAAGATGATCGATGAAAACGAGATACTGGGCCGCGCCGCCGATCCGGAGCGCGCCTATATCGACGAGGTGCTGCCGGAGAAGCTGGGCTATTACGTCCGCTACGCCGAAACCCATAGCCTGCTCGAAGACATCCGCATCATTGTCGCCACCCTGATGAAGATCGTCAGCCGATGACCATCACGATTCGCGGCGCCATGCCCGCCGACGCCGAGGCGTTGGCCGGCATCTACCTGGATTGCCGCCGCGCGATGCCCTATGCGCCGTTGGCGCATGGCGAGGCCGCCGCGCGGACCTGGTTCGCCGAGGCCTTGCTGCCGGCGGGCGATGTCTGGCTGGCGGAGCGGGGCGGCGAGATCGCCGGCTTCGCCGCCTGTTCGGCGCAAGATGGCCTCAGGTGGCTGGATCAGCTGTATGTCGCCGCGCGGCATCAAGGCGCGGGCATAGGCGCGGCTTTGTTGCAGCGGGTTGTGGTGGAGCGGGCGCAGGCCTGCCGCCTGCATGTGTTCCAGGCCAATGCCGGCGCGCGGCGCTTTTACGAGGCGCATGGCTTCGCATTGCTGAGCCTGGGCGATGGACTGGATAACGAGGAACGCTGTCCGGACGCGCTGTATCAATGGCGGCCGGATAGGAAAGAATGACCATGTTTGAAAAACTGCTAGCCTTCTCCCGACACAACAAGATGGCGATGCTGGCGCTGATGGACGCGCTGCTGCTGCCGCTGGCGTTGTGGAGCGCGGTATTCCTGCGCCTGGGCGGTTATTGGGACCCCAAGCTCAATCCGCACCTGTGGATCTTCATCGTGCCGCCCTTGTGGGCGATTCCCATCTTCATCAAGCTGGGCCTGTACCGCGCGGTGCTGAAATACCTGGACGACAAGATCATCTTCACCGTGTTTAGCGGCGTGACGCTGTCGGTGCTGGTATTGCAGGCGGTGATCCAGATGGCCCACGTCTGGGCGATGCCGCGCGCGTCGGTGATCATCTTCTGGGTGTTCGCGATGGCCTATATTGGCGGCAGCCGCTTCCTGCTGCGCGGTCTGGTCAGGCGCATCGACGCCACCGAGGCGCCGCGCGATCCGGTGATCATCTACGGCGCCGGCCAGGCCGGCGTGCAGCTGATGCTGGCCTTGCAGGCCGGCCGCGAGTACCGGCCGATGGCCTTCGTCGACGACAACCCCGAGCTGCGCCGCCGCACCTATCGCGGCGTGGCGGTGCATGCGCCGGACGAGCTGCCGGCGCTGGTCAAGGATACCCAGGCCAAGTGCATCCTGCTGGCCATGCCTTCGGTCGGCCGCGGCCGCCAGCGCGAAATCCTGGAGTCGCTGGAGCGGCTGCGGGTGCCGATCAAGCGCCTGCCCGGCATGGCCGACCTGGTGTCCGGCGAAGCGCGGGTGGAGGAATTGAAGGAGGTGGAGATCGAGGATCTGCTGGGCCGCGATCCGGTGCCGCCGAAGGCCGAACTGTTGGCGCGCAACATCCGCGACAAGGTAGTGCTGGTCACCGGCGCCGGCGGCTCCATCGGCTCCGAACTGGCGCGCCAGATCGTCAAGAACCGCCCGGCGCGCATCGTATTGTTCGAGTTGTCGGAATTCGCGCTGTACAGCATAGACCAGGAACTGGCGCAGATCGCGCCGCGCATCCCGCGCACGCCGATATTGGGCTCGGTCACCGACTATGCGCGGCTGACCCAGGTGATGCGCGCCTTCCAGGTGGAGACGGTGTACCACGCCGCCGCCTACAAGCACGTGCCGATGGTGGAGCACAATCCGGTGGCCGGCATCGTCAACAACGCCTTCGGCACCGACACCACCGCCCGCGCGGCGGAGGACTGCGGCGTCGACACCTTCGTGCTGATTTCCACCGATAAAGCCGTGCGCCCCACCAATGTGATGGGCGCCACCAAGCGGCTGGCCGAGCTGACCCTGCAGACCCGCCACGCCCGCGGCAGCCGCACCCGTTTCGTCATGGTGCGCTTCGGCAATGTGCTGGGCAGCTCGGGATCGGTCGTTCCGCTGTTCCGCCGCCAGATCAAGGCCGGCGGCCCGATCACGCTGACCCATGCCGACATCACCCGCTACTTCATGACCATCCCGGAAGCGGCGCAGCTGGTGATCCAGGCTGGCGCGATGGGCGACGGCGGCGACGTGTTCGTGCTGGACATGGGCGAGCCGGTGAAGATCATCGATCTGGCGCGGCGCATGGTGCACCTGTCCGGCCTGGAGGTGAAGGATGCGGATCATCCGGGCGGCGATATCGAAATCCGCGTCACCGGCCTCAGGCCCGGCGAGAAGCTGTACGAGGAGCTGTTGATCGGCGACAACGTGCTGGCCACCGACCACGCCCGCATCCTGCGCGCGCAGGAGTACCACCTGTCCGACGCCGAAATGGCATCGTTGCTGCAGCGGCTGGCCGACGCCTGCCAGCGGCTGGACGCGCCGGCCGCCTTCGCGCTGATGCGGGAGGCGGTGCATGAGTTCCAGGCCGCCGAGGCCACCCAGGACTGGGTGACGCTGCAGCGCTGATCGCGCGCCTTCCCGCCCTTATCGACGGCTGCAAGCTACCACTTGCAGCCGTTGTCTTTATCCAGCGCGTCCTTCAGCAGCATCGGCGCGGCCAGCAGGCCCAGGCCGGCGTAGGCATGCTTGCAATCGGCGCGTTCCGCCTGCGCGATGCCGCGCGCGAGGCGGGCTTGCTGCGGATTTTCCGGCAAGGGTCTGGCGGTCGGGTTTTCCGGTTCGAGGTTTCGCATCTGCCGGTGCAGCCCCTCCAGGGTGAGGCGCGGCGTTTGGCCGGCCGCGCTGGCGCTCGCCTTGCCGGCGCGTTGCGGCGCGAGCGCGATCCGGGAGCGATGAGCGTCGGCGTGGACGGCTGGCGCGCGCGTGGCGGCTTGGCGGGTCGGCGCCGGGACGGGCGGCATCCTTGTGGCCTGCGCCGCGTCCGGCGTGATGGGCAGGATCCGCACCCGCAACGGTTGCGGCGGCAGGGGCGTGCGGACGGCAGTGGCGTCGAGCCGCAAGCAGAGCAGGGCCAGCAGGTGCAGCAAGGCGCTGATGGCCAAGGCGATGGCGCGGCCCGGCCGGCGCGCCGGCGGCGGGAGGGGGACGGCAATGGTCATCGTTTGAGTCTGAAAGGCCGACCGCCGGATAGCAATGGCGCGTTTGTTTGCGTTCTGTAAATCCATTGTGGCGGCCCGGGCTGCGGCGCAAGACGCCGCGCCGGTGTAACATCGGGCATCCGCAATCTGGACCTTGAGCGATGGAAACCCGCTGGCTGGAAGACTTTCTGGTGCTGGCCGATACCGGCAGCTTCACCCGCTCCGCCGAGCTGCGCCACCTGACGCAGCCGGCTTTCTCCCGGCGCATCCGCGCGCTCGAGAGCTGGCTGGGCGCGGACCTGATAGACCGCACCACTTATCCGACCAAGCTGACCGCGGCCGGCAAGCTGCTGCAGCAGCAAGCGGTGCCGCTGTTGGCTCAGCTCAACACCACCCGCACCATGCTGCGCGGCCTGCAGCCCTTGCCGCAGGGCACGCTGGAGTTCGCGGTGCCGCACACGCTGTCGTTCTCGTATTTTCCCAAGTGGCTGACCGCGGTGGAGGACGGTTTCGGCCAGTTGTCCTGCCGACTGCAGGCCAGCAATGTGCACGACGCGGTGCTGGCCTTCGTCGAAGGCGGCAGCGATTTCCTGATGTGCTACCACCATCCCAAGCAGCCGGTGGAGTTGCATGACGCGCGCTACGGCGGCTTGCGGCTGGGCGTCGAGCGCCTGCGGCCGTACGCCATCGCCGCGGACGGCGCGCCCGTGTATGCCCTGCCGGGGCGGCAGGAGGCGCCGCTGCCGTTTTTGGGTTACGCCAGCAACGCCTATTTCCGCTTGATGAGCGATTTGCTGCTGGTCAGCGGGCCGCAGCCGGCGCACCTGTCGCTGCGCTACGAAACCGATATGGCCGAAGGGCTGAAGCAGATGGCCTTGGCCGGCCACGGCCTGGCCTTCCTGCCGGAGAGCTCGGTGGCGGCGGAGTGCCAGGCCGGCTTGCTGCTGCCGGCCGGCGGCGACGAATGGAGCGTGGAAATGGAGATCCAGCTGTATTGCGATCTGCGCCACGCCAAGCCGGAGCAACAGGCTTTGTGGGCATATCTGGCGGCGCGCCACCCGGCGGTGTGAGGCGGTAAGCCCGCGCGGGCCAGGCTGTCGCAAGGTTATGCAATTCCTGCATAACCCCATCCCGATTCGGAATTGGCCAAGCAGGCGGGGCAGGCATACAGTGCGGGGCATTCCAGGCCGCGCATGACGGCCGCCCTGAGGAGACCCGCAGATGACCACCCGCATCGAACACGATTTGCTTGGCAACCGCGACGTGCCGGCCACCGCCTATTGGGGCGTGCACACCTTGCGCGCCATCGAGAATTTCCCGATCACCGGCCAGACCATAGGCAGCTATGGCGACCTGATCCGCGCGCTGGCCTGCATCAAGCAAGCCGCCGCCCAGGCCAACCGCGACCTCGGCATCCTCGACCCCAAACTGGCCCAGGCCATCGTCGATGCCTGCGAGGAAATCCGCGCCGGCAAGCTGCATGAGGAGTTTGTCGTCGACGTGATCCAGGGCGGCGCCGGCACCTCCACCAATATGAACGCCAACGAGGTGATCGCCAACCGCGCGCTGGAGCTGCTGGGCCACGCCAAGGGCGAGTACCAATACCTGCACCCGAACGAGCACGTCAACCTGTGCCAGAGCACCAATGACGTCTACCCGACCGCGCTGCGCCTGGCCGCCTTCTGGGGCGTGCTGAAGCTGGTGTCGCGGATGGAAACGCTGCGCAAGGCTTTCGAGGACAAGGCCGGGGAGTTCAAGGACATCCTGAAGATGGGCCGCACCCAGCTGCAGGACGCGGTGCCGATGACGCTGGGCCAGGAATTCCAGACCTACGCCGTGATGCTGGGCGAAGATGAACAGCGCCTGAAAGAAGCCAGCGCGCTGATGCTGGAGATCAACCTCGGCGCCACCGCCATCGGCACCGGCATCACCGCCCATCCGGATTACGCCAAGCTGGTTTGCCTGCATCTGTCGGAGCTGGTGGGCAGCCAGCTGATCACCGCGCCGAATCTGATCGAAGCCACCCAGGACTGCGGCGCCTTCGTGCAGCTGTCCGGCGTGCTCAAGCGCGTGGCGGTCAAGCTGTCCAAGACCTGCAATGACCTGCGCCTGCTGTCGTCCGGCCCGCGCGCCGGCTTCGGCGAGATCAATCTGCCGGCGCGCCAGGCCGGTTCGTCCATCATGCCGGGCAAGGTCAATCCGGTGATTCCGGAAGTGGTGAGCCAGGTGGCCTACGAAGTCATCGGCAACGACATGACCATCACCATGGCCGCCGAAGCCGGCCAACTGCAGCTGAACGCCTTCGAACCGGTGATCGCCTACAGCCTGTTCCGCAGCGCCGGCCACCTGGCCAACGCCTGCGACACGCTGACCGAGCATTGCGTGAAAGGCATCACCGCCAACCGCGAGCGCTTGCGCCAAAGCGTGGAGAACTCCATCGGCCTGGTGACGGCGCTGAACCCGGTGATCGGCTACGAAGCCGCCACCCGTGTGGCCGCCGAAGCGCACGCCAACGGCAGCAGCGTGGCCGAGGTGGTGCTGGCCCATGGCCTGCTGACCCGCGAGCAGTTGGACGACATCCTGCAGCCCGACATGTTGACCCGGCCGCGCTGGGTGACGCTGTAAACCGTTTCTCCTTTGTTTGACTCGTGATTCCCGGCGCCTGGTGCGCCGGTTTTTTTTTGCGCGCTCACATGCGGCTGGCGATGGCGTCCAACAGCGGGTATAACTTCATTGTGCACTGCACAAAAAAAGGAGCGCGCGATGAATCCGATGCTGTGGTGGAGCTGTGAATTCCCGGCCTGCGCCTGGTCCTGCCTGCAGGACGGCTGGCGCTGCCAGCAGCGCTATTGGCGCTCCAGCCTGTTTCACGGCGCTCGCGTTTGGCTGAGTCCGGCGCCCTTGCCGGACAAGCTGGCGCGTTTGGCGCGGCGCGGCTGCGCCGACGGCATCGCGTTATGGCACGACAGCAGCCCGGCTGGTTTCGCATGGCTGGAGCAGGCCGGCGCGCATGCGCTGCCATACGAAGGAGCGCGCCGCCAATGGCGGGACTGCCTGCGGCACAGGCAGCGGGTCTGGCAGCGCGGCTTGCTGCTGCTGGGGCGGGAATGGTCGAGGATATAGCGGCAGGTCGCCCGCGGCTTGTTTCCGGAAGCCAAGTCGACTGAAAATGTCAATGAGGTTAAAATTTTTAAAAATTAGCGTGTTCGCATCGTCAGCATTGTTATATGATGTTTGAATAATTTCTGAGAGAGAAAGTCTGTCGAAGACCACTCAGTCCGCCTGCGCGCCGATCCGGCGCGCGGGCGTTTGTCCACTTGAGGAAATATTCATGATGCGCAAGGCGTTTTTTGTGATTGGACTGTTTGCCGCTGGCTGCGCGCACGCTGATTGGTCGCCAACACTGGTGTCGGACCAGTATCGGGCAACCATCAATTACGGCGGCGGGTCGCTCAGCTACAGCGAGGATGCCAAGTCGATGGGGCAATTGCGGCAGACCGCCATAGATCTGCAAAGCGTGCCCTATACCTTGCAGCAGGGCTTGAACGGACGAGTGTCGCAACTGGTGGCGCAGAACGGCGCGGCCTTTCTGGGCGGGGTGGTCAGCGGCAACGCGTTGGCAACGATACGCCCGGATGCCAGCGGCGTGGTCTACATGACCTTGTCCGGGCTCAGTTACCAGGTGCGTAACCAGTATTCCGGCCATAAATGGGGCGTAATCAGCTATACCTGCACCAACACGCTGACGCTGAGCAATATTGTCATTACCGGCCAGTACGGAGCCGCGAATGGCGCCATCGCCGGCGACAAGACCGGCATGACGGCGACTTCCAGTTCGTCCACCGATTGCGACTCGAACTTGAGCTGGATTCTGCCGGTATTGGGCGACGCGCTGATCAGCAAGGCCGAAGGCAAGATAGACAGCACGGTGCAGAGCAGCGTGCAGGCGGCCCTGGCCAAGGTCAAGGATACTTTGCTGTACAAGCCCGACCAGAACTTGCTGATTGGCCTGAACCGGCTGGTTCCGCCCGGCAAGGTGGTGGCCTTGCCCGGCGGCGGCAGTTTTCCGTTGGGTCAGTACATCCAGAACAATATCGCTTACCTGCTGGCCAACAGCCAGTTGAGCATACAGCTGGGCAGTCCGATCGCGCTCAAGACGGTGGCCGGCACCAGCGAACCGATGACCACGAGCTTCAGCAGCGATTTGGCGACGATTTCCTTGTCATCGCCGGCGATGGCGTTTTCTATCAAGTTGGCTGAGACTGCCGAGGTCAACTGGTTGTGGCGTTGCCCGGCTGGCGCGCCGAGGTGCCAAATCCCCTAGACCTTCGGCCCAGGAGAGGGCGCGGGCGGTTTTTGCCTGGCTATCCGGCAGATGGCCGCCGCGCCATAATCACCCCTTTTGATCCGGACGCGACGATGGCCACCCAATTCCTTCTCAGCGAGCAGCAACTGCAACACCTGGCCCCGCAAGTGCAGGCTTATCTGGCGGACCAGCTCGGGCTGGAGATCGGCAGCTTCGACGCCCGCTTCCTGCTGGATTTCCTGGCCGACAAGATGGGACGCGACATCTACAACAAGGCCTTGCAGGATGCGCAGACCGCGCTGGCGGCGCGCATGGAAACCCTGCAGGCGGCGATCTGGGAGCTGGAGCGCTAGCGCCGCCGTTTGACGGCGGCTGCCGGCCGCCGCCGATTGCGGTTACAATCATTCATCCTTCCCCCTGATGCCGTTGTGCCGATGCTCTATTTGCGTTTGATGATGAAAGGCTTTTTGCTGGCGGTGCTGCTGGTGGTGCTCGGTTTCGCCTACATCGCCTGGACCATCGTCGACTACGGCGACGGGGACGAGCAGAACGGCGCCGACGCGGCGCTGGTGCTGGGCGCCGCGGCCTGGGGCAACAAGCCGTCGCCGGTGTTCCGCGAGCGCATCAACCACGCGGTGAAGCTTTACCAGGGCGGCAAGGTGCGCTGGATCGTGTTCACCGGCGGCACGCCGCAGCCGGGCTATCCGTCCGAGGCCGATGTCGGCCGCGAGTTCGCCGCGCGCCAGGGCGTGCCGATGACGGCGATGCTGGTGGAGACCGAGTCGCGCACCACCTGGCAGAATCTGTCCAACGCCCGCGATCTGGGCCGCCAGTTTGGCATCCGCTCCTATCTGCTGGTCAGCGATCCGCTGCATATGCGCCGGGCGGTGCTGATGGCCGCTGATCTGGGCCTGCGCGCCTACCCGGCGCCCACCCAGTCCAGCCGTTTCCGCACGCTGTCCAGCTGGTCGCGCTTCCTGGCGCGCGAGACCTGGCTATACGTCGGTTATCGGGCGTTTCGCCAGTTGTCGTGAAGATTGTGGATAAAAGCGAATTTTGCCGATGGCTGTGGATAAGCCGGGTGGGCAAGAAAAAAGCCGGCGTCAGCCGGCTTTTTTTCTGGGCAGCGTCCGCGTTCAGGCGGCGTGCCACAGATCGATCAGCTCGCTGGCTTCCAGCGATTGCACCTCGGCGCGCGCCTGCAGCCAGGCGACCAGCTCGCCGCGCACCGCATCGGTGATTTGGCTGCCGCTCACCGGGAAGGCCACGCCTTCCAATCGGCTCTTGCCGTCGAAATGGCCGCCGAAGCTGATGCCGGCTTCGTCGAAGCGGGTCAGCCAGCCATCCAGCAGCGCGTCGGTGTCCACGCCTTCGCGCAGTTGGGCCACCAGGTGGAAACCCAGTTCGCGGAACTCGCCGACGCGCATTTTCTTGCGCTGGCGGTTGTTGAGGCGTTTCAGGCGTTGGACGGAGTTGGGATTGCGCGGGAAGGCCATGTTCGATCCTTATTTCTAAACAACCGGATGATAGCAGGGGGCGCGGCCAGTGTCTGGAAAAAGGAAGCGCGGGCGGCAGGACAGGCGGGTAAATTGACTGGACGGATATTCCGTCTTTATTCTTGGCAATGTTGCGATCATTTTACAAATCCACGGTTTAATTTACACTTAATTAATAAAATGTTGAATAACAAGCAAAACATTCTCGTTCTGTCCGTGATGGCTGCGCTGCTTTCCGCCTGCGGCGGCGGCGGCGGCGACTCCTCTTCTTCCACGACGTCCGGCAATCAGGTGGCGACGACCCTCAATCCGCCGCAGAAGGCCGCCGTCACTGGCGACCTGAGCTGCCAGGCCGGCGTTTGCGCGCTGCCTGCCAGCGCCAACGCGGATGCGGTCGGCAAGGTATACCAGCTGCAGAACAATACCGGCCAGGACATGCAGATCACCGTCAACGGCCCGCTGACAGCCCGCTGGGACGCGGTGATGACCCAGGTGGACAGCGATCCCCTCGGTTACGGCGGCAGCAGCGGCGCCGCGCGCGGCAACAATGCGGCGGCGGAGGCAGTGCTGGAACAGAAGATGCAGCAGTTCTACGCGCATGCGGCAAGCTACGGCGCCGTCGCCAGCCGGGCGCAGGCGCGGATGCGCCTGGAGAAACGCGTCCAGATCGCCGCGCGGAGTTACGCGCTCAACGATAGCCGTTCGTGGTATGACAGCATCGGCAGCCGCGCGTTGAACGCCACGATGAAGGCAAGCCAGGCGCTGCCGAATGGCGGAACCGTCTATGTCTGGGCGCAAAACGACGCGGCCGCGGTGACGCAGCAGCAGGCGGCTTTCCTGGCCGAGCGCTTCGCCAACAGCGTGTTCCCGATCGAGGCGGCGGTGATCAGCGAGCCGTGGGGCCCGGTGCATTCGACCTGGCAGGGCATCACCCTGGATGCCGGCACCAAGGATGTGCATCTGGTGCTGGCGCAGCTGAATCAGCCGGCCAACGCTTTCCAGGGCTTGCTGGGCTATGCGTACCCTCTCAACGCCATCCTGAAGTCCGCTGCGTCGGACCCCACTTGCGGCAGCGATTGCAGCGAGTTCGCCAACAGCAATGAAGCGCTGGTGACCTTCCTCAACGTGGACACGCTGGTGGCCGCCGACGATGGCCAGAGCTGGAGCCCGAGCGGCAAAGGCCCGGCGCTGACGCTGTCGACGCTGGGGCATGAGTACCAGCACTTGCTGTACAGCTACAATAAGCTGTTCCGCCGCATGGTGGGCTCCCCGCGCACCACGACTTGGGAGAACGAGCTGGCGGCGCAGACCATGGGCTACCTGGTGGCGGCCGATACCTATGGCGGCGGCCGCGGCGACAGCGCGACCTCGCATCCCGATTTGCGCTCGGGCGGCGACTTCAGCCAGTTCCTGAAGCAGCCGGCTTGCGATTTGAAGCGCTGGTCGGCGATGAGCGGCGACAGTTTCGGCACCACTTGCTATCCGAAAGCGCTGGCCACTGGCATGTTGATGCTGCATCAGTACGGCGCCGGCGTGATGAAGCCCTGGGTCACCGGCGCCAATGTCGGCGAGCGGGCGTTGGACGACGGCCTGGCGGCGGTAGGCGGCGGCGACTACGGCAGCCTGATGCAGCAGCTGTATACCAGCCTGGCGCTGGCGGACTTCTCCACCTGGCCTGCCGGCTACGGCTTCCCGGCCAAGCAGCTGGGCTTGCCAGCCAGCCGCTATTTCCCGGCCGGCAAGACCATCGCGCTGCCGCAGATCAACATTAACCCCAGCGAAGTCCAGCTGTCGGCAGACTCCGCTCAGGAAGCATACCGCTTGACCCTGGCGCCGGTAGCCGGCCAGGTGAGCATCACGGTGCCTGCCAACTCGCGTCTGAGCCTGGTGAAGCGATGAGACGGCTGTTGGCGGGCGTCTTGGCGGCCTGCGGCCTGCTGGCCTCGCTGGCCTCGCTGGGCATGGCCAAGGTGCCGTGGGAACACGGCAAGCTGGTCAGCGTCGGCAACGCGCCGTTCAACCAGCTGGCGATCCAGCGCAGCGACGGCGCCTTGCTGACCATACTGCCGAGCGATGAAACCGGCGCGCTGGATAAGCGCCAGCTGGCGCCGTTCGCGGCGCGCGCCGGCGACAAGGTGCGCTTTCGCGCGCTGCGCAGCGCGCAGAGCAAGCTGTCGGGCGAAATGGTGGTCTTGAGCCAGATGGAGCTGGAGCGCTAGCCGCGTTTCTGGCGGACCAGCCCGGCATCGGCGACGATGCCGGGCTTTTTTCATCGGCGCGCCGCCGGGGTGTGGACGGCGGCGGCGCGTCTCTGCAATATGGCTGTCTTCAGCCTGGACAGGAGCTTGCCGCATGCGGCTATACACCCAAGATGCTTTCCGCCCGATGCCGTGGGCCAATGGCGGCGGCCAGACCTGCGAATTGTTCCGGCTGCCGCACCCGCGCCGGCAGGACGCCTTCGCCGCGCGGCTGTCCATCGCCGATGTGGCGCGGGGCGGGCCGTTTTCGCATTTTCCCGGCGTCGACCGGCTGCTGGGCCTGCTGGAGGGCGAGGGCATGGAGCTGCGCTTGGACGATGGCCGCCTGTTGCGGCTGGCGCAGGCCGGCCAGGTGGCGGCCTTTCCCGGCGAGGCCGGGGTGGATTGCCGTCTGCTCGGCGGGCCGCTGCGCGATTGCAACCTGATGCTGGCGCGCGACTGGGGCCGGGGAGAGCTGGAGCGCTTGCAACTGCCGGCCGGCGGCGTGTTGCGGGCGCCGGCGGCCGACTTGACCCTACTGTATCTGCAACAAGGGGAATGGCATTGCGACGGAAGCGCATTGCCGCCGGGCTGCCTGCTGGCGGCCGAGGACGAAGCGATGGAGTTGCGCGCCAGCGGCGGCGGCGTCGCCTGGCTGGCGCGGGTCAGCCGGCTGGATTGAGGACGAAAAAAAGCCAACCGCGAGGTTGGCTTTCGGGCCGCGTCGGCACGGCGCTTACAGCCCCAGTTCGCTCCAGATGGCGTCGACGCGCTGGCGGGTGGCGGCGTCCATCACGATAGGGGTGCCCCATTCGCGATTGGTCTCGCCCGGCAGCTTGTTGGTGGCGTCCAGGCCCATTTTGCCGCCCAGGCCGGAAATCGGGCTGGCGAAGTCCAGGTAGTCGATCGGCGTGTTGTCGATCAGCGTGGTGTCGCGCACCGGGTCCATCCGGGTGGTGATCGCCCAGATCACTTCCTTCCAGTCGCGGGTGTCGACGTCGTCGTCCACCACCACGATGAACTTGGTGTACATGAACTGGCGCAGGAAGCTCCAGCAGCCCATCATCACCCGCTTGGCGTGGCCGGGGTACTGCTTCTTGATGCTGATGATGGCCATCCGGTAGCTGCAGCCTTCCGGCGGCAGGTAGAAATCGACGATCTCCGGAAACTGCTTTTGCAGGATGGGCACGAACACCTCGTTCAGCGCCACGCCCAGGATCGCCGGCTCGTCAGGCGGCTTGCCGGTGTAGGTGCTGTGGTAGATGGCATTCTCGCGCATCGTGATGCGGTCTATGGTCAGCACCGGGAAGCTGTCCTGCTCGTTGTAATAGCCGGTGTGGTCGCCGTACGGGCCTTCCATCGCCATATCGTTCGGGTGGATGTGGCCTTCCAGCACGATTTCGGCGCGCGCCGGCACTTGCAGGTAGGAGCCGATGCATTTGACCAGCTCGGTGCGGCTGCCGCGCAACAGGCCGGCGAACTGGTATTCGGACAGCGTGTCCGGCACCGGCGTCACCGCGCCCAGTATCGTCGCCGGATCGCAGCCCAGCACCACCGCCACCGGGTAAGGCTGGTCCGGGTTCTGCTGGCGGAATTCGCGGTAGTCCAGCGCGCCGCCGCGGTGGGCCAGCCAGCGCATGATCACGCGGTTCTTGCCTATCACCTGCTGGCGGTAGATGCCCAGGTTCTGCCGTTTCTTGTTCGGGCCGCGGGTGACGGTGAGGCCCCAGGTGATCAAGGGCGCGACGTCGCCGGGCCAGCAGTGCTGGATCGGCAGCTTTCCCAGATCGACCGCGTCGCCTTCCCAGACGATGTCCTGGCACGGCGCCTTTTTCACTTCCTTCGGCGCCATCGACAATACCTGCTTCAACAACGGCAGCTTGTCCCAGGCGTCTTTCAGGCCCTTCGGCGGCTCCGGCTCTTTCAGGTAGGCCAGCGTTTTGCCTATCTCCCTGAGCTGCATCACCTCGCTGGCGCCCATGCCCATCGCCACGCGCTCCGGCGTGCCGAACAGATTGGCCAGCACCGGGAAGTCATAGCCCCGGTCCGGGCTGCGCGGCTGTTCGAACAGCAGCGCGGGGCCGCCGGCCTTCAGCACGCGGTCGCCGATTTCCGTCATTTCCAGATGAGGGGATACCGGCGAGGCGATGCGCTTCAGCAGCTGTTTTTGTTCAAGTTGGGCGATGAATTCCCGTAGATCGGCATATTTCATGATTTTTTCATGATCTGGCGCAAAGTGTGGAAGAGGGGGCTTGGATAATCTGCCTTCGAACGCCGCACGCTACTGCCGGCAGGGTTCGCTGTCAACGCCGGCAGGCCGCACGGCTGTTTTTTCAGCCCCATTGGAGAACAGAAAATGAAGAAGCTCGCTCTCGCCGCCGCGATCGGCATGATTTCCGCCAGCGCTTTTGCCGCCCAGGGCGACATTCTGGCCCGCTTCCGCGTGATCGACGTGGACCCGTCCGCCAGCTGGAGCAACGGCGCGGCCGGCACCCATGTGGACGCCAAATCGTCCGCCGCGCCGGAGCTGGATTTCACCTATATGATCACCAACAATATCGGCGCCGAGCTGATCCTGGGCACTTCGCGCCACAAGATCACCAATAACGGCGTCGATATCGGCAAGGTGTCGGTGCTGCCGCCGACCGTGACCGTGCAATACCACTTCGCGCCGGAAGCGACTTTCCGTCCGTACGTCGGCGCCGGCCTCAACTACACCCGTTTCTACAATGACGGGCTGGCCAACGGCGCGATCACCGTGAAGAAGAACAGCTTCGGCCCGGCGCTGCAAGCCGGCGCGGACATCGCGATCAACAAGAGCTGGTTCGTCAACTTCGACGTGAAGAAGCTGTGGGTGCAGACCGACGTCAGCGCCGGCAACGTCAAGCTGGGCACGCTGCATGTCGACCCGTGGGTGTTCGGCGTGGGTGTAGGCACCAAGTTCTGAACGAGACGTTCCATCGTGCAAAAAGGCGCCGCGAGGCGCCTTTTTCTTTTGCCGGCGGTCGGGATTCCGGCATTTGATGGCTTTGGCATGGCGCTGGCGATGACCGCCGCGCTTGATGCCGTCATAATGCGGCAAAAGGTGAATTTTTCCCGGCGGCGGCGGTCGATCCTGCAGGGCGCGAGGGCAGCAGCCTGCGCCAAAGCGCGGCTATCGCGCCATGCCATGGCGCCGAAGGCCGCCGCAAAAGCAGCTTTCGGCGCCGGAAAAGCCGTGCTGGGACAAGCTTGTTGTCAAAATACATCATTTGCAACAATGACAGTCCTGATATTTTTCACCGCGCCAGCCCTTGTCCATAAACGTTTTTTTCATTGAAAAGAGCAACTTATCCAGATGGCTTGCCAGCTTGGCGCGGCTAGGTGGGAAAATGCGCTGAGGTCTTGAATTTACAAGGGATTTCAGCGGACCCGGAAATTGTTTTTTTGTTAAACTGGCGCCCTTTTTCGTGGTGGGGAAGATCAATGGCTCTCCTTGAAATCAAAAACGTGGTCAAACGCTTCGGCGACTACACGGCGGTCAACGACGTCAGCCTGTCGGTCCAGGCGGGCGAGTTCTTCACCCTGCTGGGGCCGTCCGGTTGCGGCAAGACCACCTTGCTGCGCATGCTGGCCGGCTTCGAACAGCCGGACGCCGGCCAGATTCTGCTGGATGGCCAGGACATGTCGCAGGTGGCGCCGGAGAAGCGCCCGGTGCATACCGTGTTCCAGAGCTACGCGCTGTTCCCGCACATGACGGTGCGCGAGAACATCGCCTTCCCCTTGAAAATGGCCAAGTGGGACAAGGCGAAGATCGAGGCGCAAGTGGACAAGCTTCTGGCCGACGTGCGCCTGACGCCGTTCGGCAGCCGCTACCCGCACGAAATGTCCGGCGGCCAGCGCCAGCGCGTGGCCATCGCCCGCGCGCTGGTGGACCGCCCGCGCCTGCTGCTGCTGGATGAGCCGCTGTCGGCGCTCGACGCCAAGCTGCGCGAGGAGATGCAGATCGAACTGATCAATCTGCAGAAGGAAGTGGGCATCACCTTCGTCTACGTCACTCATGACCAGGGCGAGGCGCTGGCGCTGTCGCACCGCATCGCGGTGATGAGCCACGGCCAGGTGGAGCAATTGGATGCGCCGGAGCAGCTGTACAGCTACCCGAAGAATCGTTTCGTCGCCGACTTCCTCGGCCAGTGCAATGTGCTGGAGTCCACGGTCAAGTCGCTGGACGGCGGCGCGATGACGGTGGACATCAAGGGCTGCGGCGAGGTGAAGTGCCTGGCGGTCGACGGCGTCAAGCCCGGCCAGCAGGGCTGGCTGGCGCTGCGGCCGGAGAAGGTGCGGCTGGACAAGTCGCTGGCCGCGCAGCCGGACGAGGCGCATCTGAAGGGCCGCGTGCATGATTGCCTGTACCTGGGCGACGTCACCCTCTACGTGGTGGAAGTGGCCGACGGCGTGCGTATCGAGGCGATGCAGGCCAACAACATCCCCGGCGTCGCCAAGTTCTTCGACGACGGCGACATCGTCGAAATCGCCTGGCGCTTCGACGCCGGCAGCTTCCTGACGGAGTAAGCGATGGCCATCCGTGATCGTTTCGGCAAGTGGGCGCTATCCTGGCCCCCCTTGCTGTACTTGGTATTGTTCTTTCTGATTCCGTCGCTGATCATGCTGGTGGCCGCTTTCCGCCAGCCCGGCGACTACGGCGGCCTGGCGCCCCTGTTCACCATCGAGGACGGCCAGCGTGTCTGGCAGCTGACGCTGGACAACTTCCACCGCCTGGTGGAGGAGCCGCTGTACCTGGAGCTGTTCGTCAAATCGGCCGGCTACGCCGCCATCACCACCGCGGTGTGCCTGGTGATGGCTTATCCGCTGGCCTGGCTGATCGCGCGCTCCGGCAAGAAATACCGCGACCTGATGCTGCTGCTGGTGATCCTGCCGTTCTGGTCCAACTTCCTGATCCGCATCTACGCCTGGATGATCATCCTCGGCCCGCAGTCGGCGTTCACCAAGGCGCTGAACCTGGTGCTCACTTCGCTGGGCTTCGAGCCGGTGCGCTTGCTGTTCACCTCGTTCGCGGTGATCGTCGGCCTGGTCTACGTGCATCTGCCCTTCATGGTGCTGCCGCTGTACGCCAATCTGGAAAAGCACGACATGGCGCTGCTGGACGCCGCGCAGGACCTGGGCGCCAACGCCTGGCAGCGCTTCTGGCGCGTCACCTGGCCGCAGTCGCTGCCCGGCGTGTTCGCCGGCTCGGCGCTGGTGTTCATTCCGGCGCTGGGCATGTTCGCCATCCCGGACATCCTGGGCGGCACCGAATCCATCATGATAGGCAACCTGATCAAGCAGCAGATTCTGGATACCCGCGACTGGCCGTTCGGCTCGGTGCTGTCGATCATGCTGACCGGCGGCGTGCTGCTGATCGCCGCCTTGGGGGCCGTGGTGGCCAGAAGGGGGAAGGGCCGTGGCTAAGAAACAATCGAAGTGGCTGTGGGCGTCGGCTATCGTCACCTACCTGTTCCTGTACCTGCCGCTGGTGATCGTGGTGCTGTACTCGTTCAACGATTCGCGCCTGAACGCCGAGTGGGTGGGCTTCACGCTGAAGTGGTACGACAAGCTGTTCCATAACCAGAAAATGTTGACCGCCGCCGGCAACTCGCTGCTGATCGGCGTCATCGCCAGCTTCTTCGCCACCATTCTGGGCACGCTGGCCGGCGTCGCGCTGCATCGCTACAAGCTGAGGCTGCTGCCCTTCCTGGTGCTGACGCCGATCGCCATCCCCGAATTGCTGATGGGCGTGTCGCTGGTGATTTTCTTCGTCATCGTCAACCAGCTGATCGGCATTCTGGAGCTGGGCTTCATCACTATCCTGCTGTCGCACATCGCCTTCTGCATCGGCTTTGTCGCCATCGTGGTGCGTGCGCGGATGCAGGGCATGGACGACAGCCTGGTGGAGGCGGCGCGCGATCTGGGCGCCCCCCCGTTCCAGGCTTTCCGCCTGATCACGCTGCCGGTGATCAAGCCCGGCATCATCGCCGGCGCCTTGATGGCGTTCACGCTGTCGATCGACGACTTCGTGATCACCTTCTTCACCGCCGGCGCCGGCGCCAGCATGCTGCCGCTGGAGATCTACTCGATGATCAAGATCGCGGTGACGCCGGAAGTGAACGCGGTATCCAGCTTGCTGATGCTGCTGACGCTGGCGCTGATCGTCATCGCCTCCCGGGTGTCGCCCAGCGCGCTGCGCGCCAACGGCTGAGACGCGGGGCAAGACGGGGTTGGGCAGTCCAGAGGGGCGCTGCCCGGTCTTTCTCGTAGTACCACCATGCTGTGCAATACAAAGGAAGCAAAATATGAAGAAGATTCTCGCGATGCTGGCGCTGGCGGCCTCCACCCAGGCGTTCGCCGCCGATGAGCTGCATCTCTATAACTGGAACAACTATTTGTCCGAAGCGGCAGCCAAAAACTTTGAAGCCTACTGCAAGTGCAAGCTGGTGCAGGACTACTACGGCGACAACGAAGAAATGCTGGCCAAGCTGGCCGCCGGCGCCAAGGGCTACGACATGGTGGTGCCCACCGGCTTCGCGGTGGACGCGCTGATCAAGCAGGGCAAGGCCCAGCCGCTGGACAAGACGCAGCTGCCCAACTTCAAGAACCTGAACCCGGGCTATCTGAACAGCTTCTTCGACAAGGGCAACAAGTACTCCGCCCCGTACGCGTTCACCACCACCCTGATCGGCTACAACGAAACCAAGCTGAAGCAGCTGGGCCTGGGCGACAAGGTCAACACCTGGGCGCTGATCTTCGATCCGGCGCTGCTGGCCAAGATCAAGGGCAAGGTCACCGTGCTGGATTCACAGCGCGAGCTGGTGTCCGCGGCGCTGATGTACCTGGGCAAGCCGGCCAACTCCACCAATCCGGCGGACTGGAAAGCCGCGCGCGACGTGATCCTGAAGGCCAAGCCGTACTGGGCCGCCTTCAACAACCAGTCGTACATCAAGGAGCTGACTGTCGGCAACATCTACGTCGCCTTCGGCTACTCCAACGATATGTTCCAGGCGCAGCAGGACGCCAAGAAGGCCAAGCGCAACTTCGCGCTGAACTTCAGCCTGCAAAAAGAGGGCAACACGCTGTCGCTGGATAACTTCGTGGTGCTGAAGGACGCGCCGCGCAAGGACCTGGCCTACAAGTTCATCAACTTCATGTTGGACGGCAAGAACGCCGCCGGCCTGACCAACGAGCTGGGCAACGGCAACCCCAACGCCGCCGCCGGCAAGTTCGTCAAGACCGAGCTGACCAAGATCCCGGCCATCTTCCCGAGCGCCACCGATCTGCCGCGCCTGCAGCAGCTGCATGACCTGAACGCCAAGGACCGCCGCGAACTGAACAAGGTGTGGTCGGAGATCAAGCTGAAATAAGCTTACTCTATCGTGTGGCGCCAAAAGAAAAGGCCGGGAATCCCCGGCCTTTTTCGCGTCCGCATCTATATAGAGCGTTTCAGCCCAATTGCAGCCGCTTCAACTGGCTGATGCGCTCGATGCGGAAATCGACATGCGCCGGCCGGCGCGGCTCCTTGCTGACCCAGATCGTCGTCATGCCCAATTCCTTGGCGGTCAGCAGATTGGGCAGCGAATCCTCCACCATGATGCAATGCTCGGCGCGCAGCCCCTCGCGGGCCAGCACCGTATGGAAAGCGTCTACATGAGGCTTGGGCACGTAATTGAGATTGTCGACGCCGTATACCGATTCGAAATGATGGCGAATGCTCATTCGCTGCAAAATGCCTTCCACGTAATGGTTGGGGCCGTTGGACAGGATGATCTTGCGGCCGGGCAGCGCCGTCAGGCTGTCGGCCAGCCGGTCTTCAAACTGCAGCCATTGAGCCAGCACATCCACCGGGTGGGTATCCACCAGGAACTGCTGCGGGTCGATGCCGTGGTGGGTAGTCAGCCCGTGCATGGTGGCGCCGTACTGCGCCCAGTAGCGCGAGCGCAGCGCGCAGGCTTCTTCTTCGCCCACGCCGAGGTGGCGCATCATGTATTCGGTCATCAGCTTGTTGATGTGGTCGAAGATGCCGCCGCTGGCGTGGTGCAAGGTGTCGTCGAGATCGAAAATCCAGGTTTTATGGTTCACGTTGGGACTGCATGCGGTGATGAAGGTGGGACGCAGATTATCCATTCCCGGCGGCTCGGGGGCCAGAGGGAGACTTTTTGCGGCCTGCTGAAGTTATGGTTTTGTTACATATCAGCCACTTAGCGATTTCCGCCGAAAATCTTTCAATTTTTGTCGCGAAAGGTGTTGACGGGTGCGGGTCCCGGGCGTATAGTTCGCCTCCTCAGCTGACGCAGCGAACGAAACAGCGGAAACGAAACGGTTCCGCTGATGGCGACGCAGCGATCGGCATCGCTCTTTAACAGACAGAATAACCGATAGGTGTAAGTGTTTGGCGAAAGCCAAAAACTTGCACTGCAAGAGACAAGAGATACTTGTTTATTTCTTTGAACTTGCGTGCCAGAAAATTTGCTATGAGATTGAACTGAAGAGTTTGATCCTGGCTCAGATTGAACGCTGGCGGCATGCTTTACACATGCAAGTCGAACGGTAACAGGGTGCTTGCACCGCTGACGAGTGGCGAACGGGTGAGTAACGCATCGGAATGTACCGTGTAATGGGGGATAGCTCGGCGAAAGCCGGATTAATACCGCATACGCCCTGAGGGGGAAAGTGGGGGACCGTAAGGCCTCACGTTATACGAGCAGCCGATGTCTGATTAGCTAGTTGGTGAGGTAAGAGCTCACCAAGGCGACGATCAGTAGCGGGTCTGAGAGGATGATCCGCCACACTGGGACTGAGACACGGCCCAGACTCCTACGGGAGGCAGCAGTGGGGAATTTTGGACAATGGGCGCAAGCCTGATCCAGCCATGCCGCGTGTCTGAAGAAGGCCTTCGGGTTGTAAAGGACTTTTGTTCGGGAGGAAATCCCGCTGGTTAATACCTGGCGGGGATGACAGTACCGGAAGAATAAGCACCGGCTAACTACGTGCCAGCAGCCGCGGTAATACGTAGGGTGCAAGCGTTAATCGGAATTACTGGGCGTAAAGCGTGCGCAGGCGGTTTTGCAAGTCTGATGTGAAAGCCCCGGGCTCAACCTGGGAACGGCATTGGAGACTGCAAGACTAGAGTGCGTCAGAGGGGGGTAGAATTCCGCGTGTAGCAGTGAAATGCGTAGAGATGCGGAGGAATACCGATGGCGAAGGCAGCCCCCTGGGATGACACTGACGCTCATGCACGAAAGCGTGGGGAGCAAACAGGATTAGATACCCTGGTAGTCCACGCCCTAAACGATGTCAATTAGCTGTTGGGGGTTTGAATCCTTGGTAGCGTAGCTAACGCGTGAAATTGACCGCCTGGGGAGTACGGCCGCAAGGTTAAAACTCAAAGGAATTGACGGGGACCCGCACAAGCGGTGGATGATGTGGATTAATTCGATGCAACGCGAAAAACCTTACCTGCTCTTGACATGTACGGAACTTGGTAGAGATATCTTGGTGCCCGAAAGGGAGCCGTAACACAGGTGCTGCATGGCTGTCGTCAGCTCGTGTCGTGAGATGTTGGGTTAAGTCCCGCAACGAGCGCAACCCTTGTCATTAGTTGCCATCATTTAGTTGGGCACTCTAATGAGACTGCCGGTGACAAACCGGAGGAAGGTGGGGATGACGTCAAGTCCTCATGGCCCTTATGAGCAGGGCTTCACACGTCATACAATGGTCGGTACAGAGGGTCGCTAAGCCGCGAGGTGGTGCCAATCTCATAAAACCGATCGTAGTCCGGATCGCACTCTGCAACTCGAGTGCGTGAAGTCGGAATCGCTAGTAATCGCAGATCAGCATGCTGCGGTGAATACGTTCCCGGGTCTTGTACACACCGCCCGTCACACCATGGGAGTGAGTTTCACCAGAAGTGGGTAGGCTAACCGCAAGGAGGCCGCTTACCACGGTGGGATTCATGACTGGGGTGAAGTCGTAACAAGGTAGCCGTAGGGGAACCTGCGGCTGGATCACCTCCTTTCTAGAGAAGGCGATCGCCAAGCACTTACAGCCTATCGGTTATTCGCGTTAAGGGCAGCTGGATCGAAGAGATTCAGTGCTGAGAAGTTGACTGGGTTTGTAGCTCAGCTGGTTAGAGCACTGTGTTGATAACGCAGGGGTCGTAGGTTCGAGTCCTACCAGACCCACCAGTTGGGGGATTAGCTCAGTTGGGAGAGCACCTGCTTTGCAAGCAGGGGGTCGTCGGTTCGATCCCGTCATCCTCCACCACTTACAGTGCAAACAAAAACGAACTTGATCGAGTTTGATTCTGTTTGCGTTGTTCGCGTGCAGCGAAAGCTGCTCAGCAATACGCCCGATCTTTAACAAACTGAAGAAGCCGAATATATTAAGACGGCGAAACAAACAGCGAGAGTTAAGTCTTTCGTTGAATGAATCGTCATCTTGGGTATTTGATTGTATCAAAGGCTGCGTCGCCATATCAAAAGGGGCGGTGCAGTCGTCGCACAAACACACTTGTTGTTTTAGTGGCTTAGGCTGCTGAAATGATAGGGTCAAGCGACTAAGTGCATCTGGTGGATGCCTTGGCGATCACAGGCGATGAAGGACGTGTAAGCCTGCGAAAAGCGCGGGGGAGCTGGCAATAGAGCTTTGATCCCGCGATATCCGAATGGGGAAACCCGGCCCTTAGGGGTCATCCCTGACTGAATACATAGGTCAGAGGAAGCGAACTCAGCGAACTGAAACATCTAAGTAGCTGAAGGAAAAGAAATCAACCGAGATTCCGTAAGTAGTGGCGAGCGAACGCGGAACAGCCTGTATGTGATAGAGATTGCGTTAGTGGAAGGTTCATGGAAAGGACCGCCGTAGTGGGTGATAGCCCCGTACACGAAAACGCATTCTTGGTACTAAGCATACGAGAAGTAGGGCGGGACACGCGAAATCCTGTCTGAATATGGGGGGACCATCCTCCAAGGCTAAATACTCGTGATCGACCGATAGTGAACCAGTACCGTGAGGGAAAGGCGAAAAGAACCCCGGGAGGGGAGTGAAATAGAACCTGAAACCGGATGCATACAAACAGTGGGAGCGGACTTGTTCCGTGACTGCGTACCTTTTGTATAATGGGTCAGCGACTTACGTTCAGTAGCAAGCTTAACCGAATAGGGGAGGCGTAGGGAAACCGAGTCCGAATAGGGCGCTTTAGTTGCTGGGCGTAGACCCGAAACCGAGTGATCTATCCATGGCCAGGATGAAGGTGCGGTAACACGCACTGGAGGTCCGAACCCACTAGTGTTGCAAAACTAGGGGATGAGCTGTGGATAGGGGTGAAAGGCTAAACAAACTCGGAGATAGCTGGTTCTCCCCGAAAACTATTTAGGTAGTGCCTCATGTATCACTTCCGGGGGTAAAGCACTGTTATGGCTAGGGGGTCATTGCGATTTACCAAACCATGGCAAACTCTGAATACCGGAAAGTGCAAGCATGGGAGACAGACGGTGGGTGCTAACGTCCATCGTCAAGAGGGAAACAACCCAGACCGCCAGCTAAGGTCCCAAATGATCAGTTAAGTGGTAAACGAAGTGGGAAGGCATAGACAGCCAGGATGTTGGCTTAGAAGCAGCCATCATTTAAAGAAAGCGTAATAGCTCACTGGTCGAGTCGTCCTGCGCGGAAGATGTAACGGGGCTCAAACTGATAACCGAAGCTGCGGATGGGCGCGTAAGCGTCCGTGGTAGGGGAGCGTTCTGTAGGTCTGTGAAGGTGTCTCGTAAGGGATGCTGGAGATATCAGAAGTGCGAATGCTGACATGAGTAGCGATAAAGCGGGTGAAAAGCCCGCTCGCCGAAAGCCCAAGGTTTCCTACGCAACGTTCATCGGCGTAGGGTGAGTCGGCCCCTAAGGCGAGGCTGAAAAGCGTAGTCGATGGGAAACGGGTTAAAATTCCCGTACTTTTGTGCAGTGCGATGTGGGGACGGAGAAGGTTAGGTCAGCAGACTGTTGGAATAGTCTGTTCAAGCCGGTAGGCGTGAAGAGTAGGCAAATCCGCTCTTCTTTAACGCCGAGACGTGATAACGAGGGTCTACGGACCTGAAGTGACTGATACCACGCTTCCAGGAAAAGCCACTAAGCTTCAGCTGCACAAGAACCGTACCGCAAACCGACACAGGTGGGCAGGATGAGAATTCTAAGGCGCTTGAGAGAACTCAGGAGAAGGAACTCGGCAAATTGATACCGTAACTTCGGGAGAAGGTATGCCTGTTGAGGTGTAGGACTTCGCGTCCGAAGCTTTGACAGGTCGCAGAGAATCGGTGGCTGCGACTGTTTAACAAAAACACAGCACTGTGCCAACACGAAAGTGGACGTATACGGTGTGACGCCTGCCCGGTGCTGGAAGGTTAAGTGATGGGGTGCAAGCTCTTGATCGAAGCCCCAGTAAACGGCGGCCGTAACTATAACGGTCCTAAGGTAGCGAAATTCCTTGTCGGGTAAGTTCCGACCCGCACGAATGGCGTAACGATGGCCACACTGTCTCCTCCTGAGACTCAGCGAAGTTGAAGTGTTTGTGAAGATGCAATCTACCCGCTGCTAGACGGAAAGACCCCGTGAACCTTTACTGTAGCTTTGCATTGGACTTTGAAGTGGTTTGTGTAGGATAGGTGGGAGGCTTTGAAGCCAGGACGCTAGTTCTGGTGGAGCCGACCTTGAAATACCACCCTGACCCCTTTGAGGTTCTAACCTTGGTCCGTGATCCGGATTGGGGACAGTGCATGGTAGGCAGTTTGACTGGGGCGGTCTCCTCCCAAAGTGTAACGGAGGAGTTCGAAGGTTACCTAGGTACGGTCGGAAATCGTGCTGATAGTGCAATGGCAAAAGGTAGCTTAACTGCGAGACCGACAAGTCGAGCAGGTGCGAAAGCAGGACATAGTGATCCGGTGGTTCTGAATGGAAGGGCCATCGCTCAACGGATAAAAGGTACTCCGGGGATAACAGGCTGATACCGCCCAAGAGTTCACATCGACGGCGGTGTTTGGCACCTCGATGTCGGCTCATCACATCCTGGGGCTGTAGCCGGTCCCAAGGGTATGGCTGTTCGCCATTTAAAGTGGTACGTGAGCTGGGTTCAAAACGTCGTGAGACAGTTTGGTCCCTATCTGCAGTGGGCGTTGGAAGTTTGACGGGGGCTGCTCCTAGTACGAGAGGACCGGAGTGGACGAACCTCTGGTGTACCGGTTGTCACGCCAGTGGCATCGCCGGGTAGCTAAGTTCGGAAGAGATAACCGCTGAAAGCATCTAAGCGGGAAACTTGCCTGAAGATGAGACTTCCCTGGAGGCTTGACCTCCCTGAAGAGTCGTTCGAGACCAGGACGTTGATAGGTCGGGTGTGGAAGCGCTGTGAGGCGTGAAGCTAACCGATACTAATTGCTCGTGAGGCTTGATCCTATCATTTGAGTGGCTTGGGAAACTGAGACACAAGAGAGTGGATGTGCGACGTACGTCAAATACCGAATATATGCGAATCTGTCTGAGAGACGGGTTCGGGCTTCTTTAAGTTTGTACAGTTTATGTCTGGTGGCCATAGCGAGGTGGTCCCACGCCTTCCCATCCCGAACAGGACCGTGAAACGCCTTAGCGCCGATGATAGTGTGGCATTCGCCATGTGAAAGTAGGACACCGCCAGACGCCCCATACAGAACCCCAGCTCGATGAGCTGGGGTTTCTGCGTTTCTGCCCCGCCCGCCGGGCGGCGCCGTTTCGGCCTTGCCGCCCCCTCCCCGAACCCGCGCGGCGACCGTCCGTCGCCGCTGCCCATCCGCCAGTCCCCGCGAGGGGGCGCATCCCGCTGCCCGCCAGGCGCCTGGCGGGCTTGTGTTGGGAGGTGGTTCGGAGGACTTCAGGGCGCGGAAAGAGAGCCGCCTGCCTGCCATGCGAGCAAGTCTCCCATTTGGGTTTCGTTCCAGACGCGGATGCCGTGCTGTTCCAGCAGGCTGGCGGCCACGCCTTGGCCGTCGCTTAGTACGGCGGCAAAGCTGCCATCATAGATCTGAAGGTTGCCGCAGGATGGGCTGTTGGCTTTGAGGAGGGCGGCTTGGCAGCCTTGTCGGCGCGCGATCTCCAGCGCGCGTCGAGCGCCGTTTACGAAAGCCTGGCTGACATCCTGGCCCTGTCGGGTCTGAACGCTGGCGAGCCCTTGCAACACCGCGGTGCCATCGCCATGACGGATTTCGGCCGGTGGCCGTGGTGTCGGCAGGCCGCCCAGGCACTCGGGACAGGCCGGGACGATCTCGAAGCGCTGGCGCAGGGCTTCCCAGTCGGAGGGGGCCATGGCTTTGGCCTGGCCATCGTAACGGACTGGCTGCCCCAGCAGGCAGGCGCTGACCAGCAGGCGCGGTTTTTTCATTTCAGTCTTGTCTCCAATAACGCTGCCAATTGGCGCACGGCCGGGTGGATGGTGTGGTCGGCGATGCCGGCATAGCCCAGCACCAGGCCGTTGCGGTCGGGCATTTCCAGGAAGTGGCGCGCCAGCGGCCGCAGCCATAGCTGTTGTTCCGCCGCCGCCTGCTGCAATTCCCATTCGTCGAACCCCCGTGGCAGATCCGCCAACAGGTGCATGCCGGCTTCGCCGCCATGCAGAGGCAACGCCTCGCCCAGATGCTGTTGCAGCGCGAGGCGCAGCAGCTGCTGCCGGCGCAGATAGAGTTCGCGCATATTGCGGATGTGGCGCGCGAAGTGGCCTTGCTCGATGAAATCGGCGACGGCGGCCTGCTGCAGATAATTGCTTTCGCCCTGCAGTCTGGCCTGGCAGCGCCGGTACGGGTCGACCAGCTCCGGCGGCAACACCAGATAGGCGAGCTTCAGGCCGGGAAACATCACCTTGCTGAAGGTGCCGACATAGATCACCCGCTTGTCCTGATCCAGCCCTTGCAGCGCGGCCAGCGGCGCGGAGGTGTAGCAGAATTCGCTGTCGTAATCGTCTTCGATGATCCAGCTGTCGTGGCGGGCCGCCAGCGCCAGCAACTCCAGCCGGCGCGGCAGGCTCATCACCGCGCCGGTCGGATATTGATGCGAGGGGGTGACGTAGATCAGCCGCGGCGGCGGCGCGGCGCTATCCAGCACCATTCCCTGTGGGTCAACCGGCACCGGCTGGCAGCGCAGCGCCGCCGCCTGCATGGCGGCCTGCGCGCCGGTGTAGCCGGGCTCTTCCAGCCAGGCGGTGTCGCCGGGCTCGGCCAGCAATTGGGCTAAAAGGGTCAAAGCGTTTTGCGCGCCTGAGGTGATCACCAGCTGCTCCGGGCTGCAGTTGACCGAGCGGGTCAGGTGCAGGTATTGACTCAGGACGCGGCGCAACTGGGGCAAGCCGCCCTGATGCTGGTAATGCAGCCATTCCAGCGGCGCCTGTTTTTGCCGCCGGCTTAGGCATTGCCGCCATTGCCGATGCGGAAACTGCTCCAGTTCCGGCAGGCCGGGCACGAAGGCGCCCAGGCGGCCGGTGGGCAGCCGGCTGGCTTCGGCTAGGCGTTGGCCGCGCGCCGATAGTTGCCTCATTTGAGTGCGGGGCTGCGCGAGAGGAATGGCAGCGGCGCTGAAGGCTTGGCCGACATAGGTGCCTGAGCCATGGCGGCTTTCCAGATAACCTTCGGCGGCCAGCTGATCGTAGGCTGCCAGTACGGTATTGCGGCCGATCGCCAGATCGGCGGCCAGCGCCCGGCTTGCCGGCAGCGCGCTGCCGCTGGCCAGTTTGCGCTGGCGTATCAGTTCGCGCAGCAGCCGATAGAGCTGGCGCGCCAGATGGTCGCCGCCATCGCGGCGCAAGCGAGGCTGCAGGTACTCGCAGATCCAGGCGGAGTTCAAAGTGGTTCTATCCAGTGAATGAAAGTGGAGCTGTTTGGATGATGACTTTCTCCGTAGCATATCAGCATTGCTATCTGGAAAAGGAGACCGCAGCATGTTGAGCCAACAAGCGTTTTACGCCGCCAAGCTGGCGTATGAGATCGATGCCGCCGACGTGGCGCAGGCGCTGGCCAGCGGCGATCCATCCTTGGTGCTGATCGATACCCGCAGCGCCGGCGCGCATGCCGAGGAAACGATACCCGGCGCGCTCAGCCGCCCGCACCGCCTGATGACTGAGGAGAGCTGCGCCGATCTGCCGCGCGATGCGACGCTGGTGGCTTTCTGCGACGGCATCGGCTGCAATGGCTCCACCAAGGGCGCGCTGAAGCTGTCGCAACTGGGCTTCAAGGTGAAGGAGCTGCAGGGCGGGCTGGACTGGTGGAAACGGGACGGCTACGCCACAACCCGGGACGCCGGTTGCGGCAAGGAGGTGTGCGATGCTTGCTGATGCGCGCCAATTGATGCAGCCGGCCGAGCTCAATGCGCTGGGGCAGTCGGTGGGTTTGCCGGTGCCTGGCTGGGATGGCGCCTTGCATCCGCCGCGGCGCACGCTGGCCGGCGCTTGCTGCCGGGTGGAGCCGCTGGATGCGGCCAAGCATGCCGGCCAGTTGTTCGATGCCTTGCACCAGATGCCGGGCGGCGCCAACTGGACTTATCTTGGCCATGGACCATTCTTGGTCTTCGAGGACTGGCTGGCGTGGCTGGGCGACAACGTCGAACGCGACGATCCGCAGTTTTACGCCATCGTCGATCAGGCCGACGGCGTGGCGGTGGGCCTGGCCAGCTATCTGCGCATCGCCCCGGCCGATGGCTGCATCGAGGTGGGGTTTCTCAATTTCTCGCCGCGGCTGCAGCGCAGCCGGCAAGCGACCGAGGCGATGTATCTGATGATGCGCGAAGCGTTCGCGCTCGGCTACCGCCGCTACGAATGGAAGTGCGACGCGCAGAACGAGCCGTCTATCCAGGCCGCCCTGCGGCTGGGCTTCACTTTCGAGGGGCTGTTCCGCCAGGCGCGGACCAATAAGGGCCGCAATCGCGATACCGCCTGGTTCTCCATCCTGGACCACGAATGGCCGGCGCGGCGACAGGCGCTGGAGCGTTGGCTGGCTGCGGACAATTTCGATGAGCAGGGCCGGCAGCGTCAGTCTTTGGCCGACATCGCCGCTGGCGGCGGCGCATGAACGCGCAGGCCTGGCCGCGGGCCGAGTGGCGGGAGCTGTCGGCAGCCCGGAAGCGGAATGCGCTGGGGCAGGCGGTTGGCTTGCCGCTGCCGGATTGGGCGGGCGCCGCGCCTCTGCCGGGCGGCACCCTGGCTGGCCGTTACTGCCGGCTGGCGCCGCTGGATGCGGCGCGCCATGGCCGGGATTTGTTCGATGCCTTGTGCCGGAGCGAGGAGGCGGCCGGCTGGACCTATCTGAACCAGGGGCCGTTCGCCTGCCTCGAGGATTGGCTGGCCTGGCTGCGCGGGCAGCCGGCGCGCGTCGACGCCCGTTACTACGCGATTGTCGATGCGGGGGATGGGCAGGCGCTTGGCCTGGCCGGTTTTCTCGGCATCGCGCCGGCGGATGGCTGCATCGAGCTGGGCGGCTTGCATTTCTCCGCGCGCCTGCGGCGCAGCCGGCTGGCGACCGAGGCGATCTACCTGATGCTGCGGCATGTTTTCGAACTGGGCTATCGCCGTTGCGAATGGCGCTGCGACGCGCAGAACCAGGCTTCGCTGCGCGCGGCCCTGCGGCTGGGCTTCACGTTTGAGGCCTTGTGGCGGCAGCGGCGGGTGGCTAAGGGGCGCAACCGCGACGCCGCCTGTTTTTCCATCATCGACCAGGAATGGCCGGCGCGTCGGGCGGCGCTGGCGGCCTGGCTGCGGGAGGACAATTTTGACGGCGGCGGCGCGCAACGTTGCACTCTGGCGCAGATTGTTGCAATGCAGGAGCGAAATCGCGCCGCGGGCTTCATGCCGGCGGTGGGCGGCGCTACAATGGGTGCCTGTAACCGTTGATAGTGTCGCCTGATGAAATCTTTGCCGCGCAATGCCCGTATCCGGGGAGAGCCTTTCCTGCCCAACCGCTTCATTTTCGGCGACGCCGTCGATGAGCAAGGGTTGGAAGGCGCCGAGTACCTGGTGCATACCGAGTCCCCCGCCTTCATCTGCAGGCTGGTGGGCAATGACGATACCGACTTCCCCGGCCGCGAACGCGACGGCCTGGCGAGCGCGGTATTGTTCGATGAGGCGGAGAACCTGACCGTCTATGTCTGCAATCTGCGCTTGCGCCTGTTCGATTTCAATTTCTATGGCGAGATCGAGCCCAGCGTCGGTGAGTTGCAGGAAATCTGCGACGAGGCGATGCGGACCTACCAGAAGCTGCACAAGGCTTACGCCGAGCGCGACGCCGCCGGCCCGGAGCCGCGCGAGATGCGCACCGGCCCGACCAAGCCCTTGCCGCCGGCCGAGCGCCAGCAGGCTATCAGCCAGTTGGTGGACAAGGCGCGCCAGGCGGTGGGCAAGCCGATGGAAGGCATGCAATTGGCCGCCGCGGTGCAGATGGCCTTGATGGCCGGCGACCAGGCGGTGTTCACCGAGGCGCAGCTTTCCTTGCTGGCCGAGCCGGCTGCGCGCCAGCTGCTGGTGGACAGCGCGCGCGACGCGGTGGCCTTCCCCGAGGTGATCCGCCAGGATGGCACCGTGGTGTCGTTCGAGCTGTGGGCGCTGCCGTTCGCGTTTTCGCGCAGCCAAGGCGGCGTGTGGTGGCATTTCCCGCGGCTGGAGCAGCTGGAGGTGGCGCTGGCCGACGCGCTGGAAGTGCCGGAGAAATCGATATTGTGGATTTCGCCCACCTTGTTCACCGTGGACATGCTCAATGAGCGCGCCTGCCAGGACATGGTGCAACTGGCGCCCATCATGGATGCCGGCTGCGATTTCGCGCCGCTGAATCCCGAAGCTTCGCGCGCCACCTACGAGGCTGCGCGCAAGACCAGCGAGCCGCAATTGGTGATGGCCTGGATTCCCTTCCTGGTGGAGCGCGGCGCGCTGCCGCCGGACCGGGCGCGGCGCTTGGCGCGCAAGGCGCTGGACGCGTCGATGCCGCTGGTGCAGCAGGCGATCGCCGCCGAAATGGAATACGGCGAGGCCGAGCTGTTCGCGCCGCTGCCGTGGTGGGATGCCTTGGCCAGCGGCATGCACGCGTGGAACCGCAAGCGCCTGGGCGTGTCGGCGGCCTTGCTGGCCACCAGCCAGGGCGGCATAGACAAGCTGGAGGCGGTGGCCGAATACCAGCCGGAAATCCAGGGCTACGAAGTGGCGCTGCGGGTGAAGGGCAGCGAAGAGATCGCGGCGCGGGTGCCGTGGCTGCTGGTGCCCGATGTGGCGCCGGACCGTGACGCCAGCTGGAAGGATTTGTCCGACTGCCTGCGCGAGGCCGGCGTGCCGCTGTCGCAAAACGTGGCGCGGCTGCACTAGCGGCAGCATATGAAAAAGGGGCCTTGAGCCCCTTTTTTTCTTGCCGGCTATTTCTGCCAGTAGGTTTTCACGTTGACGAATTCATATAGGCCGAATTCGGACAATTCCCGGCCATAGCCTGAGGCCTTGACGCCGCCGAATGGCAGGCGCAGGTCCGAACTGGTGTGGCGGTTGATGAATACGCTGCCGGCTTCTATCTGGCGGGCCAATTGCCAGGCGCGCTCGCTGTCGGCGCTGTAGATGCTGGCGCCCAGGCCGAAAGGCGTGTCGTTGGCCAGGCGCAGCGCATCGGCTTCGTCGCGGGCGCGCAGAATGCTGGCCACCGGACCGAAGACTTCCTCGTGATAGACGCGGCAGGATGGGTTGACATGGTCTAGCACCGTGGCCGGGTAGAAGAAGCCCGGGGTATGCGGCATCTGGCCGCCTAGTTTCAGTTCCGCCCCATGCGCGCAGGCATCCAACACCTGCGCGTGCAGCGCTTCGCGAAGGTCGGCGCGGGTCAGCGGCGACAGCGTGGTGGCGGGGTCGTGCGGATCGCCGGCGCGGAGTTGGGCGGCTGCGGCGCAGAAGGCTTCGACAAACGCTTCGGCGACTTCCGGCACCACGATCATCCGCTTGGCGGCGTTGCAGCTCTGGCCTGCGTCGCGGAAACGGGAGTTGGCGGCATCGCGCGCGGCGGCGGCGATATCGGCGTCGGCCAGCACGATGAAAGGATTGCTGCCGCCCAGTTCCAGCACGGTTTTCTTCAGATGCTTGCCTGCCAGCGCGGCGATGACGCGGCCGGTGTGGGTGGAGCCGGTGAAGGCGACGGCATCGCAGCCGCGTATCGCCTCTTCCACCAGGTCTGGTTCAATCCAGGCCATCTCCAGCACCGACAGGCCGGCTTCGCGCGCGATATCCAGCAACAGCTGGCTGCATTGCGGCACCGAGGGGGCGGGTTTGACCAGGCAGGCATTGCCGGCCATCAGCGCGGGAATCGCGAAGCGCAATACCTGCCATACCGGGTAGTTCCACGGCATCACGGCAAGCACCAGCCCCAGCGGCTCAAACGCCACGCCGCTGCGGCTGGCCTGGGTGGGAATCAGCTGGGACTTGAGCAAAGATGGCGCCAATTCGGCGTAATAACGCACTAATTGCACGGACTTGTCGATTTCAGCCAGGCACTCGGGCGTGCGCTTGCCCACTTCCTGGGTGACGAGCTCGGCCAGGGCCTCGCGCTGGAGCGATAGCCGGTCGGCGAAGTGCAGCAGTTGGTCGGCGCGCTGGTCCACCGTCATGCGCGCCCAAGTTTGCTGGGCCCGGCGCAGCGCGGCCTGGCTGTGTGCCAGGGTGGTTTCGCTCCAGGCGGGGCGGGTGAAGGAGACTTCTCCGGTGGCGGGATTGCAGCTAGTGAAGGCGGTCATGGCCCTGCCGTAGGCAAAGAACTAAATGTAACAAAAAAAACGCTGCGGGACAGCCATTGCGGGGGATTTACGCCTGCTGCGGCATCGGCCGGCTAGAGAGCGGAATCACTAGGGGGATATTTTGGCAAATTTAATATTTATAGATTTATTTAATAGGGCAATAACTGTCCGATAGGACAGATTCAGTTCTTTCGTACTAGTTTTACATTTGCTCCTGCCTGACGGACAACCAAAATTAGGAGGCTTGAGTGAAAAAGTTCTACTCGTTGCAATTGGATGGTTTGGTGTTGGACCGGGTCGAAGACGAAAGCACGATGCTCGACCTGCTGGCGTTCAGACACAAGATTTTCCGGGAGAATCTGCGTTGGCTGCCGGTGTGCGGCAATGGCTTGGATAGGGATGAATACGACGCCATTTCCGATAATCTGGCGATCTGCCTGGATGGCCAGGTGGTGGGGTCGGTCAGGTTTACTCCGGGAACCGAGCGTTATATGTTGGAAAAGGACTTTTCCAGGCTATTGGTGCCGGACGAGATTTTGTACAAAGGGGGGGCAAGCGCGGAGATCTCGCGTTTCGCGGTGGACACGGAAACGCTGGGCAGGAAACTGACCGCTTCCGCTTCCCGATTGCTGTATCTCAGCTTGTGGCAATGGGCGGAGTGGAACGAGATCCGCTGGATGTATTTCGTGGTAGAGCCGTCTATGTACCGCCGGCTGGTCGCGCTTGGTTTCCCCATCCGGCCCGTGGGGGTCCCGCGACCGCTTGACGGCGGAGTGCTGTCCATGGCCGGCTATTTCGACTGGGGCCAGATCCGCGGCGAGGTCATTCGTTCGCTACGGTCGAGGGTGGCATTGCCAGATGCATGCCCAGCACAATGGCGTGAGTACGATTATTCGCATTGAGCTTGCGTATCACGTTGGCGACGTGAAACTTCACCGTCCTTTCGCTGATGTCCAGGATGGTGGCGATTTCCCAGTTGGTTTTGCCGCGGCTCATCCAGTGGAAAATGTCGTATTCGCGCTGGGATAGCGGCATGTTGCTGGGCGAGGCCGGCGGCAGGTTGGCGACGCGGATCGCCGCCTGGTGCAGATGGGGCGTCAGGCAGTTGAGCATGGCGACCAGCGCGGCGTTGCGGCCGGGCTCGCGTCCGGCGATGGACAGGATGCTGCCGATGTTGTTGCGTTCCGACGCGGCGCTGAAGGTGATACCGCTGCCCATGCCGTTTTGGGTGGCTTCGGCGATGAAGCGCTTTTCCTCGGCGCCTTTCGCGCGGTTGAAGCGTTCTTCCCACATGACCGGTCCCTGGCCGAGATGGATTCGCAGTATCGGGTCATGCTGGGCGTAGTTTTCCTTCATGTACTGGTCCAGCCAGTCGCTGGGGTAGCTGACGTTCAGCACGCGTTCCAGCCGCTGGATCTGGTTCTGGTTGTTGAGGCGGCCCAAGGCCAGCAGCAGCCGCTCGGAAGGGGCTTGGGACAACACCTGATCAAGGAAGGCCTTGAGTTCGTTCTCGGTCTCGATGTGACCGGCCATGTGGATCCACTCCAGCAAAGTCCATTGCTGCGACGCGGTCAGGCCGGCCGGGAGCGGTCTTGCGTTGATGGGTTTCGAGATCACCATGAGCGAGTCTTCCTTGGTCTTGTGGGTTTACACACGCAGATAGTAGCTTACATGCTCCTTGCATGTAAGACCGGGCTCATCAGAAGTCATTTGAATTGTTGTTTTTTTTCGTCATTGAGTATACCAAACTTGCAGCCGTAAAAATCCTAGGAAAATTACTGATAATTCATCATTTTATTTGTCATAAATTCATCCGTTACAAATGGAAACATGCGAATGGAGTAAATGATTTGACTTTTTGGATGAGTTTCGGCCTGGAAGAGGCATCTGGGGACAGGTTGCGGGGCCGCGGCTGAGAAGCCGCGAGCCGTTGTGATTGTGATTTCAGATGTTGAACTTTGTTCCAGATGAGGGGCTGCAAACGCGCTTATTCAGTGCAATTTCCATTATTGTCGCATGCCGTGCAACGCAACTGGCATAAATTGTAAGCAAAGGCTAATAAATTCTGGCAAGCAAACGCTTAAAAGCGCATAATTGCATCGCATAAAATATCGATAAAGCAGGGTCTGAGGCCGGTCTGCGCGACAGATCGGATGGCGGACCGGGGATGTGGGATTTGCAGATGGTGCGACCGGAGTTTTTGATCACGGTTTGTTTAAATATATCCTTTAATACTGTACAGAATTGATGTAATCTTTTTAAAGAAAATACATATAATTCTGCGGACGGTTGTGCTTGCCGCCCTCCGGCCATGCCCGGATACGCGCAGGCATACACGCCAGTTCAGGAATCGCCCCGCTTATGGATACCTTAAAAGCACTCATGGTCTTCATGACCACGGCCGAAAACGGCAGCTTCTCGGACGCCGCGCGCAAGCTCGGCGTCTCGCCCGCCGCCATCAGCCAGAGCATTGCCCGCCTGGAACAGGAGCTTGAAGTCCGCCTGTTCAATCGCACCACCCGGCAGTTGACGCTGACCGAGGACGGGCGCCGTTTCTACGCGCAATGCCGCGGCCCGGTCAACAATCTGGACTCGGCGATCAACCAGCTGAAGGCCAGCCGCGACGAGCCGGCCGGCCATCTGCGGGTCAGCATGCCGAACTCCTTCGGCCGCCGCTTCATTCTCCCCATCATGGGCGAATTTTGCGAGCGTTATCCCAAGGTCAGGGTGTTCTTCGGCCTGGACGACCATTTCAGCGACCTGATCGAGGACGGCTACGATGTCGGCGTGCGCACCGGCATGATGCCGGACAGCCGGATGGTGGCGCGCAATCTGGCGCAGATGCCGCTATACGTGGTGGCGTCGCCGGAGTATTGGGACCGCCACGGCCGGCCGTCGTCGCCGGAGGAGTTGGGCGGCTACGACTGCATCAACTTCCAGTTTCCGACTTCGGGCCGGCTGTTCAAGTGGGAGTTCGACCGCAAGGGCGAGCGCATCCCGCTGGAGGTCAACGGCACTTATACGCTGAACGACATGGAGGCGGTGGCCGAGCTGGCCCGCCTGGGCATGGGGGTGGCGCAGCTGCCCGGCCACGAGGTGGTGCACCTGATCCGCAGTGGCGAACTGGAGCCGGTGTTGACCGACATGGTGTCGCTGGAACGGTCGATCTACATCTGCTTCCCGCACCGCGACCACATCGCGCCGCGCACGCGGGTGTTTGTCGATTTCGTGGTGGAAAAGCTGGCCGATCATCCGGACATCATGGCCGATCTGCCAGGCCTGGATTTGTCGGCCAAGCGCAGCGCGCTGCTGCAGACGGTGGCCTGAACCAACCTCAAGCTGACGAAGCCGGCCCTGCGCCGGCTTTTTTCATGCCTGCAGCGGCGCAGAGGCGGTTTGGGCGTCGCCGACCACCCGGTTGCGGCCGGCCTGCTTGGCGGCGTAAAGATACATGTCGGCGCGGTGCACCAGGCTGTCGGGGGTGTCGTCGTCGGACAGCGTGGCCACGCCTATGCTGGCGGTGACCTGCGGCACCGGCGCGAAGTCGGTTTCCTTCAGCAGCTGGCGGATGCTTTCCGCCAGCGTCAGCGCGCCGGGCTGCTCGGTTTCCGGGCAGATCACGATGAATTCCTCGCCGCCCCAGCGAGCAATGGTGTCCAGCTGGCGCGCCCGCTTCTGCAGCACCTTGCCGAAGCGCTGCAGCACCGCGTCGCCTATCTGGTGGCCGTGGGTGTCGTTGATGCTCTTGAAATGGTCCAGGTCGATCAGCAGCACCGAATACAGCCGGTTGGAGCGATAGCTGCGCTCGGTTTCCCGCTGCAGCATCTGGTTGGCGCGGCGGCGGTTGGCCAGGCCGGTGATGTCGTCGCGCTCGGCCTGGCGGCGCAGCGCCTTGAGCAGGATGAGCGCCTCCCGCAGGCGACGCGCGGCGAACACCGACATGGAGATGGCCAGCGTGAATCCCACCAGCAGCACTTCGTCCAGCGCGCTGTCCGGATGGCTGTGGAACCAGTCGTCCAGCTTGTCGAACAGTTCGAAGTGCACGAACAGCAGGAAGCTGAGCAGATTGAAAAGCACGACCCAGGCCAGTTCGATCTTTACCCGCCGCGTGCTGAACGGCCAGTGCTTCATGGCGCCCCAACTTTGATGCCGGTCTTGCTTCTTGCTAGTCCATCCGGCGGCCCGGGGCAAGCGGCGGCCTCAGTTGGCCATCATGCCGGCCAGCGGGGTCTGGCTCCAATCTATGCTGTCCAGCAGGTTTTTGACGATCAGCCCCAGCTCGGTGTCGCCCTCGATGCGCAGTTTGCGGTGGAAAAACAGGGTGTCTGGATCTTCTTCCCGCAGCAGCATGCGCGCGAAATCACAACAGTTGGCGGCCAGGCTGAGGTCGGGCTCGCCGCGACTGGGGTGAAAGCGCCCCCCATCGGCGCGGAAGTCCAGCTGCAGCCCGGCGTCTTCCAGCCGGACGCGGAAACGCTTGCCGGCCAGCAGCGCCATATCGGCAGGCAGGATGCCGCGCCGGAGCAGCTGGTTGAGGCCGGCGGCCAGCAGCCAGGCGGGCGGCGCGGCGGGCAGCCGCGACAGCAGGGCGGCGGTGCCTGCGGGCAGGGTCAGTTCAGGGATGCGCATCGGAAGTCTCCAGGGGAAGGATGCCGGCCAGGCCGCGCCAATAGCCGTCCACCGGTGCGCCGGGGGCCTGCGGGGCCAGTTCGGCCATCAACGCCGCGGCGTCGCCGTGGCCGTCCAGCATGCGGCGGAAGGCGCTGACCACCGCGGCGGTTCCCTGCGCCTGCGGGCTGATCCGCACCCGGTCCACGCCCAGGGGCGGCATGGCGGGGAGGTGCGGCAGCAGCGCCTGGCAGCCGTCGGACAGCGTCTGGGTGCCGTTGATGGCGAGAAAGCCCTGGCCGTCGCGGGTGGCTAGCCGCAGGCCGTCCGGGTGTTCCAGGCAGCGGAAGCGGCAGTCGTCCTTGTTGAGGTTGTAGTGGCGGGCGGTGAAGCAGCGCGAGGACAGCGCCAGCGGCAGCCGGCCCCAGGCGAACACCTCGGTTTCGATGTCCAGTTGCCGACGCGCGGCTTCTGCCAGGACGGCCGCCAGCGCGTCGCGGCCCATTTCCACCGGCGGCAGCCAGCGGCGGGCGCCCAGGCGGCGCATCAGCGCCAGCGTGTCGGTGTTGTAGATATTGAGGTGATGGCCGGCGACGAAGGGCAGCTTGCGCTCGCTGGCCAGCCGCGCCGCGCCCAGGTCGTTGGCTTCGATCGTGAGCTGGCCGTTGTCGGCCAATCTGGCCAGCCGCTTGAGGTCGGATTCGCTCTCTATCAGCGCCTGGCAGGACAGCACCACTTCATGGCCGGCGGCGGCGAGGTCGGCGGCCAGCGCGATCCAGTCCTGGCCGCGCAGCTGCTGGCGGCGGCCGCACACCACTTCGCCCAGGTAGATGGCGTCCAGCGGCCATTCTGCGGCCTCGGCGTAAAAGCGCAGGATCTCGTCGCGGCTCCAGAAAAACAGCACCGGGCCGAGCGAGAGTTTCAACGGGAGGGGGGGCATGACGGTTTCCATGATGGGTGCGCTCATTTCCATGGCCGGTCGTAGGCGCCCAGCGTCTGCTGCCGCCCTTCGGCGACCTTGGCCAGGCCCTGCTGCCAGGACGGCTGCGGCGTGAAGCGCTGGCGCTCGCGGCCGGCGGCGTCCAGCGCCTCGCGCATGATGCGGGTGACCTGGGCGACATAGGCCGGGCTGCGTTGGCGGCCTTCCACCTTGATGGCGGCCACGCCGGCATCCAGCAGTTGCGGCAGCATGGCCAGCACGTTCAGGCTGGTGGGCTCTTCCAGCGCGTAATAGGTATCGCCCTGCACCGCGAAGCGGCCCTTGCACAGCGTCGGGTAGCCGGCAGGCTGGTCCGGGCCGTACTGGTCGATCAGGATGCCGGACAGCCGGGCGTCCAGACTGGCCGGCGTGTGCCGCCATTCGACGAATTTGGCCGGCGAGCAGACACCGTGGGAATTGGGCGACTCGCCGGTGGCGTAGCTGGACAGCAGGCAGCGGCCTTCCACCATCACGCACAGGCTGCCGAAGCCGAACACCTCGATTTCGACCTCGCTGCGCGCGATCACCTGGCGCACCTGTTCCAGCGTCAGCACGCGCGGCAGCACCGCGCGGCGGATGCCGAACAGCTCATGCGCCAGCCGGATGGCTTCGTGATTGGTGGCCGAGCCCTGCACCGACAGGTGCAGGCGCAGCGCGGGATGGCGGCGGCGGGCGTAGTCCAGCAGGCCGAGGTCGGCCAGGATCACCGCGTCGACGCCCAGGTCGGCGGCCTGGTCCACCGCGCGCTGCCAGCGGCTGATATCGCCGCCCTGCGCATAGGTGTTGATCGCCATCAGCACCTGGCGGCCGCGCTCGCGCGCGTAGCGGATGCCGATGCGGGCGGTATGGTCGTCGAAGTTGAGCCCGGCGAAGTTGCGGGCGTTGGTATCGTTCTTCAGGCCGAAATACACGGTGTCGGCGCCGTTGTCTACGGCGGCCTTCAGCGCGGGCAGGCTGCCCGCCGGGCACACCAGTTCCGGCAGTCGCTGACTGGCAGGCATGGGAAGTCGCTGGTTGAGGAAATGCGGCGACAGTAGCAGATGCGCCGCCGCCGGCCCTTGCTCTGGGTCAAGCGCGCCGGCTCAGTCTCCGGCCAGATGCTGCGGCGCGCTCAGGCTGAGGGTTTCGCCATCGCCTTGGCTGTCCCGCCATTGCACGTCGACGCTGACCGTGCCGCTGGCGACGCGGCTGCGGCACTGGAAGCGCGCCAGCGTGCCGCTGGCGGCGGCCGGGGCGAAGTCCGCCCGGCGGCAGTCGGCGCCGCCGCCGACATGCTGCTGCTCCAGCGCGGCCTGGGCCAGATTGGTGGCGGTGTTGTAGTCGTTGGCGGCGATCTGGCTGTGCAGCAGCTCGGTCTCCAGCCGCAGCAGGCCGAGCACGCCCACCGCCAGCACCAGCAGGCTGATCATCATTTCCAGCAGCGTGAAGCCGCGGTGCCGGCGCGCGCTCACGAGTCGGCTCCGCTGTCCATCCAGCTGTAGGGCAGCGCCTCCACGCCGCGCTTGCCGCTGCTTCCCGGATCGCCGGGCTGGCTGCCGGGCTGGAAGGTTTCGGGCAGGTCGCGCAGGTCTATGGTGGTGCTGGCGCCCCAGCGGTGAGGCTCGGCGGCGCTGGCCGCGCCCTGCAGCGCGGCGGCGACGTAGCCGTGTATAGTGGTGCTGCCGCCGGAAAACAGCATATTGCCGGCCCAGACGTTGCCGTGGATCTGGCTGGACGCGCCCAGCGTGATGTTGCCGCCCTGGTAGCGCCCGGCGGAATAGCCGCCGGCCAGCAGCGCCGCGTTGCCTATCGGCCGGCCCTTGAACAGGCCCTGGCGGCAGTCGTCTTCCGGATAGAGCGCGGGGAAGTCGCTGTTGCGGCAGATGCCCACCGCGCCGGCGTAGTTCACCGCGTAGCTGACATGCTGGCCGCTGGTGGCGATGTCGCCGCTGGAGAGGAAGCTGTTGTGGTAGACGCCGCTGCCCACCTCCAGATCGCCGTCGAACCACAGCACGCCCGGCGCCATGGTCTGGCCGTCCAGCTTCCAGTGGCCGGGGCGGCTGCCGGCGAAGCAGTCGTTCTGCGGCGAATGGCCCTTGCAGATCAGCTGCGCCGGCGCGCCGGCTTTGCAGCGGCCCTGGCTGTCGGCGTCGCGGCACAGGTAGTTGGGCAACTGGCTGTCGGGCGACAGCCCCAGCCGGTAAGCGCCGTCGGCCAGGCCGTGTATCTTGCGCACCGTCACCAGGATGCGGCCGGCGCGGTCGAACTCGAAGCGGTAATGCGCTTCGTTTTTGAAGTTGAACGCGTCGATGCGCGGCCGGCCCACCTGCAGCAGCGGCACCGGTTCCAGCTTCAGATGCAGCTTGGGGTCCTGATTGACGCGGATTTCCGGATTGTTGGCGTTGAAGTTGGCGCGGCCGGCGACGACGCCGGACAGCGGCGCGCCCCAGCCCTGGATGCTCAGGTCGCCCAGCGCCTGCAGCGCCTCCATGCCGCCGAACTGGCGGATGTCGACCTTGCCTTCGGTGTCCAGCCGGCCGAAGCGGGCGCCGCCCATATTGATTTCCACGTCGCCCTTCACCTCGGCCGCGCGCACGGCTGGCTCCGCGCCGGGGCTGGAGAAAAAGCGGGCGTTGCCGTTGACCCGCGCCAGCCGGGCGACGGCGGCGTCGCCGCGCAGCGTCAGGTCGCCCACCGCCGTCACCGTCTGATAGCTGCCGTTGGCCAGCTCGATATTGCCGTTGGAGTGCAGGATGCCGATGGTCTGCGGGCCGCTGACGAAGATGTCGCCGGTGCTTTGCAGCGTGCCGATGCCGTTGACCGAGCCGCTGAGCCTGACCTTGCCGTCCACCGTCATGTCCACCGGCTTGTCGCTGAGCAGATTCACCGCGCCGCTGAGGTCGAGATCGCCGACGATGGCCAGCGCCACCGGGGAGTCGCCGCCAGCGCGGCCCAGGCGGAGCATGCGCTGCACCGTGACGCGGTGCTGATCGTACAGGCCGGTGCTGGCCAGGCGCACCAGGTCAGGCGCGATGTCGGTCCGCTTCAGTTGGTAGCGCGGCGTGTCGAGCAGCGGCGCGCCGGCGGCCAGCGCCGCTTGCGCCTGGTTCAGCCCTTCTTCGGCGTAATCCAGCGCCTGGTGGTAGCGGTGCTGGTTCTGCGCGTTGGCGTGGGCCAGCAGCAGCTGGCGCGAAGCGGCGATCAGCGCCAGGCTGGCGATGGCCAGCAAGGTCAGCACGGTGAACAGCGTGGCTAGGCCGCGCTGGCGCGGGGCGGTCATTGGTTTTCCACCGCGGGATGGTTGCGCAGCGCGATGCTGGTGTGGATGTTCAGCGTTTCCTCCTCGCCGCCCGGCGGGGTGCGCGCCGCCACCTCCAGCGCGATGGCCTGGCCGGCGCCGTCCCGGCGGAAGCGCAGCGTGTCGATCACGCCGATGTCGGGTTTGCTCAGGTCGTCCCAGCCGGCGGCGTCGGCATCGCAGCTCCAGCCGGCCGCGTTCGACGCGCGGCGCTGGATGCGGCCGCGACCGGCGCTGTCGCTTGTTAGCCGGAAAGCGAAGTAGCGAGGGCCGCCGCCGGTCTGTCCCGGCGGGGTGTCGTAGCCGTAGCGCAGGCAGCCGCCTTTTTGCTCGATATAGATGCGGCCGTAGGGATTGACGCCGGTTTCGCCATTGCTGTTCCAGTAGCCGGCGCGGCGCAGCTCCATCGCCATCAGCGACAGCGAGGCGTCCATCATCGCGCCCAGCCTGGCCTGGCGCCGTTCGCGCGCCTGGTTGCCCAGCAGGCCGGCCAGCAGGCTGGACATCGCCAGCAGCAGCAGCAGGCTGACGGTCATGCCCACCAGCAGCTCCAGCAGGCTGATGCCGCGCGCAGGTTTCAGGAGCATGAGCCGGCCTCGCTGCTGATCAGCCCGGTGGCCAAGAGCCGCAGCCGGGCGGGGCGGCAGGCCGGCCGGCCCAGCTGCAGCACGGTTTCGCTCAGCAGGGTGCCGTCGGGGTTTTGCGGCAGGCCGCGCATCGGCGAGAAGGCCAGCTTCAGCGCCAGCGGCTTGCCCGGCAGGCTGAGGGCGATGCCGGCATGCTGGGCGCTGCCGACGCAGCTCAGGTCGCGGCCCGGCTCGCAGCCTTTGCCGTCGCGCAGCTCCGACACCCGCATCATCCAGCCGGGGCCGTCCTGGCTGAACTCCACCCACACCCGCTGCTGGCGGGTGGTGGCGGTTTTGCGCGCCAGCTCCAGCTGGCTGCCTACGTCGTCCAGCGCGCCCTGCAGCTGTTGGCCGGCGATCCAGCGCCCCAGCGCCGGCAGCGCCAGCGTCAGCAGCAGCGAGGCCAGGACGATCACCATCATCAGCTCGATCAGGGTGACGCCGCGCGCGGCCGCCCTCATCGCTTGCCCCAGCAGGGCAGCGGCGTCAGGCTCAGCGTGTGCTTGCGCTGGGTGAGGACGATCTGCCGGCACTCCCCGTCGCCGGCCTGGGCGCCGCCGGCGCGGACGGCGGCCTGGACGAAATAGCCGGAGGCGTCGTCGTCGACGATGCCGGTGCTCAATTGGTAGTAGCCCTGGCGGCTGAGGCCATTTCCGAACGGGGTGTTCAGTTCCGCCAGGCTCTTGGCGTAGCCGGGATGGAAGCCGCGGTAGCGCAGTTGCGCCTGCTGCAGCTGGTACAGCGCCTCCAGCGCGTCGCCGCGCCGGCTGCGCTGCATATGGCTTTGGTAGCCGGGCACGGCGAAGCCGACGATCAGCGCGGCCAGCGCCAGCGCGATCAGCAATTCCAGCAGCGAAAAACCGCGCGCGGGGGGAAGGAAGGGGCGTGCCGGGGAAATCATCTGGCCGCGGGCTCCGACGTCGATTACCGGGACGGGGCGCGGGATGGCCGGCGCGGACGCCGCGCCCCTACTGTGTCCTAGCGTCCGCATCGGGCACAGTCAAGGGCGGCGGCGCTTACAGCGTGGGCAGCGCCGTTTTGGTGGCGGCCACCAGCAGGATGTAGGCCACCACCGCCAGCGCGGCGACAAAGGCCAGCCAGCGGGTCTTGGGCGTGGCGCCGTAGCGCAGCGCGATGCTGCCCAGCGCGATGTAGGCGACTAGGCCGGCGATCTTGGCCAGCAGCCACGGGCTGTGCAGTATCGGCCAGCCGCCCATCACCACCAGCGCGATGGCGCAGGCCAGCAGCAGGGTGTCGATCAGGTGCGGCAGAATGCGCAGCGGCTTGGCCGCCAGCAGCTGTTGCCGGCCGCTCAGCACCAGTCCGCCGCGGGCAGCGAACAGCAGGATGGACAGAAAGGCGAAGCCCATGTGGGCGTGTTTGACGATCAGGTACGGATACATGGCCAGGAGCCCGGGGAGGCGCCGAGGGCGCCGATGCCCGCCATGGTACACGGCGGCGGCGGCGATTTATAGCCGAGGCGGCTGAGCTGCCGCGCATTGGATATGACTTTGGCATTTCCATCCGCCTATTGAATGCTTTCCGGCGCGGGCGGGCATTGATGGCCGTCAAGCGGCAAGCCCGATGGCATGGAAGGGCCGCCAGCGATGCGATGCGGGCGCGGGCGGCGCGCGATGCTACAATCGGGCCATATCCGCATCCGATGACTGCCGCCACCTTCCATGCTGTTTCTCTACCAATCCAACCGTCTGGAGCAACTGGGCGAGCTGTTCTGCGGCATGACCCAGGCGATGCCGCTCGCCGACCCGTTCGCGGCGGAGACGGTGATCGTGCAAAGCCGCGGCATGGGGCGCTGGATCACGCTGGACCTGGCGCGCAAGGCCGGGGTGGCGGCCAATGTCGATTTCGTGCTGCCGGCGGCCTTCGCCTGGCGGCTGATGCAGAAGGTGATGCCGGATTTGCCGAGGAAATCCGCCTTCGTGCCCGAAGTGCTGGCCTGGCGGCTGCTGGCGCTGCTGCCGACGCTGGACGGCGAGCCCTTCGGCCCGGTGCGCCATTACTTGGAAGGCGGCGAGAGCGCAGCTTTCGAGCTGGCCGGCAAGATCGCCGACATTTTCGACCAATACCTGGTGTTCCGCCCCGACTGGATCCGGGCCTGGGAGAGCGGCGCGCTGCTGGGCCTGGGCGAGGACGAAGCCTGGCAGGCGGCGCTGTGGCGTCGGCTGGCCGAGAGCGACCCCGGCCGCCACCGGGTGCGGATGCTGGACGAATTCTTCTCCCAGCTCAAAAGCGAGCACCTGCCGGCACGGGTGACGCTGTTCGGCATCGCCAGCCTGGCGCCGATGTACCTGGCGCTGGTCAAGCGGCTGTCCGAGCTGACTGACGTCTGCCTGTTCACCCTCAATCCCTGCGAGGCCTACTGGGGCGACATCGTCGACGCCCGCCGCAAGCTCAGGCTGCGCCAGGCCGGCGACCTGTTCGCCAGCGAAGGCCACCCGCTGCTGGCCTCGCTGGGCAAGCAGGGGCGCGATTTCTTCGAGCTGATCGCCGAGGACGCCGAGCTGGATGCCAAGCCGCTGTTCGCCGCGCCCAAGGGAAGCAGCCTGCTGGCGCGGCTGCAGCGCGACATCCTGGAGCTGAACGACCCGGCCGCCGCGCCAGCGCCGATGGCGGCGGACGATCACTCGGTGCAGCTGCACGCCTGCCACGGTCCGATGCGCGAGCTGGAGGTATTGAAGGACCGGCTGTTGGCGATGTTCGCCGACGACCCCAAGCTCAGCCCGGCCGACGTGGCGGTGCTGACGCCGGACATCAACCGCTACGCACCGTATATCGACGCGGTGTTCGGCCGCCGCGACGACGCCCCCAATATCCCCTACAGCATCGCCGACCGCCGGGTGGAGCGCGAGCAGCCGCTGCTGTCCACCTTCGCCGCGGTGCTGCGGCTGGCCGATTCGCGCTTCGCCGCCGACGCGGTGCTGGCATTGCTGGACAGCCCGGCGCTGCTGGCGCGTTTCGACCTCTCCGAAGCCGATCTGCCCTTCATCCAGGACTGGGTGCGCGACGCCGGCATCCGCTGGGGTCGCGACGCCGGGCACAAGGCGCAGCTGGGCCTGCCGGCCGACCCGCTCTACACCTGGCGCTGGGGGCTGGATAGGCTGCTGCTGGGCACGGTGCTGCCGCCGGCGCTGGCCGGCGACGCCGCCGGCCTGTTCGCCGGGCTGCTGCCCCACGGCGGCGCGCAGGGGCAGTTGGGCGAGGCGCTGGCGCGTTTCGCCAACTGCTACGACGCGCTGGACGCGCTGGCGCGCGAATGGCAAGCCCCGGCTTCGCCGCGGCAATGGGCCGAGCGCCTGCACCAGGCCTGCGAGCGGCTGTTCCTGGCCGATGGCGACGACGAGGCCGCGCTGGAGACGCTGCGCGGCGTCTTCGCCGAACTGGCCGAAGACGCCGAGCTGGCCGGCTTCGACGCCGCGGTGGGCTTGCCGGTGGCGCGCGACTGGCTGCTGCGCCAGCTGGGCGTGGCCTCGGCGCAGGGCTTCCTGTCCGGCGGCGTCACTTTCTGCGCGATGGTGCCGATGCGCTCCATCCCCTTCAAGGCGCTGTGCCTGATCGGCATGAACGACGGCGCCTACCCGCGCGACGAGCGCCCGGTCAGCTTCGACCTGGTGGCGCGCCACCCGCGCCGCGGCGACCGCTCGCGCCGCTTCGACGACCGCTACCTGTTCCTGGAAGCCATTCTGTCGGCGCGGCAGACGCTGTACCTGTCTTATGTCGGCCAGTCGGCGCGCAGCGGCGAAACGCTGCCGCCGTCGCCGCTGGTGGCGGAGTTGATGGATAGCCTGTCGGCGATGTGCGGCGAGGACCTGGCCGCCAGGCTGACGCTGCGCCATCCGCTGCAGCCGTTCGCGCCGCAAGCCTATGACGGCGCCGACGCGCGGCTGGCCAGCTTCGAGCCGGCCTTCGCCGCCGCGCTGGCGGCGCCGCAGGCCGAGCCGCGGCCCTTCCTCGCGCCGCTGCCGCCGGAGGAGCCGGCCAGTGTGCTCAACCTGCACGATTTCATCCGTTTCTGGAAACATCCGCCGCGCGCCTGGCTGGCCGAGCGGCTGGCGATCCGGCTGTCCGGCCGCGAGGACGAGCTGGCCGCGCGCGAGCCGTTCAGCATGGAGGCCGACGCCAGCCGGGCGCTGCGCCAGCAATTGGTAGAGGCGATGCTGCACCGCCGGCCGCAGGCCCCGCTGCGCGAGCGGGCCGCCGCCGCCGGCCTGCTGCCCTGCGGCGAGCTGGGCCAGGCCTGGCTGCAGGAGGAAGGCCGCGCCAGCGTGCGGCTGGCCGGCAGGCTGCCGCGCGCGCTGGCGGAGGAAACCCTGCCGCCGCAGTCGGTGCACCTGAGCCTGGGCGGCTTCACCCTGGTGGGGGAGCTGTACGGGCTGCGGCCGGAGGGCCGGCTCAGCTTCATCGTCGGCAAGCTCAACGCCGCCCAGCGCATCGAATTGTGGCTGACTCACCTGATCCTGTGCGCGGCGCGGCCGGCGGGCATCGCCTGCCACAGCGCGGTTTACGACGACGCCGGCAGCACCGCGCTGGCCGATGAGATCGACGCCGCCGGCCTGCTGGCGCCGTGGCTGGCGCGCTGGCGCCAGGGCCAAGCGCAGCCGCTGCCCTTTTTCGGCCGCACCAGCTGGGCCTACGCCGAGGCGCTGGCCAAGGCGCCGGACGCGCGCGAGGCGGCGCTGGCCGCCGCCTGGCAGAAATGGCAACCCGGCTTCGTGCTGGAGGGCGGCATGGCGCAGCGCGACGAGCCGGCGCTGGCGCTGGCCTTCCGCCATCAACAGCCGCTGGACGACCCGCTGTTCGCCCAGCTGGCGGAAACCCTGTTATTGCCGCTGGCCGAGCGCCTGGGCGGAAAAGAGCGATGACGAAGATGGAAGCCACGGCGCTGGACGCGCTCAATTGTCCGCTGGGCGGCGTCAACCTGATCGAGGCCTCGGCCGGCACCGGCAAGACCTGGACCATCGCCGCGCTGTTCGCCAGGCTGCTGTTGGAGGACAGCGACGGCCAGCCGCCGCCGACGATAGACCGGCTGCTGGTGGTGACCTACACCAAGGCCGCCACCGCCGAGTTGCGCGAACGCCTGCGCCGCCGGCTGGGCGAGATGCTGGCGGCGCTTGAGGACAAGGCCGGGGGCGACGACTTCCTGCGGGCGCTGGCCGCGCGCTTTCCCGCCGGCGCCGCGCGCGAACTGGCGCGGCAGCGGCTGGCCGCCGCCATCGCCGGTTTCGACGCCGCCGCCATCTATACCATCCACGGCTTCTGCCAGCGGGTGCTGACCGACGCGGCCTTCGAAAGTGGCCAGACCTTCCAGGCCGAACTGATGGAGGACGACGCCGGCCGGCTGGTGGAGATCGTCGACGACTTCTGGCGCCGCCGCATCGTGTCGAAGCCGCTGCTGGCGCAGGTGCTGGTGGAACAGCGCGCCACGCCGGAGCAGTGGTTGGCGGAAATCCGCCCCTATCTGTCCAAGCCCTACCTCAACTTGCAGGCGCCGGACGCCGCCGGCCTGGAGGCCGCGCAGCGGCTGGCGCAAAGCCGCTGGCAGGCGTTGGCGGCCGAACCCGAGCTGGCGGAGGAGGGGCTGCGGCTGTTCGCCGGACATGACGGCTACAAGGGCAATGTCTACAGCGCCGCCATTCTCGAACGCGCGGCGGCGGCGCTGCGCGGCTGGCTGGCGCAGCCGGATGGCCTGCCGGAGCTGGACAGCGACAGCCGCAAGACGCTGGACAAGCTCAGGCCGGAGGCGCTGGCCAAGGGCATGAAGAAGGATTGCGCGCCGCCGGCCCACCCTTTGTTCGAGCGGGTCGACGCCTGGCTCGCGGCCTGGGACGGCTATATGGCGCAGGTGGCCAACTCGCTGGCCGGCCTCAAGCTGGAGCTGATCGCCTGGGCCGATGAAGAGCTGGCGCGGCGGCGCGGCGTCGAGCGCAGCCGCAGCTTCGACGACCTGCTCACCGACCTGGGCGCGGCGCTGGCGCATCCGGACAGCGGCCCGCTGCTGGCGGCACAGGTGGCGCGCAGCTTCAGCGCGGCGCTGATCGACGAATTCCAGGACACCGACCCCACCCAGTACGCGATCTTCCGCCGCTGCTTCGTCGAGCAGGCGCGGCCGGTGTTCCTGGTCGGCGACCCCAAGCAGGCGATCTACAGCTTCCGCGGCGCCGACATCTTCGCCTACCTGGCCGCCCGCGGCGACGCCGAGCGCCATTACACGCTGGACACCAACCGCCGTTCCGACGCGCCGCTGGTGTCCACCGTCAACGCGCTGTTCGGCCGCGAGCTGCCTTTCCTGATCGAGGGCATCGCCTACCAGCCGGTGGCGGCGCAGCCTTCATCCGGCGGCCGCCTGGAGGTGGAGGACGACCGCGCGCCGTTCAACGCGCAATGGCTGGCCGCCGGGGACAAGGCGTTGAGCAAGGAGGCGGCCGAGGAGGCCGCCGCCGTCGCCTGCGCCAACGAGATCGCCCGCTTGCTGAGCCTGGCAGTCGCCGACCGCGCTTCCATCGTCAAGGGCGATGCGCGCCGGCGCTTGAAGGGCGGCGACATCGCGGTGCTGGTGGCCACCCACAAGCAGGGCGACCGGATCCGGCTGGCGCTGCGCGAACGCGGCGTGGCCAGCGTGGCGCTGACCCAGGAGAGCGTGTTCGCCAGCGTCGAAGCCGGCGAGATGCTGGCGCTGCTGCACGCCTGGGCAGAGCCGGCCAGCGAGTCGCGGCTGCGGCTGGCGCTGGCCACCGAGCTGGGCGGCCTGGATGCCGCCGAACTGAAGGCGCGGCTGGAGGACGAAGCCAGTTGGGAGGCGGAGCTGCTGCGAAACGCCGGCGACCATCAGCGCTGGCGCGAACACGGCTTCATGGCCGCCTGGCGCCATTATTTCGCCCGCGAACAGCTGGCGGCGCGGCTGCTGCCGCTTCCCGACGGCGAGCGCCGGCTGACCAATCTGGGCCACCTGGCCGAGCTGATCCAGCAGGAAAGCGAAAGCCGCCAGGGCATGGCGCCGCTGCTGGCCTGGTTCGCCGCGCGGGTGGCCGACCCGCCGCGCGGCGAGGAGGCGGTGCTGCGGCTGGAGAGCGACGCCGCGCTGGTGAAGATCGTCACCGTGCATACCTCCAAGGGCCTGCAGTACCCGGTGGTGTTCTGCCCCTTCCTGTGGCACGGCGCGCTGGAGCGGCGCGGCGCCAGCTTCTGGAGCTACCACCGCGGCGACGCGCCCTGGCTCGCGCCGGACGTGGTGGCGAACGAGGGCGTGCGGCTGGCGGCGCGCAGCGAGATGCTGGCGGAGAAGCTGCGCTTGCTGTACGTGGCGCTGACCCGCGCGCAGTACCGGCAATACCTGGGCTGGGGCTGGGTCAAGGACATGCAGACCGCGGCGCTGTCCTGGCTGCTGCACGCGCCGGGCGCGGCGGACCTGGCCGCGCTGGAGCAATTGAAGCTGGATGGTCCGGAGGTGGAGGGCCAGCTGCGCGCTTTCGCCGCCGGCCGCGGCGGCGCGATGGCGGTGCTGGCCGACGAGGGCTGGCACGCGCTGGCGGCTGCGGAGGCGGCCGAGCGTCGCTACGCCGCGCGGCCGTTTGCGCGCAAACTGTATACGCCGTGGAAAATCGCCAGCTTCACCTCGCTGACCCACGCGGCCGGCGGCCACCTGGCCGAAGCGCCAGACCACGACCGCGAGCCGCGGCCCGAGCCGGCGTCGCCGACCGAGGCGCCGGCGCGCGACCGCTTCAGTTTTCCGCGCGGGGCCAAGGCCGGCATCTGCCTGCACGAAATCTTCGAGCGCATCAGCTTCGGCGCCGATCCGGCGGCCATCCGCGAGGCGGTGGCGACGGCGCTGGCGCGCCATGGCTTCGGCGAGGAATGGCTGGACGCCGGCTGCGAGCTGATCGTTTCCACGCTGGAGGCGGAGCTGGCGCCGGGCGCGCGCCTGCGCGAGGTGGCGGACGGTAAGCGGCTGATCGAACTGGAATTCACGCTGCCGGTGACGCGGCTGGACGTGGCGGCGCTGATCGCGGCGCTGCAGGACCCGGCGCACGGCCTGGCGGAGCCGCTGCGCCAGGCGGCGGCGGGGCTGGATTTCGCCGCCGTGCAGGGTTTCCTCAAGGGTTTCATTGACCTGGTGTGCGAGATGGGCGGGCGCTTCTACCTGATCGACTACAAGTCCAACCACCTGGGCGGCGAGTTCGGCGATTACCGCGGCGACAGCCTGGCCGCCGCGGTGGCGCGCGAGCACTACTATCTGCAGTACCTGATCTACCTGGTGGCGCTGCGGCGCTACCTGCGCGCGCGCGGCGTCGATTGGGACAGCCGCTTCGGCGGCGTGCGCTACCTGTTTTTGCGCGGCATGGGCGCGGAGGGCGGCGGCGGAATATGGGCCGATGCGCCTTGCGCCGCGCTGCTGGACGCGTTGGACGGCCTGCTGGGCGGGCATTGAATCGTGGAAGGCTCGGTAGTTCTACGCAGTGTGGCCTACCGGGGACTGCAACTAAGCTAAGCAAGGGGATAAGGATGGTGACGCATGTTTGAATCCGCCGAGATCGGCCACCGCATCGACAAGGAAACCTTTCGCAAGATGATGCCCTCGCTGCGAGAGGCATTGCTGGATGTGCAGTACGATTTGAAGGAAAAGGCCGACTTCCCGGTATTGATCCTGATCCACGGTTTCGACGGCGCCGGCCGCGGCGAGACGATGAATTTGATCAACGAGTGGCTGGACCCGCGGCTGATCCATACCGTGGCCTTCGACGCCCCGAATGACGAGGCGCGGGCGCGGCCGTGGATGTGGCGCTACTGGCGCGAGCTGCCGGCCAAAGGCCGCATCGGCATGTTTTTCGGCTCTCATTATTCCGACACCCTGTTCGACCGGGTGTTCAATCGCAGCGACCGCGACGCCTTCGACCGGCAGATCTTCGACATTCTGCGCTTCGAGCGCATGCTGACGCTGGACGGCGCGGTGGTGTTGAAGTTCTGGTTCCACCTGAGCCGCGACAAGCAGAAACAGCGGCTGAAGCAGCTGGAGCAGGACCAGGCGACTAGCTGGCGCGTCACCAAGAGCGACTGGGAGCACTACGAGCGCTACGACAAGATACGCAAATACGGCGAGCACATGCTCAGGCTGACCAATACTTCGCACGCGCCGTGGATCGTGATAGACGGGGAGGACGCCAATTACCGCAGCCTGACGGTGGCCAACACCATCCTGGAAGCGATGCGCAACCGCATCGGCCAGCCGATGCTGAGCACCGACCGCGTCGAGGCGCCGCCGCTGCTGGCGCCGATAGACAACAAGCTGGTGCTGGACGCGCTGGAGCTGGACCGCAAGCTGGACAAGGACGCCTACCGCGCCAAGCTGGAGCAGCTGCAGGGCCGGCTCAACAAGCTGACGCGCGACGCCCGCTTCGCCCGCCACTCGCTGGTGCTGGTGTTCGAAGGCAACGACGCCGCCGGCAAGGGCGGCAGCATCCGCCGCATCACCCAGGCGCTGGACGCGCGCCGCTACCGGGTGGTGCCGGTGGCGGCGCCGACCCAGGAGGAAAGGGACAAGCCGTGGTTGTGGCGCTTCTGGCGCAATGTGCCGGGCAAGGGCGGCATCACCATCTTCGACCGCAGCTGGTACGGCCGGGTGCTGGTGGAGCGGGTGGAGGGCTTCGCGCCGGAAGCCGATTGGCTGCGGGCGTATTACGAGATCAACGATTTCGAGCACCAGTTGTCGGAAAACGGCGCTATCGTGCTGAAGTTCTGGCTGGCGATCAGCAAGGACGAGCAGCTGCAGCGTTTCAAGGGCCGGGAGGAAACCGGCTTCAAGCGCTTCAAGATCACCGACGAGGACTGGCGCAACCGCGACAAGTGGGATCTTTACCGCCAGGCGGTCAGCGACATGGTCGACCGCACCAGCACCAGCAAGGTGCCGTGGACGCTGGTGGAGGCCAATAACAAGTATTTCGCGCGCATCAAGATATTGACCACCATCTGCGACGCGCTGGAGGCGAGACTGAGTGAATAGGCTGTGCGGTCTGCTGCTGCTGTTGTCGTGCGCGTCGGCGCCGGCGCAAACCCTGCGCGCCGGCGTGGCCAACGACACCACCGAACCCCTGCGTCAGGCGGAGGAGGGCGGCTTGCTGCAAACCTACCGCCAGGCGCTGGCGCTGATCGCCCAGCAAAGCGGCATCCGCTTCCAGCTGGATTACTATCCGACCCAGCGGCTGGAGCAGCTGTTCCAGGTGGGGCGGCTGGACATGGAGGCCGGCGTCAATCCGGCCTGGCGCGCGTTGTCGCCGGTGGCCGGCTTCTACACCCAGCCGTTCGGCGAAGTGGAGTTCGTGTTGTGCCTGCCGCTGGCCAAGGGGAGGACGCCGGCCGCGGAGCTGAAAAGCGGAACGGTGGGCACCTTGCCCGGCCAGCAGTACCCTCTGCTGGAGCCGGCCTTCCAGAGCCAGCGTTTGCGGCGCGACGTGTCCGGCAACGAAGAGGAACTGCTGGACAAGCTGCGCGAAGGCCGGGTGCAGGCGGTGGTGCTGGAGCGCGGCCGCGCGCGCTACTGGAGCCGCCAGACCGAAGGCCGGCGCTGCCAGCCGGGCGAGTCGGCCGGCAGCCTGCCGGTGATGCTGCGCCTGCATCCGCAATACCGCGAGCTGCTGCCCAGGCTGAACCGCGCCATCCAGACCCTGAACGGCCAAGGCAAGCTCAAGCCGCTGTTCGCCGCGAAATAACCGACGCCTGCGCGCAGGCCGCCAACCGCTGACCGCCATATGAATTCCCCCATCTCCCTGTTGCCCGACCAACTCTCCAGCCTGTTCCTGCGGCTGTTTCCCGACGCCGACGACGCGGTGCTGGCGCTGGTGCGCGAGTTGAGCGCCGCCAACCAGGCCGGCCACGTCTGCCTGCCGCTCGCGCATCGCGCCGAGCGCAAAGCCCTGCAGCGCAGCCAGCTGGTCGGCAGGCCCGGCGATTACGCGCCGCTGATCCTGGACGACGCCGGCCGGCTGTATTTCGCCCGCCATTGGCACGATGAAGACATCCTGGCGCGGGACCTGGCCCGGCTGGCCGAGCCGCTGCCGCCGCCGGACGAGTCCGCGCTGGCGGCGCTGCTGGCGCGGCTGTTTCCCGGCGGCGACGCCGGGCCGGACCGGCAGAAGCTGGCCGCCGCGCTGGCGGCGCGGCAGCGGCTGATGGTGATTTCCGGCGGGCCGGGCACCGGCAAGACCACGACCGTGGTGCGCTTGCTGGCCCTGCTGGCGGCGCTGTCGCCGCGGCCGCTGGTGATGGCGATGGCGGCGCCCACCGGCAAGGCGGCGGCGCGGCTGTCCGAATCGGTGCGCGGCGCGCGCGACCGGCTGGACGTCGACGAGGCGGTGCGGCGCCAATTGCCGGCGCAGGCGGAAACCCTGCACCGCCTGCTGGGCCTGCGTCCCGGCGCGGAGGCGCCGCGCCATCACGCCGGCAATCCGCTGCCGCTGGATGTGCTGGTGGTGGACGAGGCGTCGATGATAGACCTGGCGCTGATGGCGCGCGCGGTGGCGGCGCTGCCGTCGCAGGCGCGGCTGATCCTGCTGGGCGATCGCGACCAGCTGTCGTCGGTGGAGGCCGGCGCGGTGTTGGGCGAGTTGTGCGGCCGGATCGCCTACCGCGAGGAGACGCGGCAATGGCTGCGGCGGGTGTGCGGCGACAGCCTGCCGGACGACGGCGCGGAAGGCGGACGGCTCACCGATTGCGTGGCCTTGCTGACCCACAGCCACCGCTTCGGCGCCGATTCCGGCATCGGCGAACTGGCGCGCCTGGTCAACGCCGGCGACGGGCGGGGCTCGCTGGATTTGCTGCAGGTGGGCGGCCATCCGGACATCGGCCTGCAGCCGGCGGTGGCGGCCGCGGCGCTATTGGACAAGCGCCGCGGCTATCTGCAGGCGGCGACCGCCGGCGCCGAGCCGGACGCGGTGCAGCGCGCCTTTTCCGCCTTCATGCTGCTGGCGGCGGAGCGGCGCCAGGTGGCGGACTGCAACCGCGAGCTGGAGCGGCAGCTGGAGCTGGCCGGATTGAAGCAGCCGGGACGGGACTGGTATGCCGGCCGGCCGGTGATGATAGGCGAGAACGATTACGGCCTGGGCCTGTTCAACGGCGACATCGGTTTCGCGCTGCCGCGCGCCCAGGGGCTGCGGGTGGTGTTCCCGGCGGGCGACGGAGGCTGGCGCGAATTCGCCCCCGGCCGGCTGCCGGCGCACGACACGGTTTTCGCGATGACGGTTCACAAGAGCCAGGGCTCGGAGTACGACGAAGTGTGGCTGCAATTGCCGTCGCAGCCGGGCGCGCTGCTGAACCGGGCCTTGTTGTACACCGCCATCACCCGGGCGCGCCAGCGCTTCGCCGCGGCGGGAAGCGGGGAGGTGTGGCTGCGCGGCGTCGAGCTGGCGCCGCAGCGCCATTCCGGCCTGGCCGACCGCCTGCGCTGAGGCGCGATGGCCGGAATGCAACACTTGCCGGCTTTGTGCGCCCAAGGATAGTCAAGCCGGATCAGACATCCTAATATGCAGCCTTCCCGGAAAAACCGCAGGGGGAGTCGTCATGCAGGTGGATGCCGTATTGGGCTATCTGGACAAGGTAAGCCGTTTCGATGCGCAACAGTTCACGCCGCTCTACATCGGCACCGAGCGCATGGGTTGCGTCAACGCGCAATGGAAGGAGCGCTTGCTCCGGCACGAGGCGGCGCTGTTCGAGGAAAACTATCAGGGCATGCTCTGCCGGCTTGACGGCAGCTACCGCAGCATCAGCCATGCGCTGGCGCAGGCGGCGCGGCGCTGGCAGCAGGCCGGCTGGCTCAACGGCTGGCGCAACGAGAATTTCACCGCCTTTCGCCATGACGGCTCCGCTTATTTCGAGCTGGAGCGCGCGGCTTTCCGCCCGCTGGGCCTGACCAGCCGCGCGGTCCACGTCAACGGTCTGTGCCGGCTGGACGATGGCGAAATCCGGATGTGGGTGGGGCGGCGCAGCCCGCACAAGGCGGTGGACCCCAACCGCATGGACAATCTGGTGGGCGGCGGCGTGGCCGCCGGCGAGACGCTGGAGCTGGCGTTGGAGCGCGAGGGCTGGGAAGAGGCCGGCATCGCGCGCGAGGCGTTGCTGGGCTTGCGGCCGGAGTCGCTGCTGCTGGCCGAGCGGCCGGTGGCGCGCGGGCTGCACCGGGAATGGCTGCATGCCTACGATCTGTGGCTGCCGCAGGGGCAGCGGCCGGCTTGTCAGGACGGCGAGGTGGCCGAGCATCTGTTGCTGCCGCTGGCCGAGGTGGAGCAGCTCTTGGTGGCGGAGCGCTTCATGATAGACGCCGCGCTGGTCAGCCTAGACTGTTTGTGCCGGCTGGGTTACTGGCAGCAGGGCAACGGCCAGGTGGCGGCGGCGCTCGCGCGGATACGCCACGGGCAGTCACGCGATCTGGCGACGCCGGCCTAAACGGCGCTTGTTCGGCGCGGTGTGATGCGCAACGAGAAAACCCGGCCGAAGCCGGGTTTTCGCTTATTCGGGCCTGGCATGCGCTTTGCTCACTTCCCCTGTAGGCAGGCGGGTTCGCCATCTCGCTGTTATGTATGAATTATTGACGTATTTTTCTGGTTTTTTACAGAAACATGACAATAGTTTCTGTCAAATAAACTCATGTAGAATGGGCTTGAGGAAATGCATTTAGTATAAAAACTTCAATCACGCCGTTTTATCTTGAGACAATAATAATGTATCGGTTGAAACTGATCTCTCCGGATTTCGGCATAGACGACAGCGGTCCGCTGCACCCCACCCAGGAGCAGGCGCGCAGGGCCGCCGAATTGATGCTGCAGGTCTACAAGGGGCGCGTGCGGGCCGAGGTGCACAAGGTGGACCTGAAGGCCAGGACCTCGGAGAAGCTGGAGGAGGTCTACGTCAAAATGGTGCCGATGGCATGATGCGCCGGAATGCGCCGCCGCCCAGCCGGAATCGGCGCTTTTTTTCGGCTCAAGGGCAACTTTCCCATTGCGAACCAGGCTAGGATACGCTACCGTCATCGCTCCACTTGAACCCCTTATCCGGAACCGGCTTGGTTCCAGACAATGGAGCGATCTTTATGTTTTCCTGGTTTGAACGCCGGATATCTCCCTATCCGGACACGCCTCCGGCCCAGCCTCCGCAGGGCTTCTTTTCCTTCATCTGGTTCTGCACCCAAGGTTTGCGCGGCCTGATCCTGTGCATGACGCTGCTGACCGCCTGCATCGGCGCTTTCGAAGCCTTGCTGTTCTCGATGCTGGGATCGGTGGTGGATTGGCTGTCCAAGGTCCCGCCTGATCAACTGCTGCAACGCGAGAGCGGCCACTTATGGCTGTTGGCGGCCATCCTGCTCGGCAGCGTGCTGCTGGTGGCGCTGCAGGCGATGAGCAAGTACCAGGGCCTGTTCTCCAACTTTCCGATGCGGCTGCGCTGGAATTTCCACCGCCACCTGCTGGGGCAGAGCCTCAGCTTCTACCAGGACGAATTCGCCGGCCGGGTGTCGGCCAAAGTGATGCAGACCGCGCTGGCGGTGCGCGACACCGTGCTGATCATCACCGACATCCTGGTGTTCGTGGTGATCTACTTCGTCACCATGATCGCGGTGCTCGGCCATTTCGACGCCCACCTGCTGCCGCCTTTCCTCGGCTGGCTGGCGTTCTACGTCGCCACGCTGTGGTTCTTCGTGCCGCGGCTGGGCAAGGCCGCCAGCCGCCAGGCCGACGCGCGCAGCCTGATGACCGGCCGCATCACCGACGCCTACACCAATATCGCCACCGTGAAGCTCTTTTCGCACGGCCAGCGCGAGGCGCGCTTCGCCAAGGGCGCGATGCAGGAGTTCCTGGCCACCGCCTACCGCCAGATGCGCCTGGTCAGCGGCTTCGAGATCGTCAACCAGCTCAGCAGCATGCTGCTGATCGGCGTCACCGCCGGCTCGGCCTTGTGGCTGTGGAGCCAGGGCCAGGTCGGCATCGGCGCGGTGGCCGCCTCCAGCGCGATGGCGCTGCGGCTGAACGGCATCTCGCACTGGATCATGTGGGAGATGTCCAGCCTGTTCGAGAACATCGGCACGGTGCAGGACGGCATCTCCACCTTGTCGCGCAAGGTGGCGGTGGTGGACAAGCCGGACGCGGTCAAGCTGCAGGTGCCGCGCGGCGAGATCCGCTTCGACAATGTCGACTTTGCCTATGGCGGCGCCAGGAACGTGATCAGCGGGCTGAACCTGACGATACGGCCGGGCGAGAAGATCGGCCTGGTCGGCCGCTCCGGCGCCGGCAAGTCCACCATCGTCAATCTGCTGCTGCGCTTCTACGATCTGGACGGCGGCCGCATCCTGATCGACGGCCAGGATATCGCCGACGTCACTCAGGACAGCCTGCGCGGCAAGGTGGGCATGGTGACTCAGGACACCTCGCTGCTGCACCGCTCGGTGCGCGAAAACCTGCTGTACGGCCGTCCCGACGCCGACGACGCGGACATGGTCGCCGCGGCGCGCCGCGCCGAGGCCGACGATTTCATCCAGACGCTGACCGATCCGAAGGGCCGCGTCGGATACGACGCCCATGTCGGCGAGCGCGGCGTCAAGCTGTCCGGCGGCCAGCGCCAGCGCATCGCCATCGCCCGGGTGATGTTGAAGGACGCGCCTATCCTGCTGCTGGACGAAGCCACCAGCGCGCTGGACTCCGAAGTGGAAGCGGCGATCCAGAGCAGCCTGTACCGGCTGATGGAAGGCAAGACCGTGGTGGCGATCGCCCACCGGCTGTCCACCATCGCGGCGATGGACCGCTTGATCGTGCTGGACCGCGGTTGCGTGGTGGAGGAGGGCAGCCATCAGCAGCTGCTGGCCCGCGGCGGCCTGTATGCCAGGCTGTGGTCGCACCAGAGCGGCGGCTTCCTCGGCGAAGAGGACGACGATCAGGACGAGCAAGTCTCGTTGATGGGATGATGTGAACCGACCCCTGCCGCAGCCGCCGCAGGGGTTTTTTCTGCATGGTCGAGAGGGGCGCGCGATGGACGGCGCGGGCTGAATGTGCCGGGGGAGAACATGTCGATCCTTGGTTCGAGGTCTGGAAACAGAAGTGAAGCTGCCGGACGCTAGCCTGATCGATGACTTTTCTACTCGGCGCCCGCGCCTGGCCGGCGCAACCACGCTGACGGGGGAAAGGGATTTTTTGCGGGGGACGGGTCATGCCGCCTGTCGCTTATGGCGATTCATCGCCTATCATCCGACATATGGCGGCAGCGATTAGCGCGTCGAGTTTTTCTGGCGGTGAGGGCCGCGTCGCAGCGCCGATGGCGGGATGTCGGACGATTTTTCGCTGGCGTCTGCCTGGCTGGTGACGACGCAAGGTTTGTCCAATGGGGCGGGGGGGCAAAAAGCGTTGCAGAACGACATCATTTAAGTTGGCGAATCGCGACGCCAAGCTGATCCAAATCAAGTTTCCGCTCAAAAAAAAGCTTGATGCGGATGCGTCAAGGCCGCTTCTGGCCAAAAGACCGGTGCTTCCGGCAATTTTGCGGTTTATGGACGGAAAGGGAAATGAAATGCGAAACGATGCGGAAAAAATAAAAGGTTTGCAGCGGTACGCTTGCAAACCCTTGATTTTGTTGGCGCACCCGACAGGGATCGAACCTGTGACCTTCAGCTTCGGAAACTGACACTCTATCCAACTGAGCTACGGGTGCGCTGCAGAACTGCTATCAACCGACGCATCATACCTCAATTAGTTAATCCGAGTCCAGAGTATGGTTTTTTGCCTTGCGTACATGCATACCTTATAATCAACCGGTTTTAATTGTCATTTTTTCAGGCGAGGCTTGGGATGAGTAATGAGAACGGAATGGCCCCCGGCCAGATCATAAAGGTTCTGGTCAGCATCGTTGTCTTTCTTGTCGTGGCGATTTGGCTTCTGGCCAAACTGGCGACCAGTGGTTTCAATGTGGATGCCGAGGTGATGACCAAGGAGGCGGTCGCCGCTCGTCTGAAGCCTGTCGGCGAATCCAGAGCCAGCGACGCGCCGCCGGGCATGCGCACCGGCGAGCAGGTGTACAAGGGCATCTGCATTTCCTGTCATGGCGCGGGCTTGGCGGGTTCGCCCAAGTTCGGCGACGCCGGCGCTTGGGCGCCGCATATCGCCAAGGGCTGGGAGACGCTGGTGGATCACGCGCTGCACGGCTTCAACGCGATGCCGGCCAAGGGCGGCGCAACCGACCTGACCGATGACGAAGTGAAGCGCGCGGTCGCCTATATGGGCAATGCCGGCGGCGCCAAGTTCACCGAGCCTGCGGCGGGCGCCACGGCCGCCGCCGACCCGGCGGTGGTGGGCAAGAAGATTTATGACACCGTGTGCACCACCTGCCATGCGGCAGGCATAGCCGGCGCGCCGAAGTTCGGCGACAAGGCGGCCTGGGCGGTCAGGCTGAAGCCGGGTTTGGACGAAGCGGTGAAAATCGCCACCAAGGGCCTGAACGCGATGCCGCCGAAGGGCGGCTACACCGGCAGCGACGCCGAGTTTCGCGCCGCGGTGGAGTATATGGTCAACAACTCCAAGTAAACCCGGCCGCCAGACGCGAAACACCCCGCCGCAGCGGGGTGTTTTTTTATGTCCGCTGGTTGGCGGAGAAATGTCAATAAATGTGACCGGATAGAAAGGACAGGTGGCAACCGGCCGGAGTTGCGGCATCATTAGCTCATCTGATTGACCGGTTAGCGGTTCAGGCTTGCCAGTCAGGTGAGGTTCCCCAGCCTCGCTTCACCCAGAGATGTTCCTCATTCTTCTTTATGGCGCCTTTCGGCGCCATTTTTCTTTTGGCGGACGCTGCGCGCTTCTGTTGGGGCTCACTGTGCCGGCGGCTCCCCGGACTTGTCCTTGCTGGCCAGCATCGCGGTCAGGCTGGCCAGCTTGCTCTTGCCCTCGCTCTTGCTGACCAAAGGCTCGGCGCCGGGCTTGCCGAAGTGGCGCAGATCCTCGCCGTCGATTTCGTTGATGAAGCGCGACGGTTCGATGAACTGCCATTCGCCGGCGCGGCGGCGCTTGACGCAGTAGCTCAATGTCAGGCTGCGCTGCGCGCGGGTGATGCCGACGTACATCAGCCGCCGCTCTTCCTCCACCATGCCGTTGTCCACCGATTCGCTGTGCGGCAGGATGCCTTCCTCGCAGCCGACCAGAAACACATGCGGGTACTCCAGCCCCTTGGACGCGTGCAGCGTGGACATCTTCACCGCGTCCACCTCGCCTTCGTCGCGGCCTTCCAGCATGGTGATCAGCGCGATGGTCTGGGTCAGCTCGATCAGGTTCTTGCCGTCGGCCTCGCCCTTTTTCGCCAGCCAGCCCACCATGTCCAGCATGTTCTTCCACTTGGTTTCGGCGATCTTGGGGCTGTCCTCGCTGTCGTACAGCCAGGCTTCGTAGCCTATCGCCTGCAACAGCTCCAGCGACAGCTGGCCTGCCGGCTCGCGGGTGGCGCGGTACTGCAGCTGGTTGATGAATTCGCAGAATTGCTCCAGCGGCGCCAACTGGGCGGCCTGGATCTGCACCCGCAGGCCGGCATCATGGGCGGCGGCGAACAGGCTCTTGCCGTACTGGCCGGACCAGGCGCCCAGCTTTTCCAGCGTGCCGGCGCCGACGCCGCGCTTGGGCGTGGTGATGGCGCGGATGAAGGCCGGGTCGTCGTCGGGGTTGGTGATCAGGCGCATGTAGGACAGCAGGTCCTTGATCTCCGGCTTGTCGAAGAAGCTCTGGCCGCCCGCCATCTGGTAGGGGATGCGTTGGTTGCGGAGCGATTGCTCGAAGATGCGCGCCTGGTAGTTGCCGCGGTAGAGGATGGCGTAGTCCTTGAAGTCGGTGCGGTGCTCGAACTTGTGGGCCAGCAGGCGCTGCACCACGGTTTCCGCCTCGTGCTCCTCGTCCTTGCATTGCACCACGTGTATTGGCTCGCCCAGGCCCAGCTCGCTCCACAGCTGCTTTTCGAACAGCTTGGGGTTGTTGGAGATCACGCTGTTGGCGGCGCGCAGGATGCGGGCGGTGGAGCGGTAGTTCTGCTCCAGCTTGATCACCTTCAATGCCGGGAAGTCCTGCTGCAGCAAGCGCAGGTTTTCCATATTGGCGCCGCGCCAGGCGTAGATGGACTGGTCGTCGTCGCCCACCGCGGTGAACAGGCCGCGCACGCCGGCCAGCAGCTTCACCATCTGGTACTGGCAGGTGTTGGTGTCCTGATATTCGTCCAGCAGCAGGTAGCGCAGCTTGCCCTGCCATTTCAGCAGCACTTCAGGGTGGGTGCGGAACAGCTGCACCGGCAGCCGGATCAGGTCGTCGAAGTCCATCGCCTGGTAGGCGGTGAGGGTGTCCTGATAGGCGAGGTAGGTGCGGGCGCAGACGCTCTCCCACTGGCCATCCGCGCTCACCATCATGTCGTCCGCGGTTTTCAGGTCGTTTTTCCACAGCGAGATCTGGCTTTGCACCTTGCGGATCTCGTCCTTGGAAGTGGTGTTCAGGATGTCGGCGATGATCTTGCCGGCATCGTAGGCGTCCAGGATGGAGAACTGGGTCTTGTAGCCCAGGTGCGGCGCCTCCTGCCGCAGGATGTGCATGCCCAGCGAGTGGAAGGTGGAGACGGTGATGCCGCGGATCTCGGCCGGCGTCATCAGCTTGCTCACCCGCTCCAGCATTTCGCGCGCGGCCTTGTTGGTGAAGGTGATGGCGGCGATGTGTCGCGCCGGGATGCCGCCTTCGCGCACCAGATGGGCGATCTTGTAGGTGATCACCCGGGTTTTGCCGGATCCGGCGCCGGCGAGCACCAGCAGCGGGCCGTCTAGGTAATGGATGGCCGCGCGTTGCGGCGGATTGAGCAGGGGTGCGGACATGGCGGTGGCGCCCGGGCGGGCGTAGCAAATCGGTAATCAGGACCGTGCATTGTAGCATGCGGTATCATGGCTCATCGCGGATGGGCGGCAATCCCGATCCGCTTCTCAGGGAAAGAACATGGCCATCTACGCAATCGGCGACATCCAGGGGTGTTTCGCGCCGTTCCAGCAGCTGCTGCGGCAAATCGACTTCAATCCCGGCAAGGATACCTTGTGGCTGACCGGAGACCTGGTCAACCGCGGCCCGCAGTCGCTGGACGTGCTGCGCTGGGTCTATCAGCACCAGGACCAGGTGGAGATGGTGCTGGGCAATCATGATCTGCATCTGCTGGCGGTGTCGGAAGGCTTCGGCAAGCTGCATCGCGACGACACCATAGGCGATATTCTCAATGCCGCCGACGGCAAGGTGCTGCTGGACTGGCTGCGTTGCCAGCCGATGATGCTGGAGGGACAGGGCTATGCGATGGTGCACGCCGGCCTGTTGCCGGAGTGGAGCATCTCCAAGTCGCTCCGGCTGGCGGAGGAGGTCGAGTTCGGCTTGTCCGGCGCGCGCCACCGCGAGTTTCTCGGCCGTTTGTACGGCAACAAGCCGGTGCGCTGGAGCGATGATCTGAAAGGGGCTGACCGCTTGCGGCTGATCGTCAACGTGATGACGCGGATGCGTTTCCTGACCCGCGACGGCGAGCTCGACCTGAGCTACAAGGGCGAGCTGGACGGCGCGCCGGCCAATCTGATTCCGTGGTTCGAGGCGCCGAACCGCCGCCATGGCGGCACGCCCATCGTCTGCGGCCACTGGTCGGCGCTGGGGGTGCATCTGGACGATGATGTGCTGGCGATAGACTCCGGCTGCCTGTGGGGCGGCAGCCTGTCGGCGCTGCGGCTGGATGACAGGCAGCTGTTTTCTCTGCCATGCCCGGCTTACCGGGAGATTTTGCTTCCCGCCGGCAGATAAATAAAGTTTTACGGAAGCTGGTGCGAGGCTGGCCTTGTTGTCATAATTGCGCCCTCCGCCAGCTTTCACCTTCAGCATGAGCTATCTGTCCATTGAATTCGCCCTGGCATTTGTCGGCTTTTTCGCCGCCTACTGGGGCTGCCGCCGCATGCCCAGCTTGCAGAACTTGCTGCTGCTGGTCGCCAGCTACCTGTTCTACATCAAGCTGGACTGGCGCTTCGCCGCCATCCTGGCCTGCTACACGCTGGTCCAGCATGCTCTGAGCCGCAAGATGCTGGCCTCGGCCCATCCGCGGCGCTGGCTGCAATTGGCGCTGGCCCTGGCGGTGTGCAATCTGGCCCTGTTCAAGTATTTCGACTTTTTCCGCGAAAGCGCGCAGGCCGGCCTGCACGCGCTGGGGATATCGGCGATGCTGCCGGCGCTGGACATCCTGATGCCGGTGGGAATCTCCTTCTATACCTTCCAGTCGGTCAGCTATCTGGTTTCGGTGTACCGCAAGGAGATGGCGCCGGCGCGCCTGCCGCAGTTCGCGCTGTTCCTGGTGTTTTTCCCCACCTTGCTGGCTGGGCCGATCTGCCGCGCGCGCGACCTGCTGGAGCAATTGCGCAGCCCGGCTCTGCGCCAGGCGGCGAATTTCGACCGCGCGCTGGGCCTGATCGTGCTGGCCTTGCTGAAGAAGCTGTGGCTGGCCGGCTGGCTGGCCAGCGCCTGGGTCGACCCGGTATTCGCCGCGCCGGACACTTTCCATACGCTGGAGGTGTGGGCGGCGTTCTACGCCTACGCGCTGCAGATCTACCTGGATTTCTCCGGCTATACCGACCTGGTCACCGCGCTGGCGCTGCTGCTGGGCATCCAGCTGCCGCGCAATTTCGACAGTCCCTACCTGGCGCTCAACCTGCGCGATTTCTGGCGGCGCTGGCATATTTCGCTGTCCAGCTGGATCCGCGACTACATCTATATCCCGCTGGGCGGGAACCGCGGCGGCTTCGCCCGCGGCCAGGCCAATCTGCTGGCGGCGATGCTGCTGTCCGGCCTGTGGCACGGCGCCAGCCTGAAGTATCTGGTGTGGGGCGCGATGCATGGCCTGGGCGTGGTGGGGCTGAACATCGGCGACAAACTGTGGCGGCGCGACGGCGTCAGCCAGCGCTGGCCGTGGCTGGCGCGGCTGATCACCTTCCACTACGTCTGCCTGGCCTGGGTGTTCTTCCGCGCCCAGTCGCTGGATGAGGCGATGGACTTTCTGCGCGCGATGGCTGGCACCGGCCAGACGCTGACGCTGAACGCGCCGGGCCTGCTGTTGCTGCTGGCCTTGTGGCTGGCGGCGCTGCCCAGGCTGGCGCCGCTGCGCGAGCGCTGCATCGTCCAGTTGGCGGCCTTGCCCTGGTGGGGCAAGCCGCTATTGCTCAGCGCCTGCGCGCTGCTGGTGATTTCGCTGGCGCCGTCGGGCATTCCCGCCTTCATTTACTACCAATTCTGATCGTCAGCCATGCTAGCCGCCTATCCGCACCGCCGCATCCTCGTCATCCTGCTCAGCTCCATGCTGCTGCTGTTCTGGGTGGAGCAGGCCGCCATCAATGCTTATTGGCGGCAGACTTTCCATAGTCCCAGCCTGCTGGAGAAGCTGGAGGAACTGTCGCCGTGGCGCGAGGGCGGCGAATTGGGCGGCGGCCTGCGCCAGCAAAGCGTGGCTTTGCAGCAACAGGTGGGCATGTGGGACCGCCGGATGGTGGAGCGCTTGAACGCCTGCTGCCTGGCCCAGACGCCGGCGCCGGTTGCCGCTGCCGCCAAGAAGCCGCCGCAGGCTTCGGCGCCGGCCGCCGCCGCCAAGGCGCTGGATCCCCGGCTGGCGTTGCAGCCGGGCCTGCCGGTGTTGCTGGCCGGCGATTCCATGATGCAGGGGGTGGCGCTGCATTTGCTGCCGCCGCTGTTCCGCCAGCACCAGGTGAAGGCGATAGACGTCAGCAAGCAGAGCACCGGCCTCACCTATCCGGACTTCTTCAACTGGCCGGCTACCATAGAGCGGCAATTGACGGCCAATCCCAAAGTACAGCTGCTGGTGATGTTCATCGGCGCCAATGATACTTGGGACATGGTAGGCGGCAGCCATTACATCCGCTTCGCCTCGCCGGAGTGGGAGCAGCGCTACCGCGAGCGCATCCGCAGCATTTACGCGAGCGCGAATAAACGCAAGATCAAGGTGTTGTGGCTGGGCCTGCCCAATATGGGCCGGGACAAGCTGAACGACGGCGCGCACTACTTGAACCGCTTGTACCGCGAGGAAGCCGCGGCCGCCGGCCAGCGCTTCATCGCCACCCGCGAGGTGCTGGGCAGCCGCGACGACAGTTTCAACAAATTCATGACATTGCCCGACCAGGGCGAGGTGGCGGTGCGCACCGCCGACGGCGTGCATTTCACCCGGCAAGGCCAGCTGCTGCTGGCGCGCCGCGTCCTGGCGGAATTGAGGTTTGAATGACAGCTAAATTCATTGCGGGCTGGCTGCTGGCCGGCGCGCTGGCGGGCCAGGCCCAGGCCGCGCCGGTGCAGGATTTCGGCGAACCCAACCTGAGCCGGCTGGCGGCGCGCCTGAGCTTGCAGGCTGATGCGCAGCAGCCAGTGCGCATCATCCAGTTCGGCGATTCGCATACCGCCGCCGACTACCTCAGCGGCGAGTTGCGCGCGCGGCTGCAAGCCCGTTTCGGCGACGCCGGCATAGGCTGGCTGCCGCCGCTCAACGTGCCGGGCCAGCGCAACGCGCTGGGGCTGGTGCGCAGCGAGGGCTGGAGCCTGCGTAACAGCCGCCGCGACGACGACCCCGACTTTCCGCTGGGCGGCTACATCGGCGCGGCGCAGCGTCCGGGCGCGCTGGTGAGCGTGCAGGCCCGCGCCGCGGACAATAGCTTGTGGCGGGTGCGGGTCTGGCTGCGCCAGGCAAGCGACGCGGCATCGCTGACTGTGGACGACGGCAATGGGCCGCGGCGCATCCAGGCCGCCGCCGGCGCCGGCTGGCAGCGGGTGGAAATGAAGCTGAAGCTGCCGTTCACGCTGCGGGCGGACAGCCTGCCGGCGCCGGAACTGGGCGGGTTCGAACTGGAAAAGCTGGCGCCGGGAGTGGTGCTGGACAGCGTAGGCAGCAATGGCGCCGAACTGGCGCTATGGCGGCGCTGGGGCGGAATATGGGGCCGGCAGATGGCAGCGCGCGACGCCGACCTGGTGATCCTGGCCTACGGCACCAACGAGGCTTTCGACGCCAAATTGGACCTGGACGAATACCGCACCACCTTGCAGGGCGCCATCGGCCTGGTGCGAGCGCAGCTGCCGCAGGCTGCCATTCTGCTGCTGGGCGCGCCTGACTCCGCGCGCCGCAAGGGCGGGGCGGTCAGTCAGGAATGCGCGGGGCCCAAGCGTCCGCTGATGCTGGCAGCGGTGCAGCAGACGCAGCGCCAGTTGGCGCGCGACAATCATCTGTTGTATTGGGATTGGGAGCAGGCGATGGGCGGGCCGTGCAGCATGCGGCTGTGGCAGCAGCACCAGCTGGGCCGGCCCGATCTGGTGCACTTCACCGCGCCGGGCTACACCCGCCTGGCTGACGACCTTTACCTGAACCTGATGCAGCGCCTGGGGCGCTGACTCAGGCCCGGCTGGTTTCCGCCGGCGCGGCGGCCTGCGGCGCGTCTTCCAGGCTGATGCGCAGGCCGCGGGCCACTTCGCGCCGGGCCTGTTCGGCCAGCAGGAAGCGGTTGTCGAGGCCGGCGTCGCCGGCGCGCAGCGCCTGGCCGTAGCAAATCTCCACTTCGATCTGCGGCACGCTCAGCACCTTGCCTATGCTCTGGAACAGCGAAATCTGGCCGATATAGGCCGCCTCCAGCAGCAGGCTGCCGTCTGGCCGCTGGTAGCGCAGCGACACCGGCTGCACCGTGCCGCCGGACAGCAGCGCGGCTTCGAACAGCGAGGCCTTGAACGGCAGCAGGCTGCTGCCGTCCGAGGTGGTGGACTCCGGGAACACCGCCATGCAGCCGCCGTTGCTCATCGCGTCGGCCAGGATCTGGTTGACGCGACTGGCGTCGCGGCGGTTGCTGCGATCGATGAACAGGGTGCCGGCGACATAGGCCAGCCAGCCTATCAGCGGCCAGCTGCGGATCTCGCGCTTGGCGACGAAGCGCGACACCGTGCAGCTGTTGAGCGCCGCGATGTCCAGCCAGGACACGTGATTGGCCACCAGCAGGGTGTTGGGCGGATAAAAGCCCGGATTGACGCCCTGCACCTTGATGCTGACGCCCAGGATCTTCAACGCCTGCTGCGCCCAGCGGCGGGTGACCACCGCGCGCTCGGCCTGGGCCAGGCGGGAGTAGCGGGTGGCGACGATGAGCACGCCGACGGCCAAGTGGCTCAGCAGGCGCAATACGCGGCCGCAGCGGGTTGGAAACGAGGTTGTGGCGGGTGACTTCAAGATTTTAAGATTTCATGTCTGAGAGATGACAGCCCGCCACTCTAACATGGCTGGCACAGTGGGCAATAGTAAGTGCTGCGCTGTCCCTGGCGAATTTGCCGGATCGGCGTGCCGCACTGGCGGCAGGGCTCCTCCTGGCGGTTGTACACCATATAGCTTTGCTGGAAGTAGCCGGGCTTGCCTTCGCTGTCGACGAAGTCGCGCAGCGTGCTGCCGCCAGCCTCGATGGCGCGGGCCAGCACCGCCTTGATTTCGGCCGCCAGCCGCTCGCATTCTTCGCGGCTGAGGCTGGAGGCCGGGCGGGTTGGGGCGATGCCGGCGTAGAACAGCGATTCGTTGGCGTAGATATTGCCGACGCCCACCACCACATGGTTGTCCATCAGCGCCAGCTTGATCGGGCTGCCGCGCTTGCCGATGGCCTGGTGGAGGGTGGCGCCGTCGAAATCGGCGGACAGCGGCTCCGGCCCCAGCGCTTGCAGCAGCGGATGCGTTTCTATCGGGCCGATGTGCCACAGCACCGCGCCGAAGCGGCGCGGGTCGCGGTAGCGCAGCAACTGCCCGTCCAACAGCAGGTCGATGTGGTCATGTTTTTGCGCCGGGGTGTCCGCCGCCAGGATGCGCAGACTGCCGGACATGCCCAGGTGGATCAGCAAGGTGCCGCTGTCGCACTCCAGCAGCAGGTATTTGGCGCGGCGGCTGACCGCCCGCACGGTTTCTCCGGCGAGGCGCGCGGACAGGTCCGGCGGCACCGGCCAGCGCAGGCTGCCGTTGCGCACTATGGCGCCGCGCAGGGCGCGGCCCTCAAGATGGGATTGCACGCCGCGGCGGGTGGTTTCGACTTCTGGCAGTTCTGGCATCGGGAAGCGTGGCTCGCAAATGGTGTAAAGATGAAAACCGGACATGCTATTCTACGCGTTCAACAGGCTTTGAGCAGGCAACTTACTCCATGCGAATGAAACCGCTGAAACGAACTCTCCCGTTGCTGCTGGCGCTGCTGCTGCCGGCTTGCGCCAGCGTCAAGCCGCCGCTGCCCCAGCCTGTCGCCGCCGCGCAGGACAACGCCGACGGCGATGCCTCCGCCAAGGCCGACGAGGCCAAGCTGCCCAAGCAGGAACTGACGCCCGAGATCCTTTACGGCGTGCTGGCCGGCGAGGTCGCCGCCCGCCGCGGCGGCGCCGGCTCCGCCGGCCTGACCTATCTGGACCTGGCGCGCCAGACCCGCGATCCGCGGATGGCGCAGCGCGCCGCCGAATTCTGCCTGCTGTCCGGCCAATTGAAGGAAGCCGCGGAGGCCTTGTCGCTGTGGATCCAGCTGGATCCGGATTCGCTGCCGGCGCGCGAGCAGCTGTTCATTACGCTGATGCGCGGCGGCAAGCTGGCCGAAAGCAAGCCGCTGATCGAGGACCTGCTGCAAAGGGAACCGGCGCGCGCGCCGGCCATCTTCGTGCAGCTGGCCAGGCTGAGCGCCCGCCAGGACGGCGGTTCGGCCGAGTCCTACAAGCTGGTGGCCGACCTGGCCAGCCGCTATCCCGACCTGCCCGAGGCGCGCTTCGCGGTGCTGGCCGCGGCGGCGGATAATAACGATCAAAAGGCGGTGGACCGCGAGTTCGACCGCCTGGCGCAGATCGCGCCGAAATGGGATCTGCCGGTGGCCTGGCAGGTGGATCGGCTGCGCCGCCAGGACATCCCGGGCGCGGCCGACTTCCTGCGGCGCGAATTGGCGCGCCGCCCGGACGCCGGCCTGGAGCTGCAGGCGGCCTATCCGCGCCTGCTGGTCGGCGCCAAGCGCTTCGTCGAGGCGCGGGTGGCTTTCGAGGCGCTGCTGAAAACCCATCCCGACAATCCGGACCTGCTGTATGCGACCGGCCTACTGGCCTACCAGATGCGCGACCTGAAGGTGGCGGATCAGCGGCTGCAGCGCGCGCTGGCGCAGCAATACCCGGACCAGGATTTTGTCCGCTACACGCTGGGCCAGATCGCCGAAGACGATCACGACGCGGCGCGCGCCGAGGGTTGGTACCGCCAGGTCGGGCAGGGCCAGCAATACCTGCCGGCGCAGTCGCGGCTGGCGCTGCTGGAAGCGGGCGAAGGACAGCTGGACCAGGCCTTGAGCCGGCTGGGCCAGCTGGGCGGCACCGAGCAGGAGCGGGTGTCGTTGGCGCTGCTGCAGTCGCAGCTGGCGCGCGACGCCAAGCAGCCGCGCAAGGCTTACGAATTGCTGACCAAGGCCTTGCAGAGCCATCCCAAGTCGGGCGAGCTGCTGTACGAGCGCTCGCTGGTGTCCGACCTGCTGGGCAATGCCGGCAACGCCGAGCGCGATCTGCGCTTGGTGCTGAAGGACAAGCCGAACGACACCCAGGCGCTCAACGCGCTGGGCTACACGCTGGCCAACCGCACCACCCGCTACAAGGAAGCTTACGGCTATATCGAAAAGGCGCTGAAGGCGGAGCCGGACAATCCGGTGATCCTGGACAGCATGGGCTGGGTGCAATTCAAGCTGGGCCGGCTGGAAGCCGCCCGCAAGAATCTGGACAAGGCCTACCAGGCGATGCCGGACCCGGAAGTGGCCGCCCACCTGGGCGAGGTGCTGTGGCGGCTGGGCCGCCAGGACGAGGCGCGCGCGCTGTGGAACAAGGAGCTGGCGGCGCATCCCGGCCATGAAGTGCTGACCGAAACCGTGCAGCGCCTGGGCGTCAAGCTATGATGGCGAGGTGCCTGGCCTTGCTGCTGGCGCTGCTGCTGGCCGGCTGCGCCAACGAGGCGCTGTTTCGGCCGCCGCAGTCGCCTGCCGCGGCGGCGGATCAGCCTTTCAATGTCAGCGGCAGGCTGTCGGCCAATCTGGACGGCAAGGGCCATGTCGCCAACTTCGATTGGCGGCATGAGCCGCCGCGCGACGAGGTGGCGATCAATTCGCCGCTAGGCAACACCGTGGCCAAGGTGCTGCGGGAGCCGGGCGGCGTCACGCTGCTGGCCGATGGCAAGAGCTGGCAGGCCGACGATGTTGAAAGCCTGACCCAGCAGGTGATGGGCTGGCCGCTGCCGCTGTCCAACCTGGTGTGGTGGATACGCGGCCTGCCGGCTCCCGGGGTCGACAGCAGCGTCGATGCCGACGGCAATCTACAGCAGCAGGGTTGGCATATCCGCTTCATCCGCGACGCCGATGTCGAGGCCGACCATCCCAAGCGGGTGGAAATGCAGCGCGAAGGGCTGACAGTGAAGGTCGTGGTGCAAAGCTGGCGCTAGCCGGCCGCGCGATTCCGCATTGCAAAGGTAATCATTCAGATCATGTCGTTCCAGTTTCAATCGTTCCCGGCGCCGGCCAAACTCAATCTGCTGCTGCACGTGGTCGGCAAGCGCGCCGATGGCTACCACCTGCTGGAGACGGTGTTCCGTTTCATCGATTTCGGCGATACGCTGGAGATCGCCGCGCGCGGCGACGGCATGATCGAATTGCTGACGCCCACCGACGGCGTGCCGGCTGAGCAGGATCTGACCGTCCGCGCCGCGCGGCTGCTGCAGCGCGAGAGCGGCTGCGCGCTGGGCGCCAGCATCCGCCTGGACAAGCGCATTCCGATGGGTGGCGGCTTGGGCGGCGGCAGTTCCGACGCCGCTACGGTGCTGATCGCGCTGAACCGGTTGTGGGGGCTGGGTTGGCCGCGCGAGCGGCTGCAGGCGCTGAGCCTGCAGCTTGGCGCCGACGTGCCGGTTTTCATCTTCGGCCGCAGCGCGCTGGCCACCGGCGTCGGCGAGGTTTTGGCGCCGATCGCCTTGCAGCCGGCCTGGTATTTGGTAATTCACCCACAGGTTCATGTGCCGACCGCGGCGATATTCCGCAATTTTTCGCAGAGCATGTTGACAGAGGTAGGGGTCGACGGCATAATGCGAATCCTCGAAACAACGCAGCAGCGACGAAACGATCTGCAAAACGTTGTTTCAGGCATGTTTCCAGCGGTGAATGAAGTACTGAGCGAGCTGAGAAAATATGGTTCGCCGCTGATGACTGGTTCCGGAGCCTGCGTGTTCATGGAATTCAAGTCGAAAGACGAAGCCGATAAAGTTTACCGGGTGTTGTCGGAAAAGTATCAGGGATTTGTAGCGCAAGGACTCGATGTCCACCCCCTGTTCGACAGCGCTGAATAAAGTTACTGGGGAGTCGCCAAGTGGTAAGGCACCGGATTTTGATTCCGGCATTCGTAGGTTCGATCCCTACCTCCCCAGCCAGGACTTTCTCCTTATGAAGAGAGAGCATGAAAAAAGCGTGTAAGAGTCCCTTACACGCTTTTTCTTTATCCAGCTAAGGCAAAGCGAATCATGGCGGCATACGACAGTTTGATGGTATTTACCGGTACGGCTAATCCGGAACTTGCTCAAAACGTAGTCAAACATTTGGATATCTCGTTGGGGCGCGCCGACGTCGGCAAGTTCAGCGATGGCGAAGTGGCGGTTGAGTTGCTGGAAAACGTGCGCGGCCGCGACGTTTTCATCCTGCAGTCCACCTGTGCGCCGACCAATGACAACCTGATGGAAATCCTGACCATGGCCGACGCGCTCAAGCGCGCTTCCGCCGGTCGTATCACCGCAGCGATTCCCTATTTCGGCTATGCCCGCCAGGACCGTCGTCCGCGTTCCGCACGGGTGCCGATTTCCGCCAAGCTGGTGGCCAATATGCTGACCAGCGCCGGCATCGACCGCGTGCTGACCGTCGATCTGCACGCCGACCAGATCCAGGGCTTTTTCGACATCCCGGTGGACAACGTCTACGCGACGCCGGTACTGTTGAAGGACATCCGCGCCCAGCGCTTCGACGATCTGATCGTGGTGAGCCCCGACGTCGGCGGCGTGGTGCGCGCCCGCGCGGTGGCCAAGGCGCTGAACACTGATCTGGCGATCATCGACAAGCGTCGCCCCAAGGCCAATGTGGCCGAGGTGATGAACATCATCGGCGACGTGTCCGGCCGCACCTGCCTGATCGTCGACGACATGATCGACACCGCCAACACGCTGTGCAAGGCGGCTTCCGCGCTGAAAGAGCGCGGCGCCCAACGCGTGCTGGCCTATGCGACCCACCCGATCTTCTCCGGTCAGGCGGTGGACCGCATCAAGAATTCCGACATCGATATGGTGGTGGTGACCGACACCATCCCGTTGACCGCCGCGGCCAAGGCCTGCCCGAACATCCGGGTGGCTTCGATCGCCGGCCTGCTGGCGGAGACGCTGCGCAGGATCAACAACGAAGAATCGGTGTCCTACCTCTTCAATGAGGAACTGGTTGCGACGGGCGCCTGCCTGCCGTAAACATCTGGCCTGCTGGTCGCGGCGGGCCGGGTGCTTCTAACTGAAACTGGAGTTTTACAATGTCTTTTGAACTGATTGCTAGCAAGCGTGTTGATCTGGGTACGGGTGCGAGCCGCCGCCTGCGTCACGCTGGCCAAGTGCCGGCCGTGGTTTACGGCGCCGGCAAAGAAGCCGTTTCCCTGGTGCTGGATCACAACACCATGTACTACGCTCTGAAGAACGAAGCCTTCCACGCCTCCGTGCTGGATCTGGTCATCGACGGTCAGAAAGAGCAAGTCAAAGTGGCTGCATTCCAGATGCACCCGTACAAACAGCAAGTCATGCACATCGACTTCACTCGTGTGTGATCCCTGCTGCCGTGCCGCCTGGCGGTAACGGTGAAGAGCCCGTTGTGCGCCCAAGTGGCGGGCAGCGGGCTTTTTAATTTGGAATGACGATATGTCCGGCATTCGCCTGATTGTCGGCCTGGGCAACCCGGGCCCCGAATACGAAAAAACGCGCCACAACGCCGGTTTCTGGCTGGTGGACGAATTATGCTGGCAGTTCAAGGGCAACTGGCGCAGCGAAGGCAAATTCCATGGCGACGTCGCCAGGGTGGACATCAACGGCCAGGACGTCTGGCTGCTGAAGCCGATGACCTATATGAATCTGTCGGGCCAGGCCGTGCTGGCGCTGGCGCAGTTTTACAAGATCCTGCCGGACCAGATCCTGGTGGTGCACGACGAACTGGACCTGCAGCCCGGCACCGCCCGCTTCAAGCAGGGCGGCGGCCATGGCGGCCATAACGGCCTGAAGGACATCGCCGCTCGTCTGAGCTCGCCGGCATTCTGGCGCCTGCGCCTGGGCATCGGCCATCCCGGCGACCGCAACGAAGTGGCCAACTTCGTGCTGAAGAAGCCGCGCGGCGAAGAGCAGCAGGCGCTGGACGAGGCCATCCTGGCATCGTTGCGCGAATTGCCGCGCGCGATCGCCGGCAAAATGGCCGAGGCGATGAAGGCCCTGCATACCGAGGCCAAGTGAAATCAGGGCGGGCGGCCCGCGCGGCCGCCGCCATAATGGATTGACTGTTTAGAAATTCAAGGAAGCGGACATGAGTCTGAAATGCGGTATCGTCGGTTTGCCCAATGTCGGCAAGTCCACCCTGTTCAATGCGCTGACCAAGGCCGGCATCGAAGCCGCCAACTACCCGTTCTGCACCATCGAGCCCAATGTCGGCATCGTGGAAGTGCCGGACCAGCGCCTGGCTGAACTGGCCAAGATCATCAATCCGCAGAAGATCCAGCCGGCCATCGTCGAATTCGTCGATATCGCCGGCCTGGTGGCGGGCGCCTCCAAGGGCGAGGGCCTGGGCAACCAGTTCCTGGCCAACATTCGCGAGACTGACGCCATTGTCAACGTGGTGCGCTGCTTCGAGGACGACAATATCGTCCACGTCGCCGGCAAGGTCGATCCGATCGCCGATATTGAAACCATCCTGACCGAGCTGGCGCTGGCCGACCTGTCCGCGGTGGAAAAGGCGATGCAGCGCGAAGGCAAGAAGGCCAAGTCCGGCGACAAGGACGCGCGCGCGCTGATCGAGGTGCTGGAAAAGCTGGCGCCGCATCTGGACCAGGGCAAGCCGGCGCGCTCGCTGGATCTGTCCGATGAGGAAAAGACGCTGATCAAGCCGCTGTGCCTGCTCACCATCAAGCCGGCGATGTATGTCGCCAATGTGGCCGAAGACGGCTTCAGCGGCAATCCGCTGCTGGAGCGGGTGCAAGCGCTGGCCGACAGCGAAGGCGCGCCGGTGGTGGCGCTGTGCGCGGCCATCGAGTCCGAAATCGCCGAGCTGGACGACGCCGACAAAGCCGAATTCCTGGAGACGCTGGGCCTGGAAGAGCCGGGACTGGACCGCCTGATTCGCGCCGGCTACAAGCTGCTGGGCCTGCAGACCTACTTCACCGCCGGGGTGAAGGAAGTGCGCGCCTGGACCATCCATGTGGGGGATACCGCACCGCAGGCGGCCGGCGTGATTCACACCGACTTCGAACGCGGCTTCATTCGCGCGCAAACCATCGCCTACGCCGACTTCATCGCGCTGGGCGGCGAAGCCAAGGCCAAGGAGGCCGGCAAGATGCGGGCCGAGGGCAAGGACTACGTCGTTCAGGATGGCGACGTGATGAACTTCCTGTTCAACGTCTAAAGCGGCAGATAAAAGTGGTGGCGATGAGCCGCCACTTTTGTTATATGCTCTGCCGTGGGCGACAGCTGTCCATCGCCGTTCATTCTTTTGTTTGACTACATGTTTGAATCGTTGCGGGTGATCATCTGGTGGAACGTGAAGAAAACGAAATTGCCTTGTTGAAAATCGGCCAGTTCGGTTCGCGCAATTGGCGAGTTTTGCTGGCCGGTTTTTGTTTGTCCGCGTTGTCGGGCTTGGCCGCGAGTCTGGCAATGCCCAATCTGTATACCGCCAGAACCTTGCTGACGATCGCCGCGCCGATCGGCGCCCAAGGGGGCGCCAGCGTGTTGCAGAGCGATGGCGTGCTGCAGCGGATGGTGGATAAGTTTGCTTTGGTCGATCATTATCAGTCGGCTTCGCCGCGGGAAGCCAAGCTGGAGTTGGTGAACAGCCGGCTGAAGCTCTCCCCGACCAAGGAAGGGCTGCTCGAGGTCTCGGTGACCGATGCCAGCCCGGAATTGGCGGCGCAATTGGCCAACGGCCTGGCGGAGATCAGCAGGCAGCAGATACTGGACGCGCATATTACCGAGCAAGGCCGGAAGCAGTATGTGCTGCAGGAGAAGCTGGCTGCGGCGCGGGCGCAACTGAAGCAGGCCGAAGCGGAAGTGGCGGCCAGGGTGCCGGGCGGCGAAGCGTCGCTGGACATGGCCACAGTCGGCATCATCAGCGGGTTCGCAGGACTGGAAGGGCAGCTGGAGGGCGGCCAGTCCAGCAATCTGGGCAGCGCGATCCTGCAAATGCGCAAGGAGCTGGAGGGAAGCAACCGCGTGATACGGCAGTTGCCGAGCGGGCAGATGCTGGCCCTGCGCAATCTTTACTTCAATCGGGCGCTGATCCGCGAGCTGCAGCAGCAGCTTCAGGTTGCCCGGGTGGTGGCGTCGCAGGATGTGCAGGTGGTGTTGCCCGCGGCGCCGCCGCTGGAAAAGTCGGCGCCGAAACGGATCATCATTGTCCTGTTGTCCGGCATGGCCGGTTTGCTGCTTGTCGCATTGGCCGTCATCGCGCTGCAGCACCGCGGCAGGAGTTTCAGCAGAAGAGCCGGCGCGTAGGCTGGTTTGGGGACGTGTCGTCGCGACGGTCCGCGCGGTTGGCGCCGCGCGGACCGTCGCGCATTTAGGCTTGTCTGATATCACGAATTACTGATATTCTTGCATCCAATATTTTTTCAATTCTAAATTCTTTTGGGTTATATTGATATGCGCAAGCTGATGACGGTATTGCTGCTGGCGGGGCTGAGCTGCCAGGCGCTGGCGGCGGATCTGCTGGATGCGGTGAAGCAGCGCGGCACGCTGAAGATCGCGCTGGAGGGAACCTACCCGCCGTTCAACTTCAAGGACGCCAAGCAACAGCTGACCGGCTTCGATGTCGAGATCGCCAGCGAGATCGCGCGCCGGATGAAGGTGAAGCCGGAGTTCACCACCGCGGAGTGGAGCGGCCTCTTGGCCGGCCTGCAAAGCGGCAAGTTCGATATCGTGGTCAACCAGGTGGGCGTGACCGAGCAGCGCAAGGCGGTGTTCGACTTCAGCCAGCCTTACACCTATTCCAGCGCGCAGCTGATCGTGCGCAAGAATGAAAGCCGCGCCTTCAAGGGCCTGGCCGACCTGAAGGGCAAGAAGCTGGGTGTCGGCCAGGGCAGCAACTACGCCGACATGGCCAAGGCCGCGGCCGGCGTGGAAGTGAAAACCTACCCGGGCGCGCCGGAATACCTGCAGGACCTGGCCACCGGCCGCCTGGACGCGGCGCTGAACGACAGCCTGCTGATCCCATTCGCCATCAAGCAGGCCAAGCTGCCGTTGAAGGCGGGCGCGCCGGTCGGCGAGGTGGCGACGATGGCGATTCCATTCGCCAAGGGCAATCCGCAGTTCAAGGCGGCCATCGACCAGGCGCTGTCCGGCATGAAGGCCGACGGCACCTTCAAGAAGATTTCGGTCAAGTGGTTCGGCATCGACGTATCCAAGGCGCCGGCGGCGGCCAAGAAGTAATCTGTATTGGAATCAGGATGGGAAGACGCCCCTGCCGCAGCGGGGGCGTAGTATTTTCAGGGAAGGGATGGCATGAGCGATTGGATGACGCTGTTCGAGTCGGCGTTGCCGGTGCTGCTGAAGGGCGCGGGCTACACGCTGGCCTTCGCCTTGGTGGCGATGGTGCTGGGGCTGGCCTTGGGCTTTGCGGTGGCGATGGTGCGGGTGGCGAAACTGCCGCTGCTGTCGCAGCTGGCCGCGTTCTACGTCAGCGCGATGCGCGGCACGCCGCTGTTGGTGCAGATTTTCGTCATCTACTACGGCCTGCCGGGCGTGGGGCTGGAATTGGATCCGGTGCCGGCCGGGGTGCTGGCGCTGACGTTGAACGTCGCCGCCTACCTGTCGGAAAGCCTGCGCGGCGGCATCGCCGGCGTTGCCAAGGGGCAGTGGGACGCCGCGTTCTCGCTGGGCCTGTCGTGGTGGCAGACCATGCGCCACATCATCGCGCCGCAGGCGCTGCGCTTGTCGGTGCCCAGCCTGTCCAACAGCCTGATCTCGCTGATCAAGGATACCTCGCTGGTGTCGGTTATCACAGTCACCGAGCTGATGCTGGCGACCAAAGAGGTGATCGCCCAGACCTTTCAGCCCTTGCCGCTGTACCTGGCCGCCGCCGCCATCTACTGGCTGCTGAGCGCCGCTTTCGAGCGCATCCAGCGCCGGGTGGAGGACAGGCTGGAGTTGGCGCACCGGCGCTGATCCTGGTTCGCGCGGCAAGAAAAAAGCCCCGCATCGGCGGGGCTTTGTCACATCTGGCGGCGGGCTCAGGCGTGCACGTACAGATTGTCGATCAGCGCGCGGCAGCGCTCGGCGATGACCTTGCGGCGCAGCTTCAGCGTCGGCGCCAGCTCGCCGGCGTCCACGCACCAGGGCTTGTCGACCAGCGCGAACTTCTTGATGTGCTCCCAGCTGCCGAAGTAGCGGTTGAAACGTTTCACCTCGCGGTCTATCAGATCGACGATCTTGGGGTGGCTGCGCATCTCGCTGTCGGTGGTGTAGGCGATGCCGTGTTCGCTGCACCATTCCTTCAGCTTTTCGTACAGCGGCACGATCAGCGCGGCCGCGTATTTCTGGCCGTCGCCCACCACCATGATCTGGTCGATGAAGGCTGATTCCTTCAGCTTGTTCTCCAGCGCTTGCGGCGCGATGTATTTGCCGTTGCTGGTCTTGAACATTTCCTTCTTGCGGTCGGTGATGCGCAGGTAGCCGTTTTCCAGCACGCCGATGTCGCCGGTGTGCAGCCAGCCATCCTGCAGCGCTTCCGCGCTCAGCTGCGCTTCCTTGTAATAGCCGACCATCACGTTGTCGCCGCGCACCAGGATTTCGCCGTCGTCGGCCAGGCGCACTTCCACGCCGGGCAGCGGCAGGCCGACGCTGCCGATGCGCACGCCGCGGGCGTTGAACGGATTGGCGGAAATCACCGGCGAGCTCTCGGTCATGCCGTAGCCCTCGGCCACGGCCACGCCGGCGGCCCAGAACATCCGCGCCAGCCGTGGCTGCAGCGCGGCGGAGCCGACGTTGATCGAGATCAGCTGGCCGCCCATCGCCGCGCGCCATTTGCTGTACACCAGCTTGTCGGCCAGCGCGTGCTTGATCGCCTCCAGCGGCGACAGCTTGCGGTTGGGATTGAAATTCTCGGCGCGAGCGACCGCCCACAGGTAGATGCGGCGCTTGGCGCCGGACAGGTCGCGGGCCTTGGCCACCAGCTTTTCATGCACCTTCTCCAGCACGCGCGGCACGGCGCTGAAGGTGTGCGGCTTGACGTCGGCCATCGCCGACGACAGGCACTCCACGCTGGAGAAGTAGATGCCGGTGCCGCTGTACAGATAGTAGTAGACGCCTGCTCGCTCGAAGATGTGCGACAGCGGCAGGAAGCTCAACGCGCGGCAACTGCCATGGGGCAGGCCGGTGAATTCGGCGGTGGCGGTGACGGTGCTGACCACATTGCGGTGCGACAGCATCACGCCTTTGGAACGGCCAGTGGTGCCGGAGGTATAGATAATGGTGTAGACATCGTCGGCGCGGATGCCGTCGCGCAGCGCTTCCAGTTCGGCCATGCGCTCGATGCGGCCCAGATCGCGGATTTCGCGCCAGGAGGGCACGCCGTCGATATCGGCCAGGCCGTAAATGGGGCAAGCGAGCTTGCCCAATGCCTCGTGCAGTTTTCGTTGCAATGCAGCACTGCCGGCAAAAGCCAGCTTGACCTCGGCATGAGACAGGATATAGCGTGCATCATCGAGGGTGATGGTGGGATACAGCGGCACGCTGACGGCGCCCACTTGCTGCAGCGCCAGGTCCGCCAGCACCCATTCGATGCTGTTGTCGGCTGCGATGGCCACCTTGTCGCCGGGGCCTATGCCCAGCTCAAGCAAGCCCAGACTGACGCGGTTGACCGTGTCCCGTACCTCGGTGGTGGACAGTTGCCGCCATGCCTTGCCGGATTTGGCGGCCAGGCAATCCTGGCGGGGATGGGTGGCCAACTGGTGATACAGGATGTCGAAAACGCGTTTTGTCTTCATGCAAACGTTAGTTTTAATGCGAAACGCAGCAAAATAGCCCTAAAGCGCGTCGGTGTAAAGTAAAAATCCGTGCAGGCTTGGCGAAGATCATAGCAATTTGCTGATATTTGTTCGCAATTGCGTTGAAGTTTTAGCTTTGTGATGAAATGGTCATGGCAAATGCATGCTTTGCCGGCCGTTTGCGTTCGATTGTCGGGCAATTTGCCCAAGTTGATGATTTTGAGGAGTTTTTGTGAAATTCGCGACCCGCGCCATCCATGTCGGCTACCACAGCGCCGATCACAACCGGGCGGTCATGCCTCCGCTGTACCAGACATCGGCGTTTGCGTATGAGCACATCGGCGAGAGCATGCCTTATGTCTACGCCCGCAGCGGCAACCCCACCCGCAGCGCGCTGGAGAGCTGCCTGGCCAGCCTGGAGGACGCCAAGCACGGCCTGGCTTTCTCCAGCGGCATGGCGGCGATAGACGCGGTGTTGCGGGCCTGCCTGAAACCGGGCGACGAGGTGGTGGCGGTGGCCGACCTCTACGGCGGCGCCTACCGGCTGCTGACGCGGCTGCTGGCGCCGGCTGGCGTCAAGGTGACCTTCGCCGACCTGCGCGAGCCGGCCGAACTGGAGGCCGCCATCACTGCGCAGACGCGCCTGCTGTGGCTGGAGTCGCCGACCAATCCGCTGCTGGGCATGGTCGACATCGCGGCCTTGTCGGCCATCGCCCATCGCCATGATGTCAAGGTGGCGGTGGACAATACCTTCGCCACGCCTTACCTGCAGCAGCCGCTGTCGCTCGGCGCCGACATCGTCGTGCATTCGGCCACCAAGTATCTGGCCGGCCATTCCGACGTGCTGCTGGGGCTGGTGGCGGTCAGCGACGACAAGCTCTACCACGATATCCGCTTCGTGCAGAACGCCGCCGGCGCGGTGCCGGGGCCGCAGGACTGCTTCCTGACCTTGCGCGGCATCAAGACGCTGGCCTTGCGGATGGAGAGACACTGCGACAATGCGGAAAAAGTGGCTGCCTGGCTGTGCGGCCAGGAGCGGATCGCCCAGGTGTTCTATCCGGGCTTGCCCGGCCACCCGGGCCATGAGCTGGCCAAGACGCAGATGAAGCGTTTCGGCGGCATCATCAGCATCCGCCTGCGCGACGACAGCCGCGAGGCCGCCAGCCGCTTCGCCAGCCGGCTGCGGCTGTTCGTGCTGGCGGAGTCGCTGGGCGGAGTGGAGTCGCTGATCAACCACAGCTATACCATGTCGCACGGCAGCATGCCGGCCGACAACAAGGCCGCGCTGGGCATCGTCGAGGGCGGCTTGCGCCTGTCGATAGGCATCGAGGACATAGACGACCTGCTGGCCGACCTGGAACAGGCGCTGCGCGACTGAGCCCGGCCAGCGGGATTGGCGGCACATCCGACACCACAGGCCGGCGCGGTGCCGGCGACAAGGAGAGCGTGATGTCTTCAGCATTCTGGCAGAAGTCGCAGCTCAAGCTGCCGGTGATACAGGCGCCGATGGCGGGCGGCGCGACCACGCCGCAATTGGTGGCGACGGTGTCCGGCGCCGGCGGCCTGGGCTTTCTGGCCGGCGCCATGCTGTCGCCGGAGCAGATCGGCGAGGAGACGGCGCGCATCCGCGCCCTGACCGACCGGCCGTTCGGCATCAATCTGTTCGTTCAGGCCCCTCCGGCGCCGGCGGTGGCCGAGCTGGAGCCGGCGCTGAAGCTGCTGGCGCCGTGGCATGCGGAGCTGGGGTTGGCGCCGCCATCGGTTCCGGCCAGTTTCTGCCAGCCGTTCGATCGCCAGTTCGACGCGCTGCTGGCGTTGCGGCCGGCTTTCGCCAGCTTCACTTTCGACATTCTGGACGCCGCGCGGATGCAGGCGTTGAAGCAAGCCGGCATCCAGGTGATAGGCACCGCCACCAACCTGGCCGAAGGGCTGGCCTGGGCGCAGCTGGGCGCGGACGCGGTGTGCGCGCAAGGGCGCGAGGCGGGCGGCCACCGCGGCACCTTCATCGGGCCGCAGGAGCAGTCGCTGCGGCCTATGTTGTCGCTGGTGTACGAGCTGGCGCAAAACCTGCCGGTGCCGGTGCTGGCCGCCGGCGGCATCATGAACGGCAAGGACATCGCCGGCGCGATGCGCCACGGCGCGCAAGCCTGCTTGCTGGGCACGGCTTTTCTGCGTTGCCCGGAGTCCGGCATTTCCGCGCCGTGGAAGCAGGCGCTGGCGGCGGCGCAGAGCGGGGCGACCCGGCTGACGCGCGCTTTTTCCGGCCGGATGGCGCGCGGGCTGGACAACCGCTACATGGAAGAGATGGCCAAGTCGCAGGACCAGTTGCCGGCCTATCCGGTGACCAACGCGCTGACCGGCCCGCTGCGCGCCGCCGCGGTCCAGGCCGGGCGCCGGGACCTGATGTCGCTGTGGGCCGGCGAAGGCGTGGCCCTGGCGCGCGAGCTGCCGGCGGCGGAATTGGTCGCCCAGCTGCTGGCCGAATGGCAGGCGGCTTACCGCTAGCCTTCCCCGCGGTAGATGGCCAGCGTGGCGCGGCCCTGGCCGTCGATGGCGGCGCGGTACATGCCTTCGCAATTGAAGGGCAGCGCCACCCGGCCGTTCTTGTCCACCGCCACTACCCCGCCGGTGCCGCCCAGCCGCGGCAGGTCGTCTTGCACCACCGCGGCGCAGGCTTGTTCCAGCGTTTCCCCCAGATAGCGGATCCGGGCCGAGATTTCATGGCCGGCGGCGGCGCGGACGAAGTATTCGCCATGGCCGGTGGCCGATACCGCGCAGTCGCCGTCGGCCCAGGTGCCGGCGCCTATCACCGGCGTGTCGCCGATGCGGCCCGGCCACTTGGCGGTGCGGCCGCCGGTGGAGGTGGCGGCGGCCAGGCGGCCCTGGTCATCCAGCGCCACCGCGCCCACCGTGCCGTGTTTGCGGTCTTCGGGAATGTCCTCGTCCTTGCCGCCGCTGGCCAGCCGCTCTTTCTCCAGCAGCAGCGCTTGCCAGCGCTTGTCGGTGTGGAAGTATTCCGGCGGCCGCATGTCCAAACCTTCCCGGCGGGCGAAGTCTTCGGCGGCGGCGAAGCCCAGCGTCACATGGGGGCTGCGCTCCATCACCGCGCGCGCCAGCAGCACCGGGTTTTGCACGCAGCCAAGGCCGGTGACGCTGCCGGCATCCTGGCGGCTGCCGTCCATCACCGCAGCCTCCATTTCCTGCTTGCCGTCCAGCGTGTACACCGAGCCGCGGCCGGCGTTGAACAGCGGATCGTCCTCCAGCGCGCAGACGCTGGCGCACACCGCGTCGAGCGCGCTGCCGCCGGCGCGCAATACCGCATGGCCGGCCTCCAGCGCGCGGGCTAGGCCGGCGCGGTAAGCTTGTTCGGCGGCGGCGTCCATTTCGCTGCGGCGCAGGGTTCCTGCGCCGCCGTGCAGGGCGATGGCGATGGGCATGGCTGGCTTCCTTGTCGGGTGGTTGTCTGCATGACATCCGCCTGGCAGGATGTGACGCTTTGCGCGACAGCATGGAGACAAGATGGATGTTGCAGCCACCAGTGTACTGATTTTCCTGCGCGACGATAGCCAATGCTGGTGGCAGCGCCGCGCCTGGGACGACGACAGCCATCCGGGGCGGCTGGATTTCGCCGCCGGAGGCGGCATCGAGGCTGGCGAGACGCCGGCGGCGGCCGCGGCCCGCGAATTGGAGGAGGAACTGGGCATCGCGGACCTGCCGCTCAGGCCTTTGGGGCGGATGAAGCTGGACGGAGAAGTCTGCGAATTGTTCGACGCGCCGCTGCCGGCGCGCTGGCGTCTCGGCCCGGAGGTGGCGGCGCTGCTGCCCTTGCCGCTGGCGGCCTTGACGGCGCTGGCGGCGGACGAGCTGCATCCGCAGCTGGCGGACTGGCTTGGCAGACAGGAGCCGGCGGCGCATAATTGTTGAGTAAATCACTCAACTAATGGTCGCCCTGAGATGAATGCCGAACTGGAAGCCGAGATCCAACAAAAATACACCACCGAAACCATACTCGACATGCGGCGCTGGACCGACAAGCTGATCAGCTTCCGCCTGACGCGGCCGGCCGGCTTCCGCTTCGCGGCCGGCCAGTTCGCCCGGCTCGGCCTGCCGCTGGCGAACGGCGGCCAGGTGTGGCGCGCGTATTCGATGTGTTCGGCGGTGTACGACGAGCATCTGGAGTTCTACTCCATCGTGGTGGAGGCCGGCCAGTTCAGCCCCTTGCTGGCCAAGCTCGCGCCCGGCGGCCAGGTGATGCTGGACAAGAAGGCGCTCGGCTTCTTCCAGGAGGACAGGCTGCCGGCCGGCCGCGACCTGTGGCTGCTGGCCACCGGCACCGGCATCGCGCCCTATCTGTCGATATTGCGCCAGCCGGACGCCTGGCAGCGTTTCGAGCGCATCATCCTGTCGCACTGCGTGCGCGATGCCGCGGAGTTGTCGTTCCAGCGCGAAATCGCCGAACTGCGCGAGCACCCGCTGTGGCGCGAGCACGGCCACAAGCTGCACTACCTGCCGGTGGTGACCCGGGACGCGCCGGCGGACATGCTGGACGCCCGCTACCCGCAATTGCTGGCCGACGGCCGGCTGGCGCGGCGGGCCGGGGTGGAGATGTCGCTGGAGCATAGCCGCTTCATGCTGTGCGGCAATCCGCAGATGGTGGAGGACACCCACCGCCAGTTGATGAAAATGGGCTACCGGATGACCCGGCAGAACGCGCCGGGCCACATCGTGCTGGAAAACGGCTGGTAGGCTGGCAACGCTCCGCGGCGGGACGCCGCCAGCCAAGCGAATCGTGATCGCTCGTCGCCGTTACGCGGTGGCCAGCGCGCTGTCCTCTCGCAACAGCGAGTGTGTGATCAAGTCCTGATGGCGGCCCAGCCAGAAGCCGGCCTGGCGCGCGCGGCCTTCCACCTTGAAATCCAGCCGTTCCAGCAGCGTGAGCGAGGCCTGGTTGTCGGGGTGCACCTGAGCCTCGATCCGGTTCAGCTCCATATGCTCGAAGCCCCAGGCCAGCGCGGCGCGCAGCGCCTCGCCCATCAGGCCCTGCCCTTGGCAGGCGCGCGCCAGTTCGTAGCCCAGCGTGCAGCTGCGCCAGCCCCGGTTCCATTTGAACAGGCCGAGGCTGCCGATCAGCGCGTCATCCTCCCGGCGCGCCAGTCCCCAGCGCACGCCGGGCGCGGGCAAGCTTCTCCAGCCGGCGAATGTCTCCACCATCGCGCGCGCTTGCTCCAGGCTGGAAATCGGGTCGGTGCCGTACCAGCGCATCGCATCGGCGTCGCCGTGGATGGCCAGCAGCGCGGGCGCGTCGCGCTGCGTGATCTCGCGCAGCGTCAGGCGTTCGGTGCGAAGCGTGGGAAAGTCCATCGTGGGCTCCATCTGGTTAGGACAAATAGCTATACCGGAAATGGCGATGCGTTTCAAACCGTATGCTCACGGTTGTTCGACTCCTGACGATGTCGGTATGATGAATGCCTTCGTGACCGATTGCGGAGCCTCGCCCATGCCCACCTTGTCCACCCTGCTGCTATTCTCCCTCGCCTGTCTCGCGTTGGCCGCCACGCCAGGCCCCGACATGCTGCTGATCGCCAGCCGCAGCGCCGGCCAGGGGCTGCGCGCCGGCTTCGCCACGCTGTTCGGCATTCAGCTCGGCACCTATTGCCACGCCCTGTTGGCGGCGCTGGGCCTGGCCCAGCTGTTCGTGCTGGTGCCGATGGCCTATGACGCGGTGCGCATCGCCGGCGCCGCCTATTTGCTGTACCTGGCCTGGACCACCTTGAAAAGCAAGAGCGTGCTGCGCGCGGCCGGCTCCGCCGAACCCGGCCGGCCGCTGGCGCGCATCGCGCTGCAGGGGCTGACCACCAATTTGCTCAATCCCAAGATGGCGCTGTTCGTGCTGGCGCTGTTTCCGCAGTTCGTGCAGCCGCAGGCCGGCCCGGTGGCGCTGCAGATCATGCTGTTGGCCACGGTGCTGAACGCGGTGGGTTTTGTCGTCAACGCGCTGGTGATCGTCGCCAGCAGCAGGATGGGCAGGGCCTTGTCGGGCCAGGGCGCGGGGCGCTGGCCGCAATACCTGCTGGCGACGGTGTTCGGCGGGCTGGCGCTGCGCTTGCTGGCGGCCGGCCAGCGTTGAGCTTGGGGGCGATATGGAAGAAGTCGAACGGCGCGAGCCGGCGCTGACGCCGCAGGACAAGGCGAAGCGGGCATTGCTGGCCGCCGCCACGGCTGGCTACGCCGGTTTCAGCTGCTGGCAGCGCGATTTCTACGTGCCCGGCAAACATGGGCCTGGCGTGCATCTGCATGGCTGGGCCAGCTATATGCTGGAGGCGGCCTTGCTGATCGCCGCGCTGCTCTTGCTGCTGCCCTTGGCGACGCGGCGGCCGGACGCGATGCGCTGGCGGCGGCCGTTGAGCACCCTGGCCTGGGGTTTGTTCCTGTACGGGCTGTTCGGCGGTTTGCTGCTGCAAGGCTTGTCCGGCAACGGCGCTTACGGCGTCAAGGCGCTGCTGCTGGTCCTGGCCCTGTTGCCGGGCGCGCTGGCCGTGCTGCTGGGACGGCTGCCGACGATTGAGGCGTATCGCGACACGCGCAAACGGATAGGGCAGCAGTCGAAGTCGGCGCAGACGCCGCTGCCGGCGGCGCTGGGATGGCTGGCTGCGGCGTTGCTGGGCCTGCTTGGCCTGATATTGACGCTGGCGGCGCTGCTGCTGTTGCTGGGAGGGACATTCGTCGCAGCCGCGGTGCTGCTGCTGATCGGCGCCGCGACGCTGGCGTGGACCTACTTCATCATCCAGCGCTTGCGCGCCGGCGCGCGCCGTTAGCCGCCGCGGTTTTGCGCTACCATGGCTTATGAGCGCCGTCCGCAACGGGCGGCGGCGGGCCGCGCCGCGCCGGCCCGGGTATTGCCGGATGCCAGTGTATGAAGCCTGCCGATGAAGACCAAGACATCGCCGCCCGCCTGCTGTCGTTGCAGCTGGACAGCCCGTTGCTGATCGCCCTGTTCGACGAACGCGATGGCCTGCGTTACGCCAATCCGGCCTTCTGCGCCGCGCTGGATGTGGCGCCGGACGAGCGCATTTGCTGGGTGGAGCTGATGCGGCGCAATTACCGCAACGGCCGCGGCACCTTGATCCAGACCCGGGACTTCGAAGCTTGGCTCGCTTCGGCGAAATCGCGGCGCGCCAAGCTGCCGTTTCGCGCCTTCGAGACCGACCTGGCCGACGGCCGCTGGATCTGGATGACCGAAACCACCCAGCCGGGCGGCTGGATGCTGTGCGTCGGCAGCGATATCACCGACCTGCGCGTCGGCGAGCGTGAGCTGAGGCAGGCGCGCGACCTGGCGCAGCGCGCGGCGCTGACCGACCCTTTGACCGGCCTGGGCAACCGCGGCCACATCCTGCAGCAACTGGAAGGCATGCTGGCGCAGTTTGGCCATGGCGCCTGCCAAGCGGCAGCCATTGCCATCCTGGACCTGGACCATTTCAAATTGATCAACGACGTGCAGGGCCATCTGGCCGGCGACGCGGTGCTGCGCGATTTCGCGCACCGGCTGCAGCCGCTGCTGAAGCCGCACGACAGCCTGGGCAGGCTGGGCGGCGAGGAGTTTCTGCTGCTGGCCCCGGGCAGCGGCCTGGAGCAGGCGGAGGCGCTGCTGCAGGCGATCTTGATCGAGGTGCAGGCCTCGCGGCCGTTGGCCGAGGCGCCGGCCTTTACCTATACCTGTTCGGCCGGCATGACCCTGCTGCGCGGCGGCGACGACCTGATGGCGGCGCTGGCCAGGGCCGACGAGGCGCTGTACCAGGCCAAGGCCGGCGGCCGCAACACCTGGCGCGTGCGGCTGTAGCGGGCATGAAAAAAGGCGGGATCGCTCCCGCCTTGGTCGTTTCTCGCCGCAGCCTTATTGCTTGACGCAGTCGACGCAGTAAACCTTGCGGTCCTGCACTTCCACCGCCACCAGGCCGTGGACATCGGTTTCGAAGCCCGGCAGCTCGCGGTTGAAGGCCTGGGCGAAGCGCAGGTAGTCGACGATGGTCTTGTTGAAGCGTTCGCCCGGGATCAGCAGCGGGATGCCCGGCGGATACGGGGTCAGCAGCACCGCGGTGACGCGGCCTTCCAGCTGGTCCACCGGCACCCGTTCGATCTCGCGGTGCGCCATCTTGGCGAAGGCGTCGGCCGGGCGCATCGCCGGCTCCATGTCGGACAGATAGATGTCGGTGGTCAGCCGCGCCACGTCGTGCTTGGCGTACAGGCCATGGATGCGCTGGCACAGATCCTGCAGGCCGACGCGCTCGTACTGCGGGTATTTGGCGATGAATTCCGGCATCACGCGCCACATCGGCTGGTTCTTGTCGAAATCGTCCTTGAACTGCTGCAGCAGCGAGATCAGCGTGTTCCAGCGGCCCTTGGTGATACCGATGGTGAACATGATGAAGAAGCTGTACAGGCCGGTTTTCTCCACCACCACGCCGTGTTCGGTCAGGTACTTGGTGACGATGGCGGCCGGGATGCCCATTTCCTCGAAGCTGCCGTCCACGTCCAGGCCCGGCGTCAGCACGGTGGCCTTGATCGGGTCCAGCATATTGAAGCCGTCTTCGATGCCGGCGAAGCCGTGCCAGCGCTCGTCGGGGCGCAGCGTCCAGTCGGTCTGGTCGCAGATGCCGTCGTCGGACAGATCGTCCGGGCCCCACACGCTGAACCACCAGTCGCGGCCGTATTCCTCGTCCACCTTGCGCATGGCGCGGCGGAATTCCATCGCCTCCACCAGCGATTCCTCCACCAGCGACTGGCCGCCCGGCTGCTCCATCATCGCGGCGGCCACGTCGCAGCTGGCGATGATCGAGTATTGCGGGCTGGTCGAGGTGTGCATCAGGTAAGCCTCGTTGAACCAGGCGGTGTCCAGCTGGCGGTTCTGCGGGTCCTGCACCAGGATTTGCGAAGCCTGGCTGATGCCTGCCAACAGCTTGTGGGTGGACTGGGTGGAAAACACCAGGCTGTCTTCGCAGCGCGGACGGCCTTCGCCGATGGCGTGGAAGTCGCGGTAGAAATCATGGAAGCAGGCGTGCGGCAGCCAGGCTTCGTCGAAGTGCAGCGTGTCCACCTCGCCGTCCAGCAGGCCCTTGATCTCCTCGACGTTGTACAGGATGCCGTCGTAGGTGGACTGGGTCAGCGTCAGGATGCGCGGCTTGCGGTTGGGGTGCTTTTCCAGCATCTCGCGCGCGAACGGATTGGCCAGGATCTTGCGCTTGATGGTGTCCGGCTGGAATTCGGACTTCGGGATCGGGCCGATGATGCCGTAGTGGTTGCGCGTCGGCATCAGGAACACCGGGATGGCCCCGGTCATGATGATGGCGTGCAGGTTCGACTTGTGGCAGTTGCGGTCCACCAGCACGATGTCGCCGGCGGCGACGCAGCTGTGCCAGACGATCTTGTTCGAAGTCGAGGTGCCGTTGGTGACGAAGAACAGGTGGTCGGCGTTGAAGATGCGGGCGGCGTTGCGCTCGGAGGCCGCGATCGGGCCGGTGTGGTCCAGCAGCTGGCCCAGCTCGTCCACCGCGTTGCAGACGTCGGCGCGCAGCATGTTTTCGCCGAAGAACTGGTGGAACATCTGGCCGACCGGGCTCTTCAGGAAGGCGACGCCGCCGGAGTGGCCGGGGCAGTGCCAGGAGTAGGAGCCGTCATGCGCGTAGTCGACCAGCGCGCGGAAGAACGGCGGCGCCAGGTTGTCCAGGTAGCTCTTGGCTTCGCGGATGATGTGGCGGGCGACGAACTCCGGCGTGTCCTCGTGCATGTGGATGAAGCCGTGCAGCTCGCGCAGGATGTCGTTGGGGATGTGGCGCGCGGTGCGGGTTTCGCCGTACAGGTAGACCGGGATGTCCGGATTGCGGCGGCGGATCTCGGCGACGAAGCCGTACAGATTGCCCAGCGACTCTTGGGCCGAGTCCTCGGTCTGGAATTCTTCATCGTCTATCGACAGGATGAAGCCGGCGGCGCGGCTTTGCTGCTGGGCGAAAGAGGTGAGGTCGCCGTAGCTGGTGTAGCCGATCACGCTCATGCCTTCCGCCTCCATGGCGGCAGCCAGTTCGCGGATGCCGGAGCCGCTGGTGTTTTCCGAGCGGAAATCCTCGTCGATGATCACGATGGGGAAATGAAAACGCATACCTGAGTCCTTGTTGCTGTTAACTCGGACACTGCGGCGGGGCCGGGTGGCGTCACCTGGCGGCCTGCATCGCTGCAGCGTCACTCGGTGCGCGTGGGGCGCAGATTCTGTACGCACGGGCTGAAGAACGGGTCTTCGCCGCCGCCCTGGAGGCTGGCCTTGAGGCGCGAATAAAACGGGTCGCTTTGCGCCGCGGTCCGTACATGGCGACCGTAGGTCGCTTCACGTCAGCCGGCCTGGAGAACATCCCAAGAAGCGCGCATTGTAGACCTTTTGCCTGTCATGTTGTTATGCAGCATGGCCGGATGCGCAAAAAACTTCGGGGTGTGACCAATTAGCCGCTTGCCGAAGCGGGGCGGCTGCCCGCCGCGGCGATCCTCTGGTCGGGTAAGCGGCTGTTTTCATTGGCAGTCGGGCGGCGGCGGCGATTGCGTTTGATCTGTGCCGGCGCGCGGCGCGGACTGTTGTTTTTTTCTCCGCTTGGCCAGGTACAGGCCGATGGCGCGGAATACCACCCCCAGGCCGCCTATGCCCAGCAGCAGGGTGAGCGGCGCGGCCGCCAGCCAAGGGAAATAACCTATCGCCAGCGCCAGCAGGCACAAGGCCAAGCCTATGCTGAGGAAGGCCGGCGCCTCGCTGCTTTCCACCATGCGGCTGCCGTGCACCACCGCGCCCAGCGCGTCGCCGATGCGCATCGCCTGGCGGGCGGCGGCGCTGGCGCCGCTGAGCGCCATCTCCTTGGGCGTGCCGCGGGGGCGTTTTTCCGGCTTGCCCACCGGCCGCGGCACCGGCCGGCGGCGCTCCTGGCGCAGCACGATTTCGGTGGATTGCTCCAGATCCCGCAGGAAGCGCTCCGCCAGCTCGCCGGCCAAGCCCTCGTCTTCCAGCGCGATGTCCAGCTCGCGGTTGACCAGCCAGCTCGACAGATTGAGGTTGGTGGAGCCGATGCGCGCCCAGCGGCCGTCGGCGACGGCGGTCTTGGCGTGGATCATCGGCCCGTTCCATTCGAACACCCGCACCCCGGCTTCCAGCAGCGGTCGGTACTGGGTGCGCGACACGGCGGCGATCCAGCGGATGTCGCTGGAGCGCGGCACCAAGAGGCGCACGTCGACGCCGTCGCGCGCCGCCTGCTTCAGCGCCGACAGATACAGGCTGGTGGCCATGAAGTAGGCGTCGGTCAGCCACAGCGTGCGGCGGGCGAAGCTGGCGACCAGCAGGTCCAGCCGCATCATCTTGGCGGTGGACGGCGTGGTGGCGATCAGCCGCGCCGCCGCCGCGCCGCCTTCGGCTTCCACCGCCAGCGGTTGCAGCCAGCGGTTGTCCAGCGCGGCGCCGCAGCTGGCCCAGCTGTCGGCGAAGGCGGCCAGCGCCGGCGCGAGCAAAGGGCCGCGCAGCGCCAGGCCGGTGTCGCGCCAGGGCGCCAGCCCCTTGTCCGGCCGGCCGCGCCAGCTGTCGCTGATGCACAGGCCGGACACGAACAGCAGCCGGCGGTCGACGATGATCATCTTGCGGTGGTTGCGTCCCAGGAGGCTCAGTCCGCCGCCCAGGCTGGGCGGATGATAGGCGCGCACCTCGGCGCCGGCTTCGTGCAAGGGCTTGAAAAAACTCGACAGATGCGCGCGCCAGCTGCCCAGCCAGTCGTAGAGCAGGCAAATTTGGATGCCTTGCTTGGCTTTATCTATCAGGATATTTCTGATTTTTCCGCCAAATTGGTCATTGGCGAAAATATACATTTCGATGAACACCGAATCCTGGCTGGCGGCGATGGCGTTTTCCCAGGCCGGGAAGTTGTCGGCGCTGTCGTACAGCAAATCCACCTGGTTTCCGCCGATCAGCGGCGCGCCGGCGGAGCGGGACAAGGCCTGTTCGGCCAGTTGGCGGACGAATTGCAGCGTGGATGCGGAGGCGTCGTCGTGGTTCATTTTATTTTCGAATTTTGTCTGACAAAATACAAAATATTGCGAAAAATACCAGTTTGTATCTGCTTTCAGACCTGATTGACTGTCGTTTTTTTGAAAATTCACGTCTCAAAAAATCAAGAATGCAGCTGTTTTTTGGTAGTGAAATTACATTTAAAATCAATCAATTGTTGATTAAGTGGTTGAAATTGAATGCTTGTTGCGCTGCGCCAAACGCGGTTGCGGCTGTCGCGATCTTGCCCTTAGAATCGAAGCCATCACTACAAAGTATAAATGGGCAGAGAAATGGACAGACAGAGCCGCCTGCAAGGCACATTGTATAAACCGGAGTTCGAGCAGGACAGCTGCGGCTTCGGCCTGATCGCCCAACTGGACGACAAGCCCAGCCACTGGCTGGTGGCCACCGCCATTTCCTCGCTGGCCAAGCTGACCCACCGCGGCGCGGTGGCCGCGGACGGCAAGTCTGGCGACGGCTGCGGCCTGCTGTTCAAGAAACCGGACGGCTTTTTGCGCGAGGTGGCCCTGGAGGCCGGCATCGCGCTGAAGTCAGTGTACGCCGCGGGTCTGGTGTTCCACCACCCGGAGCGGGCGCTGGGCGAACGCAGCCTGGCGCGTCTGCGCGAACAGCTGGAAGCTCAGCAACTGGAAGTGGCCGGTTTCCGCGTGGTGCCCACCGACGTGAGCGCCTGCGGCGAGGCGGCGCTGGCGTCGCTGCCGGCCATCGTCCAGGTGTTCGTGAACTGTCCGTTCGGCATGGACGAGCTGGCTTTCCAGCGTCGGCTCTACATGGGCCGCCGGCTGGCGGAGAAGGCCAACCGCCAGGACGACCCGCATTTCTATTTGCCCACGCTGTCGCCGCATACCATCTCCTATAAAGGCTTGGTGACGCCGGATCACCTGGCAGTGTTTTTCCCCGATCTCGCCGACCCGCGCTTCGAGTCCAGCCTGGCGGTGTTCCACCAGCGCTTCTCCACCAACACCTGGCCGCAATGGAAGCTGGCGCAGCCGTTCCGCTTCCTCGCCCACAACGGCGAGATCAACACCGTGCAGGGCAACCGCAACTGGGCGCGCGCGCGCGAGCGCATCATGGCTTCGCCGCATCTGGACATGGACGCGGTGCGGCCCATCGTCCAGACCGACGGTTCGGACTCGATGAGCCTGGACAATATGCTGGAAGGCTTGCTGATGGGCGGCATCCCGCTGTTCCGCGCCTTGCGCCTGTTGGTGCCGCCGGCCTGGCAGAACGTCGATAGCACCGACAAGGACCTGCGCGCCTTCTACGAATTCAACTCGATGCATATGGAGCCCTGGGACGGTCCGGCTGGCATCGTGCTGACCGACGGCCGCTACGCCGCCTGCATGCTGGACCGCAACGGCCTGCGCCCGGCGCGCTGGGTGCTGACCAAGGACAATATTCTCACCATCGCCTCCGAAGTGGGCGTGTGGGACTACCGCGCGCAGGACGTGGTGAAGAAGGGCCGGGTCAAGCCGGGCCAACTGTTCGGCGCCGACCTGGCCAACGGCGAATTGCTGCTGCCGGAAGAGATAGACGCCCAGCTGAAAAGCGCCAAACCCTATCGGCAGTGGATCAAGGACAGCGCCAAGTACCTGGAGCTGTCGATAGAGGACGACGCCGGCGTCGAGCCGCTGTCCAAGGATGAGTTGGCGCGGCTGCAGAAGATGTTCAACTTCAGCCGCGAGGAGCGCGACCAGATCCTGCGCGTGCTGGCCGAGGACGGCCAGGAGGCGGTGGGCTCGATGGGCGACGACACGCCGATGGCGGTGCTGAGCCAGAAGGCCCGCTCGCCGTTCGATTACCTGCGCCAGCAGTTCGCTCAGGTGACCAACCCGCCTATCGACCCGATCCGCGAGGCGGTGGTGATGTCGCTGAACACGGTGTTCGGTCCGGAACGCAATATGTTCGAGGAGAGCGCCGAACACGCGAAGCGGCTGGAGGTGCGCAGCCCGGTGCTCAGCCACGAGAAATTCACCCGCGTCACCACCCGGCCGGAGAGCTATCTGAAGGCCACCAATTTCGACCTGTGCTACGACCCGGGCGAGACCACGCTGCGCGAGGCGCTTTCCTGTCTGACCCGGCACGTGGTGGAGGCGGTGCAGGAGGGCACGGTGGTGGTGGTGCTGTCCGACCGCCACGCCACCGGCCAGCGCCTGCCCATCCACGCCTTGTTCGCCACCGGCGCGGTGCACCACGCCTTGATTGACGCCGGCCTGCGCTGCAAGACCAATATCGTGGTGGAAACCGCGGCGGTGCGCGACGCGCACCAGATGGCCTGCGTGCTGGGCTATGGCGCCACCGCGGTCTACCCCTACCTGGCCTACCAAAGCATCATCGACCTGGTGAACAGCGGCGAGGTGGCGCTGAAGGCCAACGAGGCGCTGCAGCACTACCGCAAGGGCATCAACAAGGGCCTGCTCAAGGTGCTGTCCAAAATGGGCATCTCCACCATCGCCTCCTACCGCGGCGCGCAGCTGTTCGAGGCGGTGGGCATTCACGAGGACGTGGTCGCGCAGTGCCTGAAGGGCACGGTGTCGCGGGTGTCCGGCGCCAATTTCGAAGACTTCGAGGCCGACCAGAAGCAACTGGCGCGGCTGGCTTTCAATCCGATGCGCGGCATCGCCCAAGGCGGCCTGCTCAAGTACGTGCACGGCGAGGAATACCACGCCTACAACCCCGACGTGGTGCAGCTGCTGCAAAAGGCGGTGCAGAACGACGACTACGACGCCTACCTGCAATACGCCGAAACGGTGAACACCCGCCCGGTGGCGATGCTGCGCGACCTGATGAGCCTGAAGCTGGCCGAGCAAGCGCTGGAGATCGACGCGGTGGAGCCGGTGGAGGCCATCGTCAAGCGCTTCGATTCGGCCGGCATGTCGCTGGGCGCGCTGAGCCCGGAAGCGCACGAGGCGCTGGCCATCGCGATGAACCGGCTGGGCGGCCGCTCCAATTCCGGCGAGGGCGGCGAGGACGCGGCGCGCTATGGCACCGAGAAGATGTCCAAGATCAAGCAGGTGGCGTCCGGGCGCTTCGGCGTCACACCGCACTATCTGGTCAACGCCGAGGTGCTGCAGATCAAGGTGGCGCAGGGCGCCAAGCCGGGCGAGGGCGGCCAGTTGCCCGGCGACAAGGTGTCCGGCCTGATCGCGCGGCTGCGCCATGCCAAGGAGGGCGTCAGCCTGATCTCGCCGCCGCCGCACCACGACATCTATTCCATCGAAGACCTGGCGCAGCTGATTTTCGACCTGAAGCAGGTGAACCCGACGGCGCTGGTGTCGGTGAAGCTGGTGGCCGAGCCGGGGGTCGGCACCGTCGCCGCCGGCGTGGCCAAGGCCTATGCCGACTTGATCACCATCTCCGGCTACGACGGCGGCACCGGCGCCTCGCCGCTGACTTCGGTCAAGTACGCCGGCTCGCCGTGGGAGCTGGGCTTGTCCGAGGCGCAGCAGGTGCTGCGCGCCAACGGCCTGCGCGGCCGGGTGCGGGTGCAGACCGACGGCGGCCTGAAAACCGGCCTGGATGTCGTCAAGGCCGCCATCCTGGGCGCCGAGAGCTTCGGCTTCGGCACCGGGCCGATGGTGGCGCTGGGCTGCAAATACCTGCGCATCTGCCACCTGAACAACTGCGCCACCGGCGTGGCGACACAGGAAGTCAAGCTGCGCTCCAAGTACTTCACCGGCTTGCCGGACATGGTGGTCAACTACTTCCTGTTCATCGCGCGCGAAACCCGCGAGTGGATGGCCAAGCTCGGCGTGCGCAGCATGGAAGAGTTGATCGGCCGCATGGATCTGCTGGAATTGCTGGAGGGCGAGAGCGACAAGCAGCACAAGCTGGACCTGCGTCCGCTGCTGTCGCAAGGCACGGTGCCGGACAGCGAGCCGCGCTTCTGCGTAGCGGACAACAATCCGTCGTTCGACAAGGGCGAACTGGCCGAGCAGATCCTGCAAGACGCGCTGCCGGCCATCCGCAACAGGCAGATGCTGGAGCTGGAATACCCGATCGAAAACACCCACCGCTCGATAGGCGCGCGGCTGTCCGGCGAGATCGCCCGCGTCCACGGCGCGGCCGGCTTGCCGTTCGGCTGTCTGAAAGTGAAATTCACCGGCAGCGCCGGCCAGAGCTTCGGCGTGTGGAACGCGGCCGGCCTGCACCTGGAGCTGGAGGGAGACGCCAACGATTACGTAGGCAAGGGCATGGCCGGCGGCCGCGTCACCATCTATCCGCCCAAGGATGCCGGCTACAAGGCCAGCGAATCCATCATCATCGGCAATACCTGCCTGTACGGCGCCACCGGCGGCCAGCTGTTCGCCGCCGGCATCGCCGGCGAACGCTTCGGCGTGCGCAACTCCGGCGCCTTGGCGGTGATCGAGGGCGCCGGCGACCACTGCTGCGAATACATGACCGGCGGCACGGTCGTGGTGCTGGGCGAAACCGGCTACAACTTCGGCGCGGGGATGACCGGCGGCTTCGCCTTCGTCTACGACCCGGGCGAGAAGTTCGCTTACCGCTACAACAACGAGCTGATCGACATCCACTTGATCAATGGCGAGGCGATGGGCATGTATCGCGCCTTCCTGCTGGAGAAGATCGCCAAGCACGTGGAACTGACCGGCTCGGAAACCGGCCGCGCGATGCTGCAGAACTTCGACGACTACGTCGACTACTTCTGGCTGGTGAAGCCCAAGGCCGCCAAGCTGGAAAGCCTGCTGAAAGACTAAGCGCCGGTTGAATCGATACGCGGCGGCGCAAGAAGGCGCCGCCCATCCCCGCGGGAGAGAACAAGATGTCCGATGTATTCCAGTTCATGAAGTTGTCGCGCAATCCCGGCGACAAGGTTGAAGCATCCGTGCGCAAGATTGAATTCAAGGAAATCTACCAGCCGCTGCACGTTGTGGACGCCGCCGACCAGGCCGGCCGCTGCCTGTCTTGCGGCAACCCCTATTGCGAATGGGAATGCCCGGTGCACAACTACATCCCCAACTGGCTGAAACTGGTGGAGGAGGGCCGCTTGTTCGAGGCGGCGGAGTTGTCGCACCAGACCAACAGCCTGCCGGAGATCTGCGGCCGCGTCTGCCCGCAAGACCGTTTGTGCGAAGGCGCCTGTACGCTGAACCAGGGCGGTTTCGGCGCGGTGTCGATCGGCAGCATCGAAAAGTACATCACCGACGAGGCGTTCAAGGCCGGCTGGCGGCCGGACATGTCCAGGGTGGTATGGACCGACAAGACGGTGGCGGTGATAGGCGCCGGGCCGGCCGGCCTGGCCTGCGCCGATGTGTTGGCGCGCAACGGCGTGAAGCCGGTGGTGTACGACCGCTATGAAGAGATCGGCGGCCTGCTGACATTCGGCATCCCGGAATTCAAGCTGGAGAAGGACGTGGTCCGCCGCCGGCGCGAGATACTGGAGGGCATGGGCGTGCGCTTCGTGCTCAATACCGAAGTCGGCAAGGATATTTCCATCGACAAGCTGCTCAAGCAGCACGACGCGGTTTTCATGGGCATGGGTGCCTACCAGTACATGAAGGGCGGTTTCCAGGGCGAAGACAGTCCGGGGGTGCTGGAGGCCTTGCCTTACTTGATCAATAACGTGCGGCAGAATCTGGGCACGCTGCCCAAGGGCGAGGCGCCGCTGTCCATGCGCGGCAAGCGGGTGATGGTGCTGGGCGGCGGCGATACCGCGATGGACTGCAACCGCACCGCGATCCGCCAGGGCGCCAAGCGCGTGATCTGCGCTTACCGCCGCGATGAGGCCAATATGCCCGGCTCCAAGCGCGAAGTCGCCAACGCCAGGGAGGAGGGGGTGGAGTTTCTGTGGAACCGCCAGCCCATCGCCATCGAACCGATGATAGGCGGCACGTTGGCGGTCAAGCTAGCGGAGACGCGCCTGGGCGCGCCAGATGCCAAGGGGCGGCGAAAGGCGGAGGTCATTCCCGGCTCGGAAGAAGTGGTGGAGTGCGATCATGTGCTGATTGCCTTTGGCTTTCAGGCTTCCGCGGCGCCATGGTTCTCCAGCCAGGGGATCGAGGTTGATGGCAGCGGACGGACGATGGTGTCGTCGCGAGTAGCCAAGGGCTTCAAATATCAGACAGCCAACCCCAAAATTTTCGCTGGCGGCGATATGGTAAGAGGCGCGGACTTGGTGGTGAGAGCGGTGTTCGAAGGCAGGGAGGCTGCTGAGGGCATCTTGGCCAGTTTTGAAAAGTGAGTTGTTCCGCGTAAAAAGGCTATGCCTGTATGGGCATAGCCTTTTTTTGATTAAATTAAATAAACTCTTTCAGCTCTTGCGGTGGTAAAGGCAAGTCTGGGAAGGTTTTCCAGATTATCTTTGAATTCGGAAATAATACGACCCACACGGTAAGGAAAATCAAAGTAAAGTATAAAATCCCATTCTTTTTCTCGGTATACCAGCGTTCCAGCTCGCCTTTGTAAGGAGCGATGAATTTACAGTAGTAATCCCGTGGATCTTCTCGATTGTCCAGCATGTTTTCTTCAGCTCGGAACACGATTGAACCAATTCCTGAAAGACCTGGCCGTATTTTATATAAGGCGGATTTTACCGACACAGGGTAAATATCAAAATTATCTTTAGTCAAAGGGCGAGGGCCGATAACACTCATGTCTCCAGTCAAAATATTAATTAGTTGAGGCAGTTCATTGATTTTTGTTTTTCTGAGAAAATTCCCCATCGGCAGCACTCTCGGATCATTCTTGAGAGTTATATTGCCTGAACCTATATTAGGGCTATTCTTCAACATGGTTGCAAACTTCAACAGGCCAAAGCTTTTCCCGCCGTGACCTATTCGGTTTTGCTTGTAAAAAATCTCACCTTCGCCTGTCAGCCGCAAAGCGATCATGATGGGTATCAGCAAGGGAGATAAAATCAGCAATGCTATTGCTGAAAAAAATATGTCAAAAAAACGCTGCATATTACATTCTTCCGTCCAGATATTTCCCAGTCTCCAAGTGTGAAAACTCAGGCAGGATTGCTTCAAAAAGCGATACGATTTCAATTTTTTCCCAGCGGCCGTTTTGATTCAATTTCTGGATACCATCCAGGAATGAATTCAGTGCCTGCTCATCGAAAGCGGGGTCATTTTTAATAATCCCAATGTTTTGGAATCGTGCCATGTCGAGAATTTCTCTTTCAGTGAAAAATTCTTCATAACTCTTTTCTCCGGTCGTATCGCTAGAGAAAAAGTAGCAGGGCCATTTCTTGTCAGCAATTAGCGCGGAGGCTTTCTCTCTGGCTTCTTCTTCCGAGCTGCATGGGTAGGGGGTGTATCCCAGCTGCTCCAGATATCGGCTTGCGATATCAGAAAAACTAGTCAGCTGAAGATCATGACTTGGTTTGGGAAAGAAAATCTCCCGGTTTTGACCTAGCAAGCAAGACATCAAGCAAAGCTCCCCAGATTCTTGCGGCGTGACGAAATATCGCTGAATATCGCTAGGTGCAGAAATAGGCTGGCGTTTTGTAAAGCGCTGATTGAATCCGTGCAGTAGCGACCCATCCGAAAATGCTACATTGGCAAAGCGGGCGGTAGAAATAGCTAGGTCAAGGCTCTCGCGCATCAAAAATTTTTCCATGATGCGCTTGCTGGCCCCCATCATATTGACTGGGTTAGCGGCCTTATCGGTGGACACGCAGAAATATTTTTTGGCGCCACTATTTTTAGCATGTTTCAACGTGCTGATAGTATTGAGGATATTGACCTTTATCAGCCTCATCAAGGTGAATGGGTCTTTTTCGCTACGGACATGCTTCAATGCCGATAAGTTGAGCACATAATCGTAGCCCTTTCCCCAAGACATCAAGGCATCAAATTCCGGCCCATTGCAGTCGATAGAGAAGGTGCGGAAGTCCCCATCGATATACCCAAGGGTGCTGCGTAGATCACGTACGAGCTCGACCATGTTGTTTTCACTGATATCGACAACATGCAATACTTTTGGATTACGTTTGAAGATCTCGCGTACTACGGCTTGGCCAATAGAGCCAGCTCCACCGATGACCAGAAAACTGCTTTCAGCAACGATTTCTTCCAAATCCTGCTTATGTTGAGTGATGTCCGCACCAAATAATGGCGCGGTACGTCCAATCAATTTTAGAGTGCTATCCATAGGAGTTGTCTTCTATAAATTAAGTTAGCACGCAGCTAAAATCACTTCCAAACCGGTTTGATTTTTATGCAAAACAGAGTGGTAGTGCATTATTTAGTGTTGGCAATTTTCTTTATTTGTTCGTTAAGAAATTAATTCACATGTCACGCAGAAAATTTTTTAGCTGCAAATTTAAACATATGACCGGTATCCCAAGCACAAATGTCATCATCAATAAATTCACGCGCCAAAATGCCAGCAGTGGGTCCTAGGCTCAATAAAACAAGTACATTATTTTTATCAAGCCCATTGTTCTTGATAAGATTCGATATATTATCTTTTATGATAGATTTTCGCTCGTAGGCATTTTCTGTGCCGCACTCTACGAAGTATGTTTTTAACCCTAAGTTAAGATCGCTTATTTTGTCGGTATTTCCTGTGGCAACAATGACATGTTTTTCGCGTAAATGGTCTTTAAATTGCGCCCAATTAAAGTCTGGGGAGTTGGCCTCTATGAATAAATGGCTATGGCCATATGACCTTCCCGGGCAGAGGAATGTCCACATCAGCCGGCGCATATCTACCCACATATTGTATTCAAAGCGAATGCTGTGAGTTGAATCCCGCGTCCCAAGGAATGTCGATGGTGGGTCTACGGCAACAAGTAAGCGATCATCCTCAGAGGAAAGGGTTTTCAGCATGTCATCAATTAATGGCTTGGACCATTTTTGACACCAGTCAGAATCAGGGGGGTACTCACCAGCGCCGACAATCTGTTCAAATTCACCATCGCTGAAACGTGCTAAACTTTTCTTATTTTTTATCAAGTCCTCAAGTGATTCTTGCCCACTCATAAAAGTGAATGCTGAATATTTATCGGTGTAGTCAATCTTGGATCTTTTATAAATTAAGTTTTTTTTAATTATGTGCAACAGATAGCGCGGGTTGTCGATTACTTGTATGAGTCTTACGAAGGGGAAGCGACCGAAGACGCTGATGCTGCGGAATAACAAACTCATGAAAAACTCCAATTAAAAGCAAATAAATATAACTTATTTACCAAAGATAAAATCATTGGCATGTTGCCAGGATATTTTTGGATTGCGATAAATAAATATCAATGACTGAAAGCACTCGTGCGCTACCCATAATGCACGCTCTTGTTTCAACATTAACAAGAGGTTTGCAACCATTCCGACTAAAAATGCAGGTAGAGATGGGGTGCAAACGCCATCAAGAAAATCACGCCAAAAAATATAGCGATATAATATACGCATACGTAGCGTTGATTTATTTATACTGCCAAAACTTGCTGGAGGAGCATGTCTCACTGCAAGAGTTGGCAATATTCGCAAGCACATGCCGTAATTTCGAGTCAGCATGGCTCCAAGTACGGCATCCTCTAGAAAAGACCATGTTGCCATATCTTTTTGAATGGATACTGAAGGAACTTTAAAAGCATCCGCGCGATATGCACCATTGCAACCAAACAGCCATTGCGCAGGCGTAATATCGTTTAAATATCCAGATCGAACATAATCAGCCCAACCAGACTTGAGAATGCGGTTACTGTGGCCATCTGCGTAAATGCCAAGCAGGCGGCCAACCCATAAACTTTTATCTACACGCTTGGTGACATTTTCGTCCGTGTATGTGCCACCTACACCCATTATATCTTGGTTTTCCAGCATGTAGGATGCGACATCTTCAATATAGGTATTAGGTATGATAATGTCGTCATCAAAGAAGACGATTACATCGCCTGTAGCGGTTTTTCTTCCAGACTCTCTAGAATAGGCAAGAGATGCTTGATATGGGTAAATTGTAACGATCAACTCTCTAATTGAGACTGGAATATCAGATGGCCCAAGATTTCCTGATCCAGCCTCTACAATTACAATTTCTTCTGGTAACCGTGTTTGCCGGGAGATGTTTTCTAGTAAACGAACTAGTGTTTCTTTTCGGCTGAGTGTTGAAATAATAACAGACAGGCGCATCAATAGCTCACTGTTTCAATATTAGAAAAATTTTCGACTGTCGAAATGCAACTTCGAGGTAATAGATACCCCAGAGTAGTAAAAAATAGGGAGTAGCAATTGCTTGAAGAGCAAAGCAAGCAGAAGGCCACTTAGACCGCCAAGCTTTATACCAATCGGGATGAAAATAGAACATAGAGCCAAGTTAAGCAATGTGTAAATAAATTGGCCACGAGATCCATGATGGGCAAAAATTTTATGGCTATTAAAGTATTCAAAGGCTTGCCCAAATATCAACATCCCGGATAATAAGCATAAATAAAATGGGTAACTATACTTTTCCCCGAATATCCATGGTGAAAAAAATTTGAACGTATTTGCGTAAAGAAGCAGCACAACTATCGCGGTTAGCAAGGAAAAAAACGCGCGTCCGATATGAATTTTCCTCTTTTCCGTATTTCGATCAAAAAATAAGCGTTTATAATACAAGGGAAAAGAGGTATCACATAATTTCGCTAATTCTTGAGGGACCATAACCAAAATAGAATATATGGCCAAGGCTTGCGCGCCGGATAAATTACGTATCCAGAGCTTATCCATCGAATAAGCGTATGTGTACGTTAAACTAGCTATGGTTGAGACAGCTGCTGGTAAAATGAGTGCGTGCCATTTTATCGGGAAGAAATTCTCCGCATGTCGGATTTTCCGAGCGATCAGGGAAAAAGTCCAGATAGTAGGCAATATAATAGCAAGCAAGTAGGATGGATAGATCCACAGAGGACTAAGGTAATGGGAGTAAATCAATAGTCCTAGCAAGAGGAACAGCAACATGCTAGTAAGCCTAGAAAAAAATACTAGGTTCAAGCTTTGATTACGTAGTCCAATGCCTATCAAGTAGTTTTTATATCCTGTTGCAGTTTCAAAGAAAGGCAAAAGTAGGGCGGTAATGAGGAGGAGAAATTTCAATGACGCACTGAGTGCAGGCGAAAAGAAGTACAGTGCAACGGAAACACTCAGTGCACCGACGCAACCTGTAACCAAGCGGATATAGAATATATTCCGCAATGGAACCTGCTCACGCAGGTTGGCTTTTCTAAGTATGATCGAATCGAATCCTGGCAGAGTACAAGCCATCAGTAATGGAAGTAATGTCATCATATAGCGAAGTTCGCCATAATCAGCCAAGCTCATCAAACGTGCGCCAGCAATAGTAAATACTAGGCCAAGTAAGGTATTTAGACCTTGCGCGGAAAAATTTTTGACAAGTAATTTCAAGCTGCCGGTTCTCATCAATTCATTATCTTTTTTTAATATACGCAAAAATGTCGGTTATCACTTCAAGCCAGCCTTCTGCTGCAGCGCATATGGCAATCGGAGGACGCATCCCGATATTCGTCCGCGGCAGCCGTAGCGGATCCACGGCATCTTCTAGATAGCCTGCTTCACAGGTAAATCCATACTGGTAGCCAATCTTGCTGACGCTCGCCACGCTTTCCGGTGTGTATCTGCCAAACGGATACGCAAAGCTTCGGATGTCATGATTTAGATTTTTCTCTATTCGGACTTTATCATTTTCAATTGCGCTATGTGCAGTTGCACCAGTTGAAATGGCGGACAAGTCAAGGTGCAGTTCGCAGTGTCCGCCAATCTCTGCTCCATAAGAAAATAGTTCTTGTACATCCTTCCAAGTAAGAGACGGTTCCGCCCATGTATGGATGACATTTTCACAATAGCGATGAGCATCTTCAATACCCAAATCTACAAAATCTGAATTCAGAAAAAATAAAGGCCGTACACAGTATTTTTTTAACACGGGGTAAGCATTAGTTTTCCATGACAAGTAGCCGTCGTCAAACGCCAAGATCAAATTCAGTTTTGATGGATTTTTTTTACCAGCCAAGTAATCATCAAATCCAATAAGGTTGTATTTTTCAGATAGTTTTTTTACAATTTTTTCAAACTGACGCTGCGTGTCTATGTGATGAAACAAAATCACTCTAGTTTTTCCTTTATACTCTTTCGAGTAAAAAGGAATAATTTTTGCAAGCGTGAAAAGTACTAGTGAAAGAAATACACGCAACCTGCTTTTAATGATACTGGGTTTGATAAACACATCATACCTCTATAAATTTTAATAGCTGATTCAATGCAGGATCCAGCTGTTCTGTATCTAGAAATAAATGCGGAGTATCTTTAAGCAATAGCTGTAGTTGATTTTGCATCTCTCGAATTTCTTCAACGGTCAGCTCCTGCTTTCTTGCATATACAACCTCAGGGCGAGCCAGCAATAATACGATCAAGTTTGGTTTGGGAAAAATTTTAAATGTAATTCGATTGATTTTCCCTAGTACACCTTGGTGAACGACATTGCGGTTTGTGCCTGGGAATCTGTCAATAAGAACTAACTTTCCAATCGATCGGAAAAAGAGAACCTTTAATGTCCTTAAATAATTCTCAATAGGATATATTAAATATACAACCCGGTTGTAAGGGGATGGTATTTTTATCAAAAAGCTATAAAATTTTTGAAAGAAGAAAAACCAATCCCCCATATAAATTTGTTTGCTAGAGGCTGCCTGGGATAGCTTGTCTATGATAAAAGACTTTCCAGAACCATCTGGTCCAACAAACGCTATAGAGAGACCTCTTCCAATCCTTTTATACCTCATGAGTATCGGATTTATTAACTTGGCGCGGATGAAATCTCGCGAGGTGTATCTGCCAAGCAATGAGCAGGCGAATACTTGGATCAGAGCTTCCGCTGAACCTGATGCAGCGCTGTTCAACACTTTGGGATGAAGCCATTCAAAGTTTGAAGTTTCTCGTAAAAAAGCAGCTATTTGAGTAATGTGCTGCTGTACAAAGTCAAATTTATCAATTCGATTGAGGCAAAGATATTTAAACGCTTTGTGCAGAACTGGCGATTTCCCTATCGCCTCATTACCGTTATTATTTAATTTTAAACATGTGATATAGCGCGTATAAACTTGAAATTCGCTTAATAGGTCAAGGATATACAGTTTTCCATCTTCATAAAGACGATAATCTAATTGGCCATGATCAACACCGCAGCGAATAAAACCATAAGCCTCTACTTTTCTGGCTACAGCATCACGATGCTCTATTGGCACAAAAATATCAATATCAGCAGGAGCAGGCCCGATCTCTGATAATAGCCGGCAGCCGAATTCACGCTGCAAGAGAGTACACAAGTCTTGGGCAATCATAATGCCTTCCATAAAACGAGGAGCGTCAGTATACTACCGGAAACACAATGCAGAGTCGCGTGTGTTAAAGGAAAACCTGCTCGTCGTTTCAATATATAGCTATCCTTGCACTTATAAAAAATAGGTCGGAAAAAATTGTGTATTCTTAGATTACTTTTCCCATATCCATCAAAAAAACTACTAGCATGGCTGACGTTCAGACCTAGCTTGGTTATTGAACGTTTAAAACCAACATCCGACATTAAGCAAAATATGAAATCCACGATTTCAGAATAGGGATTTCCATACAAACGGTCTGTAGAGAAATCAAGCTTCTCCGGCGGATGTGGATCAATCAGAGTAATTTTCGTTCCAGATATAAAAATATTATGCGGAACAAAATCACTATGAAGCAGGCTCCGAGTATTTTCGCTTAGTTGATATGAATGGATAGCTTTAAGCGCTTTTCCAATTCTAAATAGATAGTCATTGCTGTCCGTGTCGCCTGATAGTACATGGTGGAATGAATCACCTAATTCGAGATACTGATAATGTATGGATAGCCCGTCACATGCCAGAACCCGAGGGGTGGTTATATCACTAATACCATCGATGGATCTTTCAACGGCTAGACTATGGCGGTACAAGTGTTGCACATCATCAGGGTTAAGATAAGGAAAACTCTTTTCAAAAACTTCTGGCTTACTCACGCTAATGGGCCTGAATGAATGTGAAGATTAGATTTCAGGATACCCTTTTTCCGGGTGAATTTGTGATATATGCCCATAAGCCCGATTCTGCGTAGTACGCGGCGAAGGTGGACGTATGATCTCCAACTTTCACCCCAGTGATGAATTGTATATGATTCGATAAGTGACTGCTTTGTAATTTTTTCGCCTTCTTCAGTCGGGTAGAATGCTTGGGCTGGGTAAATTAAAAATGAGCTTTCCTGGATTTCTATATATGCTTGGGTTAAAATATCGGGTGATGTAGGATTAACTCCATCTGGAAGCTGATCATACTTTTTCAGTACGGCTGTCATCAATGGAAGACCCTTCATGCATCCTATTATTCCGCAATAAATTGCACTTTCTTGTCGATTGAGTCCAGCAAAGCCTGAACAATCCAATAGTTCATCAAAATTTTTTAGAACTTCCATATCGGTGTCTAGATAAATTCCACCTTCTTCGGAAAGTATTTTGAACCGAACATAATCAGAAACAAAGGCCCAGTTTTTAGCGGCATAATTTCTTTTTACAAATGGACTCTCTAAGTCGATATTACTTTCATTCCAGAGTTTAAATTCATAATCGGGCAATAGTTCACGCGCATCATCGATAAATTTTTTAAACTGAGCTGGTAAATCATTATCGCCAAGCCAGATATGATGAATGATCTTTGGGATCATGATGGTGCCCTCGACTTTTTATGAGCTTAATAGTTTTTTTGTAAATCAAAGTCAGTTAGCGAGTAAATAAGAAGCGAACTGAAAATAAGCGTGGCAGTGACTAGTTCTCCTTTGACGCTGGATAGCAATAACGCAAGCATCAACACCTTATTCACGAGTCCTTTTTTACTGCCAATTTTTAGACAAATTAATAGTGTTAGTAAGCTAACTAAAATAGCTGCTGGAGCACCTGATTGCTTTAGCCATCTACTTAGCATAGTGTCTAGGCCTCCTTCTTTAGAATACCTCGGCATACCATTTCCAAGTAGCAGCTGTTTATAAGGAAATTTATTCCCGGCTGCTATTGTATTCTCTACAGCCTCAGATTTTTTGTTTATGTCCTGAGGGGTTATTTGGTATTGGGTAAATGTGTCACTTGCGCTCTCGCTTATACCGGGGCGCAGAGTGTATACAGCATCCATTGCCGGGAAAACTCTGGTTTTTAAATGGGATACCATCATTTTCACATAAGCATGGCTGTCTAAAATGTTTGTCGTACCTAACAGCGCTATGTTAATGAATACAAAATAAGCTAAAATTCTTCTATTTATTAATGCAAACGCTGGTAGGAAAACAAGAAAAGTCCTTGCGCCAAAAAAAATTGTGAAAAAATTTATGGCTCCAAATATTCCAGTCTTGCTTTTTTCATACTGAATTAACAGTACAATTGCCATGAATGAGATATACGATGATGATTGAAATCCACTAAATAGCCCTGGCTTCCGGCTATATTCGTTTACTGGGAGTTTCCAAACATCCGTAATAATCTTGCTGAAGCCGATATCCAGATAGTTTAGGCCTTCCATTATCTGGAAAACAACAATGATACCATTGATAGTGCCAAGCCAGATTATGAATTTAAAGCACCATCTTGGCGTATTTTGTGGCTGAAATTTAATCAACGCAAAAACTAGCGAGGTTTCAACAAGCAATCGCGACGCGCTAATTATAGCTTCTTTTGACGATTGGAACGGACTTAGTAGTAAACACCACGTGAATAATGCAAGAGCAAGATATATGCAGTTGCGGCGGAAAATTTTATCGTCACGAAATAGCGGAGCTATCCATTTGTTAGCATAAAAAATGCTTTGTTTGTAGAGCTTATGGCCAGTACTATACAAAAAAACGCCCATTTATTGATTTCCATGTGGCAATGTGTGCGTTAATTGAAAGTAAGGTGCAATTTCTGTATTGATATAAATTCGCTACAGTTTATTTTTTTATTTGATTTGTGATCTGGTGAAGCTGCTGATCCATTGTCGCTATAGGCTGCCAGCCCAGCATAGATCTAGCTTTCGTAATATCTACTTGCAATGACCCGAGGAGGCGATCTGCAGCTGATTTTCTTCCCATAAATACCGCTACGAGCCTTAATAGGCATGGAGGAAAGCAAATCAACCTTGGTTTTAGCTGACATGCGGCGGATACCTTTTTTATCAACTCAGGAGTTGAAATGTCCGAGCCGTCAGAAATTAAAAAAACTTGGCCGGCGGCTTTGGGCGAGCGATTTCTATCAGCGCACAATATAATAAAATCGACTAAATTCGATAAGCCGATGAGAGAGCGGAGGTTTTTGATGGATTTAAATGGCAGCGGGATTCCATATTTTACTATTTGGATCAGTGAAGAAAAATTACCCTTTACGCCGGGGCCGTAAACTAGTGGCGGCCGGATGATAACAATCTCCATCGTGCTGTCTTTGGCAAGTTGAAGCAGGCCCTGTTCCGCTTCCCATTTGGATAAAGCATAAGGGTCTGATGGCTGTGGAGGGCTATTTTCGGAATAAGGTATGGCACTTTCCTCGCCATTCACCTTGATCGTGCTAATAAATACAAACCGTTTAACACCCGCAGAAATCGCTTGCTTCGCAAGATGAAGGGTTCCGCTAGTGTTGACGCGTCTAAATTCACTAAGAGGATCAGGTGCGGTATCGTGCATTTGATGCACTCGTGCAGCAAGATGGATAACGACGTCGCAATCAGCCAATATCTGATACCAGTTATAGTCTTCAGATAGATCTCCTGTTGCGATGCAGCCATTGTTCCCGTTTCTGGAGGTGGGAATGACTTCGTTATTTATATGCAAGAGATTTTGGACAAGGTGACGGCCAACGAAACCATCGGCTCCTGTAATTAGCGCTTTCATAGTTCTAGCAATTCTTTATATAGACATATGGTGTCTTTGATAACTATTTCCGAAGAAAATTCAGTTACTAGCCGTTCGTATCCACGTAGCCCCATTTTATGGCTTAATTCATGGTTTAGCAGCAAGGTTTCAATGGCCTTTGCTAAAGCGGCAATATTTTTTGGAGGAACCAAAAGACCATTGTCATTATGCCTGACAGCTTCACGACATCCCGGCACATCCGTTGTTACGCATGGCAACTTTGCTGCCATTGCTTCTATTAAAGATTTTGGTAAGCCTTCTCGATAGGACGGCAGGCACATGATGCTGGATTGAGCCAGAATATTCGGAATGTCTTCGCTAAATCCCCAAAGTTCTACGGCTCCTTCCTGGTGCCAGCTTGATAAAGTCTCTTGGTCGATAGATGCACGATTTCCTGGATCTTGGCCGCCAACGATGACAAAGCGCGCGTTGATGTTGCGCTGTCGCAGCAAGCGGGCAGCTTCAACAAACTCTCCAATGCCTTTATCCCAGAGAAGCCTAGCGGTAAGAAGAACGATAGGCTTAGAGGGCTTTGTTCGGTTGGTATGGAAAAGATTTGGATCCACACCTGCACCACGAATCAAGACGGCACAGTCTCTACGCACTTGACCAGATTTTGTAAACGTATCTAAATCATCGGTATTTTCAAATACTACTTTACTGCCAGCGGGATTAAGCAACTTGCCCAATGTAAAACGAATAATGGGGCGGAGCATTCTCATCGATATATCATTTGAGATGAATGCATAGCCACCGCCTACAATGGCGTTGATTACATTTCTAGTACTGGACATTCTGGCAGCCAAGCTGCCTAGTAAAATTGGTTTCAGCGCTATGTGATGAACGATGTCTGGTTTTACAGTGCGATAGACTTGGTAAACTTTTAATAAGGTTTGTAGCCACGAAAATGGATTTAAAGTCTTTCTATCAGTCTTTATATCAATAATATTTAATCCTGCAGCCAATATTTTGTCTTTATGTTTGTCAATATTGGTCAGTACATAGACTTCATACCCTTGTGCTTTTGCGGCGACTGCTCTAGCAAGAAAATGTGAACAAAAAAACCAATCAACTGTGACGAAATAAATAATTTTTTTATTCATTTATTGTTGGTCTATCCTGTCGGAAAATATCAAAAAATGACTATGGGATTGTATTTTTTATCAAATTACTAGGATCGATTAAATGGCCATTTCGATCAAATAGGGGTACTGCAATCGGCTAGCGTGATAGTACCGGAATGTGGCGGTGTTGCCCAACTTGACATGGTCAACTTGATGCTGTTCGTGACAAATGGGCTGCACAGTACCACTGCAATGCTTAAGGTTCGGCGCGACATCGCTGCGCTAAACCGTTCAGTCCGGCATCCGCTGGACGGCATCGCTTGGGCAGGCGTTGCGGGAAGCTGGTTCCCGCACTTGGCGAGCCCAGGCGTAGAGGCGTGTAGCCTGCGCGGTACGTGGATATGTAACGGGGGGTGAGCATGATGGTTGACTGTTGTTATCAGTCAGGAATGAACTTAGCTTGCACTTGCGTGGTGTTGCGCTGCAGATGCTCAGGATGGACCGCTGTCGTGCGGCGAGCTGCAGGATGGAAGAGCGCTGCGCCGACAGGGAGGGCCTGTTCGCGGAGTGCCAAGCGGGCAGGGCATTCGGCTGCAATGCAGGGTGCTCTGGTTGATGGTCGCCGGGGCGAGTCGTAGCGCTGCGATAAAACGCAATCGGCAAGGTCTGGCGATCATGCTAGCGGGCGCTAGCGTCGCGAAAGCGGGGTGATCAGTTCGGCGCGATGGTTTTGCTGTTGCACGTCGGTTTGCGGCGAGTTGAGCCTGATGACGGCAGACTGAGAGGCTATAGCATCTGAGTTGCCGCCTTGCGTGCATAAACATGAACCGTAGCGGTGCTGGCGACCGTGCATGGGGTGATCGCTAAGCAGCGATCCCTTAGAGCCTGTTTGACAAAACTGAGGTCCCTTGCAGGGGAGTGCAAGGGTCTCAGTTCTGTAAGCGCTGCTAAAATTTACTAGTACGCGATAGCGAAATCTTGATATAAACTTTTTCGCCATTTTCTTCATAATATGCAAAGCCTCGATTTCCGAATGTTCTGGCTCTTAGCTTATTAATCAACTCGCGAGCACTGTATTCCTTTTCAAGTTCAATAAAGTCTAGTTGTTCAATCTCTTTTTTTGCATGGTAGACTGCTTTTGATTCATCTTGTATCAAGGGAGTAATTCTCCCATTCTTGATGTCTGGCCATTTTTCCTTAAACAAATCAACAATTTCAAACTGCAATTTATCATAGATATCTTTTGCGGTATCCAGCGCTTGAATCGGGATTTCTTTTTGCGCCCAGATTGCACCGGTGTCGGCGCCATCCTCAATTTTATGCAATGTAACCCCAGTTTTGCTGCCATCTATCAGGCTATGAACGTGAGGGAACCAGCCGCGATTGATTGGCAGTAGTGCCGGGTGAAAATTTACAGTGATTGGTGATGCACTAAATATTTCTTTGTTCAGCAGCCATGGCCAATAGACAGTTATGATCGCGTCAAAGTCTTGTTCTCGGAACCATTGTATGTGGTCTGGATCTTTTACTATGTCTTTTCCTCGGAATATTCGATCTCTTGGCACATTTAAAGAGTTTATTATCGCTTGGTCATTTTCTTTTTGTTCATCGCTGATGTAAAGCGCGCTTACAGAATCCGTTGCCGCGCAACTGGAGAGATATTGAGCAATATGCAATCCAGGAGCATGGTTTGCAAATAGGGCAATCTTGAAATTGTTTTTCATGATTCAACCTCATGGCTGGTTGGGAAATGTATGCCGCTGTAATCAAAAATAAATCTTTGATAAATTTGTATTTATATGGGCTGAACGGAACTGTTTTGCTCAGATTTTTTAGCAATAAGCGTAGGTTTCGCTTCCTTTTCAGTTTGGTATATTTTGCTGAGTAGAAACAGAATGGCAAAACTAGGAAATGGAAACAAGAAGGGGGTGAAGATGCCCTGCAATAGTCCCAGCGCCAAAAAGATATCGATACCCAGTGCCAGGATGGCTAGCAGAAAAAGAGCCAATCCAAATAAACCGTGTTGCGAAATAATATTCAAATAGTCGCTTTCCGAAGTCAGCGTGGTGCCGAACAGCGCATTGCCAAGCGATGCATTGAAAGAGCGCCATATCAGCTGGATGTTTTCGAGGCGGTCGCTGAAGGTGCCGATGGTTTGCGAGTTATTGCTGAATAGATTGGCGAACTGCTCGACTTTGAACGAGATGAAGTCGCTGATGAAGTTCGCGGCGATCGCGGCGGGCGGCACCAATAGCAACAGTCGCGGCGACAGCGAAATCATGCAAAGCAGGAAAGCGATCAGTGCGCTCAGTGACCCGGTGAGCAGCACCAGCACCGAGCAGGCCAGGAAGTGGAGTAAATCGGCGATGCTGCGGGTTTTCCGCAGCTGCATGAAATGGTACAGCGCAAAACCGGATAAGATGATCGCGGCGTTATTGGGTCCGCCGAAAGTCGCGACGATGCGCAAGGTGCCGTCGTAGGAGTGAGGCGAAACGACAATCCCCAATATCTCGAGCAGAGCGGTCAGGTAGCCGATGCCGCTGGCTATGCCGATATGGCGTCTCCAATTGACGGCGCGGATATCGATTTTCAGGCAGATGGCGATGCAGACGATGAAGGTGATGGCATTGGTGATCGTGACGATATCCGGCGCGGAAAAGATGCAGTACAGCGCGAAAAGCAGCGGAAAGGCGATTTTCTTGCTGATGCTTGGCCGCGCGGCCAGCAATAGCAGCAGCAGCGCGACCAGGATCACGCGCAGGAGCTTGAACCATATGGGAGTGCTCTCTTCCACTGCGCCATAGCTGCCCCATTGCATGACGGTGACCGGATACCAGTACAGGCTGACGAAGTAGAAGTAGAACAACGCGATTTTTCTCATTTGCAGAGATCCTGATCGTGATGGTCGCGGGGCTTTACAGCTTTAGGCCGGCATGCTGCTCGATAGCGAATTGCAGGCGTCTGCTAAGGGCGAAGCCGATGCGGGCGTAGGGACCGAAAACCAGAATGTAGCTGGTTAGAAGCCACGGCATCGCCTTGTGGGTCAGCTTCAGTCTCCGGAGCTCGTGAAACAGGTCCAGGGTGGCCGCGCGGCCTTGCGCCGGCATCATTTCGAATATGTGGTAGGCCTGCCTGCCGGCTAGCTCGTTGCGGATGTAGGGATAAATGTTCGAACCATGGGCCTTGTCGATGTCCGCCGCGATGGCCAGCAGTCCCTGCCACATTTTGGCGCGGCCTTTGGGGCGGTACGACCCGGGAATATGGGTGTCCTTTTCGCTGTCGGCCGAGCCGAACAGAGGCGGATTGCCGGCGCGGCCGCCGACGATGGCGGCCGAGATATAGCCTATGCCATCGCCCAGGTAGGCGAGGCAGGCAAGATAGAACTGGTAGTACAGGTAGCCGTCGTATTCCTCTGTCGCCAGCTGCGATGCCCAGCGGCGATTGATCACCAGCCCCCCGACGAAGCCGCATAGGCGGAAGATGATGTTCGGATCGGCGTCGTCGCGTTTGATGACGCAATCGCTCGTGCGTATCCAGGTGGTGTTGATGATGTTTTGCGGTTGTTCGGCGAAGCGGCTGAAGGTGCGGGAGATGAAATTCGCTTGCGGATGCTGCTGCACGAACGCGCGTATTTTGGGGATGGCTTCCTTGAACAGGACGTCGTCGTCGCCCAGGATCAGCACGTAGTCCGAAGCGGACGAGGTGATGATCTTGCGGATATTGCCGTCATAGCCGAGGTTTTCCTCGTTTTCGATGTAAGTCAGCGCGCAGGCGCCGGCGGCGAAGCGCGGGCGCATGCTTTCAATCACGGCTCGGATCTCCGCGCGGCGAGGCGACTTGTCTTCGCAGATCAGCAATTCATCGGGCAGGACATCGGCGGACAGGACCGAATCGATCAGTTGGCCCAGCTCATCGGGGCGCGAATAGGCGGGCACGGCGACGGTTATTGTATTCATTATGCTTACCTGAAATAGTGTATGACTTTGGCCGGGTTGCCGGCGATCAACGCGGCTTCGTCGGTCTGCAAGCGGACGACGGCGTTGGCGGCGACGATGGAGCCCGGATGAATGCGGCTGCCGGCCAGGATGACGGCGCCGTCGCAGATCCAGCAGTTGGCGCCGATGTCGATTTCGGCGATGTTGGCTAGCGGGCGCTGCCCCGGCGGGGTCTGCAGCGATGCGGTGTCCAGCCGGCCGGTGCCATGCGAATGGTCGCCGATGTAGATGCGGCTGCCGAGCAGGCAATTCTCGCCGATGACGATGCGGGCAACCGCGCTGATGTGGACGGCGTCGGACAAGCTGGTCCCGGCGCGCAATTCCAGCCGGGGCGCGAATTGCTGGCCGCCATAGCGCTCGACGGCCTCCAGCCAGCAGAAGTCGCCTATCGATACCCTGCTGCCCAAGTGGATGTTTTCAACGCCGTAAACCTTGTTCATCCGGCCCATCCGAAAAAAGCGCAGCCCGGTCAGGCAATGGAACCAGCATGGCCGCAGCCTGGGCAGAGCGCGCCTGAGAAAGCGGGATAAGGGCAGATAGATTCTTTTCATGTCGTCAGGGACTGATCAGCATGTGTTGGCGCTGTTTCTTTTCCAGCATGCTTTCCATATTGGCAATGATGGTGGCCACCTCGATGGCGTCCAGGCATTTGACCGTGGAAAACTGGCAGCGGGTCGGAACGATGCCGAGATAGTTTTTCAGACATGGCCTGCACGGCAGATCGGTTTCGATGCCGCGCGATTCCGGGTTGATCGATCCCCATTTGCGGAACAGGCTGGGGCCGAAGATGGCCAGCATCGGCGTGGACTGGCTTTCCGCGACGTGCAGCAGGCCGCCGTCGTTGCCCAGCAGCAGGTCGGCGACATGGCGGAACAGCCAGGCCCACTCCAGCAGGTTCAAGCTGCCTATCAGTTCGTACACGTTTGGGTGCTGAAGCTGGAAATGCGTTTTCAGCGCCAGTTCATCCGGTCCGCCGGCGATCACGAAGGTATGGCGGTTGCGGGTCTGCTCGATGATGGCCAGATATTTGTCTATGTCCAGGCGCCGGAATGCGGCGTTGGCGCTGGAGCCGGCGTAGAGAACCACCACCGGCAATTGGTGTGTCTTGATCTCCGCTGCCAATTGCTGCAACGGCAATGAAGGAGTGAACGCATCCAGCAATTCGGGTAGATAAAAGTCGCGGGGAGGCGCGTGGGTCACGCCATAATGCTCCATCACGCGCTCGGCAAGCTTGTGGAACAGGACTTTTTCATTGAGCTGCGGATCATAGGGGATGGAGAGGGAAAACGTTTTCCCTTTCAGCGCGGTGCTGAAGCCCGCGCTGGTTTTGCCGCAGCGGGAGAGCAGTTCGGATAAATGGTAGTACTGATCGAAGTCCATCACGATGTCGTACTTGCGTATCGCGAAGAGCAGCCTGGGCAGCCATGCCAGCAAGGCGCGGACCTGGGTGGGAACAATCAGCGTGTCGTGCAGAAACGGCAAATTCCGGAATAGGCCAGGATTGGAGCGGCCGGTCGTCAGCCAGTCGATGCTGGCGGCGGGAAAGGCCGCGGCCAGCCTGCGGGCGACGGGGTGCAGGCAGAACGCGTCGCCCATCGCGGATAGTTTGATCAGCAATATCCGGCGAGGAGCTTGAGTCGATGGCTTGCGGCGGCGCGGCAGCCAGGCGATTGTGGTGGATAGCAGCTTGTCCAGGAATTTCAGCGTCTGTAATTTCATGTCAGGCCTGCTTTCCAAGGGTCAGGAGCTGTCTGGTTTTGGCCAGGACTTGTTCGGTGGAAATGCCTTGCATGCAAATATTGTTCACACATGAATACATAGGCGAGCGCGCGCCCTCCAGCGAGCTGTAGCATGGGGAGCACTCGGTTTTGCCGCTGAGATGATGCAATGGTCCGCCCAGCGGGAGAAAAGCATCAGCCGGGGTCGGCCCGTACAGGCCGATCAGCGGCACATTCAGCGCGGCGGCGATGTACAGCAAGGCGCTGTCATTGCCTATGTAGAGCCGCGATTGGCGAATGGCTTGCGCCGCTTCGTGCAGGTTCAGCCGATTGACCAGATTGACGGCGCGCGTGCCGCAGGCGCGGGCGATGGACGCGCAGATTTCCTGGTCCTTGCCGCCGCTGCCCAGCAATACGACCGGCAGGTCCAGCGCCTGTATCAGCCGGATATAGTTGTCGGCCGGCCAGATCTTGTTGTCGGCCGGCGCATGGGGATTGCCGCCGCCCGGGTTGATCGCGATGTAGTCGCGCGGCAGGCCGGCAAGCTTTTCCCGATCCACTTTGCCGGCGGCCAGATGAAACTCCAGACGATCGGGCATTTTGTCGATCAGGCCGGCGCGCTGCAGCAGGCGGGCTTCTTGCAGCGTGCGGTTGCCCTGCATCGTGAACGCCTGCCCATGTTGCAGCAGATCGAGCCGCGGCGCGGTGAAGCCCACCAGTTTGCCGATGCCCGCCGCTTTGCATAACAGTTGGAACAGAGCGTTGCGATGCAGGATGACGGCGATGTCGTAGCCGCCGGTCAGCAGCCGCCACCATAGCCGCAGCAGGATTCGGGCGTCCTTCAGGCGATTGCCGGACGGGATCAGATCGATGACGATCTGCCGGTCGATATGCGGGTTGCTTTCGGATGCCGCCGCGCATTGCCGCATCACCAGATGATGGATTTCGCATCCGGGATTGGCCTCCTTGATCAGCCGAAACAAGGGGCTGGTGGCGAGGATATCTCCCAACGCCGATAGTTTGATGACCAGTATCTTCATGGCGATATGCATCCTGCTGGTCGGTTGCGCGTGGCCGTCATGCTTGCTGCAGTATGTTTTTTCTAAAACGGCAGATCGTTTTTACGCATAGCTTGGACATGAGGTTCTGGTAGGTCAGCAAGGGGCGGACGATCAAACGGTAGACGCGCAATTCTCCAAAGGCCTGGTCGAATGCCGGTTTTGGGTTTTCCTGCTTGAAGTTGCCGCGGTTGCCATAAAAAAAGCTTGCCAGAAACCACATCGACGAACTGAGGATGGCTTTTCTCAGCCGGGGTTGGTCCGGCAGAAACGCGTCCACCAAGGCGCGCAGGTTGATGCCGAAAACCTCGAACAGCTTGTAGCCGGTGGTGTTGTTGGGTTCGGCCGCGATCAGGCAGGCCTGGCTGCTGGCGAAATGCTTGCCCTGTTTCAACAAAGGCAGCACCCAGGCCAGCTGGGGAATGAAGGTGCCATAGCGGATATTCGCGCAAAGCGCGTCATCCTGCATGGCTTGCTGCTTGTTGAATATGATTGCCGAGATGAATGTGAAGTAAATCCCTATCTTGCGGGAAAATTCCACATTGGACGTGTAATAAGACAGGGCTTGGCTGCGCGGTTTTTTTTGCGCGATGGCGCTGGCGGTGCAGGGCTCGCTTTTCAGATACAGCAAGGCCAGAGGCTGTTTGGTCAAGGTGGCGATGATGGTGTCGACGGTTTGGCCATAGACATATTCATCGTCGCCTAGTATCCAGCCATATATCCCGTTTACACATTCGAATGCTCGAACCGCATTGGCATCCGCGCCGATATTGCTTTCATTGCGGACGTAGTTCAAGGCATGGCCGGCTTGGATATAGCTATCGCACAACGCCGCCGTCTGATCGGTGGAGGCGTTGTCGATGATGAAAATGTTGATGAGTTGATGATGGCGCGCAATTGCCGGCAATAGATCGTCCAGCAACCTTTTCAAATAGGATGCCCGGTTGAACGTGGGGATGCATATCGATAATAACGCTTGGTTCATTTCATTGCCCCGCCATTTTTCTTTTATTGAAGCTTGCATAGATATAGCTGGAATATCCAACGCCTACCGTCCCGCAAATGATGGCGTAGAGGGCGAGCATTTCCCGGATCGAGTAATGCTGAATCAAATAATAGCTGGAACTGGAAATCAGCAGCGCCAACAGAATCGCATGCTTAAGATAGGGCTCGATCTTGTGGGCGCGGATATAGGCGGCCTGCAAAAACACGATGTGGCAGGCTTGGGCGGCGAGCAGCAGCCACAAGATGTCGATAGGCTCCAGCAGGCGGCTGGCGAAGGCGAACTGGTAATGGCGCATGGCCAGCAGCAGGATGAAAAACAGGCTGTGTTGGGCCAGCAGCACAGCGATGGACTGCAAGCTGCTCTTGCGGAACAGCGCCATCAATTGAGCGGCTTGGCGGCCGGCAATCAGCATGCCGAAGCTTGGCAGCTTGGTGGTTAGCCAGGCGCTGGCGACGGTGGACATAGTGGTGACGATGCTGAGCGACATGCCGAGCTGGCCGGCGGCTTCGGTGCCCTGGTAGCGGAAGGCCAGCGGCGTGAACAACTGGGAGATGAAGTAGCCGCTTAGCCAGCTCAACGCGATCCGCCATTGCATCGGCCAGATTTCGCGCCGCCAGCAAATGCCGGCATCGTCTTTGCCAGGCAGGTTTTGCAGCAAGGATTTGAGAAAGGCGCCGTAATGCTTGCCCAGCCAGTAAAACCCGACGGCGGCGGTCATGATGGAAATGGCCGCCGCGGTATACAGCTTGCCGTCATTGAGCAGCAACAGCCAGCCGCTGCTGTAGGCGACCATCGATTGCATCAGGCGCAGCGCGCTGACATTGGCGACCAGGCCGCTGCCTTCGAACAGCGCCAGCAGCGGGCTGAGAAACAGGTTCAAGGTCGCGCCCAGCGTCAGCAGCATCCAGGGAAGGTGCCAGTCGACGCCGGACTGCCTGGCGGAGCTGCTGAAGAAATAGAAGCCCGCGGTATTGAGCAGGAAAACGGTGAGCAGCGAAATCACGCCATACCATTTGATCGCCAGCCGGAATAGCGACAGCAGGCGCTGGCGGGACTGGGAGTCGCCGACGATGTCGCCGCCGCGCCAGTGGAGCTTCGCCATCTCGTGGCTGGCGAATTGGGCGATGATGCCGCTGAAGCCCAGCTCGAAAAAGATCTGCAGCGCCAGAATGCTGGAGAAGGTGTAGTAGTAGCCCTGTTCCGCCTTGCTCATGGTGGCGGAGATCAGATAGAGCGTGACGAAGCCGGCCAGCAGGGTCCAGCCGCGGTTGAGCAATACATACAGTATCGCCCTGTCCAGCCCCAGCGTCTTTTTCAGTGCCAGTATCACTACAGCCCACCCAGCTTGTTGAGGGTTTTTTGGCTGCCGACCTTGCCGAATATCTCGGTCGACAGCGCGCGGTTGCGTATCTTGCCGCTCATGCCGGCCGGCGCGGCTGCCTCCATCAGCCAGCTGCCGAAGCCGGCGTCGTGGATATGGTCTTCAACGGTGACGACCAGATCCCAGTCGGACAGCTGCTGCGGCTGCTTTTGTTTGGCGGCCATGCCCCACAGCGGCATCGTGTATAGCGAATGGGCGGCGAAATCAGGCGTGTCCAGCCATTCGATGGCGCTGCTGACGGCGGCTCCGGTGGTGAGCAGGGCGGCGGCGCTGTCGCGTTGTCTGATGGGCAGCCATTGGCCGGGGACGACATCCGGCACCTGCGGGTGCAGGCAGGGTTCGCCGGCCTTGCCTAGGCGCAGGTAGGACGGGCCGGGGTGGCTGGCCAGGTAACGCAGGCAGGCGCGGACTTCCATCGGGTCGCCGGGGGCGGCGATAGTCATGTTCGGCATCATCCGCATCAGGCCGTAATCCTGCACCGCATGATGGGAGTAGCCGAGGTTGCCGTAGGCCAGGCCGCCGCCGACGCTGACCACGGTCACCGCCAAATTGTGATAGTCGACATCGTTGCGTATCTGTTCCGCGCAACGGAAAGTCGGGAAGTTGGCGATGCTGTAGGTGAAGACGTGGCAGCCCTCGGACGCCATGCCTGCCGCCATGCCCATCATGTTCTGTTCGGCGATGCCGGCGTTGATGAAACGGTCGGGAAACCGCTCGGCGAACGGTTCGACTACTCCGTATCCCAGGTCGCCTACCATCAGCACGATGTCGGGATGGACGGCGGCGAGTTTGACCAGCTCATCGATGAAAGCGTTACGCATGCTGGACTCCCAGTTCTTCCAATGCCTGCCGCAGCTGCTGTTTGTCCGGGCTGCGGTAGTGCCAGTCCACGCTGTTTTCCATGAAGCTGACGCCTTTTCCCTTGACGGTGCGCGCGATCAATACCGACGGTTGGCCGCGGACCTCGGCGATGGCAAGCAAGGCCTGGTCCAGCGCCTGGTGGTCGTGGCCGTCGGCCTCGAATACGCGGCAGCCGAAGGCGGCCAGCTTTTGGTCCAGCGGCTCGATATTCAATGTCGCGCGCACGGTGTCCAAGCTTTGCAGATTGTTGCAGTCGATGATGGCCACCAGATTGTCCAGGCGGTGGTGGGCGGCGAACATCAGCGCCTCCCAGTTGCTGCCTTCGTCCATTTCGCCGTCGCCAAGCAGCACGTAGTTTTTCCAGGGCTGTCCTCGCAGCTTGGCGGCCATGGCCTTGCCGGCGGCGAACGGCAGGCCATGGCCGAGCGAACCGGTGGAAAACTCGACCCCATTCACCTTGTGGCTGATATGGTTCATCAGCGGCGAGAAATCCTGGCCGTAGCTGGCAATCTCCTCCGGACTCAGCGCGCCCAGCGCGCCCAACGCGGCGTAGAGCGCGACGCAGGCGTGCCCCTTGCTGAGAATGAAGCGGTCGCGCAGCGGATCCCGAGTCGCGGCGGGGTCGAAGCGCAGATGATTGCGATACAGCACCGCCAGGATGTCGGCGATCGACAGCGCGCTGCCGATGTGCGAAGCCCGCGCGTCATGCACCATTTGCAGGGCGGTGGCGCGGATGGCGCGCGCCAGCGTGATCGAGTTTTCCATTCGGCTTACCCCAGCAGAATGCTTCTGATCTGCTTGCAGGCGTAAGCCACTTCGTCGCGGCTCAAGCAGACGCCGCTTGGCAGATTGATCGCCTGCAGGCCGACATGCATCGCGTTGGGCTGCGGTTGCTGCTGCCTGGGCCAGATCGGATACTGGCTGATGGCGGGAAAGACCGGCCGGGTGTCGACGTTTCTGGACTTCAATTGCTGCATCAATTGATCGCGGCTGATGCGGGCGTCCTTGTCCAGCAGGATGCTGCTCATCCAGTAGATGCTGCGGGCGCCTTCCACTTCGCGGTTGAGGCTGAGATGAGGCACACCTTCCAGGCCTTCCTGGTACCACTCGAAAATGCGGCGCTTCATCTCGATCAGTTCGTCGACGCGCTCCAGCTGGCCCAGGCCGAGCGCGGCCTGGATATTGGACATCTTGAACTTGACGCCGTCCTCGTCGATCCAGAAGGTGCGCGACGGGTTGCGCCCTTGGTCCCAAACCTTGTAAGCCTTGGCGTACAGCGCGTCGTCATCGGTGACCAGCATGCCGCCTTCGCCGGTGACCATCAGCTTGGCGCCTTGGAAGCTGAAGGCGGCGAAGGAGCCGAAGCTGCCGCAACGCTTGCCCTGCCATTCGGCGCCGATCGCGGGGGCGGCGTCTTCCACCACCTTCAGGCCGTATTTCTCCGCCACCGCCAGGATGGCGCTCATGCGGGCCGGGTGGCCATACATGTGGACGGCGACAATGGCCTTGGTCTTGCTGGTGATCAGCGACTCCACCGAACGGGCGTCGATGTTCCAGGTGTCCAGCTCGATGTCGGCGAACACCGGGATGGCGCCGGTATAACGGACGGCGTTGGCGGTGGCGACCCAGGTCTGGTCCGGTACGATCACTTCGTCGCCGGGGCCGATGTCCAACGCCATCAGCGCGATCTGCAGCGCGCCGGTGCAGCTGGAGGTGGCCAGCGCGTATTTGACGCCGACATATTCGGCGAAGCTTTTCTCGAAGCGAGTCAGATATTTCGACCAATCGCTGTTCCAGCCGTTGAGCGCGGCATCGAACGAATAGGCGGCCTCCTTGGCGGAGATCGACGGACCCGCGGTGAGGATCATCTTCTCGCCCACCCCTTGCGACGGGGCTTTGTACGCCATGCGGACGAATTGTTTGCTGGCGGTTTCCGTCGGCAGCGCCTCGCGGTACTGGAGGCTGTCGCCGTTTTTCACCGCCACCAGCGGAATATTGGATTCGACCGTGAAATGGTTTTTCTTGTAGAAGGCGATCGCGTCGGGATTGTCGTCCAGCACGCGCAGGAAAAAGCCGTTGACGTTGATGGTTTTCCTGGCCCATTCGATCAACGCGGCCAGCGCGCGGGAGAACAGGCCCGGTTCGGCGTCGGCGGCGCCGCGCACCATATTGTCGATCTCGAACATCATGTCGGAATTATGGCAGCGGGTGAAGCCCAGGTGGCCCAGCGTCGCGCCGGTGGCGCTCACCACCAGGAACAGCATCCGGTCGTTGACGGCCAGCAGCTGCTGCTCCAGCCAGTCGCGGGTGCTTTGCTCAGTGGCGATGAATTGGGTCGGATAGGCCTGGACATTGCGGTTGCGCCATTCGGTCAAGAGCCGGATCAGGGCGGCATCCTGCTTGTGCATTTCGCATACCGGCAGCAGGTAGCCGCCGCCGGCGATCGGAATCGCGCGCAGGTAGGCTTCCTGAATGGTGGCAGCCCGCTTCAGGAAGGAGAAGTTTTCGCTGACCGCCGCGGTGTAGACAGAGAGTCTGGTCTTTTCCATTGCCTGCTCCTTAAAAATTCACGCCAATGATGGTTTCGATCTTCTCGACGGCGTAGTCGAGCATGTCGCGGGTCAGGCCTGGGTGCACGCCGATCCAGAAGGTGTTGTTCATGATCAGGTCGGTATTGACGAGTTCGCCGTGCACGCGGAAATTCTGCCCGTGCATATAGGGCTGGCGGGTCAGGTTGCCGGCGAACAGCAGCCGGGTGCCGACCTTGTGTTCGTCCAGGTACTTCAGCACGTCCACCCGTTCGATGCCGCTGCCGGGGCGGATGGTGATCGGGAAGCCGAACCACGACGGGTTGGCGCGCTCGGTCGCCTTGGGCAGGATCAGGAATTCCTCACAGGTCTTCAGCCGCTCGCTGAGGTAGCCGAAGTTGCTGCGCCGCGCGGCGATGAACTGTTCGAGCTTGCCAAGCTGCGCCAACGCGCAGGCGGCCTGCATGTCGGTGATCTTCAGGTTGTAGCCCAGGTGGCTGTAAGTGTATTTGTGGTCGTAGCCGTGCGGCAGCGAGCCGAGCTGCCAGTTGAAACGCTTGCCGCAGGTGTTGTCGCAGCCGGGCGCGCAGTAGCAGTCGCGGCCCCAGTCGCGGAAGGACTCCACGATTTTCTTCAATTGGTCGCTGTTGGTGAAGACCGCGCCGCCTTCGCCCATGGTGATGTGATGCGCCGGATAGAAGCTGAGCGTGCCGATATCGCCGAAGGTGCCGACCAGTTGGCCGTCGTAGGTGGAGCCCAGCGCGTCGCAGCAGTCCTCGATCAGCCATAGTCCGTGGCGGTTGCAGATGTCGCGCACCACTCGCAGGTTGTATGGGTTGCCCAGGGTGTGGGCCAGCATGATCGCCTTGGTTTTGTCGGTGATCGCCGACTCGATGCGCGCCGCGTCGATGTTGTAGGTGGGGATGTCTACATCGATCAGAACCGGCACTGCGCCGAACTGGATGATGGGGTTGACGGTAGTGGGGAAGCCGGCGGCCACGCCTATCACTTCATCGCCTTTGCGGATGGCGCGCTCGCCCAGCTGCGGGGAGGTCAGCGCGGTAAAGGCCAGCAGGTTGGCGGAGGAGCCGGAGTTGGTGGTCAGCAGGTGTTTGACGCCCAGGAATTCCGCCAGTTGTTTTTCGAATTGGGTGTTGAAGCGGCCAGTGGTCAGCCAGCCGTCCAGCGACGCCTCGACCATGTGCTGCAGCTCGGCGCCGTCTATCACCTTGCCGGACGGCGGAATCACGGTCTTGCCGGGCTCGAAGGGCTTGGGGGCGAGCGCGATTTCCGCGTATTCGGCCACCAGTTGGGCAATTTGCTGACGAAGCTGTTGAGTCTTTTCCATATCGCATCCAGATTCGGTGAAACTCCGCGCGCCAACTGTCCGCGCGGAAGGATCGTGTTATTCGGCTATGACGGTTTCTTGATAAGCGCGTATCTGCTGCAGGCATACCGCGCGCATGTCGGCGCCTGCCCGGTGCTGCAGGTGCCAGTCGCAGATGCGCTGCAAGGCCTCCCGCAGCGACCAGCGCGGTCGCCAGCCCAGTTCTTGATTGGCCTTGGAGCAATCCAGCTTCAGGTAGTGGGCCTCATGCGCGGCTCCGGCCTCGCGCTGCACCTGGTAACGGCTGCCTTGCCCCCACAGCTGGGTCATCTGCGCGGCTATCCATTCGACCGGACGCGCGTCTTGCTCATGCGGGCCGAAATTCCAGGCGGAAGAGAAGCTTGGGCCGGATTGATGCAGTTTTTCCGCCAGCAGAAGGTAACCGGCCAATGGCTCAAGCACATGCTGCCAGGGACGAATGGCGTTCGGATTGCGGATCGCCAGCGCTTCGCCGGCGGCCATGGCGCGGATGAAATCGGGAATCAGCCGGTCTTGCGCCCAATCGCCGCCGCCGATGACATTGCCAGCCCGAGCGGTGGCCAGCGCCACGCCGTGCCGCTCGTGGTCGGCCGGATTGAAAAAGGAATTGCGGTAGGCGCCGGCGACCAACTCGGCGCAGCCTTTGCTGCTGCTGTATGGATCGTAGCCGCCCATGGCCTCGTTCTCGCGATAGCCCCATGGCCACTCTCGGTTTTCGTAGCATTTATCGCTGGTGACGCACACCACGGCGCGTACTGTCGGCGTGGCCCGCACGGCTTCGAGCAGGTGGACGGTGCCCATCACGTTCGCGGCATAGGTTTCCACCGGATCGGCATACGAGCGGCGCACGATCGCCTGCGCCGCCAGGTGGAAGACGATATCCGGACGAGCGCGGTCAAGCGCGGCGCGCAGGCGGTCGGGGTCGCGAATGTCGCCGATGAACGAGGAGTGCATGGTTTGCGCGAGGCCGGCGGCGGAAAACAGGCTGGGCTCGGTCGCCGGTTCGCGCGCATAGCCGGACACCTCGGCGCCGAGCGCTTGCAGCCACAGCGTGAGCCAACTGCCCTTGAAGCCGGTATGACCCGTGAGAAAGACCCGCTTCCCCTTCCAGAAGTCGCGGTTCATTCCCATACTTTCCATGGCGCCTGGCCGGATTTCCACAGGTTTTCCAAGTGAAGCTTGTCGCGCAGCGTGTCCATCGGTTGCCAGAAGCCTTCATGGGAGAAGGCGGCCAGCTGGCCGCGCTGGGCCAGCGTTTCCAGAGGCTCCCGCTCCCATACGCAGCCATCGTCTGGGATCAGGTCGATGACCGACGGCGACAATACGAAAAAGCCGCCGTTGATCATGCCGCCATCGCCCTGGGGTTTTTCCTGGAAGTTCGACACCAGGTTGTCCTTGATGTCCAGCACGCCGAAACGGGCGGGCGGATAGACGGCGGTCAGCGTGGCTGCTGCGCCATAGGTTTTGTGGAAGTCGATGAGTTGGCCGATGTGGATGTCAGCTACGCCATCGCCATAAGTGAAACAGAACGCGTCCTCGCCCTGCAGGTATTTCCTCACACGTTTCAGGCGGCCGCCGGTCATGGTGTGTTCGCCGGTGTCGACCAGGGTGACGCGCCATGGTTCGGCGTAGCGTTGATGCACTTCCATGTGATTGCTCGACATGTCGATGGTGACATCGGACATATGCAGGAAGTAGTTGGCGAAGTACTCCTTGATCACGTAGCCCCGATAGCCGCAGCAAATGATGAAATCGTTTATCCCGTAGTGGGAATAGATTTTCATGATGTGCCACAGAATGGGCTTGCCGCCGATTTCCACCATCGGCTTGGGCCGAGCGGTGGTTTCTTCACTGATACGGGTACCCAATCCACCTGCAAGAATGACGGCTTTCATTTCAATATTTCCTCTTTGGCAAGCGTCCAAGAGACGGAGTGATTGAGGCGGCACATGGCCTGCGCTTTAGTCTTGCTGGCGCGAAGAAGAAGGTCGGGCGCTCAAGCAGCCGGCTGAATGCTGGGCAGCCGCGATGGCGCCGGTGCAGGCGGGCTGCGGCCGACGGTTTTTGGCGCGCGGACCGGCAGATCCTGCGCTACTGGGGCGAAGATGCGGCCGAGCGGCAGGCAGGCTTTGCGAAGCCGAGTGGAAAAGGGGAGCTAGCCCATGCCGCGACAGAGCGGATGCGGCTGAGAGTTTCGAGAGTTTTTTCGACGCGTGGTGCTGACCGACTGGCATTTTTTGCAAATCCCCCCTGTACTATTCAAGAAATCAGGCATTGGGTTCGTTGCCTCTCCGGGCAACGGGTAGTCGGGATGACCCGTTATATTTGCAACTGGTAAACCGTATCGTACTGCGCCGACCTTGCCGGGACTGCTGTGCCGCAGTTCTGAGGTGGGCGGATATCGCTTTCGCTGTCGAGACTTTCAAGTGTAGGGTCATGCTGCGCTGCGCCGGCAAGCGCCGCGACTTACTTCAATCTATAGTACCTATTGCGTTGTCTGTCAGCCGAACGTTACGGCTACATTTCAAAAAAAGGCCTTGCTGGACTGCCTGGGGCGCGTATCTCGAATTTTATCGCAGCTTGACCCAAAACACCGCCGCTTTGCAAACCGTGATTGTTAATGTTGATTGTCGCTCATTTGGCCGATGTTTCTTAATATCAACTGATCGCAACTGACTATTCCGATTCTCCATCTTGTTCCGGGTTGTTAATCTTTCCATTTGAAACAAAGTCGGAGGTGGGTGCCATTTACGACTTTGATGCGAAAGTCAGCTATCCTGTCCAGTGTTTTTATTTAACGACATGGCGAATCGCATTCTGCTTTTCGACGTGCCGGCAAGCTGAATTTTTTGGGCTCTTCTTTAAGAATCGCATCGCTCTCATGCCCAGATAGTGAACGGCGCGAGGCGAGTGCAACATCGTTAAATATTAGGCCTTGCTGATGGCTTCTGTCGTGGAGCTTCGCTGTCCGCTTGAATCCGCTCGTGAAGACCGGCGAAGCGGGATTAGAATAAATCGAGTCGGCGAGAAAGCGCAAGGGCGATATGGGGCTTGCGTTACGATGCCGGGCGGCGGTGCTGGACCAAGCGTTGCCGGTTTTCCGCATCGATATATTTGGGACAAGTTTTGTGACCTAAAGGGCGGGGGATGCGGGGGATTGCGGCAAGACATGTCGGGTTTTGCTATGTCTATTTGGCATTGCGGTCGCGCAAGGTCCGCAACAATGTTGCCCTGTTTCGCGAGCTATGGCAGTGTTTGACATGTTTCGGCCGGAGCCGTAGAGATATGAAATTAATGTGACGGTGCCGTGTCGTTGAATAAAAAATCACACAAAGAATTGACGGAAGGTTGATATATTTATAGTGAATGGTGATTTCTCCGACATTATTTTTTGTGATTTTAATTCTATGGGCGTGGACGCTTTTCGCATGATATTTTGTAAATGGCACGAGATTGGCTTTGGCCTGGCGTCGAGCCAGATGCCGATGGTTTGACGGCGGAATGGGGCGCAGCGTCTAGGCCGCAAGCTGCCGGCATCTGCGGCTGTGGGCGCAGCGCTTGGATTCTGTATGTTTTTTTCTCATCAGTTTGGCTTGGCTGCGACGCGGCTGGGCGTTCCGCGTGACGCATGCGGAGCGGGGGGGCGGGGCATCTTGCGATTGCTTTGAGATGGCCTGAGGCAGTGGTTGGCGTGGCAGTTTAAGTATCGATGTAACTGGTCATTGCCAAGAGCATGGCTTGGCAATGTGTTTGGGTGTTCGGCCCCCGGCGGCTCCGGCGAGGAGACTTCCGGTCTGGCGTTCTCAATCAAACAGTTGGCGAGGATTATGCTGCAGATCTTGATAATTTCAACTTTCCTGTCTCTGTTCATGGCGATGTTCCTGATCCACTTCAGCCATTTGCATGAGCGCTTCACGTCTGATCACGATCTTGGAGGAGTGCAAAAATTCCATGCGATGCCGGTTCCCAGGGTGGGAGGGGTTCCCCTGGCGGCGGGCTTGTTGGCCGGATGCGGTGTGCTGTCCTGGTCGCTGTCGGATGCCACGGCGCTGTTGCTGTTGTTGGTGTCCGTACCGGCGTTCGCGGCTGGACTGATGGAGGACATGACCAAGCAAGTGGGACCGCTGCCGCGTCTGCTCGCCACTTTTGTGTCGGCGGGACTTGGCTATTTTTCGTTGCAGGCTGGGCTCCATCGGCTGGACATCCCGGTGATTGACAGCCTTCTGGTCAATTTCACCCTGTTTTCCTTCGTCTTGACGGTGATAGCCGTAGGCGGCGTGGCGCACGCGGTCAACATCATAGATGGCTACAACGGCCTATCCGGTGTGGTCGCCGTCTTCATTTTCCTGGCGATGGCCTATGTCGCTTTCAAAGTGCAGGATACGATGCTGCTGGGGGTTTGTTTTGCGATGATCGGCGCCATCGCCGGTTTCCTGTTTTGGAACTTCCCGCGCGGGCTGATTTTTGCCGGCGACGGCGGCGCCTATCTGGTCGGTTTCATGATCGCCGAAGTGGCGGTGCTGCTGGTGACGCGGCATCCGCAGGTGTCGCCTTGGTTTCCCTTGCTGTGCGTGATCTATCCGGTGTTCGAAACCCTGTATTCGATCTACCGCAAGAAGATTCTGCGCGGCATGTCGCCTGGCCTGCCCGACGGCCTGCATCTGCACATGCTGGTGTACAAGCGGTTGGTGCGCTGGATGGTGGGTTCGAAGGATGCCGGCCACCTCACCTTGCGCAACAGTCTGACTTCTCCCTACTTATGGGCGCTGTCATCGGCTTCGGTGGCGCCGGCGATGTTGTTCTGGCGTCACACCTATGTGCTGATGGGGTTCTGCCTGCTGTTCGCCGTGGCATACGTGATGGTGTACCGGATGATCATCCGCTTTCGCACGCCGCGCTGGCTGGTGTTGCGCCGCTCGGCTCCCTCCCGTTGACTTTGCCTTGCGAGAGGGGCTTGTCCCCTCTTGAAAAGCCTCCCTGTCGTCCCTATTATTAGCACTCGCAAGCGGTGAGTGCTAATCCACCTATCCGCACACTTGAATATTTCTGGTTTTCAACTCTCAAACAGCCACTGTATTAGGAGAGATCTAATGGCAATCCGTCCCCTGCACGACCGTGTTGTTATCAAGCGCCTCGAGGCTGAAGAAAAGACCGCTTCCGGCATCGTTCTGCCGGGCGCCGCTGCAGAGAAGCCGGACATGGGCGAGGTTCTCGCTGTCGGCAACGGCAAGATCCTGGAGAACGGCGAGCGTCGTTCGCTGGATCTGAAAGTTGGCGACAAAGTGATTTTTGGCAAGTATTCCGGTCAGACCGTCAAGGTCGACGGCGACGAAGTCCTCGTGATGCGCGAGGAAGACGTAATGGGCATCGTTGAGTAAATCCGACCCTTACCCCCACTTCATATACTGAGTTCTGGAGAGTTAGAGAATGGCTGCTAAAGACGTAAAATTCGGTGATTCCGCGCGTAGCAAAATGGTTGCTGGCGTCAACATCCTGGCCGACGCCGTCAAGGTTACCCTGGGCCCGAAAGGCCGCAACGTGGTGCTGGACCGCTCGTTCGGCGCGCCGACTATCACCAAGGACGGCGTATCCGTCGCCAAGGAAATCGAACTGAAGGACAAGTTCGAGAACATGGGCGCGCAAATGGTTAAGGAAGTGGCTTCCAAGACTTCCGACGTGGCCGGCGACGGCACCACCACCGCCACCGTGCTGGCGCAAGCCATCGTGCAGGAAGGCATGAAGTACGTTGCCGCCGGCATGAACCCGATGGATCTGAAACGCGGCATCGACAAGGCTGTGGTATCGCTGGTCGGCGAAATCGCCAAGATCGCCAAGCCCTGCTCCACCTCCAAGGAAATCGCCCAGGTCGGCTCCATTTCCGCCAACTCCGACAGCGACATCGGCGAAATCATCGCCAACGCGATGGACAAGGTCGGCAAGGAAGGCGTGATCACCGTTGAAGACGGCAAGAGCCTGAACAACGAGCTGGACGTGGTGGAAGGCATGCAGTTCGACCGCGGCTACCTGTCCCCGTACTTCATCAACAACCAAGACAAACAGATTGCCGCTCTGGACAATCCGTTCGTGCTGCTTTTCGACAAGAAGATCTCCAACATCCGCGATCTGCTGCCGGTGCTGGAGCAAGTGGCCAAGTCGGGCCGCCCGCTGCTGATCATCGCTGAAGACGTCGAAGGCGAAGCGCTGGCCACCCTGGTGGTCAACACCATCCGCGGCATCCTGAAAGTGGTTGCCGTCAAGGCTCCGGGCTTCGGCGACCGCCGCAAGGCCATGCTGCAGGATATCGCCGTGCTGACCGGCGGCACCGTCATCGCCGAAGAGCTGGGCCTGACTCTGGAAAAAGCCACGCTGGACATGCTGGGCCAAGCCAAGCGCATCGAAGTGGGCAAGGAAAACACCATCATCATCGACGGCGCCGGCGAAGCTGCCGCCATCCAGACCCGCGTCGGTGAAATCCGCCGCCAGATCGAAGAAGCTTCTTCCGATTACGACCGCGAAAAGCTGCAAGAGCGCGTGGCCAAGCTGGCTGGCGGCGTTGCCGTGATCAAGGTTGGCGCCGCCACCGAAGTGGAAATGAAAGAGAAGAAGGCTCGCGTCGAAGACGCGCTGCACGCCACCCGCGCCGCGGTTGAAGAAGGCGTGGTAGCCGGCGGCGGCGTGGCTCTGCTGCGCGCCCGCGCTACGCTGGACAGCCTGAAGACCGACAACGCCGAACAGGAAGCCGGCGTGAAGATCGTGCTGCGCGCCATCGAGGCTCCGCTGCGCCAGATCGTCAAGAACGCCGGCGACGAGCCGTCGGTCGTGGTCAACAAGGTGCTGGAAGGCAAGGGCAACTTCGGTTACAACGCCGCCACCGGCGAATACGGCGACATGCTGGAAATGGGCGTGCTGGACCCGGCCAAGGTGACCCGCTCCGCTCTGCAGCATGCGGCTTCCGTAGCCGGCCTGATGCTGACCACCGACTGCATGATCGCCGAACTGCCGGAAGACAAGCCGGCTGCCGGCGGCATGCCGGACATGGGCGGCATGGGTGGCATGGGCGGCATGATGTAAGCTCGGCTTTTCCTGCTGAAAAACGAAACCCCGCCTTGAGCGGGGTTTTTTGTTTTTCGGCGGGAAATCGGCATGCATCTGGCAAAATAGGCGAAATGGTAGATATTGAAAGGAGAGCGCGATGTTGTTGAGCGAAATGCAGAGTCTGCTGGACGGCTGGCTGGAGCCGTGGCGTTACAAGGATTACGCGCCCAATGGCTTGCAGGTGGAGGGCAGGGCGGAAGTGGCCAAGGTCCTGACCGGCGTGACGGCGTCGCAGGCATTGATCGATGCGGCGGCGGCGCGCGGCGCCGACGCGATCCTGGTGCACCACGGCTATTTCTGGAAAGGCGAAGACGCGCGCGTTTGCGGCATGAAGAAGCAGCGCATCCGCACCCTGCTGCAGCACGACATCAGTCTGCTGGCCTACCACCTGCCGCTGGATGGGCACCTGTCGCTGGGCAACAACGCGCAGCTGGGGCAGGTGCTGGGGCTGGAGCCCGTCGGCCAGGCGGGGGAGCAGGGCCTGCTGTGGCATGGCGACTGGCGCGGTGGTGGCGCTGCCCAGGCCTTCGCCAGCCATGTTTCGGCGGCTCTGGGGCGGGATGCGCAGCTGTTGGGGCGCGGCGACAAGCCGGTGCGCAAAGTGGCCTGGTGCACCGGCGGCGCGCAGGGATTTTTCGCCGACGCCATCGCGCTGGGGGTGGACGCCTTCATTACCGGGGAGGCGTCGGAACAGAATTACCACATGGCGATCGAGTGCGATGTCGCATTCATCGCAGCCGGGCATCATGCCACGGAACGCTTCGGCATCCAGGCGCTTGGGCAGCATTTGGCGCAATTCTCTGGCATAAATGTCGAATTTATTGATGTTTTAAACCCAGTTTAAGCAAGTTGCTGGCGTCCTGGTCAATTTATTTGCATAGAAGCTTCAAGTCCCTACTAGTAATCGGGTAAAATCCAGCGGTTAAGGGCTCGATTTCCACGATTGAGGATGACTGTAATGAGTGAACAGCAAGTCGATACGGGGCGCCGTCGTTTTCTGACGGTGGCTTCCAGCGCTGTTGGGGGTGTGGCGGTGGTCGGCGCGGCCACGCCGTTTTTCCTGAGTTTCTTCCCGTCCGAGCGGGCCAAGGCGGCCGGCGCGCCGGTCGAGGTCGACATCGGCAAGATCGAAGCGGGACAGAAGATCAACGTCGAATGGCGCGGCAAGCCGGTATGGATTCTCAACCGCACGCCAGAGCAGCTGAAGAACCTGCCGAAGAACGACCCCAAGCTGGTCGATCCGCAATCCGAGGTGGATCAGCAACCTAAGTACTGCCAGAACGAGCATCGCTCGATCAAACCCGAATACCTGGTGGCTGTGGGCATCTGCACCCACCTGGGCTGTTCCCCCACTTTCCGTCCCGATCTCGCGCCCGCGGATCTGGGGCCGGAATGGCTGGGCGGCTTCTACTGCCCCTGTCATGGTTCCAAGTTCGACCTCGCCGCCCGCGTGTTCAAGGGCGTGCCGGCGCCGAAGAACCTGGAAATCCCCCCGCACAAGTATCTGTCCGACACCCGCCTGTTGATTGGCGACGACAAATAAGCTGAGGGCGAAAAATGAACAAAGCACAAAAGCTGCTCAACTGGGTGGATGCGCGGTTCCCGCTGACCGCCCTGTGGGAAAGTCAATGGGGCAAATACGTCGCCCCCAAGAATTTCAACTTCTGGTACTTCTTCGGCTCGCTGGCGATGCTGGTGCTGGTGCTGCAAATCGTCACCGGCATCTTCCTCACCATGAACTACAAGCCGGACGGCACGCTGAACGCCGCCGGCATCCCGGTCGCCTTCGCCTCGGTCGAATACATCATGCGCGACGTGGCGGGCGGCTGGATCATCCGCTACATGCACTCCACCGGCGCTTCGATGTTCTTCGTGGTGGTGTACCTGCACATGTTCCGCGGCCTGATCTACGGCTCGTACAAGCAGCCGCGCGAACTGGTCTGGGTGTTCGGCACGCTGATCTTCCTGTGCCTGATGGCGGAAGCCTTCATGGGCTACCTGCTGCCCTGGGGGCAGATGTCGTTCTGGGGCGCGCAGGTGATCGTCAACCTGTTCGGCTCCATCCCGGTGATCGGCCCCGACCTGTCGGTATGGATCCGCGGCGACTACGTGGTGTCCGACGCCACGCTGAACCGCTTCTTCGCGCTGCACGTGATCGCGGTGCCGCTGGTGCTGCTGGCGCTGGTGGTGGCCCACCTGATGGCGCTGCACGAAGTGGGCTCCAACAACCCGGACGGCGTGGAAATCAAGCAGCAACCCAAGGATCCGAACACTGGCCTGTATCTGGACGGCATCTACTCCCATCCTTATTACTCGATCAAGGACATCCTGGGCGTGGTGGTATTCATGATCGTGTTCTCCGCGATCGTGTTTTTCCTGCCGGAAATGGGCGGCTACTTCCTCGAGCACCCCAATTTCGACCAGGCTGACCCGCTGAAAACCCCGCCGCACATCGCGCCAGTATGGTATTTCACCCCGTTCTACGCCATTCTGCGCGCGGTGCCGTCGTTTGCCGGCACCCAGGTGTGGGGCGTGTTGGCGATGGGCGCGGCGGTGGTGCTGATCGCCTTCCTGCCGTGGCTGGACCGCTCGCCGATCAAATCCATCCGCTACCGCGGACCCAAGTTCAAGATCGCGCTGGCGCTGTTCATCGCCGCCTTCATCGGCCTGGGCATCCTGGGCGCGATGCCGCCGACTGGTTTGCGCACCGCGCTGTCGCAGATTTTCTCGGTGGTCTACTTCGCCTTCTTCCTGGGCATGCCGTTCTACACCAAGAACGATGTCGGCAGCATCCCGGTGCCGGAGCGCGTCACCGACACCAACGCCAAGCGGCAGATCCAGTTCGTGGTGCTGGTGCTGCTGACCGTGTTCCTGGCGGCGCTGTTCGCCATGAACGTGTAAGCAAGGGGATAAGGAAAATGAACAACACGATCCGCAACCTGATCGCCGCCGCCGCGCTGGCGCTGCCGTTGGCGGCGCCTGCGCTGGCCAACGAGGGCGGCCCGGCGCTGGCCAAGGCCGACATCGACATCCAGGACACCGAAAGCCTGCAGCGCGGCGCGCAGATCTTCGTCAACTACTGCCTGTCCTGCCACTCGGCCAGCATGCTGCGCTACAACCGGCTGCAGGACATCGGCCTGACCGAAGAGCAGATCAAGGCCAACCTGCTGCCGGAGGGCGCCAAGATCGGCGACCAGATGAATATCGCGATGGACAAGAAGGACGCCAAGAACTGGTTCGGCGCCACGCCGCCGGATCTGTCGCTGATCGCCCGCTCGCGCGGCGCCGATTACCTGTACAGCTATTTGCGCAGCTTTTATCGCGATCCATCCCGCCCCACCGGCTGGAACAATCTGGTGTTCGACAAGGTGGGCATGCCGCACGTCTTCTGGGAATGGCAAGGCGAGCAGGTGCTGAAGACCGAGAAGGACGCCGAGGGCAACGAGGTGCACAAGCTGCAGTTGGTGAAAGCCGGCACCCTGACCAAGCTGGAAAACGGCAAGGCCAACACCGTCGAGTACGACAAGCGGATGACCGATCTGACCAACTTTCTGGTGTTCATGGGCGAGCCCGCCCAGGTGCAGCGCCAGCAGATCGGCTACGTGGTGCTGATGTTCCTCGGCCTGCTGCTGTTCCCGCTGGTTTACCTGCTGAAGAAGGAATACTGGCGCGACGTGCATTAAGCGCGCGGCGGTAGAAGGAAAGGCGGAAGCGATTCCGCCTTTTTTCTTTTGTAATCATGATGTTGTATTGAAAAGCTGGCAAATGGGGGTGGGAAGGTGCTAGAATGCCCTGCTACATCAATTCATTGTTAGTCAAGGATTATTTCCGCCATGATGACCCTCTACTCCGGAATCACCTGCCCCTTCAGCCAGCGCTGTCGTATCGTGCTCTTCGAAAAGGGCATGGATTTCGAAATCATCGACGTGGATATCCACAACAAGCCGGAAGATCTGGCCGTGATGAACCCGTACAACGAAGTGCCGGTTCTGGTGGAGCGCGATCTGATCCTGCACGAATCCAACATCATCAACGAATACATCGACGAGCGTTTCCCGCACCCGCAGCTGATGCCGGCCGACCCGGTGATGCGCGCGCGCGCGCGCCTGTTCCTGCACCGCTTCGAGAACGAGCTGTTCATCTACGTGAAAACGCTGGAAGCCGGCGCCACCGGCAAGGAAGCGACCAAGGCGCGCGAAGCGATTCGCGACGGCCTGACCACCATCGCGCCTATCTTCTCCAAGCAAAAATTCATGCTGGGCGACGATTTCTCGATGATAGACGTGGCCATCGCGCCGCTGATGTGGCGTCTGGAGCACTACAACATCGATCTGGGCAAGAGCGCCGCGCCTATCCTGAAATACGCGGAACGCATTTTCCAGCGCCAGTCCTTCATCGACTCGCTGACTCCGTCCGAAAAGGCCATGCGCAAGTAAGGTGACGCGATGAGCTCCAGCACCAAGCCCTACATGATCCGCGCGCTGCACCAATGGTGCGGCGACAACGGCTACACCCCCTACGTGGTGGTGTGGGTCAACGAGCGCACCGACGTGCCGCTCGAATACGTGAAGAACAACGAGATCGTGCTGAACATCGCCGAAGGCGCCACCAAGAATCTGCGGATCGACAACGACTGGCTGTCGTTCTCGGCGCGCTTTGGCGGCGTGTCGCGCGATATCTGGGTGCCGATCGGCAACGTGATGTCGATTTTCGCGCGGGAAACCGGCGAGGGCATGGGGTTCGAGGTCGAGCCGTCGCCCGAGGCCGAGCAGGACGCCAAGTCGGCCGACGCCGATCCGCCGACGGGCGGGGACCCGGGGCCGGACCGGCCCAGCGGCAGGCCCAGCCTGCGCATCGTCAAATAAGCGGGCGTTTCGCCTGCGACCAAACCGGCCGCCGCGCCGGTTTTTCTTTGCTCGCGCAAAAAAAACGGGGCACGAATGCCCCGCAAGTCCCTTACACAACAATCTTGGCTTGGCCGGCGGCTTACTCCACGCGCTCGCCGTGCAGCACCAGGTCCAGCCCTTCGCGTTCTTCGTCTTCCGCCACGCGCAGGCCGATCACCAGGTTCACCAGCTTCAGCAGGATGAAAGTGACGATGCCGCAGTAGACGATGGTGACGCCGACGCCCAGCGCCTGGGTGGCCAGGCTGCCGTCGGCGCCGCCGATGTCCTTGACCGCGAACACGCCGGTCAGCAGCGCGCCCAGGATGCCGCCGACGCCGTGCACGCCGAAGGCGTCCAGCGAGTCGTCATAGCCCAGCGCGTGTTTCAGGCCGGTGGCGCCCCAGAAGCACACCACGCCGGCGGCTAGGCCGATGATCAGCGCGCCCTTGACATCGACGAAGCCGGCGGCCGGGGTGATGGCCACCAGGCCGGCCACCGCGCCGGAAGCGATGCCCAGCACCGACGGCTTCTTCTTGGTCGCCCATTCGGCGAACATCCAGGCCAGCGCGGCCATCGCGGTGGCGACCTGGGTGGTCACCATCGCCATCCCGGCGCGGCCGTCGGCGGCGCCGGCCGAACCAGCGTTGAAGCCGAACCAGCCCACCCACAGCATCGAGGCGCCCACCAGCGTCAGGATCAGGTTATGCGGCGGCATGGCCTCCTTGCCGAAGCCGACGCGCTTGCCCAGCACCAGCGCGGTCACCAGGCCGGCCACGCCGGCGTTGATGTGCACCACGGTGCCGCCGGCGAAGTCCAGCACGCCCTTGTCGCCCATCCAGCCGCCCGGCGCCCACACCCAGTGCGCCACCGGCACGTATACCAGCAACGACCACAGCGCCATGAACACCAGCATCGCCGAGAATTTCATCCGCTCGGCGAAGGCGCCGGTGATCAACGCCGGGGTGATGATGGCGAAGGTCATCTGGAAGGTCATGAACACCGATTCCGGTATGGTGCCGGCCAGCGGGTGCACGGCCAGCTTGCCGGCGTCCTTCATGTACACCATGCCGTCCAGCATGAAGCGCGACAGATCGCCCAGGTAGGGCGTGCCGACGGTGAAGGCCAGGCTGTAGCCGATCACCGCCCACAGCACAGTCACCAGCGCGGTGATGGCGAAGCTTTGCATCAGGGTAGCCAGCACGTTCTTCTTGCGGACCATCCCGCCGTAGAACAGCGCCAGGCCGGGAATGGTCATGAACAGCACCAGGGCGGTGGAGGTCAGCATCCAGGCGGTGTCGCCGGAATTGATCACCTTGGCGGCGGCCACGGCCGGGCCGGCGGGCGCGTCGGCCAGGGCCGGCAGAGACAGGGCGGCAAGGCCGCCGCACATTGCAGCGAGTATCTTTTTCATTATGGTTTCCCCAGTTTCACACAGCGGTCAGACCGCGTCGGCGCCGGTTTCGCCGGTGCGGATGCGGATCACCTGCTCCAGGTCGTAGACGAAGATCTTGCCGTCGCCGATTTTGCCGGTGCGGGCGGACTTTTCGATGGCTTCCACCACCTGGTCCAGCAGGGCGTCGTCAATGGCGATTTCCAGCTTTACCTTGGGCAGGAAGTCCACGACGTATTCGGCGCCGCGGTAGAGTTCGGTATGGCCTTTCTGGCGGCCGAAACCCTTTACCTCGGATACGGTGACGCCTTGCACGCCAATGGCGGACAGGGCTTCGCGGACTTCGTCAAGCTTGAACGGCTTGATCACGGCTGTGACGAGTTTCATGGCGGCTCCTTCTCGGACGATCAAGTGAGGGACAACGATTTGGCTGCCTGGCTGTTATGCATGAATCGTGCCAGGCGAGCGCGGGCGCAGATTGAATTGTTGTGCGCCGCAAAAAAAGCCGCTCTGGCCTTTCTGGCACTTTCCTTGTGCGCAGAGGCTGTTTAGTCTGCCCCGTTTTGGTGCGCCGTTGCGCCGCAGCATGCCTGCCTGCTGAGGGAGGGCGAGCCACGGCCAGCGGAAAGAGGGAATCGATGCCCATGGGGACAGGAAGACGCGAGTTCGGCGCGGCTTTTTGCTACACTCGCCATAGATCAAGACACACGCAGGAGCCGTCACCATGTTGAGCCAGAAACTGTTTGAAGAAATCAGCGCCAAGATCAGCGAAACCATCGCCGCCAGCCCGGCCAAAGACCTGGAAAAGAACGTGAAGGCCATGATGGCTTCCACCTTTTCCCGGATGGATCTGGTGACGCGCGAGGAATTCGATGTCCAGCAGGCGGTGCTGGCGCGTACCCGCGAGCAGCTGGCGGCGCTGGAAGCGCGCCTGGCGCGCGTCGAGGCGGCGGCCTTTCCCGATGAGGCGGCTGCCCGGGTGGAGGAGCAGTCGGAACTCGGCCACTCCTGAGTCGCCATGACATTGGCGGTGGTGGCGAGCAGGGCGCTGTCCGGGCTTGACGCCCCGGAGGTGGCCGTCGAGGTCCACCTCGCCAATGGCCTGCCGGCGTTCAATATCGTCGGCTTGCCCGATACCGAGGTCAAGGAAAGCCGCGACCGCGTGCGCGCCGCCATCTTGACCTCGGGCTTCGAATTTCCCGCGCGCAAGATCACGGTCAATCTGGCCCCGGCCGATCTGCCCAAGGATTCCGGCCGTTTCGACCTGCCGATCGCCATCGGCATCCTGCTGGCGTCCGGCCAAGTGCAAAATCCTGACATTTCCCGCTATGAATTCGCCGGCGAGCTGGCGCTGAGCGGCGCCGTGCGCCCGGTGCGCGGCGCGTTGGCGATGGCCTGCCAGTGCCATGCGGCCCGCCGCGCCTTCGTGCTGCCGGCTGCCAGCGCGGCAGAGGCCGCGGTGGTGGCGGAGGCGCAGATTTACGGGGTGCGTTCGCTGCTGGAGGCCTGCGCGTTTCTCAACGGGCTGCAAACCTTGCAGCCCTCGGTTCCGGCTGACGGCGGAGCCTGGCCGAACTATCCGGATCTGCAGGATGTCAAAGGCCAGTCAGCGGCTCGCGGCGCGCTGGAGATCGCGGCCGCCGGCGGTCACAGCCTGCTGCTGATGGGGCCGCCGGGCACCGGCAAGTCGATGCTGGCGGCGCGGCTGCCTGGCTTGTTGCCGCGGCTGTCCGAACAGGAGGCGCTGGAGTCCGCTGCGCTGCTGTCGTTGGGCTCGCAAGGGTTTCTGGCCTCGAACTGGCGTTTGCGTCCGTTTCGGGCGCCGCACCACACCGCTTCCGCGGTGGCGCTGGTGGGCGGCGGCAGCGACCCGCGGCCTGGCGAGATCAGCCTGGCGCACCACGGCGTGCTGTTTCTCGACGAGTTGCCGGAGTTCGACCGCCGCGTGCTGGAAGTGCTGCGCGAGCCGATGGAAAGCGGGGTGATCCATATCTCGCGCGCGGCGCGCCAGGCCAGCTTTCCGGCGCGCTTCCAGCTGGTGGCGGCGATGAACCCATGCCCCTGCGGCTATCATGGGCACCCATCGGGGCGCTGCCAGTGCACGCCCGAGCAGGTGGGGCGATATCGCGGTAAAATCTCCGGCCCCTTGCTGGACAGAATCGACCTGCATATAGAGGTGCCGGCGCTGACGGCGGCCGAATTGCAGTCGGCCAGTCCGGGCGAAAGCAGCGAGCAGGTGAGGTTGCGTGTGCATGCCGCCAGGACTTGCCAGCTGGGACGCCAGGGCGGCCTGAATTCGGCCTTGCAAGGCGCGGAGCTGGAGCGGCACTGCGAGGCGAGCGCGGATGCCTTGGCCGTGCTGGGCAAGGCTTTGCAGCAGCTTGGCTTGTCGGCGCGCGCTTATCATCGGATACTGCGGGTTTCGCGCACCATCGCGGACTTGCAAGGCGAGGCGAAGATAGGCCGCAGCCATGTATTGCAGGCGATCCAGCTCCGACGCGTGATGCAGGGCAACGCCTGATAGAATTCTCAATCCAACCCGGATGGCATGCTTGCCGTCCGTTTGACATAGCGGTAGTGGTGAATGGCTAATCGAGATCTGAAAAACTCCCCCCGTCCCTCTCGCGGACGCAGCAGTTCGTCCTCGTCGCGCAGCGGCGGCGGCGGCATGATGGCGGGCATCATCATCGGCCTGATCGTGGGCGTGGCGGTGGCGGTGGGGTTGGCGATGTATCTCAACCGCTCGCCGGCGCCGTTCCAGGCCAAGGGCGAGCGCAAGCCGGAGGCGGCTTCGCAGGCGCCGACCGAGCTGCTGGCTCCGGGCACCCGCATTTCCGATGCCGCGTCGGCTACCGCGCCCGCTGCCGCGCAGCCGCAGCCCAAGCAGGCGACGCTGGACTCCGACACTGTGGCGTTGCCGCCGCCGGCCGCGCCGGCGCCCGCGCCGCATGAGGCCAAGCCCAAGGCGGCGCCCGCCGGCCAGCAGGCCAAGAGCGACAAGAACGATCAGCGCTTTGATTTCTACAAGATATTGCCCGGCCAAGTGGATGCGGTGACGTCCGATGCCAAGGGCAGCCGTGCCGCGGAACCTTCCGCGTCGGCGCCTGCCAAAAAGGTCTATCTGCAATTGGGCGCGTTCCAGAACCAGGACGACGCCGACAACCTGAAAGCCAAGCTGGCGTTATTGGGGGTGGAGGCGAAGATCCAGTCCGTCAATGTGCCGGACAAGGGGATGGTGCACCGGGTGCGAGTGGGCCCGCTCAGCCGGCAGGATGAGGTGGATCGCGTGCGCGCCCAATTGAAACAGGACGGCATCAACGCCAATGTGGTGAAAGCCGAGTAGTCGTTATCTCCCAATACAGGAAAACAAAATGAAGAAATGGTTGCTGATGGTGTTGCTGGCGGTGAGCGGCGCGGCGAATGCCGCCATCGAGCTGGGCAAGGATTACACGCTGCTGAGCACGCCTCAGCCGGTGGCCAATCCCAAGAAGGTGGAAGTGATCGAGTTCTTTTCCTACCACTGCATTCACTGCTATGACGATGATCCGGCTTTCCAGGCCTGGGCGGGCAAGCTGCCTGCCGACGTAAGCTTCCGCAAGGAGCAGATCGTATGGCAGAAGTCGATGGAAGGCTTCGCGCGGATGTTCGCCACCTTCAACGCCACAGGCACCTTCGACAAGCTGCACCGTCCGGCCTTCGACGCGCAGATCAAGCAGCGCATCGATTTGTCCAACCCGGAGCAGTTCACCAAGTGGGTCAAGCTGCAGAAGGGCGTCGACAGCGGCAAGCTGCTGCAGACCTACAACTCCTTCGGCATCAATGCCCAGGTGGCGCGCGCGACCAAGATCACCCGCGATTACCAGATCCAGGGCACGCCGACCGTGATCGTCAACGGCAAGTACGTGGTGACCACCAGCACGCCGGAGCGGATGATCGTGGTGATGAACGAGCTGATCGCCAAGGCGCGCAGCGAGAAGAAGTAAGCGGCGCGGCCGCACTGTGGAAGGGGCGGCGATGGCCGCCCTTTTTCATTGACGGCGGCCCAGGCTTGCCGGTGCTGATTTTGCAGTTATTTTTAAATAAGTCTTGACGGATTTGAAGAGCCCGTTTAATATTGGTTCCTCTGACGCGGGGTGGAGCAGTCTGGTAGCTCGTCGGGCTCATAACCCGAAGGTCGTAGGTTCGAATCCTGCCCCCGCAACCAGGTTTCAGAAAAAGCCGAATCGAAAGCGATTCGGCTTTTTTCATGGCAGTTCGCTGCGAGTGAAAATATTTGGTCCAGGCTATTGACGCCGGCAAATGATTTCATTATTATTGCATCTCTCTGACGCGGGGTGGAGCAGTCTGGTAGCTCGTCGGGCTCATAACCCGAAGGTCGTAGGTTCGAATCCTGCCCCCGCAACCAAGTTTCAGAAAAAGCCGAATCGACAACGATTCGGCTTTTTGCATTTCAGGGCTGCCTTTCGAACACGGCCTCCGTGTGGCGCGGCTGGTTTTGCGCTGAAATATTGTTGCGTCATTTGCTGGATTTTCATGGGAAAGTTGTGTTGGCGCGGCGCAATTTTCTTTCTCGTTTTCCTGATTCTGTGCAATGAATAGCGATGCCCCCCCAGCGATTGTTTGAGCGAGAATATTTTTTGTAACAATTTGCAACGCCGCGCCGCGGCGGTTCATGTTAAGCACATTGTCCTAAACCATTGTCGCGGCTATAGATTTGCCGATCCGGCGTCCTTGATTACGGTCAATCATATTGCATATCAGATGGCGGGGCGGGCTTGATCCTGGTCAAGGGTCTTGAAATATCAGGCAAAACTGTTTTTAATACGCCCGCCCGGTGCATGTTGCCGGGCAGATGTTTGTGTTGCCGAATTCCTGTCTTCCCGCGCCTTTGCCGGCGTTTCACTCGGACAGTGAGCATTCAGCTGTCACGTCATCGTCCGGAAGCGATTGTGGAGTCGCTTCCATCCGGAGCGCAGCCGCCGTGGAAACGGATGCGGTCTGGCCAATCGCGGTTCCCGCGAGCCCTGAAAGTCTGTTGTTTTGCCGGGCGGTTCGACCGCCTCCCCGCCGACGGGAGGTTTGGGCCGGTTGGCGTGAACATTTCGCTGGCGTTGGAGCGTGGCTCGCAACGCCTGTTGCGCATCGGCGCGTTGAAGGATTTTTAACCCGAAAAGTCGTAAGATGAGAAACCATAGACCCTCCCGCTTGATGTGGGGGCTCTCTCCTGTGGTGTTAGCCCTGCTTTCGGGATGCCAAGGCGGCATTCTCGATCCCAAGGGCCATATCGCCGCTGAGCAGAAGTCCCTGATCCTGACGGCAACCGCGCTGATGCTGCTGGTGGTGATCCCGGTAATCGTGATGACCCTGGTATTCGCGTGGAAGTACCGCGCCAGCAACAAGGATGCCGCTTACGAGCCGAAATGGTCGCACTCGACCAAGATCGAGATCGTGGTATGGCTGATCCCCTGCATCATCATCGCCTTCCTGGCCGCGCTGACCTGGAAGAGCACCCATGAACTGGATCCGTATCGTCCGCTGCAGTCGGAGAAGAAGGCGATCCAGGTGCAGGTAGTCGCGCTGAACTGGAAATGGTTGTTCATCTATCCGGAGCAGCAGATCGCTTCCGTCAACGAACTGGTGTTCCCGGCCGATACGCCGGTGAGCTTCAAGATCACCTCCGACGCGGCGATGAACTCCTTCTTCATTCCGCAGCTGGGCGGCCAGATCTACGCGATGGCTGGCATGCAGACGCAACTGCACCTGATCGCCAACGAGCCGGGCACCTACAAGGGCTTCTCGTCCAACTACAGCGGCGCCGGCTTCTCGGGCATGAAATTCAACGCTATCGCCACCAAGACCCCGGCCGAGTTCGACGCCTGGGTGGCCAAGGTGAAGGCTTCCGGCCAAACCTTGGACGCGCCTGCCTACCTGAAGTTGCTCAAGCCTAGCGAGAACAACCCGGTGGCTCACTACGCTTCGACCACGCCTTACCTGTTCGAAGCCGTTGTGCACAAGTACATGGCCGCCCGTCCGTCGCTGGCTGACAGCGACGACGCCATCAAGCTGGCCAAGATGACCAAAGAACTGTGCGCCGCGATCACCCCGCCGGTTGTCAAGGAGTAACGATTAATGTGGTTAGGTAAACTGACTCTGGACGCGATCCCGTACCATGAGCCGATCATCATGGGGGCGCTGGGAGGCGCCGGCCTGATGGGGCTGATGCTGTTCGCGCTCATCACCAAGTTCGGCAAGTGGGGCTATCTCTGGAAAGAGTGGCTGACTTCGGTCGATCACAAGAAAATCGGCGTGATGTACATCATCGTCGCCATGATCATGCTGCTGCGCGGCTTCGCCGACGCGCTGATGATGCGTACCCAATTGGCAGTCGCCACCGGCGGCGGCCACGGCATTTTCCCGCCGGAACACTATGATCAGATCTTCACCGCCCACGGCGTGATCATGATCATCTTCATGGCGATGCCGTTCATGACCGGCCTGATGAACATCGTGGTGCCGCTGCAGATCGGCGCGCGCGACGTGGCCTTCCCCTTCCTGAACTCGCTGAGCTTCTGGCTGCTGGTTTCGGCGGTGATCCTGGTCAACCTGTCGCTGGGCGTCGGCAACTTCGCCCGCACCGGCTGGGTGGCCTATCCGCCGCTGGCCGAACTGGGATTCAGTCCTGACGTGGGGGTGGATTACTACATCTGGGCCTTGCAGTTGTCAGGCTTGGGCACGACGCTGACGGCCATCAACTTCCTGGTGACCGTGATCAAGATGCGCGCCCCGGGCATGAAGCTGATGGAAATGCCGATCTTCACCTGGACCTGCACCTGGGCCAACGTGCTGATCGCCACCTCGTTCCCGATCCTGACCGGCGCGCTGGCGATGTTGACGCTGGACCGCTACCTGGACTTCCACTTCTTCACCGCGGAAGCCGGCGGCAACGCCATGATGTACCTGAACCTGTTCTGGGCCTGGGGCCACCCCGAGGTTTACATTCTGGTTCTGCCCGCCTTCGGCATTTTCTCGGAAGTGGTGTCCACCTTCTCCGGCAAGCGCCTGTTCGGCCACAAGTCGATGATCTACGCCAGCGGCGCGATCTCGATCCTGGGCTTCATGGTTTGGCTGCACCACTTCTTCACGATGGGCTCCGGCGCCAACGTGAACGCCTTCTTCGGCATCGCGACAATGATCATCTCGATCCCGACCGGCGTGAAGCTGTTCAACTGGCTGTTCACCATCTACAAGGGCCGCCTGCGCTTTGAAACCCCGATCCTGTGGACGCTTGGCTTCATGGTGACCTTCTCCATCGGTGGCATGACCGGCGTGCTGCTGGCGGTGCCGGGCGCCGACTACGTGCTGCACAACAGCTTGTTCCTGATCGCCCACTTCCACAACACCATCATCGGCGGCGCGGTGTTCGGCTACCTGGCCGGCTTCGCCTTCTGGTTCCCGAAAGTGTTCGGCTTCAAGCTGGAGCCCAAGCTGGGCAAGGCTGCTTTCTGGTTCTGGCAGATCGGCTTCATGTTCGCCTTCATGCCGCTGTACGTGCTGGGCTTCATGGGCATGACCCGTCGCCTGAACTACACCACCAACCCGGAATACGAGCCGTGGCTGTACGTGGCCTTGTTCGGCGCGCTGCTGATCGCCGCCGGCATCGGCTGCCAGCTGCTGCAGATCGTGGTGAGCGTGATCAAGCGCAATGAGCTGAAGGACGAAACCGGCGACCCGTGGAACGGCCATACCCTGGAATGGTCCACTTCGTCCCCGGCGCCGTACTACAACTTCGCCAAGCTGCCGCAGGTGCACGACATCGACGCCTTCACCGATATGAAGGAAAAGGGCGTGGCTTACGCGGTGCCGAAGTCCTACGAACCCATCCACATGCCGAGAAACACTTCGGCCGGCGTCTTCATCGGCCTGTTCTCCACCGTGTTTGGCTTCGCGATGATCTGGCACATCTGGTGGCTGGCCATCGTCGGCCTCGTCGGTATCATCGGCTTCATGCTGGCGCGCGCCTACGACAACGACCTGGACTACTACGTGCCGGTTGACGAAGTGGAGGCCATCGAGCGCGCCCGCTTCGAGAAGCTGGGCATCGATGTCGACAACTACACCGAGCGTGATCAGCAGGCCAAGCCGAAGAAGGCCGCCCGTCCGACCACCACCGTGTAACAGGCTGGATCAAACATGACGACTTATGTAGAGCAAGCGCACGACGCGCATGACGACCATGAGCACCACGACAGCGGCAAGCAGACTGTCCTGGGCTTCTGGTTCTATCTGATGACCGACTGCATCCTGTTCGCGACGGCGTTCGCGGCTTATGCAGTGCTGTTCCGTAACGTGGCCGAAGGCGTTTCCGGCAAGGAAATCTTCGAGCTGCCGTACGTGCTGGTGGAAACCGCGGCGCTGCTGCTGTCTTCCATCACCTACGGCTTCGCGATGATCGCCGGCCACAAGGGCAACAAGTCGGCCGTTCTCGGCTGGCTGGCCGTCACTTTCCTGTTCGGCGCGGCGTTCATCGGCCTGGAAATCAATGAATTCCACCACCTGATCGCCGAGGGCCACGGCCCGCAGAAGAGCGCCTTCCTGTCGGCCTTCTTCGGCCTGGTGGGCCTGCACGGCCTGCACGTGACCGCCGGCCTGCTGTGGATGGGCGTGATGATGCTGGAAGTGGCCAAGACCGGGCTGACCGGCCGCGCCATGACCCGCCTGAACTGCCTGTCGCTGTTCTGGCACTTCCTGGACATCGTGTGGATCTGCGTGTTCACCGTTGTGTATCTGAAAGGAGCCATGTGATGAGCCAAGCGCATGAGCACAACAGCCACGGCAGCGTGAAAAGCTACGCCATCGGTTTCCTGCTGTCGGTGATCCTCACCGCTATCCCGTTCTGGATGGTGATGGGCGGCGCCTTCACCAAGCAGGCCACCTTCTTCGGCATCTTCGCGCTGGCGGTGGTGCAGATCATCGTGCACCTGAAGTATTTCCTGCACCTGGACTTCAGCAAGGAAGGCAAGCTCAACAGCATTTCCTTCCTGTTCACCGGCATGGTGATCGTGCTGCTGGTCGGCCTGTCGATCTGGATCATCTACACCGCCGACGCGCTGATGATGCGCTGAGTGAGAACGTCTTGAAGCTCAAGCGTTATCTTCAGGTCACCAAGCCCGGCATCATCTTCGGCAACCTGATCTCGGCCGCCGGCGGTTTTCTGCTGGCGGCGCAGGGGGCGATAGACTGGTGGCTGCTTGCGGCCACCGTCATCGGCCTGTCGCTAGTGGTGGCCTCCGGCTGCGCGATCAACAACTGCATCGATCAGGACATCGACGCCAAGATGGCCCGCACCCAGAAACGGGTGCTGGTCACCGGCGCGATGAGCACCAAGGCCGCGCTGGCGCACGGCGTGGTGCTGGGCCTGGCGGGCTTCGCCCTGCTGTGGTTCGGCACCAATCCGCTGGCCACCGGCTGCGTGCTGTTCGGCTTTGTGATCTATGTCGGCGTGTACAGCCTGTACATGAAGCGCAACTCGGTGTACGGCACCCTGGTGGGCAGCCTGTCCGGCGCGGTGCCGCCGGTGGCGGGCTACTGCGCCGTCACCGGCCGCTTCGACATGGGCGCTGCCATTTTGCTGGTGATGTTCAGCCTGTGGCAGATGCCGCACTCGTACGCGATCGCCATTTTCCGCTTCAAGGACTACGAGGCGGCCGGCATCCCGGTGCTGCCGGTGGTGAAGGGCATCTCCGCCGCCAAGCAGCAGATCGTGCTCTACATCCTGGCTTTCGCCGCGGCGACCGTGATGTTGGTGTACGGCGGCTACGCCGGCTACGGCTACCTGGCGGTGGCGGTGGCCACCAGCCTGTGGTGGCTGAAGATGGCGCTGTCCGGCTACAAGCGCGAAACCGACGACAGGGCCTGGGCGCGCCAAGTGTTCTTCTTCTCCATCATCACCATCACCTCGCTGAGCGTGATGATGGCGGTGGATGGGCAGACGCCGCCGCACAGCCGCGCGGTGGCTGCCGCGAATGCGGGCCACTACGGCTAAGATCGATACCGTCTGATGGCAAACGGGGAGCGGCGCAAGCGGCTCCCCGTTTTTGTTTGGCTGTTCGTCAGCGCGGCGGCCAGGCGACGTCTTGCCGGCCGGCGGGGCCATACACGCTGGGCCGATATCCGGCAGGGGAGAGGGCTAGCTGCAAGCGGGCGTAAGCGAAGAAGAAGTAAGCGCTGTCCTGCGGTTGCAGATAGGCTTTCTCCATGCCGTCGCGGCGGTTGGCCAGGAAGGCTTGGGTCAACGCCATCCCGGACCAGGCCCGCAACGCGCCCTGGCTGTCCCGGGTCAGTATCCATTCCTGATTCTGTAGATCGGCGGCGCTGACGCGCAAATGCCGTTCGCCGTTTGTTATTCGCGTCTGGCCATCGCGCAACGCGGTGGCGAAAGGAATTTGGTATTCGCCGCTGAGCGGGTCGCGGCGAGTGAAAAGGATATCGTCTTGCCCGTCATCAGCATGCTCGATCTGCACCCGGGGAGCGGAGCAGGCATGCCGCATCAGCATCGGCCATGGCTTCTGAGTCGAGTAGGTGAGGCACAGCGGGCTGCCATTGAGTCTCTGCAGCTGGGTATCCAGGTCGCGCTCAATATATTGCGCCAGCCGATACTCCGCCGACTGACCATCGGCCTGCCTATCCAGCAGCCTCAGCTTGCTGATGGCGGTATCGGTGTATTTGGCGCCAGCTTCAATCACCGAGACGCTCAACTCTACCTTGGCAACGGGCTCGTCGCCTGGGTTGATCAGCAGCAGCCGTTCGGCGGTGTTGAGCGCGCTATCGGACTTTCCGGTGATGAAGTCGTCGGTCTGATCGATAAAAGCGGTGTCGCCTAGCTGCCGGCGCAGCTGGGCAAGCGGATATTGGCGCGCATGGTAGGCCAGCTTGAACAGGCGGGCTTCAAACGGTTTGGCTTCTCCCGCGCGGTATAGGCTGATCTTGACCAGCTTGGGCGAGGCATTCTGAAACTGGGTGGCCGCCGACTTGGCGTAGCCCGGCGTCAGCGCGATGGCAAACAGCGAGCTTGGCCGCGTCAGTGTCAGCGTAAGCGCTACTGGAGTGATCTCTTCTGATTGCGTGTATCGCTGCTGGGCATGAAACACCCAGGCTTTAGCTGGATTCGGATCAAACAGGTTCTTTGCCGAGTACTGGCCGGCATTGGCGCCGGCCAGCGTTTGATCAGCATGCAAGTGCAGCGTGTTCCAGCTTAGAGCGATATTGGCATCCTCCTGATGGTCGGATGCCTCTGTTTGTGCGGCGGCGAAAAGACTGCCCAATAGTAGCAGCTGATAGCGTTGGATTCGCATAATGGCTTCAGTGCAGCATACGTGAATATATGGCACGTTTCGATGTGTGAGTTACATTAAGCGAAGAATATTCTATTTTTCACCGCAGGATTTGATGATTTTATGCTGAGCATCTTGGCCATTTTTTTGTGTGTAGTTCAACTGCAGCGTGCCATCCTGGTCGAATTTCGCATGAATGGTTGAAAAAATGACCGCGGACTGGGTGAAAAAATTGAATTTTCTATCATTGTATTTGGCATGCCAGAGAGAAGGCTCTTGGGTTTTGCCAAAAATTGAATAAGTGGCAATGCCATCCTCTACCGGGATGAGTACACATGATCGTTTGGGATTGACAGCCAAGACATCATGAATATCTTTTGAAACGCCTTTCCCCTTTGTATAGAAAAAGCTGACTGAGCAAGGGCTTCCGCAAGAAAATGAGACTTGGGCAAGATTTGGCGAAAGCCATTTCGCTGAAACTGTGTTGGTCGGGACGTCCTGAAAGAAAAAGTGCTTTTCTCCTCCAGTTTCAACCCATGCCGAGCAACTTGTGTCACCGCAGTTGTAAACAATAGTTTCTTTTCTATCAGGCGATGGTGTTCTATTTTCCTCTGCGAAAGCTGAGAAAGATAGCAATAGCATCATTGAAAACATTACTAGCGTTTTCATGTCCTCTCCTTATGGCGCGCCGCTGTCTTCTAGGTAAGATTGAAGAAATAACTTATTCTCTGCAACCAAACTCCCTATTTCAATACTGATGTTATTGTCGCTGTTTAAAGGTTTTGTCCATCCAACTCGTTTTGTCGTCGACTTTGTGCTGTCTAGCGCATAACCTTTTCCACTTGTCTTTTGTATGCTTTTTAATAGCACGAGATATTTATTGCTTGGGGCAAGTAGGCCAAAGTAATTGCTTGTGATTTTCTTGTTATTTCCTTCTTCATTGAATCCTAGCGTGTAGTCTTCATTGTTGATAGTGCAGTGGTAGATGTTTTGGTAGTTTTTTTGAGATAGATAACTATCTTTCCCGCTATCTGCTTTGCAGTTTTCTTTTATTTTTCTGATGAAGCTGCTGCTGGATTTTCCAACAGTGTTTTTCGACTGTGCGACTAGGGAGTAAAATTCTCCCTGGCTGAAATCAGCTGCCATTGACATGGTTGATGCTGAGAAAGTGGCGATTGTAATAAGGTAGGAGGTTATTTTGTTAATCATCTGCGGCATCCAGGGTTGCTGTTGGGTTAATTAAATCGCTTCTTCTGCGGAATGGTTTAGAGCTATTGGAGAGTGTCGCTTTGATAACAGAATCTGAGGAGTTATACATTTCAAAATGCAGCATGCATTGTTTGTATTTTTCTCCGCTCGGCATGATTAATTGGCCAACTTTGGCTATGGTTTGTCCACGTTTAACGGTGTCTCCAACTTTGACTGCAATACTTTCTGGATCCACCTCGCCATATCGTACGATGAAACCATCATGGTCAATACTGACTTCGTTGGTCTTCCAGTAAAAACCGTGAGTAAAGACTACCTTCCCGTCGGCCACTGCTCGAATTGGTGTTCCAACGGCTGCGTATATATCACAACCCGCGTGTTTTCTAGAGTTTGGTCGATTATGACCAAATTCTCCAGGAGTGCCTGGCTTGTAGCTTTTTCTATTGTGGCCAGCGATGGGGAATAGAATTTTCGCGATCGAGGTCGAGTCGGGTTTGGTTTTCCCGACAGTTTCATTCGGATGACCATCCTCATTTCGATGAGATAGCACCTCATGAGTGCTATGCGCAGTAGAAGGAGGGGCTATCTTCGCAGACTTTTTCTCTGGTGTTTCTTTATTTTTCTTCTGCGGTAGTTTTAGTTCTTGCCCAACTGCGATGCTATTCGGATTCTTGATTTTGTTTGCTTGGCATATCTCAGCAATGCTGGTGCTATATAACATAGCTATCTTGGAAAGCGTTTCTCCCTTTTTCACGATGTGCGACGTAGTGCTTTTAGGAATGGGCTTGCCAATGTGTTTTTCTGTTTGAGAATTGTGTGCAATTTTATTGCGAATGATGTCTATCGCAATTTCTGCCGCTGTGATGGCTTCATCATAAACTTTTACAAGCTCACCTTTTGAGTTTTTAACCCAAAGCTTGAATTGTTCGCCAATCTTGTCAGTCAGGATAACTGGCAATTCCCCATCTTTATTTGTCTTAAGATGTTTTTCAACCTTTCCGACGGTAAATTTTACCTCACGGTTGGCGATGGGATGGTCAACTCGACGGACGCGGACCTTTAACTTCGCGACATCTTTGTATCGGAAGAATTTGAAGTCGTCTTTTTCCGCGCCGGAGACTTGTACTTCTTCTAATAGTGAAAAATTCCAGGATGGAGCCTTTTTATAAAGCTTCTCTTGTGCTTTGGGACTGTAGTATAAAACTGCTCTTTGCGCGTTGTCTGCAGCATTGCCTGTATAGATAGGGGCAACTGTCGATTTTAGTAAATCAATCTTGCCAGAGTGCGGTGTAGACGTGCCATTGGCAAGATAGTTATATGCTTCTTGGTACGGTTTGTTTTTCTGAGTATAGGCATCAAAACCGGTGTTTTTGACAATGTCTGCGGGGGTTTTATATTTTTTCCACTCGCGGCCTTGCTTTATGCGGTTCATTATCACATTGGCTATGGCTTGCCATGATGCTGTACTTTGTCCGGCAGCTTCACCATAGATGGTGGCAACAAACACATGAAAGTCGTTATCTTCAGTCATGGCTATCAATCAGGTTAATGACTTCGTCTTCATCAGTATCTTCGGCAAAATAATGATGGTCTTTGATCACCGACCAGGGTTCTTTTACATTTTCGACAATGAGAGTGAGGTTCTGGTGTAGTTCTGAATAGACCCTGTCGGTTTCGCCGGTTTTGGAAAGCGTGCCTGTCAACAGCGTCTTATTGTTCGAGGGGTCGATATAGGTGTACTTGAGACTATCTGAATGATTGGAGCCGGATAGTTGATTCGTCATCAATTGGTTGATGGAAATTTGCTTGCTGGTTTTTTGCTCCTCCGCAAGCGACATGGCCGGGAATGGCATTTTCAACTGCGCAGGGCCGTTCAGAGAGTGGCTTGCTCCTTTCACCGTTACCGTTCCCGGACAGTGAACTTCGATATTGCCGCCCGAAATGCGAATGTAGCCGCCGCCGGCAGTCAGCAGGATTTCATTTTTGGCGTTGACGACAACTCTTTCCTTGCAGGACGTGATGGTCACATCCTTATCCGCCGTCAGCTCCATCGCGTCGCTCTGCGCCTGCACTTGCACCTTCCCCTTCGCCGCGATCAGCTTCAGCGCCACCCTGTCCTTCACCCCCGCCACGAACAGGCTGAGGTGCTGGCCGACGTTGTGGATCCAGCGCCGGCCGGTGGTGTGGTTGGCGTCGCGTTGGGCGATCAGGTTCAGGTTTTGCCCGGCGGAGACGGTTTGGCTCTGCTCGGTCAGGGAGGCGATGCCGGCCGGGCCGGACAGCACCAGCAGCGGCTGTTGGCCGGCTTGGTCCTGGGCGGTTTTGCCGTCTTTGTCGGTGTTGCTGCCGGCTTCCCAGGCCTTCAGCGCGTCGGCGTGGTGTTGCAGGTGGCCTTGGGATTTCTTGCCGGTTTTGGCGTTGTCCGCGCTGATTTCGTCGGGGCCGGTTTCCATGCTGTCGGCCAGTTGGCCGCTGGCGGTTTCGGCCAGCGCTTGGGATAGGCTGAGGGCGGCGTCGAGCTGGCTTTGGGCGTGCTCGCGCGCCAGCTGTTTGCCGGATGCGCCGTTTTGCGCTTCGGTGGACAGCAGCAGGCCGTGGGCGGCGCGGATGGCGCCGTGCTGGTCGGTTCTGAGTTCGAAGCCGTCGCCGCGCGGCTGGGCTTTGCCGTTGCTTCTTGGGTGGGCGAGGTAGCCCTGGTTGAGCTGGGTCTTGCCCGCTTCGCTGGATAGCTTGGCGCGCACTTCGCCGGGGGTGTCGTCGAACAGCAGTTCGTTGTAGCCGCCGCCCTGGTGTTCCTTGGATTTGATGCCGGACAGGGTCTTGTTGGCGGGCAGGCTGCCGGCGCTGCTGAAGTCGGGCGTGGGGTGGCTGCCGTTGTACAAGACGCCGGTGATGACGGGGCGGTCGATGTCGCCTTCGATGAAGTCGACCAGCACTTCCTGGCCGATGCGCGGGATGAACTGGTGGCCCCAGCCGGCGCCGGCCGAGGGCATGGCGACGCGCAGCCAGCAGGAGGATGTGTCGTCCATTCCGGCGCCGATGGTCGGGTGTTCGTCCGGCCGCTGCCAGTGGAATTGCACCTTGATGCGGCCCTGGGCGTCGGTGTGGACTTCTTCGCCGGCGGGGCCGACCACGGTGGCGGTCTGCACGCCGAGGCTGGTGGGCTTGGCCGATTCGGTGCCGGCGTAGGCCGGCGTCAGCGGGATGCCGCGGCGCTGCGCCTGGATCTGGCTGGCGAAGGGGGCGGCCTGGCTGTCGCTGTCGGCCAGCAGGCTGGGGGCGAGGGCGCGCAGTTGCTGGGTCAGCTCGCTGGGCAGGTTGTTGCGCGCTTGCAGCGTCTGGCCGGTGACGACGAATTCGCGCTGTTCGTGGCTGTCGGCTTCGTGCGCCGGGTGGTCGTCCAGGCGGAACCATTGGCCGGCGGTGAGGCCGCGGACGGCGCCGCCGCCTTCGAATTGTTTGGCCTGCAGGTCGTGCGCCTGCTGGCGCAGCCGGGCGTAGTGGCTCAGTTGGTCGGCGTCGCCGGCGTAGTACAGGCCCTGCGGGTCGTAGTCCTGCAGGCTGGATTGCAGCGCCTGGCCGCCCTGGCCCTGGTCGATCTGGCTGCTGTCGCCGCTGTGCTGGGTGGACACCGGCTGGTAGTCGAAGCTGGCCAGCGCGACGTTGCCGGGGACGATCTGGCGGCTGGCGTGCCAGGCGGTGAGGCCATCCTCGTCTTCGGTGGCGTCGCTGCGGTGGAAGCGCACGCGTTCCACCTCGGCCGGCGGCAGACTGTAGGCGTCGTCGAACACCACCAGCTTGACCTGGGGCGTGTCGCCGTCGACATGCTCGAAGCGCCAGGCGTAGCCTTCCTCGTGCAGCAGGCGGACGATGAAGTCATAGTCGCTTTCGCGGTATTGCAGGCAGTAGCTGCGCGGCTGCGCCGGGCCGACCTGGATTTCGATGGCCTGGCCGCGGGCGAAGGCCGGGTTGGCGGCCTGGTGCTCTTGCAGGATCTGCTGGACGATGTCGGGCACCGTCAGGTCCTGGAACACCCGCGAGGTGCGGCGGTGGCGCAGCAACGCGAACGGCGGCTCGATGGTCAGTTCGTAGCGGGCGAAGCCGCCGTCGGCGCCCAGCTGCCGGGCCTGGGACACCACGCCGCAGCGTATCGTCTCCTGGCCCTGGGCGTCGGCGATGCCGAGGCGGGCGGATTGACCGAGCAGGGTCTTGAGTGCGATGGCGCCGTCGGGCGACAGGCAGGTCAGGGTGAAGCGATAGGGCCGGGACACGCCTTCCTCGCCGTCCAAGCTTTGCGGCAGCAGCTGCTCGGCCGCGACATGGCCGTCGCCCAGTTGCAGGGTGAGCTGGCGGCGGTCCTGGGTGAAGGCGGAGGCGAAGGAGGACAGCAGGTTGGTGAGGTCCATGATCGAAAGAAGAGGGCGTTCAGCCCTGCACCTTGTAAACGTTGGAGGATAGTTGCAGGGTGGCGTCGAATGTCACCGGCGGCCGGTGCGGGTGCACTTTCAGCACCGCGTCCACGCGAAAGCGCAGGTGGCGCTCCAACTCGCGCGGCGCGTCCAGGTTGACGCGCACGCGCGACAGCCTGGGCTCGTGCAGTTCTATCGAGCGGCGCAGCTGTTCGCGCAGCGTTTCGCGGTCGTCCGGGTTGAGCAGGCTGATGCCGGACAGGTCGGGTATGCCGTAGCTGAGCAGGCTGTCGCGGGCCCGCGGGAAGGGCTCGAACAGCTCGTCCAGCGGCATCAGCCGGGTGTTGAGCAAGGCTTCCAGGTCGCGCGCCAACGCCTGCTTGAACTGCGAGAGCTCAAACAGGCTGATCGCTTCGATGTGGCTCAGGTCCGGAGCGTCGTCCAGCAAACGGTCCAGCACCGATGGCAGAATCTGCGCGTGGCGGTTGCTGCTCATAAGCCGAATACGGAAGCCGCCTGGCGCGCCAGCATCCAGCGGAAGGCGATGAAGATGCCGGCGCCTGCGACGGCCAGCAGCGCGAAATACAGCCACAGCGGCAGCTCATGGCGGACAAAGGCCTGGAAGCGTTGCGGCAGCTGCCAGTTGGGCGCGAAATCGGCCTTGCCGCCGCGGATTTGCTGGATTTCCTGGCCGAGCTTGTGCAGCAGGTAGCCCAGTTTCTCCTCGCCTTCCAGCAAGTACTTGCCCTGGAAGCCCAGCAGCAGGCAGGTGTAGAACACCTCCAGCGCCTCGATGTTTTCAGCCGGCGCGTCGCGCAGCTGTTCCAGGCGATTGAAGAAGCCCTCGCCGGCCAGGTGTTCGCCGAACAAGCGCAGCTGCAGCGGCATGCGTTCCCATTCGTCGCGCAGCGCGAAATCGGACGACAGGATGATTTCGTCCATCAGCGCGCAGAACGCGTATTTGGAATGGCTGATGGCGTTGCCGTCCTTGCCGAAATTGCGCGCGTTGCGCTCGAACTGGCCGAGGAAGTGGTCGACGCGGCGGTTGAACTCCACGGCGCTGCTGGGGGCGTTGCCTTCCTTCAGCAGGAACAGCAGATAGATGCCGTCTTCCAGCATTTCGCGCAGGCTGGGCGCGGCGGGGGCGGCTACGCTCAAGGCGCGTTCCGCGGTTTGGATGCTTGCTTGGTTCATGTCGATATCAGCGGAAGACCGCTATCAGTTCTATGGAAATATTGGCCAGCGTCTGCGGCACGTAGATGCAGATGCTGCGGGACTGCAGCATGCGGCTGTAGATCTCGCTGCCCGGCTCCAGCGCGAAGTAGTGGTTGCCCACGCGCACCGGGATGGCCGACGGCGTTTGCGCCGAGTGCGCCAGGCTGACGCCGCGCATCGCCGAGTTGAGGATGCGTTCGACATCGTCCGGCGCGCCGATCTTGAGCTTGAGCGGCACGTTGTCGAGGATGTAGCTGGCGGGTTGGTCGCTTTGCACCGACAGGTAGAAGTCGACATTGTCCAGCAGCCGGTCGCTTTCCAGCCGGCCGATATGGAAGGAGGGCCGCGGCGAGTGCAGCGGAATCACCTTGTAGCGGGCCGATACCACGGTTTCCAGCAGTTCGCGGATTTGCAGGTCCAGCGGCGGGAATACCAGGTGCAGCTGGTCGTGGCGGTAGGCCGGGATGTCGGACAGCGTGTACAGCGTGGCGAAAGTCTGCAGTTCGCCGCAGAACTCGGCCAAGGCCATGTACAGCTCTTCCGGATGCAGCGGCTGGCATTGCGACAGGTGGCGCAGGCGGGCGAAGTTGCGATTGACGGTGTGCAGCAGCCAGAACGAGCTGATGTCGGCCGAGCCGAACTCCATCACGCTCTTGGCGCGCTCGCGGTGGGCACCGGACAGTGCCTGGCTCTTCACCAGCAATATGTCGAGCAGCCGGCGCAGCATCTGCATCATTTCGCCGGAACCCTCGATCGCCAGCAGCGGCGGCAGGAACTCCTTGCCTACCGTCCATTGGCCGGTGGCGTCCTTTTCCAGCTGGCACAGCGGGATGGAGTCGTAGCCGTCGCGGTTTTCCTCCTCCAGCATCAGTTTGATGTCGAGCTGCAGGGTGGAGAGGTCGGCCGCCAGCGCCTGGGTGTACAGATCGGAGACTTCGCTGTGGTCGCTGTGGAAGCGGGTCGGCCGGGCGCTGGCCTCGCCGCCGCGGGTGTTGCCGCCATAGGGCTGCAGTTGCGCGAGACAGGCGTACAACGTGGTCTTGATGCCGATCTGCGGCATGGAGGCGAGGTCGCGGCTGAGCGGCAGCGGGGCGCTGGCGGGCGCCTGGCACAGCGAGCCGTCGCGGAACAGCGCAGTCAGCTCGTCGACGCGGATGATGCCGCCTTTCAGCGCCGCTTCATCCAGCGACAGCTTTTGGATGCCCCAGGCGTGGCGATGGGTCAGCCGCAGCAGGCTGGATTGGGCTTGCTCCAGAAATAAAGCCTGTTGCTGAAAGTGCTGCGGGCGAAGGAACATGCCTTCGCCCCATAATATTCTCTGTGCATGAAGCATTGCTGCTTGAACCTTGGCTGAATTGGGAGGTGATGGCCGCTATTCTAGTTGCGCGCGGTGGAACAATCGACTGCGCCGGTATTGGGCTGGTCTGGCAGCTGAATCGCTTCGGGTTTGATCGCCTGCAAATAGCAGTCGTCGACTTTGAATTTGAGGTCCTTGCTGCGCACGCGGCCGGCATCATAAAGCAAACGCCAGAAGTGGGGATTCGGCTGACGGAAATAACCGATTACGCCAACATAATTGGCGTCTTCCAGGATTGTCATATCCAGTTCCTGCTTGCCGCCCGGAACGAATATCAATTCTTTGCTGGATATTACCGAAGCGCCTAACACATCTGCTATCGGCTTTCCACTGGCCAAAAGGTCAGGTGTGAGTAGTTTAAATCCTTGGTCCGATTTCAATTGATAAACTTGTACTACCACAGACAATGGTTTGCCATGCTTGTCGCGGTTCAGCGCGGTGGTGGCTTCGCTGCTGAGAGTGATGTTTTTCGGGCCTGCGCAGCCGCCCAGCAGCGGCAAGGCCAGCGCCGCGATCATCAAGCAAGTTTTTTGCCAGCGTTTAGTTAAATCCATATAATCGGCACCTGAAATAAGACGGCATACAACGGTTCATTCTAAAGAATACGCTTGTCTCTGCTTGCATGTGCCGTATCGAATTCGACCCCGGCACTTGACTTCTTTGCAAATCAAATCAAGCATATCGCGTAATTTGCCGGTTCATCAATCGTTTGTATAAAAAATTCCAATGACGTTAATTGTGCCACTGGCGGTGGCTTGCATCTTATTGCTCATGTTGTGGTTGGGGTGGCGTTATTTTCTTGGCGGGGCAAGGCTTCGGGTGGTTCAGGCGCCGATTGAGATTCCTCAAAATCCGGCCTTTGCCGCAGTTGAGGAAAGCCGGAATGACGAGGCGTCTTCGCGTTTGTCCGGAACGGTTTCGGCTGCGCGCGGCTGGGTGAATAGACGCTCGCTGACGTTGTTTCTGCCTTTGTTGTCGCTAATGTTGGTCGGGGCCGTTGTGGCAATTACGCTGCACTTTGGCGGCTATCATCAGGACCCCCAATTCACCCCGAATGAATATGCCCACGGCAGCCAGATCCGGCAGGCGCTGCTGGAGGAAAAGCTCGTGCCGCCGCCGCCGCTGCCGCCCAGCGCCTTTGTCGACGCGGTGGCCGAGAAGCCGCAATTGGCGCTGGACAAGGCCGACCGCGATTGGAGCCGGATGGACCCCGCTTTCGTACAGGATGTGCTGCGGGTGATGGAAAAGATGAAGGCCCGCGGTTTTCCGATGGTGCTGCTGGAGGGCTATCGCAGCGCCGAGCGGCAGAACCGCCTGGCCGGCGGCAGCGCCAAAGTGACGCAGGCCAAGGGCGGGGAGAGCAAGCACCAGTACGGCCTGGCTGCCGACCTTGCCCCGGTGAGAAACGGCAAGGTGGTGATCTCGGAGCGCGATCCGTGGGCGATGCAGGCCTATACCGCGCTGGGCGAGGAGGCCAAGGCACAGGGGCTGGGCTGGGGCGGCGTGTGGAGCTTCCGCGACTACGGCCATATCGAGCGCACCGGCTCCTTGCGGGCATTGCTGGCGCACAAGAACAAATGATTGTCTTTTAGCTTCTAAGGGAAGGTAAATTCGGTGTTTAACAAAGGTTGGCTACGCAATGCCAAGGTGGCGTCCGCCATCGGGTTTTTGATCCTGATCGCCTTGATCTGGTGGCTGGGACCCTGGCTGGGCCTCAAGTCGCTGGAGGCGCGCTTGGGGTGGATCGTCGTGGTGATGATCGTATGGGTGCTGGCCTTGCTGGTCGGCCAGGTGTTGGCGCGCCGGGCGGGCGGGCTGCTGGAGGGCATGTTGCGGCGCCAGGCGGATGAGGCGGTGATCAACGCCAGCGCCGACAAGCGCGCCGAAGTGACCTTGCTGCGCCAGCGCATGCTGGGCGCGATCGACACGCTGAAAAAGTCGAATATCGGCAACGCGCGCGGCAGCGCGGCGCTGTATGAGCTGCCTTGGTACATGATCATCGGGCACCCGGCGGCGGGTAAAAGTTCCGCGATCCTGCAATCCGGCTTGAGTTTCCCGTTCAGCGACAAGAGCGGCATCCAGGGCGTGGGCGGCACCCGCAACTGCGACTGGTTCTTCTCCACCGAGGGCGTGCTGCTGGATACCGCCGGCCGCTACGCCACCGAGAGCGAAGACCGCGGCGAGTGGCTGGCCTTCCTCAAGCTGCTGAAGCAATACCGCGCCAAGGCGCCGGTCAACGGCATCATGGTGGCGATCAGCCTGCCGGAGCTGGCGCAGCACAATAGCGAAGGCTTCGTGCTGTACGCGCGCCAGGTGCGCGAGCGCATCCACGAAGTGTGCAATACCTTCGGCCTGATGGTGCCGATCTACCTGGTGTTCACCAAGCTAGACCTGTTGGGCGGCTTCGCCCAGTTCTTCAACGAGGCCGGCGAGGAGGAGCGCTCCCGCGTCTGGGGCGCCACGCTGTCGGCCGACCAAGGCACCGGCTTCGATGCCTCCGCCGTGGTGTCGCAGCAGTTCGAGCAGTTGTACCGCGGCTTGGTGCAAATGGGCGAGGAGCAGCTGTCGCAGGCGCGCGGCGACGCGGTCAAGTCGGCGCACTTCGCCTTCCCGATCGAGTTCCATGGCCTGCAGGAGGCGGTGGTCAAGTTCGTCCGCCTGCTGTTCGAGGAAGACCCGTACCATTCGCGCCCGTTGCTGCGCGGCTTCTATTTCACCAGCGCGCTGCAAGAAGGCGTGCCGCGCATCGTCACCGCCGGCCGCGTGCAGGGGCAGTTCGACCTGTCCGCCGGCGGGTTGGACAAGCATCAGGCGCCGGCTTCATACAGTTACTTCCTGCGCGGCCTGTTCCGCGAAGTGCTGTTCCCCGACCAACACCTGATTTTCCAGCAGACCAAGCCCAGCGGCAGCCGCTGGCGCCTGGCCGGCATGATCGCCGGCGTGGTCAGCCTGGCGGCGGTGGCCGGTCTGTGGACCTGGTCGTTCGTCGGCAACCAGCAATTGATCGCGCAGGTCAGCGCCGAGCGCGCGCAGGCGCAGAAACTGGCCGCTTCCGGCCAGCTGTACGACCGCCTGAAGGGCCTGCTGATCCTGCAGAACCGGCTGGAAGAGCTGCAGAACTACCGCCGCAACGGCGAGCCGTGGCAGATCGGCATGGGCCTCTACCAGGGCGAAGAACTCGAGCGCAATCTGCGCAAGGCCTACTTCGCCGGCGTCAAGGACGTGATGCTGCGCCCGGTGCAGAAAAACCTGGAAACCACGCTGGCGGCGCTTAAGCCCGGCGTGCCGCAGCCGGTGGCGGTCAGCGAGCCGCCGAAGCCGCAGCCCAAGCCGGAAGCCAAACCCGAGCCCAAGCCGCAGCCGGCCAAGCCGATCAAACAGTACAAGCCGCGTCCGAAGGGCCATGCGCTGCCCAATATCAACCTGAGCGCGCTGGAGCTGCCGCAACGCGCGACCACCGCCAAGCTGGACGCCTCGGCGCCGGCCATCGGCGGCGAAACCGCCGGCAAGCCGCAGAATCCGCAGCAGCTGGATGTCGGCTACAACGCGCTGAAAACCTATCTGATGCTGCATGAGCAGCGCCGTATGGAAGAGGCGCAGCTGGCCGACCAACTGCCGCGCTACTGGCGGCCGTGGCTGGAGAGCCAGCGCGGCGAGTACCCGGTCAACGAGGTGATGGGCCAGGCCGAGAAGCTGGTGGCGTTCTATGTCAGCCAGATCAAGGAGCCGGACCTGCCGCTGATCGACAACGATCCCAAGGTGGTGGCCGACGCCCGCGACGTGCTGCGCGGCTCGTTCAAGCGCCTGTCGGCGCAGGAGCGCGTGTTCAGCGAGATCAAGGCGCGCGCCAACACCCGTTTCGCGCCGTTGACCGTGGCCCGCATCCTCGACAACCGCGACATGGACATCATGGCCAGCAGCCAGATGGTGGAGGGCGCCTACACCCGCGAGGCGTGGAACACCTATGTGCGCGCCGCCATCGACGAGGCGAGCAAGGGCGAGATCCGCAGCGACGACTGGGTGCTGGCCTCCAGCAGCCAGGACAACCTGGGCAAGGACGGCGACGCCGAGAAGAACCGCGCCGCGCTGGAAGCGCTGTACCGCGCCCAATACATCGCCGCCTGGCACAAATTCCTGCAGGGCGTGGTGGTGCGCGACATCACCAATCCGGCGCAGTCGGCGTCGGCGATGACCCGCCTCTCCGACAAGCAGAACTCGCCGATCAGGCTGATCCTGGCGCGCGCGGCGCAGGAAACCGCCTGGGACAATCCGTCCGAGCTGAACCGCTCGCTGGAGACCGCCAAGCGCTCGGTGCTGGAAAAAACCACCGAACTGTTCAAGGGCGCGGATAGCCCGGCCGACGCCAAGAGCGACAAGCAGTTCGGCGTGGTGGGCGCGCAGTTCGCCGGCGTGGCCGCGCTGGTCAAGGGCGACAATCCGCCGATCAACGGTTACCTCGACCAGCTGGCCAAGCTGAAAGTGAAGATGGCGGCCATCGCTACCACCGACGAGCCCGGCCCGCAGGCGCGCACCGCGCTGCAGTCGACGTTGAACGGCTCCGGTTCCGAACTGGGCGACACGCTGTCCTATGTCGACAACACCCTGCTGAACGGCGCGACGCCGGACACCATCGAGATGGTGCGGCCGATGCTGGTGCGGCCGCTGTCGCAGTCGTACAGCGCCTTGCTGGGCCCGGTGGCGCAGGACATCAACCAGGCCTGGGCCAACGAAGTGCTGCCGCAGTGGAAACAGCTGGCCGGCAAGTACCCGTTCAGCGACTCCAGCAGCAGCGCCTCGGTGGCGGACATCAACCGCTTCGTCAAGGCCAATGACGGCACGCTGGACAAGTTCGTCAACAAATACCTGAACGGCCTGGTGCAGAAGAAGGGCGACAGCCTGGTGCCGCGCGCCTGGGGCAACCAGGGCGTGCGCTTCAATCCGGAATTCCTCACCGGCGTCAGCCGGCTGATGGCGCTGGCCAACAGCCAGTTGCAGGATGGCGAGAACAGCCGCTTCGAGCTGCAGCCGCTGCCGACCCCGGGCCTGTCCGAAACCGTGCTCAGCATAGACGGCCAGGAGCTGCGCTACCGCAACGGCCCGCAGCCGTGGCAGCCGTTCAACTGGCCGGGCAGTGGCGGCGGCGAAGGCGCCCGCATCCAGGTGGTCAACTACGCCGGCGCCAGCACCGTGGTGGGCAACCAGTCTGGCCGCATGGGCCTGATGCGCCTGCTGGCCAGCGCCAAGGTGCAGGACGGCGGCGACGGCTCGGCCCAACTGAGCTGGAACCTGCCCAAGGGCAGCGGCGCCGAGGCGCAAACCGTGCGCTTCAATTTCCGCATGCTGGGCGGCGTCAATCCGCTGCAGTTGAACCGGCTTTACAAACTGACGTTGCCCGAACGCGTGACGTTGTAATTGGAGATAAGCGGCATGGCGTTCAATTTCAAGCGCACCCAGGAAGTGCCCCCGCAGTTCTGCATTTTCGGCAAGCTGCCGCGGCGCGCCGACTTCGTGCGGGTCAATGCCACCCACCCGGCGGCGATGCAGCTGGATCAACTGCTGGCGCAGAGCCTGCAGCGGATGGAGTTCAACGAGGACAGCACCCGCCGCTATCTGGCGATGCCGGCCACCTCCTTCGTGCTGCAAAGCCGCGACCAGAACTGGCTGTCGCTGGGCGTGATCCAGCCCAGCCGCGATGAAGGCGGCCGCAACTATCCGCTGGTGGCGGCGTCGCTGGTGGCGATAGACACCGCCTTGCCGCCGACGGCGATCCTGCTGCTGGCCAACGAGCTGTTCTTCACCGGCCTGAAGGACCAACTGGCCAGCGCCATCGACAATTCGGTGGAGATGCTGGCCTGCAAGCAGTTTCTGGAAGAGCAGCTGCGCTTCGGCGCCTCGTCGGTGGCCGACATCGATCTGGCGCAGCAACTGCTGGAAAAACACCTGGCGGTGACGCCGGCGTCGGAGCTGGGGCGAAGCCTGAGCCAGGCGGGCAGCGGCGATCTGGAGTCGGTGCTGCTGGCCTTCGTGTTCCATCACCGCCTGCTGCGCAAATTCCGCGACAGCCTGCCGGTGCAGGCCTACTTCCTGCCGCTGCCGGCGGTGGAGGGCGAGAACGTGTTGGCCGCCGTCACCTGGCTGGCGCTGTATCACGCCGCCACTTACGACAACGGCGACGCGCAGGAGCAGTGCCTGATCCTGCGCCGGCCGGAAGGCCATTTCCTGGTGCTGCTGCCGGCCGGGCTCAACGAGCAGATCGCCAGCCAGTGCTGGGGCAGCCAGCCGGACGCCAAGTTCGTCGTCGACATCAACGACGCCAAGGCGCCGTGGCGCAGCCACCAGGCCTATGCCGAGGCGGCGTACGTGCTGGGCCGGCAACTGAACGATCCGGGCCTGTCGCTGGCGCAGCTGCGGACGGTTTTAACCAGTCTGTCGCGCAATATCGCGTAGTCATTTTTGAACCTTTTGAACATCTAGAGAAAAACCATGGGTAAAGAAAGCACTCAGAAAAAACTGTCGAGGGTACGTCCGCCGCGCGTGCAGATCACCTATGACGTCGAAATTGGCGACGCGATCGAAACCAAGGAACTGCCGTTCGTGCTGGGCGTGCTGGGCGACTACTCCGGCCACAGCAAGGAGCCGCTGCCGAAGATGAAGGAGCGCAAGTTCGTCCAGATCGACCGCGATAACTTCGACGAAGTGCTGAAAGGCATGGCGCCGCGCCTGACCATGAAGGTGGACAACGCGCTGAAGGACGACGGCAGCCAGCTGTCGGTGGAGCTGAATTTTGACAACCTGGCCGACTTCGAACCGCAGAACGTGGTGCGCCAGATCGACCCGCTGAACCAATTGCTGGAAGCGCGCACCCGCCTGGCCGACCTGCGCAACAAGCTGGCCGGCAACGACAAGCTGGAAGAACTGCTGGACGAAGTGGTGCGCGATACCGAGAAGCTGCGCCAGATCGGCCAGCAGGCCGGCAAGCAGGAAGGGGGCGAGCAATGAGCGCGGAACTGCAGCAACAGGCGGCTCCGGCCGCGGCGGAAGGCGGTAGCCTGCTCGACAGCATCATCGAGCAAAGCCGCATCGCCACCAATGACAGCGAAAAGAACCATACCCGCGACCTGATCGGCGAACTGGTCGACCAGGTGCTGAAGGGCAGCGTGACGGTATCGCGCGACCTGTCCGCCAGCATTGACGCCCGCATCGCCGAGATCGACCAGCTGATCACCGACCAGCTGAACAATGTGATGCATCATGGCGACTTCCAGAAGCTGGAAGCCTCCTGGCGCGGCCTGAAGTACCTGGTGATGGAGTCGGAAACCAGCACCCAGCTGAAAATCAAGGTGCTGAACGCGTCGAAGAAGGACCTGGTCAAGGACTTCAAGGCGGCGGCCGAGTTCGACCAGAGCGCGCTGTTCAAGAAAATCTACGAAGAAGAGTACGGCACCTTCGGCGGCGCGCCCTACGCCGCGCTGGTCGGCGATTACGAATTCACCCGCCATCCGGAAGACTTCTACCTGATGGACGAGCTGTCGCACGTGGCGGCCTCCGCCCATGCGCCGCTGATTTCCGCCGCCGCGCCGGGCCTGTTCGGCCTGGAAACCTTCGCCGACATCGGCAAGCCGCGCGATCTGGCCAAGATCTTCGACACCGTCGAATACGCGAAGTGGAAATCGTTCCGCGAATCCGAAGACTCCCGCTACGTCGGCCTGGTGCTGCCGCACGTGCTGGGCCGCCTGCCGTACGGCAAGGACAATGTGCCGGTGGAGGAGTTCGACTTCGAGGAAAACGTCGATGGCAGCAACCACGACAAATACCTGTGGACCAACGCCGCCTACGCCTATGCGGCGCGCCTGACCGACGCCTTCGCCCAGTACGGCTGGCTGGCGGCCATCCGCGGCGTGGAAGGCGGCGGCTTGGTGGAAGGCCTGCCGGCGCACACCTTCAAGACCGACGACGGCGAAGTGGCGCTGAAGTGCCCGACCGAAGTGGCGATCACCGATCGCACCGAAAAACTGCTGTCCGATCTGGGCCTGATCTCGCTGGTGCACTGCAAAAACACCGACTACGCGGCCTTCTTCGGCGGCCAGTCGGTGCAGAAGGCCAAGACCTACAACACCGATTCGGCCAACGCCAACGCGCGTCTGTCCACCCAGCTGCCGTACATCTTCGCGGTTTCCCGCATCGCGCATTACATGAAATCCATCATGCGCGACAAGATCGGCAGCTTCGCCTCGCGCCAGAACGTGCAGGACTACCTGAACACCTGGCTGGCCCAATACGTGCTGCTGGACGATTCCGCCAGCCAGGAAGCCAAGGCCAAGTATCCGCTGCGCGAAGCGCGCGTCGACGTGGTGGAAGTGCCGGGCAAGCCGGGCGTCTACCGCGCCGCCGCCTTCCTGCGTCCGCATTTCCAGCTGGACGAGCTGACCATTTCATTGCGTCTGGTAGCCGAGTTGCCGCAACCGGCGGGCTGACGCTTTGCTAGCTAGGGGGGTGGAACGCCCCCGTTTATCGACCCATGTAAGGAGAAGTACTAATGGCTTTTGATGCATTCCTGAAAATTGATGGCATTCCTGGTGAAAGCGGCGACGACAAGCACAAAGACTGGATCGAAATCCAGTCGTTCAGCCACAAGCTGGAACAACCGGCCCAGGCTTCCGCCAGCACCGCCGGCGGCGCGACCGCCGAGCGCGTGAACCATGGCGTGTACGAAATCACCCACTTCCTGGACAAAGCCAGCCCGAAGATCTACGAAGCTTGCTGCACCGGCAAGCACATCAAGGACATCACCATCGAGCTGTGCCGCGCGGGTGGCGACAAGGTGAAGTACATGGAAATCAAGATGGAACAAGTCCTGATCTCCAAGGTTGAGCCGCAAGGTTCCGCTACCGATTCCGGCTTCCCGTCGGAGAAGGTTAGCTTCAGCTACGGCAAGATCAAGTGGACCTACACCCAGCAGAAGCGCGCCGACGGCGCCGGCGGCGGCAATGTCAGCGCCGGCTGGGACCTGACCGCGAACAAAGTTATCGCCTAATTCCAGCGATGGAATGCCGACCCGCCCGTTCTCGGGCGGGTTTTAAGCCTTTTTTAGTCACTTGGGGAAGTGTAGCTATGAAACGTTTGTTGATAACCGTGGCTGTCGCCGTGCTGTGCAGCGCTTGTCAGACGGCACCCACCAAGGCTCAACAGGCCGAAATGCAGGCTGCAGCCGCCGCCAATGAGGCCAAAGCTGAAATCGCCAAAGCCGCCGCCGCCAATTACGCCGCCGACTCCACGCTGGTTCCGTTTGAGAAAATGAGCGGCAAGCTGACTCCCGTGGGCGAAGCCCAGCTGGACCTGCTGCTGCCGAGCTTGAAATCCGCCAAATCCATCATCATTCGCGGCCACTGCTACCGCAACGATATCGGCAACGCCAAGGCCGCCGCCCAGGCGCGCGCCGCCGCGGTAAGGCAATACCTGCTGATGGCCGACATCCCGTCCAGCAAGATCACCGTGCGCTTCGACACCGAACGCCCGCTGCACGCCGTCCGCCTGCTGGTCAGCAACTAAACGCGGTTGATCCGCACTGAAGCCGCTCCGTTGCCTATCGCCCCATCAGCCTGGCAAGCGATAGCCGGCGCGGCTTGTCATTATCGATTCGCACAAGAATGCCCATGGACCTCCTCGCCAGCTTCGCCTCCGCCTTCACCCAGGACCGCCGCCAGCTCACCCTGCAACTGGGCGACGGCCATGTCGCGGCCGAGCAGCTGCTGCCGCAAAGCCTGGACGGCGAGGAAGGCGTGTCCCGGCCCTATCGCTTCACCCTGACCTGCCTGTCGCCCGACGGCGCCATCGCACTCAAGACCCTGCTCGGTCAATCCGCCCGCCTCGGCATCGCCGACGCCCAGGGCCAGGAGACGATACGCTGCGGCGTGGTGTCCCAGGCCCGGCAGCTGGGCGCCGACGGCGGCTTCGCCCGCTACGAACTGACCATCGAGCCGCCGTTCGCGTTGCTGCGCCACCGCCGCACCTCGCGGGTGTTCCAGGACCTGACGGTGCCCGACATCGTCCAGCAGATCCTGCAAGAGCACCAGGCCGCCAACCCGGCCTTCGCCCGCGGCCAGGCCATCGAAATCCAGGTCGGCCCGGCGCAGCCGCGCAGCTACTGCCTGCAATACCGCGAAAGCGACTATGACTTCATCGTCCGCCTGCTGCACGAGGAAGGCTACGCCTGGCGCTTCGAGCATGTCGACGGCGACACGCCCCAGGTCAAGCTGGTGGTGTTCGACGACGCCTACAGTCTGCCGCCGGCCGAGGTGGAACGCGTGCGCTTCCACCGCAGCGACGCCACCGAAGACGAGGATGGCCTCACCGCCTGGCACGCCAGCCGCCAGATCGTCCCCGGCAACGTCGCGCTGGCCAGCTTCGACTACCAGCCGGTGTCCACCCAGCACAGCGGCGACAGCAGCCAGATCGACCAGGGCCAGGGCGGCCAGGCGCTGCAATCCAGCCTGCAGGACTACGACCCGCAGGGCCTGTACTACGCCGGCGACGCCGACCAACTGAGCCACTACGCCCGGCTGCGCCAGCAGGCGCACGACCTGCAGGCCAAACAATTCGAAGGCGGCGGCGCCGTCCGCGGCCTCACCGCCGGCCAATGGTTCCGCCTGGACGACCACCCGGCGCACGAAGCCGACAGCCACGAACAGCGCGAATTCGTCGTCACCGGCCAGACGCTGCAAGCGCGCAACAACCTGCCCAGCGAGCTGACCCAGCAACTGCGCGCCCTCGCCCCCAGCCTGCTGGCCGACAGCGACAGCCAGGCCGCCCCCTTCGCCAGCCAGATCCAGGCGCAGCGCCGCGGCATCCCGCTGACGCCGGCCTACGCCGGCACCGAATCGGCCAAGCCCACCAGCCTCGGCGTGCAGACCGCCACCGTGGTCGGCCCCGCCGGCGAAGAAGTCCACACCGACGCCCAGGGCCGCATCAAGGTGCAATTCCACTGGCAGCGGCCGGACGAACACCCGACCATCGGCGCCGGAATGGACGACACATCCTCCTGCTGGCTGCGCGTCGCCATGCCCTCGGCCGGCGCCGGCTGGGGCCACCAGTTCATCCCGCGCATCGGCCAGGAAGTGCTGGTCGACTTCATCGAAGGCGACATCGACCGCCCCGTCATCACCGGCGTCTTGTACAACGGCAGCCACCCCACGCCCGACTTCAGCAGCGCCGGCAGCCTGCCCGCCAACAAGACCCTGTCCGGCATCAAATCCAAGGAACACCAGGGCGGCGGCTACAACGAACTGCTGTTCGACGACACCCCCGGCGAAGTGCGCGCCAAGCTATCCAGCGAAGCGGGCAAGACCCAGCTCAACCAGGGCTACCTCGCCCACCCAAGAAGCAACGGCAAAGCCCAGCCGCGCGGCGACGGCTTCGAACTCAGAACCGACCAGCACGGCGCCATCCGCGCCGCCCACGGCCTGCTGCTGTCCACCGAAGCGCAAAACGGCGCATCCGGCAAACAGCTGGCGCGCGAGCACGCCCAAAGCCAGCTCGACGCCGCCCTCAGCCTATCCCAAGCGCTGGCCGAAACCGCCAGCGGCCAACTGGCCGACAGCATGGAAACCGGCCCCGACGAAATCAGCGCGGACAACGCCAAAACCGGCAAGAAATCCCAAGGCCACCTGCAACACCACGCCGACGCGCTGAAGGCCTGGGAAGCCGGCAGCAACACCGACAAAGACGGCAAAACCGCCCAGGACCAAGCCGGCCAACAGCCGCTGCTGGTGCTGTCCGGCCCGGCCGGCATCGCCTCCCTGACCGAGCAGAGCCAAACCGTCTCCGCCGGGCAAAACCTGAACCTGATCGCCCAACGCGACGCCAACCACACCACCGGCCGGCGCTGGATCCACAACGTCGGCCAGCACCTCAGCCTGTTCGTGGCGGGGGTGAAGGACAGGGTGGCGCTGAAGCTGATCGCGGCGAAGGGGAAGGTGCAAGTGCAGGCGCAGAGCGACGCGATGGAGCTGACGGCGGATCAAGACCTCTCCATCACCTCGGTGAAACAGAAGATCCACCTCAACGGCAAACAGGAAATCTTGCTGACCAGCGGCGGCGCTTACGTGCGGATCAAGGACGGCAAGATCGAGCTGCATGCGCCGGGCACGGTCAGTTTCAAGGGCGGCAGCCATGATTGGAGCGGAGGGACGAGCCTGGGGAAAATGTTTAACTCTATGCCAGATGCCAAGTTTGATAACAAATATCAAGTTCTTGACGAGCACACAGGCCAGCCATTGGCCAAGCAGAAGTACAAAATAATCCGCGAGTCAGGTGAGGTGGAACTGGGTATTACGGATGGTAGTGGTTTTACTCATGTCGTCAAAAATCCTGATGCGGCAGAGAAGTTGCATTTGCATTTGATTACGTCAAAAAGAAGAGTTAAATGCTAGATGCCTAGCATCGGTAAGCCATAAAGGAATCAATTGGATGAGTGCCACTACCGCTGAAGGACAGAGCTTGTATCAAGATTCTCTTAAGTCTTCTAACTCTGAAAAGCCTAACGTAACTGTTATTAGGGTCCCGCGTAAAATAACTCTGCTGACGCCACTATGTGACGGTTCAAGTAATGATGGGTCTGGAGAAAAGACTCAGAAGGCTATGATTTATGGAGAAAAGTATGAGTTTGCTATTACTTTGATGAATGGTGATGAGCCTGCTAATGGTAGCCAATATTGCTGGGCTATTGAGTATGAAAGTCCTGATACATCAAGAGATCAGATGGTTAGGAAAGATCTGGGTAACTTAGGTAGCAGGGCAAAGATAGAAATAGATAATCCAGATTTTTGTGGTTGTGATTTAAAGGTTAAAGCTTATTTGGATGATCCAGATCAGAGCTGTGAGTTAGTGCAGTTTGTGCATAATAGATTTCGTTGGTTTGATGCCAAGCGGGTGGAGTCCCAGGTTAAAGATAGAATGCAAGAACCATGGCGTATTGACCAAGGGCGTAGCAGTTTATGTGGGATGGCAGCGTTGTACTATGTGACGATTAAGCGAAGTCCTGATCGTTACAGAAGAATTGCACATGAGTTACATCGAACAGGCTTGTGCAAAATAGACGATTTTTCTATTGAACCGTCTAGTTCGATGTATGAGGTTAAGCCGAATAGTAGCAATTATGAAAATATGAGCATGTGGGAGGCCGATTGGATTGTGCTTGCAGGTACAAGAAGCTCGGAAAGTAATTTAGGATATCATGGTATTGAGACGGGAAATTGGGATCAGTTTACAGCGATTAACTGGCCTGGAATGATGGAAGGGCTCGTCAAAAAAATTGCTGGGTACGAGAATGTGAGTGCTGTTGGTATTAGCCTAATTGGAACTGTTGTGAAAAAGGCGCTCTCTTACAAGGGGGAGGATGTGCTATCAGCACTTGCTGATTTGAAAAGTATTGATGACATTAAAAACAAAGGACATCAGATTCTTTTAATGATAGATGCCAGAATGATTAAGAATGAATCAGGGTATAGCGTTGGTAATCTTAAAGACTCGCATTGGGTTGTATATGAGGGAGGTCTTTTGGATGGATCTGATCAGGTAAGTTTTAAATTATATACTTGGGGCTATAACCCTGAAACCATTAGGAAGTACAATTTGGATGGAGAGTTGGGGCGGCCGGCAAGTAAAACGGTGATGACTCCTAGTGGTATTGATAATAGTGCCTTTGAGAGTAATTATTATGGCTATATTGAAGCTTTCTAGATGGGTGATGTTTTGCTGCGGCAGCCTGTTGATGTCTTGTTGCGCTGAGGCTAGTGAGTGCGAAAATTTGGTAAATAATTTTTTCATCCAGCATTGGAAGGGAGAGGTGCCGAAAAAGGCAGTGTTATACCGCTATCCGGCAAATGGAAATTTTACTAATCCTATCCAGGTCAGCAAGGAGACTTATCGAGCCGATATTTGGTGGCCAAAGGAAAACAAGGCACCTACTTTAATTGTAAAATTTTCTGATTATGGTGAAAAAAATTTACCTGTTGATGCAGATTATAAACTGATACTGGGAGAAGGGTATCAATTTAAAATCTCGAAATTAGAAAAAACAAGAGTGTCGTTGGGATGTCAGCTTGGAGGGGGAAGAGTGAATAGCTGTAAAACAATATTCGGCGGTGAAGGGATAGCTTTTAATCGGGAATGTGCGGAGATGATTAAGGAGTAAGGCGCGGTGTTGGTGTCGGTTTGTAAGTAGTAGTTTGGATGGGTGTGTCCAGCGTGGAGTTGTTTTATGAATAGAACTCACGGATCTCAGGTATTGATTGCATTGTGTTTTGGTGAGTGTTGAACTTCGCAGACTTATCCTGAATTATAGTCTTTTCAGATTTTAGGGCTTAATCGGGTATTCTGCGGTGAAGAGCGAAATTGTCATTGTTGTTGATGCTTTAATTTTCTTCGAAAGTAATCGCTGTGAGTATGTTGAAATTTGCTAGCCATGTTTTAGTAGTTTCAATTACTTTTTTATTGGGGCATGCTCATGCGGAATCTTGTAAATACTTTGGAAATAGTGTGAATGTTGTCGGCTGGCACGGAGTATTGCCTCATCGAGTTGTTTTGTATCGATATGGAAAAGGTGGTGGTTTCATTGACCCGATTCAGATTAGCAGTAAGTTTAATTTGCATATATTTTCTCCACTAGAGAATACCGCACCCACTTTGATTATTCGCTTTGCTGATTATGAAGCGCATGGTCTTTTTTACGATGCGGATTACAAGCTTGTGGTGGATGACCAGTACGTCTATGAAATAAGCGAAATAGAGCCTTCGGAACCCAGGTGGGGTTGTCTGCTGTATGGCGGGAAAGCCAATGAGTGCAGGTTGTATGAAGGGATAGCAGGGTTGGGATTTAACAGTAAGTGTGCGGCGGTGCTGCAATAGGATGAAAATGGCTGCATATGGATAATGCTGCGGAAGTTATGCTTGGAGCTCGTCCATTTCGCACTCTTTGTACGGATGGAAAAGATAAAGAGTAAATTTCGATTGCGAGTGACTGGTTTGAAAAGGCTTGTTGCGAAGGAAGATATGCAATTTAGTTTGGCGGCTTGTGAGTATGAAATTGTTGCATTGCCACGGATAGGCTTGTAGGTTCACAAGTCAATACAATATAGAAATCATATGCTCGAATCCTTACTCCCCTACTACGAACGCGAGCTCGGCCACCTGCGCGAGCTGTCCGGCGAATTCGCGCGCCGCTATCCGAAGATAGCCGGCCGGCTGCAGATGGAGGGCGACCAGTGCGCCGACCCGCACACCGAGCGGCTGATCGAGGCGTTCGCGCTGCTGGCTTCGCGCGTCCACAAGAAGCTGGACGATGAATACCCGGAGGTGGCGGAAAGCTTCCTCGACGTGCTCTACCCGCACTATCTGCAGCCGATTCCGTCGGCCACCATCGTGCAGTTCGAGTGCGATCCGGCGCGGCCGGAGATCGCCAAGCGCTACCGCGTGGAGCGCGGCCAGCCGGTGCATGCGCCGGCCATCGGCGGCGTGGTGTGCAAATTCCGCAGCGCCTACCCGGTGGACCTGTACCCGCTGTCGCTGGAAAACGCCAAGCTGGAGCTGACCAGCGGCTCGCCCTACCTGCGCCAGCTGGCGCCGGACGCGGCGGCGCTGCTGACGCTGGAATTCCACACCCACGGCGGGCTGGCGGTGAGCGACATCGGCCTGGAGTCGTTGCGCTTCTTCCTGGACGGCGAACCGGCGCTGATGCATCTGCTGTACGAACTGCTGTTGTCCAAGGTGCTGCGCATCCGCGTCGGCGACGGCAGCGAGGATCCGGCGCGCAGCGCGCTGCTGCCGGCCTCGGCCATCCGCCCGGTGGGCTTCGGCCGCGACGAGGGCATGCTGGAGTATGACGAGCGCTCGTTCATGGGCTACCGGCTGCTGACCGAATACTTCTGCTACCCGGAAAAATTCCTGTTCGTCGATATCGGCGAACTGGCCAAGGCGGCGCCGCGGCTGACAGGGGAGAAGCTGGTGCTGCAACTGGTGCTGGCCGACTATCCGGACAGCGAGCGCCACCACCGGCTGCAGGCGCAGTTGCAGGCCCATCATCTGAAGCTGGGCTGCGCGCCCATCGTCAATCTGTTCAACCACCCGGCCGAGCCCATCCGCGTCAGCCACCAGAAGGCCGGCTACGCGGTGCTGGCGGATTCGCGCAAGCCGCTGGCCTACGAGGCGATCCAGATCCGCCGCGTGGTGCGGGTGGAGAAATCGGGCGAAGGCGAAAGCAGCGAGGAGGTGCCGCCGTTCTACGCCACCCGCCACGGCAGCGAAAAGCAGGCGCCGCGCTTCTACTGGCACGCCAGTCGCGAGGGCTCGCCGCGCGCCGGCGACAAGGGCACCGACCTGGAGCTGCACCTGGTGGACCTGGCGTTCAATATGGTGCGCCCGGCGGCCGAGGTGCTGAGCCTGGACCTGCTGTGCAGCAACCGCGATTTGCCGGAGCAGATTCCGTTCGGCGGCAGCCAGTCCACCCAGCGCACCGATTTTTCGCTGCCGGGCCATTCGGTGGTGAAGCGGGTGAGGCTGCTGCGCAAGCCGTCCGCCAGCCAGCGCAGCCCGCTGGGCCGCGCCGTGCAGTGGCGGCTGATCTCGCACCTGTCGCTGAATTACATGTCCATCGTCGACTCCGGCTGCGCCGCCCTGCAGGAAATGCTGGCGCTGTACAATCTCACCGCTTCTCCGGTGAACGTGCGGCAAATCCAGGGCATAGTAGGCATTCACAGCGAGGCGGCGGTCACCCGCGTCAGCGGCCGCGATTTCGCCGGCTTCGTGCGCGGCAGTGAAATCCGCCTGAAACTGGACGCCGATTATTATGTCGGCGGCAGCGTTTACCTGTTCGCGTCCATCCTGGAGCGTTTCTTCGCGCTGTACTGCGCGCCCAACAGCTTCACCCGGCTGCGGGTGGAAACCGTGCAACAAAACGAGGAGGTGGCGGTATGGCCAGCCCGAGCCGGCGAAGCCCTCGTGATCTGACGCGCGAGCTGGCCGCCGACGCCAGCCAGTTCGGCTTCTTCCAGGCAGTGCGCCTGCTGGGGCTGGCCGGGCGCAAGCGCGGCGCCAAGCGCGGCCGTTTGCCGGATGCGCTGCGTTTCCGCACGCTGGCCTCCTTGTCGTTCCCGGCCAGCGAGCTGACAACTTACCGCCAGGCGGAAGCGGGCAGCGGCGGCCAGGACGAGATGACCATCAGCTTCCTCGGCCTGACCGGGCCGAGCGGAGCCTTGCCCACCGCCTATACCGAGCTGCTGCTGGAGCGCAAGCTGCGCCACCGCGACAGCACCATGCATGCTTTCTTCGATCTGTTCAGCCACCGCGCCGGCGCGCTGTTCTTCGAAGCCTGGTGCAAATACCGCAGCTGGGTGAATGTCGAAGCCGGCGAGCGCGACGGCTTCACCCGCAATCTGCTGGACCTGGGCGGAGTGGGCCTGGGCCAGCTGCGCCAGCAGATGGGGCCGGGCGCCGAGCTGGACGAGCGCATGTTCGTCTACTACGCCGGCCTGCTCAGCCAAAAGCCGATGTCGGCGCAAGCCTTGACCACGTTGGTGGAGGGCTTCTTCGGCGTGACGGCCAGCCTGGAGCAGTTCGTCGGCCAATGGCTGCCGGTGCCGCGCGCCGAGCAGAGCCAGCTGGGAATGGAAGGCTGCGAGCTGGGTTTTTCCGCCTTTGCCGGCGAGCGCATCTGGGATAGGCAAACCAAACTCAAGCTGCGGCTGGGGCCGTTGCGGCGCGCGCAGTTCGACGCGCTGCAGCCGCACGCCGCCGGCGCGCAGGCGCTGCGCGCGCTGATGAAGTTCGCGCTCGGCCACGCGCTGGCGGTGGAGGTATGCCTGGTGCTGGACAAGCGCGACGTCGCGGCGGCGGTGCTGGGCGACGCGTCGCTGCGCCTGGGCGGCGATGGCTGGTTGGGCAAGCCGGCGGGCCATCCCGACGATATGCGTTACACCCTGTTGTCCTGATCGGAAAGAAACGCCATGAGCATTCTGTCGCGCATCCTGGGCCGCAAAGCGATGCCCATCCAACTGGCCGAGCCGCAGGATGCGCCGCCGCAGCTGCGCGCCGCGCTGGACGCGCTGCAACGCGAGGAATGGCAGCAGGCGTTGAAGCTGGCGCAGCCCCACCTGGAGGCGAAGTCCGCCAGCTTGCGCGCCGACGCCTACCGCTTGTGCGCGCTGGCCAGCAGCCGGCAGATGCAGTGGAGCACGGCGCTTTCCTGCTGGCAGAAGCTGTTCGAGCTGGAGCCGTCAGCCCGCAATGCGTTGCAATTGGCCAGTTGTTCGGTGATGGCCGGCGAGGTGGCGCGGGGCAAGGCCTGGTTGATGAAGTTCGATGAACTGAACCACGCCAGCCGCGAGGTGCCGTGCGCGGCGGCTTATGTCAATTTCATCGCGGCGCTGGCTCAAGCCGGCCATGCGCGCGAAACGCTGCCCTACCTCGCCTGGCTGCGCGAGCTGTACCGCCAGCTGAAGATCACCGACGACCAGTTTTTGCAGCAGCGCGGCGTGCCGTTTTTCCCGGTCTTCCTGGAGAACAGCTGGCCCTTGCTGCGGCAATGCTTGGATGACCAGGCGCTGCTCAACTGGTACGCGCCGATGCTGGCCGACCTGGACGAAAACGGATGCGCAGCGCTGCGAGGCTGGCTGGGCGAGATGATGCCGGCCGCAGCCGCCAACGACGAATGATTTGAATCCATACCTTTAGAAGACGAGTACAAGCCTATGTCCGTATCGCTGAAATCCCTGATAGGCCGACTGACGCCGACCGCGCGCCAGGCCATCGAGCAGGCCGCCAGCCGCGCGCTGGCCCGCACCCACTTCGAGATCGAGATCGAGCATGCGCTGCTGGCGATGTTCGATCAGGACGACAACGCCGCGCTGGCGGCCTTGCGCGCGCTGGGCGCCGATCTGGCCCGCGTCGAGCGCGAGCTGGACGCCGCGCTGGACAATTTCCGCAGCGGCAACACCCGCAATCCGGTGTTGTCGTCCTGGCTGCCCAAGTGGCTGGAGAAGGCCTGGTTGCTGGCCAGCGCCGAGCATGGCCAGGACAATGTCTCCACGCTGGACCTGCTGCTGGCGCTGTGGCAGGACGACGCCTTGCGCGGGGCGCTGCAATCCGGCGCGCCGGCGCTGGCGCGCCAGGATGCCGGCAGGCTGCAGGGCGCTTACGCGGCGCTGCGCCAGCACGGCGGCGAAACGGGCAACGGCGGCGCGCAGCCTGAGGCGGCGGATGACGCGGATGCCGGCGAGCAGCCGGCCGCGCCGCAAGGCAAGCGCGGCAGCCCGGCGCTGGACAAGTACACCATCGATCTGACCGCGCAGGCGCGCGCCGGCAAGATCGACCCCATCCTGGGCCGCGACGTCGAAATCCGCCAGATGATAGACATCCTGATGCGCCGCCGGCAGAACAACCCCATCCTCACCGGCGAGCCCGGCGTGGGCAAGACCGCGGTGGTGGAAGGCCTGGCGCGCAAGATCGTGCTGGGCGAAGTGCCGCCGGTGCTGGCCGGCGTGACGTTGCGCACGCTGGACCTGGGCCTGCTGCAGGCCGGCGCCAGCGTCAAGGGCGAGTTCGAGAACCGCCTGCGCCAGGTGATAGACGAGGTCAAGGCCAGCCCGGTGCCGATCATTCTGTTCATCGACGAGGCGCACACCCTGATCGGCGCCGGCGGCGCGGCCGGCCAGAACGACGCGGCCAATCTGCTGAAGCCGGCGCTGGCGCGCGGCGAGCTGCGCACCATCGCGGCGACGACCTGGGCCGAATACAAGAAATACTTCGAGAAGGACGCCGCGCTGGCGCGCCGCTTCCAGGTGGTGAAGGTGGAAGAGCCGGCGCCGGAGATCGCCGTGCAGATGGTGCGCGGCCTGACCGGCGCGATGGCCGGCCACCACCAGGTGGAAATCCTCAACGAGGCGGTGGCAGCCGCCGTGCATCTGTCCAGCCGCTACATCGCCGGCCGCCAACTGCCGGACAAGGCCATCAGCGTGCTCGACACCGCCTGCGCCCGCGTCGCGCTGTCGCGCGCCGGCAAGCCCGGCCCGATCGAGGACGTGTCGGTGCTGATCGAAAACATCGACCGCGAAACCGCGGCGCTGGAGCGCGAAGAAGGCCACGCCGAGCGCATCGCCGAGCTGCAGGCGCGGCGCGCCGAGCTGGAACAGGACCTGGCCGCGCTGCACCAGGCCTGGGAGGCGCAGCAGAAGCTGATCGCCGAGATCGACGCATTGAAGGCGGCCCAGGACGAAGCCAAGCCGGCCAAGGGCAAGAAGATCAGCCCGCTGCAGGCCAAGCGCAAGGAATTGCGCGAGCTGCAAAAGCACCAGCCGCTGGCTTTCGAATGCGTGGACGAGAGCGTGATCGCCGACGTGATTTCCGGCTGGACCGGCATCCCGCTGGGCCGCATGGTCAGCAACGAGCTGGAGCAGGTGCAGAAGCTGGCCCAGCTGCTGGGCGAGAGGGTGATCGGCCAGGACCACGCGCTGGAGCAGATCGCCGAGCGGGTGCAGATCGCCAAGGCCGGCCTGGAGGACCCGGGCAAGCCCAAGGGCGTGTTCATGCTGGTGGGCCCGTCCGGCGTCGGCAAGACCGAAACCGCGCTGGCGCTGGCCGAGGCGCTGTACGGCGGCGAGCGCAACCTGATCACCATCAATATGTCCGAATACCAGGAAGCGCACAGCGTGTCCGGGCTGAAGGGCTCGCCGCCGGGCTATGTCGGTTACGGCGAGGGCGGCGTGCTGACCGAGGCGGTGCGCCGCAAGCCGTATTCGGTGGTGCTGCTGGACGAGGTGGAGAAGGCCCACCCTGACGTGCTGGAGCTGTTCTTCCAGGTGTTCGACAAGGGCGTGCTGGAGGATAGCGAAGGCCGCGAGGTGGACTTCAAGAACACCATCATCCTGCTGACTTCCAACGCCGGCACCGATCTGGTGATGCGCGCCTGCGAGCACGGCGTGACGGTGGAGGATGTCAACCGCGACCCGACGGCGGAAGACCTGGTGGAAATCCTGCGGCCGACGCTGCAGAAGGCGTTCAAGCCGGCTTTCCTCGGCCGCCTGACCATCGTTCCTTATTTCCCTATCGGCGACGAGGTGCTGCGCGCCATCGTCGGCCTGAAGCTGGAGAAGATCCGCCAGCGCATCGCCGACAACCACGGCGCGCAGGTCGAGTTCCCGGCCGATCTGGCCGAGCAGATGGCGTCGCGCTGCCTGGATGTGGACAGCGGCGCGCGCAACGCCGACGCCATCCTCACCCGCACGCTGCTGGCGCAGATTTCCAACGACCTGCTGGCGCGGATGGCAAGCGGCCGTGCGGTGAAGAAAATCGCCGTCTCGCTGAAGGGCGAGCAGGTGAAAGTGCGCTTGAGCTAAGGAGTTATCCACATGTGGAGAATGTTGGGCCTGTTCGGCGGCATCACCCTGGGTTGGTGGGCTTTGCTGTGGCTGGTGCTGCCGGTGAGCTGGCAGCGCATCAGCCCGTCCGCCATCCTGATGCTGCACCTGGCGCCGCCGATGCTGCTCAGCGTCGGCATCAAGCTGTGGGCGCATCTGAAGGAAACGCGGGCCAAGGCCGAAGCGCTGCGGCAGGAGGAGGCGGCGCAGAGCGAGCGCGACGGCAAGCGCGCAGCGGCGCGCGCCCAGCATGAGGCGGCGCTGCGGGAGCGCCAGCGCGCGGTGAGTTGCCGCTGGCTGTGGGCCGCCGCGGTGCCGGCCAAGGACGAGCCGGCCTGGCTGGCCGAGACCGCCGACGGCAGCTACTGGCTGGCGCTGGCCAAGGACGAGGTGGAGCCGGGCGAAGCGCTGGACGCGCTGGAGCCCCATCTGGCCGAGCTGCTGGCCAGCCTATACGCCGAAGCGCCGGGCGCGGCCTGGCTGCCGTTATACCTGGAAGCGATGCCGCTGGTGCCCGGCGTGGAGCAGCTGAACCGGGTCAAGGCCTTGAAGCAGGCCGCGGTGGCCGACGCGCTGGGGGCCGATTGCCATGTCGCCGGCGATTGCCGCTTCCTGCCGGGCAGCGGGCCGATCGCCGACCGGGTGCTGCAGGCATTGCAGCAAGATCCGGAGCTGCCGGGCCTGTTGGTGCTGGCCGCCGACGCGCCGCTGGCGCAGCGCGACGATGACGAGGATTGGGGCGATGTCGACCCAGCCTTGCAGGCGCACCGCCGTTGGCATGGCGAGCCGGGCATGGCGGCGGTGGCGATGCTGTTCCTGCGCGATGGCCTGCCGCTGCCGCAGGAGATGCGGCAGGACGAGGGCGCCGACCCCTACCAGCCGTATTGGGAGAAGGAGTTTTCCGGACCGGCGGCGGGCTGGGGCGCGGTGCCGGCCAGCCGCCAGGCCAGCCTGGCGCAGTTGCCGCTGCTGGCGGTGATGGCGCAGTCCAGCTCGGCCGACCTGTCGCAGGACCGGGCGCTGCAACTGGCGCGCCAGCTGCAGCCGGTGCTGGACAACGCGCTGGTCAATGCCGGTTTGCTGGACTATCCGTTCAGCCCGGAAGAGGCCAAGCCGGATGGTGGCCAGGCCGCCACCCTGGCCTGGCTGTGCCACAACAGCGGGCAGATCGACGTCGGCGGTGTCAGGCTGGCGGCCATCGCCACCGCGTTGTCGCGGCACGAGGTGGAGCTGCACCCGATAGACGAGGCCAGCAACGTGGTGCGCGAATGGGGCGACGCCGGCGCGGCGACGCCGATGCTGCTGGCGGCCGTGGCTGCCAGCCACTGCGCGCGCCTGCAGGCGCCGGCCGTCCTTACCCAGTTTCAACACGACAGGGTGTCGCTGGCGCTGGCCAGGCCGCCCCTGGAGGAGGTTAGCGAATGAAAGCGGCAATCCGTTTGGGCGACCCCACCGACCACGGCGGCAAGGTGGTGAGCGCCGCCTCGTCCACCACGCTGTTAGGCAAGCAGGTGGCTTGCGTCGGCGACTCCGTCAGCTGCCCGCAGCAGGGCCACGTCAACTGCACCATCGTCGAAGGCGACGGCGGCTGGCTGGTGGGCGGCAAGGCGGTGGCGCTGGATGGCCACAAGGTCAGCTGCGGCGCCACCCTGATTTCCACCCTGCCGCAAGTCAGCAAGGGCTAGCCGGCATTGGGGCGCAGCCCCGCATAACAAAGACAGAGTCATGGAACACGAAATCGAACACTTGCTGCAGCCGATAGGCGGCGGCGCTCCGGCCGGCGAAGACCTGGCCTATTCCGCCACTTTCGACCAGATCCGCGAAGCGCGCCGCAGCGACGATCCGTCGCTGTCGCAGGGCGACTGGGAGCAGACGCTGAAAACGGCGGAATGGCCGCTGGCGATCCGGCTGTGCGAAGACGCGCTGCGGAACAAGAGCAAGGATCTGCAACTGGTGGCCTGGTACGCCGAGGCGCAGGTGCAGGCCAACGGCGTGGCCGGCCTGGCGCGCGGCCTGGCGCTGGCCGCCGGCTGGCTGGAACGCTATTGGGAAAACGGTTTTCCGGAGCTGGACCCGCAGGATCTGGACGAACGGGTGGCCAAGCTGGAGTGGCTGAACCAGCAGCTGGGCGGCGCGCTGCGCAATGTGCCGTTGATCAAGCCGGAGTTCGGCGCCTACAGCTGGAACCAGTGGCAGCAGTCGCGCGAGGTGGAAAACCTGGGCTTGAAGGACAGCTACGCCCGCGAGGCCGCCATCGCCGAAGGCAAACTCAGCGGCGAGGTGTTTGAAAAGGCCGCCACCCAGTCCGGCCACGGCTGGTTTCAGGCCAAGGCCGAGGAGCTGGTCAGCGCGCTGACCGCCTACGAGGCGCTGGACGCCCAGGTGGATCTGCGCTTCGGCGCCGCCGCGCCCAGCCTGGCCGACATCCGCAACGCCATCTACGCCTGCCAGGACCTGGTGCTGCGCTATCGCCAGCAGTTTGCCGTCAACAAGCCGGCCGCGGCTCCGCAGCCGCAGCCCGCCGCAGAGGAAAGCCGAACCGTGAGCCACGCCGCCCCCAGCCCGGTGTACACCGCCGCCCCCGCCAGCGCGTTTGATGGCCAGATCCGCAGCCGCGACGAAGCCGTGCGCATGCTGGGCGAGGTGGCGCGCTATTTCCGCCACAACGAGCCGCACAGCCCGGTTTCGCTGCTGGCGGAGCGCGCCGCGCGCTGGGCCGAGATGAGCCTGGAAGAGTGGCTGCAGCATGTGGTGAAGGACAGCGGCACGCTCAGCCAGCTGCAGGAGCTGCTGGACGTGCGCCAGGACCAGGACTAAGCCGTCAGGCTGGTCCGCGCAGCCCGGCCCGCCCCGTTGATCACGGCGCGGGCTTTTCTTGCGCCGCCGCGCCCCGCTCAGGCGGCCGGCGCCGATAGCCGGGACGAGGGGCGAGCCAGGTAGAACCATTCCTGGCCGACCGGCGCGCCGGGGCTGGGAAACACGATGCGGCCAGGGGCTTGGGCGCGCACCGGGCTGCCGTCGGCGCGCCAGCCTATCAATTCGTCCCGCTCCACCGGGTCGAAGCTGGCCCAGGCGCGGGCGAAGCGGTCGCCGTCGTCCAGCTTGTCCACCACCTCGTATAGGCTCAGCCATTCTTGCGCCCGCGGGGGCGGCGGCGCGGCGTCGCGCATGCCCAGGTGCGCCAGGGTGTCGAGAATGGCCTGATAGGCGATCTGCGGCGCGGCCGGGTCGGCGTGCTGGCCGCATTCCAGCGTCAGCGCCCAGCCGCCTTGCGAGCGCATGTATTCGGTGGTGCCCACGCCATAGCGCGGGTCGGCCCCCAGCGCGGCCAACTGCGGGTCGCCGGCCGGCGCCTGGCGGCGGCGCGCCACGCCCAGCGCGTAGGTGGCCAGCCAGCCGTCCACGGCGCGGCCCACGCCCAGCCGGCGCGCCAGCGCCTCTTCCTTGGCGGCGTGGACAAAGGGCTCCAGCTCGCCGGCGTTGTCGCGCGGCCCGAGAAACACGAAGGGTTGGCCGGGGGATTGGAAGGAATGCAGGTCGAGCAGCGCGTCGTGCTCGGCCAGCAACGGGCACAGCCAGTTGGCGACATGGTCCTCGTAGTCCTGCGGCGAGGCTGCCGGGGCGAGGTTGCGGTTCAGATTGCGCTCGCCGCCGCGCCGGCCCAGCTGGTAAGCCAGCGGGTTGGCCACCGGCACCAGGGTCAGCCGGCCGGCGGCAAGCGACAACGCGCCTTGCTCCAGCTCCGCCATCACGCGGCGGATGGCTTGGGCGCCGCAGGTTTCATCGCCATGCACCGCGCCGGTGACGATCAGCCGCGGCCCCGACCGCAACGCTTGGTAGCGGTGGCTGGCGAAGCCAGGCGGCCAGGCCGGGTTCATTTCAGCCATACATCCTCGAAATCGAATGAGCCATTCGGATTCATGATGAAGCCCTGCACATTGGCGCGCAACGGGATATAGATGCGCGAATGGGCGATGGTGATCCACGGCCGCTCGCGTTTGAAGATGTCCTGCGCCTGCAGATAGTACTGCGCGCGTTTTTTCTGGTCGGTGGTCTGGCGGCCTTGTTGCAGCAGGCGGTCGAACTCGGCGTTGCAGAAGCGCTGGCCGCCCTTGCTGACGCTGCAGGACAGGCTGTTCCACAGGAAGTCGTCCGGGTCGCCGGAGTTGCTCGTCAGGCCGGACATGTAGACGTCGTGTTCGCCGGCGCCGGCGCGTTTCAGGTATTCGCCCCATTCATAGGACTGGATATTGGCCTTGACGCCTATCCTGGCCCAGTCCTGCTGGATCATCTGCGCCATCAGCTTGCCGTTGGGATTGGTGGGGCGCTGCACCGGCAAGGCCCACAGGTTGACGGTGAAACCGTTGGGGTAGCCGGCCTGGGCCAGCAGCGCGCGCGCCTTGGCCGGGTCGTACTCGTTGCGGGTGCGCGGGTTCCAGCTCCAGGTGGACGGCGGGAAGGGATTCACCGCCTGGGTGGCGCCGCCCTTGGGGAACAGCGCCTTGAACAGCGCGTCGCGGTTGATGGCGATGTCCAGCGCCACCCGCACCTCGCGCTTGGCGAATTGCGGCCGCTTCAGGTTGTAGGCGAGGTAGGAGATGTTGCTGGCGCCGGTGGAGGCGATCTTGACGTTTTTGTCGGAGGACAGCGCGTCGAGGTCGGACTCGCGCACCGCGGCGGCCACCTGGCATTCGCCGGCCTTCAGCTTTTGGATGCGCACCTGCGGGTCGGCGACGATGGCGAAGATCAGGTCGCGGGTTTTCTGCGGTTTGCCCCAGTACTGCGGATTGGCCTCATAGCGGATGATGGAATCCTTGGCGTAGCTCTTGAAGCGGTAGGGGCCGGTGCCTATCGGCAGCTGGTTGATCTGTTGCGGCTTGCCGGCTTTCAGCAGCTGCTCGGCGTATTCGGCCGACTGCATGCCGGCGAAACCCATCGCGAAGAAGGTGAGGAAGGTGGCGTTGCGCTCCTTCAGCCGGATTCGCACGGTGCGGGCATCGACTTTCTGCACCGACTCTATCAGCTTGGACAGGCCGTAGCCGTCCGGCCCGGTCAACGGCGTTTTGAACGCCTGGTTGAACGGCAGGTCGGGGCGGATCCAGCGGCTGATGGTGAACACCGCATCGTCGGCGGTGAAGTCGCGGCTGGGGGTGAAATAGGCGGTCTGGTGGAACTTGACGCCGCGGCGCAGTCTGAAGGTGTAGTTCAGCCCGTCCGGCGACACGGTCCAGCTTTCGGCGAGGCCGGGGCGCAGCGCCACGCCGCCGCGCTGGAACTCGAACAGGCCCTGGAATACCGGCTTGGTGATGTTGTAGGTGGTGGCGCTGTCCCACAGCGCGGGGTCGAAGCCTTCCGGCGAGGCCTCGGCGCAGAAGACCAGCGGTTTGGCCGCCGATGCCGCCGCGGGCAGCGCGCCGGCCAGCAGCGCCGCCAGACACAGGGTTTTGAGGAGGGGGGGCAGGGTCATTTCCGCTTCCTGTTCAGGTTTCGCTTGCCGCGGATTATCATGATTTTGGCCTGCGGGTTTGCGCCCGGCATGGCTTGACGGCGCATCCGCATCGAATGCGCATGGAATTATCGCATACTACGCAATCGGGTTCGACTGGCGGGAGCGGAGGAAAATGACGGAAACGATGGCGATGGAAGCGCTGGCGGCGCATCCGGAATATGTGTCGATTGCCGGCATCGACGGTTTGAGCCTGGACCTGCGTTATGCCGGCAGCGACAACTTCGTGGGGCGCGATCTCTACGGCGGGACGGCCTGCGCGCTGTTGCACCGCCGCGCCGCCGGCAAGCTGGCCGCAGCCGCGCGCGAACTGCGGCGCCGGCTTCCCGGCCATAGGCTGCGCATTTTCGATGCCTTGCGCCCCGGGCGGGTGCAGCGCGTGCTGTGGGAGATCGTCAAGGACACGCCGCAACGCATTTACGTCGCCGATCCGGCGCGCGGCTCCATCCACAGCTTCGGCATGGCGGTGGATCTGAGCATCGAGGACGGCGAGGGGCGCGAGCTGGACATGGGCACCGGTTTCGACGATTTCACCGAGCTGGCGCAGCCGCAGCGCGAAGCCGAAATGCGGGCGGCCGGCCGCCTGAGCGAGGCGCAGCTGGCCAACCGCCTGCTGCTGCGCGGCTGCATGGAGGCCGCCGGCTTCCGCGCCATCGCCACCGAGTGGTGGCATTTCGAAGCGGACGACCGCGACTGGGTGCGCGCCCACATGCGGCTGATCGAGTGAGCGCGGGGAGATTTCGCCTTGACCCTGCCTTGGCGTAGGTAGGATAATTCCCAGTTTGATCAAACGCTTATGCGTCGCAGCGTGTCCGGCCAGGCCGCGCGTTTTGCCGCTGCGAAGAATTGGTTTTCCCGGATGAATCAAACGCTTGCCACCCGCCGCGCGTTGCCGCCGCGGCGTCTGTCCGTCGCTCCGATGCTGGATGGGATGGACTGGTTTTTAATCCGTTGAATTTTTTGGGAAATTATTAGAAGAAGCTTTTTTTCTGCATCAATGGTTGTGGATAACCGTTGTATCGCTGGTTGGTCGAGCATTGACCAGTGAGCCGACTCAGCGAAAAGTGGCCCCCCAAGAGCTGTTGGTAGTTCACATGAAGAATCCGACTGGAGTGCTATATAGCAGCCACCCAACGTACTACTCCTAACTACGTTAAGGTTTGAGATGAATACGTTCAAATCAACTACAGGAAAAGAAATCCCATTCGCATCATCAGAGGGGCAGTTGAAGATCGAGCACCTTCTACAAAGCCGGCGTGATGTGTGGAAAATCATTCCGACGTATCCTTACCTCGCTATTGACTGGGAGCGTGTGCAGTCGGAAATGCCTTCTCTAAAGACTTTTGTAGTGTTTTCTGAAGGGCAACTGTTGCAGAACATGCGAACCCAAGATCTAGGGGCTCGGATATTGGGTATGTTGGTTGGAGGGGGGGCGAACGCTGGCTTCGGGACGAACAGCAATGCATTCGTACGCGGCAAGGCCAACGCGAAGGCATGGCATCTCCACAACTGGAACCCCCTTCTATACATTGGAGCAAGCCCTTGGATTGCGGCAGGAACACATTTCATCATGGTGGATGACGATAGTATCTTTCAACACGAGTTTGCCGAACTGATCACTGTGAATGCTTACTCTCGTCCCCAGTCTGCACACTTCGACTTCACGGCACTGTGCGACCTGAGGGACGAGTACAATACGAAGTACCTCAACAATCGATCAGCGAGCGAGGCGGAACTGCACGCACTGGCCTTGTCACTGGACCGCGCGTTTCGAGAGAACAGTCGCGTACTCGCAGAGGCTGAGACACTCCACAATCGCTTATCAGTAGGTATGACATCGGTCGACTACGATGCTCCGACCCTCACAAAATACGACCGGCTCATCCATAACGCGGGAGGGGTGCCGCAGGTGGAAATCGCTTACGCCTTGCTTCACTACGAACGGGCGATAAAGGACTTCAACAGCCTGAAAGCGAGCCATGCTGCCGGAAATGTGGACGATGCGCTGTCATTGGGAATTAACTGTGTAGTGTCAGCAGCAGCTTGTGTAGAGGCTATTGCGAATCGCTTGGTTTATGAAGCTACCGGTATGCATCCCGATCGCAGAGACAAGCGCGAGCCCGTGTCTAAAATTAACGATGCTGGAGCCGCGTTAGCGATGTTGGATGGCAACTCCTTCAGTCCCTTGACGAGAGGTACACCTGTCTTCAGCTCATTGGATGAAATCCGCATTTTACGCAACGCATTCATGCACGCTAAAGAGCAGGAGACAGACATAGATCCCACCACGTCCACCTCCGAGATGCTCAACAAGGTAGATGAGGCTAACTGCCGGCGCTTTCTGGCTAGCGTTCGGGAATGTGCCGACAAAGTGTATTCTCAGCTTCCCAAGCTCACTCCACCCATTGTCATAATGAGAAATGTGACTTGGATGGGTGACTTGGAAGTGCCTTGAGAGATGCGATCGAGCAAATGAACCCTCATGTTGTGAACGCGACGTAGGTAGTTGCTGAAAGCATCGGAACTGCAGTTTGGCGAGCACTCGATCGCTGATCTTGTCGAGAGAAATGCGGTGCTTGCGTATGAGGTTTTCCAGCATGGCCACTGCATTCTCCTTCTCGCCGCCTATTCCCTACTGAGCGAGCTTGGAAATTCTCCTCTTCCTGCGTATTTGAGATTCATGGGGTGAACTCATGCTGCGTTTCCTTTCGGCTGGCTGCGGCTCCATGTGCTGGTTGCGGCTGCTCGCTGTTTGTCGATGTAGTCGGCCAGGTCGCTGATGTGGACCAGCCGCGGCGCTTTCTGGCTGTCGTTCATGCGGAACGTGGGGAAAGGTAGACGGTTGAGGCTGGCCATCTCCTGGGCCTTTTTGGTGGTGAGGTTCAGGTAGTCAGCGCACACTTTGTCCAGCGGAACCGCTGGCGATTCGTAGCGCGCCATCAGCAAAAAAATGGTATTCACGGCGTTTCCAGATTGAGCATGCCCTGATCCTGCGTACCTGGTGCAATCAGGTCGCAAGCTTGGGCGATGATGGTTTGATGGTTTGGCGCGTCGGTGAGGAGCATTGACACGCCATCAGGGAAAGCAAAGCCGCCATTGCGGCGGCGTGTTACCGGCTGGCCGGCGAGGTGTGGCCAGTCGCCAGCGGCGCCAATGACGAAAATCGTGTCAAACGGCAGCGCGCGGGCATCCTGGGCAGCGGCGGCCAGTTGCTCGCTGGTGCCGGGCGTCATGCGGGTGGGTGGCTGTGCATCACTCCGTCCAGCTGCAGCATGCTGGCGGTATGGTTGTATACGAAGACACACGGGTATGTTTTCGATGGGGATATGCGAAGCCCGCGGCGCTTGGCGAATTCGTCCAGTTCGTTCAATCGAATGCCGGCGACGATGGCCTTGATGTGCGCGCACGGTTCCGGCAACGAGGTCAGATACACGTTTTCTCGTTCGACGACTGAGTGCGGGTGGTTGTTGATGTCGTGGAGCAGCTCTACGAACTCGGCGCAGTCGCGTTTGATCTGCTCTTGCGCGTCGTGTATCGCGCCGGCCCGGCTGGTGATGGTGGCGAGGATGTCCATCATGCCCCCCTGATCTGGCGGCAGCGGCGGCCGCGCTGCGGTGGGTGGCTGGAGTGGATGACGCCATGTGCCAGGGTTGCCATGGTGGAGTTGCACAGCAGGACAAGCAGAGTCATAACCATTTCATTTTCTCCAATAGGTGGCGGTGGCATTGGCGTGGTAGACGCGTTCGGTGCGCAGCGCGCCAATCATCATCAGGCGGGCGATGTCGTTGCGGGTTTGATCCTGTTTGGGGTTGCCCGCCAGCGCATGCAATTCCACAAATTTGTATTTCTGCCGCGGCTCCATCCGGTCGAGCAGGGCCGCTTGTCGCTCGGACATTTGGCCGCGCAGCGGGTCGGCGGCCTGGCATGCGGCCAGCTGCTTGGCGAGGCCAGCCAGCGGCCGGAAGTTATGGGCGGGCATCGCGCGCCCTTTCAAACTCTTCGCTGAGCTGGTCCAGTGAAACGGGTTTGCTGTCTAGCTTCACGGCGTCAAGGGGGTCCCTGAACTCGTACCACTCTTCTTTAATGGTCAGAATTTGGCCGTCGCCCATGTCGATCACATCATCATGTTTCATGTTCGCGGCGCTGCATGCTTCGCCGTAGGCATTCAGGCCGGAGGTGATTCTTTCGCGGGCGGCCTCTTTGGTCTTTTGCAGCTGGCGTTCTGCGGCCAGGACGTCAGTCAATGCATTGCGGACGGTTTGCAGGTTGGTCGTGATGGGGTTTTGCGCGCTCATGCGGTGATGCCCTCCTGATTAGTGGCCCTGGCCACGCTGTCGATGATCTGGTTCCAAACTCGCAGAATGCGGAAGCCCGGCATGCCGGCAAATTGGGGATGCGCCATGGCCTCCTCGTAGGTCAGGCCGCGCTCTTTCATTTCGGCCAGGTCGCGGCCGGTGGTGGCGGGATCGTGGCGCGGCATGGTGACGATGCCGAAGATTTGCGGGGCGAACTCTTGATAGATGGCCGACTCTTCAAAGGTCTTGCCGTGCTTGATGACGGGGCCGAAATGCTCATTCAGCCAGACCACTGCGGGGGCGTTTACCAGGCGCATCATGGTCGCCAGTCCGGCGGATGTGTCCGTCAGCTCGTCGCCGCCGGCGACGATGATGTGCAGCAGTACGCGCACGCCGTTCATGGCCAGGAATTCGATAGCGCCGGATGTGGCCAGGTAGTGCATCAGCGGCAAAAATCCATTGCTGCCCACGTCGATGACTGCATCTATGTCGCGTTCAATCAGGTGGACCATCAGCGTGTCGAAGTTGCGCGGATTGATTTGCATGCCTTCGTCCAGCAGTTCAATGGCGACGGCGTTGAGGTCGCGGGTCCGGCTGAGGGTGCGGTTCACCGCGTCGGTGTCGTAGGCGGTGATCCTGCCTTTCAGGTGGCGCAGTGCTTGTGCCAGGTCGGCAGCGGCTTTGCTTTTGCCGACGCCACCCTTGCCTTGGGTGACGATGTGGGCGGTTCGGGTGTAGGTGTTCATCATGGTTTCCTTACCAGTTTGGCGGGTTGTCTCGGGTTTGCAGCCATAGCTCGGTGGTGCTGGCGGGGTGGCTGCTTGCTGGGGAAGGTGTTGTGCTATGCGCTGGCGCTGGCTGGGGCCGCGGCTGCGCGGGGGCTTGGGGTGTCTCATGCTGTGCCTTTCTCTGCTGGCGGCGTGCGCGGTATAGCGCGTTGCGCAGCTCGTCGAGCGTCATGTGAATCCCCGCGTTGGCCAGGGCGTTCACAATGTCGCTTTGGGTTATCCCTCGCTGCATCGCGCTTTCGATGTCTGGCAGTAGTTGCCGGATACGGCCCGCCTTGCTTTCGGTTGAGGATTGCGGTCGCAGGCTGCTGAGCTGCTGCCGCGCCTGCTCATTGCTTGCTGTTGTGTTGCTCATTTGGCGCTAACGTCCTGCTCATGGCTTGCTCATGTGTTGCTCATGAGCAGTGCGGGCAAAAAAATCAGCCAGGCGGGTTTGCGGCTGGCTGGTGGGGGGGGGTGGGTCGGGTTTAGCTCCACCCGTTGACAGTGTCTGCGCGTTGGTGCATTCGCTCGGCGCGGTCGTTGAGGCGTTGCCGGGTGCGGTTCTGGCGCGCGGCCATTTCAGGCGGCAGCGTCGGGGTGACGATGGCGCGCATCTGCTGGTCGCGGCGGTGCATCTGTTGTGTGATGTGTTGTCGCAAGCTCATGGGTTTCTCCTGTATGTGCATCCGACAGCGCCCGGCGTGGGCGCTCTTGGATGCAGCCCGCGATGACGGTTTCAGAGGGCGCGCAGACTGGTTGATCTGTGCGGCCATCGCGGGCGGCAGGGCTGTTGCCGCGTCGGGACGGACGCGGCTACGTGTTGCGGGTTGTTAAGGATCAATGGTTGGCGCTTGGTAACCAACTGGTATGTGGCAAAGAATAACCAAAAGGGTTTTTGATGTAAATACCCGGATGGTTATTTTTTTGGGGGGTGAGCTATCGGGAGGGGAGGAACGCGATTTGGTGGGATTGGTTGACGCAAAAACTGTACTTTTGGTCAGGGTAAGGGTTTTTACTTAGGAACTAGTTCTAACGAGTAGTTTAAAATTTCGTTATGAAACAAAAACAAAAAGCACCGCTCAGGGTGCCATTGTCTGTAAAGCAGCAGGTCAAGGAACTGGTCAGCGTGGTTGCGTCTCCCCGCCGCGTGTCGGGGGTATTAGCGCCTCCCCGCGTTGGGAGTGCATGACTTCATCGTGTTCTGGAAAAAAGCCCACTTCGCCGTCATGCGGTAAGTGGGCTTTTTTTTTACGCAGTGTCAGGGCGGGGCCGTGTCGCCATAGGTAGGCTAGGATTTCTGAGATGTTGTTGCCGGCGCTTTCACGCTCGTTGCGCAGAGACATGCCCATAGGCGCGGAGAGAGCGCCTGTTGTGAGCCTGTAGGCTAGTGCGTCGAGCTGGCTAGTCAGCATTTGCCGCTCTGCCACTGGCCACGCAAGCAGCATGTCCGGGCTGGGCAGGTTCCAGTAGAGCTTGTCGGCTATTTTCATAACGACGCCTACGCATTCGGTGTCATCGCTGGCCAAGTCATATTGCCAGTAAACCTGCCAGGATGTAGCGCGAATCATCGGCTGCTGATCGGTTTCGGGGGTGAGCCGTTTGCTTAGCTTGTTGACCAGTTTGGACTCTGGTTTCTTGCTCTTGCTCATGCCACTTTTCCTTTGATCCAATCCGCGCTGCTGCGAGACTCAATAAATTCGGCGGCGGCAGCTGCTTCCTTGCGCTTTAGAAGGTCGTCCCACCAGTCAATGATAGTTCCCTTTTCCTGCGCCCACGCCTGGCTTGCGAATTGGTGGCTTTCTTCTATGGCGTTTGCTGATGCCGGATCTGGCACGCCGCCATAGGCTAGATGCAGCAATTTGTTGTGGAGATAGCCGGCGGTTTTTAGGCTGTCGGCTGTCCAGTCTTGCCCGCCTAGTATATCCGCATAGTCAATTAGGGCGAAGTCGCTTTCCCCTAGCCATAGCAGGTTGCCCGCGTTGGCATCGATATTTTGCAGCCATTGATGGAATGTAATGGCGGCGGGTAGCTGGGTCCACTGTTGTACGCGCTGGCGCCAGGCAATGGCGTCCGCTTCGCTGACCAGCGTCAGTTTGCTGTCTTGCAATTCCTCTGTCGCCCATGTGGGGAATAGGTCGTCATCGCCACCCGGCCAGGTGTATTCAGGGAAAAGCTTGCGCAGCTTGCGGACATGGATGAGCAGAATAAAGGCGCGCGGGGCAGTGGAAAGGCCGCAGGCCCGTGCAAGCAGATAGCCGGCTATTTCGTTCGCCAAAGCTTTGCTTTCCTTGCTGGAGGGGAAGGCCTTGACGTAGGCGGTCAAGGTTCCGCCGTCCGGGGCGCGCAATTCTGCTCGATGGACGCAGGATGAATAGCCGTCGATTCGTCGCGCGGCGTGCAGGTGGTGGCCTGCGCCGAGCAGGGTAATACTCATTTGGTGTCGGACAGTAGGTTCAACAAGCTGGCGATAGTAGCAGCCAGGGCCGGGCTTGGCGACGAGCGGATAAATTGCTCCAAGCTGTCGCGCAAGGGGCTGGGGTCAAGCTGTTGCGGGGGGTGGGTAATATCCATCCAGCCGTTAGGCAGCGGGAGGGATTGCTCGATATGCCGGGCGAAGTTATGGCCAATCCTGCATCTGCCGCGCAAATACCTGGAAATCTGCGACTCGTCACGGTCAAGGGCCGTGGCGAAGGCTTGCTGGCTTTCGTAGTTGCCCGCAAGTGTCGTCAGGTTTCGTTGGCGAATGGCGAAGATGTCCATGGCTGGATGCTGTCGCATCTAGACTCAAGGTGGAATGACGCGAGAAGTCAATTCGCGTCAAGATCGCCGTTTTTATCGTCCTTGGGTGTCGGGGATGCCGGATTTACTCCGGACGGATTGTCCAGCTGCTTTGCCAAGCGGGAGGCAATCGACAGATTCCCCGCATGAACCGGCGCCGCCTTGTCGCTGGATGCGTGGCCGAAACTTTGGGTTAGGGTCCGCATGGTTTCTATCAGCTTGGGGCTCAAGGATTGGGCAAGGTAAGCCCTGTACAGGTCTTTGACCAGTTCTTGCAGCTCTGCCGGCAAGGCTTGCAGGTTGATATCTGCGTCGGCGCCGTCTCCGGCGGCGTCGCCTTCAAGTGGCTGGTCGAGCTGGAATTTGGCAAGGCCGACTTTCTCTTCAATCTCGCGTGCCATGTCCTCGCCAATGTCCCGGCGGTGTTCGCCTTCCGAAAACAAGCGATAGATCTGTGGCCGCGCTTTGCCCATGAAGTCGGCGAACTTGCCCTTATTGCCATTGAAGCGCTCGTTAATGAGCTGCTGCAGGCGTTCGCGTCTGATGGTGTGCTTCATGAGGGTGATTGAACCGCATGCATAACCCTTTGGTAAGTCTCCGTTGGGGTATTGATTATAAGAATCCATGTGGTTATCATCCTCTTCCATGACACTCAAAGACTTTTTGCGCGGCCTTGGCGATGACCAATGCCGTTCCGAATTTGCCGCCCGATGCGGCACGTCGCTGAACTACCTGAAGTCGATCGCCTACAACCGCAACGGCAATGGCAAGAGTGCCAAGGCCTGGCTTGCCGTTGCGGTTGATCGAGAGAGCCAAGGGGCTGTTTCGATGGAGGTGTTATGCCCCGAATTTGATTGGGGCTACTTGCGTCAGCGATTGAAATGATTTCCCCGCGCCCCGTCCCCCACGACGAGGTGCTTGGCCGGTTTTCCGGCGCTTTTTATTCGTTTCCGCCCGGTCTTATGCCGGGTGAGTCCAACTATAGCGAGGCCCAAAATGAAAAGCATGCGAAACAGTTCGCAGAAAACCGTGATTGGTGCGATTCGGGAGCATGTAGACCTCTGGCGTCGTCAGCAGGGCATGACGCATCAGGTTGCGGCGGCATGCGTGGTCGAGGCCTATTTTGCCGGGCGGTTTGACCGGGTATGGCCGATGGACTTTGTGATTGATGGCGATGATTACCGCCATTTGAAGAACAATTCTGATCGGGTTTGGCGCTGGCTGGATGACCAAACCAAAGGGACGGTATTGCTGCCCGCCAATCTGATTCCGGCGGTGTTGATGGCGCTGCCGCAAAACTTGCGCTTGCAGTGCGTGGCCGAGTTGCTGGCGCCGCTTGGCATGGCTCCGACGCTGCTGGTCCAGCAGGAAACCGATTCTTGTCACTCGGCGCTGATGGCTTCGGCGTGCAAGGAGTCGGGGGAGGGGCTGGCGGCATTTGCGCAGTTGTCCGAGGGCATGACGCCGGGGCAGTTGCGCGCGGCGTTGGCGGAGGTGGAAGAGTCGATCAGCGCGCAGCAAGAGCTAGTCCACTTCGTAAAAAGCCGCTTAGGCGAAGTCGCGGCATGACGGTCAGCGTCCGCCAAATGGTATTGCAGCGGCGCGCCTGGCGCGTGCGCAAGACGTCGCCAGATCGGCGGCGCGAAGAGGGGCGCGCTTTCCTGCAAGACCTGGCGCGGATGCTTGGCGAGATGGAGATAAGGCGGCGTGTGGACGGGGATGTGGTGCAAGGAGAGCGGTGATGTTTCCGCGGATGCGAGATATATCCGCCAGTTGCCGACCCCGGCAATGCGCCGCGCGGAACGGGCGCGCTTGGCTCTGGTGCATGGCAAGGGCTATTGCTGGGACGTCGAGCGGGCCGAGAAAGAAGGCGGGCTGGGCTCTGAGGCGAGTTTGCCGCCGTTGGTGTTGGAAACGCATGAAAACCCGCGTGAGGCCGCTTTGGCGGCGGCGCGCAGACGAGTGTAGGTGGCTTTGCAAGTTGTTGTAAGAAATGGCTTTGATTTGTGGAACTTGAACGGGATAATTACGCCCCCTTCGTTCTTGCAAATGGAATTAAAAAAATGAAAGAGCTTCATCAATTTTACGGAAATAGCGCGGCGAACATTCTGGATGTCACGCTTTCAGGCCGCGAGCTCCGCTTTTTGTTTTGTCGTAAGCCTTATGACGTGAAGGTCTATTTGGGGCTGCGGGCTTTCGCTCTGGACGGCGGAGAGGTGGTGGTTCGATACGGTGAGTTGGCGAATAAGGTTCGGGGCTGGCTCCGGTATTGCGAAGTGACCGGCGACCGTCTGGTGATGCGGAACTCGCTGGGTGAATCCAGCGCGCCACGTTATGCGGACGATAAAGAGCTGGAAGAGGTCCGAAAAGCGATGAAGCGACTTGAGGCTGACGGCTTGATTGCTGTTGGCCGACGTGAGGGGGCGGATGGCAGGCAGAGAGCCTTCTGCACCTTCCCGATGAGGGAAATGGAAAATGAACCAGCAGGGAACGAGTACCCATAAGGGATATCAGAAGGGCGGCGAGTGCGGTAAAATCGCGTCCCCTACATTGAGCGCGGCGATTGGCCGCGCTTCCGATCCATGCCGGGCGGCGGTTGCCATGCAAGACCCGAAAGGGGAAAGCAATCGGCCGACTCGTGGCGGCGTTCAACCGCCCGGCGCCCATGCATTGCGCGGCTGGGATGGCCTGCGCATTGATCGCAATTACGCAAACCCTTATACTGCTGAGCAGGTGCTGAACACACCTACTCGTAGCAGTGCCCCGCGACTGAATCGCGGTATTTTTGCGCCCACGTTTTCCAGTGAGGCGGCTTTGCGCCGCCTTGCCTCCGGTCAATGTCGGGTGGCGGTTGCCATGCAAGACCCGCAAGGGAAAAGCAATCGGCCGTCTACGAGCGGTGTTCAACCACCCGGCACCCTTTTGCCCTTGAACAAGGCAGAGGGGGACTTGAACAAATCTCGTAGGAGGACAGACATGTCCGCTATCTCCCCGCGCGCGTCTTCGGACGCCGACATTCTGGCGCGCCTGCGCCGTTTCCCTTCCATTGCTCCGCTGATCGACGCCGCTTTGCGCCCCGATACCTGCGCAGCGAATGCCCATGCCTTGAATACCGCAGCCGTCCGTTTGCAAGAGGCGCGGATGCTGCTGACGCTGGCTATGTCGTCCGGCGAGCTGCTGGCAGAAACGCCGGCCTGCAATGCCTTGATCGTGCTGGAGAGGCTGCTTGAGCAGGTGGATGACTTGCTGATGGTGGCTCTGGTAGATGGTCGGAAAGGCGGTGTGTGATGAAACGACCATCTTTCCAGTTCTACCCGGCGGATTGGCTGGGCAATTCAAATCTACGCCGCTGCACTCACGCCGAAAAAGGCGTGTGGATGGATATCATGTGTTTGATGCACGACTCCGAGGAGTACGGCATTCTCCGTTGGTCTTTAAAGGAGATCGCGCAGGCGGTTGGTTGTAAGTTGGCCGACCTCAAGTCGCTACAGGCCAAGGGTGTGCTCAAAGGCAGCGATACGTTGCTGGATGAAGCCCTCACTTATACCCCGGTATCAGGCCGCCGGAAAGGCCCAATGGTGACGCTGATCGACATCACTAAAGGCCCGCTTTGGTACTCATCGCGTATGGTGATTGATGAGCACAAGCGCATGGCAAGATCAGGTACTGAAGGCTCACCATCTGATGCACCAAAGCCCCCCTTTGGTGAAGACATAGGTGATGCACCAAACCCTTCACCCTCTCGTGCGCGTCCCCGCGCCGGCGGACGTCCATCTTCTTCTACATCTTCTTCTCTCTCTCAAGAACCTAGCGGTTCTTTCGCGAGAGAGGGTTTTCAAGAGCGAGCGGATGAGGCCGGCCTCACCTCTGCCCCTGTGGATTTAACGCCGAGCCTGCTGCACCGCGGTATCGCGGCAAACCAGCACCTAGACCTGGGGAATGAGTTGGCGATGTTCCTGGCCAATGCCCGCGCCAAAGGCCTCATGTCGGCTGACTGGGATGCTCAATTTGAATTGTGGCTGCGTCGAGCTCGTAGTTTCGGAAGCGGGAAGGACCAGCAGCAAGCTGGCCAGTGGTCTGGTGCTGGCCATTCCGGCGCGAAGCAAGCCGCCCTTGGCTCGGTTCTGAATCCCCCGCCGCGCGGCCTGCCCTCGTCCGAACGCGAAATCCACGGAGAGGTGATCCAGCATGCATCCTGACTTGATCCTGAATGCCACATGCAGCATTCCGTTGCGCTGGGTGGACGAAATTTTCCGTCGGCTGTCTGGTCGTTTTGGCGCGCAGTTCACCGAGAAATTTCGCAGTGGCGTGCTTGTCGACCATGGAGGCAATCTCATCTCGCTAGGCGGCGACATGTCCAGCGCGGTGGATGCGGGCATAGAGGCCGCCAAGCAGGTTTGGGCGGAGGAGTTGGATTTTGCTGGTATCACTCCGGACCAGATCAAGCGTGGGCTGCAAGAGCGCTATCAGTACCCGCCTAGCTGCGACGAGTTTATCCGCGGTTGCCAAGGCGGTGGAGGAGTAGGCCGCGACCCGGAAACGCTGTTCTATCGCGCTCAGGCTGAGATGGGAAATCGCCGTGCACGCAAAGCGCAGAATTGGCCCAATCGGCCCTTGTTTTGGGCTGCTGCAGCAATGGGTCAAGAACTTTTGAAACATGACTATCGTAATCAAGCAGGACGGTGGAGGGCCATGCTGGATGCAAATGCCGGAAATGAGCAAGCCATTCCGGATGTGTCGGATGAGAATGCCCTTCCGGCGCCGACTGCGGAGTTGAGTCGACAGGATGCTGAAAAGCGTCTGCAGAAATTGGGTGGCACTGTGAAGTCTATGTCTTCCGGGAACGCGAGCGGCATTGCATGGGCGCGCCGGATTGCGGTTGAGGTGGCAGAAGGTCGTTCTTCCACAAATGGATATGGCCGCAAGCTGGCAGCTGAGGCATTTATCGGACTGCACTTGGAGGTTCCTGATTCGTTGAGTGGATATTTGTCCAAGGCTTGACCTTGCCGTTGGCGGGCAGGTTTGTATAAAGGGTTTGGCAATCCCTTCGGGTTTGCCAGCCTTTACATGGTAAAATCGCGGCTTAAATAAAGCCTGGCGGTATGGCCGACCGGGCTAGGGGATTCCTCAGTGGGTTAATGAGGGGTTCATAAAGTGATTGAATGCGAAGTTGTGAATCAAAAAGTTGATGTGGTTTCTGTTGTACGCAAAGCATTGGAAGTTTTGTCTGCTGTTGGTGGTAAGGCCATCGATTACGGCAAGCAATCTGGAGGCGGCGAGTTTGCAGGTGCTGCGGTGATGGATTATGAGGCGGCGGTAGCCATTAACTTGGCCATGATCGAACTCAAGCCGGAATGGAACCTGGCGTTGATGTGGAAGGTGCTGAGCAATGACCCCCGCGATGGATGGGTGGTGTGCCAGGATTTGGCGTGCTTTGCATCGAACCACCTTGGTCCGTCTGGCGATAAGTTTGGCCGCGACGGCTTGCTTTATTGGGTGCGACACTGGGCGCGACGTGATGGTAGCTCACGCGAGGCGGCGTGGAAGTTTGGCCATGGGTACGATACGCACCAGCGATATTATCGAGAAACCGTTGAACCGTTGTTGTCTGGTTGGTTCATCGCCGCTAAGGGTAAGCTGGAGCCGGTTATCGCATGCTACTTTGAAAATCTTGTGGAGGCCGCTTGACAGGATGAAAATCGGTCACTAACATGTGTTTTGCAGCGACCCAAATTGCGTCCAAAGCCCAAGTTTAACGACTTGGGCTTTTTGCATTTCTAATGCTTCGGCGCTGGGTTGTGTGGTTGTTGTGCTTGATTTGACGTGCCTTGAGCGCCCTGGCCTTGCAGCCGGGGCGTTTCTTTTTGGGGGATGGGGATGCAAAGAAGCGTTGAGCGGATCGGGGAAATGTTCGGCGTGCTGCCGGAAGCGTTTCGCAGCGAGGTCAAAGAGACGGCCGGCCAGATCGCGGCCATTCTGGATGCGTTGCCTGAGTGTCAGCGTGGCTGGGTCGAGGCGTTGGTGATGGCGGATCGGCTGGGGCTGGAGCTGGAGGGTGGGGAGCCTGGCAAAGTCTGAGGCCTTCCGGGGCGAAGTGATTGGAGGTGGAAAGGGCTGTCGGGTCAGGGATCGACAATTGAGGGAGGGAAAATGGGTAAACGGCAGAGTTGTCAGGCGGCAGTCCTGGCACACAAGAAGGCCAGTGTAAATGCAGGCATGGTCTAGAGAACTGCCTGCATTGCGCTGCTATTTTTAGGTTATCGGAAATGCTAACGCATAACGTACACCATTCCCAAGTGCGCAGGGCCGCCAGAGGGAGGGGAGCATGCTCCACCTGAGCTAGCCCAAGCTCCTCCAACAAGCGAACCAATCATGGAGCCAGCATAGCCTACCAATACGGAGCCTGCAGGGCCGCCGAGCAGGCCTATTGCGGCTCCGGCCGAGGCACCAAAGCCCATCCCAAATGCTGCGCCGATCATGACTTGATTTCCGCAATCGGTAGCGCGACTGCCGCCCGAAACCTCTTCAACTTCACTTAATGACATTTCTTTCATTTTCGATCCCTTTTTTTTAAGAAAAAGAAAAGTGCTATGGTTGGTAAAATTGATGCTGGTATGGACTTTATAATTACATTGGAGATGTCAATCGCTGCATCATGTGGAGAGTAAAAGACAACGGTAAAGTAGAGAATGGTCGAAAATATTGCTAGTGAAACTAAAAAGGAAGCGACGGCTTTAATGATTAGTAATGCCACGATTGCTCCTGCTTTTAATTAAATATCCTCACGGGCTATTTGTATGCGTAAGGTAGTGCTCTTGTCAGCTATGTTGGATGGTGGGCGGGAGTCGTTACCCCGCTTTTAGACTCGCAAATAAGTAATTTGGTGTCAATATGACGATGATATTTTTATGGGATTGTGACGTTTAAGTAACAGCTTTGTTTGATTGGTGATGGTTGAAGGCGAGTCAATGTTGAATTGGTGGTGGCGTTAAGTTGTGGAATTTTCTGTCCCAAATTTCTTGCTTCAAGGTTTGATATTTCAGTTTTTTGAGATGGAGTGGTGGTAGTGAATAAGGGAGAGCGATCTGTACTGACTGTACTATACGTAGTTTCGGTCCTTGTTCGGTGCTTGAGTAATTCCTCACTAACATGCCGTCAACGCCGCCACGGGTACGTCTGAAGCTCAAGCAAACCGCTTTGGCTTTTTTGCATTGGCGGAGTTAGTCATCACAGTTTTCTTTTAGCAGCGCCCCGGTCTTTGGCCGGGGCGTTGTCGTTTTGGGGGGATGGCAACAACGGGGCGGGTGAGACGGTCAGTGGCAAAACGCGGGGGACCCTGGCAAAGTCTGAGGCCTCACGGGGCGGTGGACCCTCGAGACTTTTTTAGCGGCAGGTTCTGAAAGTTAGTGAAATTTCACCGGATGGGGGGTGGGTGAAATCGAGGTGAAAAAATGACTTACCTGAGCAAAAAGGCCTTTGCGGATTCGCAGGGTTGGGCGCCCAGCTACGTCAGCAAGCTGGGCAGTCAGGGCCGGCTAGTGATGGCGCCGGACGGCAAGAAAGTGGATGTAGAGGCCACGTTGGCCAAGATCGGTAAGACGGCGGACCCGTCGAAGGCCGGGGTGGCGGATCGCCACCGAGCTGCGCGGGTAAAGCGCGAGGTCTATGCGAGCGAGGACGATGAAGCGCCGCAGGATGCCGCGCCGGTTCAGCCTACTGGTGGCTCGCCGCCACCGCTGACGGGGGCGGTAGATTTTCAGGCCGCGAGGGCGGCAAAAGAATACTACTCGGCGCTGACGATCAAGGCCGAGTATGAGCGCACTTGCGGCAATACGGTGGAGCGCCAGGCGGTGGAGGCGGCGGCGTTTCGCGGCGGGCGTATGGTGCGAGACTCGCTGTTGGGCTTGCCGCCGCAGATCGCCAGCGAGCTGGCGAACATGACGGACTCTTGGCAGATCGAGCGCTATTTGGCGGATCGCCTACGCCAGGTGTTAACCGATGCGACCCGACTAGGGGAGGACGAATTGAAGAAGGCCATGACGGCCTGACGAGTGACTAGGAGTAACCGCCATGTATGCAGACGGACACGCCGCCTACATGGCGGGTTGGCGCGCCGGGATGACGCCTGATCCGGCGCTATGGGTCGATGACTGGTCGGAAGAATTCCAGCGCATCAGCCCGGAAGCCGGCGCCGCCGAGCCCGGCAAGTACCGCGTAGAGCGGACGCCGTATGCGCGGGAAGTGCTGCGCAAGCTGTCGCCTGAAGATCCGTGCCGCCGCGTGGTGGTGATGGGCGCATCGCAGATGCTCAAGACGCAGGTGGCCTTGAACTGGATAGGCGCCTTGATCCACATGGCGCCCGGCAACATCCTGGCGCTTGAGCCGTCACTGAGTGTGGCCAAGCGGCTGTCAGACCGGATCGAAAAGAACATTGACTGTGTTCCGGAGCTGCGCGCCAAGGTGCCGCCGGCCCGCTCGCGCGATAGCCGCAACACGATGGACACCAAGCAGTTTCCCGGTGGCTCGCTATTCATCACCACGGCCGGCAGCGCCGCCAACCTGGCGGAAGTCTCGGTGCGCTATCTGTATGGTGACGAGGTGGATCGCTGGGATGGTGACGTCGGCGGCGAGGGCGACCCGGTCGAGCTGGCCGAGGCCCGAACAACCACGTTCGGCCGCAATGCCAAACTCTACTATTCCAGCTCGCCCACGGTGGAAGAGGCGAGCCGGATTCACAAGCTGTTTCTCGATGGCGACCAGCGTTATTACAACGTCGCCTGTCCGCATTGCGATGAACGCCAGGTGCTGGAGTTCGAGAACTTGCGTCGGTCGGAAGATGACCCGAGCGCAGCGGTCTACGTCTGCAAGCATTGCGGCGTCCATATCGACGAGCATCACAAGACAGCCATGCTGGCCGGTGGCCAGTGGGTGGCCACCGCCAAAGGCGACGGCAAAACCGTGTCCTATTGCATCAGCGCGCTCTATAGCCCGCTGGGCTGGCTGAGCTGGGGAGAATTGATGAGTCAACACGACAAGGCAAGTATTGCTTTGAACGCGGGCGATCCTGGCCCGATGCAGGTTTTCTATAACACGCGCCTGGCCAGGCTGTGGAGCAACACGCAGGAGCGGACGCGCGGCGCGGATCTGAAGGCCCGTGCCGAGGACTACGCCTTGCGCAGCATCCCCAGGGGGGTCTTGATGCTGACTGCGGCGGTGGACACGCAGCATAACCGGCTGGAAATGCTGGTGAGGGGCTGGGGCGTGGGGCTGGAAAGCTGGGTGATCGATCATCAGGTCATCATGGGCGACCCGGCCGAGGAGCAGACGTGGCAGGCGCTTGATGAGGCCTTGCTGTCGGAGTTTGTTCACCCTCACGGGCAGCGGATGAAGATCGCGGCGGCGGCGGTTGACTCGGGCGGCCATCACACGCAAGAGGTCTACCAGTTCTGCCGCGTGCGGCGCTGGCGCAATGTATTCGCGGTCAAGGGGGCGAGCAAGCCGGGTAAGCCAGTGATCGCCGCGGCCGCGAGCAAGGTCGATGTGACCTGGCAGGGGCGGACAGAGGCCGGCGGCGCTGAGCTGTGGCATGTCGGAACCGACACGGCAAAAAACTGGATCTACAACCGTTTCCAATTATTGGAAGGTCCGGGCGCGATGCACTTCAGCCGCGACTTGCCCGACGATTTCTACGATCAGCACACGGCTGAGCGCAAGCTGGTTCGCTTCGTGAAGGGCCGCCGCGTCGAAGAGTGGGTGAAGCCCAACGCCGCGCGTAATGAGGTGCTGGACCTGTCCGTCTACAACCTGGCGATGGCGCATTACATGGGCCTGCACAAGTATGGCCTGGCCGATTGGGAGCGGCTGCAAATGCGCTATGCGCAAACCGGGCTGTTCGATAGCGGCCCGCCTGAAACCGACAACACGGCAATATCCAATGAAACCCCGGCCTCAAGCGCCGGGGTTTCTGTTTCTAACCCTGTCCCGCCGCGCCGCGTCGCGCGGTCGGGCTATTTGAAGCGGCGCTGACATGGCATTTTCGCAAGCAGATTTGACGGCGGTAGAGACGGCGCTGGCGCTTGGAGAGCGCGTGGTGCAGTACCAAGACCGCCGGGTTGAGTATCGCAGCGTGGACGAACTGATGCGGGTAAGGAACCAGATTCAGCACGAGCTGACGCGACGAGCCGGCGGCGGCTATGTCCGTTTCTATCACGCCGGCAAGGGGTTCTAAATGGCTTATCCGACTCTGGCCGGGCGCGGCTTTCAGCTGCCTGTCCGGCTTAAGGCCGCCTATGACGGCGCAGGCCAGGGCCGGCGGTCTATCAACTGGCAGCCCAGCGGCGGCGGGCCGGCGCAGGCCAGCACAACCGGCTTGCAGACGTTGCGCAACCGCAGCCGCCACGCGGTGCGCAATGATCCCTATGCCGGCGGCGCCATCGACAAGCAGGTATCGAACCACATTGGGACCGGCATCGTGCCGCGGCCCAGCAATGCCAATCCGGCTATTCGCGCCGCCATCAGCGAGCTGTGGGAGGACTGGTGCGAGGAGTCGGACGCTGACAACGTGCTGGACTTCTACGGGCAACAGGCATTGGCTGCGCAGGGTACTTTCGAGGGCGGCGAGGTGTTTGCGCGGCTGCGGCCCCGCCGGCTTGAGGATGGTTTATCCGTGCCGCTGCAAGTGCAGCTGCTGGAGGCGGAGTTTGTGCCGCACGACAAGAGCGGCCAGGCGCCGAATGGCAACCGCATCCGGCAGGGCATCGAGTTCAACGGCATCGGCCAGCGGGTGGCCTACTGGATGTATCGCAGCCATCCCGGGGAGGGGGCTGGCAGCGGCGAATATAACAGCCTGGTGCGGGTGCCGGCGGAGCAGGTCTTGCACGTTTACGATCCGACCCGGCCGGGCCAGCTGCGCGGCGTGCCGATGCTGCATCGGGTGTTGCATCGCCTGAAAAGTCTGGATGAGTTCGACGATGCGGTGCTGTTCCGTCAGGAAGTGGCCAATCTGTTCGCTGGTTTCATCCGCCGCAACCCCAGCGCCCAGCAGTATCCGGGTGAGCCTGGCATGCAGGGGGAGCGGGACTTCGCGCCCATGGTCGGGCTGGAGCCCGGCACGATGCAGGAGCTGGGACCGGACGAGGATGTGGTATTCAGCCAGCCGCCGGACGCCGGCAACAACTACGACGAGTTCATGCGCCAGCAACTAGCCGCCGCCGCTGTCGGCAGCGGCGTGCCTTACGAGCTGTTGACCGGCGATCTGCGCAACATCAATGACCGGGTGATTCGCGTCATCCTCAACGAGTTCCGGCGCCGAGTGGAGCAGCGGCAGCATGCCGTTTTCGTGCATCAGTTCTGCCGGCCGGTGTATCAGGCCTGGCTGCGGATGGCGGTGTTGTCCGGCGCGTTGGATCTGCCTGGCTTCGCTACCAATCCGCGACGCTATCAGCGCGCGCGCTGGGTGCCGCAGGGCTGGGCCTACATTCATCCGGTTCAGGATGTGCAGGCCGACCGGATGGCGGTGCGTAGTGGTTTCGACAGCCGGACCGGCGTGCTGCTGCGGCGTGGCCGCGATCCCGACGCGATAGACCGGGAGGCGAAAGAAGACAACGACCGCGCGGATGCGCTGGGGCTGCATTACGACTCCGACCCGCGTGAATTGGGGCAAGAGCGGCTTATCTGAGGAAGAGAAATGACGAGACAAGCGAGAGTGGTGAATATGGCCACGCCATCGGCGCACCCCGAAGGCGATGGCTGGTATCGAATCAGCAATCAGGCGGCCGGGGCCGGCCAGCCGCTGGAGGTCGAGCTATACGACCAAATCGGCTTCTGGGGCATCCGCGCCGCCGACTTGCTGCGCGAGCTGAAGGCGGCCGACGACGGCCTGCGGCCCATTGAGGTCGGCATCAACAGCATCGGCGGCGACGTGTTCGACGGCCTGGCGATTCACAATGCCTTCCGCCGTTACGGCGAACGGGTGACGGTGCGGATTGACGGCGTGGCCGCCAGCATTGCTAGCGTGATCGCGGTTGGCGCGCATCGCGTGGTGATGCCGGCCAACGCCATGATGATGATCCACAACCCCGGCATCGAGTACGCCAGCGGGGAAGCCGACGACCTGCGCACGCTGGCCGACATGATGGACAAGGCCAAGGCCAGTTTGATCGCAGCATACCGCGCCAAGGCGCCGAGTCTGGCTGAAGACGAGTTGAGCCGGATGATGGACGCCACGACCTGGCTCACGGCGCAAGAGGCGTTGGCGCTGGGCCTGGTGGATGAGGTGACGGACAGCGTCAAGCTGACTGCCAGCGCCGGCCAGCGCGCCAGCATCGGCCGCATGCGCAATGCGCCAGCGGCTTTACTGGCGGCGCTGCAAGGCGAAACGCCGCCGGCGCCGGTTGTGCCGGCAGATCCGGCGGCGGGCGGTGTCGAGCTGGTCAACCTGCTGGCGCGGCTGTGCCTGGAGGCGAAGTTGCCGACCGAAGCGGTGGCGGCGGTGGCAAGTGCCAGCCGCATGGCCAATGAGGCTGAGATTCGCCGCGGCGTAGAGCAGGCGGTGGCGGTACGCAATCTGTGCTTGACCGCCAAGCTGCCGGAGCTGGCCAACAGCCTGATCGCGTCCGGCGTGTCGGAGGATGCCGCGCGGGCGCGGTTGTTCGACAAGCTGGTAATCAATGCCGGTGAGGAGTTGGACAACGTAGTGCCGGAGGCCTCGCCGTCGCCGGTTGCCGTCAACCGCGGCCCGTCCGCATCGCAGATTTACGCAAAGCGCCAAGGCGCAAACAACAAGGTGTCACGATGATTGCAAAGAACCAAGCGCCGCGAGCCGGCGAGTTTCTGTTGTCCACGGTGGGCAATCTCAGTATGGACATGGTGAAGCTGGCCGCCGGCCCGGCGTTGCCTGCCGGCCAGCTGCTGGCGCAAAACCCCGATACCAAGGAGTTCGAGCCCTACGATTCGGCCAAGGCGAAAGCCAAGCCGGCGGCGGCCGTGCTCTATGCCCCGCAGCCGGAACGCGGCGTGGCAGAAAATGCCGGCGCCGTGGCGCGGCTGGCCGAAGTGGTCGGCGCGCAGCTGACCGGCCTGGATGCAGCGGCCACGGCTGCGCTGGCCGCGCTGTTCATCGTCATTCGCTAAGCGCGCATTTCCCGACATTCCAAGCCCCGCCCTGGCGGGGCTTTTTCATTGGAGCCTGACACATGGCCAGTATCGATATTTTCAACGACGACGCATTTTCCATGGCCAGCCTTACGGCCGCCATCAACGAGCTGCCGCACACGCCGAGCCGGCTGGCGAGCCTGGGCCTGTTCCATGAAGAGGGCATCACCACGCTGACTGCGCAGATCGAAAAGGATGGCGACACGCTGGCGCTGGTTTCGGCTGGCGAACGCGGTGTGGCTGGCCAGGTGGTCGGCGGTTCCCGCCGTACCCTGATCCCGGTCAACACTATCCATTTGCCGCAACAGTCCACCATCAAGGCGGACGAGGTGCAGAGCTTGCGCCAGTTCGGCAGTGAAACCGAACTTGAGTCGGTGCTTGGCATGGTAGGCAAGCGCCAGGCCAAGCATCGCCGCCAACTTGATGTGACCAACGAGTATCACCGCATCGGCGCCATCAAGGGGCAGATCCTGGATGCGGACGGTAAAACGGTACTGCTGGACGTATACCAAACCTTCGGCCTGAAACAGCGATCCATCGAGCTGGACCTGGGGAAGGATACGCTGCGCATTCAGTCACTGGATGTGCATGAAGCTGTCGAGGATGCGTTGGGCGCGACGCCGCATACCGGCGTGCGCGCGTTGTGTGGCAAGACCTTTTGGGCCAAGCTTCAGGGGAACAAGGCATTTTCCGATTCGGCGCGAGACGCGGCGCTGGCAGCGGCGTTGCGTGGCGATCCGCGCGATGCTGTCGAATACGCCGGCATCGTGTGGGAGCGCTATCGCGGCAAGGTCGGCTCGGTTGGTTTCATTGGCGATGATGAGGCCTATGCGATTCCGGAAGGCGTGCCGGAGCTGTTCATTACCCGTTATGCGCCGGCCGACCATATCGACACGGCTAACACCAACGGCCTGCCGTATTACACCAGTCAGGAAGTCATGAAGCACGGCAAGGGCGTGGAAATCGAATCGCAGTCCAATCCCATCAACCTGTGCACCAATCCCGGCGCCGTCATCAAGCTGACCGCGAAATGACCGATTTTCGCGCGCTGGTGGCCGGCATGGACGCGGTGGTGCTGGATCGGCTGGGGGATGTCGCCTATGTCGGCGCGCGCGAGCTGCGCGGCATGTTCTATGCGCCGTGGCTGGCGCCGGCCTTGGGCGGTAGCCGCGCCAGCATCCGCGAACCGCATTTCAGCGTCCGCGACGGCGATGCGGCCTTTGCCCCGCAAAAGGCGGTGTTGATGGTGCCGCGGGAAGGTGAGTTTGATGTGGTGAACCATCACCCGGATGGGTCGGGCTGGACCGCCTTGATACTGCGGCAGCGCGGCCCGGCCGGTGCCGAGGATGGTTCAGTCTACAACCTGAAATAGTGAGGGCGCGATGCTGAGCATGAAATCAGAGTTCGACATTCGGCCGGTGCTGGTCCTATCGGCCGGCTTGCGTGAAGAGGCCATCCGCCAGGCTTGGCGGCGGGCCTTACGCAAAACGGGCGAGTGGATCAAAACCCACGTTGCTCGCCAGCTGTCCGGCGAACTCAAGATTCCGGCCAAGGTGCTCAAGCAGCGCCTTTACTTTTTCTTGCGCGGCCTGATGCAAGGCAAGGTCTGGTTGGGCATCAATCCACTGGAGGCGGCCCGCCTGGGGCGGGTGCGGCAGACGCGAACCGGCGTTACTGCTGGCCGCCATCGCTTCCCTGGCGCCTGGGTGATGAAGTACCGCGATCCGAATGGCGTTTATCGTCGGACGGGGCGTGATCGCGGCGAATACGCGAAGGTGATGTTCGAGTGGGATGAGGCGGCGGAGCGCGTGTTTCGGCAGGTGGCGGCACAAGCGGAAGCTCGCCTGCTGGTGGTGCTGGAACAAGAAATCCGCTGGGAACTACACAAGGTGACGGGATGATTGCACTTCAAAAAACGATAGAAGACCGGTTGCGGGTGGCATTGGCGCCGGCCGTCTCGGTGGCGCTGTATCCGGCGTTGGAAGATGGCATGCAGTTGCCTATGGTGTCGCTGGAGCTGGACGAGTTTGCGCCGGGCATCGATCCTGGCAACAACCAACTAGGCTTGGTGGCCACCATGCAGGCCCGCGTCATTCTGGACCCGAATCTGGTGGATGCGGAATTGCTGATTCGCCAGTTGGCGGCGCGGGTGGCGCTGGAGGTGCATCGAGCCCATGGCTTCGGTCTGGAGTCTGTTGCGCCGGCCAAGATTCGGCGCCTGGTGCCGGACGGCTTCAGCCGGCCGGAGCTGGAAGGTTATCTGGTGTGGCTGGTGGAGTGGACCCATGAAGTCGACATTGGCGAAGAAGCGGATTTGACCGAGCCGCGGGCGCCAGTGTGGGGCGGCGGCCCGGCCGGCGATACGCCGCCTGCGGAGGGGGTATGAGCTACGAGATGTCGGAGCTGGACCGCCAAATGTCTAATCTGGTGATGCCGGGTTCGGTGTGCGCGGTACAGCTGAAGCCGCCGCGCGTGCGGATCGAGGCGGACGGCTGGGCATCGGATTGGGTACCGTGGTTGGCGTTGGCCGCAGGCAAGGCCCGCCACTGGCGCCCGCCCAGCGTGGGAGAGCAGGCGGTTTTGCTCAATCCGTCCGGCGATCCGGCGCAGGGCTTCGCCCTGGTCGGTTTTTACACGGACGCCTTCCCGGGTGACGGTCGGCCGGATGTGGTGGGCTGGCTGATGCCAGATGGCGCGGTGCTGGAGTACGACCACGCCGCCGGCTCGCTGCTGGTCAACGGGACCAAGACAGTGACGCTGAAGAATGCCGAGGCGGTGGATATCGAAAGCGGCGGGGCGGTGACGATCAAGGCAGCAAGCATCAAGCTGGATGCCCCAGAAGCGGAAGTGACCGGCAATCTGAAAATCGGCGGTGGTTTGTCGCAGGGCGCTGGTGGCGGCGGTGGAAATGCCTCGTTTGGAGGATCGGTGCAGGCGGCTGGAGATGTGACGGCTGGCGGCATCAGCCTGCAAGGCCATACGCATATGGAACAGGGGGATGGGGAGAGGACGAGTGCTCCTGTTGGGTGAGGCGGAGTGTTGATACTAGTTTACTAGTCCATACTGTAACGGCATGCATTTGCATGAAGTTAGGAGGGCTGCGTATGTCTGGGACTTTGCAGTGTAGTGATTCAGTAACCATGACTAATGAAAAGGGTACTGGAGAGGATGACTGTCCGTGTGGTTCCTGGATAGAGCATTGGAGTAATCATTCCGGGGTCTCTGGTGTTATTACTTGCTTTGTTTTGGGCTGTAAGAAAGTCGCAACAGATGGCGCGCACGTTACATTAGATCATGTCGCCAAGAAAAGTGGTGGATTTCGGACGTTTATTGCGCCAATGTGTCATGAGCACAATTGCCAATTTGGACAAGATTTTCAGGCTAAACCAAATTCTGTATTTGTTAGAGTTGGTAGTGATTGATAGATTTATTCTAAAAGGCCCCGCAGGTGCGGGGCTTTTTTATTGGGGGTGTCGTGAGTAAAGTCAAAGGTCAAGTTGTATCTCTGCCGGTGGTTTTTAAAGACTTGGTTTTTAAATCGCGAACGTTGGTAATGCCAAGTGGTGAAGTGCTGAGTGTGTCGGGTGGTCAGGCTGTAGCCATGACGGATGAGGCGTTGCAATTCCTAACGGATCATGCGGATTTTGAATCTGTAGCCGTTCCGGTGGGGTAAGGCTATGTCGCTGCTGGGAATGAATCGTGAAACCGGCCAGCCGCTTTCCGGCATCGCGCATTTGCAGCAGTCGATAGCGGACATTCTTTCTACGCCGCTTGGCACGCGGCGCCAGCGGCCAGACTACGGCAGCCAGTTGCCGCGCATGGTTGACCAGCCTGGCGGCGCCGGCTGGGTGGCCGCGGTGCAGGCTGAGGCGGCCCGGGCATTGGCGAGGTGGGAGCCGCGGTTGAAGCTGCGGCGCGTGGTGCTGGTTTCGATTCTGGATGGGCGGTTCACGGTGCGCATCGAGGGCGATTATCAGGACATTGGCGAAGTGACGGTTGAGGTGACCACATGATTGATTTGCCGCAGTTGCCGCCGCCGCAGGTGGTTGAGGCGTTGGATTATGAGGCGATCTACGCGGCCAAGTTGTCGAGGTTTCAGGCGCTGTATCCACAATATACGGCGGTCTTGGAGTCCGACATGGTGGTCAAGTTGTTGGAGCTGTCCGCCTATGACGAGTTGATGGGCCGGGCGCGGATCAACGACGCAGCCACGGCGAGCATGCTGGCCTATGCGCGCGGTGACGACTTGGACCATCGGGCGGCTGACTTCGGCGTGTCGCGGCTGCTGGTGCAGCGCGGCGACCCGGACGCGGAACCGCCGACCGATGATGTGTGGGAAGACGACGAGCGCTTGCGCTATCGGACACAGATGGCGCCCGAAGGCTTGGCGGTTGCCGGCCCTCGCGGCGCGTATCGCTATCACGCGCTGAGCGCGTCGGCTGAAGTGGAGGATGTCGAGATTGAGACGCCAGAGCCTGGCCGGGTGCGTGTCTGGTTGCTGGCAAGAGATGGTGTTGCCGGCCCTGCGTTGCTGGGGGCGGTGGAGGCGGCGCTCAATGCCGAGAATGTCCGGCCGCTGTGCGATACGGTCGAGGTAGCCGCCGCGCAGCCGCGGCCATACGCCATTGTCGCCAGCATTGTTTATCAGCCGGGCGGCGAGGCCGTGAGTGGCGGGCTTGCCGGCGCGCGCAAGCGCCTGGCCGAGGTGCAGGCCAAGCGCCGAAAAATCGGAGGCAGCATGCCGCGGTCGGCCATTAGCGCCGCCCTGCATGTCGCGGGCGTGGACCGCGTCAACATCGTGAGCCCGGCTGAGGATGTGATGTGTCAGGTTGGCCAGTATCCCGACTGTGCGTCGGTCGAGGTGACGCCGCCATGAGCCGTCATCTGTTGCCACCGAATAGGACGGCGTTGGAGGCAGCGTTGGCCGATGCGTTGGCGCTGAATCTGGATGCGTCGGCATTGCGTGGTTTGGCTGACAGCGCGCGCTGTCCTGCTGTGGTGCTGCCGTGGTTGGCCTGGGCGCGCAGTGTCGAGCAATTCGACGCGGCACGGACGGAAGCGGAGCAGCGGGCGCTGATTGCCTCGTCGTTCGATGTGCATCGCCGGAAAGGGACTATTGCCGCCGTGCGCCAGGTGTTCCGGGATTTGGGCTTGGGCGAGGTGGCGATTGACGAGGGGACGGGCGGCTACCGCTATGACGGCACTGGCGCATATGACGGTTTCGCCAGCTACGGCGATCCGGATGGCTGGGCGGAATACCGCGTTCGCATCGACAAGCTGCTGAGTGTTGAGCAAGCCGGCGTGGCCCGCGCGCTTTTGGCGGATATCGCGCCCGCGCGCTGCGTGCTGTTCGGCCTGGACTTCTCTGCGGCGGATCTGATTTACAACGATATGGCGTCCTATGACGGCGCTTACACCTTCGGAGTAGCATAGATGGCTGACCTAATAGAGCCTGCTAACCCGGGATTTCCCGGTGTCTATCAGCTGGAATTGACCGATCGCGTCAAGGCTGGCGCTGGTGGTATCTCGAACCGTCAGGCTGAGCAGTTGGTGGAAAGGACAGGGTTTCTCAAGAAAAAAGTTGACGACCTGGTATCCGGCGCGCTGACTGCGAAGAGCGCCGAGCACCTGGCCGCGCCGCGCAATCTGGCCATGACGGGCGATGGCGCATGGTCCGTGACGTTCGACGGCAGCGGCAATGCCAGTGCCGCAATGACGCTGGCCAATACCGGTGTGGGCGCCGGCAGCTATGGCGTGGTGACGGTCGATGCCAAGGGCCGTGTCATCGCCGGCCGGCCGCTGGAGGCGGCGGACGTGCCATGGCTACGCGAGAAATTTGCGGCGGCATCGGCGGTAAACGAACTGGCGGCCCAGGTTGCAAACAAGGCTGACAGAGGTGCCACCCTGGCCGGATATGGCATTACGGATGCACTGCAACTGCAGCCAGATATTGCGGCGCCGGTGGATCTGGACACCATCATCGCCAGTGGCAGCTATCCCAACCCGGCCAACGTCAACGCCGCCAATGGCAAAAACTGGCCCTGCCCGCAGGCTGGCAATTTAACGGTGCGCCAGGCCGGCGAATTCGTTTATCAGGTCTATCAGGCGTTTGCGGATGGCGGCTTCTGGCACCGCTGCCGCTATCAGGGGCGATGGAACCCCTGGCGGCGCCTGGCAGATGCGGCCGCCATTCAGGATGGCATTGCCGCCGCGACGCCGCCTGGTCAGATCGCCTATTTCGCCCGCGATACGCCGCCGCCTGGCTGGCTCATCTGCGCCGGCGCTCAGGATGTCGCGCGGACTGCCTATGCCGCGTTGTTTGCGGCCATTGGTGATAGGTTCGGAGCCGGCGATGGCCGGACTACGTTTGGCGTCCCTGACCTGCGAGGGGAGTTCGTCCGCGGTTGGGATGCTGGGCGCAACGTCGATGCCTCCCGTGTGTTCGGGTCCGGCCAGGCGTCTCAAAACCTCTGGCACGATCACGCCATCCCGACACCCGGCTCGACAACGGGTGGGGATACCGTGCGCACCGACAACGGCGGCACCGGCTTGGATGCCGGCGCCAGGCACACATCCAATGAATTTTTGACCGAATTCGGCACGGGCCGGCAGCTTCGTTATGCCACGTATGGCTCCGGCGGCAGTGAGTCCCGCCCCCGCAATATCGCGCTCCTGGCCTGCATCAAAATCTGAGGAGAACCCCATGGCTGATAAAAAAATCGTGTATTGCTATAGCGCCGATACTGGCGAATATGTCGGGCAAACGACTGCGCAACGCTCGCCGCTGGAGCTGGAGGAGGAGGTCTATCTTGTCCCTGCCTGGGCTGCTGCGGATGCGCCGCCGCCGGCCGCCTCACGTCAGGCGGCGGTGTGGCGTACCGACGATGGCCGCATCCCCGCCCATTGCATCCTGGGCGGCAGCTGGCAGCTGCTGCCGGACTGGCGCGCGGTACCGCTGTGGGATACCGCCACGGCGCAGCCGATTGCCGCGCAGCTGGGCGACACGCCGGAGGCGCTGGGCGCGACTGAGTTGGCGCCGCCGCCGTTTGGCGTGTGGGATGGCGCAAGCTGGCGCGTTGACCACGCCGCCGAGGCGGCCGCACAGCGCGCCGCGGTGGAAACGGAAATCGCCGCCCGGCGCGGCCAGGCGGACGCCGCCATCGTGCCGCTGCAAGACGCCACCGATCTGGACATGGCGACGCCGGCCGAGTCCATGCTACTGGCAGCCTGGCGACGCTATCGGGTGGAGTTGTCCCGAGTGCCGCTGCAGCCTGACTACCCTGCGACGATAGCCTGGCCGCCGGAGCCATCAGCTCAATAACAAGCCCCGCAAATGCGGGGTTTGTCGTTTCTATTTCCTTGAACTGGAGTAAGTAATGCCCAAGTCTGATCTTTACCATGGTGTCACGGTAACGCTGGTGGAAACCGGGCCGCGCACCATTGCGCTGCCGTCGTCGTCCATCATTGGTCTGGTGGATCTGTTTGAGCCCGGTGCCGGCCTGGCGCAGCCGAATACGCCGGTCAAGCTGACCAACAAGCGAGAGGCGGCTGAAGCCTTTGGCGAAAACAGCCCGATTTTCCGCCAACTCAAAACCATCTTCGACAAGACCGCCGCCGCGGTGGTGGCGGTCGGGGTGACTAAGGCCAAGACCGATGCTGAGCAGATGAGCGCGGTGATTGGCGGCGAGTTGGCCGGCGGCGGCCGGACCGGCTTGCAAGCGCTGCTGAGCGCCAAGAGCGAGCTGGGTTTGCATCCGCGTCTGCTGGTGGCGCCGGGCCATTCGTCCAAGCAGCCTGTCGCGGCGGCGCTCGATGTGCTGGCGAACCGGCTGCGGGCCGTCGCCATCATCGATGGCCCGAACACGACCGACGACGAGGCGATCAAGTATGCCCAGCTGTTCGGCAGCAAGCGGCTGTACATGGTGGACGCGGGCGGCATCAAGGTATGGGACAGCATCACCAGTTCCGAAACCCTGCTGCCGGCGTCGGCCGCCGTCGCTGGCCTGTTCGCCGCCAAGGATGGCCAGCGGGGCAGCGGCAACGGCGGTTTCTGGTGCTCGCCGTCGAACACCGAGTTCGCCAATGTGCTGGGAACCGGCCGCGCTATCGAGTACCTGTACGGCGACGAAACCTGCCGCGCCAATCTGCTGAACCGCGAGAGCATCAGCACCATCATCCGTGAAGGCGGTTTCCGGCTGTGGGGCAACCGCACGCTTAGCGCCGACCCGAAGTGGTCCTTTGTCACCCGCGTCCGAACCACGGACATGGTGATGGACGCGATCCTGGCCGGCCATCAATGGGCGGTGGATCGGGGCATTACCAAGACCTATGTGCAGGACGTGACGGAAGGCCTCAATGCGTTCATGCGCGATCTGAAGGCGGAAGGCTGCGTGATTGACTTCGAGGTGTATCCGCACCCGACCAAGAATACGGTCAGCCAGCTGGAAGAAGGCAAGGTGCGCTGGGTGATCCGCTTTACCGACGTGCCGCCGGCCGAGAACCCGATTTTCGAGGTGGAAGTAACCAATCAATGGCTGACCGAAGTGTTGGCGGCCTAAGCGAGGATGACTGAATGATTCCGCAAATTCTGACGAATATGAATCTGTTCTTGGCCGGCGACAGCTACGCCGGCCGGGTGGCCAAGCTGACTTTGCCGAAGCTGAAGCGCAAGACCGAGGCGCACCGCGGCGGTGGTATGGATGCTGAAATCGATATGGCGGTAGGCCTGGAAAAGCTGGAAGGGGATTTCTCCCTGGTCGGCTTCGATGTGAAGTCGCTGTCCTGGTTCGGCATCGCCGATGGCAGCGCCTTCAATGGCAGTTTCCGCGGCAGCTTTACCGACCGCAAGGGCAAGGTGCTGGCTGCGACGGTTCACTTCCGCGGCATGCTGACCGAGCTGGATATGGGCAGCTGGGAGGCCGGCAAGAAGGATGAAACCAAGTACGCCATCGGCCTGGACTATTACAAGCTGGAAGCAGACGGCCAAGTCGTGTTTGAAATCGATCCGGTCAACTGCATTCGCATCATCGATGGCAAGGATGAGTTGGCGGCCGAGCGCGCGGCGCTGGGCATCTAATCACTACTCAACATCAAACCGGCGGCCCCGATTGGGGCCGTTTTTCATTGAAAGAAGACCATGAACCAAACCGTGAAACTGACCAGCGCCATCACGCTGAATGGCGTCAAAACCGACACCATGACTATGCGAGAGCCCACTGTGGGCGATCAGCTGTCTGCCCGCAAGGTGGCCGGCGCCGATGATGGCGAATACGAATTGCACATGTTCGCCAGCGTGCTGGGTTGTGCGCCGAGCGATCTGCATCAGCTGACGATGTTCGATTACGCGGAGCTGCAAAAGGCCTGGTTTCGGCTGGTTAGCCGCGATGAATCTGCCGGAGGCGAGCCACGCTGAATGGTGGCGGGCGGCGCGCGGCTTGGCGAGGCGCTACGGCTGGAGCCCGGACGTGATCCGCGCTTTGCCAGTGTCAGAGTTGGCGAACTGGCTGGCGGATTAGCGGACGCGCTTGCTGCAGATGGCCATCAGGATGGCAAACACCAGAATCGGCACGCAAAACACCAAGATGCCGGCGATGGCGCCATAGAACAGGTTGGCCAGGCTGAGGCCGTGCGTGTAAGCCGAATGGCCGGCGCCAATGGCGGCAAAGCTGAAAACGACCGCCAAGCCGAAGGCCATGAATTTATCTTCTGTGGAAAGATGCATTTGAGGTGAATTATGTCCCGTGATGTTGCGATTGGTATTGTAATCGGTGGGGCGGTTTCTGCAACCCTGGGGCATGCGGTCGGCAAGGCCAAGCAGTCTATCGACGGGCTGCAAAAGGGGCTGGGCGATACCAAGTCTATCAAAGCGTTGATTGGCGAGACGCAGCGGCTACAGCGCGAGCTGGCGGCGGCTGACAAGGTGACGCGGCGCGCCGGCCTGGAGGGCGTTCGTCAGATGCGGGGCGAGGTGCGCCAGCTGGAAGGCGATTGGAAGCGCGCGACAGATCGGGTTGGCGATCTGACGCGGCAGCTGTCCAAGGCCAAGGCTGAGGCGGCCAAGGCGGGCGGCGCGCTGCCGGATATGGAGCAGGCGTTGCGCCGGCAGCAATCTAGCGTCAAGGCTGCCGAGGATGAGGCTGCCAGGAAGCGGGCGCATTGGCAGGATGGGAAGGCGGGTGGTTTACCTCGCCAGCAGGTCTTGCAGTTGAAGGCGGAGGCGGCTGCGGCTGGCGAAGCCGCCCGGGCGGCGAGGGCCAAGGCCGCGGAGCAGCGCGGCGAGATTGCTACGCTGAAGGCCTCGATGTCGGCCGAGGCCGGGCTGGCCAGCGAGTTGAAGAAGGCGGCGGCTGAAGCTGGCCGCGCCAAGCGCGCATTTCAGGATAAGCGCGAGGCGGTGCAGCAGGCGCGCGCCAGCCTGCAAGGTGCGGCCGGCGCCGCTGAGGTGACGGCGGGGAAGCTGGGGCAGGCGGCTAAGCAGGCTGACGGCCTGGGCGGCGCGGTGCGTAAGGCAGCGCAGGCCCAGCAGCAGCTTGCAGGCAGTCCGCTGCGGACGGCGCTGGATGCCAATATCGCCCAGCTCAAGGCGATGGGCATTCACGTTGGCGATCTGGACCGCGCGATGCGCAAGCTTCAGCAAACCGAGAAGGGTATGCAGTGGAAGGATGCCGGCGCCGCGCGGATGAAAGAAGGTTTGCAGATGGGCGCGACGGTTGGAACCAGCGTCATCGGCACGACGGCCATTCCGACCAAGATCAGCGGCGATTTTCAGGCGGAGATCCGTGATATCGCCATCAAGGCCGGCATTGCGGGCAAGGGCGACGAGGCCGAGCTGAGCGCGACGATTCGGCGCACGGCCGCCGATGAGAAGATGGACCGCACCGCGCTGGCGCAGGCAATCAATGGCCTGGTGACGCAGGGCATGGACGCGAAAGAGGCGACTGGCCACGGTCAGTTGCTGGCGCAGCTGATAAAGGGCCAGCAGATGGACCCGGGCGACGCGGCCAAGCTGATTTTCTCGTTTGGCCAGAATGGCGTCTCGCCCGAGCAGATGATAAAGGCGATGGGAAGCGTCGCCATTGCCGGCGACATGGGAGCGTTCGAGGCCAAAGACATGGCCAAGCATATGCCCGGGCTGTTGGCCGCGTCGGGGGCGATGGGCTTCAATGGGCCGAAGGCGGTTGAGTACATCGCCGCCAGCTTGCAGGCGCAGCAGAAGCTGACTGGCAATGCGGATGAAGGCGCCAACAACTTCAAGAACCTGCTGGCCAAAATCGTGGCGCCCGATACTACGAAGGCCTTTAAAGATGCCGGCGTGGATCTTCAGGCCTCGATGCAGGAATACATCAAGGCCGGCTACAACCCGATTGAGGCGTTTATCTCGCTGACGGAGCGCTTGCAGGCGGATAAAGACCCGGCCAAGGGCAAGAACCTGCAAGGCCTCAAGCAGAAGATCAAGAGCAGCAAGAAAGGCTCTGCGGAGGAAAGCCAGGCGCTGGAGGCCTATCTGAAGATGGCGGGGCTGTCCGAGCTGCTGGGCGACCAGCAAGCGCGGATGGGCGCCCTGGCGCAAATCAAGTATGGCGGCCAGATCAAGGAAGATCTGGACACCATGCATAAGAAGGACGGGGCGGCCAAGCTGAAGCAGGACAAGCAAGACCGCGATGCCACGTCTAACGCGAAATGGGCTGCGGCTTCGGCTGACTTCAATGCCGCGATGATAAGCGTGGGCGATGCAATCCGGCCGGTGACGGATCGAGCGGCGGAGCTGGCGAGCGCGGTTTTGCAGATCGGCGCCAGCTTCTCCAGCGCGCACCCTGAAGCCGCCATGTTGGGCTTGGCGGCCGGGGCGGCGACTATGGCTTATGCCGGCGCGAAAGTGGTGTCAGGGGCTGGGCAGTGGATCGGCGGCAAGGCGCTGGGGCTGCTGGCTGGCCGCTTGCCAGGCGGCGCTGTTGCCAAGGCGGCGGCGTCGGCCGGCGGTAAGTCTGGTGCGGGTGGCAAATTAGCCTCGTTGCTGGCCGGCGAGGTCGGTGTGCAGCGTGTGTTCGTTACCAACTGGCCGGGAGGTGGTTTGCCGGGCCTGGATGTTGATGGCCCGGGCAAGTCTTCGGGTAAAGGCCGCGCGGCGGCGAAGGGCGGACGCTTGGCGCGCATCGGCCAGGCAGTCAGGGCTGGAGGTGGGCGCCTGGGTGATTTGGCGCGGGGTGTCCGTGGTGCGGGGTGGGCTGGAGCCGCCCGAGGGGCGGTGGGAGTGGCGGGCCGCCTGGGCGGTGCGGCGTTGGCCGTTGGGACGGCTGGCGTGATGGCTTACGACACGTACCGGCATGCCAAAACCGGCGAGGAGAAAGGCGCAGGCTACGGCGGCGCCGCGGGTGGTTTGGCTGGCGGTTTGGCGGGGGCAAAGCTGGGCGCGCTGGTTGGCACGATGGTGATGCCTGGCGTGGGGACGGTGGTTGGCGGCTTGATCGGGGGCGCGGTGGGCTCGTTGGCCGGCGTCGCGCTGGGCAAGTCGGCGGGTGGCGCGGTGGGGCGGACCATATCGCCAGGCGCCAGCCAAAGCCCCTTGCCGGGCCGTCCGGCGGCTGACGCCGCCGCGGTGGCGCCGGCATTGGCGGGTGTCGGAAAGCCAGGCAGTCCCGCCGCGCCGCCCGTGCAGCATTTCACGTTTTCGCCGCAGATTAACGTCAAGGTCTTGGGCGATGTCAAAAACCCGGCGCAACTCGCCCAAGAGTTGCAGCCGCATCTGAAACGGCTATTCGATCAGTGGGCTATGCAGAGCCGGCCGGCGGGCGGTGGCCAGCTATATGACCCGGTGGGCTAAGGAGAAATATGGAAGCAGTGGATTGGCTGAGGTTGGGGGCGGAGGGGGCTGCGCGTGCTGCCGGCGTGGCTCGTCTGCCCGGGGCGGCCATCGATGTGGCGGGCGCGGTCAAAGAGGCCGCATCGGCCGGCGAGATGGTGGGGAAGGCCGCGGCGTTGCTTAGCGCGGGCGCGCCGTTGATCGGTGGCCAAGTGCGGACGGTGCAGCGCTTGGCCGGGGTGCTGTCCATGGCGTCGAAAGACATGACGGGTTCCAGTCATGAGCTGCTGCGGGAGGCCGGCCGGGAGTTGACGCAAAGCCATAGCCGTTTGGTGCAGGCGGTAGGGCATACCGTTAACAGCTGGTTGAGTCAGGCGCCGCAAGCCACGAAGCAGGTCACGCAGCAAGTCAAGGCGTTGGCTGGCAAGGGGGCGGTGCCGGTGGTGTCGTCGGGGGCGTTGTTGGCGGGTAAGGCGCTGAAACTGGCGCCGCATGTCGGCGGCGGCGGGTTCCTACTGGAGGTCTCAGGGCCGCGGGGCGTCACCTTCCGCTTTGCCATTCGTCGCGCTAGTTACGACAGCCTGGTGCGCGATACCAGCTTCAATATCGCGGATCAAGAGCGCTTGACGCGGCGGCCGGCGGAGCAGGCTGTTGCCAAGGGTAAAGACGCTATCACGCTCAAGGGCGCGATCTACCTGGCCAAGCATGGCGCCGGCCATATCGACAAGTTGCGCGCCATTGGCGATGCGATGGAACCGGTGATTTTGACGACCGGTTACGGCGAGCACCTGGGGCGCTGGTATTTAACGCGGGTGCAGGAAGAGCAGAGCCATTTGTTTGCGGATGGCGCGCCACGCAAACAGGGATTCACTTTGGAGTTTACGCGCTATGGCGAGGATTATCGTCACGTCTGATGGCGACATTTTGGACCAGCTATGCCACGCCAATTACGGCCATTTGGCCGGCGTGGTCGAGGCGGTGCTGGCGGAGAATCCGGGGTTGGCAGAGCGGCGCCAGCCATACACAACCGGCATTGCCATTTTGATGCCGGATCTGGAAGCGCCGGATAACGAAACGGTGACATTGTGGGAGTGAAGAAATGAGGCCGGATTTCAAGATACTGGCGAATGGGGCTGATATGACCCAGTTGCTGCGGGACCGCTTAATCGGCATCCGGGTAACGGATAAGGCGGGTGTCGATTCCGATGAGCTGGAAATCACGATTGACGACCGCGATGGCGCCGTTGCGCTGCCGCCGCTGGGCGCCATGCTGCAGGCCTGGCTGGGATACCGGGAAACCGGTTTGACCCGCATAGGTGTTTATCGCGTCGATGAGGTGCAATCCAGCGGGCCGCCGCAGCGCATTGTTGTGCGTGGGCGGCCGGCCAATATGGCAGGCAAGATCAAGCAGGCGCGCCGTCATGCCTGGGAGGGGGTGACGCTGGCGCAAATCGTCAAGGACATCGCCGGGCGCAACAAGCTGAAGGCGGTTTGCAAGGTCAAGGCCACCGTCGCCCGGGCGGACCAGATGAATGAATCAGATCTGCATTTTTTAACCCGTATCGCGGCGCAGTACGACGCCACGGCCACGGTCAAGGGGGGGCAAATTCTGGTGCTGCCGCGCGGCGGCCAAGCGGCCAGCGCCAGCGGCAAGCGTCTGCCTACCCTGGTGATTCATCGGCGGGATGTGTCGAGCTGGGATTACAAGAACGGTGATCGTCAGGCGGCCGGCGGCGCGGTAGCGCGTCATCACGATAAGAATACCGGCAAGACGCTGGCTACCTATATCCCTAATCCGGATAACCCGGATGCGCCGCCGCGCGTGGTGCGGCATCCGGTTGCGAGTAAGGGCGGGGCCGCCGCCAAGGCAAAAGCGGCCGGCGCGGCGGCGAAGCGGGCGGAGCGCACGCTATCGCTCAACCTGCCCGGGCGCGCGGATGTTGTGGCTGAGCGGCTGCTGAGAACGCAAGGCATCAAGGCGGGCGTCGATCATCTGTGGTCGGTGGATAGCGTCACGCACGACTTCAGCGCCAGCGGCTGGCAGACGTCGCTTGAGCTGGTGCTGAACAAGAAAGCGAAAGGCAAGAAGGGGAAGAAAGGCAAACAAGCCAAACCTACGCGGGTGCTCAAGCCGGAGTAAGCCGCGAGCAAACAAGGAAATGACAACGAGGACCGAGCGGTCCTTTTTTATTTGGAAGAAGGCATGCAGGAACACGAGAAGGGGCTGGCGGCGCTGCTGGTGGTGGGCGCCGCAATCGGGCTGGGCAAGTTGCTAGTGAGTCAGGAGCGCATTACCACGCGCTTGGCAGTCGGGCGCGCGATCTTAGGCGGCGCCACATCCGCGGTGGCCGGCGTCGCGCTGACGCAGTTCCCCGAGTTGCCGCTGCCGGCGCTGGTCGGCGTCGGGGCTGGTCTGGGCATCCTGGGCGCGCAGTACCTGGAGGCCTGGTTGAAGCAGAAGGCCGACAAGATCGGCCGATGAGTCGGATGAATAACAAGCCTGCAGCCGCGGGCTTTTTTTATGGGGTGAGGATATGAAGATTTTGGTTTCGGCTGGGCATGGTGGTGGTGATCCGGGCGCGGTGGCGAATGGCTTCCGTGAGGCAGACATTGCGCTGGAGTTTCGCAACCTGGTTGCCGAGCGATTGCGGGCCGCTGGGCATGAGGTGGTGACGGATGGCCAGGGGCAGGAAAACAAGCCGCTGGTCGAGGCGCTGCGCTTCATTCCTGGCCGGGATATCGCCGTTGAGTTCCATTGCAATGCCGCCATCAATCCGCTGGCGCGCGGCGTGGAGTCGATTGCGCTGCCGGCGCTGCGAGGCCTCAGCCAGCGCATCAGCGCCGCCGTCGCGGCTGTGCTGGGCAGTCCGCTGCGTGGCGCGGGCGGCTGGATCGATCAAAGCGCCAGCGCGCGCGGCCGGCTGGCCTTCGTCAATGCCGGCGGCGTCATCGTGGAATTGTTCTTCATCACCAATCCGGCCGAGCTGGCCGCGTATCAGTTGAGCAAGGGGCAGCTGGCGCAGGCGGTGGCCGATGCTATCGCCGCGGGGCGGCCGTGATGCCGGGGCGTATTTATGCCCTGGGCTGTCTGTTGCTGGCCGCGTTGTGGGGTGGGTCGGCTTGGTGGGCGTATGGCCACGGAGTGGACGTTACGCGCCGGGAGTGGGCGCTGGCGGATGCCCAGCGAGGCGCGACGGAGGCGCGCACCGATCTGGCCGGCTACCGGGCGGAGGTCGAGCGCTTGCAGGCGCTGTCGGTGCTGATCGAAAACAAGCTGGATGCGCTGCGCCAGGCGCAGCCAAAAATCATAGAGAGGTATAACCGTGTTGTTGAAAACCAGCCTTTGCCCGCTGATTGCCGCCCTGGTCCTGAGCGGCTGCGCGAACTCAACGCCGCCATCGAGGCCGTTAATGCCGCCATTGCCGGTAAATATGGTGAGGGAATGCAAGCAAATTGATAGAGTGGTGACTGATGATTGGGATCAAATTATGCGCGCTTATATCATGCTGATTTTTCAATATGGACAATGTTCTGTAAGAAAATAAATGATAGAGTGGCGGGCGTAATTCGCCCTGCCACTCTATAGGTTATTGGTGGATGGCTATTTTTTTATGAAATAGAATGCAATCATTAGTAGGATGCTGGTTATGCAAATTGCTATTGTTAGCATCTCTTTTTGCTTTTTCAAATCCTCATTTTGTTTTTTTAATGTAAGAATATCACCCTCGTAGCTATCGTTTCTTTGGGTGAGCATCTTTGTCGATGAGGCATTTTCTTTTTCTATTTTTTTTGATGCATTAATTTGGTCTTCTAGCTGTTCTTTTAGTTCTTTCTCTTTGGAGATTTGTAGTGCTATCTTTCTATTTTTATCTGATATTTCTTCGGTTAGCTTATGTAGTGCACTGTCCCTGTCTTTGATCGTTGTTTGTAGCTTTTCATTCAGTTCTTCTAGGTATTCGATTGAGCTTGGGTTGCTTATTATTGTGGCAGAAAGAAACCCATTTTGGCTTTCTGCAATTCTTTTTACTCTTTGGAAGTATTCAGCGATGTCTTTGTCGGTTGCTTGCTCTTCAGGAATGTTAAATCTATAGATATCATTTATAGATATTTCTATGGTGGGGAGTCTTTCTTTTATAAGCCTGTCTCGTTTTTCTTTTTCAACTAGGTGTGTATTGTGTACTTCGATATAAATTCTCCCGGACCATTTTTTTTCCAAGAAGGTTTCTGATTGGAAGTTGCGGAATGCATCTATCTTGTATTCGTTGTTTCCAACGACTACTTCAGTATCTCCCCCGTGGAAAGATACACGAAAATCCCCTAGGTTCTTTATCTTCAATGTGGTTTCATTTATTTGTAATAGCGCATCCTTAAAAAGACGGTGAGCTAAGGACTCCCCCCCGCCACCTCCCTCCCTATCGGCTGCATTTATGTAAGAGAAAAATGGGACTCCATTGGCAGATATTTTGTGAGACATTCTTTTTCTGGGCCATCCGGAACTATAGTAAATGTCGCCAAGTGGGTTGCCATCATTTTCATTGTCGCGTCTTCTTTTAATCGTCTCGGCAGAAACCCAATCTTTTCCGGTTGGATTGATATATGCCCATCTTTTAGTTTCTGCTTCAGTTGATTTTTCTTTTTTATCTATTGATTTCTTGGTCGTGTCCATCATTTCTCCTGCGGATTTTAAGTTTTGTGGAATTGTTTTTATGCGTTTGGGTTGTGCTGCGCACTTAATCCAGCTATGGATGATGAGTATCTTTCTTTGTGCTGGTTAAGTTATTCTTTCAAGCTGCTTACTTCGTAGTCATTATTTTTTGGTATCTCGTTGGTGCCATAGCTTTCATCTGTATGCATCTTTCCTTTTTCTAGCTTGTATATGGTGTATATGGTATTTGAATCCCATTTTCTGTTTGTCTTGAAAATCACCATCGTTGAGCTTGCATTACTGTATATTGTGGAAGGGCGTATTTTTTCTGAAAAATCTATCCTGCCTAAATTGTTCAGTGTAAACCCTTGCATGAAGTTGGATGAGAATTCTCCTGAAAGCACAGTCGTTTTCCACTTTATTCCAGTGCATGCAACCTTGACATTACTTCCTCTTGAACTTTCTTCTGTGCCGAATATGGGTACTGGTTTTTTTTTGTTAATTTGCAGGTGGTAGATATAGGTGTCTGCGATTTTTTGATTGCGACTGATGGTGATTTTTTCGTTGGCGTTGGTCTGGCAGGTTGAAATTATTTCGGCATTGGCAACGCCCGGAATCAAGAGCATAGCCAGTAAGATTGTTGACTTCATTTGACGCCGTCCCTGAGAATTTGCATTGAGTCAGGATTGTTTTTTAGTTGATCTGCCATTGATTTTATTTTCTTATAATAAATGCCGTTTCTAACGCCCCTGTAGTCCTTGTAAGCTTCCGCTACGGGGTCCGCTGCACCTTTCTTTTTCTCATTGTCGATGAGTAACTGTAAGTATTTTGTCCCTGTTTGGATGTTGATGGCTTCGTTTAGTAGTGAGGGGCTGTCATGGAAGCTGTCGGCTTTTTTGAATACTTTATCGTCTGTTAGTTTTTCGCTTCGCGGTTTTTTTAGATTCTCAATTCGATACATTTCTCGTATCGGGGCTTTGAGTAGCTGCATAAGCCCTTTGGCAGAGCTGCCGCTGGTATGAGGATTGGCGTCGAAGCGTGACTCCATGTAAATGTGGCAGATGATTAAGTCTGTTGGCATGGATGACTGGTTGTTTTCTTCGACTAGTTTTCTGATTTCTTTTAACCGAGCGGAGTCATCTACCTGGACTTTTTCGGGCGATGTTTTCGACTTCGGTGTTAGCTTTCCGTTATGGGTGTGAATCTTCTTTTTCTGAACGGTAGCCATCGCTATTGATCCCAGAATGGATTAATCGGAACCGGGGCTGGCTCATATACATGTAGGGTGGCGGTGTCTGCGGTGTCGGATGAAACCTTCGCAGTTTTACCATCTTTGTCCGTTTTGCCGTTGATTGTTTTTCCGCCGGGCAGCTCTATCGTATACGGCCAGTTTGCAAGGGGCTTCCCGTCTTTGTCATGGACGACAAAGTGCTGGTCAAAAAGCTGGGCAATAGTGCTGGCCGCGGCCAGGGCAGGGGCTGCTATGGCTGTTGCGCTGGCCCCGGCAGAGCCGCCCGCGACGTCTATTGTTGCTTGCCCTTGTGATGCAATGAGCTTGGCGCCGCAAGAGGTTGTCATGCCTTCTATGGCGACATTCTTGCCCATGAAAGTTGTGTTTGCTGCGCCTTCGACGATGACGAAGGTGCCTTTGCACTTGGGGCAGCTGACTTTATGACCAACTCCGGCGGCAGGTTTGCCAAAGACGATAGGGGAGGAGAACGCTTCAAGTACCGTTCCACCATGGTCGGTTTTGTCGCCTAGGCGGATGATTGGTTTGCTCATGATCTAGATGGTGAGAGGCAAGCGAGGTGACTATTTTCATTCAAGTCAGACAGAGTATTGCCTGTTCTTTTGTTCAGGTTGCGTAGGTTTTGTATGCCTGAGCCCGCGTGCGTGGGGTGCTGCGGGTTTGGTCGACTTGTTAGTTATACGGTCATGGTAACGAGGGGCCGTAAGGATTCATGCAAAAATCGGCAGTACACCTGTTTCCCGCACGGCCTTGGGGTCGATCAATGAAGTATCGTAACCTCACTGTACACAGCATAATCGTGGTCATTACTATTCGTCACCACTAGACTGCATCTTCTTGACAGGCATAGTTCTATGAATAACGTACGCCTTTCGTTTGCCAGGAACCAGTTTGGTCGCGTTGCCAGCATTCACGAAGTGCCGAATGGCCTGGCTTGTAACTGTAATTGCCCTAGTTGTGGTGCCCGACTTGTCGCCAAGCAGGGGGCTGAGAGTGCTTGGCATTTCGCACACTACGGAGTTACTCCCTGTGCTACCGGCTATGAGACCGCGTTACATTTGGCCGCCAAGCAACTCATCGCAGACGCCTCGACATTGCAGTTGCCGCCGTGCTGGATCGCCCGCTATCCAAAAGGCACGCGCGCTCCGGACTCGACCATAGCAGGGTACTGGTATCTCCATGGTCTGCCGAGTAGCGAATATATCGCTATGTGGCGCGAAGCCTATGTTGGCTTTGCCAATGCCGAGGCGGCGTCGGTACGATTCGACCGGGTAGAGTTGGAAACTGCACTGGGAGACATTCGGCCGGATCTGATTGGCTACTGCGGCGGTCGCCGCTTGCTGATAGAAATTGCTGTCTCACACAAGGTGGACGCTGCCAAGCTAACGAAAATCCGTGCGCTGGGCCTGCCGGCGATTGAGATTACGTTGCCGCAGGATGGCGATATGCTTGATTGGGACAAGCTACGCGAGCGCATATTCGATTCGACTAGCTATACCCGCTGGCTCTACCATCCCAAGCTCGAAGCTCTGGTTGATGCTGCTTTGGAGAGGGCAACGGGTGAGAAGGCGGTGGCAGAGCGGCGGCGCAGGGAGCGCGAGGCATTCTACCGTGACAATTACGCCCCAACGCATGAGGTGCGTTTCTTCCTCGGCAATTGCCGCAGTAACTCAAAAGTCTACCTGCGCTTATGCCCAAGTCACGTGAGCATCAGCCTGTGGCCTGAGCAGAGTGACGAAGTAATGCGCATAGTCAAGGAGGCGCTCGCGGTTGCTCCTGACAAGCTTTATAATCAACGCCGACAGCAATGGACAATACCCACGGAGCTTCCTCGGTTCTTAGTGTTGGCGAAAGCACTGAGGGAGCAGGGATTCTTTCCTGACCGGATAAAGGCTCCTCCAGTTGATGAGCTGGCGCTCTTTGCTGCATTAGGTTTTGTGTTGCAATGAAGAAAGCCCCGCATAAGCGGGGCTTTTCTCAGTTCAAGCTACCATTCTATGTGTTTCGATTCTTTCCAGAATGGCGGATAGCGCTTCTTTTTCCATTTCTAAATCATAATGGCTTTGAAGGTTTACCCAGAACTGAGGATCTACGCCAAAGAATGTTCCAAGGCGAAGCGCGGTGTCAATCGATATGGCGCGCTTTCCATGTACGATTTCATTAATTCGACGAGGTGGAACTTCTGTCGCTTGTGCTAAGGCGTATTGGCTAATTCCCATTGGTTCCAGCCAGTCGAGTAACAAGATTTGGCCGGGATGTACGAGAGCGACTTCGCGTGCCATAACTTTACCTTCCATTAAATTTCGATTCATTAGGTGCTTTATTTAAAAGACGTAATAGTGCAAGCTTTATTATTGAATAATATTTTTGAATATAAAATTGCACGAATGTATTTATTCGCGCGAGATTACCACTTGTGCTTGGCGGGACGTCCGAATTATGCCTAGGCAAATAGCCGGGACTTTCGTCCCGGCTTGGTCAGTGGTAATCAACAATTTCAACGTCTTGGGCATTGCCCCCCTGGAATTTAAAGCAAACGCGCCACTGATCATTTATACGTATGCTGTATTGGCCAAGGCGATCACCCTGTAGAGGTTCCAGCCTGTTGCCTGGAGGGATTCTAAGGGCTTGTAGATTGGTTGCTGCGTGAAGCTGCTGCAACTTTCTGACCGCGACGCTCTCGATGTTTTGAAATCGAGGGACTCTGATGCCGTTGAGTAGAGCCTCAGTGTCTCGACAGAGAAACGATGTGATCATGAGAAGGATAGTAACGTGCTGCGTTATTAACGTCAAGCGTTATCAAGTGGCGGGGCTTGCGGAGGTGGCTAAGTTCCGCATGTTGTTGAAGAGAGCGACCGGCTGTAACGGCCTGTTCGTTCAGCTTGCGACCATCTGAGCAATGATTTCCACCAGCTGGCGGGCATATGTGTTTGTCCCATCTGGTCGTTTGCCGATTCTCCCTGTCATTGCTCGGTGACGCAGTTTATTTGCATTGGTAGGCTCGGGGAGCCAATCGCGAGCAGCGCCTGGGCAGATGGAGGCGAACAGGCTCCCATTGTCGACGAAGACCACGCATGAGCCATCCTCGCCGCAGTCGGCCGCGAAAATTACATCCACTCCGGCGAGGTCGTCATTGTCTAAATGAAATGCGGCAGCCATATCATGAGCGTTTTGCCATCCGCCCATGTAGAGCGCGCCGCTAGAGTGACTCGTGATTAGCGGCAGCCGTGAGGGTTCTGCGCTGGCCCTGGGTAGTTTGTCGTGTAACGACTCCGGCCGAAGGTTGGTGTAGCGCTTTAGATTGGTCCATGTCTTGTGTCCCGAAACCATCGCAACTTCTTGAATGGCTAGACCCTGTTCAAACAGTATGGACACGCCATGGTGCCGAAGGTCGTGGAATCGTAGGTTATTGATCCCTAGCGCTTTGCATCCGCGCTCCCATGCCGCGCTGACGGACTGCATGTTGTAGGGGAAAACCCGCTCGTCAATGCGTGGCTGTGCTTGCAGGATGTCCCACGCAACGCCCAGCAGCGGCAACCATTGGTCGTTGGTGTACTTGTTGGATGGGTCTTTGCGCTCACGCACCAGCACCAGGCGTTTTTGCTCGTCCACGTCTGCCCAGCATATGCGGCCGATTTCAGACAGGCGCATGCATGTTGCAATGGCAAAGCGCACAATGTCGCAGTGCGGGATGTGGCCGTTCTGATGGGCCTGGCGGCTGGCCAACCATTCCAGCATTTTCAGCAGCTCGTCTTCTGTAGGGCGGCGGTCGCGTTGGCGGCTCTTGCCGACTATGCCAGCGCTGCGCAGCTGGGCGAGGGCGGCTTCTAGTCTGGTGGTGTCTATCGGCATGCGCCAACTGGTTTTGGCATGGGTTAGAGCAGTCTGGATAGCGCTGAAGTCTTGAAATATCGTGGCCGGGCTGACGCCTTCGGCTTGTCTGGATCGGCCATAGTCCAGATAGTCTTCAGTTTCGATTTCTGCTGGAGGGCTATCTGCAAGGGATGTCCGGAGCAGGGATTGCAGGGTGTAGCCTTTTGAGCGGCCCAATCGCTCGCTTCGTTCCATCTCGTCTCTATACCTGGCCAGTATCTCGCCCAGCGTGATGCCAGCCGCTGCTTGCTGCTCAATGAAGCCGGGTGCGGCGGCGGCGATTTCAGTCCGTTTTGCCCAGTCCTTGGCCAAACTTTCCTTTGGAAATGAACGAGATGCGGAGAAAACAACCTTGCCGCCTTGCTTGACCCGGACGGTGGCAGAGTAGGATAATTCCCCGTTTTTCTTGCGGTACTTTGTGATGGTGGCCATGTGGTGCAGAAATCCATTTTTGGCGGTGCAGAAACGCGAAAATTCTGCACTATTTTTTGCACTGAGGCCAGAAAAACAAGGTTAAATGGGGTGTGATGGTGGGAAATGTTTTGCATAGTAGTCAGGCGGAAAGCCTTGCCAGTCAAGGAATGTCGATGAAATTGCCGCCGCGCCGTCTGTCCGTCGCCCCGATGCTGGACTGGACCGACCGCCACTACCGTTATTTCGCCCGCCAGATCACCCGCCACACCTGGCTGTATACCGAGATGGTGACTACCGGCGCCTTGCTGAACGGCGATGTCGCGCGCCATCTGCGCTTCGACGAGGCCGAGCATCCAGTCGCGCTGCAGCTGGGCGGCTCCGAGCCTGCCGAGTTGGCTGCCTGCGCCAAGCTGGCGGAGCAATGGGGCTACGACGAAGTGAACCTTAACGTCGGCTGCCCGTCGGAAAGAGTGCAGAAGGGCGCTTTCGGCGCCTGCCTGATGGCTGAGCCCAAGCTGGTGTCCGATTGCGTGAAGGCGATGCGAGATGCCGTGGACATCGACGTCACCGTCAAGCACCGCATCGGCATCGACCAGATCGAGCATTACGATTACCTGCGCGAATTCGTCGACACCGTGGCCGAGGCCGGCTGCCGCACTTTCATCGTCCATGCGCGCAACGCCATCCTGAAGGGCCTGAGCCCGAAGGAAAACCGCGAGATCCCGCCGCTGAAGTACGACTACGTCTACCGGCTGAAGCGGGAGCGGCCGGACCTGGAAATCCTGATCAACGGCGGGGTGAAGACCAATGCCGAGATCGCCGAGCACCTGCAGCACGTCGACGGCGTGATGGTGGGCCGCGAGGCGTATCACAACCCGTGGTTGATGGCCGAGTGGGACGCGCAGTTCTACGGCGACGCGGCCGCCGGCCCCGAGCGCGCGGCGGTGGTGGAGGCGATGATGCCCTATGTGGCGGCGCGTCTGGGCGACGGCAGCAATGTCCGCCATATCGCCCGCCACATCCTGGGCCTGTTCCAGGGCCTGCCCGGCGCGCGCAACTGGCGCCGCATGCTGTCCGATTCCAAGCTTTTGGACGGCGCCGACGCCGGCCTGCTGCGTCAGGCTTACGAGGCGACGCTGGCGGGCCGTCGCGCCTGATTAGCCGACGGCCGCCGACGGGCGGCTGTCTTTGCCAGGCGGCCCCGGCCGCCTTTTGTCATTGTTGTCATGCCCGGCCTGACCGTCTGGAGGTGAGTCCCAAGTGAAAAAGTTGCAAAAGTTGATGCTGGCCCTGAGCATGTCCACCAGCCTAGCTTACGCCGGGCCTAGCGACGTGCTGCACATCTACAACTGGAGCGGCTCGCTGTCCGACAACATCGTCAGACAGTTCGAGAAGCGCTGCGGCTGCAAGGTGGTGCAGGACTACTACGGCGACAACGAGGAAATGCTGGCCAAGCTGGCCGCCGGCGCCAAGGGCTACGACATGGTGTTTCCCTCCAGTTTCGTCGTGCAGGCGATGACCAAGCAGAAGCTGCTGCAACCCTTGGACCACCGCCAGATTCCGAATCTGAAAAACGTGGCGCCGGCGTATCTGTCGCAAAGCTACGATCCAGCCAATCGCTACACCATTCCCACCGTGCTGTCGCTGACGTCGGTGGGATACAACGTGGAGAAGCTGAAGCAGTTGGGCGTGGACCCAACTAGCTGGTCGGTGATCTTCGATCCCAAGGTGCTGCGGAAGATCAAGGGCAAGGTGACGGTGCTGGACAGCTCGCGCGAGGTGTTCGCCGCCGCCTTGTTCTACCTGGGCAAAGATCCGAATACCGCGACTGACGCCGACATGCGCGCCGCGCGCGACGTGATCAAGCAGGCCAAGCCGTACTGGGCCGCCTTCTCCAACGCCAGCTATCTGAAGCAGCTGGCGGTCGGCAATATCTGGGTGGCGCTGGGTTATTCCACCGAATTCTTCCAGGCCAGCGAGGACGCGCGCCAGACCAAGCGGCCCTTCCATATCGGCAATGCGCCGCAGCGCGAAGGCAACGAGATTGGCGTGGACACCATGGCGATCACCGCCAGCGCCAAGCGGCCGGATTTGGCGCACCAGTTCATCAATTTCATGCTGGACGGCCAGAACGCGGCGCAGTTGACCAACCTCAATGGCGCGACCAACCCGGTGGCCACCGCCAGCGGCTACTTCCGCGCCGATCTGAAGGCCAGCCCGGTGATCAATCCGACGGCCGAACAGGCGAAGAGATGGACGGTCTTGCGCGAACTGACGCCGAAAGAACGTCGTTCCTTGGCGCGGATGTGGACGGAAGTGAAGGTCAGCCGCTAAGCTGGCGTCCTGGCCGGACGCCATTGGGCTGGTTCGGCCGCACCCACAAGATAGAAAGAGCGAAGAAATGTTCGATCAATTGGTTCTCGCCAGCAATAACGCCGGCAAGCTGAAGGAGTTCGGCGCGCTGTTCGCCGAACTGGGCGTCACCGTGCGCCCGCAGCGCGACTTCGATGTGCCGGAGTGCCCGGAGCCGCATCACACCTTCCTGGAGAACGCGCTGGAGAAGGCGCGCCACGCCAGCCGGCTGACCGGCCTGCCGGCGCTGGCCGACGATTCCGGCATCTGCGTCGAGGCGCTGGGCGGCGCGCCGGGCGTGTACTCGGCCCGCTTCGCCGGCGAGCCCAAGTCCGACGCGCGCAACAACGCGCTGTTGGTGGAAAAGCTGCAGGGCGAGGCCAACCGCCGCGCCTGGTACTACTGCGTGCTGGTGTTGGTGCGCCATGCCGATGACCCGCAACCGCTGGTGGCCGACGGCATCTGGCTGGGCGAAGTGCGTGACGAGGCGGCCGGCGAAGGCGGCTTCGGCTACGACCCTTACTTCTTCCTGCCCAGCCACGGCGTATCGGTGGCCGAGCTGGACGCCGCCGAAAAGAACCGCGTCAGCCACCGCGGCCAGGCGCTGGCCGCACTGATGGCCAAGCTGAAGGCGCTGGCATGAGCGTGATCGATCTGTCGGCGCTGACGGGCGGCCTGCGCGAGCTGCCGCCCCTGGCGCTGTACGTCCACTTCCCGTGGTGCATCCGCAAGTGTCCGTATTGCGACTTCAATTCGCACGAGCCGAAGAACGGCTTCGATGAGATGGCCTATGTCGACGCGCTGTTGCGCGATCTGGAATTCAGCCTGCCCGAGGTATGGGGCCGGCCGCTGACCAGCATCTTCATGGGCGGCGGCACGCCCAGCCTGTTCAGCCCGCAGGCGATGGATGCCTTCCTGGCCGGGGTGCGCGCGCGGATGAAGCTGCATCCGGACGCCGAAATCACGATGGAGGCCAATCCCGGCACTTTCGAGATCGAGCGCTTCCGCGGCTACCGCGAGGCCGGCATCAACCGCTTGTCCATCGGCATCCAGAGCTTCGATCCCAAGCACCTGCAGGCGCTGGGCCGCATCCACGACGGCGACGAAGCCAAGCGCGCGGTGGAGATCGCGCTGAGCCACTTCGACAACGTCAATCTGGACCTGATGTACGCGCTGCCGGGCCAGACCCTGGACCAGGCGCTGTCCGACCTGAACACCGCGCTGTCCTACGGCATCACCCATCTGTCGGCCTACCATCTGACGATAGAACCGAATACGATGTTCGCGGCGCAAACGCCGAAGAACTTGCCGGACGACGAGGTGTCGGCCGATATGCAGGAGGCGATAGAATCCCGCCTGGCCTCCGCCGGTTTCGATCACTACGAAACCTCGGCCTTCGCCAAGCCCGGCCGCCACAGCCGCCACAATCTCAACTACTGGCAGTTCGGCGACTACGTCGGCATCGGCGCCGGCGCCCACGGCAAGATCAGCAGCCACGCCGGCATCGTCCGCCAGATGCGGCACAAGCAGCCGGCCGCCTATCTGAAGGCGGTGGCGGATGGCGCGCCGTTGCAGAGCAGTCAAAAGGTTGCCCGCGCCGACCTGCCGTTCGAATTCATGATGAACCTGCTGCGCCTGACCGGCGGCTTCGAGAGCCGCCTGTTCCAGGAGCGCACCGGGCTGCCGCTGGCGTCGATCCGCCGCCAGCTGGACGAAGCCCAGGCGCAAGGCCTGCTGGACGATGACGGCGCGATCCTGCGCCCGACGCTGAAAGGCCAGCGCTTCCTCAACGATTTGCTCACCCTGTTCCTCAAAGAAGGAGATGAATAATGGCTAAAGAAATCATCCACACCGACAAAGCCCCGGCCGCCATCGGCGCTTACTCGCAAGCCGTCAAGGCTGGCAATACCGTCTACCTGTCCGGCCAGATCCCGCTGGACCCGGCCAGCATGACCGTGGTGGAAGGCGGCTTCGCCGCGGAAACCCACCAGGTATTCAAGAATATGAAAGCCGTGTGCGAAGCCGCCGGCGGCAGCCTGGACCAGATCGTCAAGCTCAACGCCTACCTGACCGACCTGTCCAACTTCGGCACCTTCAACGAAATCATGGCGCAATACTTCAGCCAGCCTTACCCGGCGCGCGCCGCCGTCGGCGTGGCCAGCCTGCCCAAGGGCGTGCTGGTGGAAGCCGAAGCGGTGATGGTGCTGTAAGCGTTTCCTTGATCCGCAAGTCTCGAGCCCCGGGCCAACGGTCCGGGGCTTTTTGCTGTCCGGATGGCCTGGCGGCCTTGACCGAGTAGCCAGTGTCCGACGCCGCCGGGATTTGGCATGTTGCCCGGAACGAATAGCCGGGAGCGCGCGATGAAAGCAGTCTTGCTGGTTTGCCTGGGATGGACGGCGGTGTGCTGCCAGGCGCAGGTATTCAAGTGCCGCGATGCGGACGGCGGCACCAGCTACAGCCAGCAGCCATGTCCGGCGGGCAGCCGCAGCTTGGCGATGGATGGCAGCGCGCCGCTCAGCGTGATCGACGGCGGCGACAGCCAGCGCGCGGCGCGGCAGCAATACCGCCAGTCGCTGCGGGATTGGTCAGGCCGGCGCGACAAGGCGCGCCAGGCGGAAGAGCTGGCCGCGCAGCGCGAGAGGCTGGCCGGGCGCAAGAAATGGCTGGCGGAGCGCCAGCATTGCCAGCGCTTGGCGGGCAAGCAGGCGTCGTTGCGGCAAGGCCTGCGCCAGGGGCAGACGGCTAGCGAACTGGAGCGCTTGAAGTTCCGCCTTGCCAAGGTGGAAGATCAGATGCAGGATCGCGCATGTCATTTATATAAGGACGATTGATGGCGACTTACCGTTTCGAGTTGGTCAATGTGTTCGCCGAGCAGCGCTTCGGCGGCAATCCGCTGGCGGTGTTTCCCGAAGCGGCCGGGCTGTCCGACCAGGACATGCAGCTGATCGCGCGCCAGTTCAACCTGTCGGAAACCGTGTTTCTGTTTCCCGGCGACGCCGAAGCCGCCGCCAGCCTGCGCATCTTCACGCCCAGCTACGAGCTGCCCTTCGCCGGCCACCCGACGCTGGGCAGCGCCGCGGCGCTGCACGCCCGCGGCGGGCTGGGCGACAGCTTCGCGCTGCGCACCCGTTCCGGACTGATCCCCATCCGGCATCAGGACGGCCTGTTCCGCCTGAGCGCGCTGCCCGCCAGCGCGCGGGCCGCCGGCTTCGGCAGCGACACGGCGGCCGCCATGCTGGGTTTGGCGCCGGAGGATATCGCCCAGCAGCCGCAATGGCTGAACGCCGGCAGCGAGCAGCTGCTGATCGGCCTCTCCAGCCGCGAGGCGGTGCTGCGCGCGCGGCCGGAGCCGGAGCTGTTCCGCCGCCACGCCACCTTGCACCCGGGCCGCAGCATCGCCTACCTGTGGCACCAGCAGGGCGGCGTCGCCACCGTGCGCTTGTTCTTCGACCAGCAAGGCTCGGTGATAGAAGACCCGGGCACCGGCAGCGCCTGCGCCAACTTGGGCGGCTGGTGCGCGCTGAACGGCCTCGCGCCGCTGTCCTGGCGGCTGGAGCAGGGCGAGGCGATAGGGCGGCCCAATGTGCTGTACCTGGATGTCGACGCCGCAGGGCGGGTCGAGGTGGGCGGCCGGGCGCAGGCGGTCGGCAGCGGCGAATTCACGCTGTGAAGCGCGCGGCGGCTTGACGATGCGGCCGGCTGTTGGCATCCTAGAGCCGCTGCTCCAAACTGCTGTTTCATAACAAACAAGACGAGGAAAACATCATGATTCGAATCGCCAAAGCCGCTTGCCTGGCTAGCGCGCTGGGCCTGGCCAGCCAATTGGCTCTGGCTGGCAGCGCCGCCGGCCTGTGGAAGACCATAGACGACGAGACCCACCAGGCCAAGGCGCTGGTGCAGATCAACGAAAGCCCCAACGGCGAGCTGACCGGCAAGGTGATCAAGCTCTACCTGCACCCGGAGGCGGTGTGCGACAAGTGCGACGGCGCCAACAAGGGCAAGCCGGTCAACGGCATGCAGATCCTGTGGGGTCTGAAAAAGAGCGGCGACGAATGGAGCGATGGCCAGATCCTGGACCCGAAGTCCGGCAAGATCTACACCTCCGGCGCCAAGCTGATGGAAGACGGCAAGAAGCTGCGCGTGCGCGGCTACATCGGTCCGTTCTTCCGTTCCCAGGTGTGGGAGCGTCAGCAATAAGCTGACGGCTTGCTGGCCAAACGACAAGGCGGAAGCGGCGCGAGCCGCTTCCGCCTTTTGCATTCTTGAGTACAATCTGTCCTCATGACTCCGCCGATCGATCTCGCCAACCAGCCGCCCGCGGTGCCGGCTGCGTTGGCCAAAAAGCTGGAGAAGCTGGGCATACGCCGCCGCTTCGACCTGGTGCTGCATCTGCCGCTGCGCTATGAGGATGAAACCCATCTGTACCCGATCGCCGACGCGCCGTACGGCCAGCCGGTGCTGGTGGAGGGCACCGTGGTGTCGCACGAGGTCAGCTTCCGGCCGCGCAAGCAGCTCAGGGTGCAGATCGAGGACGGCAGCGGCGCGCTGCTGTTGCGCTTCATCCATTTTTATCCCAGCCAGATCAAGCAGTTCGCCGAAGGCAGCCGGGTGCGGGCGCTGGGCGAGATCCGCCGCGGCTTCGCCGGCGACGAGATGGTGCATCCGAAGACGCGGGAGGTGCGCGAAGGCGCGCCGCTGGCGGAAAGCCTCACCCCGGTCTACCCGACGGTCAACGGCCTGACCCAGCCTATGCTGCGCAAGCTGGTGCACGGCGAGCTGCGCCTGCAGACGCTGGACGAGCTGCTGCCGCAGCCGCTACTGGAGCCGCTGGCGCTGCAGCCGTTCGCCGAGGCGATCCGCCTGCTGCATCAGCCGCCGCCGGAGTGGTCGGCGCAGCAACTGGCCGATCCGCGGCTGCCGGCCTGGCAGCGGCTGAAATTCGACGAATTGCTGGCGCAGCAGCTGTCGATGCGGCTGGCCTACCGCGCGCGCCGGCTCGGCAGCGCGCCGCGCGTCGTCGGCGACGGCAGCCTGAGCGAGCGCCTGCTGCGCAATCTGCCGTTCCCGCTTACCGGCGCGCAGCGCCGGGTGCTGGCGGACATCCGCGCCGACCTGGCGCTGCCGCACCCGATGCACCGGCTGTTGCAGGGCGATGTCGGCAGCGGCAAGACCATCGTCGCGGCGCTGGCGGCGCTGTCGGCGATCGAGGCCGGCTACCAGGTGGCGCTGATGGCGCCGACCGAAATCCTGGCCGAGCAGCACTATTTGAAGCTGTCCGGCTGGCTGGCGCCGCTGGGCATAGGCGTGTCCTGGCTGTCCGGCAGCCTGCGCAAGAAGGCCAAGCAGCAAGCGCTGGATGAGATCGCTTCCGGCCAGTGCCGGCTGGCGGTGGGCACCCACGCGCTGTTTCAGGACGACGTGGCGTTCCAGAAGCTGGGCCTCGCCATTGTCGACGAGCAGCACCGCTTCGGCGTCGGCCAGCGGCTGGCGCTGCAGGACAAGGGCGAGGAGCCGCACCAACTGATGATGTCGGCCACGCCGATTCCGCGCACGCTGGCGATGAGCTTTTACGCCGATCTCGACGTGTCGGTGATAGACGAATTGCCGCCGGGGCGCACGCCCATCGTCACCAAGCTGATCGGCAATCCGCGCCGGCCCGAGGTGGTGGGGCTGGTGGAGCGCACCTGCGCCGAAGGGCGGCAGGCGTATTGGGTATGCCCGTTGATCGAGGAATCGGAGGCGCTGCAGCTGCAGACGGCGGTGGACAGCCACCAGCAATTGCAGCAGGACTTGCCGGGGCGGCGCATCGGCTTGGTGCACGGCCGGATGAAGGCGGCGGAGAAAGCGGCGGTGATGGCGGCCTTCGCGGCGGCGGAGCTGGACGTGCTGGTGGCCACCACGGTGATCGAGGTGGGCGTCGATGTGCCCAACGCCAGCCTGATGGTGATAGAGCACGCGGAAAGAATGGGCCTGGCCCAGCTGCACCAGCTGCGCGGCCGGGTAGGGCGGGGCAGCGCCAGGAGCGTGTGCGTGCTGCTGTTCGACAGCCCCTTGTCCGACCTGGCCAAGGCCAGGCTGAAGGTGATCTACGAAAACGTCGATGGTTTCGAGATCGCGCGCCAGGATCTGCAGATCCGCGGTCCCGGCGAGTTTCTCGGCGCGCGCCAGAGCGGCCTGCCGATGCTGCGCTTCGCCGACCTGGAGCAGGACCAGGCGCTGCTGGAGGCGGCGCGCGATCTGGCGCCGCAACTGCTGGAGCGTTGGCCGCGCGAGGCGGAGGCGCATCTGGAGCGCTGGCTGGCTGGCCGCGAGCAATTTCTCAAGGCATGAAAAAATCCGCCGCGATTGGGGGAAATCGCGGCGGCGAGGGAGGGTTGCTGCAAACAAAAGAAACCATTAATGAAGCCGAATCATATTAGCAATTTATGAATTAATGGCTCAAGCGCAGCCAGCGCTCCCCTTGACGCAGATCAAGCATGAAAAAAGCCGACGCGGGCGCGTCGGCTTTTTGTCGGACATCGGCGGGGATCAGAACCACTGCGCCGCCAGGTAGTACAGGCCGCCGGCCAGCGCCATCGACGCCGGCAGCGTGAACAGCCAGGCCAGCGCGATCGAGCGGATGGTGCCCATCTGCAGGCCGGCCTTGTCGGCGATCATGGTGCCGGCCACGCCGCTGGACAGCACGTGGGTGGTGGACACCGGGAAGCCGAACCAGCTGGCCAGGCCGATGGACACCGCGGCGGTGGCTTGCGCCGCCACGCCCTGGGCGTAGGTCATGTCCTTCTTGCCTATGCCTTCGCCGACGGTCTTCACCACGCGCTTCCAGCCGATCATGGTGCCGATGCCCAGCGCCAGCGCCACGGCGACGATCACCCAGGTGGGCGCGTATTCGGTGGTGGTGGTCAGGTCCTTGCGCAGATTGTCCAGCAGCTGCTTGTCGTCCGAGCTCAGCTTGGGCAGGGTGGACGCCTTCTTGGCGGCGTCATCCAGGCACAGCAGCTGGGTGCGCACGTCCCAGCGTTGCGAAGCGCTCAGCTTGTGGTAGTCGGAACCGTCGCCCATCAGGGTCAGCAGGTTCTGCGCGGTGGCCACGGTTTGCTGCGGGTGGCATTCGTACTGGCTGGTGCTGGTGGATTTGACGATGATCTTGGACAGGTCCGCCTCGTGGCGTTGGTAGAACTGCTGCAGATGCTGCGCCGCGTCGCGGGTGCGCTCCAGCTGGTACGGGGTGCTGTCCAGGTTCAGCACGAACTTGGCGGGCACGATGCCGATCAGCACCAGCATCACCAGGCCGACGCCTTTCTGGCCGTCGTTGGAGCCGTGGGCGAAGCTGACGCCCATCGCCGACACGATCAGCATGAAGCGGGTCCAGAACGGCGGATGCTTGCGGCCTTCCACCTGCTGGCGCTGGTACGGGGTTTTGTGCACGTTGCTGTGCGGGCGGAAGCGCCGCAGCAGGATGACGATCAAGCCGGCGACCAAGGCGCCCACCAGCGGCGAAACCAGCAGCGAGGCGCCGACGTCCACCGCCTTGCCCCAGTTGATGCCGTGCGACAGCGAGGTGTGGTTGATCAGGCTGTTGGCCACGCCGACGCCCAGGATGGCGCCGATCAGCGTGTGGCTGCTGGAGGCCGGCAGGCCCAGATACCAGGTGCCCAGGTTCCACAGGATGGCGGCCGCCAACAGCGCGAACACCATCGACATGCCGCGGGTGGTGTTCACCGAAATCAGCAGATCCACCGGCAGCAGGTGGACGATGGCGTAGGCGACGGCCAGGCCGCCGCTCATCACGCCGAGGAAGTTGCAGATGCCGGAATAGAACACGGCAAGGCGCGGCTTCATCGACTGGGTGTAGATGACGGTGGCGACAGCGTTGGCGGTATCGTGGAAACCGTTGATGAACTCAAATGCGAGCACGAAGCCCAGCGAAAGCATCAAAGTGATGGCTACATGGGTGTCGAGCCCGGAGAACAGGTCCAGCATGGCGAGTCTGCGATAATCGTAAAGGCGGGATTGTTGTGTTCCAGGCCAGTGGCGTCAAGTGTTTATAAAAAAAAAATAAACCGTGTGGTTTTGCCTGCGAAAACGGCAAAATCAACTTGACAGCGCGGGCTTGCCAGCCGGCTAAGTCCATGATTTTTCATCATGTCGCTGGCATTGCGCGCGGGCCTGGGCGTAGGGTAGGCGGCGGGCGGCATGGCGATTCGTCATGCGCGTCCCGCCGCCTGCGGCATCAGCCGAACTTGCCGGTGATGTAGTCTTCGGTCGCCTTCTGCTGCGGCGTGGTGAAGATGGTGTCGGTCTTGCCGAACTCCACCAGTTCGCCCAGGTACATGTAGGCGGTGAAGTCGGACACCCGCGCCGCCTGCTGCATATTGTGCGTGACGATGGCGATGGTGTAGTCCTCTTTCAATTCATGGATCAGCTCTTCGATATGGGCGGTGGAGATCGGGTCCAGCGCCGACGTCGGCTCGTCCAGCAGCAGCACTTCCGGCTTCGATGCCACCGCGCGGGCGATGCACAGCCGTTGCTGCTGGCCGCCGGACAGCGAGTGGCCGGACTGCTTGAGCTTGTCCTTCACCTCATCCCACAGCGCGGCCTTGCGCAGCGCCCATTCCACCCGGTCTTCCATCTCGCCTTTGGACAGCTTTTCGTACAGCTTCACGCCGAAGGTGATGTTGTCGTAGATCGACATCGGGAACGGGGTGGGCTTCTGGAACACCATGCCCACCTTGGCGCGCAGCAGGTTGACGTCGATGTCGCGCGCCAGGATGTTCTGGCCATCCAGCAGGATGTCGCCATCGGCGCGCAGGCCGGGGTAAAGCTCGTACATGCGGTTGAAGGTGCGCAGCAGCGTGGACTTGCCGCAGCCGGACGGGCCGATGAAGGCGGTGACCTTGTGCGGCGCGATTTCCAGCTGGATGTTTTTCAGCGCGTGGAAGTTGCCGTAGAAGAAGTTGAGGTTGCGGACCTCGAGCTTGGTGGAGGGGCTTGCCATGGTCGTCATGCCTTAATTCGATTGATTTTTGCTGCCGCCCATCCAGCGGGCGACGATGTTCAGGGTCAGCACGCTGAAGGTGATCAGCAGCGAACCCGCCCAGGCCAGTTTGTGCCAGTCCTCGTAGGGGCTCATGGCGAACTGGAAGATCACGATGGGCAGGTTGGCCATCGGCTGGTTCATATTGCTGTTGAAGAACTGGTTGTTCAGCGCGGTGAACAGCAGCGGCGCGGTCTCGCCGGAAATGCGCGCCACCGCCAGCAGAATGCCGGTGAGCACGCCGGCCTTGGCCGAGCGCAGCGTGACGGTGAGGATCACCTTCCATTGCGGCGCGCCCAAGGCGATGGCCGCTTCGCGCAGGCTGTTCGGCACCAGGCGCAGCATGTTCTCGGTGGTGCGGACCACCACCGGGATCACCAGGATGGCCAGCGCGAAGGAGCCGGCCCAGCCGGAGAAGTGGCCGACCGACACCACATACACCTCGTAGACGAACAGGCCGATGACGATGGACGGCGCCGACAGCAGGATGTCGTTGATGAAGCGGGTGGCCGGCGCCAGCCAGCCGCGCTGGCCGTACTCGGCCAGGTAAATGCCGGCCAGGATGCCGATCGGTGTGCCGAACAGGGTGCCGAAGCCGGTCATCACCAGGCTGCCGTAGATGGCGTTGGCCAGGCCGCCGGCGCTGCCCGGCGGCGGCGTGCTTTCGACGAACACCCGCCATTCGATGCCGGACAGGCCGTATTGCAGCAGGGTGGCCAGGATCCAGAACAGCCAGAACAGGCCGAAGGCCATGGTGAACATCGAGCAGGCCATGGTCACCCGGTTGACCAGCCGGCGGCGGCGGTAGGTGAGGCTGTCCTGCTTCAGGCTGACGGGCGCGCTGGCGCGCGGAAGGGCTTCGCTCATGGGGCTTGGACTCATCGGTGTGGCGTCTTTCATATCAGGAAGGCTGGCCTTCCTGCTTCTTCAGGCGCAGCAGCAGCAGCTTGGAGCAGGCGAGCACCACGAAGGTGATGAAGAACAGGATCAGGCCCAGCTCGATCAGCGAGCCCATGTACAGGTCGCCGTTGGCTTCGGCGAATTCGTTGGCCAGCGACGAGGCGATGGAGTTGCCCGGCTCGAACAGGCTGGCGGCGAAGCGGGTGGAGTTGCCGATCACGAAGGTGACCGCCATGGTCTCCCCCAGCGCGCGGCCCAGGCCCAGCATGATGCCGCCGACCACGCCGGTCTTGGTATAGGGCAGCACCACGTAGCGCACCACTTCCCAGGTGGTGGAGCCCAAGCCGTAGGCGGATTCTTTCAGCATGGTCGGCACTACTTCGAACACGTCGCGCATCACCGAGGCGATGAACGGAATCACCATGATGGCCAGGATCAGGCCGGCGGTGAACAGGCCGATGCCCATCGGCGCGCCCTGGAACAGGAAACCCACCAGCGGGAAGGCGCCGAGGTGGTCTATCACCCACGGCTGAATATGGTCGGCGAAGAAGGGCGCGAACACGAACAGGCCCCACATGCCGTAGATGATGGACGGGATGCCGGCCAACAGTTCGATGGCGATGCCCAGCGGCCGCTTCAGCCAGGTGGGGCATAGCTCGGTCAGGAACAGCGCGATGCCGAAGCTGACCGGTACGCCAATCAGCAGCGCGATGATGGAGGTGGCCAGCGTGCCGAAGATGGGCACCACCGCGCCGAATTTCTGCTGGACCGGATCCCAGTCGGTGCTGGTCAAAAAGCCCAGGCCGAAGCCTTTGATGGCAGGCATCGCGCCGATCAGCAGCGAAATGAGGATGCCCACCAGCAGCGCCAGCACCAGGAAGGCGAAGCAGCGGGTGGTGATGCGGAACAGCTTGTCCAGCAGCATCTGGTAATTCATCTGCTGCTCATTGCTCAGTTTTTGCATGTGTCGATTCTTGATGGTTCAGACACAAGGCCGGAGAGAGTCGACTCTCCCCGGCCTGGGTGACAGCTAGTATGGTTTCGGCTTGTCAGTTCCAGACAGTCTTGCCGCTGGCGTCGGTGATCTGCTTCCAGCTGGTGCGGATGACGGTCTTGACGTTGTCCGGCATCGGGATGTAGTCCAGCTCCTGCGCGGTCTTGTCGCCGTTCTTGTAAGCCCAGTCGAAGTATTTCAGCACTTCGGCGGCCTGGGCCGGTTTGTCCTGCTTCTTGTGCATCAGGATGAAGGTGGCGCCGGCGATCGGCCAGCTGGCCTTGCCCGGCTGGTTGGTCAACAGCAGGTAGAAGCCCGGGGCCTTTTTCCAGTCGGCGTTGGCGGCGGCGGCCTTGAACGATGCCTCGTCCGGCTTCACGAAGGCGCCGGCCTGGTTTTGCAGCAGGCCGTAGGCCAGCTTGTTCTGCTTGGCGTACGCGTATTCGACGTAGCCGATGGCGCCCTTGATGCGCGACACGTAGTTGGCGACGCCTTCGTTGCCCTTGCCGCCGACCGAGCTGCCCTTCCAGCTGACGGCGGTGTTGGAGCCGACATCCTTCGCCCATTCCGGCGAAACCTTGGACAGGTAGTTGGTGAAAATGAAAGTGGTGCCGGAGCCGTCGGAGCGGCGCACCACCGAGATGCGCTGGTCAGGCAGCTTGACGCCCGGGTTCAGCTTGGCGATGGCGGCGTCGTTCCACTTGGACACCTTGCCCATGTAGATGTCGGCCAGCAGCGGGCCGGTGAACTTGATCTGGCCGGCGGCGATGCCCGGGATGTTGTACACCGGCACCACGCCGCCCATTACGGTTGGGAATTGGGTCAGGCCGGATTTCTCCAGCTCTTCGGGTTTCAGCGGCATGTCGGACGCGCCGAAGTCTACAGTCTTGGACTGGATCTGCTTGATGCCGCCGCCGGAACCGATGGACTGGTAGTTCATGTTGTTGCCGGTGTTGCCCTTGTAGGTGGCGGCCCACTTGGCGTACAGCGGGTAGGGGAAGGTCGCGCCGGCGCCGGTGATGTCGGCCGCATAGACCGAACCCGCGATCATGACGGAACCAAGAGCCGCTGCCAGACGTACAGACTGTTTCATGCTTAACTCCCGAACGATGTAATGGGACTGCTGTTGTGATGGCCGCCATCGTATAGCCGAAATCTTGCAGTAATATTACAAGTCGTAAATAGCTTGAGCTGAAGACGTTGGTGCGCTTTCCGCGGCGAGGTATAATCCGCCCCGACAACCATTTCGTGGAGATTTCGATGTCCGGCAAGTTGGTGATTGGCAACTGGAAGATGAATACCCGCGGCGACAGCGCGGGCCGGCTGGCGGCGGAGCTGCTGGCGGATCAGGACACCAATCGCGAAGGCGTCGGCATCGCCGCGCCGGCGGTTTACCTGGCCGCGCTGGCCGCGCAGCTGCGCGGAAGCCACATCGCCTTGTCGGCGCAGGATGTCAGCCGCTACGACGCGGACGGCGCCTTCACCGGCGAGGTGAGCGCCGCGATGCTGGCCGACGTCGGCTGCCGCTATGCGCTGGTGGGCCATTCCGAGCGCCGCCAGTATTTCGCCGAGGACAACGCCTCGCTGTTGAAGAAGATGCGCCACGCGATCGCCGCCGGCCTAGTGCCTGTGCTGTGCGTGGGCGAAACCCTGGAACAGCGCGAGGCGGGGCAGTATCTGGAAGTGGTGCGCGGGCAACTTGCGCTTCTGGCTGAGATCGGCCATGGTGATGAATACGTCGTGGCTTATGAGCCGGTATGGGCGATCGGCACCGGCAAGGTGGCAACCCTGGAGCAGATCGCCGAGATCCATGCATTCATCAAAAATTGGTGCTTGCAAAACGCGGGAGGCTCGGCTAAGATTCGCGTCCTCTACGGCGGCAGTGTCAAAGCAGAGAACGCCGAGTCCATCCTGGCGACGGAAAACGTCGACGGAGCATTGGTCGGAGGGGCCTCTCTGGACGCCCGTTCATTCAGAGTGATTTGCCAAGCCGCAGGAAAAATGATATAGTATGGAACTTCTCAAGACGCTTATTTGGATTGTAAACCTTCTGTCCGCAGCGGGTATCATCGTCCTTGTTCTGATGCAGCACGGCAAGGGCGCCGATATGGGCGCGGCTTTCGGTAGCGGATCGTCCGGCAGTCTGTTCGGTGCGTCTGGTTCTGCGAATTTCTTGAGTAGAACAACCGCGATTGCAGCGGTGGTGTTCTTCTCGACGTCCATGGCGCTGGCTTATCTTTCCGGGGGTGGAAAAGATAATCTGGGCGTGATGGGTGGCAAGATTGAACAGGTTGCGCCGCAAATCCCGGCAGGCGCGCCTAATAACAAAGCTTCGGGCCCAGCTTCCAAGATCCCGGAGTAACAATTTAAAAGCTTTGCTGTGCCGACATGGTGAAATTGGTAGACACGCTATCTTGAGGGGGTAGTGGCGAAAGCTGTGTGAGTTCGAGTCTCACTGTCGGCACCACCATTCAAAAACAGGCCACCGGGACTCCGGTGGCCTGTTTTATTTGGAGCCTAGGGGGGGTGACCCCTCTTTTTTTGGGGGTGTACGGGAAATGCTGCAAAACTACTTTCCCATTCTGATGTTTGTCATTGTCGGACTTCTGGTCGGCGTGGGCCCTATCGCATTGGGCAAATTGCTGGCGCCGAATCGTCCCGACTCTGAGAAACTTTCTCCATACGAATGCGGCTTCGAGGCCTTCGAAGATGCCCGCATGAAGTTTGACGTCCGCTATTACCTGATCGCCATTCTCTTCATCCTGTTCGACCTGGAAATCGCCTTCCTGTTTCCGTGGGCCGTGGTGTTGAAGGATCTGGGCGTCTATGGTTTGGGCGTGATGGTCGAATTTCTCGCCGTGCTGACGCTCGGCTTCGTCTACATGTGGAAGAAGGGAGCTCTGGAATGGGAGTAGAAGGGATTCTGGAGAAAGGCTTCGTCACCACGACGGCCGACAAACTTATCAACTATACCCGCACGGGTTCCTTGTGGCCGATGACTTTCGGCCTCGCCTGTTGCGCGGTGGAAATGATGCACGCCGGCGCGGCGCGCTACGACCTTGACCGCTTCGGCATCGTGTTCCGCCCCAGCCCCCGCCAGTCCGACCTGATGATCGTCGCCGGCACGCTGTGCAACAAGATGGCGCCGGCGCTGCGCAAGGTCTACGACCAGATGGCCGAGCCGCGTTGGGTGATTTCGATGGGCTCCTGTGCCAACGGCGGCGGGTATTACCATTATTCCTATTCTGTAGTTCGCGGCTGCGACCGCATCGTGCCGGTCGATGTCTATGTGCCGGGCTGTCCTCCGACGGCCGAGGCGCTGCTGTACGGCATCATCCAGCTGCAGAACAAGATCAAACGTACCAATACCATCGCCCGCTAAGGTAGAAACTTATGGCCTCCAAGAAAATGGAAGCGCTGGGTTCGGTCGTTGCCGCGGCGCTGGGCGACAAGCTCGTGCGCAGCACGCTGGCCCTGGATGAGCTGACCATCGTGTGCAAGGCCGCGGACCTGCTGTCCGTGGCCGAGACGCTGCGCGATCACGCCGAACTCGCTTTCGAGCAGTGCATCGACTTGTGCGGCATGGACTACAGCGCCTACCGCGACGAGCCGTGGGACGGTCCGCGCTTCGCCGTGGTCTATCACCTGCTGTCGGTCAAGCTGAACCACCGCATCCGCCTGCGCGTCTTCGCCGAAGACGACTCCTTCCCGGTCGTCGCGTCGGTCAACGGCATCTGGAACGCCGTCAACTGGTTCGAGCGCGAAGCGTTCGACCTGTACGGCATCGTGTTCGAAGGCCACCCCGACCTGCGCCGCCTGCTGACCGACTACGGTTTCGTCGGCCACCCGTTCCGCAAGGACTTCCCGCTGTCCGGCCATGTGGAAATGCGCTACGACCCGACTCAGCAGCGCGTGATCTATCAGCCTGTCACCATCGAACCGCGCGAAATCACGCCGCGCATCATCCGCGAGGAGAACTACGGTGGCTGAGATCCGTAACTACACCCTCAACTTCGGCCCGCAGCACCCGGCCGCGCACGGCGTATTGCGCCTGGTGCTGGAGCTGGACGGCGAAGTCGTCCAGCGCGCCGACCCGCACATCGGCCTGCTGCACCGCGGCACCGAGAAGCTGGCCGAGCACAAGACCTTCATCCAGTCGCTGCCGTACATGGACCGTCTCGACTACGTGTCGATGATGTGCAACGAGCACGCCTACTGCCTGACCATCGAAAAGCTGATGGGCATCGAGGTGCCGGAGCGCGCGCAGTACATCCGCGTGATGTTCGCCGAGATCACCCGCGTGCTGAACCACCTGCTGTGGATCGGCGCCCACGCGCTGGACATCGGCGCGATGACCATGTTCCTGTACGCGTTCCGCGAACGCGAGGACCTGATGGACTGCTACGAGGCGGTTTCCGGCGCGCGGATGCACGCGGCTTACTTCCGCCCGGGCGGCGTGTACCGCGACCTGCCTGACAGCATGCCGCAGTACACGGTGTCCAAGATCAAGAACGCCAAGGAGCTGGCGCGCCTGAACGAAGGCCGCAAGGGCTCGATGCTGGACTTCATCAGCGATTTCACCGACCGTTTCCCCGGCTACATCGACGAATACGAAACCCTGCTGACCGACAACCGCATCTGGAAGCAGCGTACCGTGGGCATCGGCGTGGTGACGCCCGAGCGCGCGCTGAATCTGGGTCTGACCGGCCCGATGCTGCGTGGTTCCGGCATCGCCTGGGATTTGCGCAAGATGCAGCCGTACGACGTGTACGACAAGATGGACTTCGACGTGCCGGTGGGCGTGAAGGGCGACTGCTACGACCGCTACCTGGTGCGCGTGGAAGAAATGCGCCAGTCCAACCGCATCATCCAGCAGTGCGTGGCCTGGCTGCGCGCCAACCCCGGCCCGGTGATCACCGACAACCATAAAGTGGCGCCGCCTTCGCGCGAAGGCATGAAGTCCAATATGGAAGACCTGATCCACCACTTCAAGCTGTTCACCGAAGGCATGCACGTGCCCGAAGGCGAGGCCTATGTCGGCACCGAACACCCGAAGGGCGAGTTCGGCGTCTATCTGGTATCCGACGGCGCCAACAAGCCGTACCGCCTGAAGATCCGCGCGCCGGGCTACGCCCACCTGGCGGCGCTGGACGAGATGGCCAAGGGCCACATGATCGCCGACGTCGTCGCCATCATTGGTACCCAGGACATCGTATTTGGGGAGATCGACCGCTGATGCTGTCCGCACAATCGTTAGCATTGATAGACCGCGAGGTCGCCAAATATCCCGCAGACCAGAAGCGCTCGGCCGTGATGGGCGCGCTGCGCATCGCGCTGGAGGAACGCCGCGAGAGCGGCAGCACGCCGGAAGAGCGCTGCCTGAACACCGGGATCATCGAGTTCGTCGCCAACTACCTGGGCATCGCCCCGGTGGCGGCCTACGAAGTCGCCACGTTCTACAACATGTACGACATGAAGCCGGTGGGCCAGTACAAGATCACCGTCTGCACCAATCTGCCCTGTGCCTTGCAAGGCGGCGTCAACGCCGCCCAGTACATTTCGCAGAAGCTCGGCATCGCCATCGGCGAGACCAGCGCGGACGGCAAGTACACGCTGCTGGAAGGCGAATGCATGGGCGCCTGCGGCGACGCGCCGGTCTTGCTGGTCAACAACCACAAGATGTGCAGCTTCATGACGGCCGAAGCCATCGATAAAAAACTGGCGGAGTTGAAATAATGGCAGTCTTCGTCAATGGCGTAATTTTCGACGGCGTCGATACCAGCCAGCCCGACTGCTGGCGTCTGGACGCCTATGTGGCCCGCGGCGGCTACCAGGCGCTGCGCAGCATCCTCGAGCGCAAGATGGCGCAAGAGGACGTGATCGCCGAAGTGAAGAACTCCGGCCTGCGAGGCCGCGGCGGCGCTGGCTTTCCCACCGGCCTGAAGTGGAGCTTCATGCCGCGCTCGTTCCCGGGCGACAAGTACGTCGTCTGCAACACCGACGAGGGCGAGCCGGGCACCTTCAAGGACCGCGACATCATCCGCTACAATCCGCATTCGCTGATTGAAGGCATGATCATCGCCGGTTACGCGATGGGCACCAAGGCCGGCTACAACTACATCCACGGCGAAATCTTCGAAGACTACGTGTTGTTCGAAGAAGCGCTGGAAGAGGCGCGCAAGGCGGGCTTCCTCGGCGAGAACATCCTGGGTTCCGGCTTCAGCTTCGACCTGTTCGCCCACCACGGCTACGGCGCCTACATCTGCGGCGAAGAAACCGCGCTGCTGGAGTCGCTGGAAGGCAAGAAGGGCCAGCCGCGCTTCAAGCCGCCGTTCCCGGCCAGCTTCGGCCTGTACGGCAAGCCGACCACGATCAACAACACCGAGTCGTTCGCCTCGGTGCCGTTCATCATCCGCGACGGCGCGCAGAAGTTCCTGGAAGCCGGCAAGCCGAACAACGGCGGCACCAAGCTGTTCTCGGTGTCCGGCCACGTCAACCGTCCGGGCAACTACGAAGTGCCGCTGGGCACGCCGTTCAGCGCGCTGCTGGAAATGGCCGGCGGCATGAAGGACGGCAAGAAGCTGAAGGCGGTGATCCCGGGCGGCTCGTCCGCTCCGGTGCTGCCCGCCGACGTGATGATGCAATGCACGATGGATTACGACAGCATCGCCAAGGCCGGCTCCATGCTCGGCTCCGGCGCCGTCATCGTAATGAATGAAGACGTGTGCATGATCAAGGCGCTGGAGCGCCTGGCCTACTTCTATCACGAGGAATCCTGCGGCCAGTGCACGCCGTGCCGAGAAGGCACCGGCTGGCTGTACAAGGTCATCCACCGCATCGCCAACGGCCAGGGCCGCAAGGGCGATCTGGAGCTTCTGGATTCCGTGGGCAACAACATGGCCGGCCGCACCATCTGCGCGCTGGCCGACGCCGCGGTGTTCCCGGTTCGCAGTTTCACCAAGCATTTCCGCGAGGAGTTCGAGTACGCGATCGAACACGGAAAGACCTTGGTGGACCACAAATGGTGTTGAGCGATGCTTGAAATCGAAATCGACGGTAAAAAACTGACGGTGCCGCAAGGCAGCACCGTCATCGAGGCGGCCCACTCGGTGGGCACCTACATTCCGCACTTCTGCTACCACAAGAAGCTGTCCATCGCGGCCAACTGCCGGATGTGCCTGGTGGAAGTGGAAAAGGCGCCGAAGCCGCTGCCGGCCTGCGCCACGCCGGTGACCGACGGCATGAAGGTCCATACCGCGTCGCCGCTGGCCAAGAAGGCGCAGCAGGGCGTGATGGAATTCCTGCTGATCAACCACCCGCTGGATTGCCCGATCTGCGACCAAGGCGGCGAATGCCAGCTGCAGGATCTGGCGGTCGGCTACGGCAACTCCACCTCGCGCTACGAGGAAGAGAAGCGCGTGGTGGTGGGCAAGGACATGGGGCCGCTGGTCTCCGCCGAGGAAATGTCGCGCTGCATCCACTGCACGCGCTGCGTCCGCTTCACGGAAGAAGTGGGCGGCTTCCAGGAAATCGGCATGGCCAACCGCAGCGAATTCTCGGAAATCCTGCCCTTCCTGGGCAAGACCGTGGATTCGGAAATCTCCGGCAACGTCATCGACCTGTGCCCGGTGGGCGCGCTGACCTCCAAGCCGTTCCGCTACAGCACCCGCGCCTGGGAGCTGTCGCGCCGCAAGTCGGTCAGCCCGCACGACGGCCTGGGCTCCAACCTGGTGGTCCAGGTGAAGAGCAACGAAGTGATGCGCGTGCTGCCGCTGGAGAACGACGCCATCAACGAATGCTGGATCGCCGACCGCGACCGCTTCTCGTATGAAGGCCTGAACAGCGCCGAGCGCCTGCAAAAGCCGATGATCAAGTTCGACGGCAAGTGGCACGAGACCGACTGGGAAACCGCGCTGGAATACGTGGTGAAGGGCCTGAACGGCGTGTCCGCCGATCACGGCAAGGACGCCATAGGCTTCCTGACCAGCCCTCACTCCACCGCCGAGGAGCTGTTCCTGGCCCAGAAGCTGGCGCGCGCCTTCGGCGTCAACAGCATCGACTACCGCCTGCGCCGCAGCGACTTCTCGGCCGACAGCGCCAAGCAGGGCGCCGAATGGCTGGGCTCCACCATCGCCGAACTGGCCGCCGCCAAGTCGGTGCTGGTGGTCGGCTCCACGCTGCGCAAGGAACAACCGCTGCTGGCTTCCCGTCTGCGCCAATCGGTGAAGAAGGGCGGCGAGCTGAACATTATCCATGTCGCCGACGACAATCTGCTGACCCAGATCAAGGGTAAGCTGATCGTGTCGCCGCTGGCGCTGGTGAACGCGCTGTCGCAGGTGCTGAAGGCCGTGGCCGAGATCAAGTCGGGTTCGACCGGCATCGATCTGGCCGCAGTTGAAGCATCGGCCGAAGCGCGCCGCATCGCCGAAAGCCTGACCGGCGCGGAAACCGCGTCCGTCGTGCTGGGCAACGTCGCCCAGCATCATCCGGCTTACGGCCAGCTGCTGTCGCTGGCGCAGGAAATCTCCCGCCTGTCGGGCGCGCGTTTCGGCATTCTGGCCGAAGCCGCCAACAGCGTGGGCGCCGAACTGGTCGGCGCGCTGCCGACCCGCGGCGCGCTCGGCTCCGCCGTCAACGCCGGCGACAACGCCGCCGCGATGATCGCCAAGCCGCGCAAAGCCTATGTGCTGCTGAACACCGAAGTGGAATTCGACAGCTACGACAGCCAGGCCGCCGTGGCCGCGATGAAGCAGGCCGCCACCGTGATCGCGCTGACCGCCTATAAGGGCCAGGGCCTGCTGGATTACGCCGACGTGCTGCTGCCGATCGCGCCGTTCTCCGAGACCGCCGGCTCCTTCGTCAACATGGAAGGCAAGCTGCAGACCTTCAATGGCGTGGTGCGTCCGCTGGGCGAAACCCGCCCGGCCTGGAAGGTGCTGCGCGTGCTGGGCAATATGCTGAGCCTGCCGGGCTTCGACTACAACAGCGCCGAAGAAGTGCGCGCCGAGTTCGCCGCCGGCAACCTGGCGGCCGCGCTGAACAACGCGCTGTCGGCAGTGGCCGCGCAACCGGCCGCCGCGGCCGGCATCGTCCGCGTCGGCGAAGTGCCGATGTACCAGGCCGACGCCATCTGCCGCCGCGCGCCGTCGCTGCAAGCCACCAACGAGGCCAAGGCCCCGGTGGCACGCGCGCACGGCAGCCTGCTGCAGAAGCTGGGCATCGCCGCCGGCAGCACCGTGGTGCTGAAGCAGGGCGCGGGCGAGGCGCGCGTCGCGCTGGAAGCCGACGACAGCCTGCCGGCCGACGTGGTACGGGTGGCCACCGCGCACGCAGCGACGCTGCAGCTCGGCGGCATGTTCGACGCAATCGAGATCAAGCAGGGGTAAGCCATGGAGTTCTTGCAAGGTATTCTTGGCAATGAAGCGGGGCTCCTGGTCTGGACCCTGCTGAAGATTGTCGCCATCGTTCTGCCGATGTTGGGCTGCGTCGCCTACCTGACGCTGGCCGAGCGCAAGGTGATCGGCTACATGCAGATCCGTATCGGCCCCAACCGGGTCGGTCCGTTCGGTCTGCTGCAGCCCATCGCCGACGCGGTCAAGCTGCTGATGAAGGAAATCATCCTGCCGACCAACTCCAGCAAGGGCTTGTTCCTGCTGGCGCCGGTGCTGGCCATCGGCCCGGCGCTGGCGGCCTGGGCGGTGATTCCGTTCACCGAGCATCTGGTGGTGGCCAACGTCAACGCCTCGCTGCTGTACATCCTGGCGCTGACCTCGATGGGCGTGTACGGCGTGATCATCGCCGGCTGGGCGGGCAACTCCAAGTACTCCTTCCTCGGCGCGATGCGTTCCGCCGCCCAGATCGTTTCGTACGAGCTGGCGATGGGCTTCGCCCTGGTCGGCGTGCTGATGGTGTCCGGCAGCCTGAACCTGGTCGACATCGTCAAGCAGCAGTCGTTCGGCATGGGCGGCGGCTCCATCGTGTCCTGGAACTGGATTCCGCTGTTCCCGCTGTTCATCGTCTACCTGATCTCCGGCGTGGCGGAAACCAACCGCGCCCCGTTCGACGTGGCGGAAGGCGAGTCGGAAATCGTCGCCGGTTTCCACGTGGAATACTCGGGCATGGCCTTCGCCATCTTCTTCCTGGCCGAATACGCCAACATGATCCTGGTCGCCGCGCTGACCGCCATCCTGTTCCTGGGTGGCTGGCTGTCGCCGTTCCCGGCTTCGTGGGGCCTGCTGGGCGCCGGCGGCTTCCACTGGCTGGCGATCAAGGTGTCGCTGGTGCTGTTCTGCTTCCTGTGGTTCCGCGCCACTTTCCCGCGCTACCGCTATGACCAGATCATGCGCCTGGGCTGGAAGGTGTTCATCCCGGTGACCCTGGTGTGGATTCTGGTGGTGGGCGTGTGGATGTTTACCCCGCTGTCCATCTGGACTCATTGAGACAGGGGATAGGTGAAAAAATGAATTCGATCCGCAACTTTTTCAAGACCTTCCTGCTGGTGGAGCTGGTCAAGGGCCTGATGGTCACTGGCCGCTACTTCTTCGCCCGCAAGATCACGGTGCAGTTCCCGGAAGAGAAGACCCCGTTGTCTCCGCGCTTCCGCGGCCTGCACGCGCAGCGCCGCTACGCCAACGGCGAAGAGCGCTGCATCGCTTGCAAGCTGTGCGAGGCGGTGTGCCCGGCGCTGGCCATCAGCATCGAATCGGAGCAGCGCGAAGACGGCACCCGCCGCACCTCGCGCTACGACATCGACCTGACCAAGTGCATCTTCTGCGGCTTCTGCGAGGAAGCCTGTCCGGTGGATGCGATCGTGGAAACCCACATCTTCGAATACCACGGTGAAAAACGTGGCGACCTCTACTACACGAAGCCGATGCTGCTGGCGATCGGCGACAAGTACGAGGCCGAGATCGCTGCCAACAAGGCAGCCGACGCCAAGTATCGCTAAGGGGAGGCCATGAACCTTACAACGGTAATTTTCTACGTTCTGTCCGCCATTCTGATCTTCGCCGCGCTGCGCGTGGTGACGGCCAAGAACCCGGTGCACGCCGTGCTCTACCTGGTGCTGGCTTTCTTCACCAGCGCCGGCCACTGGCTGCTCTTGGAGGCGGAGTTCCTGGCGATCACGCTGGTGCTGGTATACGTCGGCGCGGTGATGGTGCTGTTCCTGTTCGTGGTGATGATGCTGGACATCAATATCGAGAAGCTGCGCGAAGGCTTCTGGAACAACCTGCCGGTGGCCGCCCTGGTCGGCGCCATCATGGTGTTCGAGATGGCGCTGATCCTGATGAGCCCGGCAACCGGCCTCGGCCAGTTCAAGGCCGCCGCGCCGCTGGCCGCCGACTACAGCAACGTCAAGGTGCTGGGCCATCAGCTCTACACCACCTACCTGCTGCCGTTTGAAATCGCCGCCGTCGTGCTGCTGCTGGCCATGGTGGCCGCCATCGGCCTGACCATGCGCGCGCGCAAAGACAGCAAGGCGATCGATCCGGCCATCCAGGTGAAGGTCCGCCGCGAAGACCGCGTGCGCATCGTCAAGATGGACGCCGTAAAACAAGTGGAAGAGGCCGCGGCCGATTCCGGTGAGCAACAGGCCTGACGGCCAATCAACCACAAGGGAGGAAACGTGCTGACACTGACTCACTTTCTGGTGCTGGCCGCCATCCTGTTCGCCATCAGCGTGTTGGGGATTTTCCTGAACCGGAAAAACCTGATCGTGCTGCTGATGGCCATCGAGCTGATGCTGCTGGCGGTGAATTTCAACTTCATCGCGTTCTCGCATTACCTGTCGGATTCGGCAGGCCAGATCTTCGTATTCTTCATCCTGACGGTTGCCGCCGCCGAGTCCGCCATTGGTCTGGCGATTCTGGTGGTGCTGTTCCGCAACCTGCAGAGCATCAACGTTGAAGACTTGGGCAGCCTCAAGGGCTAAGGCAAACCGGAACCTTTAAAAAGCACAAAAGCATGGATATGAAGAGCTTATACCTGCTGATTGCACTCGCTCCGCTGGCGGGTTCCATCATTGCAGGCCTGTTTGGATGGGCGATCGGACGGCGCGCTTCGCACGTCGTCACGATAGCCGGCGTGGCGGTTTCCGCCGCGCTGTCGCTCAAGGTGCTTCTGGGCTTCCTCAATGGAAGCGCGGAAGTGTTCAACGGACCGGTCTACACCTGGCTGACGGTAGGGGGCTACGAGTTCTCGGTAGGCTTCCTGGTGGACGCGCTGACCGCGATGATGCTGGTGGTGGTCACCAGCGTGTCGCTGATGGTGCATATCTACACCATCGGCTACATGCAGGAAGACCCGGGCTACCAGCGCTTCTTCAGCTACATCTCGCTGTTCACCTTCTCGATGCTGATGCTGGTGATGAGCAACAACTTCGTCCAGCTGTTCTTCGGCTGGGAAGCTGTGGGCCTGGTGTCCTACCTGCTGATCGGCTTCTGGTTCAAGCGCCCGACCGCGGTGTTCGCCAACCTGAAGGCCTTCCTGGTCAACCGCGTCGGCGACTTCGGCTTCCTGCTGGGCATAGGCATGGTGCTGGCCTACTTCGGCGGCTCGCTGAACTACAGCGATGTGTTCGCCGCCGCTCCGGCGCTGGCGCACAAGACCATCGAAATCATCCCGGGCCACGAATGGTCGCTGCTGACCGTCACCTGCATCCTGCTGTTCATCGGCGCGATGGGCAAGTCGGCGCAGTTCCCGCTGCACGTGTGGCTGCCTGACTCGATGGAAGGCCCGACCCCGATCTCGGCGCTGATCCACGCGGCCACCATGGTGACCGCCGGCATCTTCATGGTGTCGCGGATGAGCCCGCTGTTCGAGATGTCCGACACCGCGCTGAACGTGGTGATGGTGGCAGGCGCGATCACCGCGCTGTTCATGGGCTTCCTCGGCATCGTCCAGAACGACATCAAGCGCGTGGTGGCTTACTCCACGCTGTCGCAGCTGGGCTACATGACCGTTGCGCTGGGCGCGTCCGCCTACTCGGTGGCGATGTTCCACGTGATGACCCACGCCTTCTTCAAGGCCCTGCTGTTCCTGGGCGCCGGTTCCGTGATCATGGGCATGCACCACGATCAGGACATGCGCAATATGGGCGGCCTGCGCAAGTACATGCCCATCACCTGGATCACTTCGCTGGTGGGTTCGCTGGCGCTGATCGGCACGCCGTTCTTCTCCGGCTTCTACTCCAAGGACTCGATCATCGAAGCGGTCGCCACTTCGCATCTGTCCGCGGCCGGTTTCGCCTATTTCGCCGTGGTGGCTGGCGTGTTCATCACCGCCTTCTACTCGTTCCGCATGTATTTCCTGGTCTTCCACGGCAAGGAACGCTGGATGCAGAACCATGGTTCGCACCACGAGCATCATGGCGACAGCGATGAAGAAGAGGTGTCGCATGACCACCATCATGGCCTGGGCCCGAACGACAAGCCGCACGAAAGCCCGTGGGTCGTGACCCTGCCGCTGGTGCTGCTGGCCATCCCGTCGGTGTTGGTAGGCTTCTTCGGCATCGACAAGCTGGTTTACGGCGACTTCTTCAAGGGCGTGATCGCAGTCAACGAGACGCTGCACCCGGGCATGGAAGAGCTGCACAACGAGTTCCACGGCGCCGTCGCCATGGCGCTGCACTCGTTCACCACCTTGCCGCTGTGGCTGGCCATCGCCGGCGTCGTGGTTGCCTGGTACTTCTACATGAAGGCGCCGCACATCCCGGCCGCCATCAAGGAAAAGTGCGCGCCGATCCACAAGCTGCTGGAAAACAAGTACTACCTGGACGAGATCTACTTCGCCGTGTTCGCCAAAGGCTCGCGCGCGCTGGGCACCTTCTTCTGGAAGATCGGCGACATGCTGCTGATCGACGGCCTGCTGGTGAACGGCACGGCCAAGCTGGTTGGTTGCTTCTCCGCCGTGATCCGCCGCCTGCAGACCGGTTTCATCTACAGCTACGCCACCGCGATGATCATCGGGGTGCTGGCGCTGATGACGATATCGTTCTGGCAGCTGATCTGGCGTTGAGCGCTGGCCCTCGCGATTGAAATAACAATATAGGTTTGATTATGTTCACAAATCTGTTAAGTCTGGTGATCTGGACGCCGATACTGGCCGGCTTGGTAGTGCTGGCCACTGGCGGCGACCAGCGCGCGCCGCTGGCGCGCTGGCTGGCGGTGGCGGGCGCCCTGGCGGGCTTCCTGCTGTCGGTGCCGCTGTTCACCGAATTCAACAACCTCAACGGCGGCATGCAGTTTGTCGAAAGCAAGCCGTGGATCGCCTCGCTGGGCATCAACTACCGCCTGGGCGTGGACGGCATCTCGATGCTGTTCGTGGTGCTCAACAGCTTCACCACCTTGCTGGTGGTGATCGCGGGCTGGGAAGTGATCCAGAAGCGCGTCGCGCAGTACATGGCCGCCTTCCTGATCATGTCGGGCCTGATCAACGGCGCCTTCGCCGCGCTGGACGCGATCCTGTTCTATGTCTTCTTCGAAGGCATGCTGATCCCGATGTACCTGATCATCGGCGTCTGGGGCGGTCCGCGCCGCGTGTACGCGTCGATCAAGTTCTTCCTGTACACGCTGCTGGGCTCGCTGCTGATGCTGGTGGCGCTGATCTACCTGTACTTCCTGGCCGGCAAGAGCTTCGACATCCAGGCTTTCCATCAGATCGCCAAGATCCCGCTGACCGCGCAGCTGCTGCTGTTCGGCGCGTTCTTCCTGTCGTTCGCGGTGAAGGTGCCGATGTGGCCGGTGCACACCTGGCTGCCGGACGCCCACGTCGAAGCGCCGACCGGCGGCTCGATGGTGCTGGCCGCGATCACGCTGAAGATCGGCGCTTACGGCTTCCTGCGGTTCGCGCTGCCCATCCTGCCTGACGCCTCGCGCGAACTGGCCCCGGTCATCGTCGGCCTGTCGCTGGTGGCGGTGGTCTACATCGGCCTGGTGGCGCTGGTGCAGTCGGACATGAAGAAGCTGGTGGCTTATTCGTCCATCTCCCACATGGGCTTCGTCACCCTGGGCCTGTTCATGTTCACCGGTTCGGAGATGAACCAGTGGGCGGTGGAAGGCGCGCTGGTGCAGATGGTGTCCCACGGCTTCGTCTCCGCCGCGATGTTCTTCTGCATCGGCGTGATGTACGACCGCGTGCACAGCCGCAACATCGCCGACTACGGCGGCGTCGCCAACAAGATGCCGATCTTCGCCGCCTTCATGATGCTGTTCGCGATGGCCAACTCCGGCCTGCCGGCTACTTCCGGCTTCGTCGGCGAGTTCATGGTGATCATGGGCGCCGTGCAGGTGAATTTCTGGTTCGCCTTCGCCGCCGCCACCACGCTGATCTTCGGCGCCGCCTACACCCTGTGGATGTACAAGCGCGTGATCTTCGGCGATGTGGCCAACAGCCACGTGGCCGAGCTGTCCGACGTCAACAAGCGCGAGTTCCTGGTGCTGGCCATCCTGGCGCTGATGGTGCTGGGCATGGGCCTGTATCCGCAGGCCTTCGTTTCCAAGATGCACCTCGCGGTGAATGATCTGATCGCGCATGTTGCGCAGACCAAGCTGCCGTAAGGACGGAAGGAATAAACACAATGAATTGGGCTGATCTCAACCTGATACCCGCCTTGCCGGAGCTGTTCCTGATCGGCGCGCTGCTGGTGGTGCTGATGCTGGATCTTTTCATCCCCGATGAAAAGCGCTGCATCACCTACGGCCTGACGCTGCTGACTCTGGCCGGCACCGCCGTCGCGCAGGTCTACACCTTTACGCCGTACCCGGTGACCACCTTCTCCGGCATGTACGTCGCCGATCCGCTGGCGGCGCTGGTCAAGCTGGCGATGTACGGCGCCACCGCGGTGGTGCTGGTCTACAGCCGCCAGTACACCGCCGACCGCGGCCTGTACAAGGGCGAATACTTCTCGCTGGCGCTGTTCGCGCTGCTGGGCATGAACCTGATGGTGTCGGCTTCGCACTTCCTCAGCCTGTACATGGGCCTGGAGCTGCTGTCGCTGGCGCTGTACTCGCTGATCGCGCTGCAACGCGATTCGGTGGCCGCCACCGAGTCGGCGATGAAGTACTTTGTGCTGGGCGCGCTGGCTTCCGGCCTGCTGCTGTACGGCATCTCGATGATCTACGGCGCCACCGGCACGCTGGAGCTGGCCGGCGTGGCCAAGTCCATCAAGTTGCACGCCGCCAACCCGATGCTGCTGCTCTTCGGCCTGGTGTTCATCGTGGCGGGCCTCAGCTTCAAGCTGGGCGCGGTGCCGTTCCACATGTGGGTGCCTGACGTCTACCAGGGCTCGCCGACTTCCGTCACGCTGATGGTCGGCGCGGCGCCCAAGCTGGCCGCCTTCGTGTTCGTGCTGCGCATCCTGGCCCAAGGCCTGGACGTGCTGGTCGGCGACTGGCAGGGCATGCTGGTGATCGTGGCCGTGCTGTCGATGGCCATCGGCAACATCACCGCCATCGTGCAGACCAATATCAAGCGGATGCTGGCCTACTCCACCATCTCGCACATGGGCTTCCTGCTGCTGGGCGTGCTGTCCGGCACCCAGCAGGGCTACTCCGCCGCGCTGTTCTACGCGGTGGTGTATGTGGCCATGTCGATGGTCGGCTTCGGCATCATGCTGGCGCTGTCGCGCAAGGGCTTCGAGTGCGAGAAGATCGACGACCTGAAGGGCCTGAACAGCCGCAACAGCTGGTACGCGCTGTTGATGCTGCTGGCGATGTTCTCGATGGCGGGCATCCCGCCGCTGGCCGGCTTCTACGCCAAGTTCGTGGTGATCAAGGCCATCCTGGACATCGGCATGGTCAAGCTGGCGGTGTTCTCGGTATTGATGTCGGTGATCGGCGCGTTCTACTACCTGCGCGTGGTGAAGGCCATCTACTTCGACGACGCGGCTGACAACAGCCCGATCGCCGTGCGTGCCGACATGAAGCTGGTGCTGTCGCTGAACGCGCTGGCGCTGCTGGCGGTGGGCGTGCTGCCGGAATCGCTGCTGGAGCTGTGCCTGCAAGCGATGCGCCAATCGCTGACCGTGATCTGACAGGACAAGACCCATGCAAAGCAGCATCACCATTCTGCTCCTGCTGGCCTTCGCGGCCGCCAACCTGCCGTTCATCACCACCCGTGTGGCCGGCTTCGTCAAGGTGGCGCGCAAGCATTTCGGCTGGCAGGCGCTGGAGCTGGCGGCGCTGTTCTTGCTGATGGGCGGCCTGGCCAGGCTGCTGGAGTCGCGGCAGATGCCGGTGCACGAGCAGAACTGGCAGTTTTACGTCACCACCTTCTCGCTGTTCCTGGTGGCGGCCTTTCCGGGCTTCGTCTACCGCTACTTCTGGCGCAAGCCAGGCCAGTAGATCCGTTCGCCCCCACAAAAAAGCACTGCCTCGGCAGTGCTTTTTTATTCAGATTTGTTGCCGCCGCTTGCGTGGCGGCCGGATATGGTTGACATTGGCATGCCTTGTGCGCGCCGCCCGCACGCGATGCGGGCCAACTTCATCCACAGATCCCATGCTCAAATTCCTATTGTCTTCCCTTGCCGCGCTGCTGTTGGCCGGCGCGGCGCAGGCCAAGCCGCTGCAGCCCGCCCGGCACGGCGATTTCGCCCATTACACCTTCGCGTTGACCTGGCAGCCCGGCTTTTGCGCCATCGGCGACGGCTGTCTGCCGGAGCAGCCCAAGCAGCCGCTGATCGGCCTGCACGGCTTGTGGCCGTCGCTGCCGCAAAGCCTGATTCAGCAGGGCGTGCCGGTGCAGCAGTGGTGGGCCAAGGGCTGCGCTTTCTTCCCGCACGCGCTGGCCATCGCGCTGCCGCCGACCGAGCTGCGGCAGCGTTTGAGCCAGGTGATGCCGCAGCTGAAGGATGATTTGTACACCCACGAATACGTCAAGCACGTGCAGTGTTTCGGCTACAACGGCGTCGACTTCTTCTCGACGGCGATGGACATGCGCCAGGCGGTGGCCGACAGCGGCTTCGGCGCCTATCTCTTGGCGCAGGCCGGCCAGGTGCGGCGGCGCGAGGAGTTGGAAGAGGCCTTCGTCAAGGCCTTCGGCACCGATCAGGCGCGCTCGCTGCAGCTGCAGTGCGGCAAGGACAAGCAAGGCCGCAATGTGCTGACCCAGGCCTGGTTCACGTTGAAGGCGGACAGGCTGGCGGACTTCCCGAAGGCCGGGGCTTTTGTGAATACGCCGGACGGCGAGTACGAGGATACCTGCAAGGAGCCTTTCCTGTTGCCTGCTTGGTAGCCGAGGAGGGGCTGATGGCAAATAGGCCGTCCGGCATCGGGCGGGACGGCCTGCGGCTGGCGGGCGGCGCTCAGTAGAAGCGAGGCTCGCCTTGCGGGCGGTTCTTGAAGCGCTTGTGCAGCCAGAAATACTGGTCGGGGATTTCGCGCACGCGCTCTTCGAGGAAGGCGTTCATGCGGCGGGTATCGGCTTCGATGTCTTCGCTCGGGTAGTTGTCCCAGGGGGGATAGAACTCCAGCTCGAAGCGGTCGCCGACGCGGCGGGCGATGGCGGGCACCACTTTGGCGCGGGCCAGCTTGGCGATGCGCGACATGCCGGTGATGGTGGCGGCCTTGACGCCGAAGAAGTCGACGAACAGCGAGTCGCGCACGCCGAAGTCCTGGTCCGGCAGATACAGGAAGGGCGCGTGGTCCTTGCGCATCGCCTTGATGATCGGGCGCAGGCCTTCCTGGCGCGACACGATGTAGGCGTTGTCGTAGCGCTGGCGGCCGGCGTAGATCTGGCGGTCCAGCGTGTCGTTTTTCTGGTGCGAATAGACGCTGACCAGCGGAATGTATTGGTTCAGCGCGTACACGCACATCTCGAAGCCGACGAAATGCGGATAGAACAGGATCACGTCCTCGCCCTTGTCGCGCAGTTCGGTGACGTAATGCAGGTTCTTGATGTCGACCAGATTGTCGATGCGCTTGGCGGAGCTCCACCAGCAGACGCCGTATTCCAGCACCAGCCGCATCATGTGCTGGCAGTTCTTGCGCACCAGCCGCCTGCGCTCGGCCAGCGGCATGTCGGGGAAGCAAAGCCGGAGGTTGATCAGGCCGACGCGGCGGCGGCCGCCGGCCAGCAAGTAGGCGATATTGCCCAGGCCGGCGGCGATCAGGCCGATGGCCCGCATCGGCAACAGGCGGATCAGCCACAACAGGGCGAAAGCGAGTCTCATGCGTGTCCTTGTGCATCGTCCGGCCGGGTGACGCCGGCCGGGCATTTATAACGGTTGTAGCTCCACAGGTACTGGCTGGGGAAGCGGCGGATCAGGTTTTCCACCTGGGCGTTCATCAAGGCGCAATCCGCTTCCTTGTCGCCGGTGAACGGCTGGGCCAGCGGTTCGATGTGGACGGCGAAGCCCTGGCCGCGCGGCAAGCGCTCGCCGACGAAGAACAGCGTGGCCACGCCGCTCATCTGCGCCAGCCGCGGCACCAGCGTCATGGTGTAGGCCGGCCGGCCGAAGAAGGGCGCCCAAGCGCCTTCGCCGTTGCCGGGGGCCTGGTCGGGCAGGATGATGGTGGCTTCGCCGGATTTCAGCGCCTTCATCAGCACCCGCACGCCGGCGGCGGTGGCCGGCGCGGTCTTGCCCTTGCCGCGCGAGCGGCCGGCTTGCATCACCGGCTCCAGCCAGGCGAGCTTGGGCGGGCGGTACATCGCGGTCAGCGGGAAGGGCAGACGCGAACTTATATAACGTCCGGCGATATCGTAGCTGCCCAAATGCGGAGTTACGAATATAATGCCATTGCCTTGAGCCAGCGCCGACTCCACGTGATGCCAACCGTCGCAGCTTTTGACCATCGCGGCGATGTCTTCCGGACTGCGGCACCAGGCGATGGCCAGCTCCAGCGCGCCTTTGCCGGTTTCCGCCGCGCTGCGTTTGACTTCGCGTGGTAAAACCTGATAGTTTTCGAAGATTTTACTAGAACTTAGATTCTCCCGCAGCCGCATCGCGAAGCGGGGGGATGCATGATAAGTCAATCGTCCGAGAACGGCACCCAAACCTTGTAGCCAGGAGAGGGGTAGGTGCGCCAGGAAAGACAGCAGTAAATGGACTAGCTTTGACATATGGAAGCGCAGTCTTGGTCTCAAAGCGGCCTATTTTATCATCACAAGGTTTTGTATTTTTTTGGGAACGCAGAATAAATGAGTGAATACCTGTTTACCTCGGAATCCGTATCCGAAGGCCACCCCGACAAGGTCGCCGACCAGATCTCCGACGCCATCCTCGACGCGATCCTGCGCGAGGACAAGCACGCGCGCGTAGCGGCCGAGACCCTGGTCAATACCGGCCTGGTGGTGCTGGCCGGCGAAATCACCACCACCGCCAATGTCGACTACATCAAGGTGGCGCGCGAAACCATCAAGCGCATCGGCTACGACGACTCCGAACTGGGCTTCGATTTCCGCGGCTGCGCGGTGATGGCCTGCTACGACAAGCAGTCTCCGGACATCGCCCAGGGCGTCAACGAGGGTGAGGGCATCGACCTGAACCAGGGCGCCGGCGACCAGGGCCTGATGTTCGGCTACGCTTGCGACGAAACTCCGACGCTGATGCCGTTCCCGATCTACTACGCGCACCGCCTGGTGCAGCGCCAGGCCGAACTGCGCAAGGACGGCCGCCTGCCGTGGCTGCGCCCGGACGCCAAGAGCCAGATCACCTGCGTGTACGATGCCGCCACCGGCCTGCCCAAGCGCATCGACACCGTGGTGCTGTCCACCCAGCACAGCCCGGACATCGACCACAAGACGCTGACCGACGCGGTGATCGAGGACATCATCAAGCCGGTGCTGCCGCCGGAGATGATCACCCCGGAAACCAAATTCCTGATCAACCCGACCGGCCGCTTCGTCATCGGCGGCCCGATGGGCGATTGCGGTCTGACCGGCCGCAAGATCATCGTCGACACCTACGGCGGCGCGGCGCCGCACGGCGGCGGCGCGTTCTCGGGCAAGGATCCGTCCAAGGTTGACCGTTCGGCGGCGTATGCCGGCCGCTACGTGGCGAAGAACATCGTCGCCGCCGGCCTGGCGCGCCAGTGCCAGATCCAGATCTCCTACGCCATCGGCGTGGCCGAGCCGACCTCGATCGCAGTCGACACCTTCGGCACCAACAAGGTGCCGAACGAGAAGATCGTCGAATTGGTGAAGAAGCATTTCGACCTGCGGCCGAAAGGCATCATCCAGATGCTGGACCTGCTGCGTCCGATCTACGGCAAGACCGCCGCTTACGGCCACTTCGGCCGCGAAGAGCCGGAATTCAGCTGGGAGCGCACCGACAAGGTGGAGGCGCTGCGCGCCGACGCCGGTCTGTAAGGACTCGGGCATCGCCAGAAAAACCGCCGGTTTCGACCGGCGGTTTTTTCATGGGCGCGGCTCAGGCGGGGGCGCGCACGCTGCAGTTCTTGCCGGCGGCCTTGGCCTGGTACAGCGCGCGGTCGGCATGATGGTAAAGTTCGGACAGCGCGCGGCCATGGCGCGGCAGCGCGGCGATGCCGCAGGAGAAGCTGGCCTGGAATGGATGATCGCGGCCGGCATGGCTAAGCCGGGCGAAGCCGCCGCGCCAGCCCTCCACCCTCGCCTGGGCCTGTTCGGCGTCGCTGCCGGGCAGCAATACCAGGAACTCCTCGCCGCCCAGCCGGCAGACGATGTCGGTGGCGCGGCATTCGCGCTGCAGCAGGCGGGCCAGCGCTTGCAGCACCCGGTCGCCGACCTGGTGGCCATGGCTGTCGTTGATCTGCTTGAAGTTGTCCAGATCGAGTATCGCCATCGCGATCGGCTGGCTTTCGCGTTCGGCGCGCCGGCTTTCGCGCTCGAAGGTTTCGTCCAGGTAGCGGCGGTTGTACAGGCCGGTCAGCGGATCGCGCAGCGCCTGTTCGCGCAGCGCCGCCTGCAGCTGTTCGATCTGAGCCAGCCGTTCCACCAGTTGCTGGTTGGCGTTTTTCAGCGCGTCCTCCGCCTCGCGGCGCTGGGTGATGTCGCGCATCACCAGCATCAGGGTGTGGCCGGGATGCCGGCCTTGGTCGATGGCGTAGGCGCGGATATCCAGGATCTTGCCGCTGGCCGGCGCCATCATCTCCAGCAACTGGCCTTCGCGCCGCAGCCTGGCGCTGTCCAGCCAGGGCGCGGGCAGCGCACTGCCTTGCAGCTGTCCGGCCGGCTGGCCCAGCATCCGCGCGCCGGAAGGATTGATGTCGAGAATGCGCAGTTGCTGATCCACCACCACGATGCCGTCGCCCATCGCCTCGAAGGCGCGGGCGCGCGCCACCGGCACCAGATAGAGCTGGCGCAGGTAGAGCAGGTCGATCGCGAAGACGATGCCGGTGAAGGCGAAGGAGTGCGGGGTTGGATCCAGCCCCTGCAGGGGGAACAGGCCGCTCAGGTAGAGGATGTTGCCCAGCCAGGGCGCCAGCGCGCTGAGCATCAGCGTGATGGACTGGCCGCGGAAATGCGGCGGGTAGTAATGCAGCGAGCGGATCAGCAGCAGGCTGCCCAGCAGCATCATCAGGTAGGAATAGCCGGCGACGCCCAGCCAGAACGCCGGTCCGTGGCCGTAGATCAGCAAATTGTAACCGGACGGGCTGGGGCGGTAGCTGGTCCAGACCAGCTGGTGGTATTCGTTGCTGGCGGCCAGCAGCAGGCATAGCGCGGGAATCGCGAACAGCACCGGCAGCCAGCGGCGGCGGCGCATCAGGTCGATGTGGTTGTAGTCGAGCGCCAGCAGCAGGAACAGCACCGGGGTGGAGAGGGTGCCCAGATATTCCACCTTGGACCACAGCACTTTGGCGGACAGGCTGGTGGCCGACAGTTCGCACATCGCGCCGGCGGCCCAGAACGCCACCGAGGCCATCAGCAAGGCCAGCCAGCGCACGCCGGCGAACTGCCTGCGGTTCCAGGCGATGACGCTGATGGCGGCGGACAACAGCGCGGCGAGGCCGGACAGCGCGGCCAGCGGTGTGAACACGAAGGGCATGGGCGGCGGCGGGATGGAAAGACCGCCAGTTTATCGCCTTGACATGACTTGTCCTATCCTTTCTCGCCTGACTAGGTATAATTACTCGGCATCCCGAGGAGCGCTGCGAGGAGCGGTTCAGCAACCGCATCCCCAGGCTCGGGAAGCGTGGAGACGCAAAGTCTGCGACACAACGGCGCTCACCTGACTCATGACCGTGGCTGGCACGGAATGGCGGGTGAGCCCCATTCCTCCTGCCGCGTGAACAAGGATGGCTCACGATGGCTGATTTTTCCGATTTTCACGTAGCTGACATCAACCTTGCCGGCTGGGGCCGCAAGGAACTGAACATCGCCGAGACCGAAATGCCCGGTCTGATGGCGACCCGCGACGAATTCCGCGCCAGCCAGCCGCTGCGCGGCGCCCGCATCGCCGGCAGCCTGCACATGACGGTGCAGACCGCGGTGCTGATCGAAACCCTGACCGCGCTGGGCGCCGAAGTGCGCTGGGCGTCGTGCAATATCTTCTCCACCCAGGACCACGCCGCCGCCGCGATTGCCGCCGCCGGCATTCCGGTATTCGCCTTCAAGGGCGAGAGCCTGGACGAGTACTGGGAATTCAGCCACAAGATCTTCGAATGGCCCGAGGGCCAGCCGGCCAACATGATCCTCGACGACGGCGGCGACGCCACCTTGCTGCTGATGCTGGGCAGCAAGGCGGAAAAGGACATCGGCGCGATCGCCCATGCCACCAATGAGGAAGAGACCGCGCTGTTCGCGTCGATCAAGCGCCACCTGGCCATCGATCCGCACTGGTATTCGAAGCGCCTGCAGCACATCCAGGGCGTGACCGAGGAAACCACCACCGGCGTGCACCGTCTGTACCAGCTGGAAAAGGACGGCCACCTGCCGTTCCCGGCGATCAACGTCAACGATTCGGTCACCAAGTCCAAGTTCGACAATCTGTATGGCTGCCGGGAATCGCTGGTCGACGGCATCAAGCGCGCCACCGACGTGATGATCGCCGGCAAGGTGGCGGTGGTGCTGGGCTATGGCGATGTGGGCAAGGGCTGCGCGCAAAGCTTGCGCGGCCTGGGCGCCACGGTGTGGGTGACCGAGATCGACCCGATCTGCGCGCTGCAGGCGGCGATGGAAGGCTACCGCGTGGTGCGGATGGACGAGGTGGCCGGCGAAGCCGACATCTTCGTCACCGCCACCGGCAACGTCGGCGTGATTTCCCACGAGCACATGAAGAAGATGCGCAACAACGCCATCATCTGCAATATCGGCCACTTCGACAGCGAGATCGAAGTCGCCTCCCTGCGCCAGTACCAGTGGGAGAACATCAAGCCGCAGGTCGACCACATCATCTTCCCCGACGGCAAGCGCGTGATCCTGCTGGCCGAAGGCCGCCTGGTGAACCTGGGTTGCGCCACCGGCCACCCGAGCTTCGTGATGTCCAACAGCTTCACCAACCAGGTGCTGGCGCAGATCGAACTGTTCGCCAACGGCCAGAAGTACGACAAGAAAGTGTATGTGCTGCCCAAGCATCTGGACGAGAAGGTGGCGCGCCTGCACCTGGCCCGCATCGGCGCGCGGCTGACCGAGCTGTCCGATCAGCAGTCGGCCTACATCAGCGTGCCCAAGCAAGGCCCTTATAAGCCGGATCACTATCGTTATTGATTATTGAACCAAGGCGAAACGGACAGCCCCCATAGAATGGAGCTGTCCGTTTTTTTCGGGCAGCGGCAAACGCGCAACGGCACAAAGAGGCCGGCGACGACAAGATAGCCAGGACAGCGATAGAGAGGATCATGATGACGCAGACGCCACGCACCTTCAGTTTCGAGTTTTTCCCGCCCAAGACGCCGGAAGGCATCGCCAAGCTGCGCACCACGCGCCAGCAGCTGGCCCAGTTCAAGCCGCAGTTTTTCTCGGTGACTTTCGGCGCCGGCGGAACTACCCGCGACGGCACCTTGTCCACCGTGCTGGAGATCCGCAGCGAGGGGCACGCGGCGGCGCCGCACCTGTCCTGCATCGGCTCGACCCGCGAGAACATCGCGGCGATCCTCGACGAATACCGCAACAACGGCATCCGCCACTTGGTGGCGCTGCGCGGCGACATCCCGTCCGGCATGGTGGCGGCCGGCGAATTCCGCTACGCCAACGAGCTGGTGTCCTTCATCCGCGAGCAGCACGGCGAGCACTTCCACATCGAGGTGGCGGCCTATCCCGAATTCCACCCGCAGGCGCGCTCGGCCGAAGACGACATCAACAACTTCGTGCGCAAGGTGCGGGCCGGCGCCAACTCGGCGATGACCCAGTATTTTTTCAACGCAGACGCCTATTTCCGCTTCGTCGACGAGATCCAGGCGCGCGGGGTGGACATTCCGGTGGTGCCCGGTATCATGCCGATCTCCAATTTCGGCCAGCTGTGCAGATTTTCCGACATGTGCGGCGCGGAAGTGCCGCGTTGGCTGCGGCAGCGGATGCAGGCCTATTATGACGACACCGCTTCCATCCGCGCGCTGGGGCTGGATGTGGTGACCGAGCTGTGCGACCGCCTGTTGCAGGGCGGCGCGCCCGGTCTGCATTTTTACACTTTGAACCAGGCGGGCCTGGTCTCCACCATCTGGCAGAGGCTGGGCCTGTGACGGCCGGAGGCGTTCCCGCGGGAGCGCCTCCGGCTTGCAACATCAGGAAGCCTCATGCAAGAAAACATAACGAATCGCCGGGAGCCCAGGAAGTCGCTGCTGGGCCAGGTCATCTTCAGCAGCCGCTGGCTGCAGCTGCCCATCTATCTGGGCCTGATCGTGGTGCAGGGCGTGTACGCGTGGAAATTCCTCGCCCAGCTGTGGGAGCTGCTGGAGGGGCTGGACCACCTGACCGAGACCGACATCATGCTGGCGGTGCTCGGCCTGATCGACGTGGTGATGATCGCCAACTTGCTGGTGATGGTGACGGTGGGCGGCTACGAGACTTTCGTGTCGCGGCTGCGCATCGACACCCACCCGGACCAGCCGGAGTGGCTGGACCATGTCAATGCCTCGGTGCTGAAGGTGAAGCTGTCGATGGCCATCATCAGCATCTCGTCGATCCACCTGCTGCAAACCTTCATCAACGCCAGCCGCATCGACGAGCACACCATCAAATGGCAGCTGTTCCTGCACCTGGCCTTCCTGCTGTCGGCGGCGGCCATCGCCTATACCGACAAGCTGCTGTCCAGCACCGCCGCCCACCATCAGGGGCATTGAGGCGGCGCGCTTCTCCATGAAAAATGGCCCTCTCGGGCCATTTTTTCCGTCTTCCGCCAGCGCTTACATGCTGCGCAGCTGTCCCAGCGGCAGCGCGGTGGTGCGCTTGATCTCCTTCAGCACGAAGCTGGACTTCACGTCTTCCACGCCCGGGTGCTGCAGCAGTTCGTCCATCACGAAGCGCGAGAAATGCTCCATGTCTTCGAAATACACCTGCAGCAGATAGTCCATCTCGCCGGTCATCGCGAAGCAGTTGATCACTTCCGGCCAGCTCTGCACCGCCTCGATGAAGCTTTGCAGATGCAGATTGCCGCGTTTTTCCAGCGTCACGCGCACCCAGGCCTGCAGGCCCAAACCGATATGCGCAGGATCCAGCAGGGCGACATATTGGCGGATCACGCCCGACTCTTCCAGTTGCTTCAGCCGGCGCAGGCAGGGCGATGGCGACAGGGCCACGCGCTCGGCCAGCTCGACGTTGGTCAACCGGCCGTCAAGCTGCAGCTCGGCCAGAATACGCAAGTCTGTCTTGTCCAATGTGAGACTTGGCATATTTTCTCCTGATTATCGGTTAGTTGAGACATTTTATTCTTCAATATTGCTTAAGTTAAGCCATTTAGCAAGATAATTGCTGCGGGCTTTCCATAGAATAAAAAGCCTAAATCAAGCAAACGGCAGCATCAGACTGCCGATGCGTGTCGATGGTGTGTGACAGCAGATAACGATTCGTTCGGAGGAGAGTTTGCCGTGCCGCCATCGGCGTCCGGCGCCAGTTCGCGTGTCCCTGCGCGAGCCGCGGTTTTCCTCTCCCTGCCTCGTCCCGCCCTGTCGAAACTGCCATCCTCCCGCCGCGCGGGAGGGAAGGCGGCCTGCTTACATAACGCGGTCCGCCTGCAGACGTTTACAAGTAGCGCTCATGCCGAGTCGATTGTCTGCGCAAGAAAATTCTTTCGCCAGACTATAACAGAGGAGAAACTGATGAAAATGGAAGCCATGCTGCAAAATCCGCTAGCCACCGACGGTTTTGAGTTCGTCGAATACACCGCCCCCGACGCCGAGGGCGTGGAGAAGCTGAACCAGCTGTTCCTGTCGCTGGGCTTCACCGAGGTTGCCCGCCACCGCAGCAAGGACGTGCGCCTGTATCGCCAGGGCGACATCAATTTCATCCTGAACGCCGAGCGCAGCCAGCCGGCCAGCGAGTTCGCCAAGGCGCACGGCCCGTCCGCTTGTGCGATGGCCTGGCGCGTCAAGGACGCCGCCAAGGCGTATGAATACGCGCTGTCGCACGGCGCCAAGCCGTATCAGCGCCCGGTCGGCGCGATGGAGTTGAATATCCCGGCGGTGCAGGGCATCGGCGGTTCCGCCTTGTACTTCGTCGACCGTTACGGCCAGGGCAAGGACATCTACGAGATCGACTTCGTGCCGCTGGAAGGCGTGGACCAGCACCCGTTCGGCGTCGGCCTGACCCTGATCGACCACCTGACCCACAATGTGGCGCGCGGCAATATGGCCACCTGGGCCGACTTCTACACTGGCATCGCCAACTTCCGCGAAATCCGCTACTTCGACATCGAAGGCAAGCTGACCGGCCTGGTGTCCAAGGCGATGACCAGCCCCTGCGGCAAGATCCGCATCCCGATCAACGAGTCGTCCGACGACAAGAGCCAGATCGAGGAATTCCTGCGCCAGTACAACGGCGAAGGCATCCAGCACATCGCGCTGACCACCGACGACATCTACGCCACGGTGGAAACGCTGAAGGCGCGCGGCACCCGCTTCCTCGATACGCCGGACACCTATTACGAAAAGGTGGACACCCGCGTGCCGAACCACGGCGAGGACGTGGCCCGCCTGAAGAAGAACAGCATCCTGATCGACGGCGCGCCGGTGGAAGGCATCCTGCTGCAGATCTTCACCGAAACCGTGATCGGGCCGATCTTCTTCGAGATCATCCAGCGCAAGGGCAACGAGGGCTTCGGCGAAGGCAACTTCAAGGCTCTGTTCGAGTCCATCGAGGAAGATCAGATCCGCCGCGGCGTGCTGAAGGCCGATTGATCCTACGCTTTGCCGCGCCAGCCCGTCCGGGAGCCTCCCCGACGGGCGCGCGGCGTCGCGCCGCTTATACCTTGCAATGCGCCGGCCAACGCGGCATGGCCGGACGGACAGGACATCAAACATGCGTAAATGGATCAGTTACCCGCACCGCGAAGGCACCATCTCGCGGCAGGCCCACGCCGACTTTCCGGCCGAGGCCATATACGAGCGCGAAGTCGGCCGCAGCGGCTTCTTCGGCCCGGCCACCCATCTGCACCACAAACACCCGCCGACCGGCTGGAGCGCCTGGGAAGGCCCGCTGCGTCCGCGCGCCTTCGACCTGAACGAGCTGCCGCACGGCGCGCCGGCGCCCTGGGACGCGCCGCTGGTGTTGCACAACGCCCAGTGCAAGCTGCGGATCTGGCGCTGCGAGCAGGCGATGAGCCAGCTGTTCCGCAACGCCGACGGCGACGACCTGCTGTTCATCCACGCCGGCAGCGGCGAGCTGTTCTGCGACTACGGCCACCTGAGCTACCGCGACGGCGACTACATCCTGGTGCCGCGCTCCACCAGCTGGCGCATCGAGCCGGCCAGCCCGACCACCATGCTGCTGGTCGAGACCAGCAACGGCGCTTACCAGCTGCCGGAAAAAGGCCTGGTCGGTCCGCACGCGATCTTCGACGAGGCGGTGCTGGACGTGCCGGCGATCGATGATGTCTTCAAGGCGCAGCAGACGGAGGACGAATGGCAGGTGGTGATCAAGCGCCGCGGCGCGCTGTCCATCGTCACCTATCCGTTCAATCCGCTGGATGCCATCGGCTGGCACGGCAACAATTCGGTGGCGCGCGTCAACTGGCGCGACATCCGCCCGCTGATGAGCCACCGCTACCATCTGCCGCCGTCGGCCCACACCACCTTCGTCGCCGACGGCTTCGTGATCTGCACCTTCGTGCCGCGGCCGATCGAGTCCGACCCGGGCGCGCTGAAAGTGCCGTTCTATCACAACAACGACGATTACGATGAAGTGATCTTCTACCACGCCGGCGACTTTTTCAGCCGCGACAACATCAAACCTGGCATGCTGACCTTCCACCCGGCCGGCTTCACCCATGGCCCGCACCCGAAGGCCTTCGCCAAGGCGATGACCGAGCCGAAGAAATTCACCGACGAAGTGGCGGTGATGATAGACGCCCGCGACGCCCTGGAGCAGGGGCCGGGCCTGGCCAGCGTCGAGTGGCAAGGATACGTGGACAGCTGGAAGCCCAAGCCGGTTTGAGGCCAGCGCCGCAGAGCGGCCCGACCTTGGCGCCGAGAGGCTTGCGGTACGATGGCTACCGCTGAGCTTCTCCCGCCGACCGAGGCCCGCTCGCGGCGCAAGCGCGCTCAGGCCAAGCCGGAAAATGGATATAGAGGAACGGCCCGCAGCGGCCGCTAGCAGAAAGAACATCAAGATGAAATTAGCCACTTATCACAACCACACCCGCGACGGACAGCTGATGGTGGTCAGCCGCGATCTGACCCGCGCGGTGGCCGTTTCCGCCATCGCCGCCACGCTGCAGGGCGCGCTGGACAACTGGGCGCAGGCCGCGCCGCGCCTGCAGGAAGTCTACGCCGCCCTGAACCAGGGCAAGGTGCCGGACGAGGTCGCCTTCGACTCCGGGCGCTGCCTCAGCCCGCTGCCGCGCGCCTACCAGTGGGCCGACGGCAGCGCCTACCTGAACCACGTCGAGCTGGTGCGCAAGGCGCGCGGCGCCGAGGTGCCGGAAAGCTTCTACACCGACCCCTTGATGTACCAGGGCGGCTCCGACGCCTTCCTCGCCCCGACGGCCGGCATCCCGCTGCGCGACGAGGCCTGGGGCCTGGATTTCGAGGGCGAGGTAGCGGTGGTCACCGGCGACGTGCCGCTGGGCGCGCCAGCCGATGAGAAGCACATCCGCCTGCTGATGCTGGTCAACGACGTGACGCTGCGCAATCTGATCCCGCCTGAGCTGGCCAAGGGATTCGGCTTCTTCCAGAGCAAGCCGGCCACCGCCTTTTCACCGGTCGCCGTCACGCCGGACGAGCTGGGCGACGCCTGGCAGGGCGGCAAGGTGCATCTGCCGCTGTTGGTCGACTACAACGGCGCGTTCTACGGCAAGCCCGATTGCGGCGTGGAGATGCAGTTCAGCTTCCCGCAGCTGGTGGCGCACGTCTCCAAGACCCGCGAGCTGGTCGCCGGTTCCATCGTCGGCTCCGGCACCATCTCCAACAAGGACCGCAGCGTCGGCTCCTGCTGCCTGGCCGAGCAGCGGATGATAGAAACCATCGAGCAGGGCGCGGCGAAGACGCCGTTCATGAAGGTGGGCGACACGGTGCGCATCGAGATGAAGAGCGCGGCCGGCGACAGCATCTTCGGCGCCATCGAGCAAACCGTGGTCGCCCATGGCTGAACGCGTCCTGTACGGCTACTTCCGCTCCAGCGCCGCATACCGCGTCCGCATCGCGCTGAACCTGAAGGGACTGGCTTACCAGTATCGGGCGGTGAACCTGCTCAAGGGCGAGCAGCGCAGCGCCGACTATCTGGCGATCAACCCGTACGGCCTGGTGCCGCTGCTGGACGATGGCGGCGTGCAGATCACGCAGTCCTTGGCGATCTGCGAATACCTGGACGAAGCCTATCCGGACACGGCGCGGCTGCTGCCGGCCGAGCCGGCGGCGCGGGCGCGGGTCCGTTCGATCGCGCTGGCCATCGCGGCGGACATCCACCCCTTGCAGAACCCTAGGGTGGGCAAGTTCCTGCAGGCCGAGCACGGCGCGAGCGAAGAGGGCAAGACCGAGTGGATCCGCCACTGGATCCGCACCGGCTTCGACGCGCTGGAGCGGCAGCTGGCGCAGACTGCCGGCCGTTATGCGGTAGGCGACGTGCCGACGCTGGCTGACGTGTGCCTGCTGCCGCAGGTATTCAGCGCGCGCCGCTTCAGCGTGGACCTGGCGCCGTATCCGACCATCGTCCGCATCGCGGAGGCGTTGGAGGCGTTGCCGGCATTTGCCGACGCGCATCCTGCCAAGCAGCCGGACGCGGTGTAAGTGTTTGATCCGGCAGCCCGGGCGCGTTGAGCGGCCGGGCTGTTTGTGTTTTCAGGCGGAGGGCGAGCCGTTTTTTGCAATTATGCCTTGACTCAAAAGCCGTCCTCTGATTAAATGCATGGCTCTGACAGCGCGACAGCGCGGGCAGACAGATGTGGCCAGTTAGCTCAGTTGGTAGAGCAGCGGATTGAAAATCCGCGTGTCCGTGGTTCGATTCCGCGACTGGCCACCACAACTTAGGCCAGTTAGCTCAGTTGGTAGAGCAGCGGATTGAAAATCCGCGTGTCCGTGGTTCGATTCCGCGACTGGCCACCAGATTACGACGCCCAGCAAGCAATTGCTGGGCGTTTTCCATTTGGGATCGGCTTAATTCGAGGCGGACCGAAACGGTCCGCTTGGCGCTGCTTAACGGTCAGTCCTTTGTGTTATTTTGCCTTGAGTCGTAGCTCGTGACTTCAGTACTCCAGGTAGCTCCTCCATCATTCGAATATTGGATGTCCTCAACTCCGTTAATGCTATTCGATACGCTGATCAGGCCTGCCGTCGGCATGACCCAGATGTGATCGCGCAATATCAGCTGATCGCTGTAAATCTTGCTCCAGTTGCTACCATCGTCACTGCGGTAAATGCCGGTATCGCCGAATACGCCACCGCTTTCCAAAATCTGGCCTGATGGCAGAATGATGGGAGCGGAAGCTTTGACGGTATAGGGGGAGTGAGTTTCTTTCCAGTTGGCTCCGCAATCTGAGCTGTAATGGGTTTTGGCGAATACTCCCGCAATTCCTAAGCCTACCTGAGTTAGCACGCCGACCGACTTTGTCGGTCCACCGGCCACTGCGATGATATAACGCTTTTCAGGAGTATCATTTTGGCACCATTGCTTTTGCGCATAGTCATAGCAGGCAATCACTCGGACCGAGCTTGATGCATAACCAATACCGCCAGGATAGTGCCATAGCCATAATATTCCTGCCGGATTTTCTCTTGCAATTTTCCAGTTTCCATTTTCCAATTGATTGGATTCATACAAGGATACTTTTCCAGGCAGCTGGACTCCGACAAACCAGTGTTTTTGATCTGGAGAACTGTCTATGAAGAAATAATTTCCAAGAGGAAGATTTCCTCGGTCGATAGGCAAGGTTTTGCCATCCATGCGCACTTTGAAAAAACTACCGAACTCACCGACGGCAACCGCCATATAGGGCTGGATGGGATAGGGAGTGGTGAATAGAATGGAATTGAGTTCGCCAGTTCTTCCAATCAGTTTCCAGTGGCCAGAATCTTGGCGTACCAATATGCTGCCAAACCTTGACCCGCCTATTATCCTATGATCAGCTAATTCGCTAAAGCCGCCAGCCCCTTGCGGTCTGCTGAGCGCGTATGCCTCAATGCGGTCTGTTGGCTCGGTTTTCAGCCAGCCTGTTGATGAGGCTTGTTGATAGAGACTTTGGTATGACGGCGCCGCAAGCGCTACTAATTTTCGGTTGTCTTTTTCATGAAGACTGCGTCCAAAGGCTACTTTGTAGTTGATCGCTGTCAGAATAAGTCGACCAAGATCTGAGGTTTTCCCTGGTTCAACGCGAAAATCTCCAACTAGCTCTCGCTGTCCTGGAGATACTGACAAAAATTTCAATTGAGCACGCAAGTAGTCAAGCTTATAGGTTCCAGCTGGAAGGGTGCCAATATAAAGTGCAGTATCTTTTGAGAGGCCTGGAACGATATTCTTGAGCTGATATTTTTTATTAAATCCTGATGTGGGATCCTCATTTCTGGTCAGTTCAATAAGCTCAATGGGCGGTACTTCACCAGTATTGATTGTGAGCGATAAGATGACAGTTCCAGATTGGCTATCTGGTTTTTCATTTAAAGGATCGCCAGCGAGCTGTGTGCTTGTGCATGCGCTCAATAAGGTTAGAGTCAGAAGACTGGCTAATAAACGGGTTTGCATGTCAATATCGCTTTCTTCTATGTTTTGACTAGCATGGATAGGCTAGTCTGATGTGCGAATTCACGGTTATGGGCTACACGCTACTGGAGTAGTCCGCTGAGTGGATGAAATCCCGCGGTTTAGGAGTTTCATGAAAATTGTATCGTATTGTCGCATCGGATTGCGGGGCAGATCCGAGGTGATATCGAGTGGTCCACGTGTCGGTCGTGAGTATGGATATTCGTGAGGGATTGGACGTATCGATGCAATGTGTAAGCGAGGACGGAGCTGTATGCGCCTCGTGGGCTGCAAACTATGCTTGTGCAGGCTTGTGAGAGCATTAAAATTTCTCAGTGTGAAATTCTATATACAGACAGGATGGATTTGCCAGAGTCAAAAAGCCACAACTCATGCGGGTTCGGCCTTTAACATTGCTTCAGGCAGGACTTTCAGCAAGCGCTTTTCGTGGGTACTACGCGCGGTTGCAAGGCTGCGATCGATAGCGAGGCGAGGCCAGCCGCCAGCGCCAGGCTCAGGCCGGCCCGGGCGCCGTAGGCGTCGGTCGCCAGGCCGCACAGCGAGGCGCCGCCGGCGACGCCCAACTGGATGCCGGTGACCAGCCAGGTCAGGCTTTCGGTCAGACGCGCGCGCGGCACGGCCTTTTCCACCATTTCCATCGCGACGATCAGCGTCGGCGCGAAGGACAATCCCGACAACAGCATCACCGCCGCCAGCCATATCACATTCGGCGCCAGCGCGATCAGGGTGGAACTGGCCGCGGTGGCCAGGCAGCAGCCCAGCAGCAGCCTACCCAGCGGCAGAGCCGGCTTGAGCGCGCCGAAGGCCAGTCCGCCTATGCCGGAGCCCAGCGCGTACAGCGCCAGCACCCAGCCGGCTGCGGCGGGCTGGCCCTGCGCCTTGGCGAAGGCCACCGAGGCGACGTCTATGGTGCCCGCGATGGCGCCCAGCGTGCCCATCAGCAAGGCCAGAACCGGCACCGGCCGCAGGAAGAGCGCCGGACGGCGGCTGTCCGACGTGATGGGATGGGGCGGCGGCTCGGTGGCTTTCTGGCGTAGCAGCGCGGAAACACTGAACAGGATCAGCAGCGCGGCCAACAGCGGGCCGGCTTCGGGAAACCAGGCCATGCACAGGCCTATCGACAACGGCGGACCCATGACGAAGGCGGTTTCGCTCAAGACGCTGTCCAGCGCGAACGCTGTCGGCAGCAGCGGCTGGCCTTCCAGCAGTCGCGCCCAGCGCGCGCGGGTCATCGCCGGGATGCTGGGCAGGCAGCCAGCCGGCGCCGCGCACAGGTACAGCGTCCACGCCGGCGCGTGCAGATGGTTGCACAGAATCAGCGCCAGCAGCGCGCAAGCGCCGATGCCGGTGGCCGGCGGCAGCACCCGGCTTTGGCCGTAGCGGTCGGCCAGCCGCGATACCTGCGGCGCCAGCAGCGCGGAGGCCAGCGTCAAGGTGGCGGCGACCGCGCCGGCGAGGCTATAGCTGTTACGGCTCAGCGACAGCATGGTGATGACGCCGACGGCCACCATGGTGCCGGGCAGGCGCGCCACCCAGCCGGCCAGCGCAAGCTCGGCGACACCCGGCGTGCGGAACAACTGGCCGTATCGATTGCTCATGGATTCTCCTTGCGGCGCGGCGGCGGGATGTGGGGGGCAATGGGTCAAGCTATCCGTCCCTTATGTCTTTGTCAATTTGCGGATGATAGGCATTAGGCTGCCGGCAGCCATGAAAAAAGCACGCCAACAGGCGTGCTTTTTCCGTTTGCCGGCAGGCTTAGCGCGGATGGCGGGGCGGCAGCGGCGGGGCGGTATTGGCGTATATCGGCTGATTGCCGGCGGCGGCCGGCTGGGAGGCGACGACGGCGCGGCCCTGTTGTTGGGCCAGGTCGGCCAGCGTATTCAGCTGCTCCGCCGTCTGCACCATCAGGTGGTTGCGGCTGCGGCGCATGTCGCCGACGATGGACTCCAGACTGGACGCGCCGGGCTTCAGCAGCTCGGTGGCGGCGATCAGCTGGCCGGTACGGCCGACGCCGGCGCGGCAGTGGATCACCGGCAGCAGCTTGTCCGGGTCGTTCAGCGCGCTGCTGTTGCCGCGCTGGTAGACGCCGATCTGCTTCTCCTTCACCGCGTTGACGTGTTCGGCCAACGCTTTCAGAGCGACCGGGCCTTGGGCGCCGAAATCAGCCCAGTTGGGCACGTGCAGCACCGGGATGGAGATTTTCTTGCCGCCGCCGTCCTGCACCGCCAACTGGTAGGCGCGCACTTCCAGGCCGCCCGCCAGTTGGCTATGGCTGCCTTCGCGCGCGCTGACGGCCACCTTGCCGTATTGGCCGCTTTGCGAGAAGTAAGGCGGCAGCGGATTGCCGCCGCCCTGGCTCTTGGCGATGTCGTGGTCGGAGGCCAGCACCACCAGCACCGGAGTGCGGTTGGCGGCCAGCATGCCGAAATAGCTCTCCAGCTGGCCCGCCGTCGGATATTGGCTGGCGATGGCGACATTGGCGCCGCCCACCTGCACGCGGTTGGCCGGCAGCTGCGCGCCGTCCGGCGCCCGCACCAGGGTGGCGGCGGCGGTGGGGATGTCGCGGAAGCGCGCGCCGGCCAGGTCATTGATGAAGGCCGCGCCGCTGGCGGCCGGGCCGGCTTGCTGTTGCAGCTGGCTGAACAGGCCGACGCGGTTGTCGCTGCTGCCCAGCGCGCGCGCCAGCGCGGCCTGCGGGTTTGCCGGCGCGGCGGCGGGCTGCGGCGCCAGTTTCAGATGCTGCAGGCCGCGGCGCTGGCTCAGCGAGGCGGCTTCCTGGCGCGGCGGCTGCTGGTCAGCCCAGCGCAGATGCGGCTTGGCGCCGGCGTCGGTCCGCTGCGCCAGATCCTGCGGGCTGGGACGGGTGTGGCTGTTGGCGCGGGTGTTCAGCCGCGTTACCAGGTCGAGCAGGCGGATGTCGCGCGGGCGCTCTTGCGGCTCCAGCAAGTGGTTCTGGCGCAGGAACTGCTGCGCGCGGCGGGTCTGGTCCGGGTGCAGCAGGTAGGAGCGGCCGGTGTAGACCACCAGGCTGCCGTCCTTGCGGATGCCGATGCGGGCGCTGTCGGCCTGCAGGCCGGCGCCCAGTTCGTTCAGCTGGGACAGGTTGGGTCGGATCATGTGAATGCCGGTGTGGATGGTGCTCATCTGGCTTCTTTCTTAGCGGATTGCCCAAAGGGCTTATGGCGGCGCGGGCGAGCGGCCCGGCGCCGGAGATTCAGCGCGCGGCGGCGGCGCTGTCCAGCAGCGCTTCGGCGCGGGCGATCAGCGCGTCGAAGGCGGCGGCGAGCTGCGGCAGGTCGAGGCCGCGGCACGGCAGGCGCAGCCAGCAACACAGCCGCTGTTCGGCATCCAGCGCCGCTACCGGCTGCCAGGACTGGCCGCACAGCTGGTTGCCGCGCAAAGCCTGCGCCAGCAGCGGGTCGGCGTCACGCAGCGGATGTTCGCCCAGCTCGGCCTGCATGAACCAATGGTCTTGGTCGATGGCGCCCAGGTGGACGGCGAAGCGCTGCTCCACGGTCAGGCTGATCACTTCCTGATGGCTGGCCGGCACGATGGCGTCGAAGCCCAGGTGTTGCAGCAGTTCATTGGCGCAATGGTGGAAGGCGGCGAGGTCTGGCATGGTGCGGAATCCTGGCCCGGTACTGGCGGGCGTTATCATGTAAATGAGCGAATTCTTATTCAGCCGACCAAAGCCGGCTTCCAGAATTCGCTCATGACGACGCAGACGCGGCTTATTTGCGCGGAGTGAATACCTGCTTCAGCTCCGACGCCCGGCTATCGGCGGCGCCAGGCAGGCGGCGCGAGCTGTGGCCGATCTGGCTGAAGGTCACGCCGGCGCCGTGGTAGCCGGCGACCTCCGGCTGTTTGAAGCCCTGCTTGGCCAACTCGTCGCTCAGCGATTGGGCGAAAGGCTGGCTCAGCACCGGCCGTTTGCCGAACAACTGCAGGAAGCCCGGGCGCGGTCCCAGCGCCGGCGCGGCGGCGCGGCCCAGGTCTGCCGGGTGGAAGGAGGTCGGCTCGCGGGTGTCGGCGCTGAAGCAGGCGGTGGCGCGGAAATCGCGGAAGGCGCGGTCCAGGCCGCCGGCCGCCAGCTGTTGCGCCACATCGGCGGACGTGGCCTTGCCCTGGGTCACCTGCTGGTCGGCCGCCAGGATGTCCATGCCCGGGCCGCCGTGGCCGACGATGTAGATCTTGTCGCGCTGCGGCTGCAGCCGGCCCAGCTCCGCGCCGTGCTCGTTGCTGCGGATCTCCATCCGCTGCAGCACGTCGGCCTGGCGGGCGAAGGTGGCAGAGGCCTGCATCGCCTTGTCGAATTCGGCCGGGCCGATATGCTGGCGCAGGACGTCTTGCGACAGATTGTGCTGTTGCTGCAATTTGCGGATTTGGTCGGGAAACAGCGAGCCCTTGCCGCGCAGATCCTGAACCTGCTGCTGCTGCAGCTGCTGCAGCCGGACCTGGGCCTGGTCGTCCTGCGCGATCAGCGGCAGCAGTGGTTTGCCGTTTTGCTCGCGCACCAGGTTCTTGCCCAGGCTCTGGGTCACCACGTCGCCGGCGGCGAACGGCGCGTAGATCACCGCCTGGCGCGACGATGTCGGGCCGGGGAGCGGGCTGCTTGTCAGCCCGGTTGGCTGGCCGGCGCGCGGCGCGGCCGGGGTGGAGGGCGAGGCGGCGCGCTGGGCGCCGCCGGCGTGGGAAATCGTGGTGATGCCCGGCATGTCATTCTCCCGTCAGGTTCAGCGTCTGGTACAGCGCGCGCAGCCGCTCGATGAAAGCGGCCAGCACAGGCTGCAGCCCGCCATCGCGGCTCAGGCAGTCCAGCCTCACCAGCGCTTTCAATTCATAACCGTGCTCGCCGCGTCCCAGCGCGAGCTGGCCGCTTTCCACGTCTTCCACCGGCTCCAGCAGGATGGCCAGCGTCTCGGCCGCCATCGCGTGCAGCCTGGCTTCGGACAGGCCGGGCAGAATGCTCCATACCCACAGGCGGTCGTCCAGCGCCGACACCATCACGTCGGGCAGCGCTTGCAGCTGGATGGCGAGGGTGGCGTGCTGGTCCAGGTCGGCCAGCCGTTCTTCGGGGCAGCCAAGCTGGATCACGGCCTGGCGCAGCAAGGCGTCCAGGCTGGCACCGCTGTGGGCGGCAAGGGAAAGCGGGTTCATGCGGCGGGCTCCTGGCCGGCGCGAAAGGGCCGGCACGGTTGCCAGCTTGCCCGCGGCGGCGGGCGCCGGCTTGCAAAAAACGTCCGCGCCAGAATGGGCCGCATTGGCGTTTACGCAACTCGCGGCGCTGCCGTCAGTCTGATTGTTAGCGCTATCAGCGTATAATCAAACACTTCCGCCGCACCGGAGTTCGCATGTCTTACCGTTTCATCGCTTCAGATCTCGACGGCACGCTGCTGGACCAGCACCATGCCGTCAATTCCCTCACCGCCGCCACCTTGCAGAGCCTGGAAGCCCGCGGGGTGCAATTCGCGCTGGCCACCGGCCGCCATCACCTGGATGTGAAGGGCATCCGCGACGCGCTGGGCGTGCGCGCCCACCTGATCACTTCCAACGGCGCCCGCATCCACGACCCGGACGGCAGGCTGATCCACCGCCAGGACATCGCGCCGCAGCTGGTGCGGGCGCTGGCGCAGCCGGAATACGCCGCCGGCTCCATCCTCAATTTCTATCTGGACGACGAGTGGCTGATCGATCAGCCCTGCCAGTCCTTCCTCGACATGCACCGCGATTCCGGCTTGAGCTACCGGGTAGACAATCTGGCCGAGCATGACGGCGTCGGCGTCGGCAAGGTGCTGTACATTGGCGAGCACGCGCACCTGCTGCGGGTGGAGGAGGCGTTGCAGCGGCGCTTCGGCGACCAGCTCTACATCACCTTCTCGCTGGAGAACTGCCTGGAAGTGATGGCGGCGGACGTCTCCAAGGGCCACGCGCTGCGGCTGGTGCTGGGCCGGCTGGATATCGATCCGGCGCATTGCCTAGCTTTCGGCGACGGCCAGAACGACGTGGAGCTGCTGCGCGCCGCCGGGCATCCGCGCCTGATGGGCAATGCCCATCCGCGGCTCAGCAGCGAAATGCCGGACGCCCATCGCATCGCCAGCAACGCTGAATCCGGCGTGGCGCAGCACCTGCGCGAATTGTTCGCGCTGTGATCCCGTCCGCGCCGGCCGGCGCGGCAAAAAAAACGCCAGCGCGAAGCTGGCGTTTTTGTTGGCGCTAAGACCGGTTTCAGGCTAGCAGCGCTGCGGCCAGCGCGGCCGCCTGATCGCCGACGATCAGGTGCAGCGTGCCCGGCGCGACCTGCATCACCGCCATGACGCCGGCGGAGCGGGCCGCGGCTTCGTCGAAGCGGGCGGCGTCCTTCAGTTCCACCCGCAGGCGGGTGTGGGCGATGGCTTCCACCTTGCCGAGGTTGGCGTTGCCACCCAGCGCCTGCTTCAGCGCGGCGATATCTGCCTTGGCGGCAGCCGCCGGCGCGGCGGGAGCCACCGCGACAGGCGCGGGGGCCGCAAGCGGGGCGGACGACAGCTCGGCATCGCTGCCGGCGCTGCGCAGATATATGTCCATATCGGTTTTCAGGTTTTCCGACAGCGGCCCGAAAATGGCCTGGATGCCGTTGCCGACCACCACCACGCCGGAGGCGCCCATGGCTTTGAGCTTGGCTTGGTCAACTTTGGCGGTGTCCTGCACCGAGATGCGCAGACGGGTGATGCAGGCGTCCAGCGTGCGGATGTTGGAGCGGCCGCCGAAGGCCAGCACCAGTTCGCGCGCGCGCTGGTCTTCGCTGACGGCGCCGGCGGTTTCCAGGCTTTCATCTTCGCGGCCCGGGGTTTTCAGGTTGAACTTGGCGATCACGAAGCGGAACACGCCGTAGTAGATCACGAAGTAGATCGGGCCGAGGATGAACACATAGCCGGCGTGCTTGGCCTTGTCGCCGATCAGGTTGAACAGCACGAAGTCGATGCCGCCTTGCGAGAAGGTGAAGCCCATGTGCATGTCCAGCGTGTTGGCGATGAACTGGGCCGAGGCCACCAGGCAGGCGTGGATGAAGTACAGCACCGGCGCGACGAACAGGAAGGAGAATTCGATCGGTTCGGTGATGCCGGTGAGGAAGGACGCCAGCGCGGCGGAAATCATCATGCCGCCGACCTTGGCGCGGTTTTCCGGCTTGGCCGAATGCCAGATGGCGATGGCGGCGCCGGGCAGGCCGAACATCTTGAAGAAGAAGGCGCCGGCCAGTACGCCGGCGGTGCTGTCGCCGGCGAAGAAGCGGTTGATGTCGCCATGCACGTGCTTGCCGGTGGCGTCGACGAAGTCGCCCATTTCAAAGAAGAACGGCAAATTCCAGATATGGTGCAGGCCGAAAGGGATCAGCATGCGCTCGACGAAGCCGTACACGGTGGCGGCGGTGCGCGGGTCGCTGACGGCGGCCCAGTGCGAGAAGGTGGCGATGCCTTCGCCGATCGGACGCCAGATCACCGACAGCACCGCGCCCAGGCCGATGGCGCTGATGGCGGTGATGATGGGCACGAAGCGCTTGCCGGCGAAAAAGCCCAGGTAGGTGGGCAGATTGATCCGGTAGAAGCGGTTGAACAGATAGGCCGCCATGCCGCCGGCCAGGATGCCGCCGAACACGCCGGTCTGGATCGACGGCAGGCCCATGATGGTGGCGGTTTTCACGCCCATCAGGCCGGCCATCACGCCCAGGGTGACGGTGGTGACCAGGTGGCCGATCACCGCGGCGATGGCGGCGACGCCATCGTTCTCGGTGAAGCCGAGCGCCACCGCGACAGCGAAGATCAGCGGCAGGTTGCCGAAGATCACGTCGCCGGAGTTCTTCATCAAGGACAGGATCGCCAGAGCGACGCTGTTCGTGGTGTGGAAGTCGGTCGCGCCGATGCCGAGCAGCAGGCCGGCGACAGGCAGCACCGCGACCGGCAGCATCAGCGATTTGCCTATCTTCTGCAGAAAAGCGAATGATTGACTAAACATGATTATTATCCTGCTTTGACATGCTTATGGAATGTCGAGCGGCTGTGACGCCGTCCCCTCTATAAAGCCCTAGGCGCGCCAAATCCGCTGGCATGGCGCCGGACGGCACCGGGTCGCCCCGATGGTCTCCCCGTCCGGCGCCGCGGACTTTGCCGCGCCGAGGCTTATTCTTTTAACGAGCGTGTTGGTTCAGGTGGTGGCGGACGTCGGTGACGGTGGACAGCGCCAGCACGGCGCGGGCCAGCTCGCGGCACTCGTCCAGGCTCCAGCGCGCCAGCGTGGCTTTCACCGAGGCGACGGCCGGAGTGCTGACCGACAGCTCGGTGACGCCCATGCCCACCAATAGCGGCGCGGCGCGTTCGTCGGAGGCCAGGCCGCCGCAGACGCCCACCCACTTGCCGTGGGCGCGCGCGCCGTCGCAGGTCATCGCTATCATGTTCAGCACCGCCGGGTGCAGCGCGTCGGCCTGCTTGGCCAGCTGCGGATGGCCGCGGTCCATCGCCAGCACGTACTGGGTCAGGTCGTTGGTGCCGATCGAGAAGAAGTCCACCTCGGGCGCGAAGCGCGCGGCCAGCACCGCGGCGGAAGGCACTTCCACCATGATGCCGACCTTGACGTCGGCGACGCCCAGCGCGGCTTGCTCTTCGGCCAGCACCGCCTTGGCGGCGCGCAGCTCTTCCAGCGAGGCCACCATCGGGAACATGATGTGCAGCTGGGTCAGCGGAGCCGCTTGCAGAATGGCGCGCAGCTGGGTGCGCAACAGGTCGGGACGATCCAGGCTGACGCGGATGCCGCGCAGGCCCAAGAAGGGGTTGTCTTCCTTCGGCAGCGGCAGGTAGGACAAGGGCTTGTCGCCGCCCACGTCCAGCGTGCGCACCACCAGCGGACGTTCCTTGCCCAGCGCCTCGGCCACCGCGCAGTATTCGGCGGCCTGCTCGGCCTCGGTCGGCGCGGTGTCGCGGTTGTCGAACAGGAATTCGGAACGCAACAGTCCCACGCCCTCGGCACCCTTGGCCACCGCTTCGCGCGCGTCGGCGGCGTTGCGGATATTAGCCACCACGTCGATGCGCGCGCCGTCGCGGGTTTGCGCCGGCTGCATCGAGCCCTTGGCTTCGGCGGCGCGGCGCTCGGCCAGGCGGGCGATCTCGCGCTCGGCGGCGGCCAGGTCGTCGGCGCTAGGCGCGATGGCCAGCGTGCCTTCGCTGCCGTTGAGAATGACCTGGCGGCCTTCCGGCAGTTTCAGCGCGGCCTGGGAGATGCCGCAGATCGCCGGAATGCCCAGCGAGCGCGCCAGGATGGCGACGTGGCTGGTGGCGCCGCCGGTGCGGGTACAGAAGCCCATCACCTTGGACGGATCCAGCGCGGCGGTGTCGGAGGGCGCCAGATCCTCGGCGATCAGGATGGAGCCGGCCGGCAATTCCAGCGCGGCCTGCTTGACGCCGGCCAGCAGCGCCAGCACGCGGCGGCCGACGTCGCGGATGTCATTGGCGCGTTCGCGCAGCAGCGGGTTGTCCTGCGCCTCCAGGCGGGCGGAGTAGGCGCTGAAGGCGGCGCGCCAGGCCCAGCCGGCTGACTTGCCTTCGGCCAGGCCGGTATAGGTCAGCGCCAGCAGGTCGGGGTCCTGCAGCAGTTCCTGGTGCATGGACAGGATGGCCTGCTTGGCCGGGTCGGACAGCTGGGCCTTGACCAGCTCGATCTGGGCCGCGGCCTCTTCGGCGGCGCGGGCGAAGGCCTGCTGCTCGACATTGCCGCCCTTGCCCTGCTCGGGCACGTCGAATTCCTGCAGACGGTGATGGACGATGCGGCCGATGGCGATGCCGGGCGAAGCGCCGACGCCGGCCAGCTGGCTATCGCTATCCTGTTGCTGGATGGCGATCGGCGCGGCGGCCGGGGCGGTCGGCGCCTCGTCGGCCTTCTCGCCGCAGCGCTCGTTGAGCAATTGGGTGAGTTCGGCGATGGCGATGGCGGCGTCGGTGCCCTGCGCGCGGATGCGCACCGCGTCGCCCAGCTTGGTGGCCAGGCCCATCACGGCCACCACCGATTTGGCGTTGGCCTCCTTGTCGGCGAGGATCAGCTGGATGTCGGAGGAGAAACTCTTGGCCTTGCTGGCGAACACCGCGGCCGGGCGGGCGTGCAGGCCGGCCGGGTTGCCGATGGCGATGGCGGCCGACAGCTGCGGCTCGCCGCTCTGGACTTGCGCCGCGGCCTGGCCATTGGCCAGCGTCAGGCTGAGCACCACGTCGCGGCCGGCGTTCACCATGCCCTGGGCCGGCTGCATGCTGTGCACGCTGTCGCCATTGGTGACGATGATCTGGGTCAGCAGGCTGGCGGCGCGGCGGCCCACCTGGTCGATGTCGAAGTCGATCACGGCCTGGCCGGCGCTGACCTGCTGGCCCTGCTCGACCAGCGGGAAGAAGCCTTCGCCCTTCAGCATCACGGTGTCGATGCCGATGTGCACCATCACTTCCACGCCTTCGGCGGTGGTGATGGTCAGCGCGTGATGGGCGGAATGCAGATTGCTGACCACGCCGGCCACCGGCGCCAGCAGGCTGCCGGAGGTGGGGTCGAGCGAGATGCCGTCGCCGACCATTTTGCCGGCGAATACCGGGTCCGGGACGCTGTCCAAGGGGACCAGCCACCCGGAAAGGGGGGCCAGAACGTCGAGTCTTGGTGCGGTGGTGCCCATGAGTCACTCCTCAATTCGTGGATAATTCCAGTCGTTTTATTACGAGCGTCAATCAAGCCGATTAGTTTTGTTCCAGCGGGCGGCCCCTTGAGCTTCTACTGGGGCCTTGGCTTGTTCTGACAAGATTCCGACAATTATATACAGGCTTTCGCCAGGCAGCCGCGGCGACCTGGCTGATGCGTATCTTGCCAACTTTGTAGTTAAACTACAGACAAATCACGCAGCAGCTTGATGGCAATCAAGAAAATGTGCAAGTCAGAATTGTCCGGATTGCATGCTGCGGCGCAACATCCATTTCGGCTCTATGGAAATAGCGCTTGATTCTTGCGGGCTTGGCGAAAATGCGGGTCGGGAAGGCGTTGTTGCATTTTTGTATGGCAACTCTAAAACGGCGGCGGCAATGCGAAAAGCCCGCCTGGACGGCGGGCCTTGGGGGATGGATTGCTTATCGGGCGGCGGATTGGCTGCGGGCCGGTTCGCCCAGCAGGAACAGCGCCAGCGACGCGGCGATCAGGAAGGCGGGATATTCCCAGCCGCCGCCCTCGTTGGTGAACATCCAGCCCTTGGCGCCGTGCACCAGCGCGATGGCGCCGAGCAATTGCGGGATCAACAGCAGCGCGACCCAGCGCGCCTTGACGCCTGCCAGCAGCAACAGGCCGCCGCCGATTTCGATCACGATGGCGACATAGCCGAAGAAGCCGGGCAGGCCCAGGCTGGCGAAGTACTCGGCGGTGCCGGCGGGAGTGAACACGAACAGCTTCAGCGCGCCGTGGGCGAGATACATCAGGCCGAGGGACAGGCGCAGCAGCAGGGCGGCGAGCGCGGGGTTTTGCAGTCGATTCATGAAAAGCTCCAGGTCAGATTGGGTATGGCGTTATTTGACCATCGGCTTTATATTCAATAAATACGGCAAATTGAAAATCATTGTTCATTTTTAAGAAATAATATGGACCGCTTCTCTGAAATCCGCGCCTTCGTCGCGGTGGCCGAGCTGGGCAGCTTCGTCGCCGCCGCCGACAGGCTGGAGCTGTCGCGAGCGATGGTGACCAAGCTGGTGGCTTCGCTGGAAAACCGGTTGGGCGCTCGGCTGATGCACCGCACCACCCGCAAACTGTCGCTGACCGAGGCCGGCGAAACCTATCTGTCGCAGGCGGGCAGCCTGCTGGCGGAGCTGGACGAACTGGACGCGCTGCTGTCGCACGGCGCCAGCGAGCCGGTGGGGCGGCTCAGGGTGTCGGCGCCGGTGTCCTTCGGCATGCGCTACCTGGGCCGCATCATCGGCGGCTTCCACCAGCGCCATCCGCAGATAGAAGTGGAGCTCAGCCTCAACGACCGGCGGGTGGACCTGGTGGAAGAGGGCTTCGATCTGGCGCTGCGGGTGTCCAACCTCAGCGACTCCACGCTGGTGGCGCGCCGGCTGGCGCAGATCGACGATCTGCTGGTGGCTGCGCCGTCCTACCTCGCCCGCCACGGCGCGCCGGCGCATCCGTCGGAGTTGGCCGCGCATCAATGCCTGCTGTACGCGCTGACGTCGCAGCCCAATGTCTGGGACTACCAGGCGCCGGATGGCAGCCGCGACAAGGTGAGGGTGAAGGGGCCGCTGAAGGCCAATAACGGCGATGTGCTGACCGATGCGGCCATCAACGGCATGGGCATCGTGCTGCAGCCGCGCTTCCTGGTGGAGCAGGCTTTGGCCGAGGGCAGCCTGGTAGCCATCCTGCAGGACTACAACTGGCATTGCCTGGACCTGTCGGTGGTTTACCCGGTGCGTCGGCATGTGCCGGGCAAGGTGCGGGTGTTTGTCGATTATCTGGCGGAGTTCTTCGCTTGAAAGGCCGAGGAGGCCGCGAGCAAGGCAGGAAAGGAAGGACGGCGGTGCGCAGGTTTTGCTTGTTGGCGGTGGCCGCGGCGGGCTTGAGTCTGCCGGCATTCGCCCTTGAGGCGAATTGCCGGCACATGGCGGCGCCGGCGTATCCGATACGGGCCGAGATGGACAAGATCGCAGGCGACGTGACGCTGGTTTTTCACACCGATGCCCGCGGCCGTTACGACGGCCGGGCAAGCATGGTGTTTTCCGCGACGATTCCCGAGGCTTACCGCGAGGATTTTCGTTTGGCGCTCGACGCCATGCTGGAGGAATATCGATGCCGGCCCAATGCCAACCTTCAACTCAAGTTGAGATTCGTGCCGGATGACGGCGCGCAGCGATAGCCGGCTCGCCGCGACTGCGGGAGGGGCGGGGTGTTGAAAATGTTCTAATAGAAAATATCCATATCAGTTCCATAACGGAAGCCGGCGCGGCGATTGCGCCGGACGGTATGGGAAGGAGATGGATATGCGGAAAACGAAATGGCTGGCCGGCCTGTTGGCCGCCGGAATGGCGGCCGGCGCCGTTGCGGCGGGCTGCTCGCATCAGGAGGCGCCGGATTACCCGTTGAAGGCATTGCGCGACGAGGTGGGCGGCGTGGTCAAGGTGATGTTCCAGACCCGGGCCGACGGCACGGTGGCCGGCATCCAGAGCGCGGATTGGCGCCAGATTCCGCCGCAGTACCGCAGCGGCTTTCGCTACGAGATCAATAAAGCCTTGCGCGAATACCGCTGCACGCCGGGCGCCAGCCTGACGCAGGAGTTCGCATTCCGGATGGAGGAGGAGTGAGGCCTGGCGGCGCCGGGAGGCGCCGCTGTCAGGGATAGAACCAGTACAGGCTGTAACCCATCGCATGCACCTTGCCGGCATCCAGCCGCATGGTGATCTTCGCCTCGCTGTTGGGGTTGAAGCGTCCCAGCTTCAGATCGTCCGGCTTCAGATATTCCTTGGGCGCGAACACTTTGCGGATCAGCACCTGGTCGTCGCTGTCCTTCAGCGTCACCTCCAGCATCGGGAAGGCTTGCGCGTACTGGGCGTGGTTTTTCAGCGTGGCCGACAACTGGATCAGGTTGGGGTAGTCCGGCACGAAGGCGAGCTCGGACCATTCGGTGCGGATCAGCGCGATGTCGGTCGGCCAGGGCACCTGGCAATCCAGCGCGCGGCACATGCTTTCCAGCGCCGGCCGCATTTCCGGCACTTCGGCGGCGATGCGGGTGCGGTTGATGTAGACCAGCTGCGCGGCGAGGAACAGGATGCCGATCACCGCCAGCACCGCCAGCACGCCGTTGAGCCAGGGGCCGGCGGGTTGGTGGCTGGCGGCTTCCGCTTCTTCCTCGGCGTCGGCGTCGGTGAACAGCGGCTCTTCTTCGATAGGCGCGCGCGCCGGCTTGCTTTCCGGCTCCGGCAGCGCTTCCGCGCGGCGGCGGCGGCCGAAGACTTCCGGTTCGGCGGCGGCGATCGGCTGCGGATCGTCGAAGGGGTTGCCTATCGGCGCGGTGGCCTGGCGGTTTTGCATCGCCTCGGCCAGCGCGCGCTGGAATTCTTCCATTTCCGCCTGCGGCGCCGCTTCGGGTTCAGGCTCGGCCGCCGGCATCGCGGACGGCGGCGGGGCGATCAGCGGATTGTCGGCGGGGATGTCGATGTCGGGATGATTGCCTTGCGGATCGAAATCCGGCACTTCCAGCTCGAAGTCGTCGATGGGGTCGCGTTCGGCGGCCGGCTCCGGAGCGGGCGCCGGCTGGGCGACAGCCGGCTCGGGAGCCGGCTGCGTGACGACGAAATGATCCGGCGCCTTGAACACATGCGAACAGCGCCCGCACCGCACCAGGCCGTTGGCAGCGGCTAGCTGGTTGTCATTGACCTTGAAACGGGTCTGGCAGTTGGGGCACTGTGTCGTATATGTCATACCGTGGCGCGTCGGGTTCCTGTCAATCGAGTCCATCCTTCGTCGAACACCGGCGCGTCCATCTCGAACCACTGGCTGTAGATGGCGGACAGTTCGTCGGCCTGTTCGGCGAGGATGCCGGAAAGGACGATTCTACCACCGGTTTTGACATGGCTAGACAGCAGCTCGCCCAACATGCGCAGCGGATTGGCCAGGATGTTTGCCAGCACCACGTCGTACTGGGCTTGCGGATTGGCGTCCGGCAGGAAGAAATCGGCCTTGACGCCGTTTTGCGCGGCGTTGTCGGCGCTGGAGCGAACCGCCTGGGCGTCGATGTCGATGCCGACGGCGGAGGCCGCGCCCAGCTTCAGCGCGGCGATGGCCAGAATGCCGGAGCCGCAGCCGTAGTCGAGCACGCTTTCATTGCCTTGCAGCTGCTTGTCCAGCCACTGCAGGCACAGCCGCGTGGTGGGGTGGCTGCCGGTGCCGAAGGCGAGGCCCGGGTCCAGCTGCAGATTGACCGCGTCGGGCGCCGGCGCGTCGTGCCAGGTCGGGGTGATCCACAGCCGGTCGGAGATGCGGATGGGTTCGAACTGCGACTGCGTCAGGCGCACCCAGTCCTGCTCTTCGACGCGCTCCACGCTGTAGCCGGGCATCGCCAGCTGGCAGGCGTTGGCGGCGGCGGCGATCAACAGCGCGACGTCGGCGTTTTCGTCGAACAGGGTGATGATGCGGCTCTGGCTCCACAATTGGTCCACCGGCTCGCCGGGCTCGCCGAAGATCGGCTGCTCGCGGTCGGTGCCGGCCCAGGCGTCTTCAATCGCGGTGGACAAGGCGCCTGCGTCCATCAGCGCGTCGGCCAGCTTTTCCGCGACGGCGGAGTCGGAATCAATGGTGGCTTGCAACCAGGCCATCAGGCTTCCCCTTTTTTCTGCTGCAGGCGGTGCTCCAGATAATGGATGCTGGTGCCGCCGCGCTGGAAGGCCGCATCGAGGAACAGCTCCTGGTGCAGCGGGATATTGGTCTTGATGCCGGAAATCGCCATTTCCGACAGCGCCACGCGCATCCGCGCCATCGCCTGCTCGCGGGTGTCGCCGTAGGCGATCAGCTTGCCCACCATCGAATCGTAGTGCGAGGGCACGGTGTAGCCCTGGTAGATGTGCGAATCGATGCGGATGCCGGGGCCGCCGGCCGGGTGGTAGCTCTCGATCTTGCCCGGGGAGGGCACGAAGGTGAACGGGTCCTCTGCATTGATCCGGCATTCCATCGCGTGGCCGTGCAAAACGATGTCTTTTTGCTTATAGCGCAGTTTTTCGCCAGCGGCGATGCGGATCTGTTCCTGGACGATGTCGACGCCGGTGATCATTTCGGTTACCGGATGCTCCACCTGCACGCGGGTGTTCATCTCGATGAAGTAGAACTCGCCGTTTTCGAACAGGAATTCGAAAGTGCCGGCGCCGCGATAGCCGATGCGGCGGCAGGCTTCGGCGCAAGCTTCGCCGATCTTCTCGCGCTGCTTGTCGGTGATGCCCGGGGCCGGCGCTTCTTCGATGATCTTCTGGTGGCGGCGCTGCATCGAGCAGTCGCGCTCGCCCAGATAGATGGCGTTGCCGTATTCGTCGGCCAGAATCTGGATTTCGATGTGGCGCGGTTCCTGCAGGAACTTTTCCATGTATACGGTGGGGTTGCCGAACGCGGCGCCGGCTTCGGTGCGGGTCATCTGCACCGAGTTGATCAGCGCGCCTTCGGAGTGGACCACGCGCATGCCGCGTCCGCCGCCGCCGCCGGAGGCCTTGATGATCACCGGGTAGCCGATCTTCTTGGCGATCTTGGAAATTTCAGCCGGATCGTCCGGCAGCGCGCCGTCGGAGCCGGGCACGCAGGGCACGCCGGCTTCAATCATCGCGTGCTTGGCCGACACCTTGTCGCCCATGGCGCGGATGGTTTCCGCGCGCGGGCCGATGAACACGAAGCCCGATTGCTCGACGCGCTCGGCGAAGTCGGCGTTTTCCGACAGGAAGCCGTAGCCGGGGTGGATGGCCTGGGCGTCGGTCACCTCCGCCGCGGCGATCAGCGCCGGCACGTTCAGATAGCTCTTGCCGCTGGGCGCGGGGCCGATGCAGACGGATTCGTCTGCCAGCTTCACGTATTTGGCTTCGCGGTCGGCCTCGGAGTGCACGACCACGGTCTTGATGCCCATTTCACGGCAGGCGCGCTGGATGCGCAACGCGATTTCACCACGGTTGGCGATCAGAATTTTTTCGAACATGGAATTTCTCCGCGATCTGGCCCCGGCCGGACGCTTGCCCGGGGAGCCGTTGCTGTCACGTCAAACGACAAGGGCACAGACCTTGGCCGTGCCCTGAATCTCGCGATGTCGTCCGAGGGTTTTACTCGATGACGAACAGCGGTTCGCCGTATTCCACCGGCTGGCCGTCTTCCACTAGGATGGCTTTCACCACGCCGGAGCGGTCGGCTTCGATCTCGTTCATCAGCTTCATCGCTTCGATGATGCACAGAGTGTCGCCGGCGTTGACGCTCTGGCCCACTTCGACGAAGGACTTGGAGCCCGGGCTAGGCGAGCGGTAGAAGGTGCCGACCATCGGCGACTTCATCGCGTTCTTGTCGCTGGCGGCGGCGGGAGCCGCGGCCGGGGCGGCATCGGTTGCGGCGGCGGCGGCGGGAGCCGCGGCGGCCGGGGCGGCGTACATCTGGGGCATCGGCTGCGCGTAAACCTGCTGTTGGCTGGCGGATACGCGGGTGATGCGGACTTTTTCCTCGCCCTCGGTCACTTCCAGTTCGGCGATGCCGGACTCTTCGACCAGGTCGATCAGTTTTTTCAGTTTACGCAGGTCCATTGTCAATCCTTCGAATGGGATGTTCTGTAACGGTGGTCAGGCTTGCGCGGCAAGATGCCGTACGGCGTGCGCAAGCGCCAGCTCGTAACCGTGGGCGCCCAGCCCGCAGATGACGCCGACCGCCAGGTCGGAAAAATAGGAATGCTGGCGGAACGGTTCGCGGGCGTGAACGTTGGATAGATGTACTTCAATGAACGGCAGCTTGACCCCGGCCAGCGCGTCTCGCAGCGCGACGCTGGTGTGGGTGAACGCCGCCGGGTTGATCAGGAGGAAGGCGGTGCCGTCATCCAGACATTGGTGTATGCGTTCTATCAATACATGTTCGGCATTGCTTTGCAGCGCCGACAGGGAAAAACCGGCGGCCTTGGCCTGTTTGGCCAAGCGCTGGTTGATGTCGTCAAGGGTGTCCCGGCCATAGTGTTGAGGTTCCCGCACCCCGAGCAGATTGAGGTTAGGGCCGTGCAGCACAAGGATGGATCGGCTCAAAGCCTGACTCCTGTTTTTCATCTTGGCCGCGAGTTTGCCGCAATTCGCCGCAAAATGTCCAGCATTTGCGGAATTTAAAACGGCTGTTTAAGCGAGGCGGACAACGGCCGAGAACTGGTTTTAGAGTGAAAGCATTAGATTTTAAGGGGAAAATCGGTGTGGCATGTTTGCAATATGTAAATGGAATATCGGCATGGGTCAAGCTGTGTGCGTCGGCGATGTGACGCGCGGCACTGTGCCGGGAAGGTGGGCGCGGGTATAATTTGCCGATTCTGATTGATTGTTTCCGTATGCAGCTCTCCGACTTCGATTATCACCTGCCTGAGGCATTGATTGCCCAGCATCCGCCCGCGGTGCGCGGCGCCAGCCGCCTGCTGCACGTGGACGGCATGAACCTGTCCGACCAGACCTTCGCCGATCTGCCGACCAAACTGCAGGCCGGCGACCTGTTGGTATTCAACGATACCCGCGTGATCCGCGCCCGCCTGTTCGGCGAAAAAGCCAGCGGCGGCAAGATAGAAGCGCTGATCGAGCGCGTGCTGGACGACCACACCGCGCTGGCGCACGTGCGTTCGTCCAAATCGCCTAAGCCGGGCAGCCGGCTGATCTTCGCCGGCCGCTGGGAGGCCGAAATGCTGGAGCGCCAGGGCTCGCTGTTCAAGCTGCGCTTCCTGGCCGAGGACAAGCTGTTCGACATCCTGGAGGCTTCCGGCAAGTTGCCGCTGCCGCCTTATATAGAACGCAGCGCCGAGGGCGACGACGACGAGCGCTACCAGACCGTTTACGCCCGGGAACAGGGCGCGGTGGCGGCGCCGACCGCCGGCCTGCACTTCACCGACGCGCTGTTGGAGCAGCTGCGGGCGCAGGGCGTGGAAACCGCCTTCGTCACGCTGCACGTCGGCGCCGGCACCTTCTTGCCGGTGAAGGTGGAGAACGTGGCCGAGCACAAGATGCACAGCGAGATCTATGAGATCCCGCAAGCGACGGTGGACGCCATCGCCCGCGTCCGCGCCCGCGGCAACCGCGTGGTGGCGGTGGGCACCACCAGCGTGCGCGCGCTGGAATCGGCGGCGCGCGGCGGCGAACTGGCCGCCGGCCGCGGCGAGACCGACATTTTCATCACGCCGGGCTACCGCTTCCGCGTGGTGGACCGCCTGCTGACCAATTTCCACCTGCCGAAATCGACGCTGCTGATGCTGGTGTCGGCCTTCGCCGGCTACGACGAAATTTTCCAGGCTTACCGCCACGCGGTGGAGAAGGAGTACCGTTTCTTCAGCTACGGCGACGCGATGCTGCTGGAGAAAAAGGGCTAAGGTTTCCTTGTATGCAAAGCGCGGCGCCTGGCGCCGCGGCAGAACCCATAGAAAGCAAGACCATGTCCGGAGTCGCCCCCCAAGCCGCCCAGCCGGTGGAAATCCAGCTGCACCAAGTGTCGAAGATGCTGGAAATCGCCTTCGACGACGGCGCCCGTTTCGAATTGCCCTGCGAATACCTGCGCGTCCATTCGCCGTCGGCGGAAGTGCGCGGCCACGGCGTCGGCCAGGAAACGCTGCAGGCCGGCAAGAGGCAGGTCGGCATCACGGCGCTGGAGCCGGTCGGCCACTACGCGCTGAAGATCACCTTCGACGATGGCCACGACAGCGGCCTCTACAGCTGGACTTATCTATACGAACTGGGCGCCAAGCGCGACCAGTACTGGCAGGAATATCTGGACAAGCTCGCCGCCGCCGGCGCGAGCAGGGAGTGAGCATGGACAAGACCACGCATTTCGGTTTCAAGACCGTCGATGAAAGCGAGAAGGCCGGCAAAGTGGCCGAAGTCTTCCATTCGGTGGCTGGCAAGTACGATGTGATGAACGATCTGATGTCGGGCGGCCTGCACCGGGTGTGGAAGCATTTCACGCTGACCACCTCCGGCGTGCGCGCCGGCGACAAGGTGCTGGACATCGCCGGCGGCACCGGCGATTTGGCGCGCGGCTGGGCCAAGCGCGTCGGCAAGACCGGCGAAGTGTGGCTGACCGACATCAACAGCTCGATGCTGACCGTGGGCCGCGACCGCCTGCTGGACGAAGGCGTGATCCTGCCGGTATCGCTGGCCGACGCCGAGAAGCTGCCCTTCCCCGACAATTACTTCGACGCGGTGTCGGTGGCCTTCGGCCTGCGCAACATGACCCACAAGGATGCGGCGCTGCAGGAAATGTGCCGGGTGCTGAAGCCGGGCGGCAAGCTGTTCGTGCTGGAGTTCTCCAAGGTGTGGAAGCCGCTGTCGCCCCTCTATGACTTCTACTCGTTCAAGGCGCTGCCCATCATGGGCAAGCTGGTGGCGAACGACGCCGACAGCTACCAGTACCTGGCCGAATCCATCCGCATGCACCCGGATCAGGAAACGCTGAAACAGATGATGCTGGACGCCGGCTTCGGCAAGGCCGACTACCATAATCTGACCGGCGGCGTGGTGGCGCTGCACAAGGGCTTCAAGTTCTGATGCAGGCCGAGCTGGCGGCGCGTCTGGCTGAACTGGGGATAGATCCCGCCAGCTTGCTGGCGCGGGGGCTGGAGACGCATCCCGAGCCGGCGGAGCTGGCGCTGGCGGAAACCAATGCCGAGGGGCGCGAGTTTCACCTCACGCCCGCGGCGGCGCAAGCTTGGACGGCGATGCGACGCGCGGCGGCTGAGGATGGCGTGGAGATGTTTCTGCTGTCCGCTTTCCGCAGCGTGGCGCGGCAGCATGAAATCGTCGCCGCCAAGCTGGCGCGCGGCTTGAGTTTGGACGATATCCTGCAAGCCAGCGCCGCGCCGGGTTTCAGCGAGCACCATACCGGCTGCGCCGTCGATATCGGCGCGCCGGGATCGCCGCCGCTGGAGGAAACGTTCGAAACCACCGCCGCTTTCGCCTGGCTGAACCGCCGCGCCGCGGTTTTCGGCTTTCATCTGAGCTACCCGCGCGACAATGCCTGCGGCTATCTGTACGAGCCCTGGCATTGGCGCTGGCGGGTTTAGCGGGAGGATATCCATGGCACTGACCATCGCCGCCTTCAATCATCTTTTAAACCAGCATCCGGCGCGGCGCGCCGAGCTAGCCGCCCATGCCGGCCGCCGCGTGACGATCGCCTTGCCGCCCTTGCATGTGGCAGGGGTGATCACCGACGATGGCTGGCTGGCCGCCTGCGAGGGCGAGCCGGAGGCTAGGCTGAAGCTGCGCCACGGCGCGGTGCTGTCGCAACTGAGCGGGCAGCCGCCGCAACTGTCCGACATCGCGCTGGAGGGCGACGCCGAGCTGGCCGCCGCGCTGGGCCGCATCGTCGGCCAGTTGCATTGGCATGCGGGCGAAGACCTGTCGCGCCTGTTCGGCGACGTGGCGGCGCAGCGGATGGAAACCCTGGCGCGCGGCCTGTTCGGCGTCAAGGGCCAGCTGGCTTTCCGCCTGGCGGAAAACTGGGTGGAACACCTGCGCGAGGAAGCGCCGGTGCTGGCCAGCCGCCGCCTGGTGCAGCGCTTCGTGTCCGAAGTGGACCATCTGCGCGACGACGCCGGCCGGCTGGATAAGCGGCTGGCGCGGCTGGAGGCCGCGCTCAATAAACCGAATACCCCGACCTGACGGACTTTATGTCGATATCGCGTTCGCTGAAGATAGTTGCCACCCTGTACCGCTACGGTCTGGACGATTTCCTCGAGGGCCATTCCAAACTGGCCTTTTTGCACCGCTTGTTCGCGTTGTGCCCGGTGGGCCGCGACATCCGCGCCCCGCTGCCCGAGCGGGTGCGCTTGGCGCTGGAGAGCCTGGGGCCGATCTTCGTCAAGTTCGGCCAGGTGCTGTCCACCCGGCGCGACCTGCTGCCGCCGGAGTACGCCGACGAACTGGCGCGGCTGCAGGACCGGGTGCCGCCGTTCGACGGCGACATCGCCCGCCAGGTGGTGGAAAACAGCCTGGGGCGCAAGGTGGAGGAGCTGTTCGTCGATTTCGACCTCAAGCCGGTGGCCAGCGCCTCGGTCGCCCAGGTGCACAAGGCCTGGCTGCGCCAGCCCGATGGCAGCCGCGGCCGCGAAGTGGCGGTCAAGGTGCTGCGGCCGGGCATCCTGCCGGTGATCGAGCAGGATCTGTCCTTGATGCGCACGCTGGCCGGCTGGGTGGAGAAGCTGTTCTCCGACGGCAAGCGTTTGAAGCCGCGCGAAGTGGTGGCCGAATTCGACAAATACCTGCACGACGAGCTGGACATGATGCACGAGGCGGCCAACGCCTCGCAGCTGCGGCGCAATTTCAAGGGCTCGCAGCAGCTGATCGTGCCGGAAGTGTTTTATGACTACTCCAGCCGCGACGTGCTGACGCTGGAGTGGATGCACGGCATCCCGGTGGGGCAGGTGGAGCGGTTGCGCGAGGCCGGCGTGGATCTGCAGAAGCTGTCCCGCTTCGGCGTGGAGATCTTCTTCACCCAGGTGTTCCGCCACGGCTTCTTCCACGCCGACATGCACCCGGGCAATATCTTCGTCGCGCCGGATGGCCGCTACATCGCGCTGGATTTCGGCATCGTCGGCAGCCTGACCGACACCGACAAACATTATTTGGCGGTCAACTTCCTGGCCTTCTTCAACCGCGACTACCACCGCGTCGCCACCGCCCACATCGAATCGGGCTGGGTGCCGAAGGATACCCGCGCCGAAGAGCTGGAAGCGGCGGTGCGCACCGTGTGCGAACCGATCTTTGAAAAGCCGCTGAGCCAGATTTCGTTCGGCATGGTGCTGCTGCGCCTGTTCGAGACCAGCCGCCGCTTCAATGTGGAAATCCAGCCGCAGCTGGTGCTGCTGCAAAAGACGCTGCTGAACATCGAAGGCCTGGGCCGCCAGCTGGATCCGGAGCTGGACTTGTGGGACACCGCCAAGCCCTTCCTCACCAAGTGGATGAACGAACAGGTGGGTTGGCGCGGCCTGCTGCGCACGCTGAAGAATGAAGCGCCGCAATGGGCGACCACGCTGCCGACGCTGCCGCGCAAGTTGAATGAGGCGCTGGGTTCGGCCAAGACCGAGCTGTTGGTGGAGGGCTACATCCAGCTGATGCGCGAACAGAAGCGGCAGAATTTCCTGCTGATGCTGATCGCCATTTTGCTGGCGGGATTGCTGGCCAAGGTATTGTGGTAAACCTGCCATGCCGACCGTGAACAAGCCGTCCATTCCGCGCCGAATGGGCGGCTTTTTCTTTGGGATGGATCGGCAGGATACTGCCATGGCGACGCGCTAATTATCGCGGTAGGCGTCTGGCGATGGGGAAAATGCGGTAACCTTGGCAAAAAATACCACTAATAAGGAGTTGCTTATGCTAAGCCGAAACGCGGCGCTGCCGCGCATCGTCATCGTCGGCGGCGGGGCCGGGGGGCTGGAGCTGGCCACCCGGCTGGGCCGCACGCTGGGCGCCCGCCACCGCGCGCAGGTCGTGCTGGTGGATGGCTCGCCCACCCATATCTGGAAACCGCTGCTGCACGAAGTGGCCACCGGCGCGCTGAACACCGGCGAGGACGAGGTCAACTACTTCGCCCACGGCTACCGCAACGGCTACGACTTCGAGTTCGGCTATATGCAGGGGCTGGACCAGGCGCGCCGCAGCATCCGCCTGGCGGCGATACCGGGCAGCGACGGCCAACAGCTAAGCCCGGAGCGCGAGATAAGCTATGACTGGCTGGTGATCGCCGTCGGCGCCGAGGCCAACGATTTCGGCACCCCGGGCGTGGCCGAGCACGCGATGTTCCTGAACACGCCCAACGACGCCGAAAAGCTGCGCCACCGCGTGTTGGAGCAGGCTTTCCGCGCCAGCAGCGGCGATGCGCCGGCGCGCGCGCTGTCCATCGCCATCGTCGGCGGCGGCGCCACCGGCGTGGAGCTGGCGGCCGAGCTGAACCACACCATGTGCGAATTGCACCACTACGGCGCGCGGCTGCAGCCGGAGCGGGTGAGGATCAGCGTGATCGAAGGCGCGGAGCGCATCCTGGCCGCCGCGCCGGCGACGCTGTCGGCTTACGCCGAGGAGCAGTTGGCCGGCAAGCGCATCCAGGTGCTGACCAACAGCCGGGTGGCGGCGGTGGAGGCGGACGGCGTGGCGCTGGCAGACGGCCGCAAGGTGGACGCCGACATCACGGTGTGGGCGGCCGGGGTGAAAGCTCCGGGCTGGCTGGCCGGCCTGGACGGCCTGGAGACCAACCGCGTCAACCAGCTGGTGGTGGATACCCGGCTGCACTGCGCCGGCGGCGACTGCGTATACGCGATGGGAGACTGCGCGGCGGCGCCGGACGGCGACAGCGGCCGCATGCTGGCCGCCACCGCCCAGGTGGCGCACCAGCAGGCGCGCTATCTGGCCGACGAATTGGCGCGCAGGCTGGACGACAAGCCGGCGCGGCCGTTTGTCTTCAAGCCGCAGGGCATGATGGTGTCGCTGGGCAAGCACACCGCGGTGGGCAGCCTGGCGGCGGTGGTGGGGCCGAAGCGCGACTACCACGTGGAAGGCCGCGGCGCGAAGCTGATCTACGCGTCGCTGTACCGGATGCACCAGGCGGCGGTGCACGGCTGGGCGCTGGCGATCCTGCTGTTCATCGGCGACAAGCTGCGGCGCGCGGCGCGGCCGGCGTTGAAGCTGCACTGAGGCTGATCCGAGGAGGGGGGCGGAGCCCGTCTGCATCGATGCCGTTTGCCTATTTGGCGAGCGGCATTTTCTTTGGCGACAAAGCAGCGGACGTTTGCCGGTTTTGGCGTTCGGGTAGATGGCTGATCGGCGACCATACCCCCTTCGGCACGCGCCGGCAAAAAAGCGTCTGGCCAGGTTTTAAGCCGCCGATTTGTTCGACGCCGCGCGACGTTAGCGCGTACCGCTGAGCGAATCAAAGATGCGCACGCATGTAGTTTCGGCGGCTCCTGGCCAGGCGTTTTTTGCCGGGGGTTCGCGGACTGAGGGGCGGCCTGGGATCGCCTCTGCGTGCGAATCTTCGATTCGCTCAGCGACAGGGCTGGCCGCACAGCCCCTGGCCTGTTTGGCGGGCGGAACCGCCACCTAAAATATTATCCGCGCAGCGGATGCAACTGATGATTTGCGATGGCGTGGCCATTGCTTTGTCATTCATGCATGGATAGCATCCGCTTGAGTGTGTGCTGCGCCGCAACTTGACCCATCCTCGCCTTTCTTCGATGCTGCTTTGACATTCGCATATTGAAGGGGCGGGCATGGAGATGGAGTTGGGCAAGTGGCTGGACGAGCGGCCGCTGGGCGGGTTTCAGTACCGGCTGTTGGTTTTGTGCGGGCTGTGCATGATCCTGGACGGTTTCGATGTGCAGGCGATGGGTTATGTCGCGCCCGCGCTGCTGGAGGACTGGGGCATCGCCAAATCGGCGCTGGGGCCGGTGTTCGGCGCCGGCTTGCTTGGCTTGATGCTGGGCGCCTTGCTGTTCGGCGCCTTGGCCGACCGCATTGGCCGCCGCCCGGTGCTGCTGGGCTGCGCGCTGCTGTTTTCCGCCGGCATGCTGCTGACCGCGGGTGCCGCCAATCTGCCGCAGCTGATTGCGCTGCGCTTTGTCACCGGGGTGGGACTGGGCGGCATCATGCCCAACGCGATGGCGCTGGCCGGCGAGTACAGCCCGGCGCGGCGGCGCGCCAGCCTGATGATGCTCATTTCCTGCGGCTTCACCGCCGGCGCCTTGCTGGGCGGCTTGCTGGCGGCCTGGCTGATTCCCGCGCACGGTTGGCGCTCGGTGTTCATCGTCGGCGGCGTCGCGCCGCTGCTGCTGTGGCTGCCGATGTGGCGCGGCTTGCCGGAGTCGGCCAAATTTCTGCTGCTGCGCGATCGGACCGGTCAGGCCGAGGCCTGGTTGCGCAGGATGGAGCCGTCGCTGCCGGCGGGTATTCGGCCATGGCTGGCGGAGCGGCCGGCCCGCAGCAATCCGGTGGCCGAGCTGTTCCGCAACGGCTTGGCCCGGCGCACGCTGCTGTTGTGGCTGCTGAGCTTCCTCAATCTGATCGTGCTGTATTTCCTGTCCAACTGGATGCCGTCGCTGTTGCGCGCGCAGGGGCTGGACATGCGCCATGCCTTGCTGGCGGGCAGCATGCTGCAACTGGGCGGGGTGATAGGCACGCTGGCCTTCGGCTATTGGATAGACCGGGCCGGGTTTCGCCGCGCGCTGCCGCCTTGCTTTCTGTTGGCCGCGCTGGGCTTATGGCTGTTGGGCAGGGCGCAAGGCGAGGCGCTGTGGCTGCATATGCTGCTGTTCGGCGCCGGCTTCTGCATCATAGGCGCGCAGCCGGCGGTGAACGCGCTGGCGGCCAGCGCTTATCCGACCAGCCTGCGCGCCACCGGCGTAGGCTGGAGCCTGGGCATCGGCCGCATCGGTTCGGTGCTGGGGCCGTGGCTGGGCGGGGTGCTGATCGGCCTGGCCTGGAGCCAGGCGGCGCTGTTCGCGTTGCTGGCGCTGGTGGCGCTGGCCGCCGCCGCCGTGGTGCTGGCCTACCACCGCGAGCCGGCGCGGCGGGTAGGGGAAGCGGTTTAGATCGCCAGCAGCGCGGCGACCACGCGGCGGTCTTCGGCCAGCAGGATGTTGAAGGTGCGGCAGGCGGCCTGGGTGTCCATGCATTCCACGCCGATGCCGGCCTCGGTCAGCGCCGCGTACAGCCGCGGGTGGACGAAGCGCTGGCTTTCGCCGGAGCCGAACAGCACCACTTCCGGCTGGTAGGCCAGCAACGCGTCGAAGTGCGCGGCGGCGAGGCCGGAAAAGTCCGGCGCGGCCCAGGCGGCCACCTCGTCGGCGCTGACGATCAGGTTGCCGTCGTGGCGCTGGGCATTGATCAGCACGTGGCCGTCGCCGTAGCCGGTGAACAGGTTTTTGCCCTGTCCCAGCGACTGGTGCATTTTCATCGGAATGGCTCCCTTGGCAGTGGTTGGCGGCCACCGCGCGGCGCATCGGGCGGCGCTCGTGCAGTGCACCAAAGATTGGGATAGGATTATACCCAGACCCGGGGCTCAAGCGACCACGCCCTGAATGTGGCTTTAGCCGCCGGGCGGAATACAGAGATCCCATGAAACAGCAACCACACCGCCACAAGCATGCCGTCCCATCCGGCGGGCGGCCTGAAACGGAAGCCGTCGCCGCCATGCAGCCAGTCCACAAATCGCAGAAACTCGCCAACGTCTGTTACGACATCCGCGGCCCGGTGCTCGAGCACGCCAAGAGGATGGAGGACGAAGGCCACCGCATCATCAAGCTGAACATCGGCAATCCGGCGCCGTTCGGCTTCTTCGCCCCGGACGAGATCATCGAGGACGTGATCGTCAATCTGCCGGCGGCGTCGGGCTATTCCGATTCCAAGGGCCTGTTCGCGGCGCGCAAGGCCATCATGCATTACGCGCAGCAGAAGCATCTGCCCAATGTGGCGATGGACGACATCATCGTCGGCAACGGCGTGTCCGAGCTGATCGTGATGGCGATGCAGGCGCTGCTGGACAATGGCGACGAAGTGCTGGTGCCCGCGCCGGACTACCCGCTGTGGACCGCCGCGGTGGGGCTGGCCGGCGGCAAGGCCGTGCACTACCTGTGCGACGAGGAGCAGGGCTGGTTCCCCAGCATCGCCGACATCCAGGCCAAGATCACGCCGTCGACCCGCGCCATCGTCATAATCAATCCCAACAACCCGACCGGCGCGGTGTACCCGCCGGCGCTGCTGCAGCAGATCGTCGAGGTGGCGCGCCAGCACCAGCTGATCATCTACGCCGACGAAATCTACGACAAGGTGCTGTACGACGCCGCCAGCCACACCTCGATAGGCTCGTTGGCGCCGGACCTGTTCGTGGTGACCTTCAACGGGCTGTCGAAGAATTACCGCGCCTGCGGCTACCGCGCCGGCTGGATGGTGCTGTCCGGCGAGAAGAAGCACGCCAAGGACTACATCGAAGGCCTGAACATGCTGGCCTCGATGCGGCTGTGCGCCAACGTGCCGGCGCAGTACGCGATCCAGACCGCGCTGGGCGGCTACCAGAGCATAGACGACCTGGTGGCGCCGGGCGGCCGGCTGGCGCGCCAGCGCGACCTGGCCTACAAGCTGCTGACCGATATTCCGGGCGTGTCCTGCGTCAAGCCGCAGGGCGCGCTTTACCTGTTCCCCAAGCTCGATCCCAAGATCTATCCGGTGGGCGACGACCAGCAATTCATCCTGGAATTGCTGCAGCAGGAAAAGGTGCTGCTGGTGCAGGGCAGCGGCTTCAACTGGATTGCGCCGGATCACTTCCGCGTGGTATTCCTTCCTAATACGGATGATCTGGTGGAGGCTATCGGCCGCATCGCCCGTTTCCTGGAGAACTACCGCAAGCGTCACGGCAGCGCCGACTAAGCGCCGGCAGCGGCGGCGGGACAGATTCCCGCCGCCCGAGGACCGCCCGGACAGGACGCGCCTGTCCAGACGGCCTTTGGCCTGAATAAAAAATCAAGGGACTGAACGGAGACAGATTTATGAAACCGATCCATATCGGCCTGCTAGGCGTCGGCACCGTCGGCGGCGGCACCGCCACCGTGCTGAAGCGCAACGCCGGCGAGATTACCCGCCGCGCCGGCCGCGAGATTCGCCTGATCCAGGCTGCCAGCCGCGACCTGGCCAAGGCGCGCGCCGCGCTGGGACCGGAGGTGGCGCTGGTGGACGACGCGCGGCGGATCGTCGACAACCCGGACGTCGACATCGTGGTGGAGCTGATCGGCGGCGACGCCATCGCCAAGGAGCTGGTGCTGAAGGCGATCGAGAACGGCAAGCACGTGGTCACCGCCAACAAAAAGCTGCTGGCGCTGCACGGCACCGAGATCTTCGCCCGCGCGCAGGAAAAGGGCGTGATGGTGGCGTTCGAAGCGGCGGTGGCCGGCGGCATCCCCATCATCAAGACCCTGCGCGAAGGCCTGGCGGCCAACCGCATCGAGTGGATCGCCGGCATCATCAACGGCACCTCCAATTTCATCCTGACCGAGATGCGCGACAAGGGCGCCAGCTTCGCCGACGTGCTGGCCGAAGCGCAGAAGCTGGGTTATGCCGAGGCGGACCCCACTTTCGACATCGAGGGCCATGACGCCGGCCACAAGCTGACCATCATGGCGGCGCTGGCCTTCGGCATTCCGATGCAGTTCGACCAGTGCTATCTGGAAGGCATCAGCCAGCTGGACGGCCGCGACATCCGCTACGCCGAGGAACTGGGCTACCGCGTCAAGCTGCTGGGCCTGACTCGCCGCACCGACAGCGGCGTGGAGTTGCGCGTGCACCCGACGCTGATCCCGGAAGGCCGGCTGATCGCCAATGTCAACGGCGTGATGAACGCGGTGCTGGTCAAAGGCGACGCGTTGGGGCCGACCTTGTACTACGGCGCCGGCGCCGGGGCTTTGCCCACGGCCTCCGCGGTGGTGGCCGACATCGTCGACGTCACCCGCCTGCTGACCTCCGATCCGGAACACCGGGTGCCGCACCTGGCCTTCCAGCCGGACCAGTTGCAGGACTTGCCGATTCTGCCGATCTCCGAGGTCACCAGCTCCTACTATCTGCGCATCGGCGCGATAGACCGCGCCGGCGTGCTGGCCAGCATCACCCGGCTGTTGGCCGAGAACGGCATCTCGATCGAAGCGCTGATCCAGAAAGGCTCGGTGTCCGACGGCACCGCCGAAGTGGTGATCCTCACCCACCGGGTGCAGGAGAAGGCGATCAACCATGCCATCGCCGGCATCGAAGCGCTGGACAGCGTGGCCGGCAAGGTGGTGCGACTGCGCATGGAAGAATTGAATGACTAGGCATTGGCAAGCCGGCCTGTGCGCCGCGCTCTTCACCGGTTTCGCGGCGGCCACGCCGCTCAGCCCCGGCCAGCACCAGCTGCTGCAGGGCTTCTTGATGCGCGGCTGCGTCAAGCGCACGCCGGCGTCCGACGGCGTCGGCCTGCCCGGCAACGAGCAGGTGCAGCGCTACTGCCAGTGCGCCAGCGAGAAGCTGGCCAGCACTTTCACCGCGGAAGAGGTGATGGGCGTGGTGACCGGCCAGATCAAGAAAGACGATCCGCGCGGCAAGCAGCGCCTGAAGGAAGCCTCCGCCGCCTGCGGCCAATACCTGGAACCACAGCAATGAAATATGTCAGTACCCGCGGCGGCATGGCGCCGCTGCCGTTTTGCGAAACCGTGCTGATGGGCCTGGCGCCGGACGGCGGCCTGCTGCTGCCGGAGCGCTATCCCCGGATAGACCGCGCCACGCTGGACGCCTGGCGGCAGCTGGGCTACGCCGAGCTGGCGTTCGAGATCATCCGCCTGTTCGCCGACGACATTCCGGCGGATGATCTGAAAGGCATCGTTTCGCGCGCCTACCGGGCCGAGACCTTCGGCAGCGAAGCCATCGCGCCGCTCAAGCGCCTGCATGACGGCCTGGCCATCCTGGAGCTGTCCAATGGCCCGACGCTGGCGTTCAAGGACATGGCGATGCAGTTCCTCGGCCAGCTGTTCGAATATGTGCTGGAGAAGCGCGGCGAGAAGCTGAACATTCTGGGCGCCACTTCCGGCGACACCGGCTCCGCCGCCGAATACGCGATGCGCGGCAAGCGCGGCATCAATGTGTTCATGCTGAGCCCGGACGGCAAGATGAGCGCTTTCCAGCGCGCGCAGATGTACAGCCTGCAGGACGAGAACATCCACAACATCGCCATCCAGGGCATGTTCGACGACTGCCAGGACATAGTGAAGGCGGTGCAGAACGACCACGTTTTCAAAGCGCGGCACAAGATCGGCACCGTCAACTCGATCAACTGGGCCCGCGTCGTCGCCCAGGTGGTGTACTACTTCCACGGCTATTTCCGCGCGACGGCCAGCAATGACGAAACCGTAAGCTTCTGCGTGCCGTCCGGCAATTTCGGCAATGTCTGCGCCGGCCACGTGGCGCGGCAGATGGGCCTGCCGGTGGAGCGACTGATCGTCGCCACCAATGAAAACGACGTGCTGGATGAGTTCTTCAAGAGCGGCCGCTACGCGCCGCGCGGCAGCGAGCGCACCTACGTCACCTCCAGCCCGTCGATGGACATTTCCAAGGCATCCAACTTCGAGCGTTTCGTGTTCGACCTGGTCGGCCGCGAGGGGGCGAAGGTGAAGCAATTGTGGGCCGAGGTGGACGCGGGCGGCGGTTTCCAGCTGGATGGAGAAACCATGCGCCAGGTGCGCGACGCGTTCGGCTTCGTCTCCGGCAAAAGCGCGCATGCCGACCGCATCGCCACCATCCGCCTGGTGGACGCCGACGATGGCGTGGTGGTGGACACCCATACCGCCGACGGCATCAAGGTGGCGCGCGAACTGCGCCGCGAAGGCGAAACCGTGGTGTGCCTGGAAACCGCGCTGCCGGCCAAGTTCGCCGAAACCATACGCGAGGCGCTGGACCGCGAACCGCCGCGTCCGGCGGGCTTCGAGCGTCTGGAGTCGCTGCCGCAGCGGGTAGTGACCTTGCCAGCGGATGCCGGCCAGGTGAAGGCGTTGATGGAGAAGGCGCTGGGCTGATCCGCTCCGCGCCGTTCAGGCAAAAAAACAGGCTCCCTCGGGAGCCTGTTTCGTTATGGCTGCAACGATCAGAACGACACGGCCACGCCGAGGTTGCCGCCGGTCTGATTGCCGCCGCTCCTGCCGCTGGTGACCGAGAACTGGCCGTAGGCGGTGACGGTTTTGCTGAAGTTGGCGCTGACGCCGGCGGTCCACTCCATCCAGTTGGCGTCGGCCTTGCCGATGTTGGTGGTCCAGTCGCCCAGCGTGCTGGTGAGGCCGGCGGTGATGTTGCGGTCGTCTTGCTGGAACTCGTGGGCGAAGCTCACCTTGGCGTAGGGGCTGAACTTGCCGACGTCGGCGTCAAGCTGCCAGCCGACGCGTCCCACCAGCGAGCTGGCGTTCTGGCCGCCGAAGGCCATGCTGCTGCTGCCGCCTTGCTCGGCGAAGCCGGCCACCTTGACGTGGGCGTAGTCGAGGCCGGCCACCGGGCCGGTGGTGAAGTTGCCGTACTGCAGCCGGTAGCCGCCGCCGATGCGCAGGCCGTACTGGGTCTGGCGGGTGCTGCCGTTGATCTGCACCTGGGTCGGCCCCAGGGTGACGGCGCGGCTGGTGTCCAGATCGCCGGAGCCGATGTGAACGTCGCCGTCGATCCAGAACTTGTCCTGGTTGTAGCTGACCAGGCCGGACATCAGCGTGGTGCGGTCGTCCACGCTGCCCGGGGTGCCTGTGCTGGAGATGTCGGTCTTGCCCTGCTGGCGCGACATCGCCACGCCTATGCTCAGCGCCGGGCTGGCCTGGTAGTCGAGGCCCAGCGTGTACAGCTGGCCCTTCGGTTTGGCGGCCAGGTTGTTGTAGCCGATCTTGTCGTCGTTGAAGGCGCCGTCGACAAAGGCGCTGACGGTGCCGACCGCGCGTTTTTGCGAGCGGATGGCCTGGTAGCGGCTGTCCAGCGCGCCGCCCAGCTGGCGGGCGTTGTTCAAGGCGGAGTCAGGCAGCGCCGCGGCGTAGTAAGGCGCTTGAAGCAGGCCGTAGACGTAGTCGCCGATGATTTGCTGGGCCGCCGGAGTGGGGTGCAGCTGGTCGGTGAAGACGTAGCTTTGGCCAGGCAGCGTATTGGCCGCGCACTGGATGGCGGAGGTGGCGCAGGCGGAGCCGATGGTATTGGTGAAGCCGTATTGACCGGGGTTGGCCAGGATTTCCTGGAACAGCAGCGAGATATTCGGGCGAACGATATTGTGCTGCACGCCGGCGCCGGACAGCGTCATGTCGGTGAGCTGGTTGTAGCCGGCGGCCAATTGCTGCAGGCTGGGCTGGACGCCGGGGTTGGCAGCCGTGCCGTTGCCATTGTAGGCGGTGGCCACGCTGCCGGCCGGCACCGCGCCGCCGGTGGCGGTGGAGAGCGAGGTGTTGGCGGCGGTCAGCGCGGCCTGGATGACGGCGGCGGAATTGCTGGGGCCGACATTCTGCGCGCTGATGACTTGCCAGGCCGCTACCCAGGCGTTGTTGACCGCGGTGGTGGTGACGAGGCCTGGAACCTGCGCGTTGACGGTTTGCTGGACTGCGGTCAGCGAAGCGTAAATCGCCAGCGGCGCGGCGCCCATATTGGGAAGGTTGGGCACGATGACGGTTTTGGCGCCGGCCTTGACCAAGGCCTGCACGCTGGCGGCGGTGTACTGGGCCGAAGCGCCGAGCAGTTGCTGGCCGCTGGTGCTGGAGGCCGTGCCAAGCGCGGCGATCACGTCGTTGCCGCCGATCCAGACCGAATAAACGGCGTTCGGATCAGCCTTGCCGCCGGTGCTGGCGAGATAGGCCGCGGTCTGTTGCGGCAGTTCCTGGATCAGCAGGGTGCCGCCCGGGCCGTATTGCTCGACAGAGCCGCTGCTGCCGGAGGTGTTGGGATACTGGGTGATGGCCTGGTAGGTTTGGGCGACGGCGCCGCCCTGGGCATAGTTGTTGCCGCTGCTGCTGGTAGTGGCGTTGAGCGGGTTGTTGGCGACTGATTGCAGGCCGAAATGGCCGCTCAGCACATTGGTCCAGTTGGGACCGTAGCCGGTGGTCCAGCGGGCGCCGGCGGGCAGGCCGGATTGGCCGCCGAAGGCGCCGACATCGGACAGGCTGTCCCCAAAGTAATAGATGTTGCTGTAAGCGTTGGCTGCGGCCGGCAGGGCAAGGGCGGTGGCCAGGGCGAGAGCGGTCAAGCGACTACGCATTGTGTTTCTCCTCGGGCGAACGATTTATGTTTGCGTATTATTTAGTGTCAAGAGTCTAAGCTCTATTCAAACGATTATTCGAATCTTGCCGGCGCTTGTCAATCGCCATCGCTGCATTGGCTCGCCTTGCGCTAAAATGCAGGGATGCGAAGATCAATTATGTGGTTTTGCGGCTTGTTGGCGGCCATGCCGGCCTGTGCCGACGGCATCCAGAACCTGGCCCAGTTGGAGCGGCTGGCCGATCAGTTTCTCAAGCATGAGCTGGAGTTGCGCGCCGCCACCTGGCGGCTGGGACAGTTGGACAGGAGGCTGGCGCTGCCCGCCTGCAGCCGTCCCAAGGCGGATTGGGCGACGCCGGGCGTCACCACCGGAGCGACTTTCGTCGCGGTGTCCTGCCCGGATCTGGGCTGGTCGCTGCGGATTCCGGTCAGCATCAATGAAAAGCGGATGGGTGTGGCGCTGAGCCGGCCGATGGCCGCCGGCGAGACGATAGGCGCCGCCGACGTCCGGTTGGTGGATATCGCCAACCCCGCGCTGGCGAGCAATGTGCTGGACGATCTCAACCTGGCGGTCGGCCAGGTGTTGCGGACCGGCGCGCCGGCGGGCGCGTGGCTGCGCACTTTCATGGTGCGCGCGCCGTATCTGGTGCGCAGCAACCAGCAGGTGAAGGTGCTGGCGCAGGGCGACGGCTTTTCCGCCGAAGCCGAGGGCATGGCGATGGGCAACGCCGCCCAGGGCGAGCAGGTGATGGTCAGATTGAGCAGCGGCAGGGTGGTGCGGGGCACCGTGCAGGCCGATGGCAGCGTGGCCGTGATTTTTTGATGAGAAAATAGTTCAAGAGATTGTTTTTTCGGTCGATAATAGGATCAGTTGAGATTAGCTACGGGAAGGCCAGGCCATGAAGATCGACAATTCGGGCAAGCTGTCGGGAACCTACAGCACCCAGAGCAAGACCACTGCCCGTGCGCCGTCCAGTTCGACCAGCAGCCAAGGCAGCAGCAGCGACAGCGTGCAGATCAATTCCGTCGCCAGCCGTCTGAGCGCCATCGGCAATGATCCCAGCCAGCAGCCGGCCTTCGATGCGGCCAAGGTCGAATCGATCAAGTCCGCCATCGCCAATGGCAGCTTCAGCATCAATCCGGACAAGATCGCCGACGGCCTGATTTCATCGGCCCAGGAGCTGTTGCAGGGTTGAGCCTGAGCCGGAAGTGGACAAGCAGCGCAAAGAAGCAGGGATATGTCTGTCATTGATGAGTTCGCACAGCTTTGCCGGGACGAGGCCGACCTCGTGTCCCGGCTTGTCGTTTTGCTGGAGCAGGAGCAGGCCCTGCTGATACAGGGCGAGGAGCACAAGCTGGAGGCGCTGGCCGACAACAAGAGCGCCGTGCTCGACGAACTGGCGCGGCAGTCCTCCGTCCGCGGCCGGCTGATGACCACGCTGGGCGTGCAGGACCGCGACACGCTGTATATCTGGCTGGCGGACAAGCCTCCGGCCTGCGAGGCCTGGACCAGTCTTGAGGACGCGGTCAACCGGGCGCAAAGCATCAATCAGCTGAACGGCAGTTTCGTCAGCGAGCGGCTGGCCATGGTGGAGGAGTCGTTGCTGGTGCTGCGCACTGCCGCGGCGTCCACGCTGGGCTATGACCGTGGCGGCAACCAGCCGGAGGTGGTGACAGGCCGCCGCCTGCTGGGTTCGGCTTGATCCGGCCGCTCAAACAGTCCGCAAGGGCGCCCATCGGGCGCCTTTCGCCATTTTGGCGGCGCGCCGGCATCACTTCGGTGGGCGGGGCGAGCGCCTTTATGGTATCTTCCCCAGCGGTCCCGTGAAAATCACATCCAGAAACCATGACCCTGATTTCCCTGATTCTCGCTCTGGCTTTGGAGCAACTGCGACCGCTCGGCAATCGCAACCGGGTGTGGTTGTTGTTCACCCGCTACGCCAACCATCTTGAGCGCAACCTGAATGCCGGCGCCGAGCGCCATGGCGTGCTGGCCTGGCTGGTCGCCATCGTGCCGGTGCTGCTGCTCAGCCTGTTGCTGTTCTATTCGCTGAAAGCCGCGAGCCCGCTGCTGGCGCTGGCGCTCAATGTGCTGGTGCTGTATCTGACCATGGGCTTCCGCCATTTCTCCAGCGCATTTTCCGAGATATCGCAAGCATTGGCCGAGGGCCGGGATCTGGATGCGAGAGTGGCGCTGTCCAACTGGACCGGCCTGCCGACGGCGGAGCTGTCGGTAGAGGAGATCTCGCGGCTGGCGATCGAGCAAGGCGTGCTGGACAGCTACCGCCATGTGTTCGGCACCATGTTCTGGTTCGTGGTGCTGCCGGGGCCGTCGGGAGCGTTGTTGTTCCGCCTGTGTTCGATGCTGAACCAGAAGTGGGGCAGCCGCAATGCCGCGGAAGACCCGTTCGGCGTGTTCGCCGCGCGCGCGGCGGCCTGGCTGGACTGGATTCCCGTCCGGCTGACGGCGGCGGCTTTCGCCATCATGGGCGACTTTGAAGACGCGATCTATTGCTGGCGTTCGCAAGCCAGGACTTGGGGCAACTACGCCAACGGCATCCTGCTGGCGTCTGCCGCCGGCGCCTTGGGCGTGAAGCTGGGCGACCCGCTGCGGCAGGACTATTCGGTGAAATACCGGCCGGAGCTGGGCCTGGGCGACGATGCCGATCCCAGTTTCCTGAAAAGCGCGGTCGGCCTGGTATGGCGTTCGGCGCTGCTGTGGCTGGCCGTCACCCTGTTGATCAGCGTGGCCAGCCATATGGGCTGACGATGGAGCTGCCGCCCGCCCCGGGCGGCATTTGATTTATCTGCCGCCGGTTTACTTAATGAACATCGGGGCGCGTTGACGGATAGACCGCAACGTGCCCCTACGTATTGCAGGAGTGTGTTACATGTTGTTTTCCGAACTCGGCCTGTCGCCGGAAATCCTGCGCGCCATCGAAGAGCAGGGCTATAGCCAGCCGACGCCGATCCAGGGGAAGGCAATCCCGCTGGTGCTGTCCGGCCGCGACCTGCTGGCCGCCGCGCAGACCGGCACCGGCAAGACCGCGGCCTTCATGCTGCCTATCCTGGAGCGCTTGAAGAAATTCGCCAATACCAGCGTGTCGCCGGCGATGCACCCGGTGCGCGCGCTGGTGATTTCGCCGACCCGCGAGCTGGCCGACCAGATCGGCGAGAACGTCAAAAGCTATACCAAGTATCTGCCGCTGCGCGCGACCACCGTCTACGGCGGCATGAATATGGATCCGCAAACCCAGGAGCTGCGCCGCGGCGTGGAAATTCTGATCGCGACGCCAGGCCGCCTGCTCGACCACATCCAGCAGAAGAACGTGCAGCTGGGCAAGGTGGAAGTGCTGGTGCTGGATGAGGCCGACCGCATGCTGGACATGGGCTTCATCCAGGATATCCGCAAGATCATGGGGCTGCTGCCCAAGGAGCGCCAGACGCTGCTGTTCTCGGCGACGTTCGCGCCGGAGATCAAGCGTCTGGCCGCCGATTTCATGCATTCGCCGCAGACGGTCGAGGTGGCGCGCCAGAACGCCACCAACGACCAGGTGGAGCAGCTGGTGTTCAAGGTGGACGCCTTCCGCAAGCGCCAGGTGCTGGCGCAACTGATCCGCGCGCGCGACATGAGCCAGGTGATCGTGTTCTGCAAGACCAAGATCAGCGCCGACCAACTGGCGCGCGACCTGAAGCGCGATGGCCTGGATGCCGAGGCCATCCACGGCGACAAGACGCAGGGCGCTCGCCTGGAGACGCTGGCGTCGTTCAAGGACGGCGAACTGCGCGTGCTGGTCGCCACCGACGTGGCGGCGCGCGGCCTCGACATTTCCGAGCTGCCCTACGTGGTCAACTACGAAATGCCGAACTCCCCGGAAGACTACGTGCACCGCATCGGCCGCACCGGCCGGGCCGGCGCCAAGGGCGTGGCCATCTCGCTGATGAGCCCCGATGAAACCCGCCAGCACGAGGCGATCGAAAAGCTGACCCGCCAGACGCTGACGCCGCAAAGCGTGGACAGCTTCATGCCGGCGCAGCCGCCTGCGCGCGCCAAGCCGGCCGCGCGTGAACGCGAACAGGGCGGCGCCCGCGAGCCCGCAGCCATGCGCGAGCGCGAAGTGCCGGCTCTGACTGGCAATGGCGAAGGCCTGAAGCAGGCCCGTCCCGCCAGGCGCAACCGCAAGGCCCGGCGCGAGGTTCCGGCATTGTTGTTGCCGCCGCGCTACAAGGTGGAAATCATCCGCTAAGTTTGTTAACAAACCCCGCCGCCGGCGGGGTTTGTTTTGGCTGTCGTTGCGCTAATCTTGCAGGGATGAGACCTGCCGGCACCATGGCCGGCAAAGGAGAGTCGACGATGAAAAGAAAATGGATCGCCGCGCTGGGCGCGGGCGGCGCGATGCTGGGAGTCGGTGCGATTTGCCAGGCCTCGCCGCTGCCGATGTCGGCGGGCGAGCCGACGCTGGACAGCCACGGCAGCGCCAGCCTGGCGCAGGGCAAGCAGGGAGCGCAAGGCGAGGCCGACAGGCTGAGCCGGCTGCGCGCGCTGGTGCACAATAGTTCGATCCACTGCAGCAATCCCGGCTGCCCGATCTGCCACCCGCAGCCAAGCGCGTCGCTGTAAGCCGCGCGCGCAAAGAAAATGCCGGCCTGTGGCCGGCATTTCGCATTCAAGACCGGGGGGGCGCTCAGCTGGCGTCGCTGGGGCGCGGCATGGCGGCGACATCGCGGACCGGCGTGCCGGCATCGCGTTTGGCGTCTGCGTGGCGCAGCTGGTCGCGCACTTCCTGCACCAGCAGGAAAGGCGTTTCCGCCGGCCAGTGTTCGGTCCAGGTGCTGATGGTGGCGGGCTGGGGGTTGCCGTTGAACGGCGCGCGGCTGACGGCGTAGTTTTCAAACTGCCACAGCAGCGGCAGCAACAGCAGGGCGTGCAGCAGCCAGCGCGGAATGGATTGAAATGGTATCGTCATAGTATGTGTAGACTACGCCGACTATGGAAAAGTTGCACGTAAAAACTTCATTTACGTACAAAAGCAGCCGACAAGGCTATTTGGCGGCTGCATTTATCTGAAATATCGCGCCTGCGCGCGCTTAACCGGCAACGGGCATGTTGCCGTCGCGGTAATGCTCGGCCGGGTCGACGTGGGTCATCACGTCCAGCACAGGGTGCTGGCGCAGCACGCGCTGCTGCGCTTCTTCGGTGATGGCGTGGGCCTGGTAGACATTGATGTTGCCGTCCACTTCCAGGTGCACGTCGACCAGGATCAGGTCTCCCATTTTGCGGGTGCGCAGATCGTGGATGCCGACGATGCCCGGGGTGGCGAGCAAGGTGGCGCGAATGGCGGCGATGTCGTCCTCGCTGGCGGCGCGATCCATCAGGTCGCTCAGCGCGTCCCAGGCGAAGCGCCAACCCATGCGGCCGACCAGCAAGCCCACCACCAGCGCCGCCACCGGATCCAGTATCGGATAGCCCAGCAGATTGCCCGCCACGCCGGCGGCCACCACCAGCGAGGAGGCGGCGTCGGAGCGCGCATGCCAGGCATTGGCCACCAGCAGGCTGGAGCGCACTTTCTGCGCGGCGGCCAACATGTAGCGGAACAGGCTTTCCTTGGCGACCAGCGCCAGCGCGGCGATCCACAAGGCCAGGCTGTGGACTGCCGGAATATCGGCGGGGTGGATGAATTTGTTGGCTGCCGAATACAGCATGCCGGCGCCGACGGCCAGCAGCAGCAGGCCCAGGGCCAGCGAGGCGGCGTTTTCGTAGCGCTGATGGCCGTACTGATGGTCGTGGTCGGGACCCTTGCCGCTGTGGCGGCCGGCGACCAGCACGACGAAGTCGGAAAGCAGGTCGGACAGCGAGTGGATGCCGTCGGCTATCAGCGCGGAGGAATGGGCCCAGACGCCGGCGATGATCTGCAATGCCGACAGCAGCACATTGACCGCCACGCTGACCAGCGTGCTGGCGCGCGCGGTTTTCTGGCGTTCAGCGCTGTCTCCGCTTTCTGTTGCGTGTGGGTGTTTCATCGCGGACTTCCGGTCTAGGGGGGACAGCCGCCATTTTCTCATTATTTTCGCTATTGGTCATTAAAAGTTGATTGCAAAAGTAAATGATAATGAAAACGAGAATGAGCTGCAGAGTCCCTGCCCGGACAAGGGGATTACCAACGCGTGGAAACCAGATAGAGCAGGTAGGCCAGCGCGAGCAGCACCAAGCTGCCGCTCAGCCAGCAGGCGAATCCTTGCAGCAGCTGCCGCGCGTTCAACCGGTGTTCAAGCAGGCGCCGCCAAGCCTGGCGGCGGGCGCCGCGGTCCAGCAGCACCAGCCAGCCTTGCAAAGTCAGGTCGGCCCAACGCTCGGAGCCGTGCCGCAGCTGGTCTCCATCGAGGTGGAAGGAAAGAGGGGGGAGGAGCGGTTTCATGGCTTTCCTTTCCTGCGCCGGCGGTTTTCACTTTAGGCTTAGCAGATGGCGCGGGCGTTTGCGGGCTTATCTGCCGCGCTGAACGCCGGCCTCGTTGCGCGTATAATCGGCGGATGGATACCACCTTGCCTCCCCCTTTCGCCGCGCTGACGCCGGACGCCATTCTCGACGCGGTCGAGAGCCTGGGCCTGCGCGCCAGCGGCAGCCTGCTGGCCTTGAACAGCTATGAAAACCGCGTCTACCAGGTCGGCATCGACGACGGCGCGCCGCTGGTGGCCAAGTTTTACCGGCCGCAGCGCTGGAGCGACGACGCCATCCTGGAGGAGCACGCCTTCTCCTGGCAATTGGCCGAGCGCGAAATTCCGGCGGTGCCGCCGTTGCGGCTGCAGGGACGCACGCTGCACGAACACGGCGGCTTCCGTTTCGCGCTGTTCGAGCGCCGCGGCGGCCGGGTGCCGGAACTGGACCGCGACGACACCTTGCAGTGGATAGGCCGTTTCCTCGGCCGCATCCACGCGCTGGGACGGGTGGAGGATTACCGCAGCCGCCCGACGCTGGACCAGCAAAGCTTCGGCCGCGAGCCGGCGGACTTTCTGCTGCAGGGCGGATGGCTGCCGCCGGAGCTGGGCAATGTCTACCGCGGCGTGTTGGAGCAGGCCTTGGAAGGGGTGGCGCGCTGCTTCGAGCGGGCGGGCCAGGCGAGCCAGTTGCGCCTGCATGGCGACTGCCATGTCGGCAACCTGCTGTGGACCGACGCCGGCCCGCATTTCGTCGATTTCGACGACAGCCGCATGGGGCCGGCGGTGCAGGACTTGTGGATGCTGCTGTCCGGCGAGCGCGCCGAGCAGTCGCGGCAACTGGCCGAGGTGCTGGCCGGCTATGAAGACTTCTGCGAGTTCGACACGCGCGAGCTCTATTTGCTGGAAGGCCTGCGCACGCTGCGGCTGATCCATTACAGCGCCTGGCTGGCGCGGCGCTGGCACGACCCCGCGTTTCCGGCTGCTTTCCCGTGGTTTGGCGGCCAGCGCTATTGGGAGGAGCAGATTCTGGCGCTGCGAGAGCAGATCGCGCTGATGGACGAGCCGCCGTTGTGGTCTTGCTGAGCTTTCATTTAGACGCCGCGGCGGTGCGGGCGCGGCTCCAGGCCAGGAGTTCGTCCGGCGGCAGCGCTTTGGCGAAATAGCGGCCCTGGCCCAGCTGGCAGCCGCGCTCGGCCATCAACTGGCAGTCTTCCTGGCTTTGCACGCCCTCGGCCACCGTCGCCAGCTTCAGCCGGCGCGCCAGCTCGACGATGCTGTTGAGCACCGCTTGCAGATGGGGTTTGCCGCCGATCGAGCTCACCAGCGAGGGGTCGATTTTCAATTCGGTGAATGGAAAGCGCTCCAGTTGCTGCATGGCGGCGAAGCCGGTGCCGAAATTGTCCACCGCCAGGCCTACTCCGGCCATGCGCAAGCGCACGGCGCAGCCTATCGCCCGCGACAGATTGTCCGCGATCGCAGTTTCCGTCACTTCGAAGCTGATGAAGCGGACCGGCACATGGCTGTCGGCGATGATGCGCTCGATCTGCTCGACCAGGCCATCCTCTTGCAGCGAGCGCGGCTCCAGATTGAGGGACAGCGGCAGGCGCAGACCCTGGCGCGCCCATTCCCGCCATTGCCCCAAGCCTTGTGTCAGCATCTGCATGGTCAGTTCGGTGGCCCAGCCGGATTGTTCTATGACCGGCAGAAAGCTGTCGGCGTCGATTGCGCCCAGTTGCGGGTGCCGCCAACTGGCCAGCACCTCGGCGCCTTTGAGCGCGCCGTCGGCCAGATCGACCTTGGGCTGGTAGCTGGGGCGGATCTGGTCCGCGTCCAGTGCCGCGCGCAACTCCGCCGGCGCGAACTCGCGGCCGTCCATCCGCGCATCCGGCGTCCAGGCTCTTTGCGCCAGGTCGCGCAGCGCATCCAGCCGCAGCGGTTTTTGCAGCGCGCCCAGCACCGGCAGGCCCAGCTCGCGGCCCATCATCTCCACTGTGGAAATCAGCAGGTAGTCCTTGCTGGAGGCGACCACCACTGGCGTATGCAGGCCGGAGGCGGCCATGCCCTGCATCACCCGCACGCCGTCCATGCCGGGCATCTCCAGATCCAGCAGCACCAGGCTGGGGAGGCGCTCCCGCATCATGGCCAGCCCTTGCCCGCCGTCGGCGGCCTCGCGCACGCTGGCGGCGCCCAGCGCGCGGCACAGTTCCAGCGCATGCTGGCGCTGCACCTTGCTGTCGTCGATCACCAGGATGTCGTCCAGTTCCATGGGCGGCCCGATCAGCGGCAGATGGCCTTGGCTATCATGTCCAGCGCCATCACTTCGTCGGCGGCGCCCAGCTTGATCGCTTCCTTGGGCATGCCGAACACCACGCAGCTTTCTTCGTCCTGGGCGATGGTTTTGGCGCCGCAGTCGTGCATTTCCTTCAGACCCTTGGCGCCGTCGTCGCCCATGCCGGTCATGATGATGCCCAGCGCGTTCTTGCCGGCGAACTTGGCGGCGGAGCGGAACAGCACGTCCACCGACGGCTTGTGGCGGCTGACCAGTGGGCCGTCGACGACTTCCACCTGGTAGAAGGCGCCGCTGCGCTTGACCATCATGTGCTTGCCGCCGGGGGCGATCAGCGCGCGGCCGGGCAGGATGCGGTCGCCGTTGCTGGCTTCCTTCACCTCGATCTGCGACAGGCTGTTCAGCCGTTCGGCGAAGGAGCGGGTGAATTTCTCCGGCATGTGCTGGACGATGGCGAGGCCGGGACAGGTGCGCGGCAGCTCGGTCAGCACGGTTTCCAGCGCCTGGGTGCCGCCGGTGGAGGTGCCGATGGCGATGATGCGCTCGGTGGTGGCGAAGACATTGCTGCCGGTGGGCGCGGACAGGATGGCGTCGGCCGACAGCTTGGGACGGGTTTCCAGCGGATTGGAGCCGGACGGCGCGGCCGTGGGCGAGCCGCTGGCCGACGGCATCACCCGCACCCGGTTCATCCGCGCGGCGGCGGCGCTGCGCACCGCCATCACCAGCTGGGCCGAGCTTTCCTCCAGGAAGCCCTTGACGCCGGAAGTCGGTTTGGCGATCACCTCCACCGCGCCCGCCGCCATCGCCTGCATGCTGATGTCGGTGCCCTTTTGCGTCAGCGATGAGCAGATCACCACCGGGGTGGGGCGGCTGCTCATCAGCTGCTTGAGGAAGGTGATGCCGTCCATGCGCGGCATTTCCACGTCCAGCACCACCACGTCGGGCCAGCGCAGCTTCATCTTGTCCATCGCCATGTAGGGATCGTTGGCGACATCCATCACCTCTATGCCGCTGGCCTCGGTGAACACCTGGCTCAGCACCTGCCGGACCACGGCGGAGTCGTCTACGATCAGAACCTTGATACTCATGTTCGCATCCTTGTATTTTTGGGCGGAACCAGTTCCAGCTCGGCCTCTTGCGATTGCTTGATCCAGACGTTGCCGCTGGCGACATCGAACAACACCAGGCGCGGACAGTTGCCGCCCAGGTCTTCCGCCTGCAGGCGCAGGCCAAGCTGCTTGACCATGGCGCGCGCCAGGCTGATGTTGCGCGCCGGCACGTCATGGGTGAGTTTGCGTTCGCGGCTGATCAGCATCGAGGCGCCGCCTATCAGCCGGGCGTGGAACTCCTGCAGCGGCAGGCCGCAGGCCAGGATTTCGCGCAGCAGCAGCAGCATGGCCTCGTCGCCGTAGCGGCCGGACAGGGCTTCGCCGCGGCGGTTGGTGCGCTGGGCCAGCAGGTAGTGGCACATGCCGCCCACCTGGGCCTGGGGATGCCAGAGGATGATGGAGACGCAGGAACCCAGCAGCGTGCGGATGCGGGTGCCGCGGCCGCCGAAGTGCCAGTCGCCTGGGTGGAGGAAGATGGCGTCGCCGGCGGCGTCGGCGGCCGCCGTTGCGCTTGGCCGGCTGTCGGGCGCGGGCGCCGCCGCCGGTAGCGGCGGAGTCAATGCCATGGTCTTGGCTTTCCTTAATCAGCGCCGGGCGGACTGCCGGCGACATTCACATGTTTCAATCTAGTACAGTGCGCCGGCGCCGCGCGCGGCTTTCAAAAGCGGAACATGTCGTCCAGCTGTTCCTGATCGTGGGCCGGAGGCTCGGCCGGCAGCGGCGCCGAGTCTGCGCGGGCTGCGGGCGCGGCCGCAACGGGCAGGGCGGCGGTGCCGGCCGCCAGCCGGAAGAAATCCATTGCCTGCTGCAGCCGGTTGGCCTGCTGGGTCATTTCCTCGGCCGTCGAGGCCAGCTCCTCGCTGGCGGCGGCGTTCTGCTGGGTGGAGTGGTTCAGGTGCAGGATGGCCTGGTTGATCTGGCCGATGCCGCCGGCCTGCTCCTTGGTGGCGGCGGCGATCTCCTGCACCAGGTCGGCGGTGCGGCCGCTGGAGCGGACGATCTCCTTCAGCAGCCGCCCGGCGTGCTCGGCCACGGCGACGCTGCGCTCGGCCAGCTCGCCTATTTCCTGCGCCGCCACCTGGCTGCGTTCGGCCAGCCTGCGCACTTCGGCCGCCACCACCGCGAAGCCGGCGCCGTGCTTGCCGGCGCGGGCGGCCTCGATGGCGGCGTTCAGCGCCAACAGGTTGGTCTGGTAGGCGATTTCATCGATGATGCCCACCCGGTCGGCGATCTGGCGCATCGCCTGCACCGTCTGCTGCACCGCCTGGCCGCCTTCGGTGGCTTCGGCCGAAGCCTGTTCGGCGATCGCTTCGGTGGTGTGGGAGTTGTCGCTGGTCTGGTTGATCGACGCCGATACCTGCTCTATCGAGGCCGAGCTTTGCTCCAGGCCGGCGGCGGAAGAGCTGGCTCCCTGCGACAGCGCCAGCGCGGTGGAGCTGATCTGCTGCGCGGCGCTGGCCACGCCGTCGGAGGCGGTCTTCACTTCGCCGATGATCGCCCGCAATTGCAGGCACATCAGCCGTATCGCTTCGCTGAGGCTGCCTTCCGGCGCCGGCGCCAGCTCGATGTCCAGCCGGCCCGCTGCCACCTCGCGGGTGGCGCGCGCCACGTCGCGGGGCTCGCCGCCCAGCCGGAGGATCAACTGGCGGTAGATCAGCAGCAGGAAGCCGGCCAGCAGCAACAGCACCGTCAGGCTGACGCCGGCCAGCCAGGCGAAGGTCTGGCTGGTGATGCGCTGCGCTTCGTCCTCCATCTGCCGTTGCATCCGGCTGGTTTGTTCGATCAGCGGCAGGATGGTCTGATGGTTGCGGTCGTACTGGGCGGCCAGCCGGTCGAAGGACAGATTGATGGCCAGTTGGTCGTGCGCGTCCAGCGCCGGCAGGAAGCGGGTGTCCACTTCCTGGAAGAAGGCGTCGCCGCTGGGCTGCACCTTTTGCGCCAGGGTGGCGCGCATCTCGGCCGGCAACGGATTGGCTTCCCATTTTTTCAGCCCGTCGTAGAATTCGGCGCGTTGCGCCTGCATCTGGTTGAGCAGTTGCTGGCGGATGGATGGATCCATGGCGCCGCGCAGCTGGTTGGCCAGCAGGAAGCTGGCTTGCAGCTCCAGCGTCGGCGGATCCAGGTCGTTGATGAAGTCCTTGCCAAGCACCACCTGGCGGTACATGTCGCCGTTGATCATCACCGTGCGCAAGCCCTGCCAGGCGGTGGCGGTCAGGCAGCCCAGGCCCAGCAGCACGCCGGCGGTCAGCAGGATGAACTGGTGTCGAATGCTGAAATGCTTCATCGGGATTCTCCGCGGCCGTCGCCGGTTTGCCGGCGCGCATGGCGTGCCGTCATCATTCCTCCTCCGCCTCTTCCTGCCGGCTCAGCTCCGACAGCAGCGACATCTCGTGCACCGACAGCACCTTGTCCACGTTCAGCAGCACCACGAAGTGGTCGTCCAGCCGGGCCATGCCCTCGATGAAGTCGACGCGGATCTTGCTGCCGAACTGCGGCGGCGGCTCGATGGCGTCGTCGGGAATCGCCAGCACCTCGTGCACGGCGTCCACCAGCACGCCGATCAACTGCCACTGCTCCTCATGCTCCACTTCCATGATGACGATGCAGGTGCGGCGGTGGATCGCGGTTTCGTCGCGGGCGAAGCGCAGCGACAGGTCTATCACCGGCACCACCGCGCCGCGCAGGTTCATCACGCCGCGGATGAACGGCGGCATCAGCGGCACCGAGGTCGGCCGGATGTATTCGAGGATTTCCCGTATCCGCAAAATGCCGATGGCGAAGGTTTCCCCCGCCAGCTGGAATGTCAGGAACTGCCGGAGTTCCGCCGCTTCCGCTTCGGCGGCGTCGCTATCGGCGCGGCGCAGGATATTGAGTGCGGCCATATTGATGTCTCCCGCCGGTTCAGAATGGCATTCGGCCGCGCGCGGCGGCTTCCGGCGCCGCCGGCGTCCCGCGCGCGTCCACGCCGGCGCGCAGGGCGCCCAGATGAAAGAAGCCGATCAGGTCGTGCAGGTTTTCGGCCTGGCGGTTCATTTCCTCGGCGGTGGCGGCCAATTCCTCGCTGGCGCTGGCGTTCTGCTGGGTGGTCTGGTTCAGCTGCTGCACCGCCAGGCTGATCTGGCCGACGCCGTCCGACTGCTCGTTGGACGCGGCGGCGATTTCCTGCACCAGGTCCGAGGTGCGGCGGCTGGAGCGGACTATCTCTTCCAGCAGGCCGCCGGCTTCGTCCACCAGCAGCACGCTGTCGCGCGCCAGCGCGCCGATTTCCCGCGCCGCGACCTGGCTGCTTTCGGCCAGCTTGCGAACTTCGGCCGCCACCACCGCGAAGCCTTTGCCGTGCTCGCCGGCGCGGGCGGCCTCGATGGCGGCGTTCAGCGCCAGCAAGTTGGTTTGGTAGGCGATGTCGTCGATGATGCCGATCCGCTCGGCGATCTCGCGCATCGCGCGTATGGTCTGCTGCACCGCCTCGCCGCCCTGGCCGGCCTCCCGCGACGCCTTTTCCGCCATGCTTTCCGTCAGCCGGGCGTTGTCGTTGGTCTGGTTGATCGACGCCGACATCTGCGCGACCGACGACGAGGTCTGCTCCAGGCCTGCGGCTTGCTCGCTGGCGGAGCGCGCCAGCATCTGCGAGGTGGCGTGGATGTGCTGGGAGGCGACGGACAGGCTTTCCGAGCCGTTCTTCACCTCGCCGATGATGGCGCCCAGCGTCTGGATGGTTTGGGCGATGGAGGCGGCCAGGCTGGTCTGATCGTCGGGGCGCAGCGCGATGCCGCACTGCAGGTTGCCGTTGGCCACTTCGCGCATCACGCCGGCCACCGCCTGCGGCTCGCCGCCCAGCGTGCGCAGCAGATTGCGGCGGATGGCGGCGGCGATCAGCAGGCTGGCGGCGACCGCCAGCGCGGCCAGCAGCAGCATCCGGCCGCGGCTGGCCTGGTAGGCGGCCGCGCTTTGCCGCGCCAGCTCCTCGTTGAGTCCGTCCTCGACATCGGCCAACGCGCTGATCTGCTCGTTCAGCCGGCCGCCCTTGCCGGCCAGCAGCGCGCGCGCGTCGCGGGGTTTCTGCTGTCCGACCAGCGCCAGCGCCTGCAGGTAATCCTGATGGGCGTCGCGGCTGCCGTTCTGGATGGCGGCCATCAGCTCCCGCTCGCGCGCGTTGGTGCCGGCTTCGCGCTGGAACATCTGCGCCAGTTGCCGCTCGGCTTCCTGGTAGCGGCGCAGCGCGTCCTGCAGATTCCGTCCGGCGCGTTCCAGCTCGCCGCGGTTGCCGGCCAGCAGGCCGTTGCGTATTTCCAGCCGCGCCAGCTGGTTGGACTCCAGCAGTTGGTGGGCGAGGCGGGCTTCGACATTGTTGACCCGGGTGATGTTGTGGACGGCGCTGTTGATATTGCCGAAACCCTGCAGCGCCACCGCGATGCACAGCAGCATCAGCAGGATGACGGCGCCGTAGCCCAGCGCCTGCCGGGTGGCGATGCGCATGCCGGAGAAGGCGGTCATCGCGCGTTTCCCGGCAGCGGGGCGTGGGAGCGGGCCGCCGCGCCATCGGGCGGCGGAAAATGCTCAGCCTCCTTGCGGCAGGCATGGCGGAGCAGCGACGGCACGTCCAGGATCAGCGCCACCTCGCCGCTGCCCAGTATGGTGGAGCCGCTGATGGCCTTCAGCGTGCTGAACAACGCGCCCAGCGGTTTGATCACGGTCTGGAATTCGCCTTGCAGCGCATCCACCACCAGGCCCGCCTTGCGGTCGTCGTAGTGGACCACCACCACGTTGCGGCGCGGCGCGGCCTTGGCGGGCAGTTCGAAAAAGGACGACAGGTGCAGCAGCGGCAGCAGCTCGCCGCGCAGATTGATCCAGTCGTGCACGCCGTTGGCAGGCAGGCCGTCCGGCAGTTCTATGCATTCCACCACCGCTTCCAGCGGCAGCACGAAGGTGGAGGCGGCCACTTCCACCAGGAAGCCGTCGATGATGGCCAGCGTCAGCGGCAGGCGGATGCGGAAGGTGGTGCCGCGGCCGGGCTCGCTGTCGATGTCTATCGTGCCGTGCAGCTGCTGGATGCTGCGTCTGACGACGTCCATGCCGACGCCGCGTCCGGACAGATTGGTCACCTGTTCCGCGGTGGAGAAGCCCGCCGCGAAGATTTGCTGGAACACCGCGCTGTCAGGCGGCTCGTCGTCCGGGCCCAGCAGGCCGCGTTCGCGCGCCTTGGCCAGGATGCGCCGCCGGTCCAGGCCGCCGCCGTCGTCGGCCACCTCGATCACCACGCTGCCGGATTCGTGATAGGCGTTGAGCCAGAGGTTGCCCTGGGCCGGCTTGCCGTGGGCCTGGCGCAGATCGGTGGCCTCTATGCCGTGGTCGATGGCGTTGCGCACGATGTGCAGCAAGGGATCGCCCAGTTTTTCCACCATGGACTTGTCCAGTTCGGTTTCGGCGCCGACGATGTGCAGGTGGATGTCCTTGCCCAGCTCGCGCGACACATCGCGAACCACCCGCGGGAAGCGCTGGAAGATCTCGCCTATCTGCACCATCCGCATCGACAGCGTGCCGGCGCGGATCTGCTCGATCAGGCTGGCGATGGTCAGCGTCGCCTCCACCAGCGGCGTTTGCTGCGCGCGGCGGGCGATCAGGTTGGCCGCCGCGCCGGCGATCACCAGCTCGCCGATCAGATTGATCAGGTTGTCCAGCTTGCCGGCCTCCACTTTGATGAAACGGCTCTCCGCCGGTTTGGCGCTGCGGGCTTCGCCGTCCGCTGCGGTTTCGGCGGCCGCCGGGAGCGGGGCATGGCCGGGCGGTTCGGGCTGGGCGTCAGCCGCCGCGTCGATGGGCTCCAGAACGCCGAAGCGCGTCCAGGCCTGCCGCACCGCCGCCGTCTCTTCGGCGCCGGCGTTCGCGCAGGCGTCGGGCAGGCTGGGCTGGACGAGCGCCAGCGGCCAGAGATGGATGGCGCTGTCTTCGCGCGCGAATTCGAATACGTCCAGCAGGCTTTTCTCATCCTGCTCGCCGTGATACAGCGCCTCCAGCCGCAGATAGTTGGATTCGGGGTCGAAGGCGTCGCCGTCAGGCAGCGCGCAGCAGATGGCCTCGATCTGCTCGATCCGGCCTATCGAGGCCAGATAGCGGATGAAGGACGAGGGATCGAGGCCGTTGCGCAGCGCGTCGGGGCCGAAACGCAGCGATAGCAGCCAGCGGCTGCTGGCCGGCGCCGGCGGCGGCTCAATGTCGGCAGAGTCGGCCGCGGGCGGCGCCTGCGGATGCGCCAGGTAGTCCCGCAGCGCCGCCAGCAAGCCTTCGTCGCGCAGCGCCGTCAGATCCTGCTTGGCGGCCAGCGCCTGTATCATCAGCTTCACATGGTCGTGGCAGCGCAGCAGCAGGCCGACCAGCTCGTCGTCCAGCCTCAGGTGGCCGTCGCGCAGTTGATCCAGCAGGTTTTCCGCCTGGTGGGTGAAATTGACGATTTCCTCCAGGCCGAACAGGCCGGCGGAGCCCTTGATGGTGTGCATGGCGCGGAACAGCGCGTTCAGCTGCTCGGCGTCGGCATGTTCGGCCTCGATGTCCAGCAGGGTGCTTTCCATGTCGGCCAGCAGTTCGCGCGATTCCTCCAGGAAGGTTTGCAGCGCCTGTTCCAGATCCATCGCCTCTCCTCTAGTCAGGGCTCCAGCCGCAGTTCGCGCTGCAGCCCCATCAGCTGGACAAAGTCGCGCACGGCCCGGCTGGGCGACAGCAGCGCCACCGGCTGTCCCAGGCGGATGCCTTCGCGCTGCAGCCATAGCAGGACCTGGGCGCCGGCGCAGTCGATCTCCTCCACGGCCGACAAGTCCAGCGTAACGCCGGCGCCGTCCCGCAGCGCGCCGGCCAACTGCGCGCGCAACTGGGCCGCCTGGTAGATGGTTTGCTCGTGGCCGGCGCGGATCGCAAGCGGCATGTCGGCTCCTGGCTGCGGCGCCCGCTCAGGGCAGGATCAGCTTGGCGACCGCCGTCAGCAGCACCGGGGGTTGGAAGGGCTTGACCACCCAGGCTTTGGCGCCGGCCTCCTTGCCTTCGCGCTTTTTCTCTTCGGCCGACTCGGTGGTCAGCATGATCACCGGGGTGAACTTGTAGCTGGACAGCTGCTTGATGTGCTTGAGCAGGCCGATGCCGTCCAGCAGCGGCATGTTGACGTCGGAGATGATCAGATGGATTTTGCGCCCATCCAGGATGTCCAGTGCCTCCTTGCCGTTTCCGGCCTCCAGCACTTCATAGCCGGCGCCGGCCAAGGTCATTCTCACCACCTGCCGCAAGGTGGTGGAGTCGTCGACTATCAATATGGTCTTGGCCATCTGCCGCGTTCCCAGTGATTCAGAAGAAGGTGATGTCGCTAGGCCCGGGAGGGCGGTCGCCGCCGTCCCGGTTGTGCAGCGCGCGCTGCTCGTGCGTGGTGTAGCTGCTTTTGAGCGCGCTGAGCCAGGCTTCGGTATCCGGCGGGGCCGGCAGCTCGTCCTCGCTGCTCAACGCCTCGTGCAACATGGCTTCCAGCTGCCAGATATCGTTCTGGACGTGGGACAGGATCTGGTTGACCCGGTCCTGGAACTGCAACTGGGTCAGCGTGTCCTCGGCGGCGGCCCGCAGATCGAAGCCGGCCGCGTTGCCGTCGCGCTTCTGGCCGGGCGGAGGCTGGGAGTCGCGCTCCAGCGTTTCCAGCTGCCGCAGCAGATTGCCGACCTGGCTGGCGATCTGCCCATCCGGCTGGCTGTTTTCCCGCGCCTGAGCCAGCGCTTCCAATTGCAGGGCCGATTGCTGCAGTTGCTTGAGCATGGGCATCAGCATCCTGTCCGGCGGCGATAGGCCGCTTGGCGCGCCCAGCAGGGGGGCGTCGGCCGTTTTCTGCTCCGCGGCGGCATCCGCCGGCTCCGGCGCCTGGTATCCAAGCTGGCGCAGCATATTGTCGCAGTGCCCGGTCAGCCGGCCGGCGGCCTCGTCTATCTGTTCGCGCCCCAAGGCGATGTGGCCGGCCCACAGCGGCAATAGCGCGTAAACATGGCCGGCGACATCGCGCCAGTATTGCGCCTGCGAGCCGATGTCGCGCGGCGGCGGGCGGGAGGCGGCGGGCAGGCTGCGCGGCCACAGCAGCAACAGCAGCAACAGCAGGGTGGTAAGGCCGAGAGCCGGCCAGAACAAGGGATGGTCGATGAACAGCGCGTACTGGATTCCCCCGTTGACGACCAGGCCGATTTCCAGCCGGATCCAGCGCCAGGGTTGAACAGGGGCAGTCATGCATGGGTCCCGTCAGTCGGATCGTGATCTCTCTCTGTTTTGTAGCCTTTAGGCTTAGGGGATGCAAACAGCCAGCCAGTTGTCTTAGCGCGATGGCGTGCGCCAGGGGATGCGAGGCGCGGCGTGGGCCGGCATGTTCGACTTTGCCAATTCAGCCTTGCATTTATCGACATTCTGTGGTCAGAATCGAAGCTCGACATTTCAACCATTTTGAAACAAGAAGCACGTATGGCACTCATCGTACAGAAGTACGGCGGCACCTCGGTCGGGACAACCGAGCGCATCAAGAATGTGGCCCGTCGCGTCGCCAAATGGAAGGCCCAGGGGCATGATGTGGTGGTGGTGGTTTCCGCGATGAGCGGCGAGACCAACCGCCTGATCGCCCTGGCCAAGGATATTCAGGATTACCCGGACCCGCGCGAGCTGGACGTGATCGTTTCCACCGGCGAACAGGTCACCATCGGCCTGTTGGCGATGGCGCTGAAGGAAATCGGCGTGCCGGCCAAGAGCTATTGCGGCTGGCAGGTGAAGGTGGTGACCGATCAGTCGCACACCAAGGCCCGCATCCAGTCGATAGACGAGGAGGTGATGCGTTCCGACCTGAAGGAAGGCCGCGTGGTCATCGTCGCCGGCTTCCAGGGCGTGGATGAGGAAGGCAACATCACCACGCTGGGCCGCGGCGGCTCCGATACTTCGGCGGTGGCGCTGGCCGCCGCGCTGAAGGCCGACGAGTGCCAGATCTACACCGACGTCGACGGCGTCTACACCACCGATCCGCGCGTGGTGCCGGAGGCCCGCCGCCTGAAGACGGTCACTTTCGAAGAGATGATCGAAATGGCGTCGCTGGGCTCCAAGGTATTGCAGATCCGCTCGGTGGAGTTCGCCGGCAAGTACAAGGTACGCTTGCGCGTGCTCTCCAGCTTCGAAGACGAAGGCGAGGGCACCCTGATTACGTTTGAGGAAGATGAGAGCATGGAAAAGGCGGTAGTGGCAGGCATCGCATTCGATCGCAACGAGGCCCGCATCAATGTCAAGGGCGTGCCGGACAAGCCGGGCATCGCTTACCAGATCCTGGGCCCGATCGCGGATGCCAACATCGAAGTGGACATGATCATCCAGAATGTCGGCGAAAACGGCACCACCGATTTCTCCTTCACCGTGCCGCGCGGCGAGTTCCAGCGCACGCTTGCCATCCTGCGCGAGGTGCAGACCCATATCGGCGCGGCCAAGATCGATGCCGATGACAAGGTGGCCAAGATTTCCATCGTCGGCGTCGGCATGCGTTCGCACTGCGGCATCGCTTCCACCATGTTCCGCACGCTGGCCGAAGAAGGCATCAACATCCAGATGATCTCCACTTCGGAAATCAAGGTTTCGGTGCTGGTGGACGAGAAATATCTGGAGCTGGCGGTTCGCGTTTTGCATAAGGTTTTCGGCCTGGACCAGGCGGCATAAATAATTTTGCATTTATGCTTGACAGCAAGAGCGCCCCTATTTAATATGGCGCTCTCTGAACGGAGAAATGGCCGAGTGGTCGAAGGCACTTCCCTGCTAAGGAAGCATACGGGCTTAAACCTGTATCGAGGGTTCGAATCCCTCTTTCTCCGCCAGAAACTGCACCCGTAGCTCAGTTGGATAGAGTATCTGGCTACGAACCAGAGGGTCGGGCGTTCGAATCGCTCCGGGTGCACCAAGACGTCCCTATAGTTTAGCGGTTAGAACACCGCCCTTTCACGGCGGTAGCCGGGGTTCGATTCCCCGTGGGGACGCCAGGATTCAGAAAAAGCCCAGCATGAAAATGCTGGGCTTTTTCTATTTTCTTCCATCGCATTCAGGCCGCCTTTTCCACGGGAAGCGGCTTGAATGCCGATTCATGCAAAACGGGATGCAATGCATCCCGTTTTTTCATTTTCCGCGCGGTGCGATTTCAGAAGTGGTGATTCAGCTCCAGCCAGGCCTGGCGGCCGTAGGGTAGGTAGGTGCCGACCGGATAATACGGCGCGCCGTCGCTGTAGTCTTTCTTGATGAAGTCCTGCAGGTTGTTGACGATCAGGCCTAGCGAAGTCTGCTTGCTTAGCTGATAGCCTAGGCTCAGATTGGCCAGGATGGTGGGCGTCAGGTAGCCGGTTTGGGCGTTGTTGGGCACCTTGCCGTAGCGCGTCAGTTGCAGGGTGGACGACCAGTTGCCGATGCTCCAGCCCAGGCTGGCGCTCAGCTTGTTGCGCCAGTCGCTGTTGCTCAGGTCTTGCAGCCTGTCCTGGGTGGGGTCGCCGGCGAATTGCTGATAGGTGAAGGTCAGCACCTGGGAGTAGCTGGCCTGCAGCTGGAAGCGGCCCCATTTCGCGGTCCGCCAGCGCAGCTTGCCGTTCAGGTCTATGCCGCTGGTGCGTTCGTTGGCGGCGTTGATCGGATTGGTCAGGATCTGGTTGATGGCGCCCGGGTCCAGCACGGCGTTGGCCGGGTTGCGCTGCACCCGTCGCAGCGCGTCCTGGCACAGGCTGGAGTTGCTGTCCAGCTGGCCGCTGCGGCAAGCCGCCTCGTCGCGCAGAATCTTGTCCTGATCCAGGTCGGTCACCAGGTCGTTGATGCTGATGTTCCAGTAGTCCAGCGACAGGTCGGCGTCGGCGCTGGGCGACCAAACGAAGCCGAAGCCGTAGGATTTGCCGTTTTCCGGCTTCAGGTCCGGATTGCCGCTTTTGACGAAATTGGCTGTCAGGTCCTTGTAGTCGCAAGTGGCGGTGGGCTGGCCCGCCTGCTGGCAGCGCCAGTAGTCGGTCACGCTGGGATAGTAGCCGCGGCTTTGCGTCAGAAACAGGTAGTTCATGTCCGGCGCGCGGAAGCTGGTGGCGTAGTTGCCGCGCAGCAGCAGCGTGTCCAGCGGGCGGAATTCCAGGCCGCTGCCATAAGTGAACTTGCCGACGCTGCTGTCGGCGATGGCCAGGCGGTCGTAGCGGCCCGATAGGGTGACGTTCAGGCGCTTATGCAGCGGAATGAACAACTCCGCGCCGGCGGCTTGGCGCGCGCGGGTGCCGCCGGCATGGCTGCCGGGCGAGGCTCGATAGAACACGCCTTGCCCCAGCTGGATGTCGGGATCGTTGCTGAAGCCCTGGCTGCCCCATTCCAGCGCCCCGGCCAATTTGACCGCGCCTGCGGGCAGCTTGAACAGGTCGCCGCTGCCGCTGAGGCTCAGCGCCTGCAGCCAGGACTTGTCCTGCTCGAAGCTTCTGCCGACGATGCTGTTGAATTGGGCCGGCGTGATCGGGGCGGCGAAGTGCGCCGCGTTGGGCGCGTAGATGCCTATGCCGTTGCTATCGGTGCCAAGCTGCGGGCCAAGGAAGAAGCTGTCGACGTTGGATAGCAGCCTCGGCGCGGCCTGCTGGCTGGTGTAGATCGAGGCGTTGTACGCGGCTTCATAGTTCCAGCTGGTGCCGGGCAGGTCGCCGCGCACGCCGAAGGTGAGGTTGGCGGACAGGTCGTCCCATTTGCGGTTGTAGACGGTGGCGCCGCCGATTTCCTCCGGCGCCAGCCGTCGGGTCCATTGCTCGTATTGGCCGGTGTTCTGGTTGAGGAAGTATTGGCTGGATCCGCCCAGCGAAGTCCAGGCCGGGCCGCGGGTGTTGTTTTCGGTGTGATTGAAGCCGAGCAGGGCATCGCTGAACAGCTCGGCGTGCTCGTTGAGCTGGTAATTGGCGCTCAGGTAGCCGTTCTGGCTCTGGTTGGCGGTCTGGATGGTCCAGTAGTCCGGGCTGGCCTGGCCGCTGGCGCAGACCACGCCGTTGCCGGTCCGGCTATTGATCGTGTAGGGGCGGACGCTGCCGTTGAACAGGCTGGAAAAAGCGCTGCAATCGCCTGCGCCTATGTATTTCCCCTTGTTCGGCCCCTGTTTGATCTGTTGCGACCAGATGGTGGTTGGGGCGGAGCCGTCCGAGCTGTTGTCGGCCATGAAGCCGCGCTGGTTGCTCCAGATGGCGTTGCGCTGGCTCAGCTCCAGCCCGTAGACCAAGCTGAGTTGATCCCAGCTGTGGCCGCCGCTCAATTGCAGCCTGCCATTCTCGCCGCCATGGTGCTCGCTGGCGCCGACCTTGACGTTGACGTCCACGCCATCGGTCTTCTTTTTCAGGATGACGTTGACCACGCCGGCGATGGCATCGGAGCCGTAGATGGCGGAAGCGCCGCCGTTGAGGATTTCTATCCGGTCTATCATCGCGGCCGGAATATTGGCCAGATTGACGAAGTTGACCGAGCCGTCGTACGCCGTCGGGTAATCGGCGACCCGGCGGCCGTTGATCAGCGTCAGCGTGTGGTTGGGCCCCAGGCCGCGCAGGCTGATGGCGTTGGCTGCCGGTGTGAAGGTGTTGCCGAAGTCGGCGCCCTGGGTAAAGCCGGTGTTTTGCGGCAGGCTGTTCAGCGCGTCGTAGACATTGGTGTAGCCCTGTTTTTCGATGTCGCTGCCGGTCAGCACGGTGACGCTGGTCGGGCCTTCCTGGGCGGAGCGGGAAATGCGCGAGCCGGTAACGGTGACGCGCTCCAGCGCCGCGCTGTCGGCATCGCCGGCAGCGGCCATCGCCGGAGCGGCCACGAGGCCGAGCAAGGCGGGAATGACATATGTGTTTATCTTGTGTTGGATTCTCACAGAAATTCATCAGACAGGGTCTGATCCCATAGAAATTTCGGAGAATACAATCTAACACCATGTCATTTTCATGCTTTCAAGAAAAACAGAAGTATTAATGCTTTAGGCATATATGCCGGTCGCGGGGTGTGGCATCTTTGCCGGGAGGGTTGAAGGGCGGCGCTTCCTGACCGCTCGGCGGAACGTCAGACCCTGCTGGCGGCGCGGGCTTGGCTCAGCAGCATGGCGAATCTGTGGGCGACGCCGGCATCGTCGCTGCTGGCGACATTGAAGCGCATGAAGCGGCGCGCGTCGGGATTCCGGCTGAACAGCGTGCCCGGCGCGAGCACCAGATCTTGTTCCAACCCGCGTTGCGCCAGTTCTTCCGCATCGATGCCGGCGGGAAGCCGCGCCCAGATGAACATGCCGCCGTCAAAGGAGTGGGCCGGCTCGCAGCCGCTCTGCCGCAGCCACTCGGCCACCCGGGCGCCGGACTCCAGCAGGCGAACCACCAGGCGATTGCGGTGCTTGCCGTAGCTGCCCTCGGTCAGCATGCGGCAAAGCAGTTGTTCCAGCAGCTCCGACGTGATGCCGCCGCTCATCAATTTCAAATGGCACAGCTTGGCCGACAGGTCGGGCGTGGCCACCACGTAGCTGGCTCGGGTGTTGGCGCTCAGCACCTTGGAAAAGCCGGATAGGTAGCTGACATGATCAAAGCCGGCCAGGGCGGCCAGCCGCGGCGGCGGCGAGCTGTGCAGGTCGCCGTATAGGTCGTCTTCCACGATGTGGCAGCCGTATTGCTTGGTCAGCTGCAACAGGCGGTAGGATTGGGCGGGTGTGAAAGAGTGCCCGGTGGGATTGTGCAGCAGGGAGGTGGTCAGGTAGATGCGCGGCTTTCGGGCGGCCAGCAGCGTTTCCAGCTGATCGAAATCGATGCCGCCGGTGTTGCGGGCGATGGTGACGACGCTGGCGCCATGCAGCGCCAGATTGGCGTGAAAGTTGAAATAGCAGGGATCGTCCAGCAGCACGGTGTCGCCGGGGCGCAGCAGCAGGCGCAGCAGCATGTCTATCGCTTGCACGGTATTGGCGGTAGTGACGATCTGCTCCAGTTGGACGGTCATGCCTTGCAAGCTCAGCCGCTGCTGCAACGCTTGCCTCAGCGGCAGATAGCCGGCCGGGCTGCCGTAGCCGGATATCCTCAGCAGCGGCGAACGCACGGTTGCGCGCATCGCCTGGCGGTAGGCGTCGGTATCCAGCCAGCTTTCCGGCAGGTGGCCGCTGCCGGGGCGCATGGCGCCGTTGTCGGCGATCAGCGAGCGGCGCAGGATGCTGATCAGGTCTTGCGGCATCAAGTCGGCCAGCGGCGCCGCAGTCGGCGCCGCGTTGAGCGGGGAGACGAAAAAGCCCCGGCCTTGCCGGGATGACACCAGATGGCAGCCGCGCAGCCTATCCAGCGCGTCGATGACCGTGAATTTCCCCACTCCAAATAGGCGCGTCAGCTCGCGGATCGATGGCAGCTTGCTGCCCGCAGGGATGGTGCCCTGCAGGATGGCTTCGCTCAGGGATTCGACGATTTGCTGAACCTTGGGACTGCCTGGATGAAAGGCGATCGGGGAGATTGGCATCGTGGTCCTTTTGACTTTGCCGGGGATTTTACCGGTAAAGTCCTGTCATTTGAAGCCAGGCTTTATCTGTTATGAATCAATCCCGAGACCTATTCTGTGCGCATGTGATCGCTGATGGACTGCTTCGTCTTGTCTGGGTCAATTCTGAGTAGGTCATTAAAAATCTTTAGCTAAATATTTTCCGCTGCAGTACGTGGGAGAAATTAATCAGATCATGTGGAGCGTTATGCCATTTTGAATGGTATTCATTCTTTCAGGCGTGCATGATAGCTGTGTTTTGATCTAAAAGTAACGCTTGCTCAGAATTTATTCTACTTCGTGTGAATTTGGGGTTTGTGGTTAATCTGATTTGCGGAGATCAATCGGTTGGCGGGTTGAAATTAATAAAACGAGGTGAGCAATGAGTACGCAGGAGCTTAACTTAACAAGCGAGCTGGCAAGGCTTTTGTACTATGCGGCTCACGTTGCAACTACGATTCGGCAGCGCAGCGAGAAAATAGATAGCCGGGGCTGTCGCTTGCTGAATGGCAAGGGTATTTTTCAGCTGGCTGATGCTTTGCATAATTTTGACCTGTTGGGGCATGCTGTCCTGACTAATAATCCAAGAGCAATGTTGCGAGTTTGCAATTTGCTGCTAAAGGATTATCAACGCTATATTCAACGCTATGCGATTCCGCTTGATGATACGAAGACTTCCGGGTTTGGAAAGCCTGGGATTCATATGGTGGATTTGCAAGAGGGAGTGAAAATCATTACAGAAATACAAACCAGAGTTAGACTTTTAACTAAAGCAGCATGTGTGAGTTAAGATGAAAAGATTGGATTTACTTCACCGGCACTCAGAATTTGGCAGCTAAAACATACTACCCTTTCTACCCTTTCCCCATTGCCATGCATGGGGTTTTTTTCAAGCTTACCATTTTGAGAGGCAAGTGCAGCAATTTTCTTATTTCCTGATTTTCTGCGCGACGATGACGTTCAGTCCTGGTCCCATGACGGTTTTCTTGATGAGTCTTGGGTTGAGGAATGGATTGCGTAGCTCCATTCCCGCGCAGTTGGGTGCTTCGGCTTCGTACCTGGTTTCCATTTTGATATTCGCCATCGGCTTGTCCGAACTGCTGAAAAACGACCCGTTTGTCATGCGTGCGATCCAGATCGCCGGCGTGGGCTATATTCTTTACCTCGCGTATCGGCAATGGACCAGCAAGGGCGTGCGGATGGAGGTGGCGGGCTTGTCGAGTGATATGAGATTCGGCCAGTTGTTCATCAAGGGCATGCTGACCGGATTTTCGAATCCCAAGACGATTCTGATGTTCAGCGCGGTTTTCCCGCAGTTTGCCGGGCGGGCGGGCAGCCGGGCGGCAGACATCGCCATCTTGGGGCTGACTTTTCTGCTGCTGCAGTTCGCCAGCGGGTGTTCCTATTGTTATTTCGGGCAGCGGATCAAGCATGTGCTGGATCAGCCGAGAAGACAGCGCCTGATGCAGAGGGTCACGGCGCTGCTGCTGCTGGGAGTGGCGGGAATGCTGGTGAATAGCTTTGCCGCCTAGAACGGCGGATCGGGAATGAAGAAAGCCCGTCATGCTGAGATGACGGGCTTGCTTTTCATGCTGGCGTCCCCACGGGGAATCGAACCCCGGCTACCGCCGTGAAAGGGCGGTGTTCTAACCGCTAAACTATAGGGACTGAAACTGTGGTGCACCCGGAGCGATTCGAACGCCCGACCCTCTGGTTCGTAGCCAGATACTCTATCCAACTGAGCTACGGGTGCAGCTTTGGCGTCCCCACGGGGAATCGAACCCCGGCTACCGCCGTGAAAGGGCGGTGTTCTAACCGCTAAACTATAGGGACGCTGATTTTTGGTGCACCCGGAGCGATTCGAACGCCCGACCCTCTGGTTCGTAGCCAGATACTCTATCCAACTGAGCTACGGGTGCACTGCCTTGCGAGACGTTGTGTCTTGCGAGGAGGTGAATAATATAGAGGGCCATTTGGCCTGTCAACACCTCGTGGGACTTTTTTTTGCAAAGCCGGTAAACTGGCCCGCAATTGCTGTCGCGGCCTTCCAACATGGCCTGGCGAATGGCATGTCCGGCGCGCGGCGCCGCACGACTGAAAGCGATGGATAGATTGAATACCCTGTTTGAACAACCCTGCGCCATCGTCGATCTGGAAACCACCGGCGGCAATATCAGCCGCGACCGCATCACCGAGGTGGGGGTGATCCTGATCGACGGCGAGCGGGTGGAGCGCCATGCCTGGCTGGTCAATCCCGGCCAGCCGATTCCGCCGTTCATCGAAAACATGACCGGCATCAGCAATGAGATGGTGGCCGCGGCGCGGCCATTCGCCGAACTGGCCGAGGAGCTGCTGGCGCGGTTGCAAGGCCGCCTGTTGTTGGCGCATAACGCCCGCTTCGACTACGGGTTGCTGAAGAACGAATTTCGCCGCCACGGCCTGCGCTTCCAGACGCGGGCGCTGTGCACGGTCAAGCTGTCGCGCCGGCTGTATCCGCAGCATTTCAAGCACAGCCTGGATAGCCTGGTGGCGCGTCACGGCATAGACATGCCGGAGCGGCACCGCGCGCTGGCCGATGCCGAGGCGGTGTACCGCTTCCTGCGGATCGCGGAAGGGGAGCTGGGACAGGGGCGCCTGGCGCATGAGGCGGAGCAACTGTTGTCGCAGCCGGCCGAACTTGGCGATCTTGCGCCGCAGTTGCAGCAACAGATCGAGGAGCTGCCTGATTCGGCTGGCGTCTATGCGCTGTTCGGCGCGGCGGGCGAGGCGCTGTATGTCGGCCGCGCCGCCAATCTGTACCGCAAGGTGCTGGGGCATTTCGCCAAGGCCAAGCCCGGACACAAGAGCCACGAGGTGCGCATCGACGAGCCGGTGGCGCGGGTGGAGTGGCGGGAGAGCCTGGGCGAATTCGGCGCGCATCTGCAGGAGCTGCAGTGGCTGCGCGCCTATCAGCCGCTGCATAACCCGCGCGCGCGGATGTTGAGCGAGGCCTGTTCGCTGCAACTGCGGGTGGAGGAGGACGGTTTCGCGCGGCTGCGCGCGGTGTCGGCGCAGGATATCGATTTCAGCCGCACCACCGATCTTTACGGCCTGTTCCGCCACGCGCGCGAGGCGCGCAAGGCGCTGGCGCAGATCGCGCTGGCGCAGGGGCTGTGCCAGGCGGTGCTGGGGGTGGAGCAGGTGACCAGCCGCAAGGGCGTAGCCTGCAACGCCTACAGCCTGAATCGCTGCCGCGGGGCCTGCGTCGGCAAGGAGGGCGCGGACAGCCATAATCTGCGCCTGGTGTCGGCCTTGCAGCGCCTGAAGGTCAGGCAGTGGCCGTTCGAAGGGGCGGTGGCGGTGGTGGAGCGCGACGAGGTGTGCGGCGACGTGGTCGAGCATCTGTTCGACCGCTGGTGCTACCTCGGTTCGCGCCGCAACGGCGGCGAACTGGATGGCGAGCCGGCTTTCGATCTGGACTACTACAAGTTGCTGGAGAGCGAGCTGCGCAAGCCGGAGCGGGAACTGGCGGCGCAGTGAGCTGACAGCGCAAAGCCAAAAGGCAAGCCCCCTTGGCTTGCCTTTTTTGCGAGCTAACGCGGGAGCGGTTTATTCATGCATCGCCAGGAAGCCGCGCAGCCGGCTTTCGATGATGCGCGGGTTTTCGCCGTTGGCGATGGCGACTATGCCCTCCACCACCAGCTCCTTCATCGCCAGCTCCGACGCCACCAAGTGTTTGAGCTTGTTGCCCACCGGCAGGAAAAACAGGTTGGCCGAACCGACGCCGTAGACGGTGGCGACGAAGGCCACCGCGATGCCGCCGCCCAGCTTGGATGGGTCGGAGAGGTTTTCCATCACGTGGATCAGGCCCAGCACCGCGCCCAGAATCCCCATGGTCGGCGAATAGCCGCCGGCCGATTCCCAGATCCGCGCCGCCTGCTTGCGGGCGTGCTCGAACATGCTGATTTCCACGTCCATCACCGCGCGCAGCGTGTCCGGCTCGGTGCCGTCCACCAGCATCTGCAGCGCTTTCTTGGTGAAGGGATCGCGTTGCTGGTTGATCACCCCTTCCAGCGCCAGCAGGCCGCCCTTGCGCGAGGTCTGGCTCCAGTTCACCACTTCGCGGATCATTTTCTCGTGGTCGAAATTGGGCGGGCGGAAGATCCAGCGCACCATGCGCAGGCCGGCCATGAACTGCTTGGGCGTGCTTTGCAGCATCACCGCGCTGGTGGTGCCGCCGATGACGATCATGAAGGCGGTCAGCTGCATCAGCGAGCCGAGGCTGCCCCCTTCGATGGCCTGGCCGGCGACGATGGCGGTCAGGCCCAGGATGATGGCGATAAGACTGATCTTGTCCACAAGGTGTTTCCGTTATTGATCTGGTCTGAAGCCCGGCATCACGCAAACCGGGCCTTCCCTTACAGCCAGTCTTTCAGTTTTGCCCGCAGCCTGGCGATGGCCTGGCTGTGCAGCTGACAGACCCGGGACTCGGTGACGCCGAGCACCGCGCCGATTTCCTTCAGGTTCAGCTCCTGCTCGTAGTACAGCGCCATCACCAGCTGGTCGCGCTCGGGCAGGAATTTGATCGCGCTGATCAGATGCTGGCGGAAGCTGTCGTCGGCCAGCGTCGCCAGCGGGTCCGGCGAATCGTCGTCGGCGACGTTGGCCACCGGGTTGTGCGGGTTCTCGTCGTCGCTGGCGAAGTCCTCGAAGTGTAGCAGGGTGGTGCCCTTGCATTCTCCCAGCATGTCCTGGTACTGCTCCAGCTCCACGCCCAGCTCGGCGGCGATTTCCGACTCCAGCGGCGCGCGGCCGAGCTGCTGTTCGAGCCGGGCTATCGCTTCTTCGATCTGGCGGGCCTGGCGGCGCGCTTGGCGCGGCAGCCAGTCCTCGCGGCGCAGTTCGTCCAGCATCGCGCCGCGGATCCGTTGGCTGGCGAAAGTTTCGAACATCACGCCCTGCGCCGGGTCGAACTGGCGCGCGGCTTCGATCAGGCCGATCATGCCGACCTGGATCAGGTCGCCCAGATCCACCGAGGCCGGCAGCCGGGCGATCATGATGCTGGCCAGTTTGCGTACCAGCGGCGCGTGGGCCTCCACGTCTATCTCGACGCTGGGGGCCGCATTGGCGTAGCCCGATCGGCGAAAGGACGGGTTCATAGGGGTTTGGCTCCATCTGCCTCGGCCCAGTCGCGCGAGGCGGCAATCAGCAAGTCCATGTATCCGGTATTGTCACGTGTGGTTTCCGGCGCGTCCCAATGCAGCAGCACCGCCGCCAGCTGGGAAAACGCCGCGGCGGCCTCGCTGTCGGGGAAGGCTTCCATCATCGGACGGTGCAGCGTCTGGCTGCGGCGCACGGCGCTGTCCTGCGGCACGAAGCCCACCCAGCGCAGCGACACCGTCAGGAATTCGCTGGTGACGGCCGACAGCCGGGTGAACAGCTCGCGCGCCTCGTCCAGATGGCGCGCGCGGTTGATCAGCACATTGAAGCGCTGGCGGCCGTACAGGCTGGCCAGGCGCTTGATGTTGGCGTAGGCGGCGGTCAGCGATTCGGCGGCCGGGGTCAGCACCAGCACCAGGTTGTCGGCCACGCTGGCGGGGATGGCGTCCAGGCCGGGGTTGGGCACGTCGATCAGCAGCGCCGAGGCGTCGCGCTCCTGCGCGCCGAATTCGCTGCCTAGCCTGAGCCACAGTTGGGCGGAGAACAGCGCGCGCTGTTCCGGCCGCGCATAGAGATTGACCAGCTGTACCCCCTGGCGCGAGGTGATCATCATGTCGTCCAGCCCGCCGGCGTTGACCACCTGGCTTTCCAGCGTGGCGGTGGCGGGGACGCCCAGGCGGCGCGTCTGCACCTGCCCCAGGCAACAGTCTACCACCAGCGGCCGCAGCCCGGCATAGGCCAGGCCCAGCGCCAACTCGGTCACCACGGTGCTGGTGCCGGAGCGCTCCGAGCCGATGAAGGCGAAGCTGGGAGCGCGGTTCTGCTGCGCGGCGAGCAGGCGGAGGCTGGCGGCTTGATCCGTCATCGCGTTCACAGCCATCCGGCCTGAGCCGCCTGCATGATGGGCAATTCATCGGCCTGCAGCGAAAACGGCGAGCCTATCTGCTGCGCGCGCATCGCGCGGTCCACCAGGAAGGCGGCGTTGGCCGAGTGCAGGTCTTCCGGCACGCGCTGGCCGTTGGTGATGAAATACAGCTTGAGCCGGTTGCGGATGATCACATCCAGGCTGGGACCTTGCGCCACCGCTTCGTCTATCTTGGACAGGATGCAGCCGGCCAGGCCGTCGCCGCGGTAGCGTTTCACCACGTCTTCCAGCGTATGGCCGTCGGTGTTGGCGGCCAAGAGCAGCAGCCGCTCTATCGGCCGGCCGGCGGTGCGCAGCATGTCGATCTGCGCCAGCACGCGCGCGTCGCGCTGGCCCATGCCGACGGTGTCGATGAACACGATGTGGCGGTTGGACAGGTCGGCCAGCGTCAGCTGCAGGTCGCCCTCGTTCTGGATGGAAAATACCGGCACGCCCAGGATCTTGCCGTAGATGCGCAACTGGTCCTGCGCGCCGATCCGGTAGCTATCTGTGGTGATCAGCGCCACGTGCTGGGCGCCGAAGCGCATCGTCGCGCGGGCGGCCAGCTTGGCCACGGTGGTGGTCTTGCCGACGCCGGTGGGGCCGACCAGCGCGAAGATGCCGCCGCGGTCCATCACCTCGCGGTCGGCGTCGGCGCATTTCAGATTGTGCACCAACGCCGAGCGCGCCCATTTCACCGCCACTTCGGCTTGGTATTGCGCCGGCATTTTTTCAATCAGTTGGCGGATCAGCTGCGCGGAGAAGCCCATCGCCAGCAGGTGCTTGAACAGCTCGATGCGATTGGGCGCCTTGCCCTCCATGTCGGACCAGGCGAAGCTGGCCAGCTGGCTTTGCAGCAGGCTTCTGAGCAGCTTGATCTCGTCGCCTATCTGTCTGAGTTCCTGCGCCATTTGTTCCGGCTCCTCGCCATTGGCGTGGGACAGCGTCGGCGGCGGCGACGCCGGCATTTGCGGCGGCCGCGCCGCCGGGCGCGCTTGGGCCGGCTGGGGCGCGGCGGCTGGACGGACCGGTTGCGCGCTTTGGCGCGGCGGGGCCTGCGCCGGCTCGGGCGGCGCGTAGACCGGCTCCATCCGCGGCCGAGGGGCGCTTTCCAGACGCGGCGCCGCCGGGCTTTCCAGCGGCTCCACCGGCATCGCGTAGGTGCGGGCGATGGCGCGGTTCACCGCGCTGCCGTTGGGCGGGATGGGCGCGGGCTGCTGCGGGCGGTTCACCGCCGGCGGCGCGTTGCGCGGCGGGTGCTTGCTGCTGGAGGTGGAAAGCGTGCTGGCCAGGTTGGCGACGTCGGCGTCGGCCACCGCCATGATTTCGACGCCGCCGCCCATGGTGGGCCGATTGGACAAAATGAGGGCGTCCGCCCCCAGTTCTTCGCGAACTTGCCTGAGTGCGTCTCGAGTGGTCTTCCCGAAGAACTTTTTCACCACCATTATTGATTAGCCCTTAGCCCTTGCTGCCGCCGATTACCGCAATTATACGAATGGATTTATTGTCCGGAATCTCATTATGCGAAATCACACGCAGCTGCGGCAATGCCCGGCGCAGGAAACGCGCCAGCAGCGGCCGCAGGCCGGGTGCGGTCAGCAGTACCGGATTGTAACCCTGAATCTCCACCTGTTCGGTCTGTTGCGCCGCGCTGGACAGCAGGTTTTCCGCCAGGCCGGGCTCCAGTCCGCCGCCGGCCTTGGACTGCACCGCCTGCATCAGCACGTTTTCAAGCTGAGGCTCCAGCGTCATCAGCGGCAGTTCGGCTTCGCCCGGGAAGAGCTGCTGCACGATCACCCGCGACAGCGCGGTACGGACGGAGCCGGTCAACTCGTCCACATCCTGGGTGACGCCGATATGGTCGGCCAGCGTTTCCACGATGGTGCGGAAGTCGCGGATGTGGATGCCGTCGTTCAACAGCTGTTGCAGCACTTTCTGCAGCGTGCCGACCGGCACCACCTTGGGCACCAGGTCTTCTATCAGTTTCGGCGATTCCTTGGCCTGGTGGTCTATCAGCGCCTGCACTTCTTCGCGGCCCAGCAGCTCGGCTGAGTGGGTTTGCAGCAGGTTGGAGATATGGGTGGCCACCACGGTGCTGGCATCCACCACGGTATAGCCCAGAGATTGCGCTTCTTCCCGCTTGCCGGCCTCTATCCATACCGCCGGCAGGCCGAAGGCTGGGTCGGTGGTGGCGTTGCCGGCGATCTCCTTGCTGACCCGGCCGGGGTTGATCGCCAGGAACTGGCCGATATAGGCCTCGCCCTTGCCCAGCTCCACGCCCTTGAGCAGGATGCGGTAGGCGTTGGGCTTGATTTCCAGATTGTCGCGGATGTGGACCGGCGGCACCAGGAAGCCCAGATCCTGCGCGATCTTCTTGCGGATGCCGCGGATGCGGCGCAGCAGCTCGCCGTCCTGGGTGCGGTCCACCAGCGGAATCAGCCGGTAGCCCACTTCCATGCCGAGCTGGTCGACGTGCTGGACGTCGTTCCAGCTGACTTCCGCGCCTTGCTGCTCCGGCGGCGCCGGCGGCTGGGCGGCCTGCTGTTCGCGGGCCAAGTCGCGCAGCCGGCGTTGCTCCATCATCCGGGCCAGGAGCAGCAGCGCGCCGGCGATCAGCAGGAAGGACAGATGGGGCATGTTGGGGATCAGGCCTATCATGCCTATCACCGCCGAGGTGATGTACAGCACCTGAGGCTTGGTGAACAGCTGGGTCAGGAACTGCTCCGACATGTCCTGTTCGGTGCCGACGCGCGACACCACGATGCCGGCGGCGGTGGAGATGATCAGCGCCGGGATCTGCGCCACCAGGCCGTCGCCTATGGTCAGCAGCGTATAGGTTTCGGCCGCCTGGCCGGCCGGCAGGTCGTGCTGCACCACGCCGACGATCAGGCCGCCGATGATGTTGATCAGGATGATCATGATGCCGGCCATCGCGTCGCCGCGGACGAATTTGGAGGCACCGTCCATCGCGCCGAAGAAGTTGGCTTCCTCGGCGATGGTGGAGCGGCGCTTGCGGGCCTCGTCCTCGCCGATCAGGCCGGCGTTGAGGTCGGCGTCGATCGCCATCTGCTTGCCCGGCATCGCGTCCAGGGTGAAGCGCGCCGACACTTCGGCGATCCGGCCGGCGCCCTTGGTGATCACCACGAAGTTGATGATGGTGATGATGACGAACACCACGATGCCGATGGCGACGTTGCCGCCCACCAGGAAGTGGGAGAACGATTCGATCACCTTGCCGGCGGCGTCCGGGCCGGTATGGCCTTCCAGCAGCACTACCCGGCTGGAGGCGACGTTCAGCGACAGCCGCAGCAGCGTGGTGACCAGCAGCACCGAGGGAAAGGACGAGAAATCCAGCGGCTTCCTGACATTGATGCCGACCAGCAGCACGATCACCGACACCGCGATGTTGAAGGTGAAGAAGATGTCCAGCAGCACCGGCGGCAGCGGTAGCACCATCATCGTCAGGATCAGGATGATGAGCACCGGCCCGGCGAGCTGGGAGATCTTGAGGCTGCGGAGGATCTGTAGGATGGAGTCCATGCTGGCTTATAGGCTTTCTTCAGGCGCCGAATCTTGCGGACGTTTGCTGTAGGGGTCAAGCTCGGCGGGCACTTCCAGCTTGTCCGGGAACACCGGCGCGAGGCCGCCGACCGCCTGGTATTGCTGCAGCTGGAAGATATAGGCCAGCACTTGCGCCGCCGCCGCGTATAGCGGCGCCGGAATGTCCTCGCCCAGCTCGGCGTTGAAGTACAGCGCCCGCGCGAAGCTGGGGGAGCGCATCACCGGCACATGGCTGCCCTTGCCGGTGTCGACGATTTTTTCCGCCAGCTTCAGCGAACCCTTGGCCACCACCTGCGGCGCGCGCATGGTGTCGTCGTATTTCAGCGCCACCGCGAAGTGGGTCGGGTTGGTGACGATCACGTTGGCCTTGGGCACCTCCTGCATCATTCGCTTGCGCGCCGCCTCGCGCTGCATCTGGCGGATGCGGCCCTTCACTTCCGGCGAGCCTTCGGCTTCCTTGTATTCCTGCTTGACCTCTTCCTTGGTCATGCGCAGCTTCTTGTAGTAGCTCCACAGCTGGTAGGGCACGTCTATCGCCACCAGCAGGATCATCGCCGAGGCGACGATGAAGAAGGTGTGGATGATCAGGTCGGTCATCTTCAGGATGGCCGATTCCAGCGGCATCGCCAATAGACCGATGACTTCGCCGCGCTCGCGCCAGATGTACCAGGTGGCGATGCCGCCTATCAGCAGGCTTTTCAGAATGGCTTTGAAGCCTTCGGTGACGGCGTTCAGCGAAAACAAGCGCTTGATGCCGGGCAAGGGGTTGAGCTTGCCGAAATTGGGGCCGATCGCTTTCAGCGTCAGGTTCCAGCCGCCTACCAGCATCGGCGTGAACAGCGCCACCAGCGCCAGGCCGGCGAAGAACGGCGCCAATTGCCACAGCGCGCCGAAAATGGCTTCCTTGAAGCGCAGCAGCACCGGCTCGGTGCTTTGCACCGTGCTCTGGTCGAAGGTCAGCAGGTGGCGCATGGTGTCGCCGAGGAAGGTGCCGATCTTGCCGCCCAGGTTCATCAGCAGCGATACCCCGGCCATGGTGACGGCGAACGTCGACAACTCCCGCGAGCGGGGGATGTTGCCGTCTTCCCGCGCCATGGACAGCCGTTTGGCTGACGCGGGTTCGGTGCGTTCGAGGTCGGAATCTTCTGCCATGGGCTCGCTTTAATAATGCTTTTGTCTTGATTTTAAACTGAATGGTAGCCTATGCCGGGCTGTTCCGGCCAGCGCCGCAGCCTCGCCTGCCGGCGGCGCAGGCGGTACAATGCAGCGATTATCGATGGGATCGCCAACATGCAACAGTACCTCGACCTGATGCGCCATGTGATGGAGCATGGCCACGACAAGGCCGACCGCACCGGCACCGGCACGCGCTCGGTGTTCGGCTACCAGATGCGCTTCAACCTGGCCGACGGTTTTCCGCTGGTCACCACCAAGAAGTGCCATCTGCGCTCCATTATCCATGAACTGCTGTGGTTCCTGTCCGGCGACACCAATATCCGCTATCTGAAGGAAAACGGCGTGTCGATCTGGGACGAGTGGGCCGACGAAAACGGCGACCTCGGCCCGGTGTACGGCTACCAGTGGCGTAGCTGGCCGGCGCCGGACGGCCGCCATATCGACCAGATCAGCCAGCTCCTGGACATGATCAAGAAGAATCCGGACTCGCGCCGCCTGATCGTATCGGCATGGAACCCGGCTTTGGTGGACCAGATGGCGTTGCCGCCGTGCCACAGCCTGTTCCAGTTCTACGTGGCCGACGGCAAGCTGTCCTGCCAGCTGTACCAGCGTTCGGCCGACATTTTCCTCGGCGTGCCGTTCAATATCGCCAGCTACGCCTTGCTCACCATGATGGTGGCGCAGGTATGCGGGCTGCAGGCCGGCGATTTCATCCACACGCTGGGCGACGCCCACCTGTACAGCAACCATCTGGAGCAGGCGCAATTGCAATTAACGCGCGAACCGCGTCCGCTGCCGACAATGAAGCTCAATCCGGCGGTGACGGATCTGTTCGCCTTCCGTTTCGAAGACTTCGAGCTGCAAGGCTACGACCCGCATCCCCACATCAAGGCGGCGGTGGCGGTATGACGGCGCAGAATAAACCGCGGCTGACCCTGGTGGCGGCGATGGCGTCCAACCGCACCATAGGCGTGGACAACCAGCTGCCCTGGCATCTGCCGGAAGACCTGAGGCATTTCAAGGCGGCCACGCTGGGCAAGCCGGTGATCATGGGCCGCAAGACCTGGGACTCCATTGGCAAGCCGCTGCCGGGCCGGCGCAACATCGTGGTGACCCGCCAGGCCGATTGGCGGGCGGACGGCGCGGAAGCCGCCCACTCGCTGGAGGAGGCGCTGGCGCTGGCCGGCGCGGTGGAGGAGGTGTGCCTGATCGGCGGCGCCGAGCTGTACCGGCAGGCCATCGCCGTGGCCGACCGCTTGTGCCTGACCGAAATCGCCGACGCCTACGACGGCGACGCCCACTTCCCTGAATTTTCCGCCGCCGACTGGCGGCAGGCCTCGCGCGAGGAAGCGGTCAGCGCCGGCGGCCTGGCTTACGCCTTCGTCGATTACCTGCGGCGTTGAGCCGCAGCGACAAAAAGCCGCCGGTTTCCCATTGGAAGCCGGCGGCTTTTTTCATGGGCGGCGGGTGCCGGCAAGCGGTGCCTTAGCGGCGGCCTTCCAGCGCCTCGGCCGCGGTTTGCGCCAGCTGGCTGTATTCCTGGCCGAAAGTGGCCACCATTTGCTTGAGCCGGCTGGTGTCGCGCGCGATCAGCGTCTTCAGCAGGCTTTCCAGGAAACGGTAGGTGTTGTCCATCTGGCTCTTGCCGGCGCGCAGTATCGCGTACAGGCAGCGCTGGGTCAGCGGCAGCATGTCGTTCAGGGTATCGGTCAGGTAGCGGTTGTCGGCATGGTTGTACAGCGCCGACAGGAATTCGATGCCGTGCTCGTAGAAGGCCTGCAGGTCATCGCGGCGGTTGTCTTCCTCCAGCTGGGCCATCAGCTCGATGAAGCGCGCCAGGTCGTCGTTCTGCCAGCCAGCGGCCAGGTTTTGCGCCACCCGATCCAGCAGCAGGAACCACAGGTCGAAGAAATCGCGCACGTCGCGCGCGCCTATGCTGGCCACCACCGCGCCGCGGCGCGGGAAAATGTCCACCAGATGGCGGCGCTGCAATATCAGCAAGGCCTCGCGCACCGAGCCGCGGCTGACCTCCAGTTCGGCGGCGATCCGCAATTCCTGGATGCGCTCGCCCGGTTGCATGTCGCCCTGGATGATCTGTTTGCCTAGGTATTGGGCGATCTGCTCGGTCAGCAGGTCGTTGGCCTTGAAAGTCATGAATCATCTCCGGAAAGCGTTTTTTTCGTTTTCATAAGTATTGTACGGCATGGCCATGCAGGATTGTCCGGCAATATTTTGTTGGTCAGCCTGTTTGTATCCAAATGCCGCGGCCAAGCCTGGCCCGCGGCACTGCCATGCCGCCGGGCGCGTGTCGAGCCGCCTGGCTTGGGGCGGTCATGATATCAACCAGAGGGTTAAAACGCATGTTTTGATGTTGTGTTGACGGGCTGGCCTGGATTTTTATGCTGTTTGACACGCTTTTTGCGAAAAAGCCTGCCTGAGGGCAGAAAAAGCCAAACTTGGACGCGGAATGAAGAAAGCCCGGCGCGGGGCCGGGCTTGGCGGAGTCGGTCCCGTTTCAGGCGGCCGGCAGGCGGGTGGCCATCAGGTAATTGACAGCGGTGTCGTCGTTCAGCGAGTAGATGCGGGTGAGCGGGTTGTAGCCCATGCCGCTCAGCGTCTGCAGGCTGAGGCCGGCATGGCGCGTCATCCGGCCCAGCTCCGACGGCTTGAGGAAGCGCGCGTACTCATGGGTGCCGCGCGGCAGCATGTTGAGCACGTACTCGGCGCCGACCACGGCCAGCAGATAGGCCTTGGCGTTGCGGTTCAGCGTGGAGAAGAACACCCAGCCGCCCGGCTTCACCAATTGGGCGCAGGCGCGCACCACGCTTTGCGGATCGGGCACGTGCTCCAGCATTTCCATGCAGGTCACCACGTCGAAGGCGCCCGGCATCTCCGCTGCCAGATCCTCCACCGCCACGCAGCGGTAGTCGATGGGCACGCCGGACTCCAGGCTGTGCAGCTGCGCTACCTTCAGCGATTTCTTGGCCAGGTCGATGCCGGTCACCTGCGCGCCTTTTTGCGCCATGCTCTCGGCCAGGATGCCGCCGCCGCAGCCGACGTCCAGCACTTTCTTGCCGGCGAGGGAGGCGTGGCGGTCGATGAAGTCCAGCCGCAGCGGGTTGATCTCGTGCAGCGGCTTGAATTCGCTGTCCTTGTCCCACCACTTGTGCGCCAGCTGGCTGAATTTGTCGATTTCGAGTTCGTCTACATTGCTCATGCGTTTACTTCGCCAGGATGCGGTTGCGCCAATCGTCGGCGCGGGCTTTCAAGTTGGATTCGTCCAGGGTGGTCAGCTTGCGGCCGGCGAGCAGCGCGCGGCCCTTGACCCAGACGTGGCTGACCTGCTCGCGGCCGGCGGCGTACACCACGTGCGAGATCGGATCGAAGGCCGGCGCGGTCTCCAGCGCCGACAGGTCGATGGCGATCAGGTCGGCGTCCTTGCCTTCCTTGACCGAGCCTGTCTTGTCGGCGATGCCGAGCGCGCGCGCGCCGTTCAGCGTGGCCATGCGTATGGCGGCGGCGGCCGGCACCGAGGTCGGGTCCAGCGTGCCCACCTTGGCCAGCAGCGCGGCCAGGCGGGTTTCCGCCAGCATGTCCAGCTTGTTGTTGGAGGCGGCGCCGTCGGTGCCGATGCCGACCGCGATGCCGGCCTGCAGCATCTTGGGGATGGGGGCGATGCCGGAGGCCAGCTTCATGTTGGAGGCCGGGTTGTGGGCGGTGGAGAGACCGTGCTTGGCCACCAGTTCGATCTCGGCGTCGTTCAGGTGCACCATGTGGGCGGCCACCAGGCGCGGCGACAGCAGGCCCAGCTGCTGCAGGCGGGCCAGCGGGCGCTGGCCGTGTTCCTTGACGCTGTTGTTCACTTCGTCCGCGGTTTCGTGGATGTGGCAGTGGATCAGCATGTCTTCTTGCTCGGCCAGCGTCACAACCTTGCGGAAGGTGTCGTCCGATACGGTGTAGGGCGCGTGCGGCGCCAGGGTGAAGGTGACCAGGTCTTCGCCCAGGAACTGGCTGCGTTCGGCCATGCCCTTGGCGATGTAGTCGTCGGCGTTGGCCGCGTAGTTGGTCGGGAATTCCAGGATGGAACAGCCGACGAAGGTGCGCATGCCGGACGCCAGGCCGGCGCGCGCCATCGCGGCGTTGTAGAAGTACATGTCGTTGATGGTGGTGGTGCCGCCGCGTATCATCTCGCCCATCGCCAGCAGCGCGCCGTCGAACACGAAGTCGTCGTGGACGTGCTTGCCTTCGGCCGGCCAGATATGGTTGGTCAGCCAGTCCATCAGCGCCTTGTCGTCGGCCAGTCCGCGCAGCAGCGTCATCGCCGAGTGGCCGTGCAGGTTGACGAGGCCGGGCATCAGCACGTGATCGGGCAGCTCCAGCCGTTCGTCCGCATCCAGGCCGGCGGCCTGCGCCGCTGGAATAATGGCGGCAATCCTGCCATCCTTGATCGCGACTGCGTGGTTTTCCAGGACTTCGCCGTCAGTTTCCACGGTGATGATCCAGCGGGCGGAGATAATCTTTTCATAACGTGACTGCGGCATGGTTCATATCCTGAATGCTTGGTCAAAAAGTGTCGTGGATTTTAGGCCCAGCGGCAAGGCAAGGCAATGCGCGGCGCCGATTCCTTAATATCCGCCGCGCGCCGGCCGCGGATGTGCTTGAAAATGGCGAGGAGCGATGACTGGTGAATATTCCGGCCAAAAGCCGGCGGCGGCCGGTGTATACTGCTGATTGCACAAACGAATTCAACTCAGGGCATTCGATCACCGACTTTTCGGCGAACAAAGACTAGCGCGACATGGCTCAACAAGCAGACGATAAATCCACCGCCAGCTCTGGCTTGAATCTGAGGGATGTGTTTCTCATCGCCGTGATACTCGGCTTGCTGATTCCGGCCTCCATCATCAGTTATCTCAGCTTCAACATTCAGAAGGACAACCTGACCACCCAGCTGGAAACCGACCAGCGCCGTCTGCTCGACATCGTCGCGCTGGGCATGCAGGAGCCGCTGTGGAACCTCAGCCGCCAGGCCGGCAATCCGCTGATCTCGTCGGTGATGGAAGACCCGCGCGTGATTTCCATCCGCGTCACCGACACCCAGTCCAACCAGGTATTCCTGTCCTCGGTGCGCAGCGAGCGCCGCATCGGCAGCGTGTCCTACGTCGAGAAGCCGGTGATCTACCGCGGCGAGGCCATCGGCCAGGTGACGATGGAGTTCGACAACGAGAACCTGGCCATCGCGCTGAGCAACCAGGTGAAGAACATCCTGATGATACTGGCGGCGCAGCTGGTGCTGTCCATCATGCTGATCATGAGCATCCTGCACTCGCGCTTCCTCAGTCCGATGCGGCTGTTGACCGAGCAGGCGCGGCTGTTGGCCGAGCTGAAGCTGGATACGCCGTTCGAGTGGTCGCGCCGCGACGAGCTGGGCCGGCTCGGCACCCACCTGGAGTGGACCCGCTCCGAATTGAAGCGGCTGGTCGACGAATTGCGCGCCAAGACGCTGGCGCTGGAGGCCGACATCGCCCGCCGCCGCGAGGTGGAGGACGCGCTGCGCCGCTCGGAGAACAAATACCGCGAGCTGTTCTGGTCCAATCTTGACGGCATCGTCATCAGCTCGCTGGACGGCCAGGTGATAGACGCCAACCCGGCCTTCCTCAATCTGATGTGCTACAGCCTGGACCAGCTCAAGCAGCAGAACTTCTGGAGCCTGGTGGCCGAAGAGAGCGAGGCGCTGGAGCGCTTCAACCTCGACAACAAGGTGCTGCGCTTCGGCTATTGCGACGAATTCGAAGCCACCTATCTGAACCGCTTCGACAACCAGGTGCCGGTCAGCGTCAAGACGGTGGCGATGCGCGACGCCTTCGGCCGCATCAACGCGGTGTGGCGGATGGTGCGCGACATCTCCGAGAAGCGCGCCGCCGAAGAGCGGGTGCAGCTGGCGGCCAAGGTGTTCGAGAACACCGTCGAAGGCATCATGATCACCGACGCCGACCGCCGCATCCGCAGCGTCAACCGCGCCTTCACCGAAATCACCGGCTACACCCAGCACGAGGTGCTGGGGCAGAAGACCAGCATCCTGTCGTCCGGCCGCCACGACCAGCCCTTCTACGACCAGATGTGGCAGGCCATCGCCGAGGACGGCTCCTGGCAGGGCGAACTGTGGAACCGCCGCAAGAACGGCGAAGTGTATCCGGAATGGCTGGCGATCAACGCGGTGCGCAACAGCCTGGAGGAAATCACCCATTACGTGGCGATCTTCAGCGACCTGACCGAACGCAAGGCCGCCGACGAGCGCATCCAGTTCCTGGCCCACTTCGACGTGCTGACCAGCCTGCCCAACCGCATGCACATGCAGGACCGCGTCGAGCTGGCCATCCACAACGCGGTGCGCGACAACCAGCGGCTGGCGCTGCTGCTGCTGGATCTCGACCGCTTCAAGACCGTCAACGAATCGCTGGGCCACTCGGCCGGCGACACCTTGCTGCAGGTGGCGGCCGACCGCATCCGCACTGTGCTGGGGCCGGGCGAAATGCTGGCGCGCCAGGGGGGCGACGAATTCATCGTGCTGCTGCCGCTGGTGTCCGATCCGGGCGAGGCGGCGCTGGCGGCCGAGCGGGTGCGCGAGGTGTTCGCCAACCCGATCGAGCTGCACAACCATGTGATCACCATCACGCCGTCCATCGGCATCAGCGTCTACCCGGACGACGGCCGCGACTACGAGACCCTGGTGCGCAACGCCGACGCGGCGATGTACCACGCCAAATCGTCCGGCCGCAACAGCTACAAGTTCTACACCGCCGATCTCAACGCCCGCGCCCGCGAAATCCTGGCGATTGAAAGCCAGCTGCGCTTCGCGCTGGAGCGCGACGAGTTCGTGCTGCACTACCAGCCGCAGGTGGAGATGCAAAGCGGCCGCATCGTCGGCGCCGAGGCGCTGATCCGCTGGAACCATCCGTCGCTGGGCCTGCTGGGCCCGGTGCGCTTCATCCAGGTGGCGGAGGAGCGCGGCTTCATCGTGCAGATCGGCAACTGGGTGATCGGCGAAGCCACGCGCCAGCTGGTGGCCTGGCGCCAGGCCGGCCTGCCGGAGCTGACGCTGGCGGTCAATCTGTCGGCGCTACAGTTCCGCCAGCCCGATCTGGCCGAGCAGCTGCAGCACGCGCTGGCCTCCAGCGGCCTGCCCGGCCACGCGCTGGACATCGAGGTGACCGAGAGCATCATCATGGAAGACGCGCAGGCCACGATCCAGGCCATAGACAATATGAAGAACATGGGCCTCAGGCTGTCCATCGACGACTTCGGCACCGGCTACTCCAGCCTGTCCTACCTGAAGCGCTTCAAGGCCGACAAGCTGAAGATCGACCGCTCCTTCGTGCGCGACATCCCGCAGGACGCCGACGACAGCGCCATCGCCCGCGCCATCATCAATATGGCCAAGAACCTGAACATGCAGGTGGTGGCCGAAGGCGTGGAGACGATGGAGCAATGGCAGTTCCTGGAGCAGGAGGGCTGCGATTTCGTCCAGGGCTACCTGATCGCCAAGCCGCTGCCGGCCGACGACTTCGCCGCGCTGCTGACGCGAGACAGCTTGCTGCCGCAAAGCTGACGTCATCAGGCATCCGCCTGCCCGCCCGCGGCTAGCCCCCGCGGGCTTTTTCATGCGGGAAATCGCGCGTGGAACCAGTGAAATTGCGCAGCTCTGGCCGGCAATGCTTGCCATACTCAGAAAGACCTATCAACGGACGGGTATGGGGGGAGGATGACGGCGCGCAAGGACAGGTTGAACTGGGTGGCCACGCTGGCTTATGCATTGATCGCCTCGATCTGGGTCATCGTGCCCGACCTGCTGGTGGATACCGACAGCGCCAGAGGGGGGCAAGCGGGCGGCCTGGCCTGGGACGCGCTGTTCACCTTCGTCTCGGCGGCGCTGCTGTATCTTGCCTTGCGGCAATTGCCGGAAGAAAGCCTGTCCAGACTGGCCGCTCCTGGCCGCTTGCCGCGCTGGCTGGCCGCGCGCCCGGGCCATCAGCCGGCGGCGCTGGCGCTGCTGTATGCGTTGTTGACTCTGCTGATGATGACCGCGCCGGATTGGTTGCTGGGCGGGATGGCGAGTCGGCAGTGGCAAGTCTGGTTGATCCTGTGCTGGGGCGGGCTGTATGTGGCGGCCACTTCCATTCTGCTGTTCCATGGCTTGCGCCGCCTGCGGCTGCCCGGCGATGAGGAAGCCGGGCGTCGCCATGGTTCCGATTATCTGTTCGCCATCGTCAGCTCGCTGCTGGTCATCGGCATGCGCGGCCAATTGCATCCGGAATTCGGCAAGCACCATCTGATGTTGCTGTTCCTGATTCCGATAGGCTTGAGCGCGCTGCTGGGCGGGCTGGGCCCCGGCTTGCTGTCCACCGGGCTGATCACCGCCATCATCGGCTGCCTGTTTTTCACCTCGACTCCGGATATGGCGGGCAGCCCGGTGTCGTTTCTGCTGTCGCTCAGCCTATTGGCGCTCAATGGCGTGCTGCTCAGCCTGATCAGCGAGATCCACCTGCTGGCGAAGGCCAAGCTGGAGGCAGCCTTGCGCCGGCAGAACCATGACGCCGAGGCGCTGCGGCAAAGCGACGAGCGCTTTCGCGCGCTGTTTGAGGGCAGCCCGGTGGCGATGGCGATTTCGCGGCAGGCCGACGGCCGCCTGGAGGAGGTCAACCAGGCCTTCCTGGACATGTTCGGCCTGGAGGCTGCTTCGGTGCTGGGGCATGGCACCAGCGAGCTTGGCATCTGGCAGAATGTGGACGACCGCGAGGTGGTGTTGTCCTTGCTGAAGACGCAAGGCTGCGTGCAAGGCGCGCCGGTGCGCTTGCGCCGCGCCGACGGCAGCGAGCTGCACGCGCTGCTGTCCTTTCGCCAGGTGCGCTTTGGCGAGGAGGAGCACATACACGGCGTGGTGCTGGACATCAGCGCCCAGCACCATGCGCAGCAGGCGCTGTTGCGCATAGAGCATGAATTCCGGCTGCTGATCGACTCCATTACCGACTACGCTTTTTTCCTGTTGTCGCCGGAAGGCCTGGTGCTGAACTGGAGCAACGGCTCGCAGGGAATCAAGGGGTATACGACCGAGGAAATCGTCGGCCGTTCTTTCGATTGTTTCTATACCGCAGAAGACCAGGCGGCCGGCGTGCCGCAGCATTTGCTGGCCACCGCGGCGCAGCAGGGCCGCGATGTGCACGAGGGCTGGCGGGTGCGGCGCGACGGCAGCCGTTTCTGGGCGCGCGCCATCCTGTACGCGATCCGCGGCGACGACGGCGAGTTGCAAGGCTATGCCAAGATTACTCAGGACCTGACGCAGCAACGGGCGGCGGAGCGGGAATTGCGCGACAGCGAGGCGCGCTACGCCGGCATGATACGTTCGGCGATGGATGGGGTGATCAGCATAGATTCCTCTCAGCGCATCACTTTGTTCAATCCGGCCGCCGAGCGGATGTTCGGCTATCGCGCCGAGCAGATGCTAGGCCAGCCGCTGGACAGCCTTATGCCGTCAGCGGTGCGGTCGCCGCACAGCCAGAAGGTGGCGGCGTTTGTCGATAAGGGCTTGTCCAGCCGAAGGATGGGGCGCTTGGGCAAAGTGCAGGGCGTGCGGGCGGATGGCGCCGCTTTCGACCTGGAAGCCTCCATTTCCAAACAGGAACTGGGCGATGACTGGTCTTGCACGGTGATTTTGCGCGACATCAGCGAACGCGAGAAGATGCTGGCGGCGCTGCAGCGCAATGTGCAGCAGCTGGAGTCGCTGAACGAGCTGGCGCGGGCGATCCTGTCGGCGGTCACGCCGGTCCAGGTGGCGCAGATCGGCCTGCGCTACATGCGCCGGCTGGTGCCGTTCTGGAGCGCGGTGGCCTTGATCATAGACTGGGAATCCTTCAGCGCCAGGGTGCTGGCGATCGAGCGCGCGCCCGGTTCGAACAGCGACCCTGGGCAAAGGATGAGCCTGATCGGATATGGCCTGGACGACCTGGAAAAACTCAAGCAGGGCAAGGTGTGCCGGGTGGATGACCTCAGCCTGCTGCCCAAGCGCTCGTCTACGCTGGAGCGCCTGTACCAGCAGGGCATGCGTTCGTATCTGCGGATTCCGATGCTGGCGGAGGGGAAGCTGCTCGGCATGCTGAATCTGGGAGCGGATCACGAGAACGCCTTCAGCGACGAGCAGCAAGAGGTGGCGGAAATCTACGCGCAGCAACTGACGATAGCCATGCAGCAGTCGCTGCTGCGCCAGCAGGTGGAGCGGATGAGCCGCGTGTATGAGGTGCTGAGCCGGGTCAATGCCTTGATCGTGCACTGCCGGCAGCGCAAGGAGTTGTTCGACGGCGTGTGCCGGATCGCGGTGGAGGACGGCGCCTACCGCATGGCCTGGGTCGGGGTGATCGATCCGCAAAGCGGCGACGGCGAGGTGGCGGCTTTTTGCGGCGAAGACAGCAGCTACCGGGCGCAGATCCGCCTGAGCGCGCGCGCCGATTCTCCGTTTGCCGACAGGCCGGCTTGCCGGGCGGCGCGCGAGCGGGAAATGGTGGTATGCAACGATGTGCAGGAGGACGCGTCGTTGGGGGCGTTGATGCCGGAGCTGATGGCGCGCGGCCTGCGCGCGGTGGCCTGCCTGCCGATTGTGATAGACGGGCAGGCGCAGGCGGTGTTGGCGTTGTTCGCCGAGGAAGCCGGCGCTTTCGACCGCCAGGAGGTGCAGCTGCTGCGCGAGTCGTCCGGCGATATCGCCTTCGCGCTCAGCCACATCGGACAGTCGGAGCGATTGGACTACCTGGCCTATTACGACAGCCTGACCGGACTCGCCAACCGCGGGCTGCTGGCGGAGCGGCTGGCGCAGCGCATCACCGACGCGGCGGAACGCCGCTTCGCCATCGCGTTTCTCGATCTGGAGCATTTCAAGTCCATCAACGACGTGTTCGGCCGCGTTATCGGCGACCAGGTGCTGCAGTGTTTCGCCGACCGTCTGCGCCGCCATGTGCAGGATGCTTCGCAGCTGTCGCGCATCGGCGCCGACCAGTTCGCGCTGATTCTGCCGCAGGCGGCTGGGGAGGAGGAGGCTGCCCGCCAGTTGCAGAAGCTGCAGCTTGAATGCCTGGACGCCCATATGGAAATTGGCGGCGCCGAGCTGCGGCTGTCGGCCAAATTCGGCATCGCCATGTACCCGGACGATGGCGCCCAAGCCGCGGATCTGATGGAGCATGTCGAGTCCGCGTTGAAGCGGGCCAAAGCCGCCGGCGCCAAGAGCCTGTTCTACCGGCAGGAGATGACGGAGCGGGCGGCGGCGGCGCTGGAGTTGGGCAATCTGCTGCATGCCGCGTTGGAGCGCGGGCAGTTCGAATTGCACTACCAGCCCAAGGTCGAAGCCAACAGCCATCAGCTGGCGGGGGTGGAGGCGCTGCTGCGCTGGCGCCATCCGGAACGCGGCCTGGTGTCGCCGGAGCAGTTCGTGCCGTTGCTGGAGGAACTGGGCATGATTGTCGAAGCAGGGCGCTGGGCGCTGGAGCAGGCCGCGCGCGACCATCGCGGCTGGCGCGAGGCGGGGCTGGCGTCGCCGCGCGTCGCCGTCAACGTTTCGCCGCGGCAGCTGGAGCAAGCGGACTTCGTGGCGATGCTGGCGCAGGCGCTGGCGCCGTATGGCGCCGACCACGGCATAGATCTGGAAATCACCGAAAGCCAGATCATGGCCGATGTCGATGGCAGCATCGCCAAGCTGCGCCAGGCGCGCGAACTGGGCGTGGCCATCGCGGTGGATGATTTCGGCACCGGCTATTCGTCGCTGGCCTATCTGGCGCGCCTGCCGGTGCAGGCGCTGAAGATAGACCGCGCCTTCGTCAGCGGCATGCTGGACGAGCCCGAGTCGATGACGCTGGTGGAAACCATCATTTCCCTGGCCCACGCGATGCAGCTGGAGGTGGTGGCCGAAGGCGTGGAGAACGCCGAGCAGGCCAGGGTGCTGGCCGGCCTGAATTGCGATGTGCTGCAGGGCTACTGGCTGAGCCGCCCGCTGTCCGCCGACCAACTGGCGGACAAGCTGCGGCAGGAGCGGCGCTGGGCCAGCCCGCTTAAGCGCGGATGACTCAGAACGCGTAGCGCGCGCCTATCGACGTGGTGTAGCGCGGCGCCAGCTGCACGCCGTTGACGTGCTGGTACAGCGGCAACTGCACGAAGCCATAGACCGAGGCCTGTCTGGTCAGCGGCACGGTCAGGCCGGGGCTCAGGTAGACCAGCGTGCCGCCGGTGCTGACGGTGTCGGCGTTGTCGCCGACGTCGTGCTGCACGTAGCGGGCGTTGAGCTGCAATTGCGGCATCCAGCCGGAGAAGCCGGCATAGCGCACGCCCAGGTTCAGGTTGACGCCGGTGCCGGGCCGGTACTGGTTGGCGCTGTCCAGCGCGCTTTGCACGGTGGCCTGGGTGAAGTAGCTCCAGCTGCGGCCAAGGTCGCCGAAATAGTAGGCGCCGACGATGGCGTCGGTGGTGCCGGTGCCCGGCTGCAGGCCGCGGTCTATCGGCGCGGCGGCGCCCGGATTGGCCGGATCGGTGGAGACGCCGGTTTCGCTATGGCTGCCGGTGGGCAGCTTCAGGCCGAACAGCAGGCCGAAATTGCGCGCGGCGGCGAAGCCCTGATAGCGGCCTATCACCTTGATGTCGCCAAGGCCGGAGGTGCTGGAGTCGTACGCGCCGCCGCCGCTGGCCGCGTTGGCGCCGTCGGAGCCGGTGCCCAGCGTGCTGTGGCTGCGGTCTATGTACGGGACCTGCACATTGACACCCCAGGCTGGAGAGAAGGCATAGTCGAAACCCAGCGTCAGGTAATGGTTGCGGGTGTACTGCTCCACTTCCTGATTGCCCTGGTTCAGCTGGCTGGCGGCTGCCGGCGTGATGGTGCCGCTGCCGCTGCGCAGCTGGTTCTGGTTCAGGTAGTCGTAGCGGATATCCATTTTCAGCCCGGGTTGGGTGGCGAAGCCCTGGCTTTCCCAGTCGGAGCTCAGCGTGCAGCCGCAACTGGCGCAGGCCAGCGCGGACGCGGAAGGCGCCAGCAACAGCAGCGCGGGCAGCAGGCGGCGATGGACAGCATGGCGAGTCGGCATGGTTTTCCCCCTTTTTAGATGTCATGCGCAGCGCAAGTATGCGCATCTGTTCCAGCGCCGGCCTGCGGCAAAACGCCGCACTCCCGCCGTCGGCAGCGGCGGTTTGGCATGAACTCGGCGATGGCGGCGCGGATTGGGCGCGATGCTTCGGCTTTGGCGCGCTGGCGGCGGGTTCATGCCAATGCGGCGTGGTTAATTTCTATGAAGCGCGCGCCGTCCGTACGATGAAAAGCCGGACGGCCGCCAGCGGGACTGGGCGGCGGTCCGGCTGGACGGCGCGGCGGGGCTTAGCGGTCGCGCGGGTAGTCGCGATGTTCGTCGCGATGCTCTTCGTGGTGGTCGCGGTGCTCGTAGCCGTCATGATGCGGGAAATGGCGCTGCTGGTAGTGCGGCACGTAGACGCGGTTGTACCAGTCGTCGCGGACGAAGAAGACGCGGCGGCCGCAGGCATGGTATTCGCGGCAGTAGCGGCTCCAGTGCTGCATGTGGCCGGGCGGCACTCGCAGGTACAGCGGCGGCAGGCCGACTGGCACCGGCTGTATGATTACCGGCTGCGGATAGACCACTTGCGGCGGCGGGTAGCCGCCGATGTCGATCTGGCCGTAGAAGCCGGGCTGGCCGACGCTGATGGAAACGCCGACATCGGCGGCCTGGCTGGGCAGGCTGGTCAGGGAGGCGGCGATCAGCGCCGCGGCTGTCATCACGTGTTTCATGGCATGCTTCCTTTTGTTGGAACGCGCATTGCGTATGCTTGCACTATGGCGGCATTTTGTTTCGCAGCCGCAAAGAAACCGCGACGACTGATTGCTGTTTGTATCTGTTCATAACCGTAACAGCATGTACGGCGGCGCGGCCGCGCCGGCTTTTAGGGATGGGGGACGGACACGGCGGCGCTCGACCCGGCCCCGGGCGGGGCCGGATGCGGCTCAGCGCGACAGGTGGGGGCAGACGGCGGTGCCGCCCGCGCCTTCGGCGATGGCTTTTTCAATGGCTTGCGACAGCAGGTCGCGCTTGGTGGACAGCGAATAGATGTTTTCCTTCTCGGTCTCGGTGCCGTGCGGCGAGAACACCATCTCCGCCATGATGCGGTCGCCGACGATGCGGCCCAGCAGCGCCTGGGCGTCGTCCACCGAATGCGGCGTCTCCGAAACAATCATGTGGGTTTCGCGGCGGTCTTCGTCCATGAAGGCGCCGATGATCTCCTCGTGCGCGCTCTCCTGCGACAGCGTCCACAGCGCCGACACCACCACGTAGAGATCGCGCCACCGGTCGCCCAGCATCGCCTTCCATTCGCGCAGCGTGTCGGACATCACCCGCACCTGGTTCTGCGCGGCGGTGGTCTGGTTCAGCACGATTTGCGCGGTGAGCTTGCGCGAGTAGTGGCTGAACTCCTCCATATCGTAGCGGCCGCGCTCCAGCGTGTGGCGGATGAAATGCAGCGACGCGTGCAGGATCTCGCGGTTGGCCTGCCTGATGCCGGCATCCGGCCATTCCAGCTCGTCCAGATGGTCGTGCACATGCTGGATCTGGTCATGGTAGGCGGCCAGCGCCGGCGCCCACTGCTGCAGGGTGGAGTCGCACTGGTAGGCGGACAGGATGGAGTAGATGCCCAGCGGAATGTGCGAGATCGCCTTGCACTGGTCGTAGATCGGACAGACGTTTTCCTTGACGTGGCGGATGTCGGGATTCACCACCAGCGTGTAGCGGCCGCCGTCGAAGGTGGATTCGGCGAACAGGATGGGATAGATGTTGCGGCCTATCGCTTCGATATTGGCGGAATAGTTGGCGCGCATCGCGGCGTCGATGTCGCGGACGAACTGGAAGCACTGCCTGGCCCGGTCGCCGGCGGAATAGGCGTAATGCTTGCTGGTGTGCGGGTAGCCGTCTGCGGGATGGATGGTCATGGCGCGGGATCCTTTGCATGGTGGTGGCGGCGACGGAGGAGGCTGGCCCGGCTGGCCGCCGGAGCCGGGCAAAAGGGCGAGGGTGGGCGATGTTAACTGGAGTGTAAGCGGCGGCCTGCGGATTGTTATCGGCGTATCTACCTAGGACGAATACGGGGTGGACGGGCCGGGAGGCGGACGGACCTGTCCCTTGTGCTGGGGGCCGGCTGGCGCGGATGCGCGATGCTCTGGTTTTTTCAGGGAGCGCTGCGCTCCCGCCATCCGGAGCGAGTTCGATATGCCCATTCCATTCGCGCTTGATGCGCGGCGCGCGCTGTCCGTCGGCGCGCTGCTTTGCCTGGGGGCCTGCCAGGACGGCAAGCCGCAATCGGCGGATCTGCAAAAAGCCGAAACGCTGCGCCCGGCCGATGCCCGGCTGGCCGAAAAGTACGAGCGCTCCTGCCTGGGCTGCCATGGCGCGGCGGCCAGCCAGGCGCCGCTGACCGCCTTCGCCGCGGCCTGGGCGCCGCGGCTGCGGCAGGGCATGCCGGTTTTGCTCGCGCACGCGCGCGACGGTTTCAAGACGATGCCGGCGATGGGGTATTGCAACGACTGCAGCGACGAGGAGCTGCGGCGCCTGATCGTCTTCATGGCCGGCGCGGCGGCGGGAGCGCGTTCATGAAGCCGGCCGCCGTCACTCGCCGCCGCTGGCTGCAGCTGGGCGGCGCCGCCATGCTGGCCGGGCTGACGGCTCGCCCCGGCGCGCCAGCCGCGGCCAAGCCTGCCGGCGCTTATCTGTGGCGCAGCTGGAGCGGCCTCAACCAGTGCCGGGCGCAGGCGCTGGCCACGCCGGCCGACGAAGCCGAACTGGCGGCGCTGCTGCGCGGCGGCGGCCCGCTGCGCTGCGTCGGCTCCGGCCATTCGTTTTCGCCGCTGGTGCCCACCGGCGGCCGGCTGGTGTCGCTCGACCGGATGTCCGGCCTGAAAACGCAGGACCAGCAGGCGCTGACCGCCACCGTGCTGGCCGGCACCCGGCTGTCGCAGTTGTCGCGCCAGCTGGATGGCCATGGCCTGGCGCTGCGCAATCTGCCGGACGTGGACGCGCAGACTTTCGCCGGCGCCATCAGCACCGCCACCCACGGCACCGGCGCGCAGCTGCCGGCGCTGCATGCCGACGTGCTGTCGCTGCGGCTGCTGACTCCGGCCGGAGAGGCGCTGGCATGCAGCCTGGAGCGGCAGCCGGAGCTGCTGCAGGCGGCGCGGGTGTCGCTGGGCTGCCTGGGGGTGATAGTCGAGGCCGGCATCCGGGTGGTGCCGGCGTATTCGCTGCGGCGCCGGCTCTGGCTGAAACCGGTGGGCGAGATGCTGGAGGCGGCGCCGGAACTGGCGCGGCGGCACCGCCATTTCGAATTCTTCTATCTGCCCTTCACCGGTTACGCCGCCGCCATCACCCACGACATCAGCGCCGATGGCGCGGTATCGCATCCGGATTCGCAGGATGAAGACATGCTGCGCGAATTGCGCCGGCTGCGCGACTGGCTGGGCCGCGCGCCCGAGCTGCGGCGCTGGGTGGCGCGCAAACTGATAGACCCAGGGCTGGTCGAGCAGGCGCAGGACAAGTCCTGGCGGCTGCTGTCCAGCGCCCGGCCGACGCTGTTCAATGAATCGGAATGCCACGTGCCGCGCGAGGACGGCATCGCCTGCGCGCGCGAGGTGATCAGCCGGCTGGAGCGTCGCAACGAGGTGTTCTTTCCCATGGAGTTTCGCTTCGTCCAGGCCGACGACGCCTGGCTCAGCCCCTTTTACCAGCGCGACTCCTGCTCCATCGCCGTGCACGCGGCGGCCGGCGAGGCTTGCGACTACCTGGTGAGCGACATCGCGCCCATCTTCCGCCAATACCAGGGCCGGCCGCACTGGGGCAAGCTGCATGCGCACCAGGCGGCGGATTTCGCCGCCCTCTACCCGCGCTGGAACGACTTCTTGCAGCTGCGGCGTGAGCTGGACCCGGACGGACGGCTGCTCAATCCGCACCTGCGCCGGGTGTTCGGGATAAGGGCATGAAGCCGCCGCAGTGGAGCCGGCGCCAGCTATTGGCCGCAGGCGGCGCGGCCGGCGCGGCGGCGTTGCTAGGTTCGTTGCGCCCCGGCGAGCGCGGCAGCCCGCACGATGGTTATTTCCGCCAGTTGCCGGCCGCGTTGCGCGCGGCCGGCATCGCCACGCCGACGCTGGTGCTGGACCGGGAGCGGCTGCGCGCCAACGTCGGCCAGGTGCTGCGCAATCTGAACGGCCGCATCCCGCTGCGGCTGGTGGTGAAATCGCTGCCGTGTCCGGCGCTGTTGCGCGAGGCGGCGGCGCTGGCCGGCACTCGCCGGCACATGTTGTTCAGCTTGCCGCAGCTGTTGGCGATGGCGGAGGGCGACCACGACATTTTGCTGGGCAAGCCGCTGCCAGCCGCCGCCGCGCTGGCCTTCTACCGCGGTTTCCCGCCCGGCGCTTTTCAGCCCGAGCGGCAGCTGCAATGGCTGGTCGACACCCCGCAACGGCTGGCGCAATACCGCGAGCTGGCGCGGGCGCAGCGGCTGCGGCTGCGCGTCAATTTCGAGATAGACGTCGGCCTGCACCGCGGCGGCATCGCCGGCGGCGACGAGATGCGGGCGATGCTGGACATCCTGCGTTCCGAGCCCCGGCTGCAATGGGCCGGGTTGATGGGCTACGACGCCCACGTCGCCAAGCTGCCCGATCTGCCCGGCCTGCGCGCTCGGGCGCACGCCCATGCGCGGCAGGCGTACGCCGGCTTCGCCGAGCAAATCAAGGCCTGGCCGGGGCTGCTGGCCGGCTCCGGCAGCCCTTGCTTCAATGCCGGCGGCTCGCCGACCTACCGGCTGTACGACGGCTCCGGGGTGGAGAACGAGGTGGCGCTGGGCTCGGCGCTGGTGAAGCCCGGCGATTTCGACAGCGCGCTGCTGGCCGACCTGCTGCCGGCCTGTTTCATCGCCGCGCCGGTGCTGAAGGCGTTGCCGCGTTTCCAACTGCCCTACGGCGTCGAGTGGCTGGGCGGGCTGCTGCGCGCCTGGGACGTCAACGCGCGGCGCGCCTACTTTCTCTATGGCGGCAACTGGCTGGCCGATCCGGTTTCGCCGCCGGGGCTGGCCGGCAGCGCGCTGTATGGCGCGTCGTCGAATCAACAGGTGTTGCTGGGTTCCGGCCGGCAGGCGCTGAAGGTCGACGACACGGTGTTTTTCCGCCCGCGCCAGAGCGAGGCGGTGCTGCAGCAGTTCGGCGCCATCGCCGTGTACCAGGACGGCCGCATCGTCGAGATGTGGCAGCCGTTTCTGGCGACGGCGTGACGGTGCCGCCAGCGGCGCTTTGGATTATCATCGGGCGCTGGTTTCAGCCGGCTGGCGGCGATGAAGGGGAGGGCGGTTTTGCCTGATTGGAAAGCGTTTGCGAAAAAACTATTGTGGCTGACGGTCTGCGCCGGCCTGGCGGCGTGCCAAACGCCGGAATCGGCCAAGCGCAAGCTGGTTTCCGCCACCTTCGTCAATGTCGATCCGTCTTCCCAGGTGCGGTTCGCCAGCTTCGACGGCAACAGCGTGTGCAGCAGCAGCGGCGACACCTGCAGCGTGTGGCTGCCCGAGCAGTGGCAGCCGGGTCGGCGCGCCATCGTCAAATGGACGCAGGACCCCAGCCCCGAACGCAATGCGGATGGCAGCAAGCGCCCGCCTTACGGGCCGGGCGGCACGACCACCCGCGAGCTCGATCACTGGCGCGATATGCATGACAACAACCGCGTGCTGCTGGCGCTGAATGTCGAGGTGCCGCGCTACGCCAGCCCGTATGATTTGGAGCTGGTGTTCCTGCCATGCAAGCGCGTCGCCGTGCTGATCGACGCCGCAGACATTCGCCGCGTGATGGGGAATTTGCCCGGCGGCCAGGAGTATGAGGCGGAAATCCGCCGCCGCTTGGGCGCGGCCGGCGATTGCCAGCCGCCGCGGGTCGGCGAGTGATAGGGAGCTTGGGCGAGGAATGAGCATGCGATTCGGATGGGTGGTTTGGTGTTTGACGCTGTGGCTGACCGGCTGCGTCGGCTGGCCGGCGGATGGCGGCGGCTATATCGTGATAGCCGACAAGGAGATCGCCCCCGGCGAGATCGGGGTGGGCGGCGCGGCGATTTCAACCGACCCCGAGGTGTGGATCCGCGATGTCTATTTCAACGGCTCCTACATGATGGTGGTCAACCGCTACGCCGATGAGCAAGAGAACGCCGACGTCTACGATATCCGCGACAGCAAGTCGTTCAACGGCTCCACTTTCCAGCGCATCCACACCGACACCTGCTGCTACGGCCTGCCCCGGCAGTGGCGCCCCGGGCTGCAGGCGCTGGTGGAGTGGACGCAGAGCCCGGCGCGGCCGGGCTGGCAGCCGCAGGCGCCCACCCCGCACCGGGTATTGTTGAACTTGCCCAAGTACGACGATCCGGCCTCATTGCGGCTGGTGTTCCTGCCCTGCGGCGACCTCACCGCGGTCATCGATTACCAGCTGCGCGCGCGGGTGTTCCTGACCGATCCGCCGAAGGGGCCGGCCGAGCTGGCCAGGCGGCTGGGCGGCCGGACGCGCTGCGAGGCGGGCGGCTAATCGCGGATCGCGTCGGGCAGCGCGGCGCGCATCACCTCCACGAAGCCGCGCAGCCGCGCCGGATAAAAACGGCTGTACGGATACACCAGGCTGACCGGCAGCGGCGCGGCCTGCCAGTCCGGCGTCAGCTGGATCAGGCGGCCGGCGGCCAGGTCTTCCGTCATCACCCAGGCCGAACCCACGCCGACCCCCAGCCCCATCAGCGCCGCGCTGCGCAGCGCGTACAGGCTGTCGGTGCTCAGGCGCGGCTCTATCGGCAGGCGCGCCTCTTCTTCGCCGTCGACGCGGCGCAGGCGGATTTCGTGGCGGTAGTAGGTGCGCAGCGCCAGCCACGGCAGGCCGGCCAGCTCGGCCGGGGTTTGCGGGATGGGTCCGCCCGCCAGCAGCGCTGGCGACGCCACCACGATGCGCGGCACTTCCGCCAGCTTGATCGCCACCAGCGACGAATCGGTCACCTCGCCGACCTGGATCGCGCAGTCTATGCCGGCGGCGATGAAGTCCTGCGCCGCGCTGTCGTCGTGCAGCAACCACTCCACCTTCATGCGCGGATAGCGCTGCAGATAATCGGCCAGCGGCCGTACCAGCCTTTCCTGGCCGAAGGCGTGCGGCGCCACCACCCGCAGCATGCCCTCCGGCTCTTCGCGCGCGCCCCTGAGGTCGGATTCGAAGGCGGCCCAGCCGGCCAGCAGCTCCTTGGCGCGGGCGAAGCAGCGTTCGCCGTCGTCGGTCAGCCGCATGCTGTGGGTGGAGCGCTGCAACAGCTTCATTCCCAGCGATTTTTCCAGCGCCTGCAGCCGGCGGCTGATGGTCGGCTGGGTGGTGCCCAGTTGCTGGGCCGCCGCCGACAGATTGCCGGCCTCGACGATGCGGACGAAGGTCTGCATCAGTTCCAGCCGGTCGCCGGCGCTGGCCGGCAGGCTGACGCCCGGCTGCGGGTACAGATCGCTGATGATGGGTTTTTTCATACGTAAAATGTATAACAAATCTGCGCGGCGGCCCACTACCATCGCAGCGCGGCGGCATGCACACTGCGGGCATTCGTGAAACGGAGCCCACCCCGATGACTTCCATCCAAAAAACGCATGACCAGATTTTGGCCGCCGCGCCGTCGCGCGCCGACCAGCCTGGCAAGGCGCTGACTTTCCTGCTGGCCGCCGGCGCGGGGCTGTCGGTGGCCTCGTTGTATTACAGCCAGCCCATGCTGGGCATTCTGGCCGCCGACATCGGCGCCGGCAGCCGTGAGATCGGCCTGGTGCCGACGCTGACGCAGCTGGGCTACGCCTTGGGGATTTTGCTGCTGGCCCCGCTGGGCGACCGCCACGACCGGCGCGCCATCATCCTGGCCAAGGCGGCGCTGCTGGTGCTGGCGCTGCTGGCCTGCGCAATGGCGCCGTCGCTTCCTTGGCTATTGGCCGCCAGCCTGGCCATCGGCCTGACCGCCACGCTGGCGCAGGACATCGTGCCGGCGGCGGCTACCCTGGCGCATGAACAGCGGCGCGGCAAGGTGGTGGGCACGGTGATGACCGGCCTGCTGATGGGGATCTTGCTGTCGCGGGTGGTGAGCGGCGTGGTGGCCGGGCATTGGGGCTGGCGCAGCATGTTCATGCTGGCGGCCGGCGGGGTGGCGCTGATCGGCGTGTCCGCCTGGCTGTGGCTGCCGAAGTTCGCGCCGACCACGGCCCTGCCTTATCGCCAACTGCTGGCTTCGCTATGGGCGCTGCTGCGCCGCCACGCCAGCCTGCGGCAGGCGGCGCTGGCGCAGGGCTTGCTGTCGATGGGCTTCAGCGCCTTCTGGTCCACGCTGGCGGTGATGCTGCACGCCGCGCCGTTTCATCTGGGCAGCGCCGCCGCGGGAGCGTTCGGCCTGGCGGGCGCCGCCGGCGCGCTGGCCGCGCCGATGGCCGGCCATCTGGCCGACCGCCGCGGCCCGGCGGTGGTGGCCCGGCTGGGCGCGGGGCTGAGCGCGCTGTCCTTCGCCGCCATGTGCCTGATGCCGCTGCTGGATCCGGTCGCCCAGTTGTGGCTGCTGGGCCTGGGCACCGTGGGTTTCGACCTCGGCGTGCAGGCTTCGCTGATCGCGCACCAGACCATCGTCTACGGCATCGACCCCGGCGCGCGCAGCCGCCTGAACGCGGTGCTGTTCGTCAGCGTGTTCATCGGCATGGCGGGCGGAGCGGTGTGCGGCAGCATGTTGCTGGCGCAATGGGGCTGGCTGGCTGTGACCACGCTGGCCGCGCTGCTGGCGCTGGCCTCGCTGGCGGTACGCTGGGGGCGCTGGCAGTAAAGCGAGCGGCGGGGGAGGGCCGGCGGCGCTTAGGCCGGCAGCTCCAGGCCGTAGATGATGAAGCCCTTGTTCTCGCCCATCTTGTCGTACAGCGCGCGCGCCGCGCGGTTGCTGTCGTGGGTTTGCCAGTAGACGCGGTTGCAGCCGCGCGCGGCGGCCTGCCGATACACCGCCTCGATCAGCGCGCGCGCCGCGCCGCGGCCCCTGGCCTCCGGCGCGGTGAACAGGTCTTGCAGATAGCAGACGTCCGCCAGCCGGGTGGTGCTGCGGTGGATGACGGTGTGGACCAGGCCGATGATGTTGCCGTCTTGCTCGGCGAGCAGCGCGTCCACCGGCTCGGCCGGGTCGAAAAAGCGCGCCCAGGTCTGCGCGGTGATGGCCTCCGGCAGCGCGGTGTCGCCGGCGCGGCCGTAAAACGCGTTATAGCCGTCCCACAATGGCCGCCAGCCGGCGTAATCGCCTGTTTGCGCGGCTCTGATGACAAAATCCTGTTTCATGCGATACCTCAATCCCTGGTGATGGGGTTGGCCAGCCTGGCGGCGTCTGCGCGGACTGTGCGCCTGATGATCATTTTAATGCAAAAGGAATGCCGCAGGCTGGCGAGGTGGACGGCGCCGCGCGCCGGGCGCGCAAAGCCGGCATGAGTTTGCTACCTTGGTAGAAAGGGGGCGCGGCTTCCTTTCTCCGCGGGCCGTGCTTGCGCGCAAGCCGGGGGCTGCGGCCGGCAATCAGCTGTTCAGGCAGGCGCGATCATGGCAAGCACGACAGATCTCCCGCAATACCCGCCTTCCGGGTCCGGCTCGGCGCCTGAGCCCGGCCAGCCGTTCACTCTGCCGGATTTCATTCAGCTGCGTGCCGATGGTTTTTTCGTCGCGACCGAACTATTGAGCGGGGCCGAAGCCTTCCGCCAGGCGATAGACCAGATCTTCGCCGCCGGTTTTTTCCTGTCCGGCCTCGATTACCCGAAACTGTGTTACTACCTGTACGACTTCGATGCGGCCAACGCCGGCCCTGGGCAGCGGATCGCGCAATGCATCCTGTCTTTCGCCGAGGAACGGCGCGCGCTGTATCACGCGGTGATCCAGGTGGAGGCCGGCGTTGAATACCTGTTCGAGCAGGTGTTCCTGACCAGAAACGTCGCGACGCCGGTCTACGGCCGCGACCCGGCGGGCCAGCCGACTGTCGTCGGCCAGCGCGAAGAGTCGCAAACCCTGCCTTCCCGGCTGGAGTTCGACGAGATGGTCGCCCATCTGTGGCAGCAGGGCATTCGCTTCGGGCTGAACCGCGCCGTCATCGACGACTGCCTGGCCCAGCGCAAGGTGGGGCGTTTTCTGATCGCCTGTCCGCAGCCGCCGGTGCCCGGGGTGGACGCCGGCGTGCAGGAGAAGACGGCGGCGATCCGCCGCGACGACCACCCGCGCAAACTGTCCGGCGGCCGGGTGGACCTGACCCAGTTCCAGAACCGCTACCCGCAGATCAAGGCCAATACGGCGCTGCTGATGAAGACGCCCAGCGTGCCCAGCCGGCCGGGGCGCGGCCTGGATGGCTGCGTGATTCCCATCGCCGCCCCGCGCGATTTCGACCTGGCCACCCTGGCCGGCGAAGGCACCGAGGTGCGGGAAATGGAGGGCCAGGAGTTCATCGTCGCGGTGCGCGACGGCTTTCTCAGCATCGATGGCGAAACCAACCTGATCGCCATCGTCGACAAGATCGTCAACCGCGAAGGCGTCAGCGTCCGCACCACCGGCGACCTGGCCTTGCAGGGCGACGAATACGAAGAGCACGGCGAGGTGCAGGAACGCCGGATCGTCACCGGCAAGAACCTGACCCTGTGCAACGACGTGTACGGCACGGTCCGCTCCACCGGCGGCCGCATTCTGCTGAAGCAAAACCTGGTGGGCGGCGCCGCGCTGAACGACGATGGGCCGATCGGCGTCGAGGGCATGGTGTCCAACGCCCAGGTGCGCGCCGAGCGCGGCGACATCACCATCCAGCGCGCGGAAAACGCGCTGGTGATCGGCCGGCAGGTGCGCATCGCCGAGGCCAGCCGCTGCGTGATCGTCGCCGATGAAGTCGATATCGACAGCGCGATGGGTTGCGCCATCGCCGCCAGGTCGGTGCGCATCGCCCGCGTCGGCGCGCGCGCCAGCCAAGAGACGGCGATTTCCATCTTGCTGCCGGACTTGTCGGCTTTCGCCGCCCGGCAGGACTGGCTGGAAAAGCGGCAGCAGGAGGGGGCGCAGAAAACGGCGACGGCGCAGCAGGCGGTGGCGGCGCTGATGGGGGATGAAACCGTCAAGCGTTACGTGGGCCTGGCGGCGCGGCTGAAAAAGGGCGAACTGCAGCTATCGGCCGAGCAGCAGGCAGGCTGGAAGCGGTTGTCGGAACAGGCCGCCCCCAAGCTCAAGCAGCTCAACCAGCTGAACGCGATGCTGAAAGCGCTGCAGGACGAGCAGGCCGACTTCCGCGGCCAGGTGGGCGCGCTGGCCGAGGAGCGCAATGACGCGATTTCCGGCATACGCTGCCGACTGGAGGAGCTGAGCGGCGAAACCGTGGTGCGCTCGCTGATCCGTCCGCTCAACGCTCCGGCGCTGGCATCGCTGCCGCTGGAACAACTGCGCACCCGGCTGCGGGCGGCCGACGACCAGACCAAGGAGTTGTTTTCAGACAGCAGCGGCTGCTTCACCTGGCAATACTCGGCGCGCTTCGCCAGCCCTTGACGCCGGCCGCCTGGCCTCACAGCGTGTAGCGTTTGACCGCCTCGTTCATCGCCAGCACCGCCTTGTCCAGCTGTTGGGCGGTGGTGGCGGTTTGCTGCGCGGCCGCGCTGGACTGGGTGGCCATCTGGGCGATCTTTTCCACCTGGTTGGCGATGCTGTTGCAGGCATTGGCCTGTTCGCGGATGGCGTCGGCGATTTCGCTGACCATCTGCATGGCGGTGCCGGATGATTTGCCTATTTCGTCGATGGCTGTCATCGCCTCGTCCGCGCACACCACGCCGGAAGCGACCAGTTGCTGGGTTTCGCTCATCCGGCTGGTGGTTTGCCGCGAGGTGTCGGTGACGCCGCGTATCACTTGGTCGATCTCGCTGGTGAGGATGGCGGTGCGCTCGGCCAGTTTTCTCACTTCATCCGCCACCACGGCGAAGCCGCGCCCGGTTTCGCCGGCGCGCGCCGCTTCTATCGCGGCATTCAGCGCCAGCAGATTGGTCTGATCGGCGATGTCCTTGATGCTGCCCACCGAGTTGGCGATGCGGCTGTTTTGCGCCTCCAGTTCGGTGAGGCTGGTATTGGCGTGGCCGACGGTATCGGAGATGGAACGGATTTCCTCCACGGTCTTGGCGATCACCTGGTGGCCGTTGCCGGCGTGGCGGCTGGCCTCTTCGCTTTGCTGGTTGCTTTGCTCGGCGCGGTCGCCGACGTGGTTGATGCTGACGGTCAGCTGCTCCATGGTGGCGGCGATGGAAGCGGAGGCCTGGTTCTGGTTTTCCGCCGCGGTCTGCACGTGGTTGGCGGCCTGGCCGAGGTCGGCGCTGTAGCCCGCCACTTTGCCGCAGTTGTGCAGGATGTCGCGCAGGCTGTGGCGGATGCGCTGCACCAGCTGGTTGAAGGCGGCGGCGGTATTGCCGATTTCGTCCTTGGCGTTATGCACCTTGACCTGGCGGGTGAAGTCCAGGCGCTCGCCGATCTGGTTCATCGCGTGGTTCAGCTCATGCAGCGGGCGGGTGATGGATAGGTAGGTGCGCAGGCCCAGCGCCCCCAGCAGCAGGGTGAGCACCGCGGTGGTGGCCAGCGTGATGACGCGGGTGCTGCCGATCAAGGCCTGGGCCTCGGCCACTTCCTTTTCGACATAGCGCTTGTTGTAGTCGATGTGGGCGCTGATCGCCTTGGTCAGCGCATTGCCGGCCGGCGTCACCGCATCGGCGCGAATCTTGAGCGCGTCTTCCAGATTGTTGCGCTCCGCCGCTGCCAGCATAGGCTGCATTGCCGCGTAGTATTGGTCCAGCAGGCGGCCATCGTCGTTGAAGTGCCCGCGGTCTTCATCGTCGTTGATCATTTTCTGGTATTCGCCCAAGGCCGCCTTGGCGCTCTGGTAGGCGTCGCCGACTTTGCTTCTGGCCGCTGCGCGGTCGGCGGCGGTGGTGGAGGTCAATTCGTGCAGGCCGGCCAAGCGCAGCGTTCCCACCGCATTGCTGAACTGCCCTAAGTTAATCAGGCTGGGATAGTCGACGTTTGCGAAGCTGGTGGCGGTGTCGGCCAGCTGGGACTGGGTATGGAGGCTGTAAGCGCTGATGCCGATCTGGGCCAGGATGGAGAGCAGAATCAGCAGAAGGATTTTCTTGGACACAGTCATGGCGATGAGTTCCGTCAGTAGGCTGGCTGAGATTTGAGTATTAGTGTTGTTTTTTTATATTTCACCCTTTTTTGAATAAAAACTAAGTGTAAATACGGATTATTTTCAATAGCTTATGATGGTTTGCCATATGTCGGAGGGAGAGGCTTGGCATGAATCGATAAAATTAAGCGTAAATACGAATGATTCGACATTACCAATAAGAAGGCGTCTTAATTTGATTCGCAATGCGTGGAAATATCGCGCGGTTGATTATTTCCGATTGGATCACGGCGACTGCGGGGCGGAATGGCGGCTAGAAAACACGGCGGGATGGCGCAGGCCATCCCGCCGTCTGCGGCTAGTTGGGGCCGGGGCAGGCCGTGCTCTGGCCGTTCAGGCCCTGGGCCTGGATGGAAAACGAGGCGGTGCGGCGGCTGCCGGAGCTATTGATGGTGATGACGTAGATGCTGTCGAAGTCCGATCCCGACCAAGCCGGAATATTGGCGGATTGGTTGAGGTTGGCGAAGATCTGCTTGGCCAGCGTGACGATCTTCTTGTGCTCCCAAGCCACGAACACGGTGGAGCCGGCATAGTCGGAGGCCAGCAGCCGCGAGGCCAGGTCGGCGGTCTGGGTGAAGCCGTAAGCGGTGTTGACCGGCAGGCCCAGGCTGATGGCGGTGGGCTCTATCGTCGCCAGCGGCCGCACATAGTAGTAGTTGGCGCCGGAATCGGACACCTGGGTGGCGGGATCGGGCGCGAAGATGGCGTCGGGCGCGCCGAAGGCGCTGGTCAGCACCCGCGGCAACGCCAGCGCGCGGTTCAGGCCCTGGCAGGTCAGCTGGCCGAGGCCCTGGTCCGGTTTTTCGCCGTGGCGGATCATCACGATGGTTTCGGTGGCGGCGCCGGCGTGGGCTGCCAGCAGCAATAAGGCTGCCGGCGCGAGGCGGCGCATCCAGGCCGCGAATGGCATGTTCATTGGACTTCTCCTGGGGGTGGGCAATCGCGCGCCTGGTGCATGGCGCGTCAGCCGGCTATTTATAAAGCCGATTGATGTCATTGGCATTAATAGGCGAGTGGAGAGCCTGCCGCTGACGGTGAGGCCGGCAGGAAAAGCGTGCTCATGGCCAGGCGCTGCCACGGCGCTGGAAAGGCTGCGAATGAAAACAGCCAGCCGGGGGCTGGCTGTTGATTGAGGCTAAGAGGCCGGGTGTGGACTGGTTATTGGCTTGTTAGCCTTGCGCCGGCCCCGGCTTCTTCGGCAACTGCGGATTCATGTAGTCCCAGGCCGCGGCGCTGGCCACGTGAAAATCCAGCTTGGGCGCGTAGCGCGAGGTGTCGTGCAGCGTGCCGGCCTTGATGCCCAGCAGGCCGGGCATGGCGCTGAATCTGGCGAACAATTGCGAGCCGCAGTTCGGACAGAAGCCCCGGCTGTGGGTATTGCCGCTATCGGCGGTGGTTGCGAAGTATTTGGCCTGGCCGACAATTTCCACCGCCGCTTCGGGAAAAACCATGGCTGGAATATAAGCGCCGCCCGAGCTGCGCTGACAATCCTGGCAGTGGCAGTTGCCGGTGAACAGCGGTTCGGCGGCGACGGCATACTGGATTTCGCCGCAAAGGCACTGCCCGGTGTATTTCTCGCTCATCTGCATCTCCATGTGGCGCCAAGAAGCGCAGCCGCGCGCGGCGCGGCGACCGGCAGACTATATCCATACGGAATGGATGTGTGAAGCGCTTTGACCTGGCGCGGGGCAGGGCGGCAGGCGCATGGCGGGATTGGCGTACCGGCTTCACCACCGGCGCATCGGCATGATGCTCCCGCCACGGCCCGCCATAGCTTGCGCGCGGCATGGAGTCCGCTGCGCGGACGATGTTTAAGTGCCGGTTCCGCCCGGCAAACGGGAAAGGGGGCTGCGCGGCCAGCCCCCTTTCGACCCCAGGCCGCCCCAGCAGCCCGCGAAACCCCGGCCAAAAAGCGCCGGGCGAGGAGCCGCCGGAACTAGCCACGCGCGAATGTCGCGCGGCGTCGAACCGCCGGCGTCTTAAAACCCCGCCCAACGCTTTTTGCCCGGCGCGTGCTGAAGGGGAATAGGGCGCATCGTATACGTTTTAATGCTTGTGCGAGATATGTAGGGCTTACAGCACGCGGGTGAGCAGTGTCAGCGACTCGTGCATGCGCTTGCCCAGCGGCATCAGCAACTCGGTGATACGGCTGGAGGGCTGGCGGGCGTCGCAAGCGTAGGGTGCAATACCCGGCTTGAAATGATTGGATGCAGCCATTGTTCAGCCGGGCATTGCACCGCCATATCGCAGTGAATCGCATTGCGGTGGAACTCCCGGCTTTGCCGGGATTCCACCCTACAAAATCCGCCGAATCCAAAACAGCCTGCCGCTGGGCAGCGGACAGGCTGTTGGCTCATGGAGCAGGGCTTACAGCACGCGGGTGAGCAGCGTTAGCGACTCGCCCATGCGCTTGTCCAGCGGCGACAGCAACTCCGTGATGCGGCTGGAAGGCAGGCGTACATCGTCGCCCAGGCAAGCCAGCAGCTCGATCACGGACTGCAAACCCAACTGGCCATGGGCGAGGTGGCAGATGGACTCCACCACCGCCTGCTCGATGTCCTGGCACAAATGCGCGACGCGCGCGGCCGGCTCTCTTACCTTTGCTTGGTCCTTGTTGGCCAATTGCTCCTGCAAGGCGGCAAAGGCTTCGTGCAGCCGGGTCATGGCCAACAGGCTGGGCGGATGGGTGGGGACTTGCTTGTTCAGCAGCCAGCGGCTGCGGGCGGGATGACGGTTCTTCAGGGAAACGGCAAGGTGAGACGAACTGCGGGTGATGCTAGGCATGGCAAAACCCTCATTTTGATTGAGCGTTGTCGTGGTCGGGTGGGCAACGCTCTGGATATGGTCAAGGCAGAGCGGCAGCGGCAGAGCGCCGTAGATCACGGAATGGGAATTTTCTGTATAAGCACCTCCATGTGTGGCTCTCAAAGCAGCGCATAGCACATAATGAGTGTCATGAAGATATCAATAATAATCAAAAAGTCACTTATAGTTAACATTTTGCAAATCATACCGTGTGGCTTGAGCGCTAGCAAGCGCTGATGCTATCGGGGTATGGAAAACACAACAAAACCCTTAACCGCGCGAGCGGTTTTCGCCCGCAACCTGCGGATTGCCAGACGCCTGCACGATGTGTCGCAGGAGGCATTGGCCTTGCAGGCGGGTATGAGCAGAACCTATGTGTCGGAGATCGAACGCGGGGAGCGCAATGTCTCCATCGACAACATGGGCGCACTGGCTGACGCCTTGGGCGTGGCGCTGAGAGACTTGGTTGACCCGGAGATGTTTGGCGGCTTGCTGGAGAAAACAGGCAAGTAGGCAGGCAAGCGGTGCGTCGCCCCTGCGGGGTGACGGCACCCTACGCTTAGAACCGAACCGATTTGCCAATATCCCATCAGCGCAAGCCGACTCCGAAGCCCTTTCCAAGGTTTTAAGCCGCCGCCTGTTTGAGCGGAGCGACGTTAGCGCCCCGCGAGTTCGGCGGCGCCTTGGAAAAGGCTTTGGAGGCGGGGTTACGCAGCGCTGCTGGGTCGCCTTTTCTTTCGTCTATTTCTTTTGGCGAGGCCAAAGAAACGGACCCGTCTCGCCGGGCGGAACCGGCACTTAATGATCTGTCCGCGAAGCGGACACAAAACCAATCAGCATTGCTCGGTAAGCGTAGGGCTTCGCGTGAATTTTTCCAACTTACGGTTCTATTAAATAATGCGGGGGACGCCGGGTGTCCTGTCCGCCGGCTCCTCATTTATCGCAATCATCTCAAGCAAAAATAGGAATTTATTAGCTAAGTCAATGTTTTTATGTGCATCAATATTTGTCGAGGAGTTGTTTTCAATGGTTTGTTTCGCCGAAAGTATTGTTGCAATAACCTGCTTAGAAACAACGTGTTCGCTTCTGATTTCTACAGCCTTTTGACAAAGATATTGATAGAGGTCATTAAACGCAGTTAAGGAGAAGTCTTCTCTGCATAGTAATCGGTCAACAGAGTTCTTTTTGAGTTGATCTAGATGAAGGTCGTAATCTGATGGTTTCATGGAGTATTTTATATGCACAAGGTTGTATAGATTTTTTTCATGTCACTTCTGAATTAAAACTAGATAGTGGGTTAGATTCGAACCGACTTGCCCCTATCCCATCAGCGCAAGCCGACTCAAAAGCCCTTTCCAAGGTTTTAAGCCGCCGTCTGCTTGAGCGGGGCGACGTTAGCGCCCCGCGAGTTCGGCGGCGCCTTGGAAAGGGCTTCGGAGGCGGGGTTTCGCAGCGCTGTTGGGTCGCCTTTTCTTTCGTCCATTTCTTTTGGCGAAGCAAAAGAAATGGACCCGTCCCGCCGGGCGGAACCGGCACTAAAATATCTGTCCGCGGAGCGGACACAAAACCAATCTGTATTGTTTGGTAAACGTTGGGCTTTTCGTGGTTAAACTCAACGGGTCTATTCAATTTTATTTTGCCAACTCTTGCAAAATAAATCGTCCACGTTCAGCTAGAGATGGGGAAGAGTCTGATGCCAATTGCTCCGCAAGAGGTAGGGCCGCATCGCCGAGTCTGTCTAGATTGAAAATAAGAATTTCGCCGGCTACGCGCCTGACTATTGGCGAGCGATCTACAGATGCGGACTGCAAGGTTTCCAAGAATGGTGTTACGATAGTTAAGGTTCGATGACATAGTATGGGGTTGAGTCGTCTCTTTCCGTAGCGCTGATCGATCCATTGCCATTCTTTGCCAGTGCACCAAGTAATCTTTCCTTCGAGTAAGCAGCGATAGGCTTTTGCTCGAACAGATGGTTGTAAGGCTTTTTTTGCAATGTCGTTGAGGTGACTGTCAAACGCACTCCTGCGGCCTAACTGTGTCAGTACAGATGCCATTGGGCCAGATGTGGCTGATATGATTTTTTCTTTGAGGGATTCGCTCACCTGATTGATAGAGGCTATTTCCAGTAGAACTTGTCTGTCTCCCTCTTCTATGCGTCCCCAAGAAACCCAATTCGGCAAGGTGGCACATAGAACATCTGCCACAAATTCTGGATTTGTATTTTCTGCTATAGCGGGCAGTCTTTCACGGGCTGCCTCTCTAACTTTGGGAGCCCAGTCATTAAGCCGACGCGTGGCAATAGCAAAGAGAAAAGCATTGGGGGCGGGGCCAAGTGGAGCGCGTAAAGCTTTTTCTCGCTGAAACCCACTTCCGTGACATAAATCCAACCAGCTTAAAGGACAGCTAATTGGTTTGACAGCACTTGAGTGAGGTGTCGTGGGTGTTTCGATTATTTCAGAGTAGCCCCAGCGGATAGTCCGCTCTAACCTCTCCAGGTTTGTTAGTGAGAGCTTGGATGTTGCAGTAATCAGTATCGAGATGTCGATCTGGCTGGTTCCATCTAAGGAGGTGGATTGGGGAGGCTGCCTTATTATGGATAGCAATTCTTTTTCATGGTTTTTTAGAGGCATAATTTTAATGTCATCATTGTAAAACAATGTGGGAATGCTGTCTGAGAGACTGTTACGAGATTTGAATAATGTTAATCCTAATATTTTACAGAGAATATATTTGAGAGTAATATTTACTCTCTTTGTGAGCTTTTAGTATTAATTCGCGCGGCCATTTCTATTGGCTGAGTCGAACCGGCATATCTATGTTTATCAGCTCAAGCTGGTCTCGGAAGCTAGCTCAAGGTTTTAAAATATCAGTTACTCGGCGCTGCGTGGAGTGGAAATTTAGTAGTTTTCCACAGACAGAGGGCGTACTTGCATGTCTTGTGTGTAAGTTTTAAGAATTGTATAACTTAGACTTGTCAGTCTATAGTTAAATTTAAATAAAAATGCTTCCTGTCATGGAAGCATCTCAAGAGGCACTTTATTAGCTAATGAACGTATCAGTGCTAACTCCAAAACGTTCTGCTAAGTTTTTCACTTGGCGCAAGTTAAGTTCACGGTGACCGTTTAATATTTCAGATACTACACCTTGGCTTCCAATTTCAGGTAGATCACCTTGGCAGAGTCCATGCTCTTGCATAAGAAAGCGAAGAGCATCAACTCCTGACGCTTCGGGAATTGGATGATGCTCAGTTTCATAGCAATGCACAAGCTCACTCATTAACTCGGCAAGCTCCCACAGTGGGTGGTTTTCGTCACCATTAATACTGGTTAGAGATTCATCGAGTTTTGATAGCATTGATTCGTAGTGCTGCTCATCTCGAATCGGACCGATTTGAGTTTCTTTGGCAAAAACTTCCCATGCGGTTTGAATTTTTTTAAGGTAGGCGCTCATGATTTCCAGCCTCCTTGGTCATATTCTCTATGAGTTAAAATATGCTTTACGTATATCGTTTGTTTTTTAAACATGACAAAGGCGATGAGTCTATATTTGTTGCCTCCAATGTTGAAAACATAAAGTTCATCTACTTTATCGACACTATTGAAGGTGTTCTTAAGTTCAGAATGGTTTGCAAATGAGTTCTTCTCGATGATGCGCCGCCATGCTTGCAATTGGATGCGTGCACTCGGATGATGAGTTGAAAAATCGAGCAGTTTTTTGTTGCTGATCAGGCGCATGGCGTCATCGTATCTCAAGTTGAGATATTTGCAAGGATTCTTGTGATCATAGAGGAAGGTACGCATGAATGCACTCAACAGATGCACCCATTGTTACTTGATTGTCGTATTGAGTGTGGCCGTAGTCACAGACACTGTTGGCCTAGTGCTGACCTGCAAGGTTTCTGTTGAGTATGGGGCAGGGGGATAGAAAAAGCCGCCCACCTTGCAGTGAGCGGCTTTTCTGTATCAAGAGCAAGATAAACGCTTACTCAGGCCTCATATGCGGGAAGAGGATAACATCGCGAATGGAAGGCGCATCCGTCAACAACATCACCAAACGGTCGATGCCGATGCCGCAACCGCCGGTCGGCGGCAGGCCGTATTCCATCGCGCGGATGTAGTCGGCGTCGTAGTGCATCGCCTCATCATCGCCCGCATCCTTCTGCGCCACTTGCGCCTGGAAGCGCGCGGCCTGGTCTTCCGGATCGTTCAACTCGGAGTAGCCGTTGGCGTGCTCGCGGCCGACGATGAACAGCTCGAAACGCTCGGTCAGGCCCGGCTGGGTGTCGGAGCCGCGCGCCAGCGGGGACACTTCCACCGGGTAGTCGATGATGAAGGTCGGGTTCCACAGCAGGGACTCGGCGCATTCTTCGAACAGCGCCAGCTGCAGGCTGCCCAGGCCGGGGGCCGGGGGCAGCTTGCCGCCCAGGCGCTTGATTTCGCTGGCCACCCAGGCGGCGTCGGACAGCTGCGCGTCGGTGTATTGCGGGTTGTAGTGCTTGATCGCTTCCACGATGGTGAAGCGGTCGAACGGCTTGCCCAGGTCCACTTCCTTGCCTTGATAGGTCACGGTGGTGGCGCCGCAGGAAACCAGCGCGCATTCGCGGATGATGGTTTCGGTCATCTCCATCATGCGCTGGTAGTCGCTATACGCTTCGTAGAACTCGATCATGGTGAACTCGGGGTTGTGGCGTGTGCTCATCCCCTCGTTGCGGAAGTTGCGGTTGATTTCGAACACGCGTTCCAGGCCGCCGACCACCAGGCGCTTCAGGTACAGCTCCGGGGCGATGCGCAGGTAGAGCGGCATGTCCAGGGCGTTGTGGTGGGTGACAAACGGCTTGGCCGACGCGCCGCCCGGGATCGGGTGCATCATCGGGGTTTCCACTTCCAGGTAGCCTTCGCCCACCATCACGTCGCGCACCTTTTGCACGATCTTGGAGCGCTTGACGAAGGTGTCGCGCGTTTCCTCGCTCATGATCAGGTCGGCGTAGCGCTGGCGGTACTTGGTCTCCTGATCGGCGATGCCGTGGAATTTTTCCGGCAGCGGACGGATGTTCTTCGACAGCATGCGCACTTCGGTCGCCTGCACCGTCAGTTCGCCGGTCTTGGTCTTGAACAGCACGCCCTTGACCGCGATGATGTCGCCCAGGTCCCAGCGCTTGAAGTCGGCGTAGACGTCTTCGCCCACGTTGTCGCGGGAGATGAAGGCCTGGATGCGGCCGCTCACGTCCTGCAGGGTGGCGAAGCTGGCTTTGCCCATCACACGTTTAAGCATCATGCGGCCGGCGACGGCGACTTCGATTTTCTCGGCTTCCAGCGCTTCCGCTTCTTTGGCGGCGTGGTCGTCCTGCAGCGGTTTGGCGAAGTGGCTGCGTTTGAAGTCGTTGGGGTAGGCGATGCCTTTTTCGCGGATCGCCTGCAGTTTCAGGCGGCGTTCCGCCATGATCTGGTTTTCGTCTTGGCTTTGCGCCGGTGCTTGTTCGTGATCAGACATGATGACTCCGTGCCGGGTTGGGTTCCTGCGGCAAAACAATAAAAACGGCTTGGCCGGCTCCCGCGGGGAGCCGGCCGGTTTGGCTTAGACGCCGTGCTTCAGGCTGGCTTCGATGAAGCCGTCCAGGTCGCCGTCCATGACGCCCTTGATGTTGCCCACCTCGTGGCTGGTGCGCAAATCCTTGATGCGGGACTGGTCGAACACGTAGGAGCGGATCTGGTGGCCCCAGCCCACGTCGGTCTTGGTGTCTTCCAGCGCCTGCTTGGCTTCGTTGCGTTTTTTCAGTTCCAGCTCGTACAGCTTGGCGCGCAGCATCTGCATCGCCTCGTCGCGGTTGCGGTGCTGCGAACGGTCGTTCTGGCACTGCACCACGGTGTTGGTGGGGATGTGGGTGATCCGCACCGCCGAGTCGGTTTTGTTGATGTGCTGGCCGCCGGCGCCGGAGGCGCGGTAGGTGTCCACGCGCAGGTCGGCCGGGTTGATGTCGATCTCGAAGCTGTCGTCCACTTCCGGGTAGACGAAGACGGAGGAGAACGAGGTGTGGCGGCGGGCGTTGGAGTCGAACGGCGACACGCGCACCAGGCGGTGCACGCCCACTTCGGTGCGCAGCAGGCCGTAGGCGTATTCGCCTTCGATCTTCAGCGTGGCGCTGGTGACGCCGGCCACTTCGCCTTCGGACACTTCCAGCACGTCCACCTTGAAGCCCTTGCGCTCGGCGTAGCGGGTGTACATGCGCAGCAGCATGCCGGCCCAGTCCTGGGCTTCGGTGCCGCCGGCGCCGGCCTGGATGTCCAGGAAGCAGTTGTTGGGGTCCATCGGGTCGTGGAACATACGGCGGAATTCCATCTTCGCCACTTTCTCTTCCACGCCTTCCAGGTCGGCTTGCACGGCGAGGATGGTGTCGTCGTCGTTCTCGCTCTTGCCCATGTCGAACAACTCGCGGCTATCGGCGATGGTGGCGTTGATGCTGTCCAGCACCAGCACCACGTCTTCCAGCTGTTTGCGCTCGCGGCCCAGGTCCTGGGCTTTTTTCGGGTCGTTCCAGATATCGGGATCTTCGGTCAGGCGGCTGACTTCTTCCAGACGGTCTTTTTTGCCGTCGTAGTCAAAGATACCCCCGAATATCGGCGGCGCGGGCGGCCAGGTCTTCGATCTTGGCCGCGATTTGGTTCAGGACTTCAACTTCAATCATGCTCTACTCCAAATGGCAGTCGATGGTAATCAATAAATGCAAATGCGGAATGGCGGTTTGACCAAAGACAAAAAGCGCACCTTGCGGTGCGCTTTCTTCGATCCGGCTCGGGTATCAGCCAAACAGGTGAGCGATGGCTGCGCGCTCTTCTTCCAGTTCGGCCAGGGTCAGGTCCATCCGCTCGCGGCTGAACGCGTCGATTTCCAAGCCTTCAACTCGTTTGTATTCGCCATTTTCGCATACTACCGGCACGCCGTACATCACGCCTTCCGGGATGCCGTAGGAGCCGTCGGACGGCACGCCCATGGTCACCCACTTGCCATTGCTGCCCAGCACCCAGTCGTGGATGTGGTCGATGGCGGCGTTGGCGGCGGAGGCGGCGGAGGACAGGCCGCGCGCTTCGATGATGGCGGCGCCGCGCTTGCCCACGGTGGGCAGGAACACGTCGCGGTTCCACACATCGTCGTTGATCAGGGTTTTAACCGATTGGCCGTCGATGGTGGCGAAGCGGTAGTCGGCGTACATGGTCGGCGAGTGGTTACCCCACACGGCCAGCTTCTCGATCGCGGCCACCGGCTTGCCGGTTTTGGCGGCGATCTGCGACAGCGCGCGATTGTGGTCAAGACGCAACATGGCGGTGAAGTTTTTCGGATCCAGGTCCGGAGCCGATTTCATCGCGATCCAGGCGTTGGTGTTGGCCGGGTTGCCGACTACCAGCACCTTGACGTCGCGGGCGGCGTGGTCGTTCAGCGCCTTGCCCTGCACGGTGAAGATGGCGCCGTTGGCTTCCAGCAGGTCCTTGCGCTCCATGCCCTTGCTGCGCGGGCGGGCGCCGACCAACAGGGCAACCTTGACATCCTTGAAGGCCACGTTCGGGTCGTCGGTGGCCACCATGCCGGCCAACAGCGGGAAGGCACAGTCTTCCAGCTCCATCATCACGCCCTTCAGCGCGGTTTGGGCTTGCGGCAGATCCAGCAGATGCAGAATGACCGGCTGGTCCTTGCCCAGCATTTCGCCACTGGCGATACGGAACAGCAGGCTATAGCCGATCTGGCCGGCAGCGCCGGTTACGGCAACGCGAACGGGGGCTTTCATTGGCGGACTCTCCTTTGACTTATCCGATAATGAGCTGCAGATGTTGCCCTGCAGTATAGGTGTGGCCTGAGTGTATCACGGCTGTTTATCGATTTGGACTAATCAGTCAAGAATATGGCATCAAACACTCGTTTGAGTCTTATGTCTTATATAAGACTTGACTTTACGCTTGATTTGTTTGGTGTTAAAACACAGACCATGACGGCCAATACCCTGAAAAGACAGCCGCTTTATGCTCAGGTCAAACAGCTGCTGCTGGAAAGAATGGGCGAGGGCGAGTGGCAGGCGCATGAGGCGCTGCCCAGCGAATGGGAGCTGGCTGGCGAGCTGGGCGCGAGCCAAGGCACGGTGCGCAAGGCCTTGTCCGAACTGGAGGCCGCCGGCCTGCTTTACCGGCAGCAGGGGCGCGGCACCTATGTGGCCCCGGTGCCGGGCGACTGGGGCGACGCCGCCTTGCTGACGCCTGGCTTGTTTTCCGAGCGGCCGGACGAACTGGTCAGGGAGTTTCTCGGCATGTCCAGGCTGAACGCCAGCGAAGACATCGCCGACGCGTTGCAATTGCGGCGCCTGGCGCCTTTATTGAGAATTCGCCAGCTGTGGCGCTGGCACGGCGCGCCGGTGGCGCTGGACGACGTGCTGCTGCCGGCGGAAAGATTCGATGGCATGGAGGCGCGCTGGCTGCGCAATTCGGCCGGCGTCTACGCCACCTTGCAGCAGCGCTTCGGCGTGCGCGTGCGCGTGCGCAGCGAGCAGTTCCGCGCCGAGATGCTGCCGCGGGAAGAGGCGGGGCTTCTGGGCGTGACCGGCATGGTGGCCGATGTGCCGGCGCTGTGCCTGCTGCGCTTGTCCGAAGGCATGGACGGCAGTCCGCTGGAATGGCGGCAGCGCTACTGCCTGACGCACCAGCTGGCTTATACAGTGAAACACGGCTGAAGGTGGGCCGCTTTGACGCAGATTAAAAGACTCGGAAGCAGTACGGGGTAGTCCGAGATTTGTTAGAATCCCCGGCGCATATTGCAAATGAATCGTCGGCAATGTGCCAGGTAAAGGCAGGCATCGCCCGACACAAGGGCAGAGCCGGCCGGGCGGCCTCCCGTGGTGGGCGGTCGCCATGTAACCCTCTTGGTCACAAAAAACATCCAAGGAAAGCCTTATGCAGAAGCAAAGACCGAAGCATCTGGACTTGGCCAGGATCAGACTGCCCGTGCCGGGCTTCGTCTCCATCCTGCACCGGGTCAGTGGTGTGGCGCTGTTCTTCTCCCTCCCGCTGTTGATCTATCTGCTGCACGGTTCGCTCAGTTCGGCCGAATCGTTTGAAACCTACCGCGCCGTGGTCGCCCACCCGCTGATGAAGCTGGTGCTGCTGGGCCTGATCTGGGCTTACATGCATCACTTCTGCGCCGGCATCCGCTTCCTGTTTCTCGATATTCACAAAGGTCTGGAACTTGAGACCGCCCGCGCCACCGCCAAGACCGTGCTGGTCGTCAGCCTGGCGCTGACCCTGGTTCTGGGAGGCATCGCTCTATGGTAAACCGCAATGTTGTCGGCGCCGGCTACGGCCTGCGCGATTGGGTGATGCAGCGCGTCACCGCCGTGGTGATGGTGATCTACACCGTGGCCCTGGCGCTGTTCCTGTTGGCGCTGCCGTCCGGCTATGAAGGCTGGAAAGACCTCTTCAGCCATACCTGGGTGCAGGTGCTGACCCAGACCACGCTGCTGGCGCTGTTCCTGCACGTATGGGTGGGCATCCGCGACGTGTGGATGGACTATGTGAAGCCGGTGGGCATCCGCCTGGCGCTGCACATGTTCACCATCGTCTGGCTGGTTTCCTGTTTCATCTATTCCGTTAAAGTGGTTTGGGGGCTGTAATGGGTATTCCTGTTCGTCATTTTGATGCGGTAGTCGTGGGCGCCGGCGGCGCCGGCATGCGCGCCGCGCTGCAACTGTCGGAAGCCGGCCTGAAGACCGCCGTGCTGTCCAAGGTTTTCCCCACCCGCTCCCATACCGTGGCCGCCCAGGGCGGCGTGTCCGCTTCGCTCGGCAACTCCGAGCCGGACAACTGGCACTGGCACATGTACGACACCGTCAAGGGTTCGGACTGGCTGGGCGACCAGGACGCGATCGAATTCATGTGCCGCGAAGCCCCGAAAGTGGTGGTGGAGCTGGAGCACTACGGCATGCCGTTCGACCGCAATCCGGATGGCACCATCTACCAGCGTCCGTTCGGCGGCCACATGTCCGACTTCGGCGAAGGCAAGCCGGTTCGCCGCGCTTGCGCCGCGGCCGACCGCACCGGCCACGCGATGCTGCACGCGCTGTACCAGCGCAATGTGCGCGCCAACACCCACTTCTTCGTCGAGTGGATGGCGCTTGACCTGATCCGCGACGCCGAAGGCCGCGTGCAGGGCGTGGTCGCCATGGAAATGGAAACCTCGGAAATCGTGGTGTTCCAGGCCAAGGCCACCTTGTTTGCCACCGGCGGCGCCGGCCGCATCTTCGCTTCCTCCACCAACGCCTTCATCAACACCGGCGACGGCGTGGGCATGGCGGCGCGCGCCGGCATCCCGCTGGAAGACATGGAATTCTGGCAGTTCCACCCGACCGGCGTGGCCGGCGCGGGCGTGCTGATCACCGAAGGCGTGCGCGGCGAAGGCGGCATTCTGCGCAACGCGCAGGGCGAGCGCTTCATGGAGCGCTACGCGCCGAACGCCAAGGACCTGGCTTCCCGCGACGTGGTGTCGCGCGCGATGGTGACCGAGATCAACGAAGGCCGCGGCTGCGGTCCGAACAAGGATCACGTGCTGCTGGACATCACCCACCTCGACCCCGAGGTGATCATGTCCAAGCTGCCGGGCATCCGCGAGATCTCGATCAAGTTCGCCGGCGTGGACCCGATCAAGGCACCGATTCCGGTGGTCCCGACCTGCCACTACCAGATGGGCGGCATCCCCACCAATTACCACGGCGAAGTGGTGATCCACGGCGAGGCGGTGCATGGCTTCTACGCCGCCGGCGAATGCGCGTGCGCGTCGGTGCACGGCGCCAACCGCCTGGGCACCAACTCGCTGCTGGACTTGCTGGTATTCGGCAAGAGCTCGGCCAACTCGATGATCGAATTCATCAAGCAGCATCCGGAAGACCTGCCGGAGCTGGCTATGGCCGACGTCGAGCGTTCGGTCGCCCGCGTCGCGCGTCTGGACAACCAGACCAACGGCGTGCAGGTGCACGAGGCTCGCGCCGCGCTGCAGCGCACCATGCAGGCCCACTGCGGCGTGTTCCGCTTCAAGGACATGCTGGCCGAAGGCGTGGAAAAGATCCTGGAAGTGGCCGACATGGTCGCCAAGACCGAAATCGGCGACAAGTCCAAGGTGTTCAACACCGCCCGCATCGAGGCGCTGGAGTTGGAGAACCTGATCGAAGTGGCTAAGGCCACCATGGTTTCCGCCAATGCCCGCACCGAAAGCCGCGGCGCCCACGTCCGCGACGACGCGCTGGACACCGAGGCCACCCCGAACGGCCGCGACGACGTCAACTGGCTGAAGCACACGCTGTGGTTCCGCGACGGCAACCGCCTGGAGTACAAGCCGGTGAACATGCAGCCGCTGACCGTGGACACGATCAAGCTGAAGGCCCGCACCTACTAAGGGTTGAACCAGAGATGACTACCGAAACCATCAAATTCCGCATCTACCGCTACAACCCGGACCAGGATGCCAAGCCGTACATGCAGGACATCAGCGTGGAGATGGACGCCACCGAGCACAAGCTCTTGGACGCGCTGGTCAAGCTGAAGATCAAGGACGACACGCTGAGCTTCCGCCGTTCCTGTCGCGAAGGCGTCTGCGGCTCCGACGCGATGAACATCAACGGCAAGAACGGCCTGGCCTGCGTCACCGACTTCCGCGGCCTGAAGCAGCCGATCGAGCTGCGTCCGTTGCCGGGCCTGCCGGTGGTGCGCGACCTGATCGTGGACATGGCGCTGTTCTTCAAGCAGTACCACTCGATCAAACCGTACGTGATCAACGACACGCCGCCGCCGGAACGCGAGCGCCGCCAGTCGCCGGAGGACCGCAAGGAGCTGGACGGCCTGTACGAGTGCATCCTGTGCGCGTGCTGCTCGACGTCCTGCCCGTCGTTCTGGTGGAACCCGGACAAGTTCGTCGGCCCGGCCGGCCTGTTGGCCGCCTACCGCTTCATCGCCGATACCCGCGACGAAGCCACCAGCGAGCGTCTGGACAATTTGGAGGACCCGTACCGCCTGTTCCGTTGCCACACCATCATGAACTGCGTCGACGTCTGCCCGAAGGGCCTTAACCCGACCAAGGCGATCGGCAAGATCAAGGACCTGATGGTCAAGCGCGCGGTATGACGACTTACGATCCGATAGAACTGAAGCGGATGCGCTGGCGCTCGCGCCGCGGCCTGCTCGAACTGGACCTGGTGCTGGAGAAATTCCTGGCCGGGCCGTTCGGGCGGCTGGCCCCGGCCGAGATCGAGGCCTACCGCCGTCTGCTGGATCTGGCCGACACCGATTTTCTGGATATCGTCAGCGGCAAGGCCGATCTCGAGGATCCGGAAGAGATGGCCATTGTGGCGATCCTCCGATCGCTGTAAGGCCGAAACCACTCCAACAACAACGATATAAACCGACTGGGAGTATTGCTGTGGAAACTAATCGCAAAGTCACGCTCAGCTACAACGAGGGTAAGGACTCCATCGACCTGCCGGTCCTGGGGGGCTCGCTGGGTCCGGACGTCGTAGACATCCGCTCTTTCGGCAAGACCGGGATGTTCACGTTCGACCCGGGCTTCCTCGCCACCGCCAGCTGCGAATCCGGCATCACCTTCATCGACGGCGACCTCGGCCATCTGTACTACCGCGGCTACCCGATCGAGCAGCTGGCCGAGAAGAGCGACTATCTGGAAGTGTGCTACCTGCTGCTGAACGGCGAGTTGCCGACCGCGGCGCAGCGCAAGGAATTCGAACGCGGCGTGATGCGCCACAACATGCTGCACGACCAGCTGATGAGCCTGTTCAAGGGCTTCCGCCGCGACGCGCATCCGATGGCCGTGATGGTGGGCGTGGTGGGCGCGCTGTCCGCGTTCTACCATGACTCGCTGGACATCTCCAATCCGGAACACCGCCGCATCTCGGCCCACCGCCTGGTGGCCAAGCTGCCGACCATCGCCGCCCAAGCCTACCGCTACAACAAGGGCCTGCCGTTCTCCTACCCGAAAAACGGCCTGAACTACGCGGAAAACTTCCTGCACATGATGTTCTCCACCCCGTGCGAAGAGTACAAGGTGAACCCGGTGCTGGCCCGCGCGATGGACCGCATCTTCACCCTGCACGCCGACCACGAGCAGAACGCCTCCACCTCCACCGTGCGTCTGGCCGGCTCCTCCGGCGCGAACCCGTTCGCATGTATCGCCGCCGGCATCGCCTGCCTGTGGGGCCCGTCGCATGGCGGCGCCAACGAAGCCGTGCTGAAGATGCTGGACGAGATCGGCTCGGTGGACAATGTGGCCGACTTCATGCAGGGCGTGAAGGACAAGCGCTACAAGCTGATGGGCTTCGGCCACCGCGTGTACAAGAACATGGACCCGCGCGCCGCCATCATGAAGCAGACCTGCGACGAAGTGTTGAAGGAACTGGGCCTGGGCGACAGCCCGAAGTTCAAGCTGGCGATGGAGCTGGAAAAGATCGCCCTGAACGACCCGTACTTCATCGAGCGCAAGCTGTACCCGAACGTGGACTTCTACTCCGGCATCGTGCTGTCCGCGATCGGCATCCCGGTTTCGATGTTCACCCCGATCTTCGCGCTGGCCCGCACCGTGGGCTGGATCGCGCACTGGAACGAGATGATCGGCGACCCGGGCATGAAGATCGGCCGTCCGCGCCAGCTGTACACCGGCGCTCCGCGCCGCGACTTCGTGGAAGTGGCGAAGCGCTGATGTGAAACACCAGGGTTGGTTGAAGCGGGGGCTTCAGCCAGCCCTTTTTTACAGAGCGCTGGGGCAAGGCCGCCTTGCCCAAGCGCTTTGAGTGAATGCTGCAACGTAAAGACAAAGGGTAGCCAGATCATGATGCAATCCATGTACAGCCATTCTTACCTGTTCGGTGGGAATGCACCGTTCATCGAGGAGCTGTACGAACAGTACCTCGCTGACGCCAATTCGGTTCCGAACGAGTGGCGCGACTACTTCGACAAGCTGGCGCAGGCGCCGGGCGCCGCCGAGCGCGACGTGCCGCACCAGCCGATCCAGGAGTCGTTCATCCAGCTGGCCAAGAAGCCGCTGTCCGGCCAGCGCAGCAGCGCCGCCGCCGACTGGGACGCGATGCAGAAGCAGGTGGGCGTGCTCAAGCTGATCTCGGCCTACCGCGTGCTGGGCTCGCGCCAGGCCAACCTCGACCCGCTGAAGCGGATGGACCAGCAGACGCTGCGCGAACTGGATCCGGCCACCCACGGCCTGACCGACGCCGACATGGCGGTGCAGTTCAACGTCGGCTCGCTGGTGGGCCCGCAGAAGCTGCCGCTGTCCGACATCCTGGCGCGCCTGAAGCAGACCTACTGCGGCAATATCGGCGTCGAGTTCATGCACATCACCCAGTCCGATGAAAAACACTGGGTGCAGAAGCGCTTCGAGGGCGACCTGTCCACCCCGCGCTACGACGCGGCCAAGAAGCAGCGCATCCTGAAGCAGATCACCGCGGCGGAAACGCTGGAACGCTACCTGCACACCAAGTACGTCGGCCAGAAGCGCTTCTCGCTGGAAGGCGGCGAATCCGCGATCGCGGCGCTGGACCACCTGATCCAGAACGCCACCGCGCAAGGCGTGCAGGAACTGATCATCGGCATGGCCCACCGCGGCCGCCTGAACGTGCTGGTCAACACCCTGGGCAAGCAGCCGCGCGACCTGTTCGCCGAATTCGAAGGCAAGGCCGCCCAGCAGATGGCTTCCGGCGACGTGAAGTACCACATGGGCTTCTCGTCCGACATCCCGACCGCCAACGGCCCGATGCACGTGTCGCTGGCGTTCAACCCGTCGCACCTGGAAATCGTCAACCCGGTGGTGGAGGGCTCGGTGCGCGCGCGCCAGGAGCGCCGCAAGGACGCGGAACGCAAGACCGCTGTTCCGGTGCTGATCCACGGCGACTCCGCCTTCGGCGGCCTGGGCGTCAACCAAGGCACCTTCAACCTGTCGCAGACCCGCGGTTACGGCACCGGCGGCACCATCCACATCGTCATCAACAACCAGGTGGGCTTCACCACTTCGGACACCCGCGACATCCGCTCGACGATGTACTGCACCGACGTGGCCAAGATGATCGAAGCGCCGATCCTGCACGTGAACGGCGATGATCCGGAAGCCGTCTGCTACGTGATGCAGGCCGCGCTGGATTACCGCATGACCTTCAAGAAGGACGTGGTGATCGACCTGGTGTGCTACCGCAAGCTCGGCCACAACGAAGGCGACGATCCCTTCCTGACCCAGCCGATGATGTACAAGAAGATCGCCAAGCACCAGGGCGTGCGCGCGATGTACGCCGAGCGCCTGGTGCAGGAGGGCGTGCTGAAGGCGGAAGAAGGCGACGCGCAGATCCAGGCCTACCGCGACGCGCTGGACAAGGGCGAGCATGTCGAACAGACCGCGCTGACCAACTACCGCCGCGAACACGCGCTGGACTTCAGCCAGTACCTGGGCACCCACTGGGCGCACCCGACCGACACCTCGCTGCCGCAGGCCGACATCCAGCGCCTGACCGACAAGTTCACCTCGCTGCCGGAAGGCTTCAAGCTGCACCCGACCGTGCAGAAAGTGCTGGCCGCGCGCAAGGCGATGGCCGCCGGCGAGCAGAATGTCGACTGGGGCATGGCAGAGACGCTGGCCTACGCCAGCCTGGTGACCAACGGCTTCGGCGTGCGCATCTCCGGCGAAGACTCCGGCCGCGGCACCTTCAGCCACCGCCACGCGGTGCTGCACGACCAGAACCGCGAGCGCTGGGACCAGGGCGCCTATGTGCCGCTGCGCAATATGTCCGACAACCAGGCCGATTTCCTGGTGATCGACTCCATCCTGAACGAGGAAGCGGTGCTGGCCTACGAATACGGCTACGCCTGTTCCGCTCCCGACCAGCTGGTGATCTGGGAAGCCCAGTTCGGCGACTTCGCCAACGGCGCTCAGGTGGCCATCGACCAGTTCATCTCTTCCGGCGAAACCAAGTGGGGCCGTCTGTGCGGCCTGACCACCATCCTGCCGCACGGCTACGACGGCCAGGGCCCGGAGCACTCCTCCGCCCGCCTGGAGCGCTGGCTGCAGCTGTGCGCCGAGCACAATATGCAAGTGGTGATGCCGTCCGAAGCCGGCCAGATGTTCCACATGCTGCGCCGCCAGGTGCTGCGCCCGTACCGCAAGCCGCTGGTGATCTTCCTGTCCAAGCGCCTGCTGCGCTTCAAGGATTCGATGAGCCCGATCGAAGACCTGACCAGCGGCAGCTTCCGCCCGGTGATCGGCGACGCCATCGTCAAGGATCCGAAGAAGGTCAAGCGCGTGGTGCTGTGCGCCGGCCAGGTGTATTACGACCTCGCCGCCGGCCGCAAGGAACGCGGTCTGGAAGATGAGATCGCCATCGTCCGCATCGAGCAGCTGTACCCGTTCCCGACCGAGCAGGTGGCCGCCGAGCTGGCGCGCTACACCCAGGCCAAGGAAGTGATGTGGGTGCAGGAAGAGCCGCGCAACCAGGGCGCCTGGTACCAGATCCGCCACCGCCTGGAAGGCCTGTTGTCCGCCAAGCAGCAACTGTCGTTCGCCGGTCGCCCGTCGTCGGCGTCGCCGGCGGTCGGTTATATGAGCAAGCACGTCGCCCAGCTGAAAGCCTTCGTCGAAGAAGCGATGTCGGTCGCCCGCTGAGCCAACGAGAAAGTCAGGGGCGGCCGGCCGCCGTCCCGCCATGGAGAAGAACATGCTGATTGAAGTCAAAGTCCCGCAACTGCCGGAATCCGTATCCGAAGCCACGCTGATGAGCTGGCACAAAAAGGTCGGCGAATTCGTCAAGCGCGACGAAAACCTGATCGACCTGGAAACCGACAAGGTGGTGCTGGAGCTGCCGGCCCCGCAAGCCGGCGTGCTGGTTGAGATCATCGAGCAGGACGGCGCCACCGTGGTGTCCGGCCAGCTGATCGCCAAGATCGACACCGCAGCCCAAGCCGGCGACGCCGCTCCTGCCCCGGCAGCCGCCGCTCCGGCAGCCGCGCCGGCTCCGGTTCAAGCTCCGGCCGCCGCGCCGGCGGCAGGCGCCGCCGCCATGCCGTCCGCCGCCAAGCTGGCCGCCGAAACCGGCGTGAACCTGGCGAATGTCGCCGGTTCCGGCCGCGACGGCCGCATCCTGAAGGAAGACGTGCAAGCCGCCGCCAAGCCGGCCGCCCCGTCGCAAGCCGGCCCGGTGTCCTCCGGCGCGGCGCTGTCGTCGACCCCGGCCGCCGTCAACATCGCCGGCATCCTGTCCGGCCGTCCGGAACAGAGCGTGCCGATGTCGCGCCTGCGCCAGCGCGTGGCCGAGCGCCTGGTGATGAGCCAGCAGACCAACGCCATCCTCACCACCTTCAATGAAGTGAACATGAAGCCGGTGATGGACCTGCGCAACAAGTACAAGGACAAGTTCGAGAAAGAGCACGGCATCAAGCTGGGCTTCATGGGCTTCTTCGTCAAGGCTGTGGTTTCGGCGTTGAAGAAGTACCCGATCGTCAACGCCTCCGTCGACGGCAACAACATCATCTACCACGGCTACTTCGACATCGGCGTGGCGGTAGGCAGCCCGCGCGGCCTGGTGGTGCCGGTGATCCGCAATGCCGACCAGCTGAGCCTGGCGGACATCGAGAAGCAGATCGCCGACTTCGGCAAGCGCGCCCAGGAAGGCAAGCTGACCGTGGAAGAGCTGACCGGCGGCACCTACACCATCTCCAACGGCGGCACCTTCGGTTCGATGATGTCCACCCCGATCATCAACCCGCCGCAATCGGCGATCCTGGGCATGCACGCCACCAAGGAGCGCGCCGTGGTTGAGAACGGTCAAGTCGTGGTGCGCCCGATGATGTATCTTGCCCAGTCCTACGACCACCGCATCATCGACGGCCGCGAAGCGGTGCTGTCCCTGGTGGCGATCAAGGACGCCATCGAAGATCCGGCCCGCCTGATCCTCGACCTGTAACGACAAGGGCCGGCGCGAGCCGGCCTGTCTGAATCTGCAAGAACGGAGCGAGAATGAATCTGCCTGACTGGTTTTACGGCGTGGCCTCGGTGCTGGCCGGCGTGGTGCTGCTCTTCCTGACCTGGAAGAAGCATCAGCGCGGCGTGCGTGAGGACAGCTACAGCCGGGTGGGCAAGATCGTCATCGCGCTGTTCATGATCGCTTTCGGGGCCTTGCTGTTCAAAGTCGGCAAGGCCTGATCCCAAGGGAATACCATGAGCCAACAGTTTGATGTGGTAGTGATCGGCGGCGGCCCAGGCGGTTACGTTGCCGCCATCCGCGCGGCCCAGCTGGGCTTCAGCGCCGCCTGCGTAGACGCGTTCAAAAACCCGGAAGGCAAGCCCAGCTTGGGCGGCACCTGCCTGAACGTAGGCTGCATTCCGTCCAAGGCGCTGCTGCAGTCGTCGGAAAACTTCCACGCGGTGCAGCATGATTTCGCCAAGCACGGCATCAGCGTGTCCGGCGCCAAGATGGATGTCGGCCAGATGCTGGCCCGCAAGACCGACATCATCACCAAGAACGCTTCGGGCATCAGCTTCCTGTTCAAGAAGAACAAGGTCGCCAACATCCACGGCCTGGCCGCCTTCAAGGGCCGCCAGGGCGACAAGTGGGTGATCGAAGTCACCGACAACGGCGCGGTGGTGGACACCCTGGAAGCCGGCCACGTGATCGTGGCCACCGGCTCCAGTCCGCGCGCGCTGCCGGGCCTGGCCACCGACAACCAGCTGGTGCTGGACAACGAGGGCGCGCTGGCGCTCTCCGCCGTGCCGAAGCGCCTGGGCGTGATCGGCGCCGGCGTGATCGGCCTGGAAATGGGCTCTGTCTGGAAGCGTTTAGGCGCTGAGGTGACCATTCTGGAAGCGATGCCGACCTTCCTGGCGGCCGCCGACCAGCAGATCGCCAAGGAAGCCTTCAAGACGCTGACCAAGGATACGGGCCTCGACATCAAGCTGGGCGTGAAGATCGGCGAAGTGAAGGCTGGCAAGAAGAGCGTCACCGTCAATTACGAATTGAACGGCGAAGCGGTGAAGGCCGAATTCGACAAGCTGATCGTCTCCATCGGCCGCGTGCCGAACACCCAGGGCCTGGGCGCCGAGACTGTTGGCCTGCAACTGGACGAGCGCGGCTTCGTCGCGGTGGACGAGCACTGCCACACCAATCTGCCCAATGTCTGGGCGATCGGCGACGTGGTGCGCGGCCCGATGCTGGCGCACAAGGCGTCGGAAGAGGGCGTGGCCGTGGCCGAGCGCATCGCCGGCCAGAAGCCGCATGTCGATTTCGGCGTGATTCCGTGGGTGATCTACACCTCGCCGGAAATCGCCTGGGTCGGCAAGACCGAAGAGCAGCTGAAGGCCGAGGGCGTCGAGTACAAGAAGGGCACCTCCGGCTTCGGCGCCAACGGCCGCGCGCTGGGCCTGGGCCAGGCGCAAGGCACGGTGAAGATCCTGGCCGACGCCAAGACCGACCGCATCCTGGGCCTGCACATGATCGGCCCGATGGTGTCCGAGCTGGTCAGCGAAGGCGTGGTGTCGATGGAGTTCAAGGCCGCCAGCGAAGACCTGGCGCGCATCGTCCACGCTCACCCGTCGTTGTCCGAAGTGATCCACGAAGCCGCGCTCGCCGCCGACAAGCGCGCGTTGCACGGTTGAGTGAACACGGGTCGTGTACAATGCGCACGACCCGACCGGTAACGGACCGTAGCTCCAGCCGGGGGGCTGGAGCGGTCCGAGCCAACCAAGGTTTGGCAAGCGATCAAGGAATAGAGGCAGAGGCGCATGCCCGCCATCATTTCCCCGAAAGGAAACCATAGATGAACCTGCATGAATACCAAGCGAAAGAGCTGCTGAGCCGTTACGGCCTGCCGGTGCAACAAGGCATTCTGGCCAAGTCGCCGGAAGAAGCGGCTGCCGCTTACGACAAGCTGGGCGGCAAATTCGCCGTCGTCAAGGCCCAGGTGCACGCCGGCGGCCGCGGCAAGGCCGGTGGCGTCAAAGTGGTGAAGAGCCGCGAAGAAGCCGCCGAAGTCGCCAAGACCCTGATCGGCACCAACCTGGTGACCTACCAGACCGACGCCGCCGGCCAGCCGGTGAACAGCGTTCTGGTCTGCGAAGACATGTACCCGGTGCAGCGCGAACTGTACCTGGGCGCCGTGGTGGACCGCGGCAGCCAGCGCGTCGTGTTCATGGTTTCCACCGAAGGCGGCGTGGAAATCGAGAAGGTGGCTGAAGAAACCCCGGAAAAGATCATCAAGATCGAAGTGGACCCGCTGGTCGGCATGCAGCCGTTCCAGGCGCGCGACGCCGCGTTCGCGCTTGGCCTGTCCGGCGCGCAAGTCGCCGCGTTCTCCAAGCTGATGCTGGGCTCCTACCAGGCCTTCGTCGAAAACGACTTCGCCCTGTTCGAAGTGAACCCGCTGGCGCTGCGCGAAAACGGCGAGCTGGCCTGCGTCGACGGCAAGATCAACCTGGACTCCAACGCCCTGTACCGCCACCCGGAACTGCTGGCCCAGCGCGACAAGAGCCAGGAGAACGAGCGCGAAGTGAAGGCTTCCGAGTTCGACCTGAACTACGTGGCCCTGGAAGGCAATATCGGCTGCATGGTGAACGGCGCCGGCCTGGCGATGGCCACCATGGACATCATCAAGCTGAAGGGCGGCCAGCCGGCCAACTTCCTGGACGTGGGCGGCGGCGCCACCAAAGAGCGCGTGATCGAAGCGTTCAAGCTGATCCTGGCCGACACCTCGGTGCAAGGCGTGCTGATCAACATCTTCGGCGGCATCGTCCGCTGCGACATGATCGCCGAAGCGATCATCGCCGCCGTGAAGGAAGTGAACGTGACCGTGCCGGTGGTGGTGCGTCTGGAAGGCAACAACGCCGAGCTGGGCGCCAAGATCCTGGACGAATCCGGCCTGAAACTGACTTCCGCCCAGGGTCTGAACGACGCTGCCGAGAAGATCGTCGCCGCCGTCAAGGCCGTGGCCTGAGACCCGCACTGAGCTGAGGAATACAAAATGAGCGTATTGGTAAACAAAGACACCAAAGTGCTGGTGCAAGGCTTCACCGGCAAGAACGGCACCTTCCACGCCGAACAGGCGCTGAAGGTCGGCACCAAGGTCGTAGGCGGCGTGACCCCGGGCAAGGGCGGTTCCGAGCACCTGGGCCTGCCGGTGTTCAACACCATGAAGGACGCCGTGCGTCAGACCCAGGCCGACGCCTCGGTGATCTACGTGCCCGCAGCCTTCGCCAAGGATTCCATCCTGGAAGCCATCGACAGCGGCGTGAAGCTGATCGTCTGCATCACCGAAGGCGTGCCGACTCTGGACATGCTGTACGTGAAGAAGGCCGTCGACGAAGCCGGCATCCGCCTGATCGGCCCGAACTGCCCCGGCATCATCACCCCGGGCGAGTGCAAGATCGGCATCATGCCGTGGCACATCCACAACCCGGGCCGCATCGGCATCGTGTCCCGCTCCGGCACCCTGACCTACGAAGCCGTGGCGCAAACCACCGCGCTGGGCCTGGGCCAGTCCACCTGCATCGGCATCGGCGGCGACCCGATCCCGGGCACCAGCCACATCGACGCCTTGCGCCTGTTCCAGGATGATCCGGACACCGACGCCATCGTGATGATCGGCGAAATCGGCGGTTCCGCCGAGGAAGAAGCGGCCGAGTTCGCCAAGTCCTACGTGACCAAGCCGGTAGTCGGCTACATCGCCGGCGTCACCGCGCCGAAGGGCAAGCGCATGGGCCACGCCGGCGCCATCATCTCCGGCGGCAAGGGCACGGCGGAAGAGAAGTTCAAGGCTTTCGAGAAGGCCGGCATCGCCTACACCCGCAGCCCGGCCGAAATCGGCAAAACCATGTTCGAACTGCTTAAAGCTAAAGGCATGATCTAAGCCCGGTTTTCCTGGCCTGAGCGAAAACACCCCGCGAGCGATCGCGGGGTGTTTTTTTATTGGCTACGCCGTAGCGCCGTGGCGCGGGTTTACCGGCGGCGAGGCCGTGTCAGGCGAAGCGCGCGCAGGCGCGCTCGAACGGCGACTGGAAGCGCGGGCTGACGTAGGGCGTCAGCAGATACATCAGGCTGCGGCAGCCGGACTGGATCAGTTTTTCCAGCTCGGCCGGGCTGGCGTTCTGCTTGATGGTGTTGATCCAGCCGGTCTGCACCATCTGGAAATGCTGGACCAGGTGCTGCAGCTGGCTGTCGTCGCCTTGCAGCATGCCCTGTTCGCGCAGGCGGGCGAACAGCTGGGCCAGCTTGTCGCTGAGCTGGCCACGCGAAATCTGCTGGTGGTTCTCGGCCAGCGTCGGGTTGACGCAAAACAGGCTGGGCAGGCTTTGCGGCAGGAAGCGGAAGCTCCAGATGTGGCGCAGCGTCTTTTCCATCGCGCCCACCATCGCCTCTATCGAGTTGCAATGGTTGATGGCGGCGGACAGTTGTTCACCCATGCCTTTCACGTAGCGCTGGTACAGCTCATTGACTATCTCTTCCTTGTTGCGGAAGTGGTAGTAGAGCTTGCCGGTGCTGATGTTCATCCGCTCGGCGATGTGGTTGGTGGTGATCACCCGCTCGCCCTCCTGGTTGAACAGCTGCAGGCTGGCTTCGATGATCTTGTCAAAGGTCGGCGATTGGCTGCCGCTTTTACGCATGATGATTCTTCCTGATGACACGGACACAGTCGGGAGCCGGCGCTCACATCCGCTTGCGCAGGCAGGCGATGGCAGCGGCCAGGCCCAGCGCGATGCCGCTTTCCAGCCGGAAAAAGTCCAGGCAGGACAGCAGCGTGGCCTGCCGGGCGAGTTCGCCGGCCAGCACTCCCAAGCGTTGAGTATCGCTCAATTCGGGCATCAATTGTCGCATTTGATGCAAAACCTCGACAAACTGTGGCGTATTCCAAGAAAAATTCTCGCCCAGCCGGCTGTAGTGCAGCGCGTTGCGCGCCTGCAGGAACACGGTGGCCAGCGCCACGCCGGCGGAGATGGACACCTGGCGCACGATGTTCTTGGTTTGATACGCGTGGCCGAAGGCGGCCGGCGCGATGTCGCGGAACGCGCGTTGCGCGGTGGCCATGATGAACAGCGACATGAAGCCGCCGTTGAGCAGCAGCGTCAATGTCAGCCGCAGCTGGCTGGCTTCGGCGTTCAGCGCGCTCATCCGCCAGCCGTACAGCGCCAGCAACAGGCAGCCGCACAGCATGGCGGCGGCGAGGCTGGGCGGGCGGCGCGAGCGCAGCAGGACGGCGTACAGCAGGGACGCGGCCATGCCGGCGAAGAAGCTGACGGCCAGCAGCGCGCCGCTGGTCGGCACGTCGAAGCCCAGCGCCTGGATGGCCACCGCCGGCAGGATGTAGCTATTGGCCGAAACCAGCAGGTAGCAGCAGGCGTAGCAAAACAGACCCAGCAGGTAGCCCGGCTGCTTCAGCGCCCGCCAGCGCTCGCGGTCGCTGGCGCCGCCGGGATGGCGCAGGCGCAGGGCGGCGCAGCAAGCCAGCGCGGCCGCCAGCAAACCCAGCAGCCATTGCGGATGGCCGAACAGCTGGTAGGGCAGTTGCTGGATCAGCCACTGCAGCAGAAAGGCCGCAGCCACCAGCCAGATGAAAGCCGCGGGGTGATAGCGCGGCGCTTGCGGCGCCGGCGGGCGCAGGGGCAGTTGCCGCGCCGCCCACCAGGCGGCCGGCAGGCAGGGCAGGATGGCCCAGAAGATGCCGCGCCAGCTGCCGGCGCGCAATATCATGCCGCCCAGCAGCGGCCCCAGCGCCGAGCCGAGCAATAGCGCCTGGCCGAAGGCCACCAGCCCGGCCGCGCGCCAGGCCGGCGGCAGCTGGGCAGCCTCCAGCCTGGCGGCGGTGAAGAAGGCCGCGCCGCCCAGGCCCTGCACTGCCCGCCCGGCGATGAAGGCGGCCGGAGTCTGGGCATTGGCGGCCAGGAGCGCGCCCAGGCCGAACAGCAGCAGGGAGATTTGCAGATGGCGGCGCGAGCCCAAGCGCTCGACGCACCATTGGTGGTTGAACAGCGCCACCACCGCGCACAGCGCGTAAGCCATGGCCGCCAGGCTGAACTCCTCCGGCCCGGCGCCGACGCCGCCCATCACGTGGGAGGAGGCGAAATTGAGCATGCCGTTCTGCAGGAATTCCAGCCAGGCGATCAGCATGATGGCGAGCAGCCGCGGCAGCGGGCGGGCGGAGGGGGCTTGGGACATGAAGGCGAATCCGGCGATGGGGATGCGCCCAGTGTAGAAAGCCCGATTTATTTAATAAAATCGATGTTTTTCATCTAAAATATTACTGTGAATAATATTGATGCGGTCCAGCTGCGCAAGCTGGACCTGAACAGCCTGGTGGCGCTGCATGCGCTGCTCAGCACCCGCAGCGTCAGCCAAAGCGCCGAGCGGCTATGCCTGGGCCAGCCGGCGGTCAGCCACATCCTCAAGCGTCTGCGCGCGCTGACCGGCGACGAACTGTTGTGCCGACATGGCCGGCGCATGGAGCTGACGCCGCTGGCGGAGGCCTTGCTGCCGCCGCTGGAGGCTTGGCTGGAGCAGGGGCAGCGGCTGTTGCGGCCGCAGGTTTTCGATCCGGCCGCGCTGCGGGCCGAATACCGGCTGGCGATGCCCGATTTGCTGGAGGCGGCCTTGCTGCCGGCGCTGATCGTCGCCCTGCAGGGGCAGGCGCCGGGATTGAGCCTGCAAGTGGTGGCGATGCCGGCCGGCGAGGTGGAAGACGCGCTGGAGCGGCGGCGGATAGACGGCGCGATAGGCTATTTTCCGCATGCCTCCGCGCGGCTGGGCCGGCAGGCGCTGTTCGTCAGCCGCTTCGTCTGTTTCTACCACGCCGCGCAAATCCGGATGCCGCAGACGCTGCGGGCCGAAGACTTGGCGCGGCCGCCGCACATCCATACTTCCTACGCCGGCGACAGCGCCAGCTTGGTGGATGATTATCTGAGCGGGCAGGGGCTGAAGCGGCGGGTGATCGCCTCCACCGCCAGCCTGTTGGCGATTCCGGCCGTCCTGGCGCAGCTGCCGGCGGTGGCGGTGCTGCCGGACCTGATCGCCGGGGTGTTGCGCAGGGGAGACAACGGCCTGGCCGCGCAGCGGCTGGCCGACGCCGAATTGCAGATCGGCATCGAGCACTTGTGGCATCCGCGCCGCAATGCCGATCCGCTGCAAAACTTCTTCAACGCGCTGGTGCGGGATCAATCCGCGCGGCTGGCCGAGCGCTGGCAGCAATCATTCGGCGATATTTTCTGAGTAATTTGATTTAAAGACCGCAATATTATTTAAATATAATGTTATTTTTAACGATGCATGTTGTTGGCTATGACGGATAATAGCCCTTTTATCAGCATCGGCTAATCATCTTATGCGCTCCATCCGACACAAGCTCATCTTGCTGACGGCGGTTTCCATCCTGGTCGCCACCCTAAGCGTCGCCATCATCGCCTGCCTGAATATCCGCAACCACGCTTACGACGAAGCCAAGCGCGAAGTCACCCAGGTGCTGCAACTGCAGGGCGGACTGGTATCGGAATGGCTGGGCGTGCGCAAAAGCCTGATCAGCGCCAGCCTGTCGAAGGCCGGCGATCCGCAGGCCAGCTACTATCTGCAACAGATCGCCAAGGGCGGCGGCTTCAACATCATCTACGCCGGCCATGGCGACAGCGGCGAGATGTTCTACTCTGTGCCGGGCCGGGTGAAGCCGAGCGCCGACTATCAGCCGGCGCAGCGCCCCTGGTATCAGCAGGCCAAGGCGCAGGGCGGGCTGATCGTCACCGATCCGTATAAGGATTCCGAGCCGGAAACCAAGGACAAGCTGGTGATCACCATCGCCGACAAGGCGCAGGGCCAGGAGATCGTGGTCGGCGGCGACATCCTGATCGACAAGCTGGTGAAGTCGGTGCTGGACATCAAGCTGGCCGGCGACGGCCATGCCTTCCTGCTGACCCGCCAGGGCAAGGTGATCGCCTATCCGAAGCCGGGCCAGGAGTTGAAGCCGGTGAGCGAGCTGATCCCGGCGCTGGACGACAACCGCTTCCAGCAATTGGTGGCCAGCGGCGATGTGACGCCGATGGAGATCGATGGCAAGACCTTCCTGGTGGACCTGCGCCAGGTGGAAGGCACCGATTGGGTGCTGGGCGTGGCCGCCGACGAAGACGCGGTGCTGGCGCCGGTGACCCAACTGATCTGGCTGATCGCCGGCGGCGTGGCGGTGGTGCTGCTGGTGCTGGTGGCGCTGAGCTCCGGCTACCTGACCCGCCTGCTGCGCGGCCTGATCCAGGTGCGCGACGCGATGCGTGAAATCTCGCAGGGCGAAGGCGACCTGACCCGCCGCATCGAGGTGCATGGCGAAGACGAAGTGGCGCAGACCGCCGAGGCCTTCAACCAGTTCGTCGGCCGCCTCAACGGCATGTTCCGCGAACTGCGCGGCGAGGCCGAGCAACTGGCGCACGGCGTGATCGAAGTGGGCGGCGCGGTGAAGCAGGTGGCCAACGATTCGCACCGGCTGGCCGACATCTCCAGCTCCAATGCCGCGGCGATCGAGGAAGTGACCGTCAGCATCTCGCACATCGCCGAAGCGACGCGCGAAACCGACACGCTGGCGCGCAACACCGGCGAGCATTCGCGCGAGAGCGCCGGCGACATGCAGCGCATCAGCAGCGAAATGGAGCAGACCAGCCAGGCGGTGGGCGAGCTGTCCGGCCTGCTGGCGTCGCTGGAGCAGCGTTCGCAGGAGATATCCAAAATCACCAATGTGATCAGCGACATCGCCGACCAGACCAATCTGCTGGCCTTGAACGCGGCGATCGAAGCGGCGCGCGCCGGCGAGCAGGGCCGCGGCTTCGCGGTGGTGGCCGACGAGGTGCGCAAGTTGGCCGAGCGCACCGGCAAGGCGACGGTGGAAATCAGCCAAATGGTGGAGAACATTCTGTCCGAAACCGGCAAGGCGGTGGGCAATATGCAGCGCACCGTGTCGGCAGTGGATACCAGCGTGGACCTGACCAGCCAGGCGCGCGGCCGCCTGATCGCCATCAGCGACGCGATGCAGCAGGTGATAGACAAGATCGGCGACGTCGCCTTGTCCACCAGCGAGCAGCACAACGCCACCACCGCGATGGCGCAAAGCACCGAATCCATCAATAACCAGATACTGGATTCCGACTCGGCGCTGCAAGGCGCGATGCAGACGCTGGAAGCGTTGAATCAGCTGGCGCGCAGCATGCAGGGCGCGTTTGGCCGCTTCAAGCTATAAAGACCAGGCAGGCGGATTTGCCGCGCCGGCTGTGGCCGGTGTGGCGAAAATGCCATGTCGGGTCACTATTATTGGTATGACAATCAGGCTGTTCGAGTATTTGTGTTTTAATCTATCGCGGTATTTGTAAGCGTTGTTTACAATCCCTCGGTCTAAAAACGCCAACTCGCCAAACGACAGTCTATCAAGCTCCAGGCATGGACTTGGCCCCCAGCGATGCGTGGGCGGTTTGCTGCGAAAAGGGCCTGGCGCACCGGCCCTGTTTCGCGCGCAGCGGGTTGGCAACAGTCGATGAGAAGCTGATTGCCATGAAATCCATCCGTAGCAAGATCGCCCTGCTGCTGGCGCTGGCCATCCTGGTGGCTACCTGCAGCACCGCCGTCAGCGCCTATTACAAATTCCGCGACAGCCTGTCCGACAGCGTGGATACCCAACTGGACCTGGCCATCACCGGCCAGCAGCGCTTCGTGTCGGCCTGGCTGGAACAGCGCCGGCAGATCATCTCCAGCGCCTTGCGCCACGGCAACGAAGCCGATCCCACTCTCTATCTGCAGCAGCTGGCCGAGGCCGGCGGCTACACCCAGCTCTTCGTCGGCGACGGCGACACCAAGGGCATGGTCTACTCCATTCCCGGCAAGCAAAAGCCGACGCCGGAGTACGATCCCGCTTCACGCGGCTGGTTCAAGATGGCCAAGGCCAGCGGCCAGACCATAGTCACCGCGCCTTACCAGCCGGCCAGCGCGTCGATCAAGGATCTGGTGATCACCATCGCCCAGGCGCTGCCGGGCGGCAACAAGGTGGTCGGCGGCGACATCGCCATCGGCCAGTTGGTGAAGTCGGTGCTGTCGGTATCGCTGCCGGGCAACGGCTTCGTGTTCCTGATGGGCAAGGATGGCAAGCTGATCGCCTACCCGAAGGCCGACACCGCGCTCAAGCCGCTGTCCGACCTGATGCCCGGCATGGACGCCGACCGCATCGGCAGCCTGCTGGACAAGCAGCAACTGGCGACGGTCGAGCTGGAGGGGAGCAGCCGGTTGCTGCGCCTCAGCTCGGTGGCCGGCAGCGACTGGGTGCTGGGCGTGGTGGTGGACCGCGAATTGCTGGACGCGCCGCTGCGCCAGATGATGGTGGACATGCTGCTGGCGCTGCTGGCGGTGCTGGCGCTGACCCAGCTGCTGGCCGGCGCCTATCTGCGCCGCCTGCTCAAGGGCCTGCTGCAGGTGCGCGACGCCTTGCGCGAGATCGCCCAGGGCGAAGGCGACCTGACCCGCCGCATCGAAGCGGCCGGCGACGACGAAGTGGCGCAAATGGCCGAAGCCTTCAACCAGTTCGTCGGCCGCCTGAACCGCCTGTTCCGCGAATTGCGCAGCGAGGCGGTGCAGCTGGCCGACGGCGTGATCGCGGTCGGCGGCGACGTGGAGCGGCTGGCTGAGGATTCCCACACGCTGGCCGACATTTCCAGCTCCAACGCGGCGGCGATCGAGCAGGTGACGGTGAGCATCTCGCACATCGCCGACGCCACCCGCGAAACCGACGAACTGGCGCGCGACACCGGCGCCAACTCCCAGGCCAGCGCCGAGGAGCTGCAGCGCATCAGCGGCGCGATGGCGCGCACCAGCCAGTCGGTGGGCGAACTGTCCGGCCTGCTGGCGTCGCTGGAGCAACGCTCGCAGGAGATCTCCAAGATCACCGGCGTGATCAGCGACATCGCCGACCAGACCAATCTGCTGGCCTTGAACGCGGCGATCGAAGCGGCGCGCGCCGGCGAGCAGGGCCGCGGCTTCGCGGTGGTGGCCGACGAAGTGCGCAAGCTGGCCGAGCGCACCGGCTCGGCGACGGTGGAGATCGGCAAGATGGTGGAAAACATCCTGTCCGAAACCGGCAAGGCGGTGGGCAATATGAACAGCACCATCGGCGCGGTGGACAGCAGCGCCGCGCAGACCGAGGCGGCGCGCGAGCGGCTGGTGGACATCACCCGCGCGATGCGGCAGGTGGTGGAGAAGATCGGCGACGTGGCGCTGTCCACCGGCGAGCAGCATAACGCCACCACCGCGATGGCGCAGAGCACCGAATCCATCAACAACAAGATTCTGGATTCCGACGCCGCGCTGCAAAGCGCGCAGCAGACGCTGAAAACCCTGGACGGCGTGGCGCGCAGCATGCAGGAGGCCTTCAGCCGCTTCAAGCTGTAAGCGCTTGCCGATGTCTTGCCCAACCCCGCTGCCGTCAGGCGCGGGGTTTGGTTTTGGGCGGCGCCGTCGACGCCGGCGGCAGCGATGGCGGATTGCCGGCGCTGGCGTTTTCGCGCAACAGACGTGACAATGGCCGAATCTGCTAATCAGACGAGGCAAACGATGAAGAAGCTGTGCTTACCGCTGCTGGCTTTGCTGGCGGCCGGCTGCTCGATGATTCCCACCCAGCAGGGCTATGCGCAAAAGGTGTACCGCTGGCAAGGCCGCGACGTCAACGAACTGCTGGCCGAGTGGGGCGCGCCCAGCAACAGCCTGAAGATGCCCAACGGCAACACGCTGTATACCTATGTGAAGGAAAGCACCCAGCAGCAGCCGCTGACCCAGAACACCCGCTACGAGCCCGGCACCAAGCTGAGCGTGACCGACAGCAACGGCCAGACCAAGGTGGTGGAAACCCCGGGCCGTTGGGTCAGCGACGGCGTCAGCGGCGGCGGCACCATTCACTACAAGTGCACCACCAATTTCGTGGTGGACAAGAAAACCCAGGAAGTGCTGAGCGTCAGCTTCGACGGCAACGACTGCGTGGCGTTGCCGCGCCAGTGAGGTTTAGCGGCCCAGGGCTGGCAGCTTCCATTCGCCCTTGTTGTCGAAGGGCAGGGTGGCCAGGCCGTTCAGGCCTTGCAGCTCGCCGCGGATTTGGTAATCCAGCTTGCCGTCGGGCAGCTTTTGCCAGTTGGCGAGCTGACGGATCCAGGCGGCCAGCGAGGTGTGAACCTGCAGCGGCACCAGGCTCTCGCCCTGGGCCGGCACGCTGAAGGCCTGGTTGCTGGCGCCGCCGCCCAGTTTTTCGCCGCCCAGCATCAGTTCGAAATTCAGCCCGCTGGCGCTGAGCGGTATCGGATTGGGGTTGCGGATGCGCAGGGTTACGGTGAAGTTCTGTTCGAATAGCGTGCTGTTGCCGGGTTCGATATTGCTGAGGCCGACTTGCGGCTTCTTCAGGCCCAGCGAGCCGCAGCCGGCCAGCAGCAACATCAGCAGGGTGGTGGCGATCCATTTCATGGCGGTATGTCCATCTTGAATGAGGCGATGCCGCATTTTACCGGCGCGGCGTGTGATTCTGTGTAAACGAAGTGTGCCGGATTGTCAGGCGGCATGCGCCCAAAAGAAACAGGCCATCTTGCGATGGCCTGTTTCTTTTGGGGCTTGGCGCGGCGAAAAAGCCTCGTCGGCGTCTTGGCCGGCGCGAGCCGCGAGCGGCGATGGCGGAAGATCGGCTTCCAGATTCCAGTCTTGATCCAGTTCGGCCCATAGCGCCTGTTTTTGCGATTGGCGCTGGCCGGAGCGGCTGCGGCCGTGGGCGCCGCCCTTTTTCAGGATGGCGGCGCAAGCCAGCGGATTGCGCGGTTTGATGGTGTGCATGTTTGTCTCGGTGTGGAAGCGCCGGATGGCGCGAGCGGCGATTGTCCGCCTGCGCGGCCCGCGGCGTCAATCGGGCAAGCAAAAAGCCGCCCTTGGGCGGCTTCATGGCTTGGCGCGCGGGGCCGTCACACCATCAGGCTGGCGACCTTGGTGGTGATGATGTCCACCGCCGGATCATTGGCGCCGTGCGGCAGGATCACGTCGGCGAAGCGCTTGGTCGGCTCGATGAACTGGTTGTGCATCGGGCGCACGGTAGACAGGTATTGCTCGATCACGTTTTCCATGGTGCGGCCGCGCTCGGCGATGTCGCGTTTCAGGCGGCGGATGAAGCGCACGTCGGAATCGGTGTCGACGAAGATCTTCAGCGACATCATTTCGCGCAGCGCGGCGTCGTACAGCGGGAACAAGCCTTCGATCACGATCACCGGCGCCGGCTGCACGGTGATGGTCTGGTCGGAGCGGGTGTGGTTGGCGAAGTCGTACACCGGCATCTCGATGGCGCGGCCGTTGCGCAGATCGTCGATGTGCGAGATCAAGAGCGGCCAGTCGAAGGCTTGCGGATGGTCGTAGTTGGTGCCGAGCCGCTGTTCGAAGGTCAGGTGGCTCTGGTCGCGATAGTAGTAATCCTGGATGATCACCGCCGCCATCTCGGAACCAATGGTTTCCAGCACCTTGTTGGTAACCGTGGTTTTGCCGCTGCCGCTGCCTCCGGCCACGCCAATGATGAAGGGGGTGCTCATGTCGGATTCCTCGGTGTAATGAAAAAATAAAAAACGCGCCATTCTAATGACTTATGGCGCGTTGTTCCACTCGATTTGCGACAGAATTGACTAAGCTTGCCGCTGCCTTTCCTGGCGGGCAGCCCGATACCATTCCTGCATGGCGGGCAGCGACAGGATATGGCGGACGTAGGCCTGCGATACCGGCGGCAGCTTGACGTTGTAGGTTTCGAAGCAGGTGCAGATCGGCGCGAAAAACGCGTCGGCGATGGAAAAGCGGCCGAACAGGAATTCGCCGTCAGCCACATGCCGCTGTCTATGCTCTTCCCAGAGCGACACGACGCGCGCGATGTCCGATTCCACCGCGGGCGAAGTTTCGTAGTCTATTTGCCTGAGCGAGATGTCCATCGACAAGGAATGCCGCAAAGCGGCGAATCCGGAGTGGATTTCCGCCATGATGGACCGGGCGACGGCGCGCAGCTTGCCGTCGTCCGGCCATAAGCCGGCGGCGGGAAAACATTCTGCCAGGTATTCGCAGATCGCCAGCGAGTCCCAGACCCGCAGCTTGTCGTCGACCAGCACCGGCACCTTGCCGGCGGGGTTGGCGGCGAGAATGCGGGCCTTGCTGTCGGATAGGTAAAGATCGATCTGCTGTTCCTTGAACGGTTCGTCCAGCATTTTCAGCACCAGCCAGGGGCGCAGCGACCAGGGCGAGAAGTTCTTGTTGCCTATGACCAGCGTGAACATGTCCACCTCCGCAGGGCTATCCGGCCATTTGACGCCAATTCCCGGGCGGGAGCAAGAGGCGCGCCGGGCGGCCCCTTGCGCCAGATCATCGCCTAGGCAAACTGCAGATGCCGCGCGAGCAGATGCTGAATGTGCTGGTAGTCGGCCTGCAGCGTGGCCTGGTCGTCCGCGGCGAGGTGGACGATGCCCAGCGAGCTGCTCAGATCTATCGTTTTCGCCAGCGTATCGCCTACCTTGGGTTTCAGGTTGTAGTTCACCACGCTGGCGATCCGCGACAAATGTTCCGGGAAGTCGAATGCCGTCACGACGCCGGCCTGGCTGGACGACAGGAACAGCTGCAGCCCATGCTTGCGGATCTGGTAGCGCTGGCCGATGCGCTGCAGGAAGGCGTCCGGCCGCAGATAGCTTTCCAGGGTCAGCGTGATCTGGTCATGGCTCAGGCAAAGCTGGTTGAATTCCGGATCGACGCCGCCGCTGATGCGGGAAGCCACTTCCACCAGCACCGGCCCGTCCGGCGTGATGATGACCTCGGCGTGGGCGGGGCCATAGCGGATATCCAGCGCGTCCAGCACCGTGAAGACGTAGTCGCGCAGCAGCGCGTATTCTGCCGAGCCGCTGTCGATCAAGTGGTTTTTGTCGTAGATGTAGGCATAGCCGGAGATCCGGGTCTTTTCGGCAAACCAGATATCCGTTATCAGGTGCCGGCCGTCGCGGCTGACGGTGTTGACCATGTACTCCTTGCCTTGCAGGAAGCTTTGCACCAAGACCGCCTGGTTGATCAGGCCCATATTGTTCTCGGCGCCCATCACTTGATCGAAGGCGTGGGCCAGTTCCTGTTCGGAATGGCAGAAGAACACCCCGTTGGTGCCCGCGCTGTCCAGCGGTTTGAGCACCAGCGGCCATTGCTGGCCGCGGGAAAACGCCAGCGCCTCGTCTAGGCTGGCGGTGCGGCAATACGATGGCACCTTGACGCCGGCGGCGGACAGGACATCCGCCATGACGGATTTGTCGCGCCGCGCCAGGCTTTTCGCGATGCCGTTGCTGCGCAGCTGGAAGCGATGGCTGAGCTGGTCCGCCAGCAGCACTCCGGGTTCCACGCCCGGCAGAATCTCCTGCAGTTCCGCATCCAGTTCCTGCGCCAGCTCCTCGATGCGCCGCGCGGTGGCGGCGAGGTCGCCGTGATGGATCAAGGCCGCATCGTAACGATCCAGCTCGGTGAGCTTCAGCCGCGGCAGCGGTTGGGGGGTGCCGAGCAGGTGCGCGCACAGATAGCCCTGCTGCTGCAAGTAGTGGCGGAAGTGGCGGGCGGGGCCATAGGCATCCACGATAATGACGAGTTTGTTGCGTTGAGGCATGGGCAACTCCTTATTGTTTTGTGGAAGTGCGGAAGCGTTTCCGTCGCGGCCGCGCAAAGCGTCCGTCAGCGAGCCAGGCCCGACCGGGCCCGGCGGGCCGCCGTGGCAGGTGAGGCCGTCAGGAGAACAGCCACTCGTCCTTGCCGAACAGGCGGCGTGAGTGCAGCCCGTTCTGCTGGTTTTGCCGGATGAAACGGTCCGACTCGATGATTTGCAGTGCTTCCGGGGAGTAATTGATGTTCATGATGTAGTTCAGCCAGGGCTCCTCTCCCATGGAGTAAACGTAGGCATGCTTGGCGCCTATGCTTTCGATGAGCGCGCTGGCTTTGGCGCAGTCGGAGCCGGACAGCGTGCGGCTGCGGGTGGCTTCCTTGTCATAGCCGCGGGTGATCAGCGGCCCGTACAGCCAGTGGATCGGGCCGCCGTCGCACTCCATGCCGATGAAGACGACTTCTATCTCGCCCAGCTTGCGGAACGAGCGGCGGTAGACATCGCCGTCGAAATTGTTCAAGTCCGCGCCGGCGAAGTAGGAGCGGCCATGCAGGCGGACGTTGTAAACCAGCTTGGTCTGGATATCCAGTTCGGCGTGCTCGCCGATGAACGGTATGGCGGTAATTTCGCCATGCGGCAGCGGCACCTGGTCCATTTCCTCCAGTTCGATCACATTGGCGAAGCCCATGTGCTGCAGGATGCGCTTCAGCGACGGATCGACCAGGTCGCCGCGGTTGTTGCGCGGCACCACGATGTTCTTCACGCGGTGGCGGATCTTGAGCAAGGTCTCGATGGAGAAATGGTCCTGGTGGGCATGCGTGATCAGCACGTAGTCGATCTGATCCGGCAGGTCGCTGTAAGTGAAGCGCTCGATCTCGGCCGGGTAGTCATAACTGATCAGCGGGTCGATCAGGATGGCGGTGTCCTTGCTCTCGATCAGCAAGCAGGCGTGGCCGTAATAGCGCACTCGCACGCCTTCGCCGTCGTAGCGCTTGTGGCGGGTGGCGATCGGCTCGGTGCTGAAAAAGCGCAGCAAGGAGTCCAGCTGGGAGGGATCGAGCTGCAGCTGGTCCAGCAGCGTCTGCCGCTCAATGCCGTGCTGGGTGGAGCGCTGGATGTCGTCGATGATGGACGAGGCGAACGGCAGCGGCAGAACGAGATTGTCCGCGGTTGACAGCACCGGCGTGCCGAGGATGAAAGGACGCCGGTCGGAGTGGATCTGGGAGAGGGCGATCGCCTGCGGCTGGGTGGAGTAATAGTCTTGCCACACCAGTGATTCGTAAAATTTCAGGCCAGGCTGGAAGTCGAGGTTGTATACCAGCTCCAGCAGGCCTTTGACCGCCGGCTGCAGCGAGTCGTACAGCGGCTCCAGGGTTTTCCCGGCGGGCTCCAGCACTTTTTGCGACGCGTCTTCGATGCCCTCCGCCAGCGCGATCAGGTCCTGGCATTCGTCCAGGGTCTTGTTCAGCAAGCGCTCCACATCGCGGGCAAAGGAGCCATCCAGCTGCACGACTGGGCCGCCTTCGAATTTCTGGTTCTTGACCTGGGGCTTGCTGCCGGTTTCGACAAAGCGCTGCATGATGCGCAGATGGCGGTTTTTGATGTGCATGGAGGCGGTCAGCGGGCTCATCAGATGCGACCATGCGTGCCAGTTCCACAGCAAGGGTTCGAGGATGGTATTGGGCTTCAAATACAATTTCGACATTTACGGCATCCTTTGCGACGATAAGAGAATCATCCGGGGCCGCCGAGCCCGCATCGTCTTGACACTGCGGTCTGGCGAGTCGCCTGGTTTGCGCCAGGCGTTCGGAACGGTCAGTTTTTCTGCATGGCCCAATAGGTGCCCAACGATACGAGCAGCCAGGTGGCCAGCGCGGCGCCGATGGCGGCGGCGGAAAGGGCGGCGATATTGCCATACAGTTGCATCAATACCACCAGCACCGGCATCAGCGGCGAGATGATGGCGACGCGCAGCGGATCCAGCTTTTTCAATGCGATCTGCAGCAGGATCAACGGCACCACCACGAATACCAGCGTGGTTTGCAGGATGGAAACCGCCAGATCCTGATTGAGCGCCACCTGATGGCTGGAGAAGCCTATGACGCCGGAAATCAGGATGGTGAAGTAAAAACGCATGCACATCACATCGATGATGCCGAAAGCATTCGACATGATTCTTTTGGTCAGGATGTTGTTGACCGAGGTGGCGATGCCGGAGAGCACGCAGCACAGCAGCGAGAGCGCGATTTGCTGGTGAGGCGTGCCAGGGATGCTGTTTTCGCCTTGCCAACTGCGGTAGGAAAGGAAAACGATCACCGCGAACAGGGCCAGGCTGGTGACCACCAGCTTGTCCGGCGAGCGCTGTTTGAGAAACAGGCGGGTAATCAGGGCGGTAGCCAACGGATTGATGCCGAGAATCATGGTGGCGACCAAGGTGGGCTGCAGATAGGTGAGCGGGTAGATCATCAAGCCCCAGCTGGCGAAGCTGCTCAGATTGATGGCCAGCACCGGGCCCTGCACGCGTTTTTCGCGGATGCGGCGCCAGAGGGATCCGAGATGGCGCGCGTTGTAGGACAGGAAAATGGCTGTCGCCAGCGCGAAAGTGAAAAAGCAGACGATGAAAGGACTCAGCCGCTGGCTGACTTCGCCGGTCAACAGCATCGAAAAGGCGGTAACCAGGCACCATCCGTAAGCAGCGAGGTATCCCATGAAGATAATGCTTCCTTAAGCGGGCGGCGCGGCAGGCGCCGCCCTGGTTGTCATCACGCGCGGCCGAGGAGGATGTTCAGCATGCGGCGCAGCGGCTCCGCTGCGCCCCACAGCAGCTGGTCGCCGACGGTGAGCACCGAATAGATAGGCTCTTGTCCAAGCGACATTTTCTTGTAGCGGCCGATGCCCACCTTGAGCGAACCGCTGATCGCGGCAGGGGTCAGCTGCGTGACGCTCTGCTGCTTGTTATTGGGCACGTAGCTGACGAACGGATGCGCGTCCTTCACCAGCGCGGCGAATTCCTGTTCATTGACCTCGCGCTTCAACTTCATGGTGATGGCCGCGCTGTGGCAGCGGATCACGCCGACGCGCACGCACAGGCCGTTGACCGGAATCGTGCCGGGCGCCAGGCCGAGAATCTTGTTGGTCTCCACCTCGCCCTTCCATTCCTCGCGGCTATTGCCGTCGCCAAGATCGCTGTCGATCCAGGGGATGATGCTGCCCATCAGCGGCGCTCCCAGCGCTTCGGTCGGGAGCTCCGGGCTGGAGATCAGTTCGCAGACGCGTTTGACCAGCGGCAGAATCGAATCCTGCTTCGTCAGGCCTTCCTGCTCCAGGCGAGAGCTGATGTAGCCGCTCTGGGCGATCAACTCGCGGACCTGTTTGGCGCCGGCGCCGGAGGCGGATTGATAGGTCATCAGGCTCATCCATTCGATCAAGTCGGCCTTGATCAGGCCGGCAAGGCCCATCAGGCTCAGCGTGATCGAACAGTTGCCGCCGACAAACAGTTTGAGGCCATCTTGAATGGCTTGGTCAATCTGCGGACGGTTGACCGGGTCGAGGATGATGCAGGAGTCTTTGTCCATGCGCAGCGCCGAGGCGGCGTCGATCCAGTAGCCTTGCCAGCCGCTGGCCTTGAGCTCCGGGTAGATTGCCTTGGTGTAGTCGCCGCCCTGGCAGGTGATGATGATGTCCATTTCCGCCAGCGATCGGATATCGTTGGCGTCCTTCAGCAGGTGGGTGGCGCCATGGATGGCGGGACCCGCGGCGCCGGCGTTGGATGTGCTGAAAAAGTGAGGATCAATGCCATGGAAATCGTTCTCTTCCTGCATGCGTTGCAGCAGGACCGAGCCGACCATGCCTCGCCAACCGACCAAACCAACTTTCTTCATGAGCCTGTTTCCATTCAAGTTAGGGTGTTGCGAATTATTCAACTCAACTTCTTATACCTCAGCACCCGATCGACTGTCATTAGTCATCGGGCGCCGGGCAAAGTTATTTATAAGAAATATTCATTGAGCCGAGTTGCATGATCGGCAACGCTAACCATCATCCTCATCTGGCCATGCAAGTCGCGTCGTAGCGGTGGCTGATTCGTCCGCGGATCACATCGCAATAAAACGCGAAGTACGAGGTTTCCACGACTTGCAATTGCGGCTTGATCAGCGCGTTCAGCTTTTTGACGTTGCACATGGGCACGCCTTGGTGAAAGTGGTGGGCGGTGTGGGTGTGGTTGCCGTTCACGTACCAGGCGATGATGGGGTTGGTGCGGATGGTGCGGGTGTTTTCCAGCACATCGGGCGCGGTTTGGGTATTCAGCCCGTAGTGTTCGGGCATCTCGATCATGAAGTGGGCGCCTTCGGCGATGATCAGCGTCGGCAGCCACCAGGCCAGGGCGAATAGCCAGGTGTGGAAATGCAGCGAGGCGATCACGCTGGCAACGAAGGCCAGCGCGTAGATCAGATACTCCTGCTTGATGTGGCGTTGGGCTTCCTCTTTGGCGACCCCGGCTATCGGCTTGCCGGTCAGGGCGGCGGCCAGGATGTTGAATACGCGCTTGTAACGGTTCAAGTCGAAGAAGGCGATGGCGAAGCCGGTCAGCGAGTTGAGATCATTGAAGCGGTAGTCGAAGTGCTCCAGATTGCGTTCCGTGCCAAGGTAGGCATGGTGGCGCAGATGGTCGTAGCGGTAGTGCGAATGGGAGCTGAACATGAATACGCCGGCGAGAGCGCCGAACAGACGGTTGAGCTTCACCGACTTGAAGGCGTGGCAGTGCAGGCATTCGTGCTGCAGCTCGATCAGGTGGGCGTAAATCAGGCCGTTCAGGAAAAAGCCGCCAACCGCCGCCAGTATCGAAACGGTGGTGACGGGTGTGGTCAGCGCGTACCAGACGCCGTACCAGCCCAAGGCGATCAGGGCGAAGGCGAACAGGATTTTGGCGGTGAACAGGGCGGGGCGCTTAACGAAGTATTCGCGCGGCAGGTTGCGGCGCAAATCCTGGCCCTTGACCGGCGCGAGCTGCACATCGGTGCTGCCTTCCAAATCGCCGGCCAGAAGATCGTATGCGGTCGTATTCGTCGTACTCACATTTGCTCCTAAAGTGACAGCGTTTCCTGAACCTGAACTCTCCGCGAGGGAGTGGGGGAAACTGAGTTGGGCCATGCAAAACTAAGTTGCGGGTGTGAAACCGGATCCGCCGGGCAACAGTCTCCCCGCCGCCGGCGATGCCTGGCTTGCCGGCGGCTCATAGGCAAGCTTGGCGCTTGCCTGGAAAGGGAGGGGTTGTTGGCGGCTGGGCGGGCTCAACGCTCCAGAGGCAGGTCGCGCTCGTTCTGCGTCATCTGCTCCAGGGTCTGGCGTTCCCGAATCTTGTGATAACTGCCTTTGCCGGCGCGGCAGACCTCGGCGGCCTCAGGATAGGAGTTGAAATTCTTCACGCTCATGCTGGCGGCGTAGCCGCCGGTGCGTTCCACCACCAGATAGTCGTTGATTTCCGCGCGGGCCAGCGGCACCGGCGTGAAATCTTCCGTATTGCCCGCTACCGGCGTCAGGCTGTCTCCGGCGATGCAGCAGTGGCCGCAGACCATCTGCGGAGTGACGTCATGGGTTCCCAGCGAGCCATCCTTCTTGACCACGACCAATGGGTGCAGCGCGCCGTAGTAAGACGGGCGCATCAGTTCGGTGAGGCCGCCGTCAATCTTGATGAAGCGATAGCCATCGCCGCCGGTGTTGACCACGTCGATGACCCGGGTGATCAGTGAGCCGGCCAATGCCATGGCGAAGGTGCCGGGCTCCATTTCCAGATGCAGTTGGCGTCCGGTTTCGCGGTGGAACTGCTCCAGCGAAGCGCTGATGCGAGCGCCTACCGCGTGGTGATCGTATTGGGGGTCGCTGTTCAGCGCGGTGACCTTGTAGCCGCCGCCCAGGTTCAGATGGGTGACGCCAGGCGCGCGGGCGCATAGTTCCAGCGCGCGATTGACCGTTTTTTCCAGGATGCCGGAATCATGGCCGGAGCCGATGTGCAGGTGGATGCGCTTGATGGAAAGGGAATAACGCTCGGCCAGCGCGAGGGCTTCGTCAAACTGGGCGTACCACAGGCCGAAGCTGGAGTGGTCGCCTCCGCTGGTGAGCTTCTTGACCAGGCCGGAGCCAAAGCCCGGATTGATGCGCAGGGAAACCTGGCCGCCCGGGAATTTCTCGCCGTAAGCGCGCAGCTGCTGCAGCGAGCCGGCATCGAATTCCATCCCCGCTTCGCACAGTTCTTCCCAGCCTGCGGACACCTCCTGCGCCGTGATCAGGATTTTGCTCGCATCAATGCCGGCATTGACGCAGCGGCGGGCTTCCCACACCGAGCTGACATCGAACGAGGCGCCCAGCCGGTTGAAATAGGCCAGGATGGCGCGAGTCGGATTGGCCTTTACGGAATAGCGCACGGTAAGGCCGTACGGCGCCGGTATTTGGCTGAAGTAGTCGTAGTTTCTCTTGATGGTGTCCAGATCGTACACAAAAAGAGGCGTGCCATAGCGTTCTGCCAGATGAGGGATTTCTTCCGGCGACAAGAATTTCAATGCTTCAACTGTTTCCACAGAGGTTCTCCGCTTGCGTCACTATGAATTTGTCATTTTAGACAATGTTTGACATTGGTCAATCCAAATTAATATTTATTTTGGATTTTTTAGAGAGCGGATTCGGCGCGCAGGAGCGGAGCGCGAGCGCTGACGCTGCCGGAGGGCGGGGCGGGAGTCGGCTGACAGGAGAAACTTGGGTTGGTGGCGTGGCTGCGGCGCGCTGCGCGATGCGGAAAGGGGAGTGTCGAGCGGGAAGGGAAGGCGCCGGCGCGAGCTATGGCTGGGGCGGGGAGCGCCGCTCGCGGCCGGTCAGGAGGATGGGATTATTCCGCCTCGTCTATCCAGGCTTGCTGGATGGCTTCCAGCACGCGTTCTCCGCCGCGGCTGTGGTCGTCATCGAAACCGGGCAGCTCCACCACCCAGTTGTGCAGGTCGACGAAGCGGACGGTTTTCGGGTCCACTTCCGGATGGGCATCGGCCAGCTCGATGGCGATGTCGTTGACGTCGGTCCATTTCATTGCGCGTCTCCTGGCTCAGTGATGTTCGCGGGCGTGGTTGATGGTGTAGCGCGGAATCTCGATCACCAGGTCCTCGTCGGCGACGATGGCCTGGCAGGACAGGCGCGACTGGGCTTCCAGGCCCCAGGCCTTGTCCAGCAAGTCTTCTTCCAGTTCGTCGGCCTCGTTCAGCGAGTTGCCGCCTTCGCGCACGATGCAGTGGCAGGTGGTGCAGGCGCAGGACATCTCACAGGCGTGCTCGATCTCGATGTCGTGGGCCAGCAGCACGTCGCAGATGCTCTGGCCGGTTTCGGCGTTGTCTATCACGGCGCCTTCCGGGCATAGGTCGGCGTGGGGCAGTACGATGATGCGCGGCATGGGGGCGTATCCTTACAAATCGGTAATCTTGTGGCCCTTCAGCGCGCGCTGGATATTGCGGTCCATGCGGCGGGCGGCGAAGGTTTCGGTGGCGTGGTTGAGCGCGGCGGTGGCCTCGTTGATGCGGCGGGTCACATTGCCGGCGATCGCCTGGGCGATGGCGGCGACCGCGGTTTCCACCTCGGCGCGCTCGGCGTCGGAGAGCAGGTCGCCGTCGGCGGCCAGCGCGTTGCGGGTGGCTTCCGCCAGGCTGTCGGCGTCGACGATGGCTTCGCGCAGCTTGCGCGCTTCGATGTCTTCCTGCACATGGCTCATCGATTCGGTCAGCATGCGGCTGATCTCGTCGTCGGACAGGCCGTAGGACGGCTTGACCTCGATGCTGGCCTCCACGCCGGAGGTTTGCTCGCGCGCGGTGACGGCCAAGAGGCCGTCGGCGTCCACCTGGAAAGTGATGCGGATGCGCGCGGCGCCCGCCACCATCGGCGGAATGCCGCTGAGCACGAATTTGGCCAGGCTGCGGCAGTCGGACACCAGTTCGCGCTCGCCCTGCAGCACGTGGATCGACATCGCGGTCTGGCCGTCCTTGAAGGTGGTGAAGTCCTGCGCGCGCGCCACCGGGATGGTGCTGTTGCGCGGGATGATCTTTTCGGTGAGGCCGCCCATGGTCTCGATGCCCAGCGACAGCGGCAGCACGTCGAGCAGCAGCCACTCGTCGTCCTGCTTGTTGCCGGCCAGCACATTGGCCTGGATGGCGGCGCCCAGCGCGACAACCTTGTCCGGGTCCAGATTGGTCAGCGGCGCGCGGCCGAAGAAGTCGGCGACGGCTTTTTGCACGTGCGGCATGCGGGTGGCGCCGCCCACCATCACCACGCCTTGAATGTCTTCGGGCGTGATCTTGGCGTCGCGCAGCGCCTTGCGCACCGGCAGCAGCGTCTTGTCCACCAGCGTTTTGGTGATGGCGTGCAAGGTGGCTTGGTCCAGTTCCAGATCCAGCGTCTGGCCGTCGGACAGTATCGCGGTGATGCGGGTGCCGGCGTGGTCGGTCAGCGCTTCCTTGGCTTCGCGGGCGCGGGTGTGCAGCAGGCGCATGTCGTGAGCGGACAGGCCGGACAGGCCGGCGCTTTCCAGCACCCAGCAGAACACGCGGTGGTCGAAGTCGTCGCCGCCCAGCGCGGAGTCGCCGCTGGTGGCCAGCACTTCGAACACGCCGCGGCTGAGCTTGAGAATGGACACGTCCAGCGTGCCGCCGCCCAAGTCGTACACCACATAAGTCCCTTCGCTGCCGTTGTCCAGGCCGTAGGCGATGGCGGCGGCGGTCGGTTCGTTCAACAGGCGCAACACGTTGAGGCCGGCCAGGCGGGCCGCGTCCTTGGTGGCCTGGCGCTGGGCGTCGTCGAAATAGGCGGGCACGGTGATCACCGCGCCGGTCAGCTCGCCGGCGAGGCTCGCTTCGGCGCGGACCTTCAGCGCGCGCAGGATGTCGGCCGACACTTCCACCGGGCTCTTCACGCCGGCGCGGGTGTGCAGTTGCACCATGCCGGGGGCGTCGACGAAGCGGTAGGGCAGGCTGCCGGCGTCTTTCAGGTCGGACAGGCCGCGGCCCATGAAGCGTTTGACCGAGACGATGGTGTTGTGCGGATCGCGGTTTTGTTCGCGCTGCGCCTCGTAGCCCACTTCCGGCTCGCCTTCGTCGACGTAGCGCACCACCGACGGCAGCAGGCTGCAGCCGTGCTCGTCCGGCAGCACGACGGCGGAGCCGCTTTTTACGGTGGCGACCAGCGAGTTGGTGGTGCCCAGGTCTATGCCCACGGCCAGACGGTGTTGGTGGGGAGCGGCGGAGAGGCCGGGTTCGGCGATTTGCAGTAGAGCCATGTCGTGGTGGTCTTTGTGTCGTTGCTCAGGGCGGCGTCGCGGCCGGTTTCAGTCCAGCAGGCTTTCGATGGCGTCGCCGATTTCCTGGTCCAGCTTTTCCATGAATCGCAATTTTCGCACCAGAACCGTGGCGCCGTCCAAGTCGGCGCGGCTGTCCAGCGCCTGTGCCAGCGCCGCCTGCAGCGCATTGGCTTCGGCGCGCAGCCGGCTGGACAGCGCTTCCAGCCGGGCGAGGTCGCGGCGGGCATCGTCTATGTCTTCGCGCCACTCCATCTGGGCCATCAGGAAGTCGCCCGGCATTGCGGTATTGCTCTCTTCCTGTGTGTCCACGCCGGACAGTTGCAGCAGGTAGCGGGCGCGCGACAGCGGCGATTTCAGCGTGCGGTAAGCCTCGTTGACGCGGGTGGACAGCATCAGCGCGCTGCGCTTCTCGGCATCGGGGCTGGCGGCGTAGCGGTCGGGATGCACCTGGGCCGCGGCGGCGCGCCAGGCGTTGTCGAGCAGGGCGCTGTCGATGGCGAAGCGGCGCGGCAGGCCGAACAGGCTGAAGAAGTCTTGGCTGAAATCGGTGTTCATCAGGCTTCCAGAAAGGCAGGGGGCTGGGCGGCCGGCAAAAGCGCAAGGCGGAGGATGACGCGTGCCGCGCCAACGCTCCGCCCGGCCGCGAGGGGTCAGACGTTGAAGCTCTCGCCGCAACCGCACTCGTTCTTGACGTTGGGGTTGTGGAACTTGAAGCCCTCGTTCAGGCCTTCCTTGGCGTAGTCCAGCTCGGTGCCGTCCAGGTAGGCCAGGCTCTTGGCGTCGGTGAAGATCGAGACGCCGTGGCTGTCGAAGCGCACGTCGTCGTCGCTGGCGACATCGACGAATTCAAGCTTGTAGGCCATGCCGGAGCAGCCGGAGGTTTTCACGCCCAGGCGCACGCCCAGGCCTTTGCCGCGCTTGGCGATAAAGGCGCTGATGTGGGCGGCGGCGCGTTCGGAGAGAGTAAGTGCCATGACCGTTCCCCGGTTTACTTGCCGTGTTTCTGTTTATAGTCTTCCACCGCGGCCTTGATCGCGTCTTCGGCCAGGATGGAGCAGTGGATCTTCACCGGCGGCAGCGCCAGTTCTTCGGCGATGGCGGTGTTCTTGATGGTCAGCGCCTCGTCCAGCGACTTGCCCTTCACCCACTCAGTCACCAGCGACGAGGAGGCGATGGCGGAGCCACAGCCGTAGGTCTTGAACTTGGCGTCTTCGATCACGCCGTCCGCGCCCACCTTGATCTGCAGCTTCATCACGTCGCCGCAGGCCGGCGCGCCGACCATGCCGGTGCCGATGCTGTCGTCGCCTTTGTCGAAGGAACCCACGTTGCGCGGGTTCTCGTAGTGGTCCATTACCTTTTCGCTATATGCCATGTCTTTTCTCCTGCGGGCCGCGGCGGTTGGAGTTGCCGCGGCCGATAATCCGTTATCGGCTCAGTGGGCCGCCCATTGAACGCTATTCAGGTCCACGCCGTCCTTGAACATCTCCCACAGCGGCGACAGCTCGCGCAGCTTGCCGATCTTGGACTTCAGCAGGGCGATGGTGAAGTCGATCTCTTCCTCGGTGGTGAAGCGGCCCAGCGTGAAGCGGATCGAGCTGTGCGCCATCTCGTCGTTGCGTCCCAGCGCGCGCAGCACGTAGGACGGCTCCAGCGAGGCGGAGGTGCAGGCCGAGCCGCTGGACACGGCCAGATCCTTGATGGCCATGATCAGGCTCTCGCCTTCGACGAAGTTGAAGCTGACGTTGAGGTTGTGCGGCACGCGCTGGTCGATGTCGCCGTTGATGTAGACCTCTTCCATGTCCTTGATGCCGTTCCACAGGCGGTCGCGCAGCATGCGGATGCGTTCGCATTCGCCGTCCATTTCCTCGCGGGCGATGCGGAAAGCTTCGCCCATGCCGACGATCTGGTGGCTGGCCAGGGTGCCGGAGCGGAAGCCGCGCTCGTGGCCGCCGCCGTGCATCTGCGCTTCCAGGCGCACGCGCGGCTTGCGGCGCACGTACAGCGCGCCGATGCCCTTGGGGCCGTAAGCCTTGTGCGCGGACAGACTCATCAGGTCCACTTTCAGCGTGTTCAGGTCGATCTTGACCTTGCCCGGCGCCTGGGTGGCGTCGACGTGGAGGATGATGCCTTTTCCGCGGCAGATTTCGCCGATTTGCGGAATATCCTGGATCACGCCGATTTCATTGTTCACATACATCACCGACACCAGGATGGTGTCCGGGCGGATGGCGGCCTTGAAGGCTTCCAGGTCGAGCAGGCCGTTTTCCTGCACGTCCATATAGGTGACTTCGAAGCCCTGGCGCTCCAGTTCGCGACAGGTGTCCAGCACCGCCTTGTGTTCGGTCTTGACGGTGATGAGGTGCTTGCCCTTGCTCTTGTAGAACTGGGCGGCGCCCTTGATCGCCAGGTTGTCGGACTCGGTCGCGCCGGAGGTCCAGACGATTTCCTTGGGATCGGCGCCAATCAGCTTGGCCACTTCCGCGCGCGCGTTTTCCACCGCTTCCTCCGCTTCCCAGCCGAAGCTGTGGCTGCGCGAGGCGGGGTTGCCGAACTTCCCGGTCAGGTAGGGAATCATTTTTTCGGCGACGCGCGGGTCCACCGGCGTGGTGGCAGAGTAATCCAGATAGATCGGCAGCTTGGGCTGGCTCATTTGCATAATCTCCACAAGATTTCGGGGCGCTTACAGGGCTCGGCTGGCAGCGGCAAGGTGAGGGGTGCTACAGCTATCGCGCTTGTCCTGCACCACGCTGGTCTCCTTGGCGTGCTGCTCGGCGACCAGGCTGGCCAGGCTCACCTTGGAGAGGTAGTCGAATATGGTGACGTTGAGGTTGGTCCACAAGTCATGGGTCATGCAGCGCTGGCTGCCGCGGCAGTTTTCGCGTCCGCCGCACTGGGTGGCATCCACCGGTTCGTCCACGGCGACGATGATGTCGGCCACCGTGATTTCGTGCGTCTCCTTGGCCAGCGTGTAGCCACCGCCGGGACCGCGCACGCTGTCGACCAGCTCGGCGCGACGCAGCTTGCCGAACAGCTGCTCCAGATAGGACAGCGAGATGCTTTGGCGTTCGCTGATGCCGGCCAGCGTGACCGGGCCGCCTTCCTCGCGCATGGCGAGGTCCAGCATGGCTGTGACGGCAAAACGTCCTTTGGTGGTGAGGCGCATGATGTTTTTCGTTCCGGTGGGTGGTGGTACTGTACGGATTATACCCAATATCCGACTAAATTAGTCAAGTATTTGTCAGGCGCAACCGCCACCGCATGCCGCAAAGTCGAGCATTTTACTAGGTTTAACTTGTTGCGGGCTATGGATTTCTTACTTTTTGCGGGGGCTTGTGTAAAATCGCGGCAATATTCGGCCGCATAGGCTGGCCGCCATGTTTGCTCCCGCGCCCGCGGGTGAAAAAGGACAAATCAACATGCATAAGGTTGTTATCAGCGGGACTGGCCTGTTCACCCCGCCCCATGCCGTCGGCAATGCCGAGCTGGTGGAGGCGTTCAACGCCTACGTCCGCGACTTCAATGCCGCCAACCGGGCGGCCATCGACGCGGGAGAGGTGGCGGAACTGGCCGAATCCAGCGCCGAATTCATCGAAAAGGCCTCCGGCATCAAGCAGCGCTTCCTGATGGACAAGGGCGGCGTGCTGGATCCGGCGCGGATGGCGCCGCATCTGCCGGAGCGCGGCAATGACGAAGTGTCGCTGCAGGCCGAGATGGCTGTGGCCGCCGCGCGCCAGGCGCTGGAAGCCGCCGGCCGCGCCGCCGCCGACATCGACATGGTGATCGTCGCCTGCTCCAATATGCAGCGCCCGTATCCGGCGATGGCGATCGAGGTGCAGCAGGCGCTGGGCATCGCCGGCTTCGCCTTCGACATGAACGTCGCCTGCTCGTCCGCCACCTTCGGCATCCAGACCGCGGTCGGCGCCATCGCCACCGGCCAGGCGCGCGCGGTGCTGATGGTGAACCCGGAGATCTGCTCGGCCCACCTGAACTTCCGCGACCGCGACAGCCACTTCATCTTCGGCGACGCCTGCACCGCGGTGGTGCTGGAGCGCGCCGACGCGGCCACTTCGGCGCAGCGTTTCGAAGTGCTGGGCTGCAAGCTGGCCACGGTGTTCTCCAACAATATCCGCAATAACTTCGGCTTCCTGAACCGCTGCGACGAGGCCGGCGTCGGCCAGCCGGACAAGCTGTTCATTCAGCAGGGACGCAAGGTATTCAAAGAGGTGTGTCCGATGGTGGGCGAGCACATCGTCGCGCATCTGGGCAGCCTGGACATCGCGCCGGAGGGCGTGCGCCGTTTCTGGCTGCACCAGGCCAACCTGGCGATGAACCAGCTGATCGCCAAGCGAGTGCTGGGCCGCGAGGCCGACAATGTGGAGGCGCCGGTGATTCTGGATCGTTATGCCAACACCAGTTCGGCCGGCTCCATCATCGCCTTCCATCTCCATTCGCATGATCTTGCGGCTGGGGATGTCGGCGTCATTTCTTCTTTCGGCGCGGGCTATTCCGTCGGGTCGGTGGTGCTGAAGAAGCGATAGTCCGCCGCCTTGGCTGCCGCGATCGCGGCTGCCGTCCGCATAAAAAAGCCAGAGGGCGCTTGTCAAAAGCGCCCTCTGTGCATAATGTATCCCCCACCAGCCAAGTCTCAAGGCTCAGGTTGACTATCAGAAAAAGACTTTAACGGTCTGTACAAAGGAAAAGGGAAACATTATGCAAGCTTTCAAGAAGCTGCTGGTTGCTGGCGTGGTCGCGGGCTCTTCATTGGCGGCGCATGCCGCGGGTACTCTGGTGTTCTGCTCGGAAGGCAGCCCGGCGGGTTTCGACCCCGGCCAGTACACGACCGGCACCGACTTCGACGCCTCGGCCGAAACCGTATTCAACCGGCTGGTGCAATTCCAGCGCGGCGGCACCAAGGTAGTGCCGGGCCTGGCCGAAAAATGGGATGTTTCCGCTGACGGACTGTCCTACACCTTCCATCTGCGCAAGGGCGTGAAGTTCCAGACCACCGACTACTTCAAGCCGACCCGCGATTTCAACGCCGACGACGTGCTGTTCACTTTCAACCGCATGATCGACAAGAACCATCCGTTCCGCAAAGCCTACCCGACCGAGTTCCCGTACTTCTCCGACATGAGCATGGACGTGAACATCGTCAAGATCGAGAAGCTGGATCCGTATACCGTCAAGTTCGGCCTGAAAAAGGTGGATGCCGCCTTCGTGCAGAACATGGCGATGAGCTTCGCCTCCATCCAGTCGGCCGAGTATGCCGACAAGCTGCTGAAGGACGGCAAGCCGCAGCTGATCAACCAGCAGCCGGTCGGCACCGGCCCGTTCATCTTCAAGCGCTACCAGAAGGACGCGCAGATCCGTTTCGTCGCCAACAAGCAGTACTGGGACAAAGTGGATGGCCCCAAGGTTGACAACCTGGTGTTCGCCATCACCACCGACGCCTCGGTGCGCTACCAGAAGCTGAAGGCCGGCGAGTGCCAGATCACCACCTTCCCGCGCCCGACCGACATCCCGGCGATGAAGGCGGATCCGAAAATGCACGTGATCTCGCAAGCAGGCTTCAATCTGGGCTATCTGGCTTACAACGTCCGGCATAAGCCGATGGACAAGCTGGAAGTGCGCCAGGCGCTGGACATGTCCATCAACAAGAAGGCCATCCTGCAAGCGGTGTACCAGGGCGCCGGCCAAGCCGCGACCAACCCGATGCCGCCGACCCAGTGGTCGTACAACAAGAGCCTGAAGGACGCGCCGTACGATGTGGCCAAGGCCAAGGCGCTGCTGGCCAAGGCCGGCTACCCCAATGGTTTCGAGATCACCTTGTGGGCGATGCCGGTGCAGCGCCCGTACAATCCCAACGCCAAGCTGATGGCCGAGATGATCCAGTCCGATTGGGCCAAGATCGGCGTCAAGGCCAAGATCACTTCCTATGAATGGGGCGAATACATCAAGCGCTCCAAGGCGGGCGAGCATGACGCGATGCTGATCGGCTGGACCGGCGACAACGGCGATCCGGACAATTGGCTGAGCACCCAGCTGGGCTGCGAGGCGCTGAACGGCAACAACTTCACCAAGTGGTGCTACAAGCCGTTCGAAGACCTGATCCAGAAGGGCAAGACCACCGCCAACGTCGCCGAACGCACCAAGCTGTACATGAAGGCGCAGGAGATCGTGAAGCAGCAACTGCCTTACACCACCATCGCGCACTCCACCGTCAACCAGCCGATGCTGAAGTCGGTGCAGGGCTTCAAGGTCAGTCCGTTCGGCATGAACTCCTTCTACGGCGTCAGCATCAAGTAAGGCTGGCCTGAAAAAGGCGTTATTTCAGAACGAGGCGGCGGGGAGCGCGCTCCCCCCGCCTGGCGACAAGTGTAGGCGTTGACAGCCGTCCGGCAGAGAGGGCGCCGGCGCCGACATGGCAGTATCTGCACAGGAATGGAGTGGAACGCGGGAGGGGCGGCTTGCAGCCGGCTTGACCTGCGTCAAGCCGCGGGAAGAGGGACGCTGATATCGTTTTCCTCGCCGCGGCAGTGGCTGCAGCTAAGGCTGGTGGGTGGTTTAGTTGCCTGTCCGCTGCCCGGCACCCTTTTTTCTCCCTTCGCCGAGAGGCGATCCGTTTTCCTTTCCTGTGTCGATTCCTTGCACGCGATGTCTGGGTTAGATGGCGCGCGCGGCGTTCGAGGCCGCGCCTGCGTCCAGGAGAGGTTTATCCATGTTTGCATTCATTCTGCGGAGGCTGGGCTTGCTGGTGCCCACCTTCTTCGGCATCACGCTGCTCACGTTCGGCCTGATCCGCATGATTCCCGGCGACCCGGTGGAAGTGATGGTGGGCGAGCGCACGCTCGATCCCAAACTGCACGCCGAGGCGCTGCATCGTCTGGGGCTGGACAAGCCTTTGTACGCGCAATATTTCGACTATGTCACCAACCTTCTGCACGGCAATCTGGGTGAATCGCTGGTGACCAAGGTGGGCGTCTGGACCGAGTTCAAGACCCTGTTCCCGGCCACGCTGGAGCTGGCGCTGTCGGCGCTGTTGTTCGCCGTCGTCTGGGGCTTGCTGGCCGGCGTGCTGGCCGCGATCAAGCGCGGCTCGCTATTCGATCACGGCGTGATGGGCATTTCGCTGACCGGTTTCTCGATGCCCATCTTCTGGTGGGGCCTGATCCTGATCATGTTCTTCTCGGTCAAGCTGGGCTGGACGCCGGTGTCGGGCCGCATGGACCTGATGTTCGACATCCATCCGCGCACCGGCTTCATGCTGATCGACAGCTATCTGGCCGAGATGGCCGATCCGGAAGGCAACGCCGGCGCGTTCAAGAGCGCGCTGAGCCACCTGATCCTGCCGTCCATCGTGCTGGGCACCATTCCGCTGGCGGTGATCGCGCGGATGACCCGCTCGTCGATGCTGGAAGTGCTGCGCGAGGACTACGTCCGCACCGCGCGCGCCAAGGGCCTGTCGCCCGCCCGCGTCATCTTCATCCATACGCTGCGCAACGCGCTGATCCCAGTGCTGACCGTGATCGGCCTGCAAGTGGGCACGCTGATGGGCGGCGCGGTGCTGACCGAGACCATCTTCTCCTGGCCCGGCATCGGCAAATGGCTGATCGACGCCATCGCCCGCCGCGACTACCCGGTGGTGCAGAACGGCATTTTGATGGTGGCCACGCTGGTGATCGTCACCAACTTCATCGTCGACATCCTGTACGGCATCGCCAACCCGCGCATCCGTCACGCCAAGTAAGCAGGGACGCATTATGAGCCAAACCAAGCAAAACGCGGCCCCGGCCGACCTGGCGCTGTCTTATCCGTCTCCGCTGAAGGAGTTCTGGCAGGGCTTTTCCCACAACAAGGGCGCGGTCGCCGGCCTGATCTTCGTGCTGTTCATCGTCGCCTGTGCGCTGCTGGCGCCTGTCATCGCGCCATACAGCCCGATCGAGCAGTACCGCGACCACATGCTGACCCCGCCGGCCTGGGAGGCCGGCGGCAGCGTGCAGTTCCTGTTCGGCACCGACGAGTTGGGCCGCGACATCCTGTCACGCTTGATCCACGGCGCCAGACTGTCGCTGTTCATCGGCCTGATGTCGGTGCTGATGGCGCTGATCCCCGGCGTGGTGCTGGGGCTGTTGGCCGCCTTTTTCCCGAAGGCGCTGGGCGCTTCCATCATGCGCTTGATGGACATCATGATGGCGTTGCCGTCCCTGCTGCTGGCGGTGGCCATCATGGCCATCCTCGGCCCCGGCCTGACCAACGCGATGATCGCCATCGCCACCGTGTCGTTGCCGGCTTACGTGCGGCTGACCCGCGCCTCGGCGATGACCGAGCTGAACCGCGACTACGTGGTGGCTTCGCGGGTGGCGGGCGCCGGCCTGTTCCGGCTGATGTTCGTCACCGTGCTGCCCAACTGCATGGCCCCGCTGATCGTGCACGCCACCATGAGCTTTTCCTCGGCCATTCTCGAAATCGCCGCGCTGGGCTTCCTGGGCCTGGGCGTGCAGCCGCCGACCGCCGAGTGGGGCACCATGCTGGCCTCGGCCCGCGATTACATCGAGAGCGCCTGGTGGGTGGTGACGCTGCCAGGCCTGACCATTCTGCTGTCGGTGCTGGCGATCAACCTGATGGGCGACGGCCTGCGCGACGCGCTGGATCCGAAGCTGAAGCGCGCCGCCTGAGGATAAGAAACATGAGTCTGTTGCGAATCAAGAATCTGTCGGTGGAGTTCGGCGCCGAGAAAAATCCCTTCCGCGCGGTGGAGGGGCTGGACCTGACTGTGGCGCAAGGGGAAATCGTCGGCATCGTCGGCGAGTCCGGCTCCGGCAAATCGGTCACCATGATGGCGATGATGGGCCTGTTGGAAGGCCAGGGCCGCATCGTCGCCGACGAGCTGAGCTTCGACGGCAAAGACTTGCTGACCATCTCCGCGCGCGGCCGCCGCAAGATCGTCGGCAAGGATATCTCGATGATCTTCCAGGATCCGATGACGGCGCTGAATCCCAGCTATACCGTCGGCTACCAGATCATGGAAGTGCTGAAAGTGCACCAGGGCCTGCGCGGCGCCGCCTTGAAGGCGCGCGCGCTGGAACTGATGCAGCAGGTGGAGATTCCGGCCGCGGCTTCGCGGCTGGACGCCTATCCGCACCAGCTGTCCGGCGGCATGAGCCAGCGCGTGGCCATCGCGATGGCCATCGCCTGCAACCCCAAGCTCCTGATCGCCGACGAGCCGACCACCGCGCTCGACGTCACTATCCAGGCCCAGATCATGGAGCTGCTGGTGAGTCTGCAGAAGAGCCAGAACATGGCGCTGATCCTGATCACCCACGATCTGGCCGTGGTGGCCGAAGTCGCGCAGCGCTTGGTGGTGATGTACGCCGGCCAGTCGGCGGAGGTGGGCGGCGTGCCCGGCATTTTCCGCCAGCCGGCCCATCCGTATACCGAGGCGCTGTTGTCGTCGATTCCGGAGCACAGCAAGGGCGCGCGCCGGCTGGCGACGTTGCCCGGCATCGTGCCCGGACAATACGACCGTCCGAGCGGCTGCCTGTTGTCGCCGCGTTGTCCGTATGTGCAGGAGAACTGCCGCAGCCAGCGGCCGGGACTCACGCCGCAGCCGAATGGCGCGGTGCGTTGCCACTACCCGTTGCTGGCCAAGGAGAAGCAGCATGACTAGCGTTTTGCAAGCGCGGGACCTGACCCGTTACTACGATGTGGCGCAGGGCTGGCTCAAGCCCAAGGCGCAGGTGAAGGCGCTGGGCGGCGTATCGTTCGAATTGTCGGCCGGCCGCACGCTGGCGGTGGTCGGCGAGTCAGGCTGTGGCAAGAGCACGCTGGCGCGCCAATTGACGCTGATCGAGCAGCCGACTTCCGGTTCGCTGATCCTCGACGGCCAGGATGCGGCCAAGGCCGGCGGCGCCGAGCTGAAGGCGATGCGGCGCAAGGTGCAGATGGTGTTCCAGAACCCGTACGGTTCCCTGAACCCGCGGCAGAAAATCGGCGACCAGCTGTCCGAGCCGCTGCTGATCAATACCGAGCTGTCGGCGAAGGAGCGGGAAGAGAAGGTCAGGGGCATGATGGCCCGCGTCGGCCTGCGTCCGGAGCACTACTTCCGCTATCCGCACATGTTCTCCGGCGGCCAGCGCCAGCGCATCGCCATCGCCCGCGCCATGATGCTGAACCCGAAGATCGTGGTGGCGGATGAGCCGACTTCGGCGCTGGATGTATCCATCCAGGCGCAGGTGTTGAACCTGTTCATGGACCTGCAGGAAGAGTTCAACACCGCCTATGTGTTCATTTCGCACAACCTGGCGGTGGTGGAGCACGTGGCCGACGACCTGATGGTGATGTATCTGGGCCGCGCGGTGGAGGTGGGCGCCAAGGACCGCGTCTACGACCGGCCGCTGCACCCGTACACCCAGGCGCTGCTGTCGGCGACGCCGTCCATCCATCCGGAGGACCGCCGCGTCAAGATCAAGATCGAGGGCGAGCTGCCCAGCCCGCTCAATCCGCCGTCCGGCTGCGCCTTCCACAAGCGCTGCCCGCATGCCAACGAGCGCTGCAAGAGCGAGGTGCCGCAGCTGCGCGAGCTGGATGCGCGGATGGTGGCCTGCCACCGCGCCGAGGAGATCAACGGCTAGGCCTTGGCCCTGCCGACAAGCAAGCCCGCGCGGCCAAGGCGCGGGCTTTTTTCATTTCATTGTCGTAAGCGCGGGCGTACACTGGCTTTCCCACCACTGACGGAGGCTTGCCATGCATGTGTATCCGTATCTCAATTTCAACGGACGCGCCGAAGAGGCGCTGCAGTTCTACCGCGAGGCCCTGAACGGCGACATCGCGATGCTGATGCGTTATTCGGACGCGCCGAAGGACACGCCGCCGATGGGCGATATCGACCCGAACTGGGTGATGCACGCCCGGCTGGCGTTCGGCGCCAATGTGCTGATGATTTCCGACACCGACCGGCCGGCGCCGCCCAGCCAGCAGATTGTGCTGTCGATCAACCTGGACGGCGACACCGCGGCGGCGGAGAAGGCTTTCGCGGCGCTCAGCGCCGGGGGGCAGGTGACGGTGCCGCTGGGCAAGACTTTCTGGAATGCGCTTTTTGGCTGTTTTAGTGATAAATTCGGCGTCAACTGGATGATCAACTGCCAGTTGTGACAGAATTTTGACAATGTGGGCGGTGCGGCGCCGTTTTGCCGCATCGCACAAATATTCCTTTACCCTCCCGCCTTCGCAAGATACATTCGCCATGGAACTCATGCCAAAATCCAAAGGAAAACGTCAATTGAAGAGAGCCGTGTATGCCGGAAGCTTCGATCCGGTGACCAACGGCCACCTGTGGATGATTCGCGAAGCCGTGGAACTGTTCGACGAACTCATCGTGGCGGTCGGGGTGAACCCGGACAAGCATTGCACCTTCGATGTCGAACAGCGGGTGGAGCTGCTGCGCGAAGTCACCGCCGGCTTCAGCAAGCTGCGGGTGGACGTGTTTGAAAACCAGTTTCTGGTCAACTACGCGCAAAGCGTGGGAGCCAATTACATCGTGCGCGGCATCCGCACCGCCAGCGACTATGAATATGAACGCACGATGCGCTACATCAACTCCGACCTGCACCCGGACATCACCACGCTGTTCCTGCTGCCGCCGCGCGAATACGCCGAGGTGTCGTCCACCATGGTCAAGGGCCTGGTGGGGCCGCGCGGCTGGGAAGGGATGATCCGCCAATATCTGCCGGAGCCGGTCTATCGCAAGATGCTGGCGATGTATTCGCAGCAATAGCGCTTATAATGCAGTTTTGAATCACCAGCCGCGCCAGACTCGTCTGGCGCGTTTGTTTTGCCGTCTCGAGGATAGCCATGCAGGATGTCAGCGCCTTCGCCAACCGTCTGGCCAAGAATTACAAGCATTACGCCAAATGGGCGCGCCGCCAGGGGCTGGACGCCTGGCGCGCCTACGACAAGGACGTGCCGCAGTTCCCGTTCGCGGTCGACATCTACGGCGGCAAGGTTCACCTGCAGGAGTACGACACCGGCTGGGACATGGCCGACGACGATTACCGCGCCTGGATAGACGCGGTGGTGGCGGCCATCGAGCAGGTGACCGGCATTGCCGCCGCCGCCGTCACGCTGAAGAACCGCCGCCGCCAGAAGGGCGTCAGCCAATACGAAAAGGTGGGCCGCGAGGGTGACGATTTCATCGTTGAGGAATTCGGCCAGCGCTTCATCGTCAATCTGGACCGCTATCTGGACACCGGTCTGTTTCTCGACCACCGCAACACCCGCAAACGGGTGCGCGAAGAGGCGGCCGGCAAGCGCTTCCTCAATCTGTTCGCCTATACCGGCAGCTTCACCGTCTACGCCGGCGCCGGCGGCGCGGCGTCGTCCGAGACGGTGGACATGTCCAATACCTATCAGGACTGGTCGCGCCGCAATTTCGAGCTGAACGGCCTGGACTCGTCCCGGCACAAGCTGGTGCGCGCCGATGTGTTCCAGTATCTGGAAGAGGCGGTGGACGCCGGCAAGCAGTTCGATCTGATCGTGATGGACCCGCCCACCTTTTCCAACTCCAAGAAGATGCGCGACATCCTGGACGTGCAGCGCGACCACGTCTGGCTGATCGACTACGCGATGGCGCTGCTGGCGCCGGGCGGCAAGCTGTACTTCTCCAACAACCTGCGCAGCTTCGCGCTGGACGAGCGTCTGCGCGGCGATTATCAGATCCGCGACATCAGCGAGCAGTCGGTGCCGGAAGATTTCCGCAACCGCAAGATCCACCAGTGCTGGCAGATCAGCCGCGGCTGACGAACGCATGCCGCTGATTGTAAAAAGTTTTTACGCGAACTTTTTCTCCGCTTCCGCTCTCCTATAAGAAAGCGCGTTTCCGCATGGAGTCGCCGACCAGCCAGCCGGCGGCCTTCGCGCCGCCTCGCCGCGCCAGCGGCGGGATGTGGAGCGCCTCCATGCCTTCCTGATTCATCGGTTTGTCTGCGTTGCGCCGCGGACGCGTTTTCGCTCGAAAACGATAAAGGGAGAACCGATGATCCAACTCGACTTCTACGGCACGCTGGTGGCCGCCTCGCTGGTCCTGCTGCTGGGGCGCAAACTGGTCGCCCATAGCGGCGTGCTGCGCACCTATAACATCCCCGAACCGGTGGCCGGCGGCCTGGTGGTCGCGGCAGCTTTGCTGGCCTGGCGGCAGTTTTCCGGCGTGGAAGTGCGCTTCGACGCCTCGCTGCAAACGCCGCTGATGCTGGCCTTCTTCGCCGCCATCGGCCTGACCGCCAACCTTGCCAGCCTGAAGCAGGGCGGCAGGGCGGTAGGCATCTTCCTTGGCGTGGTGGTGGGCCTGCTGCTGGTGCAGAACACCTTGGGCGTGGCGGTGGCCAGCGCGCTGGGGCTGGACCCGCTGATGGGCTTGCTGGCCGGATCGATCACGCTGTCCGGCGGCCATGGCACAGGCGCCGCCTGGAGCGGCACCTTCGCCGCCAAGTACGGCCTGGCCTCCGCCGCCGAACTGGCGATGGCCTGCGCCACCTTCGGCCTGGTGTTGGGCGGCCTGATCGGCGGGCCGGTGGCGCGCTTTTTGGTCAAGCGGGTGAATACGCCGGGCGCCGAGCACAACGCCGACCAGCCGCCGCAAGGCTTCGAGCAGCCGGACGCGCAGCGGCTGATCACGCCGCATTCCTTCATCGAAACGCTGGCATTGATCGCGGTCTGCCTGTTGGGCGGCACGTTTCTTGGCGGCTTGCTGAAAGGCACGGCTTTCGAGCTGCCGACTTTCGTCTGCGTGCTGTTCGTCGGCGTGCTGATCAGCAACGGCCTGGCGGCGCTGGGTTGGTACAAGGTTTTCGAGCGCGAGGTATCGGTGGTGGGCAACGTCAGCCTGTCGCTGTTCCTGGCGCTGGCGCTGATGTCGCTGCGGCTGTGGGACCTGGCGGCGCTGGCCTTGCCTATCTTTGCTCTGTTGCTGCTGCAGACGCTGGCGATGGCTTTGTACGCCGTGTTCGTCACCTTCCGCGTGATGGGGCGCAACTACGACGCAGCGGTGCTGGCGGCCGGCCATTGCGGCTTCGGCCTGGGCGCGACGCCCACCGCCATCGCCAATATGCAAGCGGTGACCGAGCGCTTCGGCCCCTCGCATCTGGCCTTTCTGGTGGTGCCGATGGTGGGCGCTTTCTTCATCGACATCGTCAACGCCATCGTGATCAAGCTGTACCTGGCTTTGCCCTTCGTCGGCTGAGCGGGCTATCGGCCGGATTGAAAAATACAACCGGGGCCATGGCTTGCAATGGCCCGGGGCCGCTCATATCTTGATGGCAGACAGCCCGCCGCTGGCGGGCCACCCAGATTACGAAAGAGAGCCGCCATGTCTTATATCAATCTCACCGCCGACAACTTCAACGCCAATATGAAGGAAGAAGGGTTGGTCATCCTGGACTTCTGGGCGCCGTGGTGCGGCCCGTGCAAGATGTTCGGCCCGGTGTTCGAGGCGGCGGCGGAAAAGCACGCCGACATCGTGTTCGGCAAGATCAATACCGAAGACGAGCGCGACCTGGCCGCCCACTTCAATATCCGCTCCATTCCGACGCTGATCGCCATCAAGGATGGCATCATGGTCTTCAACCAGGCCGGCGCGATGATGGGCGCGCAGTTCGAGCAGCTGCTGCAGAGCCTGCGGGACTTGGACATGGACAAGGTGCGCGCGGAAATCGCCAGCCAGCCGGAATGACAGGCCGGCGGCGCGTGCCGCCGCGATGTGAGACGATGGGGCAGTGCGCGGGCGCATTGCCCTATTCTTATATCTGGAGCAAAGCCGGGTGGCGCATCCGGCGGGGAGGTCGTCATGAAACGTTGGGGATATCTGCTGTTGCTATGGGGGCAGGCCGCCTTGGCCGCGTGCCCGCCATTGCTCAATTACAAGGTGCCGGGCTTGATGGGCGGCGAGATCAATCTGTGCCAGTACGCGGAGCAGCCGGTGCTGGTGGTCAACACCGCCAGCCATTGCGGCTTCACGCCGCAGTTCACCCAGCTGGAGTCTCTATATAAGCAATACGGTCCGCGCGGCCTGGTGGTGATCGGTTTTCCCAGCAACGATTTCTTCCAGGAACTGGACCAGCCCAGCGAGATCGGCGCGTTCTGCCAGGCCAATTACGGCGTGACCTTTCCGATGGCCGGCAAGGGCCACGTGCGCGGCGGCGACGCGCAGCCTTTCTTCAAGGCGTTGATCGCCGCCACCGACGACGCGCCGGTGTGGAATTTCCACAAGTACCTGATCCTGCCGGGCGCGAGCAAGGTGGTGAGCATCTCCACCCGCACGAAACCGGACGCGCCGGAAGTGGTGGACGCTTTTCTGCCCTATCTGAAGCCGCCGGCCGCTCCTGCGCAGCCTTGAGGCCGCGTAGCAGGGGACGGAGTGCAGCGAAAACGCCGCGGATCGCGGCGTTTTTCATGAAGAGCTGAAATTCTTTTTGCGCCATATTGATGGTTTATCAATGGTTTGCGTGTTCTTCCGCCATCTTTTTGCATTTTTTGTGGCGAAAGGTGTTGACGGGTGTGGGTCCCGGGCGTATAGTTCGCCTCCTCAGCTGACGCAGCGAACGAAACAGCGGAAACGAAACGGTTCCGGTGATGACGACGCAGCGATCGGCACCGCTCTTTAACAGACAGAATAACCGATAGGTGTAAGTGTTTGGCGAAAGCCAAAAACTTGCACTGCAAGAGACAAGAGATACTTGTTTATTTCTTTGAACTTGCGTGCCAGAAAATTTGCTATGAGATTGAACTGAAGAGTTTGATCCTGGCTCAGATTGAACGCTGGCGGCATGCTTTACACATGCAAGTCGAACGGTAACAGGGTGCTTGCACCGCTGACGAGTGGCGAACGGGTGAGTAACGCATCGGAATGTACCGTGTAATGGGGGATAGCTCGGCGAAAGCCGGATTAATACCGCATACGCCCTGAGGGGGAAAGTGGGGGACCGTAAGGCCTCACGTTATACGAGCAGCCGATGTCTGATTAGCTAGTTGGTGAGGTAAGAGCTCACCAAGGCGACGATCAGTAGCGGGTCTGAGAGGATGATCCGCCACACTGGGACTGAGACACGGCCCAGACTCCTACGGGAGGCAGCAGTGGGGAATTTTGGACAATGGGCGCAAGCCTGATCCAGCCATGCCGCGTGTCTGAAGAAGGCCTTCGGGTTGTAAAGGACTTTTGTTCGGGAGGAAATCCCGCTGGTTAATACCTGGCGGGGATGACAGTACCGGAAGAATAAGCACCGGCTAACTACGTGCCAGCAGCCGCGGTAATACGTAGGGTGCAAGCGTTAATCGGAATTACTGGGCGTAAAGCGTGCGCAGGCGGTTTTGCAAGTCTGATGTGAAAGCCCCGGGCTCAACCTGGGAACGGCATTGGAGACTGCAAGACTAGAGTGCGTCAGAGGGGGGTAGAATTCCGCGTGTAGCAGTGAAATGCGTAGAGATGCGGAGGAATACCGATGGCGAAGGCAGCCCCCTGGGATGACACTGACGCTCATGCACGAAAGCGTGGGGAGCAAACAGGATTAGATACCCTGGTAGTCCACGCCCTAAACGATGTCAATTAGCTGTTGGGGGTTTGAATCCTTGGTAGCGTAGCTAACGCGTGAAATTGACCGCCTGGGGAGTACGGCCGCAAGGTTAAAACTCAAAGGAATTGACGGGGACCCGCACAAGCGGTGGATGATGTGGATTAATTCGATGCAACGCGAAAAACCTTACCTGCTCTTGACATGTACGGAACTTGGTAGAGATATCTTGGTGCCCGAAAGGGAGCCGTAACACAGGTGCTGCATGGCTGTCGTCAGCTCGTGTCGTGAGATGTTGGGTTAAGTCCCGCAACGAGCGCAACCCTTGTCATTAGTTGCCATCATTTAGTTGGGCACTCTAATGAGACTGCCGGTGACAAACCGGAGGAAGGTGGGGATGACGTCAAGTCCTCATGGCCCTTATGAGCAGGGCTTCACACGTCATACAATGGTCGGTACAGAGGGTCGCTAAGCCGCGAGGTGGTGCCAATCTCATAAAACCGATCGTAGTCCGGATCGCACTCTGCAACTCGAGTGCGTGAAGTCGGAATCGCTAGTAATCGCAGATCAGCATGCTGCGGTGAATACGTTCCCGGGTCTTGTACACACCGCCCGTCACACCATGGGAGTGAGTTTCACCAGAAGTGGGTAGGCTAACCGCAAGGAGGCCGCTTACCACGGTGGGATTCATGACTGGGGTGAAGTCGTAACAAGGTAGCCGTAGGGGAACCTGCGGCTGGATCACCTCCTTTCTAGAGAAGGCGATCGCCAAGCACTTACAGCCTATCGGTTATTCGCGTTAAGGGCAGCTGGATCGAAGAGATTCAGTGCTGAGAAGTTGACTGGGTTTGTAGCTCAGCTGGTTAGAGCACTGTGTTGATAACGCAGGGGTCGTAGGTTCGAGTCCTACCAGACCCACCAGTTGGGGGATTAGCTCAGTTGGGAGAGCACCTGCTTTGCAAGCAGGGGGTCGTCGGTTCGATCCCGTCATCCTCCACCACTTACAGTGCAAACAAAAACGAACTTGATCGAGTTTGATTCTGTTTGCGTTGTTCGCGTGCAGCGAAAGCTGCTCAGCAATACGCCCGATCTTTAACAAACTGAAGAAGCCGAATATATTAAGACGGCGAAACAAACAGCGAGAGTTAAGTCTTTCGTTGAATGAATCGTCATCTTGGGTATTTGATTGTATCAAAGGCTGCGTCGCCATATCAAAAGGGGCGGTGCAGTCGTCGCACAAACACACTTGTTGTTTTAGTGGCTTAGGCTGCTGAAATGATAGGGTCAAGCGACTAAGTGCATCTGGTGGATGCCTTGGCGATCACAGGCGATGAAGGACGTGTAAGCCTGCGAAAAGCGCGGGGGAGCTGGCAATAGAGCTTTGATCCCGCGATATCCGAATGGGGAAACCCGGCCCTTAGGGGTCATCCCTGACTGAATACATAGGTCAGAGGAAGCGAACTCAGCGAACTGAAACATCTAAGTAGCTGAAGGAAAAGAAATCAACCGAGATTCCGTAAGTAGTGGCGAGCGAACGCGGAACAGCCTGTATGTGATAGAGATTGCGTTAGTGGAAGGTTCATGGAAAGGACCGCCGTAGTGGGTGATAGCCCCGTACACGAAAACGCATTCTTGGTACTAAGCATACGAGAAGTAGGGCGGGACACGCGAAATCCTGTCTGAATATGGGGGGACCATCCTCCAAGGCTAAATACTCGTGATCGACCGATAGTGAACCAGTACCGTGAGGGAAAGGCGAAAAGAACCCCGGGAGGGGAGTGAAATAGAACCTGAAACCGGATGCATACAAACAGTGGGAGCGGACTTGTTCCGTGACTGCGTACCTTTTGTATAATGGGTCAGCGACTTACGTTCAGTAGCAAGCTTAACCGAATAGGGGAGGCGTAGGGAAACCGAGTCCGAATAGGGCGCTTTAGTTGCTGGGCGTAGACCCGAAACCGAGTGATCTATCCATGGCCAGGATGAAGGTGCGGTAACACGCACTGGAGGTCCGAACCCACTAGTGTTGCAAAACTAGGGGATGAGCTGTGGATAGGGGTGAAAGGCTAAACAAACTCGGAGATAGCTGGTTCTCCCCGAAAACTATTTAGGTAGTGCCTCATGTATCACTTCCGGGGGTAAAGCACTGTTATGGCTAGGGGGTCATTGCGATTTACCAAACCATGGCAAACTCTGAATACCGGAAAGTGCAAGCATGGGAGACAGACGGTGGGTGCTAACGTCCATCGTCAAGAGGGAAACAACCCAGACCGCCAGCTAAGGTCCCAAATGATCAGTTAAGTGGTAAACGAAGTGGGAAGGCATAGACAGCCAGGATGTTGGCTTAGAAGCAGCCATCATTTAAAGAAAGCGTAATAGCTCACTGGTCGAGTCGTCCTGCGCGGAAGATGTAACGGGGCTCAAACTGATAACCGAAGCTGCGGATGGGCGCGTAAGCGTCCGTGGTAGGGGAGCGTTCTGTAGGTCTGTGAAGGTGTCTCGTAAGGGATGCTGGAGATATCAGAAGTGCGAATGCTGACATGAGTAGCGATAAAGCGGGTGAAAAGCCCGCTCGCCGAAAGCCCAAGGTTTCCTACGCAACGTTCATCGGCGTAGGGTGAGTCGGCCCCTAAGGCGAGGCTGAAAAGCGTAGTCGATGGGAAACGGGTTAAAATTCCCGTACTTTTGTGCAGTGCGATGTGGGGACGGAGAAGGTTAGGTCAGCAGACTGTTGGAATAGTCTGTTCAAGCCGGTAGGCGTGAAGAGTAGGCAAATCCGCTCTTCTTTAACGCCGAGACGTGATAACGAGGGTCTACGGACCTGAAGTGACTGATACCACGCTTCCAGGAAAAGCCACTAAGCTTCAGCTGCACAAGAACCGTACCGCAAACCGACACAGGTGGGCAGGATGAGAATTCTAAGGCGCTTGAGAGAACTCAGGAGAAGGAACTCGGCAAATTGATACCGTAACTTCGGGAGAAGGTATGCCTGTTGAGGTGTAGGACTTCGCGTCCGAAGCTTTGACAGGTCGCAGAGAATCGGTGGCTGCGACTGTTTAACAAAAACACAGCACTGTGCCAACACGAAAGTGGACGTATACGGTGTGACGCCTGCCCGGTGCTGGAAGGTTAAGTGATGGGGTGCAAGCTCTTGATCGAAGCCCCAGTAAACGGCGGCCGTAACTATAACGGTCCTAAGGTAGCGAAATTCCTTGTCGGGTAAGTTCCGACCCGCACGAATGGCGTAACGATGGCCACACTGTCTCCTCCTGAGACTCAGCGAAGTTGAAGTGTTTGTGAAGATGCAATCTACCCGCTGCTAGACGGAAAGACCCCGTGAACCTTTACTGTAGCTTTGCATTGGACTTTGAAGTGGTTTGTGTAGGATAGGTGGGAGGCTTTGAAGCCAGGACGCTAGTTCTGGTGGAGCCGACCTTGAAATACCACCCTGACCCCTTTGAGGTTCTAACCTTGGTCCGTGATCCGGATTGGGGACAGTGCATGGTAGGCAGTTTGACTGGGGCGGTCTCCTCCCAAAGTGTAACGGAGGAGTTCGAAGGTTACCTAGGTACGGTCGGAAATCGTGCTGATAGTGCAATGGCAAAAGGTAGCTTAACTGCGAGACCGACAAGTCGAGCAGGTGCGAAAGCAGGACATAGTGATCCGGTGGTTCTGAATGGAAGGGCCATCGCTCAACGGATAAAAGGTACTCCGGGGATAACAGGCTGATACCGCCCAAGAGTTCACATCGACGGCGGTGTTTGGCACCTCGATGTCGGCTCATCACATCCTGGGGCTGTAGCCGGTCCCAAGGGTATGGCTGTTCGCCATTTAAAGTGGTACGTGAGCTGGGTTCAAAACGTCGTGAGACAGTTTGGTCCCTATCTGCAGTGGGCGTTGGAAGTTTGACGGGGGCTGCTCCTAGTACGAGAGGACCGGAGTGGACGAACCTCTGGTGTACCGGTTGTCACGCCAGTGGCATCGCCGGGTAGCTAAGTTCGGAAGAGATAACCGCTGAAAGCATCTAAGCGGGAAACTTGCCTGAAGATGAGACTTCCCTGGAGGCTTGACCTCCCTGAAGAGTCGTTCGAGACCAGGACGTTGATAGGTCGGGTGTGGAAGCGCTGTGAGGCGTGAAGCTAACCGATACTAATTGCTCGTGAGGCTTGATCCTATCATTTGAGTGGCTTGGGAAACTGAGACACAAGAGAGTGGATGTGCGACGTACGTCAAATACCGAATATATGCGAATCTGTCTGAGAGACGGGTTCGGGCTTCTTTAAGTTTGTACAGTTTATGTCTGGTGGCCATAGCGAGGTGGTCCCACGCCTTCCCATCCCGAACAGGACCGTGAAACGCCTTAGCGCCGATGATAGTGTGGCATTCGCCATGTGAAAGTAGGACACCGCCAGACGCCCCATACAGAACCCCAGCTCGATGAGCTGGGGTTTCTGCGTTTCTGCCCCGCCCGCCGGGCTGTGTCGTTTCGGCCTTGCCGTCCTCTCCCCGTTCCCCCGCGGCTTGCCATTGACCACTGCGCGCATCCCGCACAAAATCAGCCCTTTACCGACTGGAAGGTGGCAGCCGATGGTTTCTCGCAGCAGCAAGCCCGTCCGGCGAATTCTGGCGGGCGATCGCAGCCTGTTCATCCACAGCATGCCGCGGCATTCGCTGCATGACCTATACCATTACTGCATGACCATCAGCTGGCCGCGTTTTTACCTGTTCATCGCGGCGGCTTTCCTGGCCTTGAACCTGTTGTTCGCCGGCTTTTACCAGTTGCAGCCAGGCGGTATCGCCAACCAGTTTCCACAAGGTTTTCTCGGAGCATTCTTCTTCAGCGTCGAGACGCTGGCCACCGTCGGCTATGGCGACATGCATCCGCAAACCCTGTATACCCACTGGATTTCCATGCTGGAAATCTTTATCGGCATGATGAGCATAGCCTTGATCACCGGCGTCACCTTTGCTCGCTTTTCGCGGCCTAGGGCGCGCATCGTTTTCACCAGCCTAGCGGTGGTGAGGCCGTTGAACGGCGAGCCGGCGCTGATGCTGCGCGCGGCCAATGCCAGAAACAATGTGATCATCGATGCCAGCGCCCGTCTGCGTTTGTTGCAACATGAAGTTACGGCGGAAGGGACGGCGTTTCGCAAGCTCTACGACCTGGAACTGGTGCGCGACGAGCACCCGATGTTCGTGCTGGGCTGGACGCTGGTGCACAAGCTGGATGAGCGCAGCCCGCTGTATCGGCGCGATGCCGAGTCGCTGGCGGCGGTGAAGGCGCAGTTGATCCTGTCCATCAGCGGCATAGACGAAACCACCATCCAGCCCATGGTGGCGCGTCATACCTTCTCGCATCTGGATATCCGCTGGAATCATGTTTTCGCCGACCTGATCTATACCGACGAAGAAGAAAACGACCATGTCGATTATCAGTTGTTGCAAGAGGTGAGGCCGCTGCGCGCCGATGGCGGCCAATCGGACGAGGCTGAGCGGCGCTAGGCTGCATCCGGCCGGCATTCGAAACCATGCCATCCGTCAGGCGGGATTCGGCGGGAAGGTGATGATGAAGGCAGTGTTGTGGCCCGGCTCGCTTTCCAGCCGGATCTGTCCCTTCAGGATCACCTGCACGATATTGTGCACCATCGCCAGGCCCAGCCCCACGCCGCCTTGCCCCATGCGGGTGGTGAAAAAGGGATCGAACACCTTGCCGTGCAACTCCGCCGGAATGCCTTTGCCGTCGTCCTCGTAGCGCAGCGTGATGTCGCCCTGCGATTGGCTGATGGTGATGGCTATGCAGCCCTGGTTGCGCCCTTCGAAGCCGTGGGTCAGCGAGTTGGCGACCAGGTGCGAAACCAGCTGCTCCAGCGCGCTGGGATAATTTTCTATCATCAGGTGGGCCGGCGCGTGCATCTCCACCAGCAGATGCGGGTGATGCTCGGGCGGCAGCAGCGCTTTCAGCAGCTGGCCGATGACTTCGCCGGGGCTGAACACGCGTTTGGGCTGGTCCAGCTGGTCGACGGCAATCTGCTTGAAGCGGCCGATCAGATCGCCGGCCTGTTCGCTGTTGCGTTGCAACAGTTCACAGGTTTCGCCGGCCTTCAGCAGGAAATCCTGCAGTCCCTTGCGCGACAGCTGCTTGTCGGCGTCGGCGCGGGCGATGTCGGCCACGTCGGCCTGGATCTGCGACGAGCATAGAAGGATGTTGCCTATCGGGGTGTTGAGCTCGTGCGCCATGCCTGCCACCATCCGGGCCAGCGCCGTCTGCTTTTCGGCGATGCTGATTTGGTGCATCGCTTTCTTCAGCTCGGCGGTGCGGCTGGCCACCCGTTCTTCCAGATGGCTGTTCAATAGCTGCAGCTCGCCTTCCGCGTGCTTGCGGCGGCTGATGTCGGAGTAGGTGCCTATCATTCGCAGCGGCTGGCCTTGGGCGTCGTGGCTGACCACCATGCCGCGGCCCAGCAGCCAGATCCAGTCCTGGTCCTTGCGGAAGCGATGCTCGGTGACGAAGGAACCCTGGGGTTGGCGCAGATAGCTGGCCAGGTCGGCCAGCACGGTCGGCAGGTCGTCGGGGTGGATGCCGGTTTGCCAGAGCTGGAAATCGGCGATGTCGGCCGGCCGCGACAAGCCCAAGAGTTGCTGGCAGCGGCTGGAGAAAAAGATTTCGCCATTGGCGATGTTCCAGTCCCAGACGCCGTCGCCGGCGCCTTCCAGCGCGAAGTGCCAGCGCTCCTCGCTCTCGCGCAGCGCGCGCAAGGCTTTCTGCTCGCCGGCGCGCAGCAGTTCGAACTCGCGGCGCACCCGCTCGGCCTCGTCGGCGCGCAGGGCGGCGTCTTCCTGCGCGCGGGCCTTGTCGTTGTAGATCTGCTTGAGGTCGCGCTCCACCATGCTGCGGAACTGCGCCAGCAGCTGCCGGTAGATGGGGGTGTAGGCGTTTTCGACGCGGTCGAGTATGCAGATGGTGCCGAAGATGTCCTGATTCGGCCAGGTCAGCGGCATGCCCATATAGGAGATCATGCCCAGCTTGATATCGGGGTTGTCGCACCAGTCCGGATCGGTCAGCGCATTGGGCACGGTCAGCTCGTTGCGGGAGCTCATCACGGTTTCGCAGTACAGGCCGGTGCCGAGGTCGGCCATTTCGTCTTCCTCGTAGGGGTTGCCGGCGCTGTGGCTGGAGAGGAAGACCTTGATGCGCGGCGGCTGCACCTGCATGATCAATGCCGCCGGAATGCTGACTATCCTGGCCAGCAGGTCCAGCACTTGCTGCCATTTTTCCGCGTAATCGTGGCTGACGTCTAGATTGCGGGTTTCTACCTTGGGGGTGGCCATGCGGCAACTCCGCTGCGTGCATATGCTTAGTAGTTTTAGCATATGGCGGCGCGGCGTTGGGCAATGAAAAAGCCCCGCGGCGGCGGGGCTGGGAAGCAAGGTCTTACAGCATCAGGTTCAGCATGCGGTCTATCCGCACCCGGCTCAGGCGGGTCAGCAGCTTCTTGATCTGTTCCGGGTAGTGGCGGACGTCTTCCAGCTGGCGATAGTGCTTGAGCAAGGTGGTGTGGCGCAGGATGCTTTGTTGTTCGGCCTGGCTCTGAGCCTGCAGCTGGCGCTGCGGATCGCGCAGCAGCAAGGCGTTTTCCAGATCCAGCCGGAAGGCGCGCGGATTGAGGTTGTTGCCGGTCAGCAGGATGTAGCGCTCGTCGCCCCACATGCCCTTGAGGTGGAAGGTGTTGTCGCCGTCCTTCCACAGGTGGACGCGCAGTTCGCCGCGGTTGACGAACTGGCGCTGGCGCTTGGCGAAGCGGCGCAGGTTCATCTCGTACAAATAAGGCAGAGCGCCGATCACCCGGAACGGCTGTTCGGGCGGGATGTAGAAATCGTTGGCGGTCTTGTCGCCGACCACGATGTCGATCTCCACGCCGCGGCGCAGCGCGCGGTTGATTTCCAGCACCACCGAGCGGGGGAAGTTGAAATAGGGCGTGCAGATGAAAAGCTTGCGCTCGGTGCTGGCGATGACGTCCAGGATGGCGCGGTTCAGGCGGTTGCCCTTGCCTATGCCGACGATGGGGCTGACGCTAAGCTGATCGGGCGCCGCCTGGCCGCCGGCCAGCCGGTATTGGCTATGCACCAGCTTGTCGCGCAGCTGGCGGATTTCCTTGCGTATGCTGCGGGTGGACGGCGCCGGCTTGTCCAGGCGGAACACCGCCGGGTCGTTGAAGAACTGTTCGGCCATGAAGCCGGCCATCGCGTCGGCCAGCTCCGGATTGCGGATCAGGTGGTAGCGGTCGAAACGGTATTTGTCCAGCTTGTGCAGGTAGACATTGTTGAGGCTGGCGCCGCTGTAGTAGACGGTATCGTCGATGACGAAGCCCTTCAGGTGCAGCACGCCGAACAGCTCGCGGGTTTGCACCGGCACGCCGTAGATCGGGATGTCCAGCTCCCGGCGCGCCGCCTCGTCGCGATACCAGGCGGCGTTGCAGTGCGACTGGTCTTCGCCGATCCTGCCGCGCTGGGCGCGGTGCCAGTCCACCATCACCCGGATGTCCAGGCTTGGGCGGCGCTGCTTGGCTTGGTAGAGGGCGTCCAGTATTTCGCGGCCGGCTTCCTCGTTCTCCAGGTAGAGCGAGCACAGATAGATGCGTTGCTCGGCGGCGGCGATGCCGGCCAGCAGGCGCAGGCGGAACTCGCTAGTTTGCAGCAGCGTGGAGAAGTCTTCCGGCCGCAGAGGCAGCCAGGGCAGACGGGAAAGCGTTGGTCGGGTAAGCAGAAATGCCATGAATGCGCAGTTGAATGACGTTCAATCGACGCATCGTAGCACCGTTTGGCTGGTTTGGGGGAGACGGCGGCGCGCGGGCGGCGGCGCTCAAGTTTTTAAAGTGTCGGCGGGCCGGAGTTTCGCGCATGGCAAGGCAGACGGAAATGTGCAAAAATTCCGGTAACTAGACGAATTGCAGGTTTTTTCCATGCTGGACCGGGACGGATACCGCCCAAATGTCGGAATCATCCTCACCAACTCCAGGAATGAGGTGTTCTGGGGCAAGCGCGTGCGCGAACACTCTTGGCAGTTTCCGCAAGGCGGCATCAAGCCGGGCGAAAGCCCGGAAGCGGCGATGTACCGCGAGCTGCTGGAGGAGGTGGGCTTGCTGCCTCAGCACGTGAAGATCCTGGGACGCACCCGCGACTGGATGCGTTACGAGGTGCCGACGAATTGGGTACGCCGCGAATGGCGCGGCAGTTACAAGGGCCAGAAGCAGATCTGGTTTCTGTTGCGGCTGGTCGGGCGCGACAGCGACGTCTGCCTGCGCGCCACCAGCCATCCGGAGTTCGATGGCTGGCGCTGGAATGATTACTGGGCGCCGGTGGACGCGGTGATCGAATTCAAGCGCGACGTGTACGAGCGGGCGCTGTCGGAATTGTCGCGCTTTTTGCGCGGCGTGGAGAGCCACCACGCCTACCAGGCGCGCACCGGCGCGCAGAGCGAGCATTGACGGCGGCGCCGTTTCAGCTATACCCACACGGCGGGCCGATGCCCGCTGTCTTTTTTCCCGCCGCTCTTGCCGGAGCGGCGCAGGCGCGAGTCGCGGATAAAGCAAGACCAAGAATATGAGCCAACAATACGACGAATCCTCGGTACGGGTGCTGAAGGGGCTGGAGCCGGTGAAAGAGCGGCCCGGCATGTACACCCGCACCACCGACCCCACCCACATCTGCCAGGAAGTGATAGACAACGCCGCCGACGAGGCGCTGGGCGGCTACGCGCGCAAGATCGCCGTCACCGTGCATCAGGACGGCTCGCTGACGGTGGAGGACGATGGCCGCGGCATTCCGGTGGGCCTGCATCCGCAAGAAGGCGTGCCGGTGGTGGAACTGGTGTTCACCCGGCTGCACGCCGGCGGCAAGTTCAACAAGAAGGACGGCGGCGCCTACGCCTTTTCCGGCGGCCTGCACGGCGTAGGCGTGTCGGTGACCAACGCGCTGTCCACCCGCCTGGAAGTGGAGGTCAAGCGCGAGGGCGGCGTGCATCGCCTGGTGTTCTCGGGCGGCGATGTGATCGAACCCTTGGCCCGCATCGGCGACTGCGGCCCGCGCACCAGCGGCACCCGGGTGCGGGTGTGGCCGGACGGCAAATATTTCGAAAGCCCGCGCTATTCGATGCAGGAGCTGGAGCGCCTGCTGCGCGCCAAGGCGGTATTGCTGCCCGGCGTGGCGGTGACGCTGACGGTGGAAAAGTCCAGCGGCGACGAGGTGAAGGTGTGGCAGTACCCGGAAGGCCTGAAGAGCTATCTGGCGGAGCTGTGCGGCGACGACGAGCCGGTGGCGCCGCTGTTCGCCGGCGAAGCGTATATCGGAGACGACCACGAGCAATTCGCCAAGGGCGAGGGCGCGCAGTGGGCCATGGCCTGGTTCGAGGACGGCGCCAGCGGCGAGAGCTACGTCAACCTGATCCCCACCCCGGTGGGCGGCACCCACGAGGCCGGCTTGCGCGCCGGCGTGTTCGACGCGGTGAAGAGCTTCGTCGATCACCACAACCTGTTGCCGCGCGGCGTCAAGCTGATGGCGGAGGACGTGTGGAGCCGCGTGCGCTTCGTGCTGTCGGCCCGGGTGCTGGACCCGCAGTTCCAGGGCCAGACCAAGGACAAGCTGACCAGCCGCGACGCGCTGAAGCTGATTTCCGGCCTTGCCCGCGATCCGGTGGAGCTGTGGCTGAACCAGCACGTGGAAGCCGGCAAGAAAATCGCCGAGCTGGCGATCCGCCAGGCGCAGAGCCGTCTGAAGTCGGTCAAGAAGGTGGAGAAGAAGAAGGGTTCCGGCGTGGCCGTGCTGCCGGGCAAGCTGACCGATTGCGAGAGCGAGGACATCGAGCGCAACGAGCTGTTCCTGGTAGAGGGCGACTCCGCCGGCGGCTCGGCCAAGCTGGCGCGCGACAAGGAGTACCAAGCCATCCTGCCGCTGCGCGGCAAGGTGCTCAACAGCTGGGAGACGGACAAGGACCAGCTGTTCTCCAATGCCGAAATCCACGACATTTCCGTGGCGATAGGCGTCGACCCGCATGGCCCGAACGACGCGCCGGACTTGTCCGGCCAGCGCTACGGCAAGATCGCCATCCTGTCCGACGCCGACGTCGACGGCTCGCACATCCAGGTGCTGCTGCTGACGCTGTTCTTCCGCCATTTCCCGCGGCTGGTGGAGAACGGCAATGTCTACATCGCGCAGCCGCCGCTGTTCCGCGTCGACGTGCCGGGCCAGGGCAAGACCCGGCCGCCGCGCAAGCTGTACGCGCTGGACGAAGGCGAAATGGCGGCCATCCTCGACCGCCTGCGCAGCGAAGGCGTGCGCGAGAACGCCTGGAGCATTTCGCGCTTCAAAGGCCTGGGCGAGATGAATCCGGAGCAGCTGAAGGACACCACGATGAACCCGGACACCCGCCGGCTGAGCCAGGTGCGGGTGCGCGAGGGCCAGCTGCAGCAGACGCTGGACACTTTCGTGATGCTGATGGGCAAGGGCGAGGCGGCCAGCCGCCGCAGCTGGATGGAAGCCAAGGGCAACGAGGTCGAGGCCGACATCTGATCCGGTCCGTGCCGATGCCCGGCAGACCCGCCCGCCTGCGAAGGCCGGCGGGTTTTTTCATGGCTAATCGTAGCGCGCCAGCAGCGCCGCCATCTCGCGCCGGCCGGCGGCGGAAACGCAGGCCGCGCGCAGTTTTTCCAGCGTCGCCGCATCGCGCGCCAGCGGGTGGGCGCGCGACACGTATACCGCCATCGGCTCGCTGCTGATCGGCAATTCGGTCCATTTGTCGGCGGGGGAGGACAGTTCGCGCAGCACGCGGCCGCAGCCGGGCCGCACGCACATCATCGCGTCCAGCCGGCCGATGCGCAGCATGCCGAAGCCCTGGCGCATGTCGGCCACCCGCACCGGGGCGGCGGCGGAAGCCGTCAGAAAGGCGTCCAGCGTATGGGTGCCGCGCAGTATGCCCACCGGTCGTCGCCGGAAGTCCTCGGGCCGCAGCGGGCGGCTGGCCTGGCGGTGGATCAGCGACAGCCGGATGGCGGCGGGACGACACAGCTCCAGGCCGAAGGCGTCGCGCTCCGGCGAGGCGGTGATCAGCGCCAGCGCGTCGCGGCCGGCTTTCAGGTCTTCCACCAGGCGCGGCAGCGGCCGGGTGTCCTGCGCCAGCCGCAGCCCGCTTTGCGCGGCCAGCCAGCCGAGAAAGCGCGGCGTCAGGCCGTCGCCGCTGGCCGGATCGCCCCAGGGCTCTATCGCCTGGCTGTACGCCGGTATCGGCTCGGCATGGGGAAAGAGCGGGCATAGCAGCAGCGCCAGCCCGCCCCACAGGATAGCTTTCATCGCGGCGTCCGGTGTTTGGCGGCTGTTGCAGTATAGGTTGGCCGCGCGCCGGGCCTTACCAGACCTTGAAGACTTGTCCGGTCTCCACGCCTTCGACGCTGCGTTGATAGGCGCGCGCGGCTCTGGCGGCCGGCACGGCCTCGAAGCCAGGGAATAAGTCCTTCAGAGCTTCCCAGGACTCTTGCAAAACGCCGGGGCTGACGACGTTGATCCTTTGGCCGGCTGCCAGCTCCACTGCGGCACCCCGGACGAAGCCTTCTATCGCGGCATTGACGGCGCAGGCGTTGCTGCCGTGTCGGATCGGTATTTCATTGCCCATGCCGCTGGTCAGCGTGATCGAACCGCCATCGCTGAGAAAGTGCTGGCCGATCAGGGCCAGGTTCACCTGCCCCAGCAATTTGCCGTCCAGGCCGATGCGGAACTGCTCGGACGACATTTCGGTCAGCGGGCCCAAGTGCAGGCTGCCGGCCGCGCTGACGATGGCGTCCACCTTGCCGATGCGTTCAAACAGCGCGCGGATGCTGGACGGCTCGGAGAGGTCGACGCGGACCTCCCCGCCGCTGCGGCTGGCTGCGATGACTTGATGATGTGACAGCGCTTGCGACACGGAACGTCCTATGGTTCCGCCGGCGCCGACTAGCAGTATCTTCATGGCCTGTCTCCTGCCCTGGTTTGGGGAATCACCACACGGTCAGCGTCTGGCTGTTGGCGATGCCCTCCACGCTGCGCACATAGGCCAGCGCCGCGCGCGCGGCCGGCACCGGCTCGAAGCCGGGGAAGAAGGGCGCGTAGCCGTCCCAGGACTCTTGCAGCGCGTTGGGGCTGACCACATTGATGCGGCGGTCGCGGCCCAGCTCCAGCGCAGCGGCGGCGGCGAAGCCTTCCAGCGCGCGGTTGACCGCGGTGGCGTTGGCGCCCTGGCGGATGGGTTGGGCGCTGATGATGCCGCTGGTCAGGGTGATGGAGCCGCCGTCATTCAGATAATGCTGGCCGGTCAGCGCCAGGTCGATCTGGCCCAGCAGCTTGTCGTTCAGGCCGATGCGGAAGTCGGCGGCAGTCATCTCGGCCAGCGGGGCGAAGTGCACGCTGCCGGTGGCGCTGACGATGGCGTCGAGGCGGCCGGCCTGCTCGAACATCCGCTGCACGCTGGCGCTGTCGGTGATGTCGACGCGCAGGTCGCCGCTGCCGCGGCCGGCGGTGATGACTTGATGGTGGGACAGCGCTTGATGCACGGCGCGGCCCAGCGTGCCGCTGGCGCCTACGAGCAGAATCTTCATGGATGTTCTCCGTTATGGGTTGCGATGTCCGCAGTGTGCATGGATTCGCTGGTTTGATTAATCCGCTATGATGAACAAAATTGATAACTTGGAGTTTCTAATCTCGTGGACCGGCTGCTCAGCATGGAATTGTTCGTCGCGGTGGTGGAGAAGGGCAGCTTCACCGCGGCGGCCGACGCCCACCGGTTGTCCCAGCCCATGGTCGGCAAGCATATCGCGGCTTTGGAGGCGCGGCTGGGCGGCAAGCTGCTGGTGCGGACCACGCGCCGGCAGCAGTTGACCGAGCTGGGCCAGCATTACTTTCAACGCTGCCGCGCCATCCTGGCCGAATTGGCGGCGGCCGAGGACGCGGCGGCGCTGCTGCGGGCGCAGCCGCGCGGGGTGCTGCGGATCAATGCCTCGGTTACGTTCGGCACGCTGAGGCTGGCGCCGCTGTTGGCCGATTTCATGGCGCGCTATCCGGATATCGGGGTGGAGCTGGAACTGAGCGACCAGCTGGTGGATCTGGTGGCCGACGGCTATGACGCGGTGTTCCGCATCGGCCATCTGGCCGATTCCGGCATGGTGGCGCGGCGTTTGCGGCCGTACCGGATGATGATCGCCGCCTCGCCCGCCTATCTGGCCGCGCGCGGCACGCCGGCGACGCCGGCCGATCTGGCGGAGCATGACTGCCTGGGCTTCAGCCGCTGGCGGCGCGACGACGGCTGGGAGGCGCTGGCGCAGCGGCATGGCCTGCGGATGCGCGCCAGCCGCTTCCTGTGCAATCAGGGCCAGGCTTTGCGCCAGCTGGCGCTCTCCGGCGCAGGCATCGCGCTGCAGGCGGAGGCGTTATTGGCCGGGGATGTGGCGGAGGGCAGGCTGGTGTCGCTGCTGGACGGCTATCTGCCCGATCCCAAGCCCATGCACCTGATTTACCCGGCCGACCGCCAACCCTTGCCCAAGCTGCGGGTTTTCGTCGATTTCATAGCCGAGCGGCTGGGCGAACTGTGAGGGCAGGTGACCGCCCCTGTCAGAATTTCTCGTTTGTATAGTCCTGCGGCGGCGAGTAGTGTCAAGGCATGAATAGCGATCTGATTCTTCCCAGCCGGCGCGAGCTGTTCGCCGGCTTCTTCTCCATCGGCGTCAGCGGTTTCGGCGGCGTGCTGCCGCAGGCGCACAGCATGCTGGTGCTGAAGCGGCGCTGGCTGTCCGAGGCCGACTTCGCCGAGCAGCTGGGGCTGTGCCAGGTGCTGCCCGGTCCCAATATCGTCAATATGGCGGTGTCGATAGGCGCGCGCTTCCACGGGCCGAGCGGCGCGCTGGCGGCGGTGTGCGGCCTGCTGTTGGCGCCCATGGTCATCGTACTGTTGTTGGCTTCCGTTTACGGCCGCTACCGCCAGCTGCCGCTGGTGGAGCATGTGATGCATGGCCTGGCGGCGGCCGCCGCCGGCCTGTTACTGGCGATGGCGCTGCGTTTGCTGTCCAGGCTGGAGCGGCGTGTCTGGAGCGCGCTGGTGGTGGCCGCCACCTTCGCCGCCATCGCGGTGTTCCGCCTGCCTTTGCTGTGGGTGCTGCTGGCCTCGGCGCCGTTGGCGCTGGCGCTGGCGTGGCTGAACAGAGGGAGGGCGGCGACATGATTCTGTTGGTGCTGCTGTGGCATTTCAGCCTGATGTCGCTGCTGGCGGTGGGCGGCGCCAATGTGCTGTTGCCTGAGCTGCAGCGGCTGGTGGTGGCCGAGGGCTGGATGAGCGCCGGCCAGTTCGCCGAGCTGTTCGCCATCGCCCAGGCCGCGCCGGGCCCCAATGTGCTGGTGGTCAGCCTGATAGGCTGGCATGTGGCCGGCCTGGCCGGGGCGCTGGTCTGCATGCTGGGCATGTGTCTGCCGTCGTCGCTGCTGAGCTTCTATGTCTCCCGCTGGTGGGAGGCCAACCAGGGTGGCGAACTGGCCCGGCTGCTGGCGCGCGCCTTGCTGCCTCTGACGGTGGGCCTGGTCGGCGCCAGCGCCTGCCTGTTGCTACAGGCGGCCAACCGCGACGCCGCCGGCTGGGGCGTGAGCCTGGCGGTGGCCTGGATCGCCTGGCGGCGCAACTGGAATCCGCTGTGGCTGCTGCTGCTGGGCGGGCTGGCGGGCAGCTTGGGCTGGCTCTGATCCGCGGCCATAATGGAGGCATCGGGGCGACGGGGTGCTTCCATCATGGCGAGGGTGTTGAGCATATGGCTGCTGTGCTGCCTGCTGCCGATGGCGCAGGCGGCCGGCATGTCCATCAACTACGCGCTGGTGTCCGGCGACAACGACCCGCACTGGCCCTACATGCAGGCGCTGTTGCAGCTGGCCTGCAGCCAGATGCGCGAGCGTTGCGTGCTCTTGGCGGCGCGCGACATGAACCAGGGGCGCGCCACCGAGCAGATGCTGCGCGCCGGCGGCAGCGTCGACTTGTTCTGGGGGATGACCAGCCGCGAGCGCGAAAGCAAGCTGCTGGCGGTGAAGGTGCCGCTGGACAAGGGGCTGATAGGCTGGCGGGTGCCGCTGATCAGCGCCGACCGGCCGCAGCTGTTCAAGGGCGTGAAAACCCGGCAGCAATTGATGGCGTTTCGCGCCGGGCAGGGACAGGACTGGCCGGACACCCAGATCCTGCAGCATGCCGGCCTGCCGGTGGTGACCAGCGTCGATTATCCCAACCTGTTCTCCATGCTGCGCCAGCGCCGCTACGACTACTTTCCGCGCAGCGTGATCGAGGTGCGGCAGGAGCTGGAGTCGCCGAACAGCAAGGGGCTGATGCTGGACCCCTACCTGCTGCTGCACTACCCCACCGCCTTTTATTTCTTCGTCTCGCCGAAGCGCCCGGAGTTGGCCAGGATGCTGGAGCAGGGCCTGGAGAGGAGCGTCGCCGACGGCAGTTTCGAGCAGCTGTTCAAGTCTTTCAACGGCGATCATCTGCGCGGACTCAATCTGGCGGCGCGCACCATCATCGAACTGGACAACCCGCTGCTGCCGGAGGACACGCCGCTGCGGCGGCGCGAGCTGTGGTTTCACCCCTGAGGCCGGGTGGGTATAATGCCGGCTGATTCCCATAGCGTGTGCCGACATGACCCAGCTGAGCAACGATACCTTCCTGCGGGCCCTCTTGAAGGAGCCGGTTGAATACACCCCGATCTGGATGATGCGCCAGGCCGGCCGCTACCTGCCGGAATACCGCGCCAGCCGCGCGCGCGCCGGCAGCTTCATGGACTTGTGCACCAGCCCGGCCTTCGCCACCGAAGTGACGCTGCAGCCGCTGGACCGTTTTCCGCTGGACGCGGCGATCTTGTTTTCCGACATCCTCACCGTGCCCGACGCGATGGGCCTGGGCCTGTATTTCGCCGAAGGCGAGGGGCCGAAGTTCGAGCGCCCGCTGCGCGACGAAGCCGCCATCCGCGCGTTGCGCCCGGCGCCGCTCGACAAGCTGCGCTACGTGTTCGACGCGGTGGCCAGCATCCGCCAGGCGCTGAACGGCCGCGTGCCCTTGATCGGCTTTTCCGGCAGCCCGTTCACGCTGGCCTGCTATATGGTGGAAGGCGGCGGCTCGGATGACTTCCGCCATGTGAAGGCGATGCTGTACAGCCGTCCGGAGCTGCTGCACCACATCCTGGAAATGAATACCCAGTCGGTGATCGCCTATCTGAACGCGCAGATCGACGCCGGCGCGCAGGCGGTGCAGATTTTCGACACCTGGGGCGGCGCGCTCAGCCATGCCGCCTATCGCGAATTCTCCCTCTCCTACATGCAGCGCATCGTCGCCGGCCTCAAGCGCGAGGCCGACGGCCGGCGCGTGCCGGTGATCGTGTTCACCAAGAACGGCGGCCAGTGGCTGGAAGACATCGCCGGCATCGGCGCCGACTGCGTCGGCCTGGACTGGACCACCGACATCGGCCTGGCGCGCGCGCGCGTCGGCGCCAAGGTGGCGCTGCAAGGCAACTTCGATCCCAACGCCTTGTTCGCCTCGCCGGAAGCCATCGAGCGCGAAGCGGGGCGGATCCTGGCCAGCTACGGCCAGGGCAGCGGCCACGTGTTCAATCTGGGCCACGGCATCTCGCAGTTCGTCGACCCGGCCCACGCCGGCGCGCTGATCGAGGCGGTGCACCGGCTGTCGCGCCCCTATCATTCCCAGTGAGATCCCGGACTATGCTGGTGCCGCGCCCGGTGCGCGGCGCACCAGCGTGGTGCGCGCGGATGTTGCTGAATGAATTCTTGTTTCTGTTTAAACAGAATTCTTATCTTTTATGCAGAAAACCTGTGGAAAAAAACCGCGGTTTTTTAAGAATTTATTGCGCTTGTCGTATCGAAGCCTTGGGCGGCCGCCAGGGTATCGACGCCCGTCAGACCGGCTTTCGTTTCTGTTTTTAGATGGATATTTGCAACTTGAAAAATGTCTATTGACAGCGGACGCGGCTGGTGTTTCTGAAGTTATGCACACGGCCTAGTCGCTGTGGCTTCTCTTGTCAAGCGCGCAAGGCAAAAAATAAATAACTTTATAAGCCATTGAAAATAAAAGAGTTTTACATTTGATTAATTTTTGTGCAATCCAACGGAAACACTGATTTCATGGCTTTTTGCCAGCGATCAGCATGGTTGTTCACAAAGTTATCCACAAGATCTGTGCACAGCGGATGCAAAGCCTTGTCGCAGCAGGGTTTGCCTGAGGAAGGCATGTAAATGGATGGCAAGGACTTGGTCCAGGTGGTGGTGGATCTGCCATTGCCCGGAACGTTCAGTTACCTGACTCAATCACCCGTCATGGCGGGCGCGAGAGTCTGCGTACCCTTCGGCAATCGGCGGGTGTGTGGCGTGGTTGTCGCGCCGATACCGGGGGAGGGTGTCGCCGAGGTCGACGCCGCCAAGCTGCGATGCATCGAAAGCGTGCTCGACGGACTGCCGGCGCTGCCGGAAGAGTTTCTGGCGCTGGCGCGCTTCGCCTCCGGCTATTATCACTATCCGCTGGGACCTACGCTGTTCACCGCGCTGCCCACCGGCTTGCGCGAGCCGCGCGACGTCATCCGCCCCGACCGCCGGTCATTCCTCCTGACCGCCGCGGGCTTGGCCGAGGCGCCGCCGGCGCGGCAGCGGGCCAGGCTGGCGTTGTGGCAGGCGCTGCAGGACGGGCCGCTGGACCTGGCCGCGGCCAAGGCGGTGACGCCGCAGGCCGGCAAGCTGCTGGCCGATTGGCTGGCCGAGGGCAAGGCGGCGCGCGCGACGCCGGAGCCGGCGCCGCTGCGGCTGGGCGAAGCGCCGGCGCTGAACGCCGAGCAGCAGGCGGCGCTGGACGCGCTGCGCGCCAGCCAAGGTTTTCAGCCCTGGCTGTTGCACGGCGTGACCGGCAGCGGCAAGACCGAAGTCTATCTGCAGCTGATCGCCGATCATCTTGCCGCGCGGCGGCAGGTGCTGGTGCTGGTGCCGGAAATCAATCTGACGCCGCAGCTGATCAACCGTTTCGCCGACCGCTTTCCCGGCAGCCGCATCGTGGTGCAGCACAGCCACCTGGCCGATGGCGAACGGATGCACGGCTGGCTGGACGCCTGGCATGGCGACGCCGAGGTGGTGATAGGCACCCGGCTGTCGGTGTTCACGCCGCTGCCCAGGCTGGGCTTGATCGTGGTGGACGAGGAGCACGACGGCTCGTTCAAGCAGCAGGACGGCCTGCGCTACCACGCGCGCGATCTGGCGGTGTGGCGCGCGCGCCGCGCCGGCATTTCCATCGTGCTGGGCTCGGCTACTCCCTGCCTGGAAACAGTGGCCAATGTCGAGGCCGGCCGTTACCGCAAGCTGGCGCTGATCCGGCGCGCCCACGGCGCGGCGCGGATGCCGGACGTGCGGCTGGTGGACACCCGGCGCCGGCGTCTGGCCGAGGGCCTGGACGAAGGCGTGGTCGAGGCGTTGCGGGCGCGGCTCGCGCGGCGCGAGATGAGCCTGGTGTTCATCAACCGCCGCGGCTTCGCCCCGGTGGTGGCCTGCACCGCTTGCGGCTGGCTAAGCGGCTGCCCGCATTGCTCGGCCAAGCTGGTGGTGCATTTGCTGGAGCGCAAGCTGCGCTGCCACCATTGCGGCTGGGAAGAGCCGGTGCCGCGCGCCTGCCCGGATTGCGGCGACCCCGACATCAAGCCGCTGGGCGAGGGCACGCAAAGGCTGGAGGCGGCGCTGCAGCGGATGCTGCCGGAGGCGCGGGTGCTGCGGATAGACCGCGACACCACCAGCCGCAAGGACGCCTGGGACGAGGTGTACCGCAAGGTGCATGGCGGCGAGGTGGACATCCTGGTCGGCACCCAGATGCTGGCCAAGGGCCACGATTTCGGCACCCTGTCGCTGGTGGCGGTGCTGGGGGCTGACGGCGGCCTGTATTCGGCCGACTTCCGCGCTTCCGAGCGCCTGTTTTCGCAGTTGATGCAGGTGGCGGGGCGCGCCGGCCGCGCCGAAGCGCCGGGCGAGGTGCTGATCCAGACGCAATGGCCCGAGCATCCGCTGTACCAGGCGTTGGCGGCGCATGACTTCGACGGTTACGCCTCCAGCCTGCTGGACGAGCGCCGCCAGGCCGGCTTCCCGCCCAGCGTGTTCCAGGCGCTGCTGCGCGCCGACAGCCCGGAGTTGGCGCAGGCCGCCGCCTTTCTCAAGGAGGCGCGCGCGCTGCTGGAGCCCTTGGCCGACGGCGTATTGATTTCCGGCCCGGCGCCGGCGTTGATGGCGCGGCTGGCGCAGCGCGAGCGCGCGCAGCTGGTGCTGGAGGCGCCGCGCCGCGCCGCGCTGCACAGCCTGCTCGCGCAGGCGCAAGCCTTGCTCGACCCGCTGGCGCGCCGCCATGGCCGCGGCTTGCGCTGGTCGCTGGATGTCGATCCGCAGGAATTATGAGGTGAACATGACGGGTAAACTGATTCTGCTGGCTGCTTTGACGGCCAGCGCCGCGCCGGTCCAGGCGCTGGACCTGCATGGCTTCCAGCCGGATGAGATCGCGGTGTGGGCCGCGCCGGTGGAAGGCGGCAGCCCGGTGGCCGAATACCGCGCCGACCAGGCGGTGAATCCGGCCTCCACCATGAAGCTGCTCACCGGCTGGGCGGCGCTGAACCAATTGGGGCCGGACTACCGCTGGAAGACGGCGCTGCTGTCCGAAGCGCCGGTGCGGGGCGACACGCTGAAAGGCGATTTGTATTGGCTGGGAGGCGGCGATCCGCGCTTCGACAACGGCAATCTGCTGAGCCTGCTGTACAGCCTGCGCCTGCGCGGCATCCGCCAGCTGGACGGCAGGCTGCTGCTGGACAAGCGCGCGTTCAGCCGGGTGGGCGGCGCCGACGACTTCGCCGGCGACGCCGGCAAGGCCTTCATGGTGAGCGCGGACAGCCACCTGACCAATCTGAAAGTCGCCTGGCTGACTTTCTACAACGACGACAAGGGCGCGCGGGTGGTGCTGGACCCGCCGCTGGCCGGCGTCAGCCTGCAGGCCGAGCTCAAGCCCGGCGGCGACGAGCCCTGCCCGGACGTGCGCCGTTTCGTCGCCATCCGCAACGATGGCCGCCATGTCGGCGTGCAAGGCAGCGTGCCGGCGGCCTGCGACGGCGCTCGCGCCTTCGTCAGCGTGCTGGAGCACGATGACTTCGCTGGCCAGGATTTCACCGCGCTGTGGCGGGCGCTGGGCGGCGTGGGGCCGCTGGCGGTGGGACTGGGGACGGCCCCGGCTGCCGCGCGCGAACTGGCGGTCTGGCAGTCGCAGCCGCTGACGGTGGCGCTGTCCGACACCAACAAGTACAGCAACAACACCATGGCGCGCACGCTGTTCCTGACGCTGGGCCGGGAGGCGGGCGGCGAGGACACCGCCGCCGCCGCCGAACGCGCGCTGCGCGGGCAATTGGCGCAGAAGGGCATAGCCGACGCCGGCGCGCTGGCGCTGGAGAACGGCTCCGGCCTGTCGCGGCGCGAGCGGGTAAGCGCCCGCCTGATGGGCGAGGTGCTGCTGGACGCCGCGCGCGGGCCTTACGCCGGCGAGTTTCTGGCCAGCCTGCCCATCGCCGGCGAGGACGGCACGCTGAAGAAGCGTTTCGCCGGCCTGGGGCCGCGGCTGCGCTTGAAAACCGGCACGCTGCGCGACGTGAGGGCGGTGGCTGGCTACTGGCTGGCGGCGGATGGGCACCGGCTGGCGATCGTCGCCATCGTCAACAGCCCGCGCGCGCCGGAGATGGCCAAGGCGCTGGACGCGGTGGTGGCCGACGTGGTCGGCGCTTTCGACGCGGCGGCGCGATCCAGCGCAAACCGCTGAGCGCCAGACTCAGGCTATAATCGACCCCGACAGACCCCATCAGGCGAGGAATATGAAACCGGTTACCATGTACACCACCGCGGTATGCCCGTACTGCGTGCGCGCCAAGCAGTTGCTGGCGAGCAAGGGCGTGAGCGGCATCCAGGAAATCCGCATTGATCTGGACCCGGAGCAGCGCGACAAGATGATGGCCATCACCGGCCGCCGCACCGTGCCGCAGATCTTCATCGGCGACACCCATGTCGGCGGCTGCGACGACCTGGTCGCGCTCAACCACGCCGGCAAGCTGGACACGCTGCTGGCCGACTGAAACCGGGGCGGGCCGCGCCGGTTGGCCGCCGCCGGCTTTCATGCGATGATGCCCGCCGCTGTATCCAAACAATTCAACCGTCATCCAGGCGGTTATTAGCGAGAAAGAATCATGAGCGAACAACAAGAGCTGCAACCGGCGTTTTCCATCGAGAAAATCTACGTAAAAGACCTGTCGCTGGAGGTGCCGAACGCGCCGCAGGTATTCCTGGAGCAGGCTCAGCCGGAAATCGACATGCAGCTGGCCAGCGCCGGCCAGCAACTGGACGATGGCTTCTACGAAGTGACCCTGACCGTCACCGTGACCGCCAAGCTGCCGGAAAAAACCATGTTCCTGTGCGAAGTCGCCCAATCCGGCATCTTCCAGATCCGCAACGTGCCGGGCGAAGACCTGGATCCGATCCTGGGCGTGGCTTGCCCGAACATTCTGTTCCCGTACGCCCGCGAAGCGGTGTCCAGCGTGGTGAACCGCGCCGGCTTCCCGCCGGTGCTGCTGGCGCCGATCAACTTCGAAGCCCTGTACATGCAGCAGCGTGCGCAGCAGGCTGAAGCCGGCAACGCCTGAGGCATCGCATGAAGCGCCTCGTCATTACGCTGCTGTTGGCCCTGGGCGTTGCCCAGGCCGCCCAGGCCCTGGAATTCCGCTCGGTCAAGGAAACCGGCGTCGCACTGTACGAGGCGCCGGCGCTGTCCGCGAAGAAGCTGTTCGTGGTCAGCCGCTATTACCCGGTGGAAGTGCTGCAGAGCCAGAAGGAATGGGCGCGCGTGCGCGACGCCACCGGCGGCATCGCCTGGATTCCGGCCGCGGCGCTGTCCAAGCAGCGCTGGCTGCTGGTGGTGTCGACTCAGGCCGGCGTGCGCGACAAGGCCGGCGAAGACGGCAAGCTGCTGTTCACCGTGCCCAAGGATGGCGTGCTGGAGCTGATGGAAGCGCCGCAGGCCGGCTGGGCCAAGGTGCGCCACCGCGACGGCAGCGTCGGCTATGCTCGTATTACCGATTTGTGGGGTTTATAAGGGCCTGGCATGAAACTGGCGATATTGGGAGCCGGCGCCTGGGGAACCGCGCTGGCGATAGCTTTTGCCCGTCACCATCAGGTGACGCTGTGGGCGCGCGACGCCGGCCAGGCGGCGCAGATGGGCGAGGAGCGCGTCAATCGGCGTTATCTGCCCGACTGTCCGTTTCCCGAAGGCTTGGCGTTGACCGCCGATCTGGCGGCCGCGCTGCAGGACGCGGAGCTGGCGCTGATCGTCACGCCGATGGCCGGCCTGCGGCCCACGCTGAAGGCGTTGAAGGCCTTGAAGTCGCTGCCGCCGGTGTTGTGGGCCTGCAAGGGCTTTGAGGCCGGTTCCAGCCTGCTGCCGCACCAGGTGGTGGCGGAGGAGTTGCCGGCCGACCATCGCTGCGGCGTGCTGTCCGGCCCCAGCTTCGCCCGCGAAGTGGCGCAGGGCCTGCCGGCCGCGGTGACCATCGCGTCGGACGACGCCGAGTTCGCCGCCCGCGTGGCGCGCGAGCTGCACAGCCCGCTGCTGCGCCTGTACGCCAACGACGACCTGGTGGGCGTCGAGGTGGGCGGCGCGGTGAAGAACGTGATGGCGATCGCCACCGGCGTCGCCGACGGCCTGGATTTCGGCCTGAACGCCCGCGCGGCGTTGATCACCCGCGGCCTGGCCGAGATCAGCCGGCTGGGCGTCGCCCTGGGCGCCAGCCCGCAAACCATGATGGGCTTGTCCGGCATGGGCGACTTGATCCTCACCTGCACCGGCGCCTTGTCGCGCAATCGCCAGGTGGGCCTGAAACTGGCCGAGGGCAAGCCGCTGGAACAGGCGCTGCGCGAGCTGGGCCATGTCGCCGAAGGGGTGGCCACCGCCCGCGAAGTGCTGACCATGGCCGAGCGTCTGGAAGTGGACATGCCCATCACCGCCGCGGTGTGCGGCCTGCTTTACCAGGGCAACGACCCGCAGCAGGTGGTGGCCGGCCTGCTGGGCCGCTCGCCCAAATCCGAATCCGGCGCGATGCTGGATTGATCCCTCCCGCGGCGACGGCGCGCCGCCGCCGCGGAACATCCTGTCTTTCCCGTTTGCTTCATGCGCCTGCTTGGCCCGCTGCCGGGCCGCTCAAGGCTGGCCGCCCGGCCACACCACGTCCTGGTCCACCGCGTACAGCGAGCAGGGGCTGGGGCTATGGTTCTGGCAGAAGCCCAGCGCCCGGCCGGCGGCGTCGCCGCCGTGGGCATAGCCCCAATGGCCGTCCGGGCTGATGGCGAAGGCGCGCGGAAAGGGGCTGGACAGAAAGCGGGCGTAAGCGTCGCGCCTGTCCTCGGGCTTCAGATAGGGAATGCGTTCGCTGTCGTTCAGTGCGGCGAAGCCGTTGGGCGCCGGCCGCGGCGGGATGTCGGGTTGGCGAAAGCCCAGGCTGCCCAGATAGGCCTCCAGCAGCGGCATCCAGATGTCCGGACCGTCGGCGAACAGCAGGTGGCCGTTGTCGCCGAAGGCCGGCAGCAGCCGGTAGTCCAGCCGGGCGCCCGCCTCGCGGTAGGCGCGCGCCCATTCCTGCGTGTATTCCGGGCCGAAGAAGCGGTCATTGCGGGTGTAGACCCACAGCATCGGCGTGCGGGACTGCGCGCCGAACTCGGCGAACAGCCGCCGCAGCTGGGGCTCGGCGCAGGGGATGCCGGGATGGCTGGCCGGGTCGCCGCCGGCGCCGCCGGCGAAATTGATGGCCGCCATCACGCCGGGAGGGTTTTCGGCGGCGGCGGCCACCGTGCTGATGCCGCCGACCGATTGACCCAGCAGCAGCATGCGCTGGCTGTCCACTTCGTCGAGGCGGCGGCCGTAGTCTAGCGCGGCCAGGATTTCGCTCACGGCGGGGCGCAGCGAGTCGGCATAGTCCTTGTCGCGGCAGGGGCCGGAGTCTTCCGGATCCGCTCCGCCGGCGCTGGCGCCGTAGCCTTGCCGGGTCGGCACGATCACCACGAAGCCTTTGCGCACGAAATAGCGGGCGGCGTCCAGCATGCGCACCCGGGATGGACGGGCGCGCTCCGCCGGGGTCGTGGCGCGGCCGTGGCTGAGCACCGCCAGCGGGTGGGGGCCGGGGCCGGACGGATGGTAGACGGTGATGGTCATGGCGTGGATGCCGCCGGGCAGGCGCACCGGCAATTGCAGCACTTCTTCGCCCAGATCGCGCGCCAGCGTTTCATCTGCGCGGACGCCGCCGGCCAGGACAAGGGCCAGCAGGGCCGGCAGAATGGGAAGTTTCATCGAGGCCGCTTTCCAACGGAGGTGGTCGCAAGCGGAGCCGCCCGCGGCGCGGCCGACTGCCTCGATGCTTCAGGCCTCAGCGGCGCAGCGGCCCCAGTCCCAATGCGTAACGGATCGCCCCGCGCTTGAGCGGGCCGGCCTTGTCGGCCAGCCGCAGCCCCAGGCCGCGCAGCAGCCTGAGCGGGGCGATGTCGTTGGAGAAACCATAGCAGAAGGCGTCCATGCCCGCCTGCATCGCCAGATTGGCCGGCTTGCGGGCGCGGGTGTAGCGGGCCAGCGCGGCGGCGGCGGCCCAGTCCTCGCCTTGGCCGCGGGCGGACAGGATGACGTCGGCCAGCGCGGCGGCGTCCTGGAAGCCCAGGTTGACGCCTTGCCCTGCCAGTGGGTGGATGGTGTGGGCGGCATCGCCGGCCAGCGCCACGCCGTCCCGGACATAGCGCTGGGCATGGCGGCGGGTGAGCGGGAAGCTGCCGCGCGCCGCGATGCGGACGATGCCGGGCAGCTTGCGCGGAAAGGCCTGGGCGACGGCGGCGATCAATTCCGCCTCCGGGAGCGCGAGCAGGCGCTTCACTTCCTCCGGGCGGTGATACCACACCAGCGAGGCAGCGTCGCCGCACAGCGGCAGGAAAGCTTGTGGGCCGTCCGGCGTGAAGCGCTGCCAGGTGATGTCCTGCTGGCCGCCATCGGTTCGGCAAGCCAGCACCAGCGCGTGCATCGGGTAGTCCCAACCGGTGATGCCGATGCCGGCCGCCTCGCGCACCAGCGAGCGCGCGCCGTCGGCGGCGACGACCAGCCGCGCCTGCAGTTGGCTGCCGTCGCTCAGCGTCAGTTGCGTGGCCTGCGGGCGGTAGACGATGCCGCTCACCGCCGCCGGGCAGCGGTAGTCGACATCGCCCTTGTCCCGCAGCGCCGCGGTGGCGGCCAGCTGCGCCACGCGGTTTTCCACGATATGGCCCAATTGTTCGACATCGGCCTCGGCGGCGTCGAACAAGGCGGCGCGGTTTTCCTCCCCCTCCCACACCTGCATGCGGCGGTAAGGCGCGGCGCGCATCGCCAGCACCTTGTCCCAGGCGCCGATTCCGGCCAGGAAGCGCGCGGAGGCGGGGCTGATGGCCGATACGCGCAGGTCGGGGTCTTGCGCCGGGTCGAAGGGCGCCGGCGCTTCGCGCTCCAGCACGCAGATCGACAGGCCGTTGCCGGCCAGCGCCGCCGCCAGCGCGCTGCCGACCATGCCGCCGCCGACGATGACGATGTCGCGGTGTTCCATTGAGTTCTCCTTGTCAGGCCGGGCCAGCGCCGGCGCGAATGGCCGTCATTCTGACGATGGCGCCGCCGCGCCGCCTTGGCCTGGATCAAGGCTGTTCTCCAGCAGCGCGCGCATCCGCGGCACCACGTGCTGGATGAAGGCCTCGTATTTGCGCGGCAGCGGATGGCGGTAAGGGTAGACCAGGAATACCGGCCAGCAGTCGTGGCTCCAGCCCGGCAGCACCGGCGCCAGCCGGCCGGACTTCAGGTGCTCGGCCGCTACGTAGGGGGGCAGCAGGGCGATGCCGCTGCCGGCGATGGCGCCGGACAGCAGCGGCGCGTACTGGTGGCTGGACAGCACCGGCTGCACCCGGATCAGTTTCTGCGCGCCGTCCTTTTCCAGCAGCCATTCCGGCGCGTCGCGCAGCTTGGGGCGGCTGGTGTCCAGCAGGATGCGGTGGTGGATCAGGTCGTCCGGCGCTTCCAGCGGCGGCGCCTTGGCCAGATAGTCCGGCGAGGCGAACGCCCATTCGCGCACGAAGCCCAGCGGTTTGGCCACCAACGCGTCGTCATGGACGTTGCGGGTGCGGATGCAGAAGTCCAAGCCTTCCGCTATCGGGTCCTGCAGCCGGTTCTCAACTTGCAGCTTCAACTGCAGGCCGGGCTGCAGCACCGCCAGCTCGGCCAGGATGGGCGCCAGCAGGTATTGCGCGAAGGAGGTGATGGAGCTGATCACCAGCGGACCGCTGACTTCGCCCTCGGTTTCGTTGACATCCAGGCGGGCCCGCTCCAGCAGGCCGCGCAATTCGCGCGCGTGCGCGGCCAGCCGCTGCCCGGCCTCGGTGAGCGCCACGCGGCGGGTGTTGCGCAGCACCAGCACGCTGCCCAGGTCTTTTTCCAGCGCTTTCACCAGTTGGCTGACCCGGCTCTTGGTGCAGTCCAATTCTTCGGCGGCCGCAGTGAAGCTGCCGCGCCGCACCAGCGCGTCGAAGGCCAGCATCGCCTGGGCATCGGGTAGGTGATTTGTTCTCATTTCATGAACAGTGTGTCATGACGAATGGGCTTTTTCAATAAAACCAGCGTGTATACGATACGCCTCATGATGAATGATTGAACAGTGGAGGCGAAAATGAGCACGTTGCTGATCATGCTCAGACAGTGGCGGGACTGGTGGTGGCAGGGCATGGCCATCCATGCCCGGCATGTCTGCCGGGATGAGATGGAAGCGCTGCAGCGCATCCGCAACCTTATGGAGGGAAGGCGATGAGTCGGGAGGAAACGAGGGCGGTGGTGCTGGGTTTTTTGCAGGAGGTGCGTTCGGGCGTCAATCCTGACGCCGTCAGCCGCTATATGGCGACCAGCGTCGCCGCGCATCAGCTGGAGTCGGAAAATCCGCGCACCCTGGCGCGCAGCCCGGCCAATTACGCCGAGCACGTGCGCGAATTCAAGCGCCTGTTCGGCGATTTCCAGCTGCGGATAGACGAACTGCTGGTGGATGGCGACCGCGCTTATGCGCGCTGGACCCAGCTTGGCCGCCATTTGGGCGAGCTGGACGGCCATGCGGCCAGCGGCAGGCCGCTGGCATTGGTGGACAGCGCCTGCTATCGGGTGGCGGACGGCAAGATCGTCGAGTACTGGATACAGGCCGACCGCATGGGGCTGGCGCGGCAATTGGAATGACGCGGCGTTCGACAGCCGCCGTCTTCTTCTGAAACAATGTCTGCCGCATAGGGCCGCGCAGACGGCCCGCCAACCGCATCGGGAGACATCTTGCCTTATCTCGCCCTGACGCTGGCCATGTTCCTGTGGTCCAGCGCCTTCATCGTGCTCAAATACGTATTCCAGTTCTATCATCCGCTGGCGGTGCTGTTCGCCCGCATGCTGATCGCCAGCCTGTGCCTGTTGCCGCTGGCGATGAGCGGCCGCATCCGTTGGCGCTACCGCCGCGGGGACTGGCGCTGGTTGTTGGCGATGGGGCTGGCCGAGCCCTGCCTGTATTTCCTGTTCGAAGCCAATGCCTTGACCTATACCAGCGCGTCGCAGGCCGGAGTGATCACCGCCACGCTGCCGATGCTGATGGCGGTCGGCGCCAGCCTGTTCCTCGGCGAGCGCCAGCCGCGCCAGGTATGGTTGGGCATCGCGCTGTCTTTCGCCGGCGTGATCTGGCTGAGCATGGACAGCCGCGCCGGTCCGGGCGCGCCGGACCCGCTGCTGGGCAACGCGCTGGAGTTTTGCGCGATGGTGTGCGCCTGCGGCTATGTGCTGATCGCCAAGCGGCTGTCGACGCGCTACTCGCCGCTGGCCATCACCGGCATTCAGGCGCTGGCCGGCAGCGCCTGGTTCGGTTTGGCGATGCTGACGCCATGGGGGCAGTGGCCGCAGCGGCTGCTGCTGGCGCCGAGCTTGTGGGTGCTGTACCTGGGCGCGGTCATCACGCTGGGCGCTTACGGCCTCTATACCTGGGCGGTGTCGCGGATTCCAGTGGCTCGGGCAGGCGCCTTCAACAATCTGATCCCGGTTTTTACCGTCCTGCTGGCCTGGTGGCTGTTGGGAGAGCGCTTCGAGGCCTGGCAGGGTCTGGCCGGCGTGCTGGTGTTCGCCGGGGTGTGGCTGAGCCAGCGCAAGCAGGCTTGAGCCGGCGCATGCCGACTGGTGCCTTTTCCGGCTATAGTCGATGATGCAGAATAGAATGAATATTTCCTTTGATGACCTTAAGGACTCGAGCATGAACTCTCGGCATATCAGATCGTGCATGGCGTTGCCGCTGCTGCTGGCGTTGCAGTCTGCATGGGCGGACGATGCGCCGGGAGCGCCGGAGCCGCAGGTGCAGCAGGTGATCAAGCTGCCGTTGCGGCCGGGCAAGCCGGCGCAGGCGCCGGATGGCGCCGCCGCCGCGCCGCCGCAGTCGGCGTCGCCATCCGGCGCGAATTCGCCCAAGCCGGGCAAGCCCGCGGAGGCTGGCAAAAAGATGGATGCGGGCAAGGGCGGCGCCAAGGCTGACGTCCAGGCGGCGCCGGAGAAAATGGCGCCGTCGGTGCCGATGGGCAAACCGCCGGCGCGCGACCTGAGCCAGCCCAGTCCGGAAGTGACGGCGCCGGGAGGCAGGCCGCACGCCGCCCGCAAGGCGCGCGCCAAGGCCAGGCATCCGGCGCGCGCGGCGGCGGCGGTCGCGGCAGGGGAGGCCGGCCAGGTGAAAAGCGTGGTGGGCAGCATATTGAAGGCCAACGGCGCCTATATCGCCAAGCATTCGCCGGGCTATCTCGCCAAGCTGGGCGGCCGCCAGACGCCGCGCGCCACGGTGGTGACCTGCTCCAATCCGGGCGGCCAGGTGGGCATGCTGGGCGGCGACGCCGACGGCGAACTGTTCGTGATCAGCAATCTGGGCAACCAGCTGGCCACCTCCGAGGGCTCGGTGGAGTACGGCGTCCGCCATCTGCACACGCCGCTGCTGATGTTCATCAGCCATACCGGCTGCGGCGCGATCAAAACCGCCGCCGGCGATTACAGCAATATGGAGCCGGCCATCCAGCGCGAGCTCGACAATATCGAAATTCCCAAGGGCATCGACGCCACCAACGGCGCGCTGATCAACATCAACAACCAGGTGGAAGGCTCCATCCTCAAGTTTTCCGGCGAGGTGGAGGCCGGCCGGCTGGCGGTGCTGGGCGGTTATTACGACTACAACAACGATCTGAAGCAGGGCCGCGGCCGGCTGGTGATCACCAATATCAACGGCGAGACCGATCCGGCGCGCATCCGCGAGCTGACCCGCAGCGGCCAGTATTTCAAGTACGGCTTCATGGGCCGGTAGCATCGTCGTTACAGATGTTTTGACCAGGACCTTTTGCAGAGCGCCTAAACGGCGCTCTTTTTGTTGGCGAAGCGGCAATTGTTTGGCTAGGCGCAAAAACGAATATCCGAAAACAGACTAGCATGGTGGTGAGTCTGGCGAGGCCGGGGCAAAAAGCTTGAAAAGCCCCAATTTTTATAAGGTTATCTGAGTCGCCTTGTAATGGCCGCGCTACACAAGCTTGAATGGCGTCCGCGCCGTTTGCGCGTCGGCAGCTGGTTTTTCTGCCAATTTTTTCGTTTTCGAAAATAAATAGCTGAAAACGAATAAATAGATGCCCGGCAATTTCATTTGGTTTCTGGAGAGACACTATGGCCGTTAGCAATCAAATCGAACTCGACGCCCTGGTGGCGCGCGTCAAGAAGGCGCAGCAGGCCTTCGCGCAGTTCACGCAAGAGCAGGTCGACCACATTTTCCGCAGCGCCGCGCTGGTAGCCGCCGACGCACGCATCCCGCTGGCGCGGATGGCCGTGGCCGAAACCGGCATGGGCGTGATGGAAGACAAGGTGATCAAGAACCACTTCGCTTCCGAATACATCTACAACAAGTACAAGGACGAGAAGACCTGCGGCGTGCTGTCCGAGGATGACACTTTCGGCACCATCACCATCGCCGAACCGATAGGCGTGCTGTGCGGCATCGTGCCCACCACCAACCCGACCTCCACCGCCATCTTCAAGGCGCTGATCTCGCTGAAAACCCGCAACGGCATCATCTTCTCGCCGCATCCGCGCGCGCGCCGCTCCACTTGCGAAGCCGCCCGCCTGGTGCTGGAAGCCGCCGTCGCCGCCGGCGCGCCGCAAGACATCATAGGTTGGATAGACGAGCCGTCCGTCGCGCTGTCCAACCAGCTGATGCACCACCCCGACGTCAACCTGATCCTGGCCACCGGCGGCCCGGGCATGGTGAAGGCGGCTTACTCTTCCGGCAAGCCGGCCATCGGCGTCGGCGCTGGCAACACGCCGGCGGTGATAGACGAAACCGCCGACATCAAGCGCGCCGTGGCCTCCATCCTGATGTCCAAGACCTTCGACAACGGCGTGGTGTGCGCGTCCGAACAGTCGGTCATCATCGTCGATGAAATCTACGACGCGGTGCGCGAACGCTTCTCCAAGCATGGCGGCTACATCCTGTCCAAGAGCGAAGCCGAGGCGGTGCGCAAGGTGATCTTGAATGACGGCAGCCTGAACGCCGCCATCGTCGGCCAGAGCGCCGCCAAGATCGCAGCGATGGCCGGCATCGAAGTGCCGCCGACCACCAAGGTGCTGATCGGCGAAGTGACGGAAGTGTCCGAAAACGAAGCCTTCGCCCACGAGAAGCTGTCGCCGACCCTGGCCATGTACCGCGCGAAGGATTTCCTCGACGCCTGCGACAAGGCGGCCGCGCTGGTGACCATGGGCGGCATCGGCCACACCTCGGCGCTGTACACCGATCAGGACCTGCAGGAAGAGCGCGTGCGCTACTTCGGCGACAAGATGAAGACCGCCCGCATCCTGATCAACACCCCGTCCTCGCAGGGCGGCATCGGCGACTTGTACAACTTCAGCCTGGCGCCGTCGCTGACGCTGGGTTGCGGCTCCTGGGGCGGCAACTCCATCTCCGAGAACGTCGGCCCTAAACACCTGATCAACAAGAAAACCGTCGCCAAGAGGGCCGAGAACATGCTGTGGCACAAGCTGCCGAAGTCCATCTACTTCCGCCGCGGCTCCCTGCCGGTGGCGCTGGAAGACCTGGCCGGCAAGAAACGCTGCCTGATCGTCACCGGCCAGTATCTGTTCGAGAACGGCTTCGTCGACGAGCCTATCCGCCTGTTGAAGAAGATGGGCCTGGAAGTGGAAACCTTCTTCGAGGTGCCGGCCGATCCGACGCTGGCGGTGGTGCGCAAGGGCACCGATCTGGCCCACGCCTTCAAGCCGGACGTGATCATGGCGATAGGCGGCGGCTCGCCGATGGACGCGGCCAAGATCATGTGGGTGATGTACGAGCATCCGGAAGTGCATTTCGCCGACCTGGCGCTGCGCTTCATGGACATCCGCAAGCGCATCTACCAGTTCCCGAAACTGGGCCAAAAAGCCATGATGGTGGCGGTGCCGACGACTTCCGGCACCGGTTCCGAAGTGACTCCGTTCGCGGTGGTGACCGATGAAGTGACCGGCGTGAAGTATCCGATCGCCGACTACGAATTGACGCCGAACATGGCCATCGTCGACGCCAATCTGGTGATGGACATGCCCAAGTCGCTGACCGCTTTCGGCGGCATCGACGCGGTGACCCACGCGCTGGAAGCGTATGTGTCGGTGATGGCCAACGAGTACTCCGATCCGCAGGCGCTGCAAGCCTTGAAGCTGCTGAAGGAATACCTGCCGTCGTCCTACCAGAACGGCGCCAAGGACCCGAAAGCGCGCGAGCAGGTGCACAATGCCGCCACCATCGCCGGCATCGCCTTCGCCAACGCTTTCCTGGGCGTCTGCCACTCGATGGCGCACAAGATCGGCGCCGAGTTCGGCTTGGCGCACGGCCTGGCCAATGCGCTGCTGATCAGCAACGTGATCCGCTACAACGCCGCCGATGTGCCGACCAAGCAAACCGCCTTCAGCCAGTACGACCGGCCGAAGAGCGTGGCGCGCTACGCCGAGATCGCCCGCCACCTCGGCCTGGAAGCCAGCCGCGACCACGAAAGGGTGGAAAAGTTGATCGAGTGGGTGGATGAGCTGAAGAAGACCTTGGGCATCCCGGCGTCGATCCAGGCCGCCGGCGTGGCCGAATCGGACTTCCTGGCCAAGGTGGATGAACTGGCCGAAGCCGCCTTCGACGACCAGTGCACCGGCGCCAATCCGCGCTATCCGCTGATCAGCGAGCTGAAGCAGCTGCTGCTGGACAGCTTCTACGGCCGGCCGTACAAGGAAGCCTGGGAGCGCGAGGAAGATGCCGCGGAAGCCAAGCCGGCCAAGGGCAAGAGCAAAGCCAAGGCCTGACCGCCGCGCGGAATGCCGCATCAGCCAAGCCCGGACGCGAGTCCGGGCTTTTTTGCGTCCGCCGCTTAGGCATGTGCGTCATTTCTATTGACGCTTATGGCGAGTGGTTTGAATTTTTATGCGCTTGAAAATGTTGAATCAAGGTTTTAATGTGCTCAAATATTCATATTGATATGAATATATGTAAAATGCTTTGTCATTAACCGGTAAGAAAACAGCAAAACGGCAACCGGGATTTCCACGCTTACACAAGGAGCATTGCATGCCAGGAGAACAACAGACCCTGCACCGCGGGTTGGAGGAGAGGCATATCAACCTGATGGCGCTGGGCGCGACGATAGGCGTCGGCCTGTTCCTGGGGTCGGCCACCGCGATCAAGATGGCCGGCCCGGCCATCATGCTGGCCTACGGCATCGGCGGCCTGGCCATTTTCATGATCATGCGCGCGCTGGGCGAAATGGCCATCCACAATCCGGTGGCCGGCTCGTTCAGCCGCTACGCGCAAGACTACCTCGGCCCCTTGGCCGGCTACCTCACCGGCTGGAACTACTGGTTCCTGTGGCTGGTGACCTGCATGGCGGAAATCACCGCCGTCGGCGTCTACATGGGCATCTGGTTTCCGGACGTGCCGTCCTGGTACTGGGTGCTGGCGGCGATGCTGGCGATGGGCGGCGTCAACCTGATCGCGGTGAAGGCCTATGGCGAATTCGAGTTCTGGTTCGCGCTGATCAAGATCGTCACCATCGTGCTGATGATAGCCGGCGGCTTCGCCATGATTATTTTCGGCTTCGGCAATCACGGCGTCGCCACCGGCATCGCCAATCTGTGGGCGCACGGCGGCTTCATGCCGCATGGCTTCTCCGGCGTGCTGATGTCCTTGCAGATGGTGATGTTCGCCTACCTGGGCGTGGAAATGCTGGGCCTGACCGCCGGCGAGGCGAAGAACCCGAAAAAGGCGCTGGCGCGCGCGGTGGATTCGGTGTTCTGGCGCATCCTGATCTTCTACATCGGCGCCTTGTTCGTGATCCTGTCCATTTACCCGTGGAACGAGCTGGGCACCCGCGGCAGCCCCTTCGTGATGACTTTCGAGAGCCTGGGCATTCCGGCCGCCGCCGGCATCATCAACTTCGTGGTGCTGACCGCCGCGCTGTCCTCGTGCAATAGCGGCATCTACAGCACCGGCCGCATGCTGTTCAACCTGGCCGAGCAGAAACAGGCGCTGCCGCTGTTCGCCAAGGTTTCGAAAAGCGGGGTGCCGCTGCCGGCGCTGCTGCTGTCCATCGCCGCGCTGCTGTTGGGCGTGCTGCTGAATTACCTGGCGCCGAAGGAAGTGTTCACCTGGCTGACCGCCATCTCGACCTTCGGCGCGGTGTGGACCTGGCTGATCATCCTGCTGGCGCAGCTGCGCTTCCGCCGTTCGCTGTCGGCCGAGCAACTGGCCGGCATCAGCCATCGCATGCCGCTGTGGCCGTATGGCTCCTATCTGACGCTGGGCTTCCTGGCGCTGGTGATAGCCCTGATGGCCTACTTCCCGGACACCCGCGTGGCGCTGATCGTCGGCCCCGGCTGGCTGGTGTTCCTGGTGGCGGTGTACTACTTGCTGGGCTACCACAAGCAGGATGCCGCCTGGCGGCTGGCGCAGCAGGGGCGCTAGCTTCAGGCTTGCCGCGCGCAACCCGCCGTTTGGCGGGTTTTGTCATTTCAGACGACGCCGTTGGCTTCGCGCAGAAAGTCTATCAACACCCTGAGCCTTGCCGGCAGGCGGCGCTGCTGCGGGTAGAACAGGTACAGCGCCTCGGCCGGCGGCAGGTAGGACTCCAGCACCGGCAGCAGCCGGCCGGCGGCGATGTCATCCCTCACCAGCGTTTCGGCCAGGTAGGCGATGCCGATGCCGCCGCGCGCGCCCAGCAGCCGGGCCTGGTTGTCGTTGGTGAGCAGCGGGCCGCGCAGCGCCAGCTGGCGCGGCTGGCCGTCCTCGACGAACTGCCAGCGGTACTGCGGCCCGCTGGCGCCGAAGCGGTAGCCTATGCAGGCGTGCCGCAACAGATCATCCGGCCTTTGCGGCGCGCCATGGCGCGCCAGGTATTCGGGCGTGGCCACTGCGACGAAGCGGAGCGGGCGGCTGATCTGCGCCGCCTGCATGCCGGGTTGCAAGCGGTCGCTGAAGCGGATGCCGGCGTCGAAGCGCTGGCCGACGATGTCGACCAGGCCGTCGCTGATGTCCAGCTCCAGCGCCACGGCCGGATGGCGGCGCTGAAAGCCGACCAGATGGGGATAGAGCGCGATTTGCGCCGCGCTGTGCGGCAGCGTCAGCCGCAGCGTGCCGGCGGGCTGGCCCTGCAGCTGGCGCGCATCTTCCAGCGCCTGGCGGATTTGCTCCAGAGCCGGCGCCAGCCGCTCCAGCAGCGCGTCGCCGGCCTCGGTCGGCGCGACTTGGCGGGTGGTGCGGATCAGCAGCGGCACGCCCAGCTCCGCCTCCAGCTGGCGCATGGTCTGGCTCAAGGCGGAAGCGGTGACACCCAGTTCGGCGGCGGCTTGGGTGAAGCTGCGTAGGCGGGCGATCAGGGCGAAAGTTTGCAGGGCATCGTGCTGGGGACGCGACATTGTTAAGCTCAGCTACATAATGTTTGTCATTTTGGCCCATTTATCGGCGGCTGGCCATCCCTTATGCTGATGTCACTTTCCACTTCAGGAGCGATGGCGATGCAAAAACGCACTCTGGGCCGCAATGGCCCGCAGGTTTCCGCGCTGGGCCTCGGCTGCATGGGCATGAGCGCTTTTTACGGCCCGCATGACGACGCCGAGTCGCTGGCGACGCTGGACGCGGCGCTGGATCTGGGCGTCAATTTTCTCGATACCGCCGATATGTACGGCCCGCACACGAATGAGCGGCTGTTGGCCAAACTGCTGGCCCGCCGCCGCGGCGAGGTGGTGCTGGCCACCAAGTTCGGCATCGTGCTGGACCCGGCCGATCCGATGAAGCGCGGCGTCAACGGCCGGCCGGAATACGTCCGCGCCAGCTGCGAAGGCAGCCTGCAGCGGCTGGGCGTCGATCATATCGACCTTTATTACCAGCATCGCATCGATCCCGCGGTGCCGATCGAGGAAACCGTCGGCGCGATGGCCGACCTGGTGCGCGCCGGCAAGGTGCGCTATCTGGGCTTGTCCGAAGCCTCGCCCGCCACGCTGCGGCGCGCGGCCGCCGTCCATCCCATCCACGCGCTGCAGAGCGAATATTCGCTGTGGACGCGGGATCCGGAAGACGGCGCGCTGGCGGCTTGCCGCGAAGTGGGCGCCAGCTTGGTCGCCTACAGCCCGCTGGGGCGCGGCTTTTTGACCGGCGCCATCCAGAGCCCGGATGATTTCGCGCCTGACGATTTCCGCCGCCACAACCCACGTTTCCAGGGCGAAAACTTCCAGCGCAACCTCGACCTGGTGGCCAAGGTGAAAGCGCTGGCCGCCGACAAGGGCTGCAGCCCGGCGCAGCTGGCGTTAGCCTGGCTGCTGGCGCAGGGCGAGGACATCGTCGCGATTCCCGGCGCGCGCAAACAGGCCAATCTGCGCGACAACCTGGGAGCCTTGTCTGTCAGCCTGGATGGCGGCGAGCGGGATGCGCTGGCGGCGGTGTTCGCCGACGGCGGGGCCAGCGGCGCGCGCTACGCGCCGGACGTAATGCAGTTGATCGACCGCTGAGCGCGCCGGCCGCTTGCGCGTGGCGCTCAGCGGCCGGGCAGCTTGGGCAGCTCGTGCATCGGGATGGCGCGGGGTTTGCCGGTTTGCGGGTCGAAGCGCGGCAGCGGCTGGGGGCGCTCCCAGGGCGCGCGCGGCGGCTGGCCGGGCAGCGCCTGCGGTTGCCGGTTTTCCATCCGCTGCAGCATTTCCTGCTGTTGGCGCGGCGTCAGCTGGAGCGGGGCGTCCAGATCGCGCAGCTGCAGCGCGGGCTGGACTTGCAGCGGCTTGGCCGGCGCGGCCATATTGATGCGCGGCGCCGCCGCCGGCTTGGCCTGCAGCGCGAAATCATAGGAAGGCAAGGTCTTGGCTGCCAGCGGCGCGCTGCAAAACGCCATGGGCAGCAGGAAACGGCGAAAGCGCATAAGGATTCCTGCGGCGCCGGCCAAGGCGGCCGGACGATGGTTTGGGAAGAAAAGCTGGCTGGCGCGGCCGATTAAGAGGGGCCGCGTGGCTGGCAAGGGCCGGCGCGGAGCTAGCCGCGCGCAAGCGCCTGAAGAGATGGATATTTTATCCAATATGCGGCAGCCAGGGCAAGCCGGCTGGCCGCGGGCGGCGTTGCGGCGACGCCACTAGGCCTGTTTTTTCATGCGCAAGGCATCATTCAACGCCATGCGGGACGGCGGCGATCTGCTATGGTGTCTGCGATTCCATGGCCGACAATCCCGCGGCGCCGTGGCGGGCCGAGCCCGCTGGCGCGGCGGCAGCGCTGCACCCGACCTCCATGTCAAACCAAACCATACAAAACATACAAAGCATTCTGGATTTCAAGGCGACCTTGCTCAGCACCACCGGCTACACCGTCATGCTGACGGGCGTGGCGGTGTTGTTCTGGTTATACAACCGGAAGGAGCGCGCGCTGCTGACTCTGGGCATGGGCGGCGCGTTTGCCGTGTGTGGAACCCTGCTGGCCTACCTGCCGCCGATTTTGCCGCCCTGGCCGATGCTGATGCTCGACACCCTGTTGCTGCTGCTGTTCCACCCGCTGGCGTTGATCGCCACGCAGCAGATGTTAGGCCGCTCCGGCAGTTGGGGATACGCCGCCTTGTCGGTGGCGCTGGTGATGGCGGCGTTCGCGTACTGGGGTGGGGTGGAGAACTATGGCCGCCGGGTGATGGTGACTTCCGGCTCGCATTTGTTGTACTGGGGGCTGATTTTCCGCTTGCTGCTGCAGGAGAGGAAGCAGGGGACGCCGGCCGGCCACCGGTTGGCGATGGGCTTGGCCGCGGTGATGCTGACGATTTCGGCCAGTCGCTGGAGCGTGGCCTGCTATGCCGGCGATCCGGATTTTGGCCGGCATTGGTCGATGTTCAACCTCTTCAGCAGCCTTGGATTGTTCTGGTGCACGTTCTGCTTCAGCCTCAACATGCTGCTGATCAGTTACGAGCGCCTGCTGCTGCAGGTCCGGCTGCAGGCCCAGCAAGACGGGCTGACTCGGCTGTACAACCACCGCGCCTTCCATGAGAAGGCCGAAGGCCTGTTTCTGCGCGCGCTGGAGAAACGCGCTGAATTGGCATTATTGCTGATAGACCTGGATCATTTCAAAAGCATCAACGACCGCCACGGCCATCAGGCCGGCGACGAAGTGCTGCGCCAGCTGGCCGACTGCCTGCGCGGAGAGGCGCGGCATGGCGACCTGCTGGGCCGGCACGGCGGCGAGGAGTTCGTGGTGCTGCTGCCGCAGACCGGCCGGATCGACGCCTACAACACCGCCGACCGGCTGCGCGGCGCCATCGCCAACCTGGCGCCCCAGGTGAATGGCCAGCCGCTGCGCATCAGCGCCAGCATAGGGGTGGCCTGCCTGCGTCCCAGCGAACATTCCAACCTGGCCAGCTTGTTTCTGGAGGCAGACGTGCTGCTGTACCAGGCCAAGCACAAGGGCCGAAACCGGGTGGAAATCGAGCGCGAACGGGTGGTTGAACCGCTTTAGCCCAGGAGCCCGGCTTCATCATGGGCATCGCGCAGATAGACCGGCAGATCGGTGGCCGGCGGCGGGGCGGGAATCTGGTACAGCATGTCGGCGACGAAGCCGCGATGGTAGTTCTTGTGGTTGACGATGTGCAGCAGCATGTCGCCGCGGCGCATGCTGCCCCTGCCGCCGTCGACGAAGGCGAAATCCACCACCTGGTCGTGGGCTGCCGGGTCCAGCGCGTCGGCGTAATCGATCTACCAGCGGTCCAGCTCGGCCTGATCGACGGCAAGTTCGGCGAGGCTGGGCGTGCGCTCGGTGTTGCGGCTGGCGTAGCCGTGCGCGCGTCCCTGCAGATGGGCCTGCCAGATGCGGTCCACCACCAGATTGTGGTTGAGGGTGCTGAGTATGTTGCCGAAGACGGTGGCGCGCGGTTTGAGCAATTCGGTTTCGGGCAGCGTGGCCAGCGCGCCCAGCAGGCGCTGGTTGGCCCAGGCGCTGTAGCGGACCAGCATGCGGATATCGCGTAGCGGCATGGCGGTGGCGGGTCGGAACGATGATATGCCAGTGTATGGATAATGACTGTCGGCCGCAATGCTTTCGACATGGCTCAGTCGCGCTCGCCGGAGCGATAGCGTCGCTCGATGCGCTGGTAGTCGCCGTTTTGCCGCAGTTGCCGCAGCGCCAGGTTGAAGCGGTCGCGCAGCGCGCGGTCATGGAAAACCGCCGGATAGCCGGTGGTTCGCGGGAAGATGTCGTAATACCTGACTGCCTCAGCGGTGGGCAGGCTGGCGGCGAGCTTGCCGCGAAACCAGTCGAACACCGCGCGGTCGATGATCAGCAGCTCCACCCGGTTGGCCCAGAACATCCGGCACTGGTTTTCCTGGCTGGCGCTCTCGTGATAGTTGTGGCGGAAGCGCCCGGAAGGGTCGGGCTGGTAGATGGCCTGGAACACGGGGCCCAGATCGCGCCAGCCGTTCTGCCAGATGGCGAAGCTGTGGCCGCCAAGGTCCAGCAGCGAGCGGATATCCAGCTGCCGGCCCTGCTTGCCGATGGCGACATTGCGGTATTCGATGAAGTCGTCCGAATAATAGACGCCCTTGCCGTCGGGGCCGCGCTCGTGCACCGCCGAGGCGATGTCCGCGCTGCCGGCGGCGACGGCGCGCCGCAGCCGCGAATTGGGCACGATCATGATTTTCATCGCATAGCCCATCCGCTCCAGCGCCGCCCGCATCAGGTCCACCTCGATGCCGGTGTCGCCCAGCTTGTCGTCGTGGAAGGAAAACGGCGGCCGGCTGGAGGAAAAGGCGACGCGCAATTCGGCCGCGCCGGCCTGGGCCGTCAGCAGCAGGGCGCACGTCAGAACCGGCAGGCTGGCAAGGCGGGCGGACAGGGTTTTCATCGGCTGGGGGGCTGCTCGCGGTATTGCCGCAGCAGCAGCTGATAGCGGCCGCTGTCGCGCAGCGCCGCCAGGCCCTGGTTGAATTGGCGGATCAGCCGCTCGGCGTCGGGGCGGCGGCGGCTGACGATCAGGTACAGTTCGCTGCTCTGCGCCTTGCCGATATCGGCGATGGCGAAGGGCGCGCGCGGGCCGAATAGCCGGCGCATCGCGTAATCGGCGACGAAGTCGTTGCAGGACACCAGGTCCACGGTGTCGCTGTTCAGCATTTTCAGGCAGTTTTCCAGCGTCGGCGGCCGCTCCAGCCGCAATTGGTATTTGCGCACGTCGGCGTCGACATAGGCGGTGGTCCAGCCCAGCGGCAGGCACAGGCGTTTGCCTTGCCAGCGTCCCTTGCGCGCATCCTCGTCGTCCTGGCGGGCGAAGTAAGAGAAGCGGTCCTGATGCAGCGGTTCGGAATACAGAAAGGCTTTCTCGCGGTTTTCATCGCGGGTATAGGGAAAGCTGGCGGCGAAGCGGCCCTGCTCGGTTTCCGAATAGGCTCGCTTCCACGGCAGGAAAACGATGCTGGGGGCGGGCTGGCCAGCCGCCAGAAAGGCTTCGCGCACCAGCACCGCGCTGATGCCGCCCTGGGGCAGGGCCGCGCCGGTATAGGGCGGAAACTCGCCGGTGACCAGCGCGAGCGCATCCGCGTCCGGCTCGGAGAAACCGTAGCCGGCTGCGCCGCAGGCCAGCAGCGCGGCGAAGGCAAACTTGGGAATGGCGCTCATCAAGACAGGCCGGAGTGGGTGTGTCTTGATTATCGGCCAAGCCCGAGGCAAGGCAAGGCGGCTCAGCCGGCGTCCGGCTCTGCCCGGCCGCCGCGTTTGGCTGGTTTGCGCGGCTGCGCGGCCGGCTCGCCCTTGCGGATGTGGTTGAGGCGGCGGCGGATGTTGTCGCTGTCCAGCCAGATGTCCTCGCCTTTCTGGATGCGGTCCAGCTCCTCGTCGGTGAGGAAGGGGCGGCAGATGTGGCGCATCACCTTCTCGAACCACTTGCCGCTGGCCATCACCTGGGCCTGTTGCTCATTGCCCTTGCCTATCAGTGCCGATGAATAGTTGTGGAACATCAATTGGCAGGTGTCGTGGACGATCAGCTCGTCGCCGGCGAGGAAGATCAGCGCGCCCATCGAATAGGCTCGCGCTTCCAGGATGGTGACCACGTGGGCCGGGCTGGCGGTGATGTTGTTGATGATCTGCAGGCCGGCGTCGAAATTGCCGCCCGGGGTGTTCAGATGGAGGAACACGATGTCGGTGCTGCTGGCGGTGCGCAGCGTGTACAAGAGGTCGGTGTAGTGGATGGCGGCGCCGATCTCGTCGGACAGGTAAAACGATATCTGCCGCACCGTGCCCTGGGTTTCGTATTGGCGATACAGCGGGACGGGCTTGTCGTCGTCGTCCGCGTCGGGGTTGTGGCGAGGCATGGCGTTTCTTCCTTGTGCTTGTCTTTCCAATCTAGCCGGGGAGAGGAGGGCTTGCCTTGCAATGGCGCAAGTTGAGGGGCCAAGGAATCCGCTTCGCGGATGATGATTCGCATGGCGGGGCTGCCCGCCGGGCAGGTCAGGGAGCTGTCTCGCCAGCTCCCCGACACCCCTAGGCGACCCCAACAGCGCGGCGAAACCCCGTCTTCCAAGCCATCTCCGGGGAGCTGCCGGAACTAGCGGGGCGCTACCGTCGCCCCGCGTCGAACAGCCGGCAGCTTAAAATCCCGGAGATGGCTTGCAAGCCGGCTTGCGCTGATGGGGAAGGGCGAGTCGGTTCGGTTCCACGCGATTGGTAGAGGGTACGCCACATGGGGTTCAAGGCAAATTCAAGAGGCAAAGCCAGGTAAGGCTATGGATGGTGGAATGCGGGGAAAGGCCGGGCTTCCTCCCTACAAGAGGTTGAGCGTGAGTGACGCGCCCCTTCCCCTTTCAGCACGCGCCGGCAAAAAAGCGCTGGGCAAGGTTTTAAGCCGCCGCTTGTTCGACGCCGCGCGACGGTAGCGCGTACTGCTGAGCGAATCAAAGATTCGCACGCATGTAGTTTCGGCGGCTCCTGGCCCAGCGGTTTTTTGTCGGGGTTTCGCGGGCTGCAGGGGCGGCCCGGGGTCGTGAGGGGGCTGGCCGCGCGGCCCCCTCACCCGTTTGCCGGGCGGAACCGGCATCTAAATCATTATCCGCGGAGCGGATTCAAGAGCGTGAGAAGGTATTAGTTTTAATTTTGAGGGTAAACTAAGCGAGTAATTGGCTTGCGGCCTGCGGTATATATACGTATGAATATGCGTCGGCCTCGTAAGGATGTCGCTCCCCAGTCAAAGTGGCTAATGTCAGAAAATGTTAATGTGTGTGAGGAGTTTGCTTTTATTTCTATATCGTTGAAATCATATTCAGGACTGGCCATGGGTGTGTAATGACGAGTTGGCCATTTTCCCGAAACATAAATCAAGCTCCAATGTGTCAGAGTGATTGATTTGGGAGACAAGTTGCGAATGGTAATGTCGTTGCCAATGTGAGGTAAACTTCTGAAGTTATAAGATATTTCAATGCGAAACCTATCTCTCCACATTTCATATAACTTAATAATGGCTGAGGCTGATACTGAAATGGTCAAGAAGGATACTCCAATTTGGATGGAGGATGGCATAGGGTTGATTGGGTAGCGATTTACCTTCATTACAGCAAAAATAGGATATGGGACGCCTGAAGCAAAGGAAAAAGGCCAACTCCGAGGTGGCCTTTTGTTGAGTGCGTTATGAAAGTCGTTGAGCCTACGCGCTCAACTCCTTCAACACCTCCTTCACCTTCACGATCCGCTGCGCCACCTCCGGCAGCGCCTGCTCCACCCGCAACTTGTCCTGCCCGGCCAGGCGGTAATTCTTCTTGCTCTGGATCAGCATGATGATCTTCACCGGATCGATCGGCGGATTCTTGATGAAGGCGATCTGCACCGCCACCTCGCTGGCGTCCAGCTTTTGCACGCCCAGCTCCTTGGCCACCAGGCGCAGGCGGTGGCTTTCGATCAGCGTCTTCACGCTCTGCGGCGGCAGGCCGAAGCGGTCGATCAGCTCTTCGTGGATGCCGTCGATCTCGGCCTCGGTCTCGCAGCTGGCCAGGCGCTTGTAGATCAGCAGCCGTTCGTGCACGTCCGGGCAGTAAGCGTCCGGCAGCAGCGCCGGGCTGTGCAGATTGATCTCGGTGGTGACGCCCAGGGGGGCGTCCAGGTCGGGCGCGCGGCCCTTTTTCAGGTCGCGCACCGCCTGTTTCAGCATTTCGGTGAACAGGCTGAAACCCACTTCCTGCATCTCGCCGGACTGGCCTTCGCCCAGCACTTCGCCGGCGCCGCGGATTTCCAGGTCGTGCATCGCCAAATAAAAGCCCGCGCCCAGCTCGCCGGACAGCTGGATCGCCTCCAGCCGCTTCTGCGCGTCGCGGGTCATGCCGTCCGGCGTCAGCAGGTAGGCGTAGGCCTGGTGGTGGGAGCGGCCGACGCGGCCGCGCAGCTGGTGCAGCTGAGCCAGGCCGAACTTGTCGGCACGGTTGATCAGGATGGTGTTGGCGTTGGGGATGTCGATGCCGGTTTCGATGATGGTGGAGCACAGCAGCAGATTGAAGCGCTGCTGCAGGAAGTCGCGCATCACCTGTTCCAGCTCGCGCTCGCGCAACTGGCCGTGGGCGACGCCGATGCGCGCCTCCGGGATCAGCTCGGCCAGCTTTTCCCGCATGTTTTCGATGGTGTCGACTTCGTTGTGCAGGAAGAACACCTGGCCGCCGCGCTTCAGCTCGCGCAGCACCGCCTCGCGGATCACGCCGTTGGAGAGCGGGCTGACGAAGGTTTTCACCGCCAGCCGGCGGCTGGGGGCGGTGGTGATGGCGGAAAAGTCGCGCAGGCCTTCCAGCGCCATCGACAGCGTGCGCGGGATCGGCGTGGCGGTCAGCGTCAGTACGTCGACATTAGCGCGCAGCCGTTTCAGCTGCTCTTTCTGGCGCACGCCGAAGCGGTGTTCCTCGTCGATGATGACCAGGCCCAGATTCTTGAATTCGATATCCGGCTGCACCAGCTTGTGGGTGCCGATGACGATGTCGACGCTGCCGTCGGCCAGGCCGGCCAGCGCGGCCTTGGTTTCCTTGCCGCTACGGAAGCGCGACAGCTCGGCGATGCGCACCGGCCAGTCGGCGAAGCGGTCGGAGAAGTTCTGGAAGTGCTGTTCGGCCAACAGCGTGGTGGGCACCAGCACCGCCACCTGTTTGCCGCCCATCACCGCGACGAAGGCGGCGCGCAGCGCGACTTCGGTCTTGCCGAAGCCGACGTCGCCGCAAACCAGCCTATCCATCGGCTTGCCGGAGCACATGTCCTGGATCACCGCCTCGATGGCGCCGGCCTGGTCGGGGGTTTCCTCGAAGCCGAAGCCGGCGGCGAAGGCGGCGTAGTCGGCGTGGGACAGCTGGAAGCTGTGGCCCTCGCGCGCCGCGCGCTGCGCGTACAGGTTGAGCAGCTCGGCCGCGGTGTCGCGCGCTTTTTCCGCCGCGCGCTTCTTGGCCTTTTCCCAGGCCGGGTTGCCCAGCCGGTGCAACTGGATGTCGTCGGTGGCGCCGCCGGCGTAGCGCGAGATCAGTTGCAGCTGCGATACCGGCACGTACAGCGTGGCGCCGTCGGCGTACTCCAGCTGCATCAGTTCGGTTTCGCCTTCGCCCAGGTCCATGGTCACCAGGCCGACGTAGCGGCCGATGCCGTGCGCCTCGTGCACCACCGGGTCGCCGGCTTTCACCTCGGCCAGGTCGCGCAGCATCGCGTCGGAGCCGGCGCGGTTGGCCTTGCGGCGGGTGTGGCTGCGCGCCACGTGCTGGTACAGCTCGCTTTCGGTCACCACCGCGATGCCCTGCTCGGGCAGGGCGAAGCCGGAATAGAGCGGGGCGACGGCCAGCGCCAGCGCGGCTTTGCCGCCGGCGAAGTCGGCCCAGTTGTCGACCGGCGTCGGTTTGATGCCGTTGTCGGCCAGGAAGGCCAGCATGGTTTCGCGCCGGCCCAGGCTTTCCGCCGCCAGCAGGATGCGGCGTCCGCCCTGGGCGATATAGCCTTGCAGCCGGTGCAGGGGGGCGTCGGCGCGGCGGTCCACCGCCAGGTCGGGCAGGGCGAGGCCGGGGGCGGCTTCGTCGGCGGACAGTTCGATGCGGGCGTAGGGCTTGAGCCTGGCCATCAATTCGTCCGGGCGCAGGAAGATGTCGGCCGGCGGCAGGATGGGGCGTTCCAGATCGCCGCGCGCCATGTCGTAACGACCTTGGGCGTCGCGCCAGAAGGTTTCGGCCGCGTCCTGCACGTCGTGGTGCAGCACCAGCAGCGCGTCCTCGCCCAGGTAGTCGAACAGGGTGGCGGTTTCGTCGAAGAACAGCGGCAGGAAGTATTCGATGCCGGCCGGCCACAGGCCCTGCGACACGTCCTTGTAGACGCGGCTCTTGCTCGGGTCGCCTTCCATCTTTTCGCGGTAGCGCTGGCGGAAGGCGGTGACGCCGCTTTCGTCGGCCGGGTACTCGCGCGCCGGCAGCAGGCGGATTTCCGGCACCGGGTACAGCGTGCGCTGGGTGTCGGGGTCGAAGGTTTTCAGGCTGTCGATCTCGGCGTCGAACAGGTCGATCCGGTACGGCAGCGGCGAGCCCATCGGGTAGAGGTCGATCAGGCTGCCGCGCACCGAGAACTCGCCCGGCGCCATCACCTGGGTGACGTGCTGGTAGCCGGCGGTGACCATGTCGCCGCGCAGCTTTTCCACGTCCAGCTGCTGGCCGGCCTTGAGGAAGAAGGTGCGGCCCAGCAGGTAGCTCACCGGCGCCAGCCGCCCCAGCGCGGTGGACACCGGCGCGATCACCACCTGGCATTCGCGCTGGCGGATCTGCCACAAGGTCGCCAGCCGTTCGCTGACCAGTTCGCCGTGCGGCGAGAAATGGTCGTAGGGCAGGGTTTCCCAGTCGGGGAACAGCGCGATGGAGAGTTCCGGCGCGAAGAAGGGCAGCTCGGCCTGCAGCCGCTGCGCGGACTGGGCGTCGGCGGTGAGGATCAGCAGCGGCTGGCGTTGGCGCGCCAGCGCGGCGACGGTCTGGCTGTCCAGCCCGTCCGGCAGGCGAACGCAGCGGGTTTTCTGGCCGCGGGGCGGAATGATCGGGAGCGTATCCAACTTGATCTGGCTTCTACGAGGTTGAGCTTGCCGCGATTATAACAGTCCGCCGGCCATGCCCATGGGCTTTACCTGCGATCGGAAGCTGGCGGGCGGCGGGAATCCCGGCTATCGTATGCGTTTGGCTCAAGCTCGCTGTATTTTGGCATGAAGAAATACAAAGTGTAATGCCATTGTGGTATCAAAAATAAGAATGTATCCATGGCGGCCGCCCGCGCGGCGGCGGCGGTGGAGCGGCGATCGGCAAGATCCGGCATACCGGACGACAAGAAATAGAAGGATGGAGCGTGAGAGCCACACCTTGGGTGGAGGAGTTGCTGGTTTTCCTGGGGTTTGCCGCCTGCCTGGCCCTGTGGCCGCGCAGTCCGCAGGCCGTGTTGTCTTTGGCCAGCTTCGCGCCGCACGGCCTGTTCTGCTGGCAGCTGCTGGCCCGCGGCGCGCGGCGCAGCTGGTGGTGGCCGCTGGCGGCGGCGCTGATCGCCAGCGAGGCGGCTTCGCCGCTGTGGGCGCTGGCGCTGGCCGGCTCGCTGTTTCTGATTCTGCCGGGTTTGCGCCTGGGCGGCTTGCTGCGCGCGCGCGCGCGGCCGGCCACGCCCGGCGAGCTGAGGCATCTGCTGCTGACGCTGATAGCGTACCCGGCTTTGCTGGTGGCGTTGCTGCTGGGCGCCGGCGCGTGGCTGGCGGGCGGGCAGCGGCTGCCGCCCTGGTCGTGGACCTGGCAGTGCTGGGCGGCGGCGAGTTCGGCGCTGTTCCTGTGTGCGCCGCTGGCCTGGCCGCCGCGGCAACGCTTGGTCCTGCCGCTGCGCATCGAGCTGGCGCTGATCCTGGCGTTGGTGGCGGGCGGCGCCATGCTGTTGCTGTCCAGCCAGGCGGCCTTGAACATTCCCAGCCAGCTGCTGTTTTTCCCCCTCATCCTGTGGGCGGCCTGCCGCACCGGCCTGGGCGGCGCCGCGCTGACCGCAGGCATGGTGACGCTGGCCTTGTCGCTGGCGGCGCTGTCGTCGGACTGGCCGCTGCATCCGGGCATGGGCAACGCCTCCACCGATCTGCTGTTGGCGCTGGCGCTGAACGTGTCCGGCCTCCTGGTGGCGATCCTGATGGACGGCCACCGCGCGGATGAAGAGACGCTGCGCACCTTCCGGGCGCGGATCGAGTCGCTGGTCAACAACAGCCCCACCATGATGTCGTTGAAGGACATGGAGGGCCGCTACTTGCTGGTGAACGCCGCCTATGCGCGCCGGGTGGGCGTGTCGGCGCAGTCGCTGCTGGGCCGGCGCCCGGAGGACGTGTTCGACCGCGCCGACGCCGCCCAGATCCGCGAGCAGGACCAGCAGGTGCTCAACTTGCTGGCGCCGCGCCAGTTCGAGGAGCATTTCAGCCTGAACGGCCTGGAAACCTATCTGCTGGCCTCCAAGTTTCCGCTGTTCGACGCCGCCGGCCGTCCGGCCGGCGTGGGCAGCGTCGATACCGACATCACGCTGAGCAAGCGCGAACAGAAAGCCAAGCGCGAAGCCGAGGAGCGCTATCTGGCGCTGGTGGAGCAGTCGCTGGTGGGCATCTACATCCTGCAGGACGAGCGGCTGGTCTACGTCAATCCCAAGCTGGCCGACATCCTCGGCTACGAGCAGGAGCAGATGACGGGCATGACCATGGGCCAGGTGCTGGCGCCGGGAGAGGCCAACCGGCTGCGCCAGCAGGTGCTGCGCCGCTTCCGCGACAATATCGCGGTGATGCACTACTCCACCCGGGCGCTGCGCCGGGACGGCGTGCTGGTGGACATGGAGGTGCACAGCCGCCTGTTCGAGCTGGAGGGGCGCAAGGCCATCATCGGCGTGGTGATGGACATTTCCGAGCGCCTGCTGGCCGACACCAACCTCAGGCTGGCGGCCAAGGTGTTCGAAAACTCGGCCGAAGGCATCCTGATCCTGGATGCGGCGGCGCGCATCATCGCCGTCAACGACGCCTTCACCCGCATCACCGGCTATGCCGAGGAGGAGACGCTGGGCCGGGCTTCGCGCATTTTCAGCCTGGGCCAGCGCGAACGCGAGGCGATGCAGGAGGCCCTGGCCACGCTGGGCCACTGGCAGGGCGAGATGCAGGACCGGCGCAAGAACGGCGAATGGTATCCGGCGGAGCTGTCGATCTCGGCGCTGCGCGATGAAGATGGCCAACTGTCCAATTACGTGGCGGTGTTTTCCGACATCACCCAGCGCAAGGAGGCGGAGGAGCGGCTGCAGTTCCTGGCCAACCACGACCCGCTGACGCGGCTGCCCAACCGAAGCAGCCTCACCGCCAGGCTGGACGAGGCGCTGGCGCAGATGGCCAGCCAAGGCGGCCAGCTGGCGGTGATGTTCATCGACCTGGACCGCTTCAAGCTGATCAACGACTCCTTCGGCCACCAAGCCGGCGACCAGCTGCTGTGCGAGATCGCGCTGCGGCTGTCGCGGGTGGTGGGCGAGCGCGGCCTGCTGGCGCGGCTGGGCGGCGACGAGTTCACGCTGTTGATGAGCGGCTTCGACAAGCACAAGCAGCTGGCCGAGATGGCCGGCGACATCCTGGCCGAATTGGGGCGGCCGCTGAGCCTGGAAGCGCACGAGGTGTTCATCACCGGCAGCATAGGCATCAGCGTGTTCCCGCACGACGGCCAGGACGCGCGCACGCTGCTGAAGAACGCCGACGTGGCGATGTACCGCGCCAAGGATTCCGGCAAGAACACCTATCAGTTCTTCGACATCGGCATGAACACCCAGACCTTCGAGCGCCTGCTGCTGGAAAACGGCCTGCGCATGGCGCTGGAGCGCGGCGAGTTCGAGCTGCACTTCCAGCCGCAGTTGGGCGCCGGCAGCCGCCGGCTGGAGGGCGCCGAGGCCTTGATCCGCTGGCGCCATCCGCAGCTGGGCCTGGTGCCGCCGGTGCGCTTCATCGCGCTGGCCGAGGAAACCGGCCTGATCAAGCCGATAGGCGACTGGGTGCTGCACGAGGCCTGCCGCCAGCTGGCAGCCTGGGACCGAGAAGGCGTGCGGGTGCCCAGGCTGGCGGTGAACCTGTCGCCGCGCCAGTTCGGCCAACCCTCCTTGCCGGCCAAGGTGGCCGGCGCGCTGCAGGCGGCGGGCCTGGCGGCGGAGCGGCTGGAGCTGGAAATCACCGAGAGCATGATCATGCAAAGCCCGACCGAGGCGGTCAGCCTGCTGTCGGAACTGAAGGCGCTGGGGGTGTGGCTGTCCATCGACGACTTCGGCACCGGCTACTCGTCGCTGTCGCACCTGAAGCGTTTCCCGCTGGACACGCTGAAAATAGACCAGTCCTTCGTCGACGGCCTGCCGGCGGACGAGGACAACGCCGCCATCGCCGAGGCGATACTGGCGATGGCCAAGAAGCTGAAATTCCACGTCGTCGCCGAAGGGGTGGAAAACGAGGAGCAGGCGGCATTTTTGCAGAACAAGGGCTGCCACACGCTGCAGGGCTATCATTTCAGCCGGCCGCTGCCGGCGCAGGAGTTCGCGGCGCTGGCCGCCGGCTGGCAGCTGCGCGACCAGGCGGCCGGCATTCCGGCGTGAGGCTGGGCCTGGGCCCGGCTTGGCGCTAGAATGGCGGGATTCTGAATCGAGACCCCGCCATGAGCAACAAACGCCTGATACACGGCTTCCACGCCATCAACGCCCGCCTGTGGCAGAACCCGAAGAGCCTGCTGGAAATCTGGCTGGCCGGCGGCCGCCACGACGCCCGCGCCAAGGCGGTGCTGGACAAGGCCGGCGAGGAAAAGATCAAGCTGCACATCGTCGACAAGGAACGCCTGGACAGCATGAGCGGCAACGCCCGCCACCAAGGCGTGGTGGCGATGATAGACGCCAGCATGAACTACGTGGACCTGGACGACGTGCTGGAAAACCTGTCCGAGCCGCCGCTCTTGCTGATCCTGGACGGCGTCACCGACCCGCATAATCTGGGCGCCTGCCTGCGGGTGGCCGACGCGATGGGCGCGCACGCCGTCATCGCGCCGAAGGACCGCTCCGCCACGCTGAACGCCACCGTCTCCAAGGTGGCCTGCGGCGCGGCCGAGGTGGTGCCTTACATCACCGTCACCAATCTGGCGCGCACGCTGCGCGAGCTGAAGGACCATGGGGTGTGGATCGCCGGCACCACGATGGAAGCCGATACCGACCTCTACCATTTCGAAGCCGCCGGCCCGCTGGCCTGGGTGATGGGCGCCGAAGGCGAGGGCATGCGCCGACTGACGCGCGAGCACTGCGACGTGTTGGTGTCGATCCCGATGTTCGGCACCGTCGAAAGCCTGAACGTGTCGGTATCGTCCGGCATGGTGCTGGCGGAAAGCCGCCGCCAGCGCGTGGTCAAGGCGCAGGGCTGATTCGATCCGGCGCCTGCCGCCAGGCGATGCCGCTCCCCCGCTTGCGGGCGGGCGGCATTTTTCATTCGGTCGCGGGCTACTCTTGTCCGCCCAGCACATCCCGCGTCAGCGCGAGCCAGGCGCGCGCCGCGTGCGACAGATAGCCGCCGCGCTGCCAGATCAGCGCCAGGTGCCAGTACAGCTTGGGGTCGTACAACGGGATCACGTCGTACTGCTCCGGGTTGAGGCGGCTGACGATGCAACGCGGCAGCAGGGTGATGCCCAGGTTGGCCGCCACCAGCTCGACGATGAAGTCCCAGTGCGCGCTGCGGCCGACGATGTTGAGCGGCTTGCCCAGCTCGCGGAAGGCGTCGCCGATGCGGCGGCTCAGCGTGAAGTCGTCCGGGTACAGCACCAGCGGCTGGTCGGCGATGTCGGTCAGTTGCACCAGCGAGCGGCCATGCCAGCGCGAGCCGGCCGGCGCCACCAGGCACAGCGGGTCGCGCACCACCGAATAATGGTCGAACAGCTGGCTGTCCACCGGCAGCACCGCCACGCCGATTTCCAGGTCGCCGCTCTTGATCCGGCTTTCTATGCCGAGCGCGCCGTCCTCCACCATTTTCAGCTCGATCTGCGGGTAGCGGCGGCGGAAATGGCTGACCACCGGCGCGAAGAACGCCACGCCCACCATGGGCGGCAGGCCCACCACCAGTTCGCCGCTGCTGAGCGAGGCCAGGTCGGCCAGCTCGTGTTTGAGCTGGTTCATCGCCGACAGCACGTCCAGGCCGCGCTCGTAGGTGACGCGGCCGGCATCGGTCAGGCGGAAGCTGCGGCCTTCGCGCAGGATCAGCGGCATGCCCAGCTCCTCCTCCAGCTGCTTCACCATCTTGCTGATGGTGGGCTGGGTGACGAACAGCGCGTCGGCGGCCTTGGTGAAGCTATGGCATTTCACCAGTTCGACAAAATAACGCAGCGCGCGGATGTCCATTTCCATTCCTGTTTGGAATCATGTCGATAATTTTAATTCATTTTTAGAATGCATGCCGGCTGGCTATACTTTCACCAACTCCTAAGTTTTGATGGAAGCCGATCATGGCCAGCCGCTTGTTTCACCGCCTCGCGCCCTTGCTGCAGACTTTCAGCCAGGTGTTGCTGCTGAGCCTGGTGTGGCTGGCGGCCAGCCAGCTGAGCCAGCGCTTTCTGCCGGCGATGCCGGCCGGCGTGCTGGGCATGCTGCTGGTGCTGGCCGGATTGTGGTCTGGCCTGCTACCGCTGAAATGGTTCAAGCACGGCGCGCGCTGGCTGCTGGCGGAGATGCTGCTGTTCTTCATCCCGGCGGTGGTGGCGGTGGTGCAATACCCTCAGCTGGTGCTGAGCTCCGGCCTGCGCATAGTGCTGGTGATCGGCCTGTCCACCATGCTGGTGATGGCGGTGACCTCGCTGGTGGTGGACCGCTGCTACCGGCTGGAACTGATGTTGCGGCGGCGCGGCAGCAATCGCAAGGCGCAGCTGAAGGCGGAAGTCCATGGAGCATGAAATCGCATTGGTCTCGTTCGTACTGACGGTGGTCTTGTACGGACTGGTGAAAAAGTATTACCTGAAAACCCGCAGCTGGTGGAGCACGCCGATTCTGGCGGTGCCGTTGCTGGTGATCGGCCTGGTGGTGCTGGCCCGCGTGCCTTATCCCACCTATTTCGCCGATACCCGCTGGCTGACCTGGCTGCTGGGGCCGGCGACGGTGGCGTTCGCGATACCGATCTACGAGCAGCGCGCCTTGATCCGGAAGCACTGGCTGTCGCTCAGCTGCGGCGTGCTGGTGGCGATTCCGGTGGCGGTGTTCAGCTCGGTGTGGCTGGCGCGCTGGCTGGATCTGTCGGAAATGATGCAGAAAAGCCTGGCGCCGCGTTCGATCAGCACGCCGTTCGCGCTGGCGGCCTCGCACACGCTGGGCGGCTCGGCCGACCTCACCGCCTTGTTCGTGGTGGTGACCGGGGTGTTCGGCATGATGGCCGGGCAGCTCATGCTGGCGGTGTTGCCGGTGCGCTCGGCATTGGCCCGCGGGGCCTTGTTCGGCGCCGCCGCCCATGCGGCGGGCACGGCCAAGGCGGCGGAGCTGGGCGCGGAAGAGGGCGTGGTGGCCAGCCTCACCATGATGCTGGCTGGCGTGGCCACGGTGTTCGCCGCGCCTTTGATCGGATATTGGATTTAACGGTTCTTGTTGTGAGCCGGCCGTCGGTGGGGTGGCGGTCGGTGGGTTTCTCCTCCCCGAAACGAGCGTTGATTAGGGCCGGCCCTTGTGGGGTCGGCCGTTTTTTTTGCCCGCGTGGTCGTAATCGTGGCTGTGGCCGTGATTGTCCTGGCCGAACGGCGTGTGGCAGACGCAGGGCGAGCCTTCGGCGGCCTCCACCAGTGTCTGCAAAATGCCGCAGTCGGCGGCTGGATGGCTTTCGTGGCACTTGTCGCGCAGGGCCAGCAATTGCTGCTCCAGCAGGCGCAGCGCCTCCACTTGCTGGTGCACCTTGACGATCTGCTGATCGATCAGCTGGTTGATGTCCTCGCAATCGTGCTGGTGGTCGGCCTTGAACGCCGCCAGGTTGCGGATGTCGGCCAGCGACATGCCCAGCGAGCGGCAGTGCAGGATGAAGTTCAATTCGCCCAGCTGCTCCGCGGTATAGCAGCGGTAGCCGGAAGCCGAGCGCAGCGGCGCCGACAGCAGTCCCTCGCGTTCGTAATAGCGTATGGTTTCCACTTCGCAGCCGGTCTGGCGCGCTAGTTCCCCGATCAACATGATGCCTCCCGATAGAATCCGCTTGACCCTGTAGTGGCTACAGGGTGTGCAATGTGCCCAGACTATCAATGGAGGCGCATATGTCAAGCGCGACGCGTTACCGCAAGGCTGCACCGCACCAGAACCGCCAGCATGCCCACGGCGGCGATTGCTGCTCGGCCAAGGCCGAAGCCGCGCTGGCTTTGGAACCCAAGACGCATGGCCACGCTGGTGGCGCTTGCGGCCAAGATCATGGCAAGCAAGCGCCTCAGCCCGGCGCGGCGTGTTCCCACGATCACGGCGATTCGCATGATCATGCCCACGACCACGACCACGACCACGACCACGACCACGACCACAAACACGCCGCGGGCTGCTCGCATGGCCATGGTCACGCCGCCCCGGCGCGCGTGCAATTGGGCCAGGGACGCGGCGCCATGCGCTCTCGGCTGCAGATCCAGGCGATGGACTGCCCGACCGAGGCGAAGCTGATCGAAAAGGCGTTGGCCGGCATGGACGGCGTGGTGGCGCTGGAGTTCAACTTCATCGAGCGGGTGTTGCTGCTGCGCCACGACCTGCCGCAACTGGACGAAGTGAAGCGGGCGATCGCCAAGGTGGGCATGCAGGCGATGGAGTTGGAAGCCGACGCCAAGATGCTGGCGCCGCAAGGCCACGGCCGCCGCGCCAACCTGCTGCTGCTGGTATCCGGCCTGAGCGCCGCCGCGGCCGAAGCCGCCGCCTGGAGCCTGGGCGACGGCAAGCCGGTGGTGGCCGCGCTGGCGCTGGCCTCCATTCTGCTGGGCGGCATTCCCACCTTGAAGAAGGGCTGGATCGCGCTGTCCACCCGCACCCTGAACATCCATTTCCTGATGTCGGTCGCCGTGATCGGCGCGATGCTGATCGGCCAGTGGCCGGAAGCGGCGATGGTGTTGTTCCTGTTCGCCATCGCGGAAAGGCTGGAGGCGATGTCGCTGGCCAAGGCCGGCGAGGCGGTGCGCGCGCTGATGGCGCTGGCGCCGGAAACCGCCTGGGTGGCGGCGGCTGGCGGCTGGCGCGAAACGGCGGCCGCCGAAGTGGCGGTTGGCAGCCGGGTGCGGGTGCGCCCGGGCGAGCGGGTGCCGCTGGACGGCCGCATTGCCGACGGCCACAGCAGCTTCAACGAGGCTAGCATCACCGGCGAGAGCCTGCCGGTGGACAAGGGACCCAGGGATGCGGTGTTCGCCGGCAGCATCAACGGCGCGGGGGTGGTGGAAATCGAAACCACGGCGCCGGCGTCCGGCTCGGTGCTGGCGCGCATCATCGCCACCGTGCGCGACGCGCAGGCGTCCAAGGCGCCGACGCAGCGCTTCATCGACCGCTTTGCCGCGGTCTACACCCCGGTGGTGCTGGTCTTGGCAGCGCTGTTCGCCGTCGCCGCGCCGCTGTCGGGGCTGCAGCCCTGGCACCAGGCCATTTACAGCGCGCTGGTGATGCTGGTGATCGCCTGCCCGTGCGCGCTGGTGATCGCCACGCCGGTGACGGTGGTCAGCGCGCTGGCTTCGGCCGCGCGCCACGGCTTGCTGGTGAAAGGCGGCGCGCCGCTGGAGATGGCTGCCCGCATCGACACGGTTTGCCTCGACAAGACCGGCACGCTGACGCAGGGCGAGCCGCGCGTCACCCGGGTGACGGCGCTGGCCGGCCAGGATGAAGACACCGTGCTGGCCTGGGCGGCGGCGCTGGACGGCCATTCCACCCACCCGCTGGCGCGCGCGGTGCTGGATGCCGCCGCGGCGCGCGGCGTGAGCGCGCCGGCCGCCAGCCAGGTGAGCGAGCTGATAGGCCGGGGCGTCAGCGGCTGGGTGGCGGAACGCCATTTGCAACTGGGCAGCCGCCGGCTGGCGGACGAGCAGGGCGCGATGACGCCGCTGCTGGAGCAGACGCTGCAGGCGCTGGACATGGCCGGCGAGGGCGCGCTGGTGTTGCTGGACGGCGGCCAGGCGCTGGGCGTGCTGGCGGTGGCCGACCAGGCGCGGCCGGAAGCCGCGGCCACCCTGGCGCGCCTGAAGCGGATGGGGGTGGAAACGGTGATGCTCAGCGGCGACAGCCCGCAGGTGGCACAAGCGGTGGCCAGGCAAACCGGCATCGGCGCGGCTTACGGCGGCCTGCTGCCGCAGGACAAGTTGCGCCATATCGAGCGGCTGCAGCAGGGCGGCAAGGTGGCTATGGTGGGCGACGGCGTCAACGACGCGCCGGCGCTGGCGCGCGCCGACCTGGGCATCGCGATGGGAGCGGCCGGTTCGGACAGCGCGCTGGAAACCGCCGGCGTGGCGCTGATGGACGACAAGCTGTCGCGGCTGGCCGACCTGATCGCCCACGCCCGCCGCACCGCGCGGGTGCTGAAGGCCAATATCGCGGTCGCGCTGGGCATCAAGCTGCTGTTCTTCGGCCTGGCGCTGGCCGGGGTGGCCAGCCTGTGGATGGCGGTGTTCGCCGACGTCGGCACCAGCCTGATCGTGATCGCCAACGGCCTCAGGCTGGCGCGCCGGGTTCAGGCGTAAGTGTCGATATTGCCGCCCTTGGCCTGCGGGCTGCCGCCCGGGGCGGCGGCTTGCTGGGCTTTCTGCAGCGGGCTGAGATGCTGATTGCCGTTCTGCTGCAGCAGCAGCTGCGTCCGCGCTTGCTGTTCCATCTGCGAGGCTTCGGCCGCCACCGCGCGGTCCTGGCCTGAGGGGTCGGACGGCGCCAGCGCGGCGGCCCGCACCGTTTGGGCGTTCTGTATGGTTTCCTGAGGCGTGTTGCCCTGGCTCAGGCGGATCGGCACTTCGCCGCCTATCGCGTACTGTTTGCCGTCGGGGCCTTGTTGGTAGGTGAAGCTGGCCGCGCCGGCCAGCGCGCCGCCGGCGGCCTGGTGGGCGGCCTCATGGCGGCGCACGTCGGTATCGCGCGCCTTCAGGTCTTCCACTTCTTTCTGTTGCGCATCGTTCAGCGGCTTGCCGTCCGGCGCCTTCGGCGCGGCTGGATTGGCTTGCTGGGCGTTTTTCGCGTTGCCGGAGCCATTCTGGCCGGAGGCGTCCGCGCCTGCCTGGCCCCCGGCGGCGGGCGCCGCGGCATTGGCGGTTTGGGCGGGAGAGGAGGGCGCGGAGGCAACGGCGGCGGCCTGCGAGCGCAGGGCTTGGCAGGCGGGGCATTGGCAATTGGCGCCATGCATGCTGATTCCGTAGCTGGAAGAGCCGCCGGCTACACTGGAAATGGACATGAAACGCGTTCCTTCTGTCGTTTCAGTATAGAAGCGCCTGCCCGCTATTCCAATCGGCGTGGCAGAATGTCCGCTTGTACACAGCGGGAGCAGACCATGAATGAACAGGCCCAGGGGCAAAGAGAACTGGTGATGTCGGTGTTGATGACGCCGGACATGGCCAATTTTTCCGGCAACGTGCACGGCGGCGTGCTGCTGAAGCTGCTGGACCAGGTGGCCTATGCTTGCGCCAGCCGCTACGCCGGCCGTTATGTGGTGACGCTGTCGGTGGACCAGGTGCTGTTCAAGCAGGCCATCCATGTCGGCGAACTGGTGACTTTTCTCGCCAGCGTCAACCATGTCGGCCGCACCTCGATGGAGGTGGGCATCAAGGTGGTGGCGGAAAACATCCAGCAGCGCAGCCAGCGCCATACCAACAGCTGCTATTTCACCATGGTGGCGTTCGAGGACGGCAAGGCGGTGGCGGTGCCGCCGCTGGCGCTGGACACGCCGGACCAGCAGCGCCGTTTCCGCGGCGCGGAGATGCGCAAGCAGCTGCGCATCGAGATGCAGCAGCGCAAGGACGCCATCGCGTGATCCCGGCGGGCTCCGCCCGCTGTTCCGGCGGCGGCGCCTGCTCTACAATCGCCGTTTGTTTTCCCGCGGCCGATTGCCCCCCATGTATACCCTGATACACCAAGATCCCCGTTTCTACCTGGTCGACAAGCGCGCCGGCGCCAGCTTCCACCGCGAAGGCGAAGAGGACGGCCTGATGGACGCGCTGCGCGCCGGCTTGGGCGACGACGCGCTGTGGCCGGTGCATCGGCTGGACCGCATCACTTCCGGGTTGATCCTGGTGGCGCGCTCCGCCGAGACGGCGCGGCAACTGGGCGAGGCGCTGGCCGGGCGCGAGGTGGAGAAATACTATCTGGCGCTGTCCGACCGCAAGCCGCTGAAGAAGCAGGGCAAGGTGAGCGGCGACATGGCCAAGGGCCGCGGCGGCGCCTGGCGGCTGCTGGCCAGCCAGGACAATCCGGCGGTCACCCAGTTTTTCAGTTATTCGGTGCAGCCGGGGATCCGGCTGTTTTTATTGCGCCCGCGCACCGGCAAGACCCACCAATTGCGGGTGGCGCTGAAGTCGCAGGGGGCGCCCATCTTGGGCGACGCGCTGTACGGCGGCGGCGCGGCCGATCGCGGCTATCTGCACGCCTACGCCTTGCGCTTCGCGCTGGATGGCGAAGCGTTCAGCTTCGTCTGTCCGCCATCGCAGGGCGAGCGTTTCGCCGATCCGGCCTGCCGCGCCTTGCTGGCTGAGCTGGCCGAGCCGTGGACGCTGAGCTGGCCGGGAGCGTGAGGCGGGATCAGGCGGCGGCGACGGCGGCCGGCTGGAAGCGGACGATCTCCACTTTGTGCTGTCGGCAGTGCTCGGCGAAGGCGTCGCCGGAGAGGTAGTCGAATTCGCGGCTGCGGCTGGCGGCGATCGGATCGTCGGCGTCGCTGGCCGGCAGGCCTGGGTGGCACATGATCAGCGCCTGTTCCGGGCTGCGCGCCAGCCAAGCTTGCATCAGGCCGGAGAAGTCCGCTTGCGGGGTCAGCGAATACATGCCGCCGAACCACGGCGTGGTGGCGAAGCCGGCTTCCTGCGCCTGCTCGTCGAAATTGATGCAGACGCTGCGCAGGATCAGCGACTTGAGGCGGTTGTCGCCCGGGTGGCCCAGCTTGTCCGGCGCGCGCAGATAGGGCAGCGGCAGCTGTTGCCAGCGCCGCTGTATCGCGTCGAACAGCGCGTCGCGTATCACCGGCAGCGCGTGCACGTGCTGGTGGCCGTCGACGAAGTCGGGCAGCCGGCCGAAATGCTCGGCGAAGCGGTCGATCTGCGCCAGCGCCTCGTCGCGCAGCGCCGGCAGCGACAACTGGCGCAGCTGGCTCTTCATCAGCCAGTGCGACAGCGGCTTGGCCGGCGCGTCGAAGCTGTGGGTGAGATTGAAGTGCAGGCCTATATCAGCGCGCTGCGAACGGGCCTTGAGGTCGGCCGCCAGCGACGGCCAGTGCGGCGACTGGCTCATCACGCTGGTGGCGGACAGGCGGCCGGCGTCCAGCAATTGCAGGATGCCGGCGCTGATGCTGCCGGACTGGGCGAAGTCGTCGGCGCAGAGTGTCAATCGTTTTGTCATGGACAGTACGACCGTCCGGCGGCCGGAAAGTTTAGCGATCCGGCATGCCAGACGTTAATTTGTTTGCGGAGAAGCGGCGAAGGCCCACAGCTTGCCGAGGACGAAGGTGAGCACCGCCACGCTGAACAGCACGATGCATAGCGACAGCCGGTAATCCAGCGTGGTGAAGCGCAGCAGCAGGAAATACATCGCCTCGTTGACGCAGAAGCTCAGGCAGGATACGCCGAAGAAGCGCGGCAGCGCCTGGCGGTGCGGCACGTGGCGCGCCTCGAAGGTGAAATGGCGGTGGCCCCAGTAGCTGAGCTGGAAGGCCGCCAGGAAGGCCAGCACATTGGCGGCCAAGGGCGGCAGCCCCAGCGGCACCATCACCAGCGCCACCAGCATGAAGTGCAGCAGCATCGCCGACACCCCCACCACGCCGAACCAGAACAATTGCCGGCTCATGCGCCGCGCCCGGCCTGCGGTTTGCTGATGCGGCTGATCAGGTAGGTGGGGCGGCCCTTCACTTCATTGAAGATGCGGCCGACGTATTCGCCCAGTATCCCGATCGACAACAGCTGCACGCCGCCGAGGAAGGTGACGGCGACTGCCAGCGTCGGCCAGCCGCTGACGCGGTTGCCGTACAGCAGCGTGTGGATGAATTCCCAGATCGCGTAGCCTATCGACAGCATGGAAATCACGCAGCCCACCAGCGTCCAGATCCGCAGCGGCATGTTGGAGAAGGCGGTGAGGCCGGTGAGGCCCAGGCCGAACAGGCTGCGGAAATTGAAGCTGCTCTTGCCGGCGCGGCGCTCCTGGGTTTCGGTTTCCATCGCCAGCTGGGTGAAGCCCACCCAGTTGTACAGGCCCTTCATGAAGCGGTTGCGCTCCGGCATCTGGCGCAGCGCGTCGAGGATGCTGCGGTCCAGCACGCGGAAGTCCTGGGTGTTTTCCGGGATTTTCAGCGGCGCGCCGCTGTTGAGCAGCGCGTAGAACACGCGGGTGAAGGCGCGCTTGGCCAGGGTTTCGTTGTCGCGGTTGGCGCGCACGCTGTACACCATATCGTAGCCTTGGCGCCATTTTTCCAGGAATACCGGCACCATTTCCGGCGGGTGCTGGAAGTCGCCGTCTATCAGCACCGCCACGTCGCCGGCGATATTGTCGATGCCGGCGGTGAGCGCGATTTCCTTGCCGAAGTTGCGCGACAGCTGTATCAGCGTGACCGGCAGCCGCTGGCCAGCCTCCAGCACCTTGGGCACGGTGTCGTCGCGGCTGCCGTCGTCCACCACCACCAGTTCGTGGCGCAGGCCATGCTGCGTCAGCAGCCGATGCAGCGTCTCCAGCATCGGCACGATGTTTTCCGACTCGTTGTAGGCCGGGATGATGCAGCTGACCAGCGGGTCGCGCGGGCGTTCCGCCGCGTGCAGTTCCAGCAGGTAAGGCGGGACGAAGCCGGGTTTGCGGGTGTCAGTCATGATTCTGTCCTGGGCGTTCAGCGGCTGGCGGCGGGGCGCAGCAGCAGCATGCGGTCCTTCATCACCGGGAATTCCGCCGCCTTGGCGTAAGCGGCGGCGACCGCGGCCGGCAGGCTGGCGTAGTCGCGCTGCTCGGTGACGATGAAGCTGCCGGGGTGGGCGGCCAGCAAGGCGGCCAGGGCCTCCGGTTTGGCGGTGGTGCGTACTTTGCCCTGGCTGTAGAACTCGGCGGAGAATTCGCGGCGGCTGTCCCAGTAGATCAGGATGGCGCCGGCCGCGGGGCTTTGTTGCTGCCAGGCGGCGATCACCGGCTTCTGGGTGCGGAAGTATTTGGCGCCATCGTAGCGCTGCAGGCCGATGCCGGCCAGCACCAGAATGCCGGACGACAGCGCCAGCCAGGGCAGCGCGCGGCCGGCGCGCTCGCCGCGGCCGCGGCGCCACAATTCGGCCATCAGCAGTGCCGCGCCGGGCAGCATCGGCAGCGAGTACGGGAAAATGATGTTGCCGGACAAGGTGAAGAACAGCAGCGTCATCACCGTCCACAGCGAGAGGTACAGCAGCCAGCCATCGTTCTCGCCGGCGCGGACGATGGCCGGCAGCCGGCGCGCCTGGCTAGCCAGCCAGGCCAGCATGGCGATCGACCACGGGAACAGCGCGCCGAAGGCGTAGGGCCAGATCATGCCGCGCGGGGTGGCGTGGGCGAAGCCGTATTTGTCGCCTTTCCAGCCGGAGTCGAGGAAGCGGCTGACGTGTTCGCCCATGATGAAGTAGTTGAGGAAGCCCGGGGTGCGGATTTCAGCCCAGACATACCAGGGCAGGGCGATGGCGGCGGCCAGCAGCGTGCCGGAGATCCACGGCAGCTCGGTCCATAGCCGTTTCCATTCGTTGCGGATCAGCACCCAGAAGAAGATGGGCATGCCCACCAGCACCACGTCCAGCGGCCCCTTGGCCAGGAGGCCAAGCCCAAGGCCGACGAAGAAGGCGTAGCGCCAGGCCTTGCCGCCGCCGTGCAGCGCATGCCAGAAGGCGACCTGGCTCAGCGTGACGCAGAACAGCAGCGATGGGTCGGTCATCACGGTGCCGGCGGCGCCGTAGAACAGCAGGCCGCCGCCCAGCAGCAGCGCGGCGGCGGTGGCGGCTTCGTCGCCGCCGCGGCGGCGCATCAGGCCGGCGGTCAGCCACAGCGCGCCCAGCGCCAGCAGCAGCGCCGGCAGGCGGGCGGCGAATTCATTGACGCCGAACAGCCCCATGCTGGCCGCCGACAGCCAGGTGGACAGCGGCGGCTTGGCCCAGAACGGCACGCCGTAGTCGTGCAGCGGCGTCACCCAGTTGCCGGTTTCCAGCATCTTGCGGGCGATTTCGGCGTAGCGCGCCTCGGTGGTGTCGGTCAGCGGAATGGCCCACAGCGCCGCGAGGCGTATCAACAGCAGGGCGATCAGCGCGTAAACGGCGTGTTTCCGCCAATTGGAGCTTGCAGCGTTTTTCATCCAGAGTCTTGTTTCAGAGCGCGATTGTTCCGGCGCAAGGCTATCACAGAGCGGGCCCGGCGTCTGCCCCGCGCCGGAACGCAAAACGCCACCCGAAGGTGGCGTTGGCGCGATCAGGCGATACCTTACTGGCGGCCGTGCATCATCTTTTTCAGCACGGAGGACAGCGCGAACAGGATCAGCGAGCTGGCGCCGGCCATGAACACGAACAGCATGAAGAAATCGTGCAGATTGTTGACCGCGTAGCCGAGGAAGTGCGGCACCGGCTTGGCCGGGTCCGGATACAGCTCGGACAGCGTGCCGGCGAACTTGTTGGCGGCGGCGTTGGACAGGAACCAGATGCCCATCATCAGGCTGGTGAAGCGGGCCGGCGACAGTTTCACCACCAGCGACAGGCCGATGGGAGACAGGCTCAGTTCGCCGAAGGTGTGCAGCATGTACAGGCTGACCAGCCACAGCATGCTGACCTTGACGCCCGGCTGCAGGCCGTCGACGCCGAAGGCGATCACCAGGTAGCCGATGGCCAGGAAGAACAGGCCCAGCGCCATCTTGGCCGGCGACGAGGGTTCCATGCCCTTGTTGCCCAGCTTGGTCCAGATCCAGGCGAACAGCGGCGCGAACAGCACCACCGAGATTGGGTTGATCGACTGGAAGAACGAGGCGGGAACGGTGTAGCCCAGCAGGTTGCGGTTGGTCTGCTCTTCGGCGAAGAAGGTCAGCGAGGCGCCGGCCTGCTCGAAGGCGGACCAGAAGAAGATCACGAAGGCGGACACGATCAGGATCACAGCCAGGCGCTGTTTCTCGATGCTGGTCAGCGGCGCGTGCACCACTTTTTCGCCGCTGTCGTGGTGGCGCTTCGGCGCCAGGCCGATAGGCTTGCCTTCCGGCGTCACCAGATACTGGTTCTTGAACAGGCTGAAAATGACCAGCGACAGCAGCATGCCGCAACCGGCGGCCATGAAGCCCCACTTGAAGTCGGCCGGGTTGCCGGTGTCGCCCAGGGTGCCGCACACCAGCGGCGCGAACAGCGAGCCGGCGTTGATGCCCATATAGAAGATGGTGAAAGCGGAGTCGACGCGTTTGTCGCCCGGCGCGTACAGCTGGCCCACCATCGACGAGATGTTCGGCTTGAACAGGCCGTTGCCGGCGATCAGGAAGCCCAGGCCGCCGTACAGCAGCCAGGAGGCGGCGCCGACGTTGGTCTCATGCAGCGAGCCGGAGAAGAACAGCATGAACTGGCCGATGGCCATCAGCACGCCGCCCAGCAGGATGGAGCGGCGGTTGCCCCAGTAGCGGTCGGCGATGTAGCCGCCCACCAGCGGCGTCAGGTAGACCAGGCCGGTGTAGGTGCCGTAGATGTCCGAGGCATGGGCCTTGTCGAACAGCAGAGCCTTGATCATGTAGAGCGTGAAGATGGCGCGCATGCCGTAGTAGCTGAAGCGCTCCCACATCTCGGTCACAAAGAGCAGGTAGAGCCCCTTGGGATGCGATTGTGTCGACATAGAGATTTTTCCTTGTGTGACTTGAGACATCGCCTCAACGAGCGGTGTTGTTGTTTTTTATGTATGCCTTGGATTTTGTAGGCAGCGCACGATCATATCGACTAAATGTTGAGATGTGAAAATTTTTTTAGCGAATTGTTAATTACATTGTAATAATTAGAGCATTTGCCTTGTTTTTTTGATGATTTTTATTGGGCGATTTAATTGGTTGCCATGCTTTTTCTTCATGATGGCTATCGTTTACTGTATACAATTGATTGGTCAATACCTTTTCTGTATCGATATTCCACGGTTGAATGTCTGTCGCGGCGCGGCTATCTTGGGCTGACAGGCCCGCTCGATCAGGGCCGGTTTTCCGCCAACGGCCCAAGGCGCAGCGATGAATATTCCGCCCTTTGCTTGCCCGGCGCAGACCCTGCATGGGGGGCCGCGCCCCAATTGGTACACCCTCGACATCATCCTGACGTTCGACTTTCCGCGCGCCTGAGCGCTCCTTCGCCGGTCTTCCCCTTTTCCCCGGTTTCAGCGCGGATGTCCGTGCGCGCCGCCGCGCGCCCGCGCCAGGAGACGCACCATGGCACGACGCATTCCCGAGCCCTACCGCATCAAGATGGTGGAGCCCATCCACCAGACCACTCCGCAATACCGCCGCCAAGCGCTGGACGCCGCCGGCTGGAATCCCTTTTTGCTCCGCTCCGAAGACGTGTACATCGACCTGCTGACCGATAGCGGCACCGGCGCGATGTCAGACCGGCAATGGGCCGGCCTGATGACCGGCGACGAAGCCTATGCCGGCAGCCGCAGTTTTTTCCGCCTGGCCGACACCGTGCGGGAGTTGTTCGGCTACGCCCACACCATCCCCACCCACCAGGGGCGCGGCGCCGAACAGATCCTTTTCCCGGAATTGGTCAAGCGTTGCCGCGGCGCGCGGCCGCTATTCCTGTCCAATTATCATTTCGACACCACCAAGGCCCACGTCGAGCTGGCCGGCGCGCGGGCGGTCAATGTGCTGACGCCGCAAGCGCTGGACACCGCCGCGCCTTACGACTGGAAGGGCAACTTCGACGTGCCGCGCCTGGCGGCGATCATCGCCGATGAGGGTGCCGCCAATGTCGCCGGCATCATCGTCACCATCACCTGCAACAGCGCCGGCGGCCAGCCGGTGGCGATGGACAATATCCGCGCGGTGGGGAAGCTGGCGCGCGAGCACGGCATTCCGCTGGTCATCGACGCCGCGCGCTTCGCCGAAAACGCCTGGTTCATCCGCGAGCGCGACCCGGCCTACGCCGGCAGCAGCATCGCCGCCATCGTGCGCGAGATGTTTTCGCATGGCGACATGTTCACCATGTCGGCCAAGAAGGACGCGTTGGTGAACATGGGCGGCTTGTGCTGCTTCAAGGACGACGAGGCGCTGTTCCGCGCGGTGCAGGTGAACTGCGTGCCGATGGAGGGCTTCGTCACTTACGGCGGCCTGGCCGGCCGCGACATGGAGGCATTGGCGATAGGGCTGCGGGAGGGGATGGACGACGCCTTTCTCGGCTACCGCATCGGCCAGGTGGCATATCTGGGAGAGCGGCTGCGCGAAGGCGGGGTACCGATCCAGACCCCGACCGGCGGGCACGCGGTGTTCGTCGACGCCGCGCGCCTGCTGCCGCACATCCCGGCCGAGCGCTTTCCGGCGCATGCGTTGGCCTGCGAGCTGTATCTGGAGGGCGGGGTGAGGGCGGTGGAGATCGGTTCCTTGCTGCTGGGCCGCAACCCGGCTAGCGGCTTGCAGGAGCCGTCGCCGTTCGAATTGATGCGGCTGACAGTGCCGCGCCGGGTCTACACCAACGACCATATGGACTACATCGCCGACTGCCTGGTGGAGGTGAAGCGGCGCGCCGCCGAAGTGCGCGGGCTGGCGTTCGATTACGAGCCGGCGATACTGCGCCACTTCATGGCGCGGCTGAGGCCGGCGTAGCGCGGATTGGCAGAGGCGGCGGCCGAGGCCGTCGCCGTCGGGCAAAGCTTACGGCTGCTGCGCTTGCCAGCGCTCGGCCTGTTCGCTGGCGCGCAGCAGGGCGGGGCGATCCTTCAGGCTGTTCCAGTAGGCGACCAGCTCCGGCCTGTCGCGCATATTGCCGAACTCGATGCCATAGCCTATGGTGCGGCCGACATACACGTCGGCGGCGGAAAAACGGTCGCCGGCCAGGTAGCGGCGGCCGGCCACCGCCTTGGCCAGGGTGTCCATCGTCGCCTCGTAGGAACCGTAGCCGAACATCCGCTGCTGCTCCGCGCTGGGGGTGAAGCCGGCGGCCTGGTTGGTCCAGGCGTGTTCGACGCAGCTGGCGACGAAAAACAGCCAGCGGTAGTAGTCGCCGCGCGCCGCCGGAGCCGGGGCCAGGCCGGCCTCGGGGAAGGCGTCGGCGAGATAGGCGCAGATGGCCGCGCCTTCGGTGACGATCTGTTCGCCATGGCGGATGGCCGGCACCTTGCCCATCGGGTTGACGGCCAGGTATTCGGGCGCCTTCATCGCGGCGCCGTATTCCAGCAGCACCGGGCGGTAGGGCGCGCCCACCTCCTCCAGCATCCAGTGCACGATATTGGCCCGCGATTGCGGGTTGGTATAGAAGACAAGCTCTTTCGACATGGACTGGCGCCTTTCTGTGCGGAGATTGCGGCGGGAGCGGACATGGCCGGAGAGGGAGCCGGCGCGCGCCGTTCATGCATGATGCATGGCCGGGCGAGGGGCGGCAAGCGCGCGGGAGGGTGTCAAATGGCGGTGGCGGGTTTGTGGATGCGCATGTGGAAGGTGCATTCGCCTATCACATTGAAGAAGTTCTGCACCGCCATGCTGATGTCGCCTTCATTGACCTGGCCGCTGTTGAAGCGGGTGGCCCAGGGCTCCAGAATCTTCACGTCCGATGACTCCATCACCCAATCCACGCCCAGGTAAACGCCGAGCGGCGTGTTGGAGCTGCCTTCGGCCATCCATTGCCGGTTCAGCTCCTGGTTGAACATGTGCAGGCCGGCCGCGGTGATGGGGCGCACATGGGTGGGGTCGGCCAGGTAGTTGTCGCTGCGCGGGTGCGGCACGATGATGGTGACCAGCGCGCCGGGCGCGCATACCCGGTACAGCTCCTTGATGATGCCGAGATAGGTTGCGCTGCTGGCGCCCAGGTGTTCCAGCACATGGCTCATCAGGATCTCGTCCACCGAGTTGTCGTCCCAGGGCCAGGGAAACTGTTCCAGATCCGCCACCAGATCGGGGTGGCAGGCCGCCTGGGAGTCGACGTTGAGGAAGCCGGGGCGCCGGTCGTGGCCGCAGCCGAGATTGAGTTTGAGCATGCCGATTACCGCTGGAGTCGGGGTGATTGGCAGTGTAGCCGCGGCCGAGGCCGCCGGCAAAATTTCGCGGCGGCCGGCTTGCGGATGCCAGCTGCCGGCACCATCATCTGGACAATGAGCCGGGCGTGGCCCGGCGAAGGGAGGGCAGGCATGTTTGAACGTTTGCGGCAGCTGTTGACGGCAGGGGGCGCCCGCTACCGGGTGATCGAGCATCCGGCCGAGGGCAATTCGCGCAAGGTGGCCGATGTCCGCGGCACCGAGGCGGGTCAGGGGGCCAAGGCGATGTTGTGCAAGGTGGCGGATCAGACCGGCCAATTCGTGCTGGCGGTGCTGCCTGGCGACGAACGGGTGGATTTCGCCAAGGTGGCCGCCGCCATCGGCGCGCGCAAGGTGAAGCTGGCGGACGCGGCCGAGGTCGAAGCGGCCACCGGCTGCGTGATCGGCTCGATTCCGCCGTTCAGCTTCAGCCCGGTCATCCGGCTGGTGGTGGATCCGCAGCTGCTGGCGCGTTATTCGGAGATCGCCTTCAACGCCGGCCGGCTGGACGCGTCCATCGTGCTGAACGGCGACGATTACCGCCGGCTCGCGCAACCGCTGCTGGCCGACATCCGCAAGGAGAGCGCCTGATGACCGGCGCGAGCGAGCCGCTGGCCGGCTACGCGCGGGCGATCATGGGCGGCGCCGGCGCCGAGCGCATCGTCGGCCGCGAAGATAAGCAGGACAGCTGGCGCGAGGCCGACTGCGAGGTGACGCTGCGGGAGCGGGTGTACCGCTTCGACAACGGCGTGGCGATCCGCCGCAGCATAGAGGTGGACGATTACCCCAGCGAGCTGGTCTGCGCCGAGAGCTGGATTACCTATGAAGTATTGGAGCTGGGCGGCTCGCCCGGGATAGAGCCGATGCGCAAGAGTTTCGACAACGGCTGCCGCGAGGCTTTCTGGCTGCGCTACCACGCGGACCTGTCGATCTGAGCCGGCTCAATCCGGCGCGGCCAGCCAGGCCTGGTCGAAATCCATCCAGCCGCACTGCGCCAGCGTGACGTCCTGCAATTGCGGCGCGAACGCCATCGCCTGTTCATGGTGGCGCAGCGGAATCAGGCTGGCTTCCGCCACCAGCGCGCGCGCCAGCGCCTCATAGCCCTGCCAGCGCCGTTCGGCGTCCGGCTCCATCGCCAGTTGTTGTTCCGCCGCGCGCATTCTGTGCCGGGCCGCCGCTTCCAGCCAGCAGTGGTAGCCGGCGTCCTGGCACAGCCATTGATAGACGCCGAAATCCACGTCGTCGGCCATCGCTTCGCCGCTTAGCAGCAGGTCGGCGCCGTCCAGCCAGTCGCAGCGGGCGAAGTCGGGGTAGGGCATCACCGTCAGCTCGATGCGGCAGCCGGCGTCCCGCAACCGGCGCGCCACCGCCTCGGCCAGCTCGATATGGTCGGGCAACTGGTAGGTGGCCAGCCGCAGCGTCGCCGGCAGCCGAGGCGCCGGCGGCTGGATGGGCGCCGGCCGGTGCCGCCATTGCGGCAGCATGCCCAGCGCCGCTTCGCCGGGCAGCGGGGCCTGCCAGACGGCCGGATGCAGCCAGTCGGCCAGCGCCCGCCGTTGAACAGAGTCCAGCCGGGCCGGATTCGCCGCCAGATAGCTGCAGCCAGCCTCCAGCCGGCGCAGCGACGGTTGGCCGCCCGGTTCGCCGGGATGGCAGAAGCGCGCGTCCAGCCTGGCCTTCACCTCGGGATCGTCCACCACCCAGATATCCACCGCGTCCAGCAGCGGCCTTTCCTTCCAGTGGCGGTCGAAGGCGCGCAGCGTGGCGCGATAGTCGTTGTTGGCCTCCAGCCGGAATGCGCCGGTGCCGATGGGGAAGCGGCCGAAATCGGCTTGCGGCCAGCATTCCCGCGGCAGGATGGAGGCGGCGCTGTCGGCCAGCCGCCGCGGCAACAAAGCATCGGGGCGGGTCAGGCGGATGTGGACGGTCAGCGGCGCCGGCAGGTTCACATCAGCCAGATGCGCGAACAGGCGCTGATGCGGGCCGGCCTCGTCGCGCAGCCGCAGCAGCGTCTGGCGGACGTCTTCGCCATCCAGCGCGCGGCCGTTGTGGAAAACGACGCCGGGGCGCAGATGGAAGCGCCAGTTTCGCCATTCGCCGTCATGGCGCCAATGATGAGACAGCGCTGGGACGATTTGCCCCCGCGCGCGGTCGTAGCGTGTGAGTCCGTCGAAAATCTGGCGGATCAGGTGGCACTCGGTGCGGCGGTTGATCTGGACCGGGTCCAGGCTGTGCAGCGGCCGGTAGAAGGGCAGGCGCAGCGTCTGCGGTTCGGACGGGGCGACGCCGAGATAGGCCGGCAGCAATTCGGTGATTTGGCGGCGCGCGGCGGCGGGCAGCAGCCGCATCGCTTTTTCGATGTCGCCGTTGGCCAGGAACCCGCGCGCCGCTTCCCTTTCCAGCTGGCTGGCCGGCGCCAGCAGCCGCAGCCGCGACGCATGGCCGCGCCCCTGGCCGGGCTGCCATCGCAGCCAGCCGTTATCCGCCATGCTCTGTAGCAGTTCGCGGGCGTGGCGCGGGCTGCAATGCAGGGCGGCGGCGATGTCGGCCAGCCGCGCCGGGCCGTCGTGGGCGGGGTAGGCCAGGCTCAGTCGCTGGTAGTGTTGGAGCAGGCGCATAAAAGGGGAGGAATGGTTTTGATTTGTTCCATTTTTATTCCCGCTTTTGTGCCGGATACTGCCGCTTCTGTCAAATGTCATGGAGCGCGCATGTCCGCGGTTTCTTCCCTTTCTTTATGGCGGCAGCCGGTGTTCGCCGGCCTGTTCGCTTCCACCGCGCTGCTGGCGCTGGGCGGCCAGATCTATCAGCTGGCCCTGCCCTTGATCCTGTACGAGCTGACCCATTCGCTGGCGGCGATGAGCAATCTGCGCGCGGTGGAGTTTTTGCCCAATCTGCTGCTGGCGGCGGTGATCGGCGTGTGGGTGGACCGGGTATGCCGCCGCCGCTGGGCGCAGCGCGCCTTGCTGGCGATGGCCGCGCTGCTGGGCGTTTGCGCGCTGGCGCTGGCCGGCGGCTGGATGGCCGCATGGCTGTTCTATCCGCTGACCTTTTGCGTGATGCTGTGCAACTACGTGACCGCCATCTGCCGGATGGCGCTGGTGAAGGAGAGCGTGCCGCCGGCGCAGCTGGTGCAGGCCAATGGTTATCTGGGCAGCTTGTTCGACGTGTTCGCCGTCAGCGGTCCGGTGTTGTCCGGACTGTTGATCGCCTGGGCGCGTCCGCATTGGAGCCTGGGCGTGCCGGCGCTGATGTTTTTGTTGTCGGCGCTGCTGATGGCCAGGGTGCCGGCGCCAGGGCCGGGACAGGCCGGCGAGCGGCGTTTTGGGGCGGAATTGGCCGCCGGCTGGCGGGCGCTGCGCGGCAATTCGGCGTTGTGGCAGCTGAGCTGGGTGGTGGTGCTGGCCAATGGCGCGGCAGGCGTCGCCGAGGTGTTGTTTCTGTTCCGCGCCCGCGACCAGCTGGGTTTTTCGCCCGGCCAGTTGGGGCTGCTGTTCGGCTGCGCCGGCGCGGGCGGCATCGCGGCGGGCTTGTGCGTGGCGCGGGTGCGCAAGGCGCTGGGCCTGGGGCGGATGATCTGCCTGGCTTTGCTGTTGGAGGCGGCCGGCATGGCGGCGCAGGCGTGGCTTGGCGATCTGCGCTGGCTGGCGGCGGCGATGGCGCTGCAGAGCTTCGCGGTGGTGTGCGGCAATGTCGGCGTGTGGAGCTACCGCCAGGAGGCGACGCCGACAGCGCTGATCGGCCGGGTGTCCGGCCTGACCGGTTCCTTGTTCAAGCTGCTGATGCCGCTGGCGCTGGTTTTGGGCGGCGCGCTGTCGGCGGACATGCCGCTGCGGGATTTGATGCTGGCGACGGCGGTCTGGCAGGCGGGGGCGGCGCTATTGTGCGGGCTGAGCCGGGTAAGGACGCTGGTCTGAGCGCCGACGGCCCGCTGGCGGGCGGTCCGCCCGGCGCTTAATTGGCGGCCGGCTCCAGCTTGGGCTGGCCCAGCTGCACCATCGGGCCTTCGCCGGGCTTCCACTCGCCCTGGATGCGCCAGGTCTTGGCGTGGTCTTCCAGCTGGATGTACCAGTGGTTGGCGATGACCGGCGTCTTGGGCAGGATGCCCTGGTACAGATTGGGGCCGGCCAGCGTCATTTCGGCGGACAGGTCGTAGTCGTCCTGCGCCGGGTGGATCATGCTCAGCGCGATGGTGTCTGGCAGCGGCGCCTTGCTGCTGGTGACCAGGCGCAGGCTGCGGCCGTCGCTGCCCAGCATCAATTGCGCGGTCAGCCCCATCCGCGCGGCGGCCTTGTCGCGCCGCAGCTCCATATTGATGGCCTTGCCCTTCTTGTAGTAGTCGTCGGTCACCAGGCCGTCGTCCGACTTGATGGCGGCGGCGAGGAAGCCGATGCCGACGATGATGGAGACCAGCGGGATGCCGAACAGGATCCACGGCCAGGGTTCGCGGTACCAGGGGCGGGGCGGGTGGGCGGTGTGTTGCATGTCTTACTCTCCGATGAAGCTGGACTTCTCTTCCACGCGCAGGGAAGGGTTGTTGATGGACTGGATGGCGAAGCGGATCGGGTGGCTGCCCTTGGTCGCGTACTGCGGGTCGGCCTCCACGTGGACGGTGACGGCTTCGGTCTGGGTGGCGTCGACGCGGATTTCCGGCTTTTCCGCCTTGGCGCGGATGCCGGGCAGGCCTTCGGCTGTGATGCGGAAGCGCTGGCTTTGTTCCGTGGTGTTGATGATCTTGACGATATAGGTGTTCTCCAGCCAGCCCTCGTCGGTTTCGCGCACCAGCGAGGCGCGGTCGCGGATGATGTCCACCTTGAACGGCTTGCGCAGCGCCAGCGAGGTGATGGCGGCGGTAAATATGATGAGCAACACCAGGCTGTACAGCACCACGCGCGGGCGTTTCAGCCGCGAGGGGATGGCTTTTTCCGGATATTTGCCTTCCAGCGCGTTTTCGGTGGTATAGCGGATCAGGCCGCGCGGGTAGCTCATCTTGTCCATCACGTCGTCGCAGGCGTCGATGCAGGCGGCGCAGCCTATGCACTCGTATTGCAGGCCGTTGCGGATATCGATGCCCACCGGGCACACCTGCACGCAGATGCTGCAGTTGATGCAGTCGCCCAGGCCCTGCTCTTTCGGATCGGCGCCTTTCTTGCGCGAGCCGCGCGGCTCGCCGCGGGCCTCGTCGTAGGAGATGATCAGGGTGTCGGCGTCGAACATCACGCTCTGGAAACGGGCGTACGGGCACATGTATTTGCACACTTGCTCGCGCATGAATACCGCGAACAGATAGGTGAAGCCGCCGTAGAAGAACATCCAGAAGGTTTCCCACGGTCCGTAGCCGAAGCTGGGAATGGCGGCCACCAGGCTGCGTATCGGCGTGAAATAGCCGACCAGCGTGAAGCCGGTCCACAGCGAGAACGCCAGCATGATGAAATGCTTGGTGAACTTCAGCCGGAATTTGGCCAGGCTCATCGGCGCGGCGTCCAGCTTCATGCGCTTGCCGCGGTCGCCCTCCACCCATTGCTCTATCCACAGCATGATCTCGGTGTACACCGTTTGCGGACAGGAATAGCCGCACCACAGCCGGCCGGCGATGGTGGTCCAGGTAAACAGGCCGAAGGCGCAGCACATCAGCAGCGCGGCGAGATAGACGAAGTCCTGCGGCCAGATGGTGAGGCCGAACAGGTAGAATTTGCGGCCGACCATGTCGAAGAATACCGCCTGGCGGCCGTTCCATTGCAGCCAAGGCAGGCCGAGGTACAGCAGCTGGGTGCCGACGACGAACAGGATGCGGAGGTTGTTGAACACGCCTTTGACCGCGCGCGGGTAGATTTTCTTCTGAGCCTCGTACAGCGAGACGGTGGCGGTGTCCTGGCCGCTGTTTTCAACCTTGATCGGGATTTTCTTCAACGAGTCTGACATGTCGCGTTCCTGAAGAGGACTTGGCGAAGCTCACCGTGCGATGCGCTCTGCCAAAGCCTCTGGGGGTGGGGAGGCGGGTCGGGAAACGCCGTCCGCGCGGGCGGACGGCGCCTAGACCCGGCTTATTGCGGGGCTTTGGGGTTGTTGGACAGGCTCCAGACGTAGGCGGCCAGCAGGTGGACCTTGCCTTCGCCGAGGAAGTCTTTCCAGGCGGGCATCTGGCCGTTGCGGCCATTGGTGATGGTTTCGATGATGGCCTTCTCGGTGCCGCCGTACAGCCAGCTGCCGGATGGGTGGGTCAGGTTGGGCGCGCCCATTTCCTGCTTGCCCTTGCCGTCCACGCCGTGGCAGACCGAGCACAGCGCGGCGAAGGTTTCCTTGCCGCGGCTGGCGCGTTCGGCGTCGTACTTGCGGGCTTTGGCCGAGATCGACAGCACGTAGTTGGCCACGTCCTTGACCTTTTCCTCGCCCAGCGTCGCGCCCCAGGCCGGCATCTGGCCGTGGCGGCCGCCCATGATGGTGGTCTTGATGGTGGCCGGTTCGCCGCCGTACAGCCAGTCATGGTTCACCAGGTTGGGGAAGCCCTTGGCGCCGCGCGCGTCGGCGCCGTGGCACTGCACGCAGTAGGTCTGGAACAGGCGTTTGCCCATTTCCTGCGCCTGCGGGTCGGCTGCCACCGTTTTCAGGTCCTGTTTCAGGTACTTGTCGTACAGCGGGCGGTATTTGGCTTCGGCCTTGTTGCGCTCCACCGTGTACTGGTCCACCGATGTCCAGCCGAACAGGCCCTTGAAGTTGCCCAGCCCCGGGTACAGCACCAGGTAGACGATGGCGAACAGCAGCGTGATGTAGAACATCAGCATCCACCAGCGCGGCAGCGGATTGTTGTACTCGGCCAGGTCGCCATCCCAGACGTGGCCGGTGATTTCGACTTCTTCCCCCTTCTTGACCGTGGTCTTGGACTGGGTGAACACCAGCAGGGTCAGCCAGATCAATCCCCCCAGCACGATCACGGAAATCCAGATGCTCCAGAAATCACTCAGGTATTGATTCATTTTCTTGCTCCGTTGGAAGCCTGCTCCTGGCCGGCTTCCTGCACCTTGTCGTCGTCGAGGAAGGGCAGGTTGGCTGCCTCCTCATAGCGGCCTTTGGAGCGTTTGCTATAGGCGATGATCAGCACCACGATGAAGAACGCGAAGCAGACCACGGTGAACAGCGAACGTCCTAACGTAACCCAGTCCATGGCTCAGCGCTTATTCGTCAGCGCAAGGCCCAGGCCTTGCAGGTAAGCGACCAGCGCATCCATTTCGGATTTGCCCTCGACCTGGGCCTTGGCCTCGGCGATGTCCTTGTCGCTGTACGGCACGCCCACTTTGCGCAGCGCCTCCATCTTCAGCGGCATCACCTCGGCGTCTACCAGGTTCTTGGCCAGCCACGGGAAGGCCGGCATATTGGACTCCGGCACCACGTCGCGCGGGTTGTTCAGGTGCACGCGGTGCCATTCGTCGGAATAGCGGCCGCCCACGCGGGCCAGATCGGGGCCGGTGCGCTTGGAGCCCCATTGGAAGGGATGGTCGTACACCGACTCGCCGGCCACCGAGTAGTGGCCGTAGCGTTCGGTTTCGGCGCGGAACGGGCGGATCATCTGCGAGTGGCAGTTGTAGCAGCCTTCGCGCACGTAGATGTCGCGGCCGGCCAACTGCAGCGCGGTGTAGGGCTTGACGCCGGCGACAGGCTCGGTGACGGACTTCTGGAACGCCAGAGGCAGGATTTCCACCAGGCCCGCCACGCTTACCACCAGCAGGGTCAGCACAATCAGCCAACCCACGTGTTCTTCGATCAGTTTCTGGATTTTGTCCATGATTTTTCCTTCGCCTTCTTAGTGGGCTTCAGCGGTGAGGGCCGGAATCTTGGCATCCACGGCGCGGCCGGAGGAGACGGTGCGGAAGGTGTTGTAAGCCATCAGCAGCATGCCGGACAGATACAGGGCGCCGCCGAGGAAGCGCACGAAGTGGTAGGGGTAGGTGGCTTTCACCGCTTCGACGAAGGCATAGGTCAGCGTGCCGTCCGGGTTCAGCGCGCGCCACATCAGGCCCTGGGTCACGCCGGAAATCCACAGCGCGGCGATGTACAGCACCACGCCGACGGTGGCCAGCCAGAAGTGGGCTTCGATCAGCTTGACGCTGTGCATGGAATCGCGGCCGAACAGGCGCGGAATCAGGTAGTACATCGAGCCGATGGTGATGAAGCCCACCCAGCCCAGCGCGCCGGAGTGCACGTGGCCGATGGTCCAGTCGGTGTAGTGGGACAAGGCGTTGACGGTCTTGATCGACATCATCGGGCCTTCGAAGGTGGACATGCCGTAGAACGACAGCGACACCACCAGGAATTTCAGCACCGGGTCGGTGCGCAGCTTATGCCAGGCGCCGGACAGCGTCATGATGCCGTTGATCATGCCGCCCCAGGACGGCGCCAGCAGCACCAGCGAAAACACCATGCCGACCGATTGGGTCCAGTCCGGCAGGGCGGTGTAGTGCAGGTGGTGCGGACCGGCCCACATATAGGTGAAGATCAGCGCCCAGAAGTGCACCACGGACAGGCGGTAGGAGTAAACCGGGCGGCCGGCCTGCTTGGGCACGAAGTAGTACATCATGCCGAGGAAGGCGGCGGTCAGGAAGAAGCCCACCGCGTTGTGGCCGTACCACCACTGCACCATCGCGTCGACGGCGCCGGAGTAGACCGAATAGGACTTCCACAGCGTCACCGGCACGAAGGCGGAATTGACGATGTGCAGCAGCGCCACCGCCAGGATGAAGGCGCCGTAGAACCAGTTGGCCACGTAGATGTGCTTGACCTTGCGGATGGCGATGGTGCCGAAGAACACGATCGCGTACACCACCCAGGTGACGGCGATCAGCAGTTTGATCGGCCATTCGAGTTCGGCGTATTCCTTGCCGAAGGTGAAGCCCAGCGGCAGGGTGATGGCGGCCAGCACGATGACCAGCTGCCAGGCCCAGAAGGTGAAGGCGGCCAGCTTGTCGGAAATCAGGCGGACGTTACAGGTGCGCTGCACCACGTAATAGGAAGTGGCGAACAGGCCGCAGCCGCCGAAGGCGAAGATCACGGCGTTGGTGTGCAGCGGGCGCAGGCGGCCGAAGTGGAACCAGGGCCCGAAATTGAGCTCGGGCCATACCAGCTGGGCCGCAATGATGACGCCCACCAACATGCCGACTATGCCCCAAACTACGGTCATGATGGCAAATTGGCGCACCACCTTATAGTTATAAGTGGATTGCGTTTCCATTTAAGGTTTTCTCCAAGGTTGCTAACTCAGAACATGACAAACCGTGGCGACTTGAACTTTTTCCCCGCATCCCAATCTGCAGAGAAGAAGTCAGCCGCGGGGAACCGATCTATTTCAAAGTTGAACCAGGTGCTTGACCTGTACTGATAGGCTTTGATGTCTGTATTAGCATTTCGCCAGCCTTTCCGACAGCACCAAATTTCCACTCGAACAATGCCGTTATTCTAAATCAATTGCCATATGCGAGCCAGTTGCATAGCCGGCATGGATCGGTCCCTGCATGTCTTACGCGCGATGTTTCAAGGGTAGCAATGTGAACAGTTCATGTTGCCACTCATGCAATTGTATTGTCCTGTCGGCAACGCTCATTGACATGGATCAATGCAGCACGAGTGACGCCGCGAAATCCGCGGTAATGCTAGAATCATCAAGTTTTGCAACGCTTGCAGGCCGATCATGACCCAGTCCCTACCCGTGCATTATTCGCTGCGCCCGGTTTCGCCGGCCGCGCACCTGTTTGAAGTGAGCCTTACCGTGACGCACCCGGCCAAGAACGGCCAGGTGTTTTTTTTGCCGGCGTGGATTCCCGGCAGTTATATGATTCGCGAGTTTTCCAAGCACATTAGCGGTTTGTCCGCCGCGTCGGCCGGCAAGCCGGTGGCTTTGCGGCAATTGGCGAAAAACCGCTGGCAGGCCGACCCGGTCAAGGGGCCGCTGACGCTGAGCTATCAGGTTTACGCCTACGATCTGTCGGTGCGCGGCGCCTACCTCGACAGCGAGCGCGGCTTCTTCAACGGCACCAGCGTGTTTCTGGCGGCGGAAGGCTACGAGAACGACGCCTGCAGCGTGGATATCCATGCGCCGGAAGGCAAGTCTTATGCTGAATGGAAAGTGGCCACCAGCCTGCCGGCCGCCGACGTGAAGAAGAAATCCGGCTTCGGCCGCTACCAGGCGTCCAGCTATGACGAATTGATAGACCACCCGGTGGAGCTGGGCGATTTCCACAAGGTCAGCTTCAAGGCCTGCGGCGTGCCGCACGAATTCGTCGTGTCCGGCCGCTTCCAGGGCGACCTCAAGCGCCTGGCTGACGACACCAGGAAAATCTGCGAATACCAGATCGGCATGTTCGGCAAGCCGGCGCCGTTCGACCGCTACGTGTTCATGCTGTTCGTCGGCAAGGACATCTACGGCGGCCTGGAGCACCGCGCGTCCACCGCGCTGGTGGCCAACCGCGACGATCTGCCGGCGCCGGGCGCGACCGAAATCAGCGACGGCTACCTGAAGCTGCTGGGCCTGATCAGCCACGAATATTTCCACAGCTGGAATGTCAAGCGGATGAAGCCGGCGGTTTTCGCGCCGTATGATCTGAACCAGGAAGGCCATACCCGCCTGCTGTGGGCGTTCGAGGGCATCACCTCGTACTACGACGACCTGGCGCTGGTGCGCAGCGGCCTGATCGACGAGAAACGCTACCTGGGCCTGCTGGCCGAAACCATCACCGGCGTGCAACGCGGCGCGGGCAGAATGAAGCAGACGCTGGAGCAATCCAGCTTCGAAGCGTGGACCAAGTACTACCGCCAGGACGAGAACAGCCCCAACAGCATCGTCAGCTACTACACCAAGGGCTCGCTGGCGGCCTTGGCGCTGGACCTGCTGATCCGCCGCGACAGCCAGGGCAAGCAGTCGCTGGACGACGTGATGCGCGCGCTGTGGGCCAAGTGGCTGGCCGACGGCAAGGGCCTGGAAGAGGACGAGTGGGAGAAGATCGCCATCGAAACCTCCGGCCTCGACCTCAAGCCCTTCTTCGACCTGGCGCTGCGCTCCACCGCGGAGCTGCCGCTGGCTGAACTGCTGGCCAGCCAGGGCATCGAACTGCAATTCGAGGCGGCGCAAGGCGGCTCCGACCGCGGCGGCGTGGTGGAGGCTTTCGCCGCCAAGCCGGCGCCGCTGGCGCTGGGCGTCAAGACCGCGGCCGATGCCGCCGGCGTCAAGCTGGTCCAGGTGCTGGACGGCGGCGCGGCGCAGGCGGCCGGCCTGTCCGGCGGCGACGTGGTGGTGGCGGTGGACAAGCTGCGCGCCGTGGATCTGGACAAGCAGATCGCCCGCTACCAGGCCGGCGACAAGATCAAGCTGCACGCTTTCCGCCGCGACGAATTGATGGCTTTCGAGCTGACGCTGCAGGCGGCACCGGCGGATACCTGCCGCCTCAAGCCGCAGCCGCAGGCCGGCAAGTGGATAGCCGGCCGTTGAGCCGGAAATAGAGAACAAGCGAAAGCGGCGCCCTGCCCGGCGCCGCGGCGTCTATGAATGAGACCGGCGGCGACGCCGGCGCAAAGGAGGTTTCATGGCCCAGCAGCCAGAAGTGAAGTACCGCAAGGATTACCAGGCTCCGGCTTTCCTGATCGACCGCGTCGACCTGGTGTTCGACATCGAGGACAACGCCACCCGCGTGCATTCGCGGCTGGTGATCACCCGCAACGGCCAGTCGCAGGCCGCCGACCTGGCATTGAGCGGCAGCGCCAAGCTGCTGAGCGTGACGCTGGACGGCGACCGGCTGGACGACAGCCGCTACGCATTGGCCGACGACACGCTGACGGTGCGCGGCGTGCCGGACAGCTTCATCCTGGAGGTGGAGACCGAGCTCGATCCGGCCGCCAACACCAGCCTGATGGGCCTGTACGCGTCCGGCGGCAATCTGTTCACCCAGTGCGAGCCGGAAGGCTTCCGCAAGATCACCTACTACCTGGACCGTCCGGACGTGATGGCCAAGTTCACCACCACCATCAAGGCCGACAAGCAGAAGTACCCGGTGCTGCTGTCCAACGGCAACAAGGTGGGCGAGGGCATGGTGGACAAGAAGCGCCACTGGGTGAAATGGGTGGATCCGTACCGCAAGCCGGCGTATTTGTTCGCGCTGGTCGCCGGCAAGCTGGTGGCCTTGAAGGATAAGTTCACTACCATGCGTGGCCGCGAAGTGGCGCTGGAGATCTGGACCGAACCGGCCGACCAGGACAAGACCCAGCACGCGATGGACTCGGTCCGCCACTCGATGAAGTGGGACGAGGAGCGCTACGGCCTGGAGTACGACCTCGACATCTACATGATCGTCGCGGTCGGCGACTTCAATATGGGCGCGATGGAGAACAAGGGCCTCAACATCTTCAACACCAAGTATGTGCTGGCGCGCCAGGACACCGCCACCGATACCGATTTCGAAGGCATCGAGCGGGTGATCGGCCACGAGTACTTCCATAACTGGACCGGCAACCGCGTCACCTGCCGCGATTGGTTCCAACTGAGCCTGAAGGAAGGCCTGACCGTCTACCGCGACCAGGAATTCGGCGCCGACATGAACAGCCGCGCGGTCAAGCGCATCGAAGACGTCAAGGGCCTGCGCGTGTCGCAGTTCCCGGAGGACGCGGGTCCGACCGCGCACCCGATCCGCCCGGACAGCTATATCGAGATGAACAACTTCTACACCATGACCGTGTACGAGAAGGGCGCGGAAGTGGTGCGGATGTACGAAACCCTGCTGGGCCGCGACGGCTTCCGCAAGGGCATGGACCTGTACTTCAAGCGCCACGACGGCCAGGCTGTCACCTGCGACGATTTCCGCGCCGCCATGGCCGACGCCAACGACGCGGATCTGGAACAGTTCGCGTTGTGGTACAGCCAGGCCGGCACGCCGCGCCTGGCGGTGTCGTCCAGCTACAATCCGGCCGAGCGCAGCTACACCTTGACGGTGAAGCAAAGCTGCCCGGCCACGCCGGGCCAGGAGCGCAAGCTGCCGTTCCACATCCCGCTGGCGCTGGGCCTGGTGGGCGCAGACGGCAAGGACCTGCCGCTGCGCCTGAAGGGCGAGGCCGAGGCGGCCGGCGCTTCGCGCGTGCTGGACGTCAAGGCCGCCGAGCAGAGCTTCACCTTCGTCGACATCCCGGCCGAGCCGGTGCCGTCGCTGCTGCGCGGCTTCTCGGCCCCGGTCAAGCTGGAATACGACTGGCGCGACGACCAGCTGGTGTTCCTGATGGCCAACGACAGCGACAGCTTCTGCCGCTGGGAGGCGGGCCAGACCTTCGCCGAGCGCCTGTTCAAGCAACTGATCGCCGACGCCGCCGCCGGCCGCGAATTGAAGCTGTCGGAAACCTTCGTCGCCGCCTTCCGCGCGGTGCTGAAAGACCATGCCGCCGATCCGGCCTTCAAGGCGCTGATGCTGACGCTGCCGAGCGAGGCCGAAATCCTGGAAATGGTGGATGTCGCCGATCCGGCGGTCATCCATCAAGTGCGCGATTTCGTGCTGGACCAGCTGGCGCAAGCGCTGCGCGGCGAATGGCGCGAGGCTTACGAGCTCAACCTCACCCGCGACTACAAGCCGCAGGACGCCGGCAAGCGCAGCCTGAAAAACCGCGCCTTGTGGATGCTGAACCGGCTGGACGACGCCTGGCCGGCGGAGATGGCGGCCAAGCAGTGTCTGGACGCGGACAATATGACCGACCAGATGGGCGCGCTGCTGGCGCTGCGCGACCGCGACGGCGAGGAGCGCGACGCGTGCTTCACCGCTTTCGCCGCGCGCTGGAACGATGACGCGCTGGTGATGGACAAGTTCTTCAGCCTGATTGGCGGCAGCCAGCTGCAGGGCACCTTGCAGCATGTCGAAGCGGCATTGGCGCATCCAGCCTTCAGCATGAAGAACCCCAACAAGGTGCGGTCCTTGCTGGGCGCTTTCGGAGGCAATATGGCGGTGTTCCACGCCGCGGACGGCAGCGGCTATCGCTTCCTGGCCGACCGCATCCTGGAGCTGGACCCGATCAATCCGCAGGGCGCCAGCGGCCTGACCCGCGCCTTCCGCCGGCTGAAGAAGCTGGAGCCGGGCCGCCAGGCGCTGATGCTTGAGCAATTGCGCAGGATGGAGAAGGCCGAATTGTCGAAGGACGTGTACGAGATCGTATCCAAGATCTTGGCTTGATCTCGCCGGGTGTTCCAGCGCGCATAGGGCAGAATGCCTCTCTGGGCCTTCCGTCCGGCGCGAGCTGGAGCGTCAGCCGCGCCATGAAAAACGCACCGGTCGCCCGGTGCGTTTTTTCATGGCGGCAGGCGCGCTTATTCGATGCGCAGCCGCTGGCCGCCGCCGTCGTTGCGGCGCTTGGGCAGCGTCAGGTTCAGCACGCCGTTTTCGTAGCGGGCCGCCGCGGCTTCGCGGTCGATTTCCTGCGGCAGCTGGAAGCTGCGCGACACCAGGCCGTAGTAGCGCTCGCTGCGCAGCGCGCGCTCGTCCTGGCCTTGCTGGTCGAACTGCTTGACTTCGGCCCGGATCGTCACCAGCGCGCCGTCGATCTCGACATGGATGTCCTCCTTGCCGACGCCGGGGAGTTCGGCCTCCACCTGGTAAGCCTCGCCGGTTTCCCTGACGTCCATCTTGATCTGCGCCGGCGGCGCGTCGCCATGCAGCGGCTTGATGAAGAAACCCGGGGTGAAGTCGCGGAAAAACTCGTCAAACAGGCTATGGCGGGCAGGCAGCATGCTCATTTGCTTCTCCTTTCGGTTCAGTGGCTTACGGCGGTTTGCCGTCCTGGAGGCAAAGATGAGGCGCATGGCCGCGGTTTCAAGAGGGGCGACGCGTTCAGGTTTGACGCGGGTCAACTCAGCCGCGCAGCCACAGGCCGGCGAAGTCGGTCCAGCCGTTGCCGCCCAGCTGCAGGCCGGCCAGTTGCGGGCTGGCGTCGTGGCCCAGCGTCTCGTGCGACAGCGGCAGCAGCCAGCCTTCGGCCACCAGCCAGTCGCCGGCGCGGTGGTAGCCGTCCTCGCGCGCGGCGAACGCCGCTTCGCCTTGCAGGCCGCGCATGTCGCCGGCCAAGCGGCTTGAGGCGGCGGGGGACAGGCCAAGCTGCAGCGTGCTGCAGCCGCTCAGCCATTCGAACATGCCGTAGTCGCGGTCGTCGTGCAGCAGCTCGCTGCACAAGATCAAGTCGGCCTGTTCGAGCCAGGCGGCGGAGTTGAAGAAGTCGCGGCGCGTCAGGCAGCGGATGTCGAGCTTGATCTCCAGCGCAGACAGCCGTTCCGCCAGCGCCGCCGCCAACGGCGGGAAGCAAGGCAGATCGTAATGAAACAGCGTCAGCTTGCCGCGGCTCAACCGGGGCGGCGCGGCAGCGGCCGGGCGTGGATGGATCCAGCCTGGCTGCAAGCCCAGCGCCGGCGCGCGCTCCTCGCTGGCGGCGACCGGGTGCGGCGCGGCGAGGAAACTCATCAGCGGCAGGCGTTGGCCGTCGGGAATGCTCGCGCCGCCGGGACGCAGCAAAAGATAGGTGCAGGCCGATTGCAGCATGGTGGCGCCGCGCTGGTTGCCGTATTCCAGCCGCAGGTGGAAATCCTGCTCGTCCGGCGATGGGATGATCCACAGCTCGATCGCGTCCAGCAGCGCGCGCTCGCGGTAGTGCTGCTCGTAAGCGGCCAGCTTCAGCCGCTGCGGGCTGTGCAGCTCGACACGGAACGGGCCGCTGCCCACCGGCAGGCGCGCGAAGTCGGCGTCGCGCCGCAGCGGCACGATGGACGCGTTGGCGGCGGCCAGCCGCTGCGGCCATAGTTGGTCGGGTTCCGCCAGCTGGCAACTGAACGACAGCGCGTCGTGGACATCCACTTGCAGCAGATGGGCGTACAGCGCCTGGCAGGGATTGTCCGCTTGCTTGAGCCTGAGCAGGCTTGCGGCGGCGGTGTCCGCATCCAGCGCGGAGCCGTCGTGGAAGCGCAGGCCAGGGCGCAGCCAGAAGCGCCAGCGCCGGCCTGCCGCGTCGCTTTCCCAGCTGTGGGCCAGCGCCGGCCGCAATTCCCGGCCCTGCTTGTCGTGGCGGCACAGGCGGTCGAAGATCTGCCGCACCAGGTGCGCTTCCAGCCGGGAGTTGACCTGCTGCGGGTCCAGCGTCAACGGCGCGTGCGGGATGGGGATGCGCAGGCTGCGGCCGCTGTCGCTGGCGCCCAGGTGGGCGGGCAGGGCGGATAGCAGTTGCTGCTGCCGCGCCGGCTCCAACTGGGAGAAGGCTTGCTCCAGCTGGCCGCGCGCCAGCAGCCGCTGCAGGCGCTGCCATTCCAATTCGTCGGGCCGCCGCAGCAGCCTGAGGGTGGAGCGCTTGCCGCGGCCACGGCCGGGCTGCCACGCCAGCCAGCCCAGCTCGCGCATCCTGGCCAGTTGCAGCCGCGCATTGCGCTCGCCGCATTGCCACAGTTCGGCCAATTGCGGCAGGCCGGGCTGCGCCGGCGTGTCGCCATAGGCCAGGTAGAGCCGCTGGTACTGTTGTTGCAGCCTCATGCTTGTTCCTGGTGATGGGAAGATAAAGCGGAAGTATTTATTATGGATTTCATCCATTTTTATATTCCGCTTTTTTGGCAATACTGCGCAGGTTCCCATCATTTGACAAGGTACCGCCGTGCCGCCGCATGCTCCCGTTGTTCGCCGCGTCTTGCTGTCGTCTTTTTTATTGTCTTTGTCGCGCGCGGTCATCATGCCGTTGCTGGTGCTGACTTTGGCGCGCCAGCTTGGTTTGTCCTTGCAGGCCACTGGCGGTTTGCTGGGAGCGGTGTTGCTGGCTTCGGCGCTGTTCGGGCTATACGGCGGCTACTGGCTGGACCGGCTGCCGCGCGGCCCGGCCTTGCGCGCGGCGGCGGTGCTGATGGCGCTGGGCAGCGTGCTGCTGCCGTACGGCCGGGGCTACACGCTGGTTGTGGCGGCGCTGGCGGCCGGCGAATTGGCGATGACCCTGTACGGCATCGCGGTGAAGGCGATATTGAGCGATCTGGTGGCGGCGCCGCAGCGCGCCAGGGCGTTTTCGCTGCGCTACACGCTGGCCAATGTGGCGTGGGCGGTGGGGCCTCTGTTATGCAGCGGCATGCTTATGTGGCGGGAGCTGGCGCCGTTCTGGCTGGGAGGCGCGCTGGCGCTGGCCGGATTGCTGGTTCAGCCCAGGCTGCCAGCCGCGGCCAGGGATGCGTCCGAGTTGCCCGACGGTTTTGCCGCAACCGTGCGCACGCTGGCCGGCGATCGGGTGCTGGTGTGGTTTACTTTGAGCAGCTTGCTGGCCTACGTGGTGTATGGGCGCTTCTCCAGCTATCTGCCGCTATATCTGCTGACGCGGATGGGCGAGGCCGAGGCGATGCGCTGGATGTCGGCGCTGATCAGCTGCAACGCGGTCGTGGTGGTGCTGCTGCAATATCCGCTGGGACGCTGGCTGCAACCCAAGCGGCTGGTGCGCGCGGTGGTGGGGGGCTTTCTGCTGATAGGCGCCGGCATGCTGTGGCTGGGCGGCGTGGACAGCTTGCCTTGGATGTGCGCGGCCATCGCGCTGTTCACGCTGGGCGAGGTGGTGCTGGTGCCGGCCGAGTATCTGTACATCGACGCCATCGCGCCGGAAGCCTTGAAGGGCAGCTATTACGGCGCGCAGAATCTGGCCTCGCTGGGCGGCGCGCTTGGGCCGGCGCTGGCGGGCGCGTTGCTGGCGCATGGGCCGGCCTGGACGCTGTTCGCCTCGCTGGCGCTGTTGTGCGGGCTGGGCGCGGGACTGGCCGTCTTCAGCGAACGGTTGCGCTTGCGGCGGCAGGATGCGGGTGCGGCTTTTCCTTTGCCGGGTTCTTTGTCATGATCAAGCGTTTGCTTGAATCGCTGCGCAGACAGCGGCGGCATCACCTTGCGAGGACAAAATGGAGAAACTGCAGCAAGACCTGTTTGTGCCGGTGGGAGACGGCGAGCGGCTGTATCTGAAGCGCATCTGCGGCCGCGAAGGCGGCGCGCCGGTGCTGATGGTGCACGGCGTGATGGCCAATGGCCGCACCTTTTATACTGAATCCGGCAAGGGGCTGGCCCATTTCCTGGCCGATGCCGGCTACGACATCTATGTGGCCGACCTGCGCGGCCGCGGGCGCAGCACGCCCAAGATCGGCCCGGACAGCCGCCACGGCCAGACCGAAACCATTTGCGAGGACCTGCCGGCGCTGCACGATTTCGTCCGCAGGAAAAGCGGCGGCCAGCAGGTGCATTGGATCGCCCACTCCTGGGGCGGCGTGCACATGACGAGCTGCCTGGTGCGCTTCCCCGACATTGCCGCCCAGGTGGCGAGCGCGGTGTATTTCGGCTCCAAGCGCAGCGTGCGGGTGCGCAACCTGAACAAGCTGATCGAGGTAGACTTCATGTGGAGTACCGCCGCGCGTTGGCTGATCAAGGCCTGCGGCTACCTGCCGGCGCGGCGCATCCGGTTGGGGGCCGACGACGAGAGCGACAAGAGCCATCTGCAGAGCAAGCTGTGGGCCGAGCCCAAGCCGTGGGTGGATAGCGACGACGGCTTCGATTACGCCGCCGCCGCGCGCGCCGGCCATCTGCCGCCGGTCCTGTATTTTGCCGCCGCCAACGATCCCTGCCGCGGCCATCCGGAAGACGTGCGCCGCTTCCGCGACGAATCCGGCCCGCATCTGTCGCGGCTGCACCTGTTGGGGCGGCGCGCCGGCCATCTGCACGATTACAACCACGTGTCGCTGCTGACCCACCCGGACGCGCCGCGCGACCATTTCCCGCTGGCGCTCGACTGGCTGGCGGGCCGCTATGACGCGGTGGCGGAGAATTATTGAGCCTGATCGGGCGGGATGGCCCAGATCGTCGTCGGTCTGGATCTCCCGCCATTCGCCCGGTGTTTGGCTTCGGGCACATGGTTTGTGAAGCGGCGCGAGCAGGCGCCTGATAATCCTTTGTCCCCGCAGCGCTCTGCGGCAGATGGATGTCCCCATTTTGAAGCCGGCTATGATATGGCTAGGCTTCTGCCTATTTTTCCTTTCGATTTTTCGCGCAACAGGCTGGCTAATATCATCCTGTGTCGCCTGTCAATCTTGATCGGCGTCAAATCCTGCCCTTTGGAAATATGTTCGGTTTTGTATTTGCCGAATGTGTAGATGAGATGGGCATTGTCATTCAATGAATGGCATGGGTCTGAAAGCGCGGTTTTATTCAAAAATGAGACATGCAGAATAAGTAAGCCCTGTCGTGGCAATGTTCTATTGATTCCGAGTTTTCGGTTTGATTTTATTTGTTGAGAAACCGCATTGACAGTCCAGGGCGGCTCCTCGATAAAATCGCTATTGTGATTGCGTTGCTTCCGGCGCTCCGCTAAGCCAGCCCTGATCAAGTTTGTGATTTTATCCATCGTATTTTTAAATCAGCGCGGTAATGGTTAAAGCGTCGCATGGATAAAGCAATGGCAACTATCGATGGCGAAGCGATATGCATGCGGCGACGCTGCGGGTTGAATTCAAACTGAACAGGTAATGATCATGACGAGCAGTTTTAATGCCGTATTGGCCCGGAATACGGAAAAAGCGCCCATGGGAGTTGGGCCGTATTCCCAAACGGTCGCTTTCTCACATTACAATAATCTGTCGGCGCAATTGCCGGTGGATCCGATGACCGGGAAGCTGGTGGCTGGCGGCGCGAAAGAACAGGCTGAACAGTGCTTCAGGAATATCAAGGCGATTATCGAAAGCATCGGCCATGTAATGGATGATGCGGTCAGAATCACCATTTTTCTGAAGGATATCTCGGATATGCATAGCGTAAGTGATGTCTATTCGACTTTCTTCCAGAATTATGTCCCCACTCTGACGGTAGCCGCGGTTGCCGCCTTGCCTTTGGATGCCTTGGTGCAAGTCGAAGCGTTGCTTTCCAATGGCGAGGGCACCATTCCCAATGCGCCGCAGGCTGGCGATCTGGTCAAAATCGCCAGCAATACGAACCAGGCGCCGACCAGCGCGCTATCTACTCAATCGGTGGCCTTTTCCCATTACAACAATATCTCGGCGCAATTGCCGATTGATCCCCAATCCGGAAAGCTGGTGGCCGGCGGCGCCAGGGAGCAGGCTGCCCAGTGCTTGCAAAACATCAGGGCGATTCTGGAAAGCATCGCCGTTCCGTTTGACGACATCGTCAAAATCAATATCTTCCTTAAGAACCTGTCGGATATCGAGCAGGTCAACGCGGCTTACCGCGCGTTTTTCCCGGATTCGGCTATCGCCCGGGCGGTGGCTTATGTGCCGGCTCGCACCGTGGTCGAAGTCGCCGCGCTGCCGATGGACGCCCTGGTTCAGATTGAGGCGGTTGTGTCGCATGGCGACGGCACGCCGCCGCAAGCGGTTGAAGATCGGCACGGCATTGTGATCAAGGCGCATAACACCGAAAAAGCTCCCCGATGCGCGCTTGCCATGCAAACGGTGGCTTTCTCTCATTACAACCATCTTTCCGCTCAGCTGCCTTTGAACGCAGAGACGAATGAAATGGTGGTCGGGGATGTGAGAGAGCAGGCCAGACAGTGTCTGAAAAACATCAAAGCCATCGTGGAAAGCGTGGGCCACGCGATGAGCGATGTGGTGAAGATCAATATTTTCCTGACGAACATCGCCGAGATCGATGCGGTCGACGAGGTATACGCGGCATTCTTCCCGGGCGGCGTTCCCGCGCGGAGGACCGTGGGCGTTTCGGCTTTGCCGCGCGGCGCGATGATTCAAATCGACGCGGTGGTAGCCAATGCCGAGGGCACGCCGCCGCAAGCCTAAAGCGTCGCCATGCGAGAAAGGGAGCTGTGATTGGGCTCCCTTTTCCTATGGCGCTATCCGCGTTGCCGAATGCCCCGTCCGCCATTTCGTCATCGCGCCAGCTGGGCTGAGAGGGCGCCGCAGGCGCCATGGCGATCCGGAAGAGCGGAAAGGATTGATATCCGGCATTGGCCAGCGGGGGCGGCCTGTGGTAGAAAGCGTCTGCCCATTTTTTCAGCAAGACCGACATGACTGCGCTGCAATTCGAACTCGAAGCCGTACTCGACACCCTGGCAGATCAGGGCTGGATCGTCATTCCCCATGCCTTGTCGGCCGAACTGGTCGCCAATCTGCGCGACGCCTGCCTGCAGGTGTGGGACGAGGGACGCTTCCACGAAGCCGCCACCGGCCGCGCCGGCGGCCAGGCGCGCCGCGCCGAGATCCGCTCCGACTCGGTGCTGTGGCTGGACCAGGTGGCCGACCTGCCGGCGGTGCTGGCCTACAACGCCGCGATGGATGAGATCATGCTGGCGGTGAACCGCGGCCTGTATCTGGGCCTGGTCGAGTTGGAGTCTCACTTCGCCGTCTATCCGGAAGGCGCGTTCTACAAAAAGCATCTGGACCGTTTCCGCGACGACGACGCCCGCGCGCTGACCACGGTGTTTTACCTGAATGAAAACTGGCCGGCCGATGGCGGCGGCCAGATTCGCCTGTACCTGGACGACGCCTGCGAGCGGTTCATCGATGTGGAGCCGGAAGCCGGCACCCTGGTGCTGTTCCTGGCCGACCGTTTCTGGCACGAGGTGCTGCCGGCCAAGCAACAGCGTTTGTCGGTCACCGGCTGGTATCGCCGCCAGGGCGGCAGTTTGCCCTGGTGAGGATTATGGCAAGCCTTGATGTTGGATTGCGCCTCTTAAATTGCATGTTTGATAGAGCTCGGTCGTAGCGGCAGGTCATCGACTTGGATTTTCCTGCTTTAGGCAGATCCATTTTCGCGCGACCATATTCCCCTTCAGCGCACGCCGGCAAGAAAGCGTCTGGCCGGGTTTTAAGCCGCCGACTTGTTCGACGCCGCGCGACGTTAGCGCGTACTGCTGAGCGAATCAAAGATTCGCACGCATGTAGTGTCGGCGGCTCCTGGCCAGACGCTTTTTTGTCGGGGTTTCGTGGGCTGCAGGGGCGGCCTGGGATCGCCTCTGCGTGCGAATCTTTGACTCGCTCAGCGACAGGGCTGGCCGCACAGCCCCTGGCCCGTTTGCCGGGCGGAACCGGCACTTAAAATGCTGTCCGCGCAGCGGACACATACGAGCTGTGCTAGCGCTCAGTCTTTGACTAGGCAGGCCTGTCTCGCCAACAGCGCCGTCCAGCGCGGATCTGTTGCGCTGCCATCCTTCAGCGCCACTCCGGTGGGCTGGCGCAGCGCGGCGTTTATCAGCCAGGCCAGCTTGAAGGCCGCCAGCGGGTAGGGAAGGCCGTCCGGCCGCACATTGGACACGCAGTTGCGCTCGGCGTCGCTGCGGCCGGCGCGCGGCGCGGCGGTCAGATAGAGGCCCAGGCTGTCAGGCGAACTCAGGCCGGGGCGTTCGCCTATCAGCATCGCCGTCATCTTCGCCTGCATGATCTCCCCGGCCTCGTCGCCCAGCGCCACCCGCGCCTCGCGCGCGATCAGCAGCGGGCCGACGTTCAGGCCCAGCTCCCGCACCCGCGGCAGCAGCTCGCGCAGCAGCGGAACCGCGTGTTGGGCGGGCGCGCGCGAGGATAAGCCGTCGGCGATGAGAATCAGCAGGTCGCAGCCTTTGTCCTGCTCCGCCAGCAGCTGTTCGCGGCTGGCGTTGTCCAGCCTGCGGCCCAAGTCCGGCCGCTGCAGGTATTCGGCGCGGCTGCTTGCCGCGCTGTGGATTTCGACAACGCGATGGCCGTCGGCCGCCAGTTCGCCAGCCAAGGCCGACACATCCAGCGGCGTGTGCACCGCGTCGCGCGCCTGGGCGTGGGCCAGGGCGAAGCGCAAGGTTTCGCGGCAGGGCAGGCTGTTGCCGGCTCGGCCTAGGGCGATGCGGGCGGCGGTCAGCCGAGACAGCTCGCCCCAGCCGTCCTCGGTGATCGGGTTCTTGTCCTTCATGCCACGCTCTCCATCAAGGCCAGCAGCCGCTGCCGTTTGTCCTGCGGCAGCAGCTTGCCGCCGCGGGTGATTTCCATCGTCTCCAGCCAGTCTTCGAATTCCGGCGCGCGCTTCAGGCCCAGGACATTGCGCAGGTAGAGCGCGTCGTGGAAAGAGGTGCTCTGGTAGCCCAGCATGATGTCGTCGGCGCCGGGCACGCCGATGATGAAATGCACGCCGGCCGCGCCCAGCAGCGTCAACAGCGCGTCCATATCGTCTTGGTCGGCCTCGGCATGGTTGGTGTAGCAGATGTCGCAGCCCATCGGCAGGCCCAGCAGCTTGCCGCAGAAGTGGTCTTCCAGGCCGGCGCGGATGATCTGCTTGCCGTTATAGAGATACTCCGGGCCGATGAAGCCGACCACGGTGTTGACCAGCAGCGGCGAGTAGCGGCGCGCCACCGCGTAGGCGCGCGCCTCGCAGGTCTGCTGGTCCACGCCCCAGTGGGCGTTGGCGGACAAGGCGCTGCCCTGGCCGGTTTCGAAATACATCACGTTGCCGCCCACCGTGCCGCGCTTCAGCTCCCGCGCCGCCTGATGCGCTTCGTCCAGCACGGCCAGGCTGACGCCGAAACCGGCATTGGCTTTCTCGCTGCCGGCGATGGACTGGAACACCAGATCCACCGGCGCGCCTTGGCGGATCAGCTCCAGCGTGCTGGTGACGTGGGTGAGCACGCAGCTCTGGGTGGGGATGGCGTAGCGCTGGCGCACCTCGTCCAGCAGCGTCAGCAAGCTCCGGATGTCGTCCGGGCTGTCGCCGGCCGGGTTGATGCCTATCACCGCGTCGCCGGCGCCGTAAAGCAGACCGTCCAGCGTGGCGGCGGCGATGGCGCGCGCGTCGTCGGCCGGATGGTTGGGCTGCAGCCGCACCCCCATGCGGCCGGGCAGTCCCTGGGTATTGCGGAAGGCGGTGACGACGCGGCATTTCTTCGCCGCCTGCACCAGATCCTGGTTGCGCATCAGCTTGGACACCGCCGCCGCCATTTCCGGCGTCAGCCCCGGCGCCAGCGCCGCCAGCGTTTCCGCGGTGGCGGCGTCGGACAGCAGCCAGTCGCGCAGGCCGCCCACGGTCAGATGCGATACGGCGGCGAAGGCGGCCGGGTCGTGGCTGTCCAGGATCAGCCGGGTGACTTCGTCTTCCTCGTAAGGGATCAGAGCCTCGTTGAGAAAGACGGTCAGCGGCAGGTCGGCCAGGCACATCTGCGCCGCCACCCGCTCCTCGGCGCTGGCGGCGGCGACGCCGGCCAACTGGTCGCCGGAGCGCAGCGGGCTGGCGCGCGCCATTAGCGTCTTCAGGTCGGCGAAGCGGTAGGTCCGCGGTCCTATGGTGATGGCGTGGCTCATGTCGTGGCCTTGACGGGATCGGGTTGGGTTTCGGATGGCGCGCCTTGCAGCAACGCGTCCTGGGCGGCTTCGGCGCGCTGGCGGGCGGTGGCGAGGAAGTACAGGTAGCCGGCGGCCAGCATCGCGGCGAAGATGCCGGCCAGCAGCCGGTTGTAATAGACCATGGCGACCAGGCAGATCAGCGAACAGCCCAGCGCCAGCGCTGGCAGCCACGGATAACAGGGCGCGGAGAACGGCCGGGGCAGCGCCGGCTCGCGGCCGCGCAGCCGGAACAGCGCCAGCATCGACACGATGTGTACATGACGATGGCGCCGAACACCGACAGCGTGACGATGTTGGCGGTCAGCGGCTGGCCGGCGATCTGCACCAGATCGTCGCTGAAGATGGCGGCGATGCCGACCGCGCCGCCGGCTAGGATTGCGCGGTGCGGCGTCTTGAAGCGCGGATGCACCGCCGCCAGCCAGGCGGGCAGGTAGCCGGCGCGCGCCAGCGCGAAGATCTGCCGCGAATAGCCCATGATGATGCCGTGGAACGAGGCCACCAGGCCGAACAGGCCCAGCCACACCAGCATGTGCAGCCAGCCGCTGTGGCCGCCCACTATCATCTTCATCGCCTGCGGCAGCGGGTCGTTGATATTCGCCAGCCGGCGCCAGTCGCCGGCGCCGCCGGCCATCACCATCACGCCCAGGGCCAGCGCCACCAGGGTGAGGATGCCGGCGATGTAGGCGCGCGGAATGGTGCGGGCCGGGTCCTTGGCCTCTTCCGCCGCCATCGCCGCGCCTTCTATCGCCAGGAAGAACCAGATGGCGAACGGCAAGGCGGCGAACATGCCGCCGACGGCGCCCCAATGGAAGGCGTCCTGTCCGGCCCAGCCGTGGCGCATGAAGTTGTCCCAGCTGAAGCCGGGCGCCACCACGCCCATGAACACCAGCAGTTCGAAGATGGCCAGCAGCGTGACGCACAGCTCGAAGGCGGCGGCGATGCCGACGCCGGCGATGTTGAGCGCCATGAAGGCCAGATAGGCGCCGCAGGCGGTCCACTTGGCTTGCAATCCGGGGAACTGCACGTTCAGATAGGCGCCGATCGCCAGCGCGATGGCGGGCGGCGCGAACACGAATTCGCACAGCGTGGCGAAGCCGGCGATGAAGCCGCCCAGCGGACCGAAGGCGCGGCGCGCATAGGCGAAGGGGCCGCCGGCATGCGGGATGGCGGTGGTCAGTTCGGTGAAGCTGAAGATGAAGGCGGTGTACATCAGGGCCACGAACAGCGAGGTGCAGAGAAATCCCAGCGTGCCGGCCTGGGCCCAGCCATAGCTCCAGCCGAAGTATTCGCCGGAGATCACCAGCCCCACCGCGATCCCCCATAGTTGCCAGCCGCCCAGCTTGCGGGCCAATGCTTGTGTCGATGCGCTCATGGCTTTATCCCGTTGATTGTCTTGTTTGCGCTCAGAAAGTGCGGCTATGCCGTCTGATTTAAGTATGCAAAAAGAATGCCAGCCTTGCCGGCTGTTTTGCCGGGCGCGTCGCGGGGCGGGCCTGATTCCGGCGCGGGTCAGCCGGAGGCGTGCACCGCGATGGGCCGTGCTAGAATCGATCGCAATACGCAATGACGCAGGGGAAATGCAGATGTCTGGCAATAGCATGGGGCGCTTGTTCACGGTAACTTCCTTCGGCGAAAGCCACGGGCCGGCCATAGGCTGCGTGGTGGACGGCTGCCCGCCGGGCCTGGCGCTGACCGAAGCCGACATCCAGCTGGAGCTGGACCGGCGCAAGCCCGGCACCAGCCGCCACGTCACGCAGCGGCGCGAGCCGGACGCGGTGGAAATCCTGTCCGGCGTCTACGAGGGCAAGACCACCGGCACGCCGATCGCGCTGTTGATCCGCAATACCGACCAGCGCAGCAAAGACTACGGCAATATCGCCGACACCTTCCGCCCCGGCCATGCCGACTACTGCTACTGGCATAAATACGGGGTGCGCGATCCGCGCGGCGGTGGCCGCTCGTCGGCGCGCGAGACGGCGGTGCGCGTCGCCGCCGGCGCTATCGCCAAGAAATGGCTGAGCGAGAAATACGGCATCGTCATTCGCGGCCACATGACCCAGATCGGCGAGGTGGCCATCCCGTTCAAGGGGTGGGAACATGTCGGCGGCAACCCCTTCTTCAGCGCCGATCCGGACATCGTGCCGCGGCTGGAGGATTACATGGACAGCGTGCGCAAGAGCCTGGACTCCATCGGCGCGCGCTTGCGCGTGGTGGCGGACAATGTGCCGGTGGGCTGGGGCGAGCCGGTGTTCGACCGCCTGGACGCCGACATCGCCTACGCGATGATGAGCATCAACGCGGTCAAGGGCGTGGAGATCGGCGCCGGCTTCGGCTGCGTGGCGCAGCGCGGCAGCGAGCACGGCGACGAGTTGACGCCCCAGGGCTTCGCCAGCAACCACGCCGGCGGCGTGCTGGGCGGCATCTCCACCGGCCAGCAGATCGACGTCTCCATCGCCATCAAACCCACGTCGTCCATCGCCCAGCCGCGCCGTTCGATCAACAAGCAAGGCGAGGCGGTGACGATGGAAACCCACGGCCGCCACGACCCTTGCGTCGGCATCCGCGCCACGCCGATCGCCGAGGCGATGCTGGCGCTGGTGCTGATCGACCACGCGCTGCGCCACCGCGCGCAGTGCGGCGATGTGCGGGTGGAAACGCCCAGAATTGCCGGGCGCATCGGCTAGTATTGATATACCGGCCGGAAGTCGACCAGGCCGCTCCCGATAGGATGGCACCATGCTGAAAAGTCTGATTGATGGCTTGGCCGGACGCCTGAAGAAAACGACGACAGAGGAAGAGACGCCGGCCGCGGCGGCCAAGCCGGACAGAACCCTGCTGGATCCGCCGCCGCCCGACGACGAGCCGGTGGATCTGCCGCCTACCCTGGGCTTTGTCTCCCACCAGCCGGTGATGGACAAGCAGCAGCGGGTGGTCGCCTACGACTTTTTCGTCCGGCAGGGCAAGCGCAATGTCGAGGCCGGCAAGCAGCAGGAGTTCGACCGGCTGCTGCTGGCCACCTTGCAGAATATGGACATCTTCCGGCTGCTGGCCTACCGCCGCGCCTTCGTGCACATCTCGATGACCTCGCTGGACGAACCGCTGCTGCGCGACATGCCCGCCGGCAGCGTGATTTTCGTGCTGGAAGCGGGGCCGGGCATGATAGTCAACGAATACATGCTCAATCAGCTGGACCAGCTGCAGAAGCTGGGCCTGCGCTTCGCGGTGGAGCCGGCGGCTTACGAGCAGGGCGCGCTGAGCGCCGCCTTGCAGGCCGACTTGTTCGGCCGGGTCGACTTCATGGTGCTGGACTTCGCCGGCCCGTCCACCCGGGTGCTGGCGCCCATTCTGGACCAATTGCCGAAGCGCTATCCGGGCGCGCGCTGGATGGCGCGCAATGTCGGCACCGCCGAAGATCTGGATGTCTGCCTGCGCGCGCCGGGGCATAACCGCTTCGCGCTGTTCCACGGCCCCTTCGTCACCACCGCCCGCGCGCTTGAAGGCGGCAAGGTGGACACCAGCCAGACCCGCGTGCTGCAGATCATGCGGCTGTTGCGCGCCAATGCCGACCCCAAGGAAGTGGAGGCGCAGTTCAAGCTGGATTCGGTGCTGCTGTTCAAGCTGTTGCGCTTCATCAATTCGCCGATCCACGGCCTGGCGCGCAAGGTGCAGACCATAGAGGAAACCCTGCTGCTGCTGGGCCGGGAAACCATGTTCAAGTGGCTGTCGATGCTATTGTTCACTTCGCGCAAGGAGGACGGCACCGCGGTTTCCCTGCTGGAAAAGTCGCTGATCCGCGCGCGTTTCCTGGAAAAACTGGGCAGTTACCGCGGCAACAAGCTGGAATCGGAACACCTGTTCCTCACCGGCATGTTTTCACTGCTGGACGTGCTGCTCAATGTTCCCTTCCCCGATGTGCTCGACCCGCTGGAGCTGCCGTTGACGGTGCGCGAGGCGGTGGTCGAGCAAAAGGGCATCTTCGCTCCCTATCTCGCGCTGGCGTTGGCTTGCGAGCATGGCGACAACGTCCAGATCGAGGCCCTGGCCAGGGTGCTGGATTTCGACCTCGACCTCGCCAACCAGTACTACCTGGACTCGGTGGTGTGGGCGCAGGTGGTGCTGCGCGACAGCGAGGTCCACAACAACGTCGAAGCCGTTTGACGCTTGTCCCGCTTGGCTCGGCCCCGGCGCGCCGGCTCCGATGTGTTACCATCGGGCGCTATGCCGAATGGCCTCTCCCGCCAGCGGTCTGCCGGCTGATTATCCCTTTTGCTGACATGAATGCGGACAGGCATGCCCTGGCCGGCGGAGCGCCGCCGGCTTCGCAGCTGAAAACGGACTGAACAGATCATTATGAGCGCAACCATTCTCGTCACCGGCGCCGCCGGTTATATCGGATCCCACACCTGCGTCGAGCTGCTGGCGGCCGGCTTCGACATCGTCGCGGTGGACAATTTCTGCAATAGCAAATTCGAGGCGATCCGCCGGGTGCAGGAGCTGGCCGGCCGCGAGCTGGCATTCCACGAAGCCGATGTGCGCGACCAAGCCGCCCTCGACGCCATCTTCTCCCGCCACCGGATCGACGCAGTGATCCACTTCGCCGCGCTGAAGGCGGTCGGGGAGTCGGTCGCGCAGCCGCTGCGCTATTACGAGAACAATGTGGTGGGCACGCTGACGCTGCTGGAGGCGATGCGGCGCGCCCAGGTGCGCCAGATCGTGTTCAGCTCGTCGGCCACCGTGTACGGCGATCCCGCCTCCGTCCCTATCCGCGAGGATTTCCCGATCGGCGCGATCACCAATCCTTATGGCCGCAGCAAGCGCATGATGGAAGAGATTCTCGAAGATCTGGCCCGCGCGGAGGCCGGTTGGAAGATAGGCCTGCTGCGCTATTTCAACCCGGTGGGCGCGCACGCCAGCGGCCGGATAGGCGAAGACCCCAATGGCGTTCCCAACAACCTGATGCCCTATATCAGCCAGGTGGCGGTGGGCAAGCTGCCGCGCTTGAGCGTGTTCGGCGGCGATTATCCGACGCCCGACGGCACCGGGGTGCGCGACTACATCCACGTGGTGGATCTGGCCATCGCCCATGTCAAGGCGGTGCAGGCGCTGCCGGGCGTGGACGGCGTGCTGACGGTGAACATCGGCACCGGACAGGGCTATTCGGTGCTGGACATCATCAAGGCTTTCGGCCGCGTCAGCGGACGGGAGATTCCTTACCAGGTGGCGCCGCGCCGCGCCGGCGACATCGCCTGCTGCTACGCCGACCCGGGCAAGGCCGCGCAGGCGCTGGGCTGGCAGGCCGAACGCACGCTGGACGACATGTGCCGCGACAGCTGGCGTTGGCAGCAGGCCAATCCGCGCGGCTACGAGTCCTGAACGCCGCCATATCGCATGCCAAGGGGCGGGTCCGTTTGGATCCCGTCCTTTTTTCTTTGCCGCCGGCGTCTTCCCGCTGAATTCGGCGGACGCTTAAATCATGCTCTCCGGCCTGACCCAGGCGTCGAATTGCTCGGCGCTGACATGGCCCAGCGCCAGCGCCGCCTGCCGCAGCGTGCCGCCATGCTGATGCGCGTGCTTGGCGATGGCGGCGGCCTTGTCGTAGCCAATGTGCGGGTTGAGCGCGGTGACCAGCATCAGCGACTGCTCCAGCAATTGGGCGATGCGGTCGCGATTAGGCTGCATGCCCTGCACGCAATGCTCGGCCAGGCTGGCCATGCCGTCGCTCAACAGGCGCAGGCTTTGCAGGAAATTGTGCGCGATCAGCGGCTTGTACACGTTCAATTCGAAATTGCCGGAGGCGGCGCCGATGGCGATGGCGGCGTCGTTGCCCAGCACCTGGCAACACAGCATGGTCACCGCCTCGCACTGGGTGGGATTGACCTTGCCGGGCATGATGGAGCTGCCCGGCTCGTTTTCCGGCAGAGTCAGCTCGCCCAGCCCGCAGCGCGGGCCGGAGGCCAGCCAGCGGATGTCGTTGGCTATCTTCATCAGCGCGGCGGCCAGGGTCTTCAGCGCGCCGTGGGCGGCCAGCAAGGGTTCGTGGCCGGCCAGCGCGGCGAACTTGTTGGCGGCGGACGCGAAGGGCAGGCCGGTTTGCTGCGACAGCACTTCCGCCACCCGGGTGCCGAAATGCGGATGAGTGTTGAGGCCGGTGCCGACCGCGGTGCCGCCCGCCGCCAGCTGGCACAAGGCCGGCAGGCTGGCTTGCAGCGCCTGTTCCGCCAGCTGCAGCTGCGCCGCCCAGCCTGAGATTTCCTGCCCGAGCGTCAGCGGCGTGGCATCTTGCAAATGGGTGCGGCCTATCTTGACGATGCCGCCGAATTCGCGCGATTTGGCTTCCAGCATCTGGCGCAGCGCAGCCAGGCTGGGCAGCAGCCGTTCGCTCAGCCCCAGCGCGGCGGCCACGTGCATGGCGGTGGGGAAGATGTCGTTCGACGACTGGCCGCGGTTGACTTCGTCGTTGGGGTGCACCAGCCGGCGCACGCCGCGCTCGCCGCCCAAAAGCTCGGATGCGCGGTTGGCCAGCACCTCGTTCATGTTCATATTGCTCTGGGTGCCGGAGCCGGTCTGCCAGACCGATAACGGAAATTGTCCGTCGTGGCGCCCCGCCAGCACCTCGTCGGCGGCGGTGACGATGGCCTGGGCCTTGGCGCCGTCCAGCAGGCCCAGCTCCAGGTTGGCGAGCGCGGCGGCGCGTTTCACCCGCGCCAGCGCCAAGATCAGTTCTGGCGGCATCTTTTCGCTGGAGATGGCGAAGTGCGCCAGCGAGCGTTGGGTCTGCGCGCCCCACAGGGCCTGGCCGGCCACGTCTATCGGGCCGAAGCTGTCGGTTTCCACGCGTTGCGATTTGCTCATGCGGCTCTCTCCGGGTTGTTTGGCATTCCAAATGCATTTGCCCGTTCATCCTAGCATGCCCGCTCCGGGCGCGGCGCCAGGTCCCCACTGGCGGCGGGCCTGGATTTGATCGGCGGCGTTTCCCTGCGGTACGCTTGCCGGCTTTATCGTGTTGGCGGCGCAGGCAAGCGCCGGTTTTGAATTTCAGGCGGAATGGAATGGCTGAGGGTATCCAGATATGGGCGGCGCCTACCGAGCGCTGCGATGACGCTGCGCTGCGGCAGGCCTACATCGCGCTGCTGTCGGATGAGGAGGCGGCGCGCTGGCGCGCTTTCGCGTTCGATCGCGACAGGCATGTCTACCTGGTGGCGCGCGCGCTGGCGCGAACGGTGCTGGGAGAGGCGCTGGGTATGAATCCGGCCAGCATCGAGTTTCAGCACGGCCCCTACGGCAAGCCCAGCCTGCGCGGCGCGGCGGCGGGGGCCGGCCTGCGTTTCAATCTGTCGCACACCAAGGGCATGGTCGCGCTGGCGCTGGCGCGGGACCGGGAGCTGGGGGTGGATGTGGAGGGCGTCGAGCGGCGGGCGGCGCTGGATGTCGCCTGGGAAAATTTCTCGCGCGACGAGGCGCGCGAGCTGTCGGCGCGGCAGGGGCAGGCGCAGGCCGACCGCTTCTGGACGCTGTGGACGCTGAAGGAGGCGTATCTGAAGGCGCTGGGTTGCGGATTAAGCGCGCCGCTGGACTGCATTTCTTTCGTCGACGACGATCAGGGCGGGCTGCGGTATGCGCGGCGGGGTTCGGGCCATGCCGATGATGGGCGCTGGCATTTCTGGCACGGGGTGCTGGCGGGAACGCATGCCGTATCGCTTTGCGCCGGCGCGCGGGAAGGCGAGGAGGCGCCTGAACTGATTCTGCACGAGACGGTTCCGCTGCTGGCCGCGCGCGAAGTGCCGTTCCTGCCGGCGTTGGGGCCGATCCGGGAAGAGGGGACTGCGTCATCCTGAACGAGTGCGATAGGCAACAAAAAAGCCCTTGATCGCTCAAGGGCTTGTTTGCGTTGCTGGCGGAGAGGGAGGGATTCGAACCCTCGGTACGCTCGCACGTACGCCTGATTTCGAGTCAGGTACATTCGACCACTCTGCCACCTCTCCGGCGCCAGACAAGAAGGGCATTCTAGATGTGATGGGCTGGCTTGTCAATACCAAGTTGCAGAATTCCGCGCATGAAAAACGCCACCCGAAGGTGGCGCGGTAGCGGGGCGGCTGCGGCCTCAGGCGTGCTTGCCCGGCTTCAGCTCGCCTTCCCATTTGGCCACCACGGCGGTGGCGATGGAGTTGCCCACCACGTTGGTGGCGGAGCGGCCCATGTCCAGGAAATGGTCGATGCCGAGCAGCAGCAGCAGGCCGGCTTCCGGGATGTTGAACTGCGACAGCGTGGCGGCGATCACCACCAGCGACGCGCGCGGCACGCCGGCCATGCCCTTGGAGGTCAGCATCAGGATCAGCAGCATGGAGATTTCCTGCGCCAGCGTCAGATCGATACCGTAGGCCTGAGCGATGAAGATCACCGCGAAGGTGCAGTACATCATCGAGCCGTCCAGGTTGAACGAATAGCCCATCGGCAGCACGAAGCTGGCGATCTTGTTGGACACGCCGAAGCGTTCCAGCTGTTCCAGAGTTTTCGGATAGGCGGCTTCGGAGCTGGCGGTGGTGAACGACAGCAGCAGCGGTTCCTTGATCATGCCCATCAGGTGCAACAGGCGCGGGCCGACGATCAGCACGCCCACGGCGATCAGCAGCACCCACAGGATGCCGATGGACAGGTAGAACTGCGCCATGAACTTGCCGTAAGTGCCGAGGATGGACAGGCCTTCCTTGGCGACGGTGGCGGCGATGGCGCCGAACACGGCCAGCGGGGCGAAGTTCATCACATAGCTGGTGACTTTCAGCATCACGTGGGCGACGACGTCGATCACGTCGATCAGCGCCTTGGAGCGCTCGCCCAGCGCGGCCATCGCGCTGCCGAAGAACACCGAGAAGATCACGATCTGCAGGATTTCATTGTTAGCCATCGCCTCGAACACGCTCTTGGGGATGGCGTGGGTGACGAAGTCCTTCAGCGAAATGGCGCTGGCCTTGATGCCGGAGTCGGCGTGCAGGTCGGGCAGCGGCAGGTTCAGCGCCACGCCCGGCTTCAGGATGTTGACCATGATCAGGCCCAGGGTCAGCGATACCAGCGAGGCGCTGACGAACCAGCCCATGGTCTTGCCGCCGATGCGGCCCACCGATTTCGCGTCGCCCATCTTGGCGATGCCGACCACCAGCGTGGAGATCACCAGCGGGGCGATGATCATCTTGATCAGGCGCAGGAAAATATCGGTGAGGATGGACATGCCATCGACGAAGGACTTGATCGCGGCGGCGTCATTGCCGGCGTGCTGACGGAATAGGTAGCCGACCAGAATGCCCAGCAGCATGCCGACCAGAATCAAGGCCGTGAGTTTTTTCGACTTCATTGAGTTGTTCCTGCCTGAGTTTGAGACGATTCAAAACGAGCGGCGCATTTTCGATTGCATGACATTGTGTTTTTTTGTGATCATGCGTGGCGCCGTGTGTCCGGCATGCTTCGCCATGTAGCGGCCTGGCTACTTAATTGTTTTTAGCCTTGATTTCAGGCTTTTTTCCTGTTTCTGTCGGACAGGTGCGGCAGGCCGAAGCGCAGAATTATAGTGAGTTAGCGGGTGGTTGTCTTGGCAGGATTTCGAGAATTGCCATTCATATTCGAATGTGCTTGTTGGATTGTGATGATTTTTGGATTTAAATTGCCAATAATTTTGCTTTTGGCATTTTATTTCCATGCCGCAAGGATGAAAAAAAGCAGCCGGATGGCTGCTGGCGTAGCGGCGCGACAACGCGCGGCTAGTGGTGGATGTCCAGGGTGACGTCGCCGCGCGCTTCGGCGACGGTCTCCAGAATCTCCAGCACGGTGGCGTAAAGGTCGGCGCCCAGCGCCTGTTTCGATTCGGCGGTGTCGCGCCAGACCAGCTCGAACGGCCCGGACGCGTCGTTGGCCAGGCAGTCGTACAGCGCGTCCAGATTGCGGCCGAAGTGGGGCGGCAGCCGCAGCTGGCGGCTGAGTTCGTCGAATAATTGCTCCTGGCTGACGATGTGGCGCAGTTCGCACACTTTCACTGGCATGGCGGCACCTCGATGAAGCGGTTGTAGTGATCTACGCTGACGTAGCGCTGCCCCTGGCGGCTGAACACCAGCCGGTAGGCGCCGCGCTTGCCGCCTTTATAGCCCAGATCCGCCTCCTGCCACTGGCCAGCCGGCAGCCGCTTTTCGTAGTTGCCGAAACGGTCGCCGCCCATCGATTTTCCCTGCAGCGCCGGCACGCTCCACAGGCTGCGGCCGGGTTGCCAGCCGGCTGCGCGCGCCTGCTTCTTGTTGACGAATTTGGGCGGCAGCTGGCCGCTGCGGGATAGCGACTGCAGCACTTCCGTCAGTTCCTGGCGATCCAGGCGGTTGCCGGTCTGGCGCGCGATGTCGCCGGCGACATTGAAGCAGCCGGGCGCGGCATGCGCGTTCAGGCTGATGGCCGCGAGCAGCGCGGCGAGCAAGGACAGCGGGCGTTTCATGAGGAATGTCCCGGGCAAAGGTTTGGATCGCGCATTGTAACCGCGGCGCGCCGCGGCGCAAGGCGGCGTTTCAGTCCAGCGGCACCGACTCCACCGGGTCGCTGCGGCCTATCAGCTGCGGCAGGCGCAGGGCCATGTCGTTGCCGTCGGCGGTGCTGATGAAGCGGCAATAGCCGTCGCCCTGGCTGTCGCAGCCGTGTTGGCGCAGCAGGTCGCAGACGCGGCGGGCGATGGCCTCGGCGGGGTCGTACAGCTGGATGCCGTCGCCGGTGAGCTCGCGGATCAGCGGGGCCAGGAAGGGATAGTGGGTGCAGCCCAGCGCGATATGGTCGATGCCCTGGCCCAGCAGCGGAGCCACCACCTGGCGCACCAGCTGGCGGGTGCGCTCGCTGTCCAGCTCGCCGGCCTCCACTTGCTCCACCCAGCCGTGGCCGGGGCGGCGCAGCACTTCCACATCGCCGGCGTGGGCGTCGAGCAAGGCTTTCACCCGGTCGCTGGCCAGCGTGTACTCGGTGGCCAGCACCGCGATGCGGCCGGTGCGGCTCATCGCCGCCGCCGGCTTGATCGCCGGTTCGATGCCGACGATGGGGATGGGCAGCTGTTCGCGCATGCTGGACACCGCCGCGGTGGTGGCGGTGTTGCAGGCCACCACCAGGATGGTGGCGCCCTGGCTGACCAGGTAATGGCCGACTTTCAGGCTGCGTTCAATGATTTCCTGCCGGCTGCGCTGGCCATACGGGCAATAGGCCTGGTCCGCCAGGTAGGTGATCGGCCAGGCGGGCAGCGCGGCGCGCACCGCGCGCCACACCGACAGTCCGCCCAGGCCGGAATCGTACATCGCAATCATGGTGCCGCTCAGTTGTTCTGGATGACGATCTTGGGGAATTTGCCGGAGAAGTCCTGCGCTTTTTCGCCCACTTTCACCGCCACGCGGCGGGCGATGGCGCGGTAGAGCTCGGCCGGTTTGCCGGCCGGATCCGCCGCCACGCTGGGGGCGCCGGCATCCACCGCCAGGCGGATGGCCAGCTCCAGCGGCAGCGAGCCCAGCAGCTCCACGCCGAAATCGGCGGCCATGCGCGCCGCGCCGCCCTCGCCGAAGATGTGCTCGGCGTGGCCGCAGTTGGAGCAAATGTGGATGGCCATGTTTTCCACCAGCCCCAGAATGGGCACGTTCACCTTCTGGAACATGGTGACGCCCTTGCGCGCGTCCAGCAGCGCGATGTCCTGCGGGGTGGTGACGATCAGCGCGCCGGTGACCGGCACTTTCTGCGACAGCGTCAGCTGGATGTCGCCGGTGCCCGGCGGCATGTCGATGACTAGATAATCCAGATCGTCCCAGCGGGTGTCGTTCAGCAGTTGCTGCAGCGCCTGGCTGACCATCGGGCCGCGCCACACCATCGCCTGGTCGGCGTCTACCAGGTAGCCGATGGACATGGTCTGGATGCCGTGGCCGATCAGCGGCCGCAGCTTGCCGTCGGCCGATTCGGGCCGCTGGCCCTGCAGGCCCATCATCAGCGGCTGGGACGGGCCGTAGATGTCGGCGTCCAAGAGGCCGACGCGCGCGCCTTCGGCCGACAATGCCAGCGCCAGGTTGGCGGCGGTGGTGGATTTGCCGACGCCGCCCTTGCCGGAGGCGACGGCGATGATATTCTTCACGCCCGGCAGCAGCGGCACGCCGCGCTGGGCGGAGTGGCTGACGATCTGGCTGTCGACCCGCACTTCCACGGCGCGCCCTTCGGCCAGCGGCGCCAGCGCGGTTTCAAACTGTTGGCGCACCGCGTCGAACTGGCTCTTGGCCGGGTAGGCCAACGTCACGTCCAGGCGGATGGCCTTGTCGTCGATCTGCAGGCTCTTGACGTTCTTGGCCGCCACATACCCTTTGCCGGTATTGGCGTCGATCAGCGGTTTGAGGGTATCGAGGATCTGGGATTCGAGCTGTGCCATGGTTTCGTTTTGCGTGGCCTGGTCGGCTTGACCACCGAACAGGCGGGTGAGTTTGGAGAACATGCGGCGTTCCGGGTGATGATTTCCGAGTATTTTAGTCGGATTCGCTGCGGCGCGCATCGCGCCGGCCAAGGGCCCATCTTACTCCTGTGCGCCGGCAAAGGGCAGGGGAAGGGGAGATGGCGGCGCGCCGCGCGGCAATAACTTTTGATGAAAGTCCTTGAAAAGAGTACAATTGTCGGTTTTTCTCGGTTGCGGCGCTGCCGCAGCGCCAAAGGCTCGGCCCTGTCAGGCCGCGGGCCCTGTTCTTTGTCGACGAAAGGTTTTCCCCGCTTTATGCAGTCCAAACACGCCAAACTTACCTGGTCCAATCTGCTGTTCCCGCTGGCCCTGGTGCTGTTCGAATTCGCCGTCTACATCTGCAACGACATGGTCCAGCCGGCCATGCTTTCCGTCACCCGCGAATTTCTGGTCGACGCCTCCTGGGCGCCGACGTCGATGACCGCCTTCCTGGTGGGCGGCGCGCTGCTGCCGTGGCTGACCGGCCCGCTGTCCGACCGCATCGGCCGCCGCCCGGTGCTGCTGTTCGGCGTCGCTTACTTCACCATCGCCTGCCTGGCCACTTACCTTGTCAGCTCGATCGAGGCCTTCATCGCGCTGCGCCTGCTGCAAGGCGTGGGCCTGTGCTTCATCAACGCCGTCGGCTACGCCTCGCTGCAGGAGTCGTTTGAGGAGACCGCCGCGGTGCGCGTCACCGCGCTGATGGCCAATGTGGCGCTGATCGCGCCGCTGGTCGGCCCCTTGGCCGGCGCGGCCTTGCTGGAGCTGGCGCCGTGGCGCAGCGGCTTCCTGTTCATCGCCGGCCTGTCTTTCCTCGCGCTGGTGGGCTTGTATTTCCGCATGCCGGAAACCGTGGCGCCCAGCCATGAGAAGCTGCCGCTGTCCAGCATGGGGCGCGACTACCTGAAAGTCTTCGGCCACAGCCGTTTCGTGCTGGCCGCGCTGTGCATCCCGCTGCTGGCGCTGCCGCTGATGGGCTGGATCGCGCTGTCGCCGGTGCTGCTGGTGCGCGACCTGCACATGAGCGCCGTCGCGTACGGCCTGATGCAGATTCCGGTGTTCGGCGGCCTGATCGCCGGCAACCTGGCGCTGGCCGTGATCGCCGACCGCTGGCCGCTGGGCCGCTCCGCGTTGGTGGGCATGTGGCCCATCGTCGGCGGCCTGGCGGTGATGGTCGGCGGCGTGCTGGTTTCGTCGCTTCCCCAATACTGGATGGTGGCTGGCATGAGCCTGATGGCCTTCGGCGAGGGTCTGGCCTTCGGCGTGCTGTACCGCTTCGCGCTGATGTCCTGCGACGTGGCCGGCCGCGGCACCATTTCCGCCAGCATGAGCATGATCTCGATGGCCGGCTACGCGGTGGGCATCGAGCTGTTCCGCCAGGTTTACCAGGCCTCAGGCCTCACTGGTTTCGCGGTGCTGGCGCTGTGCTTCTCGCTGGCCTACGTGCTGCTGGGCCGCAAGATGGTGGGCATCGCCATGGCCGAGCGCGCCGCGCCGGCTGTCGAAGACGGCAGGCTGGCCAGCCAGGGCGCCTGAGCCGCCTGGCTGACTTCACAAGCCCGGAAACGCCGCGTTCCGGGCTTGTGCTTTTGTGCGGGGCAATATTTGGCGCGCAAGCCTGATGACCGCCCGCCTCTTCTGTCTCTATAATCGATCGCTTGAGATTGCCAATCCAGGGAATGATCCGAATGACCAAACGCAAGATTCTGGTGACCAGCGCGCTGCCTTACGCCAACGGCGCGATCCACCTCGGCCATATGCTGGAGCAGATCCAGACCGATATCTGGGTGCGCTTCCAGAAGATGCGCGGCCATGAGTGCTACTACGTCTGCGCCGACGATACCCACGGCGCCCCGATCATGCTGGCGGCGGAAAAGCGCGGCATCTCCCCGGAGCAGCTGGTGGACGAAGTCCGCGCGCTGCATGTGGCCGATTCGCAAGGCTTCCTGATCGGCCATGACAACTACTACAGCACCAACAGCCCGGAAAACAAGGAGTTGGCGGAGCAGGTGTACAAGGCGCTGCGCGCCGACGACAAGATCGCGGTGCGCACCATCGAGCAGCTGTACGACCCGGAAAAGCAGATGTTCCTGCCCGACCGCTTCGTCAAGGGCGAATGCCCGAAGTGTTCGGCCAAGGACCAGTACGGCGACAACTGCGAAGTCTGCGGCGCCACCTACAATCCGACCGAACTGAAGAACCCGTATTCGGCGGTGTCCGGCGCCAAGCCGGTGTTGAAAACCTCCGAGCACTACTTCTTCCGCCTGGGCGAATGCGCCGATTTCCTGAAGCAGTGGACCAGCGGCGCCAGCAAGCGCGCCGACGGCGTCGAGCAGCCGCACCTGCAGCAGGAATCGCTGAACAAGATGAACGAGTGGATCGACGGCGGCCTGCAGGACTGGGACATCAGCCGCGACGCGCCTTACTTCGGCTTCGAGATTCCCGACGCGCCGGGCAAATACTTCTACGTGTGGCTGGACGCGCCTATCGGCTACATGGCCAGCTTCAAGAACCTGTGCGACCGCTCCGGCCTGAAGTTCGACGAATGGTTCGCCAAGGACAGCCAGGCAGAGATGTACCACTTCATCGGCAAGGACATCCTGTATTTCCACGCGCTGTTCTGGCCGGCGATGCTGAATTATTCCGGCCTGCGCGCGCCGACCGGCGTGTTCGCCCACGGCTTCCTCACAGTGGATGGCCAGAAGATGTCCAAATCGCGCGGCACCTTCATCCAGGCCAAGAGCTACCTGGACTGCGGCCTGAACCCGGAGTGGATGCGTTACTACATCGCCGCCAAGCTGAACGGCCGCATCGAGGACATCGACCTTAACCTGAATGACTTCGTCGCCAGGGTAAACTCCGACTTGGTCGGCAAGTTCGTCAACATCGCCAGCCGCTCCGCGGGCTTCATCGCCAAGCGCTTCGACGGCCAGCTGGCGGCCAGCGTGTCGGATCTGGACATCCTGGCCAAGTTGCAGGCGGCCGCCGAGGATCTGGCCGCCGCCTTCGAAGCGCGCGAATACGCGAAGGCCTTGCGCGACGTGATGGCGCTGGCGGACATGGTCAACGTCTATGTCGACGCCAACAAACCGTGGGAACTGGCCAAGCAAGAGGGGCAGGACGCGCGCCTGCAGGAAGTCTGCACGGTGCTGATCAACGCTTTCCGCCTGCTCACCATCTATTTGAAGCCGGTGCTGCCGAAGCTGGCCGAAGGGGTGGAAGCCTTCCTGGAGGTGGCGCCGCTCGCCTGGAGCGATGCGCAAACCCTGCTGTTGGGCAAGAAAATCAACGCCTACCAGCATCTGATGCAGCGCATCGACCCGGCGCTGATCGACAAACTGATAGAGGCGAACAAGGAAAACATGCAAGCGACTCAAGACACGCCGGCCGCCGCCGCGCACGAGCCTTTGGCCGAAACCATCAAGATCGACGACTTCGCCAAGGTCGACCTGCGCGTCGGCAAGGTGCTGGAATGCGGCTTCGTCGAAGGTTCGGACAAGCTGCTGCAGTTCAAGGTGGATCTGGGCTTTGAAACCCGCAACATTTTCTCCGGCATCCGCAAGGCTTATCAGGAGCCGGAAAAACTGGTCGGCCGCCATGTGATCGTGGTTGCCAACCTGGCCGAACGCAAGATGCGCTTCGGCGTGTCGCAGGGCATGATCGTCTGCGCGTCGGGCACCGACGATAGCGAAGGCCTGTACCTGCTGGATGTGGACGCAGGCGTCAAGCCGGGCATGCGCATCGGCTGATGTCTGGCCGCCATGGCTTGATTTTTATCATGGCAAATAAGTAGTATTACCAAGTAACTTGATGAGACTTGGATAACAAGACCCCGGCGACCATAGTGGTAGCTGGGGTTTTGCTTTCGGATGGCGGACGATACTGGCCTTTCGACCACTCGTCACTGTTCTGTCATCCGCATCTGCTACAGTTTTCGCAAGATTGGACGACATATTTTGGTACCGGAACTTTTTTCCGGTTGCGGCGACTAACATCAGATATGTATATGTTTTTAGTAAAAAAATAACAAAGGACGTGAATCATGAAAATTTCGCAATTGAAGCCGGGCTACAAAGTTTTTGAGCACAAGGACAGCGGCAGCGTGGTCCACTATGAAGTGGTCAGCATCCGCCAAGTCGGCAAAATGTTTGAAGTGACTTTCAAATCGGCTTTGGGTTTGGCCAGCGCCATGTATCCTGCCAATGGTTTCATTCAGGCGGCAGCCTGACCGGTTTCCGAATGCCCGGGCCTTGGCGGCTCCGGGCTCGCAGCCAAGCCCCGCGCCGTGCGGGGCTTTGTTTTTCTTGACGACAGTCGCATGCTGCGGCAGTTTTGCGGTTTGATTCCGGGAGGCCGCCATGTCGAGAAGAATGACGCTGTTGTTGGAGTTGCTGGTCAATTTTCTGCTGCCCTGGCTGTGCTACCGCTGGGCGCGGCCACATTGGGGAGAGATGGGCGGCTTGCTGCTGTCTGCAGCGCCGCTGCTGATGTGGAGCGGCTGGGAGCTGTGGCGCAGCCGGCGGGTAGACGCGATGAGCATGCTGGTGCTGTTGGGCATCGCGCTGTCTCTGCTGGGGATGGCGCTGGGCGGTGGAGAGAAGATGCTGCTGCTGCGCGAATCGTTGTTGTCGGGGCTGTTCGGCGCGGCGTTTCTCTTGTCGCTGCTGTTTCCCCGTCCGCTGGTGTTTTTCCTGGCGCGGGCCGCGCTGGAAAGGCAGCGGCAAGATGGCCGCGAGCATTGCGAGTGGCTTTGGGCGCAAGCTGCCTTTCGGCGCGGCATGCGGTTCATGACGGCGATGTGGGGCTTGGGCCTGGTATCGGAGATGCTGTTGCGCAGCTGGCTGGCATGGCATTGGCCGGTTGAACGCTCCGTGCTGTTGCTGCCCTGGATCAGTTATGGGGTGATGGGCTTGCTGTGCGGCGCCACTTGGCTGTTGCGCAGGCGTTTGACCGTCGCGATGCAGCTGGCCGCGGCATAGTGCCGCGAGGCAGTGGTATGGGATTGGCTTCGGATATTGAATTCGGGTATCATGGGGAATCCTAAGCCGCAAGACAAAAAAAGTGGGCCGCACAAGGCGGCCCGAAGTTCCGTGATGAACACTTAGGAGAACAGGCATTACCTTGGCTGTTAGCGCTGGCAGTCGCTTGCAGATGGCAACACCCGTCAAAATGCACAGGTCGATTTCGCATCTTGAATCCGATTGGCAGACCGGTTTCCGTTTGCGTGACACCTCCGCTTCCGCTTCGGTACCGACCACGCTGTCAATGTAGCGGTCTTTTGTTGATGGCTTATGTTTTTGCAGTCGGCATCTGTTAAAGAGTATGAACAGGCATTTTCGCTGTTTTTGATATGGTTTCCGGCAAAGTCTTGACGGAAGGCTGTCATGGGTATATAGTTCGCCTCTCTGCAAGAAACAGCGCAGAACAGAATTCAGACGCGGGGTGGAGCAGTCTGGTAGCTCGTCGGGCTCATAACCCGAAGGTCGTAGGTTCGAATCCTGCCCCCGCAACCAAATAAGCATTAGGCCAACTTCTTTCTAGAAGTTGGCCTTTTTGCTTTTCTAGACCGTGTAACCGCTGTGTAAGCGGATTCGATCCGTCTCGGTCGCTGTGAATCAACGCAGTCAGAAGGCGGTGCCTGCAGGATGCGATGCCAAGCATCCCCTTCCCAAGCTACCTGTTGTTCTCTACTACCAGCCGAACCGTTTGCTGAACCAGCTTTCCACGCGATGTGAGATCGTGGTCCAGGTTTCGCGCAAGATCGTCTTGGCGGCTTCTTTGATCGTATCCCACAGCCCACCTATGGATTCCCGCTGCATGGCAGGCGTCACGTACTCGGCGCGGGTCTCTCGCGTGACGCTCCACTTTTTTTCTTTGGGCAGCCTATGGATGATTTGCTCGATCAGGATCTGCAGGCCGTAGCCTTCCATGGCTGAAATGATGAAGATCTGGGTTACTGGCGCGTTGAACAACTGGCTGATCTGCATCTGCTTGCGGCTGATGTGGGTCAGCTGTTGCGGACCAGGCATGCTGTGGATGAAGTCCCATTCCCGGCACGGCTCGATCTTGTCTACCTGATTCACCACGAATAGCAATGGAATATCGTGCTCGATCAGATAGGGCAGGATCAGGCGCTGATAGCACTGCTCGTCCACGCTCAGCGCGCGATCAGCGGCGCCAGCGTATCCGACGATACAGCACCTTGGCATCGCTGTGAGCGCGGATATGGATGGCATCGGCAGCGGTGTTGTTGAACAGCACCTCCGCTTCCTGGATCGACCAATCCAGTCCCGCCTCGCGCTGCCAGACCTCGACAGGCTGCCCAGCCGGCAGGCAGTTGCCCAAGCCATGCCAAGGGATTTGGCCGACATAGGCCATGGTTTCCACTAGATGCGACATATCGAACTCCATGAGGGGAGGCTTCATCATTTCAAATGGATGAAGGGGAGGATCAGAACGATTTTGACAAAACAAGCCCAGCTCAAGTCGATGATATGTAGTTGAAAAAATCTAGATTCGATTAGGAGCGCACAATGAAAGTCATATTTGAAAAAGCCATTAGCCGAGTGACGCGGATTTTAAAAGGGAAAAGTGCTGAAGCGAAAAGGGCGGAAAGGAGAAAGTACCTGGCTTCGGTTTGTAGCGATGGCGTAACTATTTCATCGGAGGTGGAGGAACTGCTAGAGCAGCTTTTTGAGCAGATGAGCAGAGAGGAAAAAAGCCCCATGTGCAGCAATGGGGCAAGGGTAGAAATCAAAATGTGATTCAGATGGGTAAGCGTAAGACTTTAAGATCGACCACCTTAGTGCGCGCTTGCCATCTTGGTGAATGGTCTAACCCTGGTTTGTATTTCCGTAATAATTTCCATGCCTTCCTGCAAATCCACCATATAGTTGCCTGCTTTTATATTTCCGGAAGTTTCTACATTGGCAAGCGCGACTGCATAGCGCTCAATGTAGCGTTGGTAGTCCTTTAGCAGTAGATCGCAAACCCTCAGCATGGTTTTCGGATTGTTAGCCAGGATGGCATGGCCCAGCAGGTCAAAGTTGTGCAGCGTGTCCGCGAGTTGACAAATGTCTTTACCGTTTCGTAAGCGGTGAGTGCGGCCAGTCGCTTGCTTACTATGCTGCCGGATAGTGGTAGCAATGTGAGCCGTATAGTACAAAAGCCGTGCCAGTTCGCTTGTTAAATTCAGTTCCTGTGTGTTCATCATCCGCACCTCGTTTTATTAGTTTTTAATCCGTTTTTCTGCACGGTTGCCGTCAATCAAGCTGGCTGCGCTTGCTAAAGCCATCAGTGAGTCTAGTTAAGTGATTTAATGCGAAATATTATTGTCAAGCCAATATACAGTCGTGATGAAAACTGATAAGGTGTCGAGTAATATTCAAACGACATTGCATTGGTTTGCGCATAATGCAAACGATGAGGCGTTGCCTCAAGGAAAATAATTTTCCTTGACAGTGTTTTGTGGTCATGAGTCACTTTCGACTCGAGATGAAGATCAATATTAATCACATTGGTTTTTAATAGAACAATCCTAATATTGATACGCCTGCTTAATTCAATCAGAGGCTCCCAATGGAAAGCGTACCAGCGATTGCAGCAAAGAAGATCACAGTTAGAATTGTGCCCTGGCTGATCATTTGCCTAACCATGGCCTACATCGACAGAACCAACCTGGCTTTTGCACAGTTCTCTTTAGCAAAATCATTCGGTATTGATCCATTGGTTTTTGGGACGGCCGCAGGGGTATTTTTTGCCGGATATATTGCCGCAGAAATTCCCAGTAATTTATTGTTGCTAAGATTCGGCGCACGGAGGTGGTTGGCAAGAATTATGATCAGCTGGGGCGTGGTCACGATGTCAACTTACTACGTCCACACAGATACTCAGCTGTATATTGTCAGATTTCTGCTTGTAGTGTGTGAGGCAGGGTTTTATCCCGGAGTGCTGTTTTATTTGACACGCTTCATTCCAATAGAGAATCGTGCAAAAACCAATTTCCTTTTCATCTCCGCCATCCCACTATCTGCAGTGATTGGCAGTATATTTTCGGGCTGGTTGTTGGAAACGATCTCTAAATCGCACTACTTAGGCTTGGCTGCATGGCAGTGGTTGTTCTGGACAGAAGGTCTTATGACCATTTTTATTGGTATTGCACTGCTCTATGTGCTGCCGGAGAGCATCAAGTCTGTAAAGTATTTAACTGATGCTGAAAAATTGCAGTTAAGCGCCCACATACAAGCACAGGAAGAAACCAAAGCTGTGATTGGGTCGCCGCTGAAAGCGCTGTTGGACTTAAAAGTTTGGATATATGCAATCGTGACTTCTGCCTCAGCCTTTTCCATGTATTGCATTTCATTCTGGCTCCCGCAGATCATCAAATCCTTTGATGTTGCCGATACATTGCATATCGGCTTGATCAATGCCATCCCATGGGGCTTGGCACTGATCGCGCTAGCGACGTCATTTTTGATGATCGGAACCATAAAACGGCCAGTTTTTGTCTTGTCCCTGTTGTACGGGGTTGGGTGCTTATCATTTTCGGCCATCTTGATTAATGGCATAAGCGTGACAACAAAGCTTGGCTTAATTTCGATTGCGACTACTGCGATTATGCTGACCTATCCAGTATTTTGGTCGCTAGTCAATTTCCTTAAAGGCAAGGCTGCGGCAGTTATTTTTGCTGTGATCAATTCCATTGGCAGCTTGGCTGGGTTTGTGTCGCCCATCATGATGGGATACGTCATCAAGGCAACGGGGAGTCCGCAGCTTGGCATCGTAATCATGTCCAGCTTTATGGGGTTGGCTGTGATTTTGCTTTTTGTGATTCACATTGCTTTTACAGAAAACAAGCGTGCCGCAGCTTTCTGATATTAATGATATCAATGGAGATTCATTACAATGTCAGATTTGCCAGATCTCATAAAAACACAAATAGACTCCTCAAGGCATAGCTGTGGTGTCAAGAATAAAACGCACCAGTTTCTTTATGCGCATAGCCAATACCTTTCTGTTGTGGGAGCTTCATGTCTAGAGGAGATTTTAGGCAGGCACACGTATGACCTGCCTATCAACTCTGTTTCGGAAGGGCACGATTATGATGCTGAAGATGGGATTGTGCTGAGAGAGGAGCGGCCCGTTATTTCCTTGCACTGCTTCCGGAATGGATCGGTATACAATGAAATTACCTATATCAAAGAGCCATTATATTCCTCTTCAAATAAATTGGAGTGGGTTTATTTTAGGACGTTGAACTATTTGAAGGTAGATACATCAAGTCAAGTTGATGAAGGCAAGCAGGGCAGCGAGAGTAGTCGCGAAAAGATACTGAAGTACCTATCTAATCTAACCGACAAAGAATTCAAGATTCTAGAGCTTTTTTGCGCAGGAAAACAACCAAAGGAAATTGCTTTTGCTACCAATACTTCAGTTTCCACTATTTCCAAAGCGCTAGCAAGAATAAAGTCTTCGCTCAATATTAGCAATAACTTCGATATTATCAGAACAATGAATGCCAACAATATGCAGCCATTTCTGCATAGTCGTGCCTCGGATAACTTTGGTGTAGTTTACATGGACATAATGAGGTTGCCATGATGATATCTGATAGTCATGCCCTGTTTGAAGCTGCTGGCTGTGCGATGACCCTCAACAACACGGGCGTCATCACCGACAGTAAGGATTTTGTTTCTACTGCTTTTTGCAATCAGTCGGTATCTGCCTTTCCTCTACTTGAGATCGGTGCGGGATTTGGTTCGAATTCCATTTCAGCTTTAAAAAATGGACATGCAGTCATATGCAATGACTTAAGCAAAGAGCATTTAGAGATTGCTAGCAGGAACGTGCCTGCTGAAATGTTGCAACGGATTACATTTCTAGATGGTAGCTTTCCTGATGAAATTGATCTGACAGAAAACTCCATTGCATCCATTCTGTGTTGCCGGGTTTTGCACTTCTTCAATGGTCAAAGCATTGATAAAATGCTGAATGCCATGTCTAGATTGTTAATTCCCGGTGGGCGAATTTATGCAACTGTCGAGACGCCGTTCATCGGTAATTGGAAGTCTTTCAGGCCGGAATATGAAGCAAGGCTTGCCGCCGGCCATCCTTATCCTGGCTTGATCGAAAATCATCGCATGCACGATAGCATAGCGTTTTCGAATCAAATTCCTGATGTTTTGCATCTGTTTGATCTTGATAGTTTTAAAAAACTATTCACTGACCATGGCTTTATGGTTGAGCAAGCCGCATACATCAATCGACAAGGTGTTTTCCCCGCTGAGTGCTTGTCTGATGATGGTCGGGATAGTGTTGGGGTGATTGCTGTAAAGCCGACGAACTAGAAAGCACACCATCTAGATTTGTGATTTTTTGCACGTAAACCAGAGATAGTACAAAAAAAGGAAAGCATACATGTCTACCGGTACGATCAATTGGCAGAAAAAAGCAGAGCAATTGCATTTCGAAGGCCGCGCTTACATCGATGGCGCTTACCGGAAAGCGCTGAGCGGCAAAGAGTTCACAACGATCAATCCCGCAACCGGCAAGGTGTTGGCATCTATTGAGTGGTGCGGTGAAGAGGATGTGGAGCTAGCGGTGCGTGCAGCGAGGCGGGCATTCGATGGTGGCGCATGGTCCGAGCTGGCGCCGCGTTCCAAGATGGAAATACTGAAACGATTTGCTTCGCTCATCCAGGACAATATTGAAGAATTAGCGCTCTTGGAATCATTGGATGTTGGCAAACCCATCGCCAACGCTCTAAGCGTTGATATTTCCAATACGGCTTACTGCATCAGTTGGTTTGCCGAGCTGATTGACAAGGTTCCGGGTGAGGTTGTGCCTGTCGATCCGGCGTTGCTTGGCATGGTGACGCGCGAGCCTGTCGGCGTGGTGGCAGCTATTGTGCCGTGGAACTTCCCTTTGCTGATGGCAAGCTGGAAGTTTGCTCCGGCGTTAGCCGCAGGCAATGCGGTCATTCTGAAGCCCTCTGAGAAGTCGCCCCTTACCGCAATCCGTATTGCCGCTCTCGCTGAAGCAGCGGGCATTCCGCCTGGTATTTTTCAGGTCTTGCCGGGGGCGGGGAACGTTGGCCAGGCCTTGGCATCACATCTGGATGTGGATTGCGTCGCCTTTACCGGATCGACGGCGGTTGGCAAGCAGATCGCCAACTATGCGGCACAAAGCAATCTCAAGCGCGTGTGGTTGGAGTTGGGCGGGAAAAGCCCGAATATTATCTTGGCAGACTGCAAGGATCTTAAGGCAGCTGCGAGAGCGGCAGCTGGTGCTATTTGTTATAACGCTGGTCAAATGTGTACGGCAGGGTCTCGTGTCTTGGTGGCTAGAGAAATACGCGAAGCCTTCTTGTCTGAACTGAAAGTGGCGATGGCTGATTATCGTCCTGGAGATCCATTGTCACCTGAAACGAACTTGGGTGCAGTTGTCGATCAACGGCAGTTTGATAAAGTCCTGTCATATATAGCGCAAGGACAAAAAGAAGGCGCTACGCTGCTACAAGGTGGTGCTGCTGTCCAAGCTATCCACCCAGATGGTTTGTTTATTGAGCCTGCTATTTTTGATTGCCCGCAGCCAAACTTGACGATTTGCCGTGAAGAAATATTTGGCCCCGTTTTATCAGTGATTACCTTTGATGATGTGGATGAGGCCGTGCGGATTGCCAACGATAGCCAATATGGACTTGGGGCGGCAGTGTGGACTCAGGATGTCTCGACAGCGCATAAAGTGGCGCGTCAGCTTCGTGCGGGTACGGTTTGGGTCAACTGCTATGAGGAGGGTGGGGATATGAACTTGCCGTTTGGCGGCTATAAACAGTCTGGCAATGGTCGCGACAAGTCATTACACGCGCTTGAAAAATACACAGAGCTGAAGAGTACTTTGATCAAGCTATAACGATATTTTTTTACAGGATAAAAAGGAGTGGAAAAAGAGAGGCTAAGCCTCTCTTTTTATTTTGAATGGATACTAGCAACCACGTCCGCAGCTTTCAGCGCGAAATCCACCGTGATCGCCAGACTCTCCCAGCTAAAATTATCCACCACAGTTAAGGGCCGGATTTTCTGGCCGTTGAACAGCGGATCGGCGACGAAATCCATGCTCCAGCACGCATTCAAATTGGAGACGGCCGGCCGAGCGTGGCGATGCGCCGCTGCCACTCGCCGTTTGGGCCGCTTGCGCCGCAGATTCAGACCTTCTTCGCAATAGATCCGGCAGGTCTTCTTGTGATGGATCCGCCAGCCTTCCCGCCGCAGCAAGATGTGGATGCGGCGCGCGCCATAACAAATGCGGGTGGCGGCGATCTCGCGGATTCGCTGCCGCTCCGCACGATCGTCTCGAGGGTGAGGGCGGTAAAAATAGGTAGCTTGCCGCAGCTGAATGACCGCGGTGGCGCGACGGATGCTGACGCGGTACGCGTCGATCAGGAAGTTGGCCAACTCGCGTTTGCGGGCCGGCCTCTCAGCTTTTTTTGGATGACTTCCTGCAGCATCTGCTTGTCCAGGCTCAGGTCGGCGACCATGCGCTTGAGGCGGGCGTTCTCCTCTTCCAACTGCTTCAAGCGGCGCAGCTCGCTGACGCCCAAGCCGCCGTATTTCTTCTTCCAGTTGTAGGGGGTGGCTTCGGAAACACCCATCTTGCGGCAGACCTCGGCGACGGTGGTGCCGGACTCCGCCTAGCGCAACGCGAAGGCAATCTGTTCTTCGGTGAACTTCGATTTTTTCATGACAAATCTCCTGCCCGGATGGGCTTAAATTTGCTAGAAATCTCTACTTTCGCCGCTACGTTTTTGCGGGAGGAGGTTACAAGGCCTGAATGCGCTCCTGCTCGTTGCTGGGGAGAAGAGGGCTTTGCATCTAGATTCCGTGATGCGGTATACAAATATAGTATCGATTCGGGTTTGCCGGTTTCATAATCCGGGCCGCCGAATTCCGGCAATCGCCCCGGCAGCTTCCGCCGGGTTTTTTTCTTGGCGGCTGGAGAGGCGCCGGGATGTCTCGCCGTGCGGTAGTGTCGTCGCAGCGCTAGTGGTATGGTTTGTTTTGACGTTGTCATTTTATGGCGCGATCGGGAGGAGGCGGAGTGACGAATTCGCGGGTGGGCCGTTTCTGCCATGCCCTGGCGCTGTGCGCCGCGCTGGCCGGGTGCGCGATGTCGCCGCGGGGGGGCGAGCTGTGCAGCTTCTCCGGCGCGGCGCAGTCGGCAAGGCCGGGGGCGGTGATCGTCAATCTGTACGCTTTGGGAGAGGGCCTGCCAGAGCTGGCCGCGCAGCAAGTGTTGCAGCAGGGTGGGGAGTGGCGGCTGGCGGCCGCGCCGGGGCGCTATCTGGCGTTGGCGTTCCAGGACGAGGCGGGCGACCAGCAATGGAGCGGCGGCGAGTCTTGGGGCGAGGCCGGCGGCGGCGAGCCGCTGGTCTGCGCGGGAGGCAGGCCGCTGCGCGGATTGGATATCGATCTGGGATCGCGGCAGCCAGGCGGCGAGGTGCGCAAGATGCTGCAGGAGTCACGGCCTGGGCCGCTTGCTCTGCCGCAGGGCCGCGCGTTGAGCGTGGGGGAGGTCGGCAGGATGGATGATCCGCTGTGGACGTCGGAGTATGGGCAGCAGGGCATCTGGCATCCAGACCTGTTCATGCGCCAGGCGCATCCCGGCATTTATTTCCTGCATCCGTACCAGGAGGGCAAGATCCCGGTGCTGTTCATTCATGGCATGGGCGGGACGCCGCGCAACTTCGACACGTTGGTCCAGGGTTTGGACGTCAGCCGTTTTCAGCCATGGCTGGCGTTTTATCCCAGCGGGAGCGATTTGACGGTTTCGGCGCAAATGCTGCACGTGGTTTTGCTGCAATTGCAGCGGCGCTTTCATTTTCCGAGTTTGGTGGTGGTCGCGCACAGCATGGGCGGGCTGGTGGCGCGCCAGTTGCTGCTGGACATGGCTGTGGATCGGCCGGCGGTCACGGTGCCGCTGCTGTTGACACTGGCGACGCCATGGGCCGGGGATGGCGGCGCAGGCGTGGGGGTGAGGCGCACGCCGGCGCCATGGGTAGTGGACAGCTGGCGCAATCTGGCGCCGGACAGCGCTTTTTTGCGGCAATTATTCGTGCGCGCGGACGGCTCGCCCAAGACACTGCCGGCGGCGACCCGGCATGTGTTGCTGTTCGGCTTTCAGCGCGGCAGATGGATGTCGCGGGAACCAGGGGATGGCCGGGTGGCGCTGAGCAGCCAACTGCGCGACGAGGCGCAGAGCCAGGCTTTCCGCATCAAGGGTTACCAGCAATCTCATGCCGGCATTCTGCATGCGGATGAAGTGTCGCGCGATGTCAGCGCGGCGCTGGCCAGCTATGCGCTGCCGGCTGCTGGTCAGCCGGATGGCGGGCGAAGGCCGCCAATGCTGCGCCGCTGATGCGGTAATACACCTTGTCCTCCACCACGCCGGCGCCTATTCGGTCATAGAAGGCGAGGGCTGCCTGGTTGCCGCGCTCGGCGGTCCAGTCCAGCCGTTGGCAGCCGCGCTCCAGCGCCAAGCTGGCTAAGGCTCGCAGCAGGGTCTGGCCGGCGCCGCTGCCGCGGGCTTCCTTGCGGGTGAACAGATCCTTCATGAACAGCTGGCCGCTGTACTCCGGCGCGGGGTAGAGCAGGGAGAATGTCGCCAGGCCTAGCGTTTGGCCATCGCGCTGGGCCAGCATGGTCTGCACGCCGCAGTGCGGCTGGAACAGATTGGCGGCGACATAGCGTGCCGAGGCGTCCAGATTGGCGCGGTCGGCGCCGAAATAATGCCGGTCTATCAGGTAAAACAGCTCGGCCAGCACATCGCAATCGGCCGGTGTGGCCAGTCGGGTAGTGATCATGTCTTTATCCTGTCGGGCCGGGTGTTGCCGGCCATGGCTCGGATGGCGCGGAGGTTATTCCAGATCGCGGCGGAACACCCAGGTCAGCTCGCTGGAGGCTGAGGCGTCGAAAGCGTAGCCTTCGCTGTCGAAGTCGCGCAAAGCTTCCGGCTGCAGCACGCGATGCTCGGCGGCCCAGCGCGCCATCAGGCCGCGCGCGCGCTTGGCGTAGAAGCTGATGATCTTGTACTGGCCATTCTTGCGGTCCTGGAATACCGGCGTCACGATGGCGGCGTTCAGCTGCTTCGGTTTGACCGACTTGAAATACTCTTCCGATGCCAGGTTGACCAGGACGCTTTGTCCCAGCTGTTCCAGTTGCGCGTTCAGCGCGTCGGTGACGATCCGTCCCCAGAACTCGTACAGGTTCTTGCCGCGCGGGTTGGCCAGCCGGGTGCCCATTTCCAGGCGGTAGGCCTGCATCAGGTCCAGCGGACGCAGCACGCCGTACAGGCCGGACAGGATGCGCAGGCGCTGCTGCAGGTAGCCGGTGGCGTCGGGACTCAGGCTACCGGCGTCGAGGCCTTCGTAGACATCTCCCTTGAAGGCGTACAGCGCCTGTTTGGCGTTGTTCGGGGCAAATGGCGGCTGCCAGTCGGCGTAGCGGCCGACGTTGAGGTTGGCCAGCGCGTCGCTGATGCTCATCAACTGGCTGATTTCCAGCGGGCTTTTGCGTCGCAGCTCGCTTATCAGTTCGGCGCTGTGCTCCAGCAGGCCGGGCTGGCTGAATTGCGCGGAGGCGGGGGGCGTCTGGTAGTCCAGCGTCTTGGCCGGCGAGATGACCATCAACATGCGGCAAATCCTTTTGATGAATAGCCGGCTATTGTAGCAAGCTTGCCGCCGCGGGCGGCGTGCGGCGGCGGGATTGGATAGAATGAACCGTGTGTGATGACGAGGAGGAGCCGGATGCGGGTGTTGGTGCAGAGAGTCAGCCAGGCGGAGGTGACGGTTGCCGGCGAGGTAAAGGGGCGTATAGGCGAAGGCTTGCTGCTGCTGGTGGGCGTGGAAGAGGCGGATGGCGGCGACGATATCGGCTGGCTGGTGCGCAAAATCAGCCAGCTGCGCATTTTCGGCGACGAGAACGGGGTGATGAACCGTTCGCTGCTGGAGAGCGGCGGGCAGGCGCTGGCGGTCAGCCAGTTCACCTTGCACGCCAGCGTGAAAAAAGGCAATCGGCCATCGTATTCGCGCGCGGCGCGCGGCGAGATTTCGCAGCCCTTGTTCGACCGCTTCGTCGCCGAACTGGCGGCGGCGCTGGGCAAGCCGGTGCCTACCGGGGTGTTCGGCGCCGACATGCTGGTGAGCCTGGTCAATGATGGTCCGGTGACCATCTGGCTGGATAGCCGCAATCCGGAGTGAGGCGATGAACAAGCTGCCGTGGCGGGTGCTGGTGGTGCCGTATTACCTGAACCGCTACGCGCGCCAGGTGCATGTGTTGCGGGTGGCGCTGGCGTTTTTGTTCGGCTTGCTGCTGACGCTCTGGTCCGGCATGCCGCATGGCGGCTGGATGCTGGTGACGATTTTGATCGTGTTGGGCGGCGCGCCGCACTGGGGCGGCGTTCAGCGCAAGGCCTTGGAGCGTATGGGCGGTTCGCTGCTGGGGGCGCTGGCCGGCCTGGCCGCCATCGTGCTGCATGGCTGGTCGCCGTATGCCTGTTATGCATGGATGGCGGCGGTGGTGGGTCTGAGCACCTGGCACGCCCAGGGCCGCGGCGGTTACCTGGCCTTGCTGACCGGCATCACGCTGGTGATTGTCGGCGGCCTGGGCGACGAACCGATCGCCGAAGCGCTGTGGCGCAGCTGCAATGTGTTGATCGGCTCGCTGATCGGCATGGCGGCGGCGGCCACGCTGCCGTTGCGGGCGATAGACAGCTGGCGCTTTCTGCTGGCGGACAATCTGCGCGAGGCGGCGCTGCTGTACAACCGCATCGCGCGGCGCCTGCCGGTGGAGGGCGATGCCGCGCTGGCGGAGTTCAACGCTCGGTTGATCCTGATGCGGGGCTTGCTGCCGGCGGTGACGCAGGAGTCGTCGCTGGCGCACGGCCGGCTGGAGCAGGTGCAGCGTTGCCAGCGCGGCATGTGGACGCTGCTGGACCGGATGGCGGAAGTGGCGGCGGCGACGCCGGCCTTGGCGGAGGAGCGTTCGCCGCGGCGCGCCATCGTGCGCACCTTGCTGCGCGCGGCGCATGCGTTGCGTTTCAACCAGCCGCAGCTGCTGGAGCAGCCTTTGCCGGCGGCTGACAATCCGTCGCGGATGCAGTGGCCGTCGCATTGCCATTGGCTGGTGGCGGAGTTGACGCTGACGGTGGAGGAGTTGCGGCAAAACCTGCGCCAGACGCTGCCGCAGCTGATCGCGGTGCCGCCGCCGGCGCGCAGCCTGGTGCGGCGCATGCTGGGTTTGGGGCGGGGGATGAAATAGCCCAAGGACGCGCGCCATCGGATATGAAAACGGCCCGGAATGTTCCGGGCCGTTCATCGTTCAGCTAGGTGGCGGCGGTGCTCACAGGCCGACGATCTTCACCTTTTGCCCCGGCTGCAGGCGACTGGCCTGGCGGCTGCCATTGAGGCGCTGGATGTCGTCGTGCTTGACGCCGAAGCGGCGGGCGATGCTGAACAGGGTGTCGCCGCGTTTCACCGTGTATTCGGTGGAGTGGCGGGCCGGCGCGGGCCGGCTGTCGCTGACCTGGATCAGGGCCGGGTCGGCGTCGCGGTCGGACGGGCCGGCGCTGGCCAGCTGAGTCTCGCCTTGTTCGACGGATTGCAGCTGCAGTTGCTGGCCGACTTGCACGATATTGCCGTCCAGCCTGTTCAGCGACTTGAGTTCTTCCACGGCCAGATTGTTGCGGCGGGCGATGCTGTACAGGGTGTCGCCGCTGGCGACGGTATAGCTGCCGAGATCGCGGGTGGCCAGCGACTTGGCGGCGCCGTCCTGAACTCCGGCGCTGGCGATCACCACGGTTTGACGCGGGACGGCATCCTGCGCCTGGGGCGCCGCGGGGGCGGCGGTAGCGGTCATGATGACGGGGGCGGGAGTTGCCTGAGCAACTGCGGGCGCCGGCTGCGGCGCGGCGGCGGCGTCGGCCTTGGCCAGCAGGGTGGCGCCGGCCGGCGCGTCGCCGATCTGCGCATCGGTGGACTCCAGCGGCTGGCCATCGTTCAGGGTTTTGTTCATCGCCACCAGAACCGGTTGGCCGGCCTTCAGCGTCGGGCTGTTCAGGCGATTGGCCGCTTGCAGCTGGCCGGCGCTCATGCCGTGGCTGCTGGCGATGCTATTGGCGCTTTCATCGGTTTTGGGGATGTAGACTTCCCAAGTCAGCAGCGGCTGGTTCCATTTGTCCAGATTGGCCTGGAACTTGTCGGCCTTGGCGGCGGGCAGCAGCATCTGCCGGCCGGCCTTGTAGGCGAACACCGGCAGGTTGAAGGCCGGGTTCAGCTCTTTGAACTCCGCCACCGATATGCCGGCCAGCCGGGCGGCGATGTCGATGTTCATGTGCTTGCTGGCGGAAACCGCGACGAAGTAGGGCTTGTTGGGAAACTTGTCCAGCCGCACGCCGAATTTTTCCGGATTCAGCAGGATGTTGCGCACCGCCAGCAGCTTGGGCACGTAGTTGCGGGTTTCGTTGGGCAGGCGGATGCTTTCGTAGGTGGCCGGCTGGCCTGCGGCCTGCGCTTTGGCAAGCGCGCGGGCGACATTGCCTTCGCCCCAGTTGTAGGCGGCCAGCGCCAGGTTCCAGTCGCCGAACTGGGCGTACAGGTTTTGCAGGTAGTCCAGCGCGGCGCGGGTCGACTCCATCACGTCGCGGCGGCCGTCGTACCACCAGGTTTGCTCCAGGCCGTATTGGCGGCCGGTGGCCGGCATGATCTGCCACAGCCCGGACGCGCCGGTGGGGGAGATATAAGCGGGCACGCGCGACAGCGCGGTGGGAACGAAGGCGCTTTCCACCATCGGCAGCAGCGCGATTTCGGTCGGCATGCCGCGGCGCTCCACCTCGTTCATGATATGGAACAGATATTTGCGGCTGCGGTCCAGCGTGCGCTTGAAGTATTCCGGGCGGCTGGCGTAGAAGCGCTCCTGCCGGCGCACGGTGTCGGCGTTGACCTCGTCCAGCCGGAAACCTTCCCTGGCCCGTTTCCAGACGTCGTCGCCATTGCGCAACAGGCTGGAGTTCTGCAGCATCATATCCAGGCCGGCGGCCATCCCTTCATCTACGCCGGGAGCGCGAACGACGGGGTCGGCGCCGGCGATGGCCGGCGATGCGGATAGCAATGCTAGAGACACGGTTAGTGCCAACGGGGTGAGGCGTTTCATGCAGACGGGCCCATAATTCAGATTCCGGCTGATCCTAAACATGCGCATATGGGGTGTCAATTGAAAAAACCACATATTTTCATGCGCTTTCATTGTTAATAGCCTATTTGCCAGGCGTGTGAAGTCGATTGGCGTCCGGCCTAGGGAATTTACTTATCCTGCATGGGGTTTTTAGCGGAAATCGTTCTTCCAGGCGCGCAGGCGAGCGAAGCTGTCGGCCTCTGCGTCGTCGGCGCGGCCGCCTTGCGCCAGCAGGGATGCGCGGATGGCCGGCTCCTGGCAGCGCAGGAAGGGGTTGCTGGCCAGTTCGACGGCGATGGTGCTGGGCAGCGTGGGCAAGCCCTGCTCGCGCAGCGCCTGGTCGCGGCTTTGCCGCATCGCCAGCACTGGGTTGAGGGGGTCGGCGGCTAGGGCGAAGCGCAGATTCGACAGCGTGTACTCGTGGGCGGGGTAAACTTTGGTCCGGGGCGGCAGTTGCGCCAGTTTTTTCAGCGAAGCGAGCAGTTGCGCGGGCGTGCCCTCGAAAACCCTGCCGCAGCCTGCGGCGAACATCGTGTCGCCGCAAAACAGGTGGTCGCCGATCCGGTATGCCAGGTGGTCCAGCGTGTGGCCAGGCACCGCCAGCACCTCGGCCGGTCCGAACGCGAGCGGCACTTCATCGCCTTCCTTGACCGCCGCCGTCACGCCGGAGATGCCCGGCGGGCCGTATACCGGCGCATCCGGCCAGTCGCGGGAGAGTTCGGCCAGGCCGCCGCAGTGGTCGGCGTGGTGGTGGGTGATCAGGATGGCCTCGAGCCGCAGCTTTTCCCGGCGCAGGAACGCTAGCAACGGCGCCGCGTCGCCGGGGTCGACGGCAACGGCGCGATCGTCGAGCCGCAAAACCCAGATATAATTGTCTGAGAACGCCCCGACCGGGGTGACGCTGAACTTGGCTGGCATAAGGCCTTCCTCAATGAAAAATTCGTTTGGCGGCTGGCTGACCGGCACCGAACTGGGCCGTTATCTGCTGGCGCGCGAGCAAGATTACTTCGAACGGGCGGTGGCCGACGTGTTCGGCTACCACGCGGTGCAGGTGGGCGTGCCGGAGATGGACTGCCTGCGCGGCAACCGCATCCCCTGGCAATGCCGGGTGGCGGAGGCCGGAGAGGTGGATGTCCGCTGCGATCCGGCCTTCCTGCCTTTCGAGAACCGCAGCCTCGATCTGCTGGTGATGCCCCATGTGCTGGATTTTACCACTCTGCCGCACCAGGTATTGCGTGAAGCCGACCGGGTGCTGATGCCTGAGGGGCGGTTGATCCTCACGGGCTTCAATCCGCTGTCGCTGTGGGGCGTGCGCCGCTTGATCCAGGGGCGCGAGTCGGTGCCGTGGAACGGCAGCTTCCTGACCCAACTGCGGGTGAAGGACTGGCTGACGCTGCTGGATCTCGAACTGGAAGAGGCGGCCTTCATGGCCTATGCGCCGCCGTTCGCGCGCGGCGACTGGCTGTGCCGCTGCGACTTCATGGAAGACGCCGGCGAGCGCTGGTGGCCGCTGGCCGCCGGGGTGTACGGCATCGAGGCGGTGAAGCGCCAGCGCGGCATGCGGCTGATCACCCCAAACTGGAAGCAGAAGCAGGCCAAGAACAAGGGCGCGCTGGGAGTGGTGGCTGGCAATGAGCGCCAGCACACCCACAAGCGCCCCGACGCAACCGAGCGGGACGGCGCGCCGTCCTGCCATTGACTAGAGACAGCATGACAACGGAAGACAAGGTCGAGATTTACACCGACGGCGCCTGCAAGGGCAATCCCGGGCCCGGCGGCTGGGGCGCGCTGCTGCGCTACAAGGGGCGGGAGAAGGAGATATTCGGCGGCGAGCGCGGCACCACCAACAACCGGATGGAGATCATGGCGGTGATCCGCGCGCTGGCCTCGTTGAACCGGCCGTGCCAGGTGGTGGTCTATACCGACTCGCAGTATGTGCAGAAGGGCATCTCCGAGTGGATACACGGCTGGAAGGCGCGCGGCTGGAAGACCGCGGCCAAGGAGCCGGTGAAGAACGCCGACCTGTGGCAGCAGCTGGACGCCGAGCGCAACCGCCATCTGGCGGTGGAGTGGCGCTGGGTGAAGGGCCACGCCGGCCACGAATTCAACGAAAGAGCCGACCAACTCGCCAACAAGGGCGTGGAGACGGTCTGAGCAAGACAAGTTGCGGCCGCCCGCCATGGAGCGGCCCGCGGGAAGCAGCATGAGACAGATTATCCTCGATACCGAAACCACCGGTCTCGATCCGAACCAGGGCCATCGCATCATCGAATTCGCCGGCCTGGAAATGGTCGGCCGCAAGCTGACCGGCAAGCACCTGCATCTTTACATCCATCCCGAGCGCGACATCGATCCGGACGCGCAGCGGGTGCACGGCATCTCGCTGGAGTTTCTCGCCGGCAAGCCGGTATACCGCCAGGTGGCGCAGGAAATCGCAGATTTCCTGCGCGGCGCCGAACTGATCATCCACAACGCGCCGTTCGATGTGGGCTTCCTCAACGCCGAATTCGCCAAGCTGGGCCTGGAGCCGATCGACAAGCTGTGCGCCAGCGTGATCGACACGCTGCGCGAAGCGCGCGACATGTTCCCGGGCAAGCGCAACAGCCTGGACGCCTTGTGCGACCGCTTCGAGATCGACCGCTCCAACCGTACCTTGCACGGCGCGCTGGTGGACTGCGAGCTGCTGTCCGAGGTGTACCTGTGGATGACGCGCGGTCAGGAAAGCCTGGCGATGGACATCGACGTGGAGCTGCCCGGCGACGCCGGCGGCGCCATCCAGTTCGAGCGCAAACCGTTGACGGTGCTGGCCGCCAGCGAAGCGGAGCAGGCCGAACACCAGGCCTACCTCGACGCGCTGGACAAGGCGGTGAAGGGACAGTGCCTGTGGCGCAGCCTGGAGCAGCCGGCGCAGGCGGAGGGCTGAGCATGGCCAGGTATATCGCCCTGGTGCCGGCGGCCGGCTCCGGCAGCCGTTTCGGCGCGGCCAGTCCCAAGCAATACCTGCAGCTCAACGGCAAGCCGCTGATGTGGCACACGCTGGCCACGTTGGCGGCGGTGTCGGCGATAGACGAAGTGGCGGTGGTGATTTCGCCGCAGGACGAATGGTTCGACGACTTCGCCTGGGATCTGCCCAAGCTGCGGGTTTGCCGCGTGGGGGGGGCTTCGCGCGCCGAAAGCGTGGGCAACGGCCTGGCGGCGCTGGGATGCGATGCCGACGACTGGGTGCTGGTGCACGACGCCGCTCGCTGCTGCCTGTCGGTGGCGGCGGTGGAGCGCCTGATCGCCACCCTGTCCGGCCACCAGGTGGGCGGCCTGCTGGCGCTGCCGGTGCCGGACACCGTCAAGCGCGCGGACAGCGAAGGCCATGTCGGCGCCACGGTGCCGCGCAACGGCCTGTGGCTGGCGCAGACGCCGCAGATGTTCCGCGCCGGGGTGTTGGAAAAGGCCTTGCGCGAGCAGCCGGCCGACGACATCACCGACGAGGCGTCGGCGGTCGAGCGCGCCGGCCTGAAGCCGCTGCTGGTGGAAGGCGACGCGCAGAATTTCAAAGTGACCTACCCGCGCGACCTGGCGCTGGCGCGCGCCATCCTGGCGGCCCGCGCCGGCCAGTAAACTGCAAAACCAAAGGAAGAAGATGTTCCGTATCGGACAAGGCTACGACGTGCATCAACTGGTGGAAGGCCGGCCGCTGATCCTGGGCGGAGTGCGGGTTCCGCATGAGAAGGGCCTGCTCGGCCACTCCGACGCCGACGCGCTGCTGCATGCGATTACCGACGCGCTGCTGGGCGCGGCCGCGCTGGGCGACATCGGCCGCCATTTCCCGGATACCGCCGCCGAGTTCAAGGGCGCGGACAGCCGCGCGCTGCTGCGCGAGGCCGCCGCCCGGGTGCGCGCCGCCGGCTGGCGGCCGGTCAACGTCGACAGCACGCTGATCGCGCAAAAACCGAAGCTCGCGCCCCACATCGACGCGATGCGCGCCAATATCGCCGAGGATCTGGGGCTGGAGATCGGCGCGGTCAACGTCAAGGGCAAAACCAACGAGAAGCTGGGCTATCTGGGGCGCTGCGAGGCGATAGAGGCCCAGGCCATCTGCTTGCTGATGCCGGCTTGAGCCGCGCCGGGCCGGCATGCCATGGCCGGCCCGTTATGGGATAATCGCCTATCATTGCTCATGCCCGCCATGAGCCCTCACACTTGCCAGGAGGCCTTACCATGCTGACCCAGGATCAACTGAAGCTCGCCGTCGCCAAGAAGGCGCTGGAATTCGTGCCGGACGACGCCATCATCGGCGTGGGCACCGGCAGCACCGTCAACCTGTTCATCGAGGAACTGGCCGGCATCAAGGGCCGCATCAAGGGCGCGGTGTCGAGCTCCGAGGCGTCCACCGCCCGCCTGAAAGCCCATCACATTCCGGTGTTCGACCTGAACGAAGTGGAAAAGCTGACGGTGTACATCGACGGCGCCGACGAGATCAACCACCACCTGCACATGATCAAGGGCGGCGGCGCGGCGCTGACGCGCGAGAAGATCGTCGCCGGCGTCGCCGACGAATTCATCTGCATCGCCGACGAGAACAAGTACGTGGCCATGCTGGGCGCCTTCCCGCTGCCCATCGAGGTGATTCCGATGGCGCGCAGCTATGTCGCGCGCGAGCTGGTGCGCCTGGGCGGGCACCCGGAGCTGCGCCAGGGCGTGACCACCGACAACGGCAACGTGATCATCGACGTGCACGGCCTGCAGATCATGAAGCCGGTGGAACTGGAGGAAACCATCAACCACATCGCCGGCGTCGTCACCTGCGGCTTGTTCGCCCGCCGCCGCGCCGACGTGCTGGTGCTGGGCAAGCAGAGCGGCGTGGAAGTGCTGCGCTAAGCCCGTCGCCGCGGCCGGCTAGATGTCATGTCACGGCACTGTCATCTAGCCGGCTTACTATTGCTGTTTATCCCGATTACTCGCAACACTCAGAGGCGAACATGGCAGATCACATTTCCAAACAGTTCGATCTGGAGCTGGAAACCATCCGGACCCGCGTATTGCAAATGGGCGGGCTGGTGGAGCAGCAGATTCTGTCCGCCATCGAAGCGATGATGTCCGGCGACATCGCCCGCCTGGACAAGGTGATGGCCGAGGACGCGCTGGTCAATGCGATGGAAGTGGGCATAGACGACGACTGCCTGCACATCATCGCGCGCCGCCAGCCGGCGGCCAGCGACCTGCGCATCGTCTTCACCGTGATCAAGATCATCACCGACCTGGAGCGCATCGGCGACGAAGCGGCGAAGATCGCGCGCATGGGCAAGACCATCCATCAGGCGGAACGCTACCAGATGCCGCGCTTCCGCGAGATCGAGAAGATGGCCGCCGTGGCGTTGGCGATGCTGCGCCGCGCGCTGGACGCCTTCGCCCGGCTGGACACCAGCGCCGCGCTGGAATTGGCGGAAGAGGACGAGCGGCTGGACGAGAATTTCGCCGCCGAGCTGCGCCAGCTGATCACTTTCATGATGGAAGACCCGCGCACCATCAGCATGTCTATCGACACGCTGTTCATCTCCAAGGCGATCGAGCGCATCGGCGACCATTCGAAGAACATCTCCGAATACGTGGTCTACCTGGTGAAGGGCAAGGACATCCGCCACACCACGCTGGAAGACAAGAAGCGCGAGACGCTGGGACGCTGATCGAGCTTCGGACATGACGCTGGATGCAAAATGGCGGTAACATTTCGCGGTTACCGCCATTTTGCTTGCCGCGCGCGCCGGTGCGCGTTTGTCCCCAGGCTGCCCGGCAGGCGCAACCGAACAAGAAAAGGGGTGTCCTTGACACACGCCACGCCCCCCCACACCGTACTGGCCACCATCGACCTGGGCTCCAACAGCTTCCGGCTGCAGGTTTCCCGCGTGGTGGACGACCAGCTGTACACGCTGGACGTGATGAAAGAGACCGTGCGCCTGGGCGCCGGCCTCACCGCCGACAAATACCTGAACGACGACACCCGCGAGCGGGCGCTGGCTTGCCTCGCGCGCTTCGGCGAGCGCCTGCGCGGCTTCGTGGCCGGCCAGGTGCGGGTGGTCGGCACCAATACCCTGCGGGTGGCGAAGAACGCCGCCGGCTTCATCGCCGAAGCCGAAGAGCGGCTGGGCTTCCCGATAGAAGTGATCGCCGGCCGCGAAGAGGCCCGGCTGATCTATCTGGGCGCCGCCCACTCGCTGCCGGACACCAAGGAGCGGCGAATGGTGGTGGACATCGGCGGCGGCTCCACCGAGTTCATCATCGGCAGCCATTACAAGGCGCTGGTCACCGAAAGCCTGCCGCTGGGCTGCGTCAGCTACACGCTGCGCTTCTTCCCGGACGGCAAGCTGACGCGCAACAACTTCCGCGACGCGGTGCTGGCGGCGCGCAACGAGATCCAGCGCATCCGCCACGAATACCGTCCCAGCGAGTGGCAGCTCGCGGTGGGCACTTCCGGCACCGCGCGCTCGCTGCGCGACGTGCTGGAGATCAACGACTGGAGCCGCGCCGACATCACGCTGGCCGGCATGGAGCGGCTGCGGGCGGTTCTGATCGAGCAGGGCAGCATGGACGCGATAAAGGTCAACGGCCTGAAGGCCGACCGCGCGCCGGTGCTGGCCGGCGGCCTAGCCATCATGATCGCGGTGTTCGAGGAGCTGCAGGTCGAGAAGATGATCGTCACCGAAGGCGCGCTGCGCGACGGCGTGCTGTACGACCTGCTGGGCCGCCAGCGCGAGAAGGACATGCGCGACAGCACGGTGGCGCTGTTCAAGCGCCGCTACCACGCCGACACCCAGCAGGCCGAGCGCGTCAACCTGCTGTCGGAACGGCTTTACCGGATGGTGGCCGGAGAGGACGTCGACCAGGACATGCTCAAGCGCCTCTCTTGGGCGGCCAAGTTGCACGAGATCGGCCTGACCATCGCCCACACCGCCTATCACAAGCATTCCGCCTACATCCTGCAGAACGCCGACATGCCGGGCTTTTCCAAGCGCGAGCAGGCGACGCTGGCGACCATCGTGCTGGGCCACCGCGGCGACATGGGCAAGATGGCGCAGTACATCGGCCAGCCCGCGCTGTGGCAGGCGGTGGTGGCGCTGCGCCTGGCGGTGCTGTTCTACCGCAGCCGCATCAATGTCGAGCTGCCGGGCAGGCTGGACCTGCGCCAGCACGCGCGCGGCTTCACGCTGTCGCTGAGCAAGAGCTGGCTCAGCGACAATCCGCTGTCGGCCAGCAGCTTCCGCCAGGAAGTGGGGCAGTGGAAAAACGTCGGCTTCCAGCTGGACATCGTGCAGGAATAGGCGGCGGATGCGGCACCCGGAATTGAAGGAGCGGCTGCCCACGCTGGGCGAACAGGCGGGGACGCTGCTGTCGGTGGGCGAGGCCAAGCATGCCGGCACCAAACTGTCCTTGTTCGATTTTTGCGCCGATGAGGCGATCGAGCTGGCCGAGCTGCCGCTGGCCAATCTGGCGAGCTACCGCCGCCGCGGCGAGGTGCTGTGGCTCAACGTCTACGGCCTCAGCGACGCCGCCGCCATCCAGGCGATAGGCGAGCGCTTCGGCCTGCACCCGCTGGTGCAGGAGGACATCCTCAATGCCCGCCAGCGGCCCAAGCTGGAAGACTACGACGATTACCTGTTCCTGGCCTGCCGGGTGTTCGACTACCAGCAGGGCGGGCGGCTGCAGTCCGACCAGATGTACCTGGTGCTGGGCGACGGTTTCGTGCTGTCGTTCCAGGAAAAGCCGACCGGGGTGTTCGAGCAGGTGCGCGAGCGGCTGCGCAAGGGCCGCGGCGCGCTGCGGCGGCGCGGCGCCGACTACCTGGCTTATTCATTGCTGGACGCCATCATTGACGACTACTTCGGCGTGCTCGGCCAGTTCAACGACAAGGTGGAGCGCACCGACGGCCAGCTGCTGGCCGGCCGCGACAACGGCGTGCTGCGCCAGATCCAGCGGCTGAAGCGCGATTGCCTGAAGCTGAGGCGCGCGCTGCTGCCGCTGCGCGAGGTGCTGCTGTCGCTGAACCGCGGCGACGAGGAGCGCTTCGGCGAGGATACCCGCGTCTACCTGCGCGATGCCTACGACCACGTGGTCCATGTGCTGGAATCGCTGGAGATGAACCGCGAAATGGTCGGCGACATGATGGACCTCTATCTGTCCACCCAGTCGCACCGGCTCAATCTGCAGATGCGGGTGCTGACGGTGATCACGATGATCTTCATGCCGCTGACGCTGATCGCCGGCATCTACGGCATGAACTTCGAGTACATGCCGGAGTTGAAGTGGCACTACGGCTACTTCATCGTGCTGCTGGCGATGGGCGGGATTTCCGCCGGCATGAGCTGGTGGTTCTGGAAGCGGCGGTGGATTTGACGCCCCATCTTCGCGGTGCCATGATGAAGCTACGCCTTGGTAGGCTATTGATTCAAATGAGAATGGCAGGAGAGCGACATGAAGCCGTTTTCGGTTCATGCGATCTGGGATGGCGAAGCCGGGGTCTGGGTCGCGAGCAGTAAGGATGTGCGTGGGCTGGTTGCAGAAGCGTCGACTCGGGAGGAATTGGTCGCCATGCTCAAGGCACGCATTCCAGAGCTGCTGGAGTTGAATGATCAACCATTGCCAGAGGGAGAGATTCGTTTTCGTCTGAAATCAGAACAAGTCTCGACCGAGGTCATTTGTGACTGACTTTACCGCTGCGGTAAAGAAAAAGCTGAAGGAGTATGGCTGCAGTTTTGATCGCCAAGGGAAAGGTGATCATGAAATCTGGTACAGCCCTATCACTCAAACGAAATTTCCGGTGGATGGCAGCATCAGATCGAGGCATACCGCCAACGAGATCATGAAACAGGCCGGAATCCCCCACCATTTCTGAGCGAGATCCATGCACATCAGCCGGCATTGTGCCGGCTGATTTCATTTTACACCTCGTCCGATCGCAGCCGTTTGACGCCGGCCTGGCGCATCTTCATCCAGGCGTCGGCCAGCGAGCCGTCTATGTCTATCGCGCGGCAGGCGTCTTCCACCACGAAAGTCTCGAAGCCGGCGGCGCGGGCGTCGATGGCGCTCCAGGCCACGCAAAAATCGGTGGCGAGGCCGGCCAGCCAGACCTTTTTCACCCCCAGCGCGTCCAGATAGCCGGCCAGGCCGGTGCGGGTGGCGCGGTCGGCCTCGACGAAGGCGGAGTAGCTGTCCACCTGCGGGTTGCCGCCCTTGCGCACGATCAGCCGCGCGTGCTGGGTTTCCAGTTCCGGGTGGAAGTCGGCGCCGACGCTGCCTTGCACGCAATGCGCCGGCCACAGCGTCTGCGGGCCGTAGGGCAGGTCTATCGTCTGAAAAGGCTTGCTGCCCGGGTGGCTGCCGGCGAACGATACGTGGCCGGCCGGGTGCCAGTCCTGGGTCAGCACCACGTTTTCGAACAGCAGCGCCAGGTGGTTGATCAAGGGCACCACTTCGTCGCCGCCGGGGACGGCCAGCGCGCCGCCGGGACAGAAGCTGTTCTGCACATCCACCACGATCAATGCGCAGTCGGCACCATAACGTTTCAGGGGCATGAGGCTACCTTGTTGTTGCAGGTTCAGTTGTCTTGTTAACACGCCAACGGCGACGGGTAAAGAGCCCGAGGCGCGTCTGGCTTGCGCTTTATACCCCTTGGGGGTATATAATCAGGGCAGGAGGACACGATGACCCAGTCCCTGCTTACCCTGCCGGTAGCCGGCATGAGTTGCGCCGCCTGCGCCGCCCGCATCGAGAAACAGCTGAACCGCCTGGACGGCGTGCAGGCCTCGGTCAGCTTCGCCAATGAAAGCGCGCAGCTGCGCTACGACCCCGATCAAACCCAGCCCGGACAACTGGTGGACGCCATCGTCCGCTGCGGCTTTGAGGTGCCGCGCCAGACGCTGCTGCTCGGCATCGGCGGCATGAGCTGCGCAGCCTGCGCGGCCCGGCTGGAAAAGGCGCTGGGCCGATTGCCCGGGGTGGAGGCCAGCGTCAACTTCGCCGCCGAGTCGGCGAGGATCGATTACCTGCCGGGGCTAGCCGACCGCGACCGGGTGCTGGACGCGGTGCGCAAAGCCGGTTTCGAGCCTTCTTTGCGCGAAGACGGCGGCGGCGAAGCCGAGGCGCGCTATCGCCGCGAGCTGGCGTGGTTCGCCGCGTCGGCGCTGCTGACGCTGCCTTTCATGGTGGAAATGGCGGCGATGTTCGCCGGCGGCCACCACGGCTGGCTGCCCAGGCTGTGGCAGCTGGCGCTGGCGACGCCGGTGCAGTTCGTCGTCGGCTGGCGCTTTTACCGCGGCGCCTGGCAGGCGCTGCGCGGCGGCGTCGCCAATATGGACGTGCTGGTAGCGCTGGGCACCAGCATGGCCTGGCTGCTGTCGGCCGCGGTGACCCTGCTGGGTCTGGAGGGCGAGCACGTGTATTTCGAGGCCAGCGCGGCGGTGATCACGCTGGTGTTGCTGGGCAAGCTGCTGGAGGCGCGGGCCAAGGGCAAGACCTCGGCGGCGATCGCCGCGCTGGCGAAGCTGGCCCCCCGCACCGCCCGCGTCGAGCGCGATGGCGAGCTGTTCGAGGTGGCGGTGGAGCAACTGCAACGCGGCGATGTGGTGGTGGTGCGCCACGGCGACCGCCTGCCGGTGGATGGCGAGGTGGTGGAGGGCCAGGCCTGGCTGGACGAGAGCCTGCTGACAGGCGAGAGCCGGCCGGTGGCCAAGCAGGCCGGCGACAAGGTCTACGCCGCCACCCGCAACCAGGACGGCATGCTCAAGGTGCGCGCCACCGGCGTAGGCGGCGACACCCAGTTGGCGGAGATCGTGCGCATGGTGGCGGCGGCCCAGGGCAGCAAGGCGCCGATCCAGCGGCTGGCCGACCGTATTTCCGCCGTCTTCGTGCCGGCGGTCACCGCGCTGGCGCTGCTGACCTTCGCCTTGAGCGGCTGGCTGTTCGGCAGCTGGACGACGGCGCTGATCCACGCGGTGGCGGTGCTGGTGATCGCCTGCCCGTGCGCGCTGGGCCTGGCCACGCCGACCGCGGTGATGGTGGGCGTGGGCAACGGCGCGCGCCGCGGCATCCTGTTCCGCAACGCCGCCGCGCTGGAGCAGGCCGGCAAGGTGGACGTGCTGCTGGTGGACAAGACCGGCACGCTGACCGAGGGCCGGCCGACGCTGCGCCACGCGTTGGCGCTGGACGGCGACGAGAACCGCTTGATCCAGCTGGCCGCCAGCGCCGAGGCCGGCTCCGAGCATCCGCTGGCCCATGCCTTGCTGCAGCGGGCGAAAGAGCGGGAACTGCCCTTGCTGGCCTGCGAGCGCTTTCGCGCCGATGTCGGCAGCGGCGTCGAGGCCGCGCTGCCGGGCGTGGGCACGGTCAAGGTGGGCGTGCCGTCCTGGATCGGTCTGGATCTGCCGGCAGAGGCGGCTGACTGGCCGCAGGAAGGCAATACCGTGGTGGCGGTGAGCCTGGACGAGCGGCCGCTGGGTCTGTTGGCCTTGGCCGATCCGCTGCGCGACAGTTCCAAGGGCGCGGTGGAAGCGCTACGGAGCTTGGGCATCAAAGTGGTGATGCTGACCGGCGATCATGAGAGCACCGCGCGCGGCATCGCCGCCGAAGCCGGCATTGACGAGTGGCGCGCCGGCATGAAGCCGCAGGACAAGGCCGATGTGGTCAAATACTGGCAACAGCAAGGCCGCAAGGTGGCGATGCTGGGCGACGGCGTCAACGACGCGCCGGCGCTGGCCGCGGCCGACGTCAGCCTGGCGATGGGCGCCGGCTCCGACGTGGCCATCGCCGCCGCCGACATCACGCTGATGCACGGCGACCTGGCGCACGCGGCGGACGCCATCCGGCTGTCGCGCGCCAGCCTGGCCAAAATCCGCCAGAATCTGGCCTTCGCTTTCGTTTACAACGTGCTGGGCATTCCGCTGGCGGCGCTGGGCATGCTCAACCCGGTGATCGCCGGGGCGGCGATGGCGGCCAGCTCGGTGTCGGTGGTATCCAATTCGCTGTTGCTGCGCCGCTGGCGCTGAGCGCGGCGGGGTTGACGATTTTCAAGGAGAGAAGCATGACTGAACTGGTTTTGAACATTGACGGCATGACCTGCGGCGGCTGCGTCAAAAGCGTGAGCGGCATCCTGGGAACCATGGCCGGCGTCGCCGAAGTGCAGGTCAGCCTGGAAGAGAAGCGGGCGACGGTGGATTACGACGCGGCGGTGGTGTCGCCGCAGGAGCTGGCGGCGGCGGTGGCCGACGCCGGTTTCGACGTCAGCTTCTGAGGCCTGGGATTTAGGCCAGTTTTCCCGCGGGGCGAGACGCGTTTTGCTAAGCGTCTTGCCCCGCAGTCCGTCGCGTCGACGGCGCCGCGGCCGCGGTTTGCGCGGGCATGCCGGGGGGACGGACATGTGCACGCATTTTCTGCTGCAGTCGCAGGACAAGCAGGTCGTGGTGGGGCGTTCGATGGATTTCTCCCGGCCGCTGACGCCGGCATTCTACGTGCAACGCCGCGGCGAGCGCTTTTCGCAGCCGGTGTGGGCCGGCGCGGAGTTCCGCAAGATGGCCGACGCCGAGGCCTGGCGGGTCCGCCATGGCTATGTCGGCGTTTGCTCTTCCCACTTGCCGCTGCCCGGCATTTCCCAGCGCATCGTCACCGACGGCCTGAACGAGGCGGGGCTGAGCGTCAGCTTGCTGTGGCTGCCGAATGCCCGCTACCAGGAATTTTCCAGCCTGGGCACCACGGTGCTGGCGCCCTTGTTCGCCGACTGGGTGCTGGCGCATTGCGCCAGCGTGGCCGACGTCTGGGAGATGCTGCCCAGCCGGCAGTTCTGGCTGCCGGCCTGGCTGGCCAAGTCGCTGCCGTTGCATGCCGCCATCGTGGACAAGGACGGCCGTTCCATCGTGGTGGAGTTCCAGGATGGCCAGCAGAAGATCTACAGCAATCCGGCGGGCGTCTGCGCCAATGCGCCGTGGTTTCCCTGGCATCTGGACAATCTGGGCCATTACCTCGGCCTGACGCCCGACGATCCGCCGCCGCGGGAGTTCGGCAATCTGCAGCTGCAAGCCAGCGGCGGTGGCGGCCTGGCCAATCTGCCCGGCGGCTATTCCTCGCCGGCGCGCTTTGTCCGCGCCGCCTATCTCAAGCAGTTCGCCGATCCGGCGGCGGATCTGGGCGCAGCCTATGCGCTGGCCGCCCAGCTGCTGGGCGCGGTGGAGACGCCGCGCGGCGCCATCCGCGACGGCGCCGCGCGCGAGCACACCCAGTGGACGGTGCTGACGGGGCTGGCCAGCGGCGAAATCGCGCTGCGCGCCTATGGCGGCATGCGTTATTGCGGCCTGAGGCTGGCCGATATCGATTTCGCCGCGGTGAAAAGCGGCGAAATCCCGCTGCCGGGGCTGGACGACATCGCCTTCATGCGCGCTTAGTCCGCGCCCAGCGTGCCGTACTCCACCGGCGTTTTCACGTAGAACACTTTGACGCCTTCTTCGCGCAGCCGCTCCAGCAGGCGCTCGGCCTCGTGCGCGCTCAGCGCCATCGTCACTTCCTCGGGCTGGTCGGCCAGCTCGAAAAAGCGGGCGGCGTGGATGCGGCGGTCGTTGCCGAAGCCCTCGCTGGCGGCGAACAGGGTGGCGCCGCCTATGCCCAGGCGGTGGGCTTCCTGTAGTATCCATTCGGCCAGCGGCACGCCGTGATGACGGTGTCCCTGCTGGGTGAAAAACGACAGCTGATAACCTTGCATGGCGGGCTCCTTCCGGCGGATGCGGCTCACAGCTCGATCAACGTGCCTTCCTTCAACGGGCATACGCGCAGGCCTGCCGGCGCGCCGCCCTGCATCTCCTGCAGCAGCATGTCGCGGCAGCAGGGATAGGCGTGCGATATCCACAGGTGAACATTGGCGGGCAGATTGGCCAGCAACGGCGCCAGCGTGGCGGGCGCCATATGGCTCTGCTCGTCGGCCTCGTGCTGGCGGTCGTTGCTGTAGGTGACTTCGCAGATCACATCGGTCAGCGACGGCACGCCGCATACCCAGTGCCAGAAGGCAGGGCAGGGCGCGGAGTCGCCGCTGAAGGCCAGCGCCCGCCACGGGCCTTCTATCAGCCAGCCCATCGCCGGCACGTGGCGCTGGGCTGGCAGGGCGGTGGCCAGGCCGTCGACGAGGGGAACGGTGTCGCCGACCTGCACCGGCATCATGCGCAGCCATGGGCATTCCGGCGAGGGCAGGCGGGTGTAGTCCGGCCAGATGGCGCCGTTGAAGAGGTGCTGGCGCAGAATGTTCAGCGTTTCCGCCAGTCCATAGACTTCCAGGCCGCTGCCGCGGTAGCCGGCGTGGACGTCGGCGAGCAGCGGCAGCAGCGCGCAGTGGTCGATGTGGCTGTTGGTGAGCAGCACGCGCCGGATGGCGAGCATCTCTTCGGTATCGAGGCTGCCGCAGCCGGTGCCGCAGTCTATCAGCGTGTCCTGGCCCACCTGAAAGCAGGTGGTCTGGCCAGGATGGCCGACGCAGGCGGAGGCGCCCAGGATTCGGATATGCATGCAGTGCTCCCTTGGCGGTGTTGATTTCATTGTAGATCAAGGCGTTATTTGCGGGTCGCCCGCCATTTTCTGTAGATGATGTGGGCATATTGTGGGCGAGGGCGGCCGGGATTATCATCGTGGCTTCCGCCTGCAAAGCCGGCTTGGCTCGGGCGGCTACAAAGAGATAAGGGGAACGAACAATGCAGAAGCAAATTCTGACCGCGCTGGCGGCGTCGCTGTTGGCCGGTTCGGCGCTGGCCGCGGATATTCCGCTGCGCGACTTTTTCCGCAACGCCGAGCAAAGCGGCTTCAGCCTGTCGCCGGATGGCCAAAGCGTGGCTTTCCTGTCGCCGTGGGAGAGCCGCAAGAACATCGTGGTGCGCCGCCAGGGCAAGCCCGACCAGCGCGTCACCGCGATCAAGGACCGCGACCTGTCCGGCTATTTCTGGAAAGGCAACGACCGGCTGGTGTATGTGAAGGACAACGCCGGCGATGAAAACTTCCACCTGTACAGCGTGGATCTCGCCAGCGGCGAGAGCAAGGACCTGACGCCGTTCCCCGGCGTGCGCGTCGACATCGTGGACGGCCTGGTCGACCGCGACGACGAACTCCTGGTGCAGATGAACAAGCGCAACCCGGAGCTGTTCGACGTTTACCGCGTCAATCTGAAAACCGGCGAGTTGAAGCTGGAAGCGGAAAATCCGGGCAAGGTGGCCGGCTGGCTCACTGATCACGACGGCAATATCCGTTTGGCGATCGAAAGCGACGGCGTCAACAACACGGTGCTGTACCGCGACGAGCCGGGCGGCCCCTTCCGCAAGCTTTTCACCACCAATTTCCGCGAGAACTTCACGCCGCTGTTCTTCACCTTCGACAATCAGCGCTTCTACGCGGCCAGCAGCCTGGGCCGCGACAAGGCCGCCATCGTCGAATACGACCCGAAAACCGGCAAGGAAGTGAGAGAAGTCTACGCCCGCCAGGATGTCGACGTCGCCGGCCTGGGCTTCTCGCACAAGCGCAAGGTGATCACCTGCGCCGACTTTGAAACCGACAAGCCGGGCCGCCAGTGCTTCGACGCGCAAAGCGAAGCCTTGCTATCCGGCCTGGAGGCCAAGCTGCCGGGTTACCAAGTGGACATCACCTCCAGCAACCGCGATGAAACCCGCTTCATCGTGACCGCCTGGAACGACCGCACCCGCGGCAAGAGCTATCTGTATGACAAGAGCAGCGGCAAGCTGGAACTGCTGGCCGAGCTGGCGCCGTGGCTGCCGGAAGACAAGATGGCCGTCATGAAGCCGATCCAGTACCAGAGCCGCGATGGCCTGACCATCAACGGCTACCTGACACTGCCGCAGGGCAAGGAAGACGCCAAGGGCCTGCCGGTGATCATCAATCCGCACGGCGGGCCGTGGTATCGAGACAGCTGGCATTTCAACCCGGAAGTGCAGTTTTTCGCCAGCCGCGGCTGGGCGGTGCTGCAGATGAACTTCCGCGGCTCCACCGGCTATGGCCGCCAGTTTTGGGAGGCCTCGTTCAAGGAGTGGGGCGGCAAGATGCAGGATGACGTCAGCGACGGCGTCGACTGGCTGGTCAAGCAGGGCGTGGCCGATCCGAAGAAGGTGTGCATCTACGGCGGCAGCTACGGCGGCTACGCCACCTTGTCCGGCATCACCAAAACGCCGGAGCTGTACCGTTGCGCGGTGGATTACGTCGGCGTGTCCAACCTGTTCACCTTCATGAAGACCATTCCGCCGTACTGGAAGCCGTTCCTGGATTCGATGTACGAGATGGTGGGCAATCCGGAAAAGGATAAGGATCTGCTGCGCGAACGCTCGCCGGTGTTCCATGTCGACCGCATCCAGTCGCCGCTGCTGGTGCTGCAGGGCGCCAAGGACCCGCGCGTCAACATCAACGAGTCCAACCAGATCGTCGACGCGCTGAAGAAGCGCGGCGTGGAGGTCGAGTACATCGTCAAGGACAACGAGGGCCACGGCTTCCACAACGAGGAAAACCGCTTCGCCGCCTATGGCGCGATGGAGCAATTCTTCAAGAAGTACCTGGACTGATTCCACCAGCCAGACGTTTACACAGCCCGCCGCATGGCGGGCTTTTTCGTTTACAGCGCCAGCCAGCCGGCCGCCGCGCACAAGCCCACCACCAGCCAGGGCGGCAGTTTCCATGCGGCCAGCGCCAGCAAGGCCAGCAGGACGGCGGCGAAATCGGCCGGCGCGCGCACCGCGCTGGTCCAGGCCGGGTGGTACAGCGCGGCGAGCAGCAGGCCGACCACGGCGGCATTGACGCCGGCCAGCGCCGATTGAGCGCCGGGCGCGGCGCGCAGCCGGCGCCAGAACGGCAGCGCCCCGGCCAGCAACAGGAAGCCGGGCAGAAAGATGGCGACCAGCGCCAGCGCGCCGCTTTGCCAGCTGCCGTCGCCGGCGGCGCCGAGAAAGGCCGCGAAGGCGAATAGCGGTCCGGGCAAGGCTTGCGCCGCGCCATAGCCGGCCAGGAAGGCGTCCCTGGGCACCCAGCCGCTGGCGACGGACGCGGTTTCCAGCAGCGGCAGCACCACGTGGCCGCCGCCGAACACCAGCGCGCCGCTGCGGTAGAAGGCGTCGAACAAGGCCAGCCGGTAGCTTGGGCCGGCCGCGGCCAGCAGCGGCAGGCCTGCCAGCAATGCGAAGAACAGCGCCAGCCACAGCGCGCCGCGGCGGCGGCTGGGCGCGGTGGCGTCGTCGAGCCCAGGCGCGCTTTGGGGCGGGGGCGTCAGCCACTGGCGACCGGCCGCGCCAGCCAGCGCGATGACGGCCAAGGACAGCCAGGGCGCGGGCATCAACAAGGCCAGGCAACAGCTTGCGCCCATCAGCGTCAACCGCGGCCGGTCTGGGCACAGCTGGCGCGCCATGCTCCACACCGCCTGCGCCACCACCGCCACCGCGGCCAGCTTCAGTCCATGCAAGGCGCCGGGCGGCACGGCCTGGGCGTGATGCGACAAGCCCAGCGCCAGCGACAGCATCAGCAGCGCCGACGGCAAGGTAAAGCCCAGCCAGGCCGCCAGCGCGCCGGCGAGTCCGCCCCGGCCCATGCCCAGCGCCATCCCGACCTGGCTGCTGGCGGGACCGGGCAAAAATTGGCATAGCGCCACCAGGTCGGCGTAGTCGCGTTCCGGCAGCCAGCGCCGGCGCTCGACGAATTCGGCGCGGAAATAGCCGAGGTGGGCGACCGGGCCGCCGAAGGAGGTGAGGCCCAACTTCAGGAAAACCAGCAGGATGCGCCAGAAGCCGCGGTCGTTCGCCGCATGGGTTGGATGCATGGCATGAAAGGGGTGGGGAAACAGCGCCACCTTAGCGGAAAACCCGCCCGGCTTGAAGCGCTACGGCTGCGACAGCGGCTGCCGCCAGCGCCGCGCGCCCCAATGCCCCAGCAACTGCAGCAGGCCGCACAACAGCAGGTAGCCGACGGCGATGGCGCTGAAGATCTCCAGCGGATACACCTGCTCGCGGTTGTTGACCTGAGTCGCGACGAAGGTGAACTCGGCGACGCCGACGATATAGGCCAGCGAGCTGTCCTTCAGCAGCGACACCCATTGGTTGACGAAGGAGGGCAGCATGATGCGCAGCGCCTGCGGCAGGATCAGCCAGCGCAGCGTCTGCCAACGGGTAAAGCCCAGCGCCAGCCCGGCGTGCCATTGGCCGCGGCCCACCGCCGTCAGGCCGGCCAGCACCGCCTGGCCCAGATAGGCCGAGTGGATCAGCGCCAGCGCCAGGATCACTGTCGCTAGGCCGGGAATGTCTATGCCGAACAGCAGCGGCAGCAGGAAATAGCACCAGAAGATCAGCATCAGCACCGGGATGGCGCGCAGCACCGCGGTGGCGGCCATCAGGCCGCGCCTAAGCCAGGAGGCGCCCAGCAATTGGGCGACGCCCAGCGCCAGCCCCAGCAGGCTGGCCAGCAGCGCCGCGGCCAGGCTCAGCAGCGCGGTCAAGAGCAGGCCGCCCGGCTCGCCGCCGGACAGATTGCCCCACAGCAGGTAGTCGAGATTGTCCTGTATCACCGGCGGAATCATCGCAATGTCCTGCATTCAGGCTCCGGCCTTTGGGCCAGCAGTTGGGTGATCAGCACCAGGATCAGATACAGCGCGGTGGCGGCGGCGAATGACTGGAAGGCCAGCAGCGTTTCGGTTTCCACCTGGCGCGAGGCGTAGGACAGCTCGGCCAGGCCGATGGCCATCGTCAGCGAAGTGTTTTTGACGATGGCGGTGTACTGGCCGACCAGCGGCCGCTTCACCAACTGCCAGGCCTGCGGCAGCACCACCAGGCGCAGCGCCTGCCAGCCGCTCATGCCCAGCGCCTTGGCCGCCAGCCGCTGCCCCTTGGACACCGCGTTCAGTCCGGCCTGCAGCTCGCCGCTGATGAAGGCGGCGCTGTACAGCGTCAGCGCGGTGAAGGCGGCCAGGAATTCGAACGACGGCCACGGCAACGCCAGGCCAAGGGGCAGCTCAAGCGCGCGCGGCGTGTTCAGCCAGATCTTCGCCTCGTCCGGCAGCAGGCCGGACACGCCGAAATACCACAGCAGCAATTGCACCATCAGCGGCGTATTGCGGTGCAGGCCGACGAATAGCCGCGTCGCTAGCCGCAGCGGCCGCGGCGCGCCGTCCAGCAGCGCGGTGAAGGCGACGCCGAGCAGGCTGGCGGCGGCGATGACCAGCAGCGACAGCCAGCCGGTCAGCAGCGCGCCCTTGCCCAGCCAGATCAGGTAATGCGGCTCCAGCCAGTTGTGGCCGAGCCAGGCGGGTGGGGTCATGCGGATGTCTTTCTACAGCGGTGAAACGGCAAAACCGCCGGGGACGCCGGCGGTTGCGAAGCGGAACGGGCTGGGGTCAGACCGCGTCGCCGATCTTGAAGTCGCGCGGCAGCGGGGCCTTGGTCTTGGGACCGAACCAGCGGTCGTAGATCTTGGCGGCGTCGCCGCTCTTTTCCAGCTGCTGCAGCGTGTCGTTCACTACCTTGGCCAGGCGCGCCTCGCCCTTGGGCAGGCCGATGGCCTGGTATTCGCGGGTCAGCGTGAACGGCGCCAGCTCGTACTTGGCCTTATCCGGCGCGTTGGCCAACAGCGCGGCCAGCTTGGAGCCGTCCTGGGTGATGGCCTGGACGTTGCCGTTGCGCAGCGCGGTGAAGGCCAGCGGGGTGTCGTCATACGCCACCACGGTGGTCTTCGGGTATTTTTCGCGCAGGTACACTTCCTGGGTGGTGCCCTTGTCCACGCCTACGCGCAGGCCGGCCAGCTGTTCCGGCTTTTGCAGCGTGCCCTTGCGGACGATGAACTGCTGGCCGGAGGCGAAGTAGGGCAGGCTGAAGTCCACTTGCTTCTTGCGCTCGTCGGTGACGGTGAAGTTGGCGGCGACGATGTCGGCTTTGCCGGATACCAAGAGCGGCACGCGGTTGGCCGGGTTGGTGGCGACCAGTTGCAGCTTCACGCCCAGCTTCTTGGCGATGTGCTGGGCCACGTCGACATCCAGGCCGGAAATCTGGCGGGTTTTGGCATCGAGGAAGCCGAACGGCGGGTTGCTGTCGAAGGCGGCGACGCGCAGCACGCCGGCTTTCTTGATGTCGTCCAGGCGGTCGGCCAGGGCGGCGGTGGAGGTCAGGGCGACGGCGAGTGCGAGGGCGAGTGTCTTTTTCATGGCGAGCCTTAGTCTGATGATTTGCCGATGTGCAGCGGATGGCAGTCATCTTACCCGGCTTTGTTAATGCCCATAAATTATAAAAAATTAGTTATATATTCCATTTTTTAGTTTTCATGAGGCGCATCCGGCCTGATGGACGTGAAAAAGGCCGGGTTGCCCCGGCCTGTCGGTTGCGTCGCGCCGCTGCGGTCAAGCGGCCTTGCGCTTGCCGAAGAATACGAACAAGGCGACGCCGATGATGATCATCGGCAGGCTCAGCCACTGGCCCATGCTGATCACATCGGACTTGCCGAAGATGCCGGCGTCTGGATTGCGGAAGAATTCGCTGCAGAAACGCGCTAAGCCATAGCCGATCAGGAACAGCGCCGACACCTTGCCGGTGGCGCGCGGTTTGGCGCTGTAGATCCACAGCGCGGAAAACAGCGCGATGCCTTCCAGCGCGAATTCGTACAGCTGCGACGGATGGCGGGCGAGGCCGCCGTACTGCATCAGCATGTTCATCAGGTCGGCCGATTGCTGCGCCTCGGCGACATCGTCCAGCCGCGCCTGCGGAAACAGCATCGCCCACGGCAGGTCCGGGCTGGCCACCCGGCCCCACAGCTCGCCGTTGATGAAGTTGCCGACGCGGCCGGCCGCCAGGCCCAGCGGCACCAGCGGGGCGACGAAGTCGGTCAGCTGCCAGAAGGAGCGGCCCACCTTGCGGCCGTACAGCGCCACCGCGACCAGCACGCCGATGAAGCCGCCGTGGAAGGACATGCCGCCCTTCCACACCATGAAGATTTCCAGCGGATGGCTGAAGTAGAAGCCGGGCTGGTAGAACAGCACCTCGCCCAGGCGTCCGCCCAGCACCACGCCGACGGCGCCGTACATCAGCATGTCGTCCAGCTGGGCGACGGTCAGCACGTCATTGCCTTTTTTCAGGCGGTATTTCCCCATGACGAGGAACAGGGTGAAGCCCAGCAGGTACATCAAACCGTACCAGTGGACCGCCAGCGGGCCGAGATGGACGGCGACCGGGTCGAACTGAGGATGAATCAGCATTTGTCAGGGATGTGCGTTTGCGGTAAAAGAAATGTGACGAGATTATACGGAAAGCGTTCCCCGCCGTCGCGCCGCTCACCCGCGGCGACTCGGCTTCTGGTTTGGGCCACCCGGCACCCATGGGCCAAACGCCGCCAGCTTACCCTGCTGGCGTGACGGAACGACGACCGGCTTTAACAGATAAAGGAAGCCTCATGCCTCAATACCGCTCCCGCACCTCCACCGCCGGCCGCAATATGGCGGGTGCCCGCGCGCTGTGGCGCGCCACCGGAATGACCGACGCCGACTTCGGCAAGCCCATCATCGCCATCGCCAACTCCTTCACCCAGTTCGTGCCCGGCCACGTGCATCTGCAGAACATGGGCCAGCTGGTGGCGCGCGAGATAGAAAAAGCCGGCGGCGTGGCCAAGGAGTTCAACACCATCGCCATCGACGACGGCATCGCCATGGGCCACGGCGGCATGCTGTACAGCCTGCCTTCCCGCGATCTGATCGCCGATAGCGTGGAGTACATGGTCAACGCCCACTGCGCCGACGCGCTGGTGTGCATCTCCAACTGCGACAAGATCACGCCCGGCATGCTGATGGCGGCGATGCGCCTCAATATCCCGGTGGTGTTCGTCTCCGGCGGGCCGATGGAGGCCGGCAAGGTGCAGTGGGGCAATGAGGTGCGCAAGCTGGACCTGGTGGACGCGATGGTGGAGGCCGCCAACAGCGCGGTGTCCGACGAAGACGTCGATCGCGTCGAGCGTTCCGCCTGTCCCACCTGCGGCTCCTGCTCCGGCATGTTCACCGCCAACTCGATGAACTGTCTGACCGAGGCGCTGGGCTTGTCGCTGCCCGGCAACGGCAGCCTGGTGGCCACTCACGCGGACCGCAAGGAACTGTTCCTCAAGGCTGGCCGCCTGATCGTCGAGCTGGCCAAGCGCCATTACGAGGGCGAGGACTATTCCATTCTGCCGCGCGGCATCGCCACCAAGGCGGCCTTCGAGAACGCGATGAGCCTGGACGTGGCGATGGGCGGCTCCACCAATACCGTGCTGCACCTGCTGGCCGCCGCCAGCGAGGCTGGGGTGGACTTCAAGATGGCCGACATCGACCGCATCAGCCGCGGCGTGCCGTGTTTGTCGAAGGTGGCGCCGGCGACGCAGAAATATCATATGGAGGACGTGCATCGCGCTGGCGGCGTGATCGGCATCCTGGCCGAGCTGGACCGCGCCGGCCTGATTCACCGCGACGTGCCTACCGTTCACAGCCCGACGCTGGGCTCGGCGCTGGAGCAGTGGGATGTGATGCGCCATGGCGAAGGCAGCGAGCCGCACCGTTTGTTCCGCGCCGCGCCCGGCGGCGTGGCCACCACCATCGCCTTCAGCCAGAGCATGCGCTACCCGACGCTGGACGACGACCGCGCCGACGGCTGCATCCGCGACAAGGCGCACGCCTATTCGCAGGATGGCGGTCTGGCGGTGTTGTACGGCAATATCGCCGAACGCGGCTGCATCGTGAAGACGGCGGGCGTCGATGATTCCATCCTGAAATTCACCGGCCGCGCCCGCATCTTCGAAAGCCAGGACGCGGCGGTGGAAGGCATCCTCGCCGACCAGATCGTCGCCGGCGATATCGTCATCATCCGCTACGAAGGGCCCAAGGGCGGGCCGGGCATGCAGGAGATGCTGTACCCGACCTCCTATCTGAAGTCCAAGGGCCTGGGTAAGGCCTGCGCCTTGCTGACCGACGGCCGCTTTTCCGGCGGCACCTCCGGCCTGTCGATCGGCCATGCTTCGCCGGAAGCGGCCGAGGGCGGCGCCATCGGCCTGGCGCAAGAGGGCGACACCGTGGAGATCGACATCCCCAACCGCCGCATCCATCTGGCGGTGCCGGACGAAGAATTGGCGCGCCGCCGCGCGGCGATGGAGGCCAAAGGCCGCGACGCCTGGAAGCCGGTGGGCCGAAATCGCGTGGTCAGCCCGGCCTTGCGCGCCTACGCGGCGATGACCACCAGCGCCGACACCGGCGCGGTGCGGGATGTGTCCCAGGTCGAGAAATGACCTATCGGGATGGCATGAAAAAGCAGCCGCTTGCGGCTGCTTTTTTTATTTTCCTTAACATGTATTCAACGACTGTTCATACATCCGGCTATCTGTTTGATTATGATGCCATTTGATTGAGAGGGTGTCCGCGCGCAATTCGCCGCGACGCATGGGTCGGTATAGGCCGGCACGGATGTCCGTTCTGCAGTCCAAAACAGGCCGCCCGCGCGGGCGGCCTGCCTGGGGCAGCCGGGCCTGAGAATTTCACCGTGCGGTGAAATTTTCGGGCCTGGCTGTTATTACACGGTGGAGAGCGTCACCACCGCGGCGGAGACGATGGCGATGCCGGCCCAGCCTATCGGTTTGAGTTTCTGCTTGTAGAGCACGCGCGCGCCCAGCGCGGTGCCGAGTATGCCGATGGCGCCCCACAGCGCGTAGGCTATCGCCAGATCCATGCCCTTCACCGCCTGGCCCAGCAAGGCGAAAGCCAGCCACACCAAGGTGATGGCGCCGAAGCCCCAGGCCTTGCGGCGGAAGCCGTCCGATTTTTCCAGCATCAGGTTGGCCCCCACTTCTATCAGCGCCGAAGCCAGCACGAACAACAGATAGATGGTTTTCATGCGGCGGCCTCCTCGTCATGGGTTTCGCCCAGCGTGACGCAAGCCAGCCCCAGCAGCGCGAGTCCCAGGCCCAGCCATTCCTGCGGCACCAGCTTTTCGCCGAACAGCCAGACGCTGACCGCGGTCAACCCTGCCAGGCCCAAGCCTTCCCACACTGCGTAAGCGACGCCGACCGAAATGGCGCGCAAGGCCAGAGACAGCAGGTAATAGGACAGGGCCAGCGCGGCGGCCATCCAGATGTAGCCCAGGTAGCTGCCGCTGCGGGCGGCCATGGCCATCAGCGAAGTGCCGACGATTTCGCAGCCGATGGCGGCCATCAGCAGCGCCCAGGCGATGAATAATGGGGAGGATATTTTTTTATACATAGCGTCCAATAAATTAAACAAGACAAGGGTCAGACTCGGCCCCAATCGGCCGAGTTCCTGGCCGTCTCGATAAATAAAACCGGCATATCGGCGGAATTGGGCGCATATGGGTGAAAAAGGCGTAAAAAAACCGCCAGAGGCGGTGTTGGACTTTGCGGACGATTCTCACTGCAGCACGGTTTCGCCATCCTGCAAGGCCAGCGCGAACTGTTTGATCGGGCGTCGCCGCTCGATCAGTTCGGCCAGTTGCGGCGAATGGCTGGTCACCCAGAGCTGGCTGTAACGGCTGGCTTCGGCGATTAACCTTGCCAGCGCCGGCAGCAGCGCCGGGTGCAGGCTGTTTTCCGGCTCGTTCAAGGCCATGAAGGCGGGCGGGCGCGGGCTGAGCAGCGCCACCGCCAGGCAGAGGAAGCGCAAGGTGCCATCGGACAATTCGGCGGCTTCCAGCGGACGCAGCAAGCCGTCGCGCCGCATCAGCAGCTGGAAGCGTCCGTGCTGGGCATCGGCCTGGAAGCGGCTGTCGGGGAAGGCTTCGGACAGGATGCTGCCCAGCAGCTCGCCATCGCCGATCTCGACGATGGTCTGGTAGGCGGCGGCCAGGTTGGCGCCGTCGTGCGACAGCACCGGCGAGCGGATGCCGACCTGGAGCGCGCGCAACGGCGAGCCCGGCCAGACGGCGAATTCGTGGTAAAAGCGCCAGTTGCGCAAAGTCTCGCGCACTTGCGACAGTTCCGGGTAGCGGTGAGGCTCGGCCAGTTGGCCGAAGATGGATTCCTCGGCGCGCAAGCTGGCGGGATAGGCGTTGCGTTCCCCTTCAATGCCGGTCAGGAAGGCGGCCTGGTTGCGCCTTTCCAGCAGCAGGGTGGACGGACGGCGGCCCTGGCCGGCCAGCCACAGGCTTTCCTCCTTGACCAGGGGGTCCAGCGCGAACAGGCTGAGGCTGGGCTCCGGATACCCTACCTGCAGCTCGTAGTCGAAATCGCTCAGCTTGGCCGACAGCGCCATCCGCCTAGGCGCGCCGGGGCGGTCGCCGCGGCGCGGGCCGCCGGCCCACATCGCTTTTTGCGCGCCGCCCTCTTGCGCCAGCGCCGGCGACAAGCGGCCTTCGGCGGCGTCGTGCAGCAGCTTGATCGCTTTGTAGAGATTGGACTTGCCGCAGCCGTTGGCGCCGACCACCACATTAAGCGCATCCAGCTCCAGCGTGAGTTTGCGGATGGAGCGGAAGCCGGACAGGCTGAAGCTGTGTATGGGCATGGCGGACCGGAGTGAAGAGGGGCGGAACTGCTTTAGACTGGTGCGCGCGCCGGCGGTTCTTGGCTGCGGCCGGCGGCGGGGCCGGTCAATTGATTAGGTCTTGATGTTTGTCATAATCAAGTCAGGCGGCGGTGATAACATGGTCATCGTTCCTGTCCGACAGTCGGGAAAGCGGCTGGATGGCGCCGCTTCCCATCCTTGCCGCGCGCGCCTGCGCGTGTCCCCAGTATTCGGTTCGTTTTGTGAAAAACCGAATCATTCTTTCATCTTAATATTCGTTTTGTTTCGCAAGTGAAATATTTGCTAAATGACAATAGAATTATGAATTCTATGTAACCTCCCTTTTGGGATGCCGTGCAGGCTTGCGGCTGGGTGATTGCAGCGGCTGGCCTCGGCAGGTTTTGGCGTGGGAATCGCGTTTGTGAAGCTGAGATGAATTGTGAAGAGACTGTGTCTATCGCAATGATTCGTAAGATTTTTGTCCGAATGAACACGGCGGGAAGGCAAAAAAAATGCGCGGTGCCTTTCGGCCCGCGCCAAGTCTACAAAGGAGAAATAGAGGAGAAACTATCAAGAAGCAATTGCTGCATCTCAACGAGAACGGATTATCCGGATTGCGGTAGCGAGTGTCAACATGTGCGTTTCCGAAAATGTCGAGAAATGTAAGTTTTTGTCGCGCTTCGATACATAGGGGCGGGAAAAAGGCTGAAACGGCAGACCTTCAGCATGTCGTCATGCCCGGCGCGCCGCCGCCCCATAACGTGGCAGCTGTGCCACAATACGTTTTTTCCGTTTGCAGCAGGATGTCAGCACATGGACGCCGTCCGCCATATTCTTCCCGATCCGCGCCAGTACCACCCGCAGGTTTCCCTGACCAACCGCCTGATCCACCACGCTCAGTCGGCGCTGGACGCCGCCGATGCCGGCGAGCGCGACATGTGGCGCCAGGCCTTGGTCGGGGCCATCGATGAAATGTTGCAGCGCGGCGAGTTGTTGTCGATTTCGGTGGCGCTGGCCATGGTGCCGACCCAGGCCTGCTACCAACTGGTATGGGACGCGCTGCGCCAGGCGGTGGAGGAAACCGGCGGCGCGCGCGCGCAGGTGTTCGCGATGCCGCTGGTGCTGGTGGCCGGCAGCCGCAATGAAGCGACGCTGCCGGGCGAGATCGCCGATGTCGCGGGCCTGAACGCGCTGCTGCGCCAGCATGGCGTTTTCGCCGCCGATGGCGATGTCGCCGTGTCCGGCGCGTTGCTGCATCCGGACAGCGTAGTAGGCTTGGACGCCATCCGGCTGCATCAGCTGACCCGCCAGGATGGCGCGTCGGCTCGCGCCGGCTTGCCGAGTCAGGCCGCGCCGATCACGGTGAAAGAAGAAGGCGTGTTCCTGCGCTACCTGATGGGCGTGGCGGCGCAGCGCGACGGCGAGGCCTCGCCGCTGCGCCACGGCGGCTCGGTCGGCGCCTGGGGGATGCCGCTAATGAAGTTTCTGGGCGAGCAGCTCAAGACCGAGGGCGTGACGCTGTTCCCCATCGCCCGGCCGCCGCTGCCGGCGATGCAGGCGCTGGTGGCGGGCAACTTCGCCCGCTTCGAGGTGGCGCTGCAGGTGTTCGCCAGCAGCCAGATCCGCCGCCTGCGCGAACTGGACAAGGAACCGGTGGCGATTGTCTCCGCCCATGAAAACGGCGAATTGCATTTCACCTTGTCGGCCAAGGGCGACGAGCGCAATTGGGAGGCTTTCGTCTGGCCGCTGGCGTCGCTGGACAACGTCAAGCTGATAGAAGAGAACTTCCGCGAGCTGATGGCTGAGTGCCACGTGCGCGAGGTGCATGTGATGGCCGAACTGCAGCCGGAAAGCCGCGATGGCATTCCGCTGTTCTTCACCGCCGACGATTTATAAGCCAGCGCGCGTTCGCCGGCCAGACAGCCCCGCCGCGAGCGGGGCTTGTTTTTGGTGTTTCAGTCGGCGGCGCTTGGCGTGCGCGCCCAGGGCGAGTCTGCCAGGCGGCGGGCCAGGTAGTCGATCAGCGCCTGCACCCGCGCCGGGCGGCCGCGGCCCGGCGGCGTCAGGATGTACAGCGCGATGGGGTCGACCTGCCAATCGGGTATCGCGGTTTCCAGCCGGCCGTCCTGCAAATCCCGCCAGACCAGGAATTCCGGCTGCAGCGCCAGCCCTAGGCCCGAGTGCAGCGCCGGCGCCAGCGCGTCGGCGTTGTTGACGCGCAGCGGCGCGTGCATTTCCAGCGAAAACTCTCCTTCATCGGCGTGGCGGAAGCGCCAGTGGCGGCCGCCAGGCGCGTTGCTGTATTGCAAGGCGCGGTGCCGGGCCAATTGCGCAGGGTGCTCCGGTTTGCCGTGGCGCGCGAAGTAGGACGGCGCGCCCACCAGCAGGATGCGCACCGCGCACAGCCGGCGCGCCAGCAGGCTGGAGTCGGCCGGCGAGGCGATGCGCAGCGCCAGGTCCATCCGCTCCGCCACCAGGTCCGATTGTTCGTCGCTGAAGCGCAGGTCCAACTCCACCTCCGGATGCCGCGCCATGAAGTCCGGCAGCAGCGGCGCCAGATGCGACAGGCCGAAGGACATCGGCGCGGCCATGCGCACTGGGCCGCGCAGCGCGCTGGATTGTTCGGCGATGTCCGCTTCCACCGCCTCGCCCTCCGCCAGGATGCGCGCGGCGCGCTCCAGCGCGGCGTCGCCGGCCGCCGTCAGCGACAACTGGCGCGAGGTGCGATGCAGCAGCACGGTTTTCATCCGGTCTTCCAGCCGCGATACCGCCTTGGATACCGTGGCCTGCGACAGGCCCAGTTCTTCCGCGGCGCGGGCGAAAGCGCCGCATTCGGCCACCTTGGCGAAGATGGCCCAGGCTTCCAGGTCGGGCAGGCGTTTCATGATGGCTCCGGAGAAGAGGGGGAACTGCCGATGCTAGCATTCCGGCTAGCCGGTTCGCCCTGGATTATCTAAAAAATGGAAATCATGGTATTCGATATATTCCATTAACGCGATGCTGGTGGCAGCTTATAGTGGCGGCATCACTATCGACAACAGCAGGAGCGCGCCATGATCGAACGCCGTCCCTACGCCAGCCTGGGCGCAGCCCAGCACGGCTGGCTGGATGCCAAGCACCACTTTTCCTTCGCCGAATACCGCGATGCCGAGCGCACACGCTGGGGGCGGCTGCGGGTGTGGAACGACGACACCATCGCCGCCGGCACCGGCTTCGATCCGCATCCGCACGCCGACATGGAAATCATCACCTATGTCCGCGAAGGCGCGATCAGTCACGAAGACAGCCTGGGCAACCGCGGCCGCACCGAGGCCGGCGACGTGCAGGTGATGAGCGCCGGCAGTGGCATCACCCACTCCGAGTACAACCGGGAAGCCGTCGCCACCCGCATCTTCCAGATCTGGATCTACCCGGACCGCCACGGCGGCGAGCCGGCCTGGGGCAACAAGCCGTTTCCCAAGGCCGATCGCTCCGGCGCTTTCGTCGCGCTGGCCAGCGGCATGGACGGCGACGCCGACGCCTTGCCGATACGGGCCGACGCCCGGGTGCTGGGCGCCACCCTGAAGGCCGGCGAGAGCGCGGGCTACCGCTTCGGCGCGGCGCGGCGCGGTTATCTGGTGTTGTCCAGCGGCGAGGCGCAGGTGAACGGCGTCGCCCTGCAGGCCGGCGACGGCGCGGCCATCGCCGGCGAAGCGTTGATCGAGGTGTCGGCCAGCCGCGACGCCGAACTGATCCTGGTGGACACCCGCGAGTAAGCGTTCGCCGCCGCTCTGGCCTGCGCCGGGCGGCGCGCCAGAGTTGCCTTCACGTCAAGGTTCCGCCGCAGGCATTTCGTGTAGAATGGCCTGATCGTTAACCTATTGATGGAAGAGCCAGACGATGTTTGCTGCCGACCAGACGATTGCCAAATTCGACCCCGAACTCGCCGCCGCGATTGCCGCCGAGTGCCAGCGCCAGGAAGATCATATTGAACTGATCGCCTCGGAAAACTACACCAGCCCGGCGGTGATGGAAGCCCAGGGCTCCCAGCTGACCAACAAGTACGCCGAAGGCTACCCGGGCAAGCGCTTCTACGGCGGCTGCGAGCATGTCGACATCGTCGAGCAACTGGCCATCGACCGCGTCAAGCAACTGTTCGGCGCCGAATACGCCAACGTGCAGCCGCACTCCGGCTCGCAGGCCAACCAGGCGGTGTACTTCTCCATCCTGAAGCCGGGCGACACCGTGATGGGCATGAACCTGGGCCACGGCGGCCACCTGACCCACGGCTCCCCGGCCAACCTGTCCGGCAAGATGTTCAACATCGTCGCCTACGGCCTGAACGACAAGGAAGAAATCGACTACGACGACATGGAGCGCGTGGCGATGGAAACCAAGCCGAAGCTGATCATCGGCGGCGCGTCGGCTTACGCCTTGCGCTTCGACTTCGAGCGCATGGGCCAGATCGCCAAGAAGGTCGGCGCTTACTTCATGGTGGACATGGCTCACTACGCCGGCCTGGTGGCCGCGGGCCTGTACCCGAACCCGGTGCCGCACGCCGATTTCGTCACCTCGACCACCCACAAGACCCTGCGCGGCCCGCGCGGCGGCATCATTCTGGCCAAGGCCGAGTTCGAGAAGAGCATCAACAGCAATGTGTTCCCGACGCTGCAAGGCGGCCCGCTGGAGCATGTGATCGCCGCCAAGGCCGTCGCCTTCAAGGAAGCGCTGCAGCCGGAATTCAAGGAATACCAGCAGCAGGTGCTGAAGAACGCCGCCATCATGGCCAAGACCCTGGCCGAGCGCGGCCTGCGCATCGTGTCCGGCCGCACCGAGAGCCACGTGTTCCTGGTCGACCTGCGCGCCAAGGGCCTGACCGGCAAGCAAGCCGACGCGCTGCTGGGCCGCGCCCACATCACCGTCAACAAGAACGCCATCCCGAACGATCCGGAAACGCCGTTCGTCACTTCCGGCATCCGCATCGGCTCCCCGGCCATCACCACCCGCGGCTTCAAGGAAGCCGAGGCCATCGAAGTGGCCAACCTGGTCGCCGACGTGCTGGACAACCCGAACGACGACGCGCTGATCGCCCGTGTCGCCGAGAAGGCCACTGCGCTGTGCCACCGCTTCCCGGTGTACGCCAAGTAAAACCGGCCGCGCCGCAAAAAAAGCCGCTCCTTGGAGCGGCTTTTTCTTTGCGCGGCGGCGGTGTCAGAACGCGTAGTTAAGAGTCAGGCGGGCCACCGGCCAGAAGTTCAGCTTGTTGGTGTCGTCGCGCAGCTTGTTCTGTTCGACGCCGACATCGTTTTGCAATTGCTGGCATTGCGCCGCGCTCAGCGCGCTGGTGCAGCTGGCGGTCAGGGTGGTATCCGGCTTGCCGGTCAGCAGCACGCCGAAGTCGCCGCTCAGGCTCAGGCCCTTGTTCTTCACGCTGTTGCCGAAGCCCAGGCCCAGGTACAGCGCCGGCTTGTTCCATTTGGCTTCGCCGTCCAGGTCGCCGACCTGGTTGGAATAGTAGGTGTTGCCGTTGAGGCGGTAGGTGGTGCTGCTGCCGGCGCTGGCTTGCAGGCCCAGCTTGGTCTGGTTCAGCGCCAGGCCGCCGCTCATGCGGAAGCTGTTGCCGAACGGGAAGTAGTCGGCCAATACGCCGGTCTGGAACAGCTTGAACTTGCCGTTGTAGTGGGTGTCGGTGTTGTAGTCGCCGTCGCGGCTGTAGTTCAGGCCAGAGAGGGTGCCGCGGACGTTGAGATTGTCCAGCACTTTGTAGCTGGCCATCAGATCGTAGCCGGTGGTGCCGAGACCGGCGCCCACTGCGAACTCGGCATCGTCGCTCTGGGCGAAGGCGGCTGCGGGGAGGGTGAGGAGGGCGAGCGCGACGGCGCGTTGAAACACTTGCATGAAAATCTTTCCAGCTGTTCTTGTAATGATTAATAAAGTACTAATCATAAAATTTCATTTTATAAAGAGCCTGTGAAAAATACGCTTGCGGCATGCGCGGGAAGGCTCCGATGCCAGAAGCGGACTTTGCTGATAACATTCAACTATTACAACCTTCAGGACTATTGGCATGAAATGCGCGTTTTGCGGCAACGCCGATACCCAGGTGATCGACTCCCGCGTCAGCGAGGATGGGGCCAGCATCCGGCGGCGGCGCCGCTGTCCGGTATGCGATAAACGCTTCACTACCTTCGAAACGGCCGATGTGCGCATGCCGCAGGTGGTGAAGACCGCCGGCCATCGCTCCGAGTTCGATATCGAGAAAGTGCGCACCAGCTTCCTGCGCGCGCTGCACAAGCGGCCGGTGTCCACCACGCTGGTGGACGAAGCGATAGACCGCATCTGCCACAAGCTGCTGCAGCTTGGCGAGCGCGAGGTGAGCAGCCGGCAGATCGGCGAGATGGTGATGAACGAGCTGGCGCGGCTGGACAAGGTGGCCTATGTCCGCTTCGCGTCGGTTTACCGCAGTTTCCAGGATATTTCCGAATTCACCGATGCGATCAAGGAAATCCAGAAGTCTGCGCATTGACGCAGCCGGCGCAGGCCGAGCATGAGCACGGCCGTCCCGAGGAGCGCCGCGCCGCGGCCTGATGTCGCCCGCGGGGGGCGCGCATGAGCCGAGTGGGCATTCGCGAGGCCGATCCGGCGCGCGACGCACCGGCCTTGTTCGCCTTGATGGCAAGCAGCCGTCCGACGTTGGCGCAATGGCTGTCCAGCACGGTCAGGCCCCAATCGGCGGCGGATATGGCCGCCTTGCTGCTGGCGCAGGCGCGCAGCAACCAGGAAGGGCGCGCCGCCCACAGGCTGATTGAGGTGGACAGCGAGGTGGCCGGCGTCTGCTCGCTGCATGGCATCAATCTGGCGCATGGCTACGCGCGCCTGGGCTACTGGCTGGCGGATCATCACGTCGGCAAAGGGACGATGGGCCTCGCGTTGTGGCTGTTGCTGGCGTACGCGTTCGACGAACTGGGCCTGCACCGGCTGGAACTGGGCTGCGCGCCGGAGAACCTGCGCAGCTGCCGTGTCGCCGAACGCCTGGGTTTCAAGCTGGAGGGAGAGCTGCGCGACGCGCAATTTCTCAATGGCCGTTTCTGGAACATGCGTTGTTACGGGCTGTTGGCCGATGAGTGGAAGAATCGAACATGACGGACTATAGCGCCGACGATCACCTGCACATGCAGCGCGCGCTGCGCCTGGCTGAAGCCGCCACCCGCCGCGCCGCGCCCAATCCCGGCGTCGGCTGCGTGCTGGTGCGCGATGGCAGGGTGATAGGCGAGGGCGCCACGCTGGCGGTGGGGTCGGACCACGCCGAAATCCAGGCGATCAAGGATTGCCTCGCCCGCGGCGATACCCCCCACGGCGCCACCGCCTACGTGACGCTGGAGCCCTGCAGCCACCACGGACGCACGCCGCCGTGCGCGGAGCGCCTGGTTGCGGAGGGCGTGGCGCGCGTGGCGGCGGCGATGGTCGACCCCTATCATGAAGTGGCCGGGCGCGGCATCGCCATGCTGCGCGCGGCCGGCATCGAGGCATCGGCCGGGCTGATGGAGACGGAGGCGCGGCGCACGCACCGGGGCTTCCTGTCGCGTGTCGAACGCGGCCGGCCGTGGGTGACGCTGAAGGCCGCGGCCACGCTGGATGGCAAGACCGCGTTGCTCAACGGCTGCAGCAAATGGATCACCGGCGCGCAGGCGCGGCTGGATGTGCAGCGCCTGCGCGCCGAGAACTGCGCCATCCTTACCGGCAGCGGCACCGTGTTGGCCGATGACCCGCAACTGACGGTGCGCGAGGTTCCGGTGGCGGCGCAGCCGTGGCGGGTGGTGCTGGACGGCGCGCTGAAAACCGATCCCGCCAGCCGCATTTACCAGGGCGGACGGACACTGCTGGCCAGCTGCGTAAGCGATGCCGGGCGGCTGGCCGCCTACCGCGAGCGCGGCGTGGAGACGCTGGCGCTGGCAGGCTGCGCCGGCGAAGCGGATCTTGGCGATCTGTTGCGGCAACTGGCGGCGCGCGGCGTCAACCAACTGATGGTGGAGGCCGGCGCCGGCTTGAATGGCGCCTTGCTGCGAGCCGGGCTGGTGGACGAGATCGTGCTGTACCTGGCGCCGTCGCTGGCGGGCGATGCGGCGCGCGGCCTGTTCGCCTGGCCGGCGTTGACAGACCTGGCCGACAAAGTGAGGCTGGACATCGTCGACTTCGGCAAGGTCGGCGATGATTTGCGCCTGATCCTGCGGCCGGCGGCCTGATCCACCGCGCATGGCCGCCGCCCGTTCGGGCGCGGCGTCATGTATGCTGGAAGCAGGCCATGCGGGATGGCCTGAGAGCGTGTCCGCCGGGGCGGGATGCGGTTGGCTGGAGGGTGGCATGGCGGATGTGGCATCGGCGCTGGGCGCGTATCTGCACCTGATTGACCGTTTGGGCGCGAAGGCCGAGGTGGTCGAACAGCGGCGGGCGTTGTTGCTGCGCCTGCTGAAGCGGCTGGAGAGCCAGGCGCGCAATGCCGAAGCCTATCATGCCGCGGTAGAGCTTTTCGTCGCCGATTGCCCGCCGCGCGAGCGGGTGCTGGCGATGACCTGCGGCCGCGAATTCTACTGCTTCTGGCTGGACGACATGAAAAAGGTGGTGGAGATCACCGCCCGCAACGGTTTTTCGCTGCACAATCCGCAAATGCTGAATGTCGGCACGTTCGATCATCTGGTCGCGCAGATGCGGCAAAAGCGCTTCCGCCATTTCCCCCCTTCGCTGGGCCTGTATCTGGGCAAGCTGTTCGAGGACGGCCATCCCGAGGAGGGCATACGCCAGCGCGACATTCTGCTGAAGGCGCTGTTGTTCCTGCTGTCCCCCCATCCCTTTCATTCCACCAGCTACCGGATGGCGGTGGACGCCTTGTTGCTGCACTTGCAGGATCGCGCCGAGCGCCAGCTGCTGTTGCCGGCGGTGCGCGAATACTTTCCGTACTGGCAAGCTTTTCCCTTCGCCCGGCAGCGGGCGCAGGCGGAGCGGGAGGCCGGCGGCGAGCCCGGCGCCGCCCAGGATAAGGCATGATCAAATATCATTTGATATAAGTTTTCATAGCGTTTTCCCCTTTATTTCCATGCGCTTATTGTCGATCTTCCTTGTCTTGCCGATTATTTATTCTCATGAGAATATGTTTTCTCCATTACAAGGGAGAATGCCATGGGGAATCAGACGGCCTATCAGAGCCTGACCCAAACTTTCCAGCGTTTGCATCGTTTCGGCCACCTGTCCGCGATCGCCAGTTGGGACCAGGCGGCGATGATGCCGGCCAAAGGCAACGAGGCGCGCGCCGCCGCCCAGGCCGAATTGCAGGTGCTGATGCACCAGCTGATCACCGCTCCGGAATTGAAAACGCAGCTGGACGCCGCCGCACAAGAAGAACTGGACGCGGCGCAACGCGCCAATCTGCGCGAAATCGGCCGCGAATGGCGGCAGGCGAATTTGCTGCCGGCCGCGTTGGTGGAAGCCAAGGCGCTGGCGGCGGCCCGCTGCGAGCACGCCTGGCGCAGCCAGCGCAAGAACAACGACTGGCAGGGGTTTCTGCCTAATTTCCGCGAGGTGCTGCGCCTGGCGCGAGAAGAGGCGACGCTGCTGGCGGAGGCGACAGGCGTCAGCCGCTACGACGCGTTGCTGGACAAGTACGAGCCGGGGATGACCAGCGCCAATCTGGAGCGCATTTTCGGCGACGTCAAAACCTGGCTGCCGGGCTTGATCGCCCAGGTGCGGGACAAGCAGTCCGGCGAGCGCGTGATCCAGCCGCAAGGCCCTTTCCCGGTGGAGAAGCAGCGCCAGCTGGGCCTGGAGGCGATGGGGCTGCTGGGTTTCGATTTCGATGGCGGCAGGCTGGATGTCAGCAGCCATCCTTTCTGCGGCGGCGTGCCGGAAGATGTGCGCATCACGACCCGCTATCGCGACGACGATTTCGTGCAAAGCCTGATGGGCATCGTCCACGAAACCGGGCACGCCCGCTACGAGCAGGGCCTGCCGCGCGACTGGCTGTCGCAGCCGGTCGGCCGCGCCCGCTCGATGGGCATCCATGAAAGCCAGAGCTTGTCGTTCGAGATGCAGCTGGGCCGCAGCCGCGGCTTCCTGCAATTGATCGCGCCGCTGATCCGCAAGCATTTCGGCGACCAGCCGGCTTTCGACGCCGACAACCTGGCACGCCTGTACACCCGGGTGCAGCCCGGCTACATCCGCGTCGACGCCGACGAGCTGTGCTACCCGGCGCACGTGATCCTGCGCTTCGAGATCGAGCGGGCGCTGATCGACGGCGAGATCGAGGCCGAGGACGTGCCGGCGCTGTGGGACGAGAAAATGATGGCGTATCTGGGCGTGGATACCCGCGGCAACTACCGCGACGGCTGCCTGCAGGACATCCACTGGACCGATACCTTCGGCTATTTCCCCAGCTATACCCTGGGGGCGATGTACGCGGCGCAGTATTTCTCGGTATTGCGCAAGCAGACGCCGGATCTGGACAGCCGCATCGCGAAGGGCGATCTCGCGCCGGTGTTCGATTGGCTGAACGCCAATATCTGGAGCCAGGGCAGCCGCTGGAGCACTGACGAGCTGGTGGCCCGGGCCACCGGCGAGGCGCTGAACCCGGCGCACTACCGCGCGCATCTGGAAGCGCGTTACCTGGGTTGAGGCGGTATGGCCGGCCGGGCCGTGGCGGTCCGGCCGGCGCTTATTCGCCGCGCAGCAGGAAGCGTTCGACTTCCGCCGCCATTTGTTCCGGTTTTTCCCATTGCAGCATGTGGCCGGCGCCGGCGATCTTGACTTCATCCAGATGGGCGAAGCAGGAGCGGCGCTGATCCAGGGTGTCCATCACGCCGCTGATCGCCGGATGCTCGAACGAGCGCTCTCCCAGCAGCCACAGCGTCGGCGCGGCGATGCGGCGCCAGCAGGCCATCGCTTCCTCCAGCCGGTACAGCACCGGATTGACCATCTTGTGGCGCGGATCGGCGCGGTAGATCACGCCGCCGTCAGCCGGGCGCGTCAATTCAGCCGCCAGCCAGCGCGCCCTTTCCCCGGTCAGCAAGGGGTTGCGCGCCATCAGCTTGTCCGCCGCCTGGGCCGGCTCCATCGGCTCGAAAGCCATAGCCTGGCTGGTCTCGCGCAGCCAGCGGCCGTAGCGGCCCGGTGCCTCCGCCGGACGGGTGGCACCGAGGCCGAAGCCTTCAGCCAGCACCAGTCGATGGATCCGTTGCGGACAGACGCCGGCGTAGATGCCGGCGATCATCGCTCCCATGCTGTGGCCCAGCAGGTTCACCGGTTGTTGCGGCGACAGTTGCCGCAGCAGATCGTCCAAGTCTGCCAGGTAATCGGGGAAATAGTAGCTGCCGTCATTCCATTGGCTGTCGCCGAAGCCGCGCCAATCCGGGGCCGCCACCTGCCAGTCGCCGGCCAGCGCGTCCACCATGAATTGAAAGGTGGCCGAGCTGTCCATCCAGCCATGCAGCAGCACCAGCAGCGGCGCCTGTTCCGGCCCCCAGCGGCGGATATGGCAGCGGCGTTGATTGAGCGTGAGGTATTGGCTGCGGGAGGGCTTCATGATCGGCGGATTCCTGATGGGCGGGCATCCAGTGTAAACGCGCGGGGAGCGGGAGGGTAGCGGCTGGAGCGGTGGGCATGAGCGGATTTATGCCTTTGGCTTTTTTTGTTCGGTTTGATTTTGAATTTGGCGTTATTTGAAATGTTTTGATTTAAAATGTTATCAATGTGATGCAATAATGCCACATGCGAGTTATGTGCGAAAAATGAATTTTCCACTAATGAATTCATTTTTTATCAGCATGTTATGTTTGTTTTTGCCACGGTTTTGCGGGCGCGCAGCTGTTGAAGACTATGGGCGGTTTACTTTAACCTTGCGCTCAATCACTTCTGAACCGGTAGCGAAAAGCCTTGTCGAAGGCTGGTTTGCCGGGCGGAAGGCGATTGGCGCTGAGCATCGTCCAGCCATGGCATCACGGTCTGGCGCAGCTTTTCCGCACCGAATCTCTGGCCGGATTTCGGCCAATTTTTAAACCATATGACGCTTCAGTTTGAAGTCTTTCGTTTTTATTTGATGGACTTTGTTTTATCTGATTATGGTTTTGTTGATTGGTTGCGGAAGGTGGGATGAATTCGGCGCTGGAGCGCCCGAGGCGCGGGCAGATCGCAGGACTGCCGAAGCCGCTCCGGCGCGATGAACGACATATCAATTTCAGCCCTTTCGCGAGGGCGAGCAATCGGGCAGACCACTGCCTGCAACTTCAACGGAGACTTTGTAATGAAACAGATCGTAACTGCCGCGCTGATCGGACTGGGTTTGTATTCCACGGGCGCCATGGCCGCTGACGGCACCATCACCGTCAATGGAAACGTCGTTGCCCAGACTTGCACGGTTTCCGGCAATGGCGCCAGCGCCAATGTGACTGTGACGCTGCCGACCGTCGGCGCGTCCGCGCTGGCCAGCCAAGGCCAAACCGCCGGCGCCACGCCGTTCACCATCCGTCTGAGCAGCTGCCCGTCCGGCCTCAACAACGCCCAAACCCGCTTTGAAGTGGGTCCGAACGTCAACTCGGTATCCGGCAACCTGCTGAACGCCGTCGGCAAGACCTACGCCTCCAACGTGGAAGTGCAGCTGCTGAACAACAGCTTCACCGCCATCAACCTGAACAACAACGCCAATTCCCAGATCGTGTCGATCAACAACGGCTCGGCCACGATGAACTACTACGCGCAGTACTACGCCACCGGCGCCGCCACCGCGGGTTCGGTGAACAGCTCCGTTCAGTACTCGATGACCTATCAGTAATCGGTTCGGTCGTCCGGCGGTTTCTTGCGAGGCCGCCGGACGGTTTTCTCGACTCGGAAGCGGATTGAAAATGAAACAAGCAGTAAGGCGAGCGGCGCTGGCGCTGATGTTGGCGGGCGCGGCACTGAGCGGCGCGGCCCAGGCGGGCGTGGTGATTTCCGGCACCCGCGTGGTGTACAAGGCGGATGACCGCGAGGTGACCGTCAAGGTCAACAATCCGGGCAAGGAGCCCTCCCTGGTGCAGGTATGGGCCGACAGCGGCAATGAGAAGTCGGTTCCCGATACCGCCGACGCGCCTTTCCTGATCATGCCGCCGATTTTCCGCGTCGACCCGACCAAGGGCCAGACCCTGCGGCTGACCTTCACCGGCGCCGATCTGCCCAAGGACAAGGAGTCGGTGTTCTGGCTGAACGTGCTGGATGTGCCGCCGTTGCCCAAGCTGACCGCGGAGCAGCGCAATTTCATGCAAGTGGCCTTTCGTTCGCGCATCAAGCTGTTTTACCGGCCCGCCGGGCTGGCGGGCACGCCGGACGATGCCGCCGACAAGCTTTCCTGGACTTTGCTGCCGCAGGCCGGCGGCAAAGGCTATACGCTGCGGGCCACCAACCCGGCCGCGTACCATGTTTCTCTGAATCGGGCGATTCTCTTGTCCGGCAAGCATGAGTTCGACACGGATGGCGGCATGGTGCCGCCGGGCGGCAGCAAGGATTTCGCGCTGAAGGATGCGAAGTTCAAGCCGGAAGGCGGCCTCAAGCTCAATTACGAAAGCATCAATGACTACGGCGCTCCGGTGATGCATAGCGCGCCGCTGGCTCCCTGATCCTATTCCCTGCGCCAGCCCGCGCGGCGCGCTCCGGATTCTCTAGCGATGAAGCACTTGACTACACGGCGGCACGATCGCCGCTGGGCGCTCAGCCCGCTCAGCCTGTTGATCTGCGGCCTGTTCGGCGGCCAGGCCGCCTGGGCCGACGCGCCCGCGGCGGCAAGCGCCCCTGCCGACGACGTCCAGTTCAATCCGGTGTTCATCAATCAGAACTCCAACGGCCAAAAGGTGGATCTATCCCGCTTCAACCAGACGGGTGGCGCTCTGCCCGGCAACTACCGCGCGGATGTCTACGTCAATGATGTCTGGCTGGGGCGTCGCGACGTGCTGATGAAGGAGATGGCCGAGCGCAAGGTGCTGGCCTGCTTCAACCGCGCGATGCTGGACGAGCTGGGCGTGGATTTCGCGCGCTTGGGAGAAACGGCCGAACTGCCCGGACGGGACGAGCCCGGCCGCTGCGCGGATATCGCCGCGGTGGTGCCGGGCGCGCGTTCCAGTTTCAACAGCACCGATTTGCGCCTGGATGTCAGCCTGCCGCAGAAGTATCTGCGCGCCCAGGCGCGCGGCTATGTCGCGCCGGAATACTGGGATGCCGGCGCGCCGCTGGCCGGCTTCCTCAATTACAACGCCAATGGCTACCGTTACGACAACGGCGCCTCCGGCAAATCCACGCAGTTCTATTTCGGCGCCAACGCCGGCCTCAACGTCGGCTTGTGGCGGCTGCGCTACGACGGCGCGCTGACGCAACAGAACAGCGGCAACGGCCAAAGCCAGCGCAACTACCAGCACGCCTCGACTTATGTTCAGCGCGACATCACCGGCTGGCGTTCGGTGTTGACCGTGGGCGACTACTTCACCCCGTCCGACCTGTTCGGCAGCGTGGCCTTCCGCGGCGTGCAGCTCAGCTCCGACGACCGGATGCAGCCGGAGTCGCTGCAGGGCTATGCGCCGGTGGTGCGCGGCGTGGCCGAGACCAATGCCAAGGTATCGATCCGCCAGAACGGCAACCTGATCTACGAAAACGCGGTGCCGCCGGGCGAGTTCAGCATCGACGACCTCTACAACACCGGTTTCGCCGGCGATCTGGAAGTGACTGTAGCCGAAGCGGACGGCCGCGTGCGCAAATTCGTGGTGCCTTACGCGGCGGTGCCGCAGCTGCTGCGCGACGGCCAGTCGCGCTATGCCGTGATGGCCGGACAATGGCGCGGCGCCTCCTTGAGCAAGCTTCCCGTCTTCGCGCAGGCAACCTACCAGCGCGGCATCAGCAACGGCCTGACCTTGTATGGCGGCCTGATCGCGGCAGACCATTACCAATCCGCGCTGTTCGGCTCCGGCATCAATACGCCGCTGGGCGCGCTGGCGCTGGATGTGACGCAGTCGTGGGCGAGCGGCTTGCCTTACGGCGGGGCGGACAGCGATATGCAGGGCCAAAGCTACCGGGTCACCTACAGCAAGCTGATCGAATCCACCCGCACCAATTTCACGGTGGCAGCGTATCGCTTTTCCACCGCCGGTTTTCTCGAACTGGGCGACTACGTCAACCTGATCAACCAGCAGGGCGCGGTCTTCCGCGCCAAGAACAAATTCCAGCTCAACGCCGACCAGGCCCTGGCCAAGGGCTGGGGACATATCTTCATGGCCGGCTCGTCGCAGGATTACTGGAATCAGCAAGGGCGAGATCTGACCTATCAACTGGGCTACGGCAACAGTTTCCAGTCAGTGAGCTTCAACCTGAGCGCGGGCCGGACTCACGATGCTAGCGGACGCAATATCAATCAGTACATGCTAAGCGTATCGATGCCGCTGGGGCGCGAGCCTTATGCGCCGCTGTTGAGCGCCAGCGCGAGCAGCAGCAGCGACCGCAGCGCCAGCGGGCAGCTCAGCTTGAGCGGCTCGGCCGGCGAGCTGCGCAATCTCAGCTACAACCTGTACGCCAATACCAGCCGCAACAGCGCGGGCGGCAACAGCAGCGGCGGCGGCGGCAGCGTGCAGTACGCCAGCTCGATCGCCACGCTTACCGCGGGGGCCAGCTCCGGCGGCGGTTCGTCGCAAGCCAATGTCGGCTTGAGCGGCGCGCTGGTGTTCCATCCCGGGGGGGTGACGGCGGCGCAGTCGCTGGGCGAATCCTTCGCGGTGGTGGAGGCGCCGGGCGCTGAGGGCGCGGCGGTCAGCAATACCAGCGGCGTGCGCGTCAATAGCCGAGGCTACGCGGTGGTGTCCAGTTTGATGCCGTATCGCCAGAACGAAATCACGCTGGACCCCAAGGGCATGAGCCAGGATGTGGAACTGCAGGAAACCAGCGTGCAGGACGCGCCGCGCGCAGGCGCCATCGTCATGCTGAAGTTCAACACCCAGCAGGGCAAGCCGGTGATCGTGACGCTGCGGCGGGCGGACGGCAGCCATTTGCCGGTGGGGGCCACCATTGCCGCCGACGGCGGCGAAGACGCGCTCGCCATGGTGGGGCAGGGCGGGCGCGCCTTCCTGCGCGGGCTGGAGGGCAAGCCGCTGGTGGCGCGCTGGGGCGGCGAACCGGACCAGCGCTGCCATTTCCGTTACGCGCTCCCGCAAGCGACAGGCGGAGCGGCGTATCTGCAGATGGACGCGGTCTGCGCGCCGCAATGATATTCAACCGTGGCGGCATCGCCCGTCGGGAAACGATGACAATGAAAAAATGGATCACTCAGGGATTGCGCGGATGGTTGCTGGCGCTGTGTTTGGCCATGCCGCTGACCAGCCATGCGCTGGGTTGCTGGAATGGCGACGACGGCTCGGGCGGCGTGACGTCGACCTTCAACCTGCCCGGCAATCTGTACGTCGCCGCCAATGCGCCGGCAGGCACCATCATCTGGCAGTCGCCGCTGCAGAACCTCAAACTGTATTGCACGCAGAGCATAGGCGAAAACGTGTATTTCTGGGTGAACCCGCAAAGCCAGGCGCTGGCGCCGGGCTTGCAGATCGGCATCCTGTTCAAGGGCCGGACCTATACCCAGAGCAGCGGCGCCATCGATACCGGCATCTATGTGCCGTGGAACGGCTGGATCAATACCACGCTGCAGTACTCCATCGTGTTGCTGAAGACCTCCGGCGCGCCTTCCAGCGGCACCGCCACGGTCAGCCAGTACTCGGTGTTCCAATTGGACGGCATCGGCGGGATCAACGCCACGCCCAATATCAACTTCAACCAGCTGATCAACGGCACGGTCACCTTTACCCCCGGCGGCACTTGCAATCTGAGCGCGAACGGCCAGTACACGGTCAATCTGCCGACTGTCGGCAGCGGCCAGTTCGCGGCGGTGGGCAGCGCGGCGGCCCGCACCGGCTTCACCATCAGGGCCACCGATTGTTCGGATGGCGTGAAGACGGCCACCTTCCGTTTTTCCGGCGCGCAGGACAAGAACAACGCGGTGTTGTTCGCCAATAGCGGCTCGGCGCGCGGCGTGGCGATCAATCTGGGGAGTTCGGACGATGGCGCGAATATCGGCGCCAACAAGACCAACAATACCCGGGTAGTCAATGTGCAGTCGAAGTCGGCGCAGCTGGGGCTGTTCGTCGAGTACATGCGAACGGCCGCCATTGTGCCGGGCAGCCTGCAAACCGCGATTACGATAGACATGTTGTACCAATGACCTGGCGCCGCCGCGCCCGGAACGCAAAAAAGCCTTCGGCCGTTTGGCCGAAGGCTTTTTTGTCAGTGTTCGGATCAGTTGTAAACGATGGTAACCAGTTGGCCGCTGGCGGAGGCGGTGGCGCCTGCCATATTGACCGAGGAAACGCTCAGCGACTGGGTGCTGTCCATGCCGGAGCAGGCATTGCCGGACGCGATCTTGCGGGCGGCCTGGTATTGGCGCGGATTCGTCGCGTAGCTCAGCAGCGTGCTGCCAGCCTCGGCGCACGGTTCCTTGACGATGGAGCCATTGAAGTAAACGGTGCCGCCGTCGGAGGCCAGAGCCAAGCCAGATTGCAGAGCCGCCAGCGCTGCCAGGGTGATGATGACTTTTTTCATTTGGGCCTCCCGGGTTGGGTGATTTCGTTCTGAGTGGAATTGTTACGAAATCTTTAAACCAAAAATTTAAATTAATTCGGTTTATATGTAACCGCTTCTGTTAAGCCAAGTATAGGCGGCCATATTGTAAACAGCAACACCTGGTTTTATTGAATTATTAATAATAAAAATTAAACAATAACGATGACCTGCCGGCAGCGCGAGGAGGCTGCGGCCAGCGGGGGACCGGAGGCGGTTTGACCGGAGATAATTTCAACTTATTGCATTTTTCCGGGATCGCCTGGTTTTGTGGCGGCAGGCGCCGAATGAAGGGGATTCGAGGGGAGGGTGTGGCGGAAATGAAAAGCCCCCTCGCTAGGAGGGGGCTGCGGCGGGCGCGAGTTTCAGTGTTTATGGATGTCGTTGCGGAAGGTTTCGCGCAGAAACAGCAGGCTCACCACCAGGCTGACGCCGTAGACGATGATCGGATACCACAGGCCGTAGAGGATGTCGCCGGTGTACACCACCAGCGAGAACGCCACCGTGGGCATCAGGCCGCCGATCCAGCCGTTGCCCAGGTGATAGGGCAGCGACATCGAGGTATAGCGGATGCGGGTGGGAAACAGTTCCACCATCATCGCCGCCAGCGGGCCGTAGGTCAGCGCCGAAATCACCGACAGCAGCACCAGCACCAGAATCACCATCAGGTGGTTGATCTTGGCCGGATCGGCCTTTTCCGGATAGCCGGCCTGTTTCAGGCCGTCTTGCAGCGCTTTCTTGTCGAAGCCCTGCAGCACCGTCGCGCCGATGTGGATTTCGGTCACGCCGGCGGCGGCCGCTTGTTGCTGGTAGGGCACGCCGTTCTTCGCCAGCAGCGTCTTGGCCTGGTCGCACGGAGTGTTGAGCTTGGCCTTGCCGATGGGGTCGAACTGGAAGTGGCAGCTGGCGGGGTCGGCCACCACCGTCACCGGCGCGCTGGCCTGGGCGGCGGCGACGTCCGGGTTGGCGTAGTCGGTCAGCCAGCGGAAGGCGGGGAAGGTGAGGATGAGGCCCAGCACCAGGCCGGCGATCAGCACCGGTTTGCGGCCGACGCGGTCGGACAGGTGGCCGAAGTACAGGAACAGCGGCGTGGTGACGATCAGAGACGCGATCAGCATCAGGTTGGCGGTCTGCGGGTCCACTTTCAGGATCTGCGTCAGGAAGAACAGCGAATAGAACTGCGCGCAGTAAAAGGTGACCGCCTGGCCGCCGTTGAAGCCGAACAGCGAGATCAGCACGATCTTCAGATTGCTCCAGTTGCCGAAGGCTTCGCTGATCGGCGCCTTGGAGTGCTTGCCTTCCGCCTTCATTTTCAGGAAGGCCGGCGATTCCTGCATCGACAGCCGGATCCAGGTGGAAATGGCCAGCAGGAAGATGGACAGCAGGAAGGGCAGGCGCCAGCCCCAGTCGTTGAAGGCGTCGCCGGTCAGCTTGCGGCAGGCCAGGATCACCAGCAGCGACAGCAACAGGCCGGCGCCGGCGGTGGTCTGAATCCAGCTGGTGTAGCCGCCGCGCTTGTGGTCGGGCGCATGCTCGGCCACATAGATCGCGGCGCCGCCGTATTCGCCGCCTATCGCCAGGCCCTGCAACATGCGCAGCGACACCAGGATCAGCGGCGCGGCGATGCCCAGCGTCGAATAACCGGGCAACACGCCCACCAGGAAGGTGGACAGGCCCATGATGACGATGGTGGCGAGGAAGGTGTACTTGCGGCCCACCATGTCGCCGAGGCGGCCGAATACCAGCGCGCCGAACGGCCGCACCAGGAAGCCGGCGGCGAAGGTCAGCAGCGCGAAGATGAAGGCGGTGGTTTCGTTGACGCCGGTGAAGAACTGCTTGCCGATGATGGCGGCCATCGCGCCGTACAGGAAGAAGTCGTACCACTCGAAAACCGTGCCTAGCGACGAGGCCAGAATCACCTTGCGCTCGGCGCGGCTGATGCCGGCTGCGCCGGCGGCCGACGATGCGATGCTGTTGCTCATGCCGAAGTCTCCTTTGCTGGGGTGGCCGGCGTCGCGAACGCGCCCGGCTGTTTGTTGTCCTGCGCGATCATCTGCGCCGCCTTGGCGGCGATCATCAGGGTGGGGCTGTTGGTGTTGCCGGAGGTGATGGTAGGCATGATGGACGCGTCGGCCACCCTTAGGCCGGCGATGCCGCGCACCCGCAGCCGGGCGTCGACCACGGCCAGCGGGTCGTTGCCCATCTTGCAGGTGCCGACCGGGTGGAAGATGGTGGTGCCGATCTGGCCGGCGGCCTCCACCAGTTCGTCTTCGGTCTGATAGCGGAGGCCGGGCCGGTATTCCGCCGGCAGGTAGCGCGACAGCGCCGGCGACGCGGCGATGCGGCGCGTCAGCCGGATGGCGGCGGCGGCGGCGCGCTGGTCTTCCGGGTGGCTGAGATAATTGGGCTGGATCAAGGGCGGCGCGTCGAGCGGCGCGCCGCCCAGCTCGACATGGCCGCGGCTATGCGGCCGCAGCTGGCAGACCGAGGCGGTGAAGGCGGGAAACGGGTGCAGCGGCTGGCCGAAGCGTTCCAGCGACAGCGGCTGCACGTGGTATTCCAGGTCGGGCCAGCGCACGTCCGGCGCGCTGCGGGCGAAGGCGCCCAACTGGCTGGGCGCCATGGCCATGGGGCCGCTGCGCCGCCACAGGTATTCCCAGGCCATCGCCAGCTTGCCGCGCCAGCTGGCTGCGCGCTGGTTCAGCGTGGGCGCGCCCGCTATCTGGAATACCAGCCGCAGCTGCAGGTGATCCTGCAGATTGGCGCCGACGCCGGGCAGGATGTGGCGCGGCGCGATGCCGCATTCGGCCAGCAAGCGGGCCGGGCCGATGCCGCTGCGCTGCAGCAAAAGCGGCGAGCCGATGGCGCCGGCGGCGAGGATGATTTCGCCGCGGCAGCGCGCTTGCAGTCGCTGCCCCTGTTGCAAAAAGGAGATTGCGCGGGCGCGCTGACGCTCGACGACCAGGCTTTCCGCCTCGGCGCCGGTCAGCACTGTGAGATTGGGGCGATGGCGGACAGGGTGCAGGAAGGCGCGCGCGCTGCTCCAGCGGCGGCCGTTTTTCTGGTTCACTTCGAAATAGCCGCAGCCGGCATTGTCGCCGCGGTTGAAGTCGTCTACCGGCGCGATGCCCTGCTCGGCGGCGGCGGCGCGGAAGGCGTCGAGGATCTCCCACGACAGCCGCTGCTTGTCCACCCGCCATTCGCCGCCGTGGCCGTGCAAGGGCCGCGCCGGGTCGAAATGGTCTTCCATCGCGATGAAGTGGGGCAGCGCGTCGCGCCAGCCCCAGCCGGGATTGCCCAGCGCTTCCCAGTGGTCGTAATCGGCCGCCTGGCCGCGCATGTAGATCATGCCGTTGATCGACGAGGAGCCGCCCAGCACCTTGCCGCGCGGGTAGCCCAGCGCGCGGCCGCCCAGCCCGCTTTCCGCCGCGGTCTGATAGCACCAGTCGGTGCGCGGGTTGCCGATGCAGTAGAGGTAGCCCACCGGGATGTGGATCCACGGGTAGTCGTCGTTGCCGCCGGCTTCCAGCAGCAGCAACCGCTTGTCGGCGTCGGCGGACAGCCGGTTGGCCAGCAGGCAGCCGGCGCTGCCGGCGCCGACGATGATGTAATCGAACTCCCCGCTCAACATGCCGCCACGCCCATTCATGTCGTTGTCGTAGCAGCCATCTAAACTGAAGCGGGGCTGGCTGGGAATAGCCAGCGGGAAACAACGTATGTTAATTTTTTAACAACAGGCGGCGTGATTGGCGCGCTATTCGTGTGCAAACGCACAATGACCATCCGGATGCGACGATGTTCGACTGGAACGATGTCCGTTATTTTCTGGCGCTGCAGCGCAGCGGCAAACTGCTGGGCGCGGCGCGCCAGCTCGGCACCACCCACGCCACGGTGGCGCGCCACATCGCCGCGCTGGAGGCGGTGCTGGGCCAGCCGCTGTTCATCCAGCAGGCCGACGGCTACACGCTGACCGCCGCCGGCCGTCAGCTGCTGCCGCTGGCCGAAGCGCTGGAGAACACCGCTTCGCAGATGCTGGACAGCGGCTGCAAGGGGCATGCCGAAGTCAGCGGCGTGGTGAGGGTGGGCGCGCCGGAGGGGTTGGGCGCCTTATTTTTGGCGCGCCACATGCCGGCCTTGATGGCGCGGTATCCCGGGCTGGAGATCGATCTGGTGGCGGTGCCGCGCTTTGTCAGCATCACCAGCCGCGAGGTGGACATCGCCATCGCGCTGGAGCGGCCGCAGGCCAATCTGGTGGTGACGCGCAAGCTGACCAATTACTGCCTGGGCCTGTACGCGACGCCGGGCTATCTGGCCGGGCATCCGCCTATCGCCGAGCGCGAAGACCTGAACGGCCACGCCATCCTCGCCTATGTCGACGACCTGCTGTTCACCCGCGAATTGATGTACCACCACGGCCTGTGCCGCCATCCGCGCATGCCTTTGCGCAATACCAGCGTGGTGGCGCAAAAGGAGGCGGCGCTGGCGGGCGGCGGCATCGCGGTGCTGCCTTATTACATGGTTTACGACGATGCGCGGCTGGTGCAGGTTTTGCCGGAATTGCGCATCGTCCGTTCGTACTGGATCAGCGCGCGCAGCAACATCCGCCGCACGCTGCGCTACCGCGTGGTATGGGATTACGTGGTGGATTTGTGCCAGCGCATGCAATGGCTGCTGTTGCAACAGCCAACTCAGCAAAACGAATCAATCGATGCGGGATAAGCTCACTTCATGAGAACGCTCTATCGCAACGGCGGCCCGGATTCGCCGTATTTGTGGCGGATGCTGCGGGCGCTGGACTACCTGTGGCGCCATCTGGACGGGCCGCTGCCGCTGGAAAGGTTGGCGGAGGAGGCCTGCTTGTCGCCCTTTCACTTTCACCGCGTGTATCGCGGCCTGATGGCTGAAACGGTGGGAGAGACCCGGCAGCGGCTGTTGCTGCACCGCGCGGCCGGACAGTTGGACGGCGGCTCGCTGCCTTTGTCTAAGGTGGCGGCGCGCGCCGGCTACGGCGGCACCGCGGCCTTCGTCAGGGCCTTCGCCAGGGCTTACGGCGAGAGTCCGGGCCGCTACCGCCAGCGCAGAGCGTTCATTTCTAGGCAAGACTGGGAGACCGTGATGCATGAAGTGACATTGCTCAAACAGGATAAGGGGCTGACGGTGCTGATGCGCCGCCATGCCGGCAGTTATATGGAGATCGGCCAGGCCTTCGGCGCCTTGCAGGCCATCAGCCCGGCTTGCGCAGTCGGCGACGCGCCAGGCCGCGCATTCGGAATATATCTGGATGATCGGGAGCAGACGGAAGAGGCCAAGCTGCGCGCCATCGCCTGCGTGACGGTGCCGGATGCCTGGCAGGGGCGGCCGCTGCCGGATGGGTTTGAGTGGGGAGAGATTCCCGCCGGAGAGTACGCTTGCGTGACGCATCTGGGACCGTACGCGGAGCTGTCCACGGCCTGGTCCTGGTTGTACCGGCACTGGCTGCCCGGCAGCGGGCGCGCGCCCGGCGGCGTGCCGTGCGTGGAAGAATATTTGAATTCGCCGTACGACAATCCGCCCACCGCCTTGCGCACCCGGCTGATGTTGTCGCTGGCCTGACTGGCCGGCGCGCAAAAAAAGCCCGCGTTGCGCAACGCGGGCTTTTGTTCGACCAGGCGAAACCAGCTTAGCGGTCGACGTGGTAGTTCGGCGCTTCCTTGGTGATCTGCACGTCGTGGACGTGCGATTCGCGGATGCCGGCCGAAGTGATTTCGACGAACTGCGCCTTTTCGTGCAGGTCGGCGATGGTCGGGCAGCCCAGGTAGCCCATCGACGAGCGCAGGCCGCCCACCAACTGGTGGATCACCTGGCCGATCGGGCCCTTGTACGGCACGCGGCCTTCAATGCCTTCCGGCACGAATTTGTCGGCGGCGTTGGAGCTGTCCTGGAAGTAGCGGTCTGCCGAGCCCTGGCTCATCGCGCCCAGCGAGCCCATGCCGCGGTAGGACTTGTACGAACGGCCCTGGAACAGTTCCACCTCGCCCGGCGCTTCTTCGGTGCCGGCGAACATGCCGCCCAGCATCACCGCGTTGCCGCCTGCCGCCAGCGCCTTGGCGATGTCGCCGGAGAAGCGGATGCCGCCGTCGGCGATCATCGGCACGCCGGTGCCCTTCAGCGCTTCGGACACATTGTGGATGGCGGTCAGCTGCGGCACGCCCACGCCGGCCACGATGCGGGTGGTGCAGATCGAGCCGGGGCCGATGCCGACCTTGACGCCGTCGGCGCCGGCCTTGACCAGGTCCAGCGCCGCCTGGGCGGTGGCGATGTTGCCGCCGATCACGTCGACTTGCGGGTAGGTTTGCTTGACCCAGCGCACGCGGTCCAGCACGCCCTGGCTGTGGCCGTGGGCGGTGTCGACCACGATCACGTCGACGCCGGCCGCCACCAGCGCGGCTACGCGCGCCTCGGTGTCGGCGCCGGTACCGACGGCAGCGCCTACGCGCAGACGGCCTTGGCTATCCTTGTTGGCGTTCGGGTGTTCGCTGGTCTTGATGATGTCCTTGACCGTGATCAGGCCCTTCAGCTCCCAGGCATCGTTGATCACCAGCACGCGCTCCAGGCGGTGGGTGTGCATCAGCTCGCGGGCTTCGTCGATGCTGGCGCCTTCCTTGACGGTGATCAGGCGCTCGCGCGGGGTCATGATGGAGCCGACGGTCTGGTCCAGACGGGTTTCGAAGCGCAGGTCGCGGTTGGTGACGATGCCCACCACTTTGCCGGCTTCGATCACCGGCAGGCCGGAAATCTTGTATTGGCGGGTCAGCAGCACCAGGTCGCGCACCAGCATGTCCGGGGCGATGGTGATCGGATCCTTCACCACGCCGCTTTCATGGCGCTTCACCTTGGAGACCTCGGCGGCCTGTTTTTCGGCGTTCATGTTTTTGTGCACGATGCCGATGCCGCCTTCCTGCGCCATGGCGATGGCGAGGCGAGCTTCGGTCACGGTGTCCATGGCGGCGGAAACCAGCGGCAGCTTCAGCGTGATGTTGCGGGTGAACTGAGTGGTCAGGGTAACGTCGCGCGGAAGAACTTCCGAGTGGGCTGGGACGAGGAGAACGTCGTCGAAAGTATAGGCTTTCTCGATGATACGCATCTTCGCGTTTCCTTAGGCGGCAAAGCGGCATTATACCGAATCATGCGGCGCACTGCAAAAAGAGCGCGAAGATTCGCGCTTTTTGCGCGGCGCTGGGCCAGGCCTTACAATCGGCGGCACCGGGACCAAGCTTGGGGATGCCAATCATGCAGTCATCTATAGTATGGACGTTTTTGCTGGCATTGCTATTGCCGGGCGCCGCCGCGGCCGAGGTCTATACCTGGACCGACGCCAACGGCAAGACCGTGTATTCCGACCAGCCGCCGCCGCATGTCAACGCCCGCAAGCTGAATGTGCGCGCGCAGCGGCCAGCCGGCGCGTCGGCGCCGAAGGCGGAGAAGAAGGCCGACAGCAAGCCGGCCGCCAACAAGCAGGTGGCGTCCGACAACGCCGCCGTCGCCGCCGCCAATGCCAAGGTCAAAGCGCAGAACTGCAGCGCGGCGCAGGCCAATCTGGCCACTTTGCAGCAAAACGGCCGCATCCGCATGCCCGGTTCCACCGCGCTGGCCACCGACGCCCAGCGCAACGAGCTGATTCGTCAGGCCCAGAAGGATGTTCAAACCTGGTGCAATAAATAAGTGTCCAAACCCGAATTCGACTACCAGAACGTATTGCAGAACCTGCCGGCCTTGCCCGGCGTCTACCGGATGTTGGATGCCGAGGGCAAGGTGCTGTATGTCGGCAAGGCGATAGACCTGAAGCGCCGCGTCAGCTCGTATTTCCAGAAGAACGACCTGTCGCCGCGCATTCGGCTGATGGTGCGGCAGATCGCCAGCATAGAAACCACGGTCACCCGCTCCGAGGCCGAGGCGCTGATCCTGGAGAACAACCTGATCAAGGCGCTGGCGCCGCGCTACAACATCTTGTTCCGCGACGACAAGTCCTATCCCTACCTGATGCTGAGCGGGCACGATTTCCCGCAGATGGCTTATTACCGCGGCGAGCCGAAGAAGCCCAGCCAGTATTTCGGCCCTTATCCCAACGGCTACGCGGTGCGCGAAAGCATTCAGATCCTGCAGAAGGTGTTCCGGCTGCGCACCTGCGAGGACGCGGTGTTCGCCAACCGCTCCCGCCCCTGTCTGCTGTACCAGATCAAGCGCTGCTCCGGCCCGTGCGTCGAGCATATTTCCCGCGACGAATACGCGGCCGATGTCGCCAGCGCTGTGGCTTTTCTCAGCGGCAGGCAGAGCGAGCTGATAGAGGAGCTGAACCGGCGCATGATGGCGGCCGCCGACTCGATGGAGTTTGAACAGGCCGCCGAGCTGCGCGATCAGATCCAGGCGTTGTCGCGGGTGCAGGAAAAGCAGTTCGTCTCCAGCAACCAGAGCCAGCAGGATTGCGACGTGGTGGCCGCGGTGCTGAAGGATGGCATGCCTTGCGTCAATCTGGTGATGGTGCGCGGCGGCCGCCATCTGGGCGACAAGAGCAACTTCCCGGTGGGCGGCGAGGCCGATACCGCGCAGGAAATCCTGGAGGCTTTCCTGGCGCAGCATTATCTGACCGCCGGCGTGCCGCCGGCCTTGCTGGTGAACGGCCAATTGAGCGACGCTTTGCAGGAATTCCTGCAGCAGCAGGCCGGACGCAAACTGGCGATCGCCAGCAATCCGATAGGCGAGCGGCGAGTGTGGCTGGAAATGGCGGAGAAGAATGCCGAACTGGCCATCCTGCAGCGGCAGGGCAGCAAGGCCACCCAGACCCAGCGGCTGGCGAAGCTGAACGAGGCGCTGGAACTGGACGACGCCGGCCGTTTCGAATGCTTCGACATCAGCCACACCATGGGCGAAGCCACGGTCGCCTCTTGCGTGGTGTACGACAAGGGCGCGATGCAGCCGTCGGAATACCGCCGTTTCAACATCACCACCGCCAAGCCCGGCGACGATTACGCGGCGATGCGCGAAGTGCTGTCGCGCCGCTATGGCAAACTGGCGGACGGCGAAGGCAAACTGCCGGACGCGGTATTCATCGACGGCGGCAAGGGCCAGGTGGGGGTGGCGCTGGAGGTGCTGGCGGAACTGGGGCTGGCCTTGCCCATCGTCGGCATCGCCAAGGGCGAGGAGCGCAAGCCGGGTCTGGAAACGCTGATCCTGCCATACTTGGAAAAGACGTTACAATTGCGCCAGGACCATCCGGCGCTGCACCTGATCCAGACCGTGCGCGACGAGGCCCACCGCTTCGCCATCACCGGCCACCGCGCCCGGCGTGCCAAGGCGCGCACCGCCTCCACGCTGGAAGAGATACCCGGCATCGGAGCCAAGCGGCGCCAGCAGCTCTTGATGCGCTTCGGCGGTTTGCGCGGGGTGGCGGCGGCCAATGTCGATGATTTGTGCCAGGTGGAAGGCATCAGCAGGACGCTGGCGGAAAAGATCTACAATGCCCTGCATTGATTGAATGACTGAAAGCGGCGGGCTTCCCTGATTCAGGCTCGGGATGGCCGCCGGCGATGTTTACGAGCCTGATTGCGACAAGACCAAAACCAATGCCCTTCAATTTGCCGATATTCCTCACCTGGCTCCGGGTTGCCCTGATCCCGATCTGCGTGGCGGTATTTTTCCTGCCGGACTCCATTCTGTTGCTGCACAGCCGCAACGTTGTGGGGGCCGGCATTTTCGCATTGGCGGCCGCCACCGACTGGCTGGACGGCTATCTTGCCCGCAAGCTGGGGCAGACCTCGGCGTTCGGCGCCTTCCTCGATCCGGTGGCGGACAAGTTGATCGTGGCCGCCGCGCTGATCCTGCTGGTGCAGCTGGGCCGCACCGAGGGCTGGATGGCGATGATCATCATCGGCCGCGAGATCACCATCTCGGCGCTGCGCGAGTGGATGGCCGGCATGGGGACGCGCGGCAGCGTCGCGGTAGCTTATATCGGCAAGCTGAAAACCGCCGCGCAAATGCTGGCGATTACCCTGCTGCTGTACGATGGCGCGTTGATTCCGGGCCTGAATGCGCGAATCGCAGGAAATTTTTCCATGTATATCGCGGTGATTTTGACTTTATGGTCAATGGTTTACTATCTGCGCATGGCCGCCAAAGAGTTCGCCGGCAAAAAAATCGATGTTTGAAGTGTTGACAGGCCTGAATAAATCTCTATAATTCGCAGTCTCTCGCCGCTACTGACGAAGCAGCAGCGAGATGCAGTAGAAAGTTTTGCAAGTTTCAGCGGTGCGGGAATAGCTCAGTTGGTAGAGCGCAACCTTGCCAAGGTTGAGGTCGCGAGTTCGAGCCTCGTTTCCCGCTCCAAACAAATTTGCAAGCATGCGACGCGGGAATAGCTCAGTTGGTAGAGCGCAACCTTGCCAAGGTTGAGGTCGCGAGTTCGAGCCTCGTTTCCCGCTCCACCCCTTTCACTGCAGATTGTTTTATGCGACGCGGGAATAGCTCAGTTGGTAGAGCGCAACCTTGCCAAGGTTGAGGTCGCGAGTTCGAGCCTCGTTTCCCGCTCCATCTACAATCCAGGTTTTACCCATGCGGGAATAGCTCAGTTGGTAGAGCGCAACCTTGCCAAGGTTGAGGTCGCGAGTTCGAGCCTCGTTTCCCGCTCCAAATTTTTGTTGACCAGTTTATGCAAATTGGTTAGAGTTGCAAATGGCGGGGTAGCAAAGTGGTTATGCAGCGGATTGCAAATCCGTCTACGCCGGTTCGATTCCGACCCCCGCCTCCAAATTCAAGCCCGTAAATCTCAGGATTTACGGGCTTTTGTTATTTATTTCACAGAATCGTAGCAATCTCACAATTCTCCTGCCGCGCCACATTTGGCTTTGCCGTCTGGCGGCCGCTTATCCTGTTGGAAGGACCACGCTTTGCGCGGATTCCACCAGCAAGGGCAGTCGGGCCTGGCCGGTGTCGCCGCCGGGCGGAATCAGGAAGCAATCCAGGCCGTCCCGGCTGCCGTTTTCTTCTATCTGGCATTCCAATACATTGCTTACGTATAGCAGCACGGTCTTTTGCAGCGGCTGCAGTTCTTCGGATAGTTGCAGCAGAATGAAAGGATGGTAGCAGTCGTCCGCCTGGGCCTTGGCCTGCAAGCCGGCTTTGAGAAGCAGGCCGGCGATATGGTCGGCTCGATTGATGAGCTTCTGCTGGGCGTATATCGCGTCCAGCTGGCTGCGGTATTGATCGGCGGCTTTTCTTACCAGTTCGGCGTAAAGGCTCATCGCAATCTCCCGTGGCAATGAAGAAGCGGGCGCCGAATGGCTGTTTGGCAGGCGCTTTAGCTAGGTGTAGCTGGAAAAGCGGACGCGATGGACGGTCCGCTTGGCCAGTTTTCCCGGCATGGCGGGAGAAGGCCGGCGTCATAGCCGGGCGGCGGCCTGGATGATGGCGGCTTCGCGCTGGTCGCGCAGCGCGTCCAGCCTGGTCCTGGCCGCTGCGAGTATGGCTGGGCTGGCATCCTCGGGACGGCCGCCGGCCAAGGCGGTGGAGCGCTTGCGGGTCGAGGCCGCGCGCGGCGCGCTGGAAAGCGGTGAGGCTTCCTTGCAGCGCCTGGCGCGGCAATGCGGCTTCGGTGAGGTGGAGCGGATGCGGCGCAGCTTTCTGAGGATATTGGGCGCGCCGCCATCCGCGCTGAAACGGTAGGCGGTTGGCCTGCCTGGCGCGGAGTGCAAGTGCTTATTGTTTGACAATGATGGTTTTGATTGTGGCGCGGCGTGATGGAAATGAACATGAAGGATTTTCAGCGTGCCGGCCTCGGTAAGATATGGAATTCCATGCGATTTACCCGTTTTTCGTCGCCGGCATGCCGATCGAGGGGCTGAAGGCTCCGCAGATGTCGAGCATGCTGACCAGCATGTGAAATGGCGGGTGAGGATTGGGTTTTTATTTGAATAACATCGCGCAATATCTTTTGCGATCAAGTAAATAGTGTTTTATTGATAAAACATCAAGATGGACGAATAAAGTCGATGCGCATTTCCATTCTCATGGCATCACAATATTATTTCCTCTTAATACAGTGATTTTATGTTTTCGACATCCGTTGCCGGCAAGCTCGCCAGCCTGGGGCGTCGTTGACAGCGTTTTGCTTTGTCGATAAAGTGCTGGACTTTCTCGCAGTGGCCGAAGCTTTAAAATCAAGCTGTTGCCGCTGAACGAGAAGCCGCTGCCAGCGGCGCGGCTCGTGAAATCCCTCAGGATTGGCGATGCGCCCTGGCAATACGCGAATCCGCTGATTTTTCATGGATTTGCATTATTTAAAATGCATTGTCAGCATGGGCCCTCTGGGCTACAATCGCCTGCTCTGTTGGCCCCGGTGGTGAAATTGGTAGACACAAGGGACTTAAAATCCCTCGGCTTAGGCTGTGCCGGTTCGACCCCGGCCCGGGGCACCATCAATGGCGGAGCGCGTGGCTTTTCCTACGCGCATGGCGGATGGCGGCGTGAATCTCGCTGTATTAAAATGACATTACTCGCGACGCCTGTCGTCTAACTGGACAAGTGGCCGGTTGCATCACGCCTCTTGATTGGGCAGCATTTGCTGTCTTTGCATTAATGGATCTAGATAGAAGTTCATGAAGCCAAATACTGAAACGGCACTCGGTGCTGCTCTCAAGTCTGCTGTTCAAAGCCTGTCCAAGAAAAAGCAGACCGAGATGATCGCGGATCACATCTACGGCAAGTTCGACGTGTTTCGCCAGTTCCGGCCGCTGGCTCTGGGCATCCACGAGAGCCTGATCGCAGCCTTGTCGCAGTTCGAGCCGGCGCTGATTTCCCGCGTCGTCGCCAATCACTGCCGCAAGCCGCGCTACCTGAAATCGCTGGCCCGCGGCGGCAAGCGCTTCGACCTGAACGGCAAGCCGCAGGGCGAAGTCAGCGCCGAAGAAAAGCGCGCCGCCGAGCTGCAGATGCAACCGAAAAACCAGCCGGCGGCCGATGCCGCCGTTGCGGAGCCCGTTGCGGCTCAGGTCGAGATGTCCGCCGTAGCCGCGGAACAACCGGGCCAGGCCGAATCCTGATCGCCCCTCGATCCCGACAAAGCCCTGCGATATGCAGGGCTTTTTGCATTTCCGGCACTTGAAAACGCCTGGCCAGCCTCCATTTCACAGGCATTGCCAACCTCTTTTCATTGCCGACCATGAGTGCACAGAAAGAAACCCTGGGTTTTCAGACCGAAGTCAAACAACTGCTCAAGTTGATGATCCACTCCTTGTACTCCAACAAGGAAATCTTCCTGCGTGAACTGATCTCCAATGCCTCCGACGCCGCCGACAAGCTGCGTTTCGAGGGCCTGGCCAAGCCGGAGCTGTTCGAGAACGATGCCGAGCTGAAAATCCGCATCGGCTTCGACCAGGATGCCCGCACCCTCACCATCGCCGACAACGGCATCGGCATGAGCCGCGACGAAGTGGTGTCGCACATCGGCACCATCGCCAAGTCGGGCACCAAGGCCTTCTTCGAACAGCTGTCCGGCGACGAGAAAAAAGACGCCCATCTGATCGGCCAGTTCGGCGTGGGCTTCTATTCGGCCTTCATCGTCGCCGACAAGGTGACGCTGACCACCCGCCGCGCTGGCGAAACCGAAGCCGTCCGCTGGGAGTCGCAAGGCGAAGGCGAGTACACGCTGGAAACCGTGGAAAAGGCCGAACGCGGCACCGAGATCGTGCTGCACCTGAAGGAAGGCGAAGACGAGCTGCTGAACGACTGGAAGCTGAAGGGCATCGTCCGCAAGTATTCCGACCACATCTCCATCCCGATCGAGATGAAGAAGGGCAATAGCTACGGCGAAAACGGCGAAGTGATCGTCAGCGACGACATGGAGGCGGTCAACTCCGCTTCCGCGTTGTGGACCCGCGCCAAGAACGACATCAGCGACGAGCAGTACCAGGAATTCTACAAGCACGCCGCCCATGACTTCACCGAGCCGCTGGCCTGGAGCCATGCCCGCGTCGAAGGCCGCCAGGAATACACCGAGCTGTTGTACATCCCGTCGCGCGCGCCGTTCGACCTGTACGACCGCGAACGCAAGCAGGGCGTGAAGCTGTACGTGCGCCGCGTCTTCATCATGGAAGACACCGAAAAGCTGATGCCGCATTACCTGCGCTTCGTGCGCGGCGTGATCGACAGCAACGACCTGCCGCTGAACGTATCGCGCGAAATCCTGCAGGAAAGCAAGGACATCGACGCCATCCGCAATGGCTGCGTGAAGAAGGTGCTGGGCCTGCTGGAAGATCTGTCGGCCAACCAGCCGGAAAAATACGCCGCGTTCTGGAAGGAGTTCGGCCAGGTGCTGAAGGAAGGCGTAGGCGAAGACCACGCCAACAAGGAGCGCATCGCCAAGCTGCTGCGTTTCACTTCCACCGCGTCGGAAGGCAGCGAGCCGACGGTATCGCTGGCCGACTACATCGGCCGGATGAGAGAAGGCCAGGACAAGATCTACTACATCACCGCCGACACGCTGGCCGCCGCCAAGAACAGTCCGCACCTGGAAGTGTTCAAGAAGAAGGGCGTGGAAGTGCTGCTGCTGGTCGACCGCGTCGACGAGTGGGTGACCGGCTCGCTGTTCGAATTCGACGGCAAGGCGCTGCAGTCGGTGGCCAAGGGCGCGCTGGATTTGGGCGCGCTGGAGGACGAAGCCGACAAGGAAGCGCAGAAGCAGGTGGAAGAGGCGTCCAAGCCGGTGGTGGATAAGGTGCAAAAGGCGCTGGGCGAGCAGGTGAAGGAAGTGCGCGCCACCGCCCGTCTGACCGAGAGCCCGGCATGCCTGGTGGCGGGCGAGCATGACATGAGCGCCCATCTGGAGCGGATGCTGAAGGCCGCCGGCCAGAAGGTGGAAGGCAGCAAGCCGACGCTGGAGATCAACCCGGAGCACGTGCTGGTGAAAAAGCTGGCCGGCGAAACCGACGAGGCCCGCGCCGCCGACTTGGCCCAGGTGCTGTACGACCAGGCGCTGCTGGCCGAAGGCGGCAAGCTGGAAGACCCTGCCTCCTTCGTCAAGCGCATCAACAAGCTGATGCTGGAGCTGTCGGCCTGAGTCAGGCTGAGCCGGAATGACAGGCAAACCGCCCTTGCGAGGGCGGTTTTTTATTGCCATTGTCCTAAGGTGGGAATTTCCCAAGCGGGTCGCGGAGGACGAAATGAGCGAGATCAGAGCCTTGCCTGGCGCATACCCTTGCCTGTGCTACGACGACGCGGTGGCGGCGCTGGCGTGGCTGGAGCGGGTGTTCGGTTTCCAGCGCCGTTTCGCGGCGATCGAGAACGGCCGGGTTCATCATTCGGAACTGAGCCTGGGCAACGCGGTGGTCATGGTGTCCAGCCCCAATCCCGACCGCAACTGGATCGGCGCCGGCAGCCTGCCTGGCCTCGCCCAGGCGCTATGCGTTTACGTGGCGGATCCGGCCGCGCATTACGCGCGCGCCAGCGCGCAAGGCGCGGAAATCGTGCAGGGGCTGAAAAAAGAGGATTACGGCGCGCACGGTTATCTGGCGCGCGATCTGGAAGGCCAGCAATGGTATTTCAGCGATTATCTGCCGGGCGAATACTGGGAATCCTGAACCGTTGATGCGGCGGCATCCGCGTCATGGCATCATGCCGTTTTCATTACGGGAGCGAGCGATGCCCGCGCTGTTGAAATTCGCCACCGCCGAGCCGCTGCTGCTGCTGATAGACATGCAGCAGGCGGTGGATCACCCCAGCTGGGGGCCGCGCAACAATCCGCAGGCGGAGCAGGTGTGCGCCAAGCTGCTGGCCGCCTGGCGCGAACGCGGCCTGCCTATCATCCATATCCGCCACGACTCCACCGAGCCCGACTCCACTTTCCGGCCGGATCGGCCCGGCCACGCCTTCAAGACGGAAACCTTGCCGCTGGCGGGCGAAACCGTGGTCGCCAAGCAGACCAACAGCGCCTTCATCGGCACCGGCCTGGAGGCCATGCTGCGCGAGCGCGGCTGGCGGGAGCTGGTGGTGGCCGGCGTCAGCACCAGCAACTCGGTCGAGGCGACGGTGAGGATGGCCGGCAATCTCGGGTTTGCGGTCAGCCTGGTCGAGGATGGCTGCTTCGCCTTCGACAAGACCGACTGGCAGGGAAGGCCGCGCCGCGCGGAGGAGGTGCATGCGATGAGCCTGGCCAATCTGCACGGCGAATACTGTCGGGTGTGCGCCAGCGCCGACGCGCTGGCCGCGCTTGGTAATAATGCCGAGGCCGGCCTGTCGTAAGCGCCATGCCAAAAGGCTAAGATGCGCACCCTGTCCGATTTGTCATTGTCATTATGCTGAAATTGACTGCCTCCCGCGATTCGGCTCCCGGAGCGGAGATGGATCTCCATGGTTTGGGCGGCGAGCTGCGCCGGCTGTCCGGGCTGGAGACGGCTGAAGCGGCGGCCGCGCTGCTGCGCCTGCTGGCGCGCTGGGAAGAGGCGGCGCCCAATACCGCCGCGCTGCGCGCATTGCTGCTGGCTGGCGTGGATTTGCAGCGGCGCAGCGAAGACGCCGGCGGCCATGGCGCTTTGACCTGCCCGTTGTGGCGGCGGCTGCATGAGGCGTGCAAACGCTTGGCGGCAGCGGCCGGCGCGCAGCCGGCCGGCTTGTTCGATCATGGCAGGCCGCAGCAGGAGGCGCTGGCGCTGGCTTTTTCCAGCGCCTGGCAATCGCTGCGCGCCCACGTTCTCGGCTATTCGCCTTTGTGCGCCGGGTTTTGGCGCGATTGCCACCGCCTGTTCGCCATGGCGGGCCAGCGCGGCTGGGAGCGGCGCGCGCCCGGAGACGGCGCCGTCGCGCTGGGCGATTGGTACCGGCGCTTGCTGTTACTGGGCATGAGCGCCAGCAACCGGCTGGATGCCCAGCGCCAGCATCTGCTGCTGGACTGGGTGGAAACATGCGGTTCCGCCTTGAAACTGACGCCTTGGCGCGGCGAAGCGCCGGAACAGCCCTGCTGGCTGGTGCCGGCAGAGGCAGACATGCCCGGACGCTTCGTCGATGGCGAAAGAGAGGCGCCGGGCGACGCGCGCTGGCTGGCAGATGCCGGCCCCGCGCTGGAGCGTCTGCGCGGGCAAGCGGAACGGCGCCGGCAGCAGCTGGGCATGGTCGAATGGCAGATGCTTGCGCGGCTGGAAGCGGAGTGGCGCAGTCCGCCGCAACGCCGGCATCCGCGGCTGAACCAGCGCAACGGCCAGCGGGTGGCCTTGCTGGCGGGCTTCGATGCTTGCTGGCGTCTGGCGCGGGCAGGGCTGCCGCCGGACGCCGCAGAGGCGGCGGATCTGTTGCTGGGCAATCTGAGCGCGTCCGGCATGCGGCTGTGCGGCGATTTCGGCCCGCAGGAGGTGCAGGCCGGCAGCATCGCGATGGTCAAGCGCCGCGGTTTCGGCTGGCAGCTGGGCCTGGTGCGCTGGATCAGCCTGCCGGGCGGCGAGCAGCCGGCCGAGTGCGGGATAGAGTTCGTCGGCAAGCGGCCGATGGCGGTGGAGGCGGCGGCGGTGACCAGCCACCCGGACGGCGGCATGGAAAACGGCCTGCTGCTGCATGGCGAACGCGATTTCCGCCAGCGCGGCGTGCTGGCGCTGGCCGGGCGGCGCTATCAGGCGATGCGGCAGTTCAAGGTGCGCGGCGCCGGCGGCGAATGGCTGGTGCGGGCGCAACGGCTGCTGCAGCAGACCGGTAGCTGCCAGCTGATCGAGGTGCGGCTGGAGGAAACGCTGGCGCGCCGCGACGCCGCATCATGAGCGCGCGGGATCGCGGTAGGGATAACACATCCGCTGGCTGCCGTCGTTTTGGCGGCAGTGGATGCTGATGATCCTGCCGTTGGCCAGGTCCGCCTGCACCGCGAAGGCCGCTTCGTCGCTGGCAAAGCCCAGGCGGCCGCGCGGCGGGGCGATCAGGCGGAAACGGTAGCGGCCGTCGCCGCCGTCGCGGTCGGCGGCGAAGCGCAACGCTTCCCGATGCCCCAGCTCCCGTTCGATGATGCGGCGGCTGACTTCTTCGATCTCGCGCTTGCGCCAGAAGTGGCGGCGGTCCGGCTCCGCCGGCCGCGGCTGATCGGCGGCAAGCTCGGCGACGCCGGGCGCGGAATCGGTGTGGCAGCCGGCCAGCAGGCTCAGCAGGAAAAACAGGCAGGGCAGAAGTGGCGGTTTGTGTGGCGGCACGCTGGCGTTGTCTGAAGGGAAAGCCTGTTGGTGCGCGCGGCGGATGAAAAGTTCAACCGCCGCGCGCGGCGCTAGCTGGTATCCTTGTCGCCATGAATGCCGTGCCCGATACCCCCGCGTCCGCCGATGGCCCCGATTTCCAGCTGACCGCGCCCGAACTGCCGCCCAGCGTGCCGATCGCCCATGTGTTCGGCCAGCCGGTGCTGGAAGTGCCGCAAGACCTGTTCATCCCCCCCGACGCGCTGCAGGTGATCCTGGAAAGCTTCGAAGGCCCGCTGGATCTGCTGCTCTACCTGATCCGCAAGCAAAACCTCGATGTGCTGAACATTCCGATGGCGGCCATCACCGTCCAGTACATGTCCTATATCGACGTGATGCAGCAGGGCCGGCTGGAGCTGGCGGCGGAATACCTGCTGATGGCGGCGCTGCTGATCGAAATCAAATCGCGGCTGCTGCTGCCGCGCCCGCAACTGGACGAAGAGGGCGAGCCGGACGACCCGCGCGCCGAACTGGTGCGCAGGCTGCTGGAGTACGAGCAGATGAAGCTGGCGGCGCTGGAGCTGGACAAGATCCCGCAGGCCGACCGCGATTTCGCCTGGCTGGCGGTGCTGGTGGAGCAGTCGGCCGAGCAGCGGCTGCCCGATGTCAGCGCCGGCGATCTGCGCCAGGCCTGGATGGCCATCCTGTCGCGCGCCAAACACCACCGCCACCACAAGGTGGAAAAGGACGAGTTGTCGGTGCGCGAGCAGATGAGCTGGATCCTGCGCTATCTGGATGGCCGCGAATACGTGCCGTTCGAGGAGCTGTTCGACATCGCCAAGGGCGTCGCCCACCTGGTGGTCAATTTCATCGCCGTGCTGGAACTGGTGAAGGAGGGGCTGGTGAAGGTGAGCCAGGATGCGCCGTACCAGCCCATCTATGTGCGGATCGCGCTGGCGTGAGCCGGATCCGATTGGTCCTGGCCCAGCAGCCCGCGCCGGAAGACGCCTCCCGCCGCATGCCGCTGCTGCGGCAGTGGTGCGGCGAAGCGGCGGCGGCGGGCGGCCATCTGCTGCTATTGCCCGAGCTGTGGTCTACCGGCTACGCGCCGGAGAAAATGCATGAGGTCCACGCCTGGGATGACGATGCGCCGGACTTGGACGGCGTCGCCCGGCTGGCCGCCGATTTTGGGCTCGCCATCGGCTTCACGTATCTCGCCCGCCGCGGCGGCGCGCTGCGCAACCGCTTGCGCCTCTATGGCGCCGACGGCCGGCTGGCGCTGCAATACGACAAGGTCCACATCTGCGGCTTCACCGACGGCGCCGAAACCGCGCTGCAAGGCGGCGACGGCTTCGTCTGCGCCGATATCGCGCTGGGCGGCGAAACGGTGCGCGTCGGCGCGATGATCTGTTTCGACCGCGAATTTCCCGAGGCCGGCCGCGCGTTGATGCGGCAAGGGGCGGAATTGGTGCTGGCGCCCAATGCCTGCCCGATGCGGGACGATGCCGAGCTGGGCGACGCGCGCCTGCAGCAGCTGCGCGGCCGGGCGCTGGAAAACCGCTTCGCCGTCGCGCTGTGCAATTACCCGGCGCCGCAATACGATGGCGGCAGCGGTTTGATCGACGCGCGCGGCCGCCTGCTGGCCTTGGCGGGAAGCGAGCCGGCCTTAACGTTGGCCGAGCTGGACCTGGCGGCTTTGCGCCGCTGGCGCGCCGAGCAGGACGAAGTGTGGGGAGAGGCCGCCTTGCGGCCGGACTGCTACCGCTGAGCGGCGATCATGTCTTTGTCATCGCCGTGCTATGATTTGCGGCAATGGCCCATTGCGGAGATGAGGATATGGCGCAGCATCAAGCGGAAGTGATCTGGCGGCGCGGCGAGCAGGATTTCCTGGACCGCCGCTACAGCCGCAAGCATGTGTTGAAGTTCGACGGCGGCGCTCAGGTGGCCGGATCGTCGGCGCCGCAAGTGGTGCCGCCGCCGTATTCCGACCCGGCCGCGGTGGACCCGGAAGAGGCTTTCATCGCCGCCTTGTCCAGCTGCCACATGCTGTGGTTTCTGGATATCGCCGCCCGCGCCGGTTTCCGCGTCGACGAATACCATGACGTCGCCGTCGGCGAGATGGGCAAGAACGAGGCCGGAAAGGCCTGGGTGGCCAGGGTGACGCTGCAGCCCGGCGTCTCGTTTTCCGGCGACAGATTGCCGACGGCCGAGCAGTTCGAGCAGCTGCATCACGCCGCCCATGCCGAATGCTTCATCGCGCATTCGGTGAAGACCGAAGTGCTGTGCCGGCCCCGGCTGGCCTGATTGCGGAGATTCCCATGAAAAAACTGTTGATCCTGCTGACGCTGCTGTTGGGCAGCGCCGCCGCGCTGGCCGGCGATTGGCCGTACGACGAAAAGGCCGACGCCCAGGCGGAATTGCGGCAGACTCTGGCGGCCGCGCAGCAAAGCCATCTGCCGGTGCTGCTGATCCTGGGCGCCAACTGGTGTGAGGACTGCCGCGCGCTGGACGCGGCGCTGAAAAGCGGGAAGAGCGCCGAACTGATCGCGCGCGCCTTCAAGGTGGTGAAGGTGGATGTCGGCAATTTCGACCATAACCTCGACATCGACGCCGCTTACGGCCACCCGATCGCCAAGGGCATTCCGGCCGCGGTGGTGCTGTCGCCCGACAACAAGGTGCTTTACGCCACCCGCGCCGGCGAACTGGCCGACGCGCGCCGGATGAGCGAAACCGGCATTTATGAATTTTTCGAACGGGTCAGCCGTCAGGCCGCGCAGTAAGACGGTGGCGTTCGACGATACTTTTCGCCTTAGCGCCCACGCGGTGATCACCGACGCCGCCGGGCGGGTGCTGCTGCTGAAGGCGACCTAGCCTGGGGTCTGCCGGGAGGCGCGCTGGAACCAGGCGAAACCATTCATGAATGCGTGGCGCGCGAGTGCCGCGAGGAACTGGGTTGGGAAGTGTCGCCGCGCTATCTGAGCGGCGTCTATTACCACAGCGCCTACCATTCGCAGGCCTTCGTATTCCGCTGCGAGGCGCCGGCGGGCGCGGAGCCCAGCCTGAGCGCCGAGCATTCGGCCTGGCGCTATTTCGCGCTGGACGAGCTGGGCGCGGTGCAGCGCCGCCGGGTGGAAGACTGCCTGAACTACGCCGGCGCGGCGGTCAGCGGCCGCTTCTAAGCGCTCAGGCGCTCCAGTTCACCCAGCCGGTTTGCCAACTGGCCAGCACGATCAGGCCGAAGGCGATGCGGTACCAGGCGAATACCGCGAAGCTGTGTGTGGAGATGAAGCGCAGCAGCGCGCGGATGGCCAGGAAGGCGAACACGAAGGATGCGGCGAAGCCGACGGCGAACACGCCGATATCGTCGGCGCTGAGCGCGTCGCGGTGCTTGAAGAGGCTGTACAGCGAGGCGGCGCCCAGCGTCGGGATGCCGAGGAAGAAGGAAAACTCGGTAGCCGCCTTGCGCGACAGGCCGAGGAACAGCCCGCCGATGATGGTGGCGCCGGAGCGGCTGGTGCCCGGTATCAGCGCCAGGCACTGGCACAGGCCCACTTTCAGCGCGTCTTTCAGGCTCAGATCGTCCACCGTTTCCACCGCTATCTTATGTTCGCGCCTCTCCGCCCACAGAATGATCAGGCCGCCGACGATGAAGGCGATGGCCACGCACACCGGGTTGAACAGCGCGGCCTTGATCTGCTTGGAAAACAGCAGCCCGGCGATGGCGGCCGGGATGAAGGCGATGACGATGCCGAGCAGCAGGTTGCGCTCGCCGCCTGGACGTGCCGCGCCGGCCACGGTGCGGCCTATTTTGGCGCGGTATTCCCACACCACCGCCAGCATCGCGCCCAGCTGGATGAAAATCTCATAGACGTCGCGCTTGTCCTTGTCGAGGAAATCCAGCAGGTCGCCGGCGAGGATCAGGTGGCCTGTGGACGAGATGGGCAGGAATTCGGTGATGCCTTCCACCAGGCCCATGATCAGGGAATGCAACAGCAGGATGGGGTCCATTGCGCGCTCGCGGGGATGAGAGTGGCGCGATTATAAATGCAAATGGCAAAAATCGGGCGGTTTGTGCTGGGCAGTCTCCTCTGATCGCGCAAATGTTGCGGGAAAAACGATGCCGCGCCTAAGGGCGCGGCGTAAAGAGGAGAGCATTGTGATTTACAGCCGGAAGCGGGTGGTCACGTTTTGCAGATTGGCGGACAGCGTGCTCAGCTGGCTGGAGGTGGTGGCCAGTTCCTGCACGGTGGCGTTGTTTTCCTCGGCCATCCGCGACACTTTTTCCATGTCCTGCGCCAGGCTCAGGCTGGTGCTGCGCTGTTCGGTCAGCGCGCCGGTGATGCTGTGGATGGTGCGCATGATGGTGTCGGCGCTGTTTTCTATCTCGCGCATCGAGTGCGAGGCCTGCTCGGCGGTGCCGGACACGCCTTCCACGCAGTCCAGGCTCTGGCCCATGCTGTGCACCACCTGGCCGACGCCTTGCTGGATCGAGCCTATCATCGTGGTGATTTCCTGCGCCGAGGTGGTGGTGCGCTCGGCCAGCTTGCGCACTTCGTCGGCCACCACCGCGAAGCCGCGGCCCATCTCGCCTGCTCGCGCCGCTTCTATCGCCGCGTTCAAGGCCAGCAGATTGGTCTGATCGGCGACGTCGCGGATCACCGTGACGATATTGCCTATCTGCTGCACTTCCTTGGTCAGGCTGTTCATCTGCTTGGCGGTGTCGTCTACCGAGGTAGTGACGAAGCGTATCTTGCCCACCGACTCCAGCACTTCGCTGCCGCCGCGGTTGGCCAGCTGGCCGGCGGTCTGCGCCTGCTCGGATGCTTCGCTGGAATTGTCGGCCACCTGGTTGATGCTGACCGTCAGCTGTTCGATCGAGGCGGCGGCGGAGGTGGTGGCTTCCGCCTGGGTCTGGGCGCCGGTGGCCACCTGCTGCGCCATGCCGGACAAGGCGCGCGCCGAATCCGACACCTGGTGGGCGTTCTCCTGGATGCTCAGCACCACCGCGCGCAGGCCCTCGCGCATTTCCTGGATGTCGCGGGCGATGACCATGGCTTCGTCGCGCGCGTCGGGGATCGGTTCGGAGACGCCGGACAAATCGCCTTCGCGGATCTGATGCACCAAGCTGGCCGACTTGCGCAGCGGCGAGGTGATCAGGTCGGAGATGAACAGCGCGACGGCGATGGCAAGCAATAGCGAAACCAGAGCGGTGGTGAGCAGGATGTTGATCGCCTGCTGGCTGGAGTCCTGCGCGATGTCCATCGATTTTTCCAGCCGGCCCTGCTGCCGTTCGCGCAGCGATTGCAGCGCAGAGATGAAGGCGTTGTTGGCCGGCGCGAACTTGCCGTCCAGCAGCTCGCGCGCGGCGTCGCTCTGGTGGCTGCGCATCAGCGCGTACAGCGGTTCGAACAATGGGCGTTGCTGGTTTTGGGCATCGCGGATCTTGGCGAACAGCGCGCGGCCTTCGGGTTGGCCCAGCAGCGGCTCCATCTTGTCCAGATCGGCCTGGTTGGCGGCGCGGATGGCGTCGACATTGCGGATGTGGCGCTCTATGGCCTGGGGATCGCGGGCCAACACGCCGTCGCGCACTTCGCGGCCGATTTGCAGCAGGTTGAGCGACAGGCGGTTGGACAGCACGATCTTGGGATAGCGGTCCTCCTTGATCTCGCTGACATTGTTCTGGATGGTGACCAGCTTGCTATAGGCGATGAGAACCACGGCGCAGAGCAGCAGGATCAGCAAGGCGAAGCCGCTGAGAAGTTTTTGGCGCACGGTAAGCTGATGCAGCATGCGTGTCTCCCGAGTGCATTGCGTAATTACATATAAATAGTTCTAGATCATCGCATTGTGGAAGTTCATACGCATAAACGCGTATCGGGAGCGGGGGAGGAGCCGGCGGCGGCCGGCTCCGGAGGGGGTCAGGCTTGCAGCGAAGCCTGCAGGCTGGCCGCGTAGTCGGCTACCTGTTGCAGCAGCTGCCGTTGGGCGGCGGAAAGGTCGGATGCCTGCAACGCCGCCAGCTCCTCATGGAAGGCCGGGGCGGCGCGCTGGAGGCGTTCCCGGCACCACTGCCGCCAGCGCGCCTGATCGGCGCCGGACAGCGTGGCGGGGAAGTTGCGGGCGCGGTAGCGGAACAACAGCTCGGTGAGCTGCGGATCTTCGAACAGCCCCATTTCGCCGGCCAGTTGCAGCGCCGACAGCCGGCGCATTTTCTGCAACACCTTGCGGTCGTTGTTGGAAACGAAGCCGCCGTACAGGTTTTCGTCGACGTCGCGCGCTTCGCCGGCTTCGCGCTGGAACACCCCGCGCCACAGCGGCGCGAGGTCGGGCAGCGCGCGCGCGGCTTCAGCGTGGCGCGCGATGGCGGCCATGTCCACGCCCCAGCGCTCGGCGCGTTCCGCGCTCAGCACTTTGAGGTTGGCCACCACGAACGGCGACTTGTTGATGTGTATGGTCTTGATCGGCAGCCGCGCCACGCCTTCGGGCAGGTCTTCGCCGCGGCTGAATAGCCGTTGGCGCATGGCTTCCGCCGTCAGGCCGCGCAGCTCGGCCGGGTCGTGCGCCAGGTCCCAGACGATGACTTCGTTGGCGTTGGTCGGGTGGGCCGCCAGCGGCCAGACCACGGCCAGGTTGCCGCGTTCGGCGCCGTACATGCCGGAGATGTGCAGCACCGGCTTCGGGGCGTGCAGCGATAGCTGGACCTTGACCGCGTCTTTCTTGCGCAGCGTCAGGTAGTAGTCGAACAGCTTGGGCTGGCGCTGGCGGATCAGCCGCGCCAGCGCGATGGTGGCGCGCACGTCGGACAGCGCGTCGTGGGCGGCATCGTGCGCCAGGCCGTTGGCGGCCGACAGGTGCTCCAGCTTGAAGCTGGTCCGGCCATCCTCGTGTTCGGGCCAGACGATGCCTTCCGGGCGCAGCGCATAGGTGGCGCGCACCAGATCCAGCAAGTCCCAGCGGCCGCAATGGTTCTGCCATTCGCGCGCGTAGGGGTCGATCAGATTGCGCCAGAACAGGAAACGGGTGACTTCGTCGTCGAAACGCAGCGAATTGTAGCCGACGCCGATGGTGCCGGGGGTAGCCAGCTCCCGTTCGATCACGCCGGCGAATTCGTGCTCGTCGACGCCGCGCTGCTGGCACAGCTGCGGGGTGATGCCGGTGAGCAGGCAGGCCTGCAGCGTCGGCAGGTAGTCGGGCGCCTGCCGGCAGTACAGCATCACCGGCTCGCCGATTTCGTTCAGTTCGGCGTCGGTGCGGATGCCGGCGAATTGGGACGGCCTATCCCGGCGCGGCACGGCGCCGAAGGTTTCGTAGTCGTGCCAGAAGAATGTGTGATTGGACATGGGCGGGGCGGCGTACGGTGAAGCCGCCATTGTCGCATCGCCGCCGCCGGTTCGGCCAGCCGGACGGGCTTATTCCATCCAGGCCGGCTTACGCATTTCGATCAGGGCGAGCATGCCTTCGCGGCCTTCGTCGCTCATCCGCACCGTCAGGCTGTGCTCTATGCACTGCTGCATCACCTGCGGCGTGATGTCGTGCTGGCCGATCTCGCCTATCAGGTGCTTGGCGGCGCGCATCGCCGCCGGGCTGTTGAGCAGCAACTGGCCCTGCATGTGTTCGACCGCCGCGTCCAGCTCGTCGTTTTCCACCACCTGGTGGATCAGGCCCAGCCGCTTGGCCTTGCCGGCGTTGAAGCGCTCGGCGCTGATGCAGTAGCGGCGGGTGGGGCGTTCGCCTATCGCGCGGATCAGGTAGGGCGCGGCCAGCGCCGGAATCTGGCCGAAGCGGACATCGGACAGGCTGAACAGCGCTTCGGACACGCTGATGGCGATGTCGCAACAGGCCACCAGCGCCATGCCCAGGCCGAAGGCCGAGCCCTGCACTCTGGCCAGCGTGGGCTTGGGCAGGGTGTCCAGGGTGTGCAGCAGGCGGGCGGTCTGCTGCGCGTAGCGGTTGAGCTCGCTGGCGGAAAACTGCGACAGCCGGCGCAGCCAATCGGGGTCGTGTCCGGCGGAGAAGCTGATGCCCTGGCCGGTCAGCACCACCGCCCGCACGTCGTTGTCCTCGGCCAGGGTTTCCAGCGTGGCGGCCAAGAGGCTGATGGTTTCGTCGTCCAGCGCGTTGTGCAGGTCGGCGCGGTTCAGCGTGACGGTGGCCACGCCCTGTTTGTTGACGCTCAGCAATACGGCTTCGTTGCCCATGAGTTCTCCCCCTGATGGATGGCCGCGTCAGCGCGGGCTGAATTGAATGATGCCGCGGGCGAAAGCCTCCACGGCTTCGATGTGCAGTACATGGCCGGCGCCGGGAAGGATTTCCAGTTCGGCGTCCGGAATCAGACTGTGCAGCAGCCTGGCCTGGTACAAGGGCGTCAGCCGGTCTTCGTCTCCGACCAGAATATGCACCGGTAGTTGCAGCTCGGGCAGCCAGGTGCGGGCATCGTGCTGGCGCACGCCGTCGATCAGGCGGATCACCGCGTCCCAGTCCACCATGCCGGCCAGCATTTTCAGATCGTCCAGCATCGCGGCGTTGCTGGCCAGAAAGCGGCTGGAAAACAGCCAGGGAATGCTGACCTGGTAGCGCAGGTCCAGTCCGCCTTGTTGATTGGCGGCGATCCAGCTGTCGCCGATATGGCCGTTGACGCTGTCGGCCCAGGCCAGCGTGCCGGCGAGAAACAGCCGGCTGGCTCGTTCCGGGTGGCGATGGACGAAGTGCTGCGCCACCATGCCGCCGTAGGACAGGCCCACCAGGTAGACCTGTTCTATCCCCAGCAGCTCCAGCAGGGCGGCGGCGAGGTCGGCCTGCTCTGTCAATTGGTAGTACTCGGCCGGCGGATGGTCGCTCTGGCCCTGGCCGAGAAAATCCATCCGCAGCAGGCGGAAGTGGGGCTCCAGCTGCGGCAGCATCAGCGTCCAGCCCACCGTGGACATGGTGATGCCGTTGAACAGCAGCAGCGTCTGGCCGCCATGGCCGCTTTCCTCATAGTACACCTGGCGTCCGTCTATCTGGGCGTACGGCATGGCAAGCTCCTGTTTCTGGCTGCGGTGCTATTCATTCTAGAACCCGTCCGGCATCGCTGAACAGGTGGGGCGCGCAAATCGCGCGATGTAATGTCTTTGACATTTTTCTGGCTTAGATTATCGCGGTTGAACGAAATCAGGCTGTTTTCCCAAGATCATGCAAAGTTGCGTCGAGCCGCTCCTGTCCCCGGGGGCGGCGGGCTGGTGTCAGGAGCTGGAGGAAATCATAGGCCGGCGCAGGCTGCAGCCGGTATTCCAGCCTATCGTCGATCTGGACGCCGGCAGCATACTGGGCTACGAAGGCCTGATACGCGGACCGTCCGACAGCGCGCTGCATTCGCCGATGATGTTGTTCGAGGCGGCGGAGCGCTGCCGGATGACGCTGCCGCTGGACCTGGCCTGCCTCAGGGCCTGCGCCGAGCGCTTCGCGGAACTGGCGCTGCCGGGCCTGCTGTTCGTCAACCTCCACCCGGAGACGTTGTTGCTGCAAGGGCAGCGACCGGCTTCCATCCTGGGATTTCTCGGCCAGATCGGCCTGGACAGCAAGCGCGTGATCCTGGAGTTGACCGAAACCCGGCCAAACGGCGGCTATCTGGCGCTGCGCGAAGTCACCGCCGCCTGCCGGCAGGGCGGCCTGCGCATCGCCTTGGACGACCTGGGCGAAGGCTTCTCCAATCTCAGGCTGTGGTCGGAGCTGCGGCCGGATTTCGTCAAGCTGGACAAGCATTTCGTGCAGAACATCCATCTGGACCCGCTGAAGGAGCAGTTCGTCCGCTCCATCGCCGACATCGCCCGCCAGTCCGGCGCGCTGCTGGTGGCGGAGGGGATAGAGTCGGCGGCGGAGCTGCGCACGCTGTGCCGGCTGGGCGTCCGCTACGGCCAGGGCTATCTGCTGGCCCGGCCCCAGGCCAATCCCGCCCACGCGTTGCCCTTGCCGGCGCACGCGCTGCCATGGGCCGGCAACCGCCGCCAGGGCCTGCGCAACCAGCCGCTGGCGCGCGACCTGCTGCTGGAGGTGGCGCCGCTGGAGGCGCGGGTGCCCAATGAAACCGCTTACCGCCGTTTCGCCGACCACCCCGACTGTTTCGCCATTCCGGTGGTGGAGGATGGCGTGCCGGTGGGGCTGCTGCGCCGGCACCACCTGCTGGAAAGCTTCGCCAAGCCGTTCAACCGCGAGCTGTACGGCAAGAAGCCCTGCCACCTGATGATGGACAAGCAGCCGTTGGTGGTGAGCGCCGACTTGAATGTGCATGAATTGTCCAGCCTGGTGGTGGCGGCCGAGCAGCGCTATCTGGTGGACGGCTTCATCATCACGGAAAACGGTCGCTACCTGGGCATGGGCACCGGCTTCGCGCTGATGCGCAAGATCACCGAGCTGCAGCTGTCGGCAGCCCGCTACGCCAACCCGCTGACCGGCCTGCCAGGCAATGTGCCGATCAACGAGGCCATCGACCGCCTGCTGGGCATGAAGACGCCGTTCGTCGCAGCCTACGCCGACCTGGATCATTTCAAGCCGTTTAATGATTTATACGGCTATGCCGCCGGCGACAGCCTGATCGAACTGGTGGCCCACCTGTTGCTGGAGCATGCCGACCCGGAACGCGATTTCGTCGGCCACGTCGGCGGCGACGATTTCGTGGTGCTGATGCAGGCGGACGACTGGGAGGCGCGCCTGCAATGCGTGCTGGAAGCGTTCGGCCGGCTGGCCGCGCCGCATTTTTCCGACCGCCACCGCGAGGCCGGCGGCTTCGAGGTGGCGGCGCGCAACGGAGAGACAGTGTTCCAGCCGCTGACGACGCTGTCCCTGGGCGTGGTGCGGGTGAAGCCGGGGCAGTTCGGCAGCCATCACGAGATCGGCGCGGTGACCGCCGAGGCCAAGAAGCAGGCGAAGAAAATCCCCGGCAACAGTCTGTTCGTCGAAAGACGCCAGCCCGCCGCGACGGTTGCCGGCTGCCGTTGCGGCCTGGCCGAGGGCGGCGGCTGAGGCGGGAAAACGACAGCGTTGTCAGACAATTACTACGGCAACTATCGCCGCCACTTGTCAAATTTATTAAACATGGCATAGGCTGTCCCCAAAAGCCGCCGCAACCGACGACGGCCGCGCTGTCCGTAGGACGGCAGACAAAGAGGAGACATCATGGCCCGTTCCATTCGTTTGCTCGCGCCGTCCCCGCCGCGCCTTCCCGCTCGCTTTTCGCTTAACTTCGTTGCATCTTTATCAGGCAGGGCTGGCCGCGCTTTGCCATGCTGGTAGCGCGTAGTCCGTCGCTGCCCGCCGCGGCATAGCCCGTTTCTTGCCCGGTTCCATTCATTCGCAGGCCGCGTGCCATCCATCGGCATCGCGCCTGCCCGGGGTTAGAGTTGGAGGGAGTCAGATCATGTCGGAAGCCATTGCGGCCACGAAACACGCAGCAGCCATTCCCGCCGTCGGAGCCGTTTCCGGCGTCAGCGGCAACGAGGAGGCCCCGTATCTGAAGATTGCCGGGGTGGTGAAGAAATTCGGCGAACACCTGGCGGTGGATCACATCGACCTAGATATCCGCAAAAAGGAAATCTTCGCCCTGCTGGGCAGCTCGGGCTGCGGCAAGTCCACGCTGCTGCGCATGCTGGCGGGGATGGAGACGCCAAGCGCCGGCCGCATCATTCTTGACGGCCAGGACATGCATGGCCTGCAGCCCTACCAGCGCCCGGTCAACATGATGTTCCAGAACTACGCGCTGTTTCCGCACATGACGGTGGAAGAGAACGTGGCCTTCGGCCTGAAGCAGGACAAGGTGCCGAGGGACGAAATCGCCGAGCGGGTGGCGAAAATGCTGGACCTGGTGCAGATGCGCAAGTTCGCCGGCCGCAAGCCGCATCAGCTGTCCGGCGGCCAGCAGCAGCGGGTGGCGCTGGCGCGCAGTCTGGTGAAGCGGCCCAAGCTGTTGCTGCTGGACGAGCCTTTGGGCGCGCTGGACAAGAAGCTCAGGCAGCAGACCCAGCTGGAGCTGGTCAACACCATCGAGGCGGTCGGCGTCACCTGCATCATGGTGACCCACGATCAGGAAGAAGCGATGACGATGGCCAGCCGCATCGGCATCATGAGCGAGGGCAAGCTGCTGCAGGTGGGCTCCCCGACCGAGATCTACGAATACCCGAATTGCCGCTTCACCGCCGAATTCATCGGCGAGACCAATATGCTGGAGGGCGCGGTGGCGGTGGACGAGCCGGACTTGGTGGAGATCCATTCGCAGGAGCTGGGCGGCGTGATCCGCATCGAGCACGGCATCACAGGCCCCAAGGGCATGCACGTGTGGGCCAGCGTGCGGCCGGAGGACGTTCGGCTGGACAAGCAGCCCTTGCCGCCCGGCCCCAACCGCGCCGCCGGCACGGTGCAGGATATCGCCTACCTGGGCAGTTATTCCATCTATCACGTGAAACTGGCGGGCGGCAAGGTCGTCAAATCCATCGTGCCGTCGTCGCGCTGGTGCGACGCCAATGAAACGCCGCCCACCTGGGGAGACCCGGTGCATGTCAGCTGGCGCTCCGACGCGCCGGTGGTGCTGACCCAGTAACACGCCTGCCTGTCCGGCCCCGGCTTGCCGGGGCCTATCCGCAATCGACATCGAGGAATCCATGCTGCGCTTCGCTCATCAGCCGCATCCGCCATCCTATTACGCCGCCACCGCCCACGCCTGGGATCCGCAGCCGCCGCTGCGCGGCGAGGCCAGCTGCGACGTATGCGTGGTGGGCGGCGGGCTGGCCGGCCTGTCGGCGGCGCTGAACCTGCGCGAGAAGGGTTTCTCGGTGATTCTGCTGGAGGGCTCGCAGGTCGGCTTCGGCGCCTCCGGCCGCAACGGCGGCCAGGTGATCGCCGGCTATGCCGGCGATATCGACGGCATCCGCCGCCAGCTGGGCGACGAGGCGGCGCGGGCGCTGTGGGACATGTCGGTGGAGGCGGTGGAGATCATCGACGAGCGCGTGCGGCGCCACGCCATCGCCTGCGACTGGCAGCGCGGCTACGTCAACGTGGCGGTGAAGCCCCGCCATCTGCGGGAATTGGAAGACTGGCAGCGCGAGGCCGAGCAGCGCTACGGCTATGGCGGCCAGCAGCTGTGGGACCGCGCCGCGCTGCGCGGCAAACTGGCCAGCGAACGCTACCAGGGAGGGCTGTTCGACCCGCGCTCCGGCCATCTGCACCCGCTCAACTATACGCTGGGCCTGGCCCGCGCGGCGCTGGGGGCCGGCGTGGCCATCCATGAGCAGACGCCGGCACTGCGCATCGAGCAGGGCGACGCGCCCAAGGTATTCACCGAGCACGGCGTGGTCCGCTGCCGCCAACTGGTGCTGGCCTGTAATTCCTACATCGGCGCGCTGGCGCCGCAGCTGGAGCGGCGCATCATGCCGGCCGGCACCTATGTGATCGCCACCGAGCCGCTGGGCGAGGCGAGGGCGCGCGCGCTGATCGCCGACAATATGGCGGTGTGCGACACCAATTTCGTGCTCGACTACTACCGGCTGTCGGCCGACCACCGCTTGCTGTTCGGCGGCAAGGTCAGCTATTCCGGCCATGAGCCGCGCGACTTGGCCGGCGCCATGCGCGCCGACATGCTGCGCGTGTTCCCGCAGCTGGCGGACGCGCGCATCGATTACGCCTGGGGCGGCTTCTGCGACATCACCGCCAACCGCGCGCCGGACTTCGGCCGCTTGTCGGGCAACGTCTATTACCTGCAGGGTTTCTCCGGCCACGGCGTCAACATCACCGGCCTGGCCGGCAAGGTGGTGGCGGAGGCCATCGCCGGCACCTCGTCGCGGCTGGACCTGTTCGGCAAGATCCGCCACCGCGACTTTCCCGGCGGCAAGTTGTTGCGCACCCCGGCGCTGGTGTTAGGGATGGCTTACTACCGGATGCGCGACTATCTGTAGTCTCGGCTTCGCTGGTCTTGGCGCGGCTGGGGAGCGCCCGGCAAGGCCGGGCTTCTTCCCTACAGGGCCTGTTTCAGAAAGCGAATGACCGATGGCGCCAGCGTTGGCGACAACGGCTGCGGCGTTGCGCCGTAGGAGGCTTGATGCTGCGGATCGTCGTCGCGCAGCAGGTGATTCATGCCGGGGATGTTTTGCAGCAGGCTGTCCGGCTTGGCCGCGTGCAGCGTTTCGCCTTCCGCCTTCGGCACCTGATGGTCGGCGCCGCCCTGCACGATCAGCGTCGGCGCTTTCAGCGCGCGGATGGCCTCGGTGGGAGTGTAGCGGAACCACGAAATCAGATAGGGCTGGATGCTGGGGCGGTACACCACCAGCAGCGGGCCTGGAACGTTGTCGGCTTCGCGGCCCTGCCGCAGCGCTTGCAGAATCCGCTCGCTCTGCTTGGCCAGATCTTCCGGCAGCCGCGGCGCCAGCTGGGCTCGCAGGAAATCGGCCGCGTTGCGCGCCGGGCCGTCCAGCGAAACGAACGCGGCGGCGTTCTGCTTCTGCGCGGCCAGCATGCCGATCAGCGAGCCTTCGCTGTGGCCGATCACCGCGACCTTGGAGAAGCGCGGGTCGGTTTTCAGCTTGGCGATCCAGCCGGCCGCGTCGTCCACATAGTCGTCGAAATGCAGCGCCGCCTCGTCCAGGCCGGCGGCGCGGCTTTCGCCTATGGCGCGTTTATCGTAGCGAACCGAAGCGATGCCGGCGTCGGCCAAGGCCTGAGCCAGCTGTTTCAGATAGCCGCCGCTGCCGTAGGGCAGGCCCGGATTGTCGCCGTCGCGGTTGGTGGGGCCGGAGCCGGCGATGATCAGCGCGACCGGCGCTTTGCCGGAGGGCTCCGGCAACAGCAGCGAGCCGGCGATGCGGCCACTGGCGGTATCCAGCGCGATGGGCAACTCGTTCGCGGCCTGGGCGGGCCTCGCCAGCGCGGCAAGCAGAACGGCGTAAGGGAGTAGACGCATGATGGGCTCCTGCAGGGAAACATCCATCATATGGCGCGAGGTATTGCTACGTCATGAAGCGTCGCCGCCGCAGACGCCGGCCGTGGCTGCGGCGCGACAATCTCACTGCCCGCGCATGAACAGCTTGTCCAGGTCGCGCATGGTCAGCCGGCTCCAGGTGGGGCGGCCGTGGTTGCACTGGCCGGAGCGCTCGGTGGCTTCCATGTCGCGCAGCAGCGCGTTCATTTCCGGCAGGGTCAGCTGGCGGTTGGCGCGCACCGCGCCGTGGCAGGCCATGGTGGCCAACAGCTCGTTGCGGCGTTCGGTCAGCACTTGGGTCAGGCCGAACTCGCGCACGTCCTTCAGCACCGCGCGCGCCAAGTCCACCGGATCGCCATCCTTCAGCCACACCGGCACGCCGCGCACGGCGATCTGGGTCGGCGACAGCGGCGCCAGCTCCACGCCCAGCCGTTTCATCTCTTCGCCGTGCTCGTGGGCGGTGGCCACCTCCATGCGGTCTGCGGCGAACGACACCGGCAGCAGCAAAGGCTGCAGCGGGATGGCGTCGGTTTCCAGCGCGGTTTTCAGCCGTTCGTAGACGATGCGTTCGTGCGCCGCGTGCATGTCCACCAGAATCAGCCCTTCGGCGCATTGGCTGAGGATGTAGACGCCGTGCAATTGCGCCAGCGCGAAGCCCAGCGGCGGGATGCCGTTTTCGTCGTGCGCCGGCATGGCCAGCGCCGCCGGGTGCGGCAGCGGCGCGGCGGGGGAGGGCATGGCCGGCTCGGCGCGCGACAGCGCCCGTTCTTCCTCGCGCAGGCCGCCGAACATCTTGTCATAGACGCCCACCGCTTCGCGGGCGACATGCAGCGGGATGGACTGCTGCTGATACTGGAAGGGCTGCGGCGCCGGCATACCGGACGTGGCTGGCCGGGGAGCGGGGCTGGCGAACAGCGGGGCCGATTCGCCGCGCGGCAGCGGCGGCGCGGCCGGTTCCGCGCCATCCACCTGCACCGTCGGCGCGGCGCCGGCGCTGGTGCCGGCCAGCGCCTTGTGCACGCTGTGAAACAGGAATTGGTGCACGGCTTGCGATTCGCGGAAGCGCACTTCGATCTTGGTCGGGTGCACGTTGACGTCCACGCCGGACGGCTCAAGCGTGAAGAACAGCGCGTAGGCCGGGTGGCGGTCGTGGTGCAGCACGTCGCGGTAGGCCTGGCGCAGCGCGTGCTGGGCGGTCTTGTCGCGCACGAAGCGGCCGTTGACGTAGAAGTACTGGGCGTCGCGGCTGGCCTTGGAGTAAGTGGGCGAGGCGACGAAGCCGGTCAGCGCCAGCGGGCCGGCCTGACTGTCCAGCGGAATGGCGGCGGCGACGAAGTCCTTGCCCAATAGCGCCGCCACGCGGTCTTCAGCGCTTTGCGACGGCAGCCGCCACGCTACCTTGCCGTTGTGGCGCAGCAGGAATTCGACATGCGGATGCGCCAGCGCGATGCGCTCGAAAGTGGCCGCGCAGTGCGCGTACTCGGTGTTCTCGCTTTTGAGGAATTTGCGCCGCGCCGGGGTGTTGAAATACAGGTCCACCACTTCCACGCTGGTGCCGTGCGGATGTGCGGCCGGCTCCACCGGGTGCAGCGTGCCGTCTATCGCGATGATCTGGTGCGCGTGATCGGCGTCTTGCGGCCGGCTCACCAGCGTCAGCCGGGACACCGACGCCACGCTGGCCAGCCCCTCGCCGCGGAAGCCCAGCGTGCCCACCGATTCCAGGTCGTCCAGCGAGGCGATCTTGCTGGTGGCGTGGCGATCCAGCGCCAGCGGCAGATCATCCGCCGCGATGCCGGCGCCGTTGTCGGTGACGCGGATCAGCTTGATGCCGCCCTGGGCCAGATCCACGCTGATCCGCGTCGAGCCGGCGTCCAGGCTGTTTTCCAGCATTTCCTTCAGCGCGGAGGCGGGGCGTTCCACCACTTCGCCGGCGGCGATCTGGTTGACGAGGTGGTCGGGCAGGCGTTGGATGCGTTTCATGGGCGGCGTTGTGGCGTGGTATCAAAGCGAAAGGCCGCCCTTGGGGCGGCCTGGTCGATTTTACTACGGATTACGACCTGGCGGCCGCGCGCTTGTGGCGCGCGAATTCGATGATGGCCGGCAGGAAGGAGACGAAGATGATGCCCAGCACCAGCAGTTCCAGGTTCTTGCGCACGAAGGGCAGATTGCCGAAGAAGTAGCCGGCGTAGACGAAGCTGGCCACCCAGATCACCGCGCCGGCGACGTTGTAGACTGTGAACTGGCGGTAGCCCATCGCGCCGATGCCGGCGACGAAGGGGGCGAAGGTGCGCAGGATGGGCGCGAAGCGGGTGAAGATGATGGTCTTGCCGCCGTGGCGCGCGAAGAAGGCGTGGGTCTTGTCCAGGTAGTCCTGTTTGATCAGGCGCGGGTAGCGCTGCAGCAGCGCTTTGCCGAGGTAGCGGCCTATGGTGTAGTTGGCGGTGTTGCCGAGCACGCCGGCGACGATCAGCGTGGCGGTCAGCGCGTGCACATCCATCTTGCCCATCGCGGCCAAGGCGCCGGCGACGAACAGCAGCGAGTCGCCGGGCAGGAAGGGCGTCACCACCAGGCCGGTTTCGCAGAAGATGATCAGGAACAGGATGGCGTAGATCCACGGGCCGTAGTCGGCCACCAGTTGCGCCAGGTGGGTGTCGATGTGCAGGATGAAATCGATCAGGAATGTCAGAACTTCCATGAGGGTTCCAGTGCGTGTTGCGGGGTGGGCGGGACAAAAAACTGGCCGGACAAAGCCGGCCAGTCGTTCAGTGGGCGGTGGTCAGACCACCGCTTCCTCTTTTGGTTTCACCGGCTTGATCATGTGCTCGCGCGTCACGCCCAGCCACAGCGCGATCGGGCTGGCCACCAGCACCGACGAGTAGATGCCGAACAGGATGCCGATGGTCAGCGCCATCGCGAAGCCGTGCAGCGCCGGGCCGCCGAAGACCAGCATCGACACCACCATCATCTCGGTGGAGAAGTGGGTGATGATGGTGCGGCTCATCGTCGAGGTGATGGCGTTGTCGATGACCGAGGCCACCGCCTGGCCGCGCATGCCCGGCTTGCGGAAGTTTTCGCGGATCCGGTCGAACACCACCACCGACTCGTTCACCGAGTAGCCCAGCACCGCCAGGATGCCGGCCAGCACGGTCAGCGAGAATTCCCAGCGGAAGAAGGCGAAGCAGCCGAGGATGATCACCACGTCGTGCATGTTGGCGATGATGGCCGCCACCGCGAAGCGCCATTCGAAGCGCAGCGCCAGGTAGGCCATGATGCCCAGGCACACCAGGATGACGGCGGTCAGGCCGCTGGACACCAGTTCGGCGCCGACGCTGGGGCCGACGAAGTCCACCTTGCGCAGCTGCACGCTGCTGTCGGCGGCCTTGAGCTGGCCCATCACCTTGTCGGACAGTTGGGCCGAGCTGGTGCCCGGCTTGTTCGGCAGGCGGATCATCACGTCGCGGCTGCTGCCCAGGTTCTGCACGGTGGCTTCGCCCAGCTTCAACTGGTCGACGGTGTCGCGGATCTTGTCCAGGTCGGCCGATTGCTGGTATTGCACTTCCAGCACGGTGCCGCCGGTGAATTCCACGCTGAAATTCAGGCCGCGGGCGGCCAGGAAGAATACCGCCACGATGAAGGTCACCAGCGAGATCGCCGTGGTGAGCCTGCCGTAGCTCATGAACGGGATGTCCCGTTTGATGCGGAAAAGCTCCATGATTTAGCCCTTGTTTTCCGGTTTCCACACCTGGCCGATGGCCAGCGAGGTCAGTTTGCGGCGACGGCCGTACCACAGGTTGACCAGACCGCGCGAAACCAGCACCGCCGAGAACATCGAGGTCAGGATGCCGAGGCAGTGCACGATGGCGAAGCCGCGCACCGGACCGGTGCCGAAGATCATCAGCGCCAGGCCGGCGATCAGCGTGGTGACGTTGGAGTCCAGGATGGTGGCCCAGGCGTGGCCGTAGCCGGCCTGGATCGCCGAGTGCGGCGGCACGCCGTTGCGCAGCTCCTCGCGGATGCGCTCGTTGATCAGCACGTTGGCGTCAATCGCCATGCCCAGCGCCAACGCGATGGCGGCGATGCCGGGCAAGGTCAGCGTGGCCTGCAGCGCGGACAGGATGGCCACCAGCAGGAACACGTTGATCGCCAGCGACAGGCCGGAGAACACGCCGAACAGGCCGTAGTACAGCACCATGAAGGCGACGATGGCGGCGAAGCCCCACAGCGTGGCGTGGAAGCCCTTCTCGATGTTTTCCTGGCCCAGGCTCGGGCCGATGGTGCGTTCCTCGATGATGTTCATCGGGGCGGCCAGGGAGCCGGCGCGCAGCAGCAGCGCGGTGTCGTTGGCTTCGGCGGCGTTCATGCTGCCGGAGATTTCCACGCGGCCGCCGCCGATTTCCTGGCGGATCACCGGCGCGGTCACCACTTCCTTGCGGCCCTTTTCCACCAGCACCATCGCCATGCGCTTGCCGACGTTCTCGGCGGTGAGCTGGCGGAAGATGGCGGCACCGGCGCTGTCTAGCGTGATGCTGACGGCGGGCGCGCCGAACTGGTCGAAGCTGGGGTTGGCGTCGTTGATGTTGTCGCCGGTCAGCTCCACGTCGTTCTTCAGCAGGATCTTGCTGTGGCCGCGCGAGCTGACGTCGTCCAGCAGTTCGTAGCCAGAGGGAACGTTGCCGTTGACGGCGTCGCTCAGCTTGCCTTGGTCGTCTTCCACCATGCGCACCTGCAGCGTGGCGGTGCGGCCGATGATGTCCTTGGCGCGGGCGGTGTCCTGGATGCCGGGCAGCTGCACCACGATGCGGTTGGGGCCCGCCTGCTGGATGATGGGTTCGGTGGTGCCCAGCTCGTTGACGCGATTATGCAGCGTCATGATGTTCTGCTTGACCGCGTCGCTCTGGATCTTGGTGATTTCTTCCGGCTTCAGCGTCAGCAGCAGGCGGTTGCTGGCGTCGTCGGTTTGCACCGCCAGGGTCGGCAGCGTGCGGTAGGCCACGTCCTGCGCCGATTTCAGCGTGTCGCCGTCGCGCAGCTGCACTTCCAGCGTATTGCCGTTGCGCTTGATGGCGCCGTAGCGCACCTGCTTGTTCTTCAGCTCGCGGCGCAGATCGCCTGCGTAGCGTTCCATGGTCTTGTCGGTGGCGGCCTTCATGTCGACTTCCAGCAGGAAGTGGACGCCGCCGCGCAGGTCAAGGCCCAGGAACATCGGGTTGGCGTGCAGCGCGGTCAGCCAGGCGGGGGAGGCCGGCAGCAGGTTCAGCGCGATGATGTAGTTGTCGCCCAGCGCGTGCTGGATGGCGTCGCGCGCCTTCAACTGGGTGTCGGTGTCCTTGAAGCGCACTTTCAGGCTGTTGGCGGCGTCGAGGAAGACGCCGTCAGGACTGATGTTCTGCGCTTTCAGCGCCTCTTCCACCCGCGCCATCACTGCGGTGTCCACCGGGACGGACTGGCGCGAACTGGAGACCTGCACGGCGGGGGTTTCGCCGTAGAAGTTGGGCAGCGTGTAGATCGCCGACAGGATCAGCGCCACCACGATGACGAGGTATTTCCAGAGAGGGTAGCGGTTCATGTTCTAGTTCTGGGGAGGGAAATGAACAGGCCGCCGCGGACGATGTCCGGGGCGGCCGGGGCTTGCTTACAGGGACTTCATCGTGCCTTTTTCCAGCTTGGCGCTGACGGCGCCGCGCTGCACGGTGATTTCCACGCCGTTGGCGATTTCCAGGGTCAGGTACTGCTCGCTGGTTTTCGCCACGCGGCCGACGATGCCGCCCTGGGTGACGACTTCATCGCCCTTCTGGATTTCCGACAGCATCTTCTGGGTTTCCTTCATGCGCTTCTGCTGCGGGCGCACCATCAGGAACCAGAACAGCACGAAAATCACGATCATGGGCAGGAAGCCCATCAGGTCGAAACCGGCGGGGCTGCCGCTGCCGGCGGCGAAGGCGGGGGAGATGAACATCAGGATGACTCCTAGTTGTTATGGCTGCTGATTCAAACAGGGCATTGTAGCCATGCTCCATGGCTTTTCCAACCATGGAGCGCGGCAGCGGCGTGGGACCGTTTCCGGCGCCGCCTGGTTCCCTGCTTTAATTAATTGACGCCGCGCGCGCGGTTGGCGGCGAACTCCAGGCGGAAGTCCTCGAAGCGGTCGTCTTCGATGGACTTGCGCACCTGGCGCATCAGTTCCTGGTAGTAGAACAGATTGTGGATGGTGTTCAGGCGCGCGCCCAAAATCTCACCGACGCGGTGCAGGTGGTGCAGGTAGGCGCGGCTGAAGTTCTTGCAGGTGTAGCACTCGCAAGCCTCGTCCAGCGGGCGCTTGTCGTCCTTGTAGCGCGCGTTCTTGATCTTGACGTCGCCCCATTGGGTGAAGATCCAGCCGTTGCGCGCGTTGCGGGTCGGCATCACGCAGTCGAACATGTCGACGCCGTTGGCCACGCCGTGCACCAGGTCTTCCGGCGTGCCCACGCCCATCAGGTAGTGGGGCTTGTCGGCCGGCAGCATGTCCTTCAGTTCGGTCAGCATTCGGTACATTTCAGGCTTGGGCTCGCCCACCGACAAGCCGCCGATGGCGATGCCGTCGAAGCCAACCTGCAGCAGGCCTTCCAGCGACTCCTGGCGCAGGTCGGTGTACAGATTGCCCTGCACGATGCCGAACAGCGCGTTCGGGTTTTTCAGGTCGTCGAAGGCGCGGCGCGAGCGCTCGGCCCAGCGCAGGCTCATCTGCAGCGATTTCTGCGCGGTGGCGTGGTCCACCTGGCCGGGCGTGCATTCGTCCAGCTGCATCACGATGTCCGAATTGAGCACGGTCTGGATTTTCATCGAGATTTCCGGACTCAGGAACAGCTTGTCGCCGTTGATCGGGCTCTGGAAGGTGCAGCCTTCCTCGGTCAGCTTGCGCATGTCGGACAGGCTGAACACCTGGAAGCCGCCGGAGTCGGTGAGGATGGGGCGGTCCCAGCCTATGAATTCGTGCAGGCCGCCGAATTGCTCGACGATCTCAAGCCCGGGGCGCAGCCACAGGTGGAAAGTGTTGCCCAGGATGATCTCGGCGCCGATATCCTTGAGCTCGACCGGGCTCATCGCCTTGACCGAGCCATAAGTGCCCACCGGCTGGAAAACCGGGGTTTCCACGGTGCCGTGGTTCAGTTCCAGCGTACCGCGCCGCGCGCCGCCGGAGGTCTTGTGTACGGTAAACTTCAGCATTCTGGATATGTTTTTTTAGCAAAATCAGTCCGCTAGTATACAGGAAGCGCGGCATGTGCGGCGCATCTGGAAAATTGTTCTTGCCAAGAGAGGCGCCTTTCTTTATTATTCATCACTCGACGACAGGCACGTAGCTCAGTTGGTTAGAGCACCACCTTGACATGGTGGGGGTCGTTGGTTCGAATCCAATCGTGCCTACCAAATTCAATGCATGGAGTTGCCAAGTGAATTTCTTGCGAACTACCACCACCCGACATACTCACCAAAGCTGAGCCTTGCGGGTTGTACCATGCGAAAAAGAAGTGCGGCTCAGGCCGCACTTTTTTTTTACCCTTTTTTTCTGAATTCGTTTTAGATTCGATCACACAAAATACTCGCCCTCGTTGGAGTTGATATGCCAGACATTCGCTTGCCGGACGGCTCTATCCGTTCTTTCGACAAACCGGTAACGGTCCATGAAGTGGCCGCCTCCATCGGCGCCGGCCTCGCGCGCGCCGCGCTGGCGGGCCGCGTGGACGGCAAGCTGGTGGATACCAGCTTCCAGATCGACGGCGACGCCGATCTGGCCATCATCACCGACAAGGACGCCGACGGCCTGTCCGTCATCCGCCACTCCACCGCTCACTTGCTGGCTTACGCTGTCAAGGAGCTGTTCCCGGAGGCGCAGGTGACCATCGGGCCGGAGATCGAAAACGGCTTCTACTACGACTTCGCCTACAAGCGTCCGTTCACGCCGGAAGACCTGGTCGCCATCGAAAAGAAGATGGCCGAACTGGCCAAGAAGGACATTCCGGTGGAGCGTTACGAGCTGCCGCGCGACGAGGCCATCGCCTACTTCAAGTCGATCGGCGAGGCGTACAAGGCCGAGATCATCGAATCGATCCCGCAGGGCGAAGTGCTGTCGCTGTACCGCGAGGGCGAATTCACCGACCTGTGCCGCGGCCCGCACGTGCCGTCCACCGGCAAGCTGAAGGTGTTCAAGCTGATGAAGGTGGCCGGCGCCTACTGGCGCGGCGACAGCAAGAACGAGATGCTGCAGCGCGTCTACGGCACCGCCTGGGCCAAGAAGGAAGATCTGGAAGCCTACCTCTATATGCTGGAAGAGGCGGAAAAGCGCGACCACCGCAAGCTGGGCGTGCAGCTGGACCTGTTCCACCTGCAGGACGAAGCGCCGGGCATGGTGTTCTGGCATCCGAAAGGCTGGCAGCTGTGGCAGAGTGTCGAGCAATACATGCGCGACAAGCTGAACCGCGAAGGCTATAAGGAAATCCGCACCCCGATGATGATGGACGCCCATCTGTGGGAGCGTTCCGGCCACGCCGCCAACTACCGCGAGAACATGTTCATCACCGAATCGGAAAAGCGCGACTATGCGGTCAAGCCGATGAACTGCCCGGGCCACGTTCAGGTATTCAACAGCGGCCTGCGCTCTTATCGCGACCTGCCGCTGCGCTACGCCGAATTCGGTTCCTGCCACCGCAACGAGCCGTCCGGCGCGCTGCATGGCATCATGCGCGTGCGCGGCTTCGTGCAGGATGATGGCCACATTTTCTGTACCGAAGACCAGATCAACCAGGAGGCCAAGGACTTCCACCGCCTGGTGATGGAAGTGTATGACCGCTTCGGCTTCGACAAGGTGTCGATCAAGCTGGCGCTGCGTCCGGAAAAGCGCATCGGCGAAGAGTCCACCTGGGACAAGGCAGAGGAAGGCATGCGCGAGGCGCTGCGCGCCTGCGGCGTCGAGTGGGAAGAGCTGCCGGGCGAGGGCGCTTTCTACGGTCCCAAGATCGAATACCATATCAAGGACGCGCTGGGCCGCTCCTGGCAGTGCGGCACGCTGCAGCTGGACTTCATGCTGCCGGAGCGCCTGGATGCCGAATATGTGGCCGACGACAACAGCCGCAAACGCCCGGTGATGCTGCATCGCGCGGCGCTGGGCTCGCTGGAGCGCTTCCTCGGCATTCTGATCGAAAACCACGCCGGCGCCTTCCCCTTGTGGCTGGCTCCGGTGCAGCTGGTGGTGATGAATATCACCGAAGCGCAGGCCGATTATGCTGTTGAAGTGGCCAAATCTCTTGAGAAACAAGGCTTCCGTGTCGCGCTTGACTTGAGAAACGAGAAGATCGGCTATAAAATTCGCGAACACAGCCTGCAGAAGTTGCCGTATCAGATCGTGATCGGCGACAAGGAAAAGGCAGGCGGTCTGGTTGCCGTGCGCGCCCGGGGCGAAGATCTGGGCCAGCTCACGCTGGATGCGTTCATCGCGCGCCTCAAGGCTGAGATGCCTGAGGCCTGATCCAGCGGCGGCATACTCATCATTTATTAGGAGATTTCAGCTATAGCTCAGGAACGCGAAGCACGGATCAACGGCGAGATTACCGCTCGTGAGATTCGTCTGGTAGGTAAGGAAGGTGAGCAGATTGGCATCGTCAGTCTGCGTGAAGCAATGGCTCTGGCCGAAGAGGGTGATGTGGACCTGGTGGAGATTTCCCCGACCGCTCAGCCTCCGGTGTGCAAGCTGATGGACTACGGCAAGTACAAGTACGAAATGTCCAAGAAGCGCCACGAAGCCAAGCAGAAGCAGAAACAAGTTCAGATCAAGGAAATCAAGTTCCGTCCGGGCACCGACGATGGCGATTACAACGTCAAGTTGCGCAACCTGGTTCGTTTCCTGACTGAAGGCGACAAGGCCAAGGTCACTCTGCGCTTCCGCGGTCGTGAGATGGCGCACCAGGATATCGGCCTCGCGCTGCTCAAGCGCGTGGAAGCCGATCTGGCGGAAGTGGGCACGGTGGAGCAGTTCCCGCGCCTGGAAGGCCGCCAGATGGTGATGATGATTGCACCGAAGAAGAAATAATCGGTATAATCGTTTTTCCGACACGGCAGACTCAGCTCTGCCGTGTCGGTTTTGTAGGTCGGCAACGATCTGCTCAAAAGCGTGACGCAGTGGTTTCAAGAGCTTTCGGGCCACCCTGTGTCTAATCTAAACAAAATTCAGCAGGAGCATTTCCATGCCGAAAATGAAGACCAAGTCGAGCGCGAAAAAGCGTCTCAAAGTACTGGGTGGCGGTGGTTTCAAGCGTGCACACGCCTTCAAGCGTCACATCCTGACCAAGAAGACCACCAAGAACAAACGCCAGCTGCGCGGCACCTCCATGGTGGACGCGACCAACGTGGCGTCTGTTCGCGCAATGATGCCCTACGCTTAAGGAGACCTGAAATATGCCACGCGTAAAACGCGGTGTAACCGCACGTGCTCGTCACAAGAAAATCCTCGCACTGGCGAAAGGCTATCGCGGCCGCCGGAAGAACGTCTATCGCATCGCCAAACAGGCGGTGATGAAGGCGGGCCAATACGCCTACCGCGACCGTCGTCAGAAAAAGCGTCAGTTCCGTCAACTGTGGATCGCTCGTATCAACGCAGCTGCCCGTGAAAACGGCCTGCCGTACAGCAAGTTCATGAACGGTCTGAAGAAAGCCGGCATCGAAATCGACCGCAAGGTCCTGGCCGATCTGGCCGTGTTCGAAAAGGCCGCTTTTGCGCAGATCGTCGAAAAGGCGAAAGCAAGCCTCGCTGCTTAATCGTCTGGACGGATCTAAAGGGAGGCTTCTGCCTCCCTTTTTTTTGCCATCGGCGCCCTGGCGCCGCAAGAACGCTGATTAGACCGGGTGTGGCAAGCGCCTGCTGTGGTCAGCCTTCTTTTCGCATACGGTGTGGAACACGATGAACAACGTCGACGCGATTCTCCAAGCCGGCCAGGCGGCAGTCGCCGCCGCGGCCGATCTGATAGAGCTCGAGCAGGTCAAGGCGCGCTACCTTGGCAAGAGCGGCGAGCTGACCGAACTCCTCAAGCAACTGGGCAAGCTGGCGCCGGAAGAGCGCAAGGCTGCCGGCGCCACCATCAATCTGGCCAAGCAAGCTTTTGAAACCGCGCACAACGACAAGCGCGATCAGCTCAACGCCGCCAAGCTGGAAGCCCAGCTGGCCGCCGAGTCGCTGGACGTGACGCTGCCGGGCCGCGGCCTGGTGGGCGGCGGCCTGCACCCGGTGGCGCTGACGCTGGAGCGCATCGCCGGCCTGTTCCGCACCATGGGTTTCGAAGTGGCCGACGGCCCGGAAATCGAAAGCGATTTCTACAACTTCCAGGCGCTGAACATTCCGGAAAACCATCCGGCGCGCGCGATGCAGGACACCTTCTACGTTGAAAACGGCGACGTGCTGCGCACCCATACCAGCCCGATCCAGGCGCGCTTCATGGAAAGCCATCGCCCGCCGATCAAGATCGTCGCGCCGGGCCGCGTCTACCGCGTGGATTCCGATGCGACCCACTCGCCGATGTTCCACCAGATGGAAGGCCTGTGGGTGGATGAGGGCGTGTCCTTCGCCGACCTGAAAGCGGTGGTCACCGACTTCCTGCGCCGTTTCTTCGAGCGCGACGATCTGCAAGTGCGTTTCCGTCCGTCTTTTTTCCCGTTCACTGAAACTTCGGCCGAAATCGACGTGCTCGACGAGCAGGGCCGCTGGCTGGAAGTGGGCGGTTGCGGCATGGTGCACCCGAATGTGTTACGTATCGCCAACATCGATCCGGAAACCTACACCGGCTTCGCCTTCGGCATCGGCCTGGATCGTTTTGCCATGCTGCGCTACGGCGTCAACGACCTGCGCCTGTTCTTCGAGAACGATCTCAACTTCCTGAAGCAATTCAACTGATCGCGCACGGAGCCGACTATGCAATTTTCCGAACAATGGCTGAGAAGCTGGGTCAATCCGGCGCTGACCACCGATGAACTGTCCCACCTGCTGACGATGGCGGGTCTGGAAGTGGAAGAAACGCAAGCCGCCGCGCCGGCGTTCTCCGGCGTGGTGATCGCCGAGGTGAAAGAGTGCGTCAAGCACGAAAACGCCGACCGCCTGCGCGTGACCAAGGTTGACGTCGGCAGCGGCGAGCTGGTGCAGATCGTCTGCGGCGCGCCCAATGTCGCCGTCGGCGTGCGCATTCCCTGCGCGCTGCCGGGCGCGGTGCTGCCGGGCGACTTCAAGATCAAGCCGACCAAGATGCGCGGCGTGGAATCGGGCGGCATGCTGTGCTCCGGCAAGGAGCTGGGCGTGCCGGATGATGTGGACGGCCTGATGCTGCTGCCGGACGACGCGCCGATCGGCCAGAACATCCGCGAGTACCTGGGCCTGGACGACCAGCTGTTCACGCTGAAGATCACCCCCAACCGCGCCGACAGCTTGTCGATCCGCGGCATCGCCCGCGAAGTGGCGGCGCTGACCGGCGCCGAGCTGCGCCCGGTGGCGATCGAGGCGGTGAAGCCGTCCATCGATGACGTGCGTCCGGTGAAGATCGAGGCGCGCGAGGCCTGCGGCCGCTACCTGGGCCGCGTGGTCAGGGGCGTCAACGCCGCCGCGGCGACGCCGGCCTGGATGCGCCAGCGCCTGGAGCGTTCCGGCCTGCGTTCGATCTCCGCCATCGTGGACATCACCAACTACATCCTGCTGGAGCAGGGCCAGCCCATGCACGCTTTCGACCTGGCCAAGGTCGAAGGCGGCATCGCCGTGCGCATGGCGCGCGCGGGCGAAAGCCTGCTGTGCCTGAATGAGAAGACTGTCGAGCTGAAGCCGCATCATCTGGTGATCGCCGACGACGCCAAGGTATTGGCGATGGGCGGTTTCATGGGCGGCGAGCACAGCGGCGTCACCGCCGCGAGCCAGGACATTTTCCTGGAGTCGGCGTTCTTTGCGCCGGCCGCCATCGCCGGCCGCGCGCGCGAGCTGGGCTTCGGCTCCGATTCGTCCTACCGCTACGAGCGCGGCGTGGACTTTCAGCTGCAGCGCGAGGCGATCGAATGCGCCACCCGCCTGGTGCTGGACATCTGCGGCGGCGCCGCCGGCCCGGTGGTGGAAGAGGTTGCCGAGCTGCCGCAGCGCCAAGAGGTGAAGCTGCGTGTCGCCCGCGTGGCCAAAGTGCTGGGCGTGGCGCTGAGCGCCGAGCAGATCGCCGACATCCTGTCGCGCCTGAGCCTACCGCACACGCTGGAAAACGACGTGTTCACCGTGCAGGCGCCATCGTTCCGCTTCGACATCGAGATCGAGGAAGACCTGATTGAGGAAGTGGCTCGCGTTTACGGCTACAACAGCATCCCGTCCGACGCGCCGCGCTCCGGCATGAGCATGCTCAAGCAGCCGGAAGAGCAGCGCCCGGTGGACCAGCTGCGCCACTTGTTGGCGGCGCGCGACTACCAGGAAGTGGTCAGCTACGCCTTTGTCGACGAGCGCTGGGAGCGGGATTTCGCCGGCAACGACAAGGCCATTCGTCTGCAGAATCCGATCGCCAGCCAGATGAGCGTGATGCGCTCGACGCTGATCGGCGGCCTGGTGGACACCTTGGCCGGCAATATCAATCGCAAGCATCCGCGCGTGCGCTTGTTTGAGGTGGCGCGAGTGTTCCTGCGCGGCGAGCAGGGCTTCGAGCAGCCGGAAAAAGTGGCGGGCCTGGCCTGGGGGCCGCGCCTGGCCGAGCAGTGGGCGGCCAAGGCCGAGCGCGTCGATTTCTTCGATGTGAAGGCCGATGTCGAGGCGCTGCTGCATCCGCTCAAGGCGGAATACCGCAAGGCGGCCCATCCGGCCTTCCATCCCGGCCGCTGCGCCGAGGTGCTGGTGGATGGCAAGCTGGCCGGCGTGATCGGCGAGCTGCACCCGCAATGGGTGCAGGCTTACGATCTGCCGAGCGCGCCGGTGCTGTTCGAGCTGGATCTGGCTTGCGCCATCGCCCGCGACCGCATCAAGGCCAAGCCGGTGAGCAAGTTCCAGCCGGTGCGCCGCGATTTGGCGCTGGTGGTGGACGAGCAGGTGACTGTGGCGCAGCTGATGGCAGCCTTCGCGCCGAAACGCGCGCAAATTGTCACCGATATCGCCTTGTTCGATGTGTATCGTGGCAAAGGCGTGGCGGAAGGCAAGAAGAGTCTGGCCTTTAGCGTGCTGATGCAGGACAATAGCCGCACTCTGACCGACGAGGATGTGGAGCCTGCGCTGCAGGCGCTGCTGGATGCCGTGTCGGGACTGGGCGCGCAGCTGCGCGTTTGATTATGAAGTGAGCGGGGAGCCATTGATGGCTGCCCGCCGTTTGCTGCTTAGAAGTTTGAGGGGAATGTCATGACTTTGACGAAGGCTGAACTGGCCGATTTGCTGTTTGACCAGGTAGGTCTGAACAAACGCGAAGCCAAGGACATGGTCGAGTCGTTTTTCGAAGAGATCCGGCTGGCTCTGGAGTCGGGAGATTCGGTGAAATTGTCCGGTTTCGGCAATTTCCAACTGCGCGACAAGCCGCAGCGTCCGGGACGCAACCCCAAGACCGGGGAAGAGATTCCCATCACCGCGCGTCGTGTGGTAACGTTCCACGCAAGCCAGAAACTCAAGGGAATGGTTGAGCAATACCATGCTAACAAGCAAGGCTGATCTGCCGTCAATTCCATCCAAGCGTTACTTCACCATCAGCGAAGTCGGCGAGCTGACTGGTGTGAAGCCGCATGTATTGAGATATTGGGAGCAGGAATTTTCCCAGCTGCGCCAGGTGAAACGGCGCGGCAATCGCCGTTATTACCAGCATCATGAGGTTTTGCTGGTAAGGCGCATCCGCGCCTTGCTTTACGACGACGGTTTCACCATACAGGGCGCGCGCCAGCGCTTGGGCATGGGGGAAGTTTCCGAGCGTCCGATCACGGCGCAGGAAGTGCGCGCCGAATTGGAATCCATCCTGAATTGGCTGGATTCGGGTATTGGCAAGCCATAATAAATCGGTTAGAATACGTTTCTCTTGAGTCGGGGTGTAGCGCAGCCTGGTAGCGCACCTGCATGGGGTGCAGGGGGTCGGAAGTTCGAATCTTCTCACCCCGACCAAAACCAAATTCAGTTTGATGAAAAGCCCGGATCATTCCGGGCTTTTTGTTTTCCTCCCGCGGTTTCTCCGCGTCGTTTGATTTTCTCCGCAACTGATATATTCTGCTATTCCGCCTTTTTGAATAAACGGGCGGTTATTTCCGCAAGATTTTGTTTTCATTTGTGTTGAGCAATGGATTTCCATGAGTACGACCCGTCCCGATTCGCCTTGCATCGCCCTGTGTTCGACCGCGCTTGGCGACAATGTCTGCCGCGGCTGCGCCCGCACTTTCGGCGAGATCAGCCAGTGGTGCTTCATGGGCGCGGATGAGCGCGAAGCGGTATGGAGCCGCCTGCCGCAGCGGCAGCGGCTGTTGCAGCTGGCGGCCGCGTGTTCGGCGCTGCTGGAGCTGGACAGCCTGGATGGCGTCGAGTGGGGCAGGTTGCCGGACGGCTCGCACTACCGGCTGGAGGAAGGCGGCGGCGCGCTGCTGCGGCGTGATGCCGCGGGGCGGGACGAACAGCTGTGTTGCGAGGGCTTGACGCTGGAGCGGGCGGCCAGCTGGCTGCTGGCGCAACGTTGATTTTCTGGAGGACGCATGCAGGATAGTTCGCAGCCGCAGTTTTGGGAGCAGCGCTACCAGGAGGGCGTGATGCCTTGGGAGGGGGCGGAGCTGCCAGCGCCGGCCCGGGACTTCTTTTCTGGCCAGGTGCCGATGCGGGTCTTGCTGCCCGGCTGCGGCAGCGCGTCGGATATGCCGCCGCTGCACGCCATGGGCCATCAGGTGCTGGCGGTGGACTTCAGCCAGTCGGCGCTGGATCTGGCGCGCAGGCAATGGCCAGGCCTGGCGGACAAGCTGATGCTGGCCGATTTTTTCCAACTGGATTTGCCCGCTTTCGACTGTGTGTTCGAGCGGGCTTTTTTGTGCGCTTTGCCCATTGCCATGAGAAAGGGATATGCTGATGGCGTGGCGAGGCTGGTGGCGCCTGGCGGAGCGCTGGCCGGGGTGTTCTTCCTGGCGCAAACCGACCGCGGGCCGCCGTTCGGCATCGCGGAGGCGCAATTGGAAGCGTTGCTGGGCAATTGGTTTTCGCTGGAGGAAAAGCAATTGTTGCCGACTGGATTGCCAGTGTTCCGCGGCCAGGAGCACTGGATGGTCTGGCGCAGGCGCAAGCTTGATCTGGATCAAGCTTTGACGGCGTGAGGTTCTGGCCATTCGAATCGTTTTAAGAAAAAATACCGACCAATAAAAATAATGATGCGGACTGTTCAGGAGGAGAGCAAATGGAGTGGTTTTGGCGTCTTTACACGTTTTCGGAAAAAAACTTCTGGAATACCCTCAGCAGAAAATTATGCAGCTTCTTCTTCATCAGCGGCTTTCAGCTTTTGATGGTGGGATATTGCTATTACGCGCTGTCTGATATCCGCGCGACTCTGCGGACGGCCGGGGTGGCGCCGCAGGTGCTGGCCAGCGTGGAGGGAAATATCGACAGCGCGTTGTCCTGGACGCTGGGCTTGTGGCTGGTCAGTTTCGTCTTCATCGCTTTCATGGTGTGGTATCTGCGTTATCTGATCGTGCGGCCGCTTAACATGATCATCCAGATCTTCAATGAAATCGGCGCCGGCGCCGGCGACCTGTCGCGCGAGATTCCCACGGTGACTTACGATGAAATCCGCGATCTATCGCTGTCGTACAACCGTTTCCTGTTGAAGATGCGCGAGATCATCAGCAACGTCCGCCTGATGACGGTGCGCATCGCGATGGACTCGGCGGTGACGCGGCGCAACGTCAGCGAATCGCTGGGCAGCGCGCGCCAGCAAGACGAGCTGGCCAGGCAGGTGAGCCAGGCCAGCGAGCAGAGCACGCGCGGCGTGGAGCAGGTGACCGAGCAGACCGAGGCGATTTCCGCCACCACGGCGGAAAACTTGAAGGTGGCGCAGGAGTCTTGCGAGGAATTGCGGCTGGTGACCGGCAGCATCCACGACATCAGCCGCAAGGTGGGTCATTTCAATCTGACGGTGGGGGATCTCAGCCAGCGTTCGGCCAGCATCAAGACCATCGTCGATCTGATCAAGGACGTGTCGGAGCAGACCAATCTGCTGGCCTTGAACGCGGCGATCGAGGCGGCGCGCGCCGGCGAAAGCGGCCGCGGCTTCGCGGTGGTGGCGGACGAGGTGCGCAAGCTGGCGGAGCGGGTGAAAAAGGCCACCGACGAAATCTCGCACAATATCGACGGCATGCTGGGCCTGGTGGCGGAAACGCAGCAGGAGACGGCGGCGATCACCCAGGATACCAATCAGGCGCGCGACGTGATTTCGCGCGCTTCCGAGCACTTCAGCAAGATGATGGGCGACTTCGAGGCCACCTCGACCAGCCTGAGCCAGATCGCGGCGACCATGCACGATTTCTCCGAGTCCAATCACCAGGTGAACGAGCACGTGGCGGAAATCCACGTGTTGGGGCGGCAGGTGAGCGGCCGCCTGGGCCAGACCGAGAGCGCGGCGGCGGAGTTGACCGCGGCAGCCGAGCAGGTGCAGGAACTGGTGTCGAAGTTCGTGATCGGCGACGGCGTGTTCGATCAGGCGGTGAATCAAGCGCGGGGAGTGCGCGACGAGGTGCAGCAGCTGCTGCAGGCCGAATTGCAGCGCGGGGTGGATCTGTTCGATCAGCGCTACCAGCCCATCGCGGGCACCGCGCCGGTCAAATACCGCACCGTTTACGACGGCAAGCTGGAAAAACTGTTGCAGCCGATGCTGGACAAACTGGTGGGCTTGATTCCGGGAGGCAAGTTCTGCGTGGCGGTGGATGGCAACGGTTACGCGCCCACCCATAACAGCTGGTACAGCCGGCCGCTGAGCGGCGACGCGGCGCGGGACTTGGCCGAAAGCCGCGACAAGCGCATCTTCAACGATCCAGCCGGTTTGCGCGCGGCGCGCAACAATCAACCGTTCCTGCTGCAGACTTACAGCCGCGATACCGGCGAAGTGTTGTCCGAAGTGGTGCTGCCGCTGCAACTGCGCGGGCGGCATTGGGGGGCGCTGCGGGTGGGCTTCGACCCCAACAGCCTGCTGGCTCAAGGCTGAGCCGAGGGTGATGAGGCGGGGAGGCGGAAGCCTCCCTTTTTTTGGGTCGCTTAGAGAGTCAGCGGCGACATCAGCGTGATGACGCCCAGCACCACGAACAATACCGCGGCGATGCCGTGCATCAGTTTTTGCGGCAGCTTCTTGGCGGCCACTTCGCCCAGCAGCACGGCGGGCACGTTGGCTATCATCATGCCCAGCGTGGTGCCGGCCACCACCATCGGCAGCTCGTGGAAGCGGGCGGCCAGCGCGACGGTGGCGATCTGGGTCTTGTCGCCCATTTCGGCCAGGAAAAAGGCGATGACCGTGGTGCCGAATACGCCGAAGCGTTCGCGCAGGCCGCCGTCTTCATCCAGTTTGTCCGGGATCAGCATCCAGACCGCCATCATCACGAAAGAGATGCCCAGGCCCCAGCGCATGAAGTCGGGGCCGATCTTGGTCATCAGCCATTGGCCGACGGCTGCCGCGGCGAAGTGGTTCACCAGCGTGGAGACGAAAATGCCGAGAATGATGGGGATGGGTTTCTTGAAGCGGGACGCGAGCAGCAGGGCCAGCAACTGGGTCTTGTCGCCGATTTCGGCCAAGGCCACCACGCCGGTGGAAATCAGGAATGCTTCCATGGGAACTCCAGGGGCCGCGCGTGCGCCATGACAAACCTGCGCCGCGGCCCCGCGATACGCAAGCATGTCATGGGTCTTGCCAAACGGAAGCTCGTCGCAAGCGCCATGGCCGAAGCCAAGCATGTTGACGCTTGCCGGCGCTGTCGCGCGCCGAGGCTACTCCCCCAGAACGAGCCGGATTGTAGGGGAATTGCCCGGCGTCGGCAAGCTTAGTCGAGCTGAGAGGTGCAGCAAGGACAGCGGGTGGCCTTGTCCGGGATGGACGATAGGCAGTAGCGGCATTCCTTGGTGGCGGGCGCAGCGGGCGCCGGAGCGGCTTCCTCGCGCTTGAGGCGGTTGATGGCCTTGACCAGCATGAAGATGGCGAAGGCGACGATGGTGAAGCTGACCAGCGCGTTGATGAACAGTCCCAGGTTCAGCGTGGTGGCGCCGGCCTGCTTGGCGGCGGCAACCGATACATAGGGGCCGGCTTGCTTGGCGCCGTCTTTCAGCACGAAGAACAGGTTGGAAAAATCGACATTGCCGATCAGCAAGCCGATCGGCGGCATGATGATGTCGTCGACCAGCGATTTGACGATGGAGCCGAAAGCGCCGCCGATGACCACGCCGACCGCCAGGTCGATGACATTGCCTTTGACGGCGAATTCCTTGAATTCTTTCAGAACGGACATGCAACCTCCTTTTTTGATTTAAATAATTTTAACTGTTTTGTTGTTTTGTGAAAACTCAGGCCGCTTGATCGGCAGGCTTGCGGTTGTCGGACAACGTGCCTAGCAGCGCGCCTCCCAGGATCAGCAGGATGGCCAGCAGCGCCAGCGGGTTCAACTGGCCCTGGCCGCTGACGGCCAGCAACAGGGTGGACAGCAATGGCGTGACGTAGGAAAGCGAGCCGATCTGGCGCGGGTCGCCATGCTTCAGCGCGCGCTCCCACAGGAAAAAGGCGCCGCCCATCGGGCCTAGTCCCAGCAGCAGCAAGGTGGCCCATTGCAGGGCGCTGGGCTGGGCCGCGGGCTCGAACAGCGCATGGCACAGCAGCGACAATAGGCCGGAAATCAGGCAGAAGCCGCCGACGGCGCTGCCGGGAAAGTCGGGGAGCCTGCCCAGCGCCAGGCTGAAGGTCGACCATACGATCGCGGCGGCCATGGCCAGCAGGTAGCCGGGTAAGTATTGTTGGGACAAGCTCAGAGAGCCGCCGCTGACGATGAGCGCCGCGCCGGCGAAGCCCAGCGCGCCGCCGATCAGGTGGCGGGCGCCCAGGCGCGAGCCGGGGCGGAACAGCGGCGTCAGCATCACGATCAGCAGCGGCCACAGGTAATTGAGCAGGTTGGCCTCCAGCGCGGGGGCCATGCGGAAGGCGAAGAACAGCAGGAAGTGGTAGCCGAACAGGCCGTAGACGCCGACCAGCAGGGTGGGGATCGGCACGCGCCACTCGCGGATGCGGGGCAGCGCCAGTAGGCTGCCTACGGTCAGGCTGACGCCGACCACGAAGAAGGGCGGCAACGAGCGGGTCAGCGCGCCCAGGGTGGCGAGCGAGGCCCAGAGCGCGATGGCTCCGGCGGCGAGCAGGGTGGGTTTGCTGGGCATGGCGTCTCCAAGGATGGAGATTGATTGTAAGTGGGAAACGCCAAACGAAAAAGCCGCAGCGTAGGCTGCGGCTTCTCGTGCAATCTGGCTCCCCGAGCAGGGCTCGAACCTGCGACCTGCGGATTAACAGTCCGTCGCTCTACCGACTGAGCTATCAGGGAACAAAACTTTGAAATCGGGCGGCGTGTGGCTCCCCGAGCAGGGCTCGAACCTGCGACCTGCGGATTAACAGTCCGTCGCTCTACCGACTGAGCTATCAGGGAACACGCGTCTCAAATTGTCCAACCTTAGGATGGGTTGGCTCCCCGAGCAGGGCTCGAACCTGCGACCTGCGGATTAACAGTCCGTCGCTCTACCGACTGAGCTATCAGGGAATTGAGAGGGCGAACTATATACGCGGCAGTCAGGCGTGTCAACGGTTTTCGCGGCGACAGGGGCGATTTTCTTTGGGGTTTTGGGTGGGGAGCGGGTAGGCTCTTGTTATGGAATGAAATTTTCCGCTCCCCGGCATTGGCATGGTTTGCGCTGCTGGCGACGGCGCATCGCTTGGCGTTAAGATCGCGGATGGAAATAACGATTCAAAGGATGGGAAGCATGGACGCGTTCTGGAATGAATGGCTGGGACAGAAGGGCCTGGCGAGCGACGGCGAGTTGCCGCTTGGCGAGCGATTGAGCCAGGTCGAGGCTTTGCTGCGGCAGTCGGTGTTGGCGCCGTTGGCGAATTTCGCCGTGATAAAAGCGGAAGGCGAAGACGCCGCTGCCTTTTTGCAAAGCCAATTGTCCAGCGATATTCGCGAGCTGGTAGAAGGCCGGGCGCAGTACAGCACTTACTCCAGCGCGAAAGGCCGCATGCTGGCGAGTTTTATGATTTGGCAGCATCAAGGCGCCTATTATCTGATGGTGGCGGCGGATATTGCGGCTGCGATAGTCAAACGCCTGACCATGTTCGTGCTGCGCTCCAAGGTGAAGATATCGCTGGCGGACGAATGGTCTTTGCTGGGAATGTCGGGGCCGCAGGCGGTTGAAACTTTGCGCAAATATTTCCCGGGCGTGGCTGGATTGGAGAGCTTGCAAACACTGAGCGCCGATGGCGCGGTGCTGCTGGCCCTGCCGGAGGGGGGCTTTATGTTGGCGTTGGGCGAAAATGCGTCGCTGCGGCAGGATATTGCCGCAGCCGAGCTGCGCCCGCTTGCGCCTGAGATCTGGGCGCTGCGCGATATCAATGCAGGCATTGCCTGGGTGTCGCAAGCCACTCAGGAACAGTTTGTTCCCCAAATGGCCAATATGGAATTGATCGGCGCGGTAAATTTCAAGAAGGGATGCTATCCGGGCCAGGAAATCGTCGCGCGCAGCCAGTATCTGGGCAAGATGAAGCGCAGGATGTTCTTGGTGGAGTTCTCGCAAGCGCTGGCTGTCGGCTCCAAGCTATATAGCCCGCAATTGCCGGATCAGAGTATTGGCATGCTGGCTGCGTCGTGCCAGGTGGCTGAAGACCGTTATCGCGGCCTGGCAGTGGTGCAATCGCAGACCTGGTCGTCTGGAATATTCGGCGATGAAGCGGGAACTATTGCGCTGACGGCTTTGGAATTGCCATATGCGCTGGAATCCGTAACAGAATAAGGGGTAATGCGTTTTCTTTTTAATTCTTGACTTGTCCCAATTGCATTGGCTACATTACATCCTGTAATCGGTAAACCAATAATCAAGGAACATGTTATGGATCTGTCCAAGCTGGAATTCACCGAACTGGTCACGCTGAAAGCTGACGTTGAAAACGAAATCAAGCGCCGTGAAGTTGAAGAAAAATCCAAAGCCAAGAAGCAGATTATCGAACTGGCCCGCGCTTACGGTTTGAGCGTTGAAGACGTATTGAGCAAGACCGTCGCCGTGCGCAAGCCGGTGGAGGCCAAGTATCGTCACCCGTCCAACAACGAGTTGACCTGGACCGGCCGCGGCCGCAAGCCGGCATGGGTTCAAGCCTGGATCGACAGCGGCAAGTCGCTGGAACAACTGGCTATCTGAACTTAGTCATTCGCATTACAAAAAGCGCCGCCATGGCGCTTTTTTTTCGGGTGCGCCAAGCGGCCTGCGATAGCGTTTTACGCTTGCTATAAATACTTGTAGCATTGCTCAGGGCAGTGCTGCGACGCGGCACCGGGTTTTGAACGAGACTGGACAAGCGCATGCTGGATTTCTTTTCAAGGGGGTCCAAGGGCAAGCCGGATCCCTTGGCCAATGCGGCGGCGGCCAAGGCTTATGTCGATGCTTTGCGCATGGAGTTTGGCGCGTCCGCGCACGATAAGGTGGCCGAACTGCTGGGCGGCCTGAATTCGCCTTCGCTGGAACTTTCCGCCGACCTGCTGGAGGCAGTGCTGACCCTGAATCTGGAGACGCAGGCGCTGCATGATACCTTGTGCGTCCAATACCTGATGAACACCCGGATGCCCAAGGTGCTGGAAAGCCAGTTGCGCGGGCAGATCCTTAATTATGGCAAGCAGTTTACCGATTTTTATCAATATGCATTGCCGGCCTCAGCAGATAATCCCAATGGACTGAAAATACGCAGCCATCTGCCGTTGGTGCTGGCTCGCATGCTGCATTACCTCACCGAATATGCCAGATGGCAATATATTCGCAACTTTCAGCCGGACGAAGTTTTCTGGATGAATGCCAATCAGCTTTATCGTTTTGCCGAGCAGCGCGGTTTCGACTCCCAGCCGGTATTCCTGTTCGGCGAGAAATCCGCCGCCACTACCGTCCAGGACCTATACCTGGCGTTGCAAATGTTGTCGGTGCTGTGCACCGGCAACCTCAGCGTCCGGCAAATCAACTTCTCTTATGAGTTGCTGTCGCTGCTCAGCAACCGGATGACGATGACCAAGGCCTATTTTGCCGAGGCCAGCTTCTCTGTCACCTTGACCGATCCCAAACCCGCCGCGAGGGCGCGGAGCGCGGGGGGAGGGGAGCAGACCCGCTATTGGAATACCGCGGATATGGTGGAGATCCTGCACGGCTGGGCGATCGTAATGGAGGGCGGGCGCATTCCGCCGGAGTTGAAGCGCCTGGTGGAGCCGGGCATAGACGCCGGGCTGCTGCGGGTGCTGACGCGGGAATGGGCGGCCAAGCCGGTGGTGTTCGAGCGGGCGGAGCGGGTGGCGGTCAGCAACCGCCATGTCGAGGTCGCGCACCGGCTGACCATATTGCACAAGCTGATCCGCAAGCCGGACGAAGAGTCGATGCAGCAGCATCGCGGCGTCGACAGCGACAGCTACGACGATGCGGCCAATATCCGCATTTACGGCTTCGTCACCAGCCGCAAGCGCGACAAATCGCTGTCGCCGCTGCCGGCCGGCTCGCTGTCGATGGCCGGAGAGACCGCCGAGGCCGGCACGCCGCAGGAATTCCAGAAGTGGGCGCTGGAAAATATCAGCCAGACCGGCTTGGGGGTATCGCTGGATGTGATGGGCAACGAATGGGTGAGCCTGGGCAGCCTGATAGGTTTTCACGAGGCGGATGGCGAGTCCTGGAATCTCGGCATCATCCGGCGCGTCAAGCGCACCAGCCGCGAGCGCATCTACCTGGGCATAGAAACGCTGAGCACCCGGCCGCTGGCGGCATCGCTGCGGCCGACCGACGCCAGATTGATCGACCCCACTCTGCCGCCCGACCAGGTGTGGCTGGCCGGCCATATCAGCCTGTTCATGCCTTACCGCCGCAGCGGCAAGCTGGTGAACGCGCTGATCCTGCCCTTGTCGCTGTACATGCTTGGCAAGCAGTTCTACATGAGCGCGCGCGGCAAGCATTTCCAGATCGCGCTCGGCAAGGTGCTGGAAAAAGGCAGTGACTGGTGCATGGTGGAGGTGGAGCTGGTGAAGACGCTGGACAAGTTGCCGGTGGTGCTGTGAGGCCGCCGCCGGCATGAAAAAAGCCGACCCCGGGGTCGGCTTTTTGTTGGCTGGCGTTGCTTATTCGCCGGTCAGATCGTTCAGAACCGCGTAGATCGGCGACAGCAGGGCTTCGCCCAGGCGCAGGCTGCGCTGGCCGTTCCAGCCGAAGTCGTCGTCCGGCAGGTTGTTGTTGTCCTTGAACGGCATTTCCAGCGTGAAAGCCAGGCAGCCGAACTGTTCGCACACCCAGTTGGTGGCGATGCCCATATTGGCTTTGCCGGCCTCGTTGCGCGGGTAGCCGTGTTCGGTCTGGTAATCCGGGCTGGCCAGCAGCAGGTGGTGGCGGAAGTTGTCGGCCAGCGCCTCCAGCTTTTCGCTCCAGGACGGCACGCCTTCGGTGCCGGCCAGGAAAACGTAGGGGAGGTTTTCGTCGCCGTGGATGTCCAGGAACAGGTCGACGCCGGTTTCCAGCATCTTTTCCCGCACCAGCAGCACTTCCGGGCTGCGCTCCAGGCTGGGTTCCGACCATTCGCGGTTGAGGTTGGCGCCGGCGGCGTTGGTGCGCAGATTGCCCAGCACCGAGCCATCGGGGTTCATGTTCGGCACCACGTAGAAGGTGGCGCGATCCAGCAGCGCGCGGCTGGTCGGGTCTTGCGGGTCCAGCAGGCGGTTCAGCAGGCCTTCGACCAGCCATTCCGCCATGGTTTCGCCCGGATGCTGGCGCGCGGTGATCCAGATCTTCAGATCGGATTCGACTTCGTGGCCTATGGTCAGCAGGTTGATGTCGCGTCCCTGCACGGTGGAGCCTAGGTCGGAGACCTGGCACAGGCCGGAGCCCTGCGCCTGGCCGATCAGGTTCAGGTGCTGCTCGTAGGAGTAGGGTTCGAAGTAGGCGTAGTAGATGCTGCCCGATAGCGGGACATGCTCTATCGTCATCACGCCGTCTTCGTAGCGGGTGGGCACCCGGAACCAGTTGATGCGGTCGTAGGAGGCCATCGCCTGGTAATCGACCCAGCCTTGCGGGTACGCGCACTCCCCGGCATTGAGGAAGCGGAAGTTGCAGTGCTGGTAGGCAGCGCCCTGAGCGCGGAAGTAGAACCATTGCGCGAATTCCGCGGCGTTGTCGCGGCGGATGCGCAGTTGGATGTCCTCGGCGGTGTCGGCGGAGACGATTTCGATGCTGCCGGCGTCGAAGTTGCTGCTGATTTTCATGCGTGGAACCCGTAGTGCTTGCTGAATCTCTAGAACCCGGATTGTAAACCTGTCGCGGGGGCTGCGCATCCTTTAATAAAGGAAAAGCCCCACCGGTGCGTGGCGGGGCCTGGATGGCGGCGGCGGGCGCTTAAACGGTGGCGCCGCGCTTGGCCGAGTTCTTCACCGCGTCGGCGGTGGCGCTGGTGGCGGCCTTGACGCTGCTGTCGGTGAATTCTGCAACTTGCTGGGCGGCCTTGCTGAAGGTGTTGACGGCGGCGGCGGCGGCGGCGAACGAGGTTTTCACCGCGTTCAGCGTGGCGTCGGAGCCGGCCGGGGCGTTCTTGGCCACCGATTCGATCGAGCTGATCAGCGATTTGTTGAAATGGCCGACGCTTTCCTCAACCAGCTTGCTCAGCTCGCTTTGCGCGCCGGAAACCACTTCGTACAGATTGCGGGAATGGCTGACCGCCTTGTCGATGGATTGGGTGGCCAGTTTGTTCAGGTGATTGACCGCTTCTTGCGGATCCTTCAGCTCGGTCAGCTGCTTGGCGGCCTTGGTGTTGTCTTCCAGCGATTGCTTGGACGCGTCCAGCTGCAGTTTGACCAGGCGCTCGGCGCTGTCCAGCGCGATTTGCGCGAAGCGCAGCGTGGATTCGAAGCCAGCGAGGGAAAGTTTGTTCAGCTGTTCATTGTTGTAGGACATGGTGTAAAACCTCCATTGCGTGGAAAATGGGGCCAACGATTTCCGTAAAGATGATTGTGCGCCGCACAATGACGTGGAAATGTAGCACGCCGCGTCTGGAGGTGGTAGAAGATTTACTCTAGTCTGTTGTATTTATGTTAGATTGCCAGCGCACAACGCCACGACAATAACCAGGAGCGTTAAATGAGTGTTGAGAAACGGGTCATCAAGAAGTACCCGAACCGCCGTCTGTACGATACCGCCACCAGTTCCTACATTACGCTGGGAGACGTAAAGCAGCTGGTATTGGACAATGTCGACATCCAGGTGCAGGACGCCAAGACCCAGGAGGACATCACCCGCGGCGTGCTGCTGCAGATCATTCTGGAAGAGGAAAACGGCGGCATGCCGATGTTCAGCTACGAAGTGCTGACCCAGTTCATCCGTTATTACGGCCAGGCGATGCAGGGCATGATGGGGCCTTTCCTGGAGAAAAACCTGCAGCTTTTCTCGCAACTGCAGCAAAAAATGCAGGAACAGACGCGCGCGATGTATGGCGACAACGCCATGCTCAACACCACGCTGTGGAGCGAGTTCATGAATCTGCAGGGGCCGGCCATCCAGAACATGATGGCTAACTACATGGAGCAGAGCACCGGCATGTTCCTGGAAATGCAGAACCGCATGCAGGAGCAGACCAAGCAGCTGTTCGGCGGCTTCGGTTTCCCCGGCTACCCGGGCGTGGAGCCCAAGGACAAGCCCTGAGCCGCAGCTTGGCGGCGCGCGGCACCGATACCGGCCGGAGGCGGATGCGTCTCCGGCTTTGTCGTTTGACGACGGAGCAACGATGAGCCAGGAAGGCGGACAGCGCTTGCGGCAGGCCCAGCGCCGGCATCTGGCCGGCGAAACCGCTGGCGCCGAGGCGGATTACCGCGCCTTGCTGGCGGATGCGGCGATCGGCGTCGCTGCGCGGCATTGGCTGGGTTTTCTATTGCTGCAGCAAGGCCGCCTGGAAGAGGCGCGGCGGGAGCTGGCGCAGGCGGTGGCAATGGATGGCGGCCATGCCGAGTGGCATTTCAACCTGGGGCTGGCCTGCGCCCGGCTGGGACGCCGCGACGAGGCCATCGCGGCGTTGAGGGCGGCGGTGGCCGGGGATGGCGGCCGTTACGCTTATTGGACGAATCTGGCGGCGCTGCTGGACGAGGCAGGGGACGACGCAGAGGCCGAACACGCCTGCCGGCGCGCCATCGCGCTGGAACCAGGCAGCCCGGACGCGCATCACCTGTTGACCGCGCTGCTGCTGCGGCAGGGCCGCTTCGACGAGGCCAGGCGCAGCAATGCCGAAGGCGTGCTGGCCGAGCCGCCGGGCAAGATGGCGCCGATCGCGGTGGGACAGGCGCTGTGCGAACTGGGCCGGCGCGACGAGGCGCAGGCGCTGGCGGAGAGCTGGCTGCGGCAGCAGCCCGGCCATCCGGTGGCGCTGCACATGCTGGCCGCTTTCGGCAAGGGCGAGCCGCCCCTGGTCTGCGACGGCGCCTATGTGGGCCGGGCTTTCGACGCCGCTGCGGCCGATTTCGAAGCGGCGCTGGCGCGGCTGCGCTACCGCGGGCCGCAATGGCTGGCCGATTGCCTGGCAGGCCAGGGCATCGCGCCGCGCTCGCTGTCCGCGCTGGACCTGGGCTGCGGCACCGGCCTAGCCGGCGCGGCGCTGCGGCCTTACGCCAGCCGGCTGGATGGCGTCGACCTGAGCGCCGGCATGCTGGCGCAGGCGCGCGGCAAGGCGCTGTACGACGCGCTGTCGCAGGCTGACTTATTGGACTTTCTGCGTGACGGCGGCGACTGCCGTTATCAGCTGATCGCCTGCATGGACACCCTGACTTACCTCGGCGAGCTGGCGCCGCTGTTTGGCCTGCTGCGCCGACGGCAGGCGCCGGGCGGGCTGCTGCTGTTCTGCACCGAAAGGCTGGACGATGGCGACGACGCCGATTACCGGCTGCATCACAGCGGCCGCTACCGCCATCACGCCCGCTATCTGGAGCGTCTGCTGGCGGACGGCTGGCGGGTGCTGGCGCGGGAGCGGCTGCCGGTGCGCGACGAGGGCGGTTGTCCGGTGGCCGGCGAATTCATTTGCGCGCAACGCGTGGACAGCGTGGGCGAGCCGGGCGCCTAGGGTTGTAGTTTTAAAAAATACAAATATATGCGGCGGCTATTTGTAATTAATTGTGATTGAAGCGCCGCCAGAGTTTGGTTATTGATATAGCCGCCGCCATGCGCAGGCAGCCGCCATCGCCAGCGCAGGCCTTCCGTCAATCGATGCCAAGGATGACCGCGATGCGCGCCAAGACCACGCTGCCCCTGCTGTTGCTGCTCTCCCTCTCGCCGCTGGCCCATGCGCTGGGCAAGACGCCCGGCACTTACACCCACTACCGCTTCCCGGCGGCCGCGTCGGCCGGGCTGGACGCGGTGGACTTCACCATCACCGTCAAGCGCGATCCGGGCTATTCCGCCAATGTGTACTGGGCCAACCAGTTCGACCTGGTCGGCACTTCCGGCGCCTACACCGGCATGCAAAGCAATGGCGGCGGGGCGCGCACCTTCCTGTTTTCCGCCTGGGACACCACCGACGCCAAGCCAGGCAGCGCCGGCAGCTACTGCACCACCTTCTCCGGCGAAGGCACCGGCCGCAGTTGCCGCATCCATGTGGACTGGAAGCAAGGCCATAGCTACCGCTTCCGCGTCGCTTACGAACCGGGCGGCTGGCTGGGCGTGACCGTTACCGATCAGGCCGACGGCAGCTCGTTCAAGCTAGGCAGCATCAAGACCGCCGCCAGCAAGATCTCGCCGCGCAATATGGTGAACTGGACCGAGTATTTCGAGTGGAACAACAGCCGCTCCACCTGCCTGGGCCAGCCCTACAGCCTGGCCGCCTTCGCCGCGCCGGTCGGCAGCGCGGGTGGCAAGACGATGACGGCCGCCATCAGCGGCAGCTCGGTCAGCGATGCCTGCCCGGCGTATTCCAAAGTCACGGTCTACAGCCAATCCAGCGAGCAGGAAAACGGCATCGGCAACAGCGCGCGCGCGCCCATCGCCAACGCCGGCCAGTGCCTGGACGCCAAGGGCGGCCTGGGCGACGGCGTCGCGGCGATCACCTACGCCTGCAACGGCGGCGCCAACCAGTCCTGGGTGCATGCGGCCGACCAGTCGCTGCAGCTGCAAAACAATTATTGCTTGGAAGAAACCGGCAGCGGGGTGGAGGTGCGCAGCTGCAGCGGCAAGTCGCGCTGGGCGCTGGCGGCCGGCCATGTCCGCAGCCTGCGCTCCGGCTTGTGCCTGAGCGCCAATCGACCGGGGCAGCCGGTCAGCCTGCTGCAATGCGGCGGCCCGGGACAGCAGTGGTCGCTGCCGGCGGCTGCCGCGCATTAGACCGCGGCGGGCCTGAGCGAAACGGCGCGCGATGGGCGCGCCGTTTTTCATTCTGCATGGACTTTGACCTGGCAACCCTTTCATTGGCATGGTTGCGGGTATAATGGCCGCCACCGTTTATGACGAAGCCATTTCAACGCCATGTCCCATCCGCCACAGACGATAGCCGGAATCGCTTCCTGCGATCTGCTTTGCTGCCCACCGTCGTTCAGTCTGCGCGAAGCCGCCGCCCGCATGGTGGCCGCCGGCTGCAGCTCCATCCTGGTTCGCGATGACGACGGCGCCATCCACGGCATCTGGACCGAGGCCGACGCGCTGCGGACGGCGCTGACGCCAGCGGACGCCGACGCGCCGGTGTCGCGGGCGGTGGGCGAGCCGCCGGCCACGCTGCCGCACGACATGCCGCTGCCGGACGCGGTGGCGGTCTTCCGCAGCCGCCAGCTGCGCCACGCGCTGGTGTTGGAGCATGGCCGGCCGCTGGGCATGCTGACGCTGACCGATATCGTCCGCAACCAGGGCGTGGAGTCCTTCCTCATCGTCAAGCGCGTCAGCGACTTGCCGGGGCCGCCGGCGGTGGTGCTGGCCGGGAGCCAGGCGCCGGCCGAGGCGCTGCGGGTGATGCGGGAGCAGGCGCTCAGCGCCCTGGCGGTGGCCTTGCCGCAGGGCGGCTTCGGCATCCTCACCCAGCGCGACGCGCTGCGCTGGCTGGCGCTGGGCGGGTTCCCGGCCACGCTGGCCGAGGGCTGCCGCCAGCCCTTGATAGGCGTGCCGCGCCATGCCAGCCTGCTGCAGGCGCGGCAGCTGATCCAGCAGCACGACATCCGCCACTTGGCGGTGTTCGGCGACGATGGCGCGCCGTTGCGGCTGCTGGGTTTCGACGACATCGTGCGCGGAATCGAGCACGAATACCAGCATGAGCTGAACGCGGCGCTGCGCCAGCGCGACGAGGCGCTGCAGCAGTCGCGCCACAGCCTGCTGCTGGCCGACAAGGTGTTCGAATCGACGATGGAGGGCATCGTCATCACCGACCGCAACGGCCTGATCCAGTCGGTGAATCCGGCTTTTTCCCGCATCACCGGCTATAGCCGCGAAGAAGCGCTGGGGCAGACGCCGGCGATGCTCAAATCCGGCAAGCAGCCGCCGGAGTTCTACCAGCAGCTGTGGCGCAGCCTGCTGCGCGACGGCCGCTGGCAGGGCGAGGTGGTGAACCGGCGCAAAGGCGGCTTGCTGTACACCGAACACCTGAGCATCACCGCGATACGGGACGCCGCCGGCGAATGCCTGCATTACGTGGCGGTGTTCTCCGACATCACCCAACGCAAGCAGGCGGAGGAAAGGCTGCACTTTCTGGCCAACCACGACGCGCTGACCAGCCTGCCCAACCGCACGCTGTTCCTGGAAAAACTGCAGGGCGCGGTGGCGCGCGCCGCCGCCGACCGCCGCGGCCTGGCGCTGCTGTTCATCGACCTGGACCGCTTCAAGCTGGTCAACGATACCCTGGGCCACCACGCCGGCGACCAGTTGCTGATCCGCATCGCGCGCCAGCTGCAGGCGCGGCTGCAGCCGACGGAAACCGTGGCCAGACTGTCCGGCGACGAATTCACCGTGCTGCTGGAAGGTGTTGACGGCGTGGCGCAGGTGGCAGGCCGGGCGCAGGCGCTGCTGGACGCCATCACCGAATTGTCCGGCGCCGCCGGCCAGCAAGTGTTCGTCTCCGCCAGCATGGGCATCAGCATGTTCCCGGACGACGGCCGCGAGGCCGACACCCTGCTGGTGCATGCCGATACCGCGATGTACCGCGCCAAGGAGAGCGGCAAGAACGGTTTCCAGTTCTACACCGCCGACATGAACGCCCGCGCGCTGGAGCGGCTGAAGCTGGAATACAGCCTGCACCGCGCGCTGGCGCAGCGCGAGCTGGAGTTGTGGTATCAACCCAAGGTGGCGCTGGACAGCCGGCGCATCATCGGCGCCGAGGCGCTGCTGCGCTGGCGCCACCCCGAGCTGGGCCTGGTGGCGCCGGACCGCTTCATTCCCATCGCCGAAGAGAGCGCGCTGATCGTGCAGATGGGCGCCTGGGTGTTGGACGCCGCCTGCGCCGACATCCGCCGCTGGCGCGACGCCGGGCTGGACGCCGGACGGCTGGCGGTCAACGTGTCCGGCCGCCAGCTCAAGCATGGCGATTTCGTGCGGCAACTGGAGCAGGTGCTGGCGGAGTACGGGCTGGACAGCGCGGCGCTGGAGCTGGAAATCACCGAGAGCGTGGCGATGGAGGAGGGTGGCGGCATGGTGGAGACGCTGCGCCGGCTGCAGCGGCTGGGGGTGTATCTGTCGATAGACGACTTCGGCACCGGCTATTCCTCGCTGGCCTATCTGAAGCGGCTGCCGGTGCGTGGCCTGAAGATAGACCGCTCCTTCATCGCCGATTTGCACTGCGACAGCGATGATGCCGCCATCACCCGCGCCATCGTCTCCATCGCCCGCAGCCTGGGCCTGGATATCGTCGCGGAGGGCGTGGAGCGCGAATCGCAGCGCCGTTTCCTGCTGGAGCAGGGCTGCAACTGCGCGCAGGGCTATCTGTTCAGCCAGCCGGTGCCGCGCGAGGCGTTCGAGGCCTTGCTGGCGGCGCAGGCGCGGCCGCGCGCGCCTGCGTTGCTGCAGAAATGAAAAAAACCGGCATCGCGAGATGCCGGTTTTTGCAAGACGCGGACGGGAATCAGCTGCCGATCTTGTCCTTGCCCATGAAGGGGCGCAGCACGGTCGGCACGGTGACGCTGCCGTCGGCGTTCTGGTAGTTTTCCAGCACCGCCACCAGGGTGCGGCCCACCGCCAGGCCGGAGCCGTTCAGCGTGTGCACCAGCTGGTTCTTGCCGTTTTCGTCCTTGTAGCGCGCCTTCATCCGGCGGGCCTGGAAGTCGGTCATGTTCGAGCAGCTGGAGATTTCGCGGTAGGTGTTCTGCGCCGGCAGCCAGACTTCCAGATCATAGGTTTTGGCGGCGCCGAAACCCATGTCGCCGCTGCACAGCGTCACCACGCGGTAGGGCAGCTCCAGCGCCTTCAGGATGTTTTCGGCGTGGCCCACCATTTCTTCCAGCGCGGCGTACGAGTGTTCCGGCTTCTCCACGCGCACCATCTCCACCTTGTCGAACTGGTGCTGGCGGATCATGCCGCGGGTGTCGCGGCCGTAGCTGCCGGCCTCGGAACGGAAACACGGCGAGTGCGCGGTCATCTTCAGCGGCAGCTCGTCTTCCTTCAGGATGGTGTCGGCGACGGTGTTGGTCAGCGTCACTTCCGAAGTGGAGATCAGGTATTGCGGCGCGGCGCTTTCATCGCCGCCGCGAGTCACCTTGAACATGTCGTCGGCGAATTTCGGCAGCTGGCCGGTGCCCAAGAGCGCGGTGTCGTTGACGATGTAAGGGGTGTAGTGCTCGACGTAGCCGTGGCTGCCGGTGTGGGTGTTCAGCATGAACTGGGCGATGGCGCGGTGCAGGCGGGCGATGTCGCCCTTCAGCACGGTGAAGCGCGCGCCGGACAGCTTGGCGCCAGTGTCGAAATCCAGGCCCAGCGGGGCGCCGACATCGACGTGGTCCTTCACTTCGAAGTCGTACTGGCGCGGCACGCCGACGCGGCGCACTTCCACGTTCTGGCTGTCGTCCTTGCCGGCCGGCACCGATTCGTGCGGCAGGTTGGGGATGGTCATCAGCCAGCCGTCCAGTTGCTTCTGCACGGTTTCAAAAGCCTGTTCGGCCGCCTTCAGCTCGTCGCCCAGGGTGGCGACCTCCGCCATGATCGCGGAGACATCCTCGCCCTTGCTCTTGGCCGCGCCGATCTGCTTGGAAGACGCGTTGCGCTTGGCCTGCAGCTCCTGCATGCGGGACTGCAGCGATTTGCGGTCGGATTCCAGCTGATTGAAAGCCACGGTGTCCAGGGCGTAGCCGCGCGCGGCCAGACGGGCGGCTACGGCGTCGATGTCGTTGCGAAGCAGAGTAATGTCGAGCATGGTTATTCCTGTTTTTTACTTGTCGGGATCTTGCTGGGCGTCGGCATCCAGCCGGCGCAAAAAGGCCAGTTTATCCTGAATCTTGCTTTCCAGTCCGCGCGGCACCGGGCGGTACCAGCGGATGTCCTCCATCCCTTCGGGCAGGTAAGTTTCGCCGGCGGCGTAGGCATGGGGTTCATCATGGGCGTAACGGTAGGCGTGCCCGTAACCCAGCTCCTTCATCAAGCGAGTGGGGGCATTGCGCAAGTGTACCGGCACCGGGCGCGATTTGTCCTGTTTGACGAAGGCGCGGGCCTCATTATACGCGTTGTATCCGGCATTGCTCTTGGCGGCCACCGCCAGATAGATCACCGCTTGTCCCAGCGCAAGCTCGCCTTCCGGGCTGCCCAGCCTCTCGTAGGTGGCGGCGGCGTCGTTGGCGATCTGCATCGCGCGCGGATCGGCCAGGCCGATGTCCTCCCAGGCCATGCGCACGATGCGGCGCGCCAGGTAGCGCGCGTCGGCGCCGCCGTCCAGCATGCGGCTGAGCCAGTACAGCGCCGCATCCGGATTGGAGCCGCGCACCGATTTGTGCAGCGCCGAGATCTGGTCGTAGAAGGCGTCGCCGCCCTTGTCGAAGCGGCGCGCGTTCAGCGTCAGCACTTCCTCCAGGAAGGCGGCGTCGATGTCGGCCGCGCCGCGCGCCTGCGCCGCGGTGCGGGTTTGCTCCAGCAGGTTCAGGAAGCGGCGCGCGTCGCCGTCGGCATAGCCGGTCAGTGTGGAAACCGCGGCATCGTCGAAATTCAGCCCGTCCAGCGCGTGTTCGTGCCGGGCGCGCGCCAGCAGCTGCTTCAGCTCGTCCTCGCTCAGGCTGTTCAGCACATACACCTGGGCGCGTGACAGCAGCGCGGAGTTCACCTCGAACGACGGGTTCTCGGTGGTGGCGCCGATGAAGGTGACCAGGCCCGATTCGACAAAGGGCAGAAACGCGTCCTGCTGGCTTTTGTTGAAGCGGTGCACCTCGTCGACGAACAGAATGGTGTGGCGGCCGTCGCGCTGCAGCACCGCGTGCGCGCGCTCCACCGCCTCGCGGATGTCCTTGACGCCGGCGAAAACGGCGGAGAGCGGGATGAACTCGGCATCGAAGCTGGCGGCGAGTATGCGCGCCAGCGTGGTTTTGCCGACGCCTGGCGGCCCCCACAGAATCATCGAATGCGGCTTGCCGGCCGCCACCGCCAGGCTCAGCGGCTTGCCCGGCCCGATCAGGTGCTGCTGGCCGATGACATCGTCCAGCCGCGCGGGGCGCAGCGCTTCGGCGAGCGGCTTCTGGGGTTCGGCGGCGAACAGGTCGGGCATGGCGGGCTTCGGGCGGGATATTGCGGAGCAACAGTATAACAGTTGGCGGCAGGCATGAAAAAAGCGCCAGCCAGGCGTTTTGGGCGTGCATGCTTGCGGGATGGCGGCAGGCTATGGATCTGGGCGATTTGAGCGAAGTATTGTTCCGGAAAAATCGGTAGAATTTGGGAGTGGTTTTTTATCTTTAAAAATCAGTGGATTGAAAATGGTGTGTTCCCCACGCGAGTGGGGATGAACCGAAGCTGAACCCCTTGTGCCTGCCCTCCTCCTTGTGTTCCCCACGCGAGTGGGGATGAACCGGGATTTAACCAGTTTCTTGGGGTCGGGGTCTGGTGTTCCCCACGCGAGTGGGGATGAACCGCGCGGCACGACGCTCGTTCAGCGTGCCGCAGAGTGTTCCCCACGCGAGTGGGGATGAACCGGACGTCTTAAACATGATGCTGGGATCTTTGGGCGTGTTCCCCACGCGAGTGGGGATGAACCGGTAGTGTCGTGGTTTGAGAGAAAGGCCTCCCAGTGTTCCCCACGCGAGTGGGGATGAACCGGTCCGCGACGACTAACTTTTTGCCGGGGGGGCGTGTTCCCCACGCGAGTGGGGATGAACCGGTCAGGGCGCACATCCAAGGGCAGTACTCGGCGTGTTCCCCACGCGAGTGGGGATGAACCGGCGTGATGATGAACGCCGACTCTCGCCAGAATGTGTTCCCCACGCGAGTGGGGATGAACCGCGGATGCTGGGGCCGGTTACGCTGCTCTTGCCGTGTTCCCCACGCGAGTGGGGATGAACCGGCAACTGAGCCACGCCGACAACCGTGCCGCACGTGTTCCCCACGCGAGTGGGGATGAACCGGTTCATGTACAAAGGGGTCGAATGTAGAGAGAGTGTTCCCCACGCGAGTGGGGATGAACCGTCCTCTGGATTTCAGGCGAATGGGATGCAGGTGTGTTCCCCACGCGAGTGGGGATGAACCGTTCCCGGATGGCCTGAAATGGATTTGCGGCTTGTGTTCCTCACGCGAGTGGGGATGAACCGTTACCTCCGGGCGCGATTTTTGTTTGTGACGAGTGTTCCCCACGCGAGTGGGGATGAACCGCAGTTCCTTCCGGTGAACCACGATGGCGATGTGTGTTCCCCACGCGAGTGGGGATGAACCGTTCCTTTCGCCTACGATCAGCGCGGAGGAGATGTGTTCCCCACGCGAGTGGGGATGAACCGTAGCCGGAGTTCGGCACCGTCGGATCGGCCGTGTGTTCCCCACGCGAGTGGGGATGAACCGGAGCAATCAGCCATGCGCCTCTACCTCTCCGCGTGTTCCCCACGCGAGTGGGGATGAACCGGCGGGATCCGATGTACTGCTGTTCCAGGGCGAGTGTTCCCCACGCGAGTGGGGATGAACCGATAAACCGCGCTTCTGATGATTGCGGTCAGGTGTGTTCCCCACGCGAGTGGGGATGAACCGGTGCCGATGCCGCGCATGCACTTCGCCATCATGTGTTCCCCACGCGAGTGGAGATGAACCGCCGGCGATGTACTGGTTCTGCACGTCGAACCCGTGTTCCCCACGCGAGTGGGGATGAACCGGCCGTGGCGTCGCCGCCGGTTACCACCAGGGCGTGTTCCCCACGCGAGTGGGGATGAACCGGCGAGTGGTTTTCAGGCGAATGGAATGCAGGTGTGTTCCCCACGCGAGTGGGGATGAACCGTGGGGGTCCGGTGTCAGGCCGTAATAGGCGGCGTGTTCCCCACGCGAGTGGGGATGAACCGTGGCTGGTGGGGTTGGGGGGAAACAGGCCACTGTGTTCCCCACGCGCGTGGGGATGACTCGCCTGTATCGAATGCCGGCATGAAAAAAGCGCCCTTGGGGCGCTTTTCGGCATCACGAGCTGAAGAAGGCTTAGGCGCGCTTCTTGAATTCGTTGGTGCGGGTGTCGATTTCGATCTTTTCGCCGGTGTTGACGAAGGCCGGAACCTGTACTTCGAAGGTGGTGCCTACCAGGCGGGCCGGTTTCAGTACCTTGCCCGAGGTGTCGCCGCGCACGGCCGGCTCGGTGTATTCCACTTCGCGGACTACGGTGGTCGGCAGTTCTACGGAGATGGCCTTGCCATCGTAGAAGGTGACCTGGCAGATGTCTTCCATGCCGTCGACGATGAAGTTCAGGGTGTCGCCCAGGTTGTCGGCTTCCACTTCGTACTGGTTGAACTCGGTGTCCATGAACACGTACATCGGGTCGGCGAAGTAGGAGTAGGTGCAGTCCTTGCGGTCCAGAACCACCACGTCGAACTTGTCGTCCGCGCGGTATACGGCTTCGCTGCCGGCGCCGGTCAGCAGGTTCTTCATCTTCATCTTGACGACGGAAGCGTTGCGGCCGGATTTGCTGAATTCAGCCTTTTGCACGACCATCGGGTCGCTGCCTACCATGAATACGTTGCCAGCGCGCAGTTCTTGTGCGGTTTTCATGCTTGTCTAATCCCAAACTCTTGATTGAAGCCGGGAAAGATTCCCGACAAAACGCAGTATTCTAGCCGATATCGGCGATAAAGTGCAGCAGTCTCACGACGAGATCGCCCGGTTGCAGCAGCGCCTGTTGCCAGTTTGTCGCATGTTGCCGCCAGGCGGGCAGGCAGGGCGCGGCGCGGCGCCAGGCCGCGGCGATGTCGCCGCCCTGGTTCCACGCCAGGTTGAGCGCGCGCGCGGCTTGCGCCGCCTCGGCGGGCAGGCCTTGGCAGTAATGGTCGAGAAAAGCCCGCAGCTTGTCGAGGTGGGCGTCGTCGTCCTGCGGGTAGATGTGCCAGGCCAGCGGCCGCGCCGCCCATTGCGCGCGCACCAGGCTGTCCTCGCCGCGCACGAAATTGAAATCGCAGCCCCACAGCAGGCGGTCGTAGTCGTCCTGGCCGCTCAGCGGCAGGATATGGACTGTCAGATTGCCCAGGTTGGCGGGTTCTCCCGGCCGCAACGCCTTGCCGAACACCCGCTCCACATCGGCCTGCACCTTGCCGGCCGGCACCAGGCAGGAGACCGGTTGCGCGCCATCGGCCCAGGCCCGCAGCAGCGCCGTCGCCGCCGGGTTCTCATAGGCGAACAGGCTGACGCGCAGTTCGCCGGCTTGCGGCGGCGGCAGGCCGCGCCGCCGCCAGTAGGCTTGTTGCGCCGCCGGGTCGGCCTGCCAGGCCTCGCGCGCGGCGATGAGGCCGTCTTCGCAGATCAGCCCGCCGCTGGCGGCGTCGAAGCCGGGGAAGAAGAAATGCTTGGTCAGCGGCAGCCTGGGATGGGGCGAGGGCAGCTTGTGATGGCTGAGAGTCCAGTCCTCGGCCGACAGGTATTCCAGGTTGATCCACGCCGGTTTGGCCGGCTTCGCCGCCATCGCTTCTTCAAAGCTGTCCGGCAGCCGGCAGGCGAAGGCCTCTACCACCACGTCGCCGGGGACGACATCGGGGGGGAAGCCGGCCAGCGGCCACTGGCGGATGTCGATGCCGGCCAGCGTCTGTTGCGGCAGCGCCGGGTCCAGCCCCGGGGCGATGCGCGCGAAGCTGGCCAGGTCGTCCACCCACAGCCGCACCGCCAGGCCGCGATCATGCGCCAGCCGGCGCGCCAGCCGCCAGGCGACGCCGATGTCGCCGTAGTTGTCGATGACGGTGCAGAAGATGTCCCAGTGTTGGCGTGTCATGGCTAGGCTAAAGATGAAAACCGCGCGAGCTTATCACGGGCGGCGCGGCAATATCACCGGTTGCGAATTTTTAGCGGCCGGGGGAGTCGATACAAGCGACGATAGATATATAAAGGTATGCCTGTGCGCAAGAAAGCATGGACATGGCTGCTGGCGGCGCTGCCGCTGCCAGCCTGGGCGGGGGTGTTGTTGCAGAATGGCTTGTGGCAGGTGGAGCTGGAGCCGGCCACGCTGGCCATCGCGGCGAAGCCGGCGGGAGCGATGGCGCGGCAACTGTCGCAAGGCGCGGCGCCGCATGCGGTGTCGGCGTTGAGCCAGGATGGCCAAACGGCGCAATGGCAATGGGACGATGGCAAATACAGCTGGCGCGCCAGCTTGCAGGGCCGCGATCTGCAGCTGACGCTGACGGCCCGCGAGGCCGGCAAGGTGGAGCTGTTGCGCCAGCCCGCCGCCGCGATGGGGCATGGTTTGCTGCTGCCGCTGGCCGAGGGCAGTTACATCCCGGCGGGAGACAAACTGTGGCAGGACTTTCTGCCCGGCTTCGCCGGCGACGGCCTCAATACTTCGGAAAATCTCAGCCTGCCGCTGTGGGGCATGGATTATGGCCATCACAGCCTGAGCTGGCTGCTGCTCAACCCGTTCAACAATGCGCTGGCCATCCGCGCCGAAGGCAAGGGGCTGGCCCTGTCGCTTAGCCACGAGTTCAACGCGCTCAATCAGCAGCAGCCGATGACGCTGTTGCTGCACCTGGGCGAAGCCAACCTCCTGTCCGGCGCGCAACGCTACCGGCAATGGCTGGAAGACGAAGGGCGCTACCAGACGCTGGCGGACAAGATCCGGGCGCAGCCCGAAGCTGCGCGGCTGATCGGCGCCAGCCATGTTTACCTGTGGGGCAATAACCTGCTGGATGCCGACGACGTGGCCGACTGGCCCGGCTTTGTGCAGCGGCTGCGCGGCGGCGGCGCGCTGGCGCGCAAGCTGCGCGGCCGTTTCGACGCCGAAGCGCGGCAACTGCTGCAGCAAGTCGGCTCCCGGCCTGACCGTTACCAGAAGAAAACGCTGATCGAGGCCTTCAACCAAGCGCTGACCGCCGAGGCCCGCGCCGGCTGGCTGGGGCCGCAGCCGGACTGGGAAGGCATGGCCGAGCCTTACCGCCGGCTGCGCGGACAGGTGGAGCGCGACTTCGGCCCGGCGCTGGCCGCCGACTCCACGCGCTGGGGCGGCGGGCTGTCGCGCAAAACCGTGGACGCGCTGGCGGCGGCCGGCCTCAAGCGGCTGTGGCTGGGCGCGGACAATTGGGAAGGCGGCCTGTGGCAGCCACAGGCGGTGGCGGCCGGCATCAAGGCGGGCTACCTGATGGCCGCCTACGATTCCTACGAAACCGCGCTGCCGCCCGGTCAGCATGTCGACTGGCTCACCGCCCAGCAAGGCGCGGCAGTCTACCGCGACTGCGGCGTCACGCTGGCCAGCGGCAAGAAGAAAACCGGCTTCCAGCAAGCCGGCTATTACACCAATCCGGACTGCGTGCGCGCCACGCTGCGGCGGCGCGCCGAGGCCCTGCAAACCGCCGCCGGCTTCAACAGCTGGTTCCTGGATGCCTACGCCACCGGCATGGTGTTTGACGACTACAGCGCCGGCCATCGCGGCAGCCAGGCGCAACTGGCCGCCGGCAACGAGCAAAGCATGCGTTGGCTGGCCGACCGCTTCAAGCAGCCGGTAGGCTCGGAAATGGGCAACGCCGCCACCAGCGGCGGCATCGCCTTCGCTCACGGCATGCAGGTGCCGGTGCTGGGCTGGGGCGACGCGGACCTGCAGAAAAACCGGCAGTCGCCGTATTTCCTCGGCCGCTGGTTCCCGGCTGACCAGCCGGAAATCTTCTTCCGCCAGGCGCCGCTGAAGCAACCGTACCGCGACCTCTACTACGCGCCGCAGTACCGGCTGCCGCTATACCAGGCGGTGTTCCACGGCTCCATCATCACCACCAACCACTGGCTGTACGACAACCTGAAGTTTTCCAACGCCTACGCCGACAATCTGCTGGCGCAGTGGCTGTACAACGTGCCGCCGCTGTTCCACCTGTCCGCCGCCAGCCTCAAGGCCAGGCTGCCGCAGCTACAATGCGCCGACCGCGCCTTCCGCCCGGTTCACCTGCAACTGGCGCTGCAGGCGCTGACCGGCTTCGTCTGGCTGAACGCCGAGCGCACGGCGCAGCAAACCCGCTTCGCCGACGGCAGCCGCCTGAGCGCCAACTTCGGCGCGACGGCGGTGGGCGAGGGCGATCAGGCGCTGCCGCCGCAAAGCCTGAGGCTGGAGCTGGCTGGCCAGCCGCCGCGGCTGCTGCGGGTGGCGGATTGCGGCGGGGGCTGATGCGCGGCGATAATGCCGTTGTCGTTTTGCGGGCGCTGTGCCTGCGGTGACCTCCGCCGCGCTGGCCGCAATTTGGGTACGGAATTCTCGGTAGGATTGGGATGCGCTTTTTTGTTTTGAAAAATCAGTGAGTTGAATTTGGTGTGTTCCCCACGGGCGTGGGGATGAACCGTAGGAGGGCGGACATGACAGATCGCAGAATTGGTGTTCCCCACGGGCGTGGGGATGAACCGTTCTTGTACTGGATGTCGAACACCACCCCACGGTGTTCCCCACGGGCGTGGGGATGAACCGTCATCGATCAGTACCTCGAGGAACGATCGTTCGTGTTCCCCACGGGCGTGGGGATGAACCGGATGCGCATCCGCACCGATTCGATTTCACCTAGTGTTCCCCACGGGCGTGGGGATGAACCGCGATGGTCGAGTGGTTGGCTTTAACGGAACGCGTGTTCCCCACGGGCGTGGGGATGAACCGGAGGCCGTGCATTTCGGCAACGTGCTGGAGGGGTGTTCCCCACGGGCGTGGGGATGAACCGCTCATCGAGCGATTCGTTGGTACTGACGCAGCGTGTTCCCCACGGGCGTGGGGATGAACCGCGGGTGCCATTGAGCAGAAATTGCTGGGTCGGGTGTTCCCCACGGGCGTGGGGATGAACCGGCGATGATCCGGACGATGATGACGACGACGGCGTGTTCCCCACGGGCGTGGGGATGAACCGAGTTGCGAATCACCGCCAATTTCCTCCGTTTCGTGTTCCCCACGGGCGTGGGGATGAACCGAAAAAGGATTAATCAAAGCCGGCCCAGCTGGAGTGTTCCCCACGGGCGTGGGGATGAACCTTCTCGTCTCCAAAATGGTAATGATCCCAGTACGTGTTCCCCACGGGCGTGGGGATGAACCGTCTAACAGAGCAGTTACGCCAACGAAGCCAAAGTGTTCCCCACGGGCGTGGGGATGAACCGCCGAATCCGCCCAACTGCTGGCCCATGTAGCTGTGTTCCCCACGGGCGTGGGGATGAACCCGCTGGGCATGGGTTGCCCCGAGATCCGACGCGGTGTTCCCCACGGGCGTGGGGATGGGCCACGGCTTGCAAACGTGATGTGCGGCTTGTTTTTCTGGATGGAATGTCTCGGCTTGTGCCTGCCTGGCAAAATGCCGATAATGATTGAGCAAATTGCCTGATTGGAGATTGCCATGCCCGCACGCGCCGCATTCCGGCCCGACCCCGTTCTCATCCGCCGCGCCACGGTCAGGGAGGGAGAGCGCCGCTCCCGCCAGTCCGACTTGCTGGGCGCGCCGGTGAGCAGCGATTACGACATCGTGAAAGAGGTAGCCAAGGGCTTGGATCCCGGCGTGATCACTCGCCTGACCGATGAGGGGCTGACCCGGCGCGAGCTGGAGTTCGTCATTCCGCCGCGTACGCTGACCCACCGCATCAAAAACGGCGAACGCCTGAGCACCGACGAATCCGAACGCAGCGTGCGGCTGGTCAACCTGCTGCTGCAGGCCGAGCAGCTGCTGGGCGGCAAGGAGGCGGCAACCGCCTGGCTGCGCCAGCCATTGCGCCGTTTCGATGGCCGCAGCGCGCTGGAAGTGGCCAGAACCGAGCAGGGCGCGCGGCTGGTTGAAGAGCTGCTGATCCAGATCGAGGAAGGCTATGCGGCATGATCGCCTGGCGGATCAGCCGCTTTGAAGACTTGCGCGGCCTGGGCGGCATCCGCGCCCGCGGCCGCTGGCACAATGCCGGCCAGCCCATCGTCTACCTGGCCGACCATGCGGCCAGCGCCATGCTGGAAATGCTGGTGCACAGCGAGTTCGCCGTGTTGCCCAACACCTTCACTCTGCTGAAGGTGGATATCCCTGATGGTCTGGTGCAGGCGCTGGATCCGGCCCAATTGTCGGCAGACTGGCGCGACGACCAAGAGCAAACCCGCGCGCTGGGCGACACCTGGCTGGCCCAGGCGCCCGGCGCGGTGCTGCGGGTGCCCAGCGCGCTGGCGGTGGAGGGCTGGAACTACCTGCTCAACCCCGTCCATCCCGATGCCGCCGCCTGCAAGATACTGGCGGCGATGCAAGCCCCGCTCGATCCCCGCTTCCGGCCCGGCTGAGCCGCCGTTTGCCTCCCCCTCCCTGAAGTCGAACGTCGCCGTTCGGTTTTTTACTTTGGCGATGCTGCCGCGTAATGCGCGCCATGACATTTTCAATGTGAAATGACGAATGATTTTCCTGCTGCTAATCTGCGCGCTTGGGTCGGGTCCAGCGGGCTGACCGGTTTTTGCCGGAGGAGCGATGCAGGCTGAGCGGGGCTGCAAAAGCAAGATCACTGAAACTTCAGGGAAAGGCGGGCAGCCGTTTAACGGCCTATCGTTATCCGTCCGGCAACTCTGGGCCAAAAGCGGCGATCCCCATGGCCATGGTTTGCTATGCCATATGCTGGATGTGGCGGCGGTGACGCTGGCTTTGCTCGACTACTGCGGGATTTCGGCCAAGGTGTTGGCGCAGCGCTTCGGCTTGCCGGAGCATGCGGTGTTTTCATGGTTGGCCAGCTTGGTGGGTTTGCATGATCTGGGCAAGGCGACTCCCGGCTTCCAGGCGAAATGGGATGAGGGCCGCGCGCTGGATGAGCGCGCGGGCCTGCCATTCATGCCGGAAAAGGCGTTGGAGCAAGATCGTCACGATTTGGCCACCGCCAGCCTGCTGCCGCCCTTGTTGCAGGCGCGCAATGCGCCTTTTGCCTGGGCCTTGTGCGTGGCCCAGGCGGTCAGCGCCCATCATGGCTTCAACTTCGTCGATATGCGCAAGGGTGCGCCTCTGCGCGAACCGGATACCTGGAAGCAGGCGCGGCAGCAGCTATTCGACGTCTATTGGGATACGGTTGCGCCGCTGGAGTGGCCGCAGGATCGCGATCTATCGCTGATCGCGGTGGAGTGGCTGGCGGGTCTGACCAGCGTATGCGACTGGATAGGTTCCAACGCTGAGTGGTTTCCGCCTGGCGAACGCGGCGCGACGCCGCTTGAACATTTTCAATGCGCTCAAAAAATAGCGCGCGCAGTTTTGGTCGATGTCGACAAGCTGGGTTGGCCAGCCCAACACGCCTTGCTCCCACAGCCCGACCTTGCCTGCGATGAGCTGCTGACTCGCATTTTGAACGCGCAGCAACCGCTTGCCGCCCGGCCGCTGCAACGCGTCGCGGACGCGTTGCTTGCCGAAGGGGCCGGCCCCAGCTTGATGGTGGTGGAAGCGCCGATGGGAGAGGGCAAGACCGAGCTGGCGTTTCTGGCCAGCCTGCGGCTGCAGGCCAGGCTGGGCCATCGCGGCATCTATTTCGCCCTGCCGACTCAAGCCACCGGCAACGCGCTGTTCGAGCGCGCGCTGGTGTTTTTGCGAGCGTTCGCAGACGGCGTCCGCTTGGACATCCAGCTGGCGCATGGCGGCGCGGCCATGAATGAAACGGTGGCCAAGCTGCGCAATGTCTGGGGGGATGAGGGCGACGACTCAGTCGGCTCGTCAGCCTGGTTCGGGCAGCGCCGCCGCAGCTTGTTGTCGCCGTATGGCGTGGGCACGGTGGATCAGGCGCTGTTTGGCGTGATGAACGTCAAGCATCACTTTGTGCGCTTATGGGGGCTGGCGGACAAAGTGGTGGTGCTGGACGAGGTCCATGCTTACGACGCTTATACCAGCACGCTGATAGAGGCCTTGCTGCGCTGGCTCAAGGGCATGGGTTGTTCGGTCATATTGATGAGCGCCACCTTGCCGGACGCCCGGCGGGCCCGCTTGTTGAATGCCTGGGGCGTTGATTCCTCGGACATCCCGGCATTGTCCTATCCCAGAGTCTTGCTGGCGGACCACGGCGGAGTGCGTGGAGAGACATTCAAAGTACGTGAACAGCAGCCGATTGCGGTATCCGGCCTGGATGAGTCGCTGGAGAGCATAGCCGCCGCCGCGTTGGACGCGTTGGACGATGGCGGCTGCGGCGCGGTGATCGTCAATACCGTGGACAGGGCGCAGCAGTTGTATTCCATGTTGGCGGGAAGACTGGGGGATGGCGTCGAACTATTGCTGTTCCACGCCCGTTTTCCTGCTGATGAACGGCTGTTGCGCGAGCGGCAAGTCTTGCAGACTTTTGGCGCGCCTGGTGCCTCCGGACAACGGCCAGACCGAGCCCTGCTGCTTGCAACCCAAGTGGCCGAACAAAGCCTTGATATCGACTTCGACTTCCTGATTTCCGACCTCGCCCCGGTGGATTTGCTGTTGCAGCGCGCCGGCCGGCTGCATCGCCATCGCCGCGACCAGCGGCCCGCTGCTCATTTAACGCCGCATTTGCGGGTTGCCGGCTTGTTGCCGGACCGCCTGCCGGAGCTGAAACAAACCAAGTGGGGAAGCATCTACGGCGATTATCTGTGCGTGGTGACTTGGGCCGTTTTATTGAATGACCCCACCTGGCGCTTGCCGCTGGATATCGACCGGCTGGTGCAGGCGGTTTACGCGCCGTGGCCGGATTTGAGCCATCTGCCGCAGGAGCTGCAGGACCGGATCGAGATGGTGGACAAAACCCGCCACGGTGCCAAGACGACCTTCCAGGCCCAGTTGGCCAGCCATATCGCCATCGACCCCAGCGCCGAGCCCGCCTATGCCTATGCGGACAAACCGCATGGCGCGGATGAGGACGACATTCTGGGGCTGCGCAACAAGACGCGGCTAGGCGAGGACAGCGTCACCGCGCTACCGCTGTGGCCGGATGGCGAAGGCCATTGGCGGCTGGCGCCGGATGACGCGCCATTCAATCCGCAGCAGCCGGTAGACGACGCGCTGGCCAAGCGCTTGTACTCGCGGCAGATCAAGCTGTCCCGCAAGGATGTGGTTCAGGCGCTGTTGCAGCAGCCTTTATTTCCCGCGCTGCAGGAGCATGCTTTGCTGACGCATTGCCAGCCATTGTTGTTGCAGGCCGATGGCAGCCTGCTGGGCAATACGCTGGTGAGTCTCGATTCTAGGCTGGGCTTGGTATACGGCCCGGCGCCGAAACAGGAGATGGCATGAACGCAAGATTCAATCTGCTGGACGAGCCCTGGCTGCCGGTGCGCGGGCTGGATGGCCGGGTGGAGGCGGTCGGTCTGCTGGAGCTGTTCGCCCGGGCGGGCGAAATAAGCGGTTTGGCGGAAACCGATCCGCCCAATCTGATCGCGCAATACCGGCTGCTGCTCGTCATCTTTCATCGCGCTTTGTCGCAGGGTAAAGGGCAGTGGCGCTTGCGCGACATGGCGGGCTATTACCGCGATGGACTGCCGCTCCAGCTGATTCATGGCTACCTGGAGCAATGGCGGGAGCGCTTCTTCCTGTTTCACCCCGAGTTTCCCTTCATGCAGGTGGCGGCATTGGCCACTGCGGAGGAAACCCGGGACAAAACCAAACCGTGGACGCAGATCGCTTTGTCCAGCAGCACCGGCAATGCGCCGGTGGTGTTCGACCACGCGGTGGATACCGTACCCGTTGCCATCGCCGCGCCCATGTTGCTGAGACAGTTGCTGGGCTTCTTGCAATTCACGCCGGGCGGTTTGGTGAAGACGCTGCGCGATTCGGACAAAGCCGGCCCGCTGGCCAATACCGCGGCGGCCATGCCGCAGGGCGATACCTTGGCGCAAACCTTGTGCCTGGCTTTGCATCCCGCGCCAGTACAAACCGAGCAGGACAGGCCCGCGTGGGAGAAAGGTGCTGTCGCCATTGCTGCCTTGAAGGGCGAGCCTACCTTGGCGACGGGGCCGAATGACCGCTATACCCGTTTGAGCCGGGCGGTGTTGCTGCTGCCCGAGGATGACGGCCTGGCTGTGGCGCGCATCCGTTTCGCCGCAGGCGTGGCTTTGGCCGACGACGAGCATGCGCCGGACCCGATGGCTAGTTACCGGATGGGCAGCGTCGGTCTGGTGCGCTTGAGTTTTACCGAAGGACGGGCGCTGTGGCGCGATCTGGCGACATTCTTGCCTGACGCCAGCGGCAAGCATGCTGTAGCGGCAGCCGTGTTGAGCTGGGCGGAAGCATTGCGACAGTCGATGGGCGAAACGGCCTCCATGCCTATCCTGGTGGCCGGTCTCGCCAGCGATCAGGCCAAGCTGTTGCGCTGGCGCGCGGAGCGCTTTCTATTGCCCCGCCGCTTATTGGAGCAGGCCGAGGCTTCCGATGAGCTGCGCGGTTTCCTGCGGCCGACGGAAGAGGATTTTTCCCATTTGCGCCAAACGGCGACAACGATGCTGGCGCGCTCCATGCCGGACGAATCGCACAAAGATACCCGCAGCCGGGCGCGTAGCTTGTTCGAGAACGGTCCGGCCGGCGCGCTGTATTTTTCAGCGCTGGAGCGCCAATTGCCGCGTCTATTGGATTTGATAGGCGAGTCGCGCCTGGACGAGGCGGACGCGCATTGGCGCGATGCCCGGCACGCCGCTGTGGTTCAGGCCTGGTCTGCCGCGTGCAAGCAGTCAGGCTCCACGGCCAAGGCGCTCCGCGCGCAGACGCGGGCGGAGCCGGCTTACCACTCGTTGTTGAAACCGCTTAAGTCCCCATCGTCTGTCGAGGAGCAAGCCCATGTCTGAACACGCGCAGGACTTCATCCTGCATCTGCAGCAATTGGCGGAACACGATAGGGGCGCGCTGGCCGCCTTGCGCCGCAGCGTTGGTTTCCCGCCCGGCGCATACCCGCCGGCTTTTCCCCATGTGGAGCGCTTTGTGCCGGCGGACAGCCATGCCGAAGACAGCTTCCGGCTGGCGCTGTATGTCGCGGCCGGCCTGTTTGCCTTGCTGCCCAGGCATCAGCCGGGACAGAGCTTGGCCGCCGCCTTGGGCAAGCTTTGGCAGCACCGGAAAAGCGACAGCGTGGAGAAGCGTTTCATCGCGCTATTGGATGCCGAGCCGGAGCAACTGCCCAACTATCTGCGCCAAGCGGCCGCGCTGTTGGCGGCGGATGGTTACGGCCTGGATTACCAGGCTTTATTGCGGGATTTGAATGATTGGCTGTCGCCCTGGCAAAGGGAGCAATACGACGGCACCACCTCGCGCGACAAGGCGCGCCGCAATTGGGCGCGGGATTTCTATCGCCAGCATGAAACCGAGCAGGGCTGATTTTTTCCATTTACCCGAGAGATAGCCATGAGCCTGTTTGTCGAATTCCATCTGATCCAGAATTTCGCGCCGTCCAATCTGAACCGCGACGATACCGGCGCGCCCAAGGACGCCATGTTTGGCGGCTACCGCCGAGCGCGGGTCAGCAGCCAGTGTTTCAAGCGCACCATTCGGCTGGGCGCGGATTTTCCGTCGCAAAACCAGGGCGTGCGCACCAAGAAGCTGCTGGACCTGCTGCGCGCGCAATTGAGCGAACAATACGGCCGGGAGAGCGAGGATGTGAATGCCCGCATCGAAGCCGCCTTGGCGGCTGCGGGCCTCAAGCTGAAGGATGACGGCAAGACCGAGTACCTGCTGTTCCTGGGGCAGCAAGAGATTGATGCCTTCGCCAAGCTGGTGAACGAGCATTGGGAGGCCTTGGCCGCGCCGGCAAGCGGCGAAAAAAAGAGCAAGAAGGACGCCAAGGCCAGCGCGCCGGCCGAGGTGGTGAAGCAGGCAAAGTCCATCATGAATGGCGGCAAGGCGTTGGATGTGGCCTTGTTCGGCCGCATGTTGGCCGATATGCCGGAGGTGAATCAGGATGCCGCCTGCCAGGTGGCGCACGCGATCAGCACCCACCGGGTAGAGCGCGAGTTCGATTACTTCACCGCGGTGGACGACATGGGCGGCGCGGACGAGACCGGCGCCGGCATGATCGGGCAGGTGGAATTCAATTCCGCCACCTTCTATCGCTATTCAGTAGTCGACCCCGTCAAGCTGGCGGCTAATCTGCAGCAAGACAAAGACCTGGCCTTGACCGGCCTGCGCGCCTTGACCCTGGCGACGGCGCGCGCCATTCCCACCGGCAAGCAAAACACCTTCGCCGCGCACAACCCGCCCAGCTTCATCGGCGTGGCCATCCGCCACGCGAGCCCGTTGAATCTGGCCAATGCTTTCGAAAAGCCGGTTTACGCGCGTGGCGGCGATGCGCTGACCTCGCCCTCGGTAGCCGCGTTGGCTGACTACGACAGCAATCTGTCCGGCATTTACGGCAATGCGAACGATGCCTGGGCCTATATCGACTTGTCCGGCGCCTGGCCTGCGGGCAAGGGCGAAAAGCTGCCTAGCCTGAATGCGCTGGCCGATTGGGTGGCGGCGCAGGTCAGCGCCAAGCTGGAGCAATGAAATGGCCACGCTGCTGCTCAGGCTGGCCGGCCCCATGCAGGCCTGGGGCACGACCAGCCGTTTTGATGAACGCGACAGCGGCCTGGAACCGTCCAAGTCCGGCGTGCTGGGGCTGGTATGCGCGGCGCTGGGGCGGGACCGTTCTGAGCCGCTGGATGATCTGGCCACGCTGAAAATGAGCGTGCGGGTGGACCGTGAGGGGTTGCTGATGCGGGACTACCAAACGTTGGGGGGAGATCGAGACCCTGAAAAAGTTAAGAAATCGATACGCACAGCGAGTGGAGGATTTAAAAAAGACCCTGTGATCAGCCCGCGCTATTACCTGGCCGATGCGGCGTTTCTGGTGGCGCTGGAGGGAGAGCATCGTTTGTTGGCAACCATGCAGCAGGCCCTGCAGCGACCCGTTTGGCCTTTGTCGCTGGGCCGCAAATCCATGCCGCCCGGGCTGCCGGTTTGGTTGCCGGAGGGCATTCAGGATGAAACCGCCCAAAAGGTGCTTTCTTCTTGGCCGCGCATCGCGCCATGCCGCGCCGAGCATAAGGGCCAGCCCTTGCGTTTGATGAGCGAGCATCCAAGCGAAGGCGCGGTGCGCTTGGATCAGCCGGCGGCTCCCTTTGCCGAGCGGCGTTTCGGACCGCGGTTTGTAAAGCCGGAGGTGGTGGATGTACCTGACACAACTGAAGCTTGACGCCAGGCAGGCCGCCGCGCGCCGCGATCTGGCCAACGCCTATGACATGCATCGGAGTTTGTGCCGGGCATTTGCCGTGGATGAGCAGACCAAACCTTCGCGTTTCCTGTGGCGGCTGGAGCGGCATGATGCCGCGCAGGGTGAGGCGATGGTGTTGGTTCAGTCGGAACAACCTGGCAACTGGCAGCCTTTAGGCCATCTGCTGGATATCGCCTGCAAGCCTTTGCCATTGGAAACGCTGGTGCAGACTGACAAACGCTACTTCTTTCGCTTGCTGGCCAATCCCACCGTGACGCGGGAAGGCAAGCGCTACGGCTTGCAAAGGGAAGAGGAGCAGTTGGCATGGCTGGCGCGGCAGCTGGAGAGGTCCGGTGCGGTGGCCCAGCATGTGCAGCGTGGCCTGAGCCAGCAATGGCGGCTGCGCAAGCCGGGCTGCCTGATGACCTTGCAAGCGGCGCGTTTCGACGGCGTGCTGGCGGTGGACGACGCGCAGAAATTGCGGCTGGCGATGGCTTCCGGCCTGGGGCACGCCAAAGCCATGGGTCTGGGCCTGCTCTCTCTGGCTCAACTGTAAAGGAATCGGGATGAGCCAACCCCTCCCGCCCTTGAAGCCGCTTCCCATCAAGGAGCGGCTTTCCGTCTTGTTCGTCGAGCGTTGCCAGCTGGATGTGCTGGATGGCGCTTTCGTCGCGGTGGATGTGACAGGCGTGCGCACCCACATCCCGGTGGGCGGCGTGGCCTGCTTGATGCTGGAGCCCGGCGTGCGGGTATCGCATGCCGCCTGCAAGCTGGCGGCCCAAGTGGGTACTTTGTTGGTGTGGGTGGGCGAGGCTGGGGTGCGGCTGTATTCGGCCGGCCAGCCCGGCGGCGCGCGGGCGGACCGGTTGCTGTACCAGGCGCGGCTGGCGCTGGATGAGGACGCGCGGCTGAAGGTGGTGCGCGAGATGTACCGCCGCCGCTTTGGCGACGAGCCGCCGCAAAAGCGCAGCGTGGAGCAGCTGCGCGGCATCGAGGGCGCGCGGGTGCGGGCCATGTACCAGCAGCTGGCGCAGCAGTACGGCGTCAAATGGCAGGCGCGCAATTACGACCGCGAAGACTGGGACCAGGCCGACATCCCCAACCGTTGTCTGTCCGCGGCCACCGCCTGCCTGTACGGCGTGACCGAGGCGGCGGTGCTGGCGGCCGGCTACGCGCCGGCCATCGGTTTCATCCACAGCGGCAAGCCGCTGTCCTTCGTCTACGACGTGGCGGACGTCTACAAATTCGAAACCGTGGTGCCGGTGGCCTTCGCCGTCGCCGGCAAGCCGGTGCACAACGTGGAGCGCGAAGTGCGCCAGCGCTGCCGCGACATGTTCCGCAAGACGCGGCTGCTGGAGCGCATCATCCCGGACATCGAGACGATGCTGGACGCCGGCGGCCTGGATAAGCCGGAGTCCCAAGGCGTGGTGGACGCGGCGTTTCCGGAGGACGAGGGGCTGGGCGATGCTGGTCATCGTACTTGAAAACGCGCCGCCCCGGCTGCGTGGCCGGATGGCGATCTGGCTGCTGGAAATCCGCGCCGGCGTTTACGTCGGCACTTACAACCGGAAAATCCGCGACTACCTGTGGCAACAGGTGGAGGAGGGGCTGGAGGACGGCAATGCGGTAATGGCCTGGCAGGCCGTCACCGAGGCAGGCTTCGACTTCGTCACCCTAGGCGCCAACCGGCGGATGCCGGCCGAGTTCGACGGAGCCAAGCTGGTGTCTTTTTGGCCTCCACCCGGGGCGGATGGGGCTGGCGAATAGGATGTTGTCGGCTTGGGCGGAAAGGGGAGTTGGGTTCTTTAAAAATCGGTAGATTTTTTGGAGGTGTTTTTGTTTTTAAAAATCAATTGCTTGCAATTGGTGTGTTCCCCACGCCCGTGGGGATGAACCGATGGCGGCGCAGCGAGCGCGTTCGCGCCGGCGGTGTTCCCCACGCCCGTGGGGATGAACCGTCACGACAAAATAGGAAAAAATAATATGCCTAGTGTTCCCCACGCCCGTGGGGATGAACCGGCTTACCTTAAATTCTATCGTTTTGGTCCTATGTGTTCCCCACGCCCGTGGGGATGAACCGTGACTACCGAAAATGCGGCGTTTACCGCTGTCGTGTTCCCCACGCCCGTGGGGATGAACCGCCGGCAGTCTTTGCTAATTCGCAGCGGGAACGGTGTTCCCCACGCCCGTGGGGATGAACCGCTCAGCGAGGTCAACGCACAACTCGCGCTATTGTGTTCCCCACGCCCGTGGGGATGAACCGTGGGAAAACAACGTTACCCGCTTCTTCCGCTTGTGTTCCCCACGCCCGTGGGGATGAACCGCCCTAGCTAGCCAGAATGGCGCAGGCGCTTTCGTGTTCCCCACGCCCGTGGGGATGAACCGGAAATTCCGCGACAGGGCTTCAGATACAATACGTGTTCCCCACGCCCGTGGGGATGAACCGGTTGAGCCGAACGTGCAATATTTTGCAGTTTTGTGTTCCCCACGCCCGTGGGGATGAACCTCGAACCGCACGGCTACCAGATGCTAATCATCCGTGTTCCCCACGCCCGTGGGGATGAACCGTCCTGGCGCATTTCCAGCGCGGCGAACAGTGGGTGTTCCCCACGCCCGTGGGGATGAACCGGAGATTGAGATGTTTGAAGTCACTCTGAAGCAGTGTTCCCCACGCCCGTGGGGATGAACCGGCGATTTGCTCTGGAGCGCGCCGAACTCAATGGTGTTCCCCACGCCCGTGGGGATGAACCGGGCGCTCCAGGGTGGGGCCGCCCCGTCGTAGAGTGTTCCCCACGCCCGTGGGGATGAACCGGCAGCCGACAAACTGTCCAAACTGGACAGTAGGTGTTCCCCACGCCCGTGGGGATGAACCGGTCCGCGATTACGCACGACTACAGGCGGCCTAGTGTTCCCCACGCCCGTGGGGATGAACCGGCGGAGCGTTGGGCGTCGAATTTTTTCGTTCTGTGTTCCCCACGCCCGTGGGGATGAACCGTCAGAGTCAGGAGGCCCGGCTTGCCCGACTCGGTGTTCCCCACGCCCGTGGGGATGAACCGCCCCACGTAGTCGCGCCGGCGGGCGCGCTGGAGTGTTCCCCACGCCCGTGGGGATGAACCGATGTGGTTTGGCAATATGATAGCGTGATCACAGTGTTCCCCACGCCCGTGGGGATGAACCGACTTTTTTCAACTTTTAGGTGACTACGTATTTGTGTTCCCCACGCCCGTGGGGATGAACCGTCCGACCTCGCCCGGCTACAGCGTGCGTTTCCGTGTTCCCCACGCCCGTGGGGATGAACCGCAAGAAGTAGCGCCATGGCCAAGAACTGGATCGTGTTCCCCACGCCCGTGGGGATGAACCGCTAAGGAAAACCGGCCGGCTATCTCTGTTATCGTGTTCCCCACGCCCGTGGGGATGAACCGTACCAGCGCACCCTATGCTTCTTCACTCTGCGGTGTTCCCCACGCCCGTGGGGATGAACCGATGCGGTGGCCACCGTGAATGCGGTTGTAACCGTGTTCCCCACACCCGTGGGGATGAACCGTCATTTCTCGCCCTCGATATTAGCGCTTCCTTGTGTTCCCCACGCCCGTGGGGATGAACCGGACCACGCCTCCTGCTGCTTCTCGCTTCGCGTGTGTTCCCCACGCCCGTGGGGATGAACCGACGAAACCGAATCGCGCGTCAGAGCCGTCTTCGTGTTCCCCACGCCCGTGGGGATGAACCGGAGCTGAAGAATGGAATTCCCGACGCAACCTAAGTGTTCCCCACGCCCGTGGGGATGAACCGGGCGCAGATCCTCGCCCGGTCCACCACGCAAGGTGTTCCCCACGCCCGTGGGGATGAACCGATGGGCATCGGTTACGAGGCCGTCGAGCTGCCGTGTTCCCCACGCCCGTGGGGATGAACCGCCGCCTATCAGGACGCGGACACCCAGATGAATGTGTTCCCCACGCCCGTGGGGATGAACCGTTGGGTACCAATCTAGCGCGTCCAATTCCGTGGTGTTCCCCACGCCCGTGGGGATGAACCGTGGTCCGATTCTGCCGACCGTCGACACCAACAGTGTTCCCCACGCCCGTGGGGATGAACCGGCATGGCGACCTTGGTTCGAGGCGCGCCCGGAGTGTTCCCCACGCCCGTGGGGATGAACCGTGCTCATCGATATCCTCCAGCAACCCGGCATGGTGTTCCCACGCCCGTGGGGATGAACCGTCATCGATGCTGATACGGAGCTGAAACGCAATGTGTTCCCCACGCCCGTGGGGATGAACCGTCGCGCCTATAACCGTGCCGAGGATCATTGCGGTGTTCCCCACGCCCGTGGGGATGAACCGGCGGCCTATGAGGAGTTCTAGCCCCCCCGCCTGTGTTCCCCACGCCCGTGGGGATGAACCGCCGATTTTGTCCTGACTGGCCCGGATAACCTTGTGTTCCCCACGCCCGTGGGGATGAACCGTTCGGTGTAGGCAGCCTGCAGCTGCTCACGCAGTGTTCCCCACGCCCGTGGGGATGAACCGTTTTGTCCATGAGAATGCATGAATATCTCCGAGTGTTCCCCACGCCCGTGGGGATGAACCGTCGAGTACCATCACGCGGTCTGCGAATATGCTGTGTTCCCCACGCCAGTGGGGATGAACCGCTGCAGTTGGATTTCGAGCAACAAACCTACGCGTGTTCCCCACGCCCGTGGGGATGAACCGTGCCGGCCGCCCTGCAGCCGTATTTGCCAAAAGTGTTCCCCACGCCCGTGGGGATGAACCGAGTTCGCGCGCTCGATTGCGAAATGGGGGTATGTGTTCCCCACGCCCGTGGGGATGAACCGAGGGCGTGGCGCTGGGCCGTGCGAAGTACCGCGTGTTCCCCACGCCCGTGGGGATGAACCGCCAATACCGTTTTGCCGGCTCCCGTTGGCGCTGTGTTCCCCACGCCCGTGGGGATGAACCGATTCGCGAACAACTGAATAGCAACGGCCCCGAGTGTTCTCCACGCCCGTGGTGACGGTCGGACTAAAATTCGGCAAGTTACGCTTTGCACTGGGTGTCCCGCACTCCGCGTACCTCCTACCTACTGTTGCATCTCGCTTAGATATTGCGTCAGCCGCAGCGTCAGGCTGGCGCGGGCGGCGTTGGCTGGCCATACCGCGTACACCCCCAGAGCTTCCACCTGCCACTCGGGCTCGACTTCGCTCAGCCTGCCGGCTGCGATGTCGTCCGCCGCCAGGAAGGCCGGCGGGGTGGCCAGGCCGCAGCCGGCGATGGCCAGCTGGCAGACGGCATCCAGGCTGTTGGCGCGGATGGCTGGCTGGATGGAGAAGCTGTGCGCCTCGCCGGCCGCGTCTAGCAGGGTTTTGTGGTCGGGCCGCATGCGTATGCCCAGCCAGGGCCAGTCGGCCAGCTCTTGCGGATGGCGGGGCGCGGGGCGCGCCGACAGCAAGGCGGGCGCGGCCACCAGCAGGCGCGGCATGTCGAACAGGCGGCGCGATTTTAGCGCGCTGTCCGGCAATTCGCCGATGCGGATGGCCAGGTCGATGCCGTCGCGCACCAGGTCGCGCTTCTCGTCGCTGTAGTCCAACGCCAGCTCCACTTTGGGATGGCGGCGGGCAAAGCCGGCCAGCCGGGCGGTAAGCGGCGAACGGGCGAAAAAGGCGGGCAGGGTGAGGCTGAGCCGTCCGGTCGGTTCGGTGGCGCGGCCGGCCAGGGCGTCAAGCCCGCTTTCCGCCGCCCGCAGCATGGCCTGGGCGTGTTGGAACAGCGTTTCGCCGTCCGCCGTCAGCGACAGCCGGCGGGTGCTGCGGTACAGCAGCGCCGCCCCCAGCCGGCTTTCCAGCTGCGACACATGGTGGCTGACCACCGACGGCGACAGCTGCAAGGCCCGGGCGGCGGCGCGGAAGGAGCCGGTTTCCACGGTTTTGGCGAATACCGCCAATGCGCGCAATTCTTCTATCATTGTTCTATTTTTTCGATCAGTTAGTTTCAATTGCTCTGAATTGTAGATTTCCTGGCCTTGGCGCACAGTGGCAAGACTTGAATCATCGCCCGGATTGCTGACCTTCGCCCTTTCGCAGGGCAGGGGGCGGGATGCGAATCGGCAGGCGCGGAATGGGCCGCAGCCGCCGCGCCTTCCCGCTTCGCGGTGTCGGCAGCCTGGCAAGACCTGGTCATTGCCTGGAGAGAAAACATGGAAGAACGCCGCTGCGCCATCATCGTCGACCCCGATCTGCCCGCCGGCATCGCCGCGAATACCGCCGCCGTGCTGGCGATGACGCTGGGCCGCCGCCACCCGGAGCTGGTGGGAGACGACCTGGCCGACGCCGCTGGCAGCGTGCGGCTGGGCATCGTCACGACGCCAATTCCGGTGCTGCAAGGCGGCGCGGCGTTGCTGCGCGCCTTGCGGGCGCAGGCGCTGGAGGCCGGATTGACGGTGGTGGAGTTGACGGACGCCACCCGCAGCACCCGCAGTTATCAGGAGTACGCCACCGCCTTGCGCGGCACGCCCGAGCCAGACTTGCGTTACCAAGGCCTGGCGCTGTGCGGCCCGGCTAAGCAGGTGCGGCGGCTGACCGGCAGCCTGGGCCTGTTGCGCTGAGGAGGGGGGAGAATGGTCTGGAGCTTTATCGCCGCCACCGCCTTGATCACGCTGTTGCCGGGGCCGTCGATGCTGGTGATCGTGGCCTGCGCGCTGGGCCAGGGCTGGCGCGCCGGGGCGGCCGCCACCGGCGGCGTGGTGCTGGCCGACGCCATCTTGATGGCCATCGCGCTGAGCGGCGTGGGCGCGCTGGCGCAGGCTTCGCCCTTGGCGCTGCTGGGGCTGAAGTGGCTGGGCGCGGCGTATTTGACGTATTTGGGCGCGAGCGTGTTGCGGGCTGGAAATAAAGGGGCGGCGGCGGAAGCGAGCGGCCGATCGGGCGGCGCTTTTCGCCGCGGATTGGCGGCGACGCTGCCCAATCCCAAGATCATCGCCTTTTTGATTATCTACTTTCCGCAATTCATCCAGCCGGGGCGCGATACGGCCGGCCAGCTGCTGCTGGGGCCGCTGTTTTTGCTGACGGTGGGCGCGGTGTTTCTGCTGTGCATGGCGGCGGCGCTGACGGTGGGCCGCGCCATGCCGCGCGGCCGGGCTGGCTGGCTCAGTCGGGCGTGCGGCTGCTGCCTGATCGCCTGCGGCTTGTATTCGGCGCTGGCTTGAGGCTTAGGCCAGCGCGCGCTCCAGCCAGCGCCACAGTTCGGGCGCGGCGAAGTCGGCGATGACGGCTGCCGCGCCGGCGTCCAGCAGTTTTTGCGGCGGCAGCGCGCCGGCGATGCCATAGCTGTGGATGCCGGCGGCGCAGGCCGCGCGCATGCCGGACGGCGAATCCTCGAAGGCGCAGGCGCGCTCGGCGCGGCCGCCCAGGCGGGCCAGGCCGGTCTGGTAAGGCAGCGGGTGCGGCTTGCCGTGGGCCAATTCGTCGCCTATCACCAGCGCGTCTATCCGCTGCGCCAGGCCCAGCCCGCCCAGCATCAGCTCGGCATTGGCGCGCGGCGCATTGGTGACCACGGCGATGCCGACGCCATGGCGTTCCGCCCAGTCGAACAGTTCCCGCGCGCCCGGCGTGGGGACGAGCCGGGTGACGGAATCGCGGAACAGCTGCTCCTTGCGCGCGGCCAGGGCCAGGTGTTGGGCGGGCTGGTCGGGAAACAGCCGGGCCATGATGGCTTCGTTGGCGGCGCCGACGATGTGGTGCAGGAAGGTGTCGTGATCCAGCGCGCGGCCGTGCTCGGCCATCAGGGTGCGGAAGGCGTCGAAATGCAGGTCGTCGGTATGGGTCAGGGTGCCGTCCAGGTCGAACAGCAGGCTGAAATCGGCTTTGGCTTTCACGGCTGGGCCTTTGTTGTCAAACGCATCGGCCGTTTTCTTAACTGTACCGATGCGTATGGTTTTGCGGAGAGGCCATGATGGCACTCTCGAAACAAAAACGCCACCGCGAGGGTGGCGTCTTGCGTCATGCGGCAGGGTTCAGGCGGCGTCGTCCACCCAACGGATGGCCTGGCTGGGCACCACCTTGCTCTCCACCTTGATCTGGATGGCCAGGCCGCCGCAGGAGGTTTCGCGGTACTTGGCGTCCATGTCCTTGCCGGTTTCGTACATGGCGGCGATCACCTTGTCCAGCGACACCTTGGGGCTGCTGACGCGGTGCATCGCCATGCGGGCGGCGTTGATCGCCTTGACCGCGGCGATGGCGTTGCGCTCGATGCAGGGAATCTGCACCTGGCCGCCCACCGGGTCGCAGGTCAGGCCCAGGTTGTGCTCCATGGCGATTTCGGCCGCCATGCACACCTGGGACGGGCTGCCGCCCATCAGCTCGGTCAGGCCGGCGGCGGCCATGGAACAAGCGACGCCCACCTCGCCCTGGCAGCCCACTTCGGCGCCGGAGATCGACGCATTCAGCTTGAACAGGCAGCCGATGGCGCCGGAGGACAGGAAGAAGCGCAGACAGCTGTCGTCGTCCAGCGGCTGGATGAAGTGGTTGTAGTAGGCCAGCACCGCCGGCACGATGCCGCAGGCGCCGTTGGTGGGCGCGGTCACCACGCGGCCGCCGGCGGCGTTTTCTTCCGACATCGCCATCGCGTACATGTTTACCCAGTCCATCACGCTCATCGGGTCTTTGGCCACGGTCAGCGAGCTGGTCAGCATCCGGTGCAGCGCCGGCGCGCGGCGCGGAATGCGCATCGGGCCGGGCAGGTTGCCTTCGGTGCGCATGCCGCGCTCTATGCTGCCCTTCATCACTTCCCACACGCGGCGGAAGTGAGCCTGGGTGTCTTTCACGTCATGGAAGGCCTTCTCGTTTTCCATCACCAGCGCGGCGATGGACAGGCCGGTTTCTTCGCACATGTCGATCAACTGCTGGGCGGTGACGAAGTGGTATGGCACCGGGGTGTCGCTGCAGCTGGATTGATTGAAGTGCTCCTCGTCGACGATGAAGCCGCCGCCGATCGAGTAATAGGTTTTGGTCAGGACTTTTTCGTCGCCGACGAAGGCGTGGATCTGCATGCCGTTTTCGTGCAGCGGCAGGTTGGCGGTGTGAAAGTCCATGCCGAAGGCCACGCGCTGGTGGGTGCGGCCCAGCGTCAACTGGCCGGTTTGCTCGACGTCGGCCAGCAGGCTGGCGGAGTTGTCCGGGTCGACGGTGTCGGGCAGGTTGCCGGCGAGGCCGAGGATGATGGCCTGGTCGGTGCAGTGGCCCTTGCCGGTGAGGGCCAAGGAGCCGTAGCAGTCCACGTGGACGCGGTTGACCTGGTTGAATTTGCCGGTTTCCTTGAGCGCGCCGAGGAACTGGTGGCCGGCCTTCATCGGGCCGACGGTGTGGGAGCTGGAGGGGCCTACGCCGATTTTGTAGATGTCGCTCATGCTGAACATGATGCTGCCTCTTTGAAGCGGGTGCGGCAGGAAGGCAGGCGCGATCCGCGGCCTGTCAGGCTGCCGACACGTGAGTGGGGGCGATTCCGGAGGGCCCGGCGCGGCCGGGCCTCCTGATGGCTGTGTTAGGGTCCGCGGGCGCCCCTGCTGGCCCGGCAAGGCGGTATCGCCGGGCGGAGAGGAGCGGGCGCGGCCCGCTGGCTTACGATCAGGCGATCAGATCGTAGAAGATGGCGGAGATGGCGATCAGGCCGATCAGCGTCACGAAGATGTTGCTGGCGGCGCCGGAGTATTTCTTCATCGCCGGCACTTTCTGGATCGCGTACATCGGCATCAGGAACAGCAGCATCGCGATCACCGGGCCGCCCAGGGTTTCGATCATGCCCAGGATGGACGGGTTGATGGTGGCGATGATCCAGCAGGTCACGATCATGAAGATGGCGGTGTAGCGGTCCAGCTTCGACGATTCGATGGTCTTGCCGCTTTGGCGCAGCTGCTTGATCACCAGGCCGTTGAAGCCTTCCTTCGCGCCCAGGTAGTGGCCCAGGAAGGACTTGCTGATGGCGACCATGGCGATGATAGGCGCTACCCATTCCATCACCGGGTTCTGGAAGTGGTTGGCCAGGTAGGACAGGATGGAGATGTTCTGGGCCTTGGCGGCGGCCAGGTCGGCCGGGCTCAGGCTGAACACGCAGCTGAACACGAAGAACATCACGGTCAGCACCATCATGGTGTGGGCGCGGATCAGCACGCGGCTGGAAGATTGCTCGGCGTCATCGCCGTGCAGCTTGCGCTGGTCGACGGAGAAGGACGAGATGATGGGCGAGTGGTTGAACGAGAATACCATCACCGGGATGGCCAGCCACAGCGTCTTGTAGAAGGCGCCGCTGGACACGGCGTCGCCCAGGCTGCCGGCGTGGCGGATGGCGGTGTCGCTCCATTGCGGGATCAGGTACAGCGCCAACATCATCAGCACCACCACGAACGGATACACCAGGATGCTCATCGCCTTGACGATCATCTGGCCGCCCAGGCGCACGATGGACATCAGGCCCAAAATCAGCGCCAGCGAGAACACCGCGCGGGTGGCGATGCCGGTGCCCACTTCGATGTGCAGCTGGTTGTTCAGGAAGGACAGCACCGTGTTGGTGATGGCCACGCTGTACATCAGCAGGATCGGGTAGATGGCGAAGAAGTACAGCAGGGTGATGATTTTGCCGGCGCCGGCGCCGAAGTGCTCTTCCACCACTTCGGTGATGTCCGCGCCTTCCTTGCTGCCGGACAGCACGAAGCGGGTCAGGCCGCGGTGCGCGAAGAAGGTCAGCGGCAGGGCCAGGATGGCCATCAGCATCAGCGGCCACAGGCCGCCGATGCCGGCGTTGATCGGCAGGAACAGGACGCCGGCGCCGATGGCGGTGCCGTACAGGCCGAGCATCCAGGTGGTGTCGTGCTTGGTCCAGCCGGAGGAGCCGGATCGCGGGGCGGTTGAAGCAATGGCTTGAGACATGATGTGGTGCCTTCTAAAGACAAGTTTTTGCAATTACCGAGTCGATTTCCCGCAGTCGTTTCAGGCTGCCGGCCATCGAGAGAAGCTTGGTGCTTGCCGGGGAGCGATTGAGCGGATCGCGCTGTGTCCGGCTGACTTGCTGCTCATCGTAAGTGCTTTGTAATTAACAAGGTACACATTTAAGAACATCAGTTGATTCTAATCAAGTTAAATTTGTATCTAAACGAACAAGCGAACATGGATTGCGGCCGGCGTGGATGCTGGTTTTAAAATGCTAAAAAGATAAATTGGCAATTTTGTTTCAAAAACCAGTAATTAAGTTTTATTAATCTTGGTTTTTGGCATTAAATTTTAATAAAATTCCTTGTTGTGAAAATTTACAGCCGTGATGGTGGGGTTCGGCGTTGAGGCATTGCTTCGAGTTTTTGCTCGATTTTGGCGCGGGGCGGCTGGAAGAGAGCGGGGCAGGCTGGCTTCGACGATTTCGGCATGGCCGCATCCGGCGGCGCGGATCCGCGTCCAAATGGCTGGCGATTGTGAATGGATTGTATCTTGATGAAATTAAAAGACTATTATCTGACGGATTCGGATGGGGGGGGCGGCGCGCTGGGTTCCAGGCGAGCGGAACCTGGCAGGGCGATTTCGTTGTTGGAAATTGTTCGGAGTAGGATTGAATATGAAGAATACTGGCTATTTAATGTTCGAATGTGAAAATATTTTGTTTCAAATGAACATTTAATGTTTCGTATGCGAATTTTCCGTGGGGTGCGGGGAAAAATGAGCCGAAAGTGGTGACGCCGCCGCTGCCGCCGGCAAGCCAATGAAAACGACGGCACCGGCGTTTTCGCGGCGGCCGCATGGCGGCGTTTCGCCCGGCGGCGGGCGGATTGGGCGGCATGGGCGCGGGGAAGTCGTGGCGGCTGGCGGGTTTATCCAGAATGGGAAGGCGGGCTTGTGTTGATGGTTATCAAACACGAATTTACGGAAACGAACATAGAATTTTCCTAATTTGCAAGGAATGCGAATGGCTGCCGCCAGATGGGAACCGGTTCGCCCCTTGCCTGCCGCTTTTCCATATTGATAGAGACAAACGCCATGAGTCATTCCTCCACTCTCGCCTACGTGGCCGACGAGGCCGCCAGCAAGCAACAGGCGCTGCGCAGCGAGCCGGGCCGCTACCTCCTCAGCGCCGCGATGGCCGGCGCGCTGATCGCCGTGGTGCTGGCGGTCAGCCTGAAGCTGGGCCAGGTGTTTTTCGCCGCCGGCGACTCCGGCTATTACATCGCCACCGCCGGCTTTTTCGGCGTGGCGCTGGTCAGCATCATCGTCTGCAAGGTGGAGTTGTTCACCAGCAATGTGATGTACTTCACCGTCGGCGCGCTCAGCGGCCGCTGCCGGCTGTGCTATCTGCTGCGCAGCTGGGCGATGGTCTATCTGGGCAATCTGGCCGGCGTGCTGTTGTTCGTCGCCGTGCTGGCGGGCGCGGGCGGCATGGGCGCGCTGCCGGCCGACCACCTGCTGTTCAATGTGGTGCAGCACAAGGTGCATGCCCCGGCGATGGAGATCTTCTGGAAAGGCGTGCTGTGCAATTGGATCATCTGCCTGGCGGTATGGGTGCCGATGCGGCTGGCCAACGAGGCGGCGCGCATCCTGGTGATCATGCTGCTGGTGTTCGTGTTCTTCTTCTCCGGTTTCGAGCACAGCATCGCCAATATGGCCTTTTTCGCGCTGGCGAAGATGCAGGGCATGGCCGGGTTGGCGTGGGGCGACATCCTGCACAATATGCTGCCGGCCACGCTGGGCAATATCGTCGGCGGCGCCATCGGCGTCGGCCTGGTGGTGTTCCGGCTGGAACGTCACACCTTGCGGGCGGTCTGATGCCTTAGGGAAGCATCCCTGCCGGTGGATGGCATGTGGATGTTCGGTTTCGAATGTAGTCGGCGCGGTACATGGCGTACTGCGCCGATTTTGCTATAAACCATTGAGAAAATAAGGATATTTGACGCATCCGGCATGTTGCGCCGCGGGATCGAAACCGCGCCGAAAGCGATGGCTGACTTGACTAAGATCAAGCGAAATTTTCGAATTCGAATGTACGATGTGTTCAATATCTAACACTTACTGGATCAGCCAAGAAGGAGGCACCAGATGGACGCCATCACTCAAAATGCTACCCAAGCCAACCCGTGGCGCGATTTCGCCGCCGGCGACTGGCAGAGCAAGGTCGATGTCCGCAACTTCATCCAGCTGAACTATCAGCCGTACGAAGGCGACGACAGCTTCCTGGCTGGCGCGACCGATCGCACCAAGAAACTGTGGGACGCGCTGGGCGAGCTGCTGAAGCAGGAACGCGCCAAGGGCGTGCTGGACGTGTCCGCCGACCGCGGCTCCTCCATCACCGCGCACGACGCCGGCTACATCGACCAGGCCAATGAAGTGATCGTCGGCCTGCAGACCGACGCCCCGCTGAAGCGCGCCATCATGCCGAACGGCGGCCTGCGCATGGTCGAGAACGGCCTGGAAGCTTTCGGCTTCAAGCTGGACCCGATGATCAAGGAAGTGTGGGAAAAGTATCGCAAGAGCCACAACCAGGGCGTGTTCGATGTCTACACCCCGGAAATCATGGCTTGCCGCAAGTCCGGCGTGATCACCGGCCTGCCGGACGCCTACGGCCGCGGCCGCATCATCGGCGACTACCGCCGCGTGGCCCTGTACGGCACCGACTTCCTGCGCGCCGAGCGCCAGCAAGTGTTCCATGAACTGGACAACGCCACCTTCACCGACGATGTGATGCGCCAGCGCGAAGAGCTGTCCGAGCAATTCCGCGCGCTGGACGAGCTGAAGCAGATGGCCGCCAAGTACGGCTACGACATCAGCCGCCCGGCCGCCAATGCCCGCGAAGCGGTGCAGTGGGTGTACTTCGCCTACCTGGCCGCCGTCAAGGAACAGAACGGCGCCGCCATGTCCTTCGGCCGCGTGTCCACCTTCCTGGATGTCTACATCGAGCGCGACATCGCCGCCGGCGCGCTGACTGAGGCGCAAGCTCAGGAAATGATCGACGACCTGGTGATCAAGCTGCGCATCGTCCGCTTCCTGCGCACGCCGGAATACGATCAGCTGTTCTCCGGCGACCCGACCTGGGTGACCGAATCCATCGGCGGCATGGGCGAAGACGGCCGCACCCTGGTCACCAAGAACAGCTTCCGCTTCCTGAACACCCTGTACAACCTGGGCCCGGCGCCGGAACCGAACCTGACCGTGCTGTGGTCGGTGAAATTCCCGCAAGGCTTCAAGAACTTCTGCGCCAAGGTGTCCATCGATACCAGCGCCATCCAGTACGAAAACGACGATCTGATGCTGCCTTACTGGGGCGACGACTACGGCATCGCCTGCTGCGTGTCGGCGATGAAGATCGGCAAGCAGATGCAGTTCTTCGGCGCCCGCGCCAACCTGGCCAAGGCCATGCTGTACGCGATCAACGGCGGCCGCGACGAGAAATCCGGCGCGCTGGTGGCGCACGGTTTCGAGCCGATCACCAGCGACGTGCTGACCTACGACGAGCTGATGCCCAAGTTCGAGAAGATGATGGACTGGCTGGCCGCCACCTATGTCAAGGCGCTGAACTGCATCCACTACATGCACGACAAGTACGCCTACGAGCGCATCGAAATGGCGCTGCACGACCGCGACATCGTCCGCACCATGGCTTGCGGCATCGCCGGCCTGTCGGTGGCCGCCGACTCGCTGTCCGCGGTCAAGTTCGCGAAGGTCCACATCATCCGCAATGAAGACGGCCTGGCCGTCGACTACAAGATCGAAGGCGACTACCCGGCTTACGGCAACAACGACGACCGCGTCGACGACATCGCGGTGTGGCTGACCCAGTCCTTCATGGACAAGATCAAGGCCCAGCCGTACTTCTACCGCGATTCCAAGCCGACCCAGTCGGTGCTGACCATCACCTCCAACGTGGTGTACGGCAAGAAGACCGGCAACACCCCGGACGGCCGCCGCGCCGGCGAACCGTTCTCCCCGGGCGCCAACCCGATGAACGGCCGCGACGTGAAGGGCTTCGTCGCCGCGGGCGCCTCGGTGGCCAAGCTGCCGTACGATTCGGCGCTGGACGGCATCAGCTGGACCGCTTCGGCCACGCCTGACGCGCTGGGCCACACCGCCGAAGAGCGCATCCTGAACCTGGCCAACTGCCTGGACGGCTTCTGCTCCGCGCACCCGACCGAGTTCAGCAGCGCCAACTGCACGCCGTTCGACTGCGAAGGCGAGCGCCACATCGCCGGCGGCGGCTTCCATGTCAACGTCAACGTGTTCAAGCGCGAAACCCTGCTGGACGCGATGGAGCACCCGGAACTGTACCCGCAGCTGACCATCCGCGTGTCGGGCTACGCCGTGAACTTCATCAAGCTGACCCGCGAGCAGCAGATGGACGTGATCAACCGCACCTTCCACGGCAAGATGTAAGACGCGTAGGGCGGGCAGGCTCTTGGGCTTGCCCGCGCGGAAACACCATCGCATCAATGGCGGGGCGGTCCGGAAGGAAAGCCCCGCTTTTTCACAAGATTCACCGGAGAAACGGCATGATCCCACCTATTGCCGCAGACCACACCGAAGCATGCGTTAAGGCCGAAACCATAGGCTATCTGCACTCCACCGAAAGCGGCGCCGGCGTCGACGGCCCCGGCATGCGTTTCGTTTTTTTCACCTCGGGCTGTCAGTTCCGCTGCCTGTACTGCCACAATCCGGATACCTGGAAGCTGCACAATGGCCGCCAGGTGACGGTGGAGCAGGCGCTGTCCGAAGTCGCTTCCTACGCCCGTTTCCTCAAGTTCGCCGGCGGCGTCACCATCTCCGGCGGCGAACCGCTGATGCAGCACGAGTTCGTCGGCGAGTTGTTCCACGCGATCAAGCAGCGCTTCGGCCTGCACACCGCGCTGGACACCCAGGGTTTCCTGCACGAGCGGGTGCCGGATGAATGGTTCGACGATGTCGACCTGGTGATGCTGGACATCAAGCACTCCGATCCGGAAAAGTATCTGGCCCTCACCGGCCAGCCCTTGCAACCGACGCTGGACTTCGCCCAGCGCCTGCAGCGGCTCGGCAAGAAGATGTGGATACGCTACGTGTTGGTGCCCGGCCTCACCGATGGCGACGCCGACATCGAGCGCCTGGCCGATTTCATCGCCACGCTCGGCGACGTGGTGGAGCGGGTGGAAGTGCTGCCCTTCCATCAACTGGGCAAGGACAAATGGGCGCAGCTGGGGATGGAGTACCAGCTGAACGACACGCCGATTCCCACCGCCGGGCAAGTGGCGCATGCGCGCGCGCTGTTCGCCAGCCGCGGCATGAAGGTAACCTGAGGCGGGCTGGACCGCGCCGCCATCGACGCATGCCGCCGGCCTCGGATGGGGCCGGCGGCATTCGCGTTATGGCGGCCAGGCATGTCCCGCCGCGGCGCAGGTCATTCAATAAGCAAAGGCAAGCGATGGATATCGTTCTGGAAATCTGCGCCGGCTCGCCGGCGTCGGCGCTGGCGGCGCAGGAAGGCGGCGCGCAGCGGGTGGAGTTGTGCGACAACCTGCTGGAAGGCGGCACCACGCCGTCCTACGGCGCGTTGGCGCTGGCGCGCGACCGGCTGGCGATCGGCCTGCACGCGCTGATCCGGCCGCGCGGCGGCGATTTTCTGTATTCGGAACTGGAATTCGAACAGATGGCGCGCGACATCGAGCTGTGCCGCCGGCTGGGCGTGGACGGCGTGGTGTTGGGCCTGCTCACCGCCGACGGCGATGTCGACGTCGAGCGGACCCGGCAACTGGCCGGCCTGGCCGGGCCTCTGGCGGTGACCTTTCACCGCGCTTTCGACATGGCGCGCGATCCGGCGCGGGCATTGGAAGACGTGATCGCGGCCGGTTGCCGCCGGCTGCTGTCGTCCGGCCAGGCGCCGGCGGCGCCGCAGGGCGCGGCCTTGCTGCGCGCGCTGCGCGAACAGGCCGGCGCGCGGCTGGCGGTGATGCCCGGCGCCGGCGTGCGGGCCGACAATATCGCCGCCTTGCGGCGGCAGACCGGCTGCCTGGAGTTTCACGCCTCGGCGCGGGCCGCGGCGGCCAGCGGCATGCGCCATCGCCAGTCGGGCTTGTCCATGGGCGCGCCGGGTGCCGACGAGTACGCGCGGCAAGAGACGTCGGCGCAGCTGGTCCGGGAACTGGCGCGCCAGGCGGCGCAGGCCTAGGCCGGCTGTCAGGCCGAGGCGGAATCGCCGTCCGGGCTCCAGCTGAGGTGCAAAGGCAGCTCGGCGGCTGACATCGGCCGGCTCAGGTAGAAGCCCTGCATCTCCAGATCGGGATAGTGCTGGCGCAGATAGGCGAAGTCCTGCGGGTTGTCTATGCCTTCGGCCACCATTCTCAGGCCCAGCCGGCGTCCCATCTCCACGGTGCTGGCCAGGATGCCCTGGCTGCGCCGGTCGCGGTGTATGTCCAGAATCAGGCTGCGGTCCAGCTTCAGCTCGGTCAGCGGCAGATCGCGCACATGCTCCAGCGTGGTGTTGCCGGCGCCGTAGTCATCCAGCGACAGCTCGAAGCCGCGCATGCGCATCCGCAGCAGCGAGGCCAGGGTGTTGCCCAGATTGTTGAAGGCCAGCGTTTCGGTGATTTCCAGCACCACCTGGCCAGGCGCTATGCGCCGCAGCTCCACTTCCTGCTGCAGCCAGTCGAAGAACTCCCGGTCGTGCAGCAGGCTGCGCGACAGATTGATGGATACCCGCATGCCGCCGGTCCAGCTGTTCAGGCTGAGCAGGTCCAGGCTGGTCTGCGCCATGCGCCGGGTCAGCAGCATGATGGTGCCGTCGTGCTCCAGCCGGTCGATGAAATGCTGCGGCCCCAACAGGCCGTGCAGCGGATGGCGCCAGCGCGCCAGCGCCTCCATCTGGCCCGCCCGGTGGTTTTGCTGGTTGAAGATGGGTTGGTAGAACGCGCAGAACTGGTTGTGCGCCAGCCCGGTCATGATTTCGGTCAGCGCAATGGCGATGTCGGGCCGGGACGGGGGGCGGCAGCCCTGCAGCAGGCGATGGACGCGGGCGAGCAGCCGGTCCGGGTCTATCGGTTTGGCGCAGCTGTCGATCTGGGAGAAGCCCAGCGCCTCGGCCGCCCGGGAACAGCCGGCCAGCAGCTCCGGCACATCGCCGCTGAGGAACATCAGCGCCGGCAAATGTATCCGGTGCGACAGCGCCTGCGCCAGTTCTATGCCGTCCATGCCGGGCATGTTGAGGTCGGTGACCACCAGGTCCAGCTGCGGATGCCGCTGGGCGATCTGCATCGCCCAGCGGCCGTCCGACGCCTCGAACACTTCGGTGTCCGGCAGCTTGCGGCACAACTCGGCCAGCAGCTGGAGCTGGCCCGGGCTGTCTTCGGCGATCAGTATCTGGCGGGGCATCGCATACTCCGGCGATGGTGGAGGGCGGCGGCATGGGGATGGCCGGCCGGGCGGGGCGTCCGCTATCTGAGTTATAAGGCGCGGCGGCGTGCCGCCACCAGATTTTTCGCCGGCTTTTCGTCGCTGCGCTCAAGCGCGGGGCTGGAATCTTGACGCGATAAATGGCATAAGCATGATATTGCCTGTTCGATCCCAAGGAGACGCCATGCTTGCCCGTTCCCCTGTCCGCTGGTTTCACATCGCGGCGCTCGGCCCCTGCCTGCTGCTGGCCGCCGGCCCGGCTCTCGCCGCAGAGGCCGCGGTGGCGGCGCCGGACGCATACGGCGCGGCGGTGGCGGCGCAAATCCTCAAGGACGGCGGCAACGCGGTGGATGCCGCGGTGGCGACAGCCTTCGCGCTGGCGGTGACCTATCCCGAAGCCGGCAATATCGGCGGCGGCGGCTTCATGACGCTGTACCAGGGCGGCAAGCCGTATTTCCTCGACTACCGCGAAACCGCGCCCAAGGCCGCCAGCCGCGACATGTACTTGGACGACAAGGGCCAGGTGACGGCCAATCTCAGCCTGGTGGGCGCGCGCGCCGCCGGCGTGCCGGGCACGGTGATGGGCATGTGGCAGGCGCACCAGCGCTTCGGCAAGCTGCAATGGCGGCAGCTGCTGGCGCCGGCGATCAACTACGCCGAGAACGGCTTCACCGTCGCGCCGCGGCAGTACCAGTACCGCGACGAGGCGGCGCAGCTGTTCGCCGGCAAAACCAATTTCAACCGCTATTTCGGCAGCCTGAAGGCCGGCGAAACCTTCCGCCAGCCCGAATTGGCGGCCACCCTCAAGCGCATCGCCCGTTACGGCGCGGCCGATTTCTACCAGGGCGAAACCGCCCGGCTGCTGGTGGCGCAGATGAAGCGCGACAAGGGCCTGGTTGACGCCGACGACCTCAACGGCTACCGCGCGCGCTGGCGCGAGCCGATCCGGATAGACTGGCGCGGCAATGTCGTCTACACCGCGCCGCCGCCCAGCTCCGGCGGCATCGCGCTGGCGCAGCTATTGGCCATCAAGCAGGCGCGCGCCGCCGATTTCGCCGGCGTCGCGCACAACTCCGCCCGCTACATCCACCTGCTGGCCGAAATCGAAAAGCGGGTGTTCGCCGACCGCGCCGACTACCTGGGCGATCCCGACTTCAGCAAGGTGCCGACCGCGCAGCTGACCGACGCCGCCTATCTGCAGCGCCGCGCCGCCGAGATCAACCCGCGGGCGATCTCGCCGACGCCGGACGTCAAGCCGGGGTTGGAATCGCGCCAGACCACCCATTTTTCCATCGTCGACAAATGGGGCAACGCGGTGGCCAACACCTACACGCTGAATTTCGACTTCGGCAGCGGCGTGGTGGTGCAGGGCGCCGGCTTCCTGCTCAATGACGAAATGGACGACTTCAGCGCCAAGCCCGGCGTGGCCAACGCTTTCGGCGTGGTGGGCAAGGACGCCAACGCCATCCAGCCGGGCAAGCGCATGCTGTCGTCGATGGCGCCCACCATCGTCACCCGCGACGGCAAGGTGACGCTGGCCATCGGCACGCCGGGCGGTTCGCGCATCTTCACCTCCATCTTCCAGGTGCTGAACAATCTGTACGATTTCGACATGCCGTTGAAGCAGGCGGTGGCGGCGCAGCGCGTCCATCACCAGCTGCTGCCCAAGGACACCATCTTCTACGACGACTACGCGCCGCTGGCCGGCGCGGCGGCCAGCGAGCTGAAAACCATGGGCTACACGCTGAAGGACCAGGGCTGGCGCATGGGCGACATCCAGGCGGTGAGAATGAACGGCGACGAGGCGGAAACCGCTTCCGACCCGCGCGGCCGCGGCGTGGGCGTGGTGGTGAAGTGACAGCCGGCGCCAAAGGCGCGAGTGCGATAGATTGACTGGGCAAACGAATGGAGCGGGACATGCGGTACCGGACGGTTTTGAGCGATGTGGCCGACGAGGCGGCGAGGGCGGCGATCGTCGCGCCATTGATCGCCTACAATCAGGCGCAGGCAGGGGCGGGCAACAACAGGCCGCTGGTGATCACGGTGGAGGACGAGGCCGGCCAAGTGGCGGGCGGGCTATGGGGCCATACCGGTTTCGGCTGGCTGTACGTGCAACTGCTGGCGGCGCCGGCGGAAGCGCGCGGCCAGGGCCTGGGCCGGCGTCTGATGGAGGAGGCCGAAGCGGAAGCCCGCGCGCGCGGCTGCGTCGGCGCCTGGGTGGATACCTTCACCTTCCAGGCACCGGCGTTCTACGAAAGCCTGGGCTACCGGCGCTTCGCCGAACTGGCCGATTATCCGCCCGGCCACAGCCGGGTGTTCTTCCACAAGCGTTTCGACGCGGAGCCGGGCTGAGCCTCTGCCGGCCGGTGGCGGGGCCGGCTCGCAATCAGCCTGGATAAACGGCGCGGCCAGCCATGCCGCGCCGCTTTCATTCGGCAAGAGAAAGTCCGGGTAAGTAATGCTTGGTGATTGGTTCTAGCTTCAACTAAAACACTTAAGTAAATCTACATTAAGTGGTTGGAGCGTATCGTGACTCACCTGCTTGCCCAGTTCAGCATCCGCGCCAAAATCTTCGGACTGATCCTCCTCGGCATCGCCGCGGCCCTCATCATCGGCGTCAATGGCATCACGGGCGCGAGCGGCATGTTCCAGCTGACCATAGACATGCACGACAATATGCTCAAACCGGTGTACTTGTTGGGGCAGGCCGGCAAGCAGGCGGCGTATGTCAACCGCTCCGACTACCGCTACATCGCAGAAAGCGAAAAATCGCAGATGGACCAGGTGCAGGTCAACCGCGACAAGTTCGAGGCCAATATGAAGGGCTTTCTCGACCAATACCGCAAGACCGAGCTGACGCCGCCGGAAGTGGACGGGCTCAAGCGCTTTGACGCCGCCTGGGACGCGATGAACGCGCCATGCAAGAAAGTGCGCGAGCTTAGCTACACCGATACCGGCAACGGCGAGAACAACAAGAAGGCGCTGTCAATCATGGCCAAGGAGTGCCGTCCGCTGTTCACCGCGGCCGACGACATCCTGAAGGAACTGTCCGACATCAACATCAAGCTGGCCGACAAGGCGCTGGACGACGCCCAGGCGCAATACCAGCGGGTGCGTTCGATGGCCATCGGGGTGCTGGTGGTGGGCCTGGTGCTGGTGACCGGGCTGGGCCTGGCGATCCAGAACGGCATCGTCGGCAGCCTGAAAAGCGCCGGCGAGGCGATGGTGCGGATAGGCAATGGCGACCTGAACGGCGAAATCCGCCCGCAGGGCAAGGATGAGATCGCCGGGATGATGCAGTCGCTGGCCGATACCCAGCAGCGGCTGCGCAAGACCGTCGGCGACATCATGCGCGCCGCCACCAATGTCGCGGCCACGTCCGAGCAACTGGCGGCGTCCACCGAGCAGGTCAGCGCCAGCATCGGCCAGCAGGTCAACGCCACCTCCAGCGCGGCGGCTTCCATTGAGGAGCTGACGGTCAGCATAGACTTGTGCTCCAGCAACGCCGGCCAGGCCAACGAGCAGGCCAGCCAGGCCGGCCAGCAGGCCAAGGCCGGCAACCGCGACGTGCAGGATTCCACCGTGCAGGTGAAGAAGGTCAACGAGAGCGTCAGCCGTTCGGCCGACAGCCTGGAGTCGCTGTCCGATCAGGCGCAGCAGATCGGCAGCATCGCCACCGTGATCAAGGACGTGGCCGACCAGACCAATCTGTTGGCCTTGAACGCGGCGATCGAGGCGGCGCGCGCCGGCGAGCAGGGCCGCGGCTTCGCGGTGGTGGCCGACGAAGTGCGCAAGCTGGCCGAGCGCACCACGACGTCGGCGCAGGAAATCACCGTCATGATAGGCAAGATCCAGGACGGCGCGCGGGTGGCGGTGGACGGCATGCGCGGCAGCCGCCAGATCGTGTCCGACGTGGTGGTGGCGGCGGAGAACGCCTCGGCCACCATCAGCACGGTGGAGTCCAGCGCGGCGGAGGTGGTGGGCGCGATAGGCGAGATCGCCTCGGCGATGCGCGAACAGCGCCAGGCCAGCACCGAGCTGGCGAGCCGGGTGGAGGCCATCGCCCAGATGTCCAAGGAAAACGGCATCGCGGTGGATGTGTTCTCGCAGGCTACCCGCGAGCTGGCGATGGTGGCGGAGCAACTGCAGCAGACCACCATGGCCTTCAAGCTGGACTGACGGCTACATGCGCTGGAACAGGTGGGCGTAGCTGCGGCTCACCTCCAGCGGCTGGTCGTGGCCGCGCAGCTCCAGCAGCAGGCCGCGCTCGTCGCGGCGCACCTGATCGATGGCGTCCACCCGCACCAGGGTGGCGCGGTGGATCTGCCAGAATTCCTCCGGGTCCAGCTGCGGCAGCAGCTCCTTGATCGGCATGCGGATCAGCGCTTCGCAGCCGACGGTCTGCACCCGGGTGTATTTCTCGTCCGACTGGAAAAACAGCACTTCGCCTATGCTGATCATCCTGAGGCTGTTGCCGACCGACGCGCGTATCCAGCGCAGGTAGTTGGGCTTTTCCAGCTGCCGGCCCAGCAGCCGCAGCGTGTCCTGCCATTGCGGCGGCAGCGCGATCTGCCTTTGCTGCCAGCGCTGGCGGGTGCGCTCCAGCCTGTCGTCCTCCACCGGTTTGAGCAGATAGTCGACCGCGCCTTCCTCGAAAGCCTTGATCGCGTACTGATCGTAGGCGGTGACAAACACCACCGGGCAGGCGCCGTCCAGCTCCACCGCGGCGGCGAGGCCGCTTTGCACCGGCATGGTGATGTCTAGAAAGGCCAGGTCGGGGCGGTGGCGGCGCGCCAGCTCCACCGCTTCGGCGCCGTCGCGCGCCTCGGCCACCACCTGCAATTCCGGCCATACCCGCGCCAGCGCCATTGTCAGTTGTTCGCGCATCAGGCGCTCGTCGTCGGCGATCAGGGCGGTGACAGGGGGCATGCGGGGTCTCCAGTGTTTCGGGGCAAGGGTCAGGCCAGCACGAACGGCAGCGCGATGGTGGCGCGGGTGCCGCCTTCGGGCCGCACTTCCAGCAAAAGTTCCGCCTCCGCGCCGTAGCGCAGCGCCAGCCGCTCGCGGATATTGGCCAGGCCCATGCCTTGGCCGGGCTCGTCGGGAAAGCCGACGCCGTCGTCGCACACGGTCAGCCGCAGCTTGCCGTCCAGCACCTTGGCCCGCACTTCGACGAAGCCGCCTTCGGCCTTGGGCTCCAGCCCGTGCTTGATGGCGTTTTCCACCAGGGTTTGCAGCATCATCACCGGGAACCTGGCTTGCAGCAGCGCTTCGGGCACTTCCAGCCGCACCAGCAGCCGCTCTTCCATCCGCAGCTGCATGATGTCGAGAAAGGCGCGCGACAGCTCCAGTTGCTGGCCCAGGCTGGTTTCGCCCGGCGATTCGCGCCATTCCGGCAGCGAGGAGCGCAGGTAGCGGATCAGCGCCTTTTGCATCGACAGCGCGCGTTCCGGCGCGGTTTCCATCAGCTGGCACACCGAGGACAGGGTGTTGAACAGGAAGTGCGGCTCGATTTGCGCTTGCAGCGCGCCCATCCGGGTTTCCGCCAGCTGGCGCTGCAGCGCTTCCAGCTCGGCTTGCTGTTCGGCCCGCTCGCTGCGGGCGATGGCGCGGTCGGCGATCTGCTCCGCCTGGCGCTTGCCGCTGGCCAGAATCTTGACCAGCACCGAGACCAGGACCAGCGTCAGGGTCAGCAGCGGGACGTTCAGGATGCCGCCCAGGGTCTGCACCAGCAGCGAGGCGATGAACAGCCTCCCCCACCCCAGACGCGCCACCTGGTCGACGAACAGCCACCAGTAGTGTTCGATGCCGCGCAGCGCGCTGTCGCCGTCGGTCGGAGCTGCTTGTGCTCGTTCATTCATGATGGGCCTCTTGTTTGCTTTGCTCATTCTTGCCGGCCTGGAGCTTGGCCAGCAGGGTGGCCAGAATCAAAATCAGCGTCAGCGCGGGCACCCGCAGCATGCCGCCCAGAATCTGCACCAGCAGCGCCGTCAGCAGCAAGCGGCCCCAGCCGGTGCGCGCCGCGTAGCCGGCGAGGTGTTCCCAGCCGCGGCGCAGCGCGGCGCCGGCGGCGTGCAGCATCGGCTTAGCCATGATGCGCCTCCTTGTGTTGCGACAGGCGGTGCAGGCGGGCCAGCGGCTTGGCGACGCAGTAGTCCAGCGCCTGCCAGGCCAGCACGACCGGCACGATCAGCGCGCCGCCAGCGAGAGAGGCCAAGAGGGCGAACAGCGTGAAGCGGCCCCATTCCAGCTGCGACAGCCAGTCCAGGACTTGGGTGAAGTACAGGGGCATATGATGGCAGAGCTGGATCAGCGAGTCCAACAGCGCGGCGATGGCTTGGTAGTTCATGGTGCTCTCCTGGTTGGTTTGTGTTGTGACTGTAGGCGAGCGGGAATCGGGGCGATATCGACATGCGACGGACTGCGCGGCGGTGGGGATGAACTGCGTTTGGCGTGGATGAAATGCGCGCCGCGGCGGGGTGAGCCGCGGCGCGCGCGGGACGTTCAGTCGGCGAACAGGCCGGGCGGAGCGCTGCGCTCCAGCTCGAAACGCAGCAGCGCGGCCTTCAGCGGCAGTCCGCCGGCGTAGCCGGTGAGGCTGCCGTCGGCGCCCAGCACGCGGTGGCAGGGCACGATCAGCGCGATGGGGTTGGTGGCGTTGGCGCGGCCCACCGCGCGCGCGCCGCCGGGCAGGTCCAGCAGCAAGGCCAGCTCGCCGTAGCTGACGGTGCGGCCGTAGGGAATGCGCCGCAAGGCGGCCCACACCTGCTGCTGGAACGGCGTGCCGGCGGGGGCCAGCGCCAGCTCGAAGCTTTGGCGCTCGCCGGCCTGGTATTCGGCCAGTTGGCGCGCCACTTCGCGCAGCGCGCCGTCGTCGCGGCGGCAGGCGTGCTCGGCCAGTTGTTGCGGCGTCGGGTTGAACAGCAGCCGCAGCAGCGCGCCGTCGGCGTTCAGCCAGGCGGCCGCCGGGCCGAAGCGGGTGTCCAGCAGGCCGTGGCGGGAGGCGGGGAAGGTGGTGGTCATGGCGAGTCCGGTTTGTCCTGTCGCCATTGGAATCCAAATCCGGCGAAGAATAAATAGCAGCATGCGATGCCTAGCGCCGGCGAGCAGCGAAATGTCATCTTTCCCGCCGCGGGCGGCTCTGATTAAATGGCGGTGTCTTTCCCCTCGCCATCTCTGGAATGAACGATACGAAAAGCGCCGCTTTGGCCGCCGAGTCGCCGCCGGCCGATGACCCCAGCCGCTCCCGCGCCTTGCTGGCCGCCTCCAGCGCCCATGCGGCGCACGACGGATTGACCGACCTGGTGTACGTGCTGCTGCCGCTGTGGCAGGCGCAGTTCGGCATCAGCTACGCGCAGGTCGGTCTGCTGCGCGGCGCTTACTCGGGGATGATGGCCGGCTTTCAATTGCTGGCCAGCCGGGCGGCGGCGCGCTGGGGGCGCAAACGGCTGCTGGCGGCGGGAACGGCGCTGGCCGGCATCGCCTACTTGGTCGCCGGCCAGGCCGGCGGCCTGGCGGTGTTGCTGGCGGCCTTGCTGCTGGGCGGGCTGGGTGCCAGCGTCCAGCATCCGCTGGCGTCGGCGATGGTGGCGGATTCCCACGAGGCCGGCGGCGGCGTCAAGCAGGCGCTGGCGCAGTACAACTTTGCCGGCGATATCGGCAAAACGCTGATTCCGGCGCTGGCCGGCCTGCTGCTGACGGTGGCGAGCTGGCGCGCGGTGGTCAGCCTGGCCGGCCTGCTGGGCCTGGCCGCGGCCGCCGCGCTGTGGCGCTTGATCCCGGCGCGGCTGGATGCCGCGCGCCGCGAGGCCAAGGCGGCCGCGCCCGCGGCCGGCCAGGGCTCGGCCGGTGCCATGCGCGCGCTGCTGTTCACCGGCGTGCTGGACAGCGCGGCGCGGATGGGTTTTCTCACCTTTCTGCCTTTCCTGCTGAAGAGCAAGGGCGCCGGCAGCGCCGGCATCGGCCTGGCGCTGGCGCTGTTGTTCGTCGGCGGCGCGTTCGGCAAACTGTTTTGCGGCTATCTGGGCGCGCGCATCGGCATGGTGAGGACGGTGTGGCTGACGGAGACGGCCACCGCATTGCTGATCGCGCTGGCGGTAGCGCTGCCGCTGTTCGGCGCGATGGCGATCCTGCCGCTGCTGGGCCTGGCTTTGAACGGCACATCGTCGGTGCTGTACGGCGCGGTGCCGGAGCTGGCCGGCGCGGGGAGCCGGCGCGACCAGGCTTTCGCGCTGTTCTATACCGGGACGATAGGCGGCGGTGCCTTGTCGCCGGTGCTGTTCGGCCGGCTGGGCGACGCCGTCGGCGTGCCGGTGGCCTCGCTGTGGCTGGCGGCGCTGCTGTTGCTGACCTTGCCGCTGGCGTGGCGGGCGGGCAAGGGATTGCGGATTTGAGAGGCGGAAATTGACGACGATAGGGGGCGGATATGGCGATGGCGGCTGATGCGGTGATCGCGCTGGTGGCGCTGCTGCATGGGTATTTTCTGGTACTGGAGATGTTTCTGTGGGACAAACCGCTGGGCATGAAGACCTTTCGGCTGACGCCGGAGCGGGCGCGCGACACCAAGGTTTTGGCCGCTAACCAGGGGCTGTACAACGGCTTTCTCGCCGCCGGCCTGGCCTGGGGACTGTGGCTGGGCGCGGGCGGCTTTCAGATCAAGCTGTTCTTCCTGGCCTGCGTGCTGGCGGCCGGCGCGTTCGGCGCCGCCACCGTCAACCGGCGCATTTTGTTGGTGCAGGGGCTGCCGGCGGCGCTGGGCATCGCGCTGTTGTGGCTGGCTTGAGCGGCGAGCGCGTCGCGGGGAGGGCGGATGGTTCCGGAAATGAGCATCTTGGGGCGGTTTTCAGGCAGAAGGCTCAAGCCGGCGCGCGTCGTGTTTGATGAGCAGGGCTTGTCTGTGCTCCGAGGCGATGCCTTGCGATGGCGCGTGCCGCTGGATGAGATCGCGTCGGTTAGCCTGAGGCGGGGGCGGCGTCTGTTCGGCCTGTTTTCGTTCGGCCGGTGGCTGGTGGCGGAGTCTCGCGGCGGCAAGCTCTATCTCGAACCCACCCTGGAGTATAAGACGGAGGACCTGGAGCGCTTGGTCGCGCGAATCTGCCAGTTCATCGCTTGATTTCGCAGGATCAGCTTGTGTGTTCCAGCTCCTGCAAAAACCGCTCCAACACCAAATTGGCGCGGCGCCCCTTGCGCACCGCCAGCGCCAGCGGCGCGTCGTAATGGCAGATGTCCGGCAGCAGCGGCCGCATCTGTCCTTGCGCCACCCAGCCGGCGGCGAAGTGATCCGGCAGGTAGCCGATGTAGCGGCCGCTGAGGATCAAAAAGGCGATGCCTTCGCGGTCGGACGCGGTGGCGGCGGCGCGTAGCCGTTGTTGCAGCGCCTGCGCTTGCGGCGGCAAGCGGTAGCCGGGCGCGACGGCGTTGGCGGCGGCCAGGTCCACCTCGCTCAAGTCATTGTCGGGCCGGCTGAACAGCGGATGTTCGCGGCTGCAGTACAGCTGCGAGCGCTCGTCGTACAGCGGCAGGTAGTCCAGCCCGGACAAGGGCTGGATCAGCGGCACCACGCCGGCGTGCAGCTGGCCGTCCAGCAGGCCGGTTTCGATGTCGCTGGGCGTCATCATGCCGATGGAGATCTTCACTTCCGGACCTTGCTCGCTCAGCGCTTTGAGCGCGCCGGTGACGCGCATCCTGGGCAGCGTCACCAGGTTGTTGACGATGCCGATGTTCAACTCGCCGCGCAGTTGGCGGTGCAGCAGGTTCACTTCGCCGCGGAAATCCTCCAGCGCCGCCAGCAGCGTGTGGCTGGCGCGCAGCACTTCGCGGCCTTCGTCCGTCAGCGCGAAACCGGCGCGGCCGCGCTGGCACAGCCGGATGCCCAACCGTTTTTCCAGATCGCCCATCTGCAGGCTGATGGCGGAGCGGCTGATGCCCAGCACGCCCTCGGCGGCGGAGAAGCCGCCGCATTCGGCCACCGCGCGGAACAGCCGCAGCAGGCGGATATCGAAATCGCTGACTTGTCCCAGCGCGGGTTTCATAAGTTGAGTTTTTATTTATCTGAACATAAGAAAGATAGCATTTAACTCACGCAATGTCCGCGGCATGCTGTGTCCATACTCCCGCCACAGGTGCCCGACATGAACCCGCTCACCACCCGTTCCGAATACGCCCATCTCGACCTGCGCGCGCACTGGATGCCGTTCAGCGCCAACCGCAGCTTCCAGCGCGATCCGCGGTTGATCGTCGCCGGCGAAGGCAATTATCTGGTCGATGACCAAGGCCGCCGCATCTTCGACAGTCTGTCCGGCCTATGGTGCTGCGGCGCCGGGCACAGCCGCAAGGAGATCGCCGAGGCCGCCTATCGCCAGCTGTCGACGCTGGATTACTCGCCCGGCTTCCAGTTTGGCCATCCGCTGTCGTTCCGGTTGGCCGAGCGGGTGGCGGCGATGGCGCCGGGCGCGCTGAACCACGTATTCTTCACCAACTCTGGCTCCGAGTGCGCCGACACCGCGGTGAAGATGGCGCGCGCCTACTGGCGGCTGAAGGGCCAGGCGTCCAAAACCAAATTGATCGGCCGCGCTCGCGGCTACCATGGCGTCAACATCGCCGGCACCAGCCTGGGCGGCATGAATGGCAACCGCAAATTGTTCGGCCCGCTGATGGACGCGGACCATCTGCCGCACACCTTGCTGCCGGCCAACGCTTTCAGCCGCGGCTTGCCGGCGCAGGGCGCGGAGCTGGCGGACGACTTGCTGCGGCTGATCGAGCTGCACGACGCGTCCAATATCGCCGCGGTGATCGTGGAGCCGATGGCGGGCTCGGCCGGCGTGATCGTGCCGCCGCAGGGCTATCTGCAACGCCTGCGCGAGATCTGCACGCAGCACGGCATCCTGTTGATCTTCGACGAGGTGATCACCGGCTTCGGCCGCACCGGCAAGCTGTTCGGCGCCGACTATTTCGGCGTGACGCCGGACATCATGAATGTCGCCAAGCAGCTGACCAATGGCGCGGTGCCGATGGGCGCGGTGGTGGCGACCAGCGAAATCTACGAGGCCTTCATGGCGCAGGCGACGCCGGAGTACGCGGTGGAGTTCGCCCATGGCTACACCTATTCCGCCCATCCGGTGGCTTGCGCGGCGGCGCTGGCGGCGCTGGACGTGCTGGAGAACGAAAACCTGGTGGCCAGGGCCGCCGAACTGGCGCCGCATTTCGAGCGCGGCATTCATGGCCTGAAGGGCTTGCCGCACGTGGTCGACATCCGCAACTGCGGGCTGGCCGGCGCGGTGCAGATCGCGCCGCGCGGCGGCGACGCCATCGTGCGGCCGTACGAGGCGGCGATGGCGTTGTGGCGCAAGGGCTTCTATGTCCGCTACGGCGGCGACGCGCTGCAGTTCGGCCCGCCGTTCACCACCACGCCGCAGGAGCTGGACAGCCTGTTCGACGCCGTCGGCGAGACGCTGGCCAAGCTGGCCTGAAATGATTGTCACCAATAAAACGAGATCCTGAAATGACGACTTTGCAACACCTGATCCACGGCGAGGCTTGCGACGGCGGCAGCCGCCGCGCGCCGATCTTCAATCCATCCACCGGTCAAGCCATCGCCGACGTCCAACTGGCGGACGCCGCCACCGTGGCGCAGGCGGTGGCTGCCGCCCAGGCGGCGTTTCCGTCCTGGCGCGATACGCCGCCGGCCAAGCGGGCGCAAGTGCTGTTCCGTTTCAAGCAACTGCTGGAGCAGCATGAGGCGGAGATCGTGCCGCTGATCAGCCGCGAGCACGGCAAAACGCTGGAGGACGCCGCCGGCGAGCTGAAGCGCGGCATCGAGAATGTCGAATACGCCTGCGCCGCGCCGGCGCTGCTGAAGGGCGAGTACAGCCGCAACGCCGGCCCCAATGTCGACGCCTGGAGCGATTTCCAGCCGCTGGGCGTGGTGGCCGGCATCACGCCGTTCAACTTCCCGGCCATGGTGCCCTTGTGGATGTATCCGCTGGCCATCGCCTGCGGCAACACCTTTATCCTGAAACCGTCGGAGCGCGATCCCAGCTCGACGCTGCTGATCGCCCGTTTGCTGCACGAAGCCGGCCTGCCGCGTGGCGTGCTCAACGTGGTGCATGGCGACAAGGAGGCGGTGGACGCGCTGCTGGCGGCGCCGGAAGTCAAGGCAGTCAGCTTTGTCGGCTCCACGCCCATCGCCGAATACATCTACGCCGAGGGCAGCCGCCGCGGCAAGCGGGTGCAGGCTTTGGGCGGCGCCAAGAACCACGCGGTGGTGCTGCCGGACGCCGATCTCGACAACACCGTCAACGCCTTGATGGGCGCGGCCTACGGCTCCTGCGGCGAGCGCTGCATGGCCATCTCGGTCGCCGTCTGCGTCGGCGATCAGGCGGCCGACGCGCTGATCGCCAAGCTGACGCCGCAGATCCAGGCTTTGAAAGTGGGGCCGGGCACCTCGCCGGGCCTGGACATGGGCCCGCTGGTGACGCGCGCGCATCTGGACAAGGTCAGCGGCTATATCGCCGACGGCGTGGCGGCCGGCGCGGAGCTGGTGGTCGATGGCCGCGGCATCGCGGTGCCCGGCCATGAGGGCGGCTTCTTCCTCGGCGGCTGCCTGTTCGACCGAGTGACGCCGCAGATGCGCATCTACCAGGAAGAAATCTTCGGCCCGGTGCTGTGCGTGGTGCGGGTGAACAGCCTGGAAGAGGCGATCGCGCTGATCAACGCCCACGAATACGGCAACGGCACCTGCATCTTCACCCGCGACGGCGAGGCGGCGCGCCTGTTCGCCGATACGGTGGAAGTGGGCATGGTGGGCATCAACGTGCCGCTGCCGGTGCCGGTGGCCTACCACAGCTTCGGCGGCTGGAAGCGGTCCTTGTTTGGCGACTTGCACGCCTACGGCCCGGACGGCGTGCGCTTCTACACCCGGCGCAAGGCAATCACCCAGCGCTGGCCGCAGCGCGCCAGCCACGAGGCCTCGCAGTTCGCCTTTCCCAGCCTGTAAATCAACAGTGGCGGATGGGCCGCTCGCGAGGGCGGCCCGTTTCGCTGGCATAATGGCAATGTCCTGATCCTGTCTGCTCGCCATGAAACTGTCTGCTTCCGCAACCATCGTTTCTTCCCCTTGGTCCATCCGCCGCCTGAGCGCGGCCGATATCGGCGCGGATTGGCTGGACGATTTCCAGCGCCGGCAGGAGGTGACGCTGGTGTATCGCGGCGCGCCCGGCGACAGGCGCATCGCAGCCGAGCCCTTCATCGACGACTGGTCGGCGGACGAGCGGCGGGCGCTGTGTCGCGAGCTGGCGGCGATGGCGGATGCCGGGCGGGTGTGGGCGGCGCTGGAAGGCGCAAGCCTGGCCGGTTTCGCCGCCATCTCCCCGGCGCCGCTGGGGCCGGATGGCGAGTATCGACAATTGAAGGAGCTGCAGGTGGACGCCCGCTGGCGCGGCCGAGGCCTGGGGCGCGAGTTGATGCGGGAGTGCGCCGCCGGCGGCAGGCAGATGGGCGCGGGCCGGCTGTACATTTCCTCGCACTCCGCCATTGAAACGGTGTCGTTTTACGAGCGCTGCGGCTGCGCGCCGGCGCGCTGGCTGCATGGCCCCCAGATCGAACGGGAGCCGTTTGATTGGCAGATGGAGTACGACCTAGCGCTCCAGTGAAATGTCATTGTGCTATCTTGCTTAAGCCAGCTTTCCCGCCGCCAAGGAGCCAGCCATGCCCAACACCATACGCCTGCACCGCGTGCTGAACGCGCCGCCGGAGCGCGTCTACCGCGCCTTCATCGATCCGCTGGCACTGGCCAAGTGGCTGCCGCCAGACGGCTTCGTCTGCCAGGTGCTGGAGCAGGACGCCACCGTGGGCGGTGGCTACCGGATGGCCTTCGTCAATTTCTCCGGCGGCCAGCGGCACGAGTTCGGAGGCCGCTATCTTGAGCTGGTTCCGGGCGAGCGCATCCGTTACACCGACCGTTTCGACGATGCCAACCTGCCCGGCGAAATGACCACCACCATCACGCTGGCGCCATTGTCCTGCGGCGCCGATCTCACCATCGTGCAGCAAGGCATCCCGGACGCGATTCCGCCCGAGAACTGCTATCTGGGCTGGCAGCAGTCGCTGCGGCAGCTGGCGGCCTTGGTGGAGCCGGACATTCCGGGCTAGGCCGGACGAAGCGCAACAAGCCGGGCGCATGCCCGGCTTGGTTTTTGCGGCCAGCGCGCCGGCTTTGTCAATCCAGCGGCCAGGGAATGGTTTTGGCCTGATCGGCGGCGGCATCGGATGCCGGCACGGCAGGCGCGGCGACGGTATCCACCGCGCGCCACCACGGCTCCGCCCGATCGGCGTGGGCGGGCTCCAGCGCCTGGCCCTGGCGCGGCATCAGCAGTTGGACATTGCTTTGCTCGGACAGGGCCAGCAGGGTGTCCGCCGGTTCGTCCCAGGCGTGCATCGCCAGGTTGAAGGTGCCCCAATGCACCGGCAGGAAAGCGCCGCCGCCCAGCAGCTCCAGGGCTTTGAGCGCGTTGTCCGGCCCCAGGTGGATATCGCCCCAGGCGGGGTGGTAGGCCCCCACTTCCAGCATCACCAAGTCGAATGCGCCGATCCGTTCGCGGATTTCCTCAAACTGGCCGGTGAGGCCGGTGTCGCCGCTGAAAAACACCGAGTGCCGCGGCGTGCGGATGGCCAGCGACGACCATAGCGTGGCGTTGCGGTCTTTCAGGCCGCGGCCGGAAAAGTGCTGCGACGGGGTGGCGGTGATGGTCAGGTCGGCGCTGGGGTGGCAGTAGCTTTCCCACCAGTCCAGCTCGGTGATGCGCTGCGGCGCCACGCCGAACGCTTCCAGATGCGCGCCGACGCCCAGCGAGGTGACGAAGGGCACCGGCGTTTTGGCGAGTTCGCGTATCGTGGGGTAGTCCAGATGGTCGTAGTGATCGTGGGAAACCAGCACCAGGTCCAGCGGCGGCAGCTCCTTCAGCCGCACTGGCGCCGGCTGGAAGCGTTTGGGGCCGGCCAGCCGCGTCGGCGAGGCGCGCGGCCCCCATACCGGATCGGTCAGCACGCGCAGGCCGTCTATTTCCAGCAGCACCGTCGAGTGCCCAAGCCAGGTGGCGCGCAGGCCGGACTCCGGCGGCTTGCGCCAGGCATGCCGCGGGTCCGCTACGGGCAGCGGGCCATTCGGCGTCCGCCTTTCGCCGCCGCACAGAAAGTCTTTCAGCGACGGCATCTTCACCGCCGGGTCGCGCAGGCCGGGAGCGATCGGATAGATGTTGCGGAAGCCGTCGTCCGCCCACATCGGGGAGGCGCGCATCCTTTCCAGCCGCGCGCCGGCCGCTTTCTTGCCCAGTGCTTTCATCGCCATCCTTCCCATGCGTGTTGACGTGTTGCCCACACTGTAAATAAGCGCGTCCGCCGCGTCGAGCTTGGTGCGCGCGCGGCTCGCTTGCGACGGATGGCCGGCTGGCTAGAATGAAAAGCTGCGGGTCGCTTGGCTGGGGGTGTGGCGTGGACGCATTGGATGAAGTGCTGCTGCAGTTATGCCGGCAAGAAGGCCTGCCGGATCATGCCGTGCTGGATATGCGGGTGGTGCAACGCCAGCGCTATCCTCGCGCCAGCCTGCTGTATTGGGCCGTGGTGGACTTCAGCCTGCCGTCCACGGAGGCCAGGCTGTTCGTTTTCGATACGCTGGAGGGTTCGGTGCAGCGTTTTCTGGTGGCGCATGGCCGGGGAGAAGACCCGGCCGGCCATGCGCATTACGCCCAGCACTTTTCCGATGCGCCCGGCTCCCTGGCTTCCTGCCTGGGCGTGTGCCGGGCCGCCGACACCTGCTTCGGCCCGCACGGCCTGGCGTTGTGGCTGGACGGCATGGGGCCGGGCAATGCCAATATGCGCGCGCGCCGGCTGACCCTGCATGGCGCGCAGTACGTGGCGCCGGACTACATCCGCCAACACGGCGCGCCGGGATGCTCGGACGGCAGCCTGGCGATAGACCCGCAATACAGCGTGGGCCTGATCAATATGCTGCAGGGCGGGTCGTACATCAATTGCATCCGCTCGCGCATTTGATCGTTGCTGACGGCGCGGCCTCCGCGCGCGGCGTTGTTTTTCTCAGTCCAGCGTGACGACGATCTTGCCGCCGGCCGATTGCGCGTCCAGCACGCTATGGGCCTCCTGGATCTGCTCGAAGGCGAATACCCGCGCCGGCCTGGCGGGAATGGCGCCGCTTTCCGCCCATTCAATGATGTTTTGGAACGGGATGTCGCCCAATGGATAGTCGCGGCTGCCAAATACCAGGGCGCTGGCGAAGAAGCTGAGCTGCCGCCCGCTGGGCAGGTGGGCCATGGGATCGAAGCCGGCCAGCGGTTCGTGCCCGCCCAGAAAGCCGGCCACGCAGACACGGCCGTCGCGTTTGGCCAGGCGCAGCGAATCGAGCAGGGTCGAGGTGCCGACCAGATCCAGCACTTTATCCATGCTGCAACCGGCGATTTCCGCCAATTCCGCGCCAAGTTCGGCGGACTCCACGCGCGCGATGTCCGCGCCCAGCTGGCGCGCCGCTTGCAGCCGGGATGCCTGGCTGACGGTGGCGATGACGCGCGCGCCATGCAGCTTGGCCAGCGCCATCGCGGCTTGACCCAGGGCGGACAGCGCGCCGCGGATCAGCAAGGTGTCGCCGTTTTGTAGCGCCAGGTTGCCGTGCAAGCAGGTCCAGGCGGTGGCGTAGGATTCCGGCAGAGCCGCGAGCGCGCTCCAGTCCAGCGTGGTGCGCACCGGCACCACATTGGCGGCCGGCACGCTGACGAACTCCGCATAGCTGCCATTGCGGCTGCGGCCCATGCCGCCCATCAGGGCGATGACGGTTTGCCCGGGCGGCAAAACGCCGCCGGGGTCATGGGCCACCTCGCCGGCGCACTCTATGCCGGATACCGCCGCCACTTCTCCCCACAGGCCTTGGCGGAAATACTGCTCGGCCCGATTCAAGCCGAAGGCGCGGACGCGCACCAGCACTTCGTCGGCGCCGGCTTGCGGCGCGGGGATGTCCTGGATTCTCAGCTGCTCCGGGCCGCCATATTGTTGTCTGACGATTGCGCGCATGGGATTCGCTCCTGTTTGGTGGGTGACAGCGGCAGTTTAGCTAGCGGAGCATGTTGAAAAAATTCAAAAGATTAACAAAAGATTGTAAGATTAAATAACAATGGACTTTACACTGCATGAGTTGGTCTGCCTGGATGCCGTGCTGAGAGAAGGCAGCTTCCAGGCGGCGGCGCTGAAACTGCACCGCAGCCATCCCGCCGTCCACGCGGCGATCAAGAATCTGGAGGCGCGTCTGGGCTTGAGCTTGCTGGACCGCGCGTCTTATCGCGTCCGGCTGACGCCGCAAGGCGAGGCGTTCCATCGCCAGGCCCAGGCCTTGCTGGCGCAGGCGGCTAGCCTGGGCACGATGTGCGGCCAGCTGCGGAGTGGCGAAGAAACGGACTTGCGCGTAGTAGTGGGCGATCTCACGCCCAATGCGGAGGCGCTGGATTTGCTGCGGCGCTTTTTCCGGAACTGGCCGCATACCCGGCTGCACCTCCACTTCGAGGCGATAAGCGGTCCGTGGGAGAGGCTGCTTGCCGAGGACGCGGACTTGATCCTGCATCACGTCGATAATTCGAACACGCGTTTCGAATGGACGGATGTCTGCCGGGTGGAGCTGGTGCCGGTGGCGGCGCCGGGTTTTCTGGATGGCCCCATTTCCCGCGATGTGAGCCCGGAGCAGATGGCGCGTCATGTTCAGGTGGTGATACGGGATTCCGCGCAGGCGCCGGGGCGCGATTACTTTGTGGTGAAGGAGGCGCCGAGTTGGACGGTGGCGGATCAATACACCAAGAAAGACTTGATCGTGCGCGGCATGGGCTGGGGCCATATGCCCTTGCATCTGGTGGCGGAGGAGCTGCGCAGCGGCGCGCTGCTTTCGCTGGAGGGGCGGCATTTCCGGCGCAGCGCGCTGGACATCGTCGCCGCGCGCTTGCGCGGCCGTCCCGCCGGCCCCGTGGCGTCCGCGCTCTGGTCCTTCCTGGCGGCGGAGGGCGAAGGGCGGCCAGGCGGCGCTCAGCTCCGCTGAGCGTCATGCGGCAGGGCCGCTGGTTTTCTTGAGCGCGGCGGCTAGGCGCGGAGCGATGCGAAAACGCGGCCTATGCCCTATTTGTCCAGCATCAATCGCAGCCGCAGCCGGGGTTGGGGGCTGCGCCTCCTGGCGAACTTATCGGTACGCCGCGCCGCGCGGGTCGAACCAAAGCTGGGAATCCTTGAGAACCTTGCGCGGCGTCAGCGTATCGTCGGATGGGATTTCTATGATGCCGCGGTGCGCCAGGTCCGCTTGGCGTATCGCCTGGCCGTTATAGCGCCAGAAGATTTCGTCGAAGCTGCCATCGCGCATCATCAGGCGCAAGCCCTGTTCCAGCCGCTGCGCCAACGCGGCGTTGTCCTTGGCTACGTAGAAATAGTAGGGGTTGGCGTAATGCAGCGCTAAATGCGCTTCCACCGCCAAAGACGGCGTCTGGTCGCGATGCGCTGCGTATTCTGCATACACTTCGTTGATGCCGCGAGGAAATAGATCGATCCGACGAGCTTCTATCATGCCGAACAGCTGTGGATATTCGTTGGTGATCACATGGAATCCGGCCCCTCGCAGAATATCGACATCCGCCCAGCCGCGCCCCTGGCCAAGGCTGAACTTTTTCAGATCGGCGAGCGAGGCTGTCCGGTTGAACTCGTCTTGACGGTCTCGTCGAATCAGCGCGATGCGGTAGCCCAGCAGGCCTTTGCGTAGCGGAATGTATACCGGCAAAGTCTTTTGCTGCAGTTCGCGGCTGATTGAGCCCCACATCAGCGTGAGCCCCTGGCCTTGCGTCAGCGACAGCAATTGGCGGTTCTTGTTCATCGGCTCGAGCGATGGCCTGGCGAGCGCCGGACCATAGCGCTTATCCGTATGGGCCAGCGCGCCGTTCAACAATTCCAGAATGTCGGCATGTCTGACATCGCGTGGCGATTCCGGCGCCGGATAGACGATCTCGGTTTCCGCCATGGCCCGCAGTCCGCAGCAGGCTTGCAGAATGAGGGCGAGGAGGCGGCAGGTTTTTGCGTTCATGAACAAAGAATAGGACAGCGGATGGAAGAGAAAATAGGGGCAGGCCACGGTTAAAAGAAAACCGCGGCCTGTTTTCTATTTGCCCCTTCTTTCCCTTCCCGGTTTGCCGGGGCGCGGCATCGTGGGCTCAGTTTCCCATGTCCTCGCTGTAATTGGCCGGAATCCAGGCGTAGGCCTTGGCGTCGCGGCGGACATGGCCGATGCCGGGGAAGGAGATGTGCGCGGCGGCTACCCAATAGCCATGGGCCGCGGCGTCGGCAAAGGCATGGCGCCGCAGTTTGACCGCGCCGGAGGAGTCGACATCGAAGTCTATATTCACCTGCGGCTGAGAGAACTGCACCACTTGGGCATGCACGGTATCGCCCCAGAACTGCATGCGCTGGCCCTGGCTCTGCGCCTCATAGAAGGTGTGCCCCGGCGTGTGCCCAGGCGCGGCGATGGCGCGTATGCCGGGGAACAGCTCGGCGCCGGCGGCGAAAGCCTTCACGCGATGGGCGGCGAGATAGGGCGCCAGCGAAGCCTGGGCCTGGGCGAAACCTTTGCTTTGATCGAAGCCGGATGGCTGCGCCGGCGCCACCTTGGCGCGGTTGGCCGGGTTCAGCCAGAAGTCTTCCTCCTTTTGATTCAGATAGACGTCGGCGTTCGGGAAGACTGCCTTGCCGGCCACGGTGAGGCCGCCGGAGTGGTCCAGGTGCACATGGGTGAGCAGCACGGCGTCGATGTCTTCCAGCCGGTAACCGGCGGCGCGGATATTGGCGGGCAGCTTGCCGGCGCTGGGGCCGAACAGGTCGCCGGCGCCGCTGTCCACCAGCAGCAGCTTGGAGCCCGTGTTGATCAGGAAGGCGTTGATCGAGGTTTCCGCATGGCCCGGCGTCTGGAAGCCGTTTTCCAACTGCTGCCGGATCTGTTCCGGGGACTCGCCATGCAACAGCTTGTCCAGCGGCACTTTGACGGTGCCGTCGGACAGCGCGGTGATTTCGAACCGGCCCAGCATCATCCGGTAATAGCCCGGCGCCTGGGCATGGATTTGCGGCGCGGCGGCCAGGCTGGAGGTTGCGGAGAGCAGGGTTGCCGCGCTGATGGCGGCGGCGGCGGCGATGGCTTTCAATTGGCGGAGCTGAGGCATGTTGGTTCCTTATCAGGCGGTAGCGCAAGCGGTTTGCTCGCGTGGCCTGATCATGTTCCAATACGCAGTCATATCATTCAAATCGATTGAAAAGATGATGACTATCAGCGAAAGAGATTTTCGCGCGGTTGATCTCAACCTGCTGGTGACTTTCCTGGTGTTGATGCGCGAACGCAGCGTATCGCGCGCGGCCGAGCGGTTGTTCATCGGCCAGCCGGCGGTGAGCGGCGCGCTGGCGCGGCTGCGCAGCCTGTTCGACGACGAGCTGCTGGTGCGCGGCGCCGGCGGCATGGAGCCGACTGCGCGCGCCTTGCGGCTGGAGGCCGAGCTGTTGCCGGCATTGCAGGATGTGCAGGCAGCCTTGTTTCAGTCCGAGCGTTTCGATCCGGCCGGCGCCGAACGCGCTTTCACGCTGGCGATGCCGGACTGGGTGGAGGTTTGGCTGATGCCGCGGGTGTTCGCCGAACTGCGCCGCCAGGCGCCGCGCGTCCGCGTCGCCGTCAAGGCCACCGACCCCTTCCAGGGCGCGGCCATGCTGGAGAGGCATGAAATGGAGCTGGGCGTGGCGACGCTGCCGGACAAGCCGGCTTGGCTGCGCAGCGTTCCGCTGGCCAGGATGGGGTTCAGCTGCGTTCATCACGGAAAGAGGCTGCCGCTGGCCGGCCCGCTCACCCTGCGGGATTATGTGGCCCATCCCCATGTGCTGGTCACTTATCGCGGCGCATTCCGCAGCGGCATAGACAAATTGCTGGAAGCGCGCGGCCTGCAGCGGCAGGTGCAATACACCACCCAGCAGTTCAGCACCCTGCCCAGCTTGCTGCGCGAAGTGGCGGCGCTGTCCAGCGTGCCGGCGGCGCTGGCCGATCATTGGGCGTATTGCCAGGATCTGCATGCGCATCCCTTGCCGCTGCCGTCGCCGGAAATCGAGTTGTCGATGTTCTGGCATGCGGCCAAGGACAAGGACCCGGCATTGGAATGGCTGCGCGGCGTGGTGGCGGAGGCGGCGCGGACGCCGCTGGTTTGACGGGGGCGGGGTTCTGGCGCGCCGAGGTCTGGCTCAGGGTTCCATGGCGCGCCACAGCTTGGTCTGGCACTGCGCGCATTGGTAGATGCGGCGGTATTCCACCGGCCGCAATAGTCCGACGGAGAGAATGTCGCTGCCGCCGCAAACGTGGCAATGCGGGACGCCATGGCTATGGCTGGCTGGATGGTCTTGCCGGTATTTCTCCAGCGTGGGGAATCGCAGCCAGTACTTCTGCGCGGCCGGCTGGTAGGCCAGAAAATAGAATGACGCGGCGCCGATCGGCAAAACCGCGATGACCATCCAGACGTTCATTTTTTTCTCTGGTGTGGTTTTGCGTGTTGCGGACATTCTTCCACCGAAAGCGAGAGGCCGTCTAATAAAACCATGCTTATTTAAAAGTCGGGCGGTTGGATTACGTCAAATCAGGTTTTAAGTAAAAACGAGGCCATTTCGCCATTAAGCGGCCAACACGCTGGGGGATGGCGCGTTGGCGCTGTTTGGCAGAGGGCGATGTGGATCAAGTGCCGCGGAGCGCGGAGTCCATTGGCGCGGCCCCGCGTGGATGGGATGGCCGGGATCGTGGCGGGGGCCGTGGTTGTTTTCCCGCGCGGCGACGAAAAAGCCCCGCGGCTTGAGGCCGCGGGGCGGAGGAAAAAACTGCGCAGCATCGCGCTTGACTCAGCCGCATGCCCCCACATGGCCGCAGGCGGTGCAGAACTCGCAGCCGTCTTTTTTTATCAGCGCGTGGTTGCCGCATTCCGGGCAGGCCTTGCCGGCCAGCGGCTTGAGCTGGGCCGGCGCTTCTAGCGCGAACAGGTCGCTCTGCTCCGGCGCCATCACGCCCATTTCCTCCAGCGGCACGCCTTCCTCGGTCAGCACGCCCAGCATCGCGTAGCGGTGGATGATCAGCCGCGCCAGATACGCGACGGTGGATGGCCAGCTTTGCGATTTTTCCAGTCCGGGAATGCGGGCGAAGAAGTCGCCCTGCGGCTCGGCGTAGTTGAGCAGCTTGCGCAGCTTCAGGCCTATCCAGGCCGGGTCTATCACCCGCATGTCCAGCGACAGCATCTTGCACAGGCCGTCCAGTTCGCGCGGGTAGGCGCCGGCCAGCCATACCGAGTACGGCCGGCGCTTGCCGTTGGGCAGGATCAGCTCTTTGATGAACAGCACGAAGTCGTCGCCGGTTTGCGGATTCACCACGTCCACCGACCAGCTCATGGTGCCGTCGCTGCCGGATTTCGGCTCCTTGCGGGCGAACAGCGCGTCCATCACCGGCGTGGCTTCGCCGGCGTCCAGCCGCAGCGCGCCCAGTTGCTCGACGCGGTGGCGCACCACCTGGCCCAGCGCGGCGGCGGCCGAGGTGGCGTGGATGGCCTTGTCGCCCAGCGTGAACTGGTAGCGCTTGTCGCCGTTGGTTCGCGACAGCGCGTCCAGCTTGGCGGCCAGCCAGGCGCGGTCGCGGCAGCGCATGTCCATCGACAGCGTTTTGGCGATGGCGGACAGGCCGCGCTGCACTTCGGTGGCGTTGACCCAGCATTCAAACGGCTGGACGCGGCCGTTTTCCATGTGGCCGACCACCACGGCGAAATCGCCGGCGTCGCCTTCCACCATGAAGGTCCACGACGGGTTGCCTTCCTTCAGTTTGGGGCGGTTCGGCCATTTCAAGCTGGATAGCGCCGGGGTGGGCGCGGTGTTGAGCACTACGCGGCGGTCCGGGTCGTTGGCGGCGCCGGACAGGTCTTCCGGCGCGGCGGCGGCGGCTTGCGCCGGCTCCAGCGACAACACCGAACCCAGCACATTGTTGGGGCGGTAGGTGGTGATGCCTTTCAGCCCGTTGCGCCAGGCTTCCAGGTACAGGCTTTCGAAGTCGGCGAACGGGTAGTCGGCCGGCACGTTGACGGTCTTGGAGATGGCGGTGTCGACGAAGGGCGCGACGGCGGCCACCATCCGCATGTGGTCCAGCGCGCTCATTTCCAGCGCGGAGACGAAGTAGTCGGGCAGGCGCGCGGTGTCGCCGCCCTGCATCCGCCACACGCGGTAGGCGTGGTCTTCCACCAGGTATTCCTGCTGCGTGTCGTCGGCCATCCGCTTTTTGCGGGTGTAGAACCAGGAGAACGGCGGCTCGATGCCGTTGGAGGCGTTGTCGGCGAAGGCCAGCGAGATGGTGCCGGTGGGGGCGATCGACAGCAGGTGCGAATTGCGGATGCCGTGCTTGCGGATGCGCGCCTGAATCTTGTCCGGCAGCCGGCTGGCGCAGTGCGGCGCGGCCAGGTAGGCGTCGGCGTCGAACAGCGGGAAGGCGCCTTTTTCGATGGCGAGATCCACCGAGGAGTCGTAGGCGGCGTCGCGCATGCTCTGGGCGATGCGGGCGGCGAAGCGGCGGCCTTCCTCGCTGTCGTAGCGTATCTTCAGCATGATCAGCGCGTCGCCCAGGCCGGTGAATCCCAGGCCGACGCGGCGCTTGTTCTGCGCCTCGCGCTCCTGCTCAGGCAAGGGCCACACGGTGAGGTCCAGCACATTGTCCAGCATGCGGATGGACATCCGCACCACCTTCTCGAACGATTTGAAGTCGAAGTGGGCCTTGTCGCCGAACGGCGCGCGCACGTGGCGGGTCAGGTTCACCGATCCCAGGTCGCAGCAGCCGTAGTCGGGCAGCGGCTGTTCGCCGCAGGGATTGGTGGATTCGATCACCTCGCAGTAGGACAGGTTGTTGTCCTGGTTGATGCGGGTCATGAACAGCACGCCGGGTTCGGCGTGGTCGTAGGTGGATTCCATGATCTGCCGCCACAGCTCGCGGGCGCGCACGGTGCGGTACACCCACAGGCCGTCTTCGCGGCGGAAGCTGTCGGGGAAGGCGTCGGACGCCGGCTCCACCGCGTGGGTCAGCTGCCAGTCGGCGTCGGCTTCCACCGCCTGCATGAAGGCGTCGGAGACGCCGACCGAGATATTGAAGTTGCGCAGATCGCCCTGGTCCTTGGCGTGGATGAAGGCTTCCACGTCCGGATGGCTGACGTCCAGCACGCCCATTTGCGCGCCGCGCCGCGCGCCGGCCGATTCCACGGTCTCGCAGCTGCGGTCGAACACGCGCATGTACGACACCGGGCCGGAAGCGCGGCTGTTGGTGCCTTTCACGTGCGCGCCCCTGGGGCGGATGCGGCTGAAGTTGTAGCCGACGCCGCCGCCGCGGCGCATGGTTTCCGCCGCCTGCAGCAGCGCCTGGTAGATGCCGGCCTTGCCGTGCTCGGTTTCTGACACCGAATCGCCGACCGGCTGCACGAAGCAGTTGATCAGCGTGGCGGACAGCTCGGTGCCGGCGGCGGAATTGATGCGGCCGCCGGGGATGAAGCCGTGGTCCAGCGCTTCGAAAAACAGCGGCTCGAAACGGGCCGGGTCTTGTTCCAGTCCGGCCAGCGCGCGCGCGACGCGGCGGCGCACTTCGCTGACGCTTTGTTCGCCATTCTTGGCGTACTTTTCCAGCAACACCTCGCGCGAGATGTCCTGTTCCGCCATGGCGGCGATGTTTTCCTGCTGCATGGAGCGCTCATCCTTCTGAAACGGTGTTCAACGACGATGGCATGGCCGGCTGCGCATGAAAAACGGCGTAGCACACTATATGTTGTTACGCCGTGATGGGGTGAAACGCAAGTTGTTGTGTTCCGGCGCCGTTTGGGATTGTACTCCGGATGCGGCGCCGGGGGGCTATTTCGCGGTGATTTTCACCGCCAGCTCCACGCCGTCGCGGTTGGCCGAGGTTTTTTGCGGCGCGTCCAGCGTCACGCGTTCGGCGAGGTCGGGCGCATGGCGCAGCATCACCTTGCGGGCGTTGGCGCCACGCAGTTCCGCCAGCTTGACGAGATCGGCCTGGCTGACTTTTTCCGCCGCCAGCATCTCGTCGCGCAGCAGTTTGGCCAGTTCGGCGCCGGACGGGCCGCCGGGCTTCAGCGTGTGGCCCAGCAGCTTCAGCCGGCCGATGCGCTGGCCGTAGACGGTTTTGATCGCCGACTGAATCTGCGCGTCTTTCAGGTCCAGCGAAGCCAGCGGCTCGTCATCCATCGGCGCGTGGCCGGCGGCGGCCAGCACCGCGGCGTCGACGCGCGCGCGCGCCAGCTGCTTGCTGTCCTCGTCCGGCGCGTAGCCGCCGGAAATGGCCAGCTGCATCTTCGGCCGCTTGGCCATCAGCGCCGCCACCTTGTCCAGCTTTTCGCGCTCCGGCGGGCTGACGTGGGCTTCGCCGGCGACGAAGCGGATGTCGTCGAAGCCGTCGCCGCCCAACAGCGCGCCCAGCGCGCGGAACGGCGCGGTGACCACCTTGGTGACGATGTTGACGAGCGCCTTCCACACCACTTGTCCGTAGCTGAACTGCGGGTCGTCCAGGCTGCCGGCCACCGGCAGATCGAGGTCGATGCGGCCGTTGCTGTCTTCCAGCAGCGCCACGGCGAGGCGCAGCGGCAGGTGCGGCGACTTGTCGCCCTGCAGTTCCTCGCCCAGCTGGATGGAATCGATCACGATGCGGTTCTCGCCCTTCAGCTGGCGGTGCTCCAACAGATAGCGCAGCTCCAGCGACAGGCGGCCGTCCTTCACCTGCCAGCCGGCGAAGTTCATCGAATACGGATTCAGGTTGTTCAGCGCCAGGTTGTGGAAGTCGAGATGGATGTCGGTGCTGTCGGTCGGCGACGTCGGCGACAGCGCGCCGCGCACCTTCACCTCGCCGTACTGGTCCACCGCGCCGTCCAGCGTGATGCGGCCGCGGCCGCCGGCGCGGGTCGACAGGTTCTGGATGCTGCCGCGCAGATGGTGCATGCGGGTGGCGAAGTCTGGAGTCATGCCGTGGTCGGCGAACTCCACCGCGCCGTTCTGCACGTGGATGCTGTGCACGTCCACCTGCGGCAGCGGCGCGCTCTTGCCGGCAGGCTGCGCGGGTTTGGCCGCCGGCGCGCCGGCGAAGATCTTCTGCCAGTTGAGCCGGCGCTGCGGATCCAGGATCAGCCGCGCGCGCGGCTGGTCCAGCCGCACGTCGTTGATGCTGGCCTTCAGCGGCATGCCCTGCACTTGCAGCCTGCTGAGGCTGAGGCTGTTCCAGCCCAGCAGCGGCAGCGCTTCGCCCGGCTCCTGCAGCGCCATTTTCGCCAGTTTCAACTGGCCGGCCAGCTTCCACTGGCTGGCGGAGGCGGCGTCCAGCTGCAGGTCGGCGGACAGCGCGCCGCCGGAGAGCTTGAGCGGGGTGCCGGCCAGCGCGTACGGCGCCAGCGGGGCGATGGGCAGCGCGTCAAGCTTGACGCTGCCGCGGGCGGCCAGCTTGTCCGGGTTCAGGTCCAGCTTGGCGGCCAGCTTGCCGCCGCCCATCCGGCCGGCGATGTCCAGCGCCAGCTGCTGGCCGTCGCGGGTGGCAAGCTGGCCGGACAGCTGGTCCATGCTCAGCGCCAGCGGCTTGGCCAGGGTCAGGTCGCGCCAGTTCATCCGGCTGTCTTCCAGCCGGATGGCCGGATAGCTGAATTTCCAGGCCGGCGTCTTGGCGTCGCCGTCGGCCTTTGCCTTGGCCGCTTTTGGCGGCCGCTGCGCCAACAGCTGCTGCAGTTGCAGCTGGCCGTTGCGCTCGCGCTGCAGCGCCACTTGCAGGCCGCGCAGGGTCAGGTCGCCGGGTTTCAGCTGCTGTTGCTTGAGGTCGATCTGCGACGGCGCGAGCTCGGCGCCGTCCAGCGTCAGCCAGTCAGGCGCGCCAGCCGAGCCCAGCTTGACGCCGGCCAGGCTGAGGCCCAGATCGCCCAACTGCAGGCCGTGTTCCGGGCTGAGCGAAATCCTGGCTTGCATGCGCGGCATGTCGGCTTGCAGCGCCATCGGCTTGACGAAGACGTCATCGCGCCACTGCGCATGCCATTGGTTCAGACGCAGGCTATCCACCTTGACCAGCCAGGGCGACGGTTTGGCGGCTTGGACCGGTTTGGCGGCGGCGGGCGCGGCGGGGAGCGCGCGCAGCCAGTCCACCATGCCGTCGGCGCCGCGGCCGGCGCTGACGCGGCCATGGTTCAACTCCACCTTGGCGATGGTCAGCAGCGAGCGCGACAGGTCCAGCGCGCCGCCTTCCACTGTCAATTCCGGCAGCGACAGCTCGCTGGCGCCGCCCGGCGCCGCCAGCTTCAGGTCTTTCAGGCTGGCGCGGATCGGCGACACGGTGAGGTCGGGCCGGCTGCTGTTCATTTCAAACTGGTAGCGGGCGTTGACCGACAGCGCGCCCTGCGGCTTGGCCGTCGCGAAATAGGGATGGACGTAGTCCCAGACCGTCGCCAGCGGCAGGTCCTGCATGCTGGCCTCGCCGCTGGATTGCAGCGGCTGCAGCCGCATGCTGCCTTTCCAGTCGAAGCGGCCGCCGCCTTGCAGTTCGGCGTGCAGCGCGTAGCGGCCGTTTTCGGCCAGCGTGGACAGGTCGGCCAGGTTGAGGTTGATCGGCATCAGCCGGAAGCGCTCGTGCTGGCCGTCGTTATGGTCGCTCAGGCGGATCTGGCCGCTGCGCAGATTCAGCGCGGCGATCTTCAGCCGCGGCAACTTTTCCGGCGCGGTGCCGTCTTCCAGTTTGGGCGGGCCGGATAGGTCGGCCGCCAGCTTTTCCCAGTTCCACATGCCGTCGGCGCCGCGCTCCAGCCACAGCTGCGGGCTGTCCAGCGTGAATTCGCTGGCTTGCCAGCGCCCCAGCAGCAGCGCGTAGAGGTCGGCGTTCAGGTATAGGCGGCGGGCGAGGAACAGCGGGCGGCCGTCGCCTTCGCGCAGCGCCACGCCGTCGAGCGCCAGCTCCATGCTCCAGGGCGTGATGCGCACCTGCTGGATGCTGAGCTGGCGGCCATGCTTGCCGGCCCAGTCGGCGGCGGCCTTTTGCAGCAGGCGCGGCCCGGCCAGGCCGAGAAAGGCCCAAAACGCCAATAGCAGCGCGAGGGCGACAGCCAGCCAACGCAGCCAGCGGCGGGGTTTGCGGGGAGAGGGGGAAGGGGCGGCCGCGTCGGCCTGAACATGGGTATTCATATCGATTAATTCTAATACACTTTGGCCCTGCCGTCCTGTTGCGTTGTTTGTCCTATTGTTGACCAAAGTTGACGGCGGAATGGGGGCGAACCGTTGCCGACGGCGCCGACTGCTGGCTAGGATGGACAGGTGTTCAAGATATTGAACGCAAAATTTGCCAAATTTTTATCAGGAAAGGTTGATTATCTTGCAACAAAGCTACCGGCCACGCCGGTCATTCATCTTATTTTCAACAGACGCGGCCACGCCGCTGCTGGCGGACCGCTGCCTGTTCCTGCTGCAGGCCGGGCGGCGCCACACCCTGGCCAATCCGGCCAGGCTGCTGGGCAGCTCCGGTACCCATACATAAGACAGAGGTTTCAATGGATAGTGCCAATGCAATCAATCAATGGCTGGACGAACACCATATCACCGAGGTGGAGTGTCTGATCCCGGACATGACCGGCCTCGCCCGCGGCAAGATCGTGCCGCGCCACAAATACAACCCCGCCGAGGGGTTGCGCCTGCCGGAAGCGGTGCTGTCGATGACGGTGACCGGCGATTACCCCGACCGCGACTTCACCTCGGTGGCCGACCCCGACATGAAGCTGATCCCCGACGCCAGCACGCTGCGCCCGGTGCCGTGGAACAAGGAGCCCACCGCGCAGATCATCCACGACTGTTACTCCTTCGCCGGCGACGCGGTGGACCTGGCGCCGCGCAATGTGCTCAAGCGCATCCTCAAACTATACGAAGACAAGGGCTGGAAGGCGGTGATCGCGCCGGAGATGGAGTTCTACCTGGTGGAAATCCAGCCGGACGAGGACCTGCCGCTCAGGCCGCCGGTGGGCCGCACCCGCCGCACCGAAGCGGGCATGCAAAGCTTCAGCATCGATGCGGTCAATGAATACGACGACATCTTCGACGTGATGTACGACTGGTGCGAGGCGCAAGGCCTGGCGCTGGACACGCTGATCCACGAGATGGGCACCGCGCAGATGGAGATCAACCTGGACCACGGCGACCCCTTGCAACTGGCCGACCAGGTGTTTCTGTTCAAGCGCACCGTGCGCGAGGTGGCCATCCGCAACAATATGTACGCCACCTTCATGGCCAAGCCGATGCAGGGCCAGCCCGGCAGCGCCATGCACATGCACCAGAGCGTGGTGGACATCGCCAGCGGCCGCAACATCTTCAGCCTGCAGGACGGCGGCCCGTCGCCGGATTTCCTGCATTTCATCGGCGGTCTGCAGCGCTATCTGCCGGCGGCGATGCCGTTTTTCGCCCCCTATGTGAACTCCTACCGCCGCCTCAGCCGCTACACCTCGGCGCCGATCAACCTGTCCTGGGGCTATGACAACCGTACCTGCGGCCTGCGGGTGCCGCATTCCGGGCCGGAGGCGCGGCGGGTGGAGAACCGGCTGGCCGGGGTGGACGTCAATCCGTATCTCGCGATGGCGGCCAGCCTGGCCTGCGGCTACCTGGGCATGCGGGAAGGCATCCAGCCGTCCGAGCCATTGACCGGCAGCGCCTACGAGCAGCCGCACCAGCTGCCGCGCCATCTGGATGACGCCATCGACATGCTGTTGCGCTGCAAGCCGCTGGCCGAGTTGTTCGGCGAGCATTTCGTCGAAACCTACGCCGCGATCAAGGAGGTGGAGTACCGCGAGTATTTCGACGTGATCAGCCCCTGGGAGCGGCGGTTTCTGCTGTTGCACGTCTAATCGTACCTGCTGTGTGTCCACGCCTTCCCGCCTTAATCGGCTGGAAGGCATTTTTGTGTCAGGCGGCGGAAGGGGGAGGGCGGCAGGAGCAAGTGCGCGTCGCGCCTCCGCCCTGGGCAGTGCGATTTGGCAGGCGACATCATGGAACGGATTGGGAAACGCTATAAAAATAAGGCTCAAATATGAGCCTAATGTGCAAAAGAAATAGATCAGTTGGTTTCAATGGATTTTAAAATTATTTATGCATTTTGCTGTGGATGTGGGGAGTCTAAATTTTCAACTGCAAAATTATGTTGACAATTGAAAAGTAACCTGTGCACAATCAAAAAGCAGGATCTTCAAGCGTCATATCTATCGACACCTCGTTGCCCACCCAGTTGGTCTACATAGTTTCCTTATCTATTCCTTGATTATCATGCTTTTGGCGATTTTATTGCCCTTTACAAACACAAGGAGTGCATTATGGAAACGGGTACCGTTAAGTTTTTCAACGACGCAAAAGGTTTTGGTTTTATCACGCCGGACAATGGTGGTGATGATCTGTTCGCTCATTTTTCTGAAATTCGTGCTGATGGTTTCAAATCCCTGCATGAAGGCCAAAAGGTGAGCTACACCCGAGGTATGGGCCAAAAGGGTCCGGCAGCAACTGGCATTCAGCCTCTTTAATTTATCGCTGCTATCAAAAAAGCCCTGTAGGGGCTTTTTTTTTGTCTAGGCCTTCCATTTCGGCATTGCTGGATGTCTACCGAGATAGCGATTAAATAGCCAGCTCTTCCTGCGTCTTGCCTTGATCCAGCAGTGCTTGCCCCCACAGCGGCTTACGACCGCGTCCACACCAAGTTAGGGAAGCATCAGCAGGATGGCGGTACTTTTCCTCTACCGGCTTCTTAGGCCTGCTAGCAAAACCTATCGATAAATCGCATGCAGATCAATGAGAAAGCCAGCTTGAGCAAAGGACCGTTGGGCTAAGCTTGCGAAGCCCAACCTTCTTGGTCCGGAGTTCTACGGCCGTACGGTGCAATCGTAGGGTGCGATACCCGGCCTCGACCTTTCCGCCACGCTGCGTCATTCGCCGGGCGTCGCGCCGCTTCTGCCCAACACGCCAATCGGTGCGATGCCTGGCGGTTGGGTTGGCCTCATGCATCCGGTGAAGGCCGGGTTCGCATTCTACGATGCTTGGCATGCGTTTGACATGTCGGTCAAGGTTGCTATGGCCTTCGGCTACCGCTGGGGGGCCCGCAATCGGGCGGCCCTTCGCATCCGGCAAGGACAGTTTGCCTCATCACTTAAGTGGCCATCCAGCGCAGACCTACGCCGGCTGCTGCTGCGTCGTGCAGTGGATGCCGCCGCCGCCTGCCGCTACCGCGTCGATGTCCAGCTGCACCACTTCGCGGCCGGGGAATAGTTCGCGCAGGATGGCGCGGCAATTGGCGTCGGCGCGGGAGTCGCCGAATTGCGGGGCGATCACCGCGCCGTTGCAGACATAGAAGTTGACGTAGCCGGCTGCGAATTCGCGGTTTTCGAAGCGCGGACGCACGCTGGACGGGCCTTCCAGCTCCACCACTTCCAGCGGGCGGCTCCGGGCGTCGCGGGCGGCGCGCAGGATGGCCAGATGGCGCCGCGTCACCGCGTAGTCGTAGGACGACGGGTCGCTGTCCAGGCCGGCCACCACCACGCCGGGCGCCGCGAAGCGGGCGTAGAAGTCGGTGTGGCCGTCGGTGATGTCGCGGCCGGCGACGCCGGGCAGCCAGATCACCTTGTCCACGCCCAGCAGCCGCTTCAGTTCGGCTTCGCAGGCAGCCTTGCCCAGGCCAGGGTTGCGGTTGGGGTTGAGCACGCAGCTTTCGGTGATGATGGCGGTGCCCTGGCCGTCCACTTCGATGCCGCCGCCTTCCAGCACCAGGCGGCTGGAGAGCAGCGGCCGGCCCGATTGCGCGCAGACCGCGGCCGCCACCCTGGCGTCGCGCCCATGCGCCTGCTTGCCGCCCCAGCCGTTGAAATGGAAGCCGACGCCGGCGGCGCGGCCCTGGGCGTCCTTGACGAACACCGGCCCGGTGTCGCGCATCCACAGGTCGTCCAGCGGCTGTTCGATCAGGCGCACGCCGTCGCCGCACAATTGACGCGCCAATTCCAGGCTGTCTTTCGGCGCCAGCATCGCCACCGGTTCGAACGCCGAGATGGCGCGGGCGATGCCGGCCAGGTTTTGCCGGACCGGGCCCAGCAGACGCTCGCCCCAGATGTCCGCGCGCGCGCCGAAGGCCATCCAGGTGGCTGCGTGCGGTTCGCCCTCATCCGGCATGCGCCAGCCGGACTGTGCGGGGCGCGGCGGGGCGGCGAGGGCGGTCTCGGCGGCGAGGGCGCCGCCCAGCAGCAGGGCGCTGCCGGACAGCAGGGAGGCGTGTCGCAAAAAACGGCGTCGATTCATGGCGTACTCCGGAAGGCGGCGGGCGCCGCTGGTTTATCAAATAGTCGTCGCCATTGTCCGTGTTGGCCGCTATTTTGAAAATTGATGATAATTGCGGCTATTAATCAACTTTTTTCATGATTCGGCGATGCGCATTCCTTCCCTGAAACTGCTGCTGGGCTTCGAGGCCGCCGCCCGGCACGGCAATTTTTCCCGCGCGGCGGACGAGCTGTGCCTGTCGCAATCGGCGATCAGCCACCAGGTGCAGCAACTGGAGGCGCAATTGGGCCAGCCCTTGTTCCGCCGGGTGGGGCGCGGCGTGGAGCTGACGGTGGCCGGCGAAGTGCTGCAGCAAAGCGTGCGGCGGGCGCTGGACAATCTGCAGGGCGGCCTGGGGCGGATCGCCGGCTATATGGATCCGGGCCTGGTGGTGCTGGTGTGTCCGGCGGGGCTGGCGCACGGCTGGCTGCAGCCCCGGCTGGCGGATTTGCAGCGGCGGCTGCCGCAATTGAGCCTGTTGCTGTCCACCGACGAGAGCGCGCGCTTCATCGATGAAATCGACGTCGACATCGTGATCGCCGACCGGCCCTTGCAGCAGGCCGGCGTCGCGGAGCGGCCCTGGCTGCGCGACGAGTGGGTGGTGGCGGCCCCGCCGGAGCTGGCGCGGCGGCTGGAGGCGGCGCCCATCGAGCGGCATCCCGAGCTGGCCGGCTTGCTCTGCCTGGAGGACGGCTTCACCGACGCGCGCGCCGGCGGCTTGTTTCGCGGCCACCTGGCCGGCTTTCGCCGCGCCGGCGTTTACGACGATGCCCGGCTGCTGCTGGACGCGGCGCTGCGCGGACAGGGGGCGGCCTGTCTGCCGGCGCTGCTGGCGGATGAAGCGCTGGCGGATGGGCGGTTGCGCCGCCTGGCGGGCTATCCTGCCGCCGCCGGCGCGCAGTACTGGCTGGCACGCGCCGACGGCGAGCCGCGCGCCGCCATCGTGGCGGCGGTGGCGGATTGGCTGCTGGCCGAGGCTGGGCTGGCGGCTTCAGTCTAGCGCGGCCAGCGCTTCGGCCAGCATCGCCACGCCGTTGTGCTGCTGCAGCGGGTCGTAGAAGCTGAAGTTGAGCCGCATCGCGTTCAAGCGCGGCTGATTGTCCTGGAAGAACAGCGGCGCCGGCGCGAAATGGATGCCTTGCTGCATCGCCTGGGCCAGCCGGCGGCGGCAGTCCGTGCCTTCCGGCAGCTCCAGCCACAGGAAATAGCCGCCTTGCGGCGCGATCTGGCGGCTGCCGGCCGGCATGTGGCTGTCCAGCTGCTGGCGCATCGCCAGCCAGTTGGCCTGCAGCCGGCTGCGCAGCAGGCTGAGCATGTCCTCGTGGTGGCCGCCGGCCAGCAGCCGCGACAGCGCCATCTGGCTGGGCAGCGGCGTGGACAGCGAGCTGCACAGCTTGAGGCCCAGGATGCTGTCGCGGTAGCGCCCGGCGGCGATCCAGCCGACGCGGTAGCCCGGCGCCAGCGATTTGCTGAATGACGAGCAGTACAGCACGCTGCCTTTCTGGTCGTAGGCCTTCAAAGGCAGCGGCGCGCTTTCGCCGAAGTACAGCTCGCGGTAGGTGTCGTCTTCGATGATCGGCAGGCGGTGCCGGTCCGCCAGCGCCAGCAGCGCCGCCTTGTCATGGTCGCTCATCGTCAGGCCGGTGGGGTGCTGGAAGTTGGCCATCGCCAGGATGCCGGCCGGCTGGTGCTGGACGATCAGTTGCTCCAGCCGTTCCAGGTCCAGCGCCTGGCCGGGCGGCGTGGCCAGCGTGTGCGCCGCGATGCCCAGTTGCTCCAGTTGGTCGAACAGCGCCGGGAAGGCCGGGGTCAGCACCAGCATCGCCGCGCTGCCGGACAATTTGGTCACCGCCCGTATCGCCAGGTTCAGCGCTTCCATGCCGCCGCAGGTCACCAGCAGCTCGTCGCCGTCCAGCTCCACGCCCTGCGCCAGATAACGCAGGGTCAGCTCGCGCCGCAGGCCTTCGTAGCCGGTGCTGCCGTTGCCGGACAGCGCGTAGCGGTAGTCGCGCAGCGCGCGGGTGAGGGCGCGGTTGAGCGGGGTGGTGTTGATCAGCGCCGGGTTCATGTACGGACAGCCCCAGGGCATGGGCAGCGCGCTGGTCAGGTGTTCGATGCGGATGCCGCTGCCGTCGCTTTGCAGCGGCAGGTTGCTGGGCAGGACGGCGCTGCGCGCCAGCACCCGGAAGCCGGAGCGCGGCAGCGATTCGATCAGCCCCAGTTTCTCCAGTTCGGCGTAGGCGCGCTGCGCGGTGGTGATGCTGATCTTGTGGTCCTGGCATACCTTGCGCAGCGAGGGCATGCGGTCGCCGGCGCGCAGGTGGCCCTGTTCTATCGCGTGGCGGAAACGTTGGCTCAATTGCCCGGTCTTGTTCATGTGCTGATTCCGATCCGCCTCATTCTCCGATGAAGCTGGACTTTTCCTTGATGGTGACGTCATCGCCCAACGAGCGTATCACGAAGTGGATGGGGTGGGCGCCGCGGCCGGCGTGCTCCGGATCGGCCTGCACCCGCACTGCCACGGTTTCGGTTTGCGCCGGCTTCACCGCGATGATCTGGTCCGGCTGGTCCAGCCGGATGCCGGGCAGGCCTTCCACCGCCAGGCTGTAGCGCTGGGTTTGTTCCGTGGTGTTGATCAGGCGCAGGTTGTAGCGGTTCTGCAGCAGGCCGTCGTCGGTTTGTTCCACCAGGCTGGCGCGGTCGCGCAGCACGTCCACCTTGAACGGCTTCTTCAGCGCCAGCGCGGTGGTGGACAAGGTGATGATGCCGGCCAGCAGGCAGGAGTAGACGACGATGCGCGGCCGGTGCAGCGACTTGGCCGGCGCGGGCTGGCCCTGCTGCGCCTGGGCGCTGGTGTAGCTGATCAGCCCGCGCGGCGCCTGGATCTTGTCCATCACCTGGTCGCATGCGTCGATACAGGCGGCGCAGCCTATGCATTCGTATTGCAGGCCGTTGCGGATGTCGATGCCGGTGGGGCAGACCTGCACGCAGATGCCGCAGTCTATGCAGCCCTTGGTCTTGGCCTCGCTGCGCGCCTGCTGCTTGCCGCGCGGCTCGCCGCGGCGGGCGTCGTAGGAAATGACCAGCGTGTGGTCATCGAACATCGCGCCCTGGAAGCGGGCGTACGGGCACATGTGCAGGCAGACCTTTTCGCGCAGCACCCCGGCCAGCAGCCAGGTGAAACCGGCGTAGAACAAGGTCCAGAACAGGTCCCACGGCCCCATGTTCAGCGTCGCCAGCTCGCGCATCGGGGTGAAGTAGCCGACGAAGGTCAGGCCGGTCCACAGCGAAAACGCGCCCATCAGCAGCTGGGTCAGCCCCTTCTTGGCGAACTTGCCGGCGCTCATCGGCGCCGCGTCCAGCTTGCGGCGGGCGTTGTGGTCGCCCTGCACCAGTCTTTCTATCCAGATCATGATCTGCGTGTACACGGTTTGCGGGCAGCTGTAGCCGCACCACAGCCGGCCGGCCAGCGTGGTCCACAGGAACAGGCCCAGCGCGCACACCACCAGCAGCGCGGCCAGGTAGATGAAGTCTTGCGGCCACAGGCTGATGCCGAAGATCAGGAAGTGGTGCTCGGCCAGGTTGAAATGCACCGCCTGGCGGCCGTTCCATTGCAGCCAGGGCAGGCCGAAGAATACCAGCTGGGTCAACGCCACCATCGAGACGCGCAGCGTGTTGAAGCGCCCGCTGGTCAGGCGGGGATAGATCTTGATCGGTTTGGTTTCGAGCTTGGACATGGCTGCCATCGCATGATGAAGGATGGGTCATTTGTACTGCCGGGCATCGGTACAAACAATGCACAGAACCGAGTCGGATTATGTGCACAGATGCGGCTGTATACCTACAGCGGCAGGCTAGGCTTGGCGCGGAACCGCTTCCTGCAAGGGTTTGGCCGGCTGCGGCCGCTTGCCGGCGCGGCGGCCGGGATGGCGGGCATGGTATATTTGCGCCGCATAGGGTTTTGAACGAAGTGGAAATTTCATGATTTATATCAATGATCAGCCCGCGCCCGGGCAAGACGGCGTGGAAGACGCGGATCAGCAGCCGGCGTTTTTCGCCGTTTCGCCGCAGAAGCTTTTCGTCATGTCGCTGAGCACGCTGGGGATGTACCAGGTCTACTGGATGTATCGCCACTGGCAGCGGGTGAAGCAGCGGGAAGGCAGCGATATCTGGCCTTTCTGGCGCGCGCTGTTCGGCTATTTCTTTTGCTACGTGCTGTTCCGCCGCATTCACGACGATTGCGAGCGCGCAGGCGTGGAAGGGCTGGCCGCCGGGCCGCTGGCGGCGGGCTGGGTCGTCATCTGCCTGCTGTGGAAGCTGCCCGAGCCTTACTGGCTGGTCAGCCACGCCGCGATCCTGCTGCTGTTGCCGGTGCAGGCGGCGGCGTGCCGGGCCAACGAGGCGCTGGCGCCCGGCCATGCGCGCAACGACGGCTACAGCGGCTGGAACATCGCCGCGATCGTGTTGGGCGGCATACTCTGGCTGCTGGCCATCTACGGCATGTTTTTCATCAAGAACTGAGGCGCCTGCCGCGCCCATCACTCTCCCGGATCCCGCCAGTCCTGCGCCTTCCCATGCTCCCATCCTGCTGCCGGCGGGTCGCTTCGGCGCGCCCGCCGCCGGTGCTATGTTGGCAAGCAACTGAGCAGCGTGATGAGCGGCGGGATGCCGAGCCCGCATCGCCATCGCATTCTGGGAGGGGGAAATATGTGGTGGCCGTTTTTATTGCTGGGTTTGATCTATTGCGCGGTGGGCCTGCTGCCGCGCGAGGCGTTGCCGGGTCCGAAAAGGTTTTCGTCCAGGATTCGCGCGCCGGAAACCGGATTCAGCCGGATCGAGGCCAGCAGCCGCGGCGCTTGCCTATGCTTCGCGATAGTGGGCGTTTTGATGCCTGCCGCGGTACTGCTGCTGGCGCCGTCTCAATCCGAGGAGAGCAGGCCCTTTGTGCTGTACCTTGTCATGCCGATGGCCATGCTTTTTGCATTGCCGCCCGCTTGCCTGGCAGGGTGGCTTTTTACTCGCGTGATCCGCAAAGTGATCGCGGGCAGCGGCTACGAGCGGGCGCGAGCCGTAGCGCCCAGAACCGGCTGTTTGTGTGGCCTGCTGGCGATATTGGCGTGCGGCGGATTTTTGTTCTGCATCGGTGGCGGCCAGAGTGACATGATAGTCATCATGTTGATCTTGTTTTCCGTCGCCGGCTTGCCCGGCGGGGCGCTGTCCGGTTTGCTGTGCCGGAAATTGTTGACGTTTTAACCCGGCAAAGGGCCTGCGCGTCCTGTGGGCGCATGGCCGGCTTCCGTGATGAGTGGAAAATACGATATGAAAAACATGATTGTCGCTTGTAGTTTGCTGTTGGCCTTCGGCACGGCCCAGGCCCAGCCCTACGGCCACTTCGACATGCGCCAGGTGTTGATGCCGCATGCAGAGGGCGATGCGTCGTACCAACTGAACCTGGAGTATCTGGACCGCGTGCTGGACGATCTGGCCGGACACGCGCGCAACTATCCGCCCGCGTTCGACAACCAGGGCGACAAGCGCCAGGCCCTCAATGACGCCAAGAAACTGTCCGACATGCTGGAGATCGTCGCCGGCGGCGGCCAGGCCGACACCGAACTGCTGATGCGGGCAGGTTTCCTGAACAGCATGGCTTACAATTTGGACGTGCCGAAGTCCGGCGAGCGGGCCCAGGCAGCCTTCGCCGCCGTACTGCAAAGAGAGCCGGACAACGCCAACGCCCACTATCTGTACGGCAGCTTCCTGGCGGGCATGGGGCATGCCAAAGAGGCGCTGCCGCATCTGGACCGGGCAGTGGAGTTGGGCCAGCAGGAAGCGCTCTACTCGCTGGGCATGGCCTACCTGACGCTGGGCGACAAGGACGCCGCGTTGCGCGAGCTGGAAGCCTATCAGGCCGGCCATCCGAACGACCGCAGCGTAGGCGGCCTGATCGAGGCCGTGCGCAGCGGCGCCGGCTCGGTGCAGCGCTAGCGCGGGCTAGCCGCCCCGCGGCGGGTGGGTCGAGTTGGCTTGCACCGCGGAGAAATGGTTGACCACGTCCGCCAACTGCGAAGTGCTGGCGCGGATCTCGTCTATCGAGGTGCTGGCCACGCTGGCGTGCTCCTCGCCCAGTTGGGCCTTGACCAGCATTTCGTGGATGCTGTCGGTGGCGCTGCCGGTGCCGGTCTTGATGTCGTCTATCATCTCGGTCACCTCCTTGGTGGAGGCGCTGGTGCGTTCGGCCAGCTTGCGCACCTCGTCGGCCACCACCGCGAAGCCGCGGCCTTGCTCGCCGGCGCGCGCCGCTTCGATCGCCGCGTTCAGCGCCAGCAGATTGGTCTGGTCGGCGATCTCATGGATGGTGTTGACGATGGTGGTGATGCGGCCGGTTTTCTGTTCCAGGTCTTCGATCAGCCGGGCCGACTTGCCGGCGCTGTCGGCGATCACGTTCATTGCCCGGATGGTGTCGCGGATCACCTGCTGGCCGTCGTTGGAGGCGCTGTCCGACGCCGCCGACAGCCGGTGAGCCTCCTGCACCAGGCGCAGGTCTTCCTGGCGGGCGGTTTCCTGGTCGGAAATGTCGGTGGCGAATTTGATCACCTTGCATACCGCGCCATCGTCGTCGAAGATCGGGTTGTAGCTGGCTTCCAGCCAGACCGGCCGGCCCGATTTGTGGCGGCGCTCGAAGCGCCCGGTGACGAACACACCCTGTTTCAGCGTGCGCCACAGTTCCTCGTAGGCCGGGCTGTTGACGAAGTCGGCGGGGCAGAGGATGCGGTGGTGCTTGTCGACGATCTCATCGGCGCTGTAGCCAGTGGCGGCCAGGAAATTGGCGTTGGCGGCGAGAATCACGCCGTCCGGCGTGAACTCGATCACCGCCATCGAGCGCCCCACCGCTTTCATGGTGTTGCTCGCCTCGTGGGCGATCTTGACTTCATGCGTGATGTCCAGCGCGAACTTGACCACCTTGACCACCTGGTTGTTGTGGTCGCGGATGGGGTTGTAGCTGGCCTCCAGCCAGACGGTGCGGCCATCCTTGGCGATGCGCCTGAACTGATCCTTGACGAAGCGCCCCTCGCGCAGCATTTGCCAGAAAGCTTGGTATTCCTGGCTGGCGGCGAGCTGCGGCGGGCAGAACATGCGGTGATGCTTGCCGATGATCTCGGCGGCGGCATAGCCCATGGTCTGTTCGAAATTGGCGTTGGCGGCCAGGATGATGCCGTCGGGGCTGAATTCGATGATGGCAGTCGACCGGTCCAGCGCATCCAGCACGCTTTTCTGCCCTTCCAGTTGCGACAGAGCGTGACTCAGGTCGGACTTCAGCTTTTGATTGAACATGCTCAGATATCCTCAACGGATAGATGGTGTGCGCGCTTGTGTTTATTCGGTGTATGAAAGCCGCAACTGCTTAGTCAAGTGGCAAATGCGAGAGGCTGGCTTGTAGACAGGAGCGTGCATTCGGCGCCGCGGCGGATTTTGAAATCAGGCGGCGCCGGCTGGCGGCGAGCGCAGAGGGCTATGGATTTTCTGGTTCATCAGCGGAACGGGGGCTGCGTGGTGCGGCGCGGGACCCCGCTGGATGGCGTCAATCAGGCGGTCGATCCGGCGACGGCATGCGTTGAACGCGGCGGCCGCCGGCCCTATGCGCCGGCGGCGGCGCCGGTGTTCAGCGCGTCAGCTGCGGAAACAGCCGGTAGACGCCGTCGACGATGATTTCCACCGATACCGCCGCCAGCAGCATGCCCATCACCCGGTTGACGATGTTGATGCCGGTCTGGCCCAGCAGGCGGGTGAGCGGCGAAGCCAGCACCAGCGCGCCGTAGCAGGTGATGGCGACCAGCAGGCCGCTGATGAGCAGATAGACCACCTGCACCCAGGAATGGGCGGTGGTGGCGTAGATGATCACGGTGGAGATGGTGCCGGGGCCGGTCATCAGCGGGATGGCCATCGGCACCACCGCGATATTGGTCTTGTGGCCGGCTTCTTCTCTTTCTTGCTTGGTGGTTTTGGTGGGGCCAGGCTTGGCGTTCATCAGCGCGATGGCGATCAGCATCAGCAGGATGCCGCCGCCCACCTGAAACGAGCCTATGCTGATGCCGAGAAAGCGCAGCAGGGTCTGGCCGACCAGCGCGAACAGGCACAGCACCACGGCCACGGCGATGGCGGTGGTCTTGGCTATCTTCTGGCGTTCTTCCTGGCTGGCATTGGGCGTCAGGCTGATGAAAATGGGGATGGCGCCGAGCGGATTGACCAGCACCAGCAGGGCGATGAAGATTTTGGCGATTTCGATTTCCATGTCGCGGAGCTTACCTGTTAGCGTTGTCGGGCACATTCAAAGGGGGGACGCAAACCACCACGGCTGCGCCAGCGGCGCGGCGAAAAGAAAAAAACCGGCATCCCTGCCGGTTTCAGCATAGCGAAGCGGCGGCGCTCACGCCTTGGCCAGCAGCAACTCCAGCGTGCGCCGGTAGATATCGGACAGCGGCTCCACGTCTGCCACTTCCACGCACTCGTTCAGCTTGTGGATGGTGGCGTTGACCGGGCCGAACTCCACCAGCTCGCGGGCGATGCGCTTGATGAAGCGGCCGTCGGAGGTGCCGCCGGTGGTGGACAGCGCGGCCTTGGCGGCGGCTACTTCCTCTATCGCCTGGCCCAGCGCCTGGGTCAGCGCGCCCGGCGGCGTGATGAAGGGCTGGCCGGACAGCTGCCAGTGCAGCTCGTAGGCCAGGTGGTGCTTGTCCAGTATCTGGCACACCCTTTCCTTCAGGCTGTCCGCCGGGCTTTCCGGCGAGAAGCGGAAGTTGAACAGCAGCTCGCAGTGGCCGGGGATGACGTTGGTGGCGCCGGTGCCGGCCTGAATGTTGGACACCTGCCAGCTGGTGGGCGGGAAGAAGTCATTGCCCTCGTCCCAGCGGGTGGCGGCCAATTCGGCCAGCGCCGGCGCCATCAGGTGAATGGGGTTCTTCGCCAGCTGCGGGTAGGCGATGTGGCCCTGGATGCCGTGCACCACCAGGCGGCCGGACAGCGAGCCGCGGCGGCCGTTCTTGATGGTGTCGCCCAGCCGCTGCTCGGAGGTCGGCTCGCCGACGATGCAGTAGTCTATCGTCTCGCCGCGCGCCTCCAGCGCGTCCACCACCTTCACCGTGCCGTCCACCGCCACGCCTTCCTCGTCGGAGGTGATCAGCAGCGCCAGCGAACCCTCGTGGTCCGGATGGGCGGCGACGAAACGCTCGCAGGCGGTGACGAAGGCGGCCAGCGACGCCTTCATGTCCGCCGCGCCGCGGCCGTACAGCAGGCCGTTGCGCACGGTGGGCTCGAACGGCGGGCTGTCCCATTTTTCCAGCGGGCCGGTCGGCACCACGTCGGTATGGCCGGCGAAGCAGAACAGCGGGCCGGCGTCGCCCCTGCGCGCCCAGAAGTTGTCGACGTCGCCGTGGCGCATCTTCTCCACCTTGAAGCCGATGGCCTCCAGGCGGTCTATCATCAGCGCCTGGCAGCCTTCGTCGCGCGGAGTGACGGAATCGCGGCGGATCAATTCGCGGGTCAGATCCAGCGTCGCGCTCATTTGCCGAAGCGCTCCGCCCAGTCAGCCTCGGAGAAGCCGACGCCGACCTTGCCGTCCCACTCCAGCACCGGACGCTTGATCACCGAGGTTTGCTCCCGCATCAGCGCGATGGCGCCGTCGCGGGTGTCGGCGGCGGTTTTGGCCGCGTCCGGCAGCGCGCGCCAGGTGGTGCCCTGGCGGTTCACCAGCTTGGCCAGCGGGACTTGCTCGGCCCAGGCCGACAGGCGCTCGGCGTCTATGCCCTGTTTCTTGAAGTCGTGGAAGGTGTAGTCGATGCCGTTGTCGGCCAGCCATTGGCGGGCCTTCTTCACGGTGCTGCAGTTGGGAATGCCGTACAGGGTAATCATGGGGTGGGTTTACAGGTCCAGTTTGATGCTGTCGAAGCTGGCCGCGCTGTCGGGGCCAGATTTGTTCTTGTCCGCGGCGCCTTCCTTGGACTGATTGACCAGCCAGTACAGATTGGTCGGCGAATCGGCGTTTTTCAACGCCTCGTCCAGGCTGACGCGTCCGGCCTTGTACAGCTGGAACAGCGCCTGCTCGAAGGTTTGCGAGCCATCGCTCATGCTGCTCTCGATGGCCTCCTTGATTTTGTCTATCTCTCCGGTTCGAATCAACTCCGAAATGTGCGGCGTGTTGATCATCAGCTCGATCGCCGGCACCCGGCCGCCGTCCAGCGTGGCGATCAGCCGTTGCGACACCACCGCCCGCAGCGAGGCCGACAGGTCCATCAGCAAGGTATTGCGGCTTTCCGGCGGGAAGAAATTGATGACGCGGTTCAGCATGTGATAGCTGTTGTTGCCGTGCAGCGTGGAGATGCACAGGTGGCCTGACTGGGCGTAGGTGATGGCGTGGCCCAGGGTTTCCGCGTCGCGGATCTCGCCTATCATCAGCACGTCCGGCGCCTCGCGCATCGCGTTTTTCAGCGCGCGGGCGTAGGACAGCGTGTCGAAGCCGACTTCGCGCTGGTTGACGATGGATTTGTCGTGCCGGTACAGGAATTCGATGGGATCCTCGACGGTGAGGATGTGGCCCTTCATGGTCTGGTTGCGCGTTTGCAGCATCGCCGCCACGGTGGAGCTCTTGCCGGAGCCGGTGGAGCCGACCACCAGGATCAGGCCGCGCTTTTGCTGGATCAGGCTCGCCAGCATGGGCGGCAGCTGCAGCTGCTCCAGCGAGGGAATGCTTGGCAGGATGTAGCGCACCACCATGCCGACCGAGCCGCGCTGCCAGAAGATGTTGACGCGGAAGCTGCCGAGGCCGGGCACCGGGTGGCCCAGGTTCATCTCGCGCTCGCGTTCGAAAACCGCGATTTCTTCTTCGCTCATCAGGCTGTAGGCCAGCTGTTTGACCATGTCGGCGGTCAGCGGCTTGTCGTTGACCGGCTGCAGGTCGCCGTCCAACTTCAGCATCGGCGGCGAGAAGCTGGTCATGAACAGGTCGCTGGCCTTGCGCTCGGCCATCAGCTTGAAGAAGGGCAGCATCAGCATCGGTGGCTCTCCCGCGCCGGTCGGCGGCGCCTGTGCTTCAGTGTAGCCGCGCCGGCGGCGGGCAACAAAAAACCGCCGGGCGGGGCGCGGCGGTTGCTGGGGCGGAGGATGCGTCCGTCAGGCCGGTTTGGCGGTTTCCTGGTCGCGCAGCGCGCGGCGCAGGATCTTGCCGACGTTGGTCTTGGGCAGCTCGCTGCGGAACTCCACCAGCTTGGGCACTTTGTAGCCGGTGAGGTTTTCGCGGCAGTGGCGGATGATGTCCTTGTCGGTGAGGGCGGGGTTCTTCTTCACCACGAACACCTTGACCACCTCGCCCGATTTGTCGTCGGGCACGCCGATGCAGGCCACTTCCAGCACGTCCGGGTGGCTGGCCACCACGTCTTCGATCTCGTTCGGATAGACGTTGAAGCCGGATACCAGAATCATGTCCTTCTTGCGGTCCACCAGCTTGACGAAGCCTTCCGGCGTGACCATGGCCATGTCGCCGGTGGCGAGGAAGCCGTCGGCGCCCAGCACCTTGGCGGTTTCATCCGGGCGCTGCCAGTAGCCGCGCATCACCTGCGGGCCGCGGATGCACAATTCGCCTTGCTCGCCCTGGGCCACCGGATTGCCTTCGGCGTCGCGGATCTCGATGTCGGTGGACGAAATCGGCAGGCCGATGGTGCCGTTGTATTCCTTCAGGTCCATCGGATTGATGCAGGCGGCCGGGCTGGTTTCGGTCAGGCCGTAGGCTTCGGCCAGCGTCACGCCGGTCACGGCCTTCCACTTGTCCGCCACCGCTTTTTGCACCGCCATGCCGCCGCCCAGCGTCAGGCGCCAGGTGGAGAAGTCCAGCTTGGAGAATTCCGGGTGGTTCAGCAGCGCGTTGAACAGGGTGTTGACGCCGGTGATGCAGGTCACCGGGTATTTCTTCATCTCCTTGATGAAGCCCGGGATATCGCGCGGATTGGTGATCAGCAGGTTGAGCGCGCCCATATTGGTGAACACCATCAGATTGGCGGTCAGCGAGAATATATGGTACAGAGGCAGCGCGGTGACGATCACTTCCTGGCCTTCGCGGATCAGCGGTTTGACCCAGGCGTTGGCCTGCAGCATGTTGGCGACGATGTTCTTGTGCAGCAGCTCCGCGCCCTTGGCCACGCCGGTGGTGCCGCCGGTGTATTGCAGGAAGGCGATGTCGTCGTGGGTCAGCGCCGGCTTGACGTAAGGCTTGGCCGCGCCGGCGGAGAGGGCGTCGTTGAAGCGGATGTGGCCGGGAATGTGCCACGGCGGCACCATCTTCTTCACCTTGCGCACCACGAAGTTGACCAGCGCGCCCTTGGCGAAGCCCAGCATGTCGCCGATGGAGGCGATCACCACGTTCTTCACCCGGGTGCGCGGCAGCACCTGCTCCAGCACGCCGGCGAAGTTCTCCAGAATGACGATGGTTTCCGCGCCGGAGTCCTTCAATTGGTGCTCCAGCTCGCGCGGGGTGTACAGCGGGTTGACGTTGACCACGATGCCGCCGGCGCGCAGCGTGCCGAACACGGCGACCGGGTATTGCAGCAGATTGGGCATCATCACCGCCACGCGGTCGCCCTTCGCCAGGCCCAGCTTGTGCTGCAAGAAGGACGCGAACTGGCCGCTGAGCGCGTCCAGCTCCGCGTAGCTGAGCACCTTGCCCATGCAGGCGAGGGCGGGCCGATCGCTGAATTTCTTGACGCTGCGGTCGAACACCTCGGTCACCGACTGGAACTGATTGATGTCGATTTCGTGGGCAACCCCAGCCTGGTAGTTTTTAAGCCACACCTTGTCCATAAATCCGGGTTTCTCCGTCGTGCAGGTTGTTTTAGCGAGCATCGCCCCCGGCGGGCCGGAGGCGAATCGGTTTAGCGTGTCGCTATTTTTTTAGTCGTTGTCTTGGCGGCTTCGGGCCGCTGCGCTCAAACTTGGGTTTGATCCGCGGTAATGTACCGTAACTGAAATCGTCTCGCAAAAATTGTCTGGCATAGCCCTGCCTCCGGCTGGAGGCGGGAGGGGCTACAAGGTTTTCTTTTCTTTGGAAATAGGTTACAATCGCAGCGGTTAGGGATGGGCGTTTCGCCCATTTTTTATTTGTGGAAAAAGCAATGGATGTTCGTTTGCTGCTGGAAAACACCCTGCAGGGGTTCGGCTACGAGTTGGTCGATTTTGAAATCACCCCGGGTGGCGGTTTTCGCGTATTTATCGACAAGCCCGGTGGCATCACCGTGGAAGACTGCGTGCTGGTGAGCAATCACCTCACTCGACTCTTCATGGTCGAGAACGTGGACTACGAGCGGCTGGAAGTGTCTTCGCCGGGCCTGGATCGTCCTCTGAAGAAGGAAGCCGATTTTGTCCGTTTCGCAGGTCAGCTCGCCAAGATCAAGACGCGCATGCCGATCGAGCAGCAGAAGAAATTTACCGGTCGTCTTGCCGGGGTCGAAGACGGCTCCGTGAAGCTTGAGGTGGATGGCCGCATCGTGGCGATACCGTTTGCCAATATCGACAAGGCCAGGATTGAGCCTGAGTTTTGAGGTCGGCGCGGCACTGGGCCACGTAAAAGGACAAAATTCGGAGAGGAATGCATGAGTCGCGAGATTTTGTTGCTGGTGGATGCCCTGGCGAGCGAAAAGAATGTCAGCAAGGATGTGGTGTTTTCCGCCCTTGAGATGGCGCTTGCTTCGGCAACCAAAAAGAAGTTTACCGATGACGAGATGGATGTGCGCGTCGAGATCGACCGCCACACCGGTCAGCATCAGACCTTCCGCCGCTGGACGGTGGTGGAGGACGACCTGCTTGAGTCCGAGAGCAAGGAAATCGGTCTGACTGACGCCCGCGAGCGCGATCCGCGGGTGGAGGTCGGCGCCGTCATCGAAGACGCGATGGAAGCGGTCGAGTTCGGCCGCATCGGCGCGCAGACCGCCAAGCAGGTGATCCTGCAGCGCATCCGCGACGCCGAGCGCGAGCAGCTCCTGAACGAGTTCCTGCAGCGCCGCGAGCACCTGGTGATCGGCACCATCAAGCGCATCGAGCGCGGCAACGCCATCGTCGAGTGCGGCAAGCTGGAAGCCGTTCTGCCGCGCGACCAGATGATTCCGAAGGAAAACCTGCGCGTGGGCGACCGCGTGAAGTCCTACCTGCTGCGCATCGATCGCCAGGGCCGCGGCCCGCAGCTGATCCTGTCGCGCACCGCGCCGGAATTCCTGACCAAGCTGTTCGAGCTGGAGGTGCCGGAGATCGACGAAGGCATGTTGGAAATCCGCGCTGCCGTGCGCGACCCGGGCATGCGCGCCAAGATCGCCGTCAAGGCCAACGACGCGCGCATCGATCCGCAAGGCACCTGCATCGGCATGCGCGGCTCCCGCGTACAGGCCGTCACGCAGGAACTGGCGGGCGAGCGGGTCGACATCGTGCTGTGGGCGCCGGAACCGGCCCAGTTCGTGATCAACGCGCTGTCGCCGGCTGAAGTGAGCCGCATCATGGTGGACGAAGACAATCACAGCATGGACGTGATCGTCGAGGAAGAGCAGCTGGCGCTGGCCATCGGCCGCAGCGGCCAGAACGTCAAGCTGGCTGCAGAGCTGACCGGCTGGTACCTGAACATCATGACCGTCGCCGAGGCGGAAGAGAAGAACCAGGCGGAAGACGCTGCGTTGCGTCAGCTGTTCGTCACCGCGTTGAGCGTGGACGAAGAGACCGCCGCGAAGCTGGTCGGCGAAGGTTTCGCCGCGTTGGAAGAAGTGGCCTATGTGCCGCTGGAAGAAATGCTGGAAATCGAAGGCTTCAACGAGGAGCTGGTGGGCGAGCTGCGTAGCCGCGCCCGTGATGCGCTCCTGACGCAGGCCATCGCGTCCGAAGAGCAGGTTGAAAATGTATCCGACGACCTGAAGGACGTTGAAGGCCTGGATGCCGAGCTGGTTCGCAAGCTGGCCGCAGGCGGCGTGTCCACCCGCGACGATCTGGCCGACCTGGCCGTTGACGATCTGGTGGACATGACCGGCATGGAAGCGGAAGCTGCACGCGCCATCATCATGAAGGCGCGCGAACACTGGTTCAACCAGTAAGGCTTTCTCGGGAAGTATTTACGGAATTTGGGAAGACGCATGGTTTTGACGAATGTAAAACAATTTGCCGGTGAGATGAATCTCACGCCGGAACGCCTGCTGGAACAGCTGAAGGCTGCCGGTGTGAGCAAGCGCTCGCCGGAAGACACACTGTCGGCGCAAGACAAGTCCCAGCTCCTGGACTACCTGAAGCGCTCTCATGGCGCCCGCGAGGATTCCAACATCACGCTGACCCGCAAGTCCACTTCCGAAGTGAAGAAGGCGGACGGCGGCACCGTGACCGTGGAAACCCGCAAGAAGCGCGTGGTCGTTCGCCCGGAAGAGGCGCCGAAGGCGGCTGCTCCGGTGGAGGCGAAGATCGAGCAGCCCAAGGTTGAGCCCAAGGTGGAAGCCAAACCGGAACCGAAGCCGGAGCCGAAACCGGAGCCGAAGGTAGAGGCCAAGCCTGAGCCGAAGCCGGAACCCAAGGTCGAGCCCAAGCCGGAACCGAAGCCGGCGCCGGCGGCCCGCACCGTGGCCTCCATCCTGTCGCCGGAAGAAATCGCCGCGCGTGAAGCCGAGGAAAAGCGCCAGGCGGCATTCCGCGCCCGTCAGCAAGAGCTGATGCGCGAAAAGATCGAACGCGAAGAGCGCCGTCAGGCAGCCAAGCTGGCCGCATCGCAGCCGGCTCCGGTGGTGGAGGCCCCGCGCGCGCCGGAACCGCAACGAGAGCAGCGCGATGAGCGCGGCCCGCGTCCGGCTGGCGACAACCGTGGCCCGCGCCCGGCTGGCGACAACCGCGGCCCGCGTCCGGCTGGCGACAACCGTGGCCCGCGTCCGGCTGGCGACAACCGCGGCCCGCGCCCGGCTGGCGACAATCGCGGCCCGCGCCCGGCTGGCGACAACCGTGGCCCGCGCCCGGCTGGCGATAACCGCGGCCCGCGTCCGGCTACGGCTGGCGCGCCCGGCGCTCCGGCGATTCCGGCTACCGTCGCCGGCCGTCCGGATGCTAAGAAAGGCGGCAACAAGAAGGGCGGCGACCGCTGGGATGACAACAAGAAGGGCGGCCGCGGCGGTCTGAAGACCAAGGGCGGCGACGCCGGCAACGATTGGAAGTCGCGCGGCGGCAAGGGCAAGCACAAGCAAAGCAACAATCAGCACGCTTTCCAGGCCCCGACCGAACCGATCGTCCATGAAGTGCTGGTGCCGGAAACCATCACGGTGGCCGAACTGGCCCACCGCATGGCCGTCAAGGCCGTGGAAGTGATCAAGGCCCTGATGAAGATGGGCATGATGGTGACCATCAACCAGGTGCTGGACCAGGAAACCGCGATGATCGTCGTGGAAGAAATGGGCCACAAGCCGAAGGCCGCCCAGGCGGACGATCCGGAAGCCTACCTGGAAGTGACCGATGGCGAAGCTGTCGAAGTGGTGGAACTGCCACGTTCCCCGGTGGTGACCGTAATGGGCCACGTCGACCACGGCAAGACCTCGCTGCTGGACTACATCCGCCGCGCCAAGGTCGCCGCGGGCGAAGCCGGCGGCATTACCCAGCACATCGGCGCCTACCACGTGGAAACCCCGCGCGGCATGATCACCTTCCTGGATACCCCGGGCCACGAAGCGTTTACCGCGATGCGTGCCCGCGGCGCCAAGGCCACCGACATCGTCGTGCTGGTGGTGGCTGCCGACGACGGCGTGATGCCGCAAACGATCGAAGCGATCCACCACGCCAAGGCCGCCAAGGTGCCGATGGTGGTGGCGGTCAACAAGATCGACAAGGTGGGCGCCAACGTCGAGCGCATCCGCCAGGAGCTGGTGTCGCACGAAGTGGTGCCGGAAGATTGGGGCGGCGATACCCAGTTCATCGAAGTGTCCGCCAAGATGGGCACCAATATCGATGCGCTGCTGGAAGCCATCCTGCTGCAAGCCGAAGTGCTGGAATTGAAGGCTCCGGTCGACGCGATGGCCAAGGGCATCATCGTCGAGGCCCGCCTCGACAAGGGCCGCGGTCCGGTCGCCACGCTGCTGGTTCAGTCCGGCACCCTGAAGAAGGGCGACGTGGTGCTGGCTGGCACCGCCTTCGGCCGCGTCCGCGCGATGATGGACGAAAACGGCAAGCCGATCGACTCGGCCGGCCCGGCCATCCCGGTGGAAATCCTGGGCCTGTCCGACGTGCCGCAAGCGGGCGAGGACACCATGGTGCTGGCCGACGAGAAGAAGGCGCGTGAAATCGCGCTGTTCCGCGCCGGCAAGTTCCGCGACGTGCGTCTGGCCAAGCAGCAGGCTTCCAAGCTGGAGAACATGTTCGCCCAGATGACCGAAGGCGAAGTGCAGACCCTGTCGTTGATCATCAAGGCCGACGTTCAGGGTTCGTACGAAGCGCTGGCGGGCAGCCTGCAAAAGCTGTCCACCGACGAAGTGCGCGTCTCCATCCTGCACTCCGGCGTGGGCGGCATCTCGGAATCGGACATCAACCTGGCGATCGCCTCCAAGGCCATCGTGATCGGCTTCAACACCCGCTCCGACGCCGCCGCGCGCAAGCTGGCCGAAAACGAAGGCGTGGACATCCGCTACTACAGCATCATCTACGATGCCGTGGACGAGGTGAAGGCTGCGTTGTCCGGCATGCTGGCTCCGGAGAAGAAGGAGCAGATTCTGGGTACCGTCGAGATCCGTCAGGTGATCTCGGTGTCCAAGGTCGGCAACATCGCTGGTTGCATGGTCACCGACGGCATGATCAAGCGCACCGCTTCGGTCCGTCTGATCCGCAACCACGTGGTGGTGCATACCGGCGAACTGGAATCGCTGAAGCGCTTCAAGGACGACGTGAAGGAAGTGCGTCAAGGCTACGAATGCGGCCTGATGCTGAAGAACTTCAACGACATCCAAGAAGGCGACCAGCTGGAAGCGTTCGAGATCGTGGAAGTGGCGCGCTCCCTGTAAGGGGAACGCCAGGGGCGGGTGCCGGTTGGCCGAAAGGCCGGCGGGCGCTCGCCCTTTTTCATATCGATGCTGCAAAAACCCGCAAAGCGCATGCCGACAGGCGTGCGCTTTGCCGGGGTTTGCGGCCAGGCGGCCGAACCGGCCGCGACAGAACAGAATTGGAAGTGACATGGCAAAAGCCAAAAAAGGTTTCTCCCGCGCCGACCGCGTGTCCGAGCAGATCCAGCGCGAGTTGGCAGAACTGACCCGCACCGGCCTGAAAGACCCGCGCGCGGGCTGGATCACCATCACCCAGGTGGAAGTGACCCGCGACTACTCGCACGCCAAGGTGTATTACACCGTGATGGTGGAATCTACCCGCGCGGCCACCCAGGAGGCGCTGGAAAGCTCCGCCGGCTACCTGCGCAACGAACTGGGCCGCAGCATCAAGATGTTCAGCATGCCGCAGCTGCATTTCGTCTACGACGAGTCGGTGGAGCGCGGCATGCACCTGACCAGCCTGATCAATCAGGTGGCGCGCGAAGACGCGGAAAAATTCGGCACCGCCGCGCCTGGCGAAGAAGCGGGCGAAGGCGACAAGGAATGAGCAAGCCGCGCAGCACCAAGCGCCAGATCGACGGCGTGCTGCTGATAGACAAGCCTTACGACATCTCCAGCAACAACGCGCTGCAAAAGGCGCGCTGGCTGCTGAACGCCGCCAAGGCCGGCCATACCGGCGTGCTGGACCCGCTGGCCACCGGGCTGCTGCCGGTGTGCCTGGGCGAGGCCACCAAGTTTTCCTCGTATCTGCTGGACGCCGACAAGGGCTACCGCGCCACGGTGAAATTCGGCGCGGTGACGACGACGGGCGATGTCGAGGGCGAAGTGGTGTCCGAGCGGCCGGTCAGCTTCAGCCGCGAACAGCTGGAAGCCGCGCTGGCGTCGTTCCGCGGCGAAATCAGCCAGGTGCCGCCGATGTATTCGGCGCTGAAACACCAGGGCAAGCCGCTGTACGAATACGCGCGCGCCGGCATCGAAGTGCCGCGCGAGGCGCGCCGGGTGACCATCCGCAAGCTGGAGCTGCTGGCCTTCGACGGCGTGTCTGCCGAAATCGACGTGCTGTGCACCAAGGGCACCTATATCCGCACCCTGGCTTGCGACATCGGCGAAGCCTTGGGCAGCGGCGCGCATTTGACCGCGCTGCGCCGCACCGCCACCGGCGGCTTCGGCCTGGACGAAGCGCACACGCTGGCGGCGCTGGAGGCGCTGGAGATGGCCGGGCGCGAAGCCTTGCTGCTGCCGGTCGACGTGCTGGTGCAACATTTTCCGGAAACCGAGCTGGCCGACGGCGAAATCGGCAAGTTCATGAACGGACAAGCCGTGCTTTTTGCTGAAAAGTGTGAGAAAATGCAGCGCTTCCGGGTATACCAAAAGTCTACCCGGCGCTTCATGGGGCTGGGCGAGGCGCGCGACGATGGTCGCCTGCATCCGATCCGGCTCCTGGCCAACCAGGCGGCAACGTCCTGAGCGGCAAACTACCGGAGTGTGGAATGGGTTGGTTTTCCGGCTCGCCGCACTTGTCGGGTTTTCAAACCCCCTAAATGAAACTGGAGTAATCCAAATGGCAATGACCGCCGAACAAAAAGCTGAAATCGTCAAGAGCTTCCAACGCGCTGAAGGCGACACCGGTTCGTCCGAAGTGCAGGTTGCCCTGCTGACCGCGCGCATCAACGACCTGACCCCCCACTTCAAGGCCAACACCAAAGACCACCACAGCCGTCGTGGTCTGCTGAAGATGGTTAGCCGTCGCCGCCGTCTGCTGGACTACCTGAAGACCACCGACGCTGACGCTTACCGCGCGCTGATCGCCCGCCTGGGCCTGCGCAAGTAATCGGCAACGGTTCTGAAAAAGTCGCAGCTTGCTGCGACTTTTTCACACCGGCAGCAAAGCGGGCCATATTGTCGTAACAACGGGGGGAGCCTCTAAGAATTCCGATCTATCGTGCAGGTCAGAATTTTTAGGGGTTCCCGTTGTTTTTTCCGGCTCGCGTGTTTTTATAATCGAACTCAAGATAGGGAAACCCTCGTGTTCAACAAGATCACCAAATCGTTCCAGTACGGCCGCCACACCGTCACCCTGGAGACCGGCGAAGTCGCCCGCCAGGCATCCGGCTCCGTCATCGTATCCGTAGACGACACCGTAGTGCTGGTGACCGTGGTTGGCGGCAAGTCCGTCAAGCCGGGCCAGGACTTCTTCCCGCTGACCGTAGACTACCTGGAGCGCACCTACGCCGCCGGCAAGATCCCGGGCGGCTTCTTCAAGCGCGAAGGCAAACAGTCGGAAAAAGAAGTGCTGACCAGCCGCCTGATCGACCGTCCGATCCGCCCGCTGTTCCCGGAAGGCTTCTACCATGACGTGCAGATCGTCGCCACCGTGATGTCGCTGAATCCGGAAGTGGATTCCGACATTCCGGCGATGATCGGCGCTTCCGCCGCGCTGGCCATTTCCGGCCTGCCGTTCGCCGGCCCAATCGGCGCCGCCCGCGTCGGCTACGCCGATGGCGAATACATCCTGAACCCGACCAAGACCGAACTGCAATCGTCGCAGATGGACCTGGTTGTCGCCGGCACCCAGCGCGCCGTGCTGATGGTGGAATCCGAAGCCAAGGAACTGTCCGAAGCCGTGATGCTGGGCGCCGTGGTGTTCGGCCACGAGCAGATGCAAGCCGCGATCAAGGCCATCAACGAACTGGCCGACGAAGTGAACCCGGTGATGTTCGACTGGGCCGCTCCGGTAGCCAACGAAGAGCTGATCGCCCAAGTGCGCGGCATCGCCGGCGCCAAGCTGGCCGACGCTTTCCGCCTGCGCCAGAAGCAAGCGCGCACCGTGGTCATCAACGAAGCCTGGGCCGAAGTCAAGGCTGCGCTGATCAACGAAACCACCGACACCCTAGTGGCCAACGAGATCAAGGGCATCTTCAAGGGCCTGGAAGCTGAAATCGTCCGCGGCCAGATCCTGGCAGGCGAAGCGCGCATCGACGGCCGCGACACCCGCACCGTGCGCCCGATCCGCATCAGCAACAACGTGCTGCCGCGCACCCACGGCTCCGCGCTGTTCACCCGCGGCGAAACCCAGGCGATGGTCGTGACCACGCTGGGCACCAAGCAGGACGAACAAATCATCGACGCGCTGGCCGGCGAATACACCGAGCGCTTCATGCTGCATTACAACTTCCCGCCGTACTCCACCGGCGAAGCCGGCCGCATGGGTCCGCCGAAGCGCCGTGAAATCGGCCACGGCCGCCTGGCCAAGCGCGCGCTGGTAGCGGTGCTGCCGCCGGAAGACGAATTCGGCTACTCGATGCGCGTGGTGTCGGAAATCACCGAATCCAACGGCTCCTCGTCGATGGCTTCCGTGTGCGGCGGCTGCCTGTCGCTGCTGTCCGCCGGCGTGCCGCTGAAGGCGCACGTGGCCGGCATCGCCATGGGCCTGATCCTGGAAGGCAACCGCTTCGCGGTGCTGACCGACATCCTGGGCGACGAAGACCACCTGGGCGACATGGACTTCAAGGTAGCCGGTTCCGCTTCGGGCATCACCGCGCTGCAGATGGACATCAAGATCCAGGGCATCACCAAGGAAATCATGCAGGTTGCGCTGGACCAGGCCAAGGAAGGCCGTCTGCACATCCTGGGCCTGATGAAGGAAGCCGTGGACGGCCCGCAAGAGCTGTCCGCCCACGCTCCGCGCCTGTACGTGATGAAGATCAACCCGGAAAAGATCCGCGAAGTGATCGGCAAGGGCGGCGAAACCATCCGCTCCATCACCAAGGACACCGGCTGCGAGATCAACATCGAGGAAGACGGCACCATCACCATCGCTTCGATCAGCAACGAGGGCGCGGAAGCGGCCAAGAAGCGCATCGAAGAGATCACCGTTGAAGTGGAAGTGGGCAAGGTGTACGAAGGCACCGTGGTCAAGATCCTCGACAACAACGTCGGCGCCATCGTTTCCATCCTGCCGGGCAAGGATGGTCTGGTCCACATTTCTCAGATCGCCAACGAGCGCATCAAGAACGTGGCCGACTACCTGAAGGAAGGCCAAGTGGTGAAGGTCAAGGCCATCGAAATGGACGACCGCGGCCGCATCCGCCTGTCCATCAAGGCCCTGCTGGAAGAAGAAGCGAAAACCGCCCAGGCGACCGCTGATTCGTTCGGTCTGAAGACCCAGTAAGCAGTTTGCCGCCATCCTGCGGGGTGGCCGGACTCAAACGACAACCCCCGCCCCGGCGGGGGTTTTTTCGTGCGTGGGCTGGGATGCGGCGATGGGCGGATTTCGAAAGCGCCATGTTAAAATGCCGAAAATAAATTTTATCGTATGATTTTGGTATTAAGTGGCGGGCCGGAGGCAGAGAGAAAGACGCGATGAATGTGGCGGAGCCTGAAAAATACTTGCGCGAGCTCGGATTGTTCAAGCAAATGCTGGCGCGCATCAGCTGGAAAACGCGCGGTAGCCCGATCTACATTTCAGCCAGCATGGGTTTTGACGAGCTGACCACTGTATTCGAACAGTACTATGCGGCATGAGGCGCGCCATCTCGGCGCTAGTAAGCGCGGCTAGGCTGGCGACTGCGCTGTGGCGGCACGCTCGGATCTGGCTTGCCGATCAATTTGTTTGTTGCTTGGGCCTGCTTGTCAGGAATGGCGGGTTGGGATGGAATGGCGGGTTTGGCGCGGGAGATGCGATGCGGGTTGAGGATGCGGAGAAAGCTTGCGCTGAGGGCAGGTCGCTGGCGATGCGCATCATTGTATGTGTGCCTGGCGTGGTTTTCGCTTGGTGTTTTTACGGTTTTGTCCTGTTCGTGATCGGCATCGGCTATATGAATCCGCGTTTGCCCCAGTATTATGGGGCGATCTCGCTGTTCACCCAGTTCCTGCCCTTGCTGGTCAGCATCGGCAGTTGGCTGGTCTGGATATTGACGCTGCGGCTGCGCTGGCTGAAACGATGCGTCGCCGCATTGGCTTTGCTGGCGGCGGGAACGGTTTTCCTGCAGCAGATCCAGCATTATCTGCCGCCGGGGCCGGATAGGGAGCAGGCTCAGCTTCAGCAAATGGAGCCTTAGAGGATTAGCCTCGTTCGCTGCATGAGTTGGCTAGCGACCATCGCAGTGCAAGGAAGAGGTGCATCTTTGGAGGAGGCAACCATTGTGGCGCGGATTTGGCCGCAGGTGAGTTAATTTGATAATTTTAAACCGCGCTTTGTTTGGCCTGCATGTATATCTGGGGTGTGCTGAAGCGAAGGAGAATGATATGAGACACTCGGCGGAAAGTGTACTCAGGACTCTTGCGGATCACGTTCGATCAACTTCTGGATGCTTTATCAAAATTGGGCCAGAGTTAGCGGGTACCAATGAGACGCAAGAAAAGCAAGGTCAAATATTACTGCTCGCGACCGAGTTGGAGAATCTTGCCAACAACGCAGCGGAAGGTCATGCAATTTCTTACCGCCAATTTGAAACGGTACTGCAGCAGTTGCATAAGCTTGGCTTCTTTCCAGAGGCCGGACTTGTTTCACAGATTGCCCAAGCCCTAGTAAGTTCAGGAGCTTTTGACGATGGGCAGCACTTGTCCTGAGGGTTGACCGGCGGGTGAGCCTGGCATGTGACCGAGAAGGAATGGTTAAGGTTAGCGAGGTAGCAGGCCATGTTGGCGACATGGCCCGCAAGCGGTCGCTCAATGTTTTAGCAGCGGCCGCAGCTTGGCGCGGGCGTCGCGCAGGATGTCGGCGGTGGTGTGCCAGTCCACGCAGGGATCGGTCACCGAGCAGCCGTAGCGCAGCTCGGACAGATCGGCCGGGATGGACTGGTTGCCAGGCTCGATGAAGCTTTCCAGCATGAAGGCGCGGATGCTGCGGTTGCCGTGGCGGATCTGGGACACCGCGTCGGCCAGCACGCGCGGCTGCAGCGCGTGCTGCTTCCACGAGTTGGCGTGCGCGCAGTCCACCATGATGGCCGGCGGGATGTCGTGCTTCTTCATCGCCTGTTCGGCCAGCGCGACGCTGACGGAATCATAGTTGGGCCGGCCGCCGCCGCCGCGCAGCACCAGATGGCAGTGCGGGTTGCCGCGGCTGTTCACCACCGCCACCCGTCCATCCTTGCCCATGCCCAGGTAGGCGTGCGGCGCGCTGGCGGAGACGATGGCGTTCAGCGCCGCGTCCAGCGAGCCGTCGGTGCTGTTCTTGAAGCCCACCGCGCTGTCCAGCGCCGACGCCAGCTCGCGGTGGATCTGCGATTCGGTGGTGCGCGCGCCGATCGCCATCCAGCTATAGAGGTCGGCTAGGTACAGCGGCGACATCGGGTCCAGCGCCTCGCCGGCTAGCGGCAGGCCCAGCTCGGCTGCGGCCAGGAGGAAGCGCCGGGCGATGTGCATGCCCTCGTCCACGCAGTAGCTGTCGTCCATGTAGGGGTCGTTGATCAGGCCCTTCCAGCCCACGCTGGTGCGCGGCTTTTCGAAGTAGGCGCGCATCACGATCAGCAGCGTGTCGTCCAGTTCGGCGGCCAGCTCCGCCAGCCGGGCGGCGTAGTCCAGGCCGGCGCGCGGGTCGTGGATGGAGCAGGGGCCCACCACCACCAGCCAGCGCGGGTCGCTGCCGTTCAGCACTTTCTTCACCGCGTCGCGGCCGGCATGGACCGAGGCGCTGGCGCGCGCGCTGGCCGGCAGGCTGCGCAATAATTCGGCGGGGCTGGCCATCGAGCGGTAGTCGGCCTGGCTGGACGGCGGCGACGCGTGGCCGTGTTCGGGCGCGAGTAGGCCGTGTTCCGGCCTGGCAAGCGTAGTCATGATGTTCTCCACAGGATGATCCGCAAACGAGCCGCGGATTCAGCCCGTCGTTTGCGGCAGGGCCGGCGCGCGGCCCCGGTGTCGGCGACAGGGCGGCCGCGCGCCGGCGGCGCGCAGGCCTGCTTTTCGTCGCGGCGGCCGCATGCTAGGCGGCCAGGGTGGCGCCGCCGTCCACCACGATGTCCTGCATCGTGACGTGGCCGGCCAGGTCGGAAGCCAGGTACAGCACCGCGCCGGCGACGTCGGCCGGGGTGGCCAGCTTGCCCAGCGGGATGCCCAGGCGGAACGCTTCCGGCTTGCCGGCGATGGTGCGGGCGGCGCCGTGCTCGTCCTGCCACATGCCGCGCAGCATCGGCGTGTCGGTGGAGCCGGGCGACACCACGTTGCAGCGCACGCCGTACGGCGCCAGCTCCAGCGCGGCGTTGTGGCTGAGGCTGGCCATCGCCGCCTTGGACGCGCCGTAGGCGGCCATGGCTATGCGCGGCACGTGGGCGGCGTTGGAGGCGACGTTGACGATGGCCCCGGCGCGGCGCGCCTTGAAGTGCGGCATCAGCGCGCGCAGCAGGTAGAACGGTCCGCTGACGTTGACGGCCAGGCACTGCTGCCAGTCGTCGACCGACAGCGCGTCGAACGCGCCCAGGCGCAGCACGCCGGCGGCGTTGACCAGCACGTCCGGCAGCGCGTCCTCTTCGGCCAGGCGGCGGCACAGCGCGGCCACGGCGTCGGCGTCGCGGATGTCCAGCGGCAGCTCGCGCATCACGCCGCAATGCGCGGCCGCTTGTTCGAACTGCAGGTCCAGCGCCACGACGCGCGCGCCGGCCTCGACGAAGCGGCGCGCCACCTCCTGGCCTATGCCCTGGGCCGCGCCGGTCACCCACACGCATTGGCCGGTGAAATCCAGTCCGACCATGATCAGGCCTCCTGCGGCAGCTTGGCCTGGATGGCGGCCCACCAGCCGTCCAGCGTCAGGTCCTGCGCCAAATCTTCAAAGCCGATTTCCAGGCCCAGCTTCTGCCATTGCGCCACCAGCTCCATCACGCGGATGGAGTCCAGGCCGTAGTCCAGCAGGTTGTCGCCGCCGGCCAGGCTATCGTCGCCGTCTTCCAGCACGGTCAGCACCTGGGCCTTCAGCCATTCGCGCGTCAGCGCGGCGTCGCCGCCGGCAGGGGCCAGGTCGGACTGCGCGATCACCGCGCCGCAGCGGGTGGCCACGTAGCGCAGCGCCATCTTGTGCTCTTCCTCGCTGAAGTCCGCCACCGCGTCGCCGACCATGAAGGCCTGGATGTCGCGCATGAAGGCGTCGCAGGCGGTCATCATGCAGCCGATGTGGGCGTAGACGCCGCAGATCACCAACTGGTCGCGGCCCCAGGCTTGCATTCTTTCCTGCAGGTCGCTGCGCTGGAAGGCGCTGTAGCGCCATTTGACCAGCACGGTGTCCTGCTCGCGCGGGGCCAGCCGCGGGGGCACCACTTGCACCGCCGGATCGGCGGTGGTCAGGCCCGGGCCCCACATATCGTTCAGCAGCGCGCGGTCTTCCGGCTTTTGTTCGGTGGGCTGCGCGGTGTAGATCACCGGCACGCCGTGGCTGTCGGCCCAGCGGCGCAGCGCGTCCACTTTGGATACCAGTTCATTGACCAGCGCGCTGTCCTCGCCGTAGAAGGCCAGGAAGTAGCGCTGCATGTCGTGGATCAGCAGCGCGGCGCGCTTGGGCTCCACGCGCCAGTCGGTCTTGTTGGCGGGGAAGTCGGCCGCCTGCGGCAGCGGGTAGGCGTTCAGCTTGGGAATGCTCATGGTGTTCAGGCTCCGGCCGCGGCGGCCAGCATGCCGCGCAGCGCTTGTTTGTCTATTTTGCCGACATGGGTCAGCGGCAGGGTGTTTACCAGTTCGAAACGATCGGGCAGCTTGTAGTCGGCCACGCCCTGCTCGCGCAGGAAGCGGCGCAGCGCCACCGATTTCAGTCCGTCCTCATGCGCCACCACGTAGGCGCAGCTCTTCTCGCCCAGCATCGCGTCGGGCATCGCCACCAGCGCGGCCTGGGCCACCTGCGGGTGTTGCAGCAGCAGGTGCTCGATCTCCTCGGCGGCGATCTTCTCGCCGCCGCGGTTGATCTGGTCCTTGACCCGGCCGACCACGCGCAGGTAGCCGCGCTCGTCGGCTACCACCACGTCGCCCGAGTAATAGAAGCCTTCGTTGTCGAACACGCGGGCATTGTGTTCCGGGGCCAGGTAGTAGCCGCGGAAGGTGTAGGGGCCGCGGGTGGCCAGCATGCCCGGCGAGCCGATCGGCACCGGGTGGCCGGCTTCGTCCACCACCTTCACTTCGTCGGCGTCGCTCATCGGCCGGCCCTGGCAGCCGTAGACGATGTCGTCGCCGTCGGTCAATCGGGTGTAGTTGACCAAGCCCTCGGCCATGCCGAACACCTGTTGCAGCTTGCAGCCCAGCACTTCCGGCACCTGGCGGGCGGTGGCTTCGGCGAAGCTGGCGCCGCCGACCTGCAGCAGCTTCAGGCTCTTCAACTGGGATTCGCGGCCGGGCGCGGCTTGCAGCCACAGCGCGACGGCCGGCGGCACCAGCGCGGCGATGTCCACCTGGTGGCGCTGCACCAGCGCGAAGCAGGCCAGCGCTTCCGGATTGGGCGCCAGCACCACCGCGCCGCCGGCGTGGAACACGCCGAGCGCGCCCGGCGAGCTGAGCGGGAAGTTGTGCGGCGCAGGCAGCGCGCACAGGAAGCGGGTATGCGGGCCGAGCTCGCAGATTTCGGCGCTGCGGCGCACGCTGTAGAAGTAATCGTTGTGGGTGCGCGGGATCAGCTTGGGCGTGCCGGTGCTGCCGCCGGACAGTTGGAAGAACGCCACTTCGTCGGCGGCGCTGGGGCCGGCTTGCTCCGGCAGGCCGCCGCAGTCCCGCTCCAGCACGGCTTCCAGCTCGTCGTTGGCGAACAGGCGCACGCTCAGCGCCGGGGAGATGGCCGCCAGTTCGTCCGCCATCGCGTCGTCGCCGAACAGCGGGTGGCGGCGGTCGGCGATCAGCAGCTTGGGCTGGATCTGGCGGGCATAGGCCGACAGCTCCAGCTTCTGGTGGCTGAACAGCGCGTTGACCGGGGCGGCGCCGATCTTGAACAGCGCGAACAGCGCGATGTAGAACTCGGCGACATTGGGCAGCTGCACCAGCGCGGTGTCGTGGCGGGCCACGCCGCGCGCCAGCAGCCAGGCGGCCAGGTTGCCCGAGCGGCGGTCCAGCTCGGCGTAGCTGATCTCGCGCTCGCCGCACAGCACGGCCGGCGCATCGGGACGCTCGCGGCATTGCCGCGCCAGCATCTCGGTCATCGGCTGGTCGTTCCAGTAGCCGGCGGCGCGATAGCGCGCCGCCAGGTCGTCGGGCCAGCGGGTGAAGGCTACGCTCATGCCGCCGCCTCCTGGCCGGACAGGCCGAAGGCGCCCAGCATGGTGCCCAGCTTGGCCTGGGTTTCCGCCCATTCCGACTCCGGGGTGGACGCGGCGACGATGCCGGCGCCGGCGAACAGCCGCACGCGGGTATCGGCCACGGTGGCGCAGCGTATGGTCACCGCCCATTCGCCGTTGCCATGCTCGTCGCACCAGCCGACGATGCCGCTGAACACGCCGCGCTCGAACGGCTCGATCTCGCGGATAAGCTGGCGGGAAGCCTGGGTGGGGAAACCGCAGATGGCCGGCGTCGGGTGCAGGCGGCAGGCCAGCTGCAAAATCGGCAGCGAGGCGTCGGCGAGCACGCCGTCTATTGGCGAGCCCAGGTGCCACATAGCGCGGGTGCCCAGCAGCGACGGCGCGGACGGGATGGACAGCTCGGCGCAATAGGGGCCCAGCACGTTCTGGATGTCGTCGATGACCAGGCTGTGCTCGTAATGGTCTTTGGACGAATCCAGCAGCTTGGCGCTGGCGGCGGCGTCGGCCGCCGGGTCGCTCTGGCGCTTGGCGGAGCCGGCCAGCGGGAAGGTGCGCACGCGCGCGCCTTCCTTCTGCAGCAGCAGCTCGGGGCTGACGCCCACCAGGCGGCCGCCGCCTGCCAGCGGCAGCTGGAACTGGTAGCCGTTGGGGTTTTGCGCGCAGACGGCGTCGAACACGCGCTCCGCCGACACCGGGCGGTCGAAGTCCACTTCCAGCACGCGCGACAGCACCGCCTTGCGGATTTCGCCGCGGCCGAAGCGCTCTATGGCCTGGCTGACGGCGGCCTTGAAGCCTTGCTCGTCCGGGATGCTGCGCGAGCCGACCACCTTGCCGCCGTCGCCGGCGCGCTGGGCGGCCGCCTGCAAGCGTTCTTGGCGGTCGAAGAAGGCGTGGCGGGCGGGGATGAAGAGTTCGGACGGTTGGTCGATGTCGAAAGGAATGGCGCCCATCAGCACCGGGGAGGCGATGCCGTCGGCGCGGGCGCGGGCGAAGGCTTCGGCCACTTCGCGGGAAAAGGCGCTGCCGGCGTCGAGCGCGCCGCGCGCGGGAGTATCGATTCGGGAGTGTATGCCGCCGGCCTTCAGGCTGCGGTGGGACGACAGGAAATAAAACTCGCCGTCTTCGGCGTTGCCGGTCGCGGCCGACTGGGTGTGCATGGCTTAACTCCGATGATAATGATAATAATTATCGTTCAAGGTATATTCAAAGCAGAAGGTTGTCAACTGGATGCTGCCGATTCCATGCGTTGGGAATAGCGTAAAGTCAGGATATTTGGGGGTTGATGGGCGTGAAAAAGCACGATCATGAATGGATTTGGCATGATCGTGCGGGGTGGCGCGGCGGCGGCCGCGCCGGATTGACCGCGTTAAATAGATTGCAAGCGGCGGGCCAGCTCTTCTCCTATGCGGCGCATCGGTTCCGGATCGCTCATGCCGAAGTGGTCGCAGTCCAGCTCAACGCAGTCCAACCGGCCTTGCAGATAGGGCTGCCAGTCGGCCGGCGTCGGCGCGTCGCCGGGGTGGCGGCCGGCGCGGAACAACAGCACGTCGCCGGCGTAGGCCGGCGTGCGGCTGTCGCGGAACAGGCGCATGCCGTGCAACGAGGCCTGGCCCAGTTTTTCCAGCGCGGCGCGGCCCAGTGGCGCCAGCGGGCTGCCGGGACGCAGCAGGCGCTGGTAGATGGCCTCGTTGTCCAGCGGCAGTCCGTCGGCGTCGGCGTCCACCTCGCCGTTGACGCTAAGCACCGTCACCAAGGCGTCGTGCAATTGGGGTTGCGGCCGCTTTTCCCAGCAGGCGGCGGGGTAGCTGTCCATCAGCGCCAGCAGCTCCACGGTTTCGCCGGCGGCGGCGAGCGCGGCGGCCATCGCCTGCGCCAGCGCGCCGCCCAGCGACCAGCCCAGCAGCCGGTACGGGCCGCACGGTTGGACGGCGCGCATGCGGGCGACGTAATCGGCCACCATGGCGTCGAAGCTGGCGGGCGCCTCGCCCTGGATGCCGGTGGCCTGCAGGCCGTAGATGGCGGTGTCCGGCAGGTGGCGCGCCAGTCCCAGATAGCACCAGGACAAGCCTTCCGCCGGATGCAGGCAGAACAGCGCCGGCAGCTTGCCGGGCTGGATGGTCAGCAGCGGCGCGAACTCGCCGCCCTGGCTCGCTGATGGCGGACGGTGGGCGGCCGGCGCGCTCAGCGCCTGCGCCAGCGCGGCGACGGTGTTGTAGCTGAATAGCGCCGATACGGCGACTTCGCGCTGCAGCAGCTGGGCCAGCCGGTTGGCGGCCTGGATCGCCTGCAGCGACTTGCCGCCCAGCGCGAAGAAGTTGGCGTGAGGGCCTTCCGGCATGCGGCCCAGCACCTGGCTCCACACTTCCATGATCTGCCGCTCCAGCGGCGTGGCCTCGGCGGCCGGGGATGCGTCGCGGGCCGGGGCATCGCTTAGCGCGGCCAGTTGCTTGCGGTCTATCTTGCCGTTGACGTTGCGCGGCAGCTGTTCCAGCCATTGCCAGCGGTCGGGAATGGCGGCGGCGGGCAGCCGTTCGGCCAACTGGCGCCGCAGCGCGCCGGCATCCGGCTCCGCGTCGGCGGAGAGGAAGGCGGCCAGCGTGTAGCCGCCGCCGGCCAGCGGCAAGCCGATCACCGCGGCCTCGCGCACGCCGGGGCAGGCCAGCAGCGCGTTTTCCACTTCGGTCGGGTCGATGCGCAGGCCGCTGATCTTCAGCTCGTGGTCCAGCCGGCCGAGGAAGCTCAGCTGGCCGCCCTGCCAGACGGCGCGGTCGCCGGTGCGGTAGGCGCGCGGCGCGCCGGGCAGCGCGTCCAGCGCCACGAAGCGGCGGGCGGTCAGCTCGTCGCGGCCCAGGTAGCCGATGGCCAGCGCGTCACCCAGCAGGCACAGCTCGCCTTCCTCGCCCTGCGCCACCGGTTGCAGGCCGGCGTCGACGATGGCGGCGGCCACGCCGGGGCGCGGCAGGCCGATGGGAATGTCGTCGCCGCCGTCCCACACCGCGTCCGGGCCGGACAGCGCGGCGCCGGTGGCGATGATGGAGGCCTCGGTGGGGCCGTAGCTGTTGAGCAGCGTGGCATCCGGCAGCAGCTCGCGCCAGCGGCGCGCGCGCTCGGTCAGCGCGGCCTCGCCGCCGATGATGGCGAGGCGGACGCGGGACAGCCGGCCGGCCAATTCCGGCGTCAGCGCGTAAGCCAGCTCGTGCCAGAAGGCGGTGGGCAGGTCCAGCACGTCTATCTTCAGCCGCGCGACGGCGTCGGCGAAGGCCGGCATCGATTCCAGCATCGCGTCGTCGCGCAATGCCAGCGTGCCGCCGTGGCACAGCGCCAGGAAGATTTCCTCGATGCTGGCGTCGAAATGCAGCGGCGCGAACTGCAGGATGCGCTCGCCGGCCTGGACGCGGTAGAACTGTCCGGCGCTGGAAACGAAGTGGGCCAGAGCGCGGTGGCCGACCAGCACGCCGTTGGGCTTGCCGGTGGAGCCGGAGGTGTAGAGCAGATAGGCCGGGCTGTCGACGCCGGCGGCGCAAGCGTCCAGACGCGGCGCGTCTTCGCCCGGCGCTTCGTCCAGGCACAGCGCCGGCGCGTCGCCGCACAGCGCGGCCCAGCGGCGATGGGTCAGCGCCAGCCTGGGGCGGGCGTCGTCCAGCACCATGGCCAGCCGGGCCGATGGGCCGAGCGGATCGAGCGGGACATAGCAGCCGCCGGCCCACAGCGTGCCGAGGATGGCGACGATGGCGTCCACCGAGCGCGGCAGCAGGATGGCGACGCGATCGCCGTCTTCCAGGCCCTGGGCCTTCAAGCGGCCGGCCAGCGCGCGCGCGCGGTCCAGCAACTGGCGGTAGCTGAGGGCCTGGCCTTCGCCTTCCAGCGCGACCGCGTCGGGCTGCGCGACGGCCTGCGCGGCCAGCCGCTCCATCACCGGGACAGCGGGCCGTTCCAGCGCCGGGCCTTGCAGAATGGACAGCGGCGGCAAGTCCGGCAGCAAGCTCGCCAGCGGCGTGCCGGGCTCGGCATGGGCCAGTTGGTCCAGCCATTGCGGCAGCTCATGCCACAGCGCGTCCAGCCGCTCGGCCGGATAGGCGTCCGGATGGGCTTCCAGGCTGAGCCGCCATTCGGTGTTGAGCAGGCTGATGTTGATCGACAGATCTTCCACCGGGCCGGAGCTGATCGGCCGGATGCGGGTTTTCAGGCCGTCGAACGGCGCGTGGCGGTCGAAGGGCATCAGGTTGAGCACCGGGCCGAACAGCCGCTGGCGGCCGTCCAGCCGGCCCAGATCGCCGCGCAGCCATTCGTAGCGGTAGCGCTGGTGGGGGCGGATGTCGCGCAGGCCGGCGGCGGCCTGGCGGGCCAGCTCTCCCAGGCTGGCGGCCGGGTCCAGCCGCAGGCTGAACGGCGCGATGTTCATCGCCATGCACGGCACGGCCAGCGCGGCCGAGCCCATGCGGTTCATCACCGGCAGGCCCAGGGTGATGGCGCGCCGGCCGCTGCGGCGCGCCAGCCAGGCAGCGGTCGCCGCCATCAGCCAGGCGGCCCAGTTGACGCCGCAGGCCTTGGCGGCGCGCTGCCAGGCGTCGATCTGGCTTGCGGTCAGCGCGCGGCCGGCTTTGCGCACGCTGTCGGCCAGCGGTTGCGGCGGCGCCAATGTGGCGGCGGGAGGGAAGGCTTGTTGCCGCGCGGTCCAGAACGCGCGGTCCCGCTCGCGCTGTTCGGACGCTTGGTAAGCTTGGTCTTCGGCCAGCACCTGCTCCAGCCGCCAGTCGGGCAGCGGCGGCGCGTCCTGGCCGCGTTGGGCGGCGTTGTAGCGCGCGGATACGGCCTTGGCCAGCAGGCCGTAGGCGAAGCCGTCCAGCGCGATATGGTGGGTTTGCACATACCACAGAAAACGATGAGGTCCCAGTTGCAGCAGCGCGCTGCGATGCAGCGGGCCCGCCGCCGGGTCGCAGGGGCGGGACAGCGCTTCGCGCATCCAGGCATCCGCCGCGGCTTCGGGATCGGCCGCGCCGCTCAGGTCGTGCCAGGGCAGCGCTTGCGCGGGGGCGGCTTGCGGGCGTTGCCACAGCTGTTCGCCGTCGAATTCGAAGCGCATGCGCAGCGCCGGGCAGTGCGCCAGCGCGGCGGCGGCGGCGGCGCGGAAGGCGTCGATGTCCAGCGGGCCGTCAAGCTCGGTGGCTTCGGCGGTCCAGTAGCCCGGATTGTCGGGCGCCAGCCGCTGCCCCATCCAGATGCCGTGCTGGGCGTAGCTGACGGGAAGGCGGGTGGAGGTCTCGGTCATGAGGATGTCTGCCTGTTATTGGTTTCGGCCGCCTGGGCGGCTCCTGAGCGGAGGCTGACATCATAAATGCGATTGAATATCAATTTCAATCGCATTGCGTGAGAAAAAGGGAGAATTCAATCAGGCGGGACGGCGCTGGCCGTCCCGCCGGGAGGGTCAGCCTGCGGCCAGGCCGTCCACCAGCACGTGGGGCACGCCTTGCGAGCAGCGCTCCACCCGGCCGTTGACGCCGTAGACCGCTTGCAGCGTGACGGCGTCTATCACCTGGTCCGGATCGCCGTTGGCCAGCAGTTGGCCGGCCTTCAGCATCAGCACCCGGTCGGCGTGGCGCAGCGCCGCGTTCAGGTCATGCAGCACGATCACCGTCACCATGCCGCGGCGGCGGGTTTCGCGCCGCAGCAGGTCCATCACGTGGAACTGGTAATTCAGGTCCAGCGCCGACAGCGGCTCGTCCAGCAGCAGCACCGCCGGCTCGCGGATCAGCGCCTGGGCGATGCCCACCAGCTGGCGCTGGCCGCCGGAGAGCTGGTCGAGGAAGTGCAGCGCCAGGTGGTCGATTCCCAGCGACTGCAGCAGCGCGAATACCTGCTGGTCGTCGTGGCGGCGGAACAGGCCGGCGGCGGTGGCCTGGCCGGCCACCATCAGCGATTCGAACACCGTCAGATGCACGCAGGGCGGCAGCGTCTGCGGCAGGTAGGCCACCTCGCCGCGTTGGCGGCTGAGCGGGCGGCCGCGCAGGCGGACCAGGCCGTCGCCGCCCTGCAGGCCGGCCAGCGCGCGCAGCAGGGTGGACTTGCCGCTGCCGTTGGGGCCGAGCAGGGCGGTGACCTCGCCCGCCCGCATACAGGGCACGGACAATTGATGGATGACGCGGCGCTTGCCGTAGCTGACCGACAGGTTTTCGATGGACAGCTGCTCGCTCATGTCCGGCCTCCGTTGCGCAAGACGATGACGATGAAGAAGGGGATGCCCACCAGAGCGGTGACGATGCCCACCGGCACGATGACGCCGGGAATCAGGTTCTTGGTGACCACCGAGGCCATGGACAGGATGGCCGCGCCGGTCAGCGCGCTCACCGGCAGATAGAAGCGGTGATCCTCGCCCACCAGCCTGCGGGCGATGTGGGGCGCGATCAGGCCGATGAAGCCTATGGTGCCGACGAAGGCCACCGCCAGCGCGGTGAGCAGGCTGGCGCGCAGCAGGGAGGTCAGCCGCAGCCGGCGCACGTCGATGCCGAAGCTGGCGGCGCGGTCCTCGCCGAGGCGCAGCGCGGTCAGCCGCCAGGCGTTGGCCAGCGACCACGGCAGGATCAGCGCGAAGGCGGCGAAGATCAGGCCGATCTTGGGCCAGTCGGCGCGGGACAGGCTGCCCATCAGCCAGAACACCAGGTCTTGCAGCGCGTCGGCGGTGGAGACGAATTGCAGCAGCGACACCAGGGCGTTGAAGCTGAAGAACAGCGCGATGCCGAACAGCACCACGCCGCTGGCAGCCATCCGCGTCCAGCGCGCCACCAGGTCCAGCAGCAGCGCCGAGCCCAGCGCGAACACGAAGGCATTGACCGGCAGCATCCACGACGCGGGAATGCCGGGCAGGCTGATGCCCAGCAGCAGCGCCAGCGCCGCGCCGAAGGCGGCGGCCGGCTGCAGGCCCAGCGTGAACGGGTCGGCCAGAGGGTTGTGCAGCACGGTCTGCATCTCCGCGCCGGCCAGGCCCAGCGCCAGGCCGGCGCCGACGGCGATCAGCGCGTAGGGCAGGCGGATGTCCCAGACGATGACGGCGGTGGCCGGATCGGCTGCGGACGGTTCCAGCAGCGTGCGCCAGAATTCGGCCAGCGGCATGCCGCTGGCGCCGGTGGTGACATCCAGCGACAGCGACAGCGCCAGCAGCGCCAACAGGCCGGCCACCAGCAGCAGCCGGCGCAGCAGCGCGCGGCGGTAGTCGCCGCTCACCGCGGCGGCGGTGAGCGGGGGCAGGGCGGAATCGTTCATTTGCCTCCCTTGACCCAGTAGGTGCCCTGCGGCGGAATCGCCAGGAAGTCGCGGTGCAGCTGCTGCCAGCTGGCGTCCGGGTCCAGTTTGGCGAAGCGCGCCGGCTGCAGCGTCTTGGCGAAGGCTTCCAGCAGCACGATGTGGTAGGGCGTGTTGTAGAAGTGGTGCCAGGCGCCGAAGGTGCGGCCGTCGCGCACGGCGGCGAGCGCGCCCACCGGTTTGCGCGCGGCGGCGCGGGCCAGCGATTCGCGGGCCTGGGCCGGCGAGATGTCGGCGCCGAACTGGATGCCGATCTTGTCGGCCACGTCGGCGGTGCCGGTGCCGATGTACCAGTCGGGTTTGGAGGCCAGCACGTGTTCCATGTTCACCTCGCCCACCGCGCCGGGAATCAGCTTGTCGCCGATATTGACGCCGCCAGCGGCATCCACCAGCTCGCCCAGGCTGCCTTTGCCGGCGCTGGTGACGTTGGGGAAGGCGGCGGCGCGCAGATCAAGGAAGACCTTGGGCTTCTGCTGTGCCGGGATGGCGGCCACCGTCTTGCGGATGGCGTCTATCCGGCTTTGGTAAAAGCGGATGAAGCGCTCGGCCTCGGCCTCGCGCTGCAGCGCCTTGCCCATGATGCGCAGGCTGGGCACGGTGTGCTCCAGCGGCGCGTTGCGGAAATCGACGAACACCACCGGCACTTTGGCCGCCTGCAGCTGCTGGACGATGGGATTGTTCAGGCCCGGACCGTGGCCGGAAATGCTGAAGATGGCGATGTCCGGCTTCAGCGTCAGCACCTTCTCGGCGCTGACCGAGTTTTCGCTGGTCTTGCCGATCAGCGGGATGCGGTCGATCTCCGGGAAGCGTTTCTTGTACTGGGCGTAGGTTTGCGGGTCCAGCTGGCGGAAATCGCCCTGCCAGCCGGCGACGCGGGCCAGAGGCTGCTTGCCTTCCAGCAGCGCCAAGGAATAGAACAGCCGGCCTTCGCCCAGCAGGATGCGGTTCACCTTGGCCGGCACTTCCACCTTGCGGCCGGCGATGTCGGTGACGATGGCGGCCTGGGCCGACAACGCGGCGGCGGCGAGCAGCGCGGCCGCCAGCAGGCGGGATAATACGGTCTTCATCGGGTATTCCTTACTTTTGCCAGTCGAGCTTGAGTTCCGGTTGCTTGGCCATCAAGCCCAGGTGCTCGTCCATGATGAATTCGATCTTGGCCAGCTTGTCGGCGGCGTCGGCCGCGCACACCATGTCCAGCGTGTCGCCCGCGCGCTGGATGTCGCAGGTGCCGATGGGAAACTGGACATGGGCGCGTTCGGTGTCGAAATCCACCGGCACTTTCAGCGCGTAGTGCTTGCACAGCTTGTACAGCACCTTGTCGGCGTTGGCGGTGGTGAGGGAAGCGCGGCTGCTCAGCATGATGATTTCTCCATTCTTCTAAAACGGGAACAGGCAGTTGGCGGACCGATAGGGTCCGGCAACTGCCGTGCGTAGCTTCCCGCCCGCGTTTGCGGCGCGGACGGGGAGCGCGGGGTTTAGAACTTGCCGCTCAGGGTCAGCCAATAGCGGCGGCCCTCGTCGACCATCCAGTTGCCGTCCAGGCCGTTGTAGCGGCCGCGATCGTCGATGGCCACCTTGCGGTCGCCGACGTTGAACACGGCGAAGTTGACGTCAAAAGTCTTGTTGATGTGGTAGGTGCCGCCCAGGTCCCAGGTGCTGGAGCCGGGACGGGTGCGCACATTCATCGCGCCGTTGCGGAAGCCGGTGTAGTACTGCTTGCCTTCGTAGTTCAGGCGGGTGTACAGGCCGAGCTTTTCCATCGGCGTCCAGTCCAGCTTCACGTTGCCGGCGTGCTCGGGTGTCTTGTCCAGCGGGAAGCCGTCCAGCGAGTGGCCGTCGAAGGTGGTTTCCGTGCCGCCCTCGCGCTTCGATTTGGTGTAGGTGTAATTACCGGATACGGTCCATTGCGGCGCAAACGCCCATTTGCCGGACAGCTCCAGACCGCCGATGTTCACATTGTCCACGTTGCCGTACACGTAAACGCGGGCCGGTTTGCCTTTGGCGATCAACTCGTTGGTAAATTGATCGGTGCCGAAGCTGACCACCTTGTTGCGGAAGCGGTTGTAGAACGCGGTGGCGCTGCCGCTCAGGTTCCGGTTGTTGTCGAACTGCAGGCCCACTTCATACGAGAGGCTTTCTTCCGGCTTCAGATTGGGGTTGCCGCACAGCAGGCCGGTTTCCACCTGGCTGCCGGTGCGCATGCAGTAGCCCGCGGTGCTCTGGCGGATGGTCGGCGCCTTGAAGCCGGTGCTGGCGCCGGTTTTCAGCGTCAGGTACGGGGTCAGGTGCTCTACCAGGTACAGGCGCGGCGTGAAGTGGGTGCCGAAAGTGCTGTGATGGTCGACGCGGGCGCCGCCGGTGATGGCCAGCGTGTCGGTCAGGTCGTAAGTGTCTTCCGCGAACAGCGCCCAGGTATTGACGGTGACCTTGTCCGGATTCGGCGCGCCGGTGTATTTGAACGGCGGCTTCAGCGCTTCCTGCGCTTGCATGCCGGTGCCTTGTTGCTGGCCGACCTGAACGCCGGTTTTCAGCGTGTGGCGGTCAAACAGGAAAGACAGCTGGCCATCCAGCGTGGTGTTGGTCAGCTTCAGATCTTTGCCGTCGTTGACATTATTGATGTCGGTGCGGGTCTTCTCGATTTCCTGATACAGGGCGAGAGAGGAACGGACGTTGCCGTACTTGCCGGCGTGGCTCAGGCTCCAGTGGTCGCGGGTGTCGTACTGGTCGGTCTTGTCGTCGTCGGGGGCCAGGCTCATGCCGGGAGTGGTGGTTTGGCGCAGCGCGTTGTGGCCTGCCTCAAACACGAATTCGTTGGCCTGGTTAGGCGTGTAGCCGAGCTTGGCGTTGATGTCGCCGACGTGGCTGGTGTTCTTGCCGCCAGCCATGCTGTTGGCGTAGTAGATCTTGTCTTCGGCCTGATTGTTCAGCGCGCCGTACAGCTGCAGCGACAGCAGGTCCTTCACCAGCGGGCCGCCCAGCCAGAAACTGCTCTGGCCGGTGTTGCCTTCGTTGGAATGTTCGGTGATGGTGCCGCCCAGCGTCATCGCGCCGTGCCATTCCTTCGGCGCCTTGCGGGTGATGATGTTGATCACGCCGCCCATCGCGTCGGAGCCGTACAGCGACGACATCGGGCCGCGCACCACTTCGATGCGCTCGATCGCTTCCAGCGGCGGAATCTGGAACTGCTGGAAACCGCCGGTGCCGCGGCTGCGGACTTCGCGGGTGCTCTGGCGGCGGCCGTCCACCATGATCAGCGTGTATTCGCCGGGCAGGCCGCGGATGGAGATGTCCTTGTCGGTAGGGTCGGAGCCGTTGATGTTGACGCCTTCCAGGTCGCGGATCGCATCGGTCAGATTGGTGAACGGCTTCTTTTCCAGGTCTTCGCGGGTGATCACCGAGATGCTGGCCGGGGCTTCCTTGATCTTCTGCTCGTAGCCGGAGGCGGTCACCACCACCGACGGCAGCACCGCTTCGGATTCGGCGGCGAAGGCCGCGGGAATGTGCAGGCTGCCTGCCGCGGCGGACAGCAGGGCGAGACGGAAACCATGCCTGGCGACGGCGCGAGGCGGGAGGCGATTTTTTTTCATTTTGATTACCCAGAGTTCATCACGGAACGTATGTCCACTTGGCAGGCGCGCTGCGGCGATCGTTGCTGCGTTTTTATGGAATGAATGCGCAATAGAATGTCAAATGGCCCGCTATTTTCGCATTAAGTCTATTTTGTGTAAATAGGAATTGTTTTCATTATCGTTGGCGCGACGTAGTGGCGAGGTTCGCGCGCGTGAAAACCGCCGCCATCCAGGACACCGGCGGCGGCTGTCCGCCGCGCGCCGCAAATCTGGATGCGCTTGCCTTGCATCAAGCAGGCGTGTCGATACCGCTTGCATACCACCTCTAATACCACTTAAATGCCAAATGTCATTCGCATGATGGTCGCGAGTGGAAATTCCAGTGGGACGCCGCATGGCGGCCCAGCTCATGGCGCAGTGCATAAACGGGGAGTGGATGATGAGCGTGAAGCGATTGCTGGGCGCGGCCGCGCTGGCCGCGGCGACAACGGCGGCGTGGGCGGCGCCGGACGCGGCGGCTTTGGGGCAAAGCCTGTCGATGCGGGTGGCGGTGGACAGCAACAGAGGCGCGGCGGCCGGCGCGCCGTGTTCCGACCTGGGCGCGGACTGGGCGTCCTGCCTGAAAGGGCGGCTGATTCTGGAAAACCAGGGCGGCCAGGCGGTGCCGGCCGGCGGCGGCTGGAGCCTGTACCTGCACAGCATCCGCCGCATCCTGAAGCTGGACACGCCGCAGTTCGCCATCCGCCACATCACCGGCGACCTGTACCAGCTGACGCCCACCGCCGCTTTCCAGGGCCTGGCCGCCGGCCAGCGGCTGGAGCTGCCGCTGATAGACGAATACTGGATCCTGCAGGAAAGCGATGTGCTGCCGCGCCCCTACGTGGTGGTGGACGGCCAGGCGCCTGCCTTGTTGGCGCACGATGGCAGCGACGAGGCCAGCTACCTGCTGCCGTTGCGCGGCGACAACTGGAAGAACCCGGCCGGCGAGCTGCGGCCGCTGGCCACGCCGCAGCAACGCTATCTGACATTCACCCAGCGCGGTCAGCAGCTGTCGGCCGCCCAGGTCGCCAACCGCGTCATCCCGGCCGCGCTGCGGCAGCAACTGGGCGGCGGCCAGCTGGAGGTGAAAGGGCTGACCCTGAATCTGTTCGGCCTGAGCCCGGCGCAAAGCCAGGCGCTGTCCCAGCGCGCGGCGCAATTGGGATTGCGGCCGGCCGGGGTCAGAGTGGCGGGCGGCGTGGTCGGTACGCGGCTGCCGGCCGATATCGCCGTCTCCGGCGGCTACCGGCTGCAGATCGGCCGGCAGGGCGTGAAGGTGGAAGGCTACGACGCCGCCGGCGTGTTCTACGGCGTGCAGACGCTGCTGGGCCTGCTGCCGCAAAACGGCGGCAAGGCGCAATGGATGACGGTGGAGGACGCGCCGCGCTATGCCCACCGCGGCATGATGGCCGATCTGGCGCGCAACTTCAAACAGCCGGCCACCGTGCGCCGCCTGATCGACCAGATGGCCGCCTACAAGCTCAACAAGCTGCATCTGCATCTGTCCGACGACGAAGGTTGGCGGCTGCAGATTCCCGGCCTGCCGGAGCTGACCGAGGTCGGCGCGCGCCGTTGCCACGACCTGAGCGAAACCCAGTGCCTGGTGCCGCAGCTGGGCTCCGGTCCGGCCAACCAGTCCGGCGGCGGCTACCTGACCCGCGCCGCCTACATCGATCTGGTGCGCTACGCCCAGGCCCGCTTCATCGAGGTGATTCCGGAGTTCGACATGCCGGCGCACGCCCGCGCCGCCGTGGTCTCCATGGAGGCGCGCTATCGCAAGCTGGTGGCGCAGGGCCGGCCGCAGGCGGCGGCCGAATACCGGCTGCTGGATCCGCAGGACCAATCCAATACGTTGTCGGTGCAGTTTTACGACCGCCGCACTTATTTCAATCCCTGCGTGCCGGGCAGCGCGCGCTTCGTCGCCAAGCTGGTGTCCGAAGTGGCACAGATGCACCGCGAGGCCGGCCAGCCGCTGCAGATCTGGCATTTCGGCGGCGACGAGGCCAAGAACATCCTGTTGGGCGCCGGCTTCCAGGACGCCAGCGGCGGCGACCCGTCCAAGGGCAAGGTGAACATGGCGCAGCAGGACAAGCCATGGGGCCGCTCGCCGGCTTGCCTCGCGCAGATCGCCCAGGGGCAACTGAGCAGCGTGGACCAGCTGCCGCTGAAGTTTGCGCAGACGGCCAGCCGCATCGTCGCCGAGCAAGGCATCCCGACGATGGCGGCGTGGCAGGACGGCGTGGCCGGCGCCAGCGGCGCGTCGGACTTCGCCACCCGCAACACCATGGTCACCGAATGGGACACGCTGTACTGGGGCGCGGCGCAGGCGGTGAACGGCTATGCCGCCAAGGGCTTCCAGACCGTGCTGGCCATGCCGGACTACCTGTATTTCGACTTCCCCTATGAGCTGAACCCGCGCGAGCACGGCTACTACTGGGCCTCGCGCGATACCGACAGCTACAAGGTGTTCAGTTTCGCGCCGGACAACCTGCCGCAAAACGCCGAAGTGATGCCGGACCGCCAGGGCCAGCCGTTCGCGGTGACCAGCGCCGCCGCGCCGGCGCGCTACGCCGGCATCCAGGGCCAGGCCTGGACCGAGGTGATGCGCACCGACGCCGAGTTCGAAACCATGGTCTATCCGCGCCTGCTGGCGCTGGCCGAGCGCGCCTGGCACAAGGCGGCGTGGGAGCGGCCCTACACGGTGGGCGAAACCTACCAGCTGGGCGTGACGCACCTGGTGGACAAGGCGGCGCTGAACGCCGACTGGCAGCAGTTCGCCGCGGTGCTGGGCTGGCGCGAAGCGCCGAAACTGGAACATGCCGGCGTCGGCTACCGGGTGTCGATGCCGGCGGTGCGGACCGGCAGCCAGGGCCAGACGGCGACGACGGAATGGCCGGGCGCGCGCCTGCAATATTCGTACGACGGCCATGGCTGGCAAACCTACCAGCCCGGCCAGCAGGTGCAGGCGAATTACTGGCGCGGCGTCTCGCAGGACGGCCGCCGCGCCGGCCGGGCGGAGAGCCTGTCCGGACAGTGAAGGGGGCGCGGGCCAGATGCGGGTCCGTGCTATGAAAACCGCGATGTCTTGTGCGGGTGCGTTTGGAATGCCAGATCGGTTTGGCAAAGAAACGGCGGGCCTTTGGCTCGCTGTTTTTATTGGCATGAATCTTTAAAAGGCATGGGCGCGGACGCTTGTTGAATAGCTGGCGCCTGCTTCATCCGGCATGGCTATGCCCTTGTGCTAGCATGGTTGTAGTCTGCGGATTCGCGCGATGCCGAGCATCCCGCGGAGCTGCTTACGGCGGTGGAAAGTCGGCTTGCCTTGCAGCCAGCAGGCAGAACCATTCAGGCAAATGGCGACAGGATGGAATATGTCAGAGCGCGATAGCAGGCTTCACGGCAGTTGGCGGCTGCTTTCTTTTGAGCTGGAGCTGCAGGAATCGAAAGCGCGTACCCAGCCATGGGGAGCCGACCCAAATGGCCGCCTGATTTTCGGCGCCGACGGCCGGATGATGGTGCTGGTGACCGCCAAGGCGCGCGAACCGGGCGGCACCGACGCGCAACAGGCCGCGCTCTATCGCACTGTGATGGCCTATACCGGACGATATAGGGTGGATGCGGACAGCTTCATCGTCCAGGTGGACAGCTGCTGGAACGAAGCCTGGAACGGCACCGAGCAGCAGCGTTTCTACCAGTTGGATGGCGATGCGCTGGTCGTCTTCACCGCCTGGATGCCGAACCCGTTGGCGGCGGACAATGCAATGGGACGAGGAGTGCTTGGGTTGGTGCGGGAGTCGTCCGGGCTGTGTTCGCAATGAGCCTCTGGTCTGCCAGAGCCACCTTTTCAAGCAGGAGGCTTCGCTCATGTTTTTCAATGCATGTCGATGTGATTGCGTGGTGTGAAATGAGACTGGCATCAATGGTGACGGCGCTTCTTTGCACGGCATTCATTGGCAGCGCCGCTGCCGATTCCTTTGTCGTAGGTGTGGAAGAAATTGACTATTACCCGCTGCATAGTTACGCCAATGGAAAATTCTCCGGCTATGGCAGAGACTTGCTTGACGCATTTGCAAAACAATCCGGCCATTCATTTACTTACATGCCGCTTCCAGTTTCAAGGCTGTTCCATACATTTCTGAATGACAATTCGATTGATTTCAAATATCCGGACAACCCGCATTGGCAAGCGGACATGAAAAAAGGGAAATCCGTCCTCTATAGCGATCCCGTAGTCAATGTCAGCGAAGGATTGCTGGTGAAGCCGGAGAAGATAGATCAATTGTCCGAGGATTCGCTTCAGGCTATCGTGACCATGCGAGGGTTTACGCCTTGGCCTTTTGATCAGACCATGCGGCAAAAGATCAATAATGGAAGCATTCGGGTTTATCAGGAGGATTCGTTCGGCAAGGTGATCGCTTTGGGGATGACGGGGCACTACGACGCGGTCTATGCCAGCCCGATAGTCATCAACTACTACCTTGATGTGGTGATTCACAAGCCGGGCGCGCTAGTTTTTGATAAAAAGCTTCCCTTTGAAAGCAATGATTTTTCCCTTTCCAGCATCCGCCAAGGAGAGGTGATCAAGCAATTCAATGAATTCCTTGCTAAAAACCAGCCTTTGGTTATGGAGCTCAAGAAAAAATACAGGCTGACTGACAAGGCGGTTCAATGAATTAAAGAGATAGGATGTAGGTTAGTAGGATGGATTCCATTCTTTTTTGACTGGCGGTTTGGCTCGGTTATAGATTGGGCTGAATCCAATAAATTCAGTGTTTACTTTGGGATTTATAACGCTCATAATGATTTTCTTGGTAAGCGTTGAGCTTCATTCTATTCAGCCTAGCCTAGGGCCTAGTTAACTCTGCGTTAAAAAACATTACATGCATTTTGTTCGTTTTGGTGAATTTATAGCTGCTTTTATGATTACAGGTCCCAAGCATAATCTATTGCAGATCCGTTTAGGTGCCGGAGTGCAAGATAAGCCGGCTTGCGAGTGTTTGCCGCCTAAAGGGGGATGCTGTCATGAGCCGTTAGTCGAAGCAGAGGTTATTGCTAGCGTCGTGAAGGGCGTAGTTGAGGCCAATCTGCGGCTAGGCACAGCTCACACGGTTACACATATTCGGTATGTTCAGAATGACACTAAACCTGAGATTGTTTATGGCTACTTGGCGTTGAAAATCCTCGAGCATCTGAAGTCTGGTGGTGTGTTTGCTGAGGGTAAGGATGAGTTCTAGCAGTAACGGAAATGAAAAAGCCTTCCCATATCGGGAAGGCTTTTTTACGAGAGTGGGCTTTGTTCTCTGCTGAAGATAAAGGTTCACTTCTCCTGTCTAAACAGCGCCGGGCTGTGCTGTAGGCGGGTGGTGGCGATATTGCCGCCGCCGCTGCTGGCGCTGCCGGGCGCGGCGAAACAGGCGACAGCGCCTTCCACTTGCAGCGCCATCGTCTGGCCGGGCTGCGGGCAGCGGTGGCCGGGGACGCGGGCGGCCAGCAGGCTGCCGTCGTCCAGCATCAGCCGCACGCTGGCGTCGTGGCCGCTGAAGCTGACGTCCAGCACTTTCGCCTGACGCGCGTGGTCGGGCGATGCCGGCAGCAGGCGGATTTGCTCCGGCCGCAGCAGCACATTGACTTCGCCTTGCGGCATGCCGTCCAGCAGCGGCAGCCGTCCCAGCGCGCAGTGGGCCTCGCCGCCCTGGGCGCGGCCGGGCAGCAGCACCGCGTCGCCGACGAAGTCGGCCAGTTCCGGGCTGGCCGGGCGCTGGTACAGCGTTTGCGGCGCGGCCACTTGCAGCAGCTTGCCCTGCCACAGCACCGCCACCTGGCGGCCCATGGTCAGCGCTTCGGCCTGGTCGTGCGTCACCATCAGCGCGGTGGTGCCGCTGGCGGAGAGCGCGTCGGCCACCGCCTGGCGGGTTTCGGCGCGCAGCGCGGCGTCCAGCGCCGAGAACGGCTCGTCCAGCAGCACCAGCGCCGGCTTGGGCGCCAGCGCGCGCGCCAAGGCGACGCGCTGTTGCTGGCCGCCGGACAATTGCTGCGGCGCGCGGGCGGCGAAGTCGGCCGGCAGGCCCACCATGTCCAAGAGCTCCGCCACCCGGCGGCGTTCGCGGCGCTCGGCGCGCGGCAGGCCGAAGACGATGTTGTCCGAGACCGACAGGTGCGGGAACAGCGCGCCTTCCTGCGGCACGTAGCCGATCTGGCGCTTCTCCGGCGGCAGGTACAGCTGCGGGCTGCTCACTAGCCGGCCGCCGATGTGGATGCTGCCCTCGTCGCAGCGCTCGAAGCCGCACAGCAGCCGCAGCAGCGTGGTCTTGCCGCTGCCGGACGGCCCCAGCAAGGCCAGCAGCGAGCCTTGTTCGACGGTCAGGGTGATGTCGTCCAGCACCCGGTGCTCGCCGAAGCGCTTGCCCAGCTTCTCTATTTTCAGTTCCGACATGGCGGATCTTCCTGTTGATTCCATGGTTGCGGCTGGCCGCCCAGCACCGCGCCGCGTCCCAGGCAGGACATCAGCAGCCAGGTGGCGAGAAGCGACAGCGCGATCAGGATGGCGGCGTACGGCGCGGCGGCGGCGAAGGCCAGCGCGGCGGTGTCGGCCCATACCTGGGTGGCCAGCGTCTCGGTGCCGATGGGCGCCAACAGCAGCGTGGCGGTCAGTTCGGTGATGACGGAGACGAATACCAGGCTGGCGGCGGCGCCTAGCCCGGGGGCCGCCAGCGGCAGCACCACCCGCCACAGAGCCTGCCACCAGTTGAGCCCCAGCGAACGCGCCAGCTCTTCCAGCTTGTTTTCCGCCTGCATCAAGGCGCTCCTCACGCTGACCAGCGCCAGCGGCAGGAACATGATGGCGTAGGCCAGCGCCAACATCAGCGCACTCTGGTACAGCGGCTTCAGCCACTCGATGGCTAGGTTGACCAGCGCCAGCGCGATGACGATGCCCGGCACGCCCTGAGCCAGATAGACCACCCGCTCCAGCAAATGGGCCAGCCGGCCGGGATGGCGCGCCAGCAGATAGCCCAGCGGCAGCGCCAGCACCGTGGTCAGCGCGGCGGCGGCCAGGCCCAGGCCCAGCGAGGTGGCGGTGGCCGACAGCAAGAGCTGCGGCGATACCTCGGCCGGCGTCACCGCGTCCGCGCCTGGTTGCAGGGTCCAGTACAGGATGGTGGCGATGGGGGCCAGCAGCGTGACCGAGCCTTGCAGCGCCAGCCACAGCAGCGCCGGCCAGCGTTTCCAGCCCAGTTCCAGCCGGCCGGCGGCGCGGCGCGCGCCGCGGTCCAGCCGCTGGTAGCGGCTTTCGCCGCGCACGCGCAGTTCGGCCAGCAGGATCAGCACGCCGGCGGCCATCAGCACGCTGGCCAGCAGCGACGCGCCGGCGCTGTCGAAGCTGGCGCGGTATTCGGCGTAGATTTCGGTGGTGAAGGTGTGGAAATGCAGCAGCATGAAGGCGCCGAATTCCGACAAGCTCGACAGCGCCACCAGCAGCATGCCGCCCAGCAGCGCCGGCTTCAGCTGCGGCAGCGTCACGCGCCGGAAACAGGACCAGGCGGACAGGCCCAGCGAGCGCGCGGTTTCCTCCAGCGCCGGGTCCATATTGCGCAGCACCGCCGACACCGGCAGGTAGACCAGCGGCGTGTAGGCGGTGGTCAGCACCAGCCAGGCGCCCCAGAAGCCCTGCAGATCCGGGCTGATGGACACCCAGGCGAAGCTGGTGATGAAGGGCGGAATGGCCAGCGGGGCCACGCACAGCAATGCCCACAGCCGGTGGCCGGGCAAGCGGGTGCGCTCCACCAGCCAGGCGGAGGCGGTGCCGGCCACGGCGCAGCTGAAGGTGCTGGCCAGCACGATCAAGGCGGTGTTGCCGGCCAGCCGGGCGACGATGGGGCGCAGCAGCAGTTCGGCGGCGTCGCCGGAGCCGACGCTGGCCGCCTGCCACAGGGTAAAGCCTAGCGGCAGCAAGGCCAGCAGCGCCACCAGGGCGGCGCTGACGATGAGGCCGGCGGGCCGCCGGCTGCTGCCGCCAGCCAGGCGCATGGCGATGTTCATCCTGAAAACCTCATTGGAAAAGCCTGATGCGCCGCGAAAGCCCCAAGCTGCGCGGCTTTCGCGGCCGGCGCGGGCGTTACAGCAGGCCCGCCTGGCGCAATAGCTTGGCCGACTGGCTGTCGTCGCCCAGCTTCTGCATGTCCAGCGGCGGCGGGTTCAGCTGGTTGAAGGGCTTCAGCTGCGGGGCCGGCGCCACGCTTGGCAGCAGCGGGTATTCGAAGGTGATGTTGCTCTTGGCGATCAGCTGCTGCGCGCGCGGGCTCACCAGGTAGGCGAGGAACTTCTGCGCCGCGTCGGCGTTGCGCGCGGTTTTGAGGATGCCGGCGCCGGAGACGTTGATCAGCGCGCCGACGTCGGCGTTGCCGAAGTGGTACAACTGGCTGTGCATGCCCTTGCTGCCCAGCTCCACCTGCAGGCGGGTCCAGTAGTAGTTGTTGATGACGCCGACGGCCACGCCGCCGCGGTTCACCGCCGCCACCACGCCTTCGTTGTCGTCGAAGGTCTGGGCGTTGTCGCGCAGGCCCTTCAGCCAGGCCAGCGTCGCCGGCTCGCCCTTCAGCGCGCGCACCGCGCTGACCAGCGGCAGGAAGTCGCCGTCGGACGGGGCGATGGCCAGCTTGCCCTTCCATTGCGGCTTGGCCAGGTCCAGCAGCGAGGCCGGCATCTGGGCGCCGGCGGCCAGCTTGGTGTTGAACACCAGCACGTTTTCACGCGCCATCACGCCCACCCATTCGCCCTGCGGCGAGCTGTAGCGCGCCGGGATGGCGGAGAAGGTGGCGGCCGGCAGCTTGGCCAGCATCTGCTTGCCTTCCAGCAGCATCAGCTCGGGCGAGTTGGAGGCGAAATAGACGTCGGCCGGCGAGGCCTTGCCTTCGGCCAGCAATTGGGCGGACAACTCCGGGCCTTCGCCGGAGCGGACCTTGACGCTGATGCCGCTCATCTTTTCGAAGTCGGCGGTCAGGAGCTTGATGGTTTGCGGATGCTGGGCGTTGTACAGCACTAGGCTGGCGGCCGTGGATAGCTGGCTGGCGGCCAGCAGCGAGCCGGCGAGCAGGGCGGAGATCAGTTTGCGTTTCATGGCTTGGTGGCTCCCTTGTGGACGCCGCCGGGCGGCGTCCGGTTGGATGGTTCAGAGCTGGAACAGGGCTTCGCCGATGTAGCCGCCCGGGCGCGCGCCGGGCGGGCAGGCGAAAACGGCGCTGCCGACATGGGTGATGTACTGATTCATCATATCCATCGCCGCCAGCTTCTTGTTGATGCGGATGAAGCCGGTGCGCGGGTCGCGCTGGTAGGCGATGAAGAACAGGCCGGCGTCGTATTCGACGCCCTGGCGCCAGGGCGGCCAGCGCTCGGCGTAGAAGTTGGCGCCGTCGTTGTACGAATACGCGCGGCGCAGGATGCGGGCGCCGTCGTTTTCCTGCGGCGAAGCCACGCGCGAATGGGCGGTGTCCGGAATCAGCGGGTTGCCGTCTTTGTCCGCCGCGGCCAGGTTCATCGGCTCGAATTCGTGTTTCTGTCCCAAGGGCGCGCCGCTGTCCTTGTAGCGGCCGACCACTTCCTGCTGGAAGCCCAGCTCGGTCTTGTCCCAGTGCTCCAGCGCGATGCGGATGCGGCGCACCACCAGGTAGCTGCCGTTCTTCATCCAGCCGCCCTCGTCGCCGACCCAGATGAACTGGTTCATCAGCGCCGGGTCCTTGGTGGACGGGTTGTTGGTGCCGTCCTTGAAGCCCATCAGGTTGCGCGGGGTGCCGCCGCCGGGCGCGCCGCTGGCGAAGCCGGTCTGCACCCAGCGCACGCTGGCGATGCCGTCGGCGATGGCGGCCAACTGGCGCACCGCGTGGAAGGCCACTTGCGGGTCGTCGGCGCAGGCCTGGATGGACAAATCGCCGCCGCTCTTTTCCGGCACCAGCTGGTCGCCGTTGAACTTGGGCAGGTCCACCAGCGCTTCCGGCCTGTGCTTGGCCAGGCCGTAGCGGTCGACGCCATCCTTGCTGAACAGGCCGGGGCCGAAGCCGAAGGTGAGGGTCAGGCGGGCGGCGGCCAGGCCGACGGCTTCGCCGGAGTCCAGCGGCGCCTTGTCGCTCTGGCCCGACAGCGCGCGCGCCGGCAGGCCTTGGCTCAGCCGCCGCGCGGCCTCGGTCCAGGCCTTGAGCAGGGCGATCACGTCTTCGCGCTTGGCGGTTTGCAGGTCGAAGGCGGCGAAGTAGCTGTTCTGCTGCTGCGGGGTGAGGATGCCGCCTTGGTGGACGCCGTCGAACGGCTCGCGGCCGGCCGACGCCGCCGCTTTGGCGTGCGGGGTCGGGCCGGCCAGCGCCTTGCCGGCGCCCAGCCAGCCGGCCATCGCCAGCGCGCCGCCGCCTTTGAGGAAGCCGCGCCGCGAGGGCTGTTTCGGCTTGTCGCGGTTTGTCATTTCGCCAATACCAGGTTGTTGTTGTCGTCGGCGACGAAATAGAAGCCGTCGCCTTCCGGCGTCATGGCGATGCCGAACAGGTCGCCGTTGCCGGGCGGGGTTTGCGCCTTGTTGGCGTCTATCCAGCGCGCGCCCAGCTGCTCGCCGTTGGCCGGGTCGATTTCCACCACCTTGCCGTTGGAGCCGTTGGTGACCAGCAGGTGGCCCTGCGGCGTGGTGGCCAGCGCCAGCGGACGCAGCAGCAGGCCGTCGTGGGTCAGGGTGCGGCCGATGCCGGCGCTGGTGGTGCGGGTGGTGGCGTCCCAGATCTCGCTGATGCGGTTGCCCAGCGCGTCGGATACGTAGAGCTTGTCGTCCTTGCCGTAGGCGAGGCCGGTGGGGCCGATCAGGAACACGCCCTTGTCGGCCTGCTCGCCGAAGCCGCTGGCCACCACGGTGCGGCTGACGATCCTGGGCGGCTGGCCGGCGGGGATGTCCAACTCCAGCCGCAGCACGGTGGCGAGGTTCACCACCGGCGGCGTGCCCTTGGCGCTGCCGACGCCGAAGCCGGCGTTGCTGACGAACAGGGTCGCCTTGTCGCCGTTGTCTATCACCGCCATATTGCCCCAGGGGTTGTTGATGTCGGCGCCGACCCAGGTGTCGACCAGCTTGCCGGACGAATCCAGCACCATCAGGCAGCCGGCGCCCTTGGTATCGGTGGTGCCGTCGTTGCTGGGCGTGCTGCCCACTATCACCCAGCCGCTTTTCAGCACCGTCATCGCGGTGGACAGGCCGACGCCGCCCGGGCACTGCGGCAGCGTGCGCGGGATTTGCGCGAACAGGGTCAGGCTCTTGCTGTCCGGGTGGTAGTTGACGATGGTGCTGCCCAGGCCCTGCAGGTTGGCGGCGTTGTTGAAGTTGTCCACCAGCACGTCGCCCTGCTTGAGTTTGCCGGCGCTCACCGGCGACACCGCGATCGCGTATGGGTTCTGGTCGCCGTTGTCGGGCACGGTGTTGGCGAGGATGGTGTGGCGCTTGATGCCGGCGAGGAAGGCGCCGTCGGCATGGGCCGCGCCGGCCAGGGCCAGCAGGGCGGCGGCGGCGGCCAGGCCGCGGCGCGAGAAGTTCCGCTTCATCTTTACTCTCTCCATTGCGGCCGGATCGGTGGTCCGGCCTGTCTGCAGGTTCTGACTCAGAAGGTGATGGTGGTCTTCAGGCCCACCACCCAGTTGTTGGGAATGCGCTGGGTCTGGGTCGGGTCGTTGGGCGACACCGCGCCGGCGCCGACGTTGCGCACGTACTGCAGGTCGGCCTGCCATTGCCACCATGGCGTCAATTGATAAATGTAGGTGGCTTCGACCTGGGTTTCATCGCTGCGCACCGGATAGGCCAAGTTGCCGTTGGCGATGCCGGTGTCGGCGTCGTTGCCGGCGGCGTGGTTGCCTACCTTGACATAGCCGACCGCCAGGCCGACGGTGTCGTTGTCGCGGCCGGCGAACGGCGCGGTCAGCGTGACGCCGGCGTTGGCGGAGAAGCTGACCAGGTTGCGGTCGCCCGGCGCGCCCATCAGCCGGGTGAACACGTTCAGCGTCTGGCTGCTGTCCTCGGCCGGACGCCACACGGTCTGGTCGGCTACCGCGTAGATGCTGTAGTTGCCGCTGTGCAGCTGCGGGTTGGCGCCGGTGAGGGCGATGGGCTGGCCGTTGACGTCCATCCGGGTGTCGGCGGTTTTCTGGTTCAGGTACCAGAAGCCCAGCTTGTAGGTGCCGGGCAGGCCGCCGACGCCGGCCGCGCCGCGCGGCGCTTCCACCGCGCCGTTGGACGGCAGGTTGCGGCCGTACTGCATCTCGCCGATGAACAGCGTGCCGCCGTGGCGGCTGAAGGTGGTGCCGTACTTGTTCAGCTGCTGCGGGTCGTTCGGGTTCTGGCTGACGTCGCGGGTGGGGTCGCCGGCGAAGGCGCCGCCCAGCAGCGTGATGTTGTCGCCCAGCTTGCCGCGCAGGCGCACCCCCAGGCCGGACAGCGGGTAGGCCGGGCCGCCGGCCGGCAGGTCGGCCGACGGCACCGCCGGCCAGCCGAACATGGTGCCGATGAAAGCGCCGCCGTACTGGGTGACCATGAATTCCTGGTCCAGGCTTTGCTGGCCGATCTTCACGTCCAGCCGCTCGCCGTTCAGCTGCTGCTGGAACCAGGCCTCCCACAGCCGGGTGGCGCGGTCGGCCTCGATGCCGCTGGCGCTCTGGATGCTGCCGACGTGATCGGCGGTGAAGGCCTTGCCGTGGATGTCCAGCACGCTGACATTGAAGCTGCCGCCGTTCCACCAGCCGGCGCGCTGGGTGTCCAGGCCCAGGGTCAGGGTGGCCAGGCCCTGGTAGTCGCCGCCGTACTTGACGCCGCCGCTGACGTTGCGCAGGTATTCGCTGGCCTCGGTCAGGCCCAGGGTGACGCCCTGGCGGCCCAGCGCCGAGCGCAGGCCGCCCATGTCGCCCAGCAGGGTGGAGCGGTTCCACCAGCCGGTCCACTGGTTGTCGGGTTTGGCTTTGATCGCCTGGTCGGCCTCGGGCAGGTCGGCCGGGTTGGCTGCGGCGTCGGTTTCCTCAGCGTGGGCGGCCTGCAGGCCGCAGCCCAGCAGCACGGCCAGCGCCAGCGAGGAGATCCGGAGCGGCTTGGCGGCCGCGTTCGGCAGGAAGGGGCGTTTCACGTTGTCGATTCTCCATTCTTCGGCCGCCTGGCGGCACTGTTCTAATTGATTCTTATTATTGTTATATCCCGTGGCGCGATGATTGCCAGCGCCAAGCGGACGAGCGGCGTGCTATTTCGCAATGAATTCGCATAAAAAGCGAAATCAGCGCGCCGCAGCTGGAGCCGCAAGGCGTTTGTGCGCTATGCTGCTCCGCAGCATCCGGTGGTTTTGCCGGGATCGCCGCGCATTCCTCTCAATAAACGACAATCATTCTTGTTTGGTTGACGAGATCTCTGCATTTTTTGCAGCAGGCATAACTGGATGGGAAAGAACGGGCTGTATTTTGTCTGACAATTTAAATCGGGCAGCGTAAAACTTTCTATACGCCCATGTCGCATCCCGGATAGTGGGGCGCGGCCGGGTTAATTTAGAATCGATCGACAGCATAAAAAAACGCACGACAGAACAAGGAAGGAAACCATCAATGAGCAATACCGTATCCCGCGCTGATTTCGATCAGGTCATGGTGCCCAACTACGGCCCGGCCGGCTTCATCCCGGTCAAGGGTCTGGGTTCCCGCGTGTGGGACCAGGACGGCCGCGAATTCGTCGACCTGGCCGGCGGCATCGCCGTCAACTCGCTGGGCCACTGCCACCCGGAGCTGGTGGCGGCGCTGACCGAACAGGCGAACAAGCTGTGGCACGTGTCCAATGTGTTCACCAACGAGCCGGCGCTGAAGCTGGCCAGCCTGCTGGTGGAAAAAACCTTCGCCGAGCGCGTGTTCTTCTGCAACTCCGGCGGCGAGGCCAACGAGGCCGCGTTCAAGCTGGCGCGCAAGTACGCTCATGATCATTTCGGCGCGGACAAGAACCAGATACTGTCCTGCGTCAATTCCTTCCACGGCCGCACGCTGTTCACCGTCAGCGTCGGCGGCCAGCCCAAGTACACCGAAGGCTTCGGCCCGGTGCCGGGCGGCATCGCCCACTTCGAATTCAACAATATCGAATCGCTGAAGGCCGCCATCTCCGACAAGACCTGTGCGGTGGTGATCGAACCGATCCAGGGCGAGAGCGGCGTGCTGCCGGCCGACCCGGCCTTCCTCAAGGCCGCGCGCGAATTGTGCGACCAGCACAACGCCCTGCTGATCTTCGACGAAGTGCAAAGCGGCATGGGCCGCACCGGCGCGCTGTACGCCTACCAGCAATACGGCGTGACGCCTGACATCCTGTCCTCTGCCAAGGGCATAGGCGGCGGCTTCCCGATCGGCGCGATGCTGACCACCGAGAAGGTGGCCAAGAGCTTCGTCATCGGCACCCACGGCTCGACCTACGGCGGCAACCCGCTGGCTTGCGCGGTGGCGCACAAGGTGGTGTCCATCGTCAGCTCGCCCGAAGTGCTGGCAGGCGTCGAGGCGCGCCACCAGCGCCTGGTGGCCGGCCTGGAAGCCATCAACGCCAAGCACAAGGTGTTCAAGCTGGTGCGCGGCAAGGGCTTGTTGATCGGCTGCGTGCTGACCGACGAATACAACGGCCGCGCCCGCGAATTCCTGAAGGCCGCGGAAAAGCAGCAGCTGATGATCCTGGTTGCCGGCCTGAGCGTGTTGCGTCTGGCGCCGTCGCTGGTGATCAGCGACGCCGACATCGACGAAGGCCTGAAGCGCCTGGAGGCCGCCGTCGCCGAAATGGCGGCCGCCAAGTAAGCGCCGCGCCGCATGGACCACTTCATGCGGCGCCCCCCAAGCTACCCCGATACCATCGCCACGACCCCGTTTTGCGCCGGGTCGCGGCTGCGGCTGCGCCCGGTTTTCGGGCCGGCCATTGCGCAACGAGGGAGGATTTCCCATGTTTACCGTGCGTCCCATCCGGACTTCGGACCTGCCGGCGATAGAGAGGCTGGCCCAGGCCAGCGGCATCGGCGTCACCAGCCTGCCCAGCAACCGCGAGAAACTGTTCGAGCGCATCCAGCAATCGATCCGCGCTTTCGAGCATGAAGCCATCGGCGATGCCGGCAGCGAATACTATATGTTCGTGCTGGAGCATGGCGGCGCGGTGGTGGGCACCGCCTCCATCTGCGCGTCGGCGGGCTTCGACGAGCCCTTCTACAGCTACCGCAGCGAAACGGCGGTGCATGCGTCGCGCGCGCTCAAGGTCAACAACCGCATCCACGTGCTCAACATCTGCCACGACCTGACCGGCACCGTGCAGCTTTGCGGCTTCTACGTGGAGGGCGGGCTGGATCAACTGGCCGCCGAGCTGATGTCGCGCGCCCGGCTGCTGTTCATCGCCGGCGAGCGCGAGCGCTTCGGCCGCCGCATCATCGCCGAAATGCAGGGCATCCACGACGAGGCCGGCCAGTCGCCGTTCTGGAACGCCATCGGCCGCCGCTTCTTCAATCTGGACTTTCTGCAGGTAGAGCAGGCCTTCGTCAGCCACAGCAAGACCTTCATCGCCGAGCTGATGCCCAGCTACCCGATCTATGTGCCGCTGCTGCCGGACGAGGCGCAGCAGGCGATAGGCCAGATCCATCCCGATTTCGAGCGGGTGTGCCGGCTGTTGTGCAACGAAGGCTTCGAGGCCGACAACTACCTGGACATCTTCGACGGCGGCGCGGTGCTGACCGCCGAGCTCGACCGCCTGAAAACGGTGGAGCAAAGCCGCAGCCATCCGGTGGAAATCCAGGCCAGCCTGCCGGCGCAGGCCAGCCTGCAGCTGGTGAGCAACCAGCGCCTGTCGGCTTTCGCCGCCACCGCCGCCCGCGTCGCCGTAGTCGACGGCGTGGCCTTCATCAATCCCGACGCCGCCAGGGCGCTGGGCGTGACCAGCGGCGACCGGGTGCGCGTCGCCGGTCTGCAGGCAGAGTGAGGAGAACCGGCCATGATGTTTATTCGTCCCGTTGAACACAAGGACCTGGACGGCTTGATGAACCTGGCGCGCAGCGCCGGCATCGGCCTGACCACGCTGCCGGTGAACGAGGAGCGGCTGTCGCGCCGCATCGCGCGCTCGGTGCTGTCTTTTTCCGGCGAGCTGGACAAGGCGGACCACTGCTATGTGTTCGTGCTGGAAGATTCCGACACCGGCGCGGTGGCCGGCATCTGCGCGATCGAGGCCGCGGTGGGGCTGAAGGAGCCCTGGTACAACTACCGCGTCGGCACCATCGTCCACGCCTCGGAAGAGCTGGGCGTGTACAGCCGCCACGAGACGCTGTTCCTGTCTAACGACCATACCGGCTATTCCGAGCTGTGCACGCTGTTCCTGCACCCGGACTACCGCGTCAAGCGCAACGGCGGCCTGTTGTCCAAGTGCCGCTTCCTGTTCCTGGCGCAGTTTCCGCAGCTGTTCGGCAAGATGGTGGTGGCCGAAATGCGCGGCGTGTCCGACGAAGCCGGCAACTCGCCGTTCTGGGAGGCGCTGGGCCGCCACTTCTTCTCCATCGATTTCGCCAAGGCCGACTACCTGACCGGCGTCGGCCAGAAGGCCTTCGTCGCCGAGCTGATGCCCAAGCACCCGGTGTATGTCGACTTCCTGCCGCCGGAGGCGCAGGCGGTGATCGGCCAGACCCACGAGGGCACCCGCCCGGCGGTGGCGCTGCTGGAGTCGGAAGGCTTCCGCTATGAAGGCTATGTCGACATCTTCGACGCCGGCCCCACCATCCAGGCCTATGTCAGCGATATCCGCGCGGTGAAGGAAAGCCAGCGGCTGCCGGCCAAGGTGTGCGACCCGCTGCCGCAGGGCGAGCGCGAATGGTACTTGGTATGCAACGACGCGCTGGCGGGTTTCCGCAGCGTGCTGGTGGAAGCGGTGCGCCCGCAAGGCGAATTCTGCCTGACGCCTGAGCTGGCGCGGGCGCTGGATGTGCAGGACGGCGGCCATGTCCGCTGCGTGACCTTGACGCCGAAGGAGGCAGTGCAATGAGCAGTCTGTTCATCGATGGCAAGTGGCTGGCCGGCGACGGCGTAGCCATGGCCAAAACCAATCCGGCCGACAATGCGCCATTGTGGAGCGGCCGCGCCGCCAGCGGCGCCCAGGTGGACGCCGCGGTGCAGGCTGCGCGCGCCGCTTTCCCGGCCTGGGCGCGCGCCGGTCTCGACGCGCGCGCCAAAGTGGTGCGCCGCTTCGGCGAATTGCTGACCGAGCGCAAGGCCGAGCTGGCCCGCGTCATCGCCCAGGAAACCGGCAAGCCGCTGTGGGAGGCGACGACTGAAGTCGCCACCATGGTCGGCAAGATAGACATCTCGCTGAAGGCGCTGGCCGAGCGCACCGGCGAGCGCGCCGCGGCGATGGGCGACGCCCAGGCGGTGTTGCGCCACAAGCCGCACGGCGTGGTGGCGGTGTTCGGTCCGTACAACTTCCCCGGCCACCTGCCCAACGGCCACATCGTGCCGGCGCTGTTGGCCGGCAACGCGGTGATCTTCAAGCCATCGGAACTGACGCCGTGGACCGCCGAGATCACCGTCAAGCTGTGGGCCGAGGCGGGCTTGCCGGCCGGCGTGATCGGCCTGGCGCAAGGCGCCAAGGACACCGGCGTGGCCTTGGCCGGCCATGAGGGCTTGGACGGCCTGTTCTTCACCGGCAGCTCCGCCACCGGCGCGCTGTTGCACAAGCAGTTCTCCGGCCGCCCGGACAAGATACTGGCGCTGGAGATGGGCGGCAACAACCCGCTGATCGTCGGCCCCGTGGCCGATGTGGACGGCGCGGTGCATCACGTGATCCAGTCGGCCTTCGTCTCCGCCGGCCAGCGCTGCACCTGCGCGCGCCGCCTATTGGTGCCGCAAGGCGAGTGGGGCGACGCCTTCGTCGCCCGCCTGGTCGAGGTGGCCGGCAAGCTGCGCGTTGGCAAGTTCGATGCCGAGCCGGCGCCGTTCCTGGGCGCGGTGATTTCCAATGCCGCCGCCGACGCGCTGCTGAAGGCGCAGGACGCGCTGCTCGCCGCCGGCGGCAAGCCGTTGCTGGCGATGCGCCGGCTGGAAGCGGGCGCGGCGATGCTGACGCCGGGCATCATCGACACCACCGCCGTGGTCCGCCCGGACGAGGAATTCTTCGGCCCGCTGCTGCAGGTGATCCGCTACGGCGATTTCGACCAGGCCATCGCCATCGCCAACGACACCCGCTTCGGCCTGGCCGGCGGCGTGCTGTCCGACAGCCGCGAGCTGTACGACCGTTACTGGCTGGAATCGCGCGCCGGGGTGGTCAACTGGAACAAACCTTTGACCGGGGCCTCCAGCGCCGCGCCGTTCGGCGGCATCGGCGCGTCCGGCAACCATCGCCCCAGCGCCTACTACGCGGCGGACTACTGCGCCTACCCGGTGGCGTCCTTGGAGTGCGACACTCTGGCGCTGCCGGCCCAGCTGTCGCCGGGCATCGTGTTGTAAGCGCGCCTTCTCCCCCAAGCGCTCTTCCTCGCGGGAGAGGGGGCGGCGCCGACAGGCGCCGTCTGATGGCGGGACATGAGCAATATGGCGAGGCGATCCGGCGGACCGTCCTCGCCATTCAGATGGATTGAGGCAAGGGAGCATTCTCCAAATGAACGCCTATGAAGTGAATTTCGACGGCCTGGTCGGCCCGACCCACAATTACAGCGGCCTGTCCTTCGGCAATGTCGCGTCCACCAGCAACGTCAGCGCGGCATCCAATCCCAAGCTGGCGGCCAAGCAGGGCCTGCAAAAGATGAAGGCGCTGCACGACCTGGGCTTCAAGCAGGGCGTGCTGGCGCCGCAGGAGCGGCCGGACGTGGCGTCCTTGCGCAAGCTGGGCTTCGGCGGCAGCGACGCCGAGGTGATCGCCCGCGCCGCCAAGGAAGCGCCCGCCATCCTGGCGGCGGCGACCTCGGCGTCGAGCATGTGGACCGCCAACGCCGCCACGGTCAGCCCGTCGGCCGACACCGCCGACGGCCGCGTGCATTTCACGCCGGCCAATCTGAACAACAAGTTCCACCGCTCGATCGAGCATCCGACCACCGGCCGCGTGCTGCGGGCGATGTTCGCCGACGAGGCGCGCTTCGCCGTGCACGCGGCGTTGCCGGCGCAGATGCACTTCGGCGACGAAGGCGCGGCCAACCATACCCGCTTCTGCGCCGGCTATGGCCAGCCGGGGGTGGAGTTCTTCGTGTTCGGCGCGGCGGCTTTCGACATGCGCTACCCGAAGCCGGCCAAGTTCCCGGCGCGGCAGACGCTGGAGGCCAGCCAGGCGGTGGCCAGGCTGCATGGCCTGGACGAGGCCGGCGTGGTGTACGCGCAGCAAGACCCTGACACCATCGACGCCGGCGTGTTCCACAACGACGTGATCTCGGTCGGCAACGGCGAGGTGCTATTCCATCACCAGCAGGCCTTCCTCAATCAGGCCGACGTGCTGGAGGAGCTGGCCCGCAAGCTGGCCGCCCGCGGCGGCCGCTTCGTGCCCATCGAGGTGCCGCGCGCCGAGGTGACGGTGGAGGAGGCGGTGAAGAGCTATCTGTTCAACAGCCAGCTGCTGTCCAAGCCGGACGGCAAGATGCTGATCGTGGTGCCGGAAGAGTGCCGCAACATCGAACGGGTATGGCGTTATCTGCAGAAGCTGGCAGCCAGCGGCGGGCCGATCGATGAAATCCGCGTGTTCGATCTGAAGCAGAGCATGCAGAACGGCGGCGGCCCGGCCTGCCTGCGGCTGCGGGTGGCGTTGAACGAGGCCGAGCTGGCGGCAGTGAATCCCAAGGTGTTGATGAGCGACGCCTTGTTCGCCGAGCTGAACGGCTGGGTGGACCGCCATTATCGCGACCGCCTGGCGCCGGCCGACCTGGCCGACCCGCAGCTGCTGTCCGAATGCCGCGGCGCGCTGGATGAGCTGACCCGCATTCTGGGCCTGGGCAGCGTCTATCCCTTCCAGCTGGCTTGAGTCCGCATTCATAGCCAGCAGGCTTGGCACAACGGCCCGCCGCGCGAAAAGCGCGGCGGGCCGTTCGCATTGCGCGCCCCACGGCTGTTAACAAATTGCGGCCGCGCCATACCAAATGCGGACTATGGTGAGAATTGGCATGGTTGTTGCATACGCTTGGCTGGTGTGGGGTGGGCGTCACAACTGGCAACAATCTGCGCAGATTAATTTTTCTGGCGGCAGCGCCTTGGCCGAATAGATAGCGGCTAATACTGTAGATTGTATGCAAGTGAACGAAGCTCATGTCTGATTGTTCGCAAAGCTGGCTTCAGGCGGGCAGGGCATGTTCGAATGTGAATAAAAAGAATGGGAATTATGACCGAAATGTAAAAACGGCATGGAAAGGGAAAGAGTTTTGTCAAATCATCAGCCTGGAAAAATTCCACCTGGAGAGGTGTTGATAAAGTCCATATTAATCAATGATATATATTGAATTAAATGCTTTTTGCGCAGCTGTTTTTTTGGCGAATCTTCGCAATTGACAGTCGATTGGATACATGGTGATAATCGGTTCGCCTGTCGGACAGAAGCCAAGAAAAAGGCCCGCCGCGGGTGCTACAACAGGCAGCAGTCAATAAGAGGATTCATCCCGCAAGCTGCCGGTCGACAATCAGAGGAGATCTCCAAACGTGGACATTTTTCTGCAACAAATCCTGAACGGACTCGTTCTGGGCAGCATCTACGCGCTGATCGCGCTGGGTTACACCATGGTGTACGGCATCATGGGCCTGATCAACTTCGCCCACGGCGAAGTGGTGATGTTCGGCGCCATGGTCACCATCACCGTCATCACCACCCTGATGGGCATGGGCGTCAACCTTCCGGGTCCGGCGCTGGTGCTGATCGGCCTGCTGGTGGCCATCCCCGCCTGCATGCTGCTGGGCTTCGCCATCGAGCGCATCGCCTACCGGCCGCTGCGCGGCAAACAGCGCCTGGCGCCGCTGATCACCGCCATCGGCGTGTCGATCGTGCTGCAGCAGGTCGCCATCCTGATCTGGGGCCGCAACTACATCCCCTTCCCGCAAATCCTCGACCATGACGTGGTTACCATCTTCGGCGCCAGCATCACCAAGCTGCAGATCGTCATCGTCGTGCTGTGCCTGGCCATCATGGCCGGCCTCTTGCTGATGGTGGAAAAGACCAAGCTGGGCCGCGCGATGCGCGCCACCAGCCAGAACCCGGCGGTGGCGGGCCTGATGGGCGTCAACGTCAACACCATCATCTCCACCACCTTCGTCATCGGCTCCGGCCTCGGCGCCATCGCCGGCGTGATGGTGGCCACCAACTATGAGCAGGCCCACTATTACATGGGCTTCATGATCGGCCTGAAGGCGTTCACCGCCGCGGTGCTGGGCGGCATCGGCAACCTGGGCGGCGCGGTGGCCGGCGGCATTCTGCTCGGCATCATCGAAAGCCTGGGCGCAGGCTACATCGGCACGCTGACCGGCGGCTTCCTCGGCTCCAACTACCAGGACATCATCGCCTTCATGGTGCTGATCGCGGTGCTGATCTTCCGTCCGTCCGGCCTGCTGGGCGAAAAAATGGCCGATCGCGCCTGATCCGGAGAGAGAAACATGAATCTGAATACTCTGGACACCAACAAGAAGATGGGCCTGTTCGCCCTCAGCGCCATCGCGCTGCTGGTGCTGCCCTTCGTGGTGGGCGGCGCGCTGGGCAATTCCTGGGTGCGCATCATCGACTTCGCGCTGCTGTACGTGATGCTGGCGCTGGGACTGAACATCGTGGTGGGCTTCGCCGGCCTGCTGGACTTGGGCTTCATCGCTTTCTACGCGATCGGCGCCTATTCCTACGCGCTGCTCAGTTCGCCGCATTTCGACATCCACTGGCTGTTCTTCCTGACCATCCCTCTGGGCGCGGCGCTGGCCTCGCTGGGCGGGGTGCTGTTGGGCACGCCGGTGCTGAGGCTGAAGGGCGACTACCTGGCCATCGTGACGCTGGGTTTCGGCGAGATCGTGCGCATCTTCATGAACAACCTGAACGCGCCGATCAACATCACCAACGGTCCGCAGGGCGTCAACCTGATCGATCCCATCCATGTCGGCAGCGTCAGCCTGGGCCAGACCATCGAGCTGTTCGGCCTGAGCTTCCACAGCGTGTACCTGTATTACTACCTGTTTCTGGCGCTGACCGTGGCGGTGGTGATCATGGTGTGGCGCCTGCAGCACTCCCGCATCGGCCGCGCCTGGGTGGCGCTGCGCGAGGACGACATCGCCGCCGCGGCGATGGGCATCAACATCCGCAACATCAAGCTGCTGGCCTTCGGCCTGGGCGCCTTGTCCGGCGGCGTCGCCGGCGGCCTGTTCGCCTCGTTCCAGGGCTTTGTTTCCCCTGAGTCGTTCAGCCTGCTGGAGTCCATCATGATTCTGGCGATGATCGTGCTGGGCGGCATGGGCCATATCCCGGGCGTGATCCTGGGCGCGGTGGTGCTGACCATCGCCCCGGAAATCCTGCGCGACGTGATCGGCCCGCTGCAGATGAAAACCGTAGGCCGCATGCTGATCGACCCCGAGAACGCCCGCATGCTGCTGTTCGGCCTTGCCATGGTGGTGATGATGCTGGTCCGCCCGGAAGGGATGTGGCCGTCCAAGCGCCGCAAGGCTGAATTCCAGCACGCCAAAGAAGAAGCGGCTGCGCAGAAAGGTTAATCATGGCTGAAGTTTTGCTGAAAATCGAAGGCATTCATAAGCGTTTCGGCGGCCTGCACGCGTTGAGCGACGTCGGCCTGACCATCAACAAGGGCGAAATCTACGGTTTGATCGGGCCGAACGGCGCCGGCAAGACCACGCTGTTCAACGTGCTGACCGGCCTGTACGTGCCGGACGAGGGCAAGTTCGAGTTCGACGGCCACAATCTGTTCCAGCAGAAGCCGCACGTGGTGGTGGCCGCCGGCATCGCCCGCACCTTCCAGAACATCCGCCTGTTCGCCGAAATGACGGCGCTGGAAAACGTGATGGTGGGCCGCCACATCCGCTCCAAGGCCGGCGCCCTGGGCGCGGTGCTGCGCGACCCCGGCACCATGGCGGAAGAGCGCGCCATCGAGGCCAAGGCCTGGGAGCTGCTGGAGTATGTCGGCATCGCCGACGTGGCCGAAGAGCGCGCCCGCAACCTGTCCTACGGCCACCAGCGCCGGCTGGAGATCGCCCGCGCGCTGGCCACTGAGCCCAAGCTGCTGGCGCTGGACGAGCCGGCCGCCGGCATGAACCCGCGCGAAACCGAAGAGCTGAAACAGCTGATGAGCAAGATCCGCGACGGCGGCGTCACCGTGTTGCTGATCGAGCACGACGTCAAACTGATGATGGGCCTGTGCGACCGCATCGCGGTGCTGGACTACGGCAAGAAGATTGCCGAAGGCGTGCCGGAAGAAGTGCGCCGAAACCCGAAAGTGATTGAAGCCTACCTGGGAGCGGCCCACGCATGAGCATTCTGGAAGTCAAAAACCTGCAAGTGGCCTATGGCGGCATTCAGGCGGTCAAGGGGATAGATTTTCACATCGACCAGGGCGAGCTGGTGACGCTGATCGGCGCCAACGGCGCCGGCAAGACCACCACGCTGAAGACGCTGGTGGGCATGGTGAAGAAGTCGGGCGGCAGCATCGTCTACGACGGCAAGGACGTGGCGTCGATTCCTTCCTACGACTTCGTCCGCCATGGCCTCGCCATGGTGCCGGAAGGCCGCGGCGTGTTCGCCAAGCTGACGGTGGAGGAAAACCTGCAGATGGGCGCCTACTACCGCAACGACAAAGAGGCGATCCAGAGCGAAATCGAGCATGTCTACGAGCTGTTCCCGCGGCTGAAGGAACGCCGGCTGCAGCTGGCCGGCACCTTGTCCGGCGGCGAGCAGCAGATGGTGGCGATGGGGCGCGCGATGCTGTCCAAACCCAAGCTGCTGCTGCTGGACGAGCCGTCGATGGGTCTCGCGCCCATCATCGTCGAGAAGATCTTCGAGATCATCCAGATGGTGGCCAAGCAGGGCGTGACCATGCTGCTGGTGGAGCAGAACGCCAAACTGGCGCTGGAAGTGTCGCAGCGCGGCTACGTGATGGAAAGCGGCCGCATCACCATGAGCGGCGACGCCAAGGAGCTGCTCAACGACGAGCGCGTGCGCAACGCCTATCTGGGCGAATAAGGCGATTCGCTCGCCGATATCGCAAATCCCCCGCCGGCCTGCCGGCGGGGGATTTTTGTTTGGCTTCCCGCCAGGAAATCCTGGCAATGCAAACCCGCGGCTGGGCGGGCGGCGGGCGCTCAGATTTTGGCCTCTTTCAGCATCTTGTCCAGCGTGCCGTCCTGCCGCATCGTCTCCAGGCCGCGATTGAAGTCCTGGATGCGTTTTTCCGCCTGCGGCAGCCGTTTGGAGATGCCCAGGTGCATCGGGTAGACGACGACGGGCGGCGGCAGCCATTCCAGCTTGGGCGCGAGCGCGGCCAGGCTGCCGCCCAGCAGGTAATTGGCGACGCCGCGGTCTATCAAGGCGAGGTCGATGTGATGGGCGGCCAGCTTGGACAGATTGCTGGCGTCGCTCAAGGTTTCGTCGGTTTGCAGGCGGGCGGCGTCGAAGGCCTCGGAGTTGGCGTAGCCGCGCACGATCCCTATGGTGTAGGGCTTGAGGTCGGCCAGCGCGCGGTAGCGGATGGGGTCGCCGCTGCGCTTGAAAAAGCCGATGTGGTTGTCGAGGAAGGCTTGGGAAAACAGGAAGCGCTGCAGGCGTTCGGGCGTGGTCCACAGGCCGACGATGCCGTCCAGATGGCCGTCGCGAGCTTCGTTGACGGCGCGCGCCCACGGCATGTAGACCGCTTTGGCCGAATAGCCGGCGCGGCGCAGGGCTTCGCGGACGATGGCGACGGCGACGCCGCCGTTCGCCATCTGCGACGACATATAGGGCGGGTATTCGGAAGCCGCCAGCGTCAGCGTTTCGCCGGCGCAAGCCGCGCCGGCGCGGAGGGACAGGGAAACCACAAGCATGAGCGCGTATTTCCAGCTGGCCATCGTCTCTCCCATGTTTGCCGCCATGCGGCGGCGGCGTCTGCCCTATTCGAGTATAACGACAAAGCCCGGATGCGCATGCTCGGCCGCTAGGCCTGATTGGCTCGGCTCCGATTGAGTAAAGGCGGCGATTTCGCTAAATTCAGGGTAAGCCCCTTGCTGGCGCAGACTGCCATGAGCCGTTATTTCCCGCTGTCCGCCGCACTGTTCGTCCTGCTGTTGTCGCAGTCCGCCGCGGCGCAGCTGCCGGCGCTGCATATCCTGACCGAGGACGATCCGCCGCTCACCTTCAGCCAGAACGGCCAGCCGGCGGGGCTGGTGGTGGAGGTGGTGCGGGAGATCCAGCGCCGGGTCGGCAGCCACGACCCGATCACCGTGATGCCCTGGGCGCGCGGCTATCTGCTGGCGCAAACCCAGGCTAACACAGCTTTGTTCAACACCAATCGGATCGCCGAGCGCGAGCATCTGTTCAAATGGGTGGGACCGGTCACCGCCACGCTGGGCAGCTTCTTCGTCCGCCGCGACAGCAAGCTCAAGCTGGTATCGCTGGACGATGCGAGGAAGCTGGACCAGATTCTGGTGGTGCGCGACTGGTATCTGCAGCTGACGCTGTCGGCGCAGGGTTTTTCCAATCTCAGCGCCATCGCCACGCCCAACCAGATGGTGTCGATGCTGATGCGGGGGCGCGCCGACGTCATCGCCAGCGAGAACACCACGCTGCCGACGCAATTGGCGCAGCTGGGGTATCAGCCGGCGGATGTGCGCAAGGCCTACACCTTCATCCGCACTTCGGGCTACATCGCCTTTTCGCCGCAAACTTCCGACGCGGTGGTGGCGGCGTGGCAGCGGGCGCTGGACGACATGAAGCGGGACGGCAGCTTCGCCGCCATTTACCGCCGCTGGCTGCCCGGCGAGCCATTGCCGGCGGCGGCCGGAGAAAAATGAAATGGGCGGCGGGGCCGCCGCGCAGTCTTGCAAGGGGAAACCATGTATAGCGTCACCGTTTTGGCGCATCGGCTGCTTGGGGCGCTGCTGCTGCCGCCGATTCTCAATCTGCTGCCCATCATCGCCGGCGGCATGCTGATACGGCGTTGGCCGCATGCCGGCCGGCTGCTGCTGGCGTCCGGCGTGGCGCTGACCTATTTTCTTTCGATACCGCAGACCGCCATCTGGCTGGCGCATGGACTGGAGCGCTATCCGGTGATCGACGCCGCGCAACTGGCGGACGTGGACGCCATCGTGGTGCTGGGCGGCGGCAAGCGTCCGGCGGAAGAGTTCGGCGGCAACGCTCCGGGCGGCGACACGCTGACGCGGCTGCGCTACGGCGCCTATCTCGCCCGCGCCAGCGGCAAGCCGCTCTTGGTGACCGGCGGCGCGCCGAGCGGCGGCGAGGCCGAAGGCGCGGTGATGGCGCGGGCGCTGCGCGAGGATTACGGCCTCAAGCCGCGCTGGGTGGAGCTGCGCTCCAACACCACGCTGGAAAACGCGCAGCTGTCGGCACCGATGCTGCAGGCCGCCGGGGTGAAGCGCATCGCGCTGGTCAGCCAGGGCTGGCACCTGGCGCGGGCGGTGCCGTTTTTCCAGCGCCAGGGCCTGCAAGTGCTGCCGGCGCCCACCGGGCTGATCCGCTACGACGGCGCCGCCGCTTTCCTCTACATTCCCAGCGGCAACGCGATGGCGGAGTGCCGCACCTTGTTGAGCGAACGCCTGGGCCTGCTGTTTTACCGCATCCGGCCGACGGGCTGAGCCTGGCGCCGCTGGCAGGCCAGCGCCAGCAGGGCGGCCAGCGTCAGCGTCATCCCCAACTGCTGCGCCAATCCGGCCAGCGCCAGTCCCAGGCTCAGCAACAGGTAATAGGACAGGCCGAACAGCGCGCCGGCGGCGCCTGCCTGGTCGCGGTAATGGCGCAGCGCCCGGCTCAGCACATTGGGAATGGCGATGCTGAAGGCTATCACCGCGCCGGCGGCCGGCAACAAGATCCAGGCCGACGCCTGCAGCAGCCAGGCCGCCAGGCCGGACAGCAAGGCCAGCCGGCAGGCGGCCCGCACCAGCTGTTCTGACTGGAGGCCACGTCCCAACAATCTGCGATTCAGCAAGCTGCCCGCCAATGACGCCGCGGCCAGCGCCGCGCCTGAGCCGCCGAACTGCTCCGGGCTCCAGCCCAGCCGCTGAAACAGGAAGGGCGCCAGGCTGTAGTAGCTGAACAGCATGGTGTTGAACAGCGCCACCAGCATCGCGTCGCGCCATAGTTCGGCGTCGCGCAGCATCTGGCCGGCCAGCCGGGCCATATCGGGGCGGGCCGTGCCTATCGGGCGGGTTTCCGGCAGCAGCAGGGCAGTCAGCGCCAGCAGCGCGACGGCAAGCAGCAGCAAGGCGGCGAACACGCCGTGGTGGCCGAAGCGGCCGGCCAGCCAGCCGCCGCTGAGCAGGCCCAGCACTGGGCTCAAGGCCAGCGTCGCGCCCAGCAGCGAGAACACGCGGGCCAGCCGGGTGGAATCGTAGCTGTCGCGCAGCATGGTCTGCACCACTACCGAGCCAGCCGCCGCGCCCAGCGCGGAAATCATCCGCGCCAGCAACAGCATGTTGAAATCGTTCGCGGCCAGCGCCAGCGCGGAGCCGGCGCCATAGCAGGCCAAACCCAGCAGCATCGCCGGGCGGCGGCCTATGCGGTCGCTCAGCCAGCCCCACAGCGCCACGCCGGCGGCGAAGGCCAGGAAGTAGACCGACAGCGTTTGCGATGCCTGCGCCTGGCTGACGCCGAAGGCGAAGGCGATGTCGGTCAGCGCCGGGCTGTAAATGGTTTCCACCAGCTGCGGGAATGTGATCAGCGCCGTCAGCAGCCACAGCGCCGGACGGGTCGTCGTTTTCATGGTTTTTTCCTTTCTTTCTTGACGACCGGCAGTCTAGAGAAAGGAGGTTTGTCTGATTACAATGATAAGGACTTTATTTATTTAAAATCGGACATATGGCTTGGATTCCCGCTGATCAGGCATTCGACGCCGACGGCTTCGACGCGCCGATGATAGGCATCGCCGCCGACATGGGCGTGCATGACTCCGGCCGCCACTGCCACCGCCGCCATCAGCTGCTGTTCGCCGCCGCCGGCTGCATCACCATCGAGTTGGCGGATACGCTGTGCCTGCTGCCGCCCAGCCGCGCCGCCTGGATTCCGGCCGGTACCGCGCACCGGGTGCGGATGCGCGGCGTGGTCGCTTACCGTTCGCTGTATTTCGCCGTCGACTTGCCTTTCCCCGCGCCGCCTTTGCAGGTAGTGGAGGTCAATCCGCTGCTGCGAGAGGTGATAGAGCGGATGGCTTGGTGGCCATGGGATTTGCCCGCGGAGCGGCAACGCAGCCTGTTGGCGGTGTTCGGCGAGGAATTGCAGGCGGCGCGGGGAGAAAACTGGCGGCTGCCGTTTCCGGCGGATGCCCGGCTGGCCTCATGGCTGGATGGCGTGCGCGGCGGGGCGCAGCCGCCGCGGCTGAATCAACTGGCGGACGCGGTGGGGGCCAGCGAGCGCACCATCAGCCGCATCTTCATCCGCGACACCGGCATGAGCTACCAGGCCTGGCGCCAGCAGTGGCGCCTGCTGCGGGCGATGGAAATGCTGGCCGACGGGATGGGGACGAGCGAGACGGCGCAGCGGCTGGCGTTCGCCAGCGACAGCGCCTTCATCGCCTTTTTCCGCCAGCATACCGGCGCGACGCCGGCGCGCCATGCTCAGTCCAGCGTGTCCAGGTAGTCGCGGGCGGGCCAGCGCGCGTATTGCCGCCAAGGCGGAACGGTGCCGGCGGCCAGAGCCTGCGGGCTGACCCGTATGGTTTCGCGCTGGCGGCCGTCGGCCGAGCGCACTTCCACTTCCAGCGGCAGCTGCCAGCGCTGGCTCCAGCGCAGCGTCTTGCTGCCCTGGGCGCTGGTTTTGCTGTAGCGCGCGACGTCTTTTTCCTCCTGCCGCAGCGAGAAGCCGCGCAGCTGGCTGATGTCCACCAGCTGGCTGGCCTGCGCCCAGGAGCCGTTGAAGCCGACATCGCTCCATTCGCGCGGCGCGGCCTGGATCCTCTCTTTTTTGCCGGCGTGGATGAACTCCAGCTGCGGCCGCCCCTGGGCGTCCAGCCAGACATGGCGCGGCGCGGCGGCGAAGTCCAGGTGCTGGTGGCCGTCGTCGTCGTGGCGGTGCGGCGCGCCGGCGTTCAGGCGCTCGCGCCAGACATGTCCATTCTGGCGCACCAGCTTTTCGCGGTAGCGGATGGTTTTCTCGACGCCGTCGGCGCCCAGGCTGACGGTTTCGTAATGCACCACGGCCTGCAGGTCGGGGGCCGCGGCGCGGGCGGGAGCTGCCAGCGCCAGCAGCAGGGAGAGCAACAGCATTTTCATCGGCATTCCATTCGATAAAGGAAAAGCCGCGCGGCAGGAGCCGCGCGGCGATGGCGCGGCGGTTTACAGGCCCAGCGCGGTTTTCACCAGGCCGAACACCCTGGTGTTGTCCATCACGCCCTTGAAGCCCTTGCTGCCGGCGCCGCCGGACATCAGCATCACGTCGCCGCCGCCATGGGTTTCGCTGGACAGGCGGATGCCGGTCTCCTGCTGGTAGTCGTCGGCGGTGGCGGCGGCCGAATCCACCGACACCCGGGTCGGTTTGCGGTTGGGGCCGTTGCCGAACACCAGAGTGGTGTAGACGGCGCCGTCGGCGTCCTTCGCCGGCTGGCCGTCGACATAGCTGCGCGAGATGTCGTGAATGGGGTTGCCGCGCTTGGAATAGCCGTTGATGGTCATGGTGTGGTCGTGGTCGGCGGTGACGACGATCAGCGTGTTGCTCAGGTTGGCCTTGGCCAGCGCGGTCTTGATCGCGTCGTCGAAGGCGATGGCGTCGGTCAGCGCGCGCTTGGCGTTGGTGCCGTGCAAGGCGTGGTCGATGCGGCCGCCTTCCACCATCAGCACGTAGCCGTTGCTGTTTTTGGACAGCACGTCTATCGCCGCCGCGGTCATCTGCGCCAGACTGGGCTGGTCCACCTTGTTCTTGACGCGGTCCAGCTCGTATTCCAGGTGGTCCTTGCCGAAGATGCCCACTACGCGGCTGGCGGACTTGGCGTCGAAGGCGGCCAGGTCGCTGCCGGTCTGCAGCACCGGGTAGCCGGTGGCGGCGAATTCCTGCAGCAGGTTGCGGCCGTCGGCGCGCTTGCCGCCGCTGGCCTTGGGCAGCAGGAACTTGCCGCCGCCGCCCATCAGCACATCCAGGCCGCCGCCCAGCCTGGCGTTGTAGCCGGCGCCGCCGGGCACCGCCTGGGCGATGATGTCGGATTCGGCGTCGCGGTGGCAGACGTGGGCGTAGGTGGCGGCCGGGGTGGCGTGGGTGACGCGGGTGGTGGTGACCGCGCCTATGGCCTTGCCCTTGGCCTTGGCGAGCTCCAGCAGCGTGGCGGCCGGCGCGCCGTTGTTCGCGCCGCAGTTGCCGGTGCCGTCGCTGTTGGGTTCGATGGCGCGGGTGTCGGACGACATCGAGATCACCTCGTTGTTCATCTTCACGCCGGTCATATAGGCCGACATCGACGGCGCGCTGTCGGTGGTCTGCGCGTCATTGGAGAAGGTCTTGATGCGAGCGGTGCGGTCAAGCTTCTCCATATTGAGTTTGCCGCCCTCGCCGTACTGGTAGATGCGGGCTGCGGTGACGGTGGCCGGGCCCATGCCGTCGCCGAGAAAGAAGATCACGTTCTTGGCTTCGCCGGCGGCGCGGGCGGGGGCGGAGGACAGCGCCGCCAGCGCAGCGGCGGCCAGCAGGGTTTTCATCACGGTTTGCATATTGTTTTTCTCCAGAGCGCTTACAGGCCGGCGGCCTTTTTGACCAGGCCGAACACTTCGATGTTTTCCAGGAAGCCGTGGACGCTGTCAGCGCCCTGGCCGATGGCGGCGATGTAGACGTCGGTGCCGCCGTGGGTTTCGCCGCCGGCCGGCATCCGTATCGCCGCTTCCTGGTGGTAGTCGTTGGCGGAAGCCGCGTCGTCGGTCAGCGCGGTGGCCGCGCTGCGGTCGCCGGCGACGCGGTTTTCGCCGTTGCCGAAGCCGATGATGGAGTAGGGCATGCCGTCGGCGTCGACTAGGTTCTTGCCGCTGACGTAATCCTTGGCTAGGCCCAGCACGCCGGGGTTGCCCGGCGCGGTCTTGCCGGTGCGCTTGGCGTAGCCGTTCAGCACCAGGGTGTGGTCGTGGTCGGCGGTGACGACGATCAGCGTGTTTTTCAGGCCGGGGTCTTTCTGCTGCATCGCGTTGATCGCGGCCTGGATCGCCTGGTCGAAGGCCACGGTGTCCTGCAGCGCCTTCTTGGCGGTGGTTTCGTGCAGGGCGTGGTCGATGCGGCCGCCTTCCACCATCAGGAACATGCCCTGCTTGTCGCTGCGGCCGGCCAGCATGGCGATGGCCTTGCTGGTCATCTCGGCCAGGCTGGGCTCCTTGGCGGCGTCGCGGTCCAGGTCGTAGCTCATGTGGCTGGCGGTGAACAGGCCGACGGCGCGGCGGGTCCGGACCGGATCGATGGCGTCGAAGCCGGCCTTGTCGGCGGCGTAGCCGTAGCCGCGGGTTTTCAGCTCCGCCACCAGGTCGCGGCCGTCGGCGCGCTTGCCGCCGGCGGCCTTGGGCAGGAAGAATTGGCGGCCGCCGCCGAACACCACGTCCACGCCGTCTTTCAGCGCGGCGTTGTACAGCGCGCTGCCGGGCACCAGCTGGGCGGCGATGTCGGCTTCGGCGTCGCGGTGGCAGACGTGTGAATAAGTGGCGGCCGGGGTGGCGTGGGTGACGCGGGTGGTGGTGACCACGCCGGTGGCGCGGTTGCCGGCCTTGGCCAGCTCCAAGAGCGTGGACACCGCTTTGCCGTTGCCGGCGCCACAGTTGGATGTCAGGTCGGCGTTGGGTGATTTGGCCACGGTGTCGGTGGACATCGAGATGACTTCGTTGTTCATCTTGACGCCGGTCATGTAGGCCGACATCGACGGCGCGCTGTCGGTGACCTGGGCGTCGTTGGAGAAGGTCTTGACGAAGCCGGATTCCGGCAGCGTGTCCATCGTCAGCTGGCCGTCTTCGCCGACGGAGTAGATGCGGGCGGCGGTGGTGGTGGCGATGCCCATGCCGTCGCCGAGGAAGAAAATGACGTTCTTGGCGCTGGCCGCCGGCGGACGGCTTTCCGCGTTGTCCTGCGGCCGGTTGGCGGCGCTGCCGCCGCCGCTGTTGCAGGCGGCCAGGCTGATGGCCATGAGAAATGGAAGGCTGAGACTGAAAGTGCGCATTTGAATAACCTTTTTTATTAAAAAATGCGCACAAATATTATTTTTTGCTGGTTTCTGCCCAAATAAGCTGAGGTTAAGCTTTGAATAAGAAAATGTTAAATGTCATGCGGCGGGCGCGTCAGCATTTCCACAGGTGGGCGAGGAAGGACACTCTCACCTTGGCGTCGCCGGCGGGGCAGGGCGCGAGAACTTTCAGCCCCGGCTTGTTGGTGTCGCGCAGCAGCGGTTCGCCGTAGGGCGGGCCGTCGGCGCGGCGGATGGCGGCGACGATGGGCGCGCTGGGCTTGGCGCCGGCCGAGATCACCACGCAGATTTCCTCGCTGGCGATGCGCACGAAGCTGCCGGGCGGGTATATGCCCAGCTCGCGGATCAGCAGCGTGGTGAAGGACTGGTCGAACTCGCTGTCCTTGCGCTGGAAGATCTGCCCCAGCGCGGTGGCCGGCAGCAGCGCGGAGCGGTAGCGGCGCGGCAGCAGCTTGGCGCAGGTGATGTCGGCCAGGCGCAGCATGTGCGCCGGCGGCAGGATCTGTTCGCGGGACAGGCCGTGGGGGTAGCCGTTGCCGTGCCAGGATTCGTGGTGGGTTTGCACCAGCGTGTGCCACAGCTGGTCGTCGACGCCGGCTTCGCGCAGGATGGCCGAGCTCATCAGCGGGTGGTCGCTGATCGCCTGCCTCTGTTCGGCGCTGAGGCTGCCCGGCTGGCCGAACAGCTCGTTCTGCAGCTCGATCTGGGAGATGTTCATCGTCAGCGCCGCGCAGATCAGCGTTTCGCGGTGGCGCGGCGGCAGGGCGATGCTGCGCGACAGGATGGCCAGCAGCGCGGCGGTGTGCAGCGAATGGGCGACGCTGTATTCGGCGAACGGCACCAGGAAGATGGAGGCGATCAGCGCGTCCGGGTGGGTTTCGGCCAGCCGGATCAGCGTCAGCGCGATCTCCATCGCCTTGGCCTCGAAACCCGGGGTGGCCAGCGCGTAATACAGCATGCTGCGCACGCGCTGCTGCAAGAAGGCGATGTCCTCGAACAGCGAATGTTTCCTGCTGTCGTTCAGAATGGGCTTGTCCACCGGCCTGGCCTCGGACTTGCCTTCGGCGAAGCCCATATTGACCAGTTTTTGCTTCAATTCCGGCGTCAGCACGTAATGGCCGCGCTTGAGCAGCAAAAAGCCGTTTTTGGAATAGACGTCCATCGACAATTCCTTGCCGATGTCGACCATGGACGAGTAGACCCTGGTTGGTTTTTTTGTGGAATCCAAAGGCATGATGGGCCCGCTTGCGACGTCAATGTTTACAGGATGATAATCTATTGTCATCGCAAGCTGGTAGTTTTCACACCTAGCGCGGCAGGTCTGCCCATGCTTTCAGCAAGCGCTTCACCGAAACCGGATAGGGGGTCTTCAGTTCCTGGGCGAACAGGCCGACCCGCAGCTCTTCTATCATCCAGCGAAATTCCAGCAGCGCCGGCGCCGCTTCTCCCTGCTCGCTCTGCTCCGCCACCCGCTGTTGCCATTTCTGCCATAGGTCGCGGATTTCCGCCGCGCGCTGGCCGTCGCGCTGCGGGTTGGCCGGCTGCTTGTCCATGCGCAGGCTCATCGCCTTCATGTAGCGCGGCAGCTGCGGCAGCTGGCTCCACGGCGTGGCGGCGAGAAAGCCCTTGTAGACCAGGCTGTCCAGCTGCGGCTTCAGGTCGTAGCCCAGCTTGTGCTTCTGCATTTTGTTGCCCAGCGGCGTGTATTCGGCGGCGATTTGCTGCAGGTATTGCGAAACCGCCTGGATCACCGCCGGCAGGCGGGTGCGGGCGCGGTTCTTCTGCTCGTTGAAGGCTTTCTCATTGCGCGGCAGCGCGTCCTCGCCGATGAAGGCGCGGTCGCAGATGCAGGCGATGGCGTCGGCCATCAGCTCGTCGACATTGGCCACCGCGCGCAGCTGGAGGCCGATCTGGGTGATGCCGGGCAGGCCTTTGGACAGCTGCTTCATCTGTTCCTTCAACTGCAGCTGCAGCAGGCGCACCACGCCCTGGCGGTGGTGGCGTTCGGCGGCCAGCTGGGTGTCGAACAGGCGGATCGCCACCTTGTCGTCCTCCAGCGTCAGCGCCGGGTAGCCGGTGAGCTGCTGGCGGCCGCGGGCGAACTGTATGCTTTCCGGCAGTTCGCCGAAGTCCCAGGTCTTGACGTCGTCGCGCTCGAAGTCGGCGCTAGTGTCGCGGAAGGTCAGCTGCGCCGCCTGGCCGAACTGCTTCTGCAGCGCCGCCAGGTCGCGGCCCAGGCCGATTTCCTGCTTGCCGTCGTCTATCACCCGGAAGTTGAACAGCATGTGTTCCGGCAGCTCTTGCGCGTTGAATTCGTCGATGTCCACCTTGACGCCGCCTGTCTCGCGCAGGATGAAGCGCGCCAGCTGCGGCGCGATGGGTTGCTGCAAGTCCGGATTGCTCAGCAGGAAGCGGGTGACGAAGTCCGGCACCGGCACGCAGCAGCGGCGGATCTGCTTGGGCAGGCCCTTGATCAATTGCTGCAGCTTGTCGCGGATCATGCCCGGCACCAGCCATTCGAACGCCGCAGGCGTCAGGCGGTTCAGGATGGCCAGCGGCACGTCGATGGTGACGCCGTCCAGCGGATGCTTGGGTTCGAAGCGGTAGCGCAGCTTCAGTTTGCCGTCGTCCAGCTCCAGCCATTCCGGGAACTGGTTTTCGGTCACGTGCTGGGCGGCGTGGCGCATCAGCTCGTCGCGGGTCAGGTGCAAGAGCTTGGGCTCGGCCTTCTCGGCTTCCTTGCGCCAGGCTTCGAAGCTGGCGGCGTCCACCACTTCGGCCGGGATGCGCTCGCTGTAGAACGCGTACAGCGCCTCTTCGTCCACCAGCACGTCCTGGCGGCGCGCCTTGTGCTCGAGTTGCTCCACTTCGCGGATCAGCTGCTGGTTGCGCTGGAAGAATGGCGCGTTGCTGACGTATTCCATATTCACCAGCGCGCCGCGGATGAACAGTTCGCGCGCCTCTTCCGGCGCGATGCGGCCGTAGCTGACGGCGCGGCGCGGAATCAGCGTCAGGCCGTACAGCGTCACGCGCTCGCTGGCCACCACTTCGCCGCGGCTCTTTTCCCAGTGCGGCTCGAAGTAGTGGTATTTGACCAGGTGCGGCGCCAGCTTCTCCACCCATTCCGGCTCGATCTTGGCCACGCAGCGGGCGTAGAGGCGGGTGGTTTCCACCAGTTCGGCCGCCACCAGCCATTTCGGCTTGGCTTTCTTCAGGCCGGAGCCAGGGAAGACGTGGAAGGCGACGCCGCGCGCGCCCTGGTAGTCGTCGCCTTCCTGGTTTTTCATGCCGATGTTGCCGATCAGGCCGGTCACCAGCGCCTTGTGCAGGTTTTCATAGGCTACCGCGTCCAGCTGCTGGCGCTTTTTCTGCGTCATCTGCGCGTCGGGCTGTTCGGCGTCGGCGTGGGCTTCGTCGCGCTTGATCAGTCCCAGCTCGCTGGCGATCTCGGCCAGCTGCGCGTGCAGCTCGCGCCATTCGCGCAGCCGCAGGTAGGACAGGAAGTGGTCGTGGCAGGTGTTGACCAGCAGGCGGTTGGACTTCTTGTGCTTGAGCGCGTCGGAGAAGAAGTCCCACAGGTGCAGGAAAGACAGGAAATCGGACTTCTCGTCGTTGAAGCGGGCCTGGGCCTTCTCCGCCGCGTCGCGCGCTTCGAACGGCCGCTCGCGCGGGTCTTGGATCGACAGCGCCGCGGCGATGATCAGCACCTCGCGCATGCAGTGGAAGTCGCGGCCGGCCAATAGCAGGCGGCCCACTTTCGGGTCCACCGGAATGCGCGACAACTCCTTGCCGACCGGCGTCAGCTCGCCCTTGTCGTCCACCGCGCCCAGCTCGGTCAGCACCTGGTAGCCGTCGGCGATCAGGCGGCTGGACGGCGCTTCCAGGAAGGGGAAGGCATCCACCTTGCCCAGGCGCAGCGCGGCCATGCGCAGGATCACCGCCGCCAGGTTGGAGCGGACGATTTCCGGGTCGGTGAACGGCGAGCGGGCGTTGAAGTCGTCCTCGGCGTACAGGCGCACGCAGATGCCGGCGGCCACCCGGCCGCAGCGGCCGGAACGCTGGCGCGCGGCGGCCTGCGAAATCTTCTCCACCTGCAACTGCTCCACCTTGGCGCGCGGGCTGTAGCGGTTGAGCCGGGCGAGGCCGGTGTCGATCACGTACTTGATGCCGGGCACCGTCAGCGAGGTTTCCGCCACGTTGGTGGCCAGCACGATGCGGCGGCCGCCGGACGGCTTGAAGATCTTCTGCTGGTCTTCGTTGGACAGCCGCGCGAACAAGGGCAGGATCTCGTAGCCGCGGATGCCGGACTTGCGTAGCTTTTCCGCTGTCTCGCGGATTTCGCGTTCGCCGGGCAGGAAGACCAGCATGTCGCCGGGGCCTTGGCGCGACAGCTCGTCCACCGCGTCGACGATGGCGTCCTCCATCTCCATCTCGCGCTCGTCTTCATCGCGCTGCTTCAGCGGCCGGTAGCGCACTTCCACCGGGAAAGTGCGGCCGGAAACCTCGATCACCGGCGCGCCGTCGAAATGGCGGGCGAAGCGGTCGGCGTCGATGGTGGCCGAGGTGATGATGACTTTCAGGTCCGGCCGGCGCGGCAGCAGCTGCTTCAGATAGCCCAGCAGGAAGTCGATGTTCAGGCTGCGCTCGTGCGCCTCGTCGATGATGATGGTGTCGTACGCTTCCAGGTGGCGGTCGGTCTGCGTCTCCGCCAGCATGATGCCGTCGGTCATCAACTTGATCACCGACTTTTCCGACAGTTTGTCGGTGAAACGGATCTTGAAGCCGACGTGCTCGCCCAGTTGCGAGCCCAGTTCCTGCGCGATGCGCGTCGCCACCGAGCGCGCGGCCAGCCGGCGCGGCTGGGTGTGGCCGATCAGGCCGAACACGCCGCGGCCCAATTCCAGGCAGATCTTGGGAATCTGCGTGGTTTTGCCGGAGCCGGTTTCGCCGCAGATGATCACCACCTGGTTCTTGTCTATCGCGCTCTTGATGTCGGCGAGCTTCTGGTTGACCGGCAGCGCGTCGTCGAACTCCGGCTTGGGCAGGTGCGCGCGGCGGGCGTCGGCGCGGCTGCGCGAGCGCTCCACCTGGTTGGCGATGTCCGTGAGCAGCTTGTCGGCGGACTGGTTTTTCTTCAGCCGGTCGGCGGCGTCGGCCAGCTTGCGGCGCAGGATGTGGCGGTCGCGGATCAGGCAGCAGGACAGGGCGGATTTCAGGTCGGCGAGGCTGGCGGCAGGTGTCATCGGCTAAAGAACGGAGAATTGCGGAAAGCGCAGATTATAGCAGAGCGGGCGGCGGCGAGCCGCCCGCGCTTGGCATCAGGCCTCGGCTTCCTCCTCGCGGATTTCCCAGCGCGGGAACGGGTCCTCCAACGTTTGCCAGGTCTCCATGCCGCCGGCCAGTTCGGCATCGTTCAGCAGGCAGGCGTCGAAGCCGGCCGTCAGCGCCTGCTTGTCCATATCCATGCCGATCAACACCAGCTCCTGCTGGCGGTCGCCGAACGGCTCTTGCCAGCGCGCGCGGATCAGCGCCAGGCTGTCTTCGTCCTGGGGCCATTCCGCGCGGTCCAGCGCCGCCCACCACAGCCCGGCGCAGGAATGGCGGGCCACCGATCCGGCTTGCGACCACAAGGCGGCGAACTGCGGCCGGCTGGCCAGCCAGAAATAGCCCTTGGAGCGCACCACGCCCGGCCATTCCTGCCGCATCCATTGCCACAGCCGCTGCGGATGGAAGGGACGGCGCGCGCGGTAGACGAAGCTGCTTATGCCGTAGGCCTCGGTTTCCGGCACATGCTCGCCGCGCAGTTCGGCCAGCCAGCCCGGCGCTTCGGCCGCGGCGTCGAAATCGAAGCGGCCGGTGTTTAGCACCCTGTCCAGCGGCACGCGGCCGAACTCGCTGCGCGCGATGTCGGCGCGCGGGTTCAGCGAGCGCAGAATGCCCTCCAGCTCGGCCAGCGCTTCGGCGCTGATCAGATCGGTCTTGTTCAGCACGATGACGTCGCAGAACTCCACTTGTTCGATCAGCAGATCCACCACGGTGCGCTCGTCCTCCTCGCCCAGGCTGGCCTGGCGATCGGTGAGGCTGTCGCGCGAGGCGTAGTCGCGCAGGAAATTGCAGGCATCCACCACCGTCACCATGGTGTCCAGCCGCGCCAGATCAGCCAGGCTGCGGCCATCGTCGTCGCGGAAAGTGAAGGTTTCGGCCACCGGCAGCGGCTCGGAGATGCCGGTGGATTCGATCAGCAGGTAGTCGAAGCGGCCTTCCGCCGCCAGGCGGCGGATTTCCAGCAGCAAATCCTCGCGCAACGTACAGCAGATGCAGCCATTGCTCATCTCCACCAGCTTTTCCTCGGCGCGCGACAACTGGGCGCCGCCTTCGCGCACCAGGCGGGCGTCGATGTTGACTTCGGACATGTCGTTGACGATCACCGCCACCCGCTTGCCTTCGCGGTTGGCCAGGATGTGGTTCAGCAGCGTGGTCTTGCCGGCGCCTAGAAAGCCGGACAGCACCGTTACCGGCAGCTTGTTCATGTGTGCTCCTTGAAATGAGGGAAAGAGGGGGCTACCACACCGCGTCCAGCGCCAGCAGCACGCGGGCTTCTCCGGGATGCGGGGCGGGCGAGCGGTGGATGACGCCGCCCTTGGATTCCGGCCATTCCGCGCCCTTGAGCAGCAGCACGGCGAACGGCGGCGCGCTGCCGATGGCGGCGGCGTCGAGGATCAGGCCGGATTCCGCATCGGGCAGGCCCTGCGCGGCCGAACCCAGCCGAGAGCGGTTTGCCGCGGAGGAAGGCAGCCATTCGGTGCCCGGCCCCTGGTAGCAGCACAGCAGGCGCAGGCCGACGCGGTCCACGTGGAAGCGCGGGCACATCGGGCGGCTCAGCACCTCCAGCCGGGCGCCCACTTGCGGACAGCCGGTCAGCGTGGCGTACAGCTCGCACAGCCAGTCGATGTCGGCTTGCAGCGCGTCGCGGCCGGGCAGGTCGGCCAGCGGCAAGTCGGCGCTTTCCCCAGGCGTCACTATCCGCCGCCAGCCCAGGCCCAGCAGGCCGTTTTGCTCCGCGCGGCGCAGATAGCCGGCGATGGCGGCGTTGGGCGGGCGGCGGTACAGGCACAGCTCGGCGTCGGCGTCGAAGATGGCCGCAAGGCTGGCCAAGTTATCGGAAAGGTGGATGGTTTCGGCGGTGGCGTCGGCGGTCATGGCGAGGAATGATGCGAATGATTTGCAGAATGTTATAGCATTACATAAAATAACGGGCAAGTTATAACATAACAAAAAAGCACCGGCGCCAACCGCCCCCTTAATCATGGAGATTGCAAAGATGAAACGATTCCCCCGCCTCGCGCTTGTTGCCGCGCTCGTTTGCTCGCCGTTGCTGGCTCATGCCGCGGTCAATGTCGTCGCCGGCGAAAACTTCTACGGCGATGTGGCGCAGCAGATCGGCGGCAGCCATGTCCGCGTCACCAGCATCCTGAGCAATCCGGACCAGGACCCGCACCTGTTCGAGGCCAGCGCATCCACAGCCAAGGCGCTGAGCGATGCCCGGCTGGTGGTGTACAACGGCATAGACTACGACCCGTGGATGGACAAGCTGCTGTCCGCCGCCAAGGCTCCGCAGCGCAAGACCGTGGTGGCCGGCGAGCTGCTGAAGCGCAAGACTGGCGATAACCCGCATCTGTGGTACGACCCGGCCACCATGCCGGCAGTGGCCAAGGCGATCGCCAGCGGGCTGGAAAGCGCCGATCCGGCGCACAAGGCCGATTACGATCACAATCTGCAGCATTTCCTGGCCTCGCTGCAGCCGCTGAACGCCAAAGTGCAAGCCTTGCGCGGCAAATACGCCGGCAAGCCGGTGACCGCCACCGAGCCGGTGTTCGGCTATATGGCGGAGGCGCTGGGCTTGAAAATGCGCAATGAAAAATTCCAGCTGGCGGTGATGAACAACACCGAGCCGGCGGCCAGCGATATCGCCGCCTTTGAAAACGATCTGAAAACCCATGCGGTGAACGTGCTGTTCTACAACAGCCAGGCATCCGACCAGTCCGCCAAACGGGTGCAGAAAGTGGCGCGCGCCGCCAAGGTGCCGGTGGTGGGCGTGACGGAGACCGCGCCGGCCGGCAAGCATTACCAGGAGTGGATGCTGTCGCAGCTGAACTCGCTGGACAAGGCGCTGGGCGGGTCCGGCAAGTGAGCGCGGTGTCGCTGGCCGGCGTCAGCGTCGGCTATGGCCAGCGCCAGGTGCTGGCCGATGTCAGCCTGGAGATCGGGCAGGGGCTGTTCATCGGCGTGCTCGGCCCCAACGGGGCCGGCAAAACCACGCTGATGCGGACCATGCTCGGCCTGCAGGCGGTGGACCGCGGCAGCGTGCGGGTGCTGGGCCAGCCGGCCCGGCGCGGCAACCCCGCGGTCGGCTACATCCCGCAGCTGCGCAGCCACGCCGCCCATCTGCGGCTGCGCGGCTGGGACTTCGTCGCCAGCGCCTGCCGCGGCCACCGCTGGGGCCTGCCGCTGCTGGACGCGGCGACGCGGCGCGAAGTGGACTGGGCGCTGGAGACGGTGGACGCCGGCTCGCTGGCGGGGCGCCCGCTCGCCGAGCTGTCCGGCGGCGAGCGCCAGCGGCTATTGCTGGCGCAGGCGCTGCTGGGGCGGCCGCGGCTGTTGTTGCTGGACGAGCCGTTGATCAGCCTGGACCCGCACCACCAGCGCGGGGTGGTGGAGCTGGTGTCGCGCATCCAGCGCGATTTCGGCATCACCGTGCTGTTCAGCGCGCATGAGCTTAACCCGCTGCTGCCGGCCATCGACCAGGTCTTGTACCTGGGCCGCGGCCAGGCGGCGCTGGGCACGGTGGACGAGGTGATCACCCGGCCGGTGTTGTCGCGGCTGTACGGCTCGCCGATAGACGTGGTGAGAATGAGGGACCGCATCTTCGTGATGTCGGGGGAGGTGGAAGTGGAGCGGGAGGCGCACTGTCACGATGTTTGAATACGATTTCATGATCAACGCCTTCATCGCCGGCGGCCTGGTGGCGCTGGTGGCCGGGGTGACCGGCTATTTCCTGGTGCTGCGCGGCCAAACCTTCGCCGGCCACGCGCTGTCGCACGTCGGTTTCGCCGGCGCCACCGGCGCGGCGCTGCTGGGGCTGCCGCCGCTATGGGGCATGACGCTGGTCACGCTGTGCGGCGGGGTGGCGATGGGGGCCTTGGGCGAGCGGCTGCAGGGCAGCGACATCGCCATCGGCACCATTCTGTCGCTGGCGCTGGGACTGGGCATGCTGTTCCTGCATTTTTTCACCGCCTATGCCACGCAAGCCACGGCGCTGCTGTTCGGCAACGTGCTGGGCGTGGACACCGCCACGCTGTGGACGCTGGCCGGTCTGGGCCTGCTGTGCCTGGCGGCGCTGGCTTTCATCTCGCGGCCGCTGGTGTTCTGCAGCCTGCAGCCGGAGCTGGCCGAGGCCAAGGGCGTGTCGCTGCGCCGGCTGTCCATGCTGTTTCTCGCTATCGTGGCGCTGGCCACCGCCGGCTGCATCCAGATCGTCGGCGTGCTGCTGGTGTTCACGCTGATGGTGGGGCCGGCAGCCACCGCGCAGAAGCTGACGGCGCGGCTGGGCGTCGGCGTGGGCCTGGCGGCGCTGCTGGCGCTGGGGGAGGCCTGGGGCGGCATCGCGCTGGCTTACTACACCGACTGGCCGTCCAGCTTCTGGATCACCACCCTCAGCGGCGCTGCCTATCTGGCAGCGGGCGGCGCGCGAGGCCTGCGCGTGATGCGCGGATAGCACCGCCGGGGCGCTCGCCCCGGCGTTTGCCATCAGAACGCGTAAGACAGGCCCACCCCGGCGCTCAGCCGGAAGCGGGTGCCGCCCAGGTCGTGGTCCAGCTTCTGTTGTGCCGCCGCCAGGTCCTGGGCGCTGACGCCGGCCGCCGGACTCAGCGTAGCTTTGCCGCCAAACTGAAGCTGCGCGCCCAGGTCGGAGGTGATGCGCCAGGCGGATGCGCCCTGCACGGCGAAATCCCAGCCGATACCCAGATAAGACCCGAGTGGCTGGTATTCCATCTTGCCGGTCAGCGGCCCGACGGCGGACGCGGCATAACGGTTGCCGCCCAGCGTGTAGTTGCCCGCGCCATTGGCCGCGAAGTTCAGATCCTCCCTGGGTTTGCCGGACAAGGTCAGGCCGCCGCTCAACCTGAAGCCGCTGTCGCTGAGCGGGCGCCAATCCAGGCTGGCCGCCAGCGCGGGATTGGGTTTGGACTTCAACTGATAGGGCGTGCCGTCCAGCGCCTTGTCGTGCTTGTAGCGGAAGGTGTCGGCGATGCCCAGGCGCAGCGCCAGGCCGTTGTCCAGGGCGCGGCCGACGCCGAGCTCCACGCCGGTGCCTAGCTTGGCGTAGCCGAAGGTGTCGTCGGCGTGCGCGGCTGCCAGGTGCAGCATGGCCAGCGCGCCGCAGGCCGTCATCGCGAATTTAGCTTTCATGGCAATCCTCTTCGTTGATTGAAGGCTCAGGCGAGCCGGGTGTGCGCATTGTCGCGGCTGGCCATGCTGTCCGCATGTGCCGAAAGATAGACCCGGCGCGCATGACTAACGGCACTCCCGGCGCGCGGCGGCGAGCGGCAGACTTGTTTTCAATGCAAGCGGGAGAGCGCGATGCTGGAAGGATTGTGGTGGGCGGCGCGGCCGGTGTCTTCTATCAAGAGCGCAGGCTTGATGACATATGGCTTGTGTTACGCTGGCGCATATTGCGCGGCATGGGCCGCGCTTTTCATATTGACGCGGGAAAAAGCCTTCTCCATGCGACCTTATCTCCATGCCATCGGCTCCGGTTCCGCCTGGTTCCGGCGCGCGCTGCTGCTGGCTTGCGCGCTGATGCTGGCGTCTGGCGGCGCTGACTTATGGCCCCTGCCGGAAGCGGCGCTGCGCGAGCAGGCCGCTGCCTGGTTGTGGCCTGCCTGGCTGGCGCATGGCTTGCGCGGTTGGCTGAGCTTGCGTGACGCGGCTTTGCTGGTGTTCGCCGCGCTGATGCTGCTGTTCATGATTGCGCTGCGGCGCGGCTTGTCGAGCGAGGCGCCGCCACGGCGATGGTGGCCATGGCTGGCGGGGCAGATGATCATCGCAGCCGTGCTGGAACCATGGACCGAGCCGGGACTTGGATATCTGGTGGCGGCCGAACTGGCCTTTCTGTTGCCCTGGCGCGGCGCGGCGGCCGGGGCGTTGCTGCAGGCGGCCTTGATCGATGCGGCGCTGTTGCCTTATCTGGCGCGCGTGGGCAACGGCCATCCGGCCTGCAATATCGCCGGCGCGCTGCCGCCGCCGTTCTGGACGGTGGCCGCGCTGGACTGGCTGCAAGGACTGGTTTTCCAGGCTTTCGCCTTCTGTGTGGGCTATGGCTGGGCGGAAGCGTTGCGGGGGCGGCATCGGCAGGCGCAGGCCAATGCGGAGCTGCAGGCGACGCAATTGCTGCTGACCGAGGCGGTGCGCGAAGCCGAGCGCGCGCGCATCGCCGAGGGAGTGGCGCGGCTGGCGGCGGATCAACTGGCGGCCTTGCAGCTGCAGCTGAGATTGGCTGAGGCTAAGTTGGGCGCTGAGGCTGACACGCTGATCGCCGCGGCGCGCGAGGGCGCTAGCCGGCTGGCGGAGGAGCTGCGCGGCGTCGCGCGCGGCGATGCCCTGGCAACCTTGGACTTGCGCGAGGCGCTGAATACCTTGTGCCGCGGCATCCCGATGCCGCTGGTCAGATTGGATATGGAGGATGCGTTGACGTTGAGCGAGCCCACGCTGGCGCATGCGATATTCCGCACGGTGCAGGAGGCCTTGAGCAATGCCTTGCGGCATTCCGGCGCTGCCGGCGCGGTGGTGAGGCTGGAGCGATCGGGCGCCGGCGTGGCGGTGACCGTCAGCGATAACGGCAAGGGGCTGGCTGCGCCAGAGGCGAAGCGGGCAGGTCATGGGTTGATCGGCATGCGCGAGCGGGTGGAAGCGCGCGGCGGCACGCTGGACATCCTGTCGCCGGCATCCGGCGGCTGCTGCCTGCGCATCTGGCTGCCGTTGTCCGGAGAGGCGTCATGAGCGCGAACTCGACACCATCGCCGCTAACCCTGTTGCGGGTGGTCGGCTTGGCCGCTTGTCTAGCTTTGGCGCTGCAGCAGATCGCCATCCTATGGCCCATAGGAGACGCCGGATTGGCGCATATGCGCGAACGACTGCCGCTGTTGACGGGACCGGCCATCGGCCTGCCCGGCGCGATGGCGGCCTACGGTTTGGGTTTTGCGGCGTTTGGCTGGGCCTTGTGGCGGGCCAGCGCGGTTGGCGCGCGCGCGCCGGGGGCGACGGCGAAAGCCGGCCTGGTCGTTTTGCAGATCGCGCTGGCCTTGCTGACAAACGACAAGTTGCTATTGCTGACCGCTGCCGAGCTTGCGTTATTGTTCCCGCCGCGCGCGGCCTGGCTCGGCTTGGGCGGGCAAGTGCTGGCGCTGCTGCTGGCGTGCGCCTGGCAGCTGCAGCGTCTGCCGGCGAAGGAGCTGATGTGCAATGTCAGCGGCTCCAATGTCCAGGCCCCGCCGTTGGAGCAGCGGTCTTGGTTGTTGTGGCAGGACGCTGTCGTCGGCGGTGGCTTCCAGCTGCTGACCTTCGGCATTGGTTGCCTGGGCGCGGCGGAACGCCGCCGCCGCGCGCAACTGGAAGCGACCCGCGCCAGCCTGCTTGCCGCCCGGCAACTGTTGGCCGGCGCGGCCGGAAATCGCGAGCGGGTGCGGGTAGCCCGCGAATTGCACGACGGCATCGGCCATCATTTGTCGGCCTTGAATCTGCAACTGGAGCTGTTGTTGCGGCGCGGAGCAGGCGAGGCGGATGCGCCGCTGCGCGCGGCGCAGCAGGCTGCGCGGCAGATGCTGGCCGAGGTGCGGACCCTGGTGGGAATGGAGCGGCGGCAACAGCAAGCCCCATTGGCGGAGGCGCTGCGTTTGTTGTGCGCCGGCGTCCGGCCGCAAGCGGAGTTGGTGTTGGAGCCGATGCCGGCGCTGGCGGACGATGCGGCGTGGCGGGCGTTTTCCGCGGCCCGCCAGGCGCTGGAGCGCGCCGGCGGCCGGTCTTGCCGCCTGTGGCTGCGGGGGCAGGGCGAAGGCGGCGCGGAGCTGCGCCTGTCGATGAGCGGCGAAGGCGAATGGACGACCGTGTGGCAGGAGGCGGCGCGATGATACGCGTGGGATTGATTGACGATCAGATACTGGTGCGCAGCGGCATTCGCGGTTTGCTGGAGTTGACCGGCGACATCCGGGTGGCGCTCGAGGCCGCGGACGGGGCCGAGGCGCTGGCGCTGTTGCAGGGGGAGAGGCCCGATGTGCTGTTGCTGGATGTGCGCATGCCGGTCATGTCTGGGATAGCGCTATTGCAAGCCCTGCAGACTCGCGGCGGCATGCCCCCGACCTTGCTGCTGACCACGTTCGATGACGACGAGGCGCTGTTGGCCGGCATGCGTTTGGGCGCGCGCGGATTTCTGCTGAAGGACATCTCGCTGGAGCGGCTGGCGCAGGCGATCCGCAACGTGGCGGCGGGGGCGACCTTGTTTCGTCCGGGGCTGACCGAACGCGTGCTGGACGGCGTGCGCGGCGGCGGGGCAAGCTTTCCCTCCCTCGATTTGCCGGAAAGGCTGACTGGCCGCGAGGTGGAAGTGCTGGCGCTGATGGCCGGCGGTTTCAATAACCGCGAGATCGCGGAAGCGCTGGGGCCAAGCGAGGGCACGATCAAGAATCACGTCTCCAGCATCTTGTCCAAACTGGGCGTGCGCGATCGGGTGCGCGCGGTGTTGCGCGCCTTGGAGCTGGGCTACATCTGAACCCAGCTCCCTCTCTGCTCAGGCCCGGCTCGGTTCGCGTCTCGTCGATGCCGGCGCGTGTGCCGGCTGGCTCACCGCCTGGTGCAGGGTTTCCATCTGCGCGTCCAGCCGGCGGATGGCTTCGGCGATGTTGTGGGTTTCGCCGGACAGGCTGCGGGTGGATTCGCCGACGGCGACGATATCGCCGGCGAACTGCGCGAAACCTTGGTTCTGGCAGGTTTCCGCCTGCGACACCTGGCTCAGCAGGCCGGCCAGCTCGCCGGTTTCGCGGATGATGCCGGACAGCTTCTGCTGCGCGTCCTGCGCGTTGTCGCGGCCGGCCTGCATCTGGCGGTTGCCGTCGCGCATCGCCACCATGGCCTGGTTGGTGCCGTCGACGATCACCCGGATTTTGCTTTCGATGTCCTGGGTGGCGTTCTGGGTGCGCTCGGCCAGCTTGCGCACTTCGTCGGCCACCACCGCGAAGCCGCGGCCCAGCTCGCCGGCGCGGGCGGCCTCGATCGCCGCGTTCAGCGCCAACAGATTGGTCTGGTCGGCGATGTCGCGGATCAGCTGGACGATGCCGCTGACTTCGGCGCTGCGCTGGCCCAGCTCTTCCAGCCGGCCGGCCGCGTGTCCTATCACTTCGCCGGCGCGGCCCAGCTGCGCCACCGCCTGGTCCATCGCCTCGCCGCCGGCCAGCGCGGCGCTGCCGGCGGTTTGCGCCAGCTGGGTGGCGGTGCTCGACTGCTCGGCGTTCTGGCTGGTGACCACCGCCATCTGCTGCGCCACCACCACCATGTTTTCCGAACGCTGGTGCTGATCGGCCATGGTGCGGGCCATGCTGCCGGTGCTGTCGGCTATCTGTCGGCTGGCGCTGGAGGCGTCGCGGATGGAGCGGCTGATCTGCTCCATCATCTGCGACAGCGCCAGGCTGGCGCGTTCGGCGTCCTGGCGCGCGCTTTCCAGTTTTTCAAAGCTCTTGCTCTTGGCCTTGTCGAAGGCCAGCGCCAGCACCAGCACCACCAGCGACAGGCCGGCCAGCGACTTGGCCTGCAGCTTGGGCAAGGCCTCGCGCGGCAGCGGGCTGGTCGGAATGCCGCCGGGCGTCGCCGACAGCCACATCACGACGCCGACGGCGGCCAGCGACATCGCCAGCCAGAACATGCCGGAGCGGCGGGTGCCGATGAACACCGCGGTAAAGGGGATGGCGGCGAACCACATCAGGCTGGTGGAGAGGATGCCGCCGTTGACATATACCATCCAGCACACCATTGCGTACATGCAGCTGGTGATGAATTCGGCGGTGAAGCGCACCGCGCCGCAAAGCTTGAGCAGCAGAGGGCCGCACAGCAGGCCCAGGCCGCCCAGCGCGATGCCTTCGGCCATCGGATAGTGGCCCAGCTCCAGGTATTCGACGGCGAACAGCGGCGCCATCAGGCCGGCGAGCAGGCCGACGCCGACCACGGTGCGGGCGCGTATCGCCTGCTCCGGAATCTGCCGGACCGCGTCCGGGATGAACCATTCTGTGATGGCCTGTATAGACATGGATTCCCCTCCAAGGATGTCCCAGATTGAATCGCCCTGATTTGTAAGGTTTTATTGCCAGGGCGCGATGGCAGCCACTTTAAAACAAATGTTTGATCAGCGGCAATATGCACATCGGGTCCGCGCGCGAAAAACGCAGGATGCGACGGGAAGGAGAGGGTTGGAGCGAAAAAAATGCCGCCCGCGGCGGGCGCGGGCGGCATCGGGAACGGCAGGCCGAGGATCAGCCTTGCTGTTCGGCCTGCAGCGCGGTCAGCGCGATGGTGTAGACGATGTCGTCCACCAGCGCGCCGCGCGACAGGTCGTTGACCGGCTTCCTGAGGCCTTGCAGCATCGGGCCCACCGACACCACGTTGGCGGAGCGCTGCACCGCCTTGTAGGTGGTGTTGCCGGTGTTCAGGTCCGGGAACACGAACACGGTGGCGCGGCCGGCCACCTGGCTGTCCGGCGCCTTCTGGCGGCCGACGGATTCCACCGAGGCGGCGTCGTACTGCATCGGGCCGTCGATCAGCAGGTCCGGGCGCTTTTCCTGGGCGATGCGAGTGGCTTCGCGCACCTTTTCCACGTCGCTGCCGCTGCCGGACGAGCCGGTGGAGTAGGAGATCATCGCCACGCGCGGGTTGATGCCGAAGGCCACGGCCGAGTCGGCGGACTGGATGGCGATGTCGGCCAGCTGTTCCGCGGTCGGGTCCGGATTCACCGCGCAGTCGCCGTACACGTACACCTGCTCCGGCATCAGCATGAAGAAGACGGACGACACGATGCTGGAGCCCGGCGCGGTCTTGATCAGCTGCAGCGCGGGGCGGATGGTGTTGGCGGTGGTGTGCACGGCGCCGGAAACCAGGCCGTCCACTTCGTTCATCGCCAGCATCATGGTGCCCAGCACCACGGTGTCTTCCAGTTGCGCCAAGGCCATCGGCTCGTTCAGGCCCTTGCCCTTGCGCAGCTCGACCATCGGCGCGACATACTGGCCGCGGATTTCGTTCGGATCCAGGATCTCGACCGATGCCGGCAGCGTCACGCCCTGGGCTTCGGCCACTTGCAGGATTTCGGCGCGCTTGCCCAGCAGCACGCAGCGGGCGATGCCTTTCTCCTGGCAGATGGCGGCGGCCTGGATGGTGCGCGGCTCGTTGCCTTCCGGCAGCACGATGCGCTTGTTGGCCTTGCGCGCCTTTTCCATCAGCTGGAAGCGGAAGGCCGGCGGCGGCAGGCGGATTTCGCGCGGCTCGCCGACGCTTTGCTTCAGCGTCGACACGTCGAGGAACTCGGCGACATGATCGATCACCTTGCCCATGCGCTCCAGGTCGTCGGACGGCACCTGGTGGCTCATCGCGTTCAGCGCGCTGGCGGTTTCCATCGAGTTCAGCGAGGTGGCCAGCACCGGCAGGCCGCCGGTGAAGGCTTGCTGGCACAGCTGCTGGATGCGCGGATCCGGCTCGGAGTCGCAGGTCAGCAGCAGGCCGGCCAGCGGCACGCCGTTCATCGCGGCCATCGAGGTGGCCATCACCACGTCTTCGCGCTCGCCCGGGGTGATGATCAGCGCGCCCGGCTTCAGCAGGTTGACGATGTTAGGCGCGGTGCGGGCCGCCACCACCATATTGCGCACGCGGCGGCTGGCCTGCTGGCCGGCGTGCACCACGCTGGCGTTCAGGTAGCGGGCCACGTCCTGGGTGCGCGGCGCCAGCAGCTCCGGCTGGTACGGGATCACGCCCAGCAGCGCGAGGCCGGTTTTTTTCAGATTGCCGGACTGCTGCACCTCGCGCGCCAGTTCGGCGCGGTCGGCGCCGGGCAGCACATGGTTGAGGATGTAGCCGGCGATGGATTGGCCGCCGAAGGCCTGGATGTTCATTTCCAGCTGTTCGGCGATTTCCGCCGCGCCCAGATCCTTCACCGAGCTGACCAGGATGGTCTGCGCTTGCAGGTTGCGGGCGATCTTGGTGTTGAGGAAGGTGGAGAACACCTGCTTCTGGTCCGGCACCAGGCCTTCCACGATCACCACGTCGACGTTTTGCGCGGCTTGCTGGTAGAGGCTGACCACCTCTTCCATCAGCTGGTCGACCTGGCCTTGCGACAGCAGGTGCTCGACGCGCTCCATGCTGATCGGCTGCGGCGGGTTCAGGCGGCAGATGGCCTGGGCGAAGTGGGTGGAGCGCTCGACTTCGCCATCCTTGGTGTCCTGGGCGATGGGCTTGACGAAGCCTACGCGCAGGCCGGCTTGTTCCAGCGAGCGGATCGCGCCCAGCGACACCGAAGTCAGACCGGCGTTGAAACCGGTTGGGGCAAGAAAGAATGTCTGCATGATCGCTTGCTTTCCTTACTTGACCAGACCGGCCAGTTCGGCGGTGTCCATGGCGATCATCAGTTCTTCATTGGTGTTGATCACCAGCGCCGGCACGGAGTCGGCGGCGGTGATGCGGCCGGCGTTGCCGCGGATGCACGCTTCGTTGGCGGCGGCGTCCAGCTTCAGGCCCAAGAAGCCCAGCTGGTTGATGACTTCGGCGCGCAGGAAGGACGAATTCTCGCCGATGCCGCCGGTGAACACCACGGCGTCCAGACGGCCCGCGCCCACGCTCATCGAGGCCACGTACTTGGCCAGGCGGTAGGCGAACACTTCCAGCGCGCGCTTGGCGCCTTCGTGGCCCTTGGCGGCGGCGTCTTCCAGCTCGCGGCAGTCGTTGGACAGCTCGGACAGGCCCAGCAGGCCCGATTCCTTGTTCAGCATATTGGTGACGGCCTGCACGTCCATGCCGCGCTCGGTAGCCAGGTAGCCGAATACGCTGGGGTCGATGTCGCCGGAGCGGGTGCCCATCACCAGGCCTTCCAGCGGGGTCAGGCCCATCGAGGTGTCGGCGCATTTGCCGTTGCGGATGGCGGAGATGGAGGCACCGTTGCCCAGGTGGGCGATCACCAGGCTGGTTTCATCGGCCGGCTTGCCCAGCATCTTGGCGGCTTCTTCGGCGACGAAGCGGTAGCTGGTGCCGTGCATGCCGTAGCGGCGCAGGCTGTTCTCGCGGTACAGCTTCATCGGCACGGCGTACAGATAAGCCTTTTCCGGCATGGTCTGATGGAAGGAGGTATCGAACACGGCCACTTGCGGCAGGCTCGGGAATTCCTGGATCGCGGTGCGGATGCCCAGGATGTGGGCCGGATTGTGCAGCGGGGCCAGCTTGATGCAGCGTTCGATTTCGTTGATGGCGTTTTCGTCCAGCAGCGCCGATTGCTTGAAGTGTTCGCCGCCATGCACCACGCGGTGGCCGATGGCCTTCACGCTGTCCAGCAGCGACACTTGTTGCAGTTTCTCGATGATGGCGTGCATGGCCGCGGCGTGGTCCGGAGCGGACAGCAGGGCGGTTTGCTTGTCGCCATTGTGTTTGAAGGTGATGCAGGCGTCGGCCAGGCCCAGTTTCTCAGCCAGGCCGGTCATGACCGCTTCGTGGCTGGCGCTGTCGATCAGCGCGAATTTCAGGGAAGAGCTGCCGCAATTGATGACGAGGATGCTGGAATTCATAGGCTTGAACATGTAATTTGAAAAAAATGAATGAAATCGGTGAAAAAATCCACGGCGAAGTGTTTGCGCTCAATTAACTGCCGCTGGCGGCCTGGCCGGCCGCGGCGTTTCCGAGGCGGGCTTCTTACCGTGTGGTAGCGTATCGCGGCTGCTTTGGCTAGCCTGACATGCAGGGGGCGCGCTTCGAGGGCGCCGCAGCCCGCAGCCGCATTACATCAAGGGCTTAGCTTGTCCGGAGCCGGTATTTTCGGACCGGGCGCCGCTTGCCGGCCCGTCTGTGATGGAATTCTGACAGTCGATGTAGTAAGGACATGGACCAGAGTATACCACCATAAATTAATAGCTTCTAATGTTGCACTGCACTCAAAGTGGCAAGTCTTTGATTTGCATTAACTGCCGCGCAGATTGTTTGCGATGAGGACGCTTGACAGCGATATCGCCCCGCAAGCGGGGGCTTGGCGCGGATTGTCACATAGAATTAACGCTTGCCCCGGGGGAGGGGCGAGGGCATAATTCCGCCCTCGTAATGCAAGGTTCGGCCTTGTTTTGATTGATTGTTTTTGATAGTCCCGCAAACTCGTCCCGAGCGAGATTCGGCTGGTCTTATATCTTCTTCCACGGAGGTGTGGGAATAATGTCTGATCTGGCTTCCGCGCAGCTGCTCCAAGCATCTGCAGCCCAGCTGCCCATTCATACCTATTTCGATCCCGGGTTCTACGCCAGGGAGCAGGAGCTTCTGTTCGCCGACGCTCCCCAGTACTACGGCCACGAATTGATGGCGCCCAATGCCGGCGACTATCACACGCTGGAATGGCTGGGGCACGGCAAGATGCTCAAGAACGTCGACGGCGAGATCAAGCTGATCTCCAACGTCTGCCGCCATCGACAGGCGATCATCTATAAAGGCCGCGGCAACGGCAACCATATCGTCTGCAATCTGCACGGCTGGACCTACGATGCCGCTGGCACGCTGGTGGGCGCGCCGCATTTTCCGGAAACGCCGTGCCTGAACCTGGGCCAGACCGAGCTGACGCGCTGGAACGGCCTGCTGTTCGACGCGCGCCGCAACGTGGCGGCGGACCTGGCCAAGCTGGGCGTGGCCAAGCACATGGCTTTTGACGGCTACGCCTTCCATTCGACGCAGTCCGCCGAGTACGACTTCAACTGGAAAACCTTCATTGAGGTGTATTCCGAGGACTACCACGTCGATCCCTTCCATCCCGGCCTCGGCAATTTCGTCGACTGCGGCGATCTGAAGTGGGAATGGGGCGACAGCTACCACGTGCAGACCGTGGGCGTGAAAAACCGCCTGGCGCGCGCCGGCTCCAAGGTGTACGGCAAATGGCACGAGGAAGTGCGCCGCCGCTACGCCGAGCAGCAGCCGGAGTTCGGTGCCATCTGGCTGACCTACTACCCCAATATCATGGTGGAGTGGTATCCGCACGTGCTGGTGGTGAGCGTGGTGATTCCGCGCGGCCCGGAGAAGTGCACGGTGATCACCGAGTTCTACTACCCGGAAGACGTGGTGTGGTTCGAGCCGGAATTCATCGAGGCCGAGCAGGCCGCCTACTTCGAAACCGCCAAGGAAGACGACGAAATCTGCATCCGCATGCACGAGGGCCGCAAGGCGCTGTGGATGGCCGGCGTCAGCGAGGTGGGGCCGTACCAGTCGCCGACCGAGGAGGGCATGCAGCACTTCCACGAATACTATCGCCGCCAGATGGGGTTGGCATTGGCTGGTTAAAGTGGCAAGTTGAATGCCATAATGCAGGGGCGCGGAAGATTCCGCGCCTTTTTTTATCCTCTTCAATCTTCAAACAACGGCCAGGACGATGTCCGCAATTCTCCGCATGGTTGTTTTCGGCGCGCTGCTGCTGGGCAGCACGATGGCCCAGGCTGCCAGCTATGCCGATCCGGTCAGCAAAGTCCGCTTCACGCTGCCGCCGGGCTGGAAGGTGCGCCCCAGCATCACCGACGGCGTGCGCGTGCTGCGGGTGGTGCCGCCGAAGGCCGATCAGCGCGAGCGCGCCGCCATCGAGGTGCAGATCGGCGTGCGCAAGCCGCGGCGCGGCGACACGCTGCCGCGGCTGGCGGCGGCGTTCCGCAATGAGGACGGCGACCGCGAGGCCGCCAACTTCGTCCGCGTCAATCCAAAAGCCGGCCGGCTGGTGACCGAATACCGCGACGGCCGCTTCGTCTCCAACCGGCTGTGGATTGTGCGCCATAATCTGCATGTGATTCAGCTGGTGGACCGCAATCGGCTGCTGGAGGCGCGCTGCACCGCCAACGCGTCGGAATTCAAGACCTATCGCCGGCAGATGGAGGCCATCTGTCTGAGCGTGGCGCTGGCCAGGAAGTGAAGTCGTCGATTTTCCCCGCGGGGATGGGAAGCAAAGGTAAGGATGTGGTAGCGCAGGGTAGGCAGGGCGGATTCCGGCTGGGGTCCGGCTGGATGGTGGTGGCGGCGGCGTTGTTCGCCTTGATGGGGTTGTTCGTCAAGCTGGGCGCGCAGCAATTCTCGTCCACCGAACTGGTGTTCTGGCGCACGCTGATCGGCGTGGTCGCGCTGGGCGGCGCGGCGCTGTGGCGGCGCGAGCGTTTCGCCACGCCTTTGCTGCGCTACCATCTGCAGCGCGGGGTGATAGGCTACAGTTCGCTGCTGATGTCGTTCTACGCCATCGCCCATCTGCCGCTGGCGACGGCGTCCACGCTGACCTACACCTCGCCGATGTTTCTGGCGCTGCTGTCAGTGGTCTTGCTGCGGGAGCGCTTGCCGGCGCAGGCGATGGCCGGGCTGGCGCTGGGCTTCGCCGGCGTGGCGCTGCTGCTGCGGCCCACGCTGTCCGGCGACGCCTGGTTTGCCGGCTTGATGGGCCTGGCGTCGGGCTTTCTGGCCGGCTGGTCCTACCTGCATGTGCGCGAACTGGGGCGGCAGGGCGAGGCCGAGTGGCGGGTGGTGTTCTATTTCGCGCTGATCTCCACGGTCGGCGGCGTGCTGCTGATGTGCCTGGAGCGCTGGCACCCGGTGACGCTGGACAATGTCGGCCTGTTGCTGGGCCTTGGCGTCAGCGCTACGCTGGCGCAATTGGCGATGACCCGCGCCTACAAGGTGGGGCGCAAGCTGGCCGCGGCCAACCTGTCTTATCTGACCGTGGTGTTTTCCAGCCTGATCGGCGCGCTGGTGTGGGGCGACGCGCTGTCGCCGGCGTCGCTGCTGGCGATGGGCTTGATCGTGGTCAGCGGCATGTTGGCTAGTCGGCGCTAGAATACAGTCAAGGTTGCCATCACCGTTTGAAGGGAGAAGTGGATGATCTCGATTCGCGAGCAGGATTATGGCCTGGACGTGGCCTTGTTCAATGAATTCACGCTGGCCGATTTCCAGCTGCTGGAGCAGGCGCTGCTCAAGCGGCTGGAAGAGCGCGACAAGCCGGACATGCTGCTGGACCTGTCGGAGTTGAAGGACTTCACGCTGGACATGGCGCTGGAAGAGGTGAAGTTCATGCGCGCCCACGAGGAGAAGCTGGGCCGCGTCGCCATCGTGGTGGGCGACGTGTGGATCCGGCTGGCCACCCATATCGCCGGCCTGCTGTCGCATACCCATGTCCAGTATTTCGATCTGACCGAAGAGGCTCAGGCCTGGCTGGCGCGGCCGGTCGCCGCTTGATTTTGGCGCGGATGGCGCTACAGTAGCGGTTTTTGTTCCATTCGAAAGAATAAGAACCGATGCTGAAAAGCCTTTCCAGCCGCCTGGCAGCTGAGCTTGCCGTCCGCGAATCCCAGGTGGCCGCCACCATCGAACTGATAGACGGCGGCGCCACCGTTCCCTTCATCGCCCGTTACCGCAAGGAAGTCACCGGCGGGCTGGACGACACCCAGCTGCGCAACCTGGCCGAGCGCCTGGTCTATCTGCGCGAACTGGACGACCGCCGCGCCAGCATACTCAAGAGCATCGCCGAGCAGGGCAAGCTCAGCCCCGAGCTGGAAGCGGCGCTCTATGCCAGCGACAACAAGACCACGCTGGAAGACATCTACCTGCCCTACAAGCCCAAGCGCCGCACCAAGGCGCAGATCGCCCGCGAGGCCGGCCTGGAGCCGCTGGCCGACAGCCTGCTGGCCGATCCGACGCAAGACCCTAACGCGCTGGCCGAAACCTACCTCAACGCCGAAGCCGGCGTCGCCGACGCCAAAGCGGCATTGGACGGCGCGCGCGCCATCCTGATGGAGCGCTTCGCCGAGGATGCCGAGCTGCTGGGCCGCTTGCGCGAAAAGCTGTGGAGCGAGGGCGAATTGGCGGCCACGGTGGTGGCCGGCAAGGAAACCGAGGGCGCCAAGTTCTCCGATTACTTCGATCACCGCGAGGCCATCAAGGCCATTCCGTCGCACCGCGCGCTGGCCTTGCTGCGCGGCCGCAACGAAGGCGTGCTGAATGTCGCGTTGAAATACCAGCCGGATGAAACGCCGATCACCGAGCGTTCCGGCTATGAGCTGCTGATCGCCGACCGTTTCGATATCCGGGACGCCGGCCGCGCCGCCGACAAGTGGCTGCTGGACGGCGTGCGCCTGTGCTGGCGCGCCAAGATCTTCCTGTCGCTGGAGCTGGAGCTGGTGTCGAGGCTGAAGGAAGCCGCCGACGCCGAAGCGATCAAGGTGTTCGCCGCCAACCTGCATGACCTGCTGCTGGCGGCGCCGGCCGGCCGCCGCGCGACGCTGGGTCTGGACCCGGGCCTGCGCACCGGCTGCAAGGTCGCCGTCGTCGACGATACCGGCAAGGTGCTCGATACCACCGCCATCTATCCGCACGAGCCGCGCCGCGAATGGGACAAATCCATCGCCATCCTCGGCGCGCTGTGCGCCCGCCACAAGGTAGACCTGATCGCCATCGGCAACGGCACAGCCAGCCGCGAAACCGACAAGCTGGCGCAGGACCTGATCAAGGCCTTCCCGCAACTTTCCATGACCAAGATCGTGGTGTCGGAAGCCGGCGCTTCCGTTTATTCCGCCTCCGAACTGGCGGCCAAGGAATTCCCTGACATGGACGTCAGCCTGCGCGGCGCGGTGTCGATCGCCCGCCGCCTGCAAGACCCGCTGGCCGAACTGGTGAAGATCGACCCCAAATCCATCGGCGTCGGCCAGTATCAGCACGACGTCAACCAAAGCCAGCTGGCGCGCGCGCTGGACGGCGTGGTGGAGGATTGCGTCAACGCGGTGGGCGTCGACGTCAATACCGCTTCGGCGCCGTTGCTGACGCGCATCTCCGGCCTGAATGCGACGCTGGCGTCCAATATTGTGTCCTACCGCGACCAGAACGGCGCTTTCCGCACTCGCAAGGAGCTGCTGAAAGTGCCGCGTCTGGGCGACAAAACCTTCGAGCAGGCGGCCGGCTTCCTGCGCATCGCCGGCGGCGACAACCCGCTGGACGCGTCGTCGGTGCACCCGGAAGCGTATCCGGTGGTGGAGAAGATCGTGGCCAAGGCCGGCCGCGAGGTGAAATCGCTGATCGGCGACTCCGCCTTCCTGAAGTCGGTGCGCGCGACCGACTACACCGACGAGCGTTTCGGCCTGCCGACCGTGATGGATATTCTTAAAGAACTGGACAAACCGGGCCGCGATCCGCGTCCGGAGTTCAAGACCGCCGCCTTCCAGGACGGCATCGAGGACATCAAGCATTTGCAGCCGGGCATGGTGCTGGAGGGCGTGGTCACCAACGTCGCCAACTTCGGCGCCTTCGTCGATATCGGCGTGCACCAGGATGGGCTGGTGCATATCTCGGCGCTGTCCAATAAATTCATCGACGATCCGCGCAAGGTGGTCAAGGCTGGCGATGTGGTCAAGGTCAAGGTGCTGGAAGTGGATGTGGTGCGCAAGCGCATCGCACTGACGATGCGGCTGGACGACGAGGTCGGCGCGGGTAATAGCCGCAGCGGCCGAAGCGACGCCCGCGCCGACAGCCGTCCGCGCCAGCAGCGTGGCCAGTCTGCCGCGCCGCAGGGCGATACCGCGATGGCGGCGGCCTTCGCCAAACTGCGCAAGAGCTGAGTTTGACTATATAGAGCGATTGGAACAGGCCGGCGGGTGCGCCGGCCTGTTTGTTTTCGGGGTTTGGGGGCGGGGCGGGCGGCGCGCCATCCGTTTTGTCGATGGCTTTTGCAAATACCCTGTGTTCATATCTTCAGCCAGATCATGGGCTTGGCGGCGCGCGGGGCGGTTTGCGATGAATTTTTCTGATTTTTCGCAAGCAAGGTGTTGACGGGTGCGGGTCCCGGGGGTATAGTTCGCCTCCTCAGCTGACGCAGCGAACGAAACGGCGGAAACGAAACGATTCCGGTGATGACGACGCAGCGATCGGCACCGCTCTTTAACAGACAGAATAACCGATAGGTGTAAGTGTTTGGCGAAAGCCAAAAACTTGCACTGCAAGAGACAAGAGATACTTGTTTATTTCTTTGAACTTGCGTGCCAGAAAATTTGCTATGAGATTGAACTGAAGAGTTTGATCCTGGCTCAGATTGAACGCTGGCGGCATGCTTTACACATGCAAGTCGAACGGTAACAGGGTGCTTGCACCGCTGACGAGTGGCGAACGGGTGAGTAACGCATCGGAATGTACCGTGTAATGGGGGATAGCTCGGCGAAAGCCGGATTAATACCGCATACGCCCTGAGGGGGAAAGTGGGGGACCGTAAGGCCTCACGTTATACGAGCAGCCGATGTCTGATTAGCTAGTTGGTGAGGTAAGAGCTCACCAAGGCGACGATCAGTAGCGGGTCTGAGAGGATGATCCGCCACACTGGGACTGAGACACGGCCCAGACTCCTACGGGAGGCAGCAGTGGGGAATTTTGGACAATGGGCGCAAGCCTGATCCAGCCATGCCGCGTGTCTGAAGAAGGCCTTCGGGTTGTAAAGGACTTTTGTTCGGGAGGAAATCCCGCTGGTTAATACCTGGCGGGGATGACAGTACCGGAAGAATAAGCACCGGCTAACTACGTGCCAGCAGCCGCGGTAATACGTAGGGTGCAAGCGTTAATCGGAATTACTGGGCGTAAAGCGTGCGCAGGCGGTTTTGCAAGTCTGATGTGAAAGCCCCGGGCTCAACCTGGGAACGGCATTGGAGACTGCAAGACTAGAGTGCGTCAGAGGGGGGTAGAATTCCGCGTGTAGCAGTGAAATGCGTAGAGATGCGGAGGAATACCGATGGCGAAGGCAGCCCCCTGGGATGACACTGACGCTCATGCACGAAAGCGTGGGGAGCAAACAGGATTAGATACCCTGGTAGTCCACGCCCTAAACGATGTCAATTAGCTGTTGGGGGTTTGAATCCTTGGTAGCGTAGCTAACGCGTGAAATTGACCGCCTGGGGAGTACGGCCGCAAGGTTAAAACTCAAAGGAATTGACGGGGACCCGCACAAGCGGTGGATGATGTGGATTAATTCGATGCAACGCGAAAAACCTTACCTGCTCTTGACATGTACGGAACTTGGTAGAGATATCTTGGTGCCCGAAAGGGAGCCGTAACACAGGTGCTGCATGGCTGTCGTCAGCTCGTGTCGTGAGATGTTGGGTTAAGTCCCGCAACGAGCGCAACCCTTGTCATTAGTTGCCATCATTTAGTTGGGCACTCTAATGAGACTGCCGGTGACAAACCGGAGGAAGGTGGGGATGACGTCAAGTCCTCATGGCCCTTATGAGCAGGGCTTCACACGTCATACAATGGTCGGTACAGAGGGTCGCTAAGCCGCGAGGTGGTGCCAATCTCATAAAACCGATCGTAGTCCGGATCGCACTCTGCAACTCGAGTGCGTGAAGTCGGAATCGCTAGTAATCGCAGATCAGCATGCTGCGGTGAATACGTTCCCGGGTCTTGTACACACCGCCCGTCACACCATGGGAGTGAGTTTCACCAGAAGTGGGTAGGCTAACCGCAAGGAGGCCGCTTACCACGGTGGGATTCATGACTGGGGTGAAGTCGTAACAAGGTAGCCGTAGGGGAACCTGCGGCTGGATCACCTCCTTTCTAGAGAAGGCGATCGCCAAGCACTTACAGCCTATCGGTTATTCGCGTTAAGGGCAGCTGGATCGAAGAGATTCAGTGCTGAGAAGTTGACTGGGTTTGTAGCTCAGCTGGTTAGAGCACTGTGTTGATAACGCAGGGGTCGTAGGTTCGAGTCCTACCAGACCCACCAGTTGGGGGATTAGCTCAGTTGGGAGAGCACCTGCTTTGCAAGCAGGGGGTCGTCGGTTCGATCCCGTCATCCTCCACCACTTACAGTGCAAACAAAAACGAACTTGATCGAGTTTGATTCTGTTTGCGTTGTTCGCGTGCAGCGAAAGCTGCTCAGCAATACGCCCGATCTTTAACAAACTGAAGAAGCCGAATATATTAAGACGGCGAAACAAACAGCGAGAGTTAAGTCTTTCGTTGAATGAATCGTCATCTTGGGTATTTGATTGTATCAAAGGCTGCGTCGCCATATCAAAAGGGGCGGTGCAGTCGTCGCACAAACACACTTGTTGTTTTAGTGGCTTAGGCTGCTGAAATGATAGGGTCAAGCGACTAAGTGCATCTGGTGGATGCCTTGGCGATCACAGGCGATGAAGGACGTGTAAGCCTGCGAAAAGCGCGGGGGAGCTGGCAATAGAGCTTTGATCCCGCGATATCCGAATGGGGAAACCCGGCCCTTAGGGGTCATCCCTGACTGAATACATAGGTCAGAGGAAGCGAACTCAGCGAACTGAAACATCTAAGTAGCTGAAGGAAAAGAAATCAACCGAGATTCCGTAAGTAGTGGCGAGCGAACGCGGAACAGCCTGTATGTGATAGAGATTGCGTTAGTGGAAGGTTCATGGAAAGGACCGCCGTAGTGGGTGATAGCCCCGTACACGAAAACGCATTCTTGGTACTAAGCATACGAGAAGTAGGGCGGGACACGCGAAATCCTGTCTGAATATGGGGGGACCATCCTCCAAGGCTAAATACTCGTGATCGACCGATAGTGAACCAGTACCGTGAGGGAAAGGCGAAAAGAACCCCGGGAGGGGAGTGAAATAGAACCTGAAACCGGATGCATACAAACAGTGGGAGCGGACTTGTTCCGTGACTGCGTACCTTTTGTATAATGGGTCAGCGACTTACGTTCAGTAGCAAGCTTAACCGAATAGGGGAGGCGTAGGGAAACCGAGTCCGAATAGGGCGCTTTAGTTGCTGGGCGTAGACCCGAAACCGAGTGATCTATCCATGGCCAGGATGAAGGTGCGGTAACACGCACTGGAGGTCCGAACCCACTAGTGTTGCAAAACTAGGGGATGAGCTGTGGATAGGGGTGAAAGGCTAAACAAACTCGGAGATAGCTGGTTCTCCCCGAAAACTATTTAGGTAGTGCCTCATGTATCACTTCCGGGGGTAAAGCACTGTTATGGCTAGGGGGTCATTGCGATTTACCAAACCATGGCAAACTCTGAATACCGGAAAGTGCAAGCATGGGAGACAGACGGTGGGTGCTAACGTCCATCGTCAAGAGGGAAACAACCCAGACCGCCAGCTAAGGTCCCAAATGATCAGTTAAGTGGTAAACGAAGTGGGAAGGCATAGACAGCCAGGATGTTGGCTTAGAAGCAGCCATCATTTAAAGAAAGCGTAATAGCTCACTGGTCGAGTCGTCCTGCGCGGAAGATGTAACGGGGCTCAAACTGATAACCGAAGCTGCGGATGGGCGCGTAAGCGTCCGTGGTAGGGGAGCGTTCTGTAGGTCTGTGAAGGTGTCTCGTAAGGGATGCTGGAGATATCAGAAGTGCGAATGCTGACATGAGTAGCGATAAAGCGGGTGAAAAGCCCGCTCGCCGAAAGCCCAAGGTTTCCTACGCAACGTTCATCGGCGTAGGGTGAGTCGGCCCCTAAGGCGAGGCTGAAAAGCGTAGTCGATGGGAAACGGGTTAAAATTCCCGTACTTTTGTGCAGTGCGATGTGGGGACGGAGAAGGTTAGGTCAGCAGACTGTTGGAATAGTCTGTTCAAGCCGGTAGGCGTGAAGAGTAGGCAAATCCGCTCTTCTTTAACGCCGAGACGTGATAACGAGGGTCTACGGACCTGAAGTGACTGATACCACGCTTCCAGGAAAAGCCACTAAGCTTCAGCTGCACAAGAACCGTACCGCAAACCGACACAGGTGGGCAGGATGAGAATTCTAAGGCGCTTGAGAGAACTCAGGAGAAGGAACTCGGCAAATTGATACCGTAACTTCGGGAGAAGGTATGCCTGTTGAGGTGTAGGACTTCGCGTCCGAAGCTTTGACAGGTCGCAGAGAATCGGTGGCTGCGACTGTTTAACAAAAACACAGCACTGTGCCAACACGAAAGTGGACGTATACGGTGTGACGCCTGCCCGGTGCTGGAAGGTTAAGTGATGGGGTGCAAGCTCTTGATCGAAGCCCCAGTAAACGGCGGCCGTAACTATAACGGTCCTAAGGTAGCGAAATTCCTTGTCGGGTAAGTTCCGACCCGCACGAATGGCGTAACGATGGCCACACTGTCTCCTCCTGAGACTCAGCGAAGTTGAAGTGTTTGTGAAGATGCAATCTACCCGCTGCTAGACGGAAAGACCCCGTGAACCTTTACTGTAGCTTTGCATTGGACTTTGAAGTGGTTTGTGTAGGATAGGTGGGAGGCTTTGAAGCCAGGACGCTAGTTCTGGTGGAGCCGACCTTGAAATACCACCCTGACCCCTTTGAGGTTCTAACCTTGGTCCGTGATCCGGATTGGGGACAGTGCATGGTAGGCAGTTTGACTGGGGCGGTCTCCTCCCAAAGTGTAACGGAGGAGTTCGAAGGTTACCTAGGTACGGTCGGAAATCGTGCTGATAGTGCAATGGCAAAAGGTAGCTTAACTGCGAGACCGACAAGTCGAGCAGGTGCGAAAGCAGGACATAGTGATCCGGTGGTTCTGAATGGAAGGGCCATCGCTCAACGGATAAAAGGTACTCCGGGGATAACAGGCTGATACCGCCCAAGAGTTCACATCGACGGCGGTGTTTGGCACCTCGATGTCGGCTCATCACATCCTGGGGCTGTAGCCGGTCCCAAGGGTATGGCTGTTCGCCATTTAAAGTGGTACGTGAGCTGGGTTCAAAACGTCGTGAGACAGTTTGGTCCCTATCTGCAGTGGGCGTTGGAAGTTTGACGGGGGCTGCTCCTAGTACGAGAGGACCGGAGTGGACGAACCTCTGGTGTACCGGTTGTCACGCCAGTGGCATCGCCGGGTAGCTAAGTTCGGAAGAGATAACCGCTGAAAGCATCTAAGCGGGAAACTTGCCTGAAGATGAGACTTCCCTGGAGGCTTGACCTCCCTGAAGAGTCGTTCGAGACCAGGACGTTGATAGGTCGGGTGTGGAAGCGCTGTGAGGCGTGAAGCTAACCGATACTAATTGCTCGTGAGGCTTGATCCTATCATTTGAGTGGCTTGGGAAACTGAGACACAAGAGAGTGGATGTGCGACGTACGTCAAATACCGAATATATGCGAATCTGTCTGAGAGACGGGTTCGGGCTTCTTTAAGTTTGTACAGTTTATGTCTGGTGGCCATAGCGAGGTGGTCCCACGCCTTCCCATCCCGAACAGGACCGTGAAACGCCTTAGCGCCGATGATAGTGTGGCATTCGCCATGTGAAAGTAGGACACCGCCAGACGCCCCATTTCAACGCCAAGTCGATGACTTGGCGTTACGCCTGAAAAAGGCAATAGAATTACGCAGCAGCGTTACCGTTTTATCTGGTGACAATAGCGAGGTGGTCCCACGCCTTCCCATACCGAACAGGACCGTGAAACGCCTTAGCGCCGATGATAGTGTGGCATTCGCCATGTGAAAGTAGGACATCGCCAGATTCCCCATAAAAAGCCCCAGGCATCAGCCTGGGGCTTTTTGCTTATCTCTCTCCCAAGCATGTCCCGCTGTTGTGTCATTTTCCAGTCAGCTTCATGACAGTTATTTGCGATTAAAATTAAATGTACTAGGCTGACTTGTCATTTTCAGACAGCGCTTGTTCGCTATCCGACTACGTTTGCGCGTGACAGACAACGCAATGTTGCCAAGCTGCAAAGCCTTATCTATGCGATTGGGGTGATTTTCGTCCGGATGGAATGCGAACTCATGGCCTGGCCTGCTATCGTTTTGGTAGTGTTTGGGCGCTAAAGAATATTTTATATTGTCGAACAAAACGGGATGTCCTTGTATACAATAGACGGCTTACCCGGACGCGAGGCCGGGGCTGCAAACAATATTCGGAGAAACCCATGCAATTTGAAGCTTTTGCTCATCATCAAACCGCTTTGCGCGATGCGATCACCGCCGCCTACCGGCGCGACGAACGCGAATGCGTGCAGGCCTTGCTGGCGCAGGCGGCGATGAGTCCGGAACAGGTGAAGTCGGTGCAGCAGCTAGCCAGCCGCTTGGTGACCGAGGTGCGCCGCGAGCGCACCCGCTCCAGCGGCGTCGATGCGCTGATGCATGAGTTCTCTCTGGACAGCAGCGAAGGCATCGCCCTGATGTGTCTGGCGGAGGCGCTGCTGCGCATCCCCGACCGCGTAACCGCGGACAAGCTGATTCGCGACAAGATTTCCCGCGGCGACTGGAAGGCCCACCTGGGTAACAGCTCGTCGCTGTTCGTCAACGCCGCCGCCTGGGGCCTGCTGGTGACCGGCAAGCTGGTTTCCTCGCACAGCGCCTCCGGCCTGTCGGCCGCGATGACCCGGCTGATCGCCAAGGGCGGCGAGCCGCTGATCCGCAAGGGCGTCGACATGGCGATGCGGATGCTGGGCAAGCAGTTCGTCACCGGTGAAACCATTGGGGAGGCGCTGGCCAACGGCCGCGAGCGCGAGGCGCGCGGCTATCGTTTCAGCTACGACATGCTGGGCGAAGCGGCGATGACCGAAGCCGACGCGCAGCGCTATCTGAAAGACTACGTCACCGCCATCCACGCGATCGGCAAGGAGTCGAACGGCCGCGGCATCTATGAGGGCCCGGGCATTTCGGTGAAGCTGTCCGCCATCCACCCGCGCTACGCCCGTCTGAAGCATGAGCGGATGATGAGCGAACTGCTGCCGCGCCTGAAGGATTTGTTCCTGCTGGCCAAGCAGTACAATATCGGCCTGAATATCGACGCCGAAGAAGCCGATCGCCTGGAAATTTCGATGGACCTGGTGGAGGCGCTGGCCAACGATCCGGATCTGAACGGCTTCGAAGGCATAGGCATCGTGGTGCAGGCCTATCAGAAGCGCTGTCCTTATGTCATCGACTTCCTGATCGACCTGGCGCGCCGCACCAGCCACCGCTTCATGGTGCGGCTGGTGAAAGGAGCCTATTGGGACGCCGAGATCAAGCGCGCCCAGGTGGATGGCCTGCCAGGCTACCCGGTGTATACCCGCAAGGTGTACACCGATGTGTCCTACCTCGCCTGCGCCAAAAAACTGCTGGCCGCGCAGGACGCCATCTACCCGCAATTCGCCACCCACAACGCCTACAGCCTGGCGGCGATCTATGACCTGGCCACCGGGCTGGATTATGAATTCCAGTGCCTGCACGGCATGGGGGAAACGCTGTATGACCAAGTGGTGGGCAAGGACAAGCTGGGCAAGGCCTGCCGCATCTACGCGCCGGTGGGTTCGCATGAAACCCTGCTGGCCTACCTGGTGCGCCGCCTGCTGGAAAACGGCGCCAACTCCTCCTTCGTCAACCGCATCGTCGACGAAGCGGTGTCCATCGCCGAACTGGTGACCGACCCGGTGGCCGAAGCGGCCCGCCATGCCGGCGCGCCGCACGGCAAGATCGCGCTGCCGGCCGAGCTGTACGGCAATGGCCGCCGCAACTCCAAGGGCCTGGACCTGTCCAGCGAGCACGTGCTGGCTACCCTGCAGCTGGGCCTGCAGGCGTCCGAGCAGCAACGCTGGGCGGCTTTCCCGATGCTGGGCGACGGCGATGTCAGCGACGGCCAGTTGCTGGAGGTGCGCAATCCGGCCAATCACGCCGACATCGTCGGCAAGGTGATAGAGGCCAGCCCCGCCGATGTGGAGCGCGCGCTGACGCAATCGGCCGGCTACGCCGCCGCCTGGGCCGCCACGCCGGTGGCGGAGCGCGCCGCCTGCCTGAACCGCATGGCCGACCTGATGGAAGCCAATATGCCGGCGCTGATGGGCCTGGCGGTGCGCGAAGCCGGCAAGACGCTGAACAACGCCATCGCCGAAGTGCGCGAGGCGGTGGACTTCTGCCGCTACTACGCCGCGCAGATCGCCGCCGAATTCGACAACGCCAGCCATCAGCCGCTGGGCCCGGTGGTGTGCATCAGCCCGTGGAATTTCCCGCTGGCCATCTTCATCGGCGAAGTGGCCGCGTCGCTGGCCGCCGGCAACACCGTGCTGGCCAAACCGGCCGAGCAGACCAGCCTGATCGCTGCTTACGCCGTGCGCCTGCTGCACGAAGCCGGCGTGCCGCGCGCCGCGCTGCAGTTCCTGCCGGGCCGCGGCGAGGTGGTGGGCGCGGCGCTGACCGGCGACGCGCGCATCCAGGGCGTGATCTTCACCGGCTCCACCGAAGTGGCGCAGATCATCAACCGCACGCTTGCCAAGCGCAGCGACGACACCGTGCTGGTGGCGGAAACCGGCGGCATGAACGCGATGATAGTCGACAGCTCGGCGCTGCCGGAACAGGTGGTGACCGACGTGTTGAGCTCGGCCTTCGACTCCGCCGGCCAGCGTTGCTCGGCGCTGCGCGTGCTCTACCTGCAGCACGACATCGCCGACAAGGTGGTCAAGATGATCAAGGGCGCGATGGACGAGTTGACGGTGGGCAACCCGGCCAAGCTCACCACCGATGTCGGACCGGTGATCGACGCGGAGGCGCAGGCCGGCTTGCTGGCCCATATCGAAAAGATGAAGAAGTCCGCGAGGGCGGTGCATCAGACCAGGCTGTCCAGCGAGTGCGAGCAGGGCACTTATGTCGCGCCGACGCTGTTCGAGATCGACAATCTGTCCGAACTGAAGCGCGAGGTGTTCGGCCCGGTGCTGCACGTGCTGCGCTTCGCCGCCAGCGATCTGGACCAGGTGGTGGCCGAGATCAACGCCACCGGCTACGGCCTGACCCACGGCATTCATAGCCGCATCGACGAAACCATCGCCGACATCTGCGGCAAGATCAAGGCCGGCAACGTCTACGTCAACCGCAATATCGTCGGCGCGGTGGTCGGCGTGCAGCCGTTCGGTGGCGAGGGCAAGTCCGGCACCGGCCCCAAGGCGGGCGGTCCGTATTACTTGTATCGCTTGAGCCGCGCCGCCTGGCAGCCGAAGCTGGCCGCCGTTAACGCTGCCGTCGAGCTGCCGGCGCTGGAGGCGTTGGCCGCCGCCGCCAAGGCGCAGGGGCTGGCGTTGGATGGCGCTATCGCCGCGGCGCGCAAGGAAAGCCCATTGGCGCACAGCGTGGCGCTGCCGGGGCCGACCGGCGAGAACAACACGCTGGGCTTCGCCGGCCGCGGCCGCATCGGCTGCGTGGCGGACGACGCGCAAGCACTGGCTGAACAGCTGGCCGCGGTGTTCGCCGCCGGCAACCGCGCGGTATTGGCCAAGGACGGCGCCGGCGCCAAGCTGGCTGCGCAATTGGGTAGCCATGTCGAACTGGCGGCGGACGTGCTGGCCGCCGACGTGGACGCGGTGCTGTTCGCCGGCTCTGGCGCGGAGGAGGCGCGCCGCCGCCTAGCCGCCCGCGACGGCGCGCTGGCGCAACTGATCCTGCGCGACGCGCATGGCTATAATATTCACCGGCTGGTGGTGGAGCGCGCGCTCAGTGTCAACACCACGGCGGCGGGCGGCAACGCCAGCCTGATGAGCATGAGCGAATAATCAACTTGCCAGGCTCCGGCCGCGTTGAAATAATGCGGCCAGAGTTTTTACTTTAAGAGCAAGACTGGAGCCGGCCTGCTGGCTGGTTGTGTTGAAGCAAGAGAGGAACTGAAGAGATGCAAGTATCCAAGCTGTCTACCCTGACTCTGGCGGTTGCCGCCGCTGTCGCCCTGTCCGCCTGCGGCAAGAAGGAAGAAGCCGCTCCGGCAGGCGCCGCTTCGGCTCCGGCCCAGGCGAGCGCTGGCGGCGACGTGGTCAAGATCGGCTTCGCCGCCCCCTTGACCGGTCCGCAATCGCACTACGGCGAGGAATACAAGAACGGCGTGACCCTGGCGATCGAAGACGCCAACGCCGAGAAGCCGACCATCGCCGGCAAGCCGGTCACCTTCGAACTGGACGCCCAGGACGATCAGGCCGATCCGAAAACCGCCACCCAGCTGGCGCAGAAGTTCGTCGACGAGAAAGTCGCCGGCATCGTCGGCCACTTCAACTCCGGCACTTCGATCCCGGCCTCCAAGATCTACTCCGACGCCGGCATCCCGATGATCGCGATGGCGACTTCGCCGGTATTCACCGCGCAAGGCTTCAAGAACACCTTCCGTTCGATGACCTCCGACACCCAGCAGGGCGGCGTGATGGGCAAGTTCGTGGTGCAGAACCTGAAGGCGAAGAAGATCGTCATCGTCGACGACCGCACCGCCTACGGCCAGGGCCTGGCTGACGAATTCGAGAAGTCCGCCCGCGCGGCCGGCGGCGAAGTGGTGAAGCGCGAGTTCACCAATGACAAGGCCACCGACTTCACCGCCATCCTGACCAGCATCAAGGGCGCGAACCCGGATGCGGTGTTCTACGGCGGCGCCGACGCGCAGTCCGCCCCGATGACCAAGCAGATGAAGCGCCTGGGCATCAAGGCGCCGCTGATCTCCGGCGAAATGACCAAGACCCCGACTTTCCTGCAACTGGCAGGCAAGGAAGCCGACGGCACCATCGCCTCGCTGGCCGGCCTGCCGCTGGAGCAGATGCCGGGCGGCAAGGACTACGAATCGCGCTACAAGGCCCGTTTCAAGTCCGATGTGGCCACCTACTCGCCGTACGGCTACGACGCCGCGCGCACGCTGATCCAGGCGATGAAGGACGCCAATTCGGCCGATCCCAAGGTCTACATGCCGGTGCTGGCCAAGATCACCCACAAGGGCGTGACTTCCAGCAACTGGACCTATGACGACAAGGGCGACCTGAAAGACGGCGGCATCACCGTTTACAAGGTGGAAAACGGCCAGTGGAAAGTGCTGGAAACCGTCGGCGGCGGCGTGGCCAAGGACGCATCCGCAGCCAAGTAAGCCAGCTTTCTCCATGACGAACGGCGCGGACTTCCGCGCCGTTTTTGTTTGCGCGCACAAACGGCCAGACGCGCGCTAATATCGACTACGACAATTTCAATGGGAGAGGCGAATGAAACGGACAAGCATGGAAACGCCGCCGCCATCGCCCTGTATCGGCATCTGCCGCCTGGACGAGAGCGGGCAGGTGTGCGTCGGCTGCCGCCGCACGCTGGACGAGATCGCCGGCTGGTCCAGCTATGGCAAGGAAGAGAAGGAGCGGGTCTGGCAGCGCCTGTTGGCCTTGCCTGTGCCGGTGCAGGCCAAGACCTGCGCCCGTTGCGGCGGTGGCTTCACCTGCGGGGGGGGCGGCGAGGCGGGCGGCTGCTGGTGCGCGGATCTGCCGCGGCGCTTGTCGCCAAGCGCGGCGGACAGCGACTGCCTGTGCCCGGCGTGTCTGCAGCGGCAACTGCGCGTCGAGAATTGAAGCCGCCGGGCGTCCGGCGGCGGGATGGCGCATGCTCGCCGGAGGGGGCCGCAGGTTTTGCCGCGTGGTCGTGACGCCGCTTTCTTCATCCGGACGATAAAGATAGTCTGGCCTATCACGCCTATGCTCATGTGCTATTCTGGCGGTGGATCATATCGTCGGCCAACGCGCCGCTTCCCTTCATGCCCGCCATCATCCGCCAAGCCCTTCCTTCCGATCTGGAAACCATAGTCCTGCTACGCATGCGGCTGTTCGACGACGCGGCCGCGCTCAACGGCGTCGGCCCCGACGAAACCATCCGCGCCGCCACCATCGCGTATTTCCGCCAGGCGCTGCAAGGCGGCGATTGCGTCACCTGGGTGGCGGAGGAGGCCGGCCAGGTGGTCGCCATCGGTTCGCTGGCGGTGTTCGCTCGGCCGCCTTATCCGGGCAATGCTGCCGGGCGGGACGCGTATTTGCTGAATATGTACACGCTGCCGGATCATCGCGGCCAGGGCCATGCGCGGGCGATCGTGCGCAGCGCGCTGGCGCTGGCGCAGCGGCGGGGTTACGGCAAGGTCTGGCTGCATGCGACGGAGGCGGGGCGGCCGCTGTATCGGCAGGAAGGCTTTCTCGCGTCCGCCGATTACATGGAGTGGGCGGCGGGCTAAGCGCCGCTTCCGGTTTGACTGACGGCGGATTGGCCGCCGCTTTGCTGCGAGGAGGGCTTATGTTCGAGCAGGATGTGGTGCGTTACCAGGTGGAAGATGGCATTGGCCGGATCACGCTGAACCGGCCCGACTGCCTGAACGCGATGAACCGCCCGCTGCTGCGCCAGCTGCTGGCGGCGCTGGAGCTGGCCGCGGTGGATGAATCGGCGCGGGCACTGATCCTTTGCGGCAGCGGCCGGGTGTTTTCCGCCGGCGCGGACATCCGCTTTCTCAGCCAGGCTCCGGCGGCCGAGGTGAGGGAGCTGGCGCGGCTGGCGGTGGCTGTGACAAGCAGGATAGAGGCGCTTGGCAAGCCGGTGCTGGCCGCGATCAACGGCGACGCGCTGGGCGGCGGCCTGGAAATCGCCGAAGCCTGCATGTTGCGTCTGGCCGCGCCGCATGCCCGTTTCGGCCACCCGGAAGTGAGGATAGGCGCGGTGGCCGGTTTCGGCGGCACCACGCGGCTGCCCAGGCTGATAGGCAAGGGCAGAGCGGCGGAGCTGCTGCTGACCGGCAGGCTGATCGATGCCGAGGAGGCGTGCCGGCTGGGCCTGATCAATCGGGTGGTGGCCGCCGCGGATTTGCTGGCGGAATCGGAGGCTTTGCTGCGCGAGGTGATGGCGCAGTCGCCGGTGGCGGTGCGGCTCACCTGGGAGGCGTTGCACCGCGGCCTTAGCCTGACGGAAGACGAGGCGGCGCGGCTGGGGGCCGATTATTTCGGCCTGGCGGCGCAGAGTGAGGATTTCCGCATCGGCACCCGCGCTTTTCTCGACAAGCAGGCGCCGCATTTCAAAGGACGCTGATCCGGAGGGTAGGCTTATGAAGCCGCGCATCACTTTGCTGACGCTGGGGGTGGACGATCTGCAGCGCGCGCTGCGTTTTTACCGCGACGGTTTGGGGCTGGCAAGCGAGGGCATAGTCGGCGCCGAGTTCGAGCATGGCGCCGTCGTCTTTTTCGAACTGGAAGGCGGTTTGAAGCTGGCGTTGTACCCGCGCGCCAGCCTGGCGCATGACGCGGGCCTGCCTGAGCCGCGGGCCGCCGCCGCCGGCGTGTCGATCGGCCACAATGTTTCCTCCCGGGGGCAGGTAGATGAAACGATGGCGCAGGCGGCGCGCGCCGGCGGCACCATCGTCAAGCCGGCCATGGACACGTTCTGGGGCGGCTATGCCGGCTATTTCCAGGATCCGGACGGCTATCTGTGGGAGGTGGCCTGGAATCCGCAGTGGGAGGTTCGGGATTGACGACGCGCGGGGAGGGCGGGACTGGCCTGCGCTCCCGGGCAGCGGCTTACTTGTCCCAGATATTGCCCAGCGTGCGGATGGCGGCGTCCATCTGGTCGGCCATTTTGGCGTGGTCGGACAAGTTGGGGTGCCAGTTGCAGCCGGTCAGCTCTATGTTTTGCCAGTCCACGTAGGCCACCGTCGTCCCTTGCTGTCTTTCCTCGTCGGCGATGCGGCTGACCAGCGGCCGCATCCGGTCGGCTGGCCAGAGATAAGTGGCGGCCAGCAGGAAGGCGGGGTTGTCGTAGCGCTGCTTCAGGCGGGCGATCAGGCCGTGATAGGCCTGGACGTAGTCGTCGGCCAACTGCTGCTGGCTGCGCTTTTCTCCAGGGCCGACATCGGTGCCGAAATCATTGACGCCGAGCGCGATCACCACCAGCTGCGGCCGCCAGTTGTCGCGATGCTCGGCGTTGTTGCCTGGCGCGCTGGCCGGCAGGTTCTGCAACAGCCGCGGATGATAGCTGCGGTAGTCGACTTCCGGCATATTGCCGCCCCAGTTGCGCACCATGCCCATGCCGGACATGCCGTCGTTCTGAATTTGCGCGCCGTGGCGTTTGCCCAGATAAGCGGCGAAGCTCTGGCTGGCGTCGCTGCGCTCGACGATTTGCTGATCGGTGCAGTCGCGGGTGGTGGACAGGTTGCCGTAGGCCACGGTCCAGGAATCGCCGATGAATTCAATCTGGCGGCGCGGCTTGGGCGGCTGCTCCAGCACTTGGCCCTGGCGCAGCGAAAATCCTTTGAACCAGCCGGGATTGTCCGGAGACTGGGTCAGCTTGAACAGGCGCACGATGTGCGGGCGGCGGTCCGGCAGGTCTTGCCAGAGCGTGCGCTCGCCGGCGGCCGGGCCGATTTTTTGCACCGCCTTGCCATCCACTTCCAGCGCATAGTAGTTGACCGCGTCGTCCAGCGTGACGCCCACCGCCTGGGCGGCGACGCGGACCTGCCAGTTGACGCCGGGCCAGGTGGCCTGCCAGCCGTCGGCGTGGCGGACTTGCCGCCCTTCGGCTTGCACCGCCCAGCGCGGCACCGTCGCATCGGCATGCGCCAGATGGCCGATGGCCAGCAGCCATAGCGCCGCCATTGTTTTTGCAGTTTTCATCGTCTTCTCCATTTAAATGCCATTTGAATTATTGTGCGGTATTAAATAAATTCAATGGATATTTTCATGGGGCGATGGCTGCAATGGCGGGCGCGCTCAGGCCTGGCCGGGCCAGCGGTCGTCGTAGACCAGGTCGGCCAGGTTTTGCCGGCGGGCCCAGTTTTCCTGCTCCAGCATCGGCTTCTCGTAAAACGCCTCGACATGGCCGATGCACAGTATCGCCACCGGCCGCGCGCCGGCCGGTATGGCCAGCAGCGCGGCCAGCTTGGCCGGATCGAAGATGGATACCCAGCCCAGGCCCAGGCCTTCGGCGCGGGCGGCCAGCCACATGTTCTGGATCGCGCAGGCCACCGAGGCCAGGTCCATCTCAGGCAGCGTGCGGCGGCCGAACACGTGCCGCTCGCGGCCGTCCATCAGCGCCGCCACCAGCACTTCGCCGCAATCCAGCAGGCCTTCCACCTTCAGTTTCATGAACTCGTCTTCGCGCTCGCCCAGCGCGCGGGCGGTCTGGATGCGCTCTTGCTCCACCAGCGCGTGCAGCTGGCCGCGCAGTTCGGCGCTGCGGATGCGGATGAAGCGCCACGGCTGCATGAAGCCGACGCTGGGCGCGAAGTGGGCGGCGGCCAACAGCCGCCGCATGGTTTCGGAATCGATCGGGTCCGGCAGGAAGTGGCGCATGTCGCGGCGTTCGCGGATAGCGCGGTAGATGGCGTCGATGTCGGCTTGCGGATAACGGTTCATGACAGGAACAGGCTCGCGGTGGCAAGGGGATTGGACGGAAAGTAGGCGTGGAAATAGCTGGCCAGCAGGCTGCCGCGGCGATACAGCGCCTCGCCCTGGCCGGCGCCGCTGGCGCGCTCGGCGCGGGCGATTGGCTCCAGAGCCGTTTCCAGCCGGGTGTAGTGGAAGGTATGGCCGCGCAGCGCGCCGCCGGGGAAGTCCATTTGCTGCAGGCCCAACCCGCACAGCCGCGCTTGCAGCGTGGCGTGGCCGGGCAGCAGCCCCAGCATCGCCGCGTTGTCGTTATCGCGGTTGGTCAGCCTGTCCAGCAGGTAGAGCATGCCGCCGCACTCGGCGTACAGCGGCTTGCCGGCTTCGACGTGTCCATGCAGATCCGCTTTCAGCGCCGTGTTGGCGGACAGCGTTTCAAGATGCAGCTCCGGGTAGCCGCCGGGCAGGTAGACGGCGTCGCAGTCCGGCAGCGCGGCGTCGGCCAGCGGCGAGAAGAAGGCCAGTTCGGCGCCCAGCTGGCGCAGCGTTTCCAGATTGGCTGGATAGACGAAGGCGAAGGCGGCGTCGCGGGCGATGGCGATGCGCTTGCCCGCCAGCTGCCTGGGCACGGCAGGCTGCGCGATGGCGGGAAAGGCGGCTGGCGGCGGCAGCGCGGCCAAGGCGGTGCCCGCGATCTGCGCCGCCGAACGCTCCAGCCTGGCGTCCAGATCGGCGATCTCCTGCGCCTGCACCAGGCCCAGGTGGCGTTCCGGCAGCCGCGCCGCCTCGTCGCGGCGCAGCGCGGCCAGCAGCGGCAGATGGACGGGCAACTGCTGGGCCAGCATTTCGGCATGGCGCTCGCTGGCGACGTGGTTGGCGACCAAACCGTGCAAGACCAGGCCGGGACGGAAGCTGGCCAAGCCGTGGGCGACGGCGGCGAAGGTCTGCGCCATGCCGGCGGCGTCTATCACCGCGACCAGCGGCACGCCCAGCAACTCGGCCAGGTCGGCGCTGCTGGGGGTGCCGTCGAACAGGCCCATGCTGCCCTCGATCAGGATCAGGTCCGCTTCCGCCGCGGCCTGATGCAGCCGGGCGCGGCAGTCGTCCTCGCCGTTCATCCACAGGTCCAGGCCGTAGACGGTGTGGCCGCTGGCCTGCTCCAGGATGTAGGGGTCGAGAAAGTCCGGGCCGGTCTTGAACACCCGCACCCGGCGGCCCTGCTTGCGGTGATGCCGCGCCAGCGCCGCCGTCAGCGTGGTCTTGCCCTGGTGCGAGGCGGGCGCGGTGAGAAACAGCGCCGGGCAGTGGCGGGTTTCCATCTCAGAATTCCACGCCCTGTTGCGCCTTGATGCCCTGTTCGCGGTAGGGGTGTTTGACCAGCCGCATTTCGGTCACCAGGTCCGCCGCTTCGATCAGCGCTTCCGGCGCGTGGCGGCCGGTGACCACCACGTGCAGGTCGGCCGGGCGGGCGGCGAAGGCGGCCAGCACTTCGTCCAGCGGCAGGTATTCGTATTTCAGCACCACGTTCAGTTCGTCCAGGATCACCATATCGTATTCGCCGCTGGCCAGCATGCGGCAGGCTTCGTCCCAGCCCTTGCGTGCGGTGGCGATGTCGGCGTCGCGGTTCTGGGTGTTCCAGGTATAGCCTTCGCCCATGGTGTGGAAGTCGCAGTTGGGAAAGCCGCCCAGCAGGTCGCGCTCGGCGGTGTGCAGCGCGCCCTTGATGAACTGCACCACGCCCAGCTGCATGCCGTGGCCGACGGTGCGCAGCCCCATGCCGAAGGCGGCGCTGCTTTTGCCCTTGCCGGTGCCGGTGTGGACGATGAGCAGGCCTTTTTCCTTGGTGGCGGCGGCTTTTTTCTTTTCAAAGCCCGCCTTGCGCTTCTCGGCCATGCGTTGGTGGGATGCCGGATCGGTTTTCATGTTTGGCTCCTTGAGGGAATGGCGAAGCGGCGGCTCAGCGCGCGCGCATCAGCCAGATGAAGAAGGCGCCGCCTATCGCCGCGGTGCCGACGCCTACCGGGATGTCCTCCGGCGCGATCAGCGTGCGCGCGGCGGCGTCCACCCAGATCAGGAAAATGGCGCCGGACAGCGCGCACACCGGCAGCAGCCGGCGGTGGTCGGCGCCGACGAAGCGGCGGGCGATGTGCGGAATCATCAGGCCGACGAAGCCTATCGCGCCGCTGACCGCCACCATCACGCCGGTCATCAGCGAGGAGACGGCGAACACCGCCAGGCGCAGCCGCGACACCTGTATGCCCAGCGTGACGGCGGTCTGTTCGCCCGCCATCAGCGCATTGAGCGGGCGGCCCAGCGCGGCCAGCGCCAACAGGCCGGAACCCAGCGCCAGCGCCGGCACCGGCAGCAGTTCCCAGCGCGCCTGGCCCAGGCCGCCCAGCATCCAGAACAACACCGACGAGGTGGAGCGGTGGTCGCCCAGGTAGATCAGCAGATTGGCCAGCGCCATCATGAAGAAGGACACCGCCACGCCGGCCAGCAGCAGTCGTTCGGCCTGCAGCCGGCGCTGGCGCAGCGCGACCGCCATCACCAGCGCGGTGCTGAGCAGCGCGCCGGCGAAAGCCGCCAGCGGCAAGGTGAGGCTGCCGGCCAGGTTGCCGGTGAACAGCAGCACCGACACCGCGCCCAGCGTGGCGCCGGAGCTGACGCCCAGCAGGTGCGGGTCGGCCAGCTTGTTGCGGGTGGCCGCCTGCAGCACCGCGCCCACCAGCGCCAGGCCGGCGCCGACCAGGCCGCCCAGCAGCACCCGCGGCAGCCGCAGCTGCCAGACGATCAGGTCCTGGCCCGGCTGCCAGGCGGGGGCGACCGGCGCGCCCAGCTGATGCAGCAGGATGGACCAGCTATCGGCCAGGCCGACCGGCGCGGGGCCCAGGCCCACGGTCAGCAGCACCGAGGCGGCCAGCGCCGCCAGCAGCGCCAGCAGAATGGGCGGCAGCGGCGCCGGGCCGCGCGCGAAAGCGGGGACGCTCACCGGGCGAAAGCCTGCGGGTGCAGGCCGCGCGCCAGCGCCACCACCGCGTCGGCATTGGCGATGCCCGGCGTCGCGCTGTCATAGGGCAGCACGATGAAGCGCTGGTTCTTCACGCCGTCCAGCTTGCCCAGCGCCGGGTGGTTGCGCAGGAAGGCGATCTTCTGCTGCGCGGTCACCTTGCCGTAGTCGATGATGATGATGGCCTGCGGGTTGCGGGCGATCACCGTTTCCCAATTCACCCGGGTCCAGCTGGCGTCGACGTCGTCCAGGATGTTGCGGCCGCCGGCGGCCTGGATCAGCGCGTTGGGCATCGCCAGACGGCCGGCGCTGAAGGGGCGGTCTTCGCCGCTGTCGTAGACGAAGACCGACGGCGTGGCCTGGCGCTTGGCGACGCGGGCGGACGCGCTGTCCACTTTGGCGCGCATCTCGGCGATGACTTTTTGCGCGCGCGGCTCCACGTCGAAGATGCGGCCGAGGTTGCCGATGTCGCGGTAGACGTCGGCAAGGCTGGCCGCCGGGCGCTTCATCACGTGGGCGCAGGATTCGCTCAATTCATAGACATTGATGCCCAAGGGCGCCAGCGAAGCCGGCGTCACCGGGCCGCCGACGCGCATGCCGTAATCCCAGCCGGCGAAGAAGAAGTCGGCGCGGCGCGCCAGCAAGGCCTCGGCCGACGGGTAGTCGCCGGCCAGCTCCGGCAACGCGCCCAGCGCCTGCTTCAATGGGGCATTCAATTTGTTCCAGGCGCTGATGCCGCTATAGCCGGCCATGCGTTTTTGCAGGCCCAGCGCCACCATCATCTCGGTCATGTTGATGTCGTGGCTGACCGCGCGTTCGGGCGCGCGCTGGAAAGTCACCTGGCGGTTGCAGCTCTGGACGGTCAGCGGGTAATGGCCGGCGTGCGCCTGGACGGCGGACAGGGCGGCGAGGCCGGCGGCCAGCAGCAGGGGAAAGTCAAATCTCATGGCTATGCTCTTCGGTGATCAGGGTGATGCGGGGGTGGCCGGCCAGCGGGTGCGCGTCTATCAGCGCCCGCACGCCGAATACCTCGCGCAGCAGGTCGGCGGTCAGGACTTCGGCCGGACTGCCGCTGGCGACGATGCGGCCCTCTTGCAGCGCGTACAGGCGGTCGCAGAAGGCGGCCGCCAGGTTGAGGTCGTGCAGGGTGGCGACGGCGGCGATGCCCAGCCGGCGCACCAGGCGCAGCAGCGACAGCTGGTGGCGCAGGTCCAGGTGATTGGTCGGCTCGTCCAGGATCAGCAGTTCCGGCTGTTGCGCCAGCGCCCGCGCCAGCAGCGCGCGTTGCTTCTCGCCGCCGGACAGCGTGGCGAAGGGCTGGTGTTGCCGCTCCAGCAGCCCCACCTGGCGCAAGGCGTCGTCGACGATGTCGGCATCGTCCGCTGGCGCGCCGCGCAGCAGCGACTGGTGCGGGATGCGGCCCATCTCCGCGGCCTCGCGCACGGTCAGGCCGAAGTCCTCCGGGAACTCCTGCAGCACCACCGCCACGCGGCGGGCGAAGGCGGCGGCGGACTGGCGCCAGATGTCGGCGCCGTCCAGCCTGGCCTCGCCGGCCAGCGGCTGGTTGAAGCGGAAGGCGCAGCGCAGCGTGCTGGTCTTGCCGCTGCCGTTGGGGCCGATGACGCCGACGAACTCGCCGGGCCGGACGGTGAGCGCGATGCCGCGCAGCAGCCGCTCTTCCGGCGCGCAGCGCGGATCGGGCGACCAGTCCAGGCCGCATAGTTCCAATGCGCTCACCGCCTAGCTCCAGTGCGCGCCGGTGATGTCGCGCAGCAAGGCCACCACGCGCGGGCGGCTGGGGTGGTAGCCGATGAACACCAGCTGCGCCTGGCGCGGCGCGGCCAGCGCCTCGTCGCGGCTCAGTTCGATGCGCTTGCGCACGCCTTGGGCCAGCAGCCGGCCGGGGCCGTCGGCGCAGGCGGCGAAGCCCTTGATGCGCAGCAGCGGCTCCTCGCGGGCGATGGCCTCCAGCGCCGCCGCCAGCTTGTCGGCATGCTGCGGCTCCTTGCTGCGGATCATGAACGATTGCCAGCCTGGGTCCTGCTCGTGGAAATGCTTGTGGGTGGACAGGCCGTGGCTGTGCGCGGCCTGGCCGCCGTGGCTATGGCCATCGAGCAAAGTTTGGTTGGCCAGCGGCCGCATCGCCAGCCCCGGCATGCTGGCCACCGGGCCGTAATGGCGGTGCGCGGCCGGCGCGGCCTCGTGCAGATGCAGGCCCAGCGTCAGCCGGGTGTCCAGCCTGGCTTGATAGGCCAGTTCGATGAAGCGGATCGACGGCGCCTGCCGGCGCACGGCTTCCTCCGCCGCCAGCAGTTCATCTGCGGACAGCGCGTCTATCTTGTTCAGCACCACGATGTCGGCGTGGCCCAGCTGCTGGTCGAACAGTTCCGCCACCGCGTCGGCCTCGCCGCCGTTGCCGGCCGGGGAGAAGTGTCCGGCCAGCAGCAGCGGGGTGTCGACCACCGCCAGCGTCGCGTCCAGCACGAAATAGGGCGCCAGCGCCTCGCTTTGCAGCTGCGCCATCACCGCGCTGGGCAGCGCGAGGCCGGAGGTTTCGATCAGCACGTGGTCGATCTGCTGGCGGCGCTGCCACAGCGCCAGCATGGTGGGCAGGAAGTCGGCGTCGTCGTCGTAGGCCACCAGGCCGTTGGCCAGGTCGTGGATTTCCACGCCGCCGGCGTCGGCGTCGCGCAGCAGGCCGCCGTCTATCGACACCTCGCCGAACTCGTTGACGAGTATCGCCAGCCGGCGTTGCTTGTTGTTTTCCAGCAGCTTGGACAGCAGCGTGGTCTTGCCGGCGCCGAGGAAACCGGTCAGCACGGTGACGGGAAGGCGCGGCGCGCTCATGCCTGGCCTCCCTGCGGCAGGGCCGCCAGAACGGACTCGAAATCGTCGAAAGATTGCGGGTAGTCCAGTTGCGGCCGGTCGATGACGATGAACGGGATGCCCAGCGCCGCCGCGGCCGTGGCCTTGGCGTCGAAACCGCCGGCCTCGCCGCCGTCCTTGCTGATCACGCAGTCGATTCCCCAGTCGCGCCACAGCGCCTCGTTGGCGGCCTGCGAGAACGGGCCTTGCATCGCGCAGATGCGCGAACGCGGGAGTCCTAAGTCCAGCGCCCGCTGCAGGTGCTGCGGGTCCGGCGCCAGCCGCACGAACCATTGATGTTTGTGCTCCGCGTCGGCGGCGAGGAAGCGGTGCAGCTCCTTGCTGCCGGTGGCGAGAAATATGCGGTGTCCTTTCGCCATCGCCAGTCTGGCGGCTGCGTCGCTGTCGGCGCAGCGGATCACCGGATGCGCGCTGCCGCTGGCCGGCCTTTCGTAGCGCAGATAGGGCAGGGCCAGCTCCTCGGCCAGCGCCATCAGCTGCTGCGACATCTCTCTGGCGTAGGGGTGGGTGGCGTCGACGATGGCCGAAGCCCGGCTGCCGGACAGCAGCTCGCGGCGGCGCTCCACGCCCAGCCGGCCGCTGACGGTGGCGACGCCGGGCACGGCCTGCTGCGCTTGCTCGTTGCCGTAATCGCTGGCGCTGCTGACCACCACCGCGCGGCCGGTTTCGGCGATGGCGCGCGACAGCGCGTTGCCGTCGCTGGTGCCGGAAAACACCCAGGCCGCGCCGGCGGGCAGCGCGTCGGCCTTCACCGTGTCGCTGGTGTTGTCCCAGTTGAAGTAGCCGCGCGGGGTGAACATCCAGTTGCGCTTGCGGCGGGTGAAGCGGTTGCCGATGACGATGCTGGTCAGCATGTCGAAGCGGCGGGTGCGCAGCTCGGCCAGGGTGACGATTTCCACCGCCTGGTCTTCGCGGTAGGCGTTGCGGACGATGCCGCACAATGTCTCAGGCTTTTTGTGCTCCAGCATGATGTCCAGGATGCGGTAGACGCCCTCCTGGCGCTGGCGGCTTTGCACGTTGTAGAACACCACCGCCAGGTCTGCCTGGGCGATGTGGCGGGCGCGGGTTTCGATCCACTCCCACGGGCACAGCAGGTCGGACAGGCTCAGCGTGGCGAAATCGTGCGACAGCGGCGCGCCGAGCAGCGACGCGCAGGAGTTGGCCGAGGTGATGCCGGGGATCAGCTGCACGTCGAAGCTATCGTCCTCGCGCATGTCTTCGTAGGCCAGCGTGGCCATCGCGTAGACGCCGATGTCGCCGCTGGACAGCAAGGCCACGGTCTTGCCGGCGCGGGCTTCGTCCAGGGCCAGCTGCGCGCGTTCGCGCTCCTGGGTCAGCGGCAGCGTGCGGATGTCCTTGCCGGCGATCCATGGTTGCACCCAGGTCAGGTAGAGGTCGTAGGAGACGATCACGTCGCTCGCGGCCAGCGCCTGGCGGGCAAGGTCGGGGATCAGTTCGGCGCGGCCGGGGCCGACCGAGACGAGGTAGAGTTTGCCGGTCATGGATGTGTTCTCTTGATTTTGCATTCTGTAATTGTTTTGGCGCTGTTGATGTGTGGTTCCGCCCGGTGGGCGGGTAAGGGGGCTGCGCGGCCAGCCCCCTTACAACCCCAGGCCGCCCCTGCGTCGCGCGAATTTCCGGCAAACATCAGGCTGGCAAGGCGCTGCCGAACTCGCCGCGCGCTAGCGTCGCACGGCTCAAACAAGCGGCAGCTTAAAACCTTGCCAGCCTGATTTTTACCGGCGCGCGCCAAAGGGGAGTGGGGGTGCGCCACCGACATTTCATCCTTTGCTAGGATTGCTACCGTTGCATTTATTTGTGACGCATGAATAGATAAGCGCTGGGTTTGCCCATGTGGACTGCGCCATTGATAACCTTCTGGTTGCGCAAAACATTGACGATACGCCGAGTCGTCCCCTTCGGGACGCGCCGGGAAAAACGCGGTCGGCAAGGTTTTAAGCCGCCGTCTGTTTGAGCCGCGCGACGCTAGCGCGCGGCGAGTTCGGCGGTGCCTTGCCGACCGCGTTTTTCCTGGGGGTTCGCGGCACGTAGGGGCGGCCTGGGGGCTGCAAGGGGGGCTGGCCGCGCAGCCCCCCTTGCCCCTGGCGGTGGAACTGCCCCTAAATGATGCCTGCAAAGTAGGCACAGCTTGTTTTTTGAACTCAAACAATTGGCCCATCCTCCACTACCGCCACCGTCACCCCATCCAATGCCATCTTGGGCACGATCAACCTCCCCCGCGGGCTGGCGATCAGCGCGCACGGCTCGCACACGCCGTCGACGCCGACGTTCCGCCGAACCCAGTCCGACGGCGCGCCGGTCCAGCCGCGGGCGGCGACGTTTTCGCGGGCGATGACGCGCAGCGGCAGCGCGTGGCGGGCGCAGAATGCCAACAAGCCGGCTTCGTCGGCCTTCAGGTCTATGGTCGCCACTTCGCGCACGTCGGACAGCGGCCGGCCGGCCAAGGCTTGCGATACCGCTTGTTCGATGGCCTCCATGCTTTTGCCGCGGCGGCAGCCGATTCCCAGCGTCAGCGGCTTGATTGCTTCTGTCGCGGTGGTGATAGTCGGCACCGCGCCGGTCAGCCGCGCCGCTTCGTAGGCAAGGTCATTCGCTCCGCCTTCGTGGCCGGACAATAGCGGGATGGCGAAGCGGGCGGCTTCGTCCATCACCACCACTGCCGGATCGCTGTACTTGCTTTGCGGCAGGCCGTCCAGGTAGCGGACGGCGATGCCGCTGGCCATCACCAGCACCCAGTGGCTGTGCAGGTGGAAGGCGGCGCGAAATTGCTCGCGGCCGCTGGCGCCGGGCTGCAGCCACGGCTGGTACAGCCGGGCGCCCAGCGCAGCCGCCAGCTTCTGCCCCAAGGGCAGCGCTTCGGCGCGCACCAGCCACACGGCGCGGCTCATGCCTGGTTTTCTTTCCGCAGGCTGGCCCGCTTGGTCTTGCGTTCGTCGCCGTCGCGGAAGATGTGGGTGAAGCCGGCCGCGTACAGGCTGGATTCGACGCCGCCTTCGCGCGACAGCGCCTCGCCCACCAACAGCAGCGTGGTCAGCAGCCAGTCTTTCTGCTTCACCTCGGACAGCATCTTGCCCAGCGTGGAGCGGTGGACGGACTGGTCCGGCCAACTGGCCCGGCGCACCAGCGCCACCGGGGTGCTGGGCGGGTAGTGCAGTGCCAGGTCGGCGACGGTCTGCTTCAGCCGCTGGCCGGACAGGAAGATGCACATCGTCGCGCGGTGGGCGGCGAAGCTGCCGATGGACTCGGTCTCCGGCACCGCGCTGGCGCGGCCGCTGGTGCGGGTGAGGATGATGGATTGCGACACCTCGGGCCGGGTCAATTCGCTGCCCAATGCGGCGGCGGCGGCGGTGAACGAGGACACGCCGGGGACGACCTCATATTTGATGCCCAGCGCTTCCAGCCGGCGCATCTGTTCGTTGGTGGCACCGTAGATGGCCGGGTCGCCGGAGTGCAGCCGCGCCACGTCTTTGTCCTCGGCCTGGGCGCGGCGGTACAGCGCTTCCTGCTGGTCCAGGTTCAGCTCGGCGGTGTCGTGGATTTCGGCGTCCGGGCGGCAGTGGCTCAGCATCTCGGCCGGCACCAGCGAGCCGGCGTACAGCACCATGGGGGCTGAGCCCAGCAGGCGGCTGCCGCGCAGCGTGATCAGGTCGGCGGCGCCGGGGCCGGCGCCGATGAAATACACTTTCATGAATGGCGTCTTTCTCTGGCTGTCTTGCGGATCAGCATGGTGGCGAGGTAGCCGCTGGCGTCGGCCGTCAATTGCGAGGCGTCGGCGCACAGCACTTCGCCGGGCAGGCCGATGCGGCGGGCGAAGGCGCACAGCTGGGCGATGCCCATCTGGTCCAGCAGCGCCAGCACGTCGGGCAGCCGCTTGCCTATCTTCATCAACACCACGATGTCGTGGCTGTCGATATCGGCTTGCAGCTCCGCCATATCGTCGGGGCAGGGCAGGATCAGGATGCGTTCCTTGCCTTCGCCCAGCGGCCAGGACAAGGCCGACGCGGTGGCGGCGAAGCTGGTGACACCGGGGAAGGTCTGCGTCTCCAGCTGCGGCAGCATTTCGCGCAGCGCCGCCAGCAGGTAGCCATAGGTAGAGTAAGTCATCGAGTCGCCTATGGTCAGGTAGGCGACGTTCCGGCCGGTTTTCAGTTCGTCGGCCAGTCGCTCGGCCAGCGCGCCGTAATGGCGCGACAGCGCGCCGCGGTCCGGATTCATCTCGAACTCGATTTCGCAAAAGCGGCTTTCGTCGAGGTCCAGTCCGGCCAGGCATTGGCGGGCGACGGAGACTTCGCTGGAGGTGGCGCGCGGCAGGTAGACGATGTCGGCCTCGCGCAGCGCGGCCAGCGCCGCCACCGGAATCAGCCCGGCCGGGCCGGGGCCCACGCCTATGCCTATCAATCGTCCCAACTTCATGCGGCCTCTCCCAGCGGCGTGCCGTCCATGCTGAACAGGCGCACCGCCACTTGCCGCACGCTGGGCACCTTGGCCGCCATCCGCGCCGCGGTGCGGCGTTCTATTTCCATCCAGTAGCCGCGCGCGTCCGGCTGGCTGCTCATGATCTGCACTACGTTCTCCACGGTATTCGCTTGTTTGATTTGCGCCACCAGCCCGGGCGCATGGCCCAGGTCGGCGGCGACGCCGGCGACGGCGTCCATCGCCATGCCGCTCTTGCCGGAGTGGGTGTCCCAGACGCCGTCCAGCAGCTTGGCGATCTTGCCGGGGTGGCCCAGCACCCACAGCGTGTCCAGGATGCGGCCCTGCTCGATCAGCACCGATTCGGCGAAGTCCAGCGAGTCGCCGACGAAGTTGGCGATCTGGACGACCTGTTTCTTGGTCAGCCCCAGCGTGTCGGCGGCGTAGCCGCGGCCTATCTTGCCGGGGGTGAAGGCGATGGCAGTCGGCAGCTCGCCCAGCGCCACCCGAACATAGACTTCGATCGACGCGATCCACGCCGCCTGCGACATCGGCTCGACGATGCCGCTGGTGCCCAGGATCGAGATGCCACCGACGATGCCCAGCATAGGGTTGAAGGTGCGCTTGGCGATCTTGTCGCCGTCGACGCAGCCTATCGCCAGGTCGATGCCGGGGTCGGGCCGGCCGGCCAGCACTTCAAGGACCGCCATCCGCATCATCTGCCGCGGCACCGGGTTGATCGCCGGCTCGCCGGGCGGGATGCGCAGGCCGGGCTGGGTGACCATGCCGACGCCGGGCGCGGCCAGGAAACGCAGCGCGCCGCTGCCGTTTATCCTTACCTCGGCGAAGATCGTCGCGCCGTCGGTGTTGTCGGGGTCGTCGCCGGCGTACTTCAGCACTTCGGCGCGCACGGTGTTTTCGTCCAGCCAGGCCACGTTCTCTACCGGCACCGCCAGGTAGAAGTCCGGGTCCGGCAGGCTGATGAAGACCTCGTCGGCGTCGATGCCGTCCAGCAGCAGCATCAGCGCCGCCTTGACGGCGGCGGTGGCGCAGCTGCCGGTGGTGCGGCCGCGGCGCATGCCGTTGGGCGCGGGGGCGGCGAGGTCGTAGGGCTGGCGCACCGGGCTCATTCTTCCCGTTGCTGCTGCTGATGATGAACGTGTTCGATCGCGTCTATCATCAGCGCGTTGACCACGGTGGCCGCCCACGGCGAGCCGCCGCGGGTGCCGCGGTTGGTGATGCGCGGCACTTGCAGCAGCGCGCGCAGCTCTTCCTTGCATTCGCGGGTGCCGACGAAGCCCACCGGCAGGCCGACGACCAACTGCGGCCGCCAGCCGTGATCGCGCACCAGCCGCACTACCTCGCGGATGGCGGTCGGCGCGTCGCCTATCGCCACCACGCAGTCGTTGCCGAATTTCTGCCACGCCCGGCGGATGCCGGCGGCGGAGCGGGTGAGGCCGCTGGCTTCGGCCAAGAGCCGGGTTTCCTCGTCGTGCACGCCGCACCAGGTTTCCACTTCCAGCTGGCGCAGCACCTCGCGCTTGAGGCCGGTTTCCACCATGGTGACGTCGGTGACCACGCGGCGGCAGCGCAGCAGCGCGCGCATGCCGGTTTCGCAAGCGCCGGCCGAGAAGAACAGGTCGTCCACGCTGTTGAAGTCGCCGGTGGTGTGCACCAGCCGCATCAGCGCGGTGCGCTGCTCGGCCGGGAAGGCCGACCAGTCGCGGCCCTCGGCTATGATGCGCATGCTTTCGGCTTCGATAGGATGCGGGGTGTAGCGTTTCCAGGCCGGCGGTTGGCTAGCGTTTGGCTCGCGTTCCAGCAGGCCGCGCACCTTGCCGTGGTGGCCGCGCTGCGGCTCGCCCACCTGCTGCTCGAAGCCGACGATCTGCACCCGGTACTTGCACAGCGCGCAGTTCATCGCCGCGCGTCCTTCCACGCCTTCCTGCGCGCGCTCCAGGAATACCTCGGCCACTTGCGGGTCCGGGCCTAGGTAGCCGGCGCTCAGCACCTCGATTTCCGGGTGGCGCGCCGCCAGGTCCGCCGCCGCGCCGTAGATGCGCTTGACCAGCACGCCGTCGAACAGGAAGTAGGGCAGCACCACGATGCGGCGGTAGCCCAGCATGGCGGCGGCGCGCAGGCCGTCGGCCACCAGCGGCTTGGCGGTGCCGGAGTAGCAGACGAAGGAGGCGGCGAAGCCCAGGCCTTCCTCCAGCATCCGCGCGAGCTTGGAGATTTCGGAGTTGGCGTCCGGGTCCGAGGTGCCGCGGCCGACCACGACCAGACAGGCGTCGTTGCGCGAGATTGTGTGCGGCGACGCCGCCTCGGCCTCGACGATGCGCTGGCGGCACAGCGCCAGCAGCCGCGGATGCAGGTCCAGCGCCGCGCCGAAGTGGAAATCGACGCCCGGATGCGCCTGTTGCAGCGCCAATAGCTCGCTGGGCATGTCGTTCTTGGCGTGGGTGGCGGCCAAGAGCACGCCGGGCACCATCACCACGGTCTTGGCGCCGGCGGCGATCACCTGGCCCACAGCCTCGTCTATGGTCGGGCGGGCGAACTCCAGAAAGCCGTGGGCGACGGGGCGCGCGCCGGCGCGCGCCTTCAGCGCGTCCACCAGCTGCATGAACTCGTTCACCCCGTCCGGGTCGCGGCTGCCGTGGCCGGCCAATACGATGGCGTAGTCTGATTGGCTCATTTGTGGGTCGGCTCGATCTGGCTGTCCATCGGCGCGAGCGTGCGGATCAGCATGATGCTCATGTCGGAAAAGCGCTGCTCTGCGCACTCGGCCAGCGTGCCGCGCCATTCCGCCTCATTGCGGGTCAGGTTTTCCCACACCTCCACCTGCTGGCCGGCCGGGATGCCGTTTTCCAGCAGATAGGCGGCGATGTGCCAGGGCATGAAGGAGCGCGCCTCATCCCACGGGCAGGGGATGACGATGGCGTTGCGGCCGTCTTGAAGCACGTGAACCAGGTGGCGCTTGAACGGGGTCAGGTCGCCGCGGCGGTGGAAGGTGATGAAGCTGGTTTCGTCGAAGCACACCTTGCCGCGCGAGGCCAGGATCTGCGCCGACGAGATGCCGGGTATCGTTTCCACCGAGTGGCCGCAGGCGCGCTCCACCCGCTCCAGGTACTGGAAGCCGCTGAAGTGGATGTCGCCCATGAACACCACCACGCACTTTTTGCCGGCATGGTGGCGCTCGGCGACGATGTCCAGCTGGGCCACCTGGTCGCGGTAGCCCATCTGGATCACTTCGGCGCTGTCGGGGATCAGCGGGCGGACCACGTCCACCACCGCGTTGAAGCCGGCCACCACGTCGGCCTCGCGTATCAGTTGGGCCGAACGCTGCGGCAGGTAGCCGATGTCGCCGGGGCCGGCGCCTATGCAGATGATCATGCGTATTCCTTGGTTGTTTCATTGGCGGCGGACGGACTACAGGACGCCAGCGCCACCGTCGGTCCGATGACGATCAGCGCTGGGCTGTGGATGCCCGCCGCGCGCATGTCTTGTTCCAGCGCGTCCAGCGTGCTCAGCACCTGGCGCTGCTGCGGCAGCGTGCCGTTTTCTATCGCCGCCGCCGGGGTGTCGGGTTTCAGGCCGTGGCGCAGTAACTCCGCGCGGATCCAGGGCAGCCGCTTGACGCCCATATAGATCACCAGCGTCATGCCGCTTTGCGCCAGCGCCTGCCAGTTGGGCTCGTCGCCGTCCTGGTGCGGATGGCCGGAGACGAAGGTCACGCCGTGGACGAAATGGCGATGGGTCAGCGGGATGCCCAGCGTGGCCGGCACCGCCAGGCCGGCGCTGAGGCCGTTGACGATCTCCACCTCGATGCCGGCCGCTTGCAGCGTCAGCATTTCCTCGCCGCCGCGGCCGAAGACGAAGGGGTCGCCGCCCTTGAGGCGCGCCACCGTCTTGCCAGCGCGGGCCTCGTCTATCATTCTTTGCTCGATGGCCGCCTGCGGCGTCGACGGACAACCGCCGCGCTTGCCGACCGGCACGATTGCGGTATCCGGCCGCAGCAGGGTGTGGATGTCGGGATGCACCAGATCGTCCACCAGCGCCACGTCGGCCAGTTGCAGGCAGCGCGCGGCCTTCAGCGTCAGCATTTCCAGGTCGCCGGGGCCGGCGCCTATCAGGTAAACCTTGCCCGTCATCTCAGCGGCCCAGTCTTTGTTGAATCGTCAATGTCAGCTGCTCGCCGGTGAGGGCGTCGCAAGCCAGGTATTCCGCGCCCAGCGCCTCGGCCAGCTCGCGGGCGCGGCCCAGGCGGACGAAGTCCTGCTCGGTGTCCAGCACCAGCGCCGGCGCGCCGGCCAGCTGGCCGGCCAGGTCCAGCGCCTGCCGCCACGGGTCGCCGTCTCCGTCCAGCGCCACATTGGCGCGGCCGTCGCTGAGTATGACCAACAGCGGCGCCGGGCCGCCGAGCTGGCGGGACAGCGTGTCGGCGGCCAGCGCCAGCGCGTGCGCCAGCGGCGTGCGGCCGCCGGTGGGCAGCTCGCGCAATGCCAGCTCGGCCTGTTCGACGCGGTTGCACGGCGGCAGCAGCAGTTCGGCTTTCTGGCCGCGGAAGGCGATCAGCGCCACTTGGTCGCGGCGGCGGTAGGCGTCTTCCAGCAGGCTCAGCACCGTGCCCTTGACCTGCTCCATCCGCTGGCGGGCGGCCATCGATCCGGACGCGTCGACCACCAGCAGGATCAGATTGCCCTGCTTGGCGACGCGGACCTTGTCGTGCAGGTCGGCGCGGGTGACGGAAAAATTGTCCGGATCGCGCAAGATCGCGTGGCGCAGCGTGGCGTCCACCGCCAGCTGGGCCGGCTGCGGATTGGCCTCTGCGCGCACGTAATGGCCGCGCTGGCGGCTGGCGCCGTCGCTGCGGCGGCCGGCCGCATCGCCGGACGAGGGCGCCTGGACGAGGATGCGGGCGATGTCGCCGGCCGGCGCGGCGGCGAAGATTTGTTCCGAACCATGGCTGGCAGGATTCGGCTCCTGCTCGCCGTCTGCGTCCGGCGGCGGCTGGGTGTGATTCTGTTCCTGCGGAGAAGGAGGCGGCGGAGGGGGCGGGTTGGACGCCTGCCGCGTCATCTGCTCCAGCTTGTCCTGGTCCAGCCCGCTTTGCTCGAACGGTTTGCGGCGGCGGCGGTGCGGCAGCACCAGCCGGGCGGCGTCGCGGATGTCTTCGGCGCTGGCGTCGGCGCGGCCGTCCAGCGCGGCCAGCGCGCGGGCGGCCTTGTTCAGCACGATGTCGGCGCGCAGGCTGCTGACGTCGAATTCGCAGCACAGCTCGCTGACGAAGTGGAACAGGCTATCGCTGAGCCGGGTTTGCGGCAGCAGCGCGCGCGCGGCGGCGATGTTGGCGCGCAGCGCTTCGCTGTCGGTTTGCCATTGGGCGGCGAAGCCGGCTGGGTCGGCCTCGAAGGCCAGGCGGCGGCGCACCACCTCGGCGCGCAGGGCGGGCTCGCGCGGCGCGGCCACGTCCACCATCAGGCCGAAGCGGTCCAGCAACTGCGGCCGCAAATCGCCTTCTTCCTGGTTCATGGTGCCAAGCAACGTCACCCGCGCCGGGTGGCTGACCGCCAGGCCCTCGCGCTCGACGGTGTTGACGCCCATCGCGGCGGCGTCCAGCAGCACGTCGACCAGGTGGTCGGCCAGCAGGTTCACTTCGTCGATGTAGAGCATGCCGCGGTGGGCCGCCGCCAACAGGCCGGGCTTGAACGCCTGCTTGCCGCCCTGCAGCGCCTTTTCGAAGTCCAGGCTGCCCAGCACGCGGTCCTCGGTGGCGCCCAGCGGCAGGTTGATGAAGGGCACCGGGCCGTCATGCAGCGCGCGCGCGTCGCCGGAGCACACCGGGCACAGCGGCAGCGGATGGTCGGGCTCGCAGTTGTAGCCGCAGCCGGTCGCCCGGCGTATCGCCGGCAGCACGGCGGCCAGGCCGCGCGCGGCGGTGCTCTTGGCGCTGCCCTTGTCGCCGCGCACCAGCACGCCGCCGACCGTCGGGTCGACGGCGCAGATCAGCAGCGCCTGCTTCAGTTGTTCCTGGCCGACGATGGCGGCGAAGGGGTAAATCGGGCTCATGCTTTGTTTTCTCCGCGCGCTTCCAGCAGCGCTTCGCTATCCAGGTGCAGCTGGCGCAAGGCGGCCAGCGTGTCCGGGTCCGGCTCCGCCCACAGTTGGCGCTGCGCGGCTTCCAGCAGGCGGTCGGTGATGGCGTTCAGCGCCCACGGGTTGCTGTCGGCGAAGAACTGCTGCATCGCCGGGTCCAGCGCGTAGCTTTGCGCCAGTTGTTCATAGACCCAGTCGTCCACCACCTGGGCGGTGGCGTCGTAGCCGAACAGGTAATCGACGGTGGCGGTCAGCTCCAGCGCGCCCTTGTAGCCGTGCTTCTGGATGCCGGCTATCCACTTCGGGTTGGCCACCCGCGAGCGGAACACCCGCAGCACTTCCTCTTTCAGGCCGCGTACTGCCGGCACTTCCGGATTGTGGCTGTCGCCGAAGAAGGCGCGCGGCTGGCGGCCGCTGAGGCTGCGTATCGTCGCGATCATCCCGCCGTGGTATTGCAGGTAGTCGTCGCTGTCGAAGATGTCGTGCTCGCGGTTGTCCTGGTTGTGCAGGGCCACTTCCACGCCCGCCAGCCGATGGCGCAGCGCGTCGCGGGCGTCGGCGCCGTTGGCCTCGCGGCCGTAGGCGTAGCCGCCCCAGTTGACGTAGGCGGTGGCGAAATCGGCGTCGTTCTGCCAGTTCTGCTCGTTGATCAGCGGCAGGATGCCGGCGCCGTAGCTGCCCGGTTTGGCGCCGAACACGCGGTACAGCGATTGCGCGTCGGAGTCGGGCAGCTTGCCTAAGAGTTCGTTCTTCAGGTCGGCCAGGTAGTGCTTGCGCAGGAAGTTCTGCTCCGCCGGCTCGTCCAGCCGCGCCACGGTGTGCACCGCCTCGTCCACCAGTGAAATCAGGTGGGGGAAGGCGTCGCGGAAGAAGCCGCTGATGCGCACGGTGACGTCGATGCGCGGCCGGCCCAGTTCGGCCAGGGGGATCACTTCCAGGCCCTGCACGCGGCGGCTTTCCTGCTGCCAGCGCGGCTTGACGCCGAGCAGCGACAGGATTTCGGCGATGTCGTCGCCGTGGGTGCGCATCGCGCTGGTGCCCCACACGCTGATGGCCACCGATTCCGGATATTGGCCGGTTTCCTTCAGATGGCGGGCCAGCATCTCGCGCGCCAAGCCGTCGCCTATGCGCCAGGCGGCTTGCGAGGGCAGGCTGCGCGGGTCCACCGAATAGAAATTGCGGCCGGTGGGCAGAATGTGGGCCATGCCGCGCGTCGGCGCGCCGCTGGGGCCGGCCGGCACGTAGCCGCCTTCCAGGCCGCGCAAGAGATTGTCTATCTCCTCGGCGGTGCGGGCGAGCTTCAGGCACAGTTCGGCGCAGACGAAGTTCAGCACCCGCTCCAGATCGGCATGCGGCTCGATGCCGGGCAGGATGTTTTCGACGGCGGCCGGGATGGCGGCGGCGTGGTAGCCGCGCGCGGCCAAATCGGCGATCAGCGCGCGCGCCAGCTTCATCACCGCGTCATGGGCGTCGGCGCGGGTGACCAGCGCCTGGCCGGCCAACGCTTGCAAGGACGCGGGGGCTTCGGCCAGCCGCTTGCCCTGGTCCTGCTGCCACAGCGGCCAGTCGCCGCCGCAGGCCGCCGCCACGCTGGCGGGCAGGCCGGGGATGCCCAGATTGGGCAGCCGGGTCAGCGCCAGCAGCATGTCGACCAGCGCCTCGCCCTGCGGCGCGTTGCCGAGCACGTGCAGGCCGTCGCGGATCTGCGCCGCGCCCAGTTCGCACAGATAGCCGTCTATGTCCTCGATCAGGTGGGCGACGTCCACGCCATCCATCTTGGCCAGGCTCAAGGGCACGCCGTCCTCGTTCAGCGTGTCGTCCCAATCGTGGTCATGGTCGTGGTGGTCGTGGCTGTGGCTGTGATGATCATGATGATGGTGGTCATGGTGGCCGTGGTGATGGTCGTGGTCGCCATGATGGTGATGATGGTGTCCATGATCGTGGCTGTGCGCGGCCTTGGCTGGGCGGTATTTCGCCGCCGCGGCCGCCGCCGGCTTCATCGCGGCCGCCGGCTTGGCCGCCTGCGCCCGGTACTTGCCGTGGACGGCGGCGGGCGCGTGCTGGTGTCCGCCATGCGGGTGGTCGTGGCTATGGTCATGATCGTGGTGATGCTCGTGATCGTGATCATGGTCGTGCTTCAGCATCGCGGCCAGGTCGGTGTCGAGCTTGGCCTCCTTGATCAGGTCCCAGATCTGCTGCTGCAGCAGCGGCAGCTTGTTCGGGTCCAGCAGTTCCACCTGGTAGTACTCATCCACCAGCTGGGTCAGCTGCGCCAGCGGGCCGTAGCTGTCGGCGGTGGTCATCGTCGGCGTCAGGTGGTCGATGATCACCGCGTGGCCGCGGCGCTTGGCCTGTGAGCCTTCGCCCGGATCGTTGACGATGAAGGGGTAGAACAGCGGCATGTCGCCCAACAGCGCGTCCGGGAAGCAATTCTGCGACAGGCCCACGCCCTTGCCCGGCAGCCATTCCAGCGTGCCGTGCTTGCCGACGTGGACGATGGCGTCGGCCCGCCAGTCGTCGCGCAGCCAGCGGTACAGCGCGTAGTAGTGGTGAGTGGGCGGCAGGTCCGGCGTGTGGTAGATGGCGTCCGGGTCCATGCCGTAGCCGCGCGGCGGCTGCAGCGCGACGAAGACATTGCCGTAATCCAGGCCAGAGAATACCAGTTCGTCGCCGTCGACGTAGGCGCCGCCCGGCGGCTGGCCCCAGCGCTGCAGCATCTTGTCGCGCAGCGCCTCAGGCAGCTCGTCGAACCAGGCCTGGTAGCGCTGGGCCGGCACGCGGGCGGCGGCGTTTTTCATCTGCTCGGCGCTCAGGTAGTCCTGATCGTAAGCGCCGCGGTCTATTAGCTCGTGCATCAGCGCGTCGCTGTCCGGCGGCAGCGGATCCATCCGGTAGCCGCGGCCTTGCATGCCGCGCAGCATAGCGTATAGAGACGCGGGCGAATCCAGGCCCACTGCGTTGCCTATCTGCGAGGCCTTGCTGTTGGAGTTGGTGAAGATGAAGGCGATGCGCTTGCCGGCATTTTCCAGATGGCGCAGCCGCGCCAAGCGCGCGGCGATGCCGGCCAGGCGGCGGGCGCGGTCCGGCAGCGGCGCGTATTGCTCGGCCTGGCCGGCCTCGGCCGGCTGCTTGAAGCTCAGCGGCACGCCGATGATGCGGCCGTCGAATTCAGGCAGCGCGACGTTCATCGCTGTGTCCAGCGGGTTGAAGCCGCGGTCGGACGCTTCCCATTGCTCGCGGGTCATGCTGCTGGTGATGGCTTGCAGCACCGGCAGATCCAGTTGGTCCGAAGCCTCCACCGCCCAGCCGGGCTGGGTGGGGCCGTCGTTGTTGATGTCGCCCATCGCGAACGAGGTGGTGTTGATCAGCAGCGAAACATTCGCGCGCGGATCGGCTAGCAGCGTCAGCGCCGCCGGCAGGCCGCCCTGGTCTATGGTCCGCAAGGACGAGGTGAACACCGGCAGCGCGTTGACGCCGCGCTCGGCCAAGCAGTCCACCAGCAGATCGATGAAGCGGGTGTTGCCGGACAGCCAGTGGGCGCGGTAGAAGCACAGGCCGACGGTGGGCCAGTCCGGATGGCGGATTTCGAGCCAATCTTCCAGCGAGCAGGGCGCGGCCAGCTCCGGGTGGTAGACGCCGTGCTCGGGCAGCGGCTGCGGGCTCTGGTAGCCAAAGCCGGTCAGCAGCAGCCTGTCGGCCAGGCAGCGCATCATCTCGCCCAGGTTGACGCTGCCGCCGGCCTGCAGATAGGCGTGGACGTCCTGCTGCAGCGATACCGGCGCGCTGCACAGCGCTTGCAGCTCCGGGTCCGGCTCGCCGGTGCCGCTGACCACGATGACCGCGGCCTGCAGCCGGCGGGCGTGGGCCAGCAGCCGCTCCAGGCCGGGTATCGCGTCGGCGCGGCCCAGCACGCGCAGCACGATGGCGCGGGCGCTGGCAAGCTGGCCGTCCAGCAGCGCCCGCATCGCGGCCTCGTCGGTTATGCCTTGCAGCGCGATGCCGGTGACCGCGGGGAAATCCTCAGGCCAGCGCGCGCGCGACAGCGCGGCGAGGTCGGTGCCGGCGTGGCTCAATAGTGCGATTTCGGCGCTCATGCCTGGGGTTCCGTTTCGATGTCGCCGCTGCCGGTTTTATGGAACACCAGCTCTTCAACCGGGACGCCGCCCTTCAGATGCTGGCAGACGATGCGCTCGACGTCGGCTTCGCTGACTTTGCGATACCAGACGCCGTCCGGGTACACCACCATCACCGGCCCCTCCTTGCACACGGCGAAGCAGTGGCTGCGGGTACGCTTGGCGCGCAGACCGTCGCAGGCGTCTATCGTGCGGCCCAGGTGCAGGAACATCGCCTCCGAGCCCTCGCCGTCAGGGGTGCAGCGCGGGCCGGTGCACATCAGCACGTGTTTGTCGTGCGTTCTCATTGCGCCTCCGGGGCCATTTGGTCGAAGCGCTTCCATTTGTAGATGGCGGCGGAAGCGAGCCAGGTGAACAGGAACACGCCGACCACGAAATAGCCGAAATGGGCCAGGTCGTCGTTGAGGGCGGCAATCACATCCCACAGGCCGCCGCTGAGCTGCAGCTTGTCCACCAGCAGGCCCAGGCCTTCCAGCCCGCCGATGCCGACTGCCACCACGACCGAGACGAAGGTGATGGTCAGGTTGTACCAGAGCTTGCGCACCGGGTTGATGAAGGCCCAGCCGTACACTTCCACCATCATCATGCTGTCCAGCGTGTCCACCAGCGCCATGCCGGCGGCGAACAGCACCGGGAACACCATGATGTGCCACAGTGCCACGCCGTTGGCGCTTTGCGAGGTGGCGATGGCGAACAGGCCGATCTCGGTGGCGGTGTCGAAGCCCAGGCCGAACAGGAAACCGATGGGCAACATATGCCAGCTTTTGGTCACCATCTTGAACAGCGGGCGCAGCATGCGCGCGATCAGGCCGCGGTTGTTCAGCAGCAGGTTCAGTTGCTCGTCGCAGATGGGCTCGCCGGCGCGGGCGCGGCGGAAAGCCGCCCAGACCGCGCGCAAGGACGACAGATTGATCAGCGCCAGCGCCAGCAGGAAGAAGGCCGACACGCTGGTGCCGATGACGCCGCCTATCTCCTTGAAGCCGGTGACGCGGCTTTGCAAGGCGCTGGCGGCGAACACGATCAGCGCCACGGCGATGACCACCACCGCGGAGTGGCCGACAGAGAAGAACAGGCCCACCGCCGACGGGTGGCGGCCTTCCTGCATCAACTTGCGCACGGTGTTGTCGATGGCGGCGATATGGTCGGCGTCCACCGCGTGGCGCAGGCCGAACAAATAGGCGAGCAGGGCGGTGGCGAGCTGGGCCGGGTGGTCGGCGAAAGCGGCGAAGGCCCAGGCCCAGGCCAACAGATTGGCCAGGATCAGCCCGGCGAGTATGGGAGCGTGGCGCGCCAGACGGCGGCCCGCGGACAGCGTGGTGGATGGATGCATGGTGCCCTCGTAGACGATACTCGTCGCGCAAGCGAGGGCACATCCTTCCGTCTTCTTATCCATGAGCGGAGCTTGTGCGTATCCCCCGGTACACCCCGCCCGGTTTCTGCTTGCGTCGACACGTATGACGGCCGGTCTCCTGGCTCGCGCGTCGCCGTCCGGGCGCCGCCTTCCCGACCTTGCTAAGGGCCAGTGGCGTCAGGCGTGGACTCTGCGCTTACAGTTGCGGGGGCAGCCGCGGTTTTTCACCGCGTTCCCGTTTCACCCTCTAGGGGCACCGTCATGATGGAATCGGATGATACGTGACAAAAACCGGGCTGTGAACATCAGTAGTTTTGATTAAAACCGATTCCAGTCCGCTAGCGCCTGTTCCAGCCGCACCCAGTCCTGATCGGTTTTGGGCAGGCCGAAGCGCAGGCTGGGGATGGATTCGAAGTAGCGGGTCAGGATGCCGCGGCCGGCCAGGTAGCGGTGCGTCGCCAGGCTGTGCGCATCCGGCACCCATTGAAACAGCTCGGAGCCGCCGGCCGGCGGCAGGCCGTGCCGCTCCAGGCAGCGTTGCAGTCTTGAGCTGTCGCGCTGCAGCTTGCTGGCCATGTCCCGCTGCCATTCCACATCTCGCAGCGCCAGCTTCACCGCCTCGCGCGCTGGGCCGGCCACCGTCCATGGCCCCAGCTCCTCGGCCAGCGCCTGGAGCAGCTCCGGCCAGCCGAAGACGAATCCGGCGCGCGCGCCGGCCAGGCCGAAGAACTTGCCGATCGAGCGCAGCACGATCAGTCCCGGCTTGCCGATGTGCGGCAGCATGCTGTCCTCCGGGGCCGCGTCCAGAAACGCCTCGTCCACCACCAGCCAGCCGCCGCGCGCGGCCAGCCGCTGCCGCCAGCTTTCCAGCAGCGCCGCATCGAAGCGGTCGCCGGTGGGGTTGTTGGGATTGCACAGCAACACCACGTCCAGTTGGTCTATGCCGGCGGCCAGCTCATCCGGCGACAGGCGGAACAGCTGGTGCCCGCGCTTCTGCCAGTGGTGGGGGTGCTCGGCGTAGCACAGCGCCAGCATGCCGACGCGGCAGGGCGCGCGCAGCCTGGGCAATAACTGGATGGCCGGCTGGGAGCCGGCCACGGCCAGCAGCTTGTCGCTGCCGTAATAGTCGGCGGCCGCCGCTTCCAATCCGTCGCCGTTCTGCGGCAGCCGCAGCCAGCTGTCGGCCGACAGCGGCGGCACCGGCCAGCCGTTGGGATTGACGCCGGTGGACAGGTCCAGCCAGTCGCCGGCCGGAATGCCGTATTCGGCCGCGGCGCGCAGCAGGCCGCCTCCGTGTTCAAGCATGGATCGCTCCGATCAAGATGGCGGCCGCCAGCGACAGCCCGGCCCACAGCCACATGCCCCGGTTGACCAGCCGCACCGCGCGGCCGATGTCTTCATGCGTGGGGGTGGGACCGCAACCGAGCGGCGGACGTTCCTTCCATTGGCCGTGATAGCGCGCGCCGCCGCCCAGGCTGACGCCCAGCGCGCCGGCGCCGGCCGCCATCACCGGGCCGGCGTTCGGGCTGTACCAGGTCGGCGCCTGGGCGCGCCAGCAGCGCCAGCCGTCGGCGGCACGGCCCAGCAGCAGGTAGGTGAGGGCGGCCAGCCGAGCCGGGAGATAGTTCAGCACGTCGTCGAAGCGGGCGGCGGCCCAGCCGAAATGCAGGTAGCGCTCGTTCTTGTAGCCCCACATCGCGTCCAGCGTATTGGACAGCCGGTACAGCACCGCGCCCGGCGCGCCCAGAACCAGAAACCAGAACAGCGCGGCGAAGACGGCGTCGCTGCCGTTTTCCAGCACCGACTCGATCGTTGCGCGCGCCACGCCGGCTTCATCCAGCTCGCTGGTGTCGCGGCTGACTATCCAGCCCACCCGTTCACGGGCCAGGGCCAAGTCGCCGTCGGCCAAGGCTTTTCGCACCACTTCGGCGTGCTGGGCCAGGCTCCGAGCGCCGACGGCCAGATACAGCAGGGCGATGGGAACGATGGCGCCCAGCCACGGCAGCCTCGCCAGCCCCCAGGCGATCAGCGTGGGCGGGGTCAGCAGCAGCGCGATGGCTGCAGCGCCGCGCAAGCGCATCCGCCAGACCGGCTCAGCCTGTGGCGCGGCCGGGTAGGCCAGCCGCTCCATGGCTTTGACCAGCCGGCCGAAGCCGACCAGCGGATGCCAGCGCGGCGGCTCGCCCAGCAGACGGTCCAGCAGCAGCGCGATCGGCAGAAACAGTGCGGAATTCAACGAACAGCCCTATATAATGGCCGGCCGCCGCTCAGTATTATCCAATGCGCAATTCTGTCGCGCTTTGGGCGGCCGGAATGAATCAAGCCGCCATTCTAAGCGTTGTCAGCCATCCATGCGCAGGGAGATCGCCATGACCGCCAAAACCATCATGATCCAGGGCGCCACGTCCGATGCCGGCAAGAGCGCGCTGGCCACCGGCCTGTGCCGTTTGCTGGCCCGGCGCGGCGTGCGGGTGGCGCCGTTCAAGCCGCAGAACATGGCGCTCAACAGCGCGGTGACGGCGGACGGCGGCGAGATCGGCCGCTCGCAGGCGGTGCAGGCGCTGGCCTGCCGCGTGGAGCCGCACACCGACATGAACCCGGTGCTGCTCAAGCCCAACAGCCACACCGGCTCGCAGGTGATCATCCAGGGCCGCGCCATCGGCAATATGGAGGCGCGCGGCTATCACGGCTACAAGCCCGTCGCGATGAAGGCGGTGCTGGAGTCGCACGCCAGGCTGGCGGAACAATATCAATGCATCGTCGCCGAGGGCGCGGGCAGCCCGGCGGAGATCAATCTGCGCGACGGCGACATCGCCAATATGGGCTTCGCCGAGGCGGTGGACTGTCCGGTGATCCTGGTGGCCGACATCGAACGCGGCGGCGTGTTCGCCCACCTGGCCGGCACGCTGGCGCTGCTGTCCGAATCGGAGCGCGCCCGGGTGGTCGGCCTGGTGATCAACCGTTTCCGCGGCGATCCGTCGTTGCTGAAGACCGGCGTCGACTGGCTGGAGCAGCACACCGGCAAGCCGGTGCTGGGCGTGCTGCCCTATCTGTACGACCTGCACCTGGAGGCCGAGGACAGCATGGGTCTGGACAAGCTCGGCGGCGCATCGGGCGGCGGCGACAAGCTGCGCGTGGCCGCGCCCGCCGCGCCGCGCGTCAGCAATCACACCGATTTCGATCCGCTGCGCCTGCATCCGCAAGTGGAGTTCACCCTGGTGCGCGCAGGCGAAACCATTCCGCCGGCCGACCTGATCGTGCTGCCCGGCAGCAAGAACGTGCTGGCGGACCTCGCCTGGCTGCGCGCCCAAGGCTGGGAGGAGGCGATACGCCGCCATCTGCGCTACGGCGGCAAGGTGCTGGGCATTTGCGGCGGCCTGCAGATGCTGGGCAAGAAGCTGCACGATCCGGATGGATTGGAAGGCGAGCCGGGCAGCGGCGACGGCCTGGGCTGGCTGGACATGGAAACCACGCTGGCGCCGGAGAAGCGGCTGACGCGGATGCGCGGCCGGCTGACATTGGGCGACGCCGAGGCCGCCGGCTACGAAATCCACATGGGGGTGAGCCAGGGGCCGGCCCTGGCGCATCCCGCCGTTCGGTTTGACGATGGCTCGGTGGATGGCGCGCGCTCGGAAGACGGCCAGATCTTCGCCACCTATCTGCACGGCGTGCTGGACGAACCGGCCGCCTGCCAGGCCATCCTGCGCTGGGCGGGGCTGAAAGAGCCGGAAGCGTTGGACTATCCGGCGCTGCGCGAGGCCAATATCGACAAGCTGGCCGACATGCTGGAGAAGCATCTGGATCTGGCGCTCATCCGCGACTGTCTGCCGCGCTGAGCTAGAAGTATTCGACGCCGGGCCGCGGCGACTGGTCCGGCCTTTGCAGGATGAAGGCTTCCACCTGCGCCGCCGGCAGCGGCTTGCACAGCAGATAGCCTTGCACCACGTCGACGTGGATGCTGGTGAGGAAGGTCAGCTGCTCATCGGTTTCCACGCCTTCGGCCACCACCTGCAGGCCCATCCGGTGCGCCAGATAGGCGATGGTGTCGCACAGGGCGGTGTCGCGTTCGTCGCTGGAAATATTGCGGATGAACGATTGGTCTATTTTAAGCGTGTCCAGCGGGAAGCGGGTGAGGTAGGCCAGCGACGAATGGCCGGTGCCGAAATCGTCTATCGAACTGAGCACGCCCATCTGGTGGAATTGCCGCATCATGTCTATCGACTGCTGCGGCGACAACATCGCGCAGGACTCGGTGATTTCCAGCTCCAGGCTGCTGGGCGGGATGCCGGTTTGCTTCAGGATGCCGGCGACGAATTCCGGCAGCTCGTGGTCGGTGAATTGCGCCACGCTCAGGTTCACCGCCATGCGGATGCGGGTTGGCTCCTTGGCCTGCCAGCGGCTGAGCTGCCGGCAGGCTTCCTGCAGAACCCAGCGTCCCAGCGGCAGGATCAGGCCGGACTGTTCGGCGATCGGGATGAACTGGGCCGGCGGGATCATACCCTTCCGCGGGTGTTGCCAGCGCACCAGCGCCTCCACGCCCACCACCCGGCCGCTGGCCAGCTCGATCTGCGGCTGGTAGTGCAGCACCAGCTGGTTTTCCTCGATGGCGTGGCGCAGCTCCTTTTCCAGCTCCACCCGTTCCCGCATCTGCTGGCTGAGGGCCGCCTCGAACACCTGGACGCGGCGCTTGCTTTGCTGCTTGGCCTTGTACAGCGCCATGTCGGCGTTGCGCAGCAGTTCCTGGCCGCTGGCGCCGTGTTCCGGACCCAGGCTGACGCCTATGCTGACGGTGATGTTCAGCGTCATCTCGTCGATGATGAACGGGCGGGACAGGGCCTCCAGCGCCTCGTCGGCCGCCTGTTCCGCTTTTTCGCGGCTGTGGATCCCGCTGAGCACCGCCACGAATTCGATGCCGGCCAGCCGCGAGATCAGATTGCCGGCGCCGGCCAGCCGGCGCAGCCGTTCCGCCACTTCGCACAGCAGCAGGTCGCCGACGCTGTTGCCGTAGACGTCGTTGATGGACTTGAAGTCGCCCAGATCGATCAACAGCATGGCGAAACCCTGCAGATTGGCTTCCTGGCGGATGTTGAACAGATTGTCCAGCTTCTCCAGCAGGCCGCTCTGGCTCAGCAGGCCGGTCAGCGCGTCGAAATAGGCCAGGCGGTTGATCTTTTCCTGAGCGGCGACGCGGGGCGAGATGTCGATGTAGCTGACGCGCAGCAGGCGGCCGGTTTCGCTGGGCAGCTTGCTCAGCCGCACTTCGCAGGGCATGTTGCTGCCATCGGGCCGGGCGATGACGCGCTCGAAAACCTGCACCTCGCCTTTCATCGCCCTGGCGGCGTGCAGGCGCACGCTTTCGGCAGTAGGCAGTCCGTCCGGTTGTTCCGGCGAATACAGCTGCACCGGCGTCATGCCGATCAAGTCCTTCTGCTGCCGGCCAGTCAGCGCCTCGGCCTGCTGGTTGGCGTCGACGTAGCGGCTGCTGTCCAGGTCGTACACCATGATGGCTTCCGGCGCTTGTTCGATCATCGCGCGAAAGCGCTGCTCGCTCAGCCGCAGCGACTCGGTTTTTTCGTCCACCAGCTTGCTCAGGCGCTTTTTCAGCCGGGCGAGGTCCAGGTGGGTGTTGACGCGCGCCAACAGCTCGCTGCGCTCGAACGGCTTGCCGATGAAGTCCACCGCGCCGGCGGCGAAGCCGTCCACCTTGGCCTGGGTGTCGGCGATGGAGCTGAGGAACAGGATGGGGATGTCGCGGGTGCGGGAGCTGGCCTTGAGCTGGCGGCATACCTGCAGCCCATCCATGTCCGGCATGCTGAAATCCAGCAGGATCAAATCCGGAGGATGCTTGCGCACCAGTTCCAGCGCCTCGGCGCCGCTCTGCGCGGAGCTTGCCTGATAACCCTCGGTGGACAATAGCGCCAAGAGCATCATCAGGGTTGTCATGGTGTCGTCAACCACCAGAATGTCGCCTGGCGCCGGCATCGGCTTCCTCCCTGTTCATGCTATTCCGCTTAACAGCCTGCCTCCAGTCTAGTTCCTTTTTAAAGCCTTAGTAGTTTCGCTGATTGTCTAAACTGCAAAATTGAATGCGGCGCCGCGCAGGCCTTATCCGGAGAGACTCGCATGAAACTCACTGTCGGCAAGAATATGGCCTTGCTGGTGGCCACCGCTTTGCTGGGATTGGCCATGCTCACCGCGCTGGAGCAGTATTTGCTGGAGAAAGTCTACGACGGCGCCAATTTCGGCAATATCAACGCGGTGCCCAGCTTGAAAGTATTGGGCGAGCTGCGGCGCGCTTTTCTGGAAGTCAATATCCAGGTCGGCCGCCTCGATTACGACGAGGACCGGGCTTTGCGGCTGAAGATAGAGCAGCGGCTGCAAACCGCCCGCGAACAAGTCAGCGACGCCATCCGCAGTTATGAAACCAATGGCTGCGATGGGGGCAGCTGCTTTGCCGACGCGACCGACAAGGATTGGCTGGAGCGGGAAAAACCGGTGTGGCAGAAATTCCAGTCCGTTCTGGAGCCCATTCTCGCCATTCGCGGCAACGACGCGCAAAGCGTCGCCAACGTTCATCAGATGCTGCTGGCGCTGGACCCGCTGTCCATCCAGCTGCAAAAAATGATAGACGGCCATATCGACTACAACATGGTGATCGCCCGCAAGTTTTCCGATGAGGCGGCGCAGACCAAGCGCGGCGCCATTCAGCTGACGCTGGTCATCAGCGCGGCGATGTTGCTGGCGATTGGTTTGTTGGGCTGGCTGACCAGCCGTTCCATTCTCAGCCGGCTGGGCGGCGAGCCGACCGAAGCGGCCGATATCGCCTCCCGCTTGGCTGAAGGCGACCTGAGCATGGACATCCGGCTGCGGGAGGGCGACGGCAACAGCCTGATGGCCAGATTGCAGGAACTGGTCGACGCGCTGGACAGGCTGGCCAGCCGGGCTTACGCGATCGGCCAGGGCGACCTGAGCCAGGAGGTGCAGCTGGCGTCGAACCAGGACAAGCTCGGCATCGCCATCAACGAGATGATACGGATGCTGCGCGGCGCCCGCAGCGAGGACGAGCGCCGCAACTGGCTGAAGGACGGCTATGGCCAGATATCCGCGGCGCTGACTGGGGACCTGACCACCGAGCAGCTAGCCGACTCGGCCATCGGCATGATAGGCCGCTACCTGGACGCCGGCCGCGGCGTGTTCTACCTGTACCAGGAGTCTGAACAGGTGCTGCTGCTGATCGGCAGTTATATGTATACCGAACGCAACCACATCGGCGCCAGCTTCCAGCTGGGCGAGGGCGCGGTGGGGCAGGTGGCGCGCGAGAGAAAGCCCATCATCCTCGAGGTGTCGAATGAAGACGTGGCGCCCATCGTCACCGGCACCCTGCTGGAGACGCCGCGCTTTACCTACACCTACCCGCTGCTGCACGAAAAAGAGCTGGTCGGCGTGATAGAACTGTCCAGCTTCGAGCGTTTCGACGACAAAAAGCAGGAGTTCCTGGCCAATGTCGGCGGCATGCTGGCGTCTTTCCTGTTCGTCGCCGAGCAGCGCGCGCACATCCGCAAGCTGCTGGCGGCCAGCGAAGCGTCGGAAAAGGAAATGCGGCAGCAGAGCGAGCAGCTGCGCGAGAGCAACGCCAGGATGGAGGAGCAGCAGCAGTTGCTGCAGCAGCAGGCCGAGGAGATGCAGCAGACCAATGCTCAGATGGAAGAAGCGCAGCAGCTGCTGCGCCAGCAGACCGAGGAGCTGCAGCAGACCAACGCGCAGATGGAGGAGTCTCAGCAGCAGCTGGAGCAGCAAAACCTGGAGCTGGACGAGGCGCGGCGGCAGCAGGAGGCCAAGGCCAGGCAGCTGGACCAGGCCAGCCAGTACAAATCGGAATTCCTGGCCAATATGTCGCACGAGCTGCGCACGCCGCTCAACTCCATCATCCTGCTGTCCAAGATGATGGTCAGCGACGAGGACGGCAAGGTGGAGGGCGAGGCGCTGAAGTGGGCGCAGGTGATCCACCGCTCCGGCGAAGACCTGCTGCGGCTGATCAACGACGTGCTGGACCTGTCCAAGGTGGAGGCCGGCCGCATGGACGTGCACCTGTCGCCGGTGAGCAGCCGCGATCTGTGCTCGGAATTGCAAGGCATGTTCGAACACGTGGCGCGGGACAAGGGCCTGAGCTTCACAGTGGAGGACGAGCTGCGGCGGCACTTCGTGTCCGACCCCGACAAGCTGTCGCAAATCCTGCGCAATCTGCTGACCAACGCCATCAAGTTCACCCGCCAGGGCGGCGTCACCTTCCGCCTCAGCCATCATCCCGACCAGCCGCTGCCGATCCGGCTGAGCGTCCGCGACACCGGCATCGGCATCCCCGAGGAAAAGCGCAATGTGATCTTCGAAGCCTTCCAGCAGGCCGACGGCTCCACCTCGCGCGAGTTCGGCGGCACCGGCCTCGGCCTGACCATCAGCCTGCGCTTCGCCCAGATGCTGGGCGGCACCATCGAGCTGCTGAGCGCGCCGGGCGAGGGCAGCGAGTTCATCGTGCTGTTGCCGGAGGCCGGCGCGGCGGCCGAGCCGCAGCCGGGCCACGCGGCCAGCCATCCGGCAGCCGCGCCGCGCCCGCGGCTGGACGCGCCGGGCGACGACCGCGGCGCGGTGAGCCCCGGCGACCGCATCATCCTGCTGATAGACGACGACCCGGTGTTCGGCCAGATGCTGGTCGGCATGAACCGCCGGCTGGGCTACAAGACGCTGCTGGCGCAGAACGGGGCCGATGGGCTGGCTCTGGCCGGACAGTACCGGCCGCACGGCATTCTGCTGGACCTCGGCCTGCCTGACATGGACGGCGCGCAGGTGCTGCATGAAATCAAGACCCGGCCGGCGCTGTCCAGCCTGCCGGTCTACATCGTTTCCGCGCGCGACCGCGACGAAGCCTTGCTGCAGCAGGGCGCCATCGGCTTCTTGAGCAAGCCCGCCGCCGACCACCTGCTGGCAGCCGCCGAGGCGACGCTGATCAGCGCGGTGGGCAGCAAGGGCGGCGAGCGCATCCTGGTGGTGGAAAACGGCGGCATCCGCGGCGACGAGGTGCAGTCGCTGCTGGGCCGCGACGGCGGCGCCATCGTGGCGGCCGCGCCGGACGCCGACTGGCCGGCGCTGTTGCGGCAAAAGCCCTGCCAGCTGGCCATCATCGACTTGGGCGCCGGGCCGGCGGCCGACGCGCTGGTGACGGCGGCGGCGCTGCGCGAAGCCGACGCCGCGATCTCGCTGGTGTTTTACGCCGACAGCCATCCCGGCGACGAGGAGGAGGCGGCGCTGCGCGCCTATTCCGATTGCGTGATCGTCAAGGCGCCGCAGGCCGGCCAGCGGCTGATGGAAAACGTGGAGCGCTTTTTGCAGGACGTGCCCAGACAGCACGCGGCGCGCAAGACGCCGGCGGCGGGCGGCGACAGCAAGCTGCTGTCCGGCAGGCGGATCCTGGTGGTGGACGACGACCCGCGCAATCTGTTCGTGATCACCGCCGCGCTGGAGCGGCACGGCGCCAAGCTGTTTTCCGCGGTCAACGGCCGGCGCGCGCTGGAGTTTCTGCCGCAGCAGCCGGTGGACCTGGTGCTGATGGACATCATGATGCCGGAAATGGACGGCTACCAGGCGATCGCGGCCATCCGCGCCGACCCGGCGCTGGCCGCCATCCCGGTGGTGGCGATCACCGCCAAGGCGCTGCCGGCCGAGCGCGAGAAGATCCTGGCCACCGGCGCCGACGACTACCTGTCCAAGCCGGTGGATTACGACGTGCTGGTGGCCAAGGCGGCGCAGTGGTGCGCGGGGCGCAAGACGTGAGCGTCAATCTCCAGCATCAGGGCGAACTGTGCCGGGCGGCGATCCTGGGCCGGCTGGACGCCGCCGACGAGCGCGCGGCCTTGCAGGAGCTGCTGCGCGGCCCGGCCGACGACATGCTGGAGCTGTGCTTCTACGACGCCGACCTGCTGCCCGCGGAATTGATCGCGGCGTTGGCGGCCAGGCTGGACTCGGGCGGCAAGCTGAAGATCGTCGCCTACCACGCGCTGCTGGCGCACAGCCTGATGCGGCTGGGGCTGCCGGTGCGGCAGGTGTCCGCCCAGCCGCCCGCGGCCGGGGAGCGGCCGCCGCTGCGGGCGCTGGCGCTGGCGGGATCGGCGCTCAGCCTGGAGCGCATCCTGCACATCGTCGAACATCTGCCCTTGTCCGATATGGTGGTGTTCGTCGCCCAGCATGTGCAGGAAAACCAGATCAATCTGCTGGATCAGCTGCTGAAATCGCGCACCGAATACCGGGTGCTGATGCCGCAGCATCTGACGCCGGCGCAAGCCGGCACGCTGTATGTGGCGCCGCCCGGCCACCACATGCGGGTGGCGCACGGCCTGGTCTACCTCACCCGCGACCGGCAGATCCAGTTCGCTCGGCCGTCGATAGACGCGTTGTTCGAATCGCTGGCCGGCGAATACGGCGACGGCGTGCTGGCGGTGCTGCTGTGCGGCTACGGCAGCGACGGCGTGGACGGCTGCGCCGCCTTGCGCGCCGCCGGTTCCTGCGTCATCGTCGAGGACGGCGACGAATGCGCGCCGGCGCGGGTGATGCCGGACAACGCCCGCAACGCCGGCCATTACGATTTCCTCATGAAGCTGCCGGCCATCGCCAGCGTGGCGGCCGCGGCGGCGATGGGCGACGCCGCCAGGCCCGACGGCGCGCTGCTGGAATTGTTCCTGCAGGCGCTGGTCAGCCATTACGGCTACGATTTCCGCCATTACCAGCGCGAAAGCCTGAAGCGGCGCATCGTCAATCTGATGGGGCAGTTCAATCTGCGCGGCTTCGCCGAATTCCAGCGCGCGGTCTTGTGCGACGCCGCCCTGTTCGAGCGGTTGTGCGCCGAGCTGCCGGTGGGCGTCACCAGTTTTTTCCGCCACCCGGCGCAGTTGAAGCAACTGCGCGAGGAGATCCTGCCCTATCTGGCCAGCTTTCCGATGATCAAGCTGTGGTCGGCCGGCTGCTCCACCGGCGAGGAGGCGTATTCGCTGGCCATCGTGCTGGACGAGCTGGGCCTGCTCGACCGCAGCCATCTGTTCGCCACCGACCTGAATCCCTATCTGCTGGAGCTGGGAGCGAGCGGGCTGTTTCCCAGCGCGCCGCTGGCGCTCAACCGCCAGCACTACCTCGCCAGCGGCGGGCCCAGGCTGTTCGACGCCTATCTGGCCGGCAACGGGCGCTACCTGGCCATGGACGACAGGCTGCGCCAGCGCATTCTGTTCCACCGCCATTCGCTGACCGACGAAGGCATCTTCAATGAATTCCAGCTGATACTGTGCCGCAATGTGCTGATCTATTTCGACGCCGAACTGCAGCGCCAGGTGCTGCGCCGCTTCGCCCGCTCGCTGCACGCGGAGGGTTTTCTGGCGCTGGGGCCGCAGGACGGCTTGCACCGGCTGGCGCTGGAGGAGGGCTTCGAGCCCTGCCGCGGCGGCAGCCATATCTATCGCATCGGCAGGAGCGCGGAAGCATGAGCAAGCGGTTTGCCATCCTGGTGGTGGACGACAACGAGAGCAACCGGGTGACGCTGCGGGCGCTGCTGTCCCGCCTGTCCGGCTGCGAGGTGCTGGAGGCGGGGTCGGGCGAGGACGCGCTGCTGCGCACGCTGGAGCGCGATGTCGACCTGATTTTGCTGGACGTTCAGATGCCCGGCATGGACGGCTTCGAGACCGCCAGCCATCTGCAGATGACGGAACGCACGCGGGGCATTCCCATCGTCTTCGTCACCGCCATCTTCAAGGCCGAGGAGTTCATCGGCCGCGGCTATGGCCTGGGCGCGGTGGACTACCTGATGAAGCCGCTGGACGACAACCTGCTGCTGAACCGGGTGCGGATGTACCAAACCCTGCACGACCGCGAGGCGGCGCTGGAAAAACGCCGCCTGGCGCTGGAAGAGGCCAATGGCCAGCTGCAGCAGGCGCTGGGCGAACTGCGGCGCCAGTCGGTGGCGCTGTCCGAGGCGCGCGACGCCTCCGAGGCGGCCAATCGCGCCAAGAGCGAATTTCTGGCGGTGATGAGCCATGAGATCCGCACGCCGCTCAACGGCGTGATCGGCATGGCCGACCTGCTATTGAAAACCCGGCTGGACGAGCGCCAGCGGCATTACGTCAACGTGGTCCACCGCTCCGGCGAAAACCTGCTCAGCATCATCAGCGACATCCTGGACTTTTCCAAGATCGAGGCCGGCAAGTTCGAACTGGACCGCCAGCCTTTCTGCCTGAGCCTGTTGGTGGAGGAGATCGTGGAGCGGCTGGCCCCGGTGGCTTACGGCAAGGGGCTGGAGCTTTTGTGCGCGCAGCCGGCGTCGGCGGTGGAGGTTATAGGCGACAGCAAGCGGCTTGGACAGGTGCTGACCAATCTGATCGGCAACGCCATCAAGTTCACCCAGGCCGGCCAGGTGGTGGTGCGAGTGGCGCTGGAGGAGCGCGGCGAGCGGGAGACGACCTGCCTGGCCAGTGTGGAGGATACCGGCATCGGCATCACGCCGGAGCAGCAGAGCCGGCTGTTCCAGCCCTTCACTCAGGCCGACAGCTCCACCACGCGCCGCTTCGGCGGCACCGGCCTCGGGCTGGTGATCTCGCAGCGGCTGATGGCCATGATGGGCAGCCGCATCGAGCTGGCCAGCCAGCCGGGCGTGGGCACCCGCTTCCATTTCCGGCTGACCCTGCCCAATGGCCCGCAAACCCAGCCGCCGCCGCCGCCGGTCGAGCGGCTGAGCCGGCTGCGGGTGCTGGTGGTCGACGACAACGCCACCAATCTGGAAATCCTGGAGCAGCAGCTGACGGCCTGGCATTGCCGGGTATGCGCGCTGCAAAGCCCGCTGGCGGCGCTGGACCGGCTGGCCGAAGCGAAGGGAGAGCAGCAGTTCGACCTGGTCTTGTCCGACATGATGATGCCGGAGCTGGACGGGTTGATGTTCCTGTCTCAGGCGCGGCAGCGGCTGGGCGAGGCGATGCCGCCCGCCATCATCCTCAGCTCGGCGGCCGATGACTTCCAGCAACTGAAGGACGCCGCCAGCCTGGCGCGCCAAGTACTGACCAAGCCGCTGCGGCGCTCGGAGCTGTACAACGCGCTGATCCAGGCGCGCGAGCCCGACGCCCAGCCGGCCGGCCGCGAGCCGGCGCGCCAGGAGCGCGCGTTCGGCAAGCTGAGCGGCCATGTGCTGCTGGTGGAGGACAATCTGGTCAACCAGGAAATGGCGCAGGCGATGCTGCAGAACATGGGCTGCAGCGCCAGGGTGGCCAGCAACGGGCAGGAGGCGCTGGCTCTGCTGGGCGAGGAAAAGTTCGACCTGGCGCTGATGGACTGCGAGATGCCGGTGATGGACGGCTGGCAGACCACCCGGGCGATACGCGACAAGGAGCGAGGCGCCGACGCGCGCCTGGCCATCGTGGCGCTGACCGCCAACGCCGGCCTGGGCGACAAGGAGCGCTGCCTGCAGGCGGGCATGGACGATTACCTGGCCAAGCCGTTCACGCAGCGGGAATTGGCCGCCACGCTGGCGCGCTGGCTGCGCGCGGCGGGCGAAGAGGCCGCGCCGGAAGTCGAGGCGCCGGCCGAAGCCTCGGTGGCCGGCGGCGAGTGGATAGAGCCGCAGGTGTTGCAGGCGATACGCGACATCCGCGCCGGACTGCTGCCCAGGATGCTGGAGGCCTGGATGCAGGAGTGCCCGGGCATTCATATGGCGGTGCACGAGGCGGTGAAGAAAGCGGACGGCGGCGAGCTGTTCCGCACCGCCCATTCGCTGAAGAACAGCGCCAGCAGCGTCGGCGCGCTGCAGCTGGCGGCGCTGTGCGCGACGCTGGAGCAACTGGGCCGCGCAGGCGATCTGCCGGCGGCCGCCTGCCTGATCGACCAGCTCGACCAGGCTTTCTATTACTCGATGGAGGCGTTGAAAAAGCTGCTGGCGGCCGATCCGCCGCCGTCCGCCTGAGCGGCGGCGCTCAGGCGGATTCGGCCTGGGCGCGGGCGATGGCGTCCAGCAGCGCCGGCGCCAGTTCGCGCCGGCAGATCAGCAGGTCGGGCATGAAGGGATCGGGCTGGTTGTAGCGGCAGGGGCTGCCGTCCAGCCGCGACGCGTGCAGGCCGGCGGCCAGCGCCACGCCGACCGGCGCGCAGGAGTCCCACTCGTATTGCCCGCCGCTGTGCAGATAGGCGTGGGCTTCGCCGCGCAGCACCGCCATCGCCTTGGCGCCGGCCGAGCCCATCGGCGCCAGTTCGGCGCCCAGCATCCCGGCCACGCGCTCGGCGATGGCCGGCGGCCGGCTGCGGCTGACCAAGATCCGGATCGGACCCGGCGGCGCGCCGGCCAGCGCCGGCGCGGCGGTGGAGAACAGCTGGCCCAGCGCCGGCAGGGCCACCGCGCAGGCGGTGGGCAGGCCGTCTTCGGTCAGCGCCACATGCACCGCCCAGTCGGAGCGATCGCGCTCGCGCTCGCTGTATTCACGGGTGCCGTCCAGCGGGTCGATGACCCAGACCCGGCGCAAGCGCAGCCGGGCGTCGTCGGGCGCCGACTCTTCCGACAGCAGGCCGTCATCGGGCCTGGCCTGGCGCAGCAGATGCGCGATCAACGCGTCGGATTTGGCGTCGCCCAGCGCGCCCAGCGCCTTGTCGCCGGCGGTGTTGCCTTGCCGCAGCTGGTTCAGCAGCTCGGCAGCCTGGGCCGCGATATCGGCGGCCAGCTGATGGTCGTTGTCGGGCATGTCGTCTGTCGGTGATCCATTCCAGGGTTGGCCGGCGGGAAAATCCGGCGCGCGGCGATGTAGTGATACACCGCTTCGCGCCGCCGGGCAATGCCAACGTGCTGGGTTGTCAGCGCAGGCGCATTTTCAACTCCTCGCTGGCCTGGTGCAGCGCCGCGCGGGTGGCCGGCAGGCCGGACAGCGCGTTGAGCAGGCCGAAGTCGTGGATCATGCCGTTGTAGCGGGTGGCGACCACGTCTACGCCGGCGGCGTCCAGTTGGCGGGCGTAGGCCTCGCCCTCATCGCGCAGCACGTCCTTTTCCGCGGTCTGGATCAGCGCCGGCGGCAATCCGCGCAGTTGCGCCGGCGCCGCCCGCAGCGGGGAGGCATAGATGTCGCTTCGCTGCCGCGGGTCGGGCGTGTAGGCGTCCCAGAACCATTTCATCATGTTCCGGGTCAGGAAGTGGCCATCGGCGAATTCGCGATACGAGGCGTCTTCGAAGTCGGCATCGGCCACCGGCCAGAACAGCACCTGGGCGCGCAATGCCGGGCCGCCGCCGGCTTTGGCCATCAGGGCGACCGCCGCCGCCATATTGCCGCCCACGCTGTTGCCGGCCAGCGCCAGCCGCTTGCCGTCCACCTGGATTGCCGCGCCGTGTTCCGCCACCCATCGGGTGGCGGCGTAGGCTTGGCGGATGGCCACCGGGTAGCGGGCCTCCGGCGACGGCGTGTAGTTGACGAAGACCGCGGCGGCGCCGGAGTCGGCCACCAGGTCGCGGACGAAGCGCTCGTGGGTGGGGTAGTCGCCCAGAATCCAGCCGCCGCCGTGGAAGAACATGAAGGCGGGCAGCGCGCCGCGGACGCCTGCCGGGCGCACCACGGTGAGCTTCAGCGGCTGGCCGTCGACGGAGATGATTTTCTCGCTGACGTCCGCCGGCGCCAGTTTGGCGCCTTTTTGCGCGCGGGCCAGCGCATCGCGCGCCTCGGCCGGCGACAAGGTTTCCAGCGGCTGGCCGCCGCCTTGGGCCAGGGTTTCGAGAAAAGCCTGGGTATGGCGTTCCACTCCGGGGCTGCCGGCGGCCAGCGCGGAGCCGGCGCAAAGCGCGGCGAGCGACGCCGCGACGATATGGAGCTTGGTTTTCATGAGGGTTCTCCGCTTGGGGATGGGCGCGGCTCAGGCGAGGCGCAGGCGCACGTCGAGGTTGTTGCGGGTAGCGTGCGAATAGGGGCAGACCACATGGGCCTTTTCCACCAGCGCCTGCGCGGTTTCCGGCGGCAGGCCGGGCAGCGAGATCAGCAACTCCGCCTCGATGGCGAAGCCGGTGGGCACGGTGCCGATGCCGACAGAGGCGGCGATGCTGGCGGCGGCTGGCAGCGCGACTTTCTCCCTGGTGGCGACGAATTTCAGCGAGCCGAGGAAGCAGGCGGCGTAGCCGGCGGCGAACAGCTGTTCGGGATTGGTGCCGGGGCCGCCGGCGCCGCCCAGTTCGCGCGGCATGGACAGCTGGACGTCCAGGGCACCGTCGGAAGAGGCGGCATGGCCTTCGCGGCCGCCGGCGACGGTGGCGTGGGCGCGGTACAGGATGGTGTCGATCGACATGGGGTGCTCCTTTGCATGTTGGCGAATGGCTGGTGCCGGTTGGCAGAACGAACTTTACGCTTGGGTTGAGTACTAAAAGTCACGTAAAGTATCGAAAACTTGATATGGAGTATGAATGTGGCCGACGCATGCACCGATAGGCTGGAGGCTTTGTTGAATCACTTTCCGGTGCGCGCGCGGATGTTCCATTCCGGAGCCTTGTGCGGCGTCACCGATTTCGCCGCGCCGGGCGAGGGCGGCCAGTTGCACCTGATCCGCTCCGGCGCGCTGGAGATCATGCGCGCCGGCCAGCCTGCGCTGCGGGTGGACGTGCCCAGCCTGCTGCTCTACCCCCGGCCGGTGGCCAGGCGTTTCGTCGCGGACGCCGGGCGCGGCGCCGATCTGGCTTGCGCGGAGCTGAGTTTCGACGGCGGCGCTGACAACCCCATCCTCGGGGCGCTGCCGGAAATGGTGTGCCTGCCGCTGGCGGCCATCGCCGGCGCCGACAGCGTGCTGGCGCTGCTGTTCGAAGAGGCGTTCGGCGCCAACTGCGGCCGCCACGCGTTGGTGGACAGGCTGTTCGAGGCGGTGCTGATCCTGGTGCTGCGGCAGTTGATGGAAAGCCGGCAGGTACAGGGCGGCATGCTGGCCGGGCTATCCCATCCCCGGCTGCGCAAGGCGCTGGCGGCGATGCACGCGCAGCCGGGGCGGGCGTGGCCGTTGGAGGCGCTGGCGGAGCTTGCCGGAATGTCGCGCAGCGTTTTCGCCGGCGCGTTCCGCGACGTGGTGGGCAGCACGCCCGGCGCTTATCTGCAGGCCTGGCGCGTCCGGCTGGCGCAGCAGGCGCTGCTGCGGGGCCGGCAGTTGAAGATGATCGCGAGCGAGGTGGGGTATGGCAGCGAGGCCGCGCTGTCGCGGGCGTTCAAGGCGCAATGCGGTTTGACGCCGCGGGAGTGGCGGCAGGGGCGGCTGGCGGATTGAGCGGGAGCCGCGGGCAATGCGAAGCGGGGCAAACCCTGATCCAGGATTGCCCCGCTTCGCATCGCCATCCGCCGGTTGGCGGGAAGCTTATTCCGGCACGTTCAGCGCGTTGATGCTGTAGCCGGCGTCCACGTAGGTGATTTCGCCGGTGATGCCGGACGACAGGTCCGACAGCATGAAGGCGGCGGCGTTGCCGACTTCCTCAGTGGTCACGTTGCGGCGCAGACAGGCCTGGCTGGAGGCCATGTTCAGCAGCTTGGAGAAGCCGGAGATGCCGGAAGCGGCCAGCGTTTTGATCGGGCCGGCGGAGATGCCGTTGACGCGGATGCCTTCCTTGCCCAGGCTGGCGGCCATGAAGCGCACCGACGCCTCCAGGCTGGCCTTGGCCAGGCCCATCACGTTGTAGTTCGGGATCGCGCGCACCGCGCCCAGGTAGGACAGGGTCAGCAGCGAAGCCTTGCGGCCCTGCATCATCGGGCGCGCGGCCTTGGCCAGCGCCGGGAAGCTGTAGGACGATACGTCGTGGGCGATCTGGAACGCTTCGCGGCTGAGCGAATCCAGGAAATCGCCTTCCAGCGCCTCGCGCGGGGCGAAGCCGATCGAGTGCACCAGGCCGTCCAGGCCGTCCCACTCCTTGGCCAGCTCGACGAAGAGCTGGTTGATTTCGTCGTCATTCTGCACGTCGCAGCGGAACACCAGCTTGGAGCCGAAGTCGGCCGCCATTTCGCGGACGCGGTCCTCCAGTTTGTCCACCACGTAGGTGAACGCCAGCTCGGCTCCTTGCCGGTGACAGGCTTGGGCAATGCCGTAGGCGATCGAGCGGTTGGAGATCATGCCGGTGATCAGGATTTTCTTGCCTTGCAGAAAGCCCATTTGGAGTCCTTCTCATATAAACAGTGGGGCATTATACCGAATGATGGCCGTTTTCAGCACTTGCCGAGTGGGAGGCGGCGCGGACCCGGAGGCCGCTGCGGCGCGCAAAGCCCCTTGGCGAGCGGGGATTTTCGCCGCGGTTTGACCGGTTGCCGCGGCCGCCGCCGCTTGTTACCATCGGGAATTAAGCAGGCTTGAATCCATTAGCGAGGAAATCATGAGCGATCTCATCCACCATGTAAGCGATAACTCTTTTGAACAGGAAGTGCTGCAGTCCGATCTGCCGGTGCTGGTTGACTACTGGGCGGAATGGTGCGGTCCGTGCAAGATGATCGCCCCGATCCTGGACGAAGTCTCCAAGGAGTACGAAGGCCGCCTGAAAGTCGCCAAGCTCGACATCGACCAAAACCAGGCCACGCCGCCGAAATTCGGCATCCGCGGCATCCCCACCCTGATGATCTTCAAGGGCGGCCAAGTGGTGTCCACCAAGGTCGGCGCGCTCACCAAGAGCCAGCTGACGGCCTTCGTTGACAGCAACATCTAAAGCGTCTATTCTCCACGCACAATCTTCAAGACGGGTGGCATAAAATTCAGGCCGCCCGTTTCGTTTCCGCTTCCACACCCTCAAATTAGCGTTCCGCCTAATTGTTACCGAGTCGACCTCACGACCGCTATGCACTTATCTGATCTCAAACATCTTCACGTATCCGAACTCGTTGAAATGGCCATTTCCAACGAGATTGACGGGGCCAGCCGGCTGCGCAAGCAGGATCTGATTTTCGCGCTTTTGAAAAACCAGGCCAAGAAAGGCGAGAGCATTTTCGGCGAGGGTACGCTGGAGGTGTTGCCGGACGGTTTCGGTTTCCTGCGCAGTCCGGATACTTCGTATCTGGCGGGGCCGGACGACATCTACGTCAGCCCGTCGCAGATCCGCCGCTTCAATCTGCATACCGGCGACTCCATCGAGGGCGAGATCCGCACCCCGAAGGACGGCGAGCGCTATTTCGCGCTGGTGAAGGTGGACAAGGTAAACGGCGAGGCGCCGGAGAATTCCAAACACAAGATCCTGTTTGAGAACCTCACTCCGCTATTCCCCACCGAACAATTCAAACTCGAGCGCGACATCCGTGCCGAGGAAAACATCACCGGCCGCATCATCGACCTGATCGCGCCGATCGGCCGCGGCCAGCGCGCGCTGTTGGTGGCGCCGCCGAAGTCCGGCAAGACGGTGATGCTGCAGCATATCGCCCACGCCATCACCGCCAACCATCCGGACGCGGTGCTGATCGTGCTGCTGATCGACGAGCGTCCGGAAGAAGTGACGGAAATGCAACGCTCGGTGCGCGGCGAAGTGGTGTCCTCCACCTTCGACGAGCCGGCCACCCGCCACGTGCAAGTGGCGGAAATGGTGATCGAGAAGGCCAAGCGCCTGGTCGAGCACAAGAAGGACGTGGTGATCCTGCTGGACTCCGTCACCCGCCTGGCCCGCGCCTACAACACCGTGGTGCCGGCTTCCGGCAAGGTGCTGACCGGCGGCGTGGACGCCAACGCGCTGCAACGCCCGAAGCGCTTCTTCGGCGCCGCGCGCAATGTGGAAGAGGGCGGCAGCCTGACCATCATCGCCACCGCGCTGATCGACACCGGCAGCCGCATGGATGATGTGATCTACGAAGAATTCAAGGGCACCGGCAACTGCGAAATCCACCTGGACCGCAAGATGGCGGAAAAGCGCATCTTCCCGGCGATGAACATCAACCGCTCCGGCACCCGCCGCGAAGAGCTGCTGATCCCGCAGGACCAGCTGCAACGCATCTGGGTGCTGCGCAAGCTGCTGTACCCGATGGACGACCTGGAGGCGATGGAGTTCCTGCAGGACAAGATCAAGGCCACCAAGTCCAACCAGGCCTTCTTCGACTCGATGCGCCGCTGAGCGCCGTAGTCGCGAAACATGCCAGACCATGCCGGTCTGGCATTTTTTTTGGTACATTGAGGCATGGAATGGAGCGGCCGGTTTTTCCAGATGGAGTGGTTTTCGGCGATCGGCACCGCGGCTTTCGCCTTTTCCGGCTACCTGGTGGGGATACGCAAGCGGCTGGACCTGCTCGGCGTTTCCATCGTGGCGCTGGTGACGGCTATCGGCGGCGGCGTGATCCGCGACCTGCTGGTCGGACGGGTGCCGCTGGTGTTCTACGATTACACCAACCTGTTCATCATCGCCGGCGCGGTATGGATCGCCTGGCTGGCCGGCCTGCACCGGCGCAAGAGCCGCACGCTGGAGCGGCTGTTCATCGTCGCCGATTCGCTGGGGCTGGTGGCCTTCAGCCTGGCCGGCGCCCAGGTGGGGCTGCTGTTCGGCCTGAACGCCTTCGGCGTGGTGTCGTTGGGTTTCGTCACCGCGGTGGGCGGCGGCGTGGTGCGGGACATGATGGTCAATGAAGTGCCCTTCATTCTGCATCGGGATTTCTATGGCACGGTGTCGATACTGGCGGCCGCCGGATTGTTTCTGGCCGACCGGCTGGGCTGGGTCAGCGTCGCGTCGTTGCAGGCGCTGTTCTGGTCCGGACTGGCGCTGCGCCTGTTGGCGCACCGAAATGAAATGACCTTGCCGACGCTGGGCGGGCGCGGGCGGTAAAAGGATAACGATATGTGGTCGATGGAGGCAGACGCTGCCGCCGCGCTGATTGCCCGGCGGCTTGAGTCCTATGATTTCACCGGCAAGGTGGCGGATCTGCCTTGCCGGCCGGCGGGGCCGGAATTGCGGCCGGCGGCGGTGCTGCTGCCGCTGGTGTGGCACGACGATGGCGCGACGGTGCTGTTCACCCGCCGCACCGAACATCTGTCCAGCCATCCGGGCCAGGTGAGCTTTCCCGGCGGCAAGGTGGAGAGCGGCGACCGCTCGACGCTGGACGCCGCCTTGCGCGAGGCGAGCGAGGAAACCGGGCTGGACCCGGCCGGCGTGCGGGTGTTGGGGCGGCTGCCCGACTACGTCACCATCACCGGCTACGTGGTGACGCCGGTGGTGGGGATGCTGACGCCGCCGCTGGCATTGGCACCGGCGCCGGACGAGGTGGCCGAGGTGTTCGAGGTGCCGCTGCGCCTGTTGCTGGATCGCGCCGCTTACAGCCGGCACGACTATGTCCGCGACGGCATCGCCGGGCGCTACCTGTCCTTCGAGTGGCAGCGCTACACCATTTGGGGCGCCACCGCGGCGATGATGTGGATGCTGGCCGACGCGCTGGCGGCCGGCGGCGCCTAGCGACGGCGTTTCAGGGCGTTTCCTGGTCGCACAGGATGATGTTGCGGCCCGCCAGCTTGGCCTCGTACAGCAGCTTGTCGGCGCGCGACGCCATCTGCGACGGCGTGTCGCCGGGTCGCCAGTCGGTGATGCCGCCGCTGAAGGTGATCGGCTGCTCGACCACCGACACGGTGGAGCGGGTCAGCGCCATCTGCATGCGGCTCATCACTTTCTGGGCGTCGCGCAGGCGGGTGTAGGGGAAGATCACCATGAATTCCTCTCCGCCGATGCGGGCGTTGATGTCGGTGTTGCGGGTGGTGTCGCGCAAGGCGTTGGCCACCGCCACCAACACGTTGTCGCCGGCCTGATGGCCATGCTGGTCGTTGAATTTCTTGAAGTGGTCGATATCGAACACCGCTATCGCCATGGTCTGGCCATAGCGTTCGCAGCGGCTGATTTCGTCGCGCAGCACCGTGTCGGCGTGGCGGCGATTGTAGAGGCGGGTCAGCGGGTCGGTCACCGCCATCTCGGCCAGCTGCAGATTGCTCTCGTGCAGTTGCTGCTCCAGCAGCTTGCGGCCCGAGATGTCATACAGCGCGATCAGCGACGACGGGTGGTTGCCGCGGCCCAGTTTCTGCAGCGAGACGATCGCCCACAGCCGGCTTTGGTCTTCCAGCTCCAGCTCCACCTCGCGCTGCATCACGTCTTCGTTTTCCGCCAGCCATTGCTCGACCGGCTGCAGCTTCAGCGGCAGGTTCAGTTCGTGGCTGGCGCTTTCGTCCGGCGCGCGCGGCGGCAGCCGCAGCAGCTCGCGCGCCGGCGCGTTGGCGTGCTGGATGCGGCAGGTGCGCGGGTTGACCAGCAAGAGCGCCAGCGGCGCGGTGTCCAGCACCAGCCGGGCCTGCTCCTCGCTGTCGCGGATTCTCTCGCTGCCGCGCAGCAGCTGCTGGTGCTGGCGCAGATTGGACAGGTGCTTGCGCAGCGCCAGCAAGGTCAGCGCGGCGACGAACAGCCAGCCGGGCAGGGCCAGCCAGGCCTTGTCCCAGACGTAGCGGGTGAAGTCCTGCCGCGAGATGCCCACCGCCACCTGGAACGGATAATTGCCGGTCTGGCGCATGCTGTACAGCCGCATCGAGCCATCGAAGCTGGACGGCGCGCTGAACAGGGTCTGGTTGGCGTCGTGCGACAGGATCATGTGCGCCTGCAGCGGGCGGTAGCTTTGCGGGTCGTGCCCGGCTACCTGCGGCCAGCGCGCCACGGTGAGCTGGCGCTGGTCCAGCACCAGGATTTCGCCATGCTCGCCCACCGTCAGCCGGCTGACCTCGTCCTGGAAGAAGTTGTGGTTGATCAGGCCGGTGGCCATGCCTATCAGGTTGCCGTCGCCGTCGTGCAGCTTGTTGGCCAGCACGATGCCGCCCTCGGTGGGGCTGTGCGTGACGGCGGTGTAATTGCTTTCCTGCGGGTCGATGCGGTGCAGCCAGCGGCAGAATTCGTTGTGGCGCGAGCGCGGCAGGCTGCTGCGGCTGCTGCTGAAGATGGTCTGGCAGGCGGTGTCGACGATCTCGATCTGGCTGAGGTAAGGCGCCAGCTGCAATTGCTGCTGCAGCTTCTGTTGCAGCTTCTGCTGCGCCTCGGGGCTTTGGCCGCCGCTGCGCAGCAGGTGTTGGACTTCCGGAATCTGGTTGCTGCTTTGCAGGATCAGCCCGGCTTCGTGGATGCCGGAGCTGAGTCGTTCCGCCAGCAGCTGGCTCAGGCCGCTGGCCTGGTGCCCGGCCTCGTTTTCCACCTGGCGGTAGCTGACGGCGAGATCGAGCAGCACCAGCCCGAGGGTGACCAGCAGAAACAGCGCCGCCCCCCACTTGGCATGGCGGGCGGAGCGTGAGCCGTGTTTGCGCGGGGTCAGGTCCATGGGCGGCGGCAGACGTATGCTTGGCTTGTGGAAGGCATCCCTTCAGTATGACAGCTAACGCCGCCGCTGCGTAGTCGCTTACAGGGTGAAGCGCATGGACAGGTCGACGGCGCGGATGTCCTTGGTCAGCTTGCCGACCGAGATGCGGTCGACGCCGGTGGCCGCGATGGCGCGCACGCTGTCCAGGTCGATGCCGCCCGAGGCTTCCAGCTGGGCGCGGCCGGCGCTCAGGGCGACGGCGGCGCGCATCTGCTCCAGCGACATATTGTCCAGCAGCACCAGCTTGGCGCCGTTCTCCAACGCGTCCTCCAGTTGCGCCAGCGTCTCGACTTCGATTTGCAGCGTCACGCCGGGCGGCAGGTCTTGCAGCGCCTGCCGCATCGCTTCGGCGACGCCGCCGGCCGCCATGATGTGGTTTTCCTTGATCAGGATGCCGTCGAACAGGCCGACGCGCTGATTGTGGCCGCCGCCGGCGGTCACCGCGTATTTCTGCGCCAGACGCAGGCCGGGAACGGTTTTGCGGGTGTCCAGGATGCGGGCGCGGTGGCCGGCCGCGGCCTCGACGTAGCGGCGGGTCTCGGTGGCGACGGCGGACAGCAGCTGCAGGAAGTTGAGCGCGCTGCGCTCGGCGGTGAGCAGCGCGCGCGCCGGGCCGGAGATACGGCACAGTTCGCTGCCGGCGGCGACCGACTCGCCTTCGGCCACCCGCCATTGCACAGCGCAGCGGCTGTCCACCTGGCGGAAGCATTCATCGAACCAGGCCTGGCCGCAGATCACCGCGTCCTCGCGCGCGATCACCCGCGCCGCGCCGGTCTTGTCCGCGTCTATCAGGCGGGCGGTCCAATCGCATTGGCCGATGTCTTCGGCCAGGGCTTGGCCAACTTGCTGGGCAATCAGGTGCTGAGCGGGTAGGTGCTGAGCGGGTAGGGCGGGCATGCGGGTCTCCATCCAAAAGCGTATTGTACCGGCCCGCGCGGCAAAAGGGAGGGCTTTGCGGCGACGAAGCGCGCCAGTTTGTCCGGCGGCTCTGTTATGCTGAAGGTAGTCTGATCGCAAGTGTATCGTCATGGATCTATCGGCTTTGCAGTTTGGCGCGTGGCCGCTCGGGCTGGCCAATGCGCTGGCGCTGGCGGCCCTGGCCTGGGCCGGCGCCGGGGTGCGCTGGCGCGAGCTGGAGCACGGCGCGCTCAACGCCTGGATGGGCGCCTGCGTGCTGGACCTGGCGCTGTGGCTGTTGCGCGCCGGCCTGCTGCCCGGCCTGTCCTTCCATCTGCTGGGCGGCGCCCTGTTCGCCTTGCTGATGGGGCCGCGGCTGGCGCTGCTGGCCCTGGCCGCGGTGCAGGCGGCGCTAGCGGCCGGCGGCCACGCCGACTGGCGGGCGCTGGGCTTGAACTGGCTGCTGACCGCGTTGCCGGCGGTGGGCGTGGCGGCGTCGGCTCTGGCCCTGGCGCGCCGTTTCCTGCCGCCGCATTTCTTTGTCTATGTGTTCGTCAACGGCTTCCTGGCCGCCGGCGCCAGCCTGTTCGCTGCCGCCCTGTGCGGCATGGCGGCCTTGGCGGCGGCGGGGGCGTATCCGTGGGAGACGCTGCTGGACGACGCCGTGCCTTACTATTTTCTGCTGTCGTGGTCGGAGGCCTTCACGACCGGGCTGCTGCTGGCGGTGCTGATTGTTTACAAACCGCAGTGGGTGGCGACGTTCGATGACGGCCGTTATCTCGGCGACAAGCCGGGCAATCGTTGAGGGAGGATCGCCATGCCGTTCGTATTGTGGAGTCTGTTGTTGGCGGCGCTGCTGCCGCTGATCTGGGCCGGCGTCGCCAAGGCCGGGGTGAAGTACGACAATCACCGGCCGCGCGAGGAGGCGGCGCGGGCCAGCGGCTACCGGCAGCGCGCCGGCTGGGCGCAGCAAAATGCCTGGGAGGCGCTGCCGACCTGGACCGCCGCGGTGGTCGCGGCCTGGCTGATGAAGGTGCCGGAGGCGGCGATGAACGCCGCCGCCGCCGTGTTCATCCTGGCGCGGGCGACGCATGGCTTGCTGTATCTGGCGGACAAGGCCTCGCTGCGTTCGTTGTCCTGGCTGATAGGCTTGCTGGCGGCGCTGTACCTGTTCCTGCGCGCGGGCGGCGTGCTGGGCTGAGGCCGGCGGCGGAGCGCGGGCCGCTCCGCCCGAAGCCTTACAGCCAGCCTTGCTCGCGCAGCGTGCGCTGCAGGCTGTCGAAGCCTATGGTGTGGAATGCCTGCCAGCCTTCGGCGCGGGCGGCCGCCACGCATTCGATGTTGTCGTCGAAGAAGGCGATGTCCGCCGGCGCCAGCCCCAGCGTCTGCTGCACGTGGCGGTAGATTTCCGGCTGCGGCTTGCGCAGGCGCAGCTGGAACGAGGCGAAGGTGTGGCCGAACAGGTCCAGCAGCTGGAATTCCTCGCTCACCTGCTGCCAGTGCAGGCTGTTGATATTGCTGAGCGCCGCCAGCTGCCAGTCGGCGGACAGCTTTTCCAGCAGCGCCCGCGCGCCGGGGAAGGCGCCGCGGTTCCAGCTGCGCAACTGGGCCTGCATCGCCTCGGCCGACAGGTCGAGCCGCAGCTCGTCCGCCATGGCGGCGCTGAATTCCAGCGGCGTGCATGCGCCCAGATCCAGCTTTTCCGTCCAGTGGAAATGCATCCAGAACAGCCTGGCCTCTTCGCGGCTGAGGCGGCCGCCGGACAGGCGGATCAGCGGATCGATGCCGTTCCAGTCGACCAGCACGCCGCCCAGATCGAACACCAGCACAGTCGGTTTTTTGCTCATTGCGTCCTGCTCTCCATTGCGTGGTTCACGGATACGTGTTGCTAGCTTGAGTGGCGCCGGCGCGGCATGGTTCCCGGCCGGCCTCAGAGTATCAAGGGCTCCGGCTCCAGCCTGACGCCGAAGCGCTGCGCCACGGTGTCCTGCACCTTGCGGGCCAAGGCCTCGATTTCGCTGCCTCGCGCCTGGCCGTAGTTGACCAGCACCAGCGCCTGTTTCTCATGCACGCCGGCGTCGCCATCGCGATAGCCCTTCAGCCCGCATTGGTCTATCAGCCAGCCGGCGGCCAGCTTCACCTGGCCGTCCGGCGCGGGGTAGTGCGGCAGCTGCGGGTGTTCGGCCAACAACGCCTCGGCGCGGGTCAGCGATACCACCGGGTTCTTGAAGAAGCTGCCGGCGTTGCCCAGCGCCGCCGGGTCGGGCAGCTTGCTCTGGCGGATGGCGATGACGGCGCGGCTGACGTCCAGCGGCGTCGGCGCGCTGATGCCTTGCCGCTCCAGCTGCTGCAGGATGTCGCCGTAGCCGGTGCGCGGCCGCGCCGCGCGGGAGAGGCGGAAGCGCGCCGCGGTCACCAGCAGCTTGCCGGCGGCTTCATGCTTGAACACGCTGTCGCGGTAGCCGAAGCGGCAGTCGGCGTTGGACAGCGTCAGCGCTTCGCCGCCGCGCTCCAGCTGCGCGCACGCCACTTCTTGCAGATGGTCCTTCACCTCGACGCCGTAGGCACCGATGTTCTGCACCGGACAGGCGCCTACGGTGCCGGGAATCAGGCTGAGGTTTTCCAGGCCGTACCAGCCTTGCGCCAGCGTGTGCAGCACGAAGTCGTGCCAGTTTTCGCCGGCGGCGGCCTCGACCAGCACATCGTCGCCGTTCTGTTCCAGCAGGCGAATGCCGGTCAGCGCCACTTTCACCACCAGGCCGGGGTAGTCGCGGGTCAGCAGCAGGTTGCTGCCGCCGCCCAGCCACAGCACCGGGCCCTGGCGGTAAAGCGGATGCGCCAGCAGCGCGGACAGGTCGGCCAGGTCGTCCAGCCGGCAGAAGTGCGCGGCGCGGGCGGCCAGGCCGAAGGTGTTGTGCGGGCGCAGATCGTAGTCGGCGCTAAACTGCAGGCTCATAGCAGGATTCCTTGGTCGCGGCGCAGCCGGCGGCGGCTGGCGCGGGCCAGATAATAGGTTAGCAGCAGGCCGGCCACGGTGAGGCTGATCACCAGCGCGGTCCAGAAGCCGTAAATGCCCATCCGCGGCACGATATGGTCGGTCAATCCCAGCAGGATGCCCAGTCCCAGGCCCACCACCCAGAACGAGGTGATGTGGATCAGCATCGGCACGGCGGTCACTTTGTAGCCGCGCAGCGCGCCGGAGGCGATGGTCTGCGCGGCGTCGGTCAGCTGGTAGACGGCGGCGAACAAGAGCAGCGTGGTGCCCATCGATATCACGCGCGGGTCGGCGCTGTACATCCACATGATGGGCGCGCGCAGCAGCAGCACCAGCACCATGGCCATGCCCGCCATCGCCAGCCCCATCAGCAGGCCGACGCCGGAAATGAAGCGCGCGGCCTGGTAATCGCCGGCGCCGGCGTGGTGGCCGACCCGCACCGACAGCGCGGTGGCCACGCTCTGCGGCAGCATGTAGATCAGGCTGGAGAAATTCAGCACCGACTGGTGGGTGGCGACGACGACGGTGCCCAGCTCGGCGATCAGCAGCGCGATGAAGGAAAACAGGCTGACTTCGACGAAGAAGGACAGGCCGATGGGCAGGCCCAGTTTCAAAAAGGCGGCGAAGCGGCGCCAGTCGGGGCGGGCGATGCCGGCGAGGATGCGGTTGCCGGCGAATTTCTTATGCCAGCTCACGTAGCCTAGCAAGGCCAGGCAGTTGAACCAGAACACCGCGCCGGTGGCCCAGCCGCAGCCGGCGCCGCCCATGCGGGGGAAGCCGAACAAGCCGTGGATCAGGATGTAGTTGAGCGGAATGTTCAGGGCCAGCGCGATCAGGCTGACCACCATGATGGCCTTGGGGTGGCCCAGGCTGGACGCGTAGGCGTGCAGCGCGCGGTGGGCCATCGCCGCCGGCATGCCGACGGCGGCGCCGGTGATGAACAGCATCACCTTGGCTATCACTTCCTGCGGCAGGTGCAGCCACTGGCGCAGCGCGGGTTCCAGCGCGATCATCAGCGCGCCGCCCAGCGTGCCCAGCAGCAGGCCGAACCACAGGCCCTGGCCGGCGTCGCGGCCGAAGCCGCGCGCGTCGCCGGAGCCCAGATGGTGCGACAGGATGGGATTGAGCGCGGCCACCACGCCCATCAGCGTCACGTAGACGGTGATGAACACGCTGGCGCCGAGCGAAACCGCGGCCAGATCGTCGGTGCCGACGCGGCCGGCCATTACGGTGTCGACGAAGCCGGTGGCCACCTGGGCGATCTGGGCCACCATCATCGGCAGAGCCAGGCGGGCGATCTGGCGCCCTTCGCGCAGAATCTCCGAGCGCGAGGCGTGGTTGAGTTCAAACAGCATCAAATCCTGCCGGCATGGGTGCGAAACAGCACATTATAGCCGGCGCGCCCGCTTACTGTCTGCGTGCGTACCGACTAGAAGCGCACCGGCGGATCGCGGCGCAGATCGCAACTGATGATCAGCGTTTCGCCGAAGCGGGTGTTGATCGCCAGCGCGTCGGCCAGGCTGATGGCGTGCACGGTGAGATGCTGTTCATGGTGATCGAGGCTATAGCCCTGTTCGCGGGCGAAGGCGGCGAGATCGTAAAGGGCGCTGTCGTCGCTGGACGGCAGCGGTGTGGCGCTCAGGCTGCCACAGAGGGGGCGAGGTCTTCCCACGGCGTCGTAAATCGCAAAAGAAAAATCGGCATAGCTGTCTTGCTGGCAATCGTACATACGGCTCTCCCAAGGTCGGTCGCGCTGCGCGTGCCGGGCGGGTGGCCGTCGGCGACGCTTTAGCAGGATTTCTCGGCGCCCTGCAAGTTGTCATTAACTCGGCGCCTGGACGACCGCCGGATGGCGGCGCGTCCCGCGTCGATCAGACGGCTTGCGGGGGAGAGCGGTACGGCGCCAAGGCTGTGTCGCAGCCATGAAAAAACCCGCTGGCCACTTTACATCAGGAGCGCAAGCGGGTTCACCGTATACGCTTTAGCTGGCATTTGTATCGCGCCCGCAAGCTGTGTCAAATCGGCGCATGAACATCAGAATATGCCGCTGGCAGGGGGCTGTCAACCCTGGCCGCCGCGTTCAGGCGGTCTGGTTGCGGCTGGGGTCGCTTTCCACCAGCCGGTAGCCGACGCCGGTTTCGGTGACGATGTGGCGCGGCATTGCCGGGTTGTCTTCCAGCTTTTGCCGCAGGTGGCCCATGTAGACGCGCAGGTACTGGTTGTGCTCGGAGAACGACGGCCCCCATACCGCCAGCAGCAGCTCGCGGTGGGTGATGACTTTGCCGGCGTTGCGGATCAGCGTGGACAACAGCCGGTATTCGATCGGCGTCAGGTGCACCGGCGCATCGCCCTTGTGCACCAGGCGGTTGACCAGGTCGATCTTGATGTCGCCGAAGTGGAAGTTCTGCTGCGGCGCGGCGCTGCCCTGGATGCGGCGCCGCAGCAGCACGCGGATGCGCGCCAGGCATTCGGCCACGCCGAAGGGCTTGGTCAGGTAGTCGTCGGCGCCGGCGTCCAGCGCCGCCACCTTTTCCGTTTCCTGGGTGCGGGCCGACAGCACCAGGATGGGAATGTCGGTCCACTCGCGCAGGCTCTTGATCACGTCGATGCCGTTCATGTCCGGCAGGCCCAGGTCCAGTATCACCATGTCGGGTTTGCGGGTGGCCACTTCTATCTGGCCCTGCTTGCCGGTTTCGGCCTCGTAGACGGTGAGCCTTTCCTCATCCAGCGCCGACGACAGGAAGCGGCGGATCGGTTTTTCATCTTCGATGATCACTACGGAAATCGGTGCGTCGTTCATAGGGGTTCGCTCTTCTGGTTTCAGGCGTCTTCCGGCGGCAGCTCGGGCGGCGCGCCGGCGGGCAGGGTGAAGGAGAAGCGGGCGCCGTGCGGGCTGAGGTTGCCGGCTTCTATGCTGCCGCCGTGGTTTTCGATGATGGCGCGGCAGATGGCCAGCCCCAGCCCGACGCCGGGCGTGGTGGATTCCGGCGCGCCGCGCGAGAATTTCTCAAAGGCTTTCTGTTCCATATTGGCCGGCAGGCCGGGGCCGTCGTCGCTGACGCTGATGCGCACCCGGGCGCCGTCGTGCTGGGCCGCCAGCTCGATGCGCGAGCCGGCCGGCGTGTATTTGGCGGCGTTTTCCAGCAGGTTGACCAGCACCCGCTCGATCAGCACCGCGTCGTATTCCAGCACCGGCAGGTCGCGGTTCAGTTTTAGCGCCAAATGATGGCGGCGCAGGCTGTGCTCGCAGGCGCGTACCGCGCTGCCCACCACCTCGTCCAGCAGTTGCCATTCCTTGTTCAACTTGACGCCGGATTGCAGCCTGGCCATGTCCAGCAGATTGGTCACCAGCTTGTTCATCCGCATCGCCTCATCCTGGATCGACTGCGAGATGTCGGCCTGCTGCTCCGGCGGCAGGCTGGGCGAATTCAGCATATTGGCCAGGCCCAGCATGGTGGTCAGCGGCGTGCGCAGATCGTGCGACACCACCGACAGCACGCTGTTGCGCAGCCGTTCCGACTCCATCGCCACGATGGCGTCTTGCGCCACTTCCACATAATGCACCCGCTCCAGCGCCAGCGCGATCTGCGCGGCGCAGGTTTCCAAGAGCCGCTGCTGCTCCGGCAGGAAGGCCGGGATCGTTTCCTCCGGCAGCAGCGCGATCACGCCGCGGGTGCGCATCGGCGCCTTCAGCGGCACGTAGAGCGCGGCGTTGGACGGCAGCGTGTTGGTGCCCAGGCCGGCCGGCTGCAGGTTGTCGAACACCCATTGCGCGACGCCGGTGTCGGCGCCGTTGCCGGCCTCGGTGGCGGCGCGCAGCTGGTCTTCGCTATTGGGGATGAACAGCATCACCTTGGCGCGGAACAGCGGCTCCAGCCGGCCGACCGCGGTGTCGATGATCTGCGACGCGGTCAGCGCGCCGGCCAGCTCGCGGCCCAGGTCGTACAGCGCGCGGGTACGGCGCTCGCGGTAGGTGGCGATGGTGGCCTCGAAGCGGAAGCGGGCGGTCAGCTGGCTGATCACCAGCGCCACCACCAGCATCACGATGAAGGTGAGCAGGTACTGGGTGTCGGACACCGCGAACGACAGCTGCGGCGGCACGAAGAAGAAATCGAAGGCCGCCACCGACAGGAAGGACGCCAGCACGCCGGGGCCGCGGCCGTAGCGGGTGGCGATCAGCACCACCGCCAGCAGGTGCACCATGATGACGTTGGACAGCGCGAAGTAGGGCACCAGCAAGTGGTTGAGCGCGGTGGTGGCGGCGCAGACCGCGGCGGCGGCCAGGTAGCCGCGCTGCGGCTTGCCGGATTCGCCGTCGCTGAACAGCAGGCTGGGCACGCGCTTGCCGCTCTTTTCGTCGGACGGTTCCAGGTCGTGGGCCACCACGTAGACGTCGACGTCGCCGGACTGACGGGTAAGCTCCTCCACCAGCGAGCCGCGCCACAGCCGCGCCAGCGGGCTGCTGGCCGACTTGCCGACCACCAGCTTGGAGACGTTGCGGGTGCGGGCGTAGGCCAGCAGGGTGGCGGCCAGCGAGCTGCCGCCCAGCACTGTGGTTTCCGCGCCCAGCTCTTGCGCCAGCTTCAGGCCCTTGAGGATGCGCGCGCGCTTTTCCTCCGGCAGCCGCTGCAGGCTGGGGGTTTCGACATAAACGGCGATCCAGTCGGCGTCCAGATTGGCTGCCAGCCGCTTGGTGCTGCGGATCAGCTTGTCGGTGCCCGGGCCGGGGCCGACGCAGACCAGCAGCCGTTCGCGCGCGTGCCAGACCGGGTTGATCGACTGGTCGGCGCGGTAGGCGCGCATCTGCGCGTCGACGCGGTCGGCGGTGCGCCTGAGCGCCAGTTCGCGCAGCGCCAGCAGATTGCCCTTGCGGAAGAAATTCTTGACCGCGCGCTCGGCCTGGTGCGGCAGGTAGACCTTGCCGGCGGCGAGGCGGGACAGCAGCTCGTCCGGCGGCAGGTCCACCAGCGAGACTTCGTCGGCCCTGTCGAACACATGGTCGGGCAGCGTTTCCCTGACGATGATGCCGGTGATCTGGCCGACAACATCGTTAAGGCTCTCCAGATGCTGCACATTGAGAGTGGTGTAGACGTCGATGCCGGCGGCGAGCAGCTCCTCCACGTCCTGCCAGCGCTTGGGATGGCGCGAGCCGGGGACGTTGGAGTGGGCGAACTCGTCGATCAGGATCAACTGCGGGCGGCGCGAGAGGGCCGTGTCGATGTCGAATTCCGACAGCGCGCGGCCCTTGTACTCGATCTGGCTGGGCGGAAGCACCTCCAGCCCGGCCAGCTGCGCCTCGGTTTCCTTGCGGCCGTGGGTTTCCACCACGCCGACCAGCACGCCGACCCCTTCCTGCTGCTTGGTTTTCGCCGCCGCCAGCATCGCGTAGGTCTTGCCTACGCCGGCGCAGGCGCCGAAGAAGATTTTCAGCCGGCCGCGCTGGGCGTCCAGCTCTTCGCGTTTCAATTCGTCCAGCAGGGCATCCGGGTCGGGGCGCAGATCGGTCATGCGGGTTTAGGCTTTCTTGGAAAGTTCGTCCAGCGCCAGGTTCAGCTCCAGCACGTTGATGCGCGGTTCGCCCAGCAGGCCGAAGGTTTCGCCGATGATGCGGCCTTCCACCAGCTTGCGCACTTCGGTTGCCGGCAGTTTACGCGCCGCGGCGACGCGGTCAACCTGGTAATAGGCGGAGGCGACCGAGATTTCCGGGTCGAGGCCGCTGGCGGAGGCGGTCACCAGGTCCACCGGCACCGGGCCGGTCTGGGTCGGGTGCGCCTTGCGGATGGCGTCGACATTGCCTTTCACCGCGTCCAGCTGGGCCTTGTTGGTGGGGCCCAGGTTGGAGCCGCCGGAGTTGCCGGCGTTGTACGGCATCGGGCTGGTGGCCGACGGGCGGCCCCAGAAATACTTGTCGCCGGTGAAGTTCTGGCCGATCAGGCGCGAACCCACCACTTTGCCGTCTTTCTCGATCAGGCTGCCGTTGGCTTGCGCCGGGAACAGCGCCTGGGCGATGCCGGTGGTGGCCAGCGGGTAGGCGAGGCCGGTGAGCAGCGACAGGCCGCCGAAGATCACCAGCAGGGGACGAATGACTTTCACGATAATCCTTTCCATTCTCTTGGCGAGAGGCCCGTTGCGCGTTCCGTGCGCCGGGCCTGCCGTGCGCCCGCTCCCCGGCGCGCCGGGAGGCGGGCTTGCCTGTTACACCAGACCCAGCGCGCCCAGCGCCATGTCGATCAGCTTGATGCCGGCGAAGGGCACCAGCAGGCCGCCCAGGCCGTAGACCAGCAGGTTGCCGCGCAGCAGCTCGGCGGCGCTCTTGGCGTGGTACTTCACGCCCTTCAGCGCCAGCGGGATCAGGAACACGATGATGACCGCGTTGAAGATCACCGCCGACATGATGGCGGAGGCCGGGCTGTTCAGGCCCATCACGTTCAGCGCGTTCAGCTGCGGGTAGGTGCTGGCGAACGCCGCCGGGATGATGGCGAAATACTTGGCCACGTCGTTGGCGATGGAGAAGGTGGTCAGCGAACCCCGCGTCATCAGCATCTGCTTGCCGATTTCGACGATCTCGATCAGCTTGGTCGGATTGGAGTCCAGGTCCACCATATTGCCGGCTTCCTTGGCCGCCTGGGTGCCGGTGTTCATCGCCACCGCCACGTCGGCCTGGGCCAGCGCGGGGGCGTCGTTGGTGCCGTCGCCGGTCATCGCCACCAGCTTGCCTTCGGCCTGATGGCTGCGGATCAGCTTCAGCTTGGCTTCCGGCGTGGCTTCCGCCAGGAAGTCGTCGACGCCGGCTTCGGCGGCGATGGCGGCCGCGGTCAGCGGGTTGTCGCCGGTGATCATCACCGTCTTGATGCCCATCTGGCGCAGTTCGGCGAAACGCTCCTTGATGCCGCCCTTGACGATGTCCTTCAGCTCGATCACGCCCAGCGCGCGGTTGCCTTCGGCCACCAACAGCGGGGTGGAGCCGCGGCGGGCCACTTCGTCGGCGCTTTTCGCCAGCGCGTCCGGGAACTGGCCGCCCAGTTCGGCGATGTGGCGGCGGATCGCGTCGATGGCGCCCTTGCGGATCTGGCGGCCGTCGTAGTCGATGCCGGACATCCGCGTTTGCGCGCTGAAGGCGATGAAGCTGGCTTCATGGCTGGCCAGCTGGCGCTCGCGCAGATTGAACTTCTGCTTGGCCAGCACCACGATGGAGCGGCCTTCCGGCGTTTCGTCGGCCAGGGAGGCCAGCTGGGCGGCGTCGGCCAGGTCTTTTTCCGACACGCCCGGCGCCGGGATGAAGGCGGAGGCTTGGCGGTTGCCCAGCGTGATGGTGCCGGTCTTGTCCAACAGCAGCACGTCGACGTCGCCGGCGGCTTCCACCGCGCGGCCGGAGGTGGCGATCACATTGGCGCCCATCATCCGGCTCATGCCGGCCACGCCGATGGCCGACAGCAGGCCGCCGATGGTGGTGGGGATCAGGCACACCAGCAGCGCCACCAGGGTGGTGATGCTGATAGGGGTGCCGGCCTTCACCGCGTCCACGCTGAACAAGGAGAACGGCAGCAGGGTGACGGTGACGATCAGGAACACGATGGTCAGCGCCACCAGCAGGATGGTCAGCGCGATCTCGTTCGGCGTCTTCTGGCGCTTGGCGCCTTCCACCATCGCGATCATGCGGTCGAGGAAGGTTTCGCCCGGATTGACGGTGATCTTCACCACGATCCAGTCGGACAGCACGCGGGTGCCGCCGGTGACCGAGGAGAAATCGCCGCCCGATTCGCGGATCACCGGCGCTGATTCGCCGGTGATGGCGGATTCGTCGACCGAGGCCACGCCTTCGATCACCTCGCCGTCCACCGGGATCACGTCGCCGGCTTCCACCAATACGAAATCGCCCTTGCGCAGGCTGGTGCCGTCGACGATGGTCTTGGCCGCGCCATGGTTGCCGCCTGCCAGCTTCTTGGCCACCACGTTTTTCTTGGCCGACCTGAGGCTCGCCGCCTGGGCTTTGCTGCGGCCCTCGGCCAGCGCTTCGGCGAAGTTGGCGAACAGCACGGTGAACCACAGCCACAGCGCCACGCCCAGGATGAAGCCGGACGAGGCTTCGCCGTGGCCGCCCAGCGACTGTATCCACAGCGCGGTGGTCAGAATGCTGCCCACGTACACCACGAACATCACCGGGTTGCGCCACTGGGTGCGCGGCGACAGCTTCTTGAACGAATCGACGATGGCGGGTTTCACCAGCGCCGGGTCGAACATCGACTTGCCGGCGTTCTTGTTGCCGGTGGCGATAGGTTCCGCCACCACGGATTTCAAATGATTCTTGTCGTTCATTGTCGTTTCCTTGACTGACGGGCTTAGTGGACGGCGAGCATTTGCAGCTGCTCGACCACCGGGCCCAGCGCCAGAGCCGGAACATAGTTGAGGGCGCCCACCAGCAGCACGGTGCCGATCAGCAGCACCACGAACAGCGGGCCGTGGGTGGGCAGGGTGCCGGCGGTGACGGCCAGACGCTTCTTGGCGGCCAGCGAGCCGGCGATGGCCAGGATGGGCACGATCATGAAGAAGCGGCCGAAGAACATGGCGACGCCGGTGGCGATGTTGTAGAACGGCGTGTTGGCGGACAGGCCGGCGAAGGCGCTGCCGTTGTTGTTGGCGGCGGAAGTGAACGCATACAGGATTTCGCTGAAGCCGTGCGCGCCCGGATTGGCGATGCCGGCCTTGCCCGCGGCGACGCTCACGGCGATGGCGGTCAGCGCCAGCACCAGGGTCGGTGTCACCAGAATGGTGATCGCGGTCATCTTCATCTCGTAGGTTTCAATCTTCTTGCCCAGGTATTCCGGGGTGCGGCCCACCATCAGGCCGGCGATGAACACCGCCAGGATGGCGAAGATCAGCATGCCGTACAGGCCGGAACCCACGCCGCCGAACACCACTTCTCCCAACTGCATCAGGAACATCGGCACCAGACCGCCGATCGGGGTCAGCGAGTCGTGCATCGAGTTGACCGCGCCGCAGGAGGCGGAGGTGGTCACGGCGATGAACAGTGAGGTGTCGATGATGCCGAAGCGCGCTTCCTTGCCTTCCATATTGCCGCCGGACTGCAGGTGGCTGGCTTGCTGGTCGATGTGCAGCGCCTTGTATTGCGGCACGCCGGCCTGCTCGGCGCTGGTTTCCACGACCACCGCGGTGGCGAACAGGATGGTCATCGCGGCGATGATGGCCCAGCCCTGGCGACGGTCGCCCACCATGCGGCCGAACAGGAAGCACAGCGCGGCCGGGATCAGGAAGATGGCGATGTCCTGCAGGAAGTTGGCCAGCGGCGTCGGGTTTTCAAACGGGTGGGCGGAGTTGGCGTTGAAGAAGCCGCCGCCGTTGGTGCCCAGCATCTTGATGGCTTCCTGAGAGGCCACCGGACCCATCGGCAGAGTTTGCGTCTGCGCAGTCTTGTCCTCCATCACCGGCTTGCCGTCCTTGCCGGTCACCGGGTTGCCCTTGGCGTCGACCTTGGGTTGCTGGTACTTGGTGACTTCCAGCGTGTGCACGTCCTTGTAGGCGGCCAGGTTCTGGATGGCGCCTTGCTGGGTGAACACCAGCGCGAACACCAGCGACAGCGGCAGCAGGATGTACAGCGTCAGGCGGGTGATATCCACCCAGAAGTTGCCGATCTTGGCGCTGCTGTGGCGGACGAAGCCGCGGATCAGCGCGATCACCACCGCGGCGCCGGTGGCGGCGGACAGGAAGTTCTGCACGGTCAGACCCAGCATCTGGGTCAGATAGCTCATCGTGGTTTCGCCGCCGTAGCCTTGCCAGTTGGTGTTGGTGACGAAGGAAACGGCGGTGTTGAATGAGGAGTCCGAGCTCACCGCGGCCATCGCCTGCGGATTGAACGGCAGAGAGCCTTGCAGGCGTTGCAGCGCGTAGACGGCCAGCGCGCCCAGCACGTTGAACAGGATCAGGGCCACGGTATAGCCGCGCCAGCCCATCTCCTCATCCTTCTGTATGCCGGCCAGCCGGTAGAAGCCGCGTTCCAGCGGCGCGAACCAGCGTACCGGACCGACGTTCTCCCCCTGCATGATGCGCGTCATGTACGCGCCAAGAGGCCAAGCCAGCGCCAGAAGCACGGCCAGGAACAGCCCCAGTTGGAGCATGGCGGGTGTTGTCATGATTAGAAATTCTCCGGCTTGACCAATGCGTAGATCAGATAAACGAACAGACCCAGCGCCAACAGGGCGCTGATCAGGTACCAGGCAGTCATTGCTTGCCTCCCAATTGGTCGCAGGCTGCGATCAACAGCCAGGTCAACGCGCCGAACAGCGCGAACAGACCGATGTAAAGAAGATCCATAGTGAAAATCTCCATGCGTAATGTGCAACCTGGAAGGTACGCAAACGGACGTCAAAAACCTGATAAAAGCGGGAGTGGGGGTGTAAAGAAAGTATAAAAATACTGTCGGATGCCAGTTTTTTTGAAAAATGCCGCCGCGCAAGGCGGAATGTTTCAATTTTTTTTAGGTAGACCGGCGGAATGGGGATGAGTTCGGCGCTCTGGCCGAACGGGCATTCGGCGGTTTGGTCAGCCCAAAGCGGGCATAAAGAAAAAACAGCGGGCGCTTGCCTTGGGCGGAGCGGAGAAGGCAGAGGGCGGGGGCGCGGCCCCCATCGGGTCAGAACAGGTCGTCGCAGCGATCAGCCAGGAAGCGGGCGTCGTCGCGGTCATGCGCGCGTTGCCGCACTTTTTGCTGGCGGGATCTTTCCTCATCGCTCAGTTGCGGTTTCGCCACCGCGTAGAGGAAGCTTTCATGTTGGTCACGGGCTTGTTTTCTACGAACGCTCAGGGGGATACGAGAAATCATCCTGCACCTTTCGATCTCGAAACGTGGGCTTCTCAGGGGGCCTGGCGGCTGGCGCTCCATGCGGGCGTCGCAAGCGGTCAGGCTGTGCCCTGACAGTATCAAATTGACGCTATTCATCCGGTTTGTAAAGCGATTGCGTGAATATCCGCGAGGGATTGTGGCGTTCCTTGTCGTTTTGTTCTGATTGCAAACATAGGCCGCCCTTGTTACGGGGCCGTGATGGCGCGATGAATCTTGGCGCGCAGGGGTGGCTTGGAATTAATGTTTATAATGTTGTATCTAATTAATCTAAATTGTTATAAGCAAAGCGCGTAGCATCGGATGGATCTTGCAGGATGAATGGGGAATCCGATGGATTTGGGATATACGGTTGCGGGCCTGGCGGTGGGCTTCATCGTCGGGCTGACCGGAGTGGGCGGAGGCTCGCTGATGACGCCCATTCTGCTTTGGTTCGGCATCTCGCCTGCCACCGCCGTCGGCACAGATCTCTTGTACGCCGCGCTGACCAAGGCCGGCGGCGTGGCGGCGCATCACCGGCAGCGCCACATCGACTGGCGCATCACGCTGCACCTGGCGCTGGGCAGCGTGCCGGCGGCGATGCTGACGTTGGGCCTGTTGAGCTGGCTGCACGTGCCGTCGCAGGTGATGGACGCGCTGTTCCGTTTCGTGCTGGGCATCGCCTTGCTGCTGACTGCCGCCGCCATCCTGTGCAAGCCGTGGCTGGTCCGCCTGGGGCAGCGCCATTTCGGCAGCCTGGGCGTAGGCGAGCGGCTGTGGCCGACCGCGCTGGTCGGCGCGGTGCTGGGTGTGCTGGTCACGCTCAGCTCCATCGGCGCCGGGGCGCTGGGCACGCTGGCCTTGTTTCTGCTGTACCCGGCTTTGCCGACTTCGCGGCTGATCGGCACCGAAATCGCCCACGCGGTGCCGCTGACGCTGGTGGCGGGCCTGGGCCATGCCGGCATGGGCCACCTGGACTGGGTGCTGCTGCTCAAGCTGCTCAGCGGCTCGTTGCCCGGCATCTGGCTGGGCAGCCGCTTGACCGGCAGGCTGGCCGACCATTGGCTGCGGCCGACGCTGGCGGTGATGCTGGCGCTGGCCGGCGGCAAGCTGGTATTGTGAGTCAGGGGTGGGTGTAGCGCCTTAGCAAAGCCGCGTAGCGCCCATCCTGCTTGATCCTGTCCAGCGCGGCCTGCAGCCGGGCGATGTAGTCGGGATTGCTGTCCCTCTGCATCGCGAAATAGAACTGGGTGCTGTCGTCCAGCACCTGCACCGAATCCAGCCTGTCCGGCTGCTGGTTCTGCTGCTTGGCGGCGTAGCGCTGGAACAAGCCGACCCCGACGCTGTATTGCACGCGGCGGGCGTACAGCAGCCTGGCCGACTGGGCCTCGTCATTGGTCAGCACCAGATTGACATTGTCGACGAAGCCCAGCTTCTCCATCATTTTCTGTCCCGGCGTGTCGCGCGCCACCGCCACCATCGCATGCCTGGCGTCGTCTATGGAGGCGGGCTGCGCGGCCCGCGGCCCGCTCAGCCGGAACAGTTCTATCGGCAGCGGCAGCGCCGGGCCTATCCATTTGAACATCTCTTCCCGCTCCGGCGTGCGCACGGCCAGATACAGCATGGTGTTGGGCGCTTGCTGCGCCTCGCGCAGCGCGCGGCTCCAGGGCTTGACCTGGATGACGGCGCGCAGGCCGCTGTCGCGCAGCATCATCGCCAGCAATTCGTTGGAGAAGCCCTTGTGCTCGCCGCCCTCGTCGTAGCTGAGCGGCGGCAGGATTTCGGTCAGCGCGTAGATGTCGGGCTGGGGCAGGTCGGCGCAGGCGGGCAGCGCTTGCAGGCAGCAAGCGAGGAAGGCGGCGCGGAGCAGGCGCATGATGCTCTCCGGTATCCGGTGCGTAATCCCACTATAAGCATTCCGCCGCGCGCGCCGGGCAAAAAAATGCCCCGGACGAGCCGGGGGCATCAAGCAAACAACAAAGGAGAAGCCATAAGAAGCCTCTGTATATTAGTAATGAATGATTTATTGCGTATTGATCTGGGACAAGCTTGCGCCGCGCTTCAGCACACCAGCTCCGCCAGCGGCTTGCTCAGGGTGACGCGCTCGTCCTCTATGCCCTGCGGATACGGTTGCTGCGCGCTGACCTCGTAGCCCAGCCGCTGGTAGAACTGCAGATTGCTGGGCAGGCGTCTGCGGGTGGATAGCTTGAGCTGCTGCACGCCCTGGCGTTGCAGCTCTTGCTCGGCGTAATCGAGCAGCGCCGCGCCCAGGCCCTGGCCTTGCAGGTCGGGATGGGTGCAGACGCGCTTGATTTCGGCGCAGCCGTTTTCCGGCGGCAGCACCAGCAGGCAGGCGACGATGCGCGATTGCCTGGCGGCGACGAAGATCTGGCTGCCGCTGCTGAGGTGGCCGGTGAGGCTGGCTATGGTTTCATCCAGCGCGGTGGGCGGGCTGGGCAGCTGCGACAGCAGCGGCGCGAAGGCCTGCTGGATCAGCTGGCATACCGCGGGCAGGTCATCCCAGCTGGCCTGGCGGAGTTTTATGGCGGACATGGCATGCTCCTAGTCTAGGGTGTGCCGACATTGTGAAAATTGATTATTACCATATGAAAAACGGCCACATGAATAACATGTGGCCGTTGGTACAGGTGCGTTTGGCTTTACAGCTTGCCGGCTACCCAGGCTTCCACGCCTTTCAGCGCGGCGGCCAGGTTTTCCGGCTGGGTACCGCCGGCCTGAGCCATGTCCGGGCGGCCGCCGCCCTTGCCGCCCACTTGCTGGGCGACGAAGTTGACCAGCTCCCCGGCCTTGAGTTTGCCGGTCAGGTCGGCGGTGACGCCGGCCACCAGCGCCACCTTGCCGTCGCTCTTGGCGGCCAGCACGATGGCGGCGGAGCCCAGCTTGTCCTTCAGCTTGTCCAGTGTTTCGCGCAGCGCGGTGTTGTCGGCGCCTTCCAGTTCGGCGGCCAGCACCTTGACGCCGCTCACCACGGCTGCGCTGTCGGCCAGGCTGTCGCCGGCGGAAGCGGCCAGCTGGCCCTTCAGCTTGGCCAGTTCCTTCTCCAGCGCCTTGGCGCCGTCCTGCAGCGCGGCGATCTTGGCCAACACCTCGTCGCTGGTCTGCGCCTTCAGCGCGCCGGCGGCGTCTTTCAGCAGGGCGTCCTGCGCCTGCACGTGGGCTATCGCGCCTTCGCCGGTGACGGCTTCGATGCGGCGCACGCCGGCGGCCACGCCGCTTTCGGCGACGATCTTGAACAGGCCGATGTCGCCGGTGCGTTTGACGTGGGTGCCGCCGCACAGCTCGGCGGAGAAGTCGCCCATGGTCAGCACGCGCACTTCATCGCCGTATTTCTCGCCGAACAGCATCATCGCGCCGGATTTCTGCGCGTCTTCCATGCTCATCAGCTCGGCCTTCACTTCCACGTTGTGGCAGATCACGCGGTTGACCACGCGTTCCAGCTCGGCGATCTGCTCGGCGGTCACGGCTTCGCCGTGGGCGAAGTCGAAGCGGGTGCGTTCCGGGTTGACCAGCGAGCCCTTCTGCGCAACGTGGCTGCCTAGCACATGGCGCAGCGCCGCGTGCAGCAGGTGGGTGGCCGAGTGGTTGCGCGCGCTGGCGAGGCGGGCATGCAGGTCGATGGTGGCGGTGACGGCGTCGCCCACCTTCAGCGCGCCGCTGAGCAGCCGGCCCTTGTGGCCGAAGGCCGCGGACTGGATCTTCTGGGTGTCGGCCACGTCGAACAGCGCGTCCAGGCCGGCGGTGGCGGAAATCTTGCCCACGTCGCCCACCTGGCCGCCGCCTTCGGCATAGAAGGCGGTGCCGTCCAGCACCACGATGCCTTCGTCGCCGGCGGACAGGCTGTCCACCGCTTCGGTGCCCTTGTACAGCGCCAGGATTTTTGCTTCCACGCTGCTCTTGTCGTAGCCGTGGAAGGCGGTGTCGGCGCCGCTGTAGGCGATTTTGCCGGTCATCTTGAAGTTGGAGCCGGCGCGGCCGCGCTCGCGCTGGGCCTCCATCGCGCGCTCGAAGCCTTCCAGGTCGGCGTGGATGCCGCGTTCGCGGCAGATGTCGGCGGTCAGGTCCACCGGGAAGCCGAAGGTGTCGTACAGCTTGAAGATGGTGTCGCCGTCCAGCGCTTTCTTGCCGCCTTCCAGCGCGGAGTCCACCAGACCCATGCCGATTTCCAGCGTTTCGGCGAACTTGATTTCCTCGGCGCGCAGCGCGTCTTCGATATGCGCCTGCTTTTCGCGCAGTTCCGGATAGGCTTCGCCCATCTCGGCCACCAGGTCGGCGACGATCTTGTGGAAGAACAAGCCCTTCTGGCCCAGCTTGTAGCCGTGGCGGATGGCGCGGCGGGCGATGCGGCGCAGCACGTAGCCGCGGCCTTCGTTGGACGGCAGGATGCCGTCGGCGATCATGAACGAGCAGGCGCGGATGTGATCGGCGATCACTTTCAGCGACGGCACGTCCTGGCTGTAGGCGACGCCGGTTTCGCGGGCGGCGGCGCGCACCAGACAGGCCAGCGCGTCGGTTTCATAGTTGGACTTCACGTGCTGCAGCACGGTGGACAGGCGCTCCAGGCCCATGCCGGTGTCGACCGACGGCTTCGGCAGCGGGTGCAGCGTGCCGGCTTCGTCGCGGTTGAACTGCATGAAGACGTTGTTCCAGATCTCCATGAAGCGGTCGCCGTCCTCGTCCGGGCTGCCCGGAGGGCCGCCGGCGACCGACGGGCCATGGTCGTAGAAGATTTCGGTGCACGGGCCGCAGGGGCCGGTGTCGCCCATGGTCCAGAAGTTGTCGGAAGCGTACGGCGCGCCCTTGTTGTCGCCGATGCGGACGATCTTGTCGGCCGGCACGCCGACGGTCTTGTGCCAGATGTCGTAGGCCTCGTCGTCGGACGCGTAGACGGTGACCATCAGCTTGTCTTTGGGCAGGTTCAGCCACTCGTCGCCGGTCAGGAACTCCCAGGCGAAGGTGATGGCGTCGCGCTTGAAGTAGTCGCCGAAGCTGAAGTTGCCCAGCATTTCGAAGAAGGTGTGGTGGCGCGCGGTGTAGCCGACGTTTTCCAGGTCGTTGTGCTTGCCGCCCGCGCGCAGGCATTTCTGGCTGGTGGTGGCGCGGGTGTAGTCGCGTTTCTCGAAGCCGAGGAAGGTGTCCTTGAACTGCACCATGCCGGCGACGGTGAACATCAGCGTCGGGTCGTTGCCGGGGATCAGGCTGCTGGAGGGGACGACCTGGTGGCCTTTGGCGGCGAAGAAGTCCAGGAACTTCTTGCGGATTTCGGAGGTTTTCATGATTTGTCTGGTCTATTTCAAAATTTTGCCCCGGACTGGCCGTCGGGGCGAATCCGTCGATTGTGTCAAGCCGTGGCGGCGCTGGCAAGGGTTTCGCAGCGCTGTTTCAACGCCTCGTTCATCAGCAGGAATCCCCGGCGCGCGCTTTCCTGGATTCCGGCGCCGCACAGCGGCAGCAGCACTCCGCTGTGCGCGCCGTCGTGATGCAGGCGGGTGGCGCCGCCGGCCAGCGCTTCCAGCCGCCAGCGGTGCTCGCGGTCCAGCAGGCCGGGCATCAGCGCTGCGCTGCGCCAGGCCAGCGTTTGCGACGCGGAGAGTTCGATGACGACGGGGCGCAGGGTGGCGCGCGCGCCGCCGGGATAGCGCAGGGTGGCCACCAGGCGGGCGCCCAGCCGATGGCGGCCGTGCAGGCCGACGATGAAAGGATTCCATTCCGGGTAGCGCGGCCAGTCGCACAGCACCTGCCACACCGTTTCGGGGACGGCGGCGATGTCGATCTCGGTGGCGATGGCGCGCGCCCTCATGCCTCAGTCCTCGTAGCCGTCGTCGTCCGCGCCGCCGGCCAGCACCTGGCGGATCACGTCGCCGGGAAAACCGCGCTGGGCGAGGAAGCGGTACTGCCTGGCCTTTTCCGCCGCGTCGGCGGGCGGGCGGCCGAATTTCTTGCGCCATTGCTCGCGCGCGCTGGCCAGGTCGTCCTGGCCGGACAGCGCTTCGCGTATGGTGTCGTCGTCGACGCCGCGCTGGCGCATTTCCTGCTGCAGCCGACGGCTGCCGAACTTGCCGCCCTTGCTGTTGGCGAACTGGCGGGCGAAGCGGTCGTCGGATTGCCAGTTGGCGGCGGCCAGCTCGTCCAGCGCCGCGTTCAATTCGTCTTCGCTGTCGGCAAAAGGCGCGAGCCGCCGAACCAGCTCGCGCCGGGAATATTCCCGGCGGGCAAGCAGTTCGACGGCCCGCGCCTTCAGGCTTTTGCCTGTCGCCGCCATCAGGCGTCGAGGGCGTCGTCGGCGAACTCTTCGTCGCCCTGGTTTTCGTTGATTTCGATCTTCACGCCCACCGCTTCGCGGATCTTGCGTTCGATTTCCTCAGCGATCGCCGGGTTGGACTTCAGCCATTCGCGGGTGTTGTCCTTGCCCTGGCCGATCTTCTGGCCGTTGTACGCGTACCAGGCGCCGGACTTGTCGATGAAGCCGTGCTTGACGCCCAGCTCGATGATTTCGCCCTGGCGGGAGATGCCTTCGCCGTACAGGATTTCGAAATCGGCCTGGCGGAACGGCGGGGACACCTTGTTCTTCACTACTTTGACGCGGGTGTCGTTGCCGATCACTTCCTCGCCCTTCTTGATGCCGCCGGTGCGGCGGATGTCCAGGCGCACCGAGGCGTAGAACTTCAGCGCGTTGCCGCCGGTGGTGGTTTCCGGGTTGCCGAACATCACGCCGATCTTCATGCGGATCTGGTTGATGAAGATCACCAGGGTGTTGGTGCGCTTGATGTTGCCGGTCAGCTTGCGCAGCGCCTGGCTCATCAGGCGGGCTTGCAGGCCGACGTGGCTGTCGCCCATCTCGCCTTCGATTTCAGCCTTGGGCACCAAGGCGGCCACCGAGTCGATCACGATCAGATCGACGCCGCTGGAGCGCACCAGCATGTCGCAGATTTCCAGCGCCTGCTCGCCGGTGTCCGGCTGCGAGATCAGCAGGTCGTCGACCTTGACGCCCAGCTTTTGCGCGTATTGCGGGTCCAGCGCGTTTTCGGCGTCGATGTAGGCGCAGGTGCCGCCCAATTTTTGCATCTCGGCCACGGCTTGCAGACACAGGGTGGTCTTGCCGGACGACTCCGGGCCGTAGATTTCCACCACGCGGCCGCGCGGCAGGCCGCCGACGCCAAGCGCCAAGTCCAGACTCAGCGAGCCGGTGGAGACCACCTGCAGGTTTTCGTTGATCTGGTTGTCGCTCATGCGCATGATCGAACCCTTGCCGAACTGCTTTTCAATCTGGGAGAGGGCGGCGGCGAGCGCCTTGCTCTTGTCTTCGGAAGCCATGCTGTCTCCAAATGGGGTAGGTCGGACCAATAATGGGGCGATTATCGCAGAAAACCAGAGCCCTAACAGCAGCTTGCCGGGGAACAAAAGCGCCTAACCGGCGCAAAGTCTTGCTGCTGGCCCTTTTGGCGCGGTTCAGGATGTGTACAATGGGGAACATGATGAACGAACGCGCCCAACGCCTGCTCAAGGTCCTGATCGAACGCTACATCGCCGATGGCCAGCCTGTCGCGTCCAAGGCCTTGTCGCTGCTGCCGGGGATGGAGCTGTCTTCGGCGTCCATCCGCAACGTGCTGGCCGAACTGGAGGGCATGGGCCTGATCGCCTCGCCGCACACCTCGGCCGGACGGGTGCCCACCGCGCGCGGCTACCGCCTGTTCGTCGACCGCTTGCTGACGATACGGCCGCTGGACGAGCTGGCGCGCCACGAGCTGGAGGCCAGCCTGCAGCCGGACAGCCCGCAGCGCATCGTCCAGGCGGCGTCGTCGCTGCTGTCGGAATTGACCAGCTTCGCCGGCGTGGTGATGACGCCGCAGCGCAGCGACGTCGCCTTCCGCCAGATCGAATTCCTGCGCCTGTCCGAGCGCCGCATCCTGATGATACTGGTGACGCTGGACGGCGACGTGCAGAACCACCTGCTGCTGACCGAGCGCGACTACACGCCGTCGGAACTGGTGGAGGCGGGCAACTTCATCAACCAGCATTACAGCGGCCAGGCGCTGGACGCGGTCACCTCCCGGGTGGAGGGGGAATTGCGCCAGCTGCAGGGCGACATCGCCGAGCTGATGTCGGCCGCGGTGCGGCTGGGACAGAAAACGCTGGCCAGCAGCGGCGAGGACGTGGTGGTCAGCGGCGGCTCGCGCCTGCTGCAGGTGAACGACCTGTCCGACGACCTGTCGCGGCTGCGCGAGCTGTTCGGCGTATTCGAACGCAAGACCGAACTGCTGAAGCTGTTGTCGCAAAGCCGCGAGGCGCAGGGCGTGAACATTTTCATCGGCGAGGAGTCTGGCCTGGTGACGCTGGACGAATGCTCGGTGGTCACCGCCCCTTACCGCGTCAACGGCCAGGTGGTCGGCACGCTGGGGGTGGTCGGGCCCACCCGCATGGCTTACGAAAGGGTGATCCCCATCGTCGACATCACCGCGCGGTTGGTGGGCAGCGCCTTGTCCTTCCGCGAATGAACCGCGCCTACGCTCATAAAAGAAAGCAAAATCATGAAATCGATGTTGAAACTGGCTATTGCCGCCGCCCTGGCCGGCGCGGCCTTCTCTGCGCCGCAGGCCCAAGCCGACGCCGCCTTTCTGGGGCGCCCGGACGTGCAGCGCTATATCGACGAACAGGTGGCCAGCGGCCAATTCAACCGCCCCGAGCTGGAGGCGGTGTTCGCCAATGTCGAATTGAAGCCCAATATCATCCGCATTCTGGACAAACCGTCCACTTCGCGTCCCTGGTACCAGTTCCGCGCCTCCACCGTCAGCGACAAAGTCATCGCCGACGGCGCGGCGTTCTGGCAGGACAATGCCGACGCGCTGGCGCGCGCCGAGCGCCAGTACGGCGTGCCGCCTGAGGTGATCGTGGCCATCCTCGGCGTGGAAACCCACTACGGCCGCAACACCGGCAGCTTCCGGCTGGTGGATTCGCTGTCCACCATCGGTTTCGATTATCCGCGCCGCGCCGCCTACTTCCGCGGCGAGCTGACCCAGTTCCTGCTGCTGGCCAAGGAAGAGGGCAAGGACCCGCTGACGCTGAGGGGATCGTACGCCGGCGCGATGGGGCTGCCGCAGTTCATGCCGTCCAGCTACCGCAAGTGGGCGGTGGATTTCGACGGCAGCGGCCATCGCGACATCTGGAACAACCCGCACGACGCCATCGGCAGCGTGGCCCATTACTTCAGCCGCTTCGGCTGGAAGCGCGGCGACGACGTGGTGGCGCCGGCCAGCGTGGTGCCGGGGCCGCAGGTGGACAAATTGCTGGCCGACAAATTCAATCTGCACTACACGGTGGGCGATTTGCGCAAGATGGGCGTCGCGCCGCAGACGCCGCTGGCGGACAACGTGCCGGCGGTGCTGTTCGCGTTGGAAAGCTCGCCCGGCGTCACCGAATACTGGCTGGGACTGAACAACTTCTACGCGATCACCCGCTACAACCGCAGCACGCTGTACGCCAAGGCGGTGCAGGAAATCGCCGACCAGGTGCGCCAACGCTATTACGCCGCGCTGGCGCGGAAACTGCCGGAGCCGGCATCCGCCGCCCAGTAAGGCCGCAAGCGCCGGCGCGCCAGGCCTGGCCGCGCCGGTAAAATCAGTCGCCTTGCGCGGCAATTGCCATTAAAATCCGCCCCCATGAGCTATCAAGTCCTTGCCAGAAAATGGCGCCCCAAGCGTTTCGCCGACCTGGTCGGCCAGGAACACGTGGTGCGCGCCCTCAGCAACGCCCTCAAGGAAGCGCGGCTGCATCACGCCTACCTGCTGACCGGCACCCGGGGCGTAGGCAAGACCACCATCGCCCGCATTCTGGCGAAAAGCCTGAACTGCGAAACCGGCAGCACCGCCGACCCTTGCGGCGAATGCTCGGCCTGCCGCCAGATCGACAGCGGCCGCTTCGTCGACCTGCTGGAGATCGATGCCGCGTCCAACACCGGCATCGACAACATCCGCGAAGTGCTGGAAAACGCCCAGTACGCGCCGACCATGGGCCGTTACAAGGTCTACATCATCGACGAAGTGCACATGCTGTCGAAAAGCGCCTTCAACGCGATGCTGAAGACGCTGGAAGAGCCGCCGGCCCACGTCAAGTTCATCCTGGCCACCACCGACCCGCAGAAGGTGCCGGTGACGGTGCTGTCGCGCTGCCTGCAGTTTTCGCTGCGCAATATGACGCCGCAGCAGGTGTCCACGCATCTGGCGCACATGCTGGACGTGGAAGGCATCGCCTATGAGACGGCGGCGCTGGCGCTGCTGGGCCGCGCCGCGGCCGGCTCGATGCGCGACGCGCAGTCGCTGCTGGACCAGGCCATCGCCTACGGCCTGGGCGAAGTCAAGGAAGACGGCGTGCGCGCCATGCTGGGCGCGGTGGACCGCCGCTATCTGTACACCCTGTTGCAGGCGCTGTCCGCCGGCGACGGCGCGGCGCTGATGGCGGAGGCGGACAATCTGGCCGAGCGCGGCGTCAGCTTCGACGCGGCGCTGGCCGAACTGGCGGTGCTGTTGCAGCAGTTGGCGCTGGCGCAGACGGTGCCGGCGGCGCTGGCCGACGACGAGCCGGAGCGCGAGGCCTTGTTCGCGCTGGCCGACGCCATCGCGCCGCAGGACGTGCAGCTGTATTATCAGATCGCCATCCATGGCCGCAAGGATCTGGCGCTGGCGCCGGACGAGCATGCCGGCTTCAATATGACGCTGCTGCGCATGCTGGCTTTCCATCCGGTCAACGCGCCGGCCGAAGCCGCGGCGCCGGCTCGTGCGGCTGTCGCGCCCCAGGCCAGGCCCGCGGCCGCATCCGCCGCAGTAGCCTCCGTCTCGGTGCCGGCGGAGCGGGGCATGTCGCCGGCGGCGCGCGCCCTGCAGGCGGCTGGCTTGGCGGCGCCAACGCCGGCCAAGTCCGCGCCGCGCGCGGCCAGCGAAGAAAGCGTCCCGGCCGCCGAGCCGGAACCCGAGCCCGCGCCCCGGCCGCAGCCTGCGCCGGCCGCCGCGCCCGCGCCTGAAGCGCTTGTCGCCGCGCCGGCTCCGGCGCCGCAACCGCAGCTGGTCGCAACGGCAAGCGAGGCGGACGATGATGGCCGCGACGAGGACGAAATCGACGACACGCCGTGGCAGGCCGATGACGGCGACGCGATGCCCGACTACGCGCAGGCGCCGCCGCCGGACGACGAGCCGGTCGACTACCAGTTCGACGGCGACTGGCAGGCGCTGGTGGTGGATCTGGGCGGCAAGCTGGGCGCGGCGCGAATGCTGGCGCACAATGCGGTATTGAAAGGCTGGAACCAGCAGCGGCTGGAGCTGGCGGTGCCGGAAAGCTTCCGCCACATGAGCGGACGCGATTACCAGGACAAGTTGAAGGCCGCGTTGAGCGAGCGCTTCGGCCGGGCGGTGGAGCTGACGGTGACGGTGGAGGAACTGGGGATGGAAACCCCGGCCATGGTCGACGCCCGCCAGCGCCAGGAGCAATTGGCCATTGCCCGAGAATGCATGAAAAACGATCCGGTGGTGCAGCAACTGGTGCGCGAAATGGGCGCCGCGCTGCTCATCGAGACCATCCAACCCGTACAGGAGTGAACAGCAATGTTCGGTAAAGCTGGAATCGCGGGCCTGATGAAGCAGGCCCAGCAAATGCAGGAAAACATGAAGAAGGCCCAGGACGAGCTGGCCACGGTGGAAGTCGAGGGCCAGTCCGGCGCCGGCATGGTGAAGGTCGTCATGACCTGCGCCCATGGCGTCAAGCGCGTCGCCATCGACGACAGCGTGCTGGACGACAAGGAAATGCTGGAAGACCTGATCGCCGCCGCGTTCAACGACGCCGCGCGCAAGGTGGAAAGCACCACCCAGGAGCGGATGTCCGGCTTCACCAACGGCCTGAACCTGCCGGCCGGCATGAAGCTGCCGTTCTGATCCCCCAGGCCCGGCGACGGGCCTTTTTTGCCGGAGCCGGGATGTTCGGCCATTTCACCATGCGCAGCCGGCTGCCGCGCCCGCCGGAAACGGTATGGCGCGATGTCGTCAGCCGCGGTGGCATCGCCGACGAATTCTTCCCCTGGCTTGGCATGCGGCTCCCGGCGGGCGAGCTGCCCGCGCGGCTGGACGCGCCGCTCCACGTCGGCTCTTGCTGGCTGCTGCTGTTCGGCTGCCTGCCGGTGGAGTGCGACGATCTGACGCTGCTGCGGCTGGAGCCGGGCGCTTTCGACGAGCGCTCCCGCATGCTGGGGCAGCGCGTCTGGTGGCACCGCCGCCGGGTGGCCGCCACGGCCGACGGCTGCGAGCTGGTGGACCGGGTGGCGTTCGTGCCGCGCTGGCCCGCCACGCTGCCGCTGTGCCGGCTTCTGTTTCGGCTGGTGTTCGCTTGGCGCCATCGCCGGCTGCGCCGGCGCTATCGCTGATTAAATGATTTCCGTGTGCGGCCCCGGCCGCTTTCCCCCAGGTTGATGCCGTGTCGATGAAGAATCCCCCCGCGCTGGAGCATTTGATTGCCGCGCTGAAAGTCCTGCCCGGCGTCGGTCCCAAAACCGCCCAGCGGATGGCTTTCCACCTGCTGCAACGCGACAAGAAGGGCGCCGACAAGCTGGCGCGCGCGCTGGACCGGGCGCTGACCCAGCTGACCCACTGCCAGCGCTGCAATACCTTCAGCGAGGCCGAGCTGTGTTCCATCTGCGCCGACGAAGGCCGCCGCCAGGACCAGCTGTGCATCGTGGAAATGCCGGCCGACCTGATGATGCTGGAGCAGGCCAAGTGTTTCGAGGGCCTGTATTTCGTGCTGATGGGGCGGATATCGCCGCTGGACAATATCGGGCCGAAAGACCTGAATCTGGACAAGTTGCTGACCCGGGCGCTGGACGGCCAGGTCAGCGAGATCGTGATCGCCACCAACTTCACCGCCGAGGGCGAGGTGACGTCCCACATGCTCAGCGAGCTGTTCAAGGAGCGCGGCCTGGCCGTCACCCGCATCGCGCGCGGCATGCCGGTGGGCGGCGAGCTGGAGTATGTCGATCTGGGCACGCTGGCGCAGGCGGTGTACGAGCGCCGCGGCGTGTAAGCGGGCATTGTCTTGTCATGGCCGTTTCGCTAGAATCGGCCCTTCCCGCCCCGACTTTCATCCTCAGGAGTCCTGTCGAAATGAACAAGTGATGCCCGGATGCTTCCGCATCCCCGATTCGTTCCGCCGTCCGGCGCGTGCGAGCGTGCGCATTGCTTGTTTTCGACAATCCGTTCCGAATCCTTCCCGTCTCTTGAGTCTGATGGGAGGCCGCTTTCGCGCAGCGCGCGCGTCGGCATTGCTTTCCCTTCCCTCAATGGAGGACAAGATGCCTGATGCCGTTCAACAACACGATGTTTTTCATTACAACCAGGCCGCCTGGGACCGCCAGGCGCGCGCCGATTGCGAGTGGTCGCGGCCGGTGGATGCCGCCGCCATCGCCGAAGCCCGGCGGGGCCGTGTGCTGGCGCGGCTGACGCCCAGCCCCTTGCCCGCCGGCTGGCTGGACGACGCGCGCGGCCTGGACGTCTTGTGCCTGGCCGGAGGCGGCGGCCAGCAGGCGCCGCTGCTCGCCGCCGCCGGCGCGCGGGTGACGGTATTGGACGCGTCCGTTGAGCAGCTGGCGCGCGACCGCGAGGTGGCCGAGCGCGATAGCCTGGCGTTCCGGCTGGAGCAGGGCGATATGCGCGATCTGTCGCGCTTCGCCGACGCGAGCTTCGACTGCGTGTTCCATCCGATCTCCAATCTGTATGTGCCGGATGTAGCGCCGGTGTGGCGGGAGTGCCATCGAGTGCTGAGACCGGGCGGACGCTTGCTGGCGAGCTTCTACAACCCGGCGGTGTTCGTCGCCGACCGCGATCCTGCGCTGATGGAGCAGGGCCTGATCCGGCCGCGATTCGCCATTCCATACGCCGATCCCGAGCATTTGTCCGAGGCCGAGCTGGAGGCGAAGCGAACGAGGGGCGAGGCGCTGGTGTTCGGCCACAGCCTGGACGAGCTGATCGGCGGGCAGACGGCGGCGGGCTTTCTGATCGCCGGTTTTCACGAGGACTGGCAGCTGCGGCCGCGCTTCCTGATCGACCGCTATCTGCCGACCTTCATCGCCACCTGGGCGCTCAAGCCGGCGTGAGGCGCGAAAAAAAGCCCGCCGGCACGGCGGGCTTTTTTTGCGCGGCGGGGGTCAGTCGCCGCTGACCACATCCACGCCCTTGGGCGGGATGAAGGCGAAGCGATTGGCCGGAAGCACCACGTTTTGCTGCGGCTTGACGAAGCTGACGCGGGTGTCGTTGCCGAAGCTGTCGGTCAGCTGCATTTCCACCAGCATATTGCCCTTGAAGCCCATGCGCACGCTGCTGAAGGTGTTGTCCTGCTTCTTGGGGCTGGCGGTCAGCCACTCCACATCGCCCTGCTTGCCGGCCTCGTTCAGCCGGTAGTCGAGCTCGATGGCGTTGCTGCCGGCCAAGAGCGCCGCCGGGCTGGAGCCCAGCGCCGCGCCCTGGGCCTTGCGCGTCACCTGGGCCAGGTCCTGGTCGTAGATCCACAGCGTCTTGCCGTCGCCGACGATCAGCTGCGAGTAGGGCTTGCTGTATTCCCAGCGGAATTTGCCGGGGCGGGCGATTTCCAGCCGGCCGCTGGCTTCCTCGCGCTTGCCCTTGTTGGTCACCAGCTGGGTGAAATCGGCGCTGAGAGTCTTGCTGCCGGCGACAAAAGCCTTCAATTGGGCGATGGCGGAGGCGTGCGCCGGCACAGCCAGGCAGGCCAGGGCGGCGGCGGTCAGGGCGAGCTTGAGCGGTTTCATCGGGTAAAGTCCTTGCGGGCGGCCGCGGCCGCCGGGAAAACAGGTATGACAGTCTGGCTTCCCAGCCGTTCCGGACGGCCGGGCGTTTGACGATTACTGCGCGCGCGCCTTGGCCTTTTTCTTTTTGGCCTTAGCGGCCGGCTGCGGGTAGGCCGGGGCCGGCAGGGCGGCATCGGCGGCGGGCGCTTCGTCGGCGCCGGCCTTGCTCTTCAGCCAGTCCGGCAGCTCCAGCTTGTCGTAGTCGATGATGTCGCTTTCGGCCGGCTGGTAGGCGAACTGCGGCTTGCCGTGGTGGCTGTAGCGCAGGTTGAAGTAGGCGTCGGCGCTGAATTCGGCGCTGGTCATGTGGATGGTCTGGCGGATGGCCTCAAGCTCGCCGCCGCGGCTGACATAGATGTCGCTGACGGTCTGGCCGTTCATTTCGCCGGCGGGGCTGAGCTTGACCAGGTCGCGCACCAGCGTGAGCATGGATTCGGCGTTGAACTTGTCATCCGGTTGGGCAGCCTGCTGATGGGCGGCCTTGGCCAGGCCGTCCAGGATCTGCAGCGTCATTTTCTGCTCCTGTTCCTTGCTGAGGGTCAGGCGCAGCTTGTACTTGGCGCCGACCTCGTCGGCATAGGCGTCCAGCGGCTCGAAGCTGAAGGCTTTCTTGTCCACTTGGGCGTAGGCCTGGTCGAGAATCTGCGGCATCGCCTGGTACATTTCCTTCAGCGGGATCTTGGCGGCGATGTCTGCCGGCAGTTTGGCGCGGATGAATTTGCCGGGGTTTTTGCGCAGCGAGGGCAGGGCCAGGTCGATGGCGGACGGGTCCACCAGCAGCGACATGTCCTGGGCGTGGAACTGCAGCGGCACCTTGACGCTGGCCAGCAGGTTGCGGCGCTCGAAGCGCAGTTCCGGTGTCAGCTCCAGTCGGCCGGTCGGCGCGTCGATGGCGCCGCTGATGTTCATCTTGATGGAGCGGCCGACCTGATCGACGGTGTCGGCGATGTCGGGCTGGCTCAGTTTGCCTTCACTATCGATAAAGCGCAGCTGGGTGAAGCCGAGCTGTCCGTCGAAATTGTAGCTGGCGTTTTGCCAGTTCTGAGCGATTACCTTGCGGGTTGCCTCGTCGGCCGGCTTGCCGGCCAGCGGCGTGGCGCAGCCGGTCAGCAGGGCGAGGGAGGAAAGCGCCGCGGCGGCGGCCAGTTTGATGCGAGTCATTGTTTTCAGGGTCCTGTGAAAGTCCGGTGATCCGAGGGCAGCTTGCCATTGTACCTGAAGCGGGAAGGGTTATGCCCTTGACCTGTTTTCGGCTTGGCGCGCAGGCGGGCGGCATGCTGCCGCCCGGGTGTGGATTCAGCTGAAGCGGTTGGTGATCGGGTAGCGCCAGTCCTTGCCGAAGCCGCGCTGGGTGACGCGCGGGCCCACCGGCGCCTGGCGGCGCTTGTATTCGTTGATCTTCAACAGCCGCACCACGCGGTTGACGTCCGCTTCGGCGTAGCCGGCGGCGATGATGTCGGCGGCCGACTGGTTGCCTTCTACATAGCGCGCCATGATGGCGTCGAGAATCTCGTACGGCGGCAGGCTGTCCTGGTCCTTCTGGTCCGGGCGCAGCTCGGCCGACGGCGGGCGGGTGATGATGCGCTCAGGGATCACGTCGGACACGGTGTTGCGCCAGCGGCAGAGTTCGAACACCAGGGTCTTGGCCACGTCCTTCAGCACCGCGAAGCCGCCGGCCATGTCGCCGTACAGCGTGCAGTAGCCGGTGGTCATTTCTGACTTGTTGCCGGTGGTCAGCACCAGCTTGCCGCTCTTGTTGGACAGCGCCATCAGCAGGGTGCCGCGGATGCGCGCCTGCAGGTTCTCCTCGGTGGTGTCCATCGCCAGGCCATCGAACGACGGCGCCAGCGCGGCCATGAAGCTTTCGTACATCGGCCAGATCTCGATTTCGTCGTACTTGACGCCCAGGCGGGCGATCATGTCGCGGCTGTCGGCCACGGAAATGTCGGCGGTGTAGCGCGACGGCATCATCACCGCGTGCACCTTGTCCGCGCCCAGCGCATCCACCGCCACCGCCAGCGTCAGCGCCGAGTCGATGCCGCCGGACAGGCCGAGCAGCGCGCCGGGGAAGCCGTTTTTGACTATGTAGTCGCGCACGCCGACCACCAGCGTGCGGTACACGCTTTCCAGCGCGTCCGGCAGCGCGGCTTGCTTGCCGGGCTGGAAGTCGCCGTCGGCATAGTCGACCAGCAGCAGCTCCTCGTCGTAGGCTGCGGCCTGGGCGACGACTTCGCCATCCTTGTTGACTGCGAAGGAGGCGCCGTCGAACACCAGTTCGTCCTGGCCGCCCACCATCTGCACGTAGGCCAGCGGCAGGCCGGTTTCCTCGACGCGGAAGCGCGCCATTTGCTGGCGGGTTTCGATCTTGTCGCGGTGGAAGGGCGAGGCGTTGAGCGCCACGATCAACTCGGCACCGGCGTCGGCGGTTTCCGCGGCGGGCTCCAGATGCCAGATGTCCTCGCAGATCAGCACGCCCAGCTTGACGCCGTTCTGCTCGAACACCAGCGGCGCGGCGCCCGGGGTGAAGTAGCGGCACTCGTCGAACACTTCGTTATTGGGCAGCTGCATCTTGTGGTACTGGCCCAGGCGGTTGCCGTCGCGCAGCACGGTGGCGGCGTTGAAGCGCTCATTGCCTATCCGCGCCGGATGGCCGACGATCACGGTGATGCCGTCCAGTTGCTCGATGGCGTCCAGGCCCTTGGCCACCTCGCGGTAGAAGCTTTCGCGCAGCAGCAGGTCTTCCGGGCTGTAGCCGGTCAGCGCCAGTTCCGGCGTGACCAGCACGTCGGCGCCTTGGGCGATGGCGGCGTGGGCCAGGGACAGGATTTTTTCGGCATTGCCGGCGATGTCGCCGACGACGGGGTTGAACTGGGCGAGTGCGATACGCATCTTGAGAAGACACCGATGATTCTTGATCGTCCGATTTTACCTGAAGATGGCATCGGTCCAGAAAGGAAAAGCATTGCAGCTGCAACTGTATGACGGCGTGGCCGCCATAAAGCGGCCGGCGTGGCCGCAGGGAGACGGCGCGAGCGTGTTCGTCGGCCAAGCATGGCTGACGGCGCTGGAGGAGACCGGCTGCGTCGGCGGCGCCACCGGCTGGCAGCCGATGCCGCTGGCGCTGGAGCGCGACGGCCAAGCGGTGGCGCTGGCGCCGGCTTATTTGAAACGGCACAACCGCGGCGAATACGTGTTCGATTGGTCGTGGGCCGAGGCTTACGCCCGTTCCGGGCTGGATTATTACCCGAAGCTGGTGGTGGCCTCGCCGTTCACGCCGGTGACTGGCGGCCGGCTGCTGGGCGGCGCGGACGAGCAGGCGCATCTGATCGCCGGCCTGCGGCAACTGGTGGACGACAACGGCCTGTCGTCGGCCCACGTGCTGTTTCCGACTGCGGACGAGGCCAGCCGGCTGCGGCAGGCCGGTTGGCTGCTGCGCGACGGCGTGCAGTTCCATTGGCGCAATCGCGGCTACGCCGATTTCGACGATTTCCTCGCCACGCTCAGCCGCGACAAGCGCAAGAAAATCCGCCAGGAGCGGCGCAAGGTGGCGGAGGCCGGCGTCGAAGTGAGGGCCTTGGCCGGCGCGGAGATCTCCGACGCCGATTGGCGGCTGTTCTACCGCTGCTACCGGCAGACCTATCTGGAGCATGGCTCGGCGCCCTATCTGAACCTGGATTTCTTCCGTCTGATAGGCGAGCGGCTGGCCGGCCATTGCGTGATGTTCGTCGCCAGCCGCGGCGGCCGGCCAATAGCCGCCAGCCTGTGCATGCGCCAGAACGATGTGCTGTACGGCCGCTACTGGGGCGCGCTGGACGACGTGCCCTGCCTGCATTTCGAACTGTGCTACTACCAGGGCTTGGAATATGCGATCGCCCAGGGGGTGGAGGCCTTCGAAGGAGGCGCCCAGGGCGAGCATAAGCTGGCGCGCGGTTTCGAGCCGGTGGCCACCTGTTCCGCCCACTATATCGCCGATGGCCGTTTTCGCGCCGCGATCGCCGCCTGGCTGGAGCGCGAAAGGCAAGGCGTGGGCGATTATGTGGACGAGCTTTTTTCACATTCCGCTTATAAAACGCTTGCGCCAGACGAATAGGACTTATATACTGCGCAGCCTCTGTCGGCGAAACGCCAAAGCGCAACGGCGGCAGGGTCTGGAGAGGTGGATGAGTGGTTTAAGTCGCACGCCTGGAAAGCGTGTTTAGGGTAATACCCTAACGGGGGTTCGAATCCCCCCCTCTCCGCCAGATTTCATGAAAATCCGCCGCGCGGGTTTTTATTTTAGCAGTACACCTCACGGAGAGGTGGATGAGTGGTTTAAGTCGCACGCCTGGAAAGCGTGTTTAGGGTAATACCCTAACGGGGGTTCGAATCCCCCCCTCTCCGCCAGTATTATAAAAAGCCCCGGCATGCCGGGGCTTTTTGCATGTCCGGCGTTTGGTTTTGCGCCGCCGGTATTTTCAGAGCCCGTCAGAGGCCTTTATTTTCCCGTGATGAATGGAACGAATGATGAAACGATTGCATTCTGTTTTGGGCATCGCCATGGCGGCGTTGCTGAGCGCCTGCGGCAGTTTGCAGAGTATCCCGGCGGCGAAAGTGCCGGCCGCTGTCGCGGCGAATGGGGTGGCGCTGAGCCAAGCCCGTCCGACCAAGGATGAAGTCGATTCCCGCTCCTATGAAATTCCCGAACATTCCGCTTTTGTGCGGCAAACTTCGGGAGGCAGCGTGGCGGTGGGGGTATTGCTGGGACCGCTGGGGGTGTTGGCCAATTCGATGAATATCGACCGCCTGACCCAGGATATGGGCGAATCCGGCAAGTCTTCCGCTTTGTACCAGCTGGATGCGCGGGCGGAAGCCATCGCTGCGATCGGCGACGAGCTGGGCAAACTCAACGCCGGCAGCATTAGGGACAAGGCGGCGTTGAAGCCTTACCTGATGTATTTCGTCGCCGACGAGAAGGTTGGCATTCAGGTTCAACTGCATTTGCGCGCCGAGTCCACCGTGGAGGAAGACGGCAAGAGCAAGCCCTGGGTCGGCGAATACGTGGTCTTGCTGCGCGATGCCCTGCCATTTTCCGCGTTGACGAGCCAGGATCCGGCCGCTTTGCAGGCGCTGCGCGGCGATATCAAGGCGGGATATCGCGAATTGCTGGACGAAATGGCCAAGGATTTCAGCGCCGGGGCGCTGCCGCGCCGCGATATCGCCTGGGTTATCGCGCCGGTTCTCGGTCTGGGCATGCCTGGCGATATCGAATACAACGCCCAGGGCCACATGGTGCTGCGCTCGCAATGGGGCAAGTACAATCTGGTGATTTTCCAGGACAAGAAAAGCTATGCCTTCAGCAATGGCCCGGTGCCGCGCGAGCAAGGCTGATTCTCCAGGCGCCAGCCGCCGGATGCCCTTGAGCCGAAGCCCCTCGCGGGGCTTCTTTCATTTCATCGGTCGGCTGCGGTTTGCTGCGCGGCGGCTTCGCGCAATTTGTCCTTCTTGCTTTTGCGCTTGCCCTTGATGCCGCCGTTGCCGTCCGGGTCCGTCAGAGAGGCGGCTGGCGCGGCGGCCTCGCTCGGTTCGAAGCCGTCTATCCGTTCGCGCGGCAACCGCAGTTGCTGGCGTTTTTCGATCAGCTTGAAGTGGGCGGCGCAATCGGCGCTGACGAAGCTGATGGCCTCGCCGCTGGCGCCGGCGCGGCCGGTGCGGCCGATGCGGTGGATGTAGTCGGCCGGCGAGCGCGGCAGGTCGTAGTTCACCACCAGCGGCAGCCGGGCGATGTCGATGCCGCGCGCCGCCACGTCCGTGGCCACCAGCACCCGCAAGCGCCCGGATTTCAGGTCGGCCAGCGCCTGGCCCCGCTGGCTCTGGCTGCAGTCGCCGTGCAGCGCGGCGGCGGCCACGCCGTTGCGCGCCAGCTTGCCGGCCACCCGGTCGGCGGCCTGGCGGCTGGCGACGAATACCAAGACCCGATCCCAGTCATGCGTCGCCAGCAGATGGCGCAGCAGCAGGGTGCGCTTGTCGGCGTCCACTTCGATGGCGCGCTGGCGGATGTCCGGCGTGGTGGCGGCGTTTTGTTCGATGTCTATCCGCAAGGGCTGGTTCAGCAGCGTTTGCGCCAGCGCGCATACCGCCGGCGGGAAGGTGGCGGACAGCATCAGGTTTTGCCGGCCCGCCGGCAGCAGGGCCAGCACGCGGTTCAATTCTTCGGCGAAGCCTTGGTCCAGCAGGCGGTCGGCCTCGTCCAGCACCAGGGTTTTGACCGACGACAGCCGCAGCGCGTTATGTTGATGCAAATCCAGCAGGCGGCCCGGAGTGGCCACCACGATGTCGGCGCCGCCGCGCAGCGCCATCATCTGCGGATTGATCGACACGCCGCCGTACACCACCGCCACTTTCAGCTTGCGGGGCAGGGCCTGGGCCAGGTCGCGCAGGATTTCGCCGACCTGGGCCGCCAGTTCGCGGGTGGGCAGCAGGATCAGCGAGCGCGGCTGGCGCAGCACGGCGCGCGGGCTGGCCAGCCATTGCTGCAACAACGGCAGGCAGAAGGCCGCGGTTTTGCCGGAGCCGGTTTGCGCGGTGGCCAGCACATCGCCGCCTTGCAAGATGGCCGGAATGGCGGCGTTCTGGATGGCGGTGGGCTGGATATAGCCTTGCTCGAGAGCGGACTGGACCAGGTCGGGCTGCAGGCCCAGGGAAGCGAATGACATGAATGATTACGGCTGTGGAAGATAAAGGGCGGAGCCCGAAGCGGCACGAGTATCGGCCGCGCCGGCCGTCCGGTCAAGGAAGATGCGCGACTGGCCAGCGGAGCGCGCCGTTTGCGGGTACTATCTGGGCTCTTCATCCAAAATAAAGCCATCCGTAGATGCAAACAGAAGTCAAAGAGAAGCCCCGCTACGCCATTGTGGCCTCGGTGCAGCTGCCGGAAGTCAGCGATGTCGAGTTCGAGGCCTCGCTCACCGAATTGAGCGAATTGGCCAAGACCCTGGGTTTCCAGGTGGTGCAGACCTTTGTGCAAAAGCGCAACAGCTTCGACCGCACCGCCTATATGGGCGTGGGCAAGCTGGAAGAAATCAGCATGTTCGTCAAACGCGGCATCCGCGCCGACGAGCTGGAAGACGAGCCGCAGCAGATGGACGCCAGCGCCGTCGAGATAGACGCGTTGCTGGTGGACCATGAAATCTCGCCGTCGCAGATGCGCAACCTGGAGCTGGCCGTCGGCTGCGAGGTGATGGACCGCACCATGGTCATTCTGGAGATTTTCCACCGCAACGCCCGCTCGCGCGCGGCGCGGGCCCAGGTGGAAATCGCCCGTCTCGGCTATATGGCGCCGCGCCTGCGCGAGGCGGCCAAGCTGGCCGGCCCGCAAGGCCGGCAGCGCAGCGGCATGGGCGGCCGCGGTTCCGGCGAATCGCACACCGAGCTGGACCGCCGCAAGGTGCGCGACCGCATCGCCGAGCTGCAGCGCGAAATCACCGCGATGGAGCTGGAGCGCAAGACCCAGCGCGCGCGCCGGCTGGAGCGTCAGGGCCAGGGGCTGGGCGGGGTGTCGCTGGTCGGCTACACCAACGCCGGCAAGTCCACGCTGATGCGGGCGCTGACCGGCAGCGAGGTGCTGGTGGCCAACAAGCTGTTCGCCACCCTGGACACCACGGTGCGGGTGCTGTACCCGGAAAGCGTGCCGCGCGTCTTGGTCAGCGACACTGTCGGCTTCATCAAAAACCTGCCCCACGGCCTGGTGGCCTCGTTCAAGTCCACGCTGGAGGAGGCGCTGGACGCCTCGCTGCTGCTGCATGCGATCGACGCCAGCGACCCCGGCTTCGAGCGCCAGCTGGAAGTGACCGACGTGGTGCTGAAGGAGATCGGCGCCGACGAGGTGCCGCGCATCCGCGTGTTCAACAAGATAGACCACGTCGGCGACGCCGCGGCGCAGGCCGCCTGGACCGCCGAACTGCGGCAGCGCTACCCGGGCTGCGTGGTGATGAGCGCGCTGCGCCCGGACGATGTGGCCGGCCTGCATGCGGCCATCGTCTCCTTCTTCCAGCAAGACCTGGTGGAGGACGAACTGCTGTTGCCGTGGTCGGCGCAGCAGCTGCGCGGCGAGATCTACAGCCACTGCCAGGTGCTGGAAGAGCATGCCGAGGACGAGGGCAGCCGCTTCCGCGTACGCGGCGAGCCGGAAAAGCTGCGCCGCCTGCGCGAGCAGCTGAATCCGGGCTCGCAGGGCCGGGAAAAGGAATATTGGGAACTGTGAGCGCCGCCGCGAGAAGGCGCAAGGCCCGGACGTCCGCGTCCGGGCCTTTTTCATGGCCGCGGCCGGCGCTGCTGGACTCCTGCCGCGGCTATGGTATTGTGCAAATAATAAACCACTATACGATATGACATCATGAAGATACGCATCGCGGAACGCTTCGGCTTTCTGGTCAGCGACACCGGGCGGTTGTACGGCCGGGTTTTCGACCAAAGGGCGCGGCAGCAGCTCGGCTTGTCGCTGGCGCAGTGCCGCTTGCTGGGCGCGCTGGCGGCGCACGAGGGCGAAAAGCCCTTGTCGCAGGCCGAACTGGCAGACAAGCTGGACCTGACGCCGATGGGCGTGGCGACGCTGTGCGACCGGATGCAGGCCGCCGGCTGGCTGCGGCGGGTGCCCAGCGCGACCGACCGCCGGGTCAATGAAATCGAACTGCTGGAGCCGGCCTTCGCGGCGTTGAAATCGGCGATGGCGCTGGGCGACGAGCTGCAGCAACAGGCGCAGCAAGGCCTGAGTCCGGAGGAGGACGCGCAGCTGCGCGCGCTGCTGGGCAAGGTGCACGGCAATCTGGCGAGCCTGCTGTCCCGATGAACGCCGCCGTCGGCGCGCCGCACCGCGGCATGATCACCGTGGCCATCATGCTGGCCACCATCATGCAGGCGCTGGACACCACCATCGCCAATGTGGCGCTGCCGCACATGCAGGGCAGCCTGCAAAGCTCGCAGGACCAGATCAGCTGGGTGCTGACTTCCTACATCGTCGCCGCCGCCATCGCCACCTTGCTGACCGGCTGGCTGTGCGCGCGCTTCGGCCGGCGCCGGGTGCTGCTGGCGTCGGTGGCCGGCTTCACCGTCGCCTCGGCCTTGTGCGGCCTGGCCGATTCGCTGTGGCAGATCGTCGCCGCGCGCTTGCTGCAGGGGGTGTTCGGCGCGGCGCTGGTGCCCTTGTCGCAGGCGGTGCTGCTCGACATCAACAGCAAGGAAAAAGTGGGGCAGGCGATGGCGATCTGGGGCGCCGGCATCATGGTGGGCCCCATCCTCGGGCCGCTCTTGGGCGGCTGGCTGACCGACAACGCCAGCTGGCGCTGGGTGTTCTACATCAACCTTCCGGTGGGCGTGCTGGCCTTTTACGGCATCGCCCGCTATCTGCCGGAGAGCCGCGCCGGCAACGACAAGCTGGACCGTTTCGGCTTGGCCACGCTGTGCGTGGCCATCGGCGCGCTGCAGCTGTTTCTGGACCGCGGCGAGCAGCTGGACTGGTTCAGCTCCGCCGAAATCTGTCTGGAGGCCATCGTCTGCGCGGCGGCCTTCGTCTATTTCATCATCCACACCTGGTCCGCGCCGGAAGGGCAGTCCTTCCTTAGCCGCGGCCTGCTGCGCGACCGCAATTTCGTCACCGGCAGCCTGTTCATTTTCGTGGTGGGGATGATCCTTTACGCCACCATGGCGCTGCTGCCCAGCCTGCTGCAAAGCCTGCTGGACTACCCGGTGGTGTTCACCGGCGAGGTGATGGCGCCGCGCGGGGTGGGTACCATGCTGGCGATGATGCTGGTGGGGCGGCTGGTGCACAAGGCCGACCCGCGGCTGATCATGGCCGGCGGCTTTCTGCTGACGGCGCTGTCGCTGTACCAGATGGCCGGCATCGCGCCGAACATGGGCAGCGGCATCATCGTGTTGTCAGGCTTCATCCAGGGCGCCGGGCTGGGCTTCACCTTCGTGCCCTTGAGCATGGTGACCTTCGCCACGCTGGAGCCGCAGCTGCGCAACGAGGGCACGCCGATCTACAGCCTGCTGCGCAATGTGGGCAGCAGCGTCGGCATCTCGCTGGTGCAGACCATGCTGACCGAGGACGCCGCGCGAGCGCATGCGGTGCTGGGCGAGCATGTGGCGCTGGGCAGCCCGCTGCTGCGGGAGTTGCCGGCGGCGCTCAGCCCGTTCACCGACGCCGGCCGCGCCTTGCTCAACCTGGAGGTGACCAGGCAGGCGGAGATGGTGGCCTATATCGACGACTTCACCGTGATGATGTGGCTGTCGCTGGCGGTGCTGCCGCTGTTGCTGCTCATCCGGCGTCCGGCGCCAAGCGCGCCGGCGGCGGGAGCGGACAGCGCGCACTGAAGTTGTTGCGCTGCAACATAAACATGCGCGCAGCGCTACGTGCTTACCATTATTTCGCTGGAATCTTGATCCCATCCGTATCCTGCCGGCTTGTGGCCGGGGCGGCCGAAGGCTATGCCTAACTCATGAGCCGGGCGCAGCCGCGCCCAGGCCGTCGCCGCATCGGCGCAGCCGCGCCATAAGGAAGCCGGATGTTCAACGATCTAAGGCATGAGAGGGCGCGGATACTGATCGTCGACGATATGGCGAGCAATATCCATGTCATCCGCGAGGCGGTGCGGGATCTGGGCGAGGTGCGCTTCGCCACCAGCGGCCGCGAGGCCTTGGAAATGGCGCAGCGGGCGGTTCCGGACGTGATCCTGCTCGATATCGAAATGCCCGGCATGGATGGCTACGCGGTATGCCGGGAGATCAAGGCCACGCCGCGGCTGAGCGACATCCCGGTGATTTTCGTCACCTCGCATGACGAAGACGGCCACGAGCTGCAGGCGCTGAACATCGGCGGCGTCGATTTCCTGCACAAGCCGCTGAACGTGCCGGTGGCGCGCGCGCGGGTGCAGACCCAGCTGGCGCTGCGTTTGCGAACCCGCCAACTGGGGGCCGCGCAGCGGGATCTGGCCGAGGTGCTGCGGCGGTTGCCGGCCTTCGTCGCCTACTGGAACGCCGATCTGTGCAACGAGTTCGCCAACGACGAGAGCGGCGCCTGGTTCGGCATCGCCGCCGCCGACATGCGCGGTCTGCCGGCGCGGGCGGTGCTGGGGGAGGCCAACTTCCTGGCGATGGAGCTGCGGCTGCGGGCGGCGCTGAACGGCGACGCGGCGACTTTCGACCTGAGCCTGGCCAAGCCGGACGGCGGCACGCTGCATGGCCAGGTGGCGCTGGCGCACCGGCCGCAGGAGGGCGGCAGGCCCGGCTGCCTGATGCTGATCGCCGACGTCACCGAGCGCAAGCGCGCGGAGCTGGCGCTGCGGGATGAAAAGGAGCGCATCCGCATCACGCTCAATTCGATAGGCGACGCGGTGATCGCCACCGACGCCGCCGGCCGGGTCACGTTTTTGAACCCGATCGCGGAGGAGATGACCGGCTGGCTGGCGAAAGAGGCGCTGGGCCAGCCGATCGAAAGCGTGATGCCGCTGCAGGCCAGCGATGCCGGCCGTGGCGTCGACAACCCGGTGCGGCTGGTGCTGGCCGAACGCCGCGCCGTCGGCATGACGCTGGACCGGGCGCTGCTGCGCCGCGATGGCCGGCTGTTGGAGGTGGAGGATTCCGCCGCGCCCATCCTCGACCATGCGGGCGAGCTGACCGGCGCCATCATCGTGTTCCACAATGTCGGCGAAGCGCGCGCGCTGGCGGTCAAGATGATGCATCTGGCGCAGCATGACGCGCTGACCAATCTGCCCAACCGCATGCTGCTGCAGGACCGTACCCAGCAGGCGCTGCGCCAGGCCGAAAGCAGCGGCGAGCGGCTGGGGCTGTTCATTCTCGATCTCGACCATTTCAAGGTGATCAACGACTCGGTCGGGCATTCGGTCGGCGACCGCTTGCTGCAGCTGGTCGCCAAGCGCCTGCAGGCGATAGTGCGGCCCGGCGACACCATCAGCCGGCAGGGCGGCGACGAGTTCATCATCCTGATGCCGGATCCGGTCAGCATCGAACAACTGGGCGCCGTCGCCGCCCGCTTGCAGAAGGCGGTGTCCGAACCTTGCCTGCTGGACGAGGAACGATTTGACCTGTCGGTCAGCATAGGCGTCAGTCTGTACCCGGACGATAGCCGCGACCAGGAAGAACTGTACCGCCACGCCGACGCCGCGATGTACCAGGCCAAGGAGGACGGGCGCAACCGCTACCGTTTTTTCTCGGCCGAGATCGAGGAGGCGCTGCTGTCGCGGCAGGCGCTGGAGCGCCATATCCGCATGGGCGCGGAGTCGGGAGGGTTTCGCGCTTACTACCAGGCCAAAGTGGATGTGACGGAGGGGCGGATCGTCGGGGTGGAGGCGTTGATGCGCTGGCGCGATGAGAGCGGCGAAATCATTTCTCCCGGACATTTCATCCCGCTGGCCGAGGAAACCGGGCTGATTTTGCCGCTGGGCCGCTTCATCCTGCGCCAGGCCTGCCTGGACGGCAAGCGTTGGCACGACGCCGGCTTGCCCTTGCGCATCGCCGTCAATGTCTCGGCCGCGCAGATCGCCGACGGCTGCTTCAGCGATACGGTGCGCGCGGTGCTGGCCGAAACCGGCATCGCTCCCCAACTGCTGGAGCTGGAAATCACCGAAGGGGTGCTGGCGGCCAATATCGCCCAAACCATGAGCGTGCTGGCCGAGCTGAAGCGCTTGGGCGTCGCCATCGCCGTCGACGATTTCGGCACCGGTTATTCCAATCTGGCCTATCTCAGGCAGTTTCCCATCGACGTGCTGAAGATAGACCAGAGCTTCGTCCGCGACATGATAGGGGACAAGAGCAATCTCGCCATCATCTCCGCCATCGTCAGCATGGCCCGGGGCCTGGATCTGCAACTGGTGGCCGAAGGCGTGGAGTCGGCCGAGCAGGAGCGGGCGCTGCTCGCGCTGGGGTGCCGCGTGATGCAGGGCTTTCTGTACGGCAGGCCGGTGCCGGCGGAAGAGATGGATCGCCAGTTGGGCAATGGCGCCCGCCTGGCCGGCAGCCAGGCCTGAGGCGCGGACGGCGGCGGTTTGCACACGGGAGGATAGGGTGGACGGGGAATCGGGCGCTCAGGCTAGCCATGGCCGTTCTTCTTTCGCATTGGGCTGGTCCTTGCTGGCCTTGCTGGCAGGGCTGGGATTGAGCGCCCTGACAGCCTGGCAATTGGCGCGCCAGAACGACGCCGATGTCCAACTGGCGGTGCGGAACGCGACGCAGCGGATGGCCAGGCAGGTGGCGTCCCGCGTGCTGCGCTATCAGTTCGGCCTGAAGGCGATGCGCGGGGTGGCCATGGCGGCGGGCGAGCGCGGCCTCAGCCGCGAACGTTTCCGCGATTACAGCGAGGGGCGCGACATCGCCACCGAATTCCCGGGGGCGCAGGGCTTCGGTTACATCCTCAGAGTGCCTCTGCGGCAAAGCGCGGCGTTCGAGCGCCGGATGCGGCGCGAGGGCATGTCCGATTTCCGCATCTGGCAGTTGCAGCCGCATCAGGGCGAGCGCGATGTCGTGGCCTACATCCAGCCGGAGCTGGGCAATCTGCGCGCGGTCGGTCTGGACATCGCCTCGGAGCCCAATCGCCGCGCCGCCGCGGAGCAGGCGCTGCGCAGCGGCCAGATGACGATGACTGCGCCGATCAAGCTGGTGCAGCGTTCGCTGGCCCAGGATCCGGCTTTTGTGGTTCTGCTTGCGGTCTATCGCGGCGGCGTGGTGCCCGCCACCGGCGCCGCCAGAATGGAGCAAGGCTACGGCTGGGTGAGCGTTCCCCTGCACATGAAAACCGTGATGGGAGGGCTGGAGCAGGAGCAAGGCGGCGTGCGGGTGGAGCTGAACGATGTCACCGACCCGGCCCGGCCGATTGCGGTGTACGCCAGTTCGACGCCGGCCGGGCAAGCGCTGGCGAGCTATTCCGAATACCAGTTGGTGCTGGGGCGGCGCTGGCAGCTGACGCTGCGCGCATATCCTGGCTTCGCCGCCCGGCTGCAGCAGCCGCGGCCGGCGGCGGCCGGCCTGGCCGGCGCGTTTCTGAGCCTGCTCGGCGCGCTGTTGGCTTTCATCTGGCAGCGCAGCCACCAGCGGCGGATGCAGCTGGCGGCCACCCAGGCGCGGCTGGCCACCATCGTCGAGAACTCGGCAGACGCCATCATCGGCAAGACGCTGGCGGGCGTGATCACCGACTGGAACCGCAGCGCGGAGCGGATGCTGGGTTTTTCCGCCGCGGAAGCCATAGGCCGGCCGCTGGCGGGGCTGGTGGTGCCTCAGGAGCGGCAGTCCCAGGTGGAGGACATCCTGGCGCGGGTCGGCAGGGGCGAGCCGGTCGAGCATTTCGCAACCCGCTGGCGGCGCAAGGACGGCAGCCTGGTGGACGTGTCGGTTTCCATCTCTCCGGTGCGCGACGCCGCCGGCGAGGTGGCCGGAGCGTCCACCGCGGTGCGGGACATCAGCCGGCAAAAGCAGGTGGAGGCGCAGCTGCACAGCCTGAACAGCCACCTGGAGGAGCTGGTGGCCGAACGCGGCGCCGAGCTGGGCAAGGCCAGGCATACCCTGCGGACGGTGGTGGACGCGGTGCCGTCGCTGATCGGCTATTGGGACCGCGGCCAGATCAACCGGGTGGCGAACCGGGCTTACCTGGATTGGTTCGGGGTGGCCGCCGACAGCCTGCCGGGCCTGTCATTGCGCGAGTTGCTGGGCGCGGAGCTTTACCGCGCCAACCAGCCTTACATCGAGGCGGCGCTGCGCGGCGAACCGCAAACCTTCGAGCGGCGGATTCCCGGGCCGGACGGCCGGGTGCGCGACGCGCTGACCCACTATCTGCCGGATATCGTCGACGGCGAAGTGCAAGGTTTCTACGCGGTGGTGCACGACGTGTCCGAACTGGTGGAAAGCCGCGACCGCCAGGCGCGCGCGCGCCAGGAGGTGGACTTGCTGCTGAGCACCATCAACCGCCAGCTCCTGTACTCGGTGACCGATGCCGACGGCCGGCTGCTGGAGGTCAACGATCTGTTCTGCTGCAGCCACGGCTACGCGCGCGAGGCGCTGCTGGGCCGGGATCTGCAATGGCTGGACGGCGGCGGGCAGACGCCGGCGTTCTGGTCGGCGTTATCGGGCGCGCTGCGCCGCGGCGAGGCCTGGCGCGGCGAAATGTGCAACCGCGCCAGCGACGGCGGCCTGCGCTGGCTGGACACCGTGATCGCGCCGCAGCTGGGCGCCGACGGCAGCCTGGGCCGCTGCGTGGCGCTGAGCATAGACACTACCGAGCGGCGGCGCGCCGACGCCGAGCTGGGCCGGGTCAATCGCCTGCTGAGCGATGTGCTGGGCGCGGCGTCGGAGATTTCCATCATCGCCACCGACGTCGACGGCGTCATCACCCTGTTCAACCGCGGCGCCGAGCGCATGCTGGGCTATCGCGCGGAGGAGCTGGTCGGCGTCAGCACGCCGGGACGCTTCCATCCGGCGGAGGAGATCGCCGCCCGCGGACGGGAGTTGAGCGAGCGTTACGGCCAGCCTATCGAAGGCTTCCGCATTTTCGTCCATGAATCGGAAATCCTGGGCGCTGATCATAGCCAATGGACCTATCTGCGCAAGGATGGCTCGCAACTGAAGATATCGCTGGTGGTGACCACCATGCGCGACGACGAGGGGCGGATCAACGGCTATCTGGGCATCGCCGTCGACATTACCGCCCAGCTGCAGCAGCAGCAGGAACTGACAGTGGCGCGCGACCAGCTGCAAATGGCGGCGGATGTCGCGCAGCTGGGCGTGTGGAGCTGGGTGCCGGCGGACGGCATGCTCAACTGGAACCACAGGATGTTCGAAATCCACGGCCTGGCGCCGCAACCGGAGCCGGCGCGGCAGGAACTGGAGTACCGGAGCTGGCTGGAGCGGCTCCATCCCGACGACGCGCGGCGGATGGAGGCAGGCATGATGGCGGCGGCGGCGGAAGGCGGGGCCTATGACGCCGCCTTCCGCGTGGTGCGTCCTAACGGCGAGGTGCGCCAGTTGCAGGCCGGCGCGCGGATCGAGCGCGACGGCGACGGGCGCGCGCTGCGCTTCACCGGCATTTGCGAGGACGTCACCGAGCGCCAGGCCTACGAAGCCACCTTGCTGGAGGCCAAGCGGCAGGCGGAGCAGGCCAGCATCGCCAAAGGCCAGTTCCTGGCCAATATGAGCCATGAGATCCGCACGCCGATGAACGCGGTGCTGGGTCTGCTGCAGCTGCTGCAGCGCACGGGGCTGGACGGGCGCCAGCGCGACTACGTCGAAAAAACCCAGGCGGCGGCCCGCTCTTTGCTGGGCCTGCTCAACGACATCCTCGATTTCTCCAAGATCGACGCCGGCAAGCTGCAGCTGGACCCGCACCCCTTCGACCTGGAAAGCCTGATGCGCGATCTGGCGGTGGTGCTGTCGGGCAATCACGGCGACCGCAATGTGGAAGTGCTGTTCCGGATGGATCCGACCCTGCCTTCCATGCTGTATGGCGACCGGCTGCGCCTGCAGCAGATCCTGATCAACCTGGCCGGCAACGCGCTGAAGTTCACCGTGGCGGGACAGGTGGTGGTCAGCCTGTCGGCGACGCGGCGCGGCGAGCGCGACGTCGTGCTGCGGTTCGAGATTCTGGACAGCGGCATCGGCATCAGCGCCGAGCAATTGAACCGCATTTTCGAAGGCTTCTCCCAGGCGGAAGCCTCCACCTCCCGACGGTTCGGCGGCACCGGGCTGGGCTTGGTGATCAGCAAGGGGCTGATCGAGCTGATGGGCGGCCGCCTGCAGGTGGAGAGCCGGCCCGGCGAGGGCAGCCGCTTCTGGTTCGAGCTGGCCTTCGGCTTGAGCGGGGGCGCGGCGCTGGCGGCCAGTTGGCCGGGGGATGGCCTGCGGGTGCTGGTGGTGGACGACAATGCGCTGGCCGGGGAGATCCTGCTCGACACCTTGTCCTTGGTGGGCTGGCATGCCGATTACGCCAATGGCGGCGAAGAGGCGATAGCGTTGGCGCGCGCGGCCATCGCCGGCGGCTGGCGCTACGACGTGGTGTTGATGGACTGGCGCATGCCGGGGCTGGACGGCGTGGAAACGGCCAGGCGCATGCGGCAGCAGGCCGCGCCCAACCATTCGCCGGTGATCGTGATGGTCACCGCCTTCGGCCGCGAGGTGCTGGCGGGCATCGCCCAGCAGCCGCAGGCGCCGTTCTGCGACGTGCTGACCAAGCCGGTGACGCCGCAGCAGTTAGTGGACGCCATTCGCCGCGCGGTGGCGGGCGCGGATAACGATTTGTGCGAGGCGATGCCGCCGGCCGCGCCGAGGCGGCTGGCCGGGTTGCGCCTGCTGCTGGTGGAGGACAACGCCTTGAATCGGCAGGTCGCGATGGAATTGCTGCGCGACGAAGGCGCCGAGGTCGCGCTGGCGGAGGGAGGCCTGCAGGGGGTGGCGCTGGCCAGCGCCGCCGATCCGCTTTACGACGTGGTGATCATGGACGTGCAGATGCCCGATATCGACGGCCTGGAGGCGACGCGCCGCCTGCGCGCCGATCCGCGCTGCCAGGCGCTGCCGATACTGGCGATGACGGCCAACGCCTCCCGGGCCGACCGCGACGAATGCCTGGCCGCCGGCATGGACGACCATGTCGGCAAGCCGATAGACATAGACGAACTGGTGGCCAAGCTGCAGGCGCTGGCCGGCTGGCAGGCGCGTAATACGCAGACGACCGGCGGGGAAGGCGAAGACGGCGGGAGCGACGATGGGCCGGCGATAGAGGCGCTGCCTTCGCGGCTGCGCCGCTTCGGCAACAAGCTCAAGGTATACCGCGCGGCGCTGGCGACTTTCCGTCCGGAGTGCGAAAGGCTGCTGGCTGATATGGAGCGGCAGGTGGACAAAGGCGCCTGGCCCGGCTTGCTGGTCAGCCTGCATGCGCTCAAGGGCGTGGCGGCGACCATGGGAGCGACGGCGCTGAATCGGCAGGCGCAGGAGCTGTCGCGGCTGGTGAAGGCCGGCAATCCGGGGCGGCTGGCGGCAACGGCGCTGGCCGACCGGCTGCGCGAACTGGAGCGGCTGGCCGACAGCAGCGCCGGCCAGCTGGCGGCGTCGCTGCCGGCCGAAGCGCGGAGCGCGCCGGCGTCCGGCGCGCTCGCGCTGGAGCGGGACCGGCTGCGGGATGTGCTGGCGCTGCTGGAAGACCACAATCTGGCGGTGATAGACCTGATCGAAGAATTGCTGGCGTTGGAGCTGGGCGACAGCGAGGCGCGGGTGCGCCAGGCGGCCGCCTGCGTGCAGCGCCTGCAGTTCGGCGACGCGATAGCGATCGTCCGCGGCCTGGTGGCGGCCGGCTGAGGGCCGGTCGCGCGGGCGCTCAGCCGGCGGCGCGGCGCAGGAGCACCGGCACCGATTTGGAGGTGGGGGTGTTGGAGACGTCGGCCACGCTGTCTAGCGGGATCAGCGGATTGGTTTCCGGGAAGTAGGCGCCCAGGCAGCCGCGCGGAATATCGTATTCCACCAGCAGGAAACCGTCGGCGCGGCGCTCCACGTCGTCGTCCCAGACTGTGAACAGGTCCACCCGCTCGCCGGCGGAAAAACCCAGCCGCGCCAGGTCGTCGCGGTGGATGAACAGCACCCGGCGCTGGCCGTAGACGCCGCGGTAGCGGTCGTCCATCGCGTAGATGGTGGTGTTGTACTGGTCGTGCGAACGCGCGGTCATCAGCACCATCAGTTGGTCGCCGTGGCGGGCGCGGGCGCGCTGGATGGGGGTGTCGCGCTCCAGCGCGTGGACGATGAACTGCGCCTTGCCGGCCGGGGTCAGCCAGCGCCGCTCGCGCGAGGCGGGCGTGAGGTGGAAGCCGCCCGGCTTCGCCACGCGGGCGTTGAAGTCGCGGAAGGCGTCCAGCACCTTGGCGATCTCGTCGCGGATTTTGGCGTAGTCGTCGACGAAGCTCAGCCAGTCCACTTTGCCGCCGCCCAGCGTCGCCTGCGCGATGCCGGCGACGATGGCGGTTTCGGAGCGCAGTTCGCGCGAGGCCGGCGGGTTGATGCCGTAGGACAGATGCACCATGCACATCGAGTCCTCCACCGTCACGCCCTGCGGGCCGCTTTTCTGCAGGTCTATCTCGGTGCGGCCCAGCGTCGGCAGGATCAGCGCGTCCTTGCCGTGGATCAGGTGGCTGCGGTTGAGCTTGGTGGAGATCTGCACCGTCAGCGCGCAGTTGCGCAGCGCGGCGAAGGTGAGCGGGGTGTCCGGCGTGGCCATCGCGAAATTGCCGCCCAGGCCGACGAATACCTTCACCCGTCCGTCGCGCATCGCGGCGATGGTGTCGACGGCGTCCAGGCCGTGATGGCGCGGCGGCTCAAAGCCGTAGACGTCGCGCAGCCGGTCGAGGAAGGCCGGGGTTGGCTTGTCCTCGATGCCGACGGTGCGGTCGCCCTGCACGTTGGAGTGGCCGCGCACCGGGCATAGGCCGGCGCCGCGCTTGCCGATATTGCCGCGCATCATCATCAGGTTGGACAGCATCTGTATCGCCGCCACCGAATTCTTGTGCTGGGTCAGCCCCATGCCCCAAGTGGCGATCACCGCCTTGCCGCGCGCGTACAGCCGGGCCAGCGCGTCGATGTCGCTCCAGGGCACGCCGGAATCGGCCGCCAGCGCCGGCCAGCTTTCGGCGCGCAAGTCGGCGGCGAAGGCGTCGAAGCCGCTGCAATGCTCGGCGAGGAAGCCGGCATCCAGCACCCGCTCGCCGCCGGCGGCCACGGCCTCGTCGTCCAGCTCCAGCACCCGCTTGGCCACGCCCTTGATCAGCGCGAAGTCGCCGCCCAGGGTCGGGCGGATGAACATCGAGCTGATGGCGACGCCGCCGCCCACCATGTCCAGCGGATGCTGCGGGCTGGCGAAGCGCTCCAGGCCGCGTTCTTTCAGCGGGTTGATGGAGACGATGGCCGCGCCGCGCTTCGCGCATTCGCGCAGCTCGTTCAGCATGCGAGGATGGTTGGTGGCCGGGTTCTGGCCGAATACCAGGATGGTGTCGGCGTGCTCGAAATCGTCGAGGATCACCGTGGCCTTGCCCACACCCACCGTGGCCGGCAAGGCGCGGCTGGTGGATTCATGGCACAGGTTGGAGCAGTCCGGAAAATTATTGGTGCCGAACATGCGCACGAACAGCTGGAACAGGTAGGCGGTTTCGTTGCTGGTGCGGCCGGAGGTGTAGAACGAGGCCTGGTTGGGGTCCGGCAGCGCCCGCAGGTGGCGCGCCGTCAGCGCGAAGGCGTCGTCCCAGGAGATGGGCAGGTAGCGGTCGCTGGCGGCGTCGTAGGCCAGTGGTTCGGTCAGCCGGCCATGCTGCTCCAGTTCGTAGTCCGATTGCTGCAGCAGCGCCGTCACCGTGTGGCGGGCGAAGAAGTCGGCGCCTATCCTCTTGCCGGTGGCTTCCGCCGCCACCGCCTTGACGCCGTTTTCGCAGAATTCGAAGGTGGAGGTGTGTTCGCGGTCGGGCCAGGCGCAGCCCGGGCAGTCGAAGCCGTCGGGCTGGTTCTGATGGAACAGCGTCTTGTAGCGGCTGCCCGGCACCTTTTCCTTGACCAGGGCGACGGTGGTGCTTTTCAGCGAACCGAGGCCGCCGGCCGGCGGCGCGTAGGGTTCGATTCGTCCCTTGGTCTTGGAATGGTCCATGCTGAAACAGGCTCCTGCGGCGGGTGGGTTAAGGGCGGGGCGGCGCCCCGCGTCGGGATGCAAGGATAAAGCATGCGGCCGCTTTGGTGGGAGTTTCCGGCGCGGCGGCTGGCGCCCCGTTCGGCAGGGGGGGATAATGTCAGCCTTCGTCGCTGAGCCAGGCGCGGCCGCGGCCGTCGGCGTACAGCTCGATGGCGGCCAGCTCCAGTTCGGCGAGCAAGGTCAGGCTGCGCCGCAGCGTGCTCATGCGCAGGCCGGACTGTTTGCACAGCCGCGGCAGCGACCAGGCCGGCGCGCCGGATTGGGCGGCGCGCCATAGCTGCGCCAGCAGGGCGGCGATGGCGGGGTCGAGCTGATCGGACGAGGGCTGGGTCATGGTTCGTCGGTCGGAGGTGGCAGGCGGTGTAGTGTAGGCGGATTGCGGCGCGGCGGAAATGCCGGCGCGCGCCGGTGGCGGGATGGCGGGAGAGGGCGATATGCGGGAGCAGCCAATGGGCGAGGGCGACGGTTTCATTCAATGCGCGGTGACGCGCCATCAGGAAGACGGCGGGCAGCGCGCCGACGCGGACCGGGTGGCGGAGGAAACGCCGGTGGCGCTGGTGTTCAACGGCATTTCCCACGCGGTGATGATGGCCACGCCATGCGACCTGGAGGCGCTGGCGGTGGGCTTCGCGCTGACCGAGGGCATCGTGGCGCGGCGCGGCGAGATCTTCGACGTCGAGGCCGAGTTTTTCGCCAGCGGCGCCGAGGTGAGGCTGGAGATCGCCCAGCCGGCTTTTTTGGGTTTGAAGGAGAGGCGGCGCTCGCTGGAAGGCCGCAGCGGCTGCGGCGTCTGCGGCATCGAGAGCCTGGCCTTGCTCGACCTGGCGCCGACGCCGATCGCCGCGGCGCGGCGGATAATCGCCCGCGCCGACATCATCGCCCGCGCCGCGCGCGAGTTGCCCGAGCATCAGCGGCTGATGCGCGCCACCGGCGGCGTGCACGCGGCGGCCTGGTGCGGGCCGGACGGCGCGGTGCTGCGGGCGTTCGAGGATGTGGGCCGCCATAATGCGATGGACAAGCTGATCGGCCATCTGGCGCTGCAGGGCGCGGCGCTGGATGAGGGCTTCGTGTTCATGTCCAGCCGCGCCAGCTACGAGTTGGCGCGCAAGGCGGCCAGGATGGGCATTCCGCTGTTGGCCACCATTTCCGCGCCCACCTCGCTGGCGGTGGACATCGCGCGCCAGGCCGGAATGTCGCTGGCCAGCTTCTGCCGCAAGAACGGCTTTGTCGAATACACCGCGGGCTGAGGTCCGGAGGCACTTACAGAAAGGTCATCGAAATGCATGACGAACAAGCGGTTTCGCTGCGCTGCGCGGTGCTGACCATCAGCGACCGCCGCACCCTGGACAACGACGGCGCCGGCGACCTGCTGGCGGAAAAACTGAGCCAGGACGGCCATGTCTGCGCCCGGCGCGGCATCGTCGCCGACAATATCTACCAGATCCGCCGCGTGCTCAGCGAATGGATAGCCGAGGACGAGGTGCAGGTGATCCTCACCAGCGGCGGCACCGGCTTCTCGCCGCGCAACTCGGCGCCGGAGGCGGTGCTGCCGCTGCTGGACAAGGAGATAGACGGCTTCGGCGAGCTGTACCGCCATTTCTCGCTGGCGCAGGTCGGCAGTTCGGCGCTGCAGTCGCGCGCGCTGGCCGGTTTCGCCAACCGCACGCTGATCTTCTGCCTGCCGGGGGCGGAGCGGGCGTGCGAGCTGGCCTGGGACAAAATACTGCGCGAGCAGCTGGACAGCCGCCACCGGCCCTGCAATTTCGCCAGCGCCTTCCGCGCCCAGGAGGAGAGCTGATGCTGGCATTCGAGGACGCCCAGCGCTACCTGGCCGATTACGCGCCGCCGTTGACGGGGACCGAAACCGTGCGATTGGACGAAGCGGCGGGCCGGGTGCTGGCGCGGGCGCTGACGGCCGCGCTGGACATGCCGCCGGCCGACAACAGCGCGATGGACGGCTACGCCGTGCGTTGCGCCGACGCCGCGCCGGGCGTGGCGCTGCCGGTGCAGCAGCGTTGCTATGCCGGCCAGGCGCCAGAGGCCTTGCTGCCCGGCCAGGCTATCCGCTTGTTCACCGGCAGCCTGCTGCCGGACGGCGCCGACGCGGTGGCGATGCAGGAGGACGCGGAAGAGGCCGACGGCATGGTGACGATCAGCCGCCCGCCGCTGCCGGGCCAGCATATCCGCCGCCGCGGCGAGGATGTGGCGGCGGGCGCGATCCTGCTGGAGGCCGGCTGCGTGCTGGGGCCCGGCCATATCGCCTTGCTGGCGTCGCAAGGGATGGCCGAAGTCCCGGTGTTCCCGCGCCTGAAGGTGGGCATCCTGACTTCCGGCGACGAGCTGGTCGCGCCGGGGGAGGCGCGCGCGCCGCAGCAGATCTACAACAGCAACGGCGCGATGCTGGCGGCGCTGGCGGCCGGCATGGGCGCGCGGGTGGCGGCGCGGCGGCATGCCCGCGACGTCGAGGACGAGCTGCGCCAGGCCTTCGCCGAGCTGGCGCGCGAATGCGACCTGGTGCTGAGCGTCGGCGGGGTGTCGGTGGGCGAGCGCGACCTGGTCAAGCCGGTGCTGGCCGGATTGGGGGCGGAGCTGGATTTATGGAAGGTTAGGATGAAGCCCGGCAAGCCGGTGGCGCTGGCCCGGCTGGGCGCGACGCCGGTGGTGTGCCTGCCCGGCAACCCGGTTTCGGCCTACGTGGTGTTCGCCTTGCTGGTGACGCCGTTGATGCGGCGGATGCAGGGGCGCGGCGAATGCTTCCCGCCGGTGGGCCAATTGCCCCTGGCCAGCGGCGCGCAGCGCAAGGACTGCGGCCGAGAGGACTTCCTACGGGTGCGGCTGGAAAGCGACGCGCGGCTGCATCCGCATGGCCGCCAGGCCGCCGGCATCATCAGCGCGCTGCCGGGATCGTCGGGCTTGGCCAGGCTGCCGGCGGACCGGCAACTGGCCGATGGCGACAGGGTCGCCTATTACGACTGGCGCCACTGGCTGGCGTAGGCTTCCGCCGCGGCCAGATCGTCCGGGGTATTGAGATTGCGAAAGGCCTCGGGCGCGTCGTCGAAATCTATCTGCAGCGCGCCGACGCGGGCCTGCCATTCCCTGACCTTGCGGCCGCCGGCGCGCAGATAGGCGCGCAGATCCTCCAGCAGCTCCACCGACAAAGCCATGCAGGCCGGGTGCTGCCGGCCGGCGCAGCTGGCCGCGCTCAGACTGGCCTCTCCGCGCAGCAGCGGCGCCAGCAGCCGCGAGGCCAGGTCGGCGGGCAGGAAAGGCAGGTCGCAGGGAACCGCCACCAGCCAGGGGGCCGCGCAAGCCGCCAAGCCGGCTTCCAGGCCGGCCAACGGCCCGCAGCCGGCGAACTCCGGCGCGTCCGGCAGCGCGCGGGCCAGCGCGGCATAGCGTTCCAGGTTGCGGTTGGCGCTGATCAGCAACTCTCCGTTTGCCAATTGCGGCCGCAGCCGCGCCAGCGTCAGCTCGACCAGCGGCGCGCCGACCAGTTCCAGCCAGCCCTTGTCCTGCCCGCCCATCCGCATGCCCTGGCCGCCGGCCAGAATCAGGCCGCTGACGCGGCGCGCTTCCATGGTCTGTTTCATTTTTTCGCTTTGCTTGCCGCGCCTGCGGCAGATTTCGGGCTGCGCCGCCGGCCGGGCGATGCAGCAGCGCGGGCCAGCGTCATGACTGCCCCGTCCGGGAATGCGATTTTGGCGGAGCATGGCGCAATGATTGAGTCATTTGGAATAATTTGGCGGCCGGTGCGTGTGGTAATGGCATGTTGGCTGCTGCGCGCCTTCTCCGCGCCGGCCAGCTTGGTTATGGCAAGGGGATTTCGCATGAGCATCACCATTCAGGCGGCCGGCGCTTCGGTCAATTATACCTGCAGCGGCGTTGGCCGGCCTTTGGTTCTGTTGCACGGCACCAGCGTCGATGCGCAGGGCAATTTCGGCCAAGTGGCGGAACGTTTCGCCGACCACTGCCAGGTGGTCATGCCCAATTACGGCGGTTGCGGCGGCTCCACTCTGCCGGACGGCGAACTGACGTTGGACATTTTGGTAGAGCAGGTCGCGGCGGTGATCCGCCATGCTGCGGACGAGCCGGTCGATCTGTTGGGCGATTCGCTGGGCGCGGTGGTGGCGGCCGCCGTCGCGGCGCGGCACCCGGACCGGGTGCGGCGCCTGATCCTGGTGGCCGGCTGGGCGGACAGCGGCGATGCCCGCCACCAGATGGTGTTTGAAGGCTGGCGGCGGCTTCTGGCGGCGGACGCCGAGCTTTGCAACCGCTATGCCTTCGCGCTCGCGGTCAGCCCGGCCGCGCTGACCCGGTTTGGCGGCGACAGCATCGACGCCTTGCTGCGCCAGCCCATGCCGCCCGACACGGCGCGCCGTGTCGAACTGGGCCTGCGCATCGATATCCGCCAAGCGGCGCGGACGATCGCGGCGCCGACGCTGGTGGTGGCGTGCCGCCAGGATTACCTGGTGCCGCCTTACCAGACGCGTGGGCTGCATCAGCTGATCCCGGGCAGCCGCTGCGTCGAAATCGACAGCGGCCACGCCGCTTTTCTGGAGCGGCCGGATGAACTGGTGGCGTTGGTGCGCGAATTCTGTCTGGCCTAGCCCGGTGGCGGCGCAAATGAAAACGGGCGGCTCCCAAAGGAGCCGCCCGGCGCGAATGGCGCGGCTGGCTTAGCGCGGCTGGTTTTCCAGCGCGGCGTCGCCGGCGGTTTCCACGGCGGTTTCGCGTTTGGAGGCCAGGAACATATACATCGCCGGCACCACGAACAGCGTGAACAGCGTGCCGATGGACAGGCCGGTGAAGATCACCAGGCCCATCGCGTAGCGGCCGGCGGCGCCGGCACCGGAGGCGATCACCAGCGGAATCACGCCGAACACCATCGCGGCGGTGGTCATCAGGATCGGGCGCAGCCGGATGGCGGCAGCCTGCTCGATGGCGTCCTGCTTGGACAAGCCGGTCTTGCGCAGCTCGTTGGCCACTTCCACGATCAGGATGCCGTGCTTGCTGATCAGGCCCATCAGCGTCACCAGCCCCACCTCGGTGTAGATGTTGAGCGAGGAGAAACCGAGGAAGATGAAGATCATCGCGCCGAACAGCGCCAGCGGCACCGACACCAGGATCACCACCGGGTCGCGGAAGCTTTCGAACAGCGCCGCCAGCGCCAGGAACACGATGATCACCGCGAACATCATCGTCACCAGGAAGCCGCCGGACTCCTGCATGAACTGGCGCGACTGGCCGGAGTAGTCGACGGTGTAACCGCTGGGCGCGACCTGCTGCACGGTATCGCGCATGAACTGCAGCACTTCGCCCTGCGACACGCCGGCCACGCCGGAGATGGTCACCGAATTGAGCTGCTGGAAGCGAGTGATCGACTCCGGCACCACGTCGTATTTCAGCTTGGCCACGGTGCCCACCGGGATCACGCCGCTGTTCGGCGTCTTGATGTAGTAATCCAGCAGCTGGGATGGATTCAGCCGGTCGGTTTGCAGCACCTGCGGAATCACCTTGTAGGAGCGGCCGTCGATCGAGAAGTAGTTGACGTAGCCGCCGCCCAGCGCCGCAGACAGCGAGTTGCCGACGTCCTGTTGGGTCAGGCCCAGCGCGGTGATCTTGTCGCGGTCCACTACCACCGTCGCCTGCGGCTTGTCGATTTTCAGGTCGGCGTCGACGAAGTAGAACTTGCCGGAGGCGCGCGCCTTGTCCATCACCTGCTGCGCCACCTGGTTCAGGTTCTCGAACGGCTCGGTGGTGGTGATGACGAACTGCACCGGCAGGCCGGACGCGCCGGGCAGGGCGGGGAACTGGAAGGCCGCCACGCGCGCGCCGGCGATCTTGTTCCAGCGCGCCTGCAGGTCCAGCTGGATTTCATGCGCGCTGCGCTTGCGCTGGTCCCATTCCTTGAACAGCACGCCGCCGATGCCGGCGTTGGTGGTGGGCACGCCGGTGATCTGGAACATCTGCTTGTATTCCGGCATGCTCTTGCCCACCTGGAACACTTGGTCGGCGTAGGCCTGCATCTGGTCGGCGGTGGCGGTGGGCGCGCCCACCACCTGCGACAGCACGATGCCCTGGTCCTCTTCCGGCGCCAGCTCCGACTTCGACATCTTGAACATCAGGCCCAAGAGCGCGATCAGGATCACGCCCATCACGATCAGCACCGGCCAGGTCTGCAGCAGGCTGCGCAGGATGCGCTGGTAGCGGTGGCGCACGCGTTCGAAGGTGCGGTCGATGGCGTGGACGAAGGGGCTGTTGTCCATGTCCGACTTGAAGAAGCGCGAACACATCATCGGCGACAGCGTCAGCGCCACCACGCCGGACACGGTGACCGAGGCGGCCAGCGTGAAGGCGAATTCGGTGAACAGCGCGCCGGTCAGGCCGCCCTGGAAGCCGATCGGCACGTACACCGCCACCAGCACCACCGTCATCGCCAGAATCGGGCCGCCCAGCTCGCGCGCGGCGATGATGGCGGCTTCGAGCGGCGTCTTGCCCTCGCGCATGTGGCGGTCGACGTTTTCCACCACGATGATGGCGTCGTCCACCACCAGGCCGATGGCCAGCACCAGCGCCAGCAGCGTCAGCAGGTTGATCGAGTAGCCCAGCATCAGCATGATGAAGAAGGTGCCGATCAGCGACAGCGGCATCGCGATCACCGGCACCACCACCGCGCGGAAGCTGCCGAGGAACAGGAAGATCACCACGGTCACGATCACCAGCGCCTCCAGCAGCGTCTTCACCACCTCGTGGATGGAGGTGTTGATGAAGTCGGTGGAGTCGTAGACGATCTGGCCGGTCAGGCCGGTGGGCAGCTGCTGCTGGATGGACGGGAACACCGTGCGCACGCGTTCGGCCACATCCAGGATGTTGGCCTCCGGCGCCACCTTGATGCCGATGAACACCGAGCGCACGCCGCTGAACGCGACGTTGAAATCATAGTTTTCCGAACCCAGCGTCACGGTGGCCACGTCCTCCAGCCGCACGATGGCGTCGCCGTTGCGCTTGACCGCCAGCTGCTTGAATTCGTCGACCGAATGCAGGTCGGTGGCGGCGGTCAGCGGGATGGTCACCATCTGGCCCTTGCTGGCGCCCAGCGCGGTCAGCGTGTTGTTGTTGGCCAGCGCGGCGCTGACGTCGGCCGCGGTGACGCCGTGCGCCGCCATCTTGGCCGAATCCAGCCAGGCGCGCAGCGCGAACTGGCGCGCGCCCAGGATTTCCGCCGTCTGCACCCCCGGCACCGAGTCCAGCTTGGGCTTGACCACCCGCACCAGGTAGTCGGTGACGTTGTTGGTCGGCAGCGTGTCGCTGTAGAAGCCCATGTACATCGCGTCGGTGGTCTGGCCGGTCTGCACCGTCAGCACCGGCTGCTGCGCCTGGGCCGGCAGCTGGTTCTTCACCGAGTTGACCTGGGTGTTGATCTCGGTCAGCGCGCGGTTGGCGTCGTAGTTCAGCCGCAGCGTGGCGGTGATGGTGGACACGCCGCTGGTGCTGGTGGACGACAGGTAGTCTATGCCCTGCGCCTGGGCGATGGCGGATTCCAGCGGCTGGGTGATGAAGCCGGCCACGGTCTTGGCGTCGGCGCCGTAATAGGCGGTGGAGATGGTCACCACCGCGTTTTGCGTGCGCGGATACTGGTTGACCGGCAGGCCGAACAACGAGCGCAGGCCCAGCACCACGATGAGCAGGCTCACCGTGGTGGCCAGCACCGGCCGTCGGATGAAGATATCGGTAAAGTTCATGGCGCGGCCTCAGTGTTCTTGCGGCGTCGGGTTCGGGCTATCGGCCGGCTGCACCGAATTGTTGACGGCGATCGGCGTGCCGGTCTTCAGTTTCAGCTGGCCGCTGGTCACCACTTCCTGGCCTTCCTTCAGGCCGGAGAGGATGGCCACCTGGTCGCCGCGGGTGTCGCCGGTGGTGACGAAGGCCTGCTGCGCCTCGGGGCCGTTCTTGCCAGCTTTAATGATGAACACCGTCGAACCGTACGGGTTGTAGGTGATGGCGGTCTGCGGCAGCGTCAGGTGCTTCTGCTTGCTGCCCACGTCTATGGTGGTGTTGGCGAACATGCCCGGCAGCAGCTTGCGCTTGGGGTTGGCGATGGTGGCCTCCACCTGCACGTTGCGGGTGGCCGGGTCGATCTTGGGGCTGATGGCGTTGATCTTGCCGTGGAACAGCTCGTTGCCGAAGGCGTCGCTCTTCAGCGACACGCTCTGGCCGATCCGCACCTGGCCGATCTGGCGTTGCGGCAGGTTGAAGTCGACATAGACCGGGTCTATGGTCTGCAGGGTGACGATCTTGTCGCCGGGGTTGAGGAACTGGCCCGGGTTCACGGTGGTGATGCCCAGCCGGCCGGCGAACGGCGCGCGGATGGTCTTTTTCGCCACCAGCGCCGCCTGTTGCGCCACCAAGGCCTTCTTGCTCTTCAAATCGGCTTCGTCGGCGTCCACCTGGGCCTGGCTGACGCCCTGCACCGCCAGTTGGGCGCGGTCGCGCTTCAGCGTGGTGGCGGACAGCTCGGCCGCCGCCTGCAGCGAGCGCAGCTGCGCGACGTCAGCGTCGGCGTTCAGCTGCACCAGCACCTCGCCGGCCCTGACGTCCTGTCCGGACTTGAAGGCGATCTCGCGCACTTGGCCGGCCACTTCGCTGCTGATGTCCACGCCGTGGACGGCGGTGAGGGTGCCCACCGAGCCCAATTGCGGCTGCCACTCTTGCGTTTTGGCGATGGTGGTGGACACCGTTTGCGGCCCGGGCTTGGGCGAGCTGGCGATCAGTTTCTGGATGTGGAGGAAAAAGCCCACGCCCAGCGCCGCTACCAGCAGCACTACGCAGCCCAGCATGATCAACATTCGCTTGGTCATGATTCGTTTTCTCTATATGGCAATTCGGATTGTGTTGGCGCAGGCCGCCGCGGTTGCGCCGGCCTGCGCGATGCGTGCTTGTCCGCCGCTCAGCCCCCGGCCCCCTGGGCGTCGGCGGCGGGGTGGCGCCACCAGCCGCCGCCCAACGCCAGGAACAGCGCCGCGGTGTCGCTGTAGCGGGCGGCCTGGGCCTGGATCAGGCCGATCCGCGCCTGCTGGTAGCTGCGCTGCGCGTCCAGCAGCGACAGGTAGCTGATGCCGCCCAGCTGGTACTGGCGGGTGTGCACCTGCAGCGATTCGCGCGCCTGGGTTTCGGCGTCGGCCTGGGCTTTCAGCGCCAGCGCGTCGGCATCCACCGCGCGCAGGCTATCGGCCACGTTCTGGAAGGCCTTCAGCACGGTGGAGCGGTACTGGGCCTCCGCCTGGCGGTAGGCAGCTTCGGCGCCGCGGCGCTTGGCGCTGAGCGCGCCGCCGTTGAACAGCGGCTGGGTCAGGCCGGCGGAGAGGCCCCACAGCGTGTTGCCCAAGTCCATGCCTGGCAGCACGGTGTGCTGGGTGCCGTAATTGCCGCTGAGGGTGATTTGCGGATACTGGTTGGCGGTGGCCACGCCGACATTGGCGCTGGCCTGGTGCAGCAGCGCCTCGCTGGCGCGGATGTCCGGCCTTTGCTTCGCCAGGTCGGACGGCAGCGATACCGGCAGCTCGGCCGGCAGCCGCAAGGAGTCGAGGTGGAATTCCGGCAGGCCGCCTTCGCCGGGGAAGCGGCCGACGAACACCGCCAGCTGGTGGCGGGTTTGCGCTAGCGCCTTGTCCAGCGGCGGCAGCAGGGCGCGGGTCTGCGCCACCAGCGTGCCCTGGGTCAGCGCGGCCGCGCGCGGCTGCGCGCCCAGCGCGACTTGCTTGTCGACGATGCGCAGTTGCTCTTCCTGCGCCTTCAGCAGCTCGCGCGTGGCTTCCAGCTGGCCGCGCAGCGAGGCTTCCTGCACCGCGGTGGTCACCACGTTGGCGATCAGGGTCTGGTAGGCGGCTTCGGTCTGGAAGCGCTGGTAGTCAGTGGCCGCCATCAGGCTTTCCAGCTGGCGGCGCTCGCCGCCGAACAGATCCAGCGTGTAGGACACGTTGACGGTGGCGTTGTAGACGTTGAACTCGCTGGGGCTGGTGCCGGTCAGGATGGCGCGCTGGCGGCCGCCGCCCAGCTGGGCGTTGACTGCCGGGTAATAGGCGGTGCCGGCGGCGGCGTTGTAGTTTTCGCGCGCCAGCGCCAGCGAGGCCTGGGCCGCGTCCAGCGTCGGGTTGTGCTCCAGCGCGGCGCGGATCAGTTGATCGAGCGAGTCGGAGCGGAACAGCGTCCACCATTGCTCCGGCAGATCCTGGCCATTGGCCAGCCGCTGGCTGGCGCCGGCGGGGCCGACATGCTCGCCGCGAGCGGAGACGGTGCTGGCGGGCAGCGGGGCTTCGGTATAAGGGCCGTTGGCCGCCGATGGCAGGACGGGCGGCTTGAAGTCGGGACCGACCGCGCAGCCGGCCAGCGCGATGGCGACGGCCAGCGCCGCGGCGCCATGTTTCAGATGATGTGGCGGCAGCCGGCGCGCAATGCCGCCAGGCTGTCCGCCGCCGCTTGGACTCGATTTGGAATACACAGCGTGCTCCTGGATTTGCGGAACGCCGCCCGCCGGCAAAGGCCGGCGGCTTTCCTGATCTCTTCCCCTGCGCCGGTGCGCATGGCCGTGGCATGGGGCTGAAGCCTGTATGCTCTATGGATTTCGTCCATATGTCTACTGAGTTGATGAATGGCCGGCCGCTATGTTGCTTTGATGGCGGAGGCGGCCGCGCGGGCGGTTTGCAGCCAGTGCCGCGCCGCCTGGAGCGGATCCATGCCCTGGCGCGAAATCTGGTGGTCTAGGCAAACCACCGACGGGTTGCCCAGCGTCAGCGCGCGCAGCGCCTCGACTGCGGCCGGCGGCAGGCGCGCCAGCGCGGACTTGCGGATCAGCAGCGTCGCCTCGTCCTTGCCGCGCAGCAGCTTTTCGGGGTCGGCCAATTCCCGGATGCTGTGCCGCCAGTGCAGGAACTGCGGCTGCCAAAGCGGCACCACCGCCCAGTCCTGGTTCGCCACCGCCCGCTCGAAGGCGGTGGCGCAGTCGTCCAGGCTGCCGTGGCGGAAGTGATAGCCGGCTTCGTCCAGCCGGTAGCGCTCGATGATTTCCAGCGAAAAGCGGCTGATGCCGGCGCCGGGGTTGATGCCCTGTATCGTTTTTTGCATGCGGGCGGCCACTTCCGGCTTTTCCAGGTCGGCCAGGCTGGAAACCTGCTCCTGAGGCACGTAGTCGGGCACGCCCCACAACGCGTACGGGGTGTAGAGCACAGCCAGCTTTTCCACTTCGTCTTCCAGCGGCGCGAGATAGGCGCCATGGCTGCCTGGCAGCCAGGCGCTGCACAGCAGATCGCCTTCGCCGTTGCGCAGCAGCTCGAACGCGCGTTCGTGCGGGACGCGCCATTCGCTGACGGCCACGCCATGCGCTTCCAGCAGGGCGGCCACCACCGCGGCGCTGGCGTGGTGGAAGGACAGGTCTATCGTGATCAGGGTGAGGTGGGGGCGGTTCATGTCGTCTCCGTGGCGTTGGGGGGAGGGGCGGCCGCCAGCGCCCGGCGCAGGGCTTCGCCGCCCAGATCGGTCAGGCGGCGCGCCTGCGCGACGACGCCGCTCAGGTGCAGGCCGGCGTGGGTCAGGCCGGACAACAGGATGCAGCTGGTATCGACGCCGGCCGCGCGCAGCGCCGCGGCGTAATCCAGGCCGTCGTCGCGCAGCGGATCCAGCCCGGCGGCGCTTGCCAGCGGCGCAGGCCCTCCGCCGTCGCCCGCGCCTGCGCCAGCGTTTCGGCGGCGATGTCCAGCGTGCCGGCGGCGCGGGCGCGCGCCAGGAAGGCTGTCATCTGCGGGTCGGCGGCCGGGCTCATAGCGCGGGGTTGGGCTGGAAGTGGATCAGGTCCGGCTCGCCGTCGAAGAAGTGCCAGAAGCTTTGGGCGAAGGGCTGGAAGTCGGCATGGTCCATGAAGGCGCGGTGCGCGTCCAGGCTGTCCCACTGCACTGCCAGCAGGTAGTCGCGCTCGGTTTCCAACTGGCGGCCCAGCTTGTGCGCCTGGTAGCCGGGCTGGCGGCGCAGGTAGCGGGCGGATGCCTCGGCCCAGGCGGTTTCGAAGGCTTGCGATAGGCCCGGCTTGACGCGCAGACGGACGATTTCAACGATCATTTCGCATTTTCCTTTTCGGCGATGGGGTTCAGAAGCCGGACAGCACGATCTTGCCCTTGGCGGTATGGCTTTCCAGCAGCGCGTGGGCGCGCTTCAGGTTGTCGGCGTTGATGGCGCCGAAGCGCTCGGCGACGGTGCTCTTGACGATGCCGGCGTCCACCAGCCGCGCCAGCTCGGTCAGCAGCTTGTGCTGCTCGATCTGGTCGTCGGTGGCGAACATCGAGCGGGTGTACATGAACTCCCAGTGCAGCGACAGGCTCTTGCGTTTGAGCTGGGAGATGTCCAGCGCAGCCGGGTCGTCGATCAGCGCGAGCTTGCCCTGAGGCGCCAGCGCTTCGACGATTTCGCCGAAGTGCTGGTCGGTCTGGTTCAGGCTGGCCACGTAATCGACCTGATCGATGCCGATGCGTTTGAGCTCCCGGCTCAGCGGTTGGCGGTGGTCTATCACATGATGCGCGCCCAGCTCCGCCACCCAGGCCTGGGTTTCCGGGCGCGAGGCGGTGCCGATCACGGTGAGGCCGGTGAGCCGGCGCGCCAGCTGGACCAGGATGGAGCCGACGCCGCCGGCGGCGCCGACCACCAGCAGCTTCTTGCCGGACGGCTGTTGGTTGGCCAGCACTTGCAGACGGTCGAACAGCAGCTCCCAGGCGGTGATGGCGGTCAGGGGCAACGCGGCGGCGGTTTCGAAATCCAGGCTGTCCGGCATGCGGCCGACGATGCGCTCGTCCACCGCGTGCAGTTCGCTGTTGGCGCCGGGCCGCTGCAGCGCGCCGGCGTACCAGACGCGGTCGCCCGGCCGGAACAGGCTGACCTGGCTGCCGACGGCCTTCACCACGCCGGCGGCGTCCCAGCCCAGCACGCAGGCCTCGCCGGCTTCCGGCGCCATATTGGCGCGGACTTTGACATCCACCGGGTTGACCGAAATGGCCTTCACTTCGACCAGCAGGTCATGCTTGCCGACGACGGGCTCGGGCAATTGCACGTCTTGCAGCGCTTCCGGATGGGAGATGGGCAGATTCTGATAGTAGGCGACGGCTTTCATCGCGTTTCCTTTGCTTGGCTGAGGGACCGCCGGGATGGCGGCTCCAAGTGATGGTTTGCATGGTATTCCTGTTTTATTTCCATTAAATCCAGCTAGAATTCGAATCAGTTTCAAAAAAATATTGATAAAAATGGTCAGGACCGATGATTTGCAGGTTTTCATCCGCGCCGCGGACAACGGCAGCCTGTCGGCGGCGGCGCGGCAGCTGGATCTGAGTCCGGCGGTGGCCAGCGCGGCGCTGAAGCGGCTGGAGCAGGCGGTGGGCGCGCAATTGCTGGCGCGCTCCACCCGCAGCCTGAGGCTGACGCTGGCGGGGGAGCGCTATCTCGAACACGCGCGCGCGGCGCTGGACGCGCTGCGGGCGGGGAGCGTGGCGCTGGCGCAGGATAGGCAGGCGCTGTCCGGCAGCCTGTCGCTATCGATGCCGTCTGACCTGGGGCGCAATCTGCTGCGGCCCTGGCTGGACGATTTTCTGCTGCGGCATCCGGGCCTGGGGCTGCAGCTGCAGATCAGCGACCGGGTGGCCGATCTCTACCGCCAGCCGGTGGACGTGGCGTTGCGCTACGGCGTGCCGGAGGATTCGGCGCTGGTGGCCTTGCCGCTGGCGCCGGACAACCGCCGGGTGCTGTGCGCGTCGCCGGACTACCTGGCGCGGCACGGCGCGCCCGCCGCGCCGCAGGAGCTGCGCGGGCGCGAATGCCTGCGCTTCATCCTGGGCGCGGCGGTGCACGAGCGCTGGAGCTTCGCGCAGGGCGGCGAGCGGCAGACGGTGACGGTGGCCGGGCGCTGGCAGAGCGACGACGGCGAAATCGTGCGCCGCTGGGCGCTGGCCGGACGCGGCATCGCCTACAAGTCGCGGCTGGACGTGCTGGCCGATCTGCGCGCCGGCCGTCTGTTGCCGCTGCTGGACGGCTATGATACGGAGCAGACCCCGCTGTTCCTGGTGACGCCGCACCGGCTGATGCTGTCGCCGGCGGTGGTGGCGCTGCGCGCGCATCTGCGGCAATGCCTGGATGGCTATCTGCTTGGCCCGGACGCGGCGGGCGACAGTCTTGATTGAAACAAGTTGCGGCGCGGGAGGGCGGGGATGTGTATTTTCCGTAAAGAATCGGGCTATAATCGCGGCCTTGAATCCCTAATCTTGCGAATCCAGCATTCCAAGTCACAATCTTCCACATGATCCGCAAGCTAATCCGAAAAGTACTGGACCTGCCGGCCGGCATGAGCAAACGCCGCAACAAGCCCCGCGTCTTCCCGTTGCCGCAACACGGCGTGCGCCGCGACCAGCTGAGCCAGGCGGCGCTGCGCGTCACCTCCCGGCTGCAGGAGGCCGGCTATGCCGCCTACGTGGTGGGCGGCGCGGTGCGCGACCTGATGCTGGGCGTGTCGCCCAAGGATTTCGACGTGGCCACCAACGCCACGCCGGAGCAGGTGCACCATCTGTTCCGCCGCTCCCGCATCATCGGCCGCCGCTTCCGCATCGTCCACGTGATGATGGGTCCGGAAACCATAGAGGTGACCACCTTCCGCGGCGGCAATGTGGACGACACCAATGAAACCGGCCGCATCATGGCCGACAACAGTTTCGGCAGCCAGGAAGAGGACGCGCACCGCCGCGACTTCACCGTCAACGCGTTGTTCTACGACCCGTCCGACGAAACCGTCATCGACTACCACAACGGCGTCAAGGACCTGCACGCCAAGAAACTGGTGATGATAGGCCAGCCGGCGCGCCGCTATCAGGAAGACCCGGTGCGCATGCTGCGCGCGGTGCGCTTGGCGGCCAAGCTGGGCTTCGAGATCGACGAGGACACCAGGAAGCCGATTCGCGCCCACGCCCATCTGCTGAAGAAAGAGCCGGCGGCGCGCCTGTTCGACGAAATGCTGAAGCTGCTGATGTCCGGCCAGGCCTACGCCTGCCTGAAGAAGCTGCGCGACGAGGGCCTGGCCCGCGGCGTGTTCCCGCTGCTGGACGCGGTGATGGACGACAAGGGCAACAACGACGACGCCTTCCTGCGCCTCAGCCTGGAAAGCACCGACGCCCGCCTGCGCGCCGACAAGCCGATTTCGGTCGGTTTCTTGCTGGCCACCCTGCTGTGGCGCCAGGTGAACCAGGGCTGGCAGCAGCGCCTCGCCGCTGGCGAGAAGAGCCTGCCGGCGCTGTTGTCCGCCATTTCCGACGTGGAGTCCGAACAGGACAACGATTTCGCCATCCCGCGCCGTTTCAGCGTGACCATGCGCGAAATCTGGACGCTGCAGGCGCGCTTCGACAGCCGCAGCGGCGGCCGGCCGTACCGCTTCCTGGAGCAGCCGCGCTTCCGCGCCGCCTACGATTTCCTGGCGCTGCGCAGCGAAGCCGGCGAAGTGCCGGCGCAACTGGTGAGCTGGTGGGAGCGCTTCCAGCGCGCCGACGCCGACGAGTGCGAGCGCCTGATCGCCGAGGCCAAGGAGCAGGGCGGCGACGCCGAGCCGGCCAAGAAACGCCGCCGCCGCCGCAGCAACAGCCGCCGCCGCGACGAGTCCGGAGGCGGGGAGAGCGCCGAGTGACGCTGGCCTACGTGGCTCTGGGCAGCAACCTGGAGCAGCCGGCGCAACAGGTCGGGGCCGCGCTCGCGGCCCTTGGCCATTTGGCCGGCGCCACGCTACTGCGCCATTCCTCGCTGTACCGCACCGCGCCGGTCGGTTACGCCGACCAGCCCGATTTCATCAACGCGGTGGCCCTGCTCGACACCGATTTGCCGCCGCTGGCGCTGCTGGATAGGCTTTTCGAGATCGAACAGCGCTTCGGCCGCGAGCGCAGCTTCCGCAACGCGCCTCGGGTCTTGGATCTTGACCTTCTGCATTACGATGGCGTCATAATGAGCGAGCCGCGGCTGACCCTGCCGCACCCGCGCATGCGCGAACGCGCCTTCGTGATGGTGCCTCTGGCCGAAATCGCCCCGGCCGGCATGCTGCCGGGCGTCGGCGACGTGGCCGCGCTGGCGGCCGCGCTGGACGCGTCCGGCGTGGAGCGGCTGGACGAAAGCCGTGGAACCCGACAACAACAGGAATAATATGAGCCAATTGCGCTACGTGGTGGTGGAGGGGCCGATAGGCTCGGGGAAATCCTCGCTGGCGGCCCGGCTGGCGCAGTACTGGGGCGTGCAGCTGAAGGCGGAAGACCCGGCGGCCAATCCCTTCCTGCCGCGCTTCTATCGCAATATGCCGGCCCATGCCTTGTCCACCCAGCTGAGCTTCCTGATGCAGCGCGCCGACATGGCGCGCGAGATGCTGCAGGGCGATCTGATGGCGGCGCCGCTGGTGTCGGACTTCCTGTTCGAAAAGGACGCGCTGTTCGCGCGGCTGAACCTGGACGAGCACGAGCTGGCGCTGTACCAGCGCCTGGCGCGCCAGGCCTTGCCGGAATACCCGGTGCCGGACCTGGTGATTTATCTGCAGGCGTCCGAAGACACTTTGCTGCAAAGGGTGGCCGCGCGGGCGGTGGAGTACGAGGTAAACTTCCCCGAAGGCTATCTGAAGCGCGTGCAAGCCGGTTATAGCGAGTTTTTCCACCAGTACGAGTCGTCGCCGCTGTTGATCGTCAACACCGATCATCTGAACCTGGTGGACGGCGACGAAGATTTCGATCTACTGATCCGCTGCATTGCCGAAATGCGCGGCCAGCGCAGTTATTTCAACAAGAGCGTCTGACCGGGGACCGGTTGCATCGTCCCCCTGGGCGCCGCAGATGGAACACGAGGAAGTCGAGAAATGAAAATAACCGTCAATACCCTGCACAAGCTGGCCGCGGAAGGCCAGAAGATCACCATGCTGACCTGTTACGACGCCAGTTTCGCCAGCCTGCTGGACGAGGCGGGGGTCGAGATTCTGCTGGTCGGCGACTCGCTGGGCCCGGTGATGCAGGGGGTGGATTCCACGCTGCCGGTCAGCGAGGCGGACATGCTCTACCACATCCGCTGCGTGGCGCGCGGCAGCAAGAACGCGCTGATCCTGGGCGACATGACTTTCGGCGCCTACCAGGAAAGCCCGCAGCAAGCCTTCGCCCACGCCGCCCGCCTGCTGCAGGCCGGCGCGCACATGGTGAAGCTGGAAGGCGGCGCCTACATGGCCGAGACCACCCGCTTCCTGGTGGAGCGCGGCATTCCGGTGTGCTCGCACATCGGCCTGACCCCGCAGTTCGTCAACGCTTTCGGCGGCTACCGCGTGCAAGGCCGCGGCGATGACGCGCAGCGCATCGTCAACGACGCCAAGGCGCTGTCCGACGCCGGCGCCAGCCTGATCGTGATGGAATGCGTGCCGGCGGCGCTGGCCAAGGAAATCACCGCAGCCATTTCCGCGCCGACCATAGGCATAGGCGCCGGCGTCGATACTTCCGGCCAGGTGTTGGTGCTGCATGACATGCTGGGCGTGTACCCGGGCAAGAAGGCGAAGTTCGTCAAGAACTTCATGGAAGAGGCCGACAGCATCCAGGGTGCTGTCGAAGCCTATGTCAAGGCGGTGAAGGAACAGACCTTCCCGACCGCGGAACACACCTACTAAGCCCGGGAGAGAACAAGCGATGGAAATCATCCGTACCGTGGCGGACATGCGCGCCTGGCGGAAACAGGCCGGCAAGCTGGCCTTCGTGCCCACCATGGGCAATCTGCATGAAGGCCACCTGGCGCTGGTGCAAGCCGCCCGCGGCCAGGCGGACAAAGTGGTGGTCAGCATCTTCGTCAACCGGTTGCAGTTCGGCCAGGGCGAAGACTTCGACGCCTACCCGCGCACCTTCGAGGCGGACTGCGACAAGCTGCGCGCAGCCGGCGTCGACGCGCTGTTCTTCCCGACCGAAGGCGAGCTGTATCCGCGCGTCAAGCAGGACTTCAACGTGGAGCCGCCGCGCATCCAGGACGAGCTGTGCGGCGCCTTCCGCCCCGGCCACTTCCGCGGCGTGGCCACGGTGGTGACCAAGCTGTTCAACATCGTGCAGCCGGACCTGGCCTGCTTCGGCAAGAAGGACTTCCAGCAGCTGCATGTGATCAAGGCGATGGTCGAAGACCTCAACTCGCCGATTGAAATCCTGCCGGTGGACACCGGCCGCGCCGCCGACGGCCTGGCGCTGTCCTCGCGCAATGGCTACCTGAGCGCGGAGGAGCGCGCCGAGGCGCCGCGCCTGTACCGCAACCTGACCGCGATCCGCGACGGCCTGCTGGCCGGCAGCCAGGATTACGCGGCGCTGGAACAGTCCGCGCGCGACGACCTGTCCGCCGCCGGCTGGGTGGTGGACTACGTGGAAGTGCGCCAGGCGGACACGCTGGAAATCGCTCACGCCGGCGAAAAGCGCCTGGTGGTGCTGGCTGCCGCGCGCCTCGGCCGCACCCGCCTGATCGACAATATCGAAGTGTTCCGCTAAGCCGGAACGACAAGGAAGCTGTCATGCAACGCAATATGCTCAAGTCCAAGCTCCACCGCGTGACCACCACGCACGCCGAGCTGCATTACATTGGATCCTGCGCCATCGACGAGAACCTGCTGGAAGCGGCGGACATTCTCGAATACGAAGAAGTGCAGATCTGGAACGTCACCAACGGCGAGCGCTTCGCCACTTACGCGATCAAGGCCGAGCGCGGCTCCGGCGTGATTTCGGTCAACGGCTCGGCCGCGCGCCGCGCCGCGCCGGGCGATTTGCTGATCATCGCCTCGTTCGCCCAATACGAAGACGCGGAGCTGAAGAACCACTCGCCCAAGCTGGTGTTTGTCGACGGCGACAACCGCCTGACCGAAGTCAAGGGCGCCACGCCGACCCAGCCGGCCTGAGCATCGTTTATCCGGAATCCAGCCGCCTGCTGAATCAGCAGGCGGTTTTTTATTTTCCAAACAGCGCTGATTCAAATGGCCGGCCTGATTTCCCCCGTTGAAATGAATGCATCCGAATTTTCTGTTCTTGGCCGATTTTTCTTGTTTTGCTTTGCCTATTGTTCGGCAATCCGGCGCTTGGATCATTCTGGCGATGTTTTTCAACCGTTTTTCTTCGCATTGAAATAAATAAATCATCTGCAAAGGCAGAATGCCGACGCTTAAGCCAATAGAATGCCGGCTGGGCGATTCAGACCCGGTAAGACAAGAAAGGCATGTGATGAGCAAGCATAATATCGCGGCGGCAGGATGGGCAGTCCTGCTGCTGGCGGGCTGTTCCAGCGGCAGCGCGCCGTCGGGCAGGCCGGCAGAGGGGACCACGGTCAGCGTGGCGCTGCTGGAAACCACCGATATCCACCAAAACGTCCTCAGCTACGACTATTACAAACTGGCGGCCAATCCGTCGTTTGGTTTGGAGCGGGCAGCCACGCTGATTCAGCAGGCGCGCAGCCAGTATCCGAACAATCTGCTGCTGGATGACGGCGATTTGATCCAGGGCACCGCGCTGGGCGATTACCAGGCGGCGGTGAATCCGGTGAAATGCGCGGATACGCTCGCCGTGCACAAGGTGATGAATTACCTGAAATACGATGCCGGCACCATAGGCAATCACGAATTCAATTTCGGCCTGCCTTTCCTGTCGCAGGTCACCAATACCGATTTCCGCCTGGCCAATATCGCGCGGCCATCCGCCTGCGGCGCGCCGGCTTATCCGCAGGTATTGGCCAATGTGGCCAATCTGGCGGATAAAAAGCCCATTTTCCAGCCTTATGCCCTGCTCAAGCGCACTTTCGCCGGCACCGCGCCGGACGGCAGCAGCGTGCAGGTGCCGGTGAATATCGGCGTGATCGGCTTCACGCCGCCCACCATCATGGATTGGGACAAGAAAAACCTGAACGGCCAGGTCTACACCAACGGCGTGGTGGAAACCGCCAACACCTATGTGCCGCAGATGCGCCAGGCCGGCGCCGACCTGGTGGTGGCGCTGTCGCACGGCGGGCTGGATCCGTCCAGCTACAGCCCGGCGATGGAAAACGGCAGCTGGCACCTGACCAAGACCGGCATAGACGCGCTGATGATAGGCCACTCGCACGATATCTTCCCCAACCCGGGCGCGGCCGGCTCGCAGTTCAACGCTATGCAGGGCGTGGACAACAACAAGGGCTTCGTCAACGGCGTGCCGACGGTGATGGCCGGCAATTGGGGCAACCGCCTGGGCGTGATCCGGCTGACGCTGAAATACAGCGGCGGCAAGTGGGTGGTGCAAACCGGCCAGTCGGCGGTGGAGACGCGTTCGATCAAGAACGCCGACGGCAGCTATGTGGCGGCCGACCCGCGCGTTGCGCAACTGGTGGCGGGCGAGCATCAGGCCACGATCAATTACGTGAAGACGCCGATAGGCAGCACCGATTTTCGCATGAACACCTACTTCGCCTTGCTGGGAGATGTCAGCGCGATCCAGATCGTCAATATGGCGCAGCAGGACTACGTGAAGAAATACGTGCAGGCCAACCTGCCGCAGTACGCGTCGCTGCCGGTGCTGTCGGTATCGGCGCCGTTCAAGGCCGGCCGAAATGGCGCCAGCGACTACACCGACGTGGCGCAGGGGCCGATCGCCATCAACAACGCCGCCGACCTCTACCTCTATCCCAACACGGTGCAGGCGGTGAAGGTGAGCGGCGCGGATGTCAAGAACTGGCTGGAGCGCGCCGCGCAGATGTTCAACAGCGTGGACCCGACGTCGTCGGCGCCGCAGGAGCTGATCAACTCCGCCTTCCAGGTGTTCAATTTCGACGTGATGTACGGAGTGCAGTACCAGATCGACGTCAGCCAGCCGGTGGGCAGCCGCATCGTCAACCTGACGTATGACGGCCAGCCCATCGATCCGTCCCAGCAGTTCATCGTGGCCACCAACAATTACCGCGCCAGCGGCGGCGGCAACTTCCCCGGCATAGATGGCACCAAAACCATCATCCAGGCCCCCGACGCCAACCGCGACGTGTTGATCGCCTACATCAAGGCCAATGGCGACCTGGGCCGGGCCCAGTACGGCAGCAGTCGGCCGTGGAGCTTCGTCAAGATCAACGCCAAGGTCAATTTCAAGAGCATCGCCAACCAGTTGGCGGCGGCCAGCCTCGCCGGCATCAATGGCGTGAGCCAGGGGGCGGACAACGGCGATGGCACCTGGACCTACCTGGTCGATCTGAGCAAGTGAACGCGGCTGCGCCACGGAGGAGCAGAGCCGGCGGCGTCCGCCGCCGGTTGTCAGCGATGAAATCCCATAATATGTCATGGATCGCCGCCATCGCGGCGGTGTCCATTCTCGCCGGCTGCGCCGCCAAGCCCAGCCAGGCCCAGCTGGACGACGCCCGCCAGCACGCGCAGTTCGCCAACGACGCGGCGGCCTGGCGGCAACTGGAGGATTGGGCCAGGAACGACGACGCCGACGCCCAGCGCGCGTTGGCCGAGGCGCTGGCCAGCGACGGCGGCATGGCGGGCTGGCGCAAGGCGCGGCCCTGGTACCAGGCGGCGGCCGAGCGCGGCGACGCGCTGTCGGCGTTCCGCCTGGCGCGGATCTACGCCAAGGGCTTGGGCGTGGCCGCCGACGCCGGCCAGTCCGACCGCTGGCTGGCGCTGGCGGCGCGACGCCGGCAAGCCGACGCCGCCTGCATGCTGGGCCTGCGCGCCAAGGATGGCGGCGACGCGGCGGCGGCCAGGCGCTGGTTCGAACTGGCGGCGGAGCGGGGCAGCGCCGAAGCGATGTTCCAGCTGGGCATCGCCTATCAGGAAGGGCTGGGCGTGGCGGTGGACTTGCCGCGCGCGCGCGGCTGGTACGAACAAGCGGCCAGGCTGGAGATGCCCGCCGCTTTGCAGACGCTGGCGATGGCTTACGAGGGCGGCGATCTGGGTTTGAAGAAGGACCCGGCCAAGGCATCCGAGCTGTTCAACCTGGCGGCCCACGCCATCCACGATTTCGAATCGGCTTTGTTTTGAGGCGGGCGCTGCTCAGCGCGGCACGTAGCGCCGCAGCAACTGCTCCAGCTCGCCGGAAGCCTGCATCTGCCGCAATTCCCGGTCGACCAGCTGTTGCAGCTGGGCGCCCCTGGGATTCTTGCGGCTGAAGATCATGTGGAAGGCGTTGCCCGGCATGCCGGGCAGCGGCATCCGGCCGATGGCCGGGTTGTCGACGATGTGGGTGACGCCCAGCCGGTCCAGGCCGGCCAGCACTTCATAGTCTTCGGCGAACAGGTCGAAACGGTCGGCCTGCAGCATCCTGGCGAGCGTCGGATAGTCGGCGGCGCGCAGCATGGCGTTTTTGTCGACCGCGGTCAGCGCGGAATAGGCGTAGCCCTTGACGCCGCCCAGCCGGTAGCGGCCAAGGTCGGCCTGGCCGGCGACGTTTACCCCGTCCGGATACTTGGCTCTCGAATAAAACACATAGTAGTGCGTCTGGTAATAGGGAAGGGAGAACAGGAACTGCTTCTCCCGTTCCGGATTCTTGCTGGCGCTCAAGGCCATCAGGTATTGCTCGTCGTTGTCGATCGCGGACAAACAGCGCTTCCATGGCAACAGGTCTATCCGGAACGGGATGCGCTGCTTGTCCAGGATGCGGGTGATGACATCCACCGAATAGCCGGTCAGTTCGCGGGTCTGCTGCTGGTTTTTGCGGACATAGTAGGTGTAGGGCGGCCATTCGTCGGCATCGTCGCAAATGCGCAGCGGCGAGCGGTCGAGCGCTTGCGCCTGGCATGGCGCGGACAGGCATAGCCAGGCGGGAAAAAGCCAAAGAGCGCGCATGTCTAGTATCCGCCGCGGGAAAATACCCATTCCGCCAGTATAGAACGCGACGGTCCCGCTGCCCGCCAGCACGGGGCGTGACAGTTTTTTTGCACATGCAGCATAGCTCAGGCATAGTGAAGAGAGCAGGGGCGTAGCGGCGCCCGGCGGCAGGCGCAGGAAGCCGCCCGGATGCGCGCCCCAATCCTTGGGAGAGCCGTCATGACCATTGGCCTGACCGGCGGTTGCCTGTGCGGAGCGGTGCGCTACCGGCTGCGCGGCACGCCTTTCCACATCACCCACTGCCATTGCCGCAGCTGCCGGCGCGCCAGCGGGGCGGCTTTCGTCACCTGGTTCACCATGCGGGTGCATGAATTGGAATGGCGCGGCGAAAAGCCGGTGCAGTATCACTCCTCCGCCGCGGTGTCGCGCGGCTTCTGCCCGCACTGCGGCTCCACGCTGACCTACTTCCACGAATCCGATCCCGAGGAAATCGACATCACCGCCGCTTCGCTGGACAACCCCGAAGTGCTGGTGCCGGAGCACCACACCTGGTGGGAGCAGAGGCTGGAGTGGGGCACCGCCAACGCCCAGGGCGCGCTGCCGGTGCATCAGCGCGGCGGCGGCTAGGCCAGTTGGCGCTCCGCCACGATCACGCCGTCCTCGTCGGCGTACAGCCATTGGCCCGGCGCGAGTTCACAGCCGGCGATGCGCACCGGCAAATCCCTCTGGCCGCCGCCCAGCTTCACCGATTTGCGCGGATGCGCGGCCAGCGCCTTGACCCCCAGCGGCAGTTGGCCAAGCGCCGCGCTGTCGCGCACGCAGCCGTCTATCACCAGCCCGGCCCAGCCGTTTCGCACCGCCAGCTCGCCCAATTGATCCCCCAGCAGCGCGCAGCGGCGCGAGCCGCCGCCATCCACCACCAGCACCTTGCCCTGGCCGTTTTCTCCCAGCGTTTGCCGCACCAGGCTGTTGTCCTCGAACAGCTTCAGCGTGACGATCTGGCCATGGAAGCGGGCATGGCCGCCGTATGACTGGAAAATGGGTTCCAGGACGCGGACGGCGTCTGCAAAGGAATCGCAAAGATCAGGGGTAGTCGGGATCATCGATGTTTCCTGGGGATCAATTGTTGGGGGGCGGCCGGCTAGCCGGGGAACATGCTCAGGAAAGCCTTGCCGATCGCGAAGGTGGCGCCGGACAGCAGCAAGATAAGGCCAGCGGTCTTGACACCGTCAATCTCGTTTTTTTGTACCGCGCTGATATTTTGCCAGGCGAGCCGGGTGAGTTGCTCGCTATCAGTGAGCTTGCCTTCCAGGCCTTGCTGGTCGATGGCGCTCAGCACCAGCGTGTACTCTTTGCCGTCGGTGGTCTTGAGGCTGATCTTGTCGCCCGGTTTCAGCTGGCTTTGTTGCGGCGAGGCCAGGCTGGACAGGGCTTGCTGATTGTCGGCGATGACGCGCATGGACGTGCAGCCGGTGAAGCACAGGCTGCTGGCGATGATTAGGCTGCCAGCCAGTATTTTTTTCATTGCACTAAATCTCCAGACATTGCGATTTGATTTGTTTTGAATGGTCTGTGAACGACATTTAATGAATTTATCATTTTTATCGCAATAAAAAACCGGCGTTTCCGCCGGTTTTTGTGTGCTGTTTGTGACGGTTTTAGTGGAATTGTTCTTCCTCGGTGGAGCCGGTCAGCGCGGTGACGCTGGAGGTGCCGCCCTGGATCACGGTGGTGACGTCGTCGAAATAGCCGGTGCCCACTTCCTGTTGGTGGGACACGAAGCTGTAGCCGCGGTCGCGCGCCGCGAATTCGGGCTCTTGCACCTTTTCGACGTAAGCGGACATGCCGCGCGCCACGTAGTCCTGCGCCAGGTCGTACATGTTGAACCACATGCTGTGGATGCCGGCCAGCGTGATGAACTGGTACTTGTAGCCCATCGCGCCCAGTTCGCGCTGGAATTTGGCGATGGTGGCGTCGTCCAGGTTCTTTTTCCAGTTGAACGACGGCGAGCAGTTGTAGGCCAACATCTTGCCTGGGTGCTTGGCGTGCACCGCTTCGGCGAACTTGCGCGCGAACTCCAGGTCCGGCGTGCCGGTTTCGCACCATACCAGGTCGGCGTAGTCGGCATAGGCCACCGCGCGGCTGATCGCTTGCTCCAGGCCTTTCTTGGTCTTGTAGAAGCCTTCGGCGGTGCGCTCGCCGGTGAGGAAGGGCTCGTCGTTGGGGTCGACGTCGCTGGTCAGCAGGTCGGCCGCTTCGGCGTCGGTGCGGGCGATCACCAGCGTCGGCACGCCGTAGACGTCGGCGGCCAGGCGGGCGGCGATCAGCTTTTGGACCGCCTCCTGAGTCGGCACCAGCACCTTGCCGCCCATGTGGCCGCATTTCTTCACCGAGGCCAGCTGGTCTTCGAAGTGCACGCCGGCGGCGCCGGCGCGGATCATCGACTTCATCAGCTCATAGGCGTTCAGCACGCCGCCGAAGCCGGCTTCGGCGTCGGCGACGATGGGCGCGAAGTAGTCGACATAGCCCTTGTCGCCCTTGTCCAGGCCCTTGGCATGCTGGATTTCATCGGCGCGGGTGAAGGTGTTGTTGATGCGCTCCACTACCTTGGGCACCGAGTCCACCGGGTACAGCGATTGGTCCGGATACATCGCCGAGTATTCGTTGTTGTCCGCCGCCACCTGCCAGCCCGACAGGTAGATGGCCTTGACGCCGGCCTTCACCTGCTGCATCGCCTGGCCGCCGGTGAGGGCGCCCAGACAGTTGATGTAGGGCTCGGTGTTCACCAGCTTCCACAGCTTTTCCGCGCCGTGGCGGGCCAGGCTGTGCTCAACCTGCAGGGAGCCGCGCAGGCGTTCGACGTCGGCGGCGGTGTAGCCGCGTTTGATGCCCTTCCAGCGCGGATTTTCGTCCCAGTCTTTCTGGATGGCTGCAATGCGTTGTTCGCGAGTCGTCATGTTAGAACCCTTCTCGATGCGTTTCTCTGCTCGCCAGGCGGGCCCGGCGTCCTCAATAGCGTGTCGGCGTATCCGGTGTTCCGGATTTTTTTGTCAAACCGGGCCGTGTGGGCCTGATTTTCCGCGCCGGCTTGAACAGCGCGTTCGCGCCATGCCGAGCCGGCTTTTTCCTTGGTGTGCGGCCATTATAAGCACAAAAAAAATCGCTTGTGTGCGGTGCAGCAGAGAAAAAATCGTGTGTTTTCATAAGCTAACAATTCATTCACTTAAACGAATCGTTCATCTGGTTGAAATGTTGCCAATACGAAAAAATGCCAGTTGAAATTTGCGGATATTCGTTTCTTGTCTTTTTGCCGACCGGCGCCGCCGAGGGCTTGAAATCGATGCAAAAGGCCCTACCTTGGGTCTGGACATCAAATTTAGCCGGTGCAATTCCAAGGAAACGTCATGCAAGAAAATCAGAACCCGGCGGCCGAAGCCGTGGAAAACGAAGCGACCGAAACCGCCAGCGACGCGCATACCGAGCTGGAGCAGACCCCGGAGCAGCACATCGCCGGGCTGGAAGCCGAGATCGCCGAACTGAACGACACCCTGCTGCGCGCCCGCGCCGAACTGGACAACCAGCGCCGCCGCGCGCAGGAAGAAGTGGCCGCCGCGCATAAATATGCGATCGGCAAATTCGCCGCCGAGCTGGTGACGGTCAAGGATTACCTGGAAATGGCGCTGCTCGACCAGAGCGGCCAGATCGACACCTTGAAGATGGGCGTGGACCTGACGCTGAAACAGCTGGTGTCCGCCTTCGACAAGGCGCAGATCAAGGACATCGCGCCCAAGGCCGGCGACAAGCTGGACCCGCACCAGCACCAGGCGATGAGCGCGGAAGAGTCCGACGCCGAGCCGAACACCGTGGTGCGCGTGATGCAGAAGGGCTACCTGCTGGCCGACCGCGTGCTGCGACCGGCCATGGTGGTGGTTTCGAAAGCCAAGGCATAAAAAAGGCTGCCGACGACCTCTTGAAAAGATCGGCATAGCCAATATTTATTGAGACAACAGGCGCTGGCTATCGGATCGGCCGGCGCCGGAACGAATCGAGAAAAGGAATACATCATGGGTAAAATCATCGGTATCGACCTGGGCACCACCAACTCCTGCGTGGCAGTGGTAGAAGGCGGCAACCCGAAAGTCATCGAAAACGCCGAAGGCAACCGCACCACCCCGTCCATCATCGCCTACGTAGAAGACGGCGAAATCCTGGTGGGCGCGCCGGCCAAGCGCCAGGCGGTGACCAACCCGAAGAACACCATCTACGCCGCCAAGCGCCTGATCGGCCGCCGCTTCGAAGACAAGGAAGTGCAGAAGGACATCGACCTGATGCCTTTCGAAATCCTGAAGGCGAAGAACGGCGACGCCTGGGTGAAGGTGCGCGACCAGGATCTGGCTCCGCCGCAAATCTCCGCGGAAGTGCTGCGCAAGATGAAGAAGGCCGCCGAAGACTACCTGGGCGAAGAGGTGACCGAAGCCGTGATCACCGTGCCGGCCTACTTCAACGACAGCCAGCGCCAGGCCACCAAGGACGCGGGCCGCATCGCCGGCCTGGAAGTGAAGCGCATCATCAACGAGCCGACCGCGGCCGCGCTGGCCTTCGGCCTGGCCAAGCAGGAAGGCGATCGCAAGATCGCGGTATACGACCTGGGCGGCGGCACCTTCGACGTGTCCATCATTGAAATCGCCGACGTGGACGGCGAGCACCAGTTCGAAGTGCTGTCGACCAACGGCGACACCTTCCTGGGCGGCGAAGACTTCGACCAACGCCTGATCGACTACATCGTCACCGAGTTCAAGAAAGAACAAGGCGTCGACCTGAAGCAGGACGTGATGGCGCTGCAACGCCTGAAGGAAGCGGCTGAGAAGGCCAAGATCGAGCTGTCCAGCGCCACCCAGACCGAGGTGAACCTGCCGTACATCACCATGGATGCCACCGGTCCGAAGCACCTGGCGATGAAGATCACCCGCGCCAAGTTCGAAAGCCTGGTCGACGACCTGATCACCCGCTCCATCGAACCGTGCCGCGTGGCCCTGAAGGACGCCGGCGTGTCGCTGTCCGACATCACCGACGTGATCCTGGTCGGCGGCCAGACCCGCATGCCGAAAGTGCAGGACGCGGTTAAGGAATTCTTCGGCAAGGAACCGCGCAAGGACGTGAACCCGGACGAAGCCGTGGCCGTCGGCGCCGCGATCCAGGGCTCGGTATTGTCCGGCGATCGCAAGGACGTGCTGCTGCTGGACGTGACCCCGCTGTCGCTGGGCATCGAAACCCTGGGCGGCGTGATGACCAAGCTGATCCAGAAGAACACCACCATCCCGACCAAGGCGTCGCAAACCTTCTCCACCGCCGACGACAACCAGACCGCGGTGACCATCCACGTGCTGCAGGGCGAGCGCGAGAAGGCCGCGGCCAACAAGTCGCTGGGCCAGTTCAATCTGGGCGACATCCCGCCGGCGCCGCGCGGCATTCCGCAGATCGAAGTGGAATTCAACATCGACGCCAACGGCATCCTGCACGTGTCCGCCAAGGACAAGGCTTCCGGCAAGCAAGCCAACATCACCATCCAGGCGTCGAGCGGTCTGTCCGAAGCCGAGATCGAGCGCATGGTGAAGGATGCCGAAGCCAACGCCGAGGAAGACAAGAAGCTGCACGAGCTGGTGACCGCGCGCAACCACGCCGAAGGCCTGATCCACAGCATCAAGAAATCGCTGTCCGAGCATGCCGACAAGATCGGCGCCGACGAAAAGGCCAAGATCGAAGACGCCGTCAAGGCGGCTGAGGAAGTGGTCAAGGGCGACGACAAGGAAGCCATCGAAGCCAAGGCCGAAGAATTGGCCAAGGCCAGCCAGAAGCTGGGCGAGATCATGTACGCCCAGGCCGCTCAGGCTGAAGGCGGCGCCGAAGGCGCGCAAGCCGCCGGCGACAAGAAAGACGACGGCAACGTGGTGGACGCCGAGTTCGAAGAAGTGAAAGACAAGAAGTAATCGTCGCATCTCGCTGAACGAGGCACAGGGAATGGGGGAGAGGCTCTCCACCGGCCTCTGTGCCTTTGCCGCATCAAGACGACAGGGCTGGCCGCAAGGCCGGCCGGAGAGTGAATAGACAATGTCGAAAAAAGATTTCTACGATGTGCTGGGCGTGAATCGCGATGCGTCCGACGATGACATCAAGAAGGCCTACCGCAAACTGGCGATGAAGTACCACCCGGACCGCAATCCGGACAGCAAGGAAGCCGAAGACAAGTTCAAGGAGGTGAAGGAAGCCTACGAGATCCTGTCCGATAGCCAGAAACGCAGCGCCTACGACCAGTTCGGCCATGCCGGGGTGGATCCGCAGGCGGGAGCCGGCGGCGGCCAGGGCTTCGGCGGCTTCGGCGATTTCGCCGACATCTTCAGCGACATCTTCGGCGGCGGCCAGCGCGGCGGCGGCGGCGGACGTTCCAACGTCTATCGCGGCGCCGATCTGCGCTACAACATGGAAATCACGCTGGAAGAGGCGGCGCGCGGCTGCGAGAAGCAGATCCGCATTCCGTCGCACGAGTCCTGCTCCACCTGCAACGGCAGCGGCGCCAAGCCGGGCACCCAGCCCAAGACCTGCTCCACCTGCGGTGGCCACGGCCAGGTGCGGATGAGCCAGGGCTTCTTCTCGATCCAGCAGACCTGCCCGACCTGTCACGGCAGCGGCAAGCAGATCTCCGATCCATGCACCAGCTGCCACGGCGCCGGCCAGAAGAAGACCACCAAGACGCTGAACGTGAAGATTCCGGCCGGCGTGGACGAGGGCGACCGCATCCGCCTGGGCGGCGAGGGCGAGCCCGGCCAGAACGGCGGCCCGGCGGGCGACCTGTACGTGGTCACCCACATCAAGCAGCACGCGGTGTTCCAGCGCGATGGCATGGACCTGCACTGCGAGATGCCGATCTCCTTCTCCACCGCGGCCTTGGGCGGCGAAGTGGAAATCCCGACGCTGGACGGCATGGCCAAGGTGAAGATCGCCGCGGAAACGCAGAGCGGCCGCGTCTACCGCCTGCGCGGCAAGGGCGTGAAGGCCGTGCGCGGCAGCGAATTCGGCGACCTGCATTGCCATGTGATCGTGGAAACGCCGGTGAAGCTGACCGAGCGCCAGAAGGAGCTGCTGCGCGAGTTCGAGGCCATCAGCCAGGGCGATGTGGCCACCCACAATCCGCGCTCCAAATCGTTCATGGACAAGCTGCGCGACTTCTTCGAGTAAGCCAGCCGCGGACGCGTCGAAAAGCCAGCCTGCAGCCAGGCTGGCTTTTTTATCGCCGCCAAGCAAAACAGCCACCCGCGAGGGTGGCTGTTTGCACATTCCGGAACCGGGGACGACTGCTTAGAAGTTGTGCTTCATCATCGCCCATACCGTGGAGGAGGTGGACTGCGCGTGGCCATTGATGGTTTGCGCGTCGCGGTTTTCCTTCACTTGGCCGTAGCCGGCCTGCAGCAGGGTGCGCTTGCTGACGGTGTAGTCCAGCGCGGCGGCCCACTGAGTGGCGCCCAGGCTGTAGCGCACGCCGTCCACCTTGGCGTCGCCGCGCTTGGAGTAGACCACCGACGGCTTGAAGTTGCCGAAAGCGTAGGCGGCGTTGATGGCCCAAGTGGTGTTTTCCAGCTTGTTGGTGCCAGTGGCGATGGTCGGGAAGTTGCCGATGCCGGCGAGGACTGGGCCGGAGTTATCGCTCTTCTGGGCGTGGGCATTGCCATACAGGGTGACCCACTGGTAGCTGGCAGCCAAGTACAGATTGTTGGCGTTGTAGCCGCCTTCCAGACGGTTGGTGGCGCTATTGCTGCCGCCCTTGGTATTCAGCGCGCCGGCGTAGGCCCAGGCGCCGAAGAAGCCACTGTTCTGGTAAGCGAGGCGCAGGCCGACCTTGTCGCCCTGTTTCATCTGGCCGGCGGCCTGGCTTTCGCCGGCGCCGTACTGGGCGGTGCCGCTGAAGCCGTATAGTTCCGGGGAGTCGTAGCGGACGCCGTTCTTGAAGCGGGAGTCGCCGTAGGCGCCGAACACGTCGGTGGCTTCGTACAGCGGGAAGCCGGTACCCATATTGTCGCGGAAGGGGCCGTACAGGTTGTCGGTGGATTCTGTGTCGCCGAGCACGTCGGTCAGGTAGCCCAGGCGCACCTTGCCGAAGCCGCCTTCCACGCCGACATAGGATTCGCGGTTGGCCAGCTTGCCGGAGTCGGTGCTGGAAAAGCCGGAAGTGCCGTCCAGCGACAGGCCGGTCTCAACCTGCCAGATGGTTTTCAGGCCGTTGCCCAGATCTTCCTTGCCTTTGAAGCCGATGCGGCTGCCGAAGTCGTCCACGCCGAAGGTGCTGGTGTAGTTGTTGGTGCTGTTCTTGGTGCTGGACACCCCGGCGCGCAGCGAGCCGTACAGGGTGACATCGGCTTGCGCGAGCGCAGGAACGGCCGCGGCGATGGCGGCGGCGAGGATAGCTTTCTTCATTTCTCTAAAACCCTTTGTTTTTGATTTGCCACGCGGGCAGCTGCCAAGGCGGTGCTTTTTTTATTCCGCCGTAGTGAAGGCGCAGTGTGTCGCGATGAAAAGTTCCCAGTCAAGAAACATTTATTAACAAGCTGGATGGTTTGTTTGGATGTCATCCGCATTGAGCGGCGGGCGGATTGATACTATTTGGCAGTTTTATTGATATCAACGGCTTGTCTGCGTCACATTCCGTTGCATTCTCCTGAGCGGATGAAATTATGCATTATGAAATTTTGTTTACGTTTCTTGCTATCCGGATTCGTGTTGTTTTTTTGATAATTCATATCTGGTAAAAATAAAATGCCTTTGGAATTTTCTGTGAATGCTGCATTGCCGCATTGATGGAGTTAAGGGCTGCTATGAGAAAATTTCATTTTATTGGCTAGGACAAGTCTTGAGTCGACACAGCTTCCTATTGATTTGGTAAGGATTATTGCCATTGTCTTTCATCTGCCTCTGCGCGCGATTGTATTTGCCATGACGAATGACGATGGTGTGGCTTCGTAGCGCGGAACAGAGCCTTTTACCCTGGAGCGGCGGTAAAAGTTCGCTAGCGCCATATTTACAAAATCCGGGCCGGATTCTTGTCGTTTGGCTAAGCTTTTGACAAAACCTGCGCGCGCAGGTCAGAGCGTTTCGGCACGGTTTCCCTATTGGCGCGCAGCAGCAGATTTTGCGTTTTTGATGGCGCTTCGCGGTGATTCATTGCCGGCGCGGCTGGGGAAACATGTGTTGAATATCATGGCTTTGTCTTATGGTTAAGTATTTTTACTTATCCATTTAACATGTTAATCAAGTGTAAAATAAGCGGCTAATTGTTAAGTTTTTTATAAAGATATTAAGCCGCCTGTGATGAAACTCCGTTCTCTGGCCGCCGCGCATGGCGGCTTTTTGCTGTCCGCCATCTGCCAGGCCGCCGCGCCGCCTGCCTTGATCCAGCAAACCGATCAGCTGCTGCGCCTGCAGCAGCAACAACTTGAACAGCAACGCCAATCGCTGCAGCAACGTCCGGATGTCTTTCTGCCTTCGTCCGCGGGCGCAAAGCCAGCGCCCGCCATTCCGGGCGCCGCGCCGACGGCGGCTTGCTTTGCCATCGGCCAGGCGCAACTGGACGGCGCGCCAGCCGGCTGGCAGGGCTGGCTGCAGCCGCTGCTGGATGCCGGGCTGGGTAAGTGCATGGGCCTGGACGAGCTGAATCGCCTGGTGGCGGCGCTGACCAACGAGATGGTGGCGCGCGGCTTCGTCACCAGCCGGGTTTATCTGCCGGAGCAGAATCTGCGCGGCGGCACGCTGCGGCTGGCGGTGGTGGCGGGCAGGATACACGCCATCCGCTTGAAGGAAGGCGGCAGCGATCTGGCCCTGCGCTCGGCGTTTTCATCCGGCCCCGGCGACATTCTCAATGTGCGCGACCTGGAGCAAGGGCTGGAGCAACTGGGCCGGTTGCCGGGCCAGCAGGCAACCATGGAGATGGTGCCGGCGGAGGCCCCGGGCGAGAGCGATGTGGTGGTGGCGCGGCAAGGCGGCCGGCCGCTGTCCGGCGCGCTGACGCTGGACGACTCCGGCCAGCGCGCCACCGGCCGGCTGCAAAGCACTGCCAGCCTCAATATCGGCGGCGCCGCTGGCCTGAACGATGTGCTGGCGCTGTCGTGGACTCAGGATGCCGAGCATCTGCGCCATCCCTTGAGCCAGTCGACCGCCGCCTCCTGGCTGCTGCCGCTGGGCGATTGGACCGCCATGGCCAGTTACAGCGGCTTCGCCTACCGCCAGACGGTGCAGGGCGTGAACCAGGATTTCATTTCCAGCGGCCACAGCCGCAATACCCAGTTGTCGCTGTCGCGGCTGTTGCGGCGCGACCAGAGCGGCAAGACCGAACTCAAGCTGAGCCTGACGCGCAAGGCGTCGCGCAGCTTCATCGAGGACGCCGAAGTGGCGCAGCAGCGCCGCGACCTGACCATCGCCGGGCTGGAGCTCAGCCACCGCCAGTATTGGGGCGAGGCGGTGCTGGACGGTTCCATCGGCTATCAGCGCGGCATCGGCGCCTGGGGCGCGCAGTCTGACGCCCAGGCGGCGCAAGGCGGCCCCAATCCGCGCCATCAGCTTTACCAGGGGCGGCTGGCGCTGCAATTGCCGCTACATGCCTGCGGCCAGACCTTGCGCTGGAGCAGCGAGCTGCGCGGCCAGTACAGTCCGGACCTGCTGATGTCCAGCGAGCAATTCGCCATCGGCGGCCGCGGCACCGTGCGCGGCTTCAATGCCAGTTCGCTGGTGGGGCAGAGCGGCTACTACCTGCGCAATGAACTGAGCTGGCCGCTGCCGCCGGCCGGCGCGCTGGCGTTGGAACCCTACCTGGGCCTGGACGCCGGCCAGATCTCGCGCCCGGTCGGGGAGACCGGCCCCGAGCGCAGCCTGTCCGGCTGGGCCGCCGGCTTGCGCCTGAGCCTGGGCGGCCATCTGTCCGCCGAACTGACCCACGAGCGCGCGCTGCACCAGCCGCAAGGCTGGGACCGCCCGGCCATCACCCACTTTTCGATCACCGCGCAGTGGTAAGCCCGCTGCCCTGTCCCGTCTTTTTGAGCTGACAATATGAACAAGCATCTTTATCGGATCATTTTCAATCAATCGCGCGGCCAATTGATGGTGGTGCAGGAAGACGCCAGCGGACAGGGCAAGGGCAACGGCGCAGAGGGCGTCGCCGCCCCGCTGGGGGCGGCGTGCAAGGCATTCTCGCTGAGGCTGAGCGTATTGCTGATCGGCCTGGGGCTGGGCGCCAGCGCCTTGGCGGCCGACATCGTCGCCGATCCGCACGCGGCGGCCGGCAAGCAGCCCGGCGTGATCCAGGCCGCCAACGGCCTGCCGGTGGTGCAGATCGCCGCCCCCACCGCCGCCGGCGTGTCGCACAACCAGTACCTGCAGTTCAACGTCGGCCCCGGCGGCGCGCTGCTCAACAACAGCGCGGTCAACGTCAACACCCAATTGGCCGGCTTTATCAGCGGCAACGCCAATCTGAAGAACGGCAGCGCCAGCATCATCCTCAACGAGGTGACGCAGGCCAACCCTTCGCAGCTGCGCGGCTATCTGGAAGTGGCCGGCCAGCGCGCGCAGGTGGTGATCGCCAACCCCTGGGGCATCAGCTGCAGCGGCTGCGGCTTCATCAACACGCCGCAGGTCACGCTGAGCACCGGCGCGCCGCAACTGAACGCCCAGGGCGCGCTGACCGGCTACCGGGTGGCCGGCGGCCAGGTCAGCGTCGATGGGGCCGGCCTCAATGCCGCCAATGTCGACAGCTTCGCCATCATCAGCCGGGCGGCGTCGATCAACGCCAATTTGTACGCGCAGAAGCTGGACCTGGTGCTGGGCCGCAATCAGGTGGACGCCGCCAGCTTGCAAGCGCAGCCGCTGGAGGCCAGCCCTGCCGACGCGCCGGCTTTCGCGCTGGATGTGGCGCAGCTGGGCGGCATGTACGCCAACGCCATCAAGCTGGTGGGCACCGAAAAGGGCGTGGGCGTCAACCAGCAGGGCGCGATGGCGGCGCAGGCCGGCGATCTGGAACTGACCAGCGCCGGCGACCTGATTCTGCGCGGCAAAACCTATAGCCAGCAGAATCTGGCGCTGCACGCCGGCGGCCAGCTGCAACACGAGGGCATCACCCGCGCCGAAGGCAATGTCCGCATCGACGTGGCCGGCCAGGCCATGCTGCACCAGGCGCTCAGCGCCGGCGGCGATCTGGCGCTGGAGGCCGGAGCCCTGCGCAGCGACGGCGCCCTGGCCGCCGGCTCGCAAGCCAACGGGAAGCTGAGCGAGCGCGGCAAGCTGGCGCTGACGAGCCGCGGAGAGCTGAAAAGCAGCGGCGAATTGCTGGCTGGCGGCGATGTCAGCCTGCGGGCCGGGCAGGCCAACTTGGAGGGGACAGTGCTCAGCGCCAGCCACGGCGCGCTGGAAGTCCAGGTCGCCGGCGATTTGCATGCGCAGCAAGCGCGCCTGAGCGCCGCTGGCGCCGCCCGGCTGGACATCGACGGCCAATTCGACAATCGGGATGGCCAACTGTCCGCCAGCCAAGTGCAGTTGCAATTGGGCGCGCTGGACAACCGGCAGGGCCAGATCGTGCAGACCGGGCAGGCGGATGCCGACTGGCGGATAGCCGGCGCCGTCGACAACCGCCAGGGCGAACTGGCCAGCGCCGCCGGACAGTGGCGGCTGCTGGCCGCCAGCCTGGACAACCGCGGCGGCGACATCAGCCATGCCGGCGGCGGCGCCTTGCAACTGGCGGTCGGCGAGCTGGACAACCGCGAGCAGGGACGCATTGCCAGCGACAGCCGGCTGGATGCGCAGGCCGCGCGATTGGACAACCGCCAGGGGCGCTTGGTCGGCGTGCAGGCGGCGACGCTTCAGATTCAGGGGCAGTTGAGCAATGACGGCGGCGTGCTGGGCGGGGACGGCGCGGTCAAGCTGACGGCCGGCCAGCTCGACAACGGCGCTGGCCTGATCCAGGCAGGCAAAGACCTGCAGCTGAGCGCGACCTCATTGACCAACGCCGACAAGGGCCAAATCCTGGCCTTGGGCAAGGACGCGTCCAGCCGGCTGGATGTCGATGGCGAAATCCATAACCAGGGCAAGCTCGCCGGCAACGCCGACCTGACGGTCAATGCGGCGACCATCGACAACGCCAAGGGCAGCCTGCAGGCCGCCGGCCATCTGGAGTTGGGCAAACAAAGCCAGCTGACTAACGACGGCGGCCATATCGTCGCGCAAAGCCTGAACATCGCCGCCGATGCGCTCAGCAACCAGGGCGGCGAGGTGTATGCGCAGCAGCAGCTGACCAGCCAGCTCAAGACCCTGGACAACAGCAAGGGCAGCCTGATCGGCGGCCAGGGCGTCGACTTGACGGTGGCCGACAGCCTGCATAACGACGGCGCGCTGGGCGGCGGCGGCGCGGTCAAGCTGACGGCGGGCAAGCTGGAGAACGCCGCCGGCACCATCCAGTCCGGCAAAGACCTGCAACTGACCGCCGCTTCGATCACCAACGCCGACCATGGCCAGATTCTGGCGCTGGGCCAGGACGCCGCCAGCAAGGTGGACGTCAGCGGCGAGCTGCGCAACCAGGGCAAGCTCGCCGGCAACGCCGACCTGACGGTCAATGCGTCGACCATCGATAACAGCAAGGGCAGCTTGCAGACCGCCGGCCATCTGGAACTGAGCAAGCAAAGCCAGCTCACGAACGATGGCGGCCATATCGTCGCGCAAAGCCTGGATATCGCCGCCGATGCGCTCAGCAACCAGGCTGGCGAAGTGTATGCGCAGCAGCAACTGACTAGCCGGCTGAAGACGCTGGACAATAGCCAGGGCAGTTTGGTCGGCGGCCTGGGGGTGGATCTCGCGGTCGGCGGCAAGCTGCATAACGACGGCGTGTTGGGCGGCGACGGCGCGGTCAAACTGACGGCCGGCGCGCTGGAGAATGGCGGCGGCTTGATTCAGGCGGGCAAGGACCTGCAACTGACGGCATCCAGCCTGAGCAATGCCGAAAAAGGCCGGGTTCTGGCGCTGGGCAAGGATGCGGCCAGCCTGCTGGACGTCAGCGGCGAGCTGCACAACCAGGGCAAGATCGCCGGCAACGCCGACCTAACCGTCAAGGCGGCAAGCGTCGACAATGCCAAGGGCAATCTGCAAACCGCCGGCGCGCTGAATTTGACCAAGCAAGCCGCGTTGAGCAACGACGGCGGCCATCTGGCCGCCCAAAGCCTGAACATCCAGACCGGCAGCCTGAGCAACCAGGGCGGCGAAATCCGCCAGGTCGGCCAAGGCGCGGCTACTTTGCAGATTGGCCAGGATTTCAACAACCAGCAAGGCCAGGTATTCAGCCAGGGCGGCCTCACGCTCGGCGCCGGCCAGCTGGACAATAGCCATGGCGTGCTGGCCAGCCAGGGCGCGCAGCAGTTGCGGCTGCAAGCGCTGAATAACCAGAACGGCGTGCTGGCCAGCGGCCAGGCGCTGGGCCTCGCCTTGTCCGGCGCGGCCGACAACCGCCAGGGCCAGATCCAGGGCGACAGCCTGCAGTTAAGCGGCCAGAGCCTGGACAACCGCGGCGGCGCCGTCAAGGCGCTGGGCGCGGACGCCAGCCGGGTCAGCCTGTCCGGCATGCTGGACAACTCGGAAAAAGGCGCGCTGGCGGTCAACGGCAAGCTGGACCTCGCCGCCGGCCAGCTGAACAATCAGCAAGGCCTGCTGCAAAGCGCGGCGTTGCTGAACGCGCAGATCGAGCAGGACGCGCAAAACCGCGACGGCCAGCTGTTGGCCGGCCAGCTGTCGCTGAGCGCCGCCAGCCTGGGCAACCAGCACGGCGAGATCGGCCAGGCCGGCGGCGAGCTGGCCAAGCTTGACATCCGCGGCCAGATCGACAACAGCGGCCAGGGCAAGATCACCGCCAACGGCCAGCTGCAGATCCACAGCGGCGACCTCGACAACCATCAGGGCGTGCTCAGCAGCCAGGGCGACCTGACGCTGCGGGGCGGCGCGCTGAACAATCGCCAAGGCACGCTGGGCAGCAACGGCGCGCTGGCGGTGACCGGCGCCAGCCTGGACAACAGCCAGGGCCTGTTGCAGGCAGGCCAGGCCCTGCAACTGGACAGCGGCAGCCTGCAGAACGGCGGCGGCAAGGTGCTGGCGCTGGGGCAGGGCGACAGCACCTTGAATGTGAGCGGCCAGTTAGCCAACGGCGGCCAGATCGCCGGCAACGGCAACTGGCAATTGAACGCCCAAAGCCTGGACAACAGCGGCGGCAGCGTTTACAGCCAGCGCAACCTGGCGGTCAATGCCGCCACCCTGGCCAACCCCGGCGCCATGCAAGCCGGGCAGGATCTGGCGCTGACGCTGCAAAGCGACTTCGTCAACAGCGCCGGCACCCAATTGCAGGCCAACCGCAACCTCAGCATCAGCAGCAGCGGCAACCTGTTCAACAACGGCGAACTGCAAACCGGCGGCAACCTCAAGCTGAGTGGCCTCAACTGGACCAATAACGGCAATGTCAACATCGGCGGCGCGCTGGATACCCGGCTCAGCCAGAGCCTGGTCAACAACGGCAACCTGGGCGCCGGCGCGCTGAATCTCAACGCCGCCAGCCTGGTCAATACCGCCTCCATCACCGCCGGCGACATCGCCATCCACGCCGGCAGCCTGGACAACGGCGGCGGCAAGGCGCTGTTGGCCTCGGCCGGCAATCTGGCTCTGGATGTCGGCGGCACGCTGAATAACCACGACGGCGCCTGGCTGTACAGCCAGGGCGATATGCGCATCGGCCAGGCCGGCGCGAAAACCGGCCAAGTGGTGAATCACGTCGCGACCTTGCAGTCGGACGGCAATATGTTTATTGACGCCGGGCGGGTGAGTAATGAGTCGAATTCGGTGGCGGTAACCGAAGAGTCTAGTTATTTGGATTCATCTAAAGTCACCTATCAAATTCCTCAACTCGTAATTCGGCGCGAAGTGCCATTGCATGATGGGATGGGCCATGTGTTTTATGAGAATAGGAGCGATGTAAGGTCGTTTGATTTTTCTAATGGTGCTGATGTTCAATATGCAGAGGTGAGAAAGAGTTGCAATTCGGATCATTGTGGGAATTTAAGTGCAATCCAGAATATTAAATATCAGTTGGTTAGTGATGATGAGGTAGGTAGGTTTTTAACAGTTCGGAAAGAGGTTTCAGGCGGGTGGAATTTTAATGCTGCACCAGTGGTGAGTGTTGAAAATTTCTATTACGTAGACCATGTTGGTAGTAGGTATACATATTTTCCTGGATTTGATCCAAATAAGAATCTTTTTCCCAGCGTTCTTCCTGATGATGTCAAAACTATTTCATCTGCTGGCTTCGATGTTGCACGAGTAGGTGAGGTTTCTAGAGCTACGAAGACTACTATAGTCATTGATAAGGTAAATAATGAGCCTGTGCAGGCTAAACTCTTGGCCGGAGGTCAGGTAGTTGTTAATGCTGGTGAATTTGTCAATCAATATAGCTCAGTTATGGTTGGTGGAGATTTGATGGTGTCGTCCGGAGGCATCAAAAATGTCGGTCAGCAATTAAAAAAGACCACAACGGTCACCGCAGTTTCAAGTGTAGTACAATCTATTAATAGTGTTTTTGATTTGAGGGGTTGTGTAACCGGGGGGCAGCCTAGATGTGGGACAACTTCGGTTGCGCTGCCTGCGACTACCAGTACTGAAGTTATCGGCTCCCTCGATGCCACCGTCGTCACCAACCAGCACCTGAGCCTGCAAGCGCCCACCATCGCCAACGGCAAGGGCGCGCCGCGGGTGGATGCCGCGACGATGCAGGCCGCGTTGGAGAATATCCAGGTGATGTTCGATCGGACGCCGGGATCGGCCAACGCGATCGACCATGCTGGCCAGACGCAGGGCGCGGCGCAGGCGGTGGACGCCGCGGCCCAGCCCGGCAAGCAGGCGCTGGGCGTGGAGGCCGCCGCGGCGTTGGCCAATGCCAGCCCCATCCGCATTTACGGCCAGGGAGAGCTGGGCGGGCAGTACCAGCCGGCGCCGGCCCATCAGCAGGTCACGCTGCAGGCCGGCGGCGCCAAGGCGGGCAACCCGGTGGCGAATGGCTACGCCGTGCCGGACAACGGCCTGTTCCATACCCAGCCGGCGCCGCAGCAGCCTTACCTGGTGGAAACCAATCCGCAGTTCACCCAGTACAAGAACTTCGTCTCGTCCGACTATCTGCTGAAGCAGCTGAACTACGACCCAAGCAAGGTGGAAAAGCGCCTGGGCGACGGCTTTTACGAGCAGCAGCTGGTCAGCCGCGCCGTCACCGACCTGACCGGCAAGCGCCTGCTGGACGGCAGCCGCAACGCGATGGAGCAGTACCAGCAGTTGATGAGCAACGGCGCGCAGTACGCCAAGCAATTCCAGCTGACGCCGGGCATGGCCTTGTCCGCCGAGCAGATGGCCAAGCTCACCTCCGACATGGTGTGGCTGGTGAAGCAGAACGTGGGCGGGCAGGAGGTGCTGGTGCCCATGGTCTATCTGGCCAACGCCGACCAAAAGTCGCTGCGCGGCCAGGGCGCGGTGCTGGCCGGCAACAGCATGAGCCTGCAAGCCAGCGGCGAGCTGATCAATAACGGCGTCTTGAAGGCCGACGCCACGCTGTTGGCGCAGGCCGGCGCTATCCGCATCGAAGGCGGCAAGGTGCAAGCCGGCGGCGACCTGGGCCTGAGCGCCAGGCAGAACCTGACCATTACCGACGACGCCCAGCACAGCCAGGCCGGCAGCAGCATACTGGCCGGCGGCAATCTGCAGCTGCAGGCTGGCGGCGATCTCAAATTGCAGGCGGCGGACGCGCGGGCGGGCGGCAACGCCTGGCTGCAGGCCGGCGGCGATCTGGACATCGGCAGCCGCGAAACCAGCTATAGCCTGGGCAGCGGCTACGGCAGCTTCCAGTACCAGCAGGTGGACCATGTCGGCAGCCAGCTGAACATAGGCGGCAGCCTGGTCCTCAACGCCGCCAGCGACCTGACCTTGAGCGGCAGCGCCGTCAAGGCGGGCGGCGGCATTCTGGCGGCGGCCGGCAACAACCTTGCGTTGGAATCCACGCAGGACAGCAAGCACGGCGCCGGCAGCTGGCGGGGCGGCGCTTACGACACGCTGTCGCAAAGCCATCACGCCGCCACGCTGCAAGGCGGCGACATCGCGCTGAAAGCCGGCGGCGACCTCAGCCTGCAAGGCTCTTCGGTACAGGCGGACGGCAGCCTGGCGGCCATCGCCGGCAAACAGCTGACGCTGCAAAGCCAGGTGGATACCCAGCGCGACAGCGGCTACAACTGGAGCGGCAGCCATAACTGGCAGACCGACAACCTGGCCGTGGCCGGCCTATCCAGCAAGGGCAGCCTGCAGGCCAACGCCGGCGGCGACGCCGTATTGAACGGCGCCAGCCTGAGCAGCGATGCCAAACTGGCCCTGTCCGCCGGCAACGACATCAAGCTGGGCGCAGTTGCCACCGAAAGCCGCAGCGACAACGACTGGGGCGACACCGTCCGCAATAACTACGACCTGACGCAGCACGGCAGCAGCCTGCATGGCGAAGCCGGCCTGGGGCTGCAGGCCGCGCGGGACATCCGCACCCAGGCCGCCAGCCTCGCCAGCGATGGCGAAGCGGCTTTGCTGGCCGGCCGCGACATCTATCTGGGCGCCGCCGACGACGCCCATAGCGACTACAGCAAGACCGTGCGCTCGTCCGGCGGCTTTTTCAAGCATAAAACCACCGTCGACATCAGCGCGCATCAAAGCACCACCCAGGTCGGCACCAATGTGTCCGCCGACACGCTCCGCGTCCAGTCCGGACATGACCTCAACATCGTCGGCAGCCAGCTGGCCGGCAGCGGCAATGTCGCGCTGCAGGCAGGCGACAATATCGACATCGCCGCCGGGGTCAATACCAGCCAGAGCTTCCAGTTCCACCACGAAAAAACCTCCGGCTTGTTTGGGCTGGGCGGCGCGGGCTTCATGGTGGGCAGCAAGGAGTTGACCGACGCGCTCAACGCCAACGGCGTCACGCAAAGCCAGAGCAAGAGCCTGGTGGGCAGCCTGAAGGGCGATTTGTCGGTGCAGGCGGGGCAGGGCTTGAACGTGCAAGGCAGCAGCCTGAGCGCGCTTGGCGGCAATGTCGATGTTGGCGCCGACAGCGTCGCCGTCGGCGAAGGCCGCGACATCATGGTGGTGGACCACGACCACATCGAAAAACAGCGCGGCTTCAGCGTCACCGAGGTCAACACGCTGAAAAACACCTTCGACAACCTGAAGGATGTGATCCATACCCAGCGCGGCTTCGGCCTGCTCAAGGGGCTGGCCAACGAAGCCGCCGCCAGCACCTCGTCGCAGCAGGGCGTGGACATCGCCTACTCCCGCGGCGAACAGGGCAGCCACGAACATAGCCGCACCGTCAGCAGCGTGGGCAGCGCGATCCTGGCCGGCGGCGACATCCGCCTGCAGGCCAGCGGCAAGCCGGCCGATGCCGCCGGCAGCGGCGATCTGACCATCACGGGTTCGCGCCTGCAGGGCGGCGGCAAGGTGGACCTGTTCGCCAACGGCAGCGTCAATCTGCTGGCCGGGCTCAACCAGCGCCAGGACGACAGCAGCAGCTACCGCTACGACAGCCGCGTGTCGATGTACAACCAGCAGATGGGCGACGTGATCCGCGCGCTGGAGGGCGGCCCCAGCCACAACGGCACTTCGCTGTCGCCGTACAACCAGCTGCGCGCCGAAAGCGTGGGCAGCCGCCAGGACCAGCAGCTGCAGGCCAGCGAAATCCGCGGCGACCAGATCCGCGTGGTCGGCCTGGGCGGCGATGTCAAGGTGGTGGGCGCCACGCTGCAGGGCGTGCACGATGTCAGCGTGGCGGCCAGCCAAGGCAGCGTCAACGTGCTGGGCGGCACGGAACATTACCAGAGCAGCCAGGACAGCCACAGCCTCACCTTCGGCAATATCGGCGGCGGCAACCACAGCGCCACCGTCGGCGCGCAGCATAGCTGGGACCAGCTGGCCGCCAACGGCAGCGCCCAAAGCGGCGGCTTCAGCCGGATAGAAAGCCAGCAGGGCAATATCGCGCTCAGCGCCGCCGACGCCATCACGGTGGCGGGCGCCGCGCTGCAGGCCGGCCAGGACCTGTCGTTGACCGGCAAATCGCTGCAAATCGCCCCCGGCGTGGACCAGGACCAGCACAGCGAAACCCACCGCATGAACCAGCGCGGCATCACCGGCGCGGTCAGCAGCCCCATCCTGGCCGCCGCCGACGCCGTCACCAGCATGGCCGAGGTGGCCAGCAACAAGAACACCGACGCCCGCACCCGCGCGCTGGCCGCCGGCACCGCCAGCCTGGCCGCCTACAACGGCTACCAGTCGGCCAAGTCCGTCTCCGACGGCCAATTGATCTCCGGCAGCCTCACCTTCGGCGCCAGCAAGAGCGAAAGCCGCGAGGAAGGCAAATCGCTGGCCAATGCCGAAACCAGCCTGACGGCGGGGCGCGACCTGATCCTGCGGGCCAGCGGCGGCGGCAAGGACTCCAATATCGACATCGCCGGCAGTCGGCTGCAGGCCGGCCGCAACGCCACCTTGCAGGCCGACAACCAGATCCAACTAGTGTCGGCGCAGGACAGCAGCAGCCTGCGCGGCGAAAACGACAGCTCCGGCTGGGGCGCCGGCATAGCCGTGTCTTTCGGCAAGGGCGGCTTCAGCTTCGGCGGCACCGCCAACGCCAACCACTCCTTCGGCAAGGAAAACGGCAGCACCATCGACCAGCGCGATACCACGGTTTCCGCCGGCGACACTCTCACGCTGAAGTCCGGCGGCGATGCCACCCTCAAGGGCGCCGAAGCGCGCGGCCAGACCATCGTCGCCAATGTCGGCGGCAACCTGGACATCGAAAGCCTGCAAGACCAGCACCAGTACCAAAGCAGCAGCAAGAGCATGGCCGGCAGCGTCACCATCGGCTACGGCTTCAGCGCCAGCGCCAATTACAGCCAGCAGAAGATGGACAACGACTACGCCAGCGTGCGGCAGCAGTCCGGGCTGAAGGCCGGCGACGGCGGCTACCAGGTGGCGGTGAAGGGCAACACCAATCTGGCGGGCGCCGTCATCGCCAGCAGCGACCGGGCGGTGGCGGATGACAAGAACAGCCTGAGCACCGGCACCCTCACCACCAGCGACGTATACAACCACGCTAGGTCTTCCGGCAGCAGCGTCGGCCTTGCCGTCAGCGGCAGCATGGGCGGCGGCGGCAAAAGCGGAGACGGCAAAGGTGGCGATGCCGGCGGCGCGGCCAGCGGCAGTAGCAGTAGCAGCGGAGCCGCGGCGGCCGCAGGCAACAGCGCGCCCGCCAGCCAATCGTCCGGCGGCAATTACAGCGGCGCCCATGTGCAGCAGTTCGGCAACGGGGGCAGCGCCGGCACATCTGGCGTGATGGCTTCCAGCCAAAGCGCCGAAAGCGTCACCCGCGCCGGCATCAGCGGCGGCAAGCTCGCCATCGCCGACGACGCCGGCCAGCAGGCCCTCACCGGCCAAAGCGCCGCCCAGGCCGCCGCGGCGGTAAATCGCGGCGTCAACAGCGACAGGGACGGCGCCAACGCCTTGCAGGACAAGTTCGACAAGCAGCAACTGCAAACCGCCTTCACCGTGGTGCAGACGTTTACCGACCAGATCAGCACCTTCGCCGCCAACAAGGCGGCCGAAGCCAAAGCGGCCAAGGACCTGGCCGACAGGGCCAAGACCGACCCATCGCTGAGCGACGAGCAAAAAGCGCAGTTGCAAGCCCAGGCCGACCAAGCGGCCAAATGGGCGCCGGGCGGCCGCTACAGCCAGATCCTCACCGCGGCGACCGCGGGGATCAGCGGCAATGTCGGCAACAGTCTGAGCGGCATGGCGCAAAATGCCGGCATCGCTTACCTGCAGGGCCTGGGCGCGCAGCAGATCAAGCAGATGGTGGATGAGCTGGAAAAGGGCGACAAAACGGTAGCAGGCGAAACCGTGCGCGCGGTGCTGCACGGCGCGCTGGCCTGCGCCGGCGCGGAAACCAGCAGCCAAAGCTGCGCGGCGGGCGCGATTGGCGGCGCGGCGGCTGTAGTGCTTAACAATGCGCTGGACAAGGCGCAAGACACCAACTCCGACAAGATGACGGCGGAAGAGAAGCAGCAGCGCGAGAATCTGGTCAGCAGCCTGCTGGCTGGCGCATCCGTCGCCGCCGGCGCGACCGATTCCGCCGCGACTACGGTGAATGCGGCGAAGACGGAGATGGAGAATAACTCCTTAACTAAAGACCGTGGTGTCGAGTGGGTCGAAAAGTTTTATAAGGCTACCCCCGAACAACGAGAGAAATTACTCCATAAGCATGACGGGGAGTCGCGCGAGTTAAGTCTGAGGGCTATGCAATGCGTAAGTGAGTCAACGTGTTTTGACCTGGCAGGTGAGATTAAAGGGAATGAGGATTGGTTTAATAAAATTGCCATTGCTTTTGAGAAAGCCGGTGATTCAAAAAGGGCAAATCTTTATCGAGCAGAGGCTCAGGCTTCTCAAGCGGATCTTGTAGTTGCATTGAATCGTGGTGGCGATTATAAAGCAGGGTTCCTATCATGGGGTAATGGGGATAATTCCGCTGGACTGAGAGAGGCTGGTGAGGTACGGCATCCCGATTATTTTTCAATTTCCGTTTCTGGTTTGGGCTTGTCGTTGAATACTACGCTCAATCTTTACAATCTTGATTGGTATGGCGGCCTTGGTGGAGGAGGGCGCGCAGGATTTGGCCTCTCTGGTTCTTTAGGCTGGATTGACGGTAATAGCTCTTGGAAAGGAAAGTCGGAGCAGCTTAAGAATACTAAATCTTTTATTGAAGGTGGATCAATTTCTGGGTCGGGATGTTTAATGAGCGTGTGTGTAGGCATGAGTCACGCAATCGGTGGCAGTACTGCTGCAGAGATTGGGCTTGGGGTAGGTGGCCAGGGACGTCTAAAATTACCTGACCTGCCTGTTAATTTCTGGTCATCATTTAGTTTTCCGCTTAATGTTGATAAATAAATAACTTTGTGAGGCAGTAATGATTCATTTGAGTGAAAAATGGAATCGCGTGTTTGTAAAGATTGTTTGTTGTTATGTTGCTGTTATGCTGGTGTTTGTAGTCAATTCTATGTTGAGAAGTCATGGTTCCGCTGATAGATTGGTTATGATGATATCAGATATTAGTGTTTTAGATGGCTGTGGAGTAAGTGTTGTTGATAGATTTAATAATGATAAAGTTATGATGGGTTCTTACCGGGTATCTCGTAAAATAGCAATGAAATCATGGTTGGCGGAGTCAGCTCATTCATGTATTCAGAAGCTTGTAAGTCGTGGGTGGACGGTAAAGAATGGCGTTTATTGTAAGAATGGTGTGGCGATGATGATTGATCAGTCTGGTGTTTTTTTTAAAGGGGAGGAAGTTGTGGTGGTTGATATGGAGTATGGGTTCCCACAGTCAAAACTCTGTCATGAATGATTTTTTCTGCGTAAAATATTAAGATTGAGGATGGCTTTTTATTAGGATCGTAGATACCGTCTTTCACGTCAAGCGGCTCGTGCGTAGTCGGCCCGGTAAGGCTGGCGTGTTTTCAGCACGCCAAAGCACAGATGGACCAGCTTGCGCATAGCTGCTCCCAGGGCGGACATTTTCGTCTTGCCCCGCGCTAATAATCGTTGATACAGCGCCTTAACATGTGGGTTGTATCGTATGGCGACCACTGCTGCCATGTACAGCACGGCTCGAAGGCGCGCTGGCCCAGCTTTGGATAGGTGAGCTCGGCCCAAGAGCGAACTGCCTGATTGACGTTCCACTGGCACCAAACCAAGATATGCGGCCAATTGCTCGGCGCTGACGAAATGATGGGTATGGATGATGGCCAGAAGATTGCTGCCCGACTGTGGGCCAATGGCCGGAATGCTGCTCAACAGGGCTAGGTCCGCTTTCAATTCCGGATGACGGTCAATATGGTCGTCGATATCCTGCTGCAACTTGGCCAGTTGTGTTCCGATAAACGCAATCGACTCGATCAGCGACTGCTGAATCAACTCTGGTGTATCGGTGGCTTCGGCTTTTTCTTGCCGATTCAGCTCACGGCGAAGATCCTGCTGCAGCGCCTCACGCCGAGCCAGCAACGCCTGTAGCGCACGGGCTTGTCGGCTGGGAGGCATCCAGGCCATAGGTTGGAGCAAGGCACCATAACGCGCCAGGACCAAGCTATCTACGCCATCGGTCTTGGTTCGAATCGCCAAGCCTTTGGCGAAGTCGCGGATTTGCGCCGGGTTGATGATGGAAACGATCACATCGGCATCGCACAAGGCGATGGCTGCTTGTTCGTGATACACGCCGGTGCCTTCCATCACAGCATGAACCTGCCGGGGCTCCAGGCCTTGCTTGGTCAGCCATGACAACAGAGCATGAATGCCGGTTTTATCGTTGCTCACGCATTTGGCTTTGCGTTTGTTGGCGGCATCCAGCAAAAGAGTGCAGTCCAGTTTGGCTTTGGCTACATCTATTCCGAGATAATGCATAAATCGGGTCCTCACGAAAAATGCCTAATCGCCCATTTGCCTTGTGCATGCAGGGTCGAACCCTTGGCTACCGTTCAGTGTCGGATTTGGCGATGAGGTGGAGTCGAAGGCTTTATCTACGGCTCAAGGTCTGGCCTTAAGGTTGGGCCCAAGCTGCTTCGGCTCCAGGCAGTGGCTGCTCACCACTACCGATTGCAAGATACAAGGTTGGGCTAAGCTTGCGAAGCCCAACGTTTACCGTGAAATATACGATAATGCCTATGGGGTAGGTCATATCTTTTCATTCTCGGTAAACGTTGGACTTCATTTCATTCAGCCCAATCTGCGGCCCTGGTTGGATTGATATATTAGATTTTAAAATTAGAGTCCAATTTGGATATAAATTATTATGTTATTCAGCTAAGGACTATCATTCGTGATTGATCGGATTAATTTAAATGTCCTTATGGGAGCGTTTTTTTCTACGTGCTTATTTTTCTTTTCGATTGCAATTTTTTTGACGATTTTTATATTTGCATTTTTGGTAAATGTCTTAAGGAGTTATGATGTTTTTGTTCTCCAGTTTTTGTCGTTTTTCTTTTTTTCGGTATCAGCTCTCGCTTTAGGGGTGATTTTTTCCGGGTTTTTGACAGAGTGTAAATTTTATGGTGGGGTAATTTTGAGGTTGGGGTGGTATTTTTACATCCTCAAACTATTGGTATTGATTTTTTTGGGTTGGCCAGCTCATAGCGGTTGGGTAATGTTAAGGGGGCTGTGGGGATGGGTGGGGTTTTGGGTATATTTCCCTGCTTGGATATTGGAGAGGAGGAGGATGAAATGGTTTTTAGGCTTTCCACTTTACTTGCTTCTTCCTGATGCCATTTTTATTATAATCCTTTTTTTTCAGAAAGGAATTGATTGGAGTGAGGTGTTTGCTTACTTGATTTCTCTGGGGTTTTATTCCATTTTCTTTAAGTATATTTTTGATTTATTTATTCATAGATTTCATTTTAAGTCTAACTGTTTTGAATCGAATATTTTCGTGGTAGTTGCTACTGTTTTTTCTGTTTTAGGAGGAGGTGGTTTGTTTTTGTTCGTTATTTTTGTTTAAGGGTTTTGTGAGGTGGCCGTTCTGGACGGTATCTACGGCCCTGTGGGAGTCAGTTTTGTCTGAGCAAGTCGTAGGCTTCATGTGGTTTAGCCTTTCGTACGCGCCATCGATATGGCGAGAATGCCCAGCTCGCATGCCATCTGGCTGCCGCGCTCAGCCCTGCCTCGATCCACACCCCCGCTAAGAAAGAAAACCGCCGCCATCACTGGCGGCGGCGGGTTTCACATGTGTTTTTCAAACTGGCTGACCAGCCGGCGCAGGTCGCCGGCGGTGAGGTGCAGTTTCTGGGCCACCTGCAGCGTGGTGCTGATGCTGTGGCCGTTTTGCTCGGTCAGGCGGCTCATGGTTTCCATGTTCTGGGCGACTTCGGTGGAGGCCGACGACTGTTGCCGCAGCATATTGGCCACGCTGGCGGAGGATTCCGCCACTTTCTCGTTGGCGCCGCGGATGGCCTCCAGCCCCTGGGCCGCCACCTGTATCGTCGCTTCGGCGATGTGCACCTTGTCCACCGCCGCCTTGACGTCGGCCAGCGCTTCGCTTGAGCGTTCGCGCAGGAAGGCCACCGACTGTTCTATCTCCAGCGTATTGCCGGCGGTGCGTTCGGCCAGCTTGCGCACTTCGTCGGCCACCACCGCGAAGCCGCGGCCTTGCTCGCCGGCCCGCGCCGCTTCGATGGCGGCGTTGAGCGCCAGCAGATTGGTCTGATTGGCGATTTCCTTGATCACGCCGGTGACGGTGTTGATCGATTCCACCGACTGTTCCAGCTTGATGATGGTGTTGCGGGTGCTGGACACCTCGTTGACCACCTCCAGCGCGGCCTGGCGGGTGCCGTTCATCTGCGTTTCGCCCTGGGTGGCCAGTTCGGTGGCCTGGCCGGCGAAGTCGGCGCCGGTGCGGGTGGCCTGGGAGATTTCGTTGACCGCCACCGACAGCTGCTCCAGCGCCGCCGCCACCCGGATGATGCCTTCCTGCGTGTGTTCGCCGCGCGAGTTCAGCGATTCGGCCTCGGCGTGGGTGGCGCTGGCGGCTTCGCTGATGTCTTCGGCTCCGGCCACCACGTCGGCCAGGATGGCGCGCAAGTGGATGCGCAGGGTTTCCATTTCTTCCAGCACCGCGCGCGGCTCGCGCAGGCCGGCCGGGGCGATCTGGCTGCTGAAGTCGCCTTCGGCCAGGCGCATCAAGGCTTTGCGGGCGGCATCGATGGGGGGCGTCTGCCAGCGGGCGGCCAGGTAGCCGGCCAGCGGCGCCCAAAGGGCCAGCAGGGCGAGCAGGCTGACCCGCGCCGCGCCGCCGGGCAGGGCGGCGGCGGCCAAGGCCAGCGCCGCGGAAGGCAGCTGCGCCAGCAGCATGGCCAGGCTCAGCGGCAGCGGCGTGGTGTGGCGGGTTTGCGGGAAGGCCTGGCGCTTTTCCCGGACGCGGGCGTAGAGCTGCTCGGCTTCGGCGGTTTGCGTCTTGGAGGGCGCGCTGCGCACCGACATATAGCCCACCGGGCGGCCGTTTTCGCAGATCGGCGTGACGTAGGCTTCCACCCAGTAGAAATGCCCCTGCTTGCTGCGGTTCTTGACCAGGCCTTTCCACGGGCGGCCGGACTTGATGGTGGTCCAGAGGTCGGCGAACGCCTCTTCGGGCATGTCCGGGTGGCGGACGATATTGTGGGACTGGCCGATCAGCTCTTCTTCGCTGAAGCCGCTGATGTCGATGAAGGCCCGGTTGGCGTAGGTGATCTGGCCTTTCAGATCGGTTTTGGTGACGATGGGACGGTGGGGCAGCAGAAATAATTCAATGCTGTCCACGGGCAGGTTTTTTTTCATCGGCGGCGCCTCCTAGTTCTGTCATTGCGAATCGGCATGGCAAACCGGATTTCGCGCGGCGGCGTCCGGTTTCGAGAGGTTTGCATCCATTCGGATCCATACGGTTGGGATCGGCTTCCATCCCTAAAACCGATTGATGCCCGTAAACTTTTCGCTGCTCGCCTCCATTGGCGATATAGAACAGAAGCCCGCGTTGTATATAAGCAAGTTTGGCGTTCATTTGATGTGAATTGTCGTGCTTAATAATGAGAATGATTGCCTGTCGCCAAAAGACGCGGGGCGGGGTAGGGCAGCCTTGTTTGATTTGCTGTCTATATAAGGCAAGGCCTTGGTCATTTGCGCGGTGCGGCAAACGGCGGCTGGCGCGTGATTTTTCAAGGGGTTTTATTTCTGGCGCGGCAGTCGTCATTTTCTATGAATATTCAGCCGTAACGGGATTGCGGTTTTCGCTGCATGCGTTTGCCGAGCGATTGCGGATTTTTCTTGGATCAGCGGGCTGATTTGGCGTTGGCGTTGGCATGAATGGGTCTGCTGGATGAATGATTGAATTCGGTCGATGCGATTTGGAATGCGGCGCAAGGCTTAAAGCACTTGTAGCCAATATAGACAAGTGGATCACGGCGATGGGGATTTTGCGCTAGGTGCGATTGCTTAATTGGATGACGCCTGGCGCGAGTGCGAGGCGGGGCCGCTTCTCTGCAATCGACCCGGGCGGCCGGTATGGACGAGGATGGCGCGCCGCTGCGGCAGGTCCGGGAGGGTAGCGATGCCCGCCGGCGGGAATAGGCGTACAATTGCCAACGTCTTTTAAGGGGGTTTGCCGTCATGATTTTTGCCAATCGCTATTTCCCTGCCACCCGCATGCGCCGGATGCGCAAGGATGCGTTCAGCCGCCGCCTGATGCGTGAGAATGCGCTCACCGTCGACGATCTGATTTACCCGGTGTTCGTGATGGAGGGCAGCAACCAGCAGATTGACGTGCCGTCGATGCCGGGCGCGCCGCGGCTGACGCTGGACAAGCTGCTTTACGTGGCGGAAGAGGCGCTGGAGCTGGGCATTCCGATGCTGTCGCTGTTCCCGGTGATCACCGGCGACAAGGATAACGAAGGCAGCGAGGCGTACAACCCGGAAGGCCTGGTGCCGCGCGTGGTGCGCGAACTGAAAAAGCGCTTCCCGGAGCTGGGCGTGATGACCGACGGCGCGCTGGACCCGTACACCATCCATGGCCAGGACGGCGTGATAGACGCCAACGGCTACGTGCTGAACGACGAAACCACCGAGATCCTGGTCAAGCAGGGCCTGTGCCATGCCGAAGCCGGGGTGGACGTGTTCGGCCCGTCGGACATGATGGACGGCCGCATCGGCGCCATCCGCCAGGCGTTCGAGGAAGAAGGCTTCATCCACACCAAGATCCTGGCTTATTCTGCCAAGTATTCGTCCGGCTTCTACGGCCCGTTCCGCGACGCGCTGGGTTCGTCGGCCAATCTGGGCAAGGCCGACAAAAACAGCTATCAGATGGATCCGGGCAATATCGAGGAAGCCATCCAGGAAGTGGCGCAAGACCTGGAAGAGGGCGCCGACATGGTGATGATCAAGCCCGGCATGCCTTACCTCGACGTGATTCGCCGCGTCAAGGACACCTTCCATGTGCCCACCTTCGCCTACCAGGTGTCCGGCGAGTACGCGATGCTGAAGGCGGCCTTCCAGAACGGCTGGCTGAACGAAGAAAAGTGCATGATGGAAAGCCTGCTGGCGTTCAAGCGCGCCGGCGCCGACGGCATTCTGACTTATTTCGCGATGGACGCCGCGCGTTTGCTGCGCCAGCGTTGATAATATAAAGCATGGCGTCCACCCCCTCGATCGCGCTGGCGGCAGGGGGTGTTTGTTTTTGAGGATGGGAAGATGGATGTACTGCATGCCACATGGTTTTGGGTGGCGGTGATCGCCGCGCCGGCCATCGCGCTGATCGGCACGCTGGCCAGGCTGGCGCGCAAGGAGCCGCCGATCAAGCTGCCGTCCGGCGTGGCGCCGCTGCGTTGGGATGACGACGAGGAAGACGCGCCGTCCGGCGAGGCCAAGCCGCCCGTCGCCGGCAACGGTGACAGAGTGCCGCCAAAACACTGAAAACTGTCACTGCTAGCCGCGTGACGGCTGGGCTAGAATGGCGACAGTTTATCTCGCGGCCTGCCTGTCGGGCGGGCCGCCGCGCAGTCCGGCTGCGGGCTAAGGCCCCGCGTCCGGCCAATCACAAGGACTGTTATGAACCACACTTACCTTGCCCACCTGCAAGCCACGCTGGCGCAGATCCGGGCCGACGGCTTCGAAAAACCGGAACGCGTGATCGCCACGCCGCAAAGCGCCGGCATCGCGCTGGCCGGCGGCGAGAAGGTGCTGAACTTCTGCGCCAACAACTACCTGGGCCTGGCCGACGACAAGCGGCTGGTGCTGGCCGCGAAGGCCGGCATGGACGAGTACGGCTACGGCTGCGCGTCGGTGCGCTTCATCTGCGGCACCCAGTCCATCCACAAGCAGCTGGAAAAATCCATTTCCGAATTTCTGGGCACCGACGACACCATTCTTTACTCCAGCTGTTTCGACGCCAACGGCGGCGTGTTCGAAACCCTGCTGAGCGAAGAGGACGCGGTGATCTCGGACGAGCTGAACCACGCCTCCATCATCGACGGCGTGCGTCTGTCCAAGGCCAAGCGCTTCCGCTACAAGAACAACGACATGGCCGATCTGGAAGCGCAGCTGATCGCCGCCGAAGCGGCCGGCGCGCGCTTCAAGCTGATCGTCACCGACGGCGTGTTCTCTATGGACGGCATCATCGCCAACCTCAAAGGCCTGTGCGAAGTGGCCGACCGCCACGGCGCCATCGTGATGGTGGATGACTCCCACGCGGTGGGCTTCATCGGCGAATCCGGCGCCGGCACGCCGGAGCTGTGCGGCGTGGCCGACCGCGTCGACATCTACACCGGCACGCTGGGCAAGGCGCTGGGCGGCGCGTCCGGCGGCTACGTGGCCGCGCGCCAGCCCATCGTCGACCTGCTGCGCCAGCGCTCGCGCCCCTATCTGTTCTCCAACACGCTGGCCCCGGCCATCGCCGCCGCCAGCGTGGAAGTGCTGAGCATCCTGAAGAGCGGCGAAGGCGCCGAACTGCGCGCCAAGGTGCGCCGCAACGCCGAATTGTTCCGCAAGGAAATGGCCGCCGCCGGCTTCACGCTGGTGCCGGGCGAACACCCTATCGTGCCGGTGATGCTGGGCGACGCCCGCCTGGCTGGCGAGATGGCCGCCAGGCTGCTGAAGGAGGGCGTTTACGTGATCGGCTTCTCCTACCCGGTGGTGCCCAAGGGCAAGGCGCGCATCCGCACCCAGATGTCCGCGGCGCACAGCGAAGAGCAGGTGCTGCGCGCGGTGGCCGCCTTCATCAAGGTGGGCCGCGAGCTGGGCGTCATCCCCGATTAATGCGTCAAGCGCCGCGCCGCGTCAGGCGCGGCGGGCAAGGATAAGAGAATCATGAAGGCGTTAGCCAAACTGAAGGCCGCTCCCGGCCTGGAAATGACCGATGTGCCGATGCCGGAAGTCGGCCACAACGATCTGTTGATCAAGATCGTCAAAACCGCGATCTGCGGCACCGACATCCACATCTGGAACTGGGACGAATGGTCGCAGAAGACCATCCCGGTGCCGATGCACGTCGGCCACGAGTACGTCGGCGTCGTCGCCGGCATGGGTTCGGAAGTGCAGGGCTTCAAGATCGGCCAGCGCGTGTCCGGCGAAGGCCACATCACTTGCGGTTACTGCCGCAACTGCCGCGCCGGCCGCCGCCACCTGTGCCGCAACACCACCGGCGTGGGCGTGAACCGCGAAGGCGCGTTCGCCGAATACCTGGTGATCCCGGCCTTCAACGCCTTCCCGATCCCGGATGACATCTCCGACGATCTGGCCTCCATCTTCGACCCCTTCGGCAACGCCGTGCACACCGCGCTGAGCTTCAACCTGGTGGGCGAGGACGTGCTGATCACCGGCGCCGGCCCGATCGGCATCATGGCGGTGGCCATCGCCAAACACGTCGGCGCGCGCCATGTCGTCATCACCGACGTCAACGACTACCGGCTGGAACTGGCGCAGAAGATGGGCGCCACCCGCGCCGTCAACGTCGCCAAGCAGGACCTGAAGGAAGTGATGCAGGAACTGGGTATGACCGAAGGCTTCGATGTCGGCCTGGAAATGTCAGGCAACCCGCAAGCCTTCCGCCAGATGCTGGAAACCATGAACCACGGCGGCAAGGTGGCCTTGCTCGGCATCCCGCCGTCCAACACCGCCATCGACTGGAACCAGGTGATTTTCAAGGGCCTGGAAATCAAGGGCATCTACGGCCGCGAAATGTTCGAGACCTGGTACAAGATGGTGGCCCTGATCCAGTCCGGCCTCGACATCAGCCCCATCATCACCCACCACTACAAGGTGGACGATTTCGAAGCCGGCTTCGCCTCCATGCTGTCCGGCCAAAGCGGCAAGGTGATCCTGGACTGGAGCTGATCCGGCTCCCCGCTTCGCCAGGCAAACGGCTCCCTTGCGGGAGCCGTTTTTGTTGGCGGCGGGGTCAGTCATGCGGCGGCGCGTCGGCGGCGCGGCGGGTCTTGAAGAAGGCCATCATCTGCTTCAGGCGCAGCGCCTGGCTGTTGAGCTGATCGGCGGTGGACGACAGCTCTTCCGAGGTGGAGGCGCTCAGCTGCGTGGTCATCGACAGTTGGCACACCGCGGTGTTGATCTGCATCAGCCCCTCGCTTTGCTCTTTCGACGCCATGGTGATTTCCTGCACCAGGTCGGCGGTCTTGCGGATGGAGGGCAGCATCTGCCCCAGCAGTCCGCCGGCCTGTTCGGCCAGTGCCACGCTGTCCACCGCCAGCTTGCCGATGTCGCGCGCGGCGGTGCGGCAGTGCTCGGCCAGTTTTCTCACCTCGGCCGCCACCACGGTGAAGCCCTTGCCCTGCTTGCCGGCGTGGGCGGCTTCGATGGCGGCGTTCAGCGCCAACAGATTGGTCTGGTAGGCGATGTCGTCGATGATGTCGATCTGCCGGGCGATCTCCCGTATCGCCGACACGGTCTGGCCCACCGCCTGGCTGCCCTGGCCGGCGTCCTCGGCGGCTTTGCCCGCCATCTCGTTGGTGATGCCGGCGTTGTCGGAGTTTTGCGCCACGGTGGCGGCGATCTCCTCCACCGACGCGCTGGTTTCCTCCAGGCTGGCGGCCTGCTGCGACGCGCTCTGGCTAAGCGCCTGGGCCGAGGCCGAGACTTCTTCCGAGGTCAGGTTCAGCGATTCGGCGTTGCTCCCCAGCTCCTCGATCACGCCGGTCAGCTGGCGCACCATCTGCGCCATCGCCGCCAGCACGCTGATGTCGTCGCCGGGGCGCGGCGCGACCCGCACCGTCAGGTCGCCGGCAGCCACCCGCTTGGCGATGGCGGCCACCTCGGCCGGCTCGCCGCCCACCTGGCGGAACAGGCTGCGGCCGATATAGATGATGGCGGCGGCCAGCGCCGCCAGGCTCAGCAGCGCGGCGGCGATGAACCAGCCGCGCTCGTCGCGGTAATGGCTGCGCGATTCGGCGATCTGGTCCCGCAGCAGTCGCTCGAAGCCATCCTGGATGGCGGCGCTGGCGTTAAGCAGCTGCTCGGTCATGTCGCGGTCCTGCCCCTGCACCAGCCGGTCCACGGTTTGGCCGGACAGGCGGTCGCTCTGCCGGAAGGACGCCAGCGCGGCGCGGTAGCGGCTATCCAGCTGGCTGTGCTGCTGCAGGATGGCGTTGAGGGCTGAGCTGTCCTGGCCGCTGTCTTTTTGCAGCTGGGCCGCCTGTTCCAGCGTCTGGTCCACCGTTCGGCCTTCGGCCTGAAAGGCGTTGAAGTGGCGCTGGTAGTCGGCCGGCGCGTTGCCGCGCAGCAGGATGTCCTTCCATTCCTGCACCTGGATCTTGAAATGCAAATTGGCCAATTGCACGCTGCGGTTGATCCGGCTTTGCTGGGCGACATGGTTCAATTGCCGCTCCATGTCGCGGTTCATCGCGGAAAGCTGATAGATGCCGGCGACGACCAGCAGCAACAGGGTAGACAGGTTGATCACGCCCAGCGCGACGAGCCGGGTTTTCATGCGGATTTCATGCGCCATCTGCGGATCTCGTTTGCAGTCGGATTATCTTTGTATTTTGTATAGTCCGCTTTGCCCGCGGCGGCCGGCGCTTGACCGCCATCAGGGGCGGCGCGGGCGGCGCGTCGGATAATCTGGGCCGAGCTATGCAAGGGGAGAGACGATGATCGCGGTGATAGGCGCCGGCGTGTCCGGCTTGTCATGCGCCTGGTGGCTGCGGGCGCGTGGCGCGCCGGCACGGGTGTACGAGGCAGCGGGCCGGGTGGGCGGCAAGGTCTGGACCCGGACCGAGGGCGCTTTGTGCGAGGCCGGGCCCAATACGCTGCTGGCGGACGAGGCGCTGCTGCGCTGGTTTGAGGAGCTAGGCCTGTCGCCGGTATGGCCGGCCGGCGGCGGCAGGCCGCGCCATGTGCTGAAGGATGGGCGCTACCGCCCGTTGCCGCAGAGCGTCCCGCAATGGCTGGCGGGCGGTTTTCCCGGTTGGTCCGCCAAACTGGGGGTGGCGGCGGGGCTGCTGAAATCCGGCGATCCGCGGGCAGGGGAGGAAAGCCTGGCGGCGTTTTGCCGCCGCCAGTTCGGCCGCGCGGCGCTGGATAACTTGCTGGACCCGCTGGCGGGCGGCGTCTTCGCCGGCGATCCGGATGAGCTGCTGCTGGCGGAAACCCTGCCAGAGCTGGCGGCGGCGGCCCAATCGCCGGGGCCGCTGTGGCGCGCTTTGCTGCGGCTGCGCGGCCAGCGTGCGGCGCGGCGGGTCTGCACGCTGGCCGGCGGCCTGGAAAGCTTGCCGCGTCGTCTGGCGCGCGATCTGGACATCCGGCTGAACGCGCCGGCGACGGCGCTGGCGCGCGACGGCTCGGGCTGGCGGCTGCGCGCCGGGGCGGATTGGGAGCGCTTCGATCAAGTGGTGCTGGCGCTGCCGGCCGGCGCCGCCGCCGATTTGCTGGAAGGGTCGGAACCGGCGGCGGCGACGCTGTGCCGGCAGGTGCGCTACGCGCCGCTGGCGGTGGCGTTCACGCTGGCGCGCGCCGAGGCGCTGACGCGGCCGCTGCCGGGCTTCGGCGGCCTGCATCCGCACAGCGAGGAGGCGTTGGCGCTAGGGCATTTGATGTCCAGCAATCTCTACCCGCATGTCTGCCGTCCCGGCGAGCGGCTGCTGACCAGCTTCATCGGCGGCCGGCGCCAGGCCGCGCTGCTGGAACTGGACGACGATGCGCTGCTGGCGCGGCTGAATTGGGAACTGGAGCGGCTGTTCGGGCTGCGGGGGGCGCCGATGCTGCAGCGCGTCGCGCGCTGGCCGCAGGCCTTGCCACAGGGCACGGCGATACAGCGCGCGCTGCGCGCGGCGACGGCGCCGTGGGCGGAGCGGGGCCTGCATCTGTGCGCCAACTGGCTGGACGGCGCGTCGCTGCCGGATTGCCTGGACAAGGGGCGGCGGCTGGCGGCCCGCATCGCCGGCGCGGACGGCACGGCTTTGCTCCGGCGGCGCTAGGCGGTAGAATCGTCGTTTACTTCTTCTTCTACCGCCACGTTTATGCTTACCTTCCAGGAAATCATCCTCACGCTCCAGCACTACTGGAACCGCCAAGGCTGCGCGCTCTTGCAGCCGTACGATACCGAAGTGGGCGCGGGCACCTCGCATACCGCCACCTTCCTGCGCGCGCTGGGCCCGGAGCCTTGGAACGCCGCTTACGTGCAGCCCAGCCGCCGCCCCAAAGACGGCCGCTACGGCGAAAACCCGAACCGGCTGTTCCAGCATCACCAGTTCCAGGTGGTGTTGAAGCCGGCGCCGGCGAATATCCAGGAGCTGTACCTGGGCTCGCTGAAGGAGTTGGGCCTGGACCCCACCCAGCAGGACATCCGCTTCGTCGAGGACGACTGGGAAAACCCGACGCTGGGCGCCTGGGGCCTGGGCTGGGAAGTGTGGCTGAACGGCATGGAAGTGACGCAGTTCACCTACTTCCAGCAAGTGGGCGGCCTGGACTGCAAGCCGGTGCTGGGCGAGATCACTTACGGCCTGGAACGCCTGGCGATGTACCTGCAGGGGGTGGAAAACGTCTACGACCTGATCTGGACCCATCTGCCGGACGGCCAGCCTGTCACCTACGGCAACGTGTTCTACCAGAACGAAGTGGAGCAGTCCCGCTACGCCTTCGAGCACAGCAATGTCGAACTGCTGTTCCGCCAGTTCAGCGATTACGAAGCCGAGGCCAAGGCGCTGCTGGAAGCCAGCTTGCCGCTGCCGGCCTATGAAATGATCCTGAAGGCGGGCCACACCTTCAACCTGCTGGATGCCCGCGGCTCCATCTCGGTGACCGAGCGCGCCACCTACATCGGCCGCATCCGCACGCTGTCGCGCGGCGTGGCGCAAGCCTATTACGACGCCCGCGAGGCGCTGGGCTTCCCGATGTGCCGCAAGGACTGACGAGGTTTTGCCGGCATTGCCTATGCTGGTAAGGCCGGCGCGGGCCGGGTTTGCCGGGGAGTGGACGATGAAAGCCTGTATTGCGATATTGCTGTGCTGCAGCCTGCCGGCCTGGGCCGAGCAGCCTGCCGACTGGGTGGTGTACCAGGACGGCAAGTCGCTGCAGCTGGCGATAGACGGCAACTCCCTGTGGCTGGGCAAGGATGGCCTGGTGCATTTCATCCACCAGGAACGCTTTGCCAGGCAACGCTACGAAAAATCGTACCGGCTGCACTTTTACATCCGCCGCACCACCGGCTACGCCGATTGCAAGCAGTACCAATACGTGTTTGTCGGGTCGGAATATTTCGATCAGAACAACAAGCACCTGTTTTCCACGATGTTCCCGGTGCCGCGCTACGCCTGGAAGTGGCAGCCGGTGAACGAGGATTCGGTCGCCCACGCCATGATGAAGGTGATTTGCGAGGCGGCCGGCGCCGCTTCCCAAAATAATTGAAACGATGACAATGAACGCAACCCTGCTGATAGAACTCCTGACCGAGGAGCTGCCGCCCAAGGCCCTGCCGCGCCTGGCCGCCAGCTTCGCCCAGACCATCACCGAAGAGCTGAAAAAGCTGCAGTTCATCGCCGCCGACGCCGAAGCGGTGGCCTACGCGTCGCCGCGCCGCCTGGCGGTGCAGCTGCCGCAAGTGCTGGCCATGCAGCCCGAGCAGCGCGTCACCCGCCAGGGGCCGGCGGTGGCCGCCGGCATGAAGGACGGTCAGCCGACTCCGGCGTTGGCCGGCTTCGCCCGCTCCTGCGGCGTGGAAGTGTCCGAGCTGGCCGTGGTCAGCAACGGCAAGCAGGATGTCTACGCTTATTCCAGCACCAAGGCCGGCGAGGCGCTGTCCGCGCTGCTGTCCGACGTGGTGGCGCTGGCGTTGAAAAAGCTGCCGGCCCCCAAGCTGATGCGCTGGGGCAATCTGGACGTGCAGTTCGTGCGCCCGGTGCACGGCCTGGTGATGCTGCACGGGGACGCCGTGGTCGATGGCGAAGTGCTGGGCCTGAAGAGCGGCCGCGTCACCCGCGGCCATCGTTTCCTGTCGCAGGGCGAGGTCAGCATCGCCGACGCCGATGGCTACGCCCGCGCCATGCATGAAGAAGGCAAGGTGATCGCCAGCTTCGCCGCCCGCCGCGAATTGATCGGCCACAAGCTGGCCGAGGCCGCCGCCAAACTGGGCGCCACCATCGCCGCGCCGGATGCGCTGTTCGACGAAGTGACCGGCCTGGTGGAATGGCCGGTGGTGATGGAAGCCGGCTTCGAGGCCGAATTCCTGCAAGTGCCGCAGGAATGCCTGATCCTCACCATGCAGCAGAACCAGAAATACTTCCCGCTGCTGGACCAGAACGGCAAGCTGATGAACCGCTTCTTGCTGGTGTCCAACATCGCGCCGCAGGATCCGTCCTTCGTCATCGGCGGCAACGAGCGCGTGCTGCGCGCCCGCCTGTCCGACGCCAAGTTCTTCTTCGAGCAAGACCAGAAGGTCCGCCTGGACAGCCGCCTGCCGCGCCTGGCCAATGTGGTGTACCACAACAAGATAGGCTCGCAGCTGGAGCGCGTGGAGCGCCTGCAGAGCATCGCCGGCGCCATCGCCCATGAACTGGGGGCCGACGCCGCGCTGGCCGCCCGCGCCGCTTACCTGGCCAAGGCCGACCTAGTGTCCGACATGGTGGGCGAATTCCCCGAGCTGCAGGGCATCATGGGCATGTACTACGCCCGCCATGACGGCGAGCACGCGGAAGTGGCCGCCGCCATCGAAGGCCACTACCACCCGCGCTTCGCCGGCGACACGCTGCCGGAAGGCAAGATCGCCACCGCGGTGGCGCTGGCCGACAAGCTGGAAACCATCATCGGCATCTGGGGCATAGGCCTGATCCCGACCGGCGACAAGGACCCGTTCGCGCTGCGCCGCGCCGCGCTGGGCGTGGTGCGGATGGCGCTGGAGGCAGACCTGGACCTGAAGCGCCTGCTGGATATCGTGGCCAACGCCTTCCCGACCGGCAAGCTGTCCGCCGGCGTGGCCGACGAAGTGTTCGGCTTCATGATGGACCGCCTGAAGAACTTCCTGGCCGCCGACTGCAAGGCCGACGAGATCGACGCGGTGCTGGCGTTGTCGCCCAGCCGCCTGTCCGAGGTGCGCGCGGTGCTGGCCGCCGTGGCCCAGTTCAAGGCGCTGCCGGAGGCCGCCGCGCTGGCCGCCGCCAACAAGCGGGTGAAGAACATCCTGAAGAAGGCAGAGGGCGACATCGCCGCGGTGAACCCGGCGCTGTTCGCCGAAGACGCCGAGCGCGCGCTGTTCGACGCGGTGGAAACGCTGATGCCGGCGGTGGACGCCAAGTTCGCCGCCCACGACTTCGCCGCCGCGCTGGCGCAGCTGTCCAGCCTGAAGGCGCCGGTCGACGCCTTCTTCGACGGCGTGATGGTGATGGCGGAGGACGCCGCGGTGCGCGCCAACCGCATCGCGCTGCTGGCGCGCCTGGCCGCGCTGTTCAACCGCGTGGCCGACATCTCGCTGCTGGCGGAGTGAAGATAGGGCGGAAGCCCGGCCTGGCCGGGCTTCCGCCAAACTTTCAGCTTGCGATAGCCTGAATGGCGGAAGGCCCTGGCGGGGCTTCCGCCCTACTCATTGGGGGACGCGTGAAACTAGTCATTCTCGACCGCGACGGCGTGATCAACGAAGACCGCGACGATTTCGTGAAGAACAGCGTGGAATGGGTGCCGATCGAGCACAGCCTGGAAGCCATCGCCAACCTGACCCAGTCGGGCTGGCGCGTGGTGGTGGCCACCAACCAGTCCGGCATCGCCCGCGGCCTGTTCGACGTGCACGCGCTCAACGCGATGCACGAGAAGATGCACCGGCTGGTGAACCAGGCCGGCGGCCGCATCGACGCGGTGGTGTTCTGTCCGCACGGGCCGGACCACGGCTGCGAATGCCGAAAGCCGCTGCCGGGCATGGTGCTGGAGATCGCCGAGCGCTTCAATGTCAAGCTGGAAGGCTTGCCGCTGGTGGGCGACAGCCTGCGCGACCTGGAGGCCGTCGCCGCGGTGGGCGGCCAGCCCATCCTGGTGAAGACCGGCAAGGGCGCAAAGACGATGGCGTCCGGCAAGCTGCCGGAAAGCACCCTGGTGTTCAACGACCTGTACGATGCCGCCGAGCATCTGATCAACCATCACTGAGGTAGACACTGCAAGCATGATCAGTCTATGGATACGCAATCTGCTGTACTGGCTGGTGCTGTGCGTCATCACGCCGCTGTTTTTCTGCCTGCTGCTATTGGCGGCGCCGCTGCCGCGCCGCGGCCGCCATGTGTTCGGCGTCAGCTGGGCGTTGACCCTGCTGTGGATGCTTGAGCACGTCATCGGCCTGAAGTACACGGTGGTCGGCCGCGAAAACATCCCGGACGAGCCGTCGGTGATCTGCTCCAAGCACCAGTCCGGCTGGGAGACGCTGGCGCTGCAGAAGATCTTTCCGTGGCAGGTGTACGTGGCCAAACGCGAGCTGGCCTGGATTCCGCTCTTCGGCTGGGGGCTGGTGCTGATGAACCCCATCATGATCAACCGCTCCGACCGTTCCCGCTCCAACCAGCGCCTGCTGGAGCAGGGGCTGGAGCGCAAGCGCCACAAGTTCTGGATCACGGTGTTTCCCGAGGGCACCCGCACCAAGCCGGGCGTGCCGGGCAAATACAAGCTGGGCGCGGCGCGGATGGCCAAGCAGTTCGACATGCCGCTGGTGCCGGTGGCGCACAATGCCGGCGAATTCTGGCCGCGCAACGCCTTCCTCAAGTATCCGGGCGAAGTCACCGTGGTGATCGGCCCGGCGGTGCGTCCGGCCGATGACGCCGGTCCGGAGGCGATGATGGCCGAGGCGGAAGCCTGGATAGAATCGCAGCAGCGCCTGATCGGCGGCGTCGGCCCCTTCGCCCATCCCGATGAAAAACGCCAGCGTCTGGCACCGCCTGCCTCTGCCTGACGGCGAGGTGCCGGTGCTGCTCACCCGCCGCGCGCGCAAGAGCATAGGCATCAAGGTGCAGGGCGGCGTGGTGGAGCTGATCGCCGCGCCCGGCGTCAGCCAGCAGCGGCTGCACCAGGTGTTGGAGCTGCGCCGCGACTGGATAGTCGGCCACGTGCTGCGCCAGCGCAGCCAGCTGGCCGCCGGCGCCGAGCTCACGCACCTGACTCTGCTGGGCCAGCCGCTGCCGCTGCAACTGGCCGGCGGCCTGCGCAAAACGGCGCGCCGCAGCGGCGACGCGCTGCTGGTGGGCGGGGTGGCCGCCGGCGACCGCGACGGCCTGAAGGCGGTGGCGGCCAAATTCCTGAAACGCGAGGCGGCTACGCTGTTTCCCGGCCGCCTGGCCTTGCTGGCGGCGCGCTGTTCGCGCCAGCCGTCCAGCCTGCAGCTGTCGTCCGCCCGCACCCGCTGGGGCAGCTGCAGCGCCGATGGGCGGATCCGGCTAAACTGGCGCCTGATGCAGGCGCCGCTGGCGGTGGTGGACTATGTGATCGCCCATGAGCTGGCCCACTTGCTGCACATGAACCATTCCCCGGCGTTCTGGGCGGAGACCGAGCGTCTGTGCCCCGGCTGGCGCGATACGCGCCGCTGGCTGCGCCAACACGGCGGCGCCTTGTTTGCTTTTGATTGAATCATTTAGGAGATTGATTATGCGAATGCTCCATACCATGCTGCGCGTGGGGAACCTTGAGCGCTCTTTGTCGTTCTATCAGGAAGTGCTGGGCATGAAACTGCTGCGCCGTTCCGATTTTCCGGAAGGGCGCTTCACGCTGGCCTTCGTCGGCTACGGCGACGAGGCCGACCATACCGTGCTGGAACTGACGCACAACTGGGACACCGCATCCTACGAGCTGGGCAATGCCTACGGCCATATCGCCATCGAAGTGGACGACGCCTACGCCGCCTGTGACATGGCGCGCGCCAAGGGCGGCAAGGTGACGCGCGAAGCCGGCCCGATGAAGCACGGCAGCACCGTGATCGCCTTCATCGAGGACCCGGACGGCTACAAGATCGAGTTCATCCAGAAGGGTAGCCGCTAAGCCCAGGCGCCGTCCGCGGCGCATCCGGCCAGGCGGGCACCCGGAGTCTGCCTGCGCCGCTCACTACAACCGGGAACGTTCTGGCAGCATCTCGCTGCATTTTTTGCTCTTGGGCGCATGCCCGCAGGAAGGACTGATGAATCATAAATTACTTGGCATGGCGGCCTTGTCCATGACGCCCGCGCTCGCGCAGGCCGCCGATATGGACGGGGCCGCGATGGGCTTGGCCTGGGGCGTGCCGTTTGCCGGCATCCTGTTGTCGATCGCCCTGTTTCCGATGCTGGCGCCCGGCATCTGGCATCATCATTTCGGCAAGATCACCGCCGCCTGGACCGCGCTGTTCCTGGCGCCGTTCGCCGTGTCCTTCGGCCTGGGGCACGCCGCCACGCTGGTGCTGCACGCGCTGCTGACCGAATACATTCCCTTCATCGTGCTGCTGTTCGCGCTGTACACCGTGTCCGGCGGCATCCTGGTGTGGGGATCGCTGCACGGCTCGCCGCGGCTGAACACCGCGCTGCTGGCGATAGGCACCTGTCTGGCCTCCATCATGGGCACCACCGGCGCGGCGATGCTGCTGATCCGCCCCTTGCTCAAGGCCAACGAGGGCCGCAAGCGCAATGTGCACGTGGTGGTGTTCTTCATTTTCCTGGTGGCCAATGTCGGCGGCGGCCTGACTCCGCTGGGCGACCCGCCGCTGTTCCTCGGCTTTCTCAAGGGCGTGACCTTCGGCTGGACCTTCCAGCACATGCTGGCGCCGGTGGCGACCCTGGCCGCGCTGTTGCTGGCGATATTCTATTTCCTCGACCGCCACCTGTACGCCAAGGAAGCGCAGGAGGGCACGCTCAAGCCGGTGGACGCCAGCCACGACAAGCCGCTGAAGCTGTACGGCAAGCGCAATTTCTGGCTGCTGGCCGGCGTGGTGGGCGCGGTGCTGATGTCCGGCCTGTGGCAGCCCGGCATCGTCTTCGAGTTGCCCGGCGCCCACCTGGAGCTGCAGAATCTGCTGCGCGACGCCGCCTTGCTGCTGCTGGCGCTGGCCTCGCTGTGGATCACGCCCAAGCAGGTGCGGGCCGGCAACGAGTTCAACTGGCTGCCCATCCTGGAAGTGGGCAAGCTGTTCGCCGGCATCTTCATCACCATCGTGCCGGTGATCGCCATCCTGCGCGCCGGCGCGCACGGCGACCTGGCCGGCCTGGTGCAGATGGTGTCGGCGCCGGACGGCAAGCCGCTGGACGGCATGTACTTCTGGATGACCGGCATCCTGTCCAGCTTCCTGGACAACGCGCCGACCTACCTGGTGTTCTTCAACCTGGCCTCCGGCGACGCCGCCACGCTGATGGGGCCGTTGGGCAGCACGCTGCTGGCCATTTCGATGGGCGCGGTGTTCATGGGCGCCAACACCTATATCGGCAACGCGCCCAACTTCATGGTGAAGGCCATCGCCGAGCACCGCCATGTCAAGATGCCGGGCTTCTTCGGCTACATGCTGTGGTCGGGCGCCATCCTGATGCCTTGCTTCGTGCTGATGACCTGGCTGTTCTTCTGAGCGCGGTTCTTGGCGCAAAAAAAGCCCGCGGCGCGCCGCGGGCTTTTTTCATGCCGGCCGCTGGCTTATTTGGCCGGCGCGGCTGGGGTGAGCACCATCACTTCTTCCTGCGGCGCGGCGTACGTCGGCTGGCGGGCGTCGGCGTAGCCGCCGTTGTCGCGCATGGTTCCCAGCGCGCCGAATTGCTCGGTGATCTGTTCGACCACGTTATGGCCCAGCGACTTGGACACTTCGGACACGATCTTGCCGTTGTTGGGGTTGAGGACGGCGCCTTGCTCGCCGACCAGCTTGACGTCGGAGCCGGCTCCCATCGCGCTGAACGCCGCCTTCACCGCGTAGGTCTTGGTGTTTACCAGGCTGAAGTCCGCCACCAGCTGCATATTGCGCGACAAGGACACCGTGGAGGTGCCGGCGATGGGGTTGGCGTCGTCCTGCACGTCGATGTTGGAGACGGTGCCGAACAGCACGTAATCGGCGCCGCGGAACTCGCCACGCTTGATGCGGGTGATCACGTCGAACAGCGTTTCGTTGTTCTTGGAGGGCCGATAGCCCTGGGCTTCCACCAGCTGCACGGTGCGCAGCTTCAGCAGCTCGCCCTTGATGTCGGCGTTGAAGCGGCGCATTTCGCCGCGGTCGATGCGGACCTTGGTGCCTTCCACTTCCAGATAGCGGTTGCTGCTGGAGGCGGCGGCGTAGTTGCGGTTGGCGTTGAAGCTGTCGTCGCTGGAGGCGGCGGTCAGGTGGAAGTATTCTTCCACTTTTTCTTCGTAGGCGAGATTGGCGACGGTGATTTTGAGGGCGGCGGCGCCGGCCAGCGTCGGCAGCACGAGGAGGGCCGCGGCCAGGCTTTTCAATAAGATTTTTGGCATGGAAATGTCAGTCTGCAGAAGGCCGGGCTTCCGTGGGAGGCCCGGCCGGAAAACAAGGATCAGCGGCGGGAGGTCTTGCGGATTTCCTGCTCGTCGGCCCATACCAGCTCGCCGGTTTCGTTGTCCACCAGCTCCAGGCTGAGCTTGTAGTACACGTCCTTGACGTCGCTGTTCTTCTTGACGATGGAGGAGATGCCGCCGGTCAGGCGGTAGTCGGCGCCGACCATCTTGCCTATCTTCTTGCTCTTGCTCTTGTCGTACAGGCCGGACTGGTTCTGGCGCATCAATTCCTGGGTCTGGCCTTCCATGTGGGCCACGTCGGCGACGAAGCGCACGGTGCCGGCCTTCATCAGCTGCACGCGGATCGATTTGGTGATTTCGGCGGTGTCGATGTATTCGCTGGTCTTGTTCTGCACGTCGGCCAGGGTCAGGCGCTTGCCGCGGATGACCGGCACCTGCACCAGCGAGCGGGTCATGCTTTCCGCCAGGCGCTGCAGGTCGGTGGAGCCGAATTCATTGCTGACCAGTTCCACCGCCTTGCTGTCGCCGTAGCTGACGGAGCCGTCGCCCAGCGTCGGCGAGTTGGTCTGGGCGCAGCCGGACAGGGCGGCGATGGCGAGGGCGCACAGGGCGGAGCGGGTCAGATTGCGGGCATTCATCATGGGTATCCTTGACTTGCGGAATTAACGGAAAAGATTGACGGAGTTGTCGGGGCTCTGCAGTTCCAGGCGGAAGTCGGCGGCCTGCGGCGTGGGGGCGACGGTCTGGATGGATTTGCGCTCCAGGCCCTGGAGCTGCAGCTGCTTCCAGGTTTCCTCGGCGCCGGTTTGCATGCCGCTGCCGTCCAGCCATTTGAAGCGGTAGAACAGCATCTGCTGCTTGGTGGCGCTGTTGGACAGCTCGGCCTGGACGTTGAGGAAGTCGTTGCGCTTGACGACGCGCGCGGATTCCACCTTGATGTTGTCCATTTTTCCCAGCATTTCCAGCTTGCTTTCCAGCCCGTCGGCATGGCAGAGCGGGGCCGCGGCCAGAGCGGCCAGAAGCAGACAACGACGGATGTGACGCATGTTCATGGTGTTCCTGAATTAAATGCCGGCGGTTTTCACTGCGGCTGCCGGCGGTTGCTTGCCGCCTTGGGGCGGGATGACGGTTTGTTCGAACAGGCGCAGCGGCACGATGGCGTGGCTGCCGGAGATATCCAGCTCGACCTGGCGTTCGCCGCTCGGGGTGGGCACGCTGACGCTGTAGCGGCCCGGCTTGAGGTTGACGCGGCCGATGGCGATGCGGGCGGGCAGGGTGCTCCAGGCGCGCTCGTCGGATTGCTCGGTCAGCACGGTGGCGGTGATGCCAGCGAGCGAACCCAGCGCGCCGAACTGGTCGCCCAGCTCTTTCTGCGCCAGCCCTTTGGCGACGGCGCGCACGGTGCTGCGCATGATGATGCCGGGCATCTCGTCGCGCAGCGCGCGGCGGGCCATGGCGTCGAAATTGCTGATCGGCGTCAGCGCGACCGGCTTGTCTCCCACCTGCAAGGCCAGCGGCTGGTAGCTGTGGCCGGGCATGATCACCGGGAAGGCGATCTGGGTGATGATGGGCTTGCCGTCCAGGCTGAACGGCATCGGAATGGCCAGCGAGGTGCGGGTGGGGATCAGCCCGCTTTCCACCACGAACAAGACGTCGGTGCCAGCGGCTTTCTGGGCGATGCGGCTGTTCAGGCCTTTCAGGCCTTGCTCCAGCAGCGGCATGTTGGGGCGCAGCTCGATGGCTTTGCGGTAGCCGGCGGAGGCGAGGGAGGGCTCGCGCAGCGACTCGAAGATGTAGCCGGCGAGGTAGTGGCTGAAGGCGCTCTGATAACCGTTCTTCAGGTTCAGGACTTCCGGGTCGTCCAGGGTTTCGACCGGATAGCCTTGCAGATCCTTGAAGGTGGTCTGGACGTTGTTCTCTTTCGCCTCCTCTTCCACCTTGTCGTACTCTTTTTCGTGCAGGCTGGCGATCAGCGCTTCGCGCTCGTAGGTTTTCTTGATTTCGGTGCGGGCGCCGGCGTAGTTGCCGGACAGCGCGTGATCCAGCGTCAGCATGGTGCTGAGCATCACTTTCTCATAGTCTTCGCCGTCGTAGCGCCGGACCTTGTCGTTGATCAGCAGGCTGCCGGCGGTTTCCGCCGCCTTGGATGTGGTGAGCTTGGATTCCTCCTCCCAAACGCGGATCTTTTCATCCGCCTTCAGCCAGGCGTCCACGCTGCCTTGCAGATCGCCCTTCAGCCGCAGCAACTGCCCCTTCTCCAGGTGATAGAGCAGGTCTTTGTCTTCGCTGCTGTTGTTGGCCTCGACGCTGGCCAGCGCATCGTCGATGCGGCCTTCGTTGGCGGCGGCCAGAGCGGTTTTCATTTCGCCTTGATAGCTGCGCATCGAGCCGCAGGCGCTGAGCGAGGCGGCCAGGCCGATGATGAGCACGGAATTGGCCAGTTTGGATTTGCGTTTCATCTTGTCTTTGGCTGTTGTTTTCGAGAGGGAAGATCGGCGGTCGACCCGGCAAGAAAGGCGGTTGCGGCGGCGAGGAGAGGGTTTCAGACGCGGAATTGCCGGATATCAGGCAGGCGGCGAAGCTTGCGCTCCAGAGTATTTGTCGCAGAGGTGACTTTATTTGCCAGGATAGTTCAAAAAATGAATATGTTAATTTTTAATAATTTTTAAGTCAAAAGGAATATTCTTACGTCCTGCCGAGAGCAGGCTGGCGGCGCGGCGTTTTCGCGGCATGGCGTTTCAGCTATGCTAGCAACTTTGTCCTGAACGCCTTACTGACCGACACCATGCACATCCACATCCTGGGTATCTGCGGTACCTTCATGGGCGGCATCGCCGCCATCGCCAAACAGGCCGGCCACAAGGTGACCGGCTGCGACGCCAACGTCTACCCGCCGATGAGCACCCAGCTGGAGGAGATGGGCATAGCCCTGACCCAAGGCTTTGGCGCGGAGCAGATCGAACTGAACCCGGACGTGTACGTGATCGGCAACGTGGTGACGCGCGGCAAGCCCTTGATGGAGGAAATCCTCAATCGCGGCTTGCCTTACATCTCCGGCCCGCAATGGCTGGCGGAGAACGTGCTGCAGGACAAATGGGTGCTGGCGGTGGCCGGCACTCACGGCAAGACCACCACCAGCTCCATGCTGGCGTGGATACTGGAAGACGCCGGCCTGGCTCCGGGCTTTTTGATCGGCGGCATCCCGGAGAATTTCGGCGTGTCGGCGCGCTTGCCGGGCAAGCCGGCGCTGGATCCGGCCAGCGTCAGCCCCTTTTTCGTGATCGAGGCCGACGAGTACGACACCGCCTTCTTCGACAAGCGCTCCAAGTTCGTCCATTACCGGCCGCGCACCGCCATCCTGAACAATCTGGAATTCGACCACGCCGACATTTTCGCCGACCTGGCCGCGATCGAAACCCAATTCCACCACCTGGTGCGCACCATTCCCGGCAACGGCCGCATCGTCAGCAACGGCCGCGAGGCCAATCTGGAGCGCGTGCTGGAGCGCGGCTGCTGGACGCCGGTGGAGCGCTTCGGCGCGGATGCCGGCTGGCAGCTGGGCGCGCTGCATGAGGACGGCGGTTTCGATGTGCTGCTTAACGGCCAGATGCAGGGCACGGTGCGCTGGGCGCTGCTGGGCGAGCACAACCGCCTGAACGCCGTCGCCGCCATCGCCGCCGCCCGCCATGCCGGCGTGGCGGTGAAAGATGCGATAGACGCCTTGTCGCGCTTCGCCAACGTCAAGCGCCGGATGGAAGTGAAGGGCGTGGCGAACGGCGTGACCGTTTACGACGACTTCGCCCACCATCCGACGGCCATCGCCACCACGCTGGAAGGGCTGCGCCGCAAGGTGGGCCAGGCGCGCATCCTGGCGGTGCTGGAGCCACGCTCCAACACCATGAAGCTGGGCACGATGAAAGACGCGCTGCCCGGTTCGCTGGCGCTGGCCGACCAGGTGTTCTGCTCGGCGGCCGGCCTCAACTGGAATCCGGGCGAGGCGCTGGAGGCGATGGGCGCCAAGGCGCAAACCTTCACCGACTTCGATGCGCTGCTGGACGCCATCGTCGCCGCTGCCCGGTCGGGCGACCATGTGCTGGTGATGAGCAACGGCGGTTTCGGCGGCATCCACCAGAAGCTGCTGGACCGGCTGGCCTAAGCCATCTTCACGCAAAAAAAACCGCCCGGGCGACGCCGCCGGGCGGTTTTTTGCGCGCGCCGCCGTTCAGGGCAACTTGATGATGTAGTTGGCGCCGCCTTCGCGCGCTTTTCCCTGCGCCTGCTGCAGCCGCTCCAGCATCGGGGCGGGGCTGGTTTCGGTCGGGCGCAGCGCGCTCAGGCCGACGCAGGCCGCGGCCTGGTGTTCCGCGCCCTGATAGACGAAGGTGAGCTGGCGCAACGACTTGATCAGCCGCCGGCCCATTTCATTGGCGCCGCTCATCGGCGTGTTGGGCAGCAGGATGATGAAGGCGTTGGCGCTGCGCCGCGCCACCAGGTCGCTGTCGCGGGCGTTTTGCAGGCACAGGCTGCCGGCCAGCCGGATCAGATGGGCGTAGGCCGAACCGTCGTCCTGGTCAGGCACCATTTCCGGCGCGTTGACCAGTTCCAGCGTCAAGCCCGACAGCGGGCCGCCATAGCGGCGGGCGCGGCTGGTTTCGGCGTTGGCGACGGCCAGCAGCCGGTGCATGCCGGCGACGCCGGTCAGCTTGTCCTCGTCGTCGGTTTGGCCGCCTTCTTCCTTCAGCGTCTTGACGATGCTCAGCGAGCGCTCCACCAGCTGGCGTTCAAAGTCCAGCAGCTGCCCCATCACCTTGGCCTCGGTGCGGTCGGAAAAGCTGAATACCAGCATCGGGCGGTCGTTGAGGCTCACCTTGCGCACCGACAACTGCGCTTCGAAATCGCGGCCGCTGGCGGTGCGCAGCTGCATGCCGCGGTTATAGATCATGTTGTCGCTGCCCAGCTCGGCGCGGATGCCGGCTGCCAGTTCCGGATCCTGGATGAAGTCGAAGATGGAGCGGTCCAGCAGTTCGTCGTGGGGACAGGCGAGCAGGATGCAGGCCAACTGGTTGGCGGATGCGATGCGGCCATCGTCCGGAGACGCCACGATCAGGCAACCCTGGACGGTGTCGATGAAAGGCTGGAGCGCCTGGAACGTAACCATGACTTCAACTCCTGTGGCGGACGAGGAGGGTTTTTCGCGCAGGGCGCCCGTTGGGCATTACGTGCTTTTACTTAATCTTATTCCTAGTTGGCACAGATTTCACGGTCAGGTGTTCATGCTGAATGGAAATTTCCCATGTCGTTCGGGTAATGTGCCAAGGTCGGGCCTTAATTTGGTAGATACCACCCGCAATCGTGTTACATTTTGAAACGTATCGCAGGATCTGCGATGAGGACCGGCGCGTTTCGCCACCCCAGAAACGCCGGTAGCCGCCGTTGAACCGACGGCCTCCTCTCCCGGCTCCGTCTTCCCGAGTCCCTGCCTGCCGGCAGCGCGCCGCGGGAGGAGAGGACGCCATCAGACATCCGCGCCAGGCCGCAAACCGGCCGGGACGGATATCGGCACCCAAGCTTTTCCCGCTCCGACGGAACGCGTTTTCGCGCGCCGCGGGCGCGGCATGCGCTTTCAAAAAACCAATACGACAAAGAAGTGACAGGACATGGCTAGATCTCAATGGGGCTCGCGCCTCGGTTTCATTCTCGCGGCGGCCGGCTCCGCCATCGGGCTGGGCGCCATCTGGAAGTTTCCCTACGTGGCCGCCACCAACGGCGGCGGCGCGTTTTTGTTCATCTACCTCGGCATCTGCCTGACGCTGGGGCTGGTGCTGATGCTGGCGGAAATGGCGCTGGGACGCGCCACCGGCGCCGGCGCGGTCGGCGCTTTCCGCAAGGTGGCCGGCGGCTTCTGGCCGGTGATCGGCTATATGGGCGTGCTGGTGTGCTTTTTGATTTTGTCGTTCTACAGCGTGGTGGGCGGTTGGACCATCGCCTACATCGTCAAGTCGCTGCAGGGCGGCATCATGACATCCGACCCCAAGACTCTGGGCGCCATTTTCAACGGTTTCATCAGTGATCCGGCGCAGCCGCTGCTGTATCACGGCGGCTTCGCGCTGCTGACGCTGGCGGTGGTGGCCGGCGGCGTGCAGAAGGGCATCGAGGCGCTGTCCAAGCTGCTGATGCCGGCGCTGTTCGCGCTGATGCTGGTGCTGATCGCGCGCGGGCTGACGCTGCCGGGCGCGCTGGAGGGTGTCGGCTACTTCGTCGCGCCGGACTTCTCCAAGGTGAGCGCCGCCATGCTGGTGGATGCGCTGGGGCTGGCCTTCTTCTCGCTGTCGCTGGGCCTGGGCATCATGATCACCTACGGCTCCTATGTCGGCCGCGAATCCAAGCTGCTGGGTTCGGCGCTGTGGGTGATCCTGCTGACGGTGGCCACCTGCTTCCTGGCCGGCCTGATGGTGCTGCCGGCGGTGTTCGCCTTCGGCTTCGACCCGTCCGCCGGCCCCGGCCTCACTTTCATCACCATGCCGGCGGTGTTCGCCCACCTGCCGCTGGGGCAATTGTTCGCGGTGCTGTTCTTCTGCCTGCTGCTGCTGGCGGCGCTGACGTCCTCCGTTTCGCTGCTGGAGGTGGTGACCAGCTTCGCCATCGACGAATGGGGCATGTCGCGCCGCGCCGCCGCCTGGCTGATGGCCGCCGGCATCTTCCTGCTGGGCATTCCGGCTTCGCTGTCGCTGGGCGTGTGGGGCGATTACCAGCTGGGCGGGATGAATTTCTTCGATCTGCTGGATTTCGTCACCTCCAAGCTGCTGATGCCGGCCGGAGAATTGTTGCTGGCGCTGTTCGTCGGCTGGAAGGCCTGGCCGGTGGTGAAGGCCGAGCTGTCGTCCGGCCGCTCGCCGCGGGCGATGCAGTGCATGCGCGGCTTCTGCATGGCGCTGGCGCCGCTGCTGATAGGCTGGATCATGGCGGCTGGCATCTAAGCGGATAGGTGGAAAAGGGACAACGGGAGGCGCGAGCCTCCCGTTTTGCTATGGTTCAGACTGTGCGAACCCGGCGGAGCGGCGAAATGCGGTGGATGGGGCTGTTGCTGTTCGGCCTGCTGGCCGGCGCGCCTCGCGCGGAAACATTGCAGGTGCTGACCACCCAGATTCCCGGGGTGATCGCGCTGGCGGCCGACGGCGTCACCATGGAGGGCACCGGCATCGACCTGATGCGCGAGGTGGGGCGCCGCGCCGGCGTCGATTTCCGCTTCGCCGCCTATCCGCAGGCGCGGGCCCGGCTGCTGGTGGAGCAGCAGGTCGACGCCTGCTCGCCGATGGCGCGGCTGCCGGAACTGGGCGAGCGTTACAAGTGGACCGCCACGCTGCTGCCGATGCGGCTGGTGCTGCTGGCGCGCGATGGCGACGCCCGCCGGCTGCGCAGCCTGGATGAGGCGCGCGGTTTGCGGATAGGCGCGATGCGCGGCACCATGGCGGCGGCGCGGCTGAGGGCGCGCGGGCTGGCGCCGGAGGAGAGCGCCGATTATTTCGGCGGGCTGGAGAAGCTGCAATTGGGCCGGCTGGACCTGTGGGCGATGCTGGACGTCGGCGTGGCGTCGCTGGCGCGGCGGCTGGGCATGCCGCAGCCGCGGGTGGCGCTGGTGCTGGACACGCTGGATGTGGCCTTGGCCTGCAACCGCAAGCTGGATGACGCGGTGCTGGCGCGCTTGGACCGCGCCATCGCCTCCATGCATCAGGACGGCAGCATCAATCATTTCGACCTGCGTTGAGCCGGCGCATGCCAAACGCGCCCGCGCTGGGCTACACTGCCGCTTTGCCCGTTTTGCGAGACCGCCTTGAAAGTCCGTCTGACACTGTTATCCGGCTGCCTGCTGCTGGCCGCTTGCGCCACGCCGCCGAATCCCGCCTCCGCTCCCGCTCCCATCGTCGCGCCGGTTCCGGAAGAGCCGGCCTCCGCGCCGGCGGTGGAAACACTGCCGCAAACGCCGCCGCCGGCCTCGGCGCCAGTGCAGGCGCCGTCGCTGCCCATCGCCCGGCCGGTGCAGCCGCCCGCCGTCATTTCCGACAGCCAGGGCCGCGCTTTGCTGGACCGGCTGCTGCCGCCGGGCATCCCCGACCGCAAGGGCTGGAGCAATGACGTGATGGGCGCGTTCAGCCATCTGAAGATTCCGTATACGCCGCAGTTCTTCTGCGCGGTGCTGGCGGTGGCGGAGCAGGAGTCCGGCTTCAGCTCCGATCCGGTGGTGCCGAATCTGTCCAAGATCGTTTGGGGCGAGATTGACCAGCGCCGGCAGAAATACCTGATACCGTCTTTCGTGGTGGACGCGGCGATGAGCAAGAAATCGCCCGACGGCCGCACCTACAAGCAGCGGGTGGACGCGCTGCGCACCAAGCGCGAAATGAACGCGCTGTATGAAGACATGGTGCGCGAGCTGCCGTTCGGCCAGACCATCTTCGAGCACAAGAACCCGATCCGCGACGGCGGGCCGATGCAGGTCAGCGTCGCCTTCGCCGAAACCCACGTCCGCGCCTGGCCGTATCCGTACAATTATTCCAGCCTGCGCGACGAAGTGTTCACCCGCCGTGGCAGCGTCTACTTCGGCACCGCCATCCTGCTGCAATACCCGGCGCCGTATCATGAAATGGTGTACCGCTTCGCCGACTACAACGCCGGCCGCTACGCCAGCCGCAACGCCGCCTTCCAGCAGGCGGTGGCCCGCCTGTCCGGCCGCAAGCTGGCGCTGGACGGCGACATCATGCTGTATTCCGACAAGATGAACCGCGTGCTGTCCGGCGCGGTCAGCGACACCCAGCGCGCGCTGCAGTCCATCGCCGGCCGGCTGGGGATGAGCAATGCGGAAATGCAGCGCGATCTGCAGCAGGAGAAGCTGTCCGGCTTCGGCCAGAGCCAGCTGTACCAGAAGGTGTTCGCGCTGGCCGGCCCCAAGGCCCCGCGCGAGATCATTCCGCAGATCGTGCTGGTCAGCCCCAAGTTCACCCACAAGCTCACCACCGAGTGGTTCGCGCGCCGCGTCGACGGCCGCTACCAGCGCTGCCTGCAGCGGGGAGGCTGAGCCCCGCCGGCTTGAGTCCGCACCGATAGCGCCTATAGTGATTGCAGCGGCGCCGCGGCGGGAAACCGCGCGGCGCCGGTTCGCATCCGGACGGCGGCCGTTTCCTGGCCGTCGTCTCGCGTTTTTCGGAACGGGAGGCAGGCATGAAGGTTTCCATCAACGGCAAGGAGGTGGAGCTGGGCTCCTCTCCGGACACGCCCATCCTGTGGGCATTGCGCGACGAACTGGGCCTGACCGGCACCAAGTTCGGCTGCGGCGCGGCGCTATGCGGCGCCTGTACGGTACTGAAGAACGGCCTGGCGATACGCGCCTGCGTGACGCCCATCTCCACGCTGGCCGCCGATGACAGCATCACCACCATAGAAGGCAACGCCGGCAAGGTGGCGCAGGCGGTGAAGCAGGCCTGGCACGATCTGGACGTGGTGCAATGCGGCTTCTGCCAGAGCGGCCAGGTGCTGGCCGCCACCGCCTTGCTCAGCGCCAACCCCCATCCCAGCGACCGCGACATCGACCTGGCCCTCAGCGGCAATCTGTGCCGCTGCGGCACTTATCCCCGCATCCGCGCGGCGATCCACGCCGCCGCCAAACTGTTATAGGAGACCGAGATGAGCGTAAGCGGAATCTCCCGCCGCGCCTTTCTCAAGGCCGGCGGCATGGTGGGCGGCGCCTTGTGCCTGGGTTTCGTGCTGCCGAACGGCGGGCTGGCGCGGGCGGCCGGCGCGGGCGGCGCCATCCCGACGCCGAATGCCTTCGTCCGCATCGAGAAGGACGGCGGCGTCACCATCGTCAGCAACAAGTCGGAAATGGGGCAGGGCATCTACACCTCGCTGGCGATGCTGATCGCCGAGGAGCTGGAGTGCGACTGGAGCCGGATCCAGGTGGTGTCGGCGCCGGCGGCGCCCATCTACGTCCATACCGCCTTCCATATCCAGATCACCGGCGGCAGCACCAGCACGCTGTCCAGCTACGACCAGTACCGCAAGATAGGCGCCGCCGCGCGCGACATGCTGATAGCCGCCGCCGCCCAGCGCTGGCGCGTGCCTGCCGCGCAATGCCGCGCCGAAAACAGCCGGGTGTTCAATAACGCCAACGGCGCCAGCCTGGGCTACGGCGAGCTGACCGAGGCCGCCGGCAAGCTGCCGGTGCCGGACACGGTGGCGCTGAAGCCGCGCCATCGCTGGAAGCTGCTGGGCACCCGCGTGCATCGGGTGGACGGCGGCGAGAAGCTGGACGGCCGCGCGCAGTTCGCGATGGATGTCCGCCTGCCCGGCATGCTGACGGCGCTGGTCAAGCGCTGCCCCAGCTACGGCGGCAAGCCCAAGGGCTTCAATGCCGACGCGGCCAGGGCGGTGCCGGGCGTCAAGGCCGTGTTCGCGATCAGCAACGGCGTCGCGGTGCTGGCCGATGGCTTCTGGCCGGCCAAGAAGGCGCGCGACCTGCTGGAAGTTGAGTGGGACCGCGGCGCCAACGCCAGCCTGGATTCGGCCCGGCTGCGCGCCCACTACCGCGAACTGGCGTCGCGGTCCGGCCAGCATTACCGCGGCGTCGGCGACGCCGATTCCGCATTGGCCGGCGCGGCCAAGCAACTGGAGGCCTGGTACGAGGCGCCGTATCTGTCGCATTCGCCGATGGAGCCGCTCAATTGCGTGGTCTGGCTGAAGCCGGGCAGCTGCGAAATCTGGAGCGGCACCCAGTCGCAGACCATAGACGCCGGCATGGCGGCGGCGATGACCGGGCTGAAGCCGGAGCAGGTTTCGCTGCATACCACCTTTCTTGGCGGCGGTTTCGGCCGGCGCGCGGTGCCGGTGGGATCCGATTGGCTGAGAGAGGCGCTGGAAGTGGCCAAGCAACATGGCCAGGATCTGCCGGTGCGGCTGATGTGGACCCGCGACGACGATCTGGCCGGCGCCTATTACCGGCCGATGTGGCTGGACCGCGTGCGCGGCGGCATAGCCGCGGACGGCAAGCCGGCCGCCTGGCTGCAGACCGGCGTCGGCCAGTCCATTCTGGCCGGCACGCCGTTCGCGCCGATGATGGTGAAGAACGGCATCGACGCGGTATCGGTGGAGGGCACCGACGACATGCCCTACGCGCTGCCGGCGCTGGCGCTGGACCTGCATACGCCGGAGATTCCGCTGCCGGTGCTGTGGTGGCGCTCGGTCGGCCATTCGCACAGCGCCTTCGCCAAGGAAAGCTTCATCGACGAGCTGGCGCGGCTGGCGCGCCGCGACCCGGTGGCCTACCGGCTGGCGCTGATGGACAAGGCGCCGCGCGAGCAGGCGGTGCTGCGCGAGGCGGCGCGGATGGCCGGCTGGGGCCGCAAGCTGCCCAAGGGCCACGGCCTGGGGGCGGCGGTGCATGCCTCCTTCGGCAGCCATGTCGCCCAGGTGGTGGAGGTGGCGGTGAAGGGCAAGGAATTGAAAGTGCTGCATGTCTGGTGCGCGGTGGATTGCGGGGTTGTGGTCAATCCCGACCAGGTGGCCGCGCAGATGGAGGGCGGCATCATGTTCGGCCTGTCGGCGGCGCTGTTCGGCGCAATCACCTTCAAGGACGGCGAAGTCGAGCAGAAAAACTTCGACGGCTACCAGATCGTCAGGATGTTCCAGGCGCCGAAGGTGGATGTCTCCATCGTCGCCAGCGACGAAGCGCCGGGCGGCACCGGCGAGCCGGCGGTGCCGCTGGTGGCGCCGGCGCTGGCCAACGCCGTCCACGCGGCGTCGGGCAAGCGGCGGCGCGAGCTGCCGCTGATCCGCCACGGCTATCAGATGGTATGAGGAGGCGGCCATGAGAAAAACCATGATCCTGGGCTGGGCGCTGGCGGCCGCTTTGCCGGCAGCCTGGGCGGGCGGCGACCCGTCGGCGTCGCTGCGGGCCTATGGCGAAGTGGCCAAGGTGCTGCAGTCGCCGCGCTGCATGAACTGCCATACCGTCACCGACTTTCCGCGCCAGGGCGACGACCGCCATCCGCACGCGCAGCTGATCCGGCGCGGGCCGGACAATATGGGCGCGCCGTCGCTGATGTGCATGGCCTGCCACCAGGCGGCCAACTCCGCCGACGGCCTGGTGCCGGGCGCGCCCAACTGGCACCTGGCGCCGCTGGCGATGGGCTGGGAAGGCCTGAGCGGCGGGCAGATCTGCCGGCGGCTGCTGGACAAGACGCGCAACGGCAACCGCGACGTTCCGGCGCTGGTGGCGCACATGACCGCCGACCCGCTGGTGCAATGGGCATGGAAGCCCGGCGCCGGCCGCGCGACGCCGCCCCTGTCGCAGCAGGACTTCCATGCGGCGGTGCGGCGTTGGGCGGACAGCGGCGCTTATTGCCCGCGCTGAGGCCGCCATGCAAGGCAATGTCGAGGAAGTGCTGAGCCAGGCGCTGTCCTGGCTGGAGTCCGGCCGGCGCGCCGCGTTGGTGACGGTGCTGTCCACCTTCGGCGGCAGTCCCAGGCCGCCGGGGGCGATGGCGCTGATCCGCGACGACGGCGCGGTGTTCGGCTCGGTGTCCGGCGGCTGTGTCGAGGATGACCTGGGGCGGGAGATCGTCGCCGGCGGCTTTTTCGGCCGGGAGACGGCGGTGCGGGTGCGCAGCTTCGGCGTCAGCGTCGAGGAGCGCCAGCGCTACCGGCTGCCCTGCGGCAACAGCCTGCGGGTGGCGGTGGAGCCGGCGCCGGACGCGGGCCAGCTGCGCCTGTTGCTGGACGCGGTGCGCGCGCAGCGCTGCCTGTGGCGGACGGTGCGCTACCGCGACGGCGCGGCAGCGTTGTCCGACGCCGGCCCGCCGGGCGAGTTCGCCGAGGACGAACAAGGCTTCGGCGTGTTGCACGGACCGCGCTGGCGGCTGCTGATCATCGGTGCGTCGGAGCTGGGCGCCTATCTGGCGCAGATCGCGGTGACGCTGGATTACGCGGTGACGGTGTGCGATCCGCGCAGCGAATACAGCCAAGGCTGGAGCCTGTCCGGCGCGCGTCTGTCCGGCGAGATGCCGGACGACCTGGTGCTGGCTTTCGGCTGCGACAGCCGCACCGCGGTGGTGGCGGTCACGCATGATCCCAAGCTGGATGACCTGGCGTTGATGGAGGCGCTCAGGCTGCCCTGCCATTACGTCGGCGCGCTGGGTTCTGCCGCCACCACCCTGAAGCGCAAGGCGCGGCTGGCCGAGCACTTCGGCCTGTCGCCGGCGCAGCTGGAGCGGCTGCACGGCCCGGTGGGGCTGGCTATAGGCTCGCGCACGCCGGCCGAGATCGCCGTCTCCATCGCCGCCGACCTGATCGCCAGCCGCAGCGAGCGCGCGCGGCCGGGCGTCGCCGGCGCGGCGCGGACTTGCCGCGCATGATAGCCGGGGCCATGCTGGCGGCCGGAGCGGGGCGGCGCTTCGGCGGCGACAAACGCCAGGCGGCGCTGCCGGATGGCCGCACGCTGCTAGAAGCCAGCCTGCAGGCTTTCGTCGGCCAGGTGGACGTATTGGCGGTGGCGCTGCCGGAGGACGACGCCTTCGGCGCCGCGCTGTGCCGCCAGTTGGGCGCGACGCCGCTGGCCTGCCGGCTCAATCGCGCCGGCCTTGGCCATTCGCTGGCCTGCGCCGCCGCCTGGGCGCTGGCGCTGCCGCAATGCCGCGGCCTGGTGCTGGGCCTGGCGGACATGCCGCTGGTGCGGCCGCACACCGTCAGCCAGGTGGCGGCGGCGCTGTGGCACGGCCGGCCGGTGCTGCCCTGCTACCTGGGCCAGGCCGGCCATCCGCGCGGCCTGCCCGGCGCGTGCCTGCCGGCTTTGCTCGATCTGTCCGGAGACATCGGCGCGCGCGACGCGCTGGACTGGAGCCAGGCGTTGCGGCTGGAGCTGGACGACGCCGGCGTGCTGCTGGATATCGATACGCCGGAGGATCTGCTCCGGCTGGCCTGATCCGCGCGGTTTGGCGCGCGCCGCGCCGTCTTTCCTATAGTGAAGTGTTCTTGCGCGTCGGGGGTGAGCATGCGAGTGCGCTTTACGGTTGCCCACAAGCTGGTGTTGCTGATCGCGCCGCTGGTGCTGGCCTTGTTTTTCGTGGCGATAGGCTATGCCTGGAACCAGCGCCAGCTGCTGCAGGCGCTGAATCGAGACCAGACGCTGACGGAAAACATCGCGATGGTCGGCGAGCTGATCCAGTCGCTGCAGGACGAGCGCGGCTTGAGCTACGGCTACCTGAACCGGCACCAGGCCTTGCCGGCGCAGCTGGGACGGGCGCGCGACGGGGCCTCCGCCGCCTTACAGAAGCTGCTGCGCCAGCCGCAGGCAGAGCTGTCTGATGCGCTGCGCCATTACCTGGAAACCAGCGCGCCGCGGCCGGAACAACTGGCGCAGCTGCGGCACGATGTCGACAACCGCCATATTTCGCCCGACCCCGCCTTCAACCGCTATTCCGACATGATCGAGCAGCTGTCCCGCATCATCACCCTGTTCAACGCCCAGACCCAGGACGTACAGGCGCTGATCCTGCAGTGGTCGGCGGTGAATTGCCAGAAGGAGTACACCGGCCGCACCCGCGGGCTGATCACCGGCGTGCTGACGGTGGGCAGCTTCACCATCACCAATTTCCGCCAGGTGAGCGGCGTCGTGTCGCAGGAAGAACTGTGCCGGACGCAATATCGGCAGTACGGCGGCGACGACGCGCTGCTGCGCAACGCCATGATGCGCAGCCGCCAGTTCGAGTCGGCGCGCGACGCGGTGCTGGCGCGCGGCGCCGGCGCGATGCAGAGCGCGACGCCGGAGGAGTGGTTCGCCGCGGCCAGCCAGCGGGTGGCGTCGCTGTATCAAGTGCAGCAGGACCTGCTGCAGCAGATCCGGCAGCGGGTGGAGGGCCAGGCGCATAGCGCGCGCCTGCATGGCTATCTGGTGCTGCTGGGTCTGCTGTTCCTGTTGCTGCCCATCGCGCTGGCAGTGCTGGTGGGGCGCAACATCATCCGCACGCTGGGCGCCGAGCCCGACGAGGTGGCGCAGGGCATGCGCGAATTGTCGGCCGGGCGGCTGGATTTCTTTCTGCCGCTGGCGGCCGGCGACGACCACAGCCTGGCCGCGCACATCCGCCAGATGGGCGACCGGCTGTCGGGGGTGATCCTGCAGGTGAAGCAGGACGCGGATGCGGTGGCCAACGCGTCCACCGAGCTGAATTCGGCTTCGCAGGGCTTGTCGCAGGGCGCGGCGCGCGCGTCGGTCGACGTGGAGGGCGCCAGCAGCGCGGTGGACGAGATCGCGCGCAGCATGGCCGAGATGGCCGGCGACGCCAACCGGGCCGGCGGCATGGCCGATACCGCGACCGGGCAGGCGGCGGACGGCAACCAGGTGGTGCAGCAGACCATCGCGGCGATGCGGGAGATCGCGCGCCGCACCACCATCATCGACGACATCGCCTACCAGACCAATCTATTGGCGCTGAACGCGGCGATAGAGGCGGCGCGGGCCGGCGAGCACGGCAGGGGCTTCGCGGTGGTGGCCGACGAGGTGCGCAAGCTGGCGAAGCGCAGCCAGGCGGCGGCCAAGGAGATCGACCAGGTGGCGAACCGCAGCGTGCAGCTGGCGGAGAGCGCCGGCCGGCAGCTGAGCGACATCGTCGACTCCAGCCAGCGGACGCTGGAATTGGTGCGCGGCATCTCGCAGGAAGCCACGGTGCAGTCGCAGCGGGTGGGCGGCATCAACGAGGCGATGCAAAGGCTGAACCAGCTGTCGCAGGGCAACGCCGCGGCCAGCGAGGAATTGTCGGCGGCGGCGCAGGAAGTGGCGATGCGCGCGGACAGCCTGCGCCGGCAGATGCAGTATTTCCAGCAGGGCGACGACGACAAGCCGGCCTAGCCTCGGCGCGCGCCCGCATATGGAAAACCCGGCCGCCTGGCCGGGTTTCGTTTTGCGCGCGCCGCGGTTTTCAACGCACTTCGCGGATGTCTTCGCGCGAGATGCGCAGCCGCACCTCGGTGCCGCTGGCCAGCAGATCGCCGGCGTTGCGGTTGAGACGGTCCACCTGCAGCGTGGCGCCGCGGGACTCCACCTGGTAGCGGATGATGTTGCCCAATAGCTGGTGTTGGCGGATCACCGCCGGCAGCGTGTCGGCGCCGGCCTCGCCGGCGTCGGCCAGCTGGATGGATTCCGGACGTATCGCCAGATGGCCCTGGATGTCCAGGCCCAGCAGCGCCTGGCTTTGCTGCGCGGACAGCAGGTTGTAGTTGCCCATGAAGCGGGCGACGAACTCGGTGGCCGGCTGGGTGTAGATGGTTTCCGCCGCGCCTTCTTGCTCCACCTTGCCCTGGTTCATCACGAAGATGCGGTCCGACATCGTCAGCGCTTCTTCCTGGTCATGGGTGACGAAGACGGTGGTCAGGCCCAGGCGGCGCTGGATGTCGCGGATCTGCTCGCGCAGGTTTTTGCGGATGCGGGCATCCAGCGCCGACAAGGGCTCGTCCAGCAGCAGCACGCGCGGCTCCACCACCAGCGCGCGAGCCAGGGCCACGCGCTGGCGCTGGCCGCCGGACAGCTGGTGCGGAAAGTGTTTCTCGCGGCCGTTCAGCTCCACCAGCGCGATCACCTCGCCGACTTTGCGGCGGATCTCGTCGGCGCCGCGCTTCTGCATCTTCAGGCCGAAGGCGATGTTGTCGGCCACGTTCATATTGGGAAACAGCGCGTAGCTCTGGAACACCATGCCGATGCCGCGCTTCTGCGGCGACTGGTGGGTGATGTCGTCGCCGGCCAGGCGGATGGCGCCGCCGCTGGGTGTTTCGAAGCCGGCGATCATGCGCAGCACCGTGGTCTTGCCGCAGCCGGACGGCCCGAGGAAGGTGACGAACTCGCCGGCCTCCACCTTCATGTTGAAGTCGTGGACCACGGCCTGCTGGCCGAAGCGCTTGTTCAGATGGTCGATTTGCAGAAATGCCATGATGCTTTCCGTTTCCAATTCAGTGTTCATCGGCGCCGAGGGCGGCGCGGTTGCGGCTGACCACCTGCATCAGGCCCATCGCCGCCCAGGTGACCAGGAAGGCGATGATGGCCAGCGCGGCCGGCTCGTAGGCGCGGTTGGCGCCGATCAATTGCAGATAGGGGCCGAAGGCCGGGCGCGCCAGCAGGCTGGCCAGCGTGAACTCGCCGATGACGATGGCGAAGGTCAGGAAGGCGCCGGACAGGATGGCGGTTTTCAGGTTGGGGAAGATCACCAGCCTGAGGATGTCGAACCAGCCACTGCCGAGGCTCTGCGCCGCCTCGGTCAGCGAGCGCACGTCTATCGCCGACAGGCCGGTGTCGACCGAGCGGTACAGATAGGGCAGGGCCAGCGTCACGTAGCCGAACACCAACAGCAGGTCGGTGCCGCGCTCGTTGCCGGTCAGCGGCAGCCAGCCGCCGCTGCCGTACAGGCGCAGGTAGCCGAATACCAGCACGATGGCCGGGATCACCAGCGGCAGCAGGGTGAGAAACTCGATCAGCGGCCGCAGCCGCGGCAGCTTCAGCTGCACCCAGAAGGCGGTGGGCACCACCAGCAGGATGCCGGCCAGGATGGTCAACAACGCCAGCAGCGCGGAATAGCCGAAGCTGGCCTGGAAGCCGGGGTCGCTCAGCACCACCTTGTAGGCTTCGAAGCTATAGCCTTCGCGTTTCATCTTCAGGCTGAATTCGAAGGTGGCGATCAAGGGCAGCAGGAAGTAGCCGCTGCCGAGCAAAATGGCGATCCAGGCGCCCAGGCGCGAAGTGGCGGCGGTTTTCATGCGGCCTCCCTGTGGCTGCGCTTGCGCAGCCAGATGTAGCCGGCGTTGGCGCTGCCGGTGATCAGAACCATGCCCAACGCCAGCGCGTAGCCCAGGTTCTGGTCGTGCAGCACGTCGCCGTGGATTTGCGCGTACAGCAGAATGGTCACGATATTCAATGAGCTGCCGGTCAGCGCGTAGGCGGTGGCCACCGCGCCGAAGGCGTTGGCGAACAGCAGCAGCGCGGCGCCGGCCAGGCTGGGCCACAGCACCGGCAGCGCGATGTGGCGCCAGTAGGCGAAGCCGGAGCCGCCCAGGCTTTCGCAGGCTTCGCGCCATTCATCCTTCAGGCCCTCCACCGCCGGAGCGATGATCAGCACCATCAAGGGCACCTGGAAATACAGGTAAGTGAGGGTGAGGCCGGCGAAGCTGAGAATGGAAAAGCCGCTGCCGTACAGGTCGAAGTCCAGGTATTTGCGCAACAGCATGGTCATCAGCCCCATCCGGCCCAGCGTGGACAGGAAGGCGAAGGCGAGCGGAATGCCGGCGAAGTTGGACGCCACGCCTGAGAAGGTGGTCAGCGTCGGGCGGATCCAGGCGGGCAGGCCGCCGCGTATCGCCGCCAGCGCCAGCGCGAGGCCGAGCAGGGTGCCCAGTATGGCCGAGGCCGCGCTGATTTCCAGGCTGATCTGGTAGGCGCTGAGGATATTCGGTTCGAACAGGCGGATGATATTGCCCAGCGTGAAGTCGCCCTGCGCGTCCTGGAAAGCGCCCACCATCAGCAAGGCGGTGGGCAGGATCAGGAACAGCAGCGCGAACAGCAGGAAGGGGGCGACGCCCAGCCAGGACAGGATGGATCCGCGTTGCGGTTTGCCGCTGGAGAGTCTGCTGCCGGGAGGGGACATGGTGTCGGATGATGCGGACATCGATATGGTTTCTCTTGCCAGGTAAAAAGGCCGCCTTCGGCGGCCCGGTGCGATATGGCTACGCCAGGTTTACTTGACGCTGCTGCCCACCACGCTGTCCCACTGCTTGGTGATGCCGGCCTTGTAGCTTTCCTGCTGCTCGATGGTCGGGAACACGGCCTTCTTGTAGGCGGCGGCGTCCGGCAGCTTGCCGATCAGATCGGCCGGAATCTTCTTCCGGGCGGTCAGGTCGTTGAAGCGGATCGGGTGGCAGTAGCCCTTCAGCCAGGCCACCTGGCCTTCGTCGGAGTAAAGGTATTCCATCCACAGCTTGGCGGCGTTCGGGTGCGGCGCGTAGGCGTTGATGCCCTGCGCGTACACGCCGGCCACCACGCCGCTCTTCGGCACCACCACTTCCACCTTGGGGTTGCCCTTCAGGGTGTCGCGGTCGGCCAGCGCGTTGTAGTCCCAGCGCACGATGATGGGAGTGGTGCCCTGGGCCAGCGAGGCGGCCTTGCCGATCACCGGCACGAAGTTGCCGTTCTTGTTCAGCTGCGAGAAGAATTTCAGGCCGGCGTCGGCGGATTTGTTCACGTCGCCGCGGGCTTGCGACAGGCCGGCGGCGAACACGCCCTGGATGGCCTGGTTGGCGGCGCGCGGGTCGCCGGCCAGCGCCACGGCGTTCTTGTATTCCGGCTTCAACAGGTCGGCCCAGTCGGCCGGCGCCTTGCTGATCAGGTCCTTGTTGACCTGGAAGGTCAGCACGCCGTAGTAGTCGCCGTACCAGTAGCCGTCCTTGTCCTTGGCGTTGTCCGGAATGGATTTCCAGGTGGACACCTTGTACGGCTGCAGCAGGCCCTGGGCCTTGGCTTGCGGGCCGAAGGAGAGGCCGACGTCGATCACGTCGGGCGTTTGCGGACCCTTGTTGTTCTTGTTGGCCTTGATGGCCTCCAGCTCGTCGGCGGAGCCGGCGTCCGGATTCAGTTCGTTCACCTTGATGCCGTACTTGGCCTTGAAGCCGGCGATGACGTTGCCGTAGCCGCACCAGTCATGCGGCAGGCCGATCACGGTCAGCTCGCCTTCCTTTTTAGCGGCTTGCGCCAGTGCGGCCAGATTGTCCGCCAGAGCGGAGTTGGCGATCATGCTCAGCGCGCCGACTACGGCGGCGTAACCCAGTTTGTTCTTCATCATTGCTCCCCTTCTTGGCCATTGGCTTATCAAAACTTATGCGATGGTATGAGGGATTGATGACAAATCCACGTCAGTAATATGACAAAATGATTTCAGTGCTGGATGAGTGCCCGCGCCGGACGGAAAAAACCGCCGCGGCGCGGGCGGCGGGGTCAGGCGTGCAGGGCTTCCAGACGCCAGTCTCGCGGCTGTTCGGCGAAGCGGCTGGCCAGGAAGGGCGTGATGTCCAGCGGCAGGGCCTCGCGGTGCGCCAGCTTGTCCAGCAGCACGCCGGTGATGGCCGAGGTGAGGATGCCGGTGCGGAAGTGGCCGCAGGCGTTCAGGTATCCGTCCACGCCGTCGACCGGCCCCAGGATGGGCAATTCGTCCGGGGTGCCCGGGCGCAAGCCGGCCCAGCAACGCTTGATGTTGATGCGCGCAAGCTCCGGCAGGCAGCGCACGGCGCCCTGCACCAGTCCTTGGATTTCGGGGTAGGTGGTGCTGACGTCGTAGCCCTTGTCCTCGGTGGTGCTGCCGATCAGGATTTCGCCGTTGTCCTTTTGCGCGATGTAGCAATCGCTGGTGGTGATGCAGCCGCGCAAGAGCTTGGGCATTTTCTCCGACAGCACGATCTGGCCTTTCACCGGCTTCACCGGGATGGAGAGGCCGGTCGCCCATTGGCATAGCTCATCGGCCCAGGAGCCGCCGGCGTTGATCAGCGTGCCGCAGGAAAAGTCGCCGGCTTCGGCGGTGCTAACGCCGGTGACGCGGCTGCCCTGGCGCGCCACGCCGGTGACGTTGACGTTGAAGAACACGTCGACGCCGTTTTGCCGCGCCGCCTCGGTATAGGCGTCGGCCAGGCGGAAGGGGCTGACCTGGTGGTCGCAGAGGAATTCCAGCGCGCCCTGGGCGCTATGGCTGACATAGGGCTCGTCGGCGCGCAATTGCGCCTGGTCCAGCCAGCGCACCTGGCTGGCCAGGTGGGGAATCTGCGCGGCGATGTGTTCGGCGTACAGCCGGTCTTCTTCGTCGTAGATGACGAATTTCAGCCCGGTTTCCTCAAACTTGAAATCCACGCCGTGCTTGTCCCGCAGCTCCTGGTGCAAGGCCGGGTACAGCGCGTTGGACGCCAGCGCGAAGTCGAAAAAGCTTTTGGGCAGGATGTGCGGCGCGCCGGCGCTGACGTTCACCGCGGCGCCGGCCGCTTCGCGCTTGCGCTTGGCCGAGGTCATGCGGAAGAAGATCACGCCGCAGCCCAGTCCCACCGATTCGCCTATCGCCCACAGGCCGCCGGCGGAGGCGCGCGAGGCGTTGCCCGGCCGCTTGGCGTCTATCAGGGCGATTTTCAGATTGCCGCGCTTGGACAGCTGGTAGGCGCAGGAGGCGCCGATGACGCCGCCGCCGGCGATCACGATGTCGTACTGCTTGCTCATGTCAAACCTCTTCCGTCGGTTGGGGGGCGGTGGTCGGAAATGCCGAGAACGGCAGCGGGTCCAGCGGGAAGCGCGGCCGGATCCAGCCGACGTCCTGCTTGCCGGTGTGTTCGCGCAGGCGGTCGCTGCAATAGCCGACGCACATCTTGCCCTGGCAGTCGCCCATGCTGATCCGGGTGCGCATCTTCAGGCTGATCAGGTCGTTGACGCCCTGTTCCAGCGCGGCGTCGATGTCCTGGCGGGTGGCGTGCTCGCAGCGGCAGATCACCGTGTCCGGCCGCGGCAGCGCCAGCTGGCCGGCGCCGCGGCGGGTGAAGCGGTCGATGCCGACGCGGAAGCGCAGGATGGCCGCCAGTTGGTCCAGGCAGGCCTGGCGCTGCCGCAGCGCTTGCTGCTCGCTGAGAATGTGGCGCTGCCAGAGCATGGAGATGGCGGCGATGCGGCCGGTCAGCATCGCGGCCTCGCCGCCGCGCAGGCCGCCGATGTCGCCGGCCAGGTGGATATGCGGCAGGCTGCTGCGCTGCCAGTCGTCGCTGTCCGGTTTGAGGAAGCCATCGTCGTGGTACTGGTGCGCCAGCCCCAGCTGCTGGGTCAGCTGGGTGCGCGGGATGAAGCCGTAGCCCACCGCCAGGGTCTGCGCCGGCAGGCGGCGCTGCCGGGACAGGTCGGCGGTCCAGTCGGCGTCGTAGGGCGCGACGGTGATGTCGTGCAGCTCGTCCTGGCCATGGCCTTCGACGATGCCCCAGCCGTAATGCAGGGGAATGCCGTGGCGTTTCAGATAGGCGACCATGCTCAGCCCGTCCAGGAACAGTTGCGGCTGGTTGAGCAGGGCGATGGCCTCCTTGGCCAGCCGGCCGAAGGCGCAGGCTTCGTAGATGCCCGCCACGTCGGCGCCAGCGCGGTGCAGCTGGCAAGCCACCAGAGGCAGCAGCGGACCGGTGCCGGCCAGCACGGTGCGGCCCAGCGGCTTGACCACGCCGCTCTTGAGCTGCAGTTGCAGGCCGCCCAGCATGATGACGCCGGGCAGGGTCCAGCCGGGAAAGGGCACGCTGCGTTCGTGGCAGCCGGCGGCAAGCAGCAGCTGCGAGTAGGCTATCGGCTGCACCTGCTCATCCGGGGACAGGGCGAACAGCTGGCCGCCGTCGCCGCCGACGACGCGAGTCTCCAGGCGGATGTCGATTTGCGGGCGGAATGGTTCGAATTCGCGATGCAGCGCCTGCATGTTTTCGCGGTAGCGCTCCCCCAGGTAGTCCAGCACCACGCCCTGGCGCAGCGGGCCGCGGTAGACCACGCCGCCCAGCCGCGAGGCCTCGTCCAGCAGGATGCTGTGCACGCCATGGCGGGCCAGTTCCATCGCGGCGGCAATGCCGGCGGGACCGCCGCCGACGATTAGCGGTTTGCCGTTCATTTCAAGCCCTCCGTATCCAGGCGGTTGCCGGCGGTCTCCACCCGCATGCCGGCTTGCACCACCGTCTGGCAGGCGCGCCGTTTGTGGCGGCCGTCTATGCGCACCTGGCAGCAGTGGCAAACGCCCATGCCGCAATAGGAGCCGGCGATCTGTTGCTGGTCGTTGCGGCTGAGCCGGCGCAGGCCGACGGCGTTCAGCACGCTCAGCACGGTTTCGCCGGCCGCGGCGGCCACGGCCTGGTTGTCGATATGGATGGTCAGAGTCTGGCCTTGCAGGGCCTGGATGTCATGGTCGCGGTGTAAGGACATGAAGCACCTTGCTGTGGTGAATGGTGTGGCAGGTTGAGTTTCGTGGACAGGAAGGCCCGCCAATCTCCTTCCGTGTCCCGTTGCCGCAGCAGTGAACGAATGGCGCCATTTCGGCTTCAATTGCCGCAAATGATATGGGCATTGATTTTTTGTGATTGCAATGTTTTTAGCATCGCCTTGCCTGGGTTTGTTTAATCAAAATCAACTTTTGGACTTAATCTCCAGGAAAGCGACAGGCAGACAAACTGTCTGTCACTTTTTTGCAGGACCATGGTTTTCGAACGGATTTTCACTGTTTGTTAATGAAAATTTGCAAAATCGTTTTAATTAAAATTTTTAATTAAAATAAATATGTTTTATGCGGCGAGCGGCTACAAACGCTTACATGCGGAAACCTAAATCCTGCTGAAGGCGAAGCGCGACGATGCAATGCTGTAGTCAGTCCCGGATGGATGCCGGGAGCAGATTGCGCCGCGTGGCCCGCCGCCGGATCAGGAATCGTTGAGGAGACAAGAAATGAAATTGAAGAACATTGGCATTCAGTGGCTGGCGCCGCTGATCGCCGCCGCCAGCCTGAGCGCTTGCGTGGTGACGCCGCCGCGCGCCCAGATGGTGTATCAGCCGGCGACGGTGCGGCTGGAAATGCCGCGCGACTGGCGCCCCGCCGAGCATCCGTACTATCTGCACGCGATGAGCGATCTGCGCGCGGCGCGCGCCTATCTGGCGCACGGCGACTATCCGCAGATCATGGATGACGAGCGCCGCGCGGTGTCCGAGATCGACGCCGCGCTGGGCGAGATGCAGCGCGCCGCCATCGAAGACGGCAAACAACCCTGGCGCTACGAGCAGCCCGATGCGCGGCTGAGCCCGACCGACCGCTTCCACAAGGCGCTGGAGCTGCTCGAATCGGCCCGCCGCGATGCCAGCCACCAGGAAGACGACCCGTGGGTGCGCGACCTGCAGCATCGCATCCTCCACCATGTAGACGCGGCGCACCATGCGGTGCAGCAAGCCATCAACGATGCCCTGCGCTAAGCGCGGGCCGATACCCGACTTCCCAAGGAGAGCGAGATGAAATTTTCCGGAATACTGATGATGTTGACGATGGCGGCCGCCGGCAACGCGGTGCTGAGCAGCCAAGCCATGGCCGACGGCTGGCGCGACGGCGACGCCTGGACCTGGCAGCAGCACCAGTGGCATCCCGAGGAGCATCCCTATTATCTGCACGCGATGACCGATCTGCGCGCCGCGCGCGATCTGCTGGCCCGGCCGGATTATCCGCGGGTGATGGATGACGAGCGCCGCGCGGTGGACGAGATCAACCGCGCGCTGCACAAGATGCGCGACGCCGCCATCGACGACGGCAAGAACGTCGACGACCGCATGCCGCCGGATGCGCGCTGGCGGCCGGAAGACCGTTTCCATCAGGCCAAGCTGTTGCTGGACAAGGCCCGCCAGGACGCCACCCACCGCGAGGATGATCCTTACCTGCGCTCGCTGCAGCGCGACATCGTCCATCATATAGACGAGGCGCGCCGCGCCATCGACTACGCGGTGTCCGACGCCCTGCGCTGAGTCCCGCGCGCCCGCCGCGTGTGACGACGCGGCGGGCTTGCGCTACCATCTGGCTGATAATTAAAGCCTGATGGAGTATTCAATGAGCCGAATCCTGGTGCTCTACACCGGTGGTACCATAGGCATGGACCACACCCCGGATGGCCTGGCGCCCGTGCCGGGCTTGCTGCCGCGCCTGCTGCAGCGTTTCGTCCGCCCAGGCCTGGAATTCGATGTCGTCGAATTCGAACAGCTGATCGACTCCTCCGTTCTTGTCCCTTCGCAGTGGAACCAGATCATAGACGCGCTGGCGCCGCGCTACGACGCCTATGATGGCTTCGTGGTGATCCACGGCACCGATACCATGGCCTATACCGCCAGCGTGCTGGCGTTCGCGCTGCAGGGCTGGAAAAAGCCGGTGGTGCTGACCGGCGCGCAATTGCCGCTGGTGCACCCGCGCTCCGATGGCTGGGCCAACTTGGCCGACGCGCTGGAAGCCGCCTGCCAGCCCGACCTGCACGAAGTGGCGGTGGCTTTCGACCGCTTGCTGCTGCGCGGCTGCCGGGCGCGCAAGCTGGATGTGGAGTGCTTTGCCGGCTTCAACAGCCCCAACGACCTGCCGCTGGCCGAATTCGCCATCCATGCGCACTGGCACAAGCCGCGCTGGCTGCCGGGCGAAGGCGAGCGGCGGGCGCAGCGGGTGGACGAAAATCTGAAACTGGCGGCGCTGATGCTGACCCCGGGCCATGGCAGCGCGCTGGCCGGCCAGGTGCTGCAGCGCGAAGGGCTGGATGGCGCCATTCTGCTCTGTTACGGCAGCGGCAATGCGCCGGCGGACCCGGCCTTGCTGGCCGGCGTGGCGGCGATGACGGCGCGCGGCTGTCCGGTGCTGACATTGACCCAGGTGGCGCGCGGCGGCGTGGAGGTGGGGGCTTATGCCGCCAGCCAGCCGCTGGCGCGGGCGGGCGCCTTGCCGGGGGCCGATCTGACGCCCGAGGCGGCGCTGGCCAAGCTGCAGGTGTTGCTGTCGGCCGGGCTGGCGTGGCCGGAGCTGGCGGCCGGTCTGGTGAGGCCGCTGCGCGGAGAGCTGAGCGCCTGACGCGCGCGAAATGATCGAAAATGGCTGCCTAAATAATGGGCAGCCATTTTTTGTTTACTCGATTCAATGGCTTGCCCAGCTTGTCCACAGCGAGTCCACACGGCTTTGCACCGCAGGTGTGGGAAAGGGCGATGTCTGATCCGCCGCCGCAGGGAGGGATGGCTCGATGGGGTTGCTTAAAAAATAGGCTAGAGGCCGAGCCGGGTGTCAAATCAGGGGTTTGCGTCGGTTGTCCACATGTCGCGCACAGGATTGCCGGGCGCGGATGGGGATTATCGCGGCGCGCGGCGCGGGATGGGTTGCCTAAAAAACAGGCAGCTCCGCTTTTGGCTTGTTTCTCATGGGTTTGCCGCGTTTATCCACAATGCGCCCACATGGCTCTGCACCGGGATTGGGGGAAAAGTTCCCGTTTGACCAAAAAATAGGCGGAAGAAGAAATGTCGCTTGGTTTCAAGGGTTTGCCTGGCTTGCCCACAGCCAGCCCACAGCCCTGTCCCCGGCGGCTGTGAAAATCCGGGAAAGCCGGCGGCGGCGGGTTATAATGGCCGGCTTGGTCCCGGCGACTGCGGCGCCTGCCGCCGGCCGTGGACGGGAAGCGTGAATGATGCGGCACAAGCAAGCCCAAGCGCCTGTCAGGGTGGCGATAGTCGGCCCAGAGTCCAGCGGCAAGAGCACGCTGGCGCGGGAATGGGCCGAACAGCTGCGCCGCGAGGGCCGGCGCGCGGCGTGGGTGGCGGAATACTCGCGTGCCTATTATGCCGATCGGCCTTATATTTCGAGCATGGCGGACATCGAGGCGATCGCCGCCGGCCAACTCGCAGCCGAGGAACAAGCGGCGGCGGCGGCCGACATCCTGTTGTGCGACACCACGGTGCTCACCTGCAAGATCTGGGCGGAAGTGGCGTTCGGCCAGGCGTCGGCCGAGTTGCTGCGGCTGTATCGGCCGCAGGATTACGCGCTGACTTTGCTGACCCGCCCCGACATGCCCTGGCAGCCCGACCCCTTGCGCAGCCATCCGACGCAGCGCGATTGGCTGCTGGAGCTGCACCGCGCCGAACTGGCCCGCGCCGGCATCGCCGCCGTCGAGCTGGCGGGCGGCCGGGAAGCGCGGCTGGAGCAAGCGGCGCGGGCACTTTGGCCGCTTTTGCCTGCCTAAAAAACAGGCAGGTGTAAAAGGCCTAGCGAAATCAGCGGATTGCCGCGCTTGTCCACAGCGGCTCCACAACATTGTTCGCCGGCGAAGTGGATAGCCTGGCGCGGCTGCCTAAAAAATAGGCGGCCTTGAAAAGATCAGACAGATTAAGGGCTTGGCGGCCTTGTCCACAGGCCGCTCACAAGCCTGTCCAGAATGGATGTGCAGAAAATGAAAGAAACGTTCCGTCTCAATAGCGAATACATCGCCTTGTGCGACCTGCTCAAGGCCTGCAATGTCTGCCAGTCCGGCGGCGAAGCCAAGCATTTCATCGCCGAAGGCAATGTGCAGGTCGATGGCGCGCAGGAGCTGCGCAAGACCTGCAAGATCCGGGCGGGCCAGAAGGTCAGCGGCGACGGTTTCCTGATCACGGTCGAGGCCGCCTGACATGGACGACGCGACGGACGCCATGCCGCAGCCTCCGTTCGAGGTGGATGACGACATGTGCTGCGGCAGCGGCTGCGAGCCGTGCATCCTGGATATCCATCAGCAGGAGCTGCGCGCCTACCGCGCGAGGCTGGCGGCTTGGGAGGCGCGCCAGGCCGAAGGGCTGGCCGCGGGAGACGCCGATGGCCGGCATTGATCTGCATTTCCACTCGCGCGTTTCCGACGGCGCGCTGACGCCGACCGAAGTGGTTGACCGCGCCGCGCTGCGCGCGCCGTCGCTGTTGGCGCTGACCGACCACGACTGCACCGGCGGCCTGGCCGAGGCGGCCGCGGCCGCGGCGCGCAACGGCATCGATTTCCTCAACGGCGTCGAGGTTTCGGTCAGCTGGGGCCGGCATACCGTGCACATCGTCGGCCTGGGCATAGACCCCGGCCACGCGCCGCTGGCCGCCGGCCTGCAGCGCATCCGCGATGGCCGGGTGGAGCGGGCGCGGCAGATGGGCGAATCGCTGGCCGCGGCCGGCATCGCCGGCGCCTTCGACGGCGCGATGCGCTGGTGCGACAACCCGGAAATGATAGGCCGCACCCATTTCGCCCGCCACCTGGTGGCGTCCGGCGCGGTGAAGGACGTGCGCACGGTGTTCCGCAAATTCCTGACGCCGGGCAAGCCCGGTTATGTCGCCCATGACTGGGCCAGTCTGGAGGACGCGGTCGGCTGGATCGCCGGCGCCGGCGGCATGGCGGTGATCGCCCACCCGGGGCGCTACGACATGGGCAAGACGCTGATCGAGCGGCTGATCCTGGACTTCAAGGCGGCGGGCGGCGAGGGGATAGAAGTCGCCTGCGGCAGCCACAGCCTCGACGACATGCACAAATTCGCGCTGCACGCCGAACGGCACCAGCTGTACGCCAGCAGCGGCAGCGATTTCCACGCCCCGGGAGAGGGCGGGCGCGACGTCGGCTACACCGAGCCGCTGCCGCCCCTGTGCCGCCCCGCCTGGCTGGCGCTGAGCGGGCGCGTGATCCGCGCCGCGGCCTGACAAGGACGAAAACATGGCCCAGTTTTTCATGATCCACCCCGACAACCCGCAGGCGCGGCTGATCCGCGAGGCGGTGAAGATCCTGCGCGACGGCGGGGTGATCGCCTATCCGACCGACTCCTGTTACGCGCTGGGCTGCGCGCTGGGCGACAAGGCGGCGATGGAGCGCATCCTGGACATCCGCGGCCTGGACCTGAAGCAGCGGATGATGACCCTGGTCTGCCACGACTTGTCCGAACTGGCCAACTACGCCCGGGTGGACAACAGCCAGTTCCGCCTGCTCAAGAGCGCCACGCCGGGCAGCTACACCTTCATCCTGCAGGCCAGCCGCGAGGTGCCGCGCCGCACCCTGCACCCGAAGCGCGCCACCATAGGCCTGAGGGTGCCGGACCACAAAGTGGCGCTGGCCTTGCTGGAAGAGCTGGGCGAACCCATATTGTCCTGTACCCTGATGCTGCCGGGCGACGCCGAGCCGCTGTCCGACCCTTATGAAATCCGCGAACGCCTGGAGCACCTGGTGGACGCGGTGATAGACGGCGGCTGGTGCGGCACCGAGCCCACCACCGTCATCGACATGACCGACGGCGTCGAGCTGGTGCGCTCGGGCAAGGGCCCGCTCTCGCCCTTCGGTTTTTGATTCATTTTTGCTCTAGAGAAAACATGCAGTCACTTTCCTTGATTCAGCAACTGGCGATCTCCATCCTGCCGATTCTTTTCGCCATCACCGTGCCGGCCGGCGCGCAGGCCTATATGGCCGACCATCTGGGCGACCGCACCGCCTACATGACCGGCCGCCGCACCTTCAGCCCGCTGGCCCACATCGACCCGGTGGGCTCCATCCTGCTGCCGCTGCTGGGCGTGGCGCTGGGCGGCTTCATCATCGGCTGGCCCAAGTCGCTGCAACTGAACGCCGGCGCCATGCGCAAGCCGCGCAGCGCGCTGGCCAAGGTGGCGGTGGTGACGCCGCTGGCCAATCTGGCGATGGCGCTGCTGTGGGCGGGCTTGATCCTGGCATCCGCCCATGTGCCGGCCTATTTCGCCGAGCCGCTGGCGCTGATGGCGCTGGTGGGCGTCAAGATCAATGTGGCGCTGATGATCTTCACTCTGATCCCGCTGCCGCCGCTGCCGGGCGGGGTGATTTTGCAGGCGCTGCTGCCGCAGCGCGCGGCCTGGCAGTTTTCCCGCATCGAGCCCTATAGCTTCTGGATTTTGCTGCTGCTGATGTTCAGCGGCCTGCTCGGCAAGCTGTTGCTGCCGCTGGTGCAAGTGATTTTCCAGCTGATCGTGGGCGTGGCGGCGGGCTGAGCCCCGCGCTGTCGCGGCCGGCTATCTGCCGCCATGGCGCCGCCTGGCGGAAACGGGAGACGAAGCCATGTTGGAAATAGACCAGCTGGTCCGGCAGATCACCATCTACGCGCTGCCGCTGTTGTTCGCGATTACCCTGCACGAAGCGGCGCATGCTTATGCCGCGCGCCGCTTCGGCGACAGCACCGCCTACATGCTGGGGCGGATGACGTTGAATCCGCTCAAGCACATCGACCCGATCGGCACGGTGCTGCTGCCCTTGCTGCTGTTGATGACCGGCGGCTTCATTTTCGGTTGGGCCAAACCGGTCCCGGTGAACTTCAGCGCTTTGCGCAAGCCGCGCCAGCACGGGCGCTGGGTGGCGGCGGCGGGCCCGCTGGCCAATTTCGCGATGGTCATCCTGTGGGCGAGCCTGCAAAAGCTGGCGTCTGTTGGCGTGGGCGAATTCAGCGAGCCGCTGTGGCTGATGGGCCGCGCCGGCGTCGCCATCAATATCTCGCTGATGCTGCTCAATCTGCTGCCCATCCTGCCGCTGGACGGCGGCCGCATCGTCGAAAGCCTGCTGCCGCCGCGCTGGGCCTGGCGCTTCGCCCAGACCGAGCGCTACGGCATGTGGCTGGTGTTGATCCTGCTGGCCACCGGCGGCCTGGGTTTGATCCTGCAGCCGTTTTACCGCTTGATGTATGATCTGATCCGACTGTTTTTCTAGAACCTTAGGCGGGGCCCGCCCTGCCGCCGGCAGCAGCCGGCGGTGTTTCGCCCCGCGCCAATGAAAGCAAAACAATATGTTCGCCAACCGCATTCTTTCCGGCATGCGCCCCACCGGCAGCCTGCACCTGGGCCACTATCATGGCGTGATCAAGAACTGGGTGGAACTGCAGCACAGTCACGAATGCTTTTTCATGGTGGCCGACTGGCACGCGCTGACCACCAACTTCGACGATGTCTCGATCATCGGCAGGTCCATCGATGAAATGGTGATCGACTGGCTGGCGTCCGGCGTCGACCCGGAAAAGTCGACGGTGTTCGTGCAGTCGCGGGTGCCGCAGCACGCCGAGCTGCACCTGGCGCTGTCGATGGTGACGCCGCTGGGCTGGCTGGAGCGGGTGCCGACCTACAAGGACCAGATGGAGAAGCTCAGCCACAAGGACCTGACCACCTACGGCTTCCTCGGCTATCCGCTGCTGCAGGCGGCGGACATCCTGGTGTACAAGGCCGGCCTGGTGCCGGTGGGCGAAGACCAGGTGCCGCACATCGAGCTGACGCGCGAAGTGGCGCGCCGCTTCAACCACATGTTCGGCCGCGAGCCCAATTTCGAGGAGCTGGCGCGCGCCGCGGTGAAAAAGATAGGCAAGGCCGGCAAGCAATTCGATCAGCTGCGCACCGCTTACCTGCAGGACGGCAGCGCCGAGGCGCTGGAGCAGGCGCGCGAAATCCTGGCTGGCAGCCAGAACCTGGGCGCGGCCGACCGCGAGCGGCTGATGGGCTGGCTGGAGAACAAGGGCAAGACCATCCTGCCCGAGTGCGAGGCCAAGCTGACCGCCGCCTCCAAGATGCCGGGCCTGGACGGCCAGAAGATGTCCAAGTCCTACGGCAACACCATCACCATGCGCGAAGCGCCGGAAACGGTGAGCAAGAAGATCCGCGGCATGCCGACCGACCCGGCCCGCGTGCGCCGCACCGACCCGGGCTCGCCGGCCAAGTGCCCGGTGTGGCAGCTGCACGAGGTGTACAGCGACGGCGCAACCAAGGAATGGGTGAAGGCGGGCTGTACCAGCGCCGGCATCGGCTGCCTGGACTGCAAGCAACCGGTGATCGACGCCGTGGTGCGCGAGCAGCAGCCGATGTTCGAGCGCGCCGAGAAATACCTGGCCAACCCTAAGCTGGTCGCCGAAATCCTGGCCGACGGCAACGCCCGCGCCGAGAAGGTGGCGCGCGAAACCATGTGCGACGTGCGCCAGGCGCTGGGCCTGGGACGCTGATCCGGCGTTCTGTCCCGCAGACATCCCGGCCGCTTGGCCGGGATTTTTTTCGCCTATTTCTGCTGCAGCAGCTCCGATACCTCGCGCACCACCTGCACCACGTCGCGGGCGCCGTCGCGGATTTCCGAAATCGCGCCGCGGGCCTGGTCGGCCAGTTGCAAGCTGCTGTCGGTCAGCGCCTGCATTTCGCCCATCGCGTCGATGGCCGAGCGCGAGTCGTCCTGGATGCTCTTGACGATGCCGGAGATTTCGCCGGTCGACTGGCTGGTGCGTTCGGCCAGCTTGCGCACCTCGTCGGCCACCACCGCGAAGCCGCGGCCGCTCTCGCCGGCGCGGGCGGCTTCGATCGCCGCGTTCAGCGCCAACAGATTGGTCTGGTCGGCGATGTCGCTGATGGTGTTGACGATGGAGCCGATCCGGCTGGAGCTGTCGCCCAGCTTGGACAGGATGGTGGACGAGCTCTCCACGCTGTCCGCCACCCGGCTGATCTCGGTGGTGGCCTGCTCCAGCACCGCGCTGCCTTGCACCGACAGTTGGGCGGTGTTTTCCGACGCCTGCACCGCGGACTGGGCGTTTTCCGCCTGCTGTTGCAGCCGCTCCACCTGCTCGGTGATGTCGGTGGCGAATTTCACCACCCGCAGCGGCCGTCCGTCCGGGTCCAGCACCGGGTTGTAGGTGGCTTGCAGCCAGACCGGACGGCCTTGCTTGTCGACGCGGTGATACTGCCCCTGCATGAAGCGGCCCTGCCGCAGCTGCGCCCAGAAATCCTGGTAGGCCTGGCTGTGGGCGTAGCCGCTTTCGCACAGCATGCTGTGCGGCTTGCCTTTCACTTCGGCCAGCGCGTAGCCGAAGGTCTGCAGGAAATTGTCGTTGGCGTCGAGGATATGGCCTTGCAGGTCGAACTCGATCCGCGCCATCGAATGGTCTATCGCCTGGCGCAGGGCCTTGTTGTCCTGCTCCGCCGCCACCTGGGCGGTGATGTCGGTAGCCACCTTGATCACGCCGCTCACCTTGCCGTCGGCGTCCAGGATCGGCGTGTAGTTGGCTTCCAGCCAGACTTCGCCGCCGTCCTTGCGCAGGCGCAGAAAATGTCCGGATTGGCATTCGCCGCGCGCCAGTTTTTGCCAGAAGGCGGCGTAGGCCGGGCTGTTGGCGTAGCCGGCCGGACAGAAGATGCGGTGGTGCTGGCCGATCAGTTCATCGCCGCGGTAGCCCATGGCGCGCAGGAAATTGTCGTTGGCGTGGACGATTTCGCCGGCGGGGCTGAATTCGATCACCGCCATCGAGCGTTCGATGGCGGCCAGCATGTCGCGGGCCTTGTCCCGCTGGGCGGTGGTCTGCTCCAGCCGGCTGATGAGTTTGCGGTTGAAAAAAGCCATGGTGATTCCTTGTCGGGTGCGCGCGGGTGTTGTTGTTATCCGCTGATAGGTACGCGGGAAATGCCGCAGTGTACTTAAGCATAAGTAAATTTACTGATGATTCGAATGATATCGCGTCGAGACGACAAACGGCGACCATGAAGACATGGCCGCCGTTCGCGCGCGAGGGGAGGAGGATCAGTCCAGCTTGTATTGCACGCCTAGGGTCAGGGTGCGGCCGGTGGGGTCGTACTGGCTGGAATCGTAGTAGATGCCGGCGTGCGAATCCCAGGGCGGCCGGCGATTGCTCAGGTTTTGCAGCGCGGCGGTCAGCGTGGCGCGCTTGATGCCTTTGTAGCTGGCGCTGAGGTTGAAGGTATTGGCGCTGCCCACCCGGGTCTGGTCGCCAGCGCCGCTGCTGAAGGCCTGGGTGTAGCCGTCGGTGTGGAACCAGGTCAGCGTGCTCGACCAGTCGTGGCTGTCCCAGTTGGCCGAGGTTTGGCCCTTCCAGCGCGGCAGCGCGCCCAGCAGATTGCTGCCGGCGCCTTCCCGCAGCGCGCCGCCTTGCTGCAGCGGCTGGCGGAACGACAGCAGGCGGCTCCATTGCGCGGCCAGCGTCACCCGGCCGCCGCCCAGTTTCCAGCTTTGCCTCAGGTCCAGGTCGAAGCCGGTGGTTTCGCGGTTGCCCAGATTGGTGAACTGCTGGGTGATGGTTTGCAACCGGCCCTGGCTGTCGCGGACGATCTGGCCGGGGTAGGCGCCGGGGTTGCGCACCAGGTTGTCGATGTCCTCCAGGCCGATCACGTCCTTCTGGCGGATGCGGTAGTAATCGATGGCGATGCTGCTGTCCGCAGTGGGCGACAGCACCAGGCCTAGGTTGGCGTTGGTGGAGTGCTCGGGCTTGATGGCCGGGTTGGCCACCACCAGGTGGGTGAAGCCTATGCTCTGGTTGGGCGTGATGGGGTCGTACGGGTCTTGCACGCTGCCGTAGCTGACCGCGGTGCTATGGGTGATTTCCGGCAGCGACGGCGCGCGAAAGCCCTTGGACAAGGTGCCGCGCAGGGTCAGGCTTTGCAGCGGCTGGTAGCGCAGGCCCAGCTTGGGCGAGAAGGCGCTGCCGAAGTCGCTGTAGTGGTCGGCGCGGGCGGCGGCGCTCAGAGACAGGTTCTTCACGATGGGCGCGTTCAATTCGCCATAGGCGGCCTGCACGGTGCGGGCGCCGTTGATCAGGTCCAGCGCCGGCCGCAATTCGGCGCCGCTGGCCACCTCGGGCGAGGTGCCGGCATTCATCATTTCGCGCCGCAGCTGATAGCCGGCGGCGAAGCCCAGCGGGCCGGCCGGCAATTGGCCGAGCTCGGTGCTGGCGGTGGCGTCGAAGCTGGCGGTGCGGTACCAGGCCGGGCGCAGGGTGTTGATGCGCAGGCTGTTTCTCGCTTGATCGTTGTTCTGCGACGGGTCGGCGAAGTTGTAGCCGCCGTTGGCCAGCAAGGCTTCGTAGGCATAGCGGTTGACGAAGTTGTACGCGTACTCGCGCAGCCGGCTGTCGGAATACAGGCCGGACACGTCCCAGTCCCAGGCGTCGCCGCTGCCCTTCACGCCCGCCAGCAGGCGGCGGAACGACACGCTGTCGGTTTTGTTGCGCTGGCCCAGGTCGAACAAGGTGGCGTTGATCGGCGTCGGCGTCGCGTTGGGATTGCCGGGGTTGCCGACGGGCAGCACATTGCTGATCGGCACCAGCGACTGGGTGGCGCTGTTCCAGGCGCGCAGCGAGCTGCTGATGGTGAGCGGCGGGCCGAAAATCTGGTTGCTGTGGCTGGCGCCGTACAGGAATTCGGCATAGGCCTCGGCGCCCGCGTTCAGGCGGTAGCTGCCGCGCAGCGCCGCGTGGTAGCGCTCGATGCCGGGCATCAGCGTGGTGTAGAGCGCCGGATTGTAGGCCCAGACCCGGCCGCTCTTGCCTGGGTTGACCGCGCCGTAGTCGATGTCCTGCAGCGGCCCCGCGGCGTTGGGGAAGCGCTGGGTGGGGGCGCCGTTGTAGTAGTTGGTGACGTTGCGCACCAGCGAGCCGCCTTGCTGGTTGCGAAAATCGTTATCTTTCAGCCAGGAAACGTCGGTCTGGTCCAGCCGGTCGCGCTTTTGCGCGTCGAAGGAGAACCAGACGTTGTAGCCGTCGCGCTCGAGGTCGCCCTTGCCGGCCAGCAGGTTGAACAGGCGCTCGTTCTGGCCGGTGCTGGCGTCGCGGCTGGCGCTGGCGCCCAGCTCCGCGCCCTGGTAGTCGGGGTAGAGGATGATGTTGACCACGCCGGCGATGGCGTCGGAACCGTAAATGGCCGACGCGCCGTCCTTGAGGATTTCAATCCGCTTCACCGCCTTCAGCGGCAGCGAGTTCAGGTCGACGAAAGTTTCCTGCAGCTCCTGAGCGGTGGCGTAGTTGGCGACGCGCTTGCCGTTGACCAGAATCAGCGTGTTGCGCTGGCCCAGGCCGCGCAGCGAAATGCCGGCGGTGCCGGCGGAGAAGCTGCCGGTGTATTGCTCGTTGAAGCTGTTGCCGCTGTTCACCGCCAGCGAGCGCAGCACGTCGGGCAGGCTGGTCTTGCCGCTGGAAGCGATGTCGGCGGCGCTGATCACCTGCACCGGGTTGGCCTTGGCCTTGGAGCTGGCGCGCAGGTTGGAGCCGGTGACGGTGACGCGCTCCAGCGCGTTGTCCTGGGGGGCGGAATCGGCGGCGAGGGCGGCGATGGGCAAAGCGGCGCCCAGCCCGGCCAGCAGCAGGGTGTGTTTCATCATGGAAAGGCTTTCTTGTTTATGCGGGTAAGGCGGGGCTGCTCGGACGGCGCGCAGGCGTCAGCCGGGCAGGCGCGGACAGCGGATGGCTGGAAGGACGAGGCTGGGGAGCATGGCTTTCATTTCTGGATACAAAATACATAATGGAATATGCAGAATGTATCGACGCTGACGATTTGTGTGAAATGAAAGATTCGGATTAGTTAATTCCTGGGGCGGGAAATTGCCCGCCGGCGCGGCGGCCGGCGGGGAGGGCGGGCGTCAACGCGGCGGACGCAGCGCTTCCATCTGTTGGCGCTGCGTCTCCATGCAGGCTTTCAGCGCCGGCGGCGTCTGCGCCGCCTGGATGCAGCTTTGGCTGGCTTGCAGGATCTGGATGCGCTGGGCGTGCTCTTGCAGCAGCTTGGCCTTCATTTCCCCAAAGCGGGCTTGGCCGCGCGGGGCGGAGGCGCCGGGCGCGGCGCAGGCCAGCGCGGGAATCAGCAGCAGGATGGCGGGCAGGATGTTCATATCGGCTCCGAAGCGGTTTACCCCGCAGGTATACACCATGGCGCGGCGGGCCGCTCAGTCCTGCGCTTCCACCTCGCCGCCGGCGCTGACGCGGGCGCTGATCACCTTGCCGCTGCCGACATTGCGCACCCGGATCACTTCGCCCATGCGGCCGTTGGCCAGCGCCTCGCCGGCGTTGCTGACCTCGATGCCGTCCTGGCGGGCGACGATGCGCACCTCGTCGCCGCGCTTCACCAATTGCGGCGCTTGCAGCTGCTTGCGCCGCAGCAGCTGGCCCTGGCTCAGCGCCGCGCGCGGCGCCAGGCCCAAGGGCGGGCTGGCCTGGCCGAACAGGTCGGCCGGCTCGCTGACCGGGCGCCGGCTCCAGCTGATGTCTTCTTTTTGCAGCGGCGCGCCGGCCGGCAGGTCGCGGGCGGCGCTGGCCACCCTGGCGCTGACGCTGGCGCGCGCGATGTAGTCGCCGCGCCAGTCGCCATCCGGGCAAGCGACGCTGAAGCGCATGCGGCTGAAGGCGCGGCTGTCGGTCGCCTCCACCTGCCAGGGGCGGGCGCAGGCGGGCAGGTCGCGCGGGGGAATCAGCTGCAGCGTGATGCCGGGCTGGTCCAGGCCGGCGTCGGCCAGCCGTTGCTGGATCAGCTGGGTGGCCTGCTGGCGGACCGCCTGTTCGGCGGAATGGCCGGCCTGGGCGGGCGGCGCCGCCAGCAGGGCGAACAGCGTGAGGATGGTTGCGTAGCGTGAGTTCGTGAATTTTGCCATTAGAAACTGCGTGGTAATTGTTGCGTATACGGTGCCGGGTTCGCTTATTAGTATCGCTTTCCAATAGAAAGGCTATTTCTAGTCAATAGCTTGAACATGGTAGTGAACTGATAGGGTCAAGGCAATGGGCATGCATCTGGACAAGGCCCTGAGCATCCACCCCGAAGCCTTGCGGCTGCGGGCGGAGCGGACCCGGGTGCTGGCGTCTAACCTCGCCAACGAGAACACCCCGGGTTATCAGGCGCGTGACATCGATTTCAAGGTGGCGCTGGCATCGGCCAGCGCCGATTCGCCGTTGGCGTTCGACGACGGCGGCGGCGATCTGCTGTATCGGCTGCCCAACCATCCCTCGCGCGACGGCAATACCGTCGAGCTGGGCGTCGAGCAGGCCGAGTTCTCGCAAAACGTTTCCGAATTCCAGACCAGCCTCACCTTCATCAATATGAAGCTGCATGGGCTGGCCAAAGTCATCGCGGGGTAATCAAGCATGTCATTCCGGGACATCTCGCGCATCGCCGGCTCGGCGATGACCGCGCAGACCGTGCGTCTCAATACCGTGGCCAGCAACCTGGCCAACGCCGACACCGCCGCCGGCACCGAGCAGGCGGCCTATCGCGGCCGCAAGCCGGTGTTCAGCAGCCAGATGCAGGGCGAAGGCATGGGCGTGCAGGTGCTGGACGTGGTGCAGAACCAGGAGCCGGTGCGCAAGGCGCACGAGCCGGGCAACCCGCTGGCCGACGCCGGCGGCAACGTCTTCTACAGCAATGTCAACGCGGTGGAAGAGATGACCGACATGCTCTCGGCCAGCCGGGCGTTCCAGACCAATGTCGAGGTGCTGTCCAAGGCCAAGAGCATGCAGCAGGATCTGCTGAAACTGGGAGACAACGCATGAGCGTGGATCAAGCGCAGGCCAAACCGTTCGCCGCGGGCGGCAACGGCCAGCAAGCGGGCGGGCAGGGCGTCGCCCCGGCCGCCGGCCAGGGTTCCGGCGGCAACGATATGTTCATGACGCTGCTGCTGGCGCAGATCCGCAACCAGAGCCCGCTGGACCCTGCCGACCCGTCGCAGTTCGTCAGCCAGCTGGCGCAGATGAGCCAGATGCAGTCCACCCAGAGCATGCTGAGCCAGTTGCAAAGCCAGGGCGCGATGCTGCGCGAGCTGCAAGGCGTGGCGCTGGGCGCGCAGGTGGGCAAGAACGTGCTGGTGCAGACCGACCGCATCCGCAGCGACGGCCAGGGCAATCTGTCCGGCCGCGTCACGCTGTCCGGCGCCGAGGAAAGCGCCACGCTGACCCTGGTGGACGCTGCCGGCAAACGCACCAATATCGCGCTGGGCAAGCGCCCGGCCGGCGCCAGCGATTTCAGCGTCAAGCTGTCCGATTACGGCCTGGTCGCAGGCGACTACCAGGTGGAGTTCGCCACCGAATCGAAAAAAGCCGGCCTGCTGGAGCTGCAGGCCGCTGTCAGCGGCGTGCGCCTGCCGGTGAACGGCGGCGAGCCGACCATCACGCTGGCCGGCCTGGGCGATTTCCCGTCCTCTTCCATATCCGCCTTGCTGGGCAAGCCCGGCAGTTCCGCTTAACGCCCGTTCCGGAGACTTCACATGAGTTTTGAAATTGCGCTGTCCGGCATCAACGCCGTCAACAACCAACTGGGCAGCATCAGCGACAACATCTCCAACTCCGGCACCTACGGCTTCAAGTCCGGCCGGGTGACTTTCGCTTCGGCCTACGCCGGCAGCCAGGCGATGGGCGTGAACGCCAACCCCAACAACCAGAACATCGGCCGCAGCGGCGGCGTGGTGACCACCGGCCGCGCGCTGGACGCCGCCATCGACGGCCGCGGCTTCTTCGTGTCCAAGAGCGTGGCCGGCGCGATGGCCTACAGCCGGGTCGGCATCTTCAACACCGACAAGGACGGCTACCTGGTGGACAACTACGGCGGCCGCGTGCAGGGCTACGCCAAGTCCGATACCGGCGCGCTGGGCGCGATGGGCGACATCCAGATCCCGACCGGCAACATTCCTGCCAAGCCCAGCGATTCGCTGCAGTACACCGGCAATATGTCGGCCGGCTGGGCGGTGCAGACCGTGCCGTTCGACAAGACCGTCAGCCAAAGTTTCAACCATTCCAACGTATCCACCGTCTACGATTCCTTGGGCAACAAGCACAATCTGACGCAGTACTTCTGCAAGAGCGCCGACAGCACCGTCACCGTGCATTACGCGCTGGACGGCAATCTGCTGGGCACCACCACCGACCTCAAGTTCGACACCAACGGCAAGCTTACCGCGCCGACCGCGGCGGTCAACCTGGGGCTGGGCAGTCCCGCTGGCGCTTCGGCGCTGAACGTGGCGGTGGACTACACCGGCACCACCCAGTTCGCCGGCGAGCCCAGCACCAGCCGCAACGCCACCAACGGCTACGCGCCGGGCGCGCGCACCGGCGTCAGCCTGGGCGAGAACGGCGAAGTGATTGTCAGCTACAGCAACGACCAGAAAATGACGGTGGCGCAGCTGGCCATCGCCAACTTCGCCAACGAAAACGCGCTGACCGCCGGCTCGCAGACCAGCTGGCAGGAATCGGCCGGCTCCGGCGCGGCGCTGTATTCCGTCGCCGGCAGCAGCATGGCCGGCAAGCTGGCCACCGGTTCGCTGGAACAGTCCAACGTCGACGTCACCGCCGAGCTGGTCAGCCTGATGACCGCCCAGCGCAACTACCAGGCCAACACCAAGGTGATTTCGGCGGAAAACCAGGCGATGCAAGCGCTGATGCAGGCGGTGTAAGGCATGGACGCGCTGATCTACACCGCGATGAGCGGCGCCGACCGCATGTTGAAGGCGCAGCAGATCCACGCCAACAACCTGGCCAACGCCGAAACCGGCGGCTTCCGCGCCGACATCGACGCCGCCACCAGCCAGGCGGTGCCTGGCTACGGCTACGACGCGCGCCTGCTGAGCCAGAACGCGCCCACCGTGCTGGACAGCCGCAACGGCGCGGTGGTGGAAACCGGCCGCGATCTGGACATCGCCTTGCAGGGCGATGGTTTCCTGGCCATCGCCGCCCCCGACGGCAGCGAAGCCTACACCCGCGCCGGCAGCATGACGGTGGGCGCCGACGGCGTCCTCAGCGTCAACAACCGGCCAGTGCTGGGCGACGGCGGCGCCATCACGCTGCCGGAGGGCTTCACCAAGGTCAGCGTCGCCGCCGACGGCACCGTGTCGGTGCTGAATCCCGGCGACACCGAAATGCAGCCGGTGGACAAGATCAAGCTGGTGAAGCCGGAGCCGAACGCGGTAACCAAGAGCGCCGACGGCCTGATCGTCAGCCGCCAGGGCCTGCCCTTGCCGGCCGACGCCAGCGTCAGCGTGCAAAGCGGCCATCTGGAGCGCAGCAATGTGTCCGCGGTGGAGGAAATGGTGGCCACCATGACGCTCAACCGCAACTTCGAGATGCAGATGAAGCTGTTCAACGCCGCCAGCGACATGAACGAGGCGGGCAACCGCCTGGTGCGCGCGTAAGCGGCCAGCGCAACGATTTGGAGAATTCAGCATGAATCCGGCATTGTGGATCAGCAAAACCGGCATCCAGGCGCAGGACGCGCGCCTGACCGCCATCGCCAACAACCTGGCCAACGTCAACACCACCGGCTTCAAGCGCGACCGCATGGTGTTCGAAGACTTGTTCTACCAGGTCGACAAGCAGCCGGGCAGCAAGGTGGACGACAACAACATCTCGCCGTCCGGCGTGCAGTTGGGCAACGGCACCCGGCTGGTGGGCAGCCAGAAGGTGTTCACCGAAGGCAACCTCACCACCACCGGCCAGTCGCTGGACGTGGCCATCGTCGGCCAGGGCTTTTTGCAGGTGAAGATGAGCAACGGCGAAACCGGCTACACCCGCGCCGGCCAGCTGCAGCTGAACGCCAACGGCCAGCTGGTGAACGCGCAGGGCCTGCCGCTGGAGCCGGAAATCACCATTCCGCCCACCGCCACCAAAATTTCGATCAGCGAGACCGGCGCGGTGTCGGTGACCGAGGGCGGCAGCGGCACGCCGACCAATGTCGGCCAGATCACCCTGGCCAACTTCATCAACCCCACCGGCCTGTTGGCGCTGGGCGACAACCTGTTCCAGGAAACCGCCGCCAGCGGCAACCCCACCACCGGCAATCCGGGCGCCGACGCGCTGGGCAAGCTCAAGCAGGGCAGCCTGGAGGGTTCCAACGTCCAGGTGGTGGAAGAAATGGTGGACATGATCGCCGCGCAGCGCACTTATGAAATGAACACCAAGGTGCTGTCCGCCGCCGACAACATGCTGCAGCAACTGGGCCAGGCGGTGCGATGAGGCTGATCCGCCTTGCGCCGCTGGCGGCCTTGCTGCTGGCGGCTTGCGCCCAGTTCCAGCCTGCGCCGCCGGAGGCGGATCCATTGCCCGATCTGTTGCAGCAGCAGGCGCAGACCAGCCGCGGCGGCGGCGTGTTCACCCCGGCGGGCGCGCTGTCGCTGACCTCGGACAATCACGCCTTCCGCGCCGGCGACGTGCTGACCGTGGTGCTGGAGGAAACCACCCAGGCCAGCAAGCAGGCCGGCACCAGCTTCGGCAAGAAGTCCGGCGCCAAGGTGGGCCCGACGCTGCTGGGCAATACCACCTTCAACGCCCAGGTGGGCATAGACGCCAGCCGCGATTTCAACGGCTCGTCCACCTCCACCCAGCAGAATGCGCTGGCCGGCTCGCTGACCGTGGTGGTGCACAAGGTGCTGGCCAACGGCCTATTGCAGGTGAAGGGCGAGAAGCAGCTGGCGCTGAATCAGGGCGAGGAAACGCTGCGCCTGTCCGGCTATGTGCGGGTGGAGGACATCGACACCGACAACCGCGTCTCCTCGCTGCGCATCGCCAACGCCCGCATCGGTTATTCCGGCACCGGCGCGCTGGCCGACGCCAACAATGCCGGCTGGCTGATGAAGTTCTTCGCCAGCCCGCTGATGCCGTTTTAAGGTTTGCCATGAAACTAGGGTTTTTCCGCCGCCTGCTGGCGGTTGTGGTGCTGGCGGCGTGCGCGCCGCTGGTTTGCGGCCAGCCGCTGCGGCAGATGGTCAACGTCGAGGGCATCCGCGACAACCAGCTGATAGGCTACGGCATCGTCGTCGGCCTGGACGGCACCGGCGACAACTCGCAGGTGAAGTTCTCCGGCCAGTCGGTTGCCAACATGCTCAAGCAGTTCGGCCTGAAAATGCCGGAGAAGACCGACACCCGCGTCAAGAACGTGGCGGCGGTGATGGTCAGCGCCAGCCTGCCGCCCGGCTATAGCCGCGGCCAGACCATAGACGTGACCGTATCGTCGCTGGGCGACGCCAAGAGCCTGCGCGGCGGCACGCTGTTGCTCACCCAACTGAAGGCGGCCAACGGCGAGGTGTACGCGCTGGCCCAGGGCAGCGTGGTGATAGGCGGCTTGTCGGCGCAGGGCAAGAGCGGCTCCAGCGTCACCGTCAACACCCCCACCGCCGGCCGCATTCCCAACGGCGCGTCGATAGAGCGCGAGATTCCCAGCGACTTCGAGCAAGGCGACAGCATACGGCTGAGCCTGCGCCGCCCCAGCTTTGAAACCGCCAGCAATGTGGTCAAGGCCATCAACCAGAGCTACGGCAAGATCGCCAGCACCCGCAACGCCACCACCATAGAAGTGAAGGCGCCCGCCGATCCCACCGAGCGCGTGGCCTTCGTCGCGCGGCTGGAAAGGCTCAATGTCAATGTCGGCGCCGAACTGCCGCGGGTGGTGTTCAATTCGCGCACCGGCACCGTGGTGATCAGCGAGGGCGTCACCGTGCGGCCGGCGGCGGTATCGCACGGCAGCCTGCGGGTGGTGATCTCCGAATCCTCCCAGGTCAGCCAGCCAGGGCCGTTCAGCAACGGCGACACCAAAGTGGTGCCCAATTCCAACGTCAACGTCGAGCAAGGCTCGGGGCGTATGTTCAAGTGGCCGGCCGGCGCCAGCCTGCGCGCCATCATCGATGCGGTCAACCGCACCGGCGCCACGCCGGACGACATCATGGCCATCCTGCAGGCGCTGGACCAGGCCGGCGCCATCGACGGCGAACTGATTGTGATTTGAGGAAAACGGCGATGCTGAACAACGATCTGCAAAACCAGAACCTGCCGGCCGGCGGCGACGCGCCGGTGGCGCCGGCCAGCGCCGAATACCGCAAGAAAGCGGAAAAGGCCGCCGAACAGTTCGAGGCGCAGTTCGTGCGCGAAATGTTCAAGCAGATGCGCAAGACCACCCGCGAGGTGGCGGGCGAGGACAGCGTGTTCGCCAACTCCATCAACGGCGACATGATGGACCTGGCCGACGGCGCGCTGGCCGACCAGCTGGCGCATCAACGCATTTTCGGCGTGGCCAACGCCATTCTGGCGCAGCTGCTGCCGGCGGATGGGAATATTGCCATTAAGCCGCCGGCGGATGCCGTCGCCAGTCAACAGCAAGGCCATGACAATGGCCAGGGGCTGGCGGCTTTCGCCACGCCGATGTTTCCCCTGAACAAGTGATGACAGCCAAACCATGCGCATGATCAACAACGCGCTGTCCGGCGCGCAGGCCGCCCAGGTCGCGCTGAATACGGCCAGCCAGAACATCGCCAACCAGCAGACGCCCGGCTACTCGCGCCAGGGCGTGGTGCTGACCACCCAGGCGCCGGGCATGGGCGACCCCACCAGCGCAGGCTACGGCGTGGCGGTCGGCAGCGTGCGCCGCTTCAGCGACGACTACCGCAATCTGCTGCAATGGCAGGCGGCCTCCAGCCTGGGCGAGCAGTCGTCCGCCCAGCCTTACTTCACTCAGCTGGAGAAGGTGATGGGCAGCGACGGCAGCAGCCTGTCCAGCGGTTTCGACAAATTCTTCGCCGCGCTCAACGCCGCCAGCCTGGATTCCAACACCATGCGCGACCAGGTGGTGCGCGAGGCCGGCTCGCTGGCGCAGCGCTTCAACAATCTGGACGGCGTGCTGACGTCGCAGCTGGCGGCCATCGCCGAGCAGCGCCGCGCCACGCTCACCCAGATCAACAGCGTCACCGCCAACCTGGCCACGCTGAACGACAAGCTGATGTCGGCGCGCGCGCAGGGGATCAACACTTCCGGGCTGGAGGACGAGCGCGACCGCCAGATCGACGCGCTGTCGTCGCTGGTGGAGGTGAGGGTGGTGGCGCAGCCTGACGGCAGCAAGAGCGTCAACCTGAAGAACGGCCTGCCGCTGGTGGCCGGCGACAGCGCCGCGGTGCTGGACAGCGAAGGCCAGCCGGATGGAACCCAGCAGCTGAAGCTGGCTTTCGGCACCGAGAAGTATGCGATTCCCGGCGGCGATCTGGGCGGCCAGCTGGGCGGGCTCAACCAGTTTGAAAGCGACAATCTGCGGCCGATCCAGACCCAGGTGCGCACTTTGGCCGGCGAGCTGGCCAACCGCGTCAACAGCCAGCTGGCCAAGGGCTTCGATCTGAACGGCCAGCCGGGCAAGCCGCTGTTCCAGTACGATGCCGGCGCCGCCCATGGCCTGCTGCAGACCACCGGCATCGCCGCCGCCGATTTGGGTTTCTCCGCCGACGCGGCCAAACCCGGCAATAACGACAATCTGCGCGCGGTGCTGACCATCAAGCAGCAAACCTTCCCCTTGGCCGGCATCGGCCAGGTGACGCTGGGCGACGCTTATTCGCAGATGATCGGCCACCTCGCCATCTCCAGCCAGCAGAACCAGTCGGCGCTCGACACCGCCAATGTGATCCGCGCCGAGGCCGAGAAGAACTGGCAGTCCACCAGCGGCGTCAACCGCGACGAAGAAGCGGTCAACCTGATCGAATACCAGAAGATGTACCAGGCCAATATGAAAGTGATTTCGGTAGCCAACCAGCTGTTCGAAAGCACGCTGGCCATCCTGTAAGGACAAGCATGCGTATCTCCAGCAACCAGTACCGCTCCACCCTGCAGCTGGCCATGCAGAACACCAGTTCCGGCATGGCCGACCTGCTGCAGAAAATGTCCAGCGGCAAGAGCATGCTGGCCGCCTCGGAAAACCCGATCGCCAGCGTGCGGCTGCTGCGTCTGCAGCGGGAGGAGGCTTCGCTCAAGCAGTATCGCGACAATATCGGCGCGCTCAAGTCGCAGTTGTCGAAGAACGAGGCCCTGCTCGACGGCATCAGCGCCAATCTGCGCGACGCGCGCGACATCCTGGTGGCGGCGGCCAACCAGCCGCCGGCAGAGGACCTGAAGGCGATGGCCGCGCCGCTGACCAGCCTGCGCGACAGCATTCTGTTCGCCGCCAACACCAAGGACAGCGAAGGCCGCTACATGTTTTCCGGCAGCGCCATCAACACCGCCACCATCGCGGTGGATCCCAGCCAGCCGGCCGGCAGCCGCTACAGCTTCGCCGGCAACACCGACAGCCAGCTGGTGACGGTGGGCGAGGGCGTGACCCAGTCTTCCAACGTCACGCTGCAGCCGATGGCGGGTTTGCTCAACCAGCTGGACAAGGTGATCGCCACGCTGCAAAGCCCGACGCTGGACAACAAGGACCCGGCGTTGGGCGCTTCCATCCGCGGCGTGATGGACGGGGTGGACGGCGCGCTGAGCGAAGTCAGCGGCCGCATCTCCGAACTGGGCGGCTCCCAGAACGTGCTGCAGACGCTGGACGACAATCACAACAGCCTCAGCCTGGCCAACCAGCAGAGCATTCTGGAGCTTGGCAGCCTGGATTACGGCACCGCCTATATGGACATGAACAATCTGTCGATGGCCTTGCAAACCAGCCAGAAGGCTTACGGCAAGGTCAGCCAGCTGACCCTGTTCGACGTGATCTGAGTCCGCGGCCATGTCCAGCACGCTCAGCTCGATCAAGCATGCCGGCGCGGACAAGCGCTGGGGCAAGGACGGCGCGGCCATCGCGCCGGCCGCCAGCCGCGCCGTCGCCGGCGGCGGCCGCCCCGCGCTGGCCAGCGCCCAGCCGTCGGCCTCCGCGGCGGCGGGCTGGCGCTACAGCACTCAGCTCAACGAACAGCTCACCGCCGCCCAGTGCGCGCAGGGCTTCGTCGACGACATGCTGCGCCAGCTGGAAGATTTCAAGGGCAATCTCAGCCTGCAGCTCACCCAGCGGCGGGTGGACGATGACGGCCTGGCCGCGCAGCGCGATCAACTGCAGCAAAGCTGGTCGCAGCGGCAGGACGACAGCGCCGGCAGCCTGGACGGCCAACTGCGGCTCAGCCTGGGCGCGCCGTCGCGCCAGCTGTTCTCCGCGCGCGGCCTGGACTTGGACAACCTGGGCCAGGGCCAGCCGGAAACCCTGGTGTTTTCCAGCGGCGGCGGACCGGCCGGCGCGGTGAGGGTGGGCGACGGTGTCGGCCGGGAAGAAGTGTTGCGGCGGCTGAACCAGGCTTTGGGACCGGCTGGCGTGCGCTGCGAGCTGGACAACCATGGCCGGCTGGGCTTCAGCTGCAGCGAGGCCGACTGGAGCCGGCTGCGCGACAGCCTGGCGGTGCGCGGCGGCGGCGTGCGCTTTCCCGGCGGGGTGCCGCAGCCGCTGGCGCTGGATGCCGAGCCGCCGGCGCTGGCCCCGGCGCAGTGGCAGGTGGGCGACCACGCCCAAGTGCGGCAAACGCTGCAGGGCGTGCTGCGCGCCATCGCCCAGCTGCAGCAGACGCGGGCCACCATAGGCAACGCCATCGCCGAGGCGCGCCAGTCCATCAGCCAGCTGGCGCGGCAGGATGAGCCCAGCTGGGCGGACGGCTTCGTCAGCGATTTCAACGCCCGCCTCAATCAGGGAGGGGATTTCGGCCAGCTGCAACAGCTGTTGCCGGCCTTGATGGGCATCAGCCGCTACCGCGTGTTGTCGCTGCTGTCGCTGCGCTGAGCGCCGACGCCGGGCCGCTTCGCTGGGGCGGTTTTTTTTTGCCCGGCAGGCATGCCGGCTTCATACTTCCTTAACGTGATGATGTCATAATCGGCGATTTTGCGAAGGAGGCCGCCATGCGCAGCCGCTGTTGGCCGCTGGCCCTGATTTTGTCGTCCACGCTGGCCCGCGCCGATTTCACCATTCCCGGATTCGAGCTGGTGCATACCGCGCCGCAGCATGCGGGGCTGGACACGCCGGATTTGCGCGACCCGGCCGTAGTATGGAGCGAGTTGTTCGACTCCGCCCGCACGCAGATCGTGCTGGAGCAGTTTTACGCGGCGGATCAGGCGGGCAGCAAGCTGACCCAGGTGATGGACCGATTGGAAGCCGCGGGACGGCGCGGGGTGAAGATACGCTTTCTGATGGAAAAGAAGGGCATGTTCGCCAGCGAGGCCGCCACTATCGCCCGCCTGCAGCGCATTCCCAATCTGGAATACCGCCAGCTCGACTACAGCCAGCTCACCGGCAACGGCATCATCCACGCCAAGTTCATCGTGGCCGACGGCAAAACCGCTTACGTCGGCAGCCAGAATTTCGACTGGCGCTCGCTGCAGCACATCCATGAAACCGGCCTCAAGGTGGACGACGCGGCGATGGCCGGCCGCATGCAGGCCATCTTCGAGCAGGATTGGGCCGCGCAGGCGACGCTGGCCGCCGGCGGCAAGGTCGCGCCGCTGCGCGCGGCCGAGCAGGCGGCGGACTTGTCGCAGCCGGCGACGCTGCTGGCCAGCCCCAACGCCTACAACCCGGATGGCGTCGGCGATTCCGAGGAGGCGCTGCCCAGGCTGATGGCCGAGGCGAAACGCGAGGTGCGCATCCAGCTGTTGGACTACGCGCCGCTCAGCTTCGGCAAGCCGCGGCAATACTACCCGCTGTTTGACAACGCCATTCGCGGTGCGCTGGCGCGCGGCGTCAAGGTGAAGCTGATGGTGTCGGACTGGAACCTGGAAAAGCCGGGCGTCGATTACCTGAGGAGCCTGGCGGCCTTGCCAGGCATGGAAGTGCGCTATGTGACCATTCCGCGCGACGGCGCCTGCATTCCGTTCGCCCGCGTCATCCACAGCAAGACCATGGCGATAGACGGCCAGATCGCCTGGGTGGGCACCAGCAACTGGAGCGGCGGCTATATGGACAAGTCGCGCAATCTGGAGGTGGTGTTGCGCAATCCTGCGATGGCGCAGCGCATCGCCACTTTGCACGAGCAGACCTGGTCGTCGCCGCTGGCGCGGAGCATCGAGCCCGGCAAGGCATACACCCCGCCGGACAAGGCCTGCCGCCAGGCGTCTTGAGCCAGATTCCGCGAGGCCGTCCGCCTGCGGCGCGGATGGCCAAAAATACGTCAAGCTCCCATTCTTATTACCAGTTTATCCGCTCTGTTCCGCGCGTCTGTCGCCGCGCGGGACGTCTCTGGCTTGCTCGGCCGCTAAAATACATTGTCATTTGTGGCTCGGCGGCCGCCGGCCATGCATCCCACCCACGGAGGAGAGAACAATGTGCGGCATCGCAGGTTGGATCAGCTTTGAGCGGAATGTGAGGGATTACCGCGAAGTCATCGACAATATGACGCGCACCATGCGGCTGCGCGGGCCGGACGCCGGCGGCGTATGGCTGGATCGCCACGCGGCGCTGGGCCACCGCCGCCTGTCCATCATCGATCTGGAAGGCGGCAGCCAGCCGATGCTGGCGGAGGAGGACGGCAAGACGCTGGCCTGTCTGGTATATACCGGCGAGGTGTACAACTTCCAGGAGCTGCGCCGCGAATTGATCGCGCTGGGCCACGGTTTCCGCACCCGCAGCGACACCGAGGTGGTGCTGCGCGCCTATCTGCAATGGGGCGAGGCGCTGACCGAGCGCCTGAACGGCATGTACGCTTTCGCCATCTGGGACGCGCGCGCCGAGCGGCTGCTGCTGGTGCGCGACCGCATGGGCGTCAAGCCGCTCTACTATTATCCGCTGCCCGACGGCGTGCTGTTCGGCTCCGAACCCAAGGCCATCCTCGCCCATCCGGAGGCGAAGCGCGTGGTGAAGGCGGAAGGGCTGCGCGAAATGCTGGATCTGGTGAAGACGCCGGAGGCGGCGGTGTTCGATGGCATGCGCGAAGTGCGGCCGGGACAGACAGTCACCGTGGACCGCGCCGGCCTGCGCAAGCACCGCTACTGGAAACTGGAGGCGCGCGAGCACGGCGACGACCTGCCCGCCACCATCCGCACCGTGCGCGAGTTGCTGGACGACATCGTCGAACGCCAGATCGTCGCCGACGTGCCCCTGTGCACCTTGCTGTCCGGCGGACTGGACTCTTCCATCATCACCGCGCTGGCGGCGTGCAGCACCGCCCGGCAAGGCAAGGGCAAGGTGCGTTCGTTCTCGGTGGATTTCATCAAGCATGGGGTGGAGTTCGCCTCCGACTACCTGCGCAGCTCGCCGGATGCCCCCTTCGTGCGCGACCTGGCCGCCCATGCCGGCACCGATCACCAGGAAATCCTGCTGGAAAGCCGTGATCTGGCCGATCCGGCGTTGCGCGCGGCGGTGCTGGGCGCGCAGGATTTGCCGCCGGCCTACTGGGGCGACATGCTGCCGTCGCTGTACAAGCTGTTCGAGGCGATCCGCGCCCAGTCCACGGTGGCGCTGTCCGGCGAGTCGGCCGACGAGGTGTTCGGCGGCTACCGCTGGTTCCACGACGCCGCCGCGGTGGCGGCCGACACCTTTCCCTGGCTGTCCGGCGCCACCGCCTCCTTCTTCGACGGCCAGTCGCTGGTATCGCCGGATTTGCTGCGGCAGCTGGACATGGCGGGCTTCCGCCGCGACAGCTACGCGCAGGCGCTGGCCGAGGTGCCGACCCTGGCCTCGGACGACGCCAAGGAAAAGCGCATGCGCGAAATCAGCCACATGCATCTGACCCGCTTCGTGCAGGGGCTGTTGGACCGCAAGGACCGGATGAGCATGGCGGTAGGGCTGGAGGTGAGGGTGCCGTTTTGCGACCACCGGCTGGTGGAATATGTGTTCAACGCGCCGTGGCGGATGAAGAATTTCGACGGCCGCGAAAAGAGCCTGCTGCGCGCCGCCGGCAAGGATGTACTGCCGGACTCCATCGTTCAGCGCGTCAAGAGCCCGTATCCGGCCACCCAGGATCCGGCATATGAGCAGGCGCTGCGCCAGGGCCTGGCGCGGGTGCTGGACGACGCCGCCGCGCCGGCGCTGCCGCTGCTGGACCGGGCCGCGGCGTGGAAGCTGCTGGACCGGCCGTTCGGCAAGACCAGCTCCGCGCCGGAGCGCGCCGGACTGGAAATGGCGCTGGGGCTGAACGAGTGGCTGCGGCACCATCGGGTGGCGCTGGATTTATAAGGCCGCGGCCACGCCGGGCGATGTCGCCCGGCGTGGCCATTCCCAAGAGAAGGGGGCTGGCTGCCATCCCAAGCGCAGAGCCCCGCCTTGGCGCCATAGGCCTCCCGCGCCGCGGCGCAAATCTTCATTTTGCCGGTCTGTTCTCATGCCTCCCAGGCCTGACTGCCCGCCGCTTGGCGGACGATCGCGCATGCCGCCCCCATTCCCGTTGCCCATGCGGCGCAAGGCAAGGCTCGGCTGGTCTGCGTCGAAAGGCTTTGCGCGTCGCCAACGGCAAGCCGTGGATCCTGAGTTCTGCAATATCGCCCAGGCGCAAACTGCGTGGCGATGGGCATCCGCGCAGATTTCCGCTGCTTCAGGCATCGGTCTTCGGCGCATGCCAGCCGCCGGACTGGGATCGGCCTGGATGGAAAGCGGCATCAGAACGCCATGCCTGCGGCGGTTGGTTGCAACGGGCAAGCTTAGGCTTCATTCGGAATGGCAATGGCTTGGGTGTTGTGTCGAATTCCGATTGGCGAGTATCGGATCAATTGAGCCTTGTTGCTCGCGCGTGGCTGGGATGCTTGTCTGGGGAGGGGCGTGACGCCTTCACTTGGGGATAGGCAGTAGGATGCAACAGTCCAGGTTGTTGTCATACTGGCTTATACTATTGTAGTATGCATATATACTTAATTATGATAATGTATTTGCCAATTGCAGTGAGTGGAATCCGAACGAATTTCGCCGGCAATGCCTTCCCGACGGAACCGGCCTCTGACAGCAAGCCCGACCGACGCGCGGGAGGTGGCGGCAGTAAACAGATGCCAGCTAAGTGGCCAGGAAAACGACTGGCTGACATTGCCCTCAGGCACTGCGTCAGCAGTCTGCTCCATAGATTCAATCTATTCCTATCTTTTGCTTACATTTTTGGGCGCGCGGTGTGCTGAATGTGGATTGCGCTCGGGTATTGTCGGAGGCGCAGAGAGTGACAGGCATGGCTGCTGCGCGCTGTTCTCGATACTGATCTGTTTTATGAAAAATATGATATGAAAAGCAAAAAAATACTCAGCGTATTGTTAGGATTGATGGCGATTATTTCATCGCAATGGTCCTTGGCGGATAATGCCAATGGCAGAAACCTATATTCGCAGCGATGCGCAATGTGCCATGGGTCTGATCTTAAGGGGACGGGGCCGTTGGCTAATAAAAGCAATCCACCGACACCCGATATTACAACGCCAGCCTTCAAGAGAAGATTAGCTGCCTACCCGGGGGTTATCGTGTCGTCAGTGATACTTCGCCCCAATGGTGATCTAATTCCAAAAACCTTGCAAGAGAATGGTGTGAGACTGTCGCCGTTTGCTTGGAGAATTAAAGATTTGCGTGATTTGAATCAGTATATGAGTGGCGTTATTTTAAAAAGTCGATGATTTTAAATCAAGGGATTGAAGCGTAACGCGAAGAGCCGTCATGTGGATGGTTGCAAGTAAATTATTCAGCGAAGAGTTAATTGGATATTTGGCATGGTCAGTAGTGTTTGCTGAAGGTTATACAAATTTTCTAACTTAGGTTGATAAGCTCATGCGGACAAAGGTTGCAATCATAGGTGCGGGGCCTGCGGGGTTAATGCTGGGGCAGCTTCTTTCTTTGGCAAATATAAGCAATGTAGTGATTGAGAATCGCTCTAGAGATTATGTGGAAGGCCGAAGCCGCGCAGGCCAGATTACTCCTGCCACGGTCCAGATTCTTACCGAAAGCGGTGTTGGCGCGAGAATTCATTCTGAAGGAATGGTACATTCTACGCTGCAGTTTCATTATGAAGGCTCGACGCGTGAGTTGAATTTCCAAGCGCTCACCGGGCGCACGGTGACTATTTATGGGCAGCAAGAAATTATCAAGGACCTGATTGCCGCGCGCTTGAAGACGGAATTTCCACTGCTGTTTGACGCTGCAGATGTTCAGATTCATGATACTGACGGATTTTCGCCATATGTTTCATTTTCGCATGGCGGTGAGCAGCAGACGCTAGAGTGTGATTTTATCGTCGGTTGCGATGGCTTCCATGGTATTTGTCGACCGCATATCTCAGACTCTCTCACCCAGTTTTCGTACAACTACCCGTTTACTTGGCTTGCTGTTCTGGCTGAAATGTCGCCGATTTCGCCGGACGTCATTTTTTCCAGTCACGAGACAGGGCTTGCATTATTTACGATGCGATCGCCGAATGTGTCAAGAATCTACTTGCAGTGCTCGCCAGACGAAGACCCCAATGAGTGGTCTGGTTCGAGAATCTGGGATCTTTTGCAATTACGGTTGGAAGGCAGGCCTGAGAAGGTGAATGGCGGGGCAATCATTGAAAAAAGCATTGTGCAACTTAGAAGCTTTGTTGCTGAGAAAATGCAAAAAGGCAGGCTGTTTCTGGCTGGAGATGCCGCGCATATCGTTCCTCCTTCTGCTGCGAAAGGGCTGAATCTCGCGGTTTCCGATGCGAATATTTTGGCCCGCGCTTTTGAACAGCACTATGGCAAAGGCAAGGAAGATCTTTTGTTGTCTTACTCTGATATCGCATTGAAGCAGATATGGCGGGATGTACAGTTTTCCCATTGGATGGCCATGTTGTTGCATCGTTTCGATGACAACTCTCATTTTCATAGACGTCTGCAGATAGCAGAGCTGGATAGGGTGCTTGGCTCTGGGCCAGCCGCGCAGAGTTTCGCTGAACTATGGGTTGGCAATCCGCCATTCGCCGCGTCGATTTAAATATAGAATTGCGCCATGGATCAAACACGAAAAATTCTGATTGTCTTGCATCAAGAGCACTCCACGCCTGGCCGAGTTGGTTTGCTGTTGCGTCAACTGGGATTCGAGCTTGATATCCGCAGGCCACGATTTGGCGATCTTCTCCCGCAGAATATGCGGGAGCACGATGGTGCGGTAATTTTCGGTGGTCCGATGAGCGCAAATGATAGCGATGCGTATATTCGTGAAGAAATCAATTGGCTGGATAAGCCGTTGAGTGAAGGGAAGCCGTTGCTTGGCATTTGTCTGGGTGCGCAAATGCTGACGCGGCATCTGGGGGAGCGAGTATATCAGCTTGATAATGGAGGAATTGAGGCTGGTTATTATCCGATAGCGCCGTTGCCGGCGGCGCACAGGATAACCGAAGACGCATGTGCCCCCTTTCCGGACTATGTCTATCAATGGCATAGCGAAGGGTTTGACTTGCCGACAGGCGCTACGCTTCTGGCCGAAGGCTCAACCTTTCCAATTCAGGCATATCGATATGGGCATAATGCCTACGCCTTGCAATTTCACCCAGAAGTGACTTATGAGACGATTGATCGCTGGTCGTCGCGTGGAACCGAGCGGCTCAAAGCGCCTGGTGCGAAGCCCGCATGCGAGCACTTGACTGATTGGCATCAATACGATTCAGCCGTTGCGGCCTGGATCAGCGCGTTTCTGCCAAAGTGGATAGCATCGCCAGCTTGAAGCCGCGCGACTGTATAGGGACTGATGCGCAATATCACCGCTAAATTGCTGGTATAAAAATTATAAAAACCAATCAGACTCATATTTTCATCAAATATGTCGGCTAGGAATGATTATGACCACCACCTTTCCGTTTCAAGAAGATGAATGCTTTTTTTTGATGCGTCGCAAAAATGAACCAACAGTACTTGCATGCACAGGAAAGGTAGAGAGGTTTCGCCATTTGGCGGATATTCCCATGAAGTCTGGACTAGCCGATAGCCATACTTTCGATTCAGTCAACCTGATTCCATTTGCTCAAGCCCGGGAACGTGGCTTTCCTGTGCATGACGATGGGGAGCCTATCGTTTCTCTGCAAATCGAGAATTCGCAATATTTCCCGCTCAGCCAGTTTGTCGAGATGCTACCCAATGAACAGGTGGACATTTCAAATATATCGTTCACTACCGATCAGGCTGAATACGAAGCCATCATCAGAAATATCATCAACTGTGAAATCGGGACGGGGCAAGGCGCAAATTTCGTCATCGCACGGGAATGCGTCGCTCACATCGGCAATGCCGAGCTGAGTGGCATTCTCAGTATTTTCCGTTCACTGCTTCTGAATGAGTTCGGCGCTTACTGGACTTTCGCTTTCTATGATGGTGAGCATTATTATCTTGGCGCATCTCCCGAACGACATATTTCGGCTTCGTGCGGCGAGGTCATGATGAATCCCATCAGTGGCACCTATCGTAAAAATAGCGCATATGAGGTGGCGGAAAGCGAGAAGGATTTTCTGGAATTCCTCCAGGACGAGAAAGAAATTTTCGAGCTCTTCATGGTTTGCGACGAAGAACTCAAGATAATGAGCGAGATTTGCGACCAAGGCGGTTCGGTGATCGGCCCCATGCTCAAGGAAATGTCTCGCCTGATTCATACCGAATATCTGTTGGTAGGCAAGACGGACAAGTCGATCATCGATCTGCTGCGTCGCTCCATGTTCGCGCCGACGGTCACCGGCAGTCCGGTGCTGAGCGCATTTCGCGTCATCCACCGATACGAGAAGCAATCCAGAGGCTATTACGGCGCCACGATCGCCCTGGTCGGCCGCAATAAGGATGGCAGCGCGACGCTCGATGCGCCGATTCTCATCCGCACGCTTCAGATAGACCGGGCAGGCAAGGCGGTAGCCCGGGTGGGCGCCACCTTGGTTCGCGGCTCCAATCCGACGCATGAGGCGTGGGAAACGGAAACCAAGATTGCAGGTTTGTTCAACGCGGTCCGCAATGCAGGCAAGAGTCCGGCACTTCCCGAGCGCTTGTTGGACAAGATGGATCATGAGCAGATTCAAAGACTGCTGCAGTCCAGGAACGCGTATCTATCCCGCTTCTGGTTCGAGTCGCAAGACGCGGACTTCGGAACGGAGCCATCGTTGCGGGGGAAATCCGTCACCATCGTGGATGCGGAGGATGATTTTTCGGTGATGCTCAAGCGTCTGCTGGAGCAGCTTGAGATGCAGGTGAGCTTGGTTTCCTTCGCCGACTACAACCCTCAGCTTCACCAGAGCGATCTGTTGGTGGCGGGACCCGGCCCAGGCAACCCTCTGGATAGCCAGGACGGCAAGATGATGCGCTTGCGCAATATAATCGCCGCCCGCTTGGAGAGTGGGCAAGCGATGCTTTGTGTTTGCCTGTCCCATCAGATTCTGTGCGACATCCTCGGCTTTCCCGTGATCACCAAGGCGGTTCCCTTGCAAGGCACGCAGCAAGTGATTGATTTGTTCGGGACTCAGCAGCGAGTGGGTTTCTACAATACTTACGTCGGATTGGCTACGCAAACGCTCGAGCAGGTCAGGGTGGCGAGCGATGAGGAATCGCGCGAGATACATGCGTTGCAAAGCGAGCGGTTCTTCAGCGTGCAATTCCATCCCGAATCGATTCTTACACCTCACGGTTTCGAGCTGACGCGGAAGATCTTGAGCCGGCTCTTGCTGACGCGTCAGTTCGAAGGCAGGGAAAGGCCGGTTTTGATCGGCGGTGCCGTTCTGTGATCTGAGCCTGGGACGTGAGCGCTCAGCGCTTAGCTCCAGGCTTGCAAGACGATGTGGGCAAGTTCATTGCGGGCGGAAACCGAGCTGTCGAAATCTCCGCCCGCTTATGCAATGAAAACCTGCCCCCAGGGCAGGGGGCAGGGCGGCTTTCACTTTAGCGGGGTATCGACAAACTCAGGCAACAGTTCGACTTGGTCGGCATAGGCTGCAAGCGCGGTATAGGTTTGGACATCCACCAAGTGGGATACCCTGAATTGGGTGAAACGCCAAGCCGCGGCCACGGTAACATCGGCCTGAGACAGCTGCGCGGTGGCAAGCCAAGGGTTTGCTTGGGCCGCGGCTTCTTCCAGAAGCGCCAGCGCGGCATGCAATTGTTCGGTTATGCGGCTTAGCCAAGGAGCATATTGATATTCGCCGGGCTTGTTGTGCTCATATTCGAGCTGAACGGCTTTTTCGCAAACCGTGAGGCCAAGCCCGATCAGCGAAAGCACCTTTCTGTGTTGTTTCGAGTCTTTTGGCATCAAACTGCGGGAGGGGTCGACCCGTGATTCCAGATAGTCAATGATCATCGACGAATCCATGATCATTTCGCCGTCATCGCAGATCAGCGTCGGCGCCTTGACCGCCGGATTGATGGCGCGGAACTCATCCACATTGCGAAATACCGAGATTTGCCGGTGCTCATGCTCTAAACCCATCAAGCGCAACGAAATTGCCACGCGCCGAACATAGGGTGATCCCATCATGCCAACAAGTTTCATCAATTCCCCCTGAGGTTTTAATCGTTCGTTTTTCCAGTCGACCCATTTGGAGTCGAAGGTAAAGAAGAACGAGTGTTACATGAATACGATTACGTAATTAACTACATGTCGATTTTGGAAAATTCAGCCTTTGAGTTGTAGAATAAAGAGGCGCGTTCCGAAACGGTTTCAGCATCGCCTGTCGTAAGGAATTGGTTGTCTCCGATTCTGGTGCTGGAAAAATGCGGGTTTCTTTTTAGGTACTCAAGCAGGCTCTGGGCGCAAGCGTCCGGCTGAGAAATGATGCGCATGGAATCAGGCAGCTCTGTTCGCCATATATGCTCTACTATCGGGTAATGTGTGCAAGCTAGTACGCAAACGTCTGGAACTTCCTGGTTGGCATTAAATAGCGCATTGATGTTTTTGCGAATTTCTGCCCGCAGCACGGCTTCCGGCGCGGCTTGTTCGATGAGCAGGGCAAGACCATTGCATGCTTGTTGGCGCACGTTTATGTCGGGGTTTCTGCTGTTGATTTCCGCGGCGAAGATATTGGATTGCACGGTGTGCTGCGTCGCGAATATCGCAACGCTCTTGACCGGGCGATGAGGATGAGCGTGCGTGCTGTCGAATTTCCAACCCCAAGGAGTGCCGATGATCTCCTCGACAGTGGGTACGACAACTCCGACCGCGCGCCGACCTGGGTACGCTTGGGGCAGCCATGTCTGCTGAATCTTTCGGAGGCTGGTGGCCACTGCAGTATTGCAAGCGATCACCACCAGTGAGCAACCATGTTCAAAAAGGCGGGCAAGAGCCGCTTGTGTCAAGTCATAGATAGCATCTGCTGAGCTATTGCCATAGGGTGGGTTTCCGTGGTCGCCTAAATAGACGAACTTCTCATTGGGCAAAACGGATTCAAACGCGCGCATCACCGTCAAGCCGCCGCTGCCGAAATCAAATACGCCAATCAAAGCTAGCCTCGCTTATGTGCTCGTGTTGTTAAACTGTTGCGATGACCTATATCGTGGCTGCTATCGCAATGGCGACGCCAATATATAAAATGCCCGTGACTAGGCTCATTTGACGTTTTGTCTTGAATATTTTCGCCGCATGGCGAGCCATTAACATGTATAGCGCGTATACCGATGTGGAAATGAAGATCGCTGTTGCCACTAATGCAATGCACTGCGGCGCGTATGATATATTGTTATTTATGAATGTCGGGAACAGTATTATATTGGTCAATATCCCTTTGGGGTTCGTGAATGAGACAATGACGGCGCCGGTAAACATCTGAAAAGGTGTGCGCTTGCTTGAGCTTGCAACCGCAATTTGGGAGCGCGAGCGTAGCGATTTCAATGCAAGGTAGAACAGGTAAGCAACCCCTATCCATTTGAGCCAGAAGAAAATGCCAGGATTATTCTTGACAAGTATGCCTAGGCCTGAGAGGACAATGACGGCGTGGCCCCCGCTTGCCAGACCAAAACCAATGGCGCCTGGAAAGGATTGTTTAAAACCATTATCAAGAGCTTGCGCCATAGAGAAGGCGACATTCGGACCGGGTAGGATGGCTGCCGAGAGAAATACGACGCAAAACAACATCCAAAGTTGAAAATCCATACTGCGCTATCCTTGTATAGCTGTCAAATCCCAGATGATTCCGAACTGGTTGAAATCATTCATCAGGGGAGAGGCCTAGTTACTCTGCACGCATTCACAAAGTCGGTACAGCAGCCGGTGGAGGCATGGACTCAGTGAGTTGCCGCATTCAGTCACTGAATGAGCGCCAAGCCAGCCCTGGCGTTTTGGCAGCCTTGCCCCTCATTTGGTCTCTTGGTCCTGGGGGCGGCAACGCGCAAGCTGCTTGGGGTGGTCGTTGACAGCGGCGTTGCGCGGGCACTGCATCCACCTAAAAGACATTATCATAATTAAATATATATGCATACAACAATAGTATAAGAGTCCGCGGGGGATCCATTGCCTGTAGCGCCGGCGCGCCACCTCACGGCCTCGGCTCCTTTTTCAGGAGGAGTCGTAAATTGGCGGAGCAGCGGGCGAGCGTTGAGGCGCGGGGGCGCATTCAGGATGGCTGTTGTGCTGCGCGCCTTGCCGCGGCGGGTTGAGCGCGACTTCTGACGGCGGGAGGCCCGAGACCATCTTGCGCGATATGGAATGGCGCCGCGATCCCGAGCGCTTTCCCATCCTTGGGCAGAAGGCGGCAAGGACGGGAATAAGGGCGCGGCTGCGCGACCGGCGGATAACGCGGCGGGTAAAGCGGGGGACGCTACCGGGGCTTGTCTGTCAGGCTTATCGCTTGCCAAACCGCAGTCGCAGCCACCGCTAGCGCGGCGGCCGCACCGAACGGCCCTGCAGCGGCGTGGACAGGATGATGGAGGTGCGGGTTTCGCCCAGGTCGTTGAGCTGGGACACCAGTTGCTCCAGGTGGCCGACGTCGCGCGCCAGCAGGCGGAACACGTAGGAGTCGACGCCGGTGACGTGGTGGCATTCCATCACTTCCGGCATCGCTTCCAGCCGAGCCAGCAGCGTCTTCTTGTCCGGTTGCGGCACGGTGATGCCCACCCATGCCGATAGCGCGTAGCCGGCGCGCAACGGCGCCACACGGGCGTGGTAGCCGCCTATCACCCCGGCTTCTTCCAGCCGCTTCACTCTTTCCGATACCGCGGGCACCGACAGGCCCACCGCCTGCGCCAGTTCGGTCAGCGACTGGCGGGCGTTGTCCTGCAGCGCGGCCAGGATAGCCCAGGATTTTGCGTCTACTTCCATTCGTAAACTCCTTCTGCCGTTTTGCCTCAGATTTAAAAGCCAGCATAGCGTCTAGGCGAAAAAATCGCATGGGCAGTCGCGCGGCGGGGCGGCACACTATGAGCATGGATTAAGGGGAGGACGAACATGTTCTGGCAGGCGGCTTTGATAGGCTTGGCGATTGCGGCGCCGATGGGGCCGATAGGTTTGTTGTGCGTCAGCCGCACTCTGCGCGGCGGGCCGCGGCTGGGCCTGGCCACCGGCCTGGGGGCGGCCAGCGCCGATGGCCTGTTCGCAATGGCCGGCGTCGCCGGCAGCGGCGCGGCGCTGCATCTGGCCGGAGCGCTGGCGCGGCCGCTGGCTTGGGGCGGCTGCCTGCTGTTGGCGTGGCTGGGCGTGGCCACGCTCAGGCGGCCGGAAAGCCAGCCGGCGGTGCGGGAAGAAGGCCGCGTCGGGCTGCGGCGCGCTTACGCCGGCGCGCTATTGCTGACGCTGAGCAATCCGATGACCATCCTGTCCTTCGCCGCGGTGGCGGCCGGCTTGTCAGGCGGCCTGGCCGCCAGCGGCGCGCAGCAGCTGGCCATTGTCGCCGGGGTGTTTTGCGGCTCCGCCGCGTGGTGGCTGATATTGGCCTATGGCGGCGGCGCCTTGCTGGCGCGGTTGGGCGCGCGCGGCCGCCGCTTGCTGGACGCAGGCTGCGGTCTGCTCTTGCTCGGTTTCGCCGTCTTGCTGGCCTGGCGCGCGGCGGGCGGCTGAGCGGGCGGGCGAGAAAAAGGCCCGGACAAGCCGGGCCTGGGGCAGGGAGAAGGCGCGCTTATAGCTTGAAGTGGCTGACCAGTTGCTCCAGTCCGCCGGACAGCTCGCGCAGCTGCTTCACCGCCTGGCTGACCTCGCTCACCACCTGGTTGTTGTTCTGCGCCATGCTGCTGATGCGCTCGACGTTCTGCGCGATTTCCAGGCTGGCGCTGGATTGCTCGCGGGTGGCGGCGGCGATGTCGACGATGCTGGTCACCAGCTGCTGGTTGTAGCCCTGCACTTCGCGCATCGCCTGGTTGGCTTCTTCTGCGATGCCGACGCTCAGATCCACCTGCTGGCTGCTGCGCTGCACGTCGCCGACCGCCTGGCGGGTTTCGCTGCTGATGGCCTCGACGATGCGGGTGATCTGGACGGTGGCCTCGGCGGTGCGGCCAGCCAGGTTGCGCACCTCGTCGGCCACCACCGCGAAGCCGCGGCCCAGTTCGCCGGCGCGCGCCGCTTCTATCGCGGCGTTCAGCGCCAGCAGATTGGTCTGGTCGGCGATATCCTTGATCACGCCGACAATGGTGGTGACTTCGTTGGAGCGCTCTCCCAGGCCGCTCATCCGTTCCGCCAGCTCGTGCATGCTGTCGGTCATGCGCTGGATCTCGCTGGTGACGCGGTTGACCTTGGCCACGCTCTGCTCGGTCATCGCGCCGGTTTCGCGCGCGATGTCGCCGGCCTGCTGGGCGGTGCTGGCGATGTGCTGCGCGCCCACCGTCACCTGCTCGACGCTGGCGGCGCTGGCGGTGGCGGCGTCGGACTGCTGGGCGGAGGCGTCGTGCACCTGGCCGGCCGAGTGGCTGAGCCGCGCGGCGGCGTCGGAAACCTGGCGGCTTTGCTCGCGCACATTGACGAACATGTCGCGCAGGCTGTCCAGCAGGCGGTTGAAGGCGCTGGCGGTGCGGCCGATTTCGTCGCGGTTGGCGATGGCGATGCGGCTGGTGAGGTCGCCGCCGCCGCTGGCCAACTGCTCCATGGTTTCGGCCAGACGCTGCAGCGGGCGGGTCTGGGTGCGGATGACGATGGCCAGCAGCAGCAGGATCAGGGCCAGCGCCACCGCGCCGATGGCGATGGCGGTGAGCATTTCGCGGCGGGCGCCGTCGGTGAGGGCGGCGGTGGGGACGCTGATGCCCAGCGTCCAGAACTGGCCGGTGTCGCCTATCGCGATGGGATGGAAGAAGTGGGTGAAGCCGCCGTCTTCGTAGACGAAATCCTCGCCTTTCTTGATGTCCGCCAGGTGGCCGGCCAGCGCGTCGTCCTTGGCTACGCTCTTGCCCAGCTGATCCGCCTGTGGGTGGACCACGTAGACGCCGCCTTCGGACAGGATGCGGATATAGCCGGTCTGGTACAGGCGGATCTGGCCGAAGGACTTCTGCAGCTGGTCCAGCGCCACGTCGGTGGCGGAAACGCCCAGCATCTTGCCGGCATCGTCCTTCATCACTACCGCCAGCGAGCTTTCCAGCACCTTCTTGCCCTGCACTTCATAGGGGTAGGGCTCGGTGATGGTGTCGCGGCCGCGCTGTTTGGGCACGTAGTAGAAATCGCCCCAGCCCGGCTTTTCATAATCGGGCTGATAGGTTTGCGGATGGTCCTTGAATTTGGGGAAGTCCTTGATGCGGTCGGCCGACATCATCACGTCCATCTGCGCCTTGCCTTGCGCGTTGCGGGTGATGTAGGGCTGGTAGCGGCCGGTGGGGTCGTGGCGCGGCCAGTCCAGCCGGTAGGGGTTGTCGTCGCCGTCGAAGGCGTTGGGTTCCCACAGCATCCACAGTCCTATCGACTGCGGCGCGTGGTCCAGCATCTGCAGGATGATGTTGTCGGTCTGCTTGCGGTCGGCCTTGCCGCCGCGCTTGATGCCGGCGACGGCGTCGGCCAGGTGGCGCGGCAGCAGAAAGCCTTGGCTGAGGGTGTTTTCCGCGTCCTTGGCGTAGCTGCCGGCCTGCTCCGAGGCCAGTTGGTAGCCGGTGTCGATGGCGGACTTGTAGTTGAGGTGGGCGATCAGGGCGATCATGGCGGCGAAGGCGACCGTTATGGCGCCGGCCGCCACCAGGATGATGCGGGTACTGAGGCGTCCCCATTGTTGCTGCGCGTGACTCATGGCGATTACCTGCGAGGCTGCTGGTTGATTCGAGTGCTGCACGAAACCGGACTAATACGTATAAATTCGTATTTAAAACGAATATACCGGCATCCCGCCCGCGCAGGCAATGACCTGCGGCAGCGGCGGAGCGGGCAGGACGAGGCGGCGAGAAGGGGCTGGGCGAAAAACGGGCGGCCATGCCCGGACGATCGGACATGGCCGGGAGCGGCGCGTCAGAAGGTCAAGACGTCCTGTTCCTCCTGATAGGACATGTCGCCAGGCTCGCCGACGATCAGCGGATCGGGCGCGCGCGCCACGCGCGGGTCTTTGCCGGGATAGTCCAGCCGCGACAGAAAGTGGCGGATGCAGCCCAGCCGGGCGCGCTTCTTGTCGTCGGACTTCACCACCGTCCACGGCGCGTCGCCGGTGTGGGTGTGGAAGAACATCGCCTGCTTGGCGGCGGTGTAGTCGTCCCACTTGTCCAGCGACTGGATGTCGATCGGCGACAGCTTCCAGTGCTTGAGCGGGTCGTCGCGGCGCGAGATGAAGCGGCGCAGCTGCTCCTCGCGGCTGACCGAAAACCAGAACTTGAACAGTTTGATGCCGCTGTTGACCAGCATCCGCTCCAGTTGCGGCGTCTGGCGCATGAATTCCAGGTACTGGTGGGCGTTGCAGAAGCCCATCACCCGCTCCACCCCGGCGCGGTTGTACCAGGAGCGGTCGAAGAACACGATCTCGCCGGCGCTGGGCAGGTGGGCGATGTAGCGCTGGAAGTACCATTGGCCGCGTTCCTGGTCGCTGGGCTTTTCCAGCGCCACCACCCGCGCGCCGCGCGGATTCAGGTGCTCCATATAGCGCTTGATGGTGCCGCCCTTGCCGGCGGCGTCGCGGCCTTCGAACAGGATCACGATCTTTTGTCCGCTTTCCTTGACCCAGCTTTGCACTTTCAACAGCTCGATCTGCAGCTCCTGTTTCAGCCTTTCGTATTCGGCGCGGCGCATGCGGCTGCTGTAAGGGTAGCTGGCCGGCAGCTCGGCGCTGCCGCTGTCCTCGTCGCTGCCGTGCGGCGCCAGCGCCACCTGCAGCGCCACCGGCTGCTGGCTGGTTTCCTGGATGATGTGCACCGATTCGTCGTGCGCGCGCGCCACGTTGCGGCTGCGCGCCGACTGGCGGCGCGGCTTGGCCGCAGCGGCGGGCGCGTCGCCGGCGGCGGGTTCCTGGGAGTCGGGGGGATCTTGTCGCTGCGTCATCGCTTCACCTTAATCCATGGTCTTGGCATGGTATTTATCCTACGCCGGCATGGGCGGGGTGTCGATGCGGCCGGCGACGGCCAGGCGCGCTTCGCGCCGCCTGGCGCCGTTTCGTCGCAAAACAGCACGTGGGCATGCCGGCTGGTTTACAGTGGCGGCGTGGTTTTCATTCAGGGAGAGAGTCGATGTGGTCAGTGCAGATGCGCCAGGTGCGCAAGCATTACCGGCTGGACCAGGTGACGGTGCCGGCGCTGCAGGATGTCGAGCTGGCGGTGAGACCGGCCTGCTTCACCGTGCTGTCCGGGCCGTCGGGCAGCGGCAAGACCACGTTGCTGAATCTGATCGGCGGGGTGGACCAGCCCGACAGCGGCGAAATCCTGGTGGCGGGGCAGGACATCGCCCGGCTGGGCGACGATGCGCTCAGCGATTTCCGCGCCCGCCATATCGGCTTCATTTTCCAGAATTTCAATCTGCTGCCGGTGCTGTCGGCGTATGAAAACGTCGAGTATCCGCTGCTGCTGGCCAAGGTGCCGGCCGCCGAGCGCAAGGCGCGCGCGCTGGCCATGCTGGACGCGGTGGGCCTGGCCGACAAAGCCGGCAACCGCCCCGGCCAGTTGTCCGGCGGCCAGCGCCAGCGGGTGGCGATAGCGCGCGCGCTGGCGCACCGGCCGTCGCTGGTGCTGGCGGACGAGCCGACCGCCAACCTCGACAGCCAGACCGGCGCCGGCATCCTGGCGCTGCTGCGCGGACTGCAGCAGCAATATCAGTTGACGGTGGTGTTTTCCTCGCATGATCCGCAGGTGATCGCCGCCGCCGACGACCATTACCAGGTGCGCGACGGCCGCGTCAGCCACGCGCCCGCCATCTCCCGCAAGGAGCCGGCATGAATACCCTGAAACTGGCCTGGCGCAATCTGCTGCGCAACCGCCGCCGCACGCTGGCCACCCTGGGCACCATGGTGGTGGGCGTGGTGGCGCTGCTGCTGTTCGGCGGCTACAACCGCACCGTGCAATACGGCCTGCAAACCAGCTTCGTCCGCGGCGGCGGCCATTTGCAGATCCAGCACCGCGACTACTTCCTCTACGGCAACGGCAATCCGGCGGCCTACGGCATCCGCGACTATCGCCGCGTGATGCGGGTGGTGGAGAACGACCCGGTGCTGAAGCCTATGCTGATCGCGGCGACGCCGACGCTGTCGTTGGGCGGCATCGCCGGCCATTACGCCGCCGGGGCCTCGCGCACCGTCATCGCCCAGGGCAGCGAAGTGGCGGGGCAGAACCTGATGCGGCGCTGGGACGACTACCATTTCGGCGACAAGCCCAAAACCGTCGCCCTCACCGGCAGCGCGCCGGACGCCGCGGTGATAGGCGTGGGCGTGGCGCGGGTGTTGCAATTGTGCGACGCGCTGAAAGTGAAGGGCTGCGCCGCGCCGGCCAAGGCTGAAAGCGGCGGCGCGGCGATGCCGGCGGATCTGCAGGCGCTGTCCGACGCCGCGCCGCAGACGGCGGCCGACAACCGCATCGAACTGTTGGCGGCTACCGCCGCCGGCGCGCCCAATGTGGCGCGGCTGACCGTGGTGAAGGCGCAGAGCATGGGCGTGAAGGAGCTGGATGACATGTTCGTCAGCCTGCATCTGTCCGCCGCGCAGCGGCTGGTTTACGGCGGCGGCGAGCCGCGCGTCACCGCCATCGCGCTGCAGCTGCAACACACCCGCCAGATTCCGGCGGCGCAGGCGCGGCTGCGGCAGCTGTTCGCCACCAGCTTGAAGGACCAGCCGCTGGCCGCTTACGACTTCGCCACGCTGCAGCCGCAATACGGCCAGATCACCGGCATGTTCGGCACCATCTTCGGTTTTCTGTCCATTTTGATCGGCTGCGTGGCGCTGTTCACCATCGCCAACACCATGAATATGGTGGTGCTGGAGCGCACGGTGGAAATCGGCACGCTGCGGGCGATGGGCCTGCGCCGCGGCGGGATCCAGCGGCTGTTCCTGTGCGAAGGGGTGATGCTGGGCATGTTGGGCAGCGCGGCCGGCATCGCGCTGGCATTGCTGCTGGCCCAGCTGATCAACCACGCCGGCTTGACTTGGCTGCCGCCGGGGCAGGTGGACCCGTCTCCCATTCTAGTGAGGCTGTGGGGCGAAACCGGCATGATGCTGGCCACCGCGCTGGGCCTGATGCTGATGGCGACGATATCGGCCTGGTGGCCGGCGCGCCGCGCCGCGCGCGCGGTGATCGTGGACGCTTTGCGCCACGCCTGAGGAGAATAATGTGAAAAACAAGTGGATGGCGGCCTTGGCCCTGCTGGCCGGGCTGGCCCAGGCCGCGCCGGACGCGCAGACCATACTGGCCAACAGCGACGCGGTGCGCAATCCGGACAAATCCTTTGGCCTGATCGTGTCCCTGGTCAGCTACAAGGACGGCAAGGAGAACGAACGCAGCGCGCTGGCGGTGTATTCGCGCGCCGACCCGCGCAGCGGCCAGTTCCGCAGCCTGCTGCGCTTCGTCAACCCGGCGCGCGACGCCGGCAAGTTGATGCTGAAAAACGGCAACGACCTGTGGTTCTACGACCCGGCCAGCAAAGCCAGCGTGCCGATCTCGCCGCAGCAGCGCCTGCTGGGCCAGGCGTCCAACGGCGATGTGGTGACGGTGAACCTGGCGCTGGACTACCAGGCCGCGCTGGCCGGGGAGGAGGACATCCAGGACGGCGACCGCCAGACGCGCCATTGCTACAAGCTGCGGCTGAGCGCGCGCAACCCCGGCGTCACCTACCACGCGATAGAGCTGTGGGTGGACACCGCCGGCTACCGCAGCCGCAAGGCCCGTTTTTTCGCCGAAAGCGGCGGCCTGCTGAAAACCGCCTATTACCGCGCCTATCAGCCGGTGCTGGGGCAGCAGCGCCCCACTGAGACGGTGATCATAGACGGCCTCAATCCCAAGTGGGTGACGGTGCTGCGCAACAGCGACTTCGCCTGGCGCGAGGTGCCCGAAGCCTGGCTGCAGCGCGACTACCTGCCGCGCTTCCGGGCGGAGTGAGCGATGCGGCTGAGCATGTTGGCGCTGGCGGGCTTGCTGTGCGGCCCGGCCTGGGCGGACGACGACGCGGCGGCGCTGCAACTGGCCGATCAGGCCAGCCTGCCGGCGGAAAAGCCGCGCGACCTGAAGCTGCTGCTGGAGGCGGCCGCCATCGCCAGCCCCGGCGCGCAGGGCGGGCAGCGGTTGTCGGTCGACCTGCGCTGGGACGGGCGGCTGGGTCCGCAGTGGCGGGCGGTGTTCGCCGACCGGCTGGATCAGGATTTCGCCGACTCGCCGCAGCGCGGCCACGGCGTCAATACCTTGAAGGAGGCGTATCTCAGCCATGAGTTCGACGCCGCCACCCTGCTGGACTTCGGCCGGATCAACACCCGCTACGGCGTCGGCGTCGGCTACAACCCAACCGACTTTCTGGGCGTGGGCACGGTGCGCTCGGTGGTGTCGGCCGATCAGGCCAGCCTGCGGGAAAACCGGCTGGGCAACGCCATGCTGCGCTGGCAGCGGCTGTGGGACAACGCCTCGCTGACCGCGATCTGGTCGCCCAAACTGGCCGACGGCCCCAGCGGCCACGGCATGAGCCTGGATTTCGGCGCCAGCAATCCGCGCGAGCGGGCCTTGCTGGCGTACAGCTACCGCTTCAGCGAGGCGCTGAATCCGCAGTGGCTGCTGCTGCAGGAGCAGGGCCGCTCGCCGCAACTGGGCTTCAATCTGTCCAGGGTGTTGGGCGATGCCACCGTCGCTTATGTCGAATGGGCCGGCGGCCGGCAGGCGCCGGACTGGCCGCGATGGCTGGGGGAGGTGGACGACAGCTGGAACAACCGGCTGGCCAGTGGCCTGACCTGGACCGGCAGCAACAAGCTGAGCCTGACGCTGGAGGGCGAGTACGACGGCGGCGCGCCTGGGTTGGACGATTGGCGGCGGCTGGCGCGCAGCCCGTTTTACCGACTGTACCGGATGCAGATGGCGACAGGCGGGGTCTTGCCGGCCCGGCGAGCCGCGCTGGCGCGCGCCAGCTGGCAGGACGCGTTGCTCGATAATCTCGACCTGACGGCGATGCGCGCCGCCAGTCTGGACGACCATAGCGGCATGAACTGGGCCGAGGCGCGCTATCATCTGGGCCCGGTCGATCTGGCGCTGCAGTGGCAGCGCTTCGACGGCGGCGCCTTGAGCCAATACGGCGCCGGGCTGGCCAAGCCGTCCTGGCAGCTGGTGTTCGATTATTTCCATTGAGGTGACATCATGAATGCAAGCCGGCGCTGGTCCGACGAAGCGCGCGAACTGGCTGTCTGCAGCGCGATCAACCTGGCCATCGGCCTGTTTTTCGCCGCGCTGGGCGGCTGGAAGATGGTGTACGACAACCTGCTGATCTCGTTCTGCATCGGTTACTGCTGTTGGCTGACCGGCACCTTGCTGGGCGGCTGGCTTCAGCTGAACCGCATTGCGGTCTGCCTGGCGGTATTGCTGTTCAGCGTGCCTTTCGGCTTCAAGCTGGCGGCGTGGCTGGGCGCTTTCGATGTGCTGGCGCGCGCTTTCCGGGTGCCGGAGCGCGCCTACCTGTTCTTGCTGCCCACCTTCCTGGTGGCGACCGGCGCGATGACGGTCAGCATGCTGTACTACCGTTCGCGGGCGCTGGCCGGCGAACTGGAGGCCACGAGGCGGCGCGAGGCGGAAAGCCGCGCCGCGCAGACCGCGGCCCAACTGGCGATGCTGCAGGCGCAGATCGAGCCGCATTTCCTGTTCAACACGCTGGCCAATGTGCAAAGCCTGATCGAGCTGGACCCGCCGCGCGCGTCCGACATGCTGCGGCACCTGAACACCTATCTGCGCGCCAGCCTGGCGCGCAGCCGCAATGCCGACGGCACCCTGGGGCAGGAACTGGAGCTGGTGTCGGCGCTGCTGGACATCGCCGCCATCCGCATGGGCGCGCGGCTGCGGGTGCGGATGGAGGTGGACGACGCGCTGAAAGCCTTGCCGCTGCCGCCGCTCTTGTTGCAGCCGCTGGTGGAAAACGCGCTGCGCCACGGCCTGGAGCCCAGCGTGGCCGGCGGCGAGCTGGCGGTGTTCGCCCGGCGCGAAAGCGGCGTGCTGCGCCTGGGCGTCAGCGACAGCGGGGTGGGCATCGCCGAATCCGCCCCCGCCGGCGTCGGCTTGGCCAATATCCGCGAGCGGCTGGCGGCGCTGTACGGCCCGGCGGCGCAATTGCGGCTGACGCCGCGCCAGCCTAGCGGCGTGCTGGCCGAACTGCTGTTGCCGATCGCATAATCATGTTTTTCCCGACAGAAAGCTTACGATGCCCACCGCGCTGATCGCCGACGACGAACCGCTGCTGGCCGCCGCGCTGCAAAGCGCGCTGAACCGCCTGTGGCCGCAGCTGGACATCGTCGCTGTCGCACATGACGGCGCGGCGGCGCTGGCCGCCATCAGCCGGCTGCGGCCCGACTTCGCCTTCCTCGACATCCGCATGCCCGGGGTGGACGGCATGGCGGTGGCCAGGAGCGTGTCCGGCTGCAAGGTGGTGTTTGTCACCGCCTACGAGCAGTTCGCGCTGCAGGCCTTCGAGGCCGAGGCGGCCGGCTACCTGCTCAAACCGCTGGACGACGCCAGGCTGCTGCGCTGCATCGCCCGCCTGCAGGCCGGCCATCAGGCGCCGGCCCCTGCTTTGCCGGCTGCCAGGGCCGAGGCCGAGGGCTGGCTCAACTGGATCACCGCCGGCCTGGGCAACAGCAAGCGGCTGGTCTCGGTGGACGAGGTGCTGTATTTCAAGGCCAGCGACAAATACACCGAACTGGCGCTGGCCGGCGAAAGCCTGCTGATCCGCACGCCGCTGAAGGAACTGGCCGCGCGGCTGGACCCGGAGCGCTTCGCCCAGATCCACCGCGGTCTGATCGTGCGGCTGGCGGCGGTGCGGGGCATAGAGCAGGACTTGCTGGGGCGCAGCACGGTCTTATTGAAGCACGGCGGCGGCAGCCTGCCGCTCAGCCGCAGCTTCGCCGCCAGGTTCAAGGCGATGTAGCGGCTATTTCAGCAGTTCGAAGATTTTCGGTCGCTCCGGCTCGCCGTCCATATGCGGCGCCTCATGCAGATAGCCGACCCGATGCAGGCTGCGCACCAGCGTCTTGCCGCTGTCCGGGTGGAGGCAGACCTCGTGCGGATGGTTGGCGCCGGCGCCGAGGTAGACCAGATCTTCGTCGAAGGGATTGGCCAATTGGTGGGCCACGCCGGTGCCGGCCGGACAGCACAGGCAGTCGCCGGGGCCGACTTCGCAAACCTGGTCGCCATAGCGGAACACGCCGCGGCAGGACAAGCTGTAAAACAGCTCGTCGGCCAGCGCGTGGCTGTGGAAAGGGCAGCCGGCGTGGCCGGGCGGCAGGCGTTGGCGCCCAATTGGCCCTTGGCGTCATCCATCGCCGGCGTCAGCGGCTTGTAGCCGCCGCCCCAGTGCCGGCCCGCCTGATAGTTTTTTCTTCGACATCGTTGAGGTTCACGACATTGGCGGGTCGTTTGCCCAGGCGGCTCTCCATTGGGTTCGGCCGCGTGCGGCGCATCGCCGCTTCGGCTACGCTGACAGCATACCCATGCCGCCGATGGAAGACATGCCATGGCCAGTCCCGCGTTCCGTCCCCGCCTGCTCGACAGTCTGAAGCACTACAACAGCCAGTTGCTGCGCGCCGACCTGATGGCCGGCGTCACGGTGGGCATCGTGGCGCTGCCCTTGGCGATGGCCTTCGCCATCGCCAGCGGAGTGACGCCGCAGGCCGGCATCTGCACCGCCGTCATCGCCGGCTTGCTGGCGGCCGCGCTGGGAGGCACCCGGCTGTGCGTGACCGGGCCCACCGGCGCCTTCATCGTCATCCTGTACGGCATCGTCAGCAAATACGGCGTGGCCAATCTGCTGGTGTGCACTTTCATGGCCGGGGCGATGCTGGTGCTGATGGGCGTATTCCGCCTGGGGCAGGTGATACGGTTTTTCCCGATGCCGCTGATCACCGGCTTCACCAACGGCATCGCGGTGCTGATCTTCCTCACCCAGATGAAGGATTTCTTCGGCTTGCCCATCGCCAGGATGCCGTCGGGTTTCTTCAACGTGGTGCTGGCGCTGCGCGGGCATTTCTCCGCGCTGCACTGGCCCACCACCTTGCTGTCCGCCGCGCTGCTGGCCTTGATCCTGGCGTGGCCGAAGCGGTTGAACCGCATATTGCCGTCGCCCTTCGCCGCGCTGGTGCTGGCGACCGCGGCGACTGCGGCTTTCGGACTGCCGGTGGCCACGCTGGGCAGCCGCTTCGGCGGCATTCCGCAAGGACTGCCGGCCTTTGCCGGACTCGATCTCAGCCCCGCCCACCTGTCCGACTTGATGGCGCCGGCCTTCACCATCGCCTTGCTGGGGGCGATAGAGTCGCTATTGTGCGCGGTGGTGGTGGACAGCCTCACCGCCGACCGCCACGACGCAAACCAGGAGCTGATAGGGCAGGGCATCGCCAATATGGTGGTGCCGTTTTTCGGCGGCATCCCGGCCACCGGGGCGGTGGTGCGCTCGGTGACCAATATCGGCAACGGCGCGCGCACGCCGCTGGCCGCCATCTTCCACGCCTTGCTGTTGCTGGCGGTGCTGCTGCTGGCCGCGCCGCTGGCCGCCCACGTGCCGCTGGCGGCGCTGGCGGCGATTCTGGTGGCGGTGGCGCTGAAAATGGGCGACTGGGACATCCGCAAGGCCTGGCGGTTTCCGCGCCACGATACCGCGGTGCTGATCCTCACCTTCGTCCTGACCGTGGCCTTCGACCTGACGGTGGCGGTGGAGATCGGCCTGCTGCTGGCGGCGGTGTTTTTCATTCGCAGCATGGCCAGCCATACCTCGATCAAGCAGTTGAAGCCGGAGTACGCGCAGCTGTTCGAGCGCCATACCATCGCCGGCAAGGTCGTGCCGGACGGCTGCGCCGCTTTCCGGGTGGAGGGCGCGCTGTTCTTCGGCGCGGCCGACGCGGTGGATGTGGTGCTGAAGCAGGCGCCGCACGAGCGGGTGGTCATCCTGCAGCTGCATCGGCTGGTGTTGCTGGACGCCAGCGGCCTGCTGGCGCTGGACGCGCTGCGGGAGCGGCTGGCGGAGCAAGGCAAAACCTTGATCCTGTGCGGCGCGGCGGACGAAGTGATGGATATGCTGGTGGGGTCGAGGCTGGCGGAGCGGCTGGGCGCGGACAATCTGCAGCCCGACCTGGTGTGCGCGCTGGCGCGGGCGGAGCGGGAATTGACGGATGGCGTGGTGTGGGGCTGAGGCCGGGCGGCCTGCCGCCGCCCGGCGCCGGCGTCACTTCCCGGCGCTTTTTTCCCGGCGCAGGCGCAGCCAGCGGTACAGCGCATGCGCCACCGAAACCGGCGACAGCGGCACCAGCGCCATCAGGCCATCGCCCTGGCTGTAGCCGGGGTTCATGCTGAGGAAGAAGCGGGTGGACGGCTTGCTGGAGCTTTGCCAGAACTGGTGGTCGTCCTTGCTGTCGCGGGTGAGGATGCCCAGGTTGGCGATGAAGGGGCGGTCCGGCGACACCGGCGTCAGTTGGAAGCTGGAGAACAGCTCGTAGGCCTTGGCCGCCAGCGGGTGGCGCTCGTCCTGGCCGGGCGCCGGCCACAGCTTGTGGGCGAATTTGTGCAGCACGGCATAGCTGGACGGGTGCAGCATCACGCCGAAGAAATACATCGGCCGCAGCGGGTGGCTCAGCCAATGGAGCAGCACCTGGCGCACCATGAAGGCGAAATTGCTGTTCTTGCCGCGGTATTCCTTGAACAGGCCGGATTGGACGCGCAGCACGCTGCAGGCGCGGCGGCCTATCTGGCGGCGGAAGCGGTGCATCGCGCAGTAGCCAACCAGGCGCTGGTTCTCGTCGCGGTGCAGCAGCAGGCAGCTGTGCTCGGCCGGCGGCGAAAACACCAGTCCCTTGAAGGTGGGGTAGTCGGTGCCGGAGAAGATGGCGTCGTGCACCTGGAACAGTTCCGCGGCCAGCTGCTCTTTCTGCGCGGCGTCCAGTTTGGCGGGCATGACTCGGGTGGAGCGGATGATGGCGGCCATTTCATTCCTCGCTGTTGCATTGCAGCATTGAAATGGAGGCGATCATAGAAACCGGGCGGCGCAGTGGCTACTGGCCTTTTTGACTATCAAATGTCATTTAAATTTTACACAATAAATGACAATGAAATTTATGGATTTATCGATGGGAGCGGCGCAAGCAGGTCAGGATAGCTGCCCATTTTGCCAGTGGGTGCCGCCCGCGGGATCAATAACCTTGCTGGCGCTGCACGAGGCCGTCGGCTTCGACGCCGCGCGCCAGTTGCTGCAGCTTGCCGACTATCTGCTCCACCGCTTCCTGGCGCAGCGTGATGGCGGCGATGTGCGGCGTGATCGCGACGGCCGGATGGCGCCAGAGCGGATGGCCGGCCGGCAACGGCTCCTCGGCGAACACATCCAGCTGCGCGCAGCGCAGATGGCCGTTGTCGAGCAGCGCCAGCAACGCGTCCTGGTCCAATAGGTCGCCGCGGCCGGCGTTGATCAGCATCGAGCCGGCCGGCATCAACGACAGCCGCTCGCCGTTCAGCAGGCCCTGGGTCTGCGGCGTGGACGGCAGCACGCAGGCGACCACCTGGCTGGTTTCCAGCAGTTTCTCCAGCCCGCTTTCGCCATGCAGGCTGTGCACGCCATGGATGTGCTTGGGATTGCGGCTCCAGCCGCTCACCATATAGCCGTCGTGCGCCAGCGCCTTGGCGACGGCGGCGCCGATCTCGCCCAGGCCCAAAATCCCGACATGCACGTCTTCCGGCGGCTTGGGCGCCAGCATCCGCCATTGTCCGGCGGCCTGCTGGCGGCGGTAGATGTCCATATTGCGCTGATAGCCCAGCACGCCGTAGCGGATGTATTCGATCATCTGGGCCGCCATGCCGCCGTCCAGCAGCCGGTACACCGGCAGGCTTTCCGGCAGGTCGGGCCGGCTCAGCAGCTTGTCGACCCCGGCGCCCAGCGCGAAGAGGGCCTCCAGCTTGGGCAGGCTGGCGATCAGGCCGTCCGGGATGCCCCAGGCGATCAGGTAGCGGACGGTGTCGGGCTGGATGTCGGCCAGGCTGCCGAAGCGCTGTTCCGGCATGGCGGCGCGGAACAGCTCCAGATAGGCGGCGACTTCCTTCGGGTTGGGCGTGTGGACCAGGATCATGGCGGCGCTTCTAGTTGGGGCATGCTTGCAGTATACGCCGTCCACCGGCCGACCTGCCAAGCCAGCCTAGCGCGCCGCGTAGCGTTCGCCCAGCCGGCGCATGGCGCCGATCAGCAGGGTTTCGACATCGTCGCCGCGCGCCAGCCGCTCGCTGGCATGCGGCAGCAGCTGCGGGTGGGCGCCGATCAACACCGAATGCCGGGCGGCGCGGAACATCGGCAGGTCGTTGCTGTCGTTGCCGAAGCAAACCAGCTGTTCGGCGGCGATGCCGTGGCGGCTCAGCGCGCTCATCTTGTCGACGCCGGCGGCGGTGATGTCGACGATCTGCTGGTCGGAATGGTGATGGATGTGGATATCGTCGCGGCCGCGCAGCGCCTGCTGCAAGGCGTCGCTGTCGGCGCATTCGGTCACCAGCAGCTTCACTGGCTGGTGGATTTCGTCGCGCGCCACCTGGCGGGCGCGCCGCTGCGGGTCCACCAGCGTCATGAAGGGATGGCCGGGCTCGCCCTGGTAATGGTAGTGCCAGGCCAGGTCAACCAGGTAGGAGGCCGAGTGGCGCTCCGCCAGGTCTAACAGTTGTTGCAGGGTGTCTGCGGCCAGCGGGGCGATGTCGGCCAGCGCGCCGCCATGCCAGGTCATCGCGCCGTTGGAGCCGACGAACAAGCCGTGGTGGAAGCGCTCGTCCAGCAGGTGGAGCATGTCGCGGTAAGGGCGGGCGGAGGCGAAGCCTATCGAATGGCCTTGCCCTTCCAGTTCGGACAAGGCGTCCTGGATGGCGGGGCTGATGTTGGCGCCGTCGAAGCAGAGGGTGCCGTCTATGTCGAAGATGAAATGCATGAGTGTGGCGAAGGGATAGGGAGAATGGGCGCAAAATTGCTTGAATAATTTGGCAATTTTACGAATGAGCCATTTTTTTGGATATTTTAGCTAAATGTTTCATGACGTTCGCCGATATGGGTGGGGAGAATAGTATACAGGGAGCATGAGAATGGCGGTAAACGGCGGGTTTCCCATCGCTTTGCGGCCGCAGTCGGCTTTCGCCGCGGTAAGGGTGGCGGCGCCTGCGGTTGCGCCATCCAATCCCAGCGGCGCGGCGCCGCTGCTGGACATCAAGGGGCTGGAGGTGGGGACGCCAGAATCGCGTTATGGCTTCAGCATGCAAACCCTGCAGCTGCTGAAGCAGTACGACGTGCGCGATATGTCGGGCAAGGATCTGGACGCGCTGAGCGAACTGATGCTGGCGCGCGGCGAGATGGATGGCGATGTCAGCGGCACCATCCGCAGCGACATCCAGGGCCATGGCTGGAAAACCGCCGGCAGCAGCAATGCGCTGGAAATCTTCTCGGCGCGCCGCGACGAGACCATGGCCAGCGTCAAGGCGGGAGAAGTCTCGCTGAAGCTTGCCGATTTCGACCTGAAAGGCAATGCGCGGGTGACGGAGGCGCTGAACAAGCTGGCGGGCATCCACGATGCCTTGCAACACGACGACAGCGTGACGGCGGCCGCCGAGGGAGGCATGAGCCAGGCGGCGGACATCCAGCGCTTCGACAGCTGGCTGCGGCAAACCACGCGCTGGCGGGAGTTGGGCGAGGCCGAGCCGCAGCCCGATGCGGAGACCATCGACGCGGTGGGGCGCGTTTTGCAGCGGCTGGGCATCAGCTTGGCGGGCGAGGGCAATAGTGCCGAGCGGATGGCCCAAGCCTGGCAAGCCTATCAGGGCTGGCAGGCGCAGCACCCGGGCGAGCAGCCGCGGATGGATTTGCAGCCGCCGGCGGAAACGCCCGCCGAGCCGCCTCGTGCCGCACCGGCGGCTTCCGCGGTGGCTTCGACGCCGGCGGCGGCTGCGAAGCCCGCCAAGGAAGCGGCGCCGCGCTTCCTGCTGGAGGCGCAGTACGGGATGAGTTTGCCGATGCTGCAGGTGCTGAAGAGTTTCGATGTCGCCAATGCCTCGGTGGAGCAAGTCAAGCAGCTGGGCCGGCTGTTGCAGGACAATGGCGAGCTGTCGCAGGACGACGCCGATTCGCTGCTGCCGCTGACCCGGCGCGGCATGGCGGATCCGATGAGTTATTATCGGCGCGACCTGAGTTGGCTGGCCGATTCGCAACAGCATGGCGAGACGCCTCAGTACCGCACTCCACAAGGCTTGGTCGACTTGGCGAGCCCGGCCGGCCGCGCCCGCAACGATCAGCAGGCGCAGGCGGTGCTGGACCGCTTGGCCGCTTTGCACCAGGCCTTGCAGGGAGACGACAGGGTGCAGGAGGCTGTGGACGGCGGCTTGCAGCAGGGCAGCGACCTGGCGGCGTTCAACGCCTGGGCGCAGGCGGAGGGCAAGGGCGCGCGCAGCGGCGACGACGCGCAGCCGGCGTTCCGCAACCGGCAGGACGTGGACGGCATCTTCCGCACGCTGCAGCGCCTGGGCGTGGAGCTGACGCCGCAAGATGGCGCCGTTTCGCCCGGCCAGCGGCTGGAACAGGCGTGGAAGGACTACCAGGGCTGGCGCGCCAGCCACCCGGACGCGCAGCCGGGGCTGAGGCTGGCGCCGGCCAGACGCATCAACGATTACGCCTGATCGCCGCTCTGCCGGCGCCTGCAGCCCTTTTCCCTTGCTGCCCTAGGTGCAAACCGCAGCTAGCGGCCGCGCCGTTGTCGCCGCCATGCCGCAGAGCTATATCTTGGTGAGTTCCATTGCATTCGTTTTGTCTGCATGAAAAACGCATGTCAGCCGCAGCATAGGCAAGCCGCGGCGCGGGAGGAGTCGAGATGATAGGCGCGGACATGCGGTATCTATTGGGCGAGCGCAGTTTGCGCTCGCTGAGCGCGCTGCCGGGCCGCCGCGCCGCCGCCGGCATCCTGGCCAGCGATGTCGAAGGCCCGCTGTTCTTGGGCGATTTCATCGCCGAAGCGCTGTCGGCCCGGGTTCGCCCCCGCCATTACGCAGTGGACGCCACGCCATCCTACGGCCACATCCTGTACCAGGAAAACTACGCGGCTTTCAGCGAAGCCACCGCGGGACTGCGTCGGCCCCAATGCCGCAACGGCTGCGCCCAGGAGGGGACCGACACCATTTTCGCCCTGCCGATGCTGCTGGCCTGCGGCGCGGACGCCGGCTATCTCGACTTGCTGGCCCGCCGCAGCGCGCCGACGCCGGGGGCCGCCCGGATGCTGGCGGAGCTGGACAGGATGGGCATGATGGCGGTGGGCATCACCACCGCGCCGCAACAACCCTACCGCAATCTGGTCGCCGCGAGCGGCCTGCTGCCGCGGGAGCGCATCCTGGGCTCGCCGTTTCCGCTGAACGAGGCCGCGGAGCTGCTGCGCGGCCACCGGCGCTGGGATGAGGAAATCGGCGCGGTGAACCGCTATCTGGACGACGCTTTCGCCATCATCGACGGCTATGCGGAGATTCACCGCGGCGCGGATGGCCAGATACGCCGTCTGTCGGACTGCGGCCGGCAGCTGCTGCAAGCGCGCTTCATCCGGCATTGTCGCGACGAGCTGGGCATCAGCCATGACCCGGCGACGCGGCGCCGCCGGACGGCGCCCACCCTGCTGGGCGAGATCATCGAAGCCTGCGCGATGATGGGCGACCGCTCGAAAGCGGCGACGGCCCTTAACCTGGGGCGCTCGCTGCGCGGCGGCCAGCCGCTGGTGGCGATGGGAGATGGCGGCAACGATGCCGAGATGCTGCGGCGGGTTCCGTTGTCGATAGGCGTGAACGGCCCGGAAGCCGCCAGCGCGGCCAAGATAGGCGTGGTGACCGCCGACATGGCCTGCGTGCTGCCCATCCTGCGGCAGATGTTGCTGGGCGAGCGGGATATCGACGCCATCATCGTCCGGGCGCAGGCCGAGGTCGGCGACGCCGCCTTGATCCACCGCGGCGGCGGCCGCCTGGCGCCGGCGCTGTTGGCGCGGCACCGGGAGATGAAACGGCAGCTGCGCGGAGCCTTCGTCACTTTCTGACTGGCCGCCATGTCCGAGCCCCCGGTCCATTCCTTGCCCCAACCCGCTTGCCGGGCTTTGTCCCGGAAGCCGGCCGGCGTTGTCGTCCGCCGCGACGGGCGATTGCTGCTGGGCGTGTTGTCGGGCTTGTTGTCCATGGTTTGCGTGCAACTGGGATCGGCCTGGTCGGTGCCGGCGATGCGGGAGCAAGGCCCGTACGCGCTGACCTGGCTGCGGCTGTGCTGCGCGGCCTTGGCGCTGCTGGCTTGGGCGCGCCCGCCGCTATGGCGTTTGCTGCGCGCTCATGGCGGCCAACTGGCGGCCTTGGGCGCGGCGATGGCCGGCATGATGCTGTGTTTTTTCGCCGCCATCCGCAGCATGCCGCTGGGCCTGACGGTGGCGATCAACTTTCTCGGCCCCTTGCTGGTGGCTTTGGCCGGCGCGGGCCGCCGGTTGGCGCTGGCATGGCCGCCGCTGGCTTTCTTGGGCGTGGGATTGCTGGCCTGGCATGGCGGGCAGTGGCAGGGCGATGCCGCCGGGTTGGCGTTCGCCTGCGGCGCGGCGGTCTGCTGGGGGGCTTACATCTTGCTGATGAAGCGGGTGGGGCGGCTGGGCGGCGGGCTGGACGGGCTGGCGGCCTCCATGCTGATGGCCGCCTTGTGGTGCGCGCCTTTCGGCTTGGCCGGCCTGCATGGCCGCCCGCTGCCGGATTTGCCGCAAACGGCGGTTTTGGCATTGTTGACGCCCCTGCTGCCTTACGTGTTGGAAATGCTGGCGCTGCGACGGATGCCGGCGGCGTCGTTCGGCATCTTGGCCAGCCTGGAGCCGGCCATCGCCGCGCTGGCGGGCTGGCTGCTGTTGGCGCAGCCGGTTGCGCCGGCGCAGTTGCTGGGCGTGGCTTTGGTGGTCGGCGCCAGCCTGGGCTCGCTGCTGACGGCGCGATGATCCGGCGGCGCTTACGCCGCGACGCCTTCGAGGCGCAGCACCTGCTCCAGCGCCGAAAAACAGGCGGGATCGATGGCGCTGCCCAGGCTGCGGCGCATGATGTCCAGGGTTTCCGCTATCGGCGTGGCGGGGTGGTAGGGGCGTTCGGCGTTGATGGCGTCGAAGATGTCCGCGGTGGTGATGACGCGGGTTTCCAGCGCGATGGCGTCGGCCTTCAGGCCGCGCGGATAGCCGCCGCCGTCCAGCCGCTCGTGATGGGCGCCCGCCATCAAGGCCAGCTCCCCGAAAGAGTCTATCCGGCTGAGAATGGCTTCGGTGTAGCCGGCGTGGCGTTTCACGGCCTCCCATTCCTCCGGCGTCAACTTGCCGGGCTTGTCCAGAATGGTGTTGCTCACGCCCAGCTTGCCGACGTCGTGCAGCAGCGCGCCGCGTTTCAGCCAGCGCCGGCGTTCCGGCGCCACGCCCATCCGTTCGGCGATGCGGTCGGCGTAATGGCCGACGCGCAGGCTGTGGCCGGCGGTGAACGGGCTTTTGGAGTCCACCACCAGGCCGAAGCCTTCGGCGATTTCATCTAGGTAGTCTTCGTCCAGCGGCACTTCGCATTGCGAGGGCTCCAGCGCCAGCACCGCCTGCTCGACGTCGTCCGCCTCCAACTGGCGCCAGAAGGCTTCGTCCCGGCCGATGCCGGCTAGCGCCCGCGCCAGTTCGGGGTCGAACCAGCCGCCGGCGCGGCCTGTGGCCTCGTCCAGCGCCGCGGCGCGGCCATGGGTGGCGTGCAGCACGTCGGTCACCTGCGACAGCAGCGCGATGCGCGCGTTCAACGGAATGCCGTCTCCCTGCAGGCCGCGCGGCCGGCCGGAGCCGTCCCAGTGCTCGTCCAGGCACTGGATGCCCATCGCCACCCCCTCGTTGAAGCGCAATTGCCGCGCGATGTCGGCGCCGCGGTGACAGCGGGTGTTGATCAGTTCGTCGGCCATTTCCTTGCCGCGCAGCAGCACATTGAAGATGGAGGCGGCGCGCCGGCGCCAGCCGTCGGCATGGGTGCCGGTCTGGCTGAAGACGAAGCCCAGCATCTGCGGCAGGCTGGCGCCCACCTGCTTGAACGCCTGCTTGAAGCGGCGGTCGTCGGCCAGATACAGCTCGCTGATGCGGGCGGCGTTGCTGCTGCAGCCCAGGTCTTTCAGCAGAATGGTGTAGTACAGTTCCCACAGCGCTTGTTCTTCCAGGCCGATGGCGCGGCCTATGTGCATGCCTATCCAGCAACTGCGCAGGCAATGCCCTTCCGGCTGGCCTTCGGTGATGTCCAGCGCGTAGCTCAGCGCGCTGATCAGTTGCGACAGTTTCAGGGTGGCGGCCATGCGGTGTCCTCGTCGCGGGGAATGCTTTGTTTATCTGCGGCCGGCCGCGTTTTGGCAATGCTTGTTCGCGGCGCGGCTGGACGAGGCGGGCTGGCGGCGGTAAAAATGCTTACAGCATGTGCTGTGGTTTCGCCCTTTCGCAAACTTGCCTGGAGCCTGCCCTGATGTCTGCCGCCATCACCCTGGATTTTCTCACCGATCACGATTTCGACACCGTCGCGGCGCTGGGCGCCGAAATCTGGCGCAAGCATTTCATCATGATGATCACGCGGGAACAGATCGATTACATGGTTTCCAGCCGCTACACGCCGGAAAAGCTGAGCCGCTACCTGGACGCGCCCGACCGCTGGTTCCGCCTGCTGCGGGTGGGTGGCCGTCCATCCGGCTATTGCAGCTACGCGCTGAGCGGCCGGCCCGGCGAAATGAAGCTGGAGCAGCTGTATCTATTGGAAGAGATGCGGGGAAGAGGGTTGGGCGGCAGGATGATGGACGAAGCGGAAGCCGCGGCCGGCACTCAGGGCTGCGCCACGCTGATGCTGACTGTCAACCGGCACAATGCCGACGCCATCGCCGTGTATGAAAAGCGCGGTTTCACTGTGCGGGAAGAGGTGGTGGCCGATATCGGTAATGGATTTGTGATGGATGACTATGTGATGGTTAAAAATTTATAAGGGGATGTATTTATAGATTTATTTCTTGGATCGAACTGGCGTTCCCTCGTGTTCCATAATTTCAGCGAAGCGTTTCCAAGTCATACGCTTTTTATTGATGGAATTTCCTGAAGGTAGCCACCCGATATTACCCTTGCTGATCAGCAGTGTACCCAGTTTTGCACCATCAAGCTTTATTTCAAATTCCACATCTTTGTGTAAGATGATTTTTTCCTGGAGGTTGAGGGTGACTTCATGGGCCATGGTTTATGCTCCAGTGCTTTGCTAAGTAATTGCGTAAAGCGGAACGCCTCTTGGTGCTGTTTATAGCAAAAAAGCAAGCATGTTTGCTTGCTTTCCCAAAGATGATCTCCTGACGCTATTGTCACTACGTTCCGCAAAACGTCCGATATCCCTCCGCGACCTCCGGCGCGGCTGGCAGCGCGTAGCGCATCAGGCCTTCGCGTTCGGTGAACGGGTCGCGCAGCACTTCCAGCAGCCGCAGTGCCGGCTCCATGTCGCCGCGTTCGCTGGCGGCGTCCAGCGCTTCTTCCACCAGATGGTTGCGCGGGATGTAGAGCGGGTTTTGCTTGCGCATCGCCGCCGCCACGTCGCTGGCGCGGCGGGTCTTGATGGCGAGGCGGGTCAGCCACTGCAGCAGCCACGGCTCCAGTTCCTGCGGGGCGGGGAACAGCGCGGCGAGCGGCGCGCGCTGTCCTTCGGCGGCGTCGGCCAGGTAGCGCCAGGCCAGCGTGTGGTCCACGCCTTGGGCGGCCAGCAGCGTCAGCCAGTCCTCAATCAAAGCCAGGTCGCCATTTTGCGCGTCCGGCAAGCCCAGCTTGCGGCGCGCCTGTTCCAGCCAGATGGATTGATAGCGGTTGGCGAAGCCTTCGATGATCTCGGTCGCGGCCGGCACCGCGCCGCCCGGGTCGGCCGGCGAAATCAGCGGCAGCAGGGTTTCGGCGAAGCGGGCCAGATTCCACTGCGCGATCGCCGGCTGGTTGCCGTAGGCGTAGCGGCCGTTGCGGTCGATGGAGCTGAACACGGTGTCCGGGTGGTGCGCGTCCATGAAGGCGCAGGGGCCGTAGTCTATGGTTTCGCCGGACAGCGCCATATTGTCGGTGTTCATCACGCCGTGGATGAAGCCGGCGTGCATCCAGCGGGCGATCAGCGCCGCCTGGCGCTCGGCCGCGGCGGCCAGCAGCGCCAGGTAGCGGTCGTCCCGGCCGGCCAGCTCCGGGTAGTGGCGGGCGATGGCGTAGTCGGCCAGCTTGCGCAGCATGTCGGTTTCGCCGCGGATGGCGAAGTACTGGAAGGTGCCGACGCGCAGATGGCTGGCGGCGACGCGGGTGAGCACCGCGCCGGGCAGCGGCCGCTCGCGGTGCACGGTTTCGCCGGTGGCGGCCACTGCCAGCGCGCGGGTGGTGGGAATGCCCAGCGCCTGCATCGCCTCGCCGATGATCAGTTCGCGCAGCATTGGCCCGACGGCCGCCTTGCCATCGCCGCGGCGGGAAAACGCGGTGCGGCCGCTGCCTTTGAGGGCGATGTCGCGGCGTTGGCCGTTGTGGTCGATGACTTCGCCCAGCAGCATGGCGCGGCCATCGCCCAGCGACGGCGACAGGCCGCCGAACTGGTGGCCGGCGTAAGCCTGGGCGATGGCTTGCGCGCCGGCGGGCAGCGCCGCGCCGGAGAAGGCCGCGGCCAGCTCCGCCGCGCTGGCGTCGGCGGCGTCCAGCCCCAGCTCGGCCGCCAGTGGTGCGTTCCAGTACAGCAGCGCCGGCGCGGGCGGCGCGTCGGGCAGCGCGGGCTCGTAAGCGCCGGGCAGGTCGCGGGCGTAGCTGTGGTCGAAGGCGATGCGGATCATGGCGGAATCCTTGTGGTGTGCTGTCGGCTGGCGGCGGCTGCGCATGGCATGACGATATCTTAATTTCGCGCCGCCGGGCTCTTGAATTTTTCTTTGCGATGCCGCGTCCGCCGTCATGGCCAGGGCCGGGCGCGGCAAAAAGCCGCCCATCGGGCGGCTTGGTCGGGACTTAGCGGCTGCGGCTGGTTTTGCCGCCAGGCTTGCCGCCGCCGCTCTTGGCGGTGGCGGGCTTGCCCGATTGCGGCCTGGCGCCGACGGCCGGCTTGCCGCGCTGCGGGGCGTTGCCCGGCGCGCGCTGTCCCGGCGCCTTGCCGCGCGCGGCCGGCGCGCCCATGCGGTGGCGCACCGCGGCGGCCTTGTCGCCCGGCGGGGTCGGCGGGATCAGGCAGTGCTTGCTGTGGCCGATCAGGTCGCTGCGGCCCATCTGGATCAGCGCGTCGTGGAGGATCTGCCAGTTGTCCGGATGGTGATAGCGCAGGAAGGCCTTGTGCAGCTTGCGGCGGTAGCCGTCGCGCACCACGTCCACCTTTTCGGAGCTGCGGCTCAGGCGCTTCAGCGGGTTGCGGCGGGTGTGCCACATGGTGGTGGCCATCGCCATCGGCGTCGGGGTGAAGGTTTGCACCTGGTCCAGGCGGAAGTTGTTCTTCTTCAGCCACAGCGCCAGATTCATCATGTCCTCGTCGCTGGTGCCCGGGTGGGCGGCGATGAAGTAGGGGATCAGGTACTGTTCCTTGCCGGCCTGGCGGCTGAAGCGCTCGAACAGTTCCTTGAACTTGTCGTAAGCGCCCATGCCCGGCTTCATCATCTTGGACAGCGGGCCGTCCTCGGTGTGTTCCGGCGCGATCTTCAGATAACCGCCGACGTGGTGCTGCACCAGCTCCTTGATGTATTCGGGCGAGCGCACGGCCAGGTCGTAGCGCAAGCCGGACTGGATGTTGATCTTCTTCACTCCCGGCAGCGCGCGCGCCTTGCGGTACAGCTGGATCAGGTGGCTGTGGTCGGTGTTGAGGTTTTCGCAGATGTCCGGGAACACGCAGGACAGCTTTCTACAGGACGACTCGATCTTCGGGTCCTTGCAGCTGAGGCGGTACATGTTCGCGGTCGGGCCGCCCAGGTCGGAGATGTGGCCGGTGAAGCCCGGGGTCTTGTCGCGGATTTCCTCGATCTCGTGCAGGATCGATTCTTCCGAGCGGCTCTGGATGATGCGGCCTTCGTGCTCGGTGATGGAGCAGAAAGTACAGCCGCCGAAGCAGCCGCGCATGATGTTGACCGAGTACTTGATCATTTCCCAGGCCGGGATGTGGGCGTCGCCATAGGCTGGGTGCGGATTGCGGGCGTAGGGCAGGCCGTAGACGAAGTCCATTTCCTCGGTGGTGAGCGGAATCGGCGGCGGCGTCAGCCATACGTCGCGCTCGCCATGCATCTGCACCAGCGCGCGGGCGTTGCCGGGGTTGGATTCCAGATGCAGGGTGCGGCTGGCGTGGGCGTACAGCACCGGGTCGTGGGCGACGGCCTCGTAGGCCGGGATGCGGATCACGGTCTTGGCGCGTTCGGCGCGGCGCTTGGCCAGGCGCTCCTCGCGCGATTCGATGCGGATCACCTGCGGCTTGGACGGATCGATGTCCTTGGTGGCCTCGGCCGCCTGCTCCGGTATCTCTTGGTACGGGTTCAGGTGCGGGTCGACGCGGCCCGGCACGTCCACCACGCTGGAGTCCATCTCCTGCCATTCGTCGTCCGGGCGCCAGCCGTGCGGCACGATGAAGGCGGTGCCGCGGATGTCGCGCATCTCGGACAGCTTCTCGCCCTTGGCGGCGCGGTGGGCGATTTCCACCAGCGCGCGCTCGGCGTTGCCGTACAGCAGGATGTCGGCCTTGGAGTTGACCAGCACCGACGGGCGCACCTTGTCGCTCCAGTAGTCGAAGTGGGCGATGCGGCGCAAGCTGGCCTCGATGCTGCCTATCATCACGCCGATGCCGGGGTAAGCCTCGCGGCAGCGCTGGGCGTAGACGGTGACCGCGCGGTCCGGGCGCTTGTTGGGCTCGGCGTTCGGCGTGTAGGCGTCGTCGGAGCGGGCGCGGCGGTCGGCGGTGTAGCGGTTGATCATCGAATCCATATTGCCGGCGGTGACGCCGAAGAACAGGTTCGGTTTGCCCAGTTCGCGGAACGCGTCGGCGCTGTGCCAGTCCGGCTGGGCGATGATGCCGACGCGGAAGCCTTGCGCCTCCAGCAGGCGGCCCACCAACGCCATGCCGAAGCTGGGGTGGTCGATGTAACAGTCGCCCGTGACCAGGATGATGTCACAGGAGTCCCAACCCAGCTGGTCCATTTCGGCGCGGGTCATCGGCAGGAACGGGGCGGTGCCGAAACGGCTGGCCCAGTACTTGCGGTAGGAATCGATTGGTTTGGCGGCGGCTTGCGGAGTAGTCATGCGTTCACGTCGAATTCAGGCAGCCGCACATTATGCCGTATCCGGATAAAAAAATCAGCATAAACAATTGTTTATTATGGCGAATCGCCCGGCTGGCGGTAGGGGTTTGCCCGCGGCGGGCCGGCGCGGGGTTTTGTGATGAAAATCAAGGGTCTGTCGCGCGGACGGCCCGCGGCGGATGCCTGGGGCATGAGTTTGGTGTACCCTTGCGGGCTTGTGCGGCGCAGCACCCGGCGGGTTGGCGCCGCCGCGGACATTTTATCGATCAGGATCAAGGAGGGAATATGGGCGAGCGTATCGTGAGCGTGGCGGCGGGGGAGCGCGATCTGGTGCGGAAACTGGAGGCGGGCGCCGTGCTGCATGTGCCAGACTTCGGCTTCACCTTGAGCCCGGCCGAACAGGCGCTGCTCAATCCGGCGCTGTCCGATCCCAAGCGCAAGAACATCAGCCTGGAGCCGAACAACGGCGCGCTGCACGGCGTGCTGGGCGGCGACGAGACCCAGGCGGCGGTGCGCGCGCTGATCTCGCGCTATCAGCAAGCGGCGGCCGGCCTGCTGGCCCGCGTGCTACCGGAATATCAAGGCAAGACGCGCGCCGCCCCTACCAGCCTGCGCCTGGTGCGGGTGGAAGACCGCAAGACCTCCTGGCGCAAGGACGACAGCCGCCTGCACGTGGATGCCTTCCCGTCGCGGCCCACCTACGGCGAGCGCATCCTGCGTGTGTTCTGCAACGTCAACCCGGCCGGCGAGCCGCGGGTATGGCGCGTCGGCGAGCCGTTCGAGGACATGGCGAAGAAAATGCTGCCGCGAGTGCCGGCGCAATGGCCCGGCTCGGCCGCCCTGCTGGCGGCGCTGAAAATCACCAAGCGCAAGCGCAGCGGCTACGACCACATCATGCTGCATCTGCACGACGCGATGAAGGCCGACCTGGAATACCAGCGCAGCTGCCCGCAGGAAACCGTGCCCTTCGCGCCCGGCGGCGCATGGATCTGCTTCTCCGACCACGCCTCGCACGCGGTGATGTCCGGCCAGTTCATGCTGGAGCAAACCTTGTGGCTGCCGCTGGACAAGATGGACGACCCGGCCAAGTCGCCGCTGAGGCAGCTGGAGCGCATCGTGGGGCGCGCGCTGGCGTGAGTTGGGACCTGGCGGGCGATAGGGCTATGACTCCCATCGCCCGGCGCGGGACTTAAGCGTCTCCCACTACGACGAAGGAGGCGACGAGACTGTATATGGCGGAGTCGGACCAGGTTTCGAAATTGGCGTTGAAGCCGTTATTGTCGATGCCATTTGCGTAAAGATTGATTCGCAGGTTCTCATTGTGAGAGGCGTCGACGTCCTTGATGGACATGATGACTTGCGGATTGCGCAGCGAGACTACGGCCCCGTTATGGAGCTTGAACGGTACCCGGATGGTGACGGGCACGCCGGACGGGAGCTGCTGGGGATGTTTGTAGCCCGAGGAAACCTCTCCTACCAATACGATTTGCGTCATGATGATGCTCCTTCGTTGGAAACGGATTGAACGCGATCCCCTTGATGGTCTATCCGGCTGCTGGTTTGGGCGGCTTGCTTGTCTGGCGTAAGCCTGGACTGGTGGCTAGGCCGGCTCAGCGTTCTTGCCGCGGCTGAGCCGGATGCGCGAGCCATGCCCCTTTCTATATCGTGCGATGCGGCAATGAAATCGTTGGATATACTTATCGTATTTGCACGGATGGCGGATCGCATGCGCGGGCCGTCAGCGAGCAGTAGCATCTAGAGTGGCCAGCTTGCGCCCGATATTCAGTCAAAATCGGGTACAATGACCGATTCGCTATCCATACCCACAGCCAGAACATGAGCACGGAAAACAACGCGCCGGTTGTCAACAACTTCATCCGAACCATCATCGACCAGGACCTCGCGTCGGGCAAGCACAGCAGCATCGTCACCCGCTTTCCGCCGGAGCCCAACGGATTCGCCCATATCGGCCACGCCAAGGCCATCTGCATCAACTTCGGCCTGGCCGAAGACTACAAGGGCAAGTGCAATCTGCGCATGGACGACACCAACCCGGAGAAAGAGTCGCCGGAGTATGTGCAATCGTTCATCGACGATATCAGCTGGATGGGCTTCAAGTGGGATGGCGACGTGCGCTTCGCGTCCGACTATTTCGATCGCCTGTACGGCTACGCGGTGGAGCTGATCCAGGCCGGCAAGGCCTATGTGGACGACCTGTCCGCCGAGGAAATGCGCCAGTACCGCGGCAGCCTGACCGAACCGGGCAAGAACAGCCCCTACCGCGACCGCAGCGTCGAAGAGAATCTGGACCTGTTCGCCCGCATGAAGAACGGCGAGTTTCCGGACGGTAGCAAGACGCTGCGTCTGAAGATAGACATGGCCTCCGGCAACATCAATCTGCGCGATCCGGCCATCTACCGCATCCGCCGCGTGCATCACCACCGCACCGGCGACAAGTGGTGCATCTATCCGATGTACGACTACACCCACTGCATCTCCGACGCCATCGAAGGCATCACCCACTCGCTGTGCACGCTGGAATTCGAAGACCACCGCCCGCTGTACGACTGGGTGCTGGACAATATCAGCATCGGCTGCCACCCGCGCCAGTATGAATCGTCGCGGCTGGAGCTGCTGTACACGCTGACCTCCAAGCGCAAGCTGCTGGCATTGGTCAACGAAGGCGTGGTGACCGGCTGGGACGACCCGCGCATGCCCACCATCGCCGGCATGCGCCGCCGCGGCTACAGCCCGGAGGGCATCAGGCTGTTCGCCCAGCGCATCGGCGTGTCCAAGGGCGAGAACATCATCGACATGAGCGTGCTGGAAGGCGCGGTGCGCGAGACGCTGGAAAACGAATCGCCGCGCGTGATGGCGGTGGTGAAGCCGCTGAAGGTGACGCTGACCAATTACGACGCCGCCGTCACCGCCAGCCGCAGCGCGCCGTTCCACCCGCACCATCCGGAATTCGGCGAGCGCGAAGTGCCGATCTCCCGCGAGATCTGGATCGAGCAGGACGACTTCGCCGAAGTGCCGCCGCCGAAGTGGCAGCGCCTGACCGCCGGCGGAGAAGTGCGTCTGCGCTATTCCTACGTGATCAAGTGCGAGGAAGTGGTGAAAGACGCCGCCGGCAACGTGGTGGAGCTGAAGTGTTCCATTGACCACGACACGTTGGGCAAGAATCCGGAAGGCCGCAAGGTCAAGGGCGTGATCCACTGGGTGTCGGCCGAGCACGCGATCCAGGCCGATGTGCGCTGGTACGACCGCCTGTTCACCGAGCCGCGTCCGGACGCGGTGCGCGGCGAAGACGGCGAGTACGTCGATTTCCGCCAGTTCATCAACCCGGAATCGCTGACGCTGGTGCCGGCCTACGTCGAAGCCTCGGTGCTGCAGGCCGCGCCGGAATCGCGTTTCCAGTTCGAGCGCCTGGGTTACTTCGTCACCGACCGCAAGGAGCACCAGCCGGGCGTCAAGGCGGTGTTCAACCGCACCGTCGGCCTGAAGGATAGCTGGAGCAAATAAGCGGCAGCAGCGATGCCGAATGGCGAGCCCCCGGGTTCGCCATTTTTACGTGCGGTCCGGCGATCGGCCGCAAGGAGAAGAAAAAATGCGCGTTTCGCCCGGATCCATCCTGCTTTCCCTGCTGGCCGCCGGCCTGTTGTCCGCTTGCGCGGCGGCGCCAGGCAAAGGCAGCTACGTCGCCGGCAAGACCTACAAGATCACCATCCTGCACACCAACGACCATCACGGCCGTTTCTGGCCCAATGCCGACGGCGAGTACGGCTTGGCCGCGCAGAAGACGGTGGTCGACCAGGTGCGCGCCGAAGTGAAGGCGGAGGGCGGCTACACGCTGCTGCTGTCCGGCGGCGACGTCAACACCGGCGTGCCCGAATCCGACCTGCAGGACGCCGAACCCGATTTCCGCGCGATGGACCGCATCGGCTACGACGCGATGGCGGTGGGCAATCACGAATTCGACAAACCGCTGCCGGTGCTGATGAAACAGCGCGGCTGGATACATTTTCCGATGCTGTCCGCCAACATTTATCAGGATGACAAGCGGATGTTCGATCCTTACGCCATGTTCAATCTGGGCGGCGTCAAGGTGGCGGTGCTGGGCCTGACCACCGACGATACCGCCAAGATGGTCAATCCGGCGCAGATCCGGGGCATAGAGTTCAAGAGCCCGATCGCCGAAGCCGGCCAACTGGTGCCGGCATTGCGCAAGCAGGCGGACATCGTCATCGCCGCCACCCACATGGGCCACTACGCCGACGGCAAACATGGCGTGAATGCGCCGGGCGACGTGGAAATGGCGCGCGCGGTGAAGGGGCTGGACCTGATCGTCGGCGGCCACAGCCAGAACCCGGTGTGCATGAAGGCCGAAAACGTCCGCGACGACGCTTACGTGCCGGGCGCGCCCTGCGCGCCCGATCGCCAGAACGGCGCCTGGATCGTGCAGGCGCACGAGTGGGGCAAATACGTCGGACGCGCCGATTTCGAATTCCATAACGGCAACCTCAAGCTGGTGAAGTATCGGCTGATCCCGGTCAACTTGAAAAAGACAATGGTCGACGCGGACGGCAAGGCGCAGAAAACGCTGTATGAGGCGCGAATTCCGGAAGACGGCAAATTGCGCAGTTTCCTGAAGAACTACCAGGATCGGGGGCAGACCGAATTGGATGTCAAGGTGGGCGAGCTATCCGCCAGGCTGGAGGGCGACCGCGCCGCGGTGCGCAGCCGGCCCACCAGCTTGGGCGTGCTCGTCGGCCAGGCGATGATGGCCAAGACCCACGCAGACTTCGCGGTGATCAACTCGGGCGGCATCCGCGACTCGCTGCCGGCGGGCGCGGTCAGCTATCGGGATGTGCTCAAGGTGTTTCCGTTCGGCAGCACCGTAGCTTATGTGGACCTGCCGGGCAGTGAGGCGCTGGGCTATCTGCGGGCCGCGGCGAAGATGACGCCCGGCGCCGGCGCCTTCGCGCAGTTTGCCGGCGTGAAGCTGCGCATCGTGGGCGGCGAGCTGCGGGAGGCGAAGGTGGCCGGAGCGGCCATCGATCCGGCCAGGACCTACCGCGTGGCGATCAACAGCTTCATGGCGGCGGGCGGCGACGGCTACCCGAAGATGGCCGGGCATCCCGGCTATGTGAATACCGGATTTGTCGATGCCGAGATGCTGAAGGCTTATCTCGCCAGCCATGCGCCGGTGCAGGCTGGGGCTTATGCGCCATCCGGCGAGGTGACGCGCGAATAGCGCGGGCGGGCCGCTTGTCGTTGGCCGGGTGGGCAATCATCCGAGGTTTGCCTGCCCAGGGGTACTAGCCCTTGGTACCGGTGTGCCGGCCGGAGCGATGGCTTAGGGTGATGGGGGCGAAAGCATTTCGATGCTTGAACAATCGCGATTCCCCGCCGCATTGTGCGTTCCGGCCCGCGCGCGGCCGGACGGCCAGCGGGGTTGGCATCACCTGGAGGAATCACCATGGCTCAGCAAGGCGTATTCACTCTTCCGGCGCGCATCAATTTCGGCGCCACTGTATTGACCAATGCCGCCAATGTGCAGAATGTCGCCATTCTGGTCGACAACGAAGTCCGCGCCACCTTCAGCGGCAGCGGCATCACCGACAAGAACCTGGGCACTCAGGTGGTCAACTCCGGCACCGGCAACGTCCGGGTGACGGTGACTGTCAACGGCAAGGCTTCCGACCTGGTGTCCACCCAGGTGATCCTGGCCAACAAGGTGAATCTGGCCTTGCTGGGTTCGGAAGACGGCACCGATGCCGACTACAACGACGCCATCGTCCTGTTGAACTGGCCGCTGGGCTAAGCTGCCCGCGCGCTGGGCCCGCGCTTGCCGCAGGCTTGGCGCGCCCCCGTTTGGCGCCAAGTCGCCGCTCGCGTTGTTTTCGCAGGCGGCGATTTGCCGTGTCTACTGTAATTCCCCCGCAACTTCGCAAGCGGTTTGCCGCCGGTCAAGGAATCCCGTTTTGCCGCGGATGCGCGGCTTGAGGCGGCTTTCCCGCAAGTGGTATGTTGGTGGTGTCAGCGGCGCCGCTATGCCTGCGCCGCCTTGTCCGTCCACTCATTCCAGGTTGCGATCATGTCCAAGCTCCGAGCCGTATATCTGCAATCCGGCGGCCCCACCGCCGTGTTGAACGCTTCCGCCCAGGGGGCGATAGAGACGGCGCGCCGCCTCGGTCTGTCGCTCTATGCCGCTTTCGACGGCCTGGCGGGCCTGCTGGACGGCCGGTTGTGCGATACAGACGGCGTGCCCGATACCGCCATCGCCCAGCTGGCCTTCATGCCTGGCGGCAGCTTCGGCGTCAGCCGCCGCATGATAGGCACATTCGAAGAGGCGCCGGAAGATTGGCTGCGGCTGCGCGATGTCTTGGCCAGGCATGATATCCATTACCTGCTGATCAACGGCGGCAACGGCTCGCTCGGCTGCGCCGAGCGTCTGGTCGATTTCGAAAAGCACACCGGCTACAAGCTGGGCGTGATCGGCGTGCCCAAAACCATAGATAACGACCTGATGGGCACCGACAACAGTCCGGGTTACGGCTCATCGGCCAAATTCCTGGCCAGCGCGATGCGCGAGGTGGGGCTGGACATGACCAGCATGGGCTGGGGGCGGGTGTTCATCATGGAAACCATGGGCCGCCACACCGGCTGGCTGGCGGCCGCTTGCGCCGCTGCCGCGCGCGCGCCGAACGAGGCGCCGCACTTGCTGCTGCTGCCCGAGGTGCCGTTCGAGCCGGCGCGGTTTCTTGCGGCGCTGGACGCCAGCCTGGCCAAGTACGGGCAATGCGCGATCGCGGTGGCCGAAGGCATCACCGGTCAGGACGGCCGCTTCGTCGCCGAAGCCAAGCAGTCGGAAACCTACGGTCATGAGCAGTTGGGCGGCGCCGGCCATTGGCTGGCGCAGCTGATCCTGCGCGAGCGCGGCATTTCCGCCCATGTCGCCCAGGTCGACTACCTGCAGCGCGCCGGCGGCCACCTGGCTTCGAATACCGACGTGCGCCAGGCTTATCTGATGGGCGAGCGGGCGGTGGAGTGGCTGCTGGCCGGCAAAACCGGGTTGATGGCCGGCATTCGGCGCTTGAACGACCACCCCTATTGCTGGGACGTGGCCGAGGTGCCGCTGTCCGAGGTCGGGGACAAGGAAAAGCGCCTGCCGCCGGCGTTCATCGGCGCCGACGGTTTCAGCGTGACCCCGGCTTTTCTGGACTATGTGAAACCGTTGATGGAGGGCGAGCGCATTCCGCCTTTCAAGGACGGCTTGCCGGATTACCGGCCGATAGCCTGGCCAAAAGTTTGACTATCCATATATTTCCATGTCATAAACCGTCGGCGTGCCGGCGGTTTTGCATTATTCAAGCGCCTGTAACAGAGTCAGGCCGCGCTCTGCTACAATCGTCCCTTTCGATAGTCCAACCATAGGTTTTTTGATCATGCTGAGCTTGTACAACACACTGACCCGCCAGAAGGAAGCGTTCAAACCCATCGAACCCGGCAAAGTGAGCATGTACGTCTGCGGCATGACCGTTTACGACCTCTGTCACATCGGCCACGCGCGTATGCTGGCCGCCTTCGACGTGATCTACCGCTGGCTGAAGGCCTCCGGCTATGAAGTCGACTACGTGCGCAACATCACCGACATCGAAGACAAGATCATCAAGCGCGCGCTGGAGCGCGGCATCACGCCGGAGCAGCTGGTGGAGGAGACCATCGCCGACATGCACCAGGACGCCGCCGCGCTGGGCCTGCTGCCGCCGACGCACGAGCCGCGCGCCACCCACCACGTGGGCGGCATGATAGCGCTGATCGAACAGCTGATCGCCAACGGCAAGGCCTATCCGGCCGCCAACGGCGATGTCTACTACGCGGTGCGCGAATTCGAAGGCTACGGCAAGTTGTCGGGCCGCACGCTGGACAAGCTGCGCGCCGGCGAGCGGGTGGAAGTGGACCCGAACAAGCGCGATCCGCTGGATTTCGTGCTGTGGAAGGCCGCCAAGCCGGGCGAGCCGTCCTGGGACAGCCCGTGGGGCAAGGGCCGTCCGGGCTGGCATATCGAGTGCTCGGTGATGAGCTGCCACCATCTGGGCGAGCATTTCGACATCCACGGCGGCGGCGAGGACCTGCAGTTCCCGCACCATGAGAACGAAATCGCCCAGTCCGAGGGCGCGCACGGCCATCAGTATGTCAACTACTGGCTGCACAACGGCTTCATCAATGTCGACGGCGAGAAAATGTCCAAGAGCCTGGGCAACTTCTTCACCATCCGCGATGTGCTGCAGCATTTCGATGGCGAAGTGATTCGTTTCTTCATCGTGCGCAGCCACTACCGCAGCCCGGTCAACTACACCGATGGCATCCTCAACGACGCCAAGCACGGCCTGACCCGCCTGTACACGGCGCTGCGCGGCATCGAACTGCCGGCCGCCAGCGGCATAGACTGGAACAATGCCTACGCCGCGCGCTTCAAGAAGGCGATGGACGACGATTTCAATTCATCCGAGGCGGTGGCGGTGCTGTTCGAGCTGGCCGGCGAGGTGAACAAGAGCCACGATCCGCAACAAGCGCGCTTGTTGAAGGATCTGGCCGGCGTGCTGGGCTTGCTCGGCCGCGATCCGGAATCCTTCCTGAAGGGCGGAGTGGGCGAGGGCGAGTTGTCGGCCGAACAGGTGGAAGCGCTGATCCAGGCGCGCAAAGATGCGCGCGCCGCCAAGAACTGGGCCGAGTCCGACCGCATCCGCGACGAGTTGACCGCCAAGGGCATCGTGCTGGAAGACGGCGCGGCCGGCACCAGCTGGCGCCGCGCCTGAGCGATCTGCCGTTTGCGCGCTTGTCAAGCGGCGGCAAACGGCGGATAATGCCACGTTTCGCAAGCAGTGCAGGCAAAACCCCTGCACCCGTTATGAAAGGTAGAGAGATGAAAACCGATATTCACCCGAATTACAAAGAACTGTCCGTTACCTGCTCCTGCGGCAGCCAGTTCGTGACCAAGTCCACCATGGCCAAAGACAGCTTCGGCATCGAAGTGTGCTCCAACTGCCACCCGTTCTACACCGGCAAGCAGAAGATCGTCGACACCGCCGGCCGCGTGGACAAGTTCAACCAGAAATTCGGCGGCTTCTTCAAGCGCTAAGCCTGGCCGTTTCTGGAAGACAAAAAAGGCAGCCCTGCGGCTGCCTTTTTTCATGCCGCCAAGGCATGGGATAATTGATTTGACCCTTCAGAACGCTAAGGTGGCAATCGGATGCTGACTTATTCCGCGCAGGCCAGTTCGCTGGCCAAGCCAACCGAGAAACCCTGGGTGCTGCTGCTGCTGTGCTTCATCTGGCTATGGCCGGGCATCCTGGGGCATGACCCCTGGAAACCGGACGAGCCTTTCGTGCTGGCGGCGGCGCAAGGCATGCTGCATACCGGCAACTGGCTGTTGCCGACCCTGCAGGGCGCGCCGTATCTGGACAACCCTCCGCTCTATTACTGGCTGGCTGCCGGCTTGATCCGGCTGTTCTCGCCCTGGCTGCTGCCGGCGCATGACGCCGCCAGGCTGGCCACGCCGCTGCTGATGTCGCTGTCGCTGCTGTTGGCCGGCATGGCCGGCCGCGAGCTGATCGGCAGGCGTCATGGCCGCAGCGTGGTGATGATCTTGATAGGCTGCATCGGCCTGGTGGAGTCCGGCCACCAGCTGACGCCGATGATAGCGGGCTTTGCCGGCTTCGCCGCCGCCTTCTACGCGCTGGCGCTGGCGCTGCGCTCGCCTGGCCTGGCCGGCGCCATGCTGGCGGCTTCCAGCGTGGCGATTTTCCTGGGCGGCAGCCTGGCCGATCTGCTGCTGATCTGGCTGGCGGCGTTGCTGCTGCCGGCGTTCAGCGGCTGGCGCAACCGGCAGTACGCGATCACTCTGCTGCTGGCGCTGTTGCTGGCGGTGCCGGCCATCCTGGTATGGCCGATGCTGCTGCTGCGCGATTCGCCCGCGCTGTTCGCCGACTGGTGGGGCAATTACGCGCTGGGGCAGACCAGCGGCTTTCATCGTCTGCGGCTGTTTCATGATTTCGGCTATTACAGCCTGAACGCGCTGTGGTTCGCCTTCCCGGCCTGGCCGCTGGCCTTGTGGACGCTGCACCGCAATCGCTATCTGCAGTCGCCCAAGTTGCAGCTGCCATTGTTGTTTTCAGTGGTGATCGCGCTGGGCCTGACCCTGTCCGACCGGGCCAACATCACCGACGCGATGCCGCTGCTGCTGCCGCTAGCCGTGCTGGCCGCGGTGGAGCTGGACAGTCTGCGGCGCGGCGCGGCGGCTTTCCTCAACTGGTTCGCGTTGATGACTTGCGGCCTGTTCGGCCTGCTGGTGTGGCTGGGATGGGCGGCGATGAACTATGGCTGGCCCGAGCGCCTGGCCGGACGCGCGCAGTATTTCAGCCCGTTCTACCAGCCGCATGTGTCGTGGTGGCAGGCCGGCGGCGCGCTGGCGGCCACGCTGGCGTGGCTGTGGGCGTTGACGCGGCCGCACTTGCGCGGGCGCCAGGCCATTACCAACTGGGCGGCGGGGCTGACCTTGCTGTGGGGCCTGGGCATGACTTTATGGCTGCCCTGGTTCGATGCCGCCAAGAGCTATCGTCCGGTGGTGGCCGCCATGGAGGCCAAGCTGCCCGCCGACGCGCGCTGCGTCGCCACCGAAAGCCGCAACCGCCTGGCACAGATCAGCTGGCGCTATTACGCGGGGATGGATCTGGTATCGTTCCCGGCCGGCGAGACGCCTCCCTGCGATTATTGGCTGATCGTGCGGGACAAGAGCGAAGGCATGGCGGAACCCGGCTGGCAAGTGCTGTGGGTGGGCCACCGTCCGCGCGAACAGAACATGACTTTCGCGCTGCTCAGGCGCTTGCCGACGGCGCAGTAGGACTGCAACAAGCTGGCGAAGCCATTCCGGCTGGCGCCGGGATGGCTTTTGTTTTGGGATGGCCGAAGTTTCGCGCGGATTGCCCCGGCTTGGCCCGGGCAATGGCTTTTTCTTGCGGCGGCCGCTTTGGCGCGGCCTCGGCCGGAGCGGCTTTTCCCGATCGGGATGTTCCTGCGCGCGGCGTCATGGATGCGCGAGCAGCGGGATCCGCGAGATCCTCTTGTTTACCATACCCTGCCAGACTGTCTTGTCATCCACCTCGTAGCGCCAGCATTGGGCGCCGGGGTCGGCCAGGCAAATCGACAGGGCCTTTTTCATCGAATCGGCATCATGACGGATCCGGCGCCAGCCGCCGCGCTGGTGGGGCGCCAATGCCTTGGGACTGGCCGCCTGCAAATACGAGCTATCCCGGCCGGCTCATTCCATTTGCAGGCCGGCGAGAATATGGGCTTGCTGGGTTTCGGAAATCGGCAGCACCGAGACCAGCTTTTCCTTGGCGACGCCGGGAATATATTGGGAGATATTGCCGATGTCGGACGGCAGGGCCGGATTGTCGGGGTTCTGCATCAGATGCCGGGCGCAGTCGATGGCGATTTGGGCGATATGCGTGCGCGGCCTGTCGACGCCGCGGATCAACTGGCTGATCATCTGCGGCAATTGCCAGATGTCGGCCAGGGCCAGCGTCAATTGCCGAAACGTGAATCCGGCGGTATTCAATTGCGCCAGGCCGGTTCGGTTGGCGCGTCCGGCTTCGAATTCCGCGATGGCCTGGGCCGGCAACTCCGGCGCGAAATGCCATAACAGCAATTCGCCCGTTTCGGAAAGCAGCGTGGCCAGGGAGATTTCTTCGGGGGAGGTGTCGGAGCGGAAATTCGACCAGGCCCGCGCGATGCCGGACGCCAGGACTGCGGTGGCCACGGCGGCTTTCCAGCCCGGGTGGTTCACCGCCACGACCGGGCTTCTGGAGATCAGCGAATACAACTCATCGCTGCCGAGCTGGAGTATGGCGCCCAACTGGGTGGTGGTTTCCTTGCCGAGGCGTCTGGAGCGATGCCGTTCGGCTTCTATCAGCAATTTGAGGGCGAGATAGGGGTCGTCGTGCACCATGTCCACCAGTTCCCGCGGCGAAAACTCAGGCGCGTCGTTTCCCTGGGATTTCAGCGCCTGGAAACTATCTCTCGTCGCCGATAAAACGGGTATGTCCTTGTCTTTCAGATAGGCTGCCCATTGTTCAATACCCCAGCTTTGCTGGTGCCGGCTCAACATGTTTCCGCTCCGAAAATCGCTGCGCTTCGCTTGCTGGCGCGATGGGCGGATTCCGCTTGCGTCCACGCAATCCGCCGCTGCTCAAAAGCGCTTGTATTCATGATAATTCAGTTCAGCGCATCCCGTGTTTGAAAGCATGCCGATAGCGCCCTGATTTGGCGCATTTGGCGGATTTTGGAATGAAATGGTCGCGTCGGCGCGGTTTGGCCGGGCGCTTGGCTATCGAGCGGCCAAAAAAAACGAGGGCTGCCGCCCTCGTCCTTTTCATGGCATGCCGCCGATGTTTATTCGGCCAGTTCGCCCAGGTTTTCGAACAGCTTCAGCGCTTCCGGATTGGCCAGCGCGCTGACATTGCTGACCGGCCGGCCGTGGATGACGTTTTTCACCGCCAATTCGACGATCTTGCCGCTGACGGTTTTGGGGATGTCCGCCACCGCCACGATGCGCGCCGGCACGTGGCGCGGGCTGGCGCCGTTCTTGATCTGGGCCTTGATCCGGGCGGTCAGGTCTTCGTCCAGCGCCGCGCCGTCGCGCAGCTTGACGAACAGCACCACCCGCTCGTCGTCCTGCCAACTCTGGCCGACGGCCAGGCTTTCCAGGATTTCCGGGAAAACCTCCACCTGGCGGTAGATTTCGGCGGTGCCGATGCGCACGCCGCCGGGATTCAATACCGCGTCGGAGCGGCCGTAGATGACGACGCCGTTGTGGGCGGTCAGCTCGGCGTAGTCGCCGTGGCACCAGATGCCGGCGAAGCGGCCGAAGTAGGCCTGGCGGTATTTTTCGCCGCTGTCGTCGTTCCAGAAGCCTATCGGCATGGAGGGGAAGGGGCGGGTGCAGACCAGCTCGCCCTTCTCCTGGCTGACCGGCCGGCCCTGTTCGTCGTAGATGTCCACCGCCATGCCCAGGCCGCGGCATTGCAGCTCGCCGCGGTACACCGGCAGCGTCGGCGCGCCCAGCGCGAAGCAGGAGACGATGTCGGTGCCGCCGGAGATCGAGGCCAGGTTGAGGTCGGCCTTGATGTTTTCGTACACCCAGTCGTAGCTTTCCGCCACCAGAGGCGAGCCGGTGGAGAACAAGGCGCGCAGATTGGGGAGCTGCCAGTCGCGCGCCGGCACGATGTCGGTTTTGCGCAGGCTGTCTATGTATTTGGCCGAGGTGCCGAAATGGGTGAAGCCGTGTTCGGCGGCGTAGTCCCACAGCACGCGGCCGTCGTCGGCGAACGGCGAGCCGTCGAACAGCATCAGCGTGGCGCCGGACGCCAGGCCGCTGACCAGCCAGTTCCACATCATCCAGCCGCAGGTGGTGAAGTAGAAGAAGTGGTCGCCGCGGTGCAGGTCGGCGTGCAGCTGCTGCTCCTTCAGATGCTGAAGCAGGGTGCCGCCGGCGCCGTGGACGATGCACTTGGGCTTGCCGGTGGTGCCGCTGGAGTAAAGGATGTACAGCGGGTGGTTGAACGGCAGGCGGACGAACTCCACGGCCCGCGCCGGGTGGGGGGCGAGGAAGGCGTCCAGCGTTTCGGCCCTGGGCACGGCGGCGGCGAAGGTTTTGCCGTCGCCAAGGTAGGGAACCACCACGATGCGGCGCACGCTGGGCAGGTGTTCGGCCAGGTGGATCATTTTGGCGCGGATGTCCACCTGCTTGCCGTTGTACCAGTAGCCGTCCGGGCAGAACAGGATTTTGGGCTCGGTCTGGCCGAAGCGGTCCAGCGCGCCGTCGGTGCCGAAGTCGGGCGAGCCGCTGGTCCAGACCGCGCCTATGCTGGAGGCGGCCAGCATCGCCGCCAGGGTTTCCGGCATATTGGGCATGAAACCGGCCACGCGGTCGCCAGCCGTGATGCCGGCGGCGCGCATCGCCTGCTGCAGCCGGGAGACCAGCTGGTTCAGCTCATGCCAGCTTAGCTGGCGCTCCACCTTGTCTTCGCCGCGGAACACCACGGCCAGCGCGTCGTCGTCGCGGCGCAGCAGGTTTTCCGCGTAGTTGAGCCGCGCTTCGGGGAAGAAGCGCGCGGTCAGCATATCGTCTTCGCCCGCCAGCGCCACGCCGCCCTTGTCGCCGATCACGCCGCAGTAGTCCCATACCAGCGACCAGAAGCGGCCGGGGTCGTCCACGCTGGCCTGCCACAGGCTGTGGTAGTCGGGCAAGGGCTTGTTCCAGGCGGTTTGCGCCAGCCTGGCGAAGGCGGTGAGATGGCATCCGGCCAGCCGGCCGGCGGAGGGCGTCCAGATGGGGTGATGGCTTGCTTGCATGGTTTCTCCTGTGGCGCGGCCCGTGGTTGTTGATCTTGCTTGTGCGGGCGCGCCGGTTTGTATCAGGCCTGGCGTCCGAGCGCGTGCGCGAGCTTGGACGCGGGCGGCTTGCCCAGCGCATCGCTGACGTGCCAGGCGGCGGCCACCAGTTTAGTCAGATCGATGCCAGTGTGGTAGCCCTCGCCGCGCAGCAGATAGGCGACGTCCTCGCTGGCGACGTTGCCGGAGGCGCCCTTGGCGTACGGGCAGCCGCCCAGGCCGGCGACCGAGGCGTCGAACACCCGGATGCCGGCGTTGAGGGCTTCGCGGATATTGGCGATGGCCATGCCGTAGGTGTCGTGGAAATGCCCGGCCAGCCGCGCGGCCGGCGCGGTTTTCAGCACGGCGTCCAGCATCTGGTGCACCGAGGCCGGGGTGCCCACGCCTATGGTGTCGCCCAGCGACACTTCGTAGCAACCCATGTCCAGCAGGGTTTGCGTCACTTCGGCCACCTTGGCCGGCGCGATCGGGCCTTCGTAGGGGCAGCCCACCACGCAGGACACGTAGCCGCGCACGCGGAGCTTCTCCGCCTGGGCGCGCCGCATCACCGATTCGAAGCGCTGCAGGCTTTCGGCGATGCTGGCGTTGATGTTTTTCCGGCTGAAGCTCTCGCTGGCGGCGCCGAATACCGCGATCTCGCGCGCGCCGGCCTCCAGCGCGGCGTCCAGTCCCTGGTCGTTGGGCACCAGCACCGGATAGGCGACGGCGCCGCCAAGGTCCAGAGCCTTGAGCACTTCGGCGCTGTCCGCCATTTGCGGCACCCACTTGGGCGAGACGAAGGCGCCGGCCTCGATGGCGGAGAGGCCGGCGTCGGCCAGCCGGCGGATCAGTTCCAGCTTGACGGCCAGCGGCACCAGCTGTTTTTCGTTCTGCAGCCCGTCGCGCGGGCCGACTTCCACAATCTTCACGTGTTGCATGGTTTTCCTTGGCGCAGCTTGGGCTGAATCGGGAGGTAGATGTCCATCTGGAGGCGGGTCTGGCCTGGCGCGCAGCGTCCGTCGTAGCGCTCAAAGACATCGCCGGGCGCATGCTGCCAGTCGGCGGAAGCAGGCAACCAGTCCTGGTAGATGCGTTGCCAGGTCTGAGCGATGCGCTGGCCGAACTCGGCGGGGCCGGCGGCCGGCGGGGTGGTGAAAACGGCGTATCTGGCAGGGGGCAGACGCCGTCGTTCGACGCCGGGAGGCAGGGCGGCCGCGTCCGGGCATTCGATGGCGATCAGATAGCGGAAGCCGCCGCCGGCGGGGTCGAAATCGTAGACCACGCCGTACTCCGCGGCATGGGGCAGGCGCAGCGCATCCAGCAGCGGCTGGCGCAGGCGGGCGGCGTAGTCCGCCCAGAAAGCGGGGATGTCGCGCAGATTGTCGCCGTCCGCCTTGCGGGTGGCGATGCTGTGGCCCGCCAGCGCCAAGCCGGGGCAGTCGATGATGGCAGCTTCCATGCCGGCTTCCTTGTTGGGTTTCGTTACCAGGCGCGGTCCAGGTCTTCGGCGTAGAAGCGCAGCGTTTGCCGATGGTTCTGGATGCCGGCGTCGCCGCTGGTGCCGGCCAGCAGCTGCAGCAGGCTTTGCGTGGCTTCCTTGTGCTGGCCGCGGTTGTACAAGGCCATCGCCAGGAAAGCCTGTAAGGCCGAGTTGTCCGGGAAATGCTGCAGGCCGTGGCGCAAGGCGGCTTCCGCGTCGGCGTACTGCCCCAGCGCCCGCAGGCTGCTGCCCAGGCCCAGCCAGGCGTGGGCGGCGTTGTCGCCGCTCAGGCCCAGCTCCAGCGCTTGCTGGTAATGCGGAATGGCCGCGGCCTCCAGCCCCATGCCATCGTGGATGCAGGCGGTCAGATAATGCAGATCGGCGTGCTGTGGCTGGTGCTGCAGCAATTCCAGCGCCTGTTTGCGAGCGGCGTCGTGCTCGCCGCGCGCGCGCAATTGCTGAATTTTCTCCAGAGCGATATGCATGGTGTCGATTCCTTTTTGTGCATTAATGACTAAGTCATTCTGCGGCAAAATCCACCAGTTCGTCACCATCATTGACCTGCTCGCCGGCGGCGAAGTAAAAATCCTGCACCACGCCATCGCCGGGGGCGGTGATGGTGTGCTCCATCTTCATCGCCTCCAGGATCAACAACGGCGAGCCTTTGGCCACCTTTTTGCCGATCTCGGCCAGCAGCGCCACCACCCGGCCCGGCATCGGCGCCTTGAGGTGGGTTTCGCCGTGCACGCCCAGTTCGGCGCAGGCATAGGGATCCACCCAATCCAGCGCCAGGCGTTCGCCGTTTGCGAACAGCACCCGCTGCGCGCCGTGGCGCGCCACGGTGGCGTGGATGGCGGCGCCGTCCAGCGTGGCGCGCAGTTGCTGGCCTTGCAGGCTGGCGCGGGCGGCGAATGTTTGCCCGTTCGCGGCGACGGCGTAAGCATTGGCTGCATGGCGCAGCGTCGCCGCATGCTCTTCTTCATCCTGGCGGAAGCTGAAGCGGCGCGTCTGCTCGCCATTCAGCCGCCAGCCTGCAGGCGCCGGGTAGGTCGGTTGGTCCGCCAGCGCTTCGGCCAGCGCCAGCAGCGCCAACTGGCGGGCCGTCGGCGCGGCGGGCGGCGGCAGCAGTTCGTCATGGTGGCGGGCGATCAGGCCGGTATCGACATGGCCGCCGGCAAAGCTGGGGTGGTTGACGATGCGGCGCAGGAAAGACACATTGCTGGACAGGCCGACGATCTGGTACTGCGCCAGCGCGGCGTCCATCTGCCGGAGCGCGGCCTCGCGGGTTTCGCCCCAGACGATCAGCTTGGCGATCATCGGGTCGTAGAACGGCGAGATGGCGTCGCCTTGCTCGACGCCGGTGTCGATGCGCACATTGGCGGACTCCGCAGGCGTGGCCAGATGGACCAGCGTGCCAGTGGACGGCAGAAAGCCCTTGTCCGGGTCCTCGGCGTAGATGCGGGCCTCGATGGCGTGGCCGCGGATGGCCAGCTGCTCTTGCTTCAGCGGCAGCGCGCCGCCGGCGGCGACGGCCAGCTGCCAGGCCACCAGGTCCTGGCCGGTGATCATCTCGGTCACCGGGTGTTCCACTTGCAGCCGGGTGTTCATCTCCATGAAGTAGAACTTGCCGGTGTCGACATCCATGATGAACTCGACTGTGCCGGCGCCGACATAGCCCACCGCGCGCGCGGCGGCCACCGCCGCCTGGCCCATCGCCTCGCGGGTGGCTTGCGGCAGGTGGGGGGCCGGGGCTTCTTCCAGCACTTTCTGGTGGCGGCGCTGCACCGAGCAGTCGCGCTCGAACAGGTAGACGCAGCCGCCCAGTGTGTCGGCGAAGACTTGAATCTCAACGTGGCGCGGGCGGGTCAGGTATTTCTCCACCAGCACCTTGTCGTCGCCGAAGCTGGCGCGCGCTTCGCGCTGGCAGGAGGCGAGGGAGGCGGAAAAGTCTGCGCTCTTTTCCACGATGCGCATGCCCTTGCCGCCGCCGCCGCTGCTGGCCTTGATCAGCACCGGGTAGCCGATGGCGTCGGCCTGGTTTTGCAGCAGCGCCGGGTCCTGGTCATCGCCGTGATAGCCGGGCACCAGCGGCACGCCGGCTTTCTCCATCAGCGCCTTGGCGGCGGACTTGCTGCCCATCGCGGCGATGGCCGAGGCCGGCGGGCCGATGAAGGCGATGCCGGCGGCCTCGCAGGCGGCGGCGAAGTCTTCGTTTTCCGACAGGAAGCCGTAGCCGGGGTGCACCGCCTGGGCGCCGCTCTGCCGGGCGATGGCCAGGATCCGGTCGGCGCGCAGATAGGACTCGGCGGCCGGCGCCGGGCCCAGACGGTAAGCCTCGTCGGCCAGCTTGACGAAGCGGGCGTTCGCATCGGCGTCCGAGTAAACGGCGACGGTGGCGATGCCCAGGGCCTTGGCGGTCTTGATGACGCGGCAGGCGATTTCGCCGCGGTTGGCGATCAGTATCTTATTGAACATGGCGGTCTCCCGCGGCGAAACCGCCCTGGCGCTGGGGCGCCGGCAGGCGATGTTGCTTCGCAGCTGCGCAGCCTTGCGGCTGCTGGTCGCCTCTGTTTGCGATCAGTATCTTGTTGAACATGGCTTTGTCCTGGTTATTCCTGCCACTTCGGCGCGCGTTTCTCGAAGAACGACGCCAGCCCCTCGCGCGCCTCGTCGCCGGCGCGGATGGAGGCGATGCGGCCGGCGGTGTGCTCCAGCAATTGGTCGTCCCACGGCGAGCCTTCCCGCAGCTCGGCCAGCAACAGCTTGGCTTCGCGCAGCGCGCCCGGCGCGCCCTTGGCCAGCTCTTCGGCGATTTCGGCCACGCGCGCGTCCAGCAGCTCCTCGCTGACCAGCTCGTGGATCAGCCCCAGCTTCAGCGCGGTGCCGGCGGGGATGCGCTCGGCGGAGAGGAAATAGCGCCGCGCCTGGCGCGGGCCGATGGCGTCGGCGACGTAGGGGCCGATGGTGGCCGGTATCAGGCCCAGCCGCACTTCGGTCAGCGCGAACTTGGCGGCGTCGGTGGCGATGGCGATGTCGCAGACCGCCGCGAGGCCGGTGCCGCCGGCCATCGCCGCGCCGTGGATGCGGGCGATCACCGGCTTGGCGCTGCGGTAGACGGCCTTCAGCATGGCGGCCAGCTTTTGCGCGTCGGCCAGGTTTTCGGCTTCGCTGTAGCCGGCGGCGCGCCGCATCCAGTCCAGGTCTGCGCCGGCGCAGAAGCTCTTGCCGCGGCCGGCCAGCACGATCACGCGGACGTCTTGCTTGCGGTTCAGCTGGCGCATCGCCTCGGCCAGCTCGGCGATCAGCACTTCGTTCAGCGCGTTGTGCAGCTCCGGCCGGTTCAGCCAGACGGTGGCTACCTTGCCGGCTTGCTCGATTTGCAGCGTGGTGTAGCTCATCATCCGCTCCTTACATCCGGAACACGCCGAAGCGCGTGGCTTCGACCGGGGCCGACAGCGCGGCGTCCAGCGCCAGCGCCAGCACGTCGCGGGTCTGGGCCGGGTCGATCACGCCGTCGTCCCACAAGCGGGCGCTGGCGTAGTAGGGGTGGCCCTGTTCCTCGTACTGCTGGCGCACCGGGGCTTTCAGCGCCTCTTCCTGCTCTGGCGTGAAGGCGTCGCCCAGTTGTTCCTTCTTCACCTGGGCCAGCACGCCGGCGGCCTGTTCGCCGCCCATCACCGAGATGCGGCTGTTCGGCCACATCCACAGGAAGCGGGGCGAGTAGGCGCGGCCGCACATGCCGTAGTTGCCGGCGCCGAAGCTGCCGCCTATCAGCACGGTGAACTTGGGCACTTTGGCGCAGGCCACCGCCGTCACCAGCTTGGCGCCGTCCTTGGCGATGCCGCCGTTTTCGTATTTCTTGCCCACCATGAAGCCGGTGATGTTCTGCAGGAAGATCAGCGGAATGCCGCGCTGGCAGCACAGCTCGACGAAGTGCGCGCCCTTCAGCGCCGATTCGCTGAACAGGATGCCGTTGTTGGCGAGGATGCCGACGCGATAGCCGTTCAAACGGGCAAAGCCCGTGATTAATGTGGTCCCGTAGTTCTGCTTGAATTCGTCGAAGTCCGAATCGTCCACCAGCCGGGCGATGATCTCGCGCACATCGAACGGCTTTTTCGGATCGGCCGGGATCACGCCGTAGATTTCCTCGGCGGCGTAGCGCGGCGGTTTGGGCTCGGCGCGGTCGAGTTCGCCTTGTTTCTTCCAGTTCAGGTCCGACACGATGCGGCGGGCGATGGCCAGCGCATGGGCGTCGCTTTGCGCCAGGTGGTCGGCCACGCCGGAGATTTTGGCGTGCACGTCGCCGCCGCCCAATTCCTCGGCGCTGACCACCTCGCCGGTGGCGGCGCGCACCAAGGGCGGGCCGCCCAGGAAGATGGTGCCCTGTTCCTTGACGATGACGGTTTCGTCGCTCATCGCCGGCACATAGGCGCCGCCGGCGGTGCAGCTGCCCATCACCACGGCGATCTGCGGAATGCCGGCGGCGGACAGATTGGCCTGGTTGTAGAAGATGCGGCCGAAGTGGTCGCGGTCCGGAAATACCTCGTCCTGCAGCGGCAGGAAGGCGCCGCCGGAATCCACCAGGTAGACGCAGGGCAAGCGGTTGTCGCGGGCGATTTCCTGCGCGCGCAGATGCTTCTTCACCGTCATCGGGTAATAGGTGCCGCCCTTGACCGTGGCGTCGTTGGCGATGATCAGGCAGTCGATGCCGGAAATGCGGCCGATGCCGGCGATCACGCCCGCGCCGGGCGCGTCGCCGCCATACATGTTGTAGGCGGCTAGCTGGGACAGCTCCAGGAAGGGGGCGCCGGGGTCCAGCAGCAGGTCGATGCGCTCGCGCGGCAGCAGTTTGCCGCGCGCGGTGTGCTTGGCGCGGGCTTTTTCGCCGCCGCCCCACGCCGCCTGGGCGACTTTCTGTTTCAGATCGTCCACCAGCGCGCGCATCTTGTCGGTGTTGGCGACAAAGTCCGCGGCGCGCGGCGACAGCTTGGATTCGAGGATGGGCATGTGGTTTACCTTGTCATTCGGCGTCGACGAACCAGACGGCTGCTATCAATCCATCGGCGTTGATGTCGTAGATGGCGACGGCGCGAAAGCGGTTTTCGCCGTCCAGCGTCACCTCCTCGTGGTCGATGACGCGGCTGCCCTGCACGATGCGGTGCAGCAGCGCGGCGTGCAGCTTGGGCAGGTTGAAGCGCTTGCCGACGTAGTGGTCGGCCAGCGCGGCGCGGCCGGATAGGCTCAGCGCCATGGACGGCAGGCGGTAGACCTTGACGTCTTCGGCGTAGCAGGCGGCGAAGGCCTCGAGATTGCGGGCGTTGTAGGCGTCCAGCTGGGCCTGGACGATGCGTTCGGCTGCATTCATGTTTTGGTTTTCCTCGGTATGGCCGGGGCATGGTTGGAAAAATCGTCCGAGACAAGGCGCGCCGCCGCAGACAGTACAAATAGTACGGCCAGGCGGCGCAACGCCGTATCGGACGATTTAGCCACGATGCTTATCGGGTTTCGGCCATCAGTTCGCGGCCTATCAGCCAGCGGCGGATCTCGCTGGTGCCGGCGCCGATCTCGTACAGCTTGGCGTCGCGCAGCAGGCGGCCGGTGGCGTATTCGTTGATGTAACCGTTGCCGCCCAGGCACTGGATGGCGTCCAGCGCCAGCTGGGTGGCGTTCTCGGCCGCGTACAGGATGGCGCCGGCGGCGTCTTTGCGGGTCTGGCGGCCGGTTTCGCCGCGGTCCAGCGCCTGGCCCACGGCATAGACGTAGGCGCGGCTGGCGGACAGCTTGACGTACATGTCGGCCAGCTTGCCCTGCATCAGCTGGAAGTCGCCGATGGGCTGGCCGAACTGGCTGCGGTCGTTCAGATAGGGCACCACGATGTCCAGGCTGGCCTGCATGATGCCCAGCGGGCCGGCGGCCAGCACCGAGCGCTCGTAATCCAGGCCGCTCATCAGCACTTTCACGCCATTGCCTTCGCCGCCCAGCACGTTCTCATCCGGCACGAAACAGTTGTCGAAGAAGATCGGGTAGGTGTTGGAGCCGCGCATGCCCAGCTTGTCCAGCTTGCTGCCGTGGCTGAAGCCAGCGAACGACTTTTCAATGATGAAGGCGGTGATGCCCTTGGGACCGGCGTTGACGTCGGTTTTGGCGTACACCACCAGGGTGTCGGCGTCGCCGCCGTTGGTGATCCACATCTTGCTGCCGTTCAGCAGGTAGCCGCCATCGGTTTTGTCGGCCTTCAGCTTCATGCTGACCACGTCGGAGCCGGCGTTGGGTTCGGACATCGCCAGCGCGCCGACGTGCTCGCCGGAGATCAGCTTGGGCAGGTAACGGCTGCGCTGGGCGTCGTTGCCGTTCTTGTAGATTTGGTTGACGCACAGATTGGAGTGCGCGCCGTAAGACAGGCCCACCGAGGCGCTGGCGCGGCTGATTTCCTCCATCGCGATCATGTGGGCGAGGTAGCCCATGTCCACGCCGCCGTACTGCTCGCTGACGGTGATGCCGAGCAAGCCCAGCTCGCCGAACTTGCGCCACAGATCGGCCGGGAACAGGTTGTCCTGGTCGATGGCGGCGGCGCGCGGGGCGATTTCGCGATCGGCGAAGTCGCGCACCGATTCGCGCAGGAGGTCGTAAGTCTCGCCGAAGGCGAAGCGCAGGCTGCTGTACATGGAATTCTCCTCGTTGGGCGTGCGGCGCGGCTGGCGGCGCCTGATGAGCACATCATCGCTTACGTTTACGTAAGCGTCAATATGTCGCCATGATGAGGAGCCGACTGGGCACGGCGGGCGCTTATTCGCGATTGATCACATGGCGCAGGCTGCGGTCTTCGCTGATCAGCATGTCTTTCATGGGCTGCGGCAGGATGCGCAGCTCGCCGAGCTGCTCGCGGCTGAACCAGTCGAACTCCAGGCGAGCGCCGCCGTCTTCGATTGCGAACGGCGTGGCGCGGCTAGGCAGCGCGGAGCCCGCGGCCAGATGGACCTGGAAATACAAGCCCAGCTCATGGTTGCGCTGGCCGCCCGCAGTGAAGAAGTTTTCTATCAGCATGACCATCTCGCCGCAACGCACGGTTTCGCCCAGCTCTTCAAATATTTCCCGCTCAACCGTTTGGGGCGCTTCTTCATCGGGTTCGACCCGGCCGCCGGGCAGGGTCCAGAAATCGTCGCGGATCAGGCGGTGCAGCAAGACCTTGCCCTCATGCTCGATGATGGCGGCGGCGCGCAGATTGAAGCGGGTGCCGGCTATGTCGACGCTGATCACTTGCTATCTCCTTGGCATTTTTGGCGGGCGCGCAGCATAGCGCTTTCTCCCGTCATCGACAAGGGTAGGTATCATGGCGGCCTGTTGATAGAGAAAGAAGCCGACATGACGATCTGGGTAGACGCTGACGCCTGTCCCAAGGTGATACGGGAAGTGTTGTGCCGCGCGGCGCAGCGCACCGGGGTGGAGTTGGTGTTCGTCGCCAACCAGCTGCTGACGGTGCCGAAGGCGCTGAACATCCGCGCGCTACAGGTGCCCAAGGGTTTTGACGTGGCGGACAATGAGATCGCCCGCCGCATTGAGCCGACAGACTTGCTGATCACCGGCGACATTCCGCTGGCGTCCGAGGTGCTGGCCAAGGGCGCGCAGGCGCTGAACTGGCGCGGCGAGGCGTTTTCCAAGGAAACCATCGCCGCGCAACTGACGATGCGCGATTTCATGGACAATCTGCGCGCCAGCGGCGTGCAGACCGAGGGACCGCCGCCTTTGAGCCAGGCGGACCGGCAGGCTTTCGCCCGCCAGCTGGACATCTGGCTGGCGAAGCGGCGCTAGGGGGGAAGCCCGGCTTGAGCAGGGCATTATGCCAAGTAGTGGCCGCAGTGGGGATGATTTGTGGTGCAGCTTCCGCCGAGTAGGAGGGTCAGGGGGCTGCGCGGCCAGCCCCCCGACACCCCCAGGCCGCCCCGACAGCGCGTCGAAACCCCGTCTTCAAAGCCATTTCCAAGAAGCCGCCGGAACTACATGCGTGCGAATCTCTGATTCGCTCAGCAGTACGCGCTACCGTCGCGCGGCGTCGAACAACCGGCGTCTTAAAACCTCGGAAATGGCTTCGAAGCCGGCTAGCGCTGATGGGGATGACGCACATCGGTTCGGTTTCACAGCATTTGTATAAGTTGTCGCCAAATTGATTGATCGTCAAAGCGGTATCCGCCATTCATGCAAAAGCCCCCGAATCCGGGGGCTTTGTCTTGCCTGGGAGGCGAGAGGCTCAGGCCTTGCCCAGATGCGGTTCGGCGTCGAATTCTTTCTTGTCGGCCTGGGCTGCGCCCGGCTGGCGTATTGTCAGCGAGAACAGCAGGGCGACGATCAGCAGCGCCAGAATCAGGTGGAAGGTGGCGAGGAAGCCGCCGAACAGCGAGGCCACGATGGAGCCGACGATGCTGCCGATGCCGAAGCCCAGGTAGATCACGCCGTAGTTCTTGGTCAGGTTGTTCAGGCCGAAGAAATCGCTGACCAGCGAAGGGTAGACGGTGATGGTGCCGCCGAAGCTGAATGCGATGCAGGCGATGGCGGCGAAGAACAGGCCGGCGTTGAGCGGGGCGAACAGCAGGGTCAGCATGCCGGCCAGCGCGGCGATCTGGGCGATGGTGATGACGCGGATGCGCGGCATCTTGTCGGACAGCACGCCCAGCACCAGGCGGCCGGACAGGTTGGCCACGGCGATCACGGCCACGGCGTTGGCGGCGGTGGTGGCCGACAGGTGGACGAAGCTCTCGCCGATGTCCTTGGCCACGCCGATCACGTACAGGCCGCTCATGCACACGGTCAGGAACATCAGCGCCAGCATCCAGTACTGCGGCTGGCGCATCGCCTCGGCCAGCGTGAAGTCGCGGCTGCCGCCGGTTTGCGCGGCGGCCGGCTGTTGCGGCGCGTCAGTCATCAGCAGGGCGCCTGCCACCACCATGGCCATCGCGATCAGGCCCCACAGCTGGAAGGTGGCTTCCAGGCTGAAATGCGACAGCAGCGCCAGATTGATGAACTTGAAGCCCAGGCTGCCCAGGCCGTAAGCGCCGATGGCGCAGGCCGAGATCAGGCCCTTGCGTTCCGGGAACCATTTCACGCAGTTGGACAGCGACATCAGATAGCCGGCGCCGTCGGCGAAGCCCACCAGCAGGCCGGCGCACAGATACAGCATGATCAGGCTGCCGGCATGCGAGGTCAGGTAAAAGCCCAGGCCCAGCAGCAGGCCGGAGGCGATGGCCACCTTGCGCACGCCGAAGGGCTCCTGCAATTTGCCGGCCATCGACGACGCCACCGCCAGCGCGAGGCTGAGCAGGCCGAAGGCGAAAGCCACCTGGCTGACCGGCTCGGAGAGCTTGTGCGACAGCTGGGCGTTGAACAGGCTCCAGGTATAGACGGAACCCAGCGCGAACTGGGTGAGGACGGTACCGGCCAGGGTACGGTAGCGGATGGCGTTGCTTGAGGCGTTCATGGCGCTGCTCGCTTATAAAGTCATTACTGTTGGCATGACTATAAGCCCGCGCTTATAAAGGCGGCGCAGCGTGGGAATGAAATGCAGACGATGGGGAATGAAATGCAATCGGGGGGGCATCAGTCACAATGCGGCTGAATGGGCGACGCTACTGAAGCGGTAAAATCTTGATACGGAGGGAGGATGGACTTTCAGTTCGAGTTTGACTGCAACGGGGTGGATGGCAGTCGACCGTTGCTTTATTTATGGGATGTGGGCGGCCGTCTTTACATTGGGAAGGCGAGCCGAGGAAGTAAACGTCCGTTGAAGCATTACGCGCGAAACGTGAGCCGCTTGTTGGCCGGCCAGCCGTACCGTCGAGGCAAGCCGAATGGTTTTAGGAAGGTGCATCTAGCCATGCAGGCTGCCGTATTGCAGTCGCAACGGATCAGGCTGGTGCTATTGAAAAACGTCGAGCTTGCACGAATTAATGAAGAAGAACTGACGGCAATTAAACAGTATGGTTGTGAGTTGAATGAGCAATGGCCGCGGGGTTGTTTGTTGACTCAATGGCCTAGCGCTAGAGATGCATCAGCTGCCTGAACGCCTTGATATTGCTGCGGCTGACCGGGATTTCCGCCTTCAGGTCGTACAGTTTGATGATGTAGGTGCTGTTCTGCCACGGCGCGATTTCGCGGATCTTGTGGATGTTGACGCAGAAAGAGCGGTGGCAGCGGAAGAAGCTGTCGGCCGGCAGCCGCGACACGAATTCGCTGATGCTCATCGCCATCACGTAGCGGTCGCGGGCGGTGTAGACTAGGGTGACTTTCTCGTCGGCCTCCACGTAGTAGATGTCATCGCAGGGGGTGACGATGATGCTGTCGCCCTTGGCCAGGTTGACGGTGCGGCTGGCCGGCGCGGCGTCGGCGGCCGGGGCGCTTGCCGCGGCGGCGGGCGGCGGCGCCGGCTCCAGCGCTTCCAGCTTGTGCAGCACGTGGGCGATGCGCTGTTCGTTGTAGGGCTTGAGGATGTAGTCGAAGGCCTCCACTTCGAACGCTTCCACCGCGAATTCCTTGTAGGCGGTGACGAAAACGATGCGCGGCGGACGGGTGGTCTTGTGCAGGTTCTTGGCCAAGAGCAAGCCGTCTATCGACGGGATGTGGATGTCGAGAAACACCACGTCCACCTCGTTTTCCTGCAGAAACTTGAATGCCTCCAGGCCGTCCTCGACGCTGGCCAGGATCTCGATGCCGCTATGCTCGCGGATCAGGTAGGCCAGCTCCTGGCGCGCCAGGTATTCGTCTTCCACGATCAGCGCCTTCAGCATGCCGCCTCCTCCGCCGGCAGGTCGAAGCATACCGCGGTGCCGGGCTCCAGCCGCGTCAGCCGCAGGCCCTCGCCGTACAAAAGCTTCACCCGCTCGTTGACGTTCATCAGCCCGATGCTGCGGCTCTCCACCTTGCCGTCGGCGATGCCGTCTATCACTTCCTGGCTGATGCCGTAGCCGCTGTCTCGCACGCAGACATGGATGCGCGCGCCGTCGCGCTTCACCGCGATGCACACCTCGCCCGGCCCCTTGCGCGGCTGGATGCCGTGCAGGATGGCGTTTTCCACCAAGGGCTGCAGCAACAGGCTGGGCACCCGCACATGCACGTCGTCGACGTCGAACACCACTTTCAACTTGTCGCCGAAGCGCGCCTGCTCGATGGCGACGTAGTCGCGCACCTGCTTCAGCTCTTCCTGGATGTCGATCAGCGTGTCGCCCAGCGACAGGTTGTAGCGCAGGTAGTCGGCCAGCTTGGCGATCAGCTGGCGCGCTTCCGACGGCTGGATGCGGATCAGCGACGAGATGGCGTTCAGCGCGTTGAACAGGAAGTGCGGGTTGATCTTGCTTTGCAGCGCGGCGAATTCGGCCTTGCGCGCCATTTCCTGCAGCTGCTTGATCCGCGACGCCTCCATCTGGGTGGAGATCAGCTGCGACAGGCCGACGGCCAGCTCGCGCAGCGAACTGGTGATGCCGCCGCTCTTGCGATAGAAGATTTTCAGCGTGCCGGTGACGCGGGCGTTTTCGCGCAGCGGGATGATGATGACCGAGTGGAAGTCGGCCACCCGGTAGCGCTGCAGATTGTTCTCGATGATGATCTGGTCCTGTTGCACCGCCTGGCGGGTGATTTCGCCGATGGCGGAGTGGGCGGCCGGTTCGTAGTAGTCCTTGCCCAGGCCGACATAAGCCTGCACGTCGGCGGTGTCGGTGATGGCCACCGCGTCGGCGCCGATGTGGTTGCGGATCACCGTGCACACCTCCACCAGCGCGTCGCGGTCCACGTTCTGGAAATAGGGCAGGGTCTGGTTGGCGATGGTCAGCGCCAGCTTGGCCTGGCGCGCCGCCAACAGCTCCTTTTCGTCATCCAGGTCTTGCACCAGCTTGATGACCAGGCCGATGCATACGGTGCCGGTGATCATCGGGTAGGCGATATGGCCGACGATGGCGCGGCCGATGGCCGGCTCGGTGAACCACAGAATCAGCGCCATGGTCAGGCTCTCGCAGGCTATGCCGGCGGCCACGCCGTACAGCCACAGCCGGCGGCGGCCGGCGCGGAAATGGATGATGGTGGCGAGCAAGCCGGCGCAGATGCTGGAGATCAGGCAGGGCAGCGAGGTATAGCCGTGGATGTCTATCAAATAACGGTGCAGGCCGGAGACGATGCCTGCCGGTATGCCCACCCAGGGGCCGAACAAGATGCCGCCGGCCAGGATGGCGATGGTGCGGACATTGACCAGCGAGCCGTCCACCGGAATGCCGGTATAGGTGCTGAACACGGCGAACAGGCAGAACAGCAGCGACACGCCGGCCAATTCCGCCGGGGTGTGGCGTTGCTGGCGCAACAGGTCCTGGAACGGCCGGATGCGGGTGAGGAAGAACAGCGCCATCAGCATCAGCGCCGCGCGCTCGAACACCGCGAGCAGCAACATATTCGGGTTGTTTTCTATCATCGGAAACAGAGCCGCGGCGGCGGCTGGGCAAGCGGTGAAAACGGAATGGTTGCCGTCATTTTAAAGCATGAGGGGGAAGGGAGCAGCCCGACGGCCAATAAAAGAACATGGGCATGCCGGGGCCGGAAGCCCGCAGGCCTCCGGCGATGGCGGGTTTACGCGCGGGTTTGGACCAGCGGGAAGTCCACCGCGGTGGCGGCGGCGTTGTTGACGTAGTTGGTCAGGATATTGAGCGCTACCACCGCTACGATTTCCAGCGTTTCCGCCTCATCGAATCCTGCCTCGCGCAAGGCCGCCAGCTCGGCGTCGGCCACGCGGCCGCGCTGTTCCGCCACATTCAGCGCGAAGCGCAGCGCGGCGGCCTGTTTGGCGTCGGCGCTGGAAAAATCGCGCGCGGCGACGATTTCGTCATCGTCGAGTCTGGCCACATGTTTGGCCAGATAGCTGTGGGCGGACAGGCAGTAGTCGCAGCCGTTGAATTCGGCTACCGCCAGCGCGATGCGCTCGCGCAGCGCGGCGCCCAGCCTGCCCTTGCCCAGCGCGCCGTTCAGCGACAGATAGCCTTCCAGCGCGGCAGGGCTGTGGGCCAGCAGCTTCATCAGATTGGGCACCATGCCCAGTTGTTGTTGCACGGCGGCCAGCAGCGGCTGGCTGGCGGCGGGAATGCGTTCGGGGGCGGGAATGGCGATGCGGTTCATGGCAAGACTCCTGGGTGGATGCGGAACGTTTCCGCGATGGGTGTACTTTGCCAAATTCTTCATTTTGGAAGAATATCTGTTTTCTAGAATGGATTATTTCAGTATGAGGAATAGCGGATGGACCGATTCCACTTGATGAGCGTGTTCGTCGCCGTGGCTGAGGAAGAGGGTTTCGCCGGCGCGGCGCGCAGGCTGAAAGTGTCGCCGCCGGCGGTGACGCGCGCGGTGGCGGCGTTGGAGGAAAGCCTGGGCGTGCGTCTGCTTAACCGGACCACGCGCTATGTCAGGGTGACCGAGGCCGGCGCGCGTTATCTGGACGACGCGCGCCGCATTCTGGCGGCGGTGGCCGAGGCGGAGGATGCGGCGGCGGGGGGCAACACCGAGCCGAGCGGCCTGATCCGCCTGACCGCGCCGGTGTTGTTCGGCCGGCTGTACGTGATGCCGGCGGTGGTGGATTTTTTGCGCCAGCATCCGCTGGTGGAGGTGTCGGCGCAGCTGCGCGACAACGTGGTGAACCTGATGGAGGAGGGGCTGGACGCGGCGGTGCGCATCGGCCACTTGCCGGATTCTTCGCTGCGCGCGCTCAAGGTGGGCGAGGTGAGGCGGCTGGTGTGCGCGGCGCCGGACTATCTGGCGCGCCATGGCGCGCCCGCCGCGCCTGAGGATTTGCGGGAGCACACGGTGATCGCTTCCACCGCCGCGTCGACCTCGCTGGAGTGGAAATTCGGCGCGGACGGCGAGCGGCGGGTGCGGGTGAGGCCGCGGCTGACGGTCAGCGGCAACGACGCGGCGATAGACGCGGCGCTGAGCGGCTTCGGCTTGATCCGGGTGATGTCCTACCAGGTGGCGGAGGCGCTGGCGGCGGGCGAGCTGGAACGGGTGCTGACGCCCTACGAGAGCGCGCCGCTGCCGATACACATCGTCCATGCCGAAAGCCGTTACGGCTCGACGCGGATGCGCCGCTTCATCGACCTGCTGGCCGAACGGCTGCGCGCCGACCCGCGGCTTAAAGATTGATTTCCAGCTTGTCCGCGCCGGCGGCCGGATAGGCGCAGCACAGCAGGATGTCGCCGGCTTGGGCGGCGTACTCGGGGGGCTGCAGATAGGTGGCCGCGCCGGACAGCAGAACGCCGCGGCAGCTGAAGTCCGGATTCAGGCCGCAGGACTCGGCCAATTCCAGCAGGCTTTGGCCCGGTTGCCACTCGGCGTCGATGGCGGAGGCGGCAAAGCGCACCGGCACCGCGTGATCGGCCGGCGGCGGCAGGGCCTGGGTGGCCGAGCCGGCGCGCTTCAGCCCTGCCGGGCCGAAGGCTTCGGCGTGGATGCGCGCGTCTGTCACGCCGGCTGCGATCAACTCGTCGTACAGCGCCTGCATGAAGCCGGCCGGGCCGCACAGGTAGAAGTCGCCATCAAGATCGGCGCCTGATTGGCGCAGCAGCGCGAGGTCGGCGCGGCCGGCGTGCTGGTAGTCGACGCCGGCGCGGCTGGAGGTTTCCGGCCGGCTCACCGCCGTCACAATGCGCAGCTTGCCCGCGGATTGACGCCGCAGCTGTTCCAGCTCGGCGTCGAAGGCGCGCTCGGCCACGCTGCGGGTGGCGTAAAGCAACAGGGTGGGCGGCATGGCGGCGGGCTGCCCGGCCAGTTGGTGCAGCATCGCCAGCAACGGAGTGATGCCTATGCCGCCGGCCAGCAGCGCGATGGGGCGCCGCGGCGGCAGCAGCATGAAATCGCCGCGCGGCGGCAGCGCTTCCACGATGTCGCCCGGCGCCAGCTGATGCAGCCGGGCCGACGCCTTGCCCTGCAGTTTGACGCTGATGCGGTAGCCGCCTGTCCGCGACAGCGTGTAGTTGCGCAGCCTGACCCCGTCCACGCCGGCCACCTTGACGCTCAGGTGCTGGCCGGGGACGAAGGGCGGCGGCGGGCTGCCGTCCGCCGGCTCCAGATAGAAAGAGCGGACTTGCGGGCTTTCCTCCACCACCCGCGCCACCCGCAAGGGCAGCCATTGCCGGGCGGCGGTTTGCGGCCAGGCGCCGGTGGCCAGCGCATATGGCGAAAACTCCCGCAGCTGCCAGCGCAGGGCCAGCGCGTTGCGGCGGCGCACCACCCGCTCCGCGGTGACGCGCCATAGCCGCTCGGCGCCGGCGAAGCCTTGCCCGTCTTCCGGCAGCACTTCCGCGCCGCCGCACAGCTGCAAGGTGTCGCCGCTGGAAAAATCGATGAACAGCAGGCCGGCCTGCGGATGCCGCAGCAGATTGCCCAGCGTGTTGAAGTAGCCGTTGCCGGCGAAGTCCGGGATGGTGAGGGTGTCGCCGTCGACGCGGACGAAGCCGGGCTTGCCGCCGCGGTGGGAGATGTCCACTTGCCAGTTGCTTGCGCCGGGCGCCGCGCTGGCGACGAAGAAAGTATCGGCGGCGGCGATGAAGGCGCGGGCGTCGTCGTCCAGCCGGTCCATCCATTCCACGGTGCCGGCGATGCGGCCGTCGGGCGGGCGGGCGAAGCTGAATTCGCGCAGCTGGATGTATTTGGGGCAGTTGCCGAACGATTGTTCTGCCGCCAGCGTGAAGCCGGCGTCGTCAAGCTCGGCCAGCGCGCCGTTCAGGCGGTTGCGGCGGCGGGTGTGCAGCTCTATGCCCAAGAGCGCCAGCTGCGCGCCGGCCCGCAGGCAGTCGCGCAGCGGGTCGGCGCGGCTGGGCAGGCTGTCCACCCGCAGCCGGCGCTGGTTGGGCGAGCGGGCGAAGCCGGGCTGGCCTTCGATCAGTCCGGCCCAGGGGCGGCCGGCCTCGTCCACCGCCGCCGCCGCCAGAAACGGCAGCTGCGGGAAGAAGTCGCGGTGCTGCTGCGGCATGTGGTCGCGGATATTGCGCGGACCGGCCGCCGCCATCCGCTCCAGGCTGCCGGCGCGGCGCTGCATTTCCAGCTCGCCCGCGTGCCAGGGGCTGGGGGTTTTGGGTTCAGCCATGCCGCTAGACGCCATTCAGCTTGCGGTGTTGGCCGGCATCGCCACGAAGCCGGGCAGCGCCTCGACGCGGGCCAGCCAGGCGCGCACATGCGGGTAGGGCGCCAGCGGGATTTCGCCTTCCGGCGCGTGCGCGGTGTAGGTGTACAGCGCGACGTCGGCGATGGTGGCGGCTTGGCCGGCCAGGAACGGCCGTTCCGCCAGTTCTTGCTCCATCACTTGCAGCAGCGCTTCGGCGCGGCTGACAGCCAGCGGGTAGTCCAGCGGCACGCCGCGCCATTTGTGCAGCCGCGCCTGCGCGGCGCCGAAGGCCAGCGGGCCGGCGGCGGCGGACAGCCAGCGCTGCACTTGCGCTTCGGCGGCGGGGTCGGCAGGGATCCAATCGCCATGGCCGTAGCGGCGCGCCAGATAAACCAGGATGGCGTTGGAGTCGGCGATGACGGCGTCGCCGTCCACCAGCACCGGCACCTGGCCGAAGCGGTTGCGTTTCAGGTATGCCGGCTGCTTGTGCTCGCCGGCCGCCAAATTGACCAGGATGGCTTCGTATTCCAGGCCCAGCAGAGACAGCATCAGCCGCGCGCGATGGCTGTGGCCGGACAGGGGGAAGTCATATAGCTGGATGGCGCTCATGGAGGTTTCCTGTATTGGGGGGCGATGTCACTGTGCCAGCAAATGGTCTTTTCAAGAATGCCTGAACAAGACAATAGATTATTCCGCCGCTTGCAATAAAGCCAGCGCGGCGTCCAGGCAGGATGGCAGGAGGTGCTTCCGTTTTGACGGCAATATTGATGCGCAATCTCAACTGATATAAAGCACGAATGATCTTTTGTGCCGCATTAAACATAATCGTGTGCCACTGTTTTCGGCAGAAAAAGATACTTTCACTCAAGTTTGACTACTTGGAGTCCGTGATGAACATTCGGCAGGCGATATTGGGCGGTTTGATCGGCGGCATGGCTGCGGGAATGGGCGGGGCGGCCTGGGCCGCGGAGCGCTTCGATCTGGCGGCGGCCGGGGCGGCGTTTCCCGGCATCGAGCAGGCGGGGCTGAAGGCGCAGCGCAGCGCGCAGTTTCCCGACGGCAAGGTGGTGACGCGCTACCAGCAGTACTACCAGGGCGTGCCGGTATGGGGCGAGGCGGTGGTGGAGGATAAGCGTCCCGGCCAGCCCGCGCAGTACAGCGGCCGTTATATCGCGGGGATAGAGGCCGATCTGGCTTCGGCGCAGCCCACCGTGAAGCGCGACGCCGCGCTGGCGCAGGCCAAGGCGTTGGCGGCGAACGGCTATCCCACCCGCAACGACAAGGCTGAGCTGTGGGTGCGCGTCAACGAAAGCGGCGTCGCGCAGCTGGTCTACCTGGTTTCCTTCGTGGTGGAAGGCGGCCGCGGCCCCAGCCGGCCCAATTTCTTCATCGACGCGCATGGCGGCCAGGTGCTGCAGCGCTGGGAAGGCCTGGCCCATGCCGAGGCCGGCGGCCCGGGCGGCAACGCCCGCACCGGCAAATACGTTTACGGCAAGGACTACGGCCCCTTGATCGTCACCAGCGATTGCGCGATGGACAGCGGCGAGGTGGCGACCGTCAACCTGGCGGGCGGCACCCGCGGCGACGCGCCGTTCAAGTTCGCCTGCCCCACCAATGATTACAAGGCGGTCAACGGCGCGTACTCGCCCTTGAACGACGCGCACTTTTTCGGCAACGCCGTGGTGAAAATGCACAAGGCCTGGTTCGGCGCCGCGCCGCTGCGGCAGAAACTGTACGTCAAGGCGCATTACGGCAACGGCTCCGAGGCGGCGTTCTGGGATGGCCAGGCGCTGAATCTGGGCGATGGCTCCAGCCGCTTCTATCCGCCGACGGTGCTGGACGTGATCGCGCACGAAGTGCACCACGGCTTCACCGAGCAAAATTCCGGCTTGGTCTACCAGGGCCAGTCCGGCGCCATCAACGAGGCGTTTTCCGACATGGCCGGGGAGGCCGCCGAGTATTACCTGCGGGGCCGGAACGACTGGCTGGTCGGCGCGGAAATCTACAAGCAGGGCGGCGCGTTGCGTTATTTCGCCGACCCGGCGCGCGACGGACACTCGATCGGCCATGCCCGCGACTACCGCGACGGCATGGACGTCCACTACGCCAGCGGCGTGTACAACAAGGCGTTCTATTTGCTGGCCACTCGTCCGGGCTGGAACACCCGCAAGGCGTTTGAGGTGTTTGCCGACGCCAACCGGCTTTACTGGACGGCGAATGCCACTTTCAATAGCGCCGCTTGCGGCGTGAGCCGCGCCGCGGAAACGCGCGGCTACGGCCGGCTGGATGTGGCGCAGGCTTTCGCCGAGGTGGGGGTGGTTTGCGCCGCTTGAGCGGCGTGCAGGCTTGATTGTCGCTATTCGGCGCGGGCGGCGGATCGAGGCTGCATCCGCCGCTCCGCGCCGGATTTATCTTTTGCCGCTGGCCGCCGTCGCATCCTCCAGCGCGGCGAGCAGCTCCGCCAGCCGTTTTTCCAGCGCGTCCAGGCTGCGCGGGCGCAGCGCCGACAAAATGGCGTGCTCATTGGCCACATGCGCTTCCAGCGCGCGCTCGATCAAGGCGAAGCCGGCTTCGCTCAGCCGCACCAGCGTGCTGCGCGCGTCTTGCGCGCTGGCCTCGCGCGAAATCCAGCCTTTTCCTTCCAGCACTTTCAGCCGGTGCGTCATGGTGCCGGATGTCACCATCAAGGACGAAAACAGCTCGGTCGGCGCCAGGCAATAGGGCGCGCCGCTGCGCCGCAGCGTGGCCAGCATGTCGAACTCCCAGCCGCTCAGCCCGTATTGTCCGAACACCGCGTCCATCCGTTGCGACAGCAGCGCCGCGCAGCGGTTGAGGCGGCCTATCACGCCCATCGGGCTGGCGTCCAGATCGGGTCTTTCCCTGGCCCATTGCGCCAGAATTCTGTCTACCGCATCGCCTTCCCGTTGTACGGCCATTCATGTTCCTTGTCTTGAATTCAAGATTTATTTGCCTTGAATTCAAGGTAAATGTTATCTTGAATTCAAGTTAATTGATCTAGATTATAAATCGAATGGAAAGGCTTGCCCATGTCTCTTCGGCGCGCATCCGCTCTGTGGAGCGATGTCTTGATCACCGCCATGGTGCCGGTGATCTGGGGTTCTACCTATATCGTCACCACCCAGTTGCTGCCGCCGGACCGGCCCTTCACCGCCGCCTTGCTGCGCGTGTTGCCCGCCGGTTTGCTGCTGGCTTGCCTGGGCGGCTGGCGGCCGGCCAAGGGGCAGTGGGGAAAATTGCTGGCGCTGTCGGCGTTGAACATCGGCGTGTTCCAGGCTTTGCTGTTTGTCGCCGCCTATCGTCTTCCCGGCGGACTGGCCGCGGTGGTGGGCGCTTGCCAGCCGCTGCTGGTGATGGCGCTGGCCTGGCAGGTGGAAAAGCGCAAGCCGGCGCGGCTGGCTTTGTGGGCCAGCTTGAGCGGCGTAGCCGGCATGGCGGCCTTGCTGTTGTCGCCGGGTTCGCGCTGGGACGGCTTGGGCATGCTGGCGGCGTTCGGCGGCGCGGTGGCGATGGCCTGCGGCACCTATCTGACCCGGCGTTGGCGTTTGCCGGCGCCGGTGGCGGCCTTGACCGGCTGGCAGCTGACTCTGGGCGGCCTGATGCTGCTGCCCCTGGCGCGGATCATCGATCCGCCGTTGCCGGTTTTGACCGCGGCGCAGATCGGCGGCTATGCCTATTTGACGGTTTTCGGCGCTTTGATCGCCTACTGGCTGTGGTTTCGCGGCATCGCCCGCCTGTCGGCGGTGGCGGTGACATCGCTGGGCCTTCTGAGCCCGTTGACGGCGGTGGTGCTGGGCTGGGCCTTGCTGGGCCAGGCCTTGTCGGCGCAATCGATGCTGGGCCTGGCCATTGTGCTGGCCAGCGTGCTGGCGGTGCAGTGGAGCATGCTCAATGCCGCGGCCAAATAAGAGGTCTTATGGCTTGGACGACGCGGTAGGCGTCAGCCGCGCCATCATCAAGACATCCTTGTAGCGCCCATCGATGCAGATCGCCTCGCGTTTGCGGCCTTCCAGCAGAAAGCCGTGTCTTTCGTAGAGCTTGATCGCGTTGAGGTTGTCTTCATGCACGGTCAGCTCCAGGCGGCGATAGCCGCGCTGCTCGGCCAATTGCAATGTGCTGTCCAGCAGCCATCCGCCCAGGCCCATGCCGCGGTAGCGCGGCAGCAGGCCCATGCCCAGCGTGCCGCCATGCTGGTAGATGGGAAAGTGCTGGGGGGCGACATCGCACCAGCCGACGACCTGCTTGCCGTCCAGCAGCAGCAAGTGCGGGGCTTTCCGGGCCAATTGGCTGCGCGCGTATTCGGCCGAAGCCGCTTGCGGGATTTCCAGAAAGGCCAGGTAGCGCCGTTCTCGGGCCACGCTGTCGGTGACGCGCCAGAAATTCTCGATATGCTCGGCGCTCAGGTGTCGCAGGGAAAATGCGGTGGTGTAGGGATTGGGCATGGCAATGGCCTTCTTTGAGAGGGCCATTTTATGGAATGGGAAATGACGTTGCAATATTGCTGTCGATCAGGCGGCTGGGCTCTGGCTGCCGATCACGTTGCGGCAATGGTTTTCCAGCGCGCCGATTTCGTCCAGCACCGCGTCGATGTCATGGCGCTGCGATTCCAGCTGGTTGCGGCGGGACTGGAGCAGATCCAGCAGCTTTTGCGACTGGCTGGCTTCATCGCGCGCCAATTGGTACAGGTCGATGATTTCGCGGATCTCCGCCAGCGACAGGCCGATGCGCTTGCCGCGCAGGATCAGCTTCAGACGGGCGCGGTCGCGGCGGTTGAACAGACGCTGGCGTCCTTCGCGCTGGGGCTCGATCAGCCCTTGTTCTTCGTAGAAGCGGATGGTGCGCAGGGTGACGTCGAATTCTTGCGCCAGATCGGAGATGGTGAAAAATTCTGCTTGGTTCATATGTTTTCCTTCAGGCGGCGATTGTAGCGTTTTTCCCACTCCAACAGATGAAAGCTTGATTTACGTTTACGTAATCGTCAACCTGTGTCTTCGCGCAACCGACACGGGGAACCGTCGATGCAACAGGCCAGCTACGCCCAGGGGGCCAGCGATCAGCCGCTATTGGGACAGACCATAGGACGTTTTTTCGACCAGGCTTGCGAACGCCATGCCGACCGGCTGGCGCTGCGCGTGCGGCAGCAGGACATCCGCTGGAGCTACGCCGAATTGCGGCGGCAGGTGGATCGGCTGGCCTGCGGCTTGCTGCGGCTGGGCCTGGCCCCGGGGGAGCGGGTAGGCATCTGGTCGCAGAACCGCGCCGAATGGGTGCTGATGCAGTTCGCCAGCGCCAAGGCCGGCCTGGTGCTGGTCAACATCAACCCGGCCTACCGCCGCGCCGAGCTGGAGTACGCGCTGAACAAAGTGCAGTGCCGCGCGCTGGTGCTGTCGCCCGGCTTCAAAAGCAGCGACTACGTGGAGACGATGCGCCAGCTGGCGCCGGAACTGGACGCCTGCAGGCCGGGCGAGCTGCGCGCGGGGCGCGTGCCCGAGCTGCGCTGGGTAGTGCGGATGGGGCAGCAGGCGCTGCCGGGCATCCTGCCGTTTTCCGAGCTATTGGCCGAGCCGACGGCGGCCGAGCTGGCGGCGCTGCAGGCGGTGGGCGAGGCGCTGCAGTGCGGCGACGCGGCGAACATCCAGTTCACCTCAGGCACCACCGGCCATCCCAAGGGCGCGACGCTGTCGCATCGCAATATTCTCAACAACGCCTGGTTCGTCGGCGCGGCGATGCGGCTGCGCGCCGACGACAGGCTGTGCATTCCGGTGCCGCTCTACCATTGCTTCGGCATGGTGATGGGCACGCTGTGCTGCCTGTGCCGCGGCGCGGCGATGGTGCTGCCGGCGGAGGGTTTCGACGCGCTGGCGGTGTTGCAGACGGTTGCCGAGGAGCGCTGCACCGCCTTGCACGGCGTGCCGACCATGTTCATTTCGCTGCTGGACCACCCGCGCTTCGCCGAATTCGAGCTGTCCAGCCTGCGCACCGGCATCATGGCCGGCAGCCCCTGCCCGGTGGAGGTGATGAAGCGGGTGTTGTCGCAGCTGCACATGGCCGAGGTGACCATCTGCTACGGCATGACCGAAACCAGCCCGGTCAGCCTGCAAAGCGCCGCCGACAGCCCGCTGGAGCAAAGGGTGAGCACGGTGGGCGGCGTTCATCCGCATGTGGAGGTGAAGATAGTGGACGCCGAGGGGCGCGTCGCGCCGCGCGGCCAGCGCGGCGAGTTGTGCGTGCGCGGCTACTCGGTGATGCTGGGCTATTGGGACGATCCGGACATGACGCGCGCCGCCATCGATGCGGAAGGCTGGATGCACAGCGGCGATCTGGCGATCATGCGCGACGATGGTTTGGTCAACATCGTCGGCCGGGTCAAGGACATGGTGATCCGCGGCGGCGAAAACATCTATCCGCGCGAAGTGGAGGAGTTCCTCTACCGCCATCCCAAGATCCAGGACGTGCAGGCGATAGGCGTGCCGGACGCGCGCTACGGCGAGGAGCTGTGCGTGTGGATACGGCTGCGCGACGGCGAAACCGCGACCGAGGAGGAGATCCTCGCCTTTTGCCAGGGCGAGATCGCTCATTACAAGATTCCGCGTTACATCGAGTTTGTCGATGGCTTTCCGATGACGGTCACCGGCAAGGTGCAGAAGTATCTGATGCGGCGGCAAATGCTGGAAAAGCTGGGTTTGCCGGATGTCAAAACAGCCTGATTCCAGACCGTCCAGGCAGCGAAATGCCGGCCAGAAGCGCGCTTTTGGCTTACAATGCGCCCAGACCTGATTCACCCTTGAGGAATACACCATGACCGTTACCGCTTTCAACGATGCCGACCTGGCCCGTCTCGAAACGCTGTTGACCCCGTTGTCCGCCAGCGGCAGCACCATGCGCCCGGACGAAGTGCAGGGCTTCTTCGCCGCGTTGGTGAGCGGACCAGATGCGGTCGATACCGATTTCTGGCTGCCGGAAGTGCTGGGCGACGCGCCGGCTTTCGAAAGCCAGGCCGATGAAGCCGAGCTGAAAACCCTGCTGCAAAAGCTGTTCGACACCACCCGCGACGTGCTGGCCGCCGGCGAAGAGCTGGACATGATCTTGTACGCGGAAGAAGACAGCGAAGAAGAGGGCGAGCCGGACTACTGGCCGTGGGCGAACGCCTACCTGTACGCGCTGGATCTGGTCGACACCGACTGGTTCGAAGTGGCGGAAGAGGACGAGGGCTTCGAAAGCCTGATGATGCCGATGCTGGTGCTGGGCGGCGCGTTCGAGGAAGAAGACGGCGAAGACCTGCTGACTTTCACCGACGAAGAGGTGGAAGGCTACAAGGAAGAGCTGACCGACGCCCTGCAGGCGGTGTTCGGCTACTGGCGCGCCAAGGAGCAGGCGCCGACCACGGTTCGCCGCGATGGCGACAAAGTGGGCCGCAACGACGTGTGCCCGTGCGGCAGCGGCAAGAAGTACAAGGCTTGCTGCGGCAGCAACTGAGCCGGCCGGCCGATCATGAAAGCGGACCATGGGTCCGCTTTTTTTATGGCCATGCATCCGGAACGCGCGCAGGCGGGCCCCATCGACGCGGAGACGCTAGGCGCGGGTGCTTAGGCATGGCTTAATATGCCTTTGAAATTTTCGGCCGCAAGCCTAGCCTGGACCCGCGATGAACCCCGCCCTCGTTTTCGATTACTACAATCCCACCCATCTTCATTTCGGCGGCGGCCAGTTGGCCGGCCTGGAGCGGCTGCTGCCTGCCGGCGCCAGGATCCTGCTGCTGTACGGCGGCGGCTCGATCAAGCGCAACGGCATCCACGCGCGCTTGCAGCAAGCCTTGCGCGGCCATGACTGGCTGGAGTTCGGCGGCGTGGCGCCCAATCCAGACGTGGAGGCTTTAGCCGGCGCGCTGGCGCTGCTGCGCGAGAGCCGGCGCGATTTCATCCTGGCGGCGGGCGGCGGTTCCGTCATCGACGCCGCCAAATACCTGGCGGCCGCGGCCTTGCATGACGGCGATGGCTGGGAGCTGGTTTCTGGCAAGCAGCCAGTGCGGGCGGCATTGCCGCTGGGCGTGGTGCTGACGCTGGCCGCCACCGGTTCGGAAGGCAACGGCACCGCGGTGATTTCGCGGCTGTCCAGCCAGGAGAAGCTGGCTTTTCGCTCGCCGCTGCTGCGGCCGCGTTTCGCGGTTCTCGACCCCGACACCCTGGCCACCCTGCCTGACCGGCAACTGGCCAACGGCGTGACCGACGCCTTCGTCCATGCCTGCGAGCAATACCTGACCTACCCGGTAGGCGCGCTGGTGCAGGATGGCTGCGCCGAGGCGGTGCTGCGGGCGCTGTACCGGCTGGCTTGCCGTTTCGACGAGCGCGGCACGCCGGACTGGCGGCAGAACATGATGTGGGCCGCCAACCAGGCGCTGTCCGGCGCCATTGGCCTGGGGGTGCCGCATGACTGGGCCACGCACGGCATCGGCCGGGCGCTGACCGCGCTGTACGGCATAGACCACGGCCGCACCCTGTCCATCGTACAGCCGTCGCTGCTGCGCGAGGCCTGCGCGGAAAAAGCCGCCAAGCTGCGCCAGATGGGCGCGCGGGTGTTCGACGCTCCGGAATTGGCCGCGGAGCGGGTGATAGACAAGGTGGAAGACATGTATCGCGCGCTCGGCATGCCGGTGACGCTGGCCGAGGCCGGCGTGCCGGATGCCGGGGCGGCCGCCGACGATGTGCTGGCCTTGCTGCGGCGCGACGGCCGGTTCGGATTGGGGGAGGGCGGCATCTTGATCGAGGCGCGCGTCGGCCGCATCGTGCGGGCGTTTTGCCGCTGAGGCTAGTTTTGCGCCAGGCGCTCGCGCAGCAGCCGGGCCGTCAGCTGGCACAGGCCCTGCAGCTGGGCGGCGGTGGCTGGCGGATAGGCATTCAGTTGCCGCAGCACCTGGCAGGTTTCCTGATGGCCGCGCTCCAGCCCGGCCTCGGCCAGCGGCGCGAAGGCCTGGCCGGCTTCCTGCCGCGCCAGTTGCGGATGCCGGCCGCAATAGTGCTCGAACAGGGCCGCGATGCCCAGCAGCAGGTGCTGGCTGTGGCTGTCGCCCGGCAGCGCGCTTTCCTGCAGCTGGCCCGGGTCGACGTCCAGTCCGGCCAGTTGCGCGACTTGGTCCATCACCGCGCTGTACAGCAGCTGGGCGGCCTGCCGGCCATGGCTGAGGCTGATGTCGGCATTGTCTTCCGTGTCCTGGCGGCGCCCGCGCTGTCCGTGCTGGGCCAGCGCGTGCACGCCGCGCGCCCCCCCGGCGCGCGGGTGGACGCCGCCTATCGGCGCGACGATGATGTCGTCATCGATTGCCATGGCCGACTCCCGCGGTCATGCCTGCTCAGCTGCCGCTCTGGCTGTCGCCGGCGGCCGCCTGCGAGGACTGCGTGCCGGCGGACTGATTCTGCTGCAGGAAGGCGTCCAGTCCCTGCTCGACCAGGTCGTGGGTTTGCTGGATGCCGCTGGAGACATCGCCGTTGAAGACATTGAGGTTTTTCAGGATGCCGGTGGCCTCCTGATAACCTTGCTCGAAGCCTTGGCGGATCAGCCCGACGAAGTTTTGCGCCTGCTGGTCGGAGCTCAGCTCCGGGTGCTGCTGCTTGTACAGGCCGAACAGGCTGGTGGCGCCGTCCAGGATGCGCTTGGCGGTGGCTTGCGGCGAATTGTCGTCGTCGCTGTTCTGTCCGCTTTGCTGCTGCACCGAAATGCTCAGCTGCGTGCTGTTGATCTGCAGCGTGGACGAGGAGGCGTTGCCGCTGCCGTCGCTGTTTTGTCCGCCGCTGTCGGCGCTGAGGATCTGGTTGATATTGGTGATCGAGGCGTGGAACAGCAGCGTTTGCGATTGCTTGCCGCTGCTGATGGATACGTCCAGCGACTCCACCAGCACCGAGTTGAGCTGGTTGCGGGCGGTCTGGGCGCTGTAGCCGGCGTTCTGCGTCTGGCTGGCGCCGCCGGTCTGGCCGGCCTGGTTGCTGTTCAGCGATGAGATCGACATCACGGACTCCTGTCGGCGCGTCTCTGCAATCCGGCGCACTGTATAGGGTTGAGGGAACGACTTCAGTATGACCTGATTTCGGCAGCGGCACGGAAAACTTGTGGATTGCCGATTCGGGCTAGGTGGTTTCGCTGAAGAAAAAGCAACAGGCCGCATGCCTGCATGGCATGCGGCCCGTTCGCGGCGCAATCCGCGGCGTCATATCAGAAGCCGAAGTGCGCTTCCTCCAGCGCCATCAGCGGCTTGGCGCCCGTTTTGATGCTGGCCTTCAGCGCTTCCGCTTCCGGCAGCAGCTTGGCGTAGTAGAAGCGGGCGGTGGCGATCTTGGCGTTGTAGAACGCATCCTCGCCCTGGCCCAGCTTGGCGTAGGCGACTTCGGCCATCCGCGCCCACAGCCAGGCGTAGGTCAAGTGGCCGACCAGGCGCAGGTAGTCGGTGGCGGCGGCGCCGGCCTCATCCTTGTTGGACAGGCTGGCCATGCCGATGCCCATGGTGATCTCGCCGATTTCCTTCATCAGCTTGGCGAGCGGATTGACGAATTCGCCCAACTGCGCATGGCCTTCGTACTGCTGGCAGAACTTGTGGATCAGCTTGGTGAACTTGCGCAGCTTGGCGCCCTGGTCCAGCAGCACTTTGCGGCCCAGCAGATCTATCGCCTGTATGCCGTTGGTGCCCTCGTAGATCTGCGAGATGCGGGCGTCGCGCACCAGTTGCTCCATGCCCCATTCACGGATGTAGCCGTGGCCGCCGAACACTTGCATGCCCAGATTGGCGGCGGTGTAGCCGTTGTCGGTCATGAAGGCCTTGGCCACCGGGGTCAGCAGCGCCACCAGGTCGGCGGCGTCGGCGCGGACGCTGGCGTCCGGATGCTTGTCCTCTATGTCCAGCTGCAGCGCCAGCAGCGCCGCCAGCGCGCGGCCGGCTTCGGTATAGGCTTTCTGAGTCAGCAGCATGCGGCGCACGTCCGGGTGGACGATGATGGGGTCGGCAGCCTTGTCCGGACACTGCGCGCCGTTCAACGCGCGCATCTGCAGCCGTTCGCGGGCGTAGGAGAGCGCGCCCTGGAACGAGGCTTCGCCTATGCCCAGGCCCTGCATGCCGCAGCCCAGGCGGGCGGCGTTCATCATGGTGAACATGCAGGACAGGCCCTTGTTAGGTTCGCCTATCAGCCAGCCCTTGGCGCCGTCCAGATTGATCACCGCGGTGGCGTTGGCCTTGATGCCCATCTTGTGTTCCAGGCTGCCGCAGGACACGGCGTTGCGGCTCTTGTCGTCGAGGAATTTGGGCACGATGAACAGCGAGATGCCCTTCACGTCTTTCGGCGCGTCCGGCAGGCGGGCCAGCACCAGATGGATGATGTTGTCCGATAGGTCGTGCTCGCCGGCGGAGATGAAGATCTTGGTGCCGGTGATGCGGTAGCTGCCATCGCCGTTCGGCTCGGCCCTGGATTTGAGCAGGCCGAGGTCGGTGCCGCAGTGGGGTTCGGTCAGGCACATGGTGCCGGTCCAGCTGCCGTCCACCAGCTTGGGCAAGTAAGCGGCTTTCTGTTCTTCTGTGCCGTGCGCGTGGATGGCAGAATACGCGCCATGGGACAGGCCCGGATACATCGACCAGGCGACGTTGGCCGAGCATTGCATCTCCATGATGGGGAAGGCCAGGCTCTTGGGCATCCCCTGGCCGCCGTAGGACGGATCGCAGTCCAGCGCCGGGAAGCCCAGTTCGCAGTACTGTTTGTAGGCTTCCTTGAAGCCCGTGGGAGTGGTCACCGATTTGGTCGCGCTATCGTACTGGCAGCCTTCTTCGTCCGCCTGGCGGTTGAGCGGCGCGAGCTCGGACTCGCAAAACTGGGCCGCCGCCTCCAGGTAGGAGCTGAAGATGTCCTGCGTGGCCTCTTCGTAGCCTGGCAGAGAGGGGATGATGTCCTGTACCTTGATCAACTCGTTGAGAACAAAGTCGAAGTCGCGCAGCGGTGCTTTGTAGACAGGCATTCGGTTTCTCCAGTGGGTTGGCGCGGCCTGGTGCATGCCAGGTCGATACGCTTTATGATGACCCCTTGGCCGGGGCGGTTTAATTCAAACGCTTGTTTAAATTATTCCCGGCCTTTTGACAACAAAATGCGTTGCCGCGCGCGGGCGGGTGTGGCATTACGACAACGTAGCGGCATGAAAATGGAATGACCTGGCTCAAGCGGAAAATGCGGCGGTTCGCCGGACGGCGCCACCAATGGTTCGCCCGGCCGGGCATGCGCCGGCTGGCGCCGTATCTGGACCAGCCGGCCTATTGGGCGTTCAATCGGCGCAAGGTGGCGATGGGCGTGGCGGTGGGACTTTATTCCGGCGTGATGCCCGGCTTCACCCAGAAGGCCACCGCGCTGGCGCTGGCGCTGCTGCTGCGGGTGAACCTGCCGGCGGCGATGGTGGTTTCCCTGTACAGCAATCCGTTGACGGTGTTGCCGCTCTATTATCTGGCCTACTGTTATGGCAGATGGCTGCTGGGCGGCCCCACCTCCCTGTCGATGGCGCCGCCTCCCGGCCTGGGCGGAGCGGGCTTGGCGGCTTGGCTGGCCGGCACGGTCGGCTGGCTGGTGGACATGGGGTGGCCGCTGCTGGTGGGCATGCCGGCGCTGGGGCTGACGCTGGGGGCGGCGGGCTATCTGGCGACGCGAGTGATGTGGCGCTGGGCTGTAGTCAGCGCCTGGAACAATAGAAAGGCGAAGTGTGGATCTGCTTGAAAAACAATTGACGTCGGAGCTGGTGTACGAGGGCGGCTTCCTGCGCGTGCGCAAGGACCAGGTGGCGCTGCCGGATGGCAAGCAAGCCGCCCGCGAGTACATCCTCCATCCCGGCGCGGTGGCCATCCTGGCCCTGACGCCGCAGCGCGAGCTGGTGCTGGAGCGGCAGTACCGCTATCCGGCCGGCCGCGAGTTCATCGAGATTCCCGCCGGCAAGATCGACCCGGACGAGGCGCCGGAAGAGACCGCGCGCCGCGAGCTTTTCGAGGAAACCGGCTATCGCGCCGCCAGCTGGACTTATCTGGGCACCGCCCACCCCTGCATCGGCTATTCGAATGAAAAAATCAGCTATTACCTGGCGCAAGATCTTATTCTTAGCGAAAGGCGGCTGGACGAGGGCGAGTTTCTGGAGGTGCTGACCAAGCCGCTGGACGAAGCGATGGAGATGGCGCTGAGCGGCGGGATCTGCGACAGCAAATCGATAGTCGGCCTGCACTGGCTGGCGGCTTATTTGAGCGGGAGGATGCGAGGTGTCCCGATTTGACGCGTATTACGACCGTCGGCGCGGCCGACGCGTCAGCATGGGGTGCAAGGCCCGGATCAAGTCGCTGTTGAGCGGGCAGACCTATTACGGCGAGTGCGTGGACTTGTCGGTGGACGGCATGGCGCTGCGCTCAGCCTTTGTGCCGCAGTACGGCGAAAAGCTCAATGTGATCGTGCTGGTGCCCAGCGTGGGCGGGGTGTCGGGCAAGCCATTCGAGGCCGAGGTCGAGGTCAAGCGCTGCAATGAAGTGCAGCGTGGACTCATATATGAAATCGGTGTCCGCATCCTGCAGAGAAAAAGCTGACAAGCCTTTGTAATTTCAGATTTTTATATCCAATTATTCCTTTCGGCATTACAAGAATTTACTAAGCTTCATCAATTGTTACAAAATTCCAAAATTAAAAATCCTTATTGATTCAACGGCTTTTCCCACGCGATGCCGGCTGTGCTGGTTGATTCCAGTTTTTGCCGGCTTTTGTCCGGTCGTTTCGTACTGCTATGCTATACCCAAAAAAAGACCGGAGACACAGTCAGCACTCTAATTCAGCAAGGGGAACGGCCTCATGCGAGGTGCATTTCGCCCAGCCCCTGCTACCAGCCAGGAGAGAGTCATGCACCCGGATATCTTCAGTCACTACGCAGTGCGCTACGACAAGACCCGCGAGGAAGAGTACACGATCCAGGAGTATCTGGAGCTGTGCCGGCAAGACCCCGGAGCCTACGCCACTGCCGCAGAGCGCATGCTGGCAGCCATCGGCGAACCGGAGCTGGTGGACACCCGCCACGACTCCCGGCTGTCGCGCATCTTCTCCAACAAGGTCATCAAGGTATATCCGGCCTTCCGCGACTTCTACGGCACCGAGGAAGTCATTGAACAGGTGGTCGCCTACTTCCGCCATGCCGCGCAAGGGCTGGAAGAGAAGAAGCAGATTCTCTACCTGCTGGGGCCGGTGGGCGGCGGCAAGTCCTCCATCGCCGAGAAGCTGAAGGAGCTGATGGAGCTGGTGCCGTTCTATTGCCTGAAGGGCAGCCCGGTCAACGAGTCGCCGCTGTCGTTGTTCAATTACGACGAAGACGGCCCCATCCTGGAAGAACAGTACAATATCCCGCGTCGCTACCTTAAGGGCATTCCCAGCCCCTGGGCGGTGAAGCGGCTGCATGAATTCAACGGCGACATCGGCCAGTTCCGCGTGGTCAAGCGCTATCCGTCCGTGCTGCGCCAGGTGGCGGTGGCCAAGACCGAACCGGGCGACGAAAACAATCAGGACATCAGCTCGCTGGTGGGCAAGGTGGACATCCGCAAGCTGGAAAAATACGCGCAGGACGATCCCGACGCCTACAGCTACTCCGGCGGCCTGTGCCTGGCCAACCAGGGGCTGCTGGAATTCGTCGAGATGTTCAAGGCCCCGATCAAGGTGCTGCACCCGCTGCTGACCGCCACCCAGGAAGGCAACTTCAAGGGCACCGAAGGTTTCGGCGCGATTCCGTTCGAAGGCATCATCCTCGCCCACTCCAACGAGAGCGAATGGAAGCAGTTCCGCAACAACAAGAACAACGAGGCCTTCCTCGACCGGATCTACATCGTCAAGGTGCCGTACTGCCTGCGGGTGGCCGAGGAAATCAAGATCTACGACAAGCTGATCCGCAACTCCTCGCTGGGCAAGGCGCCGTGCGCGCCGGGCACGCTGAAGATGATGGGCCAGTTCGCCGTGCTGTCGCGGCTGAAGGAGCCGGAAAACTCCAGCCTGTACAGCAAGATGCAGGTGTACGACGGCGAAAACCTGAAGGACACCGATCCCAAGGCCAAGTCGCTGCAGGAGTACCGCGACTACGCCGGCGTGGACGAGGGCATGAGCGGGCTGTCGACGCGCTTCGCCTACAAGATCCTGTCCAAGGTGTTTAATTTCGACCACAGCGAAGTCGCCGCCAATCCGGTGCATCTGCTGTACGTGATCGAGCAGCAGGTCGAGCGCGAGCAGTTCCCGGCCGAAACCGAACAGAAGTACCTGACCTTCCTGAAGGAGTATCTGGCGCCCAAGTACGTCGAGTTCATCGGCAAGGAAATCCAGACCGCCTATCTGGAAAGCTATTCCGAGTACGGGCAGAACATCTTCGACCGCTACGTGACCTTCGCCGACTACTGGATCCAGGATCAGGAATACCGCGATCAGGACACCGGCGAAATCTTCGACCGCACCTCGCTGAACGCGGAGCTGGAAAAGATCGAGAAACCCGCCGGGATCTCCAACCCCAAGGACTTCCGCAACGAAATCGTCAACTTCGTGCTGCGGGCCCGGGCCAACAACGGCGGCAAGAACCCGACCTGGACCAGCTACGAGAAGCTGCGCACGGTGATAGAGAAGAAAATGTTCTCCAACACCGAAGAGCTGCTGCCGGTGATTTCCTTCAATGCCAAGGCCAGCGCCGAGGACGCCAAGAAGCACGAGGACTTCGTCAACCGCATGGTGGAAAAGGGCTATACCGCCAAGCAGGTGCGCCTGCTGTGCGAATGGTATCTGCGGGTGCGCAAGTCCTCATAAGCCGTCATGAACCGCTCGCTCCGATTGGAGCGGGCGGGTTGGCGATGTCCGGCGGTTGACGCCGGGCGACAAGGAGACACAACCGCGCGCGGCGTCGGGCGGCGGGTTTCGGAACGGAACCGGCCGCCCGCGGCTGCGCGCAAGAGAGGTGGCTATGTCCCACATCATAGACAGACGCCTCAACGGCAAGAACAAGTCGGCGGTCAATCGCGAACGCTTTCTTCGCCGTTTCAAGGCGCAAATCAAGGAAGCCGTCTCCAAGGCGATCAAGGGACGGAGCATTACCGATATCGAAAGCGGGGAAAAGGTCTCGATACCGGTCAAGGATATTTCCGAACCCAATTTCCATCATGGCAAGGGCGGGGTGTGGGAGAACATCCACCCGGGCAATGAGGAATTCATCAAGGGCGACCGCATCCCGCGGCCGCAGGGCGGAGCGGGCGGCGGGGGCAGCAAGGCCAGCCAGGACGGCGAGGGCGAGGACGATTTCGTGTTCCAGCTGTCGCGCGAAGAATTCATGAACGTGTTCTTCGATGATCTGGCGCTGCCCAATCTGATCAAGACCCAGCTGATGGGAATCGAGGAGCTGAAAACCGTGCGCGCCGGCTACACCAACGACGGCACGCCGGCCAACATCAATATCGTCCGCTCGCTGCGCGGCGCGCTGGCGCGGCGGGTGGCGATGGCGGCGCCCACCTTGTCGAGCCTGGACGACGCCGAGGAAGAGCTGGACACGCTTATCGAGTCGGACGACGACAACGCGCTGGAGGTCCGCGAAAAGCGCCAGCGCATCCACCAGATGCGCGAGCGCCTGGCCAGCATCCCCTTCATCGATCCCTTCGACTTGCGCTACAACAACCGGGTCAAGCAACCCAAGCCGACCAGCCAGGCGGTGATGTTCTGCATCATGGATGTGTCCGGCTCGATGGATGAGCAGAAAAAGGACATGGCCAAGCGTTTCTTCATCCTGTTGTACATGTTCCTGCAGCGCAATTACGAAAAGATCGAGGTGGTGTTCATCCGCCACCATACCAGCGCGGTTGAAGTCAACGAGCAGGACTTTTTCCACTCGCGCGAGAGCGGCGGCACGGTGGTGTCGTCGGCGCTCAACCTGATGAGCGACGTCATCCGCAAGCGCTATGCCAGCAGCGAGTGGAACATCTACGCCGCCCAGGCATCCGACGGCGACAACTGGGACAGCGATTCCGCCAACTGCGGCCGCATCCTGGAGGAGAACCTGCTGCCGTACTGCCAGTACTTCGCCTACATCGAGATCACCGAGGGCGAGCCGCAAAACCTGTGGTACGAGTACCTGAAGGTCAAGTCGCAATGCCCGCAGTTCGCGATGCAGAAAATCCGCTCGGCGTCGGACATCTACCCGGTGTTCCGGGAGTTGTTCAAGCGCCAGCCAGCCAATGGAAGGGTCGGCACATGAAACGGACTCGCAAGGGGGAAGAGGAGGTCGGCAAGCCGATTTCCACCGGTTCGGAATGGACTTTCGACCTGATAGGCGAATACGACCGGCAGATCCGCACCATCGCGGTGGACGAATTCAAGCTGGACGTCTACCCCAATCAGCTTGAGGTGATCACCGCCGAGCAGATGATGGACGCCTACGCCTCGGTCGGCATGCCGGTCAACTACCACCACTGGAGCTACGGCAAGCATTTCGTCTCCACCGAGAAAAGCTACAAGCGCGGCCAGATGGGGCTGGCCTACGAAATCGTCATCAATTCCAACCCCTGCATCGCCTATCTGATGGAGGAAAACTCCATGATGATGCAGGCGCTGGTGATCGCCCACGCCGCTTACGGCCACAACAGTTTCTTCAAGGGCAATTACCTGTTCCGCTCCTGGACCGACGCGTCGGCCATCATCGATTACCTGGTGTTCGCCAAAAGCTATATCAGCAAGTGCGAGGAGCGCTACGGCATAGACGAGGTGGAGGAGCTGCTGGACTCCTGCCATGCGCTGATGAACTACGGCGTCGACCGCTACAAGCGGCCGCAGAAACTGTCGCTGGCCAAAGAGCAGGCGCGGCAGGAGGAGCGCGAGCAATACCTGCAGATGCAGGTGAACGACCTGTGGCGCACGATACCGAAGCGCGACAAGGACGACAGCGGCAAGCCGGCGCCGCGCTTCCCGCTGGAGCCGCAGGAAAACCTGCTGTACTTCATCGAGAAATCGGCGCCGTTGCTGGAACCCTGGCAGCGCGAGGTGGTGCGCATCGTGCGCAAGGTCGCCCAGTATTTCTATCCGCAGCGCCAGACCCAGGTGATGAACGAAGGCTGGGCCACCTTCTGGCACTACACCATCATGAACCGGCTGTACGACAAGGGCCTGATCACCGACGGCTACATGCTGGAGTTTTTGCAGAGCCACACCAATGTGGTGACGCAGCCGCCGGTGACGGCGCGCTGGTACAACGGCATCAATCCCTACGCGCTGGGTTTCGCCATGTATCAGGACATCAAGCGCATTTGCGAGGCGCCCACCGATGAGGACCGCGCCTGGTTCCCGGACCTGGCCGGCAGCGACTGGCGCGAGTCTCTGGAATTCGCGATGCGCAATTTCAAGGACGAAAGCTTCATCTCGCAGTATCTGTCGCCGAAGCTGATCCGTGATTTCCGCTTCTTCGCCATCCGCGACGACGACAAGGACGACAAGCTGGAGATCTCCAGCATCCACGATGAAGAAGGCTACCGCGATATCCGCGGCAAGCTGGCCGAGCAGTACAACCTGGGTTCGCGCGAACCCAATATCCAGGTGTGGTCGGTCAATGTGCGCGGCGACCGCAGCCTGACGCTGCGCCACGTGATGCATAACAGGCGGCCGCTGGAAGACCAAAGCGCCCAGGAGGTGCTCAAGCACGTCTGCCGGCTATGGGGCTTCGATGTGAAGCTGGAAAGCGTGGACGGCAACGGCGAGGTCAAGCAGTCGTACGAGGTTCAGGCGGTCAGGGATCCGGAGATGGCTTGAACGCCGGCGCGAACGCCGCGATGAAAGCCGGGCAGCCAAATGGCGGCCCGGTTTTGTTTTGGCTCCGCCGCACTCAGGCGGTGCCGGCGACGGGCGTCAGGCTGCAGCGCGAGCGGTCTTCGAAACTGCAGTTGGGCAGGCCCCAGCCATGGGTGTATTGCATCTGGCCATTGGCTTCCAGCCGAATGGTGATTTCCTGGCGGAATTGCTCGGTCAGACTGCGCGGCGCGCTGGCGAACACCACTTCCAGCGTGCCGTGGGCGCCCTCGGCCAGGCGCACCGCAGGGTGGGGCAGGATGAAGGGCAGCTCTTCCATCACCGGCCACAGGCACAGCGTGCCGTCCGGCAGATAGCCCAGCAGGGTGGTTTCGCGGTGCAGCACATCGCCGCTGGTGCCGCTGGCGGTGTAGTGCAGCAGCAGGGCTCTTTGGCCGGGCAGTGCCTGCCAGTGCAGGCAGCCGGTGAAGGTCTGGTCCTCGTGGTTGATGCCTTCGCCACAGAACTGGTTGGGAAGCGATTGCAAAGCGGCAAGCAGCGGCATGTTCAATCTTCCAGTCGCAAATGCGAGATGGTCAGAATGGCAGGTTTGCCGTTCCGGCGCAATATGGATCAGCGTTGCGGGCTGTCGGACAGGGGGATGAAGGCCCGCCATGGCTGTTCGGGGTGGCTCAGCTCCGCCAGCCTGACGCCGTATACCGCTTCCAGCCGCTCGCGCCGCATCATCTCCTGGTTGTCGCCGTAGCCGGCCGCCTGGCCATTGCTGAGCAGCAACACCTTGTCGGCGTGGCGCAGCGCCAGGTTGAGGTCGTGGATCACGGCCAGGCCGCCTATTTGCAGGCGGCGGCATAGCTGGCGCACCTGCGCCATCAATTCGTCGGCCAGTCCGAAGTCGAGCGCCGCGGTGGGCTCGTCCAGCAGCAAATAGCGCTCGGTTTCAGGCGAGAGCAGCAACTGGCACAAGGCGCGCGCCAGTTGCAGGCGCTGCAGCTCGCCGCCGGATAATTCGTTCAGGCTGCGCGCCGCCAGTCGTTCGGCGCCGGTCAGCGCCAGCGCTTCCGTAATGGCTTGGCGAATCTGCCGCGAAGGCAGGCGGGGATAGCGGTAGGCGCCGGCGGCGACCAGCTCGGTGCCGGTCCAGCCGGCGGGCGTCACCGGATGCTGCTCGACCACCGCGCGCCAGCCGGCTTGCGCGGCGGCGGGCAGATCGTCCAGATTTTCGCCGGCCAGGCGGATCGAGCCGGAATCGGGCCGCCACAGGCCGGACAGCAGCTTGAGCAGGCTGCTCTTGCCGGCGCCGTTGGGGCCCAGCGCGATCAGCAGCTCGCCCGGGCGCAGCGCCAGGCTGATGTCCTGAAGCAAAAGCCGGCCGTTGCGGCGGAGGGTCAATCGGCTGGCTTCAAGCATGGCGGCGCTCCTGCCGGCGCAGCAGCCACAGGAAAAACGGCGCGCCCAGCAAGCTGGTGATCACGCCGACCGGCAACTCCGCCGGCGCGAGCAAGCCGCGCGCCAGCCAATCGGACGAGACGGCCAGCCAGGCGCCCAAGAGCGGCGCGGCCAGCAGCAAGCGGCGCGAATCGCTGCCCAGCAGCTGGCGGGCCAGGTGCGGCGCCATCAGGCCGATGAAGCCTATCATGCCGCAGCCGGACACCACCAGGCCGGTGGCCAGCGCCGCCAGCATCACGATGCGCCACTCCAGCCGGCGCACGGCGAAGCCCAGGTGGAAGGCCGTGCTTTCCCCCAGCTGCAGCGCGTTGAGAAAGCGCCACTGGCGGAACAGGGCCAGCCAGACCAGCGGCGCGGCCAGCAGCATCAATAGCGCTTGCGGCCACTCCACGCTGGCGAAGCTGCCCATCAGCCAGAAGGTGACGATGCGCAGCGAGCCGTCGGGCAGCATGGTGATCAGCAGGGTCAGCAGGCTGCCGAGCAGGGTGCTGACCGCCAGTCCGCTCAAGATCAGCCGGTTGCCGTCCTGATCGGCGCCCAGGAGGCGCACCAGCAGCAGGGCCGCCATGCCGCCGCCGAAGGCCGAGGCGGCGACCCCGTACAGGCCGGCGCCCAGGCTGAGCGCCAGCGCCGATGCCAGCGCCGCGCCGCTGTTGACGCCTATCAGGCCGGGCTCGGCCAGCGGATTGCGAAAGCGCGCCTGCATCGCCGCGCCGGCGCTGGCCAGCAGGGCGCCGGCGCCGGCCGAGGCCAGCAGCCGGGGCAGGCGCAACTCCACCAGCAATTGCCATTCCAGCGCCGGCTGAGGCTGCAGCCGCCACAAACTGGCGAGCAGCAGATGGCTGTGATGGAGCAGGGACGCGATTGACGTCAGCGTGAGCAGGAGCAGCAGAGTGAGGGTCAGCGTGAGCGCGCGCATAGGAAGGAAAGGGAGGGGATGTCCCCTCCCGGATCAGCGCAGGCCCAGCACGTCCTGCATGTCGAACAGGCCGTGCGGCTTGTCCGACAGCCAGCGCGCGGCGCGCACCGCGCCATTGGCGAAGGTGGCGCGGCTGGAGGCCTTGTGGCTGATTTCCACCCGTTCGCCCAGCGTGGCGAACAGCGCGGTGTGGTCGCCGACGATGTCGCCGCCGCGCACGGTGGCGAAGCCGATGGCATTGGGGTCGCGCTCGCCGGTCACGCCTTCGCGGCCATAGACCGCGCATTGCTTCAGGTCGCGGCCCAGCGCGTCGGCGATCACTTCGCCCATCCGCAAGGCGGTGCCGGACGGGGCGTCCACCTTGAAGCGGTGGTGGGCTTCGGTGATTTCTATGTCGTAGCCTTCGTTCAGCACCCGGGCGGCCATGTCCAGCAGTTTGAAGGTGAGGTTGACGCCTATGCTGAAGTTGGAGGCGAACACGATGGCTATCTTGTCGGCCGCGGCGCGGATGGCGGCCTTGCCGGCGTCGTCGAAGCCGGTGGTGCCGATGATCATCTGCACCTGGTGCTCGACGCAGGCCATCATGTGTTCCAGCGTGCCTTCCGGGCGGGTGAAGTCTATCACCACGTCGGCGCCTTCCAGCGCGGCGATGAAGTCGGAAGTGATCTTGACGCCGCTGGCGCGGCCGCAGAACAGGCCGGCGTCCTGGCCGACGAAGCCGGAGTCGGAGCGTTCTATCGCCGCGTGCAGGCGCGCGCCGGGGGCGCTCAACACCGATTCGATCAGCACGCGGCCCATGCGGCCGGATGCGCCTACGATGACGATGTTTTGGCTCATGGCTGTTTCGTCTCCTGCGCCGGCATCGAGGCGTCCAGTTGCTTGGCCGGCGGGGCGGGCTGGGCGGCGCCTTCGACGCGGTCGAGCACGTCGCCCTTGAAGTAAACGGTCAGCAGCTTGTCGCTGGAGGTTTCCAGCCGGCCTTGCTTGGTGTCGCTATACTTGTAGTCCCAGCGGTCGGCATGGAAGGCGTCGGTCAGCAGCGGAGTGCCCAGCAGGAAGCGCACTTGCGAGCGGGTCATGCCCGGCTTCAGCTTGGCGACGGCGTCCTGGGTCACGTAGTTGCCCTGCTGGATTTCCACCTTGTGGGTCCAGTCAAGCGGATTTATGGAACTGCAGCCGGAGACGGCGATGACGGCGGCGAAAATCAGGGCGCGCATGATACTCCGATTGACTCAAGTGTTTATGAGGCTGTAATTAGGCAAAGCCGTCAAAAGGCTTTATCATGATTCGAAATCGACACACTTTATATCACGATGAGCAAAGCCAGTCACCTCAAAGATATCGGCCTGAAAGCCACCGGTCCGCGCCTAAAAATCCTCGACTTGTTCGAGGAGGCGGACTCCGGTCACATGTCCGCCGAAGACGTTTACCGCAAGCTTCTGGCGGAGAACATCGACATCGGTCTCGCCACCATTTACCGGGTGCTGACCCAGTTCGAGCAGGCCGGCATCCTGGTGCGCCACCATTTCGAAACCGGCAAGGCGGTGTACGAGCTGAACCAGGGCGGCCACCATGATCACATGGTCTGCGTCAGCTGCAGCAAGGTGGTGGAGTTCTTCGATCCGGAGATCGAGGCGCTGCAGGACCGCATCGCCGAGCAGCATGGTTTCCGCATCGTCGACCACGCGCTGTACATGTACGGCGAGTGCCCGGACTGCCTGGCCAAGGGCGGCCGCCGCGGATGATTCCCTGGCTCGGTCCCGAGCCTGTCTTCCCGCCGGTGGCGCAGGCCTTGAGTCATCCCAACGGCCTGCTGGCCGCCGGCGGCGATTTGTCGCCCAGGCGCATCCTTAGCGCCTACTCCGAAGGCATTTTCCCCTGGTTTTCCCTGGGCGAGCCCATTTTATGGTGGTCGCCCGCGCCGCGCATGGTGCTGTATCCGTCGCGGCTGAGGGTCAGCCGTTCGCTGGCCAAGGCGCTGCGTCGTCCCGATTACGAAATTCGCACCGATCAGGCCTTTTTCGAGGTGATGGAAGCCTGCTCCCAGCCTCGGGCGGGCCAGGACGGCACCTGGATCGTGCCGGAAATGGTGGCTGCCTACTGCCGGCTGCATCAGCTTGGCTACGCGCATAGTTTCGAAACCTGGATCGACGGCGAGTTGGCCGGCGGCCTGTACGGCGTGGCGATCGGCAGGATGTTCTACGGAGAGTCGATGTTCGCGCGCCGCACCGACGCCTCCAAGCTGGCCTTCGTGCACATGGTGCGGCACCTGGCCACGCAAGGCGTGGAAATGATCGACTGCCAGATGCATACCGCGCATCTGGAAAGCCTGGGCGCCTGCCTGGTGCCGCGCGATGTTTTTCTTGCTACTCTGAAGGAGAAGATCCGGCAGCCGCAGCCCGGCCAAATGTGGGACTATCATTACCGCCATGAGTCATCGTGAAGCCGGCCAGGTCGCGGCCATCCATTTCTACGCCACTGCGCCTTATCCCTGCAGCTACCTGTCGGGCCATCAGGCGCGTTCCCAGGTAGCCATTCCCGCCGAGGCGATAGACGGCGGGGTGTATAGCCAGCTGGTGCGGCTGGGCTTCCGCCGCAGCGGGCTCTATACCTATCGCCCGTATTGCGACGCCTGCCAGGCCTGCATCCCGGTGCGATTGGCAGTCGACCAGTTCCAGCCCAATCGCACTCAGCGCAAGGTGTGGCGGCGCGGCGGCGAACTGACGGTCGAGTGGCTGCCGCTGGCTTTCGACGCCGAGCACTACGCGTTGTACCGGCTTTACCAGCAGGCGCGCCATGCCGGCGGCGGCATGTCTGACGACGATGCCCAGCAGTACGCCGAATTCATACTGAAAAGCGGTGTGGACAGCCATCTGGCCGAGTTTCGGCTGGAGGGGGCGTTGAAGATGGTCAGCCTGGTGGACCGGCTGGCGGATGGCTTGTCGGCGGTCTACACCTTTTACGATCCGGCCGACGCCCAGATGAGTCTGGGCGTGTACAACGTGCTGTGGCAGGTGGAGCAGGCCAGAGCGATGGGTTTGAGCTATCTCTATCTGGGTTACTGGATCGCCGATTGCCGCAAGATGGCTTATAAGGCCGGCTATCGTCCGCTGCAGATGCTGCACGGCGGCCGCTGGCAGACGATGCCGGAGCCTAGCTAGGCGCGGGGAAAGTAAAAACAGGCCCTTCCGGGCCTGTTTTCGTTTGGCTGCGCTGCCCGCTCAGTACGGCACGACGCGGTCGTTGCCGCCGCCGCTCAGCAGCTTCACGCGCTGGTTGGCGACGAAGGGAATGTCGGCTTCCTGCACGATGGACACCACCCGGCCGGAATCCAGCTTGACGGTGATTTCCAGCGCGTTCTTGCCCAGCGCTTCCTGGGCGGCCTTGGCGCCGTAGCCGCCGGCCAGCGCGCCGACGATGCCGCCGGCGATCTGGCCCTTGCCGCCGCCGATATTGCTGCCGGCCAGCCCGCCCAGCGCGGCGCCGCCCAGGGTCAGCAGTTCATTGTTCTGGCCTTCCATCTTGACGTTCTGCACCGAAACCACCGTGCCGAACTGCACGGTCTGCGCCTGGCGCATCTGGCTTTTGGAATACACCGCGGCGGAGTCCGAGGTGGCGCATCCGCTGAGCGCGCCGACGCTCAGCAAGGCGATGACGGTGATGCGGCTGAGAGTAGTTGTCTTCATGTTCTTGCTCCATTCATTCTCGTGTGCGAGCTTGCAGGTATTGCGCCGCCGCCCGGGCGCATTCGCCGACCAGTTCCGGCCCGCGGTATATCAGGCCGCTGTACAGCTGCACCAGGCTGGCGCCGGCTTCCAGTTTTTCCACGGCATCGCTGCCGGAAAGGATGCCGCCCACTCCTATGATAGGCAGAGCGCCGTCAAGTTCCTTGGCCAGTTTGCGGATCAGCGCGGTGGAGCGGCTGCGCACCGGCGCGCCCGACAGGCCGCCGGCCTCGTTTTCCAGCGGATGGCCGGCGATCTCACGCCGCGACAGCGTGGTGTTGGTGGCGATGACGCCGTTGATGCCGTTGCCGATCAGCAGGCGGGCGATCTCTGCGATCTGCTCGTCGTCGAGATCGGGCGCGATCTTCACCGCCAGCGGCACATGGCGGCCGTGCCGGTCCGCCAGCTCGCTCTGGCGGCGCTTGAGCGCGGCCAGCAGCTTGCCCAGTTCGTCGCCCTGCTGCAGCTGGCGCAGGTTTTTGGTGTTGGGGGAGGAGATGTTGACGGTGACGTAGCTGGCGGCAGCGTATACCTGATCCAGGCAGGCCAGGTAGTCGTCGACCGCGTTTTCTATCGGGGTGATCGCGTTCTTGCCGATGTTGATGCCGAGCACACCCTTGAATTTGCAGCGGCGCACATTGTCCAGCAGCGCGGCTACGCCGAGGTTGTTGAAGCCCATCCGATTGATGATGGCTTCGTGCTCCGGCAGGCGGAACAGGCGCGGCTTGGGATTGCCGTCTTGCGGGCGCGGGGTGATGGTGCCGATTTCGATGAAGCCGAAGCCCAGATCCGCTAGCGCGTCGACGTGGGCGCCGTTCTTGTCCAGGCCGGCGGCCAGGCCGACCGGATTGGGGAAGGTCAGGCCCATCGCCTGCACCGGGTGGCCGGCGGCGGGCGAGCCCGCCAGCGAGCCCAGGTGCAGCCGGTGCGCGCGATCCAGCATCTTCAGCGTGTGTTCATGGGCGGTTTCCGCGTCGAACTTGAACAACAGCGGGCGCAGCAGCGGGTACAGCATGGCATTCTCCGGGCAGACAAATGCCCGGCATTATAACCGGGCATCGGGGCGGAGCCAGCGGGAATTACAGGATCTGGCAGGCGTCGGCGAAATCGAAGCGCGGCGAGCGCGGGAACAGCTTGTCGGCTTCGCCGTAGCCCAAGTTGATCAGGAAGTTGGACTTGACGTTGCCTTCGGGGAAGAAGGCGGCATCCACCGCGGCGTTGTCGAAGCCCGACATCGGGCCGCAGTCCAGGCCCAGCGAGCGGGCGGCCAGGATCAGGTAGGCGCCTTGCAGCGTGCCGTTGCGGAAGGCGGTGGTCTGGATCAGCGCGTCGTTGCCTTCGAACCAGCTCTTGGCGTCGGCATGCGGGAACAGCTTGGGCAGTTGCTCGTAGAATTTCATGTCTTGGGCGACGATCACGCATACCGGCGCGGACATGGTCTTGTCGACATTGCCTTCGGCCAGGCAGGGCTTGAGCTTGGCTTTCGCTTCCGGGCTCTTGACGAAGACGAAGCGCGCCGGCGAGCAGTTGGCGCTGGTCGGGCAGTGCTTGAGCAGGTCGAACAGCTGGCGTAGCAGGTCGTCGCCAACCGGGCGAGCCTGCCAGTGGCTGTGGGTGCGAGCGTTCAGGAACAGCTGTTCCAGCGTGGCATGAGAGAGGGGAGTGCTCATGGTTTTACCTCGGTTGCAGTGGGGGGTGTTGTCTGCGCTTCGGGCGCGCCGGCATCGTTGGCTTGCACCGAAATGGTGACGCGGCGATTGCGGGCGCGGCCTTCCGCGGTGGCGTTGTCGGCGACGGCCAGGTTGGCGCCGTGGCCGACCGCCACCATTCTTTGGGCATTGATGCCGTTTTCCTGGAACAGCCGCACCACGCCGCCGGCGCGCGCGGCGGACAGTTCCCAGTTGGACGGGAAGGACGGGGTGCGGATCGGCACGTCGTCGGTGAAGCCTTCCACCTTGATGGAATTGTCGACGCCGGCCAGCAGCTTGGCCATGCTGGACATCAGCGGCAGCGACTGCTGATTGGGCACCGCCTGGCCGACGGCGAACAGCGCGCTGTCGCGGATATCGATGTTGATGCCCTGGTCGCTCTGGGTGATGGTGACTTCGCCGCTTTGCACCAGCGGTCCCAGCACCTTGGCCAGGTTCTGCGTCAGCTGGCCGAGCTTGGCGGCTTCTTCCACATGGTGGTCGGCCTTGATGCTTTTGGAGATGGGCTTGGTTTGCGGAATCTCAATCATGGTGTTGGCTCCGCCATTGGGCGGGGAAGTTTGCACCGTGACCAGGGTGCCGCTGCGGAAGGCATCCATGATGGCCGAGGACATCACCCGGTACTTGCCCTCGTTCAGCGAGGAGATGGCGTACATCACCACGAAGAACGCGAACAGCAGTGTGATGAAGTCGGCGTACGAAACCAGCCAGCGTTCGTGGTTTTCGTGCTCGTCTTCATGTCGTTTGCGCCTGGATGCCATGTCGCTCTCCGCGTTCTAGAACAGGGCGGTGTCGAACAGCGACTTGACGCCGCCGGCGAACTGTACGCCTATGCGGCGCGCCACCCGGCTGGAAAAGTCGTCCTGCTGAGTATAGTCGACGGTCTTCTCCGCCTTGACCACGTCGCGGGCCACCGACGGCACGGTGCCCAGGCCGTCGGCCAGGCCCAGCGGAATCGCCTTGGCGCCCAGCCATACCATGCCGCTGAACATTTGCGGATCGTTCTGCAGGCGCTTGCCGCGGCCGTCGCGCACCGCCTGGATGAACTGCTGGTGGATGTCGTCCAGCAACTGCTGGCGGATGGCGTCATGCTTGGGGTTGACCGGGGAGAAGGGGTCGCCCATCGCCTTGTTTTCGCCGGCGGTCTTCAGTCTGCGCTCGATGCCCAGTTTTTCCATGGCGCCGGTGAAGCCGAAACCGTCGGACAGCACGCCGATCGAGCCGACGATGCTGGCCTTGTCGACGAAGATCTTGTCGGCGGCGGCGGCGATGTAGTAGCAGCCGGACGCGCAGACGTCGCTCACCACCACGTAGACCGGAATGTCGGCGTGCTTCTTCTTCAGGCGGCGGATCTCGTCGTAGACCATGCCCGACAGCACCGGGCTGCCGCCGGGGCTATTGGCGTCGATGATGACGCCCTTGGTGTTGCGGTCGCGGAAGGCGTGGTCGAGCGCGTCCACCATTTTCTGGCCGCTGTCGTTGTCGCTGCTGATCACGCCATCCAGCTTGATCACCGCGCTGTGTCCGCTGCCGGACAGGCCGGCGCCGGCCTTGTCTTCGCTGCGCATGAACAGGCTGGCGACGACGAAGCCGATGATCAATAGCCAGGCCAGGCGGAAGAAGATTTTCCATTGCCGGGCGCGGCGTTGCTCCACCAGGGCTGCGGTGGCCAGTTTTTCCAGCAATTGACGTTCCCAGTTGGGGGTGTCGCTCATGGTAGGGATGCTCCGGAACAATTCCAAAAGTCTAGCAAAATTCAGTCAGGCATGACATTCAGCCAGACTTGGCCGTTTTGTTCAATGACTTCCAGCCTGGCGAGCGATTGGCCGCGGCATGGCCCCCAGCTGCAATAGCCGTTGTCGGGGTGGTAGCGGGCGCCGTGCATGCTGCAGATCAGATAGTGGCCGGTCAGGTCGAACAGCTTGCCGTCTTCCAGGTCGAGCTCCACCGGAATGTGGCAGCAGCGGTTGATATAGGCGTGGACCTTGCCGCGGTAACGGACGGCGAAGGCGGGCAGGCGGCTGCCATCGGCTTGTTCGATTTCAAAGCGGTGGGCGGGGCCGCTGTCCAGCAGCTCGGCGGACGGGCAGATCAGCCTAGGCGCGGCAGCAGCCATGAGCTCAGCTCCGGCAGCGAGTGGACGAGGGCGGCGGGCTGGCAGCGGAGCAGTTCTTTGTCCGCGTGCGCGCCGTGGCTGATGCCGACGCCTACGCTGCCGGCGTTGCGGGCCATCAGCAGGTCGTGGCTGGTGTCGCCCACCATCAGCGCGCGGCCGCAGGCCACGCCGAAGTAGTCGGTCAACTGGAACAGCATGTCCGGGTGCGGTTTGGAATGGCACTCGTCGACGGTGCGGGTGGCATCGAACAGGTCCTGGATGCCGGCGGCCTGCAGCGCGCGGTCGAGGCCGGCGCGGCTGCTGCCGGTGGCGATGGCGACGAAGATGCCGGCGGCCCGGATGGCTTGCAGCGTGGACTGGGCGTGTTCGAACAGCGTCACCCGCTCCAGCCCCGCCTGGTAGCGGCGGCGAAAGGCGGCGGTCAGTTCGGGCAGGCGGGCGCCGGCCGCCGGGCAGGCGCGCAGCAGGGCGTCGTCCAGCCGCAGGCCTATCACGTGGCTGGCGGCCTCGCGGCCGGGGACCGGCAGGTCCAGATCGCGGCAGGCTTGCTGGATGGCGTGGACGATGTGGCCGGTCGAATCCATCAGCGTGCCATCCCAGTCGAACACCACCAGGTCGAACTCTCGCATCAGCGCGGCTCCAGGGTTTTCAGGAATTTCGCCAATTCTGGCGGCAGCGGCGCCTCCAGCTTCAGCGGCGCGCCGGTCAATGGGTGCGGCAGCGCCAGGCTTTTCGCGTGCAGGAACATCCGCTTCAGGCCGCGGCGCGCCAGCTCCTTGTTGAGCGCGAAGTCGCCGTATTTCTCGTCGCCGGCGATCGCGCAGCCGTTGGCTTGCATGTGCACCCGGATCTGGTGGGTGCGGCCGGTGCGCAGATGCGCCTCCACCAGCGTGAATTCAGTGTAGCGCTGCTGGATGGCGAAGTTGGTGTGCGCGTATTGGCCGTCGTCGCCTTCGGCGATCTTGACGCGGCGCTCGCCGTCGGCGGTGTGGAATTTGAACAGCGGCAGCTTCACCTGCTTGATGTTTTCCGGCCAGTGGCCGGCGCCCAGGGCCAGGTAGCGCTTGTCGGGCACATTGTCGCGCATCATGTCGTGCAGGCGGGTCAGCGCCGAGCGCTTCTTGGCCAGCATCAGGAGGCCGGAGGTCTCGCGGTCCAGCCGGTGCACCAGCTCCAGGTAGCGCCACTCCGGGTGGGCCTGGCGAAGTTGTTCGATCACGCCGAAAGACACGCCGCTGCCGCCGTGCACCGCCACGCCGGCCGGCTTGTTGATCACCAGCATCGCATCGTCTTCGTACACCACCGGGAAGGTGGCGGCGGGCACGTTTTTCTCGGCGCGCTCGGCGACGCGGATCGGCGGGATGCGCAGCGTGTCGCCGGCCGCCACGCGGTAGCTGGCGTCTGCCCGGCCCTTGTTCACCCGCACCTCGCCGGAGCGCAGAATGCGGTAGATATGGCTTTTGGGCACGCCCTTGAGCAGGCGCTGCAGGTAGTTGTCCAGCCGCTGGCCGGCATCTTCTGCGTCGACTTCAAGGAAGGTTACGGAATCTTTGCGAATGTCTGTCATATTGCTTATACTTGTGGCGCTGCCCAGCTGTGCCTATGCACGGCGCGGCGGCGGATTTCGGAAAGCCAAGGTCACGGCCTGTTTCGCGTGATGCTGCTGCGGAAATTCCGAACGGCCGGCAGGGCTTTCGTCCTGACCTGATGCCGTCAGCACCGGCCGCAGCCAAGGTTAACTCGCTCACCGAAAAGTAGCGATGGTAATGCATTTATACGCATAACGCACTCACGAGTATTCCGTTTCCTGATGCTAAGCCAGTCAGGGAATTTTGCAGCGAAGTTTGACCCGGCATGCCAGCCGTCCTGTCGATGTTTGTCCTGCCTGGTAGGCAGGATCGGTACGAAACCGATGCGCCGTTTGCGCACAGAGTCGGCGGGCTGCATGTGACCCAATCAGGAAGTAGGCTTGTTAGCAAACCTGTTTTTCTCGATCTTTACATCGACACTTCTTTCGGAAAGCGCCCATCGATAGTCACTGGGCCGTCAAATACTGGCTGCATCCTTGCGTGAGTGCCGCGCAAGGAATGTAAATGAAACGCATGTTGTTCAACGCGACGCAAGCCGAAGAGCTGCGCGTCGCCATCGTCGATGGACAAAAGCTCGTCGACCTTGATATCGAAACCGTAGGCAAGGAACAGCGCAAGGGCAATATCTACAAGGGTATCATCACCCGCATCGAGCCATCGCTGGAAGCCTGCTTCGTCGATTACGGCACGGAACGCCACGGCTTCCTGCCGTTCAAGGAAGTGTCCCGCTCCTATTTCCAGGGCTATGACGGCGGCCGTCCGCGCATTCAGGACGTGCTGCGCGAAGGCATGGAAGTGGTGGTGCAGGTGGAGAAGGACGAGCGCGGCAACAAGGGCGCGGCGTTGACCACCTACATCAGCCTGGCCGGCCGCTATCTGGTGCTGATGCCCAACAACCCGCGCGGCGGCGGCGTATCGCGCCGCATTGAGGGCGAGGAGCGCCAGGAGCTGAAGGATCTGCTGTCGCAGCTGGAAGTGCCGCACGGCATGAGCCTGATCGCCCGCACCGCCGGCATCGGCCGCAATCTGGAAGAGCTGCAGTGGGACCTGGGTTACCTGATGCAGCTGTGGCGCGCGATTGAAGGCGCGGCCGGCGCGCAGTCCGCTCCCTTCCTGATTCTGCAGGAAGGCAGCCTGGTGATCCGCGCGATCCGCGACTACTTCCATCCGGACATCGGCGAAGTGCTGATCGACACCGAGGAAATCCACGACCAGGCCCGCCAGTTCATGAGCCATGTGATGCCGAACATGCTGTCGCGTGTGAAGCTGTACAAGGACCATGTGCCGCTGTTCTCCCGCTTCCAGATCGAACACCAGATCGAAACCGCGTTCTCGCGCAGCGTGCAGCTGCCGTCCGGCGGCGCCATCGTGATCGACCATACCGAGGCGCTGGTGTCGGTGGACGTCAACTCGGCGCGCGCCACCAAGGGCGCGGACATCGAGGAAACCGCCGTCCGCACCAACCTGGAAGCCGCGGAAGAGATCGCCCGCCAGCTGCGCCTGCGCGACCTGGGCGGACTGGTGGTGATCGACTTCATCGACATGGAAAACGCCAAGAACCAGCGCGACGTGGAAAACCGCCTGCGCGATGTTCTGAAGCATGACCGCGCCCGCGTGCAGATGGGCAAGCTGTCCCGCTTCGGCCTGCTGGAGCTGTCGCGTCAGCGCCTGCAGCCTTCCCTGGGCGAGACCAGCCACGAGCCATGTCCGCGTTGCCACGGCATCGGCTTCATCCGCGGCACCGAATCGTCGGCGCTGCACATCCTGCGCATCATCCAGGAAGAGGCGATGAAGGAAAACACCGGCGCGGTGCACGCGCAGGTGCCGGTTGACGTGGCCACCTTCCTGCTGAACGAAAAGCGCGCCGAGATCCACTCGATCGAAGAGCGTCTGGACGTCGACGTGGTGCTGATCCCGAACATCCATCTGGAAACCCCGCACTATAAGATCGTGCGCGTGCGCCACGACGATCTGGCCGAACTGGGCGAAGCGCCGAGCTACAGCCGCGTCGAAGTGCAGGAAGAGGATGTGATCACCAACTTCGGCCAGGAAAAGCCGAAGGTGGAGCGCCAGGAAGCCGCGGTCAAGGGCATCACCCCGCAACAGCCGGCTCCGACCGCCGCGCCGGCAGCCGCCAAGCAGCCGGCTGCCGAGGCGGGCCTGTTCTCCGGACTGGTGTCGTGGTTCAAGGGCCTGTTCGCCGAACCGGAAAAGGCGCCCGAGCCGGAAGCCAAGAAGAAGCCGGCGGCGGCGCGCGAGCAGCGCGGCAACCGCCAGCGCAGCCAGGAGCGCCGCACCGGCGGCCAGGCGCGTCGCGAGCACGAGCAGCGCCGCGGCTCCCCGCAGGATGAGGGCCGCCAGCGTCGCCAGGACGAGCGCGGCGAGCGCAAGGACGCCGAGCGCAGCGAACGCGCCGATCGCGCTGAACGCAAGGATCCGGCCGGCCGCGAAGCACGCGAAGAGCGCAACGAGCAGGCGCGCGAACCGCGCGGCAACCGCCGCCGCGAACGCGAAGGCCGCGAACCGCGCGAAGCCCGCGAGCCGCGTGAACAGCAGCCGCGCGAAGAGCGCGTGAGCGACAAGGCCGAGAAGCAGGACAAGCCGGAACCGCGTCGCCGCCAGGCGCCGGCCGCCGCGCCGCAGGAAGCCGAAAAGCCGGTGCAGGACGAATTGCGCCTGGATACCGAAGCCGAGCAGGCGGAGCAGGCCGAGCAGCAGGAGCGCGGCGAACGCCGTCGCCGCCGCAGCCGCCGCGATCGTCGCCGCGACACGCCGGAAGGCGCCGTGGCAGAAGCGGGCGCGGAAGCGCCGGCAGCTGACGCCGCCGAGGCGGTGGTTGTCGCCGCAGTGGCCGCTGAGGTGGTTGCCGAAGCCGCCCAGCCGGCGGTTGAGCCGGAGGCCAAACCGGTAGTCGAAGCCGTGACTGAGCCGCAGGTGGAGGCGGTTGTGGAGGCCGTGGCGGTTGTCGAGCCGGAAGCCAAGCCGGTGGAGCCGGTAGTCGTTGCCGAACCTGCAGCTGCGGTGTTTGTTGAAGCCAAGGTTGACGCGGCGGCGGCGCCCGCTGTTGTGGAACCGGTTGAGGCCCGAGCCGAGCCCGAAGCCGTTCCGGTGGCCGAGCCTGTGTCGGAAGCCGTGGTGATGGCGGCAGTTGTCGAGGAGGAGCCGCAAGCGGCCGAGCCGGTGGCGGTTGCTGTCGAGCCGGTCGTCGAAGCCGAGCCGATCGTGGTGGAAGCCAAGCCGGTGGAAGCCAAGCCCATGGATCTGGGCGGCCTGGTGATGGTTGCGACCAAGCCGGTTGCCGAGCATTCGGCAGTGCTTGAGCCGGAACTGCCGCAAGGCCCGCGTCGCCGCGACATGGCGGCTGGCATCGATGCCGCTGCGCAGGCCCCGATGGAGCTGGTTCAGGTGGAAACCCGCAACAACTGATGCGGCGGATGCTGGCGCAGGGCAAGCCTTGCGCCAGCGATCGCCAGCAGAATTGTTGACAGTTATCAGAAGGAAAGCTACAATTCTTTCCTCTGATGTTCCCTGATAGCTCAGTCGGTAGAGCGACGGACTGTTAATCCGCAGGTCGCAGGTTCGAGCCCTGCTCGGGGAGCCAAAGAATCAAGAAAAGCCCGCACTTCCGAGTGCGGGCTTTTTGCATTTCAACCAGCGGTGGCCGGCGCGCTGTTGCCCTGGCGCGACGGCGCCGGGTTTGGATCGAGATGCGCCAGCATGATGTCGCGCACCGCGGAGGCGGGCAGCATGCCGTCCGCCAGGCTGCCGGCTTCGGAGCTGATCAGCAGCGGGCCGTCGTCGGGAGAGTCCGTCGGCCTGCCGTGCGAGCCTTTCACCAGCGAGCCATCCAGCGAAACCACCTCCAGCAGGCTGCGCTGTCCCAGCTTGCGCTTCAACAGCGTCCAGGCGATGCGCAGCTTGGGCAGAGCCAACTGCGGGTCGAGGAACAACTCCACCGGGTCGTAGCCTGGCTTGCGGTGGATGTCGACGGTGCGCGCGAAGTCCGGCGCCTTGGCTTCGTCCAGCCAATAGTAATAGCTGAACCAGCGGTCGGCCCGGCTGATGGCAACCAGCTCGCCTGAGCGCGGGTGATTGAGGCCGTACAGCTTCTTGCCGGCCTCGTCCAGCACCATCTCCACGCCATCCAGTTGTTGCAGCAGCGCCTTGACCTCCCCGACCAGCTCCGGCCGGCGGACATAGACATGGGCGACTTGATGGTCGGCCAGCGCGAATGCCGCCGACGCGCCGCAATCCAGCTTGTCTTCGCCTTGTTCTTCCCTGACCTGCAGCCAGCCTGCCTGCCGCAGCGCCCGATTGATGGCGATGTCACCGCGCACCTGGGTGATGCCGTATTCGGACAGCGCCAGGATGCGCGTGCCGTCGCGGCGCGCGGCTGCTATCAGCTCTGCGCACAGCTGGTCCACCGCCGCCACTTCGCGGGCGATCTGCGGATGGTCCGGCCCCAGCTTTTGCAGGCTGTAGTCCAGGTGGGGCAGGTAGACCAGCGTCAGTTTCGGGTGGCGGCTGCGATACAGGTGCAGCGCACAATCGGCGATCCAGCGGCTGGAGCGGATGTCGCTGGCGGGGCCCCAGAAATGGAACAGCGGAAAATCGCCCAGCCGGTCGCGCAATTCTTGGTGCAGTTCGGCGGGCGCGCTGTAGAAATCGGGGATCTTGCGGCCATCGGCCTTGTAGATCGGGCGCGGCGTGACGCTCCATTCCACGTCGGCGTACATGTTGTACCACCAGAACAGCTGCGCGCAGCTGAAGTCGGCATGGCGCCGGCGCGCCTCGTGCCATATTTTCTCGCCCTGGATCAGCGCGTTGTTCTGTTTCCAGAACAACGGCTCGGCCAATTCGCGCGAGTACCAGCCATTGGCGACGCAGCCGTGCTGCCTGGGCGGCGCGCCGGTGAGGAAGGTGGCTTGCGCCGGGCAGGTCAGCGCGGGGGTGACGGTGGCCAAGGGCCGCATGCAGCCGTCCTCGGCCAACTGGCGCAGCGCCGGGGCGAAGCGCAGCAGTTTGGGCGTCAGTCCTACGACATTGAGCACGATGGCGCGGGGCATGGCGCGGCCTATTGGTCCAGGGTGTCGACTTGCGGCTGCTGGCCGCGCAACACCGAGTTGCCCTGCCATTGCTGGCGCTGGTCCACATCGAGGCTGGCTTCGGCTTCGGCGATGTCCAGCTTGCCGCTTTGCGCGAAGAAGCGGATGGGATTGCGCCAGACTATGGTTTCGATGTCGCGCTCGGCGATGCCGGCCGCGCGGAATGCCGCGACGGTCTTGGGCACCTTGAGCGGATCGCTGATGCCCCAGTCGGCGGCGCTGTTGATGATGATGCGTTCGCTGCCGTATTGCTGCACCAGCGCTACCATCCTGGGTTCGCTCATCTTGGTGTTGGGGTAGATGGAGTGGCCGGCCCAGCAGCCGCTGTCCAGCACCAGTGGCAGGGTTTCCTCGGTGTTGTGGTCGATCAGCACCCGCTCTTCGGGGATGCCGCTGTCGCGCACCAGGGCCAGGCTGCGGATGGTGCCGGCCTTCTTGTCGCGGTGCGGGGTGTGCACCAGCACTGGCAATTCGTGCTTGACCGCCAGTTCCAACTGCAGCTGGAAGTAATGCTCCTCGGCCGCGGTTTCGTCGTCGAAGCCGATTTCCCCCACCGCCACCACGCCGTCCTTGTCCAGATAGCGGTCCAACAGCGCGATCACGCCGTCGGCGATGTCCGGGTTGTTGGTTTCCTTGGGGTTGAGTCCCAGCGTGCAGAAATGGCGGATGCCGAACTGGCTGGCGCGAAACCGCTCCCAGCCGAGCAAGGACAGGAAATAGTCCTCGAAAGTGCCGATGTGGGTGCGCGGCTGTCCCATCCAGAACGCGGGTTCGACGATGGCGTGTATGCCTTCGCGGCGCATCGCCTGGTAGTCGTCGGTGGTGCGGGAGCTCATATGGATGTGGGGATCAAACATTTTCATGGCGGCTTCCTTTCAGGATCAGGTATACGTCGTCTGGTATGTCGGCCTGGGTGGCTTGGCGTTCGCTGGCCAGATCGGCCGCCATGCGGCGCAGCTGCGGGGTCAGCCTGTGTCGCAGCCCGTGGATGCGCGACAGCGGCGTGCGGGTGAATAGCGCCTTCAGGACCATCTGGTTGAAGTTGAGCTCGGGGAAGAAGCGCGCCGGGTAGCCGTTTTCGCAGGCGATGGCCTCGAAACAGCCCTGGATGTGGCTGCGGCAGGCGTCAATGGCCAGGGGTAGGTGCCGCTCCGGCGCCGGCAGCAGCGGCAGCGCGCGCAACAGGCTTTGCTGTTCGCCGGCGTCGCCGCCGCGATACAGGCGCGCGAAGCAGGGATGCGCCTGCCCGTCGCGTGATTCTGGCAGGGACAGCAGCAACAGCAGCCGGCCGATGTCGCCAGGCCGCCAATCCAGCGGCGCGATGGCGCCGGCGCGCTCCAGCTCCGGCTGCAGTTGCCGGGGCAGCTGGGACAGCGGCTGCAGGCTGCGGGCGGCGGTGCTGTAAAGCCGCTGCAGCGCGGCGGCATCCGGAAGCGCCGCCAGCGCGGCGGGGAGTTGTTCCAGCCATTGCCGCGCAGCCGGCGCGGCGGGGAGTTCGGCCGATTGCCGGATGTGCAGCTGGATCAGGTTTTTCAGCATGGCAGGCTCTCCAGGTTGGCGCCGGTTCAGGTGCCGGCGATGCGTTGCTGGAACTGGGTGGTGAGCAGGAAGGCGAGCGCGCCAGCCAGCGCCCAGGCTGCCATGCCGTGCGATGCCATCAGCAGCGCGTCGGCCAGCGAGATGCCGGCGATCAGGCCGCCGACGGCGGCGCGGATGTCGCGCTGGTTGCGAAACATCGCCAGCCATACGCAGCGGCCCACCCAGGCGACAAATAGCGCCAGGCCTGGCAGCAGCAGCCAGTTTGGCGGCTGCGTCGGCAGGTACAGCAGCGGCGCGGCCAGGCCCAGCAGCGGGAGCAGGCGTTGGATGCGGCCGCTTTGTTCGTGCTTGGCGGCGTAGGTGAGGCCGATCAGGTAGGCGAGCAACGCGCCGGCGCCCAGCCAGACCGGCGGCGGCAGCTGGCCGCCGGTCACGGCCAGCGCGGCAGCGATGTAGACCAGCGCGCGGCAGAGGCCCATCAGCAGCGGACTGAAGGCATTGCCCTTGTGATGCAGGTCGTACAGCAGGACCAGGCCGGCCAGCAACAGCCCGGCCAGCAGCGCCGGCCTGCCCATGGCTGCCAGTAGCAGCACGCCCGCGCCCAGCATGGCGAAGCCGGCCGCGAACACCGCGGCGGCGGAAACCTGCCCGGAGGGAATGGGCCGTTCGGGCCGCTCCAGCTGGTCGATGCGGCGATCAAATGCGTCATTGAGGAACATGCCGGCGGTGTAGATCAGCGACAATGCCAGCAGCAGGATCAGCAGCGTGGGGGGGGAGGGCGGCTGGCCGGACAGCACGGCGCCGGCGGCGACATTGCTCCACACCGTCGGCAGGTTGGATACCCGACCCAATTTCAGAAAAACGCGCCAATCGCTCATTGCAGTTGCTCCTTGACCCATGACAGCTCCTGGCAGATCGCGTCATCGAGATTGCCGGCGCGAAAGCCGGGAGGCAGCACGTGCCAGCTGTAGGTTTCCACTTCCAGGTGGCTGGTGAGGCTTTGCCGGCGGTGCCTGGCCAGAACCTGGCGCACGCAGTCCTGGGTGCTGGAGAAGTCTCCCAGTTGTTGCGCCCATAGCGGCACATGGAAGTGGATGCGCCATTCGGCGCCCTGCGCCTGCTCCAGTTGGGACAGGGCCGCCGGCAGATCGTCGAAGCGCCGCAGCCCGGCGGGGGTGCGCTGGACGACTTGGTGCAGGTAATGGTCGTCGGCGAACGATTGCAGCTGCGCCTGGTGGCCCGGCTGGACATCGGCCAGCTTCAGGCCGGCGCTCAATTGCAGTTTGACCAAGGCGATGCCGGCGGCGGCCAGCTGGTCCAGGCTGGATTCGATGTCCTCGAACTCCACGGCGGCGTGGCAGCAGTCCAGGCAGACGCCAAGATGGCGCCGCAGCAAGGTTTCCGCATGGCCGGGCGGACAGTGGCATAAGTTGGCCAGGCGCGTCAGCGCGGACGCTGTCAGCAGATGCCGCTGGAAAAAAAGGATGGCGTCGCGCGTGGTTTCCAGCAGGCATTCCGGCTCAGGCTCCAGCGCCAGGCGGATGCAGCGGCCGCTTTCCATGTGCAGATGGTGCAGAGTGGCGGCATGCCGCAGCAGATTGTCCGCGATCAGCGGCAATTCTTGATCAGGCTGCCGCAAATGGGCGGCGTACGCGCCGGGCAGCGTGCTGATGCTGCCGTCGATGTCGGGGGGCAGCAGATGGCTGAGCAGCCGCGCCAGCCTGTCGCTGTACTCCAGCCGTTCCGGATGGCGCCAGTCGGGCAGATAGACCTGGCGCTTGGCGCCGGGGCCGTGGAAGCGGCCATAGGGGAAACCGTTCAGCGTGAACACATACAGCTGGTGGCGCGCCAGGAACTGCAGGAATTCCGGCAGCAGGCCGGCTTGCGTTTCCAATTGCCGCGCGGCCAGCGCCGACAGCCGCAGCCCGACGCCGAACGGTTGCAGCGGAGAGACCTGGGCCTTGATCGCCGGCAGATGCTTGCCCAGCGCCGCGCGGGTTTCGTCCCAGCTTTCCGCGGGGTGGATGTTGGTGCAATAGCACAGGTGGCCCAGCTCGATGGCCGGCGAGGCTGTCGTGGCCAGCCTCATGCGCAGGCCTCGGGCATGCCGTGCCTGAGCCAGCTTATGCTGCTGGCCAGCAGCGATTTGTCCATCTGGTGGACCTCTATCCCGTGTCCCAGCCTTTGCAGCAGAGTGACGGTCAATTCGCCGCCCAGATGCTCGCGGAACTCGTCCAGGCCGGCCAGAACCTGAAGCTGCCCTTGGCCGTCGCGCTGTTCCAGCAGCGGCGTCCACAGCGTGAAGCCCAGTTTCTCCAGCAGCAGGCACAGCTGGGCGGCGGCTTGTTGCGGCAGCAACCCGCTCTGCGCCGCGTAGCAGGTGTCCAACGCCATGCCTATCGCCACCGCTTCGCCATGGCTGAGCTGGTAGTGGCTCATGGCTTCCAGCTTGTGCGCAGCCCAGTGGCCGAAGTCCAGCGGCCGGGCGTTGCCGAACTCGAACGGGTCGCCGGCGCCGGCGATGTGCTGCAGATGCAATTCGGCGCAGCGGCGTATCATCCACTGGCAGGCATCGTCATCGCCCCGGCGCAGCGCGTCGGCGTGTTCCCCCAGCCAGTTGAAGAAGGCGATGTCGCGGATGGCGGCCACCTTCACCGCTTCGGCCATGCCGGAAATGCGCGCGCGCATCGGCAGGGTGGCGATGAAGTCGTAATCGTTGATCACCGCGTAAGGCGGGGCGAAACAGCCGAGGAAATTCTTGCTGCCGAAGGCGTTGACGGCGGTTTTGACGCCGACGCCGGAGTCGTTTTGCGACAGCACGGTGGTGGGAACGCGGATGGTGCGGATGCCGCGATGGGCGGTGGCGGCGGCGAAGCCGGCCATGTCCAGCAGCGCGCCGCCGCCGACGATGACAACGTAGCTGTGGCGGTCGATGTGCTCGTCATGCAGCCACTGCTGCAGCGCCTCCAGCATGACCGGATGGTTCTTGACCGCCTCGCCGCCGGGCAGCACGCGCGGCGCGGCGGCCAACTGCAGGCAGTCGCGGTGATGGTCGGCGTAGCGCTGGAAATCCTGCGCGAGGCTGGGGTGATGCTGGGCCACACCCTGGTCGATGACCACCACGAAGCGGTGCCGGATGTGGGACGCCTCCCGGCAGATGGCGTCGCGCAGCGTCGGGTTGTCCGGCTGCAGCAGCTTGCGGGTGAACCATACCTGATACTCGTAGGAAACGCTGAAGCGTTGGCGGATCGAGTCGTGCGAAATGCCATTGGTTTTCGAGCCGTCGTCCAGTGCGGGCATAGGGCGCTTTCTTTCGGAAATGCAGGGTTGGCGGGGGCTCAGTTGTAACTCATGCCGTTTTGCACATCGCGGTAGACAAAACTCAGTCCGATCGGCGGCTTGGGCTGGCCCTTGTCGTAGCCAAGCAGCATTGAAGGGTTCATCAGGCTGGCCGACAGCACCTTGAGGTCGAACATCAGGCCGATGGCCGTGTCCATCTGGCCAGGCTCGCCGTTGAAGGCCCGGTGCAGGCTGTTGAGCAGGCTGCTGTAGCTGTAGGCGAAGCGTTCGATCAGCGTGCGCTCCTGGCTGTTTTCCGGGTAGTCCTCCGGTTTGGGCGTGGGCGGCATCGGCCACACGCCGTCCTGATTGAAAGGAATGGGCTTGCCGCCGAAGCAATAGCCTTTGCCGTCGGGACAGGGCGTGATTTCGCGGCCGTTGGCGATGGATTCGAATTTGTAGTAGTGGGCCAGGTCCTCCAGTTTTTCCGGAGCGTTCGGATTCTGATAGGGGCTGGCGCTGGTGCCTTCGCCCTGGGTGATGATCACGTCTATCGCCTTCTTGGCGCTGTCCACGTCGATGATGGGGAACAGCACCTGGGGCGGGAAGTAGTTCAGCACCTGCTGCGGCAACTGGCCGAATTGCAACTGGCCGCTCAACTCGTCCAGCTTGTACTTGATGCTTTCGTAGTACTCGCCGATGGTGTGGAATTCCGGTTCCTGGCCTTTTGCGTACAGTCCGATCATTTCATGCACCGGGATCGGGTCGGTCGGCTCTTCAATTCCCATGAAGGTCTTGCGCGTCAAGTCGAGGCTGAAGGCTTCGATGCCGACGATCAGGCCGTCGGCGATGCCCATCGGCAGCGGGCCAGGGTAATTCGGGATGAAGTCCGGCGTGTTGATGCGCGGATGGCCGCCAATGGCGATCAGGATATTGGCGGAGATGGTCATGTGCAGCATCTCTTGCATCACGATGCCGTGGATCAGTTTGCCGATTTCGCGGTTTTGGCCTGGTTTCAGCGACAGCATGGCGGTGAGATAGGGCGGGATGGTGCTGTGCTCCAGTTCGATCGCCTTTTGCAGGTAGAAATGCAATTGCGCCGGCGTGGTGGCGCTGAGCAGGCCCTGGATGAATTTTTTGTCGATCTGGAAGGCGGGTATGCGCTTGGTCATGGCAGATCCTCTACTTGGCCGTTTTCTGGCGGAAGGATGTGGAGGCGGTGGGCCGCGGCTGGCGGATCGCGCTTTCCCGCAACTCTATCTCGACGATTTCGGGTTCCGACGGCGTGGTTTCCGCCTGCTTCGGCGCCATGGCGCTTAGCCAGGAGAGCAGCATCTCTCTGTTGGCGTCGGACAGGTCGCGCGACACCGGCATGTAGTTGGGGTCGGTCGGCGGCAGCGAGAAAGCCAGCAGCAGCGCGTGGCGATGGGCGCGCACCGATTCGTAGTTGCCCAGATCCACCAGGTGGCGGCTCATGATCGGATACAGGTTGCCGTATTGCTGCAGGATGGGCCGGATATCCCGTTCCCAGGTGGGGTGCTTGGGAATGGCCGTCTTGTTGAAGGCTAACAGGCTGACGAAATTCCAGTATTCGCAGTACGGCCCGCCCGGAACGGTGGCCATTTTCCCGGCGTAGCTGTCCGGCGGCGGCTGGAAGCCGTAGCTGAGCGCATACAGCTGGCCGTCGATATAGCCGCGCGGCGTTTCGCCCAGTGGTGGCGACGCGGAGATGGTCAGCGAGCCCTTGCCGTGGAAGTCGGTTTCCAGTTGCTCGGGCACCTGCAGATTGGCTTCGGGGAAGCCCACATGCGGGGTATCCACCGGCGGGGTCAGCGAATTGTTCGACATGCCGGTGCCGCCCATCGGGTTGCTGTTGGGATTGCCGGGCGGCAATTGCCAGACATGCAGCTTGGTGGCCAGCGGCTTGCCGAACTGGCTGGCATAGAAATCCACCTGCTGCGGCGCGTCGGGATTCAGCCGGAACACGTGGCCGTCGGCCCGCGCGTACTGGCCGTCGATGGCTTCGTAAGTCAGCACCGGGTATTTGCCGCTGCTTTGTTGGGGGCCCAGCAGCAGCAGCGGCGTTTGTCCCAGATAGGCGGCGATGTATTGCTTGTTTTCCAGTGTCGCCTGGTTGTCGCTTTCGCCGGCCGCGTAACAGAAACCCTGGATGCCCGCCGTGCGGGTGTACCAGCCTTCTTGCAGGTAGTCGACGGTGCCCAATGGGACAAACTCTGAGGATTTCACGAGGGATGGGATGTGGTCGGTGTCGTCATCCAGTCGCGCCAGCGCCAGCGTCAGGGTGCCGATATTGTGCAACTGGCCGGTGGCGTCGGTGATCGGCAGGGCCAGGCCGAAATCCGCATAGAGGGTTTGCTGCTCGGGACGGTTGACGCATTGAAAACCGTACACGCCTCCCAGCGGCTGGGTCGGGAAGGGGGCGCCATTGGGCGTGGTGGGTTGCAAGGGGGTGGTCAGGTGGCGGCCCAGCACGAAGTGCTTGGGCTCGTCGCGGTGGTAGGGGCCGATGCTGCCGCTGACCAGGCCCATGGTGAAGCGTTGGCTGGTGTTGTCGCGGGTGTAGCCGTACAGGTTGAAGTTGATCGACAGGCAACCTTGTTCGCTGGCTTCCTTCAAGGCCAGCAGCACGGCGGAGTCGGCGCAGCCGCTCCAGTCGACGTCGTGCAGGATGGACTGGTAGTTGGCGGCCATCGGCTGCTCCCAACGGCTTTGTGCGTTGAGCTGGCGTTGCCAGAGGTTCATCAGGGGCACCGGCAGCAGGTCGCCGCAGAAGAGCGCGCGCTCGGTCGGGCTGGCCAGCCGCACTTGCACGCCCCATAGTTGCGAGACGTACTGCATCTGCGGGTCGAGGTCGACTATCTTGCCCGGCGGCTGCTGGTCGGCGTTCTCCACGCGCAGACCGATCACCGGATCCTCCTCCGGACAGGTGAGCAGCCGGTCGCCCAGCTGGGCGCCGGTGATCTTGCATTCTATGAAACGGAAAATGCCGGTGCCTTCCGGATTCCAGTAGCCTTCGGCGCCTTCCGGGCCGCCATCCGGGTAGTGCTGACGCTGATATTCGGGGCGGAAGGCTTCGTTGTCGTAGTAGCGGACGTCGTTGTTGACGGTGGAGGGGTCTGCCTGGAATACACCGGTGAAATTGATGCGCGGCGCGTCGAGATAGCTCATGTCGGCTCCTGGGAGGGCACTGCGGTTGGCTACGGCCTCTAGCCAGAATAGGAGCCGCAAATCATGACATGCAAATTTGCTAGGCTGTACTTTGGTGCAGGTTGAATTGGGATAGCCCATAGTGTAAGCGGTGGGTGGGCTGTTTGATGTCATTGGTATTTTTGTTGCGGCGGGAACCAAGATCGGCGGATTAGCCCTAAGATGTCATCCCTTTGACTACCACGGCGCCGGGCGGGCAAGCCCGGCAGGTTTGCATACGAATGGCTTTTCTCGAATCCCTGAATCAATCCCTGTTCCTGCTGATCAACGCCACCCCCGAAACCTCCCCGCTGGCCATCAAGGCGGCCACCCTCGTCGCCAAGGACGTGATGCTGCTGCTGCCGGTGTTCCTGGCGGCCATCTGGCTGTGGGGCCGGCCCGCGCTGCGCGATACCGTGTTGAAATCCTGCCTGCTGACGCTGGTCGCCCTGCTGGGCAACTGGTTGATCGGCCTGGCCTGGCCGCATCCGCGCCCGTTCGCGATGCCGATCGGCAATACCTTCCTGCTGCACGACGCCACGCCGTCCTTTCCCAGCAATCACGGCACCATCTTCGCCGTGATGGCCTTATGCTGGTGTTTCAGCCCGGCGCGCGGCTGGGGCTGGCTGCTGAGCCTGGCCGGCATCGCCGTCGCCTGGGCGCGGGTATTTCTCGGCGTGCACTTCCCGCTCGACATGCTGGGCGCCTTGCTGGTGTCCATCTTCTGGTACGCTAGCCTGTCGCCGTTGTGGTCGCGCCGCGGGACGGCCCTGACCGAAACGCTGGAATCCTTGTACCGCCAGTTGTTGGCCAAACCGATCGCCGCCGGCCTGATCAGGCGCTAAGCGCGCCCGTCGCTTCCGGCGGCCAATGATGTCGCCGGGAGCTTTCGTGCCGCAATCTTCCTCTCTGTTGTCCGTCGCTGGCCGTGCGGCTATCCCGCGCGGCGTCTGGGTGCTGGGCTGCGTCAGCCTGCTGATGGACGTGTCGTCCGAGCTGGCCCATAGCCTGCTGCCGCTGTTTCTGGCCGGCACCCTGGGCGTGCCCGTGCTGGCCATCGGCCTGATCGAGGGCGTGGCCGAGGCCACCGCGCTGATCTGCAAGGTGTTCTCCGGCGCGCTCAGCGACTGGCTGGGCAAACGCAAGCCGCTGGTCTTGCTGGGCTACGGCCTGGCGGCTTTCTCCAAGCCGCTTTTCCCTCTTGCCGACTCCGCCTCCACCGTGCTGTTCGCGCGCTTTGTCGACCGCGTCGGCAAGGGCGTGCGCGGCGCGCCGCGCGACGCGCTGATCGCCGACATCACGCCGCCGGCCATCCGCGGCGCGGCCTTCGGCCTGCGCCAGAGCATGGACACCGTCGGCGCGGTGCTGGGCCCGCTGCTGGCGATCGCGCTGATGTTTGTTTACCGCGACGACATCCGCAGCGCGCTGTGGTGGTCGTTGCCGCCGGCTTTGCTGGCGGTGGCCGCCATTTGGCTGTGGGTGCGGGAGCCGGCGGAACATGGCGAGAAAAGAGAGCGCGCGCCCATGCTCAACCGGGCGGCGCTGTCGCGATTTTCCGCAGGTTTCTGGGGCATAACCGCGCTGGGCGCGGTGTTCACGCTGGCGCGCTTCAGCGAGGCCTTCCTGGTGCTGCGCGGCGCCCAGTTGGGCTTGCCGCTGGCTTGGGCGCCGCTGGTGATGGTGGCGATGTCGGCCAGCTACGCGCTCAGCGCTTACCCCTTGGGCTGGCTGTCGGACCGCGTCAGCCGCGCGCGGCTGCTGCAGTTGTCGCTGCTGTTGCTGATCGCGGCGGACCTGGCTTTGGGCGCGGCCTCGGGTCCGGCGCTGTTGCTGGCCGGCGCGCTGTTGTGGGGCCTGCATCTGGGCTGCAGCCAGGGTTTGCTATCGGCGCTGGTGGCGCAGACCGCGCCGGCGGGCCTGGCCGGATCGGCATTCGGCCTGTTCAATCTGGTCTGCGGCCTGGCGACCTTGCTGGCCAGCGTGGTGGCCGGCGCCTTGTGGCAAGAATGGGGCGCGGCGGCGACTTTCCATGGCGGCGCGGTATTCGCGGCGGCGGCGTGGCTGCTTGGCCTGGTTTTGCGTCCGCTGCGACAGTTCTGACAGATGGTGTCTTGACTGTGCGCAGATTGCCTGTTTTTTAAGCACACAGGCTGGCGAGTTGGTGGTAAAGTAAATGTAAAGTTATTTGCTTATATCAATTTGTTATGTGTCGGCGGAGTGAGCATGTCTGAACGTGAAGTTAGGTTGTGGCCGGAGTTCGTCAAGGCCCTGAAACAGGAAGTGGTGCCGGCCCTGGGCTGTACCGAGCCGATTTCGCTGGCGCTGGCCGCCGCGCTGGCGACGCGCGAGCTGGGCAAGCCGCCGGAGCGCATCGACGCCTGGGTATCGGCCAACCTGATGAAGAACGGCATGGGCGTGACTGTGCCCGGCACCGGCACCGTCGGCCTGCCTATCGCCGCCGCGGTCGGCGCGCTGGGCGGCGACCCGGACGGCAAGCTGGAAGTGTTGAAGAGCCTGACCGTCGAGCAGGTGGCCGCCGGCAAGCAGATGCTGGCCGACGGCAAAGTGAAGCTGGGCGTGGCGGCGGTGCCCAACATCCTGTACGCCGAAGCCTGTGTCTGGCACGGCGACGAGTGCGCCCGCGTCGCCATCGCCGACGCCCACACCAATGTGATCAGGATCGAGCGCAACGGCGAGGTGAAGCTGAAGCGCGAAGCCGCCGACGCCAAGCCGGTGGAAAGCTACGAGCTGGGCGACGCCACCGCGCGCGACGTCTATGAGTTCGCGCTGCGCGCGCCGCTGGACAGCATCGCCTTCATCCACGACGCGGCGGTGCTGAACAGCGCGCTGGCCGACGAAGGCATGAGCGGCAAGTACGGCCTGCACATCGGCGCCACGCTGCAGCGGCAGATCGAGGCCGGGCTGCTGTCTGAGGGCCTGCTGTCCAACATCCTCACCCGCACCACCGCCGCGTCCGACGCGCGGATGGGCGGCGCCACGCTGCCGGCGATGAGCAATTCCGGCTCCGGCAACCAGGGCATCGCCGCGACGATGCCGGTGGTGGTGGTGGCCGAGCATGTCAAGGCCGACCAAGAAACGCTGATCCGCGCGCTGGCGCTGTCGCACCTGATCGCCGTCTACATCCATACCCGTTTGCCCAAGCTATCGGCGTTGTGCGCGGTCACCACCGCGTCTATGGGCGCGGCGGCCGGCATGGCCCTGTTGTTGAACGGCGGTTATCCGGCGGTCAGCATGGCGATTTCCAGCATGATCGGCGACCTGGCCGGCATGATCTGCGACGGCGCGTCCAACAGCTGCGCGATGAAGGTCTCCACCTCGGCCGGTTCCGGCTTCAAGGCTGTGCTGATGGCGCTGGACGGCACCCGCGTCACCGGCAACGAGGGCATCGTCGCCCATGATGTCGACGTATCCATCGCCAACCTGGGCAAGCTGGCTACCCAGGGCATGGCGCAGACTGACACCCAGATCCTGCAGATCATGATGGACAAGCGCTGAGCGCGGTTCACCACGATGCGACAAGCCCGGCAGCGCCGGGCTTTTTTCTTGCCGCGCGGCGGGTTTCAACGGGAAGCCAGGTATTGCGCCGGCGGCGCGCCCAGCGCGCGGCGGAACATGGCGATGAAGTTGCTGGGCGAGGCGTAGCCCAGCGCGTCCGACACCTGGGCGACGGTTTTGCCCGACGCCAGCTGCTCCATCGCCTATACCAGTTGCGCTTGTTGCCGCCAGCGCGAAAAGCTCATGCCGGTGTCGGCTTGGATCAGCCGGCGCAAGCTGCGGCCGGACAGCGCGCCGAGGCTGGCCCATTCATCGGTGGAACGGTCGGCGGCGGGGGCGGCCAGGATGGCGGCGGCGATGCGGCGCAGCCGCGGGTCGGCCGGCATCGGCAGGTGCAGTTCCTGCCGCGGCGCCTGGCGGATTTCGTCGACGATGACGTCGATGATGCGCTGCTGCTCCGGCGATTGCGGAGCGGCAGGATGCCAGCAGGCGGCCAGCCGCACCAGCGCCTGCAGCAACGGCAGGACGGCCAGACATATCCGGCGGCGCTGGCGGTGGCGGCGGACGGCCTGCATTCGGCCTTGCGCCGGCAATGGCTGCCGCTGGCGGAACCGCCGGCGACCGGCGCGCTGAATCTGTACGGCAAAGCGCGGATGGCTTGCGCCGATGATTTCGACGCCGATCTGCTGCGCGGGCCGACCATCGTTTTCGCCGACGGCTGCACGCTGGTGGTCGAGCCGATGCGCTTTCGCGCGCCAATGCCGGCGTGCCGGCCGAGTCCGGTCGACGATTATATCTACTGGGCGCTGTTCGGGCGGGAAGCCAGCCTAGGCGGCCGTCTGCCGCCGGACGAGGGCGCGGCGGCGTTGCGGGAGCGTGTCAGAGCGGCGGCGCGCGGCTGGCATCCCAGCTTGCGCGCCTTGCTGGAGCCCACCGACGCGACAGCCATCATCGGGCGGGAAGTGCGGATGGCAGAGCGCGTGCCGGCTTGGCCGTCCGGCCGGCTGACGGTGCTGGGCGACGCCATCCACGCGATGAGTCCGGCCGGCGGCGTCGGCGCCAACACCGCGCTGGCCGACGCCGCCATGCTGGCGCAATGCCTGGCCGAAGGCGATATCGGGCGGGCGGTAGTCCGCTACGAAGCCGACATGCGCCAGCGCGCCGAGCGAGCGCTGGCGCTGACGCGGGCCGGCGCCGAACGGCTGCTGCGGCGCGCCTGAGCCGCGGGTTGGCTTATTCCTGCACCGCCGGGCTCAGCGCCTGGCGCACGCTCTTCTCGCCCAGCGCCGGCGCGCACAGTTCGATGAAGCGGTAGGCGTAGCTGCGCAGGTAATGGCCGCGGCGGATGGCGATGCGGCTGGTCTGCTGGCCGAACAGCGGCTCGCCGTCCACCACCTTGACGCCGTGGTCGCGCTGCGGGTCCACCGCCATCGAGGCGACGATGCCGACGCCCAGCTCCAGTTCGACATAGGTCTTGATCACGTCGGCGTCCAGCGCCGCCATCACGATGTCGGGCGCGAGGCCGGCTTCGGCGAAGGCATTGTCGATGCGGGCGCGGCCGGTGAAACCGTGGTGGTAGGTGACGATAGGGTATTCGGCCAGCGTCTCCAGCGTCAGCGCCTGCCGGTGCAGCGGGTGCTCGGGCGGCGCGATCACGCAGTGGTTCCAGCTGTAGTAGGGGAAGGACACCAGTTCCGGCACCTCGGTCACTGCCTCGGTGGCGATGCCGATGTCCGCTTCGCCGGCCAGCAGCAGCCGCACCAGCTCGTCCGGGCTGGCCTGGTGCAGCACCAGGTGCACGCGCGGGAAGGCGCGCTTGAAGGCGGTCACCACCTGCGGCAGCGCGTAGCGCGCCTGGGTGTGGGTGGTGGCGATGGTCAGCTGGCCTTCGTCGCGCAGGCTGAACTGCTCGGCCAGCCGCTTGATGTTGCCGGCGTCCAGCAGCATGCGCTCGACGATGGTCAGCAATTCCTTGCCGGGGTCGGTCAGGCCGAGGAAGCGCTTGCCCTTGCGGATGAACAGCTCCACGCCCAGTTCGTCCTCCAGGTCCTTGATGTGCTTGCTGACGCCGGACTGCGAAGTGAACAGCGCGTTGGCCACCTCGGTCAGGTTGAAGCCCTGGCGCACGGTTTCGCGGATGATGCGCAGTTGCTGGAAGTTCATGCTTCACCTGCCTGTGTCGGGGTGGCGAAAACCCTGGCGCCGCGCGCCTGCAGCCGCACCGGCTGCCCGACGGCGATTTCCGCCAGCAGCGGGTCGTCGGCCGGCAGCTCGGCGTCGAACTGCTGGCCGGTCAGCTCGCCGCGGCCCTCCAGCTCGATCCGCGACAGCGCACCCAGCGTCAGGATGCGTTGCACCTCGGCCGGCAAGCCGGCGCCGTCCGCGCCGGGCAGGATGGCCAATTCGTGCGGGCGCACGAAAGCCTGGACCGCCTGTCCGGGCGCCAGCTGGTGCTCGGCCTCCAGCAGCGATGCGCCCACCGCGATGCCGCCGGCTTGGCTGCGGCCGGCGAAGCGGTTGGCGCTGCCGAGAAAGCCATAGACGAAGGCGCTGGCCGGCGCGCGGTACACCTCGTCCGGCGCGCCGATCTGCTCCACCTTGCCGTGGTTCATCAATACCACCCGGTCAGCCACTTCCAGCGCCTCTTCCTGATCGTGGGTGACGAAGATGGAGGTGATGTGCAATTCATCGTGCAGCTTGCGCAGCCAGCGGCGCAGCTCCTTGCGCACCTTGGCGTCCAGCGCGCCGAACGGCTCGTCCAGCAGCAGCACGCGCGGCTCCACCGCCAGCGCGCGGGCCAGGGCGATGCGCTGGCGCTGGCCGCCGGACAGCTGGGCGGGGAAACGGTCGGCCAGCCAATCCAGCTGCACCAGCTCCAGCAGCTCATGCACCTTGCGGGCGATGTCGGCTTCGGACGGGCGCTCGCGCCGCGGCTTCATCCTCAGGCCGAAGGCGACGTTGTCGAACACGCTCATGTGGCGGAATAGCGCGTAGTGCTGGAACACGAAGCCCACCTGGCGTTCGCGCACATGGGTGGCGGAGGCGTCGGCGCCGTCCAGCAGCACTTGGCCGGCGTCGGCCTGCTCCAGGCCGGCGATGATGCGCAGCAGCGTGGTTTTGCCGCAGCCGGACGGGCCCAGCAACGCCACCAGCTCGCCGCCGGGGAAGTGCAGGCTGACATCGTCCAGCGCGGTGAAGGCGCCGAAGGCCTTGCGGATATGGTTTACCTGTATGCTCATCTCAGTTTTCCTTGACGCTGCGCCATTCCACCCAGCTTTTCAGCGCCAGCGTGATCAGGGCCAGCATGGCCAGCAAGGACGCCACGGCGAAGGCGGCGGCGAAGTTGTATTCGTTGTACAGAATTTCCACGTGCAGCGGCAGGGTGTTGGTTTCGCCGCGGATGTGGCCGGACACCACCGACACCGCGCCGAACTCGCCCATCGCGCGGGCATTGCTCAGAATGATGCCGTATAGCAGCGCCCAGCGCACATTCGGCAGGGTGACATGCCACAGCACCTGCCAGCCGCGCGCACCCAGCACCACCGCGGCTTCCTCTTCCTCGCGGCCTTGCGCTTCCAGCAGCGGGATCAGTTCGCGGGCGACGAAGGGCACGGTGACGAACAGCGTGGCCAGCACGATGCCGGGCACCGAGAAGATCACCTTCAGCCCGTATTCGGCCAGCCAGCTTCCCAGCCAGCCGTGGTTGCCGAACACCAGGACGAAAACCAGGCCGGCCACCACCGGCGACACCGAGAACGGCAGGTCGATCAGCGTGATCAGCCATTGTTTGCCGCGGAAGTCGAAGCGGGTGACCGCCCAGGCCGCGGCCACGCCGAACACCAGGTTGAGCGGCACCGCTATCAATGCCGCCAGCAGGGTGAGGCGCACCGCCGACAGGGCGTCGGGCTCGGCCAGCGCGGTCAGGTAGGTGCTCCAGCCTTTGGACAGCGCCTCGGCGAACACCACGAACAACGGCAGCAGCAGGAAGACGGCGAAGAAGCCCAGCGCCAGCGTCAGGATCACGTATTTGACGGCGCGCGATTCGCGGGTGGCGGCGCGGGACTCCAACTGCGCGGCCTTGTCGGACGCCGCGCGCGGATGCGGGATGGCGGCGCTCATCGGCTGCCTCCCGCGCGGCCATGGCGGCGCGCGCTCCAGAACTGCAGGCCGTTGATCGCCAGCAGCAGCAGGAAGGACGCCGCCAGCATCACCGAGGCGATGGCGGTGGCGCCGGCGTAGTCGAACTGCTCCAGCTTGCTGATGATCATCAGCGGCGTGATTTCCGACACCATGGGAATGTTGCCGGCGATGAAGATCACCGAGCCGTATTCGCCGACCGCGCGAGCGAAGGCCAGCGCGAAGCCGGTGAGCAGCGCCGGCTGCAGCGCCGGCAGGATCACGTGGCGGAACACTTGCCAGCGGCGCGCGCCCAGGCAGGCGGCGGCTTCTTCCAGTTCGGTCTCCAGGTCTTCCAGCACCGGCTGCACGGTGCGCACCACGAAGGGCAGGCCGATGAAGACCAGCGCCACCAGCACGCCCAGCGGGCCGAAGGCCACCTTGACGCCCAGCGGCTCCAGGTATTGCCCCAGCCAGCCGTTGCCGGCGTACAACGCGGTCAGCGCGATGCCGGCCACCGCGGTGGGCAGCGCGAACGGCAGGTCCACCAGCGCATCGACCAGCCGCTTGCCGGGAAAGCGGTAGCGCGCCAGCGACCAGGCCAGCAGTAGGCCGAACACGCTGTTGACGACGGCGGCCAGCAAGGCCATGCCGAAGCTCAGCCGGTAGGACGCCAGCACCCGGGGGGCGGTGGCCGCCTGCCAGAAGCTGTCCCAGGGCTGGCTGCCGGCGCGCAGGATGACGGCGGAAAGCGGAATCAGCACCAGCAGCGACAGGTAGCTCAACGTGAAGCCCAGCGACAGGCCGAAGCCGGGCAAGACGCGCGGCGGCCGGGCGGCGGGAGGAAGGGCGGGACTGGCTGGCATGGCGGATTCCGGTTCATATAACCGGATGAACGATATCTTCGCCAGTCTTATTCTGAAAATAAGTATTTATTCAATGCTTATTCAATATTATGCAAAGCGGAGCGGCGGCCAAACAAAACCGCCCGGCGCGGGCGGCGGGCGGTTGCGGGAGAGCGCGCGGTTTCAGCGGGCGATGATCTGGTCGAACACGCCGCCGTCGGCGAAGTGGACCTTCTGCGCCTTCTGCCAGCCGCCGAAGGTCTGGTCTATGGTGAACAGCTTCACCTTGCTGAACTGGCCGGCGTACTTGGCCGCCACCTGCGGGTCGCGCGGGCGGTAGTAGTGTTTGGCGGCCAGGTTCTGGCCTTCCGGGCTGTACAGGTATTTCAGGTAAGCTTCCGCCGCCTTGCGGGTGCCGCGCTTGTCCACCACCTTGTCCACCACGCTGACCGGCGGCTCGGCCAGGATGGAGAGGGATGGGGTGACGATGTCGAATTTGTCCGGGCCAAGCTCGCGGGTGGCGAGATAGGCCTCGTTTTCCCACGACAGCAGCACGTCGCCGATGCCGCGCTGGGTGAAGGTGATCAGCGAGCCGCGCGCGCCGGAGTCCAGCACCTTGACGTTGCCGTACAGTTTCTTGACGAAGTCTTTGGCCTTGGCGTCGTTGCCGCCCGGTTGCTTCAGCGCGTAGCCCCAGGCCGCCAGGTAGTTCCAGCGCGCGCCGCCGCCGGTTTTCGGGTTCGGCGTCACCACTTCCACGCCGGGCTTCACCAAGTCGTTCCAGTCCTTGATGCGCTTGGGATTGCCCTTGCGCACCAGGAACACGATGGTGGACGAATACGGCGACGCGTTGTTGGGCAGCCGCTGCTGCCAGTTGGGGGCGATGGACTTGGCCTGGCTGGAGATTTCGTCGATGTCGTAGGCCAGCGCCAGCGTCACCACATCGGCGTCCAGCCCGTCTATCACCGAGCGCGCCTGCTTGCCGGAGCCGCCGTGCGACTGCTTGATGGTGACGGTTTCGCCGGTCTTGGCCTTCCAGTACTTGGCGAACGAGGCGTTGAATTCCTGGTACAGCTCGCGCGTCGGATCGTAGGAGACGTTGAGCAGGGTGACGTCGGCAAAAGCGGAGGCGCTGCCGGCGAACAGCAGGGCAAGGGCGAGTTGGTGCAAGGGGCGCAGGCGCATGGCGGTTCCTGTATGGACTTTTTGAATGATCGCCACACTGTGGGGCCGGGCCGGGCGGGCGGGAACCAAGAAAATCTGCAATTGATATGAGAATTCCAGAAAAGGCTGTCATTTCTGTAAAGCTGATAGCCTTATCAGGAAACAATATATTCCAGCGTCAAGTCCGGGCCTATATTAGCGCCAGTCCAACTCATCCGGGTCCGGCCATGAAACGATTCAAGCCCGCCAAGCAGCTTCCCCCAGGTTTTTCCCCCGCCGTCCTCGCTGCCTGCCAGCAGTTCTTGCAGCAGGAGGGGGTGGAGGCCAGGCTGCAGTGGAACGAGCAGGAAGTGTTCGCCAGCTTCGACGGCTGGTGGTTGAGCAGCAGTTTCTTTCCTCAGGCGCGCCTGCGCGACGATCGCTGTCAATTGCTGCAATATGCCGCCAGGCTGCGTATTTTCGGCCAGTTTGGCCAGGCTTTGCCGGCCAATTGGCTGTTTGCGATGAATTACGCGGAAAGCAAGGCGGTGGCCTTGCTCAAGCTGATCCGCACCCTGCACCTGGTCAACCATCTGGGCCGCAACGGCCGCCACCTGCCGCTGCGCATAGACGTGGACCCGCGCATCTGCCACGCCTACAGCGACCGCATCGTCGATTTCACCGCGCGCCTGCTGGAGGTGCTGGAGTTTCCCGCCCGCCAGGCGCCGCTGCTGCTGTTTCTCAATGACAAGACCAGCGAGTTGGGCTTGTCCTTGCTGCGGCGCTACCGCCAGCTGGGCCATCGGGTGGGCCTGGGCGATTTCGGCGAATGCGGCGAGGACCTGCTGCGGTTGTGGCGGCTGGAGCCGGATTTCCTGTCGCTGGCGCCGCGCTTCATGAGCCGGGCCATCATGTATCCGCAAGTGCGCGACCGCCTGCTGCAACTAGTGCCGCAGCTGGTGGAGCAGGGCTACGCGCTGGCGGTGGAGGACATCGTCTGTCAGAACATGCTGGGCCTGGCGCAGCAGATGGGCGCCGAGCATCTGTCCGGCCCGCTGCTGTCGGAACGGCTGCGGCGGCAGAAAGCCGCGCAGCTGATGGATTTGAATGTCATTAACGCTTAGACTGTCGCGATTCCAAACCAATTTCACGGCGCCCTGGCTGGGCGGCGTGAACCTAGGGGGCAATCGTGGGGAAGTCATTGGCAGGTTTTTTTGCCGCGGCGTGCTTGTCCGGCTGCGTGATCGGCAACACCGACGGCTACCGCGACGCGGCGCAATTGCAAAAAACGGCAGATCAGGCGTTGAAGACGTGCGGCGCGGGCAAGGTCAAGTCGGTCAGCGCTGGCAGCTTCGCCTGCGTGGCCGCTGGCGAGCAGAACTAGCATGGCGGGCGCGACTGACAGCCGCGTGGCGGTGCGTTTGTTGAACGCCGCCGATGCCGAAGCCTACCGCGCGGTGCGCATCGCGGCGGCCACTCACGATCCGGCGGCCATCCATGCCGACGCGGCTGAAATCGCCGCTTTGTCCGATAGCGAGATCGCCGGCCAGATCACGGCTGGCGACACGCAGCGGGCGGTGGGCGCTTTCATCGGCGGCGAGCTGGCCGGCGTCGCCGCCCTGCGGCGCGACGGCCGCGCCAAGATCCGCCACCGCGCCACGGTGCAGGGCGTGTTCACCCTGCCGGCGCATCGCGGCCAGGGAGTCGCGCGCGCGTTGCTGCAGGCGTTGCTGGACGAGGCGGCGACGCTGCCGGGGCTGCTGTCGCTGGAGCTGGCGGTGCATGCGGAAAACGCGCCGGCCAAGGCCTTGTACCAGGCGTTCGGCTTCCGCCGCGTGGGCCTGATTCCCGGCGCGGTCATGCTCGATGGCCGCTGTCTGGACGAAGTGCTGATGCAGCGTCCGCTGGTTTTCTCATCGTCCGCCGCCGCGCCGGCTTCCATTCCGAACCGCGATGATTACGCCTTGATCGAGGCCGCGCCGGATGTCGACACCTATCGCCGCCTGCGCGCCGAATCCGGCCTCAGCCCCAAGACCGAGGAAGCCGCCCGGCTCGGCCTGGCCGGCACCGCGTATGCGGTGCAAGTGCGGTGTGGCGAGGAGGTGGTTGGCATGGGCCGGCTGATAGGCGACGGCGGCAGCTTCTACCAAGTGGTGGACATCGCGGTGCTGCCGGCGCATCAGGGGCGGGGGCTGGGCAAGCGCATCATGGCGGCCATCCGCGGCCACATCGACCGCGAATTGCCGGTCAGCGCCTACATCAGCCTGATCGCCGACGGCGACGCCAAGCATTTGTATGCGCAGTTCGGGTTTGAGCCGACCGCGCCGCGTTCGGAAGGCATGGCGCTGTTCAAGCGCTGACCCCGCCGCCTGCGGGCGGCATTGTTCTTTGGGAAAGGCCGATTCGATGACGCAATCGAAGTGACGCCGGCGATGTTCGACGCGATGGAGGCGCAGTTCGAGCCGGCCACCGCAGACGAGTTGAACCAGGCTGCGGCGGTCGCCACCTCTTAGTCGGCAGACCGCATGCCCTGGTAGCCCAGGCGCGCCGCCGCTCGGATCCAGCCTTGCAGCGCCGCGTCGACGCCGGGCGCGGCCAGTCCCAGCACTCTTTGCCGCAGCGGCTCGGCAATGGCCATCGCCAGCAGCAGCTCGGCGCAGCTCGCCGGATGATCCACGCGCAGCTGGCCGCGGCGCTGGCGTTCGGCCAGCCAGTCGGCCAGCAGCGCCGCGCTGCGGCGGATGCCGTGTTGAGCGTACGATTCCAGCGCCTGCTCGCGGCCGGGGAAGTCGTTGCTCAGCAGTTTGAACATGCCTACCGCCTCCGCCGACAGCACCCGTTCGGCGATGGCCAGCAGCAGCGCTTCCAGCGCATGCGGCAAATCCTTTCCCTCGTCCTCCGGCGTTTCCACCGCGCGGGCCAGTCCGGCAGTCCAGTCGTCGACGATGGCCGCCAGCAGTTGTTCCCGATTGTCGGCGAAACGGTACACCGTCTTTTTGGCCACCCCGGCGCGTTTGGCCACCGCCTCTATGCTCAATGCCGGATAGCCATCGTTCAGCAGCAGCGCGGTCGCGGCCTGCAATACCTGATGGCGCAGCGTCTCTGCGGACAAGGCGGGGCGGCCGCGCGGACGGGCGGGGGCGCGGGGGGGGGAATCAAGCGGACTTGACATGGGTTCTCATGTTGTTTGAATATGGAAACGTTAACCGTTTCTTAATTGATCGCGCATTCGCGCGGCCAGAACGGTCAAACAGCGAGGAGTGTACTGTGAACGCCCAGAATCGGATATCCAGTCATGACGAACTACTGTCATCGCGGCCGCTGCCTTTGGAAACCGGCATCCGCCGGCTGGACGACGGCCGGCTGCTGGTGGCGGTGAGAACCGAGCTGCCGGGCTGCGCCGGCAGGATGCTGGAGTGGTGGTTCAAGTTTTTCGAGACCACCCAGCATATTCGCTGGTGGCATCCGCACGACCATCTCCGGATGCATGGCTGGGACGGGCGCTGGAAACGAGGCGAGTCCTACATCGGCGCCTGCGTGCGCGCGGAAGAGTCGCTGGGCGACTTTCCGCCGGTCACGGCGACGCTGAAGTTTCACGAGCCGGAAGATTTTTTCTCGCCCGACGCGCTGGCGCAGGCCAGGCGCGAGCAGAGGGTGTCCGGAGTGGTGTGCGCCCGCGTCGCCTTCGGCGACGAGCCCCGTTTGGCGGCCGATGGCGACCCGCTGGACGGCGAGATGATCCACCTGGCGCGCGACAAGCCGCAGGGCGCGGTGCTGCGCAGCCGCTTCGTGCTGGGCGGAGAAGCGCCGGTGCCGGACGAGCTGGGCCTGGGGCTGATGCAGCATTGCTACAACGAGTTCAGCAGCCTGGCGCGTTTCCTGCCTTCGCTGTACTACGGCGAGCACGCCAACGGCGAGAAGGGGCCGCTGGCGTGGTGAAGAGGCGTTCTGCCTTGCCGCTGCGGCTCGCTAATCCAAGTGCGATATGGGCGTGGCTGGTTTTTTCTATTCTTGTGGCCATCCGGCATGCCACGGCGTAACCGTGTTTAGGGTGACGGGTGTTGCTCAGATGCCGGCAAGTGGTTTTTTTTTGGATGGTTTGCTCTGGCGGCAGAACATAGAATATCCCCAGGCGATTTTATAGCCGGTTTTTGAATAAAGAGAAGAAACCGAATGGCCGTCGCATGCAGGAATGTCGATGGCCATTTTTATTTGGATAGGCGTGAAATGGAATCGAAAAAATTAGTGTGCGGCGTGATGGCGCTGGTTATCGCGGCGTCCTCGATGAGCGGCTGCTCAAGCGCGAAGAAACCGCGCAAAAATAAATACCTTGCGCAAGCCAGCAGCGCGGCTGCAATCAAAAATATCGACATCTACTACCATAAAGCGGATTACGGCGTAATGGACCTGGGCGGTTCGAGTGGATTGCAAGTGGGAGGTTTGTTCGGCGTAGTAGGCTTGCTGGCGTCTTTGGGAGCCGAGGCAGCCAGCAGGGCGACGGCGAAGGACAGAACCGTCGCGCGCAGCGAGGAGTTTTCCAAACTGATGAACAGTTTGGATGGCGATAACGATATCGATTTGGCGCAGGCGAAAAAACTGGCGGACATGCTCACAGCCTCCGGGCGCACCGTGAGGCTGGTGGAGATCAAGCGGCCGCAGGCCGAAAGATTGTTGCTCGACCAGACGCCGAATCTGCCGGATAGCGATGAGAACGCCGTGTTGGTGTTGCGGACGACTTTGGGCTATGGAGCGGAGTCCGCCACCGCCTCATACAAGTCGATAGTGGTGACCGAGTATGTGTTGCAGAAGATAAACGGCGAAGTGGTGCATCGTGGGAAGCAAACGATTCACGACGATGGCCAGACTTATATGACGTTTTCGGGTTTGAAGGAGGCCTACGTGGAAACCCATCAGGCGCTGGGAAAAGATGCGCAGGCGATCGCCGACAGAATCTTTGCCGCGGTGGTGAAGTAAAGCGTGAAGAAGCCGGCCCGCGGCCGGCTTCCATCCCTGGGTTCTAGCATTGGCTCACGATGATGGCGGGGCGCCGAGGCGGGCTAGGCATGGCCGCCATGCCGGATTTGCGCATGCCTCAGCCATGTGAGGAATCAGAATACTCTTAGGCCGCCGTTCCACACCTTTCGCACCAGCGGCACGTCGCCGCGCACGGTCATCGCCACCAGGTCGGCGCGCTGGCCGACGGCGATGTCGCCGCGATCGTTCAAACCTACCGAGCGCGCCGGGTTGAGGCCGACGGCGGCGACGGCGCGCGGCAGGCCCCAGCCTGCTTGCGAGTGCAGCAGCCAGGCGCCGTGCAGCAGGCTGGCCGGCACGTAGTCGGACGACAGGATATCCAGCAGGCCGGCCCGCGCCAGCTCCAACGCCGCCACATTGCCGGAGTGGGAGGCGCCGCGCACTACATTGGGCGCGCCCATCACCGTTTGCAGTCCATGCGCGCGGGCGGCTTGGGCCGCTTCCAATGTGGTGGGAAATTCCGAGATCGCCACGCCGTCGCGCAGCGCTTCGTCTATGTGGGCGGCGTCGGTGTCGTCGTGGCTGGCCAGCGCGATGCCGCGCGCCTTTGCCATTTCCACCACCGCCTGCTTGTGGCGGCTGGCGAACTCGGCCTGCTTGGCCTTGCGCTCTTCCACGGCGGCGAGGAAGGTGTCCTCGTTCCAGCCTACTTTTTTCTTGCCGTAGTACTTTTTGTATTGTTCCAGGTCGCGGTACTGGCGCTGGCCCGGCGTGTGGTCCATCACCGACACCAGCTTCACCGCCGGATGGGCGATCAGCGGTTCCAGTTCGGCCAGCAGGCCCGGATAGGCCAGCTCGCAGCGCAAGTGGAAGAAATGCTCGGCCCGCAGCGCGCCTTCGTCCATGCCCTGGTTGATGGCGGCGAAGGCGCTGTGCAGCGTGTCCAGCCGCACGCTGTCGCCTTCCAGATCGCCCACCGACAGCGCGTCCAGCACCGTGGTGATGCCGGCGGCCACGCATTGGGCGTCGTGAGTGATGACGGCTGGCAGGGTAGGCCACAGCACGCCGTTGCGCGGCATCAGGTGTTTTTCCAGATTGTCGGTGTGGATCTCCACCAAGCCAGGCAGCAGCAGCGCGCCGGCCAGGTCTTCGCCTTCGGGCAGCGGTTGTTCGTGGATGGCGGCGATCAAACCGTTCTCGATCTCCAGCGCGCCGTTTTCGATCACGCGGTCGGCCAGCACGATGCGGGCGTGGTTCAGTACTTGTTTCATGCTGCGGTTTCCGTTTGTTGCGCCAGCGGTACCTGGAACACGCGGCTGGCGATGGCGTCGCGGGTGGGGGCGTCGTGGAAGATGCCGACCAAGGCCGCGCCGCGGGCCAGCGCCTCGCGCATCAATTGTACGACCACGTCGCGGTTGGCGGCGTCGAGGGATGCCGTCGGCTCGTCCAGCAGCAGTATCGGCCGCGGCGCGATCATGCCGCGCGCGATGTTGACGCGCTGCTGCTCGCCGCCGGAGAAGGTGGCTGGCGGCAGGCTCCACAAGCGCTCTGCGATGTTCAGCCGCGCCAGCCATTCGCCGGCCGCCAGCCGCGCCTCGGCGTCGGCGGCGCCCCATTCGCGCAGCGGCTCGGCGACGATGTCCAGCGCCGACACCCGCGGGATCACCCGCAAAAACTGGCTGACATAGCCCAGCGTGTGGCGGCGCACGGCGGCGATTTCATGCGGCAGCGCGCGGGCCATGTCGACCCATGCGCCCTGGTGGAACACGCCGATGCGGCCGCCATCGACCAGATAGTTGGCGTACAGCGCCTTCAAGAGCGTGCTTTTGCCGGCGCCGGACGGGCCGGCAAGCGCCACGCATTCGCCGGCGGCCGCTTGTAGCGAAACGTCGGTCAGCACCGGCAGCCGCAGCCCGCCTTGCTGGTGCAGCGTGAAGGTCTTGCTCAGGTTTTGCGCGTCTATCAATAGATTCATGATTTCAGGCCTGCAGGATGGAAGACACCAGCAACTGGCTGTACGGGTGCTGCGGGTCGTCGAGTATCTGGTCGGTCAGGCCGGCTTCCACCACGCGGCCCTTCTGCATCACCAGCGTGCGCTGCGCCAACAACCGCGCCACGCCCAGATCGTGCGTCACCATGATGACGGCGATGCCGGCATCGCGCACCAGGCGGCGGGTCAGGTCGAGGAAGCGCGCCTGCACCGACACGTCCAGGCCGCCGGTGGGCTCGTCCATGAACACCAGCCGCGGCTGGGTCACCAGATTGCGGGCGATCTGCAGCCGCTGCTGCATGCCGCCGGAGAAGGCCGACGGCTTGTCATCCAGCCGCGCGCGGTCTATCTCCACTTTTTCCAGCCAGTCGCCGGCGGTTTGCCGCAGCCGGCCGTAGTGGCGCTGGCCCAGCGCCATCAGCCGCTCGCTGACATTGGCGCCGGCGGAGACGCCCATGCGCAGGCCGTCGCGGGCGTGCTGGGTGACGAAGCCCCATTCGCTGCGCGCCAGCCGGCGGCGCTCGGCCTCGGGCAGGCAGACCAGTTCGTGTTGGGCGCCGTCGCGGTCGGCGAAGCGCACGCTGCCGGCGTCGGCGGCCAGGCGGCCGGCCAACGTGGACAGCAGCGTCGATTTGCCGGAGCCGGATTCGCCGACGATGCACAGCACCTCGCCCGGATACAGCTCGAAATTGACATCGAAGCAGCCCTGGCCGTTGCCGTAGTCCTTGCTCAGCCCGCTCACGGTAAGAATGGGCGCCATCATGCTTGTGTCTCCCGCTGGCAGTAGTCGGTATCGGAGCAGACGAATAGCCGGCTGCCGGCATCGTCGGTGACGATTTCGTCCAAGTAGCTGTCATGCGAACCGCACAGCGCGCAGCCTTGCTCCCAGCTTTGGGCCGTAAACGGATGGTCGTCGAAGGCCAGGCTTTCCACCTTGGTGTAGGGCGGAATCGCGTACAGGCGCTTTTCGCGGCCGGCGCCGAATAGCAGCAGCGCCGGGCTCCTGTCCAGCTTGGGGTTGTCGAACTTCGGGATCGGCGACGGCGAGGCCAGGTAGCGGCCATTCACCATCACCGGGTAGTCGTAGCTGGTGGCGATGTGGCCGAAGCGGGCGATGTCCTCGTACAGCTTGACGTGCATCAGGCCGTATTCCTGGTGCGCGTGCAGCTTGCGGGTTTCCACCTCGCTGGCCTCCAGCGTGCGCAGCGGCTCCGGCTCCGGTACCTGGAAGATCATGATCTGGCCGGGCTTAAGCGGCGTTTCCGGGATGCGGTGGCGGGTCTGGATCAGCGTCGCGTCGCGAGTGGCCGTAGTGGTGGCCACGCCGGCCACGCGGCCGAAGAAGCGGCGGATGTTGACGGCGTTGGTGGTGTCGTCGGCCCCCTGGTCGATGACCTTCAGCACGTCGTCGCGGCCGATCACGCTGGCCGTCACCTGGATGCCGCCGGTGCCCCAGCCATAGGGCAGCGGCATTTCGCGGCTGCCGAACGGCACCTGGTAGCCGGGGATCGCCACGGCTTTCAAGAGGCCGCGGCGCAGCATGCGCTTGGTGTTTTCGTCGAGGAAACCGAAGTTGTAGCGGTCGTTGCGGGCGTCAGTCATCGGCCTTCTCCTGGTCGGCGGCGGCGCGCAGCTGGCGGATCAGCGCCAGCTCGGCCTGGAAGTCCACGTAATGCGGCAGCTTCAGGTGCTGGACGAAGCCGGAGGCTTCGACATTGTCGCTGTGATACAGCACGAACTCCGGCTGCTGGGCTGGCGCGTGGGCGGTTTCGCCCAACTCTTCCGCGCGCAGGCTGCGGTCCACCAGCGCCATCGCCATCGCCTTGCGTTCGGCCTCGCCGAAGCTCAGGCCGTAGCCGCGAGTGAATTGCGGCGGCGCGCTCTTGCTGCCGGCGAACTGGTTGATCATCTGGCATTCGGTCAGCGTGATTTCGCCGATGTCGATCTCGAAGCCCAGCTCCTCCGGGCAAACCATCACGCTGACTTCGCCCATGCGGATTTCGCCGGCGAAGGGGTGGCTCTCGGCGTAGCCGCGTTGGGTGGAGTAGGCGAGGCCCAATAGCCAGCCTTCGTCGCCGCGGGCCAGGTTCTGCAGCCGCGCCGGACGGCCGGCGGGGAACATCAGCGGCTCGCGGGTCAGGTCCACCGGCTCCGGGTCGCCGTCGGCCGGCAGGTCGGTTTCGATCAGGCCCTCGCTGTCCAGCAGCTGCAGCACGCTGGGCAGCGCGTCCGGCAGCGGCGTGGCGGCCTGTCCCAGTTCGACTTTTTGCGAGGTTTCCATCAGGCCGAAGTCCAGCAGGCGCTGGGTGTAGTCGGCGGTGGGGCCGAGGATCTGCCCGCCCGGCACGTCCTTGAAGGTGCCGGACACGCGGCGGCGCACCCGCATCGCGGCGGTGTTGAGCGGCAGCGTCTGGCCGAAGCGCGGCAGCGTGGTGCGGAAGGCGCGCAGCAGGAACACCGCCTCGATGCTGTCGCCGCTGGCCTGCTTCAACGCCAACGCGGCCAATTCCTCATCGTACAACGAGCCTTCCTGCATCACGCGGGCCACGGCCAGGCGCAGCTGTTGGCGGATTTGGGCGATGCTCAGCTCCGGCGCGGCCTCGTCGCCGCGGCGCGCGGCGGCCAGCAAGTCCCAAGAGCGGGCGATGGCGGTTTCCCCGCCTTTTACGGCTACGTACATCGTGTCAACCCTCGCGGATGCGGGCGCTGCGCGGCAGGCCGGCGATGTGGGTGTCGGAAATCAGCATGGCGTCCACGCCCAGCGGGAAGCGGGCATGGTTGCGTTGCCATTCGGCCCAGAAGCCGGATGGCAAACCGGCGGCGCCGAAACGGCGCGGCATGGCGAAGCCGGGGCCGCTGCCTTCCACCTGATCCTCAGCGAAGCTGGCCACCTCGATCAGCAGCGTGGCGGAGCGGTCCGGGTATTCGGCGCTGCCGGCCTTCAGGCTCATCAGATCCGGCAGCGGCATGCCGGCGGCGATGACGATGAAGTCCGCCTGTTCCGGCAGATCGGTCATGCGCATGCCGGTGTGGAAGCGCAGGCTGGAGATGGTTTCGTCCGGCAGCGCCGGCAGCCAGACGCGCACCTCCTGGTCGGCCAGCGTGTACAGCATGGCGGCGGTGGAGGCTTTCAGGCCGGGCAGGGCCGGCGGCAACACCGGCAGCGCGCGCGGCTGCAGCGGTTCCGCCATCGCGCTGAGCAAGATGCGGAAAGTTTGCTGGGCGTCATCCACCGGCTGGGCAAAAGCGGTCAACATCTTCATTCCCCCCGCACCATGGTGAAAAACTCCACCTTGCTGGCGGCGGCCTCGCGCGAACGGGCGGCGCGGCGTTCGGCCAGCTCGGCCTCCAGCGGCGCGATCCAGGCTGCCATCAGTTCCGCGTGGCGGGCCGGATTCTGCAGCAGCGCGTCGGCCTGGGCGATCAGCTCGGCATGGCGGCCGTCGCCGCCGCGCACCCAGCCGTGGCCGATATGGCCGTCTATCTCGCAGCTGGCGCGGCTGACGCTGATCTCGCCGAGGTTGAAGCGGGCGCCGCTGCCGCCGCTGCGGCCTTGCAGCATCATCAGGCCGGTTTCGGCGCGGCGCAGCCAGCGCGGCGCGGCGGGCAGGGCCGGCGGCAGCAGGGCCTGCAGCCGTTCCATCGGGCTGTTGGCCAGCGCGCCCAGCCAGCGCTGTCGGGTGGAGGTGTCCATCGTGTGCCTCATGGTTCAATAAAGATTCATATAAACGTATAGACGTATGCATGATAATGGCGAGCAGCGGTGGATTAACAGCATGCGGCGATGAAGGTTTTGTGACGTTTTTACGGCGCGACTAGACCTTTGCCGTGGCGAGACAAAGAGGAGCGTGGCAATGATAGAGAGAGGTTCCGGCGTCGCCGTCTGGCGGCAGATAGAAGACAGCCTGGCGGCGCAGATCGCCAGCGGCGCCTTGCAGGCGGGCGCGCAGCTGCCGACCGAGCTGCAATTGGCCGAGCGTTTCGCCGTCAACCGCCACACCATACGCCGCGCGGTGGCTACCTTGGTGGAGCGCGGCCTGCTGCGGGTGGAGCAGGGGCGCGGCACTTTCGTGCAGGATAATGCGATCGACTACGCCATCAGCAAGCGCACCCGCTTCACGCAGAACATGGCGCGGCAGAACCTCAGTTCCGACATCGACATCCTGCTAAGCGACACTGTGCCGGCCAATGCCGAGCTGGCCGGCCTGCTGGAAGTCGCGGTCGGCGACGAGGTGTTCCGCATCAAGACCCTCAGCCGGGTGGAGGCGAGGGTGGTGGACTGCGCGACGCTGTTTTTCCCCGCCGCCCGTTTCGCCGGCCTGCCGCAGGTGTACCAGCGCCAGCGCTCGGTGACGCGTGCGTTGCGGGAGTTCGGCATAGACGACTACACCCGCCGCTTCACCCGCGTCACCGCGCGGCTGCCGGACGCGGAGACGGTGGATTATCTGGGCATTCCCAAGAACCGCCCGGTGCTGCATGTGAAGTCGCTGAACGTGGACCTGGACGGCAGGCCGGTGCAATACGGCATCACCTGCTTCAATGGCGACCTGGTGCAACTGGTGATGGAGGACGACTGATGCGTTGCGCGCTGTATTACGCGCCCAGGCCGGACAGCGGCTTGTGGCGAGCCGGCAGCCTCTGGCTGGGCCGGGACGCGGCCAGCGGCCAGAGCCTGGCGCAGCCGGCGCTGGATGGGGTTGACCCGGCCACGCTGGCCGACCTTACCGCGGCAGCCGCCCGCTACGGCTGGCACGCCACCTTGAAGGCGCCGTTCGAGCTGGCGCCCAGCATGGATGCGGCCGGCCTGCTGGCGGCCGCCGCGCGGCTGGCTTCTGGTTTCGAGCCTTTCGCGCTGACGCTGCGGGTGGAGTGGCTGGACGATTTTCTGGCCTTGCGCCCCGCGGCGGCGTCGGCCGAGCTGGAAGAGCTGGCCGCGGCATGCACGACGGCGATGGCGCCCTGGGCCGACCCAGGCCAGGCCCTGAAGCCCCGTCCCGGGCTGGACGCCCGCCAGCAAAGCCTGTATCGGCGCTGGGGCTATCCTTTCGTGTTCGAGCAGTTTCGTTTCCACATGACCCTCAGCGCCGGGCTGGCGCGGGAATCGGCGCTGGCCGCCAGCCTGGAGCGGGGCGCGCGCCGGCATTTCGCCGGGCTGGGGCCGGTGGAGGTGGACGGCATCGCGCTGTTCGCGGAGATGACGGCCGGCGGCCCGTTCCGCTATCTGGCCCACTGCGGCTTCGACGGAAAGGTGGCGCGCTATGGCGGCTGAGACGGGCGCGCTGTGGTATGTGATCGGCCCTTCCGGCGCCGGCAAGGACAGCCTGCTGGCCTATGTGCGGCAGCGGGTGCCGGCCGATGGCGGCTTGATGTTCGCGCATCGCTACATCACCCGGCCGGCCGACGCCGGCGGGGAAAACCATGTCGCGCTCAGCCCGGAAGAGTTCGACCAGCGCGAGCGTGCCGGCTGTTTCGCGCTGGCCTGGCGGCGCAATGGCCTGGCTTACGGCTTGGGGGCGGAGGTGGGTCTATGGCTTGCGCAGGGGCTGGACGTGGTGGTCAACGGCTCGCGCTCGTCGCTGCCGCTGGCCGTCCGGCGTTTTCCCGGCCTGCGGCCGCTGTGGATCACCGCCAGCCCGGAGGTGCTGGCGGCGCGGCTGAGGGCGCGGGGGCGGGAAGGCGAGGAGGCGATTGCGCGCCGGTTGGCGGAGGCTGCGTCCTTCGTGCCTCCCGCCGGCTGCGCGGTGCTGGTCAACGACGGCGCGCTGGAGCTGGCCGGGGAGACCTTGCTGGGCTGGCTGCGGGCGCAGCGGCGCGTTCTATAGGCCAAAAAGGGTGGCGACGCCGGAGTTTGTCGCCTGGCCTGATCCAAAGAATGGGTTTGCCGGCATGGAGCAGCAGCCTTTCAGCGATTCTCTACAGTGGTAGAGGCCGTCCGCGCTGCGGCGCGGCTGACGCGCCAAAGTTGACTCCCTCTGCATAAGGAACCTGTTCATGGCTGAAATCATCTTGTATCAGAACTCGAATTTTGGCGGGCGTAGCATCGATTTGACCAGCAACTCCGCCAATTTGGGGACGGATTACAATTTCAATGATCAGACCTCATCGATTCGCGTCGTCAGCGGCACCTGGCTGCTGTACAAAGATGCCGGTTTTGCCAGCACCTGCTGGATTCTGACGCAGGGCGAATATCCCAGCCCGGGCACCTGGGGCGGCAGCAACGATTCCATTTCCTCGGTGCGCGCCTTGCCGGGCAATTACGGCGACCACTACGCGATTCTGTTCCGCGACAGCGATTACGGCGGCCAGATGGTGTCGTTCACTCAATCCCAGGCCAATTTCAACGATATCGGCTTCAACGATGCGGCATCTTCCGCGATCGTCCTGGGCGGCAGCTGGTCCATGTACAAGGACATCAATTTTTCCGGACAGAGCTGGATCATCGCCTCCAATAAAGGTCCTGGCAACGATGGCCGTTATCCCAGCTACTCCGGCTTCTGGGACAACGACGCCGTGTCTTCGATCCAGCCCCTGTAAGCCGCTTCCCGCGGTGCGGACCCGAGCCGCAAGCAGGGCGGAAGCCATTCGGTTTCCGCCCTGCGTCGTTTCCGCTATGGCGGATATCTGCTGGGGGCGGTTCAGCTGTCCAGCACGAAGCGCCGCATCTGCTCCTGCAGCGCACCGCTCACGGTCAGCAGCCGGGCGCTGTTCTGTCTGGCGCTGTGGGTGGCATGCAGGCTTTCGTCGGCGGACTGGGCGATGGCGGCGACGCTGCGCGCGATGGATTGGCTTTCGCGCACCTGCTCGGCGATATTGACGGCCAACCGGTCCAGTTCGCTGGAGGTGGCGGTGGCGCCGTCTTTCAGCTCGGTCAGCGGGTCGACGATGCCGCGGATCATGTCGACGCCGCGGGCCATTTCCGTCTGCCCCTGTTCGATCTGCCGCATCGCCTGGGTGGTCTGGTCGTCTATCGCCGAGATCACTTCGCTGATTTCGCGGGTGGCCTGGGCGGTGCGGTCGGCCAGCCGGCGCACCTCGTCGGCCACCACGGCGAAGCCGCGGCCCATTTCGCCGGCGCGCGCCGCCTCGATCGCGGCGTTGAGCGCCAGCATATTGGTTTGCTCGGCGATGTCGGTGACGGACTCTATCATGCCGCGCATCGAATTGGCGCGCTGGCGCAGCGCGTCCACCGCCGCCGCGCTGCCCTGGATCTGCCCGGCGATCAGCGTGATTTCGCCGGAGGCGGTCTGGATCAGGCTCTGGCCGCGCAGCGCCAGCGCGGCCGCGCTTTTGGCGCGCTCCTGCGCCTGGGAGGCGGTTTGCGCCGCGCTGCGCAGCTTGCCGGCGAAGTCCTCCACCACCGCGTTGATCTGGTGAATTTCCGCCTGCTGGCGCTCGACGCCGCCGGCGACTTCGGCCGCGCCGGACTGGGTGGAGGCGGCGGTGGCGGCGACGATGTCGGCGGAGCCGCGCAATTCCCGCACCAGCGTCGCCAGGTGCGACTGCATCTGCGCCATCCGGCCCAGCATCAGCGCGGTTTCATCGCTGCCGACTATCTGCACCTCGCCGCGCAGATCCCCCTGGGCCATCGCACCCATCCGCGCCACGCTGTGCTCCAGCGGACGGGTGATGCTGCGGGTGACGCGCCAGGACAGCAGCACTCCGGCCACAGCAGCGGCGGCGCTGAAAGCCAGCAATAACAGCCGGGTATTGCCCATCAGCGCCAGCACGTCGGCCAGTTCCCGGTTCATGTCGTTTTGCTGGGCGGAGGCGAGGGCGGTGGTGGCGGCGAGCAGTTGCTGCAGCGCCGGCTGGGTCTGGCCGGCGTACTGGCGCGCCAGCGCCGCCGGGTCGTCGGATTCCACCAGGTCCACCGTGTTGCTGAAGGCGGCGGTGTAGCGGGCGCGCAATGCGGATAGCTGGCGCAGGGCGTCGGACTGTTCCGGCGTCCAGGGCAAGTCTTTCAGGCGCTGGAAAGTCTGGTTGGCCCGGCGGTTGGCCTCGTCCATCGCGGCATATAGGGGGACGCGCTGGGGGCGGTCGGGGGTGGAGATGATCTGCAGCAGCAGCAGGGCGGCGTTTTGCGAATGGCGGTCCAGCTCCGCCGCCAATTGCAGCTTGCCGGCGTCGTCGCCGACGATGCGATGAGTGCTGGTTTCTATGCTGGAGAGGCCGTTCCAGACGCTGGCGCTGACCGCCAGCAGAATGGCCAGCAACAGCATGAAGGATGCGGCCAGGCGCGGGCCGACTTTGATGTTTTGCAACAAGCTCATGGCGGCAGGGTCCTGCGAAGGCGAAACCAGTTGGTCGGAGCAGCGCTGCGGATATGTCAGCATAGCTCGCCGCGGCCGGCCTGTCCGCTTGCTGCCGCGTCAGTCACTCATCCAGCGCTTGTCCATTCCATTCGATATCGGCGGTGGAGGCCGCGAGCAAGCCGCGGCCCCGGAGCAGCCCGCGGCCGGCGACTTCCAGCAGGCCCAGGCACTGCGCCGGCAGCAGCCAGGGTTCGTCCCGCCGGGCCAGCACATCGTCGGCGCGGCCGAAGTCGGTCCAGAATTCGCGGCGCCAGCCATGGCGCCGCGCGGCGAACAGCAGCATCGCCGCGGCCACCATCTTGGGGCTGGCGGCCGGACGCAGCACTTCTCCGGGCGGAATGTCGTCCAGCAGGGCGGCGACCAGTTGTTGCGGCTGGTCGCTGAACAGATGGACGCCGCTGGTGGCGCGGGGATTGCACTCCAGCACGTGACAGGCGCCGTCGGCGGTTTCGATGAAGTCGAAGCCTACCTGGCCGCTGTAGCCGGTTTCGGCGCCGAATCGTTCGATGAACGCCCGGATGGGCGCCGGGTCGGTGGGTTCGAACCAGACACCCGCGGCTTTGCCTGCCCGGTAGCGCGGGTGGTAGCAGGCATGAGCGGTCACGCGTCCCGCCGCCAGCACGCTATAACTGCAGTGCTCGCGGCCCGGCATGTAGCGCTGGGCAACCCAAGGCCGGCTGGCGCTGGGCCGCGCGCGCGCCAGTTGGGCGGGAGAGGGACGCAGCAGCGCGCGGCTGGCAAAGCGGGAATAGGCAGGCTTGAACACCCAGCCCGGCGCGGCGTGGCGCATGCGCATGACGGCGTCCGGCGATTCCAACAGCCGGGTTTCCGGCGCCTGGGCCGTCCAGCCGCGGGTCATCAGAGCGAAACGGTGCTTGTGGTGCAACTGGCGCATCAGGTCGAAGCGCTCAGTCAGAACCCGGCAAGGCAGGGTGTCGCGGCCGCTGGACAGGTAGAAGGTTTCTTCACAGGTGGGCAGCACCAGGTCCACCCCATGGCGCGTGATCGCCTGGCGCAGCGCGTCCAGCCAGCGCGCCGGATTGGCGCGCGGCGATGGCAGGCGATGGTAGGCATCGACCGCGCGGCTGAAGCGGCTTATCGGCCAGCGCAGCGAATCCGCCGCGCTCACCCGCCAGCCGGCGGCGCGAAAGGCGCGAGCCCATTCCAGGCAGGCGGGAGAGCGCGCGCCCAGTATCAGGATGTGTCGCGGTTTTTCGAGGAAAGCAGGGGAGGGGCCGGCTTGAGTCGGTAAAGGCATGGACGAGCGTGGATTTTATTTTGGCGATTATTTTATAAGTGACAATTCTAATTGAATTTCCCGGCAGGCGTCCGATTATTCGCCGCGGGCGTTTGCGCCGGATTCCGCGCGGATCGCGCGGCGGATGATGTCTCCACCCGGGGCGAATGTCCCGCCGCGTCATATCCGTATGGTTTCGCTGCCGCTGCGGCCGGTTTTCTTGACGAGGTACATGGCCTGGTCGGCCGCCTGCAACAGGCTGTCCGAGGTGCTCAGGCCGTCTCCCAGCGCGATGCCGATCGAAATGCCCAGCTTGCAGGAGGCGCCGGCGGTCTGGAACGGGGCGTCGAACGCCTCTATGCATTTCTGCGCCACCGTGTTGGCGATGCCTTCCGCGCCGTCGTCCAGATCGCTGAGCAGCAGCACGAACTCATCGCCGCCTATCCGCGCCAGCGTGTCGGTCTGGCGGACGATGTTGGACAGGCGCTGCGCCACCTGCCACAGCACCTTGTCGCCGGCCTTGTGGCCTAGCGTATCGTTGATCAGCTTGAAGCCGTCCAGGTCCATGAACAGCAGCGCCACCGCGCTGCGTTTGCGCTGCGCCTGCGCCAGCGCCATGTGCAGGCGGTCGGACAGCAGCGAGCGGTTGGGCAGGCCGGTCAGCGAGTCGTGATGGGCGATGCGGGCCAGTTCGGCTTTCTGGTCGTTGAGCTTGTGCAGCACGCGGTTGAACGCCGCGATCAGGTGGCCGACTTCATCGTTGCGCTGGATGGGCATCGGCTCCAGCGGCAGCTCGCCGCGCGTCATGCGGTCGGCGTGGCGCGCGGCCTGGAACAGCGGCCGCAATACGATGTACAGGCCGCCGCCGCAGATCAGCGCGAAGACGACCAGTGCGGCAACGGTGTTGCGCAGCGTGAAGCCCTTTACCCTCTCCACGGTGGCGAAGGCCTCGCTGCTGGGCAGCCGGGCCACCACGAACCAGCCGGCGCGCGGGACCGATGCGATGGCGCTGACTTCTTCCACCCCTTTGGCGTTGACGGTGATGCCGGCGCCGCGAAAGCCCGCCATTGCCTTGTCGTGCAGCCGGTTGACGCCGGGCCGGGGCAGCGGCTTCAGTATCATGTCAGGTTGAGACGAAGAGACAAACTGCTTGTCGCGCGGCGAGACTAGCAGAAAACTGTCGATGTGGCCGCCGATATGGGTGTGTTGCAGCAGATCGAGAAAGTTTGGCGCGTCCAGCGCGGTGACGCCAACCAGAACCGCCTTCACTTTGCGATCGGCGCCGTATATCGGCGCGCCCATCGGCAGCACCGGTATTTTCGAAGTGAGGCCGACTACGGCGCGGCCGATGTAGGGGTCCCCTTGCAGCGCTGCCCGGATATAGTCGCGGTCGCGGTAATTGACTGTCATCCGTCTGGGATTGAGAGGATAGTCGGCGATGGCGCGGCCATCCGGCCTCACTACGAACAAGCCGATGGAAAACAGCGGCTGGTACTGGTAGTGCTCCTTGAGCCAGTCCCGCAGCTGGGGCGGGCGCTTCAGCAGCTCCGGCGGCAACACCGTCGCCAGGTGGATGAGCAGGTCTTCCCTTTGCTCTACTTTGCCGTTGATGTCGTGCGCGACGTAGTTGGCCAGCGTCAGCTGCTGGTTTTCCACCACCTTGCTCAGGTCTTCATATAGAAAACTGCTCAGCGCGTAATAGCGTGATATGGAGCCGGTGAGCACGATCAGCAGCGCCAGCGCCAGCAGGCGGGTAACTATGCTGTCAAAGAGGTACCGCAGGCCCTTTGAATACAGGATGTATTGAGACGGACCGCCTTGGCGGCTTTTCCGCTCAGCCATGGCTTAACTCGTGCGGTGCGCGGCGCTTCGTCAGCCATTGCTCCACTTCCAGGCAGGCGGCTTCCAGTTGCAGTACCAACCTGGGGATCGTCTCTTTCTGCTCGGCCTCTGCGGCTTGCTCTAGGTGTCTGGCTGCCTCGGCGATATTGTGCGCACCTATTGGGGTCGCGTCGGTCTGGATGTCCCGCGTGGTGAGGGCGATTAGCGGCAGGTTGTCGCTGATTATGGCGTTGCGGATGTATGAGGTGTGTCGGCGGGTGTTCTTCAGGAACTCGCCCAGCAGTTGACTTTCGGATTTTCCGCTCTCGCCGCAGCGTGTTCGCAGCATTAACAGGTCGAGCGGCGCGGGGCCTTCCGGTTGAGCCCCCGCTGCCGGGGGGCTAACGCTAGGAGGTGCGCCCTGCAACCATTTTTCCAGCGCCGCGGACAGGGTTTCCAGCGCGAAGGGCTTGATGAGGTAGTCATTCATGCCGGCATCACGGGTCTTTTGCAGCTCTTCTGGCGCGGCATTGGCTGTGCAAGCGATGATGGTGGAACGGGGGCGGGCGGGGTGTTCCGCCTCGTAGCTTCGGATCAGCCTGGCGAGTTCGAAGCCTCCGATATTGGGCATCAGGCAGTCGGTCATCACCAGATGGTAATGATCGCGCCGCCATTTTTCAAAAGCCTGCGCGCCATCCTCCGCTGTATCGGGCCGATAACCGAGCTTTTCCAGCTGCTTGGTGGCTAGCTTCAGATTGGTGGGGTTGTCCTCCACGAGCAATATGCGCTTTTCCGCATTGGGCGCTGCGGAGGGCAGAAGTGCGAGGGGGGGAGGAGCTTTGCGTTCAGCCACTTCCACGCACAGATGCAGTGAAACCCGTGTGCCATGCCCCAGTTCGCTGTCTATTGCCACCTCGCCGCCCATGAGCTCTGCCAGGCGGCGGCTGATAGCCAAGCCCAGTCCGGTGCCGCCATAGCGGCGGGAGGTGGCGGAATCGCCTTGGCTGAATGGCTGGAACAGCGTTTGCAATTGTTCGGGCGGGATGCCGATACCGGTATCGATGACGTCGAAAATCAGGTTTTGCCAGCCGGTGGCCTCTTTTTCCACTTGGACGCGCAAGGTGATGGCGCCGGTGGCGGTGAACTTTATCGCGTTGCTGAGAAAGTTTTGTAAGATCTGCCGCAGCCGCAGCGGGTCAAGCAGCAGGGTGGGGGCGAGCAGAGGATCGATCTGCAGGTCGAAATTCAGATCCTTTTGCTCGGCGGTATGGGCGTAGCGGCTTAGCACTCTTTGTAGCAGTGGCCAGATATCGGTGGGTGTCTTAACCAGCTCCAGCTGGTTGGCCTCGATTTTGGTGAAGTCCAACACATCGTCGATCAGCAGCAGCAAGGTGTGCGCGGAGTCGCGCGCAGTGTCCACCATGTCTTGCTGCCCAGAGTCCAATTGGCTCAACTTCAGCAACTCCAGCATCCCGAGCACCCCGTTCAGCGGGGTGCGGATTTCGTGGCTGATGGTGGCCAAGAAGGAGCTCTTGGCCTGGTTGGCCGCATCGGCCTTATCCTTGGCGCGCCGCAACTCACTCTCTGCTGTCTTTAGCTCCGTGATGTCGCGGATGTTCAGGTTGTAGTAATCTTTGCCTGTGTCCGGCATGTGGGTGATCGCCAGCTCTATCGGAAACGGCGTACCGTCGGCGCGTTTGGCGGTGAGTTGCAGCAAACTGCTCAATTTGATGTCGTCGCCGAGCAGTAGCGGCTGCAGCGCGCGCCGGCTGGACGGTTCCAGGCAGTCCAGCAAGGCGGTGCCGATCAGGCTGCCGCGCGGTAGGCCGAACATGTATTCGGTCACCTTGTTGGCGCTGGTGAACAGGCCTAGCCTGTCTAAGGTGGCGATGCCGTCTATCGAGGTGTCGATGACAGCGGATAACAGTATTTGTTGCCGCGAAAGTTGAAGCTGTGTTTGTTCTAGCTTGCGTTGGGCCTGGCTTGCCTGCATCAGTTGTCCCAATGTTTTCATCAATGGCGCCGGGAGCTTGTTGCCATGGTCCGGGTCGACCGGGCGAGGGAAGAACAGGGTAAACGAGCCAATTACGCTGGAGGCCAGAATGATGGGGATGCTCAGGAAATAGTAGCCTTGGGATAAGGCGCCGGACGAACTCTGTTGCAGGCCCAGCAGCTGTTCCTGTTCTTGATAGAGACAGCATTGCAACAGCTCGTCTGTGTCCATCTGCGGCGGGGGGCTCAGAGCAGGCGTGATGGGGAGAAACTGGGGCTGGCTTGCCTGGTTGTTCAATTCGCATATAAAGCCGTGTTCGGCATTGAACCACAGCAGTAGGATGTCGCGGGCGTAGCTGAACAATGTTTCGGGATGCACCTTGCCAATGAACAGGCTTTGCATGTAATTGATTGCATCCAGCAGATCTTCTTGCCGCTGTAAATCCTTTCGGCTTTCTTCAGCGCGGTTCAGCGCGGTTTCCAGCTGGCTGCGGTCCAAGGCCAGCTGGGTCGACATCCGGTTGAACATCTCTGCCGTGCGCGCCAGCTCATCTTTGCCTTGCACTTCCACTTGGTAGCCCAGCTCGCCGGCAGCCATTTTTTGGGAGGCCTGTTGCAGCGACTCGAGCTGGCGGGTCAGATAGGTACCCAGTAGCAGAGAGAACAGCGCGGATAAGGCGAGTTCGGACAGGGCGAGCATAAGGCCATTTTGTAGGGCTTTCTGCATCAATTGCCGGTGGTTAGCCACCGAGGTGCCGAGTTCCACTCGACCGTAATGGATGCCGCCGATCTCGATGTTTCGGGTGATGGTGAGCGGTTGGTCGGGCGAGAGCTGGTCTATGTTCTGCGTGGCTGAGTCCTGTTTGGCTGAGTCATGCAGGGCCAAGCTTCGAGGATCGCCGGCCTCGGCGAGAAGCCTGTCATGGCCGTCGAACACGCGAGCATAGAGGATGTCGGAAGATTTCACCATCTGCTCCGCTGCGCTCTGCAGCGTTGCCAGGTCGGTGCTTAGCACAGCGTTTTGATTGGCTTGGGCGAACTGCTCGGCTATGATCTGCCGCCGTTTGATCATTTCTCGAACGCTGGTATCGCGCAGCAGGCCCAAACCAAAATACAGCAGGATACACAGCATCATCAATTCGATCAGCGCTATGCCGAGTATGGTCTTAAGCCGGAACGACATGTGCTATTGCTCTCCCGGCGCTTGGTAATGTATGCCCAGGCGGCGGATATCGTCCCAGTCTTCATCCCGAGCCGCCGTCAGCGGTTTCAGTTGCACTTGCTGTAGCAAGGCGAGTCCCTCCGGTGTGTCTTGCAGATGGGTCAATGTCCGAAGCAGGCATTGGCGCTGCGTCGAAGGCAAGCCGGGCCGCGTGGCGAACGGGTGCGGCGTGTGCGGCGGCGTTTGCCACAAGATGCGCAGCGCATTGCGCACAGCATCAGGTTGCTGGCTCCAGGTGCGGTTGATACCGCCGCCTGCCGAATAAAGACCTTGCCTGACGGCGAGATAGACCGAGTCGTGTGAGCCGACATAACTGACATTGACATGTACGCCCATGGACTCCAGCTCCGCTTGGGGCAGTACGCTCGCGGCGAACGACTCTGGCGCGGGAAGGGCCAGGGTTTTGCCTTCCAGCTGACGAACGTTCTGGATGGGGCTGTCTTTGCGCACCACAATCAGCCCAACCAACCGGGTATCTTTTTCCCTCGCCAGCGCCTGATAGCCCGCGCTGTCGTGAAAGACCACGTAGTGCAGCGGGTTGAAGTACACGATGTCGTACTGGCCCTTGGCCACCCGACGCTCAAAAGTGGGAATGTCCGGGGCCGTTTCAAATTGCAGATCCAGTGTGCATGATTTGCCCAGATATTGCAGTAAGCTCCCCCAGTTCCGCGCTAGGTGGAGAGCGGATTGCTGCGGAACAATGCCGAAGTGGAGGATAGGCGCTCCAGCATTTGCCGTGGATGCCAATAGCGCGGCAGGTAGTAGCAGATTGGCGAGGATGAGGTGGGTCTTGCCCGATCGGGGGGGGCGTAATGCCTTCATGCTTTCGTCTCTCCTGCGCGAAACAATGTGGCGAGATGGTGCCTGTCTTTAGCGTCAATATAGATAAAACTCAGTAGATCGCTTGCGTTGCGGATGGCGTGCGGGCAGTGGTCTAGAGGGGCAAAACAAGCTTCATGTTCTTTTCACTGGCTTGTCATCGCCTAGCGGCATAGTGGCAGCAGTTTTCCAGATGGGTCGGTTTGTGGATGAATTTGTCTATACGTCTAAACAAAGGAGCATCGTCGATGAAGAAGCAGCTAGCTGTCGCAATCGGTCTGGCCGTGTCCGGACTTTTGTCCCCGCTGGCATACGCCAAAACCACGCTGACGGTGTACACCGCGCTGGAGGCCGATCAGGTCAAGGATTACAAGGAGGCTTTCGAGAAAGCCAATCCGGATATCGATATCCGCTGGGTGCGCGAATCCACCGGCATCATCACCGCCAAGCTGCTGTCGGAGAAGAATCATCCGCAAGCCGACGCGGTGTGGGGCTTGGCCGCCACCAGTCTGATGATCCTGGACCAGCAAGGCATGCTGCAGGCTTACGCGCCCAAGGGCGTGGACAAGCTCAGCCCGCAATTCGTCGACAAGGCCAAGCCGCCCAAGTGGACCGGCATGGACGTGTGGGCCGCCACCATCTGCTTCAACACCGTGGAAGCCGCCAAGAAGAACCTGCCCAAGCCGGAAAGCTGGGCCGATTTGACCAAGCCGGTCTACAAGGGCCAGATCGTGATGCCGCATCCGGCCTCGTCCGGCACCGGCTACCTCGATGTGTCCGCCTGGCTGCAGATGATGGGCGAGAAGCCGGGTTGGGACTATATGGACAAGCTGCACCTCAATATGGCGCAGTACGTCCACTCCGGCTCCAAGCCGTGCAAGATGGCCGCCACCGGCGAATTCCCGATCGGCATTTCGTTTGAATACCGCGGCGCGGAACTGAAGGCGCAGGGCGCGCCGATAGACCTGATCTACCCGAAAGAAGGCCTTGGCTGGGATTTGGAAGCCACCGCCATCGTCAAAGGCACCAAGAATCTGGAAGCCGCCAAGAAACTGGCGGACTTCTCCGCCAGCCTGCCGGCGATGCGGCTGTACGAAAAGAACTACGCGGTGCTGGCGATGCCCGGCGTGGCCAAGCAGAATCCGTACATCCCGGCGGATTACGCCAAGCGCCTGTCGAAAAACAATTTCGCCTGGGCGGCGAAAAACCGCGACGCCATCCTGCAGGAATGGTCGCGCCGCTATGAAAGCAAGGCCGCGGCCAAGAACTGAGGCCGGAGCCGGCGCTAGCCGCCCGCTTGCGGGCGGCTTTTCGAGATTCAAGCAAGATGGAGTTGCCGATGAAACCGGTCGATAGCCTGCAGGGCTTGTCCGAACACCTGTCCGTCCACGGCCTGAGCCGCCGTTTCGGCGGCTTCGCCGCGCTGGACGCGGTGTCCCTGTCCATACGCAAGGGCGAGTTCGTCTGCCTGCTGGGGCCGTCCGGCTGCGGCAAGACCACGCTGCTCAGATTGATCGCCGGCCTGGACGCGCCCGACGACGGCCGCATTCTGCTGTCCGGCCGCGACATCACCGATGCCGCGCCGGCCAAGCGCGATTACGGCATCGTGTTCCAGAGCTACGCGCTGTTTCCCAATCTGACCGTCGCCGACAATATCGCCTACGGCCTGACCCCGCGGCGCGACAAGGCGCGGCATGAACCGCGGGTGCGCGAGCTGCTGGATGTGGTCGGTCTGCCGGGCGCTGAGCGCAAATATCCGTCGCAGCTGTCCGGCGGCCAGCAGCAGCGGGTGGCGCTGGCGCGGGCGCTGGCCACCGCGCCGGGCCTGCTGCTGCTGGACGAGCCCTTGTCGGCGCTGGACGCGCGGGTGCGCGAGCGGCTGCGCGACGAATTGAAAAGTCTGCAGAAGCGGCTGGGCGTCACCACGCTGATGGTGACGCATGATCAGGAAGAGGCGCTGGCCATCGCCGACCGGGTGGTGGTGATGAACGCCGGCCGCGTCGAGCAGGTGGGCACGCCGGCGCAAATCTACCGCCAGCCGGCCAGCCGTTTCGTCGCCCAGTTCGTCGGCGCGGCCAACTGGCTGCCGGCGCAGCGCCAGGGCAGCCGCGAGGCCAGGGTGGGCGCATGCGCGCTGCGGCTGGAGACGCCATTGCCGGAAGGCGGGCCGCTGACCCTGTTTCTGCGGCCGGAGGACATCCTCGTCAAGGACCGCTGGGAGCCGCGGCCCAATACCCTGCTGGCGCGGGTGGAGGATGTCAGCTTCGGCGGCGCGATGACCCGCGTCCGGCTGCGCCCGGAGGGCATGCCGGGTCAGACGCTGCTCGCCGAGCTGTGCCCTTCCATGCTGCGGCGCCAGCCGCTGGCGCCGGGCGAGATCGTGCCGGTGGAGCTGCCGGCCGCGCTGCTGCGCGCCTATGCCGGGGAGGCCGCATGCTGAGCCTGGCGCTGCGATCGGTCCGCCTGGCTGCTGGCCGCGCCGACGGCGAAAAACTGGCGGCGGCTGCGCTGGTGTGGACGCTGGCGGCGTTGCTGGCGTTGGCGCTGGGTTTGCCGCTGCTGTTCATCCTGGGCAAGGCCTTCGTCACCGTGGATGGCGTCTTCGCCGGCCTGGCCAACTTCGCCCAGGTGCTGGACTCTCCCGGCCTGATGCGCGCCGCCTGGCATAGCCTGCTGCTGGCGCTGACGGTGAGCGCGCTGACCTTGCCGCCGGCCTTCGCCTTCGGCTGGTGCCTGAGCCGCAGCCGGGCCTGGGGGCGCGGTCTGTTCCGCCAGATCGCGCTGGCGCCGCTGCTGGCGCCGTCGTTGATGCCGGCCATTTCGCTGGTATACCTGTTCGGCAACCAGGGCTTGCTCAAGGGTTGGCTGGGCGGCGCCGGCATCTACGGTTTTTGGGGCGTGGCGCTGGGCGAGGTGTTCTACACCTTTCCCTACGCGCTGATGATCATCGCCACCGCGCTGGCCGCGGCGGACGCGCGGTTGTACGAGGCGGCCAGGACGCTGGGCGCCGGGCCGTGGCGGCAGTTCTTCACCATTACCCTGCCCGGCGCGCGCTACGGCCTGGTATCGGCGGCGCTGGTGGTGTTCACGCTGGTGGTCACCGATTTCGGCGTGCCCAAGGTGGTGGGCGGCGACTACAACGTGCTGGCGGTGGAGGCGTTCAAGCAAGTGGTCGGCCAGCAGAACTTCCCGCGCGGCGCGGTGGTGGGGCTGATGCTGCTGCTGCCGGCAGTGTTGTCCTTCTTCATCGAGCGCGCGCTGGCGCGGCGGCAACAGGCGGCGCTCACCGCGCGGGCGGTGCTGCTCGCCCCCGCGCCCTCGCTGCCCAGGGACGCCGCGGCGACGGCGCTGCTGGCCGTGGTGTCGGCGTTTTTGCTGGCCTTGCTGGGCGTGGGGGTGGCGGCGTCTTTTCTCAAATACTGGCCGTACGATTTGTCGTTCACGCTGGCGCATTACCGTTTCGACCATGTCGACGGCGGCGGCTGGGACGCCTATTTCAACAGCCTGAAGCTGGGCGGCGCGGTGGCGCTGCTGGGCAGCGCGCTGGTGTTTCTGGGCGCCTACGTCTGCGAGAAACAGCAGGCGGCGCCGCTGGGCCGCGGCCTGCTGCGCTTCTTCGCCATGCTGCCGATGGCGGTGCCAGGCCTGGTGCTGGGCCTGGGCTACGTATTCTTTTTCAACCATCCGGCCAACCCGCTGAACGCGCTGTACGGCGGCATGGCGCTGATGGCGGTTTGCACCATCGCCCACTTCTACACCACCGCGCATCTCACCGTCGCCACCGCGCTGAAGCAGCTGGACGGCGAATTCGAAGCGGTGGCGGCCTCGCTCAAGGTGCCGTTCTGGACCACCTTGCGGCGGGTCACGCTGCCGGTGGCGCTGCCGGCGCTGCTGGACGTGGCGCGTTTCCTGTTCGTATCGGCGATGACCACGCTGTCGGCGCTGGTGTTCATCATCAGTCCGGAAAACAGCCTGGCGGCGGTATCCATCATCACCATGGACGACGCCGGCGACACCGCGGCTGCGGCGGCGATGGCCACCTTGATCGTGCTGACCTCTGGCAGCGTGTCGCTGTTGTCGCTGGGGCTGGAAAAGGCGTTGGCCAGACGCAGCCGGCGCTGGCGCGAGCCGGGCTGAATGGCGAGCGGAAGCGGGCTTGCCAGATTGGCATGACAGGCTATATCTCAATCTGGATCGTCAATTCTTTCGGCATTGCCGATCGGAATTGCGGCGGGCGGCGCCCTCCGCTCGTCATTTCCGTCCAGCCTGGGAGGTGCCATGACCCGCCCGCTTTCTTGCCTTGTCCGCGCCGCCGCGCTGGCCCTGCCGCTGGCGCTTGCCGCCTGCGCCAGCCTGGACAGCGCCAAGTTCGCCGCGCTGAGCGAGGCGGCGCGCCAGATGGACGACGGCGCCGCGTCCAGCTTCGCCGCGCTGGAGCAATCGGCCCGCGACAGCGCGGTGCTGACCGCGCCCGATCGCAAGGTCGGCCTGCAAGGCTTTCCGCTGCTGAATGCCCTGGGGCAGCCGTATGACCTGTCCGGCCAACTGGACAAAGTGAAGGCGTCGCTGGACCTGCGGGCCTGCTATTCGGCGGCGTTGGCGCAGCTGGCCGCCGCCGGCAACCCCGCCGACATCGACAAATCGTCGCAGGACCTGGCGGCCAGCCTGCGACAGTTGCAGGGCAGCGGCCTGAGCGCGGCGGCGGCCAATGGATTGGCGACCGCGATCGACGCCTTCGGCCAGGCCAAGCTCGCGTCGCAGCGCAAGGACAGCCTGCGCGCGGTGATGGACCGGGCGCAGCCGGGGCTGGAGGCGCTGGCGCGGGAAATGAGCCGCGTGCAGCAGGATTTGCAGCTGTATCTGACCGACATCAGCCTGCGCTACCTGAGCTTTGTCGACCGCGACGGTTTCCGGCCGGCCTTTGGCAGCTGGGCCCGCTATCAGGGCGATCTGCAGGTGGCGGCGCAGCTGGCCGATTTCGACCGCCAGCACCGGGCGCTGGACCTGATAGGCAAGGAGTCGCAGGCTTTTCCCATCCTGCACCGGCAACTGCGGCAAAGCCTGGATGATCCGGGCGCGCGGCAGGACCGGCTGCGCGAATTCGTCGACGAAGCCAAGCGGCTGCGCAGCCTGTACCGGTCGCTGCCCGGTTAGTAAACCAAGGAGCGAGCGATGAATAATCATGATCTGGCCGAGCGGCTCACCGGGCTGGCTTCCCGGTTCAACAATCTGATGATCGCCACCACCGGCGACATCAGCCGGCAATGCGGCGATCTGCAGGCGACGCTGGCGGGCCAGTCTATGGCCGCCATCTCCCGCGATTTGGACGCCGCCGCCGCCCAGTACGCCGGCGCGGTGGCCGCGCTGCAGGACGCGACGCAAGCGGCGGACAGCGCGGCGCAGCAATTGCAGCAGACCAGCAATTCCATCGCGTTTGTGGCCAAGGCGATACAGCTGGCGGGCAAGGCGTCGGGCCTGGCGGCGGCATTGTTGGCCTGAGAAAGGGCCTCGCCGTCCGAGAAAAGCGCGCGCGCGGCGCTTATGTGGTCCGTCTGCCCCCGGCGCCGGCGCCCCTTGCCGCGCGCAAGTTCTTTAACAAGCTTTTCCTTCCTTTACTAAAGCGCGGCGGCTGTCCGATATTGAGGGAAAGCCGGTGGAAAATCTGACGGCCGAGCAGTGGTAACCGGTATAGCCAGCATCTTCTCCAGATCATGCAGCAAGGGGGCGGCCCAAGGGCCGACTGATCATGATAGATACTTCGGAAGCCAAACTCGGATTGGGAAAAGGCAAGCCGTCTTCTTCTGCATGGTGGGCGCTGTTCGGGCTGTTCATCGCATTGTGCGGCCTTGCGGTGTCGCTGTTCCTCAACGAGGTTCATACCTCGCGGTTCCAGGCGATGTTTTTCAGCCGCGCCGCCCGCCATGCCACCTTCCAGGTCGAACCTGGCCGCAGCAAGGACATGCGCTTTCCCGAGCGCGGCGGCCCTTACGACCTGCGCATGGGCTATTCCGACCTGCCGCGCTACCTGGATCGCTTGCAAAATCGCGGCTTCGCCATTACCGGCCAGGCTCGCCAGTCGCCGGACATGATACGGCTGGTGGACAGCGGCGTGACCGGGCCCTTGCTGCCGCTGGGGCTGTTCCCGCCGTATCGCGAAAAAGACCAGTCCGGCTTGCTGGTTTACGACGGCTATGGCCGCGCCATCTACCAGTCGCTCTATCCGCAGCGGGTGTACCGCGATTTCGATGCGCTGCCGCGCCTCTTGGTTTCCGGGCTGCTGTACATCGAAAACCATTCGTTGCTGGACGACAGCAATCCGCAGCAGAACCCGGCGGTGGAGTGGTCGCGCTTCGGCAAGGCGCTGGCGGACGAGGGCCTGCACCTGCTGCGGCCCGGCTACCATTCGGCCGGCGCCAGCACCCTGGCCACCCAGATCGAGAAATTCCGCCACTCGCCCGGCGGCCGCACCGGCACCCCCAAAGAGAAGCTGCGCCAGATGCTGTCCGCCTCGGTGCGGGCCTATCATGGCGGCGAGGATACCAGCGCCGTGCGCCGCCAGCTGGTGGTGGAGTATCTGAACACGGTGCCGCTGGCAGCGCGCGCCGGCTTCGGCGAAATCTCCGGCATCGGCGACGGCATGTGGGCCTGGTACGGCCGCTCGTTCGACGAGGTCAACCGCACGCTGGCCAGCGACGCGCCGCTGTCGGTGGGCGAGCAGGCCACCGTGTTCAAGGAGGCGTTCAGCCTGATGATCTCGCAGCGCAGCCCGTCCTACTTCCTCAACGGCGACATGAAGGTGCTGGAGGCGCTGACGGACTCCTACCTGCGGCTGATGGCGCGCGACAAGGTGATCACGCCGGAGTTGCGCGACGCCGCCTTGCGGGTGTCGCTGCGGCAGCAGCGGGAAAAGGCCAGCTTCGTCAGCAAGTCGCTGGTGGAGCGCAAGGGCGCCAACGCGGTGCGGGTGAAGCTGGCCGGCATGCTGGGCATGCCGCGCATGTACGATCTCGACCACCTGGATCTGACGGTCAACAGCACGCTGGATTCGCAATTGCAGCAGGAGGTGACCGACAAGCTGCTGAAGCTGCGCGACCCGGATTACGCCAAATCGGTGGGGCTGGGCGACAAATTCCTGCTGCAGCAAGGCTCGCCCGGCGGCGTCACCTACAGCTTCACGCTGATTGAGCGCACGCCGGTCGGCAACCAGGTCAGGGTGCAGGCCGACAATTTCGACCAGCCCTTCGACATCAACGAAGGCACCAAGCTGGATCTGGGCTCCACCGCCAAGCTGCGCACCCTGGTCACCTATCTGGAAGTCATCGCCGATCTGCACCGGCAGTACGCGGGCCTGGACAAGGCGGAGCTGGCCGCCATCCGGCCGACCGAGCATGAGTCGGTGCTGCGGCGCTGGGCGATAGACTACCTGAAGCAAAACGACGACCGCAGCCTGTCGGCGATGCTGGCGGCGTCGATGGAGCGCAAGTACAGCGCCAACCCGGGCGAAAGCTTCTTCACCGGCGGCGGCCGCCATACCTTCGAAAACTTCGAGAAGAGCGACAACAGCCGCATCCTGACGCTGCGGGAAGCGACCCAGCACTCGGTCAACCTGGTGTACATCCGGCTGATGCGCGACGTCGCCCACTACTACATGTACCCGGCTGGCTATGACCGCGAGGTGATGGGCGACAAAGACGACCCGCGCCGGCTCGCCTATCTGCAGCGCTTCGCCGACCGCGAGGGGAAAACCTTCATGGCCGGCTTCTACCGCAAATACCACGGTAAGAGCGCCAGCGAGATCGACGCCGCCCTGGTTGAAAAGGCGCGCCGCAGCGCCAAGCGGCTGGCGGTGATCTTCCGCAGCGTGCATCCAACCGAGGGCCAGGCTGCAATGGCGGCCTTCATCGCCCGCTACCAGACGCCGCCGTCCAAGATGGACCCCAAAAACCTGGCCAAGCTGTACGACGAACTGGGGCCGGATCGCTTCAACCTGGCCGACCGCGGTTATCTGGCCGGCGTCCATCCGCTGGAATTGTGGATGGTGGCTTATCTGCATGCCCATCCCAAAGCGGGGTGGTCGGACATGGTGCAGGCCAGCGCAGCGCAGCGCCAGGAAGTCTACCAATGGCTGTTCAACAGCAAGCACAAGGGCGGCCAGGACAACCGCATCCGCCAGATCCAGGAGATCGACGCTTTCCGCCAGATCCACGCGGCCTGGAAGCGCATGGGTTATCCGTTCGATTCCTTGGTGCCGTCCTACGCCACCGCGCTGGGCGCGTCGGCCGACCGGCCGGCGGCGCTGGCCGAGCTGATGGGCATCATTTCCAACGACGGAGTGCGGCTGCCGACTGTTTACATCGACAAACTGCATTTCGCTTCCGCCACGCCGTACGACACCACGCTTGCGCAGGCGCCGGCGCGCGGTGTGCGGGTGCTGCCGCCGGAAATCCCGCAACTGGTGCGCCAGGTGCTGTCCGAGGTGGTGGACAAGGGCACCGCCCACCGCGCCGCCGGCGCGTTCGACCGCAAGGGCGAGCACGTGCTGATAGGCGGCAAGACCGGCACCGGCGACAACCGTTTCAAGACCTTCTCCCGCGGCGGCGGCCTCACCTCCGCGCGGGTGGTCAGCCGTTCCGGCGCCTTCGTGTTCTACATCGGCGACCACTACTTCGGCACCATCATCGCCTATGTGGCCGGCCCCAAGGCGGCCGACTACAAATTCACCAGCGCCTTGCCGGTGCAGGTGCTGAAGGTGCTGGCGCCCACGCTGGCGCCGCGGCTGGATCTGACGCCGCGCGGCACCAGCCAGGGCGCCGACAGCGTGGCGGAAGGCACCCCGGACTTGGGCTTGCCGCCGGGCACTCCGTTATGCCTGGTGCCCAGCCTGGGCGGCATGTGCCAGTTGCTGAAGCAGCCGCAGATGGATGCGCTGCCGCAACGGCGGCGCGAGGCGGACTGGCGGGCGGACGGCCGGGAAGGTTAGGGCGGAAGAGGGTGGCAAAGCCCCGCGCGGCATGGCCGGCGCGGGGCTTGGTGTTCGTGGCGCGGGCGAAGGGCGCTTTCCGCCGCCGCGCTGGCTTATTCCGCTCCGCTGCCATGGCCCAGCTCTTGCCGATACTGGCGCGGCGTCAGACCAGTCAAGGCTTTGAACTGGCGGCTGAAGGCGCTGTGGTCGGTATAGCCGCAGCTCAGGGCCACTTCGGTGATGGCCATGTCCTCATGCAGCAGCCGGTGCGCATGTTCCAGCCTGGCTTTGAGTATCATTTGCCGCGGCGACAGGTGGAACACTTTCTTGCAGTAGCGCTCCAGCTGGGCGATGGACAAGCCGGCGATGGCGGTGAGCTCCGCCATTGAAATCGGCTGGCTGAAATGGCGGCGGATGAATTCGTCCACCGCCGCCAGGCGCGTATAAGCCGGGTGCGTCTTGCTGGCCGACTGCAAATCCAGCGAGATGCCGATCAGCCCGATGATTTCTTCCTGCCGGTTGTACAAGGGCCACTTGTAGGTCAGACACCAGCCTGGCTCCCGGCTTTTGAACAGATGCAGTTCCAGCTGGCTTTCCAGCACCTGGCCGTCCTGCAGCACCTTGATATCCTGCGCCGTGTAGACCTGCCCCAGCTGGATGGGAAACACTTCGGCGCTGGTTTTTCCCAGCAGCGGCGGCAAATCCTTCAAGCCGCAGCGCTGCGCCAGCGTTTGGTTGGCGCAGAGATAACGCGCCTGCCTGTCCTTGATGAAGATGGCCGCGTTGGGGATCAGGTCCAGCACCGGCATCAGCGGGGCGATGCCCGCCAGCAAGTCGTCCATCGTCGCCGGGCGGATTTCGTCTCGCCAGCGGGCGATTTTTTCCACGGTTTCGTTCGTCACTCCCCCCACCTTTCTAGGCGAGCTTAGCCGTTGGCATCCATTGCCACCTCGCCATCCCGAATGCTCTGCCGCCCGGTCAAGCATCAAGCCTATCCCATTCTGCAGGTTCGCTGAAACGCGAACTATGCCGATTTCGTCATTGCTGCTGATGATAGCCATCAAGATTGTCGGCGACAACGCGGCCATGCTAGCAGGGTGGAAGCGAATGCCGGCTAGGCGCAGAGATTCAATGGAATCAAAGGCCTGCGAGACGATGGCGGGGCGGCCGGACTGAATGGAGCTGGAGAATGGACAAGCGAATCAAGCAGATTGAAGTCATAGATTCCCACACTGGGGGCGAACCCACCCGGCTGGTGCTGAGCGGGTTTCCCGCGCTGGCGGGGGCCACCATGGCGGACCAGCGCGATGAATTGCGCGAGCGGCACGACCCATGGCGCCGCGCCTGCCTGCTGGAGCCGCGCGGCAGCGATGTGCTGGTGGGCGCGCTGTACTGCCAGCCGGTTTCGCCCGACGCCGCCTGCGGCGTGATCTTCTTCAATAACGCCGGCTACTTGGGCATGTGCGGCCACGGCACGATCGGCCTGATCGCCTCCTTGCATTACCTGGGGCGAATCGCGCCCGGCACCCACAAGATCGACACTCCGGTGGGGCCGGTCAGCGCCGTTTTACATGAAGATGGCGCGGTGACGCTGCGCAATGTGCCGGCCTACCGCTACCGCCGGCAGGCGGTAGTGGAGGTGCCTGGCCATGGCCGGGTGATCGGCGACATCGCCTGGGGCGGCAACTGGTTTTTCCTGGTGGCCGAGCATGGCCTGAGCGTGCGGCTGGACAATGTCGAGGCGCTAAGCGCTTTTGCCTGTGCCGTGCTGCTGGCCTTGGACGCGCAGGGCCTCACCGGGGCCGACGGCGCGCGCATCGATCATGTGGAACTGTTCGCCGACGATGAACACGCAGATAGCCGCAACTTCGTCATGTGCCCCGGCAAGGCCTACGACCGTTCCCCCTGCGGCACCGGCACCAGCGCCAAGCTGGCCTGCCTGGCCGCCGACGGCAAGCTGGCTGAAGGCGAAGAGTGGGTGCAGGCCGGCATCACCGGCAGCCGCTTCATCGGCCGTTACCAGCGCGAAGGCGATTTCATCCGCCCCTACATCACCGGCCGCGCCCACGTCACGGCGCGCGCGACATTGCTGATAGACGAAGAAGACCCCTTCGCGTGGGGCATCTGAGCCCACGCCTCTCATTACCTCTACCACCTGAATGAATGCCGCAAGGAGCAAGACAATGAGCGATAACATTTTCACCGGTTGCATTCCGGCGCTGATGACCCCGTGCACCGCTGATCGCCAGCCGGATTTCGACGCGCTGGTGGCCAAGGGCAAGGAGCTGGTGTCTCTGGGCATGAGCGCGGTGGTGTACTGCGGCTCGATGGGCGATTGGCCGCTGCTGAGCGAAGCTCAGCGCCAGGAGGGCGTGGCGCGGCTGGTGGCCGCCGGCGTGCCGACCATAGTCGGCACCGGCGCCGTCAACACCCGCGAGGCGGTTTCCCATGCCGCCCACGCCGCCCAGGTGGGGGCGCATGGCTTGATGGTGATCCCGCGCGTGCTGTCGCGCGGCGCGTCGCCGGCCGCGCAAAAGGCGCATTTCTCGGCCATTCTGGCCGCCGCGCCCAAGCTGCCGGCGGTGATCTACAACAGCCCCTATTATGGCTTCGCCACCCGCGCCGACCTGTTCTTCGAGCTGCGCCGCGCCTATCCCAATCTGATCGGCTTCAAGGAATTCGGCGGCGCCGCCGACATGCGCTACGCCGCCGAGCACATCACCTCCCAGGATGACGAAGTCACGCTGATGGTGGGGGTGGACACCCAGGTGGTGCACGGCTTCGTCAATTGCAACGCCACCGGCGCGATCACCGGCATCGGCAACGCGTTGCCGCGCGAGGTGCTGCACCTGGTGGCATTGAGCCGGACGGCGGCCAGAGGCGATGCCGTCGCCCGCCGCCGCGCCGGCGAGCTGGAATCGGCGCTGGCCGTGCTGTCCTCCTTCGACGAGGGCTGCGACCTGGTGCTGTATTACAAGCACCTGATGGTGCTGAACGGCGACAAGGAATACGCGCTGCATTTCAACGAGACCGACGCGCTGAGCCCCGCCCAGCGCCGCTATGCCGAAACCCAGTACGCGCTGTTCCGCGAGTGGTACCGCAACTGGTCGGCCGAGCAGAATGTCGCCTGATATTCAATCCCCGCCGCGCCCTTGGCGGCGCGGCCGTTTACTTGTGGCCATCAACAAATCCTCGCAAAGCACCTGAGCCAACGCAGGATCAGGGGTTTTGTTCGTGGCCTTCACGCAGGAAACATGATGAATCTGACAGGCATGATGCTCATCGGCGGACGGGCCGTCGCCGGCTGCCGCGAGACGATCCGGGCGATAGACCCGTCCACCGATCAAGCTCTGGAGCCGGGCTACCCCGGCGCAGACCGCGAACAGGTGGAGCAGGCCTGCGCATTGGCCTGGGAGGCGTTTGACGCCTACCGCGACACCGCGCCGGAAACGCGGGCGCGTTTTCTCGAAACCATCGCCGACGAGATGGAAGCGCTGGGCGATGCGCTGATAGAACGCGCGATGGCCGAAACCGGCCTGCCGCGCGCCCGGCTGCAGGGCGAGCGCGGCCGCACTTGCGGCCAGCTGCGGCTGTTCGCCCGCACGCTGCGGGCCGGCGAGTGGCTGGACGCGCGGGTGGACCCGGCCATGCCGCAGCGCCAGCCGCTGCCGCGCGCTGATCTGCGTCAGCGCCAGGTGGCTTTGGGGCCGGTGGCGGTGTTCGGCGCCAGCAATTTTCCCTTGGCCTTCTCGGTGGCCGGCGGCGACACCGCTTCCGCGCTGGCGGCCGGCTGCCCGGTCATCGTCAAGGCGCATAGCGCCCATCCCGGCGTCAGCGAACTGGCGGGGCGGGCCATCGCGCGGGCTGCGGAGAAATGCGGGCTGCCGGCCGGGGTGTTCGCGCTGCTGTTCGGCGCAGGCCGCGAAGCGGGGCAGGCGCTGGTGGCCGATCCGCGCGTCAAGGCGGTGGGTTTCACCGGCTCGCGCGGCGGCGGCCTGGCCTTGTGCCGGCTGGCGCAAAGCCGGCCGGAGCCGATTCCGGTGTATGCGGAAATGAGCTCCACCAATCCGGTGTTTCTGCTGCCGGCGGCGCTGCGGGCGCGCGGCGAGGCGCTGGCGCAGGGCTTCGTCGCCTCGCTGACGCTGGGCGCGGGGCAGTTCTGCACCAATCCCGGCTTGATCATCGCCGAGCAAGGCCCGGAGCTGGACGGTTTCATCGCCGCCGCGTCCGCCCTGCTGCGGCAGAGTCCGGCGCAGACCATGCTGACGCCCGGCATCTTCCGCGCTTACCAGGCCGGTGTGGACGCGCTGTCCGGCCATGCCCGGCTGGCGGCCGCCGGCTTGCCGGCCACTGGGCCCAACCAGTGCCAGGCCCAGCTGTGGCTGACTGATGCGCAGGTGTATCTGGCCAATCCTGCATTGCGGGCCGAGGTGTTCGGCGCCGCCGCCTTGATCGTGCAATGCCATGACGCGCGGGAGTTTCGCCAACTTGCCGAGCAGCTGGAAGGCCAGCTCACCGCCACGCTGCAGCTGGACGAGGGCGATCTGGACCTGGCCCACGCGCTGCTGCCCACGCTGGAGCGCAAGGCCGGCCGCATTCTGGCGAACGGCTGGCCCACCGGCGTGGAAGTGTGCGACGCCATGGTGCATGGCGGGCCGTACCCGGCCACCTCGGACGCGCGGGCCACCTCGGTGGGCACGGCCGCCATCCAGCGCTTCCTGCGGCCGGTCTGCTACCAGGACTTGCCGGACGCGCTGCTGCCGCAGGCCTTGAAACAGGCCAACCCGCTGGCGCTGCGCCGCCTGCTGGATGGCGGGCGGGAGGGCTGAGCGATGGCGCCCGCTCTTGCGCCCGGCGCGGCCGTCATCGTGGTGGGCGCTGGCATAGTTGGCATTGCTACGGCTTTGCAGCTGCGCCTGGCCGGTTTCGAGGTGACGCTGCTGGACCGCGGCGAGCCGGCGATGGAAACCAGCTACGGCAACGCCGGCGCCTTCGCCGTCAGCGACGTGATCCCGCTGGCCGAGCCCGGCGTGCTGCGCAAGGTGCCCGGCTGGATGTTGGATCCGCTGGGGCCGCTGGCCCTGCGTTGGCGCTACCTGCCCACGCTGGCCCCCTGGCTGCTGCGCTTTCTGGCCGCCAGCCGGCCGCGCCGCGTGGCCGAACTGACCCAGGCGCTGGCCGCGCTGCTGGGGCGGGTCAATGACGACTACGCCGCGTTGATAGCGCGGGCCGGCCTCGGCCATCTGTGGCGGCGGCACGGCAACCTGACGCTGTATCGCAGCCGGGAGGAGTTCGACGCCGCCGCGCCGGCCTGGGATGCCAAGCGCCGCCATGGCGTGCGATGGCAGGTGCTGGACCGCGAGGCGCTGGAGGAAGAAGAGGGCGTTGTGGGCGAGGAATGGCGCTACGCGGTCAAGGTGCCGGCGTGGTCCCATGTGGACGACCCCTATGTCTTCAGCCGCGGCCTGTTCGACGCCTTCCTCCGCGAGGGCGGCCGCTTTGTGCGGGACGAGGCGCTGGCCACAGCGACGGAAGCCGGCCGCGTGGCCGGCGTGGAAACGGCGGGCAACGGCCGCCTGCGCGCCGACGCGGTGGTGATCGCCTGCGGCGTGTGGAGCGACCGCTTCGTCAAACAACATCAATACCGCGTGCCGCTGGAAAGCGAGCGCGGCTATCACGTCAACCTGCCCAAGGCCGGGGTGGCGCTGCGCCACTTCATCCAGTGCGCCAGCGAGAGCTTCGTCATCCTGCCGATGGCCAACGGCGGCTTGCGCCTGGCCGGCACGGTGGAGCTGGCGCACCGCGACGCCCCGCCGGACTGGCGCCGCGCCCGCATCCTGCTGGACAAGGCCAGGCGCATCGTCGGCGATTTCTCCACCGAAGACATGACGGTGTGGATGGGCAACCGCCCGTCGCTGCCGGACACCCTGCCCATCATCGGCCCGGCGCCGCAGCCGGGGCTGTGGTTCGCCACCGGCCACGGCCATCTGGGCCTGACCCTGGCGGCCACCACCGGCGCGCTGCTGCGCGACATGTTGCAGGGGCGGACTCCGGCGCTGGACATGCAGCCGTATCGGCTATCTCGTTTTTGACCCCGTCCCAGGCTGGCAGAGACCGGCCGCGGCGGGGGAGCGGTAGCAGGGCGGGCCGGGTGGCTTGCCCTGATCCATGCAGCAATAAAGGAGACATCTCATGGCTTGGAACAAACTGTTTGCGGACGTGAATTGGGTGGTGGCGCTGGGCGGCATGATGGCGCCGTTCGCCATGGCGGCGGCCCATGCCGATACCGTGGTCAAGATAGGCTTCGCCTCGCCGCTGTCCGGCCCGCAGGCCCACTATGGCAAGGACAATGAAAACGCCGCCAAAATGGCGGTGGACGATGTCAACGCCAAGGGCCTGGTGGTGGGCGGGCAGAAGATTCAGTTCGAACTGGTGTCCGAGGACGACCAGGCCGACCCGCGCATCGGCACCCAGGCGGCGCAGCGGCTGGTGGATGCCGGGGTGAAGGCCGTCATCGGCCATTTCAACTCCGGCGTGTCCATCCCAGCCTCGCGCATTTACTCAGAAGCCGGTATCCCGCAATTGTCGGTGGCCACCAACCCGGCTTATACCCAGCAAGGCTACAAAACCACCTTCCGCCTGGTGGGCAGCGACAGCCAGATAGGCGGCGCGCTGGGGCAGTTCGCCGTCAAGACGATGAAGGTCAAGACCATCGTCGCCATCGACGACCGCACCGCCTACGGCCAGGGCATCGCCGACGAATTCGTCAAGGCGGTGGCGGCCAACGGCGGCAAGGTGACGCGCCGCGAATTCACCACCGACAAAGCCACCGACTTCACCGCCATCCTCACCTCGCTGAAGGCCGTCAATCCGGACGTGGTGTTTTACGGCGGCGCCGACGCCCAGGCCGCGCCCATGGTCAAGCAGATGAAACGGCTGGGCCTCAAGGCCAAGCTGATGGGCGGAGACATGCTCAACACCCCCACCTTCATCCAGCTGGCCGGCGCGGACGCGGCCGGCCATTACTCGGCGGTGGCCGGCGGCGTGCTCAGCGCCCGCCCGGCGGGCAAGGCGTTTGAGCGTCGCTACAAGGCACGCTTCCATCAGGACGTGGTGCTGCTGGGGCCGCAGTTCTACGACGGCGTGATGCTGGTGGCCGCGGCCATGAAGCAGGCGGGCTCGGTGGAGCCGGCCAAATACCTGCCCAAGCTGGCCGCCATCCGCTACAGCGGCGTCACCGCCGACTTCGCCTTCGCGCCCAATGGCAATCTGTTGAAAGCGCCGGTCACGCTGTCCACGGTGAAAAACAACGCCTGGGCGGTGGAGACGGTGGTCCGCTGAGCGCGGCAGACAAAAAACGAATCTACCCCGGCGACTCCTCCGCCCCTGAGCCGGCTCGCTTCATGCGGAGCCGGCTTCTTTTTCGGTGTTTGCCGGCGGGTCTGTTGACACTCCGGCGCTGAACTGCCACCCTTCCGGCTTCGTTTTATTTGCCATTGCCCGCCATGAAAATCACTGCCAACACCGCCGTTACCCTGCGCATGAAAGTCACCGACAGCCAGGGCCTGGTCTACGACGACGGCAAGCACCCGATCGCCTACCTGCACGGCGACTACGACAACCTGTTCCCCAAGCTGGAAGCCGCGCTGGAGGGCCAGGAACCGGGCTTCCAGATCACGGTGGATCTCGCCGCCGAAGACGCCTTCGGCGAGCGCGACGAAGCGCTGGCCACCACCATGGCCAAGGCGGACTTCCCGCCCGGCATCAAGGTGGGCGGCCAGATCCAGCGCCCCGGCCCGGACGGCCAGCCGCGCTACTACTTCGTCACCAAGATCAAAGGCCCGACCGTCTTGTTGGACGGCAACCACCCGCTGTGCGGCAAAAACCTGCGCTTCGCCCTCAAAGTGGTGGATGTGCGCGAGGCGACGGCCGAAGAAATCGCTCACCAGCATGTGCACGGCGAGCACGGGCATCAGCACTGATCCCGGCCTCTCCCCGCACAAACAAAACCCTCCCGAATCGGGAGGGTTTTGTTTTGGCTGAGCGGTGCTTGGGGTTTGGTGTGGGTGGGGCCGGTTGCGATGGGCGGCGTCAAGCTGTTGGTCATGCTGGGATTGGTAGTTTGTTAGCTAGTCGGCTTTGGTGAATAGAAGTTGTGGCCTTAAATCAGTTACGGAGTATCACCGTATCGCCATCTATTTCTATTTTTCTTCCAAGGCGATAAATTGCTAGGCACTTTTTAATTCGCGTTTCAGAGTCACTTGTTGTTCTAGAGATGTGCAAAAGTCGGCATATGACTCGAGCAAGCTCGCTTAAGCTGGTGGCTCCATGTTGAGTCAACACATAAACCGCTAGATTGCACAGTTCTTCGAGACAAACCTCACTAAGCTGACGCCTGCTGCCATCCGTGTCATCGGCAATTCTAAACTCTTGCCATTGCTCGGGTTGCGAAAACTCTGGCCAGTAGAAGGTCGTTTCCTTGTCCGCAGTTTTAATCACCGTAGCTGCCAAAAGAGAACGTAATAGTTCCTCGATGCGTCTCCCGGTTCTAGCCAAGCCCCAGGCACGTGCTACCTTGCGGAATAACACTGTGTCGGCAATTGGCCCCTCAGTATTAATTATCTGAGAAAGCTGTTCAGCCAGAATCTTTTGAGATGCCGGGTCATAGAATTGGTCGGAATTTCCTCCCGTGATTTCTGTACTACGGTAGGCCGGAAGCTTTTGCATTGCGGCTGGCTCTGGTTGAGTCATCTTTGCGTAAGCCGCCACCTCGACAGCCTCTGACTCAGAAATTTTTGCACTTCCAGTGTTAAGTTCTTTGGGAGCTTCCTTGTCGGATGGCTCAACGATCAGAAGATATTCCAGCCTTGCCAGAATCTTCTGCATTGGTTCGTTGGGATCGCGCCACCAGTCGGTTGACCAAATTCTGTGCAGCTCCCAGCCAAGCCCTTCTAGAATGAGGTGGCGTAGGCGGTCGCGGTCACGCGCTGTGGCTGCCGAATGATAGGTCGCCCCGTCACACTCGATACCCAGCAAATAGCGTCCTGAGGCACGCGGGTCGACAACACCTATATCGATGCGATAGCCGGATACCCCAACTTGGGAATGCACGGCCCAACCCTTCTCGCGCAGTTGATTGATAACCTGCTTTTCAAATGGGCTATCCGGCTCCAATCCGGTCGGACTGATTTGTTCGATGAGCGCGCGCGGCCCACGAATTGCGAAATCAAGGTAATTCTTGAGGTCTCGAACCCCGGCAGCCCGAACACGAGACAGGTCAATCTGCTCTGGCATCAAGGTACTAAAGATAACAACCCCCTGTCTGGCACGAGACACCGCGACGTTCAAACGGCGATGCCCCCCCTCCAGGTTCAGTGGTCCGAAATTCAATGCTACCTTGCCAGCGGCGTCCGGTCCGTAGGTTATCGAGAAATAGATGATGTCCCGTTCGTCGCCTTGGACATTTTCCAGGTTCTTAACGAACAATGGTTCAATGGTGCCTTCGGCGATGGCTTGGTCCAGCTTGGTCGAGGCTCGGCGACGAGCATCGAGCAGATTTTCAATCAGACTTTGCTGAGCTTGGTTGAACGTCACCACACCGAGAGACTGCTTTCTTCCCTCGGGCGAAAGGTAGTGCTGCTCGATGGCGGCCACAATCGCTTCTGCTTCGGCGCGATTGGTTCGAGAACCGCCTCGGTCATACACCCCTTGAACCCATTCAAGGCGGACAGCAGTATCTTCCGTTACCGGGGACGGGAAGGTAACGAGCCGATTGTCGTAGTAAGTCGCATTGCTAAAGGTAATCAGGCTCTCGTGCCGGCTACGGTAGTGCCAATCCAACCCGAGCTTGGGCAGGCCAATGCTCAAGCACTCGTCCAGAATGCTTTCGAGGTCTTGCACCTCGTCCTCGCCAAGGTTGCCGTCATCCTCATCGACGCGATTGAAGAAGTTAGTCGGTGGAAGCTGCTTGGGGTCTCCAACACAAACCAGCTGTTTGCCGCGCGCAATTGCACCTACGGCATCCCAAACTGGGATTTGCGAGGCCTCGTCGAAAATGACCACATCGAACGGCAGATGCCCGGCTTCCAGATACTGTGCAACGGACAAGGGGGACATCAACAGACAAGGCTTCAGCTTCGACAGCAGCGTCGGAAGGTTCTTAATCAACTGCCGTATTGGCGTGTGGTTCCGCTGCTTTGTCAGTTCTCGACGAAGCTTGCCCATTTCCGAGTCGGCGCCAGGTGCCAAAGTGGTACTGGAGGGAATTTGGCCGGACAGCTTTGCAACAACATACTGCTGGGTCAGCTTCTGGAAACGCTCGTCTGATTCCTTGAATTCGGCAATTTTCCGTTCGTGGTCCGCACTGGAAAATGTGCAAAGCACCGGTTCCCGGTCCATGGCTTTCCGGACCCACCAGCTTTGATAGGTGTATTCGAAAAACTCGGCAATATCCGCCAGCGCAACTTCGCCAGCTTCAAGGGAGCGAACAATGCCAGGCAGGCCGGAGCTGATGACCTTTTCCCTGTTGTTTTGCCAGAGGCACCAAGGTTGAATTTGGTGGGCCGCATGTTGCCATCCCTGCAGTTGAGCCAGTAGGCGCTGAATCGCTCCCGAGGCATGTGGCTCCTCGATAAACGTGTTCTGGGCACCACTCAGCTCTGCGGCACGATGCATTTCGCTGACCAGTTGTCGGTGGGCATCACGATAGCGAACCAAGGCCCCGCCCAAAACACCATCAGCCCGAAGCATTGACCGATTCTCGGTCACGTAGGGCAAGAGCTTGCTCAACAACGCGCCATGAAGCGCAACATCGCCTGCAGCCAGTTGGGCCAGTGCGTCGGAATATTCTTTTGCCCACTTTTCATGAAAATCAACAGCATTCCAGTCCGTCTTGTGGGCGTTGAACTCATCCTGGAGAAGCGCAATTGCTTCCGCCCCCATGGCGGCCAACTCCTTGTCTTCGGCATTGAGTTTGCGAAGACTTCCTATGAGGTCGTTAGCTTCGCTCTCGGTCGGTGTCTTGTGGTCAATCCGGTATAGTCCGAAACGCTTTAGGCATGCTCGCTTGGCAAGCCAACTCTTGGGCCACCAGGTGCTGTTGGCCTCTCCCCACTGCATCTCGAGCTCTTGGCCATTCAGGTTTGCCACTTCTTCACGGTAAGTGCCCTCGAAGGTTTTCCAGGCAGCCTCGCGCTGCAGGCCATGATGGCGGAGCATTTTCAGGCGATTTCTAGCGACCTCATCGGTTGCTGCACGGGCAACCCCAACCGGAACAGTCGGCGCTTTCAACAGAACGTCGGCGAGCTGGTCCAGGGCCGCAAGTTCGGACCATGAAGAACCATTTTCAGGCCTTCCCAGCAGATGGAGAAATGGCGCTATCCGTTCTTGGAGCGTGGATGCCACTAACGAAAGGCCATGGGCGGCATCCAGCAATTCTTGTTGCCAAGTTGGCGTCCAGGCTGTCCACTTAATCGCCATGAGCGGATGGGCGCTGAGGTCGTGGAGTTGACCCGCGAGAGCCGCCATTTGCCGACACAGCGTTCGAAGGATGTCGAGGTCTTTCCGGCTGTGCTGGTTGGGGTCCACCCAATCAAGGGTGGCAGGCTTCCAATGCGCGTATTTGATGCAAGTCCCTATTGCATCGTAGATGGCCAGGTCGTTCGGATGGGTTTTGTGAAGCGCGCCAACCAAAGCGTTCAACTCACCGCGCAAGCCAGCAAGTCTTTCAGCCTCAAGCTCCCAATCCTTAACGGTTTTGGCGTTGCCTGCATCCAAGGCCTTGCCCAACTGCGTGAGGACTTCAGATTTCTTGGCCTTGGCTGAGTGCAATTCGAGGCAAAACGGCCCTAGTCCGATTGAGTTCAGCCGGCGATGGACGACCTCAAGCGCCGCCATTTTCTCGGATACGAAGAGCACTGTTTTGCCCGTCGCCAATAGGTGGCAAATCAGGTTGGTGATGGTTTGGCTCTTACCTGTGCCAGGAGGGCCTTCCAGGACCAGGTTACTTCCCGAGTCTGCCACGCAAATTGCGCGCAGCTGCGACGAGTCCGAAAGCATCGGAGTGTACAGCTGTTGTGGCGTAAAACGCTCATCGAGCGTATCTGCGGAGAACTCCGGGTCTGACTCGCTGAAGGCCTTGCCCGGGTTATTGATGAGGTGGGCAACGACCGCATTCTCTTGAAGCTGCTTCTGACGGTCCTGCAGGTCCTTCCACATCAGGTATTTCGTGAAGGAGAAGATGCCTAAATGCACCTGTTCTTTCACTTCCCAGCCCGGCATTTCAGTGATGGCTAGGCGGAACGTTTGGAAGATTTTCTCAACGTCCAGCCCTTTGTCGTCAGTCGGTAGAACCTCGAACGACGGCATCTTGAGCTGAAAGTCGTTTGCAAGCTTTTGGAGAAGCGTGGGATTGACCAGCGCATCATCATCGTGTCGAGTCAGACGGAATCCCGTTCTCACCGATTGGCGAGTAATCGTCACGGGAATGAGCAAAATCGGGGCGAGATGATTGGCTTCAGAGTTCTTGTCTTCCTTCCACTGCAATAGGCCAAAGACCAGGAAGAGCGTATTGACTCCTCCTTCTTCCTTACCGGTTTCTGCCGCACGGAAAATCTCGGTCAGCCGGTCGTCGAGCTTATCTTCCGGAATGTCTACTACAAGCTCGTTTTTGGCGAGCGCATCTTCAGCAAAAGCCAGCAGAGGCGTTTGCCCGGTTCGCCCCTTGAACACGGCTGCAGCACGAGGGTCTGTGCCGTCCATGACTTGCGGTGAAGATTTGACCCGAAACTCGCGTCCCTCCGATAGCTTGTCTTCCAGCGCACCTGGGTCATGGGAAATAACCTTTAGGTTGCTCTTGGTAGGTTTGAAGTTCAGCAAACGGTTGCGTAGCGTGAGGTCAAGCAGCTTGCTTTTCCACTTGGCCAGGCGACCTTCTGGCGTATCTGGGGTGGAAACGTCGGTCGGAGGCAGTAGCTCGGGGTCCAGAGGTGGCATGGACGGCATATCTTCAATGGAGGGAGGCGCCTCTTCTGCAATCGCGATGGTAGGCTCCTGCGCAGTTGAACGGGAGGGGAGCGCACGAATCTGAAGCTCTCGAGCGCGACGAATATCGACTGCGTAATGGAATTTCTCCTCTTCTTCGAGGTAAGCATCCCCTGTTGAGCACGCCCAGCGGAGGGACGGCTTTTGGTCAGAGGCAATACCCGTGGTTTCCAGCGTCAAGAATTCGCCAGATTTGACACGCTTTCGTACGGCCATCACGTCATCAACGACTGAGGTCGGAAAGCTTGTCTCAATCAGCCATACGCCAATCCACGCGTGGCCTTCCTTGAAGAGGACAACCGGGTGCAGTCCTGCTTGTTCAAAGCAGGAGGCAAAGAGCATGGCCAGGTCGAGGCAGGTGGCCACCCGACCATCAAAAATACGTTCAGGCGTTCTAATCTTTTGGCCGTCAGAACCAAAAGAAGCTGGCGGATTTGAGTAGTGCAGTCCCTCGGCCAGAAGCGCGCTGTAAATGGCCGATACCTGTTTCCATACCCGCTCTCGGTTCTTCGATTGGTAGCCATCGAGCGATAGCCCTGCGTCGCTTTTACGTAGCAATGCAGAAGCTTTGCCGAGTAAGCGGTCGACAATGACTGAGTTCGGCATACTGAAGGCTGCAAGCAGCTCAGGAAGGCTTCTCGTACCGGCCCACTGGTCATAAGCAAGCACCTCGATCGGATGATTGATTTCTGTTTGTGCTTTGCTATCTGCTAATGCTTTGATTCGAATTGAGGCTTTCTCAGCTTCGTCTAGCTTGATGAGGTACGCGTGGTCGGGCTGAAGGTCGACCGGAGAAATGGTTCGAGACTCACCTGGAGAGAGCTGCTCAAAATGGAAGCGGGTGCCTTGAGCAAATGCGGGAGTACAGGAAACGAGTATATCTACAGAGTTCAGCGTCTCTTCGTAGTTGTTTTTCACGATGAGGGAGCGCATAACCGGGATGTTGTTTTGGATGGCAACATACCCCGTGGTGAGGTCTGCAATCACTTTCAGTTCTAATGCCGGTGATGTTGCTTCTAGCCCATTCAACATTTCGGTCGCCATCAAATTTCCCTCTTTTCCGAGAATTTAGTCCCACGCCACTCGATGAAGCATAAATCAACATTATATTTGCTGGGTATGTGCTAGGTATAGAGATTTGTGTTTTGGCATATGATTTCCGGCCATGGATGATACGGCGGGGGTTGGGATGCGTAAGTCCTATAGGCAATGTTTTTCTCGAATCGCGAATGTCCGATACTGACCGCTGGCAGCCATACTGCTACTGTTGTAGGATTTATACTGAAGAGTAGCCGTTGGTATAAGTCACAACCAAGCCATTCTTTAGAAGGGCCGTGACATAAGCGTAGAGCGCTTGTGGTGACTGTGAAAATGAAAAAAGCCCGCGTCTCGATGAGCGCGGGCTTTTGTCTGTGCAGGACAATACAGTGGATCAGAACGGAATGTCGTCGTCCATGTCGTCCATGCGCGGGGCTGCTTTCGGCTCCTGGCGGCGCGGGGCGGCCGGGGCTTCCTGGCGCTGGGCCGGGGCGTTGTAGCCGTAGCCGTCGTCCATGCCGCCGCCCATGCCGCTGGAGGCGCCGCCGCCCATTTCATTGCGGCCGCCTTGCAGGCTCAGTTCGTTGACGCGCACGTCCGGGGAAACGCGCTTGTTGCCGTCCTTGTCCTGCCATTCGCGCAGGGTCAGTTGGCCGTATACGGTCACTTGCTGGCCTTTGGCCAGATAGTTCTTCAGCGACTCACCGCGCTTGCCCCAAACCTGGCAGCTGAACCAGTTGGTGCTCTTGCGTTCGCCGAAGCCGATGTCGCTGGCCACGCGGAACGACAGGACGGGTTCGCCGCTCGGGGTGTAGCGCAGTTCGGCGTCGGCGGCCAGGCGGCCGTCAAAGGTGATGCTGTTCATTCAATTCTCCGGATAAGTTCAAACTGCTTGGCCCGCGCCGCGAAGGCGGCGTTGCATGGCGGCGGCGCGGCGGCTTGGCGTCGCATCGGCTTGCCGATGGTAACCAGGTCGGTTGGCCGCATTGGCGGGTCGCAGACCGAAAGGACAGATCGGCAACCGGGCGCAGGCCCAATGATTGGGGGCTATTATACACGGCAATCGGCACTGCTTTGCTATCAATGGGCGCGATGCGGAACCGCTGGCGCGGGTGAGTCAGGCGCTGGCCGGGAACCTGCGGCGATGAATAGAGTCTGTCTGAGTCTGTTTGAAAGGATGAAAGCATGAACAAGAACGCTGTAGTGGCCGCCCTGGTGGCGGTAAGCCTGGCCGGTTGCGCCAATATGAGCGACACGCAGAAGGGCGTGGGCGGCGGGGCGGCCATCGGCGCCGGCGTGGGCGCGGCTATCGGCGCCTTGACCGCGGGCGGCCATGGCGGCCGCAGCGCGGCTACCGGCGCCGCCATCGGCGGCTTGCTGGGCGCGGGCGGCGGTTATCTGTGGTCGCAGCACATGCAGAAGCAGAAGGAGGCGATGGAGCAGGCGACCAAGGGCACCGGCATTGGCGTGAGCCAGACGGCCGACAACCGGCTGAAGATCAACATTCCCAGCGACGCTTCCTTCGATACCGGCAGCTACGCGCTGAAGCCCAGCCTGAAGCCGGTGCTGGACAAGCTGGCGGCCACGCTGCAGCAGAATCCGGTCACCTCGGTCAATATCATCGGCCATACCGACAACACCGGCAGCGACGCGATCAACAATCCGCTGTCGGTCAACCGCGCCAAGGCGACGCAGGGCTACATCGCGTCCCGCGGCGTGGACATCAACCGCATCGGCATAGACGGCCGCGGCTCGCGCGAGCCGGTGGCGGACAACGGCACCGTGTCCGGCCGCGCGATGAATCGCCGCGTGGAGATTTTCGTGGCGGAGCCGGCGCAGAAGTAAGCCGGCGTTTGGTCTTGGCGTAAAAAGGGCGGCACCCGTTCGGGGCCGCCCTTGTCGCGTCTGGATGGCGGGGAGCTTAGAAGGTGGCGTCTATCAGCCGCTTCACTTCGGCCTCGTCCCATTGCTGCTGCGATACCTTCAAATACGCCACCCGGTCGGTCAGCAATACCGAGGCCTCGTGGACGCCGGCCACGCCGGCCAGCTCGCGCGACAGCGCGGCGGCGTCGCCCTGCCACGATTCGCCGATGTGCAGCATTACCGAACGCACCGCCTTGGGCGGCTGCATGCCCAGCGACCACGCCAGCCACGACAGCATCAGCAGCGTGGTGAAGCCGAACACGCCGGCCGGGCCGTAGTGGCTGTACAGCCAGCCGCCGGCGGCCGCGCCCAAAAACAGGCCGAACGATTGCGAGGTGTTGTACACGCCGATGGCGGTGCCCTTGGCGTCGGCCGGGGCGATCTTGGAGATCAGCGAGGGCAGGGTGGCTTCCAGGATGTTGAAGGCGATGAAGTACAGCGACAGCCAGGCGGCGATCTGCCAGAAGCTGTCCAGCGCCAGCGCCATGCCCAGCTGGGCCGCGGTCATCAGCGCGATGGCGCCGATGAATACCGGCTTCAGCCTGGCTTTTTTCTCGCCGTAGATGATGGCCGGCACCATCAGGATGAAGCCTATCAGCGTCACCGGCAGGTACACCTGCCAGTGCTGGGATTTGTCCAGATGGCCGGTTTTGATCAGCGCGAACGGAATGGTGACGAACATCGCCATCTGCGCCGCGTGCAGCGCGAAGATGCCGTAGTTGAGGCGCAGCAGCTGGCTGTCTTTCAGCACGGTGGGCAGGCGTTTGGCGTTGGCTTCGGTGTCGGAGTGGAAGCGCGATACCGTCGGGTCGGGTATCACCAGCCATACGCCTATCAGCGCCGCCAGCGACAAAAAGCCGGTGAGGGCGAAGATGCCGTTGACGCCGATGTATTTGGCCAGCACCGGGCCGGCCACCAGGCTCACCGCGAAGGTGGTGCCGATGGACATGCCTATCATCGCCATCGCCTTGGTGCGGTTTTCCTCGCGGGTGAGGTCGGCCAGCAGCGCGGTGATGGCGGCGGAAATGGCGCCGGCGCCCTGTATCACCCGGCCCAGCGTCAGGGTGGCGATGTCGTGCGCGCCGGCGGCGACGAAGCTGCCGACGGCGAACAGGAGCAGGCCGCCGTAGATCACTTTTTTGCGGCCTATCTTGTCCGACAGCATGCCCAGCGGCAGCTGCAGGATGGCCTGGGTCAGGCCGTAGCTGCCCAGCGCGATGCCGATCAGGGTATGGTTGTCGGCGCCCTTGAGCGTGTTGGCGTACAGGGCGAAGACGGGCAGGATCAGGAACATGCCCAGCATGCGCAGGGCGTAGATACCGGCCAGCCCCAGGCTGGCCCGCAATTCGGTGGCATTCATGCGGTGTGTGGTCTGGTTTGCGTAATGTGTTTAACGACCGCGCCGGCAAATGGATGACGGCGCAACATTCAGCGGCGCCGCAGCGGGATCTGCCTGCGATAGGCAAAGACAGGTGGAGCCTGCCCGGCCAAGTCGGGTATATTAACAGGTTCCCTGACCGACGGTGAGTAACAGCTTCTTATGGACAGCATCCGTATCCGTGGCGCCCGCACCCACAATCTGAAAAACGTCAACCTGGACCTGCCGCGCAACCAGTTGATCGTGATTACCGGCCTGTCCGGCTCCGGCAAGTCCTCGCTCGCTTTCGACACGCTGTATGCCGAGGGCCAGCGCCGCTATGTGGAAAGCCTGTCGGCCTACGCGCGTCAGTTTCTGCAGCTGATGGAAAAACCCGATGTGGACTTGATCGAGGGCCTGAGCCCGGCCATCTCCATCGAGCAGAAGGCCACCAGCCACAATCCGCGCTCCACCGTCGGCACCGTCACCGAAATCCATGACTACCTGCGCCTGTTGTTCGCCCGCGTCGGCGATCCGCACTGCCCTGAGCACAACGTGCCGCTGTCCAGCCAGACCGTCAGCCAGATGGTGGACCACGTGCTGGCGCTGCCGGAGGAAACGCGGGTGATGATCCTGGCGCCGGTCATCGTCGGCCGCAAGGGCGAAAACCTGGACCTGTTCGACGACCTGCGCGCGCAGGGTTTCGTCCGGGTGCGGGTGGACGGCGAAGTGTACGAGCTGGACGCGGTGCCCAAGCTGGACAAGAACAAGAAACACACCGTCGAAGTGGTGATAGATCGGCTGAAAGTGCGCGCCGACATGCAGCAGCGGCTGGCCGAAAGCTTCGAGACCGCGCTGCGCCACGCCGAGGGCCGCGCCATCGCCGTGGAAATGGATGGCGGCAAGGAGCACTGGTTCTCCGCCAAGTTCGCTTGCCCGGTGTGCAGCTACAGCCTGCCGGAGCTGGAGCCGCGGCTGTTCTCGTTCAACAACCCGATGGGCGCCTGTCCCAAATGCGACGGCTTGGGCGAGATCACTTTCTTCGACCCGCGCCGGGTGGTCGCCCATCCGGAGCTGTCGCTCGCCTCCGGCGCGATCAAGGGCTGGGACAAGCGCAACCAGTTTTACTACCAGATGCTGTTGGCGCTGGGCGAGCATTACGGCTTTTCGGTCAATGACCTGGCCTTCGAAGACCTGCCGGAGAAGGTGCGCAATGTGGTGCTGCACGGCTCCGGCCGCGACAGCATCGAATTCAGCTATATGTCGGAGAAGGGCGCCAAATTCACCCGCGCCCATCCGTTCGAGGGCATCATCCCCAATCTGGAGCGCCGCTACCGCGAAACCGACTCGATGGCGGTGCGCGAGGAGCTGGCCAAATACCAGAACAACCAGGCCTGCCCGCATTGCAGCGGCTCGCGGCTGCGGCTGGAGGCGCGCCACGTGTTCATCGGCACGCGCACGCTGCATGAAATCAACCAGCTGCCGCTGAAGGAAACAGCGGACTTCTTCGAGGGATTGGAATTCACCGGCCAGAAGCAGGCGGTGGCGGAGAAGATCGTCAAGGAAATCCGGGAGCGGGTGTCCTTCCTCAATAATGTTGGCCTGGATTACCTGAACCTGTCGCGCTCCGCCGACACCCTGTCCGGCGGCGAGGCGCAGCGCATCCGGCTGGCCAGCCAGATCGGCTCCGGCCTGACCGGCGTGATGTACGTGCTGGACGAGCCGTCCATCGGCCTGCACCAGCGCGACAACGACCGCCTGCTGGGCACGTTGAAGCGGCTGCGCGACCTGGGCAACAGCGTGATCGTGGTGGAGCACGACGAGGACGCGATCCGCGAGGCCGATTACCTGGTGGACATGGGCCCCGGCGCCGGCGAGCACGGCGGCGAGGTGCTGGTGGCCGGCACCCCGGCCGATGTGGCCGCCAGCGAGAATTCGGTCACCGGCGCCTTTCTGTCCGGCCGCCGCAAGATCGCGCTGCCGGGCGGCCGCCGCGAACTGGGCGAGGACCGGATGCTGCGGCTGATCGGCGCCACCGGCAACAACCTGAAGGATGTGACGCTGGATCTGCCGCTGGGCGGCCTGGTGTGCATCACCGGCGTGTCCGGCTCCGGCAAGTCCACGCTGATCAACGACACGCTGTACAAGATCGCCGCGCGCGACTTGAACGGCGCCAGCGAGGAGCCGTCGCCGTACCGCGAGATCAAGGGCCTGGATCAGCTGGACAAGGTGATCAACGTCGACCAGAGCCCGATCGGCCGCACGCCGCGCTCCAACCCGGCCACCTACACCGGCCTGTTCACGCCTATCCGAGAGCTGTTCTCCGGCGTGCCGCTGGCGCGCGAGCGCGGCTACGGCCCGGGGCGCTTCTCGTTCAACGTCAAGGGCGGCCGCTGCGAGGCCTGCCAGGGCGACGGCGTGATCAAGGTGGAGATGCACTTCCTGCCCGATATCTACGTGCCCTGCGACGTCTGCCACGGCAAGCGCTATAACCGCGAGACGCTGGAAGTGCAGTACAAGGGCAAGAGCATCCAGGAAGTGTTGGAGATGACGGTGGAGCAGGCGCTGGAGTTCTTCGCCGTGGTGCCGCCGGTGGCGCGCAAGCTGAAAACGCTGATGGACGTCGGTCTCGGCTACATCCGCCTGGGCCAGAGCGCCACCACGCTGTCCGGCGGCGAGGCGCAGCGGGTGAAGCTGGGCCTGGAACTCTCCAAGCGCGATACCGGCCGAACGCTGTATATTCTGGATGAGCCCACCACCGGCCTGCACTTCCACGATATCGACCTGCTGCTGCAAGTGCTGCACCGCCTGCGCGAGAGCGGCAATACCGTGGTGGTGATCGAGCACAATCTGGACGTGATCAAGACCGCGGACTGGTTGATCGACCTGGGGCCGGAAGGCGGCGCCGGCGGCGGCCAGATCCTGGTCAGCGGCACGCCGGAGCAGGTGGCGGCCCATCCGGCCAGCCACACCGGCCGCTATCTGGCGCCGCTGCTGGAACGAGACAAGAAATAAAATCAAGGCGCCGGTTCGTCCGGCGACACACCACCGCACATCAAGAGGTAGGCATGCTGAGCTTAGGCAAGATCGATCACATCCACATCCGCGTCAAGGACGTGGCCGCGGCCCTGAAATGGTACCAGCGTGTGCTGGGGCTGAGTCAGGATGCCCGCTACAAGACCGACGGCGAGCACAACAACGCCATGCTGGCCAACGCCAGCGGCAATGTGCGGCTGGCCATCAGCGAGGACGCGGACGCAGCGGCGTCCGGGGCGCAGGGCGCGGTGGCCTTCGTGGTCAGCGGCCAGGAATTCGTCGAATGGATAGACCAGCTGGCGGGCGAGCGCGTCACCAACCGCGAGGGCCAGACCATCGCCCGCGACTCGGTGCATGACCACCGCTTCTTCTGCGCGCTGTCCTTCGTCGATCCGTTCGGCAATCCGTTCGAGATCGTCAGCTACGACCACACCTGGCTGGTCGGAAAATTGAAGCTGGGCGGCCAGCTGGCCGTCTGATTCGCGAGATTTCCGACACCCGCCGCCAGCGGGTGTTTTTCTTTGAGGAGGCCATCATGGGCCATTACTTGGTCGACAATCCCGCGCCTGAGGATGTCGCTGCGCTGCCGGGCCTGACGCTGCTGGAATTCGGTGTCGACTGGTGTCCGCATTGCCAGGGCGCGCAGCCCTTGCTGGCGCAGTTCTTGTCCGCGCATCCTGGCTTGCGCCATCTGGCGCTGGAGGATGGCAAGGGCAAGCGGCTGGGGCGGGTGTTTCGCGTCAAGCTGTGGCCATCGTTCATTCTGCTGCGCGATGGCGTGGAGCTGGCGCGGGCGGCGCGGCCGCAAGATGCGGCCGAGCTGGAGGCGCTGCTCGCGCCGTAAAAGGGTTTGATGCCGATTTTGCGCGGCGGCTCGCCGGCTTTAGCAGATTTTTAGGCGGCTTTGGCTATCTTGCCTGTCCGGGCCTGATTCATGCAAATGGGTTGCATGGGCAGGTTCCGACGTGATGGAGATATCCATGTTCGAACTGGGCAAAAGCTATACCCGCGAAGAAATCCACGCCGTGGTCGGCGGCAACAAACACTCCTACCTGCCGCGCAAGAAGGGCAAGGTGGTGGCCGCCTGCCTGCGGCCGGATCTGAATCCGGACGCGCCCCATGTCATCCTGTGCAACTCCTGCCCGCCGGAGCGCACCGCCGGCGAACAGCTGGCGCGCCAGGGCGGGGCGATCCCGGTATTCCTGAAGCAGAGCGCCAGCAGCTGGGCCTATCAGGGCATGTTCCGGGTGGTGGGCAACGAAACCCACCCGCAAGCGTGCGCGCCGCACGCCGCCCGCAGCGCCTGGACCGCGGGGCAGATCAAGCAGGTGCTGACGCTGGAAAAGCAGGTGCAATTCTGAAATGAAGCGAAGAATCGGGCCGGGCGCCGTGGCTGAGCGGCGTCCGGCCCGTTCGCGTTGCGGCCGGGCTAGACGGCCGCCTGGCGCAGAAAGCGCTCGGCTTCGGCCGGCGAGCGGAAATGCCGCCAGCGCAGCTGCGGGTAATCGGCTTGCGCCTTGGCGCGGCCGAAGTCGGCACGCAGCCGGCCATGGCTGGAAGCTACCCAGCGCAGAATGGAATCGCGCGACAGGAAGCTCTGGCGAAACGATTCGCGGTTGCCGTTCCATAGTTCCCGGCGGCTGATGCAGCGCCCCAGCGTGCGCCGGATGGCGCGGAAAAACACCAAGGGAAAGTCGTAGTCCAGCCAGATGATGTCGGTGGCGCGCGTCCAGAGCAGGTGGCGCGCCGCGCTGTAATTGCCGCTGATGATCCAGTTGGGCTGATCGGCGGCATGCCGGACCGATTGCAGGAAGGTCTCGGCGGGTCGCGGCGTCCAGCCGGGGCCCCAGTACAGCGGGTCGAGGTCGGCTGCCGGGATGCCGGTAGCCCGGGACAGTTTGCCGGCAAACGTGGTTTTGCCGGAGCAGCTGCAGCCTACGATCAGAATGCGCCTGGCGTCGGTCATGGCGGGGCTCGGGGTGGGAGGGGCGGTGATTCTAGCCGCGCTGGCGCGCCCGGTAAATTCTTTTCGCATAAAAAAGGGCCGGTTTGCCGGCCCCTTGTCGTTTATTTAACGCCCAATCGCCACAAACTGGTGATTTCGGCCTGGCGCGCCGCGCTCAGGCCGTCGATTTGTTCCACCGCTTTCTTGTGGCTGGGCTTGACGTCCAGCCTGCCCAGCACCGCGAGGCCGGCCTGGTCTATCCATTGCAGCAGTTGCTCGCGCGAACGCAGGCCCAGATGCTCGGCCAGGTCGGACAAGATCAGCCAGCCTTCGCCGCCGGGCAGCAGGTGCGCCGCCAGGCCGTCCAGGAAGCCGCGCAGCATGGCGCTGTCCGGGTCGTAGACCGCGTATTCGATCGCCGAGCTCGGCTTGGCCGGCAGCCAGGGCGGGTTGCACACCGCCAGCTGCGCCCGGCCTTCCGGGAACAGGTTGGCGCGCCGCAGCTCCACCCGGCCGTCCAGCTGCAGGCGCTGCAGATTGTCGGCGGCGCAGGCCAGCGCGCGCGGGTCCTGGTCGGTGGCCACCACGCGGGCCACGCCGCGCTTGGCCAGCAGCGCCGCCAGCACGCCGCTGCCGGTGCCGATGTCGAAGGCCAGCTCCGCGCCCGGCAGCGGGGCGTCGGCCGCCAGGTCGACGTATTCGCCGCGTATCGGCGCGAATACGCCGTAGTGAGGGTGGATGCGCGCGGCCAGCGCCTTCACTTCCACGCCTTTCTTGCGCCATTCGTGCGCGCCTACCAGGCCCAGGAGCTCGCGCAGCGACACCAGCGAGGCTTCGCCGCCTTCGCCGTAGGCTTCCCGGCAGGCCTGGCGCAAGTCGGGCGCGCGCCGCAGCGGGATGGCGTAGTCGGCGTCCAGCGGCAGCACCAGCCGCGACAGGATCTGCGCGCGGCGGCCTTGCGCCTGGCGGTGCAGGTGGAAGGATTCCAGCGGCGTGGCGCCGGGCTTGGCGCCCTTGCGGTCCACGCGCCGCGCCAGCGCCTGCAGCAGCTGGCGGGCGTTCTGGTAGTCGCCGCGCCACAGCAGGGTGCCGCCTTCGCAGGCCAGCTTGTAGGCGGCGTCGGCGGACAGGCTGTCGTCGGCGATCACGATGCGCTTGGGCGGCGGAAGTCCGGCTTCGGAGCGCCAGCGGGCGCTGCGTTCGGCGCCGGCTTCCTGCCAATGCGCGGTGGGGTGGTCGGCGGCGCCGGGCTGCTGGATGTCGGTCATGGCGTGGGGTCGGAAAGGGTGGGACGGCGGGAAAGGGCTGAATGGTAAACGCAAGCGGCCCGGCCGTCACCTGAAAAACGCGCCGGGCGGGCCGGCGCGTCGTCAGGGCTCATTTCAGCTTGATGCCCCAGTTGTCCTCCACGCAGTGCTGGTAGTTGCCGGCCTGCAGCGCGCTGTACGGCGTTTGGTAGCTGACCAGCTGGCACTGGTAGTCGTCGCCCCATTTCCAGTCCTTTTCCCAGTAGATGTTGTAGGCGGCGGAGCTGGCGGCGGTGAAGCGTTGCATATTGGCGCAGGACAGCTGCTCCGCGCCGTAATCCCAGCCCAGGTCATGGGCGAACTGCTTGTAGTAGTCGATGCGGTTCTGCGCGGCCTGGCGCTCGGTGCCGCCGCCGCATTCGCCGTTGATGATCTGGATGGTGGTGGCGAAGTTGTTGCCGGCGCCGGCGGCGATGTCGGCCGCGTTGGGCACCCAGGTGCCGTCTATCACGTGCAGCATGGACGGTTTGGGCGGCTGCGGGTAGACGAAGAAGAAGGTGGCGGAGGCGAGATTGAGCCAGGTGCTGGCCACCAGGTCCGGGTTCTGCAGCAGCACCGACTGGTCGCCGTTGTTCATCGCCTGCGAGAACGGGCCGTAGTTGTAGTTGTAGGACAGCTGCTTGGCGCCGCGGCCGAAATACTTCTTCCAGCTGCCGTCGGCGTTTTTGCCGCAGGTCCATACCTTGTTGAACACCGGGTCGTCGCATTCGGTGTTGTAGCCGCAGCCGGGGCCGCTGTCGGTGCAGCCCATTTCGCGCAGGTAGGCCAGGCCCTGGCGCCATTGCGGCACGGTGTCGCTGGCGTCGTGGTTGCCGGTTTCCTGGGCGAAGTGGGCGAACATGGTGGCCAGGCTGTGGCGACAGATGGCGTCGGCGTCGCGGCCGTCGCTGTAGTCGTCGCAGACGCCGGGGAACTTGGCCACCGCCTGCAGGAAGCGAGTGTAGGTGTAGCTGGGGTCGCGGCGGGTGAAGTAGTAGTCCCACTTGGCCGACGGCAGCAGGCGCTCCACGCGGCGCACGTTGACCGGGTTGGCGGCGCGGCCTGGCGACACCAGTTCCACCTGGTCGCTGGGCAGGGTGCGGATGGAGGCTTTCACCTTGCGGAAAAAGTCGTTGTTGGTGAGGTCGGCCTCATGCTGCAGCGCCTGCTGCAGCGTGGGGATGGGCGGCGCGGCGTCGTCCATGCGACGTACCGTCGCGCCGACGTGGGCGATCCAGGAGCCTTTGGGATTGGCGCCCGGCGTTTCGGCGCGGGTCGGCCATTTGGCCTGCCAGTCCCGGCCCTGCCATTGGACGACCTGGCCTTTCTGGTAGGCGATGTGGGCATTCCACGGGGCGGCCAGGGCGGAGCCGGCCAACAGCGTCAAGGCGAGTGCGACAAGTTTCATGGTGGACCCTTGTGGGATTCATGCCAAATGGCACGCAATACCACTATGGAACCAATTTGAAATATGTCAAATGATTTGCTTGCGGAAAGTCGCTGCTGGAGCTGGCTTGCGTCAAGGGGGAGAGGCGGCGGGTCTGATTCGGCGATGGCTCAACGGCGCATCGCGCTGATCCAGGCGTCGCCGGCGTAATGCGCGCTGCCGAGGCCGAGCGCGGAGCGGAAGGTGACCGCGAAACGGCGGCCCAACTGCTGGATTGCCACTACTTCAAAGGCGACCGTGTCTTGACCGTGTTGTTCGGTGACCAGATCGCCTGGCTGCAATTCATTTACTTTCATTCAGGTACCAAGGGCGTGACCGCATCGCGGCCATGCCTGAAATATCAACGGCGCCGATGTTGCGGCGGGCGGGAGCCGCCGCCGACATTGGCGGTGGGGTGGCGGAAGTTGATGCGGCCCTTGGTCAGGTCGTAAGGCGACATTTCCACGGTGACGCGGTCGCCGACCAGAACGCGGATGCGGTGCATCTTCATCTTGCCGGAGCCGTAGGCCAGGATTTCAACGTTGTTGTCGAGTTTTACCCGGAAGCGCGATTCCGGCAGCATTTCGATGACAACACCTTCCAGTTCGATCATGTCTTCTTTGGACATAACGATTCCTTTCTCAATACGGATAGTGCAAAGGCCCGTGCGGCCGGCCATTTTCGCGGCCGCGAGCGTTGCGATGGAGCTTCAATTCGGTGACCAAGCAGGCTAGGGGCACACGGGCAACCCAACGGGCTAGGCAGGACATCGGGCCGCTGGCCGGATGTCGAAAGTATGAGGCAGCCGGCATTCTACCGCTATCCAGCGCTTCGGTCAGCAAATTTGTTTATGCGAGCCGTCGCGGCGCCGGCCTGGCGGGGTTTTCCTGCGCGGCCGCTATGCTTCCGGAGCGATCTGTTGGCCGGCCAATTGGCCGACGCGCACCAGCGCCGCCAGGTAACGCTCGTCCAGCGGGTAGCAGCAGGACAGCCGCAGCGCGTTGCGGTAGCGGCCGCCGGGCGAGCTGAGCGGGCCGGGGATCAGGCTGATCTTCTCGGCCATCGCGGCGTGGAACAGCGCCACGCTGTCGCAGCCTTCCGGCAACTCCAGCCAGATCAGAAAGCCGCCTTGAGGCTGGGTGGCGCGGGTGCCGGCCGGGAAGTGGCGGGCGATCAGGCCGCGCACCTTCTCCACGTGGGCGGCGTAGCGGCGCTTCAGCGTGCGCAGGTGGTGGTCGTAGCCGCCGGATTCGAGAAAGGCGCCCAGCGTTTCCGCCAGCACCACCGGCTCGGCCACGGAAGAGGCGAATTTCAGCTTGCGCAGCTGGGCGTCGAAACGGCCGCCTTCCATCCAGCCGATGCGGAAGTCCGGCGCCAGCGTCTTGGTGTAGCTGGCGCAGACGATCACCCAGCCGTCCTCGTCGAAGGCCTTGACCGCCGGCGCCAGCGTGTCGGCGAACTGCAGCTCGGCGTACAGCGCGTCTTCTATCAATGGCACCTGATAGTGGTTGACCAGCCGCGCCAGCCGCTTCTTGGCCTCCAGCGGCATGCAGCAACCCAGCGGGTTGTGGACGTTGGGCATCGCCACCAGCGCCTGGATGCGCCGTTCGGCCAGCAGCACCTCCACCGCGTCTATCGACAGGCCGGTTTGGGGGTCGGTGGGGATTTCCACCGCCTTCAGCCCCAGGCTGGCCAATAACGGCAGCAGGTTGAAGTAGGTGGGCGATTCCAGCCCCACCGCGTCGCCGTGGCGGGTGACGGCGCGCAAGGCCAGCTGCAGCGCTTCCATGCAGCCGTGGGTGAGGATGATGTTGTCCGGCTGCAGCGCCATGCCCAGGTCCATGCCGCGGCGGGCGATCTGGGTGCGCAGCCGCTCCGAGCCCGGCGGCAGCGCGTAGGTGCTGACCATGCCGGGCTGGCGGCGCAGGATCTGCCCCATCAGCCGCGCCAGCTTGTTGCCCGGGTAGAAGTCGCCGCCGCGCGGGCAGGCCAGCGCCAGGTCGATGAAGCCCTCGGTCTGCTGCGCCTGCAGCACGGTGCCTATCAGGTCCAGCACCGCGTCGCGGGTGGGGGTGGCCGGGCCGCTGCGGGTGGAGGCCGGCCGCGCCGGCGACGGCAGCCTGGCGCGCACGTAATAGCCGGACTGCGGCCGCGCTTCGACCAGGCCGCGGTCTTCCAGCACCCGGTAGGCGCTGACCACGGTGTTGAGGCTGAGCTGGCGGCTGTGCGCGGTGCGGCGCACCGAGGGCAGCCGCGATCCGGGCGGCAAGGTGCCGCGGCTGATCGCCAGCGACAGGTCGTCAGCCAGTTGCTGGTAAAGGGTGGAGGCGTGGTTCTGCATGCGCGGGCCTTGTCGGAGCGGTGGGGCACAGCAGTCATCATAGTGGATGGTGACAGTGTCTGAAAATAGCAATCTGTAACCAGATCAATACGGAATTTCTGATTCTGTATCCATTTGGCGCTCCGGCTTAGCATGTGGGGGTGGGCAAGGGCGGTGGCGCCGCTTGCCGCTTTGATGGAGAGAAAACATGCCCGAATTCGCCTTGCTGTCCTATGTCGCCCTGATGTCGATCACGCCGGGGCCCAATAACCTGATGCTGGCTTCGTCCGGCGTCAATTTCGGCTTTCGCCGCACCGTGCCGCACATGCTGGGCATCAGCCTGGGCTGCGCGCTGCAGGTGTTCGTCGTCGCCATGCTGCTGGCGCAAGCGCTGGGCTGGCTGGCGTCGTGGCGCTTGCCGCTGGCCGCGGCCGGCTGCGTCTATCTGCTGTGGCTGTCGTGGAAGATCGCCCGCGCCGGCCGGCCGGAGGCGCGCGAGCAGGCCAGGCCGCTGGGCTTCGTCGGCGCGGCGATGTTCCAGTGGCTGAATCCCAAGGCCTGGGTGATGGTGCTGAACGCGTCCATCCTGTTCATGCCGGCCGGCGGCGCCAAGCTGGCGGCGGCCTTGCTGCTGGCCGTGGTGTTCGCGGCGGTGAATCTGCCGTGCATCAGCGTATGGGCCTGGGGCGGCGAGCGGCTGCGGCGCTGGCTGGCCGCGCCGCACGCCTTGCTGATGTACAACCTGACGATGGGGGCGCTGATGGCCGTCACCGCGCTATGGCTGCTGTACGACGAACTGGCTCCGGTGATTGCCCGGATGGCATGATGTCCTTTTTTGGCAGGTGATTGTCTGTTGGCGGCCTTATTCACTGGCTTTATTCGCCTTACGATGATGTCCATGTCCACACCGCCGGGAGAGGCGAAATGAAAAAGACCGCATTGCTGGTGATCGATGTTCAGGAATCCTTCCGCCACCGTCCGTTCTGGACCGAGCAGGATCTGCCTGCCTACCAGGCGGCGCAGCAGGCGCTGATCGCCGGCGCGCAGGCGCGCGGCGTGCCGGTGATCAACATCCTGCATCAGGCGGGCGAAGACGGGCCGTTTTCGGCGGCCTCCGGCCTGGTGCGTCCGCTGGACTGGATGACCCACCAGCCGGCGGCCACCTTCGTCAAGCACGTGCACAACGCGCTGACCGACTCCGGCCTGCAGACCTGGCTGATCAAGCACGGCATCCAGAAACTGGTGATTTCCGGCATCCGCACCGAGCAATGCTGCGAAACCACCACCCGGGTGGCGTCCGATCTCGGCTACGAGGTGGATTTCGTCACCGAGGCGACGCTGACCTTTCCGATGACGCATGCCGGCAGCGGCGTCACCTACAGCGCCGCCGACATCCGCGCCCGCACCGAGCTGGTGCTGGCCGGCCGCTTCGCCGCCATCGTCACGGTGGAGGAGGCGCTGCGCCGGATGGCAGACTGAGCGGGTTCCGCCCCCGCTGCGCGGCGCCTGGCGAGTTGGCCGGGCGCCGCGCGCCGGCGGCGGAGCCGAGTCCGGGGCGGCCATCGGCAGCCTCCCAAACTGCGCTTGCCGCTTGCCGCCGGCATGGCATAAGGTGTTGTCATTCGATTTGTCCAGATAAGGAGTAGCCATGCCGCAATCCGCATCCCATACCCCGCCCGGCGGCCTGCCGGCCTATCGGCTGCTGACCGGCCCGGACGATTCGGCCTTCTGCCAGCGGGTGAGCGAGGCGTTGGCGCTGGGCTATCGGCTGTACGGCTCGCCGGCCGCCGCCTTCAACGGCGAGCGGGTGATCGTCGCGCAGGCGGTGCTGTGGCCGGGGAGCGACGATGCCGCTGGCTGATCTGGCGCAGGCGCTGGCCATCGTGCTGGCTTGGGGCGTGAATTTCGTGGTGATCAAATGGGGCGTGGCCGGCGTGCCGCCGTTGCTGCTGGGTGCGCTGCGCTTCCTGCTGGTGGCGCTGCCGGCGGTGTTCCTCGTCCGGCGGCCGGCGCTGCCGTGGCGCTATCTGGCGTTGTACGGGCTGACGATGGGCGTCGGGCAATTCGGCTGCCTGTTTTCGGCGATCAAGCTGGGCATGCCGGCCGGGCTCGCCTCGGTGGTGCTGCAATCGCAGGCCTTCTTTACGCTGCTGCTGGCCAGGGTGTTTCTGGGCGAGCGCTGGCAGGCCAGCCAATTGGCTGGCCTCGCGCTGGCGCTGGGCGGGCTGGCCCTGATAGGCATGGGCAAGGGCGGCGACATGACGGCGCTGGGCTTCGGCCTGACGATCGCCGCCGCCACCAGCTGGGCGGCTTCCAATATCGTGGTGCGCGCGATCGGCCGCGACGGCTTCAAGGTTGAGCCGCTGGGGCTGGTGATCTGGTCCAGCCTGGCGCCGCCGCTGCCTTTCCTGTTGCTGTCGTGGTGGTTGGAGGGCGGCGAGCGGATGGCCGCGGCGCTGCGCGGTTTCGACGGCCAGTCGCTGTTCGCCGTCGCCTACCTGGCTTTTGTCGCCACCATGTTCGGCTACGGCCTGTGGAGCCGGCTGCTGGCGCGCCACGCCGCGGCCAAGGTGGCGCCGTTTTCGCTGCTGGTGCCGGTGGTGGGGCTGATGGCCTCGCACTGGCTGTTGGGCGAACGCTTGACTGCCCAGCAGTTGGCCGGCAGCGGCTTGTTGATGGCCGGCCTGCTGGCCACGGTGTTCGGCGGCCGTTTGCTGGCCGCCGCCGGCGCCGGGAGGGCCAGCCGTGCGTGAAATCTATTTCGTGCTGCCGCCCAGCCTGCTGTTGCTGGACCTGGCCGGCCCGGCCGACGCCTTCCGGGTCGCCGCGCAGCTGGGCGCCGATTTTCGCCTGAATTTCGTCAGCGCGACGGCCGGCGTCGGCACTTCGCTGGGCTTGCCGCTGAGCGGTTTGTCGCCTTTGCCGGAAACGCTGCCGGACGGCGCGCTGGTGGTGGTGCCCGGCTCCACGCCGTCGGAACAGGCCTATGCCACGCCCGACGCGCGCCGCATCGTGGCCTGGCTGGCGGCGCGCCGCGGCCAGGCCGGCGTGCGCTGGGCAGGCATCTGCTCGGGCAGCTTGCTGTTGGCGGAGGCGGGACTGTTCGACGGCCGCGCCTGCACCAGCCACCACACCTTGCTGGAGCGTTTGCGCGGCTTGGCGCCGGCGGCCCGGGTGCAGGAAAACCGGGTGTTTGTGCAGGATGGGCATTGTTACAGCAGCGCCGGCATCACCGCCGGCATCGATCTGGCGCTGCATCTGATAGGCGAATTGGCCGAGCCGGCCATCGCCCGCGCCGCGGCGCGCGAAATGGTGGTGTATTTCCGCCGCTCGCCGCAGGATCCGGAACTGTCGCCATGGCTGGCCTGGCGCAGCCATCTGCACCCGGCGCTGCACCGCGCGCAGGATTTGATCTGCGCCGATCCGGTGCGGGACTGGCCGCTGCCGGAGCTGGCCGACCAGGTGCATGTCAGCGCCCGCCACCTGTCGCGCCTGTTCCGCGAGCATGCCGGCGTCACCGCGCACGATTACCACCGCGCGCTGCGGCTGGCGCTGGCCCGGCAGTGGCGCGCGGCGGGGCTGGGCAAGGAGAAGGCGGCGCTGTCGGCAGGCTTCTCCTCGGCCCGCCAGATGGACCGCGCGATGGACGCGAATGCCTGAGGCGTGCCGCTACGCGGCGCTTTTCTCAAGTTTCATCAGTTTTAGCCGATGTTCGGGTTGACGAGGTCCGAGAATGGTTCATACCATTCGATCAATATCTATCGGTAACTGCCATGAAAACTGCCCGCTGCTTGCCCCGTATCGCTTCTCTTGTCTTGCTGGCCGGCTTGTCCGCCTGCGCCGCGTCCACGCCGCCGAAGGCGCAGCCGATGCCGATGGCCGCGCCGGCGCGCGACTCCGGCATGACGCCGACAGGAGTGGGTTTCGTCGGCTCCGGCGAAGACGGCAGCAGCGAGGAAACCAAGGTGCTGATCAAGGAGGTCAACCCCTACCAACCCATCGTCGTGCGGGTGGTGGGAACGGGCGCGGCGCCTTACACCAACAGCCTGACGCCCTCGCAGCGCAAGCTGCTGGCGATGCGGGCGGCCAGGCTGGACGCCTTCCGCTCCATCGCGGAGCAGGTGCAGGGCATGAAACTGGTGGGCAATAGCGCGGTGTCCAACATGATCGCCAACAGCGATAGCTTCCGCACCTATGTGGACGCCTATCTGCGCGGCGTGTCCATCGTCTCCACCAGCATGAAGCCGGACGGCACCAGCGAGGCGGTGGCGGAGATCACGCTGGATCAGGAGTTCTACAAGCAGTTCAAGAACGCGCTGGACAAGACCGGCAGCGTGATGAAGGCCTCGCAGGAAACCGGCGCCGTCGGCGCGACCACCAGCAGCAACAGCATGCAGGCGATGCCAGCCGCCGCGCCGGCCCGCTTCAGCAGCAATTTCTACGTGAACCAGTAAATGAAAAGAAACGGACTGGCCATTGCCGCCCTTGTGGCGGCATTTCTTTTGAGCGGTCCGGCCCGCGCCGAGGTGTTTTCCGCCGAAGGGGTGGCGCCGCTGGACAACGGGCTGGTGGCGGCGCGCGACATGGCGCTGCGCGACGCGCTCAAGCTGATCGCCATTCGCCAGGGCGCGCGGGTGGAGTCGGCCCAGGTGCTGGAAAACGGCCGCGCCAGCGAATCCGGCACGCTGACGGCGTCCGGCGCGGTGCAGGGCACAGTCAAAGTGGTGAGCGAATACCAGCAGGGCAAGCTGTACCACGTCAAGGTGCAGGTGGACGCCGGCGATCCTGCCGCCGCAGCCCCGCGTCCCCGCGACCCCTCCTGCGCGATGCCGCCGGGCCGTTCGCTGCGGCGCAAGCTGGTGACCACCTATTTCGGCGTGGAGCGGCCGGCCGAGGCTTCCGACATGCCGGACCTGGCGACGGCGCTGCCGACCGAGCTGTCGCGCCGGCTGGCGCGCAACAGCATGCTGACGGTGCGCGACGCCAACACGGTGTCGGTGCTGGCCGACAGCCGCATCGCCGAGCCCGCCGCCGGCTGGGACATCGCCAGCCAGCTGGGCCAGCGCGAGGACGTGCAGTTCGTTGTGGCGGGCAGGGTGCTGTCCACCTCGGTCACCGGCAAGGGCGCGCGTCCCTCGTTCTTCGAATCCAACAATACCAGCCAGCAGGGATCGTTCTATAACGGCCCCTTCGCCGGCATGTTCGGCATGGGGGTCAAGTATGTGCCCACCCAGCGCCAGTTCGACGCGGAAGTCTGGATTTACGACGGCCTGACCGGTTCGCTGCTGGCCAACGAGCGCGTCAGCGGCCTGGCCAAGGGCCAGGTGGTGCCGCCGTCGCCGCAGCCTTTCGCCTCCGCCGCCTTCTGGCAAGGCGACTACGGCAGGCTGGTGGACAAGCTGATGGACCGGGCGGCGCAGCGGGTGAACGACATCATTTCCTGCATCCCGTTCTCCGCCCGCATCGTCCGCCAGGAGGGCAAGCGTGTCTACATCAACGCCGGCCTGCTGGACGGCATGGCGGTGGGGGACAAGCTGCTGCTGTATCGGCGCGTGCCCGGCCAGCCGGTGCGCGACCTGATCTCCGGCCGCGAGCTGGGCATGCCGGAAACCCTGAACGGCGACGTCAGCCTGGTGCAGGTGCAGCCCAACTTCTCCATCGGCATCGCGCAGAGCAACAGCCAGCCGGTGTCCGAAGGCGATTACGTGCGCTTCGTGCCCGGGCGCTGACGCGCGTCAGGCGAAAGCCTGGCAGACATCCACCCATTGTCCGGTGGTGATGTCGCGCAGCTGCTGCGGGCTGATGCGCACCGCGCTGTGAACCGCGCCGGCGGCCGGCAGCACTTCGTCGAAAGCCTGGATCGACACATCCAGGTAGATCGGCAGTTCGCTCGCCAGTCCGAACGGGCAGACGCCGCCCACCGGGTGGCCGGTGATGGCTTCCACTTCTTCCGGCGGCAGCATCTTGCCCTTGCCGAAAGCGTCCTTGAATTTGCGGTTGTCGATGCGGGCGTCGCCGCGCGCCACCAGGATGACTTCTCGGCCGTCGTTCAGGCGGAAGGCCAGCGTCTTGGCGATGCGGCCGGCTTCCACGCCGTGCGCGGCGGCGGCCTCCGCCACGGTGGCGGTGCTGACCGGCAGTTCGATGATGGCGATGTGCGGCGCTTGGGCCGATAGAAACTGGCGGACCGATTCCAGGCTCATGGGCGGTTCTTTCGCTGGGGAGATTCAGCCATTATTTCCCGCTTCGCCCGCCATTGTGAAGCGCCGCGCGGCGCTTAGTCCGCCAGCGGCAGCGCCAGCGTCTCCTTCACTTCCTCCATCACCACATAGCTCTTGGATTCCTTCGCCGACGGCAGCTGCAGCAGGATGTCGCCCAGCAGCTTGCGGTACATCGACATGTCGGCGATGCGCGCCTTGATCAGGTAATCGAAATCGCCTGACACCAGATGGCATTCCAGGATTTCCGGAATGCTCATGATCTCGCGGCGGAAGGCGTCGAAGATGTTGCCGGACTTGGCCTCCAGCTTGATTTCCACGAATACCAGCAAGGAGCCGCCCAGCGCGTGCGGATTCAGGCGCGCGTAATAGCCTTCGATGATGCCGTCGCGCTCCATGCGCCGCACCCGCTCGGTGCACGGCGTGGTGGACAGGCCGACCTTCTCGGCCAGCTCGGTCATGGCGATGCGGGCGTTTTTCTGCAGGATGCGCAGGATCTTGCGGTCCATCTTGTCCAGCGCTTTGGCGGAGGAGGATATTGCCTTCATGTTTTCACTGTTTATATGTGAAATATTTGATAGTAATCATTTGATTCTCGTCAATTTCAGTGAAAAAAACCAGATGTCAATGCATATACTAGCGGAATTCACTATCTGGTAGTGGCAAGACTACAAACGGAGAAAGACAATGAAGGTAATCGTGCTGGGCGGCGGCGTTTTGGGCGTATCCACCGCGTGGTATCTGGCCAAGGCGGGTTGCCAGGTGACGGTGCTGGAGCGCCAGGACGGCGTGGCGCTGGAAACCAGTTTCGGCAACGCCGGCCAGATCTCCCCCGGTTACTCCGCGCCGTGGGCGGCGCCCGGCATTCCGTTGAAGGGTCTGAAGTGGATGTTCCAGCGCCACGCGCCGCTGGCCATCAGTCCGGACGGCAGCCTGTACCAGTTGCAGTGGATCGCCAAGATGCTGGCCAATTGCAATGAAAAGGCCTACGCGGTCAACAAGGGCCGCATGATGCGGCTGGCCGAGTACAGCCGCGACAAGATCAAGGAACTGCGCGCCGAAACCGGCCTGCAGTACGAAGGCCGCCAGGGCGGCACGCTGCAGCTGCTGCGCAGCCAGGCCCAGGTGGAAGGCATGGCCAAGGACATCGCCGTGCTGCGCGAGTGCGGCGTGGATTTCAATGTGCTGGATCCGGATGGCTGCGTCCGCGTCGAGCCGGCGCTGGCGGCGGTCAAGCACAAGCTGGCCGGCGGCCTGCAGCTGCCCAATGACGAAACCGGCGACTGCAATCTGTTCACCAGCCGCCTGGCGGAGTTGGCGCGCGCCAAGGGCGTGGAATTCCGCTTCGGCGTGACCGTGGACGGCATCGAGAACGACGGCAAGCGCATCACCGGCGTGCGCGTCGGCGACGAGCTGCTGCGCGCCGACCATTACGTGGTGGCGATGGGCAGCTATTCCCGCGACTTGGTGAAGGAGCTGGGCATCGACATCCCGGTGTATCCGGTCAAGGGCTACTCGCTGACCGTGCCCATCACCAACGCGGCCGGCGCGCCGACCTCCACCATCCTGGACGAAACCTACAAGGTGGCGATCACCCGCTTCGACGACCGCATCCGCGTCGGCGGCATGGCCGAGCTGTCCGGCTACAATCTGGAACTGAACCCGCGCCGCCGCGAGACGCTGGAAATGGTGGTCGGCGATCTGTACCCGAACGGCGGCGACATCAAGGCGGCCAGCTTCTGGACCGGCCTGCGGCCGATGACGCCCGATGGCACGCCCATCGTCGGCGGCACCCGTTTCGCCAACCTGTCGCTGAATACCGGCCACGGCACGCTGGGTTGGACCATGTGCGCCGGCTCCGGCAAGGTGCTGGCCGACCTGATCACCGGCGCCAAGCCGGAAATCAGCGTCGACGGCCTGTCGATGCAGCGTTACGCCAAGCAGGGCGAAACCCTGGTGGTGCCGGTGATCCGTCCCGCGGTGCAAGGGGCCTGAAGCATGCGTCCGTTGATCGCGACGATACGGCTGGACCATCTGCGCCACAATTATCAGCTGGCGCGCGCCGCCCACGGCGATAAAACGCTGGCGGTGCTGAAGGCCAATGCCTACGGCCACGGCGCGGTTCGCTGCGCGCAGGCGCTGGCCGACATCGCCGACGGCTTCGCCGTCGCCTGCCTGGAGGAAGCGCTGGAATTGCGCGCCGCCGGCATCGCCCAGCCCATCCTGCTGTTGGAGGGCGTGTTCGAGGCGGAAGAACTGAAGGCGGTGGACGAGCATGGTTTGTGGATGGCGGTGACCAGCGAGGAGCAGCTGCGGATGGTCGAGCAGTCGAATCCGACCCGGCCGCTCACCATCTGGTTGATGCTGGACTCCGGCATGCACCGCGAGGGCTTTCTGCCGGAAAACTATCACCAGGCCTGGCATCGGCTGCAGGCTTGCGGCAAAGCGGGCGGCATCACCAAGATGACCCACTTCGCCCGCGCCGACGAACCGGAAGTGCCGATGACCTTCGCCCAGCTGGAGGCTTTCGACGCCGCGGTGCGCGGCCTGCCGGCCGGCGACGAGTCGGTGGCCAACTCCGCCGGCATCCTGTGCCACCCGCGCGCGCAGCGCAACTGGGGCCGCGTCGGCATCGCGCTGTACGGCGTGACGCCGCTGCCGGCAGGCTTCGGCCAGGGCGACGCGCTGCGCCCGGTGATGCGTTTCTCCAGCAAGGTGTTCGGCGTGCGCGAGCTTGGCGTCGGGGAGCCCATCGGCTACGGCGACAACTTCGTCACCGACCGCCCCACTCGGGTGGGCCTGGTGGCCTGCGGCTACGCCGACGGCTATCCGCGCCGCGCGTCCAGCGGCAGTCCGGCCGTGGTGGACGGCCAGCGCACGCGCTTGATCGGCCGGGTGTCGATGGACATGCTGACGGTGGATCTGACCGATCTGCCGGAGGCCGGCGTCGGCAGCGAGGTGGAGCTGTGGGGCGACGCGGTGTCGGTCAACGAGGTGGCGGCGCAGGCCGGCACCATAGGCTACGAGCCCTTGTGCAATATCAAGCGCGCGCATTTCGTCTACCGTTGATCTTCGCGCGGCCCATGACAAAGCCCGGCGTTTGCGCCGGGCTTTGTTTTTGCTGCGCGGGCAAGGCTCAGCCGCGCTGCACCACCAGTTTTTCCACTCTTTGCGTCGCGTCGCGGGTGCGCTCGGCCAGCTTGCGCACCTCGTCGGCCACCACCGCGAAGCCGCGGCCGGTTTCGCCGGCGCGCGCGGCTTCTATCGCGGCGTTCAGCGCCAATAGATTGGTCTGATCGGCGATGGACTGGATGGTGCTGACGATGGCGGCGATCTCGCTCAGGCTTTTTTCCAATTGCTGGCGCTGCTGGCTTTCGCTGTTCAGCGCCTCGGAGCGCTTTTCCGCGTCGATGTCGGTCAGCGCGCCCACCACTCTCAGCGGCGTGCCGTCGGCGGCGCGCCGGGTCTGGCCGCGGGCGCGGAACCAGTGGTATTCGCCGTTTTTGCATTGCAGCCGGTATTCCAGATCGTAAGGCGTCTGGCCGCTGCGGTCGTTCAGGTGGGCGGCGAAGGCGGCCAGCACCCGCTGCTTGTCTTCAGGATGCAGGCGGCTGGACCAGCTCTCCAGCAGGTTGGGAAATTCGTGCTCGCTGTCGAAGCCCAGCTGGCGGCGGAACTGCGGCGACCACCAGAAGGCGTTGTTGCCGCTGACCGGGTTGGCCGCGTCCACCTCCATGTCCCATAAGCCGTCGGCCTGCATGGCGCTGCCCAGCTCGAAGCGGGTCATCGCCCGCTCCAGCAGCGATTGCTGCTGCCGCTGTCCGGTGATGTCGGACAAGGAGCCGGCCACCCGCAGCGGGATGCCGCGCTCGTCGCGCAAGGTGGCGCCGCGGGCGCGGAACCAGCGGTATTCGCCGTTCTTGCATTGCAGCCGGTACTCGATGTCGTACGGGGTCTGGGCGCTGCGGTCGCCCAGGTGGGCGGCGAAGGCGTCCAGCGTGCGCGCCTTGTCGTCCGGGTGCAGGCGGTTGGCCCAGCTGCCTAGCACATCGGGGAAATCGCGCTGGTCGGAAAAACCGAGCAGCGAGCGGAACGTCTGCGACCACCAGAACACATTGTCCGGGTTGACCGGGTCGCCGGCGACCACCGACATGTCCCACAAACCCTCGCTGGCGGCGCGGTTGACCAGATCGAAGCGGGTGGAGACCAGCGCCAGCTGCTCCTCGGACTCCAGCAGCGCCTCTTGCAGTTGCTGGAGCTGCCGCGTGGTGGACAGGCGCTCTTCGTCGGCCTGGCTGATCTGGCGGTCGCGCGCCTCCCATACCCGGGATAGTTTCTCTCCCAGCGCGCGCCAGCGCTCGTTGCCGTGGATGCGCCATGGCGCGGATTCGCCGCGCAGCGCGGCGTCGGTGGCGTTTTCCAGCTGATGGATCATCTTGTTGCCTGCAAACCACATGGGAAGGCTCCAGTAGATTGGCCAGACTTCAAGCATAGGCCGGGGAGATTTCCATGAAATATGTATAAATACGTGTTTGGCATGCCGCCGCATCCGGCTGGCATGGATGTCCGGCGCGGGGCGCTGTGGTTAAATGGCTGGCTTTTATCCGAACGACCAGCGTTTCGACCGCGTTTGCGCATCGAATCCGCGCAGAATCCATAAACCGCGATGAATCCTTCCCGTACCGCGCTGGGCCTGTTGCTGGCCTGCGCCTTGCCCGCCTGGGCCGACGCGCCGCCGATCCCGCCCGACTTGCGCGACGGCGCCGACGCGCGCCGCCTGCTGCAGGACAATAGCCGGCGTTTCGACGACCTGATCCAGCAGCAGCGGCTGCGGCAGATCCAGAGCGGCGGCAGCGAAGTCGCCAGTCCGCAGGCGCCGGTGCTGAGCGGGCGCGATTGCCTGCCGGTCAAGGGGCTGCGGCTGGCGGGCATTTCCCTGCTGTCGCGGGAAGACGTCAACGCCTTGGGCCTGCCGCATGGCGATTGCCTGGATCTGGCTGAAATCAATCGCTTCAGCCGCGCGCTGACCGCGCTGTACCTGCGGCGCGGCTACATCGCCGCCCGGGTGCTGGCGGAGGGGCCGGACGAGCGCGGCGTGCTGACGCTGCGCGTGGAGGAGGGCAAGGTGGCGGCTATCCGCAGCGACGACGCCAGCCTGCGCGTGGCCAACCTGTTTCCCGGCATGGCGGGGCAGCCGCTGAACGTGCACGACCTGGACCAGGGGCTGGATCAGGCCAACCGCTTGCGCTCCAACCACGCGACGGTGGATGTGCTGCCGGGCGAGCGCGTCGGCGACACCATCATCCAATTGCGCAACCAGCCCGACTCCCGCTGGTCGGGCGGGCTGACGCTGGACAACGCCGGCCGCGAGTCGACCGGGCGTCTGCAGGCCGGCGTCAGCCTGGGCTGGGACAATCCCGCCGGTTGGAGCGATTTGCTCAGCCTGTCGGCGCAGACCACCGGCGAGCGGCAGGAGGTAAGGCACAGCCGCAGCGAGTCGCTGTTTTATTCGCTGCCTTACGGTTACTGGACGTTCAGCGTCTTCGCCAGCCGTTCCGACTATCTCAATCCGCAGCAGCTGCAGTCCCGCGTGGCGCAGTTGTCCGGCGAAACGGCGCAAACCGGGCTGCGGCTGGACCGGGTGTTGTCGCGCGACCAGACCCGGGTGCTGAGCGCCGACCTGCAGTTGGTGCAGAAACGGGTGCGCAATTTGTTCCAGGACGTAGAGCTGGGCGTCAGCAGCCCCAATCTGACAGTGCTGGAGGCGGGGCTGTCGCAGATGCGCATCCTGCCGTCCGGCCTGCTGCAACTGGATGGCAGCCTGCAGCGCGGCATGCGCTGGCTGGGCGCGGACGCGCCCGACGCCATTCATCCGGGCGCGCCCAATCCGCAGTTCAGCAAGCTGAAGCTGAGCCTGGCCTGGTACCAGACGCTGGCCTTGCCCGGCGGGCCGTACCAGTGGCAAAGCGCGCTGTCCGGCCAGGCCAGCCGCGACCGCCTGCCCGGCGTCGAGCAATTGGACATCGCCGACGCCAGCGCGGTGCGCGGCTTTCGCAACAATTCGCTGGTGGCGGAGACCGGCTGGTATTGGCGCAACACCTTGTCCCGGCGGCTGCAGTACGGCGGGGTCACGCTGACGCCACGCATCGGGCTGGATGGCGGCAGGGTGCTGCAACGCGGCAGCCAGGATGCCTGGCAGGACATCGCCGGCCTGGCGGCGGGGGCGACGCTGGGGCGCGGCGGCCTGACGCTGGACCTGGACTACAGCAGGCCGTTGTACAAGCCGGCCTCCTGGCAGGCCGAAGGCCACATCCTGTTCGCGCGGCTGAACTGGCAGTGGTGAGCGGGGCGTGGTGTAAATGAAACGAAAACAATCTTAAGAATGTTGTGAATAAGTATTTCAATTGATTTGATTTAAAAAAAACCTTAGATTCCAAATCAAACAGTTGTTTTAATGGTGGCGCCCTGTGTCGCGCGGCTGTGATTTTGGTTTCGAGGGGATGATGATGAAAAGAACAAAGTTCGACTTGTCCGTAACCGGCAAGGTAGCCGCGGCATTGACGCTGGCTTTCGTATTGGCCGACGCCAGCCTGGCCGGCGGCATCACCGCGGCGGGCGGCAGCGGCGCGCAGCCGCAGGTTTCCACCGCCGGCAACGGCGCGCAGGTGATCAATATCGTGGCGCCAAGCGCGGCCGGCGTGTCGCATAACCAATACCAGGATTTCAACGTCGGCAAGCCCGGCGCGGTATTCAACAACTCGCTGCAGGCGGGTCAGTCGCAACTGGCCGGCCAGCTTGGCGCCAATGCCCAGCTGGGCGGCAACCAGGCCAGCGTGATCCTCAACGAAGTGGTCAGCCGCAATCCGTCGTTGCTGCTGGGCAAGCAGGAAGTGTTCGGCAAGGCCGCCGACTACGTGCTGGCCAACCCCAACGGCATCGCCTGCAAGGGCTGCGGCTTCATCAACATCCCGCGCGCGTCGCTGGTGGTCGGCGGCGCCAATCTGCAGGACGGCGCCATCGCCTCGCTGCAGGCCGCCAATAACGGCAACGCGCTGAGCATCGCCGGCGGCGGCGCGTCCGGCGTCAACGTGCTGGACCTGATCGCGCCGCGGCTGGATGTGCGCGCCAATGTCTCGGCCGCCGACGCCATCCGCGCGCGCGCCGGCTTCAACACCGTCGATTACGCCAGCGGCCAGGTCACGGCGACCGCGCCGGCTCCGCAAGGCGTGGGCAATCTGGACAGCTATTTCCTCGGCGCGATGCAGGCCGGCCGCATCAATATCGTCAGCACCGCGGCCGGCGCCGGCGTCAATGTCGGCGGCAACCTGGCCGGCGGCGACGAGCTGAGCATCCGCTCGGCCGGCGCGCTGGCGGTGCAGGCCGCCCAGCTCAAGGGCAAGCAGCTGGTGCTGGACGGCGCCAGCGTGGATATCTCCGGCCGGGTGGACAGCGAAACCGGCAGGGACAGCAAGCACGACGAAAGCTGGTTCATCTGGAAGACCGGCGAGAGCAGCAGCGCCTCCAGCAAGACCGACAGCAGCGTCAAGCGCGCGTCGCTGCAGGGCGACGATGTGTCGATTAAGGCCGCGGGCAATGCCCACGTCGGCGCGGCCGACATCCAGGGCCAGGACGTGAAGCTGAGCGCGGGCAGCCTGAATCTCGACGGCCAGCTGGCCGAGAGCAGCGCCAGCAGCAGCGACCACGCCTGGAAGAACTCCTGGGCCTACAACCAGGACAAGAGCAGCGTCACCCAGGCGCAATCGGTGGCGCGCATCAAGGCGCAGCATGATGTCGAACTGAACGCCACGGCCGGCGGCGCCAGCATCGCCGGCGCCAGCGTGGACGCCGGCAACAACCTCAAGCTGGCGGCGACCGGCGACGTGAAATTGTCGGCGCTGCTGGAAACCGATAGCAGCAGCGACGTCGGCAACCGCAAGAACGACGGCGCGGCGCTGGAAACCGGCAGCTGGAACAACAGCAGCAGCCAGCAGCGGCTGGTGCAAAGCCAGCTGCGCGCCGGCAACGCGCTGGGCGTCACCGCCAGCGGCGACATCGCCGCCCAGGCGGCGGTATTGAAATCCGGCGGCGACGCCGTGCTGTCCGCTCAGGGCAAGACCACGCTGGCGACGCAGACCAGCGCCAACAGCAGCAGCACCCAGAACGGCAAAACCTATTGGGGCGGCATCGGCGGCGGCGGCAACCAGAACAACAGCGACAGCGCCACCGTCAACACCGGCAGCGCGGTCAACGCCGGCGGCAAGCTGTTCATCAACGGCGACGCCGGCATCGCCATCAATGGCAGCCAGGCCAAGGGAACGCAGGGCGCCTACGCCAAGACCCAGTCCGGCGGCGTGGTCATCGACAGCGCGCTGGACCTGGCCCAGACCCGCACCGACCAGCGCACCGGCACCGCCTTCAACATCACCAGCAGCGCCAGCAAGGGCAGCACCAGCCAAGAGACCGCGGTCGGTTCTGCGCTGAAGTCCGACGCCGACCTGCAGCTGCTCTCCGCCGGCGACGTGGCGGTGACCGGCAGCCTGGTGAAGGCGGCGCAGGCGCTGAACATCCAGGCGGTGGGCGACATCAAGGTGGCCAGCCAGGCCGCTGAAACGCACAATCAGTCGCAGGACAGCCAGCTGGCGCTGCGCGGCGTCGGCGCCGAGACCGGCGACAAGCAATACCGCGGCGGCGTGCGGCTGGAAAACACCAGCACCAGCCAGCAGCTGGACCAGACCAGCCAGACCGGCTCGCAATTGTCCGGCGGCAGCGTCAAGCTGGCGGCGGGCAACGACCTGAGCCTGAGCGGCTCCAAGCTGGAAACCGCCGGCGACGCCAGCCTGTCCGGCCAGAATGTCAGTCTCAACGCGGCGCAGAGCGCCAGCCACAACGATATTTCCACCACCGTCAGCGGCGGCGGCCTCTATCTGACCGGCGGCCTGGACAAGACCGGCGCCGGCATCGAGTTCGGCCAGAACAGCAGCCGCACGGTGGCGGACGGCAGCGCGGCGCAAGTTTCCGAAGTGAAGACCGGCGGTAAGCTGGGCATCACCGCCGGCAACGGCATGGGCGCGCTGCAGAACCAGGGCACGCAGATCAAGGCGGGCGGCGCGGTGACCATCGCCGCCGGCGACGTCAGCAACCAGGCGGCCGTCAGCCAGCAGTCCACCCAGCAGACTTCCAGCCACTGGGGCGTGGATGTCGGCGTCAATGTCGACTACAGCGGCATCACCCGTCCGATCGCCAATGCCGGCGGCAGCGTGGCCAAGGGCGACGTGGCCGGCGCGGCAGGCCAGGCGGCCAATCTGGGCGCGGCCAACCTGGGCGTGGACATCGGCGCCATCGGCGGCAGCGCCAGCTCGCAAAGCCAGAGCAGCGCGGCGCAGGCCACCAGCATCGCCGGTTCGGCCATCAACGTGGCCGCGAGCGGCGCCTTGAAGGACCAGGCGACGCAATACCAGGCGACCCAGGGCCAGGTGAGCATCAGCGCCGACAGCCACCAGATGACGGCGGCGGCGAATAGCCAAACCCAGAGCAGCCAGGCCAGCGAAGGCGGCGCCAGCGTGCGCGTCTACACCACCACCGGCCAGGACGTGAACGTCAAGGGCAGCGGCCAGGGCAGCTACAGCAACAGCCAGAGCGCGTCCAGCAACGCGGTGACCGGCGCCATCCAGTCCGCCGGCGGCGTCAGCATCCAGGTGAACAACGACGCCAGCTACCAGGGCGCGGCCATCAACGGCGGCAGCGGCCAGGCCGCTATCCAAACCGGCGGCAAGCTGACGCTCTCCCAGGCCAACAACACCAGCAGCAGCCAGCAGCATGATGTGAAGGTAGACGTCGGCCTGGGCATCAGCACCAGCCCGATCGACGGCGGCAGCAAGCTGGGCGGCAGCGGCAATCTGGCGGTGGGCAATCAGCAAAGCCAGGCGGCCAGCAGCCAGGCGGCGACAGGTTCGGTGCAGTCGGCCGGCGGCATCGCGCTGACCGCCGGCAACGGCCTGACCGTGCAAGGCGGCAGCCTGCAGAGCGGCGGCGACGTCAAGCTGCAGTCCGACGGCAAGGTGAGCCTGCAGGCCGCCACCGGCAACGACAGCAAAACCGGCAGCGGCTGGGGCTTCAACGTCAACGCCGGCGGCAACAACAGCAAGGGCAAGGACGCGTCCGGCCAGGGCTTCAATGTCGGCGGCGGCGTGCAGCTGTCCAGCCAGAACGAAAGCAGCGCCAGCCAGTCGGGCGCGCAGGTGAGCAGCGGCGGCGCGCTGAGCGTGGCCGCCGGCGCGACCGGCAACAACGCCATCCAGCTGCAAGGCAGCCAATTGGGCGGCAAGACGGTCGGCCTGACGGCCGATAACGGCGGCATCAGCCTGCAATCGGCGCAGAACAGCAGCCAGAAAAACGACTGGAGCGCCAGCGCCAGCCTGGGCGGCGGCGGCAACAGCAGCGTGGCCAAGGAAAACGGCCAGCCCAAGGCCGACGGCGCGAGCAAGACCTACCAGGCGAACGGCGGCTTCGACGTCAAGGTGGACCAGCAGGACAAGCTGGCCAACGCCAACGCGACGGTCAAGGGCGACCAGGTCAACGTAAAGGCCGATGGCCAACTGACGCTGGCTGGCGGCAACATCGCCGGCGGCAAGGTGGACGGCAGCGTCGGCGGCAACGTGGTGGTGCAAAGCCAGCAGGACCGCAACAACAGCACCCAGGTGGAAGTGGGCCTGAACGTCAGCAGCTCCAACGCCAAGGCCCCCAGCGTGGTGGACCAGGCCGCGGCCGTGGCCGGCCCGCTGTCCGGCGCGGTGAAGGACAAGGCGACTGACGCGGTGAACGCGGTGGCTGACAAGGTGCAGGGCGCTCCGGCAGCGGCAGATGCCAAGCCGGGCCTGGTGGACGGCGCGCGGCAGCAGGCCGGCAGCACGCTGAAGGACAAGCTGCTGAACCCGCAGGACAAGGGCACCCAGGTGTCAGGCGTGATCGACGTCAGCGTCAAGACCGACAACAGCGTGGGCAGCGTCAGCGCCATCAGCGGCGACCAGGGCGTCAATCTCGCGGTGGGCGGCAAGGCGCAGTTGAACGGCGGCCAGATCGCCTCCAGCGGCGGCAAGGTGAACCTGGGCGACGCCAAGGTGGAAACCAGCGACATCCAGACCAGCAGCTATACCGGCGCCGGCGGCGTCAAGCTGGACGGCACGCCGGCGGCCATCATCCAGCAGGCGGTGAAGGATGTCACCTCCGGCCAGATGCCGCTGATCCATGTCGAGCGCGGCAGCCAGAACCAGACTGTGGCCGGCCAGGTGAAGTCGGGCAGCTGAAAACCGGCGGCTTCCGCCTGAGGGCGGGCTATGCTGACTCCATGGCGGAGTCGCATGGCCCGCCTTTTTTGATGCCGAGGGGGGGCGGAATGACGTGTGAAAACAACGCGCGCATCCTGGTGGCCGACGACCATCCGCTCAGCCGCGAGCTGCTGAGGCAGATGCTGGAGCATCTGGGCGCGGAGGCGGATTTCGCCGCCGATGGCGAAGAGGCCGTCGACATGGCAGGACGCGCGGATTACCGGTTGATCTTGATGGATGTGAAAATGCCGCAGATGAACGGCCTGGAGGCTGCCTTGAGGATTCGCGGCCGGCGGGAGCGGCCGCAGCCCTGCATCGTCGCGATCACTGCCTGCGCGTTTGGCTCTGAGCGCGATGGCTGCCGGGAGGCGGGCATGAACGCGGTGCTGGTCAAACCGTTCAAGCTGGAGGAATTGCGGCGCGTATTGGCAGCCTGTTTGCCGGATGGCGCGGGGGGAGACTGCTGCCCGTTGTAGCGGTGGAGTCTCGCAATGGAAAACGGCAGCCCGCGGGTTGCCGTTTTTGCGCGGCGAAGGCTTAGAAGCGGCCTTCGCTGTAGTCCTCCATCGCTTGCTCGATCTCCTGCCGCGTGTTCATCACGAACGGCCCCCACTGCGCGATGGGTTCGCCCAGCGGCCGCGCCGCCAGCAGCAGCAGCCGGCTGGGCGCGCCGCCATTGGCCAGCAACAGGCCTTCGCCCTCATTGTCCAGCACCGCCAGCTGGCGCGCGCGGATGTCGGCGCCGCCGGCCTGCAGCTCGCCCTGATAGAGATAGGCGAAGGCATGGTGCCCGGCTGGCAGCGGCAGCCATAGGCTGCCGTTGGCGGGCAGCGCGATGTCCAGGTACAGCGGCGCGGTGGCGGGGCGCTCGATCGCGCCGTGGCGGCCGTCGAAGCGGCCGGCCAGCAGCTTCAGCTGGTTGCCGTCGGCGTCTTGCCAGCTGGGGATGTCCGCCGCCTGGATGTCGCGGTAGCCCGGCGCAGTCATCTTGTCCGCCGCCGGCAGATTGATCCATAGCTGGAAGCCGTGCATCAGGCCGTCCTGCTGCTCGGGAACCTCCGAATGGACGATGCCGCGCCCGGCCGTCATCCATTGCAGGCCGCCGGGGCCGAGCAGGCCTTCGTTGCCGGCGTTGTCGCGGTGGCGCATTCGGCCCGCCAGCATGTAGGTGACGGTTTCAAAGCCGCGGTGCGGGTGGCTGGGAAAGCCGGCGATGTAGTCGTCCGGATTGTCGGAGCGGAATTCGTCCAGCATCAGGAAAGGGTCCAGCCGCCGCTGCAGCGGCTGGGTCAGCACCCGCAGCAAGCGCACGCCGGCGCCGTCCGATACTTCCTGTCCGTTGACTATGCGTTCCACTTTTCTGCTGCGTTTTGACATGGCTTGGCTCCAGATGAATCACGATGACCCTATTGTTGCAGTGAAAAATCAGATAAAAAAGCGCAAAATACTGTGCAAAATGATCAAGAATTTAGATAAATGAAGCCATTCAGGACGACGCTGGAACAATGGCAGGTGCTGCAGGCCATTGTGGAAGAGGGCGGTTTCGCCCAGGCGGCCGCGCGGCTGCATCGCAGCCAGTCGGCGGTCAGTTACGCAGTGGCCAGGCTGCAGCAGCAACTCGGCGTGGAATTGCTGCGGCCTGACGGGCGGCGGATGCGCTTGACCGCCGACGGTGCGGCGCTGCTGCGCGAAGCGGGTGATTTGCTGCAGGCGGCGGACCGGCTGGAGCGGCGCGCGCAGGGTTTGCAGGCGGGCTGGGAGCCGGAGCTGCGGGTGGCGTTGGACAGCCTGCTGCCGACCGAGGTGATGCTGGCCGCCTGCGGCGATTTCGCCGGCCACTGCCGGGAAACCCGGTTGCAGCTGCGCGAAGTGGTGATGTCAGGCGCCGACGACGCCTTGCATCAGGGCGAGGCGGCGCTGGCGGTGGCGGGGCGGGTGCCGCAGGGCTTTTTGGGCGATTGGCTGCTGGACGCCGAGTTCGTCGCCTGCGCGGCGCCGGGGCACGCGCTGCACGCGCAAGGCGGGATGCTCGACGAGGCCAGGCTTCGGCGCGAAGTGCAGGTGGTGCTGCGAGATTCCGGCAGCCGGCAGCCGCGCGACGAGGGCTGGCTGGGTGCGCATCAGCGCTGGACGGTGTCGCAGCCGGAAACCGGCATCGCGATGGTGGAGGCCGGGCTGGCTTTCGGCTGGCTGGCGCGGCATCGCATCGCCGCGCAACTGGCCGACGGCAGGCTCAAGCCCTTGCCGCTGAAGAGCGGCGCGGTGCGCAAGGCGTCCTTGTATCTGGTGCTGGCGGATCCGCCGGCGGCGGGGCCGGCGTGCCTGTATCTGGCTGAGGCGCTGCGGCGCGCGGCTCAGGCCTGGATAGCCGCGCTGGCTCAGTGATTGGCCTGCTGGCCTTTCAGATAGCTTTCCAGCGCGTGGCCGGCGGAAAGAATGTGGAAGCGCAGGAATTCCGCCGCCTCGTCCGCCTTGCCCTGGCGGCACATTTCCAGCAGCCGGGTGTGCTCTTCGTGCGCGCGCTCCATGGTGCGGGTGAACAGGATCTGCATCCGGGTATAGCGGTCGGTCTTGTTGTGCAGCTGTTCGATCAGCGCCAGCGTGTTGGGGCGCTTGGCGGCGCGGTACAGCGCCAGGTGGAAGCGCGAGTTGATCTCGCCCCAGTGGCGCACGTCGTTGTTGTGGAGGGCGGCCTCGAATTCGCGCAGCGTCTGCTGGGCGGCGTCGTGGTCGGCCTGGGTCTGACAGGGGATGGCGGCCTTCAGCAGCGAGCCTTCCAGCATGGCGCGCACTTCCAGCAGCTCCAGCACGTCTTCCAGCGACAGCTTGGAAACCAGCGCGCCCTTGTGGTCGATGATCTGGATCAGGCCTTCGGCCTCAAGCTGGCGCAGCGCTTCCCGCACCGGCACCCGGCTGACGCCGTATTCGTTGGACAGCGCCTCTTGGCGCAACTGTTGGCCGTCGGCGAATTCGCCGGACAGGATGCGGCGGCGCAAGGATTCGGTAACGGCACTGGTAAGCGTCTGGCGCTTGATCGGCTGCAGGGTGGTCATGGTGGGTATCGTTATCTGTCAGTCAATCGGATACATGCAAATGTATTCGATTATACGGAGCTTCATTGTTCAGGCAAGCGGCAAAATTGAACATTTTCGTCGCGAATCTGTAATTCTTGGCTGTTGGGGTGAAAAAGCCGGCGGCGGGGCGGATTTTTCGCTTCCCGCATGGGCGTGGGCGCGATCGGCCAGCCGGGAAATCGGCAGGGGCGCCGGTTGCGGCCCGCCTTTTTGAGCGCGGTGCGCACGGCGCAGGGCTGGCGCAAGGCGTGCCGGGTGAGTCCCGATGGCTGGCACTTTTGCATGCTTGGTTTTCGCGGCAAGGCCTTATCCAGTGCCCAGGCGAGGAGCGCGCCTGTGGCGGAGGCGTTGCCTGAAAGTAGCGGCGCAGTCTCAATTTGATGCGCTGCGGCGCATCGGGATGCGAAAAAGGCCTTGGTTTCGAAAGAAGCCAAGGCCTTTTGCATGTTTTGGGGTGGATAATGGGACTCGAACCCACGACAACCGGAATCACAATCCGGGACTCTACCAACTGAGCTATATCCACCGCTGAAACGGCTGGTTTCACGGCGCAGCCATGAGACCGATAAACTGTGGGGTGGATAATGGGACTCGAACCCACGACAACCGGAATCACAATCCGGGACTCTACCAACTGAGCTATATCCACCGCTGATCGCCGATCAGACTTGCTGTCCGACGAGGAGGCGAATTATATGGGGACATTGGCCGGAGCGCAAGCATATTGTGCAATTTCGTTTGAAAGCGTTTGCGCGGCGATTTGGACTGGTTTTGCTTTGTCGTCTGGATGGTTGGAAGGCTGGCGAAATCGGTAGGCTTGGACCGGTGGCGAGGATTGGGCGGCGGCGGAAATGCAAAAAAGCGGCCAAATGAATGGCCGCTTTCTGCGTAATTCGTGGGGTGGATAATGGGACTCGAACCCACGACAACCGGAATCACAATCCGGGACTCTACCAACTGAGCTATATCCACCACTGGGTACTGCTATCAAGCAAGCTTGGCGCGCCCGACAGGAATCGAACCTGTAACCCCCAGCTTAGAAGGCTGGTGCTCTATCCGGTTGAGCTACGGGCGCTCTATCGGGCTGCTTGTCTGCTGGTCGGGGCGGCGGGATTCGAACTCGCGACCCCCTGATCCCAAATCAGGTGCGCTACCAGGCTGCGCTACGCCCCGAACAGAGAACGCAACTATACGGATGGGGCTTTGGCCTGTCAACGCCTTTGCTGAATTATTTTTCATGTTTTTCGCGGGTATTTTGAGCATGAAATATTTGCCTGCGGCATTTTTCCTTATATCTCTTGAGCTTAAGAGAAATAATCCTGGCGGGCCGTCTTACCGCGCTGCGGAAAAAATGCGAGAATGGCGGCCGTTATTTATCTGCGTCAAGATGGGATTCAGGCATGTCGGCACAATTGATCGATGGCAAGGCGGTAGCGGAAAAGCTGGTGGAGAAAGTGCGCGAAGGCGTGGGCGAGCGTTTGCTGCAGGGCAAGCGCGCGCCGGCGCTGGCGGTGGTGCTGGTGGGCGACAACGCGGCATCGGCGGTATACGTCGGCAGCAAGAAGCGCGCTTGCGAGAAGGCGGGCATCCGCTCGGTGGCTTATGACTTGCCGGCCACCACCAGCCAGCAGCAATTGCTGGAAATCATCGACGACCTGAATGCCGATGCCGGCATCGACGGCATTCTGGTGCAATTGCCGCTGCCCAAGCAGATCGATCCGCAAGCGGTGATCGAGCGCATCGATCCGAAAAAGGACGTGGACGGCTTCCACCCTTATAATGTCGGCCGCCTGGCGATCAAGATGCCGCTGATGCGGCCGTGCACGCCGCGCGGCGTGATGACGCTGCTGGAGGAGTACGGCATCGACCCCAAGGGCAAGAAGGCGGTGATCGTCGGCGCGTCCAATATCGTCGGCCGTCCGCAGGCGCTGGAGATGCTGCTGGCGCGCGCCACCGTTACCGTTTGCCATAGCGCGACGCAGAACCTGGCCGAAGAAGTGGCCGGCGCCGACATCCTGGTGGCGGGCGTGGGCATTCCCAACTTCGTCAAGGGCGAGTGGATCAAGCCGGGCGCGGTGGTGATCGACGTCGGCATCAACCGCCTGGAAAGCGGCAAGCTGTGCGGCGACGTGGAGTTCGACGCCGCGCGCGAGCGCGCCGGCTTCATCACCCCGGTGCCGGGCGGGGTCGGTCCGATGACGGTGGCCACGCTGCTGCAGAACACGCTCGACGCCGCCAATCAGTACGCCTGAGTCCGCCATCGCCCTGGCGGCGTTGACGGCCATGCTCGCCACAGCCACCGGCGCCGCCGGGCTGTGGCGATTTTGTTTGCGCCGGCGCGCCGGATTGCAGACAGCGGCGCCCGGCTGTTTTAGTATTAGGTGAAACTAAATTACGGATTTGAACATGAGTCACGAAAAACACTCGGCGACGCTGCTGATGAGCGCGCCGGACAAAAAAGGCCTGGTCGCGGCCATCGCCAATTTCCTGATGACCTACAATGCCAATATCATGCATGCCGACCAGCATCAGGATACCAGCGAAAACCTGTTCCTGATGCGGGTGCAGTGGGACCTGGATGGTTTCACCCTGCCGATGGACAGCTTCGCGGCCGCTTTCCAGCCCATAGCCGACGAACACAATATGAGCTGGACGGTATCGCTGTCGGCGCGCAAGCCGCGCATGGCCGTTTTCGTGTCGCAATACGAGCACTGCCTGGCCGACCTGCTGCACCGCTGGCGCATCGGCGAGCTGGAGTGCGACATCCCGCTGGTGATCTCCAATCACGAAACCTGCCGCCGCCTGGTGGAGTTCAACGGCATTCCCTTCCATCTGATCCAGGTGACCAAGGACAACAAGGCCGAGGCCGAGGCCGAGCAGTTCCGCCTGCTGGAAGAGGCGGGCGTCGATTTCATCGTGCTGGCGCGCTATATGCAGATCCTGTCCGGCGAGTTCGTCGAGCGCTACCCGGACCGCGTGATCAATATCCACCACAGCTTCCTGCCGGCTTTCGATGGCGCCAAGCCCTACCATCGCGCATTCGCCCGCGGTGTGAAGCTGATCGGCGCCACCAGCCACTACGTGACCGAGGATCTGGACGAAGGCCCGATCATCGAGCAGGAGGTCACCCGCATTTCGCACCGCGACGCGGTGGAGGATTTGATCCAGAAGGGCCGCGACCTGGAAAAAGTGGTGCTGTCGCGCGCGGTGCGCTGGCATCTGGACAACCGCGTGCTGTCGTACAACAACAAGACCGTGGTCTTCGATTGAGCCTGCCATGCGTTTGTTGATCGACGATGTGCTCGATTTGCTGCGACTGCGGGTCAAGCCGCTGGCCGTCTACCAATATCCGTGGTGGCAACCGGCGCTGCTGCTGACCTTGCTGGGCCTGATCGCCAGCGGCGACACCGCCGAGCTTGGCGGCAATATCGCCGGCCGCATCGGCTACATGGTGTTGTTCACCTGGCTGGAGACGCTGCTCTTTACCCGCTTCATCACCTTCTGGCTGCGCCTGTCCAAGGGCGAGCTGGCCGCGCCGCTGTTCGGCCTGGTGGTGGTGGCCAGCGGCCTGCAGTTCGTCGAGCCGCTGACCAGCTGGCTGCCGGACGACGCGGCCGCCGTGGTGGACGTCCTGTTGTCTCTGATCGGCCTGGTGGTGCTGGTGAACGCGCTGGCCGTGGTGTCGGCGGTGTCGCGCCTGCGGGTGTTGCTGGGCGTGGCGCTGTTCATGCCGCTGGCGCTGGTGCTGCTGGCGGCGACTTTGTCTTTCGCCAAGACCGCCGGCTGGGTGGATTTGCCGGCCGACATGGTGGCAATGATGCAGGAGCGGGGCGTGGCGGTTTCGGCGTCGGAGCCGGCGGCCAAGGCTCGCTAGACCCATCGGGGTCATGAAAAAAGGGCATGCCGCGAGGCATGCCCTTTTTGTTTCAAGGCCGGGGCTTAGTCCACCTTGGCGATGTAGCGCGCCAGCCCCAGCAGCGCGCGCAGGGCCTGGCCCTTGGCGGTTTCCTCGCCGCGCAGCCTGGCGTAGCGGCGCAGGATGGCGCGGCCCTCCACGAACAGATCCATGTCGGTGTCCGGCGACGACACCAGCGCGATGCGTTCGATCTCGTTCTGCGGCTTGGGCTGGCCCTGGGCGATGCAGAGGTAGACCTTGTGCGCGTTGAACGGCGTGATGTGGTCGAACAGATAAAGCATGGAGTTGATGCGCAGGCCGGTTTCTTCGCGCACTTCGCGGATCAGCGCCTGGGAGCGCAGCTCCCCGCGGTTGGCCTTGCCGCCTGGCAGATTGTAACGGCCGCCGCGGCTGGCGGTGACCAGCACGCCGTCGGGCATCTCGATGATGGCTGTGGCTCGCCTGGCCAGGTCGCTGGGCAGGCGTTCATTCTTGCGTTCTTCCAAAACACTCATTCTTCCGAAAAGTCATTGTTAATGATGAGGTCTTGCGCCTCTTTGATGGCAGTCATTCTAAAACAGATGGCGCTTTAGTAGAGCGCCATCTGTATTTCAATAAGTGGAATTACTGTCTACTTGCAATTTTATAATAGGCGTCGGCCAAGTCCAGTCTATTTACACGAATTTGGCCGCGAGGCCGCCTATGCCCACCAGCAGGCAGTAAAAGCCGAAGGGGCGCAGCGATTCGATTTCGGTTTTCTTGAAGTAGCGCATCAGGAACCAGGTGCTGGCATAAGCGCACAGGCCGGCCATCGCGCCGCAGGCCAGCAGCAGGCCCCAGGGCGCCGGGGCATGGCTGTGGGCGAGCTTGGGGATTTCCAGTACGCCGGCGGCGGTGATGATGGGGGTGGCCAGCAGGAAGGAGAAACGGGCCGATGACGCGTAGTCCAGGCCGTGGGCGAGGCCGGTGACCAGCGTGGCGCCGGAGCGGGAAAAGCCCGGCAGCAGCGCCAGCGCCTGGCCGGCGCCGATCTTGATCGCCCCGGCCAGGCTGAGTTCGGACAGCTCGTGCGAGGCGGTTTTTTTCTTCAGGCGGTCGCCCCACAGCAGCATCAGGCCGTTGAGCGCCAAGAAGATCAGCACTGCAGTGGTGCTGGTGAACAGCTGGCGCAGCTGTTTTTCCAGCAGCAGGCCGAGCAAGCCGGCCGGGATGGTGCCGGCGATCACCAGCCACATCAGCCGCGCTTCGGGATTGCTGGCGCGGCCGCGGGCCTTCAGCCAGCCGCCGATCAGCGCGATCCAGTCGCGGCGGAAGTAAATCAGCAGCGCGGCGGCGGTGCCCAGATGCAGCATCACCATGAAGGGAAGGAAGTCCGGATGGGTGCGGTTGATCGACCAGTGCAGCCAGTCGGGAATCAGCACGCCATGCCCCAGGCTGCTGACGGGAAACAGTTCGCTGATTCCTTGGATGACGGCAAACAGCAAAGCTTCGATTGCGTTCATGGACAACCCCTGTTCAAGTGATGATGCGGCGGCAGCCGGCGAATTGCCGGCTGCCCATGGTTGTTTTGCATAACGCGCGCGCCGGCGCGGGGTTTACCCGGCTCAGTGCGGGCGGCGCTCCTGTTGCTCCAGCGCTTGCTCTTCCTGTTCCAGCTGGCGGCGGATCGCGGCGAAGAAGTCATGGATGCCGTGCACCGACGGCGAGATGGCGGCCAGCCAGGCCGCGCGCTGCTCCGCGCTGACGGCTTCGACGAAGGGACGCATTTCGGCGTCCGGGTGGCGTTCGAAGCCCAGCGCCAGGATGGGTTCCAGCAGCGGGGCGTTTTCTTCCGATTCGAACAGCATGCCCCAGTCGTCGTTCAGCAATTCCATGCCGGCGATGAAGCCCTCGCACCAGTCGTTGCCCAGCACCGCGCCGTTGGCGTCGGCGTCCAGCCAGGGCTGGAATTCGCCGCCGGACAGCGCGTTGGAAATATCCTGCCAGTGGCCGCGCAGCAGCGCGACGAACTGTTCCAGCGATTTTTCGCTGGGGAAGGCGCTTTCATCGTCGAAAGCCTCGCCCAGGATCAGCGGCAGGCATTCGGCCGGCGGAATGGCTTGCGGGCCGGACAACAGGGCGGAGAAGAAGCCGTCCAGCTGTTCCAGATTCATGCATTGCTGGCTGGTGAAGCGGTTCAGGGTGGCGGACAGGCGCTGGTAGTCCTGCTCGCTGAGCGGCTTGTGCGGCATATTGGGCTTTCTGAGAGGGTATGGCGGCCATTATGCCGCCGAGGCGGCCAAAACAAAACCGCCCGCATCAGCGGGCGGCGGGAAACTCGGGGCGGCGGGGCCGATTAGTAGGAAGCCAACACCAGGCCGGCGATCAGCGCGGACAGAATGCTGACCAGCGAGGAGCCGTAAACCAGCTTCAGGCCGAAGCGGGACACCATATTGCCGCGATCTTCGTCCAGGCCCTTCACCGCGCCGGCGATGATGCCGATCGAGCTGAAGTTGGCGAAGGACACCAGGAAGATGGACAGCACGCCGCGGGTGTAGCTGGACAGATGGGCGGCCTGGTTCTTCAGTTCCAGCATGGCGACGAATTCGTTGGTCACCAGCTTGGTGGCCATGATGCTGCTGGCGGTCAGCGCTTCGTGCGTCGGCACGCCCATCAGCCAGGCGAACGGCCAGAACACGTAGCCCAGCATGGTCTGGAAGTTGATGCCGAAGATGGCGGTGAAGATGAAGTTGACGCAGGCGATCAGCGCGATGAAGCCCACCAGCATGGCGGCCACGATCACGGCGATCTTGAAGCCGGTCAGGATGTACTCGCCCAGCATTTCGAAGAAGGACACGCGGTGCGCGTCGCTGCTGATCAGCTCATCCTCGCCCAGCGCGCTGTCGTAGGGGTTGATCAGCGACAGCACGACGAAGGTGCTGAACAGGTTGAGCACCAGTGCGGTCACCACGAAGCGCGGCTCTATCATCTGCATGTAGGAGCCGACGATGGACATCGACACGGTGGACATCGCGGTGGCGGCCAGCGTGTACATGCGCTTCTCGTCGAAGGTGTGGATGATGTTCTTGTAGGCGATGAAGTTTTCCGATTGGCCCACCATCATCGAGCTGATGGCGTTGAACGACTCGATCTTGCCCATGCCGCTGATCTTGGACAGCACGAAGCCGACCGCGCGGATCACCACCGGCAGCACGCGGATGTGCTGCAGGATGCCGATCAGCACCGAGATGAACACGATGGGCATCAGCACGTTCAGGAAGAAGCTGAACTCGCCCTTGTTCTGGATGCCGCCGAAGGCGAAGTCGGTGCCTTCCTTGGCGAAGTCCATCAGCTTGGTGAAGACGCTGGAGATGCTGCCGACGATGGCGAGGCCGTAAGTGGTGTTCAGCAGGAAGAACGCCAGGGCGATCTCGATGACCAGCAACTGGATCACGGAGCGGATCTTGATGTTCTTGCGGTCGCGGGCGACCAGCTGGGTCAGGGCCAGCACGACCACGAGGCCGATGATGAATTGGACGATATGCATGAGATTAGTATCGCTTTTGGGTTTCCCCTGCCTTGGCAGGTTTCGAGCAACGTTTCGGTCCCGCAAGCGGGCCGCACGCCAGTTTTTATAGGGCTGCGGGCAAAGCCGCGGCCGCCGCGCCGCCATGTTCCGGGGATATGACGTTGCGGCAGTAGGGACAATGCGCTGAAGTTCGGATGAAAACTAGTCTTTACATCAAACTATCTATCTTTAAGTGAAGATAGATCGGCCGCTATGGCATAAACGCCACAGGCGGCCGGCGGTTTACGCCTGGGGAGACGAGTCTTCGTTTTCGCGGCGCGCCTTCTCCGCGAAATAGTGGGCGCGGCGGGCTTCCTTGGCGGCGGCCTTTTCCGCCAGCTCGGCGGCTTTCTTGGCCTTCTCCGCGTTTTCCTCCGCCAGATGCGCGGCCTTGGCGGCCTCGCGCTCGGCGGCTTCCAACGCCTCGATTTCCTCGACTTCCTTGCGCGTCTTGCAGGGGCTGGTTTTTTCGAACCAGGCCACCGACTCCACGTGCGCGGTGTGCGGGAACATATTGATGATGCCGGCCGTCTTCAGCGTGTAGCCCTTGGTGTTGACCAGGATGCCGGCGTCGCGCGCCAGCGTGGCCGGGTTACAGGACACGTAGACGATGCGCTTGGGCGCGGTTTCCTCGGTGATGGCCTTCAACAGCTGCACCGCGCCGTCGCGCGGCGGGTCCACCAGCATCTTGTCGAAATGGCCCAGCGCGGCGAACGACTCCTCGGTCACCTCGAACAGGTTGGCCATTTCATAGCTCACCTTGTCCTGCAGGCCGTTGTGGGTGGCGTTTTCCACCGCGCGCTTCACCAGCGGCTGGCTGCCTTCCATGCCATGCACGATGGCGCCGGAACGGGCGATGGGCAGCGTGAAGTTGCCGATGCCGCAGAACATGTCGGCGATGCGCTCGCCCGGCTGCGGGTCGAGGAATTTCAGCGCGCGCGCCACCATCACCGCGTTGATCTGCGGATTCACCTGGGTGAATTCGGTGGGGTAGTAGGGCATTTCCACCGCGTATTCCGGCATGCTGTAGGTCAGCTTGGGCGCGTCCAGCGGGTAGATCGGATAGCAGGTGTCCGGGCCCTTGGGCTGCAGCCAGACCTGCAGCGGACGCTCGGCGGTGCCGTGCCGGTCGGAGAATGCCTTCAGGATGGCGAAGTCGGCATCGGTGATGGCGTCCATATTGCGGAACACCAGGATGTCGAGCTTGTCGCCGACCGCCACTTCCACCTGCGGCATGCGCTGGCTGATGGACAGCGTGGCGATCATCGCGCGTAGCGGCATGATCAGGTCGGAGATGTGCTTGGGCAGAATGTGGCACTCGCGCATCTCGGCGATGTAGCTGGAGCTTTTCTCATGGAAGCCCACCAGCACGCCGCCCTTCTTGGCCACCATGCGTGCGGACAGGCGGGCGCGATGACGGTAGTGCCAAGCCGGTCCGGCGATGGGGGTGAGAATGCGTTCGGCCTTGACCTTGCCGATGCGCTTGAGGTTGTCTTCCAGCACGCGCTGCTTGATCGCCACCTGGGCGGTGAATTCCACGTGCTGCATCGAGCAGCCGCCGCAGGTGCCGAAGTGCGGGCAGCGCGGCTCGGCGCGCATGAAGCTTTCCTTCAATACGGCGCTGGTCTGGGCGTTTTCGTAGCTGGGCTTCTTGCGGTAGCTGCTGTAGACAACCTTTTCGTACGGCAGCGCGCCATCGATGAAAATGGTCTTGCCGTCAACGTGGGCGACCCCCCGGCCTTCGTGATCCAGCGATTCGACCAGGGCAATAGTCTGTGGGTGCGTCATCGTCTTGCTTGCAAAATCAAACGGTAAACGCGGATTTTCTCAAAAACCGGCGATTCTTGCTGGTTTTTTTACGTTGAGGGAGCGGGCGGGGCGGTCGGCGCAAGTCGCTAGGAGTCAGTTGCCCCATGCCGCAGGCGGGCGCTCTTTACTCCATGAAGACATCGCAGACACGGTGGCCGGCGCTTGCCGGTCCCGGCATGGCTTGGCTGAGTTGAGCCGGGCCGCGCGGCAGTCGGTAATAGAGCGGTATGATCTGAGAAGTGTTTGTTTGCCCAGACAGCTGCAGCTGCTGGGTTTGACGAATTGATGCTTGGCGGGGCGGTGTAAATTCGCACAATCCGGGCCGGCGGGGCTTTCTGTTACAATCCGAACCATGTTCATGTAATTCAGGGCAAGGTATGTTGAAGTGCTTATCGGTGCTGGCGCTGGGTGGCTCGCTGGCGTTTCCGTGCGCGGCTGCGGTGATGCCGGCGCCGGACATCCAGGTGAACCCGGCGGGACGACACCTGGTGCTGAACTTGCCGCAGGCGCGGCTGTTCCTGTACCAGGATGGCAAGCTGGCGCGGATTTTTCCGGTGGCGGTGGGCAAGATGCTGACGCAGACGCCGACCGGCAGCTTCGACATCACCGGCATTTACAAGGCGCCGGCGTGGCATGTGCCCAAGTCCATCCAGGATGAAATGCGCCGCAACGGCAAGGAAGTGCAGACCGTGGTGCCGCCGGGGCCCAACAATCCCTTGGGGCCGGTATTCGTGCGCTTCGGCGAAAGCCGGCTGGGGCTGGGCTTTCACGGCACCAACGCTCCCGGCTCGGTGCCGGGTTTTCGCAGCCACGGCTGCGTGCGGCTGAAAAACGACGACGCGCTGGAGCTGGCCGGCACGGTCAGCCGCGGCGACGCGGTCACCGTCGCCTATCAGACCATTCTGCTGAGCCAGGATGAAGCCGGCCAGTTGTGGCTGACCGTCTACCGCAACCATTATAAGCAGGAAGATCCGTCGCTGAAATACCTGGCGCAGACGCTGCTGGACTGGCAGCGCCAGCACCAGCAGGCGCTGTACGGCCAGCGGGTGGACGATGCGCTGAAGCAGCGCAGCGGCAAGCCGGTGTGCTTGAGCTGCAAGAGCGCCAGCGGCGCGATCAGCGGCGGCTTGCAGCCTTTTGCCTGGCTGTCGCGCCTGACGCCGGCCGCCGCGCCCGAGACGCCGGCGGCCAGCCAGCCGGCGCCGGATCGCGAGCCGGGTCCGCCGGCCAGGGCCAGCCAGCGCGGCAGAACCGCCGCCCGGGCCGGTTGATAGGGTTTTCGGACGAAAAAGGCCGCTTTCGCGGCCTTTTTTCTTGCTCGCCGTTTACTGCGCGGCGGCTTTCAGCGCCTGGCCGATGTCGGCCAGGATGTCGTCTATGTGTTCAATGCCGATGGACAGCCGCACCAGCTCCGGCTTGACGCCCGCGCTCAGCTGTTCTTGCGGCGACAGCTGGCGGTGGGTGGTGGAGGCCGGGTGGCAGGCCAGCGACTTGGCGTCGCCGATGTTCACCAGCCGCGTCACCAGCTGCAGCGCGTCGATGAAGCGGCCGCCGGCGGCTTCCCCGCCCTTGATGCCGAAGGACAGGATGCCGGAGGCGCGGCCGCCCAGGTAGCGGTCCACCAGCGGCTTGCTTGGGTTGTCGGGCAGACCGGCGTATTCCACCCACTCCACCGCCGGGCTTGCTTGCAGGAAATGGGCGACTTTCAGCGCGTTGTCGCAAATGCGGTCCAGCCGCAGCGCCAGCGTTTCTATGCCTTGCAGGATCAGGAAGGCGTTGAACGGCGACAGCGCCGCGCCCATATTGCGCAGCGGCACCACGCGGGCGCGGGCGATGTAGGCGGCCGCGCCCAGCGCTTCCACGTAATTGACGCCGTGGTAGCTGACATCGGGCTCGTTCAGCCGCTTGAAGCGCGCCTTGTGCTCTCCCCACGGGAATTTGCCGGAGTCGACGATGGCGCCGCCTATGCTGTTGCCGTGGCCGCCCAGGTATTTGGTCAGGCTGTGCACGACGATGTCGGCGCCGTGTTCGAACGGCCGGCACAGATAGGGCGAAGGCACGGTGTTGTCGACGATCAGCGGCAGGCCGTGGCGATGGGCCTCGGCGGCGAAGGCGGCGAAATCCACCACATTGCCCAGCGGGTTGCCTATCGATTCGCAGAACACCGCCTTGGTGCGTTCGTCCACCAAAGCGGCGATGGCGGCCGGATTCCGGTAGTCGACGAAACGCACTTCAATCCCCAGCTGCGGGAAGGTGTGGGCGAACAGGTTATAGGTGCCGCCGTACAGCGTGCGGGTGGCGATGATGTTGTCGCCGGCTTCGGCGATGGTCTGGATCGCGTAGGCGATGGCCGCCATGCCGGAGGCCACCGCCAGCGCGCCTATGCCGCCCTCCAGCGCCGCCACCCGTTTTTCCAGCACGTCGGTGGTCGGGTTCATGATGCGGGTGTAGATATTGCCCTGCACCTTGAGGTCGAACAGATCGGCGCCGTGCTGGGTGCTGTCGAAGGCGTAGCTGGTGGTTTGATACAGCGGCACCGCCACCGCCTTGGTGGTGGGGTCGGGGCTGTATCCGGCGTGGACGGCTAGGGTTTCCAGTTTCATCGTCAGGCTCCAGGGCGGGTCATCGGGTCAAGCGCTTGTCATGATCGCCTACCTTAATGCCTGGCCTGCTCAATCGCAAGGTGCTAACGATGCTTCAAAATATAACTATCCGTTATATTTCAGTCCCTATCCGCCAGATCGGCTGCCAGTTCTCCGACCCGCGCCAGCGCGCGCTGGTAGGCCTCGTTCCACGGATAGCAGCAGGACAGCCGCAGGCAGTTGCGATAGCGGCCCTTGGCCGAGTACATCGCGCCGGGCACCACGGTGATGCGTTCGGCCAGCGCGGCCTGGAACAGCTGCATGGTGTCGGCGTGGCTGGGCAGCTCCACCCACAGCAGGCAGCCGCCAGAGGGCAGCGTGGCGCGGGTGCCGGCGGGGAAGTGCTGGGCCACCGCGCCGCGCAGCTTTTCCATCTGGCTGTTGAAGTGGCGGCGGATCAGCCGCAGGTGGTGGTCGTAGCCGCCGCTTTCCAGGTATTCGGCCAGCGTTTCCTCCAATAGCGCCGGCTGGCCCAGGCTGCTGGAAAACTTCAGCCGCCGCACTTCGCTGAGGAAGCGGCCGGGGGCGATCCAGCCGATGCGGAAACCCGGCGCCAGCGTCTTGCTGTAGCTGGCGCATAGCAGCACCCAGCCGTCGCGGTCGTAGGCTTTCACCGCGTTTGGCGTCGCGGCGCCGTAAAACAGGTCGGCGTGCGGCACGTCCTCGATCAGCGGCACCTGGTAGTCGTTGACCAGTTGCGCCAGCCGCTGCTTGGCTTCCGGCGGCATGGTGCTGCCCAGCGGGTTGTGCACGGTGGGCATGGCCACCACGGCGTTGAGCCGTTTTTCCGACAGCAGCAGTTCCAGCGCGTCCAGCGCCAGCCCGCTGGTGGGGTGGGTGGGGATTTCGATCACGCTCAGCCCCAAGTCCTTCAGCATGGGCAGCAGCGCGAAATAGGTGGGGGACTCCACGCCCACGGTGTCGCCTGGCTTGCAGGTGGCGCGCAATGCCAGCTGCAGCGCCTCGGTGCAGCCGTTGCTGATCACCAGCTCGTCGGCGGCCAGCACGCAGCCCCAACTGACGGCGCGCTGGGCGATCTGCCGCCGCAGCCGTTCCGAGCCGGGCGGGAACGGGTAGTCGGTGGTCAGTTCCGGGTGCTGGCGCAGCAGCCTCCCCATGATGTGCTTGAAGCGGGTGGTAGGGTAGAAGTCGCTGCCGCGCGGGCTGGCCAGCGACAGGTCGATGAAGTCGGCCTGGTTTTGCGCGCCCATCACGGCCTCGATCTGGTCTACCACCTCGCCGGTGTGATGGGCGGCGCTCTGGCGGCGCATCCGCGGCAAGGGCAGGCTGGCGGCGGATTTGACGTAGAAGCCCGACTGCGGCCGCGCCTCGATCAGGCCGCGGTCTTCCAGCGTGCGGTAGGTCTGCAGAATGGTGGACGGGCTGACCTTGTGCATCGCGCAGGCCTTGCGCACCGAAGGCAGCCGCTCGCCCGGGCGGATGGTGCCGGTCTGGATCAGGGTGGTCCATTCGTTGACCAGTTGCTGGTAAAGCGGTTCGCTGCTCATGTTGGAAGGCTCCGGACGGGGACGGACGGTACAGTTTCGAACGAAATTAACCATAACAGTTTTGCAACTGCAAAACTGTTACGGTCTCAATTGTATTTTTCTGAATCTGTAATTGTCCAGGGCAAAAGCTTAAGATGACGGCCTTGAGTCGGGGCGCGCCCCGAGAGTGCCGGCGGCGCGCCGGCTGCGGTCTAGGAGTCGTCATGAATCTGCTTGCACTGGTCACCTATCTGCTGGTGATGTCCATCACCCCCGGCCCCAATAATCTGGTGCTGGCGTCGTCGGGGGTCAATTTCGGTTTTTCGCGCACGCTGCCGTCGCTGCTGGGCATGGCGCTGGGCCTGTCGCTGCAGGTAGGCATCCTCTCTGTCGGTTTGGGCGCGCTGATGTCGCTGATGGAGTCGCTGCAGCTGTATCTGGCGATCGCCGGCTGCGGCTACCTGCTGTGGCTGTCGTGGAGCATGGCGCGCGCGGGGGCGGCCAAGAGCGCCGACGCCGGCGTCCGGCCGATGGGCTTCTGGGGCGGCATCCTGTTCAACTGGCTCAATCCCAAGGTGTGGCTGATGGGCTTCAACCTGGTGATGGTGTTCCTGCCGGCGCACATGAATCCGTGGCACGCCGCCGCGCTGTTCGCGCTGATCACCTTTTTCACCAGCCTGCCGTGCATCGCGGTGTGGGCCGGCTCCGGCGTGGCCATCCGACGTTTCCTCGATTCCCCGCCGCGGCTGCGCGCGTTCAACTTCAGCATGGCCGCGATGCTGGCGCTGACCGCCTTCTGGCTGCTGGCGCAGATGATGCCGAGCGGGGCCTTGCCCAATATGGTCTGAGCCGGCCAAAAAGAAGCCCGCAAGTTTGCGGGCTTTTTTGTTGGCGGCGTACAATGGCGCCCTTGTGTGTTTTTCTCAGAGTCCAACCCATCATGATCCGTACCCGTTTCGCCCCCAGCCCCACCGGTTACCTGCACATCGGCGGCGTGCGCACCGCGCTGTTCTCCTGGGCCTATGCCCGCAAAAACAACGGCGTGTTCGTGCTGCGCATCGAAGACACCGATCTGGAGCGCTCCACGCCGGAGTCGGTGAAGGCGATTCTGGACGGCATGCACTGGGTGGGCCTGGACTACGATGAAGGCCCGTTCTACCAGACCCATCGCTTCGACCGCTACAAGGAAGTGATCCAGCAGCTGCTGGCCAGCGGCCACGCCTACCACTGCTATTGCAGCAAGGAAGAGCTGGAAGCGATGCGCGCCGAGCAGGAAGCCCGCGGCGACAAGCCGCGCTACGACCGCCGCTGGCGCCCGGAAGCCGGCAAGACCCTGCCGGCCATCCCGGAGGGCGTGCAGCCGGTGGTGCGCTTCAAGACGCCGCTCGCCGGCGTGGTGGCCTGGGACGACGCGGTCAAGGGCCGCATCGAAATCTCCAATGAAGAGCTGGACGACCTGATCATCGCCCGTCCCGACGGCAGCCCCACCTATAACTTCTGCGTGGTGGTGGACGACTGGGACATGCAGATCACCCACGTGATCCGCGGCGACGACCACGTCAACAACACCCCGCGCCAGATCAATATTCTCAAGGCGCTGAACGCGCCGCTGCCGGTGTACGGCCACCTGCCGATGATCCTGAATGAAGACGGCCAGAAGATGTCCAAGCGCCGCGACGCGGTCAGCGTGGTGGACTACGCCGACAAGGGCATCCTGCCGGAAGCGCTGCTGAACTACCTGGCGCGCCTGGGCTGGGGCCATGGCGACGACGAATTCTTCAGCATGGAGCAGTTCGTCGAATGGTTCACGCTGGAGGCGGTGAGCCCGTCCGCCAGCCGCTTCAACCAGGAAAAATTCATGTGGCTGAACGCGCAGCACATCAAGGCCGCCGACAACGGCCGCCTGGCCGAGCTGATCGCGCCGCGCCTGGCGAAAGCCGGCGTCGATACCGCCCATGGCCCGGCCATCGGCGACGTGCTGGCGCTGGTGAAGGAGCGGGTGCAGGACCTGAACGCGCTGGCGCTGGAAGTCGATTACTTCTACAAAAAGCGCGAACCGGTCGCCGCCGATGTGGAGAAGCATCTGGCCGGAGACGCTGTAGCGCGCATGGGCCGCTTCGCCGACCGACTGGCTGCTCTGGAAGCCTGGAGCGCCGAATCCATCCATGAGCTGTTCAAACCGTTCTGCGCCGACGAAGGCATCAAGATGGGCCAGCTGGGCATGCCGCTGCGCGTGCTGGTATGCGGCACCACCCAGACCCCGTCGGTGGACGCGGTGCTGGCCTTGATCGGCAAGGACGAGGTGCTGCGCCGCCTGCGCGGCTGACCCTTTCCGCCGCACGGCAGGAAACCACCCCCGCCGCCCGCATGGGCCGCGGGGGTTTTCGCGTTTGTCAGCCGGCCGCCAGTTTCGCCAGGTAGCGCAGGCCACTGATGCTGGGGAAGAAGCAATAGGCGCTGCCGCGGGTGTGGATCAGCCGGGGAAAGCCGGTGATCCGTTTGTTGTTCTGCCCCTTGGGGCCGGCCTGGGCATCGGTGAAGGAGCTTTGGTCGACCGGGTTGACGCCGATGAATACGTCCTCCCCGCTGATGTTGAACACCGCGTTGCCTTGTTCCGGCCCGCCCGGTCCGGTGGCCGATTTGACGAAGTCGGAACGCAGCACCCACTGGCTGGTGACGAACTCGAACTGGTTGGCGATGCTGGCATTGATGAAATAGCCGATCAGGCCGCGCTTTTGCGCGTCCGGCTTGGCCGGGTCGTATTCCGGGCCGTATGGCATGGCGCGGCGCACGATGCGGTGCAGCGGGCTGCCGGCGCCCACCACCGCGCCGTCGCGCGGATTGCTGCGGCGGATGTGCGAGCCTATCGGGCACTTCAGGCCCAGCGTATCGTCCGTGTCCAGCGTGGCGTCGACGTAATGGAAGTCGTTCAGCTGCGAGGGCGGCAAGACCTCGCCGGCCGCGTCGGGACGCAAGGTCAGCGGGTTGCCGTTGCGCCAGCGGCCGCAGACTTTCGCCGCCAGCGTTTCGGCATCGACTCCCAGGCGGGGAGCGTAGGTTTGCAGAAAGCTTTCGAAGCCTTCCACATCCTGCTCCAGGATGCGGAAGGCGGCGAAGCTGCTGTTGAGCGACAGTTCTTTCGGCTCCAGCGTGTAGCTGCCGCCGCTCGCATTGGGATAGCCCAGCAGGAATTCGCCGGTGGCCACCGGCGGTTGATCGTCGGGGATGTCGCGCTTGCGCGGCGGCGCGCCGATGATGGTGGGCTGGGCGATGCTGTCGCGGTAGCCGAAGTGGACTTTGTCGTCCGGCAGCGCCACGGCATCCTGCGCCGACAGTTTCTTCACGCCGTAATCGGCGAAGGCGTAGCACAGTTTGGAACTGGCCGACTCCAGCTGCTCTGCGGACCCATCCACCCATAGGCTGAGCAGCGCATGGACTTGGGCGCCCTGATCCAGGCCGCCTATCCAGTGCTGCGGCGCGCTGTCGCCAGTGTCGCCGATGCTGGCGGCGATGCCGGGATCGGTCGCGCCCTGGCGGAAAGAGACGTCGAAAGTCTGCAGTTGCGCGTCGCTCAGCCCCAGCCGCGCCAAGCCGGCGCTGGTGAAGCTGAGGTTGAGAAAATGGATGGGTTTTTGCGCGCCGCGCTGGGCGGTGGTGATGGGGGGCAGTCCCAGTTGGCCCTCCACCAGCTTGAGTATCAGCGCCGCCGCGCCGGCCTTGTCGTCGATGCGCAGGATGAAGTGGCGGGCGCGTTCCACCCGGTAGCCGCGCAGGATAGTGCCTTGCACGTCGTCGTAAGAGATGACAGGGATCATGGCTGCTCCATAGGCGGTTTGCGGCCGGCCGTCGACGGGACGGGCTGCCGCATGGTCCAGGATGGCTTGCGGGGCCGCTTAGGGCAGCGAGGCCAGGATTTGCTGCACGGTGGCGGTGTAGGCCTGGTACATGTCATTGTTGGGGGCGTGCTGCGAGGCGTCGTTGGCGGCGATGAAGGCCTTGAACGCGGCGACGTGGCTGGCGACCGGAATCAGGCCGGAGGCGCCGTCGATGAAGCGCAGCAAGGCGTCGAAGATGGGGCCGACTTCCTTGACGAAGTCCTGGATGTAGCTGTCGAAACTGCCGTCGTATTCGGTGATCACCGCCAGCACATAGCTTTTGCTGGGCTTGATGCCGGGCTGGAGATTGGGCGCGGCGCGGTCCAATAGCAGGGTACGGGCGAAGTGGACGGTGCCGATCTTGGTCAGCGCCGCGTGCAGCAGCGGTTGGTTTTCCTTCACGGTGGCGGCCAGGGCGGTCAGGTCCGCGTCGGGCGCCACCGGCATCAGCAGGGTAAGGGGACTGGCCATGTTTCTCTCCTAAACGCAACTATCGGAGGTTGAAACATAGGAAGCGGACAGCCGGTTGGTAATTGTGTTGAATACGTAGCGCCGGCTGCGGTCAGCGCTGCAGCAGCTGCCAGCTGGCGATGCCGGCCATGGTCATCAGCAGGGAGCCGCTGACATGCGCGGCGATGGCGGTGAAGGCGGGAATCAGTTGCCCCTGGCGCAGCAGTTCCACCACTTCGGCGGAAAAAGTGGAAAAGGTGGTCAGGCCGCCGCAGAAGCCGGTGATGATCAGCAGCCGCCACATCGGCGGCAGGCTGGGCATGTCGGCGAACAGCGCCACCGCCAGGCCGATGATGTAGCCGCCTATCAGGTTGGCGGCCAGCGTGCCCAGCGGCAGGGAGGGGAACAGGCTGTTCAGCCGCAGGCCGAGAAACCAGCGCAGCAGCGCGCCGATGGCGGCGCCGGCGGCGATGGCGAATATCGATTTCCACATGGTGACGAGGGCGGGAGTGGCGATGCCAGCCATTCTGCATGGCGCGGCAGCTTTCGTACAGGGAGCGGCCGGGCGAAAAAAAAGAGCCCCACAGGGGGCTCCCAATTGCACCTTCGCTCAGGTGACCAGACTGCGCGCCGTTGACGACGCAATCCGATCGCGTCCGGTCCGCTCATCCCTTGGGATTCGCGAACTGACAAGGTGATTATCCCGGCAGGGCCGGCGGCGCTGTAGCATGATTGTTGAGCGCTTATGTGACGGGGTGTAATGAAATCCGGCTGGAATTAACACTTCCGCAAAACAATCGCCTGGAATGCCCAGAGGCAGACGCGTCAGGCAATTTGCCGTTATTATCCGGAGATCATCGGGGAGCAAAGGACCAGATCTTGACTACGCATTATCCGGTAATAGACAAGCGCACCATCAGCATGCGCTGGGGCGATATGGACGCCGTCGGCCATCTGAACAACACCTACTATTTCCGCTATCTGGAGCAGGTGCGGATAGAGTGGCTGAATTCGCTGGGCTACGGCATCGACCCGGAAGGCATCGGGCCGGTGCTGGCCAATACCGCCTGCACCTTCCGCAAGCAACTGACCTACCCGGCGACGCTGGACATCACCATCGAACTGGAAAAACTGGGGAACAGCAGCCTGAAGCTGCGCCACCACTTCTACCGGCAGGACGACCCCGGCACGGTTTACGCCAGTGCCGAGGTGCTGCTGGTATGGGTCGATTACAAGGCGGAAAAGTCGGTCGCCATTCCCGACCCCATCCGCGAAGCCATCCAGCGCGCGCTGCCGGCGGCGTGATTCGTCACGCGGCCGGATCCAGCTTGCGGCGGATCAGGTCGCGCAGCAGGAAGCGGCTGGGATGGATGGCCTGCATCAGGTGGGCCGGCAGCGGCGTCGGTTCGTCTTCCAGCAGCGCCGCCAGGATCTCGCCCGACAGCGGCGCGGTGATCAGCCCGCGCGAGCCGTGCGCGGTGTTGACGTACAGGCCTTCCACCCATGGGCAAGGTTGCTGCGGCTGCAAGGACGCATCCCGGGCGAGTTCGGCGTAGCATTGCGCGAAGTCGCGGCGGGCGACGGCCGGGCCGATCAGCGGCAGGTAGTCCGGGCTGGTGCAGCGGAAGGCGGCGCGGCCATCCAGCGCGCCGCGGCCGCCGCTGGTCAGGCCGTCATGCAATTGCGGCGCCAGCTCGGCCAGCATCTGCAGGTTTTCCGCATGTTCGGCGTCGTTTACCGCCAGGTCGTCGCTGTCGAACTTGAAGGTGGCGCCCAGGCAATGGCGGCCGCCGCGCGTCGGCGAGATATAGCCTTCGCCGCACAGCACGGTGGCCAGCCGCTCGCTGTCCGGCGTCGCGGCGATGCTGGTGACCTGGCCGCGTATCTTTTTCAAGGGCAGATGGCTGGTGGCGTCGAACTGGGCGGTTTCCGCCGCGCCCGCCAGCACCACCACCGAGGCCAGGGCCAGCGGGCCGCTTTCGTCGCTGGCCAGCCAATGGCGCTCGTTCTGGTCATACTCCAGCTCCAGCACGGTATGGCTGGTGCGCACGGCGATATTGGGGTGGTCGGCCAGCCGCGCCACCAGGGCCGGCGGATGCACCCAGCCGCCCTGCGGGAAGAACAGCCCGCCTGAGGGCAGCGCCACGCCAGCCAGCTCGCTGGCCTGCTCGCGGTCCAGCTTGCGCATCACCGCTTCCGGCAGCCCCAGTTCCGCCAGCGCCTGCTGTTTTTCCCCTTCCTTCGCTTCATGCGCCAGCTGCAGCACGCCGCAGGCGCGCCAGTTTTCGCCATCCTCCGGCAGCAGTTCGCGCAGGGTCCGCAGGCTGTACGCGTAGCCGGACAGCACCAGGCGCGACAGCGGCGTCAGGTGCGGCGACAGCTTGGTGTACAGCACGCCCTGCGGGTTGCCGGAGGCGGCGCTGGCAAGCCGGGGCATCCGTTCGATCAGCGTCACCTGCCAGCCGCGCACGGCCAGGCTGTGCGCGGTGGACGCGCCGGCGACGCCGCCGCCCACCACGATGGCGCTGCGTTCGCGCCAGCGCTGCGGCGGGCGGGCGAACCAGGGGGCTTGCCAGGGCATCGCGGCGGCGGTTTGCAGCCAGCCGCGGCTGATATGGCGTTTCTGGCCGTGGCCGGGGGCTTTTTCCACCTGGAAGCCGGCCGCGGTCAGGCCGCGGCGCACGGCGCCGGCGCTGGTGAAGGTGGCGAAAGTGGCGCCAGGGGCGGACAGACGGGCCATCTGGTCGAACAGCGGCTGCTGCCACATGTCGGGATTTTTCGACGGCGCGAAGCCGTCGAGGAACCAGGCGTCGACGCGGGCGTCCAGCTGCGGCAGCACGTCCAGCACGTCCCCCACCATCAGCGTCAGGCTGACGCGGCCGCCGGCCAGCAGCAGGCGGTGCCAGCCCGGCGTCAGCATGTCGTATTGGCGCAGCAGCTGGTTGGACTGCGCCGCCAGCTCCGGCCACAGCGCCAGCGCGCGGGACAGGTCCTGCGGGGTCAGCGGGTATTTCTCGGCGCTGACGAAATGCAGCCGGGCGTCGGCGGGCGCGTGCTGCTCAAAGCATTGCCAGGCGCAGAGGAAATTCAGGCCGGTGCCGAAGCCGGTTTCGGCGATGGTGAATTGCCCGCGCTGCGGCAGGGCGGCGAAGCGCTCGGCCAGCTGGTTGTGCTGGAGGAAAACGTGGCGGGTTTCGTCGAGGCCGGCGTCGCGGGAAAAATACACGTCGCCGAAGGCGATGGACGTAGGTTGGCCATCCTGCCAGTCTAGCTGGGCAGGCGTGGAAATGCGTGGGGTGCTTGGGCTTGTCATTGCGGCTGGGCCCGCGGCCGGCGGGCTGGCGGATTCTGTTCTGTCAGCCTGGATTGTCGCACGGCCAATACAGCCGTTCCAGATGGATGGCGCGCAAACGCCGCCGCTTGTCGTTATCTAATGCTTGGGAATGTATTTTGCGCATTTAAATGCCAATGAACTCATCGCGCTGCCATGGGTGTCGAGACCGGCGCTGCCGAGCGCCTGGCTTGTAATAAGATGAGGAAGGGGGCGTCGGCGGATGGGCGGCCATGGAAGGTTCTGCAGGGCGGAGGCGTGGAAGATGAGGCGAGCGAGCAGCATAGGCAGTCGGCTGGTATTGACCCAGGTAGTGCTGATGGCGCTGGTGGCCGGCGCGATCCTGTATCCCTTGTATGTGTTCAGCCAGCGCTTGATGCTGGAGCGCACCCAGAAAGTGCAGGCCCAGCTGCTGGCGCAGTCGCTGAACATGGTGGACGGTTTCAACGAATCGTTGCGCCTGTCCATCCGGCAATTCGAGAAAGTGTTCTTCGCCGAGTTCAGGAGCGGTTTCAGCCTGAATCCGGCAGAGAAGATCAATGTGGCCGGCGCGGCGACGCCGGCGTTGTTGATGGGCGGCGAGCCGGTCAACGGCAATAACCGGATGGTCGACCACTTTTCCGCGGTCAGCGGCAATGTCGCGTCCATCTTCGTCCGCGACGGAGACGACTTCGTGCGCGTGTCCACCACGCTGCTGATGGAAAACGGCAACCGCGCGCTGGGCAGCCGGCTGGAGCGCGCCGCGCCGGCTTACGCCAAGCTGGCCGCCGGCGACGGCTACATCGGCCTGGCCAATCTGTACGGCAAGGATTACGTCACCAGCTACAGCCCGATCAAGGACGGCGACGGCAAGGTGATAGGCGCCACCTTCGTCGGCGTCGGCGCCACCGAGGGCATCGCCAGCCTGCTGGTGCGGCTGGGCAAGGTCAAGCTGGAGGATAGCGGCCACATCGACGTGATCGATGTCAATCCGGCTTCGGCCAGTTTCGGCCGCTATCTGCTGCATCCGCGGCTGAACGGCCGTTCGGTGGACAAATCGCTGGACGCCGACGGCAAGCCCTATCTGCGCGAACTGCTCAAGGGCGGCAGCGGCAATCTGTCGGTGCGCCTGCCGGGCGATAAGGGCGCCGCCGCGCACATGCTGTCCTACGCCAGCTTCGCGCCGTGGAACTGGCTGCTGGTCAGCGACGAAACCGAGTCCGAACTGCAGCGCGAAAACCGCATGCTGATCGCCTGGCTGGCCGCCGGCTGCGGCGTGCTGCTGGTGGTGCTGGCGCTGGCGTTGTGGGGGGCGACCCGCATCCTGGTGACGCGTCCGGTGCGCCAACTGGTGGCCGAGGTGGCGTCCATTCAGGACAACCATGATCTGCAGCGCCGCCTGCCGACGGGGCGGGGCGGCGAGATGGGCGAAATGGCCAATGCGTTGAACGGCCTGCTGGACAGTTTCCAGCAGGCGCTCAACCGCACCAGCCATCACGCGCTGGACCTGGACCGGGCGGCGCAGGATCTGTCGCACAAGGCCGGCGCGGCGGCGGCTTCGTCGGGCGAGCAGCGCGACAGCGCCCGGCAGATGTCGCAGCACACCGAGCTGCTGATCGCCGGGGTGGAGCAGATCGAAAGGGTGGCGGGCGAGGCCAGCGAGGTGGCGCAGGCGTCCAGCGAAGCGGCGCAGAACGGCAGCGCCAGCCTGGCGGCGGCGGTGGACGAGGTCAATCGCATCGCCGCGACGCTGGACAACGCCGCCGACAGCCTGCTGGCGCTGGAGAGCAACGCCGGCCAGATCAGCGACATCGTCAACGTGATCCACGACATCGCCGACCAGACCAATCTATTGGCCTTGAACGCGGCGATAGAGGCGGCGCGCGCCGGCGAGATGGGCCGCGGCTTCGCGGTGGTGGCGGACGAAGTGCGCAAGCTGGCCGAGCGCACCAGCCAGTCCACCCGGCAGATAGGCGAAATGATCGCCGCGATGCAGCAGGCGGCGACGCTGGCGGCGCAGGCGATGCGCCAGTCGGTGAGCTGCGCGTCTGAAGGGGCGGCCATCACCGCCAGGGCGCGGGAGGCGATGGGGTCCATCGTCGCCGACGCCGAACGTTCGATGGCGGTGGTGTCCGCCATCAACCAGGAGCTGGCCTCGCAGCGGCAGACCGTGGAAAACATCGCGGAACAGGTGGCGCAGGTGGCCCGGTTGGCCGAAACCCACAATCAGGAAGCCGAGCGTTCGGCGCAAACCGCCGGCGAAATGGCGCAGCTGGCCGACTCGCTGAAGCAGGAAGTGCGGGTGTTCCGCGCCTGATTCCCGGCAGCCGCCGGGTTTGCGCGCGGTCAAACGCCGGCGCGGCGGCGCCCTTGAAATGGCCGGCAGGCTCCCCAAGATGGAAGTCATCGACAGTTTTCACGGGAGCCGCAAATCATGCGATTCGACAAGCTGACCACCAAATTCCAACAGGCGCTGGGCGACGCCCAAAGCCTGGCCGTAGCGGGCGACAACGCCTATATCGAGCCGCAGCATCTGCTGCTGGCGATGCTGGACGACGCCGAAGCCGGCGTCGGCGGCCTGCTGGCGCGCGCCGGCGTCAACGTGCCGGCGCTGAAGGCCGGCCTGAAGTCTGCCATCGAACGGCTGCCGCGGGTGCAGGGCCATGGCGGCGAGATCACCGTGTCGCGCGATCTGGCCAATCTGCTCAACGCCGCCGACAAGATCGCGATGAAGCTGGGCGACGAATTCATCGCCAGCGAGCTGTTCCTGTCCGCGCTGAGCCAGGACAAGGGCGAGACCGGCCGCCTGCTGAAAGAGCACGGCGGCAACCACGCGTCGATCCAGGCGGCGATAGACGCGGTGCGCGGCGGCGAGAACGTCAACAGCGCCGACGCCGAGGGCCAGCGCGAAGCCTTGAAGAAATATACGATGGACCTGACCGAGCGCGCCCGCCAGGGCAAGCTCGACCCGGTGATAGGCCGCGACGACGAAATCCGCCGCGCCATCCAGGTGCTGCAACGCCGCACCAAGAACAATCCGGTGCTGATCGGCGAGCCGGGCGTGGGCAAAACCGCCATCGTCGAAGGCCTGGCGCAGCGCATCGTCAACGGCGAAGTGCCGGAAAGCCTGAAGAACAAGCGCCTGTTGGTGCTGGACCTGGCGGCCTTGATCGCCGGCGCCAAGTTCCGCGGCGAATTCGAAGAACGACTGAAGGCGGTGCTGAACGATCTGGCCAAAGACGACGGCCAGACCCTGATCTTCATCGACGAAATCCACACGCTGGTGGGCGCCGGCAAGGCCGAAGGCGCGATGGACGCCGGCAATATGCTGAAACCGGCTTTGGCGCGCGGCGAACTGCATTGCATCGGCGCCACCACGCTGGACGAATACCGCAAGTACATCGAGAAGGACGCCGCGCTGGAGCGCCGCTTCCAGAAGGTGTTGGTGGGCGAGCCATCGGTCGAGGACACCATCGCCATCCTGCGCGGCCTGCAGGAAAAGTATGAAATCCACCACGGCGTCGACATCACCGACCCGGCCATCGTCGCCGCCGCGGAATTGAGCCAGCGCTACATCACCGACCGCTTCCTGCCGGACAAGGCCATCGACCTGATCGACGAGGCCGCATCCAAGATCAAGATGGAGCTGGATTCTAAGCCGGAAGCGATGGACAAGCTCGACCGCCGCCTGATCCAGCTGAAGATCGAGCGCGAGGCGGTGAAGCGCGAGAGCGACGAGGCTTCGCAAAAGCGTCTGCAGCTGATCGAGGACGAGATAAGCGGCCTGTCGCGCGAATACGCCGACCTGGAAGAGATCTGGAAGGCGGAAAAAGCCGCCCAGCAAGGCTCGCAGAGCATCAAGGAGGAAATCGACCGCCTGAAGGCGAATATGGAAGACCTCAAGCGCAAGGGCGACTGGCAGAAACTGGCCGAGTTGCAATACGGCAAGTTGCCGCAACTGGAAGCGCGCTTGAAGGAGGCCGAGGCCGCCGGCGAGCAGGGCGAGGCCAAGCCCAACCGTCTGCTGCGCACCCAGGTGGGCGCCGAGGAAATCGCCGAGGTGATCAGCCGCGCCACCGGCATTCCGGTGTCCAAGATGCTGACCGGCGAGCGCGAGAAGCTGTTGCACATGGAAGACGTGCTGCATCGGCGCGTGGTGGGGCAGGACGAGGCGGTGACCGCGGTGGCCGACGCCATCCGCCGCTCGCGCTCGGGTCTGGCCGACCCGAACAAGCCGTATGGATCGTTCCTGTTCCTGGGACCGACCGGCGTCGGCAAGACCGAGCTGTGCAAAACGCTGGCCGGCTTCCTGTTCGACAGCGAGGAGCACCTGATCCGCATCGACATGTCCGAGTACATGGAGAAGCATTCCGTCGCCCGGCTGATCGGCGCGCCTCCGGGCTATGTCGGCTACGAGGAGGGCGGCTACCTGACCGAGCAGGTGCGCCGCAAGCCGTACAGCGTGATCCTGCTGGACGAGGTGGAGAAGGCGCATCCGGACGTGTTCAACGTGCTGCTGCAAGTGCTGGACGACGGCCGGTTGACCGATGGCCAGGGCCGCACCGTGGACTTCAAGAACACGGTGATCGTGATGACGTCCAATATCGGCAGCCAGCAGATCCAGGCGATGGCCACCGACGATTACCAGGTGATCAAGCTCGCCGTGATGGCCGAGGTGAAGACCCAGTTCCGCCCGGAATTCATCAACCGCATCGACGAGGTGGTGGTGTTCCACGGCCTGGACGAGAAGCACATCCAGTCCATCGCCCGCATCCAGCTGAAGGGCCTGGAGGCGCGGCTGGCCAAACTGGACCTGAACCTGCAGATCAGCGGCGAGGCGCTGGCGCTGCTGTCCGAGGCCGGTTTCGACCCGGTTTACGGCGCGCGTCCGCTGAAACGGGCTATCCAGGCCGAACTGGAAAATCCGCTGGCCAAGGCGATTCTGGCCGGCAAGTACCCGCCCAAGTCCACGGTGCTGGTGGAGGCGAAAAACGGCCAGCTGGTTTTCGACTGACCGTCGCCGCTGCGCGCGAAAACGGCCGCTGTTCGCAGCGGCCGTTTTTCATGGGCGGGCGCTCAGGCGTCGCCGTGCGGGTGCAGGAAGCAGCCGGCCAGGTGGTCGTTGACCACGCCGCAGGCCTGCAGGTAGGCATAGACTACCGTGCTGCCGACGAAATTCATCCCGGCTTTCTTCAACTCCTTGCTGATATGGTCCGACAGCTCGGTGCTGGCCGGCACCCGTTCGTCGTCGCGGCGGCGCAGAATCGGCTGGCCGTCCACGTGCCCCCACAGCCAGTCGGCGAAGCTGCCGTGTTCCCGCTGCATTTGCAGGAACACTTTGGCGTTGCGGATGGCGCTGCGGATTTTCAGCCGGTTGCGCACGATGCCGGGATTCTGCATCAGCCGTTCGACGTCGTCCTCGTCCATCGCCGCCACCTTTTCCGGGTGGAAGCCGTGGAAGGCGGCGCGATAGCCTTCGCGCTTCCGCAAGATGGTGATCCAGGACAGCCCGGCCTGCGCGCCTTCCAGAATCAGCATTTCGAACAATTTGCGGTCGTCGCGCTCGGGCCGGCCCCATTCTTGGTCGTGGTAGGCGACGTACAGCGCATCGTCGCCGCACCAGGCGCAGCGTTGGGTCTCGTTCATGGCGTATGCAGCAGGATGTCGATCTTGAGGCCGGTTTTCTGGATGCCGCGCTGGGACGACAGGCTCACCACCAGCGGATTGCAGAGGTTGGCTTGCAGCTGGCCCAGCGCTGGGTGGGAATCGCGCTCGGTTTCCAGCGGGCGGTACAGCATCAGCAGGATGGCGGCGTCCTCCGGGCCGCGCAGTTGCAGCTGCGCCACTTCGTCGTCGGTGAGCTCCACCTGGAAGCGGACGCCCAGCCGCTCGGGCAGCGCCAGGCTGAAAGTGATGCCCGGGTCGTCCAGCGACTGCAGCCAATAGACCTGCGGCGTTTTGTGGGCGGCGTCGTGGAACAATTTGAAGCGCGTGCAGTTCTCCAGGGCCGGAATGCCGTGGGGAAAGGTGAGGATGGTCTGTTCGTCCACCTCTACGTTGCCAAGCTGGCCGGAATCGAAACGCATGGGGTTCTCCTTGCGGAATGGGTGTCGCGGCCGACCATGATACCGCAGCGGCGGCGCATGGCATAAACCGGCGCCGCGAGCGCGCGGCCGGCCGGCAAGGCCGTCTTGTACTGCCAAATTTGTCAGCCTATACATGGTATTACGCTGTCTGGTCTTACGCGAATGTCTTAGTTTTGGAGCCGGCCCTCGGTGGGGAAGCCGGCGCGCCCAGATGGTTTTCCTCAGCGCTTAATTTCGGTAAGGCGGCATTTCCGGCGAGCTGTGCTGCAAGGCCGGTTCTGCCATGCCTGGGAAGGGGCGGTCTAGCATGGAGCTGAAACCGAAGCGTTTTTTGATTCTGGACGATCAGCTGGTATTGCGGAAGCTGATCTCGCGCCAGGCCAGCTTCTTCAGCCGTTTCGCGGTGGAGATAGACGAATTCAGCGACCCGGCCGAGGCGCTGCGCAGCATCGCCGAAGGCGGCTACCAGCTGGTCATCACCGATATCGGCATGCCGGGCATGAACGGCATCGATTTCATCAAGAATGTGGCCAGGCTGGGCTACCAGTCCGCCTTGCTGATCATTTCCGGCTACGACGGCAAAACCCTGCAGACCATCGCCGACATGTCGGCCAATCTGGGCATCTCCTGCACCCGCTTTTTGGCCAAGCCGTATTCGGCCGAGGCCTTCGTCGCCATGTTGAATGGCATTTTCAATGAAATGGAGCGCGCCGAGGCGCCGGCGCAACTGGATATCGAGCCGCTGCTGGCCGATATCTGCGACGACCGCTTCGCGCTGGAGTTCGTTCCCGTGGTGACGCTGGCCGACCGCCGCCCGGTCAGCTTTTCGCTGCGCGCGCTGGCGCTGGGCGAGAGGCGCTGCGGCATCGATCATCTGCTGCCGCTGCTGGCGGGCCGGCGCATGGCGTCGGCGGTGGCCCTGGAAACGATAGTGGAGCGGATGGCCAAGCTATTGCAGGGCATTTCGCTGGCGTCGGGCCAGGACGAGTGCCAGATGCACATCCGCATCGACGAGGCGTGCCTGTGCGCCGACAACGTGTTCGACCACTGTTTCACCCTGGTGCAGCAATACGGCGTCGCGCCGCGCCGGGTGAGCTTCGAGCTGGCGGACGGCTTGAGCCGGCGCTCCGACGCGCTGTGCTTCGAGAACATCGCCAAGATCAAGTACCTGGGGTTTCATCTGACGGCGGACGCGTTCGGCATCGGCTCGCTGACCATCGGCAACCTGCTCAAGTTTCCGTTCGACCAGGTCAATGTGCCGGTGGAAACCCTGCGCTGGCTGAAAACCCTGCAGGGCGAAGATCCGCACACCTTTCGTCTGTTGCGTCATTTCGGCTTGTCGCAGACCGCGGTTTGCGCCACCCGGGTGGATGACGAGGAGGGCAGGGAGCTGGCGCTGGCGATGGGGTGCGTCAAGGGAGTGGGGGATGGGCTGGCCGGCGTCGTCGCGGAGCAGGATCTGGCCAGGCTCATCGTGGACTGCCAGGGCGACCGGGCAGCCTCAAGCGGAACCATAGTGTAAAGGATGCGCGATGATTTCGGTCGACCTGGCGCGGTTGCGGATCATGATCGTCGATGACCAGACGCTGGTCAGGACCCTGATATCCCAGGCCTTGCAGAACATGGGGGTCAAGTCGGACTATATCTTCCAGGCCGCCGACGGCACCACGGCGATGCGGCTGCTGGATATCCGCATGGTGGACATCGTGCTGTGCGATGTGCAGATGCTGCCGATGAACGGCATGGATCTGCTGAAGGAGCTGCGTTGCGGGCATACCGCCAACGTCTCCAATCTGCCCTTCGTCTTTCTGTCCGGCCACGCCGACCGCTCCAACGTGGTGCTGGCCAGCCAGCTGCACGCCGACGGTTTCGTGGTGAAGCCGCCGAAGCCCGCCGACGTGGAGAAGGCGATCCAGGCCGCGATGCACCGGCCCAGGCCGGAGATCGATCCATTCAGCTACTACAACATCGCGACCGGCACCGACTACGACAACAAAGTGTTCGGCAAGCTGTTCGAAACCCGGGCGCCGGTGTATCAGGAAGAGCCGGCGGAGCAATGCCTGCCGCTGGACAAGATCAAGCCGGGCTCCTATCTGACGCGCGACTTGCGCAGCAAGGCCGGCCATTTGCTGCTGCCGCGCGGCGCCACCATTTCGGCCAACCAGCTGGCGGTGCTGAAAGACTTCAGCGAGCGCTACGGCGTGGCGCAGATTTTCGTCACCGAAAGCCTGGACGCGGTGGCGAGCTCTTCCGCGGCAAGGCATTAGAATGCTGCAACCCAAGGCGCGCCATAACCAGGCGATGGCGATAGGCCGGAGCGTGCTGGCCATCGTGCTGCTGTTGGGCATTCTGCAGGCCGGCGTGATGGTCCAGCTGCAGGTGACGGCCTGGAGCGAATACCGGCAGGCCGACCGGCTGGTGGAGCTGAATCAGGACAGCAGCCTGTTGTATCGCTTCTCCGATATCCAGCATCAGGAAAGCGGCCAGCTGCGGGCGCTGTTGCTGGGACGGCAGCCGGACGCCGCGACCCTGGCAGCCTTGGACCGGCTGTCTCGGCTGGTTGACGAGCGCTTCCTCGCCATGGTCACTTCGCTGCATGGCCGCGACGAAGCGCGGACCAGCGAGAAGATCGCCCGGCTGCAGCAGCTATTCCGCCAGTATCAACAGCTGCGGGTGCAGGCCAAGGCGGTGTGGCAGTCGAGCTCCGGCCCGAACGAGGCGCTGACCACCAGCCTGTACGAGCAGACCCGCGACGTGCAGGAGCAGGTGCAGCATCTGGTGGACGACTCCGTGGTGCAGATGGCGGCCAGCGGCGACGCCAGGATCAACGACTTGGCCTGGCTGACGCAGGATGTGTGGATACTGGACTACTGGCTGCGCTCCAATGCGCAGGCGCTGGTGCTGCGCGCGGAGCTGGACCACCGGCTGGACCGCCGGATGGAGGAGGATCTGGCGCGGCGGCTGGCGGCCGGCATGCTGACGCTGGGCAAGCTCCAGCCCAGAGTCGACAGCGTGCGGGATGTCAGGCTGGCTCAGCAGTTCATCCAGCTGACCCGTCTTGCCAGCAAGCTGCAGCTGTTGGCGCAGCTGCAGCTGGAACAGTTGGACGGCAGGCTGAAATTCAGCCAGGCCGCCGACTACCCGCTAAATCTGCGGCAGCTGACCTCGGCGTTGCAGCAGTTGCAGGCGATGGTTTCCGCGCGGGCGGAGGCGCTGGCCACGGAAAACCGCCAGTACTATCTGCACATTCTGCTGCGCGAGGGGGCGTTTGGCCTGGCGGCGATGGCGCTGCTGGTGTTCCTGCTGTACGTGATGGTGCGCAAGGTGCTCAAGCCGCTGGATTTCCTGCAGCGCATGCTGGACATCTCCGGCGACGCGATGCTGGTGGTCAATCAGGACGGAGTGATCGAGATCGCCAACGAGGGCGCGGGGCGGATGTTCGGCTACCCGCTCGCCGCCTTGATGGGCATGCCGGCGCGGCAATTGTTCGTGATGAACGACGAGATGCACGGCGTGATGGCGGCGCTGGAGCTGCAGGTGGGACGGACGCTGCCGGTGGAGGGCATGGGCAGCGGCGGCGAGCATTTCCATGCGATGCTCAACATCAGCCGTTTTTCCGGGGAATCTGACCCGCCGCTGAATATCCTGATCGTGCGCGACGAGCACAAGCGCAGGCTGGCGGAAAGCTCGCTGGAGCGCAGCGTGGCGCTGCTTTCGGTGATTTCGGAAATCGAGGCGATGCTGCTGGCCCGTTCGGCGCGGGATGCGGTGTTCCAGCGCCTGCACGACACTTTCGTCGAGTTCACCAGCTCCGAAGAGTGCATGCTGGTGGCCTGGTCGGCCCAGGACGGCGGCGACGAGGCATTGCAGCTGCAAGCCGGTGAGTGGCCTGAGTTCCTGCCGCTGATCCAGCAACTGTCGCAGGCGGAAATGCCGCTGGCGGCGCTGTTCCGCAGCTTGTCGGCGCAGCCTTCCTGGGTATCGCTGCCGGTGATGCTGGGCGGCGAGGCCACCGCAGGCGTCTGCCTGCTGCGGCCCACCTTGTCGCAGCTGGGCATCAGCATCCTGCCGCTATTGGGCGCCTACGCCAATATTCTCGGTTTTTACGCCGAAGAAGACCGGCGCAAGCTCTCCGAAGCCCAGCTGCGGGCGGTGCTGCAGGAGGAGGAGGCGGTTTATTCGGCGTCGCCGGTCGGCCTGCTGCGGCTGAACGAGCATTTCCAGATCACCCGGGCCAACCTCACCGCGGAAAGCATCTTCGATGTGGGCGACGAGTACGGCCTGTCCGGGATGCATCTGATGGAGCTGCTGGCTTCCGAGCATGGCTGGTATGAGCTGGCCGAGCAAATGTCGAAGATGCAGCACGACAATGCCCGCATACATTGCGAACTGGAATGCCTGACCGGCACCGGCCGGCCGATCTGGGTGCTGTTCGAAGGCCAGTTGCTGTTCCCGGACGCGTCCGAATCGGTGATCATCCTGGCCTGCCTCGACATCACCGAACGCAAGATGGCGGAATTCGAACTGCGCATGGCGCGCGACCAGGCCAACGCGGCCAACCGCGCCAAGAGCGCCTTCCTGGCCACCATGAGCCATGAGATCCGCACGCCGATGAACGGCGTGCTGGGCATGCTGGAATTGCTGGCGATGACCAAGCTGGACGCCGAGCAGAGCGATACCGTGCTCACCATTCAGGACTCGGCCAACACCCTGTTGCGCCTGATCGACGATATCCTGGATTTCTCCAAGATCGAGGCCGACCGGCTGGAGATCGTGCCCACCCGTACCGCGGTGCGCCCCTTCATGGAAAGCGTGCGCAGCCTGTACCACGAGAACGCCAGCAAGAAGGGCCTGGACCTGTCGCTGACGCTGGACGAAAAACTGGCGCCCACCCTGGTGCTGGACCCGCTGCGGGTGCGGCAGATCCTGCAGAACTTCATCAGCAACGCCATCAAGTTCACCTCGCGCGGGCGGGTGGACATCCGCGTGAAGGTGATGGACACCCTGGCCAATTACCAGGTGCTGAGCTTCGAAGTGGCCGATACCGGCATCGGCATGTCGCAGGAACAGCTGGGCAAACTGTTCCAGCCGTTCACCCAGGCGGATTCGGAAACCACCCGGCGCTTCGGCGGCACCGGTTTGGGGCTGGCGATCTGCCGCCGCTTGGCCGGCCTGATGGGCGGCCACGTGGAAATGGAGAGCGAGCAGGGCAAGGGCAGCTGCGCCCGCTTGCTGCTGGAAGTGGAGTGGCTGGCCGAGCTGGTGGAGCCGGTGGTGCTGCCAGAGCAGCGGGTGCCGCTGGAGTCGGTGGCGGCGCTGTCGGGCGGCAACCTGGCGGACGAGGGCGAGGAGCTGTTCCCCATCTTGTTCGCCGAGGACAACCCCACCAATCGCAAACTGACGCTGAAGCAACTGGAAAAGCTCGGTTATCCGGCGGACTGGGCCGAGGACGGCGACCGGGCGTTCAGCAAGTGGCTGGCCGGGCGGTATTCGCTGATCCTGACCGATTGCCATATGCCGGGCATAGACGGCTACCAGTTGGCCAGACTGGTGCGCGCCCACGAGGAGTCCCATCCGGAACGCGGACGCATTCCCATCGTCGCCTGCACCGCCAACGCGGCCAAGGAGGAGGTGGACAAGACCCGTGAGGCCGGCATGGACGATTTCCTCACCAAGCCTTTGTCCATCCACTCGCTGGAGGCGGTGCTGCGCAAATGGATGGGCCATGGCGGCGAGGAAGAGATCGAGCCGCTGGCGCGGGAGCTGGCTCCGCCGCCGCCGCCCGAGCCGGCGCAGGATCCCTTGCCGGTGGACCGCAGCGTGCTGGAGGTTTACAGCAATGGCGAATTGAGCGTGGAGCTGGAGATTCTGCGCGAATTCCAGACCGGCAATTTGGAGGACGTGGCCGAGCTGCGAGCCGCGCTGCAGGCGGAAGACGCTGATCGGGTGGGCTTTTCCGCGCATCGGATCAAGGGCGCCAGCCGCATGGTCGGGGCCAACGAGATGGGCGCGGCGGCCGAGGCGGTGGAAAAGGCGGGCAAGGCGCATGACCTGGAGCAGGCGCGCCGCGCGATGGCGCTGTTCGAGGAAAAGCTGGCCGCCTTCGAAGGCTGGCTGGCCGGCCAGGTGGAAATCGCCATGTGACAAGCCGCCGGGCTTGGCTTGGGACGGCGCGGCGCTTTAGAATCCGCAGCCATGAACCGCCCTCAATCGCTATACCCTGCGCTGGAGCAGGCGCTGCTTTGTCCGGACGTGGAAGAGAAGCTGGCGCTGGCGGAGGCCGCCCGCCGCGACTGGCTCGCCGGCGCGCTGCCCCGGCTGGACGCCCCCGCGCCGTATTCCCTGCCGGAAGCCGGCCGTCCCGCCCGGCCCGAACTGGTGCACCCGGCCAAGGTGCCGCGCCGCGGCCTCTCCACGCCCCACGGCCACGCCGCTTTGCTGCACGCCATCGCCCACATCGAATTCAACGCGGTCAATCTGGCGCTGGACGCCGCCTGGCGTTTCCGCGAAATGCCGGACGATTTCGTCGGCGACTGGCTGCAGGTGGCGGCGGAGGAAGCCAAGCATTTCCGGCTGTTGCAGCGACGGCTGCTGGACCTGGGTTTCGCCTATGGCGATTTCCCGGCCCACGATGGCCTGTGGGCGATGAGCCGCCGCACCGATAACGACGCGTTGGCGCGGATGGCGCTGGTGCCGCGGGTGCTGGAAGCGCGCGGCCTGGATGTCACCCCCGGCATCCAGCGCCGGCTGGCACGCATCGGCGACGACGCCAGCGTGGCGGTGCTGGACGTCATCCTGCGCGAGGAAGTGGGGCATGTGCGGATCGGCAACCGCTGGTTCTGCGAGCTGTGCCGGCAACGCGGCCTGGAACCGCAAGCCGCTTTCCGCGGTCTGTTGGAAGCGTACGCGATGCCGCATCGGCCCGGGCAGTACAATTTGGCCGCCCGCGAGGCGGCGGGTTTCTTCGCCGACGAATTACAGGCGCTGGCCGCGCTGGACGACAGCTCCGCCGCCATCGACAATTGAATCCCGGAACAGGACATGATGAATCTGATCAAGCGCATGCAGCGCAACCGCAAGCTGGCTTTGGCCGTGTTGATACTGTCTACTTTGCTGTTCACCGCCTTGTCGGCCGCGTGGCGCGGCGGAGAGGCCGGCTCGATCTGGCTGACGATCGCGTGCCCGGTGCTGCTGTTGCTGGCGCTGGCGGGGCAGCTGAGCGCGCTGTTGGCTTTATTGCAAAAACCACGAAAATAAAACGGCTTTTAAAAACAGCGGCTTAAAGTTTCGCATGCGCGGCGGACATGCTTGACGCTGTCCGCATCGCCGCGCATAATCGCGCCGGATATTAAAGAAACAGGCTCCCCTGTCGGGTGGGCCTGTCGTTTTTTGCACTTTCGGAGTGTCTGCACCATGGAGCACCAGGTATTCCTGCGCCAGCTGGAAAGCCATTCGCTGCCTGCATCGGATTTCAATCACCAAGCCCACCTGTACGCAGCCTGGGGGTATCGCCGGGAGTACCCGGCGCCCGAGGCGGCGGCCCGTTGCGCCCACGCCTTGTCGCGCTTCGCCATGGCGAACGGCGCGGCGACCAAGTACAACCACACGCTGACGATGGCGCTGCTGGCGATCGCCTACAGCCGCATCGAGTCCAGCCCGGCGCTGGGCGGCGACTGGCCGGCCTTTCTCGATTGCTGCAGCGATCTGGCGCAAGACGCCCGCGCGGTACTCGAACAATATTATTCCGCCGAGCGCCTGATGGCCGACTCCGCGCGCAAGGCCTTCGTCAAGCCCGACAAGCAGCCTTTGCCCGTGTCCTGTCTGCTCAACTAAACCGACAAGCCCCACCGCAATGATCAAAGCTCCCGAACTGCTGCTGCCCGCCGGCACGCTGGATAAAATGCGCGCCGCCTACGACTACGGCGCCGATGCCGTCTATGCCGGCCAGCCGCGCTACAGCCTGCGCGCCCGCAACAACGACTTCAAGCTGGAAGAACTGAAAATCGGCATCGACGAGGCCCATGCCCGCGGTAAGCAGTTTTTCGTCGCCAGCAACATCCTGCCGCACAACAGCAAGATCAAGACCTATATGGCCGACATGGCGCCGGTGATCGAGATGAAGCCGGACGCGCTGATCATGGCTGATCCGGGCCTGATCATGATGGTGCGCGAAAAATGGCCGGAAGTGCCGGTCCATCTGTCGGTGCAGGCCAATACCGTCAACTACATGGGCGTGAAGTTCTGGCAGAAGCTGGGCGTGTCGCGCATCATCCTGTCGCGCGAGCTGAGCCTAGACGAGATCGCCGAGATCCGCCAGGAATGCCCGGACATGGAACTGGAAGTGTTCGTCCACGGCGCCTTGTGCATCGCCTATTCCGGCCGCTGCCTGCTGTCCGGCTACTTCAACCACCGCGATCCCAACCAGGGCACCTGTACCAACGCCTGCCGCTGGGACTACAAGATGCACGACACCCAGGGCGACGACGCCGGCGATGTGCAGGTGATCCAGTTCGACTTCAACAAGGCGATGGAAGAGGCCAATCAGAGCTTCTCTTCCTGCGGCAGCCAGCAGCGCCATCCTTTGGCCGACAAGACCTATCTGATCGAAGAAGGCAGCCGTCCGGGCGAACTGATGCCCATCATCGAGGACGAGCACGGCACCTACATCATGAACTCCAAGGACCTGCGCGCTGTCGAGCAGGTGGAGAAGCTGGTGAAGATAGGCGTGGATTCGCTGAAGATCGAAGGCCGCACCAAGAGCCTGTACTACGTGGCGCGCGCCGCCCAGGTGTACCGTCAGGCGATCGACGACGCGGTGGCCGGCCGCCCGTTCGACCTCAAGCTGCTGTCCGACCTGGATGGCCTGGCCAACCGCGGCTACACCCCGGGTTTCCTGGAGCGCCATCAGACCCAGGAATACCAGAACTACCTGACCGGCCACTCCAAGGCCAAGCAAAGCCAGTATGTCGGCGATGTGATCGAAGTGGACGCCGACGGCTGGGCGCTGATCGAGGTGAAGAACCGCTTCGGCGTCGGTGACAGGCTGGAGGTGATCCACCCGTCCGGCAACCGCATCATCGAACTGGCGGAAATGACCCGCAACGGCGAGTCGGTGCAGCTTGCCGCCGGCAACGGCATGCAGGTGCGCATCCCCGGCCTGCAGGGCTATGACAGCAAGGCGCTGATTACCCGCCTGATGTGAGCGGCGAGCGTCGCTGTACGGAAAAGGCCGCCGCGAGGCGGCCTTTTTGTTTGGCGCGTCGCCGCGGGTGTTGCGGGATTTCCACTGGACGGCGCCAGCGGCCGGCGGCGGGGTGGCGGAGCGTTTTTCTGGAGATGACAATGTCTTGACTGGCCGCCCGGCCAGCGCGGCACCTTGGCGGGCTGGCGCGGCTGAGGTGTTGATGATCCTAGACGGCACGCGCGGACATCGGCTGTCGTGTCGAATTTTTTACCCATGCCGACGCTGTCGCTATTGCAAGCATAAGTAATTGTGATTAAAAAGTAGTGACATAAAGAAAAGTGGTGTGGATTTTATTAAACACCAATGCCGTACCTGGAGATAGAGAGAGGAACCCATGATGCAAGCAGCCCACCTGTGGCCCGCCTGTCCGGCATCGCGCCGCCTCAGCCCGTCCGCCTCCTTTGCCGCCCGCGCCTCCCGCCGCCGGCCTAGCCCTTCCGACTCTTCCTGAATTCCTGCCCGATTGCGCGCATGCCGGATGCGATCCGGTTTACATGCCGTAACGCGCCGGCGATGGCGCGCGCCTGCCCAGGGTGTATGTTGGCAGTAGCGCCGGCGCGGCGCGGGCGGTAGGAAACAATGCGGTTCTTTGCTTCCCCTGGATTCGGGGGAAGCGTCTATGGTCGTGCTTACCTAGGAAGCCTGTCATGAAGAAGAAACTGATTCGCAAGGTTCTGTATTCGCTGCTGCTGTTGTTGCCAGCCGCCGGCGCGCTGGCGGAGGACAAGGTGCTGAATGTCTACAACTGGTCCGATTACATCGCCAAGTCCACCATCCCCGGCTTTGAAAAGCAGACCGGGATCAAGGTGAAATACGATGTCTACGACAGCGACGACACGCTGCAGGCCAAGATGCTGACCGGCCGCGCCGGCTACGACATCGTGGTGCCCACCTCCAACTTCATGGCCAAGCAGATCGAGGCCGGCATCTACCAGAAGCTGGACAAGTCCAAGATTCCCAATCTCGCCAACCTGGACAAGGCGCTGATGGCCAAGATCGTCGACGCCGATCCGGGCAACGCCCACGGCGTGCCCTGGGCCTACGGCACCGATGGCCTGGGCTACAACCTGACCAAGGTGAAGGCCGTCCTCGGCGCCAGCGCGCCGCTGGACAGCTGGGACATCCTGTTTGATCCCAAGTACGTGTCCAAGCTGAAGGGCTGCGGCGTGTCGGTGCTGGACCAGGCCAACGACGTTTTCGCCGTCACGCTGCACCATCTGGGCAAGGATCCCAACAGCAAGAACCCGGCCGACTACCAGGCCGCGTTCGAGGCGCTGAAGAAAATCCGCCCCTACATCACCCAGTTCAATTCCTCCGGCTACATCAACGACCTGGCCAACGGCGACATCTGTCTGGCGCTGGGCTGGTCCGGCGACGTCAACATCGCCAAGCACCGCGCCGCCGAGGCCAAGCGCAGCTATCAGCTGGCCTACGTGATCCCCAAATCCGGCGCGCCGATCTGGTTCGACGTGATGGTGATTCCGAAGGACGCGCCGCACCCGGAGGCGGCGCTGGAATGGATCAACTACATCGAAACGCCGCAGGTGAACGCCGCCATCACCGACGAGGTGTTCTACCCGACGGTGAACGCCGCGGCGCGCAAGTTCGTCAAGCCCGAGATCGCCAACGATCCCACCATCTATCCGCCGGAGTCGGTGATGAAGGCGCTGTTCCTGCTCAAGCCGCTGCCGCCGGACATCATGCGCCTGCAAAACCGCCTGTGGACGCAGCTGAAGACCGGCCGCTAAGCCGGCTTCCGGCCGGATGACGCCGTCCGGTCTTGTCTGTATCGCACAACTATAGTCCGCCGCCCGGCGCCGCCGGGACGGCCGGACAGCCGTGGGACATTGTCCGCCCGGGCCGGGCGGTCTGATGGTGTCGGCGAAGCCGCTTCGCCGATGGGGACGCAATGTTCGGACGCCTCAGGCGTCGTGGTGCCGCCATGAAACTACCCGATTCGAAATGGTTGCCGTCGGGCAGGGGGGCCGTGATTTCGGTGCCTTTCCTGTTCCTGTTCGTGTTCTTCCTGCTGCCCTTCCTCTTGGTGGTGGGCATTAGCTTCTCCCAGCAGCAGCTGGGCATTCCGCCGTACACGCCGCTGGTCAAGCTGGAAAACGACGTGTACACGATCGCGCTCAATCTGAGCCATTACCGCTTCATGTTCACCGACGACCTGTATTTCGCCACCTATGTCAGCTCGGTGAAGATGGCTTTCTTCTCCACGGTGCTGTGTTTGCTGATCGGCTATCCGATGGCCTATTACATCGCCCGGGCCGAAGGCGCGACGCGCAACACGCTGATGATGATGGTGATGCTGCCGTTCTGGACCTCTTACCTGATCCGCGTCTACGCCTGGATTGGCATTCTGAAGAACGACGGCTTTCTCAATCAGTTCCTATTGTGGCTGGGGGCGATAGACAGCCCGCTGCACCTGTACCACACCAATTGGGGCGTTTACATCGGCATGGTGTTCTCCTATCTGCCGTTCATGATCATGCCGCTGTACGCCCACTTGGTGAAAATGGACCTGACACTGCTGGAGGCCGCCTACGATCTGGGCGCCAAGCCGTGGCGCGCGTTCTGGCAGGTGACTTTGCCCTTGTCCAAAAACGGCATCATCGCCGGCAGCCTGCTGGTCTTCATCCCGGCGGTGGGCGAATACGTGATTCCGGAGCTGCTGGGCGGATCGGACACGCTGATGATAGGCCGGGTGATGTGGGACGAGTTCTTCAACAATATGGACTGGCCGATGGCCGCCACCGTCACTTGCTGCATGGTGCTGCTGCTGTTGGTGCCGATGGCGCTGTTTCAGCATTACCAGGTGAAGACCATGGAGGAAGCAAGATGATCAAGCCGAGCAAGCCGCTGTCTTTCCTGGTGCTGGGGCTGGGTTACGGTTTTCTCTACCTGCCCATCGCCTTGCTGGTGATCTATTCGTTCAACGAATCCAAGCTGGTGACGCTGTGGTCCGGCTTTTCGCTGAAGTGGTACGCCGCCTTGCTGGACGATGACGAACTGATCACCGCCGCCTGGCTCAGCCTGAAGATCGCGCTGATGACGGCCACCGCCTCGGTGGTGATCGGCACCTGGGCGGGTTTCGTTTTGGGCCGTTTCGGCCGCTTTCGCTTTTTCACCCTGTTCACCGGCATGGTCAACGCGCCCTTGGTGATTCCCGAGGTGATCCAGGGCATTTCGCTGCTGCTGCTGTTTGTGGCGATGGAGCAAAGCTTCGGCTGGCCGGAGGGCAGGGGAGTGTTCACCATCTGGATCGGCCACGTGATGCTGTGCGTGTCCTACGTCGCCATCGTAGTGCAGTCGCGGGTGCGGGAGTTGAACCTGTCGCTGGAGGAGGCGGCGATGGACCTGGGCGCGCGGCCGCTGAAGGTGTTCTTCGTCATCACGCTGCCCCTGATCTCGCAGGCGCTGGTGTCGGGCTGGCTGCTGTCGTTCACGCTGTCGCTGGACGACCTGGTGCTGACCGCCTTCCTGTCCGGGCCCGGCTCCACCACGCTGCCGATGGTGATCTTCTCGCGGGTGCGGCTGGGCCTGAATCCGGAAATGAACGCGTTGGCCACCTTGTTCATCGTGTTGGTGTCGGTGGGCGTGGTGGCGGCCAACATCTATATGAGCGCGATGACGCGCAAGCGGGAAAAGGAGATGCGGCTGGCTTTCGCCAATGGCTGAGACGGGTGGTGCGCAGTGCTGTCGGCAGGTTCACACAAGGAGAAATGACGATGAAGAGGGTACTGATCAGTGCATTGATCGCGGCGCTGCCCGGCGTGGCGTTGGCGGATGCGAAAGCGGACGAAATCGCCAGGCTCAAGGCGCAGATGCAGAAACTGCAGGCGCAGATGGCGGAATTGCAAAAGGCGGTGGAAGCGGCCACGGCCGAGAAACCGGCCCCTGCGGCATCGGCCGCCGCGGATGACGCCAATGCCGATCTGAAGGAGAGGGTGGCCGGCATGGAATTGAAAGTCGACCGGCTCAACACCGCCGCCAACGAGGGGCCGATCGCCGGTCTCAGCGTCACCGGTTACCTGGACCCCACCTATATCTATAACCGCGGCAACAACAGCGCGGGCTTCCAGTTCCTCAACCACCAGAACACCTACGCCTACAGCAACAGCACCTTCGGCGACGTGTACCTGGACATCAAGAAGACGTTCGGCGTCGGCCCCACCGCGCCCAGCGCCGAAATCAGCATCATGCCCAACCGCGGCAGCGGCAACACCCTGTTGGATGGCGGCAGCGGCAACAACATCATCAACACCGCGGTGATCAATGTTCCGTTGTCGGACACCTGGTCGGTCAATGCCGGCTTGATGAACAGCTTCGGCGGTTACGAGGTGCAGCAGTCCAACCAGATGGTGACGCTGACCCATGGCCTGCTGTACGACTTCAGCGACCCCGGCAGCTATGTCGGCGCCGGCTTCGCCTGGAGCCACGACGTGTGGGCGTGGAAGTTCCTGCTGGCCAACGAGCAATACCGCACCCACGCCAACCTGGCCAATGCCGGCAACAGCAGCGTCACCGGCGCGCCGCAGGTCAAGAGCAACAACACGCCGACGATGACCGCGCGCGTCGACTACACCTGGAGCAGCGCGCTGGATCTGGGAGGATCGTTCAACGCTGGCCGCCAGACGCTGCTGACAGGCTCGAATTGCCAAGGCAGCTACGGTTACCAGTGCACGGCGAACAGCCCCTACTCGAATTACTTCTTCACCGAAGCCGACGCCAGCTACACGCTGGGCGACGTCCAGTACAACGCCGAATTGGACTACGGCCAGCAGCAGAACGCCGCCTGGAACGGCGGCAACGCGCAGTGGTACGGCGTGTCGCTGCTGGGCCACCGCAAGTGGATGACGGACACGGTGGGCAAGATGGGGGCGACGCTGCGCTACGACTATCTGAATGACAGCAAGAACGGCGGCGGCGGCGGCGGCATCGCGCTGGGCAGCAGCGGGTATGACGGAACCAACGCGTTCGGCGTGTCGCCAGCCTGCGTGGCCAGCGGCGCGGCCAACTGCAAGGGGGCCAACCGCCAGGCGCTCACCGCCGATCTGCTGTTCTTCCCCACCGACCAGCTGACGCTCAAACTGGAATACCGGCACGACTGGGCCAGCGAAAGCGTGTTTCTGCGCAACGACGGCAGCTTCCGCAAGAACAACGATCTCTTGGGCGCGCAAGCGGTCTATAGCTTCTGATGCCTGGCGCGGCGTGCGGCGGCGGGGCGACCCGCCGCTTTTTATTTGGAGCCGCCATCGCTCTGCGGCAAAATGCGGCCATCATTTACTGTTCGAGCTTGCGCATGTTTCGTAATTTTCTGCCGCATTGGCCATTGCCGCGCTACCGGGCCGACTCCGCCCGTTCCCACCACGGCGCGGCCGGCTATCAAAACCTGTATCCGTTCAAGCAGCCGCGCTTTGCCGATCTGTTGCGCTGGAACTGGCAACGCTGGCGGATGCCGGCGGTGGCGCACCGGCTGCAGGACATCCGCCGGCAAACGCCCGACGCCGCGGCGCTGGCGGCCAACGCCAGCCAGCCCTCGTACACCTGGATCGGCCACGCCAGCGGCTTCATCCAATTGGCCGGGCGGAACCTGCTGCTGGACCCGGTGTGGTCGGAGCGGGCGTCGCCGTTGAGGTGGGCCGGCCCCAGACGTCTGCTGCCGCCGGCGCTGGCGCTGGAGTCGCTGCCCAGAATAGATCTGGTGATGGTCACCCATAACCATTACGACCATCTGGACTTCGCCACCATCCGCCGCCTGGCGCGGCAGGCCGGCGGCGCGCCGCAGTTCGTCGTGCCGCTGGGCGTGGCGCCCACCTTGCTGGGCGCCGGGGTGCCCGCCGCGCACATCCATCAGCTGGACTGGTGGGAGAGTTTCAAATTGGGCGGGGTGGAGGTGGTGCTGACGCCTGCGCAGCATTGGAGCAAACGCATGATCTTCGGCGACCGCAACCGCGCGCTGTGGGGCGGTTTCGCCGTGCGCGGCGACGGCCTGCAGCTTTGGTACCCGGGCGATACCGGTTATCATCCCGAGCTCTTCGCGCTGATTGCCGAGCGCATCGGCTCGCTGGACCTGGCATTGCTGCCTATAGGCGCTTATCAGCCGCGCTGGTTTCTGCAAGCGCAGCATATCGACCCGGCCGAAGCGGTGGAGATCTTCCGCATCATGCGGCCGCGCCGCGCGCTGGCCGTGCACTGGGGCACTTTCGTGCTGACCGACGAGGCGCTGCACCAGCCGCCGCTGGATTTGGCCGCGGAACTGGACAAGCATGGCATCGATGCCGCCGATTTCTCGGTTCCCGCGATGGGCGAGACTTTCTGGCTGCGGCCCGATTGATCAGCTGCGGGGCGCGCTGGATCAAGCAATGGGCATTTTCCTGGGCACGGGCGGCATCAAGCATTGCCGGTGCAGGCTTAGGCGCATACAATCAAACACAAGTTTATTTTCAGAAGCGAAGACGCGTTTTCGTTTTCGCGGCATTTCGTGGGGCTACCAATGACAATTCATCAACTGATCAACGAGCGGGTACAGGCGGCGCTGGCGGCAGCGGGCGCGCCTGACGCGCCTGCCGTGATTCAGCCGGCGTCCAAGCCGGAATTCGGCGACTATCAGGCCAACGGCGTGATGGGCGCCGCCAAGGCGCTGAAAACCAACCCGCGCGCGCTGGCCGAAAAGGTCGTCGCCGCGCTGGATCTTGCCGGCATCGCCGACAAGGTGGAAATCGCCGGACCGGGTTTCATCAATATTCATCTAGCCCCTGAATATCTGGCCCGACGAAGCGAAGCCGCCCTGAAAGACGACAAGCTGGGTCTCGCGCCGGTGAAGCCGCAGCGCGTGATGGTGGAGTACTCGTCGCCTAACCTGGCCAAGGAAATGCACGTCGGCCACCTGCGCTCGTCGATCATCGGCGACGCGCTGGCGCGCGTGATGGAATACGTCGGCCATGACGTGGTCCGCGCCAACCACGTCGGCGACTGGGGCACCCAGTTCGGCATGCTGGTGGCCTATCTGGTGGAAACCAGCCACGCCGGCGACGCCGACCTGCAGCTGTCCGATCTGGAAACCTTCTACCGCAACGCCAAGGTCCGTTTCGACGAGAGCGAGGACTTCGCCAATACCGCGCGCGACTACGTGGTGAAGCTGCAAGGCGGCGACCAGGAGGTGCTGAAGCTGTGGCGCCAGTTCGTCGACGTGTCGCTGAAGCACTGCGAAGAAGTGTACCAAACGCTGAACGTCGGCCTGAAGCGCGAGCATGTGCGCGGCGAATCGTCGTACAACGACGACCTGCCGGTGATCGTGCAGGAACTGCGCGCGGCCGGCCTCTTGACCGAGAGCGATGGCGCGCAGGTGGTGTTCCTGGAGGAGTTCCGCACCCAGGAAGACAAGCCGATGGGCGTGATCGTGCAGAAGAAGGACGGCGGCTTCATCTACACTACCACCGACATCGGCGCGGTGCGCTACCGCCATCGCGAGCTGAAGCTGGACCGCGTGATCTACGTGGTGGACGCGCGCCAGAGCCAGCACTTCGCCCAGATGTTCACCATCTGCCGCAAGGCCGGTTTCGCGCCGGAAGCGATGAAGCTGGAGCACGTCGGCTTCGGCGTGATGATGGGCGATGACGGCAAGCCGTTCAAGACCCGCTCCGGCGGTACCGTCAAGCTGATCGAGCTGCTGCAGGAGGCGCAGGAACGCGCCTACGCGCTAGTGGCGGAAAAGAATCCGGACCTGTCCGAAGAGCAGAAACGCGAAATCGCCAACGCGGTGGGCATCGGCGCGGTGAAGTACGCCGACCTGTCGAAGAACCGCATGAGCGACTACATCTTCAACTGGGACACCATGCTTGCCTTCGAGGGCAACACCGCGCCGTATCTGCAGTACGCGTACACCCGCGTGCAGAGCCTGTTCCGCAAGGCCGAGGACTATGACGCGGGCGCGAAGATCGTCATCACCGAGCCAGCCGAGAAACAGCTTGCCGCGGCGCTGGCGCAGTTCGAAGACACGCTGAACGCGGTGGTGGAAGGTTGCTACCCGCACTATCTGTCGCAATACCTGTACCAGATCGCCACGCTGTTCTCGCGCTTCTACGAGGCCTGCCCGATCCTGAAAAGCGAAGGCGAAGTGCGCGCCAGCCGCCTGCAGTTGGCCGCGCTGACCGCCCGCACGCTGAAGACCGGCCTGGACCTGCTGGGCATCAAGGTGCTGGAGGCGATGTAAGCGGCATCCGCATGCGCTTAAGCAAGTCAAACCCCGCCAGACCGGCGGGTTTTTTCTTTGGCGGTCCGGACACGCCGGCTCAGCCCAGCCGCGCCAGCCGCTCGCGGATGCGGGCCGGCTCAGGCAGCGCTTCGTCCCAATCCACCCGGCGATAGCTGCCATGCCAGAGCAAGTCTGCGCCGAAGCAATCGCAACCCAATACTCGGATCGATTCCGGCAACGCGGCCTGCGCTTTTTCCAATAACAGCCGCTCTTCCTCCAGGCTCAAGGCGGGCAGTTCGTTCCAGGCGCGTCCATCCACCCAGCCCATGCTGCCCAGGCCGGCGATCAGCCGCGTCCGCATGGGCCGCAGGCGGAAAAACATGAAATCCAGCGCCAGCCATTCCTCGGCTTCCGGCTGGTAGCGCAGCAGCCGCGCGCGCAAGGCGTCGGACGCATCGAAGCGCTCTGCGTCGCCCAGCATGGTCAGCCGAGCGGCAGATTGGGCGGCGTCATCGTCCGGAGACAGCAAGGACAGGCTGATGCGCGGGTCGGCCAGCAGGTTCTTGCTGTGTTCGGCCAGCGCGCTGACCACGAATACCGGCCGCTGGCGCTCGTCGCAGAAAAACTGGATGGCGCTGGCATAGGGGTAGCCGGGATATTGCCGCGACTGGGTGGCAAGCGTGGCGTGGCGGCATTGATGCAGCAGGCGGATGGCGAGGTCGGGTTTCATGGCGTTGGCGGGCAGGGAAAGATGCCGACATTCTAGGCCGGCGCGCGGCCAAAGCAAAACGCCCCGCGTCGGCGGGGCGCGTCGGGCAGGGCGGGCTCAGAAGCCGGCGGTCTTGCCGATGAAGCTGTTGAGATTGGCGACGTTGAGGCTGCCCCAGCCGGTGGCGTAATCCCAGCCAGCGGCAGCCTTGAAAGCGCCGTTGCCGCCGCCGCTCACATCATGGTACAGCGCGGGATTGGCCTTGAAGTATTTGTAGATGGCGGTGGCAGGCGAGCTTAGTTTGTTGCCGTTTGCCGATTGGATGCGGTTCCAGAAGCCGGTGAACAGCGGCGCCGCCAGGCTGGTGCCGCCCACTTGGTAGGCGGCGCCGGCCACCAGCACCAGCTCGCCGCTGTTGGGGTCGGCATCGAAGGCGATGTCGGGCACGCCGCGGCGGGTTTTGCTGACGCTCAGCACGCCGGCGGCGGTTTGCCATGCCGGCGCGGCTTCGGTATAGCTGGGTCCGCCGCCGCCGCCGCTCCAGGCTTGCTCGCTGCCGTAGGCGGCGCTGCCGTTGGTGGCGAGCGTGGTGCCGCCGACCGCGACCACATAGGGCGATACCGCGGGGTAGCTCTGATAGGCAGTGCCGCCGCCGCATTCGTAGGAGCCGGCATCGCCGCTCGATACCGAGAAGGTCTGGCCATGGGCGACTGCAGCCTGCAGCATCTGGTCGACACTGGCGGTCATGCCGGAAGCTTGCGCGCCCAGTTCGCATTCGCCGAGCGAGACATTCACCACTTTGGCGCTGTTGGCGCTCACCGCCTTGTTGATCGCCGCTGCGATGTCGGCATTGCTCATCGACGGCGCTGCGTAAAATTGCAGCTGTTTCAAGGCTCCGCCGCTGGCGGCCAGGATGGTTTGGCTGTCCAGATTCCACTCCACGATGCCGGAGGTGTCGCCGCTGGGCGCGCCGGCGTTGACGATGGCGACGCTGGGCGCGGCGAAGCCGGCGCTCCTGGCGTAGCTGTTCAGGTCGGCCACCGTCTGGTTCAGATTGCCTTCGGCGATGATGCCGGCCACGCCGCTTTTGGCTGCCGGCAGGCTGGCGGCGTTATAGATCGATGCGAAATCGGCGGGCTTGTGGGCCATCACGCCGGCGCTGGATTTGGCGACGGCCTGCGCGCGGAAGGCCGCGTGGAACTGGTGGACATTCTGCAGGCCGTGCACCGCCAGCACGATGCCGGCCAGGCTGGCCGGCACCTGAGCAGTCGCCACGTTGGCGACAGCCTGGCGGCCGTTGACGTTGTAGCGGTGCAGCCTGGTTTGGAAAGCGCTGTAGACGGTGGCGGCGCTGCCGTCGGCGTGGATCAGCAGATTATTGGGATCGACGCTGATGTTGCGAAAGCCGTTTTGCTGCAAATGGCTGACCACCTGCTGCACCTGGGCGGCGGTGGGGGCGTATTGGGCCATGAACTGGGCGTCGCTGATCGGCTGCCCCTGGCCGGCCAGGATGCCGGCGGTCAGCGCGTCGAGTCCGGCTTGGTTGCGTAGCGCCAGACTCACCGCGATATGGACCAGCTCGCCGCTGGCGATCTCTCCATTATCTGTCGCGCTGGGGATCAACTGCCGTACCGGGTGGGCTTGGGTGCCGGTGGCGGCCCAGCCGCCGGCGGCATGGGCTGCCAGGCTGATCGCGCTGCCCAGCAGCATGGCAAGGGTTTGATTTTTCAACGACATCCCAGCTCTCCTGATAGAAACCCGTCGGACAGTTCCAAGATTAGTACGGGTTTTTACTAGATAGCGAGGGCTCTCCGCTTTGTAAAGCAATTACTCTCAAATTACCCGTTTTATCTGTAATTGAAATGTGAAAATGACGGCGTGGTGCCATGCGCAGGCTGTTTTGAGACGGATTGGCGTGGGGCAGGGCGCAAAGAAAAACCCCGGGCAAGCCCGGGGCGGATGACTGCAAGCGGCACGCTTCGATCAGAAGCCGGAATGGCTGCCGATGAAGGTGTTCAGCGCGGAGACGTTCAGGCTGCCCCAACCGGTGGCGTAGTCCCAGCCCTTGGCGGCCTTGTAGCCGCCGTTGTTGCCGGAAGTCACGTCGTGATACAGACCGGTGTTGGCCTTGAAGTACTGATAGAAGGCGGTGTTCGGCGATACCAGGTTGTTGCCGTTGGCGGACTGGATGCGGGCCCAGAAGCCGGTGAACAACGGAGCGGCCAGGCTGGTGCCGCCGATTTGCTGGCTGCTGCCTTGCACGATGACCAGCGCGCCGCTGTTCGGGTCGGCGTCAAACGATACGTCCGGCACGCCGCGCTTGGTCTTCGAGGTGGTCAGTACGCCAGCTTTGGTTTGCCAAGCCGGGGCGGCTTCCACAACGCTGGGGCCGCCGCCGCCGCCGTTCCATACCGATTCCGACGAGTACTTGGTGCCGCTGGTGGACAGCGTGGTGCCGCCTACCGCGATCACGTACGGCGAAGTGGCCGGGTAGCTTTGGCCTGCGCTGCTGCCGCATTCGGCGGAGCCGGAGTCGCCGGTGGAGACCGAGAAGGTCTGGCCCTGGGCTACGGCGGTCTGGAAGATCTGGTCGTCGGAGGCGACGGTGCCGTCGCTCTGCGCGTCGCTTTCGCATTCGCCCAGCGATACGTTGATCACCTTGGCGGAACCATCGCTGACTGCGGAGTTGTAGGCAGCGGTGATATCAGCGTTGGTCATCGAGGTGGCGACGTAGAAGTTCATTTGCTGCAGCGCGCCGCCGGCGGCGGCCAGGATGTCCTGGCTGTCCAGGTTCCACTCGCCGATGCCATCGGTGTCGGACGACGCGTCGCCGGCGTTGATCACGTTGGTCTGCACATAGCTGTAGCCGGCGGAATCTTCAAACTGCTGCAGGTCTTGCAGGGTTTGGGTCAGGTCGCCTTCGGAGATGATGCCGACGGTGGTGTTGGTAGCGGCCGGCAGGCTGCTGGCGTTGTAGATCAGCGGGAAGTCGGTCGGGTTGTGGCCGGTGACGCTGTTGGTTTTGGCCGCAGCCAGGGTCTTCACGCCGGCCTTCTGCAGGGTGGTGTGGAACTGATGCACGTTCTGCAGGCCGTGAACCGACAGGACGATATTGCCCAGCGATTGCGGAACCTGAGCGGCGGTCGAGTTGGCGAAGCCGCTGCGGCCGTTCACGCTGACGTGGCGCAGGCTGGCGTTGAAGGCGGTCTTGGCGGTGGCGGCGCTGCCGTCGGCGCTGACCAGCATGCGGTTGGCGGCAACCTTGATGTTGCGGAAGCCGCTCTTTTGCAGGTGGGCCACTACCTTGTCCACTTGCGCCTGGGTCGGCGCGTATTGAGCCATGAATTCGGCATGGCTGAGGGTTTTGTGGCTGGTGCCGGCCAGCAGGCTGCTGGTCAGAGCGTCCAGTTGAGCCTTGTTGCGGACCTTCAGGGTGACGGCGACATGCACGGATTGGCCGGCGGCGACTTCGGTGGTGGCCTTGGCGGCGGTAAGGGTGGCCAGAACCGGATGGGCTTGAGTGGCGGTATTGACCCAAGCTTCAGCTGCGTTGGCGCCGGCGCCGAACATGCCGGCGATGATCAATGCAATAGCGTGCTGTTTTACAAACATGCAAATTTCTCCTCTTTGCAGTTAAGTGCAGGGGGCGACGGTATGTCTTTCCCTGATATCGGCGGGGTTTGTATTGCGGATTGTGTCCGCGCCCTTCGCCTTGAAACATCCTCCACGTTCCGGGAGGCATGTCGTAATTTCATACGACTATTTCGCAATAGATTAAACGCAGAGAAAATGCCAAATGGATTTAACACAAATTCATAATTACAGCCTGTATTTAATGAAATCGACAAGAATTACCCATTTTGAAAGATTGAGCATTCAGTTAAATGACGAAATAGAGCATTTATTCAATTTTTAGCAAAATGAGCGGTTCAGCATTTCTCATGTGTTGAATGAGTAAAGCTGATAAATGGCGTCGAGTGCGGAGTGGATTATTTGTGAAAAACACAACAGAAAGCCGAGAGGAAATGCATAAATGCAACAATTCAGTGGGGAATCGAGTGCGGTAAAAGATGTGTATTTATGTGTTTATGTGACAAATTGTGACGAATGTATCGGCGGATTTAGCGAATGCGCCCGCAATGATTGAAATATGGATTGTGACGGTTTGTCTCTATAAAAAAAGCAAATATTCACTTCTTTTTACGTTGCAATCATGAAAGTAAATGGTTATTGACGTTAGTCATTACAAACTTTCACACTCAAAACGCATCTCCTCAGTATGAAAAAGACATAGAGCCATGTGCCCACGAGGCGAATGGACGACACATCTACAAAAGGGATTTGGAGAAATCATGAATTACAAGAGAAAAACTCTGGTGGTGGCGCTTTCGCTGATCGGTAGCATGACGGCAGCGGCAGCTTATGCTGATGATTCCGATGCGTCCTTGCAGCGTGTCGATGTGATCGGCTCGCACATCAAGCGGTTGAAGGATGAAAAAGCCACCGAATTGACCACGGTGAAGGTGGATGACCTGGCCAAGCAAGGCCTGACTACGGTGGAGCAGGTGGTCAATGCACTGTCGTCCAACCAGTCGAATATCGGTGCCAATTCCAGCGTGGGCCAGTCCACCGGTGGCGCCGCCTTTGCCAACCTGCGCGGTCTGGGCCAGCAATACACGCTGGTGTTGCTGGATGGCCGCCGCATCGCCTATCACCCATTTGACGGCACCGCAGCCGACCTGAACTCCATTCCGCTGAGCTCCATTGAACGGGTGGAAGTGCTGCCGGACGGTGCGGCTGCGATTTATGGTAGTGACGCGGTAGGTGGCGTAATCAACTTTGTCACCAAGAAGAGCGTGCAAGGCCTGACCCTGGGCGGGGATTTCCTGACCCCGCAACGCTCGGGGGGGAATGAGAAAAATCTGGATGGCTCTTACGGCTATGGCAGCCTCGCCAAGGATGGCTTCAACGTCTATGCGACGGTGAATTACCACAAAACCGATCCCGTGATGGCCAATCAGCGGGCTTTCGCTTCCGCCATCCTGCCGACGACTAAGCCCAGCGTTAATAGCTATCCGGGCAACTATTCGATAGACGGCGGCAACACGCTGATTGGACCGAGCTCATATCCTAACTGCTATGGCGCCACGGCCAAGGGCGGTTACTGCGTGATGTATCCGTCGTCAATGGTTGGTATTCAACCGGAAACCGAGCAGATTTCCGGTTTGGCCAAGGGCACGCTGCGCATCGGCGACAATCATGAGTTGTCGGTGACTTATAACATCACGCGCACCAAGACCAACTCCTTGTCCGCGCCTACGCCGACCTTTGGCGATGTGCAACTGCCTAGCGGCACGCAAGGCATCAACAGCGGCTCCAATCCGATTCTGCCTGCGCTGCGGACCATCCCGCTGGGTGACCGCAACACTGAGGCGGTGAGCACTACCCAGAAGCTGCAGGTGAATCTGGAAGGCCTGGTGGCAGGTTGGGACTATCGTACCGGCGTAGGGTACTCGCAAAGCTATGCTACCGAGGAATTGGTAAGCGGTTTCACCGGCATCAACGAGTTGACCAATGCGTATCTGAACAATCAGATCAGCCTGACCACCGGCATGGCCACTGACCCCAGCGTTTGGAGCAAGATCGGCCTGACCGGTCATCTGGATGACGGCAAGTACACTTCGGTCGGCGCGGACTTCTCCTTGAGCAAGGAGATCTACCAGTTGCCGGCCGGCATGTTGGCCGTGGCCTTCGGCGGCGAAACCCGCCACGATACGCTCACCCACAATTTCAACTACCCCATCAGCACTGATGCGCTTGGACCTGGTATGACGCTGTCCAAGAACACTCAGGGCAATCGTACGGTGGACGCCCTGTTCGGCGAGGCCGACATTCCTATCGTCAAGAATCTGGATGGTAAGGTGGCGGTGCGGTATGACCATTACAACGATGTCGGCGATACCGTTAATCCGCAAGTGTCTTTGCGCTATGAAATGACGCCGCAGGTGCTTTTCCGCTCGTCCGCCAGTACCGGTTTCCGCGCGCCGTCGTTGTACGATATGTACACGCCCAATCAGGAACAGCTGACCGGCAACAACTACGCCAATCCGCTGACTTGCCCCAGCATGTCCTCGTCGTGCACCCAGATTCAGCGTTACATGATGACTGGTGGCAATACACACCTGAAGCCGGAGAAGTCTTCCTCGCTGTCGTTTGGCATGGTGATTCAACCCACCAAGAGCATTACTGCGAGTGCCGATTTCTGGTGGGTGACCATCAAGGATCAGATTGGCACCTTGCCGGAAGCTACCCTGTTCACGCCGCAATACGCCAACCTGTTGTCTTATGACAGCAATGGCAACCTGGTGGGGCAGGCTACCACCATGAACATGGGCAACTCCAGCTCGGCTGGCGTGGATCTGGACTTCCACTGGACGCTGCCGAAGACCAATTACGGTAACTTCGGCATCGAACTGGCTGGTACCTACCTGGCCAAGAGCGACTATCAGATCGTGGCAAATGGCCAGTACTACAGCAATTTGGGCCAATATCCGACCACGCTGAACGAGCCGACCTTCCGTTGGCAGCACACGCTGACCTTCAACTGGTCGCTGGGCCCGTGGAGTTCGGTGCTGTCCGAAAGCTACAAGTCGGGGTACACCGACCAGCATCTCAACCCGGATGGCAGCCAGCACTTCGTGAAGCCGTACTCGACTTGGAACCTGTCAGGCAGCTACGAATGGAACAAGCATCTGACGTTGACCGCTGGCGTTCGCAATCTGTTTGACCAGTTGCCGCCTTACAGCAATCAGACCTACCTGTTCCAGGCCAACTATGACGCTCGCTTCGCCGATCAAGTGGGTCGCGCCTACTTCCTGAAGGCCAACTACAAGATGTAATTTGGAGCACGAATGCCCGCCTCGCTGGCTTAGCCTGGCAGAGGCGGGCAGATTCATGCGTAGAGATTGCGAGACGGAGTGAGGGTTCACCCCGAGTTGTAAATCGGATGGCCGGCAGGGATAGCCATGCCGGTCACCCACGCAGTGGAAGGACATGTGAAAAGACATGGCAAGTATTCCCATAAAAGGCAACCCTAGTCTGAGAAACCGGCGCAGCGCCGGCCTGATCGGCGTGATCGCGTTCCATGCTCTGCTGATCTACGCGCTGGTGACCGGCTTGGCGCAAGGCGTGGTCAAGGTGATCCAGCAGAAAGTGGAAGTGTCGGTGATCAGCGAACCGCCGCCGCCGCCACCGCCGCCGCCGCCGAAGATCGAGAAAGTGGTGCAGCCGACGGCGGCGCCGAAGCCGCAAGCGTATGTGCCGCCGGTCGTGAATCCGCCGCCGGTCGTGCAATCGGCGAACGCGATCCAGTCGGTGACATCGGATCCGAAGCCGCAACCCGCGCCGACGCCGGCGCCGGTGGTGGAAGCGCCGAAAGGGCCGATTTCGGCGAAAGCCAACTGCAGCCACCTGGAAGCGCCGGAGTACCCGAGCAAAGCGCAGGAAGACGAAATCCAGGGCGTGGTGCGGGTGGTGTTCGGCGTAGGCGCGGACGGCAAATTCAGCGGGATCAGCAATATCGGTTTCGACGGCAGCATCCCGCCGCGCTACCGCAGCAGCTTCAAGTCGGCGATCAGCGCCGCATTGCAAGGCTACACCTGCCAGGCCAATTCCCAGCTGACGCAGGAATTCGGCTTCAAACTCGACTCTGGCTCCTAAGACCAGGGCATCTCAAGACACAAAGGAGTAAATACCATGGCTAAATTCACACAAGCTCTGCTGGGCAAGGCACTGGCTGCGGCCGCGGCGCTGAGCGCGCTGCCGGCGATGGCGGCGGAGACGGTGACCACGGACAACCCGTACGGCATCGACGCGCTGTGGTCGCAAGGCGACTTCGTGGCGCGCGGCACGCTGATCATTCTGCTGATCATGTCGGCCTCCACCTGGTACGTGGGCATCGTCAAGCTGCTGGAGCAACGCCGCCTGATCAAGCAGGGTCACGAATTGCTGGGCCACCACGGCGTGGACCTGCAAAAAGCCGCCAGCGAACTGGCGGACGAAGGCATGTACAGCGCGGTAGCGCAAGCCGGCATCGAAGCGGCGAGCGAACACAAGGGCGAACTGTCCAACCGCGTGGACCTGAACACCTGGGTGTCGATGGCGATTTCTGACGCGGTGGACTCCGCCAGCCATCACATGCAAAACGGCCTGTCGGTGATCGCCACCGTGGGTTCGACCGCGCCGTTCGTCGGCCTGTTCGGCACGGTATGGGGCATTTACCACGCGCTGGTGAAGATCGGCACCTCGGGGCAGGCCTCCATCGACAAGGTGGCCGGTCCGGTGGGCGAAGCGCTGATCATGACCGCGATCGGTCTGGCGGTGGCGGTGCCGGCGGTGCTGGGTTACAACTGGCTGGTGCGCCGCAACAAGCTGGTGCTGGACAACGTACGCGTGGTGTCCGGCCGACTGCACGCCAGCCTGCTGAACAACCCGACCCGGTAATTGGCCATGGCCCGTTATAAACGCTTTGGCCACGGCAAGGGAGACGAGGATCAGGTGCTGTCGGCGATCAACACCACGCCATTGGTGGACGTGATGTTGGTGCTGCTGATCATCTTCCTGATCACCGTGCCGGTGGTGACGCAAACGGTGAAGATGACGCTGCCGAAAGAGCAGAACATCCCGACGCAGACGAAGCCGGAAAACATCGTGCTGGGTGTGGACACGCACAACACGATTTACTGGAACACGCTGCCGATGAAGAGCCAGGAAGACCTGCTGGCGCGACTGGTGAAGGAAGCGAAGAAGACACCGCAGCCGGAAGTGCACATCCGTGGCGACGCGGCGGCGAAGTACGCGCCGATAGGCCGCATCGTGCTGGCGGTGCAGCAGGCGGGGATCGTGAAGATCGCGTTCATCACCGAGCCTCCGGCGCGGAACTAGGAGAAAAGACATGGCGATGAATGTAGGGTCGTCGGGAGAAGACGATCTGATGATGGAAATCAACACCACGCCGTTGATCGACGTGATGTTGGTGATGCTGATCATGCTGATCATCACGATACCGATCCAGACGCACGCGGTGAAGCTGGACATGCCGGTGAACACGCCGTCGAAGCCGCTGGAGAAGCCGGTGGTGGTGCAGATCGACATTTCGCCGGACAATTCGGTGCTGTGGAACGGCGAGAAGCTGGCGGGTCGGGAGCAGCTGGAGGCGAAGCTGACGGCGGCGGGGAAGGCGAGTCCGCAGCCTGAGCTGCACATCAAGCCGAACAAGGACGCGAGCTACGAGCCGGTGGCGATGGTGCTGGCGGAGTCGCAGCGTTTGGGTTTGACGAAGCTGGGCATCGTCGGATCGGAACAGTTCGTCAAATGACATTCAAATAGCCATTGTCTTATGGCATGATGAGAAACAGGCGGCTGCGGTTGGGCCGCCTGTTTCGTGCGCGGAGGGTGTTATCCTCCGTCTGTCGCCAATCCATGCAAAACCGGCTGCGGGCCTCGCCGCCCGCAAGCGGGAACACAATACACATGAACACACGTCATTGCCTGATAGCCCTCCTTCTTTTGCCGCTTGCCGCCTGCAACAAGAGCGATGGCGCCGAAAAGCCGGCCGCCGGCAAGAGCGCGTCCGCGCCGGTCGCCCGCAGCTTGTCCAGCGCCGATGTGATCAAGGCGCAGATCCAGCCGCTGGCGGCCACCATTCCCTTCACCGGCTCGCTGACCGCCCTGGCCAGCAGCGCGGTGGCGGCCGAAGTGGACGCCAATGTGCGGGAAGTGAAAGTGAGGGAAGGCGAGGCGGTGCGCCGCGGTCAGTTGCTGGCGGTGCTGGACGCCGAGGCGCTCGGGCAGTCGGTGGAGGAGCAGAACGCCCAGCTGGACAATACCAAGTCGCGCTTGAAGCTGGCCAAGGTTAAGTTGGACAAGCAGCGCGAGCTGCTGGGCAAGGGCTTCATTTCCCAGGTGGCCTATGACGAACTGGAAAGCGATTACCGGGTGAAGGAGGGCGAATTGCGCGCCCAGGCCTCGCAAGTGGCCCGCGCCAAGCGCCTGCTGCAGGACACCCAGGTGAAGGCGCCGATTGACGGCGTGGTGTTCGAGCGCAAGATCAATCCGGGCGAAGTGGCCAGCCGCAATATGAAGCTGTTTTCCATCGCCAACCTGTCGGTGCTGGAAATCGCCGCCACCGTGCCTTCGCGCCTGGTGTCGCAGGTGCGCGTCGGCATGGACGCCAGTTTCAGCGTGGATGGCCGCAGCGAGCTGCAGCATGGCGAAGTGGTGCGCATCAATCCGGTGGCCATCCCCGGCACCCGCAGCTTCACGCTGTTCATCCGGGTGCAGAACCCTGCCGGCCAATTGAAGGTGGGCCAGTTCGCCAAGGGCGGCGTGGTGCTGCGCGCAGTGAAGGACCAGGTGGTGGTGCCCTTGTCCTCGGTGCGCGACATCGACAGCCAGCCGTGGCTGATGGTGGCGGAGAAGGGCAAACTGGTGAAAAAGCCGGTGACGGTGCAACTGCGCGCCGAAAACGAGCGCCAGGCGGCGGTGGCGGGCATCGCGCCAGGCGCCAGCGTGATCGTCGGCGAGTTGCTGGGCAGCAAGATCGGCGACGCCGTCGGACTGCCGGGCGGCCAGGGTTGAGGGGCGCGACATGTGGCTGACCCGAGTTAGCGTACGCAACCCGTACTTCGCCGCCGTCCTGATGATGACGCTGATGGTGTTGGGCTTGTTCTCCTGGCAGAAGCTGGCGGTGGAGGAAATGCCCGACGTGCGCATGCCGATGGCGGTGGTGTACACCCCGTATTCCGGCGCTTCGCCCGAAGTGGTGGAGAGCGAAATCAGCAAGCCGCTGGAAGAAGCGCTGAACACCGTCAACGGCATCAAGGAAATCCGCTCCTATTCATCCGAAGGCAGCTCCTTCGTGGTGGCCGAGTTCGAACTGTCGGTCGACCCCATCGTCGCGGTGCAGAACGTGCGCGACAAAGTGGCGTCGGTGCAGGGGCAGTTCCGCCGCGAGATCGGCACGCCTTCGGTTTCCCAGGTCGACCCCAACGACAAGCCGATGCTGTCGCTGTCGCTGACCTCCAGCCAGACCCGGCCGCGCGAATTGAGCAGCTGGGCGGAAAACGTGCTGAAAAAGCGGCTGCAGATGGTGGAGGGCGTCGGCGACGTCAGCCTGATCGGCGCGGTGAAGCGCGAGATCCGCATCGATATCGACCCGGTGCGGCTGGAAGGCTCCGGCCTGTCGCTGGCCGATGTGGCCGACGCGATCAAGGCGGCCAACCAGGACTTCCCGGCCGGCAACGTCTCCACCGCCCAGAAAGAGTGGGCGATCCGGGTGTCCGGCAAGCTCAAGTCGGCCGAGGATTTCGCCGCGCTGGCGGTCGGCTACCGCAACGGCACGCCGATCCGGCTGGACGACATCGCCGATGTGGCGGATACCGAAGCCGAACAGGACAGCGTGTCGCTGATCAACGGCCAGCCCGGCCTAGGCATCGACATCAAGGCGGCGCGCGGCGCCAACGAGGTGGCGGTGGCGGCCGGGGTGAAGAAGTTGCTGGAAGAATTCAAGCCGCGGATGCCGGCCGGCACCGTGCTGCGCTACACCTATGATTCGGCCGAGGATGTGAAGAAAGCGCTGCACAGCGTGGAGTCGATGCTGCTGGAAGGCGCCGGCCTCACCATCCTGATCGTGTTCCTGTTTCTGGGCAGCTGGCGCAGCACGGTGATCACCGGCCTGACGCTGCCGGTGGCGCTGGTGGGCACCTTGTTCGCCATGCAGCTGATGGGCTTCACGCTCAACATCCTGACCCTGCTGGCGCTGTCGCTGTCCATCGGCCTGCTGATAGACGACGCCATCGTGGTGCGCGAGAACATCGTCCGCCACGCCGCGCTCGGCAAGAGCCATTACCAGGCGGCGCTGGACGGCACCAATGAAATCGGCCTGGCGGTGCTGGCCACCACGCTGACCGTGGTGGCGGTGTTCCTGCCGGTAGGCTTCATGAGCGGCATCATCGGCCGCTTCTTCCACCAGTTCGGCCTCACCGTGGCGGTGGCGGTGCTGATTTCGATGTTCGTCAGCTTCTCGCTCGACCCGATGCTGTCGTCGATCTGGCACGACCCGCACCACCACGGCGACAAGCACCGCGGCCCGCTGGGACGGATGCTGGATTGGTTCGAATCCTCGCTGGACGGCCTGTCCGAGCGCTACGCCAAGGTGATCCATTGGGTGCTGGGCCATCGCAAGACGGTGCTGGCGCTGGCGCTGGGCATCACGGCGGGCAGCTTCATGCTGGTGCCGATGATAGGCGGCGAATTCATTCCCGAGCGCGACAGCGGCAAGCTGAACGTGGTGTACCAGACCGCGCCCGGCTCCTCGCTGGAATACACCACCGCCAAGGGACGGGAGCTGGCCCAGGTGCTGTCGGGCATCCAGGAGATCCGCACGGTGTCGCTGGATGTCGGCGCCGGCAATTTCGGCGCCGGCAAGAACGACGGCACGCTGACTCTGGACATCGGCGACAAGCATCAACGCCAACGCAGCTTGAACGAAGTGATCGCCGATGCCCGCAAGCGGGTGCAGCCGGTGGCCGGCGTGCTGATCAAGGCGGTGGCCAACGACGAACAGCAGGGCAAGCCGGTATTCATCGGCCTGCGCGGCGGCGATCTGCGCGAGTTGGACGCGGTGTCGCGCGAGATCATGCGCAAGATCGCCAAGATCAAGGGCGTGCGAGACATTGAATCCAACCTCACCGAGGGCGACCCGTCGCTGAGCCTGACCCTGAAGCGCGACGCCGCGCTCAGCCTGGGCGTGGACCTCAACCGGGTGGGCAATCTGTTGTCGATGCTGTTGGCCGGCAACGTGGTGACCACCTGGGAAGCGCCCAATGGCGACAACTACGACGTGCGCTTGCGCATCCCCAAGGACGCGCGGCGCCAGGAGTTGCTGGACCAGCTCAAGGTGGCGGGCAACCGCGACGAGAACGGCGCCTCGCAAATGGTGCCGCTGTCCTCGCTGATCGAAACCCGGCAGGGGATCAGCCCGCGCCAGATCAAGCGCACCAATATGATGCGCGAGATCAGCATCATGGCCAATGTGGAAGGGCGCGACGTCAGCTCGGCGATGTCCGACGTCAACAAGCTGCTGGAGGGCATGCAGCTGCCGCCGGACGTGCAACTGGTGAGGCGCGGCCAACAGAAGGATATGGATGAAACCATCAGCAACGCGCTGCGCGCGCTGGGGCTGGGCGTCATCTTCATCTATCTGATCCTGGCGGCGCAGTTCCGCAGCTTCACCATGCCGGTAACCATCATGGTGTCGCTGCCGCTGGCTTTCGGCGGCGTGTTCTTCGCCTTGTTCCTGTGGGGGTCGACGCTGAACATGTTCTCGATCATCGGCATCATCATGCTGATGGGCCTAGTGGCCAAGAACGGCATTCTGCTGGTGGACTTCATCAACCGCTGCCGGCAGGAGGGCATGGAGCGCAATGCGGCGATCGCCGAAGCCGGGCGGGTGAGGCTGCGCCCGATCATGATGACCAGCCTGGCGATGATTTTCGGCATGCTGCCGCTGGCGCTGGGCACTGGCGATGGCTCGGAGACCAACCGGCCGATGGCGCACGCCATCATCGGCGGCCTGGCCACTTCCACGCTGCTGACCTTGCTGGTGGTGCCGGTGGTATACACCTATCTGGACAGCTTGCGCGGCCGCATTCGCCGGCTGTTGGGCGGGAAACGCAAGGACGCGCTGGTATTGAAGGCCGAAAACGGTAAATAGGACAGGCGCCGGCTTGGGCCGGCGTCTGTGACAATGACAGATTTATTTGCGCGGCTGGGCGACGCAATCGTTGCCGTCGAAGCTTACCGACTGGACGACATGGTCATGCGGGTCCACCACGAAATTGGTGGTGCAACTGTAGTACACCGAACCGCCGCCGCTGATGCCCCAGGGGTGGTAAAAGCCGCTGCTCTGGATCGGCATGTCCTGGCTGTACGCGTTGCGGTAGGTGTACAGCAGCTTGCCGTTGGGCATGGTCATCTGGCTGGTGGGCGTGCCCCAGGCGGCCAGTAGTTCGTTGGCGTCGCGGCCTTGCCAGACCAGCACCTTCTGCGCGTAGCCCTGCTGGGTGGCGCAGCCGGCGCTCAGCAGGCAGGCTGCGAGCAGCAGGACGGTGAGAGGGGTCTTCATTTCCGTTTCCTCGCATTCTTTGGGTGGGGAATGGCGCGGATCGCGGCGATTGCAGCTGCGACCGTCCCAAGGCGGCCATTCATGGGTTCTTCATAATTCTGCTTTTATTTTACGATGATGTCAGCGCCGCCCGCTGTCAATCGTTAAGGTTTGGGCAGAAACCGCCATCTGTTAACAAGATTGTGCAACAGGCGGCCGGCGCTTGATCGGGCGCGACGCGGCGGCAGACCGCGGCGCCCCATCCGCCGGCTCCGATGAAAACAACAAAGGAGAAACGACTATGTGCCTGAGAAAGCCCATCGCGGCGGCACTGATGGTCTGGGGGAGCATGTTGCCGATGCACGCATCGGCGGAGAAAGTGCTACATGGCGTATTCAACGCGCAGGAAACCGGCTTCGACCCGGCCAAGGTGTCGGACGTGTATTCCGCCGCGGTGATCGAACATATCTATGACCCCTTGCTGACCTTCGACTACCTGTCCCGTCCGGTGAAGGTGATCCCCAATGTCGTCACCGCGATGCCGACGGTCAGCGCCGACGGCCTGACTTACACCTTTCATCTGAAAAAAGGCATTTATTTCGCGCCGGACCCGGCTTTCAAGGGCAAGAAGCGCGAACTGACCGCCGCCGACTACGCCTATACGATCAAACGGCTGTCCGACCCCACGGTGGCCTCGCCGCTGAGCGACACCTTCACCGGCAAGCTGGTGGGGCTGGACGCGCTGGTGAAGAAAGCCGGCAAGGGCAAGCTGGATTACGACGCGCCGCTAGCCGGCATCCAGACGCCGGACCGTTACACGCTGCAGCTGAAGTTCAAGCAGCCGTTCCCTTCGCTGCCCTACGTGCTGGCCGGCAGCTGGGTGGAAGCCCAGGCGCGCGAGGTCATCGAGGCCTACGGCGACAATACCAACGCCCATCCGGTCGGCACCGGCCCCTACATGCTGAAGGACTGGAAGCCCGGCAACAGCATGACGCTGGTGCGCAACCCCAATTTCCGCAGCGAGACATTCCATTACCAGGCCGGCGCCGACGCCCGGGACCAGCGGATCGCCGCGCAGATGAACGGCAAGCGCTATCCGCAGATCGACCGGATCGAGATTTCGGTGATCCAGGAGGAGCAGCCGACCTGGCTGGCGTTCAAGAGCGGCGAGCTCGACGTGCTGAGCGGCAACCCCAGCATTCCGCAGCCGCTGATTCGCCAGGTGCTGCGGCTGGACCCGCATAATCCCGCGCGCGCGGAACTGAAGGCGGAATACCGCGAGCGCGGCTTCCAGCTCAACCGCAGCCTGGAGGAGGGCATCACGTTCTATGCCTTCAATATGAAGGATCCGGCGGTCGGCGGTTTCGGCAAGGACAAGATAGCCCTGCGCCGGGCCATCGCGATGGCCTTCGACAACAGCGAGACGATAAGCAACATCCGCCGCAACCAGGCGGTGCCGGTGCAGTACATCGTGCCGCCCAACGTCGCGGGCCATAACCCCGACTTCCGCGCCGCCTATCCGTTCAACCCGGCGCTGGCCAACGCGCTGCTGGACCAGGTCGGTTACAAGATAGGCGCCGGCGGCTACCGCAACCAGCCCGACGGCAAGCCGTTCACGGTGGATTTCGTCACCGGGCCGACGGCCATCGACAAGCAGTGGAACGAATACTGGCAAAAAGCCTTCGACCGCATCAAGGTGCGCGTCAACTTCCGCGTGGTGCAATGGAACGAGCAGGCCAAGGCGCTGCAGGAGTGCAAGTTCGGCATAGCCGGCGCGGCCTGGGGGGCAGATTATCCGGACGGCGACGATTTCATGCAGCTGCTGTACGGCCCGAATACCGGCGGCAGCAATTACTCCTGCTACCGTTCCGCCCGCTTCGACAGCCTGTATGAACAGTCGCGGGTGCTGCCCGACGGCCCGGCGCGCAACCGCCTGTACGATCAGATGAACAAGATCGTGGCCGGCGACACGCCCTGGGTCTACGGCGACATCCGCTATGTCAACGGCGTCGCCCAGCCCTGGGTGAGAGGCTTCAAGGTGCATCCCAACTTCAACGCCATCTGGCGCTTCCTGGACGTGCAGAAATAAGCGGCCCGCGAGGAGAACATCATGTCCGCATTCATCATTCGCCGGCTGCTGCAAATGATCCCGACCCTGCTCGGCGTCATGCTGCTGGTTTTCACGCTGTTCAGCGTTGTCGGCGGCGATCCGACGCTGGTGCTGGCCGGCAAACACCTGACGCCGGAAGTGCTGGCGCAGATCCGCAGCCAGCTCGGCCTCGACAAGAGCCTGCCCGAGCAATTCTGGCTATTCGTCCACCAGGTGCTGACGCTGAATTTCGGCACTTCCTGGTCCACCCAGCAGCCGGTGGCCGACATCATCGGCAGCCGCGTCGGCCCGTCGCTGACGCTGGCCGGGGCAATGCTGGTGGTCGACCTGCTGATCGCCATCCCGCTGGCCGCGCTGGTCGCCTATTTTCGCGGCGGCCTGACCGACCACCTGATCACCATCATCTGCACGGTGGCGATGTCGATCAGCGCGCTGATCTACATCATCGCCGGCCAGTATTTCCTGGCGTTCAAGCTGGGCTGGTTCCCGGTGCGCGGCTGGGGCGATTCGTTCTGGACCAATCTGTTCCTGTACGTGCCGCTGCCCTTGCTGATGGGCCTGATGGTGTCGCTGGGGCCGGACATCCGCTTTTACCGCAGCTTCTTCGTTGAGGAGCTGGGCCAGGACTACGTGCGCACCGCGCGCGCCAAGGGCTTGTCCGAGCGCCGCATCATGCTCAAGCACGTGCTGCGCAACGCGCTGATCCCGGTGGTGACCAGCGTGATGATGTCGCTTCCTTATTTGCTGATCGGGGCTTTGGTGCTGGAGAACTTCTTCGGCATCCCCGGCATGGGCAACGAGGTGATCCAGGCGGTCAACAAGAGCGATTTTCCGGTGATCAAGGCCATCACCATCTACATCGCCATCGCCACCATGGCGTTCAATCTGCTGGGCGATCTGGTCTACAAGTGGATCGATCCGCGCGTGCAACTGAAATAAGCGGGGGAAAACAATCATGACGACACTGCAGAATGCCGCGGGCCATCCGCCGGCCATGCCGTCCCGCAGCCTGTGGGCGCTGGGTTGGCAGCGTCTGAAGCGCAACAAGGTGGGCTTCATCTCTTTATGGATAGTGCTGGCCTATTTGCTGGTCGCCATCGGCGGCTGGTGCAATTTGATAGGCAGCAGCTGGACCGACGAGGTCGGCGTGCCATACGCGCCGCCCAGTTGGATAAAACCGTCGGCTGACGACGTGTTGCCGCCTGAGCGGGCGGCGGCGAAAGCGGCGGCCGCGCCCATCGTGGCGATGAGTCCGGCGGAAGACCCGATAAGCGAAGAGCTGGCCGCGGCGCAGAAGCATGTCGGCGACTATGCCGGCAAGGCGCAGACGCGACGGGACACGCTGCCGTTCGGCGGCGACTTGCAAGGCCGGGATGTGATCCAGAAAACCCTGAAAGGCACGTCCACCTCCATTTTCGTCGGCGTCTTCGGCGCGGTGTGCTCGCTGATGATAGGTTGCGCGCTGGGCGCGGCGTCCGGTTACTTCGGCGGCAAGACCGACGACTTCCTCAACTGGTTCTACAGCGTGTTCACCTCGGTGCCCGACATGCTGCTGCTGCTGTCCTTCGCCGCCGTGTCGGGCCGCGGCATCGGCACTATCATTTCGGTGATGGCGCTGACCAGCTGGACCGGCACCTATCGGCTGGTGCGCGCCGAATACCTGAAGTTGAAGGGACGCGAATACGTGCAGGCGGCCAATGCGATAGGCGCCGGCGACATGCGCAAGATGTTCATCCATATCCTGCCCAATATCTCCCACCTGCTGCTGGTGCAGTTTTCCTTGCTGACGGTGGCGCTGATCAAATACGAGGCCATTCTGTCCTTCCTCGGCTTCGGCGTCGACGTGCGCCAGGTCAGCTGGGGATCGATGCTGGAAGAAGCGCCGACCGAACTGATCCAGGGCTATTGGTGGCAGATGCTGGCGGTGACCGTGGCCATGTCGGTGCTGGTGACAGCGTTCAGCCTGCTGGTGGATGCGCTGCGCGACGCGCTGGATCCGCGCGCGGTGGCCAAGTAGGAGGCGGCAAGTGGAGAACCATCAAATGAATCAGCAAAACACCCTGCTGTCCGTGCGCAATCTGAAGGTGGGTTTCCGCCAGGAAGACGGCGGCCGCTTCGAGGCGCTCAAGGGCGTCAGCTTCGACATTCCGGCCCACCGCACGGTGGCGCTGGTCGGCGAATCGGGCTCCGGCAAGTCGGTGACGTCGATGGCCATCATGCAGCTGCTGCCGCCGCAATCCAGCGAGATCGATCCGGCGTCCGAACTGCTGTTCCAGGGCCGCAACCTGCTGCGGCTGTCGCGCGGCGAGCTGCGCAAGCTGCGCGGCAAGGACATCGCGATGATTTTCCAGGAGCCGATGAGCTCCTTGAACCCGGTGTTCAGCGTCGGCGAGCAGATCGTCGAGACGCTGACCCTTCACGCCGGCTTGAGCCGTTCCGCCGCCTGGAAGCGCGCGGTGGAGCTGCTGCGCGAAGTGGGCCTGCCGGAGCCGGAAAAGCGGGTGAAAGCCTACCCGCACGAACTGTCCGGCGGCCAGCAGCAGCGGGTGATGATCGCCATCGCCATCGCCTGCGAACCGAAGCTGCTGATCGCCGACGAGCCGACCACCGCGCTCGACGTCACGATTCAGAAGCAGATCCTGCAACTGATCGCCGACCTGCAGAAGAAGCACGGCATGTCGGTGCTGTTCATCACCCACGACCTGGGGGTGGTGGGCGAATTCGCCGACGAAGTGATCGTGATGCGCCACGGCGTGATCCGCGAGCAAGGCACGGTGAAGCAGATCTTCGAAAACCCGCAGGACGCCTACACCAAGGCGCTGCTGTCGTGCCGGCCGCACCTGGACCGCCGCCCGGAGCGGCTGGCGGTGATCGACGACTTCCTCCAGCCGGGCGGCTATGTCGAACCGGCCGAAAGGACACGTGGCTACGCCGCCGGCGACGAAATCGTGCTGGACGTGCAAGGGCTGTGCAAGAGCTTCGACATCCGCGAAGGGCTGTTCGGCAAGCGCCAGTTCCACGCGGTGAAGGACGTGTCGTTCCAGTTGGCGCGCGGCAAGACGCTGGGCATCGTCGGCGAATCCGGCTCGGGCAAGACCACCGTTGGCCTGACGCTGGTGCGGCTGCACCAGGCCACCGGCGGCAAGGCCTTGTTCCACGGCCAGGACCTGATCGGCATGAGCGCCAAGGCGTTCCACGCCTACAAGAAGCGGATCCAGATCATCTTCCAGAACCCGTACGCGTCGCTGAACCCGCGCTTCACCGTCGAGCAGATCCTGACCGAGCCGATGCTGCTGCACGGCATCGGCCAGGACGGCGGGCAACGCCGCAAGCTGGCGCAGGACCTGCTGGACAAGGTGGGCCTGCCGGCGGGCGCGCTGGCCAAGTACCCGCACGAGTTCTCCGGCGGCCAGCGGCAGCGGATCGCGATCGCGCGCTGCCTGACGCTGAAGCCGGAAGTGCTTATCTGCGACGAATCGGTATCGGCGCTAGACGTGTCGGTGCAGGCGCAGGTGTTGAACCTGCTGCAGGACCTGCAGGACGAGTACAAGCTGTCCTACCTGTTCATCTCGCATGATCTGGCGGTGGTGAAGCACATCTCGGACCAGGTGCTGGTGATGAACAAGGGTCAGGTGGTGGAGCAGGCGGATGCGGACGTGATCTACCGCGAGCCGAAGGACAGCTACACCAAGAAGCTGCTGGGGGCGATTCCGCAGGGGTGGAGCGCGGCGCTGGCGCCGGCCTGAGTTCTGGTGAAGTCGAAACGAAACCGGCCGCGAAGGCCGGTTTTTTTTATGGCCTCGGCACGGAAGGGAGCGGTTGTCAGGGGGCTTGTGATTGGGCGGGTGATTTTTTTTGATTATAAATATGAGTATTACTCACTTTGTTAGTGAACAATAAATTTCTTTTTTACAAATAAAGAGAATTATTTTGTAAAAAAACAACATTTATTGAAAAAATCCGGCATGGATTGTTGATAAGGCGACGCAGTGCGAGCGAGGGGGATTCTCAACCTCCGGACAAGGACAAGGGCGCAGCCGGCACTGGATTTGCTTGCCGCCGCGCATTCTGCCGCCACCGTCGCCATGGGCGGAAGCCGGGCAGTGCGGCCAATATCGGAGCGCTTTGCAAATTGTGACTGACTGTTACCTAGATTGACGCATTGTGCGAACTCTTCACACACTCGAAACATGACATGCACATGCATGGCGTGTCTGTACCTCCTGCCATGCCGGCCACAGAACCGGCAGACAGGGCTCGGGAAATAGCGTGAAGGAGAAGTTCCGTGATGAAAAGAACACAGCTGGCGCTGGCGCTGGCTTTGATAGGCATCGGTTCGCATGCTCCGCTGGCGTTGGCAGACGGCAACGGAGAGCTGGACCGCGTGGAAGTGACCGGCTCCAACATCAAGCGCAGCATCAAACAGGAGAAGGCGCTGCCGGTTACCGTCATCCGCACTGAAGAGGCGACCAAGCAGGGCTTCACGACGGTGGAGCAGGTGGTGAATTCGCTGGCCAGCAACCAGTCCGGCATGGTGTCCGCGTCTTCGGTCCAAAGCGTGAGCGGCGGCGCGTCCTATGCCAGCCTGCGAGGCTTGGGTTCGCAGTACACGCTGGTGCTGCTGGATGGCCGCAGGGTCGCCAGCCAGGCCATCAGCGGCTACGCCACCGACCTGAATGCGATACCGCTTTCGGCCATCGAGCGCATTGAAGTGCTGCGCGACGGCGCCTCCGCGATTTACGGCACCGACGCCATCGGCGGCGTGATCAACTTCATTACCAAGAAGTCGGTTACCGGCCTGACCGTAGGCGGAGAAATCCTGTCCACCGAGCACCGCGGCGGCAATACCGGCAACTTCAACCTGATTGGCGGCGTCGGCAATCTGGCGGAGGACGGCTGGAATGTCTATGGCTCGCTGGCTTATCAAAAGACCCAGCGCATCACCACGCTGGAGCGCAGCTACGCGCATAACAATCTGACTGCGGACAACCTGAGTGGCTCGGTTTTCCCCGCCAACTTTATTTACAAGGGCGTTGGTTACAACCCGGCGGCGCCGAAGTGCCAGCCGCCCTATGCGCAGCCGCTGGATGCCAATTCCTGCGGCGAGATGTCCACGCTGTTCATGGATCTGACGCCGGAGGTGGAGCAGTGGACAGCCACCGCCAAGGCCACCAAGCAGATCGGCGATCATTCCCTGTCGCTGCAGTACATGGGCGCGCGCAATATCAGCACCACCCGGATATCCCCGACCCCGCTGGCGAAGATCGCCACGCTGGTGGCGGGCGACAAATATTATCCAACCACCTTGCCGGATGGCACGCCTACCGATGGCAGCCCGGTGGTATTGAACGCGCGCTCGGTGCCGCTGGGGCCGCGCACCACCAAGAGCACCTCCGACACGCAGCGGATCGCCTTCAATGCCGAGGGCTTGCTGGGCGGCTGGGACTACCGGACCGGGGCCATCTATTCGGAAAACAAAACCACCATCAATTACCAGAGCGGCTATGCCAACGAAACCTTGATCCGCAACGCGTTCAAGAACGGCACCATCAACCCTTTCGGTCCTTCCGATCCGGGCGCGTGGGATAGCGTGAAGTTGTCCGGCGACGGCTGGATCGCCAAGTACACCACCGCGCTGGCCGACTTCAAGGCCAGCAAGGAGGTGCTGGAGTTGCCCGCCGGCATGCTGGCGACCGCGATCGGCGCCGAAGTGCGCCACGAGAAGCTGGATAGCCAGATCCAGGCGGCGGCCAGGAACGCCATCGGCTCCGGCATCGCCAATTCGCAATCCACTTCGGGCCAGCGCAATGTGTCCGCGCTGTATGCCGAGGCGGACATCCCGGTGCTGAAGGGGCTGGATGTCCAGGTCGCCACGCGTTTCGACCACTACAACGATTTCGGCAACTCGTTCAACCCCAAGGTGGCCTTCAAGTACCAGCCGGTTTCCCAGGTGTTGTTCCGCGGCTCGGCCAGCAAGGGCTTCCGCGCGCCGTCGCTGTACGACGTGTTCATGCCGGACTCCAAAACCTATAGCGCCGACAAGTTCAACGACCCGGTGCGTTGCCCGGGCGGCGTGCCGGCCAACGGCGGCAACAAGCCGCAGGATTGCAATCAGCAGTTCATGGTGATGCAGGGCGGCAGCCGCACCCTGGCGGCGGAAAAAGCGTCTTCGCTGACCTTAGGCCTGGTGATCGAGCCGGTGCCGGCGGTGACCGCCAGCGCGGACTTCTGGTGGACCATGGTGCAGAACAGCATAGGCACGCTGGATCCGGGCGCCATCTTCGCCGATCCGGCGAAGTACGCCGACCGCTTCGTGCGCAATCCGGATGGCTCGCTGGACTACGTCAAGACCCCGACTGAGAACCTGGGCAATCTGAGCGTGGCCGGCGTGGATGTCAGCCTGGCATTCCGCCTGCCGAAAACCGCCATCGGCGATTTCAGCGTCAATCTGGACGGCACCTACACCTCCAAGTACGTACAGCAGTTGGAAAAGGACGGCGTGTATTACAGCCCGCTGGGCGGCTGGTATCAGAACATCCTGCTGCCGACGCTGCGCTGGAAGCATAGCCTGGCCTTCAACTGGGCGAAGTCGGCCTGGAGCGCCTCGCTGGTGCAGAACTATTCGTCCGGCTACACCGACATGAACCCGAACGACGAAAACCACAGCGTGCGCTCCTACTCGAACTGGAACCTGTCCGGCAGCTATGTCTGGAAGAAGAAACTGACGGTGACGGCGGGGGTGAAAAACCTGTTCGATCAGCAGCCGCCGTTCAGCAACCAGACCAAGTCGTTCCAGTATGGTTTCGACCCGGTTCTGACCGATCCGGTGGGGCGCGCCTTCTTTATCAAAACGTCGTACAAACTGTAGTCTATGCCTATTGTATTTAATCGATAGGTATAGCATTCTGTCATGGGTGCCAAACCCAAGTGGTAGGTAGCAAGGGGATGCGGTTTTGCCGCATCTTGATGTTGTAATCGTCGGCGGGCATGGGCGTTTCGGCTCATGAGGACGGAGCGCCCGGCTCGCCGGCTTTGAACGAACGGGTAACCCAAATGACGAGTATCACAGCTAAAGGAGTGGGAGGCCCTCCGCCAAGGCGACGATTCGCCGGCTTGGCTGGGGTGATCATATTCCATGCCGTGCTGATCTACGCGCTGGTGACCGGCTTGGCGCAAGGCGTGGTCAAGGTGATCCAGCAGAAAGTGGAAGTGTCGGTGATCAGCGAACCGCCGCCGCCGCCACCGCCGCCGCCGCCGAAGATCGAGAAAGTGGTGCAGCCGACGGCGGCGCCGAAGCCGCAAGCGTATGTGCCGCCGGTCGTGAATCCGCCGCCGGTCGTGCAATCGGCGAACGCGATCCAGTCGGTGACATCGGATCCGAAGCCGCAACCCGCGCCGACGCCGGCGCCGGTGGTGGAAGCGCCGAAAGGGCCGATTTCGGCGAAAGCCAACTGCAGCCACCTGGAAGCGCCGGAGTACCCGAGCAAAGCGCAGGAAGACGAAATCCAGGGCGTGGTGCGGGTGGTGTTCGGCGTAGGCGCGGACGGCAAATTCAGCGGGATCAGCAATATCGGTTTCGACGGCAGCATCCCGCCGCGCTACCGCAGCAGCTTCAAGTCGGCGATCAGCGCCGCATTGCAAGGCTACACCTGCCAGGCCAATTCCCAGCTGACGCAGGAATTCGGCTTCAAACTCGACTCTGGCTCCTAAGACCAGGGCATCTCAAGACACAAAGGAGTAAATACCATGGCTAAATTCACACAAGCTCTGCTGGGCAAGGCACTGGCTGCGGCCGCGGCGCTGAGCGCGCTGCCGGCGATGGCGGCGGAGACGGTGACCACGGACAACCCGTACGGCATCGACGCGCTGTGGTCGCAAGGCGACTTCGTGGCGCGCGGCACGCTGATCATTCTGCTGATCATGTCGGCCTCCACCTGGTACGTGGGCATCGTCAAGCTGCTGGAGCAACGCCGCCTGATCAAGCAGGGTCACGAATTGCTGGGCCACCACGGCGTGGACCTGCAAAAAGCCGCCAGCGAACTGGCGGACGAAGGCATGTACAGCGCGGTAGCGCAAGCCGGCATCGAAGCGGCGAGCGAACACAAGGGCGAACTGTCCAACCGCGTGGACCTGAACACCTGGGTGTCGATGGCGATTTCTGACGCGGTGGACTCCGCCAGCCATCACATGCAAAACGGCCTGTCGGTGATCGCCACCGTGGGTTCGACCGCGCCGTTCGTCGGCCTGTTCGGCACGGTATGGGGCATTTACCACGCGCTGGTGAAGATCGGCACCTCGGGGCAGGCCTCCATCGACAAGGTGGCCGGTCCGGTGGGCGAAGCGCTGATCATGACCGCGATCGGTCTGGCGGTGGCGGTGCCGGCGGTGCTGGGTTACAACTGGCTGGTGCGCCGCAACAAGCTGGTGCTGGACAACGTACGCGTGGTGTCCGGCCGACTGCACGCCAGCCTGCTGAACAACCCGACCCGGTAATTGGCCATGGCCCGTTATAAACGCTTTGGCCACGGCAAGGGAGACGAGGATCAGGTGCTGTCGGCGATCAACACCACGCCATTGGTGGACGTGATGTTGGTGCTGCTGATCATCTTCCTGATCACCGTGCCGGTGGTGACGCAAACGGTGAAGATGACGCTGCCGAAAGAGCAGAACATCCCGACGCAGACGAAGCCGGAAAACATCGTGCTGGGTGTGGACACGCACAACACGATTTACTGGAACACGCTGCCGATGAAGAGCCAGGAAGACCTGCTGGCGCGACTGGTGAAGGAAGCGAAGAAGACACCGCAGCCGGAAGTGCACATCCGTGGCGACGCGGCGGCGAAGTACGCGCCGATAGGCCGCATCGTGCTGGCGGTGCAGCAGGCGGGGATCGTGAAGATCGCGTTCATCACCGAGCCTCCGGCGCGGAACTAGGAGAAAAGACATGGCGATGAATGTAGGGTCGTCGGGAGAAGACGATCTGATGATGGAAATCAACACCACGCCGTTGATCGACGTGATGTTGGTGATGCTGATCATGCTGATCATCACGATACCGATCCAGACGCACGCGGTGAAGCTGGACATGCCGGTGAACACGCCGTCGAAGCCGCTGGAGAAGCCGGTGGTGGTGCAGATCGACATTTCGCCGGACAATTCGGTGCTGTGGAACGGCGAGAAGCTGGCGGGTCGGGAGCAGCTGGAGGCGAAGCTGACGGCGGCGGGGAAGGCGAGTCCGCAGCCTGAGCTGCACATCAAGCCGAACAAGGACGCGAGCTACGAGCCGGTGGCGATGGTGCTGGCGGAGTCGCAGCGTTTGGGTTTGACGAAGCTGGGCATCGTCGGATCGGAACAGTTCGTCAAGTAAGCCGTCATCTGTTCGTGTGGAAAGGCAGCCTTCGGGCTGCCTTTCTTTATCACGGTGGACAAGGAGGAGAAGAATGAAATTGAAACTGATGGTGCTGGCGCTGGTCATGGCCGGCCAGGCCTGGGCGCACGAGCTTTCCGGCATCGACACCAAGAATTTCAATCCGGATGTGCGTCCGCAGGACGATATCTATCTGGCGGTGAATGGCAAGTGGCTGGATACCCATGAAATTCCGGCGGCGGAGTCCTGGGAGGGCGCGTTCAAGGAGTTGCGCGACCTGAGCGAGGAGCGCAGCCGCAGCCTGATCGAGACGGCATCGGCCGCGAGCGGCGCGGCGGGGAATGCGCAGAAGATCGGCGCGCTCTATTCCAGCTTCATGGATGAGGCCGCGGCGGAGAAAAAGGGCCTGCAGCCGATAGAGGCGGACCTGCAGGCCATTACCTTGTTGTCCAGTCGGAACGAGCTGTTGCGGCTGCTCGGCGCCGGGCAGGCAGGCAACGCGCGTTTGCCGTTGGCTTTTGAGGTCGGCATAGACGCCAAGGATGCCAAGTCCTACCTGCCGGAGCTGTACCAGAGCGGCTTGTTGATGCCGGACCGCGATTATTATCTGGGCAAGGATCCGCGTTTCGCCAAGGCGCGCGCCGCCTTCCTGGTCTATCTGCAGCAGTTGTTCAAGCAGGCGGGTTACGCGCAGCCGGCCAAGCGCGCGGCCAGGGTATTGGCGCTGGAGACGCAGCTGGCACAGCTGCAACGCAGCCGGGTGGATAACCGCGATCCGCAAAAACGCTACAACAAGATGACGGTCGCCCAGTTGGCGAAGCTGGCGCCCAAGCTTGACTGGCATGGCTTCTTCGCCGAGGCCAGGGCGGCCGATCTGGCGGTGCTTAACGTCAATCAGCCGGAGTATGTGAGCGGCTTGGCGCAATTGCTGCGGAAGCAGCCGCTGCTCAATTGGCAGGACTACCTGATCGCCCATACGCTGGATGGCTATGCGCCCTATCTGAACAAGGCGCTGGTGGATGCGCGGTTCGACTTCTACGGCAAGGCCTTGTCCGGCACGCTGGAGCAGCGCCCGCGCTGGAAGCGCGGCGTGCAGCTGGTGGAGTCGTCGCTGGGAGAGGTGCTGGGCGAGCAGTATGTCGCCAAGTATTTCCCGGCCGAGCACAAGCAGAAAATGCAGGAGCTGGTGGCCAATCTGATGCAGGCGTACCGGCAAAGCATAGACGGCTTGAGCTGGATGAGTCCGGCGACCAAGCAGGCGGCCCAGGTCAAACTGTCTAAGTACATGCTGAAGATCGCTTACCCGGATCATTGGCGCGATTACTCCGGCCTGCAGTTGCAAGCCGGGGACCTGGTGGGCAACGTCAAGCGCGCCAATCGCTTCGAATACCAGTGGCAGCTGTCGCATCTTGGCAAGCCGGTTGACCGGACCGAGTGGGGCATGACGCCGCAAACGGTGAATGCCTATTACAATCCGAGCCAGAACGAAATCGTGTTTCCCGCCGCCATTCTGCAGCCGCCGTTCTTCAATGCGCAGGCGGATGACGCCGCCAATTACGGCGGCATCGGCGCGGTGATCGGGCACGAAATCAGCCATGGCTTCGACGATCAGGGCAGCCAGTACGATGCCGACGGCAACCTGCGCGATTGGTGGACCGCGGAAGACAAGGCGCGCTTCCATGAACTGACCAACAAGCTGGTGGCGCAATACGAGGCCTACGAACCGCTGCCTGGCAAGCACATCAACGGCAAGCTGACGCTGGGCGAGAACATCGCCGACAACGTTGGTTTGCAGATCGCTTACAAGGCTTATCAGCTGTCGCTGGGCGGCAAGCCGGCGCCGGTGATCGACGGCATGACCGGCGATCAGCGCTTCTTCTACGGCTTCGCACAGGTTTGGCGCGGCAAGGTGCGGGACGAAGCGCTGTTGTCGCGCCTGGTGTCCGATCCGCACTCGCCGGAAGCGTTCCGCGCCATCGGGGCGACCTCGAACAGCGATGCGTTCCAGAAGGCTTTCGAAGTGAAGCCGGGCGACAAGATGTTCAAGCCGGAAGATCAGCGCATCCGCATCTGGTAAGCGTTTGCCTTCTGCTTATTCCAGCCCGCGGCGCGAGTCGCGGGCTGTTTATTTTGGCAATAATATTGCTGTAATTGGTTCGGATGCTTACACTTCGGGCCATGCGTATATCGGTATGGATAGTTTTAAGCGCGCTGCTCGCGGCGTGTGATTCGCGGCAGGTGGAGTCGGTAGCCAAATCAGGAGAAGTGCGGCAGCTTGCGGCCTTGGGTCAGGCTTTGCTGACTAGCTCCAAGGGGGAGCACGCTTTGCCTGATGCGCCAGCTGTTGAGGCGGCGCCTCTGGTGCGCGGCGGCAAGGAGGTTGGCCATCGTGATTTTCCCGCTGCCAAGCGCATCCTGCCCAGGGTGTATGCCGGCATGGAGGTGGATTTCTACTGCGGTTGCCGCTATCAAGGCAAGGCGGTGGACTGGGCCTCCTGCGGTTATCAGCCGCGCAAGTCGGAAAGCCGCGCCAGCCGCATAGAGTGGGAGCATGTGGTGCCGGCCTGGGTATTGGGGCATCAACGTCAGTGCTGGCAGAAAGGCGGCCGCAAAGCTTGCGGCGATACGGACCCCCTGTTTCAGATGGCGGAGGGCGATCTGAACAATCTGGTGCCGGCGGTGGGAGAGGTCAATGGCGATCGCGCCAATTTCTCCTACGGCGCCTGGGAAATCCATCCGCGCCCTATTTACGGCCAGTGCCAGTCGCTGGTGGACTTCAAGCAGAAGCGTTTCCAGCCTCGGGAGGAAGTTCGCGGTTCAGCCGCGCGGATCACGCTGTATATGCACCAGCGCTATGGCCTGCGCATCAGCCAGCAGGACAAGCAGCTGATGTGCGCCTGGGCGCGCAAGTATCCGGTGGATGAATGGGAGCGGCAGCGCAATCGCCGCATCATCCAGTGGCAGGGAGAGGGCAATTTTCTGGTGTCGCAGCCTGGAGAACTGGATAGAGTCTGCAGCTGACCCGCTGCGATCGGGAGAAGAAAAAAACGCCACGGCATGCCGTGGCGTTTTTGATGGCGAGCGGGAGGGCGACGCTTAGAACGCTACCTTCATGCCGATGCCGAAAGCTTGCGGGCTGTTGCCCGGGGTCAGGCTGGCGTCTTTGGTGCCCAGGGCTGTGTCATATACTGCGTTGTTGGCGAAGTTGGCGTTCTGTTTCGCGTTGTTGGTGATCTTGGTGGCGTAGGCCAGCAGCTGGGTGGACTTGGACAGGTTGTAGGTGCCGCCCAGGATCCATTGCTTGGCCTTGAAGTCGTCGCCATTGATGCCGGCGCCGACATTCTTCAGCGTGCCGAGCTGGCCGTAGGACAGTTTGATCGACGCGGCGCCGAAGTCCTGGCCCAGCGCGATCAGCCAGTCATCCTGTTTTACTTGGCCGCCGGCTAGTTGGTCATAGGTGCCCCATTCATAGTTGCCGCCGATGAAGGTGCCGAAGTCGAACTTGTAGCTGGCGGCAATACTGTAGAACGAGATGTTCTTGCTGGATCCCAGAGAAGAGGTCAGGGCACCAGTTTTTGCATCAAAGGATGTTCCCTTATCATATTGCTTGTCCCAAGCAGTGGCCAAGTTCAGGCTGCCCCAGTTGTAGCCCAAGCCCAGGGAGATGCGCTTGGCATCTGTGCTCTGTTTGTTGGCATCATTGGCACGGGCTTCATCCACGCCCCAGGAGCCGCCCAGCGTAAAACCGGCCCATTTCGGGGAGAACCAGTGGACCGAGTTGGCCAGACGGGCTTCGCCACGGCTGTTGACCGAGCTGGAGCCGAAGTTGTCGGCGGTGGTGTTGACCATCAGGTCGGTGCCCAGCGCGCTGTTGCTGCTGCCGGTGAAGACCTTGTAGGCGGAGTCGTTCTGACCCAGCAGCACTTTGCCGAAGTCGGCGTTGTCGATGCCGATGAAGGTGTTGCGGGTGCCGAAGGATGCGGACTGGCCCTTGTCGTTGGTGCCGCCGTTCTCAAAGTTGCGCAGGCTGCTTTCCACTTGCCAGATGGCCTTGGTGCCGCCGCCCAGATCTTCCCAGCCCTTGAAGCCGATGCGGGAGTTTTGATCGCTCACGCGGGTGCGGGAAGTATACGGGCTGGTGCTGCCGGAGGCTTTGGCGGATTCGATGCCAGCGCTGAGGAAACCGTAGATGGTGACGTCGGCGTGGGCGGCTACCGGGAGGATGAACATAGATGCAACCAAGGCTGCCAGATTCTTCTTCTGCATGAGGATACTCCAAGTCAAGTCTGAGGTTCTGTGGTGAAGCGGTGAAGTCTTCGTGTCTGCTTAACAACTATCGCACGACTGCTTCACAACTTTGTCTGAGTTTAACCACAGAATATGACGGGAGTGTTTCCAAACTGGCAAAAGGAGTGGTGGAAAAACGACGCCTGTTGCAATTATGCCGAAAATTTGTTCGGGTAGACTTCGTCAATTAGTGTCCGACAATCGACCACGCGCAAGTCATTGTCCTTGGCGAAGTCCATCAGGAACTGGTAGATCTGCGGATGCACTTTTTCCAGCTTTTTGTCGACTGCCACGCAACGCACGCCTTCCAGCAGCATCGGGCGAACATAAGCGTGGTAGGACAGGCGTTGGTTGGTGTCGAAGGAGGCCAGGATGCCGGCGAGGCGTTCCGCCCAGTCGCTGGGGCGGAAAGTGCGGCCCTCGGAGGTGAGGCCCTGGATGACGATTTCGTATGGATTGCAGATCATGGCGGTGGAACCAGTGTGTGTGCTTTTGGTGTAGCCTGTTTTGTTGCAGCTGCTAAGGCGTTTTTTGTCGGCCGGCGATTTTTACTTATGCGAAAGTTTCGTGATCATACCTGAAAATCATATGCGCTTGAATGGCGGCAGCGAGGCCAGCAGTTTTTTGCCGTAGCTTTGCCGTGTCAGGCGGTTGTCCAGGATGGTGACGCGGCCATAGTCGCGCTCGGTGCGGATCAGCCGGCCCACCGCCTGCACTAGTTTGATCGACGCCTCCGGCACCGTCAGTTCGATGAAGGGGTTGCCGCCGCGTTTCTCGATCCAGCGCGACAGGGTCTTGCCCACTGGGTCATCCGGCATCGCGAACGGCAGCTTGGCGATGATCACGTGCACGCAGCTTTCGCCTGGCAGGTCCAGCCCTTCCGAAAATGAATCCAGGCCGAAAATCACGCTGGATTGCTGCTCTTCCAGCCGCTTGTGGTGGGTGTCCAGCAGGGTGCGCTTGGGGATTTCGCCCTGCACCAGCAGGCGATCGCGCAGCTCGGCCGGCAGCCCGGCGGCCACTTCCTGCATCTGTTTGCGCGAAGAAAACAGCACCAGGGTGCCGACCGCCTGGGCCGGGTCGATCAGCTTGGGCAGCCATTCGATGATCTCGCGGGTGTGGCCGCCCGGGTCTTTCGGGCTGGCCTGCAGCGGCGGCAGGTACAGTTCGCCCTGCTCATCGAAGTTGAACGGCGAATCCAGGGCCAGGCAGCTGACCTTGGGCAGCCATTTCAGGCCGGTTTGCGACAGCAGCAGCTCGAAATCGCCCAGCGAGCGCAGCGTGGCGGAGGTGAGCACGGCGCCGCAGGCGCGGCGCCACAGCGTGGCGGCCAGGCTGGCGGCGGCGCTCACCGGAGAGGCCGAGAACAGGTAGTCGCCCTTGCCTTCGGCGCGGCGGGTGATCCATTTGGCGATCGGCGGCGCGTTTTCGGCTGTTTCGGTATCGAACAAATCCCATACCGCCATCAGCTGTTCCGCGCGGCCGATCAGGAAGCCCAGCTCGGTGGCGGTCTTGTCCAGGTCGCCGTCGCCATTCTTGTCCTTGCGGGTTTCCGACAGCGCGTTGCCCATGTCGTCCAGCTGTTTGGACAGCGAGCGGGCGGAAACGGCCATATTGGCGGCGGGCGTTTTGAGCCGTTCCGGCAGGATGCCGTCTTCTATCAGCCAGGAGGGCTCCAGATTGTCGCTGCTGGCGGCCAGCGCGTCCTCGCCCTCCAGCAGCCACAGCCATTCGGTGAGGGTTTCCACGCAGGCGGCGGCGGAGTCTATCGCCTGGCTGGCCAGCTCGGCCTTGCCGGTGTGCGCTTCGGCGTGGACCACCACGGCGGCCACTTTGTCCAGCCAGCCCAGCGCCTGCGCCAGCGAATGCTCGGCGGCGAACTGGTTGATCGCCTTTTTGGCCAGATGGTGCGCCTCGTCTATGCAGTAGAAGCTTTCTTCCGGCGCCGGCAGGATCACGCCGCCGCCCATGGAGACATCGGCCAGCATCAGGTCGTGGTTGGCCACCACCACGTCGACGTTTTCCAGCGTGTCGCGCGCCAGGTAGAACGGGCACTCGGCGCGGTTCGGACAGGCGGTTTTCAGACAGCCGTGGCGATCATTGGTGACGCGCGACCACAAGCCGTCCTCGATCACGGTGTCCCAGTTGTCGCGGTCGCCATCCCATTTGCGGTAGTGGAAGGCGTCGGCCATCGCCGACAGCGCGTCCAGTTCGGCTTGTTCGGGCTTGTGGTCCCACAGCGCCATCATCGGATCGGGCTGCAGCAGGCTTTGCTGCGCGTGCTGGGCGGTAAGGCCGTACAGCCGGTACGGGCACAGGTAGCGGCCGCGGCCCTTGGCCAGCGCGAAGCTCAGCGGCAGACCGCTGTTTTCCACCACGAAGGGCAGGTCGCGGTTGACCAGCTGCTCCTGCAGCGCCACGGTGGCGCTGGTGACCACCAGTTTCTTGCCGCGCGCGCGCGCCATCACGCCGCCGGCCAGCAGATAGGCCAGGCTTTTCCCGACGCCGGTGGGGCCTTCGATCACGGCGATGCTTTCGCCTTCGCGCTGCGGCCACTCGTCTTCCACCTTCTCCTGGGCGCGGGAGAGGGTGTTGGCGATTTCGGCCAGCATCCGCCGCTGCGAGGCGCGCGGGCGGAAGCCCGGCAGGTTGTCGGAGAGGGTACGGTAGTGGTCGCGAATCGCGTCTTTTTCGGCATCGGTCAGCATGGCGCAATTGTATCGCATGCGGCCTTTGTGCGCCTGCATAATGACGGCGACGGCAAGATGTGGATAGGATAGGCGGAACAACAGAAAAACAAGCAGCGGCGCGCGCGGCCCGGACAGACAAAAACAACGCGCGGCAACACAACTGGAGAAACCATCATGAAACCCGTCAGCCGCGTTCTCGTGGTCAGCGATGATGTGACATGGCAAGCCGAAGTGCTGGCCGGACTTGGGGCTGCAGCGGTGCGGCTGGAAAATCCGTTCGGCCTGACCTTCGTCGCCGCGGCGACCAGCGCCGAAACCATGGACCTCATCGCGCGCGACGGCGAAACGCAAGTCGTGCTGGTCGACCGCCAATTGAAAGGCGCCGGCGCGAACCAGGCGGCGGCCCAGCTGGCCAACCGCATCAGCGCGTTCCGGCCGGAGGTCTCGCTTTACGTGTTTCTGCAGGACGATGACGAGCGGGCGCTGGTGGAAGAGCTGGCCAGCCACGCGGTGGACGGCTATTTCTACCGCGATGAGGCCGATTTCAACGGCTGGTTCCGCATCCTGGCGGCCGAGCTGGCGGAAAAGTCGGCCACGCCGTTTTACGACAAGCTCAAGCAGTACGTGCGGATGGCCAAGGACTCCTGGCATACCCCGGGCCATTCCGGCGGCGATTCGCTGAAGGGCAGCCCCTGGGTAGGGGATTTCCACGATTTCGTCGGCGAGCACCTGCTGCGCGCCGACCTGTCGGTGTCGGTGCCGATGCTGGATTCGCTGCTGCACCCGACCGGGGTGATCGCGGAGTCGCAGATGCTGGCGGCCAAGGCTTTCGGCGCGAAGAAGACCTATTTCGCCACCAACGGCACCTCGACATCCAACAAGGTGATCTTCCAGACGCTGCTGGCACCGGGCGACAAGCTGCTGCTGGACCGCAACTGTCACAAATCGGTCCATCACGGCGTGATCCTTTCCGGCGCGCTGCCGGTGTATCTGGATTCGTCGATCAATCGCCAGTACGGCATTTTCGGGCCGGTGCCGAAGACCACCATCTTCGAGGGGATAGATGCCAATCCGGACGCGCGGGTGCTGATCCTCACCTCCTGCACCTACGACGGCCTGCGCTACGACCTGAAGCCCATCATCGAGGCCGCGCACGAGAAGGGCATCAAGGTGATCGTCGACGAGGCCTGGTACGGCTTCGCCCGCTTCCACCCGGCCTTCCGTCCGACGGCGCTGGAGTCCGGCGCCGATTACGTCACCCAGAGCACCCACAAGATCCTGTCCGCCTTCTCGCAGGCCAGCATGATCCACGTCAACGATCCCGGTTTCGACGCGCATCTGTTCCGCGAAAACTTCAACATGCACGCGTCCACCAGTCCGCAGTACAACTTGATCGCCAGCCTGGACGTGGCGCGCAAGCAGGCGGTGATGGAAGGCTACCGCCTGCTGGACCGCACCTTGAAGCTGGCGCAGGAATTGCGCGAGAAGATCAACTCCACCGGCGTGTTCCGCGTACTGGAGCTGGCCGACTTGCTGCCGGAGGAGGTGAGGGAAGACGGCATCCAGCTCGACCCCACCAAGCTGACGGTGGACTTCACCCGTTCCGGCTTCACCGCCGACGAACTGCAGCAGGCCTTGTTCGAGCGTTACAACGTCCAGGTGGAGAAGTCGACGTTCAGCACCATCACGCTGCTGCTGACCATAGGCACCACCCGCAGCAAGCTGTCGCGGCTGTACGACGCGATGCTGCGGCTGGCGAAGGAAAACCGTCCGGCGCGCGCGCTGGGGCGGATGCCGGAGATCCCGCATTTCAGCCGATTGGCCTGCCTGCCGCGCGACGCCTTCTACGAGGCCGGCGAACGGTTGCCGCTGCTGGACGACGATGGCCGTCCCAATGCCGAGCTGTGCGGCCGCGTGTGTTGCGACCAGATCGTGCCTTATCCTCCCGGCATTCCGGTGCTGGTGCCGGGGCAGCTGATAGACGACACCATCTTGTCGTATTTGGCGCGGCTGCAAAAAACACAGAAAACCATAGAAATGCATGGTTTGGCTGAGGATGGCGGCGAATTTTACGTGCGCGTGCTGCGTCCGGCCGAGTTGGCGGAATTGCCGGGACGAGGATTGTTCAATTGAATGCTTGTCAGGCAGGGTGATTTCCGATAAATATAACAAATGTCGCATTTCTGTAAATCATGACTTTGTCCTGTCTGGGGTGCGGCGTTTGTTAAAGTGACTTGAGACCAGCGTGTAGTAATGTGCCGTTGCGCATGAAATCACCTCTCGGTGTTGCACGCGCAGCGGCCTCTTTTTTTCCGATTGGAGCATCATGAAGTCCGTAAGGCATTACCTGCAGTTCAGCGACCTGACTCCCGACGAGTACCACCATCTCTTCGAGCGAACCAAGGTTCTGAAGCGACGACAAGGCGCCGGCGAGTTGCACCGGCCGCTGGTCGGCAAGGTGATGTCCATGGTGTTCGAAAAGCACTCCACCCGCACCCGCGCGTCGTTCGAGGCCGGCATGGCCCAGTTGGGCGGGCATGCGATGTTTCTGGACACCAAGAGCTCGCAGATGGGCCGCGGCGAGCCGGTGGAGGACACCGCGAGAGTGTTGTCGCGGATGAGCGACATCATCATGATCCGCACCTTCGAGCAGCGCCAGGTCGAACGGCTGGCGGCGCATTCCCGCGTGCCGGTGATCAACGGCCTGACCAATGAATACCATCCGTGCCAGATTCTGGCCGACATCTTCACCTATGTGGAGCGGCACGGTTCGATCAAGGGCAAGACCGTGGCCTGGATAGGCGACGGCAACAACGTCTGCCGCACCTGGCTGCAGGCCGCGCGCGTGCTCGGCTTCAAGCTGAAGGTGGCGTCGCCGCTGGGCTACGAGCTGAAGGCGTTGGACGGCCACCATTACGGCTCGGAGCTCCTGGAGCTGACGCAAGACCCGGCACGGGCGGCGAGCGGGGCGGACATCGTCACCACCGACGTGTTCACCAGCATGGGTTACGAGGCCGAGCAGGCGGCGCGGCGCGAGGCTTTCGCCGGCTACCAGGTGACGGCGGAACTGATGAGGCACGCCAAGCCCGACGCGCTGTTCATGCACTGCCTGCCCGCGCATCGCGGCGAGGAGGTGGCGGCCGAGGTGATAGACGGCCCGCAAAGCGTGGTATGGGACGAAGCCGAAAACCGCATGCACGCGCAAAAGGCCCTGATCGAATTTCTGTTGCTGGGGCACCGCGAGGACTGAGTCCCGCCCGGCAATCGACAAGCAAACAATACGTGGGAAGCAAAGCAATGTCTGACATCAAGAAAGTAGTACTGGCCTATTCCGGCGGCCTGGATACCTCCGTCATCCTCAAGTGGCTGCAGGACGTTTATCAATGCGAAGTGGTGACCTTCACCGCCGACATCGGCCAGGGCGAAGAAGTGGAGCCGGCGCGCCAGAAAGCCGTGTCGCTGGGCATCAAGCCGGAGAACATCTTCATCGAGGACCTGCGCGAGGAGTTCGTCCGCGACTACGTGTTCCCGATGTTCCGCGCCAACACCGTCTATGAAGGCGAATACCTGCTGGGCACCTCCATCGCCCGGCCGCTGATCGCCAAGCGCCAGATCGCGATCGCCAACCAGGTGGGCGCCGACGCGGTGTCGCACGGCGCCACCGGCAAGGGCAACGACCAAGTGCGCTTCGAGCTGGGCTATTACGCGCTCAAGCCCGACGTCAAGGTAATCGCGCCGTGGCGCGAGTGGGACCTGCTATCGCGCGAGAAGCTGCTGGCTTACGCCGAAGCCCACGGCATCGACATCAGCAAGAAGAAAAACGGCGGCAGCCCGTACTCGATGGACGCCAACTTGCTGCACATCTCTTATGAAGGCACCTCGCTGGAAGACCCGGCGCGCGAGCCGGACGAGGACATGTGGCTGTGGAGCGTCAGCCCGGAAAACGCGCCGGACCAGGCTGAATACGTCGAGCTGGAATACAAGCACGGCGACATCGTCGCCATCAACGGCCAGGCGCTGAGTCCGGCCGCGGTGCTGACTGAGCTGAACCGCCTGGGCAACAAGCACGGCATCGGCCGCCTCGACATCGTCGAAAACCGCTATGTCGGCATGAAGTCGCGCGGCTGCTATGAAACCCCGGGTGGCACCATCATGCTGAAGGCGCACCGCGCGATCGAGTCGATCACGCTGGACCGCGAAGTGGCGCACCTGAAGGACGAGCTGATGCCGAAGTACGCGCAGCTGATCTACACCGGCTACTGGTGGAGCCCGGAGCGCGCGATGCTGCAGCAGATGATAGACGCGTCGCAGGCCACGGTGAACGGATGGGTGCGGCTGAAGCTGTACAAGGGCAATGTGATCGTCGTCGGCCGCGAATCGAAAACCGATTCGCTGTTCGACCCGACCATCGCCACCTTCGACGAAGACGGCGGCGCCTACAACCACGCCGACGCCGCCGGCTTCATCCGCCTGAACGCCTTGCGGATGCGCATCGCCGCCAATGCGCGGAACAAGCGCGGCTGATACAATCGGTTAATACCGTTGACATGGCGGCCCAGGCCGCCATTTTTCGTTCTTTGCGCAATAGATTAGGAGAGGCCGCGCCATGCGGGCAAGCAGTTGGATTCCGTGGGTTTTCGTCGCGTTATGGAGCACCGGCTTCACCGGCGCCAAGTTGGGTTTGCCGTATTGCGGCCCCTTCACCTTCCTCGCCATCCGCATGGCGCTGACGCTATTGTGCTTCGCCGGCCTGATCGCCGCGCTGCGGCCCGCCTGGCCGACCTTGGCGCAGATGCGCAGCCAGTGGGTCAGCGGCGGGATGCTGCACGGCGGTTATCTGGGCTGTCTGTTCGCCGCCATCAAGCTGGGCGTGCCGGCAGGCTTGGCCGCGCTGATCATGGGCCTGCAACCCTTGTTGACTGCCTTGCTGTCCATGGGGCTCGGCGGCCAGCGCTTCAGCGCCGGGCAGTGGCTGGGGATGGCGCTGGGGCTGGCCGGCACGGCGCTGGTGATTCTCGGCAGCAAGGGCGTGTCTTTCGGCGGCGGCGCCGGGGCGGCCTTCGCCGCGGGCGGGCTGTTGCTGATCACCGGCGGCACCCTGTACCAGAAACATCGCGGCGGCGGCGCGCACCCCATCGCCGGGGCCTTTCATCAATACCTGTCGGCTTTCGCCGTGACCGGCCTGCTGGCCTTGCTGTTCGAGCGCGGCCAGAGCGTCGCGTGGAGCGGCCAGTTCGTTTTCGCGCTGGCCTGGAGCGTGTTGATGCTGTCGGTGCTGGCCATCCTGCTGCTGATGCGCATGCTGCGCGATGGCGACGTCGGCAAGGTGGCGGCTTATCTCTACCTGGTGCCTGGCCTCACCGCCATCCAGGCCTGGCTGTTGTTCGACGAGCGCTTGAGCCCATTGGCGATGGGGGGTATCGTACTGGCAGCGGCGGGCGTGGCCCTGGTGTTGCGCGGCGGCCGCTTCCGTCCGGCGGCCCGGCCGGCAGGGCAAATGAAAGCAGACAAGGGTTGAAATCGTGTCCGAAGAGCAATTTACCAATATTTCGCTGGTGGTGTGCCTGACCGGCTTGATCATTTTCATGGGCTTCATCATCTGGGACCTGGGCAAGAAGTCCAAGGCGGGCAAAACCGGCATGTTTGTGTTGTTCCTGGTGCTGGGCTTCGGCGTGTCAGGCTTCGTGTTCAAAAATATCCTGGCTGAATTCCTCCTGCGCAAGTAGGCCTGAAGGCAGTCAAGACAAAGCCCCGGCGCTGGCGTCTGGGGCTTTTTGCCGTTTGCCGCGCTTATTCGGCGAGGCTGGCGGGCGCGCCGCCCAGATAGTCGGGCTTGCCCAGCTCCAGGCCGTTGTGCCGCAAGATGGCGTAGGCGGTGGTCAGGTGGAAATAGAAATTGGGCAGCGCGAAATTGCGCAGATAGCCCAGGCCGCTGAATGTTATCTCTTCTCCCCGCACTTTCAGCGTCACCGCGCGGTCTTCGCTGCCTTCCAGCTGCGCCGGCGTCACGCCGGCCACCAGCGCCAGCGTCTTGGCGATGCGCGCCTGCAAATCGTCGAAGCCGATTTCGTCGTCGGCGTAGCTGGGCACCTCCTGGCCGGCCAGGCGGGCGGCGCAGCCCTTGGCCAGGTCGCAGGCGATCTGCGCCTGGCGCAGCAACGGGAACATGTCCGGCGCCAGCCGGGCTTGCAAAAACACCTGGGGGTCGATATTCCTGGCTTCGGCGTGGGCGGCGGCCTTGGCCAGAATGGCCGACAGGCTGTTGAGGCCGCGCGTCAGCGCGGGAATGGCGGCTTGATGCATGGTGAGGGACATGGCTGATTCCTTGTGGTGGGGAGACGCTGAGTTCGGGCAATGCTGATGGGATGATGTTGCGGCGGCAAGCCGCCGTCAACTGCGCGCGGCGCCGTGAAACACGCCCAGATTGTCGGCAGGCATGCGCGGCTGCTCCGCCAGCCGCGGGCTGATCACGATGAAAGGCACTTGTTTGCGGTTGGCCGGCAGCCCGAGGCTGCAGTCCGCGGCGTGGTATTCGCGCTCGGGCCGGCACCAGCCCTCGGTGCGCAAAGGGTGGTCGGATGTCACGATGACGGAGAAGTCGTCGCCGAAACGGCCGCGCATCTTGTCCAGCAGTTGGCCCAGCACCTGGCTGGCATCGGCCAGATTGGCCAGGTAGTGGCTGCGCAGGTTCTCGCGGGTTTCCATGCTGGGATGGGGCAGGGGCAGGTGCAGGTAGAGCATGCCGCCCTCGCGCCAGAACGTGAAGCGCGGCGCGAAAACTGAGCGCCGTTTTGCGCGATAAATGGTGACCCAGTCATTTTCCAGTATCTGCAAAAGAATTTCACTTCCTGTACGAAGGGGCCAACTGGCCCCTTCGCTCTTTTCGTAGGCGATCACCAGTTGCGGATGATCAGCTCTCCTTTCTTGTCCTTGCTGCGGCCGGCGCCGCCCACGGTGTAGGCGATATCTACATGCCCCATATTCAGCCCGTCAAACGCCTGGCGCATTTCCGGGATATCGTTGACTGAGATGATCATGCGCCCCTTCATCGACTTGGCCAGCTCGGCCATGCGCTGGTACTGATGCAAGCCAAAGTCAACGCCGTAGCCCGCTGTGCCCCAGTATGGCGGGTCGCAGTAGACCAACGTGTGCTCCCGGTCGTATTTGTTGATGCAGTCAGCCCAGTCCAGGTTCTCGATATAGGTCCGGCTCAGGCGTAGGTGGGCGGCAGACAAATCTTCCTCAAGCCGCAGCAGGTTGGTCTGTCCCATTCCCCGTGGACACTAACTTAAGGTGGATAATCCCCACCAAGGAGCAGTGTTCATGATCAAGACCAGACGTACTTTCCCGGAGGCCCTCAAGCGCGAAGCGGTTGAGCAGGTACTTGCCGGCACCCCGTTACGGCATGTTGCCCAAGCCTTCGACATTACCGAGTCGCTGCTGGGCAAGTGGAAGCGTCAACTCCAAGACGCAGGACCCGATGCCTTCCCTGGCCGAGGCAAACAGACCGGTGAAGCCGCCGAGCTCAAGCGACTGCGGGATGAACTGGCCCGCGTTACCATGGAGCGCGATGTCCTAAAAAAGGCGCTCGCCATCTTCTCGCAACCCATGAAGTGAAATTCCGCGCGATTCAGGCGCTGTCGGACCGCTACCCGGCAGCCCCGATGTGCCAACTGTTTCGTGTGTCCCGCAGTGGCTACTATGCGTGGCTACACCGCCCACCTTCGGCGCGAGAGATGGCGAACCGACAACTACTACGTGAAATCCGGCTGGTGCATGCCGAGGTCAATGGTATTTATGGCCATCGGCGTATTCATGCCGAACTTCTTGCACAGGGCTTCGCCTGCGGGCGGCATCGCATCGCGGGCCTGATGCGGCGAAACGGTATCAGGGTTAGAACTCGTAAACATTGTCGACCCGTCAGTGGTGGTCAACACCTTCTACCCGTGGCGCCTAATCTGCTGCAGCGACAATTTGCTGCTGGTGGCGACATCAATCAGCGTTGGGTGTCGGATATGACCTATATCCGGACCGGTGAAGGGTGGCTGTACCTGGCGGTGGTGCTCGACTTGTACTCCCGGGCGATAGTGGGCTGGGCCATGCATCATCGAATGCAGCAAGAACTGGTGCATGCTGCCCTGACGATGGCAGTGGCGCGCCGCCAGCCTTCAGGAGAGGTGATTCTGCATTCGGACCGCGGGAGTCAGTACTGTGCCTTTGACTACCAGGCATTGCTGAAACGGCACGGAATGGTACCGAGCCACTCCCGCACCGGGAACTGCTGGGATAATGCAGCGATGGAGAGCTTCTTCCGTTCATTGAAGTCGGAACGTGTTTATCTGACCCACTACCGGAGCTACGAGGAGGCGCGTACGGATGTGTTTGATTACATCCGCTTTTACAATCACCAACGACGTCATTCAACCCTGGGGTATCTGACCCCGGTTGAATTCGAACGCCGCCGTTCAGAGCTTAGTGCTTAACCCTCTGTCCATGGGGAGTGGGACAGACCAGGTTGAGCTTGGGTGGGCTGGTGGTGGCCGTCCCAAAACTTTGGCCATCCACCTTCCCGCCGAAAGCCATCTTCTGGAGGTAAAAGAACCTGGCTGCCCGCTGGATGTCGGTCAGCGTCTCCTCGGGCGTGATCTGCAGCCACTTGAAGATTTGCCGCGAGGTCAGCGACCACTTGAATTGACGCACAAACTCTTCCATGTGGTGACGCACAACCCGATAGAGATTTACCAGCTCTCCATTGACGTCGTTGATCACCTCCACCTTCGCCGGCTCCTTCAAGAAGTACAGCGCGGCCGCGCCGCAGAAGGGTTCGACATAGCAGGTATGTTCGGGAAACAGAGGAAGGATGTGCTTGGCCAGACGGCGCTTGCCGCCAATCCAGGGAACGATGGGTGCTGCTGTGATTTGTAACATCTGCAAGACTCTTTCCTGATGCGAAATATCCCGATAGGCTTATTTCACCGTTGGCCAACGGCAATGACAGCCTTGGGATGACTTGCAGGTCTGCTCTGCGGGTCAGCTGGCCAGGTGCGTGTTTGCAGCACGCGCCTGGTCGCTGTTCTCAATTTATTGCGGCTTGGCTGGCCAAGTCGTTTTCACCGGAAAGTCCGGTTGCTGCGGCACGTCGCGCAATGCCTGGGCATATACCGCCCATTGCCGCGCCTGCTCCTCGATCAGGGTTGTGGGGATGCCATAGCTTTTCTGGCTGGCGTGTCGATCCAATACCGCCAGCGCATCTTTCAGCAGCTCGTCACGAAACAGGCGCGCCTGCGCCGCTTGCTCATCCAGGGTCGCCGGGGGTTTGGGCCGCGCTACCGGTTGTCCTTTGTCATCTACGCCAATCACTGCGCCTGCAGCTTGGGCATCCAACAAGGCGTGGTAGGCGTCGAGCGTCACCTCCACGGCGTCTTCAGGGCGAATGGAGCTGTCTTGGTCATAGAAACCACAGCGAGAGGGGGAAAAGTACACGATCATTCTGCGGCTCCTATAGCTTCCCAATCACACGGATAAAAATGGTGCCCTCATCCGGCGGGCCACCATAGATGCCTCGCGTGCGGATCGTGCCCCCGGTCGATGTCGGAACAGATGCCAGCAGCGCCGTCACTTCACCCTCGGCATCCAGTACCGACGGCCAAACGCCATAGACCTCAGCCATCGCTAACGGGAAGACAAACGGAATCAGTTGGTCGCGGCGGTTGAATGGAACCGAAAACCACTGCTCCACCAAGCCATCAGGGTATTTCCGGTGGCCACGCGGCGCGATCTGGCCGGGGAACAGCTCACCCACATGGGCAATCGCGGTGGCCAGATCGCTCTTGCTTGCGCCATCCACAATGCCATACCCAGCCAACGTGGTGGCCTGCGCGGCAAAGCACTCATGCAACCACCCGTACTTCGAAGACCGCAGCGCCCCGTCGCTGCCAATCGTCAGGCATTCGAGATTGTCGATCTTCAGCATCAACTTGGCCGAGCCTGAACCTGGCGAGGCGCTCTTGGCTGCGAAAAGTCCGGTGTCGCCATCGACATCAAAGCCGTATCCCACGGCGGCCGTGTCGGCCCCCGCATCCGCCGGATCGCCCTTGTTGGCGCGGAACGCCGCCCCCCAGACCCGCCGCTCGGCATCGCGCCAGGCGGCATCGGCAATGCCATAGCCCGCCAGCGTTGTGGGCGTGGATGTAAGCTTGCTCCAATCCAAAGCCGGGAAGTCGGCGGCGGACAGCTGGCGGCCGGCGGTCACTCGGCCTTTCACGTCGACCGTCACTACGGCATAGCTGCCTGGCTTCACGCCGCTGTTGGCCAGCGTCAGCGCCGCACTGGTGTCGCCACTTCCGTCAAACGCTACATTCCAGCTACCGTCGCCAGTCAGGGTGATCTGGCGTGCCGTCCTCAGCTGCGCGGCGTAAGCCGCCGTCGACGCGCCGTCCGCAAGCTCATCCAGCTGCTTCTTCAGGTAGGCGGTACGGTTGGCCAGCTGCTTGCCTTGCAGATTGTCGATGCCGTCCGGGCCGGCCAGCACCGGATCGGAGGTTTCCAGTTGATAGATGCCCGTCTCCCAGACAGGCTTCTCCTGCAGATTGGCCATCAGGCGCTCCCTCGGTTGAATTGCTTGTCACGGCGGATGGCGCCGTTGTGGCGGTTGGCCGCGGCCTGGTACTCCAGGCTGGCCAGGTGGCAGCGTGCCGGCGCGACAGCCAGCAATGCCCTGCGCAGGTTTGCCGCCTGATCATTGGTGATGGGCTGCGGCAACAGCACGCGGTATTTCGCCCATGTATCCGCCTCGCCATGCACATGCATGCCATCGCGCCGAATGACGCCATTGCGCCGCTGGCCGGCCAGCCCCTCGATCAACGTGGCCTCGCCCAGGCCCAGCCGGCGAATCACTTCCCGGATGGCCCACGGCGTGCCTTTATAGCGGTGCAGCTCGATGGCGCCCTTGATCATCCGCCGCCTGGCGTAGTCGGACTCGGCCAGTTCCCAGCCATCGCCCGGCAGGCTGAACTGCTCGGCCAGCAGCGGCAACGCCGAGCGGGCGACGTTGTCCACCAGGTAGACCAGCAGCCCGGACACATCTACTGCGCTGATCCTTGCTGCCAGCGCGGCGAGGATGCGGCTGCGGGCGTCGCCGGCCAAGGCCGGCGGCAATGGCAGATCAGCCATTCGTCGTCTCCGTCGGCGCCAGTTTGATCCCGATGCAGCGCGCCCATTCGTTCGCGGTCAGCACCAAGCGCGGCGGGCTGATCAGCGTGACCTCGTAGACCCCGGCCACCTGGAGCGCGGCGATGATCTGGCTGGGCACGATGTCCTGGCCCAGCGCCGCCGCTTGTTTGGCCGCATAGGCGGCCGCCTGCTGACTGGCGGCGGCGCGCACCTGCGCGGCGTCGGCCTGGTTAAACAGCTTCAGCTGCGCCTCGATCACATAGTCCACCGCAGTCGGCGCCAGCGCCTGCACCCGGTCGGTCAGCGGCCGGACCTTCTCGGCGCAGCACGTGGCCTGCACCAGGGCGAGCATATTGGCATCCGGCAGCCCGGCCCCAAGCAGCGGGTAGAGCTGCACCACCCCAGGCGTAGGCGACAGCACGGCGACGTCGACAATGCTTTGATGCGCGCGCAGCGCGTGGAAGCGGTAGGCGGCCACGCTGCCCGCATTGGAGAACGACTCCGGCGCCAACGTGATGCGTTCGCGCAAGCGCTCGTCGTCTTCCACGTCGACACCGCCGGCCGTGGCTGCGGTGTTGGTCACCACCACGTCCATGTCGCCCAGGTCGTCCATCAGGTTGACGATCTGTCCAGGTTGCCAGCCGTTGCCGGCGCTGCCGGCGTCCTGGCAGGTGGCGGCAATCTCCAGCGACATCATGCCGGCCTGCAACGTCGCCGCCTCATTGGTGGCGAAGGCCACCACGCCGTCGCCGCTCTCCGCGCGGGTGCCGGCCGGAATCAGCAGCGGGCTGGCCAGCGGCGCATCCAGGGTAAAGCGCAACGTGGCGCGGGCCGGCTGGGCCGGCAGGCGGGTAACGCCGACCAGCTGGCCCAGGTAGTCCAGCATCGGCGCGTGGGCGAACGCCACCAGGTTCTGTTTCGCCGCTTCCTGGATACCTATGCGGATCAGGGTTTCGCGGTAGGCAAGCAGGTCGATCAGCAGCCGCTCAACCTGGGCCGGATACAGGGTTTTGCCGCTCAGCTGCTCATATTGGGCGATGATTTCGGCCGTGATGGCTGCGGGATCACGTGCGATGAAGTCGGGTTCGGGCAGAGTCATAGCCGCACCTCCGTTTCCCGCACGCCAGCAGCAATACGCCAGGTCACGCGCAGGATGATGCGGGCGCCGTCGATCAGCGGCGCCACCTTCACCAGCTGGCAGCGCGGCTCCCATTGCCGGATCGCTTCCACGGCTTCGCGTACCACATGTGGCACGGCTTGAGTGACCGGGTGATCGATATACAGATGGATGTCAGAACCGAAGTCAGGGCGATGCGGATCGCTGCCCTTGGGCGTGGTCAGGATGATGCGAATGCACTGGTCGATGTCCGCCTCGGCCTCGACCAGGTCGGGACGGTTCAGTGCGGGTTGCCAGTGAAGGGAGTCAGATAGTAGCCGGTTCATGACGCCATGATGTAGTACCATCATAGCTGTCCAACATTAATGCGGGTTAAAGAAAGGTAGCAATAAAATATGGACTATGTGCCACCAAGCTTCCAAGCCGAAGGCTACAATTGCCCTTTTTGCAAGGCTTACTCCCATGTGGAGTGGACCTACCTAGGCCCTAGTCGAACTGGTTTCGTTAACGAAAGAATTCGGCAAGCTCAATGCGCCAAATGCTCCAACTCATCAATATGGCGTGAAACGACTGACACTGACGTGGCACATGCTCCTCGTAAAGGAGAAATGTTATTCCCTCGTATTAGCTCTGTTCCGATGCCATCAGAGGACTTGCCTGGTAACTGTAAAGCAGACTATATGGAGGCACGGGAGATTGCCCTTCAGTCTCCACGGGCTGCTGCAGCGCTCCTTCGGTTACTTGTCGAAAAGCTCGCTCAACAGTTTGGGGAGCCTGAAAATACTATCGATAAGAACATCGGCCTAATGGTTCAGAAGGGCTTGCCCGCAGCGCTCCAGAAAGCATTTGACTCTGTACGTGTGATTGGCAATGCTGCGGTACACCCTGGGATCATGGATATTGATGACAATCCTGACGTTGTTACTAGCCTGTTCAAATTGGTGAATATAATCGTTGAAAAAATGATCACCGAGCCGAAGGAGATCGATGCAGTTTTTGAACTGCTGCCGGACTCTCGGAAAGCTGGCATCGCCGCACGCGACAAGCCCAAAACCTAATGGCTATGATGGTTTGAGTTCCCGCCAGCGTCCATCACGGAGCCGCTGGCGTTCACATTTCCATCCACCTGCATATTCCCGCTGATCACCGCTGCCGAACCGGCCCCGCCAGACACCGCCATCCCGCCTTGCCCCACCAGTTTGCCCTTCACCAGGACGTTGCCGGAAAACTCGGAATCCGGCGCGTCCACCGTCACTTTGCCACCGGCCTGCAGTACGATGTCCGCGCCTGTCTGGACCACCACCTTCTGCACGCCGGACACGGTGAGCGTGTGGCTGGCGCGGTCGTACTCCAGCAGCGCGCCATCCTTGAACCGCACCATGAACTTGTTGCGGCTGGTGGTCGGCGGCGGGTCGGCTTCGGAGTAGATCGCGCCCAGGATCACGCCATCCTCGCCGTGGGCGTCCAGCAGCACCGCTACCTGCTCGCCTGTGTCGTAGGTCCAGCAGGCCTGGTCGTCCTGGGTTTTCGGGTAGGCGATGGGGAGCCACATGGTGCGCATATTGTCCATGTCCGGCAGGCGCACGCGGGCGAAGCCCGGCTTGCTGGCGCTGACGGTGCCGTACTTGATGGTGGCGCCGAACTCATCCAGGGTCTCGTTCACTTCTTCTTGCCTTTCTGCGGCGTGGTGCCGACCACATCCACCTTGCCGTCTTCCATGCCGTAGACCTTCAGCCCTTTGCCGGCGGCTTTCTTGCCGCTGCGGCCGGCGCCTTTCTGCACCGGCAGGCTGGCGCGCTTCACTTCCAGCTCGGTGGTATAGCCGTTGCTGCGGTCGATGCGGTGGCGGGCGGACTCCACCAGGTAGCGGCCGTCCAGCTTGCCCAGGCCCGCCAGGTTGAACGTTGTGCCCGCCACCAGGCGCGGCTGGCCTGGCAGCGCCAGGTTGCCGGAGGTCTGCTCCAGATTGCTCTTGTCCATCGCCGCCTTCACCTTGGCATGGGCTGTCGCCCTGGAGGTGGCGCGGCCGGCCATTTTCAGGGTGTCGCCACTGGTGCCAGGCGTGTGGCTGCTTTTCTTGCCGGGCTGAGTGGTATGGCCCACCTCGGCCACCTGGCCAGCCTTCATCCCGTACACCACCAGCTTCTTGGTCTTGGGGTTATGACGCTTGAGCTTGGCCTCCTGGTAAATCTCCTTGATCTTGTCGCGCAGGTGAACCGAGGTCAGGTCGGTTCTCTGCAGCGTCAGCGCCGCCGCGCCGTCGCGCAGGTCGGCCAGCTCGCTGAACACCATCTTGCTGCCGGTGATCTTGAACACGTAGCCGAACTCGCGCGCCAGGCGCACCAGGAACGCGACGTCGCGCTCCTGGTACTGCGTCACCCGGTCGATGCGGATGTCGCGGATTTTGCCGACCAGCACCAGGTGATTGCGCTTGGCGATGCGCTGGGCGATGGCCGCCAGCGTGGTGTTCTCGTAGGCCCGGCCGACGCGCGTGCGCACCGACTTCTTCACGCCGGCCGCCAGCGCCTTGATCGACACCGTGGACGGCGGGAAAGCAAACTCCACCTCGTCGATCTCAAACTCGCCGCAAGGCAGCGGCCGCTCGCCGGCATAGCCGATCTTCAGCGTCAGCTTGTCTCCCTGGCGCGGATACCAGGCGTTGATCCAGCGGCCGTCGCTGTCCTCCAGCGTCACCTCCAACTCGTCGGACTGGCCGGACAGATAGTCGGTATACGTCACCGACAGCACGTAAGGCGCGATATCGCTGGTGATGTTGCGCTGGCCATAGGACAGCTGAAACACCGGGTGCGGCACTGTGTTCAGCGCATCCATAGCGGCAGTTCCTCGGCCAGGTCGGCTTGTTCAATCACGGGTATCGACAGCACCAGACCCGCCGGCAGCGCCACGCCCAGCGGCGCGTGCGGATTGGCGGCGATGATCTGCTCGTAGGCCAGCGCGTCGCCGTAGTAGCGGTAGGCCAACTGATCCCAGCGCTCGCCCTCGAGGGTAATGTGGTTCAAGAACATCAGACAGCCCTCGTGATGACCTTGGCGGCCAGTTTGCTGATGGCGGGCGAAGCCGCATCCAGCGCGCTGCCGGCGGCGCCCAGATAGCCAGCGCAGACGTCGAGCTGGCCGCCCAGATTGCCTGCGCTGACCGAGCCCAGCGTGGTCTGCGCGTTGCGCACTGCGGCCAGGGCATGGCTGCCGGCCCGAGCGATCTCGGCAGCGTCAGGCAGCTTGCTGCTCAGCTCGGCCAGTTGCTCCAGCGGCTTCGCGGCGTCCTGGGCATCGGCCAGCAGGCCCGGCACCCGGCCAAGCGCCGCTTGCGGATTGCCGCTCATCTGCCTGGCCAACTGTGTGGCGTCGCGCGCCACCCGGATCGCCGCTTGCCCCTGGTTGGCATAGGCCACCGCCTGGCGGACATTGTCCTGCACCGAATCGGTGGCCGCCTTCAGCTGGCTCGCGGCCTGGCTGGCCGGGGCGGCGACGGCTGCGGCCGGAGGCTGGGCCGGCTGCACGGCGGGCGGCCGCGGCTTTTTCTTGTCGCCCACGTACTCGCGCAGCGTGATGTTGGCTTCCAGCGCGATCAGGGTGCCGGCCGCATCGGTCTGCTTGCTGGTGGCCTGCAGATCAGTCAGGACAAACCAGCCCTTGTAATCGCCGTTGCCCAGCACCAGCGCCATCGCTTGGTGGTCCGCCAGCGCCTGGCGCAGCTTCAGCAGCTCGCGCTCCGGGTCGCAGAACTGGCTGTGGAACGACAGCTGGATGCGGATTTCATCCAGCTTGTCCGCCACCCACTGCAGCCGCGGCTTGCCTTCGATCAGCGCATGCTCGGCATAGTCGGCGCCGAACTGCGACTCGAAGCCGTCGAAATAGGTAATGAGGTCGAACTGGACCTCGCCCAGGAGCGCAAACATTAGTTGAAGGCCCTCCGTTGCTGCTGTTGCAGAAGCCGCCGCATCATTTGCTCCAGCTCATGCATCGACATCTGCAATCCGGACTGGACGGCGCTTTTGACCGCTTCCCCAGAGCCCGCCGGCACATTGATGACCGGGCTGAAATGGATCACCATTCCGCCGCCTGCAGGCGCGCCTTTGCCGACCGCTTGCAGGCGCTGCAGCCCATCCGCCGCAACCTGCGCGCGCAGCTTTGGTTTGCCCCATGCGTTGGTGGCGGCGCGGGCCATGGCGCCGGTCGCGCGCGTGGCATGCACGGCGCTGCGGTCTATGCCGATAGCCGCGCCCTGGGCGATGTTGTCGCCGAAGCCCATGAACACCCGTGACGGCGATTTGATGCCGAGAGTGTTGGCGAACCAGCCTTTGATATTCGATCCCAGTCCGACGATGGCATCCTTGGCCGCGCCGAGCCTGGACTTGATGCCATTGACCAATCCCATCACCAGGTCTTTGCCCGCCTGCAGGAACTTGCCAGGCAGCTCGCCGGCAAAGCGGATGACCGGCAGCCAGTACACGATCCAGCCGGCCACCTTGGCCTTCATCCAGCTCCAGGCGCTGGCCATGCCTTGCTTGACGCCTTGCCACAGCCCGCTGAAGAAGGTCTTGATGCGGCCCCAGTTGGCGATGATCAACCGCGGGATGCCGATGATGGGGAAGATGTAGTTCAGGATGGGGTAGCGCTTGAATACGCTGTCTACCGCCGTCCACACCTTGCCGAAGAAAGCCTTGATCGGCTCCCAGTAGCGATAGATCAGGTAGGCGGCGCCGGCAATGGCCATCACCGCCAGGCCTATCGGGTTCATCATCGCAGCCCGGCCCAGCCACATCACGGCCTGAATGGCCAGGCGGATGCCGCCCAGCAGGCCGCCCCCCAGTGCGCGGCCCAGCGCCAGCACGCCTCGCGCGGCCAGCATCAATGGCGAGCCAAAAGCCATTGCGAATCCACGGCCAAACGGAAGCAGGATGCGCCCAATCGCGACGACGCTGCCGCCAATGCGTCGGATTCCCGACACCATCGACGCAAAGCGTCCCGCTTGCCATAACGCCCGCAGCAGCGTCCACTTGCCGGATACTGCCGTGATGGCCGTTGTCAGTGCGCTGAACGGCGACAACACCAGGTTGAGGCCGTACTTGATGCCGATGAAAGCCATCTTGCCGGCGAGGAGGCCGCCTACCAGACCGATCACGCCCTTAATGATCCCAGGATGGGCTTTCGCCCATTCCCCAAATGCCTTCACCGCCGGCATGATTTCGACAATCGTTTCAGAAATGGGAGGCAACAGGGTGTTGCCTATCGTCAGCCCCAGCTCGGTTATGCCAATCTTGAACTTGTCGATCTGGGACTTGGCGGTATCCATCCGCTTCTTCCAGTCCTTGTCCAGCAAGCCCTTGTCAGCGGCGCCCATGCTGCCTTGCTGGATGTCCTTCATTTCCTCCTGGTTGGCGATAGCAGGCCGAATAAACGACATCGCCTGCATATCCTGAAACAACTCGCCGAGCTTGTAAGCTTCAGAAAGGCGTTGCAGCGCCGTCGCACGCTCTTTGTCATCCTTGATGGCCATCGCCTGTTTAAACTGGCCAGCAGCAGCCGGCCCCTTGGATTGCATGTATTGAGTAATGATGGCCAACATGGACTGCACAGGCGACAACCCTTGCGCGCGCAAATTCATCATGCTGGCTTTCAGATCGATGCCCGCATTGGCAAAGTCTTTTAGCGTGTCCGGGGCTGTGATCTTCTGCAGGAAATTCTTGAAGTTGTTGGCGGCTTCATCGTTTGAGCCGGCGCCTTTTCGGGCGATCTGCAACGCGGCGCCGATCTCGGCCACGGCCTCCTTGCCAGTGACGCCGAGCGCTTGGAACGACGGCGACAGCGCCGGCAACCACTTGGCCATGTCGCGGATTTCAAACTGGCCCCGCTTGCCCGCATAGGCGAGCATATTGAGCGCGCCTTCGAAGCCGTCTTCGCCCACCTTGAGGTTGTCCTTCAGCGCGATGGCCACGCTGCCCAAGTCGTCCATGCTGGCGCGGGTCGCAGTGGCCGCCTTGGCCATTACCGGAGCGTACTTCTCCAGTGCCTTTGCATCTTGAATACCGCCGGCTACCAATACCGAGGTGCCGCGCGCAATTTCATCCTGGAATTGGTTCCATTTGAGTGCCGCATCACGGATGGTCGAGCCAAGTTTGGCCTCCTCGGCTTTTGAGAATTCGCCGGTGATGGCAACGTCTCGCAGTTGGTCCTGAAAATCAATCGCCACATTGCCCGACTTCACCACTGGCGCCATCAAGGCCACCGCCGTTCCTACGGTCTCCATCGCCTGGCCACGCAATTCAGAACGGTTTGCTTTGAGTGTTTCGCCACGAGCTAGGCTGGCTGTCAGGCGCTCCTGCTTGCTGCGTAGCTGATCCAGCGTCTGGCCCAGACGGTCGTATTGCCGCTTCAGCTCCGCGACATTACGCGTGGGGTGGGACATCGCCTGCGCCATCGCATCGCCGAGCCGGTTGTGTTTGAGCCGCAACTCGTCTGCGACCTGGCCCAGGCGCGCAGCAGTGTTGCGTGCAGAGGCAAACGCAGACTGGAAAGAGCCAGACAGCGCCGCGCCGATTTTTACCCCGATCAGCAGTTCGTTGGCCATGCCATGCGACCTTTTGCTATGCTGTGAACATGTTTGAAAAAACCGCCCTCACTACCGCCAAGGCCATTTACTGGCTGGCCATCTGCAGCGGAGCCATCTGGCTGGCTTGGGTCTGCTTTGCGAACCTGCCGCTGTGGGCCGCGGCCATCCTGTTCGCCATCGCATTGCCGCTTGCGGCGGCGGCTGGCGCGCCCTTGGCGGCCGCCGCATCCTTCGTGGCCGGCGTGTTGGTGGCGGCCGTGCTGGCCGTGTATCGCGGCCTTACGCACTCCGGCGCTTGAGTTCCCGCTCGGCCGCCTCCACCCACCACCAGTAATCCACCATCTCCAGCCCGTCGATTTCAGAGGGCGGCATCCGTAACGCAATCAACAGCACTTCATCCAGCGGCTGCAGGCTGCTCTCCGATGCCCACCATTTGGCGAAAACAATCCGACAGCGCCTTGCTGTCTGCGATGTCCAGCTGGTCGATGTCTTCCAGCGTCAGGCCGGTCATGCGTGCGAACAGGAAGTCTTCCTGGTCGGCGTCGTCCTGGCTGTGACGGCTGGCGGCTTTCAGGTCCGCGCGCTTTAGGCGCTTGATCTCCAGCGCTTCGATACGCTGGCCTGCGGCGTTGGTGAACGGGTACTGCAAAGTGACCTTGTCCATGGAGCATCCTTCCGGTTGATTGATTGGGAACCACGAAAGGATTGTCGCCGGCGGTGGCCAGGAACGCCGTTAAAGGGCTTTAAAGAAGGGTTTGCACGTTTGGTCAGTCGAAAAGGTCAAGGTATCGTGGTACTTTCCGCCCTTTGCCAAACGCTGAAGTAATGAAACGAGTTATCCGAATCGGCGACCCCACAAGCCATGGCGGCAAAGTTGTAAGCGCCTCAGCTACAACCTCCATGTTTGGCAAGCAGGTCGCCTTGGTCGGCGACTCAGTCAGCTGTCCACAAAATGGCCACGTCAATTGCGTGATCGTCGAGGGCGACCCGTCTTGGACAGTCGGCGGCAAAGGCGTGGCGCTGGAGGGCCACAAAGTCAGCTGTGGCGCGACCTTGATTTCCACCATGGGAGAGGTGGGCCGCAGCTACGAGTCCAGCGCGGGAGCCAGCGCAGGCACTAACTCAACGGTTGCCGCAGGCGTTGCTGCAGCAACAGCCGCCGCCGCTGCAGTTGCTGCCATGTTCGATATGCACTTCCTGATCCAGGGAGACCAGACCGGGAAACCGCTCGCCAATATCCCCTATAAGCTATCCCTGGAGGATGGCACCGAGATCATCGGCCGAACTGACGAAAACGGTTTCACTCAGAAGATTTCTGCCGCACACCCTGCAATTGCCACTATTACTGCCCCATATCATGAGCACGAACACCACACAGAAGACTCTGACGCCGACGACGGATGCTGCGCCTGCGGTCTTGAAGATTGCTGAGCCGGAGCTGTCCGGGGCGCAATGGGTATCCCGTTACCCAGGCAGCGCGAAACTCAGCGATCTCGAACCCGATTTCGGTGCCAACGTCACCGCGTTCATTGCCGCATTAAAAGCCGCGGGTGCGCGGGTATCGATTGCCGCAACGTTCCGTCCGATTGAACGCGCGTTCTTGATTCGCACCAGCTGGGAGATCAAGAACAAGAAGGTCAAACCGGACAAGGCCGCAACCTTCCCTGGCGTGAACATCAACTGGGATCATGGCGACGATGAAAAGTCCATCGCGGCGGCACGTGCCATGTGCGCCGGCTACTCGACGTCGACACTGGGGACACGACCCGCGCTGAAGAGCCGCCACACTGAACGCAAGGCCATCGACATGACCATCACCTGGTCGGGAAACTTGACGATTGACGATGCCGACGGCAACAGTGTGGTGATCAAAACCGAACCCCGCACCGGGATGAATACCGAGCTGAAGACCGTCGGTGAGTCCTACGGGGTGATCAAATTCTGGAAAGGGGCGAAGGACAAGCCCCATTGGTCAACAGACGGAAGATAAGAATGAAATACACACTCATCGCGCTGGCCTGCTTGGTCTCGCTCCCTGCAGCTGCTGGCAACGCCACCAATCCCGACGTGAAGAAATTCGTTGATGCCGCCGACCTGTGCGAGCACTTCCTGGGCGAGATTGGCGGGCCTGGTTCGGCCAAGGAACAGAAACAGCTGGTGAATAAGGCGAATCGCTACTGTGATGTTGCCAAGCGCCAATTCAAAAAAGTCGATGCCAAGTACAAGACGGATAAAGAGGTTCAGACCATCCTGGACGATTACCGCGACGAACTGGAAGACTGAAAAAGGCCCGCAATTGCGGGCCTTTTTCTTGGGTGGGACGGTCAGCCGCCGATGTTGCTGCGGTAGATGGACAGCATGTCCTCGCCGCCGACGCGGAAGATATTGGCCATATAGTCCAGCTCCAGCATCTCTTCGCCGTCCACCACCTGCTTGATATAGGTGGCGGAAAAGGCGGAAGAGAATTCCGCGTTCTCATGCTGCTTGAAGGTGCCGAGCGGGTTCTTCTTGAACATCACGGTCAGGAAGGTGACCAGGCTCACCTGTTGCATGCGTCCCTGGGCGCCGTAAGTTTCGATGCTGGAGCGGGCCTGCAGCTGCACCGCCTGGAACGGATTGGCGATGATCTTGGCCACGTCCTTGTACAGCGAGTTCCACTTGATCTCGCCCTCCAGCTTGTCGAAGCCGGCCGGCAGCTCGATCTTGCCGACCATGCCCAGCGCTTTGTGCTCCTGCATGATGGCGGACACATCCGGCAGTTTGACTTCCTCGGCGCGGCCCAGCAGCGAGTTGCCGTTGATGTAGATGTTGGCGTTGGTGATGCGGTTGATTTCAATCTTGCCGGCCATGGTCAGTTCCCTCCCTTCAGGCTGAGCAGGTATTCCGAGGTGATCTCGGTTTCAAAGGTCAGGCGCTCCAACGGCGGCGGCACCGTGTACTTGTAGTGGATCAACAGATGGCCGGCGGACAGCTCGGTGGTCGGGTTGCGGGCCGGGTCGAACCAGGCCTTGAAGCCCAGCAAGGCGCCGTCGCCGATCAGTTTGCGGCCGTAGCCGTTCACCGACTCCACCAGCGCGTCGATGATGGCCTGGTTCAGCGGCTTGTCGATGTATTGCTGGCTGAAGTAGCGGATGGACTCGTTGATCACGTCGCCGGTACGGCGCACGTTCTCGAAGTTGCGCATGTGGCTGATGGTCGGCCAGGCCGCGGTACGGTTGCCCCACAACCGGTAGCCTGAGCCATAGCTGCTGAACACTGTGGTGATGCCTTGCTCGTTGAGCAGGTTCACCTCGCAGTTCGGGTCGTCGATCATGGCCGACAGCTGGCGCTCCACGCCGATCACGCTGGCCAGCTCCTGGTTGGAACTGGACCACCAGAAGCCCTTGTCGTTGTCCACCTTGGCGCGCAGGCCGGCGGCGCGGGCCGACAGCGGCTCCAGGCGCTCGGCATTGCTTGCCGAGTCGTACACCTTCACATGCGGGTAGCACAGGCGGACGCGGTCGCTGGAGGTATTGAAGTTGATGGCGCCAACCGGCCCGCGGCCGGCCAGCGCCTGGGCGAAGGTGGTGCCGATGGGCGCGTCGACGTAGGCCACCGCGTCCAGCTGGTCAGCCATGGCGATCAGTTCGGCCGCCACCGAGTTCTGGGTGCAGAAGCCCGGCGCGATCAGCAGCTTGGCGAAGAAACCGAACAGGTTGTAGGTGTCCTTCAGCGCCTTCAGCCCGGTGCGCACGCCGGCCGCGTTGACGGCGCCGATGATGTCGGCGGCAGTGACCTTGCCCGGATCGGCATAGTCGTAGCCCGCCTTGAGCGTGGCGCCCGCTGCGATCCGGCCAGCCGCCAGCCGGGTCACTGCGCCGGTCAGGGTGTCGACGGTGTAGTCGGTGCCTTCGGTGTACACCGTGCCGCCATCGGCGCTTTTCAGCACCAGCCCGCTGATGGCGCCGTGCGCCAGCCTGCCGCGGCCGCTGGCCGGGTCCAGCGTCACCGCTTCGTCCTTGGCCTGACTCTTGTGCAGCGCCGGGTCCAGCACGTTGATCACGATGACGGTGCCGGCGCCGTGGTCGTAAATCGCGTCCAGCGCCTGCGGGATGGTGAAGCCGGCCAACTGCGGGCCAAAGGCCGCCGCGTCCTTCTCCGACAGGGCCAGCGTGGCCACGTTGACCGCGCCGGCCGGCGCGGTGCCGATCAGGCCGATCACCGCCGACTTGACGGTGCGCACCGGGCGCGGGCCGCGCTCCACTTCAATCGTTTCAACGCCATGCAGGTAGTTCGCCGCCATGGTCAGGCTCCTTTCTCGGTCGACGCGTCATCGCTGGTGATTCGGGCGGCCTTGGCCTTGGCCGGCTCCTGGGCCGGAGCAAGGTACTGCAGCGCCAGCAGCGTCTGGGTGTATTCGTGTTCGGCCGGCAGCTCGACTTCTTTGCCGGGGAACAGCATGATTTCCTGGCCATCGGCCAGGGTGACCCCGCTCACGGGACCGGAATACAGGTATTGGCCAAGCCGCACTGCGCTGGGCGCAGTGCCAGCTGTCGCCGGCATGACGACATTCGTCGTCGGCGTCTCGGTGAAACTCGCGTTGCTCGTTTTCATGGTTGTTCCTCGTGGTTGACTTGGGTGATTCGCGGGTCGGCGTCGGCTTGGTCTTCCTCCACCTGCATCGCCAGCGCGGTGAAGTCGGCGGCGTATTGCCACAGGCCGGCGGATTGCCCCAGGAAGCGCTCGCCCGCGGCCTGCAGCTTGCGGCAATCCGGCAGCTGGTAACCCACCAGCGCGCGGCGGACGTCGTCCAGCACCGCCACCGCGCCAGTTCGGCCGTTCAACTGCCGCAGCACCACCGTCACCGACAACTTGAGCGTGCGCGGCTGTGCCACGACGCCGGCATCCACCGGCGCGGCGAACTGGCTGCTCAGGTAGCTGATCAGCAGCGCGCCGGCCGGGTGGTTGAGCCGATACTCGGCCGGACGCTCCGGGAAATACTCGACCAGCAGGCCGGGCAGCCTGGCCGCCAGCCGCGCCACCATGGCGTCGATGATCTCGACTGTGGCGGCCATCAGCGGTAACGCTCCAGCAGGGTGGCGCTGAACAACTGGCGCCGCGCCCGGACCTTCACCTCGCCCGGCTCCGGCGCGGCTTCTCCGGTGGGCAAGCCGATGGTCAGCTTGCCGTCGCGGATGGATTCCAGGATCTGCAGCGCCGCCTTGTAGGTGCGGGTGACGGCGTCCGGCAGCTCGTTACCCTCCGGCCGCCGCGCATACAGCCAATGCCGCGCCAGGTTGACGGTGTTGTCCTTGATCACCGACGGCACCGTGGCCAGCGGCAGCACGTAGCGGCCCCGCAGATGCGCGTCCACCAGCTCCTCGGCCTGGCGCACCGCTTCCTCCACCACTGCCAGGTTCGGCTCCGGCGCCACGCTGTAATCGGCGGGGGCGTCGTTGGTGAGCTGAACCAGCGTGGCCTGGGGGATGGCCAGCTGCAGGTCGGCCAGGGTGCAATAGCGCATGGTCAGATGCCCCGCAGGATGCGGATCACGTCGCCGGTCGCGGTGGCCGCGTCCAGGGCAATGCCGTTGGACAAGCCGGCCGCTTTGGCCACGGCCTGGCCGGCAGCGTTCGACTGCACGTCAGCGCCGGCTGCGATGGCACCGCCGGCTTCCACCAGGATGGCGCCCAGCGCGTTAGCCGGCGCCATGTTGTCGGCCTCGGTGTCCACCTCCACCACGCCGAGCGCCTTGGCGCCGTCGCCGCAGGTCTTGCCATCCAGGCCGACAAAGCGGCGAGCCTGCAGGTCAGTCACGGCCAGCACCGACAGGGTCAAAACGACGTTTTGTCCTTTCATTTGCCTTCTCCTTCCTTGCCTGTTTTGGCGGTGTCGCCTGCAGGCGGCGTGTCTTCGTTCTCGGTGTTGGTTTTGCTGTCGGCTTTCTGCTTGCTGGCCGGGGTGGTTTTCACCTCCACCAGCCAGGGAGACGATTGTGGCTCGTCCAACTCGATGGTTTCGCCTTCCGCCAACAGTTCTCCGTCGTGCTGCAGCGAGATGCCTTGGATGCGATAGCTCGGCATATATCCCCCGTCACGCCACGTCGGCGATCAGATAGCCGGCATCGGCGCCGACCACCACCAGCTTGTAAATGTCGGTGTGCCGCACGTAACGCACCTTGCCGCCTTCGCCGTCGTACTTGTCGGTTTCCGGCATGTTGCGCTTGCGCAGGGTGTAGCCGAAGGATGGGATGTCGGCATCGCCATCGGTACCGGCTGCGGGCTTGGCCACGTAGGCCAGCACCACGTTGTCGCCCCAGATATCGCCGGTGGCGCCGCGGCCGTCCGATGCCAGCGCTTCGCCGATGAAGATGTCTTCGACACCCCACAGCGCCTTCAAATGCTCCAGCGTGATCAGCTTGCGTTCCTGGGAGCCCAGAGCAGTGGCCAGCTTGGGGTGGAACTTCAGCGTGGCGTAGGCGGATGCGCCAATGACGGCGGTGTTGGGTCGCATGCCGGTGCGCTGGCGCACCACCTCTTTGCCGTCCTCCACATCCTTGATCGGATCGCCGCCACCATTTGCCCACTTGCTGGAGCCGGATAGCGCCACCTTGGCGCCGGGCAGATAGGTCTTGGGGTTTTGCGCCAGGATGGCGGCGGCTACTTCGCGCCGCAGGTCGATAGCGTCCTTGACCCGTTTGGCGGCCTTGGCCTCTTCGTTAAACATCGATTCGGCTTGCTCTCGATGGTCCACCGGATAGGACAGGTCATGCTCGCGCAGCACCACGTCCAGGGTGTTCGGGTCGTCGGCGATCATCACGTTGGTCTTGCCACGGATGGCGCGCTCGGTTTCCCACAGCATGAAGGCTTCTTTGCCGAACAGCGGGATGATGCCGGCCTCCTTGTCCATTGGCGCAATCGGAAACAGGTTCTCGCCGATGTACTGCGCGTTGCGATAGCCGCGCGCCAGGCTGGTCAGTACCGGGTCGACCACCCGGAGGTTCTTCAAACGGTCGCTCATGGCGGCTCCTTATCAGTTGGGACGGGATTTCAGCAGTTGGCGCACGGCCTGCTCGTAGGGGACGCCCTTCTCGGCGGCCAGAGCGGTGGCGCGGTTGTGCAGCTGCAGCCGCTCCGGATCGGCGCGCTCGCCAAATTCCAGCGAGCCATCCTGCTCCCACTGGTTGGCCTTGTCCTTGGTGGCGGACTCGCCGAAGTCGATCACCTTCGGCATGTCGCCCAGGAAGCCTTTGAAGGCGCTGGCCAGCGCTTGCTTGGCGTCGCCCTCGCCAAACTCGACGGAGGTTTCGCCGTCCGCAAAGTCCAGGAAAGCCACCACGGCGTCCTTGTGCTTGGGCGCCAGCTTGCCTTCGCCGATCAATTGCTCGGCATAGGCCAGATGTTCTCCGTGGCGCGCGGCGGCGGCCGTGGCCTTCTTCTCGGCCGCGGCCGTCGCCAGTTGCTGCTTCAGCCTGGCGTTTTCCGCCTCCAGGGCGGCTTGCTGTTCAGGGGTCACTTCAGGGGTCTCCTTGGGTTGGGATGGATCGGCAAAGGAAGAAGAGGAATCATCCTGGCGGGCGTCGTCTTCCAGGTTGGCCACGGCATAGTCGGGGATGACTTTATCGGCAGTGTCCAGGTCGAATTGGCTGATCAGCCACTCGCGCATGCGGCGCCAGAGGCTGGCGTTCTGGACGTCGCCCCAGTCGCCAAACTCGACTACGTCGTCGTCGGCCTCGCCAAATTCCACCGGACGCAGCCCCTTCACGGCAGGCGGCTGCGCGCCCAGGAAGCCGACATGGCGCAGGTAATAGACGCCGGGCACCGGGTTGTTCGGCGAGTCGGGACGGTAGAAGGAGGCGGAGATTTTCTTGTGGCGTCCGGTTGCCACCAGTTCGGCGAAAGCCGGGTCCACCTGGTGCGGATCGGCCAGAAGATCGATGCCGCTGGCGGCAAGAGACTTCACCCAGCCATAGGCCGGCGCGTCGTGTTTGGGATGGCCGATGACGATAGGCGCCTCATGCAGTGCCGGATCGTAGGCGCGGGCACAGGCCGCGAGATCGGACTCGGAGAAGTCCAGCACGTCGCCAGACATCGCTGTCTGGCGGCCGGACTTGAATATGTGCAGGGGTTGGGTCGCGTTCATGCCGTTCATGGTGAACGGTGTCAGCAGGCGAGACTTTTAATCAGCTTTAAAGTTATGCTGAGCTTGTGCCGTAGGGAGCCTAGCTGCTTAATAGCTAGGGATATCGAGATGACTCAGGAGATGTAAGAGATGAGTGAAATAAAAAAGCAGCTCCATCAACAACACATTGCAGCAAATGATAAGTATTGCTATTTTTTGCTGGCCGCAGCAGGAGCTTGTATCGCATATGCAACCGAAAAGTCCGTGGGGGTGCCGCTAACATGGCCTTTGCTAGTGCTTGGGGCGGCCATTGTTATGTGGGGGCTTAGTTTTTACTATGGTTGTTACTGGATTACAAACGAACGAAATGCGCTTTGGCACAATATGGCCTTATTGGATGTTCAGGAACCCCTTGATAAAGTAGCGAACCGGATACTGTTCGATCAGAGTTCCAAGGGAGCAAAGACTGGTGAGCGAAGGCAGTTCCGCCTTTTCATTATCGGAGGTATCTGCTTTATCGTGTGGCGGGTGCTGACCCTGATTCTTGGCCGGTTGGTATGAAGTGCGAGGGGAGCTCTGCTCATCAACTAGCACCTAAAGCCTTTATAAAGCTTTAGATAGCCTCCTTGAAGTCGCACAGGATACGTTACTCATTTGCTTTCAACCAAACCGCCCCTGCGGCTTCTACAGAGCAGGGGCGGTTTGGCTTAGTCTGGTACCATCGCCAGCAACCCGAACCACAGAACCACTGCCAACATCCAGAGCCAGCGCCACCTAGTCAACGCAGCCAACACCACCACACCGCCAGTTACTGCTACTACGCACTTCATGCGCATCTCCTATTTGCGAGTCAGGGCGGGATGCCCCATGACCTCGTATAGGGAGATGCACAACAGATGCGTGTAAGAACCATCACATGCCAGTGCCCGCGGCGTGCTGCAGGTGGCGCATCACGGCGCCGATGACCGCCTCGCCAGCCTCCGGCTGCAGCTCGCCGTCTTCGGTCATCGGCAGATACGGCCGCGGCTCCAGCTCCACCGCCTCGTTGCGGCCGGCTTGGCCGCCCAGCTGGTGAATGCGGGCATAGTCCAGGTTGCTGCCGATCTGCGACGAGCGCGCATCGTAGGCGGTCACCACCGAGGCCGCCAGTTGGCCGCGGTGCTGCAGCGTGACGCCGCCGTCGTTGGTGGCGCGCTGGCTGGGCGTCCAGCTCGGCCGGCCTTCGGCCTCGAAGTTTTCCTCGGTGATGAACGCCAGCGAGGCGGCGATGGCGCGCATGGCCGGCGTCATGTCGGCCACCGACGACTCCAGCCGGCGCAGCGCGCGTTGCACCTGGTCGTCCTGGATGGTGATGCTGACGAAGTCGCTCATGCTCTTAGCTCCTTGCTGGCCAGCTTGGCCAGGTCACCGGTATAGCGCGCCAGGTCCGGCGTCCAGCCGGCCGCGCCGGGGTTGTAGCTCCAGCCCACGTCCGGCGAGACGCTGACCTCGCGCCGGGTCACCGGGTCAATGGTACGGAAGGTCGCCACCTCTCGTTGTTCGCCGGTTCGCTCGGATACGGTGCGCAGCGCGGTGCCCAGCCGGCCAGCCGAGGACTCAACCTGGATGCCGCGTGCGGCCAAATCGTCGGCCGACAGCGCGACAATGCGGCAGCGGCAGCCCCAGCCGTTCGGCGTGTAATAGGACTGCCAGAACGGGTCGTCGTAGCGAAACACCTTGCCGTGCAGGGCGCGATGGCTGGGGCGGGTCTTGCTGTCCCGGATGGCGACATACATCCAGAACGGCCGGTCGTCCACGTTCTCCATCTGGGTCTGCCAACGGCCGGCCATGTAAGCGGTCTGCAGGTTGGTGCGGTAGATGGTCTCCAGCCGCCTGGGGCTGCCCAGCTGCACCTCGCGCACTTCGCCAGTGTCTTCGTCCAGCACTTCCTGTTTGCCCCACCAGCCCTTGGCCTTGAGGACCGGCGTCAGCTCTTTCTTGAACCAGGCAAAGGTCTTTCCCTCGGCCAGCGCCTTCTCCACGGCGTCGCGAATGTCCTGCAGGATGTCCAGCCGCGTCACCTTGGCCACCGTGAACGCCTGGGCTTGGGCGTCCTGCCACAGCTCCTCCCAGTCCCAGGTAATGGCGTAGCCCTTGTTCTTCAGGTACTGGATGGCCTTCTCCGGGGGCAGCTTCATGCAGTACGCGAGGTCGACGTCAGCCATGCAGCCTCCCCCAGACTTTGGCGGTGAAGATGGCGCGCGCCAGGCGCTCCTGCAGGCCGCTGGCGTCCATGTCCGGGTATAGCTCGGCCAGGCTGCCCAACAGCTCATCCGGCTGTGCGCCAGCCTGGATGCGGTCGAACAGCGGTTGCAGCATGGCGGCGGCGTCCGCCTGCAGCTCGGCGGCCGGCAGCGCATCCAGCGCCGCGTCCAGCGCGTCCTGGTCCGGCGCTTCTTCATCGGCTTCGGCAAACTCGGCGCTGGTCTCGGGTTTGGCGGTTTCTGCCAAGTCGCCGTCCTGCAGGTTGTAGGCGCGCTTGAAATAGGCCGGGGTGAGCTGGGCGCCGGCGCGGGTCAGCTTCTCGTCGCGGCCGGCCTGGACTTCGTCCACCTGCTCCTGCTCCCACATCTCGAAACGCGGGCGGTCGCCGCCGTTGAAGTTCAGCTCGCAAACCCAGCGCACCAGTTGGTTCAACGCTTCCTCGATCACCTCTTTGTCGCCGTCGCGTATGTCGCGCGTTACCTCCAGCCCGGCCTGGGCCGAGGCGCGGTTGGCGCTGGCCTCGGTGGTCTGGTTTTGGCCCAGCAGCGCGATGGAGACCTCGGAGCGGCAGAAGTGCAGCAGCCGCTCGTAGACGTCGGCATTGTTGGCGCCGTTGGCGGCCTCCTTGATCTCCACGGAGGAGTCATCCGGGACGACTGCCACCGCGTCCTGCACCATGGCTTCCAGGCTGTCCAACAATAGATCGGTTTCCTGGGTACTGGCCGAGCGCGGGTGCTTGCCGACCAACCAGGGCGAACCGTACTTCTCGGTGAACTGCACCCAAAACTTGAGGCCGCCCTTCTTGAAGGTGGTAGGCCAGAAGCACATGGACAGATCGGCGAAGCCGTAGGGGTTGTCGTAGCTGGCATCCTGGCGCGGCACCAGGAACTTGCGCTCGGGCAGCTCCTCGCCCTTCAGCGGGGCTTGCTTGGTGCGCAGGCGCAGCTGGTTGTCTTCGTCAAAGACAAACCAGTCGGCCGGCTTGCCCACGATGTCCACCGGCACCAGGTAGCTGCCCACCTTGCCCCACATGATCTCCATCGGCTGGTAGCCGTAAAGCATGGCGTCCAGCATCTCGCCGATGATCCGTGACAGGTTGAGGTCGTTGAAGATGGACGTCATCGACTTGGCCACCCGGCTGTTGGCCTGGTCGCGATCCAGTCCCCATTCCAGTGCCTTTACCGCCGCCTTGCGGCGCCGGATGCAGCCGCCCACATGGGCGTCGGCGCGCAGCTCGCGGTAGACCTTGATGTCCTTGCCCAACGCTTTCAGCACCGGGTCCGGATTGGGCAGATACATGCCCAGGCCGTAGAAGTCGATGCTCCTGGAGCGGGTGGCGATCTGGCTGGACAGCGACTGGCGCGGCTCGCCGAACTGGACGAACTCGGTGGGGCTGACCCACATGCCCTTTGCTTTCATGCATACCCCTGTGTGATGCGGGTGGCGGCGCGGCGGCGGCGGGACTTCACGGCTACCGGGCCTTTGTTGAGTTCGCGGCTGGCGTAGTAGGCCAAAGCGATGGCCACCGCGGCGTCGCCGTGGCGCTTGCCCTTGTCTTCACCAGTGGTGCGCGCATCCGGGATGCGCGGCACGCCCTTGACCACCTGGACAGCGCGCAGGTCGGCCAGGATGTCGGCGTCCTTGGGCAAGTCCACCAAGTCGCCGTCTTCCAGCGCCGCCTTCAGCGGCGGCATGTGCTCGCGATACCAACTCTCGGTCAACATCACCTGCTGGATGCGGCTGGCGCCGTAGCGCTGCATGGCGAACTCGGCCAAGGAATGGCCGTTGCCGCGGGCGTCGAAGGCGCCGCCCATGAAGCGCGGCAGGCGGTCCAGCAGGTAGAAGGCAATCTGTTCTTGCTGGCGGAACGGCACATTGCGCAGCTCCAGGATGAACGGCACCCGCCGCACTAGGTTTTGCTGCTGGATCAGCGGCACATGCACGGACAAGTCGCCCGTGCGGCCGAAGTCCTCGCCATTGAAGCTGATGGCATCGGCGGGCAGAGCAGCCAGCAACGGCGCCAGATTGGCCTCCAGCCAGTCGCTGCACTCGGCATGGCGGACGTGATCGGACAGCAGTTCGAAACCATTCGGGCAGGCATAGCGCAGTACCGGCGTGTCCGCCGACATGCGGGATTCAATCAGCGCTCTGGATAGCCAGGCGCCGCCGCTGTGCTTGGGGATGCAGCCGTACTCTTCGTCGGCCGATTCGGTATTCGGCGCGTTGCGGTACAGGTCGTCGCGCCATTTCTTTTCCGCCTCCGGCGACCAGGTCTGGCCGGTGACATAGCAGATGCGCTGGTACAAGCCATCGGCGATGGCGTCATCCAGAGTGATGCGGTGGATGCTGTAGTCCTTGCGGCCTTCGCGCGCTTCCTGGATGTACTGGTTGAACAGATTTTCGACGCCGTTGTGGGTGCTGATCAGCCGCACCTTGTTGCCCCACATGGTCAGCGCCAGCGCGGCTTTCAGCAGCTCTTCCAGCGAGTCATGGAAGGCCGCTTCGTCGATGACCACGTCGCCCTGCAAGCCGCGCAGATTAGACGGCCGGCTGGACAGCGCCTGGATTTTGAAGCCGCTCTTGGGGAAGCGGATCATATACGCGAGGATTTCCTCCTGCTTGCCTTCGTCCCAGAAGCTTTGCTCGTAGACATCGGCCTGGGCCAGCTCGTTGAAGGCCTTGGCGAACAGCGCGCAGGCGGCGATGTACTCCAGTGCCATTTCCTTCTTGCTGCCCACGTAGAAGGTATTGCAGCCCTGGCGACGGCGTGGCCGGGCAGCCTTGACCACGTTGCGGCCGGCCTCGGCCCAGGTCAAGCCGGTACGGCGGCTCTTCTCCGCGAACATGATCTGGGCTTCGTCTTCAAACCAGCGCTGCTGGTACGGCAGAAACACCGGCTGTTCGGCCGGGATAGCATCGGCCACATCCTGCGGCACCACCACGCCGGCCAGCTCCAGCTCTTCGGCCAGGTCGATCTTGCGCGGCGTGCCCAACGGCTTGAGCGGTGTCTGCGCCATCATTCTTTACCCAGCAGAATGCGGCGGATGCGGGCCTCCATCTGCTCGCTCATGCCATCGGCGCCGCGCAATTCCTCCAGTTTCTCCTCCTGCTCGGCCAGCAGCTTGGCGCGGGCTTCGCGCTCGATGCGGGCCTGCTCGTCCAGGCGGAATTTCTTCTGGTTGACGCTGGCGCGGGCGAGCGTGGCGATGTTCTTGGCGGCCTTGGACAGCAGCGCGATGCGGTCTTCCGGCTTGGTTTCTTCCTCGTTGGCTTCCTGCAGGCTGACGATGGACTCGAACATCTCGGTTTGCACCAGGGCGATCACAGCCTCGGAGCGGGCGTCCTGGTCGTCCGCCGCGCCTTCGGTCAGCAGGCGGGCGGCCTCGGTGCTGGCCTTGATGGCGGCGAAGCGGCGCTCGATCTTCTGGCCGTAGCGGTGGATGGCCGATTTGCTGATGGCGAAGCCCTTGTCGCGCAATGCCCCCTCCAGCAGCTGGTAGCCGCTGAAGTTGCCGTCCATCAAGGCCTTGTCCAACCAGTCGCGCACGGCTGTCGGCAGCTGTTCTACGCTGTTGCGACGGGCCATGTCACTGGCTCCAGTACTGCGCCGGACGGGCGATGCCCGGCGCGCAGTCTATGGTGTACTCGGCAATGTCGACGCCGTAGCGGGTCAGGTCGCCCCACCAGCGGCCGGAGGGCTCCTTGCGCAGCTTCACCAGCGCGCGGTCTGCCAGGTAGTCCAGCTCCTTGCGGACTTCCAGCGGCGTCACATCCGGGTAGATGGCACGCATGGTCATCTGGATCACGTCCTCGCACACCTCCTCGGGGCGAGCATTGTTCAGCGCCAGCAGCAGATACCAGCGCAGGCTTTCCCGGCGCACCTTGGCCTGGTCGATCATCGTTGAGCACCTTTCAGTTGGATGTTCTCGATCTTGAGCGCCACGGCATCCAACTTGGCCTCAATCACGGTTTGGTTGCGGACATAGTCTTCGCGGCGGACATAGGACAGCGGCAGGTCTGCCTGGAACTTCAGAAAGTCTCGCTCCAGGCGATGCACGCTCTCCGCCTCCTTGGCGATCTGGGCCAGCAGCGCGGCGATCTGCGCCTCTTGCTTGGCGTCGCGCTCGCTCTGCCGCTGGTCGATCTGCGCCAGCAACATCTTGCCGGCGCCAAACAGAAAGCCCAGGAAGGCCAGGATTAGCGTTACCACCATGCCCAGCTCCATCTGGATGGTCATAGGCCACCCCGTTTTCGTTGTTCCGCGCGGGCCTGGCAGTCCATGCAGCGGGTGCAGCCTGGCGCTGCCTGGCGGCGGGCTTCCGGGATAGCCTCGCCACAGTCATCGCATTGCGCCAGGCTGGCGCCCAGCGGCCGGCTGGCGGCGGCCTGGGCCGCCAGCGATGCCGCCAGGTGGAGCGCCTCCAGTTCCTGGGCGCGGTCAAACTCATCCATGGTCGGCCTCCTGGTGCAGCCGGATGAAGCCATCCAGGCGGGTTTCCAGCTCCTGGCACCAGCGGCCGTAGTCGGCGGCGTGATTCAGTAGGTCTGCGGGCGGTAACCCGCGCGCGGCGGCGCCGGCTTGGTCGGCTTCACCAGCATTTCCGGCGTCGGCTGCGGGCAGGCCCGGATCACGTTCGGAATAGCCGAGGGAGGCGCGGTAGAGCCGCAGGCTGTCAGGGCCAAGACCAGTCCAAGCCTGGCCATCATTGCGAGTCGCATCTGCGATCCTTTCGCGAAGTTGGGCCTGGCTGCGCGCCAGTTGGCCCTGGGTTTGCAACAACTGCCAGCCCACCTTGTGTGCCAAGTCGGTCAACCGCGTCTGCTCTGCATTGGCCGCCGCCAGCGCCTGGTTTTGTTTCTCTGCCTTCTGCAACAGCTCGGCAGCGTGCGCGGCCTCTTGCTTGGCCATCTTGGCCTCGTAAACGCGGGTGGTTTGGCCCTGGCCAAGACCGTAGCAGCCATATCCCGCACACCCCAGGGCAACGCTGCACAATGCCGCGCTTAGCGCGGTGGGAAGCAAAGGGTTGGTGACGCTAAACATGGCAGCACCTCCGACGATTGCGGGCGCGACGGGCGGCGCGCTGGATGGCCGCTGCGCCGGTCTTTCCGTGGCGAGGGGTGGGATAGCCGGGTCGGTTCCCGCATGGCGCTGTTTGCCACAGGAACCAGCAGGCTAGGAGCTGCAGCAGGCGCTCAAGCATTGCCGCCTCCCTTTGCGTCGCGTTGGGCGGCAATCCAACTGCGGGCCGCGGAGTAACCGCCCACCACGCCCAGGTAGATCAGCCAGACCTCGGCGGTCAGCGTGCCGGCCACGCCTTGGTAAACGAACATGCCGGTGGCGACCGCGCAGGCCACGTTGGCCCACAGCTTGCTGTGGCTGAGTCGGCCCGTGGTCGGATTGGTGGCGAGGTCGGCCAGGGTCATTGATACCCCCGCGCCAGGGCGAAGTGCGGAAATTCGCGGAACGGCGCGCCAGGTCGGCCGTACCAGTTGAGGCCCAGCTCCATGCCGATGCGGCCGGCGGTTTGCCAGGCGGGGTGCCGGTCTTCCCACATCGGCTTGCCATTCACCAGCGGGACGATGTCGAAGGCGCGCGCGGCGGGCTTGCCGTTGATCATCGCGTTGTGTTCGGACTGGCCGCCTTTGGCATTGGTGACGCGCGGGCCAGGATTGCCGTTACGGCCCTGGGCGTAGAGCTGGTCCTGCTCGGCAGGCGAGCGCCAGGTGCAGGTGATGAGGATGTCGAGGCCGGCGGCCTGGCAGCGCAGCAGGAACGTCCGGCAAAGCGGCTGCAGGTCCGGGTGAAGGTCTTCGATCTTGCGGCTGGGCATGGTTCCCTCCTGTCAAAATGAAACATGCCACCCATTGTGGGGTGGCATGTTCGGAGGGGCTTTTAATGTAGTTTAAGGTTGATGGTCCGTATAAATAGAAATCCTATCGTGAGGGTTGCCAATTTGCCCAATGGCACCATTGACTAGTCCACCTTCGCCAGAGGTTGATTTCGACAAAATCACTTGATTCTTTGTCTTTATGTAGATGCCCGTCTGCCAGTAAAAGTTCGTTATGACAAAGCAAGTCAAGCACTTTGTAAACAGCTGGCTCATCTTTCTCTATTATTAGTCGTTTCCGGTAATGCTCTTGCCATGCATCATCCTCAATCGATCCTGCCAACATATCAATTTCAAGATCGGCGAATTTCCCTCTCAAAGTCGTATGCAGTGAGGCACGACGAGAATAGCCTATAACCATATCGGTTGCAGCAAGTATTGCAGCAAAAATGGACAACGTTACTAACCACCAAGTGCGATTCACATTTTCGCCGAGATCAAACAAGACGGAGCCTGCCATCAAGATGGTTACAAATCCTGTTATGTGGTGCAGCCGTTCGTAAAACATTCTTCGACGATCGTGGTATCGAATAGAGCGCCTCACGTCAAATAATAATTGGTATTTTACATGATCAAGACCACGCAGCTCATCAATGTTCATTTTGGCTCCTTGTCTTCACTTCCACTCGAGTCGCCGCTAGTCTTGCTTTTGTTGGGATTTGAAGGGGCGGGCACGGTGTTTTTTATACAGCATCCTTTGCCCGATGGTTTAAAAATCCTGGGATATTTCTTGGTCAAAACTTTCTTAATGGGTTCACTCCAAATGGAGTCGTTCCTTTTGTTTTTTACTAGTGCCAATGGGCTTCGCTTTTTATTGCGATTCACAATGCATACCCCAGGAGAGTCCTGACGAGCAGGAGGCATAGAAGTTACTTGCTGGGACAAGTATAGGACACTGTTCCTACGCTGCCATCCGCTCTCACCCCCAGGACCTTTAGGCATCCATTGCGTGGAGGGATCTCGCTCGTAGAAGCGATCTGTTCTGTAGCCCGCTTGTTTCCGCCTTTCCCTGCTTGCAAGCACTCCCGCTTATTTTCCTGGTAGTTTTTCAGTTCTCGGCCTATCCAACCTGGGTTGGCCTCGCGGCCACCACGCTGGGCTGCGTCAAGTTGCGCTTGCCACCAGGCTTGCGCATGCACTCCGGCGGCGAAGCAACGGCCAAAGGGTTCATCAAGAACGCTTTTCCCAAATGATTCACCACGCGCCCGTAGCTGATTGAAGCGCTGGCTTTGGTTGCTGATGGACTTCAGTTCCCCCGATGCCAAAGTCTTTTGAGCCACTTTCATGTTTGAGTCTAATTCTTGAATGTAGCGGCTGGCGTCTTGTGGGCTCGCTGCATTGGCAAAAAACGGTACGGATAGGCTTAGAGCGAAGGTGATTTTTTTCATCATGGAGCCTTTGTTGTGTAGCGCGACAAAAATTGGCATCGAGGATATGCCTAGAACAATTGCGGATTGCTCTCCGGGACTACCGCTTCTGTTTCTTGCTCCGTAGGCTGGGCGGGCACGCTGTGCGCAGGGGCATGCCTTGCATGTTTTGCGCGACTTTTGGCTGGCGCGCTGTGTTGGGCAGCGCGTTTAGTTGGCTTGATGGTTTGCCAGTTGGGCTGACCACCCTGGGGGGAGGCGACACATTGCACATCATCGGCTTGAGGATTGTCGATAATGCTGCCAATGCTATATGCCTTGCCGTGGAACTCGCAGCTGCGGACGAGCATTTCAGCGGTACTGGCTCGTTTGGATGCTTGATAGTTCGAGTAGCCCAAGACGACAGAGACCGCAATGGCAAGCCCCGCCATGACGCAAGCCGTGACAAGCCCCTTGCGAGTGCTGGCGAGCTTATGTGTTGCCGCATAGCATGATGTGCAAGCATGGGCGCGCGGGGTGGCTTCTTGCGCTTGTCGAAGTTGATGTGAGAGGGTATTGAGCGAGGCGGTCTGCTGGCGATGCAGTTGCTCAAGGCTTGAATAGGCTTGTTGGGCATGCCGCAGCCGTTCTGTGGTTTCTGCGTGTTGCTTCCGCAGCTTCTTTTCTGTCGACTGCGCTTCTGTGTATTTGGCCTTCAGTTCGCTGAGCTGGATCAGCAAGTCGGCCTGCTGGCCGGCTGAGGCCTCATCCTGTCTCTCCGCTTGCGCGATCCAAAGATCAAGAATGGCATGCGCGGCCTTTTCTTGATCTCTGAACAGCTCATTGTGGCCCTCGCCCAGAATCTCCTTCAGCGGCCCCCATACCTCGACGCTGTCTTTGCCTAGCAGATCAATAAGCTGCCGGCCTTTCAGCTTGATAGGCCACACCTCAGCGGCTGTCAGGCGCTCGCGATCCTGGCCGCTATAGATATGATTGTTGATGTTGCCGTTGGCTAATTGCCCGTTGAAGTCGCCCTGCACATTTTGGTTCTGGTTTCGTTCGTCCACGGTGTTGCTTTCATTCGTGCCGCTCAAACCCAGCGAATGGAAGGAAGCCATCCGCCAGCCTCTTCGAACCGATCACGCTACCAGCTTTACCAAAATTTGCACCTGTCATTCAGGACAATTCAACTGCAGACAGAGTTATTTTTCCTTCGTCGTTCCGCCGATGTTCATCGCCCCAAAGACATTATTGGTGACATCGCCCTCAAGCACTTGGCCATGGAAGCTACCTCCAACCGAAATCTTGCTCCCAGATGTTGGTTGGTTTCCGCCCTTCAAGCCCGCCACGATTGTGGCTTTCACCTCAAGCGACGCCGCGCGGAACAACGACAGCAACTCCTGCTCATCATTCGAAAGAGCCTGGGCTGAGCGAGTGCCTGTAATGACGAATTGGATATCCGTACCTACCTTTGCGACTGACTCAAGATAAGCAGCATCAGGAAAGCGTTCTCCCTTTTCGTACTTCAGCTGAGCCTGCTTCTGAACTCCGCCAATCGCTCCGTACGCGGTCTGATTAAAGCCTAACCGTTCCCGCTCCTCTCGTAGTCTGTCACCAATATCACTCATTTGGATACCAAAAATATTGACAGGTACTCAAACGAGTACCATCATTAGTCCACACCGTCCCACCACGAACGGCAACTTAAGCGGCACTCTCCCAAGCGCCGCCGCCCCTTGAACAGGAGCTAACCATGCAACTACGTACCCCAGCCCAGGCTCGCCAGGAGCTTCAGGACAAAGGGATTTCGATCACCCAATGGGCCATCGCTAACAAGTTCTCGCCCAACTTGGTTTTTGAAGTCTTGGGCGGCCGCAAGAAGTGCGTGCGCGGCCAGGCCCATGAGATCGCCGTCAAGCTGGGCATCAAGGCCGGTGAGATCTGCACCGATCCTGCCAATGCCTTAGCTCAATCCCGTCGCCGCGTCGCAGCGTGAGGCCTGCCATGACCACGTCACTACTGACTGACCATTTCTTGCCGGACGCTCTCGCTTCGCTGCGCGCGCAGTCAACGTTACGGCAGCGGATGCAGTTGACCGCCGCTCAGCGCGCCGAAGCGGAGCGCCTGTCCCCGTTTCTCGGCATCAGCATGCAGCAGGTTTACCGCGGTTTGCGCTCCGGCGAACTGTCTTTAACCACCAAATAACGGCCGCTGATCATGTCCGCCCATGCATCCACTTCACCCATTACCGCCGCGATCTCGCCAGGATTAGTAACGCTGGCCTTGGGCGCGGAGACGAACTGCTCCAGTTTGCCCACCAGCGCGCTCGGGTCCAGCTGGCCTGCCTGGATGGCGGCTTCCAGCAGCGCCTCAATCATCAGGTTCTGCGCGGTGATTTGCGCTTGCAGCCGGGTTTCCAGGTCCATCGTCATGGTTTGCTTCCTTTCGTGGATTATCCGCTGTTCATGCTATGCGGCGCAAACCCGTTGCACCAGCTGCAAAACGGCATTTTGTTTGGAGCGCCTGTCCTGGAGGACATTCCAATGAGCCGCCGCAACTGGAAACGCCTGCAGCCCAGCTCGCTGCGCCACGCGCTGGAGCTGTGCAAAGACTACGCGAAGGAAAAGCACAACCTGTCGGTGGAGCGCATTGCCGAGCGCATGGGCCTGACCGACCACTGGACACTCTACAAGTGGTTTCAGAGCGGCCGCATGCCGGTCTGCATGATCCGCGCCTACGAAACGGTGTGCGGCATCAACTACGCCACCCGCTGGCTGGCGGCCAGCGGCGGCTTCCTGCTGATCGACATGCCCACCGGACGCAATGCCTCGGCCGAGGACATTCAGGTGCTGCAGCAAACCCTGAACGACGCGGTCGGCCTGCTGCTGCAGTTTTATGCCGGCAAGGGCCAGGAGACCGACACCCTGGCCGCGCTGCAGCAGGGCCTGGAGGGCTTGGCCTGGCACCACCGCAACGTCGAACGGCACCTGCAGCCGGAACTGGAGCTGAACCCATGAGCGCGCAAACCAATAAAAGCTCCGAGAAGGTGCTGGACGTGCTGACGGTGCTGCTAAGCCATTTTGCCCACGGCCTGACACCGGGTGAGCTGGCCAAGGCCACCGACCTGTCGCCGTCCAGCATCACCCGCTACGTGGCCACGCTGGAAGAAGCGGGCTTCGTGGAACGCATCCCCGAAACCGGTCGCATCCGTCCCTCGGTGAAGCTGGCCCAGCACGCGGTGGCGATCCTGCGCAGCCTGGAAGCCGCCCGCAGCCGCCTGGACGAACTAACCACCCGCATCACGCTTGAACGATAAGAGGAGTTCCCCGCATGGCACGCACCAAAACCACAGAAACCCCCGCAATCGCCCCAGCCGTTGAGCTGCGCCAAGACGCAGTGGACGCCGCGAACGTGATGGCCATCGCTCAAGCGAGCTATGGCGCAGAGCGCGACCTCGTCAATCAGCTGCTTGGCCAGGCTCAGATGGCTGGAGCTTTCGAGGAGTTTTCCCGCACGGTGCGGACTTCCAAGCTCGCCTACGTCAAGGAAAACAAGCTGTATCGGACATTGGCAGGCAAGAAGGCTCCGCACGGTGCGGAAATGTTTAATGGAACATGGGAAGAGTTTTGTCACTTGCTAGGGAGGTCGGTTGACCAAGTTGACCGCGACATCGCCAACCTCCGCGCCTTCGGCGAGGAAGCCCTGGAAAGCATGTCCCGCATGGGCATCGGGTACCGGGAACTGCGCCAGTTCCGCAAGCTGCCGGAAGACCAGAAGACCGCCCTGATCGAAGTGGCCAAGGCCGGCGACAAGGAGTCGTTCGTGGAGCTGGCCGAGGAGATCATCGCCAAGCACACCAAGGAAAAAGAGGCGCTGGCGCAGCGTGTGGAAGAGGCCGAGGCGAACCTGGAGGCGCGGTCGCGAGTGCTGCAGGACAAGAGCAGCAAGATCGACCAGCTGACCGAGGAAGTGGCCAAACTCTCCAACCCGTTGAAGACGCTCCCCTGGGACAAGCGCGTGGCGCCGTTCCAGCAGGAAATCACCCAGCGGCAATCGGTGCTGGATGCCGCCATCGCCAAGCACCTGGAGGCAGTGAAAGCGCTGGATGCCTGGCTGACCGCTGAAATCACCCAGGCCCCGGACTATGACCCGGAAATGCCGGCGCCGCTGCCGCCGGAGGTGCGCGCGGTGCTGCTGCACCTGGACGACGCTGTTACCCGCACAGCCATGCTGGCGGCTGAGCTGCGCGACGAGCTGCGCCGCCGCTTCGCCGCGGACATTGAGGACGCCCGCCGGAATGTCCTGACCGAAGGCAGCGAGGCGTAAGGGAGACGGCCATGTCCATGACACCGGAAATACGCGAGGTATTGCGCGGCCTGGCAGGCAAGCTGGACGCGGCGCGGCACGGCGAGCAAACCGCGCTGGTGCAAGAGGCGGCGGGATTCCTGGGCTGGTCGCCGCAGACGGTTTACCGCCAATTGAAGCAGGCTGTGGGCTGGCAGTCCGGCCGCAAGCCCCGCGCTGACAAAGGCAGCACCGTGGTGGCAGAGGACGCCCTGGTGATGCTGGGCGCGGTGCAGCGCGAGGCCATCCGCGACAACGGCAAGCAGACGCTGTTCACCACCACGGCGCGCGGGATGCTGGAGCAGAACGGCATTGAACTGAAGGTGAGCAACAGCCAGCTGAACCGCCTGATCCGCGACCGCAAGCTGAACGTGGCCGCCCAGCGCTGCGCGGACCCGGTGCAGGCGCTGCGCGCGCCGCATCCCAACCACACCCACGAAATCGACCCGTCGCTGTGCCTGGTGTACTACCTGAAGGGGCGGCAGCACATCATGCGCGACCGCGATTTCTACAAGAACAAGCTGGAGAACTTCGCCAAGGTGAAGTTCAAGGTATGGCGCTACGTGCTGTACGACAAGGCCAGCGGCGTGATCGTGCCCTGGTACTGCGAATCGGCCGGCGAGAACCAGCACAAGTTGTTCGAGTTCCTGATGTTCGCCTGGGGCGAGCAGCCGGGCCGGCTGTTCCAGGGTCTGCCGCGCTTCCTGTTGTGGGACAAGGGCAGCGCCAACACCTCGGCCGCCATCAAGAACCTGTGCCGCGCCCTGGGCGTGGAGACGCTGGAGCATCAAGCCGGCCAAGCCCGCGTCAAGGGCGGCGTGGAAGGCGCCAACAACATCGTCGAAACCCAGTTCGAGAGCCGGTTGCGCTTTGAGCCGGTGGAGAGCATCGAACAGCTGAACCGGGCCGCCATCGCCTGGAGCCGGGCCTGGAATGCCAACCTGATTCCCGGCCAGGACAGCCGGCTGCGCCGCACCGGCTTGGCCGACGCCATTGCGCGCATCGACCTGTGGCAGTTGATCCAGCCGCAACAGCTGCTGTTGCTGCCCCCGGTGGAGGTGTGCAAAGCGTTCATGACGGCCAAGGAAGAGACCCGCAAGGTGCGCCCTGACCTGACCGTTTCGTTCAAGCATCCGCAGGCCGAACGCACCGCAGCCTACAGCCTGCGCGGCTTGGATGGGGTCAACGTGGGCGACGAAGTGCGCGTCAACGCCATGGTGTTCGGCGACTGCGCCATTCAGGTAACGGTGTCGGTCTACAACGGCGCCGACCGTGTCTACCAGGTGGAGCCGGAGCGCGGTTACGACGCCTATGGCCAGTTGCTGTCGGCTCCGATCATCGGCGAAGCATACAAGGCCATGCCGCAGACCACGATAGAGCATGCCGCCAGCGCCATGGATGGCCAGGCCTACCCAGGCATGAGCGCCGAGGAGGTCAAGGCCGCGCGGGCCAAGAAGGCGACACCGTTCGACGGTGCGCTGAACACCCACAGCTACCTGCAGGACGTCGAGTTGCCGGCCTATCTGCCGCGCCGCGGCACCGAGCACGCGCTGGCCGCGCCGGCTATCGAATACCCGCCGCTGACCCTGATTGAAGCCGCCAAACAGCTGAAGCAGCGCGTCACCGCGGCCGGCGGCGAATGGACGCAAGACCGTTTCCAATGGCTGGCCCAGCGCTATCCGGCCGGCGTACCCGAAGACCAGCTCGCCGCCATTGTGGCCGAGCTGACCAGCCCGGCAGCGGGCACCAAGACGCCGCTTCGCGTGGTGAAGTCGGCATAGAGGAGCAAGTCATGTTGAAGCTGAAGAGCGTGCTGCAAAAGGTGGGCCGTAAGCAGGCTGACCTGGCTGAGCACTTGAATGTCTCCCAGGCCACCGTGGCCCAGATCGTCAATCACGGCGAGTGGCCCAAGAGCCTGGATGAAATTGACCTGCAGAAGAGCATCCGCCGCTATCTGCAGGCGCATGGCGCCAGCGATGGGGACATCGAAGGCGTATTTGAAGAGGTGAGCGAACCGCGCGCCAACGCGGCCCGCTCGGTCTCCCAGACGAAAACCGACCAGGAATCCAACCAGGAGGAAACCATGTTACTACGCAAACAGACTTTGCTGCCCGCCACTCGCAAACATTTCAGCCTGTTCCGCGACCCGTTTGCAGATGACGCCATTCAGTCCAACGAGGACATGTTCATCAGCCCGGACATCCGCTACGTGCGGGAAGCCATGTTGCAGACGGCCAAGCACGGCGGCCTGCTGGCGGTGGTGGCGGAGTCCGGTGCCGGCAAGACCACGCTGCTGCGCGATCTGGAGGACCGCATCCTGCGCGATACCCAGCCGATCCAGATCATCAAGCCCTACGTCCTGGCGATGGAAGACAACGACCAGAAAGGCAAAACGCTCAAGTCTACCCACCTCGCCGAGGCCATCATGGCCGCCGTGGCGCCGCTGGAGAAACCCAAGAGCAGCCCCGAGGCCCGCTTCGCCCAATTGCACAAGGCTCTGCGCGAAAGCCATGCCGCCGGCTATCGCCACTGCCTGGTGATTGACGAGGCGCACTCCCTGCCCATCGCGACTCTCAAGCATTTGAAGCGCTTCTTCGAGCTGGAGCAGGGGTTCAAGAAGCTGCTGTCCATCATCTTGATTGGCCAGCCGGAGCTGAAGCTGAAACTGTCCGAGCGCGATGCGGGGGTGCGCGAGGTGGTGCAGCGCTGCGAGATGGTGGAGCTGGCGCCGCTAGAAGGCGCACGCCTGGAGGAGTACCTGAAGTTCAAGCTGGAGCGGCTGAACAAGCCGGTGGCGGAGGTGATCGACGAAGGCGGCATCCACGCGCTGCGCGCCAGGCTGACCATCAACACCAAGCGCCTGGACCGGCCGGAATCCGTATCCCTGCTGTACCCGCTGGCTATCGGCAATTTGCTGACCGCGTGCATGAACCTGGCCGCCGAGATCGGCGCCCCGTTGGTGACTGCCGACGTAGTGCGGGAGGTGTGAGATGCAAACCGCCCCGATTCAGGCCAGGCGCCCGCCGTTCAATGCCCAGATGATGGCCGGCGCGCTGAAGGTTGCCTCTGCCATAGAGGCGCTGACCCAGAACAACTTCACCGTGGTGTCGGTGGAGCTGAACACCCCGACCCGGCCGACCATCAATATCCAGACCTGCGGCAACTGCCGCCGGATGGTTGAAAACGGCGAGGCCGTGTACTTCAGCTTTGGCCGGGATACCTACTTTGGCCCGTACCGCCAGGGGCAGTTTGAGCTGGGCGGATGCCGGATTGTTTGGACGGAGATGGGGAACTGACCCCGTTACTCAAAATTCAAGGAGCCAGTCATGAACCTGAATCACGAAGTGGCCTCGTTGCAACGCATCGCGCAATACACCTCTGCAAACATCACCCGCGCCTCGGCAGCCGGCCGCAGCTTCATCGAAATCACCCGCGCCAGCCCGGCCGCCCTGGAACTGGTGGCGGATATCTACTCGGTGCGGTTCGAGCGCGAGGAACGGATCGATACCAGCGTGCCGTTTGATACGGCGGCGTGGGAGCAGGAAATGCTGGTGATGTCCGCCCCGGCCAATCGCCCGGCGTGGCGCCAGCTGTACCGAATGGCGCGGCAGATGATCAACGGCAAGCGCCAGCTGTTGCAGGCCGAGGCGGCATGCTGAAGCCAGCCGCGCCCGAGTTGGACGCTGCCACCAAGCAGCGTCTGGCCGAGGAGGTGGAGCGACTGGTGGCGATGGGCACCGACCGCAAGCAGGCCAGGCAGATCGTCTGGCTGGACTACCAGGACGAGCTGCAGCAGTACCAGGTGGCTCCCCAGGCGGAAGTCTCCACCCCGGCCGAGACGGAGACAGAGGCGCCGGCCGCCCACGCGGAGGAGATGCCCGGCCCCGAACCGCCGCCGCCGACATTGTCGCCTAGGCGATTTTGGCGGGCTGCGGATGAAGTGCCGCTGACGCCGGAATGGCTGGAAAGAAACCGGGCCGAGTTGGCCAAGGTGAAACGATTGGTAGGACTGAGGAGTGAGGAATGAACGCTATCCCCGAAGGGTACAAGCAGGACGGCAAGGGCCGGCTGGTGCCGATCAGCATCATCAAGCCGATAGACATCGCCCGCGACGAGTTTGTCGCCGAGGCGCTGCAGAAGGCTGTGGCCATGCAAGACCAACTGGCCCAATTCAAGGCCGGCTTGTTCGCCGACATTGAGGCGTTTGTCAGCCTGTCGGCAGAGCGCTACCAGGCCGATGTCGGCGGGCAAAAGGGCAATGTCACCCTGACCAGCTTTGACGGCAATACTCGCGTGCTGCGGGCCATCGCCGACACGCTGACATTTGATGAAGGCCTGCAGGCGGCCAAGGCGCTGATTGATGAATGCGTGCACGAATGGACCGAGGACGCGCGCCCGGAGGTGAAGGCGCTGATTGCCGACGCCTTTCAGACCGACAAGGCCGGCAACATCTCGACTGGCCGAGTGCTGGGTTTGCGACGGCTCGACATCCAGGACGAGAAGTGGCAGCGCGCGATGCGGGCGCTATCCGAATCGGTTCGGGTGCAGTGCTCCAAGGCCTATGTCCGCATCGAACGGCGCAGCGAAGGCACTGGCAAGTTCGAAGCGGTACGGCTGGATTTGGCGGGGGTGTGAGATGCACACGGGAGAGACCGCAAGCGATGTGCCAGCGAATTAAACACTACGCCGTTTTGACAATTTCTTTAACCAGCAAGGAGCAAACCATGACCAAGCAAGACCTGATCAAACACCTGGCCGCCCACGCGGATGTCACCAACAAGCAAGCCGAAGCCATTCTCAACGCACTGACTACCGCGGTGCTGGATACCGTGCGTGCGGGGGGTGAACTGGCGATTTCTGACCTCGGCAAGTTTGGCACCACCCAGCGTGCAGCCAAAACCGGCCGCAATCCGAAAACTGGCGAAGCCATCCAGATCGCCGCCAAGCGTGCGCCCAAGTTCTCCCCGGCCAAGGCGTTGAAGGACGCCGCCGCATAAAGCGAAACCGCGCACATAGAAATATGTGTGCGGTCTGCCCGGCGTGGTTGCCGGGTACTGATGAGCAGCCAACGATGAACGCAAAGACTCAAGACCGACAGCGACTGATCCGCCTGATCCACGTGGCCAAGCGCGAGCTGGCCCTGGATGACGACAGCTACCGCGCCATTCTCCAGCGGATTGGAAAGCAGGTATCCGCGGCTGACCTGACTGTTCCAGAGCTGAACCAGGTGCTGGAATACCTGAAGCGCAACGGATTCAAGGTGCGTTCCAAAGCGCGGCAGGCCGCTCAGTCGCGCCCCCTGGCCCAGGACGAGCAGCATAAGAAGATACGCGCGCTGTGGCTGTTTCTACATCAGATCGGCGTGGTCAAGAACCCAGCCGAGAGCGCGCTGGCCGCGTATGTAAAGCGGATTACCGGGCGCGATGCCATGCAGTGGCTGGCCGGAGATCAACTGGAGCAGGTGATCGAATCATTGAAGAAGTGGGCGATGCGTTCGCTGCCCGATTTGGTACAGAAGCTGGCGGCCGAGGTGCAACACCTTCCGCTGACGGCTACGCAGTGCAACGAGCTAAACCAGCGGATGGCTAAGGCCATGGCGCGCAAGACGTTCGAGCCAATGTTGAGCGCCTGGGAGGGTCTGACCGCCACCCTCAAGGCGAAGGAGGAAGCATGAAGCCCATCCATACCCGCAGCAAAGGCCCGGAGCTGCTGTCCGATCTGGCCGACCACATCGCCGAGGCTCTGCAGGAGCTGGCCAGCATTGAACGGGAAATCGGTGAGCAATTGGGCAGCGAGATCGCCAATCGAATGGCGGCGCACTGGGGTGGACAGAACATCTACTTTCCGATGGGGCTGTCGGTCAGGTTGTCGAAGCGGGACCGGAAGATATTCGAGGAGTTCACCGGAGACAACCACGGCGACCTGGCACGCAAGTACGGTGTCAGCCTGCAGTGGATTTACAAGATCGTGAAGGCCGTCCGGCGCGAGGAAATAGAGAGCCGCCAGGGCGACATGTTCGGCTGAAAGTGGTGGGCCGACCGGCTCACCACCCTTTGCAATACGTGAAATAGATTTTCAGACCGCCGTCCATCATCTTCCCATATCATCCCAGCTGTTCCCGATTATCACGTTACTACCAGGTGGGTTTATCCCTCACCCCTTCAAGAACGGCGCGGCGTAAGCGGCCGCCAGCAGCCTGTCGACGGCGGCGTCGCGCGAGCCGGCGGCGGGCCGGCAGTTCAGCAGCGCCGGGAGGTAGGGCGGGCTGCACAGAAAGGATCGCGCCGGCGGCGGATAAAATACGCCGGCTATCCTGCGGCAATAGCGCAGGCCGCGGATGGCGCAGTACGGGTGCCAGAAACCCACGATGTCGAGGTCGGGCCGGCCGGCGTACAGTTGGCCGAAATCCAGCGAACGGGTGGGCGAGCACAGCCAGCTTGGGCCGCAGGGCGCCACGTTGTCGAAGCGCTTACCGGTGAGCATGGCGGGGATGGCATTGATGGTATCGGCGCCGGCGGCGGGCACGACGACGCTGGCCCAGCGCAATTGGCGGTCTTGCGCGGCCTTGAGCAGCGGCGCGGTGAACTCGGGTCCGGTTTCGTCCAGCAGAATCGCCAGGGTGTTGCGGCTGGGCGAGGCCTGGGCGTAAGGGCTGCCCAGCGAAAACACCGGGTAAGCGCCGGCCTGATTGCTCATCCGCAGCGCATAGGGGGTAAGCGCGAACAGCGTGGCGGCCGCGATGACGCCATGTGCCAGCTTGCGCCAGAATGCGTCGGCCAGCCGCGCCGCCGCCAGCCAACTGGCGGCGCAAAGCAGGAAAATGACCGTCCGGGCGGCGTAGGGCGGCAAGGCCGGGGCGGCGGGCAGCAGGCCGCGGACAAACTTGTGAAGCAGGTAGAGAGCGGTGAGCAGCAGCAGCGCGCACAGCAACTGGCGGCCGCGCGCGCCCAGCGCGGCTGCCATGCCGGCGAGCAGGACAGCCGCCAGCGCCGGCAGCAGCAGGTAAGCGGCGGTTTCGGCGACGCTGTAGCCGCCATGGTAGCGCGCTGCGGCCTGCCAGGCCGGCAGCCAGCAGACGGTGGCGCCCAGCGCGATGGCGAGCGCTAGGACCCAGCTGTCGGCGCGGCGGCTCATGCTTGCCGTTTTTCCAGCGCCAGCAGGTGGCGGCCGATGCCGGGCAATTGCTGCTCTCCCAGCAGGCGGAAGCGTTCCAGAAAGGCGGCGCGCTGCAGCGACAGCGGAAATTCGGCGGGATGGCGCTTGCGTTCGCGGCATAGCCGTTCCACCAGCGGATCGTTTTCTTCGATCAGTTCGACGATCAGCCATTTCCGGGTGGAGGCGGCGGCGAATTCGGCGATCTTGCGGTAGGGGATGGAAAGCGAAATCGCCAGGTGGTGAGTCAGCGCCAGCATCAGCGCCAATTCTGTCACCGCGGCCAGGCGCGCGGGCAGGCCGTTGAATTCGGCGCCGCCCCAGCCGCGGCCGCCGTCCAGATCGTCCAGATTGGCCACCAGCGGGTGCAGGCGGGCCTGTCCCGGATGCGTGTCGTAAAGCTGGCCGATGCAGCGGTGGTCGGTGTCCAGCGCGATGACTTCCGCGCCAGCGTCCAGCGCCAGTTGCGAATACTCGCCGGTATTGCAGCCGAAATCCGCCGCCCAGGCCGGTTTGAGCCGGTTCAGCCACTGGCTGACGAAGGCGCGCTTGGCCTCCTGGGCAGCCGGCGGGTAATGGGTATTGTTGGCGGCGTAGTCTATCCAGGCGCTACGGCCGCTCTGGCGCGCGGCAGCCGCCAGAAACCAGTCCAGCAGGCTGTACAGATTGCCGTGGTAGCCGGGCCGCTGCGCCAGCGTCTGCGCCGGCTCGGGAATCGGGGCGCTGCCGCGGCCCAGGGCCAGCGGCCAGAAGCGGGTGGCGAAGATGCGCGCGCCCATCAGCGCGCGGAAGCGCGAGGCGTCCAGCCCGTCGCGGCTGAGCAGGAAGCTGTCGCTGACCGGAAAGTCGCGATAACGGGCGACGCATAGCGGAAACACGAAATGCTGCAGATACTGGCCGAAGGCCCACCAGTGGCGGCTGGCGATGGGCTGGAACGACAGGTGGTCGCAGAAGATCGGCGCGCAGCCTTTGAACAGCACGTTCCAGGCCGAGGCGTCCTTCAGCTCCCAGCCCGATTCCAGCAAGTTGCAGGAGATGTCCAGCGTCAGCCGCGCCGCGTCGCGCAATTGCGGCGCCGACCATTCGTGCGGGTAGCTGACGAAGGGCAGCCGTTCGGAGACGATGCCGGAGCTGCCCAGAAAGTCGAAGTCCAGCAGCATGCCCTGGCCGACCAGCTGCTGCGACAGGGGGCTGTGCAAGTAGTGGCTTGGCTCCAGCGGGGCGTACAGCGAGCGGACGGCGGTGCGTTCCTTCAGTTCCAGGTGGCCTAGCGGGTCACGCATGATCGTCGTCTTTCCTCTTGAAGACTCGGCGCAACAAGCGCTTGAGCGAGGAGACGGGGGCTTTGACGAAAACCAGCAGTCCGCCCAGCAGGGCTAAAGCGCCTTGCCAGGCAAACAGGGTGGAGCTGGGGTCGATGTAGGCGTAGGCGGCAGGGCTGAGGGCAATAAGCATAAAGAAAGTCGCCAATATTCTCATTTTAATAATCCTATTGGGTATTTGAAACTTAATGCTGCTCATTCAGCTTAGCATCTGCCCCCGCCAATGTGTTTGCCAATCTGGAATAGTAATTAATTTCTATTGAGTTTTCAGCGCGCCAGGATCAGACGCAGCCCCAGCGCGATGAAGATGGCGCCGGCCGTCCGGTCCAGCCACTGTCCGGTCTTGCGGCTTCTGGCCAGCCATTGGCCGACATGGCCGGAGAAATAGCCCAGCGCGCCAAAGATCAGCGCGCCCTGGGCGGAGAACAGCGTGCCCAGGATGGCGGTTTGCAGCCCGGCCGGGCCTTGCGCCGGATTGACGAACTGCGGCAAAAAGGCCAGAAAAAACAGCACCACTTTGGGGTTGATGGCGTTGGCGATCAGGCCGCGGCGGAAGGTGGCGGCCAGCGAACCCTGCGGACCCGCGCCATCGCCGCCGGCATCGAAGCCGACGCCCGGGCTGCGGATGGCGCCCCAGCCCAGGTAAACCAGGTAGCCGCCGCCGGCGATCTTCAGCGCGGCGAAGGCGGCGGGCGAGGCGGCGATCAGCGCGCTGATGCCCAATGCGGCCAGCAAGGTGTGGTTGAGGCAGCCCAGCGCGCAACCCAGGCCGAAGGCCATGCCGTGGCGGCGGCCGCGCGAGATGCCCTGGCTGAGCACCATCAGGTTGTCGGGGCCGGGCGACAGCGTGATCAGCACGGCGGCGGCGAGAAAAGCGGCCAATTGGGGCAGGGTGACGAGCATGGTTGGATGTCCTGATGCGGATGGTTGGTTTGGCTCCGATCACAGCATGCCGCGCCGGCTTTGGCAATGGGCGGGTGACAAGCCGCGGGGGCGCAACTAGAATTCGGCTGATTATTAGCGAGGATACGTTTTATGCCGTCTTTTGATGTCGTTTCCGAAGTAAACAAGGTGGAAGTGCGCAACGCGCTGGATCAGGCCAACAAAGAAGTGGGCAACCGCTATGACTTCAAGGGCAGCGACGCCCGCATCGAGTTCAACGACAAGGAAGTCACCCTGTTCGGCGACACCGAGTTCCAGCTGGACCAGGTCAACGAGGTGATGGTGGGCAAGCTGGCCAAGCGCGGCGTCGATGTGCGCAGCCTGGACTACGGCAAGCTGGAGAAAGTGTCCGGCAACAAGGTGAAGAAGGTATTGAAGATTAAGGAAGGCCTGGATTCCGACCTGGCGAAGAAAATCGTCAAGCTGCTGAAGGATTCCAAGATGAAGGTGCAGGCCAGCATCCAGGGCGAGGCGGTGCGGGTGTCCGGCGCCAAGCGCGACGTGCTGCAGGAGGCCATCGCGCTGCTGCGCAAGGATATCGGCGACGACCTGGAAAACGGCTCGCCGCTGCAGTTCAACAACTTCCGCGACTGATCCCCGCCGCGCGGCGTGTCAGCCGCGAAAAAGGAGACCCTCGGGTCTCCTTTTTTATTGCCGATGGCCGCTCAGCGTTGGCCGGCGCGCCAGGCTTCCAGCCGGCGCCAGACTTCGGCGGCCTGCCGTCCCACGCTTTCCGGCGCGGCCGGCAGCGGCAGCCGGCACTCGCCGACGGCCAGGCCCTGGCCGCGCAGCATCGCCTTCACCGACATCGAGTACACAGAGTCGTCGGTATTGGAGAAGGCGAACGACGGCTGCAGCGCCGCGTTGATGGCGCGCGCGCGGCGCACGTCGCCCTGCTCGAAGGCGGCGATCATCGCGGCGAACTCCGGGCCGGTCCAGTGGGTGGAGGTGCCCACCACGCCGACCGCGCCGATGGCCAGCAGGGGCAGGGTCAGCGCGTCGTCGCCGGAGTACAGCTCGAAACGGTCGCCGGCCTCGGCCACCAGGCTGGCGGCGGCCGCCGGATCGCCGGTGGCGTCCTTGAAGGCGACGATGTTGTCCACCTCGCCCAGCAGGCGCAGCAGCACGTCGCGGGCGATGCGGCGGCCGGTGCGGCCGGGCACGTCGTACAGCATCACCGGCAAGCGCGTGGCGGCGGCCAGCGCGCGAAAATGCGCCTCGATGCCGGCTTGCGGCGGGCGGTTGTAGTACGGCGACACCAGGAAGGCGCCGGCGGCGCCCAGCTCCTCGGCGCGGGCGGTGAGCGCCAGCGCGTGGCGGGTGTCGTTGCTGCCGGTGCCGGCCAGCACCGGGATGGTCACCGCCTCGCTGACCGCGCGGATCAGGTCGAAGCGTTCGGCGTCGGACAGGGTCGGCGCTTCGCCGGTGGTGGCCGCCACCACCAGGCCATCGCTGCCGTTGTCGGCTAGGCGCCGCGCCAGCGCGCGGGCCGCGTCAAGATTGAGCCGGCCGTCGGCGTCGAACGGCGTCACCATCGCCGTCAGCACCTTGCCCCAGTGTTTTGCCATGTCAGCCCCTTTTTATTTTTGCGTGAAGACAGGGCGGGATGATACTCCTCCGGCGCGGTTCGACCAATCATCCGAGCCGCCCGGCCGGATGGCGGCGGCGCGATTGGCTGCCTTGCCCCTGGCCGCCTGCTTCATTTGTAGTGGGAAATGATTTTTCCCAGGGTGACGATGGCGGATTGGATTTCTTTAGACCATGAATAACTGTAATTCAGGCGAATGCAGTTTCTGAATTTTCCGGTATTGGAAAAAATGGTGCCCGGGCCTATGGTGATTTTTCTCTCCAGCGCCTCGTTGTACAGCCGCATCGCGTCAATATGCGGCGGCAGCTGCACCCAGAGCAAATAGCCGCCGGCGGGCTCGGAAATGATGCACGCCTCGGGGAAAAACCGTCTCACCACATGGGTGATGATTTTTGCCTGCTGCTGATAGAATTTTCTTATTTTCCGCAGATGCTGATCATAGCCGCCTTGCGACAGATACTCGGCGATGGCCATTTGCGGAATGGCCGAGGTGCTGAGCGTATTGACGAATTTCAGGTTCTCGACCTTTTCCCGGTATCTGCCCGGCATGGCCCAGCCGATGCGGAATGCGGACGACAAGGTTTTGGAGAACGACGAGCAATGCAGCACATAGCCTTCGGTGTCGTATTGCTTGAGCGAGCTTGGCGGCGTGTCGGAGTAGTAAAGCTCGTTGTAGACCGCGTTTTCGATGATGGGCTTCTTGGCTCGGGTCATGATCTCCACCAGCTTTTTCTTGTTCGCTTCCGGCATGACGATGCCCAATGGATTGTGAAAATTCGGCATCACCATGCAGGCAGCGATATTGCCCGATTCCAGGATGCTTTCCAGGTAGTCCACATCCATGCCGCTTGTGCCGCTGGTGGGAATTTCTATCGCCCGCATTCCCATGCGCTCTATCGCATGCAGGATGGCGTAGTAGGTCGGCGATTCCACGGCGATGGTGTCGCCAGGCCGAGCGGCGGCCTGCAGGCAAAGATTCAGCGCCTCGGTGGCGCCGACGGTGATGATGACTTCGGCGGGATCCACCAGCAGGCCATTGAGGAAATAGCGTCCGGCGATCTGGCGGATGAGGTCTATGTTGCCCGGCGGCAAGTCATTTAGCACGCCCCAGCCGCTGCTCTTTTTGGCGATATTGTTGGCCAGATGGCTGAGCCTGACCAAGGGGAAGGGCGTGGGGTCGGGATAGGGCGATCCCAGCGGCACGGCGTCGTGCCGGCTGATGGTTTTCAAGGTGCGCAATACCAGCTGGCTGATCTCGACATTGCTGGCGACCGGATGGGGCCTGAGCGTGGGCGGCATTGGCGCCGGCATGGCGGCGGCATGGCCGGCCAGCGTGGCTTTGCGCACGAAATAGCCGGATTGCGGCCGGCTTTCGATGACGCCCCGGCTTTCCAGCAGCGAGTAGGCCTTCAATACGGTGGTGATGCTGATGTCGCGTTGCTGGCTCAATTGCCGGACTGACGGCACCTTGTCGCCGGCTTTCAACATGCCCGACATCACATGCTGCTCCAGTTCGCGGGCCAGCGTTTCATACATTTTCATGCGCTGCGTCCCTTGGGTTCTGCGGGTGGCCTGGCTTGGCCGCTACCATCATAGCAATGCCTGGGGCCTTGACGTGGGTCAAACTGTACTCTGCGATATCGTCGCGATGTGTACACTTCCGCCGCCGGACTTTGCTCTTAACCTCTCCTCCATGCAATACGGCGCAGAATGAGTCCCGATTTCCGGGCCTTGCGACTGCGCGGATCATGGAAGCCAGGTCATGGACAAGTCAAATCCACCCGGAAAGATCGAACCCTACCACCATCCCGCCGCGGGCTGGGGCGCGCTGAAATATGTGGCGATCAATCTGATCAAGGAACGGGTGTCGGGCGGGAATTACCGCATGCTGTTCAAACAGAATCAGCCGGATGGCTTCGATTGCCCCGGCTGCGCCTGGCCCGACCGCCAGCATGCCTCCACGTTTGAATTCTGCGAGAACGGCGTCAAGGCGGTGGCGGCGGAAGCCACCACCAAGCGCGTGACGCCGGCCTTCTTCGCCGAGAACACCGTCGAGTCTCTGATGCAGCAGACCGACTACGAGCTGGAGCAGCACGGCCGGCTGACCGAGCCGATGAGCTATGACGCCGCCAGCGACACATACGTCCCCATCTCCTGGCCGCAGGCGTTCGAATGCATCGCCGGGCATTTGAAGCGCCTGCCCTCGGCGAACCAGGCGGCGTTCTACACCTCCGGCCGCGCCAGCAATGAGGCCGCCTTCCTCTACCAGCTGTTCGTGCGCATGCTGGGCACCAACAATTTTCCCGACTGTTCCAATATGTGCCACGAGGCCACCAGCCGCGGCCTGCCCGGTACGGTGGGGGTGGGCAAGGGAACGGTGACGCTGGACGATTTCGAGAAGGCCGACACCATCATCATCTTCGGCCAGAACCCGGCCACCAACCATCCGCGCATGCTGGGCGAATTGCGCGAGGCGGCGCGCCGCGGCGCGGTCATCGTTTCGGTCAATCCGCTGCGCGAGCGCGGCCTGGAGCGCTTCGCCAGCCCGCAGCACCCGATCGAGATGATCACCATGGGCAGCACGCCGATTGCCTCCACCTTCATCCAGCCCAGGCTGGGCGGCGATTTCGCGCTGATCAAGGGCGTGGCCAAATATGTGCTGGCGCGCGACGACGAGGCCCGCGCCAAGGGCGAGCCGGGCATTCTGGATAGGGACTTCATCCAGCGCCACACGCTGGGGTTCGACGCCTTCGCCGACGACCTGCGCCGGGAAGACTGGGCGCTGCTGGAGGCCGAATCCGGCGTCGCGCGCGCCGACATCGAAAACCTGGGCCGCATCTACGCCGCGGGCGAGCGGGTGATCGCCACCTGGGGGATGGGCATCACCCAGCACAAGCATTCGCTGCAAACGGTGCAGCTGTTGTCCAATCTGCTGATGATGCGCGGCCATATCGGCCGCGAAGGCGCCGGCATCTGCCCGGTGCGCGGCCACTCCAATGTGCAGGGCAACCGCACGGTGGGCATCGAGGAAAAGCCGTCGATGGCTTTTCTCGACCGCCTGGGCGAGGTGTTCGGCTTCGAGCCGCCGCGCGAGCACGGCCTGGACGTGGTGGAAACCATCGAACACATGCTGCACGGCAAGGTGAAGGTATTCGTCGGCCTGGGCGGCAACTTCGCGATGGCAACGCCGGACACCCTGCGCACTTTCGAGGGCCTGCGCGCCTGCGATCTCACCGTGCACATCACCACCAAGCTCAACCGCAGCCACCTGGTGCACGGCAAGGCCGCGCTGATCCTGCCGACGCTGGGCCGCACCGAAATCGACGACCGCTCCGGCGTGGCGCAGGGCATCACGGTGGAGGACTCGATGAGCATGGTGCACATCTCCTATGGTATGAACACGCCGGCCTCGCCCGATCTGTTGTCCGAAACCGCCATCATCGCCCATATCGCCGATGCCACGCTGGGCGACGCCAAAGCGCCGTGGCTGGAATACGCGCGCGATTACGGCAAAATCCGCGACGCCATCGAGCGGGTGATACCCGGTTTCGAAGACTACAACGCGCGCATCCAGCAGCCGGGGGGCTTCCATCTGCGCGTGGCCTCGCGCGAGCGGGCGTGGGAAACCGCCAGCGGCAAGGCCAATTTCATCGCCCACCCGGTGCAGCGCGACACGCCGATCAGCCGCGCCCGCAAGCTGCATGGCGAACGGCTGATGACGCTGATGACCACCCGTTCCCACGACCAGTACAACACCACCATCTATGCGTTGGATGACCGCTATCGCGGCGTGTTCGGCCAGCGCCGGGTCATTTTCATCCATCCGGCCGACATCGCCATGCTGGGTTTCCAGGATGGCGACTGGGTGAACATTTCCACGGTGTGGGAGGACGGCATCGACCGCCACGCCAATTATTTCCGCCTGGTCAGCTACGACATTCCGCGCGGCTGCATCGCCGGCTATTACCCGGAAACCAACCCGCTGGTGCCGCTGGACAGCGTGGGCGATGTCTGCAACACGCCGACGTCCAAATCGATACCGGTGCTGTTGCACCTGTCCGCCGCGCCGCCGGTGATGCCGGCGTTTTGACGCGCTTTTCCTGAATTTCGGCAGCCCGGCAGGCAAGGCGGGCTGTGGCTTTCCCTATGGTGATTGATATGTCTGTCGAATCCCTGGATCTTGCGCGCGGCCAGTTCGCGCTGACCGCGATCTTCCACATCTTGTGGCCCATCCTCACCATCAGCCTGTCCGGCTTTCTGGTGATTGTCGAAACTCTGTGGGTGCGCACCAGCAATCTCGTCTGGTACCACCACGCCCGTTTCTGGAGCAAGCTGCTGCTGCTCAACTTCGCCGTCGGCGTCGCCACCGGCATCCCGATGGAGTTTCAGTTCGGCACCAACTGGGGGCCGTTCTCCGAATACACCGGGCAGTTCTTCGGCAACATCCTGGGCTTTGAAGGCGCGATGGCCTTCATGCTGGAGGCCGGCTTCGTCGGCATCATGATGTTCGGCTGGGACAAGGTGTCCCGCCAGATGCACTTGTTCGCCACGGCCATGGTGGCTTTCGGCTCCTCGCTGTCGGCGTTCTGGATCATGGTGGCCAATTCCTGGCTGCAAACCCCGGCCGGCGTCATCGTGGTGGGCGGCAAGCTGGTGGTGACCGACTATTTCGCCGCCATTTTTAACCCGGACATGGTGTGGGGCGTCAGCCATATGTGGTTCGCCGCGATGGAGACCGGGCTGGTGGTGGTGGCGGGCATTTCGGCCTGGTATCTGCTCAAGCGCCGCCATCCGGCGTTCTTCGCCCGGTCTTTCCGCCTGGCCTTGCTGTTGCTGGCGATCGCCCCGCCGCTGCAGATCTGGCTGGGGGATTCCAGCGGAGTGGATGTGTTTGAAACCCAGCCGGCCAAGGGCGCGGCCATCGAAGGCCATTGGGAAACCAACGCGCCGGGCAGCGGCGCCAATTGGTCGCTGATTGCCTGGCCCAATGCCGAACGGCAGGGCAATGACTGGTCGCTGGAGGTGCCCGGCATGCTCAGCCTGCTGGCCACCCATACGCTGCATGGGCAGATCAAGGGCCTGCGCGACATTCCCAAGGCCGATCAGCCGCCGATGCTGCCCTTGCTGTACTACGCCTTCCGCGTGATGGCGGGCATCGGTTTCCTGTTCATGGCGCTGGCGTTCTGGAGCATGTACGCGATCCGCAAGGCGCGCGGCCGCCTGGACAGCCTGCTGGCGCAGCGCAAGCTGCTGTGGGCCTGGGTGCTGGCCATTCCCTTGCCCTACATCGCCGTCGAATGCGGCTGGATCGTGCGCGAAGTCGGGCGCCAGCCGTGGACCGTTTACGGCATGCTGCGCACCGAGCACGCCGCCTCGGCGATTCCGGCGGCCACGCTGAGCGGCAGCACCATGATGTTCGGCGCTTTCTTCATCGTGATGCTGGCGTCCTTCTTCCTGTTTGCCCGACGCTGGCTGCAAAAGGGGCCGGACCTGTCGCTGCGCCCCGCGCCGACGGCGGCGAGCCTGGACCCGGCGCGCGGCTTCGAGCGCTGACGCGCCGGGCCGGCCCTACCGATTGTTGTTAAGGAAACACTGCAATGACACCTACTTCCACGCAGGACCTGCTGAGCCATGCCTGGTTCGGCATCATCGGCCTGATGCTTTTGCTCTACGTCGTGACCGATGGTTTCGATCTGGGCGTCGGCATCCTGTCGCTGTTCCAGCGCAAGCAGACGGAGCGGGACCTGATGATCCAGTCCATCGGCCACGTCTGGGACGCCAACGAAACCTGGCTGGTGGCGCTGGGCGGCGCGCTGTTCGGGGCCTTCCCCGCGGCTTACGCGATGCTGATGACCCAGCTGTATGTGCCGGTGATGGCGCTGATCGCCAGCTTCATGATGCGCGGCGCATCCATTGAGTTCCGCCATCTCGCCCGCGGCAGCAAGGCGTTCTGGGATCGGGTGTTCGGCCTTGGCAGCCTGCTGGCGGCGCTGGCGCAAGGCCTGATCCTGGGCCGAGTGATCAGCGGCCTGGCGCCCGGCATCCAGGCGGACGCGCTCGTGGCGGTGACGGCCATAGGCGTGGCGTCCGGCTACAGCTTGCTGGGCGCGACCTGGTTGGTGAAGAAAACCACGGGGCAACTGCAAAACCGCGCCCGCCGCGGCGCGGTGGCGTCGGTGTGCGCCACGGTGCTGGCCGCCATCGTGGTGTCGCTGGGCACGCTGTATTTCAGCCCGGTCGGCCTGGGGCGGTGGCAGGATGGCGGCACCCTGCATGTGCTGATGGGGCTGGGCCTGCTGGCTGCGCTCGCCTTTGTCCATGTGCTGTACGCCGTCTACACCGGCGGCGAGCACAGCCCGTTTGTCGGCGCCTGCCTGCTGTTCACCGCGTCGTTTGCCGGGCTCGCCATCAGCCTGTTCCCGTGGCTGGTGCCGGGCAAGTTGACGATTGCGGCGGCGGCCTCCAACAGCGCCTCGCTGGCCTTCATGCTGCTGGGCATAGGCACGGTGCTGCCGATCATGATCGGCTACAACCTGTACCAATACCATTTGTTCCGCGGCAAGGTGGCGTTGGCGCCGCATTGACGCGTTTCGCCGGCGGCTGGATGCGGGAGCCGGCGCAATGATAAGGAAAACGTGATGGACGAACCGAACGATCAGGTCTTGCTGGCGGTGCTGGCCCAGCTGTGGCAGGCCGCGCTGAAGGACCGCGAGCGGCCTTGGTCGCTGACCCGGCTGTCCAAGCAGTCGGGCGTGCCGATGAGCTCGCTGCGGCGCTGGCTGAGCTATCTGCGCGCCAGCGCGCTGGTGGAGGTGGCGATGCGCGAAGACGGCTGCGTCGGCACCGCCTGGCTGACAGAGGAGGGGCTTTGTGCCTGCGGGGAACTGTTTGCGGCATGAGCCGGCGCTTTGGCCGCGCAACTGTATCTGTCAGTACGGCTGGCAACTGTACCGTTCGCGGCGGCGCTCAGCCGCTATAGTGGCGCACATGAAGCCGACTGGGCCGCATTTGCCGTCCATGGGGCAGGTCTGAGGCATGGCGGGGAGAGCGGACGTGATGAGCGAACAGTCAGCGCAAGACAAGAGCGGAATGGCGGTGTTGGACGCGCTGCGGCGCCCGTTGCTGGATCTGCGCCTGTCGGTAATCGACAAGTGCAATTTCCGCTGTCCGTACTGCATGCCGAAAGACGTGTTCGGCAAGGACTATGCGTTCCTGAAACATGCCCAGCTGCTGTCGTTCGACGAAATGCGCAAGATGGCGGTCGCCTTCGTCGCGCTGGGGGTGGAGAAAATACGCATCACCGGCGGCGAGCCCTTGCTGCGCAAGGACATCGAGCGCTTGATCGAATCGCTGGCGCGGCTGAGCACCCCGGCGGGAAAAAGCGTTTCCGTGTCGATGACCACCAATGGCGTGTTGTTGGGCGCCAAGGCGCAAAGCCTGAAAGACGCGGGGCTGGAACGGGTCACGGTAAGCCTGGACAGCCTGGACGACGGCATTTTCCGGCAGATGAACGATGTCGGCATCGGCGTCGGGCGGGTGTTGGACGGCATAGCGGCCGCCTGCCGGGTTGGGCTGGCGCCGGTCAAGATCAACACCGTGGTGCAGAACGGCTTGAATGACGGCCAGATCCTGCCCATCGCCGACTATTTCCGCCATAGCGGCGTCACCGTGCGCTTCATCGAATTCATGGACGTAGGCGGCGCAGCCAACTGGAGCGGCGCCAGCGTTTTGCGTTCGGAGCAGGTGCGGGAGCGGATCGAGCGGCGGCATGCGTTGATCGCGGCGCCGGTCGAGCGGGCCAGCGATACCGCCCGCTATTTCCAGTACGCCGATGGCGGCGGCGAGGTCGGCTTCATCTCCAGCGTGTCCGCGCCGTTTTGCGGAGACTGCAGCCGCGCCCGGGTCTCCGCCGACGGCCAGCTGTTTACCTGCCTGTTCGCCAATCGCTCGCTCGATCTGCGCCCCTATCTTGGCGAGCAGGTTTCTCCCGCCGCCTTGCAGACCGTCATCGCGTCGGCCTGGCGCGCGCGGGACGACCGCTATTCCGAATGGCGCGGCGAGCAATATCGCGAGCACGGCCGGAAAAAATACCCGACGGTGCGGATGTCCTTGGTCGGGGGCTGAGCGGCGTTTTTCCCCGCCATGCTTCGTTGGATGCGAGAGGCGGCATTGCCCTGCGGGCAGTGCCGTTTTTTATTGCAGCTAGTTTGTTTCAATCGAAACTGTATTGCATTGGATGGGGGGAACTGTGCTCTTTCTTTGCCGGACGGCTGATTAAGATGGCGCTGTGGCCTGTGATGGGCGGCGGGCTGGCTTATTCGGCTGCCGCGGCTGTTTGACACTCGCTGCAAGATTTCAACGGGGAGAGGTTTTTGGGTTCAGGCCTTTCTGCCCGCATGGATTGGCGCGGCAGGCATGGCGGACGCCGTTTCGCGTCTTACGGGCGCTTGCCGGGCAAGGTTTGATTAATGGATTCAGGAATGCAAGATGATTGTGCGCTCTGAAAGCAGCTGGCTGAAGCTGCTGTTCGTTTGGGAGGGGTCGGTTATTCGGCGGATCATCCCCCAGCTTTTGTTCATGGCCGGGATCAGCGGGGTGGCGCTGTTGACCGATGGGCATGTGTTCGGCGATAAAATCCCTCTGAATACCGTGCCGTTCACGCTGGTGGGCGTGGCGCTGACGATATTTCTGGCATTCCGCAACAATGCCAGTTACGACCGCTATTGGGAGGCGCGCAAGCTGTGGGGGCACTTTCTGATCGCCATCCGCAGCCTGGCGTCGATGGTGATTTCCATTCGGAGCGCCCAGCCGGCTATGGCGGCGGAGGGCGAGGCCATCATCCGCAAGCTGTTGCTGCTGCCTAGCCTGCTGAAAAGCCAGTTGCGCGGCGATGCGCTTGAAAATGCCAGCTGCGCGGGAAAAGCGTACAAACCGACCGTGCTGTGCCATGAAATACGCCGCGCCTTGTACGCGTTGAATCGGCAAGGCCTGGTGACGGACATGCAGTTATTGGCCTGCGATGGGCAGATGGGCGAGATCTTCAATGTGATAGGCGGCTGCGAGCGCATCAAATCGACGCCGATTCCGTTCGTGTATTCGGTATTGCTGCACCGGACCGTATATATCTACTGCCTGTTCTTGCCGTTCGGCCTGGTGGACATCATCAGTTACGCCACGCCTTTCATCACGGTGTTCCTGTCTTATACCTTGTTCGCGCTGGAGTCTATCGCCAGCGAGCTGGCCGAGCCGTTTTCCTGTTCGCCCAACGGCCTGCCGCTGGATGCGATGACGCGCACCATAGAACGCACCGTGCTGGAGTTGAATGATGAAGCCCTGCCGTCGGATTGGCGGGTGGGCAGCCATTACATCCTGACCTGAGCCGGCTGGGCGGCGCCGCTTTTGCGGGTTGGCGATGCGGCAAATATCAGCTGGGGAATCATGGACTGCGGCGCGGAGCCGTTCCACACGAACAGCATGCGGAACCAATTGGGCATCGGCCGGATGATCATCACGCGCGCCGGGCGGATTCCGCGGCGCCGTTCAATGATAACCGGCGTCGCCTTCGCGGACCTTTCCCCGGAATACGTGGTATTGCATGATGTTGTAGACAAAAATGATGGGCAGGATGATCACCGTGCCGACCAGCGCGAATAACTGGCTGGAGTGGCTGGACGATGCCTGCCATATGGTCAGCGATGGCGGAATGATGTTGGGCCAGATGCTGATGACCAGGCCGCTGTAGCCCAGAAAGCACAGCGCCAGCGTCAGGAGAAAAGGCAGGGAATCATTTTGCCGGCGGATCGCGCGGTAGACTCCCCAAACCGACGCCAGCACCAGGATGGGCACGGGCAGAAACCAGCCGAGATGGCCGCTGCCAAACCAGCGGTAGGCGACGGCGGGCAAGCCCAGCACCGTCCACAGGCTGATGATGGCGATGACGCCAAGCAAGGTGCCGGCCATTGGCCGCATCAAGGAAAACATCTTTCTCTGCAGTTCGCCGTCGGTTTTCAGGATCAACCAGGCGCAGCCCAGCGTCGCGTAGGTGATCAGCACGCCTATCCCGCAAAAGATGCTGAACGGCGAGAGCCAGTCGAACGGCCCGCCGACGAATTGCCCGTCGGCGATTTTGATCCCTTGCAGCAGCGAGCCCAGCACGATGCCCTGGCAGAACGCCGCCAGCGCCGAGCCGCAGATGAAGGCCAGGTCCCACAAGTGCTGGGTGCGCTTGGCCTTGGCGCGCAATTCGAAGGCGGCGCCGCGGAAGATCAGCCCGATCACCATCATGATCAGGGGCAGGTAGTTGGCCGGCAGCAGGGTGGAGTAAACCACCGGGAACGCGCCGTACAGGCCGGCGCCGCCCAGCACGAGAAAGGTCTCGTTGCCATCCCAGAATGGCGCGATGGTGTTCAGCATCACTTGCCGCTCGTTTTTCAGCTCGAAAAACGGAAACAGCAAGCCGATGCCGAGGTCGAACCCGTCCAGCACCACGTAGATGAAGACGCCCAGCCCGATGATCGCGGCCCACACGACGGGAAGATCGATCTGCATGGCATTACTCCTCTTCTTCCAGCATGTCCAGCGCGCGATTGTGCAAACCCGGGTGCGCCATCGGCTCGCCATGCGCGGCATGCGCGGCGGGGCCGTGCTTCATCAGTTTCAGCATGTAGTAGACTCCCACGCCGAAAACCAGGAAATACACGATCACGAAAATCAGCAGCGACACGCCGGCCTGCTGGGCGGTGATGGGAGATACCGAGTCTTCGGTTCTCAGCACGCCGTACACGGTCCAGGGCTGCCGGCCGACTTCGGTGGTGATCCATCCGGCCAGCAAGGCCACCAGGCCGGATGGCCCCATGCACAGCACCAGGCGTTGAAACCAGCGGGCATGGTAGAGGCGGCCGCCGCGGCGCAGCAGCAGGCCGAGCAGCGCCGTCAGCAGCATCAGCATGCCCAGGCCGGCCATGATGCGGAAAGTCCAGAACAGGATGGGCGAATAGGGGCGGTCCCGCGGCGGAAATTCCTTCAGGCCGCGGATCTCCCCGGTCCAGCTATGGGTGAGGATCAGGCTGCCAAGATGCGGCGCCTGGATCTCATAGCGCGTCGTTTCCGCCTGCATGTCCGGCAGCCCGATCAGGTTCAGCGCGGTGCCGCCTTTCTCGGTTTCCCACAACCCCTCGATGGCGGCGATCTTCGCGGGCTGGTATTGGCGCGTGTTGAGGCCATGGGCGTCGCCGACCAGAATCTGTATCGGCGTCAGCAGCAGCAAGATCCACAGCCCCATCGAGAAGCTGCGCTTGATCGGCGCGTCGTCGCGGCCGCGCAGCAGGTGCCAGGCGCCGCAGGCGGCGACGATGAAGCCCGCCACGATGAAGGCGGCGATGGTCATGTGGGCGAGCCGGTACGGGAACGAGGGATTGAAAATCACCTTCAGCCAGTCCACCGGGACGATGCGGCCGTTTTCGATGGCAAAGCCTTGCGGCGTCTGCATGAAGCTGTTGGAGGCGAGAATCCAGAACGTGGAAATCAGCGTGCCGATCGCGACCATCAGCGTGGCGAAGAAGTGCGCGCGTGGGCCGACCCGCTCCCAGCCGAACAGCATGATGCCGAGAAAGCCGGCTTCGAGAAAAAACGCGGTCAGCACCTCGTAGGTCAGCAGCGGGCCGGTGATATTCCCCGCCACGCGGGAGAAGCCGCTCCAGTTGGTGCCGAACTCATAAGCCATCACCACGCCGGAAACCACCCCCATCCCGAAGCCGATGGCGAAGATTTTCGACCAGAACAGGTACATGTCCTTGTAGGCGCGGTCGCCTGTCGCGATCCAGCGCCATTCCAGCACCGCCAGGAAGCTGGCCATCCCGATGCTGATCGCCGGAAAGATGATGTGCACGGAAACCGTGAAGGCGAACTGCAATCTGGCGAGGTGAATTGCGTCGAATAGATCCATGGCCATTTGCTCTTGTTTGGGAAACCATCTGCCGACCCGGGCCCGCGCCGGCCGCCCGGCCTTCGCGCGCGTCACGCGCAGGGGGGGCGGATTTGAAGACGGGCGGCATCAGCACATTCGCTTTCGGGGTGTCGGCGCCTCCCAGCCGCCGGCGGGCGCGTCATAGGCGTGGATGCCGGGGACGTCGCATCGTTTGGCCATGCGGATTGCCTCCTGCCGTGCCTGCCTGGATGCGGAGGCTGGCGGGCGAGGCCCGCGCAGGCTTATTCGTAACTCTAGTCCAAATGATTTTGATGGAAACTGTTCCAGAAAGTATCAAGGCGGCGGGCCTGGCCTAGCCGTCCCGGTAGATGACCGAGCGGTTGCGGTCGTATGCCTTGGCCTGGTACAGCGCCTGATCGGCAGCCTGAATCCAGTGGCGGCGGTCGAATCCGGGCGGAATGGACAACTCCGCCACGCCGGCGGAGAAAGTGTAGGAAAAGCCGGGCGCGACGAATTCCAGGCTGGCGTTCGCCAGCTCGGTCCGCACGCGCTCCAGCAGGCTCATCGCGCCGGCGGCGCTGGTTTCCGGCAGCAACAGGGCGAATTCTTCGCCGCCCAGCCGCCCCAGCGCATCCTGGTCGCGGGCATGGGCGGCCAGGGAGTCGGCGAAGTGTTTCAACACCAGGTCGCCGGCTGGGTGGCCGTAGCTGTCGTTGACGCGCTTGAAGTGGTCCAGGTCGAACATCACCAGGCTGGCGGGGTGCTGGTAGCGTTTGGCGCGTTCGTATTCCCGCTCCATCTGCGCGAGGAAGTGGCGGCGGTTCGAGATGCCGGTCAGTTCGTCTGTCATGGCCAGCCGCTCCAGCTCGGCATGGGCGGCGCGCAGCGCCAATTCGGTCTGCTTGTGCCGGGTGATGTCGGCGCAGACCATCACCATCATGCCCTGCTGGTATACCTGCTTGGTCAGCAGCAGCCAGCGCTTGTCCGTCCACTCCACCTCGTAGTTCCACACCTCCTGGGTGCGGTGGCGGGCGTGAACCACCTCCAGCCAGGCCTCCAGCGTGGTTTTGCCGCATTCCGCGATCAGCCGCAGATTGAAGGCGCGGGCCATCAAGTCGTCATAAGGCTTGCCGATCATGGAAATGCCTTCAAAGGCGAACATGGTGATGAAGGACTGGTTGTAGAAAAGAAAGCGATCCTCGGCGTCCAGCACGGCAATGCCGTTGGCGCTGCCGTTCAGATGCTGGACAAAGAGATCTTGTACTTGTTTTGAATGGTCTAAAGTCATGCCGGGCCTCCCCAATTAGTATGATTTTAGACTTTATCGATTGAATATTAACCGGGAGCCGGGCAAGGGATTGCGCGTCACGCGCTTGGCGTGGCAGGGAGGATCGGGCACAGGGGGCGAAAATGGGCCCCCTCTGCGGGCCGGACTGCGCGGCGGGCAGAAAGGACTGGCGATGCCGGCCGCTCAAGGCGGCCGGCGGCGGGGTCAGGCTTGCAGCCAGCGGGGCAGCAGGCGCCGCGCCGGCAGCGTGCCCAGCGCGGCGCCGCCGACGATCATGGCGATGGCCAGCGCGGCGGAGCCGTTGAGCGCGGCCTGGCCGGAGGCGACCAGCATCAGCGTGGACAGCAGCGGGGTGGCGTTGCCCAGCGCGCCTATCTGGCGCGGATCGCCCAGCTGCATCGCGCGGTTCCAGCACAGGAAGGCCGCGCCCATCGGCAGCAGGCCCAGCACGGCGATCATCAGCCACTGGATGGCCGACGGGTGGGCGGCGGGCTCAGTGGCGAAGTGCAGCGCCAGCGCCAGCAGGCCGGAGGCGAGGCAGTAGCCGCCTACGGCGTTGTCGGAGGTGGCGGGCAGGCGGCGGGTGAACAGGCTGTAGGTGGCCCACACCACGGCGGCGCCCAGCGCCATCAGGTAGCCGGGCAGCGCGGACAGCGATAGCGACAGCTTGCCGCCGGTGACGATCAGCGCCGCGCCGGCGAAGCCGATCAGGCTGCCCAGGATGTGGTTGGCGCCCAGCCGGGTGCCCGGCAGCAGCAGCGGCGACAGCAGCACCATCAGCAGCGGCCAGATGTAGCTGAGCACGGTGGCATCCATCACCGGCGCCAGCCGGTAGGCGTTGAACAGGAAAAAGTAGAAGCCGAAGATGCCGTAAACCCCATTGGCGAAGCTTTTCAGCGGCACTTTCCATTCCGCGGCGCGGCGCGCGGTCAACAGGCTGCCCAAGATCAAGCCGACGCCGGCGACGAAGAAGGGCGGCAGGGCATGGGTGAGCGAACTGAGGGTGGCGACTGAGGCCCACATGGCGATGGCGGCGAGCGCGTAGCGCATCGGCTTGTTCATGAGTATTTTCCGTCTGCATTATTTTATCTGGAGATATTTTACGCGGAACGGCCAGTTGTAAACCAGCTGTTACATCAAGCTGGCAGCATGCTGCGCGACGGGTGTTATTCATGTTCATGCCATTGCGCTGCAGGGGCGGCCCTTAAACGGATCCAAAGACGAGGCGCGGCGCGAACTTTCATGGATTGGCGCAGGTAGCGGCGGCGCCACGGCCGGTTTGACTTGGGTCAGCCATAGGCCATTCGGTCGGGTGGCCGGCTTGCGTGCGGGGAATGGGTCTACTGTATTGAAGCATGGGCCGGGGCGCCATTTCGCGCCTCGGCCGCCATCGATGCGGGAGGCAGCCATGAACAGCATGAAAGCGACGGTCTTCGTCGCGCCGGGCCGGATAGAACTGCGCGAGAAGCCGATTCCGGCGGTGGGGCCGGGCGATGCGTTGGTGCGGGTCACCACCACCACCATTTGCGGCACCGACGTGCATATTCTGAAGGGCGAGTATCCGGTGGCGTCGGGTCTGACCATCGGCCACGAACCGGTGGGGGTGATCGAGAAGCTGGGCGCGGACGTCAAGGGCTATCGCGAAGGGCAGCGGGTGATCGCCGGCGCGATCTGTCCCAGCTTCACCTCCTACGGCTGTCAGGATGGCCATCCGGCGCAGGATGGCGGCTGCGAATGCCACGGCTACAAACCGATGGGCGGCTGGCGTTTCGGCAACACCATAGACGGCACCCAGGCCGAGTACGTGCTGGTGCCGGACGCCCAGGCCAATCTGGCGCCGATTCCGGACGGGCTCAGCGACGAGCAGGTGCTGATGTGTCCGGACATCATGTCCACCGGCTTCGCCGGCGCTGAGGCGGCCAATATCAAGATCGGCGACGTGGTGGCGGTGTTCGCCCAGGGGCCGATAGGTTTGTGCGCGGTGGCGGGCGCGCGCTTGCGCGGCGCGTCGTGCATCATCGCGGTGGACGGGATAGACGACAGGCTGGCGATTTCGCGGCGGCTGGGCGCCGACATCACGCTGAATTTCCGCCAGGTGGATGTGATCTCGGAAATTCTGAAGCTGACCGGCGGCCGCGGCGTCGATTCGGCCATTGAGGCGCTGGGCACCCAGGGCACGTTCGAGTCGGCGCTGCGGATATTGAAGCCGGGCGGCACCTTGTCCAGCCTGGGCGTGTACTCCACCGATCTGAGAATCCCGCTGGACGCGTTCCATGCCGGCCTGGGCGACAAGAGGATCGTGTCTTCGCTGTGCCCGGGCGGCAAGGAGCGGATGCGGCGGCTGATGAATGTGCTGGAGAGCGACCGGCTGGACTTGTCGCCATTGGTCACCCATCGCTACAAGCTGGACCAGATCGTCGAAGCTTACGACCTATTCTCGCACCAGCGCGACGGCGTGCTGAAGGTAGCGATCAAGCCGTTCTAGCCGGCTAGCCAGGCCGCCGGCTCAGCCAGCCTGGTCCGGCGGCAGCAATTCCACGCCGTCGTTTTCCGATACGGTGAGATAGACGGCGGATTGCAGCGCCTCTACCGAATGCGGGACATGGGCGTCGATGAACAGATGGTCGCCCTTGCCCAGCACGTGCGCGCCTATTTTCAGCCGGCCGGCGGTGACGAACACCTGCTCGGCGCCGGGATGGCGGTGCAGCGGCAGCTTCGCGCCCTTGGCCAGCTTGAGCAAGGCCGAGCCGCCGCCGTCCGGATTGCGGCGCAGCCAGGTGAAGTCCACGCCGGGATAGGGCGTGGGGCTCCAGTGCCAGTCGGTGGAGGCGGTCAGGATGGGGGCGGGGGTGCTCATGGCGGCGGGTTCCGGTTGAGATTCAGTCGGGCCGGCGCGGATGGCTATGCAGATGGAATTCATGTCTTTGTCGCGCCGGCTGGCCGTCATTATCTCACGAAATCTAGCAAGAAACTGCCGGCAATGGCGCTGTCGGAATGGAAAAACGGGGAGGCTTCGCAGCATCCCCGCTATTTTTGGGCGAATCCTGCCGGCTGCCTCAGAAGGCGTCGCCCGGCACTCGCACCCAGCCTTCCATCAGCACGCGGGCGCTGCGGCTCATGATCGCCTTGGTGACCACCCATTCGCCGCGTTCCTCGCGGGCCTGCGCGCCCACCCGCAGCGTGCCGGACGGATGGCCGAAACGCACCGCCTGGCGCTTGCCGCCGCCGGCGGCCAGGTTGACCAGCGTGCCGGGAATGGCCGCGGCGGTGCCGATGGCCACCGCCGCGGTGCCCATCATCGCGTGGTGCAGCTTGCCCATTGACATCGCCCGCGCCAGTACGTCGATATCGGAGGTTTTGACTGGCTTGCCGCTGGACGCGGTGTAGTCGGCCGGCGGCGCGACGAAGGCGATCTTGGGCGTGTGCTGGCGGCTGGCGATCTCGTCCAGGCTCTTGATCAGCCCCATTCTCAGCGCGCCGTGGGCGCGGATGGTTTCGAAACGCGCCAGCGCCGCCGGATCGGAATTGATCGCGTCCTGCAATTCCGTGCCGGTGTAGCCGATGTCGGCGGCGTTGACGAAGATGGTGGGGATGCCGGCATTGATCAGCGTGGCCGGGAAGGCGCCGACGCCCGGCACTTCCAGCGTGTCCACCAGCTTGCCGGTGGGAAACATCGCGCCGCCGTCGCCGTCTCCCTCATCTGCCGGGTCGAGGAATTCCAGCTGCACCTCGGCGGCGGGGAAGGTGACGCCGTCCAGCTCGAAATCGCCGGTTTCCTGCACTTGGCCGCCGCTGACGGGCACGTGGGCGATGATGGTCTTGCCGATATTGGCCTGCCAGATGCGCACGGTGCAGATGCCATGCTCCGGCACGCGCGCCGGGTCGATCAGGCGATTGGCGATGGCGAAAGGGCCGACGGCGGCTGACAGGTTGCCGCAGTTGCCGGTCCAGTCGACGAAGGCCTTGTCGATGGCGACCTGGCCGAACAGGTAGTCGACATCGTGATTCGGCCGGGTGGATTGGGACACGATGACGGTTTTACTGGTGCTGGACGTTGCGCCTCCCATGCCGTCTATCTGCTTGCCGTACGGGTCCGGGCTGCCGATGACGCGCAGCAGCAGTTTGTCCCGTGCCGCGCCGGGCTGGCGGGCGGCTTCCGGCAGGTCCTGCAGCCGGAAAAATACTCCCTTGCTGGTGCCGCCGCGCATATAGGTGGCGGGAATGCGAATCTGAGCCGGGTGAGTCATGTTTGCCGTCCTGTTTTTGTGTGGCGCGGCCGACATGAATCGGCCGCTGTGTGTGGGTCAGGCTTGCGCCGCCGCCAGGAAATCCTGAGCGAAGCGCTGCAATACGCCGCCAGCCTCGTAGATCGACACTTCTTCCGCGGTGTCCAGCCTACAGGTCACGGCGACTTGCACTGTTTCGCCGCTGCGGCGATGGATCACCAGGGCCAGGTCGGCGCGCGGCTGGCGCTGGCCGATCACGTCGTAGGTTTCGGTGCCATCCAGCTGCAAAGTCTTGCGGTTGACGCCGGGCTTGAACTCCAGCGGCAGCACGCCCATTCCAATCAAGTTAGTCCGGTGGATGCGCTCGAAGCCTTCGGCGGCGATGGCCTCCACGCCCGCCAGCCGCACGCCCTTGGCCGCCCAGTCGCGCGAGCTGCCCTGGCCGTAGTCGGCGCCGGCGACGATGATCAGCGGCTGCTTGCGGTCCATATAGGTTTCGATGGCTTCCCACATCCGCATCACCTTGCCTTCCGGCTCCACTCGGGCCAGCGAGCCCTTTTGCACCTCGCCGTCCACCACGGCCATTTCATTGACCAACTGCGGGTTGGCGAAGGTGGCGCGCTGCGCGGTCAGGTGGTCGCCGCGGTGGGTGGCGTAGGAATTGAAATCCTCTTCCGGCAGGCCCATCTTGGCCAGGTACTCGCCGGCGGCGGAGCTGGCCAGGATGGCGTTGGACGGCGACAGGTGGTCGGTGGTGATGTTGTCCGGCAGCAAGGCGAGCGGGCGCATGCCCTTCAGCGTGCGCTCGCCGGCCAGCGCGCCCTCCCAGTATGGCGGGCGGCGGATATAGGTGCTCTGCGGCCGCCAGGCGTACAGCGGGCTGGCTTTGGCGGCGCTGTCGCGGTGGATGGCGAACATCGGCTCGTACACTTGGCGGAACTGCTCCGGCTTCACCGATTGCTTCAGCACCGCGTCGATTTCGGCGTCGGACGGCCAGATGTCCTGCAGGCGGATTTCCTTGCCGTCGGCGATGCCCAAGACGTCTTTTTCGATGTCGAAGCGCATGGTGCCGGCGATGGCGTAGGCGATCACCAGCGGCGGCGAGGCCAGGAAAGCCTGCTTGGCATACGGATGGATGCGGCCGTCGAAGTTGCGGTTGCCGGACAGCACCGCCGTCGCGTACAGGTCGCGGTCTAGGATTTCCTGCTGGATTTTCGCATCCAGCGCGCCGGACATGCCGTTGCAGGTGGTGCAGGCGAAGGCGACGATGCCGAAGCCCAGCTGTTCCAGTTCGGACAGCAGGCCGGCTTCCTTCAAATACAGTTCCACCGCCTTGGAGCCGGGCGCGAGCGAAGACTTGACCCACGGTTTGCGCACTAGGCCCAGCTTGTTGGCGTTGCGCGCCAACAGGCCGGCGGCGATCACATTGCGCGGATTGCTGGTGTTGGTGCAGCTGGTGATGGCGGCGATGATCACCGCGCCGTCCGGCAGCAGGCCCTGCGCCTCTTGTTCGCGCGCCTGGGCCAGATTGACCGCGATGCCGCGTTCTGCCAGCGCCGACACCGGCAGCCGCTTGTGCGGGTTGGACGGGCCGGCCAGATTACGGACCACGCTGGAGAGGTCAAATGTGAGTAGGCGCTCGTATTCTGCCGTTTTCAGGCTGTCCGCCCACAGGCCGGCGGTCTTGGCGTAGGTTTCCACCAGCTTCACCTGCTCGTCGCTGCGGCCGGTCAGTTTCAGGTAATCGATAGTCTGCTGGTCGATGAAGAACAGCGCCGCCGTCGCGCCGTACTCCGGCGCCATATTGGAGATGGTGGCGCGGTCGCCCAGCGTCAGCGCCGCCGCGCCTTCGCCGTAAAATTCCAGATACGCGCCGACGACTTTTTGTTGGCGCAGGAATTCGGTCAGCGCCAGCACCATATCGGTGGCGGTGATGCCGGCGGCCGGTTTGCCGGCCAGCTCCACGCCGACGATGTCCGGCAGCCGCATCCACGAGGCGCGGCCCAGCATCACGTTTTCCGCCTCCAGGCCGCCCACGCCGACGGCGATCACACCCAGCGCGTCCACATGCGGGGTGTGGCTGTCGGTGCCGACGCAGGTGTCGGGATAGGCCACGCCCTTGTCGCTGTGAATTACCGGCGACATCTTTTCCAGGTTGATCTGGTGCATGATGCCGTTGCCGGCGGGGATCACGTCCACATTGTCGAAGGCGGACTTGGTCCAATCGATGAAGTGGAAGCGGTCCTCGTTGCGCCTGTCCTCTATCGCGCGGTTTTTTTCGAAGGCTCGCGGGTCGAAGCCGCCGCACTCCACCGCCAGCGAGTGGTCGACGATCAATTGCACCGGCACCACCGGGTTGACCTGGGCCGGGTCGCCGCCTTGGTCGGCGATGGCGTCGCGCAGGCCGGCCAGGTCCACCAACGCGGTCTGGCCCAGGATGTCGTGGCAGACCACGCGCGCGGGGAACCAGGGGAAATCGCGCTCGCGCTTGCGATAGACGATTTGTTCCAGGCATTCGGTCAGGGCTGCCGGCTCGCAACGGCGGACCAGGTTTTCGGCGTGGATGCGGCCGGTGTAGGGCAGCTTGTCCCAGGCGCCGGGCTGGATGGCCTCCACGGCGGCGCGGGCGTCGAAATAGTCGAGCCCGGTGCCGGGCAGGGCGGTGCGGTATTGGCGGTTCATGTCTGTCTTTCGCTCAGTCGCGGCCGCTGTCGGGCAGCCGTTGCAGAAAGTCGCTGTAATGAATGGTGAAGCCTTGCTCGTCGACGATGATGTCGGCGGCGAAGCCGGGCGATTGGTAGCGGTAGCAGGCCAGCCCGTCGCGGTCCGGCAGGCGGGTGTAGCGCTGCGGGCAGCGCGTCGGCTTTAGGCTGGGCAGGCGCACGAACAGCATGGAAAGTTCGACGCTGTCGCCGACGCCCAGTTTCAGGCGGCGGATCGGGAAGGCGTTGGTCAGGCCGCAGGCCTGCAGGTCCAGTTCCTGGCAGCCGTCCCAGGCCGGCTGGGCCTGGCCGTTGAGCAGCCAGCGGCCGCTTTCGGTGTGCTGCAGCGTCAGTTGCCTGGGTTCGGGGGCGGAAACGTCGATGTGGGCGTGGCTGAGCCGGCCGTGATGGTCCAGCTGCATCCGGTAGCGCAGGCTGGCGCCGCTGTCGGCGTGCAGCAGGCTGCCGCTGGCGGAAAGAGACAGGCCTGAGCCGGTTTCGAGCTGGACTTGCTCCAGCCCGGGACAATCCAGGCGCTGCCAGAACAACGATTGCTTCATTCACTGCTCCGAAATGGCCGGCGCGGCCGGAGGGCCGCGCCGCTTGCGTCAATGGCTCAACGCTGTTCCAGCGGGATGTAGGCCTGGTCTTCCGGGCCGATGTAGTTGGCCGACGGGCGGATGATTTTGCCGTCCTGGCGTTGCTCGATCACGTGCGCGCTCCAGCCGCTGGTGCGGGCGATCACGAACAGCGGGGTGAACATCGCGGTCGGCACGCCCATCGCGTAGTAGCTGACGGCGGAGAACCAGTCGAGATTCGGGAACATTTTCTTGACGTCCCACATCACGCTTTCCAGACGTTCGGCGATGTCGAACATCTTCATGTCCTGGTTTTGCCGGGACAGTTCGCGCGCCACTTCCTTGATCACCACGTTGCGCGGGTCGGACACGGTGTAGACCGGGTGGCCGAAGCCGATGACCACTTCCTTGCGCTCGACGCGGGCGCGGATGTCGGCCTCGGCTTCGTCCGGGCTTTCATAGCGCTGCTGGATTTCGAACGCCACTTCGTTGGCGCCGCCGTGCTTGGGGCCGCGCAGCGCGCCGATGGCGCCGGTGATGGCGCTGTGCATGTCGGAGCCGGTGCCGGCGATGACGCGGGCGGCGAAGGTGGAAGCGTTGAATTCGTGCTCGGCGTACAGGTTCAGCGAGGTGTGCATCGCCCGCACCCATTCCTGGGGTGGCTTGACTCCATGCAGCAGATGCAGGAAGTGGCCGCCTATGCTGTCGTCGTCGGTTTCGACGTCGATGCGCTTGCCGTTGTGGCTGTAGTGGTGCCAGTAGAGCAGGATGGAGCCGAACGAGGCCATCAGGCGGTCGGCGATGTCGCGCGCGCCGGCCAGGTTGTGGTCGTCCTTCTCCGGCAGCGCGCAACCCAAGGCGGACGCGCCGCTGCGCATCACGTCCATCGGGTGGGCGCTGGCCGGCAGCGCCTCCAGCACCGCTTTTACCGAAGCCGGCAGGCCGCGCAGCGATTTCAGCTTTTTCTTGTAGCCGGCCAGTTCCGCCTGGTTCGGCAGCTTGCCGTGAACCAGCAGGTAGGCCACTTCCTCGAATTCGGCCTTGTCGGCCAAATCGAGGATGTCGTAGCCGCGGTAGTGCAGGTCGTTGCCGCTGCGGCCGACGGTGCACAGCGCGGTGTTGCCGGCGGCGACGCCGGACAGGGCGACGGATTTTTTCGGTTTGCCGGTGAGAACCACTTCAGTCATGCCACTTCTCCTTGTGTAGACAATGGGCAAAGCTGCTGCCGTTTTCTGCTGTTGTTGTCGCTTGCGCCTGGGGCCGGGCTTATTGCTTGCCGGCGGCGAACAGGGCGTCGAGCTTTTGTTCGTAATCGTGGTAGCCCAGGTGGTCGTACAGGTCCATCCGGGTCTGCATGGTGTCCAGCACCGCCCGCTGGGTGCCGTCGCGGCGGATGGCGCCGTACACGGCGAGCGCGGCCTGGCTCATCGCGCGGAAGGCCGACAGCGGATACAGCACCAGGCCGACGCCGTTGGCGCCCAATTCCGCGGTGGTGTAAAGCGGGGTCGAGCCGAATTCGGTGATATTGGCCAGTACCGGCACTTTCACCGCTTCGGCAAACTGCTGGTACATGGCGAGGTCGGTCATCGCTTCCGGGAAAATCATGTCGGCGCCGGCTTCCACGCAGGCGACTGCGCGTTCGATGGCGGCGTCCAGGCCTTCCACCGCCAGCGCGTCGGTGCGCGCCATGATGACGAAGCTGTCGTCGCGGCGGGCGTCGGTGGCGGCCTTGATGCGGTCCACCATCTCATCCTGCGATACGATGGCCTTGTTGGGGCGGTGGCCGCAACGTTTTTGCTGCACCTGGTCTTCGATATGGACGGCGGCGGCGCCGGCCTTTTCCAGGCTGCGCACCGCGCGGGCGATGTTGAAAGCGCCGCCCCAGCCGGTGTCGATGTCCACCAGCAGCGGCAGGTCGCTCGCGTCGGTGATGCGGCGCACGTCGATCAGCACGTCTTCCAGCGTGGTGATGCCGAGGTCGGGAATGCCGCAGGAGGCCGCGGCCACGCCGCCGCCCGACAAGTACAGGGCCTTGAAACCGGAGTGTTCGGCCAAACGTGCGGAATAGGCGTTGATCGCCCCTACCACCTGCAATGGTTTTTCTGCGGCCACGGCCTGGCGGAAACGCTGCCCGGGAGTGTTCATGGAGTGCTCCTGATGGTAGGGATGGGGTAGTTGCTTGTCATTCAAGCAAGTGCTTGGTTGGAGTGTAATTGCTCCACAAAATGCTGGCAATAGTTGTCAAACGGATATTCAAGTTTTGCCGCGACAGTGATATGTTTCGCTACGTCCTCGCCAGTGGGAACTCAAGGCAAAGCCTGTGGTCTAGATCACAGTCCACGTACACGACCACATAGAACAGTGGGCAAACCAGGGAGCATAACAACGACATGAGTGATCGGGACATCGATCAACAGTTGGTGGAACGTGCCCAGCGAGGTGAAAAAAGAGCTTTCGATCTGCTTGTTGCCAAGTATCAGCGACGTCTCGCCAGGCTGTTGTCGCGGTTTATCCGCGACGGTTCGGACATCGAGGATGTGACGCAGGAAGCGTTTATCAAAGCGTATCGTGCCTTGCCGTCTTTCCGGGGTGAGAGCGCGTTTTACACATGGCTGTACAGGATCGGCATCAATACTGCCAAGAATTTCCTCAGCGCCAGCGGGCGACGCCCGGTGGTGAACAGCGAGATCGAGGACGAGGATGGCGAGAGCTTCGACATGGCGTCGCAGATTCCCGACATGAACACGCCCGAAACCGAGCTGATGAACAAGGAGATTCTGGCGACGGTCAACGCCGCCGTGGAGGCTTTGCCGGAGGAACTGCGCACCGCCATTTCGCTCAGAGAAATGGAGGGCTTGTCCTACGATGAAATCGCCAGGGTGATGGACTGTCCGATAGGCACCGTGCGTTCGCGGATTTTCCGGGCGCGCGAGGCAATTGCTGCTGAGCTCAGGCCTCTGCTGGATACGGCCAAGAACAGAAGGTGGTAAGTATGAAAGAAACGATATCCGCGCTGATGGATGGCGAGCTGGACGGAACAGAAGCCGACAAGGCGCTTTCCGCCATCGCCGCTGACAAGGACCTGGATGCGGCCTGGGACCAATATCACCTGATCGGAGACGCGATGCGCTCCAATCGCATGGCGGGGCTGAATGTGCGCGCCAAGGTGGCCGAGCGCATGGTGGACGAGCCGACGGTGCTCGCGCCGCGCCGCTGGATGCGGCCGCGCCGCGCCCGGGCGGCCAGCGCGGTGGCCTTGGCTGCCAGCGTCAGCTTCGCGGCGGTGGTGGGCTGGCAGCAGCTCGCCCACCGCTCCGCGCCGGCTTCGGCCATCGCGGACCGGGGCGTGCCGGTGCAGATCGCCCAGCCGGCGATGGAGCAGGACGATCCCTATGTGCTGGCGCACCAGGAAGTGACCGCCGACCAGAGCGTGATGCGCGTGTCTTACGGAAACGGAGCTCGCCACTGATGCGTGTCGTTCCTCTGATTGGCGTGTTGATGTTCGGGGCCGCCTGCGCGGCCCATGCTGAGGATGACATGCAGCTGTTGCGCAACGTCGGCAATGCCGGACGGCAGCAGGCGCTGGATGGCACCTATCTGCATCAGATGAACGGCATGTTGGAAACCTTCCGCATCGTCCGCCAGGGGCAAGGCGACGGGGTGCGCGAGAAGCGCGTCTCGTTGGACGGCCCCTCGCGCGAGGTGGTGCGAAACGGCGGCGAACTGACCTGTTTCGCGCCCGACAAGCGCGCGCTGATGGCGTGCAAGATCAGCGCGATGCGGCTGTTCCCGGCCTTGCTGCCGGACGATCTGGAAGACATCACCCGTTCCTACGTGCTCAAGCGCACCGGTTCGGACCGGGTGGCGAAGCGCGATTGCCAGTGGCTGGATCTGCAGCCGCGCGATCCGCAGCGCTACTCGATGCGGATGTGCATCGAGCCCAGCACCTACCTGCCCTTGAAAGTGATCACCCTGTCGCCGCGCGGCGACTCGGTGGAGCAATTCACTTTCACCGAGGTGGAGCTGGCCGGCGCGAAGGACAAGAAGGCGTACAAGCCGCGGCTGGCGCAGAAGTTCCTGCTGCGGCCGGCCAAGGCGCCGGTGGGCGCTGATCCGTCGGTGTCGCAGAACGAGGTGAGCGGTCTGCCGCAAGGTTTCCGCTTGCTGCGTTCGGTGCAGCGCGTGCTGCCGGGGCAGGGCGGCAAGCCGGTGCGCCATCTGGTGCTGTCGGACGGCCTGGTGATGCTGTCGGTATTCGTCGAGCCGCCGCCGCCTGAGAACGCCAGGCTGGAGCGGGTGGGCAATCTGCACGGCGCCATCAATATGGCCACCAGCTATCAGGGCGACATGCAGCTGACTGCGGTGGGCGATATGCCGCAGACGGCGATGATGGCGCTGCTCAAAGGCCTGCACATCAATGGCAAGAACGATTGAGCCTGCGATGCGTGAAGCCTCGGTGGCTGCGGACGTAAGCGGCGCGGCTGCGCCGGGAGCGTCCTTCGGCTGAAGTGGTTCGGCTGGCCGTTTTCATTGCCGGGTGCGATGAGAGCGGCCAGTTTTGCGTGCCGCGCCTGTCGGCGCCGCGCTTGATGGGAAATGACCGGGCGTCCTGATGGGCGGCGGTCTGCTTGATTCTGGCTGCCGGCTATCGCCGGAAACTCAATCCACAACACATCCAAGATGGAGCGCACATGTCGGTTAAAAAACTGATCATTTCCGTAATGCTGTCGGCATCTTTCTTTGCCGCCCAGCTGCCTGCCGCCATGGCGGCTGAGCTGCCGGATTTCAGCGGTATCGTCGAAAGCGAGGGCAAGGCGGTGGTCAATATCAGCACCACCTCAATGGTGAAGGAGGCGACGGCGGATGTGCCGGAGGGAATGGAGGGCGATCCGTTCTTCGAATTCTTCCGCCGTTTCGCGCCGCCGCGTCAGCAGGAACGCCAAGAGAATTCGCTGGGCTCGGGCTTCATCATCTCTTCCGACGGTTATGTGCTGACCAATGCGCACGTGGTGGCGCGCGCGGAGAAGATCACGGTCAAGCTGACGGACAAGCGCGAATACCAGGCGCGGGTGATAGGCTCTGACGCCCGCTCCGACGTGGCCTTGATCAAGATTGACGCCAATAATCTGCCGGTGGTGCGCCGCGCCGACCCCAAGACGCTGAAAGTGGGCGAGTGGGTGCTGGCCATCGGCTCGCCTTTCGGTTTCGAGAACACCGCCACTTCCGGCATCGTGTCCGGCAAGAACCGCCAGCTGCCGGACGAGAGCTCGGTGCAGTTCATCCAGACCGACGCGGCGGTGAATCCCGGCAACTCCGGCGGACCGCTGTTCAATATGCGCGGCGAGGTGGTGGGCATCAACTCGCAGATCTATAGCCGCTCCGGCGGCTTCATGGGCATCTCCTTCGCCATCCCGATCGACACCGCGATGAATGTGGCGGACCAGCTGAAGGCCAAGGGCAAGGTGACCCGCAGCCGCATCGGCGTGGTGATCCAGGAGTTGAGCAAGGACCTGGCGGCTTCGTTCGGGCTGGCGAAGCCCAGCGGCGCGCTGGTGAACGCGCTGGACCCGAAAGGTCCGGCGCAGAAGGCGGGCCTGAAGGCGGGCGACATCATCGTCAAGGTCAACGGCCAGGATGTGAATTCCGGCGGCGATCTGCAGCGGCTGATCAGCGACATGCCGCCGGGCAAGGCCATCGCACTGGATATCTGGCGCAACCGCGCGCCGCTGAGCATCAAGGTGGTGCCGGAAGAGCTGAAGGCAGAAGACGCGCGGGTGGCGCAGCGCGAATACCGCAAGCCGGGTTCGGAAAACGAGCAGAGTCTGGCCCAGATCGGCCTGCGCCTGCAGGAGCTGAGCCCCGCCCAGCTGCAGCGCGCCGGCATTGCGTATGGCCTCTTGGTGCGCCAGGCCAACGGCGTGGCGCTGCGCGCCGGCATCCAGCCGGGCGACGTCATCGTCGGCATCGGCAGCGATCCGCTGCAAAGCTTCGCCCAACTGAAGAAGGCCTTGGAGCAGGCGAAGAACGGCGGCACGGTGGCCTTGCAGGTGATGCGCCAGGGCATGGTACAGTTCGTGCCTTTGACGATAGGCGAGGCCAAGTGAAGCTGACATTGTATTTTCGCGAGTACTGCAGCCTGTGCCACCAGATGCTGGCCGAGCTCGCGCCGTGGCGGCAACGCTACGGCTTCGAGCTGGAAGTGCTGGATGTGGATGCCGACCCGGCGCTGGAGGCCCGTTTCAACGAATTGGTGCCGGTGCTGATGGATGGCGAGGCCGAAATCTGCCATTGGCATCTGGATGCTGCGAGATTGGCTGCACACTTGGGCGAAATCGGCTAAAATCCGCGCCAGTGTGAGTTAAACCGGGGGCGCGCTGGCCGCGCCCCCGATTGCTGATCGGCTTCCGGCAGCCGTCGGACGCGCCAGGATCATGGCCCTCCGCCGGCGCGCCTCCGGAGCGGCCATCCGTCAGCAGCCTCGGGCACGCGCGCGTGCCCTTATCTTTTGCTGGAAACCGATGAAGAACATCCGAAATTTTTCGATCATTGCCCATATCGACCACGGTAAATCCACCCTGGCCGACCGCTTCATTCAATTCTGCGGGGGCCTGGAGCTGCGCGAAATGAGCGCCCAGGTGCTCGACTCGATGGACATCGAGAAAGAGCGCGGCATCACGATCAAGGCGCAGACCGCCGCGCTGACCTACAAGGCGCGCGACGGCCAGATCTACAATCTCAATCTGATCGACACCCCGGGGCACGTGGACTTCAGCTACGAAGTGTCGCGCTCGCTGTCCGCCTGCGAAGGCGCGCTGCTGGTGGTGGACGCGTCGCAAGGCGTGGAAGCCCAGACCGTGGCCAACTGCTACACCGCCATCGAGCTGGGCGTGGAAGTGGTGCCGGTGCTGAACAAGATCGACCTGCCGGCGGCCGACCCGGAGCGCATCTCGCAGGAAATCGAAGACATCATCGGCATCGAGGCGGTGGACGCGGTGCGCGCGTCGGCCAAGTCCGGCATCGGCATCGAAGACATCCTGGAAGAAGTGGTCAGCAAGATCCCGCCGCCGCAGGGCAATCCGGACGGCCCGCTGAAGGCGCTGATCGTCGACTCCTGGTTCGACAACTACGTCGGCGTGGTGATGCTGGTGCGGGTGATCGACGGCTCGCTGAAGCCGAAGGACAAGATCAAGTTCATGGCCACCGGCGCCGAGCACCTGTGCGAACAGGTGGGCGTGTTCACGCCGAAATCGGTGCAGAAACCCAGCCTGAGCGCCGGCGAAGTGGGCTTCGTCATCGCCGGCATCAAGGAATTGAAATCGGCCAAGGTCGGCGACACCATCACCCTGGTGAACAACCAGGCCGCCGAGGCGCTGCCGGGCTTCAAGGACGTGCAGTCGCAGGTATTTGCCGGCCTGTACCCGGTGGAAAGCCACGATTACGAAGCGCTGCGCGACGCGCTGGAAAAGCTGCAGCTGAACGACGCCTCGCTGAAGTACGAACCGGAAGTGTCGCAGGCGCTGGGTTTCGGCTTCCGTTGCGGCTTCCTCGGCCTCCTGCACCTGGAGATCGTCCAGGAGCGGCTGGAGCGCGAGTTCGACATGGACCTGATCACCACCGCGCCGACGGTGAACTACGAAGTGGTGATGAAGGACGGCACGGTGGAAGTGGTGTCCAACCCGTCGCGGATGCCGGATTCCGGCAAGTATGAAGATTTGCGCGAACCCATCATCACCTCCACCATTCTGGTGCCGCAGGACTATGTCGGCGCGGTGATGACGCTGTGCAACCAGAAGCGCGGCTCGCAGCGCAATATGCAGTACATGGGCCGCCAGGTGATGCTGACCTACGACCTGCCGATGAACGAAGTGGTGATGGACTTCTTCGACAAGCTCAAGTCCACCAGCCGAGGCTACGCCTCGCTCGACTACGAGTTCAAGGAATTCCAGAGCGCCGACCTGGTCAAGCTGGACGTGCTGGTCAACGGCGAGAAGGTGGATGCCTTGAGCCTGATCGTGCACCGCGCTTCCAGCGTGTACCGCGGCCGCGAGCTGGTGTCCAAGATGCGCGAATTGATCCCGCGCCAGATGTTCGACATCGCGGTGCAGGCGGCCATCGGCGGCCACATCATCGCCCGCGAAACGGTGAAGGCGCTGCGCAAGAACGTGTTGGCCAAGTGCTACGGCGGCGACATCACCCGTAAGAAAAAGCTGCTGGAAAAACAAAAGGCCGGCAAGAAGCGGATGAAGCAGGTCGGCAACGTGGAAATCCCGCAAGAGGCTTTCCTGGCGATTCTTCAAGTAGGGGACAAATAAGTGGGTGCAAACTTGTTCTGGGGGTTCGTGGCGGCGGCCGTGGTCGGCGCCATCCTGGTGGCGCTGGGCGGCAAGAAGCAGGACGGCGACAAGGACTGGCCGCAGTCCGTGCAGTGGGGCTATCTGGCCCTGGTGATCGGCGGCTTCGGCCTGCTGTCCAGCTATATGAGCTTTACCGCGGTCATGCTGGTGTTCGTGCTGATCACCGGCGTGGTCTGGGCCCTGGACAAGTGGCTGCTGGCGAAGAAGCGCGCCGCCAGCGGCGCCCAGCCGGGACATTTCGTCGATTACTCGCGCGGCTTCTTCCCGGTGATCCTGGTGGTGTTCGTGCTGCGCTCCTTCCTGGTGGAGCCGTTCCAGATTCCGTCCAGCTCGATGCGTCCGGGCCTGGTGGTCGGCGATTTCATCCTGGTGAACAAGTTCACTTACGGCATCCGCGTGCCGGTGCTGAACAATGTGCTGATCCCGGTGAACAAGGTGGAGCACGGCGACGTGGTGGTGTTCAACTACCCGCCGGAACCGAAGATCAACTACATCAAGCGCGTGATCGGCCTGCCGGGCGACACGGTGGAATACCGCAACAAGCGGCTCACCATCAACGGCAAGCCGCTGCAGGATGTGCCGGACGGCAGCTATGACTACCTGGAAAAGGACTTGGGCCTGCAGACCATCACGGCCAATCAATACCGCGAAAGTCAGGCCGGCAAGACCTACCATGTATTGAACAATGTCGGCACGCCGGTGGTGGCGCTTAGCCAGGTGCGAGATTTCGACTACCGCGACAACTGCCGCTATGACGAGGACGGCTTCGTCTGCAAGGTGCCGCAGGGCCACTACTTCATGATGGGCGACAACCGCGACAACAGCTCCGACGGCCGCTACTGGGGCTTCGTCGACGACAAGCTGATGGTGGGCAAGGCCTTCATGATCTGGATGAACTTCGGCAATCTGTCGCGTATCGGCACCCAGGTAAAATAACTCAAGGCCGCGCGGGCGGCCATGACCAGGAGAGGCGCATGAGGCAGCAGAAAGGTTTGTCGGTAATTGCGGTTTTGTTGGTTCTGGCCCTCGTCGGCTTCGCGCTGTTGCTGGTGTTCAAGGTGGTGCCGGTTTATTCCGAATACGGCGACGTCAAGTCGTCGCTGAGCGCGCTGTCCACCGAGACCAATGTCGGCGAGCATACGCTGCGCCAGGAGTTCGACGCCAAGGCCAGCGTGGCCGGAATCGTCTCGATCAAGGGCGACAACCTGATCGTGGTCGCCGGCGGCAACGGCAACTATCTGCGTGCCCAGTATCACCGCGAGGTGCCGCTGTTCGGCAACGTCAGCCTGCTTTTCAATTTCGACACCCAGGCAGGTCAACCGCCTGCCCAATAACAACATCGTGACCCAAATCGACAACCGTTTCCGGCGCCTGTCCCAGGCGCTGGATTATGCTTTCCAGAAACCGGAATTGCTGCGCCAGGCCCTGACGCACCGCAGCTACAGCAGCGCCAACAACGAGCGCTTCGAGTTCGTCGGCGACAGCATTCTCAATTACACCGTGGCGCGGATGCTGTTCGACCAGTTTCCGCAACTGACCGAAGGCGAACTGTCCCGGCTGCGCGCCAACCTGGTCAATCAAAACACCCTGGCCGAAATCGCCCATGAGCTGAAACTGGGCGACTACCTGTACCTGGGCGAGGGCGAGCTGAAAAGCGGCGGCTTCAACCGCCCGTCCATCCTCGCCGACGCGCTGGAGGCGACTTTCGCCGCCGTCAGCTTCGACGCCGACTTCGGCGCCGCCGAACAAGTGGTGCGCCGCCTGTACGACCAGCGGGTGTCGACCATAGACACCACCCGCCAGGCCAAGGACGCCAAGACCCGCTTGCAGGAAGCGCTGCAAGCGCGCAAGCTGCAGTTGCCGAAGTACCGCATCCTGTCGCAGAGCGGCGAGGCGCATGAGCAATGGTTCAAGGTGGAGTGCGACCTGGGCGAGCTGGCCCTGATATCCACCGGCGACGGCGGCAGCCGCCGCGCCGCCGAACAGCAGGCGGCCGAAGCGGCCCTGACCCTGCTGGAACAGAAATTCGCTGCGAGCAAGAAAAAATCATGACCGATACCCCCTTCCACTGCGGCTTTGTCGCCATCGTCGGCCGCCCCAACGTGGGCAAATCGACGCTGATGAACCACCTGATCGGCCAGAAGATCAGCATCACCTCGAAAAAGTCGCAAACCACGCGCCACCGCGTCACCGGCATCCATACCGAAGACGCGGCGCAGTTCGTGTTTGTCGACACCCCGGGCTTCCAGACCTACCACAAGGGCGCGCTGAACGAGGCGCTGAACAAGAGCGTCAAGGATTCGCTCGGCAGCGTCGACTGCGTGCTGTTCCTGCTGGAGGCGATGCGCTTCACCGCCGCCGACAAGGAAGTGATGGCGCTGCTGCCGAAGAAGACCCCGGTGATCCTGGTGGTGAACAAGCTGGACAAGGCCAAGGACAAGCTGACGCTGCAGGCCTTCATCAATGAGGTGACGGCCGAGTTCGAGTTCGCCGGCGTCGAAGTGGTCAGCGCCAAGCACGGCCAGCGCCTGGCCGAGCTGCTGGACCAGGTGCGCCCGCACCTGCCCGAATCCATGCCCTTGTATCCGGAGGACATGGTCACCGACAAGAACGAGCGCTTCCTCGCCGCCGAGATCGTCCGCGAAAAGCTGTTCCGCTATCTGGGCGAAGAGCTGCCCTACGAGATGAACGTCGAAGTGGAAATGTTCGAGATGGACGGCGCGCTGCGCCGCATCCATATCGCGGTGCTGGTGGACAAGGAGCATCAGAAGCCCATCGTCATCGGCAAGGCCGGCGAGAAGCTGAAGAAGATTTCCACCGAGGCCCGCCTCGACATGGAAAAGCTGTTCGACGGCAAGGTATTCCTGCAGGTGTGGGTGAAGGTGAAGTCCGGCTGGGCCGACGATGTCCGCTTCCTGCGCGAGTTCGGCCTGAACTGAGCGGCCGTGGCAGCTTCCATGACAACGCGGCCGCCGCAGGCCTGCTGGGCAGTCAGCCTGGCGGCGGAGGCGGCCCGCTCCGATCCGGCCCGCTGCGTGCTGCGGCTGGCGGCGGCGCAGCCGGGCTATCTGGGCGGCGAAGGCCGAGTCACGTATTGGGATTCGGTCGAGGCCATCGCGGCTTGGCGCGCCCGCGCCGAGCAATTGGCGCGGCAGGGCAGGGGCGCGGATGACGCGGCGCCGGAACTGTCCTTCCTGGTGAGCCGGATCGATCCGCGGGAATCCAGCGCATGAGCCAGCCGGGCCGGGTGGACAAGCAGCCCGCTTACATTCTGCATACCCAGCCTTACCGCGAGACCAGCCTGCTGCTGGAAGTGCTGACTCGCGACCACGGCCGTTTCAGCCTGGTGGCGCGCGGCGCGCGGCGGCCGCGTTCCGACCTGCGCGGCGTGCTGTTGCCGTTCCAGCCGCTGACCCTGTCGTGGTTCGGCAAGGGAGAATTGCGCACGCTGCACGGCGCCGACTGGGACGGCGGGGTGCGGCCCTTGTCCGGCCTGCCGCTGGTCTGCGGCTTTTACCTGAATGAATTGATGATGAAGCTCACGGCGCGGGACGACCCCGAGCCGCGGGCTTTTTCCGTTTACGACGCCGCGGTGCGCGACCTGGCCGCGCGGCCGTCGCTGTCGCCGGTATTGCGCCGCTATGAGTTGCGGCTGAGCCAGGTGCTGGGCTACGCGCCGTCGCTGAAGCGCGACAGCCGCGGCGACGAGATAGACGCCGAGCGCCACTACCTGTGCCGCAACGCGGCCATGCCGGAGCTGGACGAGCAGCCGCATCTGGAGTTGGCCGGCAAGGCGGCGCGGCTGTCCGGCGCGGCGCTGCTGGCGATAGACGCCGACGACTATTCCGAACACGCCACCCGCCGCCAGGCGCGGCAGCTCAGCCGGGTCTGGCTGGACGCCCTGCTGGGCGACGAACCGCTGGCGGCGCGCGAATTATTGCAGGCCATCCAGTCCCTGTCGGACTGATGGCGTCAAGACAAGGGAGAAGCAAATGATATTGTTGGGCGTAAACATCGATCACGTCGCCACCCTGCGCCAGGCGCGCGGCACCCGCTACCCTAGTCCGGTGGAGGCCGCGCTGGTGGCCGAATCCAGCGGCGCCGACCTGATCACGCTGCATCTGCGCGAAGACCGCCGCCATATCCAGGACGCCGACGTGAAGGCGATGCGTCCGGTGCTGAAAACCCGGATGAACCTGGAAATGGCGATGACGGCGGAAATGCTGGCGCATGCGCTGGAAGTGGCGCCGGAAGACGTCTGCCTGGTGCCGGAAAAGCGCGAGGAGGTCACCACCGAAGGCGGCCTGGACGTGCGGGGCCACTTCGACGACGTCAAGCATTACACCGGCAAGCTGGCCGAAGCCGGCATCCGCGTCTCCATCTTCATCGACCCGGACCGCGCGCAGATCCAGAAGGCCCACGACGCCGGCGCGCGCGTGATCGAGCTGCACACCGGCGCCTACGCCGACGCGCCGCACGCCAAGGAACGCGAGGCCGAGCTGGCCCGCATCCGCGAGGCCGCCGCGTTCGGCGCGAGCCTCGGCATGGTGGTCAACGCCGGCCACGGCCTCAACTACCACAACGTCAAGCCCATCGCCGCCATCCCGCAGATCGCGGAACTGAACATCGGCCACGCCATTGTCGCCCACGCGCTGTTCGTCGGTTTCCCGCAGGCGGTGCGCGAGATGAAGGCGCTGATGGACAGCGCCCGCTGATGCCAACCGTCTTCACCCACGCGTTGGCCGGCGCCACGCTGGCCGGCCTGGCCAGCCGCAAGCCGGTCTCCACGCCGGGCATGCTGCCCTGGCTGGCGCTGTGCGGCGCGGCCGCCATGCTGCCGGACCTGGACGTGGTGACTTTCAAGCTGGGCATTCCCTACGAGAGTCCGTGGGGGCACCGCGGCTTTTCCCATTCGCTGGCGGCCGCGGCCTTGATCGCCGGCGTGCTGACCTGGCTGTGCCGCCCGCTCTGGCGGCGGATGGGGCTGAGCGCGGCGGCTGCGGCCACGCTGCTATTCCTGGCGGCGGCTTCGCACGCGGCGTTGGACATGATTTGCGACGCCAGCTTCGGTCCGGCCTTGTTCATGCCTTGGTCCGGCCACCGCTACCTGAGCGACTGGCGCTTGATCGAAGGCTCGCCGCTAGGCCTGAAACGCTGGTTCAGCGCCAAGGGCTGGCGCGTGGTGTATACCGAATTCGCCTACGTCTGGCTGCCGTGCCTGGCGCTGTGGACGGCGCGTTGGCTGTGGCTGCGCCGCGGTAGCGAGGCGCGGGCATGATTTACGGCATCGGCACCGATCTGGTGGAGATCGCCAGGATGGAGGCGTGGTGCCAGCGCTGGGGCGCCAAGGCGGGACGGAGGCTGTTGACGGCGGCGGAACAGGTTGAATTCGCCGCGCATGCCGAACCGGCGCGGTTCCTCGCCAAGCGTTTCGCCGCCAAGGAGGCCTTCGCCAAGGCGCTGGGCACCGGTGTGGTGGCGCCGGCACTGCTGACGGCGATAGGCGTCGGCCATGACGCGCTGGGCAAACCCTTGTTGATTTTGTCGGACGAGCTGGCGGCCTTCGCCGCGTCGCGCGGCGTCGCGCGCATGCATCTGTCCATCAGCGACGAACGCGGCCACGCGCTGGCCTTCGTCGTGCTGGAATCGTAGGGCGGGGGCCGCCGGCACGCGGCAGCCGCGGGAACGGATGGCCCGCCGCCCTTGTCTTTGCAATATCCGTGGCGGCGATGCCTGCCCCTATGGTCGAGGATGAACCATGACCCAAACGACTTTGAATCTGCCGCGCGGCCCGGTGATGGTGGACGTCGCCGGCTTCGCGCTGACCGAACAGGAACGCGCCCGGCTGTCCCATCCGCTGGTGGGGGGGTTGATCCTGTTCCGCCGGAATTTCCAGAACATCGAACAGCTGCGCGCGCTGACCACCGAGATCCGCGCCTTGCGCAGCCCGCACCTGTTGATCGCCGTCGACCACGAAGGCGGCCGCGTGCAGCGCTTCCTGGACGGCTTCACCCGGCTGCCGCCGATGAATGTGCTGGGCGAAGCCTGGGATGAAGACCGCGAACAGGCGCTGAAGCAGGCGGAAACCGTCGGCTACGTGCTGGCGGCCGAGCTGTCCGCCTGCGGCATCGATCTGTCTTTCACCCCGGTGCTGGACCTGAACTGGGAGCGCTGCGCGGTGATCGGCAACCGTTCCTTCCACCGCGATCCGCAAGCGGTGGCGGCGCTGGCCGAGGCGCTGCAGCAGGGGCTGGGCCGCGGCGGCATGATGAGCTGCGGCAAGCACTATCCCGGCCACGGCTATGTGGAAGGCGACAGCCACCACCTGATGCCGCGGGACGAGCGCAGCCTGGCCGAGATCGAACGCGACGACCTGGTGCCGTTCGCCCGCCTGGCTGATGCCGGCATGGGCGCGGTGATGCCGGCCCACGTGCTGTATCCGGCGGTGGATGGCCAACCGGCGGGCTTCTCCAAAGTGTGGCTGAGCGACATCCTGCGCGACAAGATAGGCTTTGACGGCGTGATCTTCTCCGACGCGCTGGACATGGCCGGCGCGGCCGGCGCGGGGACTTACGTGCAGCGCGCCGACGCGGCGCTGGCCGCCGGCTGCGACATGGTGCTGGTCTGCAATCAGCCAGAAGAGGCGGATACGATGCTGGCCGCCCTGGTTCCGCCGCCGCAGCCCAAGTTGGCGGAGCGGCTGGAGCGGATGGCGGCCAAGAGCGGCGCCGAAGATTGGCGGCGCGTGATCGCCACGGCGGATTTCGCCGCCGCGCAGGCGGTGGTCAAGCAACTGGCGATGCCGAAGGACGCGTTGGCCGGTCCGCAAGTGGGCGAGGCGCACTGAAATGCTGCCGGCCAGCCTGGATGAACTGGACGCCATCCGCGACGAATGCCGGGCGCTGGTGAACGGGCGGGCGGCGCTATCGGCTGGTGCCTCGGCTTTGCCCGCGCCTGGGATGGATGTCGCCGCCGACGTGGCCATCCTGCTGCGGCTGATTCCGGCGATCAATCAGCGCTTCGGCGTGGCGCCGGCGCAGATCGCCGGCTACGACGCGGCGCGCAAGCAGCTTCTGTATCAGCTGATCCGCCGCGCCGGCAGCGCGCTGTTGGGCCTGGAAGTCAGCCGCGCGTTGCTGACCGCCATGGTTCGCCGCATCAGCGGGCGCTGGGCCGGCAAGCAGGCGTTGAAGCTGGTGCCGGTGCTGGGCTGGGCGGCCAATGCGGCGATAGGCTTCGCCGCGATGAAATACATCGGCAACAGCCATATCGACGATTGCTACGCCGTGTGCCGGCGCATGCTGGAAGAGGGCGGCGTTAAACCGTGAATAGCCGCTATTCTGAATGGGAAAAATGATTGGAAACAAGCCTTGGCTCAGCTCTTCGCCGCCACCGTGAATCAGCAGACGCTGGGAGAAGCGTCGGAGTCATGATTTCCGTTAGCAAGGCGGATCGGGCATCTCACGAGGAATGTCTCTCGGCATTTGATCAAGCTGCGCCAGCGAGTGAAACTGACGCTGATTTTGTGATCTCATGGATGAATACGAGCGGGTGCCTGGTTGGTTCCGCTCAGGAAACCAAGGATGGATTGCAGTAGTTCTGCAGCATTGATATCCGTGACTTCCGGAAAACGACCGGGAGTACTGAGCCACGCATCAACAATCACGGCGAGTTAACTCGCTCTGGTTGTGCCAAACAGGAGTAAAAGCATGCAAGTCGGCGCGCTGATTATCGGCGACGAGCTATTGTCCGGCAAACGCCAGGACAAGCATATGCAGGCCTTGATCCGCATCCTGGCCGCGCGCGGCATCAAGCTGGCCTGGGCGGAATATCTGGGCGACGATCCCGCCCGCATCGAAGCCGCCTTGCGCCGCGCTTTCGCCAGCGGCGACCTGGTGTTCAGCTTCGGCGGCATCGGCGCCACGCCGGACGACCATACCCGCGTCTGTGCCGCCCGCGCGCTGGGCCTGCCGCTGGAGCCGCACCCGGAAGCCAAGGCGCTGATCGAGGCGCGCTTCGGCGCCGACGCCTATCCGCACCGCATCCAGATGGGTCATTTCCCTCAAGGCGCGGCCATCATTCCCAACCCGGTCAACCAGATCGCCGGCTTTTCCCACGGCAGCGTCCATTTTGTGCCGGGCTTCCCCAGCATGGCCTGGCCGATGGCGGAGTGGGTGCTGGACACGCACTGCCGCCACTTGTTCAACGACCAGCCCGACATCGAAAAATCCTGCATCGCGATCCAGGCCCGCGAGGGCGATCTGATCGGCCTGATGCAGGAATTCAGCGCCCGCTATCCGGCGTTGAAACTGTCCAGCCTGCCCAGTTTCGGCAATGAGGCGATCCCAGAGATGCATATCGAGTTCGGCTTCGCCGGCCAGCCGGCGCTGGTGGAAATCGCCATCGGCGAGTGGGTGAAAGCGATCCAGGCGCGGGGCTACGAAGTGCGCGCCAAAGATCCGGGCGCGGAGAGCTAACGCGGGGAAAAATCATTTCGAATTTGGGCGCAGGCATGCTGGCGGCCTCTGGCCTAAAACAGCCGCGGGAACTGGAAACGGATCTCGCGGCTTGTTTTTGCGACTGGCGGGGTCGATATTCGCCGCGGTTCGGGTATGTTATGGCGAACCTTCTTCAACGTGGCCGGGTCCGACCCCAGCATTCATCGTTCTTTCAAAGAGAAAAAAATACATGAGTCCCATCCTTTATCGCGCCGCGCGTCCGGACGACGTGCCGGCCTGCGTCGTCATCCGCGGCCAGACCCGCGAAAACGCCATTTCGGAAGCCAGGCTGAACGAACTGGGCATCACGCGCGCGAGCTGGGCGCAAAGCGTGCGCGTCGGCGAGCTGCCCGGCGTGGTGGCCGAGGCTGGCGGCCGCATCATCGGCTACTGCTTTGGCGACGCGGCAAGCGGCGAAGTGGTGGTGCTGGCCCTGCTGCCCGATTACGAAGGCATGGGCGCGGGCAGGACGCTGCTGTCGCAGGTGATGGCCAGCCTGCGCGAGGCTGGCCACCAGCGGCTGTTCCTTGGCTGCAGCAGCGATCCGGCGGTGCGCTCCCACGGTTTTTACCGCCGCCTGGGCTGGACCGCCACCGGACGAGTCGACAAATACGGCGACGAGATGCTGGAGTACGCATTCCCGTCCTGACGCCTGGCCCTGGCCTCAATAATCGTACACATGCTCCAGGTCGACTCCGGCTTGCGCGGCGCTCAGGCGCAGCAGGCCGGCCAATTGTCCTACCGGCACGGCGACCAGCGCGCGCTTGCGGCCCGGCTGGGTCAATATCGGCTGCTCCAGCAATAGCCGCCCGTCGCCAGGCGCGCGCCAGGCGTCAGGCGCCAGCAGGCTGATCAGGATTTCGCCGCGGTTGCCGGCGATTTCCTGGAAGTCCGCGCCGTTTCGCGCTAGCCACAGGCTATAGTCTTGGAAGGCTTGATAGCGAGGCAGCAGGGCGGGCGTGAGGCCATCTTGAGCGGCTTGCGGGATATAGTTGCGGCGATCGGCTGAGGCCGGCGGCGCGTGGCGCAGGACGACGGCGGTTTGAGGTTTGGCCTCATCGTAAACCGTGCGGGTCGCCAACTTGATCAACTGGCCGTAAATCCCTTTGGCCAGCAGCTCGCTGCTCAGCAGGTAACGCCGCTCCCAGCGGCGGAGCGGATGGTTTCCGTCCAGCGGCAGGGAACCTTGCCACAATTGGCGCAGCCGGGAAAAGAAATCGAACTGGTACCAGGGGTCAACGCGGATGAAGTCGACGTAGTCGCGGGCATAGCGCGCGGCGAAGCGCTCTTCGGGCAGCATCGGGCCGGTTCCGCGGCTGGCTTCCGCCAGCCGGCCCACGGTTTGTTCGTAAAGCCCCTTGATGCCGTATTCGATGGTGGTGCTGGCGCCGATGACCATCACCATCAGATGGTAGCCGCCGTTGAACGGATAGCGTTCCGTTTCGCGGGTCATGGCGGCATAGCCTTGCCAGAACTGGCCGATGTGGGCGAATAAGGGAAAGCCGCTGGGAGGCGCGCCGCTTTGCAGGTAGCCGGCATATTCGGCCGGGCTGTGCACCAGATACCATTCGGGAAAGGTGAGGTAGGTCTGCTCCGGCGGGCGGCGATATTCCGCCGGGGCGGCGGCGCTTCCTGCGGTGGGCAGGGCAAGGACGAGCGTCAACGCGGCGCGCGCCAGCCAGCGGCGCGGCGGCCTCACGATGCGCTCCTTGCCGCGGCGTCCGCCGCCGGGAGGCGGACAAAGCACAGCAGGGTATTGGCCGTCGGGTCGTTGGCTTGCAGCAGCCGCTGGCCGCTGTCCTCGAAGCCCGCTGTCCGCAGGCAGCGCGACCAGTGCGCGACCGGCGCGAAATACCGCAGCTCGCGTTGGTTGGTTTCCCAGCTTTCGCCCAGGCCGGCGTTGAAAACCGTGTGCGCCAGCGAAACCAGCGCCCGCATGCTGTCGTCGCAGACATCATGGTCGCGCACGATGAACAGCCCGTCGGGGCGCAACGCGCGCGCGGCAGAGGCCAGAAAGGCCGTCAGGGTGTCCGGCGTCATGTGATGCAAGCCGACATAGCAGACCAGCAGGTCCAGACTGGCGTCGGGGATGGCGTTTGGGCAGATGGGCGCGTAGTCGTTCAGCGGCAGGTGCCGGGGCAGGCGCTTGAATTGGCCGCGTTCCAGGATGTCGGCCGGCGAGAAGGTTTGCGCATGCTCATCGATGAAGAAGCGCGGTCCGCGGATGTCCAGCGCCGCGGCCAAGCCCCGGTAATAACGCCCTTTGGAGCCGATTTCGGCGTAGCCGTCGAAGCGGCGCCGGCCATTCAGCAAGGCCAGGGTCTGCCGGGTCATTTCCCGCTTTTGCCGCAACAGCGACGGCACGGCATAGCGCAGATCGGCCAGCGCGGGGCGAATGCCGGCGAAGCGTTGCTGGAGGTAGCGGTAAACGCTTTCTTCATCGCCGCAATGCCGGCAGGCCTCGCGGATCAGCTGGTGCAGTCTGTCCTCCGGGGCGATGCGGAACACCGTTTGCAGGAAGCGGTAGAACGCGTCGGAAAGGCCGACATCGTCAAACACCTGATGGAATTCGGACGCCGGGGCGGGAAGGGGCGCGGCTTGTCCGCGCGCGAGCCAGGCTTGGTAGTACTTGTCCCATAAGGCATTGGTGAAGCGGAAGTCCGGATCCAGGCGCTTTTTCAGCTCGAACAACTGCTCGGCGCGCGGATAGGCGCGGTGGAATTGCGCGTGGGTGGCATGCGGCTGGTAGGGCAGATAGTACTTGCCGCCGACCGCGGTCACGGCGTCGATAAGCTCGCGGGTCCAGACGGCGACCCGGCTCCTGGCGTTTTCCCGCGTGCGCTGCTTGTAATACAGCACGAAGGCGAACGTCTCCACCGGCGCCCAGCCCAGCAATGTGTCAGGGTCCGGCATCGCATGCCGGATGGAGATGTTCAGCGCATTGACCCGATGGCGGCGCAAAATCTCCCCCATGCGCGCCACGAAAGCCTCAAGCTGCGCGACGGGCACGAAATACTCCTGCAGCACATAGGTGCGGTGCTGGCGGGATGGCGGCTCCAGCTCGGCCACATCGTAGCCGGCCTCGAAATTCCGCCAATGCACTTTTTTCCGCCAGTACAACAGTGGGTCCAGCAGCTTTTCGCGCCTTTCCTTGCCGAAGGGCGTTTCCGAGATGGCCCATAGCACGTACTGGTGCAGCGGGTAGGACTTCTTCAGCGGGGACAGCCGGTCGGGCGTGGTCGCCGGCTCGTCGGTTTCCATCCAGCTGGTCGCCCGAACCGTGCCGTAGCGCGGCGCGTAGAGGTCGGCATTGTGAAAGACGGCTTGAGGATTGTCGCGCACCGCATTCTTGAAATAAGTCCAGTAGTCGGCCAGCGGCATCACTTTGTGCTGGCGCTTCACCCGCTTGTTCGCGGTCAGGCTGAGCTCGATTTCCACGATCACGCCCAGGGCGCCATAGCTGCCTATGGCGCCGAAGAACAGCTCCGCGTTCTCGTCGCGGCTGGCGCGTACCGTTTCGCCGTCGCGCAGCACGATCAGCAGCGAGAGCACGGAGAGCACCAGCGGCCCCAGACCCACGTAACGGCCATGGCAGTTGACGCTGACCGAGCCGCCCACGGTGAAGTTGGCGTAGGTTTGCATGGTCTTGACCGCCAGATCATGCGGGTCGATGAAGCGCTGGATGTCGCACCAGCGGACGCCGGCCTGCACCCGTATCGTCTGCTCGTGCGGCGAGAACGACAGGATGCGGTTCAGCGAGCGCATGTCGAAGTGCAGGCTGCCCGGGCTGGCGCTTTGCCCGCCCATGCTGTAGCGGCCGCCGCCGATGGAAACCGGACCATTGGTGCGGCGCAGCGCCTGCTGCACGTCCGCGACGGACTCCGGGGCGATGATGGCCATGACGCGCACGGGATTCAGGCGCGTCACGTCGTTGACGATGTGGTGATGGCTCATGAGGCTTGAACGGTGGTGTAGTCTTCGCGCAATCCCGGGGCCGAACCGTAGCGGTTGGCGATGGCGCGCCCGGGACGCAGGCAGGTTGCGATCAGGATGATGGGGCCGAACAGGGGCAGCGCGGCCAACAGCAAGCGCCAGCCGGAGCGGTCCAGATCGTGCAGCCTTCTTGTCCAGGCGCTGATCAGGAATAACAGCAGCAGCGCCGAGGCCAGCGTACCGGCGGAGCAGGCCAGGCTATCCGCCTGGCGGGCCAGCCACAAGGCCGGCGGCAGAACGATGGCGTGCCGCCATAGAAAACCGGTGCGGTTTATGCGGCCGGCGGGAAGGAATTCGTTCAATAATCGTCGCATTGGAGCAATTGGGCTTTGGCCGCGCAGTTTCGGGCGGATGGGCCATCGCGTAAGTAAGCGCATGGCGCGTCGCAGGTTGAAGGAAGCCGAGCAGTCAGTCTGACATACACTTATGCTAACGCAATGGGGATTGTCGTCGTTGGGTAGAATTTGTATTGTTTATGTTGGCCATAAATGCCCGTTTGCGCCTGCGACAGGCCACGGGGGGCCTTGGGAGCGGAGCATGCGGATGGCGCGGTTGGCGTTGGTCTTGTGGATGGCGTGGCTTGGCGGGCCGGCTGCAGCCTGCACCCTGTGGGGAGCGGCGGGCGCGGCCAGCGCGAATGGGACGCTGCTGGCCAAGAACCGCGACTGGCGGCCGGACCATGTCCAGTCGCTGCGGCTGCATCATCCGGCGCATGGCCATGCCTACCTGGGCTTGTACGCCGATACGGGCAGCGAGCCGGGAATCAAGGCCGGGGTCAACGAGAAGGGGCTGGCGGTGGTCGGGGCCGAGGCCAGCAGCCTGCCGCGGGCGTTGCGGCAGGATAGCTCGCGCCATGGCGTTCTGACGCGGCTGCTGCGCGATTACGGCTCGCTGGACGAAGTGGCCGCCGCCGCCGATCAGCTGTTCTCCCAGGTTCGGCCGGTGTTCCTGTTGCTGGCCGACGCCGGCGGCCTGATGCAGGTGGAAATCGGCCAGAATGGCCGTTACCGCGTCACCCGGCAGCAAAACGGCACCCTGGCGCACACCAATCATTATTTCGACACGTCCTTGCTGGACGGGGAACAGAAGATCGGTCCCAGCAGCCAGGCGCGGTTGGCGCGCGTTCGACTATTGCTGGATCAGAATCCGGCGCACACGCTGGCTGAATTCGAACAGCTGAGCCGGGACCGCCATGACGGCCCGGACAACAGTCTGTGGCGCGCTGGCCGCGAACACACGCTGGCCGGATGGCAGCTGGCGTTGCCGGCGGCGGGCGCGCCCAGGCTGCACCTGGTGCTGGCTAATCCCGGCGAGCCGGAGCGCGAGCGGGACTATGCGCTGGATGCGGCATTCTGGTCGCAGCCGGCGCGCACGCTGCTGCCGTAGCCGGATGGCGAGGGTTGGCTTGCGAATGGCATGCCTCATTGGCATAATGCGCTTTCCCATCCGACAGCGTGAAGGAGATTCCAATGAGCCGCGATATTCAATTTCAAGGGCATGCCGGCTGAACCGTCGCCCCGGTCGTTTCATTTTTCGATAGTTTCTCTGTTTTAAGCGGCGCCGCTCGGCGGCCGTTCCCCGGCATTTCCCTAAACATCGACCCCGCGCGATGACTCTGCCTGTCCATCAGGCGCGATTCCCTATCCATTTTCGAATGCTTGACTGAGCCGCGGGCTGCGCATGCGGCATCGGCGGGAGAGCGTTCACTGGAGTTTTCATGCTGAATTTCGATTTTCCGCGTCTGGCCGCCATCGGCCTGACGCCGGCATTGCTGCAACAAGCGCTGGCCATGGCCGGCGATGACGACTGGCAACTGGTGCGCGTATGCCGGGTGCAGCGCGACTGCGCATGGGTGCACGATGGCGAAGAGGAACGGCAGGCGCATGCCTTGCCCGGCGTTCACGCCGAGTTGGCGGTGGGCGATTGGACGCTGTGCCAGCCGCGGGAGCATGAGCCCTGGCGCTTGCTTGAGCGCCTTGAACCGTTCAACCAGCTGGTCCGCGTCAACGACGAAGGCGCGCGTCAGGCCTACGCCAGCAATGTCGATACCGCCTTGCTGGTGATGGGGCTGGACGGCGATTACAACCCGCGTCGGCTGGAGCGCTACCTGGGGCTGGCCGCGGCGGCGGGCGTGGCGCCGGTGGTGGTATTGAGCAAGGCGGACTTGTGCCCGGACGCCGAAGCCAGGCTGGCCGAGCTGGAGCAGCGGCTGCGGCCGTTGCCGCCCATCCTGTTGTTGAACGGCACCGATCCGGCCTGCCGCGACGCTTTGCGGCCGTGGCTGGGCATGGGCCAGACGCTGGTGCTGCTGGGCTCGTCCGGCGCCGGCAAGTCCACGCTCAGCAATACGCTATTGGGCGAGGAGACGCAGGCGGTGGGCGGCGTGAGGGCGGATGACAGCCGCGGCCGCCATACCACCACGGCGCGCACGCTGCTGAAATGCCCGGACGGCGCTTGCATCATCGACACGCCTGGCGTGCGCACCCTGCAAGCGCCGCCCGACGCCGGCGCTTTGGCCGGCAGCTTCGCGGATATCGAGGAATTGGCCGGCCGCTGCCAGTTCCGCGATTGCACTCACCGCGAGGAGCCAGGCTGCGCGGTGAGGGAGGGCGTAGCGGGAGACCGGCTGCGCAACTACCACAAGCTGAGGCGCGAGCTGGAGCGTCACGAGCAGACCGCGCTGCAGCGCCAGCAGCAGCGGCGGGAGTGGAAGGTGCGCAACAAGGCGGCGCGGCGGGGCTGAGGCGAGTATTGCAAACGCCGGAGGGAGTCTTGAAAATGGCCGTTTCTCTTTGAGACGGGTAGCTGGTTGGCCGCTGCCCCGGCGTGAAAGGCGGAGTGAATGCGGGTAGAAGCGGCGGGGCGGCGTCATTTGCGAGACTTGGACGCGTATTTGTTGTCGCGCGGCGGCGGCGGATTGGGTGGTTGGCGGCTGTCGGTCCGCGAGTTCTGGTTTTTCGGACTGAAGGAAATGCGGGCCTGCCTATTCGCCGGCCTGTTTTTCGCCGCGATATTCCTGACGCCGCGCGGCGGCTGGTTGGGCGTGCCGCGTTATGACCTGCTGTTGTTGATCGCGCTGGCGATCCAGGGGTGGATGTTGTGGACCGGGCTGGAGAGCCTGGACGAACTGAAGGCGATCACCATGTTCCATCTGCTGGGCTTCGCGCTGGAGGCGTTCAAGACCTCAAGCGGCATTCAGTCCTGGAGCTATCCGGATTTCGCCTACAGCAAGTTGTTCGGCGTGCCGCTGTTTTCCGGTTTCATGTACGCGGCGGTCGGCAGCTACATCATCCAGGCTTGGCGCTTGTTGAAATTGCGGGTGGAGCACCACCCCCCGTACTGGATGGCGGCGACGGTGGCGGCGCTGATCTACGCCAATTTCTTCTCCCACCACTATATCGGCGACTATCGCTGGTATATCGCCGCCTGCGCCTTGGGTTTATACGCGCGCGCCACCGTGATTTTCCAGCCGCTGGATCGGGAGCGCCGCATGCCGCTGCTGCTGGCTTTCGTGCTGATCGGCTTTTTCATCTGGCTGGCGGATAACATCGGCACCTTCTACGGCGTGTGGCGTTACCCTCACCAGCTGGGCGCCTGGTCGGTCGTCCACGTCGGCAAGTGGAGCGCCTGGTCGCTGCTGGTGATCATGAGCTTCACCATCATCGCCCATCTGCAGCATGTTCGGCGCCGCATCAACGTGCCGGCTTGACCCCGGATGCGAAAACGCCCCGCATTGCGGGGCGTTTGCTTTGCTGGACCGGCGCGCTTACGGCTGGGCCGGCGCCGGCTGGCTTTGCGCGGTTTTGGCCGCGCGCGGCGGCGCGTTCTTCACGTACTTGTCGAACCAGTTCAGCATTTCGTACACCAGTTGCTCGTTCGATTCGCGCGCCGCGTACCAGTGCGGCTCGTGCGGCAGCATCACCAGGCGGGCGGTGCCGCCGTTGCCGCGGATCGCCTCGTAGAACTTGCTGGCCTGCAGCGGCGTGGTGCCGGGGTTGGCGTCATCGCTGCCGTGCACGATCAGGATCGGCGTTTTCAGCTTGTCGGCGTAGAAGAAGGTGGACACCTTGCGGTAGACCTCCGGCGCCTCCCATACCGAGCGGCGCTCGCTCTGGAAGCCGAACGGCGTCAGCGTCTTGTTGTAAGAGCCGCTGGTGGCCGCGCCGGCGCGGAACAGATCGGTGTGCGCCAGCAGGTTGGCTGTCATCAGCGCGCCGTGGCTGTGGCCGGTGACGGCGACGCGGTCCGGGTCCACTACGCCCAGTTTCACCGCTTCGCCCACCGCAGCTTCCGCGTCCATCTTCAACTGATCGAGATACGTGTCGTAGGCGGCTTTCGGGTCGCCCACCACCGGGAACGAGGCCTGGTCGATGATGGCGTAGCCGGCCAGCAGCAGGTATTTGTACTGGTAGAGGCGGGTGAAGGTCTGCTGCGAGCCGCTGACCTGGCCGGCGCTGGCTGCGTCGGCGTAATCCAGCGGATAGGCGTTGAGAATGGCGGGGAGGCGGGTGCCTTCCTTGTAGCCCGGCGGCGTGTACAGCGTGAACGACAGGTCCAGGCCATCGGCGCGCTTGTATTTCACCAGCCGCTTCTTGATCTGGCGCAGTTCCGGCGTCGGATCGACGATATGAGTGACGGCGGTTTCGCTCGATGCGAACGCGGCTTCGCCCTTGTCGGCGCTGACCGGCGCGCCCAGCTTGCGCAGGAAGGCGTTGGGCGCCTCGGTCGGCGTCTGGCGCCAGGTGAGGAAGCTGCCGGCGTCCTTGCCGGGCAGCGCGATGAAGCGCTCGAATGCGGACTTGTCGCTGCGGAACAGGCGCTGGCTGACGCCGGTTTTCAGGTTCAATTTGTCGAGGAAGGGGCGGTTGCCCTGCGGCGAAGCGCCGGCGCCGGCCAGGTAGATGGCGTCGCCGTCCAGCTGGATCACCCGCTCGCCGTTGGCCAGCGTGCGGTGCACCGGGCTGCCCGGGTCGGCGTAGCGGTTGTCATAGGCCATGTCCCATAACAGCTTGGCTGGCTGCTTGGGGTCGTCCAGGTTGACGACGCGGGTCTGGCGCCAGTGCTTGTTGAGGTCGACTTCGCTCACCAGCGCGGTATCGGCGCGTTCGGTCCAGCCTATGCCGGCGAAACGTTGCGTGGTGCGCAGCACTTCGGCCGGTTTGGCGGTGAACGGCGCTTTCAGCTGCATGACCTTGTCGCGCGCCGGCGCAGTGTTCTGCCAGTCGCCGCCGTCCAGCGCTTCCGCCCACAGCAGCGTGGCCGGGTCGGTGGCGCGCCAGAAGAAGTCGCGCGGGCCCAGCGGCTCGCCGTGCACCGGCACGCGGTCGGCCAGCGGCTGCGAGGCGATGTGATGGGTGGCGATGCGCGCGGGGCTGGTGATGTCCCACACCTCCACCTCATGCGGGAAGCGCTCGTAGGTGGTGACGTAGGAGTAGGGCTTGGCGATGCGGCTGATCAGCACATGCTTGCCGTCCGGCGCGGGGGCGACGGCATCGTAGATGGCCGGCTTGCCCAGCAAGGCGGTTTTGCCGCTGGCGGCGTCCACCAGCGTCAGCTGCGAGGCGCCGTAGTAGTCGAACAGCGCCTCGTCGTGCCGGCTGGACAGGGTGTCGCGGGTTTCATAGGTGCTGCTTTGACCGGTTTCGCCATCGGCTTCCTGCACGTTCGGGCCATCCGGCGCCGCCTGTTTGGCGGGCGCGGCGCCCAGTTTGGCCGGCACGGCCTTGACCAGCAGGGTTTTCTGGTCCGGCATCCATTGCAGTTCGTCGTTCAGCATCGGGTTGAGGCGGATGCCGGGAATCTTGCGGATCTTGCCGCTGGCGGCGTCGCCCACCCATACCTCGACCGCGTCGCGGGTGGCGTTGGCGAAGGCGAAGCGCTTGCCGTCGGCCGACCAGATCGGCGCGTCCGGGCAGGCGCCGGCCGGCAGGGCGATGGCGGTTTCCTTGCCGCCGGGAATCGTCACCAGCTTGAAGCTTTCGGCGCAGGGGGCGATGCCGTAGCCGCCAGGGGTGTCGTGTTTGCTGCGGTTGGCTGTTTCCACGCGGGTGCCGGCCAGTTTCAGATACGGAGCGGCCACGCGTTCGATGGATGGGTATTCCTGCCAGGCGACCAGCAGCATTTTGTCTTTGGCCGGGCTGAGGCTGGGGCCGGGCAGCGATGGCGCGCGCATCGCTTTGAGGATATTGGCCGGCGGTTGCTGATAACCGGCAGCAGCGGCGGGCAGGGCGCAGGCCAGCAGCGCGGCGGCGGCGATGCCCTTCAGGGCGTGCAGTTGAGACATGTTCATCCTTGCAGACTTTGTTTTTGTTGAAACCTTATCGCGCCTTCATGCAAAACGGGAGGTCATCCGGGGCCTCCCGTCCGCAGACGCGGGATTCAATCTATCACACGTCATATTTGATGTGGCAGATATCTAGACCTGTTATCCGTCCAGCCGGTGGAAGTGCTTGACGATGCTGGAGAAGTCCAGCTTGCCGTTGCCCAGGTGCACGTGCTCTTCATACAGATTGCGCGCCAGCGCGCCCAGCGGATTGGCGGAGTGGCTTTGCAGCGCGGTCTCTTCGGCCAGGCCCAGGTCCTTCAACATCAGTTCTGACATGAAGCCGCCGGTGTAGTTGCGGCTGGCCGGCGCATTTTCCATCACGCCGGGCCAGGGGTTGTACAGCTCGGTGGCCCAATTGCGGCCGGAGCTTTTGCTGATGATCTCCGACAGCACTTTCGGGTCCAGGCCGTTCTTCACGCCCAGGGCCAGCGCTTCGGCGGTGCCGGCCATCAGGATGCCCAGCAGCATATTGTTGCAGATCTTGGCGGTTTGGCCGGCGCCGGGGCCGCCGGCGTGGAAGATGTTCTTGCCCATCGCTTCCAGCATCGGGCGGGCGCGTTCCAGATCGTCCGCCGCGCCGCCGACGATGAAGGTGAGGGTGCCGGCCGCCGCGCCGGCGGTGCCGCCGGATACCGGCGCGTCCAGCATCGAGAGTCCGCGGGCGGCCGCTTCCTCGGCCACCTTGCGCGCGGTGCCGGCATCTATGGTGCTGCAATCGATGACCAGCGCGCCCTTGGGCAGCTTGGCGAACAGGCCGTCGTCGCTCTGGTATAGCCCAGCCACGTGCTTGCCGGCCGGCAGCATGGAAATCACCACGCTAGCGCCCTCCGCCGCGTCGGCGGCGCTGGACGCGGCCCGGCCGCCGGCGGCGGCCACGCGGGCCAGCGCGTCGGCCGACAGATCGAAAGCGCTGACTTTGAAGCCCTTGTTCAGCAGATTGACGGCCATCGGCCCGCCCATATTGCCCAGGCCGATGAAGGCGATGTTTTCCATGCGGTTCTCCTCTTTATGCTTGTCGTTGTTATTTCAAGCCAGCCAACGGGTGGTCGGCTTCGCGCCACGGCGAATCGAAGTGGCCGTCCACCCAGGCCTGGTCGATGTCGGCCAGCTGCCGGCTCCAATGCGGATTGCGGTCCTTGTCCACCAGCAGCGCGCGCACGCCTTCCGGTAAGTCGGAGCGGGCGCAGAAGTTGACCGACAGCGCCAGTTCCATCCGCAGCGCCTCGGCCAGCGACATGTGTTTGGAGCGGTTGAGGATTTCCCAGCTGACGGCGGCGGAAGTGGGGCAGCCGTGGCGGAAGTTCTTGGCGGCGTCAGCGAGCCATGGGTCTTCGAACGCCGTTTCGCTCAGCGCGGCGCTGACGGCGGCCAGGTCGCCCTTGTTCATCAGCCGGTGCACCGCCAGCAGATTGCGCTCGACATTGGACGCCGGCAGCGCGTCGCCCAGCTGGCCCTCCAACTGGTTTAGCAGCGCGCTGACCAAGGCCGGGCGAGCATGGGCGTCGTCGCCCCAGTTTGCCGCTTGCAAGGCCTCCAGCAGCGCCGGATAGGCGTCCGCTGCCAGCACATGGTCGGCCAGGTTGGCGATCAGCGCGTCGTGCGCGTTCAGCGGCGCGCCGGTCAGCGCCAGGAACAGGCCCAGGTGCGCCGGCATCCGTTGCAGGAACCAGCTGCCGCCGACATCCGGGTACAGGCCGATGGTGATTTCCGGCATGGCGATGCGGGTGGCCGGCGTGACCACGCGGTGGCCGGCGCCGGCCATCAGGCCCAGGCCGCCGCCCATCACGATGCCGCCGCCCCATACAATCAAGGGTTTCCTGTAGCGATGGATGCGGTAGTCCAGCGTGTATTCTTCGGTGAAGAAGGCCACCGCGTGCGGATTGGGATAGTGCGGTTCGCTGATCAGCTTGTCGCGCAGGCTGCGCACGTCGCCGCCGGCGCAGAAGGCGCGTTCGCCGGCGCCGCGCAGCACCACGGCGACGATGCCTGCGTCGCGCTCCCAGATGGTGAGGCGGGCGTCCAGCAGCCGGATCATGTCCAGCGTCAGCGCGTTCAGCGATTTCTCGGCATTCAGGGTGGCGATGGCGATGCGATGGCCGTCGCCGGTAGTCAGTTCGTCAAACAGCACCACGTCTTGCATGGCGGCTCCTTGTTCGAGTAGTGGGCGGGGGCTAGGCGTTCTTCCAGTTCGGCGCGCGCTTTTCCAGGAAGGCGCGGGTGCCTTCGCCCTGGTCGTGGGTGTCGAACAGCTTGATGAAGGCTTCGCGTTCCTTGATCAGGTTCCAGGCGGGGGGCTGCAGACGGGCGGCCTGCACCAGCTGTTTGCACACGCCGACCGACGACGGCGACTGCTTGGCCACGCCCTCGGCCAGCTTGAGCGCGGTTTCCAGCGCCTCGCCCTTGGCCACCACCTGTTCCACCAAGCCGATGCGCTCGGCGGTGGCGGCGTTGACGCGCTCGCCGCACAGAATCATCCGTTTGGCCCAGCCTTCGCCCACCAGCCACGCCAGGTTCTGGGTGCCGCCGGCGCAGGGCAAGAGGCCGACGCCGGCTTCCGGCAGCGCCATCTGCGCCTGCTCTTCGGCGATGCGGATGTCGCAGGCCAGCGCGCACTCCAGGCCGCCGCCCATCGCGTAGCCATTGACGGCGGCGATGCTGACGCCGCGGAAAGCCGACAGCGCCTCGAAAGCCTCGCCGAACAGCATGGTCATCTCGGTGGCGATTTTCTTGTCGCCGTCGGCGAACATATTCAGGTCGGCGCCGGCGGAGAAGAACTTCTCGCCCTGGCCGGTGATCACCAGCGCGTAGATGTCGCGGTCGGCGTTGAGGTCGGCAATCAGCTGTTTCAGCGCGGTGAGGCTGGCGCGGTTCCAGGTGTTGGCCGGCGGGTTGTCGATGGTGACTACGGCGGTGTGGCCGCGTTTTTCCACGTTCAGGTGGGCGTAGTTTTGCACGGAGATTCCTCGAGTATTTATTCTTGGCGAGAGCAGGCGGCGCCTGTCCTCGCGCTGGCTGATATTGGGCTCAGCGCAGCGTTTCCAGCGCGCCGTCCTGCAGCAGCTTGCGGCCGACTATCATCCGCATCACTTCGTTGGTGCCTTCCAGGATCTGGTGCACGCGCAGGTCGCGCACATGGCGCTCCAGCGGGAAGTCCTGCAGATAGCCGTAGCCGCCGAACAGCTGCAGCGCGTTGTTGGCGATATTGAAACTCAAATCGGTGGCCAGGCGCTTTGCCATCGCGCAATAAGCGGTGGCGTCGGCGCTGCCGCTGTCCAGCTTCCAGGCGGCCAGGCGCACCATCTGGCGCGCGGCCACCAGTTCGGTCAGCATGTCGGCCAGGCGGAATTGCACGGTTTGCAGCTCGGCCAGCGGCTGGCCGAACTGTTGGCGTTCCTGCACATAGCGCTGGGCGGCGTTCAACGCGGCTTGAGCGGTGCCGACGGCGCAGGTGGCGATATTGATGCGGCCGCCGTCCAGGCCCTTCATCGCGAAGGCGAAGCCCTGGCCTTCCTCCCCCAGACGATTCTCCACCGGGATTTCGACGTTGTCGAAGGTGATGGCGCGGGTGGGCTGGCTGTTCCAGCCCATTTTCTTTTCCTTCTTGCCGTAGCTGATCCCCGGCGCGTCGGCGGGCACCACGAAGGCGGAGATGCCCTTGGGGCCGGGGCCGCCGGTGCGGGCCATCACCACCAGCACCTGGGTGCTGCCGGCGCCGGAGATGAACATCTTGCCGCCGTTGAGCACGTAAACTTCGCCCTTTTTCTCGGCGCGGGTTTTCAAGGAGGCGGCGTCGGAGCCGGCGCCCGGCTCGGTCAGACAGTAGCTGCCCAGCACTTCGCCGGTCACCATTTTCGGCACCCATTGTTCGGCCAGCTGCTTGCCGCCGAAGCTGGCTATCATCCAGCTGACCATATTGTGGATGGTCAGGTAGGCGGCGGTGGAGGTGCAGCCGGCGGCGAGCTCCTCGAATATGATGGCGGAGTCCAGCCGCGGCAGGCCCAAGCCGCCGTAGATTTCCGGCGTGTACAGGCCCAGAAAGCCCATGTCGCCGCTCTGGCGGATCACGTCCAGCGGGAAGTGGGATTCGGCGTCCCATTCGGCGGCGTGCGGGGCCAGCTCGCGCTCGGCGAAGTCGCGGGCGCTTTGCTGGAAGGCGATCTGGTCTTCGTTCAGTTCGAAATTCATATTCCATTCCCAATCGGTGGCAGGGCGGACGCGCGTGTCCGCCCTGCGGAAAATCAACGCAGCGAGATGGTGGTGTGGACCTTGCCCATGCTGGCTTCGTCATCGAACCAGCGGCTGGTGACGGTTTTAGTCTGGGTGTAGAAAGCCACCACCTGCTTGCCGTAGGGGCCGAGGTCGCCCAGCTTGGACGCGCGGCTGCCGGTAAAGCTGAACAGCGGCACCGGCACAGGAATCGGCACGTTGATGCCCACCTGGCCGACGTCGATGTCTTCCTGGAACTTGCGCGCCGCCGCGCCGCTTTGGGTGAAGATGGCGGTGCCGTTGCCGTTGGGATTGGCATTGATGATGGCGATGGCTTCGTCCAAGGTGTCCGCCGCCGCCAGGCACAGCACCGGGCCGAACACTTCCTGGTCGTAGATGGCCATGCCCGGCTTCACGCCGGAGAAGATGGTCGGGCCGACGAAGTTGCCGCGCTCGAAGCCGGCCACCTGCACGCCGCGGCCATCCAGCTCCAGCTTGGCGCCTTGTTCCACGCCCTTGGCGATCAGGCCTTCCACCCGGTCGCGGGCGGCGCGGGAAATCAGCGGGCCCAGGTCCAGGTTGTCCTTGCCGGCGCCCACCTTCAAGCCGCGCGCCTTGGCCGCCAGCTCCGGAATCCAGCTTTGCGCCTCGCCGACCAGCACCGCCACGGTCAGCGCCATGCAACGCTGGCCGGCGGCGCCGAAGGCCGCGCCCACCAATTGGTTGAGCGCCTGTTCCTTATTGGCGTCGGGCAGCACGATAGCGTGGTTCTTGGCGCCCATCATGCATTGCGCGCGCTTGCCGGACAGGGTGGCGCGCTGGTAGACGTGGGTGCCCACCTTGGTGGAGCCGACGAAGGACACCGCCTTGATGTCGGGGTGGTCGCAGATGGCGTCGACGACCGATGCCGCGCCGTGCACCACGTTCAGCACGCCTTTGGGAATGCCGGCTTCCAGCGCCAGCTCCGCCAGCCGCATCGTCACCATCGGGTCCTGCTCGGACGGCTTCAGCACGAAGGTGTTGCCGGTGGCGATGGCCATCGGGAACATCCACAGCGGAATCATCGCCGGGAAGTTGAACGGGGTGATGCCGGCGCACACGCCCAGCGGCTGCAGCACCGAGTAGGTATCGACGCCGCCGGCGACGTTCTCGGCGTATTCGCCCATTTGCAGCGTGCCGATATTGGCGGCGTGCTCCACCACTTCCAGGCCGCGGAAGATGTCTCCTTCCGCGTCGGCCAGAGTCTTGCCCTGCTCGGCGGTGAGGATGGCGGCCAGCTCCTTCATGTGCTCGCGGATCAGTTGCTGGTATTTCAGGAAAACGCGGGCGCGGGCGCCGATAGGCGTTTTCTTCCAGGTCTTGAACGCTTCCTTGGCGGCGGCGACGGCGGCGTTGACTTCGTCCGCGGTGGCCAGCGGCACGCGCGCCAGCACTTCCTGGGTGGCCGGATTGACGATGTCGCGCCATTCCGTGGTGCGGGATTCGACGAACTCGCCGCCGATCAACAGTTTGACGCTGGGTACTGACTGGCTCATGGCACTGCCTCCTCTATAGTGTTCGGGCTGATGGCGCTGCTCAGTTGTAGCTATAGAAACCCTTGCCGCTCTTGCGGCCCAGGTGTCCGGCCTGCACCAGCTGCGCCAGCAGCGGGCAGGCGCGGTATTTGCTGTCGCGGAATTCGCGGTGCAGGATGTCCATGATGGACAGGCAGGTATCCAGGCCGATCAGATCGGCCAGCGCCAGCGGGCCGATCGGGTGGTTCATGCCCAGCTTCATCACGGTGTCGATGTCTTCGGCGGTGGCCAGGTTTTCATACAGCGCGAAGGCGGCTTCGTTGATCATCGGCATCAGCACGCGGTTGGAGACGAAGCCGGCGCCGTCCTTCACCGTCACCGGGGTCTTGTCCAGCGCCTGGGACAGATGGAACACGGTGTTGTAGGCCTCGTCGCCGGTTTGCAGCGCGCGGATGATTTCCACCAGCTGCATCAGCGGCACCGGGTTCATGAAGTGCATGCCGACCACCCGTTCCGGATGGCTGACCCAGCTGGCGATGCGGGTGAGTGAGATGGACGAGGTGTTGGAGGCCAGCACGCACTTTTCGCCGACGGCGGCGTCCAGATCGCGGAAGATCTGCTCCTTGATGGCGGCGTTCTCGGTGGCGGCTTCTATCACCACGTCGCAGCCGGCCAGATCGGCCAGCTGGGTGGTGGCGCGGATGTGGGCGACGATGCCGGGGATGTTGGCCTCGGCGATCAGTTCTTTCTTGGCCATCCGCTGCAGGCTGATATTGATGTTGGCCATGCCTTTCACCAGCGCGGCGTCGCTGACGTCGGCCAGCAGCACCTCGAAGCCCTTCATCGCGAAGACCTGGGCAATGCCGTTGCCCATGGTGCCCGCGCCCACCACACCGATTTTCTTGCTCATCTGGCTCTCCTGGATTATTTGCTCTATTGTGGTCACGATAACTTGACGTTTACGTCAACGTCAACAGACAATGAGCATAAACCAGCCAACTGTGGCGCCCATGGCCGCAGAGCGACAGCAGGGAGCGGCATTCATGGCGGAGCAGGTTTTCAACATCACCGAACTGGCGCAGGAGTTCGACATCACCACCCGCGCGATACGCTTTTACGAGGACCAGGGCCTGTTGGTGCCGGAGCGGGCTGGGCAGCGCCGCATCTACAACCGCCGCGACCGCGTGCGGTTGATGCTGATTTTGCGCGGCAAGCGCATCGGCTTGTCCCTGCAGGAAATCCGCGAGCTGTTCGCGCTGTACGACGCGGCGCGCGACGACGCGCCGCAGCTGCAGGAATTCATCCGCATCCTGGCGCGCAAGGAGCAGCAGCTCTTGGCGCAGATGGAAGACATCAAGGTGGTGCTGACAGAAATCGGCCAATTGCGCGGCCAGTGCGAAAAATCGCTGGGCAAGCGCGCCAACGGCCACAACCAAGCATAAGGAGCTGTGATGCAACAACAGGAAATCGTGATCGTCGGCATGGCGCGCACCGCCATGGGAGGCTTCCAGGGCGCCTTGTCCGGTTTGACCGCCGGCCAGCTGGGCGCGGCGGCGATCCGCGCCGCGGTGGAACGCGCCGGCGTCGCCGCCGGCGAGGTGGACGAGGTGATCATGGGCTGCGTGCTGCCGGCAGGCCAGGGCCAGGCGCCGGCGCGCCAGGCGGCGCTGGGCGGCGGCCTGCCGCAGGCTACGCCGTGCACCACCATCAACAAGATGTGCGGTTCTGGCATGAAGGCCGTGATGATGGCGCATGACCAGTTGCTGGCCGGCAACGGCCAGGTGGTGGTGGCCGGCGGCATGGAAAGCATGAGCAACGCGCCCTATCTGATGCCCAAGGCGCGCGGCGGTCTGCGCCTGGGCCACGGCGAGATCAAGGACCACATGTTCCTCGATGGCCTGGAAGACGCTTACCAGAAGGGCACTCTGATGGGCGTGTTCGCCGAGCAGTGCGCCGAGAAGTACGGCTTCAGCCGCCAGGACCAGGACGAATTCGCCATCGCCTCGCTGACCCGCGCGCAGCAGGCGATCAAGGGCGGCCAGTTCAAGGACGAAATCGCGGCGGTGACGGTGCCGGGCCGCGGCGGCGATACCGTGGTGGATACCGACGAGCAGCCGCTGAAGGCCAATCTGGACAAGATCCCGACGCTGAAGCCGGCATTCAAGAAGGACGGCACCGTCACCCCGGCCAATTCCAGCTCCATCTCCGACGGCGGCGCCGCGCTGGTGCTGATGACGGCGGCCGAGGCGGCCAAGCGCAGCTTGCAGCCCATCGCCCGCATCGTCGGCCACAGCAGCTATGCCCACGAGCCGGGCTGGTTCACCACCGCCCCGGTGCACGCCATCGAAAAGCTGCTGGCCAAGACCGGCTGGAAGGCCGGCGAGGTAGACCTGTATGAGATCAACGAAGCCTTCGCCGTGGTGACGATGGCGGCGATGCACGACCTGAAGCTGCCGCACGACAAGGTGAACGTGCATGGCGGCGCCTGCGCGCTGGGCCACCCGATCGGCGCGTCCGGCGCCCGCATCGTGATCTCGCTGCTGTCGGCTCTGAAACAGCGCGGCGGCAAGCGCGGCGTGGCCAGCTTGTGCATAGGCGGCGGCGAGGCCACCGCGCTGGCAGTGGAATTGATCTAAGCCGTTTCTCTGTCCCGCAGGCCGCCGCGCATCGGCGGCCTGTTTTGTTTGTGGCGCTTGCCTTGTCGGCGGCGATGGCGGATTTTGATAGGAGGCGCGGCTGGCGCATCGCCGCCGGCTGTTCTATCATCGCCCCCCTTCAGCCCTGAACAAGAAAGCCGCCATGACCGATCTCCACGAAGCGTTGCCGCCCGAAATCCTGCTGGACGACTACCTGGCGGCGCATAACGCCACCATCGTCACCACCGAGGGCAGCCACGCGGTGTCGGTGCATGGCGAGCTGGCGCTGAACGGCCACGCCATTCCCTACCACCTGGTGCCGGACGAAGGCTTCCTGGGCAAGAGCGCCAAGTGGCGCAAGCTGGACGCGGAAGCGCGGCTGGCGCTGGTGCGGGAACGTTGGAACGATGCCGCGCGGCAAAAGCTGGAAGAGCAGCTGTTGGCTTGCGCGCGCGAAGTGTTCGCGGTGGACGGCATCGAACCGTTGCGCGCGCTCAGCGCCTTCATGGCGAAGTACGAGCGCGCCAAGGTGCGCTGCACCCTGGCGCTGGATCGGGTGGCCGCCGCGCGCAGCCGGCAGAGCGCCGACAAGGCCGCCGCCAAAACCCGCGACGCGGTCAACCTGTCGCGCTACCCGGAGTCTTTCGCCACCGCCTACGCGATGCAGCGACATTTCATCGCGGTGCTGGGGCCGACCAATTCCGGCAAAACCCACGCGGCGATGGAGCATCTGCAAAAAGCCAAGAGCGGGGTTTACCTGGCGCCGCTGCGCCTTTTGGCGCTGGAAAACTACACCCGTTTGCAGCAAGCCGGCGTGGCGGTAAGCCTGATCACCGGCGAGCAGCGCAAGCTGCATCCGGAGGCCACCCACGTCGCCAGCACGGTGGAAATGCTGAATCCGGAGCGGCAGGTGGAAGTGGCGGTGATCGACGAAATCCAGCTCTTGGACGACCCGGACCGCGGCGCGGCCTGGACCGCCGCCGTCTGCGGCGTGCCGGCGCAGACCATCTACCTGGTGGGCGCGCCGGAATCGCGCGAGGCGATCGAATCGCTGGTGGCGCGCGTCGGCGGCACGCTGGAAGTGCGGACGCTGGAGCGCAAGACCGCGCTGCAGATGGACAAGGCGCCGCTGTTGTCGTTGAAGAACCTGCGGCCCGGCGACGTGCTGATCGCCTTTTCCCGCCGCGAGGTGCTGAACTGGCGCGACAAGGTGATCGAGCAGGGGCTATCGGTGTCGGCCATCTACGGCAACCTGTCGCCGGAGGTGAGGCAATCGCAGGCCGAGCGCTTCGTCAGCGGCGAAACCCAGGTGGTGGTGGCAACCGACGCCATCGGTATGGGATTGAACACGCCGGCGCGGCGCATCATCTTCACCACCGCCAGCAAGTGGGACGGCTACGCCGAAGGCGTGGTCGCCGCGCCTCTGGCCAAGCAGATCGCCGGCCGCGCCGGGCGTTTCGGCAAGCATGAAACCGGCTACGTCGCCGGCTTCGACGGCCAGACTCACAAGACCATCGCCGCGTTGCTGCGCCAGAAGCCGGAGCCCTTGCCCGAGAGCGGCTTTTTCGTGGCGCCGGGCTTGAAGTACCTTGAGGCGATCTCCGAGGCCACCGGCGAGGGCAAGCTCAAGGCGCTGCTGGGTTTGTTCGCCCGCCATATCAATGTGCATGATGAATTCTTCCTGCCCGCCAATCTGTCCGAGCAGATGGCGAAGGCCGAATGGCTGGACGCCTTGCCGTTGAGCCTGGCCGACCGCTTCACCTTCAGCCTGTGCCCGGTCTCCACCAAGATCGCGATGCTGGAGACGGCGCTGCATGACTGGGCGCAGCACCGCGCCCGCGGCAAGGCCGCGCCGCTGTTGCGGATGCTGGGCGGCGGCGGCCGGCACGAGTTGCAGTATCTGGAGGACAGCTGCAAGCTGTACGCCGCTTATGCCTGGCTGTCTTACCGGATGCCGGACACCTTCCCGGACGGCGAAATGGCGCAGCTGTTGATGCAGAGCACCTCGGAGCGCATCGACGCGCTGCTGCAGGTGCAGAATTCGCAGAAGCGCAAGGGCAGGGGCGGCGGCGAGCCGATGCGGCGCAAGCCAGGCGGCAAGCGGCGCTGAGCGCAGCCGGCGGCAAGGAAAAAGCCCCGCGTCCGCGGGGCTTTCGCTTGTCCGGCGCGTCCGGATCAGGCGGTGGTGGAGATGCTGGTGCTGGAAACGCTGGGCTCCAGCAGCGATTGAGTGGCTTGGTATTGCGACAACTCCTGCCGGCCGCTGCTGGTGAGCTGCTGCGCGCGGTTCACCGCCTGGGTCGCCAGGGTGGAGGGCGCGGTGGCGCTTTGCGCCGGCGTGGCCGGTTGCGGCGGCGTGGCCGCCTGTTGCGCGGGAGCGGCCTGGGAGGGGGCTTGCGCGGTTTGCGTCGGGGTGGCCTGCGCCGCAGCGTTGTTGTTGGCGGCCTGCTGCGGGGGCGCGGCGGCAGGCGCTGTGTTGCCGTTGACTGCGGGGGCGACGGCGGCCGCGGCGGCCGGTTGCGGGTTGGTGGCGAGCACTGCCGCGGAGTTGTTGACCTGGGACGGGTTCGCCTGGGAGGCGGCCGGCGCGGCGTTGGCGGCGGCGTTCTGGGCCTGGGCGTTTTGCAGGGCCTGCTGGCTGCGGCTATTGCTCAATTGCTGCTGCAGCTGTTGCTCGACCCGGGCGGTGTCCGGATTCTGCCGGACGGCTACCTGGGTCTGCGGCGGGCTGGAGGCCTGCTGAACGGCGGGCTGGGCATTGTCCAGCGACGACTGCACCTGCCGGGGCGTTTGCCCGGCATAGAGCGGTTGCGTCGCGGGGTTGCCTACGCTGGCGATGTTTGCCATGGCTACAGTCCCAATGTTCCTATATCGCTGATATTAGACCACTTTTTATCTTTCGGTGGAAGTTTTTGCGTCCGCTTCCAGCAAGACCAGCTGCAACATGTGTTGCGCGAGCGCATCCACGCTCAGTTCGCCGTCGCGGCGGTACCACTGCACGGTCCAGTGCAGGCTGCCCAGCAGGGTGCGGCGCAGCAGGCGGGTGTCCTGCTTCACCAACCCAGCCTGCGCGGCTTCGTCCAGCACCTGCTGCCACAGCGCCTCGTAGCGGTCGCGCAGCACCACCAGGGCGGGTTTGGCCGCCGGCGACACGCTGCGCCATTCGTACAGCATCACTTCCAGCGCGGCTTGGTTGTCGCCCAGCAAGGAGTTGAGGTGGACCTGGAACAACGCCGCCAGGCGCTGGCGCGGGCTGTCTGCCTGCGAGATGGCGGCGGCCAGTTGCTCGGTGGTGCTGCTGATGCCCAGCGCCATCACCGCCACCAGGATCTCTTCCTTGGTGCGGAAGTGATAGAACAGGCTGCCCGACTGCAGGCCGACGGCGTTGCCTAGGTCGCGCACCGTGGTGCGCTCATAGCCCTGGTCGCGGAACAGCACCGCGGCCGCGCGCACCAGCTCCATGCGGCGGGTGTTCTCTTCGGGTTGCTTCGGGGTTTCCGCGGCGCTCATTTCAGTCCCGGGTCTGGTTGGAGGGCGGGGCAAGCAGGGTTTGCGCGGCCTGCCATACCATGTCCGGCTGCATGTTTTTCAGGCAGTCGGTGTGGCCGTAGGGGCAGCTGCGCTCGAAACAGGGGCTGCAGTCCAGGTTCAGCGACACGATGGCCGCCTTGTCGGACAGCGGCGGGGTGAAGTCCGGGCTGGACGAGCCGTACAGCGCCACCAGCGGTTTGTCGAGCGCGGCGGCGACGTGCATCAGGCCGGAGTCGTTGCAGACCGCCAGCTGGCACAGGCCGATCAGGTCTATCGCTTCTTCCAGGCCGGTGGCGCCGCACAGATTGACGGCGCTGCCTTGCGACAGCGCGGCGATCTCGTCGCCGATATCCTTGTCCTTGCCAGAGCCGAACAGCCATACCGCGTAACCGGCGGCGTCGAAGCGGCGCGCCAGTTCGGCGAAGTGCCGCGCCGGCCAGCGCTTGGCCGGGCCGTATTCCGCGCCGGGGCAGAAGGCGACCACCGGGCGGCCGGTGTCCAGGCCCAAGCGCTGCGCGGCCTGCTGTTGCGAGGCGGCATCGGCGCTGAGCAGCGGGTTGGGAATGGGGCGGGCCAGCGGGCGCTTCTTGTCTTCGGCCAGCGCGCAGAAGCGCTCCACCATCATCGGCAGTTCCTGTTCGTCCAGTTCGCGGGCGTCGTTGAGCAGGCCGTAGCGCGATTCGCCGAGAAAGCCGGTGCGCAGCGGAATGCCGGCGAACAGCGGGATCAGCGCGGATTTCAGCGAGTTGGGCAGCACGATGACTTGGTCGAAGCCTTCCTTCGCCAGCTGGCGCGCCACTTTCCAGCGCTCCATCAGCCGCAGCGCGCCGTGGCCGAAGGGGTTGAGGTGGGATTGGGCCACTTCCGGCATCCGCGCCAAGAGCGGCAGGGTCCAGGCTGGGGCGAACACGTGCAGCTCCAGCTCGGGGTGGCGCTGGTGCAGGCGTCGGTACAGCGGCTGGGCCATTACGCTGTCACCGACCCAGGACGGGCCGATGACCAGGATTTTTTTCTTCATGGGGTGTTTCCGGTTCCAAACGCAAGCCGGCTGCGGGCATACCGGCTTGCGTTTGGCGTCGGCAAGCAAAAAAGGTGTGGCCGGCGCCACACCCTTGTGTCCCGACGAAGCGGGGCGCTTCAGTGGTGGTGGCCGACCGGGCCGACCAGCTTGTACTGGGTGCCGCAGTAGGGGCACAGGGCTTCGCCGGTTTTGTGCACCGGCAGGTAGACGCGCGGATGGGAGTTCCAGGCTTTCATGTCCGGCATCGGGCAATGCAGCGGCAGGTCGTGCTGGGTGACTTCAATATAGCGTGCGGTGTTTTCTTTGAGTTCTGCCATGGTCATTCCTTGTTGCGGCAAGCGGGGGCGTCCGAAAAACGTGTGCCAGCAGGGCGGCCGGGGCCGCACGCTGCTGGCGCGCGTGGTGCGGATTCTACCGCTTATTTTACGTAAGTGAGCCAGTGTTCGTGTTCGGCGTCGTGGCCCTTGACGATGTTGAAGTAGCGCTTCTGGATTTCGGCGGTGATCGCGCCGCGGGCGCCGTTGCCGATCGGGCGGCGATCCAGCTCGCGGATCGGCGTCACTTCGGCGGCGGTGCCGGTGAAGAAGGCTTCGTCGGCGCTGTACACTTCGTCGCGGGTGATGCGCTTTTCCACCAGTTGCAGGCCCATTTCCTGGGAGATCTGCACCACGGTGTCGCGGGTGATGCCTTCCAGCGCGCTGGTCAGGTCGGGAGTATATAGCTTGCCCTTGCGGACGATGAAGATGTTTTCGCCGGAGCCTTCGGCGACGAAGCCGTCCACGTCCAGCAGCAGCGCCTCGTCGTAGCCGTCGGCGGTGGCCTCGTTATTGGCCAGGATGGAGTTCATGTAGTTGCCGTTGGCCTTGGCCTTGCACATGGTGATGTTGACGTGATGGCGGGTGAAGGAGCTGGTCTTCACGCGGATGCCCTTCTCCAGGCCTTCCTCGCCCAGGTAGGCGCCCCACGGCCAGGCGGCCACGATCACCTGCACGTCGTTCTTCAGCGGCGCCACGCCCAGCTTGCCGGAGCCGTAGAAGGCCATCGGGCGGAAATAGCAGGACTTCAGGCCATTGGCCTTGACCACGTCCAGATGCGCCTGGTTGATCTGTTCCGGCGAGAACGGCAGCGCCATGCCCAGGATCTTGGCGGAGCGGAACAGGCGCTCGGTGTGGTCCTGCAGGCGGAAAATGGCCGGACCCTTGGGGGTTTCGTAGGCGCGCACGCCTTCGAACACGCCCATGCCGTAGTGCAGGGTGTGGGTCAGGACGTGGGTGGTGGCGTCGCGCCAGTCCACCAATTTGCCGTCAAACCAGATATATCCGTCACGATCAGCCATCGACATCTCGGTACTCTCCTGTGTTGTGCTTTATCCGGGCGCGCTGTCCAGGCAACTCCGCCGGCCGCGCCTTTAGCCTTGCTTGATGGGGCAGTGTATACCGCCGCCGCCGGACTTGTGAACCCGGCGTCAGGAAAAATCGAGCGCTTGCTCGAAAACCTGTTGCCACAACAGGCAACCCTTGCGATAGGCGGCCAGCAGGGTATTGTCGACTTCCACTTTCTGCCGCTCGTTGAGCCGGGCCGCGTGCTGAAGCCGGCGGTATAGCCGGTAGGCGGCGCGGGCGCCGTCGGCCAGGTCGCGGTCTATCAGGCCGGCGTCGGCCGCCACCGCCAGCAGCGCGATGTTGCCGGTGTTGCCGGTGAAAGCCGGCAGCCGGCTGGCGTGGGCCAGGATCAGGTACTGGACGATGAACTCGATGTCTATGATGCCGCCGCGGGCGTTTTTCACGTCGTCTGGCCGCGCCGGGTGGCTGTCCAGCATGCGCTGGCGCATGTCCAGCACCTCCTGGCGCAGCTTGGCCGGCTCGCGCGCCAGCGTCAGGATTTCATGGCGTTCGGCTTCGAATTGCTCGCCGATGGCTTCGTCGCCGGCGACGAAGCGGGCGCGGGTCAGCGCCTGGTGTTCCCATGCCCAGGCCTGGTTTTCCTGGTATTGGCGGAAGGCGGAGATCGAGCTGACCAAGAGGCCGCTGGCGCCGTTGGGGCGCAGCCGCAGGTCGATGTCGTACAGCACGCCGGCGGCGGTGGCGCTGGTCAGCCAGGTGGACAGCTTGCGCGCCAGCCGCGAGTACAGTTCGGCCGCGTCCGGGTGGGGGTCGTCGTAGAGAAAGATGATGTCGAGGTCGGACGCGTAGCCCAGTTCCTTGCCGCCCAGCTTGCCGTAGCCTATCACCGCGAAGCTTGGCGTCTGCTGGTGGCGGCTGGAGATGTCCAGCCAGGCGTGGCGCACGGCCGCGTCCAGCACGTGGTCGGCCAGCAGCGACAGCTGGTCGGACAGCGCTTCCACTGTCCACATGCCGGCCAGGTCCTGCGCCACCAGGCGGAAGGTCTGCGCGTGCTGGAAATGGCGCAGCGCGTCCATCTTGGCCTCCACGTCGCCGTCGGCCTGCGTCAGCTGCGCTTCCAGCTGGCTGGCCAGCAGCGGCCAGTCCGGCGCGGCGTACAGCACCCGCACATCCAGCAGTTCGTCCAGCAGGATGGGGTGGCGGCTGAGGTAGGCGGACACCCAGGCGCTGGACGAGTAAAGGGATGCCAGCCGCTGTAACGTTTGCGGGTATTCGGTCAGCAGAGCCAGGTAGGAGGCGCGGCGGCTGATGGCTTCCATCAGGCCGATGATGCGCGACAGCGTGTCGTCTGCATTGGGGAAGCGCGACGCCACCTCGATCAGCGCCGGCATCAGCGCGTCCAGCTTCTTGCGGCCGGACAGCGGCATCTGCAGGTAGCGCTGGCTTTGCGCCAGGCCCTTGAGCTGGCGGGCCACGGCGGCGGGGTCGGCGTAGCCCAGCTCCGCCAGCCGCAGCGAGGGGTCCTGGTCGGCCACGTCCATCCACAATTCCGATAGCGGGTGGTCCGGGCTGTCCTCGCTGGGCAGGATGAACACTTGCTCGAAGTGGCGGCTGACCTTGCGGCGCACCTCGGCCAGCGCGGGCTGGAAGGCGTCCCAGTCGGCGTAGCCCATGCTGGCGGCGATTTTTTGCCGGGTTTCCGGCGCGGCCGGCAGGGTTTGGGTCTGCTGGTCGTCCAGGTATTGCAGCCGGTGTTCCAGCTTGCGCAGGAAGGCGTAGGCATCTTGCAGCTCTTCCACCGCCGACGGCTCCAGCAGCCGCAGGTCCGCCAGCCTGGATAGGGTGGCGCGGGTGCCGCGCAATTGCAGCGTCTTGTCGCGGCCGCCGCGGATCAGCTGGAATACCTGGGCGATGAATTCGGCCTCGCGGATGCCGCCCGGCCCCAGCTTGATGTTGTCGGCCATGTCGCGCCGCGCCACTTCGCGGCGGATCTGCGCGTGCAGTTCGCGCATCGCGCCGTAGGCGTTGTAGTCCAGGTATTTGCGGTAGACGAAGGGGCGGACCATCTGATTCAACCCTTCGGCGTCGCCGGTGATGGCCTTGGCCTTGATCCAGGCGTAGCGCTCCCATTCGCGGCCCTGGCTGAGCAGGTAGTTCTCCAGCGCGGCGAAGCTCATCACCAGCGGGCCGGAGTCGCCGTAGGGGCGCAGGCGCATGTCCACCCGGAACACCTGGCCGTCGGCGGAGAGGTCGTGGATCAGCGCGATCAGCCGCTTGCCCACCTGGGTGAAATATTCGTGATTGCTGATCTTGCGCGCGCCGTCGGTTTCGCCGCTTTCAGGGTAGATGAAGATCAGGTCGATGTCGGAGCTGACGTTCAGCTCGCCGCCGCCCAGCTTGCCCATGCCGATCACGATCAGCTGCTGCTCCTCGCCGCTGTCCTCGCCTATCGGCTTGCCGTATTGGGGCAGCGAGGCGCAGGCGCAGCGCAAGGCCTGGCGCACGGCGAATTCGGCCAGCTGGCTGACGGTGGCGACCACCTCGTCCAGCGGCGCCAGGTCGTTGAGGTCGCGGCAGATGAGGCGGGCCATCACCGCCTGGCGCAGCCGGCGCAGCGCAGGCGCCAGCTGTTCCGGCGCCTGCAGGGCTGGCCAGTCGGCGAAGTCCTGCATATCCTCAACGGTGAAGGGCTGGCTCAACTGCCGCTCCAGCCGCTCGCCTTCTTCCGGCCGGGCCGCCAGAAGGCGGGTCAGATAGTGGGAAAACTCGCAGCTGCGGGCAATGGCAGCGGCCGTGTTTGCTGGCATAATGGCTCCGGACGGTTTAGCGCGGCAGAATAACGGCCGCGCGGAGGGCGGGCTGTGGCCGGTTTTCGTCGCCGTATCTTTCACCGCGTCATTGTAACGGTTTGCCATAGTTGAAAAAGCCCTTGTTGCCGTTGTCCCGCATTCACGTCTTGCGCGTGCTCAAGCGCAGCCTGCTCGTTCTGGCGCTGCTGCTGTCGACTGTCTGCGTCCTGTTGACCGCCGCTTTCTGCGCGTTCACCTTCTGGCTGCTGCCGAATCTCGATCAATACCGCCCCAGGCTGGAGCAAAGCCTGTCCGGCGCGCTGGGGCACGATGTCCGCATCGCCAAGCTGTCCGGCCATTGGGAAGGCGTGGCGCCGTTGTTCGAACTGAGCGGGGTGGCGATCGCCAACCCGGTGTCCGGCCAGGCGCTGACGCTGAGCCTGGTCACGGTGCAGCCGTCGTGGACGTCGATGCTGGCCTGGGAGCCGCGCCTGTCGGTGCTGGTGAACGGCCCGGCGGTGGAGCTGCGCCGCACCGCCGCCGGGGTGATCTATCTGAATGGTTTTGATCTGAGCAGCGGGCCGTCGTCGGACAACGCGCTGGGCAACTGGCTGCTGCGCCAGCCTTCGCTGGACATCCGCAACGCGCGGCTGAGCTGGCAGGACGACAGGCTGGGCCTGCCCCGGCTGGACCTGAAGCAGGGACAGTTGCTGCTGGAACGCACCTTGCTGGGCCATCGGCTGCATCTGGCCGGCCTGCCGGCCGCCACGCTGGGCAAGGGCTTCGAGCTGGACGCCAGCTGGCGCGGCGACGACATCAACAGCTGGCTGCAGTGGTCGGGATCGCTGCGGGTGGCGCTCAACGGCGCGCGCGCCGACGTGTGGTCGCGCTATATGCGCGAGATGGGGGTGCTGCGCAGCGGCGAGGGCGACGGCACGCTGGAAATGTCGTTCGCCGACGGCAGCATCGGCAGCCTGCGGGCGGACGTCAACGTGCGCAACGCCGCCTACACGCCGCCCAGCGCGCGCGAGCTGGTGTTGCCGCAACTGCAGGGCAAGCTGCAGCTGGACCGCCAGGGCGACGGCAGCTACAAGATCCTGGCCAGCGACCTGACCCTGGCCAGCGCCACCGGCCTCGCCTTCGACAAGTCTTCGATCAAGGGCCAGTGGCGTCCCGGCGCCCAAGGCGGCGGCGAGCTGACGCTGGACAATGTCGACGTCGGCCATCTGAACCCGTTCATCCGCGCTCTCGGCGTGGACGCCAACCCGTTGTTCGCCCGATTTTCGCCGCGCGGCGCGCTGCATGGCTTGACCCTGGGCTGGCAGGGGCCGGCGGAGGCGCCGCGCAGCTTCCAGCTGAAAACCCGTTTCGAAGCGTTGGGCTGGCAGCCGTTCGCCGACTTGCCGGGCGTGGCCGGCGTCACCGGCAGCATAGATTTCAACGAGCAGGGCGGCCGTTTGCTGCTGGACACCGGCAAGTCCGAAGTGATCTACCCGGCCTTGTACGCGCAGAGCCTGCCTTTCGACAGCCTGGCGGCCGACATTTCCTGGCGCCAGCGCGGCGCGGCGCTGGACATCGACTTCGACAAGCTGGCCTTCGCCAGCGCCGATCTCGCCGGCAGGCTGCAGGGCAGCTACCACCATGGCGGCGGCGGCGCCGGCCATATCGACCTGACCGCCTCGGTCGACGAAGTCAAGGCGACGCGCATACCCGGCTACCTGCCGCATCAGGTGGGCGAACATACCAGCGCCTGGCTGCGCAAGGCGCTGCTGGACGGGGTGGCGAAAAATGTCCGCTTGACGCTCAAGGGCGATCTGGATCAATTCCCCTTCCCGGCAGGCAAGGGCGGGGAATTCCTGGTAGAGGCCGACGTTGAAAAAGCCAAGCTGCTGTATCAGCCGGGCTGGCCCGCCATTGACGATATCGACGCCAAGCTGACTTTCCATAACGAGGCGATGCGGGTGGAAAGCACGCGCGCCAGCACGGTCGGCGTGCCTTTGCGCCAGGTGAGGGTGGGAATCGACCAGCTGGGCGCGACGGCGCCGTGGCTGAAGATAGAGGGAGAGATCGACGACAAGCTGGACCGGATGCTGGCCTTCACCACCAAGAGCCCGGTGGATGGCTGGCTGGGCGGCTTCACCGGCAAGATCCGCGCCGCCGGCCCGGCCGCGCTGAAGCTGCAACTGGCGGTGCCGCTGGCCGGCGAGGACAGCACCAAGGTGCGCGGCGACATCGATTTCAAGCATAACCGGCTGCTGTTCACCCAACTGCCGCTGCCTGAGTTGACGGCGGTGCAGGGCAGGCTGACCTTCACCGAGCGCGGCATAGACAGCAAGGGCGTGGCCATGGAAGCCTTCGGCGGCGCTTTCCGCCTGAGCGCCCATACCGGCGCGGACAAGCGCATGCGCTTCGAGGTGGGGGGGGAGGCGGACGGCAAACGAGTCTTGCAGCAATATCTGGCGCCGCTGGCGCCGCTGGCCGAGGGACGCAGCCGCTTCGACAGCCAGTTCGTGGTGCGCGACGGCCTGGAGAGCCTGCAGCTGTCGTCCAGCCTGCAGGGGCTGGCGCTGGATGCGCCGCCGCCGCTGGGCAAGGCCGCCGCGGCGGCGCAGGCCTTGCAGTTGCAGCTGCATCCGGCCCCGGCGCGCTTTGGCCAGGCGATGCGGCTGGAATTCGCGCTGGGCACCGCGCTGAACGGCAAGCTGCGGCTGGATGAGCATGGCAATCTGCAAGCCGGCGCGCTGGGGCTGGAGCGCGATGCCGGCGAATGGCCGGCGACGGGCCTGGTGTTGCGCGCGCAGCAGGCGCGGGTGGATCTGGACGACTGGTGGCAGCGGCTGTCGCGGCTGGGCGGCGCCGATGGGCTGCCAAACGGAAATATGATATTGTCCTTGGATCTGGACGCGCCCGAGCTGTCGGCTCAAGGCTTCACGCTGCATCAGGTGAATGCCCACGTTTTCAACCGGCCCGGAACGGAGCTGTGGTCGGTGAAGCTGCGCTCGCGCGAGGCCACCGGGCTGGTCAGCTACCAACCGGGCGGGGGCGGCGCGCTGGAGGCCAATCTGGACCGGCTGGCCTTGAACTGGCCGCTGCGCGCCGACGCGGCGCCGACGCCTGGCGCGGCGGCGAAGCCGCAGCTGCCGGCGATGAAGATCCATATCGCCGAGCTATCGCTGCAGGGGCGGGAAATCGGCAAGCTGGACATGACGGCGCGGCGCGACGGCGCAGTCTGGATCATGGACCCGCTGAAGCTGACCACGCCGGAGGGCAGCCTGTCCGGCAGCGCCGAGGTCAACGAACAGGGCGCGGGCAGCGTGGATAGCCGTTTCGCGCTGGAAACCGCCAACGCCGGCAAGCTGCTGGCTCGCTTCGGCCAGGGAGACGTGTTCCGCAACGGCCAGGGCAAGCTGTCTGGCCAGCTGAACTGGCCCGGCGGCCTCAGCGACCTGGACGCGGCCCACTTGTCAGGCCAGCTGAGCCTGGATTTCAAGAATGGCCGCTTCGCCAAGGTGGATCCCGGCGTGGCGCGGCTGTTGGGGGTGCTCAGCCTGCAATCGCTGCCGCGCCGCATCCGGCTGGATTTCACCGACGTCTTCAGCGAAGGCTTCGCGTTCGATACGCTGCAAGGCGCGGCCGGCGTGCGCAATGGCCTGTTCACCTCCAGCAAGGTGGAGATGAGAAGCCCGGCGGCGGAGGTGACCATCTCCGGCGAAGTGGACCTGGGCAAGGAAACCCAGGCGCTGAAAGTGCATGTGGTGCCGCATGTGGCGGAAAGCGTGGCGCTGGCGGCCGGCGCGGCCTTGCTCAATCCGGTGGTGGGCATCGCCACCCTGGCGGCGCAAAAGGTGTTGCAAGACCCGGTGGGAAAAATCCTGTCGCTCGATTACGCAGTCAGCGGTTCGCTGAAGGACCCGCAGGTGGTGAGGGTGAACGTCGGCGATCCGGTCAACATCAAGGGGAAAAAACCATGAAGCAGAAGTTCGTCGCCGCTGCTGTGCAGATGGTGTCCGGTTGCAATCCTTCGGCCAATCTGGCCCGCGCCGCCGAACTGGTGGCGGAAGCCGCTGGCAAAGGCGCCCGCCTGGTGGTGCTGCCCGAGTATTTTTGCCTGATGGGCGCGCATGAGACCGACAAGGTGGCGCTGCGCGAAGCCTATGGCGAGGGGCCGATCCAGCAGGCGCTGTCCGACATGGCCCGCGCCAACGGCGTGTGGCTGCTGGGCGGCACGGTGCCGCTGGCCGCCGATAATCCGGAGAAGGTGCTCAACACCAGTCTGCTCTACAATCCACAGGGTGAGGTGGTGTCGCGCTACGACAAGATCCACCTGTTCGGCTTCACCGGCCAGGGCGAGAGCTACCGCGAATCCAACACCATCAGCGCGGGCTGCGTGCCGGTGAAGGCGGAAACGCCGCTGGCCGACATCGCGCTGAGCATATGCTACGACTTGCGCTTCCCCGAGCTGTACCGGCTGCTGGCGCCGTTCGACTTGCTGATCATGTCGGCGGCGTTCACCGCCACCACCGGCGAGGCGCACTGGGAGCCGCTATTGAGGGCGAGGGCGATAGAAAACCAATGCTACCTGCTGGCCTCGGCCCAGGGCGGCGTGCATGAAAACGGCCGCAAGACCCATGGCCATTCGATGATCATCGACCCCTGGGGCCGCATTCTGGCCGAACTGCCGCAGGGCGAGGGCGTGATCGTCGCCGAGATCGACCCCGATTTGATCCAATCGGTGCGCAGCAGCCTGCCGGCGCTGGAGCACCGAGTCATACGTTGAAAGAATACCGATGCAAGATGCCTTCACCGCCGCAGATGAATTGCTGCTCAAGCCTTACGGCCTGGACGAGTCCGCCATCGAGCAGACCCTGGCGCATATGCGCCGCCACGATATCGACTACGCCGACCTGTATTTCCAGTACACCCGCAACGAGGGTTGGCACCTGGAGGAGGGCATCGTCAAGTCGGGCAGCTTCAGCATCGACCAGGGCGTGGGCGTGCGGGCGGTGTCCGGCGAGAAGACGGCTTTCGCCTACTCCGACGCCATCAGCCAGGACGCGCTGACCCGCGCCGCCGAGGCGGTGCGCGCCATCGGCCGGACCGGCGGCGACGGCAGCGCCGGCGCGGTGGAGAAGCGCAAGCCGCAATCGCTGTATCCATCGATCGACCCTTGCCACAGCATGGAGGCCGCCGGCAAGGTGGCCTTGCTGGAAAAGGTGGAACGCCTGGCCAAGGCGATGGACCCGCGCGTGATCCAGGTGATGGCCGGCCTCGCCACCGAATACGACGTGGTCTACGTCGCCCGCCATGACGGCGTGCGCGCCGCCGACGTGCGTCCGCTGGTGCGGGTGTCGGTGATGGTGATCGCCGAACAGAACGGCCGGCGCGAACAGGGCTCGTCCGGCGGCGGCGGCCGCTTCGACCTCAACTATTTCGACGACGCGGTGGTGGAGCGCTATGTGCGCGAAGCGGTGAAGCAGGCGTTGGTCAACCTGGAATCGCGCCCGGCGCCTGCAGGCCAGATGACCGTGGTGCTGGGGCCGGGCTGGCCCGGCGTGCTGCTGCACGAGGCCATCGGCCATGGCCTGGAGGGCGACTTCAACCGCAAGGGCACGTCGGCCTTCAGCGGCATGTTGGGGCAGCGCGTCGCCGCCTCCGGCGTCACCGTGGTGGACGACGGCGTGATGGGCGGCCGCCGCGGCGCGCTGGCCATCGACGATGAGGGCAACCCCACCCAGCGCACGGTGTTGATCGAGGACGGCATCCTCAAGGGCTATATGCAGGACGCGCTCAATTCGCGGTTGATGGGCGAGGCCTCCACCGGCAACGGCCGGCGCGAGTCCTACGCCAGCATTCCGATGCCGCGGATGACCAACACTTATATGCTGGCCGGCGAGCGCGATCCGCAGGAAATCATCTCTTCAGTCAAGGATGGCCTGTACGCGGTGAATTTCGGCGGCGGCCAGGTGGACATCACCAGCGGCAAGTTCGTGTTCTCGGCGTCGGAAGCCTGGCGCATCGAAAACGGCAAGCTCACCTATCCGGTCAAGGGCGCCACGCTGATCGGCAGCGGCCCGGAAGTGCTGAACTACGTGTCGATGATAGGCAATGACCTGGCTTTGGACCAGGGTGTGGGCGTGTGCGGCAAGGAGGGCCAGAGCGTGCCGGTGGGCGTGGGCCAGCCGACACTGCGCATCGACGGCGGCCTGACGGTCGGCGGCACCGGCGTCTGAGCCTGAGCAGGCATCGCAAGGCCGGGCAGACGCCCGGCCTTTTTTACGCCGTCACGGCTGGATGTTCTGCGCCGCCAGCGCGAGCGCCAACCGCTCCAGCCCTATGCCGAAGCCGGCACCTTCGCGGTACGCGCCGCCGCCGACCACCTGTTTTTGCGCCCCCAACTCCGGCACGCGCATTTCGAAGCCTTCCCCACCCAGGTAGTAGCTAAGCCCGCGTCGCGCCGAAGCGTCCAGCTGATAGCGCAGCCCCAGTCCATCCAGAAAGCCGCGGCATAGCGCCAGGCTGCGCTCCCGCGCGGCGGCCGGGTCCGGCCCCAGGCATTCGAAGCCCAGTTGGGTGAATTCGCGGTAGCGCCCGGCTTGCGGCCTTTCATAGCGATAGCAGCGCGCGACGTAGAAGAAACTGGCCTCGCGCCGGCCGTTGAGCAATTCCCGGCTTTTCTCCTGAAACAGCGCGGTGGCTTCCGGGATCAGGCAGCAGGCGCGGCCCTTGCGGTCGGGGAATGCCCACATCTGTTCGAGAATTTCGCTGCCGCCGGCCTTTGCGACAAAGGTGTCCTGTCCCCACAGCGCGGGCAGGATGGCTTCGTCGGCGCCGGCGTCAATGAAGCCAGCCCCGGAAGCGGTTTTCCAATTGGCGCAGAAGGGCGGCCTCGCGGCCGGCGACGATGCGGGTGCCTCGGATCATGGTCATGGTGTTTCCTTTCAGCGCGTCTTGCGCGCGGGCAATAAAAAAGGCGCCTTGCGGCGCCTGTGCGGTTTGCGGCTGACGGATGGGTCAGCTCGCGCTTTCCTCCCGACGACCGCGCGCCGCCCCGGCGCCCTGGGGCAGGCCGTGATGGTGGTGGCGGAGGAATCGACAGGTTTTCATGTCTTCATCATGTCTGGTGTCCAGCCGTAATGTCAAGCCGGCGGCGCCAACTGGCCCAACAGGCAGGCGCGAACTAGCGGCGCAGGCGCTGCTGATCTGGGTCAAATCTACCATGTTGTTGGCATTTTAATCTTTCGCCCGCGGCCTGGCGCGCCGGGCCGCATTCCAAACCAAACAAGACGGAAAATTTCGATGAACACAATGAGCAAGCTTACGATGGCCGGCGCGTGCGCGCTGGCGTGGATGATGTCTTCGGCGGCGGGCGCGGCGACGATCACGCCGCCGGGCGCGGGCGGGGCAGCCATTCCGTTTTCCGCGGTGGGGCCGGCCACGGTTAGCAAGGGCGGGGTGGATGTCGACTGCAGCGCCGTGTTCAGCGGCACGGTGGACGGCGCCGGCAATATCCTGATCACCAGCGCCGCCTTCAAGGGCATTCCGGTGTGCCGGATGATCAAGGCCAGCGCCACCGCGTCCGCGCCCTGGGTGGGCCGAGTGACGGCGCAGAACCAGTTGGCCATAGACGGGGTGATGGTGAACGTGAACACGCCGATCCTGGGCGGACAATGCGGGCCCAGCCGGATAGCCGGGACGATAACTGACAGCGGCAGCGACACCACGATAGGCCTGGCGGCGGCGCCGCTGACTGGCGGCTGCGCGATTTCCGCCACCTTGACCACCACGCCTTACATGCGCGTCACGCCGTGAGCGGGCCCGGCGCGGCGGCGGGAATGTCGTCTCCCGCCCGCCACCAGCGCCGGGAGGCGCGCAAAGAATGGGCGCGGCGGTAGGCGGTGGGGGTAAGGCCGGTCTGGCGGCGGAACAGCCGGCGGAAGGAGGCGGCGTCCTCGTAGCCGCACTGCTCGACGATGCCGGACAAATCGACGGTGGTGACTTCCAGCAGCAGCTTGGCCCTTTCCACCCGCAATTGCTGCAGGTATTGCAGCGGCGTCATGTCGGCCACTTCGCGGAAGTGGCGCAGCAGGGTGCGGCTGCTCACCGCGGCGGCTTCGGCCACCTGGTCCAGCCGGTAGGGCTCGGTCACGTGCTGCTCCAGCCAGCGGCGCGCCTTGAATACCGCGCTGTCGCGGGTGGGTGTATTGAGCAGGGGCAGGGTCTGGCCGGACTGCTCGAAACGGGCCGCCTGGTACAGCAGGCCATTGCCGCAGCTTTGCGCCAGCTCGTCGCCGGCGAAATGGCGCACCAGCGCCAGCGCCAGATCGGTGGCCGACGCCGGCGCGCCGCTGCACAAGATGTTGCCGTCCACGCTGACCGGCCGGTCCATCAATAGCCGCACCCGCGGATGCTGGCCGGAGAACCAGCCGGCGATCAGCCAGGTGATGGTGGCGTTGCGTTCGTCCAGAATCCCGGCGCGGGCCAGCATGGCGGCGCCGTTGTAATTAGTGGCGATGACGTCGCCGGCGGCGTGGCGGCGGGCGATCAGCCGCAGCGCCGGGCCGCATTGCTCCAGCTGCTGCTTCAGGTGGGGGACGCTGTCCATGTCGAGGCCCGGCACCAGCAGCGCCGATTGGCCGCTGGCCGGCGCGGCGGGCGTCGGCGCGTTGAGCCAGGGCGGCGGCGGCAGCGGATCGCCGTTTGCGTCCAGCAGCCGCCATTGGAAGCGCGGCGCTTTCTGCCGCGGGTGGCGCAGATGCCACAGTTTATTGGCCGCCTGCAGCGCGTCGATGGCGGAAAACAAGGTTCCGCTCAGGCAGTTGGGCAGGCAAAGCAGGTCTATGCAGGTGTTCATCCGGGGCAACCTTGGCGATATCCGCTTTAACCTTGGCGAAAGCGGCGCGCAAATTCAAGCCTGTTGGCATGTTGATTCTGATTTATTTATTCTTTATGCAGATTTGAGGCGGCGCCCGCCGTCAAGCACCGCGGTCCGGAATGCTGGCGACATCGGCCCGCTGAATGGCCATTTTCCCCCCTTCCTCATGCTTGCTCCGTTCATAGACTGGTGTCGGAGCGGCGCCGCGCGTGGCCGGCATCTTCTTCTGCCGGCGCCGCCTTTCCCACCTGATGGAAACGGAGAGAAGACATGTCCAAACTGCCGGGGGTCATTCCCGCCATCGTGCAGCACGAAGAACAGTTCATCGCCATCCGCCGCAGCATCCATGCCCATCCGGAGCTGGGCTTCGAGGAGGAGGCCACCAGCAAGCTGGTGGCGGAGTCGCTGAAAGCCTGGGGCTATCGGGTGACCGCCGGCCTGGGCGGCACCGGCGTGGTGGGACAGCTGCGCTGCGGCAGCGGCGCGCGCAGCCTGGGCATCCGCGCCGACATGGACGCCTTGCCCATACACGAGGAAACCGGCCTGCCTTACGCCAGCAAGCTGCCGGGCAAGATGCACGCCTGCGGCCACGACGGCCACACCGCGATGTTGCTGGCGGCGGCGCGCCATCTGGCCGAGAGCCGCGGTTTCGACGGCACGCTCAACCTGATTTTCCAGCCGGCCGAAGAGGGGCAGGGCGGCGCGGCGCGGATGATGGCGGAAGGCTTGTTCGAACGCTTCCCCTGCGACGCGGTGTTCGCCATGCATAACGGCCCCACTTTGCCGGTGGGCAGCTTCATCGTGCAACCGGGCGTGCTGGCGGCGTCCGCCGACATCGTGTCCATCACCCTCACCGGCAAGGGCGGACACGGCGGCATGCCGCACACCTGCGTCGATCCCATCGTGGCGATGGCATCCATCATCCTGTCCTTGCAAACCATAGTCTCGCGCAATCTGGCGCCGGACCAGCCGGCGGTGGTGACGGTCGGTTCGGCGCATGCCGGCAGCGCCAGCAATGTGATTCCCGATTGCGCGCAACTGGAGTTGACGGTGCGCGCCTACAGCTCCGCCATCCAGCGCCAGATCGAGGGCAGGCTGCGCGAACTGGTGACGCTGCAGGCGCAAAGCTATGGAGTGGAGGCCCGCATCGAGTGGAAACCGGTGACGCGGGTGCTGGTGAACACGCCGGAGGAAACCCGCATCGCGCGCGCGGTGGCGGAAGGCATGGTGGGGCCGCAGGGCATCGTGCCGCTGCCGGCCGGCGCGATGGGCGGCGACGACTTCTCCTGGATGCTGGAGAAGGTGCCGGGCTGCTACGTGGTGCTGGGCAACGGCGTCGGCAGCAAGGGCGGCTGCATGATCCACAACCCGGGCTACGACTTCAACGACGACATCCTCAGCCTGGGCGCCAGCTATTGGGTGAAGCTGGCCGAGGCCTATCTGAAATAGCCGGATCAAACGCGGCGTCGGCGGCCGGCGCCGCGGCAACGGCAAAATAACAGAGGAGCGATTCGGATGAGGCGGATACATGCATGCTGTCCTATCGCGGCGGCGCTGCTGGCGGGCGCGGTCCACGCCGGTGAAATCACCATGAGCACGCTGCCGTCGGGGCTGGGCGAGGGCAGCCGCTTTGATTGGGGGGCGGCCAGCCTGGAAGTGAAGGGGGCGATGTCGGCCGGCAGCGTCTACCGGACGGGCAATCCCGATCCGGCCTATGTCAGCCACGCCAATATGATGGATACCCTGAACGACGGCGACCTCAACTACCGCCGCGGCGGCCTGGTGTCCGAATCCTGGCAGGGCTATCTGCAAGGCGACCTGCGCTACCGCGACGCCGGCCTGTTTGTCAGCGCCAAGGCCTGGTACGACTACGGCCTGATTCATGGCGCGGTTCCGCACGGCCATTCTCCCAACGGCTATGCGCCCGGCGCGCCGCTGGACGATAGCCGCTTCACCGCATTGGGCCGTTTCAGCGGCGCGGTGCTGGACGATGCCTATGTTTACGGCCGCTACCCTCTGGGGCAGTCGACGTTGTCGGTGCGCTTGGGGCAACAGGTGATTCCGTGGATCACGCCCACCACCTTCCTCGGCGGCATCCAGCAGGTGAACGCGCTGGATTTCAACGCGCTGGGCCGCGCCGGCACCATCCCGGAAATGGCCAATGTGCCGGCGCCGGCGCTGTACGCCAAGCTGGAGGCCACCCCGCGTCTGACGCTGGACGGCTACTACCAGTTCAAATTCGAACCCAACGCCTATCCGGCCTGCGGCACATTCTATTCCGGCAGCGACTACGCGCAGCCCGGCTGCGACAAGCTGACCTTGAACGGCAGCCTGCTGAGCATCCTGTCGCATAGCAATATCGTCACCAGCGACCAGCAGTCGGCCGCCAATCCGCTCGACTACATCCAGCGCGCGCCGGACGATAAGCCCTATGGCGGCGAATTCGGCGCCAGCCTCAACTATCTGTTCGAAGGCGTGGGCTTGCTGGGGCTGTTCTATTCCAGTCAGACCAGCCCGATGAGCTTCAACCAGATGCTGCGCACCGGCCCCGGCGTGTTGCTGCCGGCGGCGGCCAATCAGGGGCGGGCCGCGCCGGTCGGCATCGCCGGGCAATTCCGCCGCAGCTATCCGGACAACATCCATATGTTCGGCGTCAATTTCAAGACGCGGCTGCCGGGCGGAACCGGCATCTACGGCGAGCTAAGCTACCGGCCGAACCAGCCAGTGGCATGGAACGGTGCCGACTTCCTGTACGGCGTGCTGACCGGCGCCGGGCCGCTGGGCTATCTGGCGCACACGCCCACCGGCTATCTGGCGCGCGGCTACGACACTTTCCGCAGCAGCCAGTTGTCGCTGGGCGTCCAGCAGCCGTTGGGCAGATGGTTGGGGGGCGAAGCCCGCCTGTCGGGCGAGGCTGGCGTCAAATACCTGGCCGGCCTGCCGGACCCGTACATGATGCGCTACGGCCGGGTGGGTTTCGGTCCGGCGCCCAGCGCCGCCAGCCCGTTCTGCGGCGGCGGCGGGCCAAGCTGCGCGCTGGATGGCTTCGTCACCTCGGTGGCCTGGGGCCTGCGCGCCAAGCTGGAAGAGCGTTATGCCGGCGTCGCGCCGGGGCTGGACCTGACGCCGTCGCTGGTGTTGGGCTACGACCCGAAAGGCTATTCGCAGGACGGTCAGTTCATGGAGGGGCGGCGCAGCGCGTTGTGGCGGCTGCAGGGCGAATACCGCAAACGTTATGTTTTCGAGTTGCTGTACCTGGCTACCGGGGGCGGCAGCTACAACGTCTTGTCCGACCGCAGCCTGGCGATGCTCAGCGCCGGCGTCCGCTTTTGAGCCGGCAGAGGCGGCGCGGCGAGGGTGTGCAAGATAAGCCATTTGAATGAGCGGTTCATCTTCAATATGCTCTTAATGATCCGTACAAATACTGTCCCTGTTCTTTTGGTCAGTTCTAACCAGTTATTTCGCACTATTACCAAACTATCTAGTGCGTGATTGCTGCAAAGCGCTTGTCCTTCCCGGCTGGCCGCATTCAATCACGGGAAGGACATGCCGATGGACACCGCGCCCACGCAAACCGGGCTTCCCGCCAATATTTTCAAAACCGGCGGCCGCATCAGGCTGGTAGACCGCCAGCAGCTGTTCGGCCACCGCGCGCTCACCATCTGGCTTACCGGCCTGAGCGGCGCCGGCAAGTCCACCATCGCTTACGAACTGGAAGCCCGGCTGGTCCGCGGCGGGTATTCCGCGGTGGTGCTGGATGGCGACAATCTGCGCCACGGCCTCAACCGCAACCTGGGTTTCAGCGCGGAGGACCGGCAGGAAAATATCCGCCGGGTGGCCGAAGTGGCGCGGCTGATGAACGACGCCGGGCTGATCGTGGTATGCGCCTGCATTTCGCCGCTGCTGCGCGACCGCGAAACGGCGCGGGGCATCATCGGCGAAGGCAAGTTCGCCGAGGTTTACGTCAGCACCTCGCTGGCTGTGTGCGAGCAGCGGGATTGCAAGGGCCTGTACGCCAAGGCCAGGGCAGGCGAGATCCACCACTTCACCGGCATTTCCGCTCCGTACGAAGCGCCGCACAGGCCGGCGCTGGCGCTGGACACCGGCGCGCTGCGGCTGGATGAGTCGGTCGACATGCTGTTCCGCATGGTTCTGCACTGTTGCAGCCCGCTGGCGGCCGAGGAAAGGCACGATCATGAATATCACATCTGACGCCGGCCGGCCTCTGCCGGTCCTGATGATTCCGTTGCGCCGCTGCGGCAGCCACGCGCTGCGGCTGCGGCTTAACTTCAGCCGGGATTTCTATTCGCCCTACCCGCTGCACATCGTCGATTTCATGCCGCTGCTGCCTTTGTACGGCGACCTGGCGGACGACAGGGCTTATTTCCAGCTGATCGTCGATGTGGTGGGCCTGCAGGCGGCGAGCATGGTCAAATGGCCGGGCATGGCTTTCGACCCGGTGGAGATCTTCGAAGCGATAGGCGACAGGCCGCGCAGCGTGCACCAGGTAGTGTGGGAGCTGCTGCTGCGGGCGGGGGAGCACAATCAGGCGCGGGTGGTGATGGACAAATCGCTGGACAGCGTCCGCTACGCCGACGAATTATTGGCGCTGTTTCCTAACATGCGCTTCCTCAACGTGGTGCGCGATCCGCGCGCCCAGGTGGCTTCGGTCAACCGCGCCATCATCCACGATTTCGACACCGCGCTGAATGTGCGCACCTGGCTGGCCGCCTACCAGGCGGCGGACCGCCTGCTGGCCAACCATCCGGACAAGGTGCTGACGATACGCTACGAGGACTTCCTGGCCGACCAGCAGACCATCCTGCGCCAGGTGTGCGACTTCTTCGGCATCGCCTTTTTGCCGCAGATGCTGGACATCCGCAGCTCGGCCGAGGCGGCGCAGATTTCTCAGCTGTCGGCGCTGTGGTCGTCCAACCACTTCCCTCCCATCGTCGCGCATGCCGACAAGTTCCGGCAGCAGCTGTCGCTGCGTGAGATCGAGATCATAGAAACCGCCTGCCGCGACTATATGGAACGCTACGGCTACCCGATGCTGACGCCGGCCCAGCTGCCGATCACCGATGAGCTGGCCGCCGCGGCCGAAACGCATTCCCGCCGCGCGAGAGAGCAAGCCTGGGAAGACCTCAAGCGCGACAACTACCGCGACTACATCCTGCGCCAAGGGCGGGCGGACTACCTGGCGAGCTTGAAACAGCGCCTGTTGCGGACCGCCGCGGTGTCTGTCACCGGGCTGGCTGAGCCGCCGGCGGCGAGGACGGCGGACACGCATTGACGCGATGGAGCCGGCCGATGGGCCGGCTCCTCACACTCAATTAATCTCTTTTTCGGCAGAAACCTCAGAGCTGTTGTGGTCGGGAAACCATAGGAAGCCGGCGTCATGAAGAGCTTTCTGATCGTCACAACCCCGCACTGTCCGCCACGCTGATGGCGGGCACCGGTTTCGGCATGGCCTGCCGCGTGTTTTTCGCCAAGCGCGGCGGCCGGGACGAGCCGCTGCTGGCGCGGTATTTCCTGATGGTGCTCAAGCTGCAGCAGTGACGGCTGGCCGGGCTGCTACAATGCCGGCCATCCGTTTTCCTCACAGCCCGCCATGCGCATCCTCCACACTTCCGACTGGCACTTGGGCCAGCATTTCATCGGCAAAACCCGCCAGGCGGAGCACCAGGCTTTCATCGCCTGGCTGGTCGAACAGGTCGGCCGGCATCAGGCGGACGCGCTGATCGTCGCCGGCGACATCTTCGACACCGGCGCGCCGCCCAGCTACGCGCGCGAACTTTACAACCAGCTGGTGGTGGCGTTGCATGATGCCGGCGTCCAGCTGCTGCTGCTTGGCGGCAACCATGACTCGGCGGCGACGCTGGGTGAAAGCCGGCCCTTGCTGTCCTATCTGTCCGCCACGGTGGTGCCGGCGGTGGAGGACGATCCCGCCGATCAGGTGCGGCTGTTGCGACGGCGCGACGGCCAGCCCGGGGCCATTGTCTGCGCGGTGCCCTTCATCCGACCGCGCGATGTGCTGCAAAGCCAGGCCGGACAAAGCGCCGAGGAAAAGCAGCTATCGCTGCGGCAAGCCATTCATGATCATTACCAGCGGCTATACCGGCTGGCCTGCGCCCGGCGCGAAGAGCTGGGGCTGGCGCTGCCCATCGTGGCCACCGGCCACCTGACCACCGTCGGCGCCAGCGCCAGCGAATCGGTGCGCGAAATCTACGTCGGCGCGCTGGAAGCCTTTCCCACCAGCGCGTTTCCGCCGGCCGACTACATCGCGCTGGGCCATATCCACCGGCCGCAAAAGGTGGGCGGGCTGGAGCACATCCGCTATTGCGGCTCGCCGATCGCGCTGAGCTTCGACGAAGCCGGCCAGCAAAAGGAAGTGTTGCTGGTGGAGCTGGACGGCGCCGGCCTGCGCAGCGTCACGCCGCTGCCGGTGCCGATCTTCCAGCCGCTGCTGTCGCTGAAGGGCGACCTGGCGCGCTTGGCCGAAGCCATCCCGGCGGCCGCGCGGCAGGCAGACGCCGGCCTGCCGCTGTGGCTGGAAGTGGTGGTGCGGGGCGACGACTACGTGGCCGATCTGCCGGCGCGCATCCAGCAGATGACGGAGGGCCTGCCGCTGGAGGTGCTGCGCATCCGCCGCGAGCGCGGCGACGCGGCGGCGGCGCTGCAGGCGCAGGCCAGCGAAACGCTGGGCGAATTGACGCCTTACGAGGTGTTCGCCAGGCGGCTGGCGCTGGAAGATATCGACGATGAGCTGCAGCGGGGCCTGGAGACGCGCTACCGCAGCGTCGTCGAGAGCCTGCGCGAGGGCGAAGCATGAAAATCCTGACCCTGCGGCTGAAGAATCTCAATTCATTGAAAGGCGAGTGGAAGCTCGACTTCACCCGCGCGCCGTTCAAGGACAACGGCCTGTTCGCCATCACCGGCCCCACCGGCGCCGGCAAGTCCACATTGCTGGACGCCATCTGCCTGGCGCTGTACCACAAGACGCCGCGGCTGGACGCCATTTCCGCCTCGTCCAACGAAATCATGACCCGCCACACCGCCGATTGCCTGGCGGAAGTGGAGTTCGAGGTGAAGGGCCGCGCCTACCGGGCTTTCTGGAGCCAGCGCCGGGCGCGCGACAAGGCCGACGGGGCATTGCAGGCGCCCAAGGTGGAGCTGGCCGACGGCGACGGCGCCATTTTGGCCAGCCAGAGCCATGAAAAGCTCAGGCGGGTGGAGGAAATCACCGGTCTGGATTTCGCCCGTTTCACCAAGTCGATGATGCTGGCGCAAGGCGGATTCGCCGCCTTTCTCAACGCCAGCGCCAACGAAAGGGCGGAGTTGCTGGAGGAACTGACCGGCACCGACATCTACGGCCTGATCTCGCAGCGGGTGTTCGAACGCGCGCGCGATGTCCGTCAGGAGCTGGCCCAGCTCAAGGCCCGCGCCGACGGCGTGGAGCTGCTGGGCGACGAGCAGGCGGCGCGGATGCGGGACGAGCAGGCCGCACTGGCGGCGCAGGCGTCGGCATTGCTGGCCGAGCTGGAAACTTTGCGGCGCCAGCGCCAGTGGCGGCACGAACTGCGGCAAGCTGAACATGAGGAGGCCGCCGCCGCGCAGGCGGCGCAAGCCGCGATGGAAGCCATCCGCCTGGCCGAGCCGGAGCTGGAGGCGCTGCGCGCGGGCGAACCGGCCGCGGCGATCGCGCCGGTTTATCAGGCGCGGCTGCGGGCGGATGAGCTGCTGGGCGGCGCGAGACAGGCATTGAATGAGGCTGGGGAACGATTGGATGCGTGCCGCGCGGAGCAGGCGGCCGAGCATTGGCGGGCCCAGGCGACAGCGGCCGCGCTGGCGGCCGAAGAGGCGCGCCGCGGCCGGGAATTGAGCGAGCGCAAGCGGCAGCTGGATGACTGGAGCGGGCAACATGGCCGTTATGCCCGCTTGGGCGAGCGGCTGGCCGGCTGGCGCAGCCAGTTCGCCCAGCTGGCGCAACTGAGGCGGCAGCGGCAGGAAGAGGAGCGGGGATGGGCCGCGCTGATGAGCGGCCTGGCGCAAAGAGACGGCGAGATCGAGCGGCAACGGACGGCGCTGGACGAGGCGGAGCAGGCGCTGCGCCAGGCGCGGCAAGCGCAGGAAGCCGGCGGCCGCGAGCGCGATGCCTTGTTGGCGGGGAACTCGCTGGACCGATTGCGCGGCGATTGGCAGCGCAGCCAGCGCGAGGCCTTGGCATGGCGGCAGCTGGATGGCCAGGCGGCGGGGCTGCGGCAGGCCGCCGCCGCCGCGCGCGATCTGGAAGCCGAGCTGGCCGAAGCCGCGCGCCGCCTGGAGAGGCAAGGCGGACTGGTGGAGGCGCTGCGCCGCGATTATCGCCAGCTGAAGGAGCGGGTGGACGACAAGCGCCGGCTGCTGGCGCAGGAGCAGCGCATCCGCAGTTTGGAGACGCATCGGGCCGCTTTGCGGCCGGGCGAAGCCTGCCCGCTGTGCGGCGCGCTGGAGCATCCGGCGGTGGCGGCTTACCAGGCGCTGGACGTTTCCGCCGGCGAAGCGGCCTTGCAGGCGCTGGAGGCGGAACTGGAGACGTTGGCGGAAAACGGCCAGCGGGCGGCGGCCGAACTGGCGGCGCTGCAAGCCGGCCGGGAGCGGCTGCGGCAGTCCGCCGCGCAGTCCGCCGCCGCCATGGACGAGGCGCGGCAGGCGTGGCGCGCCGGCTTGGCCGAATGCGGGGCGGGCGAGGCGGATTGGGCGGATCCGAAGGCGCCGCGCCGCCGCCGCGCGGACGCGGAGCAGGCCGAAGCTCGGCTGCGCCAGGCCTTGCAAGCCGCTGAAGCCGCGGAGGCCAGCCATGCCCAGGCGAGCGCCGCCGTCAGCCGGCAGGATTTGCAAAAGCAAGCGGCGGACTCGGCGCTGGCCTTGCTGCTGCAAGCGCGGGAAGGCGCCCGGCGCGAGGCGGAGCAGGCGCAGGCGCGCGACAAGGCACTGCAAAGCCAATGCGCGGCGTTGGCCGCCAGCCTGCAGGCCGACATCGCCGCCGCCGGCTTTGACGGGGAGGAGGCGGATGCCGGCTGGCTGGAGCGGCGGCAGGCCGATTGGCACAGTTGGCAGGACGCGCAGCAAAGCCTGCGGCAATTGGCGGAAAGCTTGAGCCGGCAGCAGGCGGTGCGCGAGCAGGCGGAGGCTCAGGCCGCCGACTGGCGCGCGCGCTGGCAGGCGCTGGGCGCGGCCGAGCCGGCCGGGGCGGAAGCCGCATTGGCCGATGCCGCCGCGCTGGCGCGTTGCGGCGCCAGGGCGGAGGAGTGGGATCGGGAACTGGCCAGCTTGCAGGGCGGCAAGGCGCAGCTGGAAGCGGACCTTGCCAGGCAGGGAGAGCTGCGGCAGCGGGTGGACGCCGAATGGCAGGCGGTGCTGGCGGCCAGCCCGTTTGCCGATTCGGCGGCCTTTTTGGCGGCCTTGCTGCAGGAGGGCGAGCGCGAACGCCTGCAGGCGCGCAGGAACCGGCTGGAGAGCGAGTCGGCGCAGGCGGAGGCGGTGCGGCAAGCGGCGGCCGGCCGGCTGGCGTCGCTGCGGGAGCAGAATTTGGGCGGGGCCGATCTGGAGGCGCTGGAGAGCGGTTGGCAGGCGCTGGACGGTCAGCGCCAGGCCTTGACGCAAAAACAGGGCGCGCTGGAGGCGCTGCTGCGCGACGACGCGCAGCGCAGGCAAGGGCAGCGGGCCTTGTTCGAGCGGATAGCCGAGCAGGCGGCCGAGGCCGATCTGTGGCAGCGGCTGGACGGGCTGATAGGCTCGGCCAAGGGCGACAAATACCGCAAGTTCGCCCAAGGGCTGACGCTGGACCACCTGATGGGCCTGGCCAACCGCCACCTGGCCAGGCTGCACGGGCGCTATCTGCTGCGGCGCCGGCCGGGAGGCGAGCTGGAGCTTGAGATCGTCGACGCCTGGCAGGGCGACGCCGCGCGCGACACCCGCACCCTGTCCGGCGGCGAGAGTTTCCTGGTGAGCCTGGCGCTGGCGCTGGCCTTGTCCGACCTGGTCAGCCACCGCACCTCGATAGACTCGTTGTTCCTGGACGAGGGCTTCGGCACGCTGGACGGCGAAACCCTGGAGGTGGCGCTGGACGCGCTGGACGCGCTCAACGCCGGCGGCAAGATGATAGGGGTGATCAGCCATGTCGAAGGGCTGAAGGAACGCATCGCGACGCAGGTGCGGGTGGGCGGCCGCGCCGGACTTGGCGTGTCGGGGCTGGAGGTGGCGGTTTGAGTTTGCCTGGACGGGCCGGCGCGCCGTCTGCATGACGCGCCGGCATGCCGGTTGAACCGATGGCCGCGGCGAGCGGCCATAATTTTTGTTGGCATTCTGCTGGCGTCATGGTTAAAATGTTTGATAAGATAGATATTGTATCGAACCATATTTGGAAAAATTCGATGTCGATGATGAATTTGAATGATCAAGAGGTGGACCGGGCGCTGAGGGACACCATGGGTGAGTCGGGAAATCTGCGCCATGATTCGCGCCGCAAAACCCTGATCATTCTGGCCCTGGGCGCGGCCTGCCTGCTGGAGGCGGTGGCGCTGGCGGCGCTGGCGCGCAAGGAAGCGCCGTTGCCGCAGTTCACCGCGGTGACGCCGGATGGCCGCCAGTACCAGCTGCTGACCAGCAACACCCCGGTGTTGAATGAAGGCCAGGCCGGGCAGTGGATAGCCTATGCCTTGCCCCAGGTGCTGAATTACAACTGGACCGAACTGGAGCCGCATTTCGCCGATGCGTCGCGCAAGTATTTCACCGAAGACTCCTGGCTGACTTTCAAGAGCCAGCTGGAGGCGGCGGGAACCTTCAAGTCGGTGCTGGATAACGAGCTGATCAGCAATATGAAGTTCACTAGCTCGCCCATTCTGGTGGGCAAAGGCCAGCAGGCCGGGGTGGAGGCCTGGGAGTTCGAAGCCAATGGCACGCTCAGTTATCTGAACCGCACCAAGCGTACGGACAATTCGATGAAATTCAGGGTGGTGGTGGGGCTGGTGACGGTGGGCGGGACGAAGGACTACCGGATTCTCGCTCTTTACATGGCCAAGGACAGAGGGTAAGGGCGTGAGAAGCCAGATTAAGAGGGGCATGCGCCTGATGGCGGCCTGCCTGCTTTCCCAGGCCGCCGCGGCGGCCCAGCCGGGCGACGCGGCGGGCGGGCAGTTTTATACCGGCAGCGCCAACGATCCCCGGCTGGCGATGCAGGCGTCGGCGGCGGCCGCGCCGCAAGCGGCGAGGCCGCAGGCGCGCGATCCGCTGCAAAGGGCGATGGAGGCCGATCCGGTATTCGGCTCGGTGATGAAAGAGGCGGTGCCATTCGATCCGGGCCAGATCCGCATGTACCGCCGCCAAGTGGAAAAAGTGGAAAAGCTGAAGGATTCGCCGCCGGTGGCCGGCGAGCAGCGGACCATCCCGGTGCGCCCGGGGCGGACGGTGGATCTGACGGTGGCGGTGGGCTATCCGGTGACGGTCCGCCTGACCGACGTCGCCGGCCAACCCTTGAAGATTTCCGGTAGCGTGCCGGGCATGGCCTTTCTCGCGATCCACCCGATTCCCGGCGACGCGCAGGCGTCTGTGGCAACCCAGGCGGCGTCGCTGGCCGGCGCGGTGGCAGGCCTGCCGCCGGCTCCGGCAGGCTCCGGCGGCGAGGCCAAGGACGCGATCGTGATCGATTCCTCGGGCTCGGGCTCGACTTCGCTGACGGTGTTCGCCGCCGGTTCGTTCCGGCCGGTGGTGATCAAGGTGCGCTCGCTGTATCCGAGAGGCGGCGAGCGGGTGGATTTCGCCGCAGACCTGCGGCTGACCTGGATGGGCGGCGACGCGCTCAATCGCGGCGACGAGTACCAATCGCCGTTGTCCGGCGCGCTGATGGCGGTGCTGAAGGAAACCGTCGGCGAGGAAATGCAGACGGTGCCGCATAACGGCGGCGACGCGGTGAAGATCTGGAAACGGCAGTCGGACAACCGGGTTTTCGTCAAGGTTCGCCCCGGCGTCACGCTGCTGTCGCCCCGCAATTTCCGCACCAGCACGCGCGACGACGATGGCGGCTCGGCCTATGAATTCGATTACCGGCCATCTTCGATGGTGGCGGGCATGGGCGGCACCTCCCGCGCCATCGTGATCCGCTGGGGCAGCTATGAGCAATAAACCCGATATGGTCGATTTCAATAACCAACCCAAGGGCGCCGGCAAAGACCCCAGCAAGATGAAGCTGATCCTGTTCGGCGGCGTGGCGATCGCCTTCTTCGCGGCGATGCTGGTTTACAAGAAGGTCAGCGCGCCGAAGACGGAAGGGCAGGATCAGACCGCGATGGCCAGCACGCCCGGCAAGATGGCCGATACCGGCGCGGCCGACGCCGGCAATCTGGCCCAGGCCGACGACCACAGCCAGCCGGCTCTGTACGGCACCGCGGACGCCCTGCTCAATGGCCAGCGGGATGACAGGCAGAAGGCGGCCATCGCCAGCGGCGGCGCTTACGTGGCCGAAGTGGGCGCGCTGAACGACAGGGGAGATCCCGGGGCGGCGCCGTCGGGCGGCGGCGGCATGCCGCCGGTGCCGCAGATGCCATCCATGCAGCCGCTGCTGGACGCCGCCGGCATGCAGAAGCAGAGCGCGTGGCTGCAGAAGTTCCAGAACAACCGGAGCCGCGGCGACGCGCCGCAGCAGGAGCGCAAGCTGGTCAACTGGTACGGCGGCGCGGCGGCCGCTGCGGCCGCGGCGGGCCGCTTCGATGGCGGCGCGTCGGATGGCGCGCGGCCGCAGCGGGGCTGGAAGGTGGCGTCCATCGGCGAGCGGGTGGCGGCGGTGACGCTGAATGAAACCTCGTCCTACCAGACCGGCACCACGGTGATGGTGCGGATCGTGGAGGACGGCGGCAAGCGCGACGCGCAGCTGTTCGGTTCTTACACCGAGGGCTATGACGCGCTGGTGGTGAAGCTGAACAAGATGCGGCTGGCGGATGGCCGGGTAGTGCCGGTGGACGCGGTGCTGGTGGACAAGGAAACCAATTCCCAGGCGGTGGCCAGCGCGGTCAAGGGACACTATATCGACCGCTTCGGCATGATCGCCGCCGGCGCCTTCCTGGGCAACTACGCCACGGCGATGACCAGCGGCGGCGAGACCTCGGTGGTGAACGGCGCGGCGGTGACGACGGTGCCCAAGATCGACCAGCCGGCCAAGTACGCGGTCGGGAAAACGGTGGAGGCGGTGGCGCAGGTGGCGACCGCCGCGGCGGCGAGATTCAACAAGTCGGAGGTGATCCTGAGCAGAAGCGAACTGGTGGGCGTGCTGTTTCTTGATGATGCATTTGCCGGGGGACAATGATGTTTGATCAAACCTTGCTGGCGGGAGACGCGCTGGCGGCGGGCAACGCGATACGCCAGGTGGTGTACGCGCTCAGCCAGCTGCTGGGCTTGGCGGCGATGGGCAGGGCCGGCTGGGCGATGTACAAGAGCGGCGATGCCCGCTTTGCCCAGGCGGGAGACGGCTGGAAGATTTTCATACTGTTTCTGTCCGGCATATTTCTTTACTACATGGAGGACGCTTGGGCGCTGGTGCGCAACACCTTCCCCAATCTGTCCTGATAACGCAGCCGATGAGGCTTAAGGAGTGGAACAATGTTGAAGTTCAAAAAAGGAAATCTGATTCTGATGGTTGCGGTGCTGGCCTTGCTGGCGACGGAAACCTCGCTGGCGGACACGGTGGCCACCACGGCCGGCAGCTCCGGCAAGAGCCTGATGGATACCGCCAAGCAGACAAAGGATCTGATCTCCTCGTTCAAGGAAGTGATGGGCATGGGCCTGCAACTGGTGGGCGTGATGTGCATGGGCTTCTCCGGCTGGAACATCTACGTGTCCGGCAAGCCGGGCCGCGAAGACCGCGGCCATATGAAGACGGCGCTGTTCGCCGGCCTGGGCGGCGTGATCGCCTATTTCGCGCCGGACTGGATCGGCATGGGCGGCCACACCCTGATGTAAGCCCCGGCTTGCGCCGCGACCCGCCTCTGGCGGGTTTTTTATTGCCATGACATGGCGCGGTATGTGTATAATGTTTGTTATAGTATATATTTTATAAAACATTTAAATATGCTGAGCGTGCAAATATACCGCAATCGGAACTATCCCGGCGTCGACGACGGCGTGTATGCCGTTTCCGGCCGCCCAGCCGCCGGTTTCCTTGCTTCGCTGTTTGAATACCGCCAGCACGCCTGCCAGTTTTGCGGCTACCGCAGCCGCGAATTCCTGGAAGGCGAACCGCTGGACGATGACTACGGCAATGAGAGTCCGGATAACTGGCTGGTGCTGTGCCATTACTGCCGCGCCACCCAGCATGTGGGCGCGGCGCTGCGGGCCGGCGCGTTCTGGGGCGTGGAGAAGGGCCGTTCGCAAGAGGCGATCAACCGGATTTGCCGCGCGATGCCGCGGCTGGCGCGGGGCGGCCTGGGGCATAACCTGGAGCTGCACCTGGAGCAGTCGGTCAAGCTGGTGGAAAGCTATATGGGCGGGCGCGGCACGGTGGACAATCTGGCCACCTTTTTCAAGGTGCTGATGAAGAACCGGGAAGACTCCTACGAGGAAACGGTCAAGCTTCTCACCCGCAACGGCCTGAGATTGATTTTCCCCTTGTCGTACCGGCCGGACGGGGTGGAGGCGCTGCGGCGCCATGATGCGGCGCAGAGCGAGGGCTGAGGCGGGATGCCGCGGCCTGGAAGAGTGGAGAGGTGAGCAGTGACGACAATATTTGACGCGTTTGACAACTTCATGAAGCGCATACCCAAGATCCGCGGGGCCGCGCTATGGGACAAGTGCGCGTGGACCACCGGCTCGGGCAATGTCATCTCTTTGCGCGGCGGCAGCCTGATGACCATCTACAAGCTGGACGGCGCGCTGCAATCGTTCGACGGCGAGGCCTACCAGGAGCGGCTGGGCAAGCTGTCGGCGATGCTGGCCAGCCTGCCGCGGCGCTCCGGCATCGTGGTGGACATCATTTTCCAGCGCGACAAGGAAACCTCGCGCAAGGAGGTCAGGAAGCAGGCCAACAGCATACGCTCGGCCACCGCCCGGATCGGCATGGACGTCAACTTCATCCTGGACGAACGCGAGGAGATCCTGTCGCGCACCGTGACGTCGGAGATCGCGCTGATCGTGGTCACCACCTCGCCTTCCATCCTGCCCAAGGAAATGCGCAAGGTGGCTGCCAACTGGTCCGGCGGCGAGATGGCGCAAAGCGAAAGCTTCGTGCCAGCGATGCGCAACCGCCACCTGGGGGTGTGCAAGGAATACGTGGAAGGGTTGGTCAGCATTTTCAGTCTCAAGGCGCAGCCCTTGACGCTGGAGCAGGCCATCGTGCTGGACGCCGACTTGTGGGACGGCTCCGGAGAGGGCCTCAGCCCGATCACCCCCGATTCGGTGAAGAAGACCGGCGTGTTGCCGGCGCGGGCGAAATCGACCATCGCCGGCCAGCGCGACGACATCATTCCGCCGCTGCCCGGTTTGCAGATTTTCCGCCGCCAACTGGAAAACATCCCGGAAGAAGGCGTGGCCAGGGTGGGCAACCGCTTCTATTCCAGCGGCTATTTCGAATTTCCGATTTCCCAGCCCGAGGTGTTCAACAACCTGCTGCGCATCCTGCCCACTGCGCGCATCCATGGCGAAATTCCGTTCCGGGTGGCGTTCCAGCTATTGTCCGGCAGCGCTTCCGGGCGCTTTTCCGCCAAGAAGTCGGTGGCGCAATTCCTCAAGTTTTCCACCTTCGGCGGGCAGAACTCCAAGATCGTCGACGCCATCAACGAGGTGAAGGAGCTGGAGCGCATCGGCGCCACCACCTTTGTCGGCGTGAAGATTTCGGTGGTGACCTGGGGCGGCAGCAAGCAGGAGGCGACCGACCGCTTCACCGAGCTGGCGGCGGCGCTGAACGGCTGGGGCGGCGGCCAGGTGATACAGGAATTCGGCAACCCTTGCGAGGTGGCGATGGGCACCTTGCCGGGTTTCCGCAATCTGGCGCCCGAATTGATCATGCCGTCGCAGATGCTGGCTGCCATCCTGCCGATCGAGCGGCCGGCCTCGCCATGGGGCTACGGCAATATGATGATGCTGACCGAGGACGGCAAGCTGTTCGTCTACCAGGTGGGCTCGCAGCTGCAGCAGGCCTGGGTGGATGTGATGTTCGCCACCATGGGTTCCGGCAAATCGGTGCTGCTGCAGGCGCTCAACCTGGGCTCCATTCTGCAGCCGGGCAAGGACGACATCCCGCGCATGGCCATCCTGGACGTCGGCTATTCGTCCAAGGGGCTGATCGACACCGTCAAGGCCTCGCTGCCGGTGGACAAGCAATACCTGGCGCAGCATTACCGGCTGTCGATCGACAAGCGCAACGCGATGAATCCGTTCGACACCATGCTGGGTTGCCGCGCGGCGGTGCCGGACGAAAAGGCGTTTCTCGTGGACTTCGTCACCTTGCTGCTGACGCCGGTGGGGCAGCAGCAGCCGGTGCCGGAAATCGCCGAGCTGGTGGATACGCTGGTGACCGCCGCCTATCGCTATTTCTCGATCGAAAAACCCAAGAAATACCAGCCGCGGCGCAATCCGGAAGTGGATGAGGCGCTGCAGCGCAACAATCTGCATCCGGAGGAGGAGGCGTCGTGGTGGAGCGTGGTGGACATGTTGTTCGATCGCAACGAGATCCGCGCCGCCACGGTGGCGCAGCGTTACGCGGTGCCCATCATTCCCGACCTCAGCCAGGTGATGCAGGCCACGCCCAGCATCAAGGACAACTACACCGACGCGGTGATTCCCGGCGGCTCGTCGATGCTGGATTTCTGCAACCGCATGCTGGGCTCGATCAGCAGCCGCTTCCCGCTGCTGGCCTACGAAACCGCGCTGGACTTCTCCAACGCCAAGATCGTCGCGGTGGACTTGGCCGACGTCACCGGCGGCCAGGGCGCGGCGTCGCAGAAGCAGGGCGAGGTGATGTATCTGGCGACCAGCGCCTTCCTGGCGCGCGGTTTCTATATGGATGACGAGGTGGTGCCGACCATGGATTGCCCGGGGCAATACATGGAGTACCATCGCCGCGAATTGCGCAAGAACCGCAACGAGGTGAAGCGCATCGTCTACGACGAGTTGCACAACATCAGCTCGCCGATGGTGCTGGGGCTGATCGAAACGCTGGTGCGGGTGGGACGTAAGTACAAGGTGCATATCGCGCTGGCCTCGCAGGAACATACCGACTTTCCCAAGTCCATCATGAACCTGGCCACCAATATCTGGGTGCTGCGCGCCGACTCCAAGGAAGTGCGCGACGACCTGAAAAAAACCATGGACTTGAGCGAGTACGCCGACGAGGCGCTGGCCAACCGCATCCAGGGCCTGACGCCGCTGGGCGCGCCGATGCTGCTGTACAGCCGCATCAAGGGCGCGGTGGTGGAGCGGGTGCTGTACTTCAAGCCGGGCGGGGTGGAGTTGTGGGCCTACGCCACCACGCCGGCCAATGTGGAAATCCGCAGCCAGGTGGCGCGCTTCGTCGGCTATCGCGAGGCGCTGAGCCGGCTGGCCCGGCGCTTCCCCGGCGGCGACGCGGTCAGCGAGCTGGACAAGCGCATCGACGCCTGGGGCGGCGCCAAGCGCGAGGCGGACATCATAAAAGAAATCGTAGCCGAGATTGCGGGGGGGCATTGATGGACAACGGAGTATGGCAGGACATGCTGGCCTACTGGTTCGCCGACGAGGAGGGCGATGTGTCGGTGCCGGAAGACTGGGCGCGCGAGCATGGCGGCCGGATAGGGCGGGACGCGCCGGCGGCCGGTTTTCAGGATGGGGTTTGGTATCGGCTGCACGGGTTTCTGCCTTCGCATCTGCTGCTGGCGCGGCTGATCGACATGCCGCACGAATCGTTGCTGAGCCTGTGCGAGTGGGCGGGCGCGCATCCGCGCACCATGCTGTTCCGCAAGCTGGAGCGGGTGCCGGAGCAGATCGGGCGCTGGAAGTCGGATTTCGACTATCGCCGCGGCGAGCTGGAACAGGTGTTGGGCGATGCGGATCTGGCGGCGCAGGTACTGCCGCCGGCCACGCTTCAATAAAACCGGCATGCTTTTAAAATGTTTGATATGATTACTACCAAAGTAAATATATGGAGCGCGATTTGATGAGAGCTGCTACGCCATTCCTGATCGCCGGCCTTGCTTGCGCCCTGGCCGGCTGCGCCGCGCCCGCCGCGCGGCAAGCGACCGCCAGCCCGGAGCTGGCGATGCTGGCCAAGGCTGCCGAGGATGCCGCGCGCAGCCAGCAGCTGCTGGCGCGCATGACGGTGGTCAACAGCGGCGACAAGGCCATGCAGGACCTGAAGGCCAGCCTGGCCTCCACGCCCAGCAATGACCTGAACCGCCTGTATTCCACCGAATACGTCGGCGTGCCGCACGGCATCGTGCAGGACATCGCGCAAAGCATAGGCTGGCGCTTCGAGGAGCGCGGCTCGGCCGACGTGGACAGCATCGTCCGCATCAAGAGCGCGTCGCAGCCGGTGATCGCGGTGCTGCGCTCCATCGGCGACCAGTTCCCCTTCGTGCTGGCGGTGGACGAGAAGTCGCGCACCATCGTGCTGGACTACACGCGCTCCATCAACGATACCCGCGAGCCGAAAACCGCCTTCCAGGCTTCGGCTTCCAAGCCGCTGATCCAGAAGTATTCGATGGACGGCGGGATCTTCGCCGACCGCAAGCTGGCGGCGCGAGTGGCGGATGGCTACAAGAACCAGGGCTTCGCCGCCCAGGTCCGGCCGGCGGGCCGCAAGTTCCAGATCGCGGTGGGCCCCTATGTCGATGACGGCGCGGGCGAGCGCAAGGTGCGCGAAACGCTGGGACTGCACCAGCGGGTAGAGTGAGGCGGGCATGAGGCGCTTGTGTTGGTGGGTGTTGTCCATCGGTCTGGCGGGCGGAGCCTGGGCGGCCGACTCCATTCCGCAGGAGGATGGCGGCGCGTTGCAAAGCGCTCTGAACTGGCAGCCGAAAAGCTATCTGTCGCAAGAAGCGGCGCTCAAGGTGCGCGCGGTCTACAACGCCGGCCTGTCCTACGGCGCGCAGCTGGGCCAGGCGCGGGAGTGCGAGCGGCTGAACGCGATGCTGCAGTCGCAGGACGCGACGTTGTCGCAGGTATTCGACTTCTCCCGGCTGTTGTTGCCCGATTCGCTGCTGCCGCCGGTGCTGTCGTCATCCAAGAATACCGTGCGGCTGGAGAGCCCCACCAGCATGGTGTCTGTGGAAGCTTCGTACCGGGTGCGCGAGGATGCGCGCTTTGTCACCACCGCGCCCAGCTGGTGGGATTACATGCAGCAGCCGGTGCCGGAAGTGCGCGAGCCGGACGCGGCGCTGAAACCGGCCACGCCGGAGGAAAAGGCCGCCTGGGACGACGGCGTGCGCCAGGGCTGGGCCAGCGGCGTGGCGGCGGCCAAGGGCGCGTATGAGAGCAAGCTCGCGCAGCTGAAGGAAACCTTCAACGGCATGCTGCTGTACAAGATGCTGTGGCTCAAGCAGATGGTGGACGCGCCCAAGGTGGTCCGCCAGGAGCAGAAGGTGGTGGACGCCGACGGCGGCATCGATGTGAGGGTGTCGCGCAAGGTGGTGTCGCAGCCGGTGGTGTTCGTCAAGGACCTGCCGCGCTGGAAGGCGATCAACGATCTGGGCGCCGGCGAATTTTTCGAAGGAGGCCGCTGATGTCCGGGCATGACGACGATTTCGACAATAGCTCGAAAGTCAGCCGCGCCGATCTGGAAAGCCTGCTCAACCGCTTCTCCGACGCCAGCGACGTCTTCCTCAAGCAAGACACCTACCCGGTGGCCAAGGTGTTCGGCCGCAACCGGCTGGTGATGCAGCGGCGCCTGCAGCAGAACGAAATGCGCCAGCTGCTGACCGCGGCCTACAAGGACAACGTCAACGGTTACGACATGGTGATGGGCAAGGCGCGCTCGCTGGACTTCGTTTACGAGGGCGTGGACGGCCAGCGCTACCGGGTGGCCGTGGCGCGCGACATGCAGAGCGAAACCTCTGGCCCGTCGGCCACCTTCCGCCGCATCAAGCCGGAGCCGTGGACGCTGAAAGAGGCCGACACGCCGGAAGACCTGATCTACGTCAGCCGCACCCAGCGTTCCGGCTTGATTCTGGTGACCGGCCCCACTGGTTCGGGCAAGTCGGCGACGCTGTCGTCGCTGCTGCGCGACCACGTGGAGCGGCCGGATTCGTCCTGCATTCTGCGCACCATCGAAGACCCGGTGGAATTCGTTTACGGCAAGGTGGCGGCGCCGACGGCGGTGATAGACCAGATGCAGGTGGGCACGTCGGTGGAGAGCTTTTCCGATGGCATCCGCGCGCATTTGCGGATGGCGCCCACCCACATGCTGGTGGGCGAGGTGCGGGACGCGGAAACCGCGCAGGCGGCGATCTGGGCGGCGCAATCCGGCCACCTGGTGTACGCCACGATGCACCCGAACACCATCCCGGAGCTGTTCGACTACTGGTCCAAGTTTTTCCCGCAGGCGATGCGCGCGGTGATGATCTACAACCTGGCCACCACGCTGAAATACGTGGTGTGCCAGCACTTGGTGCCGACCACCGACGGCAAGCGCGTGCCGGTGCGCGAATGCCTGGATTTCACCAAGCTGGGCAGCGCGGGCACGGTGGCGCAGGAGATCGCGGCCAATTCGGAACGGGTGTTCCAGCTGATGCGGGAGAAGGTGAACCTGTACGGCCAGCCGATGCGGCAAAGCGCGCTGGATCTGATCGAGCAGGGCCGCGTCCGGCAGGAGGACGTGATTACATACCTGATGAGCGGTTGAGCGGATGATGACACAACACAAGACTTCGACAAAGTTCGCCGAGCTGGCGAAGGCGGCTTTCGACCGCTTGCCCTACGAGGCGCTGCTGGCGGCGGTGGGCATCCTGATTTTCCTGGCCGGCGTCACGGTCGGCGCTTCTTGGGGCGGCGGCAGCGGGACGAGCGCGGCGGCGCCGGCGGACGCCAGCATCCGCTACAAGGGCAAGGATGAACAAGGCCGCCCCCATTATGTCGTGACAAAAGATTCTCTCTGGTGAGGTAGGCATGGAAGGACAATTGTGGGTGTTTGCCGCCCAGTCGCCGCGATTCACCCCCTGGCTGGATTCCAAGGCGTTTTACATACTTCCGGTGCTGATCCTGAAGTTCAACTGGTTTACGGTGCTGACGATGCTGGCCATCTTCGGCACGCTGATCCTGTTTGAATACAAAGGCGTGCCGATCGAGCAGGCCTTCCGTTACGTCAAGGCCAAGTTCAGCGGCCGCCTGTACCGCGCGCGGCCCGCCTACCGGAGTCCGGACTGATGGCGGCGCGTAATGGAGGCGGCGGGGGCGGCGGCGACGACAAGGTGTTCGTCATCATCGCGGCGCTGGCCTTGGCTGGCCTGGCGATATATTTCGCGCCGCATTTGTGGCTGAAGTGGATGCAGAGCACCTACAGCCGCTACCTGTTTCTGGCCAAGATTCCGGTGCTGGGCGCGCCGTTCGCCCACGGCGCGGAATGGCTACGCGAGCAGCCCACGCTGGCGCGCGCCATCGCGCTCGACTACGCGCTGGGCTGGCTGATCGCCTTGCCGATCGCGCCCTTGCTGCTCAAGCACATCCGCAAGGAGCATGCGGTGCGGCGGGTATGGTCCGGCCGCCCGGCCAACCGCCAGACCTTCAACAAGGTGATCCGCGCCCGCGGCCTGGATCCGAAGGAGCGACAGCTCTACCAGGTGGCGGAATGGATGCGCCTCAACGGCCTGGATCACGAGGCGGCGGATTTCGACGAGAAATTCCTGGCGGCGCTGGAGAAGCAGGTGGGCGAGCCGTCGAACCCGAACGATCCGCTGCTGGTGGGCTTCGCGCGCAAGCTGGGCGTCAGCCCCAAGCTGGTCAAGCTGGCCTGCGACAAGCATGCCTACCGCTCCACCGCCATGGTCAGGCTGCTGCATCACCATCGCGAGAAGAACGGCGTGGTGCGCTGCGACTGGGCGCGGCCCATCCTGTTTCGCCATGACCACCCCGAGCTGTGGGCGGCGCTGGCCAGCGTGGGGCGCAAAACGGTGTTCATGGAGGGCGTCGGGGTGATGGCGCACTATTACATGGAGCTGGCCGAGCGCAAGCCTTTGCGGGATGTGCGCCTGTATGGCTGCCTGGTGATCATGCGGCGTTATCTCAATCTGACCATCCAGCAGATTCTGCAACAAAGAGGCATGCCGGTGCCGGGTGGCTGAGCGGGTTGCGTTTTATTTGACTGGTATCATAAAAAGTTTGATATCATACCTATTAAAGTGAATCAATAAGGTTCGGGTCATGAAGCAAAAGACATTGATCGCGGCGTCGTTGCTGATGTGCGCGCTGCATGCCGAGGCGGGTTTTCTCTATCTGGACAACGACTCGGCCAAGGATGGCGGGGCCAGCGAGACTGCCGGCCCCGCCGCGGATGGGCGCGCCATCGAGTTCGGCCAGGGGCGCGGCGTGCTGAAGCTGGTGCCGGGCAAGGGGCGCATTTCGGCGGCCCTGCGCGATTACGCCAGGGCCAATGGCTGGGAACTGGCCTGGGAGATGGAGCGCGATTTCCCCATCGACTACCCGGCGACGTTCAGCGGGACATTCCTAGAGGTGATGGAGCAGGTGGCCAAATCGCTGCAGAACAGCGATACGCCGATCCGCATCAAGGTTTACGAGGCCAACAAGGTCATTCGCGTGATCCACGCGACACGCTAAGGAAACAGGCATGAAGAAGATTGTCGCCGCGTTTTGCGGAACCACGTTGCTGGCCGGTTGCGGCACGCCCGGCATGTTGCAGAAGACCGACGACCGCGTGACGGAAACGCAGCAGGTGATGCGCAGCGCCGAATCCAATCTGACCTACCCTTCGCTGCCGCTGGTGGAGCGCGATGCCGGCGCCTGGTTCGCCCAGCGCTCGGTGGTGATGGATGACATAGACAGCCTGCCGCCACGCTTCGATCAGCGCGCCAGTTTCAGCTCCGGCCGCCAGCTGCCGTTGTCGCTGATGACCGAGCAGATCGGCAGGGAACAGGGCGTCACCATCCGGCTGGCGCGCGATATCTTCGGCATCACGCCCAGCAAGAACAACGCCAATGGCGGCAGCCCGCAAGCGGGCATGCCCACGCCGCCGGCCGGCATGCCGCCGCTGCCGGGCGGAATGGGAATGGGTGGCTCGGGTGTGATGGGAGGCATGGGCGCTGCCACGTATCCCGGCGCGCAGACCCAGGACGCCGAGCCGCGGGCGCAGCTGAACTACTCCGGCACCTTGCGCGGCCTGCTGGACGCGGTGGCGAACAAAACCGGCACCAACTGGAGCTACCGCAACGGCGTGGTGGAATTCTCTCGCCTGGTGACCCGCACCTTCCAGATCAAGACCATGCCCGGCGTATCCACCTATTCGGCCAAGGTCGGCAAGAGCTCGCAAACCACGTCCGGCGGCAGCGGCGGCAGCAGTAGCGGCAGCGGCAGCGGCGGCGGCGGCGGTTCGTCGATCAACTTCGGTTCGGACTCTTCGGTCAGCATGACCTCCGAACTGCGCTACTGGGACAAGCTGAGCGACACCGTCAATAGCATGCTGTCGCCTATGGGCAAGGCGATGCCGTCGGAAATGACCAGCTCCATCACCGTCACCGACTCCGCCGACGTGGTGGAGCGGGTGCGGCAGTACATCGATGGCGAAAACGCGGTGCTGGGCCGCCAGGTGAGCTTGTCGGTGCAGGTGTTCACGGTCAGCCTCAGCGAGAAGAGCGCGGCCGGCATCGATTGGAAGCTTGTGTACCAATCGGCCAACAGCGGTTGGGGCAGCACATTCAGCTCGGCGTTCGGCAAGCCGATGGAAGGCGCCGGCCAGTTCGGCGTCACCATGAATTCCGGGCAGTTCAACGGTTCCAAGATTTTGCTGCAGGCATTGAGCCAGCAGGGGCGGGTCAGCACGGTGGTGAACACCAATGTGGTGACGCTGAACAACCAGCCGGCGCCGGTGGCCGTCACCAACAACCAGGGCTATCTGGCCAGCATCACCTCGACGCCGGGCTCCAATGGCTCGGCGCCCAGCGTCGGCCTGACGCCGGGCGTGGTGACCACCGGTTTCGTGATGAACCTGCTGCCCACCTTGCTGGACAACCGCAGCGTGATGCTGCAAGTGCAGATCGACCTGTCCGAGCTGATCGAAATCAAGGAAGCCTCGTCGGGCGGCGACAGCAGCAATAGCAGCAGCATCCAGACGCCGATCACCTCGGCGGTGCAGACCATGCAGCGCGCGTCGCTGAAGTCGGGGCAGACGCTGATTCTGAGCGGTTTCCGCCGCGCCAAGAACAACACTACCCGCAAGGGCGCGTTCAATTACGAGGGCGGCACCAAAACGGCGGAACAGGGCGACGACGAAACCATCATCGTGATCACGCCGCAGCTCACCGAGGGAGTGTGACATGGCCAGAGTGCTTTTCGGCAACCTGGCGGTCGAGGTCCAGTGGGAACCGCTGCTGGGGCTGAGCAAGGAGTCCGAAGAGGTTCGCGAACTGGCTTCGCGCCGCGGCGCCAAGCAATGCCTGGTGTTGCAGAACGCGCTGGGCGTCCGGGTGGCTGGCCTGGCGAATCTGCCGGCCAAGGGGCGCAAGAGCGAGCTTTTCGCGCTGGCCGGCTTGCTGCGGGAGGTGTCGGACGATCCGAACATCCTGTTCCTGCATCAGGATCCGGAGGACCCGTCCCGGCTGGTGCTGGTGGCGATCCACGACGGCAAGCCGATGCAGGACCGGGTCATCGCCCGCGAGGCGGCGCTGGACGCCGCGCGCCAGTTCATCCAGGAGGTCGGCACCGGCGTCACCATCCTGGGCGATATCGACGACGACATGCTGCAGGTCACTCGGCACGTCAACCTGGAAGACATCGTCACCTCGCTGACCGACGAGGAAAAGGCGGCCTACCGGCTGCAGCCGCTGCCGGGGACGCGGCTGTTGGGCGTCGCCTTGTTGTTCGTGGCGCTGGGCGTGGCGGCTGGTGGCGGCTGGTGGTGGATGCAGCAGCAGGAAAAAGACAGGCTGGCCGCGCTGGACGCGGCGGCCAGCCAGCAGCCGGACCCGATGACGACTTACCGCAACCAGATGCAGAGCGCGCTGAAGCAGGCGCCGCTCAATCATGGCGCGGCATACGCCAGGACGGTGCTGGCGGTGGTGCAGCAGTTGCCGTTCGAGGTGGGCGGCTGGCGGGTGGGCAATATTTCCTGCAAGGAAAAGGGATGCACGATCAACTGGAAGCGCCAGGACGGCGGCAACTTCCAGACCTTGCTGGAGCAACGCAAGACGGTGCAGTTCCTGGACATGGGCAGCGCGACGGAAGTCGTGCCCCTGCCGGAGGCGCAGGCCGCGCTGCAGTCCGCTCCGGTGGACGTATCAAAGTTCTACATGACGGCCGGCGTGCGGATGCAGGCGCTGGATGATATGGGGAAAACAGGCAAGAACGAGGACAAGCTGATGGCCGTGGTATTGGGCAAGGTTGACCCCTTGGTGCCGTTGCCCCAAGAGCTGAAGGGGCGGGTGGGCAAGCTGCCCGCGCTGGCCAAGGGCAGCTGGAGCATGCAGGGCCATCTGGCGTTCCTGGATTCGGTGCCGGGTTTGATGGAGCGGGCCGGCAATATGACGCTCGATGCCGTCGAGGTGACGCTCAACGATAAAAAGCCGGAATTCACGGCGAAGGGTACTTTTTATGTTCAATAAATTGCTTGTCTTGCTGTTGCTGCTGCCTGCGCTGGCCTGCGCGGAAACCATTGATTCCTTTGCCAAGAACGCGCTGGCGCCGGCTCCCGCGGCGATACCTGGCGGTTTGCCGCCCTTGCCGTCGCAGGCGCCGCCTCCGCCGGTGGTGAACAGCGGCACGGCGCTTCCGGGCAAGAACGGCTCCTCCCAGGTGTTCGACGTGGTGTTCATCCAGGGCAATGGCAAGGTGCGCAAGGCCTATCTGGTGGTGGATGGCCGCTACGGCAAGATGGTGCGCGAGGGGGATGTGGTGCAGTCGTGGAAAGTGGTGGCGGTCGGCGACGACTACGTGGACGTCGCCCATGCGGGCAAGCGTAAACGTCTGCTGATGGATGCCGGCGCGGCCAGCGGGCCTGAACAGCGTTGAACGGGAAGTGGAGAGGCAGGTCTCGCCATGTGCAGTTGGTTTTCTGAGGTAATGGGGCGCGGGGACGCCAAATCGGCCGCTTCGCCGGAGTCCCGGCAGGATGGCCGCAGCCGGCAGCCGGCATCCCAGGGTTTGGCGGTGCGCCGGATCGGCGGGCTGAAATCGGAGTCCATCCGTCACCTTGGCTGGCGGCAGGAGGGCGACCTGGTGTTGCCCGGCTATGAGAACAGCGCCTTATTGCTGGGGTCCGCCAAATCCAAGCAGTACATCCTGCTGTTGGAGGACGTGGCTTATCTGCAGCTGCGCGGCGGCGATCTGCTGCAGCGCTTCGACGCCGGCGTGCGCTCGCGCACCAAGTGGAGCTGCCTGGGCATTTACGTGGGGTCGATGGAAGAGATCCTGCTGGTGCACTCGCAGCTGCAGCAGCACAGCGTGGAGTCCAGCCACCGCGACGGCGACGCCAAGACCGGCGGCTATCGCAACTTCGACCTAGTGATCGAAAAGGCGATCGATCTGCGGGCCACCGACATCCACTTCGAATTCCGCGACGGCAACCAGGTGCTGGTGCGCTACCGCGTTCACGGCAAGCTGCGCGACAGCGATCCCAAAGACCGGCTGCTGCGCGATTTCAACGCGATGATGGATGCCATCTCCACCGCCTACAACTCGCGCGCCGACTCCAGCAGCCGCAGCCACAACCACTTCGACGAAAACAAGCATCAAAGCTGCTCGATCAACATGGTGGTGCAGGGGCGCAGCTACCAGCTGCGCTACCAAAGCGTGAAAGAGAACCGCGGGGTGGACGTGATCCTGCGGGTGCTGCTGAACGAGGCGGTGGAGAAGGACATCCTCACCCTGTCGCAGCTGGGGTATTCCGACGACCAGGTGGAGGCTCTGGAAGATGCGGTGTACCGCTCGCCGGGCCTGACCATCATCGCCGGCGAAACCGGTTCGGGCAAGACCACCACCCTGCGCACGCTGATGACCTACGAACGCGAGTCCGGCAAGAAATTCTTCTCGATCGAAGACCCGGTGGAATACATCCAGCCGCATGTCACGCAGATTCCGATTCAGCGCAAGGCGGAAGACGGCAAGAAAGAGGGTGGCGAAACGCCGTTCGGCGCGGCGGCCAAGGTGCTGCTGCGCGGCGACCCGGACAAGGTGATGGGCGGCGAAATCCGCGACGCCGAAACCGGCTCCTTCGCCAAGGCGATGACGCAGACCGGCCACCAGGTGCTGTCCACCGTCCACGCCTCCAGCGGCTTCGGCATCATCCCGCGGCTGACCGACGACGAAATCGGCATTCCGGTGCAGGCGCTGGCGGCGCCGGATTTCCTCACCGCGCTGGTCTACCAGAAGCTGGTGCCGGTGCTGTGCCCGGAGTGCAGCCTGTTGGCCGCGGAAGTGCTGGATGATGAGTACCTGATGGTGATCGCCTCGCTGGGCATAGACGTGGGCATGGTGCGGGTGATGGGGCCGGGCTGCCCGGCCTGCCGCAACCTGGGCACCAAGGGCCAGACCGTGGTGGCCGAGGTGTGCGAGGTGACGGAAGACATGCTGCCGCTGATACGCGAGGGGCGCTTCTGGGAGGCGGAGAAGGATTGGCGCGCCAAGAGCAACGGCAAGCTGTACGACCCCAGGATGCTGGGCAAGACCGCGATGGAGCATGCTCTCTACAAGATGTCGCTGGGATTGCTGGACCCGCGGGACGTGGAGTCGGCGTTCCGCAAGCTGAAAAAATACCGGCCGTTGAGTCTGGCCAATTGATTGAAGGAGCAGGGATGGCCAATGGTGATGACGCCTTCAAGAGTCTGCTGGGCAGATTCGGGTATGGCAAAGGCCCGTCCGGCAGGGCCATGGACGCCGCGCCGGCGGAGCATGGCGCGGAGGATGACGAAGCGGAGGAAGTGTTGCCGCTGGCGGCGGAGCCCGATTTGTTGCTGGACGCGCCATTGCAGCACTTTCCTGACAGCGGTTTCGGCATAAGCCTGGACAGCGTGCGGGAAGCGGTTTCCGCCGCCGGCCAGCCAGAAGCGCCGGCGATAGCGCCTGCCGAGGCCGCCGAGGAGCGAGCGCCTTTCGCGCCGCTGCGGATGGAAGAGCTGCTGGCGCCGCTGGAGCCGGTGCCGTCCAGTCCGCCCCCGGCCAGGCGCGCCGCCAGTCTCAGCGAGGAGAGGCTGGCCTTGCTGCATCGCGTGGCGCAGGAAGCGCGCGGCGAGGGCGTGCATAGCAGCGAAGAGTTCGACATGGGATACCGCGAACCGCTGGTGGATGCGGTGCGGCAACCGGTGGCGCTGGCTCAGGAACATGAAGTGAGCGAGGCGCTGCCGGTGCCATCCTGGGCGCGGATCGCGGCGGAGCGCGGCCTGTTGGGGCATGAGGCCGGCCAGGTGTTCGACAGCCTGGACGCCTTGGGCCTGGTCAATGACGACCGCTACGCCGAGCAGGCGGCTGCGTATTGGCCGGTGGAGGCGCAGCCGCAGGCGTTTGCCGATCTGGCGGCCATTGCGCTGACCGCGCGCAGCGAATTGCCGGCGGCCACCCGCAACGGCGACGGGCTTGGCCGGCACGGCTACTTCTACCTGAAGGGCGCCGCTTACGGCGTGCCGGCATTGATCGTGGCGGATGGCTCCAGCCGCGAGGCCAGAGGCCGCGTGGCGGAAATCTGCGGCGAATTGGACCAGGCCGGAAAACGCTGGCGAGTGGTTTTGCTGACCTCTTATTCCTACCGTTGGGCGCTGCGCCGCTTCCTGTGGCCGGAGATCGTCGCGGCGGGAGATGTCGGCTATGCGATGGCGGTGGCTGACGCCGCCCGCGTCTACGCCGCGCCGGCTGCGGACGGCCGGCGGCTGTTGCTGCTGGAGACGGCGCAAGGCATGGAAGCGGTAGCCATGATGGATGCCGGCGAGGCGGCGCAATGGCTGGGCGCTTTGGGCGCCGAGCCGGACCCGGCCGATGCCGGCATCTGGTGCGCGGCCGGCAAAGTCGGCGGGGAGCGCGGCAAGGCGGCGGCGCTTGCGGCGTTCGGACTTGACGACAAGATGGTGGTCAACCGCCTGGTGAAAGAGTTGTCGCGCCCCGGCGCGATTGTCTTCGTGGCGGGCGAGATGGCCGAGGCGATGGCCGCGGCGCTGATGGCGGAGGCCTGGAGCCAGGGAGTGGCTGGCGCCGCCGCCGGTTCGGCCGCCGCGTCGGGCCTGCCGTCGGTGTGGCTGAACCCGGACGCGCAAAAGCTGCGCGCCCATCACGGCCCGGCGCTGGCGGTGTTTCCGGGCCGCAACAGCACGGCTGAGTCGGCGTTGATGCTGCTTCTGGGCGAGCAGCCAGGCTGGGCCAAGGGACGTGTCTCCATGGGCGTCAATACGGTGCGCCTGCCGGGGCTGTGTCCGATTTGCGCGTTGCCGGTGGATGCCGACCTGGCGGCGCGCGAGCTGACCGAAGTGGTCAGCAACTTCCGCAGCGCCGATTTCGGCAATGTCAAAACCCGCAATCTGCGCGAGCCCTGCTGCGGCAGCGGCTACGCCGGCGAGGTATGGCTGAGCGAGGTGTGGGACGGCAAGCTGTGCCAGCGCGATTTCGGCGTCAGCATGCTGGCCGACCTGGTGGACAAGGGCTTGCGGCCGGATCAGCGCATCAGTTCGCTGCTGTTCCAGGCGATTCAGGCCGGGCGGGTGGATTACCGTAGCGCGGGGAGCTTGTGATGCTGAACCTGATCAAGCGGTTTTTCGGCATCGCCCCGGCGCATGAGCAGAAATACGCCGGCCTGGCCAAAGCCAAGCGCAAGTTCATGAAGCTGCGCACCAAGTTCTACGGCGACCTGGCCGACTCCATCGAGGATGGCGCCAACCCATACGAGCTGTTTTCCCACAAATACATGCTGGCGCGCGAGCGCGGCAATGTGATGGCGCCATTGTTCGCCTATTGGCGCGACCGCGCGGCGTCGATGAACCTGCGCGGCGCCTGGGAGGGCACCATCCCGGCCGACGACCTGATGGTGATCGGCTCCGGCGAGCGCGGCGACCTGCCGGAAGCGCTGCGCTTTCTGGCCAAGGTGGTGAAAATCCGCGAGGGCAACGCCGAGGCGATCAAGATGGCGATCGCGCTGCCGGTATTCCTGCTGCTGCTGATGACCGGCGTCCAGCTGGGCGTGGCGTTGGGCATGATGCCCATCATGGAGCAGATCATGCCGGCGGACCACTTTCCGCTGGTGGGCAAGGTGCTGTACTACCTGTCGCAGGCCATCCGCAATTACTGGTACTTGATTTATGGCCTGCCAGGTTTACTTGCAGCGGCTTACTTCTGGTCGCTGCCGCGCTGGGCCAGTCCGCTGCGCAATCGGCTGGATCGCCATCTGCCGTATTCGGTATACCGCGACCTGAAAGCCAGCGAGTTTCTGGTTTCGCTGGCGGCGTTGTCGCAAGCCAATACCGCGGTGTACGACGCCGTGCTACTGCTGGAGCAGGGCGCCACGCCGTGGATGCGCTGGCACCTGGCGCGCATCCGCCTGGCGCTGACCAGCAACCGCAGCATTCTGAAGGCGATGGATACCGGCCTGTTCTCCGAGGAGATTTTCGACCGGATTTCGGAATATTCCGAACGCAGCAACTTCGAAAACGGCATCCGCAAGATAGGCCTGACCACCATCGAGGAAATCTCCGAGGTGATCAGCGCCCGCTCCGCCGTGATGCGTAACGTTTTGATCGTAGTGGTAGGTCTTTTCATCTTGCTTACTATCGCCGGGATGATGATGACGGCATTGGAGGCCGGCAACCAGATTCAGCAGATGACCGGTGGCGGCAGCATGTGATTTAGCCTTTGCCAATCGTTTTCAAAGTTTGATATAGTATATATTCCATTTAACAACTAACAAGCAAATTGGAGATCCCATGAATGCTTCGAAATGGCGTTCGGCTTCTGGCAGAAGCGGCTCGCTCAAACGCCAGGCGGGTATTGACCTGATTCAGCTGTCGGTGGCGGTGGGCATCATCGCCTTCATTCTGTCGATCGGCTTCCTGGTGGTGCCGTCAATCATGACCAACATCAAGTCGAACTCCGAGACTTCCGACTTGCAGCAGGAGGTTTCGCAAGCGCAGCGGGTGTTCGGTTCCGGCGTGCCGGCGGCCGGCTTGACTAACCAGTTGGCTATCAGCCTGAAGCTGATGGCGGCGGACCGGGTGTCGGGCACCACCATCCTCAATCGTTTCGGCGGCACCGTGACCTGGTCCGCCATCGATTACTACGCCTCCAAGGACGCGGTTCAGTTGGTATCGACCGGTTATTCGTCCGAGGCCTGCTTGCGTCTGGTTCCTAATATCCAGTCGCTGTTTGTCCAGATCCAGGTCGGCACCACCACGGTGAAAGATCTGAAGGCTGGTGTTGCTTTGAATGCGGCTGCATTGGCTACCGCCTGCAATGCCTCGACGTCCAATACCCTTACCTATGCATTTTCCTTGTAATCGACAGCCCTGCGTGAACGCGCGCAGGCATGAGGGCGTGTAAAGTCCATGGCGCAACAGATCATTACCGATGTCCAGCTGCACGTGCGCGACTGGAAATCCAGCGTGCTTTTCCCCGGGCAGATCAAGCCCGGCGAGGAGTACAAGAATTTCCTGATGAAGCTGACCGAAGTGGTGCTCACCGAACAGCAGGAAGTGGGCCGGCGCACCGGCTTCACCATCACCATCGGCGGGCTGCGCTGGCGGGTGCAGCGCATGCAGCAGTACCGCTACGCCTGCCGGCTGGTGATGAACAAGGCGCCGCGCCTGAATGATCTGCGCCTGCTGGACTTTCACACCACCATGATGCAGTCGGACGAGCTGAAGAAAAGCGGCGGCCTGGTGCTGTTTTCCGGGCTGACCGGCTCCGGCAAGACCACCACCATGAATGCCATGGTGGTGAGCCGGCTGGAGAAGTTCGGCGGCTTCGCCCAGACGGTGGAAGACCCGGTGGAAATCGTCATCGAAGGCTGGCATGGCGACGGCTACTGCACGCAGATAGACGTGGCCGACTCGCCATCCGGGCAGGAATTCAATTTCGACCGCCGCTACGCGGAGGCCATCACCACCGCTCTGCGCTCCTTCCCGGCGCGGGACCGCTCCATGCTGATGATAGGCGAGGTGCGCGACGCGCATAGCGCGGCGGAGCTGTTGCGTATCGCGGTGGATGGCCACTTGGTGCTGTCTACCATCCATTCCCGAGACATCCCGTCGGCGCTGCGCCGCCTGGCGTCGCTGGCCAGAGCCGGCGGCGAGGCGCAGGCCGACGAATTCATCGCCGACTCCCTGCGCATGGTGTTTCACCAGCGCCTGGACAACGGCATTCCGCAGGTCACTTCGCTTGATCTGCGCGACCGCAAGGACCTCTCCCAATTCATCAACAAGGGCGAATACGCGCGCCTGGAGGGAGAGATAGATATACAAAGACGCAAAAACATTCAGGGCAGGGGGGCGTAATGCGCAGGAAGCAAGCGGGGGAAATGCTGATAGGCCTGGCCATTGCCGTGGCGCTGATAGGCATGGGGCTGGCGTATCTGGGCGTGCGCCAGGTCGGTGAATGGCGGGCCAGCCGCGGCCAACTATTGGGCGGCGCGCTGGCGGACCTGGGCAAGGGTGTGCAGAGCTACGTGGTGCAGCACCACGACCAGCTGGTGCTGGCCGTGCTCAATCAAACCGTGATTCCCCCGCTGAATGGGGTGGCAAACCCGTTGAGCCCGACCCCAGCTGAAATCGCCAGCGTGGTGGGCTTGCCGTCGCTTGGCACCAAGCCGCCGCTGGCTGGCGCGTCATATCAAATCGTGATCAGCGGCGACGACCCGACGCAAGGTAATAGGCAATGCGTCGCGAGCAGTCCTGGCACCTGCAATATCAACGCCTTGACCTATGTCGACAAGCCGCTGCGCCTGCCTTATCCATCGGCGAGCGACGACGTCGACTATGTCGCCGTGGCTTCCGCGGTGCAGCAGATTGGCCCGGACGGCGGCGCCGCCATGCCTCCCGACTTCAGCAAGCTGACTTTCAGAACCGCCGCCAATAGTAACTCGATACCGATTGCCAACCCCATGACTAACGTGGCGGGCATCGTGGCGGTGCGTGGCGGCTACAACCGCTCTGACCTGAATGTTTTCCTGCGGTTGGATGGCAGCAAGCAGATGCTGGGCAACCTGGATATGGGGGCGAAAAGCATTGTCAATGCCAAGGATATCAATGGCGGGGGGGCGCTGGTGATGAACGGCGACATCACCAGCAACTTCGGCAACATGAACGTGAATAGCGGCAGCGTGACCGCGGCGCTGGACGTGACTGCCAAGAGGAACTTGATTGCCAATGGCAATTTGTCCGTAGGCCAGAATGGCAATATCAACGGAAGTCTGGGGGTTAACGGAAACGCGACGGTGGGCGGTAGTGTGAATGCAGGGGGGCGCATTCAGACTGGTGAGTATTTGCTAGCTGGGCAGGTTAGCGAGGGGGACACGCAGGGGTGCAACACCCCCGGGTTGATTGCGCGTGATGCCAATGGCTTGATACTTTCTTGCCAATCCGGTCGCTGGAGCAGCATTACTAACAATGCCACATTGATAACAGTTACAGGGAATAATGCTTGTGACACTGGCGCGGTAAGCCAAGCTAGTTGCCCTGCAGGGAAAAAAATATCTGGCGGTGGATATTTTTTAACCTCGTGGTGGGCTCCAGGGCATAATTCTCCAGACTCATCATATCCCGTTAATGATACGACGTGGGCTGTTGTTATTGGTGGTGACTCTCACTTTTGTGCTGCTGCACAAATTGTGTGCCGTTAAAATAACTTATCAGCCCACCCGATCATCTTGCTTTTTAAACATTCTAAAATACAACCCGCATCTTGCGGGTTTTTTTATGGCGGGCGACTCAATCATTTACTTGCATCAGACTGCTTGATAGTAACTTAAAACATAATAGTACTTATTCAGAATTTAATATTTCCATTTAAAATCATCGAGATTTATTTTGCAATTAAACTGCCTCTAAGTGATCTGCAAAGTTTAGTGATTATTTGTAAGAAAATTAAATCAATCAGATTATAAACAGCCAATTTAATATTGACCTTAATGGTAACAAATAGTAGCGGAAGCTAATCAAAACAAGATGCCATACACCAATGACTAGCACCTCCTGCTGAGTTGCATGCCCAAACTGACCAGTTTCCACTTATTTCTGTTGCTGAGTAATCTGCACCGCTAGCTCCCAACTTTTCTGTCAGTGAGTTGTATTGTGCTTATCCTTTTGGGATGCTTCAATTTCCTATCTGTACAGGCAGAAAGCACTGCTAATCGTTTTATATTGTGCGCAGATAAAATTCCATTAACCAGATGGGAAATTATTTCCACATATCTTGCCACTTTAACTCAATGAGAAAAGTTAATTGGCGGAAGCTTTAATAAAAAATCACTTTGCGGCGTTAATTTGCAGCTTCTCATAAAATAAAAAACCGGCAAGTGCCGGTTTTAAATAATGTACTGTATTGACTTAAAAATCTATTCCGTAGGATGCTTGTAGCATTGAGTCATGGTGAAAACATATCCAAGCAAAAGAGAATAGGTATTGTACGGGGTATATCCATTAGGGCAAGAGCATGCGAGAGTCGCCGGATTGACAAGGCTGCAGCCATCAGTTGGGTGAACGAAGTATGAGCCTCCCCAGAGTAAGGCCGCCGCTTCACTTCTGTTGTTTTTCCAGCGACCGGATTGGCAAAGTGATCTGCAATGGCTTCGAGAAATTGAAAGCTGCATGGGAATGCAACAATTTGACAACCAGCATAGATCACAATATTATCCATGGGGATTCTCACATAACAGAAGGTTTTTTACCACCTCCGTTGCAAAACCTGTGGTAGGTACTTTCCACTGCTTGGATTTGTTGGAATATTAATGAATGGTCCAGCTCAACAGCCAAAATCCGGCTTGTTTTGAGAAAAATCCTTTCATCAAAACTGAGAATATTGTGCTGTGATATGGACTTCCCAGACATGAAGCGATGTGCTATGCAAGAACCAAGAGAGGTTGTTATTGCCGTGAAATTGTGCAGGGAATGGTGTTAATATATTTTCCCACCCATATATTTGCGGCCGAACGACCGACGGCAGTCGCCATAATAATGGATTTATATAATGGATAAGTTGTCACCGCACCACACCGGTTGAAAATATTTGAGGGTCATCAATCCCCATACTCATTGAATTAAAAATTCCAGGGCCGCAGGATGGGTAATTGAATTAGTTTGTATATGCAGGCACAAGGAACGATATAAAAGCAATCTTACTCCTTCAGGATTGGGTTCGAGCACAGTACCATACCCGGCAACTGCGCACTAATCAACTTCATTGCCACAGCTTGCCGGAGGAACTGTAACCCCCTGAGAGTATGAATTGCTTTTTTGTTAGTTCCACTAATTTGCCAGTATAGTACCAAAAACTGATAACTCACATTACTCACCTATTTTGTCCAGCGACCGGATTGCAAAATGATATAACTCAGAAATGCATATTTGACTTACGCGGCCAAATCCCAATATAACATTTTCAGGGGAATCCATACGGCACGTCGCATGTGTTTTTCACACGTGTGCAAATATAATAATTGATACAGCTCATCGCATAGATTTTGCCAATACGGTAGGTGGAGAAAACCAGAGGATTCATTGCTATTTTGATTGTTGCACTTGTGATCCTATTGTAGATAATTGGTCACATCAGAATACTGCTTTTTTTCCTCCGGATTGGCAAAACACAAATAGCATTAAACCTTATCTAAATAACGACCGAAATATTGACATCCCATTAAATTTATTGAAATGCGCTTGCCCTGATAATATGTTGCTTGTGGCTCTTAGATGTGATAATTGTGGTTCCCAAGTTGGCATAGAAATCCGACGATTAACTGTACATTTTGTCCATCACCGGTTGGCAAAATATTCCAATTGAAATAACCCATCCATTATGTAATTTTGATAAATTAGCTAATCTATTCTGATTACGCCAGCCGCCCTTGGCAATGCACATCAAATTCACGGCGAATCTTGTCCGGTTGCTGCTGATTTTCATAATGGCTTGCAAATAGACAACATGCCACTCCCATCTGAACTTGTGAAAAAATTCATGAAATTCTTTGTCTTAAGCGCACCTCTCATTTCCAGTCTGGATGTTCTGCAGTTTGACTGCATGCCACCTACCGGATTGGCAAAATAGGCCGCTTAGAATGGGTTGAAATCTCCAAAAGCATCATTCTGATGATATGACCTCAGTCATCTGAACCCACCTGATGTTTGCGCATTCATGGGGTTTCTGAAAATTCCACTCCATGTAAAACGTCTAAGTGCATACAGAAGCTCTCAGCTATTTCAGCGGAGTGCATCTTCAATTCCAGCGACCGGATTGGCAAAATTTCCTTGAGTCCATTGTTCTTCTTTCACCGCTACCTTGCGGTTGAAATGCCAACTTGGGGAGCCAAATGGGCAAACCACCGTTCCTTAGGAATGGAATATGCCACATCTCCATGATTGCCATCTGACACTCTCTGGATTATTTTTAGTAGAGGATTGCCAACCGGATTGGCAAAATGACATCTATGGAAACAAATGGATATGTACGTGTAGCCGGCATAATATCAAATAAGGTGGAACAAATGCTCATTTGGAGTCAGCATCTGCATTGGTTCAGTTTTTTGAATTGATGTGAATGACCGATATCTTCCCCACCTACCGGATTGGCAAAATGATTATTAAGAAAAAATTCTCATTGCGCATGATGTAGAATCAAAAATCTAATTGCACCCAATGAAATACTGGCAATTCCCACTAATGATGGTCATGCCAATATCTCTATAACCACAAGTCACAACTCTATTGCTATCGGAAAGAGAAACCTGCCCTGCAAATAAATCTGGAACACCACCGTGATAGTTGGTTCCAGATGTCACAATCCAGCGGCATTGATCTTGTTTGTAGCCTGCGGGCAATGGAATTTGTTGGCCATTAACAATGTAACCAGACTCAAATGTAGATTGTTTCGCAGCCTTGGCCCAGCGACCGGATTGGCAAAAATAATACCACTGAAAGGTAATGGTTGAAATCATCCACATTTCCAGCAATACCCGCTTGTGACCGGATACCATAGCTGGAACTATGTTCCTGAGGTTATTTTAGTGCTCCACGACCGGATTGGCAAAACTACTGCATCAGACTGTATGGAAGCTAATCAGGATCCTGAATAACAGTATCATAGTATATACGTCAAGAATGTCGCAATTTGGGTTAGCCACTTACACACCAACTAATATTGAATAAGGGAAGAATATGTGGTGCCTCAAACGGCCAGCAATATATCTTGCTGGTCTTTATTTCGCCATCTACCGGATTGGCAAAATTCTATGTGCCATTGGTCAGCATAACTAAATACCCTTGACCATCATCTTTGCTGGTATCTAAATAATAGTAACGTGCCTTGTCAGTCGGAATTTTGACTTCGCCACACCGGATTGGCAAAACTATTAATCTGCAATATTATTTCCAATTTCACCAGATATATCTGAGAATCCAGCTCTGAGCCCAGATATATTCCACAATTTCGATTTTAATCCCAGCGAGATTGGCAAAATCTACGAAATTGTCCATATTGCCATCATCACCGGTGGAAGGACTCATTCTGTTGCATGAGCTCTCCTCCTGTAATTGTTCACTTTGTGATAACTTAAACTAATTGTTGCATTGACAATCCCGGCTGTCCACCTACCGGATTGGCAATCTAATCACAATGTTAAACCGAAAGTTTATTTACGCCTGGTATAGCAATTCCAACATTGGCAAAAAACTATTGAACCCTTATGCAAGATCTACTGTATGACTTTCCACCATTATTCCACCATATATTTGCACACTGTGGCTCTGAAGAATACTGACCAAGACAACCATGAGTAGCCCATGAGCCATCGCCAGTAGTTCTATCTAATGGACATTTATATAATGGTTCAATCATTTTTCCTTGTGCAGTCCATCTACCGGATTGGCAAAACTACATTCAGAATGTTGTGTGGGTTGGTCACGATGCGGCTAAGTCAATATTGCAAATTTTGTGAAAAATCCCGTCAGAAATATACTTCAAAATAGATTAAAAGAAAAAACATTAAAAATTCCAGGGCCGCAGGCCCATGGGTAGGATGTGACATTGTAGTTTGTATATGCAGGCACAAGGAACGATATAAAAGCAATCTTACTCCATTCAGGATTAGAGGTTCCTGCTGATGCAACAGTACCAATACCCGGCAACTGCGCACTCAAATCAACTTCATTGCCACAGCTTCCGCCGGAGGAACTGTAACCCCCTGAGATTTGTATGAACGTTGCTTTTTTGCTTGAGTTGTAACCACTATATTTCCCAGTATAAGTACCTAAAAACTGATAACTCCCATTAAACTCACCTCCATTATTGTTCCAGCGACCGGATTGGCAAGGCTATCTAGTTGTTCAAGCGATTTTTCGCGATGGCAACGTATATTTAACCTTATGATTCCCATGATTAATTTCTTGTTTTTTGGCGGAATTTATGCATTTTAATTGATACTTTCTCGAAAATTTTGTCTCAAAGGGTGGAGTGGTTCGCAAGCGGGTCGATCATGATGATGTGCCGCTCATCCACGCTGTCCAGATACTGGTCGGCTGGCGGGATGGGTGTGGCATCTCGCATGCTGGTCATGAGTCTTCTCAATAAGGCATCTTGCGCCAGTCGGACGGCAAGGTGTTCGTCTGGCGCGGTTTCCTGCAGATCATCGAAATCCAGCAGGCGGATGGTAACCGTGTCTTTGCGCCGCATGATAACGGCCGGGTAGGGCACCATATGGTCCAGCACCACCTGTTTGCCCTTGTTTTTGTTGCCTTCCAGTTTTCTCACCAGCTTGTGCGCCTTCAAGTGGGTGTAGCGCTTGAGCATGCTTAGCGATTTGTGTCCCGATATGGCGGAGATTTCCATCATGTCCAGGCTGTTCAGTTCAAACAGCCGCGATATCGCTTCGTGGCGCGCGTCGTGGAAGTGCAGGTCCTTGATATCCAGCGTCTGGTTCATCAGCCGCCAGGTCGATTTCAACCCGGCGGCGCTGTAGGAAAACACCTTGCCCTTGCTTTTCACGCCCAGGCGGATCAGCGCGTCGCGCGCTTTCAGGCTGAGGGGCACATCTCGCTTGCTGCCGTTTTTGGTTTCCGGCAGGTGGACCACCCGCGTCTTCAGATTGATGTATTCCCAGCGCATGCCCAGTATCTCGCCCTGGCGCATGGCGGTTTGCAGCGCGATGACGATGATTGAATACAGCTCGGGGTTGGAGTGGGCGTGCGCGTAACGCAGGATCAGCCGCTCTTCGCGCGGCGTCATCCTGCGGTCGCGGCCGGGGGGGATCTTGGGTTTCCTGACATTGGACACCGGGTTGCTGTCGCACAGCCCCCATTCGATCCGGGCGATGTCGAAGCAGTTGCTGAGCAGCGACATTTCCAGCCGCACCGTGGCGGTGGACAGTAGTTTCTGCGTTTTGGGGTTGACCTGGGTCAGGCGTTGGTCGCGGTAGGTGGCGATATCCACGCTGGTGACTTCGCGGGTGACGATGTCTCCCAGAAACGATCGGCAGAGCTGTTCTATCCGGTAGCGTTCTTGCGCGTATCCCTTTTTGAGGATGGAAATTCGATCACGGTAAATGGCGAGCGTATCTTTAAGTTTTTGATCTGGTTCCATGTGTCTCGGTTGTCTTCGCTTGGATCAGCATGGCGAGGGCCGGGAATGGGATGTCCAGTGCGGAGCAAAGGGCGGTCAGCGTGTCCAGGGTGGGGGAGCGCTGGCCCAGTTCCATCAGGGATATATAGTTTCTCGCGAGATTGGCTTCAAAACCCAGGGCTTCTTGTGAATAGCCTTTTTGTTTCCTGAGGTCGCGTAAAACGATGCCGAAAGCGATATTGTAGATATTCTGGCTGTTCATCCCGGCCTTTCGAATTAGGACGAAATTGTCGAGGGGGGTATGGTTGACGTCCTCCAATTATAGTTGGAATTCTAGCGGGTTTCGGCGGCGGATGCCGTCTGGGGCGGGGCTTGCGATGTGGCTGATGAGGCGCATGGGGACGAGTGGCCAAGGCTGTGCCAGCCCGGCAGCCTGGGCGCCGTTGCGCGCGTGTGGCGGCGCCACGTGCGTGGCGGTCATTTCCTGATTATAAAAAGTTTAATATAATGCATATGTTGTTAAACAAAATATGAGAGAGATGGCTAAGCGTATCCTGCTGTTGATGCTACTCGCCTGGCTGCCTGCGGCCAGGGCCGAGGCGCCGCCGGAGCATTTCGATGTGAGGCGCACGGCCAACTGCGCGCTGGACGCGTCCGACCGCTTTGGCGTGCCATACCTGCTTTTGATGGCATTGAAGGTGAAGGAGTCCGGCGTGCAGTTCAGCAACCCGTATGTGACTGGGCGCAACAGCAATGGCAGCGTGGACATCAGCTATTGGCAAATCAATGATTTCTGGCTGCCCAAGCTGGCGCGCTATGGCATAGACCGCGCGCGATTGTATGATCCCTGCGTCAATGCGCATGTCGCGGCCTGGCTGCTGTCGACGGAGGTGCGGCGGCGCGGCAGCTGGGAGGCGGGCATCGGCGCTTACCATAGTCCGAATCCGGCGCGCGCCAGGCCGTATGCCTTGCATGTATTGAAGATTTGGGCATCCTTGCGGCAGGAATACCCGGGCTGGGGTTGATTGCCCGGGTGGCGGGGCGCCGCTGCGGGGATGCGCTTGCGGTTAAGCGGCAATGAGAAAAGCGGGGCGGTGTAAAAGACCCTGCGCTTGCCAGGAAGTGGTTTCGGAGCGATGCGGTATACTGCATGGATTCCGGGCTTGTGTGTATTGCATGAATGTATTGGGGTAAAGATGAATCAACAAGAATCGCTTCTTCCGGTTGAGCGCCATGAGGAAAGCCAGGACTCCGCGGAGTCCCGGCTGCCGGTGGTGCTGGCCTTTCCGGAGGACAGGCCGATCATTGGGCGGGATCTGGACGCTTTCAAGGATTATTTCGGCGCCACGGTGGCGCAGGCGTTGGCTGCGCTGGGAATCCAGACGCATGGCCGGTGGTCCACCATCGTCAAGAAAAACGCCGACATGCCGGTGGACGGCGCCATCGCCAATCTGGTGCGCTGGTACGCCGCGCATCCGGAGCGCTTCCCGTTTGGCCAGGTGGACATGCCCACGCTCAGGCTGCGCCTGTCCATCAATCAGGATTCGTTCGCGCAGTTGTTCGGCCGGCGCAAGGTGGCGGTGTCTCACTGGGAGCGCAAGCAGGTGAAGCCCGAGCCGCAGGTGCAGATCATCGCGCGCGAGATGGATGATCTGCTCAAATCGTACGAGCAGCAGGCGGAGCAGGAGCGCGACGGTTCGCTGGTGGTGCTGCAGCGGCTGTTGAGCAAGCTGGAGGATATCGACGAAGACAAGAATCTGCGCGGCAAAAGCGAGATTCTGGCCGCGATCCGCGAGACCTTGCTGATGGAAGAGAAAAATATCTCGGTCAAGCAGGAAGCCACTACCCGCAGCCTGGACATGCTGCACGAGTTCATGGATATCGCGGCGTTGAATTCGTCGTTGATTCCGGCGCCGCCGCCGCGCCGCAAGGGCGTGCGGCAAAAGAAGGTGCCGATATCCGGCGAATGATGATGAGCGCGTCGGCGTGGTTGCCGGCGCGCGGCGAGTGCAGGCTTTTTTTTGCCTTGTTCTAGTAAAAGTTTGATATTATATAAATCATAGTAAACATTTATCTGAAAATATGAGAGCGCGCTTTCTTGTGCCGCTGCTGCTGGCGCTGCCTTTGGCGCCGGTTCGGGCGGAAACGGTAACCGATCAGCAGGCCGATGCGATCGTGACGCGAGCGGTGGAGTCTGTCGCCGGCGGCGCGGTGGCGCGCATCCGGCCGCACAGGGCGTTTTCCGGCTTTCTGCAGCGTAACGGCGCCGCCGGCCTGATGCAGGCCGCGCGCGGCCGCCGCGACAAGGCGGTGTTGGTGCTGAGCGGCGTGATGTACGAGTCGGGCTGCTACAAGATGGCGGGCGCGTATTTCCGCCACAACTACCAGTTTTCGGCGTTGGGCCATGCCGAGCCGGCCGCGGCGCGCGTGGGTTTCGACCGTCTGGCCGGACCGGCGTCGGAGTGGTGCGTGGAACTGGGCAGCGATGACTGGCCGGCGGCGCCGCGCTGCAAAAAGCCATCGCCGGCAGCCAAGGGCAAGCAGGCGCGCTGGGACAAGCTGGCCGCGCAGGCGGAACAGGCGCGCGCGCGCCGCAATGCCTACCTGTCGTCCATTCGCTTCAACCGCTTTGATTATGTGGCGGCGGTGACGTCGCCGACGCTGGATTTGTACGATCCCGCGATGCAGCGGCCGGACAACGCGGCTTGCGCCATTCTGGCGGATGATTTGAGCAAGGCGTTGTTCAGCCGCTTGCGCCATGACGCGGGCGATGACGCCTACTACCTGAAACACCGCCAGGCGATAGACGCCGCCCGCGAGGTCTGGCGCAAGATGGACGGGCTGGAAAAATGAAGACATTCCTGCTGTGCTTTGCCGGCGCGCTGTCGGCCATTGCCTGCGGCAGCGCCGCCGTGCTGTTGTCGTCTGGCCAGGCGGGCGCGGACGGCATCAGCCTGCCGCAAGGCGGTGGCGGCAATGGCGGCGGCCCCGCCGGGTTTTGTTTCGCCACGCCGTTTCAGGGCACGGTGCGGGTGACCAGTCCCGCTTCGGCCGCGCGCAAGCATCCCACTTTGGGCACTACCCGGCCGCACTACGGCGACGACATCAGCCTGCCGTCCAATACGCCGATTTATGCGCCGGCCGACGGCGTGGTGGAACGAGTGGCGTTCAATGTCAACAACGCGGGCAACTTCATCAATTTGAAGCACCCGAACGGTTATCTCACCCGTTATCTGCATCTGAATTCCATTTCGGTGAAAAGCGGACAGCGGGTGCATGCTGGCGATCTGCTCGGCTACTCGGGCATGAGCGGCGGCAACAACACCGGGCCCAATCTGCACTGGGAGGCGCACTACCTGGTGTACAAGAATCCGTCCCCGCCCAAGGGGCCGACCTCCATGCTATGCAGCGGCGCGGTGTCGACGTCGGACCAAAGCGAGCCGAAACAGACCGGCGATGAAAACAATACGGTGGAATGGCCGAAAGACAGCGATGCGCCCGATCCGGTGTGGGATGCCTGCCCGATACAGCCGCCGCCGGTGGCAAGCCAGGGCTGGCGGCTGGACGAGCCTGGCCGTACGTCTAAACCCTATTAAGAAAAGGTTTGATGTAATGACTATCAAACAAAAGCTGAATGCATTGCCGTTGAAAAGAAAGGCGTTGGTCCTGCTGCTGGGCGGCGGCCTGGCGCTGGCGCCGACGCTGGCCCTGGCGGACCTGTCCAACGACATCCTGGGCAAGATCCTGAACCAGGTGACGCAGATCCTGCAGCAGCAATACCAGCAGTTCGCCGCGATGATCCAGCAAATGGACGTGATGCGGCAGCAGGGCGAGGCGATGCGCGACAAGATGGGGCAGGAGTCCGACAAGAACCGCCAGCAGCAATGCGACATCTGGTGCGGCAAGTCGCTGCCCAAGCCCGGCGAAGTACCGGCGGACGCCAACAATACCGGCTCGCCCGGCGCGGCGATGTCGGCGCGGCGCGGCATGACCGCCCAGCTGCAGGCGGTGACCGGCAATATGGCCGGCAATATGGACCAGAATACCGCGATCCAGGGCTATTACGGCGCCTTGGCCAACTGGTTCCAGAGCGCCACGCCGCAGCAGAAGCAGCAGGTGCAGCAGCCGCTGTCGTTCGCGCCCGGCGATGTCCCGTCCGCAGAAGACCGCAAGCTGGCCGATTACAACGCCAAGCTCACCATCGGCCTGGAGCCGGTGCCGCCGGTGTCGTCCGCCCAGATCAAGAGCAATCCGGCCGCGCAGGAATACGAGGCGCGCCGCATCGGCTACAACTCCGCCCAACTGGTGGCGTATGACAGTTACCGCCAGTACGACCTGTCGGCCGAAGAAGTGAAGACGGTGTCCGACGTATTGCTGTCGATGTCGCAGCAAACCATAGAAAACATGAACCCCGGCACGGCGATGAAGGCGCAGGTGCAGCTGCTGGCGGTGCAGTCCGGCCTGCTGCTCAGCCAGTACCAGTCTTCGCTGCGGCAGGAGCGCCTGCTGGCGGTGATGGCCGCCAACAACGCGCGGATGTCGATGAGCGACCGCCTGCGCAGGCTGAGCCAGAGCCAGGCGGTTCAGAGCTATGCCAAGTAAGGGCAAGGCGCGCGCGGCGGCCATCGTCGGAAACAAGTGGGTGCAGGGCGTGTCGGGGACCGCGCTGGCCTGCCTGCTGGGCATGCAGGTGGCGCCGGTATTGCCCGGTTTCATCGCGGTGGCCCGGGCGGAGGCTTCCGCCGCGTCTTACGGACCAGCGGCCGGGCAGTCGGCCGCCGAGCTGGCGCAGCGCCTGCGGGCGCTGGCGCAAAACCAGGTGATGGCCAACTATCCGGTGCTGCGCGAGGCCTATGTGCAGCGGCAGCTCGCCAAGCTGCGGCAGGATGCCCAAAACCTGCCGGATACCGAAGCGAACCAGGCCTATCGCGAGGCGGTGGGCGATTTCTCCTGGATGCGGCCGCAGCTGGAAGACGCGGCCAGCCTCGATTACTACGGCATGCCGGACGCGCTGGCCAACGAGCTGGTGGCGCAGGCCAATGCCGGGCTGGTGCGCCAGGTGATGGCCAAGTATCCGCAGCAGGTGCTGGCTGTCATGGCCAACCAGGCCATCTCGCTGGAGATGGGCAAGATGTTTCCCGCGGCGGCCGATCAGGCGGCGGAAGCGGTGGTGTGGGGTTCGAAAAATTCGATCGTGCAATATCTGGGCAATCTGGATAAGGACCAGTTCGTGCAGTCCATGGTCAACAGCGTAGTGGATTACGCCAAGCAGCAGGCCATCGATTACTTCAAGAAGTGGATCAAGAAGATCATCCAGGAAAACATCATCACCAAGATCACGTCGGAAATCATCAAGAACTACCCGTACATCGGGCCTTATATCAGCTGGTACCAAACGCAGAAGCAGAAGCTCGACAACATCAAGCATCGGATCGACCAGATCAAGAAGGAGGCCGAGCTTTACCTGAAAAAGCTGGGCTTCGACAACGCGATGGAGCGCCAGCAGGCAGACATGACCTGGGGCAAGCAGAATCTGCCGGCCTATCCGAACGGCGACGGCTCGTCCGAATTCGGCACCTCCGGCGGCGTGCGCTCCAATCAGCAGGTGATTGAGCGGTACGCCAGGCAGGAGCGCGGCGATTTGGCGCAGTGGTCCTATGATGGCGATCGCCCCGGGACGTTTTACGGCTGGGTGGGCAGCTACCCGGCGGAGCGGCGGGCCGCGGTGATGCGGCCGTATGTGATCGGGCCGCGGCTGGGGCAGGACGGCCAGCTGCAGCCGGTGGGCGCGGCCGAGCGGGAGAATGTGCGCCGCAACGCCTGGCTCACGCTGGGGCTGGAGCCCAATACCCCGTTCACCGCCAAGCCGGGCTCGCCGGCCTACCAGGAAGAGCTGGCGGTGCGGGCGCAGATGGCATCGGTGATGAGCCTGAGCTACGGCAGCTATATGGAGGGCTGGATGGCGCAGGACCGCATCACCCAACTGGCCAGCACCATCCAGATGTTCACGCCCAGCGTGATCAGCGGACTCAGCACCGGCCAGGCCAACGGCTGCCGGGTGATGCTGAAGCAGCTGTCCACCGAGGTGCAGATGCAAACATCGCAGTCGCAGCTGCGGTTTGAGCGGCTGTTCGCCGCATCGTCGGGAATGTTGGGAAATATCGAACGCAAGGAACAACTGGCCGGTTTAAGCCAGGGAGCACCGATCGGTGCGATTAACGGGCGCTAGGAGGAGGTATGAGCGTATTGAGCGAGGGAGCCAAGGGGATTGGCTTCGTGTTTCTGGAAAGGGTGCTGGGCAGCGACGCCTTGTCGTATTACGGCATCCATACCACCGGGGTGAATTCAGTTCCGATGACCACCGGCATGGCGCTGGCCGCCGATGTCGCGCTATGGTTCACCCCCTTGATCACGTTTTACATTCTGGGCATGGGCTTGATCTATTCCTCCCAGGAAGGCGTGGTGCTGGGCAAGCGCTGGTCGGCGGTGATCGTGCCGCTGCGCGGCGTCGGCGGTTTGATGTTCTCCGCGCCGGTGGTGCCGGGCGGCTTGTCCGCCATCCAGGTGATGGTGGTGGGGCTGGCCCTGCTGGGCAACTACATCGGCAACGAGGCGGCCAATGTGCTGGCTGAGCGGATTTTCCTGCCCAGCAGCGGCTATGTCCACACCAAGCCAGCGTCTTTGCTGAACAACACCGACGCGGCGGCGACGGCTTTCGCCACCATCACCGCGGCGGCGGTGTGCATGAATACGGCCAGCAATCTGGGCGCGGATGGCAACCCGGCCAAAACCAACCCGGCGCCTGGCGGCGGCTCGGCGCTCGGCATCGGCATGCAGCTGTGGGGAATCGCCACCGGAACCGGCGGCGGTGGCGGCGGCGGAACCGGCATCTCCTTGTCCGACCTGTGCGGCGGCGCGCAAAACGCCCAGGCGACGAGGCCGGATGCGCAGCCGAGTTCGAGCAGCACGACCGATGGATACCCGTCTGGCCGGATGGATTGCGGATCCAGCTCCTTCGTCGGGCCGTGCCGCAAGGTGGAAGCCGCCAATTCGACGCTGAAGGACGCGTTGTCGGCCACTCTGGGCAGGATGGGCGGCGTGCTGGACGAGCGCATCCTGGCCACGCTGGCGGCGACTTACCTGATGCAGATGAACAGCGCCATCGACATGGACATGACCGATGTCATCAAGGAAAACACCAAGGCGGTGCAGAAGCTGGGCTGGCCTGGCTTGGGCAACTTCTACCAAAAGTACTCGTCGGTCAGCGGCGAGATCGACAATTACATCTATTACTCCGGCGAGCCCAGCTTCGACTTTAAAGACATAGGCGATGAAACCCGAGCCGGCATGGCGCTGAACGACCAGACGCGGATGGCTTTCAAGCGCGCGTTCAAGGCGTTCAACTTCTCCGTGCAGGGCGTGCTGTCCGGCGTAGGCGGCCTGATGCAGGCCGGCAATACGGCGATCAACAACGCCAACGCCTCCATCATGGGCGAATTGCAGGTCAACGTGGAAAACCGGATCTTGCGCAGCCTGCTGTTCGGCGTGGGCAACAGCGCCTACGACGTGGGCGCGTTCGACGCGGTGCAGCGCCTGGGCGGTTTGCTGAACATGTTCGGCACCACCACGCTGAACATGCTGGTTTGCGAGAAGCGCAGCGGCAGCGACAACTCTTGCGATAAGAGCACCGCCAATGAAAGCGCGCAGAGCGGGATGGTTTCCAACGCGGTGAAATCGATAGCCGGCGGCGGCATGGCCGATGTCGCCACCATGGTGGCCAAGTCCGCGGTGATGGCGGGCACGGTGCTGACCATGCTGCTGCCCTCGTTGCCGACCATCTACTTCGTGCTGATGACGCTGGAGTGGGTGATCTGGCTGGTGGTGGCCGCGCTGGCGTCGCCGCTGTGGATGATCTTCCACATGCTGCCGGACGGCGAGTCGCTGGTGCACAGCCGCGCCGAAACCGGCTGGGGCTTGCTGGCCTATATCACGCTGTTCCCGCTGCTGGTGGTGCTGGGCTTTTGCGCGTCGATGACGCTGTTCAACGTGGCGGTGCCGTTCGCCTTTGAAATGATGATGTCGATCACCGGTTCGACCGCGGTGGGCAGCGGCCTGGACTTCCTGGTGAAACCGCTGCTGATGGCGGCCGTGGTGATAGGCGTCACCTTTCTCACCATGGGCCTGATGATTTCCCTACCGCACCGCATCGCCAACTGGCTGAACATCAACCCGCAGTCCGACAGCCTGCAGGAAGGCAAGAGCCAGCTGGGCATCAGCGCCCCGAAGCTGACCGATATGTCCGGCGGCGCCGCCAATGTGGGCGCCAGCGGCTGGAAGGGCGCGCTGAGCAAGGGCGTGAAGCCCGGCAAGTAAGCGCTAGGATTGAGCCGGCCTGGCGCCTAGGAAGAGGTCGCTGGCCGGCATCGTTGCGGATGGGGTGGTGGCGTGGGTTGGAACTGTTTCGAGACCGTAAGGCGGATTGCCGATGATATTGCCGGAGATTCATGAACATGCATGATCAAGCGCATAGCGCCCCCACTCGGGAAAGCCTGGTTGCTGCCTTGCGCAAGCGCGAGTTCAGCATGCATTACCAGCCGCAGCTCAGTTGCCGCACCGCCAGGGTCGCCGGCGCGGAGGCGTTGATGCGCTGGCACAGCGCCGAGCGCAATGGGCCGGTCAGTCCCGCCAGCTTCATCCCCCTGGCGGAGCAAAGCGGCTTCATCGTCGAGTTGGGTGACTGGAGCATGGCCAGCGCTTTGCGGATGATGGCGGCGTGGCGGGATGAGGCGCGCTTGCCCGCCGATTTTCGCCTGGCCATCAATCTATCCCGGCGGCAGATCGTCCCTGAGCTGCCTGGCAAGGTGGAGCGGCTGATTGCCCAGGCTGGACTGGAGCCGTCTTGCGTGGAGCTGGAGATCACGGAGTCTTATCTGTTCCATGATTTGCCGACGATGGTGGAGGTGACGCGCCAGTTGAGAAAGCTGGGCGTTCGGGTGGCGATAGATGACTTCGGCACCGGTTTTTCGGTGCTGGAGCATCTGCGCCATATTCCCGCCACCACCATCAAGATAGATTGCAGCTTTACCCGGCAGATGCTGGAGATAGAGCGGGACCACATCATCATGCGCAACTTGATCCGCATGGTGCGCGACCTGGGAATGGAAAGCGTGTGCGAAGGGGTGGAGACCATGGCCCAACTGGAGGCGGTAAAGGACATGGGGGCCGACTACTGGCAGGGATTCCTGTTTTCGCCGGCTTTGCCGGGCGCGGAATTTCGGGGCTTGCTGGATGCCCCGGGGATGGACTTGCGATGAGTCGGCCGGGGTTTCGGCTTCAGCGGGGCGTGTGGCCCAAATGTTCCACCATGTCCTGGTCGAGGGCGTAGAGCGCTTGCCGGTTCGTCGGCGCCAGCCGCTGCTGCGGCGCGTCGGCCAGCAAGGTGGCTGCTACGACGCCTTGATGATTCACCACGCGCACGGCGCCGCAGGTCGGCAGCGGCAAGCCCAGTATCGATTGTCGGCGCAGTTGCTGCATTCTGCCAATGCAGCTGGTTTCCGAGCCTTTGAACACTACGCCCACATCGTCTTCTATATGCCAGATCATTTGTTTTTGTTGTGAATTTACTGTTTACACCTAACAGATAATACTGATATTTTAAACCGCATGACATGCGTAGATTTACTTAAATTCAGCTAAAAATGAAATCATCATTTGCAAATTGTATTTATAAGCAAATGTTATTCCGCTGAAGATCCGCGCCGGCTGGCCTTTCAAGCCAGCGCCAGATACCAGCGGGTGATTTCTTTCCCCCAGAGCAGCGCGACGATGCCGCCTGCGATCAGAAAGGGGCCGAACGGCTGCGTCTGTTCCCGTTCCGTTCTTTTGGCGATTATCAGGGCGATGCCGACCAGTGCGCTGCTGATCGAGCCTATCGTGATGATCAGCGGCAACGCTTCCCATCCCAGCCAGGCGCCCAGCGCCGCCATCAGCTTGAAATCGCCGATGCCCAGTCCTTCTTTGCCCGTGCAAAGCCGAAAGGCCGCGGCGATCAGCCACATCGACAGATAGCCCGCCATGGCGCCGATTACCGCATCTTGCAGCGGCGCCAGAGACTGGAGCAGATTGGCCAATAGGCCAAGCCATAGCAGCGGTTGCGTCAGGCTGTCGGGCAGCAGCTTGCTGTCCAGATCTATCAGCGCCAATGCCAGCAGCAGATAAAGCAGAACCAAGTGGGCCAGGGCGGCCGGGCTCGGGCCCAGCCGCCAGCCGACCGCGGCGAAGATCAGGCCGACGGACAGTTCCACCAGCGGATAGCGCGGGCTGATGGGGCTGGCGCAGAAGGCGCAGCGCCCGCGCAGCAACAGGTAGCTGAAAACCGGCACCAGCTGCCAGGTTTTGAGCGTGTTTCGGCAGCCGGGGCAGTGCGAATGCGGGTGGGACAGGCTGAGCGGCGCCTGTTCAGGCGGCGGCAAGCCGCAGGCTTCCGCGGCCTCCCTCTGCCAGGCTTGCTCCATCATTTGGGGCAGGCGGAAGGCCAGCACGTTCAGAAAACTGCCCAGCAGCAGGCCTATGGCGAAGAGGCTGCCGGCGGCGCGGGCCGGCGCGGAGCCCTGCAGGCCCAGCCAGCTGAAGGCCGCCAATAGGGCGAGGGTGGTTCCGCCCAGCGCGAGCGCGCTGCGTTTGTCGATGCGCATCGCGTTTCCTCAGGGGCGGAACAGGCCGGGATAGGGCGCGCCATACAGCGGCAAGGCGGCGCCGGTGTCGGTGTAGGTCATGTTTCCGTTCAGGCAGGCATTGCTGAGGACGCTATCCAGCGAAAATTGGTAGAACGGTTTTTGGCTGCGGTTTTCCAGTCGCAGCTCGCCGCCGCTGCCCAGCGTTTCGCGAACCTGCTGGCTGGCTTGCGCCATGCCTAGCTTGCGGTCGTTGAACAGCGCCGCGCCGGACTGGAACATGATGGCGGGCAGATTGTCGAGGCTGGCCTGGCTTTTGGCGATGCCCTTTTCCCAGATGTCGTACCAGATGGCGGACATCCAGATGCGCCGCACGCCGTCGCACACGTCGGCAGTGGGGGTGCCGCGTGCCTGGAATACCGCTTTTTCGCCTATTTTCCAGTAAAGCGTCACCGGAGCCTTGGCCGTGCCGTCCGCCAATAGGGCCAGTTTGGCGAAGCCCAGGCCGGCCTGTATCCGCCCTTGGCTTGCGATGAAGTTGGCGCGCCGCGCGCGTTGCGGCTGGTCTTCCAGCTTTTTCTGCAGATTGAGCTTGGCGATGTCGACTGCGCGCAAGCTGGATTTGACCAGCAGGTCGCGGGCTTCGGCGTAGTTGCGCGGCGCGGGCGCGCGGTAGGGAATGGTCAGCGGATTGGCGCTCGGTGGCGCGGGAACGTCGAAAAGCGGCATCTCTTCTCGCATAAAGTTTGATTTAGTATGTACTTCAATATAACATAGTTTAAGAAAACGGATTAACCAATTCTCTCGGTGAGGTGGCAGAATGAGTGGAGCACACGATTTTGGCGATGCGGAAAGCTTGGCTCTGGACGAGGATAGGCTGAGCTTCGAGGATGAGCCGCCGGTGGCGCGCAATGCCAGCCGGACCATGGCCGCGCCGGCGCATCAGGATCTCAAGTTCGACGACGAGCCGATGGACTCGCCGCCGGCCGCGCAGCCCAAGAAAGACGCCAAGCGCATCGCCTTGCTGGCGCTGATCGGCGGCGTGGTGGTCGTGATGCTGACCAAGCCCTTGTGGCAGAAAGTGCTGAATCCCCCGCCGGTGGAGGATCCGGCGCCGACTGCAATGCGGCCTATGGATCCGGTCAAGCCTATGGTGAACACCCCGCCGGCCCAATTGACGCATCAGGCCGCGCCGGCATCGCTCGGCAGCGCCAGCGTCGCGCAGCCGCCGTCCGCGGCGGCGCCGTCGCAGCCTCCGGCGCTGCTGCAGCCCGGCGCCAATCCGGGCCAGGCCGCCGCATCGCCATCGCCGTTGCAGCCTGACGCCGCTGCGGACGCGGCGGCCGAGCCGGCGCTGCTGGCGCCGTCGGCCAAGAAAACCGCGCTGAGCCGCGAGCCGGCGGCCGGCGGCGATGCCGACGCGTCGCAGCCGAAGGCGGCGCAGGCCAAGGAAGCGGCGCAGCCGGAAAGCCTCGAGGCCAAGGTGGCGCGGCTGGAGAAAGAGGTGAAGACGCTGCGCGAGCGCAATCGCCAGATGGCATCGCGCGGCGCGGGGCAGGCGCGCGCGCCAAAAGCGCACGGCGATGGCGGCAAGGACGCCGGCAGCAAGGTGCTGGGGATGTCTTCCACCTCGGTGTGGGTGAAAAAGTCGAACGGCGGCACCGCTGAATTGCGGGTGGGGGATCATTTCCGCAATGGCGAGGTGATCCAGAGCATAGACCAGCAGGCGCAGGTGGTGGAAACCGACCGCGGCCGCTACAAGGTCAGTTTCTAGATCGGGCGCGCGGCAAGGCGGACGCGCCGCGCCAGCTACTAAAAGGATCCAATCATGCGTAAATTCTTCGCGAAGATGCTGCTGGGCAGCGACACGCTCAACAAGCTGCACTCCATCCAGCAATCCGAGGCGCTGGAGGAGGAAGCCGGCAAGAGGTTTGAAGACGCGGGCCAGATGCCGCCCAAGGTCAGCTCGCCCACGATCACCCGCGAGCAGATCCGTTCTCTGATCGAGATCGACATGGAAATCCATGGCGACATCTTCATCGGGCGCGGGGTCAAGATTTCCGGCCGGGTGATGGGCAACCTGATTCCCAATGGCGCGATCGACGATTGCGACCCCATCGTCATCGTCAGCCAGGGCGGCGATGTCTGCGGCGATCTGCACGCCCGGGTGGTGGTGGTGGCCGGCAGCCTGGATGGCGACATCCACGCCGACCACGTCTTGCTGATGCCGACGGCAAAAGTGAGCGGCACGGTCAACTATCGCCATACCTTGCGGCAGGACATCGGCTCCGCGCTGTCTGGCATGGTGCGGCGCGTGGAGGCCATCGCGCTGCTGGATCAGCCGCCGCGGCCGGGCGAGGCGGCGCGCGCCGCGCTGCAGAACACCGCGGCGGGAAAGGCGGACGCCATCCCGGTTTTGCCGGTAGAGCCTGACAGCGTGGTGGCGCCGCTGGTGCGCGCGGTGCCGGCGGCGCAGGATACGGCGGAAATCGAAAGCCTGTACCGCGGCCTGGACGTCGCGCGTGAAAACCCGGCGGGCGGGCGCGTGGTTGCGCTCGGCGCCTGATCCGGCATGCGGCGGTTTTTTTTGATCCTGTATTTTAATAGTTATATTTAAGTAGTAATTTTAATATAATTTTTTTATATGACTATGCAAAGTGTTGAGCTGACTGGATTCCGCGCCGAGAGCCATGCTCCGCGCCTGCCGCCGGATGCGCCGCGGGAGCCGGACCTGCGGGAAATGGGGCTGGCTCGCGAGCTGCCGCCGGAGGCGCTGGACGACGAAGAGGACGCGCGCTGGGCGTATCTGCCCTTTTTACAGCTGGCCATCGAGCGCATGTGCGTGATGGCGCTGTTGGCGGAGGACCACGACGTGGCGTTCGCGCCGCTGGATGATGCCGCTTTGCCGCGCATGCGGCAGGATTGCGGCGCCGATCCGGTGTTCGCCCGCGCGGTGGCGGACTATCTGGCGGCGTTGGCTACGCTGGGGTCGATGAGCGGACGCGGCGAAGACGAACTGCATCGGTCCATCGCCGGCCTGTATCAAGGGAGAGCGCAATGATGGATAGGCATCCGCATGGCCGCCGGGCTTATGCGCAAGAAGCCGCGCAGCGGATTCACGAACAAGTGGCCGCGCTGGGCGCGGAGCATGTCTTCGCGGCTCCGTTGGCCGGCGCGCGCCATTTCAACCCGCTGACTGGAACGGTTTACCAAGGCATCAACCACCTGTTGCTCCAGTCGGCGCTGCCGGCCGCGTCTAGCGATCCGCGCTGGCTGAGCTACAAGCAGATACAGTCGCTGGGACTGGGGCTGGCGCCGGGCGCGCGCGCCGGTCTGCTGCTTTTCGCCCGGCCGATGCAGGCGTTGACAGGGCCGGCGGGACCGGCGCTCAAAGGGTGCTCGGTGTTCAACGGCGCGCAGATTCTCGGTTTGCCGCCATTGTCGGCGCACCCGGCCGCCGCGCATGCCGGCGGCGGCAAGCTGCAGCAACTGGTGGGCGCCATCCTGGGCGAGCTGGGGCTGCGCGAGGAAAGCGGCGGCGCGGCCGCGATCTACGACCCGGTGGGAGAGATCATCCGCGTGCCGCAAGCCGGCTACTTCCGCAATATGCGGGAGTACAACGCGGCCCGGCTGCGCAAGGCGGCGCAGTGGGCGGCGCAACACGAGAAGCGGCCGAGGGCGGCGAAGCGCCGGCCGCGGCATCACGGTCCGGACGATCCGCTGGAAGAGCTGTGGGCGCATATCGTCTCCGCCCTCCTGATGGGCATGATAGGTTTCGGCGCCGCGATGCCGGCCGATGGGCGGCAACTGGGCGGAGCGATACCGCTGTTGCAGCGCATGGGCGAAATCGACTTCATGGAATGGTTCCATGGCGCGCACCAGGTGGAGCAGGTGCTGGGCTGGCTCGGCCAGCTATCGCCTACCTTGGCGCGGCTGATGGAAATCGAGCGGCAGTTCGTGCGCGGCAATCTGCTGGAGGGCGGCGACACGTCCGCCCCGCAAGCGCAGCCGTCCGCCGCGACGCCGGAGACGCAGATCGCCGGTGGCCAACTGGCGGATGCCCGGGAAACCGAGCGGGAAATGGCGCGAGAAGCCCGCCGTCATGCCTTGCTGATGGATGTCGCGCTGCTGACGGCGCCGGAGCTGGCGCATCAGCTGGCCAGCCACTTCGGCGCGCAGCAGGTGCTGGCCGAAACCGACGCCGCCATCCATGAAAAATTCCAGCATTGGGCGCAAGGCGCGGTGATGGGAGGAATGTTCGACGGCGCGGCGGCCAAGGCGCGCGAGCTGTTCGGCATGTTCCTGCGCGAGCGCGGCGAGGAGGTGGGCCATCTGCTGGAAAAAGACGGAGAGTCGCAGCGGCAGGCGAGGATGGCCGCGGCGATTGAGATGCCGTCCGCCGGCTCGGCGGGGAAGATAGCCGTGATCGGCGGCGCCGAACCCGCGGCGCCGGCGCGCGAGATTTCCATCCAGCCTTTCCGCGACGGCAAGGGCGGCTGGCTGAAAGTGGGGCACCAGGATGTGATCGAACTGGGGCTGGTGCGCCAGATCGCCGACGACGATTCGCGGATGACGCCCAGCGCCGTTTACCTGGCTTTTCGCGAGGATGCTCCGCATTGCGACGCCCAGCGGCTGATGGACGCGGTGGACGCGGCGGGCTGGAAGATCCAGTTTCAGCAGTATGTCGAATCCAAGGATTCGCAGATCCGCAGCTACGCCAGCTATTTCGCGCCCTTGGTCGGCTATATGCCCAAGATCGGCGACAAACTCAAGTTGGTTGAAGGCGTGGCCAGCATCAGCAGCAAGTCCGGCAGCGGCGGCTGGGTGGTCAGCTTTGACGACGCCGGCAAGCAAAGGGCGTTGAGCAGCGGCCGTTTCTACGACTTCATCGAGTCGGTGATCGAGGGAGATTTCCTTTCCCCGCCCGCGGCGGGCAAGCCCGAGCGCGCGGCCGCGCCGCAGCCCAAGGCCGGCAGGCCGGCGCTGGACGACGCCGCGCTCGGCTTTTAGCGCGGTGGTTTACGCAATGCTTTGTTCAATCTGACGGTGGTTGCCATGGAAGAGGAACTCAAGAAACTGGAGAGCGACCTGATCGCGATGATGGATGACCGCTTCATGGCCGTGGAGGATTCCCTGGCCAGGCTGGTCAATCTGGGCGAGCAGCATCAGCGCAAACTGGTCTCCAATGACATGACGGTGCGGCGTTTCCTGCCGCAGTTCGGCATGTGCGTGGTGATTTGTTCCGCGCTGATCGTCGTTCCGGTCGCGGCCGCGGCGTGGTATTTGCAGGAAGGCAAGGTCCAGCAGCTGCAGGCCCAGACGCGCGAATACCAGCGCCAGGCAGTCAGGTCGGCGGCATTCGACCAGCTTTACCAGGCGGCGGACTCCGGCCTCAGGCTGCGCATGCAGAATGCGGTGGAGCAGGCCGCCGAACAGGCCGGCACGGCCGGTCGGCAATAAGAAAACAGGATCAAGTCTGGCAATGCGAATCATATATCCGGAAGCGGTGCGTTGATGGCGGCCCCGATGCGTCGGAGTCAGGTTGAACGCGACGTCGTTCCCTTTTCCCACAAGGTGCTGGGTTGGCTGCGCCGCCAAGAGCCGGCGTTTCTGACCGGCCTGGGCGTGGTCTACCTGCTGTGCCCGATTTTCCCGCTGTTCACGCTGGCTTTCGCCGGCGCAGCGATGCTGATGTCGCGCAACCGGGTGATAGACCACCCGAAGGGGCCGTTCTGGAAACCGGTGCCCGGCGGCGACAAAAAGCTGGCCTGGACCCGGATGGAAGGGCCGCCGGACAAGGGCGGCAAAGGCGTCTGGTGCATGGGCAACGCCATGGATACCAAGGAAGAGATTTGGGTCAGCGACGACACCATGCGCGTGCACGCCACCCTGTTCGGCACCACCGGCGGCGGCAAGACCGTGGCGCTGGAGGGGCTGATCTGCCAGGCGATCGGCCATGGCTCGGGCGTGATCATGGTGGACGGCAAGTCCGATCCGAAAACCTGGTTCGACATCGTCACCATGGCCAAGATGTATGGCCGCGAGGACGACCTCTTGGTGCTCAACTTCATCTCCTCCACCGGTTTCGAGAAGCTGGCGATCCTGGACGATGACGACGCCGGCGGCGCCAAGGACAAGATGGACTTGCTGGGGCAGATCCACTCCAATACCTTCAACCCCTTCACCTATGGTTCGGCCGACACGCTGACCGAGCTGGTGACCGGCCTGATGCGGCCGGATGGCGGCGGCGACGGCGCGATGTGGCGCGGCCGGGCCGAGGCGATGATACGGGCGCTGATGCGCGGCCTGGTGGCCATGCGCGACGCCGGCAAGATCACGCTGTCGGTGCAGGCGCTGCGCGACTACATGCGGCTGGACAAGCTGGGAGAGCTGGAAAGCGACGAGAGCATCCCCGGTTACGCCCGCGAACAGCTCACCGGCTATCTGGATGAGCTGCCGGGCTTTCGCGAGGCGATCAACGCCAAAAACAACGATCCCGCCGCCTTCGACACCTACTGGGAGCAGGCCAGCAAGCAGCACGGCTTCCTCACCATGCAGTTCACCGAACTCTTGGGCCTGCTGTCCGGCACCTATGGCCATATCTGCAATGTGGAGTGGGGCGATGTCGATTTCCAGGACGTGGTCTACAACCGCCGCATCCTGTACGTGATGCTGCCGGCGCTGGAAAAGGCGCCGTCGTCGCTGGCCAACCTGGGCCGGTTGACGGTGGCGGGCATCAAGAACGCGCTGTCGGTGTCGCTGAAGGCCCAGCTCACCGGCAGCAAGCAGGAGATCGTCGACTCGCGGCCCACCAACTCCGACACCGCGCTCCTGGCCATCATGGACGAATACGGCTCTTACGCGGTGGAGGGGTTCGGCGACGTGGCTGCGCAGGCGCGTTCGCTGGGCGTCAGCGTGATCTTCGCCGGCCAGGATTATCCATCGTTCAAAAAGGGTTCGGAGATCGAGGCCTCGCGCATCCTGGCCAACACCGGCATGAAGATCTTCCTGAAAACCGAAGACCAGGAAACCGCCGACATCGCCATCAAGCGCGCGGGCCAGGGCGTGTATGCCTGGGCCGGAGGCAAGCGCAAGCTGGAAAATTCCGACCGGCTGGTGGATACCGGCGACGCCAGCTACCGCGAGGAAAACCGGCTGACCTATCTGGATCTGGTGGACATGGCGGAAGGCCAGGCCTGGTTCATGAACCGCAATCATCTGATCAAGATGAATACCTTCTATGTGCAACTGGACGGCGCGGTGGCGAAGGACGCCAAGCACAACACGCTGTTCCCGCTGGGCAACGACATGTCAAAGGCGCTGGCCGCCGACAAGATCATGCAGGATGTGATGGGCGTGTCCGAGCCTGGCAAGGGCGGCGAGTCGATGCTGCGCTTCAAGCGGCGCATCTTTGATGATGTCGAGCAGCTGTTCCGCCTGGCCGAGCAGCGCGAGATCCCTGCCGACCCGGGGTCCGGCTGGAGCGCGGCGGAGCAGGCGGCCGGCGCGCTGGAAGAGGATGTTTTCGTGCGCATCAGCGATCTGCAAGCCGAACATGGCTTGTTGATGCGGGCGGCAGTGGTGGCCGAATTGGCCGGCGGCATGCTGGCGGATGTGCCGATGGCGGAGCGGATGGCCGAGCGCGAGGAGGCGGCGCTGGGCGCCAGAATGTCGCCGGATCAGCTGGCCGGCTATGCCGACAGCCTGCTGGAGCAGGCCGAGCTGGAGGGCGGAGCGGCGAGCGATGCGGAACGGGAGCGGATGCCGGCCGAGGCCAAAGCCGGGGTAGCGGCGCCGGATACGGTCGCGGAGGAGGAACATGCGCCGTTGCCGCTGACAGGCTTCTCCGCCGCGGCCTTTTTCCATGCCACCGAAACCGAGGCCGAGCCGGAGGAAGCGCCGGGAGGCAATTTCGACCTGGCGGATCTGGCGGGTTTCTTCGGCGCCGGCGGCGAAGCCGAGCCGCAGAGCCACCAGGAAGAGGAAGGCGGGGTCGATCCTTATCTGAGCGAGGTGCTGCTGGAGTGCGAGGCGCTGGCCGAGGAGCACGGCTTGCTCAAACAGGCCATGCGCATTGATGCCGCGCTGGCGACTCTGCTGGGGCGCGGCGGCGACGCGGAGCGGGAGCTGGACGAGATGGACCAGCAGGCCGGCTATATTCTGGGCAGCGAGGACGCCGGGCAGTTCCTGGAGCTGCTGCTGGCCGAGGCGGAAGAAGAGCGCGCTCAGGTTTAGCGCGTCTCGCGCGACAAAAAACGGCGGCGTCCGCGCAGGTGGATGCCGCCGTTTCGTTTTGCCGTTTGGCGATATTCAGGCTGACTGATCTGCAGCCAGCTCGGTGAGCCAATCTCCCCGGGTCAACATTGACCTCCCCTCGGAAAAACCAGCGGCGAAAAGCGTGCCAACTTTCTGATCAGCACTTACCGCGTCGTCAGCATTCGACGCGCCATCGCGGCAATTCAACTGCGGCAAGGCGCCTATTGTTATCGGCCCACCCTCGAGTTGTTTACCTGGCGGAGATTCAGCCCACGCTTGCGCCTAAGGCGTCGGACACTACGTCTTGACTGCCAATCTCCGGCAAGTCCCCCTGGCTCAAGTCATGCTCTCGCGGACGGGAGGGCGTCCCGCACGGAATGCATGGAGTGGTTCTTTCGTCTCAGATTCTCGATACTCCGCTGGCGCTGCCTGACAAGAGCGCGGGCGCAAAGCCTCTCTGAACGGGAGGCGATTGAGTGGCCGCGGTTTCTTTTGGGGTTGATCGCTAGTGGAGAAGCTTCATCAGCAGCGTGGCCAGAACGATCATGGCCGCCCCGCCGATGCGGGTCGAGATTTGCGCGAAGGGCATCATTTCCATCCGGTTGGCGGCCGACAGGATCGCCACGTCGCCGGTGCCGCCCAGGCCGCTATGGCAGGCGGCGACAATGGCCGACTCCACCGGATACATCTTCAGCAACAAGCCGATGCCGAAGCCGCTGGCCACCATGGCCAGCACGATCACCGCGCAGAGCAGAACATACCCGGGGGTGACGGAAGCCGCCATCTGGTTCCATGGCACGAAGAGGGTGCCCAGCCCAACCAGGATGGCGAATGTCAGATTGCTGGTCATGAACTTGTACATCTGGTAGGCCCCCAGCTCCACCTGCGCCGGCATCACCCTGCTCACCTTGACCAGGGCGGCTGTGATAATCATCAGGATCGGCCCCGGGATGCCGGTAATCGGGGCAAATAAAGACCCCAGGGTGAAAAAAGAACAGGTGAGCAGCAAGCCGCTTCCCATCAAGCTCAAGTTGATCGGCGCTTCATGCTGCGCGGCCAGCAATTCCCGATCTTCCCCGGTTTTGACCAACATGCCATTGCCGCTGAATCGCGGGCGCTTCTTGCCGTAGAAGTGGAGCAGGCCGGCCAGCAGGATGGCGACGACATTGCCGATCAGGGCCGCGGGAATCAGTGTGGCGACAATCTGAGCCTGCGGGATTCGGGTCATTTCGGAATAGCCGATGGAGAGCGGCAGAATGCCCTCGCCGATGCCGCCGCCCAAAATGGGAATGATGATGTAGAAGAAGGTGTGCCAAGGGGTGTAACCGAATAATAGGCCGACAAGCATGCCGGCGGCGACGGCGCCCAGCGTCCCCACCAGCAGCGGGATGAACATCCGCAAAAAGCCCTGCACCAAAACCTTTTGGCTCATGCCGAGAATGCTGCCGACCACCAGACAGGCAATGTAGAGGTATTGCAGATTGGCTGTCTTCATCGCCGTGGTCAGCGCTTTCAGCATGTCGGGGTCGAATAGCTTGTATCCCAGCAATGCCGAGGGGACAAACAGGCAGAGAATGGCCGAGCCGCCGATATGCTTGAGCACGGGAAGCCTCTTGCCAAGCTCGCCCAGCAGGAAGCCGGACAACATCATGACCGCCAGGCCGCCGATCAGGTCGTTTGGCAGGCGATGCGCGATGGCCGCGGCGACCACAATGGCGGCGAGAGATAGATAGAGCGGCAAGGGCAGCGGTCCGATGCGCATGGCCATCAACTTGTTCCAAGGCCTATTGCCTGCCGGCGGGTTGCTAACGGTTTCCTCTATATGCATTTTTGTCTCCTCAGATAGGGCGTGACGGCGCCGCCGGGCCGGTGGCCCGGCAGGGCGCCCCGCTTACGCCAAACGGTTTTTTGTCATGGATGCGATGTCTTTCAGCCAGGGCCGCTGCTGCCAATGCTTGGCGGCGAATGCGTGGATCTGGTCTTGCATGGCCAAGGTCGCGCCTATCATGTCCAGGCTTTCGAGGAACATCCGGCGATGGCGCTCGGACAGCGAGAAAGACGCCGCCAGACTCTTGCTTCGCACCGTCATGGATGCGACATCGATCGCGACCAGGCTGTTTTCCGGCGCGGAGACGTCGGCCAGAATGGCCTCGACATCGGCTTCGGCCAGCGCCACCAGCATCAGGCTGTTGTTCATCGCGTTCGAATAGAAAATCTCGCCGAAGCTGGGGGCGATCACCGCCTGGATGCCGTATTGCCGCAGGCCCCAGACCGCGTGTTCGCGACTGGAGCCGCAGCCGAAATTGGGGCCGGCGACCAAAATCCTGGCCGCCGCGTATTCCGGCCGGTTGAGAACGAATTCGGGCCGGGGTTTCCCATCCGGGCCGAAGCGCATGTCGTATAGCAGGCCTTCGGCCAGGCCCGCCTTGTCGATGCGGCGCAGGAATTGCTTAGGCATGATCTGGTCGGTGTCCAGATTGCTGACCGGCAACGGCGCGGCCATGCCTTCGATTCGGGTGTGAACGGTCATGCTTGGACTCCCAGTTTGCGAACGTCGCTGATGCAGCCGGCGACGGCGGCGGCGGCGGCCATGGCCGGACTCATCAGGTGGGTGATCGCATCCCGGCCTTGGCGGCCTTCGAAATTGCGGTTGGTGGTGGAGGCGCAGCGCTCGCCGGGATTGAGCACGTCGTCATTCATGGCCAGGCATAGGGAGCAGCCGGGTTGGCGCCATTCGAAGCCGGCTTCGATGAACAGCTGCGCCAGCCCTTCCTGTTCGGCCTGGCGGCGCACTTCGCCTGAGCCCGGCACGATCATGGCGCGCACCGTAGGCGCCACGCTGCGTCCGCGCACGATGTCCGCGACGGCGCGCAAGTCCTCGATGCGGGCATTGGTGCAAGAGCCGATGAAGACGCGCTGAACGGGCAAGCCTTCCAGTTGGGCGCCTTCGGCCAGGCCGGTATAGCGCAGCGCCCGCTGCATGGTGAGCCGGTCGGCGCCTTCCGGCGCCGACGCGGCGACGGGGATGCGGCCGCTGATCGGAATGGATTGGTCGGGGCTGGTGCCCCAGGTCACATAGGGCTCGACGTCGCCGGCCTGGAATTCCAACTCAAGGTCGAATGGGGCGCCGTCGTCGCTGCGCAGGGCGCGCCAGTCCGCCTTCGCGGCGTCCAGCGTCGCGCCGGCCAGGTCCGGGCAATGGCGGGCGATGTATTCCAGCGTCAGCGCATCCGGCGCGATGAGCGCGCCGCGCGCGCCGGCCTCGACCGCCATATTGCACAGCGTCATCCGCGCCTCTATCGTCAGCGCTTCAATGGCCTCGCCGCAGAACTCGACCACATAGCCGCGCGCGCCGTGCGCGCCGATCCGGTTGATGATCAGCAGGATCAGGTCCTTGGCGGTGGTGCCGAGCGGCAAGCGGCCGGCGACATGGATGCGCATGGTTTGCGCGAGGCGATACACCAGGGTCTGGGTCGCCAATACGTGTTCGACTTCTGAGGTGCCGATTCCGAAGCCCAAGGCCCCCAGCGCGCCATAGGTCGTGGTGTGGCTGTCTCCGCAGAGAACGACCATGCCGGGACGAATCATGCCCAGCTCCGGCGCGATGACATGTTCTATGCCTTGAAAGCGGTCGTTGGCATCGAACAGCGGGATGCCGTGGCGGTCGCAGTTCTTCTTCAGGTTCGAGGCCTGCAATGCCGAATTCGGCTCCTCGATGATGCGGATCGCCACGGGGTGGGTCGGGATGATGTGGTCGACCACCGCCACGTTCTGGCCGGGTTGCGAGACTGTGCGGCCGGCTTCCGCCAGCCCGGCGAAGGCTTGCGGGCTGGTGTACTCGTTCATGATGTGCAGGTCGGCGTAAAGCAGCACGTTCTGGGTATCCAGACGCGCCACCGTGTGGGTTTCGACCAGCTTCTGGTAAAGCGTTTGGGGTGGGGTTTGCAATGCGGTCACTCTTGTCTCCCGGTGAGCCTGAAAGCGAGGCGGCTTCCTTTGGAGGCAAGTTAGTGGATTGCAAATTTCTGTACAATAATTGAAATATCAAACTGTTTTTAACTTAAATGCAAAAATGAACTCCATATCCGACGTCGCTTTTTTCCTGGAAGTGGTGAAGGCGGGCACGCTGTCCGGCGCGGCGCAAGAACTGGGCGTATCCACCGCCGCCGTCAGCCGTCGCTTGGCCAATTTGGAGGCGCGGCTCGGCATTCGGCTGTTGAACCGCACGACGAGGCGAGCGGCCGTCACGCATGAAGGCGAGCTGTATCTGGCGGAGGGGAAAAAGATTCTTGCGGAGCTGGAGGAGTTGGAGCAAAGGCTGGCCAGCGCCCAGGCCATCCCAAAGGGGCTGCTGCGCGTCAATGCGACCTTCGGCTTCGGCCGCCAGTTCATCGCCCCGGCTATAGCGGACTTTGTCGAGCTTTATCCCGATGTCGACGTTCAGTTATCGTTGTCCGACCGCCCGGTCAATCTGATCGAAGAGGGATTCGATGTCTGCATCCGCTTCGGCGAGTTGCCCGACGCTCGCATCACTTCCAGGAAAATCGCCAGCAATCGCCGCCTGTTATGCGCATCGCCGGCCTATCTGGAGCGTTTCGGCGCGCCGGTCTCCCCGATGGATCTGCAGCGCCACCGCTGCATTGTGATCCGGGAGAGCGACGAAACCTATGGCGCGTGGCACCTTCACTCAGGCAATACGCAAGCCAATGTGAAGGTCCGCGGGACCGTCTCGACCAACGATGGCGAGGCAGCGGTCAGCTGGGCATTGCGGGGGCTGGGGATATTGCTGCGCTCGGAGTGGAACGTCGCGCCTTATCTGCGTTCGGGACGATTGCGCGAAGTGCTCGGCGACTGGCGGTTTCCGGCGGCCGACATTCACGCGGTCTATCCGATGAAGAACAACCTGTCGGCGAAAGTGCGGGCCTTCGTCAGCCATCTGGATAAGCACTTTGAGCCATATCGGCCCAGGGGGGATGGTAAGAGCGGCTGGTAGCATCCGCAAGCGGCAATGTCTTGGCGACCCGGCTCTTGAGTATGATGTCGGAAAGATCGGGATGGATGATAAAAAGCCGCCGACTTTTTCGCGTTGGCGGCTTTGCGGTCTAATTAGATACCGGCGGTTACGATATCTTCGCGCGTCAGCAGGAAGACAAATCCGTCTCCGCTTTGCGTCTCCATCCACATGAAGGGGAGGGTGGGGAAGCATTCTTCCAGCATGTCGCGGTTGTGGCCGATTTCCACCATCAGCACGCCGCGCTCGTTGAGGAAGTCCGGCGCGCGGCGCAGGATTTCGCGGGTGGCGTCCAGGCCGTCTTCGCCGGAGCCCAGCGCGATTTCCGGTTCGTGCAGGTATTCTTCCGGCAGCGCGTCAACCGACTCGGCATCGACGTAGGGCGGGTTGGAAATGATCAGGTCGTATTTTTCTTCTATGCCCTCGAACATATCGGTGTGAACCAGGTTGATCCGGTCCTGCAGGCCGTAATGCTCGACATTGATCGACGCCACTTCCAGCGCGTCCAGAGAAATGTCCACCGCGTCGATTTCGGCATCGGGGTAGTGGTGGGCCAGCTGGATGGCCAGGCAGCCGGAGCCGGTGCACAGGTCCAGCGCGCGGTGCACCAGTTCCGGGTGTTCGATCCACGGCTCCAGCGGCTCGCCCAGCAATTCGTAGATGAAGGAGCGCGGCACCAGCACCCGCTCATCCACGTAGAAGCTGAATTCGCCTTGCCAGGCCTCATTGGTGAGGTAGGCCACCGGCACATGCTCTTCGGCGCGGCGGCGGATCAGCTCCAGCACGTCTTCCAGTTCGGACGGCAGCAGCTTGGCGTCCAGATAGGGGTCGAGCTGGTCTATCGGCAGCTGCAGCGCGGTCAGGATCAGGTAGGCCGCTTCGTCGTGGGCGTTGTGGGTGCCGTGGCCGTAGGTGAGCTCGGCTTCGTTGAAGCGCGTGACGGCGAAGCGCAGCAGGTCGCGCACGGTGCTGAAATGGCTGGCAGCCTGTTGGTACATGGGTTTCCTTTCAATGCAAGGGGGACATGGTCGGCCCATGTCCCCTGGTAGTCTGGCGCTGCCGCCTGGCGGCGGCCAGCTTTAGAACGGCAGCTTGGCGCTGGTGGCGGTGCCCAGCACGCGGCGGAAGTCGCCCTTGATTCTTTCCAGCGCTTCTTCGGTATCGGCTTCGAAGCGCAGCACGATCACCGGCGTGGTGTTGGAGGCGCGGGCCAGGCCGAAGCCGTCCTTGTATTCGACGCGCAGGCCGTCCAGCGTGTTGACTTCCTCGGCGCCGTCGAAGCTGGCGGATTCCTGCAGTTTGGCGATCAGCGCGTGGTTTTCGCCTTCCTTGGCCATTTTCAGGTTCAGCTCCGGCGTGGATACCGCGTTGGGCAGCGCGTTCAGCAGCTCGCTCGGGTCTTCCACGCGCGATAGCACTTCCAGCAGGCGGGCGCCGGTGTAGATGCCGTCGTCGAAGCCGTACCAGCGTTCCTTGAAGAACACGTGGCCGCTCATCTCGCCGGCGAGCAGCGCGCCGGTTTCCTTGATCTTGGCCTTGATGAAGCTGTGGCCGGTGCGCGCCATCACCGGCACGCCGCCGTTTTGCTTGATCCAGGGCTTGAGCAGGCGGGTGGACTTCACGTCGAAGATCACCTTGGCCTTGGGATTGCGTTCCAGCACGTCGGCGGCGTACAGCATCAGCTGGCGGTCCGGCCAGATGATGTTGCCGTCTTTGGTGACCACGCCCAGGCGGTCGCCGTCGCCGTCGAAGGCCAGGCCGATTTCGGCGTCGGTTTTCTGCAGCGCCTCGATCACGTCCTTCAGGTTTTCCGGCTTGGCCGGATCGGGGTGGTGGTTGGGGAAGGTGCCGTCCACGTCGCAGAATAGTTCGCGCACTTTGCAGCCCAGGCGGCGGTACAGCAGCGGGCCGAAGGCGCCGGCCACGCCGTTGCCGCTGTCCACCACGATGTTCAGCGGGCGCTCCAGCTTGATGTCGGAGGTGATGCGCTCGAAATAGGCTTCGGCGATGTCTTCGGTGCGGTAGCCGCCTTCGCCCGCGGCGAGATCGCCGTCGACGATGCGTTGGTACAATTTCTGAATGTCCTGCCCGGCCAGGGTGTCGCCGGCCAGCATCATCTTGAAGCCGTTGTAGTCGGGAGGGTTGTGGCTGCCGGTGACCATCACGCCGGACAGCGTGCCCAGTTGGTGGGCGGCGAAGTACAGCATCGGCGTGGCGACGCGGCCGACGTCGATCACGTCCACGCCGGCGGCGCGGATGCCTTCGGACAGCGCTTCGCACAGTTCCGGGCCGGACAGTCGACCGTCACGACCCACCACGATGGCCCGCACTTTGCGGGCAAGCGCTTCCGAACCCACGGCCTGGCCAATCTGGCGCGCGACGGCGGCGGTCAGCGTCTTGCCGACGATGCCGCGAATGTCATAAGCCTTGAAGATGTCTTTGGATAGTTTGTTCATGATGGTTTTGTTGCGGTCGATTGTGTTTGAAGGGCGGCGCCGCTATCGCAGGCCGCCTTGTCCGTATTTCAGTTGCCGAATTGCCGGCTGAGCGCCACCAGCTGATCCAGCTTCTGGCGCGCCTTGCCGCTGTCCAACGCTTCGCGCGCCATGGTAACACCGTCGGCCAGGCTTGGGGCGATATCGGCGGTATAGATGGCCGCGCCGGCATTGAACAATACGATGTCGCGCGCCGGGCCGGGCTCGCCGTCCAACACCGACAGCAGCCGCAGCCGCGATTGTTCCGCGGTGTCCGCGCGCAGGTCTTTCAGTTCGCAGCGCATCAGGCCGAATTCGCCGGGCTCGACCTGGTATTCCAGTATCTCGCCGTTTTTCAGCTCGGCCACCATGCTGGGGCCGGACAGTGTCAATTCGTCCAGGCCGTCGCAACCATGCACGATCATCACGTGCTTGCTGCCCAGCTGCTTGAGCACGCGGGACTGGATGCCGACCAGATCGGGGTGGAAGACTCCCATCAGCTGCTTGTCGGCATCGGCCGGGTTGGTCAGCGGCCCCAGGATGTTGAAGATGGTGCGCGCGCCCAGTTCCTTGCGTATCGGCGCGACATGCTTCATCGCGCTGTGGTGGTTGGGGGCGAACATGAAGCCCAGGCCGATTTCGTCGATGCAGCGGCCGGCCTGTTCCGGACTGAGGGCCAGATTGACGCCCAGCTGTTCCAGCACGTCGGCGCTGCCGGAACTGGACGATACCGAGCGGCCGCCATGTTTGGCGACGCGTGCGCCGGCAGCGGCGGCGACGAAGGCCGCGGTGGTGGAGATGTTGAACGTGTGCGACTTGTCGCCGCCGGTGCCGCAGGTGTCCACCAGGTTGGCGCGGTCGGCCACCGGCACGTGGGTGGCGAATTCGCGCATCACGGTGGCGGCGGCGGCGATTTCCGAAACCGATTCCACCTTGACCCGCAGGCCGATCAGGATCGCGGCGGTCTGGGCCGGGCTCAATTCGCCGCGCATGATCTGGCGCATCAGGTCCAGCATTTCGTCGTAAAACAGTTCATTGCCGTCGATCAGACGGTTCAGGGCCACTTGCGGGCTGATCATGATGATGGATTCCTATGAGCCTTGGCGGCCAAGCTCGGCCAGCCTTTGCGTGTCCAGGTCGATCTGGCAGGCCAGGCGGGCGCGGTCGGCGCCGTTGCCGCTGGCGTAGCTGGCGGCCAGCCAGTCGCATTGCTGGCGGCGGTAGGTTTGGTACGCTTGCCGGGCGCGCAGCAGGGCGCGGGCGGCGTGGAAGCGGTTGTCGCTGGCGCGGTCCAGCTTGCGCATCGCCGCCAGGCTTTTGTCCTCCTGCGCGGCGAGCAGGCGTTGCGCGTCGGCGTGGCGCTGCTGCAGGCAGGCCGCGACGGCCGGCGTATCGGCGGCGCTTTGCGCGCAGTCGTCCAGCGCGCCCGCCCACGCGGGGGAGGCGAGCAGGGCTAAGGCCAGCGTCAGCCGCATGCGCATCAGGCGAATTCCTTCAGGAAATTGTCCAGCATCTGGTGGCCGTGTTCGGTGAGGATGGATTCCGGATGGAACTGCACGCCCTCGATCGGCAGCGTCTTGTGGCGCACGCCCATGATCTCGCCGTCGTCGGTCCAGGCGGTGACTTCCAGGCAATCGGGCAGCGATTCGCGCTCTATCACCAGCGAATGGTAGCGGGTGCAGGTGACCGGATTGGGCAGGCCGCGGAACATGCCCTTGTCCAGATGGCTGACTGGCGACACCTTGCCGTGCATCAGCTGCTTGGCGTGAATCACCTTGCCGCCGAAGGCCTGGCCTATGCCCTGGTGGCCCAGGCACACGCCCATGATGGGCAGCTTGCCGGCGAAGTGCAGGATGGCCGGCACCGACACGCCGGCCTCGTTGGGGGTGCAGGGGCCGGGGGAGATCACCAGGTATTTGGGCTGCAGTTCTTCTATCTGCTGCAGCGAGATTTCATCGTTGCGGAACACCCTCACGTCCTGGCCCAGTTCGCCGAAATACTGCACCAGGTTGTAAGTGAAGGAGTCGTAGTTGTCTATCATCAACAGCATCGGGGTTAAATCCTTGATTGCGCTGGATTTTGTTGCCATTCCAGCTGTTCAGTGCCCCGGCGGCGCTCTGTCGAGCGCGGGGCGGATATGAGATCCACTATACCGGATAGCGGCGGCATGCGCAGCCTACCGGCGCGGGGGGCGTCCGGCCTCTGGGGGAAGGAAGCCGCAAGCGGCGAGGCCCTGCTTCGGGTTTGACATGGATGCGCTTATGCGTCATATCGCAGATTGAATGGTGTCGGATAGTCAGGAAGCGACGATGGAAAGAACGTTCACCGTGCTGGTGGCGGAAGACGTGGAGGCCACCCGCCGGTTGATGGGGCTGGTGATCGAGGAAATGGGGCATGCGGTGCGGTATGCCGAAAACGGCCGGCAGGCGGTGGAGCAGTGCCGGCGGCAATTGCCCGACATGATATTGATGGACTGCATGATGCCGGTGATGGATGGGCAAGAAGCGATCCGTGAGATCCGCCGGCTTTGCGGCGACCGCTGGCTGCCCATCATCTTCCTCAGCGCCCGCAGCGATGAAGAGGCGCACATCAGCAGCCTGGACGTGGGCGCCGACGACTATCTGGTCAAGCCGATCAACCTCACCATGCTGGCCGCCAAGATCCGGGTGATGCAGCGCATCTGCGAGATGCAAAGCCGGATTTCGGCCGACTCGCAAAAACTGCTCAACTATTACAATATCAACGAGCGGGAGCAGCGTTTCGCCAAGCACGTGCTGGACAGCATCGTCGGCAGCGAGGAGCAGGACCTGCGCGGCGTGTGCGGCTGGCAATTGTCGGCCGAGCAATTCAGCGGCGACGTGCTGGCGCGGGCGCTGTCGCCGACCGGGCAGCTGTGCATCATGCTGGCCGACAGCACCGGCCATGGCCTGTCGGCGGCGCTGGCCTGCTTGCCGGCGGTGGACATTTTCTACGCGATGGTCCGGCGCGGTTTTCCCCTTACCGCGATGGCGCGCGAGATCAACGCCAAGCTGAACCGGCTGCTGCCGGTGGGGCGCTTCGTCGCCGCCGCCCTGGTCGCCATCGACTGGGAGCAAGCCCGCATCGAGGTGTGGAACGGCGGCATGCCCTGCGTGGTGTTCGCCGCCGATGACGGCGCGCTGCTCAAGGAGTGGAAATCGCAGTTTCCGCCGCTGGGCATTTTCGGCGTGGAAGACTTCCGCTGGGAAAGCGAAACCTATTTCTGGGAGCAGAGCGGGCAGCTGGTGCTGTGCTCCGACGGTTTGACCGAGGCGGAAGACGCGCAAGGCCGGCAATTCGGCAGCCGCGGCGTGTTGCAAGCGCTGGCGCGGGCTGGAGAGGACGCGCCGCTGGACGCGATACGGCTGGCGGTGCTGGCGCACTTGGGCGGGGTCAAGAACCGCGACGACATCTCCTTGGGCGTGGTGCGGCTGGAGGCCGACGCGAGCATGGCGGCGGAGCGGGACGCCGAGCCGCTGGAGCGCGACGACGGCGGCCTGCTGTCCAACTGGCAGATCCAGCTGGAATTCAACGCGGAGGAATTGCGCCGCGATCAGGCCCTTCCCATGCTGATAGGCTGGCTGAACCAATTGGGCCTGCGCGGCGGGCAGTTCAAGCAGGTGCTGCTGGTGGTCACCGAGTTGTTCAACAATGCGCTGGACCATGGCGTGCTGCGGCTGGATTCGCAAATCAAAGCGCAACCGGACGGCTATGAGCGCTACTTCGTGCTGCGGCGCGAGCGTTTGAACGGCTTGCGCGAAGGCTGGGTGGCCTTGCGGATCGAGCGCCGCCGCCATGAGGGGCGGGACGGGATATTCATCCGCCTGTGCGACAGCGGCGCGGGTTTCGATCATGTCTCGCTGCTGGAGGGCTTGAGAAGGGAGCCGTCCGAACTGCCGAGCGGCCGCGGCCTGCCTTTGGTGCGGGCCCTGTGCCGCCAGCTGGTTTTCCATGGCTGCGGCAGCGAGGTGGTGGCTGAATTTCCCCTTTGATTCCGGCTGTGGCGGGGTTCAGCGCGGAACGGTCGCGGCGGCGCCCGGCAGCGCCCTGCCGCTGGCGGTGGCGTTGCGCCTCACTTTGGCCTGCAGCTGCATCAGGCCGTAAAGCAGCGCCTCGGCGGTAGGCGGGCAGCCAGGCACGTAGACATCCACCGGCACGATGCGGTCGCAGCCGCGCACCACCGAGTAGCTGTAGTGATAATAGCCGCCGCCGTTGGCGCAAGAACCCATCGATAGCACGTAGCGCGGCTCCGCCATCTGGTCGTAGACCTTGCGCATGGCCGGCGCCATCTTGTTGGTCAGCGTGCCGGCGATGATCATCAGGTCGGCCTGGCGCGGCGTGGCGCGCGGAATCAGCCCAAAGCGGTCCATGTCGTAGCGCGCCGCCGCCGCGTGCATCATTTCCACCGCGCAACAGGCGAGGCCGAAGGACAAATACCACAAGCTGTTGCTCTGGCTGGCGCCGAACAGGCTATCCAGCGTGGTCAGCATGTAACCGTTTTTTTCCAGGCTTGGGGTCATGGCATGGCTTCCGAGTCGACGATGGCGCCACTGTAGCCATGGCGGACGCCGCCGGCTTGTACCGAAACGACATCGGGCGGCAGCAGAATGTCGCGGTTGCCTTCGCCCAGCACCAGCGGCAGCTCGTGGTCCTGGTACTGGATCAGGCTCATTTCCAGGTTGCGGTCGCCATGGCTGCGGCGCAGGAAGTCCCCCGGCGTCAGGCCGGACAGCGCGCGGAAGTCGCGCGCCATGTGCGGCTGATCGAAATAGCCGCAGTCCGCCGCCAATCCGGCCAGCTGGCCGGCGGCATCCGGGCGCGCGAGCAGCAGCCCCATCATGCTGACGAAACGCATTTGGCGGCGGGTGTCGCGCAATGACTGGCCATAGCTAGCCAGGAAGCGGCGCTCAAATTGGCGCAGGCCCAGGCCGCAGCGCTCGGCCAGGGCGCGGCTGTCGGCGAACAGCCAGTCCGGAGGCAGCAGCAAGGGGCCGCCGCCTTTGGCCTCCTCGCGGCGCGCGGCCTGCCGCCGCAGCCAATCTTCCAGTATGCGCGCCATCTGCCAGGGCTGGCGCGCGGCTTGCAGGGCGTCATGCAGCGCATCCGCCGCCGGGCGGCCCGCCAGTTCCTCAAGCGGCCAGCTTTGATCGGCGATGCGCTGGCAATCGAGGGGGAACAGCCTGCTTAGCTGCCCGGTGCGCAGCAAGGCGCTGATGAAGCGCGTGCCGGGCGACAGGCGTATCGCTATCGGCTGGCTGAACGGTCCGCTGACGAAGCATCGGGGCGTGCAGCCCAGCGGGCGGCCGTCGATTTCCGCCTGGCTTTGACCGGCCAGCAGCACGCCGATCTGGGGGAAGGGCGTGGCGGGAATGCGCACGAGGCCGCTGCCCTCCAGCTGGAGATGGAAGTAGCGGATCAGCGGCGCCAGGCGGGGGGAAGGCGGGAGCAGTAGTCTCGACATGCGGTGAATGATATTCGCATGCCGGCCGCCCCGCCCGCATTTTTACCGCGGCATCGCGATTCTTCATGCTTGTGCCATATTGAATGGGCGAGGCCATCGCCGCCGAAGCGAGGTTTCCAGGCATTCGACTAGGAGCGTTTATGAGCGGGCACGGATATTGGGCCGCGGCGATCGCGCTGGCGGCCATATTGAGCGTACAGGCTGCGTCGGCAGCGGATGCCGCCGCGGGGCAGTGCCGGACGTTGACGGATATCGAGGGCCGCTATCGTTGCGCCGGCGAGTGTGTGACGACGGCGGCGGACGGCAGCCGCTCCCTGGTGAAGGTGTCGGGCGAGGAGGATGCGATCCGCCGGTTTGACGGCTCCCAATGGATATATCAGATCGACATCACCGGCTCCGGCGGTTTCGCCGAAACGGAGATAGGCGGGCTGAGCGGCCATGTGCTGCAGACGGCGACGGCCCATGTCTCGGATCAGCAATATCCAGTGCTGGAGGAGTATGCCTTCGCGGCGGACGACCATTGCCGGGCGACCGGCTACGTCAAGACCGTGCGCAATCCGGACCCGGTGGCGCTGAAAGCATGCTCGCTGGCGTGTTCGCGCTAGCGGCATGGCCAAGGCCCGGCGGCTAGCCGAGCCTTGGGCGCGGGGCTTACGCCGCGTGGCCGGCGCAGGCGTGCAGCAGGCTTTGGTCCAGCACGTCCCACATCTCGGCCAACGGATCGATGAAGTCTAGCATGCCTTCCAGGATCAGCGGCGCGGTGGAGGCGGTCAGCGTGGCGGCCACGGCCTCGCGGACGTGGTTCTCATGCTGGCTCTCCGCGCCGCATTCGCCCCAGTGGTCCAGCAGATAATGCATTTCCGGGTCTTCCAGCCTGACGCCGTAATGGCCGGCGTCCACCAGCGCCTGTTTTTCCCCTGGAATCAACGCGCGGTTGGAGATGATTTCCAGCGCGAAGGCGGTGCCCAGGTTGCGCATCGTGGAATCGAAGTCGCTGCGGGCCCGGCGCTGGAAGGCCGCCATGGCCCGCCGGGTTTGCAGCAGCAGGCCGGTTGGGCGCTCATAGCCGGGATGGTCGGCCAGCAGCCGGTCCGATGCCTCCTTGAGCCCGGTTTCCACTTGCTGCTGGTCATTGACGTCGGCGAAGCGCGGGCGCGCGCCGCTGCGGTTGACGATATGGCCGGCCATTCTGGCGAGGTCGGCGCCGTGGCCTTGTTCGGACTGCGCGATTTCCGCCATCAACTGCGCCTGGCTGATCAAGCCCAGCATTTCCAGCGCGCCGGGAAAGGCTTGCCCGGGGCGGGTGGCGGCGCAGAAGGTCTGGATCTGGTGGAATAGAGCGGCGCAGGCTTCCGCATCCGGCGCGGCATGCGCCCAATGCTGGAAGATGGGGTGGGTGTAAGCGCGGTGGCTCTGGACTATCCGGCTTAGCTGTTCAATCGTGGTGGTGCTCATGGGATCCTCTCTTTTCGGTCGAAACCCCCTTTGTGCATGATCTAGAAATATTTTCTGCCGGCGCTGGCGTCGGGGACGCGATATCCCAGCCGGACGATGTGTTGATCGATATCGCGTTGGTAGACCTCCCGCAGCTCATTGTTGGTGCACGTTCTCAGGCCCCATTTCACCGCCAGCCGGCTGCGCCGCGAGTCGGATTTGCCGAACATGTCCAGCGCCATCGGGTACATCTTGTCCAGCGCCTGCTGGGCGCGGTGGCGGGAGTCGGCCTGTTCGCGGGCCCGGCGCATCAGCAAGGCGCCGTGGGCGAAGTGCATGGCCTCCTCCTTGAGAATCTCCCGGGCCTCGATGGCCAGCGGCCGGTATGGACTGTCCACCATCTCCTTGATCTGGTAATGGCCCTCCAGCTCGCAAAGAAAGCTGAAAGCCGCGCGTTCTTCCCAGGTGTTGAAGTCGGTAGTCATGCTTTCGGCGGCGAAAAAGCGGCGCTCTTTCTTGTCTTGTCGGAGCATGTGGGAGGTGTCTATGCCCATTTCGGCCAGCAGTCGGGCAAAGCGGCGGAAATGATCCACTTCTTCGGCGGCGAATTTGACGCAAATGTATCTTTCGTCGGCGTTAGGCGCCAAAGGATAGAAGGAGTCGACATAGGTATCGCCGGCGCTGAGCTCGCCCTCGCCATTGGCCAGCATCTGATGAATCAGGATTTCCCGAAATTCGTCGGGCATGTCCGCCTGCTCGATCGTGCCGGGCGGATGGTGGTATGCATGGTGTTCCATTTGCTTGCCTCTTGAATATTTGGCGTAACGACGCGTTGGTTTCCCCTTGCATGGATCCGGAATGACAAATGCCCAGCCTTCCCGCGCGGCGGCGGGAGCGGGGCGGTGCCCGTGATTTTCAGGCGTTGATATAGGTCAGCGTGTGATGGGAAACGATCTTCCCTTCGCTATCCGTTATGGTGGCGGTGCCGTACAGGATGCGGCGTCCCGCGGTCATGACTTCCGCCTCGCAGCTTAGGTCGGTGCGGGCTGCTCTGAGGAAATTGGTTTTCATCTCCAGCGTCACGGCGGGCGTGTCTACCCCGGCCACCGTCATCAGCGCCAGCCAGAAGGCCACATCGGCCAGCGTCATCATGCTGCCACCTTGCGCCACGCCGCCGGGACGATAGTGCTCGGGTTTCAATGGCAGGCGCAAAATCGCCTTGCCGGGCGAGACGGCCTCGACCTGGAAATTCCACCAGGGGCCGAAAGGCGATTCGGCGAGGATTTTTTTGGCTTGCGCGACATCCAGCAGCAACGGAGCGTCTTGTTTCATCGGGGAATTCTTGCCTTCGGCGCGCGGGCCGGCGATTTGGTTTATGTTCAAACAATCTAGGCGCGGCTGCGGCTTGGCGGCAATCGTAGAACTACGGCAATAAGCAAAAACTGTACTTTAGGATTGCTTTCGCGTGGTGTGATTGTCGAATCGGGGCGGGTTTGGCTGGCAGGGCGGCGGCGCCTGTCGCTTCGCCGTGGCCGGCAGGGCAAACTGTTCGAAGGCCGAGCTAGATTGGGACAGCTTGGGGGCGAATTTGCGACAAGCCATAGCGCATTACAGGGGGCTTGTGAAGGCTTGGTTTGGAGCGCTTATTGAAGGAGGCCTTGATTTACGGGCTTTAAGGCGAAACGCAGGGGTGAAGAAAAACCAGGGATGGTGCGAAAGGAGAGACTCGAACTCTCACGCCTTGCGGCGCTGGAACCTAAATCCAGTGCGTCTACCAATTCCGCCACTCTCGCATTTCGAGACTTGAAAACGAGTGATCTGCCACCCACATTCAATCTCGAAGAGGACGGAATGTTAACCCAACAGCCAGATTAAGACAAGTGTTTGGCCGACGACGGAAACTTATTCCCTCCGACAGGGTCTCTTGCTTACAATTCCAAGCGTTTCACAGAACAACTCACTCAGGAGAGCTTCACATGCACCCGGATTTTCAAACGGCCTATCAATCGACCCCTATGGCGGACGCCCGCCATAAGGTCTTGCGCAATACCTACGGCCTGCTTGGCCTGTCGATGATCCCGACCGTCATGGGCGCCATCGTGGGCACCCATATGAGCTTCGCCTTCCTGGCCGGCAGCCCCATCATCGGCATGCTGCTGATCATGGCGGTGTTTTACGGCCTGGTGTTCGCCATCGAGAAAAACCGCTACAGCTCGGCCGGCGTGTTCCTGATGCTGGGTTTCACTTTCATGATGGGCGTGCTGTTGGGGCCTCTGCTGCAGTTCGCGCTTAAATTCTCCAACGGCGGGCAGCTGATCATGACGGCCGGCGCAGCCACGTCGCTGGTGTTCTTCGTGATGGCGGGCATCGCCTCCACCACCAAGCGCGACCTGTCCGGCCTGGGCAATTTCCTGACCGTCGGCGCCATCGTGCTGATGGTGGCTGTGGTGGCCAACCTGTTCCTGCGCATGCCGGCGTTCCAGCTGATGATCTCCGCCGCCTTCGCGCTGTTCAGCTCGCTGATGATCCTGTGGCAGGTGAAGGTGGTGGTGGACGGCGGCGAGAACAGCTACATCTCCGCTGCCTTGTCCATCTACATCAGCATCTACAACCTGTTCACCAGCCTGCTGCAGCTGCTGCTGGCTTTTGGCGGCAACCGCGACTGATCCAGCCGAGCCGGCGGCGACGCCCGCAACGAAAAACCCTCCGCCTTTGGCGGAGGGTTTTTTCATGGGCGGAGCGATCTAAACCGCCAGGCTCCATGGCAGCGACAGCACCGATTTCAGCTCTTCCTGCCGGTCGGGCCAGCCGCCGGGGCAGTCGCCCGCGGCGCACAGGGCGCTCCGGGCAAGCTGCTGGCAGCAGCCGAGTATCATCATCAAGTCTTCGCTGGTGCCGTGCGCGATCATGAACGCGGCGTCCAGCATGCTGAATTGCATCTCCCGCTCCAGCGCGTCCTGGAAGACGCCGTCGGCGCTGAAGGCTTCGATGCTGATGGCGATGGTGTTTCTAGACGATGGCGATGAAAACAGCTCGATCTGGAAATTGCCTGCCCGGGCTCGTAAAAATTGCCTGACGCGGCTGAATTGCACGGCGTTCGGTTGCGGGCTAAGCATATTGCGCGTGTCGGCCGGTTGCGTCCCGCAGCGCTTCGCTGGCTTGGCGATACCATCCGTTCAGCAGGGTTTCGGCAGCCCTGACGGCGTCTCTGCTCATGGCGGGATTGGTTTTTTTCAGGGATTCGATCAGGCGTATCATGTCCAGCGAGCCATGCCATTCGGATTGGTGCCGCAGAATGGTTTCATGCCATTGGGTGTTTTCCGGGCGGGAGATGTAGCTTGAGTAGCAGCCGAAATCCTGGATGACGTCTTTTTGCTGGATGACGCGGCTGTGCCACGCTTCGTGCTGGTGCTCATGGTGTTCACTGACCAGAGCCCTGGCGCTGAGTTCCCAATCTTCCTGGTGCAGGAATGCCCTGACTACCAGCTGCTTCAGCGGCAGAAAGCCGCTGAGCTGTTCGATCAGCACAAATGAGCCGTGGGGCAGAATCGCCGAGCCTTTGGCGGGTTTGCCCCGGTGCGGAACCCGGCAAGGGTGGGTTTTCCAGTCGGCGCCTCGCATCTGGGTTGGCGACGGGTCGTAATCCGATAGTTTCAGTTCTTTCGCATTCATTTTGCCAAAATCTTTTATTGGGATGCCTCGGGCGCGCCTCACTGGGCGGGGGCGACTTCGTTCATCATGTTCCTGCGTAGATTGCTCAAGACCAGCGCCATCTCGCTGGGCGCCTGCAGCACCGCCTTGCGTATCTGCGAGGCGATTTCATCGGTGGGCAGGTTGTTCAGCTTCAGGTGGTCGCCGATGACGGCGGAGCACAGCAGGAAGTTGAATCCATTCGCTTTTTCCGTCAGGTCGCTCAGCCATTTTTCCGCTTCTTGCTTGTGGCTGGCTGCCTGATTCCTCATGTAGCGCTCCTGCTTGGTGATGCCGGCTTCGTTGGGGTTGCGCGGCTTGACGGCCATGTCGAGCGCGGCTTGCTCCAGCATTCTGATAGCCAGGCATTGCAGGCGGTAATTTTCAAGTGCGTTTTGCGTGCACATGGTGGTGTCCCCGGTCGATGTCGCCGGCGCTACATCGGATTTTTAGACGGCGCGGTGTGATTGCCTGGGCCGGTTTTGCGAGGCTGGTTCGGGCCGAGAGGCTCGTTTGTGGCTTCCTTCTGGGCTTCGTGAGCGATGCGGAGGAAGTGGTTGCGGTCTTCAAGATTCAGCAGCACTTCGGTTGAATGCTCGCCTGGAGCGGCTGCCGCGCCGGCGCTTCCCGCTGCCGCAGCGCCAGGGCTGGTTGTGTCGTGAGCCAATCTGGGTCTCCTGAAAGTGGGGCGTTATGCGGTGGTTTCGGCGCGATGAGGAGGCGCAGAACCGGCATGTCGCACAATATCATGATAAAATGTTCATCATAATAGTAATTATAGTATATGTTTTTCTTTGTAGGCATCAAGGGGTTTCTTCGATGGTGGTTGCTGGCATGGGCTGGGTGTGGCGCTGGCGGCCACTGGCGCTTGAGCATTTGAGTAGTGGATGTTTTATATCTATCTGATTTTTATGTATTTTTGTGATTTCTCTCGGATTTTATTCCATCTACCTGCCTAAGTGGCTCATTTTTTTGTAGTGCTATAGTATGTATTAAACTATAACAAAAATTTTCTATGTGATATTCTCGCCCCGTGTTGGCGAAATGCGCGCGGTCGAGTGGATGCGAAACGGGCGCTTAACGAGGCGGGAAGGGCGGAAAAGAGTTCATATGAGAAAAATTCAAGCGGTGCTCAAGGATATTGCGCAGAAGACCTTGCTGCTGGCCAGTCTGATCGACGAGGCGACCCGCGTCGGCGTATTGAGCCAGGAGCAGGCGGATGATCTGGTGCAGGGGGTGCGCATCCGGGGGCACTTGTCGAACAGTCTCGAAACCATGGCGTACTGGACGGCCAAGGACCTCAATGATCCTGCGCTGGCGGAGGAGTTCCAGGAATTGGTGATCAGCATCCGAGACTTTCTTGCCTGGGTGGATGAGACGGTCGGCAAGCTGCAGGCGGCGCTGCATGACGACAGCGCGGTGGCGTGATGGCGCGCTGGTTATTGGATTGCTAGGCTTGAGTCGCTTGCAATGCGGCGCGCGCCGCGGGTTTGAAGAGAGCCTGTCATGCGGGTTTGCCTTGGCGGCGCCGGCGCGGTTGGGTGCGCCGCTCATTCTCCGTCCCTTTCTTGTGAACCGCCCTGCCGTGTCCCGGCATGAAGCCCGACAAATCAGGCCCTAGTGGGCTTAATAACTCCTTACACTCGGAGTAAATGATTTTTTGTGGCCATGTGGTACACTCTAATAGTAATGAAACTAAAAGAAACAGCACTTTTCTCTAGGCCTTGGCGCCATGAGTCTTCGGTCGCTCACGACAGTCGGGTGAAGGAATAAGAAAATGTACGATGACGGTCGCGTATTTCTGGTGGCTGGATATTGGGCGAAGCTGAAAAAGGCCTTCGCCGCCGCTTCTGTGTATGTGATCGCGGATACCGCGACGATCGCATCGAGCCTGGCGAAACGCTGCATGCCGCAATTCCTGCCGGCTGGCGTGATGAGCCTCGCCGAGGTTCGCCGTTATGTCGCCTACATGAGGCGCATTGTTTCCGGCGACGAGATTTGCCTGATGCAGGAAGGCATCTCGCGCCAGCATGGCAAGCTGCCTGATGATCAGGTGTTTGTCGTGGTCGGTTTTTCCAAGAACCATTCGCCGGATCGGGATCCGGTGGTGAATTTCGTTGCGGCAAAAGGCGAAGCGGAAGCGACGATGCTGCAGCAGAGCGCAATGCCCAGCTTGTCCGTCTCCGGCGTGGCCAGCTTGGCGAAGCTGTTGGAACTGCAGTCCGGAATGGAGCGAGTCGCCTCCGGCGAAATGCCGGCCCTGAAAGAGCAAGGTGTCATTCGGTAATGATCGGGTCTAACGCAAAAGGGTGTGATGGATGTCTACGGTGAACATACCTGTGTATGAGCGTCAACTTGCGGCCGTTCTGCCGGAGGAATTGCGAACCAGCTATTTCAGGGGCGAGGTGCCGGAGTCGATGCGCGAGCGCTTTGACGAGTGGAAACGGCAGGCCTTTCTGGATGGCGGGCCGCCGGCCTCCATGACGGAAAGCAATGTCGCCAAATTCTTTTTGCGCGCGGAAGCGCTCAAGCAGCAGGACGCGCTGGGCGCGATGCCGCTGTCCACGTTGTTTCCGATGAGCAGCGCGCCGATCACCGCCCTGGACGCGGCAGCGGTGCGCCGCGCGGCGGTCGCCGGCCATACCGGCCTGACCCGCGAAGTGGTGGATATGGCGATCCGTCCCGCCGACGTCACGCCGGTGGCGCCCAGGGAAATGCAGAAAATGGCGGCCAGCTTGCAGCAGGCTTCCCAGGCCAAGCCGGAGGGCGTCAACGTGGACCGCAATTTGCTGGATTTCTTCCAGATGCGCGGCAATGCCAAGTACCGCAAGGATTTGATGATCAATGTGGCGCTGGAGGAGGCTCACGGGGCCAAGGGTTTGGCCGAGCGAGTCGAGCGCAGGATGGGGGCGCTGGGGGAGGCCGAGCAGGGGTTGGTCAAGCGGTTGCTGAATGGCGAATCTCCGGCGGATGTGATGAAGGATGCTCGCGCGCCGAAGAAGCCCACATCCTCGCTGGCGATGTAGCCATGGCGAGGTTGATTGCATTGCCGGACTTGTCCCGGCGCGGTTTTCTCCGGCAGGCCGGCGGCGCTTTTCTTGCGCTATCCGGCCTGTCCGCATTGCCGGACCGCTCCGATGCCGAGGCGCTGGCTGTCAGAGAGCAGGCGGGCAATCCGTTCGCGGCCATCTGGGAGCGCCCGCGCGAGGTGGTCATCCACCGCCAGGCAACGGGCGAGCGCCATCGCATCCTGTTATGGCATCCGCAGCAGGGCTGGCTGCGCGATGGTTATGTCGAGGCCTGCAATCTGCTGCGGGATGTGGTGGCGGGAGAGGTGAGGCAGATGGATTTGGGCTTGCTCAATATGCTTTACGCGATCCAGAGCTGGTATCTGGCCAATGGCGTCTACGAGCCGCTGGTGGTGACCTCCGGCTATCGCAATCCGGCGCGCAATCGCGGGATAGAAGGCGCGGCGAAGAATTCCATGCACACCTATGGCAAGGCGGTGGACATGCGCGTGCGCGGGCTCAGCACTGCCCAGCTGTGGCAGATGTCGGCCGCCCTGCGTGCGGGTGGGGTGGGTTACTATCCCGGCAAAGGTTTCGTGCATATTGACACCGGACGCGTTCGTTATTGGCAAGGATAGAAAAAGTTTATTATAATGGTAATTATTTTAAACTATTATTCGGTCGAGGGCGTGCATGGACAGCGATGGCGGTGCAGCGGCGAATGACGGCAGGGCATCTGGCAGGCTGGCGGAATTGCAACGTCGGCTGGGTTGTCATTCGATGCCGGAGCGAAGCCCGGCGGCGCATGCGGACCGTCGCGCCGCGCCTCAATCCTTGCAGACGGTATTGCTGACGGGCGGCGCTGCGGGTTTTTCGCTATTGGCCGCTGCCTTGTGCGGCCCGCTGGATCTTCCCTTTGCCGCAGCTGCCGCTGCCGCCGCTTACTGCGCCTGGCAGTCGCACCAGGATGACAGGCGCAGGCGGCTGGATGCCTGGGAGAGCGAGCAGGCCCGGCTGCGATTCGCGAGGGAAGAAAGCGCTTATGATCAATTGCGGACATTGCGCAAGTCGCAGGTTCTGCGCGCGTATGCCAGCTTGCGCGCGCAAGCGCGCAAGCCCATCCGCAGGGGGAGGCGAAGCGGCATGGTGGTGGAAGATGAGTTGAGCCAGACGGATTTGCAGCAGTTTTTCAAATCGCTCAACAGCGCCGCGCACGATCCAGATGGCCGCGCGGTTTACATTCCCCCAGCGACGCCCAGGGCCGGCGCGCGCGATGGCGGTCTGGAGGATGAGGAGATCGCCAGGCTGTTCGGCGTCGGCGGCAATCAGCTGTTTATATCGGAACAGGGCGCTTCCGAGTGATTTTCCCTGTGGCCGGCCCGGCGCAACCTTAAACCTTGCAGGATATCGACATGCGTTTTTTCGGATTCATCATCAACCCCTTGCTAGCGCCATTCAAGACGCTGGCGGCGATGCACCGCTCGCTCATGCCTGGGGCGAGGGAAAGCGGGGGAAGCGGCTGGACCCGGCCGGACAATCACGAAGCCGTTCGCGTCACCGCCGGCAAAACCTCGCGGCTGATCTGGTACTGCACCGCATGCTGCCCGCTGCTGGCGGCGCTGGCCTTGTTGAAGGGGCTGCCTTATCTGCTGGCTTACAATCTGATGATGGCGGCAGCCACCGGCGTGGTGCTCGCCTTGCGCTACGCGCTGATCGCGCGCCAGATGCAGACTGGCGACTTGGCGCAGTCACGCATCGGCGACGCCTTTCGGCATGGCTGGTGGTTTCCCAAAAGCTGACGCCGGCCGCTTTGGGCGGTCCGGATAAGAAAACGGCGCCGTTCCACCGGGAACCGCGCCGTTTTTGCATGTCTGCGAAGCCTTAGTCGACCTGCAGGGGCGAGAACGACTTGATCAAGTCGTCCAGCGCCTTGAGGTCGGCGAGGAAAGGTTCCAGCAAATGCAGCGGCAGCGCGCTCGGGCCGTCGCACTTGGCTTGCGCCGGGTCCGGATGCGCTTCCAGGAACAGGCCGGCCAGCCCCACCGCCATGCCGGCGCGCGCCAGTTCGGCCACCTGGGCGCGGCGGCCGCCGGATGCGGCGGCGCCGGCTTCGCGTTGCTGCAGGGCGTGGGTAACGTCGAAGATCACCGGGCGGTTGCCGGTCACTTTCTTCATCACGCCGAAGCCCAGCATGTCCACCACCAGATTGTCATAGCCCAGGCAGGTGCCGCGGTCGCACAGGATCAATTGCTCGTTGCCGGCCTCGACGAATTTCTCCACCACGTTCTGGATTTGCGGCGGGCTCATGAATTGCGGCTTCTTGATGTTGATCACGCGGCCGGTTTTGGCCAGCGCCACCACCAGGTCGGTTTGGCGGGCCAGGAAGGCCGGCAGTTGCAGCACATCGGCCACTTCGGCCGCCGCCGCCGCCTGCCAGGGCTCGTGCACGTCGGTGATGACGGGCACGCCGAAGGCGTCTTTGACCGCCTGCAGGATTTTCATGCCTTCTTCCAGCCCGGGGCCGCGATAGGAGTGGATGGACGAGCGATTGGCCTTGTCGAAGCTGCCTTTGAACACGTAGGGGATGCCCAGCTTGCTGGTGACGCGGACGTATTCTTCGGCGCTGCGCAACGCCAGATCGCGCGACTCCAGCACGTTGACGCCGCCGAACAGCGTGAAGGCGCCCTGGTTGCTGACATGGATGTTGGACTGGATGGGAACGTTGATCACGTGGTTCTTCCTATATCGGTAAGGCGCTGGCGCAAGCGGGGTGCCGTTCGGCTGGCCCGAGCTTTTCGCCGCATTGCGGAACGACGACATGATATACCCGGTATTCAGCCGCGCACCATCGCTGCCGCGTCAATTTTCCCATCTCCGAGCTGGCGGACGGCGGAGCAGTCCGGTTTGCTGTTGGGGCTTGAATTCAAAATTCATGATTTAAATAGTACAATAATGCCAATGAACTGTTGGATGGCGGCAAAATAATATGATTTTGAAAGAAAAAGCGTTTACCGAAGCCAAGGATTGGAAACAGGCGGCCGGCGACGCCGCGGAAAAGGAAATGGCTTTTTATTTGCGGCGCTATTTTGCCGACGATCAAGAGGTATACGTCCTCAATGATGTGAGGCTGGAATTGGACGGCGACGCCGCGCAAATGGATCATGTGCTGATTCATCCGGCGGGATTGACCATAGTCGAAAGCAAGAGCGTGTCGGGTAGATTGCAGATGAAGGCCGACGGGCAATGGCTGCGCTGGTTCGACGACCGCTCCTCGGGCATGGCGTCGCCCATCATCCAGGCCAGGATGCAGTCGGAATTCTTGCGCAAATACCTGCGCAGCCGCACCGCGCAGCCCGAGGTGATAGACCGCCTGGCGATGGATGTGATCGTGTCCATTTCCAGCAAGGGCCAGTTCATCCCGCCCAAGGGCATCGACGTGCCGGAGGTGTGCAAGACGGACCAGGTGGGCGAGCGCATCCGCGCCAAATCGCAAGGCGAGGTAGCGTTTCCCGCTTCGCACCGCCGCATCCTGGGCCAGTACCTGGCCAAGATGCATAAGCCACGCGCCGAGCCGGCGCCGGTGGAGTCAGCCGCCCCCATGCCAGCGGCAGCGGTGGCGCCGGCAAAGCCGGAAGCGCCGGCGCTGCAGCATCTGGCTTACATCTGCCCCTTGCTGAAACCGGCCGGATTGTTGCGCAGCCTGGGCGGCGGAGCGGCGCTGCGCAAGGTGTACGCCACTTTGTGCAAGGGCTGCCAATCGCAGCGGCTGGAATTCCGTTACGGCAAATTCGGTTACTACCTGAAATGCTTGGATTGCGGCGAAAACACCGCGATCCGGCTGGATTGCCGGCAATGCGGCAAGCAGACCCGCCTGCGCAAGCAGGAGGAATGCCTGTTCGTCGAATGCAAGGACTGCGATCTATCCGAAGTGCTGCACCGCAATGACCGGCCGCTGCCTGAGTTGGCCTGACGCCATTTGCGGCGGGGCAGGACATTTGGTTTCTTCGCCTTTATAGTGGATGCTTTTCCACCCTGACGATGATGACCGATATGAGCGACCTGTCCGCCTTCCCGATCACCGGCACATGGCCGGCCAAGCATCCCGACCGCCTGCAGCTGTATTCGCTGCCGACGCCAAACGGCGTCAAGGTTTCCATCATGCTGGAGGAGATCGGGCTGCCTTACGAGGCGCATCTGGTCAGCTTCGAGCGCAATGAGCAGCTGTCGCCGGCATTCCTGTCGCTGAACCCGAACAACAAGATCCCGGCGATACTCGATCCCGATGGCCCGGGCGGCAAGCCGCTGGCGCTGTTCGAGTCCGGCGCCATCCTGATTTATCTGGCCGACAAGACCGGCAAGCTGCTGCCCAGCGACCCGGCGGCGCGCTATGAAGCCATCCAGTGGCTGATGTTCCAGATGGGCGGAGTGGGGCCGATGTTCGGCCAGCTGGGCTTCTTCCACAAGTTCGCGGGCAGGGAATACGAGGACAAGCGCCCGCGCGACCGCTACGCCGCCGAGTCGCGTCGTTTGCTGCAGGTGCTGGAAGGCAGGCTGGACGGGCGCGCCTGGATCATGGGCGACGAATACAGCATCGCCGACATCGCCATCTGGCCCTGGGTGCGCAATCTGGTGGGTTTCTACGATGCGGGCGAACTGGTCGGTTTCGCCGACTTTCCCAATGTGCGATGGACGCTGCAGGCCTTCGTTGAGCGGCCGGCGGTGGCGCGCGGGCTGGCGATTCCGACCAGGGATTAGGCCAGGCGCCGGCCGGGAACCGCGTCCGCGGACGCGGTTCGGGCTGGTTCAGGAGACAGTCAGCATGGATATGCTGCAGCGCTCCATGTCCATGGTGACAATGCGGCCCTGCCGGTCGAACATCAGCCAGCTGTCGTTCTGCATCTTCAGTTGCACTTTGGAACCCGCCGGCCAGCTGAAGGCGATGTCGGGAGCGTCGGCGCCGGCGCGGGCCAGCAGCGTGCACACCGCGGCTTCCCGGCTCATCGCCACAGCCAACCAACCGCGGCCGAGCGTGACGTTGAGCGAGCCGCCCGCCATGTCAGGCGGCAGCGCGAGGAAGCTTTCCTTCTGGCCGGGCGGATGGTTGCCCAGCCATGGATGGCCGTTCTTGTCCGCCGCCAGCCAGCAGTAGCGGTAGCTGCCCCAGGGCGAAGGGATCACCGTCGCATTTTTCGCGCTCTCGTGCACGGGGATGTGGCCGCGCGACTGCAGGCGCCGGCCCGGCAGGCTGTATTGCCACAGCTGCATCTTGCCGTCGTCGCCCGCCAGCTCATAGTGCTCGCAGTTCGGGCTGCGCATCACGCGCGCCACCCGGCCCGGCAGGTCGCCCACTTGCCATAGCACGCTGTGCAGGCCGCGGGCCACATCCAGCACGCGGATTTGCCTGTCCTGTCCTACCGCCCAGCCCACGCCGTCGAAACTGTCCGCATAGCAATCCAGCGCCACCGCGCCCAGGTCCTGCTGCTCGCGCCGCGCCAGGTCCAGCCGGTGCACGCGCAACGCGTCGCCGCGCCAGATCACCGCCAGCGCTACCTGGCCGCTGTCCGCCAGCACGATGCTGTCCGCGGGGGCTGGGAAGCGGTGCGCGATTTTGCCGCGCGGATCGACGATGGCCGCGCCCGCTTCTCCCAGCGCGACCAGCAGACGGCCGTTGGCCAGCAGGGCGGCGTCCATGATGGCCAGGCCGGCCAGCGCCGGCGCCCGCAGCCAGCCGACTTCTTTCTGATTTTGCAGCGGATTGGGGAGAGGAGCGGGCAGCTTTCCGGGCAGGTCCGCCTGCAGCAGCCCATCCTGGCTGATGTTGAGCAGTGTTTGCAGTTGGCGGCGGCTGAGCCGGCCTTCACGGTTGTCCTGGTCGACCAGCCAATGGTTGAACATGGCGCGGGCGAGCAGCCGGCTGGCCGGGGTGTGCTGGCCGGCGGCCAGCAGGGCATGGGCGATGGCCGCGCGTTCGGCGGCCTGGTTTTCGCCATCGCGTATCGCCAGTATCCGGCTTTCATGCCGGATCAGGGTGTCCGGCAGCAGCAGCGCGCGCTGCACCAGGGCCTCCGCCGCCAAGTTGCCCCCGGCCTCTTCCGCCTGCGCCAGCCACTGCGCGGCGCGCTCGCGTTGCGACGCGAGCGGCCAGATCGCTTGCGCGGCTTCCAGCCAGCGTCCTTGCTCCACCAGCGATTGCGCCCATTCCTCGCGCAACTGGCGCGCGGCTTCGGGCCAGCGGCTTTCCAGTTGCGGGATGGCGTGGGCAAAGGCGTGGTCGCGCCTGGCCACGGCCAAGGCGCGCGGCAGGTCTCCGGCCTTGCACATCAGCCGCACGATCAGCGCTGCCGGCATGTCCCAGGCCAGCGCCAGTTCCGCCGCCTGGCTGAAGCGCTCGTGTCTTTCCAGATAGTCCAGTGCTTCGGCGTGGGCTTGCAGCAGTTCGGCCAGCACGAACACCGCCTGGTCGATCTTTCCTTCACGGTCGAGCTTGTCAAAAGTGCGGCGGTAGAGCTGGCGCAGGTGCTGGTTCAGCTCGTCGCCAAGCTGGATGGAGGGGCCGGCGCTGCCGTGGCGGGGCGTCAGCGACAGGTCGCGGCGGGCGTTGGGCGTGCCGAAGGCCTGGCCGGTGCTGGCGCCGTCGCCGCCCAGTGGAATGGCATGGCGCAAAGCCTCGTTGATGCGGCCGGTTTCGAACATCGCCAGCATCGCGCGCATATAGGCGGCCTGGCGGCGGCCCAGCACGCGCGATAGGTGGCTGGTCATCGCCGCGCGCGCCAGCCAGTCGCGCCAGGCTTGCGGCATGGCTTGCGCCGCCAGGCGGCGGGCGGGGATCAGCGCTTGCGCGGCCGCGCCGCCCTTGCCCGGTTTGCCTGCGGGCTTGGCGGGCTTGGCGGGCGCAGCTTGGCGCGGCGGGGCGCGGCGATCGCGGAAGCGGTAGGCCAGCGCCGCCAGCGCGAGCAAGGGGAAGAAATGGGAAGGGCCGCCGGAAGATGAGCCGGCATTCGAGCCGGCATCGTATGACGGAGCGGGCGCGTCGCTGCCCGCGGCGATGAGAACGCCCAGGCCGACGCAGGCGGCCAGGACCGCGGCGACGATCAGTCGCTTGCGCCACGGGCTTTGCGGCGCCGGCTGCGCGGAGGCTTCCTGCCGCGGATGATCCAGCGCCTGCAAAAACTGCAGTTGCTGCGGACTGGCCGGCGGCACCGCGCCGCCCAACAACTGGCGCAGGCTCTGCTCGGTGACGGGCGCCTGCTCCACTTGCCGGGGCAGGGTGTGGCGGCAGTCGTACATGTCGACGACGGCATAGGCGGAGGCATCCAGCCAGTCGCCCGGCCGCAGCGCTTCGGCGTCGGCCAGGTTCAGCGCTTGCGCCCGTCCGCCGGTCACCAGCCACAGGTCGGCGGGCGGCAGTTGCTGGTATTCCGCTTCGGTCAGCGGCGCGGAGCACAGCGCGCGGCCCAGCAGCTGCAGCGGCCAGCCGTCCAGCTGCTCGCAAAGTTGCTCGACTGGCGCGGCGTAGCGCAGCAGGTCGCCGTCGGGGAAGCGGTAGGCGCTGGCGCCGGCATGCCAGCCGGCCAGGATGCGGCGCTGCCGCGCGGCCTCGTCGAAGCGGCCGGCCGGCAGCCATTGCCCGGCTATCCAGTGGCGGCCCTGCAGCAGCGGCCGGCGGATCTGCGCGCCGATCGCGGTCTCAGTCATGCTGCTCTCCCGGCGCGGCCTGGCCTTGCAGGCGCAGGGCCACGCATTGTTCGGTCACGGAATACACGATCAATTCTCTTTGCTCGGTCAGCAGCGCGATGGCGGCGCTGGCCGGCGCGTAGCTGATTTTGGCGATGGGATGGATGGGCTGGTACAGGATGAGGATTCGCCCGTCGCAGAGCAGGCCCAATTGGTTTTGCGCCTTATGGAACAGCACCAGCTGGAAGGCGGTGGACGCATCTGCGCGAGGCGCCAGGCCCAGCGCGCTCCAACCGGGCGGCAGTTGGTAGTCGATGCTGGCCGCGGCGGCATGGGGCCGGCCGGCGTGCAGCCGCCAGCATTCGCCCAAGGCGGATGGCTGGCGGACGGCGCAGGCGAACAGATTGGGCTGAGCGAAGCCCAGCAGCGCTTCGCTGTCGGCGGCGCAGGCGCCGGGCACTGTCCATTCATTGTCCAGCGGCCCCAGCGGGCCCTGGCGACTCGACGCCGCAGCGGGACGAGTGGAGCCGGAGGGCGGTTCCGCCCAGAGGCGTCCCAGCCGCAGCTGGCCGGCTTGATGGCGGACGTACAGCAGCGTGCGCGCATCTTGCTGGCACATTGCCAGCACTTCGCGCAGCTGCAGATGGGTGGTGCCTGGCGCCGGGCCGCTGTGCACGCCGCGTTTGCCGGGCGCCACCCAGAACACCAGGTTGCCGACGCGGTCGCGGGCGTAAAGCCTGGCGCAGTTGTCGTGTTGCAGCCAGGCCGCATCCAGCAGGCGGGCGGCGCCGGGCGCCAGTTGCAGCATGTCCTGCGGCGGCAGCTGCACTTTGCCCAGCCCGGGGAGCTGGCTGAAGGCCAGCGTGTCGCCCAGTTGCGCGACCGCGCCTACGGTCTTGCGGGTGAAGGCCAGGCCAAGCGCGCTGCCGGCGCTGCTCCACTGCACGCGGCGCGGCTTCTGCCGCGACGAGCGGCCGGGTTTCGGCACATGCAGCAGCAGGGTTTCTTTTTCTCCCAGCAGGAAGGCGGCGACGTGGCTGCCATCCGGCGACAGCAGCGGGGCGTGGCGCAGCGAGAAGCGGCCGGCCAGTTGCCGGGCTTCGGCCTGGGTGTCGAAATTGCCGGCCAGCAGCGCCCGGCCGGCGGCTTGTGGCGGCAGCGGCAGGGTCAGCTTGCGCTGGCCGGCGCGATCGCGCACCACGATGTCGAGCGCGTCGCCGTCTAGCGTGGGGCGGATGTCGACTTGATGGGTGAAGGCGGAGGCGGCCAGCCCCTTGTCCGGCAGCGGATAGCCTATCAGCCAGCACTCTCCGGGGCGGGTTTCCAGCTGGTCCAGCGCCGCCAGCCATTGCTGGCTGCATTCCTGGTTGAAATTGCGGTAGCTGCGGGTCGCCAGCAATTGGCGCAAGGCGTGGGTTTGCGCGCCTTCGCGCCACTCGCCGGGCGCTTGCAGGCTGCCCCAGGCGAAGTCGCCGCCGGCGGCGCTGGCGCGGCGCTCCAGCAGGATGCACAGCGCCAGGTGGGCGAGCCGGGCGGCGCCAAGCTGCAGATTGCCGCAGTGGAACAGCGCCAGAATGCGGCTGCTGGCGCGGCTTTCGCGCGGGGTGGGCGCGAGGAACAGGTGTTCGTTGCCGGCGGCGCGGCGCAGGAATTCGTCCGGCAATTCGTCGGCCAGCAGCCATTCCGAAGCCAGCAGGCGTTCGTATGGGCCGCGGCGCTGGAGCGCGTCCACGCCTTGCGGCGCTTCGTCGCCGCCGCGGATGGCGGCCTGGAAGCGGCCCAGCGCCGGGCTGAGGCGGCGCAGCAGTTCGCCCATTTCGGGAGCGAGCTCGGCGGAAAAGCCGCTCAGGCAGTCGTGCCAGGGTTTGAGCGCGTCGGGTAGTTGCATGCGGATCAGTCTGTCGGGGTCAGGCGGGGGCGAGCCGCCATTGGCGGCGGATGTCGGCCAGCAGCTCGGCGCTGACCGGCAGCTGCCGATTCAGCGGAATCAGCCGGGCGGGCTCGCGCCACAGCAATTGCGGCCAATGCGGGCTGCGGCGGTGCAGCGCCTGCGCCAGCGCTTCGCTGGGCGCGTCAGGCTGCCACAGGGCCGGCAGCCATAGCCGGCTGAAGTCGGCGTCGGCGCGCGCGTATTCCACGCCATCCACCCAGGGCAGCGCGTGTTCGGGGCCGATGACCACCAGCAGGCCGGGGCCAGCGGTGGCCATCAGCGGCGCGCGCCGCTCGTCCGACATGCGCTCCAGGCGCAGCAGCAGGCGTTGGGCGGCGGCGTCGAAGGCGACGGCGGCCTGGGGCGGCAATGTTTTCGCCACGGGCTGCCAGCGCCAGGGCAGGGCCGGCTGCCTCATGCTGCCACCGTCAGGCGCGCGGCCAGCTCCTGTCTGGCGTTGGCCAGCGTTTCCGGCAGGCTGGCGGCGTCGAAGTTGGCGTCTATCTCGCGCAGCAGGGCTTCGACCGCGGCGCCGCCGTCAGGGTCGGCCAGGCAGGCCTCGGCCGACTCCAGCAAGCGGGCGACGCGCGACAGCGGCTGCACGGCGGCGGTTTCCACCGCGCTGGCCAGCGTGGGATTGGCGCTGGCGGCCAGGCGCTCGCGCAGCGTCTCGCGGGCGGTTTGCTGGGCCTCCTGGGTGGGCAGCACGTACAGCAGCGGCCACAGGTCGGCTTCGCCGGCCTCGTCGCGGCCGGCCAGCGCCGCGGCGGCGGCGATCAAACGCTGCGATTTGACGATGCGGCGGTCGGACAGCGAAATGCCGGCGCCGCGCAACTGGCGGATGGCGTCGGCCAGCAAGGGACGGACCGCATCCATCCGCACGTCCTTGACCGCCGCGCACAGCGTATCCAGGTCGGCCAGACGCATCGCGCTTTCCGGCGCGGCGTCCTCAGCCTGCCAGCCGCCGGCCAGCAGGTCTTCCAGCTGATGGTCGGCCACCGGCTCGACGAAGTTGTACAGCAGGAAGCGGTCGCCGAAGGCGGCCAGCGCCGGGTCGTCTGGCAGCGCGTTGGCGGCGCCGACGCACACTCGCAGCGGGCAGCGCATCTGGGTATGGCCGCGGCGGAAACGGCGCTCGTTCAATACGCCCAGCAGGGTGTTGAGGATGGCGGTGGAGCCGAGGAAGATCTCGTCCAGGAAGACCACGTCGGCTTCCGGCAGCATGCCGGCGGTGTCGGTTTCCACCGTGCCTTCGCGCAGCTTGCGCAGATCTACCGGGCCGAATAATTCGGAAGGCTCGGTGAAGCGGCCCAACAGGTACTCGAAATAGCGGCCGCCCATGCCTTGCGCCACCCGGCGGACCACGGCGCTCTTGGCGGTGCCCGGCGGGCCGACCACCAGCAGGTGTTCCTGCGCCACTGCGGCCAGCATGATCAGTTCGGCCAGCTGGTCTCTGCCGACCAGGCCACGGGTTGCGGTGCGGATGCCGGCGCGTACCTGTGTGGCGGCCTGTTGCGACGGAGATTTCATGATGTTGACATTCAAAATGCGTTATGATCCCAAATTTTCCGCATTGCGTCAAAATGTTAATGCATTGTAACTGATCGTTAATAAATATGTTTTGCGGGGATGCAGGGATGCCGTCGCATGCGCGCAAAGGAGACGGGGTGGCTTTTCTTGATTTTAATAAGTACTTAGTGTTTAAATCGGGAAGCCGCAAAAAAGTTTAAAGCGGCGGCGATAGGATGCGGGCAACTGTATCAAATCAGCCTGGCGCGACGCGCTGGCGCAATCATGAGAAGGTGCGTGCATGAAACGAAAGATGGCAGTCTTGCTGGCCGGCCTGGCTTTTTCTTCCGCGGCGGCCATGGCGGCTCCGGTGGCGCTGGCGTATTACTCGGACTATCCGGGCAATTACGCGGCGTTGACCCGGTACTATGAGAATTTCAACGCGGTGTCGGTCGACTTCTACAATATCGCCAGCGACGGCGCGATTTCCGGGAACGGCGCGGCGCCGCCGACCCAGGCGCTGTCCTTTCTGCGGTCCCGCAAAATCCCCGCTTACGGCTGCGTTTCCAATGTCGACGGCGACTGGAGTCCGGACATCGCCCACGCGGTGTCCACCACCGCGCTGAACCAGTCGGTGGCCAACTTGGTGAAGTTTGCCCAGGCCAACGGCTTTGCCGGCATCAATATCGATTTCGAGGCGGTGGCGCAGGGCGACCGCAACCATTTCAGCCACTTCATTCAAACGCTGGGCCGCGCGTTGCATGCCAAGGGTTTGAAGCTGATCGTCAGCGTGCCGGCGTTTTCCGCCAAGGATTACGACGACCAGGCCAATTACGGCTACGACCTGCAGGCATTGGGCGCGGCGGCCGACTATCTGCAGATCATGACTTACGACGAGGCGATTCCGGCCTGGGATCCGGGCCCGGTGGCAGGTTCCGGCTGGATGGAGGATGACCTGGACTACGCGACGTCGCTGGTGCCGGCCGCCAAGATACTGAGCGGCATTCCAGTCTACGGCTACGACTGGAAGCGGGCTGGCGACGGCGGCATGCTGTACTGGAAGGACACGCAGGCGCTGATTGCCCGCTACGGCGCGCAGCCGCGCTACGACGCGGGCAGCAACTCGCTGACCTTCAGCTATGCCGCGGCCGACGGCAGCCGCCACACGGTTTGGACCGAAAACGCCCGCAGCGTGGCGCTGAAGGCCGGCTTGGTGAACGCCTACGGCTTGGGCGGCGTTTCCACCTACGCGCTGGGCATGGAGAACGCCGCTTTCTGGGCGGCGGTGAGGCAGGGCCTGTCGCAGTAGCGCTTAGGCTAAGGGGGATGAAAAACCGGGCGCAGGCCCGGTTTTTTTCGTGTGGGCGCTGCGGGGCTTACCAACTGCCGCCCAGCGCGGCGATCAAGGCCACGCTGCTGGCGTATTGCCGGTTTTTCACGCTCCACAGATTGTTTTCGGCGTTGATGCGGGTGTTTTGCGCCGACAGCACGTTCAGATAGGCCACGGTGCCGGCCTGGTACTGATTCAGGCTGATCGCTTCCGCCCGCTTGGCCGCGGCCAGCGCCGCGCTTTGCATGCCGGCTTCCTGCTCCAGCAAGCTCTGGGCGGAAAGATTGTCCTCCACGCCTTGCAGCGCGGCGAGCACGGTCTGGCGGTAGCTGGCCACGCTGGCGTCGTAGCTGGCCACCGCCTGGTCGGTTTGCGCGCTGCGCAGGCCGGCGTCGAACAGGGTCAGCGCCAGAGAGGGGCCGACCGACCAGATGCGGTTGGGCAGGCTGACCCAGTCGGCGAAGCTGGAGCCGCGGTAGCCGCCGCTGGCGCCCAGCGACAGGGTGGGGAAGAAGGCGGCTTTGGCGATGCCGATCTGGGCGTTGGCGGCGGCCATATTGCGCTCGGCGGCGGCGATGTCGGGCCGGCGCTCCAGCAGAGTGGACGGCAGGCCGGCCGGGATCTGCGGCAGGTAGGGCGCCTGGGCGGCCGGCGGCAGCGCGAAGCTGGCCGGCGCCTGGCCCAGTTGGGCGGCGATGGCGTGCTCCAGCTGCGCGCGGGTGAGCTGCTTGTCCACCGTCGCGGCCTGCGAGGTTTTCCATTGGCTTTCCGCCGAGGCCACCGCGTCGTCGCCGACGATGCCGGCGGCGTACTGGTTGCGCGTCAGCTGCAAGGTGTCGGCCAGCAGTTTTTCGCTGGCGCGCAGATTGGCCAGTTGGGCGTCGGCCACCGCCAGCTGCAGGTAGGCGGTGGCGAGCTGGGCCTGGCTGCTGAGGCGGATTGCCGCCAGCTGGGCCTCGGAGGCCTGCTGCTTGGCCTTGCCGGCTTCCACTTCGCGCCGCACCGCGCCCCACAGGTCCACCTCCCAGCTGGCCGACAGGCCCAGGTTGTAGGCGGTGGCGGCGCCGCCGCCCGGCGTGGAGACGCCGCGGGTTTTGGCGGCGTTGGCCGACAGGGACGGGAACAGGCCCGCCTGAGCCTGGCGCAGTTGCGCCTGGGCTTCGCGGTATTGGGCCTCGGCCTGGGCGATGGTCGGGCTTTGCCGGTTCAGCGTGTCCATCAGGCCGTTGAGCGTCTGGTCATGGAATACCGACCACCAGTCGCCGCGCGGCATCGCGTCCTGCGGTTCGGCGGTTTTCCAGCGGCCGTCTTCCTTGAAGCTGGCCGGGATGTCCAGCTTGGGTTTGGCGTAGTCGGGGCCGACGGCGCAGCCGGCCAGCGCGGCGGCGCACAGCGCGGCGCACAGCGCGCGTTGAATCGATATTGTTGTTTTCGTCATGGCTATCATTCCTTGCCGCCGCCGGCCAGCGCGTTGCCGAGGCTGCCGCGCCATTTCAGGCACCACAGGCGGAAGCGGTCCAGGTACAGGTAAACGATGGGGGTGGTGTACAGCGTCAAGAGCTGGCTGAGCAGCAGGCCGCCGACGATGGAGATGCCCAGCGGCGTGCGCATCTCGGCGCCGTCGCCGCGGCCCAGCGCCAGCGGCAGCGCGCCGAACAGCGCCGCCAGCGTGGTCATCATGATGGGGCGGAAGCGCAGCAGGCAGGCTTGCAGAATGGCTTCTTCCGGCGGCAGCTTGTGCTCGCGCTCGGCGGAGAGCGCGAAGTCTATCATCATGATGGCGTTTTTCTTGACGATGCCGATCAACAGCAGAATGCCGATCAGCGCGATGATGTTGAATTCGCCGCCGGTGGCCATCAGCGCCAGCAGCGCGCCGACGCCGGCGGAGGGCAGGGTGGAGAGGATGGTGATCGGATGCACCACGCTCTCGTACAGCATGCCCAGCACGATGTACACCGCCACCAGCGCGGCCAGGATCAGCATGGGCTGGCTGTCCAGCGAGGCCTGGAACGACTTGGCCGTGCCCTGGAAGCTGGCGTGGATGCTGCTGGGCAGGCCGGTGTCGGCCAGCGCCGCGTCTATCGCCTTGGTGGCGTCGGACAGCGAGATGCCCGGCGGCAGGTTGAACGAGATGGTGGTGGCGGCGAACTGGCTTTGGTGGTTGACCGACAGCGAGGTGTTGGTCGGTTTCCAGCTGGCGAAGGCCGACAGCGGCGTCGGCTGGCCGCCCGGCGTCTGCAGGTAGATGTTGCGCAGCGCTTCCGGGCTTTGCCAGTACTCCGGCGCCACTTCCAGCACCACGTGGTACTGGTTCAGCGCGTTGTAGATGGTGGACACCTGGCGCTGGCCGAAGGCGTCGTTCAATACCGAATCCACCTGCGACTGGGTCAGCCCCAGCCGCGCCATCGCGTCGCGGTCGAAGACCAGCGAGGTTTGCAGGCCCTTGACCTCCTGGTCGCTGTTCAGATCGGCGAGGAAGGGGATCTTGCTCATCGCCAGCTGCACCTTGGGCGTCCATTCGCGCAGCTCGTTCAGGTCGTCGCCCTGCAGCGTGTACTGGTACTGCGCGTTGCTGGCGCGGCCGCCGATGCGGATATCCTGTACCGATTGCAGGAACAGCTGGGCGCCTGGCTCCTTGGCCAGCTTCTTGCGCAGCCGCGCGATGACCTGGTCGGCGTTTTCCTTGCGTTCGGACAATGGCTTCAGGCTGACGAACATATTGGCGCCGTTGCGCTGGCCGCCGCCGGTGAAGCCCACCACCTTGTCCACCGCCGGATCGGCGCCGACCACGTTGATGAAGCGCTGCAGCTTCAGCTGCATCGCCTGGAAGGAGATGCTCTGGTCGGCCTTGATCATGCCGGTGAGGCGGCCGGTGTCCTGCTGCGGGAAGAAGCCCTTGGCGATCACCACGTACAGAAACACGTTGAGCGCGATGGTGGCGGCGAGGATGGCCATCATCAGCCGGCTGTGGCGCAGCGCCCAGGTCAGCGAGCGGCGGTAGGCGTCCAGCATGGCGTCGAACACCTTCTCGCTCCACTGGAACAGGCGGCCGGGCGGGCGGCGGGCGTCATGGTTTTTCAGCCAGCGCGCGCACAGCATCGGCGTGGTGGTCAGCGACACCACCAGCGACACCAGGATGGCCACCGACAGCGTGACGGCGAATTCGCGGAACAGCCGGCCGATGATGCCGCCCATCAGCAGAATGGGGATGAACACCGCGATCAGCGAGATGCTCATCGACAACACGGTGAAGCCCACCTCGCGCGCGCCTTGCAGCGCCGCCTGGAACGGCTTCATGCCATCCTCGATGTGGCGCGAGATGTTTTCCAGCACCACGATGGTGTCATCCACCACGAAGCCGGTGGCGATGGTCAGCGCCATCAGGCTGAGGTTGTTCAGCGAGAAGCCGGCCAGGTACATCACCGCGAAGGTGCCGACCAGCGACACCGGCACGGTGATGGCCGGGATGGCGGTGGCGCGGCCGCTGCGCAGGAACAGGAACACCACCAGGATCACCAGGCCGATGGAGATCACCAGCGAGCGCTCCACTTCGCTGAGTGAGGCGCGGATGGTGGGTGTGCGGTCCATTACTTCGTTGATCTTGATCGCGGCGGGGATGGAGGCCTGCAGCTTGGGCAGCAGCGTCTTCACCCGGTCCACGGTGTCGATGATGTTGGCGCCGGGCTGGCGGAACAGGATCAGCATCACCGCCGGCTGCTTGGCCAGCATGCCGGCGTTGCGCAGATCCACCACCGAATCCTTGACCTCGGCCACGTCGGAGATGCGCACCGCGCTGCCGTTTTTGTAGCTGATGATCAGCGGCAGGTAGTCGCTGGCCTTGCCGGCCTGGTCGTTGGCCTGCACCTGCCAGTGCTTGTCCTCGTTTTCGAGAAAGCCTTTGGGGCGATTGGCATTGGTGCTGGTGATGGCGGCGCGCACGGTTTCCATGCCGATGCCGTAGTGGTTCAGCTGCATCGGGTTCATTTCCACCCGCACCGCCGGCTGCGCCCCGCCGCCGATGATCACGTTGCCTATGCCGTCCACCTGCGACAGCTTCTGGCCCAGGATGGAGTCGGCGGCGTCGTACATCTGGCCGCGAGTCAGCGAATCCGACGTCAGCGCCAGGATCATGATGGGCGCGTCGGCCGGGTTCACCTTGCGGTAGGTGGGATTGGACGGCATGCCGGTGGGCAGCAGCGAATGGGCGGCGTTGATGGCCGCCTGCACGTCGCGCGCGGCGCCGTTGATGTCGCGGTCCAGGTCGAACTGCAGCGTGATGTTGCTGGAGCCGAGCGAGCTGGTCGACGTCATCTCGGTGATGCCGGCGATGCGGCCCAGCGCGCGCTCCAGCGGCGTGGCCACCGTGGCGGCCATGGTTTCCGGGCTGGCGCCGGGCAGCTTGGCCGACACCGAGATGGTGGGGAAGTCCACCTGCGGCAGCGGCGACACCGGCAGCAGCTTGAAGGCCAGCATGCCGGCCAGCAGGATGGCCAGCGTCAGCAGCGTGGTGGCCACCGGGCGGCGGATGAAGGGGGCCGACGGGATCATGCTTCCGCCTCTTCAGCAGGCTGCGGCTTGTCCTGGCGGCCGAAGCGGCGCGCCAGGCGGTCGAAGGCCAGGTAGATCACCGGGGTGGTGAACAGCGTCAGCACCTGGCTGACCATCAGGCCGCCTACCATGGTGATGCCCAGCGGCTCGCGCAGCTCCGAACCCATGCCGCCGCCCAGCATCAGCGGCAGCGCGCCCAAGAGCGCCGCCATCGTCGTCATCAGGATGGGGCGGAAGCGCAGCAGGCAGGCCTGGTAGATGGCTTCGCGCGGGCTCATGCCTTGTTCGCGCTCGGCTTCGAGCGCGAAGTCGATCATCATGATCGCGTTCTTCTTCACGATGCCGATCAGCAAAATGATGCCGATGATGGCGATCACCGACAGGTCGGTGCCGGACACCATCAGCGCCAACAACGCGCCGATGCCGGCCGAGGGCAGGGTGGAGAGGATGGTGATCGGGTGGATATAGCTTTCGTACAGCACGCCCAGCACGATGTACATCGTGACGATGGCGGCCAGGATCAGCCACAGCGTGTTGGACAGCGACGCCTGGAAGGCCATGGCCGCGCCTTGGAACTTGGTGTCCATGCTGGCCGGCAGTCCCAGGTCGGCCTCGGCCTGGCGGATGGCGTCCACCGCCTCGCCCAGCGACGCGCCCTGCTTCAGATTGAAGGAAATGGTGGCGGTGGGGAACTGGCCCAGGTGGTTGATGGCCAGCGAAGCCGGGCGTTCCTCTATCGTCGCCACCGCGTCCAGCGGCACCGGCCCGCCGCTGGCGGTGGGCACATAGATGCCTTTCAGCGACAGCGGGTCGCGCTGGTGCTGCGGGTCCACTTCCAGCACCACGCGGTACTGGTTGGTCTGGGTGAAGATGGTGGAAATCAGCCGCTGGCCGAAGGCGTCGTACAGCGCGTTGTCGACCGCGGCGGTGGTGACGCCCAGGCGCGAGGCGGTGTCGCGGTTGATGTTGACGTAGGCTTGCAGGCCCTTGTCCTGCAGGTCGCTCGCCACGTCGGCCAGCGATGGCTCCTGTTGCAGCCGGTGCACCAGCTTGGGCACCCAGGCGGACAGGTCGTCCTGGCTGGTGGCTTGCAGCGTGAACTGGTACTGGGTGCGGCTGACGCGCGCGTCTATGGTCAGGTCCTGCACTGCCTGCAGGTACAGCGACATGCCCGGCATTTCATCGGCGCGGGCTTGCAGCCGCGCGAGCACGGTGCGGATGTCGTCGCGCTCGCCCTTGGGCTTGAGGTTGATCAGCAGGCGGCCGCTGTTCAGCGTGGTGTTGGTGCCGTCCACGCCGATGAACGACGACAGGCTGTCCACCGCCGGGTCTTTCAATAGCGCCGAGGCCAGTTTTTCCTGGCGATCGGCCATCGCGCTGAAGGAGATGGATTGCGAAGCCTCGCTGATGCCCTGGATGGAACCGGTGTCCTGCAGCGGGAAGAAGCCCTTGGGCACGTAGACGTACAGCGCCGCGGTCAGCGCGACGGTGCCGATGGCCACCAAGAGCGTGGTTTTCTGGCGGTCCAGCACCCAGGACAGCATCTTGCCGTAGCGGGCGATGATGTCGTCGAAGAACTTGCCGCTGGCGTGGTAGAAGCGGCCCTGTTTTTCCTCAGGCACGTGCTTGAGCAGGCGCGCGCACATCATCGGCGTCAGCGTCAGCGAAATGAAGGCCGAAATCAGGATGGACACCGCCAGCGTGATGGCGAACTCGCGGAACAGCCGGCCCACCACGTCGCCCATGAACAGCAGCGGAATCAGCACGGCGATCAGCGAGATGGTCAGCGAGATGATGGTGAAGCCGATCTGCTTGGAGCCCTTCAGCGCCGCCGCCATCGGCTTTTCGCCTTCTTCGATGTAGCGGGCGATGTTCTCGATCATCACGATGGCGTCGTCCACCACGAAGCCGGTGGCGATGGTCAGCGCCATCAGCGTCAGGTTATTGATGGAGAAGCCGGTCAGGTACATCACGCCGAAAGTGCCCACCAGCGACAGCGGCACCGCCACCGCCGGGATGATGGTGGCCGGCACATTGCGCAGGAAGACGAAGATCACCATCACCACCAGCGCGATCGCCAGCATCAGTTCGAACTCCACATCCTCGACCGAGGCGCGGATGGTGACGGTGCGGTCGCTCAGCACCGCCACGTCGACCGAGCCGGGCAGGGTGGTTTTCAGTTGCGGCAGCAGCGCCTTGATGCGGTCGGTCACCTGGATCACGTTGGCGCCGGGCTGGCGCTGCACGTTGAGAATGACGGCCGGCGTAGCGCCGGCCCAGGCGGCCAGGCGCACGTTTTCCGCCGAGTCCACCACCTTGGCCACGTCTTGCACGCGCACCGGCGCGCCGTTCTGGTAGGCGATGACGACGTTTTTGTATTCCGCCGCCGATTGCAGCTGGTCGTTGCCGTCGACGGTGGACGCCTGCAGCGGGCCGTCGAAGCTGCCCTTGGCCTGGTTGACGTTGGCGTTGGCGATGGCGGTGCGGATGTCTTCCTGGGTCAGGCCGCGCGCGGCCAGCGCCTTGGGATTGCTCTGGATGCGTACGGCGGGCCGCTGGCCGCCGCTGATGCTGACCAGGCCCACGCCTGGCACTTGCGACAGCTTCTGCGCCAGCCGGGTGTCCACCATGTCCTCCAGCTTGGTCAGCGGCAGGGTGGGCGAGCTGACGGCGATGGTCAGTATCGGCGTGTCGGCCGGATTGACCTTGTTGTAGATCGGCGGGCTGGGCAGGTCGGCCGGCAGCAGGTTGCCGGCGGCGTTGATGGCCGCCTGCACTTCCTGCTCGGCCACATCCAGCGTCAGATCCAGGCTGAACTGCAGCGTGATGACCGAAGCGCCGCCGGAGCTGGACGACGACATCTGCGACAGGCCCGGCATCTGGCCGAACTGCCGCTCCAGCGGCGCGGTGACCGACGAGGTCATCACGTCCGGGCTGGCGCCGGGGTAGAGGGTGACCACCTGGATGGTGGGGTAGTCGACTTCAGGCAGCGCCGAAACCGGCAGCATGCGCCAGGAAACCAGGCCGGTCAGCAGGATGGCCACCATCAACAGGGTGGTGGCCACCGGCCGCAGGATGAACGGGCGAGAGGGATTCATGCCGTATCCTTGCGCTTAGTTGGCGGCCGAGGCGTGACGCTTGCCCCAGTCTCCGCTGGCGCCGTGCTTGCGGTGCGGCTTGCCTTCGCTGGCCGCCGCGGCGGCTTCCTGGCTTTGCGCGGCGCGGTCTATCACCTTGACCTTGGCGCCGTTGCGCAGCTTGTCCACGCCGTCTATCACCACCTGCTGGCCGGCGCGCAGGCCGGATTCGATGATGGTGACGTCGCCGGAGGCCGGGCCCACCGCGACCTTGCTGATGCTGACGGTGGAGTCGCTGCCTACGGTGTAGACATAGCTGCCCGCCTTGCCCAGCTGCACCGCGGCGGTCGGCACCACGATGGCGTTCTTGCGCACGCCCAGCTGCAAGTTGACGTTGACGAACTGATTGGGGAACAGCGCCTGTTTTTCGTTGGCGAACTTGGCCTTGATATTGATGGTGCCGGTGCTGGTGTTCAGTTGGTTGTCCATCGCCAGCAGGACGCCGTCGGCCAGCTTGTGCTTGTTGTCGCGGTCCCAGGCTTCCACTTTCAGCTGTTTGTTGTCAGCGGCGGCCTGCAACACCTGCGACAGGCTCACTTCCGGGATGGCGAACACCACATTGATCGGCTGGGTCTGGGTGATCACCACCACGCCGTTGGCGTCGCTGGCGTGCACGATATTGCCCGGATCCACCTGGCGCAGGCCGACGCGGCCGGCCACCGGCGCGGTGACGCGGCTGTAGTCCAGCTGCAGCTTGGCGTTGTCCACCGAGCCCTGGTCCAGCTTGACCGTGCCCTGATATTGTTTGACCAGCGCGTCCTGGGTGTCTACCTGTTGCTTGGAGATGGAGTTCTGCCCCAGCAACTGGCGGTAGCGGGCCAGGTCCAGCTGGGCGTTCTGCAGCAGCGCCTGATCGCGCAGCAACTGGCCCTGGGCCTGGGTCAGCGCCGCGAGATAGGGTCGTGGGTCCAGTTCGGCCAGCAACTGGCCCTGCTTGACCAATTGGCCTTCTTCGAAGTGCACCTTGTCCAGCTGGCCGTCCACCCGGCTGCGCACGGTGACGGTATACGTGGAGTTGACTGTGCCCAGCGCGTTCAGCTGCAGCGGGGCGTCCAGCGTCCGCGCGGCGGTCACGCCCACCGCCATCGGCGCGCCGCCCTTGGCGTTGGCGGCGGCATCCTTGGCGCTCTTGCTGTGCTGGTGCCACCACCAGCCGCCGCCGATGACGGCGATGGCAGCGATGACTAAAGGCAGGCGGTTGGATTTGGCGGACGTGGGGGTCGACATGCGGCGTGCTCCGGACGGACGTTTCACTTGTTATTAACTGGCAGAGCATGACATTTTTTCATGCTTTATGCTGCGTTTATGCTAAAAATCGAGCGGCCTATGCCAGCCGCGTTGTATTTTAAGACTGACCGAATTGTATGAGCCTGGTTTTAGTCCGAGCGCGGTTTGTGTTTGAAATTGTTAACTAAAAATGAGTGTTTGCTTTCTTTGTTGGGTCGGTGCGGATGCTCGATTGCCTTTCCCCATGCTAAGCGTTTGATTCCAGTAGGGCTGCGCAGTCAAAAGACCGAGCCGCGAGGTTTTCAGCCGATTCGTGATTTTTACATTTCATGGACGCGCCGAGGTTTGTCCATTGCGTATGGCGCTGTTCCGCAAGGCCAAGAAATGCGTGCGGAGGGGCGGAGCCGCTCCCAAAATTGGTTGCGCCGCCGCGCCTGGGAGATGGCTGGAACGGGGAGGGCTGCGGCGGGGAGGCGGAATTGTCGCCGGCGCGGTACGGCATGAGCTGGATGCAAGGGCCACAGCGGGTGTGACGGGCGAGTTTGTTTCTTTTGCGAACATGACATTTTCGTTTTTTGCATATTTTGCCTCATCCGGGCTAGGCAATGCGAACGAACGATGTCATTCTTTTCCGCTTTGATTATTCGGGCCCGGCGATCCGCCAGGGCGGCGCGGGGCAATCCCGCGCGGCTGAACATTAGAGCGAGTTGGATATGGACAAGAAACAAGACGCGCCGGAACTGCGGCGCTCGCTGCAGGCGCGCCATCTGTCGATGATCGCCATCGGCGGCTCCATCGGCACCGGGCTGTTCCTGGCATCGGGCGCCACGGTGGCCGGCGCCGGCGCCGGCGGGGCTTTGCTGGCGTACGCGCTGGTGGGCCTGATGGTGTACTTCCTGATGACCAGCCTGGGCGAGATGGCGGCCTTCATGCCGGTGTCGGGTTCCTTCCAGGTATACGGTTCGCGCTTCGTCGACCCCGCCTTCGGCTTCGCCCAAGGCTGGAACTACTGGTACAACTGGGCGGTGACCATCGCGGTGGAGCTGGCCGCGGCCGCCATCATCATGCACTACTGGTACCCGGCGGTGCCCGGCGTGGTGTGGAGCGCGGGCTTTCTGGTGCTGATCTTCGCGCTCAACTATTTCTCGGTGAAGGGCTTCGGCGAAGCGGAGTTCTGGTGCTCGATGCTGAAAGTGGCCACCATCATCGCCTTCATCGTCATCGGCTTTCTGATGATCTTCGGCATCATGACCGAACCGCAGCCGCAGCGCATCGCGCCCGGCCTCGGCGTGATGATGCAGGGCCAAGGGCCCTTCGTCGGCGGCCTGGCGGCCTTTGTCGGCGTGGCCATGGTGGTGGGCTTCTCCTTCCAGGGCACCGAGCTGATCGGCGTGGCCGCCGGCGAGTCCGCCAATCCGGGCCGCACCATTCCGCGCGCGGTGCGGCAGATCTTCTGGCGCATCCTGATGTTCTACATGCTGTCCATCCTGATCATCGGTCTGATCCTGCCTTACAACGATCCGCTGCTGTTGAAGAACGAGATGAAGGATGTCGGCGCCAGCCCGTTCACGCTGGTGTTCAACCGCGCCGGCCTGGCCTTCGCCGCCAGCCTGATGAACGCGGTGATCCTGTCCGCCATCTTGTCCGCCGGCAACTCCGGCATGTACGCGTCCACCCGCATGCTGTACGCGATGGCCAAGAACGGCATGGCGCCGGCCCGCTTCGGCAAGCTGACCGCCGACGGCGTGCCGCGCAACGCGCTGTACGCCACCACGCTGGTGGCCTGCTTGTGCTTCCTGACTTCGCTGTTCGACAGCAACGCGGTATACATGTGGCTGCTCAATTCGTCGGGCATGACCGGCTTCATCGCCTGGCTGGGCGTGGCCATCAGCCATTACCGCTTCCGCCGCGCCTATGTGCGGCAGGGCTATGACCTGGCCGATCTGCCGTATAAGGCCAAATGGTTCCCGCTGGGGCCGCTGTTCGCCTTCGCCTTGTGCATGCTGATCATGCTGGGCCAGAACTACACCGCCTTCACCGCCGCCAAGGTGGACTGGAACGGCGTGGTGGCCACTTATGTCGGCATTCCGCTGTTCCTGGCGCTGTGGTGGGGCTACCGGGTCAAGCACAAGACCCGCCTGGTGCCGCTGGAGCAGGTTGACCTGGCCGACGCCCACCGCAAGGCGCGGGAGCTGCGCGAGGAAAGCCGCGGCGGCAAATTGGCTGAGGCTCAAGCCTGACCGTCGCGGCGAAAGCCGCGCGTAAAAATGAAACAGGCCCTCAGGGGCCTGTTTGCCGTTTGGGCGCGCAATGTGAAAGTTCACGAGCGCTAATGGCCGCCAAGCTGCGCGTTGACCGAAAGCCGCTTCCGCTTTGCGTGTAAAATGCCGGACGACGTGGATTGCGAACTGAAAGAATCTTAATGACGCCTCAACAAATCGTAGGCATGGCGGCCAGGCTGTTCGCGCTGTGGCTGGTGGTGATTTCCTTCCAGTCGCTTGGCATTGCCAGCTTTCTGGGCGGGCGGCCCGATAGCGGCGCTGCGGCGCCATTGCTGTATGTGATGCCGCTGTTGCCTTTGCTGCTGGCCGCTTTTCTTTGGTTTTTCCCGATGTTCATCGCGCACAAGCTGGTGCCGCGCACGCATGACGCCAATGCGCTGAAGATTCCAGGGCGCGAGTTGCTGGCGGCAGGCACAGCCATTCTCGGGCTTTGGGCATCGTTGCGAGCTTTGCCGCAATTGTTCGCGGTGCTGGGCTTGCTGATTGCCGCCGATCGGCCGGCGCTGGGTTTTTACTTCACTCCGGACCGCCGTCTGGATCTGTTGAGCTGCCTGCTGGAAGCGGCGTTCGGGATATTCTTGGTGGCGCGGCCCTGGTGGGTGGCGCGGCGGATTCTGCCGGAAGGGGCGCCGCGGACGGATGCGCAATAGCCGGAACCCCGCTTGGCTGAATTGAATTGGAAAGCCCGCTGGCAAGCGGGCTTTTTTGCGTTTACATTTACGATCCTGAAAAGATTTTAAACATCTGCCCGCGGAGCTGCCCTAATGCCGTTGCTGTCCATCTTCCTGACCAAATTTCTGTTCGTGATGGCGGCGCTGCTGCCCATCATGAATCCGCCGGGCCTGGTGCCCATCTTCATCTCGATGACGGCGCGCAACACGCCGCAGCAGCGCCGCTACCTGGCGCGGCGCATCGCGCTGTATTGCGCCTTGCTGCTGGTGGGCAGCATGTATGTCGGCGGCTATGTGCTGTCGTTTTTCGGGGTGTCACTGCCGGTGGTGCAGATGTCCGGCGGCTTGCTGATCACCTTCGCCGCCTGGCGCATGTTGAACGACACGCCGGCCGAGGCCAGCCAGCCGTCGACCGAGCCGTCGCGCGGCGACAGCCAGGCCGAGCTCAAGCAGCGCGCCTTTTACCCGCTGACTTTCCCGCTGACGGTGGGGCCGGGCTCCATCTCGGTCGCCATCACCATCGGCGCCACGCTCACCGGCAGCGGCAAGGGCATCGTCCGTTACGCGGTGGCGCCGCTGGCGGGCTCCGCCGCCATCCTGGCCTGCAGCGTGCTGGTGTATCTGTGCTACAGCCACGCCGACAAGCTGCTGCGCTACCTGGGCCAGACCGGCTCGGTGGTGTTTCTGCGGCTGTCGGCCTTCATTCTGCTGTGCCTGGGGGTGCAGATCATGTGGGACGGCTTCGGCGAGCTGGCGGCGCAATGGCTGCGCGACAATGCCGCCAGCTTCCACTGACGCGGGCCGCGCCTTGCGGCTTTTGTTGACCTGAGGCAAGGCGGGAGGAGGGCGGCGGGGCGCAGACTATGTTCATGACATCGGTCCACTGAACGGAGACGAAACCATGAGCACCAGCGCTTTCTTCATCCCCTCGCTCAACCTGATGGGCGCCGGCTGTCTGCGGCAAGCCGTCGACGCCATGCGCGGCTACGGTTTCCGCCGCGCGCTTGTCGTCACCGACCAGGGCTTGGTCAAGGCCGGCCTGGCCGGCAAGGTGGCGGAATTGCTGGGCGAGGCCGACATCGAGCCGGTGATCTTCGACGGCGTGCATCCCAATCCCAGCTGCGCCAATGTCGAAGCGGGTCTCGCCTTGTTGCGGGAAAAACACTGCGACGCGGTGGTGTCGCTGGGCGGCGGCTCGCCGCACGACTGCGCCAAGGCCATCGCGCTGGTGGCGGTGAATGGCGGCAAGATCCAGGACTACGAGGGCGTGGACAAGTCGGCCAAGCCGCAACTGCCGCTGGTGGCGATCAACACCACCGCCGGTACCGCGTCCGAAATGACGCGCTTTTGCATCATCACCGACGAGTCGCGCCATATCAAGATGGCCATCGTCGACAAGCACACCACGCCGATTCTGTCGGTCAACGATCCGGAAACCATGGCCGGCATGCCGGCCGCGCTGACCGCCGCCACCGGCATGGACGCGCTGACCCACGCGGTGGAGGCCTATGTGTCCACCATCGCCACCCCCATCACCGATGCCTGCGCCTTGAAGGCGGTGGAGCTGATCGCCGGTTTCCTGCGCCGCGCGGTGAAGGATGGCAAGGACATGGAAGCGCGCGAGCAGATGGCTTACGCGCAATTCCTGGCCGGCATGGCCTTCAATAACGCGTCCTTGGGGTATGTGCACGCGATGGCGCACCAGCTGGGCGGTTTCTACGACTTGCCGCACGGCGTGTGCAACGCGGTGCTGCTGCCGCATGTGCAGGCTTTCAATGCCGAGGCGGCCGGAGGCCGGCTGGGCGATGTGGCCGTCGCGCTGGGCGAGGAGGCGCGCAGTCCGGAAGCCGCCATCGCGGCGATAAGGCGGCTGGCGGCCGATGTCGGCATCCCGGCCGGGCTGGCGCAATTGGGCGTGAAGGACGCTGATATTCCTTTATTGGCGGGCAATGCGCTGAACGACGCCTGCGGTTTGACCAATCCGCGCAAGGCCAGCCACGAAGAAATCTGCGCGATCTTCCGCGCCGCGCTGTAGGCCGCGCACGGCCTCCCGCCTTGCAACCCGCCATCGCAGGATGGCGGGTTTTTTCCTGTTTTTCCCGCCAAATGCCGCGCCGGGCACGACGATAGCGCCGGACGGCATTTAGCAAGCGGGCGGTTTTCAGGCAAGATGGATGGGTAATGACAACCGGCTTCGGCCGGATGATGAGAAAGAGAGAAGCGCATGTCCGACCTGCAACCATCCTCCCTGCACCCGGAAACGCAGGCCATTCGAGCCGGCCGCACCGTCAGCGAATTCGGCGAACACAGCCAGGCCCTGTATCTGACCTCCAGCTTCACCTACGAGTCCGCGGCCCAGGCCGCCGCGATGTTCCTGGGCGAAGTGGAGGGCTACACCTATTCCCGTTTCACCAACCCCACCGTGGCGGCTTTCCAGCAGCGGCTGGCGGCGATGGAGGGCGGCGAGCGCGCCATCGCCACCGCCACCGGCATGGCGGCGATCCAGGCGATCATGATGACGCTGCTGAAGGCGGGCGACCACATCGTATCGTCGCAAAGCCTGTTCGGCTCCACCACCAATCTGTTCGCCGGCCAGCTGTCGAAATTCGGCGTGGCCACCCGTTTCGTCGACGCCAGGGATCTGGCCGCCTGGCGCGCGGCGATCACGCCGGAAACCCGGCTGTTGTTCCTGGAGACACCGTCCAATCCGCTGACCGAGGTGGCCGACGTGGCCGCCATCGCCGCCATCGCCCATGAGCATGGCGCGCTGCTGGTGGTGGATAACAGTTTCTGTTCGCCGGCGCTGCAGCAGCCGCTGGCGCTGGGCGCCGACCTGGTGATGCATTCGGCCACCAAATTCCTCGATGGCCATGGCCGGGTGATGGGCGGAGCGGTGGTGGGCAGCGACGCGCTGATCGAACAAATCTATCTGCATGTGCGCGCGGCCGGGCCGTCGCTGTCGCCGTTCAACGCCTGGACGCTGTTGTCGGGCATGGAAACCCTGCACCTGCGGATGGAAAAGCACAGCGCCAACGCGCTGGAGCTGGCGCGCTGGCTGGAGAGCCTGCCGCAGGTGGAGCGGGTGTACTACCCCGGGCTGGAAAGCCATCCGCAGCATGAATTGGCGCGGCGCCAGCAAAAAAGCGGCGGCGCGGTGGTGTCCTTCGTGGTGAAGGGCGGCCGCGAGGCGGCCTGGCGGGTGGTCGATGCCGCGCAGGTGATCTCCCGCACCGCCAATCTGGGGGATGTGAAGTCCACCATCACCCACCCGGCCAGCACCACGCACGCGCGGGTCAGCCAGGAGGCGCGCGACCGGGCGGGCATCGTCGAAGGGCTGTTGCGCGTCAGCGTCGGTCTGGAAAATGTGGCCGACCTTAAACAAGATCTGTTACGAGGCCTTGACTAAGCCCTTTTAACGCGTGTTTCATTCAAACGGCAGTCTAAAATTGGACTGCCGTTTTTGTATTGCCCTGAGTCGGTGAATGTCGCGGGCATGGTCTTGCCTTGACATTGATCAAATTAAAACGTAAGTTTGAAACGCTTGTTCGAAAGCTGAGATGAGCAAGACTAAACCACAAGCAAATACAATAAAGGCACTGGAGAACATGGAGGCAAGCCGTCCCGACACCGCTACCCGCATTCTGGATGTTGCAGAACGTCTGTTCGTGGAGCACGGTTTCGAGGCGACTTCGCTGCGCATGATCACCCAGCAGGCCGAGGTGAATCTGGCCGCGGTGAACTATCACTTCGGCTCCAAGGACGCATTGTTCGAATCCGTGTTCATGCGCCGGCTGGCCCCGCTGCTGGAGGGCTGCCTGCTAGAACTCGACAAGCTGGAAGCGGAAGAGGGCGAGTTGCCCCTGGATCAGCTGGTATTGTCGTTCATCCGACCCTGCCTGGCGCTGTCCAAGGACCCGTCCCGCGGCGGCGCGATGTTCGTGCGCCTGCTGTCGCGCACGCTGGTGGAAAACCACCGGCTGCTGCGCGAGACCATCTCCCAGCAATACAGCGTATTCGTGCAACGCTATACCAGCGCCTTCCAGAAGGCGCTGCCCCATCTGGAGCCGGAGCAGTTGGCCTGGCGCATGCACCTCGCCTTCAGCGTCATGTTCAACGCTTTCGCCGGTAACGATGTGCTGAAAATCTTCACGCGCAGCCAGATCGTCACCGCGCGGGATCCGGACATGATCGTCAAATATCTGGTGCCTTTCGTGATTGCCGGTTTGGTTTCGCCTGTCGAAGGCTGATTCCGCGCCGCCTGCCGGAGTATGACAAAAGCAAGGCAGCGGTTTGCGGGAGTGAGGGGTCAACACGAGGGTAATACACAATGATTGCTGCCATTCTTCTGATCGCGCTGCTCGGCGCGCTGGCGTACTTCGCCGCGCCGGTGCTGGCCTGGACTGTGGGCATCGCCGCCTGGCTCGCCGCGCTCCAGTTCGTTTTCCATTGTCCGCCGTCCGTCGCCGTCTGGGCGATGTTCGCCGTTGTCGCCGCGGTGCTCAATATCGTGCCGCTGCGCCGCGCGGTGTTCACCGGCCCCGTATTCGGCATCTTCAAGAAAATCACTCCGGCGATGTCGCAGACCGAACAGGAAGCGATCAACGCCGGCACCGTATGGTGGGACCGCGATCTGTTCTCCGGCAAGCCGGACTATCAGCGCCTGCTGTCTTTTCCGGATCCGAAGCTGACGGCTGAAGAGCAGGCCTTCATCGACGGCCCGACCGAACAGCTGTGCGGCATGATCGACGACTGGAAGATCACCCACGAGCTGAAGGACCTGCCGCCGGAAGTATGGCAGTTCATCAAGGACAACGGCTTCCTGGGCATGATCGTCAAGAAGAAATACGGCGGCCTGGAGTTCTCCAACTACGCCCATGCCAAGGTGGTGACCAAGATCGCCACCCGCGGCGGCTCCGCCGCCGTATCGGTGATGGTGCCCAACTCGCTCGGCCCGGGCGAGCTGCTGCAGCACTACGGTACTGAAGCGCAGAAGGACTACTATCTGCCGCGCCTGGCCAAGGGCCAGGAAGTGCCTTGCTTCGCGCTGACCAGCCCGTACGCCGGCTCCGACGCCGGCAGCATTCCCGACTTCGGCGTGGTATGCCGCGGCTCCTACACCCACCCGCGCACCGGCGAGCACTTCGAAAACGTGCTGGGCGTGCGCGTGAGCTGGGAAAAGCGCTGGATCACCCTGGCGCCGGTGGCCACCATCTTGGGCCTGGCGTTCAAGATGTACGACCCCGACCACCTGCTGGGCGACAAGGAAGACATCGGCATCACCTGCGCGCTGGTGCCGACCGAGCACGCCGGCGTGGAAATCGGCCGTCGCCATTTCCCGGGCGGCGCCGCCTTCATGAACGGCCCGACCTGGGGCAAGGACGTGTTCATTCCGCTGGACTGGATCATCGGCGGCCGCGATTTCGCCGGCCAGGGCTGGCGCATGCTGGTTGAGTGCCTGTCGGTAGGCCGCTGCATCTCGCTGCCGGCGATGTCGGTGGCCTGCGGCAAGCTGACTACCTGGACCACCGGCGCCTATGCCCGTATCCGCGACCAGTTCGGCCTGCCCATCGGCAAGTTCGAAGGCGTGGATGAGGCGATGGCCCGCATCGGCGGCTTCACCTACCAGATGGAGGCGTCGCAGGATCTGGCGCTGACCGCGCTGGATAACGGCGAGAAGCCGTCGGTGCTGTCCGCCATCCTGAAGTACCACAACACCGAGCGCATGCGCAAAACCCTGAACGACGCGATGGACGTGCATGGCGGCAAGGCAGTGGTGCTGGGCCCGCGCAACTACCTGGCGCGCGGCTACCAGGCGATTCCGATCGGCATCACCGTGGAAGGCGCCAACATCCTGACCCGTTCGATGATCATCTACGGCCAGGGCGCCATCCGCTGCCATCCCTTCGTGCTGCGCGAAATGAAAGCCGCGATGGCCAACGACGGCGCCGAGTTCGACAAGGCGATCACCGGCCACATCAACTTCGTGATCAGCAACAAGGTGCGCGCCTTCTGGCTGGGCCTGACTGGCGCCTGCTTCGCCGGCAGCCCGAAGGGCGGCGTCACCGCGCGCTACTACAAACAGACCACCCGCCTGTCCAGCGCCTTCGCGCTGCTGTCCGACATGGCCATGTTCAGCCTGGGCGGCTCGCTGAAGTTCCGCGAGAAGCTGTCGGCCCGCCTCGGCGACATGCTGTCCGGGCTGTACATCGCCACCGCCTGCCTGAAGCGCTTCGAGCGCGACGGCGCGCCGAAGGAAGACATCGCGGTGATGAGCTGGGCGGTGGAAAACGCGCTGTACGACGTGCAAGTGGCGATGGACGGCTTTCTGGCCAACCTGCCCAACCGCGCGCTGGCGTGGATTCTGCGCCGCATCATCTTCCCGTGGGGCCTGACGTTGAAGCCGGCGTCCGACCGCGTCGGCACCAAGGTGGCGCGCGCGCTGATGGAGCCCGGCGCCACCCGCGACCGCCTTACCCGCGGCATGTACGTGTCCAAGGATGAAAACGACGCGGTCGGCGTGCTGGGCCACGCGCTGGAGGCCGTGCTGGCGACCGAGCCGGTGGAGCAGAAGCTGCGCAAGCTGGCCCGCGACGGCAAGTTCCGCACCATCACCGCCCGCGAGCGCCTGGCCGAAGCGCTGCAGACCGGCCTGATCACGCAAGCCGAGTTCGACGCCGTCGCCCGCGCCCGCAAGCTGAAGCGCGACGTGATCATGGTGGACGACTTCGACATGAAGCTGGAGCAGCATGATGACAAAATGCTGCAGCGCCTGATTTTCTAAGATCGGCAAAGTGGTACTATCGCCGGACACGCGCGACGTGTCCGGCGTTGACGAAAACGGCTGCGACGCGATTGCGGCCGTTTTCGTCAACGCTTAGCGCCCGGCGGGCAGGAGTTCAAGCAATGGAGCAGCAGGAGCAACGGATTCCGGTCTTGCGAGTCAGGGCCCTGCCCACCAGCACCAATGCCTACGGCAGGGTGCAGGCCGGCTGGCTGATGAGCCAGATCGACATGGCCGGCAGTCTGGACGCCGAACGGCTGTCGCGCGGTCCGGTCACCACGGTGGCGGTCAACGCCTTCCAGTTCGCCGCGCCCATCATGCTGGGCGACGTGGTGGACATGTATGTGGAACGGCTGCGGATAGGGCAGAAGTCCATCACGCTGAAGATTTCGGTGGAGGCGGAGCGGATGGACGGCTCGCACGTGCGCGTGACCGAAGTGATCGCCACCTATGTCGCTATCGACCGCGATGGCAAGTCGCGCCTGCTGGGCCAGGATTGAGGAAAGTGTTGCCGTATTTCCCGATTGTTGTGGAAATGTTGCATTAAAACGAACGTTTGGAACAAAAGCTCTGCGGTTTGGTGGGATTGCTCTAATTCTCTGGTAGCATCGATTATGACTCACGCCATGATTGGGTCATCGTTAATGAAAATATCTACTCAAGAAATATCAGAGAGGGAAGCATGAAGCTCAAGCATCTTAGCCTGTCCGTGATGATCATGGGCACTGCGCTCGGCCTGGCGTCCACTCAGGCGGCTGCCTCGGGTTATCAGTTCGGTTCGCAAAGCGTCTCCGGCCAGGGCACTGCCCATGCCAACGGCGCGGAAGCCAACGATCCGTCCACCATCTTCTCCAACCCGGCCGGCCTGACTAGGCTGGACGGCACCCAGCTCTCCACTGGCGTCACCCTGGTGGTGCCGCACTCCGAATACACTGACAACGGCTCCAAGAATGTGTTGGGCCAGCCCACCGGCGGCGACAACGGCGGCACTTTCGCGCCTAAGGCGGTGGCGGCGCCGACCTTCTACCTGTCCAGCAAGATCAACGACAGAATCACCGCCGGCATCGGCATGTACGTGCCCTACGGCGCCAAGCTGGACTACGGCTTCAACTGGGCCGGCCGCTACGCGCTGAAGAGCATCGACCTGCAGTCGCTGAACATCAACCCGTCCATCGCCTTCAAGTTGGATGAGCGCAATTCTTTGGGTTTCGGAATTTCGGCTCAGTACATGGACGCCACCCTGGAGCAGATGGCTGACGCCACGTCCGGCCTCGCCATGAAGGCGGCCGCAGCTGGCGGCATCACCGGTCCGTATGGTCCGGGGGGGGCGACCGTTACCTTGACCAATCCGGCGCAGATCTCCGCTGTAATGCGGGCTGGCGGCATTGGCGGCGATGGTCTGGCTCACGTTGAGGGTAATGACTGGGGATTCGGCTGGAATATCGGCTACATGTTCCAGTTGAATGAAAACACTCGCTTCGGCCTGGCCTACCGCTCCACTGTGAAGCAATCGTTGCAAGGCTCTTCTACTTGGACGTTCAATAACGTCCAAGGCAATGTGACCATCGGCGGGGTGACGCTGCCTGCCGCTGTCGCGGCCAAGCTTGCGCACCCGGATGCTTCCGCGTCTGTCGATGTCAGCACGCCGGAGACGGCATCGGCCAACTTCTTCCATCAGCTGAATCCGAAAATTGCGTTGATGGGCGATGTGACCTGGGTGCGCAACTCGCGTCTGCAGCAGATCGACATCAAGCAGTCGACCGTTAACGGCGTGGTGCAGGGCGATCTGGTGTTGCATCAGAACTGGAAAGATACCTGGCGCGTGTCGGTCGGCTCCAACTACCAGCTGAGCGATGCCTGGATGCTGCGCGGCGGCTTGGCCTGGGAGCAGTCTCCGGTGAAGTCGGATGACCAGCGCCATCCGGCGATTCCGGATAGCGATCGCATCTGGCTGTCGCTGGGCGCCAACTTCAAGATCAACAAGCAAAGCTCGATCGATATGGCGTACAGTTTCATCGACTTCAAGAGCGCCAACGTCAACTACTCGGATACTTGCAACCCGACCGGCAATAACGGCGCATGTACCGGCAACGGCGGCACGGTCAATGGCAGCTACAAGACCTATCTGCAACTGCTCGGCCTGCAGTACAACTACCGCTTCTAAGCCGTCTTTAATGGCTTGAAACTCCGACAGGGCAGGCGCGCAGCGTCTGCCCTGTTGTCGTTCCGGCACAGTGGGCGGCTTTGTTGCGGCCGCGCCAGCGCCGCATGCAGTTTTTTTACAAAAGCTGCTTTGATTTTGCCCAAAATGGGTTAGACTAATCCGACATAAAAGCGAGTGTTTGATATTTTATCGACGCTGGCCGATCTGCAGGACGATTCCGCGGCGCGCGGGCCGTCCGAATGGTCTACAAAGCGGGTCCGGCAACGGGCCGCGAGTGGTGACGGACCGGAAGAATAGCGAATATCGCCGGCCACGCTATCAAGTAGTACCCGCCTGCGCCGCTCCAGCCTCTGGCGGAGCGGGGGCAGGGCAAGGACGATTCAACGCTCGTCCTTGAAGCAAGCTGGACAGGTTGAGAGGGGCCTGTCTCATGTGTGTTTCAACAAATCGAGGAAACCATGTCTCAAACCAAATTCAATGTGCGCAAGGTAGCCGTGCTCGGTGCCGGCGTGATGGGGGCGCAGATCGCCGCTCATCTGGTAAACGCCAAAGTCCCGACCATCCTGTTTGATCTTCCGGCCAAGGAAGGCGACAAGAACGGCATCGCGCTGAAGGCCATCGACGGTCTGAAAAAGCTGAAACCCTCTCCGCTGGCGGGCAGCGATGTGGTGGCCCACATCCAGCCGGCCAACTACGACGACCATCTGCACCTGCTGAAGGATTGCGACCTGGTGATCGAGGCCATCGCCGAGCGCATGGACTGGAAGGTGGACCTGTACCACAAGGTGGCCCCGCATCTGGGCGAGCACACCATCTTCGCCACCAACACCTCCGGCCTGTCGATCAACAAGCTGGCCGAAGGCTGCCCGGATTCGGTGCGCCCGCGCTTCTGCGGCGTGCATTTCTTCAACCCGCCGCGCTACATGCACCTGGTTGAAATCATTCCCTGCGTGACCTCCGACGCCCACATCCTGGACAACCTGGAACGCTTCCTGGTGTCCACGCTGGGCAAGGGCGTGGTACGCGCGAAAGACACCCCGAACTTCGTCGCCAACCGCATCGGCGTGTTCTCGATGCTGGCCACCATCGCCAATGCCGCCAAGTACGGCATCCGCTTCGACGTGGTCGACGACCTGACCGGCCCGCGTCTGGGCCGTCCGAAGTCCGCCACCTTCCGCACCGCCGACGTGGTGGGCCTGGACACCTTCGCCCACGTGGTGAAGACCATGCAGGACACCCTGCCGCAAGATCCGTGGCACGGCCTGTTCCAGACTCCGGACTGGATGCAGAAGCTGATCGCCGCCGGCGCGCTGGGCGCCAAGACCAAGGCCGGCATCTACAAGAAAGACGGCAAGCGCATGCTGGTGCTCGACCCGGCCAAGGGCGAGTATGTCGGCTCCGGCGAGAAGGGCGACGACGCGGTCAAGGACATCCTGAAGATCGCCGATCCGGCGGAGAAATTCCAGAAGCTGCGCGACAGCGAGCATCCGCAGGCGCAATTCCTGTGGGCATGTTTCCGCGACGTGTTCCACTACATCTCCTACCACCTGGGCGATATCGCCAATTGCGCGCGCGATGTCGATTTCGCCATCCGCTGGGGCTTCGGTTGGAGCGCCGGTCCGTTCGAGACCTGGCAATCCGCCGGCTGGCAGCAAGTTGCGAAATGGCTGCAGGAAGACGTCAAGGCCGGCAAGGCCCTGACCGCCGCCGAACTGCCGGCCTGGGTGCTGGAGAGTGATCGCGCCGGCGTGCATTTCGCCGAAGGCTCGTTCAACGCCGCCGACAAGAAGCTGATTGGCCGCTCCGCGCTGGATGTTTACCAGCGTCAGCTGGCGCCGGCCAAGGTGCTGGGCGAAGCCGTGGCGCCGCTGGGCGAAACCGTGTTTGAAAACGAGGGCGTGCGCGCCTTCACCACCGGCGACGATGTGCTGGTGGTGTCGTTCAAGTCCAAGGCCCACGCCATCGGCCCGGCCGTGCTGGAAGGCCTGAACACCGCCATCGACATCGCCGAAGACCGCTTCAAGGGCCTGGTGATCTGGCAGACCGAAGAGCCGTTCTCGGTCGGCGCCGACCTGCAGTCGATGATGCCGGCCTTCATGATGGGCGATTGGGACGCCATCGATTCGATGATCGGCCGCTTCCAGACCACCGCCTTGCGCCTGCGCTACAGCCAGATCCCGACCGTGGCCGCTACCCAGGGCTATGTATTCGGCGGCGGCTGCGAATTCGCGATGCACTGCGACAAGACCGTGGCGGCGCTGGAGTCCTATGTCGGTCTGGTGGAAGTGGGCGTGGGCCTGCTGCCGGGCGGCGGCGGCTGCAAGGAATTCGCGCTGCGCGCTTCGCAGGAGGCCCGCGGCGACGTGCTGGCGGCGCTGAAGGACTACTTCATGAACATCGCCACCGCCAAGGTCGCCACCAGCGGCGTCGAGGCGCAGGAGCTGGGCTTCTTCCGCAAGGGCGATCCGGTGGTGTTCAACGCCTATGAGCTGCTGTACGTGGCCAAGAAGCAGGCGCTGGCGCTGGCAGAATCCGGCTACCGTCCGCCGCTGAAGGTGAAGGGCTTCCCGGTGGCTGGCCGTTCCGGCGCCGCGTCGATCAAGGGCCAACTGGTGAACATGCTGGAAGGCAACTTCATCAGCCAGCACGACTTCTTCATCGCTTCGCAGATCGCCGACGTGATGACTGGCGGCGATGTGGAGGCCGGCACCCTGGTTAACGAGCAATGGATTCTGGACCTGGAGCGCAAGGCTTTCATGACCCTGCTGAAAAACTCCAAGACCCAGGACCGCATCGCGAACATGCTGACCACCGGCAAGCCGCTGCGCAACTAAGTGCTTGGGGATGATTCTGCTGCGCGTGCCGATCTCAAGGCTGTGATGCTCGCCGTACCACTTGTACGGCTGCGCTTCTCGCCTTGACCTCGGCCCGCTCGCTGCGAATCCTCCCGCAAGCACGGCCAATAGCCAGATGATAGGTCGGTTGATTTCTACCGCTTGGATCAGCCGGCCGACAGGAGAATCGAAAATGAGCAAACAAGTACAAGAAGCTTACATCGTCGCCGCCACCCGCACCCCGGTGGGCAAGGCGCCGCGCGGCATGATGCGCCATGTGCGCCCGGACGACATGCTGGCGCATGTGATCACCGGCGCGCTGGCCCAGGTGCCGACCCTGGACCCGAAACTGATTTCCGACTGCGTGGTCGGTTGCGCCTTCCCGGAAGCGGAGCAGGGCCTGAACATGGCGCGCATCGGCGTGCTGCTGGCCGGCCTGCCCAACACCGTGGGCGGCATCACCATCAACCGCTACTGCTCGTCCGGCATCAACGCCGTGCAGATGGCCGCCGACCGCATCCGCCTGGGCGAAGCCGACGTGGTGATCGCGGCCGGTTCCGAATCGATGTCGCTGGTTCCGATGATGGGCAACAAGGTGTCGCTGAACCCGGAAATCTTCGCCAAGGACGAGAACTACGGCATCGCCTACGGCATGGGCCTGACCGCTGAAAAAGTGGCGCAGCAGTGGGGCGTGTCGCGCGAAGACCAGGACGCGTTCGCGGTGGAATCCCACCGCCGCGCGCTGGCCGCCATCGACGGAGGCAAGTTCAAGAGCGAGATCACCCCGCTGGAAGTGACTTACCGCACGCCGAACCTGGAAACCGGCGAAGTGGTGAGCAAGACCCGCGTGCTGGACACCGACGAGGGCCCGCGCCGCGAAACCACGCTGGAAGGCCTGGCCAAGCTGAAAACCGTGTTCGACGCCAAGGGTTCGGTCACCGCCGGCAACTCTTCGCAGATGTCCGACGGCGCCGGCGCGGTGATCCTGGTGTCCGAGCGCGTGCTCAAGGAGTTCAACCTGGTGCCGCTGGCCCGCTACGTGACCTTCTCGGTCAAGGGCGTGCCGCCGGAAATCATGGGCATCGGTCCGAAGGAAGCCATCCCGGCCGCGCTGGCCCAAGCCGGCTTGAAGCAGGACGACCTGAAATGGATCGAGCTGAACGAAGCCTTCGCCGCCCAGGCGTTGGCGGTGGCGCGCGATCTGGAGCTGGACATGTCCAAGGTGAACCCGCACGGCGGCGCGATCGCCCTGGGCCACCCGCTGGGCGCGACCGGCGCCATCCGCACCGCCACGCTGGTGCACGGCATGCGCGACGCCGGCCTGAAGGGCCACGGCATGGTGACGATGTGCATCGGCACCGGCATGGGCGCCGCCGGCATCATCGAAGTGATGTAAGCCAGCTACCTTCCGCTACCCGCGATAAACCCGCCGGATTCCCGGCGGGTTTTTTCATGCGCGTGCGCGCGCTGGCCGGATGAGAAAAGCCTGCCCCTTGGGCAGGCTTTTCCGCGCCGTGAGATTGCGCGTTTAACGTCCCATGTAACGGATCACGTTCATATTGCCGGAGCTGCGCACCACCACCCAGCCTGCCGGAATCGGCGAGCCCAGCATCACCGTGATTTCCGTCCCCGGCGCGGCGCCCTTGGTATAGCGGATGACATTGCTGTTGCCATTGGCGCGCACCACTACCCAGTCGGCGGGAATGGGCGAGCCCAGCATAACGGTAATCTCGTTGCCATAGCTGGAGCCATTCAGATTGCGCAGCGTGTTCATATTGCCGTCGCCGCGCACGATTGCCCAGCCGTCCGGTATCGGCGAGCCCAGCATCACCGAGATTTCCGTTCCCGGCGCCGCGCCCTTGGTGTAGCGGATGACATTGCTGTTGCCATTGGCGCGCACCACTACCCAGTCGGCGGGGATGGGAGAGCCCAGCATCACGGTGATTTCGCTGCCATAGCTGGAACCGTTGAGATTATGCAGCACGTTCATTTTGCCGTCGCCGCGAACGATCACCCAGCCGTCCGGCGTCGGCGAGCCCAGCATTACCGCGATTTCGGTTCCCAACGACGCGCCTTTGCTGTAGTAGATGACGTTAGTGGTGCCGGTAGAGCGGATCACCACCCAGTCTTTGGGAATCGGAGAGCCCAGCATGACCGACAGCTGCTGAGTGTAGGACGCGCCGTGGGTGTCGGTGATTTCGTTCTGGTTGCCGCTGCTGCGGGTGATGACCCAGCCATCGGGAACCGGCGAGCCCAGCATGATCCATAGCGGTTGGCCGTAATACAACGGCGCGAAGCGCCCGGTTTGAGGGTTGGCGGGCTGTGCGGCGGAGGCGGCATTGGCGCAGGCGGCGCCGGCCAGCAGCGCTGCGGCGGCGATACGGAACAGTGTCTTGTTTGTCATGGAATGATGATCTTGGCGTGCTTGTTGCGGTTGGTCGAATGACGCGTTTGTCGAGCGGTGCGGGGTGTCCGGGCTGTCGCTATTGAAACTGCGCGGCCGGATATTTTAAAATGACTATGTCATTTATTTTATGAGCATGTCGCAATTTTGGCAATCGCGGACGTCGCCGATGGATCGGAGCTGTCGCTGGAGCGGGTGGAAAGGACGGAGGGAGGCATGCGGGCCAATGCCATGCGCGCTTGGCTGCGATAGGGCAGGCAAGCGCGCGGTTGATGGCGTGGGTTTTGGCGCTAGATGCGGAAACGGCTGATCAGCGTATCCTGGCGCGCGACTTTTTCCGACGTTTCATTGCAATGCTGCAATTGCACCTCGGCGACATCGGCCACTTGCTGGCCTATCTGCTGGATATTGCCGGCGCTGTGGCTGATGTCCTGCGCCATGCCGCTTTGACGCTGGATGGTGCTGGCGATTTCGCTGTTTTTGCGGTTGATGTCGGCGATCACGTCCTGGATGCGCAGCAGCATTTCGCTGGTCTGTTCCGCCTCGGCCACGGTATGGCCGGCGCGCTCGCGGCTTTCCTCCATTTTCTGGTGCGCTTGCCCCACCCCGCGTTGCAGCTGCTCTATCGTGCTGCGTATCTCCTGGGTGGCGCTCTGGGTTTGCGACGCCAGCTTGCGCACTTCGTCGGCGACCACCGCGAAGCCGCGCCCCAGCTCGCCCGCCCGCGCGGCCTCGATGGCGGCGTTGAGCGCCAGCAGATTGGTCTGCTCCGCCACGCCGGTAATCACTTGGACGATGGATTCGATATTTTTGCTGAAGGCGGCCAGCTCGCCCATCGATTGCGAAGTTTCCTCCATGGTCTGCGCCAGTTTGCAGATGGACTGGGCGGATTGGGCCACCTGTTTCACCCGGCCATCGGTTTCCTCATGCGCCTGCTTCGCCGCGGCGGCCACGGCGCTGGCATTATTGTTGATTTCCCCGGTGGTGTCGGCCATTTCCTGGATCGCCGATGCCAGGCCGTCCAGCTCCTGCTGCAGGCGGGCGGCCTCGTTGCGGCTTTGGCGGGCTTCGTTGGCGCTTTGCTCGGTGCTGTCGTGCACCGAATGCGAAATCCGCTGGATGTCGCCGACCAGTTGCTGCAGGTAGGCGAGGAAGGTGTTGAGTTCGCGGGCCACCTCGCCGAATTCATCGCTGGCGGAATCGTCTATCCGGCGCGTCAGATCGCCGTTGCCGCTATTGATTTGCGCCAGCGATGACTTCAGCTGCAGCAGCGGCGCCTGCATCAGCCGCCCCATCAGGCTGCTGAGCGCCAGCATGCTCAGGATTACGCCTATCACCGCGCCTATCATCGCCTGCTGGCCCAGCGAGCGGACGTTGGCCATTACCTTGTCGGTGTCCAGGACGATGCCTACCAGCCATTTGGCGTTTTGCAGCTTGTCCAGCGGCTGGAAGGCCACCATCAGCTTTTTGCCGTTCACGTCGATGTCTTGCAGATCCTTGCTCAAGGCCGGCGCTTGTCCGCCGAACAAGTCGGCCACCGATTTGCCGTTCAGCTTGCCGTCGGGGTGGCTGATGATCTTGCCGTCGGCCGACAGCAAAAAGGCATACCCCGCGCCGTTGAAATTGACGGTGTTCAGCGCTTCGGACACGGTTTTCAGGCTGAGGTCGCCGCCAAACGCGCCCTTGACCGCGCCCTTGTCAGTGAGCTTGGCCACCGCCGAGATCAATATCTCGCCGGAGGCGGCGTCGGGGTAGGGATCGGTCAGCGCGGCGCCGTTGGCGTTCTTGGCCACCGGATACCACGGGCGCTTGCGCGCGTCCCAGTCGGGCGGCGGGTTCCATTTGGGATCGTTGGTGATTCTTTTGCCGTCGGTGTCCAGTCCGCCGAAGATCAGCAGAAACTCCTGCTTGTGCTGAGGGCGGTCGAACACTTCCTGAATGCGCTCCGCGCTGAAGCCGGAGTCTATCAGCTGCGCCATCAAATCTATCTGTTTGAGCTTGCCGTTCAGCCAGTTTTCAATCTGCGCCGCCAGCACTTGGCCGGTTTGGGCGATCTCCTGCTGCTTGTCGCGCCTGACGCTGTCGGCGATGCTGCGGTACTGGATCCAGGACAGCGTGGACACGGTGACGGCCAGGACCAGCGCCGAGATGAGTCCCGCTTTGTGAGCTATTTTCATGATCCGACCCTTGCCGTGGCGCTAATTTGATTTAGGTTAGTACATTTTGCGCAATGGACCAGCCGCGGCCGCATGGTCTGTCCCACTCCCCATGGACAGAGGGTTAAGCACTAAGCTCTGAACGGCGGCGTTCGAATTCAATCGGGGTCAGATACCCCAGGGTTGAATGACGTCGTTGGTGATTGTAAAAGCGGATGTAATCAAACACATCCGTACGCGCCTCCTCGTAGCTCCGGTAGTGGGTCAGATAAACACGTTCCGACTTCAATGAACGGAAGAAGCTCTCCATCGCTGCATTATCCCAGCAGTTCCCGGTGCGGGAGTGGCTCGGTACCATTCCGTGCCGTTTCAGCAATGCCTGGTAGTCAAAGGCACAGTACTGACTCCCGCGGTCCGAATGCAGAATCACCTCTCCTGAAGGCTGGCGGCGCGCCACTGCCATCGTCAGGGCAGCATGCACCAGTTCTTGCTGCATTCGATGATGCATGGCCCAGCCCACTATCGCCCGGGAGTACAAGTCGAGCACCACCGCCAGGTACAGCCACCCTTCACCGGTCCGGATATAGGTCATATCCGACACCCAACGCTGATTGATGTCGCCACCAGCAGCAAATTGTCGCTGCAGCAGATTAGGCGCCACGGGTAGAAGGTGTTGACCACCACTGACGGGTCGACAATGTTTACGAGTTCTAACCCTGATACCGTTTCGCCGCATCAGGCCCGCGATGCGATGCCGCCCGCAGGCGAAGCCCTGTGCAAGAAGTTCGGCATGAATACGCCGATGGCCATAAATACCATTGACCTCGGCATGCACCAGCCGGATTTCACGTAGTAGTTGTCGGTTCGCCATCTCTCGCGCCGAAGGTGGGCGGTGTAGCCACGCATAGTAGCCACTGCGGGACACACGAAACAGTTGGCACATCGGGGCTACCGGGTAGCGGTCCGACAGCGCCTGAATCGCGCGGAATTTCACTTCATGGGTTGCGAGAAGATGGCGAGCGCCTTTTTTAGGACATCGCGCTCCATGGTAACGCGGGCCAGTTCATCCCGCAGTCGCTTGAGCTCGGCGGCTTCACCGGTCTGTTTGCCTCGGCCAGAGAAGGCATCGGGTCCTGCGTCTTGGAGTTGACGCTTCCACTTGCCCAGCAGCGACTCGGTAATGTCGAAGGCTTGGGCAACATGCCGTAACGGGGTGCCGGCAAGTACCTGCTCAACCGCTTCGCGCTTGAGGGCCTCCGGGAAAGTACGTCTGGTCTTGATCATGAACACTGCTCCTTGGTGGGGATTATCCACCTTAAGTTAGTGTCCACGGGGAATGGGACAGACCACAGGTTTTGATTCAGCGGACGGATATGAAGCACCGCCGCCATGTTTTGGTACTCCTCGGGCGTCAGCTTGCCGGAGTCGAGCATGCTCGTCATCACATCGTGGGCTTAGCCCGTGGAGAGGTTCTCCAAGTTCAGCTTGCCGGCCGCTTTGGGAGCGGGCGCATCCGACTGCGCTTCGGTCAGCATTCGGACAATCCGGATGCCTGCGCGGCGTCGGCGATTCGGGGCGCGGATGCCACCGGCTTTGCGGAAAGCGCCGGGGTCAGCATTTTTTCTCCGTTGGCGGCTGTCAGCGTACCTTCAAATTAGCCCGGTAGACATAGCCCGGCGAGTTGATCGGGATCGATCAGGATTCAAATGCTCAAGTCATGGGGCATGGTTTGCCTACAGGGGCAGTCCAGGGGCAGGCCATGCGCGTTTCTGGCAAAACAGCGTGGCGTGTCTTGGTTTTGGTTTGCCGGCGCGGATGGCAACATGGTCAAGGTGACTTGCCAGAAGCCATGGAAGCGAACTGATCCGGTGGCGGGGTCAGTATCGTTGACGTGTACGTTTGAGCAGGTGTTTGATGCTGGTTAGGTGAGTTTTACGGCAAAACGGCAAGCATATTGCTTGCCGTTTTGCATGCACCTACCGGTTAGAGTTTGATGCAGTAGAAGGGGCCGCTAGGCCGGCCATAACCTTTGTTGGCATAGAATGCGCCCGGGGCTGAGGCGATAGCGTAAAGGGAAACATCTAGCTCGGCGCCAGATTTCTCATCATTCCAGATGAGGTCTCCTGCGGAGGTCTCCGAGACGAGGTCCCTGCGGATGCAGCGGTAGTTGGGAATGTAGGGCTTGCTGTAATCGCTCTGCGCTACCGAGCCAATGGCTACATAGCCTGCCGGAGCATTCGGCAGCCAGATGGAGCCATCGCTGCTGCCGCCGCTTCCTTTGTCGGTCCATATCAGAGTGTAGTCTATCGGCAGTGCCAGCAAAGGGGCAGAGCCATCGTCATTTTCCACCTCTACCACCTGGATTGCCCCACTCCCTGATTTGCCGTGATCTCCCTGAGCATGATCGCCAATGATGTACTGGTTGGGATTCGTCGGAGCCGGACGCCAGATGCTGACATCCTTGGCGGAGCCGGTTCCTTTGTCGGTGTAGATCGGGTCATGTAGGTAGTTGGAGATTGTGGTAACGATCAATCTGGCGGATCCAGCGTTCAGGATTTGCTTCACGATTTCGGGCGAATTCATATGAAACTCCTAACGGTAAGTAAGTGTGAAATGAGTGATGTTAATTCACTCATAACTAATTTGGCATTAATTCAGTTGTTATGCCTTGTTACTTGTGACAGTTGTAAGGAAGATAAATAAATGCAAATACAGCAAGACGTCCAAGGCTTTGCCCTTGATGCGCGCAGTCTGAGGCTCGGCATGCCGGCTATGGGCAATCGTTTGCTGATATTCCCAATACGCATGTGAGGAACGTGACGGTCGTGCGGAGTGGCAAGTATCGCGCTTACTTTGGGGAGTAGGGGATGGGTGATGAAGTCGTGCTGCCGGGGGGAGAATTTCCGGGCACTGCTGGAGGCGGCGGCCAAGGCTGGCGCGCGCCAAGCGTTTGATGAGGCGGGCGTCGTGTATGCGGTGAAGCTAGCCACGAGAGTAGATGGCGTAGCGGATGCTGTGCTGAAGGCGTTGGCCGGCGACATTGTGATCGGTCTGCTGGGAGCGATCTGGGCCGTCAAGTCAGTCCGAAGCGCTTCGTGCCTCTCTTGCCGATGCAAGCAAGACGTCCGGGTAATTTCCGATTGTGACGGTATCTTGCTTGCCGTCTGCCGGTCGGCAGTACTGTAGGCGCCACGCTTTCTTGCCGTGGGGATCACCCACACAGCCAACCTGCCACCATCATACAGCTTGATAACGGCAAGACCAGGTTTGGCGGGGTTAATCCTGGCCGTGGTAAGTGGAGCAACGAGTTTTGGCATTTTGGGATCCCGTACCGTCACGGCGCAAGCTTATACGAACAAGGCTACCGTCAAAACAGATTGATGTGTGCTGATTGCCGCTTGCCGGAAATGAAAAAGCCGCCAGTCATAGCAAGCAAACTCAAGGGTTTCGCTTACTACCGCTGACGGCTTCTTGCTGCTATTTGGCGGAGGCTGTGGGATTCGAACCCACGGACGGTTGCCCGTCGGCAGTTTTCAAGACTGCTGGTTTAAACCACTCACCCAAACCTCCCCGAAGTGGTTGATGTCAGGACTTTCGCATGCCGAGCGGCTGCCGTTTTTCCTGAATCATTAAGAGCTGCGGATTGTATCCCGACTTGCCGCTTTTGCCTAGAGGGCGGCGGCGTTTGAGGCCAGCATTTCCGCCGCGTGCTCGCGGGTGGTTTGCGTCAGCTCCGCGCCGCCCAGCATGCGGGCGATTTCCAGCACCCGCTGTTCAGCGTCCAGCGGCGAGATGCGGCTGAGAACCTGTCCCTTTTGCTCGCGCTTGCTGACCTGCCAGTGATGCTTGCCGCAGGACGCCACCTGGGGCAGGTGGGTGATGCACAGCACCTGGTAGCGCTGGCCCAGGTCGCGCAGCATGTGGCCTATCACCTCCGCCACGCGGCCGCCGATGCCGACGTCCACTTCGTCGAAGATCAGAGTCGGCACGCTGGCCACCTGGCTGATGACGACCTGCATGGCCAGGCTGATCCGCGATAGCTCGCCGCCCGAGGCCACCTTGGCCAGCGGACGCAGGCTGGTGCCGGCGTTGGCCGCCACCAGGTATTCGATCGATTCCATGCCGTGCGCGCCTGGCTCGGCCAGCGCCGACAGCTCGATGGCGAAGCGAGAGCCGCCCATCGCCAGCCGCTGCATTTCCTTGCCGATGCGCTCGGACAGTTCGCGCGCGGCCTGGCGGCGCTTGCCGGACAGCGATTCCGCCTGCGCGCGGTAGCGCGCCAGGCTGGCGGCTTCGGCCACGCTCAGCGCTTCGATGTCCACGCTGGCTTCCAGCGCGGCCAGCTGCTGCTGCCAGTCGGCCAGCTTGTCGCCCAGATCGGCCGGCTGGATGCGGTATTTGCGCGCCGCGCTCATCAATAGCTCCAGCCGCCGTTCCATTTCGGCCAGCTGGCCGGGGTCCTGGTCGATGTCGCTGGCGTAGTCGCGCAGGCTGTACACCACCTCGCGCAGTTCGGCGTCCACCGAGTCCAGCAGCGACAGGGTGTCGGCCAGGCGCGGGTCCAGGCTGGACAGCTTGGACAGCCGGCTTTGCACTTGGGCCAGCTGGGTGAGGCAGCTGTTGTCCTGTTCGGACAGCGTGTCCACCGCCAGCTGCGCGCTTTGCACCAGTTCGGCCGAGTTGGCCAGCCGGGTGTGGCTTTGGCTGAGGGTGTTCCATTCGTCCGGCTGCAGATTCAGGTCGGACAGTTCGCCGATTTGCCAAGTCAGCCGCTCGCGCTCCACTTCCGATTCGCGCGACAGCCGCTCGGCGTCGTTGCGCGCCTGGCGGGCGGCCTGCCATTCCTGCCAGGCTTTGTGCACGTCGCGGGCCAGCGCGACCGAACCGGCGTAGGCGTCCAGCAACTGGCGCTGGGTTTCGCTTTTCATCAGCGACTGATGGGCGTGCTGGCCGTGGATGTCCACCAGGAATTCGCCCAATTGCTTGAGCTGGGCCAGGGTGGCGGCCTGGCCGTTGACGAAGCTCTTGGAGCGGCCGCTGCGGTCGATCAGACGGCGCAGCAGCAGCACGCCTTCGTCGCCGGACAATTCGTTGGTTTGCAGCCAGGCGTCGATTTCCGGGCGCCGTTCGGTGGAGAACTCGGCGGTGATTTCGGCGCGCTCGGCGCCTTCGCGCACTTGCGCGCCTTCGGCCCGATCGCCCAGCAGCAGGCCCAGAGCGTCCAGCAGAATGGACTTGCCGGCGCCGGTTTCGCCGGTGAGCACGGTGAAGCCGGCGGAGAAGTCCAGCGCGATGCTGTCGACGATGACGAAGTCTTTTACGGTCAGCGAGAGGAGCATGGTGTGTGGTAGGTCCAGGTTACATCAGGCGCTCGCCCCAGTGCAGCTTGTGGCGCAGCATGTCGTAGTAGTTGTAGCCTTCCGGATGCAGGATGCGCAGCGGATTGCGGTAGCGGCGGATCAGCACCCGGTCCATTTCCATCAGGTCGCAGTGCAGCTGGCCGTCGAAATACACGCGCGCGTCCAGGCCGCGGGTGAGCATGAATTCCACCTCGCAGGAGTCGTTGACCGCAATCGGCCGATTGGACAGCGACTGCGGGCAGATCGGCACCAGCGCGATGGCCTGCAGCGTGGGATGCAGGATGGGGCCGCCGGCCGCCAGCGAGTAGGCGGTGGAGCCGGTGGGGGTGGAGACGATCAGGCCGTCGGAGCGCTGGCTGTAGACGAACTGGTTGTCGATGAAGATTTCGAACTCGATCATCGAGCCGACGGCGCCGCGGCTGAACACCACGTCGTTGAAGGCCAGCGCGCTGGCGACTTCGGCGTCTTCGCGCACCACCGAGGCCTGCAGCAGGATGCGGTCTTCCGGCACGAACTGGCCGTGCAGGATGGCGTCGATCGACGTCAGCATCTCGTGCAGCGGAATGTCGGTCATGAAACCCAGCCTGCCCTGGTTGATGCCGACCAGCGGCACGCGGTAGGGCGCAAGCAGGCGGGCGATGGACAGCATGGTGCCGTCGCCGCCCAGCACGATGCACAGGTCGGCCAGCTTGCCCATGTCGTTGCGGTCTATCAGGGCGTGGCCGCCGGCTTCCTCCGCGCTGAGGCTTTCCTTGTCTATCAGCACGGTGGAGCCGCCCGCGGCCAGGTGGTCGGCCAGCTGCAGCAGCGAGGCGGTGATGCCCGGCTTGCTGTGTCTGGCCACCAGGCAGATGTGTTTGAACAGTCTTTCCATGCGGTGATTCTACTGGTTTGGCGGCGCTTCGTTGAAAAAACTGTCTTCGCTGCGTTTCTTGCCGGTGGCTTCCAGCGCCTTCAGGTAGAAGCGCACCAGATCGGCCAGCGAATCCACGCCCAGCTTGCTGAACAGGTTGGCGCGGTGGACCTCGATGGTGCGCGGCGACAAGTCCAGCTCGCGGGCGATTTCCTTGCTGGACAGGCCGTCGGCCACCAGTTCCAGCACTTCGCGCTCGCGGCCGCTGATGCGCGACAGCTGGCCCATCACTTCCTGGGTTTCCTCTTCTTTCTGATGCTGCTGGATGCTCAGCCGTATGCCCTTGCGCAGGCTGTCTATCAGCCGCGCCTGGTCGATCGGTTTGGTGAGGAAGTCTATCGCGCCGGTCTGGAAGGCGCGTCGGCATTGCTCGATGTCGCCGTGGCCGGTGATGAATACGATGGGAATGGCGATGTCGCGCTCTATCAGCTGCTCCTGCAGCGCCAGGCCGGTGATCTGCGGCATGCGGATATCCAGCACCAGGCAGCAGATCTGATTGCCTTGGTAGCCGTCGAGAAACTCCATCGCATTGGGAAATGTGACGGTTTTCATGCCCTGGGCGGTAATGAGCATGGCCAGCGAATCGAGCACCGCCGGGTCGTCGTCGACAATGAATACGGTGGGTGTCGTGTTTTGCATCAGGCTTCTACTCCGGATGGTGCCGCCACGCGGCGTGTGCCGCATGGCAGGTCGATGATGAATTCCGCTCCCGAGCCCGGTTTGTTGCCGGCGATCAGCTTGCCGCCGAAGGCTTCCACCGCGGTTTGGCAAATCGCCAGTCCCAGCCCCATGCCGTTGGGCTTGGTGCTGAAGAACGGGTCGAAAATCCGGTCCAGCTTGTCTGGGGGGATGCCGCTGCCGTTGTCGCTGATGATGAGCTGCACCCTCTCGCCCTGTCGGCGGGTGGTCAGGCTGAGCCGTCCCCAGGGGCGGGTGTGTTCCATGGCTTCCACCGCGTTGCGCGCCAAGTTCAGCACCACTTGTTCCAGCTGGATAGTGTCAGCGTATACCAACGGCAACTCGGTTGAGAAGTTTTGCTCGATGTGGATGTCGTGGTCCTGCAGTTCGTAGTCGAGCAGCGACAGCGCGTTGTGCACAGCCTGATTCAACTGCACCGGCACCAGTTGCTGGTTTTTGCGGGTGACGAATTCGCGCAGCCGGTGGATGATGCGGCCGGCGCGGTCAGCCTGGCTGACCGATGAGGTGAGGGCGCGGCGCAGCATCGCCATGTCGATCTCGTCGTCGTCCAGCAGGCTGAGGCCGGCCTGGCAGTAGCTCATGATGGCGGATAGCGGCTGATTGATTTCGTGGGCGATGCCGGAAGCCATTTCGCCCATGGTGTTGATGCGGGCGACGCGCGCCAGCTCCATTTCGTGCTGGCGCAGCCGCGTCTCGCTGGCCTCCAGCGCGGCCAGCATGCGGCGGCGTATCGGCGCGGTGTCGCGGAAGGTGATCACCGTGCCTATCAGTTGGCCGCTGCGGCCCAGCAGCGGCGCCACCGCGCCTTCCACCAGCAGCTTTTCGCCGTTGTGGCGCTTCAGGTAGCAGTTTTGCGCCAGGTACACCACCTGGCGGCTGGCGATGGCCTGGTCGACCGGGTCTTGCACCGGATTGCGCGAAAACTCGTAATGCAGCGGCACCACCTGTTGCAGCCGCCGTTGCAGCACCTGGGCGGCGGGCAGGCCCAGCAGGGCTTCCGCGGCGGGGTTCAGGTACTGGATGATCTGTCGGGTGTCGATGCTGATCACGGCGTCGCCGATGCCGCGCAGGGCGACGCTGGCGTACTCGCGTTCGCGGAAGATGTCGTCCTGTATCTGTTCGCGCGCCTGGCGGTTGTATTCCAGCAGCGCCAGGATCACCAGCAGCAGGTAGGCGGGCAGCAAGGCGAACAGCGCGCTCAGCAGGATTTCCCCGGGCGAGGCGCGTTCGAACTGCAGCTGCCGGCTCAGCACCAGATCGTAGGGCAGCGCGGCGGCGGACAGGCTGGCGCGGTGGCTGAGCCGGGGCAGCAGGGCGGCGGGCCAGCCGCCGGTCTGGTCGTCGGATTGGCGCAGCAGGGTCACGACGCCAGTGTCGGCGCCGCTGTCGTGGCGTTGCAGCTTCAGGGTGTACCGGTTTTCCAGTTGCGGCGGTAACGCTAGCAGCGGCTTCAGGTACAGCACCTGAACGATCACGCCGTCCGCCTGCTCTATGCGTATCATCGGCACCGGAGAGGGCGGGGAGGCGCGGTAGACCGCCTGAAACAAGGCCAGCCCCAGTTCGCCATTGTTCAGCTGCAGGGTGGGGGACGAAGCTTGGGTATGGCCCAGCGCGCGGTTGATCGAGGAAGACAGCACGCTGTCGTCGAGCAGGTCCAGGCCCATTTCATTCCAGTCCCGCGAGCCCAGGCCGGGCTCCGCCATGCTGAGCGGCAGATAGCGCGGCCGCGGCGGCGCCGGGCGCCAGGCGGCGGCGTCGCGCCAGTTGTTGTGTTGGTCGTGCAGGTAGTCGCGTATCACATAAGGCTTGCCCAGCAGCTGCGATTGCTGCCGTTCGAAGCCGGCGCGCTCGTCTTGGTCGACCAGCGGCTGGTAGCCGATGTAGTAAAGCTGGGGCTGGCTTTGCGCCGCCGCCAGCGCCAGCGAGCGGATGCGGGCCTGGCGGCCGGGGTGGGCGCTGCTGACGATGTCGCCGACCTCCGCTTGCAGCAGTTCGCTATTGCGCAGCCGATGGCTGATGTTCTGCAGCATCAGCTCGGCGGTTTGCTGGAATTCCTGGCGCTGCAGGCGGAGGTCCAGCAGCAGATTGTGCGCCAGCAGCAGGCCGAAGCCCAGCAGCCAGCACAGCGCGGCCAGCCATTTGCTGCGCGCCGATGCGCGGAGCAGCAGCTGCAGATGCGTTTTGATCGCGCAAAAAGGTGACGGGCGGGGCACTTCGACGTCTGGCATGCTTCAGGCTTTGATTGGATGCAAGTATGATGGGCTGCCGCTGGGCGGGCGTCATTATACCGGCGTCGTCCGGTTTTGCGCCGGCTAGTTTCGCATCAGGGCGGCAAATCGGCGGCGTATTTTTGCCAGTTTGGGAGAAATCACCAGTTGGCAGTAGTTTTGCTGCTGGTTCTGCGCGTAGTAGCCCTGGTGGTAGCCCTCGGCCGGATAAAAGCGCTGGGCGGGTTCGACGCGGGTGACGATGGGGTCGGCGAAGACTTGTTCGGCGCGCAGTTCCTGCAGCGTGCGTTCGGCGATGGCGCGTTGCCCGTCGTCCAGATAGAAGATGGCCGACGCGTACTGGCTGCCGACATCGTTGCCCTGGCGGTTGAGCGTGGTGGGGTCGTGCACGGCGAAGAACACTTGCAGCAGGGTGGCGTAGTCGATGCGCGCGGGGTCGAAATGGATTTCAACCACTTCCACGTGGCCGCTGTGGCCGGAGCAGACTTGTTTGTAGTCGGGGTCGGCGGTGTGGCCGCCGCAATAGCCGGACACCACGCGCTCCACGCCGTCAAGGCCGGAGTAGGCGGCGTCCAGGCACCAGAAGCAGCCGCCGCCCAAAATTGCCTTTTCCATAGATTTCTCCTTGCTCAGCGCCGCGGCGAGACGGTTTCGTCCAGCTCCCCGGCGCCGAAGATCCTGCATGCCAGTCTGACGGTTTCAGTCTGGATTGTCACGGTATCCGTAATGGGCACCGCATATCCGCCCGCCATGGCGACGACCAGCGCGGCGCCGTGGCGGCGGCAGGTTTCCATCACCAGGCGGTCGCGCCGCGCCAGCCCTTCCTGGCTGAGGGCCAGCCGGCCCAGGCGATCGCCGCGGTAGGGGTCCGCGCCGGCCAGGTAGTACGCCAGGTCGGGCGAGGCGGCGGCGAATACGCGCGGCAGCGCATCGGCCAGGATGGCCAGGTATTCGGCGTCGCCGGTGCCGTCCGGCAGGTCGATGTCCAGATCGCTGGAGACGCGGTCGAACGGGAAGTTGCGCGCGCCGTGCATGGAAAACGTGAAGATGCGGTCTTCTGTGGCGGTGATGGCGGCGGTGCCGTCGCCCTGATGCACGTCCAGGTCTATCACCAGCGCGCGGCGGATCTGCCCTTCGCTCAGCATCAGCAGCGCGGCGACGGCGACGTCGTTGAACACGCAAAAGCCGCTGCCGCGTCCGCGGCCGGCGTGATGGGTGCCGCCGGCCAGGTTGACGCCGCAGCCTTGCTGCAGCGCGCTGCGGCTGGCGGCGATGGTGGCGCCCACCGAGCGTCGGCTGCGCTCGGCCAGCTGCATCGACCATGGCAGGCCGATTTCGCGTTGCTGCCGAGCGTCCAGGCAGCCGTTCAGCACCGCGTCGACATAGGCTGGGTCGTGCGCGCGCAGCAATTCATAGCGGCTGGCGGCTGGGGCGGGGTCCAGCCGTTCCGGCGCGAATTGCGCCACTTGCTCGGCCAGCAGCCGGTATTTTTCTGCCGGAAAGCGATGGCCGGCGGGCAGCGGCAGCGGAAACTGGTCGGTGCGGTAGATGCGCATGCTGCGGCTACAGCGCCCGGATCAGCGAAAAGCGCGGCATCTGCCGTCCTTCGTGGTCCACGGTTTCGTCGAACATGCCGGCGGGGCGGGTCCACAGCGTGAAGTCGCCGTAAAGCGCGCGGTACACGGCCATCGGCTCACCGGTTTCCGAATGCCGGGCGATGCCCAGCAGCTGGTAATGCCGGCGGTTGCCGTAGTGCTGGTAGATTCCGGGAACAGGCATGCGAGGCTCCTGGGCGCGACGGCGAAGGCGGCTGAGCATGCCGCGCCCAATGGGCGGCGTCAAGAATGCCGGCTGCTCCAGCCATACACGCGAAAATCGCGGTCCAGCGCGAAACCGTGGTTTTCGTACAGCTTTTGGGCGGCCAGATTGTCGTGGGCGGTCTGCAGCATGATTTCTCCGCCTCCCAGGTCGCGGGCGTATTGCTGGCAGCGCTGGATCAGCATCCGGCCGAAGCCCTGGCCCCGGGCGTCCGGCGCCACGAATAAATCATGCAGCATCCAGCAGGGTTGCAGCGATAAAGAGGAAAAGCCGGTATACATCAGGGCGAAGCCTTGCGGGCGGTTGTCGGTCGCGACGACAAACGCCACCGCCTGGCGGCGGCGCAGCCGTTCGCTGAGGAAATCCAGGCACTGCTCCGGCGGCTGGCTTACCTTGTAAAAGGCCAGGTAGGCGGTGAATAGCGGCAGCCAGCTGCCGACGGATTCAGGGGTGGCGATGCTCAGTTGTGTGGCCATCGATAATCTCCGTCATGTTCTTGCGGGGCTGCGTTACAATAACGCCCTTTTTCAGCAGGTTAGACAATGAAGCTGGTGCTTGCCCCGATGGAGGGACTGGTTGACGACGTGATGCGCGATGTGCTGACCCGCATCGGCGGCATAGACATGTGCGTCACCGAATTCGTGCGGGTCACCTCGGCCTTGCTGCCCACGCGCACGTTCATGCGTCTGGCGCCGGAGCTGGAGCGCGCCGGCAATACCCGCGCCGGCGTGCCGGTGCGGGTGCAGCTGCTGGGCTCGGACGCCGCCTGCCTTGCGGAAAACGGCGCCAAGGCCGCCAGCCTGGGCGCGTCCGGCGTTGATCTGAATTTCGGCTGTCCCGCGCCGACTGTCAACCGCCACCGCGGCGGCGCCGTGCTGCTGAACGAGCCCGAATTGCTGCATGAGATCGTCGCGGCGGTGCGCCGCGCGGTGCCGGCGGCTATTCCCGTGACCGCTAAAATGCGGCTGGGCTACGAAGACAAGAGCCGCGCGCTGGAGTGCGCGCTGGCGATAGAAAGCGCCGGCGCTGGCGAATTGACGGTGCATGGCCGGACCAAGGTGGAAGGCTATCGCCCGCCGGCGCACTGGGATTGGATCGCCCGCATCCGCGAAACCGTGGCCATCCCGGTGATCGCCAATGGCGAAGTGTGGACGCTGGACGATTACCGCGCCATCCGCGCGGAAAGCGGCTGTGACACGGTGATGATAGGGCGCGGCCTGGTGGCGTGTCCGGACCTGGCCGCGCGCATTGTCGCCGGCGGTCCGGCTGCGCCGATGGATTGGGGCGACATGATGCCCTGGGTGCTGGATTTCTTCCGCCAATGCTGGAGCAAGTCGGGCGAGAACCGTTATCCGGTGGCCAGGCTGAAGCAGTGGCTGGGCCTGCTGAAGCGCACCTGGCCGGAGGCTGAGCAATTGTTTGAAGCGATACGCCGCGAGCAAGAGCCTGAAAAAATAGACAATATTCTGATGGCAAGATTGGGTAAGTAGATATACTCATACCGCAAAGCGGGATCTGTTGTTAAGATCAAAAAGTGCCTTGTTTCGGTATAAACAAGGCGCTGTAATTTCTGCCGGCCACCTTGGCTGCGGATCTTACACTTCCCCGATACCTTGCAGCCCTCCCTTTCACGGGAGGGATTTTTTTTGCCCGCCGCCATCCGCTATCTATAAAAACAGAAAAGCGGCGGAGATAGCATGGAATCCACATCCTCGGTCGGCTGGCTGGAGCGGCTGATCCCGCCTGTCTGGTACGGCTCGCTTACGGTCTTCGTCGCCGCTACCGCCATTTTCGCCCTTATGCTTTGCCTGGCGCGGCCGGATAGCCGCAAGCGGGTGTCGCGCACCATGCTGATCACGCTGGCGGCGTTGCTGGTGGTCAACTTCAGCGGCCAGACGGGCGCGGGGCAGATGGTGCGCCAGAGCGCCGTGGTGGTGATGGGGCTGGCGCTGATCCGCTTGTGGGCGATGCTGTTGTTCCGGCTGTTCATGCCCGCGCTGCGCCTGCATCCGCCCCGCATCCTCGAAGACATTCTGGTCACGGTCGGCTATATCGGCTGGGGCCTGGTGCTGCTGCGGCTGGCGGGCTTGGACCTTAGCCACATCGTCACCACTTCCGCGGTGATCACCGCGGTGCTGGCCTTCTCCATGCAGGATACGCTGGGCAATATCCTGGCCGGCCTATCGCTGCAGTTCGACAACTCGGTGGAAATCGGCGAGTGGATCAAGGTCGGCGACCTGGTGGGGCGGGTGGTGGAGATCAACTGGCGCGCCACCACGGTGGAAACCCGCAACTGGGAAACCCTGGTAATCCCCAACAGCGTGCTGATGAAGAACCACTTCGCCATCCTGGGCAAGCGCCATGGCTGCGCCCAGCAGTGGCGGCGTTGGGTGTGGTTCAACATCAACTGGGACACGCTGCCCACCCAGATCATCACCGTGGTGGAAAGCTCGCTGCGCGAGGCGCAGCTGCCGGGGGTGGCGTTGTCGCCCGAGCCCAACTGCATCCTGATGGGTTTCGAAAACGGTTACAGCCGTTACGCGGTGCGTTACTGGCTGACCAATCTGGCGGCGGACGACCTGACCGACTCCATCGTCCGCACTCATGTCGACGCCGCGCTGCGCCGGCACAATCTGCGCATGGCCTCGCCGTTTTACAATGTGCTGACCATCAAGGAAAACGAAAAATACATGGAAGCGCGGATGAAAAAGCATCTGGAGGAGCGGGTGCTGGCGCTGCGCAAGGTGGAGCTGCTGTCCAGCCTGAACGACGAGGAAATGGTGGTGCTGGCCGACCAGCTGAAATTCACCCCCTTCGTCACCGGCGACATCATCATGCACCAGGGATCGGTGGCGCACTGGCTTTACATCATGCTGTCCGGCGAGGTGGAGGTGTGGATCAGCCTGGCCGACGGCAACCGCAAGCTGGTGGACGTGCTCAAGGCGGGCAGCTTTTTCGGCGAGATGGGGCTGATGACCGGCGAGTCGCGCTCGGGCACCGTGATCGCTCGCTCCAATGTGGAGTGCCTGCGGCTGGACAAGGATGCGTTCCAGGCCATTCTGGTGTCGCGCAAGGAGTTGGCGGAGACCATCTCTTCCATCCTGGCCGAACGGCTGGAGGAGCGGCGCAACCGGATGCCGGAGGAGTTGCTGGACGGCGGCGACCCGGCGCCGCGCCGCGCCGAACTGGTGGAGCGCATCCGCAACTTTTTCGGCCTGAGCAAGCATTGAGCCTGCCGCCGCGGCGCGGATTCAGACAAACTGCACCGGCATGAAGTAGTCGCGGCCGGGCCGGCTCACCAGCACTTGCGGCTGGCCTTCTATCATCGCCCGGTAGGGGCGCGGCAGCCGTTTCCAATCGTTGAATTTCATCTTGATGCAATTGCTGGGCTTGCCCATTTGACTCTCCTTCGGATCAGTCCACCTTGTGGATGACGCGGGTGACCACGCCCCAGATGAAGAACGAAGCGTCTTCCGGCACTGTGATGGGTTGGTAGGCCGGGTTTTCCGGCAACAGCCGCAGGCCATTCGCGCTTCTTTCCAGTCTTTTGACCGTCAGCTCGCCGTTGAGCGCGGCCACCACCACCTTGCCGTTGCGCGGCTCGCGGCTGCGCTCCACCAGCAGCAGGTCGCCATCGTGGATGCCGGCGCCCTGCATCGAGTCGCCCTTCACCGTCACCATGAAGGTATCGCCGGGGCGGTTTACCAAGTGGGCGTTGAGGTCGATGTCCGCTTCTTTCAGATCATCGGCCGGCACCGGCGAGCCGGCCGGCACGCTGCTGGCGAACAGCGGCAGCGACAGCTCGCTCAACTGGCTCCCCAGCGTGCGGAAATTGCTGGCTTCCTCGCTGTTGGCGGTGCGCCAGCTGCGGTAATCGTCCAGCCATTGCTGCAGGATGGGCTTCAGGGGCTCCGGCACGCGCAGGGCGATGGTCTTGTCGCCGCCGAAGGCGGACTTGCGCCCGGCGCCGCTGCGCTTGCCGCCGCGCGGCTTGTCTTTTGGCTGTTCCATGATTTGATTTTGTACAATATCAAATCGAATTGCAAGCCGGATGGCGCGCCAGCTGTCATCTGTCGGCTGGAAAGGGCGGGAGGGCAGGAAAATGCAGGATGGCGGCTGTGGGTTTTTCGATACGGCGGCTTGCGCGCCGCCGCGGTTTGTTATACGTTTCATATATTATTTGTGTATGGAACGGATATGGGCATAGTCAAGATTTCGGAGCAGATGCATGACAATCTGCGCACCGCCAGCGAGGCGTTGAGCCGCTCGATCAACTCCCAGGCCGAGCACTGGCTGCGCATCGGCATGCTGGCCGAGATCCATCCCGACCTGCGCTACAGCGAAATCTGCCAGCTGTTGCTGCGCTCCAGCCGGGAAGGTCAGGCCTTGGATCTGCGCCAGCAGCAAGCGGCGGAGGCGGGCCGATGAGCGGGGTGAAGATCAAGACGCCGGCCGAGGTGGCGAAGGCGCGCGAAGCGGGCAAGCTGGTGGCGGAGCTGCTGGCGATGATAGGCGAGCACGTGCGGCCCGGCGTCAGCACCGAGGAGCTGGACGCGATCTGCCGCGAGCACATCGTCAAGGTGCAGCGCGCCATCCCGGCCAACATCGGCTACTACGGCTACCCCAAAACCATCTGCGCCTCGGTCAATCAGGTGGTGTGCCACGGCATTCCGTCGGAAAAGCAGATTCTGCAGAACGGTGACATCGTCAATATCGACGTGGCGGTGATCAAGGATGGCTGGCACGGCGACAGCAGCCGCATGTATTTCGTCGGCGCGCCGCGGCCGGAGGCGAAGTTGCTGGTGGATACCTGCCATCGGGCGATGTGGGCCGGCATCCGCGAAGTGCGGCCCGGCGCGACGCTGGGCGATGTCGGCCACGCGATCCAGGCCGTCACCCAGCAGGCCGGCTTCAGCGTGGTGCGCGAATATTGCGGCCATGGCATCGGCAAGGTGTATCACGAGGAGCCCGAGGTGCTGCATTACGGCCGGCGCGGCGCCGGGCTGCGGCTGCGGCCGGGCATGGTGTTCACCATCGAGCCGATGATCAACGCCGGCAAGGCGCCGACGCGCCAGCTGGACGACGGCTGGACGGTGGTGACGCAGGATGGCTCCTGGTCGGCGCAGTGGGAGCATATGGTGGCGGTGACGACGCAGGGCTTTGAAGTGCTGACGCCGTGGCCGGACGGCGAAGGCGGTTATCCGGCGCAGGCTTGAGCGATGGCGCGCGCCGAACGCCTGCTGGACCTGCTGCAATTGCTGCGCCGCCATCGCTATCCGGTGACGGCGGCGGCGCTGGCCGCCGAGCTGGGCATCAGCGTCCGCACCGTGTACCGCGATATCGCCAGCCTGCAGTTGCAGGGCGCTGACATCGCCGGCGAGCCGGGGCTGGGCTACCAGCTGCGGCCGGGCTTTTTGTTGCCGCCGCTGATGTTCGCCGAAGAAGAACTGGAAGCTCTGGTGCTGGGCATGCGCTGGGTGGCGAAGCGGGTCGACGCCCGGCTGGCGGACGCCGCCGGCAACGCGTTGGCCAAGGTGGCTGCGGTGCTGCCGGCCGAGCTGCGCTCGCAACTGGAAGACGCCGCCTTGCTGGTGGGGCCGGCGCAGACCGAGCCCGCCGCCGTCGACATGGCGCGGCTGCGCGACGCCATCCGCCAGCAGCGCAAGCTGGTGTTGCGCTACCGTGACGCCAAGGGCGAGGAAAGCCGGCGAGTGGTGTGGCCGTTCGCGCTGGGTTTTTTCGAGCAGGTGCAGGTGCTGGCGGCCTGGTGCGAGCTGAGGCAGGATTTTCGCCACTTCCGTTGCGACAAGATGATCAGCTGCGACAGCCCGGGCGAGCGCTATCCGCGCCGCCGCCAGGCCTTGCTGCGGGAGTGGCGCAAGCTGCATGGCATCGCGGAAGGCGCGGTGTGACGCCGCCTGGCGGCGCTTAGGCGGGCCTGGCGTGTTCGGCGGCGTGCTGGGCGATGTAGGCGTCCAGATCGGCTCCGCCTATGCCCAATGTGGCCAGGATGGCTGCCATGAAGCTGACCGGAGCGGTGCCGGACGCGGTGACGACGCGCTGGTCAGCGACGGCGTAGGGCACGTCCTGGTAATGCGCGCCGCCGGCATAACCCGGCACCGCCAGGTTTTCCGCCGAATTGGACGTATGGCGGACGCCGTTCAGCACGCCTGCCTGCGCCAGCATGCGGGTGCCGTCGCAGATGCCGGCCAGCGCGATGCCGCGGGCGCGGGCCTGGGTCAGCAGCGGCGTGAGGTCGGGCGCCTGGCCGGTGCGCCACAGCGTGCCGCCGCAGACGATCAATAGGTCCAGCTCGTCGAGGGAAATGGACTCTATCGCCAGGTGCGGAGTCACCATCAGGCCGCCGGAAGACGTAAGCGCCGCGCCGCCCGGCGCGGCGAAGCGGACGTCAAAGCCGTAGTAGCCGCGGCCGGCGGAGTTGATCAGGGCGGTTTCCCAGTCGGAAAAATTCTCTGTGAGCAGGGTGATGGCGCGCGTCATGCGGATTGTCCTTGTCTGGCGTGAATGAAGAAGGCCCGCCGCGGTGCGCGGCGGGCCTGCCAATCTAAGCGGCGCCAGTGACAATTTCTGTCAGCAGCCTGCGTCTCGTTCGCTTGGGGCGTTTTACCGCAGCTGTTCCGAAAAGTGGTGGCAGACGATGTCCATATTGCGGTTCAGGTAGAAGCGGTGCGCGCGGTGGCGCTGCACGCGGGAGTCCAGATGGATCTCGGCGCAGCCGGCGTCCAGCGCGGCCTCGCGCAGCCACGCCATCATCCTGGCGCCGCAGCCTTGCGAGCGCGCCGATTCATCGGTGGACAGGTCGTCCACGTACAGGCTTTTGCCCATCATCAGGTTGCGGTGGATCCGGTAGCCGGCGACGCAGGCCACCTCGCCGTCTTCCAGCAAATAGGCCAGCCGGTAGCCTTCCGCCATCTGCGCGCGCACGACGGCGACGAAGCCGTCCTCTTGCAGATGCGGCCGCAACTGGCGCATCACGGCGAAACAGTCGGCGATTTCCTGGTCGGTCTGCGCGTTTTGGATCAAGCTTTTCTCCTTAGCAGTTAAGGCGCGGCTGGCGGCAGCGCCTCGGAAAAGTGGTAGCTGGATATGCGCATGTCCCGGTTCAGATAGAAGCGGTGCGCGCGGTGGCGGTCGATGCCGGAATCGAGGTGAAGCCTGACGCAGCCTTCCGCGCGCGCGGCCTGGCGCAGCCAGTCCATCATCCGCGCGCCGCAGCCGCGGGAGCGCGCGGCCTCGGCGGTGGACAGCTCGCCCACGTACAGGCTTTTTTCCATCAGCAAATTGCGGCTGATCCGGTAGCCGGCGACGCAGGCCACCTCGCCGTCCTCCAGCAGATAGGCTAGCCGGTAGCCTTCGGCCATCAGTTCGCGCATGGCATCGATAAAGCCCGCTTCTTGCAGGCGCGGCCGCAGTTGGCGCAGCACGGCGAAGCAGCCGGCGATTTCCTGATCGGTCTGCGCTTGCCGGATCATGCGTTTCCACCCTCAGCTATGTGGCTGTACATCCAGAAGTCCCGCGATGGTCCGCGCACCTTGCGGTAGCTGCGCAGCAGGCCCTCGCGCTGGAAACCGCAGCGTTCCAGCACCTGGATGGAGCGCGCGTTTTCCGGCAGCACGGTGGCCTGAATGCGCGCCAGGCCAAGATGGCCATGGCCCCAGGCGAGCAGGCTGGCGCAGGCGGCGCGGGCGATGCCGCGTCCCTGGGCTGCGGGAGACAGGTCGTAGGCGATTTCCGCGCTGGCGTTGACCGTCGCCACGGTGTGGAAACCGGCGGTGCCGAGCAGGTGGTCGTCGCGGCTGTCGGCGATGGCGAAGCGCAGCGCGCTGACTTCGGTGAACTGCTCCGGCTGCCAGGCATAGTGCTCCAGCTCGGACGAGCAGCGCACGTTCCAGCTGGTGTGTCGGTACACCTGGGGGAGGATCAGGTAGTCGTGCCAGGCCAGGATGTCGTCGGGGTACAGCGGTCGCAGCATGGCGTCGGGGTGGTCCAGCGCGGGCATTTCGGTGAACAGCATGCGGGTTCCTTGTTGTTTTGCTTCCAGGGCAACCGTCGCGCGGCGCTTGCTCGCAGGAAGAATATTCTCACCCGATGAATTTTTACCCGGCCGGCATTTTTGCGCAAGGAGCGGCCGCGGCGGCTCGCTCCAGCGGCTCAGGGCAAAGCCGCCCAGCCATGGCAGCCCACATACAGGCCCACCAGCGCGATCAGGCCGCCGGAGAAATAAGGCGCCTTGCGCGCGAAATCGCCGAATCCGCTCCAGCGCCGGGACACGTGCTTGACGCTGACGGCGGCCAGCACGCCGGACGCCACCATGGTCAGCGCCAATCCTATGCCGAAACACAGCACCAGCGTCGCGCCCAGCGCCACTTTCTTCAGCTGCAGGCATAGCAGCAATACGGTGATGGAAGCTGGGCAGGGAATCAGCCCGCCGGTCAGGCCGAACATCACGATCTGGCCGGTGGTGACGTCGCTGTTGGCGAAGCGGCGGCGAATGTCGTTGGCGTGGGCCAGTTCGTGCGGGTCCTGATAGCCATCTGTCAATGCTTCCAGCGCAGCGGCATTGGCCGGCGCCGGATGGCCATGCTCGGCGAAGGCCACGTCGTAGTCGTGGCTGTGATGGCCGTAGCCCAGGCTGAGCCGGGCCATGAACTGGTGCGGTTCGGGGATGGCTTGCTCGGATTCGATAAAGCCGTCGCGTTGGACAAAGGCGAAGCGCTGGCGGCTGCCGTCCGGCCGTTCCGTTTCAACCCAGGCCTGCTCCGCCGGCCAGCCGTGGCCGCGCTTGGCTTCGTCATGCAAGCGGAAGCGCGGCGGCGCGCCATCTTCGAATATCTCTAATCGTACCGTGCCGTGGCCAGTGTCTATGATCCGGCTTTCATCATGCGGGTGCGCATGGCGGTGCCCATGTTGATGTTCGGCGCGCAGATTGTGCCAGGTGCGCCAGACCATCCAGCCCGCCACCGCGACGATCAGCGCCGCCGAAGCCAGCTGGAAATAGGGCCCGGCCTTTTCCATATTCCAGTTGCGGCCGAAATACAGCCCGGCCATCGCCACGGCCCACACCACGGCGGTATGGGACAGGGTAGCCGACAAGCCCAGCAGCACGGCCTGTTTCACCGTGCCGCGCACCGCCACGATGAAGGCGGCCATCATGGTTTTGGAATGGCCTGGCTCCAGGCCGTGCAGGGCGCCCAGCAGGATGGCGCTGGGGATGAACAGCCAGGCATTGCCTTGCTGCAGCAGGGAAGAAAATTCGGTCATGGGGCGCGCTTTCGGCATGTGTATGCGGCGCAGTATACTGCCCCCCAGTATAAATATGCTACCCTCCAGTATATTCCCCAAGATTCAGGCAGAGACGGCATGGCGCATACGATACGAAACAAGGCCAAGTTGCTGGCGCGGGTGCGGCGCATCCAGGGGCAGGCCGCCGCGTTGGAAAAGCGGCTGGATGCGGGCGATGAGGATTGCGGCGCGGTGCTGCAGCAAATCGCCGCCATTCGCGGCGCGGTGAACGGTCTGATGGCGGCGGTGATAGAAGGCCACCTGTCCGAGCATCTGGTGAACGAGCCGGAGCAGGCGCAAAGGCAGCGCGATCTGGACGCGGTGCTGCAGGTGCTCAAGTCGTATCTGAAATAGCTGGGGGCTGCGCGCGCCAGCTTGCATGCGGCGCGCTTGCTCCTGCTGGAGATTTTTGATGGTAAAGGGCGCATAGGGCGGCTGCGGCGATGCTGCCAATCTGTCCGAAGATTGCGCGCGCTTGTTGGTGATGCCTTGTCCCTGGGCCGGCGAAGCCGTACAGGAACAGCAGGCCGTTGTATTTGACAGCGTGAACATAAGGGTAGGCAGACTGGTCCAGCGCGGCGTGATTGTTTCTTTCAATCCGCATCTGAGGCGTTCTTTGCGGCGTGCTGGATCGGGGTGGCGGATAGCCATGCATCTCAGTCTGGGGCGCGGCCTGGCCGGGCAATGGAGGCAAGCGGCCAATGCCGGGACAGCCAGTTCTGGAGCGTTGCCAGCGTCTGCTCTTCTTGCAAGGGATTGTCGCCGAGGCTCAACCACAAGAAGGCTTGCGCTTGAAAGCTTTGCTTGCGCCAGTCGTTTTCCAAACGGGACTTGATTGGTTTCAAATACAGGCACCCTAGATACTGTTTGCCGTCCGGAGTCAGCAGGCAATAGGCAAAGGCCTGGCGCTGTTCGAACTCCGCAAGGTAGCGGCGCAGGTCGGCCAGGTTTTCGTCAAAGCTGATATCGGTAGGTGGCCAGTGATTTTGCGGGCCGAACACATGGCGGATGGCATTGGCGCTGCGGCATACCGCTTGATGGTCGGCTTTGGCATGGTCGGGGCTTAGCATCTCCAGCCTGAAATGGGGGAAGCAAGCTTGGCGGGGCGGGGTGAAGGTCGATGGCTTGAATGCTACTGACAAAAACTGACAGCAGGCTGGCTTAGCATGACTGCATGCCGAAGCGATTTCGGCGCTCACCCAAGGAGAACAGCCATGCAACACCCCGACTTCGTGATTTTGTACGTGGACCAGCCGATGCGCAGCGCAGATTTCTATTCGCGGCTGTTCGATCTGCAGCCGATCCAGCTGTCGCCCACCTTTGCGATGTTCAAGTTCGCGTCCGGCATGCGGCTGGGCTTGTGGTCGCGCCACACGGCGGAGCCTGCCGCCGAGATGATGGGCGGAGGCGGGGAAGTGGTCGTGCGGCTGGAGGATTTCGCCGCGCTGGACGCTTGCCTCGCCGATTGGCGCGCGCAGGGGCTGCGCATTGTGCAACCCATCACGGATATGGATTTTGGACGCACCTTCACCGCGCTGGATCCGGATGGCCACCGGCTGAGAGCCTACGTGCGGACGGAGTGAAAACGAGCGGTTTGGGCCGGTCGCTTGTCTATTGTCCCGCAGACGTTGGCAGTTTGGCGCGGATGCGGGCGGAGGGTTCGGGCGGCGTCAGGGCGCGTCGCCCAGATTGGCGCAGACGCGTTGCAGCAAGCTGGCCAGAACCGCTTCTTCTTCGCGGCTGAAGCCCGCCAGCGCCCTGGCGTTGCCGGCCGCCATCGCAGGAATCGCCTGCGCCAGGCGTTCCCGTCCCAGCGCGGTGGCTTCCACGATTTGCGCGCGTTTGCCGGCGGCGGAGGGGCGGCGCAGGATCAGCTGGTCGCGCTCCAGCCTGGCCAGCGTCTGCGCCATCGATGGCTGCTCCACCTGCAGCAGGCGGGCCAGTTCCGCCTGGGTGGCGGCTTCGCCGTTTTTCAGCGCCGTCAGCACCGGCAGGCTGGCCATGCCCAGGCCCAGCGGCCGCAGTTGCGCCTCTGCATGGCGCGTCAGCGCATGCGCAGCACGCTTGATCAGCCAGGAGGGGACGGTGCGCAATTCGGTCTTCAGCATGGGAGGATTTCGGCTATTTGCATAGGTGCCTATTATATGTAAGCATAGGTGCCTATGTAAATAATCGTCTGGAGATTCGTCATGCTGCTTCCTTCTGGCGTCGCCATTGTCGGCGCGGGGCCCGCCGGCCTGTTGCTGGCCCGCGGCTTGCTTCTGCGCGGCATTCCGTTCACCTTGTTCGATCGCGACGCCTCGGCGGCCAGCCGGCCGCAGGGCGGCATGTTGGACCTGCACCCGGACACCGGCCAGCAGGCGTTGCGCAGCGTCGGCCTGTTCGAATCCTTCCTGCGGATCGCCCGCTATGAAGACCAGGGCATGCGGGTGTTCGACCGGGATGGCCGTCTGTTGATGGAAAAGGGCGCGGAGGGCGGCGACTGCCCTGAAGTGGACCGGGGATCGCTGCGCGACATGCTGCTGGATGCGTTGCCGGCTGGCTGCGTCCGTTGGGGCCATGCCTTGCGCGAAGCGGAGGCGCTGCCGGGCGGCGGCTTCGAGCTGCGCTTCGGCAACGGCGCGGCGCGCCGTTTTGACTTCGTGGTCGGCGCCGACGGCGCCTGGTCGCGGGTGCGGCCCTTATTGTCCCGCGCCGAGCCGATCTACGCAGGCTTGGTGTACCACGAACTGTCCATCTCCGACATCGACGCGGCGCATCCCGAGCTGTCCGCCTTGGTCGGCCGCGGCACGCTGGTGGCCAAGGGCGGCGGCAAGACGCTGTTCGCGCAGCGCAACGCCAACGCGCAAGTGCGGGTCTACGCGGTTTTGCGCCAGGCGCTGGCGGCGGACGGCCGGCGCGCCGCGCCGGCAAGCAAGGCGGAGTTGCTGGCGGCGTTCGCTGATTGGGATAGCAGCCTGCGGCGCTTGATCCAGGCGGCAGACGAGCCGGCGCGGCCGTGGCCCATCCATGCGCTGCCGGTGGGTCATCGCTGGAAGGGGCGCGACGACGTCACGCTGATAGGCGATGCCGCCCATTTGATGGCGCCGGCCGGCGATGGCGCGAACCTGGCCTTGCGGGACGCTTGCGACCTGGCCGCCGCGCTGGGGCGCGACGATTGGCGCGCGGCGTTGCGCAGCCATGAGGCGCGGATGTTCGCGCGGGCGGAGCTTGCCGCGGCGCGCGCGCAGCGGATGCTGGCCGAGGGCGCGGCGGGCGATGGGCGGTTGCGCGAGGTGTCCTGACGCCGCGCCGGCTATTCGCCGTTCATGATCTTGGCCAGACTGGCCGGCGACGGCGCGCCTTGGGCCTTGCGCAGCGCGCCTGTTGCGTCGAGGTAGAAAATGGCGGGGGTGGAGAAGGCGCCGAAGCGCTCCATCAATTGGTGATTGGCGGCCAGTTTGTCGGCGGCGGCGCGCGGCGGGCGGGCCAGCGGCTGGATGCCGCCGCCGGGCTGCCGCTCGTGGCGCGCGAGCGCCGCCTCCGGGTCGGCGTCGGCCAGCAGCGCCATCGCCTTGCCGGGGCTGTCGGCTTCCAGGATGCCCACCAGGATGTGGCGCAGCTGCACCTTGCCGGCGTCCACCCAAGGGCGGGCGTCGCGCCAGAACTGGCTGCAATAGGGACAGTTCGGGTCGGTGAAGACGTAGACCGCGCGCGGCGCTTTGGCGTCGCCGTCCGCTATCCAGGCGCTGTTTTCCAGTTGCCGCAGCATCGCCGCGCCAAACTGCCGGTCCAGCCCGGCCTGGTTCCATTTGTCGCCGCGCGCGTCGGTGATGGCGCCGGCGATGGCGTGTTGGCCGTCCGGGGTCAGATAGACGGTTTGCGGCCGGCTCAGGTAGAGCGCGGCATAGCCGGTGAGGCCGCCGGGCGCTTCGAAACTGTCCAGAATCTCGTAGCCTTGTTGCGCCAGCGCCTGGATGGGCGCCGGCAGCGAAGCGGCGGGGGCTGCCTGCAGGCCGCAGGGCAGGGCCAGCAGCCATGGCAGGCAGCGTTTGCCCAGTGAATTCATCAGTTGCCTCTTGTTGCCGCGCGCGCTGCGGGACTTTGCCGCCGTCAGCGCTGGGGTTGGCGATCGCGCAAGCGCCGAGGCGGATGGGCTTCGGTCCAGCCTTCGCGGCGCGGGATCCAGATGGACAGCGCTTGCGGGCTTATGTTCCGGCGGCTTGGCGCCGAAAGGGACGCGCTTGGCTAGCGCGCGGCGTCTGGCCGGCGGCAGGCGTCGGGCAGGGCGGCATCCGGCAGGGTGCTGCTGCAAACCCAGCGGATCCGGCCCTGGGCATCCGGCACCGGGGCGAGCACCAGGGTGTTGATCTTGTTTCTCGGCAGCGACATAGATAGGGTAAGCGCGCCGCTTTGCTTGTCGTATGCTGCCGCGCGCACGGATTCGGGTTGCGCGCCGGCCGTGTAGCCGCTGTCCGCCAGGGTTGAGGGCAAGGCGCGGCGCTGGCTGTAATACCGGCCTATCGCTTCCTGATAGCCCTGGTTGGCGCTCAGCGCGTCGGCAACCTGGGCGCGGATGGCGTAGTTCTGATAAGCGGGGATGGAGGTTGCGGCAAGCAGGCCCACGCCAAACAGTCCGGCCATGACGATGGCGATGGCTGGCGCGATCCGGCTGACTCCGCCGCTTTTCGCCAGCCACGCCAGGCGGGCGTCCAGATTCGGCCCGGCCTTTTGCGCGCTGAGGCGTATCTTGGCTTGGCAGCGCCGGTAGTAAAAGGCGTCTGCGCAGAGCGGCGGCAACAGCAGCATGCCTGCCATGAAGGCTAGATACAGCAGGGAAAGGAAGCCGCTGGCCTTGGCGCCCGCCAGCGCGGACAGCAGGCCTATCGCCAGCAGGAAGAGTCCGGGCAGCAGATAGTAGATCAGCGCGGGCAGCCACTGCTTGCGGTACAGCAGCCAGAAGAAGGTGATGAACAGATTGGGCCAATGCCAGCCGGCCCCAGGCTTGCCTTGGCTATCGAATCGCAGAAAACGCGCCAGGTAATATTCCTGCCGCTGGGGGCCGATGGCGGCGCGGTACAGCTGCTCGCGTTCGGCTTCGTTGAAGTTTTGCATGGGCGTTCTCAGGCGGCTTGGCGTCAGGCTTTGTGGAAGCAGCGGCCGCACACGGCGCGGTAGCGCGCTTCGCCGCCGATTTCCACTTGCGGGCCTTCCTTCACCCGTTGGCCCGCGCCGTCGATGCGGATATGCATCGTCGCCTTGCGGCCGCAATGGCAGATGGTCTTGATCTCCTCCACGTCGTCGGCCAGAGACAGCAGCCAGGCGGAACCGGGAAAGGGGTGTCCCTGGAAGTCGGTGCGCAGCCCGAAGCAAATCACCGGAATGTTGCGGGAGTGGGCGAGCCGGTGCAGCTGCTGCGCCTGCTCGGGCGTCATGAATTGCGCTTCGTCGATCAGCACGCAGGCGGTGTCGCCGTAATCGTGGGCCAGGAAATCGAAACCGGCGTCGAAAGTGTTGGACTCGCGCTGGATGTTCAGCCGCGAGGTGATCATGCCCACGCCGTAGCGGTCGTCGATGGCGCTGGTGTACAGCGCCACTTTCTTGTCCATCGACTCGTAATTGTTGGCGATTTGCAGCAGCTGGGTGCTTTTGCCGCTGTTCATCGCGGCGTAGCGAAAGAATAGTTTGGCCATGCGGGGTGCGGAAACGGGTGCCGGGGCGCGCAGCATACCATGACGGACCCGGCTTGTGAGGCCCGGCAAAGTGGCGGGCGGACGCGTTTTTGCTTCCCGCTCCACATTTGTTGATGAGTTTTCGCTTCCGCGCGGTTCATCTGCAATGGAAAGACCGCAATATGACTCGGCAAAACTTCACGCTTGCCGCGCCGCATCTTGCGGTCAATGCGTATTTTTCAATTGGGCGTTTACGGAACAAGGGGGTTATCGATCGTGTCAGCCATCTTGAGTCGAGTTTGCTTCATTGGATGGATCGCCTGCTTTGTCGGGAGCGGCGCTGCCCGCGCCTCCGCCATCACGGTAAGCGCCGCGCCGGTTTCGAGCTTGGCCGATGGCCGCGCCGGCGCCTTCGCGTTCGAATCGGTCACGCCGGGGCAGATCATCGATTTCGTCAAGCGCGCGCCAGCGGACAAGGCGGTGGTGACCGGCATGCTGTCATTGCCGCGGCAGGCGCAAGGCCCGGTTCCCGCCGTCGTGATCCTCCATGGCAGCCTCGGCATCAATCCGGGGGAGTGGATGTGGGCCAAGCGGATGAACGAGCTGGGCTACGCCAGCTTCGTCGTCGACAGCTTCTCCGGACGGCATATCGCGGAGACGGAAAAAGACCAGACGCGGCTGTCGATGGCGGCGGATATCGCGGACGGCTATGCCGCTTTGCGCCTGCTGGCCACGCATCCGGCGATCGACCCCAAACGCATCGCCGTGATGGGATTTTCGCGCGGCGGCGTCGCCGCGCTTTATTCGTCGTTGGAGCCATTCCGAAAGGGCGTCATCGATGACGATCTGCGCTTCGCCGCGCATGTCGCGTTCTACCCCAGCTGCGGCATCCACTATGCGGCGAATCATCTGGATGGCGCGCCTGTCCTGATGCTGCTTGGCGGCAAGGACGACTACACGCCCGCCGCGCCTTGCCTCGACTATGCCGATGCTTTGAAGGCCAAGGGCGCGCAGGTGACGGTGAAAGTGTATCCCGACGCCTACCATGCCTTCGACCGGTTCACGCCGCTGCGCGCCGTTTCTAGCGCGACCAGCGCCAGGTTGTGCCATGGCGAATATGACCTGGATTCGGGCCGGTTCACCATGGCCGGCAGCGCTGGCGTCGTGTCTGGAGGCGAGGCGAAGATCGCTGCGCAGGCATGCCTGAGCCGGGGCGTCACCATAGGCGGAGACCCCGTCGGGCGCGAGCAATCGCCGGCGCTGGTCGCCGACTTTCTGAAGTCGGTGTTCGCGAAGGATAGATAGGAGAGGGCGGGCGGCCGCACGGGCTCGCCCGCCGCTTGCGTGTTTTTCCCTGTTCGACTTGGCGAGTGCGGCCTTAGAAGAAGCTGGCGATCTCCTCCAGCGGTTTCTTGCCGATATTGGGGACCATGCAATCGTCCGCCGGGTAGCCGGCCACCAGCAGGATGTAGGGCTTTTCGTGGGCGGGGCGGTCCAGCAACTGATTGAGGAAGTTCATCGGACTGGGCGTGTGGGTGAGGGTGGCCAGGCCAGCGTGGTGCAGGGCGGCGATCAGGAAGCCGGCGGCGATGGAAACGGACTCCGGCACGTAGTAGTTCTTGATCTCGCTGCCGTCCTCCAGCACGGTTTTCTTCTGGCCGAAGATGGCGATCAGGTATGGCGCGGTTTCCAGAAAAGGTTTGTCTGAATCCGTGCCCAGCGGCGCCAGCGCGTCCTTCCACTCCTGCGGCGCTCTGTGTGTATAAAATTCGCGCTCCTCGGCTTCGGCCCCTTCGCGTATCTGCCGTTTCCGTTCCGGGTCGCTGACGACGGCGAAATGCCAGGGCTGGTGATTGGCGCCGGAGGGCGCGGTGCCGGCGGCGCGCAGCGCGTTTTCTATCACTTCGCGCGGCACGGGCTGGCTGGTGAATTCGCGCACGGTCTTGCGGCGGCGGATGTCGGCGTAGAAGGCGCGGGAGCGCTCCACCATTTCCGTTTCCGGGTAGCGCTGAAAGGTGGAGAGCGGGATGAAGGCCGGTTGGCCCTGGTTGAACGGCAGTTTGCTCATGACGGCTCCTTTGGGCGGGATTTGCCGGCGGCATGGCCTTCCATGCTGTTGCGGCGCCGACGCATGGATGATTTCTCTGCGGCCATGCGATGGAATGGCAGCGGCTTTCATTGTAATGCAATCGGCATTATGCATTTGAAAAGCCGCTTGTCATGTAATTTTATTTCAAGTAAAGATACTTGATATGGAATTATCTCGCCGGGAGGGTGGGGAGGCGCTGGCAGGGCGGTAGGCGCAAAAAAAGCGCCCGATTGGGCGCTTGCGGCGTGGCGGAAGGTTTTACAGATCGCCGCCGGTTTCCAGGATGAAGCTGGCTTTGGCGTCTTGGCCCAGATGCTGCGCCAGGTAGGGCAGCACTTCGTTCAGCGTCTTGGGCAGCGTCCATGGCGCATTCAGGATGAACATGCCGCTGCCGTGCATGCCGAAACCGTCGGCGGACGGGCCTTGCACGTGCAATTCGGCGCGCAGCCAGTTCTTGGCCGGCAGCTTTTTCAGCGCCGGGATCATTTCCTTCATTTCCGCGCGCTGCAGGCAGGGGTACCACACCGCGTAGACGCCGGTGGCGAAGCGCTTCAGGCCTTCCTTCAGCGCGGTGTTCACGTTCTGGTAATCGCGTTTGTCTTCATAGGGCGGGTCGATCAGCACCAGCGCCCGGCGCGGCGGCGGCGGCAGGATGGCCTTGATGCCTTCGAAGCCGTTGGCCTGCTGGATCTGCACCCGGCGGCCGCTGCCTTCGAAGTTTTGCTGCAGCAGCTGCGCGTCGGTGGGGTGTAGCTCGAACAGGCGCAATTTGTCGCTTTCCGGCATCACATCGGCCGCGCACCACGGCGAGCCGGGGTAGAACTTCAGCTCGCCGTCCGGGTTCATCCGCTTGACCACCTCCACGTAGCCGCGCACGGCTTCGGGCAGGTCATCGCGCTGCCACAGCCGGGCAATGCCGCTTTCGAATTCGGCGTTTTTGGTGGCGTAGCCTTCCACCAGCGAATAGGCGCCGGCGCCGGCGTGGGTGTCGATATACCAGTAGGGCTTGTCTTTCTGGCCCAGGTAATTCAGCAGTTCGATCTCGATCAGGTGCTTGAGCACGTCGGCGTGGTTGCCGGCGTGGAAGGCGTGGCGGTAGCTGAGCATTATTGTTTTCTTTCAGATGGTTAGTTCGATTCCGGCGGCGCGCGCGGCATCGGCCCAGCCCAGGCGCGTCAGCAGCGCGGAGAAGTTCTCTTCCAGCGGGCAGTCCAGCCGCAGCGGCTGGACGGTGACGGGGTGGGTCAGCCGCATTTCCACGCAGGCCAGCAGCATGCGCGCGCAGTCCAGCTGTTCGGCGAACATCCGGTTGTGGCGGCCCTTGCCGTGGGTGGAGTCGCCGATGATGGGGTGGGCGATGTGCTTCAGATGGCGGCGCAGCTGGTGGCGGCGGCCTGTCAGCGGCGCCAGCTCCACCAGGCTGTAGCGGCTGGTCGGGTAGCGCTCCACCGCTATCGGCAGCTCGATCCGGGCCAGCGTGCGGTAGTCGGTCTGGGCCGGCTGCGGCGCGGTTTCCACCTTTTCGCCTATCCACTCCAGATCGTCCGGGCGGCGGCTGAGCGGATGGTCGATATGGCCGGCGTCGTCGGCATGGCCGCGCACCACCGCCAGGTAGCGCTTGGCCACTTGCTGGCGCTCGAACTGCCAGCTCATTTCGCGGCTGGCGTCCTTGTCCAGCGCGAACAGCAGCACGCCCGACGTGCCCTTGTCCAGCCGGTGCACCGGGTAGACGCGTTGGCCTATCTGGTCGCGCAGCAGCTGGATGGCGAAGCGGGTTTCGTTGCGGTCCAGCACGGTGCGGTGCACCAGCAGGCCGGCGGGTTTCTGGATGGCGATCAGCTGATCGTCCCGATAGAGTATCTGCAGCATGGGAATGACGGGTGTGGCCAGGCCGGGATTGTAGGGCTTGCGCGCCGCTTTGGGTATAGCCGGTTTGCTTTGCGTTCGATCAATTCAAGCAAGAATGGCCATGATTTGAAAGCGATGCGAAAACCATCAAGGCCCGCCCCGCCTGGCTTGCGGACGGATAGGAGCTGCCGGGGCGGGAAATGATTGCGACACGGTATTTCAAAGTCGAGAGGAAATGGTTTACAGCCCGGTTAACGGTCATTACAATTCGCCGCGCTCAGAAGAACGACGAAAGTGGTGTCTGCAGCCGGTTTTTGCATTGCGCAGGGAGCGGTTCAGGCCGCTTCGGCACAGCTGAGGCTGTAGTCCGGCGGTTACATGCCGTCTGCAATTTCAGCTGTCACCATTTCAAGTCCAGCGCTGCGGCACACTGCGCGCCCGCATGGCCCGTGTGCGCGTTGACCAACTAACTCCAAGAGTTATAGAGATGACAATTCAATTGAAACGTATCAGCTTTGCAGTTGCCGCCGCGGTTCTGTCGGCAGCGGCTTGCGCCAAGGACTTCACTCCCGCCGTGATTTACGATTCGGCCGGCAAGTTTGACAAGAGCTTCAGCGAAGCCGCCTACAACGGCGCCGAGCGTTTCAAGAAAGACTTCAAGGTCAACTACCGCGACGGCCAGATCTCGTCCGACGCGCAAAAAGAACAGCTGCTGCGCAAGATGGCCGGCAGCGGCGCCGACGTGGTGGTCGCCGTAGGCTTCAACTTCTCCCAGGCCGTGGAAACCGTGGCCAAGGAATTCCCCAAGGTCAAGTTCACCCTGATCGACGCCGTGGCCAAGGGCCCGAACGTGCAGAGCATCGTGTTCAAGGAACAAGAGGGCTCCTTCCTGGTGGGCATGGCCGCCGCGCTGAAGTCCAAGACCGGCAAAGTGGGCTACATCGGCGGCATGGACATCCCGATGATCCGCGCCTTCGGCTGCGGCTACGCCCAGGGCGCCAAGTACGCCAACAAGAACGTGGCTGTGCTGCAGAACATGACCGGCACCACCCCGCAGGCCTTCAACGACCCGGCGCGCGGCACCGAACTGGCCAAGAGCCAATTCGACCGCGGCGCCGACGTGATCTTCGTCGCTGCCGGCGGCACCGGCATGGGCGTGCTGCAGGCCGCCAAGAACGCCGGCAAGTTCTCCATCGGCGTGGACAGCAACCAGAACTACCTGTTCCCGGGCTCGGTGCTGACCTCGATGGTGAAAAAAGTGGACGTGGCCGTCTACAACACCTTCAAGGACGCCAAGGACGGCTCCTGGAAATCCGGCGTGCGCGTGCTGGGCCTGAAGGAGCAAGCCGTGGATTGGGCGCTGGACAAGAACAACCGTCCGCAGATCACGCCTGACATGGAAAAGAAGATCGCCGCCGCCAAGGCCGAGATCATCAGCGGCAAGATCAAGGTTGTCGATTACCGCGCCAACAACAGCTGCCCGGTACAATAATAAAGGCAGTGACATCCCCGGCCGGTGGCGGGGACGCAGCCGCGATGAGTTTCTCGTCGCGGCTGTTTGTTCATGCCGGGGGGTGGATTTGAATGAAGATCGGGAACATATAAAGCATGACCGAGTTTGCCATTGAGCTGACAGGCATCAACAAGAGTTTTGGCGCCGTGCAGGCCAACCGCGACGTGACGATGAGCGTGCCCAAGGGCAGCATTCACGGCGTCATCGGCGAAAACGGCGCCGGCAAGTCCACGTTGATGAGCATCTTGTACGGCTATTACCAAGCCGACAGCGGCACCATCCGCGTGAACGGCAAGGATGCGCGCATCCGCAACAGCCAGGAAGCCATCCGTTTGGGAATCGGCATGGTGCATCAGCACTTCATGCTGGTGGACACCTTCACTGTGCTGGAAAACATCGTGCTGGGCGCCGAAGGCGGCCGGCTGCTCAAGGGCGGCATGGACGAGGCCCGCGAGCACCTGAAGGAACTGAACCGCAACTACTCGCTGGAAGTGGACCCGGACGCGGTGGTCGGCGAGCTGGGCGTCGGCCTGCAGCAGCGGGTGGAAATCCTCAAGGCGCTGTACCGCGGCGCCGACGTGCTGATCCTGGACGAGCCGACCGCGGTGCTGACGCCGCAGGAAGCCGACCATCTGTTCCACATCCTGCGCTCGCTCAAAGAGCAGGGCAAGACGGTGATCCTGATCACCCACAAGCTGCGCGAAGTGATGGACAGCACCGACAATGTCAGCGTGATGCGCGCCGGCACCGTGGTGGCCAACGTCCGCACCTGCGACGTGGACAAGGAAAAGCTGGCCGACCTGATGGTGGGCCGCAAGGTGACGCTGAAGGTCGACAAGGCCGAGCGCGCGCCGGGCGCGGTGGTGCTGGACGTCAAGAACCTGTGCCTGACCGACGAGCGCCAGGTCAAGCTGCTGGACGGCCTGAACTTCCAGGTGAAGGCCGGCGAGATCGTCGGCGTGGCCGGCGTGTCCGGCAACGGCCAGTCCGAACTGCTGGAAGTGCTGGCCGGCATGCGCGCGCCCAGCGCCGGTGTGGTCGCCTACAAGGGCGAAGACCTGCTCAAGCTGCCGTGCAAGCGCGCGCCGCGCGCCGCCGTCTACCGCCGCATGGGCATCAGCCACATTCCGGAAGACCGTTCGCGCGAAGGCCTGGTGAAGAGCTTCTCCACCTACGAGAACGCCATCCTCGGCTATCACGGCGACAAGACGCTGAACAGCGGCCCGCTGTATTCGCGCAAGAAGCTGGTGGAGCGCACCCGCGACTTCATCGCCCAGTTCGACATCCGCCCGGGCAACCCGCTGCTGCGCGTGGGCCTGCTGTCCGGCGGCAATCAGCAAAAAGTGGTGCTGGCGCGCGAAATCCACGCCAACCCCGACCTGCTGCTGATTGGCCAGCCGACGCGAGGCGTCGACATCGGCGCGATCGAATTCATCCACAAGCGGCTGATCGAGCTGCGCGACGAAGGCAAGGCCATCTTGCTGGTGTCGGTGGAACTTGAAGAAATCCTGGCGCTGTCCGACCGCATCCTGGTGATGGCCGGCGGCCAGATCACCGGCGAAGTGGCGGCCAAAGACGCCGACACCATTTCCCTCGGCCTGCTCATGGGGGGGCACAAGCATTGAAATTCGGACAACCATCCACTCTGCCGCGTTGGGCGCAGCTGACCATCCTGCCGGCGCTCAATCTGCTGGCCGCCTTGCTGGTGACGGGCTTCGTCACCTGGATGATTGGCGAAAATCCGTGGGAATGCCTGCAGTTGCTGATACACGGCGCCTTTGGCTACGGCGAGGGCGCCGGCTACACGCTGTTCTACACCACCAGCTACATTTTCGCCGGCCTGGCGGTGGCCACCGCCTTCCACGCGGGGCTGTTCAATATCGGCGGCGAAGGCCAGGCGTATCTCGCTGGCCTGGGCGTGACGCTGGTGATGCTGGGCTTCGACCACACGCTGCCGTCCTATGTGCTGATTCCGCTGGCGGTGCTGGCGGCGATGGGCTTCGGCGCGGCGTGGGCCTACATCCCGGCCTATCTGCAGGCCAAGCGCGGCAGCCACATTGTGGTCACCACCATCATGTTCAACTTCATCGCCTATTCGCTGATGTTGTACCTGATCAGCCACCAGTTGATCGAAGCCGGCTCGCAAAACCCGACCACCCGCCAGTTCGCCGAAACCGGCTGGATTCCGCAGCTGCACACGCTGTTCTCGTCGCTGCCGAATTCGCCGCTGAACCTGACCTTCGTGCTGGCGCTGCTGGCGTCGGCGCTGTTCTACCTGATCGTCTGGCATAGCCGCTGGGGTTTTGAACTGCGCACCGTCGGCACCAACGAGCACGCCGCCGGCTACGCCGGCATGAGCGTCAGCCGCGTCATCATCATCGCCATGTGCGTGTCCGGCGCGCTGGCCGGGCTGTCGTCGGTGAACGATCTGCTGGGCTCCTCGCACCGGATGAACGTGCTGTTCACCAACGGCGTGGGCTTTGTCGGCATCGCTGTGGCGCTGATGGGCCGCAACCACCCGGTGGGCATCATCCTGTCCGCGTTGCTGTTCGGCGCGCTGACCCAGGGCGGCTCCGACCTGTCGTTTGAAAAACCGATGATCACCCGCGAGATGATCCTGTTCATCCAGGGCTTGATCATCCTGTTCTGCGGCGCGCTGGAAAATCTGTTCGAGCCGTTCATCGCCGGCCTGTTCAAGCGCAAGGACAAAAAATAATGGAAATGTTCTTCAGTCTTCTCGACTCCACCGTCCGCGTGGCGACGCCCCTGGTGCTGGCCGCGCTGGCGGGCATGTTCTCCGAGCGCTCCGGCGTGGTGGACATCAGCCTGGAAGGCAAGATGCTGGTGGCGGCCTTCGCTTCCGCCGCCGCCGCCTACGTCACCCACAACCCGTGGCTGGGCCTGCTGGCCGGCATCATGGCCGCGGTGTCGATGGCGATGGTGCATGCCTTCGTCTCCGTCACCTATAACGGCAACCAGCTGATCTCCGGCATGGCGATCAACACCGTCGCTTCCGGCATCACGCCGGTGCTGGGCCTGGCCTGGTTCCAGCAGGGCGGCAACTCGCCGCAGCTGCCGGACGAAGGCCGCTTCCACGAGATCGTGCTGCCGTTCGCCGACGCGCTGCGCGACGTGCCGGTGGTGGGCCTGGTCTACAGCAAGCTGATTTCCGGCCACAGCATTCTGGTCTACCTCACCGTGTTCGTCGTGATTCCGCTGGTGACCTGGGTGCTGTACAAGACCCGTTTCGGCCTGCGCCTGCGCGCGGTGGGCGAAAACCCGCACGCGGCAGACACCGCCGGCATCTCGGTGGCCAAGGTGCGCTACACCGCCTTGTTCTGGGGCGGCGTGTTGTGCGGCATGGCCGGCACCTATCTGTCTGTCTACCAGACCGGCAGCTTCATCAAGGAAATGACCGCCGGCAAGGGCTTCCTGGCGCTGGCGGCGCTGATTTTCGGCAAATGGCGTCCGGTGCCGGCGGTGATCGGCTGCCTGCTGTTCGCCTTCGCCGATGCGATCCAGATTCGTCTGGAAGGCGTGGAGCTGCCGGTGATCGGCCAGATTCCGTCGCAAGCCATCGCGGTGATTCCTTACGTGCTGACCGTGCTGCTGCTGGCCGGCTTCGTCGGTCGGGCGCTGGCGCCGAAGGCCATCGGCGTGCCTTTCGTCAAGTCGCGCTAAGCCGCGAAGCCGCACCCCGAAAAGCCCGCCGGCTTCCTGTCGGCGGGCTTTTCGCATGCTCGCGCGTGCTATGATGGGCGATCGAATCCGATCCGGACGGGACACATTTTCATGTTGAGCTACCAACAGGCGCGCGACTGGCTGCTGGAACGCGCCAGGCCGCTGAGCGCGCGGCAAATCCTTCTCCTGGCGCAAATTCATGGCCGCGTTCTGGCGGAGCCGGTGCGGGCGGCGCTGGACGTGCCGCCGCACGACAACAGCTCGATGGATGGCTATGCGCTGCGTTGCGCCGACTTCGCCGCTGCCATGCCGGTGTCGCAGCGGATCGCCGCCGGCGCGGCGTCGCAGCCCCTGCAACCGGGCAGCGCGGCGCGCATCTTCACCGGCGCGCCGATCCCGCCGGGCGCCGACGCGGTGATCATGCAAGAGCAGGCGCAGCTGGACGCCGACGGCAAGGTGAGCTTCGCCGCCGCGCCCCGTCCCGGCCAGAACATCCGGCTGCGCGGCGAGGACATCGCCAACGGCCAGGAAATCCTGCCGGCGGGCCGCCGGCTGACCGCCGCCGATCTGGGGCTGGCGGCTTCCATCGGCCTCGCCGCGCTGCCCGTGCTGCAGCCCTTGCGGGTGGCGGTGTTCTTCACCGGCGACGAGCTGGTCGAGCCCGGCCAGCCGCTGGCCGCCGGGCAGATCTACAATTCCAACCGCTACTGGCTGCTGCCGGCGCTGCGGCAACTGGGCTGCGAAACCATAGACCTGGGCGCGGTGCGCGACGACCTGGACGCCACCCGGCGCCTGCTGCGCGACGCGGCGGCGGCCGCCGACGTGGTGATCACCTGCGGTGGCGTGTCGGTGGGCGAAGAGGATCATGTCAAGGCGGCGGTGGAGGCCGAAGGCGAGTTGACGCTGTGGACGGTGGCGATCAAGCCCGGCAAGCCGCTGGCCTGCGGCCGGATCGGCGACGCCGACTTCATCGGCCTGCCCGGCAATCCGGTGTCCGGCTTCGTCACGCTGCAGACGCTGGTGCGGCCTTTCCTGCAAAAGCGGATGGGTTTGCCGTTGGCGGAGCAGGCGATCCAGCGCTATCCTGCGGCCTTCGCCTGGCCGAAGCCGGACGCGCGGCGCAGCGAGTTTCTGCGCGTGCGCAGGACGCTGACGGACGAGGGCTGGCAGCTGGAGCTGTATCCGCAGCAAAGCTCCGGCGCGCTGACCTCCTGCGCCTGGGCCGACGGCCTGGCCTGGCTGGAACCGGGCCAGACGGTGGCGCCGGGCGACAGCCTGCGCTACTGGGCGCTGGACCTGGCATGACGCGCGTCCGCTTTGTCGGCGAGAGCGGCGCCTTGCTTGGCGAGGCGGACGCGCAGGCGGGCGACAATCTGCTGGACATCGCCCGCCTGGCCGACGTGCCGCTGCACTGGCGCTGCGGCCAGGGCACCTGCGGCACCTGCAAGGTGAAAGTGCTGGCCGGCATGGGCGCGCCGCAGCGGCCGGGGCGCAAGGAGCGCAATGTGTTGCTGCGCGCCGGCGCCATCAGCGAGCAGCTGGCGGGAATGGAAGAGTGGGAGGAGGCTCAGCCTTGGCGGCTGGCTTGCCATCTGGCGCTGGCGGAGGGGGCGGATTGGGAAGTGCTGTGTCCCGATGACTGAGCCGAGCTGCCGCGATGAAAAAAGCCCCCGGGAGGGGGCTTTGTCGTTTTCGTGGCTCAGCCTTGCTCGCCCTCGCAGGCCAGCTTCTCGTTGTCGTCGCGCTCCAGCCAGTGGCGCAGCATGGTCAGGCCCACCGCCAGCAGGGTGGGGCCGATGAACAGGCCGATCACCCCCCAGGCGATCAGGCCGCCGATCACGCCGAGGAAAATCACCGACAGCGGCATCTGCGCGCCCTGGCTGATCAACAGCGGCTTGAGCACGTTGTCTATGGTGTTGATCAGCAAGAAGCCCCAAACCAGCAGGAAGATGCCCATGCCGGTGTGGCCGGTGTAGAACACCCAGCCGGCGGCGGGCAGCCAGACGATCAGCGTCGGCATCTGCGCCACCGCGACGATGAAGCACAGGAAGCCCAGCACCAGCGCGCCGGGCACCCCGGCGACCAGCAGGCCGATCACGCACAGTATGGTTTGCGCCAGCGCGGTGCCCACCACGCCGGTGGTGACGCTGCGTATGGTGCGGGCGATGACTTCCGGCAGGTCGCTGGCGGTTTCGCCGCCCAGCTTCACCACGATGCGCTCCACCAGCTCCCACAGCTTGTCGCCGTTGATCAGCAGCAGGCCTGCCACCACGATGGCCAGCACGATTTCCAGCAGGCTGAGGCCCAGGTTGGCGCCGCCTGACAGCAGCCACAGCGCCGCATCGTTGATGGCGGGGCGAATCTTCTCGAAAAAGCCGGGCAGATCGGCCTGCACGCCTTGCCACATCTTCTGCAGGCTTTCGCCGACCACAGGCAGATTCATCAGCCAGGATGGGGCGTCGGGCAGGCGGAAACTGGTCAGATCGTGCGCCAGGTTGGCCAGATGGGGCAGGGTGTCGGCCAGCGTCAGCGCCATCAGCCCGATCGGAATGGCCAGCGCGGCGGACAGCGCCAGCACGATCAGCAGCGCGGCCAGCTTGCGGCGGCCCTTCAGGCGCAGGCACAGCCGGCTGTACAGCGGCCAGGCGGAAATGGCGATGATGGCCGCCCAGGTCAGGGCGCCGAGAAAGGGTTGCAGCACCTTGATGCAGGAAATCACCAGCAGGGCCAGGATGGCGATGCGGAACACGCTGAGGATGCTGATGTTGGGAAAACCATTGGCGACGGGCATGGAAGCTTCCGAGGTGGGTAGGCGGAACGAGACGGCCGGCGCCTGAGACGCCGGCCGGAACGGCGCTAGTTTGCCACCTTGGCCAGCTCCCGGGCAAATGCCTCTGCCGGGGTGTAGCCCACCACGCGGTTGCGTTCGGCCGCTTGCGCGTCGAACAGGATGATGCCCGGCGGGCCGAACAGGCCGAAGCGCTTGAGCAGCGCCTGATGCTCGGGGCTGTTGGCGGTGACGTCGGCGCGCAGCAGCGTGAACCGGCCCAGCTTGGCCGCCACCTGCGCTTGCGGGAAGACCTCGGCCTCCATTTCCTTGCAGGCGATGCACCAGTCGGCGTAGAAGTCCAGCAGCAGCGGCTTGCCCTCGGCCTTGGCCTCGGCTAGCCTGGCGTCCAGCTCGGCGCTGGAATTCACCGGCTGGAAGTTGGCGTGCGGCTGGGCGGCGCCTTCCGCGTTGCTGGCGGCGATCAGCTTGAGCGGGTAGCGCGGATTGTCGGCGCCGGAGAGCAGGCCGACCAGTTGGGCGGCGCCCAGCAGGAACAGCAGCAGACCGAGCGCCTTGCCCAGCCGCGCGCGGCTGCCGGTGCCGGCGGACAGGCTGTCGAACGCGCCGAGGAACACCGCGGCGCCGATCAGCAGCGCCGCCCACAGCAGCATCACCAGCGCGGCCGGCAGGAAGGGGGTGGCCAGCCAGATGGCCAGGCCCAGCATCAGCACGCCGAAGGCCGATTTCACCGCCTTCATCCAGTTGCCGGCGCGCGGCAGCACATGGCCGCCGAAGGTGCCGATGGCGATCAGCGGCAGGCCCAGGCCCAGCGCCATCGCGTACAGCGCCGCGCCGCCCAGCGCCGCATCGCCGGTGCTGCCGATATAGCCCAGCGCCAGCGCCAGCGGCGGCGCGACGCAGGGGCCGATCAGCAGAGCCGACAGCGCGCCCATCAGGAACACGGTGGCGGCCTTGCCGCCGGACAGGCGGTTGGAGGCGTCGTTCAGTCGCGACTGGATGCTGCTGGGGAGCTGGATGGAGAACAGGTCGAACATCGACAGCGCGAACACCACCATCAGCGCGCTGGCGGTCAGCACCACGGCCGGCTGTTGCAGCCAGACGGTGAGCAGCGAGCCGGTGAGGCCGGCCGCCACGCCGACGGCGGTGTAGGTAAGCGCCAGGCCTTGCACGTAGATCAGGGACAGCAGAAAACCGCGGCGGCGGGTAAGTGTGGCGCCCTGGCCGGCAATCAGCGATGAAACGATGGGCAGCAGCGGGTACATGCAGGCGGTGAACGCCATGCCCAAGCCCGCCAGCAAAAAGGTGCCCAGTGTGGGCAGCCACCCTTTGGCTGCCAACTCGCTGTTACCGGCCGACGCTTTTCCCGAGGTGCCGACCTCCGTCCAGGCGCTAAGCTTGTTGCCGGAGCCGCCCGCCTGCCCCACCTTCAGCTTGTGGGTGTAGGGCGGGTAGCAGACGCCGGCCTCGGCGCAGCCTTGCAGCCTGACGTTCAGCTGGAAGTCGGCCGGCGCGCCGGCCGCCAGCGGAATGGCGATGGTCTGCTTGCCGTGGTAGATGACCTGCTTGCCGAAGTAAGGGTCGCTCTTTTCCTGGCCGGCCGGCAGCGCGGGCTTGCCGGTCAGGTCGGCTGGGGCGCTGCTGATGCTGATGCGGTCGCGGTACAGGTAGTAGCCGGGGGCGACATCCAGCGTCAGCTCCAACTGGTCGCCATGGCGGGCGACCTTGGCGGCGAACGCCTGTTCCGGCGGCAGCAGATCATCCTGGTTGACCGCGTGGGCGGGCAGGGCGAAGCTCAGACAGGCGAGCAGCGCCGCCAGCCATTGCCAGGCGGTTCGGTAGGTGGAATATAGGTATGCTTGCACTTGCAGACTCTTCTGGGGGTTGGCGATGAGGGTGTGACGACGCGGACGGAAGACGGTTCCGTTTTTATGCGGCGTGATGCAATATGCATCAAATCACGCGATCCGGCAAACCGGAAGGTCTGCGGGTTCAGCGGCTAGTATATCCGGGCCGGACGGCGGCAGGCAGCCGCCGGCTTGTGAAAAATAAGAATGAGGTTATCAGAGGGGCTTATGCGGGAAACCATACACTTCGCCCACGCCAACAGTTTTCCGGCGTCGGTGTATCGCAAGCTGCTGGGGCGGCTGGCCGAACGCCACCACGTCGGCTATCTCGACACCATCGGGCATGATCCGGCCTACCCGGTCACCGATTGCTGGCCGCGGCTGGTGGAGGAGAGCATCCGCTTCATCGAGTCGAACTACGCCGGCCCGGTGGTCGGCGTCGGGCATTCGCTGGGCGGCTTTCTGATGTTTTACGCCGCCTTGAAGCGGCCGGAGCTGTTCCGCGCCATCATCATCATGGATTCGCCGCTGATGGGGCCGTCGCGCTCCTTCGGCATCTGGCTGGCCAAGCGGCTGGGCTTCATCCAGCGGGTGACGCCGGGCGGCAACACGCTGAAGCGGCGCGACAACTGGGCGTCGGTGGAGATGGTGCGCGATTACTTCGCCCGCAAGCCGGCGTTCGCCCGTTTCGACCCGGAGTGCCTGGCCGACTACGCCGAACTCGGCACCCAGGACGACGGCCGCGGCGGGCGGCGGCTGAAATTCCGCCCGCAGGTGGAGCATGACATCTACGCCACCTTGCCGCACGATTTCCCCCGCCATCGCGGCCGGCTCAAGGTGCCGGCGGCTTTTTTAGCCGGCGCCGGCTCCGACGTGCTGGGCGAATCCGACCTGCGCTTCATGCGCAGGCATTTCCCGATGCGGGTGGAAACCCAGCGGGGCAGCCACCTGTTTCCGCTGGAACACCCGCTAGAGACGGCCGACCGCATCCTGCAGCTGCTGGAGCAACTGGCGCCGCGCCAGCCGTGAGAGCCGGTCTTTTGCGCCAGGTGCTTGCGAGCGGCGGCCATCTCGCGGAAACTTAGCCTATCGAAAGGCCAGTTTGTCATCGTGAAAGACGGGAACCCGTGTCGGAATCACTACTCAAGCAACACCGCGACGCCATCGACGCCATCGACGTCGAAATCCTCACCCTGCTGAACCAGCGCGCCAGCCATGCCCGCGAGATCGGCGAGATCAAGGGCGGCGGCATCATCTACCGTCCGGAGCGCGAGGCGCAAGTGCTGCGCCGGCTCAAGGATCTCAACCCCGGTCCGCTGCCGAGCGAGTCCATCGCCCGCCTGTTCCGCGAAGTGATGTCGGAATGCCTGGCGCTGGAAAAGCCGCTGTCCATCGCCTATCTGGGGCCGGAGGGCACCTTCAGCCAGCTGGCCACGGTCAAGCACTTCGGCCATGCCGCCCGCGCCGTCGCCTGTGCTTCCATCGACGAAGCCTTCCGCCTGGTGGAGTCGCGCGCGCTGGATTACGTGGTGGCGCCGGTGGAAAACTCCACCGAGGGCGCGGTCGGCCGCACGCTGGACCTGATGGTCAGCTCGCCGCTGAAGATTTGCGGCGAAGTGGTGCTGCGCATCCATCACCATCTGCTGCGTAGCGCGGAGGGGTTTGACGGCATCCGCCGCGTCTACGCCCATGCCCAGGCGCTGGCGCAATGCCACGAGTGGCTGAACAAGAACCTGCCGGCCGATGTCGAACGGGTGTCGGTCGCCAGCAATGCCGAGGCGGCGCGGCTGGCTTCGGAAGATGCCTCCGCTGCCGCCATCGCCGGCCAGGCCGCCGCCGAGCGTTACGCGCTGCTGAAACTGGCGGAAAACGTAGAGGACGAGCCCAACAACACCACCCGTTTCCTGGTGCTGGGCCTGCAGGATGTCGGCGTCACCGGCCAGGACAAGACTTCGGTCGTGGTGTCCGCCCCCAACCGCCCGGGCGCGGTGCACCAGTTGCTGGAGCCGGTGGCCGCCAATGGCGTGTCGATGAGCAAGTTCGAGTCGCGGCCATCGCGCGCGGGACTGTGGGACTATGTGTTCTTCATCGACCTGGAAGGCCATCGTCAAGACGAGCGGGTGCAAAAAGCGCTGGCTGGCCTGGGCGAGCGCACCTCCTTCGTCAAGGTGCTGGGCTCCTATCCGGCTGCGGTGTTGTGAGGCTTTAAGACTCCAACGGGGCCGGAACTGTCCGGCCCTTGTTCTTTTGGGAATGCATGAGATGAGCGAGATAAAAGCGATCTGTCTGTTTTGCGGCTCCAACAAGGGCGCCAAGCCCGAATACGAGGCCGCCGCCCGGATTTTCGGCCGCACGCTGGCCGAGCAGGGCGTCACGCTGGTCTACGGCGCCGGCAAGGTGGGGCTGATGGGCGTGGCTGCCGACGCGGCGCTGGAGGCCGGCGGCCGTGTGGTGGGAGTGATCCCCGAATTTCTGAAGGCCAAGGAAGTGGCCCACCTGGGGCTGAGCGAGTTGCACGTCACCGAGACCATGCACCAGCGCAAGGCGCTGATGGCTCAGTTGTCCGACGGTTTCATCGCCTTGCCCGGCGGTTTCGGCACTTTCGACGAGCTGTTCGAGATTTTGACCTGGGCGCAGCTGTCGGTGCATGACAAACCGGTCGGAGTGTTGGATGCGGCAGGCTTCTTCCAGCCTCTGCAAGCCATGGTGCGCCATGCGGTGGAAGAGGGCTTCGTGCCCCCGGGCAATCTCGATCTGTTCCGCATCGACGCCAGCCTGCCGGCCATTCTGGACTGGATGCGGGCTTATCGCCCGCAACCGGTGGCCAAGTGGCTGGAGCTGGCGAAAACCTGATGCCGGCCATGCGTTCTCCGTCCGCCAATCGGGCGACTGTCTGGCAGCGCCTGCGCCGCGCGGCCAGCTGGCCGCTGGTGCTGCTCCTGGCCGCCGTCATCGCGTTTGAAGAGTATGCGTGGGACGAGCTTGCCGCGGGGCTGGCGTGGCTGGCCAAGTGGCCGCCGCTGACGCGGCTGGAGCGCTGGGTGGCCACGCGTTCGCCGCGCGTGGCGCTGGCGCTGTTCCTGTTGCCGGCTCTGGCGCTGCTGCCGGTGAAACTGGGCGCTTTGTTCCTGATCGAGCAGGGGCACGCGCTGTTGGGGCTGGGGGTGATTCTGCTGGCCAAGCTGGGCGGGACGGCGCTGGTGGCGCGCTTGTTCGCGCTGACGCGTCCGGCCTTGATGCAGGTGGCGTGGTTCGTCCGGCTGTACGGGAAGTTCAATGCCTGCCGCGATTGGGCGTTCGAGCGGCTGCGCAGTTCGCTGCCGTGGCGTTGGGCCCGGCTGGCGTTGCGCCGGGTTAGGCGTTGGCGCGGACAGCCGTCGGCATTCTCGCGGCTGGTACGCAGGCTGGCCGGCAAATGGACGCATGCGCGGCGTTCCGAGGGACGGAGCGGCGCGAGAGGGGAAACCGAATGATCATAGTGATGAGCGGCAAGGCCGCGGAAGCGGATATCCAGGCGGTGGCCGAGCGCATCGCCGCCGCCGGCTTGAGCGCCCATGTTTCGCGCGGCTTGGAGCGCACGGTGATAGGCGCGGTGGGCGAGGAGCGCGGGTTGGAGCCGGCGATGTTCGAAGACCTGGCCGGCGTGGAGCGCGCGTTGCGGGTGGTCAGCGAATACCGGATCGTCTCGCGCGAGGCGCAGCCGGAGGGCAGCGCGATCCGCATCGGCCATTGCGAATTCGGCGACGCCGGCTTCGCCTGGCTGGGCGGTTGCGCCTCCGCCCGCGGGCTGGATGAGCTGGCGCCGGTGGCGCGCAGCGTCAGCGAGGCGGGCGGCGGGCTGATGTTCGGCGGCGGCGCGCGCCGTCACGGCAATCCCTATCAGCACCAGACTTTCGGCGTCGCCGAACTGGAGGCCTTGCGCGAGGTTTCCAGCAGTTTTGGCCTGGCCGCTGCGGCGGAGCTGTCCGATGTGCGCCTGCTGGACATGCATCTTGAGCTGCAACTGGACGCGCTGCTGATCGCGCCGGACAGCTTGCGCAATATCGAGCTGTTGCGCGAAATCGGCCGCATCAACAAGCCTGTCATCTTGCAGCGGGACAATCGGACATCGCCGGCCGGCTGGCTGCTGGCCGCCGAGCGCATCGCCGCCGGCGGCAACCACCAGATCGTGCTGTGCGATTGCGGCCGCGAAGGCGACGGCCCGGGGATGGATGTCGGCGAGATCGCCTGGCTGCGGCAGGAGACGCACCTGCCGGTGATCGCGGCGCCGGTCGCCGCCGGCGGGCAAGCGCTGGCGCAGGTGCTGGCGCGCGCGGCGCTGGCCGCCGGCGCGAGCGGCCTGCTGCTGGAGACCGACCGCGACGGCAGAATGGCGGCGGGCGGCCTGGCGGATTGGCTGTCGGGTCTGCAGCCGGTTGGGCGTTAGCAGGGCGATGCGATGACGGCGCTGCCGGAGCTGTTGGGCAAGATCGCCGAATGCCAAGCCTGTGCCTCGTCGTTGCCGCATGCGCCGCGCCCGGTGCTGCGCGCCTCGACGCGTTCGCGCATTCTGCTGGCGGGGCAGGCGCCGGGCAGCCGCGTGCATCAGAGCGGCATCCCCTGGGACGATGCCAGCGGGCGGCGCTTGCGCGAGTGGCTGGGGGTGGACGAGGCGGTTTTTTACAATGAAGACTGCTTCGCCATCGTGCCGATGGGATTCTGTTATCCGGGCACGGGGGCGAACGGCGATTTGCCGCCGCGGCCGGAATGCCGGCGGTTATGGCACCCGCAGTTGCTGCCGCTGTTGACGGATGTGAGGCTGGTGCTGGCGGTGGGGGCCTATGCCCAGGCCTATCACCTGCCGGACCGCAAGGCGACGCTGACGGAAACGGTTGCCGGCTGGCGCGAATATTTGCCGCGCCGCATGCCGCTGCCGCATCCCAGTCCGCGCAATCGGTTGTGGTTGAGCCGTCACCGCTGGTTTGAAGAAGAGCTGTTGCCGGAGCTGAAATTGCGGGTCGCCGCCGCGCTGGAGTCTTGATTCCGGCGGTTTGGGCTCGGCATGAGCAAAAACTCTAAAATTGTGGATTTTCCCCATGCCCCGGGCGATAATGCCGCCCAGCACTATGGAGAGACCCGTCACAATGAAGTGTGTTGATGATTTTCGTCTAAGGCTGGGCAAGCAGGAGCTGGTCCCCGTCATGATAGGCGGCATGGGAGTGGACATTTCCACCGCGACCCTGGCTTTGGAAGCCGCCAGGCTGGGTGGGGTCGGCCACATTTCCGATGCGATGGTTCCCACCGTCACCGACCGCCGCTTCAATACCAAATACGTCAAGAGCAAGCTGGCCCGTTACAAATTCAACGTCGAAAACCCGGACAAGTCGCTGGTGCAGTTCGACCTGGGCCTGCTGGAGGAAGCCACCCGCCTGCATGTGGGCAATACCATGCAGCGCAAGGAGGGCGGCGGCCTGGTGTTCATCAACTGCATGGAAAAGCTGACGATGAACGCGCCGAAGGAAACGCTGCGGGTGCGCATGCGGGCCGCGCTGGACGCCGGCATCGACGGCATCACCCTGGCCGCGGGCCTGCACTTGGGCTCTTTCGCCCTGATCGAAGACCACCCCCGTTTCCGCGACGCCAAGCTGGGCATCATCGTGTCTTCGTTGCGCGCCTTGCAGCTGTTTCTGAAGAAGAACGGCCGCAGCGGCCGGCTGCCTGACTACGTCGTGGTGGAGGGGCCGCTGGCTGGCGGCCACTTGGGCTTCGGCATGGATTGGGCGCAATACGATCTCGCCAGCATTTTCGGCGAAATCCGCGACTGGCTGCGGTCCGAGCAGCTCGATATTCCGCTGATCCCGGCTGGCGGCATCTTCACCGGCAGCGACGCCACCGCTTTTCTGGAAGCGGGCGCCGGCGCGGTGCAAGTCGCCACCCGCTTCACGGTCAGCCGCGAGTGCGGCCTGCCGGAGAAGGTGCAGCAGGAGTATTTCAAGGCCAGCGAGGAAGACATCGAGGTCAACCAGCTGTCTCCCACCGGCTATCCGATGCGGATGATCAAGAGTTGCCCGGCCATCGGCGACAGCATCCGGCCGAATTGCGAAGCCTATGGTTATTTGCTGGACGCCAAGGGCAGCTGCTCCTACATCGACGCCTATCACAAGGCGCAACAAGAGGCCGCGCCGGGCGCCAAGCGCGCGCCAGTATGGGAAAAAACCTGTCTGTGCACCCATATGCGCAATTTCGATTGCTGGACCTGCGGCCATTACGCTTACCGGCTGAAAGATACCTCGCACCGCCGGGAAGACGGCAGCTATCAACTGTTGAGCGCCGAGCACGTGTTTCAGGACTACCAGTACAGCAAGGACAACAAGATCGCGCTGCCTCCCCGCGAGGTGTGCCTGATGGTGGGCTGAGGCGCGATTTTCCGCTTGGTTGGCGGCATCCATTCCCTGAGGGGATTGGGTGCCGTTTTTGCATTGTCGATGGCGCGCGACATGCAGTGGCTTAGGAGGGGCAGCCATTCTAATGGCATTGCGCTTTCCGTTTGTCCATGGCAGTCTTGCTGGCTGTTCTGGCCGGAACCTGCGCCGCAGGCCGGCTGATTGTTTGCATCATCCCCTGGCCTGTTCTACCATCGGCGCAGCAAACGGCTTTGCGGAGCGCCCGTTTGCGGGCGGAGCGCCATGCCTGCATCGCATAGTTGCGGTATATTCCGGAATGATTTCCATTTTCTTGCGAACAAGTAATAAACAATGAGCAAAATCGACAAGCATGACCAGCAGGAAGCGGTTTCCCAAAAAATACGCTATCGCTTGAAACAGGCGGGAGCGCGCTTCCACGCCAACGACAATATCGCCGCCTTCATCGAGGAGGGCGAACTGGACGCCCTGCAGGACGAAGTGCAGGCCAAATTGGCGGGCGTGCTGGAAAGCCTGGTGATCGATACCGAGAATGACCACAATACGCGGGATACGGCCAAGCGGGTGGCCAAGATGTTCGTGCGCGAGGTCTTCCGGGGCCGCTATGCGGCGATGCCGTCCAGCACCGAGTTTCCCAATGTCGAGCGTCTCAATGAGTTGATGATCGTCGGCCCCATCACGGTGCGCAGCGCCTGCTCGCATCATCTGTGCCCCATCATCGGCCGGGTGTGGGTGGGCGTGATGCCGAATGAAAATTCCAATTTGATCGGCTTGTCCAAGTACGCGCGTCTGATCGACTGGGTGATGACCCGGCCGCAGATCCAGGAGGAGGCGGTGTCGCAGATCGCCGAATTGTTGATGCGCAAGCTGCAGCCGGACGGTCTGGCCATCGTGATGGAGGCCGACCACTTCTGCATGCACTGGCGTGGCGTGAAGGACAGCAACAGCAAGATGACCAATAGCGTGATGCGCGGCTCTTTCCTCACCAACCCCGATCTGCGCCGCGAGTTCCTGTCCCTGATGCACAAACCCTGAAAGGAGCATGGCCATGCTGGTTCGCCTGATCTATTGCAGCCGGGCGCAACAACTGATAGACCAGGCGCTGGTGGACGACATCTTGAGCGCCTCGCGTAAATACAATCCCGCTCTGGGTATCACCGGGCTGCTGTGCTACAGCAAGGATGTTTTTATGCAGGTTGTTGAGGGCAGCAGGGCGCATGTCAACCGCTTGTACCTGAAGCTTGCGCGCGATCCCCGCCATCATTCGCTGACCTTGCTGTCTTTTCACGAGATAGAGCAGCGCAAGTTCGCCAACTGGAGCATGGCTGAGGTGGCGCTGGACAAGCTGAACGCCTCGCTGATCCTGCGCCATTCGCCGCTGCCGGCGCTGGAGCCGTTCACCATGCCCGGCGCCGGCGCGGAACGCCTGCTGGAGGATCTGGCCGAATCCGGCAGCATCCAGTACCGCTGAGCATTTTCTCATGCGGGCGGCTTGTCGCCGCCCTCGCTTTACGACATCCACGGAAAACAAACCATGTCCCGATTCCGCATCATCGCCGCGCTGGCCCTGCTGGGCGCCGCAGCGGCAGTCCAGGCGGCGCCCGCCGTCAAAACCTTGCCGTCCGGCGTCAAGATCGAGATCCTCGCCGCCGGCAAGGGCGCGACGCCCAAGGCCAGCGACACCGTCAAGGTGAACTACCGCGGCACTTTCAAGGACGGCAAGGAGTTCGATAGCTCCTACAAGAACGGCGGCCCGATCAGCTTCCCGCTGAATCGCGTGATTCCGTGCTGGACCCAGGGCGTCAGCGCGCTCACCGTGGGCAGCAAGGCCAAGCTGTTCTGCCCGGCGGCCACCGCTTACGGCAGCCGCGGCGCGCCGGGCGCGATCCCGCCGAATACCGATCTGTATTTCGAGGTGGAACTGCTGGAAATCCAGAAGTAAGCTCGAGCGATGATAAAAAAAGCCCGCATGCGCGGGCTTTTTTGTTGGCGGGAGGCGTCCGGCGCTCAGGCAGGGAACAGCGCCGCCAGCGGCGCGACGATGCGCTCCAGGTAATCGGCGTCGGTCTGGTCAAAGCTGGCGAGCTGGTCGGAGTCGATGTCCAGCACCGCGACGACTTTGCCGGCGGCGTCGCGAATGGGCACCACCACTTCGGAGCGGGCGCTGGACGAGCAGGCGATGTGGCCGGGGAAGGCGTCGACGTCGTCGACCAGCAGCGTGCGGTTCTGCGCCCAGGCGCTGCCGCAGACGCCGCGGCCATGCGGGATGCGGGTGCAGGCGATGGGGCCCTGGAATGGCCCCAGCACCAGCTGTTCGCCCTTGACCAGGTAGAAGCCGGTCCAGAGCCAGTCGAAAGTCATCGCCAGCGCGGCGGACAGGTTGGCCAGCGCGGCGACGAGGTCGGTTTCTCCGGCGACGAGCGCGTGGGCTTGCGGCAGCAGCGCCTGGTATTTCTCTTCCTTGCCGCCGTTTTCGACGATCAGATGTTCAGCCATGGGTATTGCTTGTCAGTTGGGTGGGATGTGACAGCATACACGGCTTTGGCAAAAAGAAAACGCCACCCAGGGTGGCGTTGTTCTCGACCGGCGCTGCCGGCGTCACATCATGTGCTGGCCGCCATTCATGGCGATATTGCTGCCGGTGATGAAGCCGGCGTTTTCGGAGCAGAGGAAGCCGACCAGCGCGGCGATTTCTTCCGGCTTGCCCAGCCGGCCCACCGGAATCTGGGCGACGATCTTGCTGCGCACGTCCTCCGGCACCGCCATCACCATTTCGGTGGCGATGTAGCCTGGGGAGATGGTGTTGACCGTCACGCCCTTCTTCGCCACTTCCTGCGCCAGCGCCATGGTGAAGCCATGCATGCCGGCCTTGGCGGCGGAGTAGTTGGTCTGGCCGAACTGGCCCTTTTGGCCGTTGATCGACGAGATATTGACGATGCGGCCGAAACCCGCTTCCAGCATGCTGTCCAGCACCGGCTTGGTCATGTTGAACACCGAGTCCAGATTGGTGCGGATCACCGCGTCCCAATCGTCTTTGCTCTGCTTCTTGAAGCTGGCGTCGCGGGTGATGCCGGCGTTGTTGACCAGAATGCTGATCGGGCCGATGTCCTTGGCGATGCGGGCGGCGATGTCCTGGCAGGCGGCGAAGTCGGTGACGTCGCATTGGTAGCTGTGGATGTCGTTGAAGCCAAGGCCCTTCATGTCGGCATGCCAGGCTTGCTCGCGGCCCGGTTTGCTATAGGTGGTCACTACGATGTGGCCGGCTTCTGCCAATGCTTTGCAAATGGCGGATCCAATGCCGCCCATGCCGCCGGTGACCAGCGCAATCCTTTTCGTCATGATGCTGACTCCTCTGTCGTTGCCTAAGTTTATTCTTCCGTAATGCTCATTCCCTTTTGTTACAGCATATGTAGGCAGCCATAAAAAGTAAATAAAGAGCGTGTGCTCTTTTATTTACAATCTTACCGGCGCTAGATCTTGAGTCAGCCGTTGCAGCAAGTCCAGCCGATGCCGGCTAATGGCGCCTGTTTCTGCTGCAGCCATGATCGCACAATTCGGCTCTACGCGATGCGTGCAGTTGTGGAAACGACACTGGCCAATATACTGGCGCATCTCCGGGAAATAGTGGATTAAATCCGCTGCTTGCAGGTGCTTTAAGCCAAATTCTTGCAGGCCTGGCGAATCGATCAGGTGACTGCTTTCGTCCAGGTGGTATAGCGCCGCGTGGGTGGTGGTGTGGCGGCCTGAGTCGAGCGCGATGGAGATGTCGCCGATGCGCGCGTTGGCGTCCGGCAGCAGCGCGTTGGTGAGTGTGGACTTGCCCATGCCAGACTGCCCGACCAGCACGCTGGTATGCCCTTGCAGCAAGGGCAGCAGCGGCGAGAAATCCTGCTTGGCCGACAATGTGACCAGTTGGTAACCAAGCTTTACATAGAGTTGCAATTTCGCCAGCAGCGCCGGCGTTTCCGGCAGGTCGCACTTGTTGACCACGATGACGGGTTCGATGTCGCCGGCTTCGGCGGCGATCAGGCAGCGGCCCAGCAGCTCTTCGTTGGGGCTGGGCACGGCGGCGATGACGAACAGGATGCGGCTGACGTTGGCGGCGATCACCTTGGCCTTCCAGTCATCCTGGCGGTAAAGCAGGCTGCTGCGCTCGCGCGAGCGCTCGATCACCGCCTGCTCCTGGTTCTGGATCAGGATGTCGACGAAATCGCCGCAGGCGAAGTCGACGCGCTTGCCGCGGGTGGTGCAATCGTAGGTGCGGCCGTCGGCTTCGACGATGAAACGGCGGCCATGGCTGCGTATGATCTGTCCGGTGCTGGCTGTCATGGGCGGCTGATCAGGGCTTCGGCTTTGGCCGCGCAGATGAAGTCGTTGAGGGTGAGGCCGCCGGCGTCGTGGGTGCTGAAGTTCACCACCGCGCGGTTGTAGTGCACCGACATGTCCGGATGATGGTCTTCGCGATGGGCGATCCAGGCCAGCGCGTTGACGAAGGCCATGGTGTCGTGGAAGTCGGCGAAGCGGAAGGTCTTGCTCAGCTCGATGCCGTCGATTTGCCAGTCCGGCAGGCCGGACAGCAATTGCTTGACGGTGTTTTCCGCCAGCGGGCTTTGGCCGTGTTGCGGGGTGCAGGACAGTTCCAGCAGATTCATGATTGGCTTCCTTTCAGGTGTTGGATGCGCAGCGCGGCGGGCGGGTGCGAATCGTAGAAGGCGGAGTGGATAGGGTCGGGCGTCAGCGTGGCGCCGTTGTCGCGGTACAGCTTCACCAGCGCGCTTTGCAGGTCGGCGGCGCGGGTTTCACCGGCGGCGAAGTCATCGGCCTCGTATTCGTGCTTGCGCGACGAGCGGCTGGACAGCGGCGTCAGCGGGAAGGTGAAGGCGGGAATGGCGATCATGAACAGCAGCAGCGCCATCGCCGTGCTGGGCGCGGTGACGCCGAGGCCGGCGTAGAACCAGGGCGCGTGCAGCAACTGGCCGAGCAGGGCCAGGAACAGCAGCGACAGCGTGAAGGCCACCGCGATGCGCTTGGCGATGTGGCGGCGCTTGTAGTGGCCCAGCTCGTGCGCCAGCACCGCTTCGATCTCGTCGTGGCTCAGCTTTTCCAGCAATGTGTCGTAGAACACGATGCGCTTGCCGGCGCCGAAGCCGGTGAAATAGGCGTTGCTGTGGCTGGAGCGGCGCGAGCCGTCCATCACGTAAACGCCGTTGCTGCGAAAGCCGGTGCGGGCGAGCAGCGCGTCTATCCTCGCCTTCAGCGCCTCGTCCGCCAATGGCCAGAACTTGTTGTACAGCGGCGCGATCAGGATCGGGTACAGCACCAGCCCCAGCAACTGCACCAGGCACAGCACCAGCCACACCCACAGCCACCATGCAGGCCCGGCGATGTCCATCAGCCACAGCACTACCGCCAGCAGCGGCAGGCCGATCAGGATGGAGATGCCGATGCCGCGCAGCTGGTCCAGCAGGTAAAGCCGCGGCGTCATTTTGTTGAAGCCGAAGCGCACTTCGACGCCGAAGGTGCCGTACAGGCTGAGCGGCAGCGATATCAGGCTGCTGAGCACGGTCATGCAGACGATCAGCGCCATGCCGGACAGCAGCGGGGAGGCGAACCACTGCTGGCTGTGGAGGGCCAGCCACTGCAGGCCGCCGCCGAAAGTGAAGGCGGCCGCCAGCGCGGTGTCCACCCAGGCCGACAGCAGGCCGAGCCGTGTTTTGGCGATGGTGTAGTCGGCGGCGTGCCTATGCTGCTCCAGCGTGATATTGTCGCGGAAGGCGGCGGGCACGGCATGGCGGTTGCCGCCGACATGGCGGATGTGGCGCCAGCCCAGCCACAGCTTCAGGCTGAGCGTGGCCGCCAGCGCGATGGCGAAGAGTAGGGAGAATGCCTCTATCATGGGTATCCGTACGGGTATCGGGTTTGCCGCGGAGGCGGCAATGAAGGAAAATGGCAGGGTTTTCTAAAGACTGACTAGTATGGCACAAGATACCAATAACCTCATCTGGCTCGACATGGAAATGACGGGCCTGAATCCTGACTCCGACCGCATCATCGAAGTGGCGATGATCGTCACCGACAGCCATCTGAACGTGGTGGCCGAGTCGCCGGTGCTGGTGGTGCACCAGAGCGACGCCATCCTGGATGGCATGGACGACTGGAACAAGAACACCCACGGCAAGAGCGGCCTGATCGAGAAGGTCAAGAACTCCGCTATCAACGAAGCCGAGGCCGAACAAGTGCTGCTGGCGTTCATGATGCAGTACGTTCCGGAGCGCGGCAGCCCGATGTGCGGCAACACCATCCACCAGGACCGCCGCTTCATGGCGCGCTGGATGCCCAAGCTGGAGGCCTACTTCCACTACCGCAATCTGGATGTTTCCACGCTGAAGGAGCTGTGCAAGCGCTGGAAGCCGGAGGTGGCCAAGGGCGTGGTGAAGCGCGGCAAGCACGAGGCGCTGGCGGACATCCTCGAGTCTATCGAGGAAATGCGCTACTACCGCGAGCACTTCCTCAAGCTTTGAGGCGCGGGGCAGCATTGCCTGACAGCGGGGCCGGCGCGGAGTAACGCCGGCCCTTTTGTTCACCAGTTCATCATTCCACTGGCAGAAAACATGGTCGCACATCGCCACGCCGACATAAACGCCACGCCGATCTGGGCCAAGCTGCACCAGCATCAGCGCGCCACCCGCCACATGCATATGCGGGAGCTGTTCGACACCGACCCTCAGCGTTTCCAGCGCTTTTCGCTGGAGTTGGACGGACTGCTGCTCGACTACTCGAAAAACCGCATCACCGAGCGCACGCTGGAATTGCTGTTCGATCTGGCGCAGGCAGCCGATCTGAAAGGCTGGATGGAGCGGATGCGTGCGGGCGAGCGCATCAATGTCAGCGAAGACCGCGCGGTGCTGCACACCGCGCTGCGGCTGCCGGCGGGCGCCGCATTGCAGCTGGACGGCCGCAACGTGACGGCAGAAGTGCATGATGTGCTGGACAGGCTGCGCCGCTTCAGCGACAGCGTGCGCGACGGCGCCTGGCTGGGGTTTTCCGGCCAGCGGATGCGCGATGTGGTGAATCTGGGCATAGGCGGTTCCGACCTGGGGCCGCGGGTGGTGCAGGAGGGCTTGGCCGCCTACGCGCACGCCGAACTCAATGTGCATTTCGTGTCCAATGTCGACGGCCAGCACCTGGCGCGCACGCTGGCGCGGCTGGATCCCGCCTCCACGCTGTTCATCGTCGCCTCCAAATCGTTCACCACGCCGGAGACGCTGCTCAACGCCCAGGCGGCCAAGGCCTGGTTTCTGCAGGCCGGCAGCGAGGCCGACATCGCGCGCCATTTCGTGGCGGTTTCCACCAACGAGCCGGCGGTGCGCGCCTTCGGCATCGATCCGCAGCAGATGTTCGGCTTCTGGGACTGGGTGGGCGGGCGCTATTCGGTGTGGTCCGCCATCGGCCTGCCGGTGATGATGGCGGTGGGTTACGACAATTTCCGCGCCTTCCTGGACGGCGGCCACGCGATGGACCGCCACTTCTTCGAGGCGCCGTTCTGCGCCAACATGCCGGTGCTGATGGCGCTGATAGGCATCTGGTACAACACTTTCTACCAGGCCCATACTCATGCCATCATGCCTTACGACCACGGCCTGCGCAGCCTGCCGGCCCATATCCAGCAACTGGACATGGAGTCCAACGGCAAGCGGGTGGGGCGTTTCGGCGAGGCGCTGGATTTCGACACCGGGCCGGTGATCTGGGGCGAGGAGGGCGCCAATAGCCAGCACGCTTTCTTCCAGCTGCTGCATCAGGGCACCCGCCTGGTGCCGTGCGACTTCATCCTGCCGCTGAACAGCCACTATCCGGTCGCCAACCAGCACGAGGTGCTGGTGGCTAACTGCCTGGCGCAGACCGAGGCGCTGATGCGCGGCAAGGCCGAAGCCGAAGTGATGCAGGAACTGAGCCACTTGTCCGGCGAAGAGCTGGACATGCTGCTGCCGCAGAAGCTGTTCCCCGGCAACCAGCCGTCCAACACGCTGGCGCTGGACCGGCTGACGCCGTACAGCATGGGCATGCTGATGGCGCTGTACGAGCACAAGGTCTTCGTGCAGGGCGTGATCTGGGGCATCAATTCCTTCGATCAATGGGGCGTCGAGTACGGCAAGCAGCTGGCGCGGCGCATTTTGCCCGAGTTGTCGGGCGCAGCCGCCGAGCTGTCGCATGACAGCTCCACCAACGGGCTGGTCAAACATTTCAGGGAACGTCATGGCAGATAGCAAACAGTTGGCGGTCGATCTGGGGCTGCTGTTGTCGGCGCGCGGCGAGAGCGTGGCTACCGCCGAGTCGTGCACCGGCGGCTTGATCGCCGCGGCGCTGACCGATGTGCCCGGCAGCTCCGCCTGGTTCAGCCACGGCATCGTCAGCTACGGCAACCAGGCCAAGCAGCAATTGCTAGGCGTGCAGGCGGTGTCGCTGATCGACCATGGCGCGGTCAGCGAAACGGTGGTGCGGGAGATGGCGCAGGGCGGCCAGACGCTGGCGGATTCGGACTGGGCGGTGGCGGTGTCCGGCATCGCCGGGCCGGGCGGCGGCTCGCCGGAAAAGCCGGTGGGCCTGGTCTGGTTCGCGATCGCCCATCCTGGCGGGCAGACCGAGGCCTGGCGCTGCCTGTTCGCCGGCGATCGCGAGGCGGTCAGGCGGCAGGCAGTATGCGAGGCCCTGTCGCAGCTGGAAAAGCGTGTCCGCAGCCATGTCCATCTGGCGTGACGGCGGGGAGCTGGGCGGGCGCGGCAGCCTGCCGGTCCGATTCAGGATTTTGCATATGGGTAGCGAATGGAGTTTTACGCATTTCCGGCGATAGCCTTGTTGTTCGTCGGCATCTTCACCCGCGAGGTGATCGCTCCGGCCTCCCGCAATGCCTGCGACCGGCGCTGGCTGGCGTTGGCGTCGATTCTGGGCGCGGCCACGGCGGCGGTGACGCTGGCTGTCGGTTTTCTTTTCGCCGGCTTGATCCGTGAAGTTTCGCTGATCCCGGCGGCGCGCGGCTGGCCGGACATCGCAGTCGGCGCGGCCAGTTTCCTGCTGACCAGTTTCGTCTTCTATTGGTGGCACCGGGCGACGCACGCTTCCGACTGGCTGTGGCGGGTGTTTCACCAGCTGCATCACAGCCCGAAGCGGGTGGAGGCGTTGACCGCGCTCTACGCCCATCCGCTGGATTCCGCGGCGGCGGTGCTGATCAGCGCGTTTTCCAGCTATCTGGTGCTGGGCGCGACGCCAGCGGCAGCCGCCTGGGCGCTATTCTTCACCAGCGTGTTCGATCTGTTCCTGCACAGCGACCTGAAAACGCCGCGTTGGCTGGGATATCTGTTCCAGCGGCCCGAAATGCACACCGTGCACCATGCCTACGGCCACCATGCCCAAAACTACGGCCTGCCGGTTTGGGACTTGCTGTTCGGCACCTGGAGCAATCCGGCGGAGCGGGTGGCGCGGCTGGGTTTCGATGACGATAAGGCGGAGCGGGTGCGCCACATGCTGTTGTTTCGCGATGTCCACAAAAGCGGCGCGGACGACGCCGAACGTTGACGCCGTCGGCGCTCAGTCGTCGTCGGGCTGCGCTTTTTTGCGGGCCCTGGGGTGGGCGTTGTCGTAGACCTTGGCCAGGTGCTGGAAGTCCAGCGCGGTGTAGATCTGGGTGCTGGACAGGTTGGCGTGGCCCAGCAGTTCCTGCACCGCGCGCAGGTCGCCCGACGACTGCAACATGTGCGAGGCGAAGGAGTGGCGCAGCATGTGCGGGTGCACGTGCTGATTGGCGCCGGTCTTGATCGCCCAGTCGCGCAGGCGGTTTTCGATCTGCCGTCCGCCCAATCGCCGCCCGTGGCGGGCGGTGAATAGCGCGCTTTCGCCATCTTGCGCCACCCTTTGCGCCAGCCACTTGTTCAGCCAGCTGGCCGCTTCGGCGCCTATCGGCGTCAGCCGCGTCTTGTTGCCCTTGCCGCGCACGCGCAGCAGATGGTCGGCGAAGTCGACGTCGTCCAGATTCAGCGCCACCGCTTCAGATAGGCGCAGTCCGCAACTATAGATCAACTCGAAAATGGCGCGGTCGCGCACTTCCAGCGCGTCGTCGCCGTCGATGCGGTCCAGCAGTGCGGCGGCGCTGTCCACCGGCAGGGCCTTGGGCAGCAGGCGGTCGCGTTTGGGCGCGTGCAGGCTGGCGGCGGGATTGTCGTCGCGCAGGCCGTTTTGCTGCAGCCAGTGATAGAACTGCCGCCACGACGACAGCCGGCGCGCCAGGGTGCGGCTGCCCAGGCCCTGGGCGTGCAGCTTGGCCAGCGCCCGCTTCAATTCGTTGACGCCGGCGGCGGCCAGCGGCGCCGGCCGCAGCATGGCGGCCAGCAGATTCAGGTCGGCCCGGTAGGCGGACAGCGTGTGGGCGCTGCGCCCGGCTATCGCCAGCTGGTCGATGAAATGCCGGATCGGGTCGTCCATGTCAGTTGCGGCGTCGGGCCATCTGCATCAGGCGCTCGAACAGCTGCAGATCCTGTTCGTTTTTCAGCAGCGCGCCGGCCAGCGGCGGCGGGGCGTTGCGCGCATGGCGGTTTTCCAGCTCGTCGGCGCCGATGTTTTCGCCGCACAGCAGCTTCAGCCAGTCCAGCAGTTCGGAGGTGGTGGGCTTTTTCTTCAGGCCCGGCAGCTCGCGGATGGAGAAGAACACTTCCAGCGCCTGCTTGACCAACTGCTGGCGGATGTCGGGGAAGTGCACGTCGATGATGGACTGCATGGTGTCGGCGTCGGGGAAGCGGATGTAATGGAAGAAGCAGCGGCGCAGGAAGGCGTCCGGCAGCTCTTTCTCGTTGTTGGAGGTGATGATGATGATGGGACGCTGGCGCGCGCGCACGAACTGCTGGGTTTCATGGACGAAGAATTCCATCTGGTCCAGTTCGCGCAGCAGGTCGTTGGGAAACTCGATGTCGGCCTTGTCTATCTCGTCTATCAGCAGCACCGGCGCCTGTTCGGCCTCGAAGGCTTGCCACAGCTTGCCCTTGACGATGTAGTTGGCGATGTCGTGCACTTTGTCGCCGCCCAGCTGGGAGTCGCGCAGCCGCGACACCGCGTCGTATTCGTACAGGCCGTGCTGGGCCTTGGTGGTGGATTTGATCGGCCAGACGATCAGCTCCCGGCCCAGGCTGGCGGCGACCTCTTCGGCCAGCATGGTCTTGCCGGTGCCGGGTTCGCCCTTGATCAACAGCGGGCGTTGCAGGGCGATGGAGGCATTGACGGCCATCATCAGATCGTCGGTGGCGATATAGCGTTCGGTGCCGGTGAAGCGCGTGTTCATTGTCGGTTTCGGTATCTTGGGTGGTGGAATGCAAAAAGCAGCCGCGGGGACTGTGCGCCGCGGCTGCTTCCATTTTTGGGCTCAGCGGGCGAATTCGCGCTCGAGATCGTCGAGAGAGATGCTCCAGCTTTTCATCATGTAGCTGAGCAGCGCCATTTCGCTGTCGCTGATGGTGCCGTCCGACTTGCTGATGTCCATGGCCAGCACGCAGGTCAGGATGCGCTTGCGGTGGTCGCTGACTTCGGACAGCAGGTTGTCGATTCTTTCGCGGTCCAGCAGGCGGATCGCGCCATCGTCGCCGGCTTCGTCCGACACATCGTCGCAGAAGTCGCGCAATACCTGGGCGAACTGTTTGCGCGGCAGGTTGATCAGGTGGTAGACATGCAGCTTTTCCAGCAGCTCAAGCTCGCGCGGGTCCATATTGCCGTCGGTGATCATGAACATGGCCAGGAGTCTGGCCAGCGCCTCTGGGCTGTTGGGCGGGTAGTTTCTCATGGCGCCATTCCTTTTTTCTATTGGCTGAGCTTGCCGGAAAACGCTTCCGGCATGGGGGCGACTTTGCGTGCCTGGTAGTCGAAAAAGACGATACCTGTCTTCAATCTTGCCACTTCTTTGCCAGTGTTGTCATCGACTGCTTGATAAATGAGGTCGAGGCCGTGGCGGCCGATATCCGCGACGCCGATGCGGAAGCGCAGCCGGTCGCCGTGGAAGGCCTCGGCGCGGTAGCAGGCGGCGACGTCGGCGATGACGATGCCGGCTCCCTCCACCGCCAGCTCGCTGGCGTAGCCTAGCTGTTTGAACAGGCGCAGCCTGGCTTCCTGGGCCAGTTTGAGCAGCGCGTCGTTGCCAAGATGTCCGGCGTAGTTGATGTCGCCGATGCGGACTTCCAGCGCGGTGTCGAAAATGAAGCGGGGCGGCAGTTCTATCTGGATGCGGGCCATGGCGGGATCCTGCGGAGGTGGGCTGTGTGGCGGATATGGCCTTTATGTCAAAGGAAGCTAATCTGTGTCAAACGGTACCGGCAAGGGTTTGATAGACTGAAGGTGTAGGCCAAACTCGTAGAGGAGCTGAGCGTCATGTATCAGAGAATCTTTGTGCCTGTCGACGATAGCGACACTTCCAATATGGCGCTGAACGAGGCGTGCAAGCTGGCGAAGGAGTTCGGGTCGTCGATCAGGCTGGTCCACGTGGTGGATCTGGCGCAGTTCGGCTGGGGCGGGACGGAGTTTCTGGACGCCACCGAATTGCAAAAGTCGATCAAGCAAGCCGGCGAGCAGGTGTTGGGACAGGCCGGCGAGCGCGCGAGGGCGCTGGGCGTGGAGCCGGAGTGCAAAATCCTGGAGAGCTGGGGCGACAAGATCGCCGCGGTGTTGTCCGACGACGCCAGCGTCTGGGGCGCGGATCTCTTGGTGATGGGCACCCATGGTCTGGGCGGCCTGATGCACCTGCTGATGGGCAGCGTGGCTGAAGGCGTGCTGAAGGTGGCCGACATGCCGGTGCTGCTGATCCGCAACCCTGGCGATTAGTCAGCAGGCATGGGCGGCGGCGCCTGTCGGCGATTGTTCGACATTCGGAATGTGAAAAAGCCAGCGCGGCGGAGGCCGGGCTGGCTTTTTTGTCGGACCGGATATCAGCCGGCGGTGGCTTCGGCGCCGCCTTCCTGAGCTTCGATCTTGGTGCGAACCGCTTTGCGCAGGCTCTTGTACAGATCGGGGTGGGTCTCTTTCAGGTACTCGACGATCTCGAAGTCTTCGCGGCGTACCTTGGACAGGTCGATCTGCTCGACATGCACCAGGCGCAGCAGTTCGCGCACCGGCTTGGGCATGTTGCGGCCGCTTTCGTAGCGGGAGCCGCCGGATTGGGTGACGCCGATGCGGCTCCAGAATTCTTGCTGGTTCAGGCCAAGCTTGCGGCGGATTTCCCGAGGGTTCGGGATTTTTTCAAACAGTTTCATGAGTGTTCCTCTCGTATCTGAACAAATGGTTCTAGTATTTTTTTAGGACTTCGCCCTGCTTACTAAAAATAGCAAAAAAAATTCAACAGGAATATTTATGATGCAGGGAAATTAGTGAAGTTCCATGAATTTGAAAATTCAACTTTGCTAATGTTAGCGGAATCTTATCGTCAAGGACAATGGGATTTGATGGCGACGTCGTAATTTGGCTGAAAAAGTGTCGCAAATCTGCAATTGAGCTTGGCGGAACTAAAGAGGGGAGGGGTGGCGAGCCTGACCCCCGGCACTTGCACTAAATAACTGTGGCTGCTTCCTTCCGGACCTGACCAGGTTCGCTATCGTGCAATGCGGGGAGGCCCGCCATAGAGAAAACGGATTGTATCCAAAGCCGTGCTAGTTGCCAAGCATTTTTTATGCAGCGCTTTGCCTCCCCGCCGCCGAGCATGATGATGAGGGCGGCCGCTATTGCCTGCAGGCCACGCCGGGTGCAGACTCTGGAACAGACTCAATAGCCAAGCGCAGGATTGTCTCATGCCTACAGACGCATCCGGATTGCTGTCCGAACTGATCCGCTTCGATACCACCAGCCGTTATTCCAATCTGCAGCTGATAGAGTGGGTGCGGGAATATCTGGCCGGCTTCGGCCTGACAAGCCGCCTGACTTATAATGATGATGGCAGCAAGGCCAATTTGTTCGCGCGCATCGGCGCCGAGGACCTGCCTTTGATCGTGTTGTCCGGCCACACCGACGTGGTGCCGGTGGATGGGCAGGATTGGCATTATCCGCCGTTTGAGCTGACCGCCGGCGGCGATGGCCGCTTGTACGGCCGCGGCAGCGCCGACATGAAAGGCTTCATCGCCTGCGTGCTGGCCCGAGTGCCGGATTTCGTCAGGCTGGCCGCCGAAGGCAAGCTGGCGCAGGGCATAGGCATCGCGCTGTCCTACGACGAGGAGGTGGGCTGCCTGGGCGTGGGGCGCATGATAGACGCGTTGATCGCCGATGGCGTGGATGTCGCCGGCTGCCTGGTGGGAGAGCCGACGTCGATGAAGCCGGTGATCGCGCACAAGGGCATCGCCCACTATCGCTGCGTGGTCAAGGGAAGAGCGGCGCATTCGTCGCTGACGCCGCATGGCGTCAACGCCATCGAGTTCGCCGCCCGCCTGATCACCCATATCCGCAAGCTGGCAGATGCCGAGGCCGCGTTTGGCCACCGGCAGCCGCTGTACGACGTGCCGTTCACCACCATGCAGACTGGTTTGGTGCGCGGCGGCGTCGCCTGCAATATCGTGCCGGCCGATTGCGAGTTCATGTTCGAGTGCCGCTGGTTGCCGGGCGACGACCCGCAGCGGTTGGTGGCATCGGTCGCCGACTACGCCGCCACCTTGGAGCAGGAAATGCAGGCGGTGGCCGGCGAGGCGCAGATTCGCATCGAGCCGGTGGTATACAGCCCCGCTTTCGAGTCCGACCCGTCGTCGTCCATCCGGCGCTACGTCGCCAGCCTGTGCGGCTGCGAAGGCGGCGCCGGCGTCGCCTACACCACCGAAGCGGGTCTGTTCAGCCAGGCCGGCATGCCTTGCGTGGTGCTGGGGCCGGGCTCGATCGAGCAGGCGCACCGGCCGGACGAGTTTATCGAGGTGGCGCAGTTGCAGGCCTGCTATGATTGGTTGGGCAGGCTGGCGGACGAGTTGATCCAGCCCAGATAGCTGTAAAAATTGTTTTGCACACATACAAAATAGGCTTCACAATCCACGCCCTGTAGCATCGAAGGTCATGTGAGCCCGCCCGGACGACCTCCGCGCGGGCTCGTTTCATTTGTGGTGGTAGAGAGAACAACAATGAGTGTGGACAAATCCAAATCGGGTGGAGAGGTCAAGCTGAGGGATGGATTCACGTCCAGCTTCGGCGTGCTGGCGGCGACGCTGGGCTCGGCGGTAGGCCTGGGCAATATCTGGAAGTTCCCGTATCTGACCGGCACCAATGGCGGCGCCGGTTTTCTGGTGGTGTACGTGCTGGCCACGCTGCTGGTGGGACTGCCGGTGATGATCTCCGAGATCATGCTGGGCCGCAAGGCCAAGCGCGACGCGGTGACCACGTTGGCCAAACTGGCGCCGGCCGGGCAGCCGTGGTGGCTGGTGGGCGCTTTCGGCGTGTTTGCCGCCTTCCTGATCATGGCTTTCTATTCCGAGGTTGCCGCCTGGGTGTTCGCCTATATTTTCAAGGCGATCGCCGGCGATATCCTGTCCAACGATCCCAAGGTGACGTCCGGCGCCTTCACCGCGCTGATCACGAATCCGGTTCAGTCGCTGCTCTGGCAATGGCTGGTTCTGGGCCTGATCGGCGGCATTCTGCTGATGGGCGTGTCGAAGGGGATCGAAGCGGTCACCAAGAAGCTGATGCCGCTGCTGTTCGCGCTGCTGCTGGTGATAGGCGCGCGCAGCCTGATGTTGCCGGGGGCAAGCCAGGGCCTGGCTTTCCTGTTCACCCCGGACTTCTCCAAGATCACCGCCGGCGTGGTGCTGACCGCGGTGGGTCTGGCTTTCTTCAAGCTGTCCATCGGCATGGGCACCATGATCACCTACGGCAGCTACTTCCGCGACGATCAAGACGTGCCGCTGACCACCTTCCGGGTGATGTGCGCGGATCTGTTCGTGTCGCTGCTGGCCGGCATCGCCATCTTCCCGGCGGTGTTCGCCTTCGGCTTCCAGCCTGCCGCTGGTCCGTCGCTGCTGTTCATCACCATTCCAGCGGTGTTCGCCAGCATGCCGCTGGGACATCTGTTCATGGTGGTGTTCTTCGTGCTGGCCGCCATAGCCGCCACCGGCGCGATGCTGTCTATCCTGGAGGTGCCGGTGTCGGTGGTGAGCGAGCGCTTTGGCATCAGCCGCGTCAAATCCACCATCATCAATCTGTTGCTGTTGGCGTTGGTGGGCGCGGGCTGCGCGCTGTCCAACAGCCTGACCGCCGATATCAAACTGCACGGCATGACAATGTTCGACCTGTTCGACTTCGTCACGTCCAATGTGCTGATGCCGCTGGGCGGGATCTGCCTGTGCCTGTTCACCGGCTGGGTGTGGGGCTACGACCGCTTCCGCGACGCGCTGAGCAATGGCGGCGCGCTGAATAACGCGCGTCTGTTGAAGGCGCTGTTCTTCGTGGTGCGCTTCGTGTCGCCGGTGCTGATCCTGGTGGTGATGCTGAAGGGCTTGAAGGTGATTTGAGGCGGTTTTGCCATGCCCGGCAGCGCGTGCGCGCCGGGCATGGCGCTCAGGAAGGCGTGCCGTCTTCGTCGCCGCTGACTACCGGCGGCGCAACGAAGCCGTTGATGTCGCGGGCGCTTTTTTCCAGCAGCAGGACGATGGCGGTATTGGCCGCGCCGAACAGCCAGCTGGCCAGCAGGAACACCGAATAGGCTGTGAGCTTGTCGGCGAATAGGGCGTTGCCGTGCAAGGTCAGTTCGGCGGGGTCGAAAATCGAGTAAAAAACGGCGGTGGCCGCCACCGCGATGATGAAAGACGGCCAGAACAGCAGGATTCCCTTTTTCATGAAAAGCCTCCGAATATCGGCCTCGGCGCCGGCGCGGAGCGTCCGGGCGCGATGGCCATACTTCTGCTTATGTCATCGGGCCGGCTTTGTCGATGCCGCGCATGCGGCCCTGCCCGTGGGGACAGGCAATCCGTTGTGGGGCGATCGGCATCCGCCATGTTAGACTGTTGTTCGGCTGCGAACTTATTTGCGTTCGAATGGCAACAAGCAAGACTGGATTTTCTTTGGCCGGCTCTGGCAGCCGGCTCATCTGCAAAGCAATGGAGCCTGGTATGACCTCTTCGATCTTCGCCGGTGTGGAACTGGCGCCGCGTGACCCCATTCTCGGTCTCAACGAAGCATTCAATGCGGACGCCCGCGATACCAAGGTCAACCTTGGCGTCGGCGTGTATTCCGACGACAACGGCAAGATTCCGCTGCTGGGCGCGGTCAAGGCCGCCGAGAAAGCCAGGCTGGAAGCGCTGCCGGCGCGCGGCTATCAGCCTATCGAAGGTCCGGCGGCTTACGACAAGGCGGTGCAGAACCTGCTGTTCGGCCAGGATAGCGAGCTGCTCGCCGCCGGCCGCGTGGTGACCGCGCAGGCCTTGGGCGGTACCGGCGCGTTGAAGATCGGGGCGGATTTCCTCAAGCGGCTGAATCCGGCGTCCAAGGTGTACATCAGCGACCCGTCCTGGGAAAACCACCGCGCGCTGTTCGAATCGGCCGGTTTCCAGGTGGAAAATTACCCTTATTATGAGGCGGCCAGCCGCGGCGTGGATTTCGCCGCGATGAAGTCGCATCTGGCGGCGCTGGACGCGGGTTCGGTCATCGTGCTGCACGCCTGCTGCCACAACCCCACCGGGGCGGACATGTCCGCGGCCCAATGGGACGAGGTAGTGGCGGTTTGCCGCGAGCGCGGCCTGGTGCCGTTCCTGGACATGGCTTACCAAGGCTTTGCCGATGGCATCGAAGCCGATGCGCTGGCGGTGCGCCTGTTTGCCGCCTCCGGCATGCAGTTCCTGGTAGCCAGCTCCTTCTCCAAGAGCTTCTCGCTGTACGGCGAGCGCGTGGGCGCGCTATCGATCGTGACGGCAGGCAAGGACGAGTCCGCCCGGGTGCTGTCGCAGCTGAAGCGAGTGATCCGCACCAACTACTCCAATCCGCCGATCCATGGCGCGGCCATCGTCGCCGCGGTGCTGTCCAGCCCGGAACTGCGCCAGCAGTGGGAAGACGAGCTGGCGGGCATGCGCGATCGCATCCGCGCGATGCGCCTGCGGCTGCTGGCGGCGATCAAGGCGCATGGCGCCGCGGTTGACTTCTCCTTCGTCACCGCTCAGCGCGGCATGTTCTCCTATACCGGCCTGAGCGCTGCTCAGGTGGAGCGGCTGCGCGCTGAGTTCGGCATCTACGCGGTGTCCACCGGGCGGATTTGCCTGGCGGCGCTCAATAGCAAGAATGTCGATTACGTGGCGGCGGCAATCGCCGCGGTGATCCGCGATTGATGAGTTTTTGACTCGCGCGCAAGGCCTCGGAAACGCTCCGGGGCCTTATTTTTTGGGGTGCGCGATGCAGCGGAAAAGTAGTTCAAATGCGGATTTGTCATGAATTGAAATGTCAATGGCATTTGCTGTTCGCGGCTGTGACATCCAGGCGAAAGATTGGGTGGCCAAAAGGACAGTTTTGATCTAGCGGCTGCGATATTTTCCTGAGATGGCATTGTCTGCGTCGGTAAATATCCTCATGATGCGTGAAGACATCAGTGAATGTCAGGTTGCAAACCGTCAGCTTCGGCGACGGCGCAATACAAAATAATCCAACAGCTTGTTAGAGGGGAAACCCTCGGGGTAGATGCCATGACTGCGACTTTTCCTGAAGTGCTGGTTCCGCAGGCCATAACTGCGGGTGCTTTTGACGCGGATGATGCCGATGTCCGCAATAACCTTGGCCTCCTTGGCCTGCTTGATGTTTATTCCCGCGACGGCAGCTATCGGCTGACCGTTTCGCTGGAGCCGGTGGATCCGGACAGGCAGCCCAGCTTGTGGGCGCTGGAAGTGGAGATGGAAGTGTGCGCCGACGGCAAGGTCGCGCGCCGCGCCGGGCAGCAGCTGGAGTATTCCGGTTCGACCCCTGGCAGCCATCTGCGCAAGTTGCTGGCCAGCGGCGAGCTGCACGGCTACTTGCTGCAGGGGACGGCCGCCGCGGCTTGATCTGGTTTGAGCTGAAACAAAAAAGCCACTCTCGCGAGTGGCTTTTTTGCGTCCATGGATGGGCATGTCAGACGGCGTGTCTCTCGTACAGCGAGCGGAAGGCGTGCATGTATTCCGGCTGCACATAGGGCTTGAGCAGCGCCAGCACCTGCAGCACGCCGCGGTGGCCGGACTCCTCGGTGATCGGCGCCTTGGGGCGGGAGGTCTGCTCGAAAGCGAACCAGAATTTCACCACCAGCCAGATGTTGATGCTGACGCCCTCGATGTCCTCTTCGTCCATCTTCAGCAGTCCCAGGCGGATGAATTCGCGGAAATGCTCGCCGAGGATGTTTTTCAGCTCGGTGTTGACGAACTGGTGGTACTCCGACTGCATCTGCGGATTGCGCGCCAGCATGCCGGGCAGGTCGTAGAACATGAAGCGGAACTGCCACATCGCCAGGAAGGCGGTGTCCAGATAGTTGACCAGATCGTCCACCGTCATCTTGCGGTCTTCCGGCACCGCCAGTCGCTGGTTGATGAACTCGCGATACATGGTGAATATCTGGTAGACGATCTCTTCCTTGTTGCGGAAGTGATAGTAGAGATTGCCCGGGCTGATGCCGAGGTGCGCGGCGATGTGGTTGGTGGTGATGCTGCGCTCGCCCTGTTCGTTGAACAGCTTGAGGCTCTCCTGAATGATGCGGTCGTAGGTCTTGATTCTGGTTTTACTCATGATGCACCGGCTGGTAATGACTTCGCATAGCGCAATTGTATACGATGTTTGGAGTTCTAGCTCTATTTTTTACGATTGGACGACAGGGTAACAGTCGGCCAGGAATTGATGCAGGATGGCTTGCTCGATACGTTGCCGCTCCCGCGCCGGAATGGCGATGCGCAGGATCAACTGGTAGCGCTTTTCGTCGACCGGCTGGATGGAAATGCGCGGCTCCACCGATGGAATGTCGACCAGATAGCGTTTGGCCATGTCCTCCATGTGGCGGCGCGCCACGTCCACGTGCGGCAGGCAGGCGCTTTCCGCCGCGCTCATCAGCATCTGCTCGGCGCGGGCGGGCGGCACTTCATAGGCCAGCGGCACGTTGACGATATGCATCACGTACTCGCCCATGTAGTTTTCGCGTATCACCGGGGTGGACAGCAGCAGGCTGTTGGGAAAGGTCAGCGCCCGGCCCGTCATCTGATGCGAGCTGTGGTTGGGGCCGATTTCCATCACGGTGGTGGACAAGAGGCCGATGTCCACCACGCGGCCGCGAACGGCTCCGATCTCGACGTGATCGCCCAGGCTGTAGCTGTTCGACATCTGCCGCACCACGCCGCCGGACAAGCACATGATCAGCTCCTTGGTGGCCAGGATCAGCGCGGCGGCGAATGCCAGCATGGAGACGGCCAGCGTCTGCAGCTCGTTGGCCCAGATGAAGCCTATGCCCGCCAGGCCGGTGAGAAACAGGCCGTTGCGGGTGTTGATCGACCAGCGGCGGCGCTCCTCGACCGGCACGCCGCTGTTGGCTGCCAGCAGCCGGTCCACCACCACGCGGATGATCAGCAGGGTCAGGATCAACAGCAGCGATCGGGTGATTTCATGCGAGTAGTTTTCCCGCAGGAAGGCGACCAGGTCGAGGAGGGTGTGCATGGGCTCAGTCGTTCAGCTTGACCGCGTGCTCGCGGGTTTCGTGGAAGACGATGTCCGGCCAGCGTTCCTGCGTCAGCTGCAGGTTGACGCGGTTGGGTGCCAGGTAGGCCAGATTGCCGCCGGCGTCGGTGGCGATGTTCATCTGCAGCGATTTGACGAAATCGTCCAGCTTCTTGCGGTCGTCGCAGGTGAACCAGCGTGCCGACCAGATGCTGGCGGATTCGAAGATGGCGTCGACGCCGTATTCGGCGGCCAGGCGGCTGGCCACCACTTCGAACTGCAGCACGCCCACCGCGCCCAGGATCAGATCGCCGCCGCTATGCGGCTTGAATACTTGCACCGCGCCTTCTTCGCCCAGTTGTTGCAGGCCTTTTTGCAGTTGCTTCAGCTTCAGCGGGTTCTTGATGCGCACCGAGCGGAACATTTCCGGCGCGAAGAAGGGAATGCCGGTGAAGGCCAGCTCTTCGCCTTCGGAGAAGCTGTCGCCGATCTGGATGTTGCCGTGGTTGGGGATGCCGATGATGTCGCCGGCGTAGGCCTCTTCCACGATTTCGCGGTCGTGCGACATGAAAGTCACCACCGAGGAGGCGGCGATGTCGCGGTTCAGCCGCAGATGCTTCATTTTCATGCCGCGCTCGAACTGGCCGGAGCACACGCGCAGGAAGGCGATGCGGTCGCGGTGCTTCGGGTCCATATTGGCCTGGATCTTGAATACGAAGCCGGAGAACTTGCCTTCTTTCGGGTCCACGCTGCGCACGGTGGCGTCGCGCGCCTGCGGCGCCGGCGCCCAGTCGATCAGCGCGTTGAGGATTTCGCGCACGCCGAAGTTGTTGATGGCCGAGCCGAAGAACACCGGAGTGAGGGTGCCGGCCAGGAATTCGTCCAGGCTCCATTCATTGGAGGCGCCCTTGACCAGCTCGATCTCCATGCGCAGCTGTTCCATTTCCAACGGGAACAGTTCATCCAGGCGCGGGTTGTCTATGCCCTGGATCACCTCGATGTCGGATACCAGCTTCTCCGCGCCGGCTTCGAACAGGATCACCGCATCGTTCAGCAGGCTGTACACGCCGCGGAAGGTCTTGCCCATGCCGATCGGCCAGGTGATCGGCGAGCAGCGGATCTTCAGCACGTCTTCCACTTCGTCCAGCAATTCCAGGCTGTCGCGCACTTCGCGATCGCACTTGTTCATGAAGGTGACGATGGGCGTGTTGCGCAGGCGGCAGACGTTCAGCAGCTTGATGGTCTGCTCTTCCACGCCCTTGGCGGCGTCGATCACCATCAGCGCGCTGTCCACCGCGGTCAGCACGCGGTAGGTGTCTTCGGAGAAGTCCTGGTGGCCCGGGGTGTCCAGCAGGTTGACGGTGTGGTCGCGATAGTCGAACTGCATCACCGAAGAAGCCACCGAAATGCCGCGCTGCTTCTCGATCTCCATCCAGTCGGAAGTAGCGAACTTGCCGCCTTTCTTGCCCTTGACCGTGCCTGCCATCTGGATGGCGCCGGAGAACAGCAGCAGCTTTTCCGTCAGCGTGGTTTTACCGGCGTCGGGGTGGGAGATGATGGCGAAGGTGCGGCGATGCGAGACTTCTTCGGCAATGCGGGACAGTTCGGCGGACATGGGCAGCTTGCTTGAAATTCAATAAAGCCGGGTATTTTACCGGACTTGGGGGCTTGAGGAAGTTTTATGTTAATATTTGAGAACGATTATCAATTACAAAAATTTCCGTGATGCAACCAAGAAGCGCCGCAGTACACCCTGGCTCTCCCTCAATCTTTCCATTTTGCTTGTCCGCGATCGCCTTTGGCCTGGCTAGCCACGCCGCCCTGGCGGCGGAGCAGTCCACGCTCGAGACCGTCAAAGTCAGCGCCGAAGCACCGGTGTTGAAGCCGGCAGCCAGCAAGCTCGCGCAAGAGGAAATCGCCCGCCCGCAGGCGAAATCGCTGGCCGAGGTGCTGGATGCGTTGCCTGGCGTCAACGCCGGCGGCTCGCCGCGTCCTGGCGGACAAACCATCAATGTCTGGGGCTTTGGCGACGTGGAGCAAGTGCAAGTGTATCTGGACGGAGCCGGGCAGGGCTTCGACAAATACCAGCAGGGCACCTCCTTCGTCGATCCGGAGCTGCTGGGCTCGGTGGAGGTGATCAAGGGCGGCCATTCGCCGTTTTACGGCAACGGCGCCTTTGGCGGCGTGGTGAAGGCGGAAACCAAGACCGTCAATGAACTGCTGTTGCCGGGGCGCAGCGTGGGCGGTTTCGCCAAGCTGGGCTATCAGGATAATGGCCACCGCTTCAGCCAGTCGCTGGCGGCGTATGCCGGCGGCGCCGGCCAGTCAGCCGACATCCTGGCCTATGTCACGCACAGCAAGGGAGGCGACGGCACGCAGCCGGACGGCACGCCTTACCGCTTCTCCGGCGGCGAGCAGCAAGGCGGCATGCTGAAGCTGGGCTGGCGGCCCGCCGACGGCCATAGCATGAAACTCGGTTTTGTGCGCCAGGACGACGAGCTGCGCACGCCGTGGGCGGCCCGGCGCGGCGACATCCCGGTGCCCAGCGCTTACGATATCGCCAAGTACGGCCTGGAGGAGGCCTGGCTGCGCAAAACCGTGTGGCGCGAGCAGACGGTGGAGTCGATGACCGCCGAATGGAGCTATGTCAGCAGCGATCTGCCTTGGCTGGATCTGCGGCTCAGCTACGCGCAGTCGCGGCGCTTCCAGCATGACACCCGGCCGGACGGGGTGAACAGCTCGGCCTTCGATTCGCAGTTCGGCAAGGAAAGCTGGGTCAGCCAGCGCGATAAACAGTGGGAGCTGCGAAATGTGGCCAACCTGGGCGAAGGCTGGGCCAGCCAGCAGGTGACGGTCGGCGTCGCCTGGTCGCGCAAGGATCGCGACGCCATCGCCTACATGCCGAGCAAGGCCAGGGATCCCAGTTACAACTACGGGCTGATGAACCCGCGCTATTCGCCGCCGGGCAGCGAAACCATGCAGTCGGCCTACTGGGTGCACGAATGGCGGCCGCTGGATGGTTTCAGCCTGACGCCGTCGCTGCGTTACGACCATATCGAGGTGCGCGGCAGGCAGAACCTGGCGCCCACCTACAACAATCCGGCCAAGGGCCACGACTACAGCGCGCTGGCGTTCGCCGGCTGGTCGCCGCGGCTGGCCGCCAGCTGGCGTTTCCTGCCGCGCTGGACGCTGGACGCCGGCTATGCCCACACTTGGCGCGCGCCCAACGCCGATGAGGTTTACGACGTGCAGACGCTGGGCAGCACCACCGCCAGCAGCCGCCAGCTGCGGCCGGAAAAGCTGAAAGCGCTGAAGCTGGGCCTGGCTTACGACGGCGGCGGCGTGCTGGCCGCGGGCGACAAGCTGTCGGCCAGCCTCGCCTGGTTCCGCCAGGATGTCACCGACGCCATCGGCCAGCGCATCGGCCCGAACCGCGGCGACGGGCCCGGCGCGCCGCTGCCGGCGGTGATCGGTTTTTACCGCAACCTGCCGGGTTATGTGATTCGCGGTTTCGAATTCGACAGTCGCTACCAGTGGCGTGGCGCTTTCGCCAGCTTGTCGTTGTCCTCCGTCGTCGGCGAGCGCCGCCACAGCTTGCGCGACCCGTGGGGCAAGGACGAGCCGATGGTGGACATCCCGCCGCGCAAGGCGGTGCTCACCGCCGGCTATACCTTCGCGCCGGCGGGGCTGACGCTGGGCGCGCAGGGCAAGTTCGTCCGCGCGCAGGACCGGGTGCCGCAAAACGTCAACCCGGAGGCCGTCGGCTACGCCTATCCGGCCCAGCATGGTTACGCGCTGGCCGGGTTGTTCGCGGTGTGGCAGCCGGCGACGGCCGGGCTGAAGGGCATGGAGCTGAGGCTGGCGGTGGACAATCTGTTCAACCGCAGCTACCAGCCTTACCTGACCGAAGGCGCGGAAGGCATGGGGCGCGCCATCCGCAGCAGCGTGTCCTGGCGTTTCTGAACGCATCGCGCAATCTTCGCAAACCGGCTCCGTGCCGGTTTTTTTATGGCGGCGGCGGATTGGAAAACGGCCATTCGGCTACAATATCGTCCAAACGACAATTCAAACCAAGGAGGCTTGCCGTGTTCACCGGTATCGTCCAGGGCGTGGCCGAAGTGGTCGCCATCGAGGAAAAACAGGATTTCCGCACCCATATCGTTCGCCTGCCGCAGGCGATGCTGCCCGGCCTGCAGCTTGGCGCCTCCGTCGCCCATAACGGCTGCTGCCTGACCGTCACCCGCGTCGACGGCGATCTGGTGCATTTCGACCTGATGCGCGAGACGCTGCGCATCACCAATCTGGGCGAGCTCAAGACCGGCGACGCGGTCAACGTCGAGCGCGCCGCGCGCTTCGGCGACGACATCGGCGGCCACGCGATGTCCGGCCACGTGATGGGCCTGGCTGAGGTCGTCGAGGTGATCGAATCCCCCAATAACCGCACAATCTGGTTCGAGTTGCCCGCCGGGCTGGAAAAATACGTGTTCGCCAAAGGCTATATCGGCATAGACGGCATCAGCCTCACCGTGGGCGCGGTGGAGGGGCGGCGCTTCTGCGTGCACCTGATTCCCGAAACGCTGACGCGCACCAATATCGCCGCCCGCCGGCCTGGCGCGCGCATCAATATCGAGATAGACCCGCAAACCCAGGCCATCGTCGACACTGTCGAGCGGGTGCTGGCGCAGCGCGGTCAGGCATGATTTTGCGGGATTTGCCGGTGGTGGCGTCGTGGAGCGGCGGCAAGGACAGCTGCCTCGCGCTGTGGCGCGCGGTCCAGGCCGGCGCCAGGCCGCAGGCGCTGCTGACCATGCTGGACGAGACGGGCGAGCGCTCCCGCTCGCACGGGGCGCGGCCCGAGGTGCTGGCGTTGCAGGCCGATGCGCTGGGCTTGCCGCAGCGGTTGGGGCGCGCGAGCTGGAATGATTACCGCGAGGTGTTCGTCGAGCGGCTGCGGGCCGCCGCGGCGGACGGCGCGCGCGCGGTGGTGTTCGGCGACATCGACCTCGCCGCGCATCGCGAATGGGAAGAGGGCGTCTGCGCCGAGGCGGGCCTTGAAGCGATCCTGCCCTTGTGGCAGCAAGCCCGCGCCGATCTGGTGCGGGAATTCGTCGCGGCGGGCTTCGTCGCCCGCATCGTGATGGTCAATGCCGCGCTGGCGGACGAGAAGTGGCTGGGGCGGATTGTCGACGCCCGGCTGATTGCAGAGATGCTGGCCGAAGGGGTGGATCCCTGCGGCGAGGCGGGAGAGTTTCATACCCTGGTGGTGGACGGGCCGCTGTTCGCCCGGCCGCTGGCGCTGCGCGACGGCGCGGTCGCCCATCTGGGCGACTATCGCGCCCTGGATTTATTGCCCGCGTGAGACGGGCAGACTGAACAAAGGAAGAAGCATGGCCATTTCTCCGATTCAAGACATCATCGCCGACATCAAGGCCGGCAAGATGGTGGTGCTGATGGATGCCGAAGACCGCGAGAACGAGGGCGACCTGGTGATGGCGGCCGAATTCGTCACGCCGGAGGCGATCAATTTCATGGCCAAGCACGGCCGCGGCCTGATTTGCCTGACGCTGAGCGAAGAGCGTTGCAAGCTGCTGAACCTGCCGATGATGGCGACCAACAACGGCACCAGCTTCGGCACCAACTTCACCGTATCGGTGGAGGCCGCTGAGGGCGTGACCACCGGCATTTCCGCCGCTGACCGCGCCCATACCATCCAGACCGCGGTGGCGAGGCTGGCCAAAGCCAGCGACTTGGTGCAGCCCGGCCACGTGTTTCCGCTGAAGGCGCAGAACGGCGGCGTGCTGATCCGCGCCGGCCATACCGAGGCCGGCTGCGACCTGGCGATGCTGGCCGGCGTGGAGCCGGCCGGCGTGATCTGCGAGATCATGAACGACGACGGCACCATGGCGCGCTTGCCGGAGCTGATCGAGTTCGCCAAGCAGCACGGTTTGAAGATAGGCACCATCGCCGACTTGATCCAGTACCGCAGCCGCACCGAGTCGCTGGTGGAAAAGGTGGGCGAGCGTCCGGTGGAGACGCCGTTCGGCAGCTTCGACCTGCATGTGTTCCGCGACATCACCACCTCCGCCACCCATCTGGCGCTGAGCAAAGGCAAGATCCGCGCCGACAAGGAAACCCTGGTGCGCGTGCACGAGCCGCTGTCGGTGATAGACGTGCTGGCGCCGCTGTGCAGCCACCACAGCTGGACCGTGCCCAACGCGCTGGAAACCATGGAGGAGACCGGCGGCGGCGTGATGATCCTGCTGTATCGCGATGAAACCGGCCAGGATCTGGCCGAGCGTGCGCTGGGTCAGGAGGCGGCGCGGCAGAAGTGGGACAGCAAGACTTTCGGCATCGGCGCGCAAATGCTCAAGGCGCTGGGCGTGGGCAAGATGAAACTGATGTCCAGCCCGGTGAGCCTGCCGTCGATGGCCGGCTTCGAGCTGGAAGTCACCGGCTTCTGCCAGCCCGGACATTTTCACGTGGATGGCCAGGGCGGCCCAGGCGTGGCCTAAATGCGGCAATTACGTTACAATTGCCGGCTTTCCTTAGTGTTTTCGCCGCGAGGACAAACCAATGCTTGATGCAATCCAGTGTATTGAACCCAATTTTTCCGGCAAGGGCCTGAAAGTCGGCATCGTGATGGCGCGTTTCAACACGCCGGTGTGCCATGGCCTGCGCGACGCTTGTCTCGCCGAGCTGGAGAAGCTGGGCGTGGCCGCTGGCGACATCACCCTGGCCACCGTGCCGGGCGCGCTGGAAGTTCCGCTGGTGCTGCAAACCATGGCCCAGACCGAGCGCTTTGACGCGCTGGTGGCCCTGGGCGCGGTGATCCGCGGCGAAACCTATCATTTCGAGCTGGTATCGAACGAATCCGGCGCCGGCGTCACCCGCGTCGGCCTGGACTTCGATATTCCGGTAGCCAATGCCATTCTCACCACCGAGAACGACGAGCAGGCGGAAGTCCGCATGCAGGAGAAGGGGGCGGACGCCGCTCGCGTCGCGGTGGAAATGGCCAATCTGCACAAGACGCTGCGCGGCTGATTTCCCGCCGCCAGCCATCCGTGGGAAGCGGTCGCCGCGCGCGCCGCTTCCCTTGCTCTTTTGAGGAATCGCCACCATGAAAACCGCCCGCCGCCGCGCCCGCGAATTCGCCGTACAAGGCATTTACGAGTGGGAACTGAACCAGGACCGCCCGGCCTCGCTGATCGAGAAGCATCTGCGCGAGAACGAATACTTCGCCAAGGCCGATGAGGCGCTGTTCCGCAACATCCTGTACGGCGTACTGAAGGATGTGTCCACGCTGTCCGCCCAGATCGGCCGCTACTACGAGCGCGCCGAGGATGAAGTCAGCCCGGTGGAGCGCGCCGTGCTGCTGATGGCCGCGCTGGAACTGACGCAAAGCCCGGAAACCCCGTATCCGGTCATCATCAACGAAGCCATCGAGATCACCAAAACCTTTGGCGGCACCGATGGTCACAAATTCGTCAACGGCGTGCTGGACAAGCTGGCCGCCGACGTTCGCGGCGACGAAGTCCTGGCGCAGAAACAGCGCCGCAAGCAGGATTGATCGTTCCGCCCGCCCTTGGGTCGGCCGGAATCCACGACACCCGCTGCTGGCGGGTGTTTTTGCGTGAGGGGTCATGAACGAGTTCGAACTGATAGCCCGCCATTTCCAGCGCCCGGCGCCGTCGGCGCTGCTGGGCGTCGGCGACGACGCCGCCATCGTGCGGCCGACGCCCGGCTGCGACCTGCACATGTCGGTGGACATGCTGGTCGAGGGGCGGCATTTCTTCGCCGACGTGGCGCCGCGCGCGCTGGGCCACAAGACGCTGGCGGTGAACCTGTCGGACATGGCGGCGATGGGCGCGCGGGCGCGCTGGGCGCTGCTGTCCATCGCGCTGCCGAAGGCGGATGAGGCCTGGGTGGCGGAATTCGCCGCCGGCTTTCACGCGCTGGCGCTCGAGCATGGCGTGGAGCTGATAGGCGGCGACACCACTTGCGGTCCGTTGACGCTGTCGGTGACCGTGCTGGGCGAGGCGCCGTCCGGGCAGGCGCTGCGCCGCGACGCCGCGCGGCCCGGCGACGATGTCTGGGTGTCCGGCGAGCTGGGCCTGGGCGCGCTGGCGGTGCGCCAGCGTCTGGGCTGGCTGACGGTGGATGACGCGGATCTGCTGCAAACGGCGCGGCAGAGGCTGGAATACCCGCAGCCGCGGCTGGCGCTGGGCCGCCTGCTGTTGCCTGTCGCCCATGCGGCGGCGGACGTGTCCGACGGCCTGATGGCCGACCTGGGCCACATCCTGGCCGCCTCCGGCGTGGCGGCCGAAATCCAGGCCGACGCCTTGCCGTCCGATCCCCGGCTGGAAGCGCTGCGCGCGCGGTATCTCGACTGCCTGGCCGCCGGCGGCGACGATTACGAACTGGTGTTCACCGCGCCGCCGCAACGGCGCGCGCAGGTGGAGGCAGCCGGCGCGCAATGCGCTTGCCGGGTCTCCCGCATCGGCCGCATCGTCGAAGGCGGCGGCGGCAAGCTTTTGGACGCCGCCGGCCATCCCATCCCTTTACAGAAAGAAGGCTATGACCACTTCGGCTGACACCCCGCTCATCGTTCCCAACTGGCGTTTTCTGCTGAGCCATCCCGCCCATCTGCTGTCTTTCGGCTTCGGCAGCGGCCTGATGAAGAAAGCTCCCGGCACCTGGGGCACGCTGGTGGCCTATCCCTTGTTCTTCCCGCTGCTGGCGCTGGGGGTGGACGGCTGGTGGCTGATGGCCTTGTGCGCGCCGCTGTTCGCGCTGGGAGTGTACGTGTGCGGCATCACCGGCAAGGCGCTGGGCGTGCACGACTACGGCGGCATCGTCTGGGACGAGGTGGTGGGCATGCTGATGGTGCTGGCTTTCGCGCCGGCTAGCTGGCAGGGCTGGCTGCTGGCCTTCGCGCTGTTTCGCTTGTTCGACATCGTCAAGCCCTGGCCGATCCGTTGGTTCGACCAGCGCGTCGGCGGCGGCTTCGGGGTGATGGTGGATGACGTCATCGCCGCGCTGTTCGCGCTGGCGGCGCAGTGGCTGATCTGGCGCGCCTTGTAAACAGAGGGAATCTAATCCCCGGCGATGTATCAAAGCCGTTACAATTCGGCAATAACAGCAGGTGGCGGCGCTGGCCGGGGTCGCGGCGCCGCCATGACTAAAAACATGCCCAGCCAGGATGCGGGCAGCTTGAAATCGGGGTTTTGATTGTGTGGGTCGTAGTGTTTCTGTTGCTGCTGCTGGCTGCGGCCGGCTGGCTGGTGAAAACCGGCAAGATATCGTTGCCATCGTTGACGAGCAAACTGGACGGGCTGCTGGGGGTGGAAGGCCGGCCGGAGCGTTACGAGCCGGACTACTTCGCCGAGCCGCGCGAGACGCCTCTCGCGCCCGAGGCCGAAGCGGCAATCGCCGCGCGCAGCGAAGACTCGGCAGACGCGCCTGAAATCGAAACGGTTCCGCCGCAGCCCGAACCGCCGCAAGCCCAGGCCGTGCGGCCAGAAATCCGCCTGCCGCGCCGCGCCGCGCCGGTCGCGCCGCAGCCGGAAGCGCCGCGCGAGACCATCGTGCTGCCGCGTCGCCCGGAGCCGCCGGCGCGCGAAGCGCCCGTCGAGCTGCCCAAGCTTGAGCTATCGCGCGAATACCGCAAGAAAACCCGCCTGCCGCCCCGGTCGCAGGGGGACGAGCTGCCGGTCATCGGCCTGTCGGAAATGCAAAGCAATATGCGGCAGGATTTTCGCCGCCGCCAGCGCGCCAGCGGCGTGGCAATGCCGGCAGGCGAGGGCGAGCTGCCGGTGATAGGCAGCCATGAGGTGAGGGAGAAGGTCGCCAGCCTGCATGCCCATCGCCGCGCCGCGCCTCCTGTTCAGCCGTCGTTGCCCAAGGTGGAGCTGGCGCCCATCGTTCGCGCCAATTTACCGCCGGCGGGCAAACCCGCGCCCGCATTCCGCCCCCCCGCGGCGGTCGCGCATCCGCAAGCCGCGGCCATGATTCGGCCTGCCGCCGCGCCGGCGATGCCTGCGGCGGAAACGGCGGCGAGTCCGGTCGCAATGCCAGTCGAAGCGGCCGAGCCGCCTGCGGCGGCGGCGCCTATCCCGCCTTCAGAGCCGCTTGCGGCGACAGCTGAATCCATTTCCGCGATGGCCCCGCAGCCATGGCCGGTACTCGACAGCGAGACGGCGGCGATGGCCGCGTCCGCGCCGGATGAGCCCGAGCAGACGACAACTGAGCTGACGCGCGAGGCGGCGCCTGTCGCGGCGGCCGAGCCCGCGGCGCAGACCGCGCCGGAATGGCAAGCCGCCGCCGAAGCGGAAGCCGAGTTTGACGCGGAAACCGAGGTTGAGACAGAGGTCGCGGCCGCGGATGACGAGCCCGCGCAAGCCGCCCGCACGCCTTGGCGCTGGCCGCAAACCCGCGAAGTGCTGGTGCAGCAGGAAAACGCCAGGCCGGCCATCGTGCAGCAAACCGTGCTGCAGAGCGAAGCCCTGGCCGCGCCGTCTCTGGCCGCCACCACCGACAAGCTGGCCGCCAATCCCATGCCTTGGGTGCTGATAGACAAGGCAGCCGATGCGCCGCCGCCTGAGCCTAGCCTGCAGGCCGCGGATGCCGAAGCGTCCGAGTCAACAGCCGAGGCGCCGGCCTGGACGGAGCGCGCCGCTTACGACGACTCCATCCTGCCGGGCTTGGAGCTGCTGCGTCCCGCCGATGCCGTCACCGTGGCCTGCAGCCAGGATGAGCTGCTGGAGCGCGGCATCGTCATCGAAGAGAAGTGCGCCGAATTCAAGGTCAAGGTCAGCGTGGTGGATGCTTATGCCGGCCCGGTGATCACCCGTTACGAGGTGGAGCCGGCGGTGGGCGTGCGCGGCAACCAGGTGGTGAACCTGATGAAGGACCTGTCGCGCGCGCTTGGCCTGGCGTCCATCCGCGTGGTGGAGACCATTCCGGGCAAAACCTGCATGGGCCTGGAGCTGCCCAACCCCAAGCGGCAGATGATACGGCTGTCGGAAATCTTCGCCGCCGATGTATTCCAGCAGCCGGCCTCGCGGCTGACGCTGGCGCTGGGCAAGGACATCACCGGCGAGCCGGTGACGATGGACCTGGCCAAGGCGCCGCACCTGCTGGTGGCCGGCACCACCGGCTCCGGCAAGTCGGTGGGCGTCAACGCGATGATTCTATCGATGTTGTATAAAGCCACGCCGGACGAAGTGCGCTTCATCATGATCGATCCCAAAATGCTGGAGTTGTCGGTCTACAACGATATCCCCCACTTGCTGGCGCCGGTGGTCACAGACATGAAGCTGGCCGCCAACGCGCTGAACTGGTGCGTCGGCGAGATGGAGCGCCGCTACCGGCTGATGAGCTCGCTGGGCGTGCGCAATCTGGCCGGCTACAACCAGAAGGTGCGCGAGGCGGCCGAACAAGGCCAGCGTATTTCCAACCCGTTCAGCCTGACGCCGGAAACGCCGGAGCCGCTCGACAAGCTGCCTTTCATCGTGGTGGTGGTGGACGAGTTCGCCGATCTGATGATGGTGGCCGGCAAGAAGATCGAAGAGCTGATCGCCCGCCTGGCGCAAAAGGCGCGTGCCGCCGGCATCCACCTGATTCTGGCCACCCAGCGGCCGTCGGTGGACGTGATCACCGGCCTGATCAAGGCGAATATCCCGACGCGGATCGCCTTCCAGGTGTCCAGCAAGATAGACAGCCGCACCATTCTGGATCAGATGGGCGCGGAAAGCCTGCTGGGCCAGGGCGATATGCTGTTCCTGCCGCCCGGCACCGGCTATCCGCAGCGGGTGCACGGAGCCTTCGTCACCGATGACGAGGTGCACGCGGTGGTCGAACACCTGAAGCAGTTCGGCGAGCCGGACTATGTGGAAGGCCTGTTGACCGGCGAGAGCGAGGCGGACGAGGCTTCGGCCGACGCCACGGCCAAGGCGCAGGCGGCGACAGAGTCCGACCCCTTGTACGACGAGGCAGTGGAGATCGTGCTGCGCACCCGCAAGCCATCCATCTCCGGCGTGCAGCGCCATCTGCGCATAGGCTACAACCGCGCCGCGCGTTTGATCGAAGAGATGGAAGCGGCGGGCATCGTCAGCGCGATGGAAAGCAACGGCAACCGCACGGTGCTGGTGCCGCAGCGCGATTTCTAGCGCGATCGCGGCCAATGAAAAAAGCGCGCCGCGAGGCGCGCTTTTTTCATGCTTGCAACCGGCCAGGGCTTAGGGCCACAGCTGGCAGTATTCGGTGTTGGCTTCGTAGTTGCCGCTGACCGAGCCGTCGGCGTTGATCTTCTTGACCCAGCCATTGGGCTGGCGGCTGGTCGGCTTGACGCCGCAGTTGCTATGCACCCAGTGGATGCCTACGCCGCTGGTATAGAGTTGGCCGCACAGTTGCAGGCGGTCGCCTGCCTGGATGGTGCTCAGCGGGTAGGGCACGCTCTCGCCTGCGGTGTCGTAGCCGGAGGCGTATACATTGTCCATCGCCACATCGTAGGTGCGGCCGTCCTGGTCGGCGCGCAGACGGACATGGGTGTGGGACAGCTCCACGCCGTTCAGGTCCTGGCCGGATGCGAACTGCGGGCCGGACACCACGGTGCCGGTCAGGTAGCTGCCGGCGGCGGCGCGACAGTCGGATTTGCCATCGGCCAGCGCGGCAAACGATACGCCCAGCAGGCAGGCGGCCATTACGATTGATTTCATCAGTTTCACCCTTGCAGTTTTAGTTTGATGGTTTTAATGCAGGGGCAATTCTAGTCAATCGGGATATTGCGTATGTTTCGGTTTTGAGAATAATTATGTTTTTTGTTTGCTCGGCGTTAACAAGTGTGAATTCACGCGGCCGGCAATGAAAAAACGCGCCGAAGCGCGCTTTTGATCGTATGGCCAGAGCCGTTCAGCGGCGGCGGGACGCCTCGTCGCGGCGAATGCGGATGGGCACCAGCCGGGGCTGCTGTTGTTCCGGGGTGGCCAGCAATTTGGCGACAGCGACGACCGCGGCGACAAGGGCGGCGAAAAGAAGAACTTGCATGGTATGACTCCCCGTAACGGATGAGGCGTGTTTCGGATCAGAATTCTGGCCTCTTGCTTCATTCTGGGCTACAACCTGCTCCAGACTCAAGGGAAAAGTTATGTGCCAACGTTAAATTTTCAAGCGCGGGCGGCAGTTTTTTTCAAATCCCGCATCGCCTGGTCCAGGCCGCCCAGCGTCATCGGCCGCATCCGCTGCGCCATCAATTGCCGCAGCATGGCCACAGACTGGGTGTATTGCCAATGCTCCTCGCCCAGCGGGTTCAACCAGACCGCGTGCTTGAAGTGTGCCAGCAGGCGTTTGAGCCAGGTTTCGCCGGACTCCTCGTTCATGTGCTCGACGCTGCCGCCGGGATAGGCGATCTCATATGGGCTCATGCTGGCGTCGCCGACGAAGATCAGCTTGTAATCGTCGCCGAAGGTGTGGATCAGGTCCCAGGTGGAAAAGCGTTGGCTTTGGCGGCGGTTGTTGTCCTTCCAGACCGATTCGTACACGCAGTTGTGGAAGTAGAAGTACTCCAGATGCTTGAATTCCGACTTCACCGCGGAAAACAGCTCTTCGCAGGCGCGGATGTGATCGTCCATCGAGCCGCCGACGTCGAACAGCACCAGCACCTTCACGCTGTTGCGCAGCTCGCGCTGCATCCTGAGATCCAGCATGCCGGCCTTGCGCGCGGTGGCGGCGATGGTGGCGTCCAGGTCCAGCACTTCCTCGGCGCCGTCGCGGGCGAATTCGCGCAGGCGGCGCAGCGCCAGCTTGATGTTGCGGGTACCCAGCTCCACCTGGTCGTCGAAATTGCGGAATTCGCGCTGGTCCCACACCTTGACCGCGCGGCGGTGGCGCGACTGGTTCTGGCCTATCCGTATGCCTTCCGGATGGTAGCCGAAAGCGCCGAAGGGGCTGGTGCCGCCTGTGCCTATCCATTTGTTGCCGCCCTGATGGCGCTCCTTTTGCTCCTCCAGCCGCTGGCGCAGGGTTTCCATCAGCTTGTCCCAGCCTAGCGCCTGCAGCCGGCGCTTTTCCTCGTCGCTCAGGTATTTCTCAGCCTGCTTGCGCAGCCATTCCTCGGGGATGGCGCGCTGCAGGTCGTCCAGCGCCATTTCCAAGCCGCGGAAGTGCTGGCCGAACACCTGATCGTAGCGGTCGAAGTGCTTTTCGTCCTTGACCAGCGCGGTTCGCGCCAGATAGTAGAAATCGTCCAGGCTGCCGAAGGCGACATGGAGCCGCAAGGCTTCCAGCAGCGTGAGGAATTCTTTCAGGGTGACCGGCAGTCCGGCGTTGCGCAGCGCGTAGAAGAAGTCGATGAACATGATGGACCGGCGAGGTGACAGCGGGTTTGGCGGGTGCTAATCTTGCCTAGAGCCCAGGCTCTAAACATTTGTTTGGCTACTACTAAAAGGATAATACTATGGACGCCATCAAAATGCCCACCCAAGAGGAAAGCTCGCTGCTCGAAGCGTTCGGCCGGCTCAAGTCGATCGCCCAGGCCACGCCCTATCCCGCGCTGGAAATGCGCCGCGCCTGGCTGGGCGCGCTGGAGCGCCTGATACAGGAAAACCGCGAGACGCTGATCGCCGCGGTGAATCAGGATTTCGGCCAGCGCAGCGCGGTGGAGACCCGCCTGGCGGAGCTGTTCCCCTCGCTGGAGGCGATCCGCCACGCCCGCCGGCATCTGAAAGGCTGGATGAAGCCGGAGCGGCGCCGGGTGTCGTTCTGGTTCATGCCGGCGAGCGCCAGCGTGCTGCCGCAGCCGCTGGGCGTGGTGGGCGTGGTGGTGCCGTGGAACTACCCGCTGTTCCTGGCCTTCGGCCCGATCGTCGCGGCGCTGGCGGCGGGCAACCGGGTGATGGTGAAAATGTCCGAATACACGCCGGCCACCGGCGCGTTGCTGAGCGAGCTGGCGCTGCGCTATTTCGGCCGCGACCTGTTGACCGTGGTCAACGGCGGACCGGAACTGGGCCAGGCGTTCACCCGGCTGCCGTTCGACCATCTGTTGTTCACCGGCTCCACCGCGGTGGGGCGGCACGTGATGCGCGCCGCGGCCGACAATCTGACGCCGGTCACGCTGGAGCTGGGCGGCAAATCGCCGGCGCTGGTGGCGCGGGGGGCCGATCTGCGCCGCAGCGCCGAGGCCATCGTCGCCGGCAAGCTGATGAACGCCGGACAAACCTGCGTGGCTCCCGACTATGTGCTGGTCAACGAAAAGGACTGCGGCCTGCTGCTGGACGAGATCCGCGCCGCGGCGGCGCGCGCCTACCCGACGCTGGCCGACAACCCCGACTACAGCGCCATCATCAACGACCGCCACTACCAGCGCCTGCAAGGCTGGCTGGAGGCGGCGCGCCAGGCCGGCGCCCGCATCGACGCGGTGAATCCGGCCAACGAAAACCTGGCCGCCCGCCGCAAATTCCCGCTGACACTGGTGCAGCGCTGCCCGGACGACTGCGCGCTGATGCAGGAGGAGATTTTCGGCCCCATTCTGCCGATTGTCGCCTACGACAAGTTCGACGAGGCGCTGGGCTACATCAACAAGCGGCCGCGGCCGCTGGCGCTGTATCTGTTCGACAACGATCCGCTGCGGGTGGAGCGGGTGCTCAAGGAAACCGTGTCCGGCGGCGTCAGCGTCAACGACACCTTGCTGCATGTGGTGCAGGACGATCTGCCGTTCGGCGGCGTGGGGCCGTCGGGCATGGGGCATTACCACGCGAAAGAAGGCTTCCTCGCCTTTTCCAAGCTCAAGCCGGTGTTCCGCCAGAGCCGGCTGTCCGGCAGCCGGCTAACCCGGGCGCCTTACGGCCGCACGGTCGAATGGCTGCTCAAGCTGATGCTGCGCCGCTGACATGCCAAGCCGCCGTGAACTGCTGAAAACCGGCGCGCTGGGCGCGGCGGCGCTGTTGTTGGCTGGCTACTGGGCCACGCCGCAGGCCGACCCGCTGGCGCAGCCGGGCGGCGCGGCCACGCTATGGCTGCAGCCGCAGGACGCGGCCATCATCCGCGCGCTGGCGCCGGTGATGCTGGGCCTGGATGGCTTGCCGCTGGAACAGGTGGCGGCTGGGGTGGACAGGGCGGTGCTGGGTTTGCCGCCGGCGCTGCGCCAGGAGGTGCGGCAGCTGTTCGATCTTCTGCAGAATCGCTGGGCGCGCCGCTGGCTGGCCGGCATCGGCTCGCCTTGGGCTTCGGCCGCGCCGCACGAACTGGAACGCTTTCTGCGGCGCTGGCGCAATAGCCGTTTCCAGCTGAAGCGCAGCGTCTATCAGGCGCTGCACCAATTGATCAACGCCGCCTGGTACGGCAACCCCGCCAGTTGGGCCGCGCTGGGCTATCGCCTGCCGGAAGGCGTGGTGGGGATGCTGCCTTGAGCGGCAAGATCCCCGATCCGATCCGCGCCGGACTGGCCTTGGGCTGGAAAGCGTTCGATGGCGCCGCGCAGGGCCAGGATCTGGCTTGGGATGCCGATGTGGCGATCATCGGCAGCGGCGCGGGCGGCGCGGTGGCGGCCGAGGCGCTGAGCGCAGCCGGTTTGGACGTGCTGATTCTGGAGGAGGGCGGTTTTTACAGTTCCAGCGATTTCCGCATGCTGGAGGCCAAGGCCTATCCGGAGTTGTATCAGGAGTCGGCAGGCCGCCAGACGGCGGACAAGGCCATCAGCATTCTGCAGGGGCGTTCGGTGGGCGGCGGCACCACGGTCAACTGGACCAGCAGCTTCCGCACGCCGCCGGATACCTTGCGCTGGTGGCAGGAGCGCTATGGCCTGGCGTCGCTGACCCCGGAAGCCATGCGGCCCTGGTTTGAAAAGGCGGAGGCCAGGCTGGGCATCGCGCCCTGGGACGGGCAGCCCAACGGCAACAATCTGGTGCTGGAGCGCGGCTGCCAGGCGCTGGGCCTGCGCCACGCCAGGATACGGCGCAATGTGCGCGGCTGCTGGAACCTGGGCTATTGCGGCATGGGGTGCCCGACCAATGCCAAGCAGTCTATGTTGGTCACCTGCATTCCCCAGGCGCTGGAGCACGGCGCGCGGCTGTTGTCGCGGGCCCGCGTCGATCGCTTGCAGGCGAATCAATCCAGCAGCCGGATCGTCCAGGTCCATGGCAGCTTGCTGGCGGCGGACGGGGTCCTGGCGACCGGGCGGCGCTTCGTGGTGCGCGCCCGCCATGTGGTGCTGGCGGCGGGGGCGATAGGCTCTCCCGCCATTCTGTTGCGCAGCGGTTTGGCGGATTCGTCGGGCCAGACCGGCAAGCGCACCTTTCTGCATCCGGTCGCTTTGTGCGCGGCCCAGATGCCGGAATTGATCCAGCCGTTCAACGGCGCGCCGCAAACCGTTTATTCCGACCACTTCATGCATACCCAATCGCTGGACGGGCCGCTGGGCTTCAAGCTGGAGGTGCCGCCCATCCACCCTTTGCTGGCCAGCGTCACCTTTCCCGGCTGGGGAGCCCGGCAGGCGCAACTACTGCGGCAGTTGCCGCATCTGCACGCCACGCTGGCGCTGTTGCGCGACGGTTTCCATCCGGACAGCCAGGGCGGCGAGGTGCGTCTGCGCGGCGACGGCTCGCCGCTGCTGGATTATCCGTTGAACGATGTGATCTGGGATGGGGTGTACCGCAGCTGGCTGGCGATGGCCGAGCTGCAATTCGCCGCCGGCGCCAGCCTGGTGATGCCGCTGCACGAGCGGGCCGAGCCAGTCAGTTCATGGCGGCAGGCGCGGGAGCAGATAGCGGGATTGCCATTGCAGGCCTTGCAGGCCAAGTTGGTCAGCGCGCACGTAATGGGCGGGATGGCGATGAGCGATGATCCCAGCCGCGGCGTGGTGGACGAATACGGCCGGCACTGGCTATGGCGCAACCTGACCATCATCGACGGCTCGATTTTTCCCACCAGCATAGGGGCCAATCCGCAGCTGTCCATCTATGCCTTCGCCTGGCGCGCCGCCGACGCGCTGATCCGGCAATTGGGGCGGGAGGGCTGAGCTCAGCGCGGCTCGGTTTGTTGGCGCAGCTGTTCGATGGCCACGCTCGCCGCGCTGGCCGCCACGGCGTAGGCGCCGTCATCCAGGGCCTGTTCCGCCTGGCTGAACTGCTGGCGGTTGACCAGGCCGGCGATCTTGGCGGCTTCCAGATGGAGGATGGCGTGGCGGCTAAGGCAAGTCTGGTACACGCTCAGGTGGCCGAAGCGGCTTTGCCCGGGGCCGTGCAGCCACTTGCCCAATTCGCAGCAGTCGTCGCGGCCGATGTTGTCCTCATCCATCCGCTCTTGCATGAAAATCGCCACCCTGAACCGGGTTTCCCATTCCACGTGTTTGAGCAAGGCCTGTTGCAGATCCATCTCTTTTCAACCGGGTTTCATTTGCGCCAAGCGCGCCGTCTGCCTGGCGGCGGCCGGGAAGTTCGAATTCGACAAGCCATTATTGGTGAATGGTGTTGTCAGATATTTTTATAGATAGACTAAGTAAATTCACTTATCAAGAATGAGCGAGCGCGGCCTCGTTGCCGAGGCCGCGCCGTGATGGGCGGCAGGGATCAGCCGCGCGATTCGTCAAGCGGAGGAGCGGTTTCCGTTTCCGCCTGCGGCGCAGACGGCGGCGGCAGGAAGAAGGCCAGCGGCTGCCGCAGGAAGCGCTTGGCCAGCATCGGCACCAGCGGCAGTAGCATGGTGCCGGACAGCTTGCGCGAGCGCAGCGCCACCCACAGCGCCATGAAGAAGCTGACCGCAAGGTTGGTCATGCCGATCAGGGCGACGCCGGCGCAGCCCAGCAGCACCGCGGACAACGGCACCTGGAAGTCCAGCGCCACGCTGGCGAAGGCCAGGTTGGCCGACGAGAAGGTGATGTGGCGGATATCCAGCGGCAGGCCGAGGATGGTGCCTATCGTGCCGGTCAGGCCGAGGAACATGCCGAAATAGAAGTTGCCGGCCAGCGCGCCCAGATTGTGTTCGATGTAGTGGCCCAGGCGCCAGGCGCGGTTTTCTCCCAGCAGCCGCTTCAGCAGTCGGTGGCTGGCCACCCGCTCCGGGATGCGGCGATAAATCGCCTTGTTGTCGTAATAGCCGGCGATCAGGCCGGACAGGAACAGGAATATCCCGGCGATGGCGGCATGCGGCAGGGCCAGGCTGTGTAGCGGGTCGATCTCGTGCAACAGCTTTTGCGCCTTGGCGGCATCCACCACCGGCGCGCCGAACAGCGCGCTCCAGCCCAGCGCGATCAGCGCCGCGGTGGGAATGGCCAGCAGCACATTGCCCATGATGGCGACGAATTGGGTGCGCACCACCTTGGTGATCAGGTCGGCCAGCACTTCCAGCTGCTTCTTGCGGCCGTTCTGCTCGTGCAGCGCCGCCGCCAGCCGGGCTGCGGTCATCGCGGGCTGCTTGGTGGCGATGGTCAGGTGCAGGATCTGCACGATGATGAAGCCGATCGCGTAATTCAGGCCGAAGGCGATGCCTTCCCACAGCAGCGGCAGGTGGCCGCGCGCAAGCATCAGCTTGATCAGCGCCATGAAGCCGACAATGAAACCGGCGCCCATCGCCGCCTTGCCCATCTTGGCCCAGTCGCGGCGGTCCTCGGCGATGTAGTGCTCGCCATGGCGGCCGGCGTGCTCGGTGACTTGCAGCGCCAAGAGCTCGGTGTTGGACTTGAACAGGTCGCGCAGGCTGTACTTGCGGTTTTCGGCGCGGGCGAAGTCCACCAGCAATCGGAATAGCTGGGGCTTTTCCGCCGGGTCGTGCTCGGGCGACAACAGCTCCAGTAGCGCGCGCAGCCGGGCTATGCTTTGCGCCAGCCGCAGGCCGTGGTAAGTGAGGCTGACGGAAATGCCGTAACGGGCGGCGTTTTTGCGCACTTTGCCGAGGATGGCTTCGCACTGCTCCAGCAGCACCAGCACCTGTTTTTCGTCTTCCGGCGGCGGCGTGCCGTCCACCAGCGCCTGGTGGTAGCCATCCACGTAACGCTGCACTTCGGCGTTCAGGTGCATGAAGGGCGAGGCGAAGCGCTCTACTTCGGGGCAGACCCGCACCAGCTCTGGCTCCAGGCCGATGGCGGTGATGCGGGCCGACAGCACTTGCACGGACTCCAGCAATTGCAGTCGGGTCTGGCGCTCGCTGTCCTGGCGCGGCGCTTCGTCCCAGGCCAGAGCGCGCCACAGCGCGTGCCAGGTGGCGTCGGGCACCGCCTCCAGCCACAGATAATCGTGCTTGTGGCTGAACAGCAGGCCGAAGCGGTCGCGCAGCGAGTCGGGATTGTGGGGCATGGGCAGCGCGCGCTCGCCCAGACGGTGCAGCAACGTAGTGCCGAAGCCGTCGTTGGCCAGGATGCCGGCTTCGGTGTAGAGCGGGATCTGGCGGGTTTCCGCCAGCAGCGTGCACAGGGCCAGGCGCAGTGCCTGGCGGTAATCGGCTTGATGTTCCAGCAGAAAAGACAACGCTTGCAGATTGACGGTGGACTGCTGCGGCGCCTGTCCGTTGCCGGGGCGCAAGGCGGCCACCAGCAAGGCGAGGGTTTCGGTTTTGCCGGGCTCCTGGCAAAGCCGGCGCAGCGAGGATTCCAGGTCGGGAGCGGTGTGTTCTGTCATGTTTTACCAGGTTGGGCGCGCGCTGGCGCGCGGACTTGAGGGGATGCTTGTCATTTTAGGGCATTTGTCCGGCCTGCGGCAGGGGGCGGGGCCGGCCGCAGGCCGCCGCGGGCGATTGACACCTTACTAACCAGTAAGTAGAGTGATTTGATGAGCAATGGTTCCGACAGCAAAAACGACACCCGCAAGCGCATCCTCGACCTGGCCGAGGAGTTGCTGCTGACCCGCGGCTTCAATGGTTTCAGCTACCAGCACATCAGCAGCGCGCTGGGGGTGCGCAACGCGGCCATCCATTACCATTTTCCCAAGAAGAGCGACTTGGGCGTGGCGCTGATCCAGCGCTATCGCCGCCGCTTCCTGCGCTTCACCGAACAGCAGGCGGACTGGGACGCGCCGCGCAGGCTGGAAAGCTATTTCGGCTTGTCGGACCAGTATTACCAGCAGCACAAGCAGATCTGCCCCAGCGGCATACTCAGCACCGAATTCCAGACCTTGCCGGAAGATATGCAGCAGGAGGCGTCCGCTTTCATCGACGAGATGCGGCAGTGGGCGGTCTCAATCGTCAGGCTGGGACGGGATGTCGGCCTGATGCGCTATGCCGGCACGCCGGAAGCGGTGGGCATGATGCTGTTTTCCGCCTTGCAAGGCGGTTTGCAGCTGGCGCGCATCGACGACGGCGCCTTGCCGCTGCTCAAGCAGCAGGTCAGGGTGACGCTGGGCCTGGGCGAATCATGACAACACGAAGAACAGAACTACAGAGGGGTTAAACATGGAATATCGCAAGAACAGCATGAGCCGGATCGCCGACAAGGTGGGCCGCCTGCCGGTGGGCTGGCGCCGCCCGGTGTTGTCGATGATGTTCGGCAAGATCGTGCCCTTCCTCTCCACCGCCGGCTTGCGTTTCGAGGATGTCGGGCACGACAAGCTGACCGTCTCCATCCGCAACCGCAAGAAGGTGCAAAACCACATCCGCGGCGTGCATGCGGCGGCGATGGCCTTGCTGGCGGAAACCTCCACCGGTTTCGTGGTCGGCATGAACATGCCGGACGACAAGCTGATGCTGCTCAAGTCGATGAAGGTGAATTACGTCAAGCGTTCGCAGGGCGATATGCGCGCGGTGGCCAGCCTGACGCCGCAGCAGATCCAGCAGATGTACGAGCAGGACAAGGGTGAGGTGCTGGTGGAGGTGTTGGTCACCGACGACTCCGGCGAATCGCCGATCGTCTGTGAAATGTTGTGGGCCTGGATTCCCAAGAAGCGTCCGGAGGCGAGCGCGGCATGATCGACTTGCAAACCCTGACCGTCGAACTGAACGACAAGGTCGCGCTGCTGCGCTTCAATCGCGCGGACAAGGCCAACGCGCTCAATCAGCAAATGTGGCAAGACCTGCGCAGCGCGCTGGACTGGGCCGATGCCGAGAGCGGCGTGCGCGCGGTGGTGCTGGCCGGGCACGGCAAGCATTTCTGTTCCGGCATCGACCTGTCGATGCTGATGGGCCTGCAAGCGCTGATTCAGGATGAGTGCGAAGGCCGCAAACGCGACAAGCTGCGCCGGGTGATCTTGGATCTGCAGGACTGCGTGACCAGCCTGGAGCGCTGCCGCAAGCCGGTGATCGCGGCCATTCACGGCGCCTGTCTGGGCGGCGGGCTGGATATCGCGCTGGCGGCGGACTTCCGTTTCGCGGCCGAGAGCGCGATGTTCGGCGTGCGCGAGGTGGACATCGGCATGGTGGCGGACGTCGGGTCGCTGCAGCGCCTGCCTCGGGTGGTGGGCGAGGGCGTGGCGCGCGAGCTGGCGCTGACCGGCCGCGACATGGCGGCGCGGGAAGCGCTGGATGTCGGCCTGGTCAACCGCGTGCTGGCGGACGCCGACGCCGTGCTGGCGGCGGCGCTGCAAAGCGCCAGGCTGATCGCCGGCAAGTCGCCGCTGGCGGTGCGCGGCAGCAAGGAAGTGCTGAATTACAGCCGCGACCACAGCGTCGCCGACGGCTTGCAGTTCGTCGCGGGCTGGAATGCGGCGATGCTGATTTCGGAAGACATCCAGAAGGCCGGCATGGCGGCGATGCTGAAGCAGGAAGCCAGCTTCCGCGATTGAGCGGCGCCGCGTTGGCGGCGGCGTATGGGCATGAAAAAAGAGGCGCCGCTGGCGCCTCTTGCTCATTGCGGGAGGGGCTTAGTTGCCGCCCACGGTCGACACCACTTCCCACTTGCCGTTCTTCACCTGGTAGACAGTGACGGCGCCGTTCTTGATGTCGCCCTTGTCATCGAAGGCGATCTTGCCGGTCACGCCGCTGTAGTCGGTTTTGCCGACTTCAGGCAGGTAGGCTTTGGGGTCGGAGGATTTGGCGCGCTTCATCGCATCCACCAGCACCATCACCGCGTCGTATTCGAACGGCGCGTAGATCTGCACGTCGGTGTTGAATTCCTTCTTGAACTTCTCGTCGAAGGCCTTGAAGCCCGGCATCTTGTCGCGCGACACGCCGCAGCTGGACGCGTACTGGCCGTCGGAGGCGTCGCCGGCGAGCTTGATGAATTCCGGGGTCTGCCAGCCGTCGCCGCCCATCAGCTTGGCCTTGATGCCCAGGCGCTGCATCTGCTTGGCCAGCGGGCCGGCTTGCGCGTCCATGCCGCCGTAGAACACCAGGTCGGGTTTGGCCGACTTGATCGAGGTGAGGATGGCGTTGAAATCGGTGGCGGTGTTGTTGGTGAACTCGCGTTTCACCACTTCGGCGCCCTTGGCCTTGACCGCGCCTTCGAACTGGTCGGCCAAGCCCTGGCCGTAGGCGGTGCGGTCATCGATGATGGCGATCTTCTTGGCTTTCAGCTCGCCGGCGGCGAATTCGCCCAGCGCCTTGCCCTGCTGCACGTCGTTGGCGATCACGCGGAAGGTGGTCTTGAAGCCTTGCTTGGTGTAGTCCGGGTTGGTGGCGGACGGCGAGATCTGCGGGATGCCGGCGTCGGAGTAGATCTTGGAGGCCGGGATGGTGGTGCCGGAGTTAAGGTGGCCGACCACGCCGGCCACGCCGGCGTCAACCAGGCGCTGGGCGACCTGGGTGCCGATTTTCGGGTCGCCCTGATCGTCTTCCGACACCAGTTCGAACTTGACCTTCTTGCCGCCGATTTCCACACCCTGGGCGTTGAGGTCCTCGATGGCCAGCTTGGCGCCGTATTCGTTGTCCTTGCCCAGGTGGGAGATCGGACCCGACATCGGCGAAACCTGGCCGATCTTGACCACAGCGGCGTCGCCGCCGGCGGCTTGCGCCGGAGCGGAGGAGGCCTGTCCCGAGGCCGGCTGCTCCTGCTTGCTGCAGGCAACCATGGCGATGGCTGCGGTAGCGATCAGGCTGAGGCGAGCGTATTTGTTCATTGAGCGTTCCCCTGAATCTTATCTGCGTAGACTTTAGATGATCTCTTTGGTAAACCAACAACACCATTAAGAGGCTGTTAGTTGCAACTGATTATGGTGACCAGTTTGCAAGGGTGTCAATCTGGAAAGACGCTGACCCAATGACTATAGGACCATTATTTACATTTTGCGGCAAACAAGTAAAAAACGGGCGCGCGGCTTGAATGCCCGCGCGCCCGGATGGTCTTTTATCTTGTTGATTTTGAAGAAATAGCGGGTAGTGATGCCGCCTGTGGCCTTAAGGCCTGATGTCAGCTGGATGCCCCTTTTTCACGCGCTCGCGCTTGGCGGGCGCGGCCATCTTCTGCCGGATTTTCCAGCCAGCCGGCAAGATTGTCTTTTACAATTGTCGCAAGTGAGACTATCCATTGCGAGTCTTCATTCAGGCAGGGAATGTAGCGAAATTCGCCACCGCCGCTGCTCAGGAAGGTTTCCTTGCCTTCCATCGCGATTTCTTCCAGGGTTTCCAGGCAGTCGCCGACAAAGCCGGGACAGATGACATCCACCTTGGCGGTTTTCGCCTTGCCCAGCTGTTCCAGCACCTCGCTGGTATAGGGTTTCAGCCATTCGGTGCGGCCGAAGCGGCTCTGGAAACTGATGACATATTGATCGGGCGCGAGACGCAGGGCCTCGGCCAACAGCCGGCCGGTCTTCTGGCATTCGCAGTGATAAGGGTCGCCCTTGTCGCGGGTGAAGCGCGGCACGCCGTGGAAGCTCATTACCAGCTTGTCCGGCTGCTGGCCATATTGCCAGTGCTTGCGCACCTGTGCAGCCAACGCGGCTATATAGCCCGGATTATCGTGGAAATGGCGCACGGTGCGCACTTCCGGCATATTGCGCAGCCGCGCCAGCACGCGGAACGCCTCATCCAGCGCGGTGGCGCTGGATGAGGCCGCGTACTGCGGATACAGCGGCAGCAGCAGCAGCTTTTCCACACCTTGTTCGCGCATCTTGCCTATCACGCTTTCGATGGACGGATTGCCGTAGCGCATCGCGTAATCGACCACCAGTCCCGTCATCCCCATTTCGCCCAGCTGGCCTTTCAGCAACTTGGCCTGGCTGCGAGTGTGCGTCAGCAGCGGCGAGCCATCCTTGGTCCAGATGCTGGCGTATTTGCGGGCCGATTGCTTGGGCCGGGTGTTCAGGATGACGCCGTTGAGGATCAGCCACCACGGCAGACGCGGAATCTCGATCACGCGCGGATCGGACAAAAACTGCTTCAGATAGGGGCGCAGCGCCTGGGCGGTGGGGGCGTCCGGCGTGCCCAGGTTGATCAGCAGCACGCCGGTCTTGGGCGCGTAGTCGTGGCGGAAAGCCGGTTCAGGCAGATAGCGGGGCATGGCCATCCTTTTATTGTGGGGAAGGGACGCCGGCATGGCGGCGTCCGCGGTCTCAGTCTTCTCGGGCCGGGGCCAGCACGGTCCGGTTGCCGTTGCTTTCCATCGCCGACACCAGGCCGGCGGCCTCCATTTGCTCGATCAGCCGCGCGGCGCGGTTGTAGCCTATGCGCAGATGGCGCTGCACCGAGGAGATCGACGCCTTGCGGGTTTTCATCACGATGGCGACGGCTTCGTCGTACAGCGGATCGGCCTCGGCGTCGGACTCGCCATCCAGGCCGCTGGAACTGGCGCCATCGTCGCCGTCGGCCTGGCCGGTGAGGATGCCTTCGATGTAATCCGGTTCGCCGGTGGTCTTCAGGAATTCCACCACGTGATGGACTTCATCGTCGGAGACGAAGGCGCCGTGCACCCGCTGCGGATAGCCGGTGCCGGGCGGCAGGAACAGCATATCGCCCTGGCCCAGCAGGCTTTCCGCGCCCATCTGATCCAGAATGGTGCGGCTGTCTATCTTGCTGGACACCTGGAAGGCGATCCGCGTCGGGATATTCGCCTTGATCAGGCCGGTGATCACATCCACCGACGGCCGTTGGGTAGCCAGAATCAGATGAATGCCGGCGGCGCGCGCCTTTTGCGCCAGGCGGGCGATCAGCTCTTCGATCTTCTTGCCGGCCACCATCATCAAGTCGGCCAATTCGTCTATCACCACCACCACCAGAGGCAGGGTGTCGAGGGGCTCCGGCGTTTCCGGCGTCAAACTGAACGGATTGGGAATCTTCTCGCCGCTCTTGTCCGCATCTTTGATCTTCTGGTTGAAGCCGGCCAGATTGCGCACGCCCAATTTGGACATCAGCTTGTAGCGCCGCTCCATTTCTCCGACGCACCAGTTCAGCGCGTTGGCCGCTTGCTTCATGTCGGTGACCACCGGCGCCAGCAAGTGCGGAATGCCTTCGTATACCGACAGTTCCAGCATTTTCGGGTCCACCATGATCAGGCGGACTTCCTTGGGCGTGGCCTTGTACAGCAGCGACAGGATCATCGCGTTGATCGCCACCGATTTGCCGGAGCCGGTGGTGCCGGCCACCAGCACGTGCGGCATCTTGGCCAGGTCGGCCGAAACTGGCTGGCCGGCGATGTCCTTGCCAAAGGCGATGGTGAGCTTGGACGCCATGTTCTGATAGCTGTCGGAGCCGATGATCTCGGTCAGCCGCACGATCTGGCGCTTGGGGTTGGGCAGCTCCAGGCCCATATAGGTTTTGCCGGGTATGGTTTCCACCACGCGGATGGAAACCAGCGACAGCGCGCGCGCCAGGTCCTTCATCAGGTTGACGATTTGCGCGCCCTTGACGCCGACCGCAGGCTCTATCTCGTAGCGGGTGATCACCGGACCCGGGTAGGCGGCGATTACTTTGACGTCGACGCCGAAGTCGGCCAGCTTGCGCTCGATCAGGCGCGAGGTGTATTCCACGGTGTCCTGTGATACCGGCTCCTGCTGCTCCTTGGCAGCATCCAGCAGAGTCAGGCCGGGCAGGGCGGCGTCCTTGGGGTCGGCGAACAGAGATTGCTGCACCGGCTTTTGGGCCTTGGCCGACACTGGCACCTCCAGCACCGGCGGCTCGATGCGCACCGGCGTGGTTTCCTCGATTTTCTTCTTTGCGACGGAAACCTTCTCTTCGCGCTTCTGCGCGGTTTCCTTGCCGATTTCGCGGTCCTTTTTCGCCTGCCAGCCATTCCATAGCCGGATGGCACCGTCTTCCAGCGCCGCGCCGATGCGCTCCATCAGGTCCAGCCAGGAGAGGCCAGTGAACAGGGAAAATCCTATAGCAGACAATACGCCCAGCAGCAGATAGGCGCCGGACAGCCCCAGGCCGTGGGCGATGCCCTTGCCGATGAAGTGGCCGAGCATGCCGCCGGCCTCCAGCGGCAGCGTCACCGCCTTGCCTTCCAGCACGATGGCCTCGAAGCTGGCGCTGGATAGCAGCAGCAGGAAGAAGCCGCCGACCGCGGCCATCGTGATTGGGCTGAACTTGAAACCCAGCGATTCCATGCGGCGGTAGCCCCAGCCTATCGCCACCAGGCAGAACACCACCAGCCACCAGGCGGAAAGGCCGAAGATGTATAGCAGCATGTCCGACAGCCAGGCGCCGAAAGCGCCGCCGTAGTTGCGCACGGTGGGGTCGGAAGAGCTATGCGACCATGAAGGGTCTTGCGGAGAGTAGCTGGCCAATACCAGCACAAGATACACCGCCGCCACCGCCATCAGCAGCCACCATGCCTCGCGCAGCAGGGCGGCCAGCTGCGGCGGCAGCGGCGTCTGGTTGTTCTTGACTACGGCTTTGCGCTTGAAAAATCGCATTTACGATTGCAACCTGTTGAATTTTATAGAAATCTTTGTTTTTTTGGCATTCGGGCGTGCATGGCTAACTGATGATTTTTGTGAGGATTATGCACATGATAATACTGTCTTCTGAATGGTCATAAGTCTACCACGGCGGCGGAATTGTGTTGATGAATAGCGATTGCTATCAACTTGCATCATGCTGCGCCAAAGAGTTGGGCAGATGAAGTGGCGGGATATTGTTCGGCAAAAAAGGTGATATGACGGAGTGTTGGGCGGTGTCGGCCCTTTGATTGATAGCCTGCATGCCATCGAATGGAAAAACCGGTTATGTAGCTAGTATAAGGCATGCAAACACCCCGCGTGAGCGGGGTGTTTCGGTGCGAGCCAGCTTAGCTCGGAAGGATCCGGTATTGCAAGCGATCAATCAGCCCGCCGCTGCTGATGCCGGTAAACGTAATTTGACACCCGTCCATCGCCTCCAGCGTAGCCGAGTTGGCGTTGAAGTTGCCGACTTTCTTTATCGATCCGGAAAGATCAAATTCCAGATAGCTGACAACCATATAGCCTTGATTGGTTCTGGCCTGCATCTTTTTTAGAATGACAACGCCATCATTGGGCATGGTTACCGTCAAGGATTGCAGGCCTTTGGTGTTGCCGCCATAGGAAGTGCTGCCGACAGTAATATTCACTAGCGCGTCACCCCAATAGAAGGTGACCTGGCTGCCTGACATGTTGACACCTTGGAGAGCGCCGCCGGCGCCGCCAAACGTTTGCTTGATTTCGGCCATGATACTTTCCTTTTAAGGTGCTGATTTAATATCGGTGGAATTCAATGGCTATTGCCAAAATAAATATAGGAGAAGGCGTGTGCGGCAGACCTGTCCTTTGGGTTGGTATTTGGCCATCAGTCCTTGGTTGGTGATGCCGGCGTCGAGCCAATGAGCAAGGAGTTTGTCTAGGCGCTGAAGGGGGATGTTTCTGTCGGGCGCCGATGTCGATCGCTCTTTTGTATTGGAGAGTCTGCTGGATGGAATGAATTAACCCTATTGGGTTTAGTGGTATGGGTTCATTGTCTGATTGAACTCGGAGGGGCGCCTGTTGCCAAGCATTGGGTGTGGATGGCTACAAAGAGAGGCGGCTGGAGGCGAGTTTTCCCATGGTGTGTGATGCGATGAGCCTGGTTGAAGCCTTGGCGCAACTCGATACGTTCTTGTATGAATGGAAAAGGGAGAGGCTTGTTCGTCAACTTTGGTTTGAATAATCGCTGTTTCTTGTTCGGTGTATTGTTTGGCGGGCTTGTTTAAGACGACCCTGCCGGTCATTGAAAAACAGCGTCAACGTGAGAGTGCGCTACCTATCTGGTGATAGGTTTGTGCGCGCGCTGACCGCAGGAATGCCGGCCGGGCAATCTCTGGCCATGGTTTGGCGATGGCGTCCGCGGATTTTGGCCGGCTTGCGTGGGGAAAATCCTGCTTGGGAATCGTTATGGTGCGATCATGTGCCATGATCCTGGTGGATCATGGCCTGATCTTATCGGGGATACAGCGCGCCCAGCACGCGAGGCCCCTGCGCGCCGGTGACGGCAGGCAGGTTTCCGGCTTGGCGCTGGTTGAAGCGCCAGCCCAGCCAGGCGAAGGCGATGGCTTCTATCAGCTGGGCCGGCAGCCCGAGCGCCTCCACCGGCTCGATGTTCTGGCTGGCTAGCAGGCGCGCCAGCTCGGCTAGCAGCGCGCCGTTGCGCGCGCCGCCGCCGCAGACGTAGACCGCTTGGTTGTCCGGGCAATGCCGCAGGATGGCGTCGGCGATGCAGCTGGCGCTGAAGGCCAGCAGGGTGGCCTGCACGTCGGCCGGAGCCAGCGTTTGCGGCTGACGCGCCAGTTGCCGGGCCAGCCAGTCGTCGTCGAACAGGTCGCGGCCGGTGCTCTTGGGCGGAGCCTCGCGCAGATAAGGTTCGGCCAGCATGCTTTGCAGCAGCGGCGGATCTACCCGGCCGCTGGCCGCCCAGCGGCCGTCGTCGTCGTAGGGCTGGCCGGTGTGGCGCAGGCACCAGGCGTCCATCAGCATATTGCCGGGGCCGCAGTCGAAGCCTATGGCTTCCCGGCCCGGATGCAGGCGCGCCAGATTGCTGATGCCGCCGATGTTGAGGATCACCCGGCGTTCGCGCTCGCTGGAGAACACGCATTGCTGGAAGGCGGGCACCAGCGGCGCGCCATGGCCGCCGGCGGCCACGTCGCGGCTGCGGAAGTCGGCGATCACGTCGATGCCGGAGAGCTCCGCCAGCCGCGACATATTGCCCAGCTGTATGGTGTAGCCAGCGTGCGGGGCGTGGCGTATGGTCTGGCCGTGGCAGGCTATCGCGCGGATGTCGGCGGGCGCGTGGCCGCTGCGGGATAGCAGCTCGGCGGCGGCGCGGGCGTAGATTTCCGCCAGCCGGTTGGCCAGCCGCGCGCTGCGGTGCAGTTCGTCGTCGCCGCGCGGCTGCAGCGCCAGCACTTCTGCCTTCACTTCGTCCGGATAGGGCAGCGCGTGCTCCGCCAGCAACTCCGGGCGGCCTTCGGCGTCGAAACGCGCCAGCACGGCGTCTACGCCGTCCAGGCTGGTGCCGGACATCATACCAATATATAGCTCGCTCATCAGTCGACCTGCGCTACGTTGACCGGGATATTCTGCAGCAACTGCAGCCTGGCGCTCAACTGCGCGCGCTTGGCGCCGAACTGGGCCAGCTGGGTCTTGCCCAGGTCCGGCGCTTGCAGCGCGTTGGTGGCCGGGTCTACCGGCTGGTCGTTGATCCTCACTTCGAAGTGCAGATGCGGGCCGGTGGCTCGGCCGGTGCTGCCTACGTAGCCGAGAATGTCGCCAGCCTTGACTTTGCCGCCCGCGCGCACGCCCTTGCCGAAGGCGCTCATGTGCGCGTATAGCGTGGACAGCTTGCCGTTGTGGCGGATCATCACCATGTTGCCGTAGCCGTTCTCGCGCTGGACTTTCACCAGCTCGCCGTCGGCCGGCGCCACGATGGGCGTGCCGGCGCTGGCGGCGTAATCTATGCCGGAGTGCATGCGCAGCGCGTGCAGCACCGGGTGCATGCGCAGGCCGAAGCCCGAGCTGATGCGCGCGCCGGCCACCGGCTGGCGGCTGAAGCCTTTCTTCACCGGGCGGCCGGCGGCGTCGTAGTAGGCGCCGCTTTCGCTGTCATGGGCGAAGTAAAACGCCTGATGCAGTTTGCCCTGGCGTTCGATCGACACCGCCAGCAGATTGCCGCTGGCGATGGAAGCGCCGGCGTACACCATGGTTTCGTACACCAGATTGATGCGGTCGCCGCGTTTCAGGCTGGAGAGTTCGAACTGATCGGCGAAAACTTCGGACAGCTGGTTGCGGATGTCCGCCGGCACGCGAGCGGCGGTCAATTCGGCGGCGGCGCTTCTCTTCAGTGTGATCGAGCGCACGGTTTCCACGCTTTCGGCCGCCACCGGGTCGGCGCTGGCCTGCCATTTGCCGTCGCGCTTCTCCAGCGCCACCAGCACCTGTTCGCCGTTGTCGTCATCCTGCAGGAAGCGCAAGCCGAACAGCTCGCCGGCGTCGTTGGTTTGCACCGTCAGCGTGGCGCCCACCTTGAGCTTGAGCAGGTCCTTTGCCAGCGGACTGGTGTACAGGAAGGCGTTGGCCTCCTTATCGCGCACGCCGACGCGGTTGAGCACGCGCGCCACGGTGTCGCCGCGCTTGATGCTTTCATCGCGCCAGTAGCGGGTCTGGCTGTCGGCGAATTGGAATTTCGGCAGCGCCAGGCGTTCCACCACCTGTTGCTGCACCACCTCCGGGCCGCGGGTTTCCTTGGCGCCCACCGCCACGGCGAAGGCGGTGGCGGTGCCCAGCATGGGCAGGCAGGCGGCCACGCCGAGCCAGCTGAGGTGGTGGTTGATCAGCTTGGACGCGCATTTTTGCGGGATGTGTAGCAGTTTGCGATAATCCATCAATTTTCCGGGCGGGCCGCGGCTCGCCATGCATAAACATTGATCAGGGTCCGGTCCCGCGCATGTCGGGGAGGCCGGCGCCAAACAGGGTTGGTTCGGCGAGTCGCGCGATAGTTCCGGCAAAGCGGCCAGTTTGCCGCAGAATCGCTCTCCGGCCAAATGCCCCATGGTCAAAATGGCGCGGATCCGCAATCCATCTGGCAAGAATATGAAATTAATCCTGTTGTTACCGGGCCTGGCCTGGCTGGACGCCCATGACGGCGGCGAAGTGAGCAAGGCGCTGCCGCTGCCCGCGCTGCAGCAAATGCTGGGCAAGGGGCGGCTTGAGCGCAAGGAACGCGGCCTGTCGGCGTGCGTCGAACAGCTGTGGGGCGCGCCGCCCGCCGGCCTGGCCGCGCTGGCGGCCGAGCAAGCCGGCCTCGCCGGGGACGGCGAATGGCTGTTCGCCGACCCGGTTCACCTGCGGGTGGACCGCGACCGGGCATTGCTGGCCGATGTCGGCGTGATGCAGATCAGCCTGGACGAAGCGCGCGGCCTGACCGACGCGCTCAACCGCCACTTCGGCGAAGACGGCTTGGCCTTCCACCCGCAGCAAGCGGGGCGCTGGCTGCTGAATGCGCCCAAGCCGCTGACGGCGCGCTTCGATCCGTTGTGGGATGTGGTGGGAGAGGACATCAATCGCCACCTGCCGCAAGGCGAGGGCGGCCTGGCCTGGAGCCGCATGCTCAACGAATTGCAGATGCTGCTATACACGCAGCCGCTCAACGACGCGCGCGAAATGCGCGGCGATTTGCCGGTCAACAGCGTATGGCTGTGGGGCGAGGGCGCGCCCGCGCCCTGGAAGGCGCCGGCGCCGGCGCTGCTTGCCGACGACGAATCGCTGCAGCTCTTGGCTGCGCGCAGCGGCATGGCGGTGGACGCCGCGCCGTTCGCTTTCGACGGCTTGCCGCTGGACGGCGACTGCCTGCTGATGCTGGACGCGCTGCAGGCGGCGGCGCAATATCGCGACGCCTGGGGCTGGCGCGAGGCGCTGCAACGGTTGGAGCAGGACTGGTTCGCGCCGCTGCAGGGCGCCGTTCGCCAAGGCAAGATCAGCGAATTGACGCTGATCGCCACCGGCCCCGCCGGCTTCGAGCTGACGCTGAAGCCCGCCGATTTGTGGAAATTCTGGAAACGCGCGCTGCCATTGGCGGCGCTTTACTGAGAGCCTATGTCGCAGATCGTCACCCGGGAAGTTCCCGTTCCGTTGCAGCAAACCCTGCTGCAGCAAGGCCTCACGCCGCTGCAGGCGCGGCTGTACGCCGCGCGCGGCATCGCCGACAGCGCGGAGCTGGATTACGGCCTCAAGGGCCTGCTGCCGTTCCAGAACCTGAAAAACGCCGAAGCGATGGCCATGCGCCTGGCCGACGCCATCGCCGCCCGCCAGCGCCTGCTGGTGGTGGCCGACTACGACGCCGACGGCGCCACCGCCTGCGCGGTGGCGGTGAAGGGGCTGTCCGCGCTGGGCGCGACGATAGACTTCATCGTGCCCAACCGCTTTGAGTACGGTTACGGCCTGACGCCGGAAATCGTCGAACTGGCGGCGCGGCAGCGTCCTGACATCATCATCACAGTCGACAACGGCATCGCCAGCGTGGCCGGGGTGGATGCGGCGCGCGCGCGCGGCATCGAGGTGCTGGTGACCGATCACCACCTGCCGGGCGACACGCTGCCGGACGCGCTGATCGTCAACCCCAATCAGCCGGGCTGCGAATTCCCGTCCAAGAACCTGGCCGGCGTCGGCGTGATGTTCTACGTGCTGATGGCGCTGCGGGTGGAAATGCGCCGGCGCGGCGTATTCGACGAGCGCAGCCAGCCCAATCTGGGCGAGTTGCTGGACCTGGTGGCGCTGGGCACGGTGGCCGACGTGGTGCGGCTGGACCGCAATAACCGCACGCTGGTGGAGAACGGCCTCAAGCGCATGCGCGCCGGGCGGATGGCGCCGGGCATCGCCGCGCTGTTCAAGGTGGCCGGCCGAGCCAGCTACAAGGCCAATACTTTCGACCTGGGCTTCACCCTGGGACCGCGGCTGAACGCCGCCGGCCGCCTGGACGACATGAGCTTGGGCATCGCCTGCCTGTTGTCCGGCAACGAGCAGCAGGCGACGGCGCTGGCGCAGGAGCTGGACAAGCTCAACCGCGAACGGCGCAGCATCGAGCACGGCATGCAGGACGAGGCGCTGGCGGCGCTGTCCGGCATCGACGCCGGCAACCGCTACACGCTCACGCTGTACCGCGACGATTGGCACCAGGGCGTGGTCGGCATCGTCGCCTCGCGGCTGAAGGAACGCTTCCATCGCCCGACCATCGTGTTCGCGCCCGGCGACGAAGGCGAAATCAAGGGCTCCGGCCGCTCCATTCCGGGCTTCCACCTGCGCGACGCGCTGGATCTGGTGTACAAGCGCCACCCGGGGCTGATCCTGAAGTTCGGCGGCCACGCGATGGCGGCGGGGCTGACGCTGGACGAGGGGCGCTTCGGCGAGTTCCAGCAGGCTTTCGAAGCGGCGGCGCAGCAACTGCTGGATGAAAAGCAGCTGACGCGCACCATAGAAACCGACGGCAGCCTGCCAGCGCGCGAATTGAGCCTGCAACTGGCCGAGCAGCTGGCGGCGGAGGTCTGGGGCCAGGGCTTCCCGGTGCCGTACTTCCACGATCAATTCCTGGTGGTGAACCAGAAGCTGGTGGGCGACAAGCACTTGAAGCTGCGGCTGGCGCGCGAGGGGCAGGAATTCGACGCCATGCTGTTCAACCATGCCGACTGGCTGCCGGACCGCATCCAGGCGGTGTACCAGCTGATCGCCAACGAGTGGCAGGGCCGCAAGGAATTGCAGGTCTACCTGCAACACTGGGCAGAGGCGTGAAGTAGGGTGGATGTCTTGAGGGCGATCCGCCATTTCTCCACCATGCGGGGCGGAGCGGCCGGTTAGCCGGGAACCCCGCCCTGCGCGGGCATCAAGCGGGATGGAAAGCGAAATGGAAATGTTGATCATCGGCCTGCTGGTCGGTTTGATGGGCGGCGGCGCGGCCTGGTTCGCCGCTCGGGCGCGCGCCGCGCGCGAGCTGGCAGAACTCAAGCAGCAAGCCGCGCAGCTGGATGCGCAGTGCGCCGGCTTGCGGGAACAGCTGGACGAGGCGCGCCGCCGCGAGAGCGCCGCGGCGCAAACAGCGCAGGAACAGAGCCGGCAACTGGCCGACGGCCAGACCCAGCTAGGCGCGTATGTGGCCCGAGCCCAGCGGGTGCCGGAGCTGGAACGCCAGCTGGACGAGCGCGAAAAGCAGCTGGAGGCGCTGCGCGGCGAATTGCGCGCGGCGTCGTCGCAACTGGCGGCGCGCGAGGAGCAGGGGCGGGTGCTGGAGGCGCTGGAAGCGCGTAGCCTGCAGCAGGGCCAGGACATCACCCGCTTGACCGCCCGCGAGCAGGAATTGGCCACCTTGCTGGAAAGCGAGCGGCGGCAAAACCAGGAGAAGCTGGCATTGCTGATGGATGCCCGCCAAGCGCTGTCCGACCAATTCAAGGCGCTGGCCGGCGACATTCTGGAAGAAAAATCCAAACGCTTCACCGAACAGAATCAGCAAAACCTGGGCGCCTTGCTCAATCCGCTGAACGAGCGCATCCAGAATTTCGGCAAGCTGGTGCAGGACACTTACGACAAGGACAGCAAGGAGCGCCTGTCGCTGGAGGTCGAACTCAAGCGGCTGCAGGAGCTGAACACCCGGCTGGGCGACGATGCGACGGCGCTGACCAATGCGCTGACCGGCGCCAGCAGCAAGGCGCAGGGCACCTGGGGCGAGATGGTGCTGGAAAAGGTGCTGGAAACCTCGGGCTTGCATAAGGGCCGCGAATACCGGGTGCAGGTGTCCGACGTGGTGCAAACCGAAGACGGCGCCAAGCGCTACCAGCCGGACGTGGTGATAGACCTGCCGGAAGGCAAGCAACTGGTGGTGGACTCCAAGGTGTCGCTGAACGCCTATGTCCGTTACACCGCGGCGGAGGACGACGCGGCGCGCGAGGCCGAACTCAAGGCCCACATCGCCGCCATCCGCGCCCATATCCGCACGCTGTCGGAAAAGCGCTATCAGGATCTATACCAGCTCAACACGCTGGACTTCGTGTTCATGTTCATTCCGGTGGAGCCAGCCTATTTGCTGGCGGTGCAGCACGACATGAGCCTGTTCAACGAGGCCTTCGAGCGCCGCATCATGATCGTCGGCCCCAGCACGCTGCTGGCGACGCTGCGCACCGTCGCCAGCATCTGGCGCTATGAATACCAGAACCAGAACGCGCAGGAGATCGCGCGCCAGGGCGGGGCGATGTATGACAAGTTCGCCGGTTTCGTCGCCAATATGGAAAAGTTGGGCAAACAGCTGGACAGCAGCCGCGACACCTTCGGCGACGCGATGCGCCAGCTTTCCAGCGGGCGCGGCAACCTGATGAGCAGCGCCGAGCGGCTGCGCAAGCTGGGCATCCGCAACAACAAGCAGTTGGCGGCGCAGTTGCGGCTGGACGACGCCGGCGACGGCGAAGAGGACGGCGAGGCCTAGTCGGAAGCTTGGCCAATGGCATGCGACCCCGCGTGGCAGCGCGCGAGCGGCGGGCGGCGGGCGGCGAAAATACATTACCATGACGCCTCTTTCATTTCGTATCGAATATCGCGATGAGCAAGATCAGGGTAGGTTTGATTTTCGGCGGCCAGTCGTCCGAGCATGAGGTTTCCCTGCAGTCGGCCAGGAATATCCTGGAGGCGCTGGATCAGGACAGATTCGAGGCTTTGCTGATCGGCATAGACAAGCAGGGCCAATGGCATGTCAGCCAGCCCGCCGACTTTCTGCTGAATGCCGATGATCCGGCCCGCATCGCGCTGCGCCAGTCGGGCGAAGGCCTGGCGCTGGTGCCCGGCCAGAGCGAACGCCAGCTGGTGGCCGCCGCCGACGCCCATCCGCTGGCGCAGATCGACGTGGCTTTTCCCATCGTCCACGGCTCTCTGGGCGAAGATGGCTCGCTGCAGGGTTTGCTGAAAATGGCCAACATCCCCTTCGTCGGCGCGGGCGTGCTGGGCTCGGCCGTGTGCATGGACAAGGACGTGGCCAAGCGCCTGTTGCGCGATGCCGGCCTGAGTGTCGCGCCCTTCGTCACGTTGACGCGGGGCAAGGCCGAGCAGGCCGATTTCGCGGCCATCAGCGCCAAGCTCGGGCTGCCGCTGTTCGTCAAACCGGCCAATCAGGGTTCGTCGGTCGGGGTCGGCAAGGCGCGCAACGAGGCGGAGTTCCGCGCGGCCCTGGCCGAGGCGCTGCGTTACGATCACAAGGCGCTGGTGGAGCGGGCGGTGGTTGGCCGCGAGATCGAGTGCGCGGTATTGGGCAATGACCATCCACAGGCCAGCGGCTGCGGCGAGATCGTGCTGAACGACGAGTTTTACGCTTACGACACCAAGTATCTGAACGAGGGCGGCGCGCGGGTGGCAGTGCCGGCCGACATTCCGGATGAAGCCTGCCAGCGCATCCGCCGCATCGCCATTCAGGCTTTCCAGGCGCTGGAGTGCCGCGGCATGGCGCGGGTGGATGTATTCCTGACCCCGGACGGCGAGGTGGTGATCAACGAGTTGAACACCTTGCCCGGCTTCACCAATATCAGCATGTATCCCAAGCTGTGGCAGGCGGCGGGCCTCTCGTACGCCGAACTGATCACGGCCTTGATCGAGCTGGCGTCGGAGCAGGGCGCGATGGACGCGGCGCTGTGCCGCAGCGCCGGCTTGCCTGGCTCTGCTTAAGCTTTTTCGGCGTTTTTATCTATATTTGTTTACACGAGGGGTGGCGCTGGGTAGAATCTCGCCGCTTCAATTGGCGAGTTGTATGCGCGGCCCTCGCGGCTGCCGCTTGCGATTTCGTTTCGTTCCTGTCCGGCGCGGTTCTCTGGGGTGCGCCGGGCACGGTCCGCTTCCTCTGAAGCGCCAGTTCGGCGTGGCCGGCCTGGCAAACCATCTCAAAACTACTACTAGAAAAGCTGATGAAAATGACGTTTGCGATCAAGACCGCAGGCTGCGCCGTAGCCGCCGCCCTGCTTGCCGGCCCGGTGCTGGCCAAGGACTTCAATGTGGCCGTGGTGTACGACCAGGCCGGCAAGTTCGACAAGAGCTTCAACGAAGCGGCCTATACCGGCGCCGAACGCTTCAAGAAAGAGTTCAAGATCAATTACCGCGAAGGTCAGCCCAGCAACGATGCGCAGAAGGAACAAGTGCTGCGCAATATGGCGCGCAAGGGCGCCGATCTGGTAGTGGCGGTAGGTTTCGCCTACTCCCAGGCCATCGAAACCGTGGCCAAGGAGTTCCCCAACACCAAGTTCACGCTGGTGGATTCGGTAGCCAAGGGCGCCAACGTGCAGAGCATCGCCTTCAAGGAGCAGGAAGGCTCCTTCCTGGTGGGCATGGCCGCCGCGCTGAAGTCCAAAACCGGCAAGGTAGGCTACCTGGGCGGCATGGACGTGCCGCTGATCCGCGCCTTTGGCTGCGGTTACGCGCAAGGCGCGCGTTACGTGAACCCGAAGGCTGTGGTGCTGCAGAACATGCTGGGCACCACCCACACCGCCTTCAATGACCCGTCGCGCGGCAACGAGCTGGCCAAGAGCCAGTACGACCGCGGCGCGGACGTGATCTTCGCCGCCGCGGCGCTGTCCAATGTCGGCGTGATCCAGGCGGCCAAGGCCTCCGGCAAGTTCTACATCGGCGTGGACAGCAACCAGAACTACATGCAGCCGGGCACGGTGCTGACCTCGATGGTCAAGCGCGTGGACAACGCCGTGTATGAAACCATGCGCGACGCCAAGGACGGCCAATGGAAGCCCAGCGTCAAGTTGATGGGCCTGAAGGAAAACGGCGTGGATTGGGCGCTGGACAAGTACAACCGCGCGCTGATCACGCCGGAAATGGAGAAGAAGATCGTCGCCGCGCGCAAGGACATCATCGCCGGCAAGATCAAAGTGGTGGACTACCGCGCCGGCAACAGCTGCCCGGTGAACTAAGCGGCCAAGCCGCCGCCGAAGCCGGGCCTGACAGGCCGCGCGGTTCCGGTGTCTCGATCATGACAGCGCCCTTGGGCGCTGTTTTTATTTCCGCGCCGGCCATTCCCGCCTGCCTGCCGGCCATTCTCATGTCCCTTCTTTTACGACGCACCGCTTGCCTTGCGTTTGCCAGAGCTGTCGCCGACTGATTAATATCTGTACGGCATTTTAAAATATTGCGCAATATGAGTCAGGTATGATTTCGCGTTGGGCCGGATAATCCATCCGAGATGCCCGCGCCGCCGTTTCGCCATCAGGCTGAAGCCTTGGCGGGCGGCCGGGCCATTCAATCACTCACGCCGCAGGGCCAGACAGCAAGGGACCAAGATGAAAGACCTTACCGAAGGCGCAATCACCCGCCACATCCTGACGATGGCGGCGCCGATTGCGATCGGCATGATTTTCCAGGCGCTTTATTTTCTGATCGATCTGTATTTCATCGGCGAACTGGGCGCCAATGCGCTTGCCGGCGTCGGCGCCGCCGGCAACGCGGCTTTCCTGGTGCTGGCATTGACGCAGGTGCTGGGCGTGGGCACGGTGGCGCTGATTTCGCAGGCGGTGGGCCGCAAGGACCGCGCCGAGGCGAACCTGGTTTTCAACCAGTCGCTGATGCTGGCGCTGCTGGTCGGCCTGACGGTGCTGTTGCTTGGTTATGCCGCCGCGCATGCCTATATGGCGTCGGTGTCTTCCGATCCGGCAACCATCGCCGCGGGCCGCACGTACCTGCATTGGTATATGCCGGGACTGGCGCTGCAGTTCGCCCTGGTTTCCATGGGTTCGGCCTTGCGCGGCACCGGCATCGTCCAGCCTACGCTGGTGGTCCAGCTGTTGAGCGTCATCATCAACGCCATCCTGGCGCCGGTGCTGATCGCCGGCTGGCTGACCGGCCATCCGCTGGGCGTGGCCGGCGCCGGCTTGGCCAGCACGCTGTCGCTGGTGGCGGCGGTGGCGGCCTTGTGGTTCTATTTTCATCGGCTTGAGCATTATGTCGGCGTGGATCGGCGCTTGCTGGCGCCGCGCTGGCGCGAATGGGGGCGGATCCTGGCCATAGGCTTGCCGGCTGGCGGCGAGTACGCGTTGATGTTCCTGTTTTCGGTGGTCATCTATTGGGCGATCCGCGATTTCGGCGCGGCGGCGCAGGCGGCTTTCGGCGCCGGCTCGCGTCTGGTGCAGGGGCTGATTCTGCCGGCGATGGCGGTGGCCTTCGCCGCCGGCCCCATCATCGGACAGAATTTCGGCGCCGGCCGCGCCGACCGGGTGCGCAGCTGCTTTGGCTCGGCGCTGTTGCTGATCAGCGCATTGATGGCGGCGCTGGCCGGGTGGGTCTACTGGCAGGCGGAAAGCCTGATCGGCTATTTCGCCAAGGATGGCGAGGTAGTGCGTTACGGCGTGCAGTTCTTGCAACTGATCAGCTGGAACTTCATCGCGCAGGGCGTGATTTTCACTTGCTCCAGCGTGTTTCAGGGGCTGGGCGATACCCGTCCGGCGCTGTTGAGCTCCACCGTGCGCCTGCTTGCCTTCGTCGCGCCGGTGATGTGGCTGACTGCCCAGGGCGGCTTTGCCATCGAGCAGGTATGGTACTTTTCGATTGGCAGCACCTTCATCCAGGCGCTGGTCAGCCTGCTGCTGTTGCGGCAGCAGTTTAGCCAGCGTTTGCGCCCTGCGGCCGTATTCGCGCGCTGAGGCCAAGGCGGCGCGGCGAAATGATCACGGTATATTTCGCCGCGGCGCCGCCGCCCGCCTGCGCAAGCGGCGGCTTTATGGTATTCTTGCGCCCCTCGTCAAAACGCCGTGACCCGTCACCCATCCATGAAAGACCCTTGCGATCATTACACCTTCGATCTGATCGGCGGCGTACAGAAAAAGCCAGGCCGCAAGCCGCTGGGTGAGCGCGCGATGACGGTGGCCGAGCGCAAGCGGCGCAGTCGCGAGATGCGGCGCAACCGGCTGCAGGAGTTGTCGGTGACGGTGGAGTTGAGCCGAGACGCGCAGAAGTCGCTGGACAAGATGATCGAGTGGTGGGGCGTCAGCAAGAAGGAAGCCATCAACCGCGCGCTGTTGATCGCCTGTCAATCCCAGACCGGCCGCACCGGCACCCTGTTCGATTTCGAGCTGCCGCCGCAGGGCAAGAAGCCGTCCCGCCGCAAGCCGCAAGGTTGAGTCTGAGAGAAAGAGCCAATAAAAAACGCCGCGATCCGCGGCGTTTTTTATTGGCTTCAGCAACCGTAGCGCTTCATCGCCTCGATGGCGAGGCCGCTGCCGATGCTGCCGAACAGATTGCCCTCGACATGATGCGCCTTGGGCAGCAGCGCGCGGATGCTGGCGCGCAAGGCCGGCACGCCGCTGGAGCCGCCGGTGAAGAACACGGTGTCGATCGCCTCGGCCGGCAGTTGCGCGTCGGCCAGAAGCTTGCTGACGGTGGTGGCTACCCTGTCCAGCATCTGCGCGATGCCGGCTTCGAAATCCTCGCGGCTGAGCTCGCAGCTCAGGCCCGCCTCGATCGGGTCCAGCGCCATGCGGTGCTGGGCCTGGTCGGACAGCGCGATCTTGGCCGCTTCGACTTCCATCGCCAGCCAATGGCCGGCGCGTTCCTGGATCAGGCGGAACAGGCGGTCCAGCTTGTTCGGCTCGGCCGCGTCGCGGTGCACGTCCTGCAGGTCCATCCAAGCCTTGCGGGTGTAGGCGAAGTTGATGGTGTGCCAGGTGGCCAGATTGAAATACTGGCTGGACGGCATTTCGGCGTTGTTGCGCAACCGGGTCTTGAAGCCGAACAGCGGCATCACGCCATGCAGGCTGAGCTGGCGGTCGAAATCGGTGCCGCCGATGTGCACGCCGCCGGTGGCCAGGATGTCGTCGCGGCGTTCCGCCTGGGCGCGGCGATCCGGCGACAGGCGGATCAGCGTGAAGTCGGAGGTGCCGCCGCCGATGTCGACAATCAGTACCAGCTCTTCCTTTTGCACCGAGGCCTCGTAGTCGAAGGCCGCGGCGATGGGCTCCAGCTGGAAGGAAATTTCCTTGAAGCCCACCTGGCGGGCGATGTCGGCCAGCGTGTCCTCGGCCAGCTTGTCGGCTTGCGGATTGTCGTCGACGAAATAGACCGGGCGGCCCAGCACCACCTCGTCGAAAGCGCGGCCGGCGTTGGCTTCGGCGCGCAGCTTCAGTTCCTTGATGAACAGCGTGAGCAGGTGGCGGAAGGGTAGGGCTTTGCCCTGGACTTCGGTCTGGCTGTCTATCAGGCTGGAGCCCAGCAGGCTTTTCAGCGAGCGCATCAGCCGGCCTTCGTAGCCGTCGATGTATTCGCGCAGCGCTTCGCGGCCAAAGCGGGAGTGGTCTTCCTCGTAATTGAAGAACACCACCGACGGCAAGGTGATCTTGCCGTCTTCCAGTTGCAGCAAGGTGTCCTGGCCCGGGCGCAGCCAGCCTACGGTGGAGTTGGAGGTGCCAAAGTCGATACCGCAGGCGCGGGCAGCGGTTTGGGGCGTCATTCAGGCATCTCCTTGAAATAAAAAAGAGGCGCGATGGTACGCTCAAAGCCGCGGCATGGGAAGGGGGAGGCTTTCAGTCTTCTGGCTTGAGGCGGTGCAGCCGGCTGGCCTGGTGCCGGGCGTCTTCTTCGCTGTGAAGGTAGCGGCGAGTGGTTTGGATGCTGGCATGGCGCAGGTTCTGGCTGACCAGCAGCAAGGGAACGCCGGCTTCCAGCTGGTGGCTGGCGGCGGTGTGCCGCAGCCAGTGGGTGCTGGCGCGCGCCAGTCGGGCGCGGGTTTCGTCGTTCGGCGCGTGTTGCAGGGCGCGGGCGAACACCTCTTTGCAGATCAGGTAAATTGCTTTGTCCGACAACGGCTCCGCGCGGTTCTTCGCGCCGATGCGGCAGACCAGGGGGGTATCGTCGCCAATGCCGATGTCGGCGGGTAGGTCCAGTGTCTGGCGGTAATGGCCATAGGCGGCCATCAACTCATCCGACAGCGGGATGCGGGCGCGCACGCCGCCCTTGCCTACCACGTTCCACCACCAGTTGCCGTGGCGGCGCGCGAGGTCGCCCGCGACGGCGCCGGCCACTTCGCTGCGGCGGGCTCCAGTCAGGTACAGCAGGGTGAACAGCCACTGCGCCCGCTCGGCGTGGCGAACTGCCTTTGCCGTGTCACGCGGCAGCCTATCCAGCGTGGCCTGGATGTGCCGCCAGCATTCGCCATCGAGAAAACGTTCCACTTCCGCGGTCTGGCGCGGCGCGCGGCGGCGCAGCAGCTTGAACGGGTTGCCGTTCAGATAGCCGGCGTCGTTCAGATAGCTGAACATCGCGCCGAGCACAGTCAGGCTATGTGCGGCGCTGTGCGGCGTCAGCCCCTTGCTGAACGGCTTCCAGTGCGGATGGCTGCGCGGGCGGGGCGGGCCTATCCATTGTTCGGCCGGGTGCGGCGCGGCGAGGAAGCGTTGATAGTCCAGCACGTCTTCGCGCCGCACCTGGGCCAGTTTTTGGCCGCGGCTGGCCAGCCACAGCAGCAGGCGTTCCGATTCCTTGCGGTAACTGGCCAGGGTGGCGGCGCTGCCAGTGTGCTCGGCCAACCAAGCCAGCACCGCTTGGGTGTCGGATTGCGCCTGGATCAGCAGCGGCGAGGCGTTGTGGGAGGACTGCGGGGGGATGTCGGGCAGCATGACAGTCTGGCTTGGTGAGTTGGGCCGGATTGTAAGGGATGCCGCCGCTCCGGGGAAACCGTTTCCAATGGCGTGAGGGAGGAGGGCGGCCGTGGGCCGGCTGGCGGGAGCGCGCCGGCCCTCGGCAGTTAGGCGCCGATGCCTAGCAGGCGCTGCAGCCGGTCGACGATTTGCCGCCTGTTCGCTTCTTCCTGTCGATAGGCGCTTTCGGCCGCCGCCAGATCGGCGGCGCAATGCGGACAGGTCTTTTCTTCCGGGTGGATGTATTGCTTGCAACTGCGGCAGATGGACAGCGTAGCCGGCGGCTGGCCGATTTCGGGCGCGCGCTTGCCCTGATTTTTCCATGTCAGCTCTATCACCTGTCCGTTGCGGCTGATCTGGCTGACCACTTTCCCGGTGGCGATCTCCTCGGTGATCAGGTCGAAGCGACCGACCGCGAACGAGGCCTGGGCGGCGTCCTGCAACTTGACGATGCGCTCCCGCAGGCCTTTCTTCTGCAGGTCCAGCACGCGATAGTGGCAGTAAGGGTTATTGCCCGGCTTGCCCAGCAGCGAGTGGGAAGTCCAAGTACAGCCGCCGCGGCAGACGTCGTTGTAGTAGCAGCCGCGGCAGTAGCCCCACAGGTCGTCGACCGAGCGCAGCCGGCCAAAGTGCATGCCCTCGCTATGCTGCCAGATGTCAGCCAGCGTCATGTCGCGGACATTGCCGCCGGAGAAGCCTACCGTGGCCAGCGACGGGCAGCCTTTGACGGTGCCGTCGGCCTCCAGCGCCATCACGGTCTGGCCGGCGGCGCAGCCGGTCCAGTGCACGCGCTCGTCGCCGAAGCCGCGCCACAGGTGCTCGTAAGGGCCGTAATAGCCGATATTGTTGCCTACGTTCATCAGGAGGCCGCGTTCCAGCCCAGACTTGTACAGGCGGGCGAGCAGCGGCATCAGCTCCTGCAATTGATAGGGCTGCAGCAGCAGCTGGTCGTTGTCCACCGCATTGCCCATCGCCACGGTCAGCTGGATCTGCCAGTGGGTGGCGCCGATGTCGATGATCGTTTCCATCAGCTCGGGCAGGTCCGGCATGGTGGCTGCGCCGATCTGAGTGTTGACGCTGACGGCGAGGCCGGCAGCCTTGGCGCGGCGCAGCGCGTCCACGGCCTTGTCGAACGAGCCCGGCACATTGCGCACCTTGTCATGCAGCGGCGCCAGCCCGTCCAGCGAAACGCCGATTCCGTTCAGCCCCGCGTCCAGCGCCTGCTGCAACCGGGCCGGATTGAGGTTGCGCCCGCCAGTCTGGACCGCGCAGTACATGCCGTGGCTGCGGATGGCGCGTATCAGCTGCGCCCAGTCCTTGCGCAGATAGGCTTCGCCGCCGATCAGCGTGATTTCGCGGGTGCCCAGCGCGGCCAGCGAGTCTATGACCTGCAGGCATTCTTCGGTGTTCAGCTCATCAGGGCGGCGGTGGCCTGCGCGCGAGCCGCAGTGTAGGCATTTCAGGTCGCAGGCCAGCGTGATTTCCCACACCACGTGCACCGGCGTGTAGCGCTTGAAATCGTCGTCGCTGAGATAGCGGGCAGGGCGGATGGCGGCGCTCTCTTGCATCAGTGTGTCCTTGGCAGGGCGCCGGCCCGATGGCCTGGGCCGGCGCGAGGGAGGCTTACTGCTGTTTTTCCAGACGGATGATTTCGCCTTTGAGCTGGGTCAGCGCGTTTTGAATATTGTCGTGCTGTTTCAGCTGTTCCTCAGCCTGGCTGGCCAAGGCCTTGAGCTGGGCGACATCGGTGCTGCCGCGGGACTGCTGCAGCGCGGCGGCGTACAGCGGCATCACCGGATGGTGGCGGGCATGGTTGCCGGCGTGCGGCTGCTTGCCCGGAGCCAGCTTGTCTTCGGTCACCACGGCATGGACAACGCTGTGCCATGCGCTCTGATAGAAGAAACGGTAGCTGGCGTAGCCTTTTGTCCAGTCTTGCTCCAGGATGCCTTGCAGATTGAAGGTCTCGGCGATCATGCTGTTGGGCGAGCTGGGACTGCCTTCCAGCGACAGCACGATGTGGTGCTCGGTGGCCTTGTCGAGCTTGGCCTGGGTGTAGTGGCCCCAGACATTGGCGTGGAATTGCACCGGCGGATTGGTGCTCTGGAAGATCTGGGCGGCGCCGGCAACCTTTTTGCTGACGGTGTCCACCACCAGGTCGAGGGTCAGAACGGGGGCGCCGAGGTTGGGCGAGGCGACGGTGAGGCGGGTATGAAACAGCCCTGCTGCTGACATGGAGTGCTCCTTGGTCATTGGAGGAATCGTGTAGGGACGAGGCCGCGCCTCTTTAGCCGCCCAGCTTGGAGATTTCCGCCTTCAGTTCGGCCAGCGCCGCTTCCAGCTGCGGCCTGCTGTCCAGCTGCTGCTGGGCCAGGTTGGCCAGGGTTTTCATATGGGTCAGGTCGCCGCTGGCGATGGCGCTTTGGATAGGGACGCCGTAAAGCGGGATGACGCGGCCGCCGGACGGAATGACCGGGCCGGGTTCCAGCGGAATTTCAGGGTGGCGGCGCGATTGCAGCTTGTCGTTCAGCTTGGCCGGCGCGTTTTCGACTTCCACCCACTGCTGGCCGTTGAAATAGCTGTAGTTGGCCACGCCTTTTTTCCAGTCGTGCTCCAGCACCAGGTGGATCTTGAAGTTGACGGCGGCGTTGGAGTGGGGGCCGCCGGGGTTGCCTTGCGCGGTGATCAGAATCCGGCCTTCGCTCGGCGGCATGATGGTCAGATAGGTGAATTGCCCCCGCACGTCCGAGTGCAGATCCAGCGGCGGGTTGGTGGCCTGGGTGATGTGCGCGGTGCCGGTCACCGTTTCGCCGGCGCTGTTCACCAGCAGATTCAGTTGCAGGTTCTGGGCGCCGGGCGCGCCGGTGGTGATGATGTAGCTGACCGGAAACAGTCCTTCAAGAGCCTGAGTGTTGCCTGACATAGAGCCTCCGCAAGTGGACGATGATGCCGGAATCGGCTTAGCGCCTTTCCAGGCGGGAAATTTCGTTTTCCAGTTCCTTGAGCTGAGCGCGCAGATCGTTCAGATACTGCTCGCTTTGCTGGTGGAGTTGCTTCATCTGGGACAGGCTGCCTTCGCTGATGGCTTGCTGAATGGCGGCGCCGTAAGGCATGACGGTGTGGACGGGTTGTGCGCTCATGTTCGCTTTCTCTCGGAAATTGAAAAAGGCAGGGGACGTGCGCGGCAACCCGCGGTGAAGTGACGGGCGGGCGCCGGGCAGTGCTTTCTGATTAGCAGCTTGCCCGGTTCCTGCTCTGCCCTTAAGTACAGGTAGATGGCTGGCGAGGCTTGGGAAAAGGCGGGGCGCGAGGCGGGGTCAGCTTGGGCTGGGGACGCGGCGCGGCATCACCATTCGTCGAATTCCGGCGGCGTGCCGTCCGACAACACCACGTCCTGCATCCACTTTTTCATCTGGAACTGCAGGTTGCTGGTGCCCAGCATCACCGCCATCAGCGGGGCGTGCAGCGGCGAGGTTTCTCCCAGCCGGGCCAGCGTGCGTTGCAGGATGGCGCTTTGCTCTTCCAGCGTGACGAAGGCCGCGCTGTCCGCGGGGTATTGGAAGTCGCGCAGCAGTTTGGCGATGGCGTCGATCTGCGCCTGCTTGTCGGCTTGCGCGTCCGAAAGCGCGGGCGGAAGTTGCTGCAACGCCGCGAGAAAGGCCATGGCCTTGGGGTCGGTGTCGTAATCGGGCCACTTGCCGGTCGGGCGGGTCTGCGGCGTTTCGGATGCGGCGGCGGCCAGCCTTTGCTGCAGAGAGACCGGGGCGTCCGGCTCGGGTGTCGCGGCCGAATAGGGCGATGGGGCGGACAGCGGCGATATCATTCAGCGTCTCCTTGCCGGGCGGCGGCGGGAGCGGATTCCGATTCTGGGTTGCGTTCCCGCTCCCGCAGCAGATGCGCCAGCGAATCGGCCGCGATCCGGCGGCAGTCCTCCTGCAAGCCGTCCAGGGCCTGCAATAATTGCCGCGATGCCGATTCCACGTATTGCTCCGGCTCGAATTCGGCGGCTTGGTCGGCGCAGCGCATGACGAAGCGCGGCTCGGAGTGATAGTCGATGCGTATCGCGCCTGGCCAGTGCTCCGCCAACAGCGCCATCAGCCGCGGCTGCAGCGCCTTGGCGCGCGACGGCAACTGCAGCGTCAGCACGTCGCTGCGCGCGCCGTCCTGCGCGCGCAGCCATTCGTCCAGCAGCAGCAGCAGCGTGTCGGGGTGGTCCACCGCGGCGGACAGCATGGCGCGGGCCTCGGCGCCCAATCGCAGCCGCCACTGTTCGGCCAGCGCGCGGCTGTCGGCGAGATGCGCCGCCACTTGGCCCAGCGCCTCCCGCATGCCCTGCCGGTAGCCTTCCTGGCATGCCTGCTGCCGAATGGCGTCGGCTTCGCGCCGGGCTTCGCGCAGCAAAACTTGCGCGCGCTGGCGCGCCTGGCCGTCCAGCCGGCCGAGCCGGGCGGCCTGGCCAAGCCGCTGGCTGCGGATCAACACGCCTTCTTCAATGCAGGAACGATGGGGAATGGGGATGTCTCTGGGCATGTTGCAAGGCCAAGGTCAGTAGCAAGGGATCGGGCAGCGCGGCGGGCCTGGCGGCCAGCACGGCTGCGGGCGGAAACAGCAGCGGCAGTCTTTGTACCAGCGCGCGCGGCAACTGGCCGCTCCAGGCCAGCAGCTGGCCGTAGCCCGCGGCCAGCAGATCGGCATGATCCGGCGCGCGGGGCAGCGCCGGCGCGGCGGGTGCGGCCAGCGGCATGGCGGCAAAATCCCGCGCCCACGGCGGCAGGCGCAGCAGCGCGCCCTGCCTGGCCAGCGAGGGCCGCAGCAGCTGGCAGCCCATCAGGTAGGCCGCTTGCGGCAGCCGCGCCCAGTGGCGCAGCCATTGCCGGGTGGCGTGGCTGTGCGGCCCCGCCGGCCAGGCGGTGTCCAGCCGGTAGGCGGCGATCAGCATGTCGTTGACGGCGGCGCGCTGGCCGCCGCCGCGCATCTCGTCCGGCAGGCTCAGGCGTTCGCGGTGCAGATAGCCGAGCGGGTCGAACAGGATGGCGCAGGCCTGGCTCCCCAGGCCGGTGTCAGCCATGCGACTCTCCCGCGGCAGGGGCGGGCGCCGTCGCCGGCGCGGGGGGGCGGCGGCGATGCCAGAACCAGCCGGCAGCGCCCGCCAGCGCCAGCAGGGCGGCCAAGCCCGCCAGCCACCAGGCGGCGCCGCTCTGGCCTTCATCGCGCCGCGGGCCGGGCGGCTGTTGCTGCGCTTCGCCGCGGCGCGACAGCACCACGGAGATGTTGTCGTACTCCACTTCGGCGAAGCTGTTTTTCAGGAAACGCTTGATGTTGTTGATCATGGCGGCGGGATCGGCCTCGCTGTCGTACACCGCCAGCGCGGAGATGTGCATGGGCTGGGCTGTCCGGCCGGCTTCGCCGCCGTCCAGGTCGTAGCTGACATGCACCCGGGCAGACAGTATGCCGTCCATGGTCTGCAGCGACTGCTCCAACCGCTGTTCCAGCGCGGAGTACAGCCGCGCCTTTTCCGCGCGCGGCGACGACACCAGCGAGTCGGCGGGGAACATCTGCGCCACCTCCACCCTCGGGCGCGACGGCAGGTTGTAGATGCGCAGCCAGTCCACCGCGGCGGCGAAATCGGGCTGGGCCACGGCGATGCTGAATCCGGTCTTGCCGCGGTCGGTCTTGTCGGCTTCTATGTTGTGGCGCTGCAGCACCGCCACCACTTCGTTGGCTTGCTGCTGATCCAGGCCCTTGAGCAGGTCTTTTTGCTGGCAGCCGGCCAACAGCAGCGCCAGCAGCGCGGCTTTCAGGCTGGCGCGCATCATGAGCGCAGCAGGCTTTCCACCGCGCCCACGGTCTTGCGGGACAGGGTGCTGATCATCGACACCTCCAGGTTGTAATTGGAGGTGCGTTGCTGCAGCTCGAACAGCTCGGCCGGGTTGGTGATGATTTCCGGCTGCTCCAGCTTTTGCAGGATGGCGTCTTTTTCCATGCCGGCGCTGACGGCCGAGCGGGAAAACGCCTGAATCAGCCGCTCTTCCAGCGAAACCAGCCGGTCTTCGCCGCGGGTGAGGTCGCCGGATTGCGCCAGCGCGTGCAGTTGAGAGGCGCCGATGGGATTCATGGGTGGCTCCTGGGGAGGCCGCCGGCGCGGGCCGGCGGCGCGGGTTAACGGAAGTTCTGGATGATGGCGGCGTCGATGTCCTTGAACGCCTTCACCGCGTTGGATTGCGCGTTGCGGTACAGGTTGTACTCGGACAGCTTGCTCTGGTATTGCGCCAGCAGTTCGGGATCGGACGGCTTGTCCTTCAGCGCCGCCAGCGCATCCTCCACCTGTTTGTGCATGTTCTTCACGCCTTCGTCGAACTTGGCGGAGGTTTCGTCCAGATAACCGCTCCAGGGAAAATCGATTTTTGCCATAGCTAGTGGGTCCTTGTGGTCAAAGTGGCTTGGGAAAATACCAGTGGCCGGTTTCCATCTTCACGTAGCCCTGGTCGCCGTACTTGAAGGACTTGCCCTTGAGCCAGTCGTCCTTCAATTCTGTGGCGAACTGCACGTAGCGGCTGCCCCATTGCCGGTAGTAGCCGTCCACGAATTGGCGCGCGCGCTGCAGTTCGCCGTCGTCCAGCGCGCCCTCTATCACGAAGGTGACGCTGTCGGGGTGCTTGTTGCGGCTGAAGGGCAGCGCCTGCCGCGTCAGCCCCGCCTCCGCCTCGCGCGCGGCGGCGGCGTCGTCCATCGGGACGATGTCCACCCGCTCGGCGTAAGGCAGCTGGCCCGCCAATTGCCGGCTGAGCGCCGCCGTGTCCGCCGCGCTCAGCGCGCTGCGCTGCAGGCTGGTCCAGAGCTGGGGGCGGCGCGGGTCGTCCAGCTGCAGCCGGTAATAGGCCAGGCCGGGCCGGGAGTCGGCCAGCCAGCGGTCGATGCGTTCGTTTTCCCGCCGCGGATTGATGACCCGGGCCAGGCCGCCGCCGCGCAGCAGCGCCTGCCGCGCCCAGGCGGCGTCGCGGTCGTCGGCGGCGGCGACGTAGAACGCGCCGTCGCGACCCGGCAGCACCTGGAAGCGTTGCGCGTCGCGTCCCAGCAGCGCGGACAGCTGCGCCGCCTGTCTTTGCGGCGTGTCCCACAGCCAGTAGGCGCCGCCGGCCAGCGCCGCCAGCAGAACGATGGCCAGCGCGGCAGGCCAGGCTGGACGGCGGGCGCGGTCCGGGCGCTCGGCCGCCGGCGCGGCGGCTTGCGGATGCAGCAGAATGTCCTCAGCCCAGGCTTGCCCCGGATGCCGCAGCGCCAGCTCCAGCTCGCCGATTTTCAGCGCCCGGTTGAGTTCGGCCGGATAGGCGTCCGCCGCATGCTCGCCCAGCTGGCGAATGGAAACCCGGCCGTCTGCCGCCTGCAGTTCGAAATTGACGCCGCCTTGCGCCAGCGGCACGTACAGGGTGTCGGCGGGCAGCTCGGGCAGCGTCGCGGCGCTGTCCGGCATCGGCTCGGGGCCGACCACGAACAGGGTCCGGCCTGCCGGCAACGGGAATTCGCAGCCGCGCAGGGGGCTGTTGAGCAGGCGCGCCACGATGGCGGCGCTTGCGCTGGTGTGGGTGTCTTCTACGGCCATGGGCTCTTTGCTGATCTGCGTTGTTGCCGCCACTGTAGCGCTGGCCCGTCCGCGCTTCCTGATGGAAAGCCGATCAAATTCCGATGGCGCGATCAGATTCGGCAAAAAAAGATGGCGGCCCGCCCACGCAGGGCTGCGGCCGCCATTCAAGGGGTGAATCGTTGTCAGCGGCTGGCGCGCAGCCGCTGGTAGCGCTGCCACACCTGATGGGCGTAGCGCATGCGCAAGGTTCGGCGTTCGGGGCCGACGCCGGCGTTGTAGGCGCCCACCGCCTCCCAGGAGTAGCCGTAGCGTTTCATCATGTCCGACAGGATGGAGGCGCCGACGATCACAGACAGACAGGCGTCGCCCAGCAGCCGCTTCTCGTCCACGCCCAGCTGGCGCAGCCGCGGCAGGTGCAGGCTGTTGATTTGCATCAGGCCCAGGTCGCGGCTGCCGTCGCGGTTGCGGCCGGCGGCGTCGGGCCGTAGGCCGGATTCCTGCTCGGCGATGGCGTACAGCAGGTCGGGCTCGATATTGAACATCCGGCCGGCCTGCTCCCAGCAGTCGGCATGGGCGGGCAGCGCGCACAGCAGCGCGGCGCCGGCCAGCCAGGCGCGGCTCACGCGGCCTCCGGCAGCGGCTGCTGAAACAGCGAGGCCAGCCGCGGGTCGTGCCGCCAGGCGCGCAGCCACAGGTAGCGCTCGGCCTGCAATTGACCCAGCAATTGCAGCGCGGCCTCGCGGCCGTGTAGGGCCAGGATCAGCGGCAGCAGGCCGGAGCGGACCTGGCGGCTGTCCACCTTGGCCAGGAAGTCCAGCAGCTGCGGCCGGGCGGCTTCGCCCTGGCTGCAGTGGCGCACGTAGCAACAGTTGGCCGCCAGCAGGCCGCACTCCTCGCCGGAGGCGCGCACCGCTGCCGCCAGCTCTTCTGCCTGGGCGTGCTGGCCTTGCACCGCCAGCATCAGCGCCAGCATGCTCTGCAGCACCGGGTGGTCCTGGCCGTATTGGCAGAGCTGGCTTTTGCCCAGCGCCACCGCGTCGTCGACGCGGTGCTGGCAATAGGTAAGCCACAGTTTGAGGATGCCGGCGGCGATGCGGGAAGGGTCGCGCGCCAGACAGGCGTCCACCGCCTGCTGCGCCTGCTCCAGCCGGTTGGACAGAAACAGGTGCCAGGCGTGGTAGTAGTGGATGTCCAGCGAATCCGGCGCCAGCAGGCGCGCCTGCTCGAACAGAGCGTCGGCCACCGCGATTTGCGCGCGCATGCTGCTGAGCAGGGCCAGCAAGCCCATGGCTTGCGGATGGCCCGCTTCCAGCGCGATCGCCTTGTTGACTGCCTGCTGCGCCTCCTCCAGCGCCAGCGCCTGGTCGAACAAGCCCAGTTGAGCCAGGGTCAGGTAGCACTCGGCCAGGCTGCAGTAAGGCAGCGCGTGGCTGGGGTTGCCGCTGACGCACTGGTGCAGCATGGTCAGCGCCTGGCGCAGGCTGGAGGGGGTGTGGCGCTGCAGTTGGTGGCGGCTGTTGAGGTAGGCCACGGCGAGGTCCAGCGAATCCAGCTCGCTGGCGTTGCCCTGTTTCCAGCGCAGGCCGGGAATGCGTTGCGGCAGCAGGCTGGCCAGCCGGCTGTGGAGCGCGGCGATGGGCTGGCCCGGACCCAGCTCCATGCTTTCGTGATGCACCAGCTGGTGGCCGTCGGCGCGCACCAGCTCGATCTGCAGTTGCGACGCGCCGCCATGGCGGCGCACTTGTCCGGCCAGGTAGTAGTCGGGGCGCAGTTGGTCGATCAGCGACATGATGTCGGCGACGTCGCTGCAATTGCGGGTGATGGTGGCCGGCAGCACGATCAGGCCGAACGGCGAATAGCGCGACAGGCATTGCACCAGCGCCGCGTGCAGCTCCAGCGCGTCCAGTTGGCCGTCGGTGCGAAAGGGCAGCACCGCCATCGTGCACTTTTCCGCGTTGGGCGTCGGGCGCGACACCACCGCCACCGGACGGCAGAAACGGTAGCCCTTGCCGTAGACGGTGTCTATGTAGCGGTTGTCCTTGCCTTCCAGCAGGATGCGGCGCAACGCGTAGATGCAGCGGGTGAGCGACTCCTCGTTGACGTCGCCGTCCGGCCAGACCCGGTCCAGCAGCGAGTCCTTGCTCACCAGCTCGCCAGCGGCTTCCAGCAGGGCGGTCAGCACCGCCAGCTCCTTGGGCGGAATGCTGAGCTGCTGTTCGCGGTGAACCAGCGCGCCGTCGAAGCGCAGGACAAAATCGCCAAAGACGAATTGCCGATTGATGAAGCCATCGTTGTGTAACGCCATCTTCAGTTCCTCTTGCGCGCGGGGCGCGACAACCGTGCGGGCGGGCCGCAGGAATCGAGTCGACCGCCGCCGCGCCTGCTGTTTCCCCGCAGCGTCGCGGCATGTCGCGTGTTGTTATCTGGATGTGTTCGAGTGATCTGTGCCGGTTCTTGTATTTATCTTCGCATCATAAAAACGGATAGTGCATGGTACTTATGCATGCGCGGATGCGGCTTGCAAAAAACGTCCAGAGCGATGGCGTGGCGAGGAAGAGTGGCGGTCATCTCTATTGAATTGAATGACTTGCCGCCGGTTGGATCACGGAATTCAACATTTAGAGTAGGAATACTACGCGAGGGTCTGCTTGCTACAAATGGGAAAAGTCTGAAAAACGACCGGGCGCGAAGGGCGTTTTATGCAAGTCGCGGCGCGCGGCCTGCGTTAATTTGACGCTGGGCCGCCTGCATGGATGCGGGACGCGCCGATCGCAAACTGTCGCCCGGGCCAAGCCGGGCAGGAGTCGAGAACATGGTGAATGGAGTGTCCGGGGCCGCCAGGCCGTATCCGTTGGCCGAAGCGCGGCAGGCGTCCCACGGCGCGGCGGCGTCCGGCCTGGCCCAGCGCTGCCGCGGCTGCGGCATGTCGCCGCAAGCGCGGCCCCAGCCGGCGATGGCCGGCAGCCAGGTCGGCGGTTTTCAATCTTGCCTGGACGGGCTGCGGCGCGATCTGGATGGCGCCGGCGCCATGCTGCGCCAGCTGTCCGGCGACGCCGGGCTTCCGTCGCGCCAGCAAGCGCAGGCGGGGCAGTTGGCGCAGCGGCTGGATGGCTTGAGCCAGGCGCTGGAACGGGGCAACCGGCTGGCGTTGGCGGCCAGCCTGATCGGCGCGCGCGGCGCCTGAGGAGAACACCATGCTGGATGCAATCGGCGCGAACGGCGCCGCCACGCTGCGCGGGTTTCGCGCATTGCCGGACGGCGAAGCCGCCCCGGCGGCGAACTTGGGGCGGGCGCTGCGCGGCGCGGCCGGCCGGCCGGAGAGGCGCGCGGCCATGCCGCGCGGGGCGGAGATCAAACTGGCGGATGCCGAACTGCGCCTGCAGCGCCAGGGCATGCGCGAGGTGCTGCGGGCGATGACGGACGAAGCGCGCCGCCTGGCCGAGCCCGCGCCGCGGCCGCGCTGGGCGGCGACGCTGCGGCTGGGGAATGCCAGCCATCGCCTGACGTCGGACAGCGTGGCCATTTTGCAGAACCTGCGCCAGGCGCTGCGCGAAGGCAGCGGCGACGCGCTGGACATCCGCGAATGCGCGAAGCTGTCGCTGCAACTGGAGAAGCTGGCGGAAAAATTGCCGGCCGACAGCCCGCTGGGCGAGCTGAGCCGCCGCCTGGCCTTGCAGGGGCAGGCCGCCTGGGCGCAGCTGGCGCGCGCCGATGTCGAACGGCAATTGCTGCCGCAGTTTTTGCGTTTCGATCAGCCGGGAGCGGCCAGCGAAAGGCATCTGGGCGTATCGGTGGGCGTCGGCATCGGCCTGGGCGAGGGCGGCCTCGGCGCCAAGGCGACGGTAGGCCTGGGCGCGAACCTGAGCCGCGGCATGGATAACGACGACGAGGGTTTCGTATTCCAGAACCGCGGCCATGCGGTATCGGTTCAGGCCGGGGTGAAGGCCGGCGTCGGCGCGGCCACGCTGTCGGGAGCGGCGGAAGGGCGGCGCCAGGTCACCCGCTTCACCGAATTCAACAGCGCCAAGGCATTTGTCCATCTGCGGGCCGAGCAACTGGGGCACGGTTCGCGCCGCGAAACGCTGGGCGTCAGCGCCCGAACCGTGGTGGGCGCGCTGATCCGGCTGTTCCGCCCCGGACACGGCAACGAGCTGCGCCATTACCACCGCTTGCAGCAACAGGCGGGCGATCAGCAGCAGCGGGTGGCGGTGCTGCTGGGCTGGCTGGGGCGGCGCGATGCTTCCGCCGCGCTGCCTGGCGCGCGGGTGCCGGTGTTGCCGGGCGGCGAATCGGTGGCTATCCGCGGCGCCGTCAGCGCGCGCGCGGCGGCGGCCGGCTTGAGCGCCGGCGTCGGCGCGGCGCTGGAGCGCATCGACATCCGGGCCGACGCGCTGACGCCGTTCTGGCAGGGCGTCGCGGCCGAAGCGGGCGCGGCGCGCGACCCAGTGGTGGCGGCGCAGCGGCTGGCCGGCATCGAGCAAAAGGCGCAGGCGCTGTTCGACCAAGTGGGCGACAAGCCGGGCGCGCGGCCGCTCAGCCGTTTGACCGGCGGGCTGCGGCTGGCGGATTGCCCGCCCGAGGCGTTGAAGTCGGCCGTCGGCCGGCTGGCGGCGGAGTTCGAGCATTTCTGCGCGGTGGCGCGGCAGCTGGATGCCGGCATCGGCCGCCGCGAAGGCGGCGCGCAGGTGGAAAAATCCATTCTGGCCAGCTGGCAGGGAAAAAGCCGCGAGGACGCGCTGGCGAACATGGCGCTGGCGCATGCCGCGCTGTTGCTGGCGGCGGGGCGGCGGGAGGGCGCGGACGATGCCCGCGCGGCCTTGTTGGAAGCCGCGCCCGGCTTGTACGCGCCGCCGATTCGCCATGACGCCGCGGCGCTGGCCGAGCGGGTGAGCTTCCGCGACACCCTGGCTCTGCAGATCCGCGACCGCAGCTACGCGCTGGACCTGGGCGGCGGCATCGGCCCGCTGGGGGTGAAGGCGGAAGCGTCCTTGACCGAGCGCGAACGGGTTCATCCCAATCCGGCGCGCGCCGGCAGCTACAAGGATGTGCGCGTCACCTTGTCCGGCAGCCTGGGCGACGCTGGCGCGCTGGACAAGCTGAAGGACGCGCTGCTGGCGCAACTGGCGCCGCATGGCCTGGCCGATCAGCTGCCGGCGGCGTTGGCGGGCGCGCAGTCGCAATTGAGCGCGCAGACCGGCGCGGGCGTCACGCTGCTGCTGCGCTTCTACCAGCCGCAATACCAGCGCCAGGCCGACTTCCCGGCCGCAGCCGCCGGCTACCGGCTGCAACTGGCCAGGGTGAGCGCCAGCGTGGACGGTTCGGCCGCGCTGTCCGGCGGCGTGCCGTTGCAGCCGGGCGTGTCGCTGGAGCTGGGTTTGAGCGCCGGAGCGTCCTCAAGCGCGGTGTTGCATGAGCGTTGGGGCGACAACAGCCTGAGCGCGCCGATGATGCATTATCTACACCTGCAGGCGGTGGGCGAGCCCGAGCGCTGGCCGGCGCTGCGCGAGTCGCAGCGGGAGGCGCTGTCGGGCCTGTTCCGGCAACTGGCCGACGACGGCGCCGCCGTGCATCAAGAGGCGGGGTATTTTCTGGCGCGCCAGCCGCAAGACGGCTTCGGCGAGCGCTTCTTCGCCGCGATGCGCGCCTTCGCCTCCGGCTCGGGCGGCTTCGACGCGGCAGGCGCGGCGCTGGAAGCCCTGCTGCAGCGGCAATACCCGCTGTGGCAGGCGGACAAGCTGTCCTTCCCCGGCCTGGTGGAGCTGCCGCTGCCGGCGTGAGCGAACCGCCATGATGGTTTTGCCGGCCCGCTTGAGCGCTTTTTGTAAGCGCCGGCGGGCCGGCTGTATTCCAATATTCCTGGTCAGTTCGTTGATCCCAACCAGGAGCCGTCATGCACATTTCCAGTCTTCAACCATCCCGTCCGTTGTCTTCTTCGTCCGCAGCCGATCAGGCCCAAGCTGTCCGCAGCTTTGCCCAGGTTTACGACAAGGCCGACTTCAAGCCGGTGCCGAATCAGATCCACATGGTGTGGGTGGGGTCGCAACCCGGCCAGACCCAGCAGGACTACCTGCGCCAATGGGCGGCCAAGAATCCGGGCTCTGAAGTCAATCTGTGGGTGGATTCCAAGCAGTTCGGCGCCTACGCCGCCAACCGCGAGGTGCGCCAGCAGGTGGACAAGCTGTTCCCCGATGCCGGCGCCTTCCAGGCGGAAAAGCTGTTCCGCGGCCTGTTCAGCCAGTTGGCCGCCACGCTGGGCAAGGAAGACGGCGCCTTGGGGCGCGCCGCGCAGAAGCAGGCGCTGAGCGAATTGAACAAGGAATTGGCGGCGTCGGGGAATGAGGCCTGGCGCGAGGCGCTGCTGCCGCAGGGCGGCAAGGTGACCGGCGACAATGCCGCCGCCGCGCTGGATGCCTTCCGCCAATTGGTTCGCGGCAACGACGAGAAATTCCTGTTGGCCGACCGCCTGATCCTGGACCAGACCGTCAAGGCCTGGGACCGCTGCGCCGCCGGCGCCGAGCGCGACGTCGCCGCGCTGGAGCGCCTGCAGGCCGGCTTCGCCGACGCGCCCAATGTGAAAGTGCGCGACCTGAGCCATGCCGGCGATATCCAGCTGCGCAACCGCGACGCCTACCAGCATGAAATCATCGGCCGCAACGGCGCGTATCCGGCGGCGTCGGACATCGCCCGCTATGAAATTCTGCACAACTACGGCGGGGTGTACGCCGATATCGACCTGGAGTGCACGCAGCCCTTGGCCGGCGCGTTGTCCGCCCACCCGGACCTGATGCTGGTGGGTCTGGCCGAAGGCAAGCGCGAGGCCAGCGGCAGCGCCACCCCGTATTTCGCCAACGCGCTGCTGGCCAGCCACCCCGGCAGCAAGATGCTGGACGGCTTCATCGACAAGATCGGCCGAGACTACCAGCAGATGAAGGGCGCGGAATTCGCCGGCGACCGTTACTTCAGCCGCGCCAACAAGAGCACCATCGAAGGCACCGGCCCCAACGCGCTGCGCGGCCATGTCGACGCCGTGCTGCGCGAAGCCGAGGGCCGGCCGGAAGCCGCGCGCGGCGACGCGCAATCGCTGGCGGAGCGCATCTGGAGCCAGGACGACACCCGCAACCATGATTTCTGGGCGGCGATGGACTCCCACTTCCGTTTCCCCGACGGCTTGGTCAACTTCGAAACCGAAGAGCAGCAGCAAAGCGCGACCAAGGGCATGGCCTGATGGACGCCGGCCGGGCAATGTCGGCCCGGCCATCAGATTCGCATCAGGATTCGCCCGGGACGCTGGGCGAAACTGTCCGTCATCCAAGCACGAGCCCGCAAGCGGGCATGGACCGATGACAGATAACGATGTGTTGAATCCGCTGGAAACATTGGGCGCGGCCGCCAGTCGCGGCGTGGCGTCCCAGGAGGCCTGGCTGTTGCAACCGCGGGAGGGCCGGGCCGCGCGCCTGGCCCTGGACTGGGCATCGGGCGGCGAGATGCTGGAGCTGCCCGCCGGCTGGCGCGGCCTGCTGCTGCTGGACCGGCTGGAGCTGACCGTGCTGGACGGCGGCGTGAGCTTCCAGCCTATGCGGCTCGAGGCGCTGACCAAGCTGCTGTCCTTCGTCGACGAGGCGCGGGACGCCGAGCAGCAGGCCAGCGAATGCCGTTGCGCGCTGCTGCCGTTGGGCGAGGACGAAGTCTGGACCGACCGCCGCGGCTGCGAGTACTGGTTTTTGCGCCAGGTGCTGGCGCCGTCCGAGCCGTTCCAGGCGCTGTTGTCCTTGCTCAGGCGCAGCGAAAGCTACTGGCTGGTGCGCTTCCTGCTGGCGCAGTCCGAGCGCGGCGACAAGCTGCAAGAGCTGGGCGAACGCTACGGCGTGTCCTACTCGCACTTTCGCCGCCTGTGCCGCAATGCGCTGGGCGGCGCGGCCAAGACCGAGCTGCGCGACTGGCGGATGGCCCGCTCGTTGCTGGACGTGGTGGAGGGGCGGGACAGCCTGACCCAGGTGGCGCTCAAGCACGGCTATGCGTCGTCATCGCATTTTTCCAATGAAATCAAGGGACTGATCGGCGTTTCTCCGCGTGGGTTGTCCAATATCATCCAGTTGGCCACCAAATGAACAAGTCTCTTTTGCTCGCAGCCTGTCTGGGCTGCGCCCTGTCGTTGCCGCCGGCCAGCGCCCTGGCCGCGCCGCCGGCCGAACGCGCCGGCGAGGATGCCGGCTATGTCGCCAGGAAAGACAGCCTGCGCGCCTTTTTCGACGCGCTGTCATCGCGGCTGAAGAAGCCGGTGATCGTCAGCAAGCTGGCGGCGCGCAAGCAAGTCAGCGGCGATTTCGACCTTTCCAGCCCGCAGGCGCTGCTGGAAAAGATGTCGCAGCAGCTGGGGCTGATCTGGTACCACGACGGCCAGGCCATCTATGTTTATGACGCCAGCGAAACCCGCAGCGCGGTGCTGTCGCTGCGCAACGTGACCTTGTCCGCTTTCAACGATTTCCTGCGCAAGTCCGGCCTGTACGACAAGCGCTACCCGCTGCGCGGCGACGGCCGCAGCGGCACCTTCTACGTGTCCGGCCCGCCGGTGTTCGTCGACCTGGTGAGCAGCGCGGCGGCGATGATGGACAAGCAGAGCGACGGCCTGGACCTGGGCCGGCAGAAGATAGGCGTGGTGAAGCTGAACAACACCTTCGTCAGCGACCGCAATTACGAGCTGCGCGATCAGAAAATCTCCATCCCCGGCATGGCCACGGTGATAGAAAAGCTGCTGGAGGGCGAACAGAAGCCGGTGCGCGACGTGGCGGCCGCGCCGCCGGCCCGCCGCGGCGACATCCCGCCCATGCCCGACTTTCCCGGCGCGGCCGACCTGAAGCCGCCGCCGTACGCGGCCGGGCTCAGCCTGCCGGAGGCGCTGAAGCAGGAAGCCGCCGCCGGCGACATCCGGGTGATCGCCTATCCGGACACCAACAGCCTGCTGGTTAAGGGCACCGCCGAGCAGGTGCGCTTCATCGAGAGCCTGGCGCAGGCGCTGGACGTGGCCAAGCGCCATGTCGAGCTGTCGTTGTGGATCATAGACATGCAGAAGGACGACCTGGACCAGTTGGGCGTCAACTGGAACGGCAGCGTCAGCGTCGGCAACAAGCTGGGCGTGGCCTTCAACCAGTCCGGCTCGCTGAGCACGCTGGACGGCACCCGCTTCATCGCCTCGGTGATGGCGCTGTCGCGCGACAACAAGGCCAATGTGGTGTCGCGCCCGGTGGTGCTGACCCAGGAAAACGTGCCGGCCATCTTCGACAACAACCGCACCTTCTACGCCAAGCTGGTGGGCGAGCGCAGCGTCGATCTGCAGCATGTCACTTACGGCACGCTGGTCAGCGTGCTGCCGCGCTTCGCCGCCGACGGCCAGATCGAGATGTCGCTGAACATAGAAGACGGCCGCGAAACCCGCGCGCCGGACTATTCGCAGGACAACAAGGACGCCGGCCTGCCGGAAGTGGGCCGCACCCGCATCAGCACCGTGGCGCGCGTGCCGCAGGGCAAAAGCCTGCTGATAGGCGGCTACACCCGCGACGCCAGCGACAAGGAGCAAGCCAAAGTGCCCTTGTTGGGCGACTTGCCGCTGCTGGGCGGCCTGTTCCGCTATCAGCGCAGCAACCAGTCCAACACGGTGCGGGTATTCCTGATCCAGCCGCGCGAGATAGACGAGCCGCTGATGCCGGACGCCAGCGATCTGTCGGGCGGACTGCCCGGCGGCGCCGGCGTCGATGCCGACCCGCTGCAGCAATGGGTGCGCGGCTATCTGGACCGCGAACAACGGAACGGCGGCTAGACGGCGATGGAAATCAACCACCGCGCGGTGTTCAGCATAGGCCTGCGCTCCCCCAAGCAGCAGGCCCGGCAAGAAGCGCAGCGCGACGCCGTGCGCCAGAGCGAGGCGAGGCAGGCCGAGGCGCAGCAGGCGGCGGAGGACGCCAGCCCGGCGGCCGAGCTGCAGCGCTTCGCGCAGTCCAGCGATGAGATGGCGGCGGCGCTGACGATGTTCCGCAACCGCCGCGACTACGACAAGAAGCAGGGCGGCCTCGCCGACAGCTTCGAGCGGGTGCTGGACGAAGAGGCGCTGCCCAAGTCGCGCCAGCTGCTGCAAGTGGCCAAGGCGCACGGGCTGACGGCGGAAGAGCTGCTGCGCCAGGCGCGCGCGCTGTTTCCCGACGACAGCGACCTGGCGCTGGTGCTGCGCGAGCTGCTGCGCCGCCACCAGCTGGACGAGGTGGAACGCAAGCGGCTGAAGGCGCTGCTCAAGCAGGTGGAGGAGCAGGCCGCGCCGCGGCCGTTCAAGGCCGGCATCAATTGCGCGTTGAAGGCGCGGCTGTTCGGCAAGGCGCTGGACCTCAGCCCCGGCCTGCTGCGCGCCAGCTACCGGCAGTTTCTGGAGAGCGACGCCCCCGAGGCGGAAATCTACCAGGACTGGGTGGCCAGCTACGGCTGCCAGCGGCGCGCGGCGGTGCTGGATTTCATCGAGGGCGCGCTGCTGGCCGACATCGACGCGCAAGACCCCAGCTGTTCCGGGCTGGAGTTCGGCCGCCTGCTGGGCCGGCTCAGCCAGCTCAAGGCGCTGCGCTCGGCCGACGCGCTGTTCGTCGGCCGGATGCTGGCCAACCCGCTGGCGCGCCGCTTCAATCCCGCCGAAGCCGACTGGCTGCTGTTGCTGCTGTCGCTGCTGCAGCAGCCGCAAGACGTCGACGCGCTGCTGGCCGACACGGTGGGCGAGGCCGCGCTGCTCAGCCGCCACGCCGATCATTCCGCGCTGTTGCAAACGCTGTACCAGGCCTGCAAGGCGTTGCCCCCCGGCCTGTTCGCCGACGAAGCCTGGCAGCCGGCGCTGCTGGAGGAGTTCCGCCGGCTGGCCGGCGTCGCCTACCGCCGCGAACTGGCGGAAAAACGGCGCGAAAGTTAACCGCCCGGCGCGCCGCGCCGGCTTACCCTGGATGGAGCCCTGGTGTTGAATTCCTTGCTGAACGGCGCGCGCACGCGGCCGGAACTGCTGATCTTGCTGTTGATGGTGATGATCATCGCGATGCTGATCATCCCGCTGCCCACCTATCTGGTGGACTTCCTGATCGGCCTGAACATCGTGCTGGCGGTGCTGGTGTTCATGGGCTCGTTCTATATCGACCGCATCCTCAGCTTTTCCACCTTTCCGTCGGTGCTGCTGATCACCACACTGTTCCGCCTGGCGCTGTCGATCAGCACCAGCCGGCTGATCCTGATCGAGGCCGACGCCGGCGAGATCATCGCCACCTTCGGCCAGTTCGTGATCGGCGACAGCCTGGCGGTGGGCTTCGTGGTGTTCTCCATCGTCACCGTGGTGCAGTTCATCGTCATCACCAAGGGCTCGGAACGGGTGGCCGAAGTGGCGGCGCGCTTCTCGCTGGACGGCATGCCCGGCAAGCAGATGAGCATAGACGCCGACCTCAAGGCCGGCATCATCGACGCCGACGGCGCGCGCGAGCGCCGCAGCGTGCTGGAGCGCGAAAGCCAGCTGTACGGCTCTTTCGACGGCGCGATGAAGTTCATCAAGGGCGACGCCATCGCCGGCATCATCATCATCTTCGTCAACTTCATCGGCGGCATCGCCGTCGGCATGAGCCAGCACGGCATGGACCTGTCCACCGCGCTGTCCACCTACACCATGCTGACCATAGGCGACGGCCTGGTCGCGCAGATTCCGGCGCTCTTGATCGCCATCAGCGCCGGCTTCATCGTCACCCGCGTCAACGGCGACGGCGACAATATGGGCCGCAGCATCATGAGCCAACTGCTGGGCAACCCCTTCGTGTTGGCGGTGACCGCGGTGCTGGCGCTGGCGGTGGGCATGCTGCCCGGCTTTCCGCTGCCGGTGTTCCTGGTGCTGGCGGCGGCGCTGGGCGGCTTGTTTTACTACAAGCGGCGCCAGGCCCGCGCGGCAGGCGGCAAGGCCGCTCCGGCCGCCAGCGGCGGAGCCGAGCCGACGCCAGCCGCCCGCGAGGGCGGCCTGGGCCTGATCGGCAACCTGGACAAGGTGGCGGCGGAAACCGTGCCGCTGATCCTGCTGCTGCCGAAAAGCCGGCTCGCCGCGCTGGAGGCGGCGCAACTGGCCGAGCGCCTGCGCAGCCAGTTTTTCATCGACTACGGCGTGCGCCTGCCGGACATGCTGCTGCGCGGCAACGACAAGCTGCCGGACAACCGCGTGGCGGTGCTGATCAACGAGATCCGCGCCGACGAGTTCGCCATCCATTTCGACCTGCAGCGGGTGGTCAACTACTCCGACGAGGTGGAAACGCTGGGCATGCAGCCGCTGCTGGCCGACGGCCAGGCCTGGGTGGCGCCGGCCGACGGCGACAAGCTCGCCACGCTGGGCTACCAGCTGCGCGCCGCGCCGGACGAGCTCTACCACTGCCTGGCCGCGCTGCTGGCGCGCCACGTCAACGAATACTTCGGCGTGCAGGAAACCAAACACATGCTGGACCAGCTGGAAGGCAAATACCCCGACCTGCTGAAGGAAGTGCTGCGCCACGCCACCGTGCAGCGCATCGCCGAGGTGCTGCAGCGGCTGCTGGCCGAGCGCATTTCGGTGCGCAACATGAAGCTGATCATGGAGGCGCTGGCGCTGTGGGCGCCGCGCGAGAAGGACGTGATCAACCTGGTGGAGCACGTGCGCGGCGCGCTGGCGCGCTACATCTGCCACAAGTTCGCCAGCGGCGGCGAGTTGCGCGCGGTGATGGTGTCGGCCGAAGTGGAAGACCTGGTGCGAAAAGGCGTGCGCCAAACCTCGGCCGGCGCCTTTCTCAACCTGGAGCCGGCGGCGTCTGACGAACTGATGGACCTGTTCGCGCTGGGCCTGGACGGCCTGGGCGTGGCGCACCGCGACATGGTGCTGCTGGCCTCGGTGGACGTGCGCCGCTTCATCAAGAAACTGGTCGAAACCCGCTTCCGCGAGCTGGAAGTGGTGTCGTTCGGCGAAATCGCCGACAGCGTGTCGGTGAACGTGCTCAAAACCATCTAATAGAGGAGGCAAGCTTATGTTCGCACTGGATATCGCCCAACTGGTCCGCTCGGCGCTGCGGGAAAGCGGCTGCGACCCGGCCATGCTGGGCGAGCTGGACAACCATTCCACCATCGCGTTGGACCTGCATGAGCTGCCCAGCATCCACGTCGGCGCGCAGGACGCCGAGGTCTGGCTGTGGGCGCGCCTGACCGAGCACGGCGAAGCGGCGCTGGCGCAGCGCGGCGGCGACCTGCTGCAAGAGCTGCTGCAAGGCTGCGGCTACGCCCGCGGCGGCCAATTGCAGCTGGCGTTGAACGACGGCGCGCTGGAGCTGAAGGCGTTGGTCAATCCGGAATTCCTCGCCGACGGCGCGCGTTTTTCCGAGGCGCTGAACGGCTTCTTCGACAGCCTGGAGCGTTTTTGCGAGTTCACGCTGCGATGAAGCCGCCGCGCCTGCTGCGCCGGCTGGCCAACCCGCAGCGCCTGTCCGGCCCCATTCTGGAAGCCGCCTTGCCCGGCGTGGCGATAGGCGAGCTGTGCGACATCCGCCGCGGCTGGCAGGACCGCGAGGTTGTGGCGCGCGCCCAGGTGGTGGGCTTCCAGCGCGAGCGCGCGGTGCTCAGCCTGATCGGCGCCGCTCGCGGCCTGTCGCGCGAGGCGGTGCTGGCCCCTAGCGGCCGCGCGATGTCGGCCTGGGTGGGCGAGGCGGCGCTGGGCGCGGTGCTGGACCCGACAGGGCGGATCGTCGAACGCTTCGCGCCGGCCGAGGGCGCCGGCGGCGAAGAACGCGCCATCGACGCCGACCCGCCGCCGTATTCGCAGCGGGTGGGCATACGCCAGCCGCTGGCCACCGGCGTGCGCGCGATAGACGGCTTGCTGACCTGCGGCGTCGGCCAGCGCGTCGGCATCTTCGCCGCCGCCGGCTGCGGCAAGACCATGCTGATGCACATGCTGATCGAACAGGGCGACGCCGACGTGTTCGTGATCGGCCTGATCGGCGAGCGCGGCCGCGAGGTGACCGAGTTCGCCGAATCGCTGCGCGCCTCGCCGCGGCGCGGGCGCTGCGTGCTGGTATACGCGACGTCCGACTTTTCCTCGGTGGACCGCTGCAACGCCGCGCTGCTGGCCACCACGGTGGCGGAACATTTCCGCGACCAGGGCAAGAAAGTGATGCTGTTCGTCGATTCGATGACGCGCTACGCCCGCGCGCTGCGCGACGTGGCGCTGGCGGCGGGCGAGCCGCCGGCCCGCCGCGGCTATCCGGCCTCGGTGTTCGACAGCCTGCCGCGCCTCTTGGAGCGGCCGGGCGCCACCCGCGGCGGCAGCATCACCGCCTTTTACACCGTATTGCTGGAGAGCGACGACGAGCCGGACCCGATGGCTGACGAGATCCGCTCCATCCTGGACGGCCACATCTATCTGAGCCGCAAGCTGGCCGGCCAGGGCCATTACCCGGCGATAGACGCGCTCAGGAGCGCCAGCCGGGTGGCGGGCCAGGTGACGGACGCAGACCACCGGCGCAGCGCCGCTGCGGTGCGCGGCCTGATGGCCAGGCTGGAGGAGCTGCAGGTGTTTCTGGACCTGGGCGAATACCGGCCAGGCGAAAACGCCGACAACGACCGGGCGCTGGCCGCGCGCGCGCCGCTGCAGCGCTGGCTGCGCCAGGGCGTGGACGAAAGCTCGCCGCTGGCGGACACCCTGGCGGGCCTGCATGCGCTCGCCGATTGAGCTGGGGCCGCTGTTGTCGCGTTGCCAGGCCGAACAGCGGCGCTGCGACAGCGAACTGGCGCAGCTGGCGCGGGAGGACGGGCAACTGGAAGCGCGCCAGCGCGATCTGGACGGCCAGGGCGAAGGCCTGCGCCGGCTGCTGCTGGCGCAGCGCCCAGCCGGCGCGGCCTTGGACCGCGGCCAGCTGTTCGCGCTGCTGCGCAAGCAGGCGGTGCTGCGCCGCCAGCTGCAAAACCTGGACTTGCAGCGGGAGCAGGCGCGCGAACAGCGGCTGCAGCTGGCGGAGCGGCGCGAGCGGCAGGCGGCGCTGCGCCGCCAGTGGCTGCGCAAGGAAGAAAAATACCAACGCTGGATGCAGCTGCAACGCCGGCGCCGGCGCTTGCTGGGCTTGCGTCAGGAAGAAATCGAACAAGAGGAGATGACGACATGGCAAGCGTGATGCCGACAAGCGCGCCGGCGGCGATGGCGCCGGCCCAGCAAGCGGAAGCCGAGGGCGTGGCGGGCGCGTTCGCGCGGCAGGCCGGCCGGCTGGCGCGGGACGAAACGGGGGGCGAGCGCGACAAGGACAAGGACGCGTTGCCTGAAACCGGCGTTTTCGCGCTGTTGCCGCCGGCGTTGCCGCCGCTCGGCCTGCCGGCGCATGGCCGCCGCGCCGCCGACGTTCAGCCTGCCGTGGCGGGCATGAAGGCGGCGAGCGGAGCGGTGGAGAAAGAGGCGCGCCGCGACGGTGGCCGCGCATCGCTGGAGCAGGCGCTCGCCGCGGCGGCGAAAGCCGCCGCCCATGCCGGCGCGGCCGCGCCGCAGCCGGGCCTGAAACCGCGCGGCAAGGAGGCCAGCGGTCCGGCCGCGCATGGCGAGGGTGGCCTGAAGGAGAAGGCGCAGCCTGCGCTGCCCGCCGCGCCGCTGGCCGAACCGTGGCGGCTTGGGCCCTTGTCGCACGAGCACTTGCGCGCGGCTTTGCCCGCCGCAGCCGGCATGCCGCCCAGCCCGCCGCAGAGCCCCTTGTCTGACCTGCCGGCAGTCCCGTCGCTTGGCCGGCTGAAGGATGAGCCGCACAAGCCGGTTGCGGCTGAAGCGTCGGCGCAGCCGGCCAGCCTGCCCGCCGCGCCGCGGAAAGAGGCGGAAGCAGGTCTGCCGCCGCGGGCGGAAACGCCTCGGCCGCAAACGCCGGGCATGGAGCGCCAGCCGCCGCAACCAGCCGCGGCGGCGGAGCCGCAAGCCGGCCTGACCTATCGCTTCCAGCGCTGGGGCGGCGAGCATTCGGTCAATGTGCAGTTGCCGTCCGGGCCGGGCGCCGCGCAGCTGACGCTGCAGCCGTCCGACAGCCTGGTGCAGCAGCGCCTGAGCGAGCAGTGGCAGCATGGCGACCCGCAGCGCTGGGAGCTGGCGCGGGACGGCGGCGAGCGCCAGCGCCGCGACGGCCGCCAGCCTGAGCCGGAGGAGGACGCGTGATGTTGAAACTGCGGCGAGTGGAGGGCGAAACGCTGGCCTTGCGCCAGGCGGCCGAAATCTGGGCCGGCCAGGGCTGGGAGGCGGAGATCGCCTATCCGCCGCGCCATGGCCGCTGGCTGGAAGTGGCGGACGAGGACGGGCGCTGGCAGGGCTGGCTGGAGCCGCGCGCCTGGCTCGAGAGCATGGCGCCGGATCTGGCGGTGCTGGCCAGCGGCGCTGGCGCGGAGCGGCAGGCCGGACGCCTGATCGCCGCCAGCCCCGCGCCGCTGCATTGGCCTATGCCAGATCTGCCGCGCGGACGGCTGCGCGCCGGCGCGGAACGGGATGGCGGCGAACTGCCGCAGCGGCCGCTGTTGCGGGTGGCCACGCCGCAAGGGCCGGTATGGCTGGCCAGGGTGGAAGCGCCGCGGCCCGCCGCCATGCCGGCGAGGCGTTTCGACTGGCTGTCTGCGCCGCTGGCTTTCGGCCTGGGGCATAGCCACATCAGCCAAGCCCTGCTGCGCAGCGTGCGCGGCGGCGATGTGCTGCTGGTCCAGCAAACGGCGTCCCTGGTGGCCTGCCATGGCAGGACGGTGGGGCGTTATCAACGATCCGATGAAGGAATCATCATGGAATGGCAAATGGAAGAGGCGGCGGAGCGGGATGAGCCGGCGCTGGCCGATATCGAACAATTGCCGGTGCGGCTGGAGTTCGTCTTGCAGCAAAGCCGGGTGACGCTGGCCGAATTGCGGCAGCTGTGCCAGGGCCGGCTGCTGCCGTTGCAGGCCGGCGCCGAGCGCCAGGTGGAGGTGCGCGCCAACGGCGCCTTGCTGGGCCGCGGCGAGCTGGTGCAACTGGATGGGCAGCTGGGCGTGGAAGTGACGCAGTGGCGGGACGGGCCGGACGATGTCGAATGATATTTCGCTGATCGCGCTGCTGGCGTTTTCCACGCTGCTGCCGTTCCTGATCGCGTCGGGCACCTGCTTCATCAAGTTCTCCATCGTGTTCGTGATGGTGCGCAACGCGCTGGGCCTGCAGCAGGTGCCGTCCAATATGACGCTCAACGGCATCGCGCTGATGCTGTCGATGTTCGTGATGCTACCCGTCGCGCAGCAGGCTTACGGTTATTACCAGGAAGAGCGAGTCAGCTTCACCAGCGTGGAGTCGGTGAGCAACTTCGTCGAAAACGGCCTGGACGGCTACCGCGCGTATCTGCAGAAGTATTCTGACCCGGAACTGACCCGTTTCTTCGAGAAGGCGCAGGTCGACCGCGCCGAGCGCGAAACCGGCAGCGCCGCGGCGGACGAACAGCCATCCATCTTCGCCTTGCTGCCGGCCTACGCGCTCAGCGAGATCAAGAGCGCGTTCAAGATCGGTTTTTACCTGTACCTGCCCTTCGTTGTGGTGGACCTGGTGATCTCCAGCATCCTGCTGGCGCTGGGGATGATGATGATGAGCCCGGTGACGATATCGGTGCCGATCAAGCTGGTGCTGTTCGTGGCGCTGGACGGCTGGACGCTGTTGTCCAAGGGCCTAGTGCTGCAATACCTGGACCTGGCGACGTAGCGGGCGCCGGGGCGGCGGCAAATGGCGCTACCGGTTTGAACGGAGCGGAGAGTCCGCTGCGCGGGCGATGATTTTCATGGCCGGGGCTGCCCGGCAGGCAGGTCAGGGAGCTGTCTCGCCAGCCCCCTGACAACCCCAGGCGACCCCGACAGCGCGGCGAAACCCCGCCCCCGCATCCCTCGCCAAGGCGCCGCCGAACTCGCGATTTGCTAGCGTCAAATCGCTCAGACAAACGGCGGCTTAAAACCTTGGCGAGGGATGCGCGGACGGCTTGCGCTGGCGGGGAAGGCGGGAGCGTCGGATGCGTCCTGCCCTTAGGCTCCTGCGTGCACGGTTTTTGTTGATTGAAAGGTTTTCCTATGAACGACCTGGTTTTCGCCGGCAACAAGGCGCTTTACCTGGTGCTGCTGATGTCGGCCTGGCCCATCGTGGTCGCCACCGTGATCGGCCTGCTGGTCGGTTTGTTTCAAACCGTCACCCAGCTGCAGGAGCAGACGCTGCCGTTCGGCATCAAGCTGTTCGGCGTCAGCCTGTGCCTGTTCTTGCTGTCCGGCTGGTACGGCGAAACCTTGCTCGCCTTCGGCCGCGAGGTGATGCGGCTGGCGCTGGCCAAGGGCTAGGCCATGGCGTTCGGGCTGTTTTTCGAGATCCACGGCTGGGTGGCCGCGGCGGCGCTGGGTTTCGCCCGCGTGGCGCCGGTGTTCTTCATCCTGCCTTTTCTCAACAGCAATGTGCTGACCGGGGTGGTGCGCACCTCGGCGGCGATGCTGGTGGCGCTGGGCCTGTGGCCGCACGCGCCGGAGGCGCTGCCGGCCTTCGACGCGCTGTCGTTCGCCGCGCTGATCGCGCGCGAGGCGACGGTGGGCTTGCTGCTGGGCTGCCTGCTGGCCTGGCCGTTCTGGGTGTTCCACGCGCTGGGCAGCATCATAGACAACCAGCGCGGCGCGACGCTGAGCAGCAGCATAGACCCGGCCAACGGCGTGGACACCTCGGAGCTGGCCAATCTGTTCAATCTGTTCGCCGCCGCGGTTTATCTGCAGGGAGGCGGCATGGCGCTGATGCTGGATTTGTTCCGCGAAAGCTACCGCTTGTGCGACCCGCTGGGCGGCGGCATGCCGGCGCTGGCGCCGCTGCTGAGCCTGCTCAATCAGGTGGTGTCCAAATCAGTGGTGCTGGCCAGCCCGGTGATGGCGGCGCTGCTGCTGACCGAGGCGGTGCTGGGCCTGTTGTCCCGCTTCGCGCCGCAGATGAACGCCTTTGCGGTGTCGCTGACGGTGAAGAGCGCGGTGGCGCTGCTGATCATGCTGCTGTATTTCGCGCCGGTGCTGCCGGACGCGCTGGCGCGGCTGTCTTTCCAGCCCGGCGCCTTGTCCGGCTGGCTGCCGGCCGGAGGCTGAGATGTCGAACAAGACCGAACAGCCGACGCGCAAGCGGCTGCGCGATTCGGCCAAGAAGGGCCAGTCCTTCAAGAGCCGCGACCTGGTGGTGGCCTGTCTCACCCTGTGCGGCGTGGCCTATCTGGTGTCTTTCGGCTCGCTGGTGGAGTTGATGGGCGCCTTTCGCCAGGCCATCGCCGGCGGCTTCAGCTTGGACATGGCGGGCTACGCCAAGACGGTGGCCTGGCTGGGGCTAAAGCTGCTGCTGCCCATTTTCTTGCTGTGCGTCGCCGCCTCTGCGCTGCCGGCCTTGCTGCAAAGCGGCTTCGTGCTGGCCAGCGAGGCCTTGAAGCTCAATCTGTCGGCGCTCAACCCGGTCAACGGCTTCAAAAAGCTGTTCAGCCTGCGCACGGTGAAGGAGGCGGTGAAGGCGCTGCTCTATCTGGCCAGCTTCGCGGCGGCGGTGGCGGTGATCTGGCGCAAGCACAAGGAGCTGCTGTTTTCCCAGCTCAACGGCAGCCCGCTGGACATGGCCGGCGTGTGGCGCGAGCTGTTGCTGTCGCTGGTGCTGACCTGTCTGGGCTGCATCGTGCTGGTGCTGCTGCTGGACGCCATCGCCGAGTATTTCCTGTTCATGAAGGACATGAAGATGGACAAGCAGGAAGTGAAGCGCGAGATGAAGGAACAGGAAGGCAATCCGGAAATCAAGTCGCGCCGCCGCGAGGCGCATATGGAAATCCTATCCGAGCAGGTGAAGTCCGACATCGAGAACTCGCGGCTGATCATCGCCAACCCCACTCACATCGCCATCGGCATCTACTTCCGCCCGGAAGTCGTGCCCATCCCCTTCGTGTCGGTGCTGGAAACCAACCAGCGCGCGCTGGCGGTGCGAGCCTACGCCGAGAAGGTCGGCGTGCCGGTGGTGCGCGACGTGCCGTTGGCGCGGCGGATCTTCGCCGGCCATCGCCGCTATTCCTTCGTCAGCCTGGAGGAGGTGGACGAAGTGCTGCGCCTCTTGGTCTGGCTGGAGCAGGTGGAGAACGCCGGCCAGCCGGAGCCGGACGACAACCCGCCGAACGCCGGATGAGCGATTCCTGAATGTTTGCCCGCGCGCTCCGCGCTTAAATGATTCCGACCGCTTGCCACACAGGCGGTTGCTAGCCAGCTCTGCCGGGTTGGTGACCTTACCAGGAGCAGATATGAACGCGAATGACAACGTCAGCGACGACCGCTTTGCGGAGATGGTCTGGGAAGCCGTGAGCGGAGGCGCCACGTTGAAGGACGTGCACGGGATTCCGCAGGACATGATGGAAGGCCTGTACGCGCACGCTTACGATTTTTACAACAAGGGACGGCTCGACGATGCGGAGACCTTTTTCCGTTTTCTTTGCATCTACGATTTCTACAACTCCGATTACATCATGGGCCTGGCGGCGGTTTGCCAGCTGAAGAAACAGTTCCAGAAAGCCGCCGACCTCTACGCGGTGGCCTTCGCGCTGAGCAAGGACGACTACCGGCCGGTGTTTTTCACCGGCCAGTGCCAGCTGTTCCTGCGCAAGGCCGCCAAGGCCAGGCAGTGCTTCGAACTGGTATGCGAGCAAAGCGCCGACGAAGCGCTGCGCGCCAAGGCCCAGGTGTATCTGGACACTTTGCAGGAAACCGAAAACGGGCAGTCCCGCGAGCAGGAAAAGGAGCAGGCATGAGTGACGCAGGCACCATAGGCAGCGCGTATCTGCGCAATCCCGGCCTTGCCGGCGCGGCTTTCGACAGCGTGCGCAAGGACGGTTCCTTTCTCGACGCCGCCGACAAGGCGCTGAAGGCGGTGCTGGCCACCCGGGCCGGCGAAGGCAAGCCGACAGTGAGCGAGCGCGATCTGGCCACCCCGGCGCTGAGCCAGCCCAGCCCCAAGGCCCAGCGCGAGCTGGACGGCAGCGGCAAGCTGACGCTGCTGCTGGGCCAGCTGATGACGCTGCTGGGAAATGTCTCGCTGTCGCAGCTGGAGAGCCGTCTGGCGACCTGGCGCGCGATGATGGAGTCGCAGCAGGCGATGGGCAATCAGCTGTCGCAGGAATTCCAGCAGGCGGTGGCCGAATCGCAGGCCGCCACCGAGGCCTTCCGCGGCGCCGAAGGCGAGTATGAAACCGCCAAGGCGGCGGCCGACGCCGCGCAGCAGAAGGCCGCGGCCGCCAAGGCGAAGCTGGAGGCGATGCAACCGGACGACCCGGGCTACGCCGAGGCCAAGGCGGCCAGCCAGCAAGCGGCGGCCGAGGCGCAGCTGGCGCTGCAAAAGGCCGGCCAGGCGGGCGAGCTGGCGGAGAAAGCCCGCCTGGTGGCGGTGGACAAGGCCAAGCGGGCGGACGAGCTGGCGGGCAAGGTGCAGGGCGCCAACGTCAACACCGACGCGGCCCGCAAGGGCGCGGAAGACCACCTGAGCAATGTCGGCAAGCTGACCATGCTGATGGCGATGTTCTCCAAGCTGGTGGGCGAGAATAGCGAAAACAGCCTGAAGAACGACCTGGCCCTGTTCGAAGCGATGCAGGAAGGCCGGCAAAAAGAGATGGACAAGAAATCCGCCGAGTACCAGGAAGAGGTGCGCAAGGCGGAGGAGCTCAACCGCGTCATGGGATGCGTGGGCAAGATTCTGGGCGCGCTGCTGACGGTGGTCAGCGTCGTGGCCGCGGCTTTCACCGGCGGCGCCAGCCTGGCGCTGGCCGCGGTGGGTGTCGCTTTGATGGTGGCCGACGAGGTGGTGAAGGCCACCACCGGCGTGTCCTTCATGGAAGAGGCGCTCAAGCCGCTGATGGAAAAAGTGCTCAAGCCCTTGATGGAGCTGATAGGCAAGGCGCTGAGCAAGGCCCTGGAAAGCATGGGGGTGGACAAGAAAACCGCCGAAATGGTGGGCGCCATCGCTGGCGCCATCATCGCCGCGGTGGCGATGGTGGTGGTGATGGTGGTGGTGGCCACCGTGGGCAAGGGCGCGGCCAGCAAGCTGGGCGGCGCGCTCAGCAAATTGATGGGCGATACCATCAAGAAGCTGGTGCCCAAGTTGCTGAAGGAATTGGCCAGCAACGGCGGCAAGCTGCTCAGCCAGGGCATGCAGCGGCTGGGCAACAGCCTGGGTCTGCGCACCGACGAGCTGTCCAAGCAGCTGATCCGCAACACGCTCAACCGCGTGGTGGTGGGCGGCGAGGTGGTCAATGCCGCCAGCCAGGCCGGCGGCGGCGTGGCGCAGGGCGTGTTCATGAAGAACGCGTCGGAAGCGTTGGCGGATTTCTCGCTGGCGCGCGCCTCGATGGAGCAGATCGAGCAATGGCTGAAGCAGGCGGTGGAAGCCTTCGGCAGCACCCAGAAAATCACCCAGGAACTGACCGCGGCCATGTCCGCCGCGCTGCAGCAAAACGCGGAAGCCAGCCGTTTCGTGCTGCGCCAGAGCCACGCCTGAACCAGAGGAGCCATAGAATATGATCAGCCTGAATCACAGCAGCCCCCTCGCCATTTCCCTCCCGACCGGCGCCGACAGCCCCAAGGCGCGCGCCGCCGACGGCCTGATTTCCGTCGCCACCCTGCTGCCGGCGCTGCGCGCCAGCGGCGAAACCGGCCGCGAACTGGCCGGCGCGCTGGCGGGCCAGCCCGAACTCGCCAAGCCGCAAGGCATGCTGAAGCCTGAGGACGCCGGCGCGCTGCACCGCTGGCTGAGCGGCAAGCTGGACGACCGCCAGTTCACCGCCGGCATCGAGCAGACCATGGGCAAGCTGGAGTTGCTCATCGACAAGGAATTGAAAGCGCGCGGCGACGAGGCCAAGGACCCGGCCTTCGACATCAGCGGCATGTCCACCCGCATGGCCGCGCTGCTGGCGCAGGCCATCGTGCTGATGTCGGCGCTGCGCACCGCCGACAGCGCCCTGAGCAGCAAGCTGTCGCAGGTGAGCTTCGACGCCACCAAGAGCACCGCGGCTTCCATGGTGCGCGAGGGCCTGTCCAATCTGTCCAGCAGCGTGGCGCAGGGCGCGATCCAGTTCGGCGTCACCGGCGTCGGTGCCAAGAAGCAGCTCAGCGGCCTGTCCGCCGAGCGCGGCGCGCTGAAGAACAACGCGCCCAAGCTGAACAAGCTGGGCGACGAGGCGCGCAACATCCAGGGCGCGCTGGGCCGCCAGGGCAGCGTCAAGCTGGGCGCGGACGCCGACGGCATGAAAGACATCAAGCTGGCGTCGCCGCAGGCGGGCAACCGCCAGAGCCTGGCCGAGATGAATGCCCAGCCGGGCGCCGGCGCCGTGGTGGCGGACGGCATGGCCGCCGCGCGCGACGGCGCGGTGCCGCTGCAGGCCAGCAATCAGCGTCTGGCCAGCCAGCATGAAGCCGCGCTGGGCAGCGTCGGCGACGACATCCCGGTGAAAACCCGCGCCGAGCAGGCCGCGCTGGAAGACACCCGGCTCAAGTCGCAGGCCAAGCAGACCACCGGCAAGGCCATCATGGAGGCATCCAACGCCGCCGGCGGCATCGCCGGCGGCTCCGGCCGCTACGCCGCCACGCTGGAGCAGGCCGATCAACAGATCAGCCAGGCGTCCGGCCGGGTGGCCTCCAACGCCTCCGACGAGGCGCGCGAGCGCAGCCGCAAGGCCGACAGCATCATCCAGGATCTGCTGAAGACCCTGGAAGGCGTCAGCCAGTCCAAGAGCGCCGCGATGGGCGCCATCGCCGGCAACATCCGCGCCTGATCCCGTCAACCGGGCCGGGGCGTTACGCCCTGGCTGCCCTGTCGCCCGCCGGCGTCCTGCTGGCGGGCGTGGAGAGACTCATGCTCGACTCCCTGATCCGCACCCCGTCCATTCCGCTGTACTCCGCCGCGCGCGCGCAAAGCGAAGCGCCGGCCGCCGAGCTGCAAACCGCGCCGCCGCGCGGGGAAAGCGCGCCGCTTCCGCCCAACGCCAAGCTGATGCAGGCCACGCTGCAGTCCGCCAAGCAGCTGTACGCCGCGCTGCAGTCGCAACAGCGAGACGCCGCCGCCGGCCGGCCGCCCGCCGGCGAAACGCAGGACCGCAAGGCCTTGGCGCTGCACCAGCTGGACGGCAATCTGCGCGGGCTGAGCGCGGCCGGCTACCGTCTGGCGCCGGAAGCGGCGAGCGCGATGGCCGCCGAAAACGACGCGGCGCTTGACGCCGCGCCGCAGCTGCTGCGAGAGCAGGCGCCGACGCTGGCTGATCACCAGATGTATCCGGACAGCGTGTTGTGGGACAACATCGCCAAGGCCATCGGCGGCATCAACGACAACTATCTGGGCGTCTACGAGAATGTGGTGGGCAAGTACACCGCCTTCTACCAGGCGTTCAGCGACATCCTGGCCAAGCTGGGCAGCCTGATTTCGTCCAACGACAAGGGCGACAAGGTGACGCTGGAGGTCGGCCAGCTGGTGACGCTGTTGGAGAAGCTGAAAACCGATTTCAGCCTGCCCAATTCCGCCGCCATCCTGTTTCCCAAACAGGGCGCCAAGGCCACCGAGGCGCAAGCCAAGCAGTGGGCGAGCGAGCTGGGCCTGCCGGACGGCTGCGTGAAGCCCTTGCCGGGCGGCGGTTACGGGGTGGTGCTGGACCTGGGGCCGATCACCGTGATGACAACGGAGCTGAACAAGTTGGGCAGCGGCAAGGTGGAACTGGACAACGCCAAGTTCCAGTCCTGGAAGGCCGGTTTCGACGCCCAGGAAGAAAAGCTGAAAAACACGCTGCAGACGCTGACCCAGAAATACAGCAACGCCAACTCGCTGTTCGACAACCTGGTCAAGGTGCTCAGCAGCACCATCAGCAGCTGCCTGGAAACCGCCAAGTCCTTCCTGCAGATCTGACGCCGAACTTCCGGGAGCGCGCATGACCATCACATTGCAACGATCGAACTCCTGCCCGGACCTGTCTTCGTCCGCCGCGCGGGAGCCGGGGCCGCAAACCCCGCTGGCCGGCAGGATGCGCGGCGCCGCCGCCGCGCCGGCGGTGGGGCTGGAGGGTTTCAAGACCGACTTCGCCAACCGCAGCCTGGACGCGCTGTTCGGCCAGTCCGGCCAGCCGGAGCGGCTGCGCCAGCTGTACCAGTCCTCCGCCAACGCCTACGCCAAGCTGGAAATCGCGGAATTCGCCAAAGTGTTCCACCGGCTGGCGCAAAGCCCGGACTTGAGCGCGGAGGCGAGAGCCGCGCTGGACGGGCAGGCGCGGCAATACGCCGCGCAGATTCTCAAGGACGGCCTGGGCGAGCGTTCGGCTTTCGGGCCGTGGACGCCGAAAACCGCCAAGGGCTACCAGCTGCGCGCCCGGCTGGAGCATCAGCTGGCGCAATTCGCCGCCTTGCAGCTGGGCGGCGACGCCGCGCGGCTGGGCGCCGATTTCATGAACCGGGAGGTGTTGCCCTTCGTGCGGCAATACCTGGAGCACCAATTGGCGGGCAAGCTGGACGAAGCCTGCGTACGGGAGCTGACCGGCGTGTTCGACCGCGCCGCGCACCAGGCCTTCGAAGCCTTGCGGCAAGGCCGCGACGAGCTGGTGCAGCTGCACGGGCTGGGGGTGGGCAAGCTGGCGCGCGATCTGGACACGGTGGCAGTGCTGCCGCTGCTGATGCGCAATGTGCTGGCGCAGCTGCAGCCGCCGGCCGAGGGAAGGGCCGATCCGGCCAGCCCGGCCGCTGATGACGGCGCGGCGAAGCCGGAGGCGGCCGGCGGCGTCCACATCCGCATTGGCGACATCCATATCGACAATAGCCGGCACATAGACAACAGCCGCCATATCGACAACAGCCGGCGCGGCCGCGGCGCGCCGACGCCGCTGTCCCTGGCGCTCAAGCTGCGGCGCGATCCGGGCGACGGCGGCAAGGCGCAGGCCGAGCCGACCGCATCCGGCAAGCCGCCGATGCCTCCGGCCGCCAGCCTGGCGCGGGACGCCGCCGTCCAGACCCATCCGGCAACCGCTGAGCCCGCGCCGCCCAGCCCGACCCAGGCCGATGGCCACGGTCAGGCGGCGCCATTCCCGGCCTGGCGCAGCTATTACCCGGAAGCGGTGCTGCGCTCCATCGGTTTTCAAAGCCGGGACGACGCGCACCCGGCGGCAAGGGCGTTGGTGGTGGACATGCGCAGCGCGCTAAGGCTGGATGCCGCCAGCGAGATGGACCCGCATTCGCCGTTCTCCGAGCTGGCGCGCGCGCGCGACGCGGCATTGCGCGAAACGCCGGGCGAGGCGCGGCAGCCATATGAAGCGCCCGTGGATGCTGCGCAGTGGGCGGTGCTGGAGCAGGGGCTGAACCGGCACCCGCAAAGAGAGCAGCTGCGCGGCCAGGTGCGCCGGCTGGCGCGCTTGACCAATCTTGCGCGCGGCGAATGGCCGCAAGACAGCGCGGTGCAGCGGTTGCTGCAATGGGGGCTGGCGGCCATGCCGGCTGCCGGACCCGCCCCGGACCTGCCGCCGGGGCCGCCTCCGGCCGCCGGCCCATCCATATCGACCCAGGATGGCGCGCCGTTCGCCGGCATCGCGCTGCGTGGCGCCGCGCCGCGCCTGCCCGCCGCCGACTACCTGCGCGGCTACCCGTTTCGCAGCGATCCGCAAGCGCCGGCGCTGCTGTTGATGAGCGCGCTGCGCGAAGCGCTGGAGGCGGACCCGGCCACGCCGTGGCCGCTCCGGCGCGAATTCGACCGCAGCCGCGACGAGCTGCTGCCGCGCGCGCAGCTGGACCAGCGCCGGGCCTTGCAACGCTTCGCCGACGGCGACGCCGCGGTAGCGCCCAGGCTGGGCCAACTGCTGTCCTTGCTGGACGCCCATCCGCGGCGGCAGGCGCTGGTCGATCTGGGCAGGCGGCTGGCGCGCGAAACGGCGCTGCTGCCGCGCGGCGAGCCGGCCAACCCGCTGGTGGCGCAGTTGCTGGCCGGACTGGGGCTGGACGCCGCGGAAGAGGCGAGGCGGCGGGAGCCCGCCACGCCGGCGTCCACGGTGGTCCTCACCGTAGACGGCCAGCATCTGGACGCCGCCGCCATCCGGGAGCGCAGCCGTGCCGCGCGCGATTGAGGCCAGGGTGCTGGCGGTGCTGGGCGCCAGCTTGGGCGCGGATTTGGACCGGATCCAGCCCGCGTCGCGGCTGGTGGACGATTTGTGCGCCGATTCGCTGGAGCTGCTCGACATGGTGATGATGCTGAACGACGAGTTCGGCATCGAGATCGGCGTCGAGGACATCGTCGGCATCCGCACCGTCGCCGATGTCGAGGCCGCGGTGGCGCGCCGCCTAGCCTAGCGCCTGCCGCAGCCGGGCCAGCTGTTCGCGCAGCGCGGCGTCGTCCTTTTGCGGCTGGCGCAGCAAGGCTTCCATCTGCCGCGCGGCATCGGCCAGCTCGGCGTGGCCGGTGGACAGCGCCGCGCCGCCCAGCCGATGCGCGTGGTGGATGGCGACCGGCCAGTCGCGCGCCTGCAGCGCCTGTTCCAGCAGCTGGGCGTCTTCCCCGCAACTGCTGCGGAATATCCGTTGCAGGTCGGCGTCGGACGAGGTCGGAGCATCGGCTTGTTCCTCTGGCGAGGCGGCGGGAGTTTCCAGCCACAGCGCCAGGATCTGCCGCAGCTGCTCCAGCCGCAGCGGCTTGGACAGGCAGCTGTCCATGCCGCTTTCCAGGCAGCGTTGCTGGTGCGCGATGCCGGTGGTGGCGGAAATGGCGACGATGGGCAGATGGGGCGGCGGCTGCAGCGCCGGATGGGCGCGCAGCCGCTGAGCCAGCTCGTAGCCGCTGATGCCGGGCAGGTCGCAATCGAGCAGCACCATGGCGAAACGCTGGCCTTGCTCCAGCAGCGCCAGCGCGGCGGGCGCGTCCTCCGCCATTTCGGCGCGGTAGCCCAGCTCCCGCAGTTGCTGGGCGATGACGAAGCGGTTGGCCGGCTGGTCTTCCACCACCAGGACCGCGGCGCTTGGCGACGCCGGCTGCGAAGGCGGGGCGGCGTCGATGTCCGCCGGCTTGGCGGCGGGCTGCGGCAGGCAGTCCACCGGCAGGCGCAGGGTCATGGTGGTGCCTAGCCCCGGCAAGCTGGACAGCGTGATGCTGCCGGCCATCAACTCCACCAGTTGGCGGCAGATCGCCAGCCCCAGGCCGGAGCCGCCGTAGCGGCGCGTGGTGTCGTCGGCCTGGGAAAAGGCGGAAAACAGCCGGTATTGCTGTTCCGGCTCGATGCCGATGCCCGTGTCCTGCACTGTCACCAGCAACGCGCCGCTTTCTCCTTCCGCCAGCCGCAGATCCACTCGCAGCAGCACCTCGCCCTGGTGGGTGAACTTCACCGCGTTGCTCAGCAGATTGCTCAGAATCTGGCGCATGCGCACCGGGTCCAGCAGCAGCGGGCGCTCCAGTCCGCTCAGCTGCACCGTCAGCTTCAAGCCCTTTTTTTCCGCGCAGGGGCGGTAGACGGCGGCCACGCTGCCGGCCAGCGCCGCCATGTCGGTGGCTACCGGCTCCAGCGCCAGCTTGCGCGCGTCCAGCTTGGAGATGTCCAGCACATTGTCCAGCAGCTCCAGCAGGTTCACCGCCGAGGCGTTGGCCAGTGCCGCCAGCTCTTGCTCGCGCGGCGGCAGCGCGGCGCGGCGCAGCAGCTCCACCGATGCCAGGATGGCGTTCATCGGCGTGCGGATTTCATGGCTCATCACCGCCAGAAACAGCGATTTTTCCGCCTCGCTGCGCTGGGCGGCGCGCTGGGCGGCGCGGGCCCGCTGGGCCAGCAGCGCCAGCGCCAGCAAGCCGGCGGCCAGCGCGCTGAGCTCGAAAGCGTAGTAGCGGGCGATGGAGCCCCACGACGGCATGCCGTAGTCGGTGGTGCGCAGCCAGGTGTATAGGATGGCGTCGGTGTCCTCGGCGGTGAGCTGGCCCAGCGATTTATCGATGATGTCGCGCAGCATGGGCTGGCGCAGGTTGACCGCCATCGATACCAGCCGCGGCATTTCGCTGACGCTGCCGGCGATGTGCAGCGTGCCGTAATAACGGCGCTGGATCACCGCCTGCAAGGTGGCGTCCAGGCCCACGGCAGCGTAGGCGCGGTCTTCCGCCACCGCGTCCAACGCGGCCAGCGGCGTGGCCGTCGGCACGATGCGGATGTCGGGGTAGTACTGGCGCAGGAAGTATTCGTAGGGGTCGCCTTGCTCCACCGCGACGGTCTTGCCGCTGAGTTTGGCCGGGTCGAACACGATGGGCTTGTCCGGCCGGGTGACCAGCAGGGTGCTGCCGGAGAAATAGGGGTCGGTGAACAGCATCTGCTGATTGAACGGCGCGGGAATCAGCTTGGGCGAGGTGGCGGTGAGCAGGTCCAGCTTGCCCTGCAGCATCATGGTCATCGCCTGGAAGCGGTTTTGCACCGGCACCAGTTGGAAGCGGATGCCGCTGATGTCGCCTATTCGTTGCAGGTACTCCTGGGTCAGGCCCTTGTGCTCGCCTTGCTCCAGATATTCGATGGGCCAGCCGTGCGGGTCTATCGCGTAGCGCACCACCGGGTGGCGCGCCAGCCAGGCGCGCTCGGCCGGATTGAACGGGCTGGCCAGGCTTTGGCCGTGGTCCAGCAGCAGGGCGGCGGCCAGCCACGCCGCCAGCCGGGCGGTGGATTTCATTTTTCCTCCAGACGCTGCTGCAGCTGGAACAGCTCGTTGTCGCGCCGCAGGCCCAGCTTTTTCAACGCCGACTGCTTCTGGTTGCTGATGGTTTTGACGCTGCGCGAGAACTTGGCGGCGATATCGCTCACCGACAGTCCGTGCAGGCAGCAGCGCAGCACTTCGCGCTCGCGCGGCGACAGGTCGGGGTGGTCCAGCAGGGTGGGGCTTGCGCCTTGCGGCGCGTCCGATGCCTCCGGCCGGGCATGCAATTCGCGCGACATCTCCGGGCTGAGGTAGTCGCGCCCGTCCGCCAGCGCGCGGATCGCCGCCACCAGTTCGTCCAGCCCCTGCTCCTTGCCGATGAAACCATGGGCGCCGCCGCGCAGGGCCAGCGCCACCGTGGCGGGCGTGTAGTAGGCGGACATCACCAGCAGCCGCAGCCGCGGAAAGCGTATCCGCAGCGCGCGGATCAGGTTGAGGCCGTCGATGTCGTCGGGGCGCAGCGCGTAGTCGATCACCACCACGTCGGTTTCCGCTGCCAGCCCGCCGGCCAGCGCCTGCATCAGCTGGCTGCTGGCGGTGAAGCTGCCGGCCACGCGCAGGCCGGCCACGCCAGCCAGGTGGCCGCTCAGGCCGTGCAGGATCATCAGGTGGTCGTCCAGCAAGGCGACGCGAATCGAGTGGGGCAGGGCGATGGAGATTTTGCTGTCGGACATGGCGTTTCCCACGGATGCTCGCCGCAGGGCCGGGCGCGGCCCCGCCGCTCTTTATTGTTGATTATGCATGCCGCCGGAGAAAGGGCGGCATGGCTGTTTTCATCATGGCGAGCGCGCGTATGCGCATTCTCCTGTGACGATTCTACCCGGCGGGGGAGCGGAGCTACAGGCTTATGTCGATGCCGACAATGATTTATGCTGTTGATTTTATTTTTGTTTCTTTTGAATGCCAAAGGCCTTTTGCCTGACCGGCCAGGCGTAGCTATTCTTCGCAAAGCGCCTGCAAAGACGACAGCTCTCCTTGCCTGACCAATTGGCGCAGCCGCTCGATGAAATCCTGGCAGCGCAGGTCGTCCTGGGCAATGTGTTCGGCCCAATCCAGCAGATCCGTCATGGCGCCAAGGCTAATCAGCCGGCGGGCTTCTTCCAGCTGGCTGGCATCCGGCCGCTGGGCATGGCTAGCGTCGGGCGGCGTCTCGGCGAAAGGTGGGCCGCCTAGTTGCAACAAGCTGGCCAAAGTATTGCGCAGTTCCGCCAGGTTGATCGGTTTGAGCAGGCTGGCGTCGTAGCTCTGCGGCCCTATCGGTTGCGGCAGCGCGGAAATGGCCACCACCGGCACGCCGGGCAGCCGTTGGCGCGCTTCGGCCAGTACCGCCAGTCCGTTGGCGCCGGGCATCATGTGATCGGTCAGTATCAAATCGGGCGAGGAGCTCAGTCGCTGCATTTTCCGGATCAGTTCCAAGCCATTTTCCGAAGCGTCCACGGCAAAACCCTGGCCCGTCAGCTCATCGGCCAGCAAGCGTCGGATGTCGGGCGTATCTTCCGCCAGCCAGACCGTTTTGCCTTTTCCGTCTATCTGCGGCAGCACGCCCAGCGCATCCGGCCTGCAATAGCTGTCCATGTCCGCCTCGGACAAGGAGGGCGCCGTCAGCGTGATCTTGACCGCGGTGCCGGCCCCCGGCGCGCTGTCGATCTGCAGAGCGCCGCCCATGCGCTCCACCCATTGCTTGACGATGGACAGGCCAAGGCCGATGCCGGGCTGGGAGCGCGCCTGGCTCAGCCGCAGGAACGGTTCGAAAATGCGCCGCTGGTCCTCAACGGCAATGCCGCAGCCCGAGTCCTTCACCGTAAGCGACAGCTTGCCAGGCTGCCCGGCAAGATGCCGACGGTAATCGACGGCGAGAATGATAAGGCCCGACTGGGTAAACTTATTGGCATTGTCCAGAAGATTGCCCAATAGCTGGCGCACGCGCTTGCCATCCAGCTCCAACACCGGGGGCAACTCCGCGCCCGCCTCCAGCAGGAAACGGTTGCCCTTTTTCATCGAGAGGCTCTCGTGTTCCTGCGCAATCGCTTGAAGCAGCGCATGGATGTAAACCGGCTCTTTCTTCACCGCGTTAGGCGAGGCGCCGGCCGCGTAGTCGATCAGATCATTGATCATTTGCAGCATATGGGTGGCGCTGCGGCGGATGATGCCGCCGCGCTCGGCATCGCTGTGGCCGCCGGCCTGAATCAGGTCGGCAAAGCCGATGATGGACGTGAGCGGCGTGCGCAGATCATGGCTGACGCGGGCCAGAAAGTCCGATTTGGCGCGGTTGGCTTCGCCGGCGGCGATCAAGGCGCCCTGCAACTCCCGCGTGCGCTCGTCCACTGCGTCCTGCAGACGCTCCTGCTCTTTTAAACGAGCATCCAGCAAGGCATCCTGAGCTTGCTGCTTTTCCAGCCGCAACTGCCGTTGGCGGCGAATGTTGACGGCCAGCAGCAGCAGGATGATGGACAGATTGCCCCAGATGATTTCCGCCCCGCCAATCATGGATTCGGACAGCAGGCCAAACCCCACGGCCATTTTCAGAATGGCGCGGCTGCTGTACAGGCAGAAGGCCAGGAAAAACAGCCTGGCCTCGCGCGAACCTTGCCGCCATCGGTGCAGGCAACTGCCAAAGATCAAAATCAGGCAGGGCACCAACAACCAGTTCAAGGCATAAATGAACATGCTGTAGTCGCCAAAGGCAGTGCCCGCGGCGCAGACCGCCAGCCCGGACATGGATGCTCGGTATAGCCAGCGCCAGAGCGCGATGCCGCCGGCTTCGATGAAGCGCATCATCAAGGCAAGCACAAACGCCACGACCAGGCAGGGCAGCACGCCAGTCATGCGTAAAACCGCATCGCCGCCGCCTTGCATCAGGTAGTAATAGTGATATCCCTGGAAGGAAAGATCGGCCATTAAGACGCAAAACGCCATGCCCGCCAGCAGCAGCGAAATCCGGTCTCGACGCGCCAGACCCATGGCCAGCGTGTACAGGGCAATGGTGAGCATGGAGCCGACCAGCAGCATTTCCATGGCCAGCTGTCGGTCCTGGTTGGCGCGATAGGCCGTTTGCGTCCATAGCTCAGGCGAAATGCTGATGATGGAACGACTGCGGATGCGCAGGACAAAGCGGATGCTTTCACCCGGCGCCAAGGTGATGGGAAACACCGACAGCAGCGCGGGAACGGGGTGCTGGGCCAGCGGAATGCGGGTGCCCGCCAGGATGGCCTGCTCCACCTGAACATGATGCGGCGGCAGCCGATAAAAACGGATGTCCTCCAGCCGGGACGAGCCGACGGAAAGCCAGCGCGTCACCGGCTGGCTGCCGCTATTGTCAAGCTGCCCTTGCAGCCAATAAGTGTCGGAAGAGAAGCCGGCTGTCAGCCGTTTGAGCGTGGCGGCCTGCCAGTTGGGGCTCGCGAGCGCCTGGGTAAGCGTCAAGCGCTTGCCCGGCTCCCGCATGATGTCCAGTTTTTCATTTGGCTGGACATGCTCGGGCGCGCCGGCCAAATCGACAGGGACGGCCGCCCCGGCCCAGCCGCAGCAGGCCAGCAGCAGCCAGAGCAAGCAGGCGCGCCAGATCATGCGCCCGCATCTCCGGCATGGCGCAGGCTGGTAGGCGGGCAGCCGAACCTGTCTTTGAACGCGGTGGAAAAATTGGCCGGGTTGCCATAGCCGGTGGCCTGCGCGATCGACTGCACCGGCAGGTCGGTTTCCACCAGCAAGCGCCGCGCCTCCTTCATCCGGGCCTCGCGCAGGAAATCGAACACCGTCATGCCCGCGCAGCTGCGAAAGGCCTGGTTCAGCCGCCGGGTGTTGGTGCCCACCGCCTGCGCCAAGCCGGCCAGCTCCGGCGTGACATCCAGCGCCGCCAGCAGCAACTTGCGAGCGGAGCGGTACAGCACCCCGTCCAGTCCGCCCGCCTTGGGTTCTTTGCTTTTATCTGCCGGCGCGGCCGGCGGCTGCGAGCAAGGCGGGGTCATCCGCAGATGGATGCACAAGCGCATCCGGACTTCCTCGAAATCAAAAGGCTTGGTGACGTAGTCCACCGCGCCGGCGGCCAAGCCTTCCACCCGTTCCTTGGGCAGTGCGGACGCGGTGAGAAACAGCAGCGGAATGGTGGAGGTTTGCTGATTGGCTTTCAGCAACCGGCAGGCGGTCAGCCCGTCGCATCGCGGCATGGAGATATCCATCAGGATCACATCCGGCTGCACTGCCTGCGCTTTGTGATAGCCATCCCGGCCATCCTCGCCGATGTAAAGGCGGCAACCGTGCCTTGACAAAAAATCCATCAGCAGCATGCGGTCCTGCGCATTGTCGTCGACGATCAGGACGCGCAGGCCACGAAGGCCTGCGTCGGGAGGTGCAGAAGCGATCTGATTCATACTTATTACTATGACATAGCTAGGCTGTGTGCGCCTAATTTAAAATGACAAATGAATTGTCTTTTGTTGGCGCAAGGAGAAATTAATATCCTTGCGGCAAATCTTTCCAGCCCTTGTGCAAAAGCGGCGTCTTCTGGCTTGGCTATGACTGGCATAGCATGTGATTGCATTGAAATGTTAAGCGCCATGCTTTGGCGTCTGGCGAAAATAAAACTGCGAAAGCCAGCATTGCCAAATTCAAGTCATGGCAAGTTGCATATCGCAGTGGACTGGCGGCAAGCGCATCCATGCCTGAATGGATGGTAGGGCTGCTTGGATGTATAGGCGCACCGAAAATGCAGAAGGGTGTGCCTGCAAGGCATGAGGTGATTTTCTCGGCAGATGGGATCGAAGTAGATCCGCGCCTGATTGTATGGATTGAGTTCCACGGTTTGAGTATTTCTCACTTACTCTCTTTGCAGCTTGCTGGGTAGGCCGGCTGCGATCGTATTCTACGCATTCATGGAGACATCCAATGAAGATTTTCTCCTTGCGCACCAAGGCGTGGCTGGGCTTGGCGATTGGCGGCGCCGCGTTGTTGAGCGGTGTGATCGGGGCCGAGCAGGCGTATTCGCCCGAAAAGAGCGCGGTGGCGGTGGCAGGCAAGGCCGCAAATTCCTGTTTGCCTCAAGAGGGATGGTTTCCCCATCGGCAGACGCTGGAGCCAAACTCCGGACAGTTCGCTGCCGACGCCAGCAATTGCGCCTTCCATCAATGGTCATGGCAAATGTTTCTGTGGCTGACGCAGGCGCTGCCAGACCCAGATCATCAGGGGCAGACTCTGCCGCGTTTCCTTACCTTTCCGGACCCCCGTATCCTGCGAGGCAAGTCCCAGTCATCGGCCGACAGCTTCCTGCCGGCGCTGAACTTGAAGGATGACAGGCCGCTAGACGAATACCTGCAAGCGGGGCCGGATGGCATGCTGGTCGACCAGAATGGCCGGCTTGTTTACTACTCGATGTATCTGAATGATGTTTTCGCCAACTTCGTCAAAGAGCAGGGCCTGAACAGCGCGGAACGCATCCGCGATTTCAATCCGGGCATTAACTATCCGGTAGGAACATTGACCTTGAAGGCGGCTTGGAAGGTGCTGTCAAGCGAGGAACAGAAACGCAATGACGTATCCCACAAGTTTTATACGCGAACGGCGGAGGTATATCCGCTTAAGAAGCGCGGGAAGGGATTCGAATTAGACCGAACTTACCCTCAAGAGGTTGTATTGGCCTTGGTTGGCTTACATGTTGTCGGCACCACGCGGCATCACGAAGAAATGATCTGGGCTTCCTTCGAGCATGTCGACAACGCGCCGGATGTCGATGCCGGAGCGATACAAGACCCCAAAACGCCGGTTTCGGACCGGGACTGGAGTTTTTACGCCAAGAACACGCCGCTTTCCGCTTGCAATCAGAACCTGGCGTCCAGCGGCAAGTTGGAGCTGGATGAGACCCGCCAGACATTCACTCCCGTCACGCAGGTGTGCCGGATGTATCCGTACGGCAGCGGTCCGGACAAGCAGCCAGCCAACGCCGCCAATATCAAGGCGCTGAATACCGCGGTGCGCAATAAGCTCGAGGGGCCGTGGAACAATTATTTCGAAGTCGGGGCCATCTGGTTCGATACCCAGAAGGGTAAGCCGCTGCAAGCAAATTGCAACTTCCAGCCCGGCGCCAACCAGTGCGGGGTGGTGCTGGCCGGATCCACGAGGTTGTCCAACGCTGCCATCGAAACGTTCACCCAGTCGCAGAGCAGCATGGACAACTGTTTTGCCTGCCATCAGACCATGCCGCATTACGGCGGACCGGGGCAACAAACCCTGCCTGGGAAGAACCTTAGCATCAGCCACATCATGAACAATCTGTATTTCGACCTGCAATCGTCGAAGAAGTCGAACTAAGGAGGATGACTTGATGAGCGATTACATTCTGCGGGTGCACCCGGCCATTAATATCGCGCGCGTGGGGAGCAGCGATGAGTTCTACATTGCGCCAGAAACACCTGCTGGCGAAAGCCTGCCGGATAGCGATCTATTGGGTGGTTTGCCTATCAAGGCCGGCACGGAAAATACGCCGATCGACGAAAGCGATTTTCGCGACGCGCAAGGGTTGGTCAAGCGGCAGGCGGCGCGTTTTCGCATCTTCGCCTATCTAAAGGGCGAGCATCTGAATCAGTATCCGATGGGTCCGCAGGCTCAGCCGGTGGAAGTGGTGCTGGGTGCCCGGCTAGGCGCCAAAATAGTGAAGGACATCATTTGGACCGTGCATGTGGCGAACAAGAAGCTCAACAACTTCGCCATCGGGAGCGATGGGCTGGATGGCTATGACGATCCAGCCAGCGTGCCGCTGCGCAATGGCTATTATCCCAATCTGCCGCCCAACTTCCCATTGCTGCCGACGACGAATGGCTCGCCGTATTGGCGCGAAATTCTGAGCAACGCCAAGCGTTGCATGGATTTGGTGATCGATCCTGGCCCGCGCAGCATCAGCGCCTTTCATGATCAAGGCAAAACCAAGGCCTTTTCGAAGCGTGAACGCGCCTGTTTTGCCGATGGCAAGGGCAATATCCAGTTTTTGGATTACCCGCAACATTTTCCCGATGATGCCCACCCGTATCTGGAGCAGCCCTTGGGGCCGATCGCCTCCCTGGGGGAGTTGCGAGTCGATGCCCAAGGACGCTTGCTCGTCACCGGGGGTTTTGGCCATACGGCGGGGGTAAAGCTATCGGCAACGGGGCTGCCACCAAGCCTGGCCAACTCAACCGAGAATGGACTGTGGTTTGATGATACGTCAGATGGCCCGGTCAATGCGGTGGTGGTGTTCGATGATGGAAGCTGCGAGGCCCATGGTGCCTGGGTGGTGACTGGCGATCCCGGCTATGCGCCGCAAATCCGCAATGTCGTGTCCGCCTGGGACGATATTTTCGACATGTGGGTGCGTGAACTCGATTTGATGCCGAGCCTCTACCGTGGTAACGCATTCAACCATGGCGAGTATCAGCCCTGTTTCCGCCATCAGGTGCAGCCTATTTTCCGGGCGGCCATGTTGCAGCGTTGGGGCACCAATTTACCGAACCATGTTGTGAATGCCCATGATGGGGTGGGCGCCATTCAGCCCACGACGGATCCCGGCGCGATCATTCAGGACTTGGAAAAACTGATCCGCAATCCGGAAGGCTCGCCCCAGGAAATGCAAACGGGCCGGCCGCTGATGCCCTTGTCTTTGGGCGACGCTCGCAAGAGCTTCCTGACAGTGACCCGCAGCCAATATTTCTTTTTGCAGTGTTGGCACAAACAGCAGTTTTCGGCCGAAGACGCGATGCCCTTGAGCGTGGGAGAGAAACTGGACTATGCCGCGCTGGCCAACTGTTTGGGCGGCCGTTACAGCCCGGGCATCGAGGTGTCTTTCCCGGTGCGGGACCGCAATCTGTACATCCAGAATTGGCGCGAGCGCGACTGCGGCCCCTTCCGTATCAATCAGGCTCGGATCGATTACGCCAACATCGACAGCGGCGAGCCTGTGCTGCGTTGCGGCTATGTGCCGCGGCAAATCGGAGCGGTGGAGCCGGGCGATCTTTCCAAGTTCATGTCGGTGCCTTGGCATACCGATTACAACTCCTGCGCAGTCCACCTGCCCAAGCCGAATCCCATCAATGTAGATGGCAACGGCACTCCATACCCTAACAATGTGCTGTTCTGGTCGTGGCCGGCGCAGCGCCCGGTGCAGGTGTTTCCCAAGTCCAGTTGCGATTACGACCCGGCAACGGGAACCTGGAAATTGGGCAATCAGGTGTTTTCCATCCGCGGAGTCGGAACCGAGACGGAATACCCGGCCAGAGCGGGCAGCTTCCGAGAGCATGCAGATTATATGCGGCAATGGAACAAGACCGGCTTTGTGATCCAAGGCTTGCAGATTCCATCCGCGCAGGGAGGCAGCTATGGCGGCAAGCTGTTCCTGGAGGTGTCCAGCCAGTGGGGCCCGGAGGAGGGACCGCCAGTGCAGCCGTTTCCTACGGCTTCCGTGCCGCCTGAGCCTGAGGGGAAGGTTTGACGACGCGGAGCCTGGCGCTGCAAACATGCGATGTGGCGGAAGCGGAAGCCGTCCGTGTCGCGGTCATCGGCGCAGGCGTGGCAGGCTGCGCCGCTTCCCTCAGCTTGCTGGCTTGCGGCGTGGATGGGGTGCTGATGCTGGACAGCGACTCAGGCGGGAGGGCGGATCGGGTAGGAGAGTGCCTGCCGCCTTCGTGCGCGCCGATTTTGCAAAGCCTGGGTGTGTGGAATGACTTTCTGGCCCAGGGGCACTTGCCCAGTGTGGGCAGCGCTGCGTGCTGGGGGCGAGACGGCTGGGGCTTCAATGATTTCCTGATTGATCCGCACCGTTGCGGCTGGCATTTGGATCGCCAGTCTTTCGACGCGAGCATGTTGGCGGCGGCACAACAGCGCGGTGCCCGCTTATGGAAGGGGTGCCGCTTGCGCGGCTTGGCGCGGCGCGACACCGGTGGCTGGCTGCTGGATTTGGAGAGGGAAGGCCAGGCGCTCCTGCAGCGGGCGGACTTTGTGCTGGATGCCAGCGGGGCCGCCGCCGTCGTGGCGAGACGCCTTGGCGTGATGCGCAACGAAATAGACTGCCTGAACGTGTCATATGCCTATTTGCACTGTGATGATGCCATGGCCTTCCCCGCGCGCTCCTGGCTGGAGGCGGTGGAAAATGGCTGGTGGTACGCGGCTGGCGTGCCGGGCGGCAGGATAGTCGCGGCTTATGCGACGGACCGCAAAAATCCCGCAAAGCCGCAAGGCCCGGTGGCGTGGATGGCGGCATTGCAAAGCACCCGCCATCTATGGCCGGTCATGCTGCGCGCGCGTCCCGCCTCCATGCCGGGCGCGGTGCGGGTGGCGGCCGCGCCCAGCGCCATTCTGAGCAATGTGGCGGGCCGGGACTGGTTGGCCGTGGGCGATGCGGCGTGCAGCTATGACCCATTGACGGCGCATGGCATTTTGAAAGCCTTGCAAGACGGAGAGGCTGCGGGGCGGGCGGTGGCGAATGATTTGGGTGGAAATCCCCAGGCCATGCACGATTACCAGAATGGCATTTTCACCCGCTTTTCCGACTACTTGCGCTTGCGAAACCGTTTGTACAGCGAAGAGGCGCGCTGGCGGCATATGGATTTCTGGGCGCGGCCCTTGACGCAAGCGGCGCGGGGCGCTGGCGGCGGACCGGGCGCGGCTGTGGATTGACACCAATGGCGCCTCTGATCGGATGGAGCGCCTATTGATGGTCGACGAGTTTGCGCTGCGCCGTTGGGCGCAGCTTTTCAGCGGAGGAAAATATGCAGCACATCGCAAGCAAACGGGTTATCACTCGACTGGCCGCCGCCGCTCAAGGCGTGCTCATGTTGGGATGGGCCGTGCTGGCGGCAGCGGAACCGCTGCCTGATCCCACGGCAATCGCGGATCCGCCACCGCTGCACCCCCGCGATCTATCCGAGCCTAAGCCTAAAAAGGGGACGCTGCAGCTGCAGAACTTCATGTCCCTCCCAGCTTTGTCGAAATCGGAGTCTGGCGTATTTGACAAGCCGGAATTCCTGACTCCTGATACTGTGGATCTGGATTTGGAAGTTGCGATGCTGAGTGGAAAGATACGCAATCCATCGGCAGACAAAGAGGGAGAGGCGCATTTTGACCGCGTCCTGCTGCGCGGCTACCGCCCCTGGTGCGATCCTGGAGAGAATGGAAAGCCATGCCGGGCATCACGGGTCACCAAGTCATTCATCGCGCCTTTGATCCAGGCCCATCCGGGTCAAACGGTTCGAATCACGCTGCACAATGATCTGCCGCCTGATCCGAGTTGCGTTTCTCAAGGGGGGAGCGCGAATAAGCCGCACTGCTTCAATGGCACCAATTTGCACACTCACGGCTTATGGATCAATCCGGCCGGCAATAGCGACAATGTGCTGCTCGCCATTCACCCCGGGGTGGCTTTTCAGTACGAGTACAACATCCCGTTGGAGCATCCGGCTGGAACCTACTGGTATCACACGCATCTGCATGGATCAACGGCGCTGCAAGTGTCCAGCGGCATGGCAGGTGCTTTAATCATTCGCGGCAACAGGCAGCCTCAACTGGATGGAAATCAGGCCAATTCCAGTCAGAAGAATTCACATGTCCATGGAGATCTAGACACGTTGTTGGTGTCAAGAGATAAAGATCAGTTCCAGGAGCATACCTTTGTCTTTCAGCAAATCCAATATGCTTGCCGTGGAAAAGATAGAAAAATAAAAACCAAAAACGATGAGGAAGGCGGGCCTTATCGTTGTGATGATGGCGATATTGGGCAGGTTGATGGTTACGATCTGTTCGGTCCTGGTCGGTGGGAAAAGTCTGGCCGTTATACCAGTATAAACGGAGTGGTAATGGGCAAACTCCAGAATGCGAAGGTAGGTAAGGTGCAGCGCTGAAGAATGATACATGGCGGTGTGAGAGATACCATTGCTTTGGAAATTCGGCGCCGCGAACCCATTTCCAATGAAAGCGCGCAGAATATTTCTGGACTTACGGCGGAACAGACTCAGGACTATGTCAATAAAGAGTGCACCGGCGAGCCCATCCCCTTCACTTTGGTGGCCGCGGATGGTTTGACTATGGCGCAAGCCATGCAGAAGAAGCGGCTAGTTTTCCAGCCTGGGTACCGCTGGGACGCTTTGATGGTTTTTCCGCAAGCTGGTGATTATTGCCTAATTAACAAAGTAGGCCGCTCCAATATTGACCTGGTTCAGCCTTACACAAGACTGCTGGGCATGATCCATGTCAATGCAGCAAATATGCCAGTTGTGCCCGATGACATCGATGGCAGCATCAAGCGCCATCTGCAAAATCTGTTGATCAAAGCTGCGCAAGATAACTACCCCTCCGCCGTAGCAAAGTTGGTGGTGGCGGATCTGCGGAATGATATGAAGCTAACCCGCTTTGTGCCGCATGCGGATATCCAGGACTCGGAATTGACTGGCCAGCAGCGACTGGCATTTAACATAGACACCCAGTCTGTGAAAGGCCAGTCATTCTATCAGATTGATGGCAAGCCCTACGATGGCGGAAGAATAGACCGTACTCTCCCATTGGGTGGCGTGGACGAATGGACGCTGACGTCGGACTTTGCCAGCCATCCCTTTCACATTCATGTCAATCCATTCCAAATAGTCAAAATTATCAATCCGAAAGGTCAAGATATTAGCGGGCCAATGCCACAAGCTGATGACGACGACGATCAGTATCATGGCATGAAAGGGATGTGGAAAGACACGCTGTGGATCAAGAGCCTGTTTGACGGCACTTCCGGGGGTGAAAAGGATGCGGCGGCGGGAAGATACACCTTTATAGTGCGCACCCGTTACCAGCGTTATGTCGGAGATTTTGTGCTGCATTGCCACATTTTGGACCATGAGGATCAGGGCATGATGCAGAATGTGCGCATCGTTTTGCCGGATGCCCAAGGAAATCTGACAGCAGGCCATCATTAGCAATGGACTGAGAGCCGTCTCAATTAATTTTCTAAGTGATTATCCTGAAGCATCAGCAAGCAACTTAAGGAAAATATATGAGCAATTTATATCTGGACACTGCCATTATCGGTGGTGGCGCTTCTGGCGCGTATAGCGCTTGGCGTTTGCAGCAAGCTTATGGCGAGGAGCGTAAAATCGCCTTGTTTGAATACAGCAACCGCATTGGCGGACGACTATATACGGTGACTATGCCAGGCCTGCCCAATGTCAAGGCAGAAGTGGGCGGCATGCGTTATATTCCGGATCAGCACTATATGGTTGCCAATCTCATCGGCCACCTTGGTCTTGCCACCAAGCCCTTTCCGATGGGGGAGCCTGCGCCGGTCGGGTCCAGCTGCAATATATTTTATTTGCGCGGCAAGCACTTCCGTCTGCACGAATTGTCCGATCCGGAGAAGGTCCCTTACAACCTTTCCTGGTCGGAGCGCGGCCTTGGGCCGACGAATCTGCAAGTGCAAGTGATGAATTATATTTACCCCAATATGCAGAATCTGTCACTGTGTCAGCAGATGCAGGTTAAGGCGTATGGCAAGCACCTCTGGCAGTACGGTTTCTGGGATCTGATGTTCCGCGCTCTGTCCAATGAAGGCTATCAATTCATGAAGGATGCGGGCGGATATGATGCCAATGTGGCGAATGCCAATGCGGTGACTCAATTGCCGGCGACGGAATATAGCGACAGCACGATATTTCTGACCTTGAAGGATGGCTACGATCAGCTGCCGATTAGCTTGGCGCAGGCATTCAATCATGAACTCCCGGGCCTGGTTCCCAAGGGAGAGCGGATTTACATGAATCATTGCCTCACCGAGATTCATGAAAACACTGGCGAATATCGCTACAAGCTGGTTTTCCGTCCGACCAAGGTGCAGCAGCATGAGGGCGGGCTGCGTTCTTTGCTTGATCATGGCGCCGACCCCATCGTTGTCTATGCCAAGCACATCGTGCTTGCGATGCCGCGCCGCTCGCTTGAACTGATCAAGTCTGATTTCTTTTTTAGCGATCCTTGGCTGAAAGAAAATCTGAAGTCGGTGCTGATCCAACCGGCGTTCAAGCTATTCCTGGCCTACGAGCGCCCCTGGTGGCGTTCGCTCGGCCTGGTGGCTGGCCGCTCGGTCACGGACCTGCCCATCCGCCAAGTCTATTACTTCGGCACGGAAAGCGAGCAGGACGGCGGGCAGCCTTGGCTGAACTCCTTGCTGATGGCGTCATACAACGACATCAGCACGGTGCCGTTTTGGAAGGGGCTGGAAGCGGGGCCTGCGTTCAACGGTTATCGTCCGGACTGCATCGAAGCAGACAGCAGCAATGTTGTTCCGCAGATGGAACATGTGGCTACCGAGGAAATGGTATTTGTCGCGAACAAGCAAGTGGCGGAAGTGCATGCCCAGCAGCAGATTCCGAGCCCGTATTCCGCCGTGTACCATGACTGGAGCGACGACCCCTATGGCGGCGGTTGGCATGAGTGGAAGGCGAATTACCGGCTGGACCAGATCATGTGGAAAATGCTCAAGCCGGTTGATGCGCACAATATTTTCATCGTCGGCGAGGCGTATTCCATAGGCCAAGGTTGGGTTGAAGGGGCGCTGTGCACCGCAGAGCAGATGCTGGAAAAGCATTTCCAGCTGAAGCGGCCAGGCTGGCTGAAAGAAGGCTATGAGCTGATGCCTGTGCCGGAGGGTGGCTGCGGCGAGTTGTGCGGCTGCATCCCGGCCAGCGCCATGGGGTCGACGCTTGAGGCTATCACGCCGAACTGTCTCAAGTGCGCGCAGGAGGGCTAAGCGATGACGGCATCGACTCCCGCCTACACGGTTTCAAACTACATACTGGATCGCTTGCGGCAGCTTGGCGTCCAGCATCTGTTCGAAGTTCCCGGCGACTACGCATCGATTTTCTTGAACACGCTCGATGAATGTCCCGCCATCGAGCGCATCCCCAACATCAATGAATCGGGCGTCGGTTATGCAAGCGATGGCTACGGGCGTTTCAAGGGCGCGGCGGCGTGCAGCGTTCAATATGGCGTCGGCACCTTCTCGATACTGAATTGTTTTGCCGGCGGTTTTGTCGAGCGCGTCCCCATGGCGCTCATCGGCCCTAGCCCCAGCACGCAAAATCGCGAGCTTGCCCGTACTGAGGGGATACTGTTCCACCACAGTACCGGCAATCTGAACGCCGATATGCGGGTTATGGAAAATGTGACCGCTGCGGCCGTCGCCATCCATGATGGCGCGAGCGCGCCAGCGTTGATCGACGAGGCGCTGACGGCGATGCTCACTCACCGTCGTCCAGTGTATATCGAGGTGTGGCAGGATATCTTCGGCGTGGAATGCGCGCGGCCCAGAGGCGAGTTGCGAGCGGTCGAGACCGCAAGCGAGCCTGCTGCGTTGCAAGCCATGCTGGATCTGGCGTGGCAAACCATAAGCGATGCCGCGCTTCCGGTGTTTTGGCTGGGCGTTGAAATCCAACGCTATGGCCTGCAAGAGCTGGCGCAACAGCTGGTCGATGCGAGCGGTCTGTTTTTCACGACCACCAGTCTTGGCAAAACCGTGCTAGACGAAAGCCAGGCTTCCTTTATCGGCACCTATGCCGGGCCAGCCTCCCCCGCGTTGACCCGCGAGGTGATGGGCAGCGCCGACTGCGTGGTGGCGCTAGGTGCCATCATCACCGACGATTACCTCGGCATCATGGCGCAGGACTATGCCAGGATGGTGGAGATCAACGATGAAGCCGCGCGCATCGGCTGCGGCCATTATCAAGGCGTGTATCTGCGCGATTTCATGCAAGGCTTGCTGGCGCGATTTCAGCGGCGGGCGAGCGCGCGGCGCTATCGCCTGCCGCAAGTCAGCCCCGATCCGCAGCCCAGCTTGCTGCCGACTGACGGGCTCACCTATGACCGCTTTTATCATGTGCTCGGGGATTGGCTGATTCGGGAGGGCCATATCCGGCAGGCCAAGCTGATTCTGGGCGAGAGCACCAGCTTGTATGTTTTCGGCAATCTGTTTGGCATGCCGCGGGATGCCTTTGTCGCGCAGGCCGCGTGGGGCTCGCTTGGCCATGAGACGGGCTGCGCGCTGGGCGTCGAACTCGCCACCGGCCAGCGCCCCTTGGTGGTTGCCGGCGATGGCGGCTTCATGATGATTTGCCAGGAAATCTCCAGCCTGGTTCGCCAGCGCTCCAATGCCGTCGTGTTTGTCATGTCGAATGCCGGCTACGCCATCGAGCAAGCTTTCGTGAATCTCAATGCCTTCACGCCGCAAGACAACTACGCGGCTTTTGATTTGCTGCCGAATTGGGATTACCTCGCATTGGCAAAGGCATTCGGCGCGCGCGGGCATGTTGTTGAAACTGTCGATCAGCTGCGCAAGCTGCTCAAGCAGTTGGAGCATATGGACGGGGTGCCCAATATCGTGCAAGTGAAGATACCGTTGAAGGATCTGCCGCCGCAGCTGCGGCGTTTGGCAAGCGGTTGAAGTGCTAGTTAGGCATAGGTTCGTTCTGGCTTGTGTGGGCGTTGAGGGGGGCGAGGAGCTTGCCTGCGAGCGCAAGTGGGACGATATATCGCAAAAAAACAGCGCGGCGCCTTGCCGGGGAGTCCGGGGGGAGAGCCGCTTGGCGCGCGGGGCGGCCTGGCAGCCGGGCGCGTGGGCGCCCGCCGCAGATTGTTCGTGCGGGCTGGGGCAATGGTCGCGCGATTCGGCCCCGGCTTGTCGGCCCTGGGTGACGATAGGAGGGGCTTGCCGGGGCGTCGGCGCCAAGTTGACGGGGCGCAATGGCGCGCGTGTCGCAGTCAGCGTTCGACGCTGTGGCAATGCGGCATTCCGGTCCCGCGCGGCGGTAAAACGCTTCGTCCGACTGCGTTCTATTCCTTCTTGCTGGCGGCCGGAGGAATCGTAAACCATCCAGGCGGACTGGGTGGCCGGCATCGCCCGCATTCCTGGTTTTGCGGCGGGTAGCGGGGGCAGTCCAGGGCTTGTGTTGATGCGGTGGGGTAGGGGGGGGCGGTCGGTGTATTGGTTTGCTTGGTGGTAATCATGGGAAAATTTCCGATAAGTAGAATTATCGGAAAAATATAGGATAAATAGTAAATTAATAATGTAATACGTAATATATTTATCAATAGATTTTTGCTACACTCCACGGCAAGTTGCCCAAGGGCATGGAGAGAACAATGGCTGCAGATATTTACGCGAGGATCCGCCAGGCGGCGGTTGAGCTGGTGGGCGAGGGGGTGTGGCCCACCGTGGTGGATGTGCGGACCCGCCTGGGAAGCGGCTCCAACACCACCATCAACAACACGCTGAAGGAATGGCGGCAGGAATTTTTAGGCCGGGTGGCCGCCTCGTCGCGGCGGCCGGATTGGCCGCCCAGCCTGGCGGAAGCTTTTGAACAGGTGTGGCAAAAGGCTTGCGACGAAGCGGAGCAGCAATTGAGCGCGGTCCGGCAGGAGGTGGAGGCGGAGGCGGCCGAGCTGCGCGCGGAGCTGGATGCCAGCCGGGAGCAGGCGCAAAAAACCGAGGCCGAGCTGCAATCGTTGCGCCATGAGCTGGAATTGCGCGCCGCGCGGCAAGTCGAGCTGGACAGCCAGTTGCAGCGGGAGCGGCTGGAGGTGGAGTCGCTGCGGCGTGAGCGGCAGGAATTGCGGCAGACCGCCGAGTCGCAACGCCAGGCCCTGACCGTGGCGCACAGGGAGGCGGAATCCCGGCTGCTGGAAATGGCGGACCGCCACGAGCAGCAGCTGCGCGAGGTGCAGGAGGAGGCGAACCGCAAGGAGGCGTTGGCCTATGAACGCCTGGAAGGCTTGCGCGTTCGTCTGTATCAGCAGGTGGAAGACGAGCGCCAGGAAATGAAGGGGCAGCAGCAAAAGCTGGAGGGCGCGCTGCTGCAGGCGCGGCAGGACGCAGCCAAGGTGGAAAACCTGTGGCGCGAGCGGGTGCTGGAGCGGGAGAGGGAAAACGGCGGCCTGCAGGCCCGGCTCGATCTGCAGCAACAGCAGGGCGATTCGCTGCGGCAGGAGGCGCGCCAGCAGGAGCAGACGGCGGAGGCCGCGCGGGAGAGGCTGCTGGGCGTGACGGCCGAACTGGCCGGGCTGCAGGCGCTGCACGCGATGCGGCGCGAGCAATGGCTGGAGCGGCTTGGCGCGGCGCTGCGCGCCGGCGCCTTGCCGGCGGAGCCGGAGGCGGTGCAGCCCTGGCTGGCCGCGCTGTTGGCCGAGCCTGTCCGGTAGCCGCGCGACCTGTCCTGTGGGACATGCCGGTTTTTCCGCGGCCGGCGCGGCCTTGGCTATGCTGAATGGGTTTCATCCCATCCAAGAAAGGAGCCGCTATGACTGTGCAAGGATATGCCGTTCTCTACCTGGCGTTCATCATCGTGCTGTTTGCCGCTTTGGTTTGGAAAACCCCCGTTCTGCGCGACCGCGGGCCGTTGGCGCCGGGCGTGGCCGATGGCCAGCAAACCTTCAGCCTGGCGCGCAGCCAACTGCTGTGGTGGACGCTGTCGGTGGCGCTGGTGGCGGGCTGGCTGCTGATCGTCACCGGCAATCTGCTGTCGCCCACGCCGCAGGTGCTGGCGCTGCTCGGCATCAGCGCCGGCACTTCGGGGCTGGCCAGCCTGGTGGGTCAGCCTGATGGCGGCGCGCAGGCCGCCGCGCTCGGCGGCTCCCGCGGCTGGGTGCGGGATGTGCTGGAGGACGGCCAGGGCATTTCGGTCCACCGTTACCAGGCCTTGCTGGCCAATGCCGGCATCGGCCTGGTGTTCATCTACAAATCGCTGGAGCTGAAGGCTTTCTACGCGATTGATCCGATGTGGCTGGGCGTGTTGGGCGTCAGCAGCGTGCTGTATGTCGGCATGAAGTCGCGCGAAACCGCGGCCGTCGGCGCGGAGGCGCTGTCGGCGCCGGCGCTCATCCAGCCGCAGGCGGTCAAGCCGGGCAACACGCCGCCGGCGCTGCAGGTCTGACGCCGCGCCGCTTTTCGCAGGCAGAGGCCGCCGCGGCGGCCTCTGGTCATTTTGACGCGGACCATGGCCAGTCCCGCCCCGATCCCCTACAATAACGGTCAATTCAATCAAGGCGGCCTCTGCGTGCAACGCGACCGGAGTCCGCTTTTTCATTACGGAAAGACAAATGGAACCTGTACGCCTGTCAAAACGCATGGCCGAGCTGGGGCTGTGTTCGCGCCGGGAGGCTGACAGCTATATCGAGCAAGGCTGGGTCAAGGTGGATGGCGAAGTGGCGGTGTTGGGGCAGAAAGTGCTGCCGCACAACCAGATCGAGGTCGACAAGAAGGCGCAGGATGCCCAGTCGGCTCGCGTCACCATCTTGCTGAACAAGCCGATGGGCTATGTTTCCGGGCAGGCGGAAGACGGCTACGAGCCAGCGGTGGTGCTGATCACCCCGGAAAACCACTGGGCCGAGGACGGCAGCCGCAAGCGCTTCCAGGCCTCGCACCTGCGCGGGCTGGCGCCGGCCGGCCGGCTGGACATCGATTCGGTTGGCCTGCTGGTGCTGACCCAGGATGGCCGCGTGGCCAAGCATCTGATCGGCGAGAACTCGTCGGTGGAGAAGGAATACCTGGTGCGGGTGGAAGGCCAGCTGAACGCCAACGGCCTGGCCCTGCTCAATCATGGACTGGAGCTGGACGGCAAGAAGCTGCTGCCGGCCAAGGTGAGCTGGCAGAACGAAGATCAGTTGCGCTTCGTGCTGCGCGAAGGCAAGAAGCGGCAGATCCGCCGCATGTGCGAGATGGTGGGCCTACGTGTGGTGGGGCTGAAGCGCATCTCCATCGGCAAGGTCAAGCTGGGCAACCTGCCCACCGGCCAATGGCGCTATCTGCGCGACGACGAACAGTTCTGATTCGACGGGAGGGGCGGCATGTTCGAACGGCTGCGGCGCATCCTGGGGCTGGACCCCGAAGCCCGGCGCGAGGCTAGGGCGCTGGCCGGCCAGGTGGAACAATTGATAGACGCTTGCGACAAGCGCCTGCGGCTGCTGCCCGGCTATTTCGACGCGCTGGCGCCGGGCATGCGCGTGTCGCAGGCCTATCTGTCCACGCTGACGGCGCAACTGCCGCCGGTGCTGGAGCTGTCCTTGCCTGGCTTTGCGCGCGATCCGCGCCTGGGCCTCTTGTTCGCCGGCCCCTCCAGCCTGCTTGCCTTTCTGGAAAGTAGCGAAGTGCTGCGCGACTTCTTTCTTCGCGCGGGCAACGGCGACGAAGCCTGGGCCTTGCTGACCATGCAGCGCAGCGAAACCAATCGCTTTGGCGTGGCGATGGAAAACGGCGAGCTGCGCAACGACGTGGCGCAGGTGGTGGTGAGTTTCGACGGCCACCGGCTGATGATGCCCAGCCCCAGCCAGGAACGCTTCCGGCTGGATTCGGGCGCGCACGCGCTGGACGTGATGGTTTCGGTGATCGCGCGCCGGCTAAGCCTGATGGAACAGGCGCGCCAGCAGCTGGAGGCCGAACAGGCGCGCTTGCAACTGCGCCGGCTGTCGCTGCAATCGAGCAATTGCGTGGTGGTGGATTGCCAGTCCGGTGATGAGAGCCTGCCGGAAACGGCGGCCGCCGTCGATGCCCGGCTGGCGGAAATCAACCCGCAGCTGGACGAGTTGCGCGGCCATGCCAGCCTGGAAGGCCTGCTACGCACGGTGCGCGAAGTACTGGAGCAGCCAGCGGATTACTTCAGCCTGCAGACGGTGACGTTGCGGCTGAGCCGGATGGGCGTCAAGGTGGATGGGGATGCGGAGGACGCCACCGAGCTGGCGCTGGAGGAAGTGGTGTTGGGCAGAATGCTGCCGATCCGCCGGGCTTTGGTGCCGGTGCGCATCCGCCGCGACGACATCGCCGAATTGCGCCGCCAGTTTGGCGGCGATTGAGCGAAAAGCCGGTGCAGGCGCGGCGGGAGCGGCTATGCTGAATACAGTGAGAGTTTCAATCGGCCTCAGGGCGGTCGGTTGAATCTGCCCCGACCTCCTGGCCGGGGCTTTTTTATGCGCGTCAGCCGCGCGGCTTGCCGTCCTGGCCAAACAAAATGGCGCGCGAGGCCTCGGTGAGCGTGGGGGTGGTGTTGACGCTTTCCGCCAGCTTGTAGGCCCTCTGCACCGCCGGCCGCGCCGCGATGCGGTCGAACCAGCGTTTCAGCGCCGGAAAATCGTTCAGATCCTGGCGCTGTTTTTCATGCGGCACGATCCAGGGGTAGCAAGCCATGTCGGCGATCGAGTACTCGCCGGCGATGTAGTCGCGGCCATCCGACAGCCGGGTGTCCAGCACCCGGTACAGGCGGGCGGTTTCGCGCACGTAGCGGTCTATCGCGTACGGGAGCTTCTCCGGCGCGTACTGGGTGAAATGGTGGTTCTGCCCGGCCATCGGCCCCAGGCCGCCCATCTGCCAGAACAGCCATTGCAGGACGTCGTTGCGGCCGCGCAAATCTTGCGGTATGAAGCGGCCGGTCTTGTCGGCGAGATACAACAGGATGGCGCCGGATTCGAACAGGCTGATGGCGGCGCCGCCGTCGGCCGGCGCCTGGTCGACGATGGCCGGGATGCGGTTGTTGGGCGAGATGCGCAGAAAATCAGGCTGGAATTGCTCGCCCTGGGAGATGTTCACCGGGAGCAGCCGGTAGGGCAGCCCGGTTTCTTCCAGGAATAGGGTGATCTTGTGGCCGTTGGGCGTGGTCCAGTAATGCAGGTCGATCATGGCGGGCTTCCTGTGGCTTTGGGTATGAAGTCATGACATGAGGGCATGGGAGCGTTTTCAAAGGGGCCGCGCGGGATTTCGCCTGCGCGCCTGGCTGCGAGGGTCCGGTCTGGAAAACGCCCGGCATGCGGTATGATGCGCCCATGAAAATCAACGGCACACAATCATGAGCCAAACATTGGACTCGCACTCCCGCTTCATCAGCCTGGTGCTGCGGCATCAGCCGCAGGCCATCGGGCTGGCGCTGGACGAGCAGGGATGGGCGTCTTTGGATGAGCTGGTGGCCAAGGCGCGCGCGGCGGGCCGCCAACTGAGCCGGGAGGTGGTGTTGGACATCGTCCGGAATAGCGACAAACAGCGCTTCGCCATCAGCGCGGACGGCCTGCGGATCCTCGCCAATCAAGGGCATTCGGTGCGGGTGGATCTGGACCTGACGGCGCAGGAGGCGCCGCCGCGGTTGTTTCACGGCACGGCGCGCCGCTTTCTCGCGGCTATCCGCGCAGAGGGCTTGCGGCCGGGGCAGCGCCATCACGTTCACCTGTCCAATTCGGCGGAATTGGCGGCCTCGGTCGGCGCGCGGCATGGCGCGCCGGTGGTGTTGACGGTGGATGCCGCGGCGATGCAGCGCGCCGGGCTAGCGTTTTATCAGTCGGCAAACGGCGTATGGCTGGCCGACGCGGTGCCGCCGCAGTTTCTGGCATTCCCGGAATGACGGCGATGCCAGGCGGGGCCGGCCGCCGGCGCGCGGGAGAGCGGCGATGTGCGTGAATTTTTTGCCGCCGTCCCGGCGCCAGATGCGGGAATGCTTCGGCGCGGAGATCGGCGACTGGCAGTGGCGGGACGAGGCCTGGCAGGATTACCTGGCGCCGATTCTCACCCGCGACGGCGTGAGGCTGGCTTCCTACGGTTTCATTCCCAAACGCCATCAGCCGCTGGGCGCGCGGCTGTCCACCATGAACGCGCGCGCGGAAACCATAGGCGAATTGCGCAGCTACCGCGATGCCTGGCGCCGTTGCCAGCTGTGCCTGGTGCCGATGCAAGCCTTTTTCGAGCCCTGCTACGAGCGCGGTCGCGCTGAGCGTTATCGCATCGGCCTGGCGGACGGCGCGCCGTTCGCCGTGGCCGGCTTGTGGCGCGAATGGCGCGAGGCCGACGGCTCGATCAGCGCCGCCTTCACGCAGATCACCATCAATGCGGACGAGCACGCGCTGATGAACCGCATGCATAGGCCGGGCGAGGAAAAGCGCAGCCTGGTGATCATCGAGCCGTCGCAGTACGACGCCTGGCTGAATTGCCGCAATCCGGAGGCCGCGCGCGCCTTTTTGGCGGCGTGGCCGGCGCAGGACATGGCCGCCGAAGCGCCCGACTTGCCGAGCCAAGGCTCCTTGTTCGACTAGCCGTCCGGCTGGGAGTCAGGACGCCGGGAGCGGCCCCGTCATTTGACCCGCAATATCTGGTCCAGGCGGGTGGAGTAGCAAGGTGAACGCTGATCCTGGCGCATCTCCCAGTTTTTCGTCAGCGCTTCCGCTCCCAGCCGCAGGCTGTTGCGGCCGTATTCGCGGTTGATGGCGTCCATGGTTTGCATCAGCTTTTGCCGGCGCGGGTCGGGCGCCTGCTGGAACAGATCAGTCTGGCGAATGCCGCGCGGCGAGATTTCCATCAGGATCACGCCCGCTTTCTGGTAAAGCAGCCCACGCCGGTAGACCGCGCGCAGGCCGGCGAGCGCGGCGCGCGCCAGCGTTATGGTATCGTCGCTGGGCTGCGCCAGCGGCATGGCGACATAGCCGTTGTAGGGGGCGCCCAGGAAGGGGCTGGTGCGTATGCTCACCGCCACCAGCCCGGCCACGCTGTTCTGCTGGCGCAGCTTTTCCGCGGCATGGCTGACGTGGTGGCTGATGGCGGCCGCCAGCACGTTCAGGTCGCGCGGTTTTTCGCCGAAGGAGCGGCTGGATAGGATTTGCTGCCGGGCCGGCGCCACTTCGCCCAGCCGCAGGCAGTTGACGCCGTTCAGCTCCGCCACGGTGCGTTCCAGCGTCACGCTGAACTGGCGGCGGATCTGATGCGGATCGGCCTGTTTCAGCTGCAGGGCGGTATGGATCCCCAGAACTTCCAGTTTGCCCGCCAGCCGCGGGCCGACGCCCCAAACCTTGCCCGCCGGCAGCGTGGCCATCATCGCGTCGGCGTCCGCCGCGGACAGCCAGTCCCAGGAAAACACGCCGTCCCAACGCGGTTGTTTCTTGGCGATGTGGTTGGCCAGCTTGGCCAGGGTTTTGCTCGGCCCCAGCCCGACGCAGGCGGGGATGCCGATGCGGCGCAGCACGTCGCCGCGCATGCGCCGGGCCAGCGCCTCGGCGTCCGCCACGCCGGTGAGATCGAGGAAGCATTCGTCTATCGAGTACACTTCCTGGCCGGGCGCGTGGCCGGCCAGGATGGCCATCATGCGCCGGCTCATGTCGCCGTACAGCGTGTAGTTGGAGCTGAACACCGTCACGCCGTGATGCTTGCAAAGGCCGGCGATTTCGAAAAAGGGGCCGAACATCCGCAAGCCCAGCGCCTTCGCCTCCGCGCTGGCGGCCACCACGCAACCGTCGTTATTGCTCAGCACCACGATGGGTTTGCCGGCCAGGTCGGGCCGAAACACCCTTTCGCAGCTGGCGTAGAAGTTGTTGCCATCCACCAGCGCGTACTGGCTCATCGGAATTTCCTCACGCAGGCGGTCACCACCCCCCAGATTTGCAGCTCCTGCCCGGCGGCGGGCACGATGGCGGGGTAGGCCGGGTTTTCCGCCAGCAGCATCCAGCGGCCGTTTTTGCCATGCAGGCGCTTGACGGTGAATTCGCCGTCCATCGTCGCCACCACGATATCGCCATGGACGGGGGGCAAGCCCTTGTCCACCACCAACAGGTCGTCTTCCAGAATGCCCGCGTCGCGCATCGAATCGCCGGCCACCCGCACCATGAAGGTGGCGGGCGGGTCGGATACCAGATAGGCCTGCAGGTCGATGCTGGCGTCCATGCAGTCGCTGGCTGGCGATGGAAAACCGGCGCGCACCGGGCATAGCGCCAGCGGAAGCGGGCGGGCGGCGGCCGGCGGGCGGAGAGAGAGGGGTGAGGTGTCCATGCGCTGCGCAATTTGAAAATGTACAAATTCAAATTACGCCATTTTCTTGCCGTTGGCAAATCCTTAGCCTGCGCGGTCGGCTCAGCCCACCCGCTGCAGCCGGTAGGTGTCGCGGCCGGCATCCTTGGCGCGGTAAAGGCTCTCGTCGGCGATTTCCAGCAGGCGTTCCGGCGTGATGTCCGGGGTGAGGGCGAAGGCGATGCCTATGCTGGTGGACATGCGCAGCGTCTGCCGGTTGAGCTCGACATCCCGGCGCACCGCCGCCAGCAGCTTTTCCACCACGCTGACCGCGGTGCGCTCGGCGTCCAGGCCGATCAGCAGGATGACAAACTCGTCGCCGCCGAAGCGGGCGACGTGGTCGGTGGCGCGCACATTGCCGCGCAGACGGCGGGCGAATTCGCGGATCAGCTCGTCGCCGGCGGCATGGCCCAGGGTGTCGTTGACCTGCTTGAAGTGGTCGATGTCGAGGAACAGCAGCGCCAGCGCCTGGCGTTTCATGTAGTGGTGCTTGATTTCGTCGCCCAGCAGCTCCATGAAGGCAGAGCGGTTGAGCAGGCCGGTCATCGCGTCCTGCGTCACCTGGCTGCGCAGCTGGATTTCCCGCGCCCGCGCCTGGGTGATGTCCCAGATCATCACGTAAAAGCCCGACACCGAGCCGTCGGCGTGTTGCTGCGGGATGTAGCGGCCTTCCACATAGCGGCTTTCGCCGCGGACGTCCATTTCCTGCTCGAATGAAACCGCTTCGCCGGCCAGCGCCTTGCCGACATGGGGCAGGACCGCCGCGTAGGCGTCCTCGCCCAGAAAATCGCGCATGCGCATGGAAATGATTTGCTCCGGCCCGATGCCGAACAGCCGCATATAGGCCTTGTTGCAGTAGCGGTAGCATTCTTCCCGGTCGACGAAGGCCACCAGCGCCGGGATGGAATCGGTCACGGTTTTGAGCAGCGCCTCGCGCAGCACCAGGTCCAGCTCGGCCAGCTTGCGCTGCGTGATGTCGCGCACGCTGACGCTGACGCTATCGCCGGCGCGGACGATTTCATGGTGGATCCAGGCGGGGTGCGAGGCGTCGAACACCTTGGGCACCTCTTCGGAGATGGCGTTGCCGGTTTCGATCACCTTCTTGTAGCTGTCGAAGTAATTGGGTATCCGGTAATCGGCCATCAGCCGCTTGAGCCTGCGGCCTATGGCTTCGTCGCGGCGCAGGTGCCACATCCGCTCCGCCTCGGCGTTGATGTAGACCACGTGGAAATCCTCCACTTCGCCGCCGGCGCCGCGCAGCGCCTCCATGATGATGAAGGCGTCCATATTGGCCTCGGCGGCATTGCGAAAGCGTTCCGCCGCCAATTCGGCCATCCGGTTGGACTGCAATACTTCATGCAGCAGCGGATGGGTGCGCCAGCGCAGGATCAGCGATCCCAGCGTCACCATCGCCAGCATGATCAGCGCGCTGGTTTCCAGGTCTTGCCGGATCGGCTCCATCAGGTCGGCCACCCGGATCTTGTAGCTGAAGGCCAGGCCGGTGCCGCCGACCGGCTCGTAGGCGCCGATCACGTTGCGGCCGGAGTAGTCGATGGTGTGCAGGGTGCCGCGTTGGCCGGAGAACGCCGGCCAGACGGTGAAGCGCGGGATATTGCCGGCCAGCGGGATGGTACTGCCCTTGTCCTGCGGCGACTGCGAAAAGCAGCGCAGGTAGCGGCTGTCGCGTCCGCACAGCGAGTAAATGCCGCTCAGGCCGCGGCTGGGCGCGGTGTCGGCGACGATGCGGTCGAACATGTCCAGCCGCTGCTCCAGCAGCAGCCGCGCGCTGCCGCCGGAGGTGCGGTAGGTGTCCACGGTGCGGTACAGGTAGTGACCATTCCATAGCAGAAGGGCGCCGGCAGGGGAGTTTAGCGCCACCGACTGGCGCGGCCGGTTTTCGAAATAGCCGACCTGCACCAGCGTGCGGCCGGCGCTGTCCTGTATCGCGATGCCGTTCAGGCTCATGTGGTTCAGCGCCGCCAGCTTGGCGGCGGCGTCGGCTGCCACGCGGCCGCTGCTGGCCGCCTCCAGCAGTGTCTGCATGTCCTGCCGCTGGTACAGGCGGCGGGCGATGTCGTTGCTGATATTGAATTGGGCATCCAGCAAGGCGGCGCGTTGCCGCGCGCTGTACAGCATCACCGTGCGCAGGCTTTGCTCGTGCGCGTTGCTGGAAATGCGGTAAACCAGCAGGCCAGTGGCGAGCGAAATGGCCACCAGCAGCGCGGTGGCGGTGAGAGAGGCCGAGTTGGCCAGGTCCTGCGAGCGCAAATGGCGGCGCGGCTCCAATCGCGTCAACGAGTACAGCCCCAGGCTGGCGATCATGACGCCGGCTGCGGTGAGCAGCGCCATCCGGGCCACCGTGCCCCAGCTGTACAGCAACTCCAGGCTGATCAAGTAGGCCGCGGCGCCCAGAACCCCCAGCAGCAGGGCGAAGGCGGCGCAGGCGCGCGCTGCCCGCCGCCAGCCGGCGTGGCCGGGCAGCAGGCATAGCCCGGCGCCCAGCGCTAGCAGCGCCAGCGCGGTGGAGGGCGCCATCCGCCCCGGGTGGGGCACCAGATCGTGCTTCCAGGCATGCAGGCGCGGAAAATCTATCCACCAGGTCTGCCCGCTGGCGTGCTCCAGCAATACCAGAACAGCGATGGCCAGCGTCAGCGCGGCCAGCAGGCGGTGCGCTTGCCAGCGGGGCCGCCACAGCGCCAGCCCCAGGCCCAATCCATACAAAACCAGACAGACAGCAGTGGATATCACCATGTGGACATTGTCCGGCAAAATGGATTCCGAATGCGCCAGCCAGCCGGCGATCACGCTAGCGCCCAGCAAAACCAGAGCCAGGCTGGCTACGCAGATCAGCAGCCGATGCCGGCGGTGAAGCAGTTGGCGCCGGAATTCGGCGATCGACAGGCTTATTTTGGGCACCGCTTCCATTGGGTAAGCCGATAGTGAAGGTCTCTACGCCGAATGTTAGGACAAATACGCGGCGCGGGACGGGGTGCGGTAAGTGAAATTACATACCCACCGTCGGATCATGTGCTTGTCCGATGATTTGCGGCAAAACATTCCATGGGTATAAATTGCGAGGCAGGCGGACCCGCGTCAAGACGGCAGCCTCCCATCATGGAAAGAGAGAAACCATCATGCAAGCATCCAGGCAACGGCAGGCCGGGCTAATCGAGCGCCGGTCGATAGATTTCATTCCCGAAGACGAACGCCACGGACGGGTTTTCAGCCAGTTCACCTTATGGCTGGCGGCCAATCTGCAGATCACCGCGGTGATGACCGGCGCGCTGGCGGTGGTGCTGGGCGGCGATGTCTTCTGGTCCATCGCCGGCCTGTTGCTGGGGCAGGCGATGGGCGGAACGGTGATGGCGCTGCACGGCGCCCAGGGGCCGCGGCTGGGCTTGCCGCAGATGGTGGCCAGCCGCGCCCAGTTCGGAATCAAGGGCGCGGTGCTGCCGCTGGCGCTGGCCTGCGTGATGTATCTGGGTTTCAACGCCACCGGCATGGTGCTGTCCGGCCAGGCGCTGGGTCAATTGCTGAGCATCAGCGACCGCGCCGGCATCGTGTTGTTCGCGCTGACGGTGCTGGCTGCCGCCGCGTTGGGTTATCGCGCCATCCACAAGCTGGGACGCTACGCCAGCGCGCTGGGCCTGCTGGCTTTTCTGTACTTGTTTGTCCGGCTGGCCGCCGGTGTCGACCTGCCGGCGCTGGCATTGACGCACAAGCACTTCGATCCGGCCGCCTTCCTGACGGCCGTGTCGCTGTCCGCCTCGTGGCAGATCGCTTTCGCGCCATATGTGTCCGACTATTCCCGTTATCTGCCTTCCGCCACCTCGCCGTTCTGGACCGCTTTGGCGATAGGCCTGGGCTCAGGGCTGGGCGCGCAGATCGCCATGTCGCTGGGCGTGCTGGTGGCGGCGGTGGGCGGCGCGGCTTTCCGCGGCCATGAAGTAGCGTATTTTGTCGGCTTGGGGGCCAGCGGCGCCATCGCCTCCGGCCTGTTTTTCTGCGTGGCCTTCGGCAAAGTCACCATTTCTACGCTGAACGCTTACGGTGGTTTCATGTGTTGCAGCGCCATCGCTTCATCCTTGGGCGGGGCGCAGGCGACAATCGGGCAGCGGCGGCGCTGGGCGACGGTGGCCGCCATGGTGTTGGCGTCGGCGTGCATCGCGATCCTAGCCCAGCATGGCTTCCTGTCGCTGTTCAAATCCTTCTTGCTGTTTTTGCTGGCTTTCTTTACGCCATGGAGCGCCATCAACTTGGTGGATTTCTACCTGATCGCCGGCGGCAAGGCGGACGCGGCGGCGTTGGCCGACCCGCAGGGCAGGTACGCCGGCTGCGACTGGACCGGCATGGGCGTGTACCTGGCGGGCATCCTGTTGCAGCTGCCCTTCATCGACTGCGCCTTCTTCACCGGCCCGGTCGCCAAGCTACTGGGCGGAGCGGACATTTCCTGGCTGGTAGGCTGGCTGGCCCCGGCGGCGCTCTACTACTGGCTGCGCCGGCCACAACGCCGGCACGTGGTGTCCGGCGCCATGCGCTGAGCCAGCCGGGCAGGCGCCACGGTATTCGGAGCGCCCGTCTTGCAAATCACCATAGAGGCTGGGCCGAAGGGCAGGGCGGCGCCACTGGGGCGTTGCTGCCGGTATCGAGGAAACCGTCGCTGATCCAGTGGCCGGCTGCGGTGCGGTTCCAGATGTCGGTGCGGCCCCATACGCCGTTCACCATCTCGCCGCGGACATGGCATTGCAGCGCCACCTGCTCCCCGCGGGCCGCCGAGCCCGCGACGTCGGCGCTCAGGCTGGGCGCGCGGCGCAGGTTGACGCGGCTGTCGCCGTTGCCGGGCGTGGCGATGCCGCTGACGCCTCCCGGTGCTGGAGTAGAGTCGCCAGCGCCGTAGTTGACTAGCCGGCCGCCGACATTCACCCGGTTGCCATTGCGCTGCGCGTAGCCTTGGTAGGCGCGGTTGCCGGCGAAAAACTGCCAGCCGCCGATCTGCTTGCGGTGCACCGGCTCGGCCTGTCCCTGATGGATCAGGGAAAAGTGCACATGGGGGCCGGTGGTGCTGCCGCCGCAAGGCAAGCCGTTGCCTATCGTGCCGAGATACGCGCCCTTGGCCACCCGCTGGCCATCCGGCGCGGCGCTGAGCTTGACCATGTGGTAGTAGGTGGTCGAGTAGCCGTTGTCGTGCACCAGCTTGACCAGCGCGCTGCCGTTGCGCACGCAGCTTTTGTAGATGACGCCGGCCAGCGGCGCCAGCACCCGCCCATCGCCGCCGGCGAAATCTATCGAATCGTAGGGCTGGCTTTCGCCGCTGTAGCCATGCGCGCCGCCGGTCAGGCTCCAGGCGGCGCCTTCCTGCCAGGGCAGGCCCAGGCCGGTGGCGTCCGGCGCCAGCCGTTTGCCGCGGGCAGCCTGACTTTGCCAGGCGCGCAGCTCATCATTGCTCAGCCAACCTGCCGGCGCGGCGGCCAGCAGCGCGGCGAATGCCTCGCTGCCTTCCGGCGCCACTTGCCAGCCTTGCGGCGTTTGGCGCGCCAGGAACTGGCGGGATGGCGGCACCATGTCCGCCGCCGCGTCGCCGGCAAGCATCGGCAGCGGCTGGGTGAGCGCGCCCAGCACCCACAGGCGGTCCGCGCTGACGCGGCTCTCTTCCACTAATGGTTCCAGGACCTGTTTGGCCAAGGACGGCTGCGGCGCGAACGCGGCGATAGCTGCCTGGCGCAGCGACAGGTCGCTGGTCTCGGCCGCGGCGAAAGCGGCTGGCGCCGCCAACATGGCGATCCAGGAGGACAGGCGGGCAATGGCGGGTTTCATCATTACGGGCTCCTTGTCTGGTGGCAATGGCCGGCCATGTGCCGGCCATTGCCACCATATGGGGAGCGGTTGCTATTTTCATCTGGCCTTAAGAGGTGGGCGGGCGCGGGGAACCTTTTGCCGCGGCGCGCTTTGCTTGCGTGGATGGCCTGGGTGATCCCGACGGCCAATGGGGCTATCATGTTCTGGCAAACTGGCCATCGTGCCTGTCGTTCAACTCGACTCAACTCGACCCTCTTCATGGCCAAACCGATCAGCGTGATGACGTACAACATCCACAAAGGCATGTCGCCGCTGAATCGGCACCTGCGGGTGGAGGACATGGCTGACGCGTTGGCCGAACTGGCGCCAGACATGCTGTTTTTGCAGGAAGTGCAGGGAAAGAACCTGGAGCGGGCCTTGCGGCACCAGCGCTGGCCGGCGCAGCCGCAGCACCATTTTCTGGCCAATCGGCTGTCGCACCGGGCGGTGTATGGTCTGAACGCCGCCTATGACCACGGCCATCACGGCAATGCCTTGCTGACGCGCTTCGCGGTGCGCGAGTGGTGCAACCGCGACATTTCCGTCAATCGCTTTGAAAGCCGCGGCGTGCTGCAGTGCGTGCTGCAGCCGGATGGCTGGCCGCAGGCGGTGGTGGCGCTGTGCGGCCATTTCAATCTGCTGGCGGCGGATAGGCGCAAGCAGTACCTGGGTTTGGCCAGCTATGTGCAGCAGGCCATCGCCGAGGATTTACCGCTGATCCTGGCTGGCGATTTCAACGACTGGCGTGGCGAGGCCAGCGCGCTGCTGTACCGCGAGCTGGGGTTGGAAGAGGCGTTTTTGCAGACTCGCGGCGCGCATGCGCAGAGTTTTCCGGCGCGGATGCCTATGCTGACATTGGACCGCATCTATGTGCGCGGCCTGAAGGTGGAGGCGGCGCGGGTGTTGTCGGGCCGGCCATGGTCGGGCTTGTCCGATCATCTGCCTTTATGCGCCGAAATACGCCCTTGCTAGCCCGTTGCCGAGTCATTTTGATAACTAAAAAAACTATACAAATAACTAGGCCACCGTAATTCATAGCGTTTTTTGCAATAACGCGACGGTTGCTTATAATTTTTCAAAAGGTGGTTGACGCTAAGCGAAAAAACATGTTCAATCTCAATCAAATTTATCGCCGATTTGAACACAGCTTGCGGGCGTAAAACAGCTAAAGCGTGGGTAAACAGACCCAGTCATCAGACCAACCTGTTTACAAGCAATCTCCCGGACATTCCGAAGATTCCCACCGCAAAGCCCGCCGCAGCCATCGGCGGGCTTTATGCATCTGGGAGTGTTAGGAATGATTCATCTGCAAAATGTCTGCAAGCGGTTTCGCAGCCCCGAAGGCGGCTGGTTCGATGCCGTGGCGGAAACCTCGCTGACCATCCACGCCGGAGAAGTCTTCGGCCTGATCGGCTTCTCCGGCGCTGGCAAGTCCACCTTGCTGCGCCTGATCAATCTGCTGGAGCGTCCGGACGCCGGCGCGGTGATCGTCGACGGCCAAGACCTTACCAGCCTGTCTCCCAAGCAATTACGCGCCGCGCGGCAAAACATCGGCATGGTGTTCCAGCAGTTCAATCTGCTGGCCAACCGCACCGTGGCCGACAATGTGGCCTTCCCGCTGGAGATCGCCGGCTGGAGCAAGGCCGACATCGAAAAGCGCGTGGCGGAATGCCTGGCCATCGTCGGCCTGGAAGACCGCGCCAACCACTACCCGGCCCAGCTGTCCGGCGGCCAAAAGCAACGCGTCGGCATCGCCCGCGCGCTGGCGCCCCGCCCGCACGTGATCCTGGCCGACGAGCCGACCTCCGCGCTCGACCCCAAAACCACCCAGTCCATCCTGGACTGCTTGAAGGACATCAACGCCCGTTTCGGCGTGACGGTGGTGATTGTCACCCATGAAATGCATGTGGTGCGCAGCATTTGCCACCGCGCCGCGGTGCTCGACCAGGGCCGCGTGGTGGAAGTCGTCGATGTGAGCAATCAAGAAGTGGCTGCCGATTCCGACTTGGCCCGCTCTTTGCTGGAGGCCGCGTAATGGATGCCGCAACCCTGAACGAAGCGCTGCAAAACCTGCAGTCTATGGCGCCGGAAATCTGGCAGGCCAGTCAGGAGACCGGCGTGATGCTGGGTCTGGGGCTGGCGGCCGCCATCCTGTTCGGCGGCCCGCTGGGCGTCGTTCTGTACCTGTCGCAGCAGGGCCAGATGTTCGCCAACCGTTTCGTCAACGGCGTGCTCAGCTGGCTGGTGAACCTGGTGCGCTCCTTCCCCTTCATCATTCTGATGGTGTCGCTGGTGCCGCTGACCCGGCTGATCGTCGGCAGCACCATCGGCCCGGTGGCCGCGTCGGTGCCGCTGGCCTTCGCCGCCATTCCGTATTTTGCCCGCCTGGTGGAACAGACGCTGCGCGAGATTCCGCGCGGCGTGGTGGAGGCGGCCGAGGCGATGGGCGCGAGCCCGGCGCAGATCATCTTCAAGGTGCTGGTGAACGAGGCCCGCTCCGGGCTGATATCCAGCCTCACCATCCTGACCATCAGCTTCCTCAGCTACACCGCGGTGGCGGGCGTGGTGGGCGGCGGCGGCATCGGCGACCTGGCCATCCGCTACGGTTACTACCGCTTCCAGACCGACGTGATGGTGGCGATGGTGCTGATGCTGGTGGTGCTGGTGCAGATCATCCAGCTGCTGGGCAACCGCCTGGCGGCCAAGTTGGACAAACGTTGAGCTTCAGACGCGCAAATTTAAAGGAGAAAACCATGCGTAGATTCGTCATCAAGGCAGTTGCAGCATCCGTAGTGGGCCTGGCGCTGGCCGGCAATGTCCTGGCCGCCGACCCGGCCAAGAAGGAAATCGTCATCGGCACCACCGTCGGCGACTTTGGCGACATGGTCAAGCAGTCGATCAAGCCGCAGCTGGAAAAGCAGGGCTATTCGGTCAAGCTGGTGGAGTTCACCGACTACGTGCGCCCCAATCTGGCGCTGCAGGAAGGCTCGCTGGACGTGAATGTGTTCCAGCACAAGCCTTACCTCGACAACTTCGCCAAGGAACACAAGCTGTCGCTGAAAGAGGCTTTCCAGGTGCCGACCGCGCCGCTGGGCATCTATCCGGGCAAGCTGAAGTCGCTGAAGGACGCCAAGCCGGGCGTGACCCTGGCCGCGCCTAACGATCCGTCCAACTTCGCCCGCGCGCTGGTGATGCTGAACGACCTGGGCTGGGTGAAGCTGAAGCCGGGCGTCAACCCGCTGACCGCCTCCGAGCGCGACATCGCCGTCAACATCAAGAAAGTGAAGATCGTTCAGCTGGAAGCCGCGCAGCTGCCGCGCTCGCGCAGCGATGTGGACTTCTCCGTGATCAACGGCAATTACGCCACCAGCTCGGGCATCAAGCTGACCGAAGCAGTCTACCAGGAAAAGAGCTACGCCTATGTCAACTGGGGCGTGGTGCGCGCGGCCGACGCCGCCAAGCCGTGGGCCAAGGACGTGATCGCCGCCTACAATTCGCCGGCGTTCAAGGCCTACACCAAGCAGAAATTCGCCGGCTACAAGCTGCCGCAAGGCTGGAACTGAGTTTTTCTTGTAACACTCCTGGCTACAAGACTTGACGGAGGGCTGCGGCCCTCCTTTTTTGCGTCTGTTTTTTGCCGGCAGGGCGAAGCGCGGCGGTGATTGCCAACTTATTCTGAAAACACTATCGACAAAGCTTGCGCGGCGGTGTTGCTTGCGGCGGCGGCAGGAGGGCTGCGTCGGGCGGGCGACAAACGCCGGCCGGGCGGGCATTTGCGCGGTGTTTCATGATAGAATGGCGGGATTGTTACATCCATCGGTTGTCGTTGCCTGAGCGCCGTTTTGCAAACGTGGCGCGCGCCGGGCGGGCGGCGGCCGGATCATCCTTACGAATCAAGACACTATGACCGATAACCTGTTCGCCAAGGAAACGATTCCCATCAGCCTCGAAGAGGAGATGCGCCGTTCTTATCTCGATTACGCGATGAGCGTGATCGTGGGCCGCGCGCTGCCGGACGTGCGCGACGGCCTCAAGCCGGTGCACCGCCGCGTGCTGTATGCGATGCACGAGCTGTCCAACGACTGGAACCGCGCATACAAGAAGTCGGCCCGTATCGTTGGCGACGTGATCGGTAAATACCACCCGCACGGCGACACCGCCGTGTACGACACCATCGTGCGCATGGCGCAGGACTTTTCCTTGCGCTACCCGCTGGTGGATGGCCAGGGCAACTTCGGCTCGGTGGACGGCGACAACGCCGCCGCGATGCGTTACACCGAAATCCGCATGGCGCGCATCGCGCATGAACTGTTGGCCGACATCGAAAAAGAGACGGTCGACTTCGGCCCCAACTACGACGGCTCCGAGCACGAGCCGCTGATCCTGCCGGCCAAAGTCCCGAACCTGCTGGTCAACGGCGCCTCCGGCATCGCCGTCGGCATGGCCACCAACATTCCGCCGCATAACCTCAACGAGGTGGTGGACGCCTGCCTGGCCTTGCTGGGCAACAGCGAACTGACCATAGACGAGCTGATTGACATCATTCCGGCGCCGGACTTTCCGACCGCCGGCATCATCTACGGCACCGCCGGCGTCAAGGAAGGCTACCGCACCGGCCGCGGCCGCGTGATCATGCGTGCGCGCACCCATACCGAACCCATCGGCAAGGGCGACCGCGAAGCGATCATCGTCGACGAGATTCCGTATCAGGTGAACAAGGCCCGCCTGCTGGAGCGCATCAGCGAATTGGTGCGCGACAAGCAGATCGAGGGCATCTCCGACCTGCGCGACGAGTCGGACAAGTCCGGCATGCGCGTGGTGATCGAACTGAAGCGCGGCGAAATGCCGGAGGTGGTGCTGAACCACCTGTACAAGATGACCCAGCTGCAGGACAGCTTCGGCATGAATATGGTGGCGCTGGTCGACGGCCAGCCGCGCCTGCTGAACCTGAAGCAGATCCTGGTTGAATTCCTGCGCCACCGCCGAGAAGTGGTGACCCGCCGCACCATCTTCGAACTGAAGAAGGCGCGCGAACGCGGCCACATCCTGGAAGGCCTGGCCGTCGCGCTGTCCAACGTCGACGAAATCATCGCGCTGATCAAGGCGTCCGACGCCCCGCCGCAGGCCAAGGCCGCGTTGATGGCTCGCGCCTGGCGCTCGTCGCTGGTGGAGGACATGCTGTCCCGCGTCGAAGGCGACAAGGCGCGTCCGGAAAACATCGATCCGGCTTTCGGCCTGAAGGACGACGGCTACCACCTGTCCGACGTGCAGGCCCAGGCCATCCTGGACATGCGCCTGCAGCGCCTGACCGGCCTGGAGCAGGACAAGATCGTCGGCGAATACCGCGAGATCATGGACGTGATCCTCGACCTGCTGGACATCCTGGCCAAGCCTGAGCGCATCAGCCAGATCATCGGCGACGAGCTGACCGCCATCAAGCTGCAGTTCGGCGACGCGCGACGCTCGGAAATCGAGCCGTACGGCGGCGACATCAATATCGAAGACCTGATCACCCCGCAGGACATGGTGGTGACCATTTCGCACAGCGGCTACATCAAGGCGCAGCCGATCGACGACTACAGCGCGCAGCGCCGCGGCGGCCGCGGCAAGCAGGCCGCCGCCACCAAGGACGACGATTTCATCGAAACGCTGTTCGTCGCCAACACCCACGACTACGTGCTGTGCTTCTCCAGCCGCGGCCGCTGCTACTGGCGCAAGGTGTACGACCTGCCGCAGGGCGGCCGCCAGAGCCGCGGCAAGCCGATGGTCAACGTGCTGCCGCTGGAAGACGGCGAGAAGATCAATGCGCTGCTGCCGATCAGCGAGTTCCGCGACGATCAATACGTGTTCATGGCCACGGCCGACGGCACGGTGAAGAAAACGCCGCTGCGCGCCTTCTCCAAGCCGCGCGCGGCCGGCATCATCGCCATCAATCTGGACGAAGGCAATTATCTGGTCGGCGTGGCGCTGACCTGCGGCAAGAGCGTGGCCGGCCAGGGAGATGAGGAAGACGAAGTGGCGTCCGAAGACGACACCATCATCGAGGGCGAGCTGATCGAGGACGCGCAGTCCATCGAAGGCGATCAGGTGATGCTGTTCTCCGACGCCGGCAAATCGGTGCGCTTCAGCGAAAGCCAAGTGCGTCCGATGGGCCGCACCTCGCGCGGCGTGCGCGGCATGAAGCTGGGCGAAGGCCAGAAGCTGATCTCGCTGCTGGTGACCAACTCCGCGGACCAGATGGTACTCACCGCCAGCGACGGCGGCTACGGCAAGCGCACCCGCGTCAGCGACTTCCGCCTGACCAGCCGCGGCACCCAGGGCGTGATCGCGATGGACCTGACCGACAAGACCGGCTTCAAGCTGGTGGCGGCCAGCCTGGTGGAGGAAAGCGACGACATCATGCTGATCACCACCGGCGGCGTGCTGATCCGCACCAAGGTGGCGGAAGTGCGCGAAACCGGCCGTTCGGCCCAGGGCGTGCGCCTGATTAATCTGGACGACGGCGAAAAGCTGATCGGCCTGGAGATCGTGGCCGAAGCCGAGTGCGCGGATGCCGAAGGCGAGGGCGATGCCGCGCCGGAGCAGGGCGAAGCGTAATGATCCCGACTCCTGCCAACCCGCAGGTGCTGGAGGCGATGAGCCAGCTCTTCGTCTCCTTCCCTCATTGCGCGACGCTGGGCTTCGAGTATGTCGGCACCGAGGGCCGCAAGCCCACGCTGAAGCTGTCCTGGCGCGAAGACCTGGTGGGCAATCCCGCCACCGGCATCCTCCACGGCGGGGTGATCACCTCGCTGGTGGATACCTGCAGCGCCATCGCCGTCACCGCGCAGCTGCCGGGGGCGGAAACCATCGCCACGCTGGATCTGCGCATCGATTACCTGAAGTCCGCCACGCCGGGCAAGGCCATCCACTGCACTGCCGAATGCTACCGGCTGGCCAGCCAGATCGCCTTCACCCGCGCGGTGTGCTATCACGATAATCCGACCGACCCCATCGCCCACGGCGTGGCCACCTTCATGCGCGAGTCCAGCCGGACGCCGATGCTGCCGGAGGAGGGCCGCGAATGAGCGAATTCATGCAACGCTTCGCAGAATGGCGCGAACGGAAGGCTTATGCCGAGATCGTGGACGCGCTGCCCTACGTCAAGTTGATGGGAGTGCAGCTGCGGGAGGACGAACAGGGCGAGCTGCGCTTCGATCTGCCTTTCGCCGAGCGCAACGTCGGCAACACCACGCTGCCGGCGCTGCATGGCGGCCTTATCGGCGGCTTCATGGAAAGCGCGGCGATGATACACCTGATGTGGAACCGCGAGTCGCTGGAAGCGCCGAAGATAGTCGATTTCTCGCTGGACTATCTGCGTCCGGGCCGTCCGCAGACCCTGTTCGCCCAATGCGAAATCACCAAGCAGGGCAAGCGCGTGGCCCATGTGCTGATAGAAGCCTGGCAAGACGACCGCCGCAAGCCGGTCGCCGTGGCCCGCGCCCATTTTCTGCTGAGCAACTGAGCCGCCCGCGATGGCGGCCCATGGAAAACCGGCGCATCCCTGGCGGGACGTGCCGGTTTTTTTATACACTCGTAGCGACAGCCGCAGCCGGCTGACCCCGCGCACGCAATAGATAAAGGATAGACATGGCCAAGGTTTACAACTTTTCCGCCGGTCCCGCCGTCCTGCCGCACCAGGTGCTGGCCGAAGCCCAGAGCGAACTGCTGGACTGGCACGGCTCCGGCATGAGCGTGATGGAGATGAGCCACCGCGGCAAGGAATTCATGAGCATCATCCATGACGCCGAGCATGATCTGCGCGAGTTGATGCGGATTCCCGCGAATTACAAGGTGCTGTTCCTGCAGGGCGGCGCTTCGCTGCAGTTCGCGATGGCGCCGCTGAACCTGCTGGGCGACAAGGACAGCGTCGACATCGTCAACACCGGCCATTGGTCCAAGCTGGCCATCAAGGAGGCGAAGCGCTACGCCAAGGTCAATGTGGTGGCCAGCAGCGAAGACCGCGACTTCAGCCTGGTGCCGGAAGAAGCGAGCTGGCAGCGCGACCCCAACGCCGCCTACCTGCACTACACCTCCAACGAGACCATAGGCGGCCTGCAGTTTCCTTACGTGCCGGCTTCGCTGCCCGGCGTGCCGCTGGTTTGCGACATGTCGTCCGACTTCCTGTCGCGCGAGGTGGACGTCAGCCGCTTCGGCATGATCTACGCCGGCGCGCAGAAGAACATCGGCCCGTCCGGCCTGACGGTGCTGGTGATCCGCGAAGACCTGCTGGGCAAGGCCAGGGCGGACATCCCCACCATGATGAATTACCAGGTGCATGCCGACGCCGATTCGATGTACAACACGCCGGGCACCTACCCGATCTACATCGCCGGCCTGGTGTTCAAATGGCTGAAGGAGCAGGGCGGCGTCAAGGGCATCGCCACCCGCAACGAAGAGAAGGCCGGCCTCTTGTACCACGCGATTGACAGCAGCGAAGGCTTTTACTCCAGCCATATCGAAGCGCCGTTCCGTTCCAAGATGAACGTGGTGTTCAAGTTGAAGGACGAGGCGCTGGACGAAATCTTCCTGCTGGAAGCGCGCAAGAACGGCCTGGCCCAGCTGAAGGGCCACCGCGCGGTGGGCGGCATGCGGGCGTCGATTTACAACGCGATGCCGATCGAGGGCGTGAAGTCGCTGGTCAACTTCATGCAGGACTTCGCGCGCCAGCATAGCTGACCGCAGCATGTCGTCTGGCCGAACGCGCCGCCGCCGTGACCGTCATGGGGGCGGCGGATTTTTTCCCTGCTTGTCGTTGGTGCAGCTGGGATAGGGAGGCGCTTCGCCAGGCGTGCGGTTGCAAAGCCTGATCGGTTCGACTAAAAGCTGGTAACGGGCGGTCCATTTATCGCTGTCGATAGGCAGCGGCGCGCTCGAGGGGCTGGATCGCTCCGCCCATTGCACGGTGTAATAGTCGCGCGCCCCCTTGATGACGGCGATCAGCGCCGATTCGCTGGTGCGCCCGCCTGTGGCCGGCGAAGTGCCGCATTGCATCAGCATGGTGAAAGCGTCGTATCCGTCCAGTTTGCCTTGTCGCAAGGCCTGGGCGCTGAACGAGTCAGGGCAGTCTTTTTTAAACCCGCCGGCTATCGCCATAGCCAGTTTTGGCAGCGTGACGTTGGGATTCAGCGCCAGATCTTTCCGGCCGGTTAGCGTGATCATCTGCGACCATCGTTCCACCGTTTCTCCACTCAGGACCGACTCCTGGATATAGGCGACGGGTTTGGCCTCTTCATAGGCTTGATCGAAACCCCGAGGCATGGGCACTAGCAGCAATTGGTTGTAAATCGGGGTGATGGTTTTGACCGAATAGCCTGGCGCGGCAGTGGGTCTGCTTGCCGCCGGCTTGGCGTCGTCGGCTGCGGCGAAGGCGGAGTATCCCCAAAAAGCGCAGCATAGCGCGCCGATGATGGCTTGGTTTCGCATGGTTGCGTAGCGCCTGTGATAAGTGTGGGTGTTTGCGGCCGCGTCTGGCCATTGAGATGGCGAAGCGGAATGATAGCGCCCAAGCAACCCGCCTCCAAGTTCGCCGTGGGGAAAGCTGCGGTGCCGGAGCTTAGCGCGCCTTGGGCTCGGCGCTGGCTTGCAGCGCCAGCCGGATGCCTCGGCTGATATTGCCGTCGCCCAACTCCAGCGCGATGTCTATGCTTTGCGCGTCGAGATAGACATTGCGGCGCGCGCCGCCTTGCATCTTGAGCGGCGCGCCGGCATTGCTGCCTATGCCCAGCGCCTTTTTCACCTGCCGCTGATCCAGCGGACGCAGCATGCTCGAATTGACCATGCTGTAGACGCCGTTACTGTATTTGCGCACCAGCGCGCCGCTGCGGCCGGCCAGTGTGATCACGCCCACCACCTCGTAGCCGGGCAAGTCGTCCAGCTGATACAGCCTGGGCCGGCCGGGTTGTTCGATATGGATCCGATGTCCGTGATTGTCGCGCATGGCATGCTCCGCTTGGATCGGCAAGCCCTAAGAATGAGGATTTCTGCCTGCCATAATCAATTTTGTACACACCCAATCAAAGCGCAAGCCAAAAATATGTGTGTATGAAAAAAACGGCATCCATGAGATTTGGCGCTGCTAAAAAGAAGAAGCCCGGCGGGGCCGGGCTGCTGAATGGGTGGGAGGCGCTATGGCTTGGCGGCGCTATCCGCTTCGCGCGGCTTGGCGTGCTTGACATACTGATCCAGCCAGCGGTCCTCCTCCCACAGCATGTGCAGAATGGACTCGCGGGCGCGGTAACCGTGGCTTTCCGCCGGCAGCATCACCAAGCGGGCAGTGCCGCCCAGGCCCTGCAGCGCCTGGTACATCCGCTCGCTCTGGATCGGGAAAGTGCCGGGATTGTTGTCGGCCTCGCCGTGTATCATCAGCAGCGCGTCCTTGATCTGGTCTGCGTAATTGAACGGCGACATGGTCTGGTACACGTCCTTGGCCTGCCAGAAGTTGCGCTCTTCGGATTGGAAGCCGAACGGCGTCAGCGTGCGGTTGAAAGCGCCGGAGCGGGCGATGCCGGCGCGGAACAGCCGGGTGTGCGCCAGCAGGTTGGCGGTCATGAAGGAGCCGTAGGAGTGGCCGCCGATGGCGATGCGGTCGCGGTCGGCGACGCCCAGCCTCACCACCTCATCCACCGCCGCCTGCGCGTCCATTTTCAGCTGCGGCAGGTAGCTATCGTTCGGCTCCTTGCTGCCTTCGCCTACGATCGGCATGGTGGGGTCGTCCAGCACCGCATAGCCGCGGGCGAGCAAGGGCTCCGGTCCCCAGTAGCCGATGCGGTTGAAGCGGTACGGCGAATCGGTGACCTGGCTGGCGGCCTCGGCGCTCTTGAATTCAGCCGGGTAGGCCCACATCAGCATCGGCAGCGGGCCGTCGCGCTTGGCGTCGTAGCCGGGCGGCAGATACAGGGTGGCGGTCAGGTCGACGCCGTCCGCGCGCTTGTAGCGCAGCTGCCGCTTCTGCACGCCCTTGAGTTGGGGCGTGGGGTGGGTGAAGAAGGTCAGCTGGCGCAGGCCGTCATTCTGTCCCAATGTTTTGATATACAGATTGGCTGGCTGCTCCACCTGCTCGCGGCTGAGCAGCGCCTTGCCGCTGCTCAGCACTGCCAGCGGCTGTTCGAACCACGGCGCCTGCGAGCGCCACAGCCGACTGCTTTGCTTGGTTTTCAGACTGAATGCGTCGATGAAGGGGCGGTCGCCTTCCGGACTGGCGCCGTCGCCCAGCAGGTAGAGGCTGTCGCCGTCGGCGCTGGTTTGCAGCAGCGACTGGCCCCGGCCGTTGCTGATCATCGCCGGCACGCCCGGATCGGCGTAACGGTCTTCGGATTTACGGCTGTTCAGCAATTCCGCGGCCTGGCCGGGGCGACCCGGCTGGATGCGCCAGGTCTTGATGTCACGGGTTTTCCACCAGTATTCGCTGACCAGCGCCAGATCGTCGCGGCCCCACTGGATGTCGGCGAAACGGCTGGCCAGCTCCTGCAGTTTGAGCGGCGGCTTGGTGAACGGCGCCGCTTGCAGGTACAGGGCATCCCGGACCTTGGCCGCCGCGGCCGGATCGCCGCCGTCCTGGGCTTCGGCCCAGAACAGCGACGCCGGCGCGTCGGCGCGCCACTCCACTTCGCGCGGGCCGGTTTCCACCGCGTCGTTGCCGGAAGGCAGGCGCTCCAGCAGCGGGCGCTGTGTCACTAGGTGGACGCTGCGGCCCTTCATGTCCAGCACTTCTATCCGTTGCGGGAAGCGGCTGATCGGCACCAGCGTGGAGTAGGGGCGCTGCAAGCGCACCGACAGCAGGTATTGCCGGTCGGGCGATGGGCGCACCGCCAGGTAGCGGTCGGGTTTGCCGATGCGGTTTGCCTTGCCGTTCAGGTCCACCAGCGCCAGCTGGCTGGTCAGCTCGTAATCCAGCAAGTCGGCGTCATAAGGGGTTTTCAGCAGGTCAGGATAAGTGCGGGTTTGCGACAGCTTGCCACCCAGGCTTTGCTGGATGTTGGGGCCGGCCGGGATCGTCGGCTTCTCCGGCGCCGGGCCTTGCTCGGCGGGGCGCAGCTTCGCCAGCAATTGCGAGCCCAACCAGGAGAATCCCGCGCCGCTGCTGGCGTTGAGATGGAAGCTGCCCAGCCGGTGCGCCCGCGCCTGGGAGACGTCCAGCAGCCACAACTCCACGCCTTTGTCGCCCCACAGGCTCAGCGCCACCCGTTTGCCGTCCGGCGACCATTGGCTGTCGGCGATGCGCGGGGAAGCCGGCAGGCCGGAGACCGGGCGGCTCTTGCCGTCGGCCAGAGTGAGCAGGGTCAGCGCCGTGCCGAATTCGAAACGGCTGCCGGCATGCATCCTGGGATTCAGCCGCAAGCCGGCCAGCCGCAGCTCCGGCTGCGATACGTCAGCGATGCCGGGCAGGCCGGGGCGGTGGATTTGCAAAATGGTGTCGCGCTGAGGGTTGAGCGACTGCGACGGCGTGCGCGGCGCATCGACGATGGCCGCCAGCTCCGACGGCGGCGTTTGGTAGCCGCTTTCCGCCGCGAGGCAAGGGGACAGCAAACCGGCCAGAACCAGGCCGGCCAAGGGTTGGTGATTACGGGCCATGCAGTCTCCAGATTAGGACAATGCCGCTGACTGGGCGGAAAGCAGCCAAACTGCACCACTCGCGCCGCGCAGTCAAGCGCTTGGCATGTTGCCTTAGGCCAACTGGGGGCCCAGCATGGCGTCCGGCTGCAATCCCGCCGGCGAGAGAGTGGGGTAGTCGAAGAATTGCAGGCTCAGGCCGCCGCCATCGGAATGGAAGCGCGCCGGATAGCCCAGCGGCAGCGTGGTCTTGTTGGCGATGTGGCCGAAAGGCACGCCGGTGAAGACCGGCACGCCGCTGATGCGCCGCAGCTCGGCCACCACCGCGTCGAAGTTGTAATGCGGATCGTAGACGTCGACATGCTTTTGCATCGAGAAGTCGCCGAGGAAAATGGCTTTCTGGCGCGACAGCACGCCGGCCAGATGCAATTGCTGCAGCATGCGCTCCACCCGGTACGGCTGTTCGCCGACATCCTCCAAAAACAGCAGGCCGCCCTGGATTTCCGGCAGATAGGGCGTGCCGGCCAGGCTGGACAGCACGCTGAGGTTGCCGCCCCAGAAAATGCCTTCGCCGCGGCCTTGGGGCTGCGGTTGCGCCGCCGCGATGCGCAGGCTGCGTTGCGGCGTGGTGATCGCGCTGAAGAACTCGTTGATGGCATAAGGGCTGGGGCTGGGGGCGCCGAAATCGCCCAGCATCGGGCCGGCGAAGCTGCCGACGCCGCTCTTGGCCAGCACCGCCAACTGGATGGCGCAAAAATCGCTGTAGCCCACCAGTGAGGATCGGGACTCCTTCAGCCGCGCCCCCAGCCGCGAGAAGTCTAGGTGCGGCAGCAGCCGCATCGCGCCATAGCCGCCTCGAGCCGCCAAGACCAGCGGCGGCAATTGCGGTTCGGTCAGCAGGGTTTGCAAATCGCTCAGCCGCTGGGCGTCGGTGCCAGCGAAGCGTTGATGGCTGCGTTCGAGCGCGGCGGTGTTTTCCAGCTGGAAGCCTGCCTGGGCCAGCCGCGGCAGCGCCAGCTGGCGTTGCTTCGGCGGCACGATGCCGGAGCAGGCGGTCAGGTAGAGGCGGGTGTTGGCGACGCGGGTGGGCAGGGCGTTTTGATCCGGCATAGAGCGGCATCCTTGCAGGATCCCGGCGCCGGCCCCGAGGGCAAGGCACTGCAGCAGCTGACGGCGGGAATGATTGATGTCTGGTGTCATGGAAGTCGGACGGGGCGGCCGGCTGGGAGTTCCGGGCCTGGCGCTGGTGGCGGAATGGCCAAGAGTATACGGCAAAAGAAAAGGCGGCCTCCAGCATGAAGGCCGCCCGGGAGAGGAAAAGGTATCAGCCGACCAGATTGGCCATGCTGGTGGAAGCTTGCTCCATTTGCGCCAGTTCGCTGTTGAGATTGGAGTATTCCGTCAGCAGGCTGCTCTGCTCATTGGAGAGCTGGCTTTGCAGCTGGCTTTGCAATTGCTGTTCGCTGGTCACCTGGGAATTCAGGTTGTTTTGGTCGATGGTTACCAAGCCGGTCGGTCCTAGCAGATTGTTGATGGCGGTGTTGAAGACGTTGCCGATGCCGGTGTTCTGGGCGTTGCCGAACAGATTGGTCACCGCGCCCGGGTTCGACGACAGCGCCGAATTGAAGGTGGTGGAATTCAGCGCCAGCGTGCCGTCGGCGTTCTGGGTGATGCCCACTTGCGCCAAGTAGGCGAAGGAGTTGACCGGATCGGCGCCGGCCACCGGAGTGCCGAGGATCCCGGCGAGCTGTTCCTGCAGGCCGGTCAGATCGCTGCTGATGTCGGTATTGGCCGGCGTGCTGCCCACGGTCTTCGAGCTGGTGGTGGCGGAGTTGGTCGCCGACACCACCTGGTTGTAGGCCGAGACGAAGGTCTGCAGCGTGGAGGTGATGTTGGCGGTATTCTGGCTCATGTTCACCGTCACCTGGCCCAATTTTTCCAGATTGACCGTCGCGCCGGTAATCACATTGCTGACGGCATTGCTGCTGGACGACACGTTGACGCCGTTCACGGTCATCAGCGCGTTTTGCGCATTGGTCGACTCGGTGGCCGCGGTGCTGCTTTGCTGCAGTCCGGCGAGGGTGTTGCCCGAGGTGCCGTTGCTGTCGGTGCCGCCGGCGGTGATGGTAAAGGCATTGCTGGGGCCAGCCTGGGCGGAGTTGAGCACCAGCGAGTAGTTGTTGTTGTACTGCACGATGGAGGCGTTCACGCCGATGCCGGCGCCGTTGATGCTGCTGGCGATGGAGGACAGCGTTACCGGACTGCCGCCATTGCTCAGGTTGACCGTGCTGCTGGTGCCGCCGATGTTGAAAGTCAGCGAACTGGGCGCGCCGCTCAGCGCCGCGTTTTCATTGGTGATGGGCGAACCGTTGGAGTTCTGGTCGAAAACCAGCTGCCGGGCTTGCGCCAGCTGGGTCACGTTCAATACGTAGGAGCCGGCGGTGCCGCCCGAGGTCGTGGAGACATTGGCTACCGTGCTGTCCGACGAGGTTGCGGCGAATTGCTGCAGAAAGGTGCCGGACGACAGGGTGGTCGCCGCGGTCTGCAGCGCGGACAAGGCGGAGCTGACCTGGCCGAGCGTGCTCAGTTCGGACTGGTAATTGGAGACGCGCTGCTGGCTTTGGGTAAGCGGCTGCGAATCGGCGGCGACCAGCTGGCTGACAATGGACTGGACGTCCAGCGGGCCGACGTTACTGCTGATGGATGAAGCTGACATGACGTCGTCTCCCAAACCCCGGTCTGATCTGCCATCAGGCCGGCATGTTGCAAAGTAGGGCGAATGAGCTGCCAAGCTGTCATCACGGACGGGTGCTGCTGTCGTTGTTTTGGTAAAGTTCTTTGAATCGCTATCGGCCGGTTTGGCGGCAACTTGAGCCTCTTGCCGGCTTTTTTTCATGTTACACCGCTTGCCAGGCGGCTTGCTGGCGGAAACGTTTATTCTTCGATTTCATATTTTAAGATTTGCTAAGTTTATATTGATATATCCAATCGGTTTTGAACGTCCCCGGATGTTTCCGGTAGATTGAGTCCATCAAAGAAAAGGCTGCAAGCATGGATATCGATCAAGCAAGGCTGACTCACCTGCAACAACTGGAAGCCGAGTCCATCCACATCATCCGCGAGGTGGCGGCGGAATTCGAAAACCCGGTGATGCTTTACTCCATCGGCAAGGATTCGGCGGTGATGCTGCATCTAGCCAAGAAAGCTTTCTATCCGGGCAAGCCGCCGTTCCCGCTGATGCACGTGGACACCACCTGGAAATTCCGCGACATGATCGCGCTGCGCGACAAGCAGGCCAAGGAAAACGGCTGGGATCTGATCATCCATGTCAATCAGGACGGCGTGGACGCAGGCATCAATCCCTTCACCGCCGGTAGCGCCAAGCACACCGACGTGATGAAGACCGAAGGCCTGAAGCAGGCGCTGAACAAGCACAAGTTCGACGCGGCCTTCGGCGGCGCGCGCCGCGACGAGGAAAAAAGCCGCGCCAAGGAGCGCGTTTACTCTTTTCGCGACAAGAACCACCGCTGGGACCCGAAAAACCAGCGGCCTGAATTGTGGAACATCTACAACGGCAAGATAGACAAGGGCGAGAGCATCCGCGTGTTCCCGCTGTCCAACTGGACCGAGCTGGACATCTGGCAATACATCTACCTGGAAAACATCGAGATCGTGCCGCTGTATTTCGCCGCCGAGCGGCCGGTGGTGGAGCGAGACGGCATGCTGATCATGATCGACGATGATCGCATTCTCGAATATCTGACGCCGGAAGAAAAAGCTCGCATCGAAACCCGCAAGGTGCGCTTCCGCACCCTGGGTTGCTACCCGCTGACCGGGGCGGTGGAGTCCGCCGCCGCCTCCTTGCCCGAAGTGATACAGGAAATGCTGCTGACGCGCACTTCAGAGCGGCAGGGCCGGCTGATCGACCATGACAGCGCCGGCTCGATGGAAAAGAAGAAAATGGAAGGGTATTTCTGATGTCGCATCAATCCGAACTGATTTCCGGGGACATCCTGGAATACCTGCGCCAGCATGAAAACAAGGACATGCTGCGCTTCATCACCTGTGGCAGCGTGGATGATGGCAAGTCCACGCTGATAGGGCGCTTGCTGCACGATTCCAAGCTGATCTTCGAAGACCAGTTGGCAGCGATAGAGCGCGATTCCAAAAAATACAACACCACCGATCAGAACATCGATCTAGCGCTGCTGGTCGACGGCCTGCAGGCGGAGCGCGAGCAGGGCATCACCATCGATGTCGCCTACCGCTATTTCAGCACCGACAAGCGCAAATTCATCATCGCCGATTGCCCGGGCCACGAGCAGTACACCCGCAATATGGCCACCGGCGCATCCACCAGCAACCTGGCCATCATTCTGATCGACGCGCGGCGCGGCGTGCAGACGCAGACCCGCCGCCACAGTTACATCGTCAGCTTGCTGGGCATCCGCCACGTCATCGTCGCGGTCAACAAGATGGACCTGGTGGATTACGACGAAAGCGTGTTCAACCGCATCCGCGACGACTACCTGACTTTTGCCGAACACCTGGACATTCCCGACATCCATTTCGTGCCGCTGTCCGCGCTGCGCGGCGACAATGTGGTCAGCCGCAGCGAGGCCGCTCCCTGGTACCAGGGGCCGACCCTGATGCACCTGTTGGAAACCATCCAGGTCAGCCATGATGTGGCGCTGGATGCGTTCCGGCTGCCGGTGCAGTATGTCAACCGGCCCAATCTGGACTTCCGCGGCTTCTGCGGCACGGTGGCGTCTGGCAGCATCCACCCCGGCGACCGCGTCGTGGCGCTGCCTTCCGGCAAGCAAAGCCGGGTGAAGGAAATCGTCACTTACGGCGGCCAATTGCCGAGAGCCTCGTCGGGCCAGGCGATCACGCTGACCCTGGAGGATGAGATCGATATCTCGCGCGGCGACATGCTGGTAAGGGCCGACGAGGCGGCGCCTCATGTATCGCAGAGTTTCGACGCGCATCTGGTAGCCATGGGCGAAACACCGCTACGGCCGGGCAAGGAGTATGGTTTCAAACTGGCCGGCAAATACGTGACTGGCCGCATTGAGTCGATCCTGCACCGCACCGATGTCAATACGCTGCAAAACGGCCCGGCCGAGGCGCTGGCGCTGAACGAGATAGGTCTGTGCCGCATTTCCCTCAATAGCCTCGCGGTTTTCGACTCCTACCGCAGTTGCCGCGGCAGCGGCAGCCTAATTCTGATCGATCGGCTGAGCAATGGCACCGTTGCCGCCGGGATGATAGGCCAGACAGTGGAAAGCGCTGTCGACAGCCAGTCGCCCTGGCAACGGTTCGAGCAGGAACTGAGCCAGTTGCTGCGCAAGCATTATCCAGACATGACCTTGGCTCAGTTGGCGCAGCGCTTGGCAGAGCGCGCCGGAGACTGACTCCCGATACGCCCAAAACAGCCCCGGCATGCCGGGGCTGTTTGCTTCCCTGAGAATGCCTGGGAGCGGAAGTGCCGTATATGCTGCGAGATGGGGGCGGGCACGGCTTTAATCGGCGCGGGCGCGTTGAGGCGGCAAGCATCTATAAGTTCGCATAATCTATATTATGTCAAATTGACGATACGGATAAAAACGACGAAAACTGCACCCGCAACAACAAAGAGCCCCGCCCGCCGGGGCTCAATAATTTGCGGAGCCCATGCAATGAAACGACGAGTGTTCAGCCCTAGGACGAATTTTGCATGGACCAATGGAACTGGCAGTGTTGTGATGTTCACCAACGACGATAAGGCAACTGCACGAAGAATACGAGCGTGACCGGGAACGCATGGGACCGTGGCGAGGCTTCGTTGGCCAGCCCGCCATCATTAGCCCTGCCCGCACCGACCATCCAGCGGGTGCCAGTCATCAGCTACCAACCAACAAGACTCACCCCATCATGCGCGGAAATACGTCACCAGCGCGACTACTACAGGTCAACCATGGAGCTGAATAGCACCATCAAAGAAAAAGATGTGTGGAGCAAGCTAAGAAGTGTTCAAGAGGAAATGGATAAACGAGAGTGCAGAATATAAAGCGATAAAATAATTCATTAACGGACAGGCCTATCTGGAATTGAAACTAAAAAATAACGTCTATATCATCCAGTTCAGCCGCATCAATGGTGGTGTATGGCTAATTAAAAGGATTTAACAATGACTCTTCCCGCAGGTACAAAGGCAAGAACTGGTGAAAAATGCCCTTGGAAAATCGGATAAAAGATTTTCCCAAGCTGAAGGTTACCGCCGATATCGCCTCGATCAGCGATATCCACCAAGCCTGCGGCATGACGCGCTGGATATGGGTCATTGGCGCTTTCATGCAAGGCTGCACCAGCTTCGACCAGGACATGCAATGGGCGCATATCCGCATTGCGAAATTCGCCGCCACCCGCGACCTGCGCCATGAAGTCGCGCATACCTGCGGCGAGTATCACGGCGACGCGATGCCGCGCTATGTGGAAAACTGGAAACATCGGGTGAACTGGCAACCCCGCACCGACAATCGCTGCTCGCCGCAATACGAAGCGGAAACCTACCAGCATCTTTATCAGGCGCTGAAGCAGGCAGGCTGGCAGCCCTGCGACGAAGAGCACGAACGACTGGCCCAGGACCGCACCCGCCGCGGCGGCTGAACTCGCCGCCCCCTGCCCTGCCCGACATGCAAAACTAGGCTGCCGACGCCGGGCTTTTTAACGCTCCAGCACATAGCGTCCCGGCGCCGGTTCTAGCGGTGGATATTGCGCGCAACCCAGCGCGGGCACCGCCGACAGCGTGCCCGACTGTTTGCCTAACCATTCCTCCCACGCCTCCCACCATGACCCATTTTGCGGAGCGGTTGTTTGCAGCCACGTGTCCGGGTCGATATAGCGGTCTTCGCTGCGGCAGGCCGACAAGCGAAAATGCCTGCCGGGATGGCCCGGCTCGCTCACAATGCCTGCATTGTGTCCGCCGCTGGCGAGGAGAAACTGGCTGTCGGTATCCAATGCCAACTTGATCTTGTGAACGGAACGCCAGGGCGCGACGTGGTCTTTTTCCGTGGCCACCACGAACACCGGCGCCCGGATGTCGTGCAGCACCACCGGCCGGCCGTCTACCTGATAGCGCCCTTCAAACAAATCATTGTCGAGAAACAGTCGCCGCAGGTATTCGCTGTGCATGCGGCACGGCATGCGCGTGCTGTCGGCATTCCAGGCCATCAGGTCCGTCAGCGGCTCGCGCTTGCCCAGCAGATACTCCTGCACCATCTGCGACCAAATCAGATCATTGGAGCGCAGCAACTGAAAGGCGCCGGCCATTTGCTTGGCGTCCAGGTAGCCATGGTCCCACATGATGTCTTCCAGAAAGGCGATCTGGCTTTCGTCGATGAACAACGTCAATTCGCCGGCCTCGGTGAAGTCGACTTGCGCCGCCAGCAGCGTGATCGATTGGATGACGGAATGGTTCTCGCGCGCCAGGTAAGCTGCGGTGATGGCCAGCAAGGTGCCGCCAAGGCAGTAGCCGATGGCGTTGACCCGGCAATCAGGCAGGATTCGGCCGATGACGTCCAGCGCATCCAATATGCCGAGGCGCAGGTAGTCGTCCATCCCCAGATTGCGGTCTTCCGCTCCGGGATTGCGCCAGGAGATCATGAATACGGTGTAGCCTTTCCCTACCAGATAACGCACCAGGGAATTGCGCGGTGATAGGTCCAGGATGTAGTACTTCATGATCCAGGCGGGGATGAACAGCACGGGCTGCGTCCTCACCCGCGGCGTGCAGGGCGAGTACTGGATCAATTCCATCAGGTGGTTGCGGAAGACAACCTTGCCTGGCGTGGCAGCCACCGTTTCGCCGGGAATGAACTGCTCCGCGCCGCATGGCGGCAGCCCTGCCCTGCGGCGCTCCCAATCCTCCTGGAGGTTGCGCCAGCCGCGCAGCAGATTTTGTCCCCCCTCGAGAAAAGTGGCCTCTTGCACCAGAGGATTGGTGGCCAGAAAATTCACCGGGGAAATCATGTCCAGCAACTGGCGCGCCACGAAGGACACCACCTGCTCATGATGGGGGGATACGCCGCGGATGCTGGTGGTGGCGTTGAGCCACCATTGCTGCTGCAGCAAAAAGGCTTGCGAATACAAGTTGAACGGCCAGCGCTGCCAGGCCTCGTCGCTGAAGCGCTTGTCCTGCTCATGAGGCGCGATGCAGGGCGCGCAAGCCGAGTCGAGGCAAGCGCGCGGCAGATAATGCGTAAGCTTGGCCCACTTGCCAGTGCCGTTCTCCGCCAGGTGCGCCCATTTTCCAGGCGATATGGCGAAGTGTGTCGCCCAATCGTAAAAAGCCAGCGCGAGGCTGGCTGGGGAAATGCCCAGCGTGGCGCGCGACATCTGGGCATGCAGCATCTGATCGAAAGTGTTGGACCATGCGGAATCCACCGCATCGGCGGTCTGGCCATATCCTGGGCCGGCAAGGCTTATCCACGGCGCCAGCCAGTGTTCCGCGGCAAGCGCATGCCATGCTTTTGGCGCTTCGTGCGAATCGTGGAGAAGGCGGCTGTCGTTCATACTGTCTCCTTGGCATCCTGCGGCCGGTGGGACGCTGCCTAGAAATCATATTTTCGCAATTGCCGCGAAAACTCCGACAATCCATCAATCCCGCTGTTTTCCGCGCGCTTGCACCAGTCTTCCAATTGACCGGACAACTGCTCTGTCGAATTGGCGGATCGCTCCCACAATGATGCCAGCTCGGCTCTCATGGTATAGATGGTATTCAGCGCCATGCTGAGCGGCAGTGTCCGCTCCAAAAGTTCGCAATCCGGCAGCGGCTCGCGCGCGGCGTGGCGCAGCCATCGGCGGATGGCCTCGACGCCTGCGGCAGGTTGCAGCGCCTCCAGGCGAAAGCGAAGCCGGCGCAATTCCGCCGCCGCTACCCGCCGCAAGGCGTGGTCGAATCGGGACAATACCAGATAACGATGGGCGATCACCGCGCTCAACGTTCCTTCGTCGCAATGGAGTTTGCGCGGATTCAGGCGCAGAGGCGCCAGCGGCTGGCGCACCATGGCCAAGCCCAGGCAGGCGAGCAAGCGGATGTACAGCCAGCCGACATCAAATTCCCACCAGCGGATGGACAACTTGGCGGACGTGGCATAGGCGTGATGATTGTTATGCAGCTCTTCGCCCCCTATCAGCAGCCCCAATGGCAAGATGTTGCGAGAGGAATCGTTGGTGGCAAATGAGCGATAGCCCCAATAGTGGCCGACTCCGTTGATGACGCCGGCCGCGAAAATGGGAATCCACAGCATCTGCGCCGCCCAAACGCTGAGACCGACGGGGCCGAACAACAGCAGGTCGATCACCAGCATCAGGCTGACGCCTAAGCGGGAATGGCGGGCGTACAGCCGGCGCTCCAGCCAGTCATCCGGGGTGCCGCCGCCATACTGATCCAGCATCGCCTGGTCGCCGGCCGCGCGGCGGTACAGCTCGCTGCCCTCCAGCAGCACCCTCCAGATGCCGAGACATTGCGGACTGTGAGGGTCGTCGAGGGTATCGGTGGCGGCATGGTGCTTGCGATGAATGGCGACCCACTCCCGGGTGATCATGCCTGTGGTCAGCCATAGCCAGAAACGGAAAAAATGGCTGGCCAGCGGATGCAGCCGCAAGGACTGGTGCGCCTGGTGGCGGTGCAGAAAGATAGTGACCGAAGCGATGGTGGCATGGGTGAGCCCCAACATCGCCAGGCCGGCTCCCCACCAATGCAGATCAAGTAAATTCAGTTGCATGGCGCCTCCTTCGGCAAGCGGCGCTAAACCGCTTGTCTCTTAACGGGTGCCGCCTGTTTTGGCCAAATCGATCTTCAGCGGACTGGCGTGATTGGCCACGGCGGCTGCCGCGGCATGGCGGGGCGAAGCCTTTTTGCCGATGGCGGCCAGCGGATTCAGGCTATCCACCATGGCGCTGGGTATCAGAATCGTGGTGCCGCGCTCCTTGGTGGTTTCATAGATAATGTTCATCGCCCGCAATTGCAGCGCGGTGGGATGTTCCGCGTAGATATTCGCCGCCTCGACAAACTTGCCGGCGATTTCAGCCTCGGCGGAGCCCAGGATGATCCGGGCCTGTTTTTCCCGCTCGGCCTGCGCCTGGCGCGACATGGCGTCCTGCAGCGCCACCGGGATGGCGACGTCACGGATTTCCACCGAGCGCACGGTGATGCCCCACTCCGCCGTTTTGTCGGCGATCTTGGCGCAAAGCGCTTGGACCGTGCCTTGCCGGTCGCTGAGCAGCACGGCCAGCATCGAGCTGCCTATCATTTCACGCAAGGAAGTCTGTGCGATTCTATCAATCGCCTGCGTGTAATCGGTGATGGCCAGCGCCGCCTTCTGCGCATCATGCACATGCCAGAAGATGATCGCATCCACATTCACCGGCACCGTGTCGCGGGTCAGCGCCTGCTCGGCATTGAAGGCGGTGGTCTGGATTCTTTCGTCTATGGTGGCCACCACGCGGTCCACGACCGGGATGATCAGAAACAGCCCGGGTCCGTTGACGCCGCGCAGCTTGCCGGCGCGCAGCACGACGCATTTCTGCCAGGTGTTGGCCATGCGCAAGGCTTGCGCCACGATCGCGGCGCATACCCAAAGCAAAATGGCCAGCGGCAGATAGCTGGACGCATAAGCCAGCAGGCCAGATAAAAAGAAAACAGCGACAATGAACGAGGTGATGGGATTCATGGCGGGACTCCTTGCCGAGGATTTGAGCGCCGGGCTGGCTATGCTTTAGCATCGGCGCGTTTGCCGCGCGCCATCTGTACGCTGTCATACATAGGGATGAATATTGAGGCCTTGTGTCATTTCAAGCACATCACTGCTCCTGGGTGCAGAACGCAATGGATAGGGCGATGACGGCCTGCCCCAACCCGCGCGCTTGTGACTCGCTTTCGGCAATGGGGTTTGCTTTCAAATGGCTTGAAGACTGGAGAAGACATGAGCGGCAATGATGATCCCAGGCGCAATGGCGTGCTCGCCGACCTGCCAGAGCTCGAGTGGCAAAGGCTGGCCCCGCAGCTGGAGCCGGTGGAAATGCCATTGGGCAAGGTGCTGTATGAGCCCGGCTGCACGCTAAGCCACATTTACTTCCCGACCACTGCCATTGTCTCGCTGCTCTACGTGATGGAGGATGGCGCCTCTGCGGAAATCGCCGTGGTCGGCCATGAAGGCATTGTCGGCATCGCCTTGTTCATGGGCGGAGAGACGACGCCGAGCCGCGCGGTGGTGCAAAGCGCCGGCACGGGCTACCGGTTGAAGGCCCAGATCTTGAAGGACGAATTCAATCGAGCGGGGGCGATGATGCACCTGCTGCTGCGCTATACCCAGGCGCTGATCACCCAGATGGGGCAAACCGCCGTATGCAATCGCCACCATTCGCTGGATCAGCAGTTATGCCGCTGGCTGTTGCTGAGCCTGGATCGGCTGCCCGGCAATGAGCTGGTCATGACGCAGGAGCTGATCGCCAATATGCTGGGCGTTCGCCGCGAGGGCGTCACCGAGGCCGCGCTCAAGCTGCAGAAAGCCGGCTTGATCCACTATGCGCGCGGCCATATCACCATTGTGGATAGAGACGGACTGGAGCGACGCACCTGCGAATGCTACGACGTCGTGCGAAAAGAGTATCAACGCTTGTTGACCGTGCCGCTGGCGCGGCGTTGAGTGCGCGGCATCGCGCCGCCGCGACAAGGCGGACACGCTCACCGCGCCCCCAGCAACTGCCGCAACACATAGGGCAGAATGCCGCCATGGCGGTAGTACTCCACCTCCACCGGGGTGTCGATGCGCAGCAGCAACGACAGTTGCCGGGTCTGCCCATCCGGACTCCGCGCCGTCAGCGTCACCGCTTGCCGCGGCTGGATGCCCTGCTCCAGCCCGCTCAAGTCGAACACTTCATCGCCTTTCAAGCCGGCCGCGCTGTCGGAACCGGTGAATTGCAGCGGCAACACGCCCATGCCCACCAGGTTGGAGCGGTGGATGCGCTCGAAGCTGCGGGCGATGACCGCTTTCACTCCCAGTAATCGAGTGCCCTTGGCTGCCCAGTCGCGGCTGGAGCCGGTGCCGTACTCCTCGCCGGCGAAGATCAGTGTTGGCGTGCCGGTCCGCTGGTATTCCATCGCCGCATCGTAGAGGAAGCGCTGCGTGCCATCCGGCTGGCTCAGCGTCAACCCGCCCTCCACCGGCTTGCCGTCGGCGTCCGGCGGCAGCATCAGATTGCGGATGCGCACATTGGCGAAGGTGCCGCGCATCATCACTTCGTGGTGGCCGCGGCGCGAGCCGTAGCTGTTGAATTCCAAGGGCGCGATGCCCCGTTGTTGCAGGTATTGCCCGGCCGGGGAGCTTGCCTTGATCGAACCGGCCGGACTGATATGGTCGGTGGTGAGCGAATCGCCGAAGATGGCCAGCGCCCGCGCGCCCTGCACCTGGGGCACCGCCGCCGGCTGCAGGGCAAAATCCTGGAAGAACGGCGGCTCGGCGATATAGCTGGAATCCTCCCAGCCATACGCCTGCCCGGTCGGCGCGGCGATGCCGCTCCACAGCGGATTGCTGTCGACAAAATCCTGGTACAGGCGGCGATAGGTGGCCGGATCGGTCGCCTGCGCCAGCGCGGCGGCCACTTCCTGGCCGCTGGGCCAGATTTCGCGCAGCCACACCGGCCGGCCGGCGCTGTCCACGCCCAGGGGCTCGCTGTCCAGGTCGATGTCCACCCGGCCGGCCAGCGCGAACGCCACCACCAGCGGCGGGCTCATCAGGAAATTGGCCTTGATAGCCGGATGGATGCGCGCCTCGAAATTGCGGTTGCCGGACAGCACGGCGGCGCAGATCAGGTCCTTGGCGGCGATTTCCGCCTCCAGCGCCGGCTCCAGCGGCCCGGAGTTGCCGATGCAGGTGGTGCAGCCGTAAGCCACCACCCGGAAACCCAGCTGCTGCAAGGACGGCAGCAGGCCGGCCTTGTCCAGATAGTCGGTGACCACCCGCGAGCCCGGCGCCAGCGAGGTCTTGATGCGCGGCGCCACCTTCAGGCCGCGCGCGGCGGCCTTTTGCGCCAGCAGGCCGGCCGCCAGCATCACGCCCGGATTGGAGGTGTTGGTGCAGGAGGTGATGGCGGCGATCAGCACCGCGCCATGTCCCAGCGCGCCATCCGACGCCGGCGCGGCGCCGGCCTTGCCGTAACCGCCGCTGGACGCCGGCTGCGCCAGCAGCTCATGGAAGCGGGACTTCAGCGCCGGCAGCGCGATGCGGTCTTGCGGCCGTTTCGGGCCGGCCACGCTGGGCACAATGCCGGCCAGGTCCAATTCCAGCGTCTGGCTGTAGTCGATCGCGCCGGCCTGCGGCATGCCGAACAGGCCCTGCGCCTGAAAATAGCGGCGGAAGGCATCGACCTCCTCCTCGCTGCGGCCGGTGGCGGCGAGATAGGCCGCCGCTTGTTCGTCCGGCGGAAAGAAACCCATGGTGGCGCCGTATTCCGGCGCCATATTGGCCAGCGTGGCGCGGTCCGGCAGCGTCAGGCTGGCGGCGCCCGCGCCGAAGAATTCGACGAACTTGCCCACCACCTGCGCCTGGCGCAGCCTCTCCGTCACAGCCAGCACCAGATCGGTGGCGGTAACGCCCTCGCGCAGCCTGCCGGTCAGATGCACTCCCACCACGTCCGGCGTCAGCAGATAGACCGGCTGCCCCAGCATGCCAGCCTCGGCCTCGATGCCGCCCACGCCCCAGCCGACCACGCCCAGCGCGTTGATCATGGTGGTATGCGAATCGGTGCCCACCAGCGTATCCGGGTAATAAACCTCATCCTTGCGCAGCACGCCGCGCGCCAGATATTCCAGATTCACCTGATGCACGATGCCGATGCCCGGCGGCACCACCCGGAAAGTCTCGAACGCCTGCATCCCCCATTTGATGAAGCGGTAGCGTTCGGCATTGCGGCGGAACTCCAGTTGCATGTTCAGATCCAGCGCATTGCCTTCGCGATAGTGATCGACCTGCACCGAATGGTCCACCACCAGGTCCACCGGCACCAGGGGTTCGATCAGCTTGGCCGGCTTGCCGAAGCGTTCCGCCACGCCGCGCATCGCCGCCAGATCGCACAGCAGCGGCACGCCGGTGAAGTCCTGCAGCACGATGCGCGCCACCACGAAGGGGATCTCCTCGCTGCGCGCCGCCCGCGGCTGCCAGCTGGCCAGTTGCCGCACATGCTCCTCGGTGATGCGCCGCCCATCCAGATTGCGCAGCAGCGACTCGAGCACGATGCGCAGCGACACCGGCAGGCGGCTGACATCGCCGACGCCCAGTTCGGCCAATGCCGGCAAGGAGTGGAAACAGGCCTGCTGGCCGGAGGCCAGCGGGAACTTGCGTAAACTGTCTTCAGCGCTAAGGGGCATGACCGGCTCCTGTGGAAATGGGGAACAGCGACGATGCGGATGGGATTCGCTTGGACTATGGCTGATGGACGGAGTTCTTCGCCCTCGCCTGCGCGGCGCCTTGGCCGTAAGGATGCCTGCCGGGACAAGAGGCTTTCGGCAAGGCGCGCGCCTATGAAAAACGCCGCCCACCCTTGCGGGCGGACGGCGCGATGGCGGGACGCGGCGAACCGATCCGGCGGTCAGGCCTTGCTGGCGGCCAGCTCCTGATACTCTTCGATTTGATCGAAATTCAGGTACTGGTACACCTCGGCGCTCTTCTCGTTGATGATGCCGATATTGGCCTGATATTCCTCCACCGTCGGGATCTTGCCCAGTTTGGAGCAGATCGCCGCCAATTCGGCCGAGCCCAGGAACACGTTGGAGTTCTTGCCCAGACGGTTCGGGAAGTTGCGGGTGGAGGTGGACATCACGGTGGCGCCTTCGCGCACCTGGGCCTGATTGCCCATGCACAGCGAGCAGCCCGGCATTTCCATCCGGGCGCCGGCGCGGCCCAGCACGCCGTAGTGGCCTTCTTCGGTCAGTTGCTTGGCATCCATCTTGGTCGGCGGAGCCACCCACAGCTTCACCGGGATGTCGGCCTTGCCTTCCAGCAGTTTGGAAGCGGCGCGGAAATGGCCGATATTGGTCATGCACGAGCCGATGAACACTTCATCGATTTTGGTGCCGGCCACTTCGGACATGAACTTCACGTCGTCCGGGTCGTTCGGGCAGGCGACGATCGGCTCCTTGACGTCTGCCAGATCGATCTCGATCACGGCCGCGTATTCGGCGTCGGCGTCAGCCTTCAGCAGCTGGCCCTTGGCGATCCACTCTTCCATGGACTTGATGCGGCGTTCCAGCGTGCGCGCGTCCTGGTAGCCGTCGGCGATCATCGCCTTCATCAGGGTGATGTTGGAGCGCATGTACTCGACGATGGGCTCCTTGTTCAGGTGCACGGTGCAGCCGGCGGCGGAGCGCTCGGCGGAAGCGTCGGTCAGCTCGAACGCTTGCTCGACCTTCAGATCCGGCAGGCCTTCGATTTCCAGGATGCGGCCGGAGAAGATGTTCTTCTTGCCGGCCTTGGCCACGGTCAGCAGGCCCTGCTTGATCGCGTACAGCGGAATGGCGTTGACCAGGTCGCGCAGGGTGACGCCCGGCTGCAGCTTGCCCTTGAAGCGCACCAGCACCGATTCCGGCATGTCCAGCGGCATCACGCCGGTGGCGGCTGCGAAGGCCACCAAGCCGGAGCCGGCCGGGAAGGAAATGCCGATCGGGAAGCGGGTGTGGCTGTCGCCGCCGGTGCCGACGGTGTCCGGCAGCAGCAGGCGGTTCAGCCAGCTGTGGATCACGCCGTCGCCCGGGCGCAGCGATACGCCGCCGCGGGTGGAAATGAAGGACGGCAGCTCCTTGTGCATCTTGACGTCCACCGGCTTGGGGTAAGCGGCGGTGTGGCAGAACGACTGCATCACCAGGTCGGCGGAGAAGCCCAGGCAGGCCAGGTCTTTCAGCTCGTCGCGGGTCATCGGGCCGGTGGTGTCCTGCGAGCCGACGGTGGTCATCTTCGGTTCGCAGTAGGTGCCCGGACGCACGCCCTTGCCTTCCGGCAGGCCACAGGCGCGGCCGACCATCTTCTGGCCCAGCGTGAAGCCCTTGCCGGAATCAACCGGCGACTTGGGCAGGCGGAAGGCGGTGGACGCGGGCAGGCCCAGCGCTTCGCGCGCCTTGGAGGTCAGGCCGCGGCCGATGATCAGGTTGATGCGGCCGCCGGCGCGCACTTCATCCAGGATCACTTCGGATTTCAGCTTGAACTCGGCGACGGTCGCGCCGTTCTTCTCGATCTTGCCGCTGTACGGGTAGATGTCGATCACATCGCCCATTTCCAGCTTGGATACATCCACTTCAATGGGCAGCGAGCCGGAGTCTTCCTGGGTGTTGAAGAAGATCGGCGCGATCTTGCCGCCCAGGGTGACGCCGCCGAAACGCTTGTTCGGCACGTAAGGGATGTCCTGGCCGGTGGCCCACACCACCGAGTTGGTGGCGGATTTGCGCGAGGAGCCGGTGCCGACCACGTCGCCGACGTAAGCCACCAGGTTGCCCTTGGCTTTCAGGTCGTCGATGAACTGCATCGGGCCGCGCTTGCCCTCTTCTTCCGGCACGAACTTGGCGTCCGGGCGCGGGTTTTTCAGCATGGCCAGGTAGTGCAGCGGGATGTCCGGACGGCTCCAGGCGTCCGGCGCCGGCGACAGGTCGTCGGTATTGGTTTCGCCCGGCACCTTGAATACGGTGACTGTGATCTTCTCGGCCACTTCCGGACGGCTGGTGAACCATTCGGCGTTGGCCCAGGACTCAACCACTTCCTTGGCCACGGCATTGCCCTTGTCCATTTTTTCCTTCACGTCGTGGAAGGAGTCGAACATCAGCAGGGTTTTCTTCAGGCCGGCGGCGGCGATCTTGGCGACGGCGGCGTCGTCCAGCAGGTCGATCAGCGGCTTGATGTTGTAGCCGCCCAGCATGGTGCCGAGCAGTTCGGTGGCCAGTTCGCGCGAAACCAGCGGCGACTGCACGCTGCCTTCGGCGACGGCAGCCAGGAAGGATGCCTTGACCTTGGCGGCGTCGTCCACGCCCGGCGGCACGCGGTGGGTAATCAGGTCGACCAGGGTGCTTTCTTCGCCTTTGGGCGGATTTTTCAGCAGTTCGACCAGTTCTTCAACCTGCTTCGCGGACAGCGGCAGGGGCGGGATGCCCAGCGCTGCGCGCTCGGCAACGTGCTGACGATAAGCTTCTAGCATGACTTGGGACCTTCTTGGCTTGGTTGTTGGCAAGCTTGCCGCTGCAAGCCATGCGGCTGGCAAGCTTCACCCGGCGATTTTGCACCATTCCTCGCGGATGGCGTAGTGAATGATGCTCTTTGTAGTGACTGAAGATTACGCGTTTAGACGATTGCATACAAACGAGTAATGGCAACATGGATTGTGAGTTAAAATCACAGCATGAGCACATACCCCCCATTGAACTCCCTGCGGATTTTTGAAGCCGCAGCCCGACTGGAGAGCTTTTCCGCCGCTGCCGGAGAGCTGTTCGTCACCCATGGCGCTGTGAGCAAACAGATAAAGCAGCTGGAGGACTGGCTGGGGATTTTGCTGTTCGAGCGCAGCGGCGGCCGCGTCAAGCTGACCGACGCCGGCTGGCGCTACCTGGTGCAGGTGCAAGATGGCCTGGACCTGATCGCCAACGCCACTTCGCAGCTGCTGCAGCCCAATAATCAGCGCCGGCTGAGCATCAACTCCACCCCCACTTTCGCCAGCTACTGGCTGCTGCCCAGGCTGGGCGGATTTCGCGCCCGCTTTCCCGACCTGGAGCTGCACCTGGCCACATCGGACCGCGACATCAGCCGACTGGACGCGCCGTTCGATCTGGCCATCCGCCGCGGCCCGGGAGACTGGCCGGGCCATATCGCCAAACCCTTTTTGAAAGAGTGGGAACTGCCGCTGTGCAGCCCGGCGCTGTTGGCGCGCATACCGCTGCACAGCCCGGCCGACCTTACCGCCCACACCCTGCTGCATGCCGATACCCGGCCCACCGCCTGGCCGCGCTGGTTGACGCTGGCCGGCGTGCCGGAGCTGAAGCCGGCCAGCAGCATGCATTTCGACAAGTTCTCATTGGCTTTGCAGGCGGCTACCGATGGGCTGGGCGTGGTGCTGGGGCCGATGCCGATGGGGCAGGCGCAGATAGACGCCGGCTTTCTGGTGTCGCCGTTGCCGGAGCCGGTGGTGACGGTGCGCGATTATTGCTGGGTGGTGCCGCGCATGGCGGCGGAAGACCCCACCGTGTCGGCGTTTTGCCGCTGGCTGGAAAGCGAGGCCGGCGCCTAGCGGACCGGCCCGGGCGGCACGCCTATCAGCCTGACGTCCATGGGCGCGGCATCGCGCGGCAGCCACTTGTTGTAGATGCGCTTGTAGGCGCCGTCCTTCTTGATGGCGGTAAAGCCGTCCTGCCAGCGTTTGACTTCGTCGGCCGGAGTGCCGCGGGAAAACGCCAGGTAGAGCTCAAGCGATTCCAGCACGCGCACCAACTCCACCGAGTCCGACGGCTGATGGATGTCCTTCAATACCGAAGACACCACGAAGCCGCCCTCCACCCACATATCGTAGCGGCCCAGCAGCAACTTCTGCGCCGTCACCTGCGGCGTCGGCGCCAAGTCAACTTCCACAAAGCCAGCCGCGGATGCGGCATCGGCGAAGATGCTGCCGCGATAGGCGCCGACCGGGCGCTGGTAAATGCCGGCTCCCAGCGCCAGCAGTTTCGCCGCTTCGCCCTTGCGCGCCAGCAAAACCGTTTGCGACACCGCTATCGGCCCCAGCAGCGACATCTGCCTCTCCCGCGCTTCGTTGCGGCCGACGGTGAACAGCATCACGCCAGGATTAGTCAGCAGTTCCTTGTAGCCGCGCGCCCAGGGCACCACTTCGATCTGGCTGTTGTCATGAATGCGGGATTGGATTTCCCGCACCACCTCCACCGCCATGCCGTCAGCCACGCCATTGCGCTGGAAGGTGATGGGCGGCCAGTCTTCGGTATAAATGGTAAGCGCGGGAGCGGGGGCGGACCAGGCGGCCAAGCTGAACAGCAGCAGCGCGATAGTGCGGGAGAGCATGGCGGCTCCTACGTAAAACTACTAGCTTCTTGATAGCCCTTCCCAAGCCCGGCCGCCGACTTATTCGCTATAATGCCGCGTTGTGCCCGGCAGCGCGCCGGCATTACCATTTGCGCACCCACCCATTCCCGAAGGAACGACATGAGCCGCATCACCCTCTCCCGCTTTCTGATCGAACAGCAACGCAAGGCCGGCACGCTGCCGCCGGAATTGCGCCTGCTGATCGAAACCGTTGGCCGCGCCTGCAAGGCGATCAGCTATTCGGTCAACAAGGGCGCGCTGGCCGGGGTGCTGGGCGAAGCCGGCACCGGCAATGTGCAGGGCGAGGCGCAGAAGAAGCTGGACGTGATCGCCAACGACTTTCTGCTGGACGCCAATGAATGGGGCGGCAGCCTGGCGGCGATGGCTTCCGAAGAGATGGAACTGCCCTACCACATCCCCGGCGAATACCCGAAAGGCGAATACCTGCTGATGTTCGATCCGCTGGACGGCTCGTCCAATATCGACGTCAACATCTCGGTAGGCACCATCTTCTCCATCCTGCGCTGCCCGGAAGGCGTGACGCAACCTAGCGAGGCCGATTTTCTGCAGCCCGGCACCCGCCAGGTGGCCGCCGGCTACACCGTGTACGGCCCGCAAACCATGCTGGTGCTGACTTTCGGCAGCGGCGTCCACGGTTTCACGCTGGACCGCGAGCACGGCTCCTTCGTGCTGACCCACCCGGACATGCAGGTGCCGGAGCGCACCGGCGAATTCGCCATCAACATGTCCAATATGCGTCACTGGGAAGCGCCGGTGCGCCGTTATGTGGACGAACTGCTGGCTGGCAGCACCGGCCCGCGCGGCCGCGATTTCAATATGCGCTGGGTAGCGTCGATGGTGGCGGAAGTGCACCGCATCATCACCCGCGGCGGCATCTTCATGTATCCGAAGGATGCGCGCGACCCGGGCAAGGCCGGCAAACTGCGTCTGATGTACGAAGGCAACCCGATGGCCTTCGTCATCGAACAGGCCGGCGGCGCGGCCACCAATGGCCTGCAGCGCATCATGGACATCCAGCCGCAGAAACTGCACGAGCGCGTGGCGGTGTTCCTGGGCTCCAAGGAAGAAGTGGAACTGGTGAGCCGCTACCATCTGGAGCAAAAGTAAATCCGGAGTGCCCGCTCCAAGCCAAAGCCCGCCATCCGGCGGGCTTTGTTTTTATCATGCCGCAATCACGCCTGCGCGGGCTTGAGCGCCGATGCCAGCATGCGCCAGCCGGCATAAGCGAACGACACGGACAACGCGCCATCGAACAAGCGGCTCACCCGCAAAAAGCCCTCCCGCACCCGCGGCAACGAAAACACCGCCGCGTAGCCGCCGAATACCAGCAGCCCTATCGCCCCGCACCCGGCCACCATCCACAGCCCATCCCGCAGCGAGCCGCCGGCCGGCATAGCCAGCGCGACAATGGATAACCAGACGAAAATCGCCTTGGGATTGGTCAGGCGCATGGCGGCGCCGCGCAGAAACATCTTCCGTCCAGCTTCCCCGCCCGGCATACCCGCCGGCACGCGCAGACCGGCGATGGCGGTGCGGCCGGAACGATACGCCAGCCAGAACAGGTAAAGCCCGCCGGCCATTTTGATCGCCAACAGGGCCATCGCGCTGTCGGCCAGCACCGCCGACAAGCCCAGAGCGGCAAGGCAGCCCCAGAACAGCGAGCCGCAAACGACGCCAAGCGCAAGCATCAGCGCCGGGCGCGGCCCCGCGTGCATGGCGGCGGACATGATGGCCAGATTGCTGGGCCCGGGGCTGGCCGCGCCCAGCAGATAAGACGAATAGGCCAGCAGCAGATCGACTGGGACGGCATGCGGAGAAATCATGGCGGGCTCCAATTGGGCTAGACCCCTCATTATGCCAACATCCTTACGTAGCTGCGCATTCGGACAAGAGCCACCGCCGGGCATCCGGCCAACCGCTCGGCCAGGCGCTTGGCAATGAGAGCGCTGGCCAACTGGTGTAGAATGGGGGAATACCAATCATTAGCAGCCGGACGAGGCTTGATGGTTTGGTTGGGCAATTCTCGAATTTGCCCGGCCAGCCCCCCTGCCAAACCCTGCCACCCACTGAAAACAACAGGCATTATCAAAAAATGGCTATTCAACTGAAAGACGCCCAGGACATCGAAAAAATGCGGATCGCCGGCCGCCTGGCCTCCGAGGTTCTGGACTTCATCACTCCGCACATCCAGCCCGGCATCACCACCGAAGCGATAGACAAGCTGTGCCATGACTACATGGTGCGCGAGCAAGGCACTATCCCGGCGCCGCTGAATTACGCGCCGGATGGCCACATCCCCTACCCCAAGTCCATCTGCACCTCGGTCAACCACGTCATCTGCCACGGCATCCCCAACGACAAGCCGCTGAAGAACGGCGACATCGTCAACCTGGACATCACCGTCATCAAAGATGGCTACCACGGCGATACCAGCCGGATGTTCTACGTCGGCGAAGTCAGCCCGCACGCACGCCGTCTGTGCAAGATCACTTACGAATGCATGTGGAAAGGCATCGAAAAGGTCAAGCCGGGCGTCAAGCTGGGCGACATCGGCTACGCGATCCAGCAGCACGCCGAAGCCGCCGGCTACAGCGTGGTGCAGGAATTCTGCGGCCACGGCATCGGCAAGAAATTCCACGAGGAGCCGCAGATCCTGCACTACGGCCGCCCGGGCACCGGGCTGGAAATCCAGGCCGGCATGATCTTCACCATCGAGCCGATGATCAACCAGGGCAAACGCCACCTGCGCATGCTGGCCGACGGCTGGACCGTGGTCACCAAGGACCGCAGCCTGTCCGCGCAGTGGGAACACACGGTGCTGGTTACCGAAACCGGCTATGAAATCCTGACCCAGTCCGCGGGCACGCCGGAAAAGCCTTCGTTCAAATAAGCCCGGCGTTGTCAAATGCCTGCCGTCCGACCCGCGCGCCGCGCGGGTTTTTTATTGGCGCGATAACCGCGACGGCGACAGAATTGTTGCGATTTTTAAATTGCCATTGTGTCGGCAAGCCATTGTTTCTAAACTGAACCAATAGTATTGTCTTGAGCAGTCCGTCTGCGGGAGAAGCACCATGTCACTGACCATCAATAGCAATCTGGCCTCGCTGGCCGGACAGACCCAGCTGAGCAAGACCCAGAAGTCCATCCAGCAATCACTGGCGGAACTGGGATCTGGCCAGGCCTCGGTCAATGCGGCCAATCAGGCGATCTCGCAGCAACTGCAGGCTCAGATCAACGGCAACAATCAAGCGTTGAACAATACCAACGACGGCGTTTCCCTGGTGCAAACCGCGGATTCGGCCCTTGGGCAATTGCAAAGCAACACCCAGCAGATCCAGGCCCTGGCGATCCAGGCCGGCGACGGCGCCCTCAGCGGCAGCAACCGCCAGGCGCTGCAGCAACAGGTGGACCAACTGACTCAGGCCAACTCGCAAATCGTGCAGAGCGCCCAGTACAACGGCACCCCGCTGCTGACCGGCGGCAACGCCACCACATTTCAGGTGGGGCCGAACGGCACCAGTTCCAATCAGCTCACGGTGCCCGGCATCAATCTGTCGGCGGCGCCGGCATCCGGCGGTCTCAACAGCTACAACGCCAACCTGGCGGCGACCAACACCATAGACATCACCACCCAGGCCAACGCGCTGGCAGCCCAGCAATCCGCCCAGAGCGACCTGAATGCCATCGGCACGCAACGGACCACGCTGGGAGCGGTCAACAATAGTTTCAACTCGGTGGTGGACAATCTGCAGACCTCCAACATCAGCACGCAGGCCGCCAACAGCCGGATCAGCGATGCGGATTACGCCGCCGCCAGCGCGCAGCTGGCTTCGCAGCAGATACTAGGCCAGTCGGCGGCCCTGGCGCAGCGGCAGGCCAACATCGCGCCGCAAGCCGCCTTGTCACTGCTAGGGTGAGGCAATATTCGGAAAAGTTCCACGGGATGAGGGGTAAATAATTGCGGGATCGGCCTTGTTGGCGCAGCTTTGAATCCTTTATGATCAAGATATGAATCCATCCAGGATTTGTCCATCGGGCACCCGTCGCGGTGCCCTTTGTCCATCTGAAGGAGTCTCATATGTCGATCACCCCAGCCATCACGGTTTCCTCTCTCGATTACGAGCGTCTGGCCGCCTTGCTGGAAACCTGCGAACAGGGGCACCCCGTTGCCGGACGCCTGGAAGCGGAACTGGAGCGTGCCGAGGTGGTGGAGCCTGAAGCCATGCCCGCAAACGTCATCACCATGAACAGCCGCGCCCGCATCCGCCTGGGCGACGGCCAGGAAAAGCTGCTCACCCTGGTTTATCCGCGCGAGGCGGATAGCGAACAAGGCCGGATTTCGGTGCTCGCGCCGATCGGGGCGGCGCTGCTGGGCTTGTCCATCGGCCAGGACATGCAATGGCCGACTCCCTCCGGCACTACCCGGCTGACTGTTCTGGAAATCGTTTACCAGCCGGAAGCCGCTGGCGAGTACCACCGCTAAGCGTTCGCCGCGGCCCGGATGCTGCCCGGATCGGCCTGTTAGGCATTGTCGGCGTAGCGCAGCGCGATGGCGTTGAACTCGTCGGCGATCTGCAAGAAGGCCTTCACCATCTCCGGGTCGAAATGCCTGCCGCTGCCCTCGCGTATCATGTCCACCGCCTGGTCGTGAGGAAACGGCGGCTTGTAGGTTCTGCGCGATATCAACGCGTCGTAGACATCCGCCAGCGCCATCAATCGCGCGGAAACCGGTATCGCGTCGCCGGCCAGCCCTTCCGGATACCCGCTGCCGTCCCACTTTTCCTGATGGCTGTGGGCGATCTCCCTGGCCAGCCGCAGGAAATTGCTGGGCGTATCCAGCATTTTTTCCGCGGCCGCGATGGTATCCCGGCCCAGCGTGGTGTGGGTTTTCATGATTTCGAACTCCTGCGGCGTTAGCGGGCCGGGCTTGAGCAGGATGTGGTCCGGGATACCAACCTTGCCAATGTCATGCAATGGCGCCGACTTGTACAACATCATGATGGTTTCGTCGTCCAGTCCCTTGCGGTATTTGGGGTGGTTGCGCAGCTCCATCGCCAGCGCGCGGACGTAGTTCTGGGTTCGGCGCAGGTGGTTGCCGGTTTCGTGATCCCTTGTCTCCGCCAGCGAGGCCAGCGCCATGATGGTGACGTCCTGGATCACCTGCACTTCGCGGGTGCGCCGCTCCACCTCGCTTTGCAGAAAGGCCGCCTTGTCTTCGAGAAAATCCGAAGCGGCCTTGAGACGGAGATGAGTGGTGACGCGCGCCATGACGATAGGCGGCGAAATGGGCTTGATGATGTAGTCGACCGCGCCGGCATCGAACCCCGCTTGCTCGTCTTCGTTCTCGCTCATCGCCGTCAGGAAAATCACCGGGATTCCCATGGTGCGCGGATCGCTTTTCAGCCGGCGGCACACTTCCAGCCCGCCGATGCCCGGCATCATCACATCCAGCAGCACCAGATCGGGCAGGACATCGCCGGCGACGATCTGCAGCGCCCGCTCGCCGCTGTTGGCGATCTGGGTACGGTAATGATCCTTCAGCAAGCCATAAAGCTGGGTGAGGTTCTCCGGCGTGTCGTCCACGATCAGGACAGTCTGGCGCCTCAGTTCTGACGTGTTCATGATGCATCCTCAGGAAGGGCGATGCCGTGCTGTGTTGCCGCCGTGCGCAATGATGTCAAGGCGGTGGCGAAGTCGAAATTCGTCAATGCCTTTTCGAATGCGGCGTAGTCTCCGCCGGGGAAGGTTTCCCTCACTTCGGCGGCGTGCGACAGGAAATACCCCAAGGCTTCCCCGTCGCTGGCAGCCAACAGACGGGACAGCTCAAGCAGCAATTTACCTCCCTGCGCCACACCCTGATCGGGAGCCGGCGCCAGCGCGTCGAGCCCGCCCTTAAGCGCAGCCACCGCGCGCTCCATCTGCCGCATCAGCGTCGCCACGCCTTCTTTGCATTCGGTTCGGGAACGGATCGCCTGCTCCAGCTTCGCCGCGGTTTCGGGCAAGCCGGCCAGCCCTATGCTGCCGGTGGTGCCTTTCAGCGTGTGGGCGATGCGCTCGGCCAACGGATAGTCGCCGTCCTCCAATGCCTCGTCAAGCCGCGCAGCGGCGCCCGCCTCTTCAGCGACGAACTGCCGCAGCAGGTGCAGGTACAGCTCCCGATTGCCCGCGACGCGCCGCAGTCCTGCGGCGCTGTCGAGGCCTTCGATAAGCGGAATGACCCGTTCCTCTTGGTTTGGTTCCTGCTTTCGCGCGGGAGGGCTCTCTACCGGCCGGGTCCAGCGCTTCAGCGTGGATAACATCAGATGGGGATCGATAGGTTTGGCGATATGGTCGACCATGCCAGCGCTCAGGCACCCTTCCCGCTCTTCCACCAGCGCGTCGGCGGTCATCGCGATGATGGGCAGCGCGGCGAAGCGGGCGTCCGCGCGTATCCGCCGCGTCGCCTCGATCCCGTCCATCACCGGCATCTGCACGTCCATCAATACCGCGTCGAATCCTTCCGGGCCATAGGTCTCCAGCTTGTCCAGCGCCAGCTGGCCGTTACCGGCGACCGTAACAGTGGCGCCCGCGCCCTCCAGCAGCTCCACCGCGATTTGCTGGTTGATGGCGTTATCTTCCGCCAGCAGCAGGTGCAGGCCGTTCAGACTGGTGAAATCATCGTTTTTCCGCGGCGACTCCGTCCGCGCGCCGCCGCCGAACACCTCCACCAGCACGTCGAACAACGACGACTGGCTGACCGGCTTCACCAGGAAGGCATCGCTGCCCGCCGCTTTGGCATCGGCGCGCACATCATCGCGGCCGAAGGCGGTCACCAGGATGATGTGCGCGGTGCGGGTGATTTCGCGGATGCGTCTGATCGTTTCGATGCCATCCATCTCCGGCATCATCCAGTCGATGAAAACGGCGTCGTAGGGTTGGTTGAGCGCCGCCTGGCGCACCAGCGGAATGGCCTCGCTGCCCAGCGTGCAGGTGCTTACCACGAAATCCAGCGCGCGCAGCTGTTCAGACAGGATGTCGCGCGCGGTGGCGTTGTCGTCCACCACCAGGATGCGCATGCCCTTGATATTGTGGGGCAAGGAATCGAGGCGAGCGTCGACAGCGCGCGACAAGCCGAGCCAGGAGCTGAAAATGAAGGAGCTACCCCAGTCGGGCGCAGACTCCACCTGTATCGTGCCGCCCATCAGCTCCACCAGCCGCCTGGAGATGGCTAGGCCCAATCCGGTGCCGCCGAAGCGGCGGGTGGTGGAGCCATCCGCCTGGCTGAAGGCCTGGAACAGCTTGGCTACCTGCTCTTCTGTCATGCCGATGCCGGTATCGTGCACGCAGAAGCGCAATTGAACCTTGTCGCCGATGCGGTCGGCCAGGGTGATGATGATGGCCACCTGGCCTTTCTCGGTGAACTTGATCGCGTTGTTGACCAGATTGGTCAGAATCTGCCCCAGCCGCAACGCGTCGCCCACCAACCCTTGCGGCACTTCCTTTCCCATCTCGAAAAGCAGCTCCAGGTTTTTGTCGGCGGCTTTTTGAGCAACCAGCGAGGAGATGCTCTCCAGCACGTCGTCCAGCCAGAACGGCTCAGACTCCAGGTCTAGCTTGCCGGCCTCCACCTTGGAAAAGTCCAGGATGTCGTTGATGATGCCCAGCAGCGAGGTGCCGGCGTTGTGGATTTTGCCGACATAATTGCGCTGCTGTTCGGTCAGCTCGGTTTTCAGCGCCAGATAGGACATGCCGATGATGGCGTTCATCGGCGTGCGGATTTCATGGCTCATATTGGCCAGGAACATCGATTTGGCTTGGGTTGCGGCTTCGGCCGCCTGTTTGGCGTCGCGCAATTCCGCCGACGAAGCGGCCAGCTTGGCGTAAAGCTTGCCGTTTTCCAGCAACAAGACGATCAGCACGAAGCTGGCGGCCATGAGGCCATAGACGCGGCCGACATAGAAGCCCAGATCGAAACGGCCGGCATTGAGCATGGCCGACAAGGCGACATCGCACAGCCAGGCGAACAGCACCACCATCAGCCACAGGTCTAGCAAACTGCGCGGACGCCTGAGGCCGACCGCCACCAGCGCCAGCAGGCTCATCCCCCAGACGCTGGACACCACTACCCACAGCAGCGGGCTATAACGGTTGCCTTGCATGATCACCGGCAGAAAGCCGTGGCCGGATGTGGCTAACGCCAGGAAGGTGAGGACCAGCACCAATGTCAGCAGAACCGATGCCAGGATGGAGCGCCCCACTCTGGCTGGCGACGGTTCCAGCAGCGGCCTGTCCGCCATCCAGGCATAAACCACCACTACCGCGGGGAAGCCGCCATGCCAGAACATATACATCCAGGCCGTGGTCTGCGCGCCCGAGCCCAGCAGCCCGTGTTCGGCGAACAAGCCGGGAAAGGTCAGCGAGTGCGCCATCGCCATCAGCGCGGTATACAGATAACCTATCGCCAACAGTTGCAGCGAGCGCAGCCTCAAGATGGCAAACTGGCCGAACAGTAGCACCGCGGTGACCAGATCGTTGATGGCCAGCGCCGACTGGTATACCGGAATGAAGGCCCACACCTTGGCCAGCGGAATTTTGGCGAACGGCACCGTAATGACGAACACCAGCGCGGAGATCAGCATGGCGCTGTAGGCCAAAGCGCTCTGGCCGCGCGTAGGCGGCAGGGTTGAGAGAAATTCCGGACTCTGGAGGTTCGCCGAGTCTGATTGCTGCATAAGCATCACTCTCCGCGGAAGCATGTCGCACCATTACCCAGCGTAGAGAACGATCAGGGTCGGCCGTGTCATTGTCGTATGATATCCAGCATAGGTGGAAAACCGGATTGCCGCATCTTTCCCGACTTGCTGACGGGATGAAAAGGCGGGCGCCATTCGCGCCCGCCTTTGGATGCTTGCCGCGTTGAGCGCCTATTTCAGCCAGCCGCTATCCCTGGCCTTCTCCAGCCGGCCTTCCAGGTATTCCCACATCGCCGGACAGCCCTGGCGCACCGGCGGGCCGATCCGGCTGACCACCTGCTCGTGGCGGATGCCGTTTTCCCGCCAGCTCTGGCCTTTGTTGGCCAGGTTCAGCAATACCGGCATCGCGCGGTCGGCGGCGTGGGCGAAACGCGCTTCGGCGCTCTCCCCGGCTTCGAACTCCTGCCACAAGGCGAGGAAGCGCCCGCCCTGCTCGGGCGGCAGCATGCCGAAAATGCGGGTGACGCAGGCCAGTTCCTGCGCCTTGCGCTCCTCCCAGCCGCCTTCGGCGTAGACGATGGTGTCGCCGGTTTCGATCTCGCCGATATCGTGCACCAGCAACATCGCCACCACCTTGGCGATGTCCACCGGCTCGGCGGCATACGGTTGCAAGGACGCCGCCAGCAGGGCGATCTGCCAGCTATGTTCGGCCGAGTTTTCATAACGGTCGCTGTTCAGCACCCGGGTCTTGCGCGTCACTTGCTTCAGCTTGTCGATTTCCAGCACGAAATCCACGATGTCTTGCATTGGTTTTCTTTCTGTCGATACAAAAAAAGCAGACCGCGGTCTGCTTGCGCCGGCGCTCACCAGCACCGTTGAATCATCTGGGCCAACTGCACCAAGCGGCCGTGGAAAAAATGGCCCGCGCCGGGGAACACCAGCACCGGCAGGCTTTGCGGCCGCGCCCATTCCATCACCGCCGCCAGCGGAATCACTTCGTCTTCTTCGCCGTGGATCACCAGCGTGTCGGCCGGCACCTCCGGCGTCGGAATCGGGTATTTGCCCACCGCCACGCCCATCAGCAGCAGCTTGTCGGCGTCGATGCGGGCGCGGGTACGGGCGGCGACGAAGCCGCCGAAAGAAAAACCGGCCAATGCCAGCGGCAAGCCCGGATATTGCGATTTGGCATGGTCGACCACCGCGATGGCGTCGTCCACCTCGCCGTTGCCGTAATCGTGTTCGCCTTCGCTGTCGCCGACGCCGCGCAGATTGGGGCAATAGCAGACATAGCCCAGTTGCGACAGGGCCTTGGCCGCAGTCTGCACCACCTTGTTGGTGTGCGTGCCGCCTTGCAGCGGATTGGGGTGGCAGATCACCGCGACGCCGGTCGCTTCGCCCTGGGCATCCACCACGATGGTGTCCAGCATGCCGGCCGGGCCGGCGATGCCGACCTTGTTCATCGCCTTCAGCATCAGATCTTCAGCCTTTCCACCACGCGGCCGTTGACCATGTGCTCGTTGATGATCTCGTCGATGTCGTCCTTGTCGACGAAGGTGTACCAGGTTTCCTCCGGGTAGACCACCAGCACCGGGCCCTCGTCGCAGCGGTCCAGGCAGCCGGCCTTGTTGACGCGGATCTTGCCCTTGCCGGACAGACCCTTGGCCTTGATCTGTTCCTTCATGTACGCGTGCAGTTCGCTGGCGCCCAGGTTGTTGCAGCAGCCCTCGCCGTTGGCGCGCTGGTTGCAGCAGACGAATACGTGCTTGTCGAAATAGCTCATCGGAATCTCTTGGTTGTGAGGGTCAGGAGTCGCTGTCGGCCCAGCCGCTGACGCCGACGGTGGCGGCGTTGTCGAACTTGGCGTATTTGCCGACGAAGGCCAGCCGCACCGCGCCGGTCGGGCCGTTACGGTGTTTGCCGATGATGGCTTCGGCCAAGCCCTTCACTTCCTGGTTGTCCGGACTGTAATACTCTTCGCGGTACATGAACACGATCAAGTCGGCGTCCTGCTCGATGGCGCCGGATTCTCGCAAGTCCGACATCATCGGCCGCTTGTTGGGACGCTGCTCCACCGCCCGCGACAGCTGCGACAGCGCGATCACCGGTACCTGCAGCTCTTTGGCCAGACCCTTCAGGCCGCGCGAGATTTCGCCCAGTTCTGCGGTACGGTTGTCGCCGCGGCCGGAGCCGGACATCAGTTGCAGGTAGTCGATCACGATCAGGCCGAGCTTGCCGCCGTGCTGGCGCGCCAGGCGCCGCGCGCGGGCGCGCACTTCCAGCGCGGTCAGCGCCGGGGTTTCGTCGATGTACATCGGCGCTTCCGACAGCTTGCCTATCGCGTAAGTGAGCTTCTGCCAGTCGTCGTCGCCCAGCTTGCCGGTGCGCAGCGTGTGCTGGTCCAGCCGGCCCACCGACCCCAGCATCCGCATCACCAGCTGCGCGCCGCCCATTTCCATCGAGAACACCGCCACCGGCAAGTGGGTTTCCACCGCCACGTGCTCGGCGATGTTCATCGAGAAGGCGGTTTTACCCATGGACGGCCGGCCGGCGACGATGATCAGGTCGCCCGGCTGCAGGCCGGAGGTTTTGGCGTCCAGGTCGACAAAGCCGGTGGGGATGCCGGTCACTTCGTCCGGGTTGTCGCGGCTGTACAGCATGTCGATCCGCTCCACCACTTCCTTCAGCAGGCCCGGCATTTCCAGGAAGCCCTGTTTGGACTTGGCGGTGGATTCGGCGATCTGGAACACTTTGCCTTCGGCTTCGTCCAGCAACTGCGAGGCGTCGCGGCCCATGGGCGAATATGCGGCCTCGGCGATTTCGGTGCCCACCAGCGCCAGCTGGCGCATCACCGAACGTTCACGGACGATTTCCGCATAACGGCGGATATTGGCGGCCGACGGCGTGTTTTGCGCCAGCGTGGCGAGATAGGCCAAGCCGCCGATATTGCCGAGCTGGTCGTTCTTGTCCAGCGATTCCGCCACCGTCACCACGTCGGCCGGGCGCCCCAGCTCCACCAGTTTGGCGACATGCTTGTAGATCAGCCGGTGGTCGTGGCGGTAGAAGTCGGCCTCGGACACCACGTCGGCGATCTTGTCCCAGGCGCTGTTGTCCAGCAGCAAGCCGCCGATGACCGACTGTTCGGCCTCGATCGAATGCGGCGGCGTGCGGATGGCGGCCATCTCGCCATCAAAATTCTCGTACTGTTCTGTCATGTATATCCGGGGTGCTCAGCGCCGGATGGCGCCCAAAAGGCAAAAGACGATTCTAACCCGAAACCCGGCCCGGCTCACGCGCTTTGGCCGGGCTGCGGCCTGTCAGCAGTTCATTCCGGCCACGTAGCCGGACGACCAGGCCCACTGGAAATTGTAGCCGCCCAGCCAGCCGGTGACGTCCACCACCTCGCCGATGAAAAACAGGCCGGGCACATCGGCCGCCATCATGGTCTTGGACGACAGGGCCTTGGTGGAAACGCCGCCCAGCGTGACTTCGGCCTTCTTGTAGCCCTGGGTGCCGTTGGGCTTCACCCGCCAGCGGTGCAAGCTCTCCGCCAGCTGTTTGCGCTGCTTAAGCCCCAGGTCCTTCAGCCGCTTGTTGAAGCCCTCGCGGTCCAGCCAGGCCTCGGCGAAGCGCTTGGGCCAATGGAATTCGCCCAGCGCGTTGGAAATCAGCTGCTCGCTGCCCGCCCTTTCCTCCAGCCAGGCTTCTGCATCGGCGTCCGGCAGCAGATTGAGCGTCAGCTCCATGCCGGGCTGCCAGTAAGACGATATCTGCAGGATGGCCGGGCCGGACACGCCCTTGTGGGTGAACAGCACGTTCTCGCGGAACTTGCCCTTGCCGGCGCGCGCCTCGACGTCCAGCGACACCCCCGCCAGCGGCGAAAACGTGTCGGCGTCCTCCACATGGAAGGTCAGCGGCACCAGCGCCGGCGTCAGCGGCGTCAACGGCAAGCCGAACTGCTCGGCCAGCTGATAGCCGAAAGGCGTCGCGCCTATCTGCGGGATGGACAGCCCGCCGGTGGCCACCACCAGAGATTCGGCGCGCAACTCGCCCATCGAGGTTTGCAGCGCGTAGCCCGACTCGACGCGCGCCACCTGCGAGATAGTGGTCTCCATCCGCCGCTCCACGCCGGCCTGCCGGCATTCCTCGTCCAGCATGGCTATAATCCGCTCGCTGCCGTCGTCGCAAAACAACTGGCCCAGCTTCTTTTCGTGATACGCGATGCCATGGCGCTCCACCATGGCGATGAAATCCTGCGGCGTGTATTGCGCTAGCGCCGAGCGGCAGAAATGCGGGTTGTCCGACAAGTAGCAGTCGAACTTGGCGTAAAGGTTGGTGAAGTTGCACCGCCCGCCGCCGGAGATGCGGATTTTTTCCGCCAGTTTGGCGGCATGGTCCAGCAACAGCACCTTGCGGCCGCGCTGGCCGGCGGTGGCGGCGCACATCAAACCGGCCGCGCCGGCGCCGATGACAATCACATCAAATTGCAAATTTCTATCCTTACCATTTCGGTCAACTATTGGCCTGTCCGCGCATCTTCCAGTAAACTGCGCGTAAAGCATCCGCTTATGCGGCTTACTTTCTCAACCAGGAGAGCATAATGGAACACAAACTGCCTGAACTGCCGTACGCGCTGGACGCTCTGGCGCCGCACATTTCCAAGGAAACCCTGGAATTCCACTACGGCAAGCATCACCAGACCTACATCACCAACCTGAACAACCTGATCAAGGGCACCGAGTTCGAGAACGCCTCCCTGGAAGAGATCGTGAAGAAATCCTCCGGCGGCATCTTCAACAACGCCGCTCAGGTTTGGAACCACACCTTCTACTGGTTCGGTCTGGCGCCGAACGCGGGCGGCGAACCGACCGGCGCGCTGGCCGACGCCATCAAGGCCAAGTGGGGTTCGTTCGAGGAATTCAAGAAGGCCTTCACCCAGACCGCCGTCGGCACCTTCGGTTCCGGCTGGGCCTGGCTGGTGAAGAACAGCGACGGCAGCCTGGACCTGGTATCCACCAGCAACGCCGCCACTCCGCTGACCACCGACAAGAAGCCGCTCTTGACCTGTGACGTGTGGGAACACGCGTATTATATCGATTACCGCAACAGCCGCCCGAACTATCTGGACAGCTTCTGGAAGCTGGTGAACTGGGACTTCGCGTCCAAGAACTTCGCCGCCTGATTCCGGCGCGCAAGACCAAAGGGGCTTCGGCCCCTTTTTTATTGTCGGCGGCCAAGCGGGCGGCTCAGCGCTCGGCCATCCACTGCAGGAACATTTCCGCCGACAGCGGACGGCTGCTGTAATACCCCTGCGCCACATCGCAACCCAGCGCCGACAGCTGCCGCCAGTCTTCTTCGTTCTCCACCCCTTCCGCCACCGACGACAGCCGCAGACGCTGGCACATGGCGATGGCCGCGGTGAGAATGGCCAGCTTCTTCGGACTGCTGGATGCGTCGTGGACGAATTCGCGGTCGATTTTCAGTTCGGTGAACGGGCTGCGCGACAGCTGCTTCATCGATGAGTACCCGGTGCCGTAGTCGTCCATCGCCAGGCCGAAGCCATTCAGCCGCAAGCGCGCCAGCGTGCCCAGCGAGGCCGCCAGGTTGGACATCAGCGAGGTTTCCGTCACCTCCACCACGATGGCATGGCAGGTCAGTCCGCATGACTGCACGATGCAGGTCATTTCATCCACCAGATTGGCGTCGTTGAGCAGCGGAACCGGCAGATTGATCGACGCGTGCAGATCCGGCTGCACGGCGAGAAAACGGTTCAACTCCAGGCAAACCTGGCGCAAGAACTGGTAAAAGAAGCGCAGCGCCAGCGGCCCCTGTTCCAGGTGATGGACGAACACCGCCGGCTGCAGCACGCCGAACTGCGGGTGCTCCCAGCGCACTAGCGCCTCCATCCCGAACAGACGTCCGTCGCCTATCGAGATCTTGGGTTGAAAATAGGGGACCAGCTGCCCCAGGCCCAGCGCCAGCGCTACCTCTTCCTGGCTGAGCTTGAGATTGCTGATGACGGCGCCGGACAGGTGCCAGTCCGGGTCGCAGCCGTCCAGCACCCGCCGCACTTCCGCCAGGCTCAGCGGCTTGGGAAACACCGCCAGCAGGTCCAGCTCGGACGCGTCCACCACCCCCTGCACCGTATCCAGCACGTCGCGCGGCACGCCGCTCATCACCGCGACGAACTTCACCTTGCCCTTGCAGGTCTTGGCGATGCTCTCCAGCAGCTTGACGCCGTCCATGCCGGGCATGTTGAGGTCAGTCACCACCAGGTCCACCGACGCCAGCACAGCCAATTGTCCCAGCGCGTCCAGTCCGTTCTCCGCCTCGTGCACCACGGCAAAACCAAACTCGCGCAACAGTCCGGCTGCCACCATGCGCTGGCTGGGGGAGTCGTCCACCACCATCGCGCTGCGGCCCAGCCATTTTTCCAGATGCGTCATGGTTCAACCCCTGATTCCGGCCAAGGTGTGGGTAATGCGCTCCAGCGACATCACCTCGTTCACCCCGCCGTGGCTGATGGCCTCGTTAGGCATGCCGAACACCACGCAGGACTCCTCGTCCTGCGCCAGCGTCCGCGCGCCCGCGTCGTGCATCTCGCGCATGCCTCGCGCGCCGTCGTCGCCCATGCCGGTCATGATCACCCCCACCGCATTCTTGCCTGCGCTCACCGCCACCGAGCGGAACAACACATCCACCGACGGCCGGTGGCGCGACACCAGCGGGCCGTCCTTGACCTCGGCCATGTATTGCGCGCCGCTGCGCTTGATCAGCAGATGCTTGCCGCCGGGGGCGATCAGCGCCACGCCGGAAATCAGCCGGTCGCCGCTTCTCGCCTCCCTCACCTCCACCTTGCATAGCCGGTTGAGGCGATCGGCGAAAGACGCGGTGAACTTCTCAGGCATGTGCTGCACCACCGCCACGCCGGGGCAGGTGGCGGGCAGCCTGGGCAGCAGATATTCCAGCGCCTGGGTGCCGCCGGTGGAGGTACCAATGGCGATGATCTTCTCGGTGGCGTGGTATTTCTCCAGGCCCGATGGCGCGTCCAGCACCACATCGGCGGTAAGCTTGGGCGCCGGGCCTTGCTCGCCGCCCCTGGGATTGGCCGCGCTGCTGGCGATGCGCTTGAACACGCCCATCCGCGCGCCGGCGGCGTCGCGCACTTCCTGGATCAGTTCCTTGGCCGCCTCCTGCAGAAAGGATTTCAAATTGATGGTGGGCTTGGTGATGATGGCCACCGCGCCGGCCGACATCGCGTCCAGCGTGATGCGGGCGCCTTTTTCGGTCAACGACGAGCAGATGATGACCGGCGTCGGCCGCTCCTCCATGATTTTGCGCAGGAAAGTCAGGCCGTCCATCCGCGGCATCTCGATGTCCAGCAGGATCACGTCCGGCCAGCGCAGCTTCATCCGGTTCATCGCGAAGATGGGGTCGGGCGACGCGCCTATCACCTCGATGTCCGGCGCGGTGGCCAGCATCTGCCCCAGCACTTCGCGCACTACGGCGGAATCATCCACGATCAGGACGGCGATGCTCATTTCCCTCCTCCTCTCATCCGCGAGGCATCCAGCCGGTAGCGGGACGGTTCCTCCTGGACCAGCGGCAGCGCCAGCTTATGCAGCGATTCGGAATGCCCGATCAGCAGATGGCCGCCCTGCTTCATCCGGGTGCACAGATTGGACAGCACGCTCAGCTTGGTCGTCTCATTGAAGTAAATCAGAACATTGCGCAAAAAGACAATATCGAATTCGCCATGGTGGAACTTGTCGCAATGCAGCAGGTTGAGATTGGCGAAATCCACCCGCCGCGCCAGTTCCGGCGCCACCTTGACCATGCCTTCGTATTCATCGTGGCCGCGCAGAAAATATTTCTGCCAGAAATGCGGCGGCGTGCGGCGGGCGCGCTCTATCGGATACACCGCGCGCTTGGCGGCGGCCAGCACCTTGGTGTTGATGTCGGTGGCGTAGATCTTCCAGTTGCCGCTCAAACCCAGCGCCTCGGCCAGCACCATGGCGATGGTGTAGGGCTCTTCGCCGGTGGAACAGGCCGCCGACCACACTCTGAGCATGCCCGGCCGGATATCGCGCAGATGCTGCGCTTCCCGTTCCAGCCAGTGGAAATGCTGGGGCTCGCGGAAAAAATAGGTTTCGTTGGTGGACAGCAGGTTGATCGCCCGCTGGCGCTCGGCATGCGCGCTTGGGCTGCGCAGCAGCTGCCAGTAGGCCGAGTAGCTGGCCAGCCCCAAGTGGCGGATGCGTTTGGACAGCCGCGACTGCACCAGCGAGCGCTTGCCCGGCGGCAGGTCTATCCCCGCCTCGCGGAAAATGAACTGGCGGAAAAAGGCGAATTCCTCATCGCTTAGCACCGGGTCACGATTCAGCACGCGCCGCTCCCGCCCTCAGGCCACCTCGGCATCGTCGTTGAAGTGCTGCTGGGCGACCGACTCCGCCATCGCGCTCAACTCCGTCACCGACAGCGCCTGCTGCACATTCAGCAGAATGGCGAAGCGCTCGTTGATGGTGGCGATGCCCTGGATGAAATCGCCGCGTATGCTGACGCCGAAGGTCGGCGATGGGTCGATGTCGGTCTCCGGTATCTCCAGCACTTCGCACACCGCGTCCAGCAGGATGCCCACCTCGTTGTAGCCGTTGTCCAGCCCCGGCAGCGACAGAATGGCGACGCAGGTGGACGGTTTCAGCTCGGTCAGGCCGCGGCCGAAGCGGATCGACAGGTCTATCACCGGCACCACCGAGCCGCGCAGATTGATGATGCCGCGCACGAAGCTCGGCATCATCGGCACATGGGTGATGCCGTCCAGCTCGATGATCTCGCGGATGAAGTTGATCTGGATGCCGAACAAATCCTCGCCCAGGATGAAGGTGACGCAATGGAACTTGCCGCTGCCATGCGCGGCGCCCGGATTAGCGCGCTCGGTCATGTTGGTTCTCCTCAGTATTTGGAAAACTTGTCGTCGTCCACGCCTTCGTCGAAATCATCGTCGTCCGCCTGCATCGAGTGCGGCGGCGCCGAGGCCGTTTTGCGCGCGCCGCCGGCGCCATGGCCGCTCATGTGCAGCGATATGCCCTTGCGCGCGTGGCGGCTGCTGCGCAGCTTGAACTGCTGCATCAGGTCCTGCAGCTGCATCGCCGCCGAACTGAGCTCTTCCGAGGTGGAGCTCAGTTCCTCCGCCGACGACGCCGACGACTGCATGCCGGTGCTGATCTGCGAAACCGCGGTGTTGATCTGGTCGATGCCGGTGCGCTGCTCGCGCGAAGCGGCCGATATTTCCTGCACCAAGGTGGCGGTCTGGTCTATCCCCGGCAGCATTTCCTGCAGCAGCACCCCGGCGCGCTCCGCCACGCTGACCGAGCGCCCGGCCAGGTCGCCGATTTCCTTGGCCGCCACTTGCGAGCGTTCGGCCAGCTTGCGCACTTCCACCGCCACGGTGGCGAAGCCCTTGCCGTGTTCGCCGGCGCGGGCCGCTTCGATCGCCGCGTTGATCGCCAGCAGGTCGGTTTTGTTGGCGATGTCGTTGATCACGGTGATGCGCGAGGCGATTTCCTTCATTGCGTGCACCATGTCGCCCACCGCCTTGCCGCTTTCGGTGGCGCTGTCGGCCGACTTCGACGCGATGCCCTCGGTGACGCGGGCGTTATCGGCGTTCTGGGTGACGGTGGATGCCATCTCCTCCACCGACGCGCTGGTTTCCTCCACGCTGGAGGCCAGTTCCGACGCCGTCTGCGCCAGCGAGCTGGCGGTGGACGACACCTGTTCCGACGCCGCGCCTATCGACTCGGACATCGAGCTGACCTCGGCCAACGTGTCCGACAAGCGGTGCGCCATGCCTTTGATCGAGTACAACAGGCTGCTGCTGTCGTTGCCGTTCAGCTTGATCGGCACCGACAGGTCGCCGTCGGCCACCCGCGCCACCACCTGCATCGCGTAGGATGGATCGCCGCCCAGCTGGCGCAGGATGCTGCGCGTCACCAGCAGGGACAGCGCGCCGCAAATGAGCAATGAAATGATCGAAAGGGTGATCACCACTCGCGTTGTGGAGGCATATGTCTCCTGACCCAATGTATGCGTCTTTTCAGCGACTCTCTCATTCACTTCTTTCACGAGCGTCAGTGATTGCTCGACAATATCAAAAGCGGGTCGCGCCTTGCTTCTCACAATCTCCATTGCCCGTTTGCGCCCTTCCCCCGTGCCTGGGTCTTCATAAGCCAGCTTCATGGCTTCCTTGCTTGCGCTCAAATAAATAGGCCATTGCGTCTGCCAGCGCCTATTGGCATCAGCTTCTTCTGGCTCCATGGTCGAGCCTAGTTCCAACTTCATCTGCTGGAACAACTCCTTGTCATATTGATCCATGTGCGCCGCGGCATCATCCATTTTGGCCTTGTCGGTTTCTGCCAGATATCGATAAAGCGCTCGGTTGTGCGTCATCGCCGCGACTCTGGCGTTGCTGATGCCGATCAGTGGGCTGAACTGATTGGTGAATAAATCCTCGAGACCCGCATTCACTCTTGCGCTGGCTTGGTAACCGACGATACCCATCGTCAACAACAACGCCAGAAGCACGCCGAAACTAAGCAGCAGCTTGGTCCTGACTTGCAGGTTGTGAAACCAGTTCATGACAGACCTCTCTCCTGAAATTGTCAAAATTAGAACATTCAAGCTCTAATCCCAGTGCGTCGCCGCTTCCGTGCCCTGTTTTATCAACCGGCGTTCGCGCCGGCAGGCGTGATGGATCAACTGCGGAATGTCCAGCACCAGCGCCGGCTTGCCGTTGCCCAGGATGGTGGAGCCGCTGATGCCGCGCAGCGATTTGAAGATCTCGCCCAAGGGCTTGATCACCGCCTGCACTTCACCCATCAGCCGGTCCACCACGATGCCGGCGCGGTGCTCGCCGTAATGGACGATCACGATGTATTCCGGCTGGCCCGATGGCGGCAGGCCGAACAGCTCGCGCAGGGAGACGAAGGGCAGCCAGTCGCCGCGCAGGTTAACCTGGCGCGCGCGCTGGCTCATCGCGCCGGGCGGCATGTCCACGCATTCGATCATCATGTCCAGCGGCATCACCAGCGCCGATTCGTTCACTTCCACCCGGAAGCCGTCGATGATGGCCAGCGTCAGCGGCAGCCGCAGCCGGAAGGTGGAGCCCAGCCCCGGCTGCGACTGAATCTCTATCTCGCCGCGCAGCGATTCGATATTGCGCTTCACCACGTCCATGCCGACGCCTCGGCCGGACAGGTCGCTCACCGCTTCGGCGGTGGAAAAGCCGGGCAGGAAGATCAGCTGCAGGGTTTCCTGGTCGCTCAGAACCCGGCCCTCGGCGACCAGGCCGCGCTCCACTGCCTTGGCCAGCACCTTTTCGCGGTTGATGCCGCCGCCGTCGTCCTTCACCTCCACCACCACCGAGCCGGCGTCGTGGTAGGCATTCAGCGTGACAGTGCCCTCTGCCGGCTTGCCGGCGGCCAGGCGCTTGTCCGCCGACTCCAGGCCGTGGTCCACCGCGTTGCGGACGATGTGCATCAGCGGGTCGGTCAGCTTTTCCACCATCGATTTGTCGATTTCGGTGTCGCCGCCCTTGATTTCCAGGTGGATGGTCTTGCCCAGCTGCTTGGACACTTCGCGCACCATGCGCGGGAAGCGGCTGAAGATTTCGTCCACCGGCACCATGCGCAGGGTCAGCGCGTCGTCGCGTATGCTTTCCACCAGGGTGTTGATCACCGCCACCGATTCCAGCAGCTCGGCATCGCCGCGCGCCTGGGCGATCAGCTTGGTGCCGGACGAGGCGATCACCAGCTCGCCCACCCGGTTGATCAACCGGTCCAGCTTGCCAGCCTCGATGCGGATGTATTGGCCGTCGCCGCGGCCGGGCTTGCTTGGCGCGCCGCCGGCCGGCTGCGCGGCCGTTGACGCCGGCGCGGGGCCTTCCAGAACTGCGGCGGTTTCGGATTCGGGCTCGGGCTGCCCCAGGTCGCCGCGCTCAATGCGGGCGGCTTCGGCCTCGGTCAGCGCTCCCCGCCTGAGCCAGCGCGCCAACTGCTCGTCCAGCGGCTCGCCCAGGCGTTCCGCCAAGGCCAGGAAATCCGCCAGCGAGGCGTGCGGCGGCAGGATGCCGATCAGGCTGTCCTCGGCGATGAATTCGAAGGTGCCCGCGATGCGCTCCGGGCTCTCCGCCGACTCCAGGCTGAGATCCAGGCCCATGAAGCACTCGGTGGCGTCGAACAGCGGCAGCGGCGGCCAATTGCGCCACACCGGCTCCGCCTGCAGCACGGTGCCGCATCCGGCCAGATAGCGCAGAAAGGACAGCGGATCGAAGCCGTGGCGGAAGGTGTCGGCGTGGAAGCGCAGCGACAGCTGCCAATAAGGCGTCTGCGTCGCGACGGACTCGCTGGCGGCCGCTGCGGGCGGCGCAGCGCCCTCCGCCTGCGCGTCGGTTTCGACCGCCTCGCCGTCCTGATAGCGCCGCAGGCTGAGCAGCAGCGGCTCGCCTTCGGGCAGATCCTGGCGCGCCATATCGTCGCTGACCGAGGCGCTGTCCAGCAGCCGGCGCAAATGGTCATTGCAGGACAGCAGCAGGCCGATCAGGTCGTCGCTCAGCGCCACCTGTCCCGAACGCAGCCTTTCCAGCACGTTTTCCACCACGTGGGCGAAGCGGACCAAGGCGTCCAGGCCGAAAATGCCGGCCGACCCCTTGATGGTATGCGCGGTGCGGAACAGCAGGTTGTAGGTTTCGGCATTGGGCGGATAGGCCACCGGGTCGAGCAGCGCCGTTTCCAGCCCGTCGCACAGCTCGCGCGATTCCTCGAAGAATACCGCCTTGGCCTTGCTAAGATCCATGCTCCCCCTCCCCCGCCCCTTCCATCCGCGCGGCGTCTGTTTCGGCGGCGAAACCAAGCCAATTGCCCACCTCGTCCACCAGCGCGTTGCTGCCGGCAATGGAGACATCGCGTTCCATCCGCCGCGCCTCGGCCAACAGCACGCACAGCAACTGGGCGCCGCAGCCGTCCAGCTCCGTCACCGTGGACAGATCAATCCGCACGCTTGGATGATTGAGCAGGCCAAGCAGCTCATCCTGCAGCGTCTCGACGGTGAAGATGGTCAATTCGCCGTCGATTGCGGCCCGCATCGCCTCGCCATCCTGCGTCACTTGAATCGGCATGATGGTTTCGGCTTATGGCTGGATCAGCTTGGACACCGCGTCCAGCAGCTTGAGCGGGTCGAAAGGCTTGACGATCCAGGCTTTGGCCCCGGCCTCCTTGCCCTGCATCTTCTTGTCGTCGCTGCCTTCGGTGGTCAGCATGATCACCGGCAGGAAACGGGTGGCGGCGCCTTCCTTCAGCCGCTTGAGCAAGGTGATGCCGTCCATGCCGGGCATATTGACGTCGGAGATGATCAGATTGACGCGAACGCCGTTCAGCTTGGCCAGCGCGTCGTTGCCGTCGCAAGCCTCTATCACCTCGTAGCCGGCCCCCTTCAGCGCGATGCTCACCGTGGCGCGGATGCTGGCCGCGTCGTCGACTATCAGGATGGATTTGCCCATTGACACCTCCGGGTGGCGGACAGCCCCGCTGTCCTGGTCGGATCAGAAAAAGTCCACGTCGCCTTGCGAGGCCTGCGCCTTGGCGCCGGCGCCCTGATGCAGCGCCGCCTGCTCCAGCGTGGTATAGGTCGACTCCAGCCGCTTCATCCATTCCTGGCTGCTGATGGCGGGCGGCTCGCAGCCGGTTTTGCGCGCCTCGCGCGTCTGGCGCAGGTGCTCAAGCATGCGCTCCAGGTCGCTGGCGACATGCTGGATGATCTGGCTGACCCGGTCCTGGTATTGCAGCGCGACCAGCGAGGCGTTCAGTTCGCGCTCCACCTGCGAGCCGTCGCTCTGCATTTTCTGGTTGATTTCGGCCAGCCGGCCGGCGGCGGCGCTGAAGTCCTGCACCGAGGCGTCCAGCAAGCCCAGCGCGCCATTGCCCTTGTCAGCATCCTGGGCGCCCAGGCTGGTGGTGGATTGCCGGGTCTGCTCCAGCGCGGCGTTGATGGTTTCCACCTTTTCCGACATCTTGATGCCGGTTTGCGCCGATTGCTGCGACAGCTTGCGCACCTCGTCGGCCACCACCGCGAAGCCGCGGCCGAATTCGCCGACGCGCGCGGCTTCGATGCTGGCGTTCAGCGCCAGCAGATTGGTCTGATTGGAGATATTGCCCACTTCTTCGGCCATGGCGCGCAGCTCCACGGAAAAAGTGGTGAGCTTGGACACTTCGTCTATCAGCAACTGGCGATGGCTGACGATTTCCGACAGCACGTGGGAAATTTCCCGGCTGCGCATGCCGGCGTCGCTCACCATCTTATCCAGGCTGTCGGCGCCGATATCGGTGGCGGCCGAGCGCGAAGCCTCGATGGTGGCATGCAGGCTGCCTGCGATGGCGCTCAAGGTGGCGGCCACTTGGTTGCTGCCGGAGGTGGACTGCTCCAGCACCAGTTGCAGATTGCCCATCCAGCGTTGTATCACCGCCTCCAGCAAGGCGAGATTCTCATCGGCAGGCCCCTGGCCGGCATGGCTGGCAGAGGCAGGCTCCTCTCGCGGCGAAATGGGAGACTCCTGCTTGCCCGCCAGCAAGCAAGCCGCCGCGCCGCCGCTGCCGGCCATCAGCCAGCCCAGCCAGGGCGACAGCCAAACCAGCGCCAGCGCCGCCAGCGCGCAAAGTATGAGGTAGGCGATCAGAAAACGATTGCGGTTTGGCATGCTGGCCATGCTCCCGACTGTATTGTGAATCGCGCGCGACAGCCCTCGGCCGATCGTGTGCCGCCGCTTCTGGCGGAAATTCGCCATCGGCTGACGCGCTAGATCGTTTCACTTAAGATGTCGGCGTTGACGGTGTCAAGGCGCGGCGCTCAGGCGCGCGTAGCTGCCGTCCCGCTTCATCGCCGCCAGCGCGGCGTCGAAACGCTGGCGCAGCCCGGCGAGGCTGCGCTTGCGCGCGAAAGCCATATAGCTGGGAATGGCCTCCAGCGGCGGCGACAGTTCGCGCACCAGGGCCTCCTCGTGGCGACGGCGCAAGATATCGCGCGCGCCCAGCCGGTTGCTGACCAGGATGTCGAAGCGCTGCGCCAGCAGCATGTCCATGTTCTGCTCGCCGCTGGCGGCGACTTCGCCCACTTTGATCTGGCCGCTCTTCACCGCCTGGTCGAAAACCACGCCATAGCTGACGGCGCGCACCACGCCGAAACGGTAAGCGGACAACGCATCCAGGCGACCGCCGGACGAAATGGGCGAATCCTTGCGCACGAACAGCGACACCTCCTGCTGCGCCAGCGTCTCATTGGAATAATCGAGCAGCGCTTCCCGTTCCGGCGTGCGGTACAGCGTGAAGATGGCGTCGGCGCGTCCGTCCGTCACCATGGCGATGGAGCGCCCCCAGGGGTAGACGCTGATATGGACCGCCAGATTCAGTCTGCGGAAAGCCTCGCGCACCAGATCGGCCGCGAACCCCTTCACCTCGCCGTTTTCCTGATACTGGTACGGCGGGTACTGCAGCGTGACCAGCTCCAGCGCCGGGGCGGCGCGCGCCGGCGTCCCGCAGCACAATGCGAACAGCAAGCCCGCCAGCGCGATTCTCGACATTGGCCCTTTCCCAAAAGACAGCGGCCGAAGCCCGCTCCCGGCCGGGAGAGCGCTTCGGCCGCCCATGGCGGGGATCCCCCACCGAGGTATAGCCCAATGGCGAGGGTCAGATCAGGTTCTGCTCCGCCACGTTCAGGTTCAGGTCTATCATTTGCTCGCTGCCCGCCTGGTCCTGCTGCTTCAGGTCCAGCCGCGCGCATTCGATGGCGTCCAGATAGGCGGCGGTGATGTCGCCGGTGATGTATTCGCCGTCGAAGCAGGAGCTTTCGAAGTCGTGCAGCTCGCGATTGGCGCTGCGCACCGCGTCCTTCAAGGCTTCTAGGTCCTGGTAGATCACCGCGTCGGCGCCGATTTCGCGGGCGATCTCCGCCTCGTCGCGGCCGGTGGCCAGCAGCTCGGCGCGGGTGGGCATGTCGATGCCGTAGACGTTGGGGAAGCGCACCGCCGGCGCGGCCGAGGCGAAGTACACCTTCCTGGCGCCGGAATCGCGCGCCATCTGCACGATTTCCTTGGAGGTGGTGCCGCGCACGATGGAGTCATCCACCAGCAGCACGTTGCGGCCGGCGAATTCCAGCGGCACCGGGTTCAGCTTCTGGCGCACCGACTTCTTGCGCACCGCCTGGCCGGGCATGATGAAGGTGCGGCCGATGTAGCGGTTCTTGATGAAGCCCTCGCGATACGGCAGGCCCAACGCGTTGGCCAGCTGCAACGCGCTCTGGCGGCTGGAGTCGGGAATCGGGATCACCACGTCGATGTCCAGCTCCGGCAGGTCGCGGCGGATCTTCTCCGCCAGCGTCTCGCCCATGTTCAGCCGCGACTGGTACACCGACACGCCGTCTATCACCGAGTCCGGGCGGGCGAAATACACGTACTCGAACAGGCAGGGCGCGTGGCGGGTGTGCTTGGCGCAGGGGCGGGAGTGGAATTCGCCGTCGAAGCTGATGAACACGCCCTCGCCCGGCTGCACGTCGCGCAGCAGCGTGAAGCCGGAGCAGTCCAGCGCCACCGACTCGGACGCCAGCATGTATTCGGTCTTGGGCAGGCTGTCGTTGACGCCTATCACCAGCGGGCGGATGCCGTTGGGGTCGCGGAAGGCCACCAGGCCGTAGCCGGCGATCATCGCCACCACCGCGTAGGCGCCTCGCACCCGGCGGTGCACCGCCTCGATGGCGCCGAACACCGCGTCCACGCTCAGGTCGTGGCCCTTGACCCGCTGCGCCAGCTCATGCGCGAACACGTTCAGCAGCACTTCCGAATCGGAGTTGGTGTTGATGTGGCGCAGGTCGTGGCGGAACATGTCCGCTTTCAGCTCTTCGGTATTGGTCAGGTTGCCGTTATGCGCCAGCACGATGCCGAACGGCGAATTGACGTAGAACGGCTGCGCCTCGGCCAGGCAGGAGGCCGAACCCGCAGTCGGATAGCGCACGTGGGCGATGCCTGCCGCGCCCAGCAGCGAGCGCATATTGCGGGTGCGGAACACGTCCCGCACCATGCCGCTGCCCTTGTGCATGTGAAAGGTCTTGCCATTGGCGGTCACGATGCCGGCAGCGTCCTGCCCGCGATGCTGCAGCACCTGCAGGCCATCGTACAGCAGCTGATTGACCGGGGATTGACCGACCACGCCTAGAATTCCACACATCTTTAAGCTCTCTTCCCAACTACCTGAAAACAGACAAGACAAAGAAAAAGGCGGAATCTTGAAGTGAAGATATCAAGAGATTCCGCCTTATTCACCTTAACTATCCGGCGCCTGGCCGGTGGTGTAGTGGAGGTTGTCCGCCAGTATCGGCGGCAACCATGGCCTTAATGACAAGGCCAATGATTCGAATGGCACCGAGAGCACCGCATTCCTCCACATCGGTTTCTGCGGCAAACTGCTCAAGCCGCCTATCAATACCAGCGCCGTCACCAGCACCACGCCGCGGGCGAAGCCGAACACGCCGCCCAGCAGGCGGTTGATCAGGCCCAGGCCCACGCTGTCCAGCAAACCGGTGAGGGTGACGCGCAGCAGCGCGCTGGCCAGCCACACCAGGAAAAACACCAGCACGAAGCCGGCCACCAGCCGAATGCCCTCGCCGGGCAGGCTTTCCGGCAGAAAGCCCGCCGCCAGCGGCGAAAACTGCTTGGCGCACCAGAAGGCGATCAGCCAGGAGCCCAGCGACAGCACTTCGGCGATCAGCCCGCGCATCAGCGCCACCAGCACCGAGCCGCCGATGACGGCAATAGCGATATAGTCGAACACAGTCATGGCGGCTACTTGTTAATGATGATGCCGTTGATGCCGGACTTCGCCAGCTTCTGCAGCGTGCTCTGCGCTTCCGCCTGGCTCGCGAACGGGCCGACGCGCACGCGGGTCACTTCGCCCTTGCTGGTTTCCACCTTGGAGAAGTGGGCGCTGACGCCTATGCCGGACAATTTGGCGCGCAGCGCGTCCACTTTGGCCGGGTCGGACAGCGCCGCCAGCTGGATGATGGATTTGCCGTGAGTTTCGGCCTTGGCCGGGCGCGGCTCGGGATCGAAGCGGCCTTCCAGAATGGCGGCCGGGTCGGCCTTGCGCGGCTTGCTCTCCGCTTTGGGCTCGGTCTTGGGCTTGGCTTCGGCCTTCGCTTCCCTAGGCTTGGGCTCCGCCGCCTGGGCGACGGCCGGCTTCGCCGGCGCCGCTTGGGGCTTCACTGTTTCTTTTTCCGCCGGCAGCGGCGCGGTGATGGTGGACAGATTGGCCGGCAGCTCGGTGGCCGGCGCAGCCGCCGCTTCGGCCGCCGAGCCCGACGCGGCATGCTTGCTCCCCAGCGGCGCCGAGGCAGGCACCGGGGCGGAGGCCGCGCCCATGATTTCAATCGATTCGGGCTTCATCTGCTGTTCCGGCAGATGGCCCACTACATTCCACAGTACGACGGTGGCAATCGAAACCAGCACCAGCGCGCCGACCAGACGGCGGCGGGCGCGCTTGCGCAGCAGTATCAGTTCATCGTGGCTGGACAGTGCCATGCATTCCTCAAACCGGGTGACGCCGGGCTTCCATCACCTCGGCGACGGTGTGGAAAGATCCGAAAACGACGATTCTATCATTGTCGCCGGCCCGAGATAAGGCGGCAGACCACGCATCCGCCACAGAGCCGAAGCTTTCGACATTGGCGAGACCCGACTGGCGCAGCGCCGCGGCGATGGTTTCGCCGCTTTGGCCGCGCGGCATGTCCAGCCCCGCCGTCAGCCAGTGGTCGAATTCGCCGCGCGCCAATTCCGCCACCGCGGCCAGATCCTTGTCCGCCAGCATGGAGAACACCGCGTAGCGGGTTTCCGCGTAAGGCAGCTGCCGCAGCGCCGCCAGCATCGCCTTGACCGCGTGCGGATTGTGGCCGACATCCAGCACCACCGCCGGCCGCCCCGGCAGCACCTGGAAACGCCCGGGCCACTCCACCTCCACCAGGCCCTGCTTGATCGCGCCGATGCCCACCGGCAGCGTCTCCTTCAGCGCATCCAGCGCCGCCAGCGCCGCGCAGGCGTTTACCATCTGGTAAGCCCCGCGCAAGGCGGGGATGGGCAGCGCGTGGCGCTGATGGCCGCCGCAGCGGAACGACCATTGATTGTCTATGCGGGTAAAGCCGAAGTCGCGGTCGTACAGCTTGAGATCGGCGCCGATGGCGGCGGCATGGTCCAGCAGCCGCTGCGGCGGATTGGGGTCGGCGCAGATGGCGGGCTTGCCCGCCCGGTAGATGCCAGCCTTCTCGAAGCCGATGTCCTCGCGGTTGTTTCCCAGTATCGCCTGGTGGTCCAGGTCGACGCTGACCACCACGGATACGGCAGGCTCGAAGATATTGACCGCATCCAGGCGGCCGCCCAGCCCCACTTCCAGGATGATCACATCCACCTTCTCGGCGATGAAGCTATGCACCGCCGCCAGCGTGCCGAATTCGAAATACGTCAGCGAAGTCTCGCCGCGGGCGGCGTCTATCGCCGCGAAGCTGGCGACGATGCGCTCGTCGCTGGCCGGCTGCAGATTGATGGCGATGCGCTCGTTGTAGCGCAAGATGTGCGGCGAAGTGTAAGTGCCCACCTTGAATCCCGCGGCGCGGAATATGCTGGACAGCATCGCGCAGGTAGAACCCTTGCCGTTGGTGCCGGCCACCATGATCACCGGGCAATTCGGCGCAAGATCCATGGCCTGGCGCACCTTTTCCACCCGGGCGAGCCCCATGTCGACGGCGCTGAGGTGCAGCCCTTCCTGCCAGCGCAGCCAGTCGTCCAGTGTCTTTCTTGCGGTCATGGTGTGGTTTCCGTTGTATCTGATGGCTGCGGCGGATGGAACCACAGCAGGTATACCCTGAGCTGGCGGCGCGATTCGGCATCGGCCGAGTCCGGCCACAGCATCAGGCTGACGCGGCGGCCCTCCAGCCGCAGGTTGAGCACCGTCAGCAGCGGCGTGACGAAGCAATCGTCCAGCACCTGCGCCTCCCGGCTCTCGGCGGCCGCGCATAGGCTGAGGCGGCCCTGGGGGTCAACCTCCAGCCGCTGCCAGGCGCCGTTCCGCCGCCAGCCTCCGGCGCGCAGGGCGCGCCAGGCGAAATAGCCCGCCGCCGGCAGGCTGAGCAGATAAGCCGGCGGCAGATAGCGCGACAGCAGCAGCGCGTAGGCCAGCCAGCTCGCCAGCACCAGCGCCAGCCACAGCTGCGACGGCCGCATGGCGACGGCGAACGGTTGCAGCAGCGGCCGGTCTCGCATGCCGGGTGTTACAGGTCGTTGGCCGGGTGGTTGGTGATGTCGGCGTCGACGCTGTCCATCACCATCGAATGGATCTCCACGTCGAACCATTCCCAGAAAGCCTTCAGCGACAGGTCTTTCGGCCATTTCGCCTCGTCCTCGTCCCAGGAGGCGAGCTCCATCTTGAACAGCTGCTCGCTGATTTCGTCGATATGGGCGACGCCCTCTTCCGGCTCGACGAATTCCGGCAGCAGGATGGCGGTGCAGTCGCTGCGCAGGCTGTCCAGCGTCAGATCGATCATGTCGGTGTCCGGCAGCTGGTTCAGCCAGTCCAGGAACGGTTGCTTGGGTTTGATGACGGCGACGGCGCGATCGACGAAGTACATGGTGCGGCCTTTCTGGGCAAAACGATTTGGCGCGCATTGTATCAGTCCGCCCGCGGCTAGGCGACCCGTTTGCCTGCAGGGTTTGCCGCCGCATGCCCGTGTTACACTATGCGCCGTTTTTCCTTATCGCTAGACACATAAACATGGCCCTCATCACCGTCGAGAAAGCTTGCCTGGCTTTCGGACACCACGCGCTGCTGGACAATGTCGACTTTTCGCTGGAGCCCGGCGAAGTCATCGGCCTGATCGGCCGCAACGGCGCCGGCAAATCCTCCTTGCTCAAGGGCATCGCCGGCGCAGTGCAGCTGGACGACGGCCGCATCAACATCAAAGGCGACGTCAAGGTGGCCTATGTGCCGCAGGAGCCGGAATTCAACCTTGAGCATACCGTGTTCGAGGCGGTGGCCGAAGGCCTGGGCGACCTGAAGGCGCTGCTCACCGACTACCACCACATCACCCACCAGCTGACGCAGGCGGACGCCGACCACGAACAGGCGCTGGCGCGGATGGAAAGCATCCAGCAGCAACTGGAAGCGCGAGACGGCTGGCAGTTCGACGCGCTGATCAGCTCGGTGCTCAGCCACCTGGACTTGAATCCCGACGTGCGCATCGGCGCGCTGTCCGGTGGCTGGAAAAAGCGGGTGGCGCTGGCGCGCGCGCTGGCGTCCAAGCCCGACGTGCTGCTGCTGGACGAGCCGACCAACCACCTGGATGTGGCCGCCATCGAATGGCTGGAGGGCCTGATCAAGAACTTCGCCGGCAGCGTGCTCTTGATCACCCACGACCGCCGCTTCCTCGACAACGTCGCCAGCCGCATCGTCGAGCTGGACCGCGGCCTGCTGCGCAGCTATCCGGGCAGTTTCAGCGCCTACCAGACGCGCAAGGCCGAAGAGATGGCGGTAGAAGAAGAGCAGAACCGCATCTTCGACAAATTCCACGCCCAGGAAGAAGTGTGGATACGCAAGGGCATCGAGGCGCGCCGCACCCGCAACGAAGGCCGCGTGCGCCGGCTGGAGGCCATCCGCCGCGAACGCTCCTCGCGCCGCGAGCGCGTGGGCCAGGTGAATTTCCAGCTGGACGCCGGCGAGCGCTCCGGCAAGCTGGTGGCCGAACTGGAGCATGTCAGCAAGGGCTTCGGCGATAAACAGCTGATCCGCGATTTCACCAGCCGCATCCTGCGCGGCGACAAGATCGGCCTGATCGGGCCGAACGGCGCCGGCAAGACCACGTTGCTGAAGCTGATCCTGGGCGAGCTGCAGCCCGACGCCGGCGTGGTGAAACAGGGCTCCAAACTGGAGATCGCCTATTTCGACCAGTTCCGCGAACAGCTGGACGAAGACATGAGCGTGGCCGATGTCATCAGCCAGGGCAACGACTTCGTCGAGATCGGCGGCGCCAAAAAGCACGTGATGAGCTATCTGGAAGACTTCCTGTTCTCGCCGCAGCGCGCCAGAAGCCCGGTGAAGTCGCTGTCCGGCGGCGAGCGCAACCGCCTGCTGTTGGCGCGCCTGTTCACCCGCCCCGCCAATGTGCTGGTGCTGGACGAGCCGACCAACGACCTGGACATCGACACGCTGGAGTTGCTGGAAGACGTGATCGCCCAGTACTCCGGCACCGTGTTCCTGGTCAGCCACGACCGCGCCTTCCTCGACAACGTCGTCACCCAGGTGATCGCCTTCGAAGGCTCGGGCCGGCTGGAAGAATACCCGGGCGGCTATCAGGACTGGCAGGACACCCGCCAGCGCATGGCGGCGCTGGGCGCGGCGGACAAGCCCAAGGAAGCCGCGCCGGCCGCTGCCGCCGCGCCGGCGCGCCAGGACAAGCCCAAGGCCGCGCGCGGCAAGCTGTCCTACAACGAGGGACGCGAACTGGCGGCCTTGCCTGACCAGATCAGCGCGCTGGAGGCGGAACAGGCCGAGCTGAACCAGCGCCTGCTCGACCCGAACTGCTACCGCGACACCCCGCGCGAAGCCGTGGCCTGGCAGCAGCGCATCGAGGAAATCGACGAGCTGCTGCTGGAGAAGCTGGCGCGCTGGGAAGAGCTGGAAGCCGCGCAGCAACGCACGCGCTGAGTCCGCCGCCTTTGCCGCGCGCCGGCGCATGAACTACACAAGTAGAAGACTGCAATACCGGACGCCGGCCGGCACGGGAGCGGACAGCGCTTTTCCCTGCCGCGCTGACGCGCGCTGTCGCCGCGGCGAAGCGGCTTTACCATCGGGGACAAGGCGGATGGGGTTCACACTCGCGGGCTGGCAAGGCAGGCGCGTCCGGGCTTGGCGCCTGGCCGCGTGGCTGGCGCTTGCCGCCGCCGCCGCGCATGGCGCGCCGTTGCGCGCTTGCGCCTCCGACATCGACTTCCCACCCTTCGTGCTGACCTCCGGCTTCGCCGAAGGCGCGCAAAGCACCGGCCTCGCCATCAATGTGCTGCAGCGGGCGCTGCGGCGCGCCGGCCGCGAACCGGCAGTGGTGGAGCGGCTGCCCTGGCGCCGCTGCCGGGAGACGGTGGCCTACGGCCAGCGCGACATCGCCATCGGCGTGCCGACCCGGGAGCTGGACCCGCGGCGCTTCCGCGCCACCCAGGCTTTCGCTTCCGTCCACCTGCTCTATTTCTATTCGGCCAAACGCCATCCCGAAGCCGCGCCGCTGCGCACGCTGGCCGACCTCAGGCGCTACACCGTCTGCGGGCTGCTGGGCAGCCGCCTCGACGCTTTCGGCATCGCGCCCGAGCATCAGGACACCGGCTCGAAAAACGAGCGCAGCGCCATCGTCAAAGTCATCGAAGGCCGCTGCGACCTGTTCATCGAAGTCAGCGAAGTGATAGACAGCCTGTCCGCGCACGACGCGGAGCTGCGCGACTTGTTCAACGCTTCCGCCATCCGCCGCGCCGCCTTGCCCGGCAACACGCCCACCGGCCTGCATTTCGAATTCAGCCGCGCGCTGAAGGACGCCCCGGCGCTGCAGCGCTCGTTCGACGCCACCATCCAGGACCTGATCCGCAACGGCGAAATGACGCGGATGACGCCCTAGCCGCTCACTTGCCCGCCCTGCCGAACACCGTCCGCGCCGCGATCGGCATCAACTGGTCTACGTTGCGGCCGGTGGCCACCAGGATGGGCACCAGAATTTCCTTCGCCGGCTGGTGGCCGCGTAGCGAGGACAGCAGCGCCCCGGCGGCGGCGCTGCCCATCAGATAAGGCTGCTGCATGCCGACCGCGATCAAGTCGCCGCTTTTCAGCAGACGCGCGACCTCTGGCATCGCGTCGAACGAAACCAGCAGCACCTGCCCGCTCTTGCCGGCCTCGCGTATCGCCCGCATCGCCCCCTCCACCGGCTGATCGGTTTCGATGAAAAATCCGCGCATCTTCGGCCTCGCCGCGAGAATCTCCCTGACATAGCGGTAACTTTCCTCGGCCGAGTAGTCCTTCATCTGCCGCAACGCGGCTTCGGACGCGAAGCCGGCATCCTTCATCGCGTCGCGGAAGCCGTCGGTGCGGTCCTGGCCGTTTTTGCGCGTCAGCTCTATCGTGATCATGCCGTAGCTGGCGCCAGTCCAGCCGCGCGATTTCAGCGCCGCCGCCAACTCTGAGCCGACATCGTAAGCGCCGCGGTAATTGTCCGACTTGACGAAGCTGACGTAGTCGCCGCCATTGCTGCCGATATCGGCGATGGCGATGGGAGTGTTGGCCTTTTTCGCCAGCCTCAGCGCGTCTTCCGCCGATTTGCTGTTGGTCGGCGAAATCACGATGCCCGCCGCCCGCCGCTCTATCGCCTGGCGCACATTCGCCAGCTGCGCATCCGCGCTGAGCTTGCTGTCCAGCATCGAAAACGTGTATCCGCCGGATTCGGCCGCGGCCCTGACGCCCTTGCCGACCGTGTCCCAGAACGGCAGATCGGCCTTGGCGGCGATGTAGACGATTTCCGCCGCCATCGCCGGCGCCGCCGCCAGGCCAATGGACAAGGCCAGGGCCGCCAGCTTGGCCAGCCAGGCGGAGCCACGCGCGCATCTTGTTGCTTTGCCACTCATCTCGATTCTCCCCGAACCCTGCCATATCTCCATTCTAGTTTGCCCGGCGCGCTCGGCAGCGTTGATGCGGCGCTTCAGGCCATGGGCATCGCCCAGTCACAGGTCATCGCAATTTGCCGCCAGGATTTACATAGGCTTAACGGCGGGCCGGCGGACTCGCGCTATACTTTCGGCAAAGCGTTGGTCCTGGCTCCCCCGCGGAACAGTCAAGACACGCCAGCCATGCCCGTTCATGCGGCCGCGCCGCCAGATCGCGCAGAAATCGCCAAGCGCCGCATGAACCTGACAGGAGTCCAAGCCTCGATGAAAGAAGATTTACCGATCGAAACCGGCCCAAGCCGCCGCCGTTTGCTGCAGAGCGCGGCATTGGCCGGCCTCGCCGCCCTGCTCGCCGCCTGCGGCACCACCCCGCCGCAGAAAACCAGCCAGCGCCCGCCCTACCGCCCCGGCAAACCCGGAGGCGATGTCTCGCTCTCCAATCTGCAGGCGGATGGCAACGGCCGTGAAATCCTGCTGTACACCATAGGCTTGCTGGATGGCGGTTACCAGTTCGGCGGCAATAACCCGGAAGCCGGCCTCGACTGCAGCGGCATGGTCAGCTACATCTATCAAAACGCCGTCGGCATCAAGCTGCCGCATAACGCCGCCAAGATCGCCGGCCTCGCCCGGCCCATCCCGGACAGCCAGATGCAGGTCGGCGACCTGGTGTTCTTCAACACCATGAGCCGCCCGTTTTCGCATATGGGCATCTTCATCGGCGACGGCAAGTTCGTCCATGCGCCGCGCACCAACAGCACCATACGCGTGGCCCGTCTGGACAATGTCTACTTCGCGCCCCGCTACGAAGGCGCCCGCACCGTATTGCGCACCTGAATCTGGCCGCCATTCGGCCCGGGATGCAAAACGTGGCGCTGTCGGGAACAATCGCCCTCCCTGCCGCGTATATCCTGCTGGGAGCGAGACATCATTACCGCTCCTCCGCCCGCCCTGTCATGCCTCATGCATGGGCAGCGCCAGTCCTGGCTTCTCTCTCCCGGAGCGCCAGGACGACGCGCTACGCCAGCCGTGGGCGCTGCCCCAGAGCGATCCGGCGCCCGCAGATGTAAGCCCGGAATGGCTGTGATAAGCTGCCGCATCCACAATGCATTCCGCGACCCGCAATGAAACTGAAATTCAGCAAGATGCACGGCCTGGGCAACGACTTCATGGTCATCGATGGCGTCAGGCAGGCCGTGGCGCTCACGCCGGAGCGCATCCGCCAACTAGGCGATCGTCAGATGGGCATAGGCTTTGATCAGCTGCTGCTGGTGGAGGCCCCGCGCGAGGTCGGCCATGATTTCCGTTACCGCATCTTCAACAACGACGGCGGCGAGGTCGAGCAATGCGGCAACGGCTCGCGCTGCTTCGTCAAATTCGTCTGCGACGAGGGGTTGAGCGACAAGTCCGGGATCGCGGTGGAAACCGCGCGCGGCGTGATCCGCCCCGAATATCTGGGCGACGGCATGGCCCGGGTGGACATGGGCGTGCCCCGCTTCGCGCCCGTAGACATCCCCTTCATCGCCGAACAGGAAGCGCTGAGCTATCCGCTTGAGCTGGAAGACGGCCCATGCGTCGTCAGCGTCGCCTCGATGGGCAACCCCCACGCCGTGCAGCTGGTGGATGACGTGGACACCGCCCCGGTGGCGGCCATCGGCCCGCAAGTGGAAAGCCACCCGCGCTTCCCCGAGCGCGTCAATGCCGGCTTCATGCAGATCGTCTCGCGCGGCGAGGTCCGCCTGCGCGTCTACGAGCGCGGCGCCGGCGAAACCCTGGCCTGCGGCACCGGCGCCTGCGCCGCGGTGGTGAGCGGCATCCGCCTGGGCCTGCTGGACGCGCGCGTGCTGGTCCACGCCCGCGGCGGCGACATGGTGATCGAATGGGCCGGCGCTGGCTGCCCGGTGATCATGACCGGCCCCGCCGTCACGGTTTTTCAGGGCGAGATAGAACTTTAACGCCCTTAGAGACACCAACCCCACTAGCCGCATCATTTCGAAAGGACAAGGCAGATGCACAGCGAACAGGTTCTGGCTTTTCTCGATGAACACCCCGACTTCCTGCAGCAGCATGCCGCTCGCCTCAACCTGCAGGCCGCGCCGCAGAACGGCGAACGGGTGGTGTCCTTTGTCGAGCGCCAGTTGCTGGAGCTCAAGGACCAGAATCGCCAACTGGAAGCGCAGCTGCAGCAGCTGGTCGAGCGCGCGCAGACCAACGAGCGCACTGTCGCCCGGCTGCACCGCCTGACGCTGGGCCTGCTGGCCAGCCGCGAGCTGAAGCCGCAAATCGAGGCGCTCAAGCGCAGCCTGCACCAGGAGTTTCAGCTGGACCGCGTCGCGCTGAGGCTGTGGCACCCGGCGGCGGAAAGCGAGGCCGGGCATTACAACGCGCAGAACGACGTGCAAGGGCTGGCGCGCAATCTCACCACGCCCTACTGCGGCCCCTATGTCAACGACGAGTTGATGAGCTGGTTCCCCGCCACCCCCGTGCTGCAGTCATTCGCCCAGGTTGCGCTGCGCGGATCGGACGGCCAGGCTTTCGGCCTGCTGGTGCTCGCCAGCGACGATGCGCAGCGCTTCACCTTCGACATGCATACCCAGTACCTGAGCCAGATCGGCGAAGTCCTGTCCGCCGCCCTGCTGGGCGCGCTGGAGGCTAAATGACGGCAACGCCGGTCGGAGTATCGCTGCTGCTGGTCGTGCTGCTGTTCTTCCTGCATGCCTCATGGCGGCTGATCGTCAGCCGCAGCGGCAGCGCCATCGCCTGCTTTCTGGCCGCTTACGTGATGCTGGCGGCCCTGCTGAACTGCCACCCCGAGCCTATCTCGCTGACCCCGCTGCTGCTGCCCTTCATCTACGCCTATGCTTGGCTGGGCATCGCCGCGGCGCTGTGGGCGGCGGTGATGATGCGGGTGACGCGCAAGGCGCTGCTGTTTCCAGGGCAAGACAAACGGCTGGCCGCGCTGTTCTCCAGCCAGCTGGCTTTGCATGTCGGCGTGTTTGGTCTGTCGCCGTGGCTGGATTGGCGGCCGCTGGCCGCTTACGCGATGGCGCCGCCGCTGCTGGCCTTCGTCAGCTATTTCGCCTATCGCGCGCAGCTGTTGGCCATGCGCCGGCGGGAGGATTGCGGCGCGCCTTGGGTATCCTGGGGCGCCATGTGCCTGTTGTTGCCGTTGATCCTGATGTGGCTGGCGCAATGGCTGACTCCCGCCATCCTGGATCTAACCTGATCTGCCCCATGCCCCTGGGCATGAGAAAGCGGCGCCGAAAATCGGCGCCGCTTGCGTTTGGATTCCTTTCCCGGCGCCGCGCGTTCAGGTTTGCGGCTCTTGCCGTCGCACCGTAGCTTGCGTGTCCGTGGCCGCCCGGCTGCGGGTGAGCGAACTGAGCGCGATGCCGCTGAAGATCGCAGCCAGGCCGGCAGCGTGGTACCAGTGCAGCTCCTCGCCCAAAAACCAGATCGATTGCAGCGCGCCGAAGGCCGGCATCAGATACAGGAAACTGGCCGCCTTTGCCGTGCCCACCATGCCGATGGCGCGGTTGTACATCAGATAGGCGGCGACCGACGGCAGCACGCCCAGATAAATCAGGCTGGCCAGCCCGGGGCCGTCCAGCGCCGGCAGCCCCCGCCCGGCGGCCTCCGCGGCGAACAAGGGCAGCAACAGCATCTCGCCCACCGCCAGCAGCACGCTCATCAGCACCAGCGAGTCTATGCCCGGCTTGAGTTTGCGCAGGCCCAGCGTGTAAATCGCCCAGCTCAGGCCGCCGGCCAGCACCAGCAGGTCGCCGCCGCCGAAATGGAAGCTGGACAAGGCTGCCGGATCGCCCCTCAGCACGATCAGCAAGGCGCCGGACAGCGCCACCGCCATGCCGCCCCACTGGCGGCGGCTCAGCCGCTGGCGAAAATACAGCGAACCCAGCAGCAGCACCATCACCGGCGTCGCGCTGTTGAGGATCACGGCGTTGGTGGCTGATGTGGTCTGCACCGCCCAATAGACGAAGGTATTGGTCAGGCCTATGCCGAAAACGCCCAGCAGCAACAGCAAAGGCCACTGCGCGCGCAGCTTCGCCAAATTGCCGCGCAAACGCGGCAGCGCGAACGGCAGCAGGCAGCACAGCGCGATGCCCCAACGCGAGAAGGCCAGCGTGAACGGGCCGACCTGGCTATGCAGCGCGCGGGCGATGACGAAATTGGTGGACCACATCAACATGGTCAGCACCAGCAGGAGATAGGCGTTGCGGGAGGTGGAGCGGGCAGACATGGCAAGCTTTTGAATGAAAGTGCGCCATTTTAAAACATGTCAATGATTTATTATGCTCAATGTTGTTTATTTATTAAAATAAACAACCATTTTAAAGTAAATAAATGGATTAATTTTCCAGTAAATTCGCAAATCACGACTTATACAACCTAAGCAAGGCAGCCAGCGTCACGGCTGCCAGTCCTGATAAGGCTGATGCACCTTGGCGTAAGCCTTCTGCAGTTCGCCGCTATCCCGGGCGGCGCGTATCGCCGCGCTCATCGCTTGGTTGACGAAGTCGCCGCGCTTGTTGCAGGAGAAGAACAGCACATCCGGATAGTCGTCCAGATGCTCGCGATGGATATGGCCGAGTCCGTCCTTGCGCACCAGGTAGTCCGCATCCTCCTGCGCCCATATCACCGCGTCTATCCGCCCCAGGTTCAGCTGTTTCAGCGACAGCTCCAGATTGATCACCCGACTGGCGGGAAAGTCCCAGCTGGCCGGCGGCGCGTGTATCGCCACCTCGTACTTGGGCAGCGTGGCCATCCGCAGCAGGTCGGCCTTGCCGAACGGTTTTTCCTTGTTGGAATAGATGACGAAGCTGACCTTGCCCAACATTTCATGGGAAAACTGGAACGGCGTGCCCCGATCGGCGCCTTCGCGGATTTTCATGATGGGAAAACGGAAATCCACGCTTTTGTCGGAGGTGTCCAAGTACACCCGCTTGACTGGCTCGATGCTGAAGCGTATCCGCCCGGCCGGATAATGGCGGCCGACGACTTTCAGCAGGTCGGCGAAAGGCCCGGAATCGCTGCTCTCCAGCACTTTGGGCAGATACACCGCGATGCCTTGCAAGTCGGGCGCGTCGACTGCGGCCGCGCTGTCGGGTGCCGGCGCGCCGTCGCAGGCCCGAGCCGGCAAGACGAACAGACACGCCAGAAGCGCGCCAAGCCAAGTGTGCACCGGTGTCATCGCCATCGCTCCCGCCAAGTCCGCCCTGGTTCAGGTGTAGCACAGCCAGGACGGAACGGCGCCGGCTCAGGAGCGGCCGGCCGGCGGCTGCCACCATTCAGGATGCTGGCGCAGCGGCTGCGCCATTTCGCCGGACAAGGCGTCCAGCAGGCTTTGCAGGCCGGCCAGCGCCGCGTCGACGCCGGGGGCGGCCAGCGGGATGCTGCGGCTGAAGCTGCCGGCGGCCAGCAGCTTGCCGTCGGACACGCCTTGCAACTGCCACACCACCTCCAGCGCAGCCTGGCGTCCCGGCTGCAGGCTGAGCCGCCGCACGTCCAGCGCGTAGCGCAGGTCGCCGCCGTCCATTGTCGGCTGCGGATAGGCGTAGACGCTGGCGACGCCGCTGCGGCGCGACACCGCCAGCGTCAGGCTCTGCGCCAGCAGCCGGTCCAGCGGCGCGCTCCAGCGGTCGAACTCTTGCAGCCGCAACCGGCCGCCGCCGTCGTCCAGCACCAATTGCGGCCTGTCCAGCGCCGCCGGCAGGCTTACCGGCCCCAACATCACGCGTTTGCCGAATTGCGCCGGCTCGCCGGATGCGGCGGACGCGGATTCCAGGCTGTAAAAGCGGGCTTGCGGCGACGCGCAGCCTGCCAGCGCCAGCAACAGCATGCCGGCGCCGCTCCATCGTCGCAGACTCATGGCTGCGCCTCCTTGCCCCGCACCAGCGCTTCCGGGTGGCGGTCCAGATAGTCTGCCAGCGCGCGGAAGCTGCGCGCGGTTTCCTTCACTTCCTGCGCCGCCGAGCGCACGTCTTGCTGCAGCGGCGAGTCTGCCTTCATGGTCTGCCGGGTAGCGTCCAGCGTCTGCTGCAGCTGCTCCAGCGTCTTCAGCGTCTGCGGCAGCATTTCGCCGTTGATGCCGTCGGACAGCTTGCGCATGCTGTCCAGCGTCTGGTGCAGCGACTTCAGCGAGGCGTCCATCTCCTGGCCTATGCTGTCGAACGGCACCGCGTCCAGCTTTTTGGCGATGCGCTGCAACACGCGCTGCAGCTCTTCCAGATCGCCCGGGATGGTGGGCAGCTCGGCGATGCCGCCGCGCACCACCAGCTTGGCCGGCGGCGCGTCGCGGAAGAAGTCCAGCGCCACGTACAGCTGACCGGTGATCAGGCTGCCGGAGCGCAACTGCGCGCGCATGCCGTTGGCCACCAGCTGTTGCGACGACAGCTTGCGCGAGATGCGCGAGCCGTGCGACAGGCTGTCCAACCGGCTGGGGTAGGTGCGGATGTCCACCGTCATGTCGAAGTCCTTGCGTTCCGGCACGTATTCCACGCCTATCGCCGTCACCTCGCCGATGATGATGCCGCGGAAGTCCACCGGCGCGCCGATAGCCAAGCCGCGCAGCGACTGGCGGAAGCGCAGGCGGAAGGCCTGCATTTCGCGGTCGGGGTTCTGCAACGCTTTATCGCGGGTGTCGTGCAGGATGAAATTGCGGTCGGACAAAGGGATGGCGGCATTGTCCGACAGCGGCGTTTCAAAGGCGATGCCGCCCAACGCGATCGCCGCCAGCGACTGCGTGTTGACGTTCAGCCCGTTGGCGCTCAGCGACACGTCGACGCCGCTGGCGTGCCAGAAGCGGCTGTTGGCGTTGACGAAACGGTCGTAAGGCGCGTTGATGAACACGCTGACGCGCACGAAACTGCCCTTCTGGTCCAGTTCGTACCCCACTACTTGGCCCACCGGCACCCGGCGGAAATACACCGGCGAGCCGGTGTTGAGCGAGCCCAGGTTGTCGGCGCGCAGGAAGAAAGTCTGCCCCGGCAGGTCGGCGTTGATGATGGGCGGCGTTTCCAGGCCGACGAATTCGGTCTTGCGCGCCAAGCTTTTGCCTACGTCCATGCCGATATAGGAGCCCGACAGCACGGTGCCCAGCCCCGACACGCCGCCGCCGGAGACGCGCGGCCGCACCACCCAGAAGCGGCTGTCCGCCGCGAGGTAGTCGTTGGCCTGTTTGCTCAGTTCGGCGGTGGCCAGGATGGACTGGCGGTCGGCGCTCAGCGCCACCGCCGTCACCTCGCCGATTTCCACATCCTTGTATTTGATTCTGGTTTTGCCGGCCTCTATCCCTTCGGCGTTCTGAAAGGATATGGTGATGGTCGGCCCGCGCGACATGATGGCGTGCGCGGCCAGCCAGCCGCCTATCAGCGCGGCCACCACGGGGATCAGCCACACCAGTGACGGCGCCCAGCGGCGGCGCTTCAACACCACGGCCTGCGGCAGTTGCGGCTCCTGGCCTTGCGGTTCTACCGGTTCTTCACTGCTCATCTTCTTCCTCTACGGGATCCCAGATCATTCTGGGATCGAAACTCATTGCGGCCAGCATGGTCAGCACCACCACCGCGCCGAAAGCCACCGCGCCGGCGCCGGCCTTGATGCTGGCCAGCGACTGCCATTGCACCAGGGCCACCATCAGCGCCACCACGAAAATATCCAGCATCGACCACGGCCCTATCAGCTCTATCAGCCGGTACAGCCCGGTGCGCTGCCGCGGCGCCCATGACCAGCGCCATTGCACGCTGCACAGCAGCAACAGCAAGGCCAGTATCTTCAGCAACGGCACCAGCACGCTAGCGGTGAACACCACCAGCGCCAGCGGCCAGGAGTCGTTGTTCCACAAATAGACCACGCCGCTGAGTATGGTGTCGCGCTGCACGCCGGTCAGCGCGGTGGTTTCCATGATGGGCAGCAGGTTGGCCGGCAAATAGCTGATGATGGCCGCCAGCAGCAGCGCCCAGCAGCGCTGCAGCGCCGCCGGCCGGCGCAGGTGCAGCGGCGCCCTGCAACGCGGGCAAACGCCGGCGGCGCCGGCCTCCAGCCGGCATAGCAGGCCGCAGCCGTGGCACAGCGCCAGGTTGCGCGCCGCCGCGCTTTTCATTCCGTAGCCTGGCATGCCTGGTAGCGCTCCCACAGTTGCACCGGCTTGAAGCGGCTGGCGCAAGCCGCCATCAGCACGATCAAACCGAAAAAAGCCCATAGCCCGATGCCGGGATGCACTGCCGCCAGATGCACCAGCTTGACCAGCGAAACCAGCACCCCCAGCAGGAAAACCTCCACCATGCACCAGGGCCGCGCCAGCTGCCGCAGCCGCATCACCGCCGCAAAGCCCGGCGGCGCGCGTCCGTACTGCAGGGGCAGCAGCAGGTACAGCATGCTGGCCAGCTCCAGCGCCGGCATCACGATGCCGGTGAACAGCACCAGCAGCGCCACTTCCGCCATCCCCTGCCCTTGCAGCGCCAACGCGGTCTGCCACAGCGTGGCGGCGTTGCGGTTGCCGGCGATTTCCAAGACCAGCACCGGGTAGCTGTTGGCGATGACGAAGGCCACCGCGCCGGCCACCGCCAGCGCCGCGCCGGCATGCAGCGCGCCGTCGGCCTGCTCGTGCAGCAAGGCGCCGCAGCGCGGGCAATGGATGCAGGCGCGGTCGGCGGCGGCGGCCGGCAGCCGCAGCAGCAAATCGCAATCATGGCAGGCGGCCAGCGGCCCGCGCGGCGGCGTCACTGCGGCCATCGGCGCTTGCGCTCCGCGGTGAAGCTCCACCAGCTGCGAGCTTCGCCGGTGTCCATGTAATGGCAGATGGACAGCATCACGTCCAGCACGCAGGGATCATGCCGCTGGCCGGTTCTATCGCACAACTCCAGATAAAGCTGATGAGGATCGCGGCCGCGCAGCTGCCCTGGCTCTTGGATGCCCAGGCGTTCCAGATCGGCAGCCGCGCGCAGCCCGACATTGGGCAATTGCAGCAGGCTAAACGCCGCGTCTGGCGCGGGGCAACGAGATGGATGCATGGAAAGGAACCGCCAAGTAGTCATTCTGCCTACATGATAAAGGAGCGGGACGCGCAGTTCAAAGCGCGTCCCGCTCCCGGCGGCCAGGCCGGCGCGCGATCAGCCGCGCAGAATGTCCCAACCCAGCTTGCAGATCAGCACGCTGGTCAGCATCAAGAACAAGATGCGGACGAAACCGGCGCCCTTTTTCATCGCCAAGCGCGTGCCCACCATCGCGCCGGCCATATTGGCCGCCGCCATCGGCAGCGCGTAGGCCAGCAGGATATGGCCGCCGATGGCGAAGGACAGCAGCGCCGCCACATTGGTGGTGAGATTGACGACCTTGGCCGCCGCCGAGGCGTGCAGGAAGTCGAAGGCGAAAAAGCGGATGAACAGGAACATCAGGAAACTGCCGGTGCCGGGGCCGAACAGGCCGTCGTAAAAACCGATGGCGCCGCCTATCGCCATGCCCATCAGCAACTCGCGCCGGCCTATCGCCACCGGCTTGTGCAGCTTGCCGAAATCTTTCTTCCACAGCGTGTACGCCGCCATGATCAGCAGCAGGGTCAGCACCAAGGGCCGGATCACGTCCTTGGGTATCAGCGCCACCACCTGGGCGCCGGCGAACGAAAACACGAAGGCCATCGCCGCGCAAGGCAGCACCAGTCGCCAAGGCAACCGCACCCGACGCAGATAGGAGCGCGCCGCCGACAAGGTTCCCACCGCCGACGCCAGCTTATTGGTGCCGAACAAGGTGGCCGGCGCCACATTCGGCAAGGCGCTGAACAGGCCCGGAATCTGGATCAAGCCCCCGCCGCCGACAGCGGCGTCGACCAGTCCGGCAAAAAAAGCGATCACGCACAAAAAACTCAAGCTCAACAACATTGGCATTCTCCTCCTTGCACGCATTCTAAGGCCTGGGCCAGATTCATGCTTGCAATGTAATATTGCAATAAACGCAATACTGGAGGCGCGATGAAGCCGCTATGGGGAGTCAGGATATTTTGCGCGGTGGTGGAGCGCCGAAGCTTCGTCGCCGCCGCACGCCAGCTGGGCACCTCGCCCAGCAGCGCCACCCGCGCGCTGCAGGCGCTGGAAGAGGAAATGGGCGCGGCGCTGCTGGCCCGATCCAGCAAGCAGGTGGAGCTGACCATGGCCGGCGAGGCTTATTATCCTATCGCCCGGCAGATGCTGGACCTGCAGCAGCAGGCGGAAGAGGAACTCAATCAGCAAGTCGCCGCGCCGCGCGGCCTGCTGCGCTTCTCCGCGCCGGAAACGCTGGGGCGCGGCATCCTGCCGCGGGTGCTGGCCCGCCTCGCCGAGGAAAACCCGGACCTGCGCTTCGACGTGCTGTACAGCGACGCCACGCTGGAGCCGATCCGGGAAAAGCTGGATTTCGCCATCCGCGGCGCGTTTCCCACCTCCAGCGAACTGATAGGCTATCCGCTATGGGACTACCGGCGCCATCTATATGCCAGCCCCGCCTACTTGGCGCGCCACGGCGCGCCGGCCAGCCCGCGCGAGCTGCCTGAGCACCGGGTGATCATCCACACCGCGCCGCGCGTGCTGAAAGCCTGGAACTTCGTCAGCGCGGGCAGCCAGATCAGCCTCAACCTCAGCGCCTGGCACCGCAGCAACTCCGGCAACGGCGTGCTGGAGGCGATTCGCGCCGGCATGGGCATCGGGAGGCTGGGAGACTGGTTGGCCGAACCATTGGCGGCAAACGGCGAACTGGTCCGGCTATGTCCTGAGTTTCGCATCGTCTCCAGCCATGGCGACGATCCGCAAATGCACGCGGTGTTTCCCAGCCGCAACATTCCGCGCAAGGCGCGGGTGCTGCTGGATGCGCTGCGCCAAGAGGGGCGCGCCGCGGCGATACCCGCGCCATGAAAGCGAAAACCCCGCCGAGAGGCGGGGTTGGCGGAGCGAATGCGTCCGAGCTTACTGGCTATTGTCGTTCAGCGACTGCTTGCCGGCCGTCACCGGGTACTTCTGCCGCAGCGCCTGCAGATAGCTGCCCAATTGGTTATTGGCGGAGATCTCTCCCAGCACCCCGCCCAGCTGGGCGCGATCGGCTTCGCTGACAGCGGGAGCCGCAATCACCTTGTTCACGCGGTAAATCACATACTCGCCGGTATCGTGGCGCACGCCGGCGAACCCCGGCAGCTTGGCTGCGGCCACGCTGAACACCGCGCGCGCATCGGCCATCGGCAGGCCGCCAGACGCGCGGCGCGATACCGTCTGCTCGGCGCCCCACTTCTGCGCGTCCACGCCCTTCCCAGCCTTCAGCTCGGCCAGCAATGCCTGGCCTTTCTTGTCGGCCAGCTTGGCGCCTTCGCGCTCAACCAGTTCGCGCTTGATGTCTTCGCGCACATCCGCGACCGGGCGCTGGCGCTCTGGCTGATGCTCGGCCACGCGCGCCACCACCAGACGGCCGCCGCCGACATCCACGACTTCGCTGTTGTGCTTTTTCTTCAGCACATCGTCGCTGAACACCGCCGCCAGCAACTTGTCGTTGCCCAGCAGCTCATCCTTGCCCGGCTGATTGCGCTGCAGCCAGTCGGAGTGTTTGACTTCCAGCTTCAGCGCATCGACCACGCCCTTCAGCGAGTCGGCCTGCTGGTAAGCGACTTCGTTCAGCTTGTCCGCTTGTTCGCGGAACAGGGCCGAAGCTTTCTGCTTCTGCAGCTTGTCGACGATGGCGGCCCTGGCCTCTTCCAGCCCCTGGGTCTTGATCGCATCCAGGCGAATGATGTGGAAGCCGTAGTCGGTTTCCACCAGGTCGCTGATCTGGCCAGGCTTCATCGAGAACACGGCGTCGTCGAACGGCTTGACCATCATGCCGCGCGCGTTGAGACCCAGATCGCCGCCCTTCTCCGCCGAGCCCGGATCCTGCGACTTGGCCTTGGCGATTTCGGCGAACTTGCCCGGATTGGCGCGCACTTCCTTCAGAATGGCCTCGGCCTCCGCCTTGATCTTGGCCTTCTGCTCAGGTTTTGCGCCCTTCGGCACCGTCAGCAGGATGTGCGAGGCGCGGCGCTGCTCGCTGGCGAGGTCCGACTTGTGCTGATCGAAATACTTATGCACGTCGGCGTCGGACACCTTGACGCTTTGCGCCAGCGCGTCTTGCGACAGCACCACGTAATCCAGCTTGACGCTTTCCGGCGTGCGGAAGCGCTTGGCGTTGGCGTCGTAGTAGGCCTTGACCGCCGCGTCGTCGGTTTTCACTTCGGCGGCGAAATCGGACGGCTTCAGCGTCAGCGGCTGCAGCACGCGGCCTTCGCCCAGCAATGCCGCCATGCGGGTCACCACGGTGTTGGACACGAACTGGGTGCCGGCGACGGCTGTCAGCTGGTTCCTGATCAGCATGTCCTCGCTGATTTCGGCTTCGAAATCGGCGGCGGAGCGATAGCGGTTTTTCAGAAACTCCTCATAGCGCTGCGGGCTGAACTGGCCGTTGTCCTGAAACAGCGGAATGGAGGCGATGACTTTGCGCAGCTGGTCAGGGCTGATGGCGGCGCCATGATCGCGGGCGTCGGCCAGGACCAGCTTGTTGCGGATCATTTCCTCCAAAGCGGCCTGACGGGTGGCCGGATCGCTGGGCTTGCCCTCCAGCGCGCGATCAAGATCGCGCTTGGATATCTTGACGCTGCCCACCTTGACCAGATAGGGGTCTGCGGTGACGTCGCTGTAGCTGCTGACGCCGAAGCCGACGAAAGTCAGCGCGACAGCCCCCAGGATGACTTGAATGACGGTTTTGTTGTTCTGGACAAACTCGAACATGACGATTGGCTAAGGCCACCCCTGTAAAAAAAAAGGTGAACGCGTTGAACCGGTTCACCTTCTCTCGTGTATTTGGCGGAGCGGACGGGGCTCGAACCCGCGACCCCCGGCGTGACAGGCCGGTATTCTGACCAACTGAACTACCGCTCCGGACCTTGGTGGGCGTTGACGGAGTCGAACCGCCGACATTCTGCTTGTAAGGCAGACGCTCTACCAACTGAGCTAAACGCCCGTCTGCCCCGCCGCGGAACCGGTCAGACCGGCCCTGCGGCAGGGGCGCCGATTATAGCGCGTCTTTCAGTGCCTTGCCAGCACGGAACTTCGGAGAACGTGCAGCCGGGATCTTGATGGTTTCGCCGGTCTTCGGATTGCGGCCGCTACGCTCTGCGCGCTCGCCCACATAGAAGGTGCCGAAACCCACCAGAGTCACGGTATCGCCTTTTTTCAGGGCGTCGGTAACGGCAGCAACCATGCCGTCCAGAGCTTTCGCGGCAGCGGCTTTGGAAATGTCGGCTTCTGCCGCGATGGCGTCAATCAGTTCAGACTTGTTCACGTAAGTCCCCTTTCGTCGTTCTTCGGTCTACGTAATTCGGATAAAAACGCTTGCTTTATAGCAAGGCGGAAATCCTTGTGTCAAGCGGCTTCCACGGGTGTTTTGCTAATTCGCAAGCACATTTGGAAGCCGCGAAACCACAAGATATTCACAGCTTCGGTAAGGCCATGATTCTTAATGCTTCAAAACCGACACTCCGCCGGAAGCATCTTGCGCAGGAGGAATGTCCGCGGACTGTTCTTCTTGCGACAATTCTTCCGGCTGACGCTCCAGCGCCAGCGCCAGCACCTCATCGATCCATTTCACTGGATGGATTTCAAGCTTCTGCTTGATGTTGGACGGGATCTCCGCCAGGTCTTTCTCATTGCCCCTGGGAATCAGCACGTGGCGAATGCCGCCGCGATGCGCCGCCAACAACTTTTCCTTCAAACCGCCGATCGGCAGCACTTCGCCGCGCAGCGTGATCTCGCCGGTCATCGCCACATCGGCGCGCACCGGAATGCCGGTCAGCACCGACACGATGGCCGTGGTCATCGCGATGCCCGCGCTCGGGCCATCCTTGGGCGTCGCGCCTTCCGGCACGTGGATGTGCATGTCGCTCTTCTCGTAGAAGTCCGGCTTGATGCCCAGGCTTCTGGCCCTGCTGCGCACCACGCTCATCGCCGCGGTGATGGATTCCTGCATCACTTCGCCCAACTGGCCGGTGCGGACGATATTGCCCTTGCCCGGCAGCGTGACCGCCTCAATGGTCAGCAGCTCGCCGCCCACTTCGGTCCAGGCCAGGCCCGTCACCTGGCCGACGCGGTTTTCCTCTTCGGCCAGGCCGTAGTCGAAGCGCCGCACGCCCAGATACTTGTCCAGATTCTTGGCCGACACCGTCACTTTGCCCGTCTTGCCCGGCTTGAGCAAGGCGCCGGTCACCACTTTGCGGCAGATCTTGGCCACTTCGCGGTCCAGGCTGCGCACGCCGGCCTCGCGGGTGTAGTAGCGGACGATGTCGCGGATGGCGGACTCCTGCACCGCCAGCTCGCCCTCGCGCACACCGTTGGCCTCCATCTGCTTCGGCAGCAAATACTTCAGCGCGATGTTGACCTTCTCGTCTTCTGTGTAGCCGGAAAGACGGATGATTTCCATCCGATCAAGCAAGGCCGGCGGAATATTCAGCGAATTGGCGGTGGCGACGAACATCACGTCGGACAGGTCGTACTCAACCTCGGCGTAATGGTCGATGAAGGCGTGGTTCTGCTCGGGATCCAACACCTCCAGCAGGGCGGACGACGGATCGCCGCGGAAGTCCGCGCCCATCTTGTCCACCTCGTCCAGCAGGAACAGCGGGTTCTTGACGCCGACCTTGGACATGTTCTGCAGCACCTTGCCCGGCATCGAGCCGATATAGGTGCGGCGATGGCCGCGGATTTCCGACTCGTCGCGCACGCCGCCCAGCGCCATGCGCACGAACTTGCGGTTGGTGGCGCGGGCCAGCGACTGGCCCAGCGAGGTCTTGCCGACGCCCGGAGGGCCTACCAGGCACAGGATGGGCGCCTTCAGGCGATCGACGCGCTGCTGCACCGCCAGGTACTCCAGAATCCGTTCCTTGACCTTCTCCAGGCCGAAGTGGTCCTCGTCCAGCACAGCCTCGGCCGCGGCCACGTCCTTGCTGATCTTGGTCTTCTTCTTCCACGGCAGGTCAAGCAGGGTGTCGATGTAGTTGCGCACCACGGTGGCTTCCGCCGACATCGGCGACATCATCTTCAGCTTCTTCAGCTCGGCCAGGGTCTTGTCGCGGCCTTCCTTGCTCATGCCGGCAGCCTTGATGCGGCGCTCCAGCTCGTCGAGGTCGCTGACCTCGTCCATCTCGCCCAGCTCTTTCTGGATGGCCTTGACCTGCTCGTTCAGGTAGTACTCGCGCTGGCTCTTTTCCATCTGGCGCTTGACGCGGCCGCGGATGCGCTTTTCCACCTGCAGGATGTCGATCTCGCCTTCCAGCTGCGACATCAGATGCTCCAGACGTGTCTGGACATCGAACATCTCCAGCACTTCCTGCTTTTGCTCCAGCTTCAGCGGCAGGTGGGCGATGATGCTGTCGGCCATGCGGCCGGCGCGGTCGATGCCGGCCAGCGAGTTCAGCACTTCCGGCGGGATCTTTTTGTTCAGCTTGACGTACTGCTCGAACTGGGCGAGCAGCGCGCGGCGCATCGCCTCGGTCTCGTTGGACTCTTCCAGCTCGCTGGACAGCGGGCTGAATTCGGCGACGAAGCAGCCGTCCTCCTCGCCCACTTCCTTGATGGTGGCGCGCTGGCGCCCTTCCACCAGCACCTTGACGGTGCCGTCCGGCAGCTTGAGCATCTGCAGCACAGCGGCGATGGTGCCCACGCCGTACAGATCTTCGGCGGAGGGTTCGTCCTTGGAAGCCGAGCGCTGGGCTACCAGCAGGATCTGCTTGCCTTCGTCCATCGCCAGCTCCAGCGCACGGATCGACTTGGCCCGTCCGACGAACAGCGGGATGACCATGTGCGGGAAGACCACCACGTCGCGCAGCGGCAACAGCGGCAGCGTGGTCTCTTCTCTGATTTCTGCGGGTTGGGACATATCACCTAACCTTAGCTTTGGGGAAACAATGCATGGAAAATGGGGTGCAAGGCCAGAATATCAACACCCCATACTAAAACAGATTACATGGACGACAAATAAAAAACCGCCCTGCCGGGCGGTTCAGTCATTCAGGCCAGGCTATCAGGCGGATTGTGCCACACCGCCCTCTTCGCGATAGATGAAAAGCGGCTTGTCGCCCTTCTCGATCACCTTCTCGTCCACCACGACTTTTTCCACGTCCTGCATGGACGGCAGATCGTACATGGTGTCGAGCAGCGCGCGCTCCAGGATGGAGCGCAGGCCGCGGGCGCCGGTCTTGCGGATCAGCGCCTGCTTGGCGATGACGCGCAGCGCCGACGGACGCACCTCCAGTTCCACCGACTCCATCGAGAACAGGCGCTGGTACTGCTTGATCAGCGCGTTCTTCGGCTGGGTGAGGATGGTGACCAGCGCCTCTTCGTCCAGTTCCTCCAGCGTGGCGACCACCGGCAGGCGGCCGATCAGCTCGGGAATCAGGCCGAAGCGGATGATGTCCTGCGGTTCGACATCCTTGAACAGCGTACTCAGGCTCTTGCCGTCGTCCTTGGAGGACACTTCGGCGCCGAAGCCGATGCCGCCCTTCTCGGAGCGTTGGCGAATGATCTTCTCCAGGCCGTCGAAAGCGCCGCCGCACACGAACAGGATATTGGTGGTGTCCACCTGGATGAATTCCTGGTTCGGATGCTTGCGGCCGCCCTGCGGCGGCACCGATGCTACCGTGCCCTCGATCAGCTTCAGCAGCGCCTGCTGCACGCCCTCGCCCGATACGTCGCGGGTGATGGACGGGTTTTCCGACTTGCGCGAGATCTTGTCGATCTCATCGATGTAGACAATGCCGCGCTGGGCCTTTTCCACATCGTAGTCGCACTTCTGCAGCAGCTTCTGGATGATGTGCTCGACATCCTCGCCGACATACCCCGCCTCAGTCAGCGTGGTGGCGTCGGCGATGACGAAGGGCACGTCCAAGAGGCGCGCCAGCGACTGCGCCAGCAGGGTCTTGCCGGAGCCGGTGGGGCCGATCAGGAGAATATTGCTCTTGGCCAGCTCCACGTCGTCCTTGCCGCTCTTCTGGTACAGACGCTTGTAGTGGTTGTACACCGCAACCGACAGGGTTTTCTTGGCGAAATCCTGGCCGATGATGTACTGGTCCAGATCCGCGCGAATTTCCTGCGGCGTCGGCAGCGGGCGGTCGGCGGACGCGCCGCCCACCACTTCACTGCTGCTACCCTTCTCCAGCTCTTCGCGGATGATGTCGTTGCACAACTCGACGCATTCATTGCAAATGAATACCTGCGGGCCGGCGATCAGCCGCTGCACTTCGTGCTGGCTCTTTCCGCAGAAAGAGCAATAGAGAAGTTTCTCGTTGCTGTTTTTGTCAGCCATTAGCCAATTCCACTACTTACGCCGTGACATCCTTGCGGGAAGACAGCACTTTATCGATCAGGCCGTAGACACGGGCCTCTTCCGCCGACATGAAGTTATCACGCTCGGTATCCGCCTCCAGCTGCTCCATGGTCTTGCCGGAGTGCTTGGCCATCAGCTCGTTCATCTTGGCTTTCACCTTGACGAGTTCGCGGGCGTGGATTTCGATGTCGGTCACCTGGCCGGACAGGCCGCCGCCGTACAGCAGCGGCTGGTGAATCATCACCCGGCTGTTCTCCAGCGCGAAACGCTTGCCCTCGGCGCCTGCCGACAGCAGGAAGGCGCCCATGCTGGCCGCTTGGCCAATGCACAGGGTGGAAACGTCCGGCTTGATGAAGTTCATCGTATCGTAGATCGACATGCCGGCGGTGATGGAGCCGCCCGGCGAGTTGATGTAGAAATGGATGTCCTTGTCCGGATTTTCCGACTCCAGGAACAGCATCTGCGCGACAACCAAGTTGGCCGATTCGTCCGAGACGGGGCCGACCAGGAAGACGATGCGCTCCTTCAGCAGACGCGAATAGATGTCATAGGCGCGCTCGCCGCGACCGCTCTGCTCCACCACCATGGGCACCAGGCCCAACCCTTGCGGTTCCATCATCGATTTCATCGGCCACTCCTAGAGGTTGTTATCAGGCTTGGCTGCCCATCAGTTCGTCGAAGGACAGCGCCTTCTCTACTACATTGGCCTGAGACAGCACAAATTCAACCACGTTGTCTTCCAGCACCATCGAGGTCGGGCCTTCCAGGCGGTCGGCGCTCTCGTAGTACCAGGCCAGCACGTCTTCCGGCTCTTCGTAGCTGTCGGCGAATTCGACGATCATCGAGCGAACCTGTTCCGGCTTGGCTTCCAGCTTGTTGGCTTCCACCACTTCGGACAGGATCAGGCCCAGTTTGACGCGGCGTTCCGCTTGGGCGGTGAACAGTTCCGGCGGGAACGGCATGTCTTTGACGTTCATGCCGCGTTGCTGCATGTCGCGACGGGCCTGCTCGACCAGACGGCCGATCTCCAGGCCGACCAGCGCCTTCGGCAGTTCGATTTCGGTCGCGTCGATCAGCGCCTGCATCACGTTTTCCTTGGTGCGGGCCTGCAGGCGGCGCTTCACTTCGCGCTCGACGTTCTTGCGGATTTCGCCGCGCATTTTTTCCACGTCGCCTTCGGCGATGCCCAGCATCTTGGCGAACTCTTCGTTCACTTCCGGCAGGATGGCTTCGGCCACGTTCTTCACCAGGATTTCGAACACGGCGGTTTTGCCGGCCACGTCCTTGCCGTGGTAATCAGCCGGGAAGCTCACTTCCACGCTCTTGATGTCGCCTTCTTTGGCGCCGACGATGCCGGCTTCGAATTCGGCCAGCATCTGGCCTTGGCCCAGCACGAAGGGGAAGTTCTCGGAGGAGCCGCCTTCGAAGGCCACGCCGTCGATGGCGCCCTTGAAGTCGATGATCACGCGGTCGCCGACGGCGGCTTCGCGCTCAACGCGGTTGTAGCGGGTGCGCTGCTTGCGCAGGATGTCGATGGTCTTCTCGATTTCGGCGTCGCCCACGGTGACGGCCGGCTTCTCGATTTCCTTGCCCGCCAGCTCGCCAACCTTCACTTCCGGGTACACTTCGAAAGTGGCGGCGAACTTGAAGTTTTCCTTGTCGTCGCCAGCGGCAACCGACTCGAAGCGCGGGTAGCCGGCAACGCGCAGCTTCTGCTCGGTCACGGCCTTGTAGAAGCCTTGCTGAACCTGTTCACCCATAACTTCTTCACGCACCTGGGCGCCGTAGTTCATCTCCACGATCTTCAGCGGCGCCTTGCCCGGGCGGAAACCTTGAATCTTGGCGCTGCGGGCCACGCGCTTCAGGCGCTCGGTGATTTGCGAATCAATGGCGGCCATCGGCAGGGCGATGTCCATGCGGCGTTCAAGATTGCTCAGTGTTTCCAGCTGTACTTGCATGTTAAATCCTTCGAAGTGTGACAGGTTGTAGTCATCTGGGACGGTACGACGCCGGACGGCGCGCTCCCGCGGGCGGGAAAGCTGCCGCTCAGGCGCTGCGCGGAGTTACACCGCGCACCCAACGAAACGCACAGTATATCACGCACCTCGCGCTTGTCTGCCCCCGCGCGGGCCGCCCGACCCGCCAGCGGCGGGCGCCGCCAGCCCGCCCGGACCGGCCTTGGCGCCCAGGCGCCGCGCCGGCCTTTCGCTTGCCGTTTGATATTGCTGGACAATTTCGCCGCGCCGCTCCCGGCCCGGCCAGCCATCTGCTATGATTCCGCATCATGCGAATTGCCAGCCAAGACAAGAAAAATATCCGTTCAGAATGACACGCCCGACAGCCGACTCCCGCCCGAAACCCGATCCGCACCATGGTGACGCCATGAAAACACCGCTGCGCCCAGGCCTGATCGCCGCCTGGCTGCTCCTGCCCGGCCTTTGCGCCGCCGCCGGAGTCACCACCTTCAGCCCGCAAGGCGAAGTGAAGGAAGTCACCCAGGTGCGCGCCACCTTCAACAGCAGCATGATCGCGCTGGGCAACAGCGCTGCGCCGGCGCCGTTCGCCTGGAGCTGCGGCTTGAAGGGCAAGGGCCACTGGGTGGACGACAAGACCTGGACGCTGGACGTGCGCGAAACTCCGCCGGCCAATACTGATTGCCGCTTCACCCCCAAGCCTGGCCTGAAGGACCTGCAGGGCAACGCCGTAGCATCGGGCCAAAGCTACCGCTTCTACACCGGCCAGCCCATCATCGCCGCAAGCTGGCCTTCGGATGGCCGCATCGAAGAAGACCAGGCCTTCGTGCTGCGCTTCAACGCCAGCGGCGTCAAGCCCGCGGCGCTGTATTGCCAGTCGTCCAGCCTGCCCGAGCGCATTCCGGTGCGAACGCTGGCCGCGGCCGACCGCGCCGCGCTGCTCAAACACCTGAAACTGGAAAAACAGGCCGCCAACGTGCTGACCGTGCGCTGCGACCAGCGCCTGGCGCCGGACAGCAAGCTGACGCTGGTGCACCTGCGCGGCGCCAGCGCGCCGGACAAGCAGCAATACCAGGTGCGGCCGGCCTTTGCCGCCAGCATGAGCTGCCAGCGCGAAAACGCCAAAGGCGCCTGCATTCCGTTCAAGCCGATCACGCTGAATTTCAGCTCGCCGGTGCCGGCCAAGCTGGCCCAGGCGATCCGGCTGTCCGGCGGCGGCGCCGAGCGCGCGCCGCAAGCGGAGCAGCGCAACAAGGGCGAGCCGGTGGACAACGTCAGCTTCGCGCCGCCCTTCCCGCCGCTGGCAACCCTGACCCTCGCGCTGCCCAAGGACTTCCGCGACGAAGTGGGCCGGCAGCCGGTCAACGCCGGCCGCTTCCCGCTGCCGATCAAACTGGCCGACTACCCGCCGCTGGCCAAGTTCGCGGCCGCGCCGTTCGGCATCATCGAATCCGGCGCCGACGCCGCCCTGCCCATCACGCTGCGCGGCGTGGAGGGCGACCTCAACATCAAGTCGGTGCAACTGGGCGGGCAGGCGCTGCGCCTCAGCCGCGACGCCGACATGATGGCCTGGCTGGCCAGGGTGGAACGCTACCATGAGAGCAATCTGCCGGCCGGCAAGGACAAGACGGTGGAAAGCCGGCGCGTGTCGCTGCTGAACAAGAACCGCGACGCCGTGCCGCTCAAGCTGCCGGCCAAGCCCGACGGCAACGGCAAGTGGCCGTTCGAGGTGGTGGGCATCCCGCTGCCCAAGCCGGGCCTCTACGTGGTGGAGGTGTCGTCCCGGCTGCTGGGCAAATCGCTGCTGGCCGCCAACAAGCCGATGTACGTGCGCACCGCCGCGCTGGTCACCAACCTGGCGGTGCATCTGAAAAAATCCGGCGAAAACGCCGCGGTCTGGGTCACCACGCTGGACAAGGGCAAGCCGGTGCCCAATGCCCGCATCAACATCTACGACTGCAAGGGCAACGCGCTATGGAGCGGCACAACAAACGCCCAGGGCAGCGCGCTGGCCAAGAGCGCGCTGCCGGCCGGCGATTGCTCCGACGAAGAGCTGTCCGGCCTGTTCGTCACCGCCCGCGCCAAGGACGCGCAGGGCAACGAAGACGTGTCCTTCGTCCGCTCCAGCTGGAACCGCGGCATAGAGTCCTGGCGCTTCCCCTTCCCGACCCAGGGCGGCGACGGCCCGGCCATCATCGCCCACAGCATCCTGGACCGCGCGCTGTTCCGCGCCGGCGAAACGGTGTCGATGAAGCACCTGCTGCGGGTGCAGGCCGGCAAGGGCCTGGCGCAGCTGAAACCCGGCCAGCTGCCGCAGCAGCTGCGCATCGTCCACGACGGCAGCGGCGACGAAGTCAGCCTGCCGCTGACCTGGCGCAAGGGCCGCTACGCCGAAAGCAGCTACGCGCTGCCCAAGGAGGCCAAGCTGGGCGAATACACGCTGTATCTGGAACGCAAGGGCACTCGCGGCCCGGCCGACCAGGGCAAGCCGTCCAGCCCGGAGCTGGACGGCTACTCGCTGCAAAGCGGCAGCTTCCGGGTGGAGGAATTCCGCCTGCCGGCGATGACCGGCCGCATCGCCACCGCCAAGAACGCCGGCATCGCCCCGGTGCAGGTGCCGCTCAATGTTTCGCTGTCCTGGGGCAACGGCGGGCCGGCCAAAGGCTGGCCGGTGGAAGTCAGCGCCATGCTGGCCGACGGCTACCAGCGGCTGAAAGCCTACGACGACTTCAGCTTCTCGCCGCCGCAGCGCAGCCGCGAAAACAGCGAGGCCTCGCTGGACGGCAAGGTGGTGCTGGACAAAGCCGCCATCCAGCTGGACGGCAACGGCAACGGCAAGGCCATCGTCGACAAGCTGCCCAAGCTGGACCGCCGCTACGACTTGGTGACCGAAGCCGCCTACCGCGATCCCAACGGCGAAACCCAGACCCTCACCCGCCGCATCGCGCTGTGGCCGTCCGCCGTGCAGGTGGGCATCAGCGTGGACAGCTGGATCACCGCCGGCCGCGCCTTGCAGATGAAAGCCGTGGCGCTGGACACCGCCGGCAAGCCGCTGGCGGGCAAGGACATCAAGGTCACCCTGCGCGAGCATCGCTACCTGTCCAGCCGCAAACGGCTGGTGGGCGGCTTTTACGCCTGGGACCACAACGAGGAAACCGACGACAAGGGCAAGGTGTGCAGCGGCACCACCGACGGCCGCGGCCTGATCTACTGCGAGCTGAGTCTGAAAGACGCCGGCGACATGGAGCTGATCGCCGAAGCCAAAGATGAGCAAGGCAACGTCACCCGCAGCTCGCAATCGGTATGGGTCAGCCAGCACGACGAGCTGTGGTTCGATGTCGACAACAACGACCGCATCGACGTGCTGCCGGAAAAAACCAGCTACGCGCCTGGGGAAACCGCCCGCTTCCAGGTGCGCATGCCCTTCCGCAAAGCCACCGCCTGGGTGGCGATAGAACGCGAAGGCATCCTGGAAACCCGCGTGGTGGAACTGGAAGGCAAGAACCCGTCGATCGAACTGAAGATCGCGCCGGACTGGACGCCGAATGTCTATGTTTCGGTGCTGGCCGTGCGCGGCCGCATCCGCGACGTGCCCTGGTATTCCTTCTTCACCTGGGGCTGGAAGAGCCCGTCGGAATGGTGGGACGCCTACTGGAACGAAGGCGGCGACTACGCGCCGCCGACCGCGATGGTGGACCTGTCGCGCCCGGCGTTCAAATACGGCATCGCCGAAATCCAGGTCGGCGACGCCGCCAAGCGCCTGAGCGTGGAAGTGACGCCGGCCAAAAAAACTTATGGCATCCGCGAAACCGCCGACGTCGCCATCAAGGTGAAGCTGCCCAACGGCAAGCCGGCGCCGGCCGGCACCGAAGTGGCTTTCGCCGCGGTGGACGAGGCGCTGCTGGAGCTGCAGCCCAATCACAGCTGGGAGCTGATGCAGGCGATGTACCAGCGGCACAGCTACGGCGTGGAAACCGCCACCGCCCAGCTGGAAGTCGTGGGCAAGCGCCACTACGGCCGCAAATCGCTGCCGCCGGGCGGCGGCGGCGGCAAGGCGCCGACCCGCGAGCTGCTGGATACCCTGCTTACCTGGCAGCCCCGGGTGACGCTGGACGCGAACGGCAGCGCCCGCGTCAAGGTGCCGATCAACGATGCCCTCACCCGCTTCCGCCTAGTGGCGGCGGCCGACCTCGGCAATGACCAGTTCGGCACCGGCGAAGCCGGCTTCAACGTCACGCAAGACCTGCAGCTGACGTCCGGCATCCCGCCGCTGGCGCGCGAAGGCGACCAGTTCCAGGCCGGCGTCACCGTGCGCAACGGCGGCGACAAGACGCTGAACATCAAGGTGCAGGCCGGCGCGCCGGGCCTGCCGGCGCTGCCCGCGCGCCAGCTCGCGCTGCCGGTGGGCGAATCGCGGCTGGTGAGCTGGCCGGTGACCGTGCCCAGCGACATCAAGGAGCTGAAGTGGACGTTCAGCGCCCAGCAAGTGGACGGCAAGGCCGCCGACAAGCTGGCGATCAGCCAGCGGATCGACCCGGCGGTGCCGGTGACGGTGGAACAGGCCACGCTGCAACGGGTATCGCCTGAGCTGTCCATCCCGGTGGCGCTGCCGCCGGGCGCGCTGCCTGGCCGCGGCGGCATCCGCGTCAGCCTGCAGGCCAAGCTCGGCAACAGCCTGCCCGGCGTGCGCCGCTGGTTCGAGGACTACCCCTACGCCTGCCTGGAGCAGCGCAGCTCGATCGCGCTCGGCCTGTCCGACCGCAAGCGCTGGGATCAGCTGATGAGCGAGCTGCCGCTGTATCTGGACGGCAACGGCCTCGCCGCCTACTTCCCGCTGGGCGAAGGCGCGCCGGACCGCGGCAGCGACGTGCTGACCAGCTATCTGCTGGCCGTCGCCGGCGAAGCCGGCATGGAAATCCCGGAAAGTCCGCGCGGCAAGATGCTGGACGGCCTGTCCGCCTTCGTCGAGGGCCGCCTCAAACGCGATCTGCCTATCAACCGCCAGGACGCCGACGCGCGCCGCCTGGCCGCGATGGACGCGCTGTCGCGCTACGGCCGCTTCCGCCCGGCCATGCTGGACGTGCTGGACCTCAATCCGCAGAAGATGAGCACTTCGATGCTGGTGGACTGGCTGTCGCTGCTGAACCGCGCGGCCGACATCCCGCAACGCGCCGCCCGCATCAGCGAAGCGTCCAACCTGCTGCGCGCCCGCCTGACCTACCAGGGCACCCGGATGGGTTTCAGCACCGAGTCCGGCGACAACGCCTGGTGGCTGATGGGCAACGGCGACGTCAACGCCGCCAAGCTGCTGCTGGCCGTCCGCAAGCTGCCCGACTGGCAGGCCGACATGCCGCGCCTGCTGACCGGCCTGCTCGCCCGCCAGCAACGCGGCCACTGGGACACCACCACCGCCAATATGTGGGGCTCGCTGGCGGTGGCGCAGTTCTCCCGGCAGTTTGAGAACGCGCCGGTGAGCGGCCAGTCCAGCGCGCTGCTCGGCAAATCCAGCCTCAGCCTCGCCTGGCCGCAGGAAGGCGTCAAACAGCTGGGCCTGCTGCCGTGGCCGGCTGGCGGGGCCAGCCTGCAGCTCAAGCACGCCGGCTCCGGCGCGCCGTGGGCCACCATCCAGGCGGAAGCCGCCATCCCGCTGAAAACCGCGCGCTACGCCGGCTACAGCATCAAGAAGACGCTGACGCCGGTCAGCCAGAAGGTGGGCGGCCAGTACCAGCCCGGCGACGTGGTCAAGGTGACGCTGGAAATCCGCGCGCAGAACGACATGAGCTGGGTGGTGGTGGACGACCCGATCCCGGCCGGCGCGGCGATTCAGGGCAGCGGCCTGGGCCGCGACTCCGCCATCGACGCCAAGTCCGGCAACGGCGGCGACTACGCCGACTACATCGAGCGCCGCTTCGCCGGCTACCGCGCCTACTACAGCTACGTGCCACGCGGCGAGTTCAAGGTGGAATACACGATGCGTTTGAACAATCCCGGCGCCTTCAAGCTGCCACCCACCCGGGTGGAGGCGATGTACGCGCCGGAGGTGTTCGGCATGGCGCCGAACGGGGTGTTCCGGGTGATGGACGGACAATGACGCGAACGGTCCCTCTTCGCAATCGAAGAGGGGCCTGTTTCATTATGACGCCGATCCGGTCGCTATGCCGTGCGGTTCGCGTGGTAGAAAATCAGAGGCGAGGCCCAAGCCCTCCACTCTGCAAACCACTACCGCATCCGACATGGCCATGGACATCGAACAGATCAAAACCCTGCTGGCCAAACCCATCGCCAAACTGACCGCCGGCGGCTTTCGCCCCACTTATCAGGAAACGGAAAGTTGGCTGGGCAAGGTGTCACTATTTGCGCCTGGCGAAGCCATTCCGCTCGACGATGCGGGCAAGCCGATGCTGCCGCTAGCCCAGCTTTGCATTCCGGCTCTGCCTGTCATCTCGCCGCGGCTTGCCGATACCAGGCTTTTGACGGTATTCATTTCCGCCACGCTGCCAGAACCATTCGAAGCGATGGGGGCCAACTGGCTCGTCAGGGAATATGGGCATGGCGATTTGCTGATCCGCCAGGATTTCCTGCCTCAGGGCCCCAGCCTGAAAGCCTTTCCGCTGCAAGCGGAGCGCATCGACGAGGACTATCCGCTATGGGACAGCGGCGACATTCCTCTGGAGCTGGAGAGTGAGATCCTCCGCCAGGAAAAAGCCGGCAAGATCGCTGGCTATTACGATTTGACCTGCCACACCTATACACACAAAATTGGCGGTTATCCTTCTTATTGCCAGTCGGGCGTGGATCTTGGCGAAGGTTTTGAATTTGTTTTCCAGATTGCGTCCGACTCCAAAATCCATCTCAACATCATCGACAACGGCTGCCTGATGTTCTGGAAGCACAAAACCACTGGCCAATGGGCCCTCTACTACGATTTTTATTGAGGCACGCGCCTGACGCTCCGCCCCGCGAAACCACACCATGCCGCTGAACGACTCATCCCATCACATTGCACCGGCCAGGAAGCTCGCGCCGGCCCCCTCGGCTCGCCGCTGGCCAAAGCTGTCGCTCGTCCTGCTCGCCCTCCTCTCCGCCCCCGTCTGCGCGCAGCCCACCTTCAAGGAAGTGAAAGCCGCCTGGCAACCGTCCGACGTGACGCTGCTGGACCGCCACGGCCAGGTGCTGCAGCGGCTGAGGGTGGACAAGCAGGCGCGGCGGCAGGATTGGGTTGGCCTGGCCGACACCTCGCCCGCCTTCCGCCAGGCGCTGGTGCTGTCCGAGGACAAACGCTTCTACCAGCACAGCGGAGTGGACTGGTCCGGCGCGGCCGCGGCGGCCTGGGCCAACTTGTGGAACACCCGCACCCGCGGCGCGTCCACGCTGACCATGCAGCTGGCCGGCCTGCTGGACGATGATCTGAAAGCCGGCAAGGGCGGACGCAATCTATGGCAGAAGATGGGGCAGACCTGGTCCGCCGCCTGGCTGGAGCGGCACTGGAGCAAGGCGGAGATTCTGGAGGCCTATCTCAATCTGGTGGGGTTCCGCGGCGAATTGGTGGGGCTGTCCTCGTTGTCGTCCACATTATTCGGCAAATTGCCGGCGGGGCTGAATCTGGAAGAGTCTGCGATCGCGGTGGCTTTGATCCGCGCGCCCAATGCCGCGCCGGACAAGGTGGCGGGCCGCGCCTGCCGCATTTTGCAGGACATGGGCCGCAAGCCCGACTGCGGCGTCGTCGCCGTCCACACCGCGCAGGCGCTGGCCAAAAGCCGCGCCGCCAACCCGCTGGCCGAACAGGACGCGCCGCACTTCGCGCAAAAGCTGCTGCAAAGGCAAAAGCTGGCGGCCGGCAGCCGGGTGGCCACCACGCTGGACCTGCCGTTGCAGCGCTATGCCAGCGCCGCGCTGCGCCGCCATCTGGCCGCGCTGTCGCAACGCAATGTCCAGGACGGCGCGCTGGTGGTGCTGGACAACCAGAGCGGCGACATCCTGGCCTGGGTGGGTTCCAGCGGCCGCGGCCTGTCCAATGCCGCCCAGGTGGACGGCGTCACCTCGCTGCGCCAGGCCGGCTCCTCGCTCAAACCCTTTCTTTACCAGATGGCGCTGCAACAGCGCTACCTGACCGCCGCCTCGCTGCTGGACGACAGCCCGCTGAACCTGCAAACCGGCGCCGGACTCTATGCGCCGCAAAACTACTCGAAAGATTTCAAGGGCCTGGTGCCGGTACGCACCGCGCTGGCGTCGTCATTGAACATCCCGGCGGTGCGGACGATAGAAATGGTCACCCCCAACGCCTTCCGCGACCGGCTGGTCCAGCTGGGCTTCGCCAGCCTGACCGAAGACGGCGACTATTACGGCTACAGCCTGGCGCTGGGCGCGGCTGACATCCGCCTGCTGGATCTGGCCAACGCCTATCGCACGCTGGCCAACCAGGGCCTGGCCAGCCCGCCGCGCTGGACGCTGGCCGACGCCAAAGCGAAGCCGACTCGGCTGCTGGATGCGGCCAGCAGCTTCATCATCGCCGACATCCTGTCCGACCGCACCGCGCGCGCGCTCACCTTCGGGCTGGAAAGCGCGCTGTCCACCCGTTACTGGAGCGCGGTGAAGACCGGCACCAGCAAGGATATGCGCGACAACTGGGCGGTGGGCTTCTCGCGCCGCTACACGGTGGCGGCCTGGGTGGGCAACGCCGGCGGCGAGCCGATGTGGGACGTGTCCGGCATGCATGGCGCGGCGCCGATGTGGCAGACGGTGCTGGATCGCGCCCAGCAATCGGCGCCGCCATCGCAGCCTCCCGCGCCGCCGCCCGGTCTGGCGCGCCAGCGCGTGCGTTACCAGGGCGATGTGGCCGCGCCGCGCACCGAGTGGTTCCTGGCCGGCACCCAGCGCGCGCTGATCGTGCCGCAAAAGGGCTCCGCCGCCGACCTGACGCCGGGCATCGCCGCGCCGGTGGACGGCAGCATCTTCGCGCTCGACCCGGACATTCCGCCGGCCAACCAGCGCATGGTGCTGCGCGCGCGCGGCGTCGCCAAGCCGCAGTGGTGGCTGGATGGCAAGAAGCTGGGCAATGGCGTGGAGCTGGCCTGGTTTCCCTGGCCGGGCCGGCATCGGCTGGAATTGCGCGCCGGCGACGGCAAGAGCGTGGAGAAGGTGAAGTTCGAGGTGCGCGGCGCCGCGGCGAAGCCTAAGCCGCGCTGAAGCGCCGCGCATGCCGCCCTATGCCGGTTTGCGCCGCGCGAGCGATTGCATCAGCTGATCCGCCCGTTGCGCCGCGCCGGCCTTCTGCTGATCGGTCAGCGCCTGGTAGTCCTTGGTCTTCAGAAACCAGTCGGCGCTGAGCGCATCGCCTGAACGGCGCGCCACCTGGTTCCAGGCCGCGGCCTCCAGCGGCTGTTTTTCCAGCAGATAGCTCTCCGAAATCATCGCCGCCGCATGCATATTGCCCAGCGCGTAGGCCTGCTGCAGCGCCTCGCGCGCTTCGTCGCGGTAGCGGAAGCCAGCCTCGTAGCCGGGCTCGCCCGGATGGCCGTCCAGCTGGAACAGGTAGCGCTCGGCCAGATGCGTCAAGGCCTGCACGTTGCCTTGCTTCGCCAGCTCGCGCAGTTGCGCCAGCGACATCTGGTAATAGCGCGCCTCGATCTGGTAGCCCAGCTTGCGCAACTGCTGCTTGCGCTGGCGCTCGGCCGGCGTTTCCGGCGGCGGCGCCGCCTGGCCTTGGGCGGCGGGATTGCCGCCCACCGCGAAGCTGAAGCCGTCAGCCGGCGCCGCGGCCGTCACCGCCCGTCCCGCCGCCGGGCCGGAAGTCGGTTGCGACGCATGCGTCGCCCCGGCCGCCGGCCCCTGCGCGCGGGGCCCCCATAGCCAGCCCGCCGCCACCGCCGTCCCAACGGCGGCGACGAGCAACAAGGGTGCGCCCCTCATGTCAGATCCGGTTCAGGCAAGTGTTGAGGCCGTTGGCGTAGCCGTAGCGCGAGTAGTAGTCGCGTTGCGACGGCGTGCCGTGCTCGGCGTAGTCGGCCGCGTCGCGGGCGGAGGCCACCGCGTTTTCGATGAAGCTTGGGTAGCGCAGATTGGTCTCGGCGTACTTGGCGAAGGTGCCGCCCACGCAGTCCGCCTGCAGCTCTTGCATCGGCGGCTGGCGGTTGATGCCGCGGGTGAACTGGATGGTGTGGCCCCATTCGTGCGCCAGGATGAACTTGGCCACGTAGTTGCCGTAGCTGCTTTCCTGCTGCTGCAGGAAGCCGACGCCGACGCTGATGGTGTACGGACCGCAAGCCATCGCGCTGGCCTGGCCTTCGCCGCAGGCCGACTGGTCGACATACACCGTCGGGCGGGAGTACGAGCCGAGCTGGCCGCGGATCTCATTGGCGCTGGACTGGATGTAGGCGTTGCTGACCGGCATGGCCAGCGCGCCGGCCGCCTGTCCCGCGATCGCCACTGCCAGGGCTGCCGCGTTGAAGATTTTCCTTGTCATGATCTCTTTCTCCTTGGGTTGTTACATCAGGGAGATTTGTTTATGCGATATAAATAAATCATTTTGAAAGAATTATTTTGCCTAAAAATTCAATTCAATATGCTCGTTATATGTCAATGTATTATTTACATCAAGATCAGACAATCTCTGCAGATACTGAATAAAAAAAGGGCGGCCCATTGCCGCCCCTTTTCCGTCAAGCCGATCCGGACTCAGGCCGCCTGCCCGGTCGCCGCCAGCACGATCTCGCGGATGCATACCCGCTGCGGCTGGCCATAGGCGTAGGCGATGGCCTCGGCCACGTCCTGCGCCTCCAGCACGCCGCCCATGCCCTGCTTCCACTCCTGGTAGCCTGCCTTGATCGCCTCGTCGGTGGTGTGGCCCAGAAGCTCGGTCTCCACCGCGCCCGGGGCGATGGTGATCACCCGCACGCCGCTGCCCGCCACCTCCTCGCGCAGATTCTCCGAAATGGCGTGCACGGCGAACTTGGTGCCGCAATAGGCCGCGTGGCTGGGAAAGGTTTTCCGCCCGGCGATCGAGCTGATGTTGATGATGCTGCCGCGGCCGCGCGCCTGCATGCCGGCCAGCACCGCGTGGATGCCGTTGAGCAGGCCCTTGACGTTGACGTCCAGCATCGCCTGCCATTCGTCCGGGTCCTGCCGCGCCAGCGCGCCCAGCAGCATCACGCCGGCGTTGTTGACGATGGCGTCGGCCGGACCGAAGCGGGCCTCCGCCTCGGCCACCGCCGCCAGCATCGCGGCGCGATCGGTCACGTCCACCTGCCGGCACAGGGTGTCCGGCAAATCCAGGGCCTGCAGGCGGTCGATGCGGCGCGCCAGCAACAGCAGCGGGTGGCCTTGCTGGGAAAACAGTTTGGCGGCGGCGGCGCCGATGCCGGAACTGGCGCCGGTGATCACGATCAGGGCTTTAGTCATAATTGGGCTCTCCATAGAAAAATACGATGTGTTTTTGATGGCTGGAGTATATTCATCGCAGTGCGGCTCTGAAAAATGATAAAAATCTCTACCTGGCATCGAAATTTTCTATGGATATCCGTCAACTAAAGGCCTTCATCGCGGTTTTCGAGGAACGCAGCATCACGCTGGCCGCCCAGCGGCTGTTCGTCACCCAGCCAACGCTGTCGGTCACCATCCGCCAATTGGAAGAGGCGCTGGGCGCGCAGCTGTTCGAACGGCTGCCGCGCGGCGTGGAGGTCAGCGAGGAAGCCCGGCTGCTGTATCCGCAGGCCAGGCGGCTGGTGGCCCAGGCCGAGGCGCTGGCGCGGATGTTCCGCCAGCCGCACGATTGCCTGCCGCTGACCCTGGGCGTGGACGCAGATGTCGGCCCCGGGCAGCTGGAAGCATTTCTCGCCATGGCCGCGCGGGCCTCGCCGGCCATTCTGCTCAGCGTGGAGGAAGGCTGCGTCGGCGACGCCAGGCTGGCGGCGGAGGACAGCCGCTGCGAGGACGAGCTGTTTGTCCCGCTATGGGAGGAAAGTTTTGTGCTGGCGGTTACGGCCGGACATGCGCTGGCGGAACGGCGGCAGGTGGAGATGAGCGAACTGGCCGGCGCCGACTGGGTCACCTGCCCGGCGCACGCGTCGCATCAGCGCCTGCTGGATCTGCATGGCGCGGTGGCGCCGGAACTGGCGCTGGCGGCACAGGCCGGCAGCCTGCGGCTGGCCGCGCGCATGGCGGCGGCGGGACTGGGCTTGGCATTGCTGCCGGCCTCACTGCTGGCGGGCGCGGACGGGCTTGCGCCCATTCCGCTGGCCGGCGCCACGTTGACGCGCCGCGTCGGCCTGTGCCACGCGGCGCAGGCGCAGGAGCTTCCCGCGCTACAGGCGCTGCTGGCTTGCCTGCCGGCCCAGGATCACAGCGGCAGCGGCGCGGACAAGCCGTAGTTGCCGATCAGCATCGCCGCGGTGAACAGCATCACCAGACCGATCACGCAATCCAGCACCTTCCAGCTGGATGGTTTCTGGAACAGCGGCGCCAGCTTGCCGGCGAACAGCCCGATGGCGCCGAACCACAGCACCGACGCGCACAGGCTGCCCAGCAGGAAGGACAGCGCGCCGTGCTCGCCGTACACCGAGGACACGCCGCCTATCAGCACCACGGTATCCAGCCAGACATAGGGATTGAGCAACGTAACCGCCAAAATGGTGCGGATGGCGCGCTTGCGGTCGCGCTCCACGCTGCCCTCCAGCGACATCGCGCCGGCGGAAAAGGCGGAGCGGAAGGATTTGAAGCCCAGCCACAGGATGAAAGCCGCGCCGCCCCAGGCGACCACGCCGACAAAACCGGGAATGCCGGCCACCACCTTGCCCATGCCCAGCACGCCGCTGGCGATCAGCAGAATGTCGGCCACGATGCAAATCAGGATGATGGGCACCACATGGCTGCGACCGATGCCCTGGCGCAGCACGTAAGCGTTCTGCGGGCCGATGCCCACGATCTGGCTGAAGGAAATGCCCAGTGCGGAAAGAAATACGCTGAAGTTGAACACAGTCTGCTCCAAAATTATTCTATTACAGACTACCTGCGCATTTTCATTCAGTAAAACTAATAAAAATCATGATACATAAGAATTATTAATATCTGCCGTCGCACCCTTGCGCAGCCAGTTTCGGGTCCACGCCGGCAACTCGGCGGCGGCCAGCGGCGGCGAAATGCCGTAACCCTGGCCGTCATGGCAGCCTATCTCCAGCAAGCGGCTCCAGATGGCGCGGCTTTCCACCCCCTCCACCACCAGCTTGCGCCCGGTATAGTGGGCGAAGGACACCATGCTGCGGATGATGGCTTCGTTGCCCGGCATTTCCAGCAACAAGCGCACGAAACGCTGATCGATCTTGATGGTGTCGAATGGCAACTGCTGCAGATGCACCAGCGACGAGGCGCCGGTGCCGAAATCGTCCAGCGCGATCGACAGGCCCAGGTCGCGGCAGCGCTCCAGCTTGGAAGTGATCTGCTCCGCCTCCTGCTGGGTGACGCTTTCCAGCACCTCCAACTCCAGGAAGCCGGCCGGCAGCGGATTGGCCTCCAACAGCGCTTCCAGCGTGCGCAGGAAATCGTCGTGCTTGATGGTGGCGGCGGACAGGTTGACGCTCACCGGCATCGGCAGCCCCTGCTGGCGCCACTCGCAAGCCTGGCGCACCGCTTCGCGCAGCACCCACCAGTCCAGCTCGCGCATCTGATCGGTGTTTTCTATCGCTGGGAAGAACTCCCCCGGCGCGATCAGCTGGCCGTCGCGCGTCCAGCGCACCAACGCCTCGGCGCCTTCTATCCGGTGGTTTTGCAGATTGATCTTGGGCTGGTAGTAAAGCATCAGCTCGCCGCGCGCTATCGCCAGCGCGAAAGCGCTGCGCAGCGCGTGCAGCTTGTGGATTTCCTCATCCATCGCCGCGTCGTAATGGCGGAAATGGCCGCCGCCCTGGGCCTTGGCCCGGGTCAGCGCCAAGTCGGCGCGCCGCAACAACGCGGCGGCGTCGCAAGGGCCTGGGCTGCTCACCGCTGCGCCGACGCTGCAGCGCATTTCCACTGCCACCCCCATCGCGTCCACCGGCCGCGGCAGGCTCTGCAGCACGGCATCCGCCAGCGATTGCAGCTGATCGATCCGCTCCGAGCACGCGATGAAGCGCGACGCGCCCACCCTGCCGACGTAGCCGAACGGATAGATGGCCTGGCGCAGCCGCCGCGCCATCTCGCACAGCACCGCGTCGCCGCCGTCATAGCCCAGCCTGGCGTTGATGTCGTGGAAACCCTCCACCGCGATGGCCATCACCGCCACTTGCCCGTCGTTGAAGCGGGCTTGCAGCAGCCTGGCGATCAACTCCTGCATCTGGCTGCGGTTGGGCAGGCCGGTCAGCGCGTCGTGGCGGGCCAGGAAAGCCAGTTCGGTTTCGGCGCGGTGGCTGCGCTCCAGCGCGTCCAGCCGCTCCAGCGCGCGGCCTATCTCGCGCGCCATCACATCGAACAGCGCCAGTTTCGCTTGGTCGAAATAAGCGGTCTCGCGCGAATACAGCGACAAGGTGCCCACCACTTCGCCGCGGACCAGCAAAGGCGCCACCAGCAAGCTGTTGATGCCGTGGCGGCGCAATTCCGACTGCCAGGGCTGCAGCGAGGCGTCGCGCCTGGCGTGGTTCACCACCTGGACCACCCGGCTGCGGATGGCGCGGCCGCTGGGGCCGAGTCCATATGGATTGTCGGGGTCGCCCGAGACATTCGGGGCATTGGTCAGCGGCGTCATGCCGCAATTGGACAGCGCCGCCACCTGGACATGGCGGCGGGTCGGATCCAGCATGCCGATCCAGGCCATGCCGAACTTGGCTTCGCGCACGCAGACGTCGCATACGGCCTGCAGCAAGGCGCGCCGGTCCGGGCTTTCCGCCAGCGCGAGACTGACGCCGCTGAGGGTGGCGTACAGGCTGGACATTGTCTGGAAGTGCCCGCGCCGCCGCGCGGCCTCGCCATGCAGGAAGCGCTGGTAGCCGTGGATTTTCAGCATCTGGTCCAGTAGGATGCGCTTGCGCAGCAGGCGGGAAAGCCCCTCTTGGCCGGCGGCACCGGGCACGGCCGCCAGGCTCGCCAGCAGGTGCGTCTGGCAACGCTCGTACAGGCCAAACAGCCAGCCCAGGCTCACGCCCAACTGGCAATACAGCTCGCCCTGCTCGGCCAGCTTGCGCGCGCCGCCTTCGTCCAGCGGGTCGCGCAGCAAAGCCTCCCACTCCCGCAGCAGGCGCGCCGCCAGGGCTTCCATCGCCTCGCCGTAGTGCCGCTGCAACGGCTCAGCCTCCTGCGGACTCTTCAGCAAATGCCAGTACAGCTCCTTGGCCAGCAGTTCGCTCCTCGCCAGACAGGCGTCGGCCTGAAGCGACAACGCGGCCAGGTGTTCGGTCCGGATCCCGATAAAGCGGCACATGCCTGCCAGGAGCGCCATATTATCCGTCTGCATCTTGTTTTCTGCGCCTGTCGTGGCCAGGGCGCGCTCCTGCCGGCACGCGCCCTCCTTGCTGTCTTGCCCGCCTGCCCGAAAGCAGGCGATTATTGTCGGCGCAAGCGCCTTGCGCCGAAGCCTGCCAAAATGCCACGGCGCTGGCTTTTAAGCAAGTCCACGGGCATTATTAACCAGATAATTATTTTTTAGCGGCATTGGAAAGCGTTTCGTGCTTGATCCCCGACAATTGCAGACTCTGGCCGCGGTGGCGGAAACCGGCGGCTTCGACAAGGCGGCGAAAAAGCTGTTTCTGACCCAGTCGGCCGTATCCCAGCGCATACGCCAGCTGGAAGAACAGCTTGGCCAACCGGTGCTGACCCGCACCTCGCCGGCCGAGCCCACCGAGGCCGGGCGACAGCTGTTGCAGCACCATCAGCAGCTGATGTTGATGGAAAACCAGCTGTTGAGGCAGCTGAGCCCGGCGCCGCGGCAGCGCGAATTCACCACGCTGGCGGTGGGCGTCAACGCCGACAGCCTGGCCACCTGGTATCTGCAGGCGGTGGCGCCTGCGCTGGAAGAAAACGACCTGCTGCTGGACATCGTGGTGGACGACCAGGACCACACTCACGAACTGATGCGCACCGGCCATGTGATAGGCTGCGTCAGCACCCGGCCGGTGCCGATCCAGAGCGGCATCCAGCACTATCTGGGCGCCATGCGCTACCGCTGCCTGGCCACGCCGGCCTTCGCCGAACGCCACTTTCCGGACGGCGTCAGCCATGCCGCGCTGGCGCGCGCGCCCAGCATCATCTTCAGCCGCAAGGACGCCGTGCACGGGCAATTCCTGCTGCAGGCCGCCGGCTACCAGGGCCATTTCCCCTGCATGACGGTGCCCACCGCCCAAGGCTTCGTCGAGCTGACCCGCCAGGGGCTGGCGTATTGCCTGCTGCCGGAGCTGATGCTGGACGACGACCTGGCCAGCGGACGGCTGGTGGACCTGTTTCCCGGCCAATGGCTGGACATCCCGCTTTACTGGCACCACTGGCGGGTGGAGTCGCGGCTGTCGCAGGCGTTGACCGAAGCGATGCTGGCCTATTGCGGCCGCCACTTGCGCCAGGACAAGGACGCCGCCCCCGCCGCCGGCGGAGAATGCCGCTGACAACGCTCGACAGGCGCCGGATTGACAAGGCAAGGGTCCTGGCGCATCATCCGTCGCCGACCTGGTTTTATGGAGGCAGCATGACCAGCAATCAACAAGCACCCAGCAAGGCACAATGGGCCGAACTGGAAACCGCCGCCCGGCAGGCGGCCAGCCAAGCCTACGCGCCATACAGCAAGTTTTCCGTCGGCGCCGCCATTCTCGACGGCGCCGGCAAGATCCACATCGGCTGCAATGTGGAAAACGCCTCATACAGCCTGGGCAACTGCGCGGAACGCACCGCGGTGTACTCGGCCCGCGTCAACCACGGCATGCGCGAGGTGGTGGCGGTCTGCATCTACACTCCCACCGCGACGCCCACCCCGCCCTGCGGCGCCTGCCGCCAGGTGCTGAATGAGTTCGGGCCGACGATGCGGGTACGCGCGATCTGCGACGGCGGCGACGTGATAGACGCCACGCTGGACGCGCTGCTGCCCGGAGCCTTTGGCCCTAAAAATCTGCAGGACGCCGCCGGCTGAAGCGCCGCCCGTCCTTGCCCGCCACGCCAGCGGAAGCCTAGCGCTTCCGCTTTCTTTTTGTCCGCGCCGGCTCAAACCGCCTCGCGGCGGCGCACCAGCCCCAAGTCCTGCGCCGTCGGCAGCCAAGCGGCGGCCCGGGCGCGCAGCCAGGCCGCCTCTACGCCGGCTTGCTCGGCCGCCTCGGACAAAGCCTTTTCGCCGCCGCCCAGCCGCGCCATAGCCTGCAGCAACTCGAATTGCCACGGCTCCAGCTCGTGCGCGCTCACTCGCCATTGCCGCCGCGCCAGCGCCAAGCGCCCTTCCGCCAATGCCGGCACCGCCGGTCGCTGTCCGCGCTGCAGCTCATGCCAGCAGGCCAGGAGCGGCAGACTGGTTTTCAGCAGCCGCACGCTGTCCGGCAGCGCCATGCCGGCCAACGGACTCTCCGCGCCCAGCAGGACCAGCCAGTCGTCGAATGGCGGCGGCGGCGCGCCCTCCACGCCTTCCGCCCGGCCTATCTCGGCATGGGCCCGCTCCAGCCGCGCCAGCTCCACCGGCAGCCGGCACTCCGCCGCGTCCGGGTCTGGCTGGCTGGCCGCCAGAAAATCGGCGAAATCCGCGCCCAAGTCATGCAGCGACGGCGAGCGCGATGGCCGCGACGCGATGTAGCCGCGCGCCAGCAGGTCGAACAAGGGCTGGCCCAGCAAGACGAGCAGCATCGGATAGTCGGCGCGCAGGCACTCCAGCAGCCGCGCCCAATAGCCATGCTGATATACGCCGATGCGATCGCGCCGCTTGCCGCGCGGCGGCTCGGCCACCAGGTCTTCGCCCAGCCCGCAGCGGGACCGCGCCAGCGCCAGGCCCTGCTCCAGCGCGCCGCCGGCCGTCATCGCCGTCAACAGCCACATCTGGCTGTCAAGCAAGGCAGGCCGGCTCATGGCTTTCCTTTCCTCCCGGCAGCGCCTGCGGCGCGTATTCGGCCAGCAAGCGCCTGGCCTTGTCCAATTCCTCCAGCAGCTCCGGATACGGCGGAATGTCGGCATCCCACTCCAGCAGCGTGCTGACGCCGCCGCAAAGCCGCTGCGCCAAGAGGTAGAGCTGCCAGACGCGCTCCGGCACCGGATGGTCGTGGGTATCGATCAGGCAATCGCCGCAGTCGCTCGGCCCCGCCAGGTGGATTTGCACGATATGGTCGGCCGGCAGCTCGCGGATATAGTGCTCCGGATCGAAGCCGTGGTTGTAGCCGGAAACGTAGACGTTGTTGACGTCCAGCAGCAGGCCGCAGCCGCATGCCTCGGCCAGCCGGGACAAAAACGCCCATTCCGGCATCGTGGAGTGGGAAAACTGCAGATAGCTGCTGGGATTTTCCAGCACCAGCGGGCGGCCCAAAAAGTCCTGGACCTGCAGCACGCGGTCCCGCACATGGCGATAGCTTTCCTCGGTCAACGGCATCGGCAGCAGGTCGTGGGAATTGACCGACGCCACGCCGGTCCAGCACAGGTGGTCGGACAACCACGCCGGCCGCAACTCATCGGCCAGCCGGCGCAGTTGTTCCAGATAGCCCCGGTTCAGCGGGTCGCTGCCGCCTATCGACAGCGACACCCCATGCATGACGATGGGAACCTGCCGCCGCAGCTGGTCCAGCATGTGCCGGGCGTAGCCGCGGTGGCCGATGAAGTTCTCGCTGATGATCTCGAACCAGTCGACGCCGGCGCCGTGCTCGGCAAGGTGCTGGAAATGCACATTGCGCAAGCCGACGCCGAAGCCCAGGTTCGGCAAACCCAAACGGGGCAAGGTCACATCGCGCTCCTTTTCAGGTCGAGGGCGGCAGGGCCACCCGCAGCGGCGTAGGCGTCGGCGGATCGCCGGCAGGTTTGCCGCCGCTGGCGGCCATCACTTCGCGATAGGCTTGCCAGGCCTTGTCGTATACCGATTCGCCGACGGCGAAATCCAGCGTCTTCGGCAACGGCTCGCTGGCATGCGTCGGTCCGACGAATTTGTACAGCAGCATCGTGCCCTGGCTAGGGAACAATTGCGACGCCGAAATCGGCACCGCGCAGCCGCCGAAGCTGGCGCACTTGTTGTCGCTTGGCGCGCTGAAGGCATCCGTGGGCGGGGTTGGCCCCGGCGGCATGCAGCACTGCGCGCCGGCGGCCGCGTTCAGATTCGGCGCGGCCCGGCGCATCGCCGAACAGGAGCCGCCGCCCTTGTCGCTCTGCACAAAGCCGCAGCCGCCTTCCGCCTTGCAGCTGTTGGAGCCGCGGCAGGTGTGGTAAACCTCGATCGCCGCGCAGGTTTCCCCGCTTGAGCCGTCCAGATTCATGCCCTGGCATGCGTGGTACAGCTTGCCGGCTTCGCGCTGCCCGACGCCCAGCGCCAGATTGGGCGCCTTGCCCAAAGCCGCCCAGCACAAGGAAACGCGGTCGCCCGAACCCACCATGGAAGGATATGGAAAAGTGGTCTGCGGCTTCTGCCAGTAGGTGTTCAACACCGTGGTGACGCCGGCGATGGCGCCCGCCGATACGAAGCTCAGCACCCGGAACATCGACGGGTCCTGCTTCAGCGTGTTCAGCGCGTCGGCCACTTGGCTCGGAGACGGGATGTTCTTCGGCGCGATGGCCGGGTCGTACGCCGGATTTTTCAGCATGTCCGCCGTCCAGCGATTGCCTTTGGCATGCCATTGCTCCCAGGTTTCCACCTGCCGCAGCAACGCGTACAGTTCGGCGAAACGCTCGTAGTGGGTCCAGGCGGCGCTGTCGCAGCGCGCGGCGGCATCGGCCGACGGCACCGGCTTGCCGGCGCCGTCGTAGGACGGATAGTCCACCTCCAGCGCCTTGCGGTCCTCGCGGTAGGGCTCCTTCACTTCTTGCAGCATGCCGCCGCGGCGATAGCGGCTGAGGCTAATCTGCGCGCCCTCGCCCTGATCGGTGATGGCCGCCATCATGTCGATGACCTTGTTGAACGAGCGATCCTTGCCGCTGAAGTCTTCCGGGACGAACAGCGTCGACAACTGCGGAAATTCCCGCATCGGGTGGCCGCCGCCCTGGGCATTGAACAAATCCTGCTGTACCGAATTCGCCCCTGCCGTCACCCCTGGCTGGTCTGCGCTGGTCAGGTAGTCCCACAGCGACTTGCCGCTGGCGTATTCGATGCTGACATATTGGGCCAGGCACTCGTACATCCAGCCTATGGTGCCGAACAGCGGCAGGTTCTGCACCCCCATGTCCGGCTTCCAGCCGGCGAAAGGCACCTGCGGGAAATATTTGGCCTGCACCGGCGGCGGCTGCTTGGCCAGCTCGGCCCGCGCCGCGCCTTCCGGCTGCTCGATAGCGCGGAACAATTCGATCTGGTTTTCGTTCAAGGCCTCCAGATTGACCCGCACCTTGTTGTAGGTGCTGGTATCGCGCAGGTCGATGATATGCGGCAGCATCGACTGCTGCGGCCCGTAGCAGATCCAGCCCAGCCGCTGGTCCACCAGTCCCGGCGGCGTGAAGTCGGGCTGCACGCCCATCGCCGTGGCCAGGTTGGCCGCCATCTGCAGATGCAGCATTTCCTGGATGAACACGCTGAAAATGACATTGAACGCGCGCTCGTTGCTGTTGCGCGGCTGGCTGACGGGCGCGGAGCCCGGCCATTGGCGGCCGCGATAATAATCCAGGTTCTTGCTGTTGATCTGGTGGGTGCCCTGAATGGAGTACATGGTGGTCATGTACAGCGGGATGGTGAACAACTCCACGCTGACCGCAGCCTGAATGATGGCGCGGGCCGCCGACTTGTCGCTTTCCAACTCGTTCAGGCTGCGATCGGTGATTCGATTCAAACTGGCGCCGAGAACAGGAATTTCCATCTCATCCTCCTAAAAAGCGCGCGAGGCGCAAGGCTGGGGTGCTGCCTTATAACCTTAGGAGTCCGGATGCACGGAGAAAGCGCATATGCGCGGGACTAAGAAATAGTACTTAAGAGCGGCCGTGAAAAACCCGCCGGCAAACCGGCGGGTTTCAGAGGCTTCGCGGCGGCAAACTGCCTCAGCGGCCTGCCAGGATCGCCTGCGCGACCGCCTCGGCGATCTTGATGCCGTCCACGCCGGCCGACAGGATGCCGCCGGCGTAACCGGCGCCCTCGCCCGCCGGGAACAGGCCTTTGATGTTCAGGCTCTGCAGGTCTTCGCCGCGGGTGATGCGCAGCGGCGAGCTGGTGCGGGTTTCCAGGCCGGTCAGCACCGCGTCGTTGAGGTCGTAGCCGCGGATCTGGCGCGCGAAATGCGGAATCGCCTCGCGCATCGCCTCCACGCAGAAGTCCGGCAGGATGCGCGCGAGGTCGGTCATGGTCACGCCCGGCTTGTACGACGGCTCCACCTCGCCCAGCTTGGTGGACGCCTTGCCGGCCATGAAGTCGCCCAGCAATTGCGCCGGGGCGAAGTAGTCGCCGCCGCCCAGCTCATACGCCTTGCTTTCCAGTTCGCGCTGGAAATCCAGGCCCGCCAGCGGGCCGCCCGGGTAGTCCACCTCCGGCGAAATGCTGACCACGAAGCCGGAGTTGGCGTTGCGCTCGTTGCGCGAGTACTGGCTCATGCCGTTGGTGACCACGCGCTTCTCTTCCGAAGTGGCCGCCACCACGGTGCCGCCCGGGCACATGCAGAAGCTGTACACCGCGCGGCCGTTGGCGGCGTGGTGCACCAGCTTGTAGTCCGCCGCGCCCAAAAGCGGGTGGCCGGCGTATTTGCCCCAGCGCGCCGCGTCGATCAGCGATTGCGGATGCTCGATGCGCACGCCGATGGAGAACGGCTTGGCTTCCATATAAACGCCGCGTTTCTCCAGCATCTGGAAGGTGTCGCGCGCGCTGTGGCCCAGCGCCAGCACCACGTGATCGCTGAAAATCTCGCCGCCGTCGGCCAACTTCACGCCGCGCACGCGGTCGCCATCCAGGATCAGATCGTCCACGCGCTGCTCAAAGCGGATCTCGCCGCCCAGCGCGATGATGTCGGCGCGCATGTTCTCCACCATGGAAACCAGACGGAAGGTGCCGATGTGCGGGCGGGCCAAGTAGAGGATTTCCTCCGGCGCGCCGGCCTTGACGAATTCGGTCAGCACCTTGCGGCCCAGATGGCGGGGATCCTTGATCTGGCTGTACAGCTTGCCGTCGGAGAAGGTGCCGGCGCCGCCTTCGCCGTATTGCACGTTGGATTCGGTATTGAGTTCGCTCTTGCGCCACAGGCCCCAGGTGTCCTTGGTGCGCTGACGCACTTCCTTGCCGCGCTCCAGCACAATGGGCTTGAAGCCCATCTGGGCCAGGATCAGCGCGGCGAAAATGCCGCAGGGACCGAAGCCGACCACCAGCGGCCGCTGTTTCAGCTCGGCCGGCGCCTGGCCGACATAGTAGTAATCGGTGTCCGGAGTGGGCATCACCCGGCGGTCGCCCTTGAAACGGGCGAACAGCTTGTCTTCATCGACCGCATCGACGTCGATGATGTAAACCAGGCTCATCACGCCCTTGCGCGCGTCGTAGCTGCGCTTGAACACGGTAAAGCCGCGAACGTCACCGGCCGCGATCTTCAAAAAGCCGGCAACGGCAGCCGCCAACTCCTCCGGAGAGTGATCCAGCGGCAGTTTCAGTTCGGAAATACGCAACATAAAAAATCCAGTACCAGGTTGGTGTCTATTCAACGAGGCGCCATTGTAACGGCAAACCGCCCAGCGAGCACGGCCATGGCCCAGCCTGCGATTGCAATTCACCCGCGCCTTGGCTATAGCGTACTGTGGCTCTATGTGGGCCGCGGCGCCGCATGCCTTGCGCCTGCGGCATCCCCGTTTGCCGCCGGCGCGGTGACGTGGCCATCCAAGCCGCACGGCTCCAGACAGTGCCGGCTGGACATCAAGCTGCAAGTGATCGGGACCGCTGCGATTTTGACGCGCCCGCCGCGGCGGCAACAAGGCGACATCGCCATGCGCGCGGCCTTTGCCAGAAAAGGTCAAGGCGAGCGGGAAGTTTTGCACCAAGGAGAACCTCATGGATCTGGACATGCTCACCCAGCCGGTGGTGCGGCTGGCGATAGAAGCGTTGCAGCAAGGCAACGAAATCATCTGGCTGGAGCAATTCGTCCCCGACGCGACCCTAACCGACGACGGCCTGCCCGCCAACTTCCACAAATTCAGCGAACATGCCATGGGCCACGAGCGCTTCACCCGCATCGACCGCGTGGAAAACCAGGGGCTGGACATCTACGGCGCCTTCCACAGCGACCGCTGGGGCGACTTCGACGCCTGTTTCAAGTTCCGCCTCGACGCCAACGGCAAGATCTGTCAATTGGACATAGGCCAGGCAGCCTGACCTCTCTCCCTCGGAGGACTCCCGCGCAATGCCCGCTATAATGCAGAGCGCGCGCTTGCAACCGGACGCTTCCGCCGAGGAGAGGCAATGCACCAGATACTGATCGTGGATGACGATGCCGTATCTCAGCAATTCCTGCTGATGGTGTTGCGCCGGCTCGGCCATGACAATATCGCGGTAGCTAACGACGGCATAGACGCGCTGATCCAGCTGGACGCCGGCGACCGGTTGTTCGACGTGATTTTCTGCGACCTGGACATGCCGCGGATGGACGGCATCGAATTCGTCCGCCATCTGGGCGAGCGCGGCTATCAAGGCAAGCTGCTGATTTCCAGCGGCTTCGACGAGCGCGTGCTCGAATCGGTAGCCGAACTCGCGCGCCTGTACGACCTGTGGCTGGCCGGCCTGCTGCCCAAACCCATCAACCACCAGCACCTGCAGGCGCTACTGAGCCAGCCGCCGCCTAGCATCCGCCGACCCGGCAATATCAGCCACCCCTCGGAAGACGATTTGCGCACCGGCATCGAAAAAGGCGAGTTCCGCCCCTTTTTCCAGCCGCAAGTGGAAATGGCGTCGGGAGTGGTCCGCTCAGTCGAAGTGCTGGCGCGCTGGCAGCACCCCCGTCTCGGGCTCACCAGCCCGCTCCAGTTCATCGAACTAGCGGAGACTTCCGGCCTGATCACGGATCTCACCAAGCGCCTGCTGGACGATGCCGCACAGATCGTGGCCAAGCTGCCGCCAGATCCGCCGCTCCACATGTCGATCAACCTGTCGATGGCCTCGCTGAGCGAAACCAGCTTGGTCGCCGAATTCGAGGCCATCTTGCGCAACAATGGCTTTCCCATGTCGCGGCTGACGGTGGAAGTCACCGAAAGCGGCCTGATGGCCAATCCAACCCGGGCACTGGAAGTGCTGTCGCGCCTGCGGCTGAAGGGCGCCGGACTGTCGATAGACGATTTCGGCACCGGATTCGCCAGCATGGACCGTCTGTCCCGCATCCCGTTCACCGAGCTGAAAATAGACAAAGGCTTCGTCATCGACGCGCTGCAGAACCCCACCAATATGTCCATCCTGCGCGCCAGCGCCGAACTGGGGCGCCAGCTAGGCCTGAAGGTGGTGGCCGAGGGCGTCGCCTCTTTCGCCGAATGGCAACTATGCCGAGACCTGGACGTGGAAATGGTGCAGGGCTCGTACATTTCCCCGCCGGTCGATGCGGAAAGCTTTCGCCGCTGGCTGTTGAAGCACCAGGGAAGCTTCCCGCTGCCGCCGGCCGCCGATGCCGGCCCCGCTTAATCCCCATCATCAAGGAGCCTTACCATGCGTACGCTGCGCGTTCTCCTGATATCGATCCCGCTCCTGTTTTCCGCCGCGCCGCGCGCTCAAGGCGAAGCCATGCTGGAGAAGCCCGCCGGCAAAGTGGTGCTGACCATCAGCGGCCAGATCAGCAACAAAAACCACGACAATGACGCGGTGTTCGACATGTCCATGCTCGGCAAGCTGCCGCAACACACCATCGCCACCCATACGCCATGGCTGCCCGGCGTCAGCCGCTTCACCGGCCCCTACCTGGAGGACGTGCTCGCCTTGGTCGGCGCCAGGGGCAAGATGCTGAAGGCCATTGCCTTGAACGACTACAAGACCGACATTCCGCTGGAAGACGCCTCCCGCTTCAATATCGTGCTGGCCTTGCTGTTGAACGGCAAACCGATGCCGGTGCGCGACAAAGGCCCGCTATTCATCGTCTATCCCTACGACAGCCAGCCGGAGCTGCGCTCGGAGCTCTATTACAGCCGCTCGGCCTGGCAACTGAAAACCCTGCAGGTGGAGTAAGGCATGTCCGTCCTCAAACGGCAGCGCCTGGATTGGCGGATGCTGATCGCGATCGGCGCCACCTTGATCTGCGTGTTCATCGGCGTCGCCTATATCCAGTTCCGTCAATCTGAGATGCTGGCCGGCGCGCTGCGCGACCAGAACGACAACGTCACCTGGGCGTATTTCCAGCTGGAAACCGAAGGACTGCGCCTGCAAGCGGCGCTGCAAAAGGCGCAGCGCCGCCGCGTCGATCCCGAGGAGCTGCAGCAGCGCTATGACATTTTCGTCAGCCGCGTCGGCATCATCCGCAGCGGCCTGTATCAAAGCCTGCTGCAGGACCAGCCTGAGTATCGGACAATGCAGCCGCGGCTGGACCGCTTCATCCGCCAGGGCGACGCCCTGCTCTCCCGCCCCGGCGCGCTCCAGGATCCGGCGGCGCTGGAAAGGCTGGCCAGCCAGTTGGCCAGCCTCGCCGACGGCCTGCATGACATGTCGCTTAGCGCCAACCAGGCCATGGCCGAACGCTCCGACCTGCGCAACCGGGCGATGGAGCAGCACATCGCCATCGGCAACTGGCTGATGGGCTTCGAATGGGCGCTGGCGCTGGGCTTCGGCTTCACCGTCATCCGCCAGTTGCGCCAATTGGAGAAGCGCCGCCAGACGCTGGAAATCCTCACCGCGCGGCTGGAGGAGGCGCGCAAGCAAGCCGAAGCCGGCAGCCTGGCCAAGAGTGTCTTCCTCGCCAATATGAGCCATGAAATCCGCACCCCGCTCAACGGCGTGCTGGGCATGCTGTCGCTGCTGGCCAGCGAAGCCCCCAACCCGGTCCAGGCCGGCTATATCCGCACCGCGGAAGAGTCCGCCAAACACCTGCTGTTCCTGCTCAACGATGTGCTGGACGCCAGCAAGCTGGAATCCGGCAAGCTGGAGCTGGCGCCGGTCACCTGCAATCTCAGCTACCTGCTGCGGCAGCTCGCCAAACTGATGAGCGCGCAGGCCCAGGCCAAGGGCCTGATGCTGAGCCTGGACATGGCGACCGCGATTCCGGAATGGGTGGAGGTCGATCCCACCCGGCTGCGGCAGATCCTCCTCAATTTGCTGAGCAACGCCGTCAAGTTCACCGAGCGCGGCGGCGTCGCCATCCACGCCTCCTGCACACCTGGCGCGCGCGCGGACCAGTGCAATCTGCAGCTGATCGTCACCGACACTGGCGTAGGCATGAGCAAGGAAACGCTGTCCCGACTATTCAGGCGTTTTTCACAAGGGGATAGCTCCACCGCGCGCCAGTATGGCGGCAGCGGCCTGGGCTTGGAGATCTCCCAGAGCCTGGCCGCGCTGATGGGCGGCGAGATTTCGGTCACCAGCGTCCTGGGGCAAGGCAGCTGCTTCCAGCTGAGCCTGCCCTTGAAAATCATCCAGGCGCCGCAGTTGCCTGAAGAGGCGGCCAGCCCGCCGCTCCGGCTGGATGATGGCCCGCCCCGCCGCGTGCTGGTGGTGGATGACAACGAGGTCAATCGCAAATACATCCAGGCGATGCTGGAGCGGATGAACCAGCAGCCGACGATGGCGGGCACGGGTCCGGAAGCGCTGGAAATCGCAAGAAAGCAGCCGTTCGACCTGGTGTTGATGGATTTGCACATGCCGGGCATGGACGGCATCGAGACCAGCCGGCGCCTGCGCGAGGAGGCGCTGACGCCGCGAATGGCCATCGTGGCGCTGACTGCCGATGCCTTCCCCGAAACGCGGCAAACGACGCTGCGCCAAGGGCTGGACGGCTTTCTGGCCAAACCTGTCGATGGCGATCAACTGCTGGCGGCGTTGCGGCGGCATTTGCCGCCGGCCGCGCCAGTCGCTGCGCTCGACGATGCGCCCGAGCTCGACGAAAAAACCATCGCCGGCTTCATCGAATTGCTGTCGCCCGCCAAATACCGCGAACTGGCCACCCAGTTTTTCTCCAACCACGAATCCACGCTGCGGCTGCTGGAAGCCAACCGGCAAGCACCCGACCGCGACCAGTTGTTCCATCTGGCCCACAGCCTGAAGGGCGGCGCCCTGACCCTGGGATTCTCCGGCCTAGCCCGGCGCTGCCAGGAACTGGAGCAGGAAGCCCAGCAGGACGTCTGCGCGCCAGAGCGGATCATCGGCCAGTTGGCGGCGCAATTCCGCGCCACGCGGGAGGCCTGCGTGCGGCAAGGCTATCTCGCCTGCGCCGCCGGCTAACAAGGCCTCAGGCGACGCGCGCCAACCGGCCGCCGTCAGCCTCGGGAACCTCGAACCGTTTCCAGTCGACGATCATCACCTGGCTGAGGCCGCAGTCCAGCGCCAGCTGGGCTTCGATCTCTTCCAATACCTGGTGGCAATGGATGACGCCATTGATGGCGACCTCGGCCCGACGCATCACGCTGTCGTCGGCGGTGACAAACCAGATGCAGTATCGGCTCATCGGCTACCCTCCCGCAAAGTGCCGCAAAACACAGGCTCAGGAATGTAAATATCGGTCCAATTGCCGCCAGACTGCAAGTTTTGCCTCGAAGGCCAGGGTATGCGCGGGGCTGGACGAAGGCAAGGCGAGCCAAGCCTCCTTGCGGCCGGCCAGTTGCGGCGCGGCTTTGGCGGCGGTCGCGCCATTGAAGGCCACCGCCCGAAGGCCGGGAAGGCTATCCAGCAAGCGGCTCAGATCGTTGCGGCGGACGTCGCGCAGATCGGCATCCAGGCTGCCCTTGCGGCTTGCCTCGGCCACCACGTCCCACAAGCCTATGCCTGCCCCCTGCAACGCCGACAACTTGTCCGGGTAAGGCAGCGCGTGCAACTCCCGCCCCAGCAGCGCGCCGAACAGCCGCCAGAACTGGTTGCGCGGATGCGCGTAATACTGGCTGGCAGCCAGCGAAGCGTCGCCCGGCAGCGAGCCCAGTATCAACACGCGGGTATTGGCGTCGACCACGGGAGGGAAGCAGCGTTTCTGTTCCACTGCGCTCAGCGGAGTATCCATGCTCAGAATAGCTGGCCCTGGTGGCTGGCCAGCCAGGACCGGACCGGCCCGAAGGTTTTGCGGTGTTCCGCCAGCACGCCATGGCGCTCGATGGCGGCCAGATGCTCGGCGGTGGGATACCCCTTGTGGCGCGCGAAACCGTACTGCGGGTGCCGCGCGTCCAGCGCCACCAGCTCGGCGTCGCGGGCGGTTTTGGCCAGAATCGAGGCGGCGGAGATCGCCGCCACCTTGGCATCGCCCTTGACGATGGCCTCGCCCGGCACCGGCAGATGCTTGGGCACGCGGTTGCCGTCTATCTGCGCCAGGTCCGGGCGCGTCGACAAGCCTTCCACCGCGCGGGTCATCGCCAGCATGGTGGCATGCAGGATGTTGAGCTTGTCGATCTCTTCGACGCTGGCGCTGGCGATGCACCAGGCCAGCGCGTCGCGCTTGATCCAGGCGGCCAATGCGTCGCGCTTCGCCTCGCTCAGCACCTTGGAGTCGGCCAGCCCGGCGATGGGCTTGGCCGGATCCAGGATGACCGCGGCGGCGAACACCGCGCCGGCCAGCGGCCCGCGGCCGGCCTCGTCGACGCCGCAAATCAATGGCATCGCGCCACCTCCAGCACCGCGCGCGCGGCGCGGGTGGCGGTGTCCTGACGCAAGGCCAGATGCAGCTCGGTGAACGCCTTTTCCATATCCGCGCGCGCCGCGGAGTCGGTGTACAGCCGTTGCATCTCTTCGGCCAGCTTCTGCGGGGTAGCCTGGCCTTGCAGCAGCTCCGGCACCACGAAGCGCCCGCACAGGATATTGGGCAGGCCGACATAAGGCAGCTTGATCTTGCGCTTGACCAGGCGGTAAGTGAACGCCGACAGCTTGTAGCTGATCACCATCGGTCGCTTGGTCAGCGCCACCTCCAGCGTGGCGGTGCCGCTGGTCACCAACACCACGTCGCTGGCGATGGTGGCCATCTGCGCGTGGCCGAACAGCTTGCGGATCGGCAGATCGCGCGCCTTGTAGCGGTACAGCATCTGCTCGAACAGGTCCAGCGTGGCGCGGGTGGCCAGCGGCACCAGGAACTGGGCGTCCGGATACTGGCGCAGCAGCAGGCGGGCGGTGTCCAAGTATACCGGCACCATGTATTCCAGCTCGCTCTTGCGGCTGCCGGGCATCAGCGTGAACACCGGCACCTGCAGCGGCACGCCCAACTGCTCACGCATCGCGTCCTTGTCGGGATCAAGCGGGATTTCGCTGGCCAGCGGGTGGCCGACATAGGTCACCGGCACGCCGGCCTGGCGGTACAGCGGCGGCTCCATCGGAAACAGGCACAGCACGTGGTTCACCGACTTGCCTATCTTCTGCACCCGCTCCGGCCGCCAGGCCCATACTGACGGGCTGACGTAATGCACGGTGGGAATGCCGCCCTTCTTCAACGCGCCTTCCAGCGCCAGGTTGAAATCGGGGGCGTCCACGCCGATGAACACATCCGGCCTTTCCGCCAACAGGCGGTCGCGCAGCTGGCGGCGGATGCGCAGCAACTCCGGCAGGCTTTTGATCACCTCGGAATAGCCCCGCACCGCCAGCTTTTCCTGCGGCACCATGCTGTGAAAGCCGCGGGCTTCCATTCTGGGGCCGCCGATGCCGGCGAATTCGATATCGCTGCGATGGGCGCGCAACGCATCCATCAGATGGGCGGCAAGAAGGTCGCCAGAGGCCTCGCCGGCCACCATGGCGACCTTCAAGGCCCCCTTGCGCTTGAACAAGTGATCGCTCATAGGGCTTAGCGGATGATGCCTCGCGCCGATTGTCCGAAGAAGCGGGTGAACGCCTCCAGCTCGACGTGCCCTTCGGCCGCCTCGGCCAGGATCGCTGCCTTGGCTTCATCGTAGCTCAAGCCCTGGCGGTACAGCGTCTTGTAGGCGCTGCGCACGCGGCGGATCTGCTCCGGCGTGAAGCCTCGGCGCTTCATGCCCTCGGCATTGATGCCGGAAGGCACCGCGCGGTTGCCATGCGCCGTCACGTACGCAGGAATATCCTGCGCCACGGCGCTGGCGAAAGCAGTCATCGCATGCTCGCCGACAATGACGAACTGGTGCACGCTGGTGAAACCGCCCAGGAACACCCAGTCGCCGAGATGCACATGGCCGGCCAGCGTCGCATTATTGGCCAGGATAATGTGGTTGCCGACCTGGCAATCGTGCGCGATGTGCACGTAGGCCATGATCCAATTATCGCTGCCGATGCGGGTGATTCCGCCATCCTGCACCGTGCCGGTGTTGAAGGTGCAGAATTCGCGGATGGTATTGTTGTCGCCGATTTCCAGACGCGTCGGCTCGCCCGCGTATTTCAAATCCTGCGGGATAGCGCCCAGCGAGCAGAACTGGAACACGCGGTTGTTCTTGCCGATGCTGGTGTGGCCCTCGATCACCACGTGCGGGCCGATCCAGCTGCCGGCGCCGATGCTGACATTCGGGCCGATGATAGAGTAAGCGCCGATTTCGACATCGTCGGCGATCTGCGCCTTGGGATCGACAATGGCGGTCGGATGAATAGCCATGCTCACACCTCGCGACGGGCGCACATGATTTCGGCCTCGCAAGCCACCTGGCCGTCCACCAGCGCGCGCGCGGCGTACTTGCCGATGCCGCGCTTGACGGTCATCTGCGTCACTTCGAACACCAGTTGGTCGCCCGGCACCACCTGGCGCTTGAAGCGGGCATTGTCGATGCCGACGAAGAAGTACAACTCATTCTCCGAGCGCTCGCCCTGGCTCTTGATCGCCAGGATGCCGGCGGCCTGCGCCAGCGCCTCGATGATCAGCACGCCCGGCATCACCGGATATTGTTCGAAATGGCCGACGAAGAACGGCTCGTTGATGGTGACGTTCTTCAGCGCCTTGATGCGCACGTTGGCTTCCAGCTCGGTGACGCGGTCAACCAGCAGGAACGGGTAACGATGCGGCAGGCAGCGCATGATCTCGCGGACATCGATCGAGACAGCGTGTTCACTCATGAGGTTCTTCCTTCGATTTTTTCAGTGTTTCCAGTTCCCGCTCAAGCTGCTTGACGCGCTTGGCGAAATCATCCAGATGACGCACGTGGACGGCGTTGGACAGCCAGTCCTTCATGCTTTGCAAAGGGTAGGACGAGGCGTAATTGCCCGCTTCCTTGATCGACTTCGACACCAGGGTGCCGCCGCCGATATGGGTGCGGTCGGCCACTTCGATATGGCCGACGAACATCGCCGCGCCGCCGACGGTGCAGCGCGCGCCGATCTTGGCGCTGCCGGCGATGCCGACGCAGCCCGCGATGGCGGTATGCTCGCCGATTTCGACGTTGTGGGCAATCTGCACCAGATTGTCTATCTTGGCGCCCTTGCGGATCACGGTGTCAGCCATCGCGCCGCGGTCCACCGTAGTGTTGGCGCCAATCTCGACATCGTCTTCCAGCACCGCGCGGCCGGTCTGCGGAATCTTGAACCAGTGGTCCTTGTCCCAGGCCAGGCCGAAGCCGTCGGCGCCTATCACGCTGCCGGAGTGCACGCCGACTCGGTTGCCGATCACGCAGCCATGATAAACCGTGACATTGGGATGCAGCGTGACATCGTCGCCGATCACGCAGTCGTCGCCCACCACCACGCCCGGCAACAGGCGGCAGCGCTCGCCGATGACCACCCGGTCGCCGATGGTGACGTTGGCGGCGATCTCGCTGCTGGCGGCGATGCGCGCGCCCTCGCCCACCACCGCGCGCGGATGGATGCCGGCGCGCGGCTGCGCTTGCGGGTGGAACAGGCTGGCCAGCCGGGCGAAATACAGGTAGGGATCGGCGGCCACGATCAGCGAACGGCCCTGCAGCTCGGCTGCCAGAGCTTCGGTCACGATCAGCGCGCCGGCGCCGCTCGCCAGCATCTGGCGGCGGAGCTTGGCGTGCGCGACGAAGGCGATCTCGTCGGACCCGGCCCGCTCCAGCGGAGCCAGCCTGACGACCGCCAGATCGTCGCCGCGCAATTCGCCGCCCAGCTGTTCAACAATATAAGCAAGTGTATAGGACATCAAAAACAAAGCCGACCGGGGGTCGGCTTACTCCGGTGACGGTTGAGACGACTACTTGTCCAGTTCTTTCAACACCTGCGGCGTCAGATCGAACTTGGGATTGATGTAGACCGCGTCTTGCAGGATCAGATCATACTGCTCGCGCGCGGCGATCTCCTTGACCAGGCGATTGGCGCGCTCGGTGACCCCGGCGAACTCCTCATTGCGGCGCTGATTGTAATCTTCCGCCAATTCGCGCGTCTTGGCGCGGTAATCGCGGTCCAGGCTCGCGTACTCGCGCTCGTAACGCTTGCGGTCTTCCTGCTGCAGGCTGTTTTTGCCTAGCAGGGTTTCCAGCTCCTTGGCGCGCGCCTCCATCTGCTTCATCGCCTCGCGCCGGTCGGCGAACTCCTTGTCCAGCTTCTTGTAGATGGCGATGGACGCGCCCGCCTCCCGGTAGATGCGCTCAACGTTGATGTAGCCCAGCTTGAAGTCGGCAGCGTGAACCGGCAAGGCAGCCACGCTCAAAACCGCGAGCCACCATTTCAATGCTTTCATGATTGCATCCTGAGAATCGGGTTAGAACGAAGCGCCCAACTGGAATTGGAAGCGCTGGATCTTGTCATTCGGTTCTTTCTTCAGCGGATTGGCAATACTGAATTTCATCGGTCCCATCGGCGACAGCCAAGTCAAGGCCAAGCCGGCGGAATAGCGCAGGCCGTTGCTGGCATTGCTGGCGGTTTGCGGATCGTTCGGACCCGGGGTCCAGCTGGTGTTCCACAAAGTGCCGGCATCGAAGAACAGGCTGGTCCGCAACGATTTATTATCCTTCATCCCCGGGAAGGGGAACAGGATTTCCGCATTGGCCACCACCTTGCGGTTGCCGCCGATGAAGTTGCCGCTGCCGTCTACCGGGCCGATGCTGCTGGTATCATAGCCGCGCACCGAGCCCAGGCCGCCCATGTAGAAGTTCTGGAAGAACGGCAGCTGCTTGGTCTTGCCATAACCGTCGGCATAGCCCAACTCGCCATTCAGCATCAAGGTGAAGTCTTTGGACAGCGGGAAGAACCAGGTCTGCTGATGAGTCAGCCGGTAGTACTGCATGCTGCCGCCAGGCAAGCCGGCGTCGGCGTTCACCTTGATGGAGGCGCCGCGAGTCGGCCACAGCGCGCTGTCGCGGGTGTCCCGCGCCCAGCCTACCGTGCCCAGAACGGTGTAATTGCTGTTGCCGTATTTGTTGACGAAATCGATGTATTGCGACGGGCTGTTCGCATACGTGGTGATATCGGTTTTTTCGGCGCCCAGCGTGAAGTTGATGCGATCATATTCAGTGATTGGCACCCCGAAACGCACATCCGCGCCGACCGTGCTGGTCTTGTACGCCGAAATCGACGTGGCGTCCGGGTTGTAGACGCGGTCATAAATGTCATAACCCAGGCTCACGCCGTCCGGCGTGAAGTAAGGGTCGGTGAACGACAGCGAGTAATTCTTGTTGACCTGGCCGGTGGACATGCTCAGCGACATGTACTTGCCGGAGCCGAAGATGTTGCTCTGCGAAATGCTGGCGCCCAGCACCAGGCCTTCGCCCTGCACATAGCCCAAACTGCCGGAAATGCTGCCGGTGGAGCGCTCTTTCAGGCTGATGTTCATGTCGACCTGGTCCGGCGCGTCGGACACCGCCGGCGTTTCGACGTTGACGTCTTCGAAGTAGCCCAGCAGCTCCAGTCTTTCCTTGCTGCGCTTGACGTCGGCGGCGTTGTACGGCGCGCCCTCCAGCTGGCGCAGCTCGCGGCGGATCACTTCATCGCGGGTCTTGCTGTTGCCGGCCACGTTGACGCGGCGGACGTAGGTCTTGCGGCCCGGGTCCACGAAGAAGGTGAAGGCGGCGGTTTGTTTGTCGTGATCGATGTCCGGCAGCACGTTGACGTTGGCGAAGGCGTAGCCGGCGACGCCCAGGCGGTCGCTGATCGCCTTGACCGACTCGGTCACTTTCTCGTTGTCGAAGGTGTCGCCGCTCTTGATCAGCACCAGCTTGCGCAGCTCGGCTTCCGGCACTTTCAGGTCGCCGGCCAGGCGCACGTCGGACACGGTGAACTTCTTGCCCTCGTGCACGTTGATCACCAGATACATTTCCTGCTTGTCCGGACTGATCGACACCTGCGAGGAATCGATCGCGAACTCCATATAGCCCTGATTCTGGTAGAAGGCTTTCAGCTTCTCCAGATCGCCGGTCAGCTTCTGCTTCGAGTATTGATCGTCCTTGGTGATCCAGGACAGCCAGCCGCCGGTGGTCAGGCTGAATTCGTCCAGCAGCTTCGACTGGGCGAAGGCGTTGGCCCCGACGATGCGGATTTCCTTGATGCGGGCGGTGACGCCCTCGTTGATGTCCAGCGTCACCGAAACGCGGTTGCGCTCCAGCTTGGTCACCGACGGGGTGATTTCCACCGAATACTTGCCGCGGCTATAGTATTGGCGCTTCAGTTCCTGCACCGCGCCGTCCAGCAGCGCCTGGTCGAAGATCAGCGATTCGGCGAAACCGTTGTCCTTCAGCGCTTTCTTCAGCTGGTCCTTGCTGAATTCCTTGGCGCCGTTGATGTTCAGCTGGGTGATCACCGGACGCTCGGCGACGGTGACGATCAGCGTGTCGCCGCGGCTTTCCACCCGGACATCGTTGAAGAAGCCGGTGTTGAACAGGGCCTTGATCGACTCCTGCGCCTTGGCGTCGGTGAAGGTGTCTCCCACCTTGACCGGCAAATAGTTGAAGACCGTGCCCGGCTCGGTACGCTGCAGGCCTTCAACGCGGATATCCTTGATTACAAACGGGTCAGCAGCCATGGCGACGGAGGCCATGGACAGGCCCAATACGGCCGCTGCGAGTCGCTTCAATTTCATAGGTGTGCTTTAACCCCCAAATAGCCGGCTGAAATCATTCAGGATGGCGAACGCCATCAAAGACGCCAGCAATATGAAACCAATTTTCTGTCCGAGCAATTGCACCCGTTCGCTGACGGGCTTACCTCTAACCAGCTCCGCGACATAATACATCAAGTGCCCACCATCCAGAACCGGTATGGGCAGCAGATTCAATATGCCGATGCTGACGCTGATCAGCGCCAGGAACTCCAGATACGGCGTCAAGCCTTCACGCGCGGTCTGGCCGGCGACATTGGCGATGGTCAGCGGGCCGGACAGGTTGTCGAGTGAAGCGTGGCCGATCAACATATTGCCAAGGAACTTGACGCTCATCCAGGCGGTGTCGCCGGTCTTGGTCGCCGCGGCCAGCAAGGCCCCCATCGCATCGTAATGCAGAGTGAAGCCCAGCTTGTCGTTCCAGGCGCGGTCGGGCATCGGCCCCACGCCGATCCGCCCCACCACCTCGTCATCCTGCGTCACCGCCATCGGCCGCAGTTTGACTTCCATGTCCTGCCCCTTGCGTTCTATGCGCAGCGCCAAATCCTTGCCGGGACTGTTGCGCACGATCTGCACCCATTCCTCCCAGCTGCGCAGCATCACCCCATTGACTGCCAGCAGCTTGTCGCCGGTCTTGAGACCGGCCCGCGCCGCCACGCTGTTTTCCTCCAGCGCGCCCAGCACCGGCAGGAAGCGCGCCGGAGACAGGCCCGGATCGCCCTGCTGCAAGGCCTGCGCCGCCTTGTCGCCGAAACGTTGGGCGTCGATGCGGCGCTCGCGGCTGGCGCCGGAAGCGTTTTGCACCACCACCGGCACCGCGCCGCCCGACATCGCCGCATCCACCAGCGCCAGGCGGACATCCTGCCAGCTGGACACCCGCTGCCCGGCTACGCTCAGAATGCGTTCGCCTTCCTGAAAGCCGGCCGCCGCCGCCGGCGTCTGCCCGATCACAGTGCCGATCAGCGGCTTCAACTGCGGCACGCCCTGGGCGATCACGCCCCAGTACAGCAGCACCGCCAGCAGCAGATTGGCCGCCGGCCCCGCCGCCACAATGGCCATGCGCTTGAGCACATGCTGATTGTTGAAGGCGCGGCCGCGTTCGGACGGCGCGACGAAACCCTCGCGCTCGTCCAGCATCTTCACATAGCCGCCCAGCGGGATCGGACACACCACCCACTCGGTTTCGCGCGGGCGAAAACGCAGCAAGGGCGAGCCGAAACCGAGGGAAAAGCGCAGCACCTTCACGCCGCACAGCTTGGCGACCCAATAATGGCCAAGCTCATGAAAAGTCACCAGCAGGCCGATGGCCAACAAAAAAGCCAGGAGCGTCAGCATGCCGCCACCCTGCCGCGGGCGAAGCGCCGCGCATCCTCATCCCGCGCCAGCAGCGCGTCCAGGCTTGCGCTGGCGGCCAGGTCCACTCCCGACAAGGTCTCGGATACCACCTTGGGAATGTCGACGAAGCGCAGCCGCCCGTTCAGGAAGGCGTCCACCGCCACCTCGTTGGCGGCGTTCAGCACCGCCGGCGCGTCGCCTCCCATCGCCAGCGCGTCGAAGGCCAGCCGCAGGCAGGGGAAATTCGCCAGATCGGGCTTTTCGAAACTCAGGCTGGACAGCGAGAAGAAGTCCAGCGGTTCTACGCCGGCGTCGATGCGCTCCGGCCACGCCAATGCGCAGGCGATCGGCGTGCGCATGTCGGGGGAGCCCAGCTGCGCGATCACGGAGCCGTCGCGGTACTGCACCATCGAATGGATCACGCTCTGCGGATGCACCACCACCTCGATCTGCTCCGGCGGCACGCCGAACAGCCAATGCGCCTCTATCACCTCCAGCCCCTTGTTCATCAAGGATGCGGAGTCGACCGATATCTTGCGCCCCATGCTCCAGTTGGGGTGGCGGCAGGCGTCGGCCGGCGTCACGTCCAGCAGCTCGGCCGCGCTCTTGCCGCGGAATGGCCCGCCGGAGGCGGTGAGAATGATTTTGCGGATGCCCGCCAGCGCAGGCTGGCCGGCATAGTCAGCGGGCAGCGACTGGAAAATCGCGCTGTGCTCGCTATCGACCGGCAACAGGCCGGCGCCGCTGCGCCGCACCGCGTCCATGAACAAGCGCCCCGCCACCACCAGCGATTCCTTGTTGGCCAACAGAATGCGCTTGCCGGCGCCGGCGGCCGCCAGCGCGGAAGGCAGGCCGGCCGCGCCGACGATGGCCGCCATCACGGCATCCACCTCGGGCAGGCGGACGATCTCCTCCAACGCCTGAGGCCCATGCAGCACCTCGCCCGGCAGGCCAGCCTGCTCCAGTCGCAGCGCCAGTTGCGCGGCGGCGTCAGCATCGGCCACAACCAGGTAATCCGGCCGGAAGCGGCTGGCCTGCTCGAAAAGCTTGTCCAGCTGGCGATGGCCGCTCAGCGCCACCACCCGATAGCGCTCCGGATGCCGGGCGATCACGTCCAGCGTGCTGCAGCCGACGCTGCCGGTCGCCCCCAGCACGGCAATACCCTGAGGTTTGGTCATTTGAATCGATTCCAGAATTACATGCCGCCCAGCGCGCGCAGGGCATTGCTGACCGCCAGCACGGCGATCAGGCTGTCGATGCGGTCGTACACGCCGCCATGGCCTGGCAGCAGACGGCTGCTGTCCTTGACGCCCGCGGCGCGCTTGAACCACGACTCAAGCAAATCGCCGCACACGCTCACCGCCGTCAGCGGCAAGGCCAGCAACAACAGCCCCCACAGCGGCAGCTTGATGTCCAGCCAGCCGAAATGATCCACCAATGCGACGTAAACCGCCACGCAGATCACGGCGCCATATACGCCCTCCCAGCTCTTGCCGGGGCTGATGGCCGGCGCCAGCTTGCGTTTGCCGAACGCCTTGCCGGAAAAATAGGCGGCGATGTCCGCCACCCATACCAGGCCCATCACCGCCAGCAGGGCCAAAGCATCGTGCCGGCTAGGCTGCGGGCGCCACTCCAGGAAGGCAAACCAGGCCGGCAGCATCAATACCCAGCCCAACAGCCAGGCCGGCGCGCCGCCCGGGATGGTCCAGCGCCGCGCCAGCCAGCACGGCATCAACGCCAGCCAGAACGCCAGCACCACGCCATGCAGCAGCGGCCCCGCCTTCCAGCCCATGGCCCAGCAAACGGCGGCCAGCAGCGAAGAGAGAACCAGGTAACAGGCCTGCTGCGGCCGGCCCATGCCGGCCATGCGGGAGTACTCCCACAACGCCAGCCCGACGATCAGCCAGGAAAAGCCGGCCCAGATGGGGGCCGGAAAAAAGAAAAGCGCCGCCAGCATCAAGGGCAGCAGCGCCAGCGCGGTCAGAATTCGCGTTTTCAGCATGAATGGTCAGGGTGTGTCGCGGCGCAAATGTTCCGGCAATTGCTCGCTGGTGCGACCAAAGCGCCGTTCACGCTGCCAATAGGAAGAAATCGCCTGCTCCAGCGCCGCGCGGTCGAAATCGGGCCAAAGCAGATCGGTGAAATACAATTCCGAATACGCCAACTGCCACAGCAGGAAATTGCTGATGCGCTGCTCGCCGCCGGTGCGGATGAACAGATCAGGCTCCGGCGCCCAGGACATGGCCAGACGCTTGGTCAGCGCCTCTTCGGTAATCGGCGCCACGCCTTCCGCGACCAGTTGATTCACCGCGTTGACGATATCCCAGCGACCGCCGTAATCGGCGGCGATGGTCAGAACCAAGCCGTCGTTGTCGGCGGTTTTCGCCTCGGCGCGCGCGATGCGCTCAGACAGCTCCGCGCTGAAGCGCTCGCGCGAGCCCAGCACCTGCAGGCGGATATTATTGCTGTGCAGCTTGCTGACCTCGTGCTCCAGCGCGCGCAGGAACAAGTCCATCAGGAAGGTCACTTCCTCCTGCGGCCTGCGCCAGTTCTCAGTGGAAAACGCGAACAGAGTCAGATAGCCGACGCCCATTTCCTTGCAGGCGCCGACCACCTCGCGCACGGCGTCCAGCCCGCGCTTGTGCCCGGCCACCCTGGGCAGGAACCGCTTCTTGGCCCAGCGGCCGTTGCCATCCATGATGATGGCCACATGCCGGGGCGGCTGGCGCCCCTCCGGCATTGGTTTCAAAGAACCGGAAAACAAGGCCTGCCCCTTATACTGCGAGCAGGTCGGCTTCTTTTGCGGCCAGCGCCTTGTCGATCTCGGCGGTGTACTTGTCGGTCAGCTTCTGGATCTCGTCCTGGCCGCGGCGCTCGTCGTCCTCGGTGATGGACTTGTCCTTCAGCAGATTCTTGAATTCGGTGTTGGAATCGCGGCGGACATTGCGCACCGCCACGCGGGCGCCTTCGGCCTCGGCGCGCACCACCTTGATCAGGTCCTTGCGGCGCTCTTCGGTCAGCATCGGCATCGGCACGCGGATGATCTCGCCCATGGAAGCCGGATTCAGGCCCAGATCGGAATCGCGGATGGCTTTTTCGATCTTCGCCACCATGGGTTTTTCCCAAGCCTGGACGCCGATGGTGCGGGCGTCGATCAGGGTGACGTTGGCAACTTGATTGACCGGCACGTCGCTGCCGTAATAATCAACCATGACATGATCCAGAATGCCGGTATGGGCGCGGCCGGTGCGAACCTTGGACAGATCGTTTTTGAACGATTCCAGTGTTTTTTGCATTTTTTGTTCGGCCGACTTCTTGACGTTGTTAATCATGTCCACTCCCATCAAAACTTCAAATGACAAGGCGAAAACGGCCATTGCCGTTTTCGCCCTCAGCAATTTTCAAACTCAGCAGTGTACCAGCGTGCCTTCGTCTTCGCCAAGCACGACCCGCTTGAGCGCGCCGTTCTTGAAGATGCTGAAGACCTTGATATTCAGATGCTGATCGCGGCACAGCGCGAAGGCGGTGGCGTCCATCACCTTCAGGTTGCGCGAGATGGCCTCGTCGAAGGTCACGCTCTGATAGCGGACCGCATCGGGATTCTTTTTCGGATCATCGGTATACACGCCGTCGACCTTGGTGGCCTTCAGCATGATGTCCACATTCATTTCCATGCCGCGCAAGGCGGCGGCGGTGTCGGTGGTGAAGAAGGGGTTGCCGGTGCCGGCGGCGAAGATCACCACTTTGCCTTCCTCCAGATATTGCATCGCCTTGCCGCGCACATAGGGCTCGGCGATCTGCTGCATGGTCAGCGCCGACTGCACGCGGGCGATCAGGCCCACCTTAGTCATCGCATCCTTCAGCGCCAGCGCGTTCATCACGGTGGCCATCATGCCCATGTAGTCGGCCGTAGCGCGATCCATGCCCGCGGCGGCCGGAGCCACGCCGCGGAAGATATTGCCGCCGCCGATCACGATGCCCACTTCGATGCCCAGCTCGACCACTTCCTTCACCTGGCCCACGATCTGCTCAATGGTGGTGCGATTGATGCCATAGCTGTCGTCACCCATCAGGGCTTCGCCGGAAAGTTTCAGCAGGATGCGTTTATAGGCAGGAACTTGGCTCATGATGTCCTCGGATTGGCGATTTGTGGTTTTCAGTTTGCAAAACGGCACCCTGCAGGCAGGGTGCCGTCAATAAAGCTGTAAGCCTGGGCTTACAGCTTGGCCGCGGCGGCAACTTCCGCTGCGTAGTCTACTACCTTCTTCTCAATGCCTTCGCCTACTACGAACATGGCGAACGCCTTGACGGAGGCTTTCTGCTCGGCCAGCAGCTTCTCAACGGTCAGGTCCGGGTTCTTGACGAACGGCTGACCCAGCAGGGTCACTTCAGCCAGGAACTTGTTGATGCGGCCTTCAACCATCTTGGCGACGATGTCGGCCGGCTTGCCGGATTCGGCAGCCTGAGCGGTGTAGATCTTGCGCTCTTGCTCCAGGGTCTCGGCCGAAACCTGATCCTTGGAAACACAGATCGGCTTGGAGGCGGCGATATGCATGGCCACGTCTTTGCCCACGCTCTCGGCGCCGGCGTAGTCGACGATCACGCCGATCTTCGCGCCGTGCAAGTAGGTGGCGATAGCGCCTTCGGTCGAGTAGCGAACGAAGCGACGGATGGTCATGTTCTCGCCCAGTTTGGCGATGGCGGCCTTGCGGATTTCCTCAACGGACACGCCGTCGATTTCAACCGCGGACAGGGCTTCCACGTCGGCCGGATTGGCGATGACGGCGGCCTTGGCTGCGGCAGCGGCCAGAGCCAGGAAGGTCGGATCCTTGGCAACGAAGTCGGTTTCGCAGTTCACTTCAACCAGCGCGCCTACGCCGCCTTCAACATGGGAACCGATAATGCCTTCGGCAGCCAGACGACCGGCCATCTTGGAGGCCTTGGTGCCGGACTTGATGCGCAGGATTTCTTCAGCCTTGGCGGCGTCGCCGTCCGCTTCAACCAGAGCCTTCTTGCACTCCATCATGCCGAGGCCGGTGGCCACGCGCAGATCCGAAACCATTTTTGCGGTGATTTCCGCCATGTTTCACTCCTAATGATTTAGATTACGTAAACGATCGGGTCCAAAAAAAGGGGCTTGCGCCCCTTTCTGGTCCGCTTACTCGGCTTGCGCCGGCTCAGCGGCGGCGACGATCTCTTGCAGAGAGTGCGCGCGGCCTTCCAGTACCGCGTCGGCGATGCCGCGAGCGTACAGGCGGATGGCGCGGCTGGAGTCGTCGTTACCCGGGATTACGTAATCGATGCCGTCCGGGGAGTTGTTGGTGTCAACAACGCCGATAACCGGGATGCCCAGTTTCTTGGCTTCGACGATGGTACCCTTCTGGTAGCCGGTGTCGATAACGAAGATGGCGTCCGGCAGGCCCTTCATATCCTTGATACCGCCCAGCGAGCGCTCGAGTTTGTCGACTTCGCGCTGCAGATCCAGCAGTTCTTTCTTGTTGTAACCGGTATCGCCGGAACCTTCCAGGATGGCGCGCTTCTCTTCAAGACGCTTGATCGACTGCTTCACGGTCTTGTAGTTGGTCAGCATGCCGCCCAGCCAGCGGTGGTCAACAAACGGCATGCCGCAACGGGCAGCTTCTTCACGTACGATCTCACGCGCTTGACGCTTGGTGCCGACGAACATCACGGTACCCTTGTTGGCGGCCAGGCGACGCACATACTCCTGAGACTCTACGAACAGCGGCAGGGTCTTTTCCAGGTTGATGATGTGGATCTTGTTGCGGCTGCCAAAGATGTACTTGGCCATCTTCGGGTTCCAGAAGCGGGTTTGGTGGCCGAAGTGGACACCGGCCTCAAGCATTTGACGCATGGTAACGTTGGTGGACATGCAAAAACTCCTAAAGGGTTAAGCCTCCATCCGCGCAGACAACCCGCCTGAACGCAAGTTCAGCCAGGCACCCTTTTGCGCGGATGTGCGTAGTTTGGTTTATATCCCCCGCCAGAATGGCAGAGAACACGAGATTCTAGCACCCAAAGGCCCGCCAGCTCAAGCTTTGCCGGCATCTTTCTCCGCCGCGCGGCGGCGGCGCAGCTTGTTGCGCGTCGCCCACGCCACAAACCAGGTCGGCAGCACGCCCAGAAAGAAGGCGACCGCCAGACCGCCCGCCACGCTGCCCTGGGTCAGCGCCAGCATCAGCACCACGTAAAGCCAGCCCATCAGCACAATGATCAGCGTCATGAATTAAACAATCGTTTGAATTTTAGGACGAATACATCAACAATAGACCCGCATTGTAAACCAGCCGCGAGTTCCAGCCATGCAAACCGCCATTACCCGCCTGTTCGATATCCGGCATCCGCTGATTTGCCCCGGCATGAGCTATATCGCCACGCCGGAATTGGTCGCCGCCGTCGGCAATGCCGGCGGCCTCGGCATCCTGGCCAGCGGCCCGCTGTCGGCCGACGCCACCCGCGCCGCGATCCGCCGCATCCGCGAATTGAGCGACCGCCCCTTCGGCATCGGCGCCACTCTGATGATGCCCGGCGCTGCCGACAACGCCCGGGTGGCGTTGGAAGAACAAGTCCCCGTCATCAACTATTCGCTGGGCAAGGGCGACTGGATAGCCGAAGCCGCCCATCGCTATGGCGGCAAGGTGGTCGCCACCGTCACCACCGAAAAACATGCTGTCTCGGCGGAAAAAAGCGGCGCCGACGCGCTGCTGGTCACCGGCCACGAGGCCGCCGCCCACGGCGGCAGCGTCACCTCGCTGGTGCTGATCCCCGCCATCCGCAAGGCCAGCCGACTGCCCATCATCGCGGCCGGCGGCTTCGCCGACGGCAGCAGCCTGGTCGCCGCGTTGGCGCTGGGCGCCGACGCCGCGGCGATGGGCTCGCGCCTGGCCATGACGCGGGAAAGCCCGGTGCACGCCAAGACCAAGGACATGATCCGCGAACGCGGCGTGGCCGACACGCTTTACTCGAAGAATTTCGACGGCCTGTGGTGCCGGATGATGGACACCCCGAACGCCCGCGCGGCCTGCCGCAAGCCGCTGGGCCTGCTGCCGGCGGCGTTCCGCGCCAGCCGGATGGCGCGGCGCATGGGCATGCCGGTGTTGAAAGTGGCGCTGGGCGGCATGATCAGCCAGCCGCAGGCGCTGCGCCAGTTGGCGCTGTTCGGCGCGGCGACCGAGTCGATACGGTTGGCGATACAGGATGGCGACCACGACAAAGGCGTGCAGCTGATAGGCCAGGCCCAGGGCCTGATAGACGATGTGCCGACGGTGGCCGAGCTGTTCGAGCGCATCATGCAAGAAGCGCAAGCCTGCCGGCAACGGCTGGCCGGCTACTGAAAGCGCGGGCGAAAGCCGGCGCCCCCGCGCCGGCTGCCCGCCCCCAGCCCTAGCCTGACACGCGCATATCCTCGCCGCGCCGCTCGCGGCTGAAGCGTATCAACACCGCGATGGCGATCGCCACGATGCCGGCGACCGTAGCCATCGCCAGGCCGTAATCGCCGCCGTTCATCTTGGCCATATGCGCCTGCATCGGACTGTTTACCGAAGCCAATAGATTGCCCAGTTGATAGACCAGGCCTGGAAACGTGGCGCGCACCGCAGTTGGCGAAATTTCATTGAGGTGCGCGGGAATCACCCCCCAGGCGCCCTGCACCGCGATCTGCATCAGGAAGGCCCCGGCGGCCAGCATCAACGGCGTGGACGAGAACGCCCACAGCGGCAATACCGGCAAGGCGAACAGCGCCGCCAGCGTGATGGCGTTGCGGCGCCCTATCCGCTCCGACAAGCCCCCGATCGCCAGCCCGCCGACGATGGCGCCCACATTCAGGCAAATGGCGATGGTCTGCACGGCATGCGGATCGAACTTGTGCTGCACCCTAAGAAAAGTGGGGTACATGTCCTGGGTGCCGTGCGAGAAGAAGTTGAAACAGGTCATCAGCACGATGGCGTACAGCGACAAGCGCCATTGCGCGGCGATGGCTTGCAGCAGCCCCGGCTTTTCCTGCCCCCTCGCCGCCTCCCAGCTGGGACTTTCCGGCACGTTGCGGCGGATGTACAGCGTCAGCAGCGCCGGCAGCAGGCTGAGCATGAACATGCCGCGCCAGCCTATGTGCTCGAACAGCTGGCCGAAAGCCAGCGTCGCCAGCAGGTAGCCGCTGGGATAGCCGGCCTGCAGCAGGCCGGACACGAAACCGCGCGATTCGCGGGGAATGCTCTCCATGGTCAGCGACGAGCCCACGCCCCACTCCCCACCCATCGCCACGCCGAACAGCGTGCGCAGAATCAGCAAGACCATCAAATTGGGCGAAAACGCCGACGCGAAGCCCAGCACCGAATACATCACGATATTGGCCATCAGCACCGGACGGCGGCCATAGCGGTCGGCCAGCCGGCCGAAGATCAGCGCGCCTATCGGCCGCGCCGCCAGCGTCAGCATGGTGGCCCAGCTGACCGCCTCGACATCGGTGCCGAACTCGCGGGCGATGTCCTTCAGCACGAACACCATCAGGAAAAAATCGAACGCATCCAGCGTCCAGCCTAGATAGCAGGCGAAAACTGTTTGCCTCTGCTCTTTGGTCCATGCCATTTCCATCTCCTCACATCATTCTTCTAACAGCGCACGCTTCATGATATGTGAGTTTTTTGGCGAAGAAGCCGCAAGACAGAATTTGCAACACATTCGCCCGCGGCCGTTCAATAGGGCTGCGGATCGTATTTGCCCGCGGCGAAATCACGCGCCATCTGCCGATACTCGGCGCTCGCCTTCAATTTGGCCAGCCCGGCGTTGAAGCGCCGCAGCAAGGCCTCGCCGCCCGGCTGTTTGCGGCTGAACATCACACCATATTCAGCGCGCACGAACACATGCGGCTCCGCCACGATCGCCGCCTGCTCCCTGGGAGTGAAATGCTGGCGCAACACGCTGAAACCCACCGAGCGGATCAAGGGAATGAAATCCAGCCTGCCGATCAGCAACTGGCGCATCCCGGCCTCGATGTCCTTGACGACGTAACTGCGGATGCGGCCGGCATCTATCGCCTCCTGCCACGCCCCCAGCCGCGAGCCGTTGAAAGTCGCCATCGTCAGGCCGTAGAAATCCTCGATGCGCTCGGCCTTCATCTTGCGGGTGGCAAGATGGAACACCACCTCGTCGTCCACGATCACCGGATCGCTGAACCAGGCGAATGCCCGCCGCTGCGGCGTTTCAGACCATACCAGCGAGCCGGCCACGCCGCCGCCTCGCACCATGGCCTCAGCCCTGGCCCAGGGATAAAAACGGTAAATCACCTGAATCCCGGCCAAACGGAACGCCTCGCTGACCACGTGAGAGGCGAAGCCCTGATGCGGCAGCTTCGCCGACTGATACGGCGCCCATTCGCCATTGGCGAGCACCACCTCATCCAGCGCCCATGCCCGCGCCGCCGCCCCGGCCAAGCACAAACCGCACGCGATCCAGGCCAGGCAACGCATCCTCATCTCCCCGCGCATCACTGCATCCAGCCTAGCCGCTGCCGCCTCCGCCCGCCACCACGCCAACCCGGCCTTCACCCAAAAGCTTGCGGGGGAGATGGCGATGGAGAATACGGACAGCCTTGCTCTGCCTGGCCTGCTGCGGCCACCTGGACATCAGCGGCCTGACCGCGCCCTATCGGCCGCAGGCCTGCGGCTTGGCCAACGCCATCCAGTCCGCCTGCCCATCGCCAGCCTCAGCAACGCCGGTCGCCATCCGGGACTCGACGTGCGGCGCCAACGGGCCGGGATCGGCCGCTTCAACAACAGGGACGCCCCGATCTCCGCCCTCTATCGGCATGGACGGCGCCTGAGCGGGCCGACCGCAGCCGCCAGCGATTTCAAACAAATCGCGATTGACGGGCGCGACCGCAGCGACGTCGGCTGCCAGAGCAACTACGTCAGCTGCGTCACCGGCAGCAACGGCCGCCCCCGCGCCGGCGCCAGCCTGAACAGGCGCTGATTGTCCGACCCCCGCCAGGGCTTGCTGGTCGGCAAGTCCCGGCGGTAGCGGCCATCGATCAGCACATCGACGAAACGCAGGATCTCCAACTCCCGCACCTCTTCGTAGTCGTAACCAGTCCACAGCCAGATGCTCTTGCCCGGATAGCGTTGTTTGAACGCGCGGCACAGCGACAGGATTTCATCGCGATTGGCCGGCAGCAGCGGATCGCCGCCGGACAGGCTGAGGCCGTCATGGCCGGCGCAATGCGCCAGCAGAGCCTCCCGCACCTGGGCAGTGAACGGCCGCCCGCTTTTGCGATCCCAGGTGGAGCGGTTGTGGCAGCCCTCGCAGGCATGCGCGCAGCCGGTGACGAAGAGCGTGACGCGCACGCCCTCGCCATTCACCAAATCGCAGGTGTAGTAGCGATCGTAATTCATGGATCGATCAATGCTCGCCGCCGAAGTGCTTGACCCGGCGCATCACTTCCTTCTGCTTGCCGGCATTGAACGGACGCGCATTGGGACTGCCCAGGTAGCCGCACACGCGGCGCGTCACCGACAGCGAGGCGCTGTCGCGATTGCCGCATTGCGGGCAGCTGAATCCATCTGCCGCGGCCAGCGCCTCTCCCATGAAGCCGCAGGCGCCGCAGGAGTCCACCGGCGTATTGCTGCCGAAATACGGCACCCTCTCCAGCGCGTAATCCCAGATCCGCTCCAACGCCTGCAGATTGTGCTTCATGTTCGGCAATTCGACATAGCTTATATGGCCGCCGCTGGCCAGCTCGGCATAGCCGGTTTCAAAGTCTATCTTCTCGAACGGATTGACCTTGCGGAACACATCCAGATGGAAGGAATTGGTGTAATAGCCCTTGTCGGTCACTTCGGCGATGTCGCCGAAGCGCTCCCGGTCCAATTTGCAGAAACGGTTGCACAGCGACTCGCTGGGCGTGGAGTAGAGCGAGAAGCCGAAACCGGTTTCGCGCTTCCACTGCGCAGCGGCCTCGCTCAGGCGGGCCACCACCCGGCGCAGAAAAACCTGAGCAGGCTCGCTGTCGGCCGGATGCGCGCCGAACAGCAGCACGCCGACTTCGTGCAGGCCGATGTAGCCGAGCGAGATCGACGCCCGGCCGCCCTGAAACAGCGCCATGATGTCTTGATCCGGCTTCAGCCGCGCGCCAAAGGCGCCCTCGGTATACAGAATCGGCGCGACATTGGCCTTGACGCCGCGCAACCGCTCGATGCGCAGCATCAGCGCGCGCAAGCATAGGCCCAAGCGCCCCTCCAGCAGCGCCCAGAACGCCTGCGCGTCGCCCCTCGCCTCGATGGCGATGCGCGGTAGATTCAAGCTGACCACGCCCAGATTGTTGCGGCCATCCAGCACCTCCCGGCCCGCCTCGTCGCGCCAGGCCGGCAGGAAGCTGCGGCAGCCCATCGGCGAAACCGGCACCGACGAGCCGGTGATGCGTCGGTTGAGCTCGGCGGAGATGATGTCCGGATACATGCGTTTGGACGCGCACTCCAAAGCCAGTTGCTTGATGTCGTAATTCGGATCGGCCGGCCGCAGATTGACGCCCTGGTCGATGAACATCACCAGCTTGGGAAAAACCGGCGTGACGCCCTCTTTGCCCAGCCCCTTGATGCGCACGCGGAGGATGGACTGCTGTATGATGCGCGCCTCCCAGCCCAGGCCCATGCCGAAGGAGAAGGTGACGAAGGGCTGCTGGCCATTGGAGCTGAACAGGGTGTTGATCTCGTACTCGCAAGCCTGGATGCCGTCGTACGTTTCCTTTTCGGCGCGCTCGCGGGCATAGCGTTCTGGCTCGGTGATGCCGTACTCCCGGGCCACCTCCAGATTTTTGCGATAGCTTTTCAGCACATAGGGCGCCAAAACCTGATCGATATTGGGAATGGTGGTGCCGCCGTACTGGTGGCTGGCCACCTGGGCGATGATCTGGGCGGTGACGGCGCAGGCGACGCCTATCGACCTGGGGCTTTCGATCTGGGCGTTGCCGAGGCGGAAGCCCTGCTCCAGCATGCCTTTCAAATCCACCAGGCAGCAATTGGTGAACGGCAGGAACGGCGAGTAATCCAGGTCATGGAAATGGATGTCGCCGCTGTTGTGAGCAGCCAGGATGTCCTTGGGCAGGAAGTTGCCGGCAAACTGCTTGGAGACGATGCCGGCCATCAGGTCGCGCATCACCGGAAACACATTGGCGTCCTTGTTGGCGTTCTCAGTGGCGGCCTCTTCGTCCGTTCTGTGCACCAGCCCCATCAGCTTGGCATGCAGCTCGGAGCCGCGCGCGCGCACGCTGTCGCGGTCATGGCGGTACTGAATGTAAACCCGCGCCACTTCGGGATACTCGCGCATCAGTTCGTCTTCAACCAAACGCTGGATCGCCGCGATGCTGATCCGCCCCTGCGCCGAGCGCTCGCGGCAGCGGCGCTCCACCGCCGCCGCGATGGCCAACGCCAACGCGGCCGGCGCCGCATGGCCTGCCGCCGCCGCCGCCCGCTGGCATGCATTGGCGATCTTGCCGATATCGAATTGCGTCACTGCGCCGTCGCGCTTGCTCACTTGCACATCGCACCTCCTGGCATGGCTATCCAACCGGCCGGCTTGCCGCCGGCCGGGAAACGTTGCCACTGTATGCGATTTGCCAGCAGGCTGCCGCGCTATTTTTACAAAATGTAGATATGGAATTTGCTCGTAATCAATATATGGTGCTTTCGCCTGCCAAGTCGGCTTGGGCGGACATCCTGCGGAACCATTTCACGCCATTGGCATCATACAGCGCTATATTCATCCTTTTATCCTGACAGCGAGCCCGCCATGCACTCCCCGCTTCCCGCCCTGCTGCTGACCCTGCCGCTTGCCAGCTACGCCCACGCCGCCGAACAAGTCCAGGGCCAGGGTGGGCGCATCCTGCATTACAGCTCCACCCAGACCCGCTCCGACCTGGACCACGAGGAGCAAAACCGCTACCGCAACCATCGCGACCACCAGTTCAACGGCGCCAGCCTGGCCGCCGTGCTGCAAGCGGCGCAGAGTGCGCTGCATCAGCACGGCTACGGCCAGATCGAAGCGGAACCGGATTACCACGTGATCCGCGCGCTCAGGCACGAGCAGCTGGTCAGCCGCGGCCGCCAGGTGCTGCGCGGCATCCTGAAGCTCAAGCTGCCGATGCCCGGCAAGCCCGATCACCAGAGCACCGAGCTGTTGCTGATGCTGCGCCCCGGCAGCCAACCGCAGCAGGTGCTGGCGCGCGCGCGCCTGGAAACCACCGTCTGGGACAGCAACGGCAACTCCCACACCAAGCTCGACAGCGATCCGGACGACTACCGCCAGCTATACGGCCATATCGACGCCGCGCTGCGAGGACGCTAAGGCCGCCAAACAAAACACCCCGCCGCCTGCGAACAGGCGACGGGGTGCGGGTCTTGCGCGAAGCGCGGTCGGCCGGCTTAGTTGCTTTCAGCCTTGGACATGCGGCGACGCTCGTTTTCCTGCAGGTAACGCTTGCGGATGCGGATGGATTTCGGGGTGATTTCCACCAGTTCGTCGTCGTCGATGAACTCCACCGCGGATTCCAGCGTCAGCTTGATCGGGGTGGTCAGGCGAACCGCTTCGTCGGTGCCGGAGGCGCGGACGTTGGTCAGCTGCTTGCCCTTGACCGGGTTCACCACCAGGTCGTTGTCGCGGCTGTGAATGCCGATGATCATGCCTTCGTACAGTTTTTCGCCCGGAGACACGAACATGCGGCCGCGGTCTTCCAGCTTCCACAGCGCGTAAGCGACGGCTTCGCCGTTTTCCTGCGAGATCAGCACGCCGTTGTGGCGGCCCGGCATGTCCGGCTTCACCGGCGCGTAATCGTCGAACACGTGGCTCATCAGGCCGGTGCCGCGGGTCATGGTCATGAAGTCGGACTGGAAGCCGATCAGGCCCCGGGCCGGAATGTGGTATTCCAGGCGGGTGCGGCCCATGCCGTCCGATTCCATATTGGTCAGCTCGCCGCGGCGGCGGCCGATTTCTTCCATGACGCCGCCCTGGTGGTCGTCTTCCAAGTCGATGGACAGGTTTTCGTACGGCTCGCACTTCTGGCCGTCGATTTCCTTGTAAACCACGCGCGGTTTGGCGACGGCCATTTCAAAGCCTTCGCGACGCATGTTTTCCAGCAGGATGGTCAGGTGCAGCTCGCCGCGGCCCGACACGCGGAAGATGTCCGAATCTTCGGTGTCTTCGACGCGCAGCGCCACATTGGTCAGCAGTTCCTTGGTCAGGCGATCGCGGATCTGGCGGCTGGTGACGAACTTGCCTTCGGTGCCGGCCAGCGGCGAGGTGTTGACCATGAAGTCCATGGTCAGGGTCGGCTCGTCCACGCCCAGCACCGGCAGGCCTACCGGCTGCTCTTTGTCGCAGATGGTGACGCCGATGCCGATGTCGTCCAGGCCGGAGATGATGATGATGTCGCCGGCTTCGGCGCCTTCCACCGGCACGCGGTCCAGACCCTGGTAACCCAGCACCTGGTTGATGCGGCCGGAAGCCACTTGCTCTTCATGGTTCATCACCACCACTTGCTGGCCCGGCTTGATGCGGCCGTTCAGCACGCGGCCCACGCCCAGGCGGCCAGTGTAGGTGGAGTAGTCCAGCGCGGAAATCTGCAGCTGCAGCGGCGCGTCGGCGTCGCCCGGCGGGGTCGGAACGTGCTTAAGCACGGTCTCGAACAGCGGACGCATATTGTCGGAGGTTTCTTCCAGTTCCAGCTTGGCGAAGCCGTTCAGGCCCGAAGCATAGATGATCGGGAAGTCCAGCTGCTCGTCGGTGGCGCCCAGCTTGTCGAACAGGTCGAAGGTTTGGTCCACCACCCAGTCCGGACGCGCGCCCGGACGGTCTACCTTGTTGATCACCACGATCGGGCGCAGGCCCAGGGCCAGCGCCTTCTTGGTCACGAAGCGGGTTTGCGGCATCGGGCCTTCAACGGCGTCCACCAGCAGCAGCACGCCATCGACCATGCCCAGCACGCGCTCTACTTCGCCGCCGAAGTCGGCGTGTCCCGGAGTGTCGACGATGTTGATGTGCACGCCTTCGTATTCGATGGCGGTGTTTTTGGCGAGAATGGTGATGCCACGTTCTTTTTCAAGATCGTTGCTGTCCATTACGCGCTCGTCAACCTGCTGGTTTTCGCGGAAAGTGCCGGACTGGCGCAGCAGTTGGTCAACCAGGGTGGTCTTGCCGTGGTCAACGTGGGCGATGATGGCGATGTTACGAATTTGTCGGGTCATGTCTCAGGCGGCTATCTGGAAACAGAAAAATCGAAAGATTATAGCATGATAGCCAAGCACCAAGAAAATTTCGGTAAAAACAGATTACCGTTTTGTATTTTTCACGTTAAAGCGATGGCGGCGGCAAACTCGTCGCGCGGCGGTTTTGCCATTAAACTGCCAGCCATCAGGCAACAAGGAACACAAGACATGTACGACTGGAACGCATTGTGGCATGAGCGCGAAGCCTACCGCACCGGTTACGACATCCACCACGGCGACGCCAATATGCTGGCCGAGCCGCTCAAGGCCAAGCTGATCCACGCCGCCGAAACGCCGGACCAGGTGGCGGTGTACGAAGACGCCCACCGCTACATCCTGGCCGGCCACGCCGACGGCCTGCAGCTGCTGGAAGTGTTCAAGCACGGCCTGTTCGACATCACCCTGCGCTTTGTCGGCGAAGACGAGGGCCAGGACGCCGCCGTGCCTTATATAGAGCTGCATGTCGACAACCTCGCCACCGAGGAACAGGCGGTATGGCGCGGCGAGGCGCAGCTGGATGAAGAAGGACGCGTCTGGATAGGCAAGCGCACGCTGGACGAAGACGTGTTGCCGGCGATGCCCTTCGACGAACTGTCCTTTACCGACCAGGCCGTCTTCCGCGACGAACTGGCCCGCGTCTGGCATGAAGACCTGCCGCAATTGCGTCCGCTGATCGAAGCCTGGTTCCGCCACGACGAACTGGCGGCGCCGCAGGACGAGCCGGCCCACTACGGCGACCAGGAGCGCGTGATGCAGATCTGCGACCGCTACGCCGAAATCGTCCGCCGCGAACAGGCGGCGCTGTCGCGGCTGTTCAGCGACGACGAGCTGCGGCTGATGGCCGGCGTGATCGGCAGCGTGCATTTCGACAGCGCCGCCTCCTGCCGCGGCGTCTGGCTGGCCGTGGAGGCCCGCATCATCGAAGACGAGCTGGATCAGCAATTCCAGCTGGACGGCGAGGCGCTGCTGGCCAAGATGAAAGGCCTGAGCTACGCGCAGGAAGTGGCGCTGATCGAGGCGCTGTCGCCGCTGAAATCCTGAGAGCATGGGCCAAAAGCGGCGATCGCTGGTATCATGCCGCCGGATTTCGAGCAATCACACTAAACCTTATATCGCGCCGCGGACGCCATCGCGCGCGGCGCGCCGCTGGCCCGAACGCCTCCAGACAAGGAGCCGATCGGCGCCTGAAACCCACCATGGAGAATGCAATATGGCTCAGCCGATTGCCCTGAGAAACCTGCCGCAAAGCAATATCTTCCGCCCCGGCGACGTATTCGTGCTGTTCGGCGAGCTGTTCGGCCGCGGCTACGCCAATGGTCTGGTCAACCAAGCCCGCCAGGCCGGCATGGAGATCATCGGCATCACCGTCGGCCGCCGCGACGACGACAACCGCCTGCGCCCGCTGAACGACGAAGAACTGGCGGCCGCCGAGGCCAATCTGGGCGGCAAGATCATCAACGTGCCGCTGATGGCCGGCTTCGAGCTGGACGCCCCCGCCGGCGAAGCCACCCCGACCGAGCTGCTGGGCGGCCTGACGCTGAAAGGCTGGCAGGACGACAAGCTGGACTGGGCGCATATCGAAAAATGCCGCCAGGTCGGCGTCAAGCGCTTCCAGGACGGCGTCGCCGAAGTGATGGCCAAGCTGGACGGCATGATCGCCGACGGCCGCAACGTGTTCTTCGCCCACACCATGGCCGGCGGCATTCCCAAGGTCAAGGTGTTCCTCGCCATCGCCAACCGCATCTACAAGGGCCGCGGCGACCGCTTCCTGTCCTCGCAGGCGCTGCTGGACAGCGACCTGGGCAAGCTGATCCTGCAAAACTTCGACGAAGTCACCGCCAACACCTTCCAGCACCTGATAGCAGGCAGCGCGGCGCTGCGCCGCCGCCTGGAAGCCAGCGGCGGCCAGGTGCGCTACACCGCCTACGGCTACCACGGCACGGAAATCCTGATCGACGGCCGCTACCAGTGGCAGACCTACACCAACTACACCCAGGGCTACGCCAAGATGCGGCTGGAGAAGGTGGCGCAAGCCGCCTGGGAGCAAGGCGTCAAGGCCACGGTGTTCAACTGCCCGGAAATCCGCACCAATTCCTCCGACATCTTCGTCGGCGTCGAGCTGCCGCTGTTCGCGCTGCTGCGCGCGCTGAAGAAGGAAGCGCCAGGCGCCTGGACCGATAGCCAATGGCAGGACTGCGCCAGCCTGCTGAAGGACGGCCACTCGCTGGAAACGCTGCTGAAAAAGATAGACGCGCTCAACGACGGCGCGGTGATGCAGGGCTTCCGCCGCTTCGACGCCTGGCCGATGCCCAACAGCCCCGAGCTGGCCGAGGTGATGATAGGCACGTCGGACGAGCTCACCGACATGCACCTGGACCGCAAGGCGCTGATCACCGACCGCCTCAGCGCGCTGGTGATCGAAGCCGCCGGCCCGCTGATGTTCGGCGAAGCCTCGCAGCCGTCCGGCCCGGTGCTGTGGCTGAACCACGACATCATCGCCAGCCAGCTCAAACAGCTGCACGGCTGATCGCGGCCTCCCCCCGCGCGAAAAACCCCGCAGCCGTCAGGCCGCGGGGTTTTCTTTTAGCCGGCGGCCTGCGTCGAGAACATCGTCAGCACCACCTTGCCCAGATTACGGTTTTCCTCGACGTAGCGATGGGCGTCCCGCACCTGGGTCCACGGAAAGCTGCAGTCCACCACCGTGCGCAAGCGTCCGTCCAGGATGCCGGGCAGGATGCGCTCGCGCAGCGCCGCCGCCAGCCTGGCCTTCGCCGCGGGCGGCTGCGGCCGCAGCGTGGAGCCGATCAGGCTGATGCGCTTCATCAGCAGCCGGCCGAAATCCAGCTCGGCCTTCAAACCGCCCATCAGCCCAATGTTCACCAGCCTGCCGTCCGGATTCAAGGCCTGCAGGTTTTCCGCCAGATAGGCCGCGCCCACCGGGTCCAGCACCGCGTCCGCGCCGCCCCAGCTTTTGACCAGCTCGCTGAAAGCCGGCGTTTCCCGATAGTTGAATACTTGCGCGGCGCCCAGTTCGCGGCAGAATGCCAGCTTTTCCGCGCTGCCGGCGCTGGCGAAAGCCCGCGCGCCCAGCAAGCCGGCCACCTGGATCGCCGCCACGCCGACGCCGCTGGCACCAGCGTGCACCAGCACATTGTCGCCTGCGGCGACGCCGGCCTTCTCCGCCAGGTTGAACCAGGCTGTCATCCAGGCCTCCGGCAGGCTGGCGGCCTCCACCCAGGACAGCGCGTCCGGCTTGGCGATGGCCAAGGCTTCGTCCAGCAGCGCGTACTCGGCATAGCCGCCGCCCTCAACCAGGCCGAACACCGCGTCGCCGGGCTGAAAGACTGAACCTTCCGCCGCCTCTTCCACCCAACCAGCCACTTCCAGGCCCAGCAGCGGGCTAGCGCCGGGAGGCGGCGCGTAACGGCCCTCGCGCTGCATCATGTCGGCCCGATTCACTCCGGCCGCCATCACCCGCACCAGCAGCTTGCCAGGCGCCAGCTGCGGCCGATCCCATTCCGCCAGCTCCATCGTCTCCGCCCCGCCCGGCCCTTGCTGGACCACCGCCTGCATTTTCATCGCGCTCTCCTTCGCATTGAGTCCACAGCACATGAGGCCGGCCGCCGCCTATCTCAAGTCAATGCGCGAAATATTCGAATACGGCGACATATGCCATGAGCTGGATCAAGCAATGGCGACCGGCTTTGATTACAATGCCCCGTCATGAGCGAGAACTGTTTCCATTGCGGCTTGCCGGTCCCGCCCGGCGCCGATTTCCCCATCCGCTACCGCCAGCGCGATGAAGCCGCCTGCTGCGCCGGCTGCCAGGCCGTGGCCGCCACCATCATAAATTCCGGCCTGTCCGACTACTATCAGCACCGCACCGAGGGCGCGGCCCGCGCCGAAGCGCTGCCGCAGAATCTGCTGGAACAGATCCGGCTGTACGATTCCGACGAACTGCAGCGCGGCTTCGTCCACATCGACCGCGACCAGGTGCGCGAGGCTGCGCTGATGCTGGAAGGCATCACCTGCGCCGCCTGCATCTGGCTGAACGAACAGCATCTGCACCGGCTGCCGGGCGTGGTCGGCGTCGACATCAATTACAGCACCCAGCGCGCCCGCGTGCGCTGGGACAACAGCCGCGTCAAGCTGTCCGCCATCCTGGAGGCGGTGGCAGCGATAGGCTACCGCGCCCACCCCTACGATGCCGAGCGCCAGGAAAAGCTGCAACAGAAGGAGCGCAAGCAGGCGCTGAGCCGGCTATGGGTGGCCGGCTTGTCGATGATGCAGGTGATGATGTACGCGGTGCCGGTCTACCTGGCGCCGGACGGCGACATCGCGCCCGACCTGCTGTGGCTGCTGCACTGGGCCAGCTTCATCCTCACGCTGCCGGTGCTGCTGTATTCCGCGCTGCCGTTCTACCGCGCCACCTGGCGCGATCTGAAAAGCGGCCGCGTCGGCATGGACACGCCGGTGACCATAGGCATCCTCACCGCTTTCTGCGCCAGCTTCTGGGCGCTGATCCACAAGTTCGAGCATGGCATCTATTTCGATTCGGTATCGATGTTCGTGTTCCTGCTGCTGGGCGGCCGCTACCTGGAATCGATCGCCCGCCGCAAGGCCGGGGCCGCCAGCGAAAGCCTGGTCAAGCTGGTGCCGGCCTTCGCGCACCGGCTGGACAATTGGCCCGCCAGCCGCGACAGCCATGAAGCCACCGTCGCCAGCCTGCGCCGCGGCGACGTGATCCTGGTCCGCCCGGGCGAAACCATCCCCGCCGACGGCGTGGTGCTGGATGGCCAAAGCGCCAGCGACGAGGCCTTGCTCACCGGCGAAAGCCGGCCCATTCCCAAAACCGCCGGCGACGCGGTGATAGCCGGCAGCGTCAACACCTCCAGCCCGCTGCTGCTGCGGGTGGAGGAAAGCGGGGAGTCGACCCGGCTGGCCGGCATCGTGCGCCTGCTGGACCGCGCGCTGGCGGAAAAGCCCCGGCTGGCGGTGCTGGCCGACCGCTTCGCCAGCTGGTTCGTCGCCCTGCTGCTGCTGGCCGCCGCCGCCAGTTATCTGGCCTGGCATTTCTTGGACCCCGGCCGCGCGCTGTGGATCATGGTGGCGGTGCTGGTCATCTCCTGCCCCTGCGCGCTGTCGCTGGCCACCCCGGCGGCCCTCACCGCCGCCGGCGGCAGCCTGGCCAGCCTGGGCGTGCTCGCCACTCGCGGCCACGCGCTGGAAACGCTGGCCAAAGTGACCGACGTGGTGTTCGACAAGACCGGCACCCTTACCCACGGCAGCATGAAGCTGCTGGACGTCGCCATCGAGGGCAGCCTCGCGCCGGAACAAGCGCTGGCGTTGGCCGCCGCGCTGGAGCACGGTTCGGAACACCCGCTGGCGCAGGCGCTGCGGCAAGCCGCCGAAGGCCTGGCCGCGCCGCGCGTCGAATCGCCGCTCAACCACCCGGGCCACGGCGTGGCAGGCGTGATGGCCGGGCGCGAATGGCGGCTGGGCTCCGCCCCCTTCATCGCCGCCTGGCTGCGGCAGCCGCAGCAAGACGTCGCCGACTGGCACGCCGGCAGCACCCAGGTGCTGCTGGCGAATAGCGACGGCGTGCAGGCCCGTTTCGCCATCGGCGACGCCGTGCGCGCCGACGCCGCCGAGCTGGTGGCGCGCCTGCGCCGGCGCGGACTGGCCGTGCATCTGCTCAGCGGCGACGGCGAACAGGCCGTCTGCGCACTGGCGCGCGAGCTGGGGCTGGAACGCGCGCGCGCGCGCGCCACGCCGGAAGACAAGCTCGCCTACGTCGGCGCGTTGCAGGACGCCGGCCGCCGCGTGCTGATGGTGGGCGATGGCGTCAACGACGCGCCGGTGCTGGCCCGCGCCGACGTCTCCATCGCCATGGGCGGCGGCACTGACGTGGCGCGCGCCAGCGGCGACATGGTGCTGATCGCGGACCAATTGGGCCTGATAGACGCGTCGCTGGACATCAGCCGGCGCACGCTGACGGTGATACGGCAAAACCTGTGCTGGGCGGCGGGGTATAATCTGGTGGCCTTGCCGCTGGCCGTGACCGGCCACGTCACGCCCTGGCTCGCCAGCCTGGGCATGGCGCTCAGCTCGCTGCTGGTGGCCGGCAACGCCCTGCGCCTAGTCAAACGGAAGAACTGATGGAAAGCCTCTACCTGCTCATCCCGCTCAGCCTGGTGCTGGCCTTCGTCATCGGCGCCATCTTCTGGTGGGCCACCCGCTCCGGCCAGTTCGACGACATGGAAGGCCCGGCCCACCGCATCCTGATGGACGACGACACCCCGCGCCGGGAGGACGATCAGCAGTAGTCCCTCCCGGCGCGGGATGGCCGCGAATTGACAAATCACGATTCGCTTATATAATCGCCCTCTTTTTTGCGAACAGCTTCCCGGCAACCGCCGCGCCGCCAGGCGCCCCGCTGCGGCCATCGCGCCCCTGCCGCTGTTTCACTCCCGAAGGGCATCCGTGAATACCATCCAAGCACTCGCCGGCATGTTGCTGCTGGTCGGCGTAGCCTATGCTTTTTCCACCCGCCGCGACGCCGTCAACTGGCGCACCGTGCTGATCGGCCTCGCCATCCAGAGCGGCTTGTTCCTCTTGATCAACTATATCCCGGCCATTCACCACGGTTTCGCCGCCTTCGGCGCCGGCTTCGCCAAAGTGCTGAGCTTCGCCGGCGAAGGCGCCGGCTTCATCTTCGGCGACCTGGCCAAACCTGGCGGCAAGCTGGGCTTCCTGTTCGCCTTCACCGTGCTGCCGGTGATCATCTTCTTCTCCGCCTTCAGCGCGCTGCTCTACCATTTCGGCATCCTGCAGCGCGTGGTCGCCGCGCTGGCCTGGGCAATGAAGCGCAGCATGGGCATTTCCGGCCCGGAAAGCGTGGTGGCCGCCGCCAATATCTTCCTGGGCCAGACCGAGGCGCCGCTGCTGGTCCGCCCCTACATCCGCCACATGACCCGCTCCGAGTTGGCCTGCATCATGATCGCCGGCATGTCGACGCTGTCCGGCGGCGTGCTGGCCGCCTACGTCGCCTTCCTGGGCGGGCCGGACGCCGCCGAGCAGGCGCGCTTCGCCACCTACTTGCTGACCGCCTCCTGCATGAACGCGGCCGGCGCGGTGGTGTTCTGCAAGATCATGTTCCCGGAAACCGCCCCCGGCGAGCTGTCCAGCAGCAAGCTGCAGGCGTCCAAGGAAAAGAGCGGGGGCAATTTCGTCAGCGCGGTGGTGACCGGCGCGCTGGACGGCATGAAAATGGCCGCCGCCGTGGCCACCATCCTGCTGGCCATCGTGGCGCTGATCGCGCTGGCCAACTTCCTGGTGAAGGACGGCCTGGGCCAGATGCTGGGCGTCAACGCCGCGATCCAGGCCTCCACCCACGGCATGTTCGACGGCCTGACGCTGCAATACTTGGCCGGCCAAGCCTTCCGGGTGTTCGCCTTCCTGATGGGAATCGGCTGGGATGAGACGCTGGGCGTCGGCAGCTTGCTGGGGCAGAAGATCGTTCTCAACGAATTCATCGCCTACCTCGACCTGGCCAAGATGAAGGCCGCCGGCACGCTGTCGGCGCCGACGGTGATGATTTCCACCTTCGCGCTGGCCAGCTTCTCCAACCTGTCGTCGGTGGGCATCTGCGTGGCGGGCATCGGCGCGCTGGCGCCGGAGCGGCAGCAGGAGCTGGCGCAGATCGGCATGCGCGCGCTGCTGGCCTCCATCCTGACCGGCTTCATGACCGCCTCCAGCGCCGGTTTGTGGCTGTCGCTATTCTGATCGGCACCTGACAGTGCGGCGGGAATCAGCTAGCATGCGATTCCCGCTTTTTACCAGAACGGCCATCCGTGAAAGCAGATTTCTCCTTTTTCGCCACCCGGCGCTTCCTGCCCTTGTTCGGCACCCAGTTCCTAGGCGCCTTCAACGACAATATGCTGAAAACCGCCATCGTGGTGCTGATCAGCTTTCACGGCCTGACCCTAGCCGGCCTGCCGCCGGAAATGCTGGTCAATCTGGCGGCCGGCATCTTCATCCTGCCCTTCTTCCTGTTTTCCGCCAGCGCCGGCAAATTATCCGAGCGTTACGACAAGGCGCGCATCGCCAGGCTGATCAAGCTGGCCGAGATCGCCATCATGCTGCTGGCCGGCGCCGGTTTCCTGTGGCAATCGGCCGGGCTGCTATTGTCAGCGCTGTTCCTGATGGGCACCCACTCCGCTTTCTTCGGCCCGATGAAATACTCGGTGCTGCCGCAATACCTGCGCGAAGACGAACTGGTCGGCGGCACCGGCCTGATCGAAATGGGCACCTTCCTCGCCATCCTGCTGGGCCAGCTGCTGGGCAGCGTGCTCACCCACAACGGCTCGCTGCTGATCATCGCCGCGCTGCTGGTCACCGCCGTGCTGGGCTATTTCAGCAGCACCGCCATGCCGGCGGTGGCGCCCGGCGCGCCGCATCTCAAGCTGTCGTGGAATTTCCTCGGCGATTCGGTGCAACTGGTGGGCAAGGCCTGGCGCATCCACGACGTGCGCTGCTCCATCCTGGGCATTTCCTGGTTTTGGCTGATGGGCGCGGTCTACACCACCCAGCTGCCCACCTTCACCCGCATGCACCTGGGCGGCGACGCCGACGTCTATACCCTGCTGCTGGCGCTGTTCTCCATCGGCATCGGCATCGGCTCGGTGATTTGCGCCAAGCTGTCTCACGGCAAGCTGCAGCTGGGCATCGTGCTGCTAGGCAGCGCCGGCATGACGGTGTTCGGCGGCGACCTGGCGCTGGGCGCGATGCCTCATTACCACGGCCCGCTGGCGACGCTGGCCGAATTCATGGCCCGCGCCAGCAGCTGGCGCAGCATCGCCGACGTGGCGCTGCTGGGCTTCTTCGGCGGCTTCTTCACCGTGCCGCTGTACACCTGGCTGCAAACCGGCAGCCCGGATGAGTTCCGCTCGCAGGCGGTGGCCGCCAACAACATCATCAACGGCTTTTACATGGTGGCGGCCGCCATCGGCAGCGTGCTGATGCTGAAATGGTTCGACAGCATCTCGATGCTGCTGCTGGCGGTGGCCGCGCTCAACATCCTCGCCACCGCGCACCTGGCCTGGTGCGCGCCGGACATCTGGCGCCAGCGCTTCAGCTGGATCGCGCCGCTGTTCGCCGGCAAGGCCTGAGCCGATAAAACGACAACGGGGGCAAACGCCCCCGTTTCGCATTGCCCGCCCGGCGCGCTCATTCGCCAGCCCCGTGCGCGGCAGCCTCCTTCTCCCCCAGCAGCAGCGACAGGCGCTCCATGGTTTTGCTGTTCTCCGCGTCCGGCAGCGAGACGAAGAAGCAGATCCCGCCCGCCGGCAGGTTTTCCGCGTAAATGCTGCCGGCGTGCGCCAGGGCGATCTGCCGGCAGATCGCCAAACCCAGCCCGGTGCCGCCGGAACCATTGGCGGTGGCGCTGCTCTGCACGAACTTGTCGAAAATGCGCTCCAGTTCGGCTTCCGGCACCCCCGGCCCCTGATCGGCCACCGACAGGGTGACGATGGAGCCGAAATGCTGCAGGCCGATCCGGATCCGGCTGCCGCGCGGCGCGAACTTGATCGCATTGGACAGCAGATTGGCCAGTATCTGCTGCATGGACTTGCGGTCCACCCAGGCTAGCAGCGGCAGCGGCGGCAACTCCAGCTTCAAGCCGATGCCCGCCTCCGCCATGCGCCCCTCTTCCGCCTGCGTCATCAGGCGGACCAGCTCGCATAGATCCACGTCCTCGCGGTGCAGCGCCATCCGCCCCGACTCCAGCTTGGCCAGATCCAGCAAATCGTTCAGCAAGATCAGCAGCCTGGCGCCGCTGGCATGGATATTGTCGAAATAGCGCTTGATCCGCTCCGGCGGCGCCTGCCCAACCTTGTCGCCGCCTATCTCGGCGAAGCTGAGTATGCCGTGCAGCGGCGTGCGCAGCTCATGCGACATATTGGCCAGGAATTCCGACTTGGCCTGATTCGCCCGCTCCGCCTCCTCCTTCGCCTGCAACAAGTCGGCGGTGCGTTGCGCGACCAGCTCCTGCAAATGATTGCGGTGGCCGTACAACTCTTGCTCCGACCGCTTGCGTTCGGTGATGTCGCGGCCGACGCCGCGATAGCCGCACAGCTCGCCGTCCGCGCTCAGCAGCGGACAGGCGTTGATGGCTATCCAGCGCTCCTCTGCGCGCCGCCGGTAGCTCAGTTCGAAATCCCGCACCTCTTGGCGCCCGGCGAACAGCCGCGACAGCCGCTCAGCCTGGTCGCGGTTCGCGCGCACCGGCCGCCACTCCCGCCAGTGGCGGCCTAGCAGCTTGCCCAGCGGCACGCCGGTCAATTCGCTGAAATGCTCGGAACAGTAGCTGAGCCGTCCTTCGGCATCCAGCTCCCACAGCCAGTCCGAGGCGATGCTGGCGAACATGCGGAAACGCTCCTCGCCCTGCCTTAGCGCGCGGGCGCTTCGGCTGGCCAACTCTTCCGCCACCTCGCGGCGCCGGTGCAGCAGGTTCAAGTAAATGCCGAGCAGCAGCGTGAACACCATGCCGGCCGGCAACACCAGCAGCGCCGCATGGCTGCCGCTGGCCTCCAGGTAACGCGGCAGCGCGCGCAAGGTCACCTTCCAGACCCGCCCGCCTATCGCCAGCTTGCGGCTCAGCCACGGGCTTCCCGGACTCGCTCGCTGCGTCGGCGCCACCAGGCTGACCGTGCCGCCGCCGCCGACATCGTCCAGCTGCAGACTGATCCCTTTTTCAGCCAGCGCCGGGAGGGCCCGCGCCGCCAGCCGGGCGGCGTTGATGCCGCCCACCACCACGCCGCCGCGGACGCCGGGCACAGGAATGATCATCGACACCCCCTTGCCGGAGTCGTCGTTGAACTGGGCCAGGATCAGCGGCTCGCTGATCCTGGCCTGGCCGCTGGCCAGCGCGCGGCGGATGGCTTCGCGCCGCCTGGGCTCCGACCACAGGTCGAAACCCCATACTTTCGGATTGTCTTCCTTGGGCGCGATATAGGTCACCGGATAGTATTCGGGCCGGATGCCGGCGGCGACAATGCGGCCATCGGCCCGCTTCTCGCGGACCTTGCCGTACTTCGCCTCATAAGCCGGCCGGCCGGCCTGCGGCACCAGCGGCGCCCAGCCTATCCCTTGAAACAGCGGCCGGCTCGCCACCAGCGGCCTGGCGAAACGGTAGAAATCATCCTGGCGGATATTGGGCGCGTTGCCCATGAAAAGCGCCAATGAGTCCAGCGCGTCGACATCCTGCTGAATCGCGCTCGCCAGTTGCTCGGCCGCCGCCCCGGCATCGTGGCGGAAATTGGACTCGGTCGCCGCCCGCTCAGCCGTGTCGAAATGACGCGACAATATGACGGTGAGCAACAACGGCGCCAGCAGGATCAGTCCCTGCACCTCGCGCCGGGCCACCATGCGCCGGCAGCGCGCCGCACCGGCCCGCGCGCGCGGCCAGCGCCACAAGATACCGGCCAGCGCAGCGCTCTTCGCCGGCCAGCCTTGGCTCACCTCAAACTCCCGCTAAAGCGAAAACCCCGCGCCAACGCAAAGCCGGCACGGGGTTTTCGGGACGGGGCTCCAGCCCCGCTCTGGGCGGCGAAGGACATGAATTACTCCAAGCGCGATGCTTATGGAATATTCATAGCCACTGCGGCCTCACTTAGGCAAGCGCTATCGCATCCAGCTTCGCCTTCGCGTCGCGCAGAGCGGTGCGCAAGCCTTCTTCTATCACCGGGTGATAGAAAGGCATTTGCAGCATTTGCGCCACCGTCAGCTGTTGCTGATGGCTCCAGGCCAATAGATGCGCCAGATTCTCCGCCCGCGGGCCTATCATCTCGGCTCCCAGGAAGCGGCCGGTTTCCTTGTCCGCGTATACGTGCAACAGGCCTTTGTTGATCCCCATCACCCGGCTGCGCCCCTGGTCCTCGAAGCTGACCTCGCCCGCCACGAAACCCTCGTCGGCCAGATCGGCGAAACGGCGGCCCACCATCATCATCTGCGGATCCGAAAACACCACCGCGATAGGCGAACGGCGCAATCCAGCCGTCAATTGCGGGTAAGACGCAGCATTGCCGCCGGCGGTAGCGCCTTCGTCGGCCGCCTCATGCAGCAAGGGCAGGATATCGTTGGCGTCGCCGGCGATGAAGACCGGCGCGCCGACGCACAGCAGCGTTTCCGGGTCGAACATCGGCACGCCGCGGGCATCCAGCAGCACGCTGGTATTCTCCAGACCGAGGCCGCGCACATTGGGGGCGCGGCCGGTGGCGGCCAGCACATAATCGAAGCGCTCCTCCACCTCCGCGCCGTCCAGGCTCACATAGCGGATCCGCGCCGCGTCGCCATCATTGGCCATTTCCAGCACCTTGGCGTCCGGGTCCAGGTAAAACTCGTTGCCCAGCGCCTGGCGCGCATAGTCGCGCACCGCCGGATCGCTCAAGGGTCCCACGCCGCCGCGGGCGCCGAATACCTTCACCTTCACGCCCAAACGCGACAGCGCCTGTCCAAGCTCCAGGCCGATGACGCCGGGGCCGAACACCGCCACGCTTTGCGGCAGGTCTTCCCAATCGAACACGTCATCGTTGATGATCAGGCGGTCGCCGAAGGCCTGAAACGGCGGCGGAATCACCGGCGACGAACCGGTGGCGATCACCACGCGCTTGGCCTGTACCAAGGTATGCTCGTCCACCTGCAAGGTGGTGTTGTCGATGAAGCGGGCATAGCCGCGCAGCTTGTCCTCGGCCGGAATGCCATCCACGCTTCGCACCACGAAGCCGACGAAGCGGTCGCGCTCGCTCTTGACGCGAGCCATCACTTCGCGGCCGTCGATGCGCACCTCGCCATCCACATGCACGCCGAACATATCGGCATGGCTCGCATGGTGGGCGGCCTCGGCGGCGGCGATCAGCAGCTTGGACGGCATGCAGCCGACGCGGGCGCAGGTGGTGCCGTAAGGCCCGCCCTCGATCACGATGGCGGAAGCGCCGCCGGCCTTGGCGGCGCGGTAGGCGGCGAGGCCGGCGGTGCCGGCGCCGATGACGGCTACGTCGATATGGATGGTTTTCATGGTTTTATCCTTGTATCTGGCAGGGATGCGGCACGCCACGCACGCATGGCGTCCCGCATCCCGGCAAAAAAGGCGGCCGGCAGGAGTACCGGCCCAAAAGAACCGGCGGCGTCAGGGCCCGAGCCGCCGGAAACGAACACCTTACTTGGCGAAGCGCTTTTCCACTTCGTCTGCCGAGCCGATCAGTTCGCCGTTGATGAACACTTGCGGAGCGGTCATCTTGCCAGACACCGCGCCCAGCGCCTTGCCGCGGATCTTGTTGTCCAGCGGCACTTCGACGAAGTCGTAGCCGTTTTCGGCCAACACGGCCTTGGCGCGGGCGCAGTGCGGGCAGCCCACCTTGGTGAACACCACGACCTGGTCGGGCTTCTTGGCGTTGGGGTTGATGTAGTTCAGCATGGTGTCGGCGTCGGACACCTTGAACGGATCGCCCGGCTCTTGCGGCTCGATGAACATCTTCTGCACCACGCCGTCCTTCACCAGCATCGCGTAGCGCCAGCTGCGCTTGCCGAAGCCCAGATCGGCCTTGTCCACCAGCATGCCCATGCCTTCGGTGAAATCGGCGTTGCCATCGGGTATCATCACGATGTTGGCGGCTTCCTGGTCCTTGGCCCACTCGTTCATCACGAAGGTGTCGTTGACCGACACGCACAGGATGGCGTCGACGCCGTTGGCGTAGAATGCCGGCGCCAGTTCGTTGAAGCGCGGCAGGTGGGTGGACGAGCAAGTCGGGGTGAAAGCGCCCGGCAGCGAGAACAGGGCGATGGTCTTGCCGTCGAACAGTTCGGCGGTGCTCACGTTTTTCCACTCGTTGTTTTCGCGGATGCGGAAAGTGACGTTCGGTACGCGTTGGCCTTCACGATTTTGCAGCATGGTCAGCTCCTTGTGGGGTGTTGGTTGTTTGCTATCGATGAATGCATTCTGATAGCCAGTGCCAAAAAGGTCTAATTGATTGTTGCAAGATTTTTGATTGTCTTTTTCAATGCCCCCGCCCCGCGCTGGGCAGCCCGCCGCCCGCGACGTTAAAATGCCGGCATCCGGCAACTGCCTCGTTCAACGACCATGCATATCAGCGGCCTGCATCATCTCGCCATCATCGCCTCCGACTATGCGCGCTCGCGCGACTTCTACCACCGCGTTCTCGCCCTGCCCATCGTGGCGGAGAACTGGCGCGCCGACCGGCAGTCGTGGAAACTGGACCTGGTCCTGCCCGACGGCAGCCAGATCGAACTGTTCAGCTTCCCGCAAACGCCGGCGCGCCCCACCCGGCCCGAGGCCTGCGGGCTGCGCCACCTGGCTTTCGCCTGCCCGGACATAGACGCGGCCCGCGCGCACTTGCTGGCCCAGGGGGTAGAGGCGGAAGCGATCCGCCTGGACGAATACACCGGCTCGCGTTTCTTCTTTTGCGCCGACCCGGACCGCTTGCCGATAGAGTTTTACCAGGCGGCGCATGCCGACCGCCCGACATGACCAACATGCCGGGCGCGCCCGCCTTCATATTTCGCCATTGGCTGTCATAGTGAATTATCGAACCGCCGGCGCCAGCGCCGCGCCGGCGGCAATCCACCCGAAAACGGAATGCTTATGAATATCTCTAACACGCCTGCCCTCCTGGCAGGCTTGCTGGTCGCCCTCGGCACCGCGGCCTCCGCGCACGCGGGCGCCGACGACACCCTGCTGGCGGCCCGCGACGCCTTCCGCGCCAATGAACTGGGCAGGCTGGCCAGCCTGGGCGGCAGCCTGCCGGACAGCTATCCGCTGAAGGATTACCCTTCCTACTGGCTGGCCTGGAAGGCGCTGGAAAAAAACGACGACGCCCAGGTGACGCGCTTTCTCGAACAGGTGCCGGAAGGCCTGATGCCGGAGCGGATACGCAACGAATGGGTGAAGAAGCTGGGGATGCGCGAAAACTGGACCGCTTTCGCCGCCGAATGGAAAAAGCTGCCGGAGGAAGGCCGCGACGAGGAGTCCAGCTGTTATGGCCAACTGATGGGGCTGTACCAGGGGCAGAAGCCCGACAACCTCGACCGCTTCCTGGAGGGCAAGCCGGTCCCGGACGGCTGCAACCGCCTGATCGAAGGCGCGTACGCCCGCGGACTGATCAACCAGGACTGGCTGTGGCGCCGCGCCCGCCTGCTGCTGGCCGGCAACTTCGTCAGCCAGGCGCGCCAGTTGGCCGCCGACACCCAGCTGCCGCTGGACAACGCCGCGCTCAACAAGCCGGCCAACGCCAATTTGTCCACTCCGGGCGGCCAGGAAGCCGCGCTGCTGGAAATCGAGCGCAAAGCGAAAACCGACTTGGACGGCGCCGCCGCCAGCCTGTCCCGTCTGGAAGGCAATATCGACGCCGACCGCAGCGGCTTCGGCTGGGGGCAGTTGGCGCTGCTGTCGGCGCGCAAGCAGCTGTCCGCCCAAGCTCTGCAATGGTTCGACAAGGCCGATCCGCGCCAGCTCACCGCCGACCAATGGGAATGGTGGGCGCGCTCGGCGCTGCGCCTGGAGCAATGGACGCAGCTGGACGGCATCATCCGCCGGATGCCGGCGGCGGTCGCGGCGCGCCCGGCGTGGCGCTACTGGCTGGGACGCTCGCTGCAGCAGCAGGGCAAGCCGGCGCTGGCCGCGCCGCTGTTCAGCCAGGCCAGCGTCGGCCATAACTACTACGCGCTGCTGTCGCTGGAGGAACTGGGCAATTCGCTGTCCGCCTCCACCAATAAAACCATGCCCAGCGCCGACGATGTCGCGCGGATGAAGCAGGACCCCGCCATTCGCCGCTCGCTGGCCTTGCTGTCGGTGGCCGAAATCTACACCAAGCCCGAATTCCGCACCGACGCGCAGCGCGAATGGCGCTGGGCAATGCGCGGCCGCAACGATATGGAACTGCTGGCCGCGGCGGAAATCGCCCGCAAGGAAGGCTTTTACGACATGGCCATCTACAGCGCCGAGCGCACCAAGGAAGAGCATGACTTCTCGCTGCGCTACCTGACGCCCTACCGCGACATCACCCAGAAGTACGCGCGCCAGCTCGACATCGACGACGCCTGGGTCTACGGCCTGATCCGCCAGGAAAGCCGCTTCATCACCATGGCGCGCTCCGGCGTCGGCGCCTCCGGCCTGATGCAGCTGATGCCGGCCACCGCCAAGTGGGCGGCCAAGAAAATCGGCCTCACCCATTTCGCCGTCAACGACATCGACACAAATGTCCAGCTGGGCACCTGGTATCTGCGCTACGTGCTGGACAACCTGTCCGGCAATCAGGTGATGGCCACCGCCGCCTACAACGCTGGCCCCAGCCGCGCCCGCAACTGGCAGACCAACCGCGCGCTGGACGGCACCATCTATGCCGAAACCATACCGTTCAGCGAAACCCGCGATTACGTGCAAAAAGTGATGGCCAGCGCCGCCTACTACTCCAGCACCTTCGGCCACGCCAATATCTCGCTGAAAAACCGCATGGGCATGATCCCTCCGCGCTGAACCGGAACCAACCGTGATGAACCAGACAATTGCCCCACTCCCGCAAAAGATCTGCCTGATAGGCGGCAGCGGATTCATCGGCCGCCATCTGGCGGCGCGGCTGGCCGGGGACGGCCACCGCATCACCGTGGCCAGCCGCAAAACCGCGCTGCCGGAATTCCTGGTGCTGCCGTCGGCGCGGCTGGTGAACGCCGACATTCACGACCCCGCGCAGCTGGAGGCGCTGATCGCCGGCCACGACGCGGTAGTCAGCATGGTCGGCATCCTGCACGGCAGCCGCGCCCAGTTCGAAAAAAACCACGCGCGCCTGCCCGAAGCCATAGTCGAAGCCTGCCGCCGCCAGCGCGTGCCGCGCCTGGTGCATGTCAGCGCGCTGGGCGCGGCCCAGGATGCCCCAAGCGATTACCTGCAGACCAAGGCATTGGGCGAGCTGGCGGTGGAAGGCAGCGGGCTGGACTGGACCATTCTGCGCCCCTCGGTAGTGTTCGGCCGCGACGACGCCTTCCTCAATCTGTTCGCCGCGCTGCAGAAACGGTTGCCCTTGCTGCCGCTGGCCGGCGCCGCCAGCAAGATGGCGCCAGTATGGGTGGAAGACGTGGCGCGGGCGGTGTGCGCCAGCCTCGGCCGGCCGCAAACCCTGCGCCGCAAGCTGGACCTGGCCGGACCCGAGATTTACACGCTGGCAGAGCTGGCCAGACTGGCCGGCCGCTGCAGCGGCCATTCCCGTCCGGTCATCGGGCTGCCTGACAGCCTGGCCATGCTGCAGGCCGGCCTGATGGAACGGCTGCCCGGCCCCACGCTGATGAGCCGCGACAATGTCCGTTCGCTGCGTTGGGACAATATCAGCGAGCATCCCTTTCCGTCCGGGCCGCTGGGCTTCGCGCCCACCCCGCTGTCGGCGCTGGCGCCCGCCTGGCTATCAGGCCGCGACGGCAATCATATCGTCTCCCGCTACCGGGAAAAGGCTGCGCGTTAAGATGGACATTTATATCGTCGGCGGCGCGGTCCGCGACCGCCTGCTGGGCCTGCCGGTCAAGGACCGCGACTGGGTGGTGGTGGGCGCCACGCCGCAGCAGATGCTGGACCAGGGTTTCCGCCCGGTCGGCAAGGACTTTCCGGTATTCCTGCACCCGCAAACGCAGGAGGAGTACGCGCTGGCCCGCACCGAGCGCAAGATAGCCAAGGGCTACCACGGCTTCGTATTCCACACCGATAGCGGCGTGACGCTGGAGCAAGACCTGGCGCGGCGCGACCTCACCATCAACGCCATCGCCGAAGCCGGCGACGGCAGCCTGATCGATCCCTATGACGGCCAGGCCGATCTGAAGGCCGGCATTCTGCGCCACGTCAGCGACGCCTTCGCCGAGGACCCGGTGCGCATTTTGCGGCTGGCGCGCTTCGCCGCCCGCTTCGATTTCGCCGTCGCGCCGGAAACCATGGCGCTGATGCGGCAAATGGTGGACAGCGGCGAAGCCGATGCCCTGGTGGCCGAGCGGGTATGGCAGGAACTGGCCAAGGGCTTGATGGAAGACAAGCCTTCGCGGATGCTGCTGACGCTGCGAGAATGCGGCGCGCTCGCGCGCGTGCTGCCGGAAGTGGATGCCCTGTTCGGCGTGCCGCAGCGCGCCGACTACCACCCGGAAATCGATTGCGGCGACCACACCATGCGGGTGCTCGATTACGCGGCCGCCGCCGGCTACCCGCTGGCGGTGCGCTTCGCCGCGCTCGGCCACGACCTGGGCAAGGCGCTGACGCCGCCCGAGGTGCTGCCGCGGCATATCGGCCACGAGATCAACGGCACCCGGCCGCTGGCCGAACTGTGCCGCCGCCTGCGCGTGCCCAGCGACTGCCGCGACCTCGCCCACATCACCATGGTCAACCACACCAAGGTGCATCAGGCGCAGGAGTTGCGGCCCGCCACCGTGCTGCGGCTGTTCAAGGACAGCGACGCCCTGCGCCGGCCCGACCGCTTCCGCCAGATGCTGGACGCCTGCCTCGCCGACGCGCGCGGCAGGCTGCATTTCGAAACCGCGGCCTACCCGCAAAAGGACTACCTCGAGAGACTGCTGGCTGCTACGCTGCAAATTGATGCCGGCGCCATAGCCGCCGGCTGCAGCGACAAGGCCGCGATTCCCGCCACGCTGGATGCGGCCCGCACCGCCGTCATCGCCGACTGCAAGGAGCAATGGGAGGACCGCTGATGGATGCGCTTTACCGCCTGCCGGCCATGCTGATGCGCGGCGGCACCAGCAAGGGGCTGTTCATCCGCGCCGACTCGCTGCCGGAAGACACCGAGCAATGGGAAGCCATGCTGCTGCGCGCCCTCGGCAGCCCCGATCCCTACGGCCTGCAGATGGATGGGCTGGGCACCGGGCTGGCCAGCAGCAGCAAGGTGATGATACTCAGCCCCTCGCGCCGCGACGATTGCGACATCGACTGCCTGTTCGGCCACGCCTCCATCGCCGACGCGCGCATCGACTGGTCCGGCAACTGCGGCAACCTCAGCGCCGCCGCGCCGCTGTTCGCCATGCTGGAAAACATGGCGCGTCCCGCGGACGGCGTCGCCACCATCGCCATCTGGCAAGCCAATGTCGGCAAGCGCATCCTGGCCGAGCTGGAAGTCTTCGACGGCCAGCCGGTGTGGCAGGGCGACTTCTTCATCGACGGCGTGTCCTTCCCCGGCGCGCCGATCCGGCTGCGCTTCCTCGACCCCTGCGGCGTCAGCTCGGGCGAGCTGTTCCCGTCCGGCCGGCTGATGGACGAGCTCAAACTGCCCGACGGCAGCCACATCGAGGCCACGCTGGTGGACGCCGGCAACCCTACCGTGTTCGTGCGGGCGCGCGACTTCGGCCTGAGCGGGCGCGAGCCGGCCGGACCGATGCCGCTGGCCACGCTGCGCCGGCTGGAGCTGGCCCGCGCCACCGCCGCAGTGGCGATGGGGCTGGCCGAAGACATCTTCGCCGCCGAACGCGAGCGGCCGGCCTTTCCCAGAATCAGCTTCCTGTCCGCCGCCGCCGATGCCGAATGCCAGCTCAACGCGCGGCTATTGTCGATGGACAGGGTGCATCATGCCTATTCCGGCACCGGCGCCATCGCGCTGGCCTGCGCCTGCGCGGTCGACGGCACCCTGCCGGCGGAGCTGGCCGGCGGCGCGGTGCGAGGCATGCCGCTCACTTTCAGCCACGCCAGCGGCAAGCAGACGCTGGAAGCGGTGCTGGGCCGCGCGGAGTTGGGGTGGTCGGTCAGCGAGGTGGTGATGACGCGCACCGCCAGGCCGCTGATGCGCGGCGAGGTCTACATCCCGCCAGCCTGAGTCCATGCCATTGACGTGAATTGACCATTTCCGCCACGCCAGGCGGGATGCTCTCTTGCCTGAAAGCCCCCGAAAATCAAGCCCCCTCCCCCGCCGCCCGGCGTGACAAAGAAATAAGCCCGCAGTTCCTGTTCATTTTTTTTATTTAAAATTGTAAAATTTCGGCCCTAACTATCATCTATGCAACAAAATCGGCTGCCGCGCAGTCCGAATGGAAAACCGAACGCCCGATGTCATCCGCTTTGCATTTCACAATCGACAGCCTGATCAGCTGGCCTCCGGCCCCGGATGTCGACGGCCAGACCAGCCACCCGCCGCTGGAGCCGGTCCCCGCCATGCAGCGGCGGCGCATGAGCCCGCTGTGCAAGGCTGCCATGCATGGCGCGTTCGGCCTGGGCGACGGCGGCGACGACATTCCCTTGGTATTCGCATCGCGCTTCGGCGACATGTCCCGCTCCATCGAACTGTTGCAGCAACTCAGCCAGGGCGAGTCGCTCTCCCCCACCCAGTTCAGCCTGTCGGTGCACAACGCCATCGGCGCGCTGCACGGCATATTGTCCGGCCATGCCGGACAGTACACGGCGATCGCCGCCGCCGAAGAAACCGTGGAGGCGGCCTGCTGCGAAGCATTGGCCATGCTGGTCGACGGCGCGCCGGCTGTGCGGCTGGTGGTTTACGACGCCCCGCTTCCCGCGCCATACCAAGACGCCGCGCCGGCTCAGCCGCCGCTCATCGCCTGGGCATGCCGGCTGCGCCTGGCCGACAGCGGCCCGCGCTTCAGCCTGGAAAGCGCGCCTGCCAGCGGCGACGCCGACAGCCAAGGGCTGTGGCCGTTCCTGAACAGCGCTGCCCGGCAGCATACCCACCATTGCGGCCAACGCGACTGGCATTGGGCCCGACATGGCTGAACGCTGCAATTATTTGTGGCGCCTGATGGCCACCGCCATCGCCTTCTCCGTGTTCGGACTGGGCGGCGTGCTGTTCTCGCTGATCGTCTTTCCGCTGCTGATGCTGCTGGTGCGCCGCCCGGCGCGCCGCATCGCCTTGTCGCGGCGCGTGGTCCAGATAAGCTTCGCGGCCTTCATTCAATTGATGCGCGCGCTGGGCATTCTCCGCTACCGCATCGTCGGCGCCGAAAAACTGCGGCGCCCCGGCCTGCTGATCCTGGCCAACCACCCCACGCTGATAGACGTGGTATTCCTGATTTCGCTGCTACCAAATGCCGACTGCATCGTCAAGTCGTCGCTGGCGCGCAATCCGTTCACCCGCGGCCCGGTGCGCGCCTCCGGCTACATTTGCAACGATTCCAGCGAAGGGCTGATCGAGGACTGCATTCACTCCGTCCACGACGGCAACAATCTGGTGATCTTCCCGGAAGGCACCCGCACGCCGCTGGACGGCCGCTTCACATTGCAGCGCGGCGCCGCCAATATCGCCGTCCGCGGCCGCCGCGCCATCACCCCCGTGTCCATCCGCTGCGAACCGCGCAGCCTGGCCAAGGGCGTGCCCTGGTGGCGGATTCCGCCGCGGCCGATGCATTTCACCATCGAGGTGCTGGACGACCTGCCGGTCGCGCCGTTTCTCGAGGGGCAGAGCGAAGCCATGGCTGCCCGCAAACTGACCCGTTTCCTGCACGACTTTTACCTTACGACATCGAGCCTTCATGCAAACCCTGGAACTTGAGATCAAAAACCTGTTGATCACCTCCTTGAATCTGGAAGACATCACCCCCGACGACATCGTCGCCGACGCCCCGCTGTTCGGCGACGGCCTGGGCCTGGACTCCATCGACGCGCTGGAGCTGGGCCTCGCGCTGCAGAAGCGCTACGGCATCACCCTGTCCCCGGACGGCGAGGAAACCCGCCGCCATTTCGCCAGCATCGCCAGCCTGGCCGGCTTCGTCGCCAGCGCGCGCAAGCTGTAACCCCACTTCCGGAGACCGCCATGACCAAAGACGAACTCTTCGCGCGCCTGAGCGCTGTGCTGCAGGACACTTTTGAAATCGAAGCCGACGCCATCCACCCGGAAGCGCGCCTGCGCGAAGACCTGGACATCGACAGCATCGACGCCGTGGACCTGATCGTCCAGTTCCGTCCGCTGGTGGGCAAACGCCTGCAGCCGGACGTGTTCAAGTCGGTGCGCACGCTGCAAGACGTAGTGGACGCCCTCCACGGCCTGATGCAGGAAAACGACTGAGCGATGCCCGCCACCGCGCTGGCCAGCCTGCTGACCCTGAGCTACCCCTTCCTGATCTATTTCGGCCAGGGACGGGTGGAGCCGCGCCTGCTGGCGGGCGTGCTGGTCGGCATCGCCCTGCTGCGCGCGCTCAGCACGCGCCAGGCGGTCTGGTACTGGGCCGCCGCCGCCACGCTGCTGCTGGCGGCGTTCAGCATGCTGGGCAACGGTTTGCTGCCGCTGAAGCTCTACCCCTTGCTGGTCAATGCCGTCCTGCTGGCGATGTTCGCCGGCAGCCTGCGCTTCGGCCCGCCGCTGATCGAACGGCTGGCGCGGCTGACCGAGCCGGAGCTGGACGCGCGCGCCATACGCTACACCCGCGCCGTCACCCAGGTCTGGTGCGGCTTTTTCATCGTCAACGGCAGCCTGTCGCTGGCTACCGCGCTCTGGGCCGACAACGCCGTCTGGACCGCCTACAACGGTTGCATTTCCTATCTGCTGATGGGCGCGCTGTTCGGCGGCGAATGGCTGGTGCGCCAGCGCGTCAAATCCCGCAATACCACTCATGGCTGATTTCATTCCCCTTTCGCGACTGCTGGCCGTCGGCCGCGGCGCAGGCCACCCCGTCGCCCGCGACGGCCAGCGGCATTACAGCTTCGCCGATTTCCGCCAACGCGCCGCGCGCTGGCGCGCCGGCCTGCTGCGCACGCGCCAGCACGTAGTGGCCATCCATCTGGACGACAGCTTCGAGTTCGCCGCCGCCCTGTTCGGCGCCTGGCACGCGGGCAAAACCGTCTGCCTGCCCGCCGACGACCTGCCGGCCACCCGCGCCGCGCTGGCCGAACGCGGCATGCTGCTGGATGCGCAGCCGGCCGACGCCGACGCCGACGCCGATTTCGGCGAGCTGTCCGAAGACGGCTGCCGGCTGCAGCTGTTCACCTCCGGCTCCACCGGCGAGCCGCAGGCGATAGACAAAGGCCTGCGCCAGCTGGCGGCGGAAACCGCCATCTTGTCGCGGCTGTGGGACGAGGCGCTGCCCGCCGGCTGCCTGGTGGAAGCCACCGTTTCCCATCAGCACATCTACGGCCTGCTGTTCCGCGTGCTGTGGCCGCTGGCCGTCGGCCGCCCCTTCGCCTGCCGGCGCCAGACCTTCCCGGAAAACCTGCTGCAGGCGCTGGCAAACGAGCCCTGCCTGTTGGTCAGCAGCCCGGCCCACCTGAAACGCCTGCCGGCCAGCCTCGACTGGACAAGCGCAGCCGGCAAGCTGGCCGCCGCGTTTTCCTCCGGCGGGCCGCTGGACGACGCCGCGCTGGCCAACAGCCTGGCGACGCTGGGACAAGCGCCGTGCGAAATCTTCGGCAGCACCGAGACCGGCGGCATCGCCTGGCGCCGCCGCCAGACCGACGCCGCCCAGCCGTGGCAGCCGCTGCCCGGCGTGCAAGTGCGCCTGGACGACGGCCTGCTGGCCATCCGCTCGCCCCATCTGGACGATGACGGCTGGCATCAGACCCGCGACAAGGCGGCGCCGCAGGGCGAGGGCTTTGTCCTGCTCGGCCGCGCCGACCGCATCATCAAGCTGGAAGAGAAGCGCGTGTCGCTGGACAGCGTGGAGGCCGCTCTGTTGGCCAGCGGCCTGTTCGACGCCGTGCGCCTGGTGCTGCTGCCCGGCTCCCGCGACACGCTGGGCGTGGCCGCGGTGCCCAACGCCGCGGGCTGGGAGCGACTGGCCGCGCTCGGCCGGCGCGAATTCGCCGCCCGCCTGATCGCCGAACTGAAGCGCAGCGTGATCCCGGAAGGCCTGCCGCGGCGCTGGCGCTACGGCTTCCGCCTGCCGGTCAACGCGCAGGGCAAGACCACCCAGGCGCAGCTGTTGTCTTGGTTCGAGGCCCGCCGCCCCCACGTCACGCTGCTGCGACGCGACGCCGGCTACGCGCTGCTGTCGATAGAAGCCGCCGCCGCGCTGCCGGACTTCGCCGGCCACTTCCCCGGCTTCCCGCTGCTGCCCGGCGTCACCCAGCTGGACTGGAGCGTGCGCCTCGCCCGCGAGCTGTTCGATCTGACCGGCTTCAGCGGCATGGACAATCTGAAATTCCAGCGCATCATCGCGCCGGACAGCACGGTGCGGCTGGAGCTGCGCTACGACATTGACAAGCGCAGCGTCAGCTTCGCCTACGATTCCGACGGCGAGCCCCACGCCAGCGGCAAGCTGCGCTTCGGAGCCCCGGCATGCTGATCTGCGCGGTAGTGCCGGTATACAACCACGGAGGCGCGGTGGGCAGCGTGGTGGCCTCCTTGCGCGCGCAAGCGCTGCCTTGCGTGCTGGTGGATGACGGCAGCGACGCCGACTGCGCCGCGGTGCTGGACGCGCTGACCGCCGCCGACGAACACGTGCGGCTGGTGCGGCTGCCGGAAAACCGCGGCAAGGGCGGCGCCATGATCGCCGGGCTGCGCGCCGCGCGCGAGCTGGGCTACAGCCACGCGCTGCAGATAGACGCCGACGGCCAGCACGACAGCCGCGACATCCCGCGCTTCCTGGAGTTGGCCCGCGCCCAGCCGCAAGCCTTGATCTGCGGCTGCCCGCTGTACGACGAAAACGCGCCCAAAAGCCGCCGCTACGGCCGCTACGCCACCCATGTCTGGGTATGGATCAACACGCTGTCGCTGCAGATCGCCGACGCGATGTGCGGCTTCCGCGTCTACCCGCTGGCGGCGACGGTGCCGCTGTTCGACCAGGCGCGGCTGGGCCTGCGGATGGATTTCGACGTGGAAGTGCTGGTCCGGCTGAGCTGGCGCGGCATGCGCATCGTCAACCTGCCCACCCGCGTCAGCTACCCGCTGGACGGCGTGTCGCACTTCCAGCTGTGGCGCGACAATCTGCGCATCAGCCGCATGCACGCCAAGCTGTTCTTCGGCATGCTGCCGCGGCTGCCCCTGCTGCTGGCCCGCAAGGCGGCGCGATGAAGCCGGCCCGCCATTGGGCCGGCATCGGCGAAAACACTTTCGTCGCCGGCATCGTGCTGCTGTTCTGGGTTCACCGCCTGCTGGGGCGCCGCCTGTTCCGCCTGTGCCTGCTGCCGGTGGTGGCCTGCTACTGGCTGGCATGCGCGCCGGCGCGCGCGGCCTCGCTGCAATACCTGCGCCGGCTGGAGCGGCACTGCGGCGCGCTGGGCCGCCAGCCCGGCGCGCGCGACACCTTCCGCCATCTGCTGCGCTTCGCCGACACCATGCTGGACAAGCTGCTTGCCACCGCCGGCCACTACCCGGCCGACCGGGTGGCGATCAGCGGCGCCGACGTCATCATCGACGGCCTGCGCCAGCGGCGCGGCGTCTTGATCGTCACCGCCCATCTCGGCTGCCTGGAACTGTGCCGCGCGCTGGCCGACCGCTCGCCCGACGTGGTGGTCAACGTGCTGGTGCACACCCGCCACGCCCAGCGTTTCAACGCGCTGCTCGACCGGCTCAATCCGCAGCAGTCGGTGCGGCTGCTGGAGGTGACCGAGGTCAACGCCGCCACCGCCGTGCTGCTGGAACAGAGAATCGCCGCCGGCGAGGTGGTGGCCATCGCCGGCGACCGCGTGCCGGTCAGCGGCGACCGCACGGTGAGCGTGCCGTTTCTGGGCGAACCGGCGCCGTTCCCCTGCGGCCCCTATCTGCTGGCCCACCTGCTGCGCTGCCCGCTCTACCTGATGGCTTGCCTGCGCCAGGGCGCCGGCTACCACTTGCAATTCGTGCCGCTGGCCGAGTCCATCCGCCTGCCGCGGCAAAACCGCGAAGCAGTGATCGGCGAATACGCCGCGCGTTTTTCCGGCGAACTGGCCCGCCTGCTGGCCGCCTCGCCCTACGACTGGTTCAATTTTTTCCCGTTCTGGGATCAGAAATCCAAATCATGACCCCCAAGCATCAAGACTCTGTAATATTCGACGGCTCCTGGCTGTCGCTGGACGACATCCACGCCATCGCCATCGGCGCCAAGCAGGCGCGGCTGTCCGATGACCCGGCGTTCTGCGAGCGCATCGAAAAAGGCAGCCGCTTCATCGACCAGCTGCTGGCCGAAGACGGCGTGGTCTACGGCGTCACCACCGGCTACGGCGACTCCTGCACCGTGGAGATTCCGCCCGCCCTGGTGCAAGAACTGCCGCACCACCTGTACACCTACCACGGCTGCGGCGCCGGCCGCTTTCTCGACGCGGTCGAAACCCGCGCGGTGCTGGCGACCCGGCTGGCCTCGCTGTGCCGCGGCGTCTCCGGCGTCAGCCTGGCGCTGCTGCGCCAGCTGGCCGCGCTGCTCAAGCACGACATCCTGCCGCTGATTCCAGCCGAAGGCTCGGTCGGCGCCAGCGGTGACCTGACCCCGCTGTCCTACGTCGCCGCCGCGCTGTGCGGCGAGCGCGAAGTGACGCACCGCGGCGAGCGCTGCGCCGCCGCCGACGCGCTGAAGGCCGCCGGCCTCGCGCCGCTGCGGCTGCGCCCCAAGGAAGGCCTGGCCATCATGAACGGCACCGCGGTGATGACCGCGCTGGCCTGCCTGGCCTGGCCGCGCGCCGACTACGCCTCGCGCCTGTGCTCGCGCCTGACCGCGATGAACGTGGCCGCCGCCGCGGGCAACGCCCACCATTTCGACGAAGCGCTGTTCGCCGTCAAACCCCACCCCGGCCAGCAACGCATCGCCGCGCGCATCCGCGCCGACCTGGAAGCCCCGCGCCCCAGCCGCAACGACAGCCGGCTGCAGGACCGCTACTCGCTGCGCTGCGCGCCCCATGTGATCGGCGTGCTGGAAGACGCGCTGCCCTTCCTGCGCGGCCTGATCGAAAACGAGCTGAACAGCGCCAACGACAACCCCATCATCGACGCCGACGAAGAGCGCGTGCTGCACGGCGGCCACTTCTACGGCGGCCACATCGCCTTCGCGATGGACAGCCTGAAAAACGCGGTGGCCAATCTGGCCGACCTGATGGACCGCCAGATGGCGCTGCTGGTGGACACCCGCTACAACAACGGCCTGCCGCGCAACCTCAGCGGCGCCAGCCCGGAGCGCGCGCCTATCAACCACGGCCTGAAGGCGCTGCAGATCAGCGTATCGGCCTGGACCGCCGAAGCGCTGAAGCAGACCATGCCGGCGTCGGTGTTCTCGCGCTCCACCGAATGCCACAACCAGGACAAGGTCAGCATGGGCACCATTGCCGCCCGCGACGCGCTGCGCGTGCTGGAGCTGACCGAACAGGTGCTGGCTGCCTTGCTGATCACCGCGCGCCAGGGCGTGGAGCTGCGCGGCGAAATCGCCGAGCTGTCGCTGAGCCCCGCGCTGGAGCGGATGCAGCGGGACCTGGCCGCGCGCATTCCGCGCATCGCCGAAGACCGCGCGCTGGACCGCGAGCTGCAGCAATTGCTCGCCGCCATCCGCGCGCAAGCCTGGAGCCTGTATGCCTGATCTGTCGCACGCCATAGCGCTGGACCCGGCCTTCCACGACCTCGACCCGATGGACGTGGTCTGGCACGGCAACTACGTCAAATACCTGGAAATCGCCCGCTGCGCGCTGCTGGAGAAATACGGCTACAACTACCCGCAGATGCGCGACTCCGGCTATATCTGGCCCATCGTCGACATGCGGCTCAAATATGTGCAATCCATCCGCTTCGGCCAAAAGGTCAGCATCGAGGCCCGCATCGTCGAATGGGAGTGCCGGCTGAAGATCGAATACCTGATCCGCGACGCCGCCACCGGCCACAAGATCAACAAGGCCTACACCGTGCAGGTGGCGGTGGACATCGCCAGCCAGGAAATGCTCTACCTGTGCCCGCCGGTGCTGTGGGAAAAACTGGGAGTGCCCGCGCCGTGAAGAAACTCGTCCTGCTGGCCGGCCTCGCGCTGCTGCCGCTGACCGCCGCCGCCGGCGATCTGATCGCCGACATCACCCGCAAGCTGGCGCAGCCGGCCGTGCTGCGCGGCGCGTTCGAGCAAAGCAAGGAGATCGCCGGCTTCGCCAAGCCGCTGCGCTCCAGCGGCGCTTTCCTGGTGTCGCGCGAGAAAGGCGTGCTGTGGGATACCCGCCAGCCCTTCGCCAGCAAGCTCAGGCTGACCCGCGGCGAGATCGTCGCCACCCAGAACGGCTCAGTGTCATTTCAGCTGAGCGCGGCCAAAGAGCCCACCGTGCGCACCATCAACGAGCTGATGTTCGCGTTGCTGGGCGGCAACCTGAAAGCGCTGGACGGCTATTTCCGCATCGACGGCAAGCTGTCCGGCCGCGCCTGGCAGCTGACGCTGACGCCGCGCCAGAGCGCGCTCGCCCGCGTGATGCAAAAAGTGGAGCTGTCCGGCGACCAATACGTGCGCGCCATCCGCATGGACGAAGCCAACGGCGACGTCACCCGCATCATGTTCAGCGGCCAGAACCCCATGCCCGCCAAGCTGAGCGGCGAGGAAGAGGCGCGCTTTGACTGAGCATCTGGGATCCAGCCGTCCGCAACGCTGGCTGGCCGCCGTCTGGCTGGCCATCCTGCTGGCCGTGGCCGGCCATAACGGCTGGCTGTGGCTGGGCGGCCACGCGCGGCTGGAAACCGACATCCTGGCGATGCTGCCGCAAAACCGCCAGGACCAGGCGGCGCAGGACGCCACCCGCCAGTTGGCAGACGCCGCCGCGCGCCGCGTGGTGGTGCTGGTGGGCGCGCGTGACTGGGCCGACGCCCGCCGCGCCGGCGACGCCTACGCCGCCGCCATCCGCGCCTCCGGCCAGCCGCTGGCGCCGCGCTACCGGGTGGGCGCGCAGGAAAGCGACAACTGGCTGGACTTCTACGCCGCCTACCGCGGCCAGCTGCTCGGCGACGATACCCGCCGGCAACTGCGGCAAACCGCGCCCGCCGCGCTGGCGGAACAGGCCGCCGCCGCCTTGTTCCAGCCAATGGGCATGCCCAGGCTGGGACGCTGGCAGGACGACCCGCTGAATGTCTACGGCCAATGGCTGGGCGAGCGCGCCGCGCAAAGCCGGGTGCGAGTGCGGGACGAGCGCTTGTCGCTGTCCGGCGCCGACATGCAGTACGCGCTGATCATGCTGGAGCAGCAAGGCCCGGCGTTCTCGGTGGCGGCGCAGCAGGCGATGCTGCCGGCGCTGCGCCAAGCCGAGGCCGCCGCCCGCCAGGCGGTCCCGCATGCCCAGATCATCCAGGGCGGCGTGCCGCTGTTCGCCGCCTTCGCCGCCAGCGCCGCCGAGCGCGAAGTCCACACCATAGGACTGGGTTCCTTGCTGGGCATTCTGCTGCTGACGGTGCTGGCCTTCAGCGGCATTCGCCCGCGCATCCTAGTGACGCTGTCCATCGCCGCCGGCCTAGGCTGCGCCATTTCGCTCACCTCGCTGCTATTCGGCAAGCTGCACCTGATCACCCTGGTGTTCGGCGCCAGCCTGATCGGCGTGGCGGAAAACTACGGCAACAATTACTACGCCTATCGGCTGGGCAAGCCGGCCGGCGAGCGCTGGGCGATGCTGCGCGGCCAGCGCGCCACCATGTGGCTGGCCTTCGCCACCACCGCCATCGGCTACGCGCTGCTGGCGCTGGCTCCCTTCCCCGGGCTGCGGCAGATGGCGGTGTTTTCCGTGACCGGCCTGTTCGGCGCCTTCGTCACCACGCTGTGCTGCCTGCCCTTCGCCGACCGCGGCGAGATGCCGTTCAACCGCTTCGCCCGCGCGCTGGGCGGCTGGCGCCGGCGCTGGCCGCGCTGGGGACGCAACCGCTTCAGCCTGCTGCTGGGCCTGGCGATGGCCGCCGCGCTGCTGGCCGGCTTCGCCGTCCTGAAAACCAATGACGACATCCGCGCGCTGCAAAACGCGCCGCAAAGCCTGCTGCAGGACCAGCGCCGCATCGGCGAACTGATGGAAATGGCCGGCCCGGCGCAATTCTACCTGGTGAGCGGCGATAGCCCGGAGCAGGTGCTGCGCCGCGAAGAAGCGCTGAAAACCCGGCTGGCGCCGCTGATCGCCGCCGGCCAGCTCAAGGGCGTGCAGGCGATTTCCGACTGGGCGCCGTCGCAGGCGCGCCAACTGGCAGACCGGCGATTGCTGCAACAAACGGTGTTCGCGCCCGGCGGCGTGCTGGCGCTGGCCTCCGCCCGCCTGGGCCAGCCTGCCGCCGCCGCGCCGCCGCCCGCCGCCTTCCAGCCGCTGACGCTGCAGGCCTGGCTGGCCGCGCCGGTGTCCGAACCCTTGCGCGCGCAATGGCTGGGCCGCTTCGGCCAGGGCTACGCCAGCGTGGTGATGCTGCGCGGCCTGGCCGGCCCGTCCATGCTGCCCTTGCTGGCGCGGCAGGCCGAACCCGCCGCCGGCGTCCGCTTCATCGACAAGGCCGGCGAGGTGTCCGGCCTGATGCGGCACTACCGCCAGTTGATGAGCTGGGTGATCGCCGCCAGCTACCTGCTGGTGCTGGCCATGCTGTGGCGGCGCTTCGGCCGCCAGGCCTGGCGCGCGCTGCTGCCCACGCTGCTGGCCAGCCTGCTGACCGTGGCGCTGTCGGCGCTGCTGGGGCAGCCGCTGCAGCTGTTCACCATCCTGGCCCTGCTGCTGATTCTGGGCATGGGGGTTGATTACGGCGTGTTCCTGCTGGCCGACGACGATCCGCGCGCCTTTCTGTCGGTGACGCTGGCCGCGGCCGGCACCCTGCTCTCATTCGGCCTGCTGGCGCTGTCGTCCACCCCGGCGCTCACCGCCTTCGGCCTGACCATGCTGCTGGGCATCAGCCTGTGCTGGCTGCTCAACCCCCTATTCACCCCAAAAACATAAAAGAAATAAAGCGAAGACATGGAAACTGGCTCTCAAACCCTGCAAGACAAAAGCTTCTCTCCCGCGCGCCAAAGCGTGATGGACGCGCGTTTCGAAGCGCAAAAGATCGCCTTCGGCCCGGTCGTGTTCCAATGTGTGCGCATCGCCTGGAAGCGCGGCATCCTGAAAGCCCTGGCCGAAGCCGGCGAGAAGGGCCTGTCCATCGCCGAGCTGGCCGCCGCCGGCGACTTCACCGTCTACACGCTGAAGCTGGTGCTGGAAACCTGCCTGTCCGCCGGCGTGGTGGAGTTGCGCCAGGGCCGCTACGCGCTGGACAAGACCGGCTTCTGCCTGCTGTCCGACCCCATCACCCAGATCAACCTCGACTTCATCCATGACGTCTGCTACCAGGGCCTGTTCGAGCTGGAGCGTTCGCTGGACGAGGAAAAACCGCACGGCCTGGCCGCGCTGGGCCAGTGGGACACCATCTACCAGGGCCTCGCCACGCTGCCGGAGCCGGCGCGCGAAAGCTGGCTGCGCTTCGACCACTTCTACTCCGACACCTCGTTCCCGGCCATCCTGCCCGACGTGTTCGCCACGCGCCCGCGCAAGCTGATGGACATCGGCGCCAATACCGGCAAGTTCACGCTGGCCGCGCTGGCGCACGACGCCGAGGTGGAGATGCACCTGGTCGACCTGCCGGGGCAGCTGGCAGTGATCGAAAAGACGCTGGCGGAAAAAGGCCTGAGCGCGCGCGCCAACCTGCACCCGATAGACATGCTGAACCCGGCGCTGGACTTCCCCGCCGGCATGGACGTGATCTGGATGAGCCAGTTCCTGTCCTGCTTCAGCGAGGAGGCGATCGCCAGCATCCTGCGCCGCGCCGCCGCCGCGCTGGCCGACGGCGGCCGGGTGATGATCCTGGACACGTTGTGGGACCGCCAGCAGCACGACATCGCCGCCTACTGCCTGATCAACACCTCGCCCTACTTCACCGCGATGGCCAGCGGCAACAGCAAGGTATACCGCGCCGACGACTACATCCGCCTGTGCGAAGCCGCCGGCCTGAAACTGGTGCAAGAGCGCGACGGCATCGGCTATTGCCACTCTCTGCTGCAGTTCGCCCGCGCATGATCCGCCTGCGCCGCCTCCTGCCCCTGTGCCTGTGCCTGGTTCTGCTGGCCGGCTGCCAGAGCGCGCCCGCGCCGCAGCCGCGCCTGCCGGCCATCGCCCTGTCGCCGGCCAGCCTGGGCCTCAGCCTGAGCCTGGCCCAGCGCCTGAGCGCGGCGCCGCTGGACCCGCGCGACGGCACGCCCTCGCCGGCGCTGGACGTGCAGCTGGAAATCGACGGCGACCGGCTGCAATTGGCCGGCCTGGCGCTGGGACAGCGCATCCTGCGGCTGAGTTGGGACGGCAAGACGCTGCAAAGCCAGCGCAGCCCCTTGCTGCCCGCCAGCGTCGACGAAGCGCGCATCGTGCGCGACATCCAGCTGGCCTACTGGCCGCTGCCGGCCTTGCGCGCGGCGCTGCCGGAAGGCTGGACGCTGGAGCAGCGCGGCGCGACGCGCGTGCTCAGCCAGCAGGGGGAGGAAGCGGTGCGGATAGACAGCCAGGCCGACCCGGCCTGGACCGGCCACAGCGAATTGATCAATCGGCGCGAAGGCTATCGCCTGAGCATAGACTCCGCGCCACTGCAGTAAAGATGACGCCATGACGAACGCCGTCTATCTCAACCATCTGGGAGCCCTGTGCAGCGCCGGCCGCGGCCACGCCGCGCTGCGCGAGGCATTGTTCGCGCCGCCGGCGCCTATTCGGCGGCCCGGCCTCGCGCTGCCCGATGGCCGCGTCTGGCCTAGCGCGCCCTATCAGCAGGCGCTGCCGGACGTGGACTGGCTGCCGCTGCCGCTGCGCAGCCGCAACAACGCGCTGCTGCTGGCCGCGCTGGAGGATATCCGCGCCGAAGTGGACGCGGCCATCGCCCGCTTCGGCCCCGACCGGGTGGGCGTGGTGCTGGGCACCAGCACCTCCGGCATAGGCGAGAGCGAAGCCGCCTTCGCCGCGCTGCGGCGCGACGGGCGCTTTCCCGCCGGCTTCCATCCGCTGCAGCAGGAACTGGGCTCTCCCGCCGCCCTGCTGCGCCACGCGCTGGGCATAGGCGGCCCGGCGCTGGTGATCTCCACCGCCTGCTCGTCCGGCGCCAAGGCCCTGGCCAGCGCGGCGCGCCTGTTGCGTTCCGGCCAGTGCGACGCCGTGATCGCCGGCGGCGCCGATTCGTTGTGCCAATTCACCGTGGCGGGCTTCGCCGCGCTGGATTCGGTCAGCGCCACCGGCTGCAACCCCTTCAGCCGCAACCGCGACGGCATCCACATCGGCGAGGCCGCGGCGCTGTTCCTGATGAGCCGCGAACGCGGCCCGGTGCGGCTGGCCGGCTGGGGAGAAAGCGCCGACGCGCACCATATCTCGGCGCCCGATCCCAGCGGCCGCGGCGCCGCGGCGGCCATGCGCCAGGCGCTGGAACGCGCCGGCCTCGCGCCGGCCGACATCGACTACATCAATCTGCACGGCACCGCCACCCAGCAGAACGACGCGATGGAAAGCCTGGCGGTCAGCCAGCTGTTCGGCGCCACCGTGCCGGCCAGTTCGACCAAGGGCCTGACCGGCCATACGCTGGGCGCCGCCGGCGCGCTGGAAGCCGCCTTCGCCTGGCTGACCCTGCACGGCAATCCGGCGGCGCGGCTGCCGGTCCATGTCTGGGACGGCGCGCCCGACGCGGCCCTGCGGCCCCTCAACCTGGTCCGCCCCGGCCAGGCGGCCGCCACGCCGCCGCGCCGCGCGCTGAGCAATTCTTTCGCCTTTGGCGGCAGCAATGCCTGCCTGATCCTGGAGGCCGCGCAATGAGCGACGAGCTGTACGAAATCGACTCCCTGGTGCCACACGCCGGCGACATGTCGCTGCTGGACCGCGTATTGTCCGCCGACGCCGACAGCGTGGTGGCCGAAGTCACGCCGCGGCTGGACCAGCTGTTTTGCCGCGACGGCGAAATCGGCAGCTGGGTGGGCATCGAATACATGGCGCAGACCATAGGCGTCTGGGCCGGTTTGCGCGCCAAAGCCCAAGGCCGGCCGCCCAAGGTGGGCTTCCTGCTGGGCACCCGCCGCTACACCGCCGAGGTATCGTCCTTCGCGCCCGACGTGCCGCTGCAGGTGAGCGTGACCCAGCAATTCATTTCCGACAACGGCCTGTGCCAGTTCGACTGTCATATCGACAGCCAGGGCCGGCGCCTGGCCACGGCCCAGCTCAAGGTGTTCGAGCCGGCCGATATCGATCATTTCATCAAGGAATCCTCGCAATGACAGACCATGCCATTCTGGTCACCGGCTCCAGCCGGGGCATAGGCCGCGCGATCGCCCTGCGTCTGGCCCGCGACGGCCATGACGTGGTGGTGCATTGCCGCAGCCGCCGCGAAGAAGCGGACGCCGTCGCCGCCGAAATCGCCGCGCTGGGCCGCCAGGCCCGCGTGCTGCAGTTCGATGTGACCGACCGCCAAGCCGCCGCCGCCGCGCTGCTGGCCGACATCGAAGCCCACGGCTGCTACTACGGCGTGGTATGCAACGCCGGCCTGGCCCGCGACAACACCTTCGCCGCCATGCCGCCGGAAGACTGGGACCTGGTGGTCAACACCGATCTCGGCAGCTTCTACAACGTGCTGCAGCCGCTGACCATGCCGCTGGTGCGCCGCCGCAAGCCGGGCCGCATCGTCACGCTGGCTTCGGTATCCGCACTGATGGGCAACCGCGGCCAAGTCAACTACAGCGCCGCCAAGGCCGGCGTGATCGGCGCCACCAAGGCGCTGGCGGTGGAGCTGGCCAGCCGCGCCATCACCGTCAACTGCGTCGCGCCCGGCCTGATCGACACCGAAATGGTGGAAGCGCACGTGCTGGATGAAGCGATGAAGATCATCCCGGCGCGCCGCATGGGCAAGCCGGAGGAAGTGGCCGCGACGGTGAGCTTCCTGATGAGCGAGGACGCCGCCTACATCACGCGTCAGGTGATTTCGGTAAACGGGGGGATGATGGGATGAAGCGAGTCGTGATTACCGGCGTGGGCGCCCTCAGCCCGCTGGGCCATGATTGGCAAAGCGTGTACGCCCGGCTGCAAGCCGGCCGCAACGTGGTGCAGGTGATGGAGCCCTGGGGCGAGTACGAAGGCCTGGGCACCCAGGTCGGCGCGCCGGTGCAGCCGTTCGAGCTGCCCGCCCACTACAATCGCAAAACCACCCGCAGCATGGGCCGGGTGGCGCTGATGGCCACCCGCGCCACCGAAATGGCGCTGGAACAGGCCGGCCTGCTGAACGACCCGCTGCTGGGCAGCGGCCGCATGGGCATTTCCTACGGATCGTCGTCCGGCTGCCCGGCCAATATGGGCGATTTCGGCCGCATGCTGGTCAGCAAGAACATCGAAGGCATCAACGCCAACACCTACATCCGCATGATGGCGCACACCGCGCCGGTGAACATCGGCGTGTTCTTCGGCATCACCGGCCGCGTCATCACCACCTCCAGCGCCTGCACCTCGGGCAGCCAGGGCATAGGCTACGCCTTCGAGGCAATCCAGAGCGGCCGCCAGGTGGCGATGATAGCCGGCGGCGCCGAAGAGCTGGACCCGACCCAGGCGGCGGTGTTCGACACCCTGTTCGCCACCAGCGTCGCCCACAACGACCAGCCCTCGCTGACGCCGCGCCCGTTCGACGCCGCCCGCGACGGCCTGGTGCTGGGCGAAGGCGCCTGCAGCCTGGTGCTGGAGGAGCTGGAGCACGCCAAGGCGCGGGGCGCCAACATCCTGGCCGAAATCCTGTCCTTCGGCACCAATAGCGACGGCAAGCACGTCACCCATCCGCAATCCGCCACCATGGCCGGCGCCATCCGCATGGCGCTGGACGGCGCCCAGCTCGCGCCGTCGGACATTCCCTACGTCAACGCGCACGGCACCGCCACCGATCAGGGAGACGTGGCCGAGTCGCACGCCACCCGCGACGTGTTCGGCGAAAAAGTCGCCATCTCTTCGCTGAAGAGCTATATGGGCCACACGCTGGGCGCTTGCGGCGCGCTGGAAGCATGGATGTCGATAGAAATGATGCGCGAGGGCTGGTTCGCGCCCACGCTCAACCTCACCGAGGTGGACCCGAACTGCGCGCAGCTGGACTACATCGCAGGCGACGGACGCCGGCTGCAAACCGAGCTGGTGATGAGCAACAACTTCGCCTTCGGCGGCATCAACACCTCGTTGATCTTCCGCCGCTGGCGCGACTGAACCTTCCCGCCGGCCCCGCGGCCGGCACCACCCTTGACTACTAGGAGCATTAGAAGATGAAATTCGCCGCCCCGCTGCTGGCGCTGGCCCTGGTCGCCGGCCCCGCCATGGCCCGCGACACCGTCGTGCAGATCCCGCTGGCCGACGTGCTGTCCATGCCGGAAGCGCAGGAAAAACTGGATGGTTCGGTCAAGTTCTACCTCGCCGGCCAGCATACCCCCGCCATCCAGACAAAAATGGGCTCCGATGTATCCAACCAGAAGACCAACGCGCTGAACAAGTCCGACGAGCAAGCCTGCCGCTGGGCCATTCTGTCCACGCTGATCTCGTTCCAGGAATCCGCCAAGAAGCGCCACGCCAACGCGGTGGTCGACATCGTCAGCTATTACAAGAAGGAAGAGCGCCGCGATAAAGAAACCATCGAATGCCACTCCGGCACGATGATCGCCGGCGCCGCGATCAAGGGCAGCTACGCCAAGATCGGCCGCTGAGGCCATGCCGCCGGCCGGCGGCGCGAAGCCGGCAAGGCCGCCCGGAACGGGCGGCTGCTTATTGCTCCAGCTGCCGCACTCGCTCGAACAGGCAAACGGTGGCCGCCATCGCCACGTTCAAGGACTCCGCGTGTCCCGGCATCGGGATGCGGATGCGGGCATCCGCCAGGGCCAGCAGCTCGTCGCTGACGCCGGCCCCCTCGTTGCCGAACACGAAAGCCACCGCCCCGCTCAGATCATGGCCGTACAGCGAGCTGGAACCCTCCAGATGCGTGACCAGCTTGCGCCCGCCAAAGCCGGCCAATTCGGCGGCTAGGTCGGCGTGCTCGTGGATGCGGAGCGCGAAGTGCGCGCCCATGCCGGCGCGCAGCACCTTGGGCGAAAACACGTCCACGCAGCCCTTGGACAAAAACACCTCGTAAACGCCCGCCGCCGCGGCGGTGCGCAGAATGGTGCCCAGATTGCCCGGATCCTGAATATCCTCCAGCAGCACTCTGGCGGCGGACGCCTGCGGCGCGGGCGGCCGCGGCCGTTCGCACAGCGCCAGCAACTCGCCGGCGCTGGCCATGGCCGTCACCTTGGCCATCACCGCCGCCGGCAGCGTCGCCACCGCGCAACCAGCCGGCAGCCGCGCCAACAAAGCCTGAACCTCGGGATGGCCCTGAGCCTCCTCGTTGACATACAGCCGCGTCAGCGCGCCGCCAGCTTGCAGGCAGGATTCAGCCAGGTGGATGCCTTCCAGCACCATCACGCCCTCCTTGCGGCGGTCGCGGCTGTGCTGCGCCAGCCTGGCCAGCGCCTTGACTTCGTCGTTATGGGGTGAGGTGATGGTCTTGGAGATGTAATGCATGGTCGATTCTTGTGGCGGAGCGAAGGCGAAGGGGCAGAGTGTACCCGTCCCCCCGCCTTCTTGCATCAATGCTGCATCTGCGTCAGCCGGGTGACCAGATCCTTGAAGCGGTGGTAGGTGGCGTCGTCTATCCCGCGGCCGCTGCGGGCATTGTCGACATAGAACACGCCGCTGAGCTTGTGGCCGCCGAACAGCGTCATCAAGGCGAATTCGTGATCGCCGACATGCTGGAAAAATTCGTCCTCGTAACGCCTGGTCAGCTGCGACCTGACATCGGCCGGCGCGTGAAAGCTTTGCGGCTTGCTGGTGAACACGCCGAAGAAGCTGCCCGGCTCCAGATCCAGCGGCAGCTTGCGCAGCGGGCTGTCGCCGGCCACGCCCACCTGATAGCGCAGCTTGAGGTTATGGCCGTCGTGCTCGTAATGGTAGTACAGCACCCGCTCGAACTTCAGGTCGTTGGCCAGGAAGCGGATGGATTCGCGGATCGCGTGCTCCAGCTGGTCTTCGCCGGACAGCGCCGCCGCCTTCTTCATCTCGCCCTTGCGCGGCCCCGGCGGCAGCAACAGCAGGGCGCGCGCCGGGAAGGTATAGCCGATCACATGCGGGTGGCGCGCCACGTTCAGCACCGCGTGCACCACCGCCATATAGGCCAGCTCCGGCATCACGTTGATCATCTTGGCGGCGGTGTCCACCCCCACCAGCCAGGTGCTGCGCTCCACGCCCTGCTCCAGCGAGTTGGCGGTGGCGATGGCCAGCTTCAGCAACTGGCGGCGCTTGGTCGGCGCGCCCGCGCCTATCAGCGCCTTGAAGCCGCCCGGCAGCGGCATGTGTTTGACGAAAGCCTCCAGCACCTGGCCGTAGTCGGCGTCGAAAGCCTCCGACACTTCCTGCAGCAGCGGCTTGTCCGGCAGCTGGTTGCGCTGGATCATGTAGATGCAGGCCGGCAGGTTGTACAGCAGCGCGGCGACGAAACAGTCCTCGACCTTCAATTCGCCCATGATAGACAGCCACTCCTTGACCAGCAGCGCCGCCACGCGGCTGCGGCCCAGCCAGTCCCCCACCGCCTCGTAGACCTCGGGGTCGAGCACGCCTGGAGACGGCTCCAGCGGAACGATCTTGCCGAAGCGGTTGACCACCGCCTCCAGCCCCATCAGCATCAGCGTCTGCTCCACCGACGGGATGCTCTCGTTGCGCTGCAGCGCGCGCGAATTGCCCACCACCCGGAACAGGTCCAGCAGCAGGAAAGGGTCGGACAGGCACAGATTGGCCAGATCGGTGAAGTTGATCAGGTCGCTGTGGCGCGCGCAGGCGTCGGTCAGCTGATTCAGGGTATCGGGCAATATCGGCCAGCGTTTTTCGCCGATGGACTTGGCCCAGTCATTGAGATCCATTTGGATGGCGCCAGATCAATAATTCTTTTTGCAAGGGTCCGCCAAGCGGAATGCGCTCGTCGGGCTGAATGTCCGGCACTTCGAAAGTATTGCTGATGAGCAGGCTGCCCGGCCGCCCTTCGGACAGGAACTTGCGCCATACCTTAGGCATGGGCTCGGGCGAAAGAAACACGTAGATTGCGTCATAGCTCCCCCAGTCTTCCTTCCAGAAACTGCGGCAACCCACCGCCAGCCGCGCCGGCCGGCCGGCGCGCAGCCAGCGCAGCCAGGCCAGCAGCCAGCTGCCGACGGCGTTTTCCAGCGCGCGCAGCCGCAGATCGGGCCGCAGCCGCGCCAGCTGCAGCGCCAGCCGGCCGTCGCCGCAGCCAGCCTCCAGCAATGCGGCATCCGCAGCCAGCAGGCCTGCCAATCTGTCGGCCACCCGCCGGCCGGAACGGTAAAGCGGCACCCGCTCGACCAGCGCGTTGCGCCCCAGCGCCAGCGTCAGCAGCAGCGCCAGCAGATACCAGCCGGGCGGTATGCCGGCCTGGCGCATCGCCACCGCCGCGGGAACGAACAAGCCGTGGGCCAGCCGCTGCCAGCCCGGCTGGCGCAAAACGATGGCCAGCAAAGCCGCCAGCAGCCCCTGCAGCACTGCCCAGGCGGCGAGATGCTGCGCCGGCGCGATGAACACCCAGGCGCCGACGCAGGCCAAGAGCTGCAACAGCAGGTGGCGCAGCCGGCTCATGTCCGCGCCGGCGTCACGGATTGCCGGCCGGCGCGGCGTCCTGGCCGCCGCCTGGGCCGCCGATCACTTCCTGGTTCATCTGCGGCTTGAAGCCGTCGTTGAGGATGGACTGCTCGGCATCCTTGTTCAGCACCAGAATGGTGATGCGGCGGTTTTCCGGACTGAACACATCGCTCTTGATCAGCGGGTTGGCCGACGACAGCCCCACCACCCGCAAAATCTTGCTTTCGCTCAGGCCGCCGGCGATCAGCTCGCGGCGGGCTGTGTTGGCGCGGTCGGCCGACAGTTCCCAATTGCTATAGCCGCCCTGGCCGCCGGCGAAGGGCTTGGCGTCGGTATGGCCGGAGATGCTGATGCGGTTGGGCAACTGGTTCAAGTCGGGCGCCAGCTGCTGCAGCAGCACGCGGGTGTGCGGCAGCATGCGCGAGCTGCCGGAATCGAACATCGGCCGGTTCTGCTCGTCGACGATCTGGATTTTCAGGCCCTCCGGCGTCATTTCCAGCTTCAACTGGCTCTTGTACTGGTTCAGCAGCTCGCTGTGCTCGATGTTCTGCTGGATCTTCTGCTGCAGCTGGTCAAGCTTGGCCTGCTCCTGCTGCTTCTGCATGACGTCTTCCTTGCGCGCGCCGGCCTTGTTCACCTGGCCGGCCTGCTTGGTCAGGTCGTTGCCGCCGCCCTTGACCACCGAGGTGGCGTCGCCGGCGCCGGCGCCGCCGCTCAGCGCCACCTTCAGCGGGGTCTTGAAGTATTCGGAGATGCCGTTCAGCGTGCCTGCCGAGGCAGAGCCCAGCAGCCACATCAGCAGGAAGAATGCCATCATCGCCGTCACGAAGTCGGCATAGGCGATCTTCCAGGCGCCGCCATGATGGCCGTGGCCGCCTTTCTTGATGCGTTTGACGATAATGGGGCGTTGCGATTCGTCAGCCATGGTGATCTCCCGTCCGCCTTATTTCTTGGCCTGCTTGACGTGGTCTTCCAGTTCCTTGAACGAAGGACGGTCCATCGACGACAGCGCCTTGCGGCCGAACTCCACCGCCACCTGCGGCGCGTAGCCGTTCAGGCTGGCCAGCAGCGTCACCTTGATGGTCTGGTAGACCCGGGTGCCCTCGCCCAGCTTGTGCTCCAGAATGGTGCCCAGCGGGCCGACAAAACCATAGGCCAGCAAAATACCAAGGAAGGTGCCCACCAGCGCGTGGGCGATCAGCATGCCCAGCTCCGACGGCGGCGCGCCCACCGACTCCATGGTGTGCACCACGCCCATCACCGCGGCCACGATACCGAAGGCCGGCAGGCCGTCCGCCAGACCCTTCACCGCGCTGACCGGCACTTCGCCCTCATGGTGGTGGGTCTCGATTTCCACGTCCATCAGGTTTTCGATCTCGAAGGCGTTGAGGTTGCCGCCCACCATCAGCCGCAGATAGTCGCAAATGAATTCGACCACATGGTGGTCGTGCATCACCGACGGATATTTGGAGAACACCGGGCTGGCTTCCGGATTTTCGACGTCGGCCTCGATCGACATCAGGCCTTCCTTGCGCACCTTGGTCAGGATCTCGAACAGCAGCGAGAAAAGATCCATGTAGAAGGCCTTGCCGTACGGGCTGCCCTTGAATACCGTGGGCAGCGTCTTCATGGTGGCTTTCAGCGGCGCGCCGCCGTTGGCGACGACAAAGGCGCCGATGGCGGCGCCCGCGATCATCACCACTTCCAACGGTTGCATCAGGGCCGCGACATGCCCCCCTGCTGCGATGAAGCCCCCTAGCACCGAGCCTAGGATGATGAGATACCCGATTCCGACGAACATGCGTCAAGTCCTGTTTTGATGTTGCCCTATGCCGTTACTTGTATTACAGCATGCCTTTTTGCAATTCATTATAGAAATAATAGAAAAAGCGGGTGGAATTGTACCAACCCGCTTCATCAGCTGTAAAACTTGCTGAGGAGACAAAATTACCGCCTCCCCAGCCAGCATAGCCGCTTACACCAAGCCGCGCGCCTTGATCGTCTGCTCGAACTCCTCCAGGCAGCGCGACGCCACCGCCAGCATCTCGTCCACCTCGGACCGGCTGATCACCAGCGGCGGCGCCGACACGATATGGTCGCCGCAGGCGCGCATGATCAGGTTGTTGCGGAAGAAGATGTCGCGGCACAGCGTGCCGACCTCGCCGAAATCGGAGAACAGTTCGCGCGTGGCCTTGTTCTTCACCAGCGTGAAGGCCTGGATCAGGCCGACGCCGCGCACGTCGTCGACATGCTCGAAGCGGCTGAAGGTTTCGCGCCAGCGCTGCTGCATGTAAGGACCGATGTCGTCCTTGACGCGCTGGACGATGCCTTCGTCGCGCAGCGCCGTGACGTTGGCGTGCGCCACCGCCGCGCACACCGGGTGGCCTGAATAGGTGAAGCCGTGGTTGAAGTCGCCGCCCTCGATCAGCCCCTCCGCCACGCGCTGGCCGATGAACACCGCGCCTATCGGCAGGTAGCCGGAAGACAGGCCCTTGGCGGTGGTGAAGATGTCAGGCTGAAAACCCAGCTGCTGATGGCCGAACCACTCGCCAGTGCGGCCGAAGCCGCAGATCACTTCGTCCGCCACCAGCAGCACGTCGTGCTTGCGGCAGATTCGCTCGATCTCAGGCCAGTAGGTGGCCGGCGGGATGATGACGCCGCCGGCGCCCTGGATCGGCTCGCCGACGAAGGCCGCGACCTTGTCGGCGCCGATTTCCAGGATTTTCTCCTCCAGCCAGCGCGCCGCCACCAGGCCGAACTCGTCCGGCGTCATGTCCTTGCCGTGCTTGTACCACCACGGCTGCTCGATGTGCGCCATGCCGGGAATCGGCAGGTCGCCCTGCTCGTGCATGTATTTCATCCCGCCCAGGCTGGCGCCGCCGATGGTGGAGCCGTGGTAGCCGTTCCAGCGGCCGATCAGCGTCTTCTTCTGCGGCTTGCCCTTCACGTCCCAGTAGCGGCGCACCATGCGTATCATGGTGTCCACCGATTCGGAGCCGGAGTTGGTGTAGAACACGCGCTCGAAACCGGCAGGGGTCACTTCCGCCAGCAGGCTGGACAGCTCCACCACCGCCGGGTGGGTAGTCTTGAAGAAGGTATTGTAGAAAGGCAGCTCTTCCATCTGGCGGCGCGCCGCCTCGGCAAAATCATGGCGGCCATAGCCCACATTGACACACCACAGGCCGGCCATGCCGTCGATGATCTTGTTGCCGTCCGAATCCCACAGATACACCCCCTCGCCGCGCGTCATCACGCGCGCGCCCTGCTGGTTCAGCGATGCGGTATCGGTAAACGGATGCAGATGGTGGGCGGCATCCAGTTCGCGCCATTGGCTGGTGGTACGTTGCTTCTGCATAACACTTCCTTCCAGTTTTCTCCGACGGGGCGGGCCGCTGCCCGCCCCTCCTGCGCCTGCGGCGTCGATTTATTCGAATGTCCTGTCTGTCTCGGCGATTCTACCCGCGCGCGCGCTTCGCGCACTAGACGTGCAACAGCAGGAACTTGCGCTCCCACGGGCTGATCACGCGGAAATACTCGGAAAACTCTTTTTCCTTCATCGCCACGTACATCTTGACGAAGCGCGGCCCCAGCACTTCGGCAATCTCCTTGCAGCCGGCCAGTCGCTGCAGCGACTCCTCCGAACTATTGGGAAACTGGTAAGGCAGTTCGTAGGCGTCGGTCTGGCGCGGTTCGCTGGGCTGCAGCTTGTTCACCATGCCCAGGTAGCCGCAGGCCAGCGTGGCGGCCATCGCGATGTAGGGATTGACGTCCACGCCCGGCACCCGGTTTTCCACCCGGCGCGCGGCCGGCGACGAGTGCGGCACGCGCAGGCCGACGGTTCGGTTGTCGTAACCCCATTCGACGTTGGTCGGCGCCGCGGTGTAGCGAGACAAACGACGGAATGAGTTCACATAGGGGGCGAACAGCGGCATGGTCTGCGGAATGTATTTCTGCAGGCCGGCGATGAAGCCGAAAAAAATCTCAGACGGACTGCCGTCCTCGTTGGTGAACACGTTGCGGCCGGTGTTCTTGTCCACCAGGCTCTGGTGGATATGCATGGCGCTGCCCGGTTCGTTTTCCATAGGCTTGGCCATGAAGGTGGCGTACATATTGTGGCGGAAGGCCGCCTCGCGCACGGTGCGCTTGAACAGGAATACCTGGTCGGCCAATTCCAGCGGATTGCCGTGCAGGAAGTTGATCTCCATCTGCGCGGTGCCGATTTCGTGGATCAGCGTGTCCACTTCCAGGTTCTGCGCGTGGCAGTAGTCGTAGATGTCCTCGAACAGCGGGTCGAACTCGTTGACCGCGTCGATGGAATAGGAGCGGCGGCCGAATTCGGCCCGGCCGGTGCGGCCCACCGGCGCCGCCAGCGGAATGTCAGGGTCGGGATTGGGCGACAGCAGGTAGAACTCCATCTCCGGCGCCAGCACCGGCTCCAGGCCCATGTCGTCGAACAGCCGCAGCACGCGCTTGAGCACATTGCGCGGCGCCACGTCCACCGGCGTGCCGTCGGCGCGGCAGCAGTCGTAGATCAACTGCGCCGTAGGGTCCACCGCCCACGGCACGTAGCGCAGCGTGTTCGGATCGGGCTCCAGCACCATGTCCGGGTCGGTCAGGTCCAGCAGGCTGTCGTCGGGATAGTCGCCGGTGACGGTCTGGATCAGCACCGCCTCGGGCAGCCGCATTTCCGGGTCGGAGACGAACTTGTCCTTCGGCACGATCTTGCCGCGCGCCACGCCGGTCATGTCCGGCACGATGCACTCCACTTCGGTGATGCGATGCTCTCGCAGCCATTCATTGATCTGGTGATTCATAACGCTTCCTCAGTTGACTCCCCGGCCGCTGGATACGGCTCTGGATCGGGAGGTGCTTCTTTATGAGTCATCAAAACGCGCGCCGGGTTCACCGGCCGGCGCGCGGCACTGCCATCATCCCCGGGCGGCCCTCCTCGCGCGGCAGGCGTCGCCGAAGGCGCTGAAGATCGCCTGCGACAACGGATTTTCCCAATAGCGCCACTCCGGATGCCATTGCACCGCGAAGGCGAAAGCCCGCGCCTCGCGGATGCGATAGGCCTCCACCAGGCCGTCTTCGGCATGCGCTTCGGCGTCCAGCCCCGGCGCCAGCCGCTTGATGCCCTGCTGGTGCAGCGAGTTGACCCGCGCCTCGCGCTGGCCGGTCCAGCCCGCCAACAGGCCGCCTTCGACGAAGCTGACGGCGTGCGAGGGCGCGTACATCTCGGCGACCTCCTCGCTGTCGGCCTCGCGATGGTCGTTCAGGCCGGGCTGCTCCTGCACGTGCTGGTGCAGTTCGCCGCCCAACGCCACGTTGATCTCCTGGAAGCCGCGGCAGATCCCCAGCAACGGCACGCCCTCCTCCAGCAGCAGCCGGATCAGCGGCAGCGTGGTGGCGTCGCGCTGCGGATCGTGCAACGTGCTCTGCCGGCTGGCCGGCCCGCCATAATGATGCGGCTCCACATTGGACGGCGAACCCGGCAGCAATACGCCGTCGAGCAGCGCCACCGTGGCGCGCAGCAGCTTCTCGTCGCCCAGCGACGGAATCAGCAGCGGCAGGCCGCCCGCGCCGCCGGCCGCCGCGGCGATGTATTTGTCGCCCACCGCGTGAAACGGCAGCTTGCCTATCATTTTCACGTCGCTGGGTATGCCGATGATCGCTTGCTGCATGGTGTGCTGCGCTCCTCTTTCAGCTGGCGGCCTTGATGGCCTCGATGGGGTCGACATAGGCGTAACCCAGATCCTTCGCCACCGCCTGGTGGGTGACGCGGCCGCGGCAGATGTTCAGGCCGTTGCGCAAGTGGGCGTTGTCCAACAGGGCCTGGCGCCAGCCCTTGTTGGCCAGCTCCAGCATGTACGGCAGCGTGGCGTTGGTCAGCGCCTGGGTGGAAGTGCGCGCCACGCCGCCCGGCATATTGGCCACGCAATAATGGACGATGCCGTCGACGGTGTAGATCGGGTCCTGGTGGGTGGTCGGCCGGCTGGTCTCGAAACAGCCGCCCTGATCTATCGCCACATCCACCAGCACCGCGCCCGGCTTCATGGTTTTCAGCATCGCGCGCGTCACCAGCTTGGGCGCCGCCGCGCCGGGAATCAGCACCGCGCCTATCACCAGGTCGGCCTCGCGTATGCTTTCGTCAATATTGGCGCTGTTGGACATCAGCGTCTTGATGCGGCCGCCGAACACCATGTCTATCTCTTTCAGACGGGTCAGCGACTTGTCCAGGATGGTGATGTCTGCGCCGGCGCCCATCGCCATCCGCGCGGCGTTCAGGCCCACCACGCCGCCGCCTATCACCACCACCTTGGCCGGGGCCACGCCCGGCACGCCGCCCAACAGCACGCCGCGGCCGCCCTGCGCCTTCTCCAGCGCGTGGGCGCCGGCCTGGATCGCCATGCGGCCGGCCACTTCCGACATCGGCGCCAACAGCGGCAGGCCGCCGCGCTCGTCGGTGACGGTTTCATAGGCGACGGCGATGGCGTCGGACTCGGCCAGCAGCTTGGTCTGCTCCGGATCCGGCGCCAGGTGCAGATAGGTGAACAGCACCTGGCCGGGGCGCAGCAGCCGGCACTCCACCGGCTGCGGCTCCTTCACCTTGACTATCATCTCGGCCCGCTCGAACACTTCTTCCGCATTGGAGGCGATGGACGCCCCCGCCTGGATGTACTGCTCGTCGGTAAAGCCTATGGCCAGGCCGGCCTGGGTCTGCACCAGTACCTTGTGTCCGTTCGCCACCAGCTCGCGGACGCCGGACGGGGTCAGGCCCACCCGGTACTCGTGGTTTTTGATCTCCTTCGGAACGCCGATCAGCATAGTCGCCTCCATCTGGTTCTGTTCATGGGCAAGCAAACAACATGCGTTTAAGAAAATTCACATTGCGCTTGCTCCTTCCAGCTGATTCTGACTATAAACCCTCATCCTTGCAAAGATAATCGATTTTGCGACGCAGCAAGCACAATGACGCTTCCACGCGGTACAATGCCTCAAATGTCTAAAATTATTAACATATTGATGGAGCAGGAAGAATGGACGTCGGCGCACGGTTGAGAATGGTCAGGACACGGTTCGGCTTGTCGCAAAGAGAGCTGGCCAAGCGCGCGGGCGTCACCAACGGCACCATCTCGCTGATCGAGCAGAACCGGGTAAGCCCTTCGGTCAGTTCCCTCAAGAAAGTACTGGAAGGGCTGCCGATCACGCTGGCAGAATTCTTCACTTTCGACGCCGAGCCGTCGCAGCCGCGGGTGTTCTACCAGGCGGACGAGCTGCCCAATCTCGGCAACGAGGACATCAACCTGATGCTGGTGGGCACCAGCCACGACAAGCGCGACATCGCCATCCTGCGCGAACGCTACCTGCCCGGCGCCGATACCGGCCCGGACATGCTGGTGCACGATGGCCAGGAAGGCGGCGTCATCATCCGCGGCAGCATAGAGGTGACGGTGGGCAATGAAAGCCGCGTGCTGGGGCCGGGCGACGCCTATTACTTCGACAGCAAGTTGCCGCACCGCTTCCGCAACGTCGGCGACGACATCTGCGAAATGGTGAGCGCCAGCTCGCCGCCCACATTCTGATGCGCAGCAACCAACGGAGAGTTCCATGAAGCTGGGTTACACCATCGTTTACGTGCCGGATGTCGCCGCCTCGCTGCGTTTCTTCGCCCAGGCTTTCGGCTTGAAGCAGAAATTCCTGCACGAATCCGGCGCTTACGGCGAGCTCGACACCGGAGACACTGTCCTGTCCTTCGCCAGCCACGAACTGGCGGCGATGAATCTTCCCGCCGGCCACGTGCGCGCCAGCGATTCGACGCAGCCGCTGGGCATGGAAATCGGCCTGGTCACCGAACAGGTGGAGGCCGCGCACCGGCGGGCGCTGGAATGCGGCGCGCAGGAATTGGCAGCCCCGGCGCGCAAGCCGTGGGGGCAGACGGTGTCCTACTTGCGCAGCCCGGACGGCGCGCTGATCGAACTGTGCAGTCCCCTTTCCGCCTGAAATCCGCACCGCAACCGCAAAGCAGCACCACACAAGAGGAGAAAACCATGTCCCGCAGTACGCATGCCGACTGGAAACAACTTGCTGCAGAACTGAAAATCGAGGGCCGCGCCTTCATCGACGGCGCCTACCGGCATGCCGACGACGAACGCCGCTTCGATTGCGTCAACCCGGCCACCGGCGCCAAGCTGGCCGACATCGCCCACTGCGGCGAAGCCGACGTCAACAAAGCGGTCAAGGCCGCGCGCCGGGCGTTCGAATCCGGCGTCTGGTCCAGCCTGCCGCCGATCAAGCGCGGCGGCATTCTCAAGCGCTTCGCCGCGCTGATCCGCGAACACGCCGACGAACTGGCGCTGCTGGAAACGCTGGACGCCGGCAAACCGATCGGCGACACCACCAGCGTCGACGTGCCGGCCGCCGCCCATTGCGTGGAATGGTATGCCGAATCGATAGACAAGATAGGCGGCGAAGTGGCGCCGGTCGATCCCAAGCTCGTCGGCCTGGTGACGCGCGAGCCGGTAGGCGTGGTCGCCGCGGTGGTGCCGTGGAACTTCCCCATTCTGATGGCCAGCTGGAAATTCGGCCCGGCGCTGGCCGCCGGCAACGCGGTCATCGTCAAGCCGTCGGAAAAGTCGCCGCTCACCGCCATCCGCGTGGCGGCGCTGGCCAAGGAGGCCGGCATTCCCGACGGCATCTTCCAGGTATTGCCCGGCCCCGGCGAAGTCGGCAAGGCGCTGGCCCTGCACATGGGCGTCGATTGCGTCGCCTTCACCGGCTCCACCGCGGTAGGCAAGCTGATCGCCGGCTACGCCGCCCAGTCCAACCTGAAGCGCGTATGGCTGGAATTGGGCGGCAAGTCGCCCAACATCATCTTGCCCGACTGCCCGGATCTCGCGCAGGCGGCCCGCAGCGCGGCCGGCGCCATCTTCTACAATATGGGCGAAGTCTGCACCGCCGGTTCGCGCGTGCTGGTCCACAGCGCCATCAAGGAACGCTTCCTCGCCGAACTGCAGGCCGCCGCCGCCCGCTACTATCCGGGCGACCCGCTCGACCCGGCAACCAGCATGGGAGCCATCGTCGACGGCATCCAGCACAAGAAAGTGCTCGGTTATATCGACAAAGGCGTGAGCGAAGGCGCCAGCCTGCTATTGGGCGGCAAGGCGGCGCATGCCGACAAGGGCCTGTTCATCGAGCCGACCGTGTTCGACTGCCCGCGCCCCGATCTCGCCATCTGCCGCGAGGAAATCTTCGGGCCGGTGCTGTCGGTGATCACCTTCGACGATGTCGAGGAAGCCATCCGCATCGCCAACGACACCGAATACGGCCTGGCCGCCGCCGTGTGGACCGCCAATGTCAGCACCGCCCATCAGGTTTCGCGCCGGCTGCGCGCCGGCACCGTCTGGGTGAACTGCTATGACGAAGGCGGCGACATGAACTTCCCCTTCGGCGGCTACAAGCAATCGGGCAACGGCCGCGACAAGTCCTTGCACGCTCTGGAGAAATACACCGAGCTGAAAAGCACGCTGATCAAGCTGTAAACCCTCTGCGCCGGCCTGGCACCGCCTGGGCCGGCGCGTTTCCCCTCCGCCTCCCCCTCCGCCGCGCATTCTGAACTCACCCACCCAGCCTGTCTTTGCCCTCTTCGCCCGCAAAGCCGCCGCGCGCCAGCCGGAGCTAGCAGCCGCCGACAGCCGGGCTATGATTGAAATCAAAGACTTCCGGATATTTCCCCGCATGCAGCGAATCTACCGACTTGCCGTAGTCGGCCTGCTTTGGCTCACCCCCCTTGCCCAGGCAGCTGACAGCAGCCCCGCCTGCCCTTCCGGGCCGCTCAGAGTGGGATTTTACGAGTATGGCTTGGCTTACCGCGCCGGACGCGGCTATGACGTTGACCTGATACGCGAATTGGCGCGCCGCCTGCATTGCCCCATCGCCAGCGAGAGCGTGTTTCCCTGGATCCGCACCCTCAAGATGCTGCAAATCGGCGAAGTGGACATCGCCACCTCCGCCACCCCCACTCCGGACCGTCTGCAATACGCGTGGATCTACACCTACAAGCACAGCAAGAGCATGGTATTGCTGCGCACCGAGGTTCAAGCCCGCACCCTGGCGGCCCTGCCGGACGACCCCAAGCTGCGCTGGGGCGTGATCCGCGGCTGGAAGTTCAGCCCGATGCAGGACCAGTTGCTGGCTGACCTGGCCAAACGCAACAAGATCGTGCCGGCCGTCGATGAGGACGATTTGTACAAGATGCTGGCCGACGGCGTGATCACCGGCGCGCTAGCCCACCCGACCAGCTACGACGACTGGCTCAGAAACCCGCGCATCCGCAACCAGGTGGTCGTGCTGGATCTGTTTCCGGATGTCGAGGCGACCGCGGGCGGCGTAGCGCTCAGCAAAAAGCGCTTCCCGGAAGCTTCGGCCGAACTATGGCATGCGGAGTTGAAAAAGATGTCCCGCGACGGGACCTTGCGCGACATCTTCCGCCGCTTCCTCAGCGAGGAAACCGCGGACTACCTGCTGCGTTCGCCCGTTCCCTGACGCAGCGTGCCGCGCGGCGCAACAAACGCGCGCGCCGCCAAGGGGTGGAAACGGCTTCCGCGCCGACGGAACATGAGATGAATCCACGAGAGGGAGGAAATACACCAAATGCGGCGAAACATCTGCCTCGCGCTTGCCCTGCTCTTCGCCACCGTCTGCCAGGCCGCGCCCAATCCGGCCTGTCCCAACGGGCCGCTGCGAGTCGGGTTTTACAAATTCGGCGCGGCTTACCGCATGGGCCAGGGCTACGACGTGGACATGGTGCGCGAACTGGCGCGCCGGCTGCATTGCCAGATCGCCTCGGAGACCGAGCTGCCGCGGCTGCGCGCGCTGAAAATGCTGGCCAGCGGCCAGATAGACATCGGCACCTCCACCCTGGCCACGCCGGACCGGCTGGCTTACGCCTGGATCTACCCCTACAACCACACCAAGAACATGGTGCTGCTGCACCCCTCCCTCAAGGAACGCACGCTGCCCGACCTGCTGAACGATCCGGCTCTGCGCTGGGGCATGGTGCGCGGCTATCGCCACAGTCCGGAGCAGGACCAATTCCTGGGGCAGCTGGACGCGCAGCGCCGGCTGGTAGTGGCCGACGACGAAGACGATCTGTACCGGATGCTGAACGACGGAATCGTGACCGCGGCCTTCGCCCTGCCGGGCAGCTATGGCCGCTGGCTGCGCGACCCGCTGCTCGCCAAGCGCATCGCCGTGCTGGACCTGTTCCCGGCCAGCACGCCCATCGCCAGCGGCATGGCGCTGAGCAAGGTGCGTTTCAGCCGGCAAGCGGCCGAGCGCTGGCATCAGGAACTGCTGAAAATGGACCAGGACGGCAGCCTGCTCGGCATATTGCGGCGCTACATCAGCGACGGCGCCGCCAAGCAAATGATGCAGTTGCCGCTAGACTGAATGCAGCGGCCCCAGCGGCCATCGATTGCGGAGTGCGCAGATGAAATGGTTGGCAGCCTGCCTATTGGCGCTTTGCCTGGCGGCCGCGCGGGCGGCGCCCAACCCGGCCTGCCCGCAAGGCGCGCTCGCCATCGCCTATTACGACTTCGGCATCGCCTACCGCCAGGGCAAGGGCTACGACCCCGAAATCATCCATGAGCTGGCCAGGCGGCTGAACTGCCCGATCCAGAGCGAAACCGACTACCCCAGGCTGCGCGTGCTCAAGCTGCTGGAAATCGGCCAGGCCGATATCGGCACGTCCACGCTGATCACCCCGGAGCGCCAGCGCTATCTATGGCTGCTCCCCTACCACCACAGCAAGAACATGGTGCTGCTGCACCGCGGCGTGCAGGCCAACTCCCTGGCCGAGCTGCTGAAGCTGCCCGACCTGCGCTGGGGCATGGTGCGCGGCTACCGGCACAGTCCGGCGCAGCAGAAAATGCTGGACGAGCTGACGCTGCAGCACAAAGTGGTCGTCGCGGAGAACGAGGACGACCTGTACAAAATGGTATGCAACGGCGTCGTTTCCGCGGCCTTCGGCCACACCGTCAGCTACGACCCGTGGCTGCAAAACCATCAGGCCCAGCAGCAGGTGACGGTGCATGACTTCTTCCCGGACAGCGAGATCATCGCCGGCGGCATCGCGCTGAGCAAGGCCCGCTTCAGCCAGGGTGCCGCCGAGCTGTGGAGCGAGGAAGTGCGCCGCATGCTGCGCGACGGCTCGATGCGCGCGATCATGCGCCGCCACCTGAGTCCCGCCGCCGTCGAGCAACTGTTCAAACAGCCGCTGGAATAGCCAACGCCGGATGGCCGCGAAAAAGCCCGGCAGCGCGCCGGGCTTTTCATTCATCCGAGCTGGGCGGGAATCACAGCGCCAGCTTGGCGATGGCTTCCTTGGCCAGGTGGATGGAGGTGGCGCGCTTGTCCGGGCCCATGCCGATCGCTTCGGCGCGGACGATTTCCACGTCGGTCACACCCAGGAAGCCCAGCACCTTCACCAGGAAGTCTTCCTGGAAATCCATCAGGCTGCCTTGCTCGCCGCTGTGCACGCCGCCGCGGCCGGAAACCACTACCACTTTCTTGTTCGGCACCAGGCCGACCGGGCCGTTTTCGGTGTACTTGAAGGTGCGGCCGGCCGCGGCTACGCGGTCGATCCAGCTCTTCAACTGCGTCGGGATAGAGAAGTTGTACATCGGCGCGCCGATCACCAGCACGTCGGCGGCGAAGAATTCTTCAATCAGCTGGTCGGTCAGCGCCGCTTCGCTGCGCTGCAGCTCGGTCCAATCAGCTTCGGCGGTGAAGCGGGCGCCGACGATTTCACCGGACAGGTGGGCGATCGGGTTGGCCGCCAGGTCGCGGTAGGTGGTTTCCACCTTGTCATGGCGCTGGCGCAGGGTGTTGGCCACCACCGCGGACAGTTCGCGGGTGACGGAGTTGTCGGCCAGGATGCTGGAATCGAGATGGAGCAGTTTCATTTGGAGGTCTTTCCGTGTCGGGTGGGAATGAGTGCATGATAGGCATGCGCAACAATCCGCACTAGACTGCTAAAATTGGAAACATTGTTCCACCAATGAGACAATCCCATGCATGATCTGAACGACCTCATGTACTTCGCCAAGGTGGTGGAGCACGGCGGCTTCATGGCCGCCGGCCGCGCGCTGGGCATCCCCAAGTCGCGGCTGTCGCGCCGGGTGGCCGAACTGGAACAGCGCCTGGGCGCGCGCCTGCTGCAGCGCACCACCCGCCGGCTGGCGCTGACCGAGATCGGCAGCCAGTACTATCAGCACTGCCAGGCCATGCTGGCCGAGGCCGAAGCCGCCCATGAGGCCATCCTGCAAAGCAGCGCCGAGCCGCGCGGGCTGATACGGGTAAGCTGCCCGGAGCTGCTGGCCAAAACCATGCTCAGCGCGGTGCTGCCGCGCTTTCTGGCGCTGCATCCGCAGGTGCGGGTGGCGCTGGACTCCACCAACCGTCGGGTAGACCTAATAGAAGAAAGCGTGGATGTCGCGCTGCGGGTGCGCAACGTGATAGACGACAGCGCCAGCCTGGTGGTGCGCCGGCTGGGCAAGAGCCGCTTCATCCTGGTGGCCAGCCCGGACTTCATCCGCCAGCATGGGGAGCCGCAGGCGCCGGAGCGGCTGGCGGCGCTGCCGGCGCTGAGCATGAGCCGGCCCGACGGACGCGGCCAATGGACGCTGCTGGACAACATCGGCCAGAGCTACACCATCCACCTGGATACGCCCCGGCTGATGACCGACGACATGATAGTCCTGCTGGAGGCCGCCATCGCCGGCGTCGGCGTCGCCGCGCTGCCGGCCAACGTCTGCCACCAGGCGCTGGCGGACGGCAGGCTCAGGCACATCCTGCCGCAATACGACTTTCCCTGGGGCATCCTGCACGCCGCCTTTCCCACCCGCCGCGGCCTGTCGCCGGCGGTGCGCGCCTTTCTCGACTTCATCGCCCAGGAGCTGATCAGCGACGAGATGGCGGGCGACTGGGGGCGCAGCGACATTCGCCCGGCATGACTATTGCTTTGGCAGAATGGTGTTCATTCCATTCCGCTCCGCCATGTTCACCATCCGTCCACTGACCGAAACCGACTCCATCGACGCCCTCACCGCCCTGCTGCACCGCGCCTACGCGCAGTTGGGCGCGATGGGACTGCCCTATACCGCGGTGAGCCAGAGCGCCGAGGTGACCCGCCGCCGCATCGCCGGCGGCCACTGCCTGCTGGCCTGGCACCGCGACGAGCTGATAGGCACCGTCACGGTGCATCATCCGCTGCCGGCTTCGTCCTGCCCGCAGTTTCGCCAGCCGGATGGCGCGGTGCTGGTGCAGCTGGCGGTGGCGCCGGACTGCCAAGGACTGGGCCTGGGCGAGCGGCTGATCGCCGCCGCCGAAGCCTGGGCGCAAGCGCAGGGCTATCGCGCCATCCGGCTGGATACCGCCGTGGAAGCCCACCACCTGGTCAGCCGTTATCTCAGGCGCGGCTACCGCATGGAAGCGCCGTTGCAATGGCCGGACAAGCCCTACCGCAGCGTGGTGATGGAAAAACGCCTGGAACCGATGGCCGGCGCGGACACTCCTAACCGCTATTGCACTGCAACAGAATGATGGCTGCGCGCCACAAGTGTCCGCCCCCGCCATCCGCTTTTATTGCATTGCAGCAACAAGCGAGTACAGTGGCGTCCATGGCTCAGTCATGGGCCGCCGCGTCCGTCTCCATCTTTTCCAAAGCAAGGGGTTGCAATGTGGTCAGCTACTGCAGTTCAAGGCGGGACACTCCCGTTCGCACAACCGCTGTTTGATTACTGGCTCGATGCCTGCCAGCGCGGCGTCCTGTACTGGGACACGCTGTACCGGCGCGGCGCCACCTATCTGGAGCATTGCGAAAGCGGCAAGCCGCCGGTGCTGGTGTTCGATTACCGCATCATCCTGGACGGGCGCGAATTGCCCGACCCGGCCAATTACGCGCTGGCCGCCATCGAGCCGCCGCCCAGCTGTCCGCCCACCGACGCCGCCAAGCGCCCCTTCGTGGTGATAGACCCGCGCGCCGGCCATGGCCCGGGCATAGGCGGCTTCAAGATGGACAGCGAAATCGGCATCGCCCTGCAACAGGGCCACCCCTGCTACTTCGTGATGTTCTTCCCGCAGCCGGTGCCCGGACAAACCATAGAAAGCGTCAGCAAGGCCGAAGGCGTCTTCCTCAAGCGCGTCAACGAGCTGCACCCCAATAGCGACGGCAAGCCCTTCGTCATCGGCAACTGCCAGGGCGGCTGGGCGCTGGCCATGCTGGCGTCGGTGGCGCCGGACCTGGTCGGCCCCATCCTGCTGGCCGGATCGCCCTTATCCTACTGGGCCGGCGTGCGCGGCAAGAACCCGATGCGCTACGCCGGCGGGCTGAACGGCGGCACCTGGACCGCATCGCTGGCCGGCGACCTCGGCAACGGCCGCTTCGACGGCGCGCATCTGGTCAGCAACTTCGAGAAGCTGGACCCAGCCAATACCTTATGGAAGAAGTCCTACAACCTCTATTCCAAAGTGGACACCGAACCGCAGCGCTACCTGGATTTCGAGCGCTGGTGGGGCGGCCATTACCTGCTGAACAAGGCGGAAATGGAATGGATCACCCAGAAGCTGTTCGTCGGCAACGATCTGGTGCACGGCAAAATCGCCAGCCATGACGGCAAGCTGCGGGTGGACATGCGCAACATCCGCTCTCCCATCGTGGTGTTCGCCTCCTGGGGCGACAACATCACGCCGCCGCAGCAGGCGCTGAACTGGGTGGCCGACCTCTACGACAACGTGGAAGACATCCGCAACAACGAACAGACAATCGTCTACTGCCTGCACAACAAGGTGGGCCACCTCGGCATCTTCGTCTCCGCCGGCGTCGCCAACAAGGAGCACAGCGAATTCGCCAGCGCGCTGGACCTGATAGACGTGCTGGCGCCGGGCCTGTACGAAGCCGTCATCGAAGACATCGCGCCCGACGCGCCGGGACAGGAATACATCGAAGGCCGCTACATCATCCGCTTCGAAGCGCGCGACGTATCGGACATCCTGGCGCTGGACGACGGCCGCGACGACGAGCACGCCTTCGAAGTGGTGAAGCGGGTATCGGAAATCAACCAGGGCCTGTATGACCGCTTCGCCTCGCCGCTGCTGCGCGCCGCCGGCAACGAAGCCGGCGCCCGCCTGCTGCGCGAGTTGCACCCCGCCCGCCTGGAACGCACGCTGATCTCGCCGAAAAACCCCTGGCTGTGGTGGCTGCCCGGCCTCGCCGCCCAGGTGCGCGAACAGCGCCGCCCGGCGCCCCTGGACAATCCGCTGTGGCAATGGCAGGAACAGCTGTCCGGCTTCATCGGCCAATCGCTGGATCATTACCGCGACCTGCGCGACGCCGCCCAGGAACAGCTGTTCCGCGCCATCTACGAATCGCCGCAGCTGGCGACGCTGGTCGGCGTGCAGCCGGCAAGCGAGCCGCGCCGGCATGCGCTTGCCTGGGAAAGCCGCGAACTGGCGCGCCTGAAGCGCGAGGCGCTGGCCCCCAGCTTCGAGCAAGGCACGCTGGCCGACGGCTTTGTGCGGCTGTTGCTCTATGTCAGCATCGGCATGGGCGTGGTGGATGAGCGGCCGTTCAACGCCATCCGCCGCGTGATGCGCGACGTCAGGCACGAATACCCGCTGACGCTGATGCAGTTGAAGGACATCGTCCGCCACCAGGTGGCGCTGGTGCGGCTGGACGCGCCGCGCGCGCTGAACGGCCTGGCGGCGCTGCTGCCCGACGCGCATCGCCGCCGCCAAGCCTGGACGCTGGCGCGCGACCTGCTGACGCTCAACGGCCCGATCCCGGCCGAGCACCAGGCGCGGCTGGACGAAGTGGCCAGGACGCTGCAATTGGACATGCCCGCCGCCCCTGGCCATCCGACTGCGCCGTCCATTCTGCCCCAACTGGAAACGGCAGCCGCGCCGGCGGAAATCAAGGCCGAGAAAGCCAGCGCCGTCGCGTTGCAGCCCAAACCGGCGCCCGCGCGCAAACCCGCGGCAAAATCCGCCGCGGAAGCCGCCCCGGCCGCCAAACCCGCCCAGGCCGAGGCAAAACCCGCCGCCGCGCGCGCGCGCAAATCTCCCGCCAAAGCCAACGGCCAAGCCCCCGCCGCCGCGCCGGCCAAAACCGCCAAGACAGCCACGCCGGCCAAGCGCCCAGGCAAGGCCTGATCCGGCAACCGGGGCGCGAAAGCGCCCCGGTTCTGACATTGACTATTCCAATAGCAAAAGCTAATATTGCGTCTCTCTGCGGGAGAGAGGGGCCATGCCCCCGCCGAAGACGCAAGCTCCCATAATCGCTCAGGCAAGCCGTACCGCAGTGTTTCATTGATTCAAGCCGATTGGAGAGAGGCTGCCCCGAGCAGCCCACCGAAGGGGCAAGTGGCCGCAAGCCATGCAACTCTCAGGTAAAAGGACAAGGGGAGAGGCTGTTCCGTAGCCCGGAATCCACCCAGGAGTCTGCCTTGTCCCGCTCGCCATTCCGCGGCGCGCCCGGCGTTTGCCGATGGCCCGCCCGCACATCATTCCCTGTTCTTCCGCAGCCGGCTCGTCCGGCGTTATTGCCGCAACCTCGCAAGACACCATCATGCTGACCCTGATCTACCTGATCGCCATCACCGCCGAGGCGATGACCGGCGCGCTGGCGGCCGGCCGCCGCCACATGGACATTTTTGGCGTAAGCGTCATCGCCTTCCTCACGGCCCTGGGCGGCGGCACCGTGCGCGACATCGTGCTGGGCCGCTACCCGATAGGCTGGACCCAGCACCCGGAATACGTGCTGCTGGTGGTGGCCGGCGGCATCGCCGCGGTGCTGGCCGCGCGCTTCATGCGCCATCTGAACCGCCTGTTTCTGGTGCTGGACGCGCTGGGCCTGGTGGCCTTCACCATCATCGGCTGCGACGTGGCGCTGGGCATGCACTACCATCCGGTGATAGTGGCGATGGCCGGCATGATCACCGGCATCGCCGGCGGCATCCTGCGCGACGTGCTGTGCAACCGCGTGCCCATCGTGTTTCGCCGCGAGCTGTACGCCAGCGTGTCGCTGCTGGTGGCCGTGCTCTACATGGGCCTCAACCAGCTGAACCTGCCGCACGACTACAATATCGCCGCCAGCTTCGCCTTCGGCCTGGCCTTGCGCCTGACCGCGCTGTGGCGCGAATGGCAGCTGCCGGTATTCGCCTACCGGCACGATCACCACTGAACCGCCGACGCCCCGCTGCCGCGGGGCGTTTCGCTTGATCGGCGCGCCTCATGCTTGAAGCCACCCCGCCGGGATGCCATGATCAGCCCCTTTGCTGACTCGCCGGCCCAGACCCCGCCTCCCACATGCGCCCATCCCCAATCCGCCCAACCATGCCCCTCCGCCGCCTCGCCATCCGCGCGCTGGCCGGACTATTGGCCCTGCCCGCCCTCTACCTGCTGGCAGCCCTGCTGGCCGGCTTGCTGCCAGTCAACAAGGGCTGGCAAGCGCCGGCAGACGGCATCGCCGTGTATCTGCAGGACAGCAATGGCGTGCATACCAGCCTGGCGCTGCCGGTCCAGACGCCGCAACAAGACTGGAACGCGCTATTCTCTCCGCGCCAAACTCAGCGGCCCGAGCTGTCCGCCGCGCAGCCGTACCTCGCCATCGGCTGGGGCAGCCGCACCTTTTTCCTGCGCACCCGCAGCTGGGCCGACCTGACTGCCGGCAATGCCATCGCCGCGCTGGCCTCGGACGCCAGCGTGCTGCACGTCGAATATCTGCCCAAGCCGGCAGAGGACGCCGATACCCGGAAAATCCTGCTCACGCCCGGCCAGTACGCGAAACTGGCGGCATTCATCCGGCAAAGCGCCGCGGCCGGCGCCGATGGCAAACCGCTTTGGCTGGCGAATGAGCGCTATGATGGCAACGATGCCTTCTATCAGGCCCATGGCCGCTACACCCCGTTCGTCACCTGCAACCAGTGGACCCGCAACGCGCTGGCCGCCGCCGGCGTGCGCACTGCCTTATGGTCGCCGTTCACCCGGCCCTTGTTCTGGCGCCTTCATGGCTGAGCCAATCCCATCCGCACAGGAAAAATGGCAACAACCTGTCCTTTTGTTCAGGTGAAAGCGCCATTCTCCTACCCTCGGTTGCAACACAAGCTCCCCACCCTTTAAAATGCCGGCTTCCGCTTAATAGCCAATCCATACCCTCTTCCGAGGGTATTTTTGCGTTTGTCATCGCCATGAACCTTAGCGCCCTCCTCGCCAGCTTCGCCTCCGCCTTCACCCAGGACCGCCGCCAGCTCACCCTGCAACTGGGCGACGGCCATGTCGCGGCCGAGCAGCTGCTGCCGCAAAGCTTGGACGGCGAGGAAGGCGTGTCCCGGCCCTATCGCTTCACCCTGACCTGCCTGTCGCCCGACGGCGCCATCGCACTCAAGACCCTGCTCGGTCAATCCGCCCGCCTCGGCATCGCCGACGCCCAGGGCCAGGAGACGATACGCTGCGGCGTGGTGTCCCAGGCCCGGCAGCTGGGCGCCGACGGCGGCTTCGCCCGCTACGAACTGACCATCGAGCCGCCGTTCGCGTTGCTGCGCCACCGCCGCACCTCGCGGGTGTTCCAGGACCTGACGGTGCCCGACATCGTCCAGCAGATCCTGCAAGAGCACCAGGCCGCCAACCCGGCCTTCGCCCGCGGCCAGGCCATCGAAATCCAGGTCGGCCCGGCGCAGCCGCGCAGCTACTGCCTGCAATACCGCGAAAGCGACTATGACTTCATCGTCCGCCTGCTGCACGAGGAAGGCTACGCCTGGCGCTTCGAGCATGTCGACGGCGACACGCCCCAGGTCAAGCTGGTGGTGTTCGACGACGCCTACAGTCTGCCGCCGGCCGAGGTGGAACGCGTGCGCTTCCACCGCAGCGACGCCACCGAAGACGAGGATGGCCTCACCGCCTGGCACGCCAGCCGCCAGATCGTCCCCGGCAACGTCGCGCTGGCCAGCTTCGACTACCAGCCGGTGTCCACCCAGCACAGCGGCGACAGCAGCCAGATCGACCAGGGCCAGGGCGGCCAGGCGCTGCAATCCAGCCTGCAGGACTACGACCCGCAGGGCCTGTACTACGCCGGCGACGCCGACCAACTGAGCCACTACGCCCGGCTGCGCCAGCAGGCGCACGACCTGCAGGCCAAACAATTCGAAGGCGGCGGCGCCGTCCGCGGCCTCACCGCCGGCCAATGGTTCCGCCTGGACGACCACCCGGCGCACGAAGCCGACAGCCACGAACAGCGCGAATTCGTCGTCACCGGCCAGACGCTGCAAGCGCGCAACAACCTGCCCAGCGAGCTGACCCAGCAACTGCGCGCCCTCGCCCCCAGCCTGCTGGCCGACAGCGACAGCCAGGCCGCCCCCTTCGCCAGCCAGATCCAGGCGCAGCGCCGCGGCATCCCGCTGACGCCGGCCTACGCCGGCACCGAATCGGCCAAGCCCACCAGCCTCGGCGTGCAGACCGCCACCGTGGTCGGCCCCGCCGGCGAAGAAGTCCACACCGACGCCCAGGGCCGCATCAAGGTGCAATTCCACTGGCAGCGGCCGGACGAACACCCGACCATCGGCGCCGGAATGGACGACACATCCTCCTGCTGGCTGCGCGTCGCCATGCCCTCGGCCGGCGCCGGCTGGGGCCACCAGTTCATCCCGCGCATCGGCCAGGAAGTGCTGGTCGACTTCATCGAAGGCGACATCGACCGCCCCGTCATCACCGGCGTCTTGTACAACGGCAGCCACCCCACGCCCGACTTCAGCAGCGCCGGCAGCCTGCCCGCCAACAAGACCCTGTCCGGCATCAAATCCAAGGAACACCAGGGCGGCGGCTACAACGAACTGCTGTTCGACGACACCCCCGGCGAAGTGCGCGCCAAGCTATCCAGCGAAGCGGGCAAGACCCAGCTCAACCAGGGCTACCTCGCCCACCCAAGAAGCAACGGCAAAGCCCAGCCGCGCGGCGACGGCTTCGAACTCAGAACCGACCAGCACGGCGCCATCCGCGCCGCCCACGGCCTGCTGCTGTCCACCGAAGCGCAAAACGGCGCATCCGGCAAACAGCTGGCGCGCGAGCACGCCCAAAGCCAGCTCGACGCCGCCCTCAGCCTATCCCAAGCGCTGGCCGAAACCGCCAGCGGCCAACTGGCCGACAGCATGGAAACCGGCCCCGACGAAATCAGCGCGGACAACGCCAAAACCGGCAAGAAATCCCAAGGCCACCTGCAACACCACGCCGACGCGCTGAAGGCCTGGGAAGCCGGCAGCAACACCGACAAAGACGGCAAAACCGCCCAGGACCAAGCCGGCCAACAGCCGCTGCTGGTGCTGTCCGGCCCGGCCGGCATCGCCTCCCTGACCGAGCAGAGCCAAACCGTCTCCGCCGGGCAAAACCTGAACCTGATCGCCCAACGCGACGCCAACCACACCACCGGCCGGCGCTGGATCCACAACGTCGGCCAGCACCTCAGCCTGTTTGTGGCGGGGGTGAAGGACAAGGTGGCGCTGAAGCTGATCGCGGCGAAGGGGAAGGTGCAAGTGCAGGCGCAGAGCGACGCGATGGAGCTGACGGCGGATAAGGAGCTGACCATCACCTCGGCCAAGGGCAAGGTGCAGATCGCCGCCAGCCAGGAAGTGCTGCTCACCAGCGGCGGCGGCTACATCCGCATCGCCGGCGGCAATATCGAAATACACTGCCCCAGCGAAGTGAGCGTCAAGGGCGCCAGCCATAGCCTGAGCGGCCCGGCCAGCCTCAGCACCCCCACCCCGGCATTCGCCAAGCCCGGCACCGGCAATCTGCAGGTCATCCACGAGTTCGCCAACGGCGTCTCGATGAACCAGGGCAAGTTCGTCGTCACCGACGCGCTGGGCGTCAAACACAAGGGCGTGCTGGACGAGGCCGGCAAGGCGATGGTGCACGGCTTGCCGGTGGGCCCCGCCCAGGTCGACTTCCTGGGCCGGCCGAACAAGGACAAGGCCGACATCTTCCCCTTTGTGCCACAGCCGGAAGAAGCGGTGAAACAGCTGGTGGGCGGAGAGGCGGTGAAGAAGCAGGCGATGAGCCAGCTCTCCAGCCTGGTGGGCAAGACCTTGCCGCCCGGCGTCGCCGCGGCCGCCGGCCAACTGTCCCAAGCCAAGAATACGCTGGACCAGGCCAAGCAAGTGGCCGGCCAGGCGCAGGCCATGCTGCAGCAGGCGCGCGATGTGAAGCAACTGGCTTCTTCCGCCGCCACCGTCCCGAACGCAGCCAATCTGCTCAAGAAAATACTGTAAAAGATACTCGCCATCATGACGACCGCAGCCCTCGCACGCCCCGTAGCCGTTATTCCCGCCACGCCTCAAGCCGCAGCCCAGGCGCTGCAGCAAACCGGCCAAGACTTCGATAAATGGCTGCGCAGCATCAGCGACGGCCATCTGTCGGTGGAGAGCCTGAAAACCATCGCGTCCGCAGTGCCGGTGGTGGGCAACCTGATTTCCATCGGCGACGTCATCGTCGACATCGTCGACATGTCCAACAAGTCCCGCGCCAATCAGGAGGTCGATGTCTTCGACTGGCTGTTCCTCGGCGTGGACCTGATCGGCGTGATCCCCGCGGCCGGCGGCCTGTTCAAGATGGGCGCGCGGCCCACGCTTAAGTTGTGCGCCACCAGCCTGCGCCGCGCCGGCAAAGACTGGGCCAAGGGCGAGATCGAAGCGGGCCTGGCGGCCAAGCTGGTGACCATGCTGCCGGCCAGTTACCGCAACTCGCCGGCGGAATGGGTAAAGTATGTAGACGGCAAGATCCAGAACGAGCTGAAAGTCTGCGGCGCCAAAGGCGCCACCATCATCGCCGGCATGGGCGAACTGCTGACCAGCCTGGGCACCGGCAAGTTCGGCGCCTATGTGCAAAAGAACGTCAAGCATGCGCCCGTCCGGTACAACCTCAATAAAACCAATGACCAAGGTTTTTGGGGCACGGTCAGCGCCCACCTGCATTCGCTGAACCAGGCCGCTGCCGATGCCGGCACCGAAGCGGCCGCCGGCATGACGGTGGCCGCCGCCAAGCAGATCGACTCCATCCTGAAAGGCACAGTTTCCGCGCGCCTGATGCAGCGCCTGGGCGCGGCCATGGCCAAATGGGCGGGCATGCTGGTGGACATGCTGATGAAGATGTACAGCAGCCACCTGAAGCCGTTGCTGGACAAACTGCTGAAAGCCTTCCTCAATCACCTGCCGAAAAAAGCGGCGGCGGTGGCGACCAAGGCGGTGAATACCGCCAAGAAAAAGGTCGAACAGACCGTGAAGGAAGTTGCCGCCAAGCTCAAGCAGCTCGCCAAACCAGGGCCAAAATGTGCGTGCGCTAGCACCCAGGCCTCCATCGGGTACGCTTTTGGCGACGAGTCGCTACAACACACCGACTTCAGCCTTCCGGGTGTTCTTCCTATTGTTTGGACACGGCAATATCGTTCCAACTTCGGCGGCAACGATCAAAAAGGCGAGTTCGGCGCGCGCTGGAGTCTTGCCTACGCCGCCCGCTTCGACATTGAAGGCGGGCAGCTGAAATTCCACGACGACAGCGGCCGCACGCTGGACTATCCGCTGCTGCCGGAAGGCGAGTCGCACAAGGACGGCATCGAGGGCTTTACGCTCACCCGCCTATCCGACACCCTGCTGTCGCAGACCTTTGGCCATGACTTGATCCAGCTGTACGAGCGCCACGGCGACAGCTTCCGACTGGCGCTGATCAAGGACCGCGCCGGCAACAGCATTGCGATGAACTTCCGCGATGGCCGCCTCAGCCAGCTGGTCAGCAGCGCCGGCTACGCAGTGGACCTGAATCACGACGCCATTGGCCGCGTCACCCGCGTTACCCTGCAGAATCTGGAAACCGGCCTGCCGCAACGCACGCTGGCCGAATACCGTTACAGCGATATCCCGCAGCTGGGCGGCGATGCCGGCGACCTGCTGGCCGCCACCGATGAAAACGGCGAAAGCTGGAGCTACCAGTACCAGCATCACCTGATCACCCGCTACACCGACCGCACCGGCCGCGGCATCACGCTGGAATGGGATGGCACGCATCTGGACGCCCGCGCCATTCGCGAATACGCCGACGACGGCAGCCTGGACGTGCGCCTGGCCTGGGACGAGAACATCGATCTCACCTATGTCACCGATGCCTATGGCCGCACCACCGAATACTATTTCGACGAAAAAGGCTACAACTACCGCATCGTCTATCCGGACTACAAAGAAGAGTGGTTTGAATTCGATGACGACAAGAAGCTGCTCAGCCATATTCGCCCGGACGGCACGCAAGACAGCTATGACTACGACGCCAACGGCAACCTGATCTGGCACGAGCGCGCCGACGGCAGCGAAGTGCGCTTCGCCTACGACGAACAGGACAATCTAGTCGAAATCATTGACCCGATGGGCGAGAAATGGCTGCGCGCCTACGACGACATGGGCCAGCTGATAGAGGAAACCGACCCGCTCGGCCACAAGACCAAGTACGCGTACAACGAGCAAGGCCTGCCGGTGGCCATCACCGACGCCAAGGGCGGCGCCAAGAAGATCGCCTATCGTCCGGACGGCCTGCTGGAAAGCTATACCGACTGCTCCGGCAGCGCCACCCAGTGGCAGTACGACGAACGCGGCCGCCCGCTGCTGATCGTCGACGCGATGGGCAATGCCACCCGCTATCAGTACGCCGCCAACGGCACGCTGCAGGCCATCGTCCAGCCGGACGGCCAGGCCACCCTGCTGGAGCATGACGCCGAAGCCCGCCTGCTGAAAATCACCGACCCGCTGGGCCGAAACACCCACTACGAATACGACAAGGCCGGCCGGCTGCAAAAGCGCACCGACGCCAACGGCCACAGCCTGGGCTACCAGTACGACAAGCTGGGCCGCCTCACCGCGCTGCGCAACGAAAACCACCGCTACTACCGCTTCGACTACGACGACGGCGGCCGTCTGACCGCCGAAACCGGCTTCGACGGCAGCGCCACCCGCTATGTCTACGACAACGCCGGCCGCCTGGCGCAGCAGGTGGAAGGCGACGTCGCCACCGACTACCGCTACGACCGTGCTGGCCGCCTGATCGAACGCAGCGCGCCGAACAGCAAGGAAAGCTTCGGCTACGACCCGGCCGGCCGCCTGTTCCAGGCCAAGAACCGCTACGCCAGCCTGCGCTGGGTATACGATGCTGTCGGCAACGTCGTCGAGGAGCACCACGGCTACCACGTCGCCGGCGTCAAGGAAACCTACCGCTGGCAGCATGAATACGACAAGCTGGGCAACCGCATCGCCACCATCCGTCCGGATGGCCACCGCGTGGACGTGCTCAATTACGGCAGCGGCCACGTGCACGGCCTGCTGTTCGGCCAGCGCGATATCTTCAACCTGGAGCGCGACAAGCTGCACCGCGAAACCCAGCGCATGCTGGGCAATGCGCTGCAGCAGACCCTGGCCTACGACAAGGCCGGCCGCCTATCCAGCCAGCGGCTGATGGGCGCGACGCAGTGGAGCCGCCAGTACCAGTATGACGCCGCCGGCCAACTCGTCGGCATCGCCGACAGCCGCAGCGGCCAGCTGAGTTACCGCTATGATCCGGTCGGCCGCCTGCTGGAAGCCGCCACCCCCAAGGGCGTGGAAAGCTTCCGCTTCGACCCCGCCGGCAACCTGCTGGACAACGCCGCGGCCGCCGACGGCCATCAGGACAACAGCCTGATGGGCAACCTGCTCAGCCAATACGCCGGCCGCCACTACCGCTACGACAGCCGCGGCAATCTGGTGGAGAAACGCGTAAACGGCAGCCTGACCAAGCTGGAATGGGACAGCCACAACCGCCTGTCCCGCCTCACTGCGCCGGATGGACAGCGCACCGACTACCACTACGACCCGCTGGGCCGCCGCATCGCCAAGATCAGCCAGGGCCAGGCCACGCTGTACGGCTGGGACGGCGACGTGCTGGCCTTCGAAACCCGCGACGAAGCAGCAGTGCACTACCTGTTCGAGCCGGACAGCTTCGTGCCGCTGGCCCAGGTGCACACCGACGCCATCCGCGGCGTCAAGGTGCCGGCCTGGAGCCAGCACAATCCCTACGACCCGGACAAGGACCCGCTGCGTCAGGCCGGACCTGAGCCACAAGCGCCGAAGGCGGTGTACTACTACCACACCGACCACCTGGGCACCCCGCAGGCGCTGACCGATGAGCATGGCGCGCTCGCGCTGGAAATGGACTACCAAGCCTGGGGCCAGGCGCGCGAAGTCATCGCCGACGCCGCCTCAAAAGCCGGCATCCGCAACCCGTTCCGCTTCCAGGGGCAGTATCATGACGACGAGTCCGGGCTGCACTACAACCGCCATCGCTACTATGATCCGGAGATAGGACGGTTTATTTCGCGCGATCCGATTGGATTGATGGGTGGGATTAACATTTATGACTATGCGCCAAACCCTCTTAATTGGCTTGACCCATTAGGCTTAAGCAGTACTGTTCTCAATAAAGATCTAGGAGGAGTTGTTGGTGACAAAATGCAGGCTCACCACGTAATTCCCGAAGAGATATGGGGTAAAAAGAAATCATTCCTTGATGCTATTGGTTATCAAGGCCAACGCGACAAGGCACCGAATGGAGTTTTACTTCCTGATAGTCAAAAAACAGCTCAGACAATGGGGAAAAAAGTCTATCACTGTGGCAGTCATGCCAACTACTCTCAGCTCGTCGAAGAAAAGCTTTCTCGCATACAAAACAGATATGAATCAGGTGCAATAACAGCTGATCAAGCAAAAAATCAAGTTTCTTCACTACAAATAAGTTTAAGAAAAAAAATCAACAGTGGCCGCATTTCAACTAAAGCGGCATGTGGCAGGCTAAATTAAGGAATTAAAATGCACTACATTCTCAACAGAAAAGATGGTATCGGTCGCCCTCCATTCATTAATGCCATGTTGCACGAGAGCTTTATTGAAAAAGGGGCCGACATCCCCATGGAATATGATTGGAATTTCGCCCCGCCGCCAGAAATGCCAAAGCCGCTACCAAAAACACTCTACCTAATATCGAAAGACAAAAAGTACAATTTTGATTTTGCCACGACATTCGGCGGCCACATCGTTTCTGGAAAGTTCCTAGAATTAATGGATCAATTTGGCATTCCTACTTGGGAAAGAGCAGCTCTCACTGTGACGAATCAAAAGGGGCAAGCCATATCGCAAAAAAAATATTACTTTATTCGTGAGGTACGGAAATTTTGGAAATCCAACATTGTTGACATAGAAAAATCAAAGTTAGACATAAGAAAAAATGGAGAAATAAAAAAAATTTGGTCACTGGCAATAAAAGGAAACGACCTTGGTGATATTTTTCACTCGACAGAAATAGCACTCACTGGATTTGTTTTTTTTAGTGAAAGCTTCTACCAGGAAGCCAAAAAAACAGAATGGGATGGCTTTCAATTTTTAAGTTGCGACCAAATAGCAGACGCTCGATTTGCTTAGAAAAATCATATACTATCGTTCAAAAATACTGTAGCAATTTAGGCTTCCAAACCAGCCTAACAAGCTGATCTCCTTACTCTAGTTTTTTAATAAATTAGCAGAAGGAAGGAGAACACCAGAAAGGGTAAACGAAAACTTCCGCTTCGACCCCGTCGGGAGTTTGCTGGACAACGCCGCGGCCGCCGATGGCCATCAGGACAACAGCCTGATGGGCAATCTGCTCAGCCAATACGCCGGCCGCCACTACCGCTACGACAGCCGCGGCAACCTGATGGCGAAACGCGCAAACGGCAGCCTCACCAAATTGGAATGGGACAGCCACAACCGCTTGTCCCGCCTCATCGCGCCGGACGGCCAGCGCACCGACTACCACTACGACCCGCTGGGCCGCCGCATCGCCAAGATCAGCCAGAGCCAGGCCACGCTATACGGCTGGGACGGCGACGTGCTGGCCTTCGAAACCCGCGACGGGGAAGCGGTGCACTACCTGTTCGAGCCGGACCGCTTCGTGCCGCTGGCGCAGGTGCACACCGACGCCATCCGCGGCGTCAAGGTGCCGGCCTGGAGCCAGCACAATCCCTACGACCCGGACAAGGACCCGCTGCGTCAGGCCGGACCTGAGCCACAAGCGCCGAAGGCGGTGTACTACTACCACACCGACCACCTGGGCACCCCGCAGGCGCTGACCGATGAGCATGGCGCGCTCGCGCTGGAAATGGACTACAAAGCCTGGGGCGAAGCGCGCGAAGTCATCGCCGACGTCGCAGGCAAAGCCGGCATCCGCAACCCGTTCCGCTTCCAGGGGCAGTATCATGACGACGAGTCCGGGCTGCACTACAACCGCCATCGCTACTATGATCCGGAGATCGGGCGGTTTATTTCGCGGGATCCGATTGGGTTGGTGGGTGGAATCAACACCCATAGTTATACATTAAACCCTGTTATATGGATTGATCCATTAGGACTCTCTCCTACACAGCTTGTTCGCTACAAACCTAGAAGTAGTGTCAAACCTTGCCCAGGGGGACGAGCCACAGCAATTCATCGTGCTTGGGGGGAAGAGCGTGAACTAGTAGCAGCTGGTGGCGGTAGCCGAGAATGGAGTGCAAGTGAGCATGAAACAATTTTGAACACAAAAAATAATGCGCAACTGTCTTCAATAATGTCTAAAGCAGGCTATACGGGCCTTCACATCAACAGTGTGAAAGGAAATGGCGAGCTCGGCACTGCATGGAAAGGTGACCCTCGGAACATCGTATTTCTACAAAATGGCTCTCACCCGAGTGGGTTTGATGAGCACTTGATGGGAAATCAGGGGCACCGAGGAAATTACGATACTCCAGGAAAAGGCCGATTAATTGATAGAAAAGCAACAGCATCCCAAATGGGACAAGATAGCTGCCCACTATAGTTAATCACACCTAATTTCCAAATTGAAAACTTAAACCGAGGCCAACATGACAAACATCGCGACCGAGATGAAAAAAATCATCTCCCTACATAAAAAATATTCACTAAATGGTCACGTCACCACTGGCAATCAAACCATTCAAAATTGGCCATTTACGACATCACCAAATAAAGAACTAGTAGAACTATACGATAACTTTAATCCAGTTGATGTGGAAATTGAAACAGGTTTAACACCACTGACTTTTTACCCCCTAGAAAAGCTAAATGATGCACAAATCGGCTATGCCATCAAAAAAAACAAATCAGGAAATACAGAAGCAATAATCAATTGGCCTAGCAATAGAATTGTTATCATGGATGAGATCGGCGGCGGAAAGCCTATTATTGCCGAAATATCCGAGGAAACTACTACAATTCTAGCTCAATACGAGCCGGGCTCAACAGTTAAAATCTCAGACTCACTGGCTGATTTTATAAATTCTCTTTCTGAAACAATTGATATTGTTTACGGCAAATATCAAATATTTGATGTATTCAATGACGATGGGACTGTAAAAGATTTATTTTTGCAAGACTTTTTCAATACAATTACCCCTATTATTGGACATGATTACTGTTCAAATCTTTTCGAATATCTTTATGGATAGCACATTGCATCCATAATTACTTTATCGCAAAAGCTACACACAACATGGAAAAATTTCTTTACCACATTAAATAAAGCACAATCAGTTAGGCCTGCCAATAATTTAAAATCGGCAGGCCTATCTTCTTTATCAGATCAAATATCTACACTCCCCTCCCCTTCGCATAACTGGCAATCAATCCTCACATCTGGATCACCTTGGCATACAGGACAGTACACTGGGTGTTTCTCCGTAGCAAAAGCCAAGTCGCAAGGAACTTCCCCACTACCGTTGCACTCCGGACATTTCATCTTCGTCATCGCGATACCTCCATCGATAAGAACAAGTCTCATGGACACGCATCAACTTTTCTTCCCCGCCCTCATCGCAAGATCAACTCACTATGCCGATTACCAACCTATAAAGTTGAGCGCCAACCCTGACGGTCATTCATGTCAATGGAGTGCCACTCGACCATATAGGTCGAATGGAGGACTCTAGATGCAAAATGAAGACGCGCTCGCCAAGTCTGTTGGCAAAGCCATTGCCAAACGCCGGACATCTATCGGGCTCAGACAGGAGGAGGTGGCAGAAAAGCTTGGAATTGGCTTGGAAGCCATGTCTAGGATGGAGCGTGGAGTGGTCATCCCAACTATCACGCGCATGATGCAGCTGTCGGAAATTTTCGGCTGCTCAACAGCCGATTTGGTACAAGAAGCTAGCTATCGTCCAACAGATCAGGCCATGTATATAACCGATCTGCTGGCCAAACTGGCGGACGAAGATCGCACCATGCTGGTTGGAATGATCGAACAGCTTGCAGCTCGCCTGCAAAAAAGCTAGCCCCCGTTCCGCAACGGCCACCAGACCGCCGAATCCGGCTTCGACGGCAGCGCCACCCGCTATGTCTACGACAAGGCCGGCCGGCTGAGCAGCCAGCGGCTGATGGGCGCGACGCAGTGGAGCCGACAGTACCAGTACGACGCCGCCGGCCAACTCGTCGGCATCGCCGATAGCCGCAGCGGCCAGCTCAGTTACCGCTATGATCCGGTCGGCCGCCTGCTGCAAGCCGCCACCCCCAAGGGCGTGGAGAACTTCAATTTCGACCCGGCAGGCAATTTGCTGGACAACGCCCCTGCCGCCGACGGCCATCAGGACAACAGCCTGATGGGCAACTTGCTGAGCCAGTACGCCGGCCACCACTACCGCTACGACAGCCGCGGCAATCTGGTGGAAAAGCGCGTCAACGGCAGCCTGACCAAGCTGGAATGGGACAGCCACAACCGCCTCTCCCGCCTCATCGCCCCGGACGGCCAGCGCACCGACTACCACTACGCCCCGCAGGGACGCCGCATCGCCAAGATCAGCCAGGGCCAGGCCACGCTGTACGGCTGGGACGGCGACGTGCTGGTCATCGAACCCTGCGTCAAAGAAACGGTTCGCTATCTATTCGAGCCAACAGCTGCGCACAAAGGGTTCCGCCTCGCAAGAAGAAATTGACAATGCCCTCCTCCAATTCCACCGCCCAAAAGCAAACAGGCCATGCCACTTTGAGGCATGACCCGCTTGTCGAGCATAAAGAACGAAATCAGCGTTCGACATCTGTTGCAACACTCGCCTCACCTGCGCTCGGCATGGCATGCATATGTGTTTTGGGCGCCGACTTTGCTCGTTCTCTTTGGCGCATCAGAAATTCAGTTGCCAATCCGGGCGGCGGGTTTTGATCAGGCCAACCGGCAAATGCTTGCCTTCCGAAGCCAAATTGCAAGATATGCTGAATTGCTTGCTGCCCTCCTTGCTAGCCATAATTTGCAGATAGGGTTCGCCTGCCTTCAGCTGTTCCGGCTTCACCGCTTGCCAGCCGCCTTTCGCCATGCGCTGGTAAGCGAGACAGTTATTGCCATCACAGCTATACGATAGATTGCCGGTCAGGCGCAGGAAATCGCGCAGCAACATATCCTTTTTGCCATCCAGATGAAAAACCCAGTTATAGGTTTCCTTCACGCCGGCATCTGAGTTTTTGGCAAAACGCGCATGCTCTTCAAAGTAGCTGCTCAATGCCCATTGCCCAGAAATCGGAATGGCTTTATCGATATCGGCGTAACGACTGATATCCTTCACTCCGGTCGAACTGCCCGGAATGTTTTCTTCCAGTTCCTTGGCGGCATCGGTTACCAGTTTCATCTTGAGAGCGGCTGCGCCGTTCTTCACGGAAAAATGCTTGTCGGCAGCCGATTGCGGCTGGCTGGCCATATAACGGGAAAAACTGTCGGAACAGTCGGCGATATGGCGCAACACTTCATTATCATCAGCGCGGGAGTTCGCGGATAGGCTGGCCAACGCCAGCAGCGGAAGAATTTTTTTCATTATTGCCAATTACAAAAAATGGAAAAGCAAGCATATTATATCATTAGTCATACGTCTTGCCCTCTGCTGGCGCAGGACATATGGCCGGCTCTCAGCTTTCAATGAACTAGGATGCGCACGGCAGAGTCCCGTTGGCTGCCAGCAGGCCGATCATTCCCTTGCTGAAAGCGCGGATTAGAGAGCCATCCACCAAGATCAGAATGCCTGCCGCCTTAGCTGGGAATTCGACGATGCCGCAGCCGCGCGGCATATCAGGCAGGCATAATCACTGTATGACGGCGCCACTCAGTCTCCAGGAAACGCATCATATTGCGGCAGCGCATCGCTGATGGCATGCCAGGGCGGTTTGGATCCTCTGCCTAGCTTCGCACGCCACCCGCCTCAGCGAGTTTGAAGCGGCCCGCATGGCGTTTTTGATATGACCGCGCGAGAAAGAACTCAATTGCGGACATCACTACAGAAAATTCCGATTTTCTCGATAAAAGTCCATCCATTCAATCTGGGACTCCCCCTGCAGCAGCACCTCCCGCTTGCCTACCGAGCATTGATCGCGGTTCGAGCCATCGAATTCGACGCAGCCCGCGGCTTGAGCGGTGCCAGAGCACAGGATGACGAAAACAGCGGCCTGCTTGCTCGTTGCGGAACTCCCTGGAAACGCTTAATGGTGGTTTTTGACATCACAGCTTCCGCTGATGCGAACCCGCTTGTTCTCATACCATTTGGCGATTTTTGCAATGCATTTCATGACCTGGTTTTCGGTTAATTCAAGATGGCGCCCCCCATGCCATCCGGATGAAAAAGACGCTACGGCAAAGCATGCCCCCATCTCGCCGCGCAAGGCGCGCCCTCTCTTTAGGGCGGCCTGCCGCGGCAAAGCGCGCCGGCTCCGGAAAAAGCAACTCGGCCAAAGGACGGCATCCGCCATCCGCAGGCTCGCTATGCTGCAGGCTTATGGGCCGTGGCAACGGCCCCTAACCAGCCCATGAGGATACAAGCCATGAACAATGCCATCGCCTGCGCCATCGCCGCGGCCGCCAGCTTGCTAGCTCTTGCCACCACCAGCCAGGCTGCGGAATGGCGGCTGGGCGACATCAAGACTCAGGAGTGCCTGAAAAACTCCACGCTGATATCCAGTAGTATCAAGTATTGTCACAATTGCGTCGGCAAGCAGGGCAATCTCACTTCATGGACGTTCACGACAACCTGCGACGGCAAGCTGCAAACCCGGCTTGCGCAATCCAAGATCAATTGCAACACTCCCGCTGGCCAAGCCAGCGAAACGGCGCAGAAAACCACTCACACCCAACAAGCCGCCGCCACCCTCCCCGGACCGGCGACCCCTTGCAAATAATCAGGACGCACTGGCTGCGGCCGCGCGACCAGACCCAACAAATGCGTGCGCCGCCCGGTCTACCCTCCCAGCATCCGAAACACCCATCCGCAGATCTAGGCCCCCCTCTCCATAAAATATCAAACCGCTAAAAAGGGACTTCGCCAGGATTATCAGCGACCGCAGATCGGACCTAGGTGACCGACAGCCACGATCAACTTCAAGCCCAGCGCGCCGCGCCGCCAGGCCAGCAAAGCGCCACCGAAAACGCGGCTCCCCTCAGCCTAGTCGGCACCATCCTGTTTCCGCTGGCAGGACTGCTGCATGCTGGCCGGAGCGGCCCGCCCCCGGCGGGTTCGCCCACGCCATTGGGACATATTCGCCGCAACGTGCCACCATCGCCGGGATAGGCCAACCCTGGCAACACGACCATAACGCCGCGCTGAAAATCACTCGCCGCCCGGCTCACACCAGGCGGCTGCCGTTCGGCCGCGGCAATGGAAGCTCCGCAGGAGCGGCATGGCGGGCTGCGTCGCAAGCACCGGTGACCTGCGCCTCGAAACATACGCCAGACAACCATTTGGGCGGGAAATTGCAAACACGCAACACCCGCTTGCCTATCCGCCGCGAACGCATGCTCCCAGCCGTGCCTTCAATCACCAACTCCCCGCAGCCCAAAGCTGGCCACGTGGGCCCATATGATTTGTTTAGAAAAAACCAAGCAGTAGATTATCCGAAAAGGGGAAAACCTAGTAAAAAGGCCAGGTATAGACCGTTCAAAACCGCTGAGAAATGACAAGAACCTAATAAAAACAACGTGGCTGCCTATATCATTTCGGCTCGGCCATCTTGCCGAGCACGCCCTATTCTTCAAGGCTGCGTTGGCAGCTCAGCTTATCTGGAGTCCTTTCTGCACCTGATTGATTGTAACGACGACTGCGTTTTGGCCTCAAAGCAGGAAATCATTGGCACAATCAAGATGCAATCATATCTCGCCTGCCAAATAAATTTGACAAGCTCTTAAAAAAGGCGAAATATAAAAACCGCCTCACAAGAATACCACCCAAAAAATACTCAAACGGCAAACCCTGGCGTTTCGCCCTTGACGTTCGGATGTCTAGTTATGGACAAGGTCTTGGCCTATTTATCACAATCGACCTGCCATTCAAATTGATCATCGATCAATCACACACCACAGCAAAAAGCGCATACTGCTTTTCCCCACCCATAAAAATTGCGAAAAATAGCAATAATCACAGAGATTTCAATAAAATAAAAATTCTTACAAACACCCCAGCAGCGCGTAGCCTTATACGAGAATAGACTCACCGAAAAGCAAGCCTCTATTTAACCAACCAATTCAATCTACAACATCAATCATATAAGCCACACGCACCATAAAAACAGATTGCCACAAACCCATAAACTTGCAGATTGAAATAAAAAATGAACAATTAACATGGGGGCTGAATGATTGAAAGGACCCCCCATGCGCCGGTTAGATGAAGAAGCAAAAATATCCTCCACGGAGAAAATCGACGACCCTTGCAAAACATGGCCAATACAAGCCAGACTAAAACTTGCCGATTCTCTTTTCCGCAGCCACAGCGAAGGCGTATGCATCACTGACAACCAGCAGAAGATACTACAGGCAAGCCAGACCTTATGCCGAATAACGGGATACAGTCTTACCCAGATAGCAGGCAAAAGGCCTAATCTATTTTCTTCCGGCATCCATGACAAAGCCTTTTTCGACTCGATGTGGGAATCCATCAACGAAAATGGCCAATGGCAAGGCGAAATGTGGAATAGAAATAAAGAAGGTTCTTTATACGCCATCAGACTCAATATTTCTGCTGTTCATGACGCTCAGCATGAAGTATCCCACTACATAGGAATCATGAGTGACATCACGCAACAAAAAATTGACTTGGCCGCAATAACCAAAAGCGCTCACATCGATACATTAACGGGGCTACCCAATCGCCTACTTTTCACCGACAGACTGATTCAGGCAATCTCTCAAGCAGACCGGAATAAAACTTTCCTCGCAGTCTGCTTTATGGACTTGGATAACTTTAAAGCGATAAACGACATGCACGGCCATCAATGTGGCGATGCCGTTTTAAAAGAGCTCGCCATTCGACTGGACTCTACCATCAGGGCTGGCGACACCGCTGCCAGACTTGGCGGAGATGAATTCATCTTATTGCTTATGGGCCTGAAAAAAAGCTCAGAATACGCGATGATTCTAAAAAGAATAGTACGCTCGATATGCCAACCCATTACACTGCCCAGCAGCGTCATTTTTCCGACTGCCAGTATTGGCATCGCCATTTACCCTGCAGATGCAAATACTCCAAACAATCTTGTGGCGCTGGCAGACTCCGCTATGTATCGAGCGAAGGCGCAGGGCGGAAATCGCGTGATCTATCATCACAAAAAAATCGCTTAGCACGCTAGCGCGACAAGCGGCATGGCAACCATGCCACCAGAAGAAAGCGCTCAAAACGAGGCACAATCTACCTATCAAGAGATATTTTGGAAGGAGTACCCAATGCGAATTTATCATATTGCGTGCGAGCGTGGTTCAACTGGATTATTCCTGGGCTGGTCCGTTCATACTGCTGAGAATATATTAGCCTCATCCATTTATCCACGATATGACATGGCCGAAAGTGAAAGCCAACGGCTGGAAGAAGCATATGGCACGCCTGCGATAGGCTTCACGCTCCTCAATGGCAATCAAATCCTGAAGAAATACTGCCACTGAATACCAGACGAAGAGAGCCCCACTCAATCCAAACCGGTTTTGGCCGCCCAACTGCCAGGCTTCTGCATGGCCACTTTGCCAAGAGGAGCAACCCAATGGGCGCGAGCGATTCATGCCATCGCGACGGCGCCTGTGCAGATGCGCGCGCCTGCGAAAGCGGATGGCTGGCTTCGGACAGACCGGGCCGCCCCAGGCCTGCAGGAAAATAGTCTTGACAAATCAAAAAATTACCAGCATAATTTTCTGCTATTGTTTCATGTTGTAGCGCTCGCACGAGCCGTCACGCTCCTCTTCTCAAGCCCAGCCTCAGTTTTCCAGTAAATCAGCCGTTGGCACGCGAAGGTTGTTGTCACAAGCCTAGCCAGCAAACCGTTTCACGCCGCACAGCGCCAGCGCTCTGAATTTTGACGGCGATGAAATCCATTGCCTCGCAGCCCCCCACGACATCCGGGCACAACTCATGAAAATATCGCAAAGCGTCCTTGCCGTTAGGACTCGTTTTACCCATTCCACGCCATGCTATCGGCATGGAGAGCAGAAAGTAAACCATGAAAATTCAGGAACTGAAACAGGGTGACCTGATCACCCAGCACATCGACAATCTGGTTGTATCGTTCGAAGTTTTGTCTATCCAGCAGATCGGCCGCCGCTTCCAGATAACATTCAGCTCGGCCTCCGGCATCGCCACCGCCAGCTATCAGGCCGATGCGTTGATCACCACCATCTGACCAAGCCTACGCTGGCACCGACAACCGCTCTCCGCCAGCGCAAGCTGCCACAACTACGCCCATGGCGCGCTATATCCGGCATCGACAGATGAATCACGTCGCCCATCGCCTGCCGGCCAACGCAGGCAATCACCTCACGGCCACCCGCCCCTCCCATAAGCATCAAGTTGCCTGGCGAAGATTTACCTCCTAGCCAGGGCTATCAAAATTGCCTCTCCGCTTTTCATTAAAATTCATTTGTCATAAAGTCGGCTTTGCCTTAACTTGCCAGAGCCTTCAGGCAAACCAATCCTTCTGGAGATCGTGATGAATTTGAAAGCCTTCAAAGCATTGCTTGCAGCCATCTCTCTAACTATCGCATCCACCGCCAGCGATGCCGCTCCCATCGTCACCCTTTCTGGCCCGCTGGCCCTGCAAACCAGCAATGGCCACTACCTGACCGCAGTGAACGGCGGCGGCTTGGGCGGCCCCAACAACGGCCCGAGCGCAGTCGCACTGCATTCCGACGCCAAAACCAAGGGCGGATGGGAAACGCTCTATCTGGTGCAACTGCCCAATGGCCGCGTCGCATTCCGCACCACCGCCGGCTACTATCTGACTGCGGTGAACGGCGGCGGCGTGGGCGGCCCCAACACCAGTGCCAGCCCTTTTCATACCGACGCCACCTGGGCAAGCACTTGGGAACGCTTCCAACTGGAGTTTGATCCGGCTAGCAACACTTACGCGCTGAAAACCGCCAATGGCAACTACGTCACCTTCGTCAATAATGGCGGCATCGGCGGCGCCAATAATGTCCCTGTCCATAGCGATGCCCGCACAGCCAATGATTGGGAATCGTTCACGCTGGTGCCATTGAGCAATTAAACCGGCAAACTCCACTCCGCATGCCGGGTAGGATGCGTCGCCCGCCACGGGACGCATCCCAGCCTCCTTCCCCGCCTGCCTGTCCGCCCGCCGTTAAGTGACAAAGTAAAAATAAATACCACAGAGGTTGACATGTGAATTTCCTAATCGAATATTGAATGTCCGCTCCGCTTTGGCCGTTGCCTTCACCAGCGCCGCGCCAACAGCCACAAAGGATGCCGCGACGATAAACAGCATCTCCCCATCATTGCCCGCCGCAGCCGCGCGGACAGACAATTCAAGCCTCGATAGCCAGCTGGAGCAACAGATACAACAACTGGAACAGCAACTGCAGAATGGCGGCTAGGGCGGGTCCCAAAGCTCGCAGGAAAGTCAGCAAAAACAAGCGAACCGGATAGAACAGGAAATTGCCCAACTTGAGGCCCAGCTTGCCCAGCTCCAAACAGCAAGAGGCACGCTCAAGCACAAGCGACGGCCGCAGCCCGGCAAGCCGGCAACGCAATCCGCGAGGCGCGATAGACGACTACGCCTGAGTCGCCGCCACTCCCCGCGCTCCCCCCCAATGCGCCCAGCCTGCCGGCATCCGCCGCCGGCCCGTCATTGCACGCCGCCGCATCGCCATGGTATAAATCCGCGTCGGAAAAGGCAGACTTGGTCTGGTAGGCCCAAGTCCTTTCGGTAACGAAAGCTCTGGTCTTTGGCCTCGCGCACAAGATCCCCGCGACGAACAGCAGACGCTACAAGCGTCCCGTCGTTCGTCCGTGCGGGTCTCAAAGTGGGGAACGCTCCGGTCGAACATCGACAATGGAGCTCCTCATGCGCAATCATCATCCCACCCCTTACGACGTCATCATCGCCGGCGCCGGCCCAGTTGGACTCTTTCTTGCTTGCGAACTTCGCCTCTTCGGCCTTTCGGTTCTGGTGCTAGAGCAGGCTGCGGATTCACACTCCCCTCTAAAGCGCCTTCCGTTTGGCATGCGCGGTCTGTCGGTGCCCACCCTTGAAGCCCTGCATCGCCGCAGCCTGCTGGACGAAATCATCGCCGCGACTCAGGCCAACGATGCAGCCAAGCAAACAAAGGCAAGCGCCCATTGGATGCAGCAACCGCGCCGCGCTGCCGGACATTTCGCCGGCATACCGTTCCATCTCGATGACATCGACACCTCGAATTGGCCTTTCCATTTGCCTGGCCCCGCCGACACTCCGATGGCAATCACATTGGAGGTCTTCGAAACGGTCTTGGCACGCCGTGCTTCCGCCACGGGGGCGACGATTCTGCGCGGCGTCGGTGTCGATGGCTATCTTGTTTCAGACGACGAGGTCACGGTTCACGCCGGCGGCACGGTTTTTAACGGAAGCTGGCTCATCGGCTGCGATGGCGGCCGCAGCCAGGTTCGCAAGGCTGGCGGCTTCGAATTCCTTGGCACCGCTCCCGAGTTCACCGGCTACTCCGTGGACGCGGTATTAGCAGAGCCGCACACGCTTCAACCCGGCCGGCACTATACGCCAACCGGCATGTACACCTATGCCAAGCCCGGCGTGATCGCCATGGTTGAATTCGACGGCGGCGCTTGCCATCGAACGCAAGCTCTCACTCAGGAACACTTGCAAGCCGTACTGCGCCGCGTGTCCGGTGCCGATGTGACCCTGGCCGATATTCGGCTTGCCACTACCTGGACCGATCGCGCTTATCAGGCAAGCGCATATCGCCGGGGGCGCGTGCTGCTTGCCGGCGACGCCGCGCACATCCACTCCCCCCTGGGCGGCCAGGGGCTGAATTTAGGGATAGGCGACGCGATCAACCTGGGCTGGAAGCTGGCAGCGACGATGCGCGGGGACGCGCCGGCCGGACTGCTGGACAGTTATCAGCAAGAGCGGCACCCAATCGGCGCCCGCGTGCTCGATTGGTCCCGCGCGCAGGTGGCGCTGATGCGCCCCACGCCAAGCACGCGCGCGCTCGCAGCCATCATCGGCGATTTGATCGAAACCCGAGATGGCGCGACCTATTTTGCAGAGCGGGTATGGGGCCTGTCCCTGCGCTACGACATGGCAAGCCAGCATCCGCTGGCAGGCCGCAGCGTGCCGGACTTCGAGTTTGACGACGGGACGAAGGCCGGCCGCCTGTTGCGCAATGGCCGGGGCTTGCTGCTGCATTTCGACGCAGCTGCGCCCCTTCTAAACTGGATGAAGCGCTGGCAAGGACGCGTCGACTATGTCGCGGCCACGGTCAAAAACAATCTTGGCCTGCGCGCCGTTCTGGTTCGGCCCGACGGATTTGTAGCCTGGGCCAGCGAGACCTCGCCCGATGTAGAGGAGATTACGCCCATCTTGGCGCAATGGTTTGGCGAACCGAAAGATCCAAGCTATCACCAATAGGGTGCGTCACCCCGCTGGGGGGACGCGCCCTACCTGGCCGGCCATGGCCAAATGGCAGCAGCCCCAAATAGAAAAGCCGCCAGCGCAGATGCCGGCGGCTTTTGCTTTCAACTCATCGAGGCTCGCTCAGGGGCTGATCGCGAAGAACACGAAAGACGCGAAGATCACCAGGTGCACAATGCCCTGCAGAATCGTGGTGCGCCCCACCGAAAGCGACAAGGAGCACGCCACCAGCGTCAGCAGCAGGAAGATGGTTTCCTTGATTTCCAGCCCCAGGATCAGCGGCTCGCCTCGGAACACGAAAATCATCGCCACCGTGGGAATGGTCAGGCCAATGGATGCCAGCGCCGAGCCCAAGGCCAGGTTCAGGCTGGTCTGCACCCGATCCGCCCGCGCCGCGTTGGCGGCGGCCAGCCCCTCCGGCAACAGCACCAGGGCGGCGATGATGATGCCCACCACCGCCGCCGGCGCGCCGGCGTTCACCACAAAGCTTTCAATCGATGGCGACAACAGCTTGGCCAGGGTCACCACCGCCACCAGGCATATCAACAGCATCGCCACGGCCAGCATGGCCACCTTGTTTGACGGCGGCGGCGCGTGCTCGTCCTCGTCATGGCTGCCTTCCACCAGGAAATAATCGCGGTGGCGAATGGTTTGCACAAACACGAAAGCGCCATACAGCACCAGCGACACCACGCCGGTAAACGCCAGCTGCGACGACGACAGCAACGGCCCGGGCTGGCTGGTGCCATAGTTGGGCAGCACCAACGCCAATACCGAAATCGCCGCCAGCACCGTCAAGGCCGCCTTGGCGCCGCTGAGCTGGAAGTTCTGCTCGCGATGGCGCAGGCCGCCCAGCAGCAGGCAAATGCCCAGAATGCCGTTGCAGGTGATCATGATGGCGGAAAAAATGGTGTCCCGCGCCAGCGCCAGCTTCTCCTCGCCCCCGCCCAGCATGAAGGAAATGATCAGCGCCACTTCGATCACCGTCACCGCCAGCGCCAGGATCAGCGTGCCGAAAGGCTCGCCCACCTTATGCGCCACCACCTCGGCATGGTGCACGGCGGCGAATACCGTTCCCGCCAGCAACACCGCCAGCAGCGTCAGATAGGAAGCATGCCCACCGGCCGCCGAAGACGCGGCGATGGCGGCCCAGGCCAAGACAGGGGTGACAATGGTCCAGCGCGGAATCGAGTTATGAATCAATGGATTTTCCTTATTGTTGGCGAACAGCCGCTTATCTCGTCCGGCAAAACCTGGCCAGGACACCGAGCAACCGTTCTGGGAGAGCAATCGAGAAACCAGCATGGAGGCTGCACTAGCCACAGCATAGCAGCATTAAGTAAATAGACCACGACACGGCCAATGGGTTCAGGCTTTGTAAACAAACGGCGCGTCGCTCCGTCAGAAAGAACGCAATCGCCCCTCACTCCGAAGGCCCATCCACTTGACCATCACAAATGATCTCCAAGTAAGGTGCGTCACCCGCCAGGGCGACGCACCGCCGGCATATGGTCTGTCCCATTCCCCGTGGACACTAACTTAAGGTGGATAATCCCCACCAAGGAGCAGTGTTCATGATCAAGACCAGACGTACTTTCCCGGAGGCCCTCAAGCGCGAAGCGGTTGAGCAGGTACTTGCCGGCACCCCGTTACGGCATGTTGCCCAAGCCTTCGACATTACCGAGTCGCTGCTGGGCAAGTGGAAGCGTCAACTCCAAGACGCAGGACCCGATGCCTTCCCTGGCCGAGGCAAACAGACCGGTGAAGCCGCCGAGCTCAAGCGACTGCGGGATGAACTGGCCCGCGTTACCATGGAGCGCGATGTCCTAAAAAAGGCGCTCGCCATCTTCTCGCAACCCATGAAGTGAAATTCCGCGCGATTCAGGCGCTGTCGGACCGCTACCTGGTAGCCCCGATGTGCCAACTGTTTCGTGTGTCCCGCAGTGGCTACTATGCGTGGCTACACCGCCCACCTTCGGCGCGAGAGATGGCGAACCGACAACTACTACGTGAAATCCGGCTGGTGCATGCCGAGGTCAATGGTATTTATGGCCATCGGCGTATTCATGCCGAACTTCTTGCACAGGGCTTCGCCTGCGGGCGGCATCGCATCGCGGGCCTGATGCGGCGAAACGGTATCAGGGTTAGAACTCGTAAACATTGTCGACCCGTCAGTGGTGGTCAACACCTTCTACCCGTGGCGCCTAATCTGCTGCAGCGACAATTTGCTGCTGGTGGCGACATCAATCAGCGTTGGGTGTCGGATATGACCTATATCCGGACCGGTGAAGGGTGGCTGTACCTGGCGGTGGTGCTCGACTTGTACTCCCGGGCGATAGTGGGCTGGGCCATGCATCATCGAATGCAGCAAGAACTGGTGCATGCTGCCCTGACGATGGCAGTGGCGCGCCGCCAGCCTTCAGGAGAGGTGATTCTGCATTCGGACCGCGGGAGTCAGTACTGTGCCTTTGACTACCAGGCATTGCTGAAACGGCACGGAATGGTACCGAGCCACTCCCGCACCGGGAACTGCTGGGATAATGCAGCGATGGAGAGCTTCTTCCGTTCATTGAAGTCGGAACGTGTTTATCTGACCCACTACCGGAGCTACGAGGAGGCGCGTACGGATGTGTTTGATTACATCCGCTTTTACAATCACCAACGACGTCATTCAACCCTGGGGTATCTGACCCCGGTTGAATTCGAACGCCGCCGTTCAGAGCTTAGTGCTTAACCCTCTGTCCATGGGGAGTGGGACAGACCAATATGCCACCAGATCAAGATTGGAAAAGGTGGAAACAAGCGGTGCGTCGCCCCGCCAAGAAGGAGGTGACGCACCCTACTCTCACTCATCCACCACGCGCAGACTCCGCTCCGCCAATCGCAGATGGCAAGCCGCAGCCAATCAAGTAGGGTGCGTCACCCGCAAGGGCGACGCACCGCCGGCCTATGCCACCGGATCAAGATTGAAAAGGTGGAAACAAGCGGTGCGTCGCCCCGCCAATGAGGCGGGGTGACGCACCCTACGTTACTCATCCGCCACCCGCAGGCTCATCCGCTCCGCCAGCCGCAGATGGCAAGCCGCCGCCAACTTGACCAGCTCGGTATCACTGGCCGGCATGCCGTCCGGCACCGCGATCAGCTCGGCCAGCGCATCCAAGGTGGCGACGGAGCTGTTCAGGCCCATCATGCGGCCGAGCGGGCGCTTCTGGCGGTTGTGGCGCTCGTAGTCCAGCGTCACCAGCCAGCGGCTATGCTGCCAGCACGCCTCGCCATTTTCCAACACCGCATCCAGCACCGCCCGGCTCACCTGCCGCGCCGTCTCCGCCGCCAGCGCCAAGGCCAGCTCCAGCTGATCCGCCGTCAACGCCTCCTCGCCCTCCCGCCGCAAGGCCGGCAGCAACTCCTCCTCCAGCCAACGCCGAAACCGCCGCGCCGCCGGCTTGCGATAGCGCCGAATCGCCATGGCCACGCCGGTTTCCGACAGGCAAACCACCTCCCCGCCACCCAGCGGCATGGCGCGGACCTCCTCCTTGTTGAGCTTGCTCAGCAAGGCCGCCGTAGTACGGCATTTGATCGCCGCCGCGACATCATCGGCGAAGAACCATAGGCCGTTGTGACGATGCAAGAGATGGAAGGGTTTATCGAGAAATGTGAATTCCCGCAAAGATGGGGACGCGGGTGATTGGATGGACTGTGCCATTGGGAAAGCTCCATGTGGGTATTAGCCACTGCCCCCTCGTCGCCAAACGGGGTGGCAGGCCGAAACGGGGTTGGCGAACCGGACACATGGACCCGGCAGACCCGGAGGTCTCCCCGCCCGGCCCGCCATGGAGTGCATGAGCGCGCGCAAGCGCGACAGACACCGCCTATACCAGCAATGTCTGCCATGTGTCCCAGGTCGCCAAACCTGATCGTGCTGTTGAACACGATCCGACAAGGCTAGAACTCAGGCACAAGGGGGTCAAGGGTAAATGACGGCGGGAAGACTGGCAAGAAGAGCAGGAAATCAAATGAAGTCGGGGGCAATACAGCGCGAATACAGCAGACAAGGTCCCAAGGCTTAGAAACGAACCGTCGCGCCCCCTCCCCATCAGCGCAAGCCGGGGTTTCGCAGCGCTGCTGGGCCGCCTTTTCTTTCGTCCATTTCTTTTGGCGGAGCAAAAGAAATGGACCCGTCCGCCGGGCGGAACCGGCACTTAAACATCCGCCCGCGGAGCGGGCACAAAAATCCTAACAAACCAACGCGGCAAACGTTGGGCTTCATTACATTCAGCCCAACCTACAGCCTTAATACAAACCCGAACAGGAAAAAATCTATCACCATCAACTCATCTTACGCCGCTTACCTTTATTAGCCACGACCAACTCTAACTCCCTTATATTCATATCTACGTCCACAAAATTACCATCTAAGTACAACAAATCTATGGAGTTCAATCGTGTCACCTGGTAGATTAATAATTTAATCTGCAAAGAAATAATAGGATGGCCAGTTGGAATAAAATAAATCCTCTTCCAGCTACGCTCCATCAACTTATCTTTTACTTTTAGCAAAATTCTTGCCAAAGACAACTCAATTACATCACTACCAAACAAATCAACATTGCCTTCACTTGCAACAAAAACATCACCTCGCAAATAGAAATCTGGTATATGATGATGAGATAAATTTGAAATAATAGTTAATTCATGCACCTCAACATTCATTTCTTTCTTAAGAATAGATGTTGCACTTTCCTCCCCAACCTTCTCAACCAATTTCTCTAACAATTGAAGCAGTTCGGTTCTCATACCATTGCCCCAAGGTTTTCAATGTCATTTTTTAAAAATTCATACATAGCAGTTCCGGCCTGAATCTTTAAAGCAGGAATGGAAGCGACATAACCCATAGATGATGTTGAAAGAATTACCCATATAAACTTTTCCGTATAAATAAAACTATACTTCTGCACCGCATCAACATCTCTAATTGTTATCAAATTTCCATTCTTAAACGCTCCAACCACTCTATCCTGCTTACTTATACATTGCGACACAATCGCCCCAACATGCCAATGTTCCAAATATTTCGCCGCAGCCCCACCAGCCTTAACTCGATGAATATGAACTTCCTTCCCTCGACTCAACCGCGACTCAATTAAATCTTTAAACCGGCTCAAAAAACCATCTGAGTAATGCACTCCAATAATAAATTTACTAACCTCCCCTAGCTCTTTTCGGTTATCATCAGAGTGCAAGTCTCGTGAATGCTCCAAAAAGTCTATGACACCACCTGAGCGAACAAAGTCTCTCTTTTTAATCTCACCATCATGCTTAGAGAAATAAAAATCCAAGGTCGACTTAACATCGTCAATAATTAGACGCCGCCCTTCTTGATCAAAAAACCACTGCATAACACCAACAACAAGCAACAAAGCACCAATATTAGCAATCAACTCATGCATCTTAACTTCAAGGACAGTAAGTTTAAATATATTCCCCAAAAAAATAAGAACCAGTCCTATAACCATCAAATTTCTAGATGTAAGCTTTCCAAACATATCACCCATGCTGCACCTCAATAGAAGTAATGCAAAAGCTTTATTAATTAACAATCATGTGACTATAATAAATCCCCTTGAACATCCACCTCCAACGGGAAAACATTCTTTATTATAATGGTCGGCCTTCGATCTGCCACCTTCCTTTTCTTCATATGACGATTTACCGTCCCCTCAACCACACACTTCAAGAAAAGTGCAGATTTAAATCTTGTTATCTTCCCATGTTCCGGAATGCAATTTATATAGTGACCGGCATATTCAACCCCCATTGAGTTTGACCTTTCATTTCCTCTTATTAACTTTCCTTCAATTCTCACTTCGTCCCCATGCACCAGCTCAGGAAAAAGAAAATCCTCCTCACCCTCATCTTCCTCATAAACAAAGAGCGCTTTGTCGAAAACCGATACCGTTGCTAACTCAATGCGCCCTTCCTTCTCGACACCCACCTCCAGTTCACGCCCTTCGACTACCGGGGAGATCATCTTATCTAAAAGCTTTGGCGGCATCTTTTTATACCATTCCAGGTATCGAATAGGAATTTCAACTACAGCACCATTGGAACCAATTACCCTAGCACATGCTTTATCAGCATCAACTTTAAAATCTTCCCTCTCCCAGTTACTTCTCCGCCCAGTTAATTTCACCAGCTCTATAAATTTCCCGATAGCATCTAGAGACTTTGCAATAACGTCTTTCAGCCCAATATCTTTGAAATCATTTTCAGCCATTTTCTCCCCTGCCTTTTTTAAATAAGACAGAGCAAAAGTTGATGCACCAACACCAAGCCCGCCCAAAACAATTACAACCCACGATCCTTCTGATGTCTTTATAGGAATTTGATAGTCAACCACTATCAAATCCTTAAACTGTCTAGAATTAAAATACCTTAGAGATTCATCCAACCCAATCAGTGCAGACCCGGCGGCTTTTGCCTCAATAATCCCCTTACCAACCGCTTCACCGTGATATCGGATAAAACCAACTTCATCGAAGAGATCATTTTCCATATTCATCACAAAAAAAGGCTGCCCGAAGACAGCCTTTTATCATTAAACGGCAATGCAATCAACCCAGTTTGACTAACTGAGCCTTCACCTTCTCCAACTTGTCATTCAGCTCAGCCAACTGAGCCTTGTCGCGCTCCACCAAATGCGCCGGCGCCTTGTCGACGTAGCCCGGCTTCTCCAACTTGGCGGTCAACTTGGCCAGCTCGGCTTCCACCTTGCCCTGCTCCTTGGTCAGACGCGCGGTTTCGGCGGCTTTGTCCACTTCCACCTTCAACATCAGGCGGGCTTCGCCGGACATCGCCACCGGGGCGTCGTCTTCCGGCAGCTTGGACACCAGCGTGCCTTCGGTCAGACGGGCCAGCAGCTTCAAATAAGGCACGAAGTCGGCGATGGAGGCGTCGGCGGTTTCGATGAACAGCGGGGCCTTGACGGCCGGGCCGATGCCCATTTCGCCGCGCAGATTGCGCACCGCGTTGACCATGTCCTTGAACGCGTCCATGCGGGCGTTGGCTGCCGCGCTGATCTTGGACTCGTCCGCCACCGGCCACGGAGCCAGCATCAGCGATTCCGCCTTCTTGGCGTTGGCCAGCGGGGCCACGGTTTGCCACAGCTCTTCGGTGATGAAAGGCATCAGCGGGTGAGTCAGCCGCAGCGCCACTTCCAGCACGCGGACGATGGTGCGGCGGGTGGCGCGCTGCTGGGCGTCGTTGCCGGTTTGCAGCTGCACCTTGGCCAGTTCCACGTACCAGTCGCAGTACTCGTTCCAGATGAATTCGTAGATCACCTGGGCGGCGATGTCGAAGCGGTAGGTTTCCAGCGCGTTGGTGACGTCGATCTCGGCCTGTTGCAGGCGGCCGATGATCCACTGGTCGACGAAGCTGTACTCCAGCGGCAGGCTTTCATCCTGGCCGCAGTCTTTGCCGTCCACGTTCATCATCACGAAGCGGGTGGCGTTCCACAGCTTGTTGCAGAAGTTGCGGTAGCCTTCGGCGCGCTTGAAGTCGAAGTTGACCGAGCGGCCCAGCGTGGCGTAGCTGGCCATGGTGAAGCGCAGCGCGTCGGTGCCGTAGGCCGGGATGCCTTCCGGGAACAGCTTCTCGGTGGCCTTGGCGATGGCCGGGGCCTTTTCCGGGCGGCGCAGGCCGGTGGTGCGTTTTTCCACCAGCGGCGCCAGCGCGATGCCGTCGATCAGGTCCACCGGGTCGATGACGTTGCCCTCGGACTTCGACATCTTCTTGCCTTCGTGATCGCGCACCATGCCGTGGATGTAGACATCCTTGAACGGCACCTTGCCGGTGAAATGCTTGGTCATCATGATCATCCGGGCTACCCAGAAGAAGATGATTTCGTAGCCGGTCACCAGCACGTTGGAGGTGAGGAAGGCTTTCAGGTCCGGCGTTTCTTCCGGCCAGCCCAGCGTGGAGAACGGCACCAGGGCGGAGCTGAACCAGGTGTCCAGCACGTCCTGTTCGCGGCGCAGGGTCTTGCCGCCGGCCTTGGCCTGGGCTTCGGCTTCAGTGCGGCCGACGTAGATGTTGCCGTCTTCGTCGTACCAGGCCGGGATCTGGTGGCCCCACCACAGTTGGCGGGAGATGCACCAGTCCTGGATATTCTTCATCCACTGGTTGTAGGTGTTGACCCAGTTTTCCGGCACGAAGCGCACTTCGCCGGATTCCACGGCTTCAATCGCCTTGGCGGCGATGGACTGGCCGGTGGCGTCGCCTTCGGCGACCTTGTTCATCGCGACGAACCATTGGTCGGTCAACAGCGGCTCGATCACGGTGCCGGTGCGGTCGCCGCGCGGCACCATCAGCTTGTGCGGCTTGGTTTCCAGCAGCAGGCCCTGGGCTTGCAGATCGGCCAGCATCGCCTTGCGCGCTTCCTGGGCGGTAAGGCCGGCGTAGGCGGCCGGCAGCTCGATGGTGCCTTGCGCGGCGCCATCGAAGCCGAAGATTTGCGCCTTGGCCAGAATCTTGGCTTCCAGGCTCATCACATTGATCAGCTGGGTGTTGTGGCGCTTGCCCACTTCGTAGTCGTTGAAATCGTGCGCAGGGGTGATCTTGACGAAGCCGGTGCCAAATTCCTTGTCCACGTACTCGTCGGCGATCACCGGGATGGTGCGGCCGGTGAGCGGCAGTTCCAGCTGCTTGCCCACCAGGTGCAGGTAGCGCTCGTCGTCCGGGGCGATGGCCACGGCCACGTCGCCCAGCAGGGTTTCCGGACGGGTGGTGGCGACGGTGACATATTCATCGCTACCCACCACCGGGTACTTGATGTGCCACATGTGGCCGTCTTCTTCCTCGGAAACCACTTCGAGGTCGGAGATGGCGGTGCCCAGCTTGGCGTCCCAGTTGGACAGGCGCTTGCCGCGGTAGATCAGGCCTTGCTCGTACAGGCGGACGAAGACTTCGGTCACCACCTCGGCGCGGGTGTCGTCCATGGTGAAGTATTCGCGGTCCCAATCCACCGAGCAGCCGACGCGGCGCATCTGGCTGGTGATGGTGCCGCCGGATTTTTCCTTCCATTCCCAGATCTTGCTGGTGAACGCTTCGCGGCCCATGTCGTGGCGGTTCAGGCCCTGGTCGGCCAGCTGGCGTTCCACCACGATCTGGGTGGCGATGCCGGCGTGGTCGGTGCCGGGAATCCATACCGTGTTGTCGCCCTTCATCCGGTAGTAGCGGGTGAGGCCGTCCATGATGGTCTGGTTGAAGGCGTGGCCCATGTGCAGCGTGCCGGTGACGTTGGGCGGCGGCAGCTGGATGGCGAAGGACGGCTTGGCGGTGTCCATGCTCGGCTTGAAGTAGCCGGCCTGTTCCCATTGATCGTACCAGCGACGCTCGATGTCGCCCGGTTCATAGCTCTTGGCAAGTTCCATGGTGCTTAATCTTGGTTTTTTGAATGGAAAAATGGCCTGATTATACCTCTTTTTCAGCCATTCACCGAGCTTGGCGCCGCGATTCCGGCAGCGCAAGCTGCTGCCAGCTGCCCTATCCGACAGCTTCCACACCATGCATTTGAAAACTTTAATGAAAAAAGCTTAATCTTTTAGTTGCAATGCCAAAGGAATTTCAAACACCACGAAACAAGGATATCCACATGACACAACACCATCGTCTAGGCTGCGCCTGCTGCTCGATGCCGCATCTGCCTTCGTTGTTCGACAACCTCCCCAATCCTCAACAAGCGCTGCAAGCCCTGGAAGCCGCGCTCAAGCAAGCCATTCCTTCGCACACCCCGGCGCGCGCGGTTTTCTGCGGCGGCCCTATTTATACGGTCGCCGCCAATGGCAATCAGCGCGTGGAGGCACTGGGCATCGCCGACGGCGTCATCGTCGCCACCGGCTCCCTGCAACTGGTGGAAACCGCGATGGAAGCGCAAATGCCGGGACAAGCCTATGACAAGGTAGACCTGGCGGGCCGCACGCTGCTGCCCGGCTTCATCGATCCGCATGCTCATGTGCTACCCAGCGCGCTTTACCGGCATTGGCTGCCGCTGGCGCCCTTCAAAGGCCAGCGCCTGGACCCGCAATACAGTTACGAAAGCATCTCGGGGCAGATTCGCGAGGCGCTCACCCAGTCCAAATTGCCGAAAGATGCGCAAGGAGACCCATGGGTGCTGGGTTTCGGCGTCGATCCGTCGCTGATGAAGGAATGGATCGATATCAACGCCGACCTGCTGAACGAATTGAGCGAACAGACGCCTATCGCCCTGATCAACGCGTCCGGCCACATCGCCTATGCCAATACGCCTGCCTTGCGCAAGGCAGGGTTGCTGAATCCTGACGGCAGCCTGCCGCCGAGCAAGGGCGTGCTGACCGAGGACCGGGTCAAGGCGCTGCTTGGGGCGATGCCGCCCATCGTCTGGGCGGAGGCCGTGCTCCAGATTCCGAAGGTGCTGCAGGATGCGTCGCAGACCGGCATCACCACCCTGCTGGACGCGGGAGCCGGCGTATCCGGCAGCAAGCTGGAAATCGACCTGCTGAAGCTGGCCGCCCATGAGGGGCCGCTGCGGATCGCCGCGGCGCTGTTCACTCCGGACAAGGAGAGGATGCAACACTGGAAAGAGCTCCAGATCACACCCGATCTGGACAATGCCAAGGACAAGCGCTTCGCGCTGAAGGCGATCAAGCTGATATACGACGGCTCCAACCAGGGCCTGACCGGTTATCAGAACGAACCCTATCCGTGCGCCGAAGCCCATCCGGTGCCGGACGTTCCGCCCACGGGCCTGCACAATCTCGAACCCGGCGAGCTGGCGGAACTGATCCAACTGGCCAGTGATGAAGAATGGCCGATCCTGATCCACGCCAACGGCGACCACGCGATGGCCGATGTGCTCAACGGTTACGCCGAGTCGTTGGCCCCCGCCTCTGAAGCCGCGGATAAGAAGCGCCGCCTGCGCATGCGGGTGGAGCACGCCTCGCTGATGGACGATCGCGCAATCGCCAAGATGGCTCGCCTCAAGGTAAGCCCCAGCTTCCTGATCGGCCATGTCGGCTATTGGGGCTATGCCTTCAACAAGACCATTCTGGGAAATCGCCGCGCGCAGCTGCTGGACCGGGCGCAGTCCGCCGTTCAGGCCGGCATGCGCGTCAGCTTGCATTCCGATCACTTCGTCTCTCCCTTCGGCCCGCTGCGCATGATGGAGCAGGCCATCTTCCGCACGATGGAAGGGGCGCCGGCCAAGGAGCGCGCGCCGTTGAATCCGGCGGAATGTCTCAGCCGCGAGCAAGCGCTGCGGGCGGTGACCCTGGATGCCGCGTGGCAGTGCCATATGGACCACCTGGTGGGTTCGCTGGAGCCGGGCAAGCTGGCTGACCTGGTGATTCTGGACCAGAATCCGCTTGACGACGCGGTGACCGACCTGCGCGGCATAACCGTATGCCAGACCTGGCTGAACGGGGCTCCAATCTATCGCAATCCGTCCCACGGCTAAGCGAGTTCAGGCCACCACAGGCGGCCTGTCCGGCAACGGGCAGGCCGCTTGCTATATTTGAGCATGGAGACGACCCAAGCCGAGCCGGCCAGCCGATTGCGCGCATCCTCCCCACCTTGTCTGCGCGCCTTGTCGCGCCGCGCCCTGCCGCGGCTGCTGGCATTTTCCCTCCTGATATCTTCCGCCGCTCAGCCGGCGGAGCCCGCGCCGAACGCCGTCGCCCCGGCCGCAGGCCCGCCGGCGCAAAGCGGCCGCCATGTGCTGTTGATCGCCTACGATCTGCGCAACGGCGGCATCTCCAAAACCACCCGCAGCTTTCTCAACGCCGCCGGCTATCTGCACTGGCGGGTGACGGTGGCCGACGCCAAAAGCAGCAACGACTCGGTGCGTGAACAACTGCTGCTGCAAGCCACCGCCAAGGACGTCGCCGGAGTGGCGCTGGTGGGCGCCGACAGCGCCGGCTACCACCTGGAACTGGCGTTGCTCAAGCAGATGGGCAAGGTCGCGGTGGGCTGGCACGCCGGCAGCAGCCCGGGTCCCAATGCAGAGCTGTTCGCCAACGTCACCACCGACCCCATCGCCGTGGCCCAAACCGCGGTCAGCTACGCCATTGGCAGCAGCACCGGCACGTTGGGCGCGGTGATCTTCACCGACTCCCATTTTTCCATCGCCATGCGCAAGGCCAACGCGATGAAGGACGCGCTGCTGCGCTGCAAGCGCTGCAAGGTGCTGGCCATGGAAGACGTGGACCTGAGCAAGACCGCGCAGCTGATCCCGCAACGAGTGCCGCGGCTGGCGCAGAAATACGGCGCGGCCTGGACCCACACGCTGGCCATCAACGATCTGTACTTCGACAACATCAACTTTCCGCTGCACCAGACCGCCCGGCCGGACATCGTCAACATCTCGGCGGGCGACGGCTCCAATTCGGCGATGAACCGCATCCGCGAAGGCATCTCGCAGCAAAAGGCCACCGTGGCCGAACCTTGCAACCAACAAGGCTGGCAGATGGCGGACGAACTGAACCGCGGCTTCGCCCGCCAGCCGCCCAGCGGCTTCGTCAGCAAGCCCATCCTGGTGACCCAGGACAAGCTGCTGGCCCACCCGCGCGACGGCGACATCGAAGACGACCAGGCTTATCGCCAAGCCTATCTCGGCATCTGGCTGAAAAAACCTTGACCCCGCGCGCGGCGACATCCTGGCGCGCTGCGCTACACTCCAACCAGGCATGACAGATGGCAAAAGCCGCGGCGTGGTTTGATTGAAAAGCATGCGGCTGATACTATTTAAATAATCTGGAATCAAAATACTGCAATGGACACCACCCAAAGCCTGGGCATAGACGGGATTCCGCCGTCCGCCGCCGCCCTGAACGGCGGGGCGCTTTACCTGATCGCCGCGCCCGGCCCGGCGCTGGCCCAGGCGCTGCTGTTCGCCAACCTGCCCTCGGCCGGCAGCCAGCCGCTGATCTGCGCCAGCCGGCAGCAACCCGCCGCGCAACAAGACACCGCCTGGCTGGACCGCCGCATCCACGCCGGCAATCTGCATCTGCTCTCCCCGCGCAAGCCGCGCAAATCCTCCGCTCAGCAAATCGACGCCTATCTGGATGAGCTGGCGCGCTGCCGCAAGCTGCTGCAGCCTGCCGGCGGCGGCATGACCGTGGCGTTGGACCACGCCGAAGACTATCTGCCGCTGCAGCAGCCGGCCCTGGCGCGCCGCGCGCTGCAGGCCTGCAGCCACTGGGCGGCGCGCCAGGGCCATGCGCTGCTGTTGCTGCTGGACAGCAGCCATCTGGACGCCGCCGCGCTGGCCGCCCTCAGCCAGCTGGGCAGCGACTGCGCCGGCATGGTGTACGCGCAGCCGCTGGGCGACGGCTTCTATAGCTGGCAGATCGCGCACTGGCTGGGCGCCGGGCCGGCGGAAACCGCCAGGCTGCGCACGCTGGAACTGAGCCCGCGCCATTTGCTCAGCGCGCAGCGCGAAGCCGAAGAAGACGCCGGCGACGCGACCGAGGGCCACAGCCGGCTCGCCACCGACGCGCTGCAAGTGCTGGCCACCAACGCCGCCCTCAGCGGCAACACCCCGCCCACCCCGCACTGGCGGCTGTTCGACGACCTGCCCCAGTTGCTGGAAGCCGCCCGCGAGGCAGTGGCGGCCACCGTGCTGCTGGACACCGCCAGCAGCAAGAAGGAAGTGCTGGGCAACGCCGTCGCGCAGTTGCGCCAGCAATGCGGCAAGCGCCTGAAGATCGTAGTGCGCGAGGTAGGCAACCGCCGGCTGCGCCAGAACGAGGAACAGCTGCTGCTGCGGCTGGGCGCCAACGCGGTGCTGCCGGCGGAGCTGCGCTTTTCCAGCCTGGCCAGCATCGTCCACTCGCTGCGCCAGGCGGTGTACCAGGGCAGAAAACATGTCGAAGCCGACGCCCTGCGCGCCGCCAGCCGGCCCGAGGCCGACCGCGGCTACCTGCCGCCGGCCCGTTTCGTCGAGGTGGTGGCCGGCACCGTGCAGCGCAGCCGCGCCATCGATGTCAGCAATATGTTCATCCGCCTGCAGCCGGCGCTGGGCGCGAGCCCGGCCGAACTGCTGGCGCTGGGGCGCTTCCAGCGCGCCGGCGACCTGTGCACCGCCGACGGCGAATACGCCTACCTGTTCCTGTTCGCCTGCCGCGAGGCCGACGCCGACGCCGCGCTGGGCAACCTGTTCCGCATGCCGATAGGCGAAGTGGCCCAGGCCGAGGTGCGCAGCGCGGACAGCGAAAGCATCCAGCTGGCGCTGTCGCAGCTGTCGCGCCAGTCCGGCTTCGACAAGCTGCCGGACCTCAGCCGCCAGCTGTCGGACGCGCCGCGCCCGCGCGACAGCCGCCACGCGCACACGCCGCCCACCCTGCAACGCGCGCCGCTGCGGCGGCACGGCAGCCAATAAAGGACCGATATGTTCAATCCCGAATTGAGCCAGTTGCAGTTTCTGGTGCTGCTGGCGGCGCTGGCGGCCGGCATCGCCGGTTACCAGCTGCACGCCCGGCTGCTGCCGCGGCTGCGCGAGCTGCTGTCGCGCCGGATGCGCCACTTCCAACCCCACCCCTATCTGCAACGCCTGCGCCAGCAGGATGACGCGCCGCTGGCCAAGAGCCGGCGCGCCGATCCGGGCCACAAGCCATCATGAAATCCAGCCAATCCGCCACGCCGGACACCGTCGCGCCCGCCGCCCCCCGCTCTTTGGGGCTGGGCACGTGGAGCGTCTACTTCATCGCCAAGCTGCTGCTGTCCTGGCAGGGCACGCTCAACCTGCACCCGCTGCCTAATCTCGCCTTCGCGCTGGCGCTGCTGATCCCGATCTCCGGCAAAACGCGCCTGCGCCTCCGCGCCGCGCTGGCGCTGCTGGCGGGCGCCGCGCTGCTTTACCACGACAGCTGGCTGCCCTCGCCGTCGATGGCGCTGCAGCAGCTGTCCACGCTGCAAGGCTTCAGCTTCCACTACCTGCTGGATCTGGCCGGGCGCGTGCTGTCGCTGTCCTTGCTGACCGGCGCGCTGATCCTGCTGTGCGGCTATTGGCTGTTGTCGCGCTACCTGCGGCTGGGCACCATCGTGATGATTTCCCTGCTGGGGCTGAGCGGACGCCAGCTGTGGCAGGAGCAGCCGCGCGCGCCGGCCGCCGCGGTGGCCGACAGCGGCGCGGCGACTGCGGGCGCCGCGCCCAACGCCGCGCAGACGCCGGACCAGCAACTGGCCGCTTTCTTCAAGAGCGAAGGCCAGCGCATGGTGAAATTCCAGGGGCCGCTGGCCGACCCGGGCTTCGACGTGCTGATCCTGCATGTCTGCTCGCTGTCCTGGGACGACCTGCGCGCCATCGGCATGGACCAGCACCCGCTGCTGGGGCGTTTCGATTTCTTGTTCAGCAATTTCAACTCCGCCACCCCGTACAGCGGCCCGGCGGCGCTGCGCGTGCTGCGCGCCAGCTGCGGCCAGCCCAAGCACAGCGAGCTGTACCAGAGCGCGCCCAAGGAATGCTATCTGTTTGAAGACCTGGCGGCGCTGGGCTTCAAGACCGAGCTGACGATGAACCACGACGGCAGCTTCGACGACTTCCTCAAGCAGATCCGCAGCGACGGCCGGCTAAACCAGCCGCTGATCTCGCAGCAGGGCCTGCCGGTGGGCCTGCGCTCCTTCGACAACACGCCCATCTATAGCGACTACGCGGTGCTCAACCGCTGGCTGGAGCAACGCCAGCAGGACAGCAGCGCGCACGTGGCCACCTACTACAACACCATCAGCCTGCACGACGGCAACCGCATCCCCAGCGCGCCCGGGCTGAACACCATGGACAGCTACAAATACCGGGCCAACCGGCTGTTCGCCGACCTGTCCCAGTTCATCGACCAACTGGAAAAGAGCCATCGCAAGATGGTGCTGGTGCTGGTGCCGGAACACGGCGCCGCGCTGCGCGGCGACAAGCAGCAATTCAGCGGCCTGCGCGAGATCCCCACGCCGCACATCACCATCGTGCCGGCGGCCGTCAAGGTGATAGGCGGCCAGGCCCACCCCAGCCAAGTCCGCATCGACCAGCCCAGCAGCTATCTGGCGGTGTCCACCATCCTGTCGCGGATGATGACCAAGAGCCCGTTCGGCGCCGACTACCAGCCGGCCGAGTTCGCGCGCGACCTGCCGACGACGCCTTATGTTTCGGAAAGCGCCAGCTCCATCGTGATGCAGAGCGGCAAGCGCTTCCTGTTGCAGCAGGACGGCGGCGACTGGACCGAGTACCCGGTGCAATAATCGCCCCCTCGGCCCCACCTGCCACAAAGCGGCCCTGTCCAGGGCCGCTTTTTTACGCCCCGCCCAGGCGCGCGGACAATAAAAATGCCGGCCACGCGTTCCGTGACCGGCATTTCGCAAGCATCCTGCCGCTATGGCTTGGCGGCGGGCATGGGCCAGGGCGGCGGCAAGGCCTCGGCGGCGGCGGGCGCTGCCAGAGGCTGGCTTGGCGCGGCATCGGCCGGCTCCGGGCCCTGCCCGGCCCACGGCGCGTCCACCACCTGGCGCGAACCGGACTGCAGCCGCAGCAAGTTGGCGCGGATGTCCTCGCGGTCCGGCGCGATGCGCGCCGCCCGCTCCAGCAGCACGATGGCGCTGCCGGTTTGGCCTGCCTTGACCAGTTGCAGCGCCAGGCGGTTGATCGCCTCCGGCTGGTAAGGGTGCTGCCAGTACCAGGCGCGCGCGGCGTCCAGCTCGACGGATGCCGCCATGCCCGCCTGCGGCAGCAGCGCGATGGCCAGACAACAGCCCACCATTTTGAGCAGATTCACGTCATTCTCCTCAGAAGCTCGAATACGGCTGCAGCGGCTCCACCGGGAACGGCAGCGTCAGCGACGCGCCGTCCGGCTGGTAACGCAGGTAGAACAACGCCCGCCCCGGCTGGTAGTACTGCGAATGCTGGTACTCCAGCATGCCGCCCAGGGCCAGCCTGGCGGTCAGCTGGTATTCGAACGCGCCGCTCAGCGACACCCCCCAGCCCGGCCCCGAACTCGCGCTGACGTACGGATTGCCCGCCTGCGCCTGCAGGTCCGGCCGGGTGGGATAGAACGGCGACGCCGCCTCGTTGGCGCTAGACACCGAAACCGACGCCCGCCCCAGCCAGCTCCAGCGCTCATTGCGCGCCGCGTAGCTGAGCGGGACCGACAGCGAGTTGTAACGCTGCGGGCTGTAATAGCCGCCCTGGCCGAAAGTGAATTCGCCCAGGTTTTTCTGGAACCAGAAATTGATGCTGTTGACGCCCACCGTCACTTGCCGGGTCGGCTCCTTCAGCAAGCGCCAGTAGACGCCGCCCATCGCCGTCAGCTTGCGGTTATCGGCCACGTTTTCGCCGGTCAGCTGTTGATAGGCGAAATTCGACCACACGCCGAAGCGTCCGCCCTTGTCGTAGCCCAGGCTGCCGCCGACGCCTGTGGCCACCACCCCGCCCCAGGTCTGGCCAGTGTAGGGATCGCGCACGCCGGCGTAGCTGAGCAGCGAACTGGTCACCGGGCGGCGCGCGGCCTCCAGCTTGTAGTTCAGGATGGAGACGCTGTCGGAATAGCGAACGCCGCCGATCAGATTGGACACCGGGAAGCTCTGCGGCGTGACGCCCGCGTCCACCCGCCAATGCTCGTTCTCGTAGCCCAGCCCCAGCGCCGCGCCTTGCGCGGTTTGCGCGCCGTACTGGCCGGCGCAGCTTTGCACGCTGCTGCCGGACTGCGCGGCGCAGGCGGCGACCGAGCCGAAACGCTGCAGCGCGTAATCGTTGCCCAGGCTGTTGTCCAGCGAGCCGGCGTTGATGCTGACCGCGTCGGCGCGCAGGAAGTACTTGCCCGCGCGCGGGGCCGGCAATTCCACCAGCAGCGGCGCTTGCCACATCGTCATCTGCGACTGGCCCGGCGTGCCGTTGTCGGCGCTGCGGTAGGTCAGGTCCAGCCCCTGCCAGATCTTGACGCTGCGCGCGTCCAGCAATTCGGCGTAGTCTTCGTGCAAGCCTTCCTGCTGCGCCGATTCGGCCGGCACTGGCCGCAACGGCTGCTGCCCCAGCAGCAGGCCGCTGTTGGCGGTGGTCTGCACTTCGTTGCCGGCGGGGGCGAAACCGGCGCGATACCAGGCCAGCGCCTGGGCCGGCCTATCCTGCTGCCGGGCGCGCCGCGCCGCCTGCCCCATCAGCGCCGGGCTCTTCACCCCCTGCGCCAGCAAGGCGGCGATTTCGCGATCCAGCCGCTCCGTCTCGCCGGCGTCGCCCAGGCGCGTCAGCGCCCGCAGGCGGAAGTCCAGGCTGCGGCCGGGCTTGTCCCGCAGCAGCGCGTCCACGCCTTGCACGGCCAGGTCGCGCTGGCCGGTCTTGATGTAGAGATCCACCAGTTGGAGCTGCGCCTCGTCGTCGTTCGGCTGCTGGCTCAACACTTGCCGCAAGCGGGCGCGCGCGCTGCCCCAGCGGCCGGCGTCCATATCGTAATCGGCCAGCTTGCGCTGCAGGCGCGCGTCCTGCGGCGCCGCCGCGGCCGCCTGCAGCAGGATGGCTTGCGCTCGGGCGCCATCTCCGGCGTCCCGCGCCGCGTCCGCCTGCGCCGACGCCAGCGCGGCCTGCAGATCGGCCAGCTTGCGCTTTTGCTCATCGTTCATGTCCTGCCGCGTCTGGGCGGAAGCCGCCAGCAACGGCGCCGCCGCCGCCGCGTCGCCCAGGTCCAGCAGCAGGTCGGCGTAGGCCAGTTCATTGTCGGCGCCGGGCTGTTCCAGATATTGCGTCAACAGCATCTGGCGCGCGTGCTCGGCGTCGCCGGCGCGCAGCCAGGCCTGCGCCAGCTCGGAGAGCCGCGCCGGATCGCCGCGCATCAGACGTTCGGCGTTTTGCAGGCTGCGCCGCGCCTCGGCCGCATGGCCGAAAGCCAGCTGGGCGTCGGCCTGGCGCATGGTTTCCCGCAGCCACACCCGGCGCTGCAGCGCCGCCATGCCTTCGCTGCGCGCGTCCGGCGCGATGCGCTGCAAGGCGCCCAGCGCCGAGCGATCGTCTTCCCGCTTGGCCTGGAACAGCGCGTAGGCGTACAGGCTTTCCGGGCTGGCGGCCGGCGCGTCGGCCAACTGGCGCAAGATGGCGCCGCCCTTGGCCGCGTCGCCGGCCGCCAGCCAGGCGTTGGCCAGCGCGTAGCGGTTCCAGGTGTTTTGCGGCTGCAAATCCACCGCCTTTTGCAGATGCGGCAGCGCCTGGCTCAGCTGGCCCTGGGCCAGCAGGCGGTCGCCCAGTTCGCGCTCCACGTCGGCGCGGGCCGACTGGTAGGACGTCCCCAGCGCGCGCTGCTGCTTCGGCGGCAGCGCGCGCAGCATCTCGGCCGCCTGCGCGTACTCGCCGGCATCCAGATAGGTGCGCAGCAGGCCCGCCAGCGCCTGGCCGCTGTCCAGCTTGCTCTGCAAGGCTTGGCGGTACAGCTGGCGCGCGCGGACGGCGTGCTTCTGCCCCGCCTGCCATTCGGCGTCGGCCAGCAGCACGTCGACATTGCCGGGCTGCTGTTTGCCGGCCTGGTCCAATTGCGCGCGCGCCGCCTGCCATTGTCCCGCCTGCATCGCCGCTTGCGCCCGCGCAAGCAGGTCGGCCAACTGGGCGTCGGCGATGCGGCGCTTCCAGCCCTTGTCGTCCGGCTGTTGCGATTGGCCCTGGCGATAGCTGGCCACCGCGTCGGCGTAGCGGCCCTGTTTCTCGCGCAGCCGGCCCAGGCTTTGCAGATAGCCGGCCTGCTTGCCGTAGCGGCTGGCCGCCAATTGCAAGCTTTTTTCCGCCGCCGCCAGCTGGTTGGCGTCCAGCTGCTTGTCGGCCGCCAGCAAGGCGCGGTAAGCCGGGTCGGCCAGCTGTTCGCGCCGCTTGCGCCGGCCATCCTGCAACGACGCCAGCCGCGAGCTGACCAATTCGTCCTCCGGCTCCACCTTGAGATAGGCGAGATAGGCGTCATCCGGCAGGTCGGACTGCTGCAGCGCGCGGCGCCACAAGCCCAGCGCCTCGCTGCGGCTGTCGGAGAATTGCGTCAGCGCCTTCAGGTCCGCCAGCACGGAAGCCGGCACCGGCGGGTGCAGCAGATAGATGCTGGCCAGCGCCAGGCGGTTTCGGTGATTGGATGGGCTTTGCCGGATCAGCTTTTTCAACTCGGCCTGGCTGCGGGCCCAGCCGCCATTGGGCAGCCGCGCCACCAATTGCCAGTACTCCAGCGCCAGCGCGCCTTCCGGCGGCGGCCCCTGGTACAGCGCGTTGAATGCGGCGTAAGCCTGTTCGATCTTGCCGCTGTTGAACAGGGAGCGCGCGGTCAGCAGCTTGTTGCGGTCCGGCCCCATGATGCGGCGCATCTGCTCCACGCGGGCGATGCCGGAATAGCCGGGATACAGCTTGCGCAATTTGGCCAGCGTCTGCTGCGCGTCCTTATCCTGGCGCTGCTGCACTTGCACCAGCGCCTGCAGGGTCAGCGCCTCGGCACGATCCTGCGCAGTGGCGGCATGGATGCGCTGCAGCTTGTCCAGCGCCTGCTGCGCTTCCAGCGGCCGGCCCAGCGATTGCCATAGCCTGGCCTGCTCCAGCAGCGCCTGCGCCGGATCCACCGCCGCCGGCGCCGCATGCAGCGCGCCGCTGAAGCCCACCGCCAACATGGCGCTCAGGATGCCGCGCATGCGCCCTCCCAGGCCGGCTTGAGCTCGCCATTCGCGTTGAACTGATATCGGCCTTGCTGCCAACCCTGGCCAAACAGTGTCAGCACATGGTCGTAATAGGCATCCGGCCGCTCCGACAGCGGCATCGCCTCCACACGCAGCAACTGCGCCTGCAGCGCCGCCTGCTCGTCCTGCGCTTGCAGAAAAGGCAGCAGCGCCATCGAAAACCCTATCGGCCCGGTGCCCTGCGCCTTGCCGTTGCGGGTGTCCACTGTTTCCGGCGGCAGCCCGGTTTTGGCCACCAGTTGCGCCATCGGCTTGAACTTGGCCAGCAAGGCCGCCCGGCCCGGCGCGTCCGGCGCCAGCATGCCGGTCCACAGGTAGACGCGGATGGCGTTGTAGCTGCCGGCGGCCTGGCTGGCCGCGTCGGCGGAAAAGCCCTGGCGGTAAGCCGCCCAGTCGGGCGCGTATCCTGCAGGCGCGCTCTCCAGCAGCAGGCGCTGCGAGGTGCCGCGCAATGCCGCCCAGCCGGAGCCAGGCAAGGCGTGCGCCATGCGCGCCACCAGTTGCGGCGGCACATAGCTGGGATTCAGCCGGGTCAGCCCCGGCTTGCTGAAGCCGTAGCGGCCGGGCAGCAGGGTCGGCCCCAGGCCCGGCAGGTCGGCCACCTCCTCGCGCAGGATGCGCAAGGCCAGCAGCTTGCCCAGCGCGGTATAGCGCGGCTCGCGCCACAGCCGGCCGGCTTCCAGCAGGTTGTAGGCTATCCACAGGTCGGAATCGGACGCGCTGTTGTCATCCATCACGCCCCACTGGCCGTCTGGGCGCTTGCCCCATTGCCAGGCGGGCAGGCGCGCGCTGAAGTCGCCGCCGGCCAGGTTGTCGCGGGTCCAGCGCAGCAGCTTGTCGAAAGCCGGCCGGTCGTTGGCGGCCAGCGCGAAGAACAGCGCGTAGCTTTGGCCTTCGGAAGTGGTGGGCTGGCCGTCGGCGCCGCGGTCCAGCACCCGGCCGCCGTCGGAAACGAAATGGCGCTGGAAATCCTGCCAGGCCGGCCAGCCGTCGCACGGCGCGGCCCGGGCCGTGGATATGGCCAGCGCGCCCAGCGCCGCCAGCAGCGCGCGTCGCGGCATGCCCACCTCAGGACTCCCGGATGCGGCGCGCCGCCAGCGCCTTGAACAGGCGCAGGATGGCGAAGGCGAAGATCAGCACCGCCAGCGCTGACAAACCGGCCAGCAGCAGCGGATGGGCGGACAGGAACAGCCACACCCAGGTCCACAGCGGCAGGTTGCCGACGTAGTACACCGGCCCCAGTTGCTGGCTGTCTATGGTGTCGCCGCGCACCAGCACCGCGCTGCCCGACATCTGCGCCACCTTGCCGTCGTCGGCCAGCGCGCCGGTCGCCAGCGCCAGCGCGTCGGGCTCGCTGCCGGTGACGATCACCGCGCTGCGGCCGCTGGCCAGCGGCGATTCCAGCGCCAGGATCGCGCCCAGCTTGCCCTGGGCGGCGAAGTCCACCTGGCCGTTGATGCGGCCGCCGGCCGCCTGGCCCGGCGCTTGGCCCATGCCGGCCGGCAGATCGGTGGTTTCGCCCTCAGCCACCTTGCGGCCGGCGCTGTCCAGCGTGGTGGGCAGCTTGTCGCGCCAGGCTTTGAGCAAGCCCAGGTTGCGGGCGTTGCCCACGATCAGCAGGTCCATTTTTTTGACGCTGTCCAGCGCGCCCTCGTCCACCAGCCGATAGCGCAGCGCCGGGTAACCGGTGGACTGGCCCATCTGGCCCATCACATTGAGGAAGGCGCCGATGTCCTGCTGCGCCGGCTGGCGCGGCAGCACCACCGCGGTGTCCGACAAGTCGGCCATCCGGGTGAACGGGAAGCCGGAAGTGGCGAACAAGCCCAGGTTGGGCAGCGCCGCGTAGTGCGGATAGCCGCTGAAATCGATGGTGGAGTCCGGGTCTATCGCCGCGCGGTTGCCGTCGGCCAGGTTATTGGCGCACTCGCCCTGCTTCTCCGCGGCGAACACGTACTGGAACTGCATCTCGTTGCGGCTGCCGACGCGGAAAGGCGGCAGCAGGATGCGGTCGATATTGCTGAGCAAGCCGTTTTCCAGCACCGGCAGGCGCAGGCTGGTCTGGGTGCTGCCCACGCCGCTGGCGTTGAGGTTCAGGCTTTGCACGAACAGCTCGTTGATGCCGATGTTGAGGCGCGAGCCGGTCGCCTGTTGCTGGCCGGTGTAGCGGAATTTCAGGTCCAGCGGAATGCCGCGGCTGCCCCAGGTGAATAGGTCGCCCGGCACGCGGAACGAGACGCGCACCGGCGCCGGCTGCTGGCCGGTGACCTGCAGGTCGCGCGGATTGTCCACCAGCTCGCCCAGCCGGGTCGGCCGGTCGGGTCGCACCCAGTTGGGCGCGTCGTAGGGCTTGCGCGGCGCTTCCAGCTTGATGCCGCGCACCGCCACCTGGCTGCCGCTCATGCCAGCCTGGCCCAGCACCAGCGCGTCGGTGGCCAGCTTGAGGTCCTTGTCGTCGCGGCCCAGGATCAGCAGCAGCTTGCGCTCGGGGCGTTCCGGATGCGGCACGATGGCGATGGTGGGCGCGTTCACCGGCGGCAGCTTGGCGAGGAAGTCGGGACGCTGGCCGTTGACGGCGTAAACGATGGCGTGCTGCGCCGCCGGCAGGCTGTTGAGCGCGGCGCTGTAGCGCACGCCGCGCCAGCCGGCCTGGGCGCCAAACCACGAGGCCAGTTCGCCCGCCGCCTGCAGCGAAGTTTGCGACGGCCGCGCGGCGAAAATGAAGGGCAGCTTCAGCGGCGAGAAATCGCGCCGGTCGAAGAACGGCTCCGGGAAATAGCTCAGATCATTGACGAAAGGCAGCGCCTGCACCGTCATCTGCAGTTCGCTGGCATTGCTGATCTCCGCCCACAGGCTGCTGTGGGTTTCGTCTTCGCAGCGGTTGGTGTAATGGCCGATCAGGCGGAACTTGAGCTGGTTGAAATTGGCCAGCAGGCGCGGGTCCAGCGGCAGGGTCAGCTGCTGCGGCTTGCCGCCCTGCTCTTTGGGCAAGGCCAGCACGGTCACCACTTCGTCGTTGAGCAGCACCTGCACGTGCGACAGGTCGGCCAGCATCGCCGGCGAGAAGGTGTAGCGCAGATGCAGCGTCAGCCCGGTGATCACCTCGTCGCCGCGGCTGCCGAAGCCGACGCCGACCAGGCTATTGTCGCCGCGCATCTTGAGCGGGTAGCCGGCGCCCATCTGCTTGAAGCTGAGGGTGCGGGTGGTGACCAGCGGCGCCGCCTGGACCGGCGGCTGCGCGGCCGCCGTCTCCTCCTTGGCGCCGACACTCAGCGCCGGCGCCGCCAGCAGCAGGCCGGACAGCAGAATGGACAGGGTTTTTCTTGGTATGCGGCTTGTCATTTGATGTCCCGATGAAGATGCGGCTGCCGCGGCAGCAGGCTGCCCAGCCAATTCCAGAAGCCGGCCCAGCGGCCATTGCGGACCGCGAGCGGCGAAAACAACTGCTGCGCCAGCTGCCACAAGCTGCCGCCGCCCATCCGCCAGATGTCCCAGGCGCCGCCCAGCGGCGTGCCCTCGTGCGCGCGCTCGCCGGTTTGCAGCCAGGCGTCGGCGCGGCCGAACGTGCATTGCACCAGCGCCATTTCCTCGTCCAGCGTCAGGCCGACGAAACGCACGCTCAGCCTGCCGCCCTTGGAAAACACCAGGCGGCAAGGCAGCGCGAAGCTGCGGCCGCTGCGGCGCATCGACACCGTCAGCTCGGTGTTCTGCCGCAGTTTCAGCTGCAGGCCCTCGGGCAACTGCAAGGCCATGCCGCCTTCGGAGTAATCCAGCGTATGGCAGGGATACACCTTGCCGTCGTGCAGGTGCAGCGATACCGGCAGGCGGCTTTCCACCCGGTGCGACACCCGCACCTGGCGCAATTCCCGCGCCACGCCCAGCGCCACGCCCAGCAGCAGCGTGTTGTAGCCAACCCAGAACAGGTTCACCAGCACGGTGCCGATCTCGTTGCCCGGCCCGCTCCAGATCCGGTAGACGCCGAAACCGACGCCCAGCAGGTTCAGCGCCAGCAGAAACAGATAGGGCTTGGTGATGTTCCAATCGACATGGTCTTCCTCCACCACGCCGCCCTTGGCGGTGACGTTGAACTTGCCCAGGCCCGGAAACAGCAGCGCCACCGTGGTGGGCAGCGTGATGTACCAGGCCAGCACCGTCTCGTACACCTCGCCCCAGAAGGAGCGGCGGAATTCGCCGTGCATCCGCGAGTTGGACATCACCGAAAACACCATGTGCGGCACCACGTACAGCACCAGGCCCAGCGCCGGCGCGTAGATGGTGTAGGCGTGGAACAGCAGGAAGGCCAGCGGCGCGGTGAGGAAAACCAGGCGCGGGATGCCGTACAGGAAGTGCATCATCGCGTTGAGGTAGCAGAAGCGCTGCCCCAGCGTCAGCCCCTTGCCCAGCAGCGGATTGTCGCTGCGGAAGATCTGCGCCATGCCGCGCGCCCAGCGGATGCGCTGGCCGACGTGGGCGGACAGGCTTTCGGTGGCCAAGCCCGCGGCCTGCACCAGGTTGATGTAGGCGGAGTGGTAACCGCGGCGGTGCATCTTCAGCGAGGTGTGCGCGTCCTCGGTAACGGTTTCCACCGCGATGCCGCCCACCGACATCAGCGCGTCGCGGCGCAGCACCGCGCACGAACCGCAGAAGAAGGAGGCATTCCACAAGTCGTTGCCGTCCTGCACCCGGCCATAGAACAGCTCGCCCTCGTTGGGCACCTTGTCGCGGGTGTTCAGATTGCGCTCGAACGGATCGGCGGAGAAGAAGTGGTGCGGCGTCTGCACCAGCGCCAGCTTCTCATCCCTGAGAAAGCCGCCCATCGTCGTCTGCAGGAAGGAACGGGTGGGGATGTGGTCGCAGTCGAAGATGGCGACGAAGCTGCCGTCGGTGCGGCCAAGCGCGTGATTGATGTTGCCGGCCTTGGCGTGCTTGTGCTCCTGGCGGACGATGTAGCCGACGCCGATTTGCGCGGCGAAATTGCGGATTTCGTCGCGGGTGCCGTCGTCCAGGATGTGCACCCGCAGCTTGTCGGCCGGCCAGTCCATGCTCATCGCCGCGAACACGGTGGGCTTGAGCACGCGCAGCGGCTCGCTGTAGATGGGGATGAACACGTCCACGCTCGGCCACAGCGAAGTATCGGCCGGCAGCGGCACCACTTTGCGCTCCAGCATCCACGACGACTGGAAGAAGCCCAGCAGCAGCACCAGCCAGGCATACATTTCCGCGCCCAGCAGGATCACGCCGGCGATCAGATTCGGCCAGGTGTCGTCATTGATGGTGGAGGTGGTGCGCCACCAAATGTAACGGGTGGACACCGCGATGGAGAACACCATCAGAATCAGCGTCGGCACCGGGCCGGGGATGCGCCGCACCCACAGCGCCATCAGCAACAGCACCACGGTGAACACTGCTTGGGAGTATTCGTCGAACGGCGTCGTCACCAGAACCACGCCCAGCAATGCCGCCGCCAGGTAGCAAATCGTTCGGATCGCCGCGCTTTGCCACCAGGCGTGTTCGGCTATGCCCTCCACCGAGCCGCGCAGGCTGGCCGGATCGAACAAGCGCGGAAAGCGCCCCTCCAGCCAGCCGGCGAGGCGGCGGCGCTGGGCGGAAACAGCCGCCAGCTCGCGGCGCGCGAACTGCAGCAGCGCCGGCAAACGCGCCTGGCGCCTGGGCCCCGGCGCGCGCGGCGGCTTGACCAGCGCCAGCCAAAGCAGCTGCAGCAGTATGCGCAGCGGATCGGCCGGCCGCGGCCGGGAAAAATCCACCTGCGGAAAATAGCGGCGCGCCGCCCTGCCCCAAGCCGCCCAGCCCTCTGTCGGCGCGACGAAGAACAGCCCCAGCAGCGCAAACGCCAGCCGCGGCGCATCGGCCGGATGCAGCAAACCCAGCCGCAGGCACCACGCGCGCCAATCCGCCCCCCGCAAGCTCATGCGCCGCTCCGCCCCGCGTCCAGCCTAACCGACAGCCATACCGCCAGCTGGCGCAAATCATCGGCCGCCTGGCTGGCCGGCGCGTAATCGAACAGCGGCTGCTGCTTGGCGAAAGCCTCGCGCACCGCCTCGTCGCGGTGGATGGGCAACGGCGCCAGCCTGGGTCCCAGCTTCTTGCGCAGCAGCAGCTCGACGTCGCCGTCCAGCTTGCGCAGCGGATTGAAATGATTGATGACGAAAAAGATGCGCTCAGCCGGCAAGCCGCCGGCGTGAAGCTCTGCTTCCACCGCGTCCAGCAACGCGCAGGCGGCGGGGTCGGCCGACAGCATCACCAGCGCGTGGCTGGCGGCTTTCAGGCCCTGCTGCCGCTCGGCCACGCCGCGCGCCGGCAGGTCCAGCACCGTGCGTTGACCGGGCTGCCGCTCCAGCTGCGCCAGCTCGTCGCGCAGCCATTCTTCCGGTTCCGGCCCTTCCTGGTCGACATCCTCTTCCACCCGGCCATGCGGCACCAGCGTCAGGTGGCGGTCGCCCACTTCCCACGCCGCGCGGGCCCAGTCGGCGCCGGCGTCGCGCCGCCGCCGCCAGCCATCGGCCTCATGCCACTCCATGCCGAAATGCAGACGCAGCAGGTTTTGCCGGCACAAGTCCATCGCCAGCACCGGCCTTTGCTGCCGCTGCCACAACAGGGCCAGGGCCGCCGCAACCGTGGTGGCGCCGCAGCCGCCCTTCACTCCGCATACCGCCAAAATCGCCATGTCGTGCTCCATCAAGCCGTATCGCTCGCCGCTTCGCGCGCAGGCGCCGCGGCGTCCTCCCGCTCCCGGCTATCGGTCTGACCGCAATAGATGGCCTGCAGTAAAGGCCAGCGCTCGCAGATCTCGACCACCTCGGCATCCCGGCCGAGTTCCTGATAATGAAAATCCTGACTCTGCAGATGAAAACGTAAACGCGAGGTGTCTTGATGCATACAGTATGGATGAGATTGCGGGTCCGGTTGATCGCGGCGGCAAAGTTTTGCGCCGCTGGGGCGTGAGAATCAATCCGAACAATCTAAAGTAAACCGTTGATTATAAGAATCTATATTTGATATGTAAATATAATTGAAATCAGTTTAATTCAAACAAACAATAACGCAATCTATTCGGCAAATCGCTGATATTCGGCGCGCCGGCATGACGAACTGCCATCCCCTTGGCCGCGCAAGCCATTGATAGCAAAGCGGCATCTTGAAAAAACAATCCGGCATGAATGCCGGATGGAAATGCCACTTTTTAACCACAAAAAGACACAAAACACCCAATATGAATAATCATAAAGCATAAAAAAGTGTTGTATAAAATCACATGACAAAGGCCGCCCTGGAGGGGGGCCCTGGAAAAACGTCTTGCGCACCGCGGCGCTCAGTGCGCGGACGACTGGGAAAACAGATTGATCACCGCCACGCCGGCGATGATCAGCGCCATACCGGCCAGCGCGGCCGCGTCCAGCTTCTGGCCATACAGCAGCCAGGCGATCAGCGAAACCAGCACGATGCCGATGCCGGACCACAAGGCATAGGCGATGCCCACCGGGATTTCGCGCAAGGTCTGCGACAACAGGTAAAAAGCCAGCAGATAACCGCCGGCGGTCAACAGCGACGGCCACAGCCGGGTAAAGCCATCCGACGCCTTCAGCGCCGAAGTGGCCACCACTTCGGACAGGATGGCCCCCATCAGGAACAGCCAGACTTTCATCGATCACTCCACTGCGGCCGACAAGCCCCGCCGAGCGACAAAGCGCTCCCGCAGATGGTCGTACAGCCAGTTGAACACATAGGTGTAAGGCAGGAAAAACACAAAGAAGCCCAAATCCAGCAGGAAAGCCTGCCAGTAGCCGCTATCCAGCCACCAGGCGGCCAGCGGCACCAGCAATATCACCAGTCCGCCCTCGAAACCCAGCGCGTGCAGGCAACGCACGCCGGCGGTCCGCCGCCACCCAAAAAGACGCTCCACGCGCTCGAACAGCGCGTTGAACACCATGTTCCACAACATGGCCGCCGTCGACATCATCAAGGCCAGCGCGCCCATGTGCAGCACGTCCTTTTGCATAACCAGCGCCGCCAAAGGCACCAGCAACGCCATCGCGCAAGCCTCGTACAGCACCGCATGCAGTACTCGCTCGCCCAGTTTCTTGTTTGCCGCTTGCATCGATTTCTCCCGACTGCTGAAGTTCAATGCTTGGCATTATGATTGGCTTTCCGGATACTATAAAAATACCACTCATCGGTTAAACCGATATGACTCTCTCCGTCGACGCCCTCTCCGCCTTTGTCTACGCCGCCGAGCTCGGCTCCTTCTCGGCCGCCGCCAGGCGGCTGGGCAAAAGCCAGTCCACCGTCAGCGAAGCCATCGCCAATCTGGAAATCGACCTGAGCAACCTGCTGTTCGACCGCGGCACTCGCACGCCCACCCTCACCCCGGCCGGACGTCTGCTGCTGCCGCAAGCGCGCCAAATCATGACCGCCAGCCAAGACATGCAGCGACAGGCGGCCCAACTGAGCGCGGGCGTGGAAAGCCGACTCACCATCGTGCTGTCCGACACCTTCCAGTCCGAAACGCTGGAAAACGTCGCTTGTCGGCTGGAGGCGCGCTACCCGCTGCTGGAGCTGGAGTGCCTGGCCGGGGAGCAGGAAGACGTGCTGGACCTGATCTTGTCCGGCCGCGCCCAACTGGGCCTGGTCGGCGCGCTGGACCGCTATCCGCCGGATATCCGCCATCAGCGCCAGCGCGAGGCCAGCGAGCTGGCTCTGTTCGCCGCATACCGGCATCCGCTGGCGGGAATGGACCGCATCGACGAACAGCAACTGGCCCTGCATCGCCAGTTGCGGCTGAATACCTACAACGACAAGAACCCCGCCCACGCCGGCCAGCGGCAATGGTACGCGCCCAGCTACCTGATGCTGCTGGACATGGCGCGCCTGGGCGTGGGCTGGGCTGAACTGCCGTGCTGGCTGGTGAAAAGCTTTGGCGGCGGCGAGCTGAAACAGCTGGACGTGGCCGGCTGGCCCAAGCGGATGCCGGTAGACCTGGTGTGGGCCGCCAACAGGCCGCTGGGCGCGGCGGCCGGGTGGCTGCTGGAACAACTGGCGCGGCCGGCCGACGACGCTCAGCCAAATGGCCAGACATGAAGCGCCAGCGCCGCCAGCCAGCAAAACAGCCACAGCAGGTGCGCAGCCATCCATAGCCGGAACACGTTGGAATGTTCGAATGCCGGCCGCGCCCCCATCGGGACCAAAAGGCGCAGCATGATCCCGCCAGCCGCTCCCGGCAAAGGCAATAAATTGAATACCGCCATCTTGGCCGCGACCACCGGCAACATCGCCAGGAAGCCCGACTGCGCCGTCCAGTCCGACAGCGCGGCCAGCCAATGCTGCGCCTCGCCCCATGGCGGCAGCGCGCCGAACGGCAGTTGCGACCAGCCTGCGCGAAAACTATCCAGGCTCGCGCCCTCATTCAGGCAAGCCCCCAGCCAGAGCAGCGCCACGCAGCCGGAAGCGGCGACGATCAGCTGAATGGGAACGGCCTTGGCATCCAGGCAAACGCGTTCCGCCTCCTCCGGCCGGCGGTCAGCCAGCAGCGCCATCCGCACCCAGGCGGAAATCGGCAGCAAGCGCAGCTGCAGCTTGCCATTGCCGAACAACACCGGCCCGATGCCCACGCAATGCTCCCGCACCCGTATGCCATAAAACCTGGCCGCCAGCAGCAAAGCCAGCCAATACGCCAGATTGCAAACCGCGATCGCGGCCAGCAAACGTCCCCACCCCATCGTCGTCCTTCAAATTGATTCGGTTGATTGTCCGCGCCCATCTCGCCCGGCTGAAAGGACAGCCGTCGGCAAGCTTGCCGGCTCCGCCGCCTATCCTTGCCTGGCGCCCTTCCCACACACGCCCGCAAGGAGATGCAGATGAGCCAACCCGTAGTCACCGTGAAAAACCATTCCAGCCGAGACGTCTTCATCGAAGGCGATCCCAACTGGGATGACCAGACACTGCTGATAGACGGCCAGGCCGAGAGCGGCGCCTATCCGCTGGGGCCGGATCAGTCGGTCCAGTTGAGCGTGGACTGGAGCGGCCCCGGCAACGCCTACATGCTGGGCGTGATCTTCGCCGATGGCCCCGACTACGACTACGGCGGCGATGGCTTCTACCAGCTGACGCTGGGCCAGAACGAGGGCAGCGGCCTGCTAGGCGTCACGGAAAGCGACGGCCAGGCCAAGATCTCCTACAGCGTGAGCCAGCAAACGGCCTGGACCGTCAGCCTGGATTTCGCCGACGGCTGACGCCGGCGAGCGGAACGCGAAACCATAGACATAAAAAACCGGCCTTCGCGGCCGGTTTCGTTTCGACTTCACCAGAACTCAGGCCGGCGCCAGCGCCGCGTTCCACCCCTGCGGGATCGCCCCCAGCAGCTTCTTGGTGTAGCTGTCCTTCGGCTCGCGGTAGATCACGTCCGCATCCGCCTGCTCCACCACCTGACCCTTGTTCATCACCAGCACCTGGTCCGAGATGTGCTTCACCACCGCCAGATCATGCGAGATGAACAGGTAGGACAGCTTGTACTCGTCCTGCAGGTCCTGCAGCAGGTTCAACACCTGCGCCTGCACCGACACGTCTAGCGCCGATACCGATTCGTCGCAGATAAGCACTTCCGGCTTCAGCGTCAGGCAGCGCGCGATCGCGATCCGCTGCCGCTGGCCGCCGGAGAACTCGTGCGGGTACTTGGCCAGCGCGCCCGCCGGCAGGCCCACCTTGTCCAGCAGGTCCTGCGCCAGCTTGCGGCGTTGCCCGCCGTCCTGGCCGATGCCGTGCAGCAGCATCGGCTCGGTCAGGATCTGCTCGACGGTGAAGCGCGGGTTCAGCGACGCGTACGGGTTCTGGAAGATGATCTGGATCCGCTTCTTGTAGGCGTGGAACGCCTTGGCGCTCATGCCGATCAGGTCCTGGCCGTGGAACAAGGCCTTGCCGCCGGTGGCCTGGTGCAGCCGCACCAGCGTCAGGCCAACGGTGGTCTTGCCCGAGCCGGATTCGCCGACGATGCCCAGCGTCTTGCCGCGCGCCAACTGGAACGACACGTCCTTCACCGCGTGGAACTGGCGCTTGCCGAACAGCCCTTCGCGGATGTCGAAGCTCTTGCACAGCCCTTGCACGTCCAGCACGATTTCGTCGCCGGCGGCGTAGCCACGTGTCCTTTCGGCCGGTTCGACATAGCCGCCCGGCTGGAGGAAGTCGTCGATCACCGCCAGCCGCTCCGGGCGGCGGTCCAGGTGCGGCCGGCACGACAGCAGCGCCTTGGTGTAGGCGTCCTGCGGGTTTTCGAAGATCTGCTTCACCGTGCCTTGCTCGCGGATCACGCCGTGGCGCATCACGATCACTTCGTCGGCGAATTCGCCCACCACCCCCAGGTCGTGGGTGATGAACAGCACCGACATGCCGTGCTTCTTCTGCAGGTCGGCGATCAGTTGCAGGATCTGCTTCTGAATCGTGACGTCGAGCGCGGTGGTCGGCTCGTCGGCGATCAGCAGCTTCGGTTCGCAGGCGATGGCGATGGCGATCATCACCCGCTGCTGCTGGCCGCCGGACAGTTCGTGCGGGTAGGCTTTCACCCGCTTTTCCGGCTCCGGCAGGCCCACTTCGCGCAGCAGCTCCACCGCGCGCTTCCAGGCGGCGGAACGGCTCAAGCCGGCGTGAAGGGTCAGCGTCTCGACGATCTGCTCGCCGACGCTGAACACCGGGTTCAAGGAGCTCATCGGCTCCTGGAAAATCATCGCGATGTCCTTGCCGCGCAGCTTGCGCAGCTCGCCGCGCGACAGCCGCAGCAGGTTGCGGCCCTGGAACAGCAGTTCGGACGCCGGATCGATCTCGCTGGATTGCGGCGGCAGCAGCTGCATGATGGCCATCGACGTCACCGACTTGCCGGAGCCCGATTCGCCGACCAGCGCCACCGTGCGGTGGGCCGGAATGTCGAAGCTGACGCCCTTGAGCGCCTCGAAGCGGCCGCCGTCCTCCTGGCGGAAGCCCACCTTCAGATTGCGCACGGACAGCAAAGGTTTGTTGTTGCTCATCGGGTGATCCTCACTTTACCTTGGGGTCCAGCGCGTCGCGCAGGGAATCGGTCAGCATGCTGAACGCCGTCACCAGCACCGACATGAACACCACCACCATCGCCAGTTGCCACCAATAGCCCTGCAGCAACTCCTCCGGCACCTCGGCCAGCATCGATCCCCAGCTGACCTGGCGCACGTCGACGCCGAAGCCGAGGAAGGACAGGATCACCTCGTATTTGATCAGGCCGACCATCAGCAAGGAGAACTGCACCAGCAGCAGATGGGAGATATTGGGCAGGATGTGGACGAACATCCGCCGCGCGCTGCTGGCGCCGATGGCGTCGGCGGCCTGCACGAATTCGCGCGAGCGCAGCTTGATGAACTCGGCCCGCACCAAGCGGAACACCCCGGTCCAGGTGGTCAGCGACAGCACCAGCACCACGGTGCCCAGGCCGCGGCCGGCCACCGCGGCGAAAGCCAGCAGCAGCAGCATGTCCGGCATCGCGGTGAACACGCTGTAGAACCACATCAGGAAATCATCCACCTTGCGGCCGAAGAAACCGGCGCTGGCGCCCAGCACCGCGCCGATGACGATGGCCAGCAAGGAGCCGAAGAAGCCGACGAACAGCGAGGTGGAAGTGCCCTTGATCACCTTGTCCAGGATGTCGCGGCCGCGCTGATCGGCGCCGAAGGTGAGCGATTCCGCCTTCTTCACTTCCGGCACCACGTATTTGTCGCGGTTCTGACGGGCGCGCTGGGTTTCCGCCCAGATCGGGTCTTCCGCCGGTTTCAAGCCTTCCAGCGCCGGTTCGGCGGCCTTGGACTTGTGCACGGCGACCGACTTGTCCTGCTGGTAGATCGCGGTGGGCGGCGCGTAGGAAACGGCGATCTCGTCGTTCCAGCCGCGGCCGATCAGGCCCAGCCAGCTGGCCAGCGCCAGCAGCATGAAAGCCGCCACGATCCACAGCGACGCGAAACCGATGCGGTCGCGCTTCAGTCTTTGCCAACCCAGCGCCCACAGGCTGCGGGATGGCGCGGCCGGCGCGGCGCCGGCGGTATTCTGCAATGTCGTCATTTATCTCTCCCCCGCTCACTTCAACTGAACGCGCGGGTCGATCCACTTGTAGAGGATGTCGGCCAGCAGGTTGAACGCCATGGCGGCTGCGGCGATGGTGATGGTGATCGCCTTGATCACCGGGAAGTCGCTCTTGTCCACCGCGTTGAGCAGCTCGTTGCCCATGCCTGGAATGCCGAAGAAGCGCTCCAGCAGCATCGAGCCCAGCATCAGGAAGGGCAGCGACATGGTGATGTTGGTCACCACCGGGATCAGCGCGTTGCGCAGCACGTGCTTGAACAGCACCTTGGGTTCGGACAAACCCTTGGCGCGCGCGGTGCGCACATAATCGTGGTTCAGCTCCTCGACGATGAAGCTGCGGTAGAAGCGCACGCTGGGAGCCAGCGACACCAGCAGGCCCAGCAACAACGGCAAAGGCAGATAGACGAACAGATTGGCGACGATGCTGTCGTCGTCCCAGCCCATCACCGGGAACCAATCCAGCGCGAAGCCAAGCTGGTATTGGCCGACGATGATGTAGACCAGGGAGCTGATCGACATCGCCACCGTGCAGATCAGCGTGACCAGACGATCGGTCAGGCCGCCGCGGAAATAAGCCACCGCCACGGCGATGGGCAGCGCAGTGAACAGCTCCAGCACCAGCAAGCTGCCGGCCAGCAGCAACGAAGGGCCCACCCGGCTGGCCAGCGTATGCGCCACCGAATGCTGAGTGGCCCACGAGTTGCCGAAGTCATAGGTCAGCACTTGCTTGGCGAACAGCAGGAATTGCTCGGGCAGGCTCTTGTCCAGGCCCATCTGGGCGCGGAAGTTGGCCATCATTTCCGGCGTAAGGCGCTTGCCTTCCAGAATATAGGTGGGATCTCCGCCCACCCAGTTGAACAGCACGAACACCAGCAGCATGACGCCCAGCATGGTGGGGATCATCTGCCAGAGACGGCGAATGACATATGCAATCATGATTTTCCCTCGCTCAGGCGATCAGTGCGGCGCGACGTCCACATAACGCCAGAAACCGCCGAAAGTGGAAATGGGGTGGCGCTTGAAACCGCTGACGTAACCCTGGGTCAATTCGTTGTAAAAGCGGGTGACGCCCAGCACATAGGGCTGCTGCGCCGCGACCAGGCGGTTCATCTTGCTGTACAAGGCCTGACGTTCCGCTCCGTCCGGCAGTATCTGCGATGCGTCGTAGGCCTTGTCGTAAGCCGCCACCTGATAGCCCGCCAGATTGCCCTGGCCGATCAAGCGCGAGGAAAAGCTGGAGACGAAATCGTCGCCGTCCGGCGTCGAGGCCGACCCGCCCAGGCTCCACATCTGCAGCTTGTAGGCGTAAGCCGCCTTCAGGTTCTCATTCCACTTGGCGGTTTTGAAGCGCACTCTCACCTTGATGCTGTCAAAAGCCTTCTGCCAGATCTCATTGAACTGCTTGTCGGTCGCGGAGGACTGAGTGCCCTGCTCTATAACCAGCGGCTTGCCATTCGGCAGGGTGCGATAGCCATCCGGCCCGATCTTGTAACCGAACTCGTCAAGCAAGGCGTTGGCGGTAGCCGGGTCGTAAGGCACCTGTCCCTGGAAATGCGGATCAAAACCGACCATGCCGACAGGCACCAGCCCCTGAAGCGGAATGGCCTGATTGCCGTATAACAGAGGAATCACTTCCTTCTGCAACGGATAGGCCATGGCGATGGCGCGGCGCAATGCGACTTTGTCCTTGCCGTAACCGCCGATGACCGGATCTTTCAGATTGAAATAGGCGTAAGTGACATCCAAGCCGAGCGTATGGCTAAGCCGGATGCTGCGCTTGGCGAGCACCGGCCTCAGGGTGGTGTCGTAAGGGTCGGCCGGATTGATGTTCAACGCGGACTTCATCGCCGACTTAGGCACGTTGATCCAGTCCAGTTGCTTGTTCATGAAAGACAGCCAACGCGGCTGGTCTTCCTCGATGATGCGGATTTCCACCCGGCCCACTTGCGGCAAGGTCTTGCCCTTGAGCGACCGGTAGATTTCCGCGTCGCCCGGCTCGCTGCCCGGCGAGCCGTCGAACACCGTCTTGCGATAGCCCGGATTGGCCACCAGCACGATGCGGTTGCCCGGCTTCCACTCTTTCAGCATGAACGGACCGGTGCCGACCGGATGGGAAAGGGTGTCTTTGCTATAGGTCTCGATCACTTCGCGCGCCACCGCGCCGGAATCCTTGGCGGCGATGGTGTACAGGAATCCGAAATTCGGCTTTTTCAATACGATGCGCAGCGTGTAGCGGTCCAGCACCTGCAGGCCGGAAATCGGCGTGTCGTAATCGAACTTGCCGGTTTTAGCGGCTTTTTTGGATGCCTCTTCCAGGCCGGCGATGAAATCCATATAGGACGCGCCGCTGGGAGCGTTGTTCAGCGGATCGGCGAAACGCTTGAAAGTGTAGGCGTAGTCCGCCGCGGTCAACTCCCGCTTCTTGCCCTTGAACACCGGATCATCCGCAAAATAAATGCCGGGTTTCACCTTGAATGTAAAGACTTTGCCATCTGGCGATACCTCAGGCATCGCGCTGGCGGTATTGGGCACCACTTTCAACGGCCGGGCCAGGTAGTCATAGGTCAGCAGGCCGTCAAAGATGTTCTCGCCAACCGCCATGGAATAAACATCGTGCACTTTGACCAAGTCGAATCCGGTCTCTGGCGCGGAAAACGCCACCCTGAGCACTTTGCCGGGATCGGCCGCCTGGGCATGAGGCATGAGCGCGGCGCCCATCAGCAGCATGGGCAGCCATTTCAGGTGCTTCATATTGTTTTATCTCCTTCGTAGCGCAGGAGCTGTGATCAGCCCCCATCTTCTTGTCGCCGCCCAGAGGGCTGTGCCGAAGCAGCCATGAGCGGCGCGAATGAATGTAAAGCCAACATGCCAGGTAAATCAACAAAAAATTATCAAGATGGCATCAACAAAATTCAAATGCCAAAAGCATGACCATCAAGTGGCGCTGCGGCAGGCATGGTCATACCAGCGCTGCGGCAGCCAGCGGCGCAATAGCCAGTAGAGTTTGGTGGGGAAAGTCACCGGATAACGGGCCTTGGGCCGGCGGCTGGAAATCGCCCGCCACACCGCCTCGGCCACCGCGGTGGCCGGCAGCGTGAATGGCGCGGCGTGCCCCTCCTTTTTCAGCCTTTCCAGCTGTTTCTGGTAGTTGTCGCGGTGCACGCTGGCGTCGATATCGACATTCTTCAAGAAACGCGCCAAGGCGTTGGGGCGGAAACGGCTCTCTATCGGCCCCGGCTCCACCAGCGAAACATGGATGTCGGTGCCGTGCAGCTCATGGCGCAGCGTGTCGCACAGGCCCTCCATCGCGAATTTGCTGGCGTTGTAGGCGCCGCGCCAGCGCATCGCGGCGAAGCCCAGGATGGAGCTGTTGAACACGATGCGGCCGTGGCCCTGGGCGCGCATGACTTTCAGCACCGCGTTGGTCAGCTCCCACGGGCCGAACAGATTGGTCTCGAACTGCTCGCGCATCGCCTGGCGCGAAATGTCCTCCACCGCGCCCGGCTGGCCGAAGCCGGCATTGTTGAACAGCGCGTCCAGCCGACCGCCGCTTCGTTCCAGCACCTCGGCCAGCGCCGCCTGGATGGACGCGGGGTCGTCCACATCCAGCTGCAGGCACTCCAGTCCCTCCTCTCGCAGACGCATCGCGTCCTCTGGACGGCGGCAGCTGGCGAACACCCGCCAGCCGCGCTGGCTCAGCACTTTCGCGCTGTGGTAGCCGATGCCGCTGGAGCAACCGGTGATCAAGATGGAAGGCTGGATGTCTGGCATGAAAAACCTCGCGCGATGGGCAAACGTCCAACCCTACACCAATCGCCGCGGCGCCGGAATCGGCCACATGACAAACATCTGACAGCGGCACTGTCGTTTTGCCGTGGAATTGGACTAGAATGTCGGCCTGACACGCACGAGGAATACCGCCATGGCAAAAGCCGCCAAAGCGCCGGCCAGCTTCGAGAGCGCGCTGGCCCAGCTGGAGGACATCATCCAGGCGATGGACAGCGGCGATCTGCCGCTGGAAACAGCCCTTGCCTCCTACAAGCAAGGCACCGAATTGATCAAGTTCTGCCAGGCCAAGCTCGCCGACGCGGAACAGCAGCTGAAAATCCTGGAAAACAACGAACTGAAGGCGCTGGATCTGCCCAATGGCCAATGAAACCTTCATCGGCTGGATGACCGCCATCCAGCAGCACATGGAAGCGGCGCTGGAACGCCTGCTGCCCGCCGCCGACGCCGCGCCGCAGCGCCTGCACCAGGCGATGCGCTACGCCACGCTGGAAGGCGGCAAGCGGGTGCGCCCGCTGCTGGCCTTCGCCGCCGGCGAGCTGGTGGACGCCAAGCCGGAAAACCTGGCCCGCGTCGGCGCGGCGCTGGAAATGATCCACGCCTATTCGCTGGTGCACGACGACATGCCCTGCATGGACGACGATGTGCTGCGCCGCGGCAAGCCCACCTGTCACGTAGCCTACGACGAAGCCACGGCGCTGCTGGTGGGCGACGCGCTGCAAACCCGCGCCTTCGAGCTGATCGCCACGCCTCTGCCCGGCATCGCGCCGGCCAGCCAGCTGGAAATCGTCCGCATCCTGGCCCATGCGTCCGGCCACGCCGGCATGGCCGGCGGCCAGGCGATAGACCTGGCCAGCGTGGGCCAGCCGCTGACGCCGCCGGAGCTGGAATTCATGCACATGCTGAAAACCGGCGCGCTGATCCGCGCTTCGGTGCTGATGGGCGCGATGGCAGGCAGTGAACTGTCCGCCGCGGATAAAGAAGCGCTGGACGTGTTCGCCAAGCGCGTCGGCCTGGCCTTCCAGGTGGTGGACGATATTCTGGATTGCGAGGCCGACACCGCCACGCTGGGCAAGACCGCCGGCAAGGACGCCGCCCATGACAAGCCCACCTACGTCAGCCTGCTGGGCCTTGCCGAGGCCAAGCGCATGGCTAAGGATTTGCACGACCAGGCCTTCGCCGCGCTGCAGGGCTTCGGCCCGCGCGCCGACCGCCTGAGACAACTGGCCGACTACATCGTCGCCCGCTCGTTTTGAACCGCTCGTAAAGCCAGCAATCGAACCAGGGCGGCCCACCGCCCGGCGAGCCATACCACTGCAGACCAAACAATGTATCCGCTGCTAGAAAACATCAACAGCCCCGCCGACCTGCGGCAGCTGTCCCGCAACCAGCTGCCGCAGCTGGCGCGCGAACTGCGCGAATTCCTGGTGGAGACGGTCAGCAAGACCGGCGGCCACTTCGCGTCCAATCTGGGCAGCATCGAGCTGACCGTCGCCCTGCATTACGTGTTCGACACGCCGCACGATCGCCTGGTCTGGGACGTCGGCCACCAGACCTACCCGCACAAGATCCTGACCGGCCGCCGCGAGCAGATGGGCAGCATGCGCCAGTACGGCGGCCTGGCCGGCTTCCCCAAGCGCGAAGAATCCGAATACGACACCTTCGGCGTCGGCCATTCGTCCACCTCGATCGGCGCCGCGCTGGGCATGGCGGTGGCGGCCAAGACGCTGGGCGTGGAGCGCAAGAGCGTGGCCATCATCGGCGACGGCGCGATGACCGCCGGCCAGGCCTTCGAGGCGCTGAACAACGCCGGCGCGATGGACACCGACCTGCTGGTGATCCTCAACGACAACGACATGTCGATCTCGCCCAATGTCGGCGCGCTGAACAACTACCTGGCCAAGCTGATGTCCGGCCGCTTCTACGCGGCGATGCGCGAAGGCTCCAGCAAGGTGCTGGGCATCGCCCCGCCTTTGAAGGAAATCGCCAGCAAGGTGGAAGAGCACGTCAAGGGCTTCTTCACCCCGGGCACGCTGTTCGAGGAATTCGGCTTCAACTACATCGGACCGATCGATGGCCATGATGTGGACGTGCTGGTGGACACGCTGAAGAACATCAAGAGCCTGAAAGGCCCGCAGTTCCTGCACATCGTCACTAAGAAAGGCCAGGGCTACAAGCTGGCCGAGAATGACCCGGTCAAATACCACGGCGTCACCAAGTTCGACCCTGCCAACGGCCTCGCCGGCGCCAAGAGCGGCGGCGGCAAACCGCAATACACCCAGGTGTTCGGCGACTGGCTGTGCGACATGGCCAAGCTGGACAAGCGCCTGGTCGGCATCACCCCGGCGATGCGCGAGGGCTCCGGCATGGTGCGCTTCGAGAAAGAGCACCCGGACCGCTACTACGACGTGGCCATCGCCGAGCAGCACGCGGTGACTTTCGCCGGCGGCATGGCCTGCGACGGCCTGAAGCCGGTGGTGGCGATCTACTCCACCTTCCTGCAGCGCGGCTACGACCAGTTGATCCACGACGTGGCGCTGCAGAACCTGCCGGTGATGTTCGCGCTGGACCGCGCCGGCCTGGTCGGCGCCGACGGCCCCACCCATGCCGGCGCCTTCGACCTCAGCTTCCTGCGCTGCATCCCCAATATGACGGTGATCGCGCCGTCGGACGAAAACGAGTGCCGCCAGCTGTTGTACACCGCCTTCCAGCTGGACAGCCCGACTGCCGTCCGCTACCCGCGCGGCACCGGCCCCGGCGTGGAAATCCAGCAGCAGATGGCAGCGCTGCCGGTCGGCAAGGGCGTGGTTCGCCGCCAGGGCGGCAAGATCGCCATCCTGGCCTTCGGCAGCATGGTGCGCCCCGCCCTCGCCGCCGCCGAAGCGCTGGACGCCACCGTCGCCGACATGCGCTTCGTCAAGCCGCTGGACATGGAGCTGGTGCGCACGCTGGCAGAAAGCCACGAGCTGATCGTCACCGTGGAGGAAAACGTGGTGATGGGCGGCGCCGGCTCCGCTTGCCTGGAAGCGATGCAGGAAATGTGGCTGAGCACGCCGGTGCTGCAGCTGGGCCTGCCCGACGACTATGTCGAGCACGGCGACCCGGCGCTGCTGCTGTCCAAATGCGGCCTGGACGCCGCCGGCATCGAGGCCAGCATCCGCCAGCGTCTGGCCGGCTGATGGCGTCTCTGCCGCTTCCCAGCCTGGAAACCCGGCTGCAATTGCATGCCGAAACGGCGCTGTCTCTGGCCTGCGCCGCTCTGCTCACTCTGCTGTGGCACGGCGCGGGCCTGCATGCGCTGCTGCCGCGCCAGGGCGAGCAATGGCTGGCCTGGGCGGTGTTCTTCTGGCCGCTGTGGCGCACCGTGCGGCACATCCTGCGGCGGCCGCGCCAACGCCAATTGGGCGACCTGATCGGCCTTTACGTCGGCCTGGTGCTGCAATTCGCCGTGGTGTACTACCTGTTCGCGCTGCTGCTGACCGGCGGCAGCGCCTTCCACGGCATGACGGCGCTGTACGACGGCCAGGGCGGCTTCCTGCCCGGCTTCTACGGCCACGCCGCCTTGCTGTTCCTCGATTGCTTCCACCTGTCCATCGCCACCGCCGCCACCGTCGGCTATGGCGACATGTACCCCACCTACTGGCCGGTGCGGCTGCTCGCCGACTTGCAGATCATCTTCACCAGCGCGCTGGTGATCATAGGCTTCGGCCGCCATTTCTCCGGCCAGGGTCCGCGCGGCGCCGGCAAGCAAGCCGACTGACGCCGCGCCGGCCCGGCGAAACCGACACCATCGCCGCCCGCGCCGCGCGCCCATGAAAAAGCGGCCGGACTTTTCAGTCAGGCCGCTCTTCAGACAAAGCGGGAAATCAACGCGCCGGAATGGCTTTCAGCACCGCCTGCAGCAACTGCCAGGCCTTGCCTACCGACTCCACTTCCACTCGTTCGCCCGGCGCGTGCGCGCCGCGGATGTTCGGGCCGAAGGACACCATGTCCAGATTCGGGTATTTGGCGCCCAGGATGCCGCATTCCAGGCCGGCGTGGATCACCTGCACCTCGGCTTCGCCGCCGAATTCCTGGCGGAACACGTCCTTGAACAAGGCCAGCAGCTTGGAGCCCGGGTTCGGCGCCCAGCCCGGGTAGCCGCCTTCCATTTCCACCTTGAACGCGGCAAGCTTGAACAGGCTTTCCACTTCGCGCGCCAGCATCCAGGTGCCGGAATCCAGCAGGGAGCGCACCATCAGGTTGGCGAAAACCTTGCCGTCGGCCACGGTGACCACGCCCAGGTTGTTGGAGGTTTCCACCACGCCGTCCACGCGCTGGCTCATGCGCTTGACGCCATGCGGCGCCGCATGCAGCGCGGACAGAATGGCGGCTTGGTCGGCGCGAGCCAGCACGCCGGCAGCGGCGGCGGCTTCGGACAACACCGCCACGCCTTCGTCGACGCCAGCCAGTTCGAAACGCATCAGCGCCTGGAAGGCATCCAGCTTGGCCGCCACCTTGGCGGCGTCGGCGGCCGGATAGGCCACCACCGCGAAGGCCTCGCGCGACAGCGCGTTGCGGGCCGTGCCGCCCTTGAGCGTGGCCAGGCGCAGTTCGGTTTCCGCCTCCAATTCACGCAGCAGGCGGATCAGGATCTTGTTGGCGTTGCCGCGGCCCAGGTGGATGTCGGCGCCGGAGTGGCCGCCCTTCAGGCCTTTGATGGTCAGGCTCGCGGTCTGGAAGCCGGCCGGCACGGTCTCAACCGCGTATTCGCGGCTGACATTGACATCCACGCCGCCGGCGCAGCCCATGTAGAACTCGCCCCACTCTTCGGTATCGATATTGATCAGGTACTGGCCTTGCAGCAGGCCGGTCTCCAGGCCCAGCGCGCCGCCCATGCCGGCCTCTTCGTCCAGCGTCAGCAGCACTTCCACCGGGCCGTGGGCCATGTCGTCGCCGGACAATACCGCCATGCCCAGCGCCACGCCGATGCCGTTGTCGGCGCCCAGCGTGGTGTTTTCGGCGATCAGCCAGCCATCTTTCAATACCGGGCGGATCGGGTCTTTGAAGAAGTCGTGCTCGGTGCCGCTATTGGCCTGGCACACCATGTCCAGGTGGCCTTGCAGCACCACGCCGGCGCGGTCTTCATAGCCCGGCGTGGCCGGCTTGCGGATGATCAGGTTGCCCACCTTGTCGACGACGGTTTCCAGGCCGCGCAGCTCCGCCCAGCCTTTCATGTAGTCGCGCACCTGTTCCTCGTGCTTGGACGGGCGCGGAATGTCGCACAGGGTTTGGAAGTGTTCCCAGACGGCTTTGGGTTCGAGTTGGGCGATATCGGTCACAACGCATTCCTTGATTCAGTTCGCGGCGCGCGGTCAGCCGCGTCGCCGGGCACAACATTCGCCATCGCGGCGAAAGCTGGAAATATGATGAAACGCCGCTGCGCGGGGAGAAATCCCGGCCCGCCGACGGCGCTTGCAAATCCGTCACGTTAGCGGATGTGCAATGAAGAGAAAGCATACCCCGGCTTGTCTGGAATGGAAAGAATTCCAAGCAAAATCATGGCGGCAGCAGGCCATGCGATGCAGCACCACCCATGCAGAAGGCATTAAACATGCGAAAATTGCATGGATACATGCAAGGTGGCCGCCAGCCCCCTCGAAGCTGGCAGCCGACCAGATGCAGCCCTTACAGGCTGAAATGCAAGGAGGAAACCAAGGCGCCGGGCAGCAGTTTGCTCTGGGTGGCGCGGCCGCCGTAGCTGCTGGCGTCCGCCAGCAATTCGCGCTCGGCGGTCAGCGCCTCCAACTGCCCGCCCAACAGATCGAACAGGCTATCGTCGAAACGCATCACGCCCAGCGGCGCGACGATCTTGCCGCCCTCCACCCAGAAACAGGCGAAACGCGTCATGCCGGTGATGCGGCAAGCGGCCCGGTCGGAAAAGTTCAGGTACCACAGATTGGACAGGTACACCCCGGTGCCCAACGCTTCCAGCGCCTGCTGCTGCGGCAAGGCCCCCGCCTCCATCCGCAACGATTCCGCCATCTCATGCGCGCCGGCATTGGGCGCCAAGCCGAACTCGCCGGCGCTGCGCGGCCCGATCAGGCTGTTGCGGTGCGCGCCGCCGACGATCAGGCCCACCTGATCCGGCTTGATGAAGCCATCGCTCTGGAACATCGGCGCCAGGCCGGCCGCGGCATCCTCCGTCAACGTCACCAACGGCGACAGGCCGACTTCGCCGGCGGCCAGCTTCAACAAGGGGCTGCGCTTGGAACGCACCTCTTTTTCCGACAGGCCGCCCCAGCTGAGCATGGACAACAGGCTGCCCAGCGCCGAAGGCGTGAAATAAGCGCGATAACAGCCCGGCTCCAGCGTCTTGGGCGGCAACTTCAGCCACTCCAGCTGCGCCGCCGCCTCGTCGATGGCGCCGCGCAGCCGGCCCGCGTCCCATTCGCCGCCGGCCATGCTGCGCTTCACGGCCTTGTCGCCAAACGCATGCAGGCTCCAGTCGAAATTCCAGCTGCCGCCCTGCTGCCAATTGAATTGGCCCAGATGATTGGCGAAGCCGAAGCTCATCTCGCCGGCTGCCAGAATGCCGACCAAGTCATGCCCGCGCGCGGCGGCCAGGATATCCTCCGCCATGGCCGCGCCGTCCGGCAGCGCCGCAGCGGACAGCCGTTCGCTGTCCTGCGGCTTGTCGTTCAGCAACAGGAAGGGATCATCCTCCACATCGTCCAGCGCCGCGCGCAAGGCCGGCAAGCTGCTCTCCAGCAAGGCCAGATCGTGGTCGTCGCCGGATAGCGACAGCTGCTGCGTGACCTGGCGGCTTCCCCGCAGCAGGCGCACATCCAGATACGCCTGCCGCACCGAGCCGGCCTGCCGCACCTTGCCATGGTTGAACCTGACGAAATCGGTGGACTCGGCCTCCAGCCACAGGGTAAAGCCCTCGCCCTCCCGCAGCTGCCGCTTCAGCTCGTTCGCCAATAATTTGAAATGCGCCCGCATCACGCCGCTCCTCCGAATACATCCACCTCGCCGAACACGCAGGCCGGCGAAGCGTGGCCCACTCTCACCACCTGGTTGGGCTCGCCCTTGCCGCAATAAGGCGTTCCCAGCACCGACAGCGTAGACTCGTCGCCCACCGCCCGCAGCGAGCGCCAGAAATTGGCGGAAATGCCGCGGTAATTGGGATTGCGCACCACGCCCTTCAATTCGCCGTCTTCTATCAACTGGCCCCATTCGCAGCCGAACTGGAACTTGTTGCGCGAATCGTCGATCGACCAGCTGACATTGGTCTGCATCAGCACGCCGCGCTCCACGCCGGCCACCAGCTGTTCGAAAGTCTTGTCGCCGGGTTCGACATTGAGGTTGGCCATCCGGTCTATCGCCGGCCGGTTCCAGTTGCAGCCGCGGCTGTTCGCCACCCCGTCCAGCGCGATCCCCTCCAAGCCGGCCCGGGCCGAAGAGATGTCGCCGCCCAGCGGCCGCTCCAGCACGCCGTTCCGGATCAGCCACGTCTTGTCGGCGGCCTTGCCGTCGTCGTCCCAGCCATAGCTGGCCAATTCCTGGCGGCGCAGCGGATCGAAGGTGACGTTGAGCAGGCTGGAGCCGTACTGGTAATGGCCGAACATGTCCAGGGTGACGAAGCTGGTGCCGGCGTAATTGCGCTCGTCGCCCAGGATGCGGTCCAACTCCAGCGGATGGCCTATGCTTTCGTGAATCTGCAGCATCATCTGCTCCGGCATCAGCAGCAGGTCCATCTTGCCGCTCGGGCAATTGGGCGCATGCAGCAGCTGCAAGGCTTCGTCGGCGACGCGGCGGCCGGCGCCGGCCAGGCCGGCCTCCGCGATCAACGCCTCCTCCGCGCCCTGGCGCGCCATGCCGCCATACTGGCCGCCCAGGCTGCGCGTCTGCACTCGGCCGTCGGCGAAGGCCGTCACCGTCAACGACGGCGTCAGCATGCGGAAACGCTGCTCCGCCTCGCCGCCGCGCGACGTCAGGTAGAGCTGGCGGATGTCCTGCCGCACCAGGCCGGCCGACCAATCCACGATGCGCGCGTCCTCGCCCTTGGCCGCGGCAGATTCCTCCATCAGCAAACCCAGCAATTCAGCGCGGCGCCACGGCGCCTCGCTCTCGCTGCCCGGGCCGGCGTAGCGGCCGGACGGGCTGGGCAACTCGACTTGGCGGTAATCGAACACCCCGCAGCCGGCCGTGGCGCGGGCCCACGCCTTCGCCCGCGCGAAAGCGGCGCGCAGGCCGGCCTCGCTCAGGTCGGCGGTGGCCGCATAGCCATAGCCGCCGCCATCGATCACGACGATCATCGCGCCGCGGTCGTGGCTGCGGCTCAACGGCTGCTGCCGCCCCTGCCGGACATGCAGCCGTTCGCGGTCTTCCTCCACGTAGCGCAGCGAACAAAAATCCGCCTGCGGTTGCAGCGCCAGGAAGCGCTGCCGGATGGTTTCAAGCATGGGCAAAACTCCATGTGATGTCGGCCTGGGCCGCAATGTCAATGGCATTGATACTAATCAGCCGCATGTCCCGCTGTCCATACCTATTTCCATTGCCCAAGCGGCAGGCGCGCGCGTCCGCGCGGCCCGCCGCGTCCACGGCTACAAGCCCAGATCGCTCAAACCTGGATGGTCGTCCGGACGACGGCCCAGCGGCCAGAAGAACTTGCGCTCGGCTTGCGCAATCGGCATGTCGTTGATGCTGGCGTGGCGGTCGGTCATCAGGCCGTCGGCGCCGAAGGCCCAGTTCTCGTTGCCGTAACTGCGGTACCACTGGCCGGCGTCGTCATGCCATTCGTAGGCGAAGCGCACCGCGATGCGGTTGCCGTCGAATGCCCATAACTCCTTGATCAAACGGTAATCCAGCTCGCGTTTCCATTTGCGCGCCAGCAAGGCCTCGGCTTCGGCCCGGCCCTGAGGAAAGTCGACGCGGTTGCGCCAGCGGGTATCCACGCTGTAGGCCAGCGCCACCCGGGCCGGATCGCGGCTGTTCCAGCCATCTTCGGCCAGGCGGACTTTCTCGATCGCGGTCTCGCGAGTGAACGGCGGCAGCGGCGGGCGGTTTTCCATGATGTTTCCTTTTCAGGTTAAGTAGACAGATTTGTCTACACGCAAACCAGTCTAGACTTAAGTAGACAACTCTGTCTACAATCACTTTCATGAAACCGAATCCATCCAGCGGCATCGCCGCGCTGCCGGCGCGGGAACGCATCCTCGCCACCGCGCACCGCTTGTTCTACCGCGAAGGCCTGCGCGCCACCGGCATAGACCGGCTCATCGCCGAATCCGGCGTCAGCAAAGTGACGTTTTATCGCCACTTCCCCAGCAAGCACGACTTGATACAGGCCTACCTGGAACAACGCCACCAGCAATGGATGGCGGGCTTTCGCGCCGCGTTGGCGCGCCATGCCGCCGACGGCGCCATGGCGCTGGCCCAGGCGCTGCGGGAATGGTTCGCCTCCGACGACTTTCGCGGCTGCGCCTTCATCAACGGCGTCGGCGAAATGCCGGCCGAAGCGGAGCTGGCCGAGGCGGCGCGCCGGCACAAAAGCGAAATGCGCGATGCGATCGCCGCGCTGCTGCCGGCCCGCCCGGCCCCAGCCGGCTTGGCAGACATGCTGGCGCTGGCAGCCGACGGCGCCATCGTGCGCGCGCAGATCGACGGCCGGCCGGAAGCGGCGCTGGCGGCGCTGGAAGGCTTGATCATGAAACTGGCGGGGTGACGCGGGCGGCGGCGCCGTGATAGTTTCAAACGGAACGAAACGCCGGAGAACAATGCATGGAACACGCGCTGTATCGCCTGCTGGACGCGCAGCAGGTCCGCTATCAACGCTTCGAGCATCCGCCGGTCTATACCTGCGAAGAGGCCGCGCGACTGATTCCAGACCTGCCCGGCGCGGAGTGCAAAAACCTGTTTTTATGCGACGCCAAGGGCCGCCGGCATTTTCTGGTGGCGGTGCCGGCCGCGGCCGGAGTGGACATCAAGGCCCTGGGCGAAACGCTGGACGCCAAAGGGCTGCGTTTCGCCTCGCCGGAAAGGCTGAAGCGCCACCTGGGGCTGGAGCCCGGATCTGTGACGCTGCTGGCGGCGGTCAACGACCGCGACGACGCGGTGCAGGTGGTGGTGGACGCCGAACTGTGGGCGGCGGAGGCCATCCTATGCCATCCGCTGGTGAATACCGCCACGCTCAGCGTGCCGGTGGCCGACCTGGAGCGGCTGTTGCGGCACTGCGGCCACCCGCCGCGGGTGTTGGCGGTGCCGCGGCGCGATAGCCGCTAGTCGGCCAAACCCAGCCGCTCCCGCAGCAGGGCCGAGGCCCATTCGACGAAAACCTGCACCCGCCGCGACAAATGGCGCCGGTGCGGATACAACACCGACACCGGCATCGCCGGCGGCGGCCAGTCGGCCAGCACCTCAACCAGCCGCCCGGCGGCCACATGCGGCGCCGCATCGTAGCGCGGCAACTGGATCAGGCCCAGTCCGGCCAGCGCGCAGGCCAGATAGGTTTCCACCTGGTTGACACTGATTTTGGCGCTCAGCGCCCTCTCCTGCCGCTCGCCGTCGCGCTGCCACTCCCAGGCGAACACCTTGCCGCTGGACGGCGACGCGTAGTTCACCGCCTGGTGCCGCGCCAGATCGTCCGGGCTGCGCGGTTCGCCGAAACTCGCCAGGTAGGCCGGGCTGGCGTAATTGCCTTGCGCCAGCATGCCCACCCGCCGCGCCACCAGCCGCGACTCGCCAAGCTGCCCCACCCGGATCACGCAATCCACCCCTTCCTGAATCAGGTCCACCGGGCGGTCGGTGACGCCCAGCTCCAGCTGGATGTCGGGGTACTGGCGGAAAAACTCCGGCAACGCCGGCGCCAGCACCTGGCGGCCTATCGGCCCCGGCACGTCTATGCGCAGCTTGCCGCGCGGATTGGCCCCCTGCTGGCTGAACAAGGCCTCGATTTCCTCGAAATCGGCCAGCAGCTGCTGGCAGCGTTCGTAGAAGCCGCTGCCGTCCAGCGTCAATTGCACCCGGCGCGTGGTCCGGTGCAAAAGCCGCACGCCCAGCTGCGCCTCCAGTTGCTGCACCGCGCTGGACACCGTGGCGCGCGGCAGCTGCATCTGCTGCGCGGCCTTGGTGAAGCCGCCGGCATCCACCACGGTGGCGAATACCTGCATCGCCTGAATCCGGTCCATGCCTGCTCCAATTAGATCGATTTTATGGATAGTGTAATCAAAATCATCATATTTATCAGGAGATATCCAAACAATACACTGCGAAGCGTCAACACCCGCCGCGACATGCGGCACAGCCAACGGAGCAGCAAACATGAGCCAATCCCACTTCGCAGGAAAAGTCGCGCTGGTAGTCGGCGCATCGCGCAATATGGGCCGCGCCTTCGCCGAGGCGCTGGCCGCCGACGGCGCCGCCGTCGCCATCCACTACAACAGCGCCGGTTCCCGCGCCGGCGCGGAAGAAGCCGCCGCCCAGATCCACGCCGCCGGCGGCCAGGCTTTCGCCGTGCAGGCCGACATCACCAAGACCGCGGAAGTGCGCCGCCTGTTCGACGCGGTGGAAGCGCGCTTCGGCCATCTGGACATTCTGATCAACACCGCCGGCATGATGGTGAAAAAGCCGGTCACCGAGGTCAGCGAGGAAGAGTTCGACGCCATCTTCGCCCTGAACACCAAGGCAGCCTTCTTCTGCCTGCAGGAGGCCGGCCGCCGCCTGCGCGACAACGGCCGCATCCTCAGCATCGGCACCTCGCTCTTGGCCGCCACCACCGGCTACTACGGCGTCTACGCCGGCAGCAAGGCGCCGCTGGAGGACTTCACCCGCGCGCTGGCCAAGGAAGTGGGCCAGCGCGGCATCACCGTCAACGTGGTGGCGCCCGGCCCGATGGACACCGAATTCTTCTACGCGGTGGAAACCCCGGAAACCGTGGCCTACCTGAAACTCGCCAGCATCAACGGCGAGCTGGGCCAGGTGGCGGACCTGGTGCCGCTGGTCAAGCATCTGGTTTCCCCGGAAAACCGCTGGACCACCGCCCAAACCCTGTTCATCAATGGCGGCTTCGTCTCGCGCTGAACCCGGCAGCCTGCGCCGCGAACCGTCCGTCCCGGGCGGTTTTTTCTTGCGCGGCCACGCATCGGCCAGCCTCGCGCAGCCGAGCCGCCGCCCGCATCGCGCAAACATCATTTTGCGTGACTTGCCAGACTCGGCGATGTTCTGCATGATGGCTGATTCGTTGTCGATACCACAGAAGCCAGCATGTCCGATATTCTCAACACCATCATCGCCACCAAGCATGAGGAAATCGCCGCGGCGCAAAGCGGCCGCCCGCTCGCCAGCGTGCGCGCCGACGCCGAATCCCGCGGCGACCGCCGCGACTTTGTCGCCGCCATCCGCGCCAAGCATGCGCTGGGCAAGGCCGCCGTGATCGCCGAAATCAAGAAGGCCAGCCCGAGCAAGGGCGTGATCCGCCCCGACTTCGACCCGGCCGCCATCGCCGCCAGCTACGCCAAGCACGGCGCGGCCTGCCTGTCGGTGCTGACCGACCGCCAGTATTTCCAGGGCGACGCGAGCTTCCTGGAAGCCGCCCGCGCCGCCTGCCACCTGCCGGCGCTGCGCAAGGACTTCATCGTCGACGAATACCAGATCTACGAAGCCCGCGCGATGGGCGCCGACTGCATCCTGCTGATCGCCGCCGCGCTGGAGCTGCCGCAGATGCAGGCATTCGAGGCGCTGGCCGACGAGCTGGGCATGGCGGTGCTGGCCGAAGTGCACAACGAGGCGGAGCTGGATGCCGCGCTGCAGCTGAAGACCGAGCTGATAGGCGTCAACAACCGCAATCTGCGCAGCTTCGAAGTGAGCCTGGCCACCACGCTCAAACTGCTGCCGCGCATCGACAACGGCCGCATCGCCGTCACCGAGAGCGGCATCGCCGGCGTCGACGACGTGCGCCTGATGCGCAGCAGCGGCGTGCACAGCTTCCTGGTGGGCGAAGCCTTCATGCGCGAAGCCGAGCCCGGCGAGGCGCTGGCGCGGCTGTTCAGCCAGCAGCCCTGATGCGAACGGGCGCCTGACGGCGCCCGCTGCTTTCCTTCCTTATCCTGCTTTCCGCTATCTGGCCGGCGAGAAAGCCCCCAGCCGCAAGGCTTCCTGCTGGCTGAAGCGCTGCGCCTGCAGCTGGCTGACCGCCTGCTGGCGCTGCTGATCGCTCAGTTGGCCGTTTTGCAGAATGGCCGCCCGCTCGCGATTGAAATCGGCCACCCGCTGCTGCCAGGCGGCCTCCTCCTTGTCCAGCGACGCCAGCCGGTCGGCAGCGGCCTGCCCCACCATGCCGGCCCGCAGCGCGTACAGTTCCTGCTCGCCGCCGCCCCGCTTGCGCAATTCGGCTTCGGCCTCCGCCAGCTGCAGATGCTTGACCGGCTCTTCACGCGCCGCGCGCAAGGCCGGCGGCAGCTGCTGCTCCAGCAGCGCGATCTGCCGCTGCTTTTCCGCCGCGCTCAAGGCCGAATTGGCCAGAATGGCCAGCCGCTTGGCGGTGAAAGCGTCGTAACGGTCCTCATCGCCGAACAAACCCTCCACTTCCGCCTGCGAGAAGTACTGCAGCCGCAGCGACTGCGCCCGCGCCAGCCGCTGCGCCAGGTCGCTGCTCGCCGCCACCGCCATCCCCGCCAGCGACTGGCGGTAAGCGACGTAGCGGTCGAACAGCGCCATCGCCTGCTTCAAGGCGCCGGCGGACAAGGTGCGCTGCAGATAGGCGCGCAGCTCGGCGCGGATCGCCGGCAGCTCGCGCTCGCCCAACGCGGCCAGATAGTAGTCGAACAGGCGGCGCAGCTCCTGATTGACCTGCAGCGCGCCGTCGGCCGCAGCCTTGACCGCGCCATCCGGCCGCGTGCCGCGCAGGGACGGCGCGAAACCGCCGTCCTTGCCGGCCTGCGCCGAGGCAGGAGCGGTTTTCTGCGCCTGCGGCCAGGCCTGCCAAACCAGCAGGCCGGCGCAGACGCCCGTCAAGCCAAGCAACAGACGGGCCTTGCGCATCTTACAAGCCCGCGTTCTTCAGGCGGTTGGCCTGCTGGCGGTACAGGCTGACCGGGCTGACTTCGAACAGGCTGACCAGGCCGAAGCTCTGGTTGATTTCGTTGACGTGGTTCATCTTGTAGTCGTCGCGGATCACCTGCCCCAGGTGCGCGGAGCACACCGCCACCAGGCCGTCGGAGGCAGTGGAGCCGAAAGCCAGGCCCAACACGCCCATCGGGATGGTCAGCGGATCCAGCACATTGGTGGTGGTGGCCGCGCCGGTCCACGAGTAGTACTGCACGCCGTTGACCTGGTAGTCGCCTTCGCCGCAAGCCGAGCGCGGCACGCCGGCCGGAAACTTGGCGTTGAAGGCCAGCGAACCGGCGGTGGTCAGCGAGTTCAACGCGGCAATCGGCTGCTGCGGCAGGTCGCTGGTGCCGGAGAAGAAGGCGATCACCTTGGCCAAAGCGCCGGCGATGGCGGCGGCCACCGCTTCGGAAACCGTGCCCGCAGGCGCCGCGCCGCGCACGATGTCGGCCACGGTGGAGCCCTTGTTGACGCCGCCTATGGTGGTGACCGAAGCCACCAGGTCCGGCCGCACGCCGGCCACGTAGCGCGCGGTGGGCGCGCCCTGGCTGTGGCCGATCAGGTTGACCTTCTGCGCGCCGGTGATGGCCAGGATCTTCTGCACCTGCTGCAGCAATTGCTCGCCGCGGGCCTCGTTGCTGTCGGTGGCGGAAACCTCGGCCACGTATACCTGGGCGCCGTCAGCCTTCAATGCGGCCGGCACCTGGTAGAAATAATCCACCCCCAGCATCTGGCCAAAGCCGAACAGGCCATGCACCAGCACGATGGGATAGCGGGTTTGGGTGTAGCCGGAGGAAGCGAAGGCCGATGCGAACGGCAACATGAGCAAGGCGAGGACGAATGCGCTGCGCGACAACAGGTGTTTCATTTTCTCTCCCGAATTATTCGTATGATTTCAGGCGTCGAATGGCGCCTATATCGAGATAGGCCATGACAAATGCAAAATCCAGCAATGGTTCAAACGTTTGTCCAACAAAAAGCAAACAACTGGCCACTATGCCAGCTCCGACTGGCCGGACGACTGGCCGCGCTAGCCATCCAGCCCCCCGCCCAGCGCCTGGTACAGCGCCGCCATGTTCTCCGCCTCAGCCAGGCTGGCGCCGATCCACTGCTGGCGCGCCACCTGCGCCGTCCGCTGCGCCTCCAGCAGGCTCAGGTAGCCATCCAATCCTTGCCGATAGCGCGCCTCCGCCAGCCGCAACGAGGTTTCCGCGCTGGCGAGCGTCGCCTGCCGCGCCTGTTTTTCCTCAGCCAGCGCCTGGCGCTGGCTCAAGGCGTCGGCCACTTCGCGAAACCCGCTTTGCAGGGCTTTCTCGTAAGCGGCCAGCGCCGCCAGCCGCTGCGCTTCCGCCTGATCCGCGCCGGCCCTGGCCGCGCCGCCATCCAATAATGGCAGGCTGGCATCCAGCGCCAGGCTCAAGGCCCGCGCAGGCGCGTTCAGCAGACCGGCCAGCGTCACCCCGCTGAAGCCGGAGCTGGCGCTAAGCCCCAGCTTGGGCCACAAGCCGGCCCGCGCGGCGTCCACATCGGCATGGGCGGCCCGCAGCAGATTTTCCGCCTGGCGCACATCCGGCCGGCGCAGCAAGGCATCGGCCGGCGCGTCCACCGGCAGCGCCGCCAGCGTGTAAGGCTTGTCCTCCAGCGCCGCCGGCAGCCGCGTCTCGTCAAGCTCCGCGCCGACCAGCAATTGCAACGCCAGCCTGTCCCGCTCCGCCAGCCCTTGGTAGCGGGCGACATCGGCCCGCGCCTGTTGCGCCACGGTATTCATCGCGCTGACGTCCAGCGCCGAAGCCGCGCCCAAGCGCAGCCGCTCGCGCGTCAGGGCGAGCGAGCGCTCGGCGCTTTGCTGCGTCGCCCGCGCCGCAGCCAGCTGGCTGCGGTCGGCGGCCAAGGTCAAATAAGCATTGGCGGTTTCCGCGATCAGGCTGACCCGCGCCGCCTGCGCGCCGGACTCGCTGGCCAGGTAACGCCGCCACTGCGCATCGCTCAGGCTTTTCACGCGGCCAAACAAATCCAGCTCGAACGCGCTGACACCCACTCCGGCGCTGATGCCGCGGCTGGCCGCCGCCAGCGACGGATCGCCGCTCCGGGTCAATTGCCGATTGGCGTTGCCCTGCAGCTGCACCGTCGGCAACCGCGCCGCATCCTGCACCCGATATTGCGCCCGCGCCACCTGCACATTGGCGACAGCCGCGCGCAAATCGCGGTTGTTGGCCAATGCCTGGGCAATGGTTGCGCGCAGGCCCTCGTCGACGAAGAAGCGCCGCCAGGCCACATCGGTCTGTCCGCTTTCCGCGTCCGCAGCGGGCCAATGCGCCGGCACCGGCGCGGCGGGCCGTTGGTAATCCGGCTGCGGCGACGCGCAGCCTGCCAAAACCGCGCCCACCAATAAGCAGAAAACTCGCTTCATGGCCGCGCCTCCGCCATTTTCAAACGCCGCTGCGCGACTTGCCCCGCCAGGCCGCGTATCAGCAGATGCGCCAGCGGCACGAAGAACAGCGTCAGCAGCGTGGCCGACACCACGCCGCCCAGCACCGCCGCGCCGATCGCGTTCTGGCTGCCGGCTCCCGGCCCGCCGGCCCAGACCAGCGGCGCGACGCCGACGCCGAAGGCCAGCGAGGTCATCAGGATAGGCCGCAGGCGCTGGCGGGCGGCGGCCAGCGCCGCGCTCAGCGCATCGTCGCCGCGCCGTATCGCCGCCTCGGCGAACTCGATGATCAGAATGGCGTTCTTGGCCGACAGGCCTATCGTCGTCAGCAGACCCACCTGGAAATAGATGTCGTTGGCCAGGCCGCGCGCCATCACCGCCAGCACCGCGCCCAGCACGCCCAGCGGAATCGCCGTCATGGCGGCGCAGGGCACCAGCCAGCTTTCGTACAGCGCCGCCAGGCACAGGAAGACGAACAATATCGACACCGCGTACAGCAGCGGCGTCTGGCCGCTGGACAACCGATCCTGATAAGACAGGCCGCTCCACTCGTACTGCGTGCCCGGCAGCTTGCCGGCCACGGCCTCCACCGCCTTCATCGCCTCGCCGGAGCTGACGCCGGCGGCGGCCGAGCCCGACAGCGGCAGCGCCGGCAAACCGTTGTAGCGGTTAAGCTGTGCCGGGCCGTATTCCCAACGCGCGCGGGCGAAGGCGGAAAACGGCGTCATCGTGCCGTCCGCGCCGCGGACGAACCACAGGCCTAGATCTTCGGGCTTGGAACGGTAAGGCGCGTCGGCCTGCATCATCACCTTCTTCACCCGGCCTCTATCGATGAAATCATTGATGTAGCGCCCGCCCCAGGCGGCGCCCAGCGTGTCGGCGACATTGGCCGGGTCCAGCCCCAGCGCGGCGGCCTTGCTCTGGTCCACATCCAGCCGCAGCTGCGGCTTGTCGTCGGCTGCGCCGGAGCGCACCGCGCTGAGCCTGTCGTCGCCCTGCGCGGCCTTCAGCAATTGGTCGCGCGCTTTGGCCAGGCCCTCGCGCCCCATGCCGGACGCGTCCTGCAGCCAGAACTCGAAACCATTGGTCTGACCCAGGCCCCCGATGGGCGGCAGCACCATGCCGAACACCTCGGCGTCCCGCGCTGAGGCCAGCGCGGTGGTGGCGCGGTCGGCTATCGCCTGGGCGCTGTTCTCTTGGCCGCGTCGCTGCGACCAGTCTTTCAGCGCGACGAAGGCCATGCCCGCGTTCTGACCGGAGCCGCCGAAGCTGAAGCCGGACAACATGTACACCGACTCGACATTGGCCTTCTCGGTCTCCAGGAAATGCTGCTCCACTGCGCGCGCCACCTTGTCGGCGCGCTCGTGGGTGGCCCCGGTGGGCAGCGTGAACTGCACCATCACCGTGCCCTGGTCCTCGTCCGGGATGAAGGCCGTCGGCAGCCGCGGATACAGCGCCGCCAGGCCAGCCGCCAGCGCCAGATAAACCATGCCGCCGCGCATGGGACGGCGCAGCCAGCTTGGCAGCCAGCGGTCAGCATAGGCCGACTGCAGGCGGAGGAAACGGCGCTCAAACGTGGCCAAAGGGCCGCTATCCGATGGTTTTTCCGGCCGCAGTAGCGTCGCACACAAGGCTGGCGTCAAGGTCAGCGCGGTCAGCACCGACAAGGCCATCGCCGCGACGATAGTGATGGAGAACTGGCGGTAGATGACGCCGACCGAGCCGCCGAAAAAAGCCATCGGCAGAAACACTGCCCCCAGCACCAGGCCGATGCCGACCAGCGCGCCGCCGATCTCGCCCATCGAACGAACAGTGGCGGCGCGCGCGTCCAGCCCCTCCTCGCTCATCACCCGCTCGACGTTTTCCACCACCACGATGGCGTCGTCGACCAACAGGCCGATGGCCAGCACTATGCCGAACAAGGTCAGCGTGTTGATGCCGAAGCCGGCCGCCGACAGCACGCCGAACGTGCCCAACAGCACCACCGGCACCGTCAGCGCCGGAATCAGCGTCGCGCGCCAGTTGCGCAAAAAGACGTACATCACCAGCACCACCAGCGCCACCGCCTCCAGCAGCGTCTCCATCACCGCGCGTATCGACAGCCGGACGAAGTGGGTGGTGTCCTCCGGATAGGCGACGCGGATGCCCGGCGGGAAGTTTCGCTCCAGCTCGGCGACGCGCGCCTTCACCGCCTCGGCGGTGGCCAGCGCGTTGGAGCCCGGCGCCAGCATCACCGCCAGGCCGGAAGCCGGATGGCCGTTCAGCCGCGAGCTGCTGCTGTAATCCTCCTGCCCCAGCTCCACCCGCGCCACGTCGCCCAGCCGCACCGCGCCGCCGTCCGGCAGCGCCTTGAGCACGATCTCGCGAAACTGCTCCGGCGTGGACAAGCGCGACCAGGCGGTGACCATCGCGTTCAGCTGCTGGCCCGGCGGCGACGGCAAGGCGCCCAGCTCGCCGACCGAGACCTCGGTGTTCTGCTTGGAGATGGCGGCGCTGACATCGGACGGAATCAGGCCGTAGCTGTTCAGCTTGTGCGGGTCCAGCCACACCCGCATCGCGTACGGCGCGCCAAAGGCCCGCACCGAGCCGACGCCGTCCACCCGGCTCAGCGGGTCTTGCACATTGCTGGCCAGCCAGTCGGCGATGTCGGTGTCGCCGCGTTGGCCGCTGACATCATAAAAGGAGGCGATCAGCAGGAAATCGCCCTGCATCTTCTGCACCGACAAGCCGTTCTGCTGCACCTGCTGCGGCAGCCGCGCCAGCATCTGGCTGACCTTGTTCTGCACCTGCACCTGGGCGGTGTCGGCGTTAGCGCCCTGGCGGAAGGTGAGCATGATCTCGGCCTGGCCGGACGAGGAGCTGGTAGAGCTGAAATACATCAGATTGTCCAGGCCCTTCAGCTCCTGCTCCAGCACCTGGATCACGCTGGTCTCCACCACCTGGGCGGACGCGCCGGGGTAGCTGGCGCTGACCATCACCGTGGGCGGGGCGATGTCCGGATATTGCGACACCGGCAGCGCGCGCAAGGCGAACAAGCCGGCCAACATGATGACGATGGCCAGCACCCAGGCGAAAACCGGGCGGCCTATGAAGAAACGCGCCAGCATCGCTCAACTCCTCCCGGCCAGGGCCGGCAAGGCCACCGGCGTCGCCGCCTCGCCCGGGCGGGCGCGCTGCAGGCCGTCGACGATCAGCCGGTCGCCGGCCTTCAGACCCGTCGTCACCAGCCAGTAAGCGCCGTGGGTGCCTTCCGTCGTCAACAGCCGCTGCTCCACCTTGTCGCCGGCGCCCAGCACCAGCGCGGTGGCTCGGCCCTTGTCGTCGCGCGCCACCCCCTGCTGCGGCGCCAATACCGCCTGGCGGCGCACGCCCTGCTCCAGCTCGGCGCGCACATACATGCCGGGCAGCAGCAGCCCCTCGGGGTTGGGGAATTCGGCGCGCAGCGTCACCGCGCCGGAGACGCGGTCCACGTTCAACTCGGTGAAACGTAGCTTGCCGGGATGCCGGTACGGCACGCCGTCCTCCAGCGTCAGCCTGGCGGCCGAGCCGGCGGGCTCAAGCTCGCCGTCGGCCTGACGGCGCTTGAATGCCAGCAAATCCTGGCTGGACTGGACGATGTCCACGTACATCGGGTCCAGCTGCTGGATGGTGGCCAGAGTCGCGCTCTGGCCTGAAGTGACCAGCGCGCCCTCGCTGACGGCGGAGCGGCCGATGCGGCCGGAAATCGGCGCCAGCACGCGGGTGCGGGACAGCTCCACCCTGGCCGCCGCCACCGCCGCCTCGCCGGACTTCGCCGCCGCCAGGCCCTTGCGGTAGTCTGCGTCCGCCTCCTCGCGCTCCTGGCGGCTGACGCCGTCTATCTTGGCCAATTCGGCATAGCGTTCGGCGCGCCCCTTCAGGCTGCCCAGCGCGGCGCGGGCGGACGCCAGCGTCGCCTCCGCCTGCTGCAAGGCAGCCTGGTAGCCGGCCGGGTCGATCTGGTACAGCAGGTCGCCGGCCTTGACCAGGCTGCCCTCGGTGAAATGGCGCTTCAGCACGATGCCGTTGACCTGCGGCCGGACCTCGGCGCTGCGGTAGGCGACGGTGCGGCCAGCCAATTCAGCCCTTACCGCCACATCCTTGGCCTCCAGTTTCACCACGCCCACCTCGGGCGGCTTGCCCGCCTCCGGCGCTGGCTCCTTTCCTCCGCAGCCGGCCAAGCCCGCCGCCATCGCAACAACCGTCAATATCCGCATATTCCCGTGCATTCCGGCCGCGAAAACGGGAACCATCAAGCCCCGGAAAATGCGCGCGCGGACGCATGCGGTCTTCGGCGATTGGACTTGGCGGCTCCCGCTTCGGGCTCAATCGAGTCCAGAAACCGAACGGCGGACAAGCCGGGCGCAGCGCCCGCGCCCATCCGTCGCTCGCAAGAGCTTGCAGGCAAATTCCCGGATTTGAGACGGGAATTTTGGCATCGGCGACAATGTTAATGATAATACTTATCACTTGCAATAAAATCGCCGGACGCTATCGAATGCAAAGGAAACACTCCATGCCGCTCCCCTACGCCACGCGCCGCGGCGCGCTGCGCCTGGCCGCCGCAGCCGGCCTCGCCGCGCTGCTCGGCGCTTGCAACGCCCCCGCCGAATCCGACAAGGCGGCCGCCGCCTCCGCCGGCTGGCCGCGCACGCTGGACACGCCCAAGGGCAAGGTGACGCTGGACAAGATGCCGCAGCGCATCGTCTCCACCAGCGTGACGCTGACCGGCACCCTGCTCGCCATCCACGCGCCGGTGGTCGCCAGCGGCGCCAGCGCCGCCCATTCCAAGGTGACGGATGATCAGGGCTTCTTCACCCAGTGGAGCGCGGTGGCCAAGCAACGCGGCGTGACGCCGCTGTATCAGGGCGAACCCAACGCCGAGGCCATCATCGCCGCCCAGCCGGACCTGATCGTGATGGCCGGCACCGGCGGCGACTCCGCGCTGAAGCTGTACGAGCAATTGAGCCAGATGGCCCCGACCCTGGTGGTGAATTACGACGACAAGAGCTGGCAGGAACTGGCGGCACTGCTGGGCCAGGCCACGGGCCGCGAGGCCGATGCCCGCGCCGCCATCGCCGGCTTCGATGCAGAAGCGGCCCAGCTGAAGGCAGCGTTAAAGCTGCCGCCGCAGCCGACGGCAGCGTTGGTCTATTACGAGGACGGCTCCGGCGCCAATCTGTGGACGCCGCAATCGGCGCAGGGCAAGCTGCTGCAGTCGCTGGGATTTGAGCTGGCCACCGCGCCGGACAGCGTCAAAGGCAATACCAGCATGGGCGTGCGGCACGACATCATCCAGCTGACCGGCGAAAAGTTCGCCGACGGCCTGCAAGGCAAATCGATGATCCTGTTCAATGCCGACCAGGACCAGGTGCCGCAGGTGCTGGCCAATCCCTTCCTGGCCGGCAATCCGGCGGTGAAGGCCAAGCAGGTGTACGCCGCCGGGCTGGACACCTTCCGGCTGGACTACTACAGCGCGCGCAATCTGCTGGCGCGGCTGCGCAAGCAGTTCGGCTGAAAACCACCCGAGCGGCGGCAATAAAAAAGCGGACCGAGGTCCGCTTTTTTTCATATTCCACGCATCACACTCAAGACCCCGCAGCCTGCTCCGCCGGTTCGCCTTCGGCCTGCTCCGGCTTGCCGCCGGAAAGGCGGCGCAAGGAACCAAAGCCCACGCACATCAGCAAACCCGCCGCGGCCGCGCCGGCGCCGAACCAGGCCACCGCCATCAGCGGCGCCAAGGCCCGCGCCAGCGCGCCCAGACCCAGCGCGCCCAGGCTGTCGCCCACCACGTCCTGGGCGTTCCACAGGCTGTTGACGCGGCCCAGCAGGTGGTCCGGCGTCTGGCCCTGCACCAGCGTGAACTGCAGCAGCGAGGCGATGGAGCCCAGATAACCCAGCACTACCAGCGCCGCCAGGCCGTAAGCCAGGTGGGTGAAAGCGCCCAAGGATGCGATGGCCAGCGACGAGGCCGTCACGCAAGCCAGCATCATCGCGCCGGGACGGCTGAGGCCGCCAACCCAGCCGCTGGTGAAGGCGCCCAGCATCGCGCCCAGCGGCACCGCAGAATACATCAGCCCCACTTCGAACGCGCCGCCGCCGTAGCCATCCTCGGCGAGCGACGGGTACAACACCCGCACCGCGCTCAGCAGCGTCTGCAGCGTGCCCACCGCCACCACCGCGCCGACCACCTTGTTCTGCCACAGGAATTCAAAGCCTTCCATCAAGGAGCGCAACGGGTGCGACGGTTCGGCGTTTTGCGGCTTCAGCGACGGCAGCCGCGTCAGCGGAATCAGCGTGGCCAAGGTGCCGATGCCGGCCAGCAGGTAGTTCCAGTTGACGCCGGCGGCGGTGATGATCACCCCGCCCAGGAGCGGCGACAGCACTGCGCCGAAGCGCACGGTCAGCATGCTCAGCGCGCCGGCTGCCGGCAGGTTCTCGCGGCCGACGATCACCGGAATGGACGCCATCAGCGAGGTGATGCCGATGCCGCTGAAGAAGCCGTCCCAAGTGGACACCACATACAGCGCCGTCACCGACGGGTTGGTCATGAAACCGTTCAGGGCCAGCGCCAGGAAGCCCAGGCCGCAAGAAGTCCGGCCCAGCAGGATCAAGCGGCGGCGGTCCATGCGGTCGGCCAGCACGCCGCCGCACATCAGGCCGGCGAACATGCCGATGCCGTCCAGCGCCATCGCCGCGCCCACCTGCAGCGTGGAGCCGGTGAGCTGATGGATCTGCACCGGCACCGCCACCATCAGGATGCCGAAGGCGAACACCGAGATCATCCGGGCGATGAAGATGGAGCGGAAATGCGGGTTAAGCCTGAGCAGGCTGAAATCGACGAAGATGGGCGATTTTTTCATGTTCTCAACGCAGTGGTTCGATCAAGAGCGGCATGCGCGCCGCGGGGATGATGACAAGCCGCGCCATGGGCCTGTCCCTTCATGTAACAGGCATGGTAACATCGGCAGTTGTGATTAGGAATCATTTTCATTTGATTATGCAGACAAGTCCCGCCCGCGGACGCCGCGCCACCCTGCTGCTGGCCTGCCTGGCGCTGCTGGCCGTCGTATCCGTGCTGAGCCTGGCCCTGGGCGCCAAGCCGATTCCGCTCGCCACCGTCTGGAACAGCTTGCTGGGCCGCGCCGCCGGGCCGGACAGCGTGGTCGTATTGCAGGGGCGGCTACCGCGCACGCTGCTGGGCCTGCTGGCCGGCGCGGCGCTGGGCTTGTCCGGCGCGCTGATCCAGGCGCTGACCCGCAATCCGCTGGCCGATCCCGGCATCCTCGGCGTCAACGCCGGCGCCAGCTTCGCGATGGTGCTGGGCGTCGCCTTCCTCGCCGTGGACAGCCAGGGCGGCTACATGGCCTGCGCGGCGGCAGGCGCGCTGTGCGCGACGCTGCTGGTCTACGCCGTGGGCGCGCGCGGCCGCCGCGCCGATCCGCTGCGCATCGTGCTGGCCGGCGTAGCGGTCGGCGCGGTGCTGATGGGCCTGTCCGCCGCCATCACCCTGCTCGACCCCATCGCCTTCAACCGGCTGCGCTACTGGAGCGCCGGCACCCTGGACGTGCGCGACATGGCCGCCGTCGGCCTGGCCGCGCCCGCCATCCTGGCCGGCGGCGTGCTGGCGCTGCTGCTGGCCCGCCCGCTGAACGCGATGGGTCTGGGCAACGATCTAGCGCTCAGCCTGGGCGGCCGGCCGCTGCTGATCCAGGGCGGTACCGTGGCCGCCGTCACCCTGCTGTCCGGCGCCAGCACCGCCGTCGCCGGGCCGATAGGCTTCGTCGGCCTGATGATTCCCCACGTCGCGCGCCGGCTGGGCGGCGCCGACCTGCGCTGGAGCCTGCCCTTCACCGTCCTGCTCGCCCCCATCTTGCTGCTGGCCTCGGACATCGCCGGCCGCTTGCTGACGCCGGGCGAGCTGCGCGTGTCCATCGTCACCGCCTTCATCGGCGCGCCGGCGCTGATCTGGCTGGCGCGCAGCCACGGCGGCGCGGGAGGTAAACCATGAAAACAGCGCACCTGCGGCTGGGCCATCCAGACGGCCGCTTCAACCTTCGCCTCCGGCCTAGCCGGCTATGGCCGGCGCTGCTGCTGATGGCGGCCTGCGCCGCGCTGGCGCTGATCAGCCTGCGCGCAGGCGCCTTGCATCTGAGCGTCGAGCAAGTGTGGGCGGCGCTGCAAGGCCAGGGCAGCCGGCTGAACGTGGCCGTGGTGCAGCAATGGCGGCTGCCGCGGGTGGCGATGGCGCTGATCATCGGCGCGGCGCTGGGCATGAGCGGAGCCATTTTCCAATCGCTGCTGCGCAACCCCTTGGGCAGCCCGGATGTGGTGGGTTTCAACACCGGCGCTTACACCGGCGCGCTGCTGGTGATCACCACCATAGGCGGCAGCCATTTCCAGATCGCCGGCGGCGCGCTGGCCGGCGGCCTCGCCTCCGCCGCGCTGGTTTATCTGCTAGCCTGGCGGCGCGGCGCGCACGGCCTCCGGCTGATCATCGTCGGCATCGCCGTCAGCGCGATGCTGAGCGCGCTCAACAGCTGGCTGCTGATCAACGCCAGCCTGGAGTCGGCGATGAGCGCCGCCATCTGGGGCGCCGGTACGCTGAACGGCATGACCTGGAGCAAGGGCTTGCCGTCGGCGCTGCTCTGCCTGCTGGCGATGCTGGCGGCGCTGACGCTGAAGCCACGGATGCAGCTGCTGGAAATGGGCGACGACAGCGCCAATGCGCTGGGCGTGCCGGCCGAGCGCACCCGGCTGTGGCTGATGGGCCTGGGCGTGGCGCTGATCGCCTCCGCCACCGCGGCCGCCGGCCCCATCGCCTTCATCGCGCTGGCCGCGCCGCAGATCGCCCAGCGCCTGCAGCGCGCGCGCGCCACCAGCCCGATGACCGCCGCCTGGACCGGCGCGCTGCTGCTGCTGGCGGCCGACTACGCCGCCCAGCATCTGTTCTACCCGCGCCAGCTGCCGGTTGGCGTCGTCACCATCTGCATCGGCGGCCTTTACTTGCTATGGCTGCTGCTGCGCCAAACCGGAGGCGCGAAATCGTGACCACCCTGTCCTTCAAGCTCAACCCCGCCGCGGCACTCGACGCCACCCTGCCCGCGTCCGGCCGGCCGCGGCTGTCCGGCGACGGCCTGCGCCTGGGTTACCGCCAACGGACGATCTGCGAGCGGCTGAACCTGCGGATACCCGATGGCTCCTTCACCGTCGTCATCGGCCCCAACGGCTGCGGCAAGTCGACGCTGCTGCGCAGCCTCAGCCGCCTGTTGAAGCCGCTGGATGGCCAGGTGCGGCTGGACGGCCGCGACATCCACAGCCAGCCGGCCAAGGCGGTGGCCCGCCAGCTGGGCCTGTTGCCGCAAAGCGCCGTCGCGCCGGACAGCATCACCGTGGCCGACCTGGTGGCTCGCGGCCGTTATCCGCACCAGGGCCTGCTGCGGCAATGGAGCCGCGACGACGAAACCGCCGTCCAGCAGGCGCTGGAAGCCACCGGCACCGCCGAGCTGGCCGGCCGGCTGGTCGACGAGTTGTCCGGCGGACAGCGCCAGCGCGTCTGGGTGGCGATGGCCCTGGCCCAGCAGACGCCGCTGCTGCTGCTGGACGAACCCACCACCTACCTGGACATCGCCCACCAGATCGAGCTGCTGGAGTTGTTCCGCACGCTCAACCGCGACGGCGGCCGCACATTGGTGGCGGTGCTGCACGACATCAACCACGCCTGCCGCTACGCCACCCACTTGATCGCAATGAAGGACGGCCGCATCGTCGCCGAAGGCGCGCCGTCGCGCATCGTCAGCGCCGAGCTGATCGAGCAGGTGTTCGGCCTGCCCTGCCTGATCATCGAAGACCCAGTCAGCCATACGCCGATGGTGATTCCGCGTTGATGCCGTTTTGATTCGCAGATATGAGAAATGGCCCTCTCTAGGGCCATTTCTTGTTTTTACTGCCATCCCATGCTCGCAGCAAAAGCGAGTCGGCCAACGATTCTAGCTTTGCCTTTTCACACCTAGCCTCGCCCTCCCCTTCGTGCTTCCCCTCCAGGAAAACTGGAGCACGATTAGCACGCACAGTACCGGCAGCACAATGAGCACTACATTGTCGGAAAAGTCCTTGCAGGACCGACTCTTCATGCCATCCCTGCGTGCAAATCCGCACTTGATAGCAACCTGAAGTGGGCTATACAACACAATACAATTATCTGAACCAGACATTCAAGCAAGTCTACTAAGTAAGTGACATGTGCGTCGTGAATCATTGCCGATCAAGTACTTAGCACCCAATATGAAACTGTAATCAGGAGGGCTAGACAATGAATGTGAAGCAAGCAGGTAAGAAGTACTTGAATATGACCGAGCGGGCTGAAGCCATGCTCAACTTACAGTTTCCAGACTTTGACCAGCGCCGCCTTTGGTCCCGGCACCGTCAACAGGGTTTTAGCACAATCCCGCGGACGCTCCCCATCATTATGCAGGCGATTAATGACGCCTCAAAATCTCAGCCGGCAGGCCATGTGCTGTTTTGTCTGTGGGCACGATCACCCGATCATCCGCTACTACGCGTTGAGAACCCAGCCGTTTTCGCAGCAGAGGCTGGCTTCTCTGGACTGCGCATGGTCGATACGTGGCGCAGAAGAATGAAACAGCTTGTCAGTCTTGGCTTTATCAAAAACAAACCTGGAGACCTCGGTGACTTCCAATATGTACTTTTGCTCAACCCTAATATTGCGCTAGTGCACTTACATGAAAAAGGCGAAGTTCAGGCCAGTCTTTACAATCGCTTTCTCGAACGGCTAGCAGATGTTGGTGCCTCCAATGAAATAGAGTTGTACCACACACTATTTTGCGAATCACAAGTAAAAGCACAGGCATAGTCACGAGAAACAACTGTGCCGCCTGTTGATTGAAAAGGAGTAAATGGTGAACAAATTATTAGTGAATGGCACTTGGCGCGAGCCTGCCCGTCAAGTGCCTGATACGAGAAAGCCCTCGATCATCAAAGGTTCGCGGCCAAATTGATCGAGGGCTGTGGCGGGCTAGTGTGTACCCTGCAGCGATTGTAGTACGGCTGCAGGGGCCATGAGGAGGGTCAATTTAGATCAGCCCAGGCTATCCACCTCCTGCAGGATGCCATCCAGCAACGGGCCCAGCGTCTCCAGCGACTGCGGCGACACGATGTCCTCGTGCGCGCAATCCAGCTCATGGACGGTCAGGCCGGCCAGGTGCGGCCGCCAGGTCTCGCGCACGTCCATGCCTTCCGGCAAGGTACGGCGGGCGACGAACAGCGTGGCCGCGCCGTCATAGCGCGGCGTGCGCGCCTTCGACAGCAGACGCACCGCGTCCTGGTAGTTGGCGACGATGTGGCCGAACATCTCGGTCTTCTCGCGCAGCATGAAGGCGTCGGCCGCGTCCTCGGTGGCTGACATAAACTGCTCCTGCTCGCGTGCCACCTCGGCCTTGGCCTCGTCCTCGGTCGGGCCGTTCCAGTCCTGGCCCTCCGGCGGATAAGTGTCGAGCAGGCCCAGGAAGGCCACCTCCTCGCCCTGCTGCCGCAGCCTGGCCGCCATGGCCTGCGCCACCGTGCCGCCCAGCGAATAGCCGATCAGGTGATACGGGCCTTGCGGCTGGATGCGGCGCAGATTGGCCAGATGGCGTTCGCACGCCTCGTCCATGTCGACGCTGCGGGCGATGGCGCCGTCCGGACGCGGCGATTGCAGGCCCACCAGCGCGAGGCCGGGGCGCAGATGGCGCGACAGGCCGCTGTACTGCCAGGCGAAGCCGGAGGCCGGGTGGATGCAGAACAGCGGCCGCCCCTTGCCGGCGCGCAGCGGCAGCACCTCGCCGAAGCCGGCCAGCGCCGGGTCGGACGCCAGGCCAGCATCGGACAACACCGTTGCCAGCTTGGCCACCGTCGGCGAGCTCATGATCTGGCCGACCGACACCGGCAGCTTCAGCTCGCGGCGCAGCGTCGCCGCCAGCCGCATCGCCAGCAGCGAGTGGCCGCCCAGCGCGAAGAAGTCGTCGTCGGCGAACACCGCGTCGCATTCCAAAATCTCGGCGAACAGCGCGGCGACGCGGCTCTCCAGGCCCGGCCGCGGCTCGCGGCCGTCGGCCGCCGCCGTCGAAGACGGCTCCGGCAGCCTCTTGCGGTCCAGCTTGCCGTTGGCGCTGAGCGGAAAATCCGCCAGCCGCATCACGGCCACCGGCACCATGTGCGCCGGCAACGCCTTGGCCAATGCCGCCCGCAGCGCGTCGGCATCGGGCGGGTTGTCCGGATCGGACGCGATCACATAGCCGACCAGCTGGCGGTTGTCGGCGCCGGCGGCGTGGGCCGCCTGGCCGCCCAGCGCGCGGGCGTGGACCACGGCGCGGGCCACGCCAGGCTGCGAGAGCAGCGCCGCCTCGATCTCGCCCAGCTCGATGCGCTGGCCGCGTATCTTCAGCTGGTCGTCGCTGCGGCCCAGATACTCGACCGCGCCGTCCGGCAGCCAGCGCGCGATGTCGCCGGTGCGGTACATCCGTTCGCCATCGGCGTACGGGTCGGCGACGAAGCGGGCCGCAGTCAGATCCGGCCGGCCCAGATAGCCGTGGGCCAGCTGTACGCCGCACAGATAAAGCTCGCCCGGCGCGCCCACCGGCACCGGCCGCAGCGCGGCGTCCAGAATGCGCAGCGCGGTGTTCCACACCGGCAGGCCGATCGGCACGCTGGCCGATTCCGGCGCCGGCTTGGCCGCCGGCTGGTAGCTGACGTCCACCGCCGCCTCGGTCGGGCCGTACAGATTGTGCAAGGGCGCGGCTATCAAGCCGGCGTAGCCGTCGGCCAGCTCGCGCGACAATGCCTCCCCGCTGCAGAACACCCGGCGCAAGCCGGCCGTCTGGGCCGAACGCGCCGCCGCGTCGCCGTGCATATGGGTCAGCAGCGCCGCCAGCATAGACGGAACGAAGTGCAAGGTGGTGACCCCGCGCGCGGCGATCAGCTCCAGCAACGCCTCCGGATCGCGGTGCGCGTCCGGCGGCGCCATGAACAGCCGCGCGCCGACGATCAGCGGCCAGAAGAATTCCCACACCGACACGTCGAAGCTGCAAGGCGTCTTCTGCAATACCACGTCGTCGCTGCCCAGGCCGTACTCGTGCTGCATCCAAACCAGGCGGTTGACGATGGCGCGGTGCGAGACCAGCACGCCCTTGGGCCGGCCCGTGGAGCCGGAGGTGTACAGCAGATAGGCGGCGTGATCCGGCGTCAGCGCCGGCGCGTCGAAGGCTTGAAGCTCGGCCGCCAGCTCATCCTGCAGCAGCAGCGTGCCCATCGCAGCGAAGCGCGGCGCCAGCTCGGCGCAAGTGATGATCAGCGCCGGCTTGGCGTCGGCCACCATATAGGCCAGCCTCTCGTCCGGGTAGCCGGTGTCCAGCGGCAGATAGGCGGCGCCGGCCTCCTGCGCCGCCATCAGCGCCAGGCTCAGGTGCACCGAGCGCGGCAAGGCCACCGCGACGATGTCGCCCGGCTTGACGCCGGCATCCTTCAGCCTGCCGGCCAAATGGCCGACCTGAGCGCGGGTTTCGGCGTAGCTGAGCGCATGCGCTTCGTCCAGCAGCGCCGGCGCGTCGGGTGTCCTGGCGGCCTGCTCGGCCAGCAAGTCCGGCAGCGTGGCTTCCGGTATCGCAGCTGCAGTGGCGTTGACCTTGTCGATCAGCTCGCGCTCGGCGCCGGTCAACGGGTCGAAGGCCGACCACGGCAGCTCGGGCCGGTAGGCCAGATGCTCGAGCAGCGCCAGCATCCGCTCGGCCAGCTGCTGCGGCTCTTTCACCAGATTGCGGTACTCGATCAGCAGGCGCAGCCGGTCACCCGGCAGCGCCAGCACCGTCAGCGGATAGTGGGTATGGCCGCGGTTGCGCAGCGAGGCGATGCGCGCGCAGTGGTAGTCGCGCGACTGCATGTCCTGATCCGGGTAGTTCTCGACCACCAGCAGCGTGTCGAACAGCGTGGTCGCGCCGGCCAGGCGCTGGATTTCGGCAAGGCCCAGCCCGTCATGCTCCAGCAGACGGATCTGCCGCGCCTGCAAGTCGGCCAGCTGTTCCCACAGCGGCGCGTCCGGCCGCAGCGCCACCCGCACCGGAATGGTGTTGCTGAACAGGCCGATATGCTCGTCCACGCCGTCCACCGGGCTGAAACGGCCCGACACCGGCGAGCCGAACACCACGTCGTTGCGGCCGGTCAGCACCGACAGCAGCGCGCCCCACATGCCCTGCATCGCGGTGTTCAGGGTGAGGCCGCGTTCGCGGCAGCGCTCGGTCAGCGCGTCTTCCAGCGCTTGCGGCAGCACCAGCTCGAATTCCCGCACTTCCGGCGCGGCCGTCTGCTGGCCGAACAGCAGCGTAGGCTTGACGCCGTCCAGCGTCTGCAGCCACAGCTGCCGTGCCGGCGTCAGTTCGCGCGCGGCCAGCGCGCGGACCACGCTGGGGTAGTCGACGCGGATCGAAGGCAGCGTGTCCGGCCCGTCGCCGTAGGCGGCCAGCAGGTCGCGCAGCATGATGGGCGTGGACCAACCATCGACAACCAGATGGTGCGCGGTCAGGAACAGCGTGGACAGTTGGCCGTGGCGCGCCAGCGTGGCCTGCAGCAGCGGGCCATCGCCGGGGCCGCCGACCGTAAAGTCGCGGTCCAGCTCCTCACGCTCCAGCGCCTGCAGCGCCTCGGCCTCGTCGGCCGAGGCGGCCAGCTCCAGCTCGCGCCACGGCCATTCCGGCAGCGCAAGCGGCAGCAGTTGCAACGGTTCGGCCTGAGCTTCGCTGTCGAAACCGGCGGCCAACTGCGGATGGCGGCGCAATACCGCCGCCAGCGCCGCGCGCAGCCTGTCGCTGCCCAGCGGGCCTGCGAAAGTGACGCGGGTGATGGAGTTGTACTTGCCGGCCGCCTCGCCCAGCTGGGCGTGGAACAGCAGGCCCTGCTGCAGCGGCAACACCGGCAGCGCCGCGGCCAGGCTGCCATGGCGGGCGCAGAGCGCCGCCAGCTCCGCGTCGGACAGCGGCGCGCCGCCGGCGCCCAGCGTCTCAGCGGCCACCAAGGTATCGGCCGCGGCCAGCGGATCACGCTCCGCCAACTGGGCCAGCGCGGCGATCGCGCTGTCCATCCTTTGCCCCAGGCGCTCGATGGCGTCGGCGCCATACAGCGCGTCGGCCCAGGTCCAGTTGACCGCCACCCGCGGCGCGGCGCCGGACTCGTCGACGAAGACATTGGCCTCCAGCCCGTATTGCAGCGGCAAGGCCGGGGCTATGTCGACGGCGAAGGCGTCGGCGAAGCGGCCGCCGGCGGCCAGCGGCATCCATTCGCCGTCGCTGGCCTGGAAGCGGCCCAGGTAGTTGAACAGCAGCGCCGGGCGGTTCTGCGCCTCCAGCGCGCCCAGCGCCGGGCCGTGCTCGTCGTCCAGATAACGCAGCACGCCGTAGCCCAGGCCATGGTCCGGGATCGCCCGCATCACGCGCTTGACCGCGCGCAGCGCCGCCAGGGCGGCCGCGTCGCCGGCCGTCTGGACTGACAGGTCGAACAGCGCCGGGTATTCGGCGGTCAGCCAACCCACCGTACGACCAAGATCGATGCCGTCGTCGCCGGCATGGCGGCCGTGCGACTCCAGGCCCACGCGCAAGCGCGGCGCGTCGAATTCGCCGCGGCAAGCCAGCAGCAGCGCCGCCAGCAGGATTTCCTCCACCGTCGCGCGGCAGGCGTTCGGCAGCTTTTGCAGCAGCGCCGCGCTGGCCGCCTCGCCCAGCAGCGCGCGGCGGTGGCGGGCCGCGTCGTGGCGGTCGCGGGCCGGGTCCAGCGCCTTGGCGCTCAATGCGTCGGCTTTTCCGGCCAGCATGCCGCGCCACATCGCCAGCTCGCCGCGGCGCGCCGGAACCTGGGCCGCCAGCGTTTTCGCCCATTCGCGCAGGCCGAAGTCCTCGCGCGGCAGTTGGACCGCCTCTCCGGCCATCGCCGCCTCGCAGGCGGCCTGCAGCTCCGGCAGCAACGCGCGCCAAGACACGCCGTCGACCGCCAGGTGGTGAACGGCCAGCAACAGATGCTTGCCGTCGGCCCCGTCCCGCAGCGCGGCCTGCAGCATCAGGCCGTTTTCCGGGTCCAGCCGCGCGCAGGCGGTTTCGAATAGCTGATCCGGCGTCGCCTCCGGCGCGGCCTCGATCAGTACCCGCGCGTCCAATGCCGTTGGAGCGGCATCCAGATGCAGTTGGCCATCGGCGGCGCGGCTGCGCAAGGCCGGGTGGGCGCGCTGCAAGGCCAACAGGCCGGCGGCCAGGTGTTCGGCGCCCAGCGCTGCCGGCGCTTTCAGCCACACGCCCTGGACGAAGCGGCTGGCCATGCCGTATTGCTCGGCGAACCAGCTGACGATGGGCAGCCTGCCCAGCGGGCCGGCCTTGTCGTCGGCCGCCGGATTGGCGGCGCTCAAGGGCTGCAGCGCCGCGGCCATGCCGGCCGGCGTCCGTTTGGCGAACACGTCGCGCGGGCGCAGCAGGAAGCCGGCGCGACGCAGCTCGGTGCCCAGGCTCATCGCCGAGATGCTGTCGCCGCCCAGCTGGAAGAAGTCGTCGTCGGGGCTGGCCTGCTCCAGGTTCAGCACCCGGGCCACCGCCGCGCACAGCAGGCGCTCGGCGTCGTTGGCCGGCTCCCGTCCTGCGGCGGCGTTCTGCGGCCGGATCGCCGGCAGCGCCTTGCGGTCTATCTTGCCGTTGATGTTGACCGGCCATTCCGGCAGCACCGCCAGCGCCGACGGCACCATGTAGTCCGGCAGCGTCTCGGCCACTTGCGCCAGCAAGGCGGCGGACAGGCCGGCCTCCTCGTGGCGGCCGGCGTCGGCCATCGTGCAATAGGCGATCAGCCGGTGGCTGCCGCCCACCGCCTCGGCCAGCACCACGGCGGCGTTGACGCCGGGGAGGCTGGCCAGCGCGTGCTCGACCTCCCCCATCTCGATGCGGAAGCCGCGCACCTTGATCTGGTGGTCGACGCGGCCGATGAAGTCCATCTGGCCGTGGGCGTTCCAACGCACCAGATCGCCGGTGCGGTACATCAACTCGCCGTCGCCGAAGGGGCTGGCGACAAAGCGGGCCGCGGTCAAGGACGGGCGGTTCAGATAGCCGAGGCCCAGCCCGGCGCCGGCCAGGTACAGCTCGCCGGCCACGCCTATCGCCACCGGACGCAGCGCGGCGTCCAGCACCAGCGCGCGGGTATTGGCCACCGGCCGGCCCACCACCGGCTCCTCCGCGACCGAGCCCGGTGCGCCCAGCGCCGAGATCGTGTATTCGGTCGGGCCATAGAAATTATGGAAATGCAGCTGCGAGTAGCCGCGCATCTCCTTCCACAGCGCCGGCGGCACCGCTTCGCCGCCGACCATCACCATGCCGGGCTGCCAATGGCCGTCGTCCATCAGGCCGCAGTCCAGCATCTGCCGCAGCAGCGACGGCGGCACGTCCATCTCGTCTATGCGCTCGCGGCGCACCAGATCCACCAGCTGCTGCGCGTCGCGGCGCAGTTCTTCGTCGCACAGATGCACTTCTTGGCCCATGAAGAGCCAGAACAGCTGCTCCAGCGCGCCGTCGAAGGACAGCGAGGCGGTCTGCATCGTACGCACGCGGCGACCGCGGGAACGGACGAAGTCGCCGAACAAGCCGGTCTGCTGGCTCAGCAGCAAGTTGAGGAAGCTGGCATGGGCGATCATCACGCCCTTCGGTTTGCCGGTGGAGCCGGAGGTGTAGATCATATAGGCCAGCCGGTCGCCGTTCAGCGGACGCAGCCGTTCCCCGTCGTCCAGCGGCTGGGCGGCGCGGGCGGCCAAGCGCGCGCGGACCGCCTCGTCGTCCAGGCACAACGCCGGCAGGTCCGGCAAGCGGCCGCGAACGTCGGAGCGGGTCAGCAGCAGCGCCGGCGCGGCGTCCTCGCACATCATCGCCAGCCGCTCGGGCGGGTAGTCCAGGTCCAGCGGCAGGAAGGCGGCGCCGGCCGCCAAGGTGCCCAGTATCGCCACCACGGTGTCGACGCTGCGCGGCACGGCGACGCCGACCACACTGCCGTCGCCGATGCCGCGCGCCAGCAGCTCGCGCGCCAGCTGCGCGACGCGGGCCGACAGCTGGCCATAGCTCAGCCGCTCGTCGCCGCACGCCAGCGCGGTCTCATTTTGGTATTGCAAGGCGCTTTGCAGGAACACGTCCAGCGCGGTGCGCACGCCGGCCGGCGCGGCTACCCGCGGACCCTGCGCCCACTCGTCCAGCGCGGCCTTCTCCGCGGCGCTGTGCAAGGGCGCGTCGCCCACGGCAGCGCCGCTGGCCAGGGCGGCGATGAAGCCTCGCAGCCGCCACGCATGCCACTCCAGCTCCGCCGCGCCGTAGCGCGCCGGATGGGCGCTCAGCTCCACCACCAGGCTCTCGCCCTGCTGCCAAAGGCCGAATTCGATATCGTCTATCGGCCCCACCGCCAGCGGCAGCGTGACGCCCGCCACCTCGCCCAGCCGCAGCGACTGATCGTAGATCTTCAGGTTCAGCGTCGCGCCGTATAGCGCGCGGCGGGAGCCGACCATGCCGCTGTCGCGCTGGATCTGCTCGGCATCGTAGCGCTCATGGCGGCGCACCTGTTTCAATTCGTCGGCCAGCCGCCGCGCGAGCGTAGCCAGGTCGTCGCCATCGTCGATATCCAGCGCCACCGGCAGCACATTCACCACAGGGCCCACGGCCCGCAGCGCCGCCGACCCCATGCGCCGCATGAAAGGCACGCCCATCGCCACCCTGCTCTTGCCGCTCATCCTGGCCAGGTAGGCGAAAACGGCCGCCATGGCCTGCGGCGCCGCCGTTCCTCCAGCGATTTCAAAACGCCGGCGCAGCACGTCGACATTGGCCGCGCCGTCGCCTGCCAGCGCGTCGCGCGCGGACAAGGTGGACGGCGACGGCAGCGCGGCGGCGTAGCCGCGCCAGAACGCGCGGTCTTCCTCGCAGCGCGGGCTGGCCAGGTAGCTTTCGCGCTCGGCCGCGACATCGGCGAAAGAAACAAATGGCGACGGCGGCGGCGCTTCGCCGCGGCCCAGCGCCTGGTAGAGGTCGGCGATGCGGCGGGTCAGCGCGGCGAAGCTGTAGCCGTCGACGCAGACATGGTGGTAGCGCTGATACCAGAACCAGCGCTCGCCCGCGCCGCCAGCCAGCTTGAACAGGCGGTGCAGATACAGCGGCCGCTCGCCGTCGGCCGGCAGATCCGCGGACAAGTCTTCGCGCATCCACCGCCGAGCCAGGCTTTCCGGATCAGCCTCGGCGCTCAGGTCATGGATTTCGGGATGGGGCAGGTTCTCGGCGCTCAGCCCTTGCCGCAGAAGCTGCGCCGGGCCGTCCGGCGTTTCCAGGTACTGGGCGACGACGGTGTCGGCCTCGGCCAGGCCCAAACAGATGGACTGCCGCAGCCGCTCGGCGTCTATCGCGCCGTCCAGTTCTACGCAGTGGGCGACGGCGTAGGTGCTCTTTTGTTCGGCGATCTGGTCCGCTAGCCAGATGCCCAGTTGCGAGCCGAACAGCGGCAGCTCGCGCTCTACGGCGGAGGGTTTGGTTTCAATGGTCAACACGATGCTTCCCCGGATGCGGGTAATCGGAACGGCCGGCGCGCAGCCGGCCGCGCCCAGGCCTGCGGCATGGGCGGGACGATGCGAAGATGAGGAAACGGCGGCCTTAACCGCTGCGCAGCGATCGCGGACGGATGTCGGTCCAGTTGGCGTCGAGATAGGAAACGCACGCGCCGCGGCCGGCCGGGCCGAATACGGCGCGCCAGCCCGCGGGCGACGCGAGTTGCGACGGCCACAGGCTGTGCTGGTCCTGGGGATTTACCAGGACAAGAAAGGAAAGGCTTTCGTCATCGAAAGGGTTGGTTTGCTCCGCGCTCATGGCGAACACTCCAGCAAGGCGAGCCGGCCTGCAGGCGGGCTTGGCCCGCCTTTGGACGATTCTGGTTTGTTTTACGGGGCGACCCAGGGCCGCCACAGACAGCCCAGCCCCTGCAACAAACCGCCGCGCCAGCACAGCCAGTCGTGCCCGCCTTCGAACACTTGGTAATGCACGTCATGCCCGGCGCGCTCCAGCGCCGCGCGGTGGCTATCGTTGACGTCCACCATCACCTCCTCGCGGCGGCCCACCTCCTGGAACACGCGCAGCCGTCCGGGCGGCGTCTCGCCAGCTTCCAGCTGCTCGGCCAGCCAGCCCTTGCTGCCCGGCAGGCGGCGGCCGCTCGCCGCGCGCGCCTTTTCATGCAGCTCGACATGCGGCCACCAGAACGAACCGGACTGGCTGAGCACGCAGCCGAAACGGTCCGGCCAGTTGAGGCCGGCGAACATCGCCGCCAGGCCGCCATAACTCTGGCCGGCCACCACGGTGCGGTCTGCGCGGTCGCTGAACGGCGCGATCAAGGCCGCCTGCGGCAACAGCTCCGCTTGCAGCGCCAACCAGAATGCGGCGTTGCAGGGCAGGTCTTCCTCGCGGTGCTTGCCGTCGATGCTGTCGATCAGCAAATACACCGCGGGCGGCAAACGGCCGCGGCGGGTATCCTCGTCCAGCGCGGCGAACACCGGCAGGCGCTGCGCCCAATGCTGGCCGTCCAGCAGGATCGCCAGCGGCCTCCCGGCCCATTCTCCAACAGAAACCGCGCCTGTGTGGTAGATCCAGACCCGGCGCGCCTTGCCGAGCATGGCGCTGTCCCAGCGGATCTCCGTCAGGCGGTGCGGATCGGCCCCCTGCCCGGTTTTGTCCCAGGCGGTCCAGGCGGACTGGTCCGGCGCGTCGGGCAGATGCAGCGGCGACAAGCTGGCGCCCCAGCTGCTGCGGTAGCCGGCGGCGGGGTTGAGCGGATCCGCGATGGCCTGGCTCATGATGCTTAGCCACCATTCGCGGTGGCGCAGCCGGCTTTCACGGACATCGTCGCTGGGAACCGGCGGCGTCTGTCCGGCCGCTACCGGGATATAGGCATAGCTGCCGCGCCAATCCGCCGGCAACACCGCCTGCCACCACCAGACATCGGTATCGCCCAGGCGGGACAGCGACTGCGGCTGCGGGCTATGGTGGTCGGTGACGGAATTGACATCGGCGTACACCCGCACCGTCGCCGACGCGGCCGGGCCGCCGGCCGGATCGCGCCACAGGAAAGTCACGCAGACGCGCCCATCCGGCAGCCGCTCGCGCAGCGGCGCGCCGATGGCAGCCAAACGTTCCCACCAGGATGGCAGGCCCGCGTCCGGGTGTTGCAGCCAGGCCGCACTCTCGGCAGCCATTTGATTCCATTTCACATTTCCACCCATGATTTCCATCCACTCCGGCAGTCGGATCGCGCATTTCTCCCGGCGTGCCATTACCGTTTGCATATTGTTAATGATAAATATTATCATTCGCATCGACGAGCTGCAATGCTCGTCCCGGGCCAGCATCATCCCGACTTGTTCAGACGCCGCAATAGCCAACGATTCCTCGCCAGCCAGACGACGCAGAACACCCGGACGCTCTGGCAACGACAACAATGAGGAACGCAAGCAAGATGAAAAACACTCCGCACCGCCAACGCAAGGCACTATCGCAGGCCACCATTCTGGCGCTGGCCTGCCTGGGAAGCACCGCCGCCCTGGCGGCCGGCGCGCCCGACCTGCAGGACAATTCCACCACTCTGCCCGCGGTCACCGTCACCGGCGAGAAGATCAATCGCTCGCTGCAGGACACCACCACCGCGGTGACAGTGCTGCGCGACGCCGACAAGGGCGAAGTCAAATCGGTTTATGACGCGGCGGCCGCCACGCCCAACGCCAGCCTAAACGGCGCCGGCATCGTCAACATCCGCGGCGTGGAAGGCACCGGCCCCGGCACCGGCTACAACACGCTGGTTTCCGGCTCTCGCCCGCGGGTGAGCACCACGGTGGACGGCATGGCGGAAAGCTGGACCGGCCAGCGCTACGTCGACGCCAGCCCGTGGGATGTGGAACAGATCGAAGTGCTGCGCGGCCCGCAGTCCACCACCCAGGGCCGCAACACCATGGCCGGCGCCATCGTGGTCAACACCAAGGACCCGGCTTTCGATTGGGAAGGCGCATTGCGCGCCGGCTACGAAGACAAAGGCGGCCGGGCGACGCTCGCCGGCATGATCTCCGGCCCGATCACCGACGAGCTGGCTTTCCGCGTCACCGCCGAGGGCCTGAACGGCCATGGCTTCATCGACTACCCGGGCCAGCTGCCCTGGGATGCCTCCCAGATCAATCACAGCAGCTACCGCGGCAAGCTGCTGTGGAAGCCCAGCGCCCTGCCCGGCTTCAGCGCCAAGTTGACGGTATCGCACCGCAAGGACAAGGGCGAATACTTGAACTACGTCGACGGCAATTACTTCGACTACCAGTACCATCGCCTGTCCACCCAGGCCCGCTATCAGGACTCGTCCAACAACACCATCAGCACCGACCTGCAATACCAGTTCAACGACGCCTGGAGCGCCCACCTGCTGGTCGGGCACGCCGACAACGTCAGCGCGTTCAAGGACACCGACACCCCGCCGCTGAACATGCGCCTGGATGAGAAAAGCGACACCGTCGAAGCCCGACTCGCCTATGCGCCGCAAAACGGCTGGCTGAGCGGGATGATGGGCGTATACCACTACGACCGCGACCAAAGCCTGCGCACCTTCCAGTTCCCCAATCTGCTGGCCAAGGACCGCCTCAAGACCGAAGCGCTTTATGGGGAGGCCACCTTGGCGCTCAGCGATAAGTGGAGCCTGAACCTGGGCGGCCGCGTCGAGCGCGAAATGCAGCGCCGCCACACCCTGTTCAATCCGGATACCGCCGCGCAAAATCAGGCCAGCTACAACGTGGGCGAAACCTTGTTCCTGCCCAAGGCCGGCCTGAGCTACCGCTACAGTCCGGACACCACGCTGGGCCTCACCGCGCGCAAGGGCTACAACGCCGGCGGCTCCGGCCTGGACAACAATTACGTCTACTACACCTACAACAAGGAAGAAGTCACCGCCTATGAGTTGAGCAGCCGCTCCGCTTTCCTGGATAACCGCGTCAGCCTCAACGCCAACGCCTTCTTCAACCAGTACACCGGCTACCAGGCCATCCTGGCTTCGCGCTTCACCAACATTCCGGAAGGCCAGAGCTACGGCCTGGAATTGGAAACCAAGGCCAGGGTGACGCCGACGCTGACCGTCAACGCCGGCCTCGGCCTGCTCAACACCAAGGTGACCGGCACCGATGCCGCCAACCCCGGCATCATGGGCAACCAGTTCAACTACGCGCCGCACATGACCGTCAACCTGGGCTTCAAGCAGCGCCTGCCGCGCAATTTCTACGTGGGCGGCAGCCTGAACCGCGTCGGCTCCTATTACTCGGAGATCACCAACGACCCCAGTCTGAAGGCCGGCGACTACACAGTGGTCAACCTGAACACCGGTTACGAGGATGCCCGCTGGGGCGTGCGCGCCTACGTCAACAACCTGACCAACCGCGGCGTGCTGTATGCCCAGATCGCATCCCGCGGCAACAACCTGGGCGTGGTCGGCGCGCCGCGCACGGTTGGCGTGACGGTGGACTACCGCTTCTTCTAAGCCGATCCCGCGGCACGTCAAACCGCCCGCAGGCCTCGCCCGCGGGCGGTTTTCATTGCCCGGATGCGCTGCCGGCGCCGCAAACGACAACGCCCGGCGATGACCGCTCATCGCCGGGCGTTCTTTTGGATCAAGATCAGTAATCGACGCCCAGGTAGATGTAACCGGTCAACTGGCCGCCGCGCGCCGTGCCGACGCCGACGAAGAACGGCCCCAGAATGGTGTCGGCTCCCAGGAAAAGCGAACCGGCGGGAATCCAGCCGCGGGCGGTTTGGAGGTCGGAATAGTTCTGCCCCCACAGCCGGCCGGCCTCCAGCGACACCCCGGCGTATACGCCGGAGCCCAGCACCGCCGGCAGCGACGCGGCGCGCCAATACACCATCAGCCGCGCCAACGCCACCTGATCGGCCAGCAACTCGCCGTTCTGGTAACCGGTCAGATTGAGGAAACCGCCCAGCGTCTGCGGAATGTCGCCATTGCGGATATCCACATAACCCCTGGCCTTGGCGGTGAAGCGCGCGGTGACGTCGCCATAGGTGTGGGCCGTCTCGCCGATCAGGTCATAGAATTTCTGGTTGACCTCGCTGCCCAGCCCCGGCAAACCGGCGCCGACCTTGCCGCTGAAGTAATAACCGGCCCTCGGCCAGCGCGGATTGTCGAATTGGTCCACCACCAGGCTGCTTTGCACCCCGGTGTTGCGGAAACGATCGTTGCCGTTGAATTCGCTGGGGTCGCCCTGCTCCAGCGAGTAATCGTTGTCCTGCCGGTACAGGCCCACCCGCCATTCGCCGTACTTGCCCAGAGCCAGGCCGACATTCACCTGGCCGCTCAGCACATCGTTCTTCAAGGTGGCCAGCACCGTATGGTTGTCATTGAACACGCGGAACGGCTTTTGCTCATAACCCAGCGAGCCGGCGACGAAGAACGGGCTGCCGTTCCACAGTGGCTGGTACAGCTCGGTGGTGATCGACTTGTCGTAGCCTATCGCCAAGTCGTTGCGCCAGGACGCGCCGGCGTCGTTCAAGGCCGTCCATTCATGGGCGGCGCGCAGCGTGAAGCTGTTGTCGCCCGGGGTATCGCTGCGCAGGTTCAGCCCGAAATGCAGATAGTTTTGCCCTATGCTGCGCTCCACCGGCATCACCGTCATCACGCTGCGGCCGGACACATTGTCGACGCGGTAGCCCAGCTTGTCGTATTCGCCGCCGGTGAAGATTTCAGCCAAGCGGTTGCGCGCCGTTCCCACCGGCACAGGCCCCGGAAAGGCCAGCGATTCGCGCAGCGTGGAAAGCTTGGTGAAGGTGCCGTCCGTCCCCTCCACCTTCACTTCGTCCAGCACCGGATAGCGCGGCCGCTGCAGCTTGCGCTTCCAGGCGGCGTAGGCCTCCTCCGACACCGAGTAAGCCGACAGCTGCTTGGCCATCTTGCGCGCCGCCTCCTCGCCGCGCCGCACGATGGCCTGGTGATCGCCGAAGGAAGTGGCGGCATAGCCGGTCAGGTCCGGCCGGATCACGATGTCTTTCTTGTCCAGCAGCTTCATCTGCTCCTGGACATTGCGCAGCACCGCCAGATTGGAGCTTTGCGCCACCACGTCGAACAGGGTCTGGATTTCATCCGGCTTCATCAGCGGCGTGCCGACATCCACCACGATGGCCTGCTTGGCGCAGCGTCCCTTCACATCCTCCACCGGCACATTGCGGGCGATGGCGCCGTCCACCAGCAGCCGCCCCTCGTCCTCCACCAGATCGAACACCCCCGGCACCGCCATGCTGGCGCGCAGCGCGCGCGTCAACGAGCCCTGCTTGAACACCACCGCGTCGCCGGTGCTCAAATCGGCGGCGATCGCCCGGAACGGAATGGGCAGCTTGTCGAAATCGTCGATGTCGCGGTCGCGGGTCAGCTTGTGGATGTAAAGCTCGATGCCTTGCGAGTTGATGGCGCTGCGCGGCACCCGCAGCGCGCCGTCCTTCAGGCCGAAGCTGACATCGAGATAGTTTTTGTAATCATTGCGCTTGCGGTCATACGGAATATCCGCCCGCGCCGGCTTGCCGGACAGCATCTGGTCCCAATCGGCGGCATTGAATTCGCGTTCGATCTCATCCAGCGGCAGGCCGTTGGCGTAAATGCCACCAATCAGCGCCCCCGCGCTGGTGCCCGAAATGCAGGCGATCGGAATGCGCAGGCGCTCCAATTCCTTGAGAACGCCCAGGTGGGCGAAGCCGCGCGCGCCGCCGCCGCCCAGCACAACGCCAACGCCCTCAGGCACTTGCGATTCGTCGGCGGCATATGCCGGCGGCGCATTAAAAAGGACTGAAAAGGACAATACCGGAATAAACAGACGAAATGTAAATAGCTTGCGAATTGGCATGTCTGATAATTTTGAGATTATGGTTTCACCATCATCAACGCGTGACGTAAGATATAGTGACATATAAACGAGAACATAAACCCATTAAAAGTTGGCTCAATGTTTGACTTCAAATCCCTAGTCAGCTCGCTCCTCAGCAAAAACACGCCGGCATCTGGCGTGGCGCAGTCGGCCACCCTTCTGGTGCGCGACCTGCCGCAGGCCGAATACTTTACCGCCCTGGTGGAAATCATCAAGGCAGTTTCCAAAATCAACGCCGACACCGACATGTCGCTGAAAGAGAGGGTGAAAACCCTGCTCTATGTCGACGACAAGGCCGCAGGCATCCATCGCCAGCTATGCCAGGACTATCTGCAGTCGAAAAGCGGCAGCAAGGGCTATCTTCCCACCATCCTGGCTTACTGGCACGAACTGTCCAGCGCCTACCAGATCTGCCTGCGCTTGAGCAAGAACGCCGCCAGCCCGGCGGCCGAGCCCGACCTGCAGCTGGTCACCATCCGCGGCTTGCATCACCAGATGCGGCTGATCGCCTGGAACGCGCTGCGCTACCTGAAGCCGGAAGGCACCGCCTGGCAACAGGGCTTCCGCTTTTACACCTACGCCGAAGAGGCGGGATTTTCCCGCACCGCGATGCTGCTATACCCGGACGCGCGCCAGGAAATCAGCTGCGAGCACCTGCTGATCCAGATCGGCATGCTGCACCTGGCGCAGACCGAGAACATGCTGCACAAGGAAATCATCGCGGTGGACCAGCTGCTGATGCTGCTGAGCCAGCACATCCCGCTGGACAAGCAGGCGCCGCCGGAAGGCCCGATCTTCGTCTACAACCTGTCCATCCCCGAGCCGCCGCAGCCGATGCTGCGCGGCATGGCCGGCAAGTGGCACCGCTACTGGTCAGCCTATGAAATCACCAGCCGCCTGGCCGACCTGATGTTCGACCTGGACAGCCGCATACCTTCGTCCCTCGCCACGCTGGGCTGCGAGCTGGAACGCGAGGAGTGGGCCGACCTGTGCGAAAAGCTGGCGATACGCTGGTCCAACGACGGCGGCAAGTCGCTGCGCAAGTCGGAACGCTCGCTGCACACCTCCAATGCGCAAGTGTCCATCGGCTTCGACCGGGTGGCGTTCCAGATCAAGGTGCAGGATGTCGGATCGCTGGACCCCGAGCGGGTGGACGAATGGCGGATCAATGATATCAGCAGCACCGGCATGGGGCTGACTTTCATCGGCAAAACCATAGACCAGCTGGCCATAGGCCGGCTGATCCTGGTGAAAACAGAGAGCCACCCGCTGCTGCTGGGCGTGATCCGCCGCATCCTGCGCCAGAACAACGGCACCAAGGTCGGGATAGAAATCCTGGGCCAGACGCCGGTAGGCGTCTCGCTGCAGGACCCCTCGCGCCAGGATATCCCGCCCTTCACCGCCATCTACATCACCCAGCCCAATTCCCGCAAAGGACAGCGCTGGTTCCTGATGCCCCGAGCCCTGACCTCGCCCGACAAGGAACTGGTCCTCACCGCGCAGGGAAAATCGTACCAGATCAAACTGAAAGACCCGCAGCAGGAATTCGAGGACTGCTGCCACAGCAACTTCGACACTCTGTCCAAGATAGATTGACCCCCGGCCGGCTCCGCGATGGAGCCGGCGCCCTTCCCCGCCCGCCCTCCTCCTCCGAGCGTCCTCTGCCATCCTGCAAATTCTCCATCGCGCAAACATTATGACAAAAGGGTATTTGCGCAATAAAAATTTGCAAATAATATCTTGATTCGGCTACGCCGAACAAAACAAAGGAAATCAGAGGATAAAACCATGCACCATCGCATCTCAAGCAGCGCGGTTCTGCTGGCGCTCGCATCGCTGTCCAGCCATGCCGCCGCCGAACAACCGCGCAACACTCCGTTGCAGCCGGGCGACCCGCTGGCCGCGCAACAATGGCACTTGCAGAATACCGGCCAAAACGCGTTTTCCAAACGCGGCGGCGTCAAGGGCGTCGATCTCAATCTGGCCTTCACTCACTTGCGCGGCATCCGCGGAGTCGGCACCACCATCGCCGTCATCGACGACGGCCTGGAAATCCGCCACCCGGACCTGGCCGCCAACATCGTGCCGGGCTCCAAAAACCTGGTGAACGGCAGCAACGACCCCACTCCCGACTCGCCCGACAACGCCCATGGCACCTCGGTGGCCGGCATAGCGGCGGCGGTGGGATTCAACGGCATAGGCGGACGCGGCGTGGCGCCGTCCGCCAGCCTGAAAGGCTTCAACTGGTTGCTGGCGCAAACGCTGGACGGCTGGCTGCTGTCGCACGGCAAACAACCGGGCGGACGGCCACTGGAGGCCTTCACCGATTCACGCGTGTTCAACCAGAGCTACGGCTCCTCCGCCGTCCGCTCCACCCCGGGCAATCCCGACCAGGACATCGAACTGAAAACCGAGGAGGAAACCTACGAAGACGTCAGCCGCAACAGCCACTGGGGCCGCGGCGCGACCTTCGTCAAATCGGCCGGCAACGCCTACAGCTACTTCCGGGCCGGCAACGGCTACCTGATAGGCTACAAGGGCAATGAAGGCCTGCCGGTGCAGGACGCCAACCTCACCACCGACAACAGCAACTACTGGAACGTGGTGGTATCGGCGCTGAACGCCGACGGCGTGCGCTCCTCGTACTCGTCGGTGGGCGCCAACGTGCTGCTGACCGCGCCCGGCGGCGAATACGGCACCGACTCGCCGGCCATGATCACCACCGACCTGACCGGTTGCCAGCGCGGCTGGAATATCGCCGGCAGCAGCGACAACGCGCTGCACGGCGGCAACGCGCTGGACCCCAACTGCGACTACAACGGCGTGATGAACGGCACCTCGTCGGCGGCCCCGGCCACCTCCGGCGCCTTCGCGCTGGTGATGTCGGCCAATCCGGCCCTCAACGCCCGCGACGTGCGCCACATCCTGATCACCACCGCCCGCCAGGTGGATGCGGCCAACCCCGGCGTCGCTCTGGCCTTCCAGGACGCCGGCGGCGGCAGCCACCGCTACCAGGCGATTCCCGGTTGGCAGAAAAACGCCGCTGGCCTGCCCTTCCACCAGTTTTACGGCTTCGGCCTGATCAACGTCGACAAAGCGGTGGAAAAAGCGCTGTTCTATAACCGCCCGCTGCCGCCGCTGGAAAAAACCCGCTGGCAGACCATCAGCGCGCAGGCATCCATTCCCGACGCCGACGAAAAAGGCGTGGAAAGCGTCTACACCCAGCCGGACAATCTCACGGTGGAGGCGGTGCAAATCCTGGTGGATGCCGAGCACAGCCGCGCCAGCGACCTGGCGGTGGAGCTGATTTCGCCGGCCGGCACCCGCTCGGTGCTGCTATCGCCGCGCACCGCGCTGGTGGCGGAAGACTACGGTCTCAATCAGCAGCGCCTGCTGTCCAACCATTTCTACGGCGAATCGGCCAAGGGCCAATGGCGCATCCGCGTGATAGACACCAACGGCGGCGACTACCAGTTCATCCACCGCGTCGGCGCCAAGAACACCACTTACACCCTGCCCAATGCGGCGGGCAAACTGAAATCGTGGTCGATCCGCTTCTTCGGCCACAGGAGCGCAACATGAAAAAAACCATCCTGACCCTCTCGCTGCTGGCGCTGGCCGGCGGCGCGCTGGCGGCCGACCTGCCCTTCCTGCCCAAGCCGGCGGGACAGGCCGTCACCATCAACGGCAAAACCTATTACAAGCAAGCAAGCCAAGCCAAGGCAGCGGCCAAATCGGCCAGCGGCGCCAGTTTTCGCGCCAGCGGCGCTCCGGCCTTGAACCGCGGCGACGTGGTCCAGTCGCCCAAGCAGGCGCTGCCCGCCACCGTCAGCGGCACGGTGCTGGTGCAACTGGCCTCTGCCCAGGATGAAGCCGCCGTCGCCCGCGACCACGGCCTGAGCGTGCGCTTCCGCACCCAAAGCGTGGTGGTATACGAAGCGCCGGCCCAGACCGAACTCTTGGGCCTGCAGCAAAGGCTGGCCGCCGACAAGCGGGTGAAAAAGGCGCAGCTGGAGCTGGCCAGCAACGACAACCTGCCGCAATAAGTCATGCCGACCAACCGGGCGCGTGCGCCCGGTTTTCTTCTGCCCCGCGCGAAGCGCTTTCAAAGCCCTGCAGCGAGTCGATCGCCAAACAATTGAATACACACAATATATCCATTCCAATTCGCATTTTGTGTGTATAGGAATTTTCCCTGCCGCGGCACAGCGGCAATAGACGCGGACAATAAAAAAACCCAACCGCGAACGGTTGGGTTTTGAATGTGGTGGAGGCGGCGGGAATCGAACCCGCACCCCAAACAAGCCAGTATTGGCTTACAAGGCAACTTTTCAAAATTTGGGCGAAATTTGGGCGATTTGTACCGCCCAGCTTCCCGCCACCACAAACCCGCCGCCGGCGGGTTTTTTCATGCCCAGAGGAAACATGAAAACCATCGCCACATTCTCGCAAAAAGGCGGCTCGGGTAAGTCCACCCTTGCTGTCCACCTTGGCGTCGCCGCCGAAGAGGACTCCACCTCCGTAATCATCTTCGACCGAGACGACGCTCAGGCATCCAGCTCGCGCTGGGCCGGCAGCCGCTCTGCCGAATCCCCGGTCGTTCTCCAAACGCCGCCCTCGCAGCTGCAAGCCGCGCTCAAGGCCGGCAGCGCCAAGGGATTCGGCCTGGCCATCATCGACGGGCCGCCACACTCCTCTCCCGATTCAGCTGCCATTGCGCGGGTCGCCGACCTCATCCTGATCCCCGTTCGGCCGACAGCATTCGACCTGGCCGCGGTCGGCAACGCAGTGAAGATCGTCACCGCCGCGGGCAAGGAGCCGCTGTTCGTGCTGTCCGCCTGCCCTCCTCGCGTGCCGGAGGTGGCTGACGCGCGCCAGGCGCTGGCCGACTTCGGCGAAGTAGCGCCAGTAGAGATCGGTGAGCGCATCGCATTCTCGCGCGCCATCGCCACCGGCCAGTCGGTGACGGAGTTTGACTCGCGCAGTAAGGCGGCGGCCGAGATCCGGGCCCTGTGGCAATGGGTCAAGGAGAAGCTGCAATGAGCAAGACCAGCCTGAAGGAATTCCTGGGCGGAGGCGAGACGGAAGCGCCGACCAAGGAAGAGAAGCCCCTGCCCGACTATGTGTCCATCAAGGTAAAGGTCCACCCCGACGACCACCGCCGGCTTTCGGACCTCGCCAAGGCGGAACGGCCGTCCAGTCTGCAAGACCTGGGCGTGGAAGGATTCAACCGCGTGCTTGCAGAGCGCGGCCTGTCGCCGCTGCGGCCTTACAAGGAGGGGTAAATGCGCATTTGCCCCTTTGCTCACCTGCTCATTTACCCATTTGCGCACATTCGCAATTGCTCATCGAACCGGAGAAACCAATGATCGACATCGACGCAATCATAGACAGCATGGGCTGGTCGCTGGACCCCAGCGAGTGCGCGGATATGCGCCGGCTGTGCCAGGCCACGCTGAAGGCCGCCACCGAGCAGAGCGGCGAGCCGGTAGCGTGGGTAAACCACGCCAACTTGATCAGTGCTGAAATAGAGCGGCAGCGTGGCGGGGCTGGTGATTGCCACACGTGGTCTGAGCAAAAAACCGATTACCACAACACGCCGCTCTACACCCGCCCGCAGCCCGCGCCGGCGGTGCCAGAGGCTGTACAGCTGGTATGCGACGCGTTGATCGCCATCGCTGCCCACTCCGGCAACCCGAAAGGCATGGCCGAAATGCTCAAGCCGTGGCGCGCCCGCGCCGAGGAGTTCACCCGAAACTATGGTAGGCAGCAGCCCGCGCCGGCTGTGCCGGAGGAGGTGTACAGCAAGACCCCCGGGTGCAAGCAGTGTGATGAAGCCGAGGCCTGCGGCCTTACATTTTGTCCGGAGTGTGATGCCCTGCTCGCCGCCGCGCCGGAAACCGGTAAGGAATCCTTACAGGTTCAAGCGGTTCCGGGTATATCGGATGCGGTCATCGATGATCTGCGCCAGGCATTCGCCAACGCTGCCCGCTGGGGCGGTCATGAGGCATGCCATCAAGTTGATGTGCGCGCTCTGCTCGCGGGCAAGTCGCCCAATTGACACACAATTCGCGCATCATACTCTGTAAATTTGCGTAATTCACGCATCATTGCCATGCTGATTGCAAATCACGGAGCAATCAGCCATGCGCCTCTACCTCTCCCCTGACCGCTACTACGCCATCGCCATCCAGCTGGACCTGTTCGACAGGCCGGTGATCGTGCGCGCCTGGGGCGGCCGCGGGAGTCGGCGCGGCGGTATGGCGACGGAACCATTCAGCACGGCGCGGCTCAAGGACATTGACCGCCGCCGGCGACAGCATGGGTATTCTCATGCCTCAGGGAATTAAGTTCCAAACGCCACTCTTGACTATTGACTTTTAGTATGATTGCATGTTATGATGTATTCATGTGAGGAGAGCATCCTCATAACATCCAGCCCTTAACGTCTTTATGACTGCAAGGGCTTTTTTTATTGCCTACTTAATAAGGATAAATATGTTTATAAATTATAGCTTTTACGGCTCCCCTGAAGCTCGCGAAATCATGCCTCCCGACTATCTGTCCTATGGAGATGGCGTTGTTGCTGCGCTCATTGGCATTCATCATCCCTCAGAAGTAAATCCATTTACCGCCGGCAATCACAACCCTTCAACTGGTCAGCGGTTTGGATATCTCGGCGTACTTAAATATTACGGAATCACCTTGAGTCCTTACTGGCACTGCTGCCTTGAGGCTGGCCGCACTCTTGGGACGGAGGACATAAATGCATAACTAAATCAATTACACACGGGCATGATTATTTGAATGAACAGTCTGGAGAAATCTATGAAACTCTCTGCCCTACTCCTCGCCGGCGCTCTTGTAGCGCCGTTTTCTTTTGCTGTGCCGCTGCCGGCTGGCACCGACTATGAGGTCGGGTTCTCGCCCAATGCCGGCGGGTTGGCGCTGGTCCTGCAGAGCATCGACGGCGCCAAGTCGTCGATCCTGGTCGCCGCCTATTCATTCACCAGTAAGCCCATTGCCGAGTCGCTGCTGAGCGCGCACAAGCGCGGCGTGAAGGTGCAAGTCGTCGCCGACGAGAAGAGCAACCGCAAAGGCTACAGTGCTGCTCAGTTCCTGGCGAATCAGGGTGTGCCGGTGCGCCTGAATGGCAATTACGCCATCTTTCACCACAAGTTCATGGTGATCGACGGCCAGCACCTGGAAACGGGCTCATTCAACTACAGCGCTGCCGCGGCCAACAAGAACGCCGAAAACGTGCTGCTGCTACGCAACGCTAAGCCGCTAGCCGACAAATACGCAGTCGAGTGGACGCGACTGTGGCAGGAGGCGACACCCTTGCCGAAAGCATACTGAAATCCGTTTTGATATTTCCTCACCTGTGGTGTAATTTGAATTTGTACGAATTCATAATTTCACCACCATGGCCACCATCCCCTACTTGATGCCGACACCTGGAGGCCAGCCTCTACCGTTGGTCTTGGCCCCCATCCGCGCCGGCTTCCCATCGCCGGCCGACGACTACCTCGACGACAGCATCAACCTGCACGACTATCTCGTGACCGACCCGCCGGCGACGTTCATCGTCCGTGTGCGCGGTGACTCCATGATCGGCGCCGGCATCGACAACGGCGATCTGCTCGTCGTGAACAAGGGGCTCGCGCCGGCGCATGGCGACATTGTGGTGGCCGTGATCGATGGCGAATTCACCGTGAAGCGACTACACAGCCGCGGCGGCTCCTGTGCGCTGATGCCGGAGAACCCCGCCTATGCGCCGATCACCCTGCATTCCGGCCAAGAGCTGCTGGTATGGGGTGTCGTAACCGGCGCAGTGAAGAAGTTCCGGCAATGAGCGCGCCAACCCTTTTCGCGCTGGTGGACGGCAACAGCATGTACGCCAGTTGCGAGCGCGTGTTCCGGCCCGACCTGATCGGCAAGCCCATAGTGGTGCTGAGCAACAACGACGGCTGCGTGGTGGCGGCCAGCGCCGAGGCAAAAGCATTGCCAGGCCTGCGCATGTTCGGCCCGTACTTCGAGATTGCCGACGTGTGCCGGGAACACGGGGTGACCGTGTTCAGTTCCAACTACGCCCTTTATGGCGACATGAGCCGGCGCATGATGCGGGTGCTGTCGGAGTTTGCTGCCGAGCAAGAGGTTTACAGCATCGACGAGTGTTTCCTCGACATGACCGGCATGCCGGATCTGGACAGCCATGGCCACCGGATGCGCGAGGCGGTGCTGCGCCGCGTCGGCATCCCCACCTGCGTGGGCATGGGACCCTCGAAGACCCTAGCCAAACTGGCGAACCGGATCGCAAAGAAGCAGCCAAAATGGGCAGGCGTGTTCGAATGGGACTTCGTGACGCCGGCCGAGGCCGACCAGATGATGGCGCAGATCGAGGTGGGCGACGTGTGGGGGATCGGGCGCCGGCTGTCAGAGCAGCTACAGGCCATGAACATCCACAGCGCGCTGGACTTGAAGCGAGTGGACTCGCGGCAGATCAAGCGGCGCTTCAGCGTCGTGGTGGAGCGGACGGTGCAGGAGCTGAACGGCATCAGCTGCTTGGCGCTGGAAGACGTGACACCCAGCAAGCAGCAGATCATTGCCAGCCGGTCGTTTTCCAAGAAGGTGCGCGACCTGAACACCCTGATCGCGTCCATCTCTCACCACGCAGCGCGGGCGGCAGAGAAGCTGCGCGCCCAAGGCTCTACGGCACGGCTGATCGGTGTCGGCATCCGCACCAGCCCATTCAGCGATGTGGCGCAGTACCGGCCCTATATCGTGGTGCCGCTGGTCCAGGCGTCTGACGACACCCTCGAAATCACGCGCGCGGCGCTGGCGGGCCTGCGGGCCATCTACAAGAAAGGCTACCTCTACCACAAAGCTGGAATCGTGCTGATGGAGATCAGCCCGCGAGGCGTGGTGCAGTCGGATCTGTTTGCGGCGCCGCCAGATCCGCGCCGAGAGCGGCTGATGCGAACAATGGACGCCATCACTCGACAATTCGGCCGCGGCACGGTGCGACTGGCGTCTGAGAACATGACTCAGCGCTGGCAGATGAGGCAGGATGTGAGGTCGCCGCGCTATACGACGCGGCTTGATGAATTGCTGGAAGTGAAATAGACCAATGATATTTGCAAGGGCTGCTGGATAAAACCAGCCAAGCCTTGCCCTGTGGTGGCTACCGAAGCCACGATGCTGGCGCTTACTGCGCTCAAACTACGAACACAGCCAATAACGAAATAAATAAAATAAGCTTTGCATTTTTTCATACCGAACCCCTCTTTCTTTGACGAATTACTTGTTTCTGAACACAAAAAAACATCAACACAGTTCAAGAAAACAGTCAAAATCAAGAGCACAGTAAAAATGCACCAAACACCATGTCCAGGATTCGAACCGGACACCAACCCTAGCAAATACCACTGCAAGAATTCCGAAACAATATCACGATCAACAATAAATGTCAATGCAATTGCGTTAGCCACTTTATTTTGTCATTGGTGCGCTTTCCAACAAATGTGCACCTGAAAGTATCAGAAAGCTCCGAGCTACATCAGGATTCGGACACTCCAACCATGCCTCATAATGTTCGGTCGGCACAATAACCAATGAGCGCTTCTCTTCGCCAGGCCGGTGCATCCTTCCCATCACCTCGTGACCGTCTGCGTTGATGGTTATTTGCGTGAAAGCGTAGCTAACCGCCCCCTCTGGCTCTTGCCACTCGCGCCACATGCCCGCCACGGCGAAGGGCTGGCCGTCGGCCAGTCCGATCCGCGTCCGCACTGCCTTTCCTGACTCGTAGCAGGGTTCGAAGAAGGCTTGCATCGGCACGAGGCAGAGCTGGCACTTGCGCCAAGCTGCCTTGTAAGTCGGCTTCTCCCCGATGGTCTCAGCGCGCGCGTTCATGGTTGTGAAGCGAACGCCAGGCGGCAGATGGCGCTTTGGCACGAAGCCATAGGTCGCCAGCTTCAGCCCGTCACGGGTGATGATCGGCGCTGCATAGTCCTGCCAGCACTCAGGCTTCCAGAGGCCATCGTCGACCTCATAGCCAAAATGCTGGCGGATCTGCTGCGCCGTGGGTGGAATGAAATTTACGCACATGCGCAAAGCATAGTCGCTTAACTCGGACTCGCAAAGGGGGGGCTACAGATGGCCGCTGCAGCATAATTTTATTTTGTCAACTATTCTGATGATAACTGCCATATAAGAAAGGTTTTGGTATACGGCTGCTTTTCCGGGGTGTCTTGACTACTGGCAGTGTTACTGCCTATACAACTGAAATCGAGAAAAATTCAGAAAAATCACATAGTCAAATTAGAAATGGAGAAAGGAAAAGGAATGACCCAAACTGATCCAGGCATTTTAATAGAAGAGTATCGTGGCTATAAAATTATATGCGATTGCAATAATTGCAATACCGTTACAGGTAGATTTGCTGTCATTACCATTTCAAAAATCAATAAAAACATTGATGAAATAATACTTTCTGCCAAAATATCTATCCCAAACGGTGCTGGACTTATGAATTACATTGTAGAAGTGCAATCAATCTCAAGAAAGTTTATTGATCGTTATATTGATGGTGAAATAGAAAATAAATAACGCCCAGCAGCATGCCTTCGACATGCCGCCAGGCCGGATTACTGCCTGTCCGACCGGATCAGGGCTTGGCAGGCGCTGAGTTGCCGGACGACGTCGTCTGCCTCGGCGGCGAGCCGGAGAGCATCGTCTCCATGCGCTGCAGAAAAGTCGGCTGGCGCGGCACCATCACGCTGGCCGGCGCTGGCGGCAGCTGCGGGCAGATCGCCGCGCCCGGCGGCGGGCTGTTGCTGGTGCAGCCGGAGAGCAGCAGCATGGCGAGCCAGAGCGGCTTGCAATTCAAGTTTCCCATCTTCCAAATCCTTTTCGTAGGCGGCCGCCGTGGCCGCGTCATCTGCTGCCACCTGGCGCTCGTGCATCCGGGCGGCTTGGGTGGCCACTGCCTGCTGCTGGGCCTGGCTGGCGCGCACCACCGCAGCGTCACGCTGGGCCAGCACAGCCCGCATCTCCCACCCCAGAAAAGCCAAGGCCGCCACGGCGGCGGCCAGCACGATCTCCCTCCACAACTGCATGTTCACCCTCCTTTTGCCTTAGCCAGAACTACGATGCCGGCCCAGATCGCGCCCAGCAGGCCAATCACAATGCCGCCGGCCAATGCCTTCAGCACAGCATCCGCCACGCCATCCACTCTCTTGGCCAGCTTCACTGCATCAGCCACTCCGGCCTCGTCCAGCGCCTGGCGCGCGCCGGCCTTGGCCGCCGCCTCCAGCAGCGCCCGGAACTCTTCCCGCGGCAGCACGACTTCATCACCCATCCCCTACTCCCCAAAGTAAGCGCGATACTTGCCCCTCCGCACGACCATCACGTTCCTGACGTGCGTATTGGTGATATCCGCAAACGATTGCCCATAGCCGGCATGCCGAGCCTCCGACTGCGCGCTGCTGCGTTCAAGATTGCCGAACCAGACGCCAGGCTGACAGCCGGAGGTATTGGCGCACTTCCGCCGTCGCTGGATCACCCCTCCGAGGCCGGAGTTGTAGGCCGCGTCCATCATGGCCAGCCGGTCAGCGTCGGAAGCTGCCCAGCGGATCAGCTGGTAATTGCCACGGTTCTTCAGCACGATGGCCGGCAGTTGATAGCGCGGATCATAAGCGTTTGCCCAGCTCCAGCCTCGGAGCTCTGGATGCGCAACCACCATCTCTCGAATCGCATCGAAGCGAACCGAGCCATCTGCCTTGTACGCCTTGGTGAACTGCCCCAGGCCGGCGCCCAGCTCGCGCGACGTCTGCAGCTTTGCGTTGACACGCCAGCCGCTTTCTTGCTCAACCTGAGCCGCCAGCACAGAGCGGGACGGCATGTCGGGCCAGTGCTGAGTCACAGCGGTGTTCAGCAGCGGCAACAGGGCCAGCGCGCCGGCGCTCAGCCCCGCAGCCACAACACACCACCAATCACCACCGCAGCCATGAACAAACGGTCGGCCAGCACCACCAGAGCAGCACCAGTAGGCGCGTGCAGAGCAATGTCGGCGGCCTCCGACATGTCAGCATGGAACAGCGCTTTGCGTAGCAGCAGCGCCACGCCCACCAGCACCGGCAACGCCAAACCCAGCTGCAGCCAGGTTTGGGCAACAACGGAGTCAATCCAGAACAGCGCCAACGCGGCCGGAAGGATCAGCAGGTAGATGCGATAGTCGTGCAGTTTTTTCAGCATGGTGTCTCCAGGAATGATTAGGGCCGGGAATCCCGGCCCTGTTTAACTGCCCGCAGATTGCGGAACAGAATGAACACGTAGAACGCGCATAGCAGTTGGTAGGCCAGTGGCGGTGGCGCGAGCAGGTAGCAGGCAAAGAACAGAAATGCCTTGCTCGCCACCAATGCTGGCAGGATGCCAACGCGTGCCATCAGGCGCCTGACGAACGGATTCAGCTCCCTCCCATTCAGGCGGACCAGCGCGTAGTTGGTGCTGGCGATGTCGGCCAGCTGCAGCAGAATGAAAAGCGCGATCCAGATCACTTCGCCCCCTCCGGCAATGCCGCCAGCCTGTTTTGCACGTCTGCCAATTGCAGCTGCAATGCCTGATTTTGCGACAGCGCCACGGTAGCCACCTGCCCGAGCACATCCGCCAGCTTCAGGCCGCTCTGACCATCCGCCACACCAAGAGACTGGGGATCGCTGATGTAGGTCTGCAGCTGCTGGCTCAGGGGGTTGGGCTGATCTGCCGCGAATCGTACCGATGCGCCGACAATGCCAGCGGCAGAGAGCCGGATAAGGATTTCATAGGGATATTGATTCATGGTGTCCTCAGACAGGGTTGCCGGTTCTGACGCTGATCCAGGCATTGCCGTTTGACCATGCCAGCGCAGCGCCGCCAGTGGCGTCTGTGATGTAAACCGATGCGCCAGCGTAGGCCGCCGCCGCCGGCGCAGTTGCCCGGGTGTAGGCTGGAGCAGGAGTTGGCGTCGTGTTGAAACTGCTGACCGTCAAAATGCCTTGCGGCTGTACCGTCAGGAGGTTGCCAGCGGGCAATTTGCTGCCGGTATTCACCACGCTTGCCACCCAGCCTCCATTCGAGGCATCCCCAAACGCGCTGCAGCCGCCAGCGCCGGCCCAAGCCTGGAGCTGGACAAATACCGTGTACGACGTCGGGCTGTTCTGCGCGATCAGAAACGTGCAGCCGCTGTTGCCGAAAACCATGGCCGTCGCGGCACCAAAAAATGGGCCGGCAGAGCCTGGCTGCTGGGCACCGCCATTGCTCGTGCTGAAGATCAGAGTCGCCATGCCCAGCTGGCTGTTGGCTGCGTTGTATCCATTGCCAAAAACAACCGACAAAGCCAGCTTGGCGCCATTCTGGCCGCAAGTGAATGTGCCAAGCTGGACATAGGACATCGCTCCTTTTGTGTCTGGAATGCTGTCCTGTCGCACCGGTTGATAGCCGAGACCAGCGGCCACCTGGGCAGCAGTCACGCTGCTGACCGAGCCCGCATTGCCCGACACCGAGATGGGCCAGGTGCCGCTGGCATTGGAGCCGTCAGCGCGCAGCACATTGGCGGCGCTGGGCACCGTGTGAGTTCCGCCGGCGGCGTCGGTCAGCGTCACCATGCCGGCACTGGTCAGCCAGGCATTGAACTGGTCCATCGTGACGTTGTACTTCTGGAGCAACTGGGCTAGCGATGCCGCAAGGTCTGCGGGAGTTGGGTTTGATGCGGACATCACACCTCCAAAGGAGAAGCCCCGCTGTCATCGCGGGGCTTCGGGTAGGTTTGCTTGACGGCCTGGATCTCCGCCAGCATCGCCTTCGTTTGCGGCGGCAACTGGTCGGGCGGCGCGTCGGCCACCATGCGCCACAGCGCGTCCAGCTGATCGCCAATGTCCGGGTACTGCTGGCGGCGCGCCGCGGCGTGGTCGCCAGCGTGGTGGATCTTCATCATGTCGTCACCTCAAAAACAGCGGTTTGCATTGGGAAGGCATCGACCACGATTTGGTGGCGCCCGGGATGCGCGAACGACAACTCGCACACCTCATCCGGGCACGGGTACGGCGTGCCGTCGAGTATCAGCTGGCACGGCGCCGGCAACTGCCGCAGCGTCATGCCGTCCAGCACCGCGCCGGCCAGCGGGCGCGGCGCGACCGCACCGTCCCGCACGTACTGCGTCAATGGGTCTGCCGCGCCGACCAAGATGCGCTTGCCGGCGGCCACGTCCAGCTGGATATTCTCCGGCCGGCTGGTGCCGACCTGCAGGATGCGGCCGGCGTCGTCGTATTCGATGATATCGATGGGCATCTGCTACCTCCTGAACAACACGCAGCCATAGCGAATCATGCCGCTCACATTGATCGCAGGCGAGGAAACACCAATCGTCACCACCTCACCTGCATTAACATTCAGCACCAGCACCGCACTGCCATTGATGGGCGCCGAGCGCCCGCGACCGTATAGCGTAGGTATCGGCGTCGTGAATGGAGAATCCGCAAACGCCAGCAGTGTGCCGGAATCGCTGCAGTTGAACTGGAACGAGTAGTCGAAGGCATTGGTCCAGCCGCTGACCGTGATGCTGCGGGTGTCGTTCTTGCTGACCGCTTCCCCCTTGATCTGCAAGGTGTCCACCATCAGGTTGCGGATGAAAGAGCCGTCGATCCCGTTCATGCTAACGACGATATTCCCCACGGCATCCCTGATCGTCATGCCCCGGGTGTCAATCTGGCCGACAGTCAGCTGCCCCTTGATATAGGCAGCGCCCATCCCGGTCATGTCGACCACCACATTGCCAGCCGCATCGCAAATGGTCAGCCCTCGCGTGTTGATCTGCCCCGCATCGATAGAGCCGGAAACGATTGCATTTCGGCCGCTGATCGAGCCATCAACAATCATGGATCCGTCAACTCCGACGGCAGTCTGCCCGTTGATTCGGCCAACCGTGAAAGCCGCCCGCGGGTTGGAGCCATCCGGAAACGCGACCTGGAACTTGTCTGCGAGGACCGCAAACGATGACCCCCCCTGCCCATTGCTCAACTGAATGCCGGCCACGCGAGGATTTTGGCCATTCGCGTCAAGCTGGACCTGCACCGCCCACTGCCCAAGAAGACCGTTAATGCTCTGGGCCTGCTGGGTAATGGTCGCGCTGTTGCCAATGAGCGTCGTCTGCATCTGAGAGATTTGGCTGGCCACAGCACTATCGGCGGTGACGCGCGCCATCCATTCGCTCGTGATCGCCGCAGCATTGCCGGCGACGGATGCCTGGAGTGCCGAGATATTCGACGCCATCGAGGCATTCTGGTCGGCGCGGATTTTCTGCTCGTTCACGATGGCGGCCGTAGCCTGGCCGCTGATCACGCGCGCGCCACGCGCTTGCGACCAGGACGTGTCAACCTGCAGCAGCGCTTGCAACAGCGCGTTAGCCACGTTGTCATTGCTGGTAATGCTGCCGGCCAGATCCGGCGCCAACAAGCTGTAGTCGACACCGCCCTGCAATTGCTGGAGCAGCAGCGTGGGGTCTTTCATCGTCTGGGCTTGGGCTGTGGCAAACGACGAGACATTCCCCCAGGTGTCGTAGATGCGAAGCCAGAAGAAATACGTCACACCCAGCTGCGCGCCCTGGAAAGTAAAGGCTGTCGTAGGGTAGCCGAGGTCCGCCAGCTTGCCGGGATTGGGGTCCGCTGCAGTGGTGCTATAAAACAGCTCCGCCCGCTTGATGTCCGGTCGGCCGGCGGGATAAGCCCACGTCAGATCGACCTTCATCGCGCCGCCCACTGCAGACAGCGTCGGCGCCGGTGGCGGCGTCACCTGCCCTTGCGTCTGCTGGTTGCCGGTAACAGGGATGCTGACGACACCGGTTACCGATACCGTGGACACGCGCACATCGTAGCTGCCAGGCACCACGTCCATGATTTCTGCGTGGTTGCTGACCTGATCCGGCAGAACAATCCAGTTGCCGCCATTCTGCCGGTAAGTCATCCGATACCCTCGAAGGTACGGATGCACAACCGATGGCCAGTCCACCAACAGCTTCACCCTGCGGCTGCTATCCGGGGCCAAGTAGGGCTGCTCTTGCAGTTGGAGCGCCAGGACTGGCGGCATCGCCCCTGGGTCAGGCAAGCTGCTGGTCGGCGCCGGATCGAAGCGGAGGCCGGTTTCGATAGCGGCCCACTTGTTCGGATCGTACTGAAGACCCGAGATCTCGAATTCACCGTTGTCCGCCGACTTGATTGAAACGCAGGTCCACAAGTCCGGCTGCAGGTTGGTAGCGATCAGCACCCAGGTCGCGCCGGCGACCGGCTGGGCTGGATACTGCGAAACGATATTGAGGGTGTCAGTCGTGCCCGGCGACGCGACAACGCCGCGGCGAACCGGCACGCCGTCAGGTCCGGTCACCTCCAGCGTGTAGGTCACGCCGGATTGAAGCGTAACCGGTGCATCCAGCTTGACAACCGTGCCGGCGACCGACCCCACCCTGCCGCCCATCCGCGCGCCGGTCACGTGGAAGTCAGACGTTGCAAACAGGTCACCCGGCTGGAGATCCGCACCATAGGCAGCCGCCTTGAACACCACCATTTCGGTGCTGCGCTGCGCCGTCTCCAAAATGTACCGGCCGCAGCGGCGCGCCTGGCCTCGCGTCACCGCCCCCATCGCTACCGCCGCGGTCTGCTGCAGCCCATAAGCCAGCAAACCCTGGCCATGCTCGACATACTCAACTGCGCGCCGGTAGCGGTCACCCGGATCCGTCCAGGCTACCGACGCCGCGGTAAAGCGGCCATTCTTCGGAGTAGACGAATAGGTGAATTTGCCTTCAATGACATTGGTGGCGTTGAAGTGCTTGACCGGCTGCTTGCCGGGCATGTCTGCGACAATCCGAATACCACCGGCCGACCAGTAGGCTTGACCACAGAAGCTGCTCACGATGTCGGACACGACCTTCCAGGCGTCTTGCGTGTCCTGCTGGAAGTTGTGGAACTGGAAGCGTGGCTCGGTGCCGCCGTACCCATCCGGGACGGGCTGGTCGCACCACTGCGCAATGGCGTACATCCCCCACCGGTCCATGTTGGCGGCCGGAATGTTGATGCCGAAGCGGTTGTCCGTGCAGTAGGTCCACAAGAACCATACCGGATTGCTGGTCACCGCTGGCTTGAAGTTGCCATCCCATGGGCCGGTGTACGTGCGCGCCACCGGGTCATAGTTGCTGGGAACCTGGCACTTCAGCTGCTGCCACAGCGCCGACACCGTCGGCATCCGAGAAAATTGGCGCGAGTCGAACTTGAGGGCAAGCACAGTCAGGTTCGGATAGCGTAGCTGCGCATCGATGATGCTGGTAAAGGAGGTGAAGACGGTCTGGTTGGCCAGGTACTGCGTCGTGCTGTCGGGCGTGATGCGGCGGACCCGAACCAGCCAAGGCCCGGCGCCGGTCAGCGGCAGCCGAGTGCTGCGCTGATAGTTGGCCGCGGTCTTGTCGGAGATGGTGACAATGGCCGCCTGCGCGAAGGCCCCATTCGCCGGTGCCAGATCAATCGCATACTGCACCGACGCGCCAGCGGTATCTCCAGTTTTCTGATCCGTCGATCGGAGGCCGGCCGGCAACGAAACCGTCACCCGGATGGCGGTGGCGTTCACATCCGCCACGGTTTGGGTGATCGGGTTCGCAGCCTTCACCTCCAGCCCGACGCCAATCTCTGTTTCAACCGCAGGAAACCCCTGAATGGCCGGCTGCGTCTGCGTACCATTGCGGTATGAGACTTGCATGTTCTGGAAGTTGAACGAGCCGTCCTGGTTTTGGATCGGCGTATCATCCAGATAGATGCTCTTCAGTGGGTTGGCCGCGTCCGCCGGCCCGCCCGTCTCACCATGGCTCAGCAGGACCATCATGCGGCCATAGCTGATCGACTGCGCGGTATCGGGCGACTCTACCGGGGTGTGCTGGCTGCCGCCGCCTCCGCCCTTGGCGCCAAAGATTGCATCGTCGGACATTCATGCTCCAAAACAGAAATGCCCGCGCGTGGCGGGCTATATGAGTACAGGGGAATTGCTGGGCAGCGCCCCGGTGCCGATGTCCTCGACGCTGACGCCGGCGGAGATCACCGTGCCGGCAATCAGCATGGTGCCGGTTCCAATCGGAATGGGCAGGCCCTGCGCGCTGGTCTGCTGCGCGCCGTTGAACCAGTAGTTCGGTTTGCCGTCCTTGGCTTGCCAGTCGGGCTGTTTGGGAATGGGGGTAAGCATTTCGATGGCACCGCCAACCATCATGCTGATTCCAACAGGGACAAGGTTCAAACTTGCGCCGCCGGTATATGGCGCAAGAAGATAGCCCGCCACCACTAGGACAGCGCCAGCAAATATTTTCATGCCGGCACTGGCTCCGCCGATCACTGGCATGATGAGGATGTCGCCCTTGCTCACCAGTACCAGCTCATCTTCTTCAACGACATCCCGGTCAGCCACGGTCACCCGGTATCCCACTTTTTCCGGATCGCTGTCGCGCAGGTGCTGGGCAAATCCGGGCCAGTTCGCCTCCAGCATCCGGATGGCCTCACCGACGCTATCCACGTAGGCGGAAAACTCCTTCACGAACTTCTCGCCCAGCTCGCCGCCGAGGCGGACGGTACGTTTTTCACTCATGTCGTGGCCTCACAACGGTTACGGTGCAGCGCCGCCACCAGCCGCCATAGATGCCGACCTGGCTGGGCTGATGGTAGAGCTGATGCAGAATTCGGCTATCGCCGAGGTAGACGGCTACATGGTTGACCACGTTGGCCTCGCACATCATGAATATCAGGTCACCGCGCACGGGCTCTCCCTCCACGGCATCCACTGGCGCGCTGGCCAGCCAGGCCGGGAACGGGCTGTCACCCTTCAGCCAGAACTCTTCCGCCACCTGCGCCCGTGGCAGCTGAATGCCCGTCTCGTGCCGATGCCAGTCCTGCGCCAGGCTGAAGCAGTCGAACATCCCCCAACAGAACGGGCGCCCTTCGTAGGGTGCCTGCCAGCCGACCGGCTCGGTCAGCGTGTGCTCGCCATTCGGCCAGCTGACGATGTGCCAGGGCAACCCGGTCCGCTCGCACATCACACGATCCACCATGCTCGGGTCGGCCGTGTCGTCCGGGTGGCTGTGCCAGATGCCAACGACCCGGCCCAGCTGCTCGGCGGCGGCATAGTCCACCGGGTCGAGCTCGAATTGCGCGCGGGGATCGCCGGCAATGTTTCTGCACGGGTAGACACGGCCGGAGTCCAGCAACACCCCGCACGCTTCCTGCGGGTGCGCCAGCTCCGCCAGGTGCAGCATTTCGTTGATCATTAGGGCTCCAGAAACGAAGAAACCCGCCGAAGCGGGTTGTTTGTTGGATTGGGATCGCTCAGCTGTAGCGGCGCAGCCCCAGCAGTCCGGGATAGTTGATCTGATTCCCCCGGCACTGGCAGTCGCTGAAGTGCTTCCCGCAAGCATCTTTGCTGGGATCGTTCGTAGGCTTGCCATCGACGTCGAACATGGCAGCGCCAGCGTAGCCGCACGCCGCGCTCCGGTACTGCGTCTGTGCCGGGCAGTAAACGCTGGCCATGGTGTTTGGCACAGTCTTGCCTTCAAGGTCCAGCGCGCTCACCAGCTCAAACTGCAGAACCGTGCCGTCATCCTGGGTACGCCGGTTCACAAACCAGATTTCCTGCTGGTGGAACTCCGGAGCGCCGGCCAGCGCGCCGCCATCCAAATACTTGGCGTAGGTCACCATGCGCGTCACCTGCCAACCGGCCAAGCCTCGGAACTGGCGGACCAACTGGGTAAAGATGCCATAGATGGGGCCATTGGCGCCCATCACCGCGTTGGCGATGGACAGCGTCGGCCGCGGCGCACTGCCCTGCACTGTTTTCTCGAATCCCTCTGCCTGGATTGCCCAAGGTTGGTACTGCTGGCCCATGAAGCTGATCGCATTGGTGTTGGCGTCCGTGCCGGCCGGCGTGAAGTACTGCACCGGGTATTGGGTGCCAGGTGGTGGGGCCAATTGAAAAAGCTCCACCCTTGCATCAAGGATGAAGCCTTGGACGTCTTGCTGGATTTGCATATTAAAACTCTAGGTTATTTACTCGCAGACGCTGATGCCGGAGCAGATGCAGATGCATCAGTCTGTTTTTTTGGATCAACCCCTTTATTTGGCTTGGGGGTGCTTATAGGAAAATCAGCAATCTGTTGAAGGAGGGCAGCATCAACTTTGGAAGAACCCATTGCACAGTCTGCTGCCATCATTATCGATCCGAAAACTATTTTGTTATTTGAAACAGGGTTATCACTACCGCTTTCATTAAAAATAACCGAAACATCATGTGCATACGACTGATTAACCGCATCCATTTTCTTGTAAGACACAATGCTTGAAAAAGTTTTATCCATTGTAGCCTGAATGCCATTCGCCGCCCCAGACATCCCAGACCAGCCTTTTGCAGCAGTTCCCTTTGCAACCACCGACAGTACCGAGCCAGAAAGCACCCCAACCGACCCGACTAAAAGCTTAGAACCATCATCAAGTTCACCGCCAGATTCATAGTAATTCAAAACCTGTCGACAGAATGTAGTTGCCTTAATATAAGTAGAAATCGCATCTTCAGGAGTACAGGGTTCTGTACTGATCTTCGAACAAGGGTAATTTTGAGCATCTTGCCATGGCCACTGCGGAGAAAACACAACACAGCCAGACTCCACCACAAGCACAACACCCAAGAAAGCCAATTTAGCCACTTTCATATCATCCATCCAACCGATCTACTTTTCCTATTTAGCTCCTTATTTTCAAAAATATTATTAGGAGTACTACCTACTCGTCAAAATTCCCACATCATCTTTATTGGTATCTTTAATTTCAACACCATATCTATCTAAGTTGCATCAAATACTTGATCAAAAATACAAGTGAGACTTACCACTCCCGACACTGGATCAGTTCGCTTCCAAGGCTTCTGGCAAATCACTTTGACCTTGTTGCCATCCGCCCCCGTAAACCAGAACCAGGACACGCCACGCTGCTTTGTCAGGAACGCATCAATCGCAGCAATCTCGGCGGGAGAACGGTTATTGAAGGCCAGCGTGAAGGTGTCGGCCAGATTATTGATCCCGGCCGGCGCCCGCTGGCTGTAACCGTCGCCAAACTTGGAAACCGTTACCGCCGGAGCGGTTTCGGTCTCCATATTCACCGAGGGCGTCCAGGTAAAGGTGTCTGCCACTATGCGCTCCTCGCCTTGTACAACATGCCGCCCTGCCGCAACTCTGCGGCAATGCCCTGCTTCACCAAGGCCTTCACCGCCTCGGCCATTCCCGCCATCATCGCGCTACCCTGCGCATCGCCCTGCGTCTGCTTGCCGCCGGCGTCCTGATAGATCACCGTCTGGTTGATCATCACGTCGCCGCCCCCCGAACCGCCGGACGCTCGCACGCCCAACCGGCCATCGGCACCGCGCGTCAACGGCATCACCGCCTCCGGCCCGGCCTCACCCAGCACGCCCAGACCTCCTGCGTGAGCAAACCCAGTCGGCCGGTCGAACACGCCGCCATTCGCATAGAACTGCACACCTCGCGACCATGCCCCGCCGTCGGCCTGAGCGGTCCAAGATGGCGTACCTGCCTCAACAGGAGCGGCAGATTGCGTCGGCATCACGCCCGACACAAAGCCGGCAGCCTGGGTCAGCATGCCGGCCGCAGCCTTCGCTACCGCGATCTTCTCAATTTCCTGAAGGATCGCCGCGGCGAAGCTCTTCCAGCCCAATTTGCCGGTTTCGAAGAACTGGGTCAGCGTCGACTCCATACTGTGCGTCATGGAATTGAAAACGCCGCTGGCAGCGTTTGCGTTGTTATTGGCGGCGTCCTGGTACTTGGCCCATGCATCGGCCCAGCCTGTGGACCACTGCTGCTGAAGCTCGATTTCCTGCTGAATAGCAGGGATTTCCTGCTCCAGCCGGACCTTTGCCCCTTGGCGCAGCTGCTCGACAACCTGCGGGTATTGAGCGATGAACTCCTGATCCGTCAGATTGACCTTGTTGGCCGCGGAGGAGATTGCAGCCCGCAGATCCTGCTCGATCTTCAATTGGGCCGCGTAGAGCTTGCGCGCCTGCGTCGATGCGCCGACCAGATCATGCTCTTGCTGCAGTTGTGCCAACTGCTGAGCAGTGGCGCCGCGCCACTTGTTGCCAGTATCCAGCGCGGACTTGCTCGCCATCTCCTGGTTGTGAGCGGCCAGCCGATCCTCCATGAACTTGCGCTGCAGCGGGATCGCCTGCTGATACTCGGCAATCGCGCTCTTGATTTGGCCGTCGCTCATCTGGCCCACGCGGAACTGCTGCGGCATCTGCAGCTGGGTGCGCAGCTCGATGATCCGCTTCTCCGCCGCAGTCAGCTTCGCCAACCGGCTGTCGTCGCCGTCGGCCAGCATGCCGATCTGTGCCCTTGCCTCTGCCAACATCGCCTGCGCGCGCGCCATCTCTTGATCTGTCTGGCGGGCGGCATGGTCGATCTTGGCATGCGGAGGCTTTTTGTCCTTGTACTTCTCGTTGATCGCTGCGATAGCGTCATCGCGCATCTTGGGCGTAATCTGGTCACCGGCCATGATCATCGCGTCGAAGTCGCGCATCTTTTCTGCGATTTCCATCTGCCGCTTCTCTGCCGGGCTGGCAAATTCTTTTAGGAATAGCTTATACCGAGCTCGAGCTGCAATACCCTCTTGATTGATCTGGGCGGCTTGTCCTTTCGCCTGCGCCACCTCAGTGTCCCTGACCAGCCGTGCTTGCAAATTGGCGTTCTCTGCTCGCAAAGCATCGGCGCGGGCCTTGTTGCCTGCCCCATATCCTGAACCTGTCGAGGCCGCCATCAGGCTGGCTATTTCAGCGTTGTTGGCTGCGATCTGCTCCGCAACCGAGCTATCACGCCCCCACCCCTTCATTGCATCCCAGGCCTTGCGTACCCCCATGGCGACGCCTTCCCAGGCCATCGCCAGATACCCTAGATTTGGCAGTGAGGCAGATTGAAGATGATCATCCAACGCCTTGGACAGCGCCAGTTGCGCCCCCTGAATATCTCCCGCCTTCTGCATCGCCTCAATCTGATCATACTGAGCCAGCGTCAGGAAATGCATCTGATTGTTGAGCTCGACAGCGCTCTTGGACGGATCGCTCAAAGCCTTGGCAAACTTGGTCGCAGCATCCGCAGCATCGCCGCCGGTCAACTTGGCATAGCGCTGCGCCGCATCGGTGATCAGCTCAATCTGCTTGCCGCTCACCTGGCCGGTTTGGATCATCTGATCCATCAGCTCGCGCATCGACCCGGCGCTGACGTGGTTGGCGTCAGCCAACCTCTGGGCCATGGCCTCAAACGACGACGAGGTCATTCCGACATAGTTGCCGGTCAACGCTATGGCGTTGTTGAATGCTTTGGTCTCTTGAGTACCCTGATAGAAGGCAACGGCCACGGCACCCACGGCGGCGGCACCGGCAGTGGCCAGCAGGCCGAACGGAGAGACCAGGGCACCCAGCATCTCATGCAGGCCGCCGGCACGCTCCATCAGCACCATGAACGATCCCGGCATCCGGCTGAAGTTGCCGGTCATGGCCTCGTGAGCCAGAACAATCAGCTCACGGGTCGAACCCGCATTGGCAAACGTCAGGGCTTTGAATCCCTCAGCCGACACCGCTGCGGTACGGCCGGCAAGCTCCTCCGCCTTCGCGGCGGCCTTGGCGGCCTCCTCCTCCCGGTGCCAGGCATCGATCTTCTTGCCGATGTCGTAGGCCTGCTGCTGGATCTGCTGGCTGAAGCCGCTGTATTGAGCCTGTAGCGCCGCCTGCTCTGCCTTGTTCTTGCCCAGCATGTCCAGCTGCTTCTGCAGCGACTGGATGTAGGCATTGGCCGCGCGCTCGCTGCGCTGTATGGCGTCGACGGTTGCGTCCACGCCCGGCACGTAGTCGTGCGCCATCTTCCGTCCGGCGCCTCCGGCGGAAATCGTTGCCTGCTCCGTGCGGCCGGCCGCATCCGTCACTCGGTCCAGCGCCTTGGTCGCCTCATCCAGCTGGCTGGTATCGACCGAGAATCCCAGTTCCGCGTTGTCAGCCATTGCTGCTCCTCGATTCGAAATACACTCCGTCCAGCTGTATGATCAGCTCCACTTCGCGCGGCGACGGGTTCGCCTGCGTCATGGCATTCCATGCCGCCATGTCAGCCCAGCTGATGGGCAGAGGGCCAAACTCAGACTGCCCGCGACGGACTGAGAGCTCACCGAACCAGCGCCAGGCGCCGGAAAGCAGCTCAGGAAATGCGCAAGGCGGATCCAGATCAGCCGGCCGGATGCCGGTGGCCTTCCAGATGGCTTGCAGGTGCTGCGCTGGCGCTACGCCGTCGGCACCGGGTCGGTGGAGTCGGAAGTAGTGCTTTGCCCAGTCGAGGAGTCGCCGGGCTTGCTCCCGAAAAAACTCTCGTCGTCCAGATGAGCGCGCTGCACTTGGCGCTGTATCCAGGCGTGGCGGCGCATCAGCTGCAGCACAACCTCGGGGCTGTATGCCACCGGCTGGCCGTTGTCGGTCAGGCCGGTGAGCCCTACGACTACAGCCGCAGCGCGCCGGGCTTCAAGCTCGTCCTTCTCGGCATCGGTCAGCGGCAGATTCTCGCGCCCCTCTTTGAAGGCAGCGGCGGCGCGCTGGAACAGCTCCGCCTCGATCTGGCGGTCGTGGTGACGCACGCGCGCCGACTCGCGGCCGACAATGTCCAGCACCAAGCCATTCGGCCGCAGCGTCAGGGGGTCGAGGATCTTCAGGGGTTGAGCGACATCGGCCAGATCGGCCAGGCTCGGGGAGGAAAGGTCCATGCAAGGGCTCCAAAATGAAATAACCCCGCCGTAGCGGGGTTGTGCTGTGTTTTTTTGCGGCTTATCGCAATAGCCGGCTGATCGCCGCCTGCGCCTCAATCAGGCCAGTCACCGTGAAGGGAAGAAACTGCGCCTCGTGATGTAGAGACTCCAGGATCCGCTGCGCCTCCTCGGCGTGATAGCGGCGGACCGCTCCGACATTGGCCTGGGCATGCTGGATATGCTCGGTGATGGCGATCATGTGCGACTGCGCCACGCGCTCCGGCGTGTCCTCGCCGCGATGCAGCGGAATCACTGCATCTGGCGGGGTATAGCCGACCTGTCGCACGCGCGGGCGCGCCAGCAGCAGGATCAGCAAGAATGAGGTGATGGCAAGGAAGATTCCCATGCCACCATTCTACATCAGGCGGGGTTGCTCCGCTGGATCAGCAGGTTCGTCCCGTACTGCGTGCCGGTCTGCGCAGCCGTGCCGGGGTCGGCCAGCGCCTGGGCTTTGATGTTCAGCAGCACGCCGGCGTTCAGCTTGATATCTTCGTCGGCAGACAGGATTTTCACGTTGCCCATGCGCAACTTGATGAAATCCACGCCGTTGACATCGAAGAACGGCAGGTCGATCGCGACATTGGTCTCACTACGGAAGGCCTGGACCAGCGACTGGTCGCTGAAGTAGGCGGTGATGTCGAGCGTCACTTCGTTGGTGCCCTCGATGATGGCCGGCGCCACCTTCGATCCGAGCACGCCGTCGGCAGCCTTTCGCCCATTCTGCAGATTCAGAGTCATGCTGGTGATGTTACCTACCGCCTGGCCACCGATGTACAGCGGCGCGCTGAACGCGTCCATCGGCGCATTGGTTGGCGCGGCCGGATAAGTGGTGCCATTGGCGACCGTGCCCTGCACCGAATTCAGGCCGACGAAGTCGAACGAAATCTTCACCATCTCGTTCGGCTTGGCCGAGATGGTCATCTTGTCGACGCACATGCCGGAGTACAGCTCGTAAACGCCGTTGCCGGGAATGTAGTGTTCGATGGACAACGACCCCGGCAAGGTGGCCGCCTGGCCGACGGTCAGGTATTTGCCAATCACCGTAACCGACCGGCCTGCCGCAGCTGCCTCATCGACCAGGGCACCGCCGGCCGGAGAGATGATGGCCAGCGTCAGCGCCTGGGCTGTCACCGCGTTGATCTGGGCGATGGCTGCATTGTTGGCACCCGCCGTAAATCCCGCCAGCTTAACCCACTCACCAGCCATGAAGCCGTCGGTGATCCACGACCCGGCCGAGCGTGTGATCGTGCCGGCGGCGCCAGCGACGGAGGCAGAACCGCTGAACGCCGGCCCCCCTGTCCAGCTGTTATTCATGGCACACGCCAGTTCATCGTCCCACCCGCCCAGCAGCAGGTTGCCGTCGAATTGGTAGTTCGCCTTGTACATGCCCAGGCGCATGGACAGCACCTGGCGCGACACGTTCAGCTCGTCGCTTTTCAGGGCGTCGCGCTGGAACTGAGGCTTCAGGCTGGTGATTCGCTTCACCCTGAACGCCGGGCTCGCCGGCAGCGCGCCTTGAGCAGTTTCAACGCAGGTCGCGAGCCGGACACCAGAGCCGGCAGGGATATTGATTGCCATAGTGGCCTCGTGTGGTTATGGATTGCAGTAGCCGTAGTAGCTGATGCTGATCGGCAGGTATGACCATGTGTCGGTGTGGATCGCTCGACCGCGGCTGGGCGGCTTGTCGACCCGGACGAAGCCGTCAGCAACCGGCAGCGCCAGCCCGCGACGGAACAGCGCCTCCACCTGGTCAGCCATTTGCCCGGCCTGGCCGGTGCCCTCGCCTGTCGGTGTGCACGCCATCACCTGAAAGATGCCGGCAGCGCGGTTCATCGCATTTTCGCCAATGCCGGCGGCGACGCTGCCTGCCGGGAGGTTGTCCACCCGCAGGTATGGCTGCGCCAGATCCGGAGTAAACGTCACATCTTCCCAGGCGATAGGGTATGCGACGAGCTGCGCCAGGTGCGCGCACAGCGCCGCCTCCATGTCGGATGGGGTCATTTGTTGCTCCGGTTAATCTGGTTTTGCAGAATGCGCGGCTCATGGAGCCTGCCATAATCGGCGATATAGGCGGACCGGCCGATGCTGGTATTGGTGAGTCTGCTGGCGAGGCTGGGCGCGTTGTAGCTGGCCGCCTCTGTCAGGTTCATGGTTTTGTCGATGGCATCGAAGACGAAGCCCTTCCACTTAGCGCACGACACGCGGAACATGCCCTGCGGCGCCTGTGTTGAGTAGCCATTCACGGTCCTCTCCGTCTGCCGGTCGAAACCCTTCAGCAGGCGATACAGCCCGTACTCCAGAATCGGGCCATATGGCGCTGAGTTGGTCAGGTAGAACACATCGCCCAACTTCAGCTCATCAACCACAGCGCGAATCCGCATCGCAGTCGGCACCCCGTCCGTGTCGGTGTCCATGGTCCATGTTGTGTCGGGCGCATTCAGGCTGGCGCGCATGTTGGCCATGAACTGGCCGGTGTCGATTGGCGTCGCCGCACCCTGCAGCACCTCGTCGACCAGCTCGACAATCGCGACCTTCGCGACGTTCTCCATGCGCAGGCGTTGGTGGTCCACCATCGACCGGACCTGGGCTTGAAAGGAAATGCTCATTTGCGCAGTTGCTCACTTGCGAATCAGCAGTCGGAAACTCACTGCAACGCCGCGGTCATAGGTGGCCTGGACATTCGACACGTTCCAGGTCGCCCCCTCGTGCAGCAAATTGTCGTTAGGTGCCGGGACAAAGCCGGGATGCATGATGCGGATGCGCTGGTCTCCTGCCAGAATCGACGTGCCATTGATCTCGTCATCCTTTACTGCCGACGGCAAGCCCTTCCCCTCCCACACCTGTCGACTTTGTGTAGGCCGTCTAGCGACTGGATCATAACCAGCGGCCAACAGGTGGATGATGGTCAAACCCACACCTTCCAGCTCAATGGATCGGGCTATCGTTGCCGCTATCGACATATCAGACCCTCTGAATGAAAGGCTTCAGCAGCGCGGCAGTACCGTTGTCGATATAGCCACCAAACGCCAGCGGGCTATGCTCCGAATTTCGGTAAGACACCCCATCAACCGTATGCGAGACCAGATCATCAGCAACCGGCTTGCTTGCGATGTTCGATGCGACCCGAGCGCAGGCTTGCTTAAGCGCACCTGGTGCCGACACCCAACCGGCCAGATATGACACCTCTGCGTCACCTACGCCGTCAGGAAGCACAAGGCCGGCTGCAGCGCGCCGTAGTTGAGTAAGCTGCCCACCAACCGCAGCAGCCAACGGGATTGCTGGTGACTTTCGGAGCGGGAAAATACCTTTTGCCGGTACTGGACCTTCCTCTTTGATGCACAGCCCAGCAAGTGCTTGGCCAGCAGCGTGCGCGTACTGGACCTGCTGCAGAATGACAACCTGGCCGGCGACGCTTTGAACAACTACCGCCTCAGCAGTAGCCGTACCGCGATCCAGCACCAGCACGTCACCAGTCGTCAACACGGTCCAGGCTGGCACAGCCATGGGAACCGATGCGCCGGCCTGAATCGGCCCCGCCTGGATGGACAGAGCAGGCTCCAGCTGTGCCATGCAAACTGGCGTCCCTTGGTTTGTTTCGATCAGGAAGCCTTCCGGCCTCCCGCAGTACTGGTCGATAAGCCGGGACGCCTGGTCAAGCATGGGCTGCGTCACTCCGGCCGCGGCACCAAACTGGGCCGCATCGGCAAGCAACAGGTAGCCCATGCCAATCACTCCTGCGGCTTGTCGGCGGCGGCGCCGGATTCGGAAGTCGGCGCAGGGTCGGTCGGAACCGGATCTGCGACAGGGGCTGCAACCTTCTTAGGTGGCTTCTGCGGCTTGTCGGCGGCGGCCGGCCGCTCCTGAGTCAGTGCAAAGCCAAAGGGCTGCACGGCCCGCAGGAATTCGTGGGCGATATCCTCGGGGAAGGCGATCAGCGCCTGGTCGTCGGCAATATACTGCTCGCCCTGAAAGGTCACGCTGTCGCCGGGGTTGCCCGCTTTGGCGTAAAGGTCTGCCATATTCTCTCCAGATGCTGCCGCCCCTACATAGGGGCGGAGCAGGTTATCAGCCGTTGCCGATGTTGGTGATGACGCCCATCGCGAACGGCGCGTAGTTGGCCAGCACGCCTTCGGCGTACACGCCCATCTCGTACATGCGGGTGCGCAGCGGCCAGTCGATCTGGTAGTAGTCGCGACGCATCTTCATCTCGACCACGTTCTGGATTTCGCTGTTCTGGTAGGACACCGGCAGTTCTTCGCAGCGCGCGACGATGGTGCCCGGTGGCAGATCCGGATGGATCACGATCGGGATGATGCGACCGCCACCTTCGACATACGGATTGAAGTAGCTGTCCACCACGCCGGAGCCGGTCACACGGTACGGCTGATTGCCGCTGCTCTCGCTGTTGTAGCGAAGCAGCGTGCCCTGAGCCGAGTTCATCACCTTGGAAGTGATATTCGTCGCTTCCTGGCTGTTCACGTAGATGACGGTGGCGCCGAGTCGGTAGGTATCCCACATGCCCTTGAGCATGTTGTCGATCTCCACCACGTTGCCGCGGCCGCCCGGCGTCAGCGGAGTGCCTTGGCCGGCAGGACCGGTCGGCAAGGTCACGATGTAAGCGCTGGACGCCGGGTTAAACGCCGAGTACAGCAGGCCATCGAAGGCCATGCCGGGGTTGGCCGAAAAGTCAGCCACCAGCACGCTGGCCGGCTGGCGATTCGCGGCCAGCGGTGCGGTGAAGGTCACGCTATTCAGCGTGGTGATGGCCTGCAGCGTCTCGCCGCCGGCCGCGCCCACGAACCAGGCATAACCGAGAGCGCCATTGACCGGCTGCACAGTCGCTGCCAACGCTTGGCCGATGGTCACGCCCTGCACCGCATTTGCGGACTTGTTCGACACGCCACCGTTCAGCGTGTAGGTCTGGCCATCCGCGCCCTTGATCTGCTGGGAGGTGATAACGCCGCCGGCCAAGGAAGCGACCTTGATGCCTTCGAAGGTCAGAGCCGCCACGATGACGGAGTAGTTGCCGGCAGGCAGCGTCGCAGCAAGACCGGTCGGCGCATACGCCGAGACAACCGGCGAGGCGGGAGTGCCCAGCGAAACGGATGCATTGCCGCCCAGGATCGCCTTTTCTTCCTTGATCATGGTTTGCTGCAGCAGGCGCACGCCAGCAGTCGCACGCGCGTTTTCGAACTCGGCCGAGGCGCTTTCAGCCTCGAACGTCAGGCCATCTTCTTCGCCAAGAGTGACGTAGATCGCAGACTTCGGCACGGCTTGATAGCTCATACGACCCGAGCGCTGGCCTTCCGGCACCCACGGCATCGAGGCAACGCCAGAGCCATTCAGGCCCATGATCACCTTCCAGTTGGTGGACCCGCCGAAGCCGCCCGGCACGCGCGGGATCTTGTTGCGAAGGGGCGTCAGCACCGGATACAGATTTTTGGCCGGTCCGGACAGGTCGTAGCCCATCAGGCCGGTGCTCAGGGTCACCGTCTTGTTGATGTCTTGTCCTGCGGCCTTCATCAGGTCGAGGGTTTCCTTGGTTACATCGGTCATACGTGCTCCAGAAAAGAAGAAACCCGCCGAAGCGGGTTTGGAATTTGAAGCCCGCCATGGCGGGTTGCTTTTATTGAGCAGCGATCACTTGCTGATTGCGAAACCGCCAGCGGCGTACACTTTCTTGAACGCGGTTGCATGCTCATCAATCGAGCCATCCGCCTTGCGAACCGGCTCCACCTCTTGCTGTGCCGATGTCACCACGGCATCAGCCCCCTTCTCCACCGCGATCACTGCCTTCGGCTCGGTGGGCATCTTGTTGAATTTCTCGACCAGCGCTGCGTGATCGGCCTGCAGCGACTCATGAGCCTTGGTCACCGCCTCGAACTGGCCAGCCATCTTGGAGACTTGCTCCTGCAAGCTCTTGACGATGTCCGCCCCGGGCAGCTCCATGGCCTTTGCGACAGGTTCAGCGTCCGCCGAAAGTGCGGTCGGCGCCGGAGCTGCCTCGGCCTTGCCTATGTTGCCTTGCTCCCTTGCCTTGCCCAGGCTGGCCACCAGCTCCGCCGATTCTTCTGCGGCCATGGCGTTGAAGATCTCGGCGCCGGTCTTCAGCCACTCACGCAGTTGGGCGGGTACGGGGCTATCATCGCCCTCCCAGTTGGCTTCATCCTGGGCGTCGCTGGCCATCCAGAAGATGTCGCGCAGTACGTTGGCGAAGTCGCCGACGCTATATATGCCCTTTGCGATCACGGGCTCGGCCTTCTCCACCTGCTTGGCTGCCGGCGATGCTTCCGCCACATCTACGGGCTCGGCTGCCGGCGCCGCAGCCTTCTTGATCAGCGCCACCAGATCGCCCGCACTGATGCCAGACTTCTCCACCAGCGCCGCCAGTTCGTCGTGTACCTGCTCTTGGCTCATGCCTTCCTCGCTTACCTCGGCCTTCCACACCTGGATGACCGCGTTGGGGTTGCATGGGGCATCCACCAGGCTGATTTCCGTCAGCCTCAGCCCCGTGATGGTTTTGCCGAGGCGGCTGGTGCTGCTGCCGCCTATCGAGAATCCCTTGTAAACGCCCTCCTTCACTTTCAGGACGGCCACCGGATCAACTACGCGCGCCTGGATGATGGTTTCGCCGGCGTCGTTGACGTCCGCGACATTCACCGTGCCCGCGGCCATAGGTTGGTGCATCTCACGCAGCGCGCCAGTGCCGTATTTCATGAAGTCGGGCAGCGCCGCCTTCATCGCCTCGGGCGCTACGATCTCGCCGGCCAGGTCAACCGCGCCGTCAGACGCGATACCCTCAACGGTGACGGTGCCGTCGTCGTTGTCGGTCACCTTTCGGATGGCCGCGTAACCGCGATATTTCGTCATTTCGTATGTCCAAAAGAAAGGCCACCCGCGGGCGGCCATCAGTAAATTTCGCCAGTATCGTTATCGATCAGCACCGGCTCGATATCGCATCGACAGCTTACGTGCAGCGGCGAGCGCATCGCGCCGTTGCTGAAGGGCTCAGTCAACGGCACCGTTTCGCCGGAAACCGCTAAGCAGGCGCTGCAGCAGCCTGGATAGGCGTTCCAGCGCTTGTAGGCCACCAGAGGCGATGCCTCGAACAGATCGAGTGAGGCGACGCCTTGCGCCTCCATCACCTCATTGCCCGCAATCGTCGCCGCACGCTCCGGAGAAACCGCATAGCCGGGGTCGATCTGGTCGGCCGCAATTCCTCGCTGGATTGCATCCTCAATCACCGACTTCAGCATGTTGGCGGTCGCGCGCGCAATGCTGACATCGCCGGCCGGCGACAGTAGCTCGCCAATCCGCTGCTTGAGAGTCGCCACAGTTGCCTGAGCTGCGCTTGCAGCCTGCCCTGCAGTGGCGCGCGTCTGCGCTGATCCGGTCGAGATGGTCCGATTGATCACGCCAGCAAGCACCGACTCCAGCGCCGGAGAAAGCCTGGCAAACGCCGCCAGATCCAGCGACGCCATCGCTGCATCCACGCTCGACAGGTTGATCACCAGCACCTGACGCTTCCACCAGTCCTGTAGGAATGCCAGCAGCAGCGCGGCCAACTCCAGCTCGTGATGATCAGCCGGCTTTACCGGCGTCACACTTCCTGCATCACCCGCGTCGACCTTTTCGGGTTCGGCAAACTTCGCCAGCTTCTCGGCCGGCGGATCGCTGCCCAGTCCGGGCTCGCCGTTCGGGTTGTCCTCATCCTCAGCCGCCTTGATGATCGGAACGAAACCCGTCGCAGTGGCGAACATCGGCACGTCGCCGCCATCGACTGGCTCGCGGTTGTCTTCGGCGCGGGCCTCGTTGATCGAAAGCGTGCCATTGCGCACCTTTGTGTCCTGCACCTTTGCCCGCGCCTCGGGGTCGATCTCCTCTTGCGCATCCCATTCCAGCGCCAGGTCGGGTGCCTTGAACTGCTGCGCGATGATCCTGTCCAGCAAAGCTTTCAGGAACGCCTTGGTGATCTCGTCGCCGCGCAGGTCGGCACTGGATTGCTCTGTCTGCTGGCCGGCGCGAGTCTGCTGCTTGAGCGCCCAATGGTTCGGGACATTCAGGGCGTAGCAGACGATGCGTGCAATCCACTCGTCGAACTGGTCCTGAAGCGCACCCTCCTTCACGTTGAAGGGCTGAGTGCCACCAGGAACAAATTTCGTCCGGCGCCGCGCCGCGGTATCGCCGGCCAGCGTGTCGTTCCAGTGCTTGTCGAACGCACGCACCTGGTCGATGGTCCATTCGGGCGGCAGCGAAAACACCAGATCGGGCGTGCTGCCTTCGGTGTAGAACTGCAGCTGGTGGATGGCGCGGCGGATGGCCATGTTGACCGTGAGCAGTATCTGCTCGACCACCGAATGGCCGTAGATTTTGTTCGTCCGGACATTCCGCGGCATGTAAACCAACTCGTCGATAGCGTAGTTGGCCACCACGACGCCCTTGATCACCTGCTGATACGCTGGGCTGGGCGCCGATGGCGTGCGGCCAGTGGCTGTGATCAGCCGCTTGACCGTCGCGCCGTCAATCAGCTCAAGGCGGTAGACGTCCCCCCCATTGGTCTTCCATGGGTAAATCGTCGCGGCGTCCAGGACAAGCATGTCCTCGACGACAGCTCGCGCCCAGGTCGAGAAATCATGCTCGCCATCCGGGAATCGCAGAAAGTCCTCGATCTGCTTGCAGCGCTTGTCCGGCTTGCTCTTGCCATCGCGCGGCTTCACGGCGAATCGAAAGTCGTCGATTGCATCCTTGCGCGTTTCGATAGCCCCGCGGAGGATGTCGCACCCATCTGCCAGCGCCCGGAGCTTTTCGAAAGTGGTCAGCTCGGTACTACGCGGGCGGCTGACCAAGTTGTAACCCGTCGGGTAATCGAACTGGCGCCCTTCCGTTCCAGCTGCCACCGGGTCGGACACAACTGGCACCATCGGCTCCGCCGGCCCCATGTATGCGGCGCCTGAGAAAACCGACTTGATTGCACCGGTGACGCGGGCAATCAGGCCCGTCTCTATCGGCACCTTTTGCCCTGCCGTCATGTAATACCCCTTAGCTTGTGGCGCTGCTCAGCTCCTGCGCCTGCTCGGCGTAGTAGTCCAGCAGCCCCGTATTGCCGGTGAATAGTTCGTTGAACGCCCGGGACAGGGCATCAATCTGGTCGTCGTGCGCACCGTTCGGGAACATGCGCATTTCCTCGACCAGGTCTTGATTCCAGCTCGCCCGCAGCATCATCACATTGCCCACGTTGCACTGAGCGGCGAATGGCTCGGCGCGCGTCACCTTGTCGCCGGACTCCGGCGAGGATGTGACGCTGTAGCCCGCCAACAGGCGGGTGAATGCCGCGACCTGCGACTTGCCGGCCTGGCCAGGGTCTTGCGGGATGCTGATCTTGACGGGCCTGCCGTCGCGGTCTGCCGTGTTTTTGAGCGTGCGCTCAACCTCATCCGGCGAGCCGCGCATGCGCTCCATGTCGCCGATCACAAAGCAGCCATCAGGCGTGATGCCCAGCTTGCCGCCTGCCGTGTGGTCGGGATCTTTGCCCGGCGTCGGCTTGGTGGCTGCGAAGTCCCAGCCACGCACCCACTTCACGCCGGCGGGTATCGCATTAACGATGGCGATGTTACCGGGCTTGAATGTGCCACCCTCGCCCGGCGACGGCTCTTGCTGGTACTGGCCGGCGAACGTGTACGGGTTGGCGATCTGCATCGTCTTCAGGCGCTCGACGCTGTGCTTCTCTGGCCACAGCGCCGTGCCGTCATCCTGCAGGGCCTTCAGCTTGATGATTTCCCACTCTTCGCCATTGCCGCCGGCGGCCAGCCAGCCGGCCAGGTCGCGCTCGTGCAGCCGCTGCATGATGCAGATGATGGGCGTGTGCGGGCTGTTGCAGCGTGACTCTAGCGTGTTCTGGAACCACTCGATTACGCCGTTTCGGATTGTGTCGCTGCGCGCCTCGTCAGCCTTGTGTGGGTCGTCGATGATGATTGCGCCGCCAAAGCCCTCGCGTACCTTGCCGGCACCGTAGCCGGTGATCGTGCCGCCAGAGCCCACGGCGTACATGACGCCGCCGTCCTTGGTCCGCCATTCATCCTTGGCTTGCGAGTCGTCGCGCAGTGCGACGTCGGGGAAGATCTCCTGGTATACCGGGTCGCGGATGATCTCGCGGATCTCGGCGCTGTTCTTGATGGCGAGCTTGCCCGAATAGCAGGTATGGATGAATTCGCTGTCGGGATGCTTGCCCATCGCCCAGGCGATGAACATAACCACAGCCAGCTCGGTCTTGCTGTAGCGCGGCGGGATGTTGATGATCAGCCGCTTGCACTCGCCGTGGAACACCCGCATCAGCGCGTCGCAGATGATTCGGTGCTGCCGGGCGCGCTTCCACTGGAATTTGCGACGGTGCAGGAACATCCAGCGAACGAAGAAATAGAAGTCTTCGCGGGCGGTTAGGATCGCGGCGGCTCGCTCATCGGCCGTGAACTGCCGCATGGTCACACCTCGTCGATGATGTTCTTCAGGGCTGCCAGCAGCTCCGGCGAGGCGCTGTGCTGCGTCTGCTGCTGAATCGGGCCGCCGTCCTTGCCGGTGATGGCCAGCTTGTCGTTGAACATGCCCAGGTGGCGAGCGACGTTCTCAAGGGCCTTGTCGCGGTCGGCCAGCAGCACTTTCAGGCCGTCCTTGCCCTGGTGCACACCGGCGTACAGTCTGCGCGCTGCGCCCCTTAGCCGGCGGGTATCGTGGACGTGGATCTTGCCCTTGCCTTCGCCCTGGCATTCCGGGCATTCAGCATTCGGCTCGCGCGTCGCGACAAAGCCGAAGCCGCCGGCAGCGTCAGGCTGGGAGTCACCCTTCTCTGTTGCCTCGCGCTTAGCCTGCTCGAATTCCGGCTCGGTCCATTGGTACTGGTGGCCGGCGCCCCAGCAGTGCCGGCAGTTGTCGCGTCGGTACTCGACCAACTCGTTGACGTCGGCGTTGGCCAGCTCCCACCAGCGCTGCAGCACCATGTCGGCGGTGATCTCGGTCCGATGGGAGCGGGCTTGCTGAGCTTCAGCGATTGCGGCGATGACGTTATGTTTCGTTATGAGCTGGCGGCCAATGTTGGGGTCTGAATATTTGGCACGCGCAGCAGCAGCGGTGGCGTTCAGGTCGACCAAGTATTCCTGCACGAACAGCTTTTGTTTTGGTGTGAGTTTCGCCATAGAGGCGTTGCCTCCTCGGCTGGTGGAATAGAAAAAGCCGCTTTTGAGGCGGCTCAGTTTTTGTTTCCTAGTTGACTGTCACTTCCAGGGTTTGCAGCTTGCTGGGTAAGTACCAAACAAACTTGGAAGTTTTTCTATATGGCACGTCTCTCCGTCCTTATTATTTGCAACCGTGATATGTTCTAACTCCAACCAGTCATCGGGCGTGTTTTTGCTTCCCTTGTGCCAGTCCTTTAAGATTAAGCAGTTATCTCCCCCGAGTCCTGTCGCTTCGACAAGTTTCTTATTTTCTGAACTTCTAATCACATCCTGCACATTTTTCAGATTATTAATTTTGGTACCAATCTTGACTGCGCAGTCAGCCGAAGCAAATGCGCTTAAAAGCAGAAGTGGAATAAAAAAGAGTTTCATACTGCCTCCAGGGTTTTGCGGGATCGCAAAGTCATGAACGCAATTCAAATAAACTCTGTGAATCCCGCCCCATCAGGAGGGGAAATAGACAAGCTTGGTCGGGCCAACGACAACGGTATCCGACAGTCGCGCAAATGTTCAAGCAGCACTCAGCCACTTATGAGGATGGCTGCGCGTTATTGGCGCTATGTTTGAGGTTGCGCCCCAACCAGCCTCTCCTTCAGCGCATAGCCCAGCAGCGGCCAGACCTTGTTGACCGCGTTCTGGCGGGCGATCTTGCGACCCAACTCGGCGTCGAAGTTCTCCGGGCTGGCGCAGGCGCTCTCGCCGGTGACGGTGTAGCCGTTGCGCAGGATCAGGACGCAGAATGTGAGCAGCAGCAGCGGGCTGCCGAACTGCACCTTCTTGCCAGCTCCGATAACCCCCTGCGAAGCAGTAAAATAGTGCTCGCCGGCAATCGCCGCCTCCACATCCGCCGGCGTCACGCGCGGCGCGGTCATACCCTTCTCCTGAATTTCCCTCTCGATAGCCGAATCAGTCATTGCTCCACTTCCTTTTTCGTAGCCGTTAATACCACTTGGCCGTTTTGATGCGTTTTTGCCGGTGAAATACTCGACCCTGTTAATGCCAGTTGCGATTTTCGGCCTGCACTAAGGGTTATTGCCGCGCCAACACGATCTCCACGTCCATGCACTCCATCGCGATTGCCAGAGCGCGCCGCTGGATCACCTCCATGCGGTGCGGGCTGATCGACTGGCCGGCGTACTCGGCCACCAGGGCGGCGATCCGCTCCTCCGCGGTCACGCTGTCGAACTGGACACGGGCGGTGATGGGCTGAGCCATGGCTATCTCCTTACCAACTTGATGAGTGCGCGGCGGGTGAACGTGGCGTGCTGCCGGTTACGGTGAAATCGCACCGTGATTTCGTCGCCGTCTCGGGCGATGACTCGACAGCGCGTGCCGGTGATCAGCACCAGCTCGGCGCCACGGCCCCAGGGCGCGGCCTCGTAGACGATGGTTGTGTGACGTAGCCGCATACGGGCCTCGGAAAAGAAAAAGCCCCGCGATGTGCGGGGCGAGGTTGATGGTGCCGGTTTTGCGGGGTGCTCACGACGGGAGAGCCGGCGTCCTAGTTGCCAGGTTTAGCCGCTACTGGTGGTTAAGGTGTCGGCGGCGATAGCCTGGCGATCTTCTATTGTAATTTTCAAATCTGCACAAACATGACATCGGCACTTTGTTAATAAGGGATATACCATGCGCAGATATAGCAGCTTGTTTCGTTCACCTTCCTTGTCCTTGGAAAGTTTTTCGAGTGATGTAATCGATGCAGTATGGGAAAAGGCCCTGAGCCACCTCTCACTGTCTGATGGCAAGAAGCTGGACCGCTATGGTGCCATTATTGAACGCGACCAATATGGGAAACAAGAAAGCAGGACAGGTTGGCAGGTTGATCACATAGTGCCTAAATCCAAAGGCGGCTCAGACGAGATTGAAAACTTGCAACCTTTGCAATGGGAGAACAATAACTCAAAGGGGGATGGCAATCACCCATCTGAGCTAGTCACAGCAAAACCTGACTACTCCGACAATGAAATCCCAAAAGCCTTTGGTAAGAAGGTAGAAGACTAACGCTTGCATATCACTACAGCCCACGGCAGAAGCCGTGAGGCTGTGTACCCTTTGGCGACTGCCATTCCTACAGACGCAAAAAGGCCGCCTTTCGGCAGCCTTTTACTCGCCCGCGGGCGGTGACAATTTGTAGATCAATTCTACCGCTGCATTTTGCAGAATTCAAGCGGCCCTTTGCTGTTTAATGCGGTTGTAAATCATCTGAACCAGTTTTGCTACACGATTCTCGTATTCCGCGGTCTGGATACCCAGCTGGCGGCACAGCACTTTCGGATTGCTGGCCTGCCATTCGCCGGCGCGATTACGGAAGCCGCGGAAATGAGCCAGCAGGATGGTCACGTCTCGCTCCGGCATACCCGCCTCTACGCGCCGACAAACCACGCGGCCGTGAGTAATTGCCCGCTCCACGCGCAGCGCCAGTTGGATGTCCACCGGCAGCCCGGCGCCCTTCAGGTATTTGCAGGCGTCGCACGGGTCGGGCAGCTCGAAGCAATGCTCGCAGCGGTTCGACCGGTAGTTTTTGCCCTCTATGCCGGAGCGCCGGCTCGCCTGGCTGTCGCTGCGCTGCCAGCGACCCCAATTTTCCATGGCCTCGTGCGCCTCCAGCGGCAGGTTCAGAATGCGCATTGCGCGGATTACACCGATATCGACAACTGAACTCATTCCCTACCCCTTTCAGATTCCAAACCGACCAATCAGTGCGGCCTCGGCGCGGCCGTCGTCCTTCACTCTGGCGAACAGGCCAGCCTGGGCTGGAAACAGTTCCGCGGCGCGCGCCCGGCTGCCGTCCTTGCCATCCCTGCGCCCCGCCCGCTTCTGCCACTGCTGCGGCGTGACGAACGACACCGGCAGGCCCAGGCCCGCGCAGACGCCCTCCACGATGCCTGCGCTCTTGCCGAAGTTGAACATGCTGGCCACACCCTGGCCGGGCATGGCGCCAACTTTCTCGATCACCACATGCGCGCCGGCGAGCTGCCGGAGCAGGTCGGCCAGCAGCGCCGGCGACACGCTTCGCTTCGTGGTCTTGCCGCTCCTCAACTCCACGACCGGCATGTCGTACACGGCCAGCAGCTGCTCGCCGTCCAGCACCGCGATGGCGCCGTTGATTCCTGGGTCGATTCCTAGCCTCACGCCGCCCTCCATTTCCCGTTGATCACATGCAGCAGCGACCGCTTGCCGCTCGCGTATTGGATGCAGTGCGTGTGCCGCCAGCCGGACAACCCGGTGTTGTAGCCCATGGCCATCTGCGAGGACGTGCCGACCTGGTAGACGCCGTCGGCGATCCCCGGTGCGTGGCCGTGGCCGATCACCAGCTTGGCGCCGGCCTTAGTCATGCCGTGCAAGCTGCCGCGCGCGCCGTTGATGCCTTTGTCGCCGTGCTGGCCATATTCCACGCCGTCGACAATGAACGACTCATCGCGGCGCAGAAAGCGAATGTTGTCCGCGCCCGGCAACAGCTTTCGCACCCAGTACTCCAGTGGATCCAGCTCGCGGCCGGCGGCCAGCGCGCGCAGCATTTCCAGCTTGGTCTCGTGGTACACGATGGCGTTTTGCACGTCCTGGGCGTTCTGGTGGTTTTCCAGCCAGCGGTAGATGTGCTCGTTGTGGTTGCTGCCGGCCAGCACCACTTCGGCGCCGGTGGCGGCGATGCGGCCCAGCAGATCCGCCGTAGCGCGCAGCTCACCATAGACGTCATCGTTGCCGGCCCGGCGCAGCCTGAACCGCTCGAAATAGTCGTTGTGATGGCTGGCGCTTTGAAAATCCAACACGTCATGCAGCACGATGGTTTCCGGCTGCAGGGCGTTGACCATGCTGTCGGCGCCGAACACTGTAGCCTCCAGCACCTCCGGATCATGGCGGACGCCGTGGAGATCGCCCAAGGCCAACACACGGGCGCGGTGGCTGATGCGCTTAGCGTTGCTGGCGCTGTACTTCCGGTCGAGATCACAGAAAGAGCCATCCTTGCCGGCGTTCAGGTGGCGAAAATGGGCGGCGCGGCCGTCCCACTCGACCACCACAGCGCCCTGCACCTGGTGGAATTCCCCCTTCTTGCCGGCTTTGCTCTTGCTGTAGACCGGCTCGGTGATGGCGCCGGTGGTCATCACCAGCTTGGCGGCGCGGCCGATGGCTACCGGCACGCTCTCCAGCGCGATCTTGGGGTGCGCGAAAATGCCGTGGCTGTCGCCACTCATCGTGTGCAGGCCCGACAGCGGGCGCACCGCGGTCGGCTGCGTCGGCACGTCGGCCAGCAGCAGGACGCCCGGGCACAGCTCCAGCCTTTCGACGGTCATGTACCGGGCCAGCTCCGGCGCGAACCACTCGTGCGGCTTTTCGAGGTTGCTTGTCGGGTTGCGATAGGCCACCGGCACGACGATCAGGCGCGCGCCGTTCTCGCGGCAGTACTGCTGCAGGCTCTTGAGGAACGGAGCGTGAACCGGCGAGCCCGACACGGCGCAGGTAATGACGAACCTGTTGCCGTCCGCTGGCTTGGCCACGGTCGTCGCCTGGGCGGCGCGGGCGCGGAACGTCCGGCCGCAGGCCTTGCACATGAATCGCTGTGCCGCGGCGGAGTGAACGCCATGCGGACCGGCGTCGTTGCAATTCGGGCAATTAAGCTGCATTCAACTCCCTTTCGTTCATCAGCCTTGCGGCTTCTGCTTTCGCCTCCCTCGAGGTCTGAAAATTGCCCAGGAACCGCGGCCACTCCCATAGCTCGTAGCGCGGCGGCGTGGCCAGCGCGTAGCGGAATATCCGCCAGTCTCCGCACGCTAGGCATTCACCCTGCAGAATCCATTTCATGCCGCACCCTTTATCGTGATCAGCCCTTTGGCCAGCAGGCGGCGCAAGGTCCGCACCATGGCGCGGCGCATGTAGAAATCTTTCTCGCCCGGCTGCCAGTCACACGGCACGCGGCCGTCGATGACGTCATGGCATGTGCTGCAGCCGTAGCAGCTGGAAACGTCGTCGGCCTTGCGCCCCATGCCGTGGCTTTCGTCCGGCAGATGGCACAGGACTGTCGTGTCGGCGCGGCCGTTGCAGATGCCGGCGATTTGCAGAGTGCAGGTCTCGCCGGCGGCGCTGTCGCGAATGGCTTGGCTGGCGATGCGCCTGGTGTCGCGCCGACCAGTGCCAGGCGTGGACCCGGGGCGCTGTACGATCTTGCTCGGCGTCTTCATGCCGCCCTCCTCCCATACGCTGCGCCCAGCCCGAATTTCACGCCCCTCTCCGCGCCGAAGGCGTAGATCAGCTCCAGCAGCTCGCCCATCTCCCGGATGCTCATGTCGCTGGTGCGCCGGCCCAGGATCACGAAGCCGCTGCCGTCCAGGTTCGGCACCACCTTGGTCTTGCGAAGGCCGGCGGTCAGCAGGTCTTTCCACTCCTCCGGCGTCAGCTTGTTGCCGTACCAGTCCAGTTGCTCACTGACATCCGTCAGCGCGGCCCACATGGCAGCGTTCTGGCTCAGGTTGCGGAGGCTGGCGGTCTGGATCGTGACCTTCAGGCCCCTGCCATCGGCGGCCTCGTCCAGCATCTTGCACGCCAGCTGGTATGCGTGGGCCATGCGCGGCCGGAGATCGGTGCCGGTCTGGATGGTGATAGTCTCGCGACTCATTCCGCCCCCCTTTCCAGCTGCAGCGCAGCCATGAACCACAATGGCGCGGTCAGCAGCAACATAGCGACGAGTAATGTGCCGATGACGGTTCGGCGCCAGGCTGGAGAGCGCTTCATGCCACCTCCAATGCACGGTAATCATCCCAATCGAAGACCAGCACCTCGCAGCCGTCCTCGCGCAGCCGGCTGAACAGCCTCGGCCCGATGCTGGCGGCTACGCCATCACGGTCAAGATTGCTCAGGAAGATGGTCGGCCGACGCGCCTCGTAGCGGCCATTCACGACGGCGAACAGCGAGCGCGCTTCGGTGTCGGTGCCGGACTGCACGCCGACCTCGTCGATGATCAGCAAATCCGGGTCGGTGTAGAGGCGGATAACTTTGCTTTCCGACATCGCCGAGTCGAAGCTCTTGGCTTCGCGGATAAGCCGCGCCATCTCGTCCAGCTTGGTGAAGACCGCGGTGCATTGGTAGCGATGCATGATGCGCAGGGCAATGCCGCAGGCCAGGTGCGTCTTGCCGGTGCCGAACTCGCCTAGGAATATCGCGCAGCGGCCAGAATGGCCATGCTCAAACTCAGCGGCATAGGTTTTGGCAAACTCCAGAGCCGTGCGCTGACCGTCAATCGCTGCGCGGTAGTTTTGCAGGGTGCGATCCTGGAAACGCAGCGGGATGCCAGAGTTTCCACACAGGGCCAGCCAGCCGGCGCGCTGGCGCTCAGCGGCCTGGGCCTTCTCGCGGGCCTGTCGCTCGGCGTCGGCCAGGTCTTTTGCCTCCTGCGCGCAGGCCGGGCAGCGCGTCCAGACGCGGCCAATCGGATTGCGTGCGGTGTATTCGCCGTGGCGCTCGCAGGTTTCTGCACGCTCCCGCGGCGTCGCCGGCACGATATCGGCCAGCAGAGCGCCAATGGGTTTCAGATCATCCATCACAGCCTCCCGCTCTTGCCGTAGTCTTTGGGGGTTTGGTTGATGCGCGGCGCGCGCTTTTGGCCGCTTGCATCGGACTTGAGTGCGAACAGTCCTTGCCAGCTGTTCAACGTCGACTGATCAAGAACGGCCTTGGGGTCATGCCCTTCGGCGCGCAGCTCGGTCAATTTTTCGATAGCAAGTTCTGCGGCGTATTCGGTCAGGGGCTTGCGGATTTTCTTCCGCATCTCGACGAATGCTTTCCAGGCGTCGGCAGGCAACCAAGACGGGGGGCCACCTCGCGCGGCATTGACGGTTACTTGATGATTGAAGTTGGTTACTGACGGTTCGGGTGACATAGCTGTGTCACCCTTTCCGTCGTCGATGTCACCCTTTTCGCCTTGGATGTCACCCTTTTTGTCGTCAATGTCACCCTTTTCTTTGGGTGACAAATTGTCATCCTTTTCAGGGTTCGACAAAATGTCACCCTTTTCGTCGAAGGAAATATCTTCCCCGGCAAGCCATTTGGGATTGATGCAATACTCGTTCGAAAGCCCACGGCCTCCCTTATTCCCAGAGACACGAATCAGCCAGCCCGCTTTGACCATTTTCTCGATCTGCCGCTGTACCGTTCTATCGGACTGACGGGTCTTTTGCGCAAGACTGTCCACTGACGGGAAAATATGCGTCCCATCATCATGCGCATGGTCTGCAAGCTTCAGCGCCAGCACCATCAGGCCGCCACCTTCAGGAAATCGGTCAAAGACTACGCCCATCACTTTGACGCTCATTTCCGCTTGCCTCCGTCGGTATTCGTTGCCATAATTTCTCCAGTGAAGTTGAACCCACCCGAGGCCCGGCCAGGCTGTTGACGGTGGGTTTTGTCTTTATCCCTGAGGGCTAACGCCCGACACCTTCCCTCTAGCCAAAAAGGACTGCATATGGGTGCCGTTCACTTCCTTGACGATCAATTCCTACTGGCAGATGCAAGAGACGACGCAGTCGAACATGAGCTTGAGTTGTTCGAAACTGGAGGGAAGCGTTACCTCCGCATATGGGTTGGGGGTATTGGCAATGGGCCGGAGATTCTCTGTGAAATAACAGAGGAACAGGCCCGGCAACTCTCAGAAGCCGCCGAAAGTTTGGCAGACCGAATCTCCTAAGCATCACTCCCTCACTTGATCTCATGTGCCCGGCCGCCGGTGCCCGGCACCTTGTACGCGCTCAACTTGCACTGCCCGTTCTCGCCCGGCTTGTAGACCACCAGCACGGCCGGGAACGGCGCCTTAGCCTTCGCCCCATCGAACCGCAGCCGCTTGTCCAGCGCGCGGATCTCTGCGGCCTTCAGCGCGTGACGATGGAACCAGCGCGTGTCCGTCCGCGCCGGCACAAGACAGACCACCAAGGCGCCGTCGATGCTGGAGCGGTAAGCTTTGGCCATCCATAGCTTGATCTGGTGGCCAAAAGGCGGATTCATCCAGACGACTTCCCTGCTCCAGTCCTGGGCCAAGCCATCCTGCTCGCGCGTGAAAAACCGCTCGCACTTGGCGTTCTCCTGTGTCGCGCAGACATCCAGCGTGAACCCGAACTCCGCGTGCAGCTGGTCGAATAGCGCCTGCGGTGTCGGCCACTCGTCCGTTTTGCTGCTGAAGTGGATCTGTTCGCTCAGGTCGGCCATTAGGCGGCCTCCGCGAGTGCATAGTCGTTGGCGGCTTCGCGCGGCAGGAACGGGACAAGGCGCTCATCGCCGGTGACCGCGTACAGCCTGGCTCGCTCCGCAACAGAAAAACGCGCCGGACAGTGCGTCGTTTTGTCCCGATTGACCTTCCGCCTTAGCGAGTTGGGGTTTATGCCCAGCTCGTGAGCCAGATGCCTCAGTTTCAATCCGGTCCGATCCTTCCAGTCGGCGACGACCTGGTAGATCACCACATCGATCTCAGAAAACATGGTTCGCAACATTTCCTTGAAAGTGATCATTTTCAAAGGTTTAGCGCTTTGCCATACTTCACTCAGCACCAAGCCAGACCCGCTGCAGCGCCTCGACCGGCTGCCACCTTGTAGCGCGATGCGGGAGTTCTTTTACAACCAGGCCAGCTCCAAAGCAGAGCAATATCAATGAAAGGATAACCCTATGGGTTACCATAACGCAAGCACCGACACAGCAAAAGAACCTTTCAGGCATCTACCCCCATGGGTAAGCTATGACTACCATGCGGGTATGAGCATTGATATCTTCCAGATCCGACTCAACAACCTGCTGCCCTTTTTGGAAAAAAGGGGGGAGACGGCGCGGCTTGCCAAGTTGATTAAGGTTGAGCCGAACTACATCAGTCGGATTAAGGCCGGAAAGAAACGAATTGGCGAAGATGTGGCCAGGCGGCTTGAGGATGCCCTCGGCCAGGAATACGGCTGGATGGATAGAAGCCACGACAACGAATATGCTTCGGCACCTGAGCAGGTTGTGATAACCGCTCTATCTGAAGAGGAGCTCGTGAAGCTCTTGCGCGAGAAAGGCGAGGCCTACGCGTTCGAGCTGCTCCGCAAGGCCTTCATGGAGAAGGAAAACAAAAAAGGCGACTGAGAGTCGCCTTTATTTTTACGCCACCATCTGCGCTAACCAGTCTGGATAATCATCAAAAATAGCTGCATCGCCACTGCGGTAAAACTCAACAGATCCATCCTCATACTTCCTTAGCCCTACTGTCACCTCGGCAACAATTCGGCCTCGCCTATCTGCCAGGCAGCACCCTACTGCCAAGTTACCGCTCACGGAATTCTCGTTTTTTTTCATATACAAGCACATGCGTTGTTGCGGAGCCATCAGTCTCACGCTGCCGGCGCTGGTGGGCATATACGTATTTTTACTTACATGCGACACCTGTCGCATGAAACTCCCTCGCAACAACCAATAGTGCATCCATCTGATTGCACGTCAGGTCCTCGCAGAGTTCGAGTAGCTCTAGTCGCTTGGCTGCCATCCTGGCGCTATCCTGGCCATGGAGTAGCACATCTGCCGGCATGCAAACGCACTCGGAAATCATATCCATATGTTCTTTGTTAGGCACTACATCTATGAGCCAACGGTATGCGGTAGACCTAGAGACGCTGCAGGCTCGGGCGAGCGCAGTGATTTTGATGCCCTTTAGGCGAAGGATGGCTTTCAGCCGTTCATGGAAGGATTGCACGCATGGATGCTAAGTGTAAGCACGTACTATTAGCAATAGTTCATGTTTGAACACTTGTAAAATCCATGCGACACCGTGCGACAAAATCTGATGCAATGGACATACACTGTCCGTTGGAGCAGTTGTATCAGCGACGGTCCTTCTCAGCCAGGATCAGCGCCCAGAGTTGGGTGATCTCGTCATTGCCACGGTCTACCAATTGGCGTGCAAGATCCTCCAGAGAGGTCGCCGCAATATAGGCCCTTTCCTCCTCCACCGCCGGCTCCCGCGGCCCTTTGCCTGTCTGCAGCCATTGCGGCCTCACCATGAGAACTTTGGCAAGCTTGAGCAGATCGCGCGGCTTTCTGGTCGGATCGAGTTCAAGAGCAGAGATAGTGCTTTGGGACACGCCTGCGCGTCCGGCGAGCACTTCTTGAGACATTCCCCGCTTCTCGCGGGCATTCCGTAGTCGGTCGGAGAAGCTATCCATCGCGGCATGGTGCCGCACAGATCAACCACAAAGGTGGTAACTATTACCCGTAAACAAGTTGATCGGTTGTGAAAAAGCCCGCGCGAGGCGGGCTTCGTGGGCGCCAGGTGTTTTTATCCGAACCGTGGTGGGTCAGGCCTGACGTTGGGGGTAGTGTGGATGCCGGCCGGCGGCGGGGTCAAGTAAGGGAAAACCCGCCGGAGCGGGTTTCATTTAGTTACGAGCTGGCAAACTCAACTATTTTATCCTTTTCCACATAGTCGACGACCAAGATGCCAAGGCTTTTGAGTTCCTTTTCTATGCTTCTTGCGGCGGAAACTCTTCTCTCATAAGCGGAGTCAGGCATTTTTATGGTAAATAGGACCTGATTTGGCAAAAAACCAAGCCTAGAAAGGCGGCCGATTTTAGCAATCCATCCATCGCCATGTGTGTAGATTTTATTTGGCTCATCCTGCCCTAAGTAAAGGGGCTTGATAAGTTTGGAAACGCCAACATCGGGTATGGTCTGAACCAAAGGGAAGGTTACTGAGTAATCTTCGCTTCCAATTCTTTCTTCACGAAATGGCAATTGAAGGTCTAGCGAGTTCACAATTGATGCAACACGCTTTGCTAGTTGATTCTCCTGGTATTCCTTTGTTACAAAATTCCGCCCTACGTAATAGTCGAAAAGTTGTTCCAAAGTTTTCTCCGGAGACTCGGTTACCAAAACTCTAGCATTTCCAAACCTGACAATAGCCTCTCTTGGACGAACTAGATGATCAAACTCATCCCTCAACTCGTCTGGAGATATATATTCGGCACCTATGGTTAGCTTGATTCGGCTGAGCTCTGCGTTGAAATTATAGACAGAGCGTTTATATATTTGCCCATCAAGCTCATCAAAAAAGCTAGTTACTCTCGCGTATTTTCGCTTTTCAATGCGAAAATCAAAAAAGCCCGTCTTGGGGCAAGTGAGTACAACCCCTATATTTGCAAATTCACCAGTCTCAGAGTACGGCATGAACTGAATAATGGCATACCGACAAGCCAATTTAGTCATATCGCCTCCCAGAATTCTTGCGACCTAAAGCACCCCAATCGAGTGTGCGCATGTTCAATATCAAAGTCGACAAGGATATCATACTCATCATTCTCGTACTTCCAGTATTCAGGAAGAAACCCACGTGCAGCGTCCCATCTGAGGAACGCTTGCTCTATCCGTTCAGCGTATTGGGCGCGTGAAACCAAGTCCGCGCAAATTTTCGGCCACTCTTCTGAAAAAATATGATTTTCAATTAGACTTTGTCGCGAAACATGCTCATTGAAAGCCAGGTTATGGTCAATTACTATGACTTTATTATTGGTGTCAGAATACAACAAATTCGAGTTGCCGGGGGTGCGATCATCATTGCTGATCCAATAATCAAATACTAACAGATCACGTCTGAATTTTTCAGTTGTCCTATAGACATCCGCAGCCTCAAACCAGCGAACGCTTGGACATTCTTGCAAACCAAACAGCATTCCCTTTCCGATGCCCTTCAAGTCTTTAGTGAGCTCCTCATGAAGCTCCTCGCTCACCTCAAGCATAGCGGCCGGGGGAAGCGGCAGCCCGAATCCTTGGCCAAGGAACCAAGCAAGTAGCTCGCAAGTCTGGCTCCGGCGACCTGCCGGTTTTTGTCCCTTTACATAATAGCTTTGTCCATCATCTGCTTTGCAAATGTATGGCTCAGACTTGCCTTGCGATGACTTGTACAAAATCTCATTGATCTGCAATCGCTCCAGCATACATCTCCCTGTTCTACGTCAGGTCACTACAGAATAGTTTTTCGTTAGAAGGCACTCAGAAGCCGCTTTGTCCGTTCATGCTTTTGAAGTAGCCAGCCCACAGTTGGTGCATCAGAGTCATCAACCTCATCCCACACGGAAATCTGGCAATTCAGTCCAAGCATCAAGGAACTACATGCTCAGCACCCCACCCACCAGAACGCCCACTCGCCCAGCACCAACAACATCGTCACCAGCCGGCAGCCGGCCGGGTCCAGCGCAGCGGCGTCGCCGGCGTAGTAGAGCGGGTCGTTGGCGGCAGTCATCGTCCGCCAGGCAAGAACCACTCCGGTTCAGTCACAATTCGAACAGCCTTGCAGGACTTATGGGCAAAATCCAAGGCGACACTCTCTGTATCGAATGGGCCGTGCACAATGGATTGTTCGTGAGCCCCCTCCGAAACAAACCATTGCCCCAAAGAAAATTCAGTACCGGCGTGCTGGCTCACCGGCTCACGGTTTTGTTCGATGATGTTGGATATCATGCAATGAGGAGGCTCTCCCTCCCCTTGGTCGGCACGAAATCCAAAATACCGAACCAGGCCCTCGGCTTGCGAGTCAAATTCTTCATTTTCAGAATGCCAGTCCTCGAAGTCCTCAAGTTCCTTTTGGGCGGCCTCTGCCTCTTTTTGCATCTCCTCAATGGTTAGTGGTCGTTTCACCTCCACTAACTCGATGCTGTGTATGTTCGAGTACTTATCGACGATGCTCTGCAGAAGAACACCCAACTTTTGTGGGGCGAAACCGAACCGTACAGGTTGAGTCAGGTAAAGGCGAAGCAGGACGAGATCACCATTACTTGCCTGCTGGTCTATTTTTGCGACTTCGCTTTGCAGCCAGCCGCGAAGCTTGAGTGCCGAGATATCTTCCGCTGGATTTAACAAGCAAATTCTCAGTTGCGCCATAAAGTCCTCCTTTGCCCAATCCTCAAGAGTCACAGCCAGTAGCTAGATCACACTCCACAGCCACCTTAGGAACAACCAAGCGATCGAGACAACCACCGCGCCAACAAACATCGCCAGGATCAGCACGCTCAGCCAGTAAAGGGCCGCGCCGCCAGCCGCGGCACCGAGCACGGTCAAGATCAAACGGATTGCCTTCGGCCACTCGGCGCCACCGTGGGCCATGATGGTGTGCCAAGTAAGCAAACCTCCTCCGATCAGGCCAACGAGCAGCCCAAAAGAGCGGATGTTGCTCTCGCGCGCCTCGTCCTCTGCTCGTACTAGATCCGCGGCAGAGTTGTAGTGGGCGGTGACGCCGCCGCCCTGGCGTTTGCTATAGCGGGTCATGCATTTCCCCTTGGAGATACCTCGCAGGATGGCACCCAGTAGACCTTATCGAACGCCTGCATGGCGGCATTACCATTCAGGTCCGGCCCAGGCTCGATCTGTAGGTCAGCTACGTCAAGGACGTTCTTCCCAAAAACTGCACGCGCAACGAAACGCCGCTCTCCAACCATTGCACCGAAAGAGTTTTTGCCGTTGACGTACCCGCAGACATACCCCCTGGTGAACGTGCCATCCTCGCTCTCCTTCTTGAAAACGACATTACGAAAGATGGCAGAAGATGGGTCATTCAAAGAAGCCTTGGCAACCTCTTTTGCCTGGATGATTGCCCGATCCTCTCCAGTTTGCAGCGCCACCGTCACAATGCTGAAAGTGACAAGCATGGCCAGAATGCCAAGTCCAGCGCCAATCCAAAGCGGGGAGCGCTTCTTTGTGCACCCGCAATGTGGACAAGCTTTGGCCTTAGTACTCACTTCCTTGCCACACTCCCTACATGAAGTAAGCGCCAATTCTTGCCCCTACTCAGTCGCGGTCGGCACGATCGACATGGACATGGCCTGATCGATCAGTACGCGGAAGCGGTTGTCCTTGGTCGGGTCAAGTGTCGCTGCGAGCTCCTTCAGGTTGCCCCCACACATGCCGTCAGGCTCTGCCCCGATGATCGCAGCACCTGGCTTGGAGCGAAGCTGCACGACCTCTCCTGCGCCCAGCAAAGCGCTCAACGTCCCGTTCATATAGATGCGTGTATTACACGCACCACCAACAAACCCTGAGTCACGCTTTATTAGGATGCTGGCATCCCCAGATCCCGCCGCAATCAGCCTAGAAGGTGGCACCGGCTTAGCCTGCGCAAATGTCACAGGCTGCGTAGCGCAGCCGGACAACCCCACAACTACCGAAAGAGCTGTCAATACAAGAGTCTTTTTCATATCAACACGCCCACTTATGTGACGTTGGCATTTTACACCCAGCACACCCCGCCCTACTTCTGCCTCTTCATCGACCCGTATGTGAAATGCAACACATAACCTCATGGGTAACTGAAAACACCTTGATTAAAATAACCTGTAGGGTTATTGTTACCCCAACAGCACAGCAACACAGTGCACCGATCTCTAACAACCAGCAGCGATACGGCACAGCCCAGGGCGCAGAAGTGCGGCACCCCTGTCAGGTCTCTGACCTGAGGAAGAAAGCCAAGTCATGCAGCAGCAACTGCATGTCGCGTGAGAGGGCCGCGAGGAGCGGACTAATGACCACGTAAGCGCCAAACCCACCGTGGCGGGTAACGGGGGGCAAGAGTTTCAAACAGGCGAGAGCGGCCTGAGTAAAACGGCTTATTCGAATCGCACCCGTAAGGTGCCAACGAATTCTCCCGTGTAGGCGCCGTCCGCGGCGCGAGGGATGCAGGCAGACCCCTACAGAATGACCCTGCCCTGGCTCAGCAGCGAAATCGGAAGGCGAGGACACCGCCCGGAATCTGAGATAGGACATCCCGACTGGCCGCCGTAAGCGGCCACCTACACGCATGACGATTGACGGAAAGCCCGTCGTCAGCCGTGTAGGTCGCAATCACAAACGAGGAACACATGAGCGAATTCAAAGTTGGTAGCAAAGTGAAGTTCACCACCATCCACAAGCGCGCCGGCAGCGGCAAGATCACTCACATCGACGATGGCCCGAAAGGCTCGTTCTACTCGGTGAAGGAAGAGGACGGCAAGATTACCAAGTGCCGCCTGAAGCAGCTGGAACACGCCTGATCCGCCGCCGGCCTGGCCGGCTTTACCACTGAACGCCTTGCTGTGAGCAAGTGCAGCGTTTGGCCACGCGTACCGGGCGCCACCCGGGCAGGAGCCGGCAGGACGTTCAGTAGTAAAGCAAGACCCCCGCACTGCGCCGGGGCCGCTTCGGCGGGAGGCCTTCCGGTTGCGCACCCCAACCGATATGCGCAGATGGGTCGACCACAACACATCGTAGGTCGTTGCAACAGCGCCGGCAGCCCTCGCGGGTAGTCTGATGCCGGTCGTACCGCTGGATTCAGCGGCGGGGGATTGGACCATGTTCAGCAGTCGCTGGGTGACGAATCGCGCCAGCGCCCCCGCCCCTGCACCTCGCAATACGTGCTTGAGCCGTTCAATCGAATCGATTTATCTTTCAAGCGAATTTGATAGAAATGGACACTTGAATGCATCCTGATCTAGCCCGCTTGGTCGATATCGCCGGCATGGCTCTTGAGGCGGAAGACCGACAAATACTCGGGGCCGTTACCGCTAACCGAGTCGCATACTCCGGCGAGTCTGGCGGCCTTCTCCGCTTCAACAATGAGCGATTCTACCAATTCATAGTTGCCAAGTCCTTGCTGTCCTCCATGCCTTACAAGGTGTCTGTCGAAGTCAATTCTCACGACATGGTGTTGGAGGTGCCGGATACCGGAAATCACTTTGCTGTGGTCGAAATGAAGCGCTGGATGAGCCCGAATGGTGAGCAAGAGTTGCCGGGTATCCGCAAAGATATTTTCCAAAAATTACAAAATACGACAGGGGCTCACAAGCTCATGTTGCTGTTCTCATCCAATCCTCGTGATCAAATGCGCGAGCAGATGAGCTGGCTGCTTGAAAGACTTAACCTTCCCGAAGATAGCTTTTCATCATATTGCTTCTCAACATATGACCAGTTAGGCAAAGCCGTAGAGTTTTGGATCGCCGGGATTGAAATCACTTAGCCCCCTTCGTTCTCTTCCCTATCACCACACCCCGCCATGTGCGGGGTTTCTTTTTCTGGAGCACTCCATGCCCAAGATCGACATCACCATCCATGCGGATCTGGCCTGCGTCAGACCACGCACCATCGCCACTCGCACCGAGATGGAGGTTCGCATCGAGGGCGTGGCACTGGAAGACCTCTTGCAGAGCGTGTCCGCTGACGATCTGGTTCGTCTCATCGGAACGGATGAAATCATCGCAGCAGTTGGCCGGGTTCGAAATGCCGACCTGCTGCTACCCAAGGAAAGGAAAGCAGCATGATCGCCAATGCCATCGCAGCGCCCTCCTCGGCGCTGATTCACCAAGACTGCCGCAACCTGCGCGCAGCCAATTCCGGCAGCTACGCAATCCACTCGCTGGCTGGCTTCCGCGTCCACTTCCAGTTTCCTCGCACTCGCCGCCGCATCGACAACCTGATCGTGCTGGCGCGCAGCAAGGGGGAAGTACTAGACCGCGCAGACGCGATTCTTCCCGACTACTTGCCCACCGGCATGTCGCGGATATGAAAGCCTGGCTCCTTCGCACTCTGGGCGGATGCATAGCCACCTCACTCTTCTTCGTCGTTGTCACTGTGGTTCAAGCCGTGGAGCAACTCAAATGAACATTCACCTGCACTGCCCCATTCAAAGTTCCATTGCCCACCATATTCATGCAGAGACGCTGGCCGCCGCAGCTGATCACCAGTTCGATCGGTTGCGTGAGCAGTACACCACCAACGGCATAGACTGGTCCGACGTCGCAAATCGCAACGAGGCCACGATGGCCATGGCTGCCCAGGTGCTAGCGCTGGTCTATGGGATGCCTGACTGCCCGGCGCGCCGGAAAACTATCCAGTTACTGGACGCTGCGACAGACAGCTACGCCCAAGACATGGTACGGGAGGCAGCGTGATACGCACCATCACCGGCGACAAAATGCATAACGCTCTGAAGGCCCGCACCATCCAACAAGGCGGCCCATTGACCGGCACCCCTCCACACATGAAACGCGCGGCTAGCAAATACCGCGAGCGCCACGTCATTGAAGACATTCTTCTTAAATTCAACAAGCTCGCCTGAGCGGGCTTTCTTAAACGAAAAGGCCATGGCCACCCATCTTGAAGTCTTACAAGGCGACATTGCCGCCATCGCGCCGCAATTTGACGCGGTCCTAGCCGACAAGTCCCTGAATTTCGAAGCCGAAGCCGGCTTCGCCATGCAGATCATCCAGGGCAGCGATTACCTAGCGAAGGTCGCATTCGGGAATCGCCAGTCCCTGGTTGATGCTGTCACCAACGTCGCAGCCATTGGCATCAGCTTGAACCCGGCCAAGAAGCAAGCCTATCTGGTGCCGCGCAAGAGCAAGGTATGCCTCGACATCAGCTACATGGGCATGATGCACCTAGCCCAGCAAACCGGCGCCATTCAATGGGGTCAAGCGCTGATCGTTCGCGAGAGCGACACATTCGAGCTAACGGCGATAGACACCGCGCCGGTCCACAAATACAGCCCGTTCGCCACCGAGGAGCAGCGCGGCAAGATCATTGGCGCGTATGTGGTCGTCAAAACCGATGGCGGCGACTACCTCACCCACTGCATGACCATAGCGGACATTCACTCAATCCGCGACCGCTCCGAGGCCTGGAAGAAATATCAGCAGGACAGCTCCAAGAAATGCCCCTGGGTAACGGATGAGCCGGAGATGATCAAGAAGACGGTCGTCAAGCAGGCATCCAAATATTGGCCGCATCGCGAGCGCTTGCAGCAAGCCATCTACCACATGGACACCGAGGGTGGCGAAGGATATGCCCGCGAGCCCGAGCGGAATGTCACGCCGTCCACCGATGAGCAGCAGGCCCATCTTGCGTCCCTCCTGACCAGCTACGGCCGCACCTGGGAGCAGCTGTCTGCGGTCTACCCCAAGAACGCCCCTTACAAGGGGCAGCCCATGGAAGCCGTGACAGCGCTGGACATGGACACGTTTATTCGATTCGTTGAAAGGAAACTCAATGAACCCCCGCAGCAACAAGCAGCTTAGATCTGACCTTACCCGCCTTACGCTGCGGCACATGGGTTTCGACGGTGCGGCCGTCACCCAGGGCTCTGACAGCTGGGAAACAATGCGCCTCGGCGTCATAACCGCCAGCCGAGCAAAAGACCTGATCGCCAAGGGCCGCAGCGCAAACAGCATCGGCGAAGCTCGCAACACCTACCTGATGGAACTGATCGCTGAAGTCGCAACCGGACAGCAGAAACGCAGCGGCGGCAAGGCCTCCGCCTGGGGCCATGAGCATGAAGAATCATGCGTCGGCCTATACGGCTTCGACGCTGGCGTTGAAGTGGAGACCATCCCCTTCGTCTATGGCGATGACAGCATGCGCTACGGCGCCAGCCCTGACGGACTCATCGGTGATGCGTTGGGAATTGAAGCCAAGAACCCATTCAACACCGCCGTTTACCTCAAGTTCGTTTTGAATGGCGAAATCAAGCCGGAGTACATCGAACAGGTTCAGTTTTCCATGTTCGTCACCGGCCGCGAGCAATGGGTATTCGCCAACCACGACCCGGACGTTCGCAATTACATCCTGCACAGCATCACCATCGATCGTGATGAAGCCAAGATGAAGACGTTCGCGGATGCGATCGGCCAATTCTCCCACGATATGGACCGCGCGCTTGAGAAGCTGGGCTACAAGTTCGGCGATCAATGGACGCCCCTCATCAACACCAGAAAGGCGGCATGACATGGCAGCCGAAGACATCAAAGACCTCGTAGTCATCGAAAAGACCTCCGTTCAGGAGGTCTTTCTGCATCGCGAACTCCTGGACGTGATTTTGGAGCAGATCCGCGACAAGGCGCTGAGCATCGCTCCCGATTTATCCACGGCGACCAGCCGCAAAAACATCGCCAGCGTGGCGTACAACGTGGCCAAGGCCAAAACCTATTTGGACGACCTTGCCAAAGAGCGCGTGGCCGAACTGAAGGATCTGCCGAAGCAAATAGACGAAAGCCGCAAGTACATGCGCGACTTTCTGGACCGGCTCAAAGATGAAGTCCGCCAGCCCCTGACCGACTGGGAGGCCGAGCAAGAACGCATCGCCGCCGAGAAGAAAGCGGCCGAAGAGGCCGCGGCCCTCGCCCGCCAAATCGAAGCCGATCATGAAATCGCCCTGCTGATGAATCGCGAGTTTGACCGAGTGGCCGAAGAGAAGCGCCAAGCTGATCTGCGCGCCCAGCAAGAGCGCGATGCCGAAATTGCCCGGCAGGCCGAAGAGAAGGCACGACGCGAAGTCGAAGAGAAAGCAGAGGCCGAACGGCAGGCGGCCATTCAGCGCGAAGTTGACGCCAAGATTGCCGCTGAGCGCGCGGAGCAAGAGCGCCTGGCCGCTGAGCAGCGTGCTAAGGATGCCGAAGCCCGCGCGGCCCGCGAGAAGGCTGAGGCCGAGGAGCGCATCCGTCAAACCCAGGCCAAAGCCGAGCAGGATCGCCTTGAAGCTGCAGAGCGCGCCAAGCAGGCCGCAATCCAGGCGGAAGCCGATCGCATCCGCGCCGCCGAGGAAGCGGCAGCGGCCGAACGGCGCCGCCAAGATTTGGAACGCCAGGCAGCCGCGGCCGAGCAAAAACGCCGCGAAGCCGATAAGGCACACAAGGCAACAATCAACCGCGCAGTACTAGATGCCCTGCTCACCGAAACAAACATATCGGAAGAGCAAGCAAAGGCGGTCGTAGTTGCCATCGCCCGCGGCCTAGTCCCTCACATCACCCTCATGTACTAAGGCGAATCATGAACAGCATCACCTTTGACGGCCGCCTAGCCGCCGACGCCGAGCTTCGCTATACGCAGGCCGGCGAACCCATCCTCACCTTCCGCGTGGCCAGCGATATCGGCTTCGGAGAGCGCAAGACCACCAACTGGTTCAGCTGCCAGGTCTGGGGCAAGCGCGGCGAATCGCTGAAGAACTACTTGGCAAAAGGCCAGCAGGTGACGGTCTATGGCCAGCTTAACCTGCGCGAATGGCAGGACAAGGACGGCAACAAGCGGCTATCGCCGGATGTGCGCGTCAACGAGCTGAGCCTGCAGGGCGGCCGTCAGGAGGATGGTGGAACGCATTCGCCGCGGCAGGAACCGCCGGCAGCCCCGCGCCGCCAGGAGCCGAGGGCAGCCCCGCGCATGGATGACATGGAGGACGATATCCCGTTCTGAGAGGAGCGACAAAGTTCTATTCAGTAATTTTACTTTAAGAACAAAGAACAATATATAGCCAAGCGCTCTTGAAATTAAATGCCCAAACCACATAATCCCCTATTGCGAACATGGCTGACATGTCCGCAAAGTCTTGATTGAAGCTACATCAACAAATCATTGAAATAAGGGGATCGTTATGGGCATTAAAATGGATGAGGCATATGATAGTGATCGAAAACCATGGAAGGCATCCGATTATGAAAAAGGAAAAGGAACCGAACCTTTGTCCTGCATACACTGCCCAGCAGAAATAACCCACAACCTCGCCCACTTTCGAGAATATCACGACAAATCAGTATTGGTACCAAGCTATTTTAAGCTAAAGCCTGGCAGAAAACATGAAATCGGTTGTCAATTTGGCATTACTAAAGAAGTAGAAATTATTGCCGACAAGTCGGAAGGGCTAATCGAAGCGCTCAAAGGGGGAAAGCGGAGACTAAGGCTTGCAATGCTGAAAGAGGCCATACAAACCCCCGAAGAGCTAACCGCACCGCCCAAGAGCAAAAAGGATGAGGATGAAGGCACTGATAAAATAAGTAAAAAATATGTTAGCTCAGGAAAAAACATTTCCGCCTATATAAATACCGCAAAGCGTGTACTCGAGGTCGCAGCACAATGCGAAGAAGATCTCGATATGGCAGATGAACTTGAACTTGTCTTCGAAGGCACAACCGTTGTTGAGTGGAAGAAATTTTACTTCAATGCCATACGTCAACTCGAAGCATACGAAACCGTCCGCAACAACACTAAGCAGCACCCAATTGCGATATGCGGAACTATTGCATCGATAAAATCGACATCAAAGGGCAAGGTCATCAATCTAGAAAAAAGCAAGGCCATAAAATGCCCTGACCTACCTGACAACTGCATCAATATTGAAATATCCATATTTCTTAAAGATTCCAGCTGGGCAGATGGTTTCTCAGAGGGGGATGAAATAATTGCTTTTGGGATGTGGACCCGCAGCCCGGATCAGAATGGGCGCATTGAAAAACCCATCAAGTATAAAACAATTACAACCAGAAAATTAAACCTTAACCCACAATTAAAGGGGCAAATATTTAAAATTCAACGGCGATAGCCAGCATGCCTTAAAAATACATCTGTAAAAAATGAAGCCCGCCATGTGCGGGCTTCATCAATTCTGGAGCCATCATGCAAAACCCCCGCGACATCCGCCGCCAAACTGGCCTCAACCAGCAGCAATTCTGGAGCGTCCTCGGCGTCACCCAATCCGGCGGCAGCCGCTACGAGAACGAGCGCAACATCCCCAAGCCGGTACAGACCCTGATAAACGTAGTCCACGTTCACGGCATCGACCTGTCCAAGATCACAGCCGAGAATGCCCAGGTCATCCGCGCGCTGCCAGCTGGTGAGCTGGATGTTACATCTCTACTCCGAACCGCCGAGAACATGCGCAAATTGTCTTTACTTGCCGCAGGAGTGTCGAGTGAGGCCGCCAATACATCAGCACGGCTCCAAGGACTGGGGGTGGCAGCATGACCTGGTTCAAACAACTGTCGTTCTACCGCCTGGCCGGCCTGGTCGATCAGGCTGCCCTCGCCACCAACCTGGAGCGGCGCCCGTTCCAGCCCTGCATGGGCCTGGATTGGTTCAGCGAAGGCTGGGTGGCCCCGGCCGGCCACCTGGACGCGCCTGTCTACGCAGAACGCGGCAACCTGCTTCTGGCGCTGCGCCGCGAAGACAAGGTGCTGCCGGCCTCCGTGATTCGCGACTATGTCGATGCCAAGGTGGCAGAAGTAGAGGCTCGGGAGCTGCGCAAGATCGGCCGCAAGGAAAAGCTGGCGCTGAAGGAGCAGCTGACCGACGACCTGCTGCCGCGCGCCTTCGTGCGCAGCGGCCGCACTCTGGCCTACATCGACAACAACCGGCAGTGGTTGATGGTGGAGTCGGCCACCGCCAGCAAGGCAGAGGCACTGGTCTCCAAGCTGCGCGAAGCGCTGCCGCCATTCCCCGCCGCGCTGCCGCGAACGAAGATCGCCCCGCATGCGGCTATGACCGACTGGCTGGCCATCGGCGAAGCGCCCGATGGCTTCGAACTGGACGCTGACGCGGTGCTTCGGGATAGCAGCGAGAACGGCGCGCAGGTGCGGGTTAGCCGTATCGACCTGACTGCCGATGAGATCCGGCAGCACATCGCCACCGGCAAGCAGGTCACCATGCTGGGCCTGATCTGGAACGAGAAGATCCGCTTCCAGCTGACCGACTCGCTGCAGCTGAAGCGCATCCAGTTCCTGGACGTGCTGCAGGAGGAGGCCAGCCAGGCTGGCGACGACCGCGAAAGCCTGTTCGCCGCCACCTTCCTCTTGATGAGCGAAGAGCTGGGCGAACTGGTCAGCGCGCTGGTGGAGGCGCTGGGCGGGCTTGAAGACAGCCAAGCAGCCGCGCCGGCGGCGCCTACTGAAGTGGCCGCAACCCCGTGGGAATAATCCATCAGGCAAGGAGCGATCGCAATGAGCAAGAAACCCATAGGCGCAGACAAGCCGCCCGCCCGCCAGAAACTTGAACGGTTCAGCCATCAGATCAGCCTCACCCTATCCGATGGCGAGCGCACGCTGCCGCTGGGCGTGGCCAATATCCAGTGGAAAGCCCCCCCCGGCAGCACTTTGTCATCCTCGCAGCTTTTCATGGCCGCCGTGCTGGGCGCCCAGCGCCGCTACTCGGCCACCATCAAGGGGCTGGGCCTGCGCTACCTCTGGCAGATGGCCGACGATGCCGGCAACCGAGTGACGCTTCTGGAAATCGACCAGCGGCACATGGAGGCCAAGGATAAGAAAGAGCCGCTAACCATCAAGCGGCTGGGCTTTGACTCAGTCGAAATCGTATAGCAGGCCGCGCGAAGCGGCCATTTTCTTGCCCGGCGCCCGCTCGGCGCCCTGGAGAGCAACATGAACACCCACATCAGCACCATGCGCTACGCGATGCAAATCGCCGTACTGGCACAGCTCCTGGAGCAACGTGAGCGCCAGATCGAGCAATTGGCGACCGTCATCTCCATCAAGGACGAGCAACTGGCCACCCAGAATAGCGCGGCAATGGAATATGTCGCGCGCTGCAACGAGCTGGAAGCCCGCAATAGCGAGCTGGCGCGCCAGCGCGACTTGCTGGCGCTGGAAGCTCAGGAACGGAGGGCGGCGTGATCTACCAGAGCTACGGCGAGGACTACCACGTCACGCCGCGGCCTGAGCCGCTGCCGGCGGCGGCCGGCCAGGCCGATGAGCCGCGCTACCCCGACGACGGGGTGGAGAGCGATGGGGGCGAGCTATGAAAAAACGCACTCCACGGCGCCACTGGCAGATGCCGCAGGGTATTCCCGGCCTGCCGGCCTGCGCTGAATTCAGCCCGATCGCGGAGCGCTGCCAGTCCAAATCCATCAAGCAGCTACTGACCGCCGCGCGGCCGGCCGCGGAATGGACCTCTCACGACGTCAATGAGTTGATCTACCTGGCCAACACCTGCAGCGAGCTGCTGCACCGCTGACCGCAGTACAGCACGCCGGCGCGCTTGGCTGCCGGAAATGAGCTGGTGGCCGTTTTGACCGAGGTGAAGCGGCGCCGGCGGGAGCATGGCCACTATGGCATCACCGGCGACGAGTGGGCGGTGCTGCGGCGAATGGTTGCCGACCTGCAGGGCTGTGTAGAGGCGGTGCCGACGCAGCGGCTGTTTGCTGCTGAGGCGGAGGTTGACCGGGAGATAGTGGTGAGTAGTTTGACCAAGGTGGTGTAGATGATAGGGTGAGCAGAATATTGCACTGAATATTTATTAGGAATACTATTTGTGCTCACTTTAATTTTGGAGAATAAATTATGGGTATCGCAGTCTTTAGAGATAAGAACGGTAAAGAAGTGATGGTCAATCCCAGTGCTGTTTCTTATGCCAGGGAAAGCGATCAGCAATTTGAATGCGTCGTTATTCATTTTGTAGATGACCAGTCGTCCATTATCGTTCGTGATACTTTCTCGGCTGTCCTTCAGGCTTTGAGGAATAACTATTAACATCTGCTGATTTCTTGCCCGCTCATTCGGGCATCGTTATTTACAAGGCCCCATGCGGGCCTTTTTTCATGGAGGCACGCATGAGCATGTACCGAATATGCAGTCACTGCCACCGTTCCCGGCACAAAGCCAGCGGCGCGTACGTGATGACACTAAGCGGCGCAGGGAGCGTGTGGCGCTGCAAGACGTGCAAGGCGGCGAAGTGATGCGGCAGGTCGCGGCACTGTTCGTCCGCGCCGACAGCATCTACAAGGACATGCCCGGCGTGGATGCCTGGGACGCCGAGAGGGACGCCAGAACCTGGCCGGGAGGCTGCCCGGTTGTGGCGCACCCGCCGTGCCGGGCCTGGGGGAGGCTGCGGCAGTTTGCAAAGCCACGCGCCGACGAGAAGGAGCTGGCTCTCTTCGCCCTGCAGCAGATCCGCAAGTTCGGCGGCGTGCTGGAGCATCCAGCGGAAAGCTCGCTTTGGAATGAAGCATTCCTGCCCAAGCCGGGCGAATTCCCTGACGAGCGGGGGGGGGTGGAGCATCGCAGTCGAGCAGTTCCACTGGGGGCACCGCGCCGAGAAGGCGACGTGGCTCTACATCGTGGGCTGCACACCTTACAACCTGCCGCCCATGCCGTTTCGACCGGGGCGCCCAACCCACTGCGTCAGGCCCACTCGTTCATACCCTCGACTGCCATCCATCACCAAGGCCGAGCGCGAGCACACGCCGCCCGATTTCGCCGCCTGGCTCGTCCAGGTAGCCCGGCTATGTGGCCGACAGCAAGAGAGGACCGCCGCATGACCTGCCCCTACGACCGCTGGCTGCCCGATCAGCCGGCACCAATGCCCGACCAGGGCGAGGAGTGCCCATGTCCGTCATGCATGTTGTGAGCGTCAGCGGCGGAAAAGATTCGACAGCCACGCTGCTGCTGGCGCTGGAGCGGGTGCCGCGGGAGAACATCCGACCCATTTTCTGCGACACCGGCAACGAGCACGAGGAGACCTACGAATACCTGCGCTACCTGGAGCTGGCGCTGGACGTGGAGATAACCAGGCTGCGCGCCGACTTCAGCGATCGGATGGCGGTGCATCGCCAGCGGCTGCTGGACATCGCCGCCGGCGGCGCCGACTACCACCCGCAGGCGAAATATGCCTGGACGCCTGAGCGAGCGGCGCGGGCGGCGGAGCTGATGCACCCCACCGGCAACCCGTTCTTGGACCTGGCAATGCTCAAGGGCATGTTCCCCAGCCACAGCCGGCAATTCTGCACCGAGGCGTTGAAACGCGACCCGGCCGTCGAGTTCCAGCTGCAGTTCGTGGACGCTGGGCACCGCGTCGTCAGCTGGCAGGGCGTGCGCCGGGATGAGTCGGCGCGGCGCGCCAACGTCGCGCAGTTCGAGCGCATCGGCCCACGGCTGTATGCCTATCGCCCGATCGCGGCATGGACGGCCAACCAGGTGTTCGACTACAGCGCCAGCAAATCCATCATGCCAAACCCGCTGTACCTACAGGGCATGGATCGCGTCGGCTGCATGCCCTGCGTCAATGTCGGCAAATCGGAGTTGCGGGAGATCGCGCGTCGGTTTCCAGAGCACATCGAGCGCATCGCGCAGTGGGAGTCCCTGGTCAACGAGGTCAGCCGCTCGCAGCGCGCGTCGTTCCTGTTCTCCGGCGGCTGGGAGCCGATCCACCAGCGGGTCGAATGGGCCCGCACCACCCGCGGCGGCGCGCAGTTCGACCTGCTGGCCGACATCGAAGAACCAACGGCCTGTGCCAGCTCCTACGGCTTGTGCGCATAAGGCGCCACGGTCCATTGACCATCGCTATAAGAAGCGTACTGGTTGCCACCCAAGAATACGTTGGCCCTGTGAGCTCCAGCGGCCTGTGCCTCGTGCCATCTGGCGAGCACAAATTCTTGGCACTCCTCATACGTTTCACAATTTCCATGCGGACCAACAATGTCACCGAGGTGGATGCCAGTACTTGTTGATTTCGGCTCTTGTTGAAAGAAAACACTGAACTCCTGCTTTTCGATAGTCATCGCAAACACTTTCAAAAATATGGAAATGGAGTATCTCATGACCATGCACCACCTGCACGACATCCCCGACACCGGCGCGGCGATTGCCGTAGTCAACGCCGCCCACGCGGCCGGCATCATCGGCACCGATACCCGCACCGTCAGAATCCCGGCGTGCGATGAGCACCAAGGTTTCTATGGCCTGACGCTGACCCTGACCTGGCGTTGCATGTACTGCGGTGCCCCGCGCGGCGAGCCGTTCGAAACCCTCAGCTATGACGGCAGTCGCCGGCTGGGCGTCCACGGCTGGGAAAACCCCTGCGGGCACGTCGAAAAGTACAGCGCGATCCGCAAGCTACTCAAGGAGACAGCATGACCACCCAACCCCTGACCCAACTGGCGGACGCCGCGCGCGCCGTCATCGCAGCAGACCGCGCCGGCGAACTGACCGACGACATGATCAATGCGCTGGAGCTGGCGCTGAATGCGCCGGCCACCGAGCAGAGCGGCGAGGCGGTGGCGTGGATATGCCCGGTTGACCTGGATGCACTTGTGAACGGCAGGACTGGTGCAGCTACTGTCCAGCGCGAAAACTCTCCGTACCCTGCTCCGCGTATCGCCCTCTGCACCCGCCCGCTGCCCGCGCCGGCGGTGCCGGATGAATGGCGCGATGTGCTATTAGGCAATTTCGATGCCCTGGAGGCAGCGGCCGATTCCATCGATGCCCTAGGGATGAACAGCCATGCAGAGGGGATTCGTGCGGTAGCGCACGCGCTGAAGCAACTCGCCGCCGCGCCGCAGCCGGCCCAGAAGCTGCCATCCGTGATCGAGGAGATTGCCGCCGAGCGCCGTCGGCAGATCGAGGTGGAGGGCTGGACGCCGGAGCATGACGACCAGCATCGGGACTATACCCTGGCGGGCGCCGCAGGTTGCTATGCCATGCATACGCTCGCATTCCCGGCTGGAGATCCTCCGCCCTCCTGGCCGTGGGATAAGGCATGGTGGAAACCAAGCCAGGACAAGCGCCGCAACTGGATCAAGGCTGCCGCGCTGCTTGTGGCCGCGATCGAGCGTGAGGACCGTGCCAGCCGAAAGGGGGGCGAGTGATGCCCTGCGAGCACTGCACCGGCCTGGATGGCGACGTCTGCTATCCATACTACGGCCACGCGCCGCACATCCATACCCAGCCGATCGGCGGGACGGTGTTCACCGGAGAGGTGCCGGAAAATTTCGAGCCCGATCCGGATGCGGCTGGCCTTGGCACCTACTACTGCCCGAACTGCAAGGAGGGAATGAATGCTGAACGCTGATCAACACCTCATGGGCATACCTGTTGTCGTGAACGACATTGCAACGCACACGGCCCGCATTCAGGTCCGAGCCAGCTTCGAATGGATCACTGAGGCCGCGCGCCGCGACATGAATGCCTGGCTGCTGGAAAGATTCGGCACCCAGTGCCGGGTATTGAACATGGGCGGACTGGGGCTGATTATCTGCCCGCACGTGATGGAGCGGCTGAAGAGGAGGCAACATGCTAACCCCTGACCAGCTCGCCGCCCTGCGGGAGGTATTCGCACGCCAGAGAGAGCGGCCTGGTGCTGTCCTGGGAATGCAGCTGCTCGACAACATCGATGCCTAGGCCGCGCGCATCGCCGAGCTGGGGCGGCATGCAGCCGAGCGCGACGCTGAAATCGCCAGCGTGCTACCAGGAACCTACTACATGGACCCTCCAGATGGCGGCGACGTGCCGCTGCTGGAGCAGTTGCAGCGGATGGCGCGGGATGCGGCGCGCTGGCGCTACGCCGCTGAGAATGGGTTCCCGCAGTGCAGCCGGCAGATCCACCCCGCTCGCGGTCCACGTGAGTGGCATGCTGGGGAGCGCGCGCCAGGCGCGCCGACCTATGAAACCCCTGAGACCGCTATCGACGCAGCTATTGAGCGGGATCATTCCGCAACTCAAGGGGTTGCTGACTGAATGCGGATCAAGCAATCACCCGTTGAACGCGCATGCATGATCAGATCTATTGTCAGCCCATGCACTGCAAATTCCTTATCAGGCCAGGGGCGGGTAACGATACGAAAAAAGTCACTTACATCCTTGCCATTGCGAAGTGAGCCTGGCGGATCCTCATCACCAAAATCCGTTCGACGCTCAAGAAGATAAAAAAGCTGCTCATATCGAAAATCGAACACAAGCCTCCCCTGCTCATCCCGAACGGGGCTTCGCATTTCCTTCAGCTCTTCCAGCAATTCAGCATCTCTCGCAGCCAGCAGCCGGGCAAACTCCCCCTTGAAATATGCTGCAACACGGGCGAGGTACTTTGTCTTTGTCACGGCACGCTCCGCAGAAGAAACATTCATCATATCGCAGGCTCTCTCTACCGTGCTTGCGCAGGAGAACCACATGCAACTAATCGGCCTCGCCGGCCCGAAGAAATCCGGCAAAGACACCATTGCCGACCACCTGGTCGCCAATCACGGCTTCGTGAAGATCGGCTTCGCGGACAAGATACGGGAGGAACTGCGCGCGGCCTACCCTGGCTTGGAAGCGGGTACATTCGAAAATCAAGTATTCAAAGACGTCAATGACATTTCTCTTGCTCTTGAGCATTGCGAGAACTTGGGCTTCATAGACTGGCTGAGGCATAGACGCGTAGTAGAGATATACGCCGAGCTGAGCGAGTCCCGCTCGCCTCGCTGGCTCCAGCAGCAATGGGGCGACTACCGTCGCGCGACCGCCGGCTGGGATTATTTCATCTGCGATGTTTGCGAACGGATTGAGGCGTCAACGACGCCGGTTGTCGTGTCTGGCCTGCGCTATGCTGCCAGCGCGCCGATCCCGACCGCAGAGGCCGGCCTGATCCGGCAGCTGGGTGGTTGGGTATGGCACATCGACCGACCGGGCTATCAGGCGTCGGCCGAGCACACGACCGAAATCGCCCTGCCGCGCCACTCGCGCGACCTCACCATCGACAATGACGGCGACGTCAAGACCCTGCTCGACGTGGTCGACCTAACAGTCGGGGCGCTTGCATGAAGCAGAACTCCCTTCCCGCGAAACGGCCGCCCTCGCTGGCGGCCTTGTTGTTTCCGCAGGCAGTGCCGGCGAGCATGCGCGCCCTGCCCTCTACGCAACATGCCGAGCGGCACAACAAGGGCCAGTCATTCAGCCCGGCGCACTGGCCGCGGATGCGGTCGTCCAGCGAAAATAACTGATAAAGGAATCGCCATGAAGTGGGTAACGCTGACAAAGTACTGCGAAGACTCAGGGGACACCAAGGATGCGGTTTACAATCGCCGCCGTCGCGGCACCTGGCTAGATGGCCGTGAATGCAAATTGGTATCAGGGAAGTTGTGGGTTAACACTGAGGCGGTAAAAAAATGGATAGAAAACGAGGGAATGAAGTCTCACAAGGCGGCGTAGAAACGCGCAGCGGGGCGAAAGGATCGTCTATTCGAATACGGTTCATGTACAAAGGAGTCGAATGCAGAGAGACTCTAAAAATACCCGCTACAAAAGCGAATATTGCATATGCCTCCCGCCTAAAGGGAGAAATTTTAAACGCAATTGAAAAGGGCACCTTCAATTACGCTGACTACTTCCCGGACAGCAAACGTGCGTCACTATTTGGCCACGCTATCATCAAATCAACCATGAATGATCTATTCGACTCAGCAATTTCAGGATGGGAGCAGGCGGTACAAAATGGCACAATGTCACCATCAACGCTCGACGGATACAAAAAGATCGTTTCCGGCCGCTTACGGCCAGCAATGGGCGAAAAACTGTTGCGCGACGTCGGACCTGCATTCTTGAGAACGTGGATTGGAGCACTTGGGGTTACCGCAAAAACGGCGAGAAATATCATTAGCCCTTTGCGCTCTGTTTTTGATGATGCCATGAATGATGGCATGATCGACTTCAATCCACTGGATCGAGTGGCTTTGCGAAAGCTGCTTTCTCAAACCTCACACAAATCTGACTATGTTGTCGACCCATTTTCGATTGAGGAGATTGAAGCAATCCTGAAATTCGCATCGGGAAACGATGTAAATATGTATCAATTTTGGTTTGAGACTGGTTTGCGGCAAGGGGAGCTAATTGCTTTGCGCTGGTCGAAAGTCGATTTCATCCATGGATCAGTCAGGATTGAAGAAAACATCGTAGTCAAAGAGGAGAAAGGGCCAAAAACTGCCGCAGGTATCCGTGACATTACCTTGACGGCCAAGGCGCTGGAAGCCCTGCAGCGGCAAAAGGCGATTTCGTTTCTGGCCGGTGATCGAGTCTTCACTCACCACAAGACCGGCAAGGGATGGGAGACGGAAAAGCAAATCCGAATGAGCTCCTGGACACCCCTGCTGAAGCGGGCTGGCGTCCGCTACAGGAATCCCTATCAGATCCGCCACACGTTCGCCTCTCACCACGTCAGCAACGGTGCGAACCTCTGGTGGTTAGCTCGCCAGCTCGGCCACGAGACTATCGAGATGATCATCCGGCACTACGGCAAGTGGGTTCCGCTGGAGCGAAGAAACTTGGGCGAAAATTGGGCGAACACGACGACAGCAGGAGGCGGCACCAGACAGCAAAGAAAAACGGCAGACTAGCCTAAAAGCCGCGTCCCTATTGGTTTGCGACCTTCTGCTATTGTCTGCCGTTGCCAAAAAACTGGTGGAGGCGGCGGGAATCGAACCCGCGTCCGAAAGTCCTCTACAGTGAGTTCTACATACTTAGTCGTGTCATTTGGATTTAACCGCTGCCACGCCGACGGACAGGCTGGACTTTGGCGAGTCACCTATTATTTCGCACTGCGCCAAGTAACCCGACACAGCACTAGCAGATGTAAAGTGACACTACAGGGTTTTGACGCCCCCGGCCCATCTGCGAACCGTTGTAGTGTCTAGCCGGCCGTTAGGCTGCTAGAGCGTAAGTTTCGTCGTTTGCGACTAAAAAAATTCAGTGTTTTACGGGGTGACTGAAATCCCGGTATGCCCCCATCTGCTTCGCAACCCCCGTCGAAACCAGGTCGCCCCCAGATAAGAAAGAATATTCTACAACATTTGCCATCTTTTGGCGAGCATTATCCCGCGCCCGGCCTTATTTGCTCAGCATGTGGCCCAGCTTGGCCGCCTTGGTGTCCAGATAACGATCGTTGTAGGGATTGCGCCCCACTTGCAGCGGCACCCGTTCGGCCACGTCGATGCCGGCGGCCGCCAGCGTGGCCAGCTTGCGCGGATTGTTGGTCATCACCCGCACGCTGCCTATGCCCAGGTGCTCCAGCATGTGGCGGGCGATGCGGAAGTCGCGCATGTCGGCCGGGAAGCCCAGCCGCTCGTTGGCCTCCACGGTATCCGCGCCGCCATCCTGCAGCTTGTAGGCGCGGATCTTGTTGATCAGGCCGATGCCGCGGCCTTCCTGGCGCAGATACAGCAGCGCGCCGCGGCCCTCCTTGCAGATGGCCTCCATCGCCGCCTCCAGCTGGAAACCGCAGTCGCAGCGCAGCGAAAACAGCGCGTCGCCGGTCAGGCATTCGGAATGCAGCCGCGCCAACACCGGCTGGCCGTCCGACACGTCGCCCAGCGTCAGCGCCACATGCTCGCGGCCGCCTTCTTCTTCGAAACCGTGCATGACGAACTCGCCCCAGGGCGTGGGCAATTCGCAGCTGGCCACATACTGGATGACGGGCTCTGCGGAATCTGGCAACGGGAATGACGACATGACTTCTCCAACTCGGTGAACGCCAGCAACTGGCCTGCAATGCAAAAAGGCCGCCGCGGCGGCCTGGACAAAGTTTAGTTGGGGAGCGAATCCGGTTTTTCAAGCGCAGGCAGCGCGGCAAGCTGCGGCGCCAGCACGATGGCGAGGGCCGCCAGCCACACCTGGCGTTCCGGCGTGAAGAAGCCGGGTTCGAAAGCTTCGGCGTCGATGATGCCCAGCACATTGTCGTCACCGCCCAGCACCGGCAGGCAAACCTCGCTTTTCACTTTCGGGTCGCATTCGTAGTAGCCGCCGCCATCGGCGCGCCACTGCGCCACGTCGTCGACCACCACCGCCCAGCCGGTCAGGCCGACGCGGCTGTTGTTGCTGTATTCGGCGAAGGCTTCGGTCAGCGGGAATTCGGCGCGGCTCTCCACCCCCTGGTAAGCCAGCTTGACCAGGATGGCGTCCTTGCCGACGCCGATCTTGCGGTAGATGCCCAGCCATTCGGCGCCGACCTTGGCGTTGACCGACTCCACCAGCGCGTTGAGGTTGACCAGCGCGGCGGTCAGCTCCGGCGTTTCGCCGCCCAGCACGAACGACAGGTCGTACGGGGTGTCGTCCAGCTCGTTCACCAGCGAGCAGCTGCCGCCCTCGCCCAGCTTGGGCACCCGGTAGCGGTACAGATCGCGGCGCGGCGCGGGCTTGTCCACGCTGAGGACGGCCTGCAGCGTGATCACGGCGATCTGCAGCTCCGTGACATCCAGATTCAGCGCCTGCTCTCGCAGATAGTCGGTCAGCTGGCTTGCGGGTATCATGAGGACTCCTGAACAGCGGCGCATTTGCGATGCGCTTCGATTTGAAACCTAACAGGATACCAAACTCCCCTTCGGTCCGCCATTTCAGCCCCTTATATCCTCATGACAGCCATTCATATCCGCCACCCGGCGCTCACCATCAAGGCCGGCGCCAAAGCCCGGCAAATCCTGCAACGCGGCCTGTCGGCGCAACAAGTCGGCAGCCTGCCCGGCGCGGCCGGGGGACCCAAGGCGGTGGGGCTGACCGGGCTGGACCAGGCGGTGTTCGAATGGCTGGCCGGCGCGCCGCGCGAGCGCGAGCTGGTGGGCGCGTCGATAGGCGGCTGGCGCTTCGCCTGCGCGATGCAGCCGGACCCGGCGCGGGCGCTGGCGCGACTGGCCGAACGCTATACCGAGGAGGGCTATTCCCCCCGCGTCACCACCGCCCAGATCACCGCGCAGACCCGCGCCATGCTGGACGACATCCTCGGCGCGGACGGCCTCGCCAGGCTGCTGGACCATCCGCATTATCGGCTGAGCCTGCTGCTGGTGCAGTCGCACGGCCTGGCCAATAGCGAGGCGAAGCCGGCGCTGTTGTCCGGCCTGGCGGTGGCGGCGGCGCTGAACATGGTGTCGCGGCCGCTGCTGCGGCACAGCTTCAGCCGGGTCATCTGCCATGATCCGCGCAGCTCGCTGCGCTTCAAGCCGACGGACGCCATCCCCACCCGGCTGCTGGCGCTGGACGCCGGCAATCTGCGGCAGGCGCTGATGGGCACGGTGGCCATTCCCGGCTTTCTGCACGGCGTGCAGCTGCCCGACGCGCCGCCGGCCATCTACCGCGACGGCGGCCTCACCGACTACCACATCGACTTCCCCTTCGCCGACGGCGAAGAGATCGCGCTATACCCGCACTTCACCGACCGCATCGTGCCGGGCTGGTTCGACAAATCGCTGCCTTGGCGCAAGGCCAGCCGCAGCAATCAGGCCAATACCGTGCTGATCGCGCCGTCGCGCGAGTACCTGGCGCGGCTGCCCTCCGGCAAATTGCCGGACCGCAAGGATTTCCACCGCTACCTGCGGCGGGACGCGCTGCGGCGCGAGCACTGGAAAACCGCCAGCGCGGAAAGCCAGCGCCTGGGCGACGCCTTCCGCGAATGGCTGGAGAAGCCCGGCTCCATCGCGGTGCAGCCGCTTTAAGCCGCCGGACTGCCGGCGCCGGCATGAAAAAAGCCGGGCAGATGCCCGGCTTCGCTGTTTGTTGATGGGTCAAGCCATCAACCCGCCTGCGCCCAGCACTGCTCTTCCGGCATGTCGCGCGGCGTGGCGTTCAGCTCCACCACCACGTCGCGGGATTGCGCGCCCTTGCTGAGACGAACGGTGATCTTGTCGGCCACGCCCGGCTGATCGAGGTCGCGGCGATAGCTGAACGTGCCCCAGTCGGAAACCACCGCTCGGCCCAGTTGCGGCGCCTGCACCAGCTGGTAGCGCTCGACGCCGCCCACGCCTTCAAACTGGCCGCGCAGGCAGCGCGCCGGGCCGCCGTAGCTCAGCTTGGCCAGGTTCAGCTCGCCGGTTTGCGGCGGCTGCGGCTTGGCGCTGCCGGCCGGACCCAGCGGCCCTTCGCAACGCAGCACGGCGGTCTTGCGCTTGAAGTCGTAGTCGGTGGCCGAGCAGTTGGTCGCCATCAGGTTGTTGACGCCGCCAGTCTTCACCAGGCTCTGCAACGCGCCGTCCAGCAGCTTGTCCAGCTCCTGGCGCGCTTGGGTGTTGTTCGCCGCATTCAGCGGCAGCGTGCCGTTGCACTCGAAACGGCGCAGCGCGCTGTCCTTGCCGTCTGCCCATACCTGGCAAACCGCTGGCAGCGAGCGGCGCAGCGCCGCCTCCACCGCGGCGGCGTCGCCGGCCTGCCACTTATCCTGCGCCAGCCAGTCCGTCCCCTCCTGCGTGGAGGTATTGCCCAACTGGCCGGACTTGGCCGCCTGCACCTGCTGGTCCACATACTGGCGGAAACCGGACACCAGCGCGGCGTCGCCGCCCATGCTGTTCACCAGCGCGTCGAAACGCTTGACGTCGTCGACGCGCAGCGCGGCCAGGATGTCGGCGATCTTGCCCGGCTGCCGCTGGTTCAGGTAGTAGAACCACAGCGCGGAATGGCTGTAGAAGTCCCAGCCGTCGCTATAACTGGAACGCATGATGCGGGACGGCTCGAGGAAGCTGTTCGGCCAGCCGTTCGCCACCACGTCCACCACGTGGCCGCGCACCTTGATGCCGTCGCGCGGGGTGCTCCAGGCCATGAATTCGGCGAAGCCTTCGTCGTACCATGGCATGCGGCGATCATCGCGGTAAAACTCCGACGTCCCCCACATGCCCGGCTGGATGAAGCGGCCGGACAGATAGTGCACGTATTCGTGGCGCACCAGTTCTTCCAGGGTCAGATAGCTCTCGCGCGGCACTTCGCGCTGGAAGGTATAGAAGGTACCGTCTTTCTCGATGTAGATGCCGCCGTTGTCGGTGGACAGCTCGTTGAGCAGGCCCTGGAAGCGCTGGTAGGCGGTCTTGGTGCCGTAGATCACCATCCGCAGCTTGGCGTTGGGGTCGTCCGCCACCGGCTGCTTGGTGCCGGCGACGCGGAACAGCTGGGTCTGCACCTGCTTCATCGCGTAATAGAGCGGCTCCACCTCGGCCAGGCTCAGCGGCGTCTCGAACACCAGATTGCCGTTGTCGAAGCTCCAGCGGTTGGGAAACAGGCTGGCGCGCAACTCCTGTTCAGCCTGGCAGATGCCGTAGCGCTCGCACGGCACCTTGCCCAGCTTCTTCAGCGCATACACCGCTTCGGCCCAGGCGGCGCCGAACCTCTCGCCTTTCAGGTGCAAGGCGACGGCGGCCTCGGCTTGCGGCGCGGTGCGCGGGTATTGCATGAAGCGGCCGGTTTCGCGCAGGGTGTTGAGGAACATTTGCTCGTCGGCGAAAGCCGGCTGGCCGGCGCGGGTCAGCCCTGCCAGGCTGGCCGCGAGTCCGTCAAGCTGGCCCTTCTCCACCTTTTGGGCGAATTCGGGCTGGTAATGCATATTGAACAGCAGCGTCTGCATCGGGTGCAGCGCGAAACGCGCCCAATTGTCCTTGGCCGCGGCGTTGTAGCGGTTGAAGAAACGCGTCAGCAAAGGCAGCGCGTAGTCGGCCTTGCGCACCGAATCGGCCAGGATCAGCGTTTCCGCCACGCTCTGGCGGGCGTCGCGCTCGCGATACCACGCGTCGTGGTCGCCGCGGCTGTCTATCGCCTTGACCTCCCACAGCGCCGGGTTGGCCGCCAGCGCCTCCACCACCTGCATCACCGGCTGGTCCACCGCCGCGCCGTAGTCGCCCACTTCCTTGGCATGGCTGTACTGCAGGAAGTAACCCGCCTTCAGGAACACCGCCAGCGGCCACAGGCCATTCGCGTTCTGGCCGTCCCAGGCGGCCGCGCGCTGGCGCGCCTCGGCCGCCAGCAACTGCATATTGGCCGGCGACACCACCCGGTAGCTGAAAGTGTCCGCCTGGAACAGGCGGTTCATGCAAGTGCCGTCCACGCTGGCCACGTAGCGCACCAGCGCCTGGCCGGACAGCTGGCTGAGCTTGGCTTCGTCGCAATCGGCATAGGCCAGCGCGGCCGCTTCGGCCTTCGCCGCCCGGCGGGCGGCCTGGCCTTGCTGGCCTTGCTGGCCTTGCGGCTTGGCCGGCGGCTGCCCGGCGCCGTTATCCGGCGCGGCCGGCGGCAGGCCGTGCGGATAGTCCGGTTTTTCCGGCAAGGCCGGAGAATGGGAGGAATAGCGCGCCGACGGCTGGTTGGCTTGCGGCGCGGGCGGCTTGGCCGCGGCCTGATCGCCGCCGCCAGTGCCCACGCATGCCGACAGCAGCGCCGAGGCCATCACGGAAAGTCCCAGGGCGCGATACCGCCCCAGTGTTTTTATTGTGCTCATCGAGTCATCCATTCGCTGTTAATGACGCACGACTTGAAAATCATGCGACGCGAAGCATAATGGATGACGCGTATATTGAATATTGTGTTTAAGGTCAGGAAGTGATCTTAAACAATAAAACCGGTCAGTTAATTTTCACAGCTGGAAAAAGCTAAAGTTTGCGCAAAAAAAGCCGCATAAGCGGCTTTTTCCAGAACAATGCGCCCGAGGCGTCAATGCCGCGCATCGCGCGCGCTGGCCACCACATCGTAATCGAACAACTGGGTGACGTCTTCCTCGTCGAACACATAGTGCTGGTTGCAATAGTCGCAAACGATCTCCACGCTGCCCTGCTCCAGCAGCACGCTGCCCACTTCCTCGCCGCCCAACATGGTCAGCATGCCGCCAACCCGTTCGCGCGAGCAATTGCAGTTGAAGCTGACGCTTTCCTGTTCGAACACCCGCACTTCTTCTTCATGGAACAGGCGATGCAGGATGTCTTCGGCGTCCAGCGTCAGCAACTCTTCCGACTTCAGCGTGCGGCCCAGCATCTGGATGCGCTGCCAGCCCTCAGCTTCGCCATGGCCTTCCGGCAGGCGCTGCAACAGCATGCCGGCGGCGGCATCGTCGCCGCTGGCCAGCACCAGCGCGGTGTCCAGCTGCTCGGAGCGGCGCATGTAGTTTTCCAGCATTTCGCCGACGGACTCGCCCTCCAGCGCCACGATGCCCTGCCAGGTCTGGTTCTTGTCCAGGCGCGGCTCCAGCGTCAGCACGAAACGGCCGCCGCTGCCCAGCAGTTCGGCCAGCGGCTTGCCCTCCAGCTCGCCTTCCCATTTGGCGGTGGCGCGCACGGTGCGGTCGTTGTTGCATTCCACCACCGCCAGCTTCAGCGCGCCGGTGCCGTGGATCTGCAGGATCAGCGTGCCGTCGAACTTCAGATTGGCGGCCATCAGCACCGAGGCCGCCATCATTTCGCCGAGAATGGTCTTCAAGGCTTGCGGATAGGCGCGGCGGGACAGCACCTGCTGCCAGGCGCCGTCCAGGCGCACCAGCGCGCCGCGCACCGGCGCGCCGTCGAAAAGGAATCGTTGCAGTTTGTCGTGTTGGTTCATGCTTTTACTTCCCCGGCCGCGCTCGCGGCCAACTCTACGGTATAGACAGACATCGGCATCGAGGAGCTGACGTCGAATTCGCAGCCGGCGCGCACGCCGATCTCGGCGATCTCCCTGGCGGACAGGTCCTGATCGTAAACCGCGTACATCGCGCCCATCGCGAATTTGCGGCCCGAGCCTATCGCCCAGATGCGGGAGAATTCGTAGATCTCGCGCATCGGGTACACGCCAAAAATGCCGTGGGCGTTGGCGATCACCACCATCATCTGGCTGGATTCGTACGGATCTTCCTCATCCTCCTCCGGACGCAGATAGAAGGCGTCCTTCAGCTTGGGATGCAGCTTGCGGAAAGTGTCGAAGATGCCTTGGCGGCTGCTCAGGTCTTTCTTCTTCAGATCCTTCAGCGCGCCCTGCAGCACCAGGTCGTGCGCGGCCGAGCCGGACACAGCCAGATAGCTGTCGCCGTGGCGGAAGATCTTGTTGTGGAAGCAGTCGTACGGCGCCAGCAGCTTCTGGTCATCGCCAAAAGTAGTCTGGCTATCGGCGGCGATGGCAATCTGATTGCCCTTGCGCACAGCCACGATGGTTGTCATGCGGCACACCCTGTCAATGATGGAGAAAATCGCCCATGCCGGCGATATCCGCTTGAAGATATGGCCGGATGGCGGATTTTCCAAGCCCGGCGCGGCGCCGAACCCGCAAATATACCATAGCCGGCAGCTGCGGCGCAGCAGCGTGGACGCGGCGCCGCCCGATCGAAGCTAAGCCGCTGTTTCCTGATGAATTTTATGCGCCGACTAGAGGATCCTACTTATAAACAATCGCCTTCAACCCGCATATGATGTAAGGGCAAAGTTCAGCCCGCCCAGCGCCAAGAGCCAGCGGCGGAGACCCCTTCTTCAAGAGGTGAGTGCCATGCTTGACAGCAACTTCGACCTGGATGAGCCGTTGGAGGCCATTCTGCAGCGTCCCCTGACCTGGTTTGAAAAACAGCAGATTCAGGAAAACGAATCCGCCCCTCTGGAGGTCATCGACGCCGCTGAAGCCGCAACCGATGCTCACCCGCTACGCCGCCATCTGAAAGATCTGGCCAAAATGCAGGTCATCCACATCGACCGCAGCCGCGATGGCCGGCCGTCCCTGATCGACATGCCCTTCAACGCCGAAGCGTTCTAAGCCAGGCCAGTTAACCAGCGCCATGCCCCCGCCCCGCGCGGGGGTTTGTCTTGATGGCAGGAAGAGGCAGCCCTCTCCCGTTCCCCATTCCCCATTTAATTCACAAATAACAAAAAAGATACTGTACTTAATGCCTAATTAAATCCCGTAAATTCGGGGCGAAAAAGCGAACAAATCCGTACAAAAACCATCATCTCCAGAACAAGCCAACTTGCCCAATCAGCAGGGACTGAAACAAAATGTAAATAAATTGAAGATCAGCCCTTAATTACAATGAATTTGATTGCAACTGGCAAAGCCTTGCCGACACAAGCGGTCAGCGCCGCCAGCCTCGACCTCAAACTGGGTTATCGCAGCGGCCGCTGCCTGCAAAAAAGCGGCGTGCACACCCGCTATTTCGCCGCCGATCATGAAACGCAAAGCCAATTGGCCGCCCGCGCGCTGCGCGATGCGCTGGACAACGCCGCGCTGCGCGCGTCCGGCATCGACCTGCTGATCGGCGCCTGCGGCATCCCCGAGCAGGCGCTGCCCGGCACCGCCAGTTTCATATCCCACGCCGCGGGCCTGTCGGCCGGCACCGCCGCCTTCGACGTCAACACCAGCTGCCTCAGCTTCCTCAGCGCCTTGCAGGTGGCGGACAGCCTGCTGCGCGCCGGGTCTTACCGCCGCATCGCCGTCGTCTCCGCCGATCTCGCCTCGCGCGGTCTGGACTGGGACAACCCGGAAGCTTCGCTGATTTTCGGCGACGGCGCCGCCGCCGCCATTCTGGAGCGCGGCAGCCCGGCGCAGGGCCTGAAGGCCTTCAAGCTGGCCACCTATCCTGATGGCCGCCATTACTGCGAAATCCGCGCCGGCGGCACCCAGCGCAATCCGCGCCGCGGCGTAGCGGAACACGACTTCCTGTTCGACATGAACGGCAAGGCGGTGTTCAAGCTGGCATCGAAGCTGATGCCGGACTTCATCGATCAGCTGATGGCCGCCACCCCTGGCGGGCTAGGCAGCATAGACTGCGTGGTGCCGCATCAGGCCAGCCACCTGGGCATGCAGCACATGGCCAAGAAGTTGGGCATCGCGGCGGACCGCATCGTCGACATCTACGCCTCGCACGGCAATCAGGTGGCGGCCTCGCTGCCGACCGCGCTGCACGAAGCGGTCAGCAGCGGCCGCGCCCGAAACGGCCAGCGCGTGCTGATGATAGGCACCGCCGCCGGCCTGAACCTGGGCGGCCTGGTGTGGGATCTGTGATGCGGATTCTGGTCACCGGCGCTACCGGCGGACTGGGGCGCAACGCGGTGGAAAGCCTGCTGGCGCGCGGCTGCCAGGTGCGGGCCACCGGCCGCAAGATGGATATCGGCCGGCAATTGGCCCGCCAGGGCGCGCAATTCGTCGCGCTGGACCTGGCCGCCGCCACGCCGGGAGAGCTGGCGGAGCTGCTGCGCGGCGTGCAGGCGGTATGGCATTGCGCCGCCTTGTCGTCGCCATGGGGGCCGGAGGCGGACTTCGTCGCCGCCAACGTAACCGCCACCCGCAATCTGCTGCAAGCCGCCGGCCAGTCGCAAGCCACCCGCTTCGTCCACATTTCCACCCCGGCGCTGTACTTCGATTTCCGCCACCATTTCGACATTCCGGAAAACTACCGCCCCGCCCGCTACGTCAACGCCTATGCCCGCACCAAGGCCCAGGCCGAAGAATGGGTGCAAGCGGCGGCGCGCGACTATCCGCGGCTGCGCTGCGCCATCCTGCGGCCCCGGGCGATCTTCGGCGAGCACGACCAAGTATTGATTCCGCGCCTGGCGCGCATCCTGCGCGAGCGCCGCGGCCGCCTGCCGCTGCCGCGCGGCGGCGCGGCGACGCTGGATCTGACCTATGTCGGCAACGTGGTGCACGCAATGTGGCTGGCGACGCAGGGCCCGGACATCGCCAGCGGCGAAGCCTTCAACATCACCAACCAACAGCCGGCGGCGCTGCGCGACATGCTGCGGCGGCTGTTCATCGACGAACTGAGACAAGACATGCGCATCGTCGACCTGCCCTACCCGCTGCTGAACGCCGCCAGCCATCTGTTGCAATGGCTGGCCGCCGCCAGCGGCCGCGAGCCGGCGCTGACGCCCTATAGCCTGGGCGCGGTCCAGTTCGACATGACGCTGGACAACCGCCGCGCCCGGGAAAGACTCGGCTACCAGCCCATCTACAGCCTGGAGGACGGCGTGGCCCGCACCGCGCGCTGGCTGCGGGAGCAGGCTCATGGCTAACATCCGCGAATTCAGCGTCGGCCATTGCACCCACCCATCCTGCATGGCTTTGAAAGGCAGCGGCCTCGCCAGCCGATGCTTCCCGTCGCGCGCCTACCTGATTGAAACCCGCAGCCGGCTATACCTGTGGGACACCGGCTACGCCGAACATTTCATCGACGCCACCCGCCGCGGCATCTACCGGCTGTACCCGCTGGTGACGCCGGTGTTCTTCAACGCCGACGATTCGCTGCGCGGCCAATTGCGGCGGATCGGCGTCAATCCCGACGACATCCACGCGCTGCTGCTGTCGCACTTCCACGCCGATCACATCGCCGGCCTGCGCGATTTTCCGCAAGCCCGGCTGCTGGCCTCAGGCGCCGGCTGGCGCGCGGTGCGCGGGCTGACAGGACTGACGGCGCTGCGCCAGGCCTTCGTGCCCGCCCTGCTGCCGGCCGACATCGACAGCCGGCTGGAATGCGTCGAAGCGCAGCCGCGGGTGGCGCTGCCGCCGGAGCTGGCGCCGTTCAGCCACGGCTGGGATGTCTCCGGCGACGGCGAGATTCTGGTAGTGGAGCTGCCCGGCCACGCCGTCGGCCACCTGGGCGCCTTTGTCCGCACCGAAGCCGGCTGGACGCTGCTGGCCTCCGACGCCGCCTGGGCCGTCGAAGGCTACGCGCAATTGCGCGGCCCTTCCGAACTGTCGTTCCTGATTCAGCACAACCGCCGCGACTACTACCAGACGCTGGGCAAATTGCATGCTCTTCACCGCCGCGGACAGGTGGACATCCGCCTGACGCACCAGGAAGCCAACTGATCCATGCTTCGCCTCTTCCGCATTTTGCGCGCCTACCGGCGCACCCGCGGCCTGCGCTTCGCCGACCGCGCCGCGCTGGCGCGCCATCAAAGCTGGCAACTGGCGACGTTCCGCGCCCGCCTGCAGCGCCGCAGCCCCTATTTCGCCGACCTGGGCGAGCTGCCGTTCGCGCAATGGCCATTGATGGACAAAGCCGCCATGCTCCGCCACTTCAACCGGATGAACGCCGCCGGCCTGACGCTGGAGCAGGTGATGCGCGCCGCGCAGCAGGCGGAGCGCAGCCGCGATTTCTCGCCGACCATAGGCCGCTACACAGTGGGCCTGTCGTCCGGCACCACCGCGCAGCGCGGCGCCTTCGTCGTCAGCCGCGCCGAACAGGCGCAATGGGCCGGCGTCATGCTGGCCAAAGCCTTGCCGGACGGCCTGTTCGCCCGCGAGCGGGTGGCGCTGTTCCTGCGCGCCAACAGCAATCTGTACACCGCGGTGCGCAGCCGCTGGCTCACCTTCGAATTTTTCGACCTGTTCCAGCCCTTCGCCAGCCAGCTGTCCCGGCTGGCCGGCTACCGTCCCACCATTCTGCTGGCCCCGGCCCAAGTGCTGCGCGCGCTGGCGCAGGCCCAATTGACCGGCCAGCTGCAATTGGCGCCGAAGCGGGTTTATTCGATCGCCGAGGTGCTGGAAACCCAGGATCGCGCCATCATTGAAAAAGCTTTCGGCCAGGTCCACCAAATCTACCAGGCCACTGAAGGCTTTCTCGCCAGCAGCTGCGAGCACGGCGTGCTGCATCTGAACGAGGAATACATCCATGTCGAGCCGGAATGGCTGGACGAGGAGCGGCGCCGCTTCGTGCCCATCATCACCGACTTCAGCCGCCACACCCAGCCCATCGTCCGCTACCGGCTGAACGACGTGCTGCTGGCGCGCGCCGCTCCCTGCCCATGCGGCCGCGCCACGCTGGCGCTGGACGGCGTGGAAGGCCGCTGCGACGATATGCTGCTGCTGCCCGACCGCGCCGGCCGGCAGCAGACCGTGTTCGCCGATGTGCTCAGCCGCGCGCTGGCGCAAGCCTTGCCCTGGGATGCCGATTACCGGCTGCGTCAAACCGGCCCGCGCGCGCTGACGCTGCACCTGGAGTTGGACGATGCCGGCGCCGGCGCGGTCCGGCAGCGGCTGGAGCAGACCCTCGCCGGGCTGGGGGTGGATGTCGCCGCGCTGGAATGGCGGCTGGAGGGCGCGCTGCCGCCGCTCGACCCCACCCGCAAGCGCCGGCGCATCATCCGGGAGGCGGCATGATGCTAGCCTTGTCCTGGCTGCCGCCCCGGCTGCGCCACATGCTGCTGGGCTGGGGGGCGGTGGGCTGCGCCTACACGCTGGGCAGCGTCTGGCCCGGCGCGCCGCGGCTGCTGCCGGAGTGGCCGACCGACCGCTGGATAGCGTTCGACCCGGCCGCCATCTGGCTGTACCTGTCGTTTTTCTTGCTGGTGCCAGCGGGCTTTCTGTTGGCGCCGCCTGACAGGCTGCCCTGGCTGCGGCGTTCGATGCAGCTGTGCGCGCTGGCCGCCGGCGCGACCTTCCTGCTGCTGCCGACCACGCTGCCCTACCCGGCCGTCGCCGGCGGCGGCTTTCACGCCGAACTGCTGCGCGCCGCCCTGCGCTTCGATACGCCGCACAACTGCCTGCCCTCGCTGCACGGTGCGCTGACCGTGCTGGCGGCATGGGCGCTGTCGGAGCGGCGCCGGCCCTGGCGCGCTGTGCTGGCCTGGCTGTGGGCCGCCGCCATCCTGTTCGCTGTGATACAGCTGCGCCGCCACCTCACCTTGGACCTGGGCGCCGGCGTCGCGCTGGGCCTGCTGTGCGGCTGGCTGTGCGCGCGTCCCGCATTCCTCTTTTCTTTCCGCTATCGCACCACATGAACGTATTCGCCCTCACCTTCATCCTGATGCTCGCCGTGGTTCTGCTGGAGCTGCTTGCCTTGCGCCTATGGCGCCGCGAAGCCATTCCCTGGCGCGAGATCATCTTCAACCTCAACTCCGGCCACATCCTGATGTGGGTCTTCCGCGGCGTGGAGGTGGCCAGCTTCGGCTGGCTGCTTGAACACGCCAACCTGCACCTGGTGGACCGGCTGCCGGCGCTCTGGCAATGGGTTTTCGCCTTCATCGCCTGGGATCTGAGCTTTTACTGCATGCACCGGGCCCACCACACCTGGCGCATTTTCTGGGCGGTGCACGTTGTCCACCACCAGGGCGAGCATTTCAGCCTGTCGCTGGGCATCCGCAATTCCTGGTATTCGTCGCTGACTTCGCTGCTGTTCGTCGCGCCGCTGGCGGTGCTGGGGCTGCCGCTGGAGATGTTCGTCGCCGCGTCGTCCTTCCATTACGCGGTGCAGCTGTACAACCATAATGCTTTCGTCGGCAAGTCCGGCTGGCTGGACCGCGTGCTGGTGACGCCGTCCAACCACCGCGTGCATCACGCCACCGACCCCATCTACCTGAACAAGAACTTCGGCGGCACCTTCCTGATCTGGGACAAGCTGTTCGGCAGCTATCAAGCCGAACGCGACGATGTGCCGCTGCGCTACGGCGTGCGCGGCGAGTCGCCCGGCTACAATCCGCTGTGGGCCAGTAATCCCGGCTTGCTGGCGCTGGTCCGCCGCCGCTTTCCCGCGTGGCTTGCGCGCGCGCGCATGGACGTGCCGGCCGGCTATATCGCCAGCGGCGGCGTGCTGCTGTTCGGCGTGGTGATCTATTACGTGCAAAACGTGGCGGAATGGTCGGCGCCGCAGCAATGGACGCTGTTCGGCTACCTGCTGGCCGGCACCCTCGCCATCGGCGGGATGTCCGACCGCCAGCGCTGGGGCTGGCGCGGCTGGCAGGCGCTGGTGCTGACCCTGCCCGTCCTGTGCGCCGGCTGGCTGGGCATGCGCGACCTGTGCGCGCTGGCGCTGTTCGCGCTGCTGCTGGGCCATGGACTGCTGGGCTGGCGCCTGAAGGAGGCCGCATGAGCAAATTGCGTTTTCAATCGTCGGCCGAGCTGCCGTTCCGCATCGAGCTGCAACAGGCGGCGCAAGCCTATCTGGAGCAAAGCCGCGACCACCGCTTCGCCAGCGCCGGCATCTGGCTCAAGGCCTGGCTGCTGGCCGGCCTGAGCCTGGCCTGCTATCTGCTGGCGTTGCGCGCCGACGCGCTGTGGCAGTTCGCCCCGGCCTATGTCGCCGCTATCCTGCTGGCCATGCTGCTGGCGATGAACAGCCTGCACGACGCCGCCCACGGCGCGGTGTTCCGCCGCCCCTGGCTCAACCGGCTGCTGAGCCGCGTCGCCAGCCTGCCGATGGGCATAGACTCCGATATCTGGATCCGCCGCCACGTGCATCTGCACCATACCTATCCCAATGTCGACGGCTACGATCTGGACATCGAACCCAATCCCTTCCTGCGCCAGACGCCGTTTCAGGACTGGGCGCCGCAATTCCGCCATCAGCACCGCTATTGGCCGCTGATCGCCGCGCTGTCGCTGCCCTATCTGTGCTGGTACGGCGACTGGCTGGACCTGATGGGCAAGAGCAAGCTGCAGCTGCGCGACGCCAAGCCGGTGCGCGCTCCGGGCTTTCTGCTGGCCAAGGCCGGCCACCTGGCGCTGGCGCTGGGCCTGCCGATCTGGCTGCTGCACGACGGCGGCATCGGCTGGGGCAGCGTGCTGCTGTGCTATCTGCTGGGCCAAATGGCCGCATCCTGCTTCCTGGTGGCGATGATACTCGGCACCCACTGGGCCGACGTGGCGTTTTTCCAGCCCGGCGCCGACGGCAAGCTGCCGCACACCTGGCACGAGCATCAATTCCTCACCTGTTGCGACTGGGAGCCGCGGCCGCGCGCGCTGGCCCATCTGCTGGGCGGTCTGCACCTGCACCTGACCCATCACCTGTTCCCGTCCTACAGCCACCGCCATTATCCGGCGCTGGCCCGCATCACCCGGCAGGTGGCGCAAAAGCACGGCCTGGATTACCGCTGCTTGGACTACCCCGAGCTGTGGCAGGCGCAGCAGCGCTTCCTCAAGTTCATGGGGAGCCGGCCGCAGCCATGAAAAAGGCCGGCGGCCGCATGCCAGCGGCCGCCGGCCCGGTTCTCCCCCGCCTTACAGCGGCCCGTACACCGTGCCCTGGTTCTGGTCCACCCTGTCCCGCACCCAGAAGCGCCAGCCGTTGGCCTGGCCGTATTCGCCGACGATGTTCACCCCCTGCTGGCTGTTGTATTGGCCGGCCGGGATGTTATTGACCCCCGACGGGCTGATATGCAGCAGATAGGCCGGCTTCAGCGCCACCACCTCCGCCAGCCGCGCCGCGTAGCGCGTCGGGTCGCCGATGAAGTTGTTGTGCTCGACGGTGATGTGCTGCCTGTCCGGCCCGTAGGCCAGAAACTGGCAGCCGTTCATGCCGTCGGTGAACATGTAATACCTTGCCGGCTGCTGGGTGGGCAGCACGAACAGATTGATGTTGTTGGCCACCGGATGCGCGTAAAAACCGGGGATGTTCGGGCTGGCGGCGGTGGACTGCAGCACCGCCGCGTGCGCGCCCTGCGCCGCGAACTGGTATTTGCCGTTGCCGGGCGGAACCTGCGCCGGAATCAATATCGCCTGAGAACGCATGAAAGCCTGCGGGTTCTCCAGAAAATCGGTAGTCAAAGACATGCCATTCCTTTCCGTTTTACGATGCCGGGATTATTTGTGACCCGGCCGCTTGCCGATCGGTTTCCCTGCCGGCGCGGCCGATTTGTAAATCCGGCGCGCCCCTTGCTGGCGCCGGCGTCCAAACCTTAAACACCTGTTTAAATTGCGGCAACGGTAACAAAGGCCAGTCTGCTGCCCACTACCGGGCCGCCGCCTGCGCGCCTAGCAGGCGGCGCGACTGCGCCAGCAACACCCCGCCCACCAGCAGGCCCAGCAACAGATTGACCAGCGGCATCGCCAGCCATACCCCGTCCACGCCCAGCCACAGGGGCATCAGCCCCAGCGTCGGCAGCAACAGCAAGGTCTTGCTGATGGTGATGCCGAGAGCCAGCCGCGTCAGCGCCATCGCCTGCAGCGCGGTGCAGCCCACCACCACCAGGCCGTCCAACGGCATCGCCAGCAGATGCAGGCGCAGCGCATGGCTGCCGGCCGCCACCAAATCTTGGCTGCCGTCGCTGTACCAGCCGGCGATCCAGGCCGGAAACAGCTGCACCGCCGCCAGCGCCGCCAAGCCCAGCGCCAATCCCACCCTGACGCCGTGCAGCAGCGCCTCGCGCGCCCGGCCCGGCTGGCCGGCGCCGGTGGCGTGGCCCAGCAGCGGCTGCATGCCCACCGCCAGGCCGTGGATCGCCAGCGTGAACAGCGCTTCGGTGTAGCCTGCCACCGCGTAGGCCGCCACGCTCAGGTCGTCGCCCCAGCGCAGCAACTGGTGGTTGTGCGCGTACAGCAGCAAGGCGAGATTCAGCTCCATCAGCAGGCTGGGCGCGCCCAGCGCCAGGATGGGCCACAGCGCGGCCTTGTCCAGCCGCATATTGCCGACGCGCAGCCGCACCGCGGCATGGCGCGTGAAGAAATAGCCCAGGCCCAGCGCCACCACCACCGATTCGGCCAGCAGCGTGCCTATCGCCGAGCCGGCCAGCCCCAGGCCCAGCCCGCCCACCAGCAGGAAATTCAGCGGGATGTTCAATAGCGCGCCCAGGATGGTCAGCGCGGTGGCCAGGTCCGGGCGGCCATCGTTGCGCACCAGATAGGTGACCAGCATCTGCCCCATGGTCAGCGCCGCGCCGGCCAGCATCCACCACAGATAGGCGCGCGCCTGCGCCGCCACTTCAGGCTGGCCGTCGGCCTGCAGCCATTCCAGCAGCTTGCCGACGTTGGGCAGCCCCGCCAGCGGAATCGCCGCGCCCAGCAAGGCCAGCAGCGCCAGGGCCGCCAGCAGCGTGCCGCGCGCGCCGGCGACATCGCCGGCCCCCTGCCGGATCGCGATGCGGGTGGCCGCGCCCATGCTGACCATCGCGCCCAGGCCCACCTGCAGCATCACCAGCGGGTAGGCCAGATTGATGGCGGCCAGGCCGTGGCTGCCGACATAGTGGCCGACGAACACGCCGTCCACGATGGCGTACAGGCCGGTGACGACCATGCCGGCGACGGAGGGGATGGCGTAGCGCCAGAACAATGTGGACACCGGCAAGGTGTCCAGGTCTCGGGTATGCGAGTGAGCCACGGGGAACTGCCTGATGGATAAAACGGCGATTCTAACATTTAATCAGTCATGCATGATTAATTAATTTCCCGCACAATGGCGGCAAGCAAAAAGAAACGGACGAATCGCATGGCCCGCAAAACCAAGGAAGATTCGCAGAAAACCCGCGACGCCATTCTGGACGGCGCCGAACAGGCTTTTCTGGCCAAGGGCATCGCCAACGCCACCATGGCCGACATCGCCGAAGCCGCCGGCGTGTCGCGCGGCGCGGTCTACGGCCACTACGACAACAAGCTGCTGGTATGCCAGGCGATGATAGACCGCGCCTTCGCGCTGGACGCGCTGGACTTCCCCTCCCAGCGCGAATCGGCTTGCGACACCCTGCTGGCGGCCGGCCTCTACTACCTGGCCCAGTTCCTGGAGCCGGGCTCGCCGCAGCGGGTATTCGAAATCCTTTACCTCAAGTGCGAGCGCAGCGAGGAAAACCGCAGCGTGCTGCGCCGGCGCGAGATGATGGACCGGCTGACGCTGCACTACACCCGCCGCCAGCTGCGCCGCGCCATCGCCGGCCGCGAACTGCCGGCCACCCTGGACGTGGGCCTGGCCGCCGACTACCTGGTGTACCTGTTCCTGGGCCTTTACGACCTGCTGGAAACCGGGCCGGCGGCGCTGCCGCGCTGCGAACGCATCCTGCGCGGCGCGCTGGAAGCCCTGCCGCACGCGGCCAGCCTGCAGCGCCAGCCCTGACGGCTATTCGACATGGCGGCGGAAACGCCACAGCGCCAGCGCCAGCGTGGCCAGCGCGATCAGCCACAGCGGCAGCAGCCACGGCCAGGCGTCGGCGAAACCATAACCCTTGAGGAAAGTCCCCTTGAGAATGGGAATGAAGTAACTGAGCGGATTGAGCCGCGCCAGCCATTGCAGCGCCAGCGGCATGTTCTCGATCGGCGACACGTAGCCGGACAGGATCACCGCCGGCACCATGAAGGAAAACACCCCGAGGAAGGCCTGCTGCTGGGTATGGGAAATCGACGAGATGAACAGCCCCACCCCGGCCAGCGCCAGGCCGTAGCTGGCCATGCTGGCCAAGAGCAGCGGCAATGAGCCGCCGAACGGCACCCGGTACGCCCACGCCGCCGCCGCGGCGATCAGGCTGCCCTGCAGCAAGGCCACCAGCACCCCCGGCAGCGCCTTGCCGACCATGATGTAGGCCGGCGTCAGCGGCGACACCAGCAGCTGGTCGAAGGTGCCCTCTTCGCGCTCGCGCGCCACCGACAGCGCGGTGACGATCAGGCAGCCTATGGTGGTGATGATAGCCACCAGGCTGGGCAGCACGTGCCACTGGAACTCCAGGTTCGGGTTGTACAGATTGCGCACCACCACGCCGCCGGCCGCGCCGCCCGCCCTCTCCTGCGCGTAATCCGCCGCCACCTGGCCGACGTAAGCGCCGGCAATCTGCCCGCTGTTGGAGCGCCGCCCGTCCACGATCACCTGCAGCGGCGCGGCGCGCCCCGCCGCCAGATCGCGCGAGAAATCGGCCGGGAACACCACCGCCAGCAGCGCGTCCTGCCGGTCTATCGCCGCCCGCAGCCCCGCCTGGCTGGCCACCGGCACCACCCGGTCGAAAGTCGCGCTGGCCGACAAGCGCTTGATCAATTCCAGCGAGGCCGCGCCGCCGTCCTGGTTGTACACCGCCAGGCTGGCGTGCTTGACCTCCAGCGTGGCGGCGAACGGAAACACCAGCAGCTGCAGCAGCACCGGCACCACCAGCAACAGGCGGCCCTGGCGGCTGCCGGCGACGGCCTGAAGCTCCTTGATGATCAGCCACAGCAAGCGACGCAACATGGCTTCAGTCCAGGGTCCGGCGGGTTTTGCGCACGGTCTGGCCCAGCCAGAAGGCGCCGAGCAGGATCAGGCTGGCGGCATTGAACCACAGCAGCGACGGGATCACCCCGGCCTGGAACAACGTCTGCAGCGTGCTGGCGAAATAGCGCGCCGGCAGGATGCGCGTCAGCCATTGCAGGGGCGCCGGCATGCTGGAGATTTCAAACACGAAGCCCGACAGCATCAGCGCCGGCAGGTAGCCGGCGGTCAGCGCCGCCTGCGCCGCGTCGAACTGGCTTTTCAGCGTGGTAGACAAAAACAGCCCCATGCCCAGCGCATTGGCCAGAAACAGCGAGGACATCAGCCACAGCAGCCACAGCGGGCCGCGGAACGGCACCCCCATGACGAACACCGCCACCAGCAGGCACAGCAGCATGGCGGCGATACCCAGCGCGTAGTAAGGCAGGATCTTGGACAGGATCAGCTCCGCCCGGCTCACCGGCGTGGCCAGCAGCGCCTCCATGGTGCCGCGCTCCCATTCGCGCGCCACCACCAGCGAGGACAGCAGCGCGCCGACGATGGTCATCACGATGGCGATGGTGCCCGGCACCAGAAAGTTGGGGCTTTCGGCGCTGGGGTTGAACCAGACGCGCTGGCGGATATCGATGGCCGCCGGCGGCGGCAGCTCCCGCTTCTCGGCCTCGGACTGCCGCCATTGCAGCCACACCCCCTGCGCGTAGGCGGCGACGAAATTGGCGGTATTGGGTTCGGCGCCGTCGGCCAGCAGCTGGATGGCGGCGCCGGCGCCGCGGCGGGAGAAATCATCGGGGATCACCACCGCGCCGCGTATCTCGCCATGCGCCAGTTGCTCTTCCAGCTGCGCGCGCGAAACCATCGGGTGCACCTCGAACGACGGCGAGCCGTAAAAGGCGGCCGCCAAACGCGCCGCCGCCGCGCCGCCATCCTGGTTCAGCAGGCCCAGCCGGATGTGGGCGGAATCGAGATTCACCGCATAGCCCAGGATGAACAGCAGCGCCACCGGCAGGATGAAGGCGATCAGGATGCTGCTCGGATCGCGGACGATCTGGAAGCTCTCCTTGCGGCACAGCGCCAGCAGCCGGCGCAGCTTCAGTCCGCGCATCGGTCGGCCTCCTCCACCAGCTGGATGAAGGCGTCTTCCATGGTGGGATTGGGCCGCGCCGCGCTCGCCACACCGCTTTTGAGCGCGTCCGGGGTGTCCAGCGCCAGCAGCTTGCCGCGGTAGATCAGCGCGATACGGTCGCAGTATTCCGCCTCGTCCATGAAGTGGGTGGTCACCAGCACGGTGACGCCCTTGTCGGCCAGCCCGTTGATATGGGTCCAGAACTCGCGCCGCGTCACCGGGTCCACGCCGGAAGTCGGCTCGTCCAGGAACAACAGCGGCGGCTCGTGCATCACCGCGCAAGCCAGCGCCAGCCGCTGCTTGAAGCCCAGCGGCAGCGTGGCCGCCGGGCCATCCAGATACGGCTCCAGGCCGAACACCCGCGCCATCTGCGCCACCTTGGCGCGCTGCGCCTGGCCCGCCAGGCCGTAGACGCCGGAGAAGAACATCAGGTTGCGCCGCACCGACAGCTGCGCGTACAGGGAAAACTTCTGCGCCATATAGCCCAGCTGCTGGCGGGCGGCGCTGGGGCTGGTCTTCAGGTCCATGCCCATCACCAGCGCCTGGCCGGCGCTGGGCTTCAATAACCCGCACTCCATCTTGAAAGTCGTCGACTTGCCGGCGCCGTTGGGGCCCAGCAAGCCGAACACTTCGCCGCGCCGCACCGCGAAGCTGACATTGTCGGTGGCGCGAAAATCGCCGAAGCGCTTGGTCAGCGCCCTGGCCTCTATCACCGCCTCCGCGCCGCGCGCCGGCACCGCCGGCATCACTTCCGCCAGCACCGAATCGCCGCCCGGTCCGCCGCCCAGCAGGCTGATGAAGGCGTCCTCCAGCCGCGGCGGCGCCGGCTCCAGCCGCGCGTCCGGCCCGGCTTCCGCCTGCGCCAGGTCCGGCCATTCGCCCTCATGCCGCAGCAGCAGCCGCAGGCTGCCGCCCTGGATGGCGCCGTCCATCAGCTGCGGCTGGCGCAACAGCCTTTGCAGCAAGCGGCGGCGATTGCCGGCGATGCCGGACAGTTTCAGGCAGCGCCCGGCCAGCGGACGCGTCAGCTCGGCCGGCGGCCCGGCGGCGCGGATGCGTCCCTGGTCCATCAGGTAAACCGCGTCGCAGCCTTCGGCCTCGTCCAGATAGGCGGTGCTGAGCAGCACGGTGATGCCGTCGGCCGACAGCGCGCGGATCAACTTCCACAATTCGCGCCGCGAGATCGGATCCACCCCCACGCCCGGCTCGTCCAGCAGCAGCACCCGCGGCCGCCCCAGCAGCGAGCAAGCCAAACCCAGCTTCTGCTTCATGCCGCCGGACAGCTTGCCGGCGTAGCGGCCGGTGAACGGCGCCAGATCGGTCAGCGCCAGCAGCCGTTCGAAATCTTTTTCCCGCTCTGCGCCCGTCACATCGCGCAGGTCGGCGTACAGGTCGAGGTTCTCGCGCACCGTCAGGTCTTCGTACAGGCCGAACTTCTGCGGCATGTAGCCGACCTCGCGGCGCAGCCTCTCCCCATCCGCCTGCGGGTCCAGCCCCGCCACCCGCGCCGCGCCCAGGCTGGGCGCCAGCAGGCCGGCCAGAATCCGCAGCAAGGTGGTTTTGCCCGCGCCGTCCGGCCCCACCAGGCCGGCGACGCAGCCGGCGGGAATCGACAGTTCGACATCGGCCAGCGCGTCGCGCTCGGCGCCGGGAAAGCGCTTCGCCAGGCCTTGCGTCAGAATGGCCGGCGCGGCGCTCATGGCGCCAGCCTCACCGTGACCGGCATGCCCTGGTTGAGGCCGGCGTCGGCGTCGCTCACCACGATGCGGATGCGGTAGACCAGCGAGGTGCGCAGATCGGCGGTTTCCACCGATTTCGGCGTGAATTCGGCGGTGGGCGACACGAAGCCGACCACGCCGTGATAGGTCTTGTCCGGATGGCTGTCGGTGCTCAGCAGCACCTTGCCGCCGCTGGGAAAGCGGCCCAACTGGGCCTCGCCGACATAGGCGCGCACCCACACCGGCTGGCGCAGCGACAAGCTGAAGGCCGGCGCGCCCGCCTGCACCATGCTGCCGGCTTCCACCGCCCGGGTCAGGATGATGCCGGCGCTGGGGGCCTGCAGATTGGCGTCGCGCAATGCCAGCCTGGCGGCGGCCAGGTCGGCGCGCGCCTGCTTCAGTTGGGCATCGGATTCGGCGATCTCTTCCGGGCGGTAGCCCCTGGCCAGCGCCTGCCATTGCTGCGCGGCCGCGTCGCGCTGCGCCAGCGCTTGGTCGCGCTGCGAGCGGGCGGCCTCCAGCGACTGCTGGCTGCTGCCGCCGGCCGGCACCAAATCACGCTGGCGGCGGTACTCGCTTTGCGCCTGCGTCAGCGCGGCCGCGGCGGCCTCCAGCCGGGCTTTGGCCTGGGCGATGTCCTCGCCGCGGTTGCCTTTGTGGATCAAGGCGTTGCGCGCGGCCAGCGCCGCCTCATTGGCCAGCGCCGCGTTCAGACTGTTGCGCAGCGGCTCGGCGTCCAGCCGCGCCAATATCTGCCCCGGCTGCACGCTGTCGCCCTCGTCCACCTGCACCGCGGCCAGGCGGCCGGATACGCGGAAAGCCAGGCTGAGCTCGCGGATGTCGACATTGCCGTACAAAGTGGCGTTCCGCTCCGCGCCGGCCGCGCGCTGGTAGGCGTAATAGCCGGCGCCAGAAGCTGCCAGCGCCACCGCCAGCGCCGCAAATGCGACCCCGATCTTCCTCATCCCGCCTCCCCCGCTTCGCCATGCCCGGCGCCATGTCATTTTTATACGCCCGCGCGGATGCAGCGGCAATGCAATGGATCAAACTTCGGCAGGAGAGCGCCCGCGCAGGCGGGCCGGGGCGGCTATCGCGCGGGTGCGCTCAGAGCGTTTTGCACATCAGGAAGCCGGCGCCGAACCACAAACCCACCACCATCAGAGGCTCGGCCATCTTGCCGCGCAGCAGCATCAACGGCGCGCGGAAACGGACGCGGATGGGCCACAGCAGCGGGATGCCGGCCGGCGTCAGCCAGTCGCCGGCCAAATGCGAGGCATAGCCGACGCAGATGCCCAGCACCACGGGCATCGCGTGCCCCAGCTTGACATGCCAGCCGTGCAGGCAGGCGGCGCAGGCGTAGAACACGCCGGCCACCGCCAGCAGGCTGTGGGTGATGCCGCGGTGGCCGAACAGATAGGCCACCGGGCGCGAAAGAAAGGGAATGCGCCGGCCCAGCCAGCTTTTGGGGTGGTCGATGTCCGGCAATAGCGAGCCGGCCAAGCCGCCGGCCAACAGCAACAGCGCCATCAACGGCGGAAAATGCAGCAACAAGGCGGTGGACACCGCGCAAAACGCGCCAAACGCGACATGTGTGGCGACCATCATCCGGCTATCCCGCCGCTTTCCCTGCTGACCATCGTGCTGCCCCTGCGGCATATTGTTACCGTGCTACCGACCGCTCATGCCGCCATCGCCACCCGCGCGTCCGCCGCCATGGATTTCAGACCGAGGGCGGACAGCGGGCGCCATGCTACTGCATCGCGCGCCGGATGCAAAGAAAACTTGCCATCTGTGAAAGTAAAAGCCTGATCTTATGCCGACGCGCTGCCGGATTTGCGCTGATGGCTGTCAGTATCCGCCGGCGTCCAAGACGCTCACGGCCTCAACAGACAAGGAATTTGCCGTTTAGTGCCGCGGCGCCGGCCGGCGGGAAAGCGTTATAGAATGAAACGGCCAGCAGCGCGCCCGCCGGTGCCGGGCGCCAGCCGGACCCGCCATCCACCGACAGCGAGGACCCCATGCCGCGACGCCTGCCCAGAATCCTTCGCCCGCTCTGCCTGGCCGCCATCGCGCCGCTGCTCGCGGCCGGGCCGCTGCGGGCGGAAACCATGACCTGGGTGCTGTCCGACTGGCCGCCCAACTTCATCGTGCGCGAAGGCAAGCCCACCATCGGGCAGAACGATGTCTATCTGCGGCTGATCATCGAACGCTGGCCGCAGGCGCAGCACCGCTTCGTCGTGATGAGCACCGCGCGCAGCATACTGGAGCTGCAGAACAAGACCCGCCTGTGCCGGCCCAACCTGATCCCCACGCCGGAGCGGCAACGATTCGCCTATTTCACGCTGACCCATATGCAGCTGCCGCTGCAGCTGATCATCCGCCGCGACCTGGCGGCCAAGGCGCCGCTGAACGCCAAGGGCGAAGTGGAGCTGGCCAGGCTGATCCGCCAGCCGGGGCTGCGCGGCATCGTCGCCGCCGGCCGCAGCTACACCGCCGCGATCGACGGCGTGTTGGCCGCCGCGAAAACCGGCTCCAACATCCGCGCGCTGCAAAACCTGCCCGCCAACGAGGGCCTGTTCAAGCTGCTGGCGCTGGGCCGCGCCGACTACACGCTGGATTACGAGCCCAATCTCGAATACCACAATCGGCAAAACCGCGACCAGACGCTGGCCGGCCTGCCGATAGCCGGCGCCGCGCTGATTCCGGTCGGCATCGCCTGTCCGCGCACCGAATGGGGGCTGCAGGCCATCCGCAAGATCGACGCGCTGCTCGCCCAGGCAGTCGCCGACCCCGCTTATCGCGCCGCGCAGGCCAGCTGGGCGTCGCCGGCCTCCTTGCAGCGCTACAAGGCCGGGCTGGACCGCTTCTACCAGCAGCGCAGCCATCCCTCGCCCGCAGCGGAATTCGCGCCGCCGCTGCGGCCCTGAGCCCATACAAAGACAATGCCGGAGGATCGCTCCTCCGGCATCGTTCATCTCCCCGCGCGGCCTTGCGGCCTACACCTGGAACTGCGCCACCGACTGCCTGAGGCTGCCAGTCACCTCGTCTATCCGCTGTATGCTCTCCGACGCCTGGGTGGCTGCCACAGCGTTGCCGGAAGCCACTTGGGCGATCTGTTCGACGTGGCGGGCGATGTCCTGGCTGGCGGTGCCCTGCTCCTGCAGCGCGTGCGAGATGTCGTTGACCACCCGCACCACCTGGCTCGCGCTGCCGTGGATCTGCTGGATCAGCTGGCCGCCTTGCTCGGCCAGCTCCAGGCCGGTTCTCACCTTGGTCACTGTCTCGCTCATGTTCTGCCGCGACAGGTCCGAGCTGACCTGGATTTCGGTGATCATCGTCGCAGTCTGCTCGGTGGCCTTGGCGGTGCGCTCGGACAATTTTCGCACCTCGTCCGCCACCACCGCGAAGCCGCGGCCGCTCTCGCCGGCGCGCGCCGCCTCTATCGCCGCGTTCAAGGCCAAAAGATTGGTCTGGTCGGCGATGTCCTTGATCACCTGCATGATGTTGGAGATGGTGGCGGTCTTGCTGGCCAGGTCGGCGATCGCCGCTTCCGTCATGTCCACCGTGGCGCTGATGCCCTGCATCTCCTCCACCGCGCGCGCGATCACCTCGCTGCCGGTTTCCGACAGCTGGCCCGAGTCCTGCGACACCGAGCGGGCATCCTTGGCGTGCTGGGCGATGTGGTTGATGCTGACCGTCAGTTGCTCCACCGAGGCCGCCATCGCCGCCGCGCCTTCGCTCTGCCCCTGCGAATTGTCCGCCACCATCTTGGCGCCGTCGACCACATCGGCGTTCAGCCGGCCCAGCTCCTCGGCATCGCGCATGATTTCCCCCACCAACTGGCGCAGTTGCGCCTGCATCTCGCGGATATGCGCCAGCAGGCTGTCGCCGTCGCCGGCCTCCAGCCGTATCTCGCGGTCCAGCTTGCCGGCGGCGATCTCGCGCACGATGGCGGCCGCCTCGGACGGCTCGGCGCCCAACTCGCGCATCACGCTGCGATACACCCACCAGCCCAAAGACAGGCTCACCGCCATGAACAGCAGCACCTGGGCGCCCACGCCCAGCAGCTGGCGCAGCAGCACCGTGTTGATGTCGTCGAGATACAGGCCGGTGCCCACTACCCAGCCCCAGCGGGCGGTGGTCTGGAAATACGCGAGCTTGGGCTGCGGCGCGCTGGCGCCCGGCTTGTCCCAGTAATACTCGGCGAAGCCCTTGCCGCCGTTTTCCCTCAGCACGCCGTCGAACAACTGGCCCATGCTGGTGCCGGCCGCGTCCTTCACTCCGTGCATGTCCCTGCCGACCAGCTTGGGATTCATGCCATGGGCCAGCCACACCATATTGCGGTCCAGCGTGAAGAAATACTCGCGGCCGTCGAAACGCAGCTTGCTCAGCTCCAGCAAAGCCTGCCGCTTGGCGTCCGCTTCCGGCACCAGGCCCTTTTCCGCCATTTCCTCATGCGCGGCCACCAGGCTGGCGGCCGCCTCCACCTGGCCGCGCACCTGATCGTGGCGGTCGGACAGCATCTGCTGGCGCAAAGCGTTCATCAGCAACGCGCCCAATACGCATACCAATACGATGGTGCTGGCGGTCTGCAGCAGCAATCGTCGCTTCAATGAAATGGTTTTCGCCATTGCCCCATCCGATGATTTGTAAACAGCTGGCAACGATAGCGCATTCAATTATTCATTTTCAATATAAATATCCAATTTATTGACTTTTGTCATGCCATGCCGCCGAAAAATCTGCCGGATGGTCGGCGCGGCATGCTTCTTCTTGACTTTTATATCTTAAGACATATATCTTAAGATAGTTATCTCTTGCAGGAGCCGCCATGCGCTTCTTTCGCCACGACTCCGGCCGCCATTGCGGCGGCCGCCGCCACGCCCATCACGCCGGCGACAGCGAACACCTGTCGCGCGGCCGCAAATTCAGCTCCGACGACCTGCAATTGCTGTTGCTGGCGCTGATAGCCGAGCGCCCAAGCCACGGCTACGAACTGATCAAGGCGCTGGCCAGCCGCTCCAACGGCTATTACAGCCCCAGCCCGGGCATGGTCTATCCCGCCCTCACCTATCTGGAGGAAATCGGCCATGTCACCGTGGCGAGCAGCGGCAACCGCAAGTGCTATTCGATCGCCGAACCCGGCCGCCTGCACCTGGCAGTCAACCGCGAACATGTGGAGCGGATGCTGGCCAAGCTGGAGCACATCGGCCGCAAGATGGAGCTGGCCCGCCGCGCCTACGCCGGCGAGGAAATCGGCGAAGAAGGCGCGGCCGGCTGGGTCCGGGAGCTGATAGAGGCCCGCCGCGCGCTCAAGCACGCGCTGCTGCTGCGCGACAAGGCCGACGCCGACGAGCAACGCCGCATCGCCGACATCCTGCAACGCGCCACTGCCGAGATCATCGGCCAAAATTAATAAAGGACCACCCATGCGCCACGATCTGACCATACAAAAACTGCGCCACCCGCTGCAATTCCGCTTGCTGCGGGTTAGCCGCATAGAGCGGCTCGCCGGGCGCCTGCTGCGCGTCACCTTGAGCGGCGCCGACCTGGAAGGCTTCGCCTCCTCCTCATTCGACGACCACGTCAAGCTGTTCTTCCCCGCGCCCGGCGAGATCCGGCCCGTCAGCCCCTCCGTCGGCGAGGGCGGCATCGTCTTCCCGGCCGACCAAGCCAAGCCTGCGATGCGCGACTACACGCCGCGCCGTTACGCCGCCGACGCCGGCGAGCTGGACATAGACTTCGTGCTGCACGAAGGCGGCGTCGCCTCCGACTGGGCCGCCCAAGCCCAGGTCGGCCACTATCTGGGCGTAGGCGGACCGCGCGGCTCGCGCGTGGTGCCGACGGGATTCGACTGGCACTGGCTGATTGGCGACGAAACGGCGCTGCCGGCGATCAGCCGCCGGCTGGAAGAGCTGCCGGCCGACAGCCGCGGCGCCGCCGTCATCCTGGTAGACAACGCCGATGCCCGCCTGCCCCTTGGCGGCCCAGCCGGCATGGAAATCATCTGGCGCCAGCGCGACCGGCGACAAGACCTGCTGCAGACGGTGACGGAAATGCCCCTGCCGGGCGGCGATGGATATGTCTGGGCCGCAGGGGAAAGCGGCGAAATGCGCGCCGTGCATAAACATCTGCAGCTGCGCGGCGTGGACAAGGACAGGATGCGTGTGGCCGGCTACTGGAAACGCGGCGACGCCGGCGCGCATGAAACCATAGGCGAATAAGAGCAAACCCGTCGCAGCAGGCCAGGCCGCCCGCCTGCCTGCCTGCGGACGCAGGCATCGCGCAACAGCGGCCCCCTGGATGGATGCCGGCGATCACTCAATCGATCATCACGCCATGCCGAAAAACCATCGTCATTTTGAAAACATAATCGCGGTAAAACATTTTTATAACTGCATAAAAGCGTTTATATACTGATTTTCTCCATCTCAGCGCCCAACAATCCCCCGCCATCGCCATTCTCTGCAGCCGGCTTAAAATCCGCAGTCCAAAACGAATACCTGCATGAAAGCCCGGCGCGCCAGGCTTTCCAATGCCATCCCCCAGTAAAAATACTTATTCGTATCATCCGATAAAAAATATTGTGGCATAAAGGTATATCAAAAAAATCTTGCATTTTGGGTAAGCATTTCTACGCTGAAAAATCGCATACCGGCTGTTGAGTCTTCAGAATGTTGGTTGATTAGCAAAGGATATTGACATGGAAATGTTCGATATACGGCAACCTCTGTCGCGACACCATCTGGACCAGCGCTTTCCCTCTTGCCTGCACGTTCCCGCCGGCGTTCAGGAAACCCGGATCGAGCCTGGCTGCACCGCGTACGGCTTCGTGCAGCAGGGACAGATGCTCGTCTCCCATGCCGGCCTCAACCAGATGCTGCACGCCGGCATGTTCTTCTCGATTCCCGGCCCCGCCCTGCTCAGCCCCTTCGTCGGCCTGGTCGGCATCCGCCAGGACTATCACGGCGCGCCGCTGTACGGCGGCCCGATAGAACGGCTGGGCCGGCTGAAATACATCGACGGTTGCTCCGACAGCCTGCTGATTTCGCCGATGATCAAGGGCGACCCCTGCCTCAACTATCTTTACGTGCCACCGCATCTGCACCAAACCGCCCACACCCACCCATCGGTGCGCATCGGCATCATCATCGAAGGCGAAGGCTACTGTCTGACCGAACAGGAGCGCCTGGAACTGGTTGCCGGCAAGATCTTCGTGTTGCCGGCCGACGAAATCCATAGCTTCCACACCGAGCACAGCCCGCTGCGCATCGTGATCTATCACCCGGATTCCGACTTCGGCCCCACCCACGAAGAACATCCGATGATCAACCGCACCCTGGTGGATGGCGTCTCCCTGGCCGGCGACAACCCTTACCGCACCAGCAAAATCGCCGAATACGTAGCCAACTGAGCGCCCCATGCCAAGAGACGTTCACCCAGGCCCGCCCTGCCCCCAGCTTGGCGCCGACGCGCTGTCCGGCGCGTTGCCGCCGCTGCCTGCCTGGCTGGCAGACCCCAGACCAGCCGCGCCGCGCCTGCCGTGGCCGCCGCGCCCGGACAGGCGGGACCCCGGCCTGAGCCAGGGCGAGTTCGCCCGCCTGCTCAAGCACGCCGGCGTTTGCGATCTCGGCGCCGTGCCGGTGCCGGGCGCCTGCGTGCTGCTGCCGTGGGGGGTGGCGCTGAGCGAAAGGCTGGCGGGGCTGCTGCGCGCCGCCCTCGACGATCTGGGACTGGACGAATACGCCTATCCGCACGTGGTGCCGCAGGAATGTTTCGAGCCGATGGCCGATTTGCTCGATGCCGAACGCTGCCTGTTACAGGTCGCCACCGGCCACGACCGCGAACGCAACCGCCTGCGCGGCGTGCTGACGCCCACCGGCGAACAGGTGATCGCCAGCCACTGGCGGCAGCTGGTCACCCAGGCCGAGGCGCTGCCTATCCGCATGTTCCAGCGCGCGCGCTACTTCCGCCCGGTCAGTTCGGCCGACCGCAGCGGCAAAGGGGTGTTCGCCGCGCTGGAGGCGGCCGACGTCTTCGAATTCCACTGCTGCCACGCCGCCATGGAAGAGGCGCAGGGCGACCTGCAACGGCTGCACCTAGGGCTGGAACGGCTGGCAGAATCGCTTTGCCTGCCGCAATTTGTCGGCGTGCGCCCGCCCTGGGGCAACCGCGAAGCCCTGTACGAATGGGCGCTGGGCGGCGACACCCCGTTGCCCAGCGGCGAATGCGTGCAGACTTCGGCGCTGTATTTCCAAGGCCAGCGCTTGTCCAGCCGCTACGACATCGGCCTGGGCAAAGGCGAGCGGCGGCGGCACGCCTGGCAGCTGGACGGCTTCGCCAGCCGCAGGATGCTGTACGCCCAGCTATGCCTGTCGGCCAAGGCCGATGGCTCCCTGACGGTGCACCCGCAGCTGGCGGCGACCCAGGTGGCCATCCTGGCGCGCAGCCAGGATGAAGACGAACGGCGCTTTCTGGAGACGCTGCGGGAACAACTGAAGGCCCGCGGCCTGCGTCCGGCTCTGGAGCGCTGCGCCGATGCCCGGACGCTGACTTCGCGGATGCGGCAATGGCGGCACCGCGGCGCGCCGCTGCTGCTGCTGTATTTCGGCCGCCGCCACGCGCAAGACCAACCCAGGCTGCGCCTGTACCGCACCGATGCCGACCTCGAGCTGGAAGCCGCTGCGGACTGCGCAGCGGAGGCGCTGGCGCAGCAGCTGGCGGACGCGCTGGCCGACGTAGAAGCCGACGCGGGCGCCGATGTCCTGCGGCGCGCCCGCAGCCAGATCGCCTTCGCCGGCTCGGAGGCCGAAGCCAGGCAGGCGTTGGCGGCGCGCAAGAGCGTGATCGCGCCCGTCAGCCCGACCCGCCGCCACGCGGAGGCCGCGGCGGCGTGGCAAATGGGAGAGCTGTGCAGTTTCGCGGCGGCGGACGAACCCGCCCCATGCATTTTCTCAGGCCGACCGACCTGGGCGCGCGCCCTGCTGTCGCGACGCATCTGACCCCTATCTTGAGCAAAGGAGAAGACATGACAAGCAGCCATGCAGACCAGCTGGAAATGATAGTCGGGCCGGTGCGCCTGCCGCTGAAGATCGACGACAGCGTCAACTACTTCCAGCTGCACTACTTCGAATTCCAGGGCAAGCGCTGGGCCTGCGCGGCGCTTGGCGATCTCGCCGCGCAGGAAGCGGTGCCGCTGCGCATAGAATCGGCGTGCTTTTTCGGCCACGTGATGCATTCGCAGCAGTGCGACTGCGGCTTCCAGCTGGACGAAGCCTTCCGCCGCATCTCGCAGCGCCAGGGCGGGCTGGTGATCTACGGCATAGACCAGGATGCCCGCGGCCTGGGAATAGAAAAGCATTTCCGCATCTACGACTACCGGCAGAACCACCAACTGGACACCGATGAAGTCTACCAGCGCTTCCATGCCCCGCTGGATAGCCGCTCTTACGAGGCGGTGGCCGCCATCCTGCGCTTCCTCAAGGTGGAAAGCATCCTGCTAATGTCGAACAACCGCGCGCGGCTGGAGTTTCTGCGCGAACAGGGCTTCCGGGTGGAGCGCGACCAGATCGAGGCGCCGCTGACCCGCTACAACATGGCCACCATGATGCTGGAGAAGGAAGACCTGGCCTACCAATGGAGCTTCCAGACCCACGGCGACTGGCTGCGGCCGCTGCAGGACCAGGCGGAGGCGCATCCCGACCGCCGCGCCGCGCGCATCGTCCGCGACAACCAGCAGGTGGTGGCGGAATGGCAGGGCGACAGCTGGGACGTGGCCCGCCATCTGCTGGCTGGGCTGGCGCCGCAACCGGCAGGCGAGCTGGTGATCTACCTCAGCGATCTGCCCAGACTGGACGAACTGGCGGCCTACGCCGCCACCGGCGCCCGCTTCGTGGTGGTGCCTTTCGCCACCCTGCCAGGCTATCTGGAAACGGAAGCCCGCCGGCTCGGCATCAAGCTGCAGGACTGGGGCCGTGAAAACAAGTACGCGCAGCCTCGGCCGCAATGGCAACTGGAGGACCAAACCGGCGACAGCCACGTCTATCGCCGCGGCGATGAAAGACGGACCTGCCGCCGGGACGGCGCGGCGGATGCCGTAGCCTGAGTCGCCGCCATGCCCCATCTGGCCCTCTCCACCTCCAGGCAGGCCGCGCTGGCCGCCATGCAGGACGATGCCTCCGACTGCCTGATGGTGGACAGCTTCAACGGCGCGCCCGCCAATATGCGCGGCTTCCGCTGCTTCAATCCCTTCCAACTCTGGCCCGATCCCGTCATCCCGGTGCCGGGGCAGGCCGGACGGCTGGCGCGATCGGTCGAATCGGTGTGGCAGGGCTTGAAGCTGGTGGACGGGCGCACCGACTTCGAGCAGTTTCTGGCCGAGCCGCGCAAGCGGCCCAGCGACGATGAGCGCCGCCGCCAACCAGGCTACTGCTATTCGGACAGCCGCTTCATTTATGGCGACCGGCAGCTGGGCCTCCTGGAAGCCCGCTTCCTGATCTACCTGCCGACCTATCTGTTTCTGCTGGACAGGCTGGCCCCGGAGCCGGTGCTGCGGGAGCTGCGCCGGCACATCGCCGCCGATGGTCCGGTGCTGTTCTACGACTGGGACGCCAATCAGGACATCGCCGACACCAGTTCTTCGTTCAGCCACTCCGCCATTCTGGCCGCCTGGTTCAACGGCACGCTGGAGCGGCGCTACCGCGAGCTGGCCGGCCGCCTGCTGTCGCCCGCCGACAAACCGGCCTTCGACGCCGCGCTGGACGGCCTGCTCGGCCGCTATCGCGCCATCCATCGGGAGAAACCATGACGCTCAATCCGGCTCTGGCCCGCCGGCTGTACTGGGGCTGCGAAAAACTGCAAGGCCGCCAGGATGTGGCGCAACGCCTGCGTTGGCTGGAAGAAACCCAGCACCTGTCGCCGCAGGCTTGCCGCGAACTGCAAATGCGCAAGCTGCACGCGCTGCTCAGCCATGCCTACGAAAGCGTGCCCTATTACACCCGGGTGTTCCGCGAGCGCGGCCTGGTGCCCGACGACTTCAACTCGCTGGCCGACCTGGCCAAACTGCCGCTGCTGACCCGCCAGGAGCTGACCGCCAACCAGGCGGAGCTGATCTCCAGCCGCGCCGATCGCGCCACGCTGCAAACCAATTACAGCAGCGGCTCCACCGGCAAGCGCGCCTGCTTCGTCCAGGACGCCGACTTCAGGCTGTGGATGCGCGCCCACCAATTGCGCACCTACCGATGGTGCGCCGGCTGGAAAGTGGGCGAACCGTTCGCGCTGCTATGGGGCTCTTCCATCTACTGGAGCTTGAAAAGCGTGTCGGACCAGCTGAAGAATCTGCTCAGCAACCGGCGCGAATTCAACACCTTCCGGCTGTCTCCCGAATTGATCGGCCAGTTCACCCGCAGCCTGGCCAGCTTCAACCCGGTGCTGATCAGCACCTACACCAACGCCATGCACCTGATCGCCCGGCAAATGGAGCGCGAAGCGGTCAAGGTGCCGGCGCTGCGCGCCATCCAGGGCACCTCGGAGCCGCTGCCGCCCATCATCCGCGAGCGGCTGCAAAAGGTGTTCGGCTGCGAGGTGTACGACAAGTACGGCTCGCGCGAAACCAATATCGTCGCGCATGAAAGCCCCTGCCACGACGGCATGCTGATCCAGGTGGAAAACGTCGCGGAAGAATTCCTGCGCGACGACGGCGCCGCCTGCCAGCCCGGCGAAACCGGCCGGGTGGTGCTGACCACACTGAACAATTTCGCCATGCCGCTGATCCGCTACGAAACCAGCGATCTGGCCGCGCCGCTGTCCGGCCACTGCGCCTCCGGCCTCGGCCTGCCGCGCATGAGCCATGTCGCCGGCCGTCAGCAGGATCTGATCGTCACGCCCGACGGCGCCTATGTCGACGCTTACCTGTTCTCTTTCCTGATCATGCGCTTCGAGGAAATAGAATGGTTCCAGGTGGTGCAGGATAGCCTGGACAGCCTGCGCATCCGCTTGATGGCGCCGGCCGGCATCTCCCGCCAGCGCTGCGACGCCATCGTCGAGCGCATCCACCACCACACCGGCTACCCATTCCGCATCGAATTCGAACCATTCGACCGCATGCCGGAATCGCCCACCGGCAAATTCCGTCTGTGCGTGTCGGCGCTCAGCGACATCGGCACCCGCCATCCGGTGAACCCATGAACGCAGACATCGCGGTGGACGAGATGCGCGAACTGGCCACGCAAGCGCTGCAACGCTGCGGCGCCCCGTCCGCGCGGGCCCGGCAGGTGATCGACGACCTGCTGGAAAACGAACAGGTCGGCTATCCCTCGCACGGCATGCTGCGCCTGCTAGACTACGCCGCCGATATCCGCTCCGGCGCGCTCGACCCCGCCGCCCTGCCCGCCATCGAGCAGACCGCGGCCAATATCGCCATCGTCGATGGCAGGCGCGCCTTCGGCATCCTCGCCCGGCAGTCCATCGCCGAGGCCTTGCAGCGCATGTGCCGCGAGCAGCCCTTGGCCATGGTCTGCCTGCGGCATGGCCACCACCTTGGCAGGCTGGCGGCGCTAGGCCGCGAACTGGCCAGCGCCGCCCGGCAACCGCTGGCGGTGATGGGGTTTTGCAACTTCCAGGGCCGCGGCCAGAGGGTGGCCGCGCCCGGCGGCCGGCTGGGGCGGCTCTGCACCAATCCGCTGCTGCTGGCCTTCCCCTCCGCCGATGCCGACCCGGTGGTGCTGGACATGAGCACCACCGCCGTGTCCGAAGGCTATGTCCGGCGCCGCGCCCAAGAAGGCGCCGCGCTGCCTTCCGGCTGCCTGGTCGGCGCGGACGGAGAGCCGGCGCTCGATCCCGCCCTGCTCTACGCCCAGCCGCCGCAAGCTACGATGCAGCCGCTGGGCGGAGCCCTGGCCGGCCACAAAGGCTACGGGCTGGCGGTATTCATCGAATTGCTCGCCGGCGCGCTGGCCGGCGCCGGCCATGTCGCCCGACCGGAGGACGCAGGCAACGGCGGCTTGTTCCTGGCGATCAACCCGGCGCTCGCGCCATCCGGCCTAGCCGCCGTCAAAGCCGAGGCGGCCGCCATCGCCCGGCATTGCCGCGAGACCGGACAGGCTGGCCGTTTGGCCAGGATGCCCGGCGAAGGCTACGCCGAACGCCGCCGGGCCGCCGCCGCACGGGCCATACTGACACTTCCCGCCGCCACGCTAGACGCCATCCGGCATCTGGCCGGCCAGCACCAGGAGAACCCGCATGTCGAATGACGCGCCCTTCCATCCGCTATTGAATGCCGGCAATCCGATCAAGGACAAACTGGCTGCCGGCCGCACCTGTTTCGGACTGTTCCTGGTATCGGCCAGCGCGCTGATCGCCGAATGCTGCGCCACCCGCGGGCCGGACTGGCTGCTGGTGGACATGGAAGCGTCCCCGGCCGACCGCCGCGACTTGATCCAGATGCTGCAGGCGCTGAACGGATCCCACACCGCCGGCATGGTGAGGGTGGCCCGCAACGAGCGCCACTTGATCGAGGCGGCGCTGGACAGCGGCGCGCAGGGCCTGATGGTGCCCAAAGTAGACTCGGCGGCCGATGCCCGGGCAGTGGCGAATTGCGCCTATTACCCGCCGCGCGGCCGCCGCGGCGTCAACCCCATCCGCTGCTCCGCTTATTTTTCACGCCTGCCCGACTACTTCGCCGAAGCCAACCAGTCCTTGCTGACCATCGTCCAGATCGAGTCGGCGCAAGCGGTGGCCGAAGCCGACGACATCGCCGCCGTCGACGGCATAGACGTGCTGTTCATCGGCTGCGGCGACCTGGCCTGCGACCTGGGCCAGGCCGGCCAGGTGACCGGCGCGCTGATGGACGCCGCGATCGAACAAGTGCTCGAGGCCTGCCACCGCCACGGCAAGATCGCCGGCATCTTCGCCTACAGCCTGGAATTGGCGCAACGCTACGCCCGCCAGGGCTTCCGCTTCATCGCCTTCGGCAACGACATGAAACTGCTGGCGCAATCGCTGGAGCAACAGATGCGCAGCCTGGAGGAATTCGCTTCACCATGATGCGGCTCCCGCCATCGCATCATGGCGCTTGCAGACTGGCGGTTTGGCAAGCCTCTTTCATACGTCAAGACTTTGGGAGATCGAGATGGTCGCACACAATGAAACCAGCGCCGGCGTCGAACCGCGCCCCGCCTCCGGCCGCGAGCAGGAAGCGCTGGCGCTGATGCGCAGCTACATGCCCTGGGCGGCCGGCGCCGGCCTGGTGCCGGTGCCGCTGCTGGACATGGCAGTGATCGCTGGCGTGCAGCTGAAATTCCTGGCCAGGCTGTCGGCGCTGTACGACGTGCCGTTCAGCGAAAACCAGGCCAAGTCCATCATCGCCGCGCTGCTGGGCAGCGTGGTGCCGGCCAGCATCGCCACCACGGTGTTCTCGCTGCTCAAAGGCATTCCGCTCCTGGGCTTCGCCGCCAGCTTCCTGACGCTGCCGGCGTTGGGCGCCGCCTCCACTTATGCGCTGGGCAAGGTATTCATCCAGCACTTCGAGTCCGGCGGCACCTTCCTCAACCTCGATCCGCAGAAAGTGCGCAGCTATTACCAGGAACAGTTTGAACAAGCACAAAAATAACGCCCCGTCCCGGCCGCCGGCCTTGCGCCGCGGCCGGGACGCTTGCCGGAAGCCCTGCCCGATGAAGCCCTGCCCTCCCCGCCGGCCGCGCCGCGGCCTGCTGACACTCGCCTTTTGCGCCGCCGCGGCTTCGCACCCGGCCGCGCGCGCCGACTTCCCTTACGCCAAGGACCAGACATCCCCGGTGCAGACCGCCACGCAGAACCTGCCGACACAACGCGGCTCCATCGACATCGCCATCAGCCAGGCGCATGTCTACGGCCTGGACACGCCCGGCTCGCATAGCTATTGCTCGCCATCGATCAAAATCATCAATCACGCGTCGGACACGCTGCGCACGCTGATCCTCGGCATCGAATACCACAAGAACGGCAGCCGCGAGTCCTCCGGCTCTTCGGTGGTCAATCTGACTTCGCCGCTGGAGCCGGACAATTACAGCACCACCTATTTCAATCCGCTGAATGTCGCCAGTTGCAAGGACCTGCAAGGCGCCGTCACTGTGCTGAGCTGCCAGTACGCCTTCAATGGCGATTGCGGGGCCGATGTGCGCGCCATCGGCTTCGGCGCCATCCCGCTGCAGCGCGCCGCCGGCAAGAAACCATGAGGCCACGCCATGATTATTTATTCCTACCTGGGACTATGCCTGGTGGTCGCCTACATGGGCAGACACACCCGGCTGGGCTTTCTGCGCACCATGCTGTTCTCGATATTCATGACGCCGGTGCTGATGATGATCTATCTGCTGATCGCCTACGCCACCGACGAACGCCGCTGAAACCCACCACGCCGCCACCCATCGCCTACTGAAATGCTGCTATCCAAATTCCTTTTCCAAAACAGCAAGCTGCCGATGAAACGGCTGGGCGTGATGGCCGCGCTGGCCAGCGCCTCCAACGCCGGCCTGTTGGCGGTGATCAATCACGCCGCCGAGCACATCAAGGACGTGGACATGCAGTTCTTCCACGTGCTCATCTACGGCCTGGTGCTGACCCTGTACATCTACAGCCAGCGCTATGTGCTGCTGGCTACCTGCGACGAGGTGGAGGACATCGTCCACCAGATCCGCTGCCGGATGGTGAAGACCTTGCAGTCGTGCGAGCTGGCCATGCTGGAGCACAGCGGCCACGGCCGCATCTATTCGGCCATCTGCAACGATACCCAGACCCTGTCGCAGGCGGCCTGCACCATCGTGCTGGGCTTCCAGTCCATCATCCTGATCGTGTTCGCGTCGCTGTACATTGCCTGGCTGTCCCTGATGTCGCTGCTGCTGATCATTGCGGTGATGGCGATCGCCACCCTGATCTACTGGGCCAAGATGAAATCGGTGCATGCGATGCTGTACCAGGCCAACGAACAGGAAAGCCGGCTGCACGACCAGATCGGCAGCCTGCTCAGCGGCTTCAAGGAGGTCAAGCTGTCCAGCCGCCGCGCCGAGGCGCTGATAGACGATGTCGAAACCACGTCGGAAATCACCGCCCAGTTGCGCAAGGTGGCGCAGCGCGGCATCTCCATCAACTTCATGTTCGCCCAGATCGCGCTGTTCCTGGTGCTGGGCAGCATGGTGTTCGTGCTGCCGGTGTTTTCGCCGGCCTATACCGACACGGTGATGAAAACGCTGACCGCGGTGCTGTTCCTGGTGGGGCCGATCTCCGGCATCATCGCCGCCATTCCGCAGATCGCCACTGCAACAGCCGCGGTGGAAAACCTGCAGGAGCTGGAGCGCGCGCTGGCCAGCCATGCCCAGGCCGCGCAAACCGCGGCCGACGAAGCGGCCGCCTTCCGCAGCCTGGAATTGAAGAACATCCATTTCCGCCATGAACGCAGCGATGGCCAGGGCTTCGCCATCGGCCCGATCAATCTATCCATCCAGGCCGGCGAAATCATTTTCATCACCGGCGGCAACGGCTCCGGCAAATCCACACTGATCAAGCTGCTCACCGCGCTGTACCCGCCCTCCGGCGGCTCGCTGCTGCTGAACGGCCGCGCGGTGGCGGCGGAGCGGGCGCAGGCCTACCGCAACCACATCTGCGCGGTTTTCTCCGATTTTCACCTGTTCGACAAGCTATACGGGCTGGAGGACTGGAGCCGGGACGAGGCGGAGCGGCTGCTGGAGGAGATGGAAATCGCCGACAAGGCCGAAATGGGGGAATACGGCTTCAACACCATCGACCTCTCCACCGGCCAACGCAAGCGCCTGGCGCTGATCGCGGCGATGCTGGAACACAAGCCCTTGTGCGTGCTCGACGAATGGGCGGCCGACCAAGACCCTCATTTCCGGCGCAAATTCTACGAAACGCTGGTTCCCAGCCTCCGCGAACGGGGCATGACCCTGATCGCCGTCACCCACGACGACCGCTACTTCCATCTGGCCGACCGCCGGCTGCACATGGAAGATGGCCGCCTGTACGAACTTGGCGAGGAAAGCCACCATGCCTGATGCCGCAGCCAGCGCCGTTCCGCGCCCGCCGCTCCGCCGTTTCGAAGCCTGGCTCCGAGAGCTGACCATTCCCCTCACGGTCGCCTTCGCCATTTTCATCTTCCTGCTGCCGCTGATGATCTACACCATCCGTCCCGGCCAACTGGGCGTGCAATGGAAACGCTTCCAGGGCGGCACCCAGCTTGATCACATCTATGGCGAAGGCACCCACATCATCCTGCCATGGGACCACATCTACATCTACGACGCCCGACTGCAGCGCGTGGAACGCGAGTTCGACGTGCTGTCGTCGGATGGCCTGACGATGAAGGTCAGCATGGCCTGGCGCTTCCGCGTCAATCCGTCCAACCTGCCCTACCTGCACCGCTACGCCGGCGAGAACTACGCCGAAACCTTGATCGCGCCCAGCGTCGGCGCCCGCACCCGCGATGTGATCGCCTATTACCGGCCGGAACAGGTCTACACCCAGTCGCGGCTCACCATCCAGCAGCAAATACTGTCCTCGGTGCGTTACGACCTGATCAACAACTTCAACCCCGACGGCCGCAAGGGCTTGAAATGGGTGGAAATCGAGGACGTGCTGATCAAGGGCGTCACGCTGCCGCGGGGCGTGCAGGACGCCATCATCAAGAAAAACGCCGCCTACCAGGAAATGCAGACCTACAACTTCCTGCTGAGCAAGGAGGAAAAAGAGGCCGAACGCAAGCGGATAGAAGCCACCGGCATCCGCCATTTCCAGGAAATCGTCAGCAACGGCATGAGCGACAGCTATCTGCGCTGGCGCGGCATCGAAGCCACCGTCCAGCTGGCCAAGTCCGACAATGCCAAGGTGGTGGTGATAGGCGCCGGCGCCAACGGCCTGCCGCTGATCATGAACATGGATGACAAGAAGGCGGAGGCGAGCAAGCCGAAGGCGCGGCCGCGCAAACCATGAGCGTCATCCGCTCCAGCAGCGCCTGGGCGCGCTCCCGGCCCACGCTGGCGTCGTTGTAAATCAGATCCAGCGCCCAGCGTTCGCCGAACTGCGTCGCCATCAGCTCGGTATCGGCCCCGGCCCAGTTAAGCGCGGCGCCCAGGTCGGGCCGCCATTGCGCCGCCATGCCTGGATACGCGTAATCCAGCTGGAAGTGCGGCCGCGGGTTGAACTGATGGCGCGCCGGCCAATGGCACAGGCCCAGCGCGCCATGGCTGGCGAACAAGTCAGGGCGCAAACTGCGCAGCAGGTGCAGCACCGGCAGCGAGCGCGCCTCGCAGTCGCGCACCGCCTGCCTGGCCGCGTCGCTGGCCGCGGTCAGGCCATCCCCCGGACGCAGCGGCAGCGGAATCGGCAAGGCGTTGGAGAACAAGCCCAGGGTATTGCGCTGAGCCAGCGCGCGGTTGCCCATGCTGAGATTGACCACCAGCGGCTGGCTGGGCGCCATCTCGCGCAGCGCCAGCGCATAAGCCGCCAGCAACATGCTCCTCACCGCCTCCGCCCTCATCCCCGCGCCCACCCCGGGCGGCAACTCGCGATGCACCCATCCCGCCGGCCGCGCCAGCCCTGGCGGCGGCTCGACCGCGTCCATCACGGCGGACAACGCGTCGCGCCACCATGCCAGTCTCTGCGCGCCGACTGCGCCGCCAAGCAAACGCTCTTCCTCCTCCAGCGCCTCCCGCACCGGCCGCCCCGCGGGAACGGCAGGCGCCGGGCAGCCCGCCAGCCGCGCGCCGTACTCCCTGAGCAGCTGCTGCAGGAATAAATGCACCGACCAACCGTCCAGCAGCGCGTGGTGGAAAGTCAGGATCATGGCGCTATTCCCGCCCTCCGTGTCCACCAGCGTGAAGCGGCACAGCGGCGGCGTCGCCAGGTCGAACGGCTCGGCATTGTCGCGCGCCGCCAACCGGCGCAAGCCCGCCTCCCAATCCGCCGCCGCCAAGCTTTCATGCCGGCAGGCCGGCTCGCCCGGCTCGCCCAGCCGCGCCGCCGCCTCTTCGCCGTCGCGGACGAAGCCCAGGCGGAATGCATCGTGCCTGGCCAAAACCTGCCGCAGCGCCGCGCGCCATAATCCAGGCGCCGCCGGCCCCTGCATCAGCGCGGTGATGGTGATGTGCAGGTGTATCCCCTGCCAGGACGAACGGATGAAAAACTCCTGATTGGATTTGACCCGCATGTTTCCTCGCAAGAAACAGGCCGCCACCGCGGCCTGGAGATGAAAATCAATGGGCGCGCCGAGAGTCTCCGGCGCTTACGCTGAAGGATACTTGCCGCGCATCCAGCGGTTGGTGATTGGGCGCGGCCAGCTCCAGGCGGAGCTGATGCGGCCCCGGCGGCAAGCCCACCAGCACCAGCGGATCGGGCGTGGCGTGCACCCAATGCCAGGCCGCCCCGTCCAGATACACGTGCAGGTGGCCGACTCCCCGCAGCGCTGCGGGAACCGGCTCCCCGGCAGGCGCGTAGCGCGGCGCCAGCCGGATCTGTTCGGCGTGGAAGCGGACAATCAGCGCATTGCCCACCGCCTGGCCATCGACGGGAGACTCGATCACCAGTTTCGGCGCCGGCGCATCCGCGGCCTGAGCCGGCGCGCAGCAGGCCAAAGCCAGCAAGGCCAACCATCCCGATAGTCTATTGGTCATCCCCATTCCTCATCGCTTGGGCTTCCGCCGCCGTCATCGTGAGCGCGCAGCCTGGCGGCCCGCCGGAACGCCATTGTCATTATGGTTGGCCACGCCCATAGCGCAAGCGCTTCACGCGCGCGCAAAAAAAACGGAAGCCGCAGCTTCCGTTTGCCTTGCCTGCGCGCAAGCGCGCCCCGATCAGCCCACCCAGCGGCGCGCCGAGGCGAACATGCGGAACCAGGCGCCGTTTTCGCCCCAATCCGCCGGATGCCAGCTGTTCTGCACGGTGCGGAACACCCGCTCCGGGTGCGGCATCATGATGGTGAAGCGGCCATCCGGCGTGGTGACGCCGGTGATGCCCGCCGGCGAGCCGTTGGGGTTGAGCGGATACGTTTCGGTGGCGCGACCGTCGAAGTCGATGTAGCGCAGCGCGGTCAGCGCCTGCTCCTGGCTGCCCGGCGCGAACACCGCGCGGCCTTCGCCGTGGCTCACCACCACCGGCAGACGGCTGCCCACCATGTCTGCGAGGAAGATCGACGGCGAAGCGGTGACTTCCACCATCGCGAAGCGCGCCTCGAACTGCTCCGACGCGTTGCGGCGGAACTTCGGCCAATACTCGGCGCCCGGGATGATGGACGACAGGTTGGACATCATCTGGCAGCCGTTGCACACGCCCAGCGCAAAGGTATCCTCGCGGCCGAAGAAGGCCTCGAACTGTTCGCGGGCGCGCGGATTGAACAGGATGCTCTTCGCCCAGCCTTCGCCGGCGCCCAGCACGTCGCCGTAGCTGAAGCCGCCGCAGGCGGCCAGGCCCTTGAAGTCGGCCAGCGAGACGCGGCCGGCGATGATGTCGCTCATGTGCACGTCCACCGCCTCGAAGCCGGCGCGGTCGAACGCCGCCGCCATCTCCAGCTGGCCGTTGACGCCCTGCTCGCGCAGGACGGCCATGCGCGGCCGCGCGCCGGCGGCGATGAACGGCGCCGACGGATCGCCATGCACGTCGAAGCTCAGCTGGGCGAACAAGCCGCGCGGCTTGGCGTGGCTGCGCAGCAGCTGCTCGCTGTCGGCGCAGGCCGGATTGTCGCGCAGGCGCTGCATGCGGGCGCTGGTTTCCGACCAGGCGCAGAACAGCTCGCTGCGGCTTTCGCTGAACAGGTCCTTGCCCTTGTGCTTGATCACCAGCCGGTCGTAGCCGTTGACGCGGCCCAGCACGAACAGCTCGCGGCCGATGCCGGCCTTCATGAAGCGCGAGATCACTTCCGGGGTGTCGCCCTTGCGCACCTGCAGCACCGCGCCCAGCTCCTCATTGAACAGCACGCGCATGATGCGGCCGTGGGTGGCCGCTTCCAACGATGGCTGCACGTAGTCGTCGATGATGCGCTGGGTATTCTGGCGCTCGATCACCAGCTCCTGCAGATCGACGCTGATGCCGACATGGCTGGCGAACATCATTTCCGCCAGCGTGGCGAACAGGCCGCCGTCGGAGCGGTCGTGGTAAGCCAGGAGCTTGTCGTCGCGCAGCAGCGACTGCACGGTGTTGAAGAAGGCGGCCAGCTGTTGCGGACTTTCCACATCGGGCGAGCGGCCCTTCATGTCCTTCCACACCTGGCCGTAGATCGAGCCGCCCAGGCGGCAGCGGCCGTAGCCCAGGTCGATCAGGATGAGGTCGCTGTCCTTGACGTCCTGCAGCACCGGGGTGACGGTCTTGCGCACATCCTCGACCGGCGAGAAAGCGGAAATCACCACCGACATCGGCGCGGTGACGGCCTTCTGCTCGCCGCCATCCTGCCAAACCGTCTTCATCGACAGCGAGTCCTTGCCCACCGGAATGCTGACGCCCAGGCTCTGGCTCAGCTCGGACACCGCCTCCACCGTGCGGTACAGGCGCACGTCCTCGCCGGGGTGGCCCGCCGGCGCCATCCAGTTGGCGGACAGCTTGACGTTGCCCAGGTGGCCGACGAAGGCGGCGGCGATATTGGTCAGCGCCTCGCCTATCGCCATGCGGCCGGAGGCCGGCGCGCTGAACAGCGCGGCCGGGGTGCGCTCGCCCATCGCCATCGCTTCGCCGCGATAGGTGTTGAAGCCCATGGTGGTGACGGCCACGTCGGCCACCGGCACCTGCCAGCGGCCCACCATCTGGTCGCGCGCCGTCATGCCGCCGACGCTGCGGTCGCCGATGGTGATCAGGAAGGACTTGTCGGCCACGGTGGGGTGGCGCAGCACGCGGTAGGCGGTTTCGCGCAGCGGGTATTTGGACGCGTCGAACACCTGGTAGTCAGGCTCCACCGTCTTCACATCGCGGGTCATGCGCGGCGGCTTGCCCAGCAGCACTTCCAGCGGCATGTCCACCGGGTTGTTGTCGAAATGGTCGTCGCGCACCTGCAGATGGCCGTCGTCGGTGGCCGTGCCCAGCACCGCGAACGGGCAGCGCTCGCGCTCGCACAGCGCGCTGAAGCGCTCCAGGTCCTGCGGCAGCACCGCCATCACGTAGCGCTCCTGCGCCTCGTTGGACCAGATCTGCATCGGCGTCATGCCCTTTTCTTCCAGGTGCACCTTGCGCAGATGGAAGACCGCGCCGCGGCCGGCGTCGTTGACCAGCTCCGGGAAGGCGTTGGACAGCCCGCCGGCGCCGACGTCATGGATGGAGACGATGGGGTTGGCTTCGCCCAGCTGCCAGCAGCGGTCGATGACTTCCTGGCAGCGGCGCTCGATTTCCGGGTTGCCGCGCTGCACCGAGTCGAAGTCCAGGTTTTCGCTGTTGGCCCCGGTGTCCATCGACGAGGCGGCGCCGCCCCCCAGGCCGATCAGCAGGCCGGGGCCGCCCAGTTGGATCAGCAGCGCGCCTTCCGGGATTTCGTTCTTGTGGATCTGCTGCTGCTGGATGTTGCCCAGGCCGCCCGCCAGCATGATGGGCTTGTGGTAGCCGCGCATCTCGCCGTGCACTTCCTCTTCGAAGGTGCGGAAGTAGCCGGTGAGGTTGGGACGGCCGAACTCGTTGTTGAACGCCGCGCCGCCTATCGGACCTTCCAGCATGATCTGCAGCGCCGAGGCGATGCGGCCCGGCTTGCCGTACTCGGCCTGGCCGTCGCGGTATTGCTCCCACGGCTGCTTGAAGCCCGGGATGTTCAGGTTGGACACCGAGAAGCCGGTGAGGCCGGCCTTGGGACGCGAACCGCGACCGGTGGCGCCTTCGTCGCGGATCTCGCCGCCGTTGCCGGTGGAGGCGCCGGCGAAAGGCGAAATGGCGGTCGGGTGGTTATGCGTCTCCACCTTCATCAGGATGTCGGTGGGCTCGCTGTTGTATCCGTAGCGGTGGCTGCCGGGCTGCGGGTAGAAGCGCTCGATGAAAGCGCCCTCTATCACCGAGGCATTGTCCTTGTAGGCCACCAGCGTGCCTTGCGGATGGGCGTCGTGGGTATCGCGGATCATGCGGAACAGCGACTTGCCCTGCTCGACGCCGTCGATGACGAATTGCGCGTTGAAGATCTTGTGGCGGCAGTGCTCGGAGTTGGCCTGCGCGAACATCATCAGTTCGACGTCGCTGGGATTGCGTCCCAGCTTGACGAAGTTTTCCACCAAGTAGTCGACTTCGTCTTCGGACAACGCGAGGCCCAGCTTGGCGTTGGCGGCCGCCAGCGCCTCGCGGCCGCCGGCCAGCACGTCGACGCGGTCCATCGGCTGCGGGTCGATATGGACGAACAGTTTCTCCACCTCGTCGAACGAGGCCAGCACCGTTTCGGTCATCCTATCGTGCAAGAGGCCCGCCAGAATGTGGCGAGCCTCTTTACTTAAAGATTTATCGGCGGACTTGATTCGGAAAGCCGTGCCGCGTTCGATCCTGCGGATTCTTGGCAATCCGCAGTGCCGGGCGATGTCGGTGGCCTTGGACGCCCACGGCGACAAGGTGCCGATGCGCGGCGTCACCAGGAACAGTTCGCCTTCCGGCTCGGCGCTGAGCGGCGGCTCGCCGTAGCTGAGCAATTGGCCCAGCACGCCCACCTCTTCCAGCGTCAGCTCGCTGTCGCTTTCCGCAAAATGCCAATACTCGGCCATCAGGACCAGATCCTTCAAACCGGCATCGGCAGCTGCCGCCTGCAGTTTTTCGAGACGAAACGGTGACAGGGCAACGCCACCGCGCAGCTTGGTAATGTAAGACATTAGACACCCGCGACAAGTACCAGGAAAGGGCGTCATAATACAGCAAAACATCGCTGCATTTAAGGCGGTGCCGGAGTTTCCGGGCGCATATTGGCAATTTTTGCGATTTACCCCCTCGTCATCCGTTCTATCAGGAGCATTCCGCAATGAAAAAGGTCGAAGCCGTCATCAAGCCGTTCAAGCTGGACGAGGTGCGCGAGGCGTTGTCCGAGATCGGCATCAACGGCCTCACCGTTTCCGAAGTCAAAGGCTTCGGCCGCCAGAAAGGCCACACCGAGCTGTACCGCGGCGCCGAATACGTGGTGGATTTCCTGCCCAAGGTAAAGATAGAAGTCATCCTGCCGGACGATCTGGTGGAGCGCGCGATCGAAACCATCGTCGCCACCGCCCGCACCGGCAAGATAGGCGACGGCAAGATCTTCGTCACCGCGGTGGAGCAAGTGGTGCGCATCCGCACCGGCGAAACCAACGAACAGGCGATCTGAGCGCCGGCCACGGCCAAAGAAAAAGCCGCCCCGGCGCGGGAGCGGCTTTTTTCGCGCGCGGCGATCAGCCCGCGCTTACTTCCACAGCTTCCACCACGGCATTTCCTCGACCGTCCACGGCTTGGCCAGGTACTGGCTCTTCGGATAGTTGAGCGCCAGCACGCGGCGGGCGTCGTCGCGCAGCTGCGGCAGCTGCAGCTTGTCGTAGGCGGCCACCATGATGGCCAGCGCCTCTTCCGGATACTTGGTGTTGGCGTAATCCTTCACCACGCCCTGCGCGCGGTTGGCGGCGGCCAGGTAGGCGCCGCGCTTCATGTAGTAGCGCGCCACGTGCATCTCGTTGCCGCCCAGCGCGTCCACCAGCTTGATCATCTTGGCGCTGGCGTCGGCGGTATAGGTGCTGTTGGGAAAGCGGGTGGTCAATTCGCGGAACGCGGCGAAAGCTTCGCGCGCCGCGCGCGGGTCGCGCTCGCTCATGTCCTGGCCGGCCCATTTGGCGAGCAGGCCGGAATCGTCATTGAAATACACCAAACCCTTCAGATAATAGATGTAATCCAGATTGGGGTGGGTCGGGTGCAGCTTGATGAAACGGTCGGCCGCGGCGATGGCCTGTTCCGGCTCTCCATCCTTGTAATGGGTGTAGGCCAGGTCCATTTGCGCCTGCTGCGCATAGCGTCCGTAAGGGAAGCGCGACTCAAGCGTTTCGTAGAGCTTGACAGCGCGGGTATAATTGCCGCTGTTCAACTCGTCGTGAGCTTCCGAATACAGCTTCTCCACGGTCCAGCCGCGCGTTTCGTCGTAGGTTTCCGTGGTTGCACATCCGGCAAGCCCCATCACCAACATTGCTGCAACAACGTATCTTTTCATGACTGATCCTTACATTGACCCGGACGATTATAGCGACATCTCGGAAAACGAGATATCCGCCACGCAACATCTCGAAATTCCGCTGTCGCTGGGCGGCGAAAGACTGGACGCCGCGCTGGCCAAACTGCTGCCCGATTTCTCGCGCAGCCGGCTGACCCAGTGGATCAAGGACGGCCAAGTCAAGGTGGACGGCCAGGTGGTGGCGCCCAAGACCAAGATGCTGGGCGGCGAGAAACTGGAAGTTTCGCTGCAGCCCACGCATGAGGAAATGGCCTTCCAGCCGGAAGCCATGGACCTGCCCATCGTCTTCGAGGACGACCACATCCTGGTGATCAACAAGCCCGCCGGCCTGGTGGTGCATCCGGCGTCCGGCAACTGGAGCGGCACCCTGCTCAACGGCCTGCTGAATCACTGCCCGTCGCTGGCCGGCGTGCCGCGCGCCGGCATCGTGCACCGCCTCGACAAGGACACCTCCGGCCTGATGGTGGTGGCCAAGACCGTGCCGGCCCAGACCGATCTGGTGCGCCAGATGCAGGCGCGCAGCGTCAAGCGCGTCTATCGCGCCATCGCCGACGGCGTGGTGCCGTTCGACGGCACCATAGACGCCAACATCGGCCGCGATCCGCACAACCGGCTGAAGATGGCGGTGCTGAAATTCGGCGGCAAGCCCGCCATCACCCATCTGCGGGTGCTGGAGCGCTTCGCCAGCCACTCCTACGTGGAATGCAAGCTGGAAACCGGCCGCACCCACCAGATCCGCGTCCACATGCGCGAAGCCGGCCACCCGCTGTCCGGCGACCCTGTGTACGGCAACCTGCGCCACAAGATGGATGAAGACACCGCCGCCGCGGTGAAGGCGCTGGGCCGCCAGGCGCTGCACGCCTACGCGCTGGCCCTGGTCCACCCGGCCTCCGGCGAGCTGCGCAGCTGGAAAGCGCCGCTGCCGGACGACTTCCGCCGCCTGCTCGACCTGCTGCGCGGCGACGGCGCGCTGCCGGACGAAGAGGCTTTCGCCCACGCCGACGAGCAGGACGACGAAGACTGGGATGACGACGACGATGACGACGGCGACATCGAGGTGATCTATGCCCGCTGAAACCTGGCTTGCCGCCGACTGGCCGGCTCCGGCCAGGGTCCGCACCCTGGCCACCACCCGCCAGGGCGGCGTCAGCCAGGCGCCGTACGCCAGCCTCAACCTGGGCGCGCATGTCGGCGACGCGCCGGACGCGGTGGCCGCCAACCGTGCGCGGCTGCGTGACGAATTGCCGGCCGAACCGGCCTGGCTGAACCAGGTGCACGGCGTCGCGGTGGCTGACGCCGCCGCCCTCCGCGGCGCCGCCCCGGACGCCGACGCCAGCTTCGCCCGCGCGCCGGGCGTCGTCTGCGCGGTGATGACTGCCGACTGCCTGCCAGTGTTGCTGTGCGACGACGCCGGCCGCGCGGTGGCGGCGGCCCATGCCGGCTGGCGCGGGCTGTGCGACGGCGTGATCGAGGCCACTGTCGCCGCGATGGCTCTGCCGCCTGCCGGACTGATGGCCTGGCTGGGGCCCGCCATCGGCCCGGACGCCTTCGAAGTGGGCGCGGAAGTGCGCCAGGCCTTCCTCGCCCGCGCTCCGGCGGCGGCCTCGGCCTTCATCGACATCGGCGAAGGCAAATACCTGGCCGACATCTACGCGCTGGCGCGCCAGCGCCTGCAAGCCGCGGGCGTCGAGCGGGTGTACGGCGGCGATTTCTGCACCGTGATCGACCGCGAGCGTTTCTTCTCCTACCGCCGCGACCGCATCACCGGCCGCATGGCCTCGCTGATCTGGCTGCAGGACTGAGCCCTTTCGCCCCCGCCGCCCGGCGGGGCGTCCCAACCCGCCACAACTCCCCTTCCTCAAACGCCGCGCGGCGCGATTGACCCGCGCGCGCCACGCGAACATCATGTTGTTTTCACCACAGCCCCTTGCCGCCATGGACATCGCCATCGTCACGCTGGACAGTTTCAATGAGCTCGACTCGCTGATCGCTGCGGGCATCCTTGGCCGCATGTCCCCGCATGGTTGGAACGTGCGCATCTGCTCGCCCATTCCCGTCGTGCAGTCCCGCAGCGGCACGCGCCTGGAACGCCAGGCGGACCTGTCCTATGCCGGCAGCGCCGACGCGGTGCTGATAGGCAGCGGCTGGCGCACCCGCGACTGGGCGGCGGACGATGCCATCATGAGCCAGCTGCGGCTGGATCCCGCCCGCCAGCTGATAGGATCGCAATGCTCGGGCGCGCTGGTGCTGCATCGGCTGGGCCTGCTGGCCGACGGCGTCGCCTGCACTGATGGCCTGACCCGGCCGATGCTGGAGCAGTTGGGCATCACCGTCGCGCCCCGCGCCTTCCGCGCCGTCGGCAACATCGCCACCGCAGGCGGCTGCATGGCTTCGCAGTATCTGGCCGGCTGGGTTCTGCTGCGTCTGGCCGGCGAGGCGCGCGCGCGCGAGGTTTTGTCCTATGTCGCCCCGGTCGGCGAGGAAGCCGGCTTCGTCGACAGGGCCATGTCCGCCATCGCCGCGGCGTCCGAACCCGTTCCCGAATGAAAACCGCCCCGCTCACCAGATTGTCCCCCGCCGACCTCCATCCCTGCTTCCTGGAGGCGTTCAGCGACTACCTGGTGCCGGCGCAACCCAGCCTGGAATCGTTCAGCGCCATGCTGCGCCGGCGCGGCTGGGTGCCCGAGCTGAGCGCCGGCGCCTGGATAGACGGCCGGCTGGCCGGCTTCTGGCTATGCGCGACGCCGCCGATTGACGACGGAATGGAAGGTTATTGCATCGCCGCCGGCGTAGTGCCCGCCGCCCGCCGCCAGGGCGCGCTCTCCGCGATGGCGGCCCGGGTGGCGCGCCTGCTGGCCAGGCGCGGCATCCACCAGCAAAGGCTGGAAGTGATAGACGGCAATCAGCGCGCGCAGCTGGCCTACGCCCAGCTGGGCTTCCAGCCGCTGCGCCAGCTTGACTGCTACCTGCTGCAGGCGCCCATCGACAGCCGGCGCCATTGGCCCGTCACGGTCCATCATGGCTACACGCCGGCGCGCTGGCCAAGCGCTGACTGGCTGGCCTATCCGCCGGCGGTGCCGAACCGCCGGGACTCGCTGCGGCGCGCCATCCCCGCCCCGCGCTGGTTGACGGTAGACGCCGGCGGCGCGGCGCTGGGCTCGCTGCTGCTGTCGGCCGACGGCGAAGCGCTGGAGCTGATGGTGGACCCGGCCCACCGCCGCCGCGGCATCGCCAGCCAACTGCTGCGCGCGGGACAGCTGCTGACGCCGGGCGGCCGGCTGGCATTCAACAACGTCGACCGCCGCGACCTGGCCCTGCTCAGCCTGCTGCTTCGGCACCAGGCCGCCTACCGGCTGTCGCAATGGGAAATGCTGAAACCGGCCGCAGCCGGGGCCGGCATTCGCTCCGCGCGGTGATAAAATAGAGAGTGTCGGCGGCGGCGCGTCCGCAGCCGGCGCCATTCACGCGACACAACCAGCCAGGCCGTCCGCTTACTCGCGGCCCGGCGCAGAACCCAAGGCCAGCCCGATGACTCCACAACAACAAACCGACTGGCAGAACCGCCTGATCACGCTGCTCGAGCAGCAACCGCCCGACGACGACGGCGCCCACGACCTCAGCCACCTGCACCGGGTATGGGCGGTGGCGCGCCAGTTGCTGGCCCACCATCCCGAAGCCGATGCGCGGGTGGTGATGGCCGGCTGTTACCTGCACGACCTGGTCAATCTGCCGAAAAACCACCCGCAGCGCCAGCTGGCATCGCACTGGTCCGCCGAGCGCGCCCGCCAGCTGCTGGCCGACGACGCGCTGTCGGCCGAGCAGCTGGACAACCTGGCGCACGCCATCGAGGCCCATAGCTACTCCGCCGCCATCCCGCCGCGCACGCTGGAAGCCAAGATCGTGCAGGACGCCGACCGCATGGACGCGCTGGGCCCGGTCGGCCTGGCGCGGATGTTCTACGTTTCCGGCCGCATGGGCCGCGCGCTGGCCCACCCGCTGGACCCGCTGGCCGAACAGCGCGGCACCGACGACCAGGCCTGGGCGCTGGACCATATCGCGGTGAAGCTGGCCAAATTGCCGGCGATGATGCAGACCGAAGCCGGCCGCGGCATCGCCGAGCGCAAGCTGCAATGGCTGCTCGCCTTCCGCGACGAGTTCTGCCAGGACTGGATGGCCCGCTAGGCCGAAGGCGCCCCCGCCATGATGATCCGCAAGCTGCCGCGCAACACCGCAGGCCGCGACTGGGTGGTGGGGGATCTGCATGGCTGCTTCAGCCAACTGGGCCGGCTGTTGAAAATCATCGCCTTCAATCCGGCCTGCGACCGCCTGCTGTCGGTCGGCGACATGGTGGACCGGGGGCCGGAAAGCCGGATGGCGGTGGAGTGGCTGACGCAGCCGTGGTTTCACGCGGTGCGCGGCAATCACGAACAGATGGCGCTGGACGCGATGCGCAATCCGCTGGAAGACCTGGAGCGCCACCTGCGCAACGGCGGCCGCTGGCTGACCGAGCTGAGCCATGCCGAGCGCGACGCCTGCCTCGCCGCATTCGCCGGCCTGCCGCTGGCGCTGGAAATCGACGTGGAAGGCGGCAAAATGGGCGTGGTGCACGCCGACTGCCCCGACAACGACTGGCCGTCGCTGCGCGCCAGGCTGGAAGCCGACAATCCCCGCGACCAGGACTACGAGGCGCTGCTGTGGTCGCGCGAGCGGGTACGAAACGGCGGCGGCGGCGCCGTCCATGGTCTGGACCTGCTGCTGGTGGGGCACACGCCGCAGGAAAACGCCATCCTGTACGACAACGTGATGCACCTGGACACCGGCGCGGTCTACGGCGGCAAGCTGACGCTGTTCTGCGTCAGCGACTTCGTCGAAGTCTCGTTGCCGGCCAGCTTCGAACACATGGCGCAGTTCCAGCTGCATTAGACGCCCGCCGCCGCCTGCGGCTAGAATGCGCGGCCAGCATACCAGGAGGCCATATGGCCGAGCACAAGAAGAAATCCGCCGCCCCCAAGGCGGGCCAACTGGACCGCCGCGTTCAGGAGCAACGCCATGGCCAGGCCGAAGACGCCTGCCGCCGCCTCGTCGCGCTGCTGGAAGCCCTGGCCGCCGACGGCCGCCTGGACGGCAACCAGCAGGCCAGCCAATACCTGAACTCCACCCGCGCCTACTACCGCCGCATCCGCAACGGCAAGGTGATGGGAGCGGCCGACTTCACCGCCGCCGCCGACGTCTGCGCCTGCGCCCGCCGCGCGCTGGCCGCGCTAGACCCAGAACTCGTCTTCGCCGGACTGCCGCAGGCGGACGAGCTGCTGCAGGCGCTGCGGCTGGGCGAACAGGTGGAAACCGAAATGCGCCGGATCAAAGCCGCCGGCAAAGCTGGCTGAGGCAGCCATCCGCATGGCATGATGGCTGCACCGCCACGCCATAGGTCGCCATCATGTACAACCGCATTCCCCATCTGCGCGTCGCCCGCCCGGTCAGCAATCTCGCCGCCAGCAAGGCCATGTATTGCGAAGGCCTGGGTCTGCAGCTATTGGGCAGCTTCGCCGGCCACGACGGCTTCGACGGCGTGCTGCTGGGGCTGCCCGACGCCGGCTATCATCTGGAATTCATCGTCAGCCATCGGCATCCGGTCAGCCCCGCCCCCGGCGTGGAAGATCTGCTGGTGCTCTACCTGCCGGACAAGGCCGAATGGGAGGCGCTGTGCGCCTGCATGCGCGCCGCCGGCTTCCGAGCCGTGCCGTCCGCCAACCCGTACTGGGACGCGCGCGGCGTCACCTTCGCCGACCACGACGGCTACCGCACCGTGCTGCAAAACGCCAAAAGCCCGGTATAAGCCGCTATTTGACTTCGCTGGAGACGATTTTCTCCAGCAGCCCGGACGCGCGCATCTGCTCGATCACGCGGTTGAAATCCGGCGCCCAGCGATCGGCGCCGGCCGCCCGGGAAAAGCCGAAGGCGGCGTAGCTCAACTCGCCGATCGGCACGTCGGACACGCCGATCGCATCGGCCACGCCCTGTTGGTTGACCAGATATTTGCCGACATTCGAATCGATGGTCGCCAAGTCGATGCGGCCGGACTCGATCATCTTGATCAGGGTGACCGAATCCCGGGCCCGCTCTATCGGGTGCGCCGTCATGAAGGCGGCCTCCATGTCCTTGTCGACCACCGAGCCTATCTCCATGCCCAGCCGGTGCGTTTTCAGCCTGTCGTAATCCCGCCAGTCCACCGCGCCGCGGAATGCGCTCTTCTTGTACAGGAAGCAGTTGTACTGCCGCATCACCGGCGCGGAAAACTCCATGTACTGCTCGCGCTCCGGCGTTTTGTACAGCGGCAGGATGCCGTCCACCCGGCCCTCCTTGGCCTCGGTCAGGCAGCGCTTCCAGGGCATGATCTTCACCGTCACCGCCAGGCCCAGCTGCCGGCCTATCTCCTGCAGCAGGCGCACCTTGATGCCGCCGCCGGCCACAGTGTCGAACTCGCCCAGCGCGTACGGCGGGTACTTGTCGTAGCACATCGTCAGCTCATCCGCCCGGGCGCCAAGCGCGCACAGCATCGCGGGCAGCAGAAACAGCAGTCTGGCTAACATGCGGCTTCTCCGGTCGAGTAAACGATCATGCGCGGCGCTCCGCCGGCTAGCCTTCCACCGCCTCGCTCTCCTGCTGCAGCTGCCACATTTCCGCGTAGCGGCCGCCCAGGGCCAGCAGTTCGCGGTGGCTGCCCTGCTCCACCACTCGGCCGGCATCCAGCACCAGGATGCGGTCGGCGTCGACCACGGTGGACAGCCGGTGGGCGATGATCAGCGTGGTGCGGTTGGCCGCGATTTCCACCAACTCGTGCTGGATGGCTTTCTCGGTGCGGGAATCCAGCGCGCTGGTGGCTTCGTCGAAAATCAGGATCGGCGGGTTTTTCAAAATGGTGCGGGCGATGGCGACGCGCTGCTTCTCGCCGCCGGACAGCTTCAGGCCGCGCTCGCCCACCAGGGTGTCGTAGCCGTCGGGCAAGCTGGCGACGAAATCGTGGATATGCGCGGAACGCGCCGCCTCCATCACCTCCTCGCGGCTGGCGCCGGCCTTGCCGTAGGCGATGTTGTAGTAGATGGTGTCGTTGAACAGCACCGTGTCCTGCGGCACGATGCCGATGTGGGCGCGCAGCGAGTCCTGGCTCAGCTCGCGGATGTCCGCGCCGTTGATGCGCACCGCGCCGGCGTTGACATCGTAAAAGCGGAACAGGATGCGCGACAGCGTCGATTTGCCGGCGCCGCTGGCTCCCACCACCGCCAGCGTCTGGCCGGCCGGGATGGCGAAGTCCACATCGTGCAGGATCTGGCGCTTGCTCTCGTAGGCGAAGCCCACCCGTTCGAAGCGGATGGCGGCGCTGCGGGTATCCAGCGTTTTCGCTCCCGGCGCGTCGGCCACTTCCAGATTGACGTCCAGCAGCTTGAACATCCGCTCGATGTCGGCCAGCGAATGCTTGATCTCGCGGTAGACGAAGCCCAGGAAGTTCAGCGGCGCGTACAGCTGGGTGATGAACGTCGCCACCAGCACCACGTCGCCCACCGTCATCCGGTGCGCCACCACGTCGCGCGCGGCCAGCACCATCACCAGCGTGACGCCGATGGCGATGATGGCCGCCTGGCCGGCGTTCAGCAGCGACAGCGACACCTGGTTCTTGATCGCCGACGCTTCCCAGGCCTCCAGATTGCGGTCGTAGCGCTTGGACTCATACTCCTCGTTGTTGAAGTACTTGACCGTCTCGTAATTGAGCAGCGCGTCTATCGCCTTGGAATTGGCCTTGGAATCCAGATCGTTCATGGTGCGGCGGTAGACGGTGCGCCACTCGGTCACCAGCAATGTGAAGGCGATGTAGAGTCCGATGGTGCCCAGCGTCACCGCCGCGAATTCCCAGGCGTAGCGGTGGAACAAGATCGCCGTCACCATGCCGATCTCCAGCAGCGTCGGCAGGATGTTGAACACGGTGAAATTGAGCAGGAAGCCTATGCCCTTGGTGCCGCGCTCGATGTCGCGGCTCATGCCGCCGGTGTGGCGCTCCAGATGGAAGCGCAGCGACAGCCTGAACAGATGGCGGAACACGTTGCGCGCCACGCTGCGCACCGCGCCCTGGATCACCCGGGCGAAAACCGCGTCGCGCAACTCCCCCAGCACGCCGGACAGCAGCCGCGCCACGCCGTAGCCCGCCAGCGCCAGCACCGGAACCGCCAGCAGCGTGGCCGGCAGCGACAGCTGGTCGACGATGTCCTTCAGGTAGAGCGGCACCGTCACCGCCGCCACCTTGGCCAGCACCATGCAGCCAAGCGCCAGCATCACCCGGCCCTTGAAACTCCACAGATACGGCAACAGCGTCTTGATGGTTTGCAAATCGTTTCGATTGGCCGGGGCCGGGCCGCTATGACTGATGCGCATAAAGGGTTTGCCTGTCGATCTATCCTGTCCGAAAGTGAAGAAGGCTCACTCAACAAGGGGCAGGCATCATGTGGATTCTGTTGCTGGAAGCTTTGGGCGCCGGAGCGCTCGCCTCCTTCATCGTCTGGTGGACCTGGCCGCGCGAGGACAAGGACCCGTCCTGTAAACGCGACTAGTGCAGCACCCGCGGCGCCACCAGCGTCATTTCCGGGATTTCCGCCTCGAAGCGCTGGCCGTCGTCGGCCACCAGCTGATAGCTGCCCTTCATGCTGCCGTACGGCGTTTTCAGATGGGTGGCGCTGGAGTACTCGAAAGCCTGACCCGGGTCCAGGTGCGGCTGCTCGCCCACCACGCCCATGCCGCGCACCTCCTGCACCTGCTGGTTGGCATCGGTGATGATCCAGTGGCGGCTGACCAGCTGCGCCGGCTCGCTGCCGGTGTTGACGATGCGGATGCGGTAGCCGAACACGTAGATGTCGTTGGCCACATTAGATTGCTCGTCGATGTAATGCGGCTCCGCCATCACTTCCATGAGGTAGGTCTTGTCGGCCATTGCGGCTTCTCCTGATTGATATGGTTTTCATTTTATCCCGCCAATGGCCTTTTGGCGCGGTAGAATGCCCGGCATCCGTGTTTATCGATGTCAGAGCAATCGCCATGCGCACTTTCCGTATCGCCCCCAGCATTCTGTCCGCCGATTTCGCCCGCCTGGGCCAGGAAGTCAGCGATGTCGTCGCCGCCGGCGCCGACATCATCCACTTCGACGTGATGGACAACCATTACGTGCCGAACCTGACCATGGGTCCGATGTTCTGCGAGGCCATCCGCCCGCACACCCGGGCGCCGATCGACGTGCACCTGATGGTGAAGCCGGTGGACGCGCTGGCGGCCGCCTTCGCCAAGGCCGGCGCCGACATCATCACCTTCCACCCGGAAGGCTCCGAGCACGTCGACCGCACGCTGGGCCTGATCAAGGAGGCCGGCTGCAAGGCCGGCCTGGTGCTCAACCCGGCCACGCCGCTGTCCTGTCTGGACCACGTGATGGACAAGCTGGACATGATCCTGATCATGTCGGTGAACCCTGGCTTCGGCGGCCAGTCCTTCATTCCGCACGCGCTGGAGAAAATCCGTCTGGCGCGCCAGCGCATCGACGAATACACCGCCAAGCATGGTGGCGAAATCTGGCTGGAAGTGGACGGCGGCATCAAGGTGGACAATATCGCCCAGGTGGCCGCCGCCGGCGCCGACACCTTCGTGGCCGGCTCCGCCATTTACGGCCAGAAGGACTACAAGGCGGTCATAGACGCCATGCGCGCCGAACTGGCCCGAGTGCAAGGATAAGCGCGCAGCCGTTTCATTCCTATCCATCAAAGGGATAAAGCAAGCAATGCATGCATTCATCGTCACCGGCGCCTCGCGCGGCCTGGGCTACGCCATCTGCGAAACGCTGCTGAACGACGGCTACTTCGTCGTCGGCGTCGCCCGCCATGCCGGTCCGGCGCTGGAAGGCCTGGCCGCCCGCCACCCGGAGCGGCTGCTGGCCGTCAACGCCGACTTGGCCGACGCCGCCCAGGCGTCGGCGTCGATTCACTCCGCGCTGCAGCAACTGCCGCTGCCTGAGTGCGCGACCGTCACGCTGATCAACAACGCCGGCGTGGTGACGCCCATCGCCCAGGCCGGCCGCTATCCGGCCGACGAGGTGGTCAAGGCCGTCGCCATCAACGTCACCGCTCCGCTCCTGGCTAGCGACGCGCTGCTGTCCGCCACCGACCATCTGCCGGCGCGCCGCCGCATTCTGAACATCTCGTCCGGCGCCGCCGCCAAGGCCTACCCCGGCTGGAGCGTGTATTGCGCCACCAAGGCCGCGCTCGACCACTTCAGCCGCAGCGTCGCCGTGGAGCAGGAAGGCAAGGCCAATCCGGCGCAGATCGTCGCGCTGTATCCGGGCGTGGTGGACACCGACATGCAAGGCGATATCCGCGCCAGCGACGAAGGCCAGTTCCCGCAAAAAGCGCGCTTCGACGCCTACAAGGCCGACGGCGCGCTGAGCAGCCCCGGCGACGCCGCGCGCAAGATCGTCGACTACCTGGTGTCGCCGGCCTTCGGCCAGGCGCCAGTCGTCGACATCCGCGAGCTGTAAGCCCGCATTCTTCAATTCCGCCGCGGCCCGCCGGCCGCGGCTTCAAAAGCCAATATATGAATCTCAAGCACATCAAAGCCGTCGCCTTCGATCTGGACGGCACCCTGATCGACTCCATCCCCGATCTGGCCAATGCCGCCAACGCCATGCGCGCTCATCTGGGCCTGCCGCCGCTGGACCCGGAGCGCATCAAGAGCCATGTCGGCGACGGCATCGCCAGCCTGGTCCACCGCGCCATCACCGACGAGCGCCACGCCGAGGCCGACGGCCCGCTGTGGGAGCGCGGCTACCGCTTCTTCATCCAGCATTACCGCGAACACCTGGCCGACCAGACCACGGTCTACGCCGGCGTGCGCGACGGCCTAAGCCTGTTGCGCGCCCTCAAGCTGCCGCTGCTGGTCATCACTAACAAATCCGAGCGGCTGGCCGTGCCGCTGCTGGAACAACTGGAGCTGCGCGACCACTTCAGCCTGGTCCTGGGCGGCGACACCCTGCCGGAGAAGAAGCCATCCGCTTTGCCGCTGCAACACGCCTGCCAGGTGCTGGGCATCTCAGCCAAGGAAATGGCGATGGTGGGCGACTCCGCCAACGACGTGGCCGCCGCGCGCGCCGCCGGCTGCGCCGCCATCGCGGTGGGCTACGGCTACGGCGACGCCGCCTCGCTGGGCGCCGACCTGACCGTGGCCAGCATTGCCGAGCTGTACGATTTGATGAAGAATGACGGCTCCATCTCACTCTAAAACCGGAAACCCCTGACTCATGGCTTTTCTTCCCGCTCCCGCCAGCTGGCGATGGCGCCGCTGCACCCGCTCCCGGCGCCCCGCCCCCAACTGACAGAACCCAAGGAAGAACACCCATGCAGCCACAGACTTTCCAGCAACTCGCCGCCGAAGGCTACAACCGCATCCCGGTCACCCAGGAGCTGCTGGCCGATCTAGACAGCCCGCTGTCCATCTACCTGAAGCTGGCCAACCAGCCGTACAGCTACCTGCTGGAATCGGTGGTGGGCGGCGAGCGCCGCGGCCGCTACTCCATCATCGGCCTGCCGGCCGACACCCGCCTGCGCGTCAACGGCCAGCGGGTGCAGGTGGAGTGCGGCGACAAGGTGATAGAGCGCCACGACGGCGATCCGCTGGCCTTCATCGAAGCGTTCCAGCGCCGTTTCCGCATCCCCGAGCTGCCCGGCCTGCCGCGCTACTCCGGCGGCCTCGTCGGCTACTTCGGCTACGACACCATACGCTATATCGAACGCCGCCTGGCCGACGTCCAGAAACCGGACCCGGTGGGCACGCCGGACATCCTGCTGATGCTGTCCGAGGAAATCGCCGTGGTGGACAACCTGTCCGGCAAGCTGCACCTGGTGGTGTACGCCGACCCGGAAGTGCCCAACGCGCTGCCCAAGGCCCAGGCGCGGCTGGCGCAGCTGCGCGCCAAACTGCGCGAGCCGCTCGCCATTCCGCTGTCGCTGCCCACCGGCCCCGCCGCGGAGGCGGTGTCGGAATACGGCGAGCAGGCCTTCATGGACGCGGTGGCCGCCAGCCAGCGCTACATCCACGACGGCGACATCATGCAGGTGGTGCTGGCCCAGCGCATGCAGCAGCCCTACCAGGGCTCACCCATCGCCTTGTACCGCGCGCTGCGCAACCTCAACCCGTCGCCGTACATGTTCTTCTACCATTTCGACGACTTCCACGTGGTGGGCGCTTCGCCGGAAATCCTGGTGCGCCGCGAGGGCGAAACCGTGACCGTGCGCCCGATCGCCGGCACCCGCCCGCGCGGCCAGAGCCGCGAACAGGACGAGGCGCTGGCCGCCGAGCTGCTGGCCGACCCCAAGGAAATCGCCGAGCACGTGATGCTGATGGACCTGGGCCGCAACGACGTCGGCCGCGTCGCCGACATCGGCACGGTCAAGATCACCGACAATATGGCCATCGAGCGCTACTCGCACGTGATGCACATCGTCTCCAACGTCGAAGGCCAGGTAGACCGCAAGATCAGCAATATCGACGTGATCAAGGCCACCTTCCCGGCCGGCACCCTGTCCGGCGCGCCCAAGGTGCGGGCGATGCAGATCATCGACGAGTTCGAACCGACCAAGCGCGGCGTCTACGGCGGCGCGGTCGGCTACCTGGGCTTCAACGGCGACATGGACCTCGCCATCGCCATCCGCACCGCGGTGCTGAAAAACGGCATGCTCTACGTACAGTCCGGCGCCGGGGTGGTGGCCGACTCGGTGCCGCAATCGGAATGGCTGGAAACGCAGAACAAGGCGCGCGCGGTGCTGCGCGCCGCGCAAATGGTGGCCGACGGGCTGGATGCCTGAATCCGGCCCTCCGCCCCGCCCCGCTCCATGCCGCCGGCCCCGCCCGGCGGTTTGCATTTGCGGACCGCCATGAAAAATGGCGGACGCCCCCGAGGGAGCATCCGCCACGCGCCGATTCTCGCAGAGCGCTCAGCGCTTGGTCAGCGTGATCCAGCTGTTTGCCGGCACCCGCAAAGTCCAGATGCCGTTGCCGATATAAGAGAACTGCTTGCTGGTATCGTATTGCCCATCCATGGGAATGAGCGGCTTGTCGGCGGACAGCGCAATGCCCGGCAGCTGGATTTCCCTGCCCTGCGGCAGCAGCGGACTGCCCGGCAGCACCACCCGCTTGGCCGGATAACCATAGCGCCCCGCGACATTCGCCGCGCCGGCGCTCAGCATGGTGCCGGCGTAGCGCTCCAGCATGTCCGCATAACCGGCGCCGCCTGCGGCCCGCAAGCCCTCGGAGACCGCCTGCGCGCCGGGATTCTGGCTTTCCAGCCACGGCCGGAACAACTGATGGCCGTATTGATGCACCATCAGCGCGCCCAAAGCCAGCGCCTTGGGATAACAGCTGCTCGCGCCATTCCAGCGAGAGAAGTCACAAGGGACGAAATCGAGCGCCCGCTCGAAGTCCGCTCTTGGCCGCAAGTCCGGATGCGCGTCCCGCCCGGCGCCGCGCCCGCCGCCGAAGGTATCGGCCAGCACCAGATAAGCGATCGACTGGGCGAACATTTCGTCCTCCCAGGTTTCCACCTTGACTGGGACAGCCGGTTTGTAGCGCTTGTTGTAGCTGTAAAACAGGTGGGAAAACTCATGCGCCAGCGTGGAAAGCGCCTCGCCCGCGCCTTGCGAGCGCTCATGCCACTCCTCACCCGCCGCGCTGCGCGCCAGCACTTCGGATGACAAGAAGACCGCCAGCGCCGCGTTGCTGCGCTGATATTTCTGGCATGGTTTCGCGTCTTCCGTGCACAAATTGCGCAGCGCGTTGCCCGACCAGACATAACCCATCAGCCCGGCGTTGCCCTGGGCGCGCAACGGCGTTACCACGATATGGACGTCGCGGGTATCCGCCGGGATGGTAAATCCGGCGAACACCGGATTGCCGACCACGCCCCACGGCTGCCCCAGCAGCGACACCTCGAGCGGGTAGACGCTGCCCGCGAAACGCTCGGCCAGGAAGTCGGCCTGCCTGGCGCTGACGCCGGCGCCGTTCTCGGTCCAGACATGCACCGAGGCGCCGCCCGGCAGCGCGCGCTTTGTCCTGAGCGTGGTCGCGACATCATTCTCATGGATGGAATCGAACCATGTCTTTTCCTCGCCCGGCGCATATGCGACCGGCGCCTCCCGCCTGGCGCCCTGCCCCAGCTTCAGACGTTGCGCCGGCGCTTTCTGCGCGTAAATCGCGCTCAGCTCGGCATGCTCCGCCTGATAGTCCGGCTCGCGCGGCCCGGCGTCCTTCTCTTCCTGACGCAGGCTGAGCTCGCCAACCGCCACGCCGGCGCCGCTCACCTTGGTCGAGACCGCGTGCCAGATCGCCGGCGACAGGCCCGATACCACCAGCTCACGTTCAAGATGGCTGTCATTGTAAAAACGGTACATCGAGCCGACCGCCTGGTTGGCGCCATCCGCCAGGCGGCAACGGTTGCCGCTGCAGACCAACTCTCCCGCCTCCGCCCCCGACTTCGCCTCCGGCGCGGCGCCATGCGTAACCGCGCCGCCGCCATCATTGGCGGATGGCGAACCACCTCCTCCGCCTCCTCCGCCGCATGCCGTCAAACCGGCAACCATGGCCGTCAGCAAAAGAGGTCTGAGCATTTCATTCATACAAGTTCACAGTTGCAATATTAATTAACAAGAATGTAATAATACTCATGGCAGCCATCAAGAAAATACAAGCCTGCTCGATAGCGGCAAATCCCGGAAGAGTTGTTGCTCTAAAGCAACAAAATTCCAATAAATATTCTAGTTGGGTCATAAATTTAATATTTTCACCCAGAAAAACCCGTAAACAGTATGTAAACAAACCACGCCGCCCTACAGTCCTTTGTCCTCTCCGCTAAGCGAAAGGGTTCGTTGCCGCATCGCCGACGCGGGAAGCGCCCTCTGCCCGGGGCTCTGGCCGCAGGATGAAATTTCAACGTCATTTTCATGCCCCCCGTCCCCTCGGCGCGAAAAGGCGTTTATCGCAGCGCGCGGCGCGGCCGGGTCTCGCCCGCGAAGGAAAATCATCAAGCCGCGCTGTCGCCGGCCCGCGCCGCGAACTAGTCTGAATGCAGACTAGTTCAGACCCCAAGGTGACAGTCATGCTGCTGCACGATATGCGGACACGCCATAAACTGGCCCTGTTGCTGGCGATCCCGCTGCTGGCCATCGCCGCCGTAGCCGGGGAAGGGCTGGTGACCATGGCCGAATTGAAGGACCACGTCGCCAAGGTTTACGTCAGCAGCGCCGCGCCGCTGTTCGAAGTGTCCAAGGTCAGCTCTCTGGTGCCGCGCACCCGCATAGACGTGATGCAGGCGATGATGGACGCCATGGCCGGCGGCGCCGGCTACCGCACCCCCACCCAGCGCGCCGACCGGCTGTACGGCAAGATAGGCGAAATGCGGGAGGCGATCGCCAAGCTGCAGCAAGGACACATTTCAGCGGAACTGAAACCCCAGGTGGACGCCATCGCCGCGCTGTATCAGGACATGGCCGCCAACAGCCTGGAGCCCTTCGTCAACGCCATCCGCGCCAACCGCATCGAGGACGCCAAGGCGATCTATCCCAAATTCGTCAAGCAGTACGAAGGACTGCGCGACCAGGTCGGCGCGCTGATGCCGCGCCAGCTGGCTATCGCCGAAACCGCCTACCAGGACGCCAACCGCACCTATCAGAGCCAAAGCCGGCTGATTTACGGCGTGCTGGCGGTATCGGTGCTGCTCAGCCTGGCCATAGGCTTCGCGCTGGCCAAGCTGATTAGCGAGGAATTGGACAAACTGCGCGCCACCATGCTGGAAGCCGCCGACCACTTGCGGCTGAGCCTGCGCGCCCGCGTCGGCGGCCGCGACGAATTCGGCGAAGTGGCCGATGCCTTCAACCGGCTGATGTCGGCGTTCGAATCCGCATTGCAGCGGATACGCGCGGTGGGCGAACAGGTGAGCGAACGCTCGCACGCGGTGGCCGACGCCGCGCGCGCCATCGCCCGCGGCACCATGGAGCAAAACCAGGCGGCGCAGCACACCACCACCGCGGTGGAGGATGTCTCGGCCAGCGTGCAGCGGGTGGCGCAGACCGCCAGCGACAGCACCGCCTTGTCGCTGTCCGTGCAAACCCTGTCCGAACAGGGCGGCCAGGTGCTGACGGAAAACGCATCCAACGCCAACACCCTGCACGGCGCCATCCACAAGACCGCCGAACTGACGCAGAGCCTGGCGCAGCGCTCGCAGCAGATCAACAACATCGTCAGCGTGATCCATGACATCGCCGAACAGACCAATCTGTTGGCGCTGAACGCGGCGATCGAGGCGGCGCGCGCCGGCGAGCAAGGCCGCGGCTTCGCGGTGGTGGCCGACGAGGTGCGCAAGCTGGCCGAACGCACCACCAGCGCCACCGGCGAGATCGGCGCCATGCTGGGCGGCATTCAGAGCGACGTGGCCAGCGTGGTCAAGGACACTCAGATGTGTTCGGAATTGATAGAGGAGAGCCGGCGCAGCTCCGAACGGGCGATGGAGGCGCTGCAGCAGATACGCGGCGGCGCCGAGACCTCGGCGCGGCAGATCGCCGAGATTGCCTCCGCCACCGTGGAACAAGGCGCGGCGACAGCGGATATCGTGCAAAGGATAGAGCACATCGCGGCGATGGCCGGCGAGAACGACAGCTCGGTGCAGGCAGCGTCGGCCGCGGCAGACAGCCTGGCGGCGCTGGTCAGCCAGCTGGAAGCGGAAATCGACCGCTTCCGCGCGCGCTGACGCCCTGCCCGCCTCAGGGCTTGCTGGCGGCGTGGATCGCCAGGGTGCCCAGCAGAGTGGGAATCTGCCGGACCAGCCGCACGCCGGCAAAACCGGTTTCGCCCATCAGCCGGGGCAGCACGCCTTCGACATTGCCCTGGGTAGTGGCGAAACCATCCAGCCACTGCACCGGATAGAACAACGCGCGCATCAGCCGGTTTTGCGGCACTCCCCAATCGGCGACATATAACTCGCCGCGCGGCTTCATCACCCGTTGGATCTCCACCAGCGTGCGGCGCTTGTCCTCGGTGTCCAGATGGTGGAAAAACAGGCTGGACAAGACCCGGTCGAAAGCGTTGTCCAGATAGGGCATGGAAAACGACATGCCTTGGCGAAAGGCCAGCCTGGCGCCCGCCCGTTCCGCCTTGTCCGTCGCCAGGCGCAGAATGCGCCCGTCGCCGTCCAGCCCCTGCACCAGCAGGCCCGGCGCGCGCAGGCTGGCCGCTATCGCCAGCGTGCCGGTGCCGCAGCCCACATCCAGTACCCGGTGTCCGGGCCGCAGTTGCGCGGCGTCCAGCAACGCGTTTTTGAAATGCTTCTCCCGGGCGGTAAGCGCCACCAGCGGATCGTAAAGCGCGGTCAATGCCGAAAAGCGCAGCGCATGGATATATTGCCGCCTGGATGAAGCCATCGGTGTTCTCCTTCCTGGTTGACCGGCCACGGCCCGGAACCCGGCCCGGACGCGCGACAGCCTCCTTACCCTAGCCGACCCGCGCTTGCCGACAAACCGTCTGAATGGCCACCCTCCCCCTGTCGTCAGGCCACTTTTCACGCCGCGGCCGTGGCGAAGGCGCAACAGAAGCGGCGCTCGCGGCGCGACACCGCCCGCGTCCCTGGCACCTGCTGCCGGCCAGCGCGTGGTTTTCCGCCATTTCCTGTCGACGCCATTCCGCCGCCGCGACGGCCCCGAAAAAAATCTCACGCCGCAAAGCCAATAACGACGCGGCTTTCCTTGGTTTCAGACAAAGTCAAGACTTGAACTACGTCACCCCCACCACTAGAATTTGGGCATCTAAAGCGCTGCGGACAGCACATCTTGTGTTTACCCACAAACAGCGCACAGCTTTTCAACAAAATTGTCCACAAGCCGACCTGCCCTCAAGAACGCAGCGCGGCCGGGCCTAAACTTCTCTTTATCGAGGGATACATGCAATTGACCACCTTTGAAGGGCAAACCGCCGCAGAACTCGGCCGCGCCGCCGCGCCGCAAGCCGATTTCAGCCTGTACAAGACCATTCGCCGCAATGGCGCGGTAGTGCCGTTCGAGCCTGTCAAAATCTCCATCGCGATGACCAAGGCCTTCCTGGCCGTGGTTGGCCAACAAGGTGCCACCTCCGCCAGCATCCGCGACAAGGTGGCCCAACTGACCGAACAGGTGGTCAATGCGCTGATGCGCCGCAAGCCCGAAGGCGGCGCGATCCACATCGAAGACATCCAGGACCAGGTCGAACTGTCGCTGATGCGCTTCGGCGAGCACGATGTGGCCCGCGCCTACGTGCTGTACCGCGAACAACGCTCGCAAGAACGCGCCGCGCGCGGCGAGGCGCTCACCCAGGTGCAGATCAACGTGCTGCGCAAGGATGGCCGCAAACTGCCGCTGGACGTGGCCCGCCTGCGCGGCAACATCGAAGCCGCCAGCAAGAATCTGGCCGGCATCGACGTCGACGCCATCCTCGGCGAGACGCTGAAGAACATCTACGACGGCGTGCCGGAAGAGGAAGTGGGCAAGTCCGCCATCCTGGCCGCCCGCTCGATGATCGAGCAGGACCCGGCCTACGATTACGTGACCGCCCGCCTGCTGATGGGCAACATCCGCCTGGAAATCCTGGGCGAAGCCGTGGGCCAGGACGAAATGGCCGCGCAGTATCCGCACTATTTCGCCAGCTTCATCAAGAAGGGCATCGCCGCCGAGCTGCTGGATGAAAAGCTGGCCGAATACGACCTGAAGAAACTGGGCGCCGCGCTGGACGCCGAGCGCGACCTGAAATTCGGCTACCTGGGCCTGCAAACCCTGTTCGACCGCTACTTCCTGCACATCGACGGCACCCGCATCGAAATGCCGCAGGCCTTCTACATGCGCGTCGCCATGGGCCTGGCGCTGAACGAAGTGAACCGCGAAGACCGCGCCATCGAGTTCTACAACGTGCTGTCCAGCTTCGACTTCATGTCGTCCACCCCGACGCTGTTCAACTCCGGCACCCGCCGCAGCCAGCTGTCCAGCTGCTACCTGACCACCATCGCCGATGACCTGGACGGCATCTACGAAGGCATCAAGGAAAACGCGCTGCTGTCCAAGTTCGCCGGCGGCCTGGGCAACGACTGGACCCCGGTGCGCGCGATGGGCTCGCACATCAAGGGCACCAACGGCAAATCGCAAGGCGTGGTGCCGTTCCTGAAAGTGGTCAACGACACCGCGGTGGCGGTGAACCAGGGCGGCAAGCGCAAAGGCGCGGTCTGCGCCTACCTGGAAACCTGGCACGCCGATATCGAGGAATTCCTCGAACTGCGCAAGAACACCGGCGACGACCGCCGCCGCACCCACGACATGAACACCGCCAACTGGATTCCGGACCTGTTCATGAAGCGCGTGATGGAAGGCGGCGAGTGGAGCCTGTTCTCCCCGTCCGAAACCGCCGACCTGCACGACCTGTACGGCCGCGCCTTCGAAAAGGCCTACACCGCCTACGAAGCCCGCGGCGAGCGCGGCGAGCTGAAAGTCTACAAGCGCATCCCGGCCCTGAGCCTGTGGCGCAAGATGCTGACCATGCTGTTTGAAACCGGCCATCCGTGGGTGACCTTCAAGGATCCGTGCAACATCCGCAGCCCGCAGCAGCACATGGGCGTGGTCCACAGCTCCAATCTGTGCACCGAAATCACCCTGAACACCAACGACGACGAGATCGCCGTTTGCAATCTGGGCTCGGTCAACCTGGCGGCGCACCTGAAGGCCGACGGCAGCCTGGACGGCGACAAGCTGCAGCGCACCATCCGCATCGCGCTGCGCATGCTGGACAACGTCATCGACATCAACTTCTATCCGGTGAAGAAGGCGCGCAACTCCAACCTGAAGCACCGCCCGGTCGGCATGGGCGTGATGGGCTTCCAGGACTGCCTGCACATCAAGCGCGTGCCCTATGGCTCCAACGCCGCCGTCGAATTCGCCGATGAATCGATGGAAATGGTGGCCTACTACGCCTACCTGGCCTCCACCGAGTTGGCGGAAGAGCGCGGCCGCTACCCGTCGTACAGCGGCAGCCTGTGGGACCGCGGCGTGCTGCCGCACGACAGCATCAACCTGCTGGCGGCCGAGCGCGGCGGCTATCTGGAAGTGGACCGCACCGAACGCATGGACTGGAACCTGCTGCGCGACCGCATCAAGCAGTTCGGCATGCGCAACAGCAACTGCCTGGCCATCGCGCCGACCGCGACCATCGCCAACATCATCGGCGTGTCCGCATCCATCGAGCCGACCTACCAGAACCTGTTCGTGAAATCCAACCTGTCCGGCGAATTCACCGTCACCAACGAATACCTGGTGCGCGACCTGAAAGCCGCCGGCCTGTGGGATGAAGTGATGGTGGCCGACCTGAAATACTTCGACGGCAGCCTGGGCCAGATCGACCGCGTGCCGGCCGAGCTGAAAGCCATCTACGCCACCGCCTTCGAACTGGATCCGCGCTGGTTGGTGGAAGCCGCTTCGCGCCGCCAGAAGTGGATCGACCAGGCGCAATCGCTGAACCTGTACATGGCCGGCGCGTCGGGCAAGAAACTGGACGAGCTGTACAAGCACGCCTGGATCAAGGGCCTGAAAACCACCTACTACCTGCGCACCCTGGCCGCCACCAGCGCCGAGAAATCCACCGGCCGCGGCGGCGAGCTGAACGCGGTGTCCAGCGGCAACAGCCAGCAGGCTCCGGCCGCCGAGGTGGACAACACCCCGGCCACCGACGCCAAGTTCTGCAGCATCGACAATCCGGACTGCGAATCCTGCCAGTAAGGCGGAACCCTCGCCCCAAGACAAACGGCCACCCTGATGGGTGGCCGTTTTTCATTCATGGCCCGCAGCGCCTGCCAGAACGCTGCGCGGCGATAGTGATGCGGCAAAGCCCAAAAATTCGCGCCTGCCGCCGTATCGGCATGAACAGCCTAGTCTTACATGCCCCTTTCGCCTCTCCCGCAGCCATGCCGAACCGGCATAGCCCGCGCCAAACCAGGCTTCCGCCGGCATCTTCTTCCCGCCGGCTCTGCAATCGCGACACAAGATTCGCTTAATCACGCGGAGCCTGTCACTCCGCCGCTGGCGCGGCGCCGCCCCGAAAATAATGACATTGTAATTTAAATTAAAGATCAAAATAATAAATGTCTGCTCTTTAATTTAAATGATTAAGACAATGCTTCATTGAAATTTCAATACAAAAACGCTTAGCCATAATTAGAGCATTTCTACCACACCACCCCTGTCCTAAAGCACAGCCAAACTGACGTCAAACTGTCACTTCTCCAGTCATGGCCGCCAAGCCTACCTAACTCACATCGATTTCAACACATCAGCAAAACTAGATATTTCCTTTTTTATCAATGATCTGTATGTCCAACCATGGACATTCACGCCACGCCGCGCAATGAGATCGTCATGAAAACAGGGGAATTACAATGTCGTACATACCTGTTTTGGCATGCGGTATCATTTACTCGTCATTGGCAGAAAATTTAATGCTGAAAACAAAAAATAGTACAAAGTCATTTTTATGCAGCCAAGCCACAACCCTATTTGACCGCAATGAGATAAAGCAAAGAAATAAATTCATCGAAAAAACAATTTGAATAAAAACAATATCAGGAAGAAGCAAACCGGATCACCCCTTTTACTATGCCGCTAGCAAATCGGCCCAAATAATGGCGCAATCCTCATGAACCATCCGCAACCGTCCCAACCGACCAGCGCTTCGGAAAATCGCCTCCTCCCGTCGCGCCAACCAGAACGCGTCGCCATCATCGGCGCAGCTTGCCGCTTCCCCGGCGCCAACAGCCTCCAGGCGCTCAGAAACCTGCTGCTGGAAGAACGCGAAGCCGTGGACCAGATCGCCATAGACCGCGGCGCCATCGCCGCCGACGGCGTGAGCCGGGCCGGCCTGATCGACCCGCCGGATGGTTTCGACCCGCCTTTCTTCGGCATCGCCCAGCGCGAAGCCAATCAGATGGACCCGCAGCAACGCCTGGTGATGGAGCTGGCGGTGGAAGCGCTGGAGTCCGCCGGCATCCCGCGCGCCAGCCTGGCCGGCAGCCGCACCGGCGTCTACATCGGCATCTCCACTTTCGACTACAGCCGGCTGCAGATGAACGAAGGCCAGGATCTCGACCTGTACGCCGGCACCGGCAACGCCTTCAGCATCGTCGCCAACCGGCTGTCCTACTTCCTCAACCTGGCCGGCCCCAGCCTGGCGGTGGACACCGCCTGCTCGTCGTCGCTGACCGCCGCCCACCTCGCCGTCCGCGCGCTGCGCGCCGGCGAAATCGACCTCGCCATCGTCGGCGGGGTCAACCTGCTGCTGGCGCCCGACCTGATGAAAGTGTTCGCCGGCGCCAAGATGCTGTCGCCCGACGGCCGCTGCAAGACTTTCGACGCCGCCGCCGACGGCTATGTGCGCGGCGAAGGCGCCGGCATCGTCATCCTCAAGCGCGCCAGCCAGCTACAGCCGGAGAGCGAACGCGCGTTGGCGCTGATCGCAGGCAGCGCGGTCAACCAGGATGGCCGCACCAACGGCCTCACCGCCCCCAGCGGCCCGGCCCAGGTCGGCGTGATCCGCGACGCGCTGGCTGACGCCGGACTGCTCCCCGCCGATATCGACGCGGTGGAGTTGCACGGCACCGGCACCCCGCTGGGCGACCCGATCGAAGCCCAGGCGCTGGGCGAGGTTTTCGCCGCGGATCGCGAACAACCGCTGGCGGTCGGCTCGGTCAAGACCAATATCGGCCACCTGGAGGCCGCCGCCGGCATCGCCGGCCTGCTCAAGGGCGTGATCGCCCTGCGCGAGGCCAAGCTGCCCAGCTCGCTCAACTTCCGCCAGGCGAATCCGGACATCGACCTGGCGCGGCTGAAGCTCGCCGTCGCCAGCGCGCCGGTCGCGCTGCCGTCCGCGCGCCGCCCCGCCCGCATCGGCGTCAGCAGCTTCGGCTTCGGCGGCACCAATGCCCACCTGATACTGGAGACCGCCCCGGCGCAACCGCCGCGGACGGCCCATGCCGACGATGCCGCCAGCTGGCTGCTGCCGCTGAGCGCCGCCTCCGCCGACGCCCTGCGCGCGCAAGCCGCCCAATACGCGGCGCTGCTGGAGCGATCCGGCGGCGCCGCGCTGGCCGACATCGTCCACACCGCCGCGCGCCACCGCGACCATATGGACCACCGGCTGGCGGCTCATGGCGATCGCGGCCAGTTGATCGCCGCCCTGCGCGCCGCGGCCGGCGGCCAGACGCATCCCGGCTTGTCGCTGGGCCGCCGCCCGGCCGCCGGTGCCCGCAAGCTGGCGCTGCATGGAGCTGCGCCGGAACTGCGCGCAGCGCTCGCCCAAGCCGGCATCGCCGCGGACGCCGAACTGGAGAGTTCGTCGCCCGAGGCCTGGCAACAGCAGTTGCCGGGCCGCTGGGACATCCTCGCGCCCAGCCATGGCGAAGCCGCCGCGCTGCCGGAAAGGCTTCGGCCGCTGGCCGCTCCCGCCAACGCCATGGCCGCGCTCGGCCTGCTCTACGCCTACGGCCACGAACTGGACTGGCAGCGGATCCAGCCGGCCGGCGCGCTGGCCGAACTGCCTGCCTATCCGTGGCAGCGCCGCCGCTGCTGGTACGGCGACCAAGGCCTGGCCGCGCGCGTCACCGACCGCCCCCGCCATCTGCTCGCTCTGGCCGCCGCCAGCGCCGAAGCGCTGTCCAGCCAAGCCGCGCAAGCGCTGCAAGACTGCGCCCAACTGCCGCCCGACGCCTTGGCCGACTTCTGCCATGCCGCCAACGCCGGTTTGGCCAAGCAGCCCTGGCGCGCCAGCGTCGGCGCCGCCGACTCCGAAGAATTGCGCCGCGGCCTGCAGCAACTGGCCGCCCGGCCCCAGCCCGTGCCCGCGCCGGCCGCCGAGCCCGGCGTGGTGTTCCTGCTGACCGGCCAGGGCAGCGCGCTGGCCGGCGCCGGCGCCGAACTCTATGCCAGCCATCCCCGCTTCCGCGACGCCATCGAACACTGCTCCTCCCTGCTCAAGCCGGTGCTTGACGTTTCCTTGTCGCGGCTGCTGTTCGACCGCGTCCGCGGCGACGCGCTGCTGCAGAACACCTGCTACGCGCAGCCCGCCTGGGTGGCGCTCAGCTGGTCGCTGGCCCAGCTGTGGGCCGACTGGGGCGTGCGCCCGGCGGCGCTGCTGGGCCACAGCCTGGGCGAATACACCGCCGCGGCGCTGTCCGGCATGGCATCGATAGAACAGATCCTGCCGCTGGTGGCGGCGCGCGGCGCGCTGATGCAGGAAACCGCCGGCGCGGCCGGCATGGTCGCGGTGAAGGCTTCGGCGGAGCAACTGCGCGAGCTGGTCGCCGCCCATGCCGGCAGCCTGGCGTTGGCCGCCGACAACGGCCCCGCCAGCTGCGTGCTGTCGGGCGCGTCCGACGCGCTGGCCGAGGCGCTGAAGGCGCTGGACGCCCAAGGCATACGCTGGCGCACGCTGGACGTCTCCACCGCCTTCCATTCCCCTCTGCTGGACCCGGTGCTGGAGCGGATGGCCGCGCTGGCCGCGCCGATAAACTGGCAGCCCGGCACGGTGCCGGTGATTTCCAACCTCAACGGCCTGGCGCACGCGGCAGCGCCCGACGCCGCCTACTGGGCGGCGCATGCCCGCGGCACCGTGCAGTTCCGCCAGGGCGTGCAAACCCTGCTGGCGCAAGGCCACAGGCTGTTCCTGGAGCTGGGCCCGCGGCCGACTCTGAGCGCGCTGGGCCGCGCCGCCAGCGGCGAGCTGGCCGTCAACTGGCTCAGTTCGCTCGACGGCGCCGGCAACGATTGGCAAGCCATGCTCGACAGCGCGGGCGCGCTGCACAACGCCGGCGTCAACCTTGACTGGAGCCGCTTCGACCAGCCCTACCGCCGACGCGCCCTGCCGGCCCCCGCCGCCCGATCCTCCATTCCATCTTCGCTGGAGCCATCCATGCCACAAGTCAACAGCTCTCTGGATCCCCGATCCAATCCGTCGACCTCCGACGACCACGTGCGGCAAGTCCGCGCCGACCTGGTGCGGCAAATCGCCAAGGCGCTGGGAGAGTCGGAGGCCGACCTGCAAACCGACCGCCTGTTCATCGAGATGGGCGCCGACTCCGTGATGCTGGCCGAGGCGATGCGCGGCATCCAGGCCAGCTACGGCGTCAAGATCAGCGCCCGCCAGCTGCTGAACGAACTGAACACCATAGACCGCCTCAGCGTGCACCTGGCCGAGCAAACCGCGCCGCAGGCCGCCCCGGCGGCGGCCGCGCCTGCGCCGGCCATCGCGCTGCCGGCCCACGCCGCGGCGGGCGACATGAACGCGCTGTTCCAGCAACAGCTGAACCTGGTGCAGCAGGTGATCCACAGCCAATTGGCCGCGCTGGGCGGCGCGCCGCAAGCCGCGCCGGCGCCGATTCGCCCGGTGGCCGCGGCCATCGCCGCCCTGCCGGCCGCGCCCAGCAGCATCCCGGCGGCAAAAGCCGCGCCGGCCCGCGCCGCCGGCTCCGCCCAGTCCCAGCAGCAGGCCGCCCACTTCGCCGCCTTTTCCCAGGCCTACGTCGCCCGCACCGCCACCTCCAAGCGCCTGGCCGACGAGCGCCGGCAGCGGCTGGCCGACGTGCGCGCCTCCGCCGGCTTCCGCCCCACATTGAAGGAAATCGTCTACCCGCTCACCGGCAACCGCGCCGACGGCGCCCGGGTCTGGGACGTGGACGGCAATGAGTACATCGATATCTCGATGGACTTCGGCGTCAACATCTTCGGCCATGGCGCGCCTTTCCTGAAAGCGGCGCTGCACGAGCAAGCCGAAAACAGCCTGGCGCTCGGCACCCGCTCCACCCTCGCCGGCGAAGTGTCCACCATGCTGTGCGAAATGACCGGCATGGACCGAGTGCTGTTCTGCCAGTCGGGCAGCGAATCGCTGATGACGGCGCTGCGGCTGGCGCGCCTGTTGCGCGACCGCTCGCGGGTGGCGGTGTTCCGCAAGTCCTACCACGGCCACTTCGACGGCCTGTTGGGAGACCGCTCCGCCATCGGCGACGCCACCGAGCCGGTGGCGCCCGGCATCCTCCCCAACTTCGTCGCCGACCTGCTGATGCTGGACTACTGCGACGACGCCGCGTTGCGGGCGATTGAAACCAACGCCGATCAACTGGCCGCCGTGCTGGTGGAGCCGATCCAAAGCCGCGTGCTGGACGCCCAGCCGCGCGAATTCCTGCACAAGCTGCGCGAAGTCACCCGCCGCCACGGCATCCTGCTGATTTTCGACGAAATGATCACCGGCTTCCGCTGCGCCCCCGGCGGCGCGCAGGAAGTGTTCGGCGTGGAGGCCGACCTGGTCACCTACGGCAAGACCATAGGCGGCGGCGTGCCGATGGCGGCGCTGGCGGCGCGCGGCTCGCTGCTGGACGGCATAGACGGCGGCATCTGGCGCTTCGGCGACGACTCCGCGCCCGACGCCGGCACCACCTTCTTCGCCGGCACCTTCAACAACCACCCGCTGGGCCTGGCGATGGCGCACGCGGTGCTGAAGGAGCTGAAACAGCGCGGCCCGGCCTTCCAGCAGTCGCTGACCGAACGCACCCGCCAGCTGACCGAACGCCTCAACCAGTACTTCCAGGCCGAGAAGCTGCCGCTGTCGATGATCCACTTCGGCTCGGTGTTCCGCTTCAAGCACGCCGGCAATCTGGACCTGTTCTACTACCATCTGCTGCACCGCGGCCTGTTCGTCTGGGAAGGCCGCAACTGCTTCCTGTGCGACGCGCACGGCCAACAGGAGATCGACTTCATCGTCGACAGCGTGATCGATTCCGTCGAGGCGCTGCGCGCAGGCGGCTACCTGCCGGCGCGCCCGGCCGGCGCCGGCCTCGCCGCCGGCGAAGCGCCGCTGTCCGACACCCAGCGCCAGATCTGGCTGGCTTCGCAGCTGGACGCCTCCGGCGCCGCCGCTTATTGCGAAACCGTCGCGCTGGAGCTGGGCGGCCGCATCGAAGCCGCCGCGCTCCAGCGCGCCCTGGCCGAGCTGTCGGCCCGGCACGAGGCGCTGCGCACCACCGTGCACGGCGACAAGGGCATCCAGCGCGTCCACGCCGAACTGGCCATCCCGCTGACGCTGGGCGAAGGCGGCGACGGCGCCGACTGGCTGCGCGCGTTCTCCGCCGCGCCCTTCGCGCTGGAAAGCGCCGGCCCGCTGCAAGCCGGCCTGTTCCAGCATGCCGACGGCAAGCCGGTATTGGCGCTGCGCGCCCACCACATCCTGATCGACGGCTGGTCGCTGGCGCTGATTCTGGAAGAGCTGAGCGCGCTGCTGGATCCGGCCGGCCGCGCGGCGCTGGAAGCGGCGCAGCCGTTCCGCCGCCAGCTGGAATGGCTGCTGTCGGCGCGCGACGAGCAGGCTGAAGCCTTCTGGAGCCAACGCCTGGCCGACGCGCCGGAAGCCTTGCCGCTGCCGCGCGCCAACGCCGGCGACGATGGCCAGCAGGCCCGCTGGCAGGGCGAGCGGCTGCGGCTGCCGGTGCCGGCCGGCACCGCCGACGCGCTGACCCAGCTGGCCGTGCGGCAGAAGGCCACGCTGTTCACCACCACGCTCAGCCTGACGCTGGCGCTGTTCCACACCCTGTTCGACCGCGACGACATCCTGCTGGGGGTGCCGACCCACGGCCGCCTGGACGGTCTGGAGCGCATGGTGGGCCAGGCGGCCCAGATCATGCCGTTGCGCTCGCGCCTCGCGCCCGGCGCGCGCTTCGAGCAACTGCTGGAAACGGTGGACTTTGAACTGGAGGCGATGTCCGACCACCAGGCCTACCCGCTGGCGCGCCTGCTGGAGCCGGTGCTGGCCGGCGGCGAGCGCCCGGGCGCGCTGACCGTCACCTTCAACCTCGACCGCGTGCGCCAGAGCGATTTCGCCGGCCTGCCGGTCACCTTGCTGGACGCGCCGGTGTCCGGCGTCAAGTTCGACCTGGCGATCAACCTGATGCAGACGCCCAAGGGCTGGCTGCTGGACCTGGACTACCAGAGCCGCCGCTACCGCCGCGAAGACATCCAGCGGCTGGCCGAGCGCTGGCTGGACTGGGCCGCGCGCGTCGCCGCCGACCCGGCCGTCGAACTGGAGCGCGCCAACCCGCTGCCGGCCGCCGAGCTGCAGCAGGTGCTGCGCGGCTTCAACGCCACCGCCAACGGCAAAACCGCGCTACCGGTGCCGCAACGCATCGCCCGCCAGGCGGCGCTGACGCCCGACGCCATCGCCGTCACCGCCGACGGCCGCCATATCGACTACCGCACGCTGGACCTGGCGGCGCGCACCATCGCCAGCGAATTGGTCAACCACGGCGCCGGCCCGGAGAAGATCGTGGCGGTGATGCTGCCGCGCTCGGCCGAACTGGTGGCCTCCCTGCTGGGCATCTTCTACACCGGCGCCGCCTACATGCCGATAGACCCGGACGAACCGGCGCTGCGCCGCGAGGAAATCTTCGCCGAGACCCAGCCCATCGCGCTGGTGACCGATGCCGCCATCGCCTCGCGCCTGGCGGTGGACTGCCCGGCCATCATCGTCGAATCGCCGGAAGAGCTGGCCGCCGGCTGGCCCAGCACCGCCGATGCCTGGGTCAACCCGGCGCCGGTGGAAGCCGGCGACCTGGCTTACGTGATCTACACCTCCGGCTCCACCAACAAGCCCAAGGGCGTGCTATGCACCCATGGCGGTCTGGCCAACCTGATGGAGTGGACCACCGAGCGCTTCCCGCTCGACGCCGCCGACGCGGTGCTGCAAAAAGCGCCGTACACCTTCGACATCTCGCTGTGGGAGCTGTGCTGGCCGCTGCTGACCGGCGCCCGCCTGGTGGTGGCGCCGCCGGAAACCCACCGCGATCCGGACTACCTGGCCCGGCTGATCGCCGCTGAACGCGTCACCGCCGCGCAATTCGTGCCGGCGATGCTGGAAGCCTTCGCCGCCACCCCGGCCGCGCGCGAATGCCGCTCGCTGCGCCACCTGTTCGCCGGCGGCGAGGCGCTGCTGCCTTCGCAATGCATCGCGGTGCGCGAACTGGGCTTGCCGGGCCTGGAGCTGCACAACCTGTACGGCCCCACCGAAGCCACCATCCTGGTCACCCATTACACGCTGCGCGCCGGCGGCCGTGGCGCGGTGCCCATCGGCTACCCGATCGCCAACACTTCGCTGCGCATCGTCGACAGCCGCGGCCGCCCGGTCGGCGTCGGCATCGAGGGCGACCTGCTGATCGGCGGCGTCCAGCTGGCGCGCGGCTACCTGAACCGTCCGGAGCAGAACGCCGCCGCCTTCATCGAAACCGTAGCCGACGACGGCGCGCCGCTGCGGCTCTATCGCTCCGGTGACCGCGCCCGCTGGCTGGACGACGGCGCCGTCGAATACCTGGGCCGCGTCGACAACCAGGTCAAGCTGCGCGGCCTGCGCATCGAGATCGGCGAGATCGAGCACGCGCTGCGCGCCCACCCGGCCATCCAGGAAGCGGTGGTGGACCTGCGCGGCGACAGCGCCGCCACCCAGCGGCTGCTGGCCTGGATCGTGCCGCGCCAGCAGGCGGAAGCCCTGCCGGCCGGCGACTGGCAGCAGGCGCTGCGCGAATACCTGGCGCAAAGGCTGCCGATCTACATGATCCCGGCGCAATTCGCCGCGCTGGCCGCGCTGCCGCTGAGCCGCCACGGCAAGATCGACCGCGGCGCGCTGATCGAGCCGCGCCCCGACGCCGGCGCCGTCCAGGCGCCGCGCAACCCGGTGGAAGCCGAGCTGCTCGACTACGCGCGGCAGAACCTCGCGCTGGAAATGGCCGGCGTGGAGGACAACTTCTTCGTCGCCGGCGGGCAATCGCTGGCCGCCGCGCAACTGGTCACCTGGGCGCAGCAGCGCTTCGGCGCGCGCCTGGCGCTGAAGGACTTCCTGCTGAAGCCGACGCTGGCGCAGCTGGCGCTGCTGATCAGCCAGGCTGGGCCGGCCTCCGCTGACGACGAAGGCGGCTTGCGCAGCCGCGAGCGCCGCCGCGTGCGCCGCGATCAGATCGAAAACGAAACCCTGGGCGGCGCCGACAAATGAGCGCTCATCAAGACATGACAGGCAAGGCAACGGATATGCAAGACAACAGCATGGCTCACGAAGTTTTCCTGTGCGACGCGTCGGCGGCGCAACAACGCTTGTGGCTGGTATGCGGCCTGGAGGGCGAACGCAGCAACTACACCATCGCCGGCGCGCTGCGCCTGTCCGGCCCGATGCGGCCCGAGGCGCTGCAGCAGGCGCTGGACGACTGCCTGGCGCGGCACGAAACCCTGCGCACCGGCTTCGTCGACGTCGACGGCGTGCCGATGCAGGCGATCGAACCCGCCGCCTCGCTGCCGCTGGCGCGCGTCGATCTGGGCGCGCTGCCCAGAGAAGAAGCGCTGCGCCAGGCCATGGACGCCGCCGCCGAGCTGGCGCGCCGCCCCTTCGCGCTGGAAAAGCCGCCGCTGCTGCGCGCGGCGCTGTTCCGCCTGGCCGACGACGACTGGCTGCTGGCGCTGGCCATCCACCACATCGTCTGCGACGGCCCGTCGCTGGGCCTGCTGATGCAGGACCTGGCCCACGCCTACGCCCATCGGCAAGACCCGGCCCAGCCGGCGCTGGCCGAGCTGCCGCTGCAGTTCGCCGACTTCGCCGAATGGCAGCAGGAGCAGCTGGCCAGTCCAGCCAGCGAGGCGCTGCTGGCGGCCTGGGAAGCGCGGCTGGCCGGCGTGCCCGATCTGCAGCCGCCGACCGACTTCCCCCGCCCCGCGCTGCGCGAGGCCAGGGGCGCGCGCCATGAGGCCCATCTGCCCGCCGCCGTCCGCGACGCGATGGCCGCGCTTGCGCGCGAGCTGGAAACCACGCCGTTCGCCGTGCTGCTCGCCGCTTGGGGCATGACCCTGGCCGGCTGGAGCGGCCAGGACGATTTCGCCATCGGCAGCCCGGTCAGCGCGCGCAACGACCCCGCGCTGGCCGAAGTGGTGGGCATGTTCGCCGAAACCTCGGCGCTGCGCTTCAAGCTGGAGGGCGACCCCAGCGTCGACCAGGTTCTGCTCTCCATGCGCGACGTCTGGCGCGATTCGCTGGCCTTCTCCGGCGCGCCTTTCGACCGCCTGGTGCAGCGCCTGCGCCGGCCGCAGGACCGCAGCCGCACGCCGCTGATCCAGACCATGTTCTCGCTGAACCCGCCGGCGCTGCCGCTGGACATGGCCGGCCTGCAAGCCGAAACGCTATCGTTGCCGGACGGCGACGCCAAGGCCGACCTGTCGCTGGAAGTCGACGAAACCGGCGATGGCTACGCGCTGACGCTGGACTACGACGGCGCGCTGTTCCGCGCCGAAACCATCGCCTGGCTGGCCGAGCGTTACGCCGCCCTGCTGGCGCAACTGCCCGCCGCCCGCGCCCAGCCCTTGCGCGCCCTGCTCGCCGCCGCGCCGGCCCAGCGCCTGGCCAGCGACGCCGAGCGCGAACAGCTGGACCGCTTCAACGACACCGCGCTCGCTTTGCCCGGCGCGCCGCTCCTGCATGCCCAGCTGGCCCGCCAGGCCGCGCAAACGCCGGCCGCGCCGGCGCTGTGGCATGACGGCAGGCAAATGGACTTCGCCGAGCTCAACCACCGCGCCAACCGGCTGGCGCATCATCTGCGCGCGCTGGGCGTGATGCCCGACAGCCGCGTGGCGCTGCATTTCGAGCGCGGCTTCGACCAGCTGATCGCGCTGTGGGCGGTGCTGAAGGCCGGCGGCGCCTACGTGCCGCTCGACCCGGTCTACCCGCAAGAGCGGCTGGAATTCATGCTCGCCGACAGCGGCGCGCAGATCGTGCTGACCGAAAGCGAGCTGGCGCCGCGCCTGGCCGGCGCCGCCGCGCGCGTTCTGGCGCTGGATTCGGCCGAGCTCGCCGCCGCGCTGGCGCAGCTGCCGGACAGCGACCCGGACGACGCCGAGATCGGCTTGCGCCCCGACCACCTCGCCTACGTGCTCTACACCTCCGGCTCTACCGGCCGGCCCAAGGGCGTGATGGTGGAACACCGCTCGCTGCTCAATCTGCAGGCGGCCTTGCAGCCGCTGCTGGCCGCGCTGCCGCCGGGCAGCCGCCACAGCCTGAACGCCCCGATATCGTTCGACGCCTCGCTGGAGCCGCTGCTGCAGCTGCTGAGCGGCCACTGCCTGTACATCATCCCCAACGAGCTGCGCGCCGACGCGCCGGCGCTGCTGGCCTTCATCCGCGAACACCGGCTGGACGCGCTGGACTGCACGCCGGCGATCATGGAGCCGCTGCTGGCCGCCGGCTTCGGCGACGGCGGCCACGTGCCGCGCTGCGTGCTGATCGGCGGCGAAGCCATTTCCGAGCACACCTGGAACCGGCTGCGCGCCATCGACGACTGCTTCATCTACAACACCTACGGCCCGACCGAGTGCACGGTGGACTCCACCTACTGCGAATTGCACGAGGCCGGCGACATGCCGCACATCGGCCGGCCGATGGCCAACACCCGCGTCTACCTGCTGGACGAGGCAGGCCGCCTGCTGGCGCCGGGCGAAGTCGGCGAACTCTATATCGCCGGCGATTGCGTGACCCGCGGCTATCTGAACCGGCCCGAGCTGAACGCCGAACGCTTCCTGGCCGACCCCTTCCGCCCGGGCGAGCGCATGTACCGCAGCGGCGACTTGGGCCGCTGGCTGCCCGACGGCTCGCTGCAATATCTGGGCCGCAACGACCTGCAGGTGAAGATCCGCGGCCAGCGGCTGGAGCTGGGCGAGATAGAAGCCCAGCTGTGCCGCTGCGACGGCGTGCGCGACGCGGTGGTGGTCGTGCGCGAGGACACCCCGGGCGACAAGCGCCTGGTGGCTTACCTGGTGCCGGCGGCCGGCGCCGCCCCCACCGCCGCGCAACTGCGCGAAGAGCTGGCGCGCACCTTGGCTGAAGTGATGCTGCCCAGCGCCTTCGTCATCCTGGACGCGCTGCCGATGACGCCCAACGGCAAGGTGGACCGCCGCGCGCTGCCGGCGGTCGGCCAGCAAGACCTGGCGCTGCAAGCCTACGAAGCGCCGCAGGGCGAGATCGAAACCGCCATCGCAGAATTGTGGCAGGAGCTGTTCGCCATCGACCGGGTGGGCCGCCACGACGATTTCTTCGCGCTGGGCGGCCACTCGCTGCTGGCCACCCGCGTCGCCTCGCGGCTGGGCAAGCGCTTCGGCATCCGCCTGCCGATGACCACGCTGTTCGATTCGCCGGCGCTGCGCGCGCTGGCCGCCCGCATCGAAACGGCGCAGGCCTCGCTGCGCGCGCCGGCCGAGACGCCGGCCGCCGCGCCGGTCGACGCCGCAGCCGGCGCGCCGCTGTCGGCTGCGCAAACCGGCATGTGGTTCATTCACCAATTGGCGCCCGCCAACACCGCCTACGTGCTGTCCGGCGCCATCCGCATTGACGGCCCTCTGCAGCCCGAATTGCTGCGGCGCACGCTGGACATCCTGCTGCAGCGCCATGAAATCCTGCGCAGCCGCTTCGACCAGATCGACGGCGAACCGCGCCAGTTTGCCCAGCCGGCCGCGCCGCTGGCCTTGCCGCTGGAAGACCTGAGCCAACTGGACGAGGACGCCCGCCAGCGGACGCTGCGCGCCCGGCTGGAGGCCGAGGCCCGCACGCCGTTCGACCTGACCCAGGCGCCGCTGCTGCGCGCGCGGCTGTTCGCGCTGGCGCCGCAAAGCCACGCGCTCAGCCTGTCGCTGCACCACATCGTCGCCGACGGCTGGTCCATCGGCATCCTGTGGCGCGAGCTGGCGCAGATCTACGCCGCTCTGGCCGCCGGCCGGGCTCCGGACCTGCCCGCCGCGCCCAGCTACGCCGACTACGCCCGCGCCGAGGCCGCCCGCCTGCGCGACGAGCAAAGCCAGGACGATCTCGCTTACTGGCGCCAGGCGCTGGCCGACGTGCCGGCGCTGGAGCTGCCGCTGGACCACGCCCGTCCGCCGCAAACCGACAACGCCGCCGCCGAATACCGCTTCACCCTGCCGGCCGCGCTGCGCGCCCAGATGGACAAGCTGGCGCAACAGGCCGGCGCCAGCCGCTTCATGGTGATGCTGGCGGCGTTCCAGATGCTGCTGGCGCGCTGGAGCGGCCAGCGCGACTTCGCCGTCGGCGTGCCGGTGTCCGGCCGCGACGGCCTCGACGTGCACGACACGGTCGGCTGCTTCGTCAACACGCTGGCGCTGCGCGCCGACCTGTCCGGCGACTGCGGCTTCCTGTCGCTGCTGGAGCGCGTCAAGGCGAGCAGCCTGGCGGCGTTCGCCCACCAGGGCCTGCCGTTCAAGCGCCTGGTGGACGAGCTGCGCCCGGCCCACGACGCCGACCGCACGCCGTTGTTCCAGGTGCTGTTCAACTACCAGCACACCGACCACGGCCGCCACGCGGTGGCAGGCCTGCAAATGGAGACGCTGGCGGTGGACGCCGGCGCCGCCCAGTTCGAACTGGGGCTGTATGTGGAGGACGACGGGACCGACATCGTCGCCAGCCTGGTGTACCGGACCGACCTGTTCGCGCCGCGCCACATCGCCCGCATGGGCGCGGCGCTGCAGATGCTGCTGGAGGCCGGCGCCGACCCGGCGCGCTCGCTGTGGCTCGCGCCCATCGTCAACGACCACGACCGCGAGCTGATGGCGGCCTGGAACCACACCGACGTCGACTTCGGCCCCGCCGTCCACATCGACACCCTGATCGCCGAACAGGCGCGGCGCACCCCGCATGCCTGCGCGGTAGAAGCCGAGGACGGCGCGCTGGACTACGCCGCGCTGATGGCGCGCGCCGACGCGCTGGCCGTCCGCCTGCGCCGGCTGGGCGCCGGCCCCGGCAAGCTGGTGGCGGTGCATCTGCCGCGCGGCCAGGACCTGCCGATGGCGCTGGTCGGCATCCTGCGCAGCGGCGCCGGCTACCTGCCGCTCGACCCCGACCTGCCGCATGAGCGCCTGTCCTACATCGTCGAAGACGCCGCGCCGGTCGCCATCGTCGCCTATCCGGGCAGCACCGGCTGGCTGAGCGCCCCGCTGCCGGAGGTCGTCCCGGTGGACGAGGCCGGGCCTGAAACCGAAGCGCTGCCGGCAATCGCGCGCAGCGTCGACGACCTGGCCTACGTGATCTACACCTCTGGCTCCACCGGCAAGCCCAAGGGCGTGCTGGTGCCGCACGTCGGCGTGGTCAACCGCCTGCTGTGGGGCCAGTCGGCCTTCGGCCTGGCGGCCGGCGACAAGGTGCTGCAGAAAACCAGCGCCAGCTTCGACGTGTCGGTATGGGAATTCTTCTGGCCGCTGGCCAACGGCGCCACGCTGGTGATGGCCCGCCAGGGCGGCCAGCGCGACCACGAATACCTGAGCGCGCTGATCGAGAAAAGCGGCATCACCCACATGCATTTCGTGCCGTCGATGCTGGCCATCTTCCTGGCCGAGGTCGACGCCGCGCGCTGCGCCTCGCTGCGCCAGGTGTTCACCAGCGGCGAAACGCTGCCGCCGCAGTTGCGCGATCGTTTCCACGACTGGACCCGCCACGCCCGGCTGTTCAATATGTACGGCCCCACCGAAACCTGCATCGAGATGACCATGTGGCCGTGCGCGCCGATCGAGCGCGGCCAGCCGCTGCCCATCGGCCGCCCGATCGCCAACAGCCGCGTCCACATCCTCGACGAAAACGGCATGGAGATGCCGGTGGGCGTGCCCGGCGAAATCTGCATCGCCGGCGTCCAGGTGGCGCACGGCTACCTGAACCGGCCTGAACTGAGCGCCGAGCGCTTCCTGCCCGACACGCTGGACCACCGCCCGGGCGGCCTGCTCTACCGCAGCGGCGACATCGGCCGCTGGTGCGACGGCGGCTGGATCGAATACGTCGGCCGCCGCGACAACCAGATCAAGCTGCGCGGCTTCCGCATCGAGCTGGGCGAGATCGAATCGGTGCTGCGCCAGCATCCGGGCGTCAGCGACGCCACCGTGCTGGTGGCCGGCGCCGACGCCGAATCGCAGCGCCTGGTCGCCTTCCTGCTGGCGCCGGACGGCGGCATCGACGTGGCCGCGCTGCGCCGCGAGATCGCCTCCCGCCTGCCGGAAATCATGATCCCGTCAACCATCCTGCCGCTGCCCGGCTTCCCGCTCACCAGCAGCGGCAAGACCGACCGCCGCGCCCTGCTGGCCCAGCTGGCGCAAGCGGCGGCCCCCGCCGCCGGCCATAGCCCGCTGGGCGAGGTGGAGCGCCAGCTGGCGGCGATCTGGTGCGAAGTGCTGGGTCTCGCCTCCATCGACACCCGCGCCAACTTCTTCGAAGCCGGCGGCAATTCGCTGCTGATGATCAAGGTGCATTCGCGGCTGAAGGCCTTGTACCAGCCGGCCCCGGCGCTGGTGGATCTGCTGCGCCACCCGACCATCGCCGCGCTGGCCGCCCACCTGGCCCCCGGCGGCCAGGACCAGGCCGCGCCGCTGGCCGCCGCGCCGCGCCGCGCCGAAGGCGACGACGCCATCGCCATCATCGGCATGGCCGGCCGCTTCCCGGGCGCAGACAGCGTCGAGGCGCTGTGGGACAACCTGCTGGCCGGCCGCAGCGGCGTGCGCGAGATCAGCCGCGAGGAAGCCCTGGCCGACGGCGCCGACCCGGCGCTGCTGGACCATCCCGGCTACGTGCCCTTCTCCGGCGTGCTGGAAGGCATAGACCAGTTCGACGAAAAGCTGTTCGGCTACAGCCCGGCCGACGCCGCGCTGATCGATCCGCAAGGCCGGCTGCTGCTGGAAACCGCCTGGGAGGCGCTGGAAAGCGCCGGCCTCGACCCGGCGCGCGCCGGCGGCCGCATCGGCATGTTCGCCGGCGGCTCGGTCAGCACTTACGCGCTGGGCGCGCTGAAAAACCTCACGCTGGCCGATAGCGAACTGCTGCGCGCGCTGTTCTCCAACGACAAGGACTACCTGGCCAGCCGCGCCGCCTACAAGCTGGGCCTGACCGGCCCGGCCATCGGCGTGCAAACCGCCTGCTCCACCTCGCTGGTGGCGGTATCGCTGGCGATACGCTCGGTGCTGTCCGGCGAATGCGACGCCGCGCTGGCCGGCGGCATCTCGGTGGCCGTGCCGCAACGGGTGGGCTACCTGTACGAGGAAGGCTCCATTCTGTCGCCTGACGGCCGCTGCCGCGCCTTCGACAACGACGCCGCCGGCACCGTGCCCGGCAACGGCGCCGGCCTGGTGGTGCTCAAGCGCCTGTCGCGCGCGCTGGCCGACGGCGACCCGATCCGCGCGGTGATCCGCGGCATCGCCATCAACAACGACGGCGACGACAAGGTGGGCTTCTCCGCGCCGTCCATCGCCGGCCAGGAAAACGTGCTGCGCGCCGCGCTGCAAAACGCCGGCCTCAGCGGCGAGGACATCGGCTACGTCGAAACCCACGGCACCGGCACCCGCCTGGGCGACCAGGTGGAGCTGAGCGCCCTCAACGCCGCGCTGGGCAAGGACGGCGGCGCCTGCCTGATAGGCTCGCTGAAGTCCGGCATCGGCCACCTCGACGCCGCCGCCGGCGTCGCCGGCCTGATCAAGGCGGCGCTGACCGTGGAGCGCGGCGTCATCCCGGCCAGCCTGCACGTCGAACAACCGAACGCGCTGCTGGCCGAAACCGCCAGCCGCTTCCAGGTGGCCACCGCCGCCCAGGACTGGCAGCCGGACGGCCGTCCGCGCCGCGCCGGCGTCAGTTCCTTCGGCATCGGCGGCACCAACGCCCACTGCATCGTCGAGCAGCCGCCGCGCGCCGAGGCGGCGGCGATCCAGACCAGCGCGCAGCTCCTCACGCTGTCCGCCAACGACGGCGCCAGCCTGGTCCGCCTGAGCGAACGGCTGCAAACCGCGCTGTCGCAGCCTGACGCCGATCTGGCCGCCATCGCCTGGACGCTGCAGACCGGCCGCCGCGAACTGCCATGGCGCTTGGCCGTAGCGGCGGATGACGCCGCCTCCGCCGCCGAGGCGCTGGCCGCCGCGACGCCGCCGCGCGACGCCGCCGCCGCGCCGGAGCTGTGGTTCGCCTTCCCCGGCCAGGGCAGCCAGCGCGCGGCGATGGGCGCGGGCCTGTTCGCCGAAGAGCCTCTGTTCCGCCAGACGGTGGAAACCTGCCTCGCGCTGCTGGACCGCGAGCTGGCCGCCACCCTGCGCGCCGCGGTGTTCTCGCCGCAGCCGCCGGCCGACGCCGACGCGCTGCTGGCCCGCACCGACATCGCCCAGCCGGCGCTGTTCATCATGGAATACGCGCTGGCCACGCTGCTGCAGGCCTGGGGCCTGCGCCCCAGCGCGCTGGTCGGCCACAGCCTGGGCGAAATCAGCGCCGCCGCGCTGGCCGGCATGCTGCAACTGGGCGACGCGCTGCGGCTGGTGGCGCTGCGCGGCCGGCTGATGCACGACAGCCCGGCCGGCGGCATGCTGCAGGCGGCGCTGTCCGCCGACGCGCTGCGGGCGATGCTGCCGGCGGAGCTGGCCATCGCCGCCTGCAACGCGCCGGAGCTGACCGTGGTCGCCGGACCGGCAGACGCGGTGGACCGCTTCGCCGACGCGCTGCGCGGACAAGGCATCGACCATCAGCGCCTGGACACCGGCTACGCCTTCCACTCGCCGCTGATGGACCAAGCCGCGGCGGAATTCTCCCGCCAGCTGGACAACCTGCAGACCGCCGCTCCCAGCCAGCCCATCCTCACCAACCTGAGCGGCGGCTGGCTGAGCGCCGAAGACGCGCTGGACGCCGGCCGCTGGGCGCGGCAGATCCGCCAGCCGGTGCTGTTCGCCCAGGCGCTGGAACAGGCGCGGCTGCGCGGCGCGCTGGTGCTGGAGGTCGGCCCTGGCCGCACCTTGGCCGCCTTCGCCCGCCAGGCCGGCGTCGCCGCCGTCGCCGCGCTGCCGCAAGCCGGCGCCGAAAACGGCCGCCGCGCGCTCTTGGCCGCCGTCGGCCAGCTGTGGCAGGCCGGTTGCGCGCCGGACTGGCGCGCGCTGCAGCATGACGCGCCGCCGCGCCGCGTGCCGCTGCCTACCTATCCGTTCAACCGCAAACGCCACTGGCTGGCGCAAAACGCCGCCGCGCCGGTTCAAGGCCGCAGCGGCGCGCACCTGGCGCTGCTGGACTGGCGCTACGCCGAAGCGCCGGAGCTGCGGCCGCTGCGCCGCGCCGCCATCCTCGGCGGCGATGCGGCGCTGGCCGGCGCGCTGGCGGAAAAGCTGCGCGCCCGCGGCGTGGAAGCCCATTGCTGGCGCGAGCTGCCCGCGCAGCGCGACATAGAGCTTCTGGTGGCGCTGACGCCCGATTTCGACGCGCTGGCGCGGCTGGCCGGCCAGCTGGCCAGCCAACCGGCCCGCCTGCTGGTGGTCACCCGCAACGCGCAGCTGGACGACGAAAACGCCGACGCCGACGCCGCGATGACCGCCGCCGCCGCGCTGGCAATCGGCCAGGAGCTGCCCGAACTGTCGCTGCGCCAGGTAGACCTGGCCGGCGGCGATCCGGCGCGGCGGCCGCGCCAATTGGCCGCGCTGGCCGATGAATGCCTGGCCTCCGGTCCCGCGGTGCTGGTGCTGAGCGACGGCCGCCGCCGCGCGCCCAGCCTCTGCCCGCTGGATGTTCCGGCCGCCACTGCGGCTCAGGCGGGCGCCGTCACGCTGATCACCGGCGGCTTCGGCAATGTCGGCATGGCCTTCGCCCGCCGCCTGGCCGGCGCCGGCGCCGCCAAACTCGCGCTGCTGGGCCGGCGCATCCCGGCCGACGACGATCCGCGCCTGCTGGAATTGCGCGCGCTGGGCGCCGAGGTGCTGCCGCTGGCCGGCGACATCGCCGAACCCGGCGTCGCCCGCCAGGCGGTGGAAGCCGCGCTGGCGCGCTTCGGCCGGCTTGACGCGGTCATCCACGCCGCCGGCATCGCCGGCGACGCCGCCCACCGCCCGATCCTGGAAACCGACGCCGCGGAAAGCGCCGCCATCTGGGCCGCCAAGCGCGACGGCAGCCTCCATCTGGCCGAGGCGCTGCAAGGCCTGCCGCTGGACCACGTGCTGCTGTGCTCGTCGCTGTCCACCGTGCTGGGCGGCCTGGGCTTCGCCGCCTACGCCGCCGGCAACCGCTGGCTGGAAGTGTTCGCCGAACGGCAAAGCCGCAGCGGCGACACCCGCTGGCTGGCGCTGGCCTTCGACGGCTGGCGCTTCGACGAGCCGGCCGGCAAGGATGCGGCGCTGAGCGCAGCGCAAGGCGTGGCGCTGGCCGAACAAGCCATCGCCGCCGGACTGAGCGGACGGGTGCTGGCCAGCGCCGGCCAGCTGCAGGAGCGGCTGGCGCGCTGGACCCAGGGCGGCGGCGAAACCGACGCGGCTCCCGCCGCGCCGGTGGACATCGCCGGCTACGCCAATCCCGCCGAGGCCATCGTCGCGCAGACCCTGGCCGAGACCCTGGCCCTGCCCGCCATCGGCCCGGACGACAATTTCTTTGAACTGGGCGGCGACAGCCTGGTCGCCACCCGCGTCATCGCCAAGCTGCGCGGCGCCACCGGACTGCCGCTGTCGGTCGGTCTGGTGCTGCAGGCGCCGACCGTGCGGCTGCTGGCCGCCGCCATCGCCGCGCTGCAAGGCGGTGCCGCAGCCGTCGCCGACGACGCGGAAGAATACGAGGAGGGAGCACTATGAGCGCCGAAGCGATACGCCTGCTGGCCGAACTGAACACCCTGGGCATCAGCGTCTGGGCGGAGCAAGGCCAATTGCGCTTTCGCGCCCCCAAAGGCCGGTTGACCGAACCGCTGAAAGCCGAACTGGCGGCGCGCCGCGACGCCTTGCTGGCGCTGCTGGACAAGGACGCGGCGGCGGAAACCGCCATCGTCCGCCGCGACATGCCGGCCGGCCAGCCGGTGCCGCTGTCGTCGCAGCAGCACTCGGTGTGGATGGCCGAACAAAACGGCGGCGGCCACGCCTTCCTGATTCCCGGCGCCCTCAGCCTGCGCGGCGCGCTGGACGTGGATGCGCTGCGCGCCGCGCTGCAGGCGCTGGTGAACCGCCACGAGGCGCTGCGCTGCGCGATCAGGCTGGTGGACGACGTCCCGATGCAGGTGGCGTTGCCGGACGTGCGCTTCGAGCTGCCGCTGACCGACCTGTCCGCGCAAGACCAGGCCGGCCGCGAAGCCAGCGTTGCGGCGCAGCTGGCCGCCGAAGCCGAGCAGGCCTTCGATCTGGCTACGCCGCCGCTGCTGCGCGCCCGTCTGCTGCGCCTGGCGGCCGACAACCATGTGCTGATCCTGACGCCGCACCACATCATGTCCGACGGCTGGAGCATAGACATCATGGTGCGGGAGCTGAGCCGGCTCTACCGTCCGGGCTCCGCCCCCGCCGACCTGGGCCCGGTTCCGCTCGGCTATCCCGACTTCGCTCTGTGGCAGGACGCGCGCCGCAGCCAGGGCGGCGACCGCGCCGATCTGGACTACTGGCGCCGCGCGCTGGCCGACCTGCCGGCGCCGCTTGAGCTGCCCAGTGACCGCGCGGCTGCGCCCGATGTCGATTTCGCCGGCGCCGAGCTGCACGCCGAACTGCCGGCCGCCACCGCCAACGGCCTGCGCCAGTTGGCCAAGCAGAGCGGCACCACGCTGTTCAGCGCGCTGGCCGCCGCCTTCGCCGCGCTGCTGCACCGCTACACCGGCGAAACCGACCTGACCCTGGGCACCGCCATCGCCGGCCGCAGCCGCGCCGAGCTGCAAGACGTGATCGGCCTGTTCGCCGGCCGCCTGCCGCTGCGGCTGGATCTGGACGGCAATCCCTCCTTCCTGCAGTTGCTGCGGCGCGTGGCCGGCGCCGCAGCCGAAGCCTTCTCCCACGCCGAGGTGCCGGCCGAACGCATCCTGGCCGAAGCCGTGGTGCCCGATGCCCGGCCGGCGCTGTTCCAGGTGATGATCGCGCTGCAGAACGCGGTGAAAAACCGGCTGGACTTCATCGGCCTGGAAGTCCAGCCGCTGCCGATCGCCGGCCATACCGCCAAGTTCGAGCTGTTCCTGGCGGTGGACGAAGCCGACGACCGCCTGGCGCTGGCGCTGGAGTACAGCACCGCCCGCTTCGACCAGCCGGCCATGCGGCAATTGCTGAATCACCTGGTGCGCCTGGCCGCCGCCGCGGTGGCGGCGCCGGAGCTGCCGCTGTCCGAACTGGCCATGCTGGACGCGGACGAGCGCCGGGCTCTGCTGGCCCCGCCGCGCAGTCCTAAGGCCTGGGACGGCGCCGGCGATCTCTGGCGGCGCTTCCTGCAGGCGGCCGACGCCCATCCCGAGCGCCCCGCCCTGACGCTGCCCGCGCAATGGCAGCACGCCGGCCCCGACGCTGTGCTCAGCTACGGCGCGCTGCGCGACCGGGCGCAAGCGTTGGCCGGCAGCCTGCGCCGCGCCGGCGTCCGTCCGGGTGAAATCGTCGCGCTGGCCGGCGATCGCTCCGGCGACTTCATCGTCGGCATGCTGGCCATCCTGGCCGCCGGCGGCGGCTACATGCCGCTGGCGCCCGACCTGCCGCCGTCCCGCGTCCAGGAAATGCTGGAAGATTCCGGCGCGGCGCGCCTGGTGTTCAGCGACGACGCCGGCGCCGCGCTGGCCGGCAGCTTCGCCGCGGCCTTCGACGCCCGCGCCGCCGCGAATGGCGATGATGGCGCCGAACTGCCCGCCATAGACCCCGCCTCGCCCGCCTACGTGATGTTCACCTCTGGCTCCACCGGCCGCCCCAAGGGCGTGGTGGTCAGCCACGCCAACGCGCTGCATTTCGTCGCCAACATGCCGACCACGCCGGGCAGCGGCCGCGAAGTTTTCCTGCAGTTCGCGCCGTCCGGCTTCGACGCGTCGGTGATCGAAATCTGGAGCGCGCTGTTGATCGGCGCCCGGCTGGTGATCGCCCCGCCCGGCCTGCCCAGCCTGGACGCGCTGGCTGAATTGATCGAGAGCCGGGGCGTCAATGTCTGCTGGCTGACCGCCGGCCTGTTCCACCAGATGTGCGAGGCCCATCCGGCGGCGCTGTCGCGGCTGGACTACCTGCTGAGCGGCGGCGACAGGCTGTCGGTGGCCGCGGCGCGCGCGGTGCTGGCGCAAAACGGCCCGGCGCGGGTATACAACGCCTACGGCCCGACCGAAACCACGGTCTTCGCCACCCTCCACCGCATCCTGCCGGCCGATGTCGGCCCCGACGCCCGCTCGGTGCCGCTGGGCGGCGCCCACGGCGACGCCAGGCTCTACATCCTGGACAGCCGGCGCGAGCCGGTGCCGGCCGGCGCCGCCGGCGAGCTGTACATCGGCGGGGCCGGCGTCTCCGCCGGCTACATCAATCGCCCGGACCTCACCGCCGAACGCTTCCTCCCCGATCCGTTCAACGCCGCGCCCGGCGCCCGCATGTACCGCAGCGGCGACCTGGTGCGCCGGCGCGCCGACGGTTTGCTGGAATTCATGGGCCGGGCCGACCGCCAGGTGAAGATCCGCGGCTTCCGCATCGAGCCCGCGGAAATCGAAACGCATCTGCAGGAGCACCCGGCCATCTCGCAAGCGGCGGTGGAGCCGCAAAAGCAAGGCGGCATCCAGCGCCTGGTGGCCTACGTGGTGGCGTCCGCGCCGCTGAGCCTGGACGATATCCGCGATTTCCTGGCCGAACGCCTGCCCGAACACATGATCCCCGGCGCGCTGGTGGCGCTGGACGCGCTGCCGTTGACCCGCAACGGCAAGCTGGACCGCCGCGCGCTGCCGCAGCCTGCCGTGGAAAGCTCGGCCGGCCAGGAGCCGGCCAGCGCCGAAGCGCGCCTGCTGGCGGCGATCTGGCGCGATGTACTGCAGGCGGAGCGCATCGGCCTGGACGACAACTTCTACGAGCTGGGCGGCGACTCCATCATGGCGATGCAGGTGGCGATGCGCCTGACCCGGCAAGAGTGGGAGCTGCGGCCGCAGGACATGCTGCGCCATCCCACCTTGCGCGCGCAAAGCCGCCTGCTGCGCCGCAAGGCGAAAACCCTGGCCCGGCGCGAGTTCTCGCAGCCGCTGCCGCTCACGCCGATCCAGAACTGGTTCTTCCAGCTGCCGCTCGCCAACCGCAACCACTGGAACCAGGCGCTGCGGTTGGCGCTGGAGCCGGCCGCGGCCGAGCGCCTGGAAACCGCGCTGGCCGCGCTGGAGCAAACCCACGACGCGCTGCGCCTGCGCTTCAGCCCCGATGCCGGCGGCTGGCGCCAACTGCCCGCGGCCGCCGCCAGCCCGCGCTTGCGCCGCGAGCGGGTCGCCGACGAGGAACAGGCCGGCGAACGCATCGCCGCCGCCCAGCGCAGCCTGGACATCGAGCATGGCCCGGTATGGACCGCGCTGCTGCTGGAGGGCCTGGGCGACTGGCCGCAGCTGGTGCTGATCGCCCACCACCTAGTGGTGGACGGCGTGTCCTGGCGCATCCTGCTGGAAGACCTGGCGCTGGCGCTGCAAGGCCGCGCGCTGACGCCGCCGGCGCTGGGCCTGTGCGACTGGGCCGCCCACCTGGCGGAACAGCCGGACGCCGAGCCGGCCGCCGCCGAAGCCGCTCCCGCCCTGCCGCCATTGGACCATCCGCAAGGCGGCAATCTGGAATCGCAAACCGCCATCGCCAGCCTGCTGCTGCCGCCGGATGCCGCTACCCAGTTGCTGGGGCCGGCCAACGCGCCCTACCGCACCGAGCCGACCGAGCTGCTGCTGGCCGCCATCATGCTGGGCCTGCGCGACGCCTTCGGCCGCGACGCGCTGACGGTGGCGCTGGAGCGGCACGGCCGCGAGGCGGACGGCATCGACCTGTCCGGCACCGTCGGCTGGTTCACCGCCATCGCCGCGGTGCGGCTGGATCTCGCCGCGGCGCAAACGCCGGGCCAGGCCTTGCTGGCAGTCAAGCAGGCGGCGCGCACCGCGCCGCGCCGGATGCGCAATGGCGACGGCCGCGCGCCGGCGGTGGCGTTCAACTACCTCGGGCGCTTCGACAACACCCTGCCGCCGGGCGGCCCGTTCCGGCCGCTGGACGCCGACAGCGGCGTCTGCACCGATCCCGCCGGCGCGCGTCCCTACGCGCTGGAAATCGTCGCCAGCGTCGACGCCGACGGCCTGCGGGTGGACTTCCGCCACAGCGCCGAACAGTTCGAGCGCGCCACCATCGCCGCCTGGGTGGACGCCGCCCGCGCCAATCTGCTGGCCCTGGCCGCGCTGGCCGACGCCGAAACCGCCGGCGGCCGCGCCCCCTGCGACTTCCCGCTGTCCGGCATAGCCAGCCAGCGCGAGCTGGACGATCTGCTGGCCGAGCACCAGCTGGCGGCGCCGGCGCTGGACGACCTGCTGCCCGTCAGCGCCCAGCAGCGCGGCATGCTGCTGGAAAATCTGGCCCACCCCGGCCGCGGCATGCACGTCGAGCAATTCGTCGCCACCTTCGCCGGCCCGCTGGAGCCGGCGGCGCTGGAAGCGGCGTGGAGCGGCCTGATCGCCCGCCACGAAACGCTGCGCAGCGGCTTCATCTGGCGCCATGACGGCGAGCCGCTGCGCGTGGTGCATCGCCAGGCCGCCGCCGGCTGGCAGCACCTGGACTGGCGCGCCGACGCCGGCGCGGAAGGCCGGATAGGCGACTGGCTGGCGGTCGACGCCGCCGCCGGCTTCGCCGGCAGCGCCGCGCCGCTGCGTTTCGCCACCATGCGCCTGGACGACGAGCGCTGGCTGTTCGTCTGGACCTATCACCACGCGCTGCTGGACGGCTGGAGCGTGGCGCGGCTGCTGGCCGAAGTGCTGGAGCCGGCCAGCGGCAAGGCCGCCCCCACCAGCGCGCGCGACCACGCCCGCTGGCTGGCCAGCCGCGACCGCGAAGCCGCGGCGGCCTTCTGGCGGCGCTACCTGGCCGACGCCGCCACCCCCAGCCTGCCCGGCCGCCGCGATGCCGCACTGGAGCCGGGCGAAGGCTATGCAGACCTGCGCCAGACCCTGGACGCCGCCCGCGCCGAAAAGCTGGAAACCCTGGCGCGCCGCCGCCGCATCACGCCCGCGATGCTGGCCCAGGGCGCCTGGGCGCTGACGCTGGCCTGGGCCTCCGGCCAGGACGACGTGGTGTTCGCCTCCACCGTGTCCGGCCGCCCCACCGAAATAGAAGGCAGCGAGGCCTGGGTAGGCCTGTTCATCAACAGCCTGCCGCTACGGCTGACGGTGCCGGCCGCCGGCGACGCCTGGCGCTGGCTGGAACAGCTGGGCGACAACGCCGCCGAGCGCTCGCAATACGAATGGTGCGCCGGCGGCGACATCCACGCCTGGTCGGGGCTGCCGCTGGGCCGCAGCCTGAGCGACACCCTGATCATTTTCGAAAACTACCCCAACACCCCGCAGCAGCCGGTTGCCGAGGGCGGCGCGCGCCTGGTGTCGGTGGCCGGCCGCGGCGCCCGCACCCACTTCCCGGTCACGCTGCTGATCATGCCGGGCGACGGCTGGCGCTGCGAATTCGTCTGCGACAACCAGTACATCCCGGCCGAGGAAGCGGCCCGCCTGCTGGACGCCTTCATCCGCCTGCTGGCCGCGCTGGCCGACGAAGGCGCCGCGCTGGACGGCGTGCGCGCCGCCCTGCCGCCGCAGCCGCCGCGGCTGTGCCGCCAGCCGGAACGCGTGGTGCAGCCGCCGCGCACCGCGCTGGAGCTGGAGATCGCCAAGCTGTGGGAAGACCTGTTCGCGCTCAGCCCGATAGGCGCGGACGACAACTTCTTCCTGCTGGGCGGCCATTCGCTGCTGGCGCTGGACCTGATGGCGCGGCTGCGCGCCCGCTTCGGCCGCCGCGTGCCGTTCACCGCCTTCCTGGCCGAGCCGACCGTGGCCGGCCTGGCCCGGCTGCTGGCCGGCGACGAGCTGCAAGGCGGCGTCAGCCTGCTGCCGCTGGCCGACCAGGGCCGGCCGCTGTACCTGATGCCGGGCGCCAGCGGCAACCCGCTGGCTTACCTGGAGCTGGCGCAGGCGCTGGAGGGACGCTACGCGCTGATAGGCGCGCAGCCGGACATGGTGGACCGCGGCGCGGCGCTGACGATAGAAGCCGTGGCCGCAGACCTGGCGCAGGCTATCGAACGCCGCCAGCCGCAAGGCCCGGTGCTGCTGGCCGGCCACTCCTTCGGCTCCGCCATCGCCTTTGAAACCGCGCGGCTGCTGGCCCGCCAGGGGCGGACCGTGGGCGCGCTGGTGCTGATCGACACCCCGGTGCCGAACGGCGGCGACGAATTCGCCGGCTTCGGCGAGATCGACTGGATCGTTTCCATCGCCGACGCCGCCGGCAGCTACTTCGGCCAGCCTATCGACCTCGCGCCGGAAGAGCTGGAGCCGCTGCCGTCCGACGCGCGCCGCGCCTTGATGCTGGCGCGCTTCCAGGCAGCCGGCGCCTTGCCCGCCGGCGCGTCGCGGCAGGTGATAGACGATTTGCTGGCCACCTATCAAAACAGCATCGCGGCGTTTTCCGCCTATCGCCCGGCCTATTGGGACGGCGCGCTCAGCGTGATCCGCAGCGAACAGGAACACGGCATCGACGACCCCACCCTGGGCTGGGGCGGACTGTGCCGGGAAATCGGCATCACGGCGGCGGCGCCGGGCGACCACATCTCGATGGTGGCCTCCGCCCACGCGGCGGAGCTGGCCAAGCGGATCGTGCTGTGCGTGGACAGCGCGCTGGAAGCGGGACAGGCGCGAGACAAGGAGGCGGCGGCGACAGTGTGAGCACCTTACATCCAGGCAGCACCCAAACCAAAAACCAGATTTTTCCAATTGCACAAGAGAAATGGACATGGCAAGCAACACTCCGCCCCGCAACCACCACGCCGCGCCGATAGCGGTGATAGGCCTGGCCGCCCTGATGCCCAAGGCCAACAGCCTGAGCGACTACTGGACCAACATCCTCAACGAAACCGACTGCCTGGAGCGGGTTCCGTCTAGCCGCTGGCCGCTGGATGAATATTTCGACGCCGACCCCGCCGCGCCGGACCGCACCTATTCCGACCGCGGCGGCTTCGTGCCCGACCTGGCGTTCGACCCGCTGTTGTTCGGCCTGCCGCCCAATGTCCTCAGTTCCACCGACGCCGCCCAGCTGTACGCGCTGGCGGTGGGACGGCAGGCGCTGCTTGACGCCGGCTACAATCCGGACCCGGCCGGGACCGGCCGCAAGCTGCCCAACAGCCGCTCCGGCATCGTGCTCGGCGTGTCCGGCACCACCATGAAGCTGACGCTGGAAATGGCCAAGCGCAGCGAAATCCCCAAGTGGATAGACACGCTGCGCCAGGCCGGCGTCGACGACCAGCTGATAGACAGCGTGGCGCGCGCGATGCGCAGCCACTACCCCAGTTGGACCGAAGACACCTTCCCCGGCTTTCTCGCCAACGTCGTCGCCGGCCGCGTCGCCAACCGCTTCGGCCTGGGCGCCGCCAGCCATACCGTAGACGCCGCCTGCGCCAGCTCGCTGGCCGCGGTGCGGCTGGCCTGCCAGGAGCTGCGCAGCGGCGCCGCCGACATCATGGTCACCGGCGGGGTGGACACCGACAATTCCAATGTCGCCTTTCTCAGCTTCAGCAAAACTCCGGCGCTGTCCAAAACCGGCAAGGTGCGCTCCTTCGACGCCGACGCCGACGGCACCATGATTTCCGAAGGCGTGGGCATGCTGGTGCTCAAGCGGCTGGAAGACGCCGAGGCCGACGGCGACCGCATCTACGGCGTGATCCGCGGCCTGGGCGCCTCCACCGACGCCGCCGGCGGCGCCATCTACGCGCCGCGCAGCGAAGGCCAGATGCGCGCGCTGCGCGCCGCCTACGCCGACGCCGGCTTCGATCCGCTGTCGGTGGGCCTGATCGAAGCCCACGCCACCGGCACCGTGGTCGGCGACGCGGTGGAGATCGAATCGCTGGAAGCCGTGCTGGGCGAGGCCGCCGCGCCGATCGCGCTGGGCAGCGTCAAGGCCCAGATCGGCCACACCAAGGCGGCCGCCGGCGCGGCCAGCCTGATCAAGACCGTGCTGGCGCTCTATCACAAAGTGATCCCGGCCACGCTGAATGTGCAGGCGCCCAACGCGCGCCTGAAGCAGGACGGCCCCTTCTACCTGCCGCGCCGCGCCCGGCCGTGGCTGGCTCCCGCCAACGGCCCGCGCCGCGCCGGCGTCAGCGTGTTCGGCTTCGGCGGCGCCAATCTGCACGTAGCGGTCGAGGAATACCAGGACAAGCACCCCGCCCCCAGCCACCACGCGGCCGCGCCCATGCTGCTGAGCGCCGACACCCCGGCGGAACTGGCGCGCCGCTGCCGCGAACTGGCCGACCGGCTGCAAGCCGGCGACCACAGCGCGCCGCTGTGGCCGGACGCGCCGCCGCCAGCCGCGGCCGCCCGCGTCGGCCTGTTGGCCCGCTCGCTGGACGCCGCGCCCGAACTGCTGAAGAGCGCCGCCGACATGCTGGACAAGCGGCCCGACCAGGACGCCTGGTCGCTGCCCACCGGCGTCCACTACCGCCGCCAGGCGCTGGCGGGCGAAGTGGTGGCGGTGTTCAGCGGCCAGGGTTCGCAAACCGTGGGCATGGGTTCGCGCCTGCTGATAGACCAGCCGCAAGTCCGGCAATACTTCGAAGCCTTTGACGACGCCGGCCGCGAGCGCGGCTTCACGCCGGTGTCGCAGCTGATCTTCGCGCCCGACACCTTCAGCGCCGAGCGCGCCGACGCCCAGCGCGCCGCGCTCACCCATACCCTGTACGCGCAAACCGCCATCGGCGCTTACAGCATGGCCGCCTACTCGGTGCTGCGCGACGCCGGCCTGCAGCCGAAAATGGCCCTGGGCCACAGCTTCGGCGAACTGAGCGCGCTGTGGGCGGCCGGCGTGTTCGACGACGCCGGCTACCGCGCCGCGGTGCTCTCCCGCGGCGACGCGCTGACCCCGCCGGCCGGCGCCGACGCCGGCGGCATGATCGCCATCCAGGCATCGGCCGAACAGCTGCAGGCGCTGGCCGCGCAATTGCCCGGCCTCCACCTGGCCAACCACAACAGCCCGAAGCAGACCGTCGCCGGCGGCGACGCCGCCGCGCTGGAGCGCGCCATCGCCGAACTGGCGCGCCACGGCATCCAGGCCACCCGCATCGCGGTGGCCGCCGCCTTCCACACCGGCCATGTCGGCTACGCCGCCGCGCCGTGGCAGGCGGCGCTGCGCGACATACCGCTGCAGGCCCCCAAAATGCCGGTGCTGGCCAATCTGAACGCCCAGCCCTACCCGGCTGACAGCGAGGGCATCCGCTCGCTGCTGGCGCAGCAGCCGTTCAACGCGGTGCGCTTCCAGCAGCAGATCGAAGCCGCCTACCAGGCCGGCGGCCGGATCTTCATCGAAATCGGCCCGCGCGCGATCCTCACCCGCATGGTCGACGACATCCTCGGCGACAGGGCGCACATCGCCCTGCCGGTGGCGCACGACCCGGCTGGCGACGACGGCCGGCAAATCCAGGAAGCGATCCTGCGGCTCGCCGTGCTGGGACAGGCGATGCGCCTGGCCTCGCCGGCCCCGCGCAAACCGGCGGCCAGCCCGCTGTCGATACAAGTAGGAGCCCATATCATCCGCACCGCCAATCAGCCGGCCTGGCCGGTAGTCGACAAAACCGCCGCCGCGCCCGCTCCGCAGCCGGCCGCCGCCTCCGAACCCGCCGTCGACAGCGCCCAGCTGCTGGCCCAGGTGCACCAGAGCTTCCTGCAGCAGCAGGCCGAGCTGGCGCGCATCCTGGCCGAACGCCAGCCCGCGCCGGAAGTGCTGGCGGAAATCCGCCGCGCCCAGGACAAGGTGCACGCGCTGCACCAGGCCTTCCTCGACAGCCAGCGCCCGGCCGCCGCCGCGAGCGCGGCTCCTCAGCCGGTCGTCGTCCAAGCAGCCCCCGCCATCGCGCCGCCACAGGCTCCGGCCGCTGCGCCGCTGGCTGCCCAAGCGGCTCCGGTCCCCACCGCCGCGCCGTCGGCCGACATCAGCCAGTTGCTGCTGGCCACCGTCGCCGACAAAACCGGCTACCCGGTGGACATGCTGTCGCTGGACATGCGCCTGGAAGCCGACCTCGGCGTCGACTCCATCAAGCGCGTGGAAATCCTCTCCAGCGTCCGCGACGCATTGGGCGTCTCCGCCGCCTCCGCCAGCGACGAGCTGCGCAGCGCCGCCACCCTGGCGGAAATCGCCGCCCTGCTGAGCGGCTACGCCGGCCAAACCGTCACCGCTCCGGCTCCGGCAATCGCGCCGGTTCAGGCCCAAGCGGTTCAAGCTCCAGCGGCTAGCCCGGCCGCCGCCGCCGCCCCGTCCGCCGACATCAGCCAGTTGCTGCTGGCCACCGTCGCCGACAAAACCGGCTACCCGGTGGACATGCTGTCGCTGGACATGCGCCTGGAAGCCGACCTCGGCGTCGACTCCATCAAGCGCGTGGAAATCCTCTCCAGCGTCCGCGACGCATTGGGCGTCTCCGCCGCCTCCGCCAGCGACGAGCTGCGCAGCGCCGCCACCCTGGCGGAAATCGCCGCCCTGCTGAGCGGCTACGCCGGCCAAACCGTCACCGCTCCGGCTCCGGCAATCGCGCCGGTTCAGGCCCAAGCGGTTCAAGCTCCAGCGGCTAGCCCGGCCGCCGCCGCCGCCCCGTCCGCCGACATCAGCCAGTTGCTGCTGGCCACCGTCGCCGACAAAACCGGCTACCCGGTGGACATGCTGTCGCTGGACATGCGCCTGGAAGCCGACCTCGGCGTCGACTCCATCAAGCGCGTGGAAATCCTCTCCAGCGTCCGCGACGCGCTGGGCGTCGCCTCCGCCTCGGCCAGCGACGAACTGCGCAGCGCCGCTACCCTGGCGGAAATCGCCGCCCTGCTGAGCGGCTACGCCGGCCAAACCGTCACAGCTCCGGCTCCGGCAATCGCGCCGGTTCAGGCTCAAGCGGTTCAAGCTCCAGCGGCTAGCCCGGCCGCCGCCGCCGCCCCGTCCGCCGACATCAGCCAGCTGCTGCTGGCCACCGTCGCCGACAAGACCGGCTACCCGGTGGACATGCTGTCGCTGGACATGCGCCTGGAAGCCGACCTCGGCGTCGACTCCATCAAGCGCGTGGAAATCCTCTCCAGCGTCCGCGACGCGCTGGGCGTCGCCTCCGCTTCGGCCAGCGACGAGCTGCGCAGCGCCGCCACCCTGGCGGAAATCGCCGCCCTGCTGAGCGGCTACGCCGGCCAGGCTGCCGCCGCGCCGGCTGTCGCTCCCGCAGCCGCGCCGATTCAAGCCCAAGCGGTTCAGACTCCGGTGGCGGCCCCGGCTGCGGCTGCCGCGCCGTCCGCCGACATCAGCCAGTTGCTGCTGGCCACCGTCGCCGACAAGACCGGCTACCCGGTGGACATGCTGTCGCTGGACATGCGGCTGGAAGCCGACCTCGGCGTCGACTCCATCAAGCGCGTGGAAATCCTCTCCAGCGTCCGCGACGCGCTGGGCGTCGCCTCCGCCTCGGCCAGCGACGAACTGCGCAGCGCCGCCACCCTGGCGGAAATCGCCGCCCTGCTGGGCAACTACGCCAGCGAAGCCACTGCTCTCGCTCCGGCTCAAGCCCCGGCCGCCGCGACGCAGGCTCCGGCGTCCCCCTGGCAGGCGCTGCCGGTGGTCGCTGTCCCGCTGCCTCCGCCCCAACCGAGCCATGACAGCCCTGCTGGCAAAGTGGTGCTGGTGATCGGCGACGGCGGCGAGCTGGCGGCCGAAACCGTGGACCAACTGGCGCGCGCCGGCTACCGCCCGGTCGCCCTGCACTGGAGCGGCTGGATGCGCGCCGGCGCGGCCGTGCGCCCCGCCAGCCAAGCGCCGGTGGTGGAAGCCGGCCCGCAACAGCTGGCCGACGCGCTGGAAGCGATTGAAACCGCCAACGGCGCGCCCAGCGCCATCGTGCTGCTGCAGGCGCAGGATCAAAGCCAGGCCAGCCGCCAACGCCTGGGCCAAGCCTTGCTAGCCGCCCGCCAACTGCTGCCCTGGCTGAACCAGCGCAGCGCGCTGCTGGCAGTCGCCCGCCTGGACGGCCGCCTGGGCACCGCGGGCGCCACCCACGGCGACCCGGTGTCCGGCGGCCTCGCCGGCCTGGTCAAGACGCTGCGCCATGAAGTGCCGGGCGTGGCCGCCCGCTTCGTCGACCTGGCGCCGCAGCTGCCCCCGGCCCTGGCCGCGCAGCGCCTGCTGCAGGAATTGGCCGACGCCGACGGCGCGCCGGCGGAAACCGGCTGGGACGAACAAGGCCGCTGGACGCTGGACTGCGCCGCGCCCGGCGCCGAAGCCGCCTTCGCCGGCGCCGAGCTGGCGCCGCTGCGCGCCGGCGAGCTGGTGCTGGTCACCGGCGGCGCCCGCGGCGTCACCTCGCACTGCGTGCAGGCGCTGGCGCGCCAGGTGCCGGCCCATTTCGTGCTGATCGGCCGCACCGCGCTGCTGGAGAGCGACCCGGCCTGGGCGGCGGGCGTGGATGACAACGCCGCGCTGAAGAGCAAGGCGCTGCAGCATCTGCGCGCCTCCGGGCAAAACCCGACGCCGCGCCAGCTGGAAGACAGCTGCCGCGCGGTGCAGGCCGCCCGCGAAGTCCGCGCCACGCTGCAAACCCTGGCCGCCTCCGGCGCGCAGGCCACGTATCTGCCGCTGGATCTGGGCGACGTCGACGCCACCCGCGCCGCCATCCGCGAGCTGACCGCCCGCCACGGCCGCGTGGCCGCGCTGGTGCACGGCGCCGGCGCCCTGGCCGACCGCCGCATCGCCGACAAAACCGCCGCCGACATCGAAACCGTGTTCCGGCCCAAGCTGGACGGCTTCCTGACGCTGCTGGAGGCGCTGCGCGACGCGCCGCCCGCCCGCATCGCGCTGTTCTCGTCCACCGCCGGCTATTCCGGCAACTTCGGCCAGTCCGATTACGCGATGGCCAACGAGGCGCTCAGCAAGCTGGCCTTCCACCTGCCGCGCCAGACCGGCGGCCGCGTGGTGTCGCTGGCCTGGGGCCCGTGGGAGGGCGGCATGGTCACCCCGGCGCTGCGCCAGATGTTCGCCGAGCGCGGCGTCGGCCTGCTGCCCATCGCCGACGGCGCCGCGGTGTTCAGCGCCGCGCTGACCGGCAAACGCGCCGGCGGCTTCCAGTTCGTGGTGGGCGATGTGATGCCGGCCGACGACTCGACCACAGATCAACAGGCCGGCCACGGCCGCCGCGCCCCGGCCTACCCGGCTTGAGCGGACGCGAAAGGAGAGTATGAAAATGATGTTCCCACTGGATATCACCGGCATCGCCTGCCTGGTGCCGGACGCCGACACCCTGGATGGATTCTGGCAAAACCTGCTGGCCGGCAAGCGCTCGATCCGCGACGCCGACACTGAAGACTGGGGCGTGGACCCCACCCGCTTCCTCGGCCCCGGCCGCGGCGTGGCCGACCAAAGCTCCAGCATCGAACTGGCCAAGCCGCGCGGCCATGACTTCGACGCCAGCGGCTTCCTGCTGCCGGCCGCGCTGCTGGGCGCGCAAGACCGCTGCATCCAATGGCCGCTGCAGGTCGGCCGCAACGCGCTGCGCGACGCCGGCCTATGGGGCGGCGACCTCAGCCGCGTCGGCATGGTGCTGGGCAGCTATGCCTGGGCCGCCAGCGCCGCCAGCGACGCCATCACCCGCCCGCTGTACGACGAGGCGCTGGCCAGCGCCTTCGCCGAGGCCGCGCCCGGCCATCCGCTGCGCCTGACCGCCGGCCGCCTCCAGAGCGGCACCCATCCGGAATCGGCGCGGGTGTCCGGCGGCATCACCACCCTCACCGCCCGCGCGCTGGGCTTGGGCGGCCCGCGCTACGCGATAGACGCCGCCTGCGCCACCTCGCTGTACGCCATCCACCTGGCGGCGATGCACATCGCCTCCGGCGAGGCGGACGCGATGCTGGTGGTGGCCGCCAACGGCTTCGACACCCTGTTCGCCAACTTCGGCTTCGCCGCCACCCAGGCGCTGCCCGACGGCACCTCCAACCGCCCGTTCGACGCCGATTCCGACGGCGTGGCCCCGGCGGACGGCGCGATGGCGCTGGTGCTGCGCCGCCCGGACAGCCACCGCTCCACGGTGTACGGCACGCTGCGCGGCATGGGCCTGTCCAGCGACGGCCGCGGCCAAACCCTGACCGCGCCCAACCCCAAGGGCCAGAAACTGGCGTGCGACCGCGCCTACGAACAAACCGGCATTTCGCCGGACACCATCGCCTACGTCGAATGCCACGCCACCGGCACCAAGCTGGGCGACCGGGTGGAGCTGGAAACCGTGGCCCGGGTGTTCGGCGACAACCAGCCGGTGGGTTCGGTGAAGTCCAACGTCGGCCACCTGTTGACCGCCGCCGGCATCGCCGGCCTGGTCAAAACCCTGCTGGCGATGCGCCACGGCGTGATCCCGGCCACCGTCGGCATCGAAAAACCGCTGTCGCGCGACATCGCCGGCACGCCGGACATCATCACCCAGGCCACGCCCTGGCCGGCCGGGCACAAGCGGGCCGCGATCAACGCCTTCGGCTTCGGCGGCGTCAACGCCCATCTGATCGTGGACGGCCCCGGCCAGGCCGCGCCGGAAACCGCGCCTTCGCGCCGCCGCGGCGACGCCGCGCTGCTCACCGGCCTGGGCGCGGCGATAGGCGACTGCCCCGACCTCAACGCGGTGGCGCGGGCGCTGGCCGCCGGCCAGCCGCGCCTGCGGCCGCTGCCGGAAGGCCGCCACGCCGGCATGCCTTTCCCGGCGCCGCAGGGCGCCTACCTCGACCGCGTCGCCATCGACGCGCTCAAGCTGCGGGTGCCGCCCAACGACATCTCGCGCATGTACCCGCAGCAGCTGCTGATGCTGTCGGTGGGCGACGCCGCGCTGCGCGGCGCCGGCGTCGCGCCGGGCAGCCGCACCGCCGTCATCATCGCCAGCGCCATGGACCACAGCGGCCACCGGCTGATGGCGCGCTGGGAATCCAGCTGGCGGCTGGAGGACAGCCTGGACGCCGCCGGCTTCGAACTGAGCGATGAAGAGCGCCGCAACCTGACCCAGGCGGTGCGCGAATCGCTGCACAACCCGGTGGACGCGGTGGTGATGCTCAGCTACGTCGGCAGCCTGCTGGCCAGCCGCATCGCCGCCACCTGGGACTTCTCCGGCCCGGCCCTCATGCTGACCGGCGACGAAACCGGCGCGCTGCGGGCGCTGGAGCTGGGCCAGCGCCTGTTGGCCGAAGGCGAGGCAGACGCGGTGCTGGTCGGCGCCATCGACCTGGCCGGCGCGATTGAAAACCTGATGGTGCGCCAGGCCTGCGGCGCCGACATCTCCGCCCCGGTGGGCGAAGGCGCGTGCGCGCTGGTGCTGGAGCCGGCCGACGCGGTGCGCGCGCAAGGCCGCGCCGCCTACGCCGAATGGCGCGGCGCCGGCTTCGGCGAATCGGCGCAGGCCGCTGCCGCATCCATCCGCGCCGGCATCGGCCAGGACGCCGCCAGCGCCGGGCTGGTGGAAAGCGCCGGCCCGCTGCCCGCCGCCGACCTGCTCGGCGGCCGCCCGGCGCTGTCCAGCGCCGCCGCCGTGTTCGGCCACACCCGGATGACCGCCCCGCTGCTGAGCGTGCTGCACGCCGCGCTCAGCCTGAGCGGCCGCAGCCTGCCGGCCTGGGCCGGCTGGAACGGCGCGCAGATCCCCGCCGGCCTGGAAGAGGCGCACGCCTATGTGCCGACCGACGCCCGCCCCTGGTTCCGCCCGGCCGACGGCCGCCGCGTCGCCGCCGTGCTAGCGCGCGACGACGACGGCAGCTCGGCGCAGGCGCTGCTGGCGGAAACGCCGGCCGGCATCGCCAACAAGGCGGTGGCGCCGGCCCTGCCGCTGCTGCTGCCACTGGCCGCCGCCGACCGCGATGCGCTGCTGGCCCAGCTGGCAGCCCACATCGCCGAGCTGGAAAAACCGGCCGCCGACGCCGCCGCGCTGTGCCGCGCCGCGGTGCTGGCCCACAACCCGCAGGCGCCGCTGGCGCTGGCGCTGGTGGCCGACGACGCCGCCGGCCTGCTGGAAGAGGCCCGCGCCGCGCTGGCGCAGCTGCCCAAGGCTCAGGCCGACTGGCAATCGCCGCGCGGCAGCCGCTTCAGCCCCGCGCCGCTGGGCCGCGACGGCAAGGTGGCTTTCGTGTATTCCGCGCTGAACACCGCCTTCACCGGCCTCGCCAGCCGCGTCGCCCAACTAGAGCCGCTGGCCGGCGAGCGCCTGTCCGCCGCCCACCGCGACGCCGGCGCGACCATCCGCAGCGAACAGCTGTACCCGCGCCGGCTGACGCCGCTGGACGCCGAAGGCCGCATGCAGGCGGAAGAGGCGCTGCTGCAGGACAATCCGGCGCTGATCAATGCCGGCATCCTGTCCGGCTGGCAATACGCCACCTTGCTGACCGAGCGCGTCGGCCTGGAGCCGGCGCTGCAATTCGGCCACAGCCTGGGACAGGCCACGATGATGTTCGCCAGCGGAGCCTGGACGCCGGGCGACGCCTGGCTGGCGCGGCTGCAGGAGCTGGACGGCTCGCTCACCCGCCTGTCCGGCGACAAGCAGGCGGTGCGCGAAGCCTGGCAACTGGCCGACGGCCAGCCGGTGGACTGGGTCAACTACCTGGTGCTGGCGCCCGCCGCCGGCGTGGTGGAAGCCGCCAAACAGGAAACCCGCGCCTACGTCAGCCTGATCAACTCGCCGGACGAAGTGACGCTGGTGGGCGAGCGCGCCGCCTGCGACCGCATCCTGCAGCGCCTGGGCGCGGAAGCGGTGCCGGCGCCGGACAGCCTGGCCATGCACTGCGCGCCGGCCGAGCGCGAGCGCGCCGCCATCGCCGAGCGCTTCACCGCCCAGCTCTCCGCCCAGCCGCAAGGTTTGCTGTTCGCCGGCGGCGCGCCCGCCGCCTGGACCCCGGAAGCGGTGGCCGAACGCGTCGCCGGCGACCTGGTGTCGCCGCTGGACTTCCCGGCGCTGGTGGACCAGGCCTATGCGCAAGGCGCGCGGCTGTTCCTGGAACTGGGGCCCGGCGGCAACTGCAGCCGCTGGATAGGCAAGACGCTGCGCGGCCGCCCGCACGCAACCTTCGCGCTGGCCCGCCGCGACCAGGACGACGCCGCGATGCTGGCCAAGCTGCTGGCGCTGCTGGTGGCCCAGCGCGTGCCGCTGGACCTGGCCGCCGCGCTGCGCGTCCAGCCTGAAGAGAAAAAACCGGCCCTGCTCAAGGACCTGTGCTTCTGCCGCCCGCCCATCGCCGCCACGCTGGTCGAGGCGCTGCGCAAGCAAGGCCTGGACCAGGCGCTGGCCCGTCCTTCCAAAATCCTTACCCTCAAACCCGCAACGCAAGACGCCATGACCGCCACCACCCAAACCACGCAGCACACACTGGCTGAACAAGCCGAGCGCCACCGCGCCGAACTGGCCGCCAGCCACGCCTCGCTCGCCAGCCTGCTGGCCGGCAAGCCCGCCGCCGACCCGGCGGCCGCGCCCAAGCAGCCGCCGCTGTTCAACGAAGCCGACATCATGGAGTTCGCCGAAGGCCGCGTCGCCAACGTGCTGGGGCCGAAATTCGCCGAAATCGACCGGCTGCCGCGCCGCGTGCGGGTGCCCGGCGCGCCGTTCATGGCGGTCAGCCGCGTCACCGCGCTGTCCGGCACCTACGGCAAGCTGGAAGACAGCCGCATCCGCACTGAATATGACATCCCGAAACCGGCCTGGAACGCGGTGGACGGCCAGGTCTCCTACCTGTCGCTGGACGCCCAGGGCGTGCTGTTCCTGGTGGGCTGGCTAGGCATAGACTTTGAAAACCGCGGCAACCGCGCCTACCGCTGGCTGGACGCGCAGCTGACCTATCTGGACGTGATGCCGCAGGCCGGCCAGTGCGTGGAATACGACATCCACATCACCCAGTCCTTCCGCAACGGCGACGCCACCCTGTTCAAGACCGACTTCCTGGCCAGCGTGGACGGCCGCCCGGCGCTGAAGATCGACCACTGCACCGCCGGCTTCTTCACCTACGAGGAGCTGAGCAAGGGCGCCGGCATCACCGACCAGCACCGCACGCCGCGCAAGGTGGCGCAAACCGCCTTCATCCCGCCGCTGGCGCCGCCGCGCCGCTCGCTGGACGGCGCCGACCTGCTGGCCATCTCGCGCGGCGAGATCGCCCAGGTGCTGTCGCCGGCCCACGCCAGCGGCGGCCGCAACCCGTCGCTGCGCCTGCCGCCCGCCGCCATCCAGTTCATCGACCGCGTCACCAGCATCGAACCGGCCGGCGGCGCCCACGGCCTGGGCGGCTGCGAAGCCGAATTCCAGGTGAACCCGCAGCACTGGGCGATCCGCGCCCACTTCAAGGACGACCCGATCTTCCCCGGCCCGTGCATGATGGAAGGCGCGTTCCAGCTGCTGCAGGCTTACGCGCTGTCGCTGGGCCTGCAAACCGCCGTCACCGGCGCGCGCTTCCAGCCGCTGCCGCACCGCCCGTCGCTGGTGCGCTTCCGCGCCCAGGTGCTGCCGCAGAACCAGACCTTCACCTACCGCGCCGACATCGTCGAGATCGGCCTGACGCCGGAACCCTACCTGATCGCCGACATCGACCTGATCGACAACGGCCGCGTGATGGGCCGGGTGGAAGGCCTGGGCATCCGCCTGACCGGCCAGCCGGCGCTGCCGCAAGCCGCGGCCGCCGCGGCGCAAACCCAGGGAGCGGCGCTATGATCCAGGCCTCCTCCCCAGCCCTCCGCGGCGCCGAGCAACTGGGCAGCGCCGCCTTCCGCCAACGCCACGGGCTGCGCCTGGCCTATATGGCCGGCGCCATGGCCAACGGCATCGCCGGCGAAGAGCTGGTGATCGCGCTGAGCCGCGCCGGCTGCCTGGCCAGCTTCGGCGCCGCCGGCCTCAGCCTGGAACGGGTCGACGCCGCCATCGCCCGGCTGCGCGCCGAGCTGCCCGGCAAGCCGCTGTGCTTCAACCTGATCCACACTCCGGACGATCCCGCGCTGGAGCGCGCGCTGGTGGACCTGTACCTGAGCCGGGGCGTGGAAACCATCGAGGCCTCGGCTTTCATGGCGCTCAGCCCGGCCATCGTGCTGTACCGCGCCAAGGGCGCCCGCCTGGATGGCGCCGGCGGCGCGGTGGCGCGCCAGCGGGTGATCGCCAAGGTGTCGCGCCGCGAAGTGGCCGAGCCCTTCTTCCGTCCGGCGCCGGACGCCATCCTGGACGCGCTGCAGGCGGCCGGCGAGCTGACGGCGCAGGAAGCGGCGGCGGCGCGGCTGCTGCCGGTGGCCGACGACGTCACCGTGGAAGCCGACTCCGGCGGCCATACCGACCGCCAGTCGCTGGTTTGCGCGCTGCCGGCGCTGTCGCTGCTGCGCCGCCGCGTCGCCGAGGTCTTTCCCGCCGCGGCGCGGGTCGGCCTGGGCGCGGCCGGCGGCATCAGCACCCCGGCGGCCATCGCCGCCGCCTTCGCCATGGGCGCCGATTACGTCGTCACCGGCTCGGTCAACCAGGCCTGCGTCGAATCCGCCACCTCGCCGGCGGTGCGCAAGCTGCTGGCCGCCGCCGACCTGGCCGACGTGACCATGGCCCCGGCCGCCGACATGTTCGAACTGGGCGTGCAGGTGCAGGTGCTGAAGCGCGGCACGCTGTTCGCCGTGCGCGGCGCGCAGCTGGCCGAGCTGTACCGCGCCCACCCGTCCTTGCAGGCCATACCGCCGGCCGAGCTGGCGCGGCTGGAGCAGCAGCTGTTCCGCCAGCCGCTGGCGGCGGTGGAGGCCGAAACGCTGGCTTTCTGGCAGCAGCGCAATCCAGCGCTGGCCGAGCAGGCCAGCCGCGACCCCAAGGTGCGGATGGGCCTGGTGTTCCGCTGGTATTTAGGCCAGTCCTCGCGCTGGGCGATACAGGGCGCGCCGGAGCGGACGCTGGACTACCAGGTGTGGTGCGGCCCGGCCATGGGCGCCTTCAACGCCTGGGCCGCCGGCACCCCGTTCGCCGACCCGGCCGCGCGCCGCGCCGCCGCGGTGGCCGACGCGCTGATGCAGGCCGCTGCGCAGCCGCTGCCGCAGCCGGCGACAGGCATGGAAGCCCCGCAAGCCGCGCCGCAGCAGGCTTTGCGGCCGGAACCGGCCCCGGCCGCCATGCCGCCGGCCTCGTTCGCCGCCGAGGACATCCAGGAGTGGCTGATGGAGCAGATCGCCTCCCAGCTGGACCTGTCGCCCGACGACATCGACCCGCGCCGCACCTTCGAAAGCTACACGCTGGACTCCACCCGCGCGCTGCTGATCCTCACCCGGCTGGAAAAGCGGCTGGCGCTGAAGCTGTCGCCGACGCTGATCTGGAACTACCCGACCATAGAGACACTGGCGGCGCAATTATGCAAAATGGCATCAGTAAAGAAAATTGACATGCAAACAGCACAAACTACGTAAGACCGCCGCCCCGGTCGGACTTCGCGCCGCGCCGGGGCGGCTTGAGCACAGATTCAGACCGAACCAGGAATCCGCATCATGATCACAACCCATCAGACCGCGTCATCGCTCCCGCCGGGCCTGCACGACACCGGCAACTGGCTGATCTTCCGCAAACCGCGCCCCAGGGCCGAAGTGCGGCTGCTCTGCTTCCACCACGCCGGCGGCGCGGCGCTGGCCTATCGCAGCTGGACCGATCGCATGCCGGACTTCATCGACGTCTGCCCGGTGCAGCTGCCGGGACGCGGCACGCGCTACGGCGAAGACGCCTATACCCGCGTGGAACGCCTGGTTCCGTCGCTATTGCGGGCGATCCGTCCGCTGCTGGACCGCCCGGTGGCGCTGTTCGGCCACAGCATGGGCGCGGCGCTGGCCTTCGCCACCGCCCAGGCGCTGGAGCGCAGCCAGGCGCAGGTGCTGCACCTGTTCGCCTCCGGCCGCCGGCCGCCGCTGCCGGAATACCGCACCCAGTTGCACCGGATGGGCGACGCCGACCTCACCGCCTACCTGCGCCAGCTGGGCGGCACCCCGGAAATCGTGTTCCAGGAGGAAGAGCTGAAGCACGCGGTGTTTTCGCTGCTGCGCGCCGACCTGGAAATGAACGACCACTTCCAGGCCTCGTCGCCGCTGTTGAACGTGCCCATCACCGCGCTGGGCGGCGACGACGACGACCACGTGCCGGTGGCGGCGCTGGAAGACTGGCGGCGCCTGACCCATTCCCGCTTCAGCCGCCAGCTGTTCAGCGGCGGGCATTTCTTCGTCCGCGACATGGAAACCGCCGTGATCCAGCACGTGGCCTCCACGCTGTCCGCCAGCGTGGCCTGCCCGCTGTGAGCGCGTTGCGGCAAGCGCTGGCCTCGCCCGGCGCGGCGATAGACGTGATCGCCATCCCGCTGGACGGCCCTCCCTGCCCGGACGCGCTGTCGCCGGACGAGCGCCTGCGCGCGGCGCGGTTCATCCGCCCGCGCGACGGCGCCCGCTACGCCGCCGCCCACAACGCGCTGCGCCAGCTGCTGGCCGCCGCGCTGGGCGCCGACCCGGCCGCGCTGGACTTCGCCGCGGAAAGCGCCGGCAAGCCCTGGCTGCCGGCTTATCCTGAGCTGGGCTTCAACCTCAGCCACTCCGGCGACGCCGCGCTGGTGGCGCTGGCGCGCGGCGCGCGGCTGGGCGTGGACCTGGAACAAGCCCAGCGCGACGGCCGCGAGCTGGACTGGCAAGGCATCGCCGAATCCTACTTCAGCGCGGGCGAAAGGCTGGCGCTGGGCGACGCCGACGACGGCGCGCGGCGCTTCCTGCGGATGTGGACCGCCAAGGAAGCGGTGCTCAAGGCGATGGGCAGCGGCCTGTCCGGCCTGGCCGACGTGGAAATCGCGCTGGACGAGGCCGGCCGGCCGCGGCTCGTGTCGGCTCATGGCGACAGCTGGCGGCTGCACGCGCTGGAAACCGAAGACGGCCACGCCGCCGCGCTGGCCCACGATGGCGCGCCGCGCCCGCTGCGCCTGTGGCGCGCGCAAGATTTCACCTTATCCTTCCCCACCTGAGAGGACTCGACCCATGTCCAAGCTGCTTGAAGCGTTTCTGGCGTCCAACGCCTCCTATCCGGTGTTGTACAGCCAATTGACCGAACTGATAGGCGAAGCCGCCCACCTGCCGCCGCCGGCGCGCGAAGCCGGCAGCCCGCTGCGGCTGCTGTTCGCCGGCTACGCCGGCGGCGGCAACACCGGCTCCGACGTGCGGGTGGCGGAAATGATCCGCCAGGTGCGCGCCATCCTGGGCCGCGACCGGGTGGAAATCGGCCTGGTCGGCACCGGCGTGGACCTGCCGGAAGACCTGCAAGACGACGTCAAGCTGGAGCTGGTGCAGGACTACTTCCCGGAATTCCTGATCCGCACCATCCGCGAATACGACGGCGTGATCGCCTGCGACGGCTCCATGTTCAAGTCCAATCTGTGCTGCATGCTGTCGGCGATGCTGGGCGGCGCGCTGGGTATGGCCGTCGCCAGCGGCCGGCTGGCGGTGGGCTACGGCGCCGAGGCCGGCAAGATGGAGCCGGAACTGTCGGCCTTCATTTCCAGCCTGGGCAGCGGCCCGCTGATCCTGTGCCGCAACGAAGAGTCCAAGGCCGTGCTGCAGCCGCTGGGCCTGCGCGCCACCGGCGGCGCCGACACCGCCTGGACCTACCAGTCCGAGCCGGCCGATTCGGTGCGCGAGCGGCTGGTGCGGCTGGGCCTGGCCGACTTCCCGCTGCTGGCGGTATGTCCGATGAACCCCTTCTGGTGGCCGGTGAAGCCCGACCTGGTGAAAGCCCAGGAAATGGCCGAAACCGGCGCGCACAGCGAACTGTTCTTCGGCAGCATCCTGTTCCACCCGGACAACGAATCCATCCGCAGCCGCTATGCCGCCTATCTGGACGCGCTGGCCCACGCCGCCAAACAATGGCAGCAGGACACGGGCGGCGGCGTGCTGATCATCGGCATGGACAAGGTGGACCGCGCCGCCTGCAACGACCTGGCCGCGCGCTTCGAACAAGCGCCGCCCATCGTCGCCAGCGGCGACATGCCGCCGCGCGCCATCGTCGGCCTGCTGCGCGCCGCCGACCTGCTGCTCAGCTCGCGCTTCCACGCCATCGTCACCAGCATGGAAGCCGGCGTGCCGGCGGTGGGCGTGAGCATGGACGAACGCATCGCCAACCTGCTGGACAAGGACGAAATCGGCCGCCGCCTGCTGAAGGTGGACGCGCCGGACCTGGCGGACAAGCTGGTGGACTCGCTGCGCCACGCCGAGGCCAACCGACTGGACATCTCGCGCCAGACCCGCCAGTCGGTGGCCGGCCACCTGCGTGAAATGGCCGAGATGGGCCGCCGCTTCGCCCAGGAAGTGCGCCGCTTCCATCCCGACATCGACACTCCGGCCGACGGCGCGCACTGGACCGCCTTCCTGCCGGAAATCAGCCCCGAGCTGCAAAGCCTGATCGCCCAGCACAACTAAAGCGGCAAACCAGCGACACCTGTTCCAATTGACAGGGGGCGGCACCCAAGCGCGTCCAGACAATCAACATATTGCTACCGCGGCGCGCAAGCGCCCCCCGTCAACCCCACCCCATCGCCTTCCCACAGGCGATGGAGCCGTTTTCATCCGGAGATTTCCATGGCGCACCCCAGCCCCATACCCGCCATCCGCGCGCCGCGCCGCAGCCGTGCTGCGTTGCCGGCGCTGCTTGTCATCGCCGCCCTCGCCGCCTGCTCCACGCCCAATCCCAACGAAAGGGTGACCGGCGACGGCGGCAGCCGGCTGCTGAAACTCAGCTCCAAACAAGTCACCGTGGATCTGACCCCGGCCGAGCAGCAGACGCTGGCCCAGATCCAGGACAAGACCTACCAGCGCGTGCAGCCTCCCTCCGCCGTCAACGCCAGCAGCTCCGCGCTGCAGGCGATGGGCTTCAAGCCGGTGAAGGCCGACCAGGAAACCATGCTGGTGGAAGGCGAACTCAACCGCGTGATCGGCGTGCGCTGGCGCGAAGCCATCCGCGCCATCTTCAAGGCCAAGGGCATTCCGCTGCAGGCCAAGCCCGACCACGAAAGCGTCAGCGCGCTGGTGACCGTGCGCCCCGACCAGGATGGCGAAACGCTGGTGCGCGCCCGCTTCAAGGTCACCATCTGGGACACCAACGGCGACTCCAAAACCTCCACCGTGACCGACCCCAAGATGTACGACCACTTCTTCTCGCTGGTGCAGGACTCCCTGTCCGGCAAAACCTCCTGACCCGCCGGCGCGGCGAAGCCAGCTTGCAATCCGGTTTCGCCTCCGGTAGCCTCGCACCCTTCGGCCGCAGCCTGCCGCGCGCCGAAGGGCCGTCTTGGCCCGGCCCTCGGGCCCGGGCGCGCATATGCGAAAAAACAACGCCGCCCGTTTCCGGCCAAAGCGCCGCCCGCGCCGGGCTGCCAACCACAAGCTATGCCGCCGCCGGCCGCACACCACCACAAATTTCACTAGATATTGTAGAAATTCACATCTAATACACCAGATATGCTAACCTTGAAGCACTGAGAAAACAGTCTGAACACGAATGGCATGCGCCGCGCAAAGCCTGATTCCACAAGGGTTTGCCGACCATCCCCCCGTGGAATGACGCGCCGCCCGGCCCCATCACCGCGACGAAACCGACCATGAGCCTGGAAGCCTTTTTCAAACAATACCAGCACAGCTATTCGCAGCTGGACACGGCCGGCGTGACCCATCACTTCACCGTGCCGTTCACCGCCATCCACCATGGCGACCTGGCCTGCTGGCCCGACATGGCCGCGCTGGAAGCCACCACCGCCTCGCTGCTGGCGTGGTACCGCAGCCAGGGTTTCCTCAGCGCCAGCCACCGGCTGGAAAGCGTGCAGGCGATGGGCGCCAACGCCGCCAGCGCGGTAGTGGCCTGGACCGTGGAGCGCAGCGGCCAGTCCGCCTGGCATTACCACACCGGCTACCACCTGAAACGGGTGGACGGCCACTGGAAGATCTACGGCGTGGTGCAGTACGACACCGCGCCGGAACAGGAAACGCCAATGATGGCCTAGCCATCGCATCCTCAAGCCGTTTGGCGACAGACGGCTTCGGGATGGACCGCAGGGGCCGCGGCAAGGCGCCCCGTGCACGGCAACTGGCAGCGCCTTGGGAGGACAAGATGCAGACATTTGAAAACATCGGCATTACCGGCTTTTGCGAAGACAAATCCCACAATCCGGACAAGCAGTTCCTGCTGTTCAACCTGTACCTGCAGCTCAACCTGGCGCCGCCCAACGAATGGAAGGACTACTTCCAGGAATCGCGCCGCGTCCCGCGCGCCCAGCGCTGGCGCAAGGCCTGGATAGAAGGCGACACCCTGGTGGTGTACTGCCAGCCCGAAGAGCTGCAGCAGGAAATCGAAACCCTGAAGCACGACATCGCCGCCGCCAACCAGCAATACCGCCAGCTGCGGCAGCTGCGCGCGGCGCGCAACCGGCTGCAGGAGCAGCTGGAGCAGGAGGAAGCGCGCGAACGCGTGCTGATCCGCCAACTGGCCCAGCAACTGCGCTTCTAAGCCGGGAGAGCCCATGAGCACCACCGCCTATTACCTGCTGCGCAAAAGCGTGGCCGGCCGCCGCCCCGCCATGGTGAATGCCGGCGCCCACGCCGCCATCGTGCCGGCGCCGCAGCCGGAGCCCGCCGCGGCGCCGGGCGAGGTCCGCATCATCCAGCATTGTCAGCTGCAGCCGGCGCAAGCCGCGCAACAACGCAGAGAACACGTAGTAAAATCCGCATAGAACCGCCGCCGCGCCCCCGCGCGGCAACCGAAGACGATACAGGAGCACCCATGCTGAACTTTGAAGACACCCTCCCCTCCACGCCGTCCGCAGCCGCCAATGCCGCCAGCCACGGCAGCGGCCGCGTAAACGCGGTGGACAAGAAGGTGATCAATGGCACCACCGACGTCAACCAGCTGGTGCCGTTCAAGCACAAATGGGCCTGGGAAAAATACCTGGCGCAGTGCGCCAACCACTGGATGCCGCAAGAAGTGAACATGCAGCGCGACATCGAACAGTGGAAAACCGGCCAGCTGACCGAAGACGAAATGCGCATCGTCAAGCGCAACCTGGGCTTCTTCGTCACCGCCGACTCCCTGGCCGCCAACAACATCGTGCTGGGCACCTACCGCCAGATCACCAGCCCGGAATGCCGCCAGTTCCTGCTGCGCCAGGCCTTCGACGAAGCCATCCACACCCACGCCTACCAATACATCGTGGAAAGCCTGGGCCTGGACGAAGGCGAAGTGTTCAACGCCTACAACGAAATCAAATCCATCCGCGACAAGGATGAATTCCTGATTCCGTTCATCGACGTGCTGTGCGACCCGGCCTTCAAGACCGGCACCCTGGAAAACGACCAGAAGCTGCTCAAATCGCTGATCGTGTTCGCCTGCATCATGGAAGGCCTGTTCTTCTACGTCGGCTTCGTGCAAATCCTGGCGCTGGGCCGCCAGAACAAGATGACCGGCGCCGCCGAGCAGTACCAGTACATCCTGCGCGACGAGTCCATGCACTGCAACTTCGGCATCGACCTGATCAACACCATCAAGCTGGAACAACCGGAAATCTGGACCGAAAGCTTCAAGGCCGAAGTGACCGAGCTGTTCAAGCACGCGGTGGAGCTGGAATACGCGTACGCCGAAGACACCATGCCGCGCGGCGTGCTGGGCCTGAACGCCAGCATGTTCAAGGAATACCTGCGCTTCATCGCCAACCGCCGCATGCAGCAGATCGGCCTGGATCAGCTGTTCCCGGGCGTGAACAACCCCTTCCCGTGGATGAGCGAGATGATCGACTTGAAGAAGGAAAAGAACTTCTTTGAGACTCGCGTCACCGAGTATCAGACTGGCGGGGCGTTGAGCTGGGATTGATTCAAATTGTCAGCGTCGAGCGACACATATTCTTGCCAGAACGACAGATAAGTTTACACTCGACGACACATAAAGCTGCATCAGAAAGCCCGCACATGCGGGCTTTTTCATTTGAATAAAACCAAGTAGGATAAAAATCCTACTTGCATTATAATAAAAACGGCATATGCCATTACTGCATGGAGATAAGATGCTTAGCTCTATCATTGCTGCCATTCAAAACCGTCAGGTCCTTTCTCTCACGTACGATGGGATTGACCGCATCGTGGAGCCACATACAGTTGGCGTGTCGAAGACTGGAAATGATGTTCTTCGCTGTTACCAAACAGCAGGTGGGCATATCACACCTGGTCATGAGTGGGATCTCCTATTGCTAAATAGGATAAGGAACTTAACAACCACCAGCATGACCTTTTCCTCCCCTCGGCCCGGCTATAAAAAAAGGGATCGAGACATGACCAGAATATATGCAGAATTATAATAAAACCAAGTAACAGTCCGGGCAAAAATCTTTACGAGATATTTAACCCGGGCTATTTCACAGACTCGCTTTTTATGCTAAGCCTCGCTTGCCACCTCAAGCATTTCCTTGAAATGAACTTCATCAACTTCGTTTAGCCAATTAAAAATGTCTTTTATGACATTCTGACTTTCGCCAAATAGGTTTTCAGACGAGTCTTCATTAATTTCAATCACAGCCGAGTGCGAGTATTTGTTAATAAAGCGATAAATTTTTTCCTTCGTCTCTGCCGTGATGGTCTTGCTATCTTTCAGTCCGCGATCCATTAATTGGGCAATGTCACTCCGATGCTTTGGATACTTGAAGCTAAAAAATGATTCCAATAGTTTCCTCGCCAAATTCGCGGTAAGAAAGGCATCATCCCGCGAAAGAGCATCCTTCCCAGCGAAGTCTTTCAATCTGGAGAAGATGTAATGGTACTCAGAGTTGTAATGAATTAGGCTGCTACTTGCATTTTTAATTTCAGAATGGCGAGGCTGCCCGCTAGATTCGATTGAAAAGAAATATGCATTTGGCTCTTTTTCCTTGCGTCGCCGCCCTTTGTTAACACCCTCAAACCAATCTCTCACCAATTTAAAATAGGTAAAGTTATGCGTAAAGACAAACAACTGCTTCGCCTTTTCGCAGTTGCTTCTCAAAAAAGAATATGAGTGGAAAAGGTGATTAGAGTCAAAACTTGAAACTGGGTCATCAACAACAATTACACTATCCTCAATCTTGTTGTCATTTTCTTTTATCTTTATCATGAAATAAACAAAAGCAATTGCAGTTTTTTCGCCCTCACTAAGTTGCCCATTTATCACTTCGGAATTATTTCTAATAATTTCATAACCCTTTTTCTGCTGATTAAACCTAAGGGTTAACTCAGTTCTGCCCAAAAATTTATGAAGTGCTTCATTGAATTTGTCGGCACCAATGCTTTCATTTGCCAACGAACTCTCAATAGCAATTATTTCTTTCTCTCGATTATCTATCGAAAGCTTCAATTCATTGTTTTTAGCCTCCCTATCGAAAAGATCTTTTTTCTTCACTTGATACCCAAAGCTTCTTATTTCGGTTGCAGCATAATGCAGTTCAAGTTGCTTTTTGGACTTTGCAGTTTCCTCTTCAAAATTTGCTGACTTGTGATTGTGCGCCTTTACAATTAAATCAATTTTCGCCATGGCCTCATTAAAAAAGCCAATCGCACCTGAATCTATACTTTGGATATGAAAGTTGGTATTTAATGGGGACGTTCTTTTAGCCCCCAGGGCGCCATGCCATAATTCAATTCCCTTATTTACCAATTGAATGGCGTTTTGCAGTTCATCGGAAGCACCCAAATAGCTAGACTTCAACTCATCATAAAACTGGCTAACTGCAGGTAGTACTGGTGTTGTTATATATTGATCGGCAAGCCACTTGTCTGCCGCCTCAATTCTTTCTTGGAATTTCCTGTAATTATCATTAAAGTGCCCTTCAAGCTTTTTTACCCTGTCTTCCGATATTTTTTCTCCACAAAATTCGCAAGAATTCGCATTGTGATTCTTGTGCAGAGCAAGCCCAGCCTCAACCCATGACTTAATGTCAGGGTTATTTGTCAAGTGATCTATAGTTTCGCTTACAAATGTATTTCCAAGTAAATCATCTAAGCGTTCTCTTGCCTTTTCGTACGTCGCATCACTAATTTCCTGTTTTGCAAAACTAACACTTGGAAGCTCTATTGGTTTGGCCGCATTGGTCAATTCAAGCAATTTTTCTTCATCTAAGATAGCCTCTTCCTTTGCCACGCCGTCTTTATTGGCTTCAATAAATGATTCAAATTTTCTTTTGTCGTAGTTGAGATAGTATCTGTCAGAAGTGTCAATGGATTGCAGGCTTGCCTTAATATGCCTCGCGCTATCCGTTCCAAATTTCTGAATGGATGTATTTATCTTTGTCAGCTCTAAAAGCTCTTCCTCATAAAATTCACGGTCAGTTTTTTGTATTTTCTTTTTTGACTCTAACTCTTCTCGTTCTTTAATCTTTCCCTCGTCAATCAGGAGAATTTTCTTAACGACACTATTCCATGCAATATTTTGATCTATAAATTCTTGATTAAAAGTGTGTATATTCAAGCTAGTCAAATCAAGTTGATCAGAGCTAACTGTCACCCCATCTTCCAGGACAATTGAAAACGCACCCTGAGGAAATTTTTCTGACTTTGCCTTCTTCCCTAGGCCGTAAAATATGGTTGACAAGGTTGACTTGCCACAACCATTCCACCCATAGAATAAATTATATTTTCCATAGTCATGCAAGCCAGTATTGTTAAAGCTATTGAAAATGCCATAGTTATTAATTTTCGATATGCTTTTTATTGACATACTTTCACCTTTAACATGTGATGGAATTACTAAATGATTAATATTGCAGTTTCGTTATTGCTTTACGTGGACACAAGAAAATCCTACCCCAGCAGCCTTCTCAATAGATATTTGTACATTTATTCTTTCTTTCATGGCCGATACGTGACTAATTACACCGATTGACTTGCCAGAAGAGTTTATTACGTCCAGCGCATCAAGAGCCATTTCCAATGTTTCTCCGTCCAAGGAACCAAAACCCTCATCCAAAAACAGTGAATCAATAGAAGTCTTGTGACTCACCAGGTCGGACAGAGCCAAAGCTAACGCCAGACTGACCAGGAAACTCTCACCGCCGGACAAAGTACGGGTATCTCGGGTGACGTCGGCTTGCCAGGTATCCACAATTTCCAGTTCCAACTCACCGCTGCTCTTGCGCTGCAAGAGATAGCGGCCGTGCAGCCGCTCCAGATGACGGTTGGCCAGATGCATCAGATGGTCCAGTGTTAGCCCTTGGGCAAACTTGCGGTATTTGTCACCCTCTTTAGAACCAATCAGGCTGTTGAGTCGTTGCCAGATATCAACATCGGCGGCCTGTTGCTCGATTTGATGGAATAGCGCTTGCTGGTTGTCGCGGCGCTGCGCATCGTCCCGGAGCAAGGCATTCAGAGCGCCCTGTTCGCTGAACAGGATTTGTCGCTTCCCGTCTTGCGCTGCCAGCGCTTCATCCAACTCGATCAGGCCGAGCGGTGTGCGATTTTGCTGCTGCAGTACTTGCAGAGTGGCGTCTGCGCTTTGGTGTACTGCCGCGCTGCGTTCCAGCGCTTGCGCCAGTTGTTGCTGCCAGTTGCGCAGGCGCCGGCTCTCCTCTGCCGGTAGCAGTGCCCGCAGGAAAGTATCGGTATCGGTGAAGGGGCTGGTTTGCAGCGCAGCTGACCAAGCGGCCTCAGCCTCGCTGTACTGCTGATGAAGTAAGGCCAGGTCAGTGCTCAACTGAGTTTGCTGGCCCTGCAGATTAGCGATCTGTGCAGTCAGCACCTCTACCAGGTCGGTGTAGCGGGCAAAGGATGGCTCGTCGATCTCCGGTTTGGCTTGCCCGGTTGGAGCTTCGACATCCAGTTTGCTCCAACGGAGCTGCCAGCCTTCGGCAAGGTTGGCTGCCTGCTCAAGATGGCTTTGCAACTTGAGCAGCTCAGCCTGTTGCAACTGCTGTGTACGCTGCCTAGTCTGCCACGCCTGCCAGTCCTGCTGACGATCTGCCAGCCATTGCGCCATGTCGTCTGCCACGGTAAAACCACTGTCGGCAATGGCAGCTTGCAATTGCTCGCGGGCTTGCTGCGCCGCATGGGCGGCCTGTTCTTGCTGCGTGGCCAGCGCCTTCACACCTTGCATGGCATGCAGACTGGCCTGCTGTAGCAGCTCATATTGCTTCCCTGCTTCCTGCAACGCTTGGGCGCTGCGGTAAGCCATCTGCTGGGCCACTACCCGGTCCTGTTCTGCCTGCTCCGCTTGCGCCAACTGGGCTTTCAATTTGGCGTCATGCTGTTCTGCCTTAGCCAGAGCTTGCGGCAGTGTGTCTTCCTGCTGCCAGTCGTTGTCACCTAGCCCCAGCGGCGTAGCCTGTTCACGCCAGGCCGTAGCGGCCTGCCGCTGTGCCTGCTCCAGCACCTGCAGTGCTTCCTGCTGCTGTTGCAAACGACCTTCCAGCTTGGCCTGCTCGCCCTTGGCCGCATTGCCTTGCTCTTCCAGCTGCGCGAGCGCAGCCTCTTTTTCCTGAAGGGTACGCTCGGTATCAGACACGCTAAGCTGCTGGTAGGTCTGGATGCCAGGGTGTTCGTGCGAGCCACACAAGGGGCAGGCCTCACCCGGCTGCAGCGCAGCGCGGTGTGCTTCCAGGCTCTGGATGCGTTGCTCCTGGGCCAGCAGCTTGCGCTTATCTTCAACTTGCTCTTTCAGCTGCTTGTAGTCTCGGCGCAGAGTGTCCAGCAATGCTTGCTGAGCAGTTAGCTGCTGCCGGCTATCGGTTATCGCTGCTTGCTGCTGCACTTGCCGACTGGCGTGTTGACGCTGCTGTGCGGCCAATTGCAACAGCTGTCGCCAGGACTGCACCTGTTCCTGTGCGGTCATCCAGCTAGTGCGCAGCTCGGCCAGCGTTTGGCCGTGGAAAATGTTGGCCGCGACCTGTTCAGCAGCTTGGGCGACAAGCAGTTTTTGCTCGTGCTCCTTTTGGGCAGCCTCCAGCAGTGTTTTCTGTTCGCCTAGGCTGCGTTCGGTCGCTTCCAGTTCGCGCTGCTGTGCCTGTAACTGGTCGTGCAGCTGCTGTACGGTGTGCTGAGCCTGCTGAGTCTGACTGAATTGGCTCTGCCAACCGCTGAGCTGTTCGCCCAGTACGGCAAAATGGCCATGTTCTGCCAGCCAGGCTTGCAAGACCTGCAGTTCGTCATGCGCCGTTGTGTACTGCTGCCTGGCGTGCTCAGCCAGCCCTGTTGCAATGGTGTTGGCCTGCCAGTGGGCGATAACGATCTGTTGCTGGCTATCCGCCAGTGTGACCTGTATTTTGTCCAGCGCACTTCGTGCCTGATTCCGTCTTGCCTGCGTGTCTTGCCAAGCCTGATAGACGGGGCGCATCGCCTCGGCAGGCTCGCTCTGTTGCAGGCGTTGCAGTTCGGGTTCGGCTTCATCCAATGCTTTCCGGGCCGCCTGTTCGCCCTCTCGTGCCAGTGCAGCTGCCTGCTCTGCCTGAATCAGCTCATGACGCCACTGGCGCAAGGCTTGCGTCTGCGTTTGCTGACTCTGCAGCTCGACCAACTGCTGAGTCAGCGTGTCGATTTGCTGCTTCATGGATTGCCGCCGCTCTTCCGGCAGCAGTTCCACACCATCTGCACGGGCTTTCAACTGGTCCAGCGCCTGCTTGGCGTCGCGGGCCTGCTCGAATACGCGTTGGGAGATCTGGCCATAGATATCTGTGCCGGTCAGCTCTTCCAGCAATTCGGCACGTTCATTGGCGCTGGCATTGAGGAAGGCAGCAAAGCCGCCTTGCGCTAGCATCATGGACTTGGTGAAACGGGCAAAATCTAGGCCGGTAATTGCCTCGATACGCTTGAGTTTGTCGTTGATCTGGCTTGTCAGGATGTTGCCGGCACCATCGGCCAGTTCAACCTTGGGTGCCTGCAAAGCACCATCGGCCTTGTCGCGGGCCCGACGCTGGCTCCAGAACGCACGGTATACCTGCCCCTTCACCTCGAATTCCACCTCGGCCAGGCAGTCCGCCGTGTGGCGAGTCATGATTTCGTTGGACGAGGCTGAGATGGTCTTGAGGCGCGGCGTTTCGTGATAGAGCGCAAGACAGATGGCGTCCAGTAGCGTGGACTTGCCGGCACCGGTGGGGCCGGTAATGGCGAACAGGCCGTTGTCCTTGAACGGCGGCTGGGTGAAGTCGATTTTCCACTCGCCCTTGAGCGAGTTGAGGTTCTTCAGGCGCAGGGTCAGGATCTTCATGCCGTACCCTCCTGCAAGCTGGCCACAATACTGCGATAGCGTGCGTCCAACTGTGCCCTCAGGTCTTCATCCAGTTCCTCCTGTTCCATCCGCCTGTTGAACACGTCAAACGGTGTCAGCTCATCCAGCGTTTCTTTGGCGGCGGCTTGCAGGGCGGCTACGGCATTGCCCCTATCCCGACGCAGGCGCAGCACCTCCACCGGCAAGCCTTCCGTCATACTCTGGATGCGGGTTTGCAGATCCGACAGATAATCGTCCCCCTTCACCATCACTTCCAGCCAGACCGGCTGCTCGGCACGGCCCTGCTGGGCCGCCTCCTGGATTGCAGCTTCCAGTTCTTTAAGGTCACCCTTGACCGAGACCAATTGCTGGAAACGCGGAACCGGTAGCGCCGTTACCCCCATCAGACCGATATCGTCCACGTCCACCAACAACACTTCCTTTTGTTGACTGGCTTCGTCAAAGCTTAAGGGGATGGGTGAACCGCTGTAGCGGATGTGATCCAGCCCTCCCACCTTTTGCGGGCGGTGGATATGCCCCAGCGCAATGTAATCGGCTGGCGGAAAAGCGGTGGTCGGAAACGCCTCCAGGGCACCGACATAGATCTCGCGCACGGATTCGCTGGCGCTAGCCCCCACAGTCGTCAGGTGCCCGGTAGCGATGATGGGCAATGGCAGGCGTAGCGCGTCGCGCTTGGCGCAGGCCCGCTGGTACACGGCCTGGTAGTGGTGATGGATGGCTTCCTGTAGCGAAAGCTGCTTTTCTTCCGCGCTCTGCCCGGCTTGGCTCTGCATGACATCACGCGGACGGATGAAGGGAATCGCGCAGATGATGGCGCCAGCTGTGCCGTCACGCTTATTCAGCACCTGCACCTGTTTATCAAGGTCTTCTTCGACTGCCGGGATGACGGTGGTGCTGAGGTAGGACAGCAAAGGTCGGCTTTCACCCAGAGTGGCAACCGAATCGTGATTCCCCCCCAGCATCAGCAAGGAGGTACCGGTGTTGTGCAGCTCGACTACCAGCTGGTTATACAGCTCACGCGCATAGCTGGGCGGTGCTCCGGTATCGAAGATGTCGCCTGCGATGATGACGGCGTCGATGGCATGGTCACGAACTTGTTGGATCAGCCAGTCAATGAAGGCTTGGTGCTCAGCTTGGCGGGTCTTGCCCATGAAGTGCTGGCCAAGGTGCCAGTCCGAGGTATGGAGAATTCGCATGGGTGCCTATGGCGTTTGCAATGCTGTTGATTGTAGCAATACCTACGTGCCAAAAGCATAAACGCCCTGTCATCTGTACTACATGATCTTTGTCAGTATCCAGCCCCTCAGAAACAGTTCTGACGTTGGAAATCATGTACTACCCGACTGCCTCCGCTATTTTGCGACAGCAAAATAATATAAATAAATCATTTAAAAACATGTACTTATTTTTGACAAATGACTCAGGAAAAACTACTCTTCGCGGTGATATTCACCTTAGCCACCGGTCAACATGAGCCCCTTCTCCAAGTATCTACACCAGTTGCGCACAAGCTACGGCGTCCGACAGGTCGAGCTGGCGGAGTGGCTTGGCTATGAACAAAGCTACATCTCTGCCCTGGAAATCGGCACCAAAGGGCCCCCGACTGCCGAGTTCGTTCAGCGCCTAGTCGATGTACTGTCTCTTACTGAAAAGCAACAACAAGAATTGCACAAGACCATTGAGGCATCACAGCGCAAGCTGGTGATACCTACGGGTGTGCATGAAGACGTGTATTGGTTGATGCAGGACTTGCGCAAGCACTTGAACACACTGCGCCCTGCCGAGATCAACATCATTCGGGAAATCATCAAGCTGAAAGACTGCCCCAGCTCAAATCTCTCCCTGCCTGTTCGGGAAGTACGTTCCCGTCGAAAGGAGGAAGCCAAAATGTAAAACGGGACAAACCTTGCGGCTTGCCCCGTTGGTGTAAGTGCCTGATGGCAAATACGGTTAGCGCCTTCAGTATCGTCATCACGCCTTCCAACGTCAAGTCGCCCTCCTTCACGCATTACCTGCATTTCCGCTGCTCATGACCCGCGGTAGGGTTCTTTACGCCCAAATCCAGGTGATTTCAATTCTGTGATCGGCACCGAATAGGCAGCGCTTTGCCTGCTGTTCGGTGCGGCAAGGAGTGATGATGTATCTCCACTCGATACAACTGACCCTGCGTAGAGCCCTACTACAGCAGGCAGAAGAAGCTTTTTCTGAAAAACCTGACCTAGCCGGCGTCGTGCACGGCCGCAGGCGCATTACACAAGGGGCCCGCGGTCGACGTACTACGCTATTTCCCAGCCGTAAAAATGGTGTGACCGTCGCACTGGAAAGCCAGCTGGAAACATCATTTTGCCTACTGCTCGAACGCGACGCAGAGGTAACCGGCTATCGCTGTCAGGCGCTGGAAATCGAGTTTGACCACGGTCGATGCTACTTTCCCGATTTCTTGGTCAGGATGAACGACGGGCGTTGGCTGATCCGAGAGATCAAGCCAAGCCGGCTTCACCTAACCGATGAGGTTCGCGAGTGCCATGAGTTGGTTGAGAAACTCCTAGAACACTGCGATTTTGACTTCGCCGTGCTCGACCAGACGGATCTGCCCGATACCGGTAGCATCCAACTCGAAAACCTCTACACCTTGTACCACCGCTCGATCATCAAGCCGTGGTCACGCCAGGAGTGCGACCTAGCGATGGAGCGCATTGCTCAACTATCGGGCACGCAGCCTCTCGCTACGTGGCACGCACATCTTGCCGAGGCTGGGCTATCGCCGCTGCTCGTCGACCATCTGCTGTTTCATGGGCGCTTGTCGGCGGATCTGGACCGGCCGCTACGACTGAACATGCCAGTGGGGATATCGATATGACCGACAAGTCCTATCTCCCCAGAGCCGGGCTGCGGTTTGCCATTTACGGCAGCGAGTTCGAAGTCACCTACGTTGCCGCTGGCATGGTGCGCTATGCGGCCACCGCTGGCGGCAAGCCATATCGCATTCCTTACGAACGCTTCATGGAGATGCAGGCGTCGAGCACGCTGCTGATTCTGAACAGCGAACTTGAGCGCATATCCGCCGACGGCATTGATCGCAAATTACCCGAGCTGGATCAAAGGGCGATGCGCGAGATGGTTCGGCATGCTAGGTATGTCGAGGCGGCGGTCACCCAGTTGAGTCATCCACGCTCGGTCAAGCGACTGGAAAAGCTGATCCCAGTACTGGCTGCGGAATTTGCCGACGTTGATCCGCCAGCGCCGCGGACGGTGGCGTGGTGGGTGCAGAAATATTTTCAGGAGAGCAAGGCAGTTACGGCTTTCATCCCGCGAGAGCATTTGCGCGGGAACCGAACGCTGCGGTTTTCGCCGCAGGTCGAAATGCTAATCACGGAAGGGATACAACAGGTCTACTTACTGCCCGAGCGCCGACATGCCAAGGATGTCCTGGCCCATATCGTTGGCAAATTCGCCGAACAGGGACTGCTCGACGCGCATAGTGCGGTCATCAAGTTGCCGTCACTACGAACGATCGAGCGTCGGATCAAGGATCTTGATCCCTACGTCATTACGATGGCCAAGCGTGGCAAGGTGGCGGCAGATCGTGTGGCTCGTGCCGCTGGTCGGCAGATTCTAAGTCCCCGCGCCATGTTCTTGGTGCAGATAGACACCCTCTACCTCGATATCCTATTGATCGACCCGGAAAGCGGGGAGGTAATCGGTCGCCCCTATTTGGTTTGTATCATCGACGTGTACACGAGGGCGGTTGTTGGTGTGTATATCAGCATGTTTCCTCCCTCCGCGACGACAACGCTGGCGGCCGTCAAAGACATGCTGACTCGACAAGGGCGTGGCTTGCCCGGAGGGGTTCCGGTTCGCATCATTCCGGACAATGGCGTCGATTTCAAAAACTCCGCCTTTGTTCGCTTATGCGGACAGCTCGGCATCATCACTGTCCCCGCCGAAATACAAGATCCGAATGACAAGGCTCACATTGAGTCGTTTTTTCGGACGTTGACCTATTCCCTGACGCAGAAACTCACGGGAACCACGTTTTCGTGCCCGATCGATCGCGGTGAGTACGACTCGCGTCGTAGGGCGACCCTGATGCTTGAGCGGCTGCAGGAGTACATCCTCGAATGGATCAATGAGGTCTACCACAAGACCATTCATACCCGGACCGGACGAGCGCCCATTCTTGCCTGGGAAGATGCCACGAAAGGCTGGTCAGCCCCGGCGTTCTCTGCTGAAGAGATCAACGCCATCGCGCGCTGGCCCTGGGAGCGCAGCATCCACAAAGGGCGAGTGCTAATCGATGGTATTGAGTATTTTTCGCATCCCCTGGCAACGTTGGAAGTAATGGGGGAAACACGCGTCACCGTGCTGGTCGATGAACTCGATCTCCATTCCGTGTACGTGGAACATCCGTCGGAACGCGGGACACTGATCCTAGCTGAATCAACTAACCCGGATTACACATTGGGCCTGACCTGGTACGCCCATCAGGAAGTAAAAAAGCTTCGCAAAGAGATGAGCAAGGCTGACCTACGACGGCTCGGTCAGTACGCCTACATGCTGGCATGGTGGAAGTTACTCGAGAAAATCCAGACCGACTCCACTCTCGCAAAACGTCAGATCGCCAAACTGACCAATGGCAAGGGGCGATCGCAGCTCACGACCGCCGCACTTTTACCGCCACAGGACCCACCCCATCTCGGCCGCACAGCACCTGTTGAGCCTGTGTCGATACCCACGTCTGTACCTATGGCACCGCCGGCGTCGTTGCCGGAGCACGAACCGAAACCCGCCCTGCCCGCTGCCGATGTCATCGCTTGCAGCTACGCAATCATCACATTGGAGTGATTCCCATGAGCAACTTTGGACTATCGGCCCTGGAAGAGGCCGCGATCGAACGCGTCGCAACGTGGTCTGTCCCATTCCCCGTGGACACTAACTTAAGGTGGATAATCCCCACCAAGGAGCAGTGTTCATGATCAAGACCAGACGTACTTTCCCGGAGGCCCTCAAGCGCGAAGCGGTTGAGCAGGTACTTGCCGGCACCCCGTTACGGCATGTTGCCCAAGCCTTCGACATTACCGAGTCGCTGCTGGGCAAGTGGAAGCGTCAACTCCAAGACGCAGGACCCGATGCCTTCCCTGGCCGAGGCAAACAGACCGGTGAAGCCGCCGAGCTCAAGCGACTGCGGGATGAACTGGCCCGCGTTACCATGGAGCGCGATGTCCTAAAAAAGGCGCTCGCCATCTTCTCGCAACCCATGAAGTGAAATTCCGCGCGATTCAGGCGCTGTCGGACCGCTACCCGGTAGCCCCGATGTGCCAACTGTTTCGTGTGTCCCGCAGTGGCTACTATGCGTGGCTACACCGCCCACCTTCGGCGCGAGAGATGGCGAACCGACAACTACTACGTGAAATCCGGCTGGTGCATGCCGAGGTCAATGGTATTTATGGCCATCGGCGTATTCATGCCGAACTTCTTGCACAGGGCTTCGCCTGCGGGCGGCATCGCATCGCGGGCCTGATGCGGCGAAACGGTATCAGGGTTAGAACTCGTAAACATTGTCGACCCGTCAGTGGTGGTCAACACCTTCTACCCGTGGCGCCTAATCTGCTGCAGCGACAATTTGCTGCTGGTGGCGACATCAATCAGCGTTGGGTGTCGGATATGACCTATATCCGGACCGGTGAAGGGTGGCTGTACCTGGCGGTGGTGCTCGACTTGTACTCCCGGGCGATAGTGGGCTGGGCCATGCATCATCGAATGCAGCAAGAACTGGTGCATGCTGCCCTGACGATGGCAGTGGCGCGCCGCCAGCCTTCAGGAGAGGTGATTCTGCATTCGGACCGCGGGAGTCAGTACTGTGCCTTTGACTACCAGGCATTGCTGAAACGGCACGGAATGGTACCGAGCCACTCCCGCACCGGGAACTGCTGGGATAATGCAGCGATGGAGAGCTTCTTCCGTTCATTGAAGTCGGAACGTGTTTATCTGACCCACTACCGGAGCTACGAGGAGGCGCGTACGGATGTGTTTGATTACATCCGCTTTTACAATCACCAACGACGTCATTCAACCCTGGGGTATCTGACCCCGGTTGAATTCGAACGCCGCCGTTCAGAGCTTAGTGCTTAACCCTCTGTCCATGGGGAGTGGGACAGACCAAAGTGTTTCAACACCACTTTCGATTAGTTTGCATGCGATTTTATATACCCATTCTTTATGCTCATCACTATCATGGGAATACGAAATAAATACTTTCGGGCTTGTTGTCATAGCGGAGCAACCATAGAGATTCGAAAAATCTAACGCCAAAGGTAAGCGGTGCCGGAAGGAGCGCAGCGAGTGCAGGGCACCAACAAGGCCCATGAGAATAGCGAAGCCATGGGCCTTGTTGGCGTCCGCTTGACCGACCAGTTAGGCTGGCAGCTGATGTTTGATTGATGCATTCGGCGGAATTCGAAGACCCCTGTTAAAGCAGGAATAAGTGCTGCTGTAGCTTCGATATGGCCTTAATTTTTAAGCACTGCTGCTTGCATTTCCTGCGACGGAGAGATTTTTGCGTGCAAGCTCCTGGGCGACCTGCAAGTAAAGGCCAAAAATGCTTGGAGCAACGCCGAACGAAGAGGATCCATCTGCATTTGGTTGTCGGATTGCCTGGCGCCAGTTCTCTACCTTTCTTGCGATCTTGAACATAGCATCGACATCATCCTCGATGTCCGAGATAGTGAGCGTGAAGGTATTGTTGTAGCCCTCGTGTGCCATTTGGTTCCGGCGCTGTCGAACTCGACTAAGCAACTCTATTTCTCTCGTGTCGAGCACGCCGTGTTGTACTAGCCTCGGTTCGCAGAACTTTAGAGTGTTGTTTGCCGTGCCGAGTGATCCGTAGAATTTCTTCAGGGATGTTGGTTCATTGCTTGCGAGGTAGCCCTGCATCTGGTCTTTTACCGTCAGAACAAGTGACTCAAACGCGACGGTGTAGAGGCCGATAGCCAGAAGACTTTGGCCTATGGTGTTCTGGAGTTGCGGTTGCATAGGTGTATTCGTGGAGCCTAACGTGAAATATACACCTTTGCAGGTGTATATTTGGTTTGTCTATGTGTATAACCAGGTATGATAGGTGCATTTCTCATTGTTTTACAAGCCACTGGGGTTGCCAATGCCTGAAAGTACACAGCCAGATGGGACCGCCGCGCCACGCTTGCTCGATGTGTTGCGCGAAACGCTGCGAGTCAGGCATTACAGCCTGCGCACCGAGCAGCAATACGTCAATTGGGTACGGCGCTTTTTGCGCTTTCAACATCATCGGCACCCTCGCGAGATGGGGGCTGCGGAGGTCAGTAGCTTTCTCACCCATCTGGCCGTTGAAGGTCAAGTGTCTGCATCCACGCAAAATCAAGCATTGTCTGCGCTTCTGTTCCTCTATCGTGATGTGCTGATGCTGAACTTGCCCTGGCTGGATGAGATTGTTCGGGCCAAACCGTCCAGGCATCTGCCAGTCGTTCTGACGCGACAGGAGGTCGCGGCACTGTTGGCGCAGGTCGATGGGCTATACGCGCTGCAGCTGCGTTTGCTATACGGCACCGGCATGCGGCTGATGGAGTGCATGCGCCTGCGGGTCAAAGACATCGGCTTCGGGCGTGGCGAAATTCTGATCCGCGATGGCAAGGGGGCGAAAGACAGAGTGACAATGTTGTCCCAGAGCCTGGTGGCACCACTACAGGCCCATCTGCAGCGGCGGCGCGCCATCCATGAGGCAGACTTGCAGGCCGGCATGGCTGATGTGTTTTTACCCGATGCGCTGGCACGAAAATACCCGCATGCCGGGCAGGAATGGGGTTGGCAATATGTGTTTGTCACCACTGGCTATGTGCGCGACCCGCGTGCTGGCGCACAACGGCGGCACCATCAGGATGAAAAGCTACTGCAGCGAGCGATGAAGCGGGCGGTAACTGCTGCCGGAATTGCCAAGCTGGCCACCGCATACGCTACGCCACAGCTTTGCCACCCATCTGCTTGAATCCGGCTACGATATTCGCCCGGTGCAGGAGCTACTGGGCAACGCGGATGTCAGCACCATGATGATTTATACCCATGTACTGAACAAGGGAGGCCGGGGAGTAGGCGGTCCGCTGGATAGCCTGTGAGCGCATTATGTGTCGTGCTGGAAGGCGCGTGACGATATTCTTTAATGTCGGCTTTGCTGCAACTAGCTGCCAATGACATCGATGTTATCGACAGGCAGCTTTGGCCGATAAGCAACCGCATGAGTAACAACAGAAGTACTTTCCCGACGAGCCGCCAAAGAGCCATATGGCTAAACAAGGCGAATCGCTACTGCGATATCGCCAAGCGCCAGTTCAAGAAAGTCGATGCCAAATACAAAGCCGATAAAGATGTCCAGGCCATCTTGGAAAACTACCGCGACGAACTGGACGATTAACTGAAAGGTTCGCGATTGCAGACCTTTTCCGGTAGTCCATAGTCAACTGCCAAACCTACCCATTCTGTCAGGAAAGTGAAAACCCTCCCCCAGCCTTCTACGCGTAGAATCGCCAAATGGTGCTCAACACACCTCCGTTAGCGGTGGCCCACGCCCGAAAGCCGTGGTTGTTCAACACGCCCTTGCATTGCATCCCACGCGCGCCTTTGCGCTCGCAATGCTTGGTCGGGCAAAGCCGTTTGGAGACATCGCTATGGATGCTCGTCTTGTGTTTGTCGTGCCAATCTCCCCTCCTCTAATTCGCCCTCCCCGCTGCTTGCCACGCGCCTGGTTGCGCCTACGAGCCGCATATCGCCTTGCGTTCTTGGCGGCGCGGTTTGCGCGTTGGATTGGGGAGGCCCGGCCATGAGCACGGCTATCGATCAGCAGGTGAACACGCCGCTGCGGCTGGATTTCGCCAAGGGTTTGGCGATGCGGGTGGTGCGGCGGCCGGAGGGGTTTTGGCTGGTGGCGTCGGAGGTGGCCGCGTCCATGAGGCTGGAGCTGAAGGATTTGTTGAAGGCGCTGGGCGAGCCGCTGGGGCGGCCCTTGCGGCTGGCGGATGAGGCGGAGCCGGTATTGTGCCTGTCCGAAGGCGAGCTGGACGAGGTGTTCCGCCGCATCAAGAAACCCGGCGCGCGGCGGCTGCGGCGCTGGTGGCTGGAAGAAACCCGCCCGGCCTTGCTGCATGAGGCCGGCGCGGCCAATACGGCGGAAACCCTGCACCTGGCGCTGGCCCTCGCCGCGGAGGCGGCGCAGCAGGTTAGCCGCGCGGTGTTGGAGGCGGTACTGAACGAACCCGGCACCTGGCAGCATTCGCGCTGGGTGGTGGCGCTGGACTACGCGCCCAACAACAAGCAGCGCTGGCCGCACGGCAGGCTGATAGGCCTGAACTGCGACGTTTCCACGCTCAGCGGCATGGCGGAGTTGATCGCCCCGCCCGGCCAAATGCCGGCCACCAGCGCGGAGCTGCTCAAGCTGGCCACCGCTTGCCAGCTGCGGCTGGCGCAGCGGCTGGATAAGTTCGCCAGCTGACCGCGCAGCGCAATAAAAAACACCGCTTCAGCGTGGCGAAGCGGTGTTTTCGTTTCAGCGGCCGCACTCCAGCTGGAATCCGCCTGCTATCAAATAATGCCTAGTAGTTCAAAGGTATCTTGCCGCTCGGCTTCTTTCTCAAGGTATTCACCTGGATATGGGGCCAGCGCGTCACCTGGCCATTTGAGCCGAACATGAATTCAAAGAACAGCACTTGCTCGTATTGCAGCTGCAACACCTCGCAACCATCGCTGTCTATCACGGTTTGTATCCATAAATTCAGGCTCATTTCCGTCACATTAGCGAAGGTGCTGACAAACGGGGTATTCAAAATCCCGCCTTGCGGGCCGCCGTTGTGTTTGCTGGTGAGCTGAATCAGCGTGTATTTTTCCATGCGCTGATCCTTGATCGCGTCACGCAAGCGCAAATTCGGGCGAACGGAATACGGATAGTTGGGATGCGCGACAATGCGTTGGAAATAAGTCAGATTGCTGTCGGGCTGGGTGGTAGGCAAGGACTTATCAAACGCCCATGCCGGCGCGGGCGCGTCGAGATTGAGCGGCGCCGGCGGCGAGCCATCCCCTACCGACAACAAGGCGGCTGCGCCCATGCTGGGTGAAATGGCGAGCGGCGAACCCGCCAAGGGCACGGGGTTGGCCGCAATGGCTGCCGGCACGATGGTATCGTCTTCCGGCGGCGGCGTAGTCGGCCACGATTGGGTGAAAGGCTGGGTCCAGCAATCGGCGCCGGCAGGATAGTCCGGTTTGCCGGGGATATCCGCCTGAAAGCCGCCGGTAATCATGATCGCGCTGCCATGGGGTATCGTCCCGCTGCGCGCAATGGAATACGGCGGCACATAGTTTGGCCCGTTGGCGCCGGCGCCGATGGCGATGCCGGGGAAGCCGTTGTCTGAAATAACGGATTCTTCCGTAGCCGCATGGTTGTACATCGGGTTCATCCAAAGATACATCCCATCTTCTTCGTGAATCCCAACGCCGTCGCTGACACGCTGTATGCTTTGGTTGTATTTCACCGCGCCGGCAAACTGTTCGTTTGTGCCGCCGCGATTGCGCACGCCGCCATCCACCAGGGAAAACGTCAGTTCCTCGGTATAGTTTTCACAGAGGAAATGGAATATGCCAAAAATGGTTTCTGAATTGGTCCCCGGCGACGGCATACAGGTGGTATGCAGCCCCCACCCCACATCTTTCTTGTCCGGATTGTAATTCACCCATGTGCCTTCCAGCTGCTTCAGCACGCCATAGTCAGCCGGCTGACTCAATAGCTCATCCGAATATTCCGGATAGGGAGGGATTGGGGTTTGAGCAATTTTCTTTTCAGTCATGGAAACCTCGCGTGGTTATTCATTTGTAGAAAAGGCGACACGGCGGGAATGCAATGCAAACAAAATAGTTTGAATCAGATAATGACGACCCTTCAACAAGGCTGCATTTGCGATGCGGCAGTCTGCTGCAAATCACCAACTTATAAATGAAATGAATTTCGCCTATACAAAAAACATAGCACCGAAAATGACATTATCAAGGTAAATTCTTTGATAACCATTATTATTATGATGGAGGAAGGACTTGATTATTCCAAACTTCCTGAGATTCATCCGCTTGAAAGAATGCATCTTTAGGAAATGGTTAAAGGAAAAACTAAAGAAAAGAGAAATTGCAGCCGAACTTATCCCTGAAAATCCCTGGCACAGGGGTATCTGACAGGGTCAGAATTGGAACGGACTGCCATCCATTTGAATTCATCCGCTGGATCCAACCAAGACCACATCCGACTTTCATTTTGCTACACGATGAACTTCATTTCATTCTGCAGCCCCCACCCCGGCATTGCTAAGCGGTGCTTTCTTTACAAATCCAGCGCCAATCTCAGCGATTACCTTGATAAGCTTTCAGAGCCTCAAGCCCGCTGCGTTCGGCGCGCACCTGAGCCAAAGTGCCAAATGCCTTGCTGCTTTCCATCAGGCTTTGCGTGTCGGCCAGCAAGTCAAACCGCTCTGCTTGCGGCGCGCCCTGCTGCTCATTGAGCAGCCGGATATAAATCGTCGGCATCAGGTTCTGGAACTCTTCCGAACTCAATTTTCCGGTATTGGCCAAACCCGACAGCACATCATAAGCCTCCTCCGTGGTGACGCTTTTCAGATTGAGCTGCGCCGGGGGATTGGCTTGAGCGGGTAAGAAGCGAGTAGACTTTGCCGCATCCAGCTGTTGAGAAAAGCTGGCCGCCTGCCCAACCTCAAGCGAAGCTCGCATCACAGTGGTTCGGTGCCCTGATGTCGCAAATATCAGCATTTTCCCTCCGTCACGAGTGCGGATTAATAGTGTTTCTAATCTCGTCTGCAAACATGGCACAGCGCGCAACTGGGCGGAGCTGCATGACTCCCCGAGTCGTCAGCTGGAAACTCCCCGGCAACGTTGCCACGGCCCCGCCAACCTGGCCCGGCAACGGGCCAGGCAAAGCCACGGATGCTTCAATGATGCCCGCTGGTCGGATTGCCCTTTTCGTCCGGCAGCGCGATGCGCACGTTCTGCATCATGCCCTGGTCCTCATGGTCCAGGATGTGGCAGTGCAGGACGAAATCGCCGATGTAGCGCTCGTAGCGGGTGCGCACGATGAAGGTGTACTTGCCCGTATCCTTGTTCAGACTGGAATTAGGATCGCCGGAGTAGAGGTTCTTGATCCACAAGGTATCCTTCCACATCCCCTTCATGCCGCGGTACTGCTCATCGTCCTCATCCGCGCCCGGCACCCCTTGGGGGCCGCTGACATCCCTGCCTTTGTTATCCAGAATTTTGACTATCTGGAACGGATTGACGTGGATATGAAAAGGGTGGCTGACAAAATCGGATGTCAGCGTCCATTCATCCACGCCTCCAAGCGGCAATACGCGATCCATCCGCGATCCATCGTAAGGTTTGCCGTCTACTTGATAAAACGACGCCCCCGGCACCGAAGTGGTATCGATATTGAACGCCAGCCTCTGGCGACCGGTCACCTCATTCGCCAGGATATCCGCGTGGGGCACGAAGCGGGTCAGCTTTATGTCCCGCTCCAGATCCGCCACAACCAGCTTAGCTACCGCGCTCGGATAGTTTCTGCGCGCCGCCTTGATCAACTGCGCTTTCACATGGCGCTCAATCGCGGCGGGCGAGCCATCCATATTGCCTGCGGCAGCCGGCTTGACATGAACGATGCCCAGCAAACGCGTATAGGGCGTCACCCGGTCCACGTTGGAACTTTGCACTCGGTTGATCAGACAGTAATCCCCCGACTTCGGGAAAACCATCAACGCATCCCAACGATAGCCTGGCTGGAAAACCACCCGCGTTTTCTGCATCGCCTGCCCTAAAGTGAGGCCATCCGCCGCCACCAGGGTGAGCGGCAGCGGATCGCCCGTGCACTCTTGCGCGACATAGTCCTGGCTCTTCTCCGCCGTCAGGCCGACAAGCGTCCTGGCCGGATGCGGCCGGCGCAGGCGGAGCTCCAGCGCGATGGTATCGCGCACTCCGCCATGGATCATGCGCCAGCGCTGCACCTGGCCCACGGCGGCATCCGGCAGTTTCCCCATGACCATGCCATTGATGCTGGTATAACGGCCGGACTTTTCCCACCTGCCCGGACCGAATAAATCATAGCCGTCGATTTTGCCGACATCGCCGGCATCGCATCGATAACGCTCGTCCGGATAGGTTTTGACCTTGCCGTCTTGATCGCGGCACGCGTACTGGATTTGCTGGAACACCAGCGTGCGTTCCTGGAACGCCCCACCCTTGACAGGCTTCAACAGGGTATCCAGATCGCCGTGGCCATTTTCGCCCCCGCCGGCCTGAGGCTGCCTATCGCCGCGGATGATCAAGGCGCCGGCCATGCCGCTGGAGACCTGCAGCGCGGTAGAACCATGCACATGCGTGTGATACCAGTAAGTGCCCGCCGGGTGCTCCTGCGGGATGTTGTATTCGTACTGAAAGGCAACGCCAGGTTGAATGTTGATCATCACGTTGTCGCTGTTGCCTGCCGGGTTCACCCACAAGCCGTGCGTGTGCAGATTGCTGCCGTTGAAGCAGTGCGGCGTGTTGGCGCTGCCGCCTTGCGATACGCAGCTGGGATCGTCCGGCAGATTGTTATGCAACGTGACCCGCACCGTCTGGCCCGGTCTGGCTTCAATCCTGGGCGCGACAAACTGCAGCGTCTCGGCTGCGTCGTTGCGCTGCGGGCAGCTTTTCTTATCCGGATCGCACCACTGGCGATAGCCGCGCAATCTCACATGGTCCTCGCCTTGCTCCGCCGACGGATTGCGCATGACGCCGTCCAGATAGCGGATTTCCAAGTCCATATTGACCGTTTGCCGCGGCCGGGACGGCCGATCGGGCTGAACTGGCAGCGCCATGAAGTTTTGCAATTGCAAAGGCCCATGCTTGGGCTTGGCCGCCGCCTCGCTGGTGGGCGACAACAAGGGCGGCTGCGAGGGTATCGCCGGCAATTCCTCCGCCGCCGCGCATGCTCCCCAGCTTAACAACGCCGCGCCTTGCGCCGCGGCAAACAGCCGGGCGAAGGCCGGCTTGAACCCTTGATATCGCATTCACATCTCCTTGGCTGATATCGGCGAAGCCTTGCATAGCGCTATCCGTCGTTCATCGATTGACTCGCCATGAAGTTCGCCGCCATTCGTAATGAGCAGCAAATTCACTCATAACAATGCGCCAAAAGAAATGCCAAAAGCATTACACCCCTATCCCTTAGGACAGGTCATCAGCGGCGAGAACACGCGCATTGCCCAGTAGAAGCGCCCGTCAAGCAAGGCTGGCGGGAGGATAGCTCAATTGCAACACTGAAAAGTATTTAAATTTCATATTGCATATTCAATGCCAAAACTCTACAACGCATCTGCAATATTTGTTTTCCATAACTTAAACAAAACAAAGGAAATGAGATGACGTATGAGCGCAAGAGCGTGATGCAATTGGACGGCGTCTGGAACGACACCATGCTGTGGTATGCCAAAGCCGTCCGCGAGATGATGCGCCGCCCCATCACCAACCCTACCAGTTGGCGCTTCCAGGCTGCCATGCATGGGTTCGACCGCGCCTCCTGGGAAGACGCCGGCTATCTGGAGCCCGATGAAAAGCTTCCGCACCAGACCCATTGGAACCAGTGCCAACATCAAACCTGGTATTTCCTGCCCTGGCATCGCGGCTACATCGCGGCCTTTGAAGCCATCGTCCGCGATGCCATCGTCAAGCTAGGGGGGCCGACCGACTGGGCGCTGCCGTACTGGAACTACAGCGACGACGACAACGATTTCACACGGATGCTGCCGCAGTGTTTCAGCGAGCGCACGCTGCCGGATGGGGCGCCCAATCCGCTTTGGGTAGAGCGCCGGTACGGAGAATATACCGTTGAGGGACGCATCGTTCTGCGCCGCGACCTGGTGAATCTGCAAGCCTTGGATGACGCGATGTTCACCAGCCCCAGGGGAAAAGAGTCTGTGCTCAGCGGATTCGGCGGACCGTGCTCCAAATTCCGCCATAGCCGGCGCGGCTGGAGCGGCGGGCTGGAAAACAAGCCTCACAACGGAGTGCACAACGCCATCGGCGGCACCAACCCCGCCAATAACCATATCGCCGGTTTGATGAGTTCCCCCATCACCGCGGCCCTGGACCCCGTATTCTGGATCCACCATGCGAACATCGACCGCTTATGGCAAGTCTGGCTGGACATGAAAGACCGCGGCCACCATAACCCCGAAGACGACAACTGGCTGTATGGCCCGCCGCAAAAATCCGATCATAAAACCTTCGTGATGTACCAGCCGGATGGCAGCCACTATCTGTTCGCCCCCCATGACATGGTCGACCTGGCATCGCCCCGCCTGGACTACACCTACCAGAAATCCCACGATCCCATTCCCCCGGACAGGCTGCAGCGGCGCAGCAAGCAGTTGCGCGTCCGCGCAAGCCAGCTTGAATCGACCCAAGCAAACGCAGCGGCGTCGGTCGAATTGCTGGGCGCCAGCCAAACGGAACTGCAGTTGTCCGGGCAATCGCACCAGGCTACCGTCCGGATCGACCCGCCAAGCCATGCCAAAATGGCGCAATCCTACTTGGCTTTGGAGCAAGTTTCTGGACAAGCGTTGACGCAAGACGAGCCTGACCGCGCCTTCCTGCGACTGGATGGCATCCGCACCCGGCGCAGCGATGTATTGCTGCGTGTCTTCCTCGAGCATCCGGTCGACGGCAGCCATCTGCAAGTCGGCGTGTTCTCGTTGTTCGGCGCCAATGCCGCGGCTCACGACGCGGCTGACCACGACGATGACGGGGTCAGCGAAGTTTTCGAAATCACCGACGCCATCGATCAATGGCATCTGGACGGCCATGCCGACCTGGCAGAGCTGCGCGTGCATATCGAAAGCAACCGCCCGCTGTCCGCCGCGGAAGATGTCCGCATCGAACACATCCGGCTCTACCGGCTGGGCGGCAATTGATGGCAAGAATGCTGCCGGACTCTCTGTTCCGCCTGCCCTGGCCGGCTCGGCTGGCCATGGCGGCCGGCTGGCTGGGGCTGCTGTGGAGGCCGAGCGGCATGGCGGACCCCGGCTTGTGCTTTTCCAGCCCAAGCCCCGGCGCGGGCTGGCTCAGCCTGCGCGCCGCCTGGGAATTCAACTCCGCCACCGCGCTGGCGGCATCCTGGCTTTGCATGCTGTTGGCCATGATGCCGCCCTTGCTCGGCGATGCCATGGATTGGCTGAAAAGCCGGACGCTGTCCCGCCACCTCCAGCCAGCCCACGCCGTTTTTCTATCCGCCTATCTCGCCGCATGGATGGCGGCCGGCGCGGCGATCTGCGCATTGGCGATGTTGTTGCAAGCCTTTTCTCCCGCCGGTGGCCCGCTTTTCCTTGCAGCTGCGGCGACACTGGCATGGCAGGCGTCGCCAGCCAAACGTCTCAGTCTGGCCCAATGCCACCGCCCGCCGCCACTCGCCACTTTCGGCATCCGCGCGTATGCCAGTTGGACGCACTATGGCTTCCGCCATGGATTTTGGTGCGTGGCTTCGTGTTGGCCGTGGATGCTGTTGCCCATGACCCACGCCTACCTCCACTGGCCGTTGATGCTGTTCGCCGCGCTTTTTGTCTGGCGCGAAAGGCTGGCTCCGCTCCCCGCGCCAGGCTGGCGCTGGCCACTGGCGTTAAGGCCGCGCCGCGCCGCCGCCATTCCGCGCCTGAGTCAGCTGCAGCCGCCCGATCCGAAACCCTTTCCTCGGGAAGATCAGCGGATGTCGCCTCCGCGCCCCGCCCTGCGTTAGTATGCCGAGGTATCGCCGCGCGGCGGGCGTCCGCCGCGCGCATCCATCCAGGAGGAGCAAACGATGAGCCTCTTCTCCGCTTCGCGCGAAATCACCGCCGGCGTGGACCAGGTATTCGCCGCCATCAGCGCGCCGGAACGGCTGGCGCGCTGGTGGGGCCCGGACGGGTTCAGCAACCGTTTCGAGACATGCGACTTCCGGCCCGGCGGCCGCTGGGTTTTCACCATGCACGGCCCGGACGGCAAGCATTACCCCAATGAAAACGTGTTCGTGGAAATCGATGCGCCGCGCAAAGTGGTGGTGGAGCACGTCGGCCAGCCGAAATACCGGCTGACGCTGACCCTGACGCCCACGCCGGCCGGCACGCGGGTGAACTGGGCGCAGCAGTTTGAAAGCGCGGAGCTGGCCGAACGCATGGCGCCCATCGTCATCCCCGCCAACGAGCAAAACCTGGACCGGCTCCAGGCCGAAGTTCTGCGTTCCTGATCCCCCTCACCCCCGCCATAGGAAACCGATATGAAGCTCATCGCCCGCGCCCTTGTTCCTTCCCTGCTCCTGGCCGCCCTTGCCGGCTCCGCCCAGGCCGCGCCATTGCAGGCCATAGACGGCACCGCCAGCGGCAAGGTGCAAAAAGTGGGCTTTCGCGCGATGATCCTCAAGCAGGCCATCCAAGACAATCTGGCCGGCAGCGCGAAAAACACCGATGCCGGCACCGTCCTGTTCAGCCTGCAAGGCAAGGACAGCCGGCTGCAGGACGCGCTGAAACGCATAGCGCAAGGCACGGCCAAATCGGCGGATGTGAAGATTGCGACCAGCGCCGGCAAGCCCGTTGCAGACTTGCGCACCTTCACCGTGGTGGGCTGGACCTCCACCAGCCACGGCATCAGCAAGCCCTACAACCTGGTGTTCACGCTGCGCGACGACGACAAGAAAGTGTCGAAAAAAGAAGCGAAGCGCGAGTTCTGCCATATTCTGCAAACCACGCTGGACCCGCATGACTGGCAAAAAGCCGAAGCCGGCTGCCAGGGCAAGTAAGCGGATGCGCCTCCGCTATCTGAACACTTCGGCCCCCGGCCTGCGGGCAAACGGAACGCCTCGGCGCACGAAAGTCGCGCCATGAGGATGCCCCGCCGCCGCTGGATCCGCATCGCCGCGCTGCTGGTCTTGATCTGGCTGGGTTGGCAGGTGGCGCAGCGGCTGGTGATCCTACAGCCCTCGCGGCAGGTAAGCGTCACCCCGCTCAACTACGGCGTGCCGTTCAGCGAAAGCTGGCTGGACGCGCCAGCCGGCGGCGCCACCCGCGCCGGCCGGGTGCATGTCTGGTGGCTGCCCGCTCCCAGCGCCGCGGCGCCGGCGGTGCTGTATCTGCATGGCAATGAAAGCACGCTGTCCACCGACATCGGGCTGATCCTCAGCCTGCGCCAGGCCGGCTTCGCGGTGATGGCGATAGACTACCGCGGCTACGGCCAGGGCGCGCTGCGCCTGCCCAGCGAAACCTCGGTCTATATCGACGCCCGGCTGGCCTGGGCCCACTTCCTGTCGCAAACGCCGCAGGCCTCGCGCCGCCTGCTGTACGGCCATTCTATGGGCAGCGCCATCGCGATAGAACTGGCGCGCAAAGCGCCGCGCCTGGATGCGCTGGTGGTAGACGGCGCCTTCACCTCCGCCGCCGACGTCGCCCGCTACATGACCTCCGACTGGCTGCCGTTCTCCCGCCTGCTGCGCCAGCAGTTTCTATCCCAAGACAAGATAGAAGAACTGAAAATGCCGCAGTTGTTCATCCACTGCACGGCGGACGAGGTCATTCCGGTGGCGCTGGGCATGCGCCTGTACGGCCTGAGCACCGCGCCCAAGCGGCAGCTGCTGATCGAGGGCGGCGACCACGACCATTGCTACCGCGCCGCGCCCGAACCCTGGCGCAAGGCGCTGCGGCAAATCGGCGGGCTGGAGGCGGGCTGAACTCGCTCTCCAGCAGCCGGCGGCAAGCCACCGCGCACCTTGGCCTGCGACCCGCCGAACGTGACCATCCACTGGCAGGAATTGACAGCTTAATGTCATTCCTGTCTGATTCTCCGGCATCGATAATGCAAATGTTATCGATCCGGAGAATCCGACATGTCCACTCCCGCCCCCCGTTCCGGCCTCGGCGCATGGGTTGCCGCCCTTGCCCTGCTAGGCGGCTGCGCGTCCGCGCCGCAGGCTTCAAACGGTTTCGCCGACGCGGACGGCAAGCTGCCGTCCTATCAGCCCCGCCCTGGACATGAGCGGCCGCTGATCGCGGTTTTCGGCGAAAACAGCGGCACGGAACTCAGCGATTTCACGGTGCCTTACGGCGTGCTGTCCGAATCCGGCGCCGCCGACGTGGTGGCGGTATCCACGCGGCCGGGGCCGATCGCCACCTTCACCGACATGGGCAAGCCCGGTTTCCGCATCTTGGGGCAGGCGACGCTGGCGGCATTCGACGCCAGCCATCCGGACGGCGCCGACTACGTCATCGTCCCGGCCCTGCGCGAAACGCCGGAAGCGCTCAGTTGGCTGGCGCTCCAGGCCGGCAAGGGCGCAACTCTGGTCAGCATCTGCAACGGCGGCATGGTCGTGGCCGATACCGGCCTGATGGCCGGCAGGCGCGCCACCGCGCATTGGTCCACCGAGGCGCACCGGCTGGAGCATCACGCCGCCGTGCGCTGGGTGAGAAACGCGCGCTATGTGGCCGACGGCAACTGGATTTCGACCGCCGGCGTCAGCGCCGCCCTGCCCGCCTCGCTGGCGCTGGTGGAAGCCATCGCCGGAACGGAGCGCGCGCAGGCCCTGGCGCGCCAGCTGGGAAGCGGCGGCTGGAGCGCCAGGCACGACAGCGACGCGTTCCATCCCCAGCCCGGCGTGAATCTGCTGCCGCTGGCCCAGGTGGCCTATCTCAATCGCTGGCTGCACGCGGGCGATGCCTACGCCCTGCCCGCCGCCGACGGCGCGGACGAAACCACCCTGGCGCTGACGCTGGACGCGTATTCGTCCACCGGCCGCAGCCGCGCCTACCTGACGGCGGCGGCCGGCGCGCCGCTGCGCACGCGGCATGGCCTCTTCGTTTTGCCCGACCGCGTCCAGGGCGCGGCCGACGCTCCCGCCAGCGCCCTGCCCGCCATCGACGGACTGCCGCCGGGCCAGGCGCTGGACCGGGCGCTGGACGGCATCGCCGCGCGCTATGGCCGCGCCACCGCGCGCGGCGTCGCGCTGGTATTCGAGTACCCCGACTTTCAGGAGTGAGCTGCCAACCATGATCCATCCGCCCGCCTCTTTGCGCGTTGTCGTGCTGGCGCACGACGATATGAATCTGCTCGATCTGACCGGGCCGGTGCAAACGCTGTTCACCGCCAGCCGGCGCCGCGGCGACGGCCCGCCCTTGTACGAGGTGATAACCGCTTCCGAGAATGGCGGCCTGATCGCCACCAGCTCCGGCCTCCAGGTGATGACGACGGCGCTGGCCGCGCTGGACGGCATGCCTATCGACACCTTGATCGCGCCCGGCGGCTGCAAGGGCCGGGAATACCGGGCGTCTCCCGGGCTGGTCGAATGGGTGCGCCTGCGCGCCGGCTCGGCGCGGCGGCTGTGCTCGGTGTGCACCGGCGCCTTTTTGCTCGCCGAAGCGGGCTTGCTGGACGGGCGGCGGGTGGCCACGCATTGGGAATGGGCCGGACGCCTGCAGGAGCGGCATCCGGCGCTGCGCGTCGATCCGGACAAGATCTTCATCCGCGACGGCTCGGTCTGGACCTCGGCCGGGGTGACGGCCGGCATCGACCTGACGCTGGCCTTGATAGAAGAGGACTACGGCCACCAGGCGGCGATAGAGACCGCGCGCCAACTAGTGATGTTCATCAAGCGTTCCGGCGGCCAGTCGCAGTTCAGCGCGCCCTTCGCGGCCCAGGCGGCCGCCTGCGGCCGTTTCGCCGAACTGCACGCCTGGGTGGCGGCCAATCTTGCCGCGGACTTGCGGGTGGAACGCCTGGCCGCGGCCGCCGGCATGTCGCCGCGCACCTTCGCCCGCGTCTACGCCGCCCAAACCGGGCAGACGCCGGCCAAGATGGTGGAGGCCATCCGCCTGGAAGCCGCCTGCCGCTCCCTGGAGGAAACCGCCTTGCCGCTCAAACGCGTCGCCGCGCTGAGCGGCCATGTGGACGAACAGAACCTGCGGCGAGTGCTGTTGCGGCGGCTGGGCATCACGCCCAGCCAGTACCGCAGCCGCTTTTCCGCCCACGGCGCCCCCGCCCCGGCCGGCGACGCGCCCTGAGTCGCCAACCGGGGCGCCGCGCGCTCAGTAGGTGTAAAACCCCTTGCCGGACTTGCGGCCCAGATGGCCGGCGTCCACCATGCTCCGCATCAACGGGCATACCCGGTATTTCGAATCCTGGAATACCTGGTAGAGCACATCCAGCGAGTTCACCACCGTGTCGACGCCGATCAGATCGGCGGTTTCCAGCGGACCCATCTTGTGGCCGAAGCACTCCTTGAAAATGGCGTCCACATCGGCCGGACGGGCGATGCCGTCCTGGATGGAAAACGCCGCCTCGTTCATGAACAGATGGGAAATCCGGTTGGAGACGAAACCGGGGCCGTCCTTCACCACCACTGATTTCTTGCCCAGCAGCGCCAGCATTTCCAGGCAGCGGTCCCGGGTTTGCTCGGTGGTGTTGAGGCCGACGATGACCTCGACGGTGTGCTTCATGTAAACCGGGTTCATGAAGTGCACGCCTATCACCTGCTCCGGCGTCTTGTGGAAGGAGCCCAGCTTGGTGATGGGAATGCAGGAGGTGTTGGCGGCCAGCACCGCGTGGGGCGCGATGAAATCGGCCATGCGCTGGTACAGCGCCTGCTTCAGTTCGATGTTCTCCGGGATGTTTTCCACCACGAAGTCGCAGCCGGACAACGCCTCCAGTTCCGTCGACCAGGTGATGGCGGCCAGGATGTCATCCGGCTTCCGGCCCTTGGCCAGCGGGCTGAACAGGGGCGCGTAGCCGGCGGTTTCCCGCACCCGGGCCTGGCTCTGCTCGCAAGATGGCAAGTCTTTCTCTATCACCACCACGTCCTGGCCGCGCAGCGCGCAATCGAAAGCCAGGCTGGAGCCGATGTTGCCGCCGCCGACCACGGCCACTTTAAGCTTTGTCATAATCATGTCCTTATTGCTGTGTTTGAGAAGCGTGCGCAACGGCCGCTCATTCGGCGGCATCGGGGGAAATCACTTCCCACTTGCCGAACAGGCGCAAACCGGCCGCCTTGGCCAGCGCGACGGAAGCCTGGTTGTCCAGCTGGCAACGGTACTGCGGCTCATGGCCCTGCTCGCAAGCGTGCCGGCTGATGGCGCGCACCACTGCGCGGGCATGGCCGCGCGAGCGGAACGGCGGCAGCGTCAGCACGCCCAGATCGGCGACGCGGGCATTGCTCCACGGATACATGCTGGCGGCGCAGGTCAGCCGGCCTTGTTCGATGGCGCCGAACACCGCCCAGTGATCCAGCTCCACATAGGCGTCGTCCAGATCCTGCTCCGACGCGGATGCCTGGAACTCGGCAAACGCCGCTTCGTCCCGCTCCGTCAGCCGGCGCACCTCAAGCGCCGGGGCGTCATCGGCCAGCGCGGCCTTGTCCGCTTGCGGAAAATAGAAGATGTAATCCGCGCCGTGCAAAGCCAGGCCGGCATCGCGCAAGATGCGGCGCAGCTGCGGCTCGGACAACTGGGGCTGGCTGCGCAAGGCCAGCCTGTCGGCCAGCGCCGGCGTCATGACCGCCATCACGCGGCCTTCGGCGGTTTCCAGCACCATCAGCCGGCGATCCTCGCTCAGGCCCGGATGGATCGCGACCGTGAAGTCGCCGTTGCGGCACAGCACTTCGCCGCCCAGAAAGGTTGTCAGCCAAAAATCGGCAATCGCTGGTGAAAATTCAGACATGTTTCTTTACTCGACTGGGTTATAGCCTGCGAGCGCGGGGGAATGCCGCTCGGCCGAATCGCCCGCCGGCGGATATTCCGCCAGTTCCCGGGCCCGTTCTTCAATCCACGGAATCACTTCCTCGCTGGCGAACAGGTAAAAGTGTCCGCCAGCGAAAATCTTTTGCCGCGCCGGCGCCGCAAACGCCCCGCGCCATCCGGCCAGGCGGGCCAGCGGCACGCGGCTGTCGGCGTCGCCGCCGGCCAGGTGAGCGTCGACATCCAGCGCCGGCTTGGGCAGGCGGGACAGGCTCGCCAGCAGCGCCAGGTCGTTGCGCATCACGCCTATCACATACTTTCTCATTTCGGGGTCGGCCAATACCTCCGGCGGCGTACCTTCGTATTGCTCCAGCAGTTGCAGAATGTCGGCGTCCGACAGCGCCTCGCCCGGCTGCGCGGCCATACTGTCCGGATCGACAAAGCCGCGGGCGGAAAGAACCAGCCCAAGCTTCAGCCGCGGCGCGCGCCGCCGCAGCCGGTGCGCCAGCTGATAGGCAAGCTCGCCGCCCAGGCTGTGGCCGAACAGCAGCAGCGGCTTGCGCCGTCCCAGCTGCAGCCGCTCGATCGCGGCGAGCGCCTCCTCCAGCGTCCGCTCGGCATCCGCCTGGAACGGTTCCATGAAGCGCCCGCCTCTGCCCGCCAATTCCAGGCAGAACGCCTCTATCGATCCGGACAACTGCTGCGCCAGTTGCAAGTAGGGATAGCTGGAGCCGCCGGCGTGATGCAGGAACAGCAATTGCACCGCCGCGTCGGGCCGGCTCCGGGCCAAGGACAATATGGCGTCAGACAAGATGAGGCTCCCTGCTGGCGGCGCGCGGCGTGGCGCCGCGATACACGCGCTCGAACGCCGGCGCCGCGGAGATGGGCGCGCCGGCGATCCAGCCCGGGCCGCGTTCGCTCTTGAAGCGCAGGTAGTCCGGATATTCCGCATCGGTGACGAAGTTGTACGTCAGCGAAATGCTGGGCGACAGCGTATGCACCTCATGCGTCAGCCCCTTGGGAATCAGCATGATCTCGCCCGGCCCCAGGTCGAAGCGCCAGATCCGGTCCGCCTGGCCGCCCAGGCCGCGCCCGGCGGCGGACGGCGCGCGAGTGGCGCGGCCCTCGGCCGCGCTGCGGGCCGCGTCCTCCAGCGATGCGGAAAAAATCCAGCCGGCCTTATAGCCCGCCGCCTGGCACAACACCGCGTTGCTGCGCATGCCGTCCACATGCAGCCGGGTGCACGCGCCCGGCGCGGAGAAATACAGCCCCCAGTCCTGGCACATCCGCAGATTCGGCTGCAACTCCCCCGCCTGCACCCAGGGAATCCGGTAGCCGCCGGCCGGCAGGAAATAAGGCCTGCGCCAATGGTCGCGGATGCGCTGGAACGCCAGAAAGCTGAACGAGCGGGTGCGCACCAGGTGGCCGAAGCCCCAGGTGAACAGCAGGTGCTTGAAAAACGAATCATAGGTGTAGCGCAGGTAATCCAGGTCGCGCCCCGCCTCGCCCAATTCCACGGCCGGCAGCGAGGCGATGCCGCGCAGATAGGCGCGCAGTTCCACCTCGCTCCTGGGCTTGAAGCCGGCGTCCTGCAGCCGCACCGGCATATCGCCGAACTCGCGGCAGAAGTAGTCGAAGCCCCAGATATCCCGCGCCGGCCAATCGCGCAAGCCGTCGCTGACGATGACCGGCTCGCTGGGCATCAGGTAGCGCTCGGCGAAGTCGGCGGCGGAAATATCCGCCACCCGCGCCACATCGCGGTAGTCGGCCGCCCGCAAGCGCTCCGCCGCGTCGCCGTGCGCCGGCTGCGCCGGCCACTTGCGGCGGTAGATGCTCGCCTCTTCGTAGGCCCATTGCCCGACATCGCCCAGCGCATTCCATGCATTGCCGAAAAAACCCATTTTCCGCCCCTTCTCAAAAATCGAATTCCAGATCCACGTCGCGCTGATCCGCCTGGCTGGACGCCCCCGCGACCGCTGGCGCGTCCAGGCCCGGCAGCAGGCTGCCCACTTCCGCCTCGGGATCCGCCAGCACTGCGTCTATCAAGCCGAAGTAGTAATCGAACAAAGCGGCGATGGTGGACTCAGCGAACAGGCGCTCGCGGTACTGGATCGTGCAATCGAAAGCCTCGCCGGTTTCGGACACCTCTACCGCCAGATCGAATTTGGCGGTGTCCGACGCCAGCTCCAGCCGGACGAAATCGCCGCCGCTCTCTTCGGCGCCGTTCAGGCTGAAAGGCAGATAGCCGAACACCACGTCGAACAGCGGATGCCTGCCCTGGCGCCCCTGGCAGTAGTCTTCGCCGCTCAAATCATCCAGCAGCGCGCTCATCGGATAGCCTTGGTGCGGCGCGCTCTCCAACCATTGGGCATTCAGATCCAGCAGGTATTCCGCCACCGGGAAATCCGGTTCCGGCTCGATCTTCATCGCCCGCATATTGACCAGATACCCCACCAGCGCCAGCTCCTGCGCCTGCGCCCGCCCGGTCACAGGCACGCCCAGCAGGAAGGATTCGGCATGGGCGATCTTGCTCATCAGCACGCCGAAAGCGCCGAGGAAGAAGCTGAACGTGGAGACGCCCAGCTCGCCGCACAGGCGCTTTACCGCCTCGCTGGCCGGCGCAGACAGGCTGCGGACCCGCGTCGCCCCCTGATGGCCGTCGCGGCTGTCATGCCCATCCAGCGTCGGCAGCGCCAGCGGCGCCGGCAAGGGCAGCAGATTGCCCAGCCAGTAGGCCTTGTCCTTGCGCGTCTGCTCCGCGTTTTCCGCGCTCTGCCGCTGGCGGCGGTAGGCGGCGAAACTGTATTCCGGCGCCGGCAGGTCGCGCCCGGCGAGCAGGTTTTGGAAGTCGTCGGCCAGGATGCCCAGCGACACCGCGTCGCATACGATGTGATGCACCACGATCAGCACCTGGTGCGGCTGCCCGGCCCCCTTGGCCGCCACCATCATGGCGCGCATCGGCAGTTCCGCGTGCAGATCGAAGGGCTGGCCGGCGAACGCTTCCAGCCGGGCGCGGTCCTCGTCCGTTTCCGCCGCGGCCTCGAACGTCCGCAGCCCCACGCGGGCGTCGAGCTGCGGCAGCATCAGCAGATCGGCGCCCCGCCGCTCGAACAGGCACTTCAGCACCGGGTGCCTGTCGGCCACCCGCTCGATGGCGTCGGCGATGGCGTCCGCGCCGTATGCGCCCGGACACTGGAACGCCACCGGCATGTTGTAGCTGGCGTCGCGGAACGTGGTCTGGTGGATGTACAGCAGCTCCTGGTCGGCGCTGGCGACAATCGGCGCCGCCGGGTCGACCGCCGGCAGCCCGGCATCTTCGGCCGCCGACTCCAGCAGGCATTGGCGTTCGATCTCGCGAATGGTGGGCTGGGCGAAGAAGTCCTGTATCGCGATCCGCTTGCCAAGCTTCTTGTACACTTTCTCCGCCATCACGATGGTCTTCAGGCTATCGCCGCCCAATTCCATGAAACGGTCGTCCGCGCCCACGCCTTCCACGCCGAGAATCCCGCTCCAGATGGCGGCGATGTCGCGCTGCATCGCGGTTTCCGGCGCCAGGTAAGCCGTGGCCAGCGCCTCCGGCCTTGGCTTCAGCCTGACGCCGACGACGGCCGCCTGCTCGCGGCCGCCGGCCGCCGCGCGCCGCCCGCCCCAGGCATACAAGCGCTCAACGAAACGTCCGGCGGAGAAGATCTTCTGGTTTTCGCGGTCGTATTCGCGCAGGCTGCGCTCGAACCAGGCGGGAAATTCGGCGCCGGACAGCGCCTCTTCATTGGCCCCCCAAGCCTGCGCGTCGCCGCGGCCATCCGCGTCGAAATGCACGGTCTCCCAGTTCACCACCACCCAGCGCGGCGCGCCGGGACGGCGGTTCTGCACTTGTCCCCAGCCATCCAGGAACAGATTGGCGGCCGCGTACGGCGCATGGGCGATGCCGCCGAAGAACGCCGACATCGAAGACGTCGCGAAGCAGTAGCGCACCGGCACGGTTTCGAACACCCGCGCCAGCGTCTGCGCCGCCCGGGCCTTCGGGCCCAGCTGCGCCAGGTAGGCGCCGGCGTCCAGTTGCGCCAGCGCGCGGAAGGAATCGCCGTCGGTGACGCCCGCCGCGTGGATCATCGCGAAGATATCGCCCAGGCGGCCGCGGATGGACTGGAACAGGGACAAGGCCTCGGCTTCGGATTCCAGCGCGTACGGGAATACCTCCACCGCCGCCGCGCCGGCCGCTTCCAATTCCCGGCGCAGGCTCAGCATGGCCGGCGAATCGGCCGCTTGCCGGCTGATCAGCGCCAGCTTGCCGCGGAAGCGCCGGGCGATGGCCAGCGCCATCTCCCGGGCCATCCGGCCGCCGGCGCCGCTGATCGCATAGGTCTTGCCGGCGAAGTCGGCCTCGTCCAGCGTTTCGTTCTCTTCCGCATCCGGGCAGCGGAAGTCCTCGGCGAACAGGCCGTCCCCGGTCAAGCGCAGCGGGCCGGACATGGGCGCGCGCAACAAGGCGGCGAGCGCGGCCGGCTCGGGGTCGCGGATGCTCAAAAACGCGCAATCGATGCCGGGGATTTCCTGCGGCGCCACCAGCGCCAGCGACTTCAGCGCCGAGGCGGTCAAGACGTGCTCGGCGGCGGCCTCTCTCGCCTCGGGAACCAGCAGGTAGATATGCGCCGAGGCGAAAGCGGAGAAATCGGCCTCGGCCAGCGCCCTGCCCAGTTCGGCCAGCGCCTGGAGCGACGCCTCCGCGAAGGAGAAGCCGGCGGCGGGAAACGCCAATGTCAGGGACAGCGCCTGCGCCGGGTCCGCCGCGGCCGACAGCCGCGCCAGCGCCGCGCCGAGCTGTTCCGGGCACAGCAGGTTCAAGCTGACGGTTTCCACGCCGCCAGCCGCCGCCTGCGCGGCCAGGCCGTCCAGCGCGGAATCGGCCAGCAGCACCGCGCGGACGGCGGCACCAGCCGCCGGCACTCTCACCGGCTTCCAGAACGGGGTCAGCATCCCCGGCGCGTTTCTCGACGCGTTGCGTCCCTCCGGCGCGGCGATGATGCCGGCGATCTGCGCCCAGGTACGGTCGGCGATGTGCCCGGCGCCATGTTCGTCGCGCGCGAAAACGTAGCCGGGCACGTCCAGCAAGGCGGGGCCGTCGAAACTGCCCAGCAATCCGGCCCCGGCCTCCTTGGTTTTGCCGGACAGCCAGTCGGCGATGGCCTCCCGCTTGCCGGACCAGCCGTCTTCCCGCTCAAACAGCGCCAATGGATCGGCATCGTCGTCCAGGGCCAGGTAGCGCTCGATCGCGCGCATCAGCGCGAAGCGGGAGTCCGCCGCCAGCATCGCCCGGCAAGGCAAGCTGCGGCGCTGCCCCAGCGTGTGGGACAAGGCCCGCAGGTCCAGGCCGGACTGCGACACCAGCCACTGCGACATCGCCTCCAGCTGCCGCCGCAAGGCCGGCCGGTTTCTGGCGGAAAACGGCAACAGGCAAACCTGCTCCGCGCCGTCGCCGCCCGGCGCCGGATGCGCAGGCAGATATTGCTGCAGCACCGCGTGCGCATTGGTGCCGCCGATGCCGAAGCTGCTGACGCCGCCGGTGCGCGGCCGGCCCGCGCGCGCCGGCCAGGGCTGCGCGCGGGTATTGACGTAAAAAGGCGAGCCGTCGAAGTCCAGCTGCGGATTGGGCCGCTGGAAATGCAGGGTCGGCGGGATCACGCCATGGCGGAGCGCCAGCACCATCTTGATGAAGCCGGCGACGCCGGCGGCCGAATCCAGATGGCCGATATTGCTTTTCACCGCGCCCAGCGCGCACTGGTTCGGCGCGCCGCCGCCGCCGAACGCTTGCTGCAGCGCCATGAATTCGATGCTGTCGCCCAGCGCCGTCGCCGTGCCATGGCATTCGATGAAGTCCAGATCGGCGGCCTCGACCTCAGCCACCTCCCAGGCGGCGCGGATCGCCTGCGCCTGCCCCTTGACGCTGGGCGCGGTGTAGCCGACCTTGCGGGCGCCGTCGTTGTTGATCGCCGACCCCTTCAGAATGGCCCAGATCGGGTCGTTGTCGGCGATGGCGTCGCCGGCTCGCCGCAGCACCACCGCGCCGAGGCCGCTGCCGAACACGCTGCCGCTGGCGTCGGCGTCGAAGGCGCGGGTTTTGCCGTCGCGGGAAAACAGCATGCCTTCCTGATAGGTATGGCCGTTCTGCTGCGGCAGGAGCAGGCTGGCGCCGCCGGCGACGGCGAAGTCGCACTCGCCGCACAGCAGGCTCTGCGCCGCCTGATGAATGCTCACCAGGCTGGTGGAGCACGCCGTCTGCAAGGTGAAGCTCGGGCCTTCCAGCCCCAGCTTCCACGAAATCAAGGTGCTCATCGCATCCTTGTTGGACAACTGCGACGCCAGAAAGCCGCCGACATTCTCCACCTGGCCGGACAGCATCGCCTGCATGGTCCATTGCACCGTGCTGCGCGCCCCCAGGAACAGGCCGATATTGCGGCCGCGCCGCTCCGGGTCGACGCCGGCGTTTTCCAGCGCGTGCCAAACGCACTGCAGCATCAGGCGGGTTTGCGGGTCCATCAGCGCCGCTTCCGCCTGGCTGTAGCCGAAGAATTCCGCGTCGAAGCACTGCGCGTCGGGCAGCGCGCCGTTGACCGGCACGAAATCGCGGTTGCGGATCTTGGCCGGGTCGTGCCCGGCTTGCAGCAGCGCCTCCTCGCTGAAGCGGGTGGTGCAATCGATGCCCATCAGCAGATTGCGCCAGTACGCGTCGCAATTTTCCGCGCCGGGAAACCGGCCCGACAAGCCGATGACGGCGATATCCAGATCTTCTCTTATTTCTGCGCTCATGATTTTTTACCTTGTTAAGCTTTCAGGCAATGCCTTCGCGGATAGGGGTTCCGGCGCCGCGCGCCTCGGCCGCGCCGGCTTCCAGGCCGGGGAAGTCCGCGGCGCCCAGGCGGGCGAAAAAGCCGGCGTGGCCGCCGCGGACGCGGCGGATGGCGGCGCGCCCGTCCAGCGCCCCCTCCAGCGCGGCCACTTCCCGGCCATCGGCGTCGTCGGAGAAAAACAGCGTCGCGGCCAGGCCGCCGTCAAGCAGCGCAAGCGCCCGCGCCGTGAAGGTTCTGCCGCTCAGGAAACGGTGCTGCAGCCGGTAATGCAGCCACTCCCGGTGCAAGGCCGGAGACGCCGCGCGCAAGGCTTCCTCATCCGCCGCCGGGCCGGACAGCTGCCCCAGCTCGCTGAAGAAATCGCGGAAACCGGCGTACAGCGCCGGCCCGTCGAACACGCGGGTTTGCAGATTGGGGTCGAGGAACACCAGTCTGGCGACGCCCTGCGCGGCTTGCGGCTGTCTTTCCAGCAGCGCCGCCAGCATCTCCGCGCCCAGCGAGTAGCCGCCCAGCCACAGCGGACGGGCGGGATCGCCGGCATGCGGCCGCAATGCTTCCAGCAAAGCGCGCTCCAGTTCGGCCGGAGACAGCGCGTCGAGCGATGCATGCTCCAGCGTCAGCGCCGAAACCGTCACCCGTCCCGCCAGCCGGCCGGCCAGGGCCTGCAGCTCCACCAGCCCGCCCAGCGCCGGCGGCAGCAACAGCAGCCTGGGCGTCCCCGGCGCGTCGGCGTTCAACCGGCGCTCGCGCACGATGGCGGCGGCGCCGCCGCCGGCGCGGCGCGCCTCGATCAACGCCCATTGCGCGCCTACCGTGGCGTTGCGGAACACGTCGACCGGACTGAAGTCGACGCCGAAGCGCGCCTCCAGCTGGCTGGCCAGCCGCACGGCGCTCAGCGACGAGCCCGACACCAGGAAGAAATCGGAATCCGCCGCCAGCGCGCCCTGGTATGCCAGGCAGTCTCGCCAGCAAGCGACCAGTTGGCGCATACCATCGTCCAGTGCCGCGTCCTGCCCCGCCGCCGCCGGCAGGCTTTCGCGCCAGGCATGGAACAGCGCCACGATCCTGGCCCGGTCCAGCTTGCCGATATCGGTGCGCGGCAGGCCGGCCACCGGAAAAATGGCGGATGGCAGGTGCGAGCGCGCGTAATGGCCCGCCAGGTGCCCGCGCAGGCCGGACAGACTGCTCGGCTCGCCCTCCACCGCCAGCACCAGGCACGCTTCCGGCGTGCCGGCGAACGCCACCGCGGCCCCCGCGGCGGCCACGCCCGGATATTGCCCGGCCCGGCTCTCCAGCTCGCCCAGCCCGATGAAGTTGCCGCGCACCTTGCAGCTGTCGTCCATGCGCCCCTTCAAATAGAACAGGCCGTCTCTGTCCGCCATCGCGCAATCTCCGGTGCGGAAGAAGCTGCCCTGCTCGTCGCGGCCGAACTTGGCCGCGCTCAGCGCCGGGTCGTCCAGATAACCATGCCGTTCGAAATCGCCATAGATCGCCAGCTCGCCCCATTGGCCGGGGCGCAGCCGCCGGCCCTCGGCGTCCAGCACGGCGAAGGCGACGTGCGCGAACGGCCGGCCTATCGGCAGCGTCGGCCCCGACGCCGCCGCCGCGCAATCCACCATGGCGGCGGCGATGCAGGTTTCCGTCGGCCCGTAGCTGTTCCAGATCCGCATGCGGCCCAGCAGGCGGCCGATGTCGCCGGGCGCGAGAAAGTCCCCGCCGCTGATGCACACTTCCGGCAGCGGCTGCAGCCCATCCATCCGGTTCCAGGCGGCCAGCAAGGCCGGCGCGGCGGAGATCACGTCGGGACGCCGGCTGGCCAGGAACGCCTGCGCCCGGCGCTCGTCCAGCAGGCTGTAGCGGTCCGCCACCACGCTGGCGCCGCCCAGCGCCCAGGCCAGCAGCACTTCCTCGAGGTAGCCGTCGAAACTGGGGGAAAACTGCTGCGTCACCCGCATGCCCGGCCGCAGCTTCAAAGTGTCGACCAGGGAGTCCAGATACTGGGCCGCAGTCGCGGCCGCGACGCAGATGCCCTTGGGCCGGCCGGTGGTGCCGGAGCTGTACAGTATCCAGGCGATGGGATTGTCCGCCCGCGCCTTCTCGCTGCGGAAAGCGCGCCAGTCGGCATCGGCCGGCGCCGGGGCATCGTCGGCATCCAGCGCCAGGTCCGGCGCCGCGTGGCGGATCACTTCGTCGATGCGCGCCTGCGGCGTGCCGCGCTCCAGCGCCAGATAGGTGGTGCGCGTCAGGAAGCAGGCCGCCAGGAACGCCTGCATCCGCCGCCCCGGCAAGCCGACCATCAGCGCGCGCCTGACCTCGCGGCGGTTCAGCTGCTGCGCGTAGGCGGCGACAAGGGCGGCGAAGCCGTCCCAAGAGAGCTCGCCCTCGTCGTCTATCACCGCCGGACGGCCGCCCAGCTCGGCGAAGCCGCGCAGCAGCAGATCATCGATCTGCGCGTAGGCGGCGCGCCGCCGCGCCGGCCGGAACGCCCGCGCGGCCGCGGCGGCGTCGGCCAGCATCTCGTCCAGCGGCAGTTCGGCGGGCGCGCGGCCCAAGGCCAGCGCCAATACCGCCCGGTAGCTGGAGGCGATGGCGGCGACCCTTTCGCCGGCGAATACGGCAGGCTGGTACTCCAGCGCGAAGCCGCAGCCTTGCCCGCCATCGCTGACCGCCAGGCTGAGCGGCCCATGCGCCTCGATGGCCAAACCGGCCTCACCGGCGCCGTCCTCCTCATCCTCCGCATAGGCATAGGCGACGTTCAGCAGCGGATTGCTGCCGAAACGGCGCGGGTCCTCGCTCAACAAGGGGAACACTTCCTCCACCGGGAAAAACAGCTGCTCGGCCGCCCGCCATTGCTGGTCCGCCAGCGCCTTGACGTAGTCGGCGAAGGTTCCGCGCGGCTGCCCCAGGCGGAACGCGCAGGGCGCCAGCGACACGAACATGCCGACGGTGGCCTGGACCTGCCGCGGGCGCAGCGCGTTCGCCACCGAAATGGAAAAATCGCCGCTTCGCCCTTCGCGCGCCACCGCCAGGCCCCACAAGGCCAGGAAGAACACCGCCGGCGTCACGTTCAGCTGCGCGCACAGGCGCTTGACTTGCGCTTGCTCGGCCGCCGGCAGGCGCCAGCGGAGCGCGTCGCCGCGGTCGTCGCCCAGCGCCGCGCCATGGCCGAAAGGATCGAAATCCAGCCCGTTCAGGCAATCTTGCCAATAGTCTTGCGCCCGGCTCCACAGCGGATGCCGGCGCGCGCCGGCCAGCGCCGCCGCATAGCCGCGATAGCTCAGTTCCGTTGGCGGCGGCGTCTCTCCGCGCGACAGTTGCGCGAACTCGCGCTGCAGCTGCTCCAACGCCGGCTTGTCGACCAGAATGTGGTGGATTTGCAGGCGTAGCCGGGCCCGTTCCGTGCCCATCTCCAGCAGGCAGCCGCGCAGCAGCGGCCCCTGGTCCAGCGCGAAGGCCCGCGCGCTCGCCCGCTCCCAATCCTCGCCGGCGTCCAGCAATACCCGTTCTACCGGCAAGGCCGGCAAGATGTCGGCGCAGGGCTCGCCCCGGGCATCAAGCCGGTAGCGGGTGCGCAGGATGTCGTGCCGCGCCAGCAAGGCTTGCAGCGCCTGCCGCGCCGCGCTGGCGGACACTTCGCGGGCCAGCGGCATCTCCATCGCCAGCACATAGGCCATCGAATCCGGATGCAGCCGGTATTGCGCATACAGGCGGGCTTCCTGCGCGGACAGCGGCCCCGGCCCATCCGCCGCTGACGCCTCGGCGAGCAGGATGGAAAACGCGTCCGCGCCCGCGCCGCCGGCTTGCGCCGACTTGGCGTCGACCAGCTCCGCCAGCGCGGCTATCGTTTCGTGCTGGAAGAATTCGAGCAGGGACACCTCCAGGCCGAAGCGCTGCCTCAGCTCCGCCAGCACGCGCGCCGCCCGCAGCGAATGGCCGCCCAGCGCGAAAAAGCTCTTGTCCGCCGGCACCGCGTCCGCTTCCAGCTCCAGGTGGCGCGCCCAGCACGCTGCCAGCCACGTTTGGGTGGCGCCGAGCGGCCGCGCGGCGGCGCCGTTGCCGGCTTCGCTCAGCAGCCGCTTCAACTGCAGCCGGTCCAGCTTGCCGTTGCGGGTCTGCGGCAGCCGCGCGGCCAGCGCGATCTGCCCAGGCACCATATAGGCCGGCAAGCGGGCCAGCAAAGCCTCGCGGATGGCCCGCTCGTCCAGCCCGTCGTCCGCCGCCGCGACCAGCGCCGCCAGCCGCGCGTGCCCCAGCCGGTCTTCCACGCCGATCACCGCGGCCTGGGCGACGCCCGGCAGCGCCAACAGGCTTTTCTCCACGGCGTCCAGCTCGACGCGGAAGCCGTTGACCTTCAGCTGGCGGTCGCGCCGCCCCAGCACTTCGATATCGCCGCCGGCGTCCCAGCAGCCCAGGTCGCCGCTGCGGTAAAAGCGGCCGCTCAGCCGCTCCGTATCCAATTCGATGAACGCCTTGGCAGTCAGGTCCGGGCGGTTGAGATAGCCGGCGCCCACGCAAACCCCGCCGATCAGCAGCTCGCCCGCCACGCCGATGGGGCAAGGCTCCAGGGTGCCGGGAAACGCCACCACGCACCGGCAGCCGCGAATGGGCTTGCCGACGGTGATCCGCCGAATGCCGGCTGCCATGCGCAGGCAGGTCGCGAATACGCCGGTTTCGCTGGGACCGTACACATTGAACAGCTCGTAATTGTTTTGCCTATGGCTGCGCAGGCTTTCGCCGCCAAAGTACAGCTGGCTCAAGCCGGGGATGTCGCCCAGCGCCATCAACTCCTCCGCCAGCACCGTCGTGGCGAACGCCACATCGATGCGGTTTGCCGCGAGGAAGGCCGCGTATTTCTCCGCGTCGACGCGGACATCGTCCGGCACCAGCACCAGCACGACGTCCTGCGTCAGCGCCTCCACGCAATCCAGCAGGAAATAATCGAAAGTGTGGTTCGCCGCGGAGGCGACCCTGAGCCGGCCAGCCGGACTGAGCGCGCGCTTTTCCCGGCTCAGGTTGAGCAGCGCCCGATGCGTGTTGACGCTGCCCTTGGGCTTGCCCTCGCTGCCGGAGGTCATCACCACGCACAAGGCATCGTCGGGACTGGCGGCCTCGCCCATGCGCAGCCATTGCGCCAGCTGGGGCGCCGGCGCCGCGGCGGAGGCGTCCCAGCGCGGCAAGACCACCGTCTGGCAGCCGCGGGCATGGAAAAACGGCTCCCAATGGCGGCAATCGTCCGGCAGCAAGGCCACCTTGCTGCCATGCAAGGCGACGATGTCGGCCATCTGCTCGGCCGGCAATTCGTGCGACTGCAGGCAAAACGGCTTGCCTATGCGCATGCATGCCATCGCCGCCAACGCGAGCTCCAGGCTTTTCGGCCCGACGATCAGCACGCAATCGCCCATTTCCTGCCACTGCGGCCAAGCGGGGTCGCTCAGCAGCGCGGCGGAATAACGCTCCAGCTGGGCGAAGCTGACGCTGTCGCCGCCGCGCTCCAGAAACGTCGCGTCCGGCCTGTCGCGCAGCGCCGCGGCGATGGCCTGGGCCAGGTTGGGCCAGGCCATCGGCCAGGCCGGCGCCTGGGCGGACAGCGCGTCGATGCGCTCCCTTTCCGCCTGCGGGATCCACGGCATCGCCCCAAGCGGCGCGCCCGGATCGAAGGCCATCGCCCCCAGCAGCAAGCTCAGGCGCTCCAGCAGCAGCGACGCCAGCTCGGCATCCACGCGGCCGGCGTCGAAGCGCATGTGCAGCCGGGTCTGCGCCGGACTGGCCTGGACCCAGATGCCCAGCGCGCAAGCCGACAAATCCGCGCCCTCGAACGGCGAGCGCGTCTCCGAATAACCGATCAGCACCTGGGGCGGCGCGCCGCCCATTTCCGTCTGCGGCGGCAATCCGGCCGTCAGCGCGGCGGTCTGCTTCCACAGCGCCAGCTCGGCGCCGAACAGGCTCTTGACCGGCTGCGCCAGCGTTTCCGCCGTCACCCGCCAGGCCGCCGGCAACTGGTGGGCGCCGGCCGCATCCGCGTCCAGCGACCAGGCCAGCACGCCTTCCTCCTCGCGGCAATGCAAATAGGCGAGCAGCTTGAGGCAGGCTGAGAACAGCGCTTGCCGATGCAGCGCCGACGCCGACGCCATGGCGAAAATCCGCTCGTTGAGCGCCGGCGCCAGCTCGACAGCCGCCGTCGACATCGCGCCGGATGCCGGCCGGGAGACCGCGAAGAACGGGCAGCCCCGGTATTCCGCGGCCACCTGCCGCTGCGCATGGTCCTTGAGCGCCCGCTTCCGGGCGTTCAAGGCGATGGGATCATTAATCAGCATTTCCAGAGTTTCCTGCTTCAGTTTGACTGGCGGCCGGCGTCGAGCGCGCCTTGCACGATAGAGTGGAACAGCGCGTCCCAAGGCTGCCCGCGGTCATCCGCCGGATGCGACGAGGCTTCCAGCCGCACGTCGAAGCCCGCGTCGTGTTCGGCGATTTCGCAGCTCAGGCTCCAGTGCGCCTGTCCGCCGGCGATGACCGGCGTCTCCCGTTGCCGGCACGGCATCCCGGCGATCCGCCCCGTAAAGCCGTCGCGCGTGAAGTAGCCGAAAAAGGCGGATGGAGACAGAGCCTGCCGCGGCAAATCCGGATGGCGCGCGGCCATCTCGTCGGCATCGAACAGGTAATGGCGGCAAGCCTGGCGCACCGCGGCGCTGACACCGCGCAGCGTTTCCGCGTCCGCCCCGCCCTCCGGCCAGTCGAAACGCACCGGCAGAACCGCCATCAGCGGCGCGATCACCGCTTGCTGCTCCAGTTGGTCGCGGCCGTGGAAAATCATCGACGCCAGTTGATCGCGCCGTTGCTCCAGCCGCGCCTTGAAGCCCAGGAAAACCGCCATGAAGAATTCGGGCATGCTGATCTTCAGCCGCGCCGACAAGGCGGCGATCCGCGCCTTGCTGTCGGCGTCCAGCGCCAGCTCGCATGTTCGGCTCTGCGGCTGGATCCCGGCTTGCGGCGCCGGCGCCCACCCTTGCAGGCGCTCGCGCCAGAACGCCGCGTGCGCTTGCCGCATGGCGGCGAAACCGTCGCCGTGGAACAGGTCCGAGTACGCCGCCAGGCTCGCGCCCGCCGCCAGCTCCGGCGCTTCGCCCGCCAGTTCCTCCAATATCCGCATCAGACCCGAGCCATCGATGCAGGCATGGGAGAAGTCCAGCAGCAGAACGGGCCGCTCGCCATCGGCCAGCCAGCGGCCGCGCACATTCATGCCGTCTTCCAGCGAGAACGGCCGGATGAAATCGCGCAGGTCCTCCTCCAGCGATCCCAGGCTCTGGCGTTTTTCCAGCCGGAACAGGAAGCGCGGCGCCGGCTGCAGGAACAGCTCGCCGCCATCCAGCGCGAACCTCGCGCCCAAGCCCTCGTGCCGCGCCAGCGTGGCCTGCAACAAGTTGCGCAGCTGTTTCAGATCGGGTTCGGCATCAAACTCCAGCGCCACGAAACTGTTGTTGCTCAAGTCGGCAGGATTGAGCCGGATCGCCTTGTAGATGGCTTTCTGCGCGGGCAGCGCCCGGATGCGTCCGGTTTGCGCCGCGGCCTGCGCCGGCGCTTGGGACGGCGCGGCCGCGGCAGCCTTTTCCCGCTCCGCGTCGATCAAGGCCGCCTGCGACATCAGATCGAGATGGGCGACCAGCGCGCTCAGCGGCAGCGACAGGTCGAACGCCTGCCGTATCCGCCCTATCAGCGCCACCGCCAGCAGCGAATGGCCGCCGGCCTCGAAAAAGTGGGTTTGCCGGCCGATGGCGCCGGTATTGAGCAACTCGCTCCAGATAGCCGCCAGCCTCGCCTCGGTGCCCTCTCGGGGCGGCTGCGCCGGCTGTCCGGCCGCGACGCCGGACGGCGCCGGCAAGGCCTTGCGGTCCAGCTTGCCGTTGCCGCTCAGGGGCAAGGCATCCAGCGTCACGATGCTGGACGGGATCATCAAAGCCGGCAGCCGCGCTTGCAGATGCTGCCGCAGCGCCGGCTCCAGCGCCTCTGCGCCGGCAGCCGGCACCACGTAGGCGGTCAGCCGCGCATCGCCGGCCACGTCCTCGCGCACCAGCGCCACGCATTCCTTCACGTCGGCATGGGACAGCAGCGCCGACTCCACCTCGCCCAGCTCGATGCGCACGCCGCGCAGCTTCACCTGGAAATCATTGCGCCCCAGATATTCGATATCGCCGTCTGGCAGGTAGCGGGCCAGGTCGCCGGTTCGGTACATCCGGCCAGGCCGGAAAGGATCGGCGACGAACTTCTGCGCGCTCAGCTCCGGCTGGTTCAGATAGCCGCGCGCCACGCCCGTTCCGCAGATGTGCAGCTCCCCCGCCACGCCTACCGGGCAAGGCTGGCCGTACGCGTCGAGGATATGCAGGCGGATGTTGTCGATGGGCTTGCCGATCGGAATCACGTCGTCGTCGCCGACCTGCCGGCAATCCCAGGCGCAGACATCGATCGCCGCCTCGGTCGGGCCGTACTGATTGTGCAATTCCACGCCGGGGAAGCGTTCGAGGAAACGCCGCACGCTATGCGCCGGCAAGGCCTCGCCGCTGCAGAACACCCGGCGCAGGCTGCCGCCGGCGTCCGGCGCCTGGTCCAGGAAAACCGACAGCATCGACGGCACGAAATGCAGGGTGGTGATGCCGCGCTTGCGTATCGTTTCGCTCAGGTAGCCGGGGTCCTTGTGCCCCTCCGGCTCCGCCATCACCAGGCGGGCGCCGTTCATCAGCGGCCAGAAAAACTCCCACACCGACACATCGAAACTGTAAGGCGTCTTCTGCAGCACCGCGTCCGTCGCATCCAGCGGATACCTCTTCTGCATCCATGTCAGGCGGTTGACGATGCCGCGATGCTCGTTCATCACGCCTTTCGGCCGTCCGGTGGAGCCGGAGGTGTAGATCACATAGGCCAGATGGGAGGCGGTCAGGCCGATCTGCGCCGCGGGCAAATCGGCGGCGTCCTGTCCGGCCCAATCCGCCGCGTCCTCGCTCAGATCGATCAGCGCGGCGCCGGCGCCGGCGGCGTATTCGGCCAGCCGCGCCCGCGCCGCCGCCGGAATGCCGCCATGGCACAGCACCGCCGCCGGCGCCGCGTCGCGCAGCATGTAATCCAGCCGGTCGGCGGGATGGCTCGGATCCAGCGGCGCGTAGGCTCCGCCCGCCTTCAACGCCGCCAGCAAGGCCACCACCATGTCCAGGCTGCGCGCCATGCACACGCCCACCAGCGCATCCGGGGCGATGTTCGCCTTCGCCCTCAGGTGGCGCGCCAGCCGGTTCGCCGCGCCGTTCAGCTGCGCATAGCTGAGCGATTGCGCGCCGAATTCGACCGCGACGGCGTCCGGCGTCCGGCGCGCCTGCGCCTCGATCAGCGTGTGCAGGCAGGCCTCGGCCGGAAAGTCGGCGTCGGTCTGGTTCCATTGCCGCAGGATGCGGTCCTTCTCCGGCGCCGGCAGCGCGTCGATGCGGCTGATCCGCTCCTCGGGGTCGCGCGCCAAGGCGGCGGCCAGCTCGCGCAGGGCCGTCTCGAAGAAGTCGCACACCCGCTCCGGGTCTAGCGCCTGACCAACCTGGGCATTGATGACGAAGTCGTCGCCGAAGTCATCGACATTCACCGCCACCGGATAGGTGGTGCGCTCCATGATTCCGGAATAGGACACGCCGGCCACCGCGGCGGGATTGACGGCGCCGAACGGGTCGGACGACGGCACATTGCGCACTTCGCTGTGGCGGTAGTTCAGCAAGGTGGTGAACAAGGGCGCCGCGCCGGCCGCTCTTTGCGCCTGCGCCAGCGACGCCTGCTCATGCCTGAGCAGGCCCGTCAGCGCGTCCTGGACATGCGACAGGCAAGCCGCCACCGGCAGATCGTCCAGCCGCAGGCGGATGGGCAGCGTATTGATGAACTGCCCCATCGCGCTGTCTGCGCCGCCGCCGGCGCTCATGCGCCCCAGCAGCACCGTGCCGAAGGCCACGTCGGCCTGGCCGCCCAGACTGGCCAGCACCTTGGCCCAAGCCAGGTGGACAATGGCGGCGACGCTGACGCCGCGGGCTCTTGCCTGCTGGCGTATCAGCCGGGATGACAATGCGGGCAAGGTCCGCCAGGCTTCGGCCACGGCGGCGTCGCCGGCCAGCGGCTCGGCAGCGCTGAAGGGCGCCGGCCCCGGTTCGAACCCGCGCAGCATCTCGTCGAAAAAGGCCTTGCGCTCGCCGGCGTCGTCGGCGGCGAACATCCCCGCCCGCACCTGCTCGAAGGCGGCGGCCGCCAGCGGAGCCGGCGTTTCGCCGCGCAGCCTGGCCTCGATCTCGCGCAGCATCGCCTCCACCGTGGCATGGTCCACCGCCAGGTGGTGCAGCTGGTGCAGCAGCACCCATTGTCCGCGCCCCGCATCGTAGCAATAGCTGCAACGCTGCAGCGGCGCCTGGGCGATGTCGAAACGCTGCCGGGCCGGTTCGCAGCGCCGGCGCAGCGCCGCCAGCGCGTCCTCCCCCTCCAGCTCCGCCCGCACCTCCTCCACCGGCAACTCGGCCTCGCGCCACACCAGTTGCAACGGCTGCGGCAGCCCCTCGTGCAGCACGGCGACGCGGAAGGCGTCATGGCGGGCGATGACGGCGCGCAGCGCGTCCAGATAGGCGCGCAACAGGTCTTCGCTGTCGAAGCGGACCACCTGCCACAAGACATACGGATCGCCGGCCTGATGGGCCAGCGCGTGATACAGCATGCCCTGCTGCAGCGGCCCCAGCGGGCAGGCCGCCTGGATATTGGCCAGCCCGCCGGGCACGGCGGCGGCGACGAGGTCCCGCTCCGCCGCGCTCAACCCCGCCAGAAAGGCAGCGCCGCCGTCCTGCCGCGCCGGAGCGGCGCCCTCCGCCAGCGGATCGAACACCCGCAGCTCGGCCGCCAGGCCGGACAAGACCGGCTGCTGGTAAACAGTGTGCGCATCCACAATGAAGCCGCGCCGGCGCAGCGCCAGCATCATTTTCACCACCAACAGCGAGTGGCCGCCCAGATTGAAGAAGTGGGCATGCCGGCCGACGCGGCTTTCGCCCAGCAGCTCGCCCCATACCTCGGCGAGCGCCTGCTCCCGCGCGTCCCGCGGCGGCGCGAAGGCCTCCGCCGCCGGCGCCTGGCCGCAAACCAGGGGGAAAGCCTTGCGGTCGATCTTGCCGCTGGCGGACAAGGGAAAAGCGTCGACGATAGCCAGCGCCGCCGGGCGCATGTATTCCGGCGCGGCGTCCCGCATATGGCGCGCGACGCTTTCCCGCAGGCCGTCCTCATCCGGCGTGGCGGCGATGATGAAGGCCACCAGCCGCTTGTCCGCCGCGCTGTCGCCCTGCGCCAGCACAACGGCGTCGCGCACCGCCGGATGGCTCATCAGCAATGCCTCCACTTCGCCCGGCTCCACCCGGTGGCCGCGTATCTTGATCTGGAAATCGATGCGGCCGAGGATGTCGAGCAGGCCATCCGGCCGCCGCCGCGCCAGGTCGCCGGTCCGGTACAGGCGCCGGACGCCCGCGCCGTCCGGATCCCGCTCGACGAAGCTGGCCGCGGTTTCCTCCTGGCGCCGCTGATAGCCGCAGGCCAGTTGCGGGCCGGCGATGCACAACTCGCCCGGCTCGCCAGGCGCCGACTCGCGGCCTTCAGCGTCCAGCAGATGGATCGTTACATTGTCGATCGGGGCGCCGACCGGCGGCAGCGTCGGCCAATCCTCGGCCCGTCCCGGCAGGGTGTAGGCCGTCACCACATGGCTTTCGGAAGGGCCGTAGTGATTGTGCAGCCGGCAGCCCTGCAGCACGCCGAAGAACTGCCGGATGGCGGCGGTGACCACCAGCTGCTCGCCCGCCGTCACCACGTCCAGCAAGCTGGCGGGGTAGCATTCCTGCTCGGTCGCGGCGGTGGCCAGGCTGTTCAGCGCCACGTAAGGCAGGAAGATGCGCGCCACCTGCCGCTCTTCGATGAAGGACAGCAGCGCCAGCGGGTCCAGGCGCAAGCGGTTGGAAATCAGCACCAGCTCGCCGCCGCTGGCCAGCGTGGAGAAAATCTCCTGGAAAGAAACATCGAAGCTCAACGGGGAAAACTGCAGCGTCCTTCGTCCCGCGTAGTCGCCTTGGTCCTGCAGCTGCCAGGCCACTAGATTGGCCAGCGCCCGGTGCGGCATGCGCACGCCCTTGGGCGCGCCGGTCGAGCCGGAGGTGTAGATCAGATAAGCGAGATCCTGCGGATCGCAAACCGCCGCGTCATCCTCTGCGCCGTCGCCGCGGGAGAGGTCGCGCTGGTCCATGTCGATGAAGGCGTGGCCGGCCGGCAGCGAGCGGATGATCTCCGTGCTGGAGATCACCAGCGACACTTCTGCGTCGCGCAAGATGTAAGCCTGGCGCTCGGCCGGATAGGAAAGGTCGATCGCCGCATAGGCCGAGCCGGCCTTCAGCACCGCTATCACCGCGACGATGGCGTCGATGCCGCGCTCCAGGCAGATGCCCACCACTTCCGCCTCGCCATGGGCGCGGATCAGGCGCGCCAGCCGGTTCGCCCTGCGGTTCAGCTCGGCATACGACAGCGACCGGCCGTCGAAGCTCAGCGCCGCGGCGTCCGGCGTCAGCGCCGCCTGGCGCTCGAACAGCCGGTGGACGCCGTCATCGGCCATCGGCCCGATCGGCGCCGGATGGCCGCCGCTCTTTTCCAGCAAGGACTCAGCAAACATAGCTCTCTTCTTTCAACTCGATCAGTTGACCGTTTTTCATGGTGATCAGCGCATCCGCTTCGGCGAAATACTCATCGTCATGGGTCACGACAAAAACAATGCGGCCCTGGGCTTTCAGCATGGGTAGCCACTCCTGGTAAAACCGGGCCTTGGCGCGGGGGTCCTGGTCGGCGGCCCACTCATCCAGCACCACCAGCGGGCTCGGGTCGGCCAGCAGCATCGCCAGCGACAGCCGTTTGCGCTGCCCGGTCGACAGCTTGATGCTGTCGAAGGCGCCGTCATCGCGCAGTTCGGTCTTGCCGGCCAGCCCCAGCAGCGCGATGTTGCGGTTGATCGCCTCGCGCGACTGCGCCAGCGCCGGGTCGTAGAGGCGTTTGAACAGCCAGTTGTCGCTGAAGATGGCTCGGGTCAGCTCCAGCAGCCGGCGGTGCGGAACCTCCTCGCCGTTCACCTTCACCGTGCCTTGCGACGGCGCGTACAGCCCGGCCAGAATCATCGCCAGCGTGCTCTTGCCCGAGCCGTTGCCGCCGGTCAGGAAGTAGGCCTTGCCACTTTGCGCCGTCAGCGACAGCGGGCCCACGCCGAAGCGCTCGCCTTCGGCGCCGGAAGCCGGGTAATGGAAGCTCACCGCCGACAATTCCAGGGTGTGCACCGCGGGGGGAGGCGACGCGTCCGCCGCCCGCGCGTCGGAACGGATGGACTGGCAAAACGCCACCATATTGCGCATCAGGCTTTGCAGCCGGATCAGCTCGGGCATCGCCGACATCACCGCGTTCAGCGGGCCGATCAGGTACAGCAGGATGATCAGGTATTCCTTCGACGTGTCGGCGTCGAAGCGCGGTATCAGCAGCGGGAACAGCAGCGCCACCGCCACCAACAGCACCGTGAGCAGCGATTCGCCGATGAAGAACGCGCCCAGGAAGCCGCGGTCGTACTGGATCCGCAAGGCTTTGAATCGGTCGGAAACCGCTTGCGCGTGGCGGTGGAAGCCTTGCTTCACCGCCTCGCGGCGCAATCCCTTGTAGCCTTTTTGCAAGTCCTCGACCGCGTCCATGAACTCGCTGCGGGTATCCAGCGCCTGGGGCATCAGGCGGTTGGCGCGCTGGGAGACGTAGTAATACAGCCCGACCATGGGCAGCACGCACGCCAGCAGCACCGAGGTGGCCCCCGCGGATTTGAATGCCATCAGGTAGGCGAACAGGAACACGATGGTCAGCAGGTTGGCGAAAAACGGCACGAAGGCCAGCACGCTCTTCGCCAACTCCTGGGAGTCTTCCCCCACCACCGACTGTATCTTCCCCGGCGACAGCCGCTCGACGCTCTGGTAGTCCGACGCCAGCAGCCTGCGGATGATCTCCATCCGCCAGCCCTGCACGAAGGCGTGGCCGAAACGCATGATCTGCTGCTCGGCGGCCTTGCGCGACGAGATATAGAAATAAATGCAGTTGAACAGCAGCGCGGCGCTGAACGCCAGGTGCGAGGCCGGGCTGCCTATGGTCTGGATGATGCACAGCACCAGCGCCGAGTTGAGCAGGCCGGAAATCACGGTCAGCCCCACCACTCTGGCGATCATCAGCGCGGAAAACGCCTTGCCGGAAAAATCGTCGCCGCGCCGCGCCGCCAGGAAGAAGAACAGGCTGACGGCATTGGCGAAGAAGACCAGCCCCGCGGCCGCCGCCGGCAAGCTGGCGGGGCCCCATACCAGCAGGCTAGTCCACCCCAGCCCGGCCAACAGCGGCGGCGCCGCCGCCAGCGCGGCCAACAACGCCGCGTTCTGCACCGCCAGCCGCGCCAGGAAGGCCCGCCAGCTGGCCGGTTCGGCCGACTGCGCCAGGCTGTCGCGGATGATCGCGCCCTCCAGGCTGCGCGCGTGGGCGCCGGCGGCGGCGGCTCGCTTGCTCCAGCGCGCCCAGGCCGGCCAAAGCAGCAGGCCGCCCAGCCAGAACAGCGCCGCCGCCGCGGTGGACACCCAATCGCCGCTATCGGCGGCGAAGCTGGCCGGCAGGGTTTGCGGATCCGCGCCGCGCAGATGCTGGAAGACCGAGCGGCCCAGCTGGATCACCTGCGGGCTGTTGCTGTTGCCCAGCATGACCACGCCGACGCCGGCCGCCGGATCGAACGCCACATAAGCGCCCGCATTCGGGTTCTGTCCCGGATGGCTCCAGCTGGAGGTTTTGCCGGCCTCCACATCCCAGCCGTAGGCGTAGCCGGCGTCGCCGCCCCCGCCATACGGCCGCTTCGCCTGCTGCAGCGCCGCGTACAGCGCGGCCTGGCTGGCGTCCGCGTCTGGCTTGGCTTCGCGCTGCAGCAAGAAGCGCAGCCAGGCGGCCATGTCCTCCGGCGTGCTCAGCACGTAACCGGCCGGCGCGTTTTGCAGATAACGCGGCGCCTGGTACGGCCGGGCAGCGGTGAAGCCCACCTTATAGCCGGGGATGCGCGCCAAGCCGGCGGGCGCCGCCGGATCGCCTTCGACGAAGGTGTGCCGCATGCCCAGCGGCAGGAAGATCTTCTCCCGCAGCAACACCGCGAACGGCTTGCCGCTTGCCCGTTCCGCCACCAGCCCCAGCAGGCTGTAGTTCAGCGTCGCGTATTCCTCCTTGCTGCCCACCGGATAGGCGAGCGGCACATCCTGCAGCAGCGCCGGCAGCCGCTCCAGCGCCTGGGGCCCGCCGTCGGGCCGCAGCAGGTCCAGCGTGTCTTCGGCTATGCCGCTGGTGTGGAACAGCAGGTTCTTGAGGCGGACGGCGGCATACCCCGACGAGGGCCTCCGCGCCAGCTCCGGCACCCAGCGGGTGAGCGCATCGTCCCGGCTCAGCGCGCCCTCGCGCTCCAATTCGGCGATCAGCAGCCCGGTAAAGGCCTTGGAGCACGAGGCCAGCTCGAACACGCCGGCCTCCTGCTTGCCCAGACGCATGGTCCGGGTCTGCCCGCCCGCCACCACGCTCAAGGCGCCGGTGGGAACCTGGCCGGCGTCCCAGCGCGCGCTCAGCTCGCCGAGCGCGCGTTGCAGATCCCCGCCGGGCGCCGCCGCATGCGCGCCGCCTCTCAGCGCCAGGCACAAGCAGGCCAGGGACAGCGCCAGGCGGAACCATCCGGACTTAGCCATTGATTTCGCCCTCCTGCTTGGCGCCGCGCAGCTTGCGCTGCGCCAGCAAGGCCCGCCGCTTGTCTCCCGCGCCGGATGGGGGCGTCTGCGCGGACTCCGCCGCCGCCGCCGCGGGCGCCAGCTCCCGGCTCAGTTCGCGCAAGGAAGCCGCCTTGAACAGCAAAGCCACCGGCACTTCGCGTTCCAGCCTTTGCTCCAGCCGCTTGGCGAACTGGATCAGATCCAGCGAGGTGGCGCCCAGCGCGAAGAAGCTGGCGTCCACGTCCAGGCCATCGGCGCCCAGGAACCCTTCCAGCATCTCGCGCATCGCCGGCAGCAACGCGTCCGCGTCCGCGCCTTTCAGCGAGTCGCCGCCGGCCGCCTCCGCTCCCCCGGTTTTTGAACCCGCGCCAAACAACATCTGCTGCGTGCTCGACTGTTTCTCAAGCACCGCGCCGATCGGCAGCTTGGACACCGCCAGATACGCTGCCGGGCTCTGGCGAACCAAGGCCGCCATCGCCATGGCGATTTGCGTGCCCTCCGCGTCGCTCAGCCCTTCTTCGCGCAATTTGGCGGCGAAGCCGCGCGCCTCGCCGCGCTCTTCCATCGCGACGACGATCTTGCCGATATGCCGCCCCTGCGCCATGAACTGGAACGCGTCGGCGATATCCCTGGCCGGATAGGCCTTGGTCGGCAGAGGCCGCAGCGCCTCTTGCTCCAGCAACTGCACAACCTCGGCCCACGCCTCGCGATAGGCCGGATGCTCCGCGCCGGCCTGCACCGCGTGGAAACTGCCGCCTTCGGCGAACAAGGCCAAGCCCAGCCGCCAGTTCTGCAAGATGTCCCGCAGCCCCAGCTCCAGGAAACGGCCTTGCGGCGCCAGCAAGGACAGGCTTTCCTCCAGCAGCTCTCCGGCCAGCGCGTTGAGAATCACCGCAAAAGGCCGCTCGCCGAGCTGCCGGCGGAAAACCTCGCCGAACTCGCGCGTTCTGGAGTTCGCCGCCCCCTTGGCGCCCATGCCGATCAGCAGCTCGCGCTTTTCCTCGCTGCCGGCGGTCACCCAGACCTCAGCCCCCAGATACAGCGCGATCTGCATGGCCGCCATGCCGACCCCGCCGGCCGCGGAATGGATCAGGATGCGCTCGCCGCGCTTCAAATTGGCCGCATGGCGCAATGCGATCCACGCGGTGGTGAAGGCCACCGGCACGCCGGCGGCCTGCTGGAAGCCCAGCGTGCGCGGAATCGGCGCCACCACGCGGCGGGGCATCAGCACGTGCTCCGCCAGGCAGCTGTGGCCAGCGCACATCACCCGGTCGCCGACGCGCACATCTTCGACCTCCCGCCCGACCCGGGTCACGATGCCAGCGGCTTCCTGGCCGAAGGTCATGCTGGGGTCGGTCGGGGCCGGCAGCACGCCCAGCGCGATCAGGACATCCTTGAAGTTGAGCCCGGCCGCCTTCACCCGGATCTCCACTTCCTGCGGGCCGGGCGCCCGGCGCGGCTCCTGCCGCGTATCGAAGGCGAAGCCCGCGCCGCCGTCCTCGCCGCCGCGCAGCCGCATCACGCCATGGCTGTCGGCGCCGCCATCCCGCAGCGCGGCGGACGCGTCCACCAGCAGCAGGTCGTCTATCGCCACCAGCAACGCGCCGTCCTCGGAGAAAATTCTCACCTGCAACAGCTTGTTGGCGCCCAGCTCGCCGATCCGCACATGGCTGAGCACGCAGTCGCGCATCGGCGCGAACTGGCTGAATCCGCCGATCGACACCGGCGCGAATTGGGCGTCGGCGTCCTCGGGCGAAGCGATCAGGGTGGCGGTGTCCAACAACGCGATATGCAGGCCGCACTCCGCCGCCTCGCCACGGAACGCCGCCGGCAGTTGCAGCCGGTTCAGCACTTCGCCGGCGCCGAGGCGATCGACGGCCACCACGTTGCGCCAGCGCGGACCGAAGTCCAGCGCGCCTTGCGGGCTGACGCCCGCGCCGTCCCCGGCGCGGAACAAGGGCTCGCCGGACAAGCCCGGCAAGCCGGCGTCGGCCGCCGCGCGGGCGCCCACCTTGCCGCCCGCATGCTTGAGCCAGGTCGCGCGGGAAAACTCGCCCAAACCGGAGAAAATCTCAAAAGCGCCGAAATCAGCGGCGAACGCCACCACGACATCGGTCTGGGCGGCGTCGGGCACCACCAGCGGCCGCTCGATGGCCACCCCTTGCAAGGAGAACGCCGCGCCGTCGGCGCGCGTCTGGGCCAGCGCGCGATGGACCAGGGCCAACATGCCCATGGCAGGCATCACCGCGGTGCCGGCGTCGAGACGATGCTCGTCCAGCCACCAGTCCCGCCGCGCATCCAGCCGGCTGCGCCAGACAACGCCGTCCGACTGCTCGGCCGGGCCGGACTGCAGCAGCGCCTGGTCCAATTGCCGCGCCGAACGGGTGGCCATGCCGGACTCCGCCCAGTCGTCCCAGGCGATGGCCAGGGCCTTGCCGCCCTGGCTGCGCGCCTGCTCGGCGTAGGCTTCCAGGCAGGCGTTGGCGGCGACATACGCGACCTGCCCCACTTTTTCCTTGGGCAGCAGATTGCCCAGGCTGGAGAACAGCAGCAGCGCCGGGTTCCCCAGCTGCGCCAGCTTGGCGCACAGGAAACGGCTGCCCGTCACCTTGGGCGCCAGCGTGGCCGCCGACTCCGCCTCGGTGCGCATCTGCATCATCGCGCCTTCGCCGCGGCCTGCGGTGTGGAACACGTAGTCCAAGCCCTCGCCCTGCGCCGCCAGCCGGAAAACCGGCTCGAACGCCTTGGCCAGCGACGCTTCGTCGCCCAGTTCCGCCTGCAGCAGGGTCACCCGGCTGCCCATGGCTTCCAGGCCGTCCACCCAATGTAAAAACGCCGCGTCGGGGCCGGCGCCGGCCATGGTCTCCGCCCATTCCCGGCGCGGCGGCAGCGCTTTGCGCGTCAGCAGCAGCAAATCGCAGTGATAGACCCGCGCCAGGTGCTCGGCGATGGCGGCGCCCATGCCGCCATTGGCGCCGGTGATCAGCACCCGGCTGTTGCGGCCGATGTCCGGCAAAACCCGGTTCAGCGGCTGCGACTGCGCGCGCGCGGTGACGCGCCGGCGCCAGAAGCCGCCGTCGCGCCGGCAATAGAATTGCCCGCCTTGCCAGCCTCTATCCAGCCAGAGCCGCAGCGCCTGACCGATGTCCCGCGCGTCGTCGCCGGGGAAGTCCACGCCCAGGGCGGCGATGCCGGGGTATTCCTCCGGCGCGATCAACAGCGGCCCCAGCAATTGGCTTTTCTCCGCGTCCAGCGTTTCGGTTCCGCTCCAGGCCGCCATCTGCGTGGCGGGGAACAGCAGCCGCAGCTTGGGCGCAGGCGTTTGCCCGGCGCTCCAGCGCGCCAGCGCCGTCGGCAGCCAGAATGCCCAGAACTGCGCCTGGCGCGCGTCCAGCGCGTCCAGCAAGCCGGTGGCGACGATGTCCATCGCCGCGGAAGGCTTCAGGCCTTGCCGCTCCAGCGCGGCCGGCAGTTCGGCGTGGATGCCGGCGAAGTCGCCGCTCCAGTCGCCGCACTCGATGAACGCGCACGCGCCGTCGCCCCATCCCAGCGCGGCGGCCAGCGCGCGCTCTCTTTCCGTGACTTGCCGGCAAAGGATCCAGCCGGCCGGCGCGGCCTCTTCGCCGGCGGCGTCTCGCGCCGGCGCTTCCACCCGCTCCCACTCCATCCCGTAGTAGCGGGAGCCGAAAAACAGCTCGGACGCCGTCAACGGCGCGGCGGCCCGCGGCGGCGGCGCGCAGACGCGCCGCTCGAACGCATGGCCGGGCAGATGCGCGCGCGCCGCGGCAGCCGGGCCGCGCAGGCGAGCCCATTCGATCGGCGCGCCATGCGTCCACGCCTGGCCGATGAACTGCAGCGCGGCGCTTTCCTCCTGCTCCGCCCCGCCCGTGCCCAGCGTGGGCGCCAATCGGCCGCCGCCCAGGCCCAGCCATTTGCGCGCGTTTTGCAGCAAATCGGCGCCGGCGCCGATCTGCGCGTACAGCGACGCCGGATGGGCGGCTTCGGCCTGCCGCAAGGCGGCGCCCAGCCGCACCTGGCCCAGCATCTGCTCCACCCAGTACTGCGGATCGCGCATCTCGTCGGCGGCCAGCTTCCGCCCCAGCGCGGTGGAATAGACCGCGCACTCGGCCGGGCGCAGCGCGTAAGCCTGCAGCAGTTCGCCGAAGGCGCGCGCCGCCGGTTCGATCAGCGGCGTATGGAAAGCATGGGACACCGCCACCCGCTTGTAGGAGAAGCCGCGCGCGGCCAGCCAGTCTTCCGCGTCTTGCGACCTGTCCTCGGCGGCGGCCAGCGTCCAGACGCCGGGGCTGAGCTCCGACACCCGCCACAGCCAATCGGGCACTTCATCCAGGCCCTGGCGGCAATTGGCGGCGAATACCGCGCCCCGCGGCATGGCGTCCATCAGGCGCGCGCGCGCGACCACCAGCTCCATGCCTTCCTCCGGACTGAATACCCCGGCGACCGCCGCCGCGGCGAATTCGCCCAGGCTAAAGCCGCACAGCGCGGCCGGCCGGCAGCCCAGCCGGCGCAGCCAGACGCCCAGCGCCGTTTGCGCGGCGTACAGAATGGGCTGCAAGCGCAGCGTGGACAGCTGCTCCGGCCGCTTCACGCTGTCGATCAGGGCCGAGGGCTCGATCGACAGCAACGCCGCCGCCTTGTCCAGCAAGCCTAGGTACAGGCCGCCGAACTCGGGATAGCGCTCCGCCAGGCGCAAGCCCATGGCGGCGGACTGCGTTCCCTGCCCCGGGAATAGCCAGACCTGCTCCGGCAGCGGCTCGCGCGCGCCGTCCAGCAGCGTCCAGCCATCCAGCTGGCGCTTCCAGCCTGCGCCGTCGGCGGCGACGAAAGCGGCGCGGCACGGGTATTCGGCGCGTCCCTCCTGCAGTTGGCCGGCGACGGCGCCCAGATCCAGCTCGCCGCCATGCAGCTCCAGATGGACGGAATAGGATGCGATCAGGCTGGCCAGCGCCGACGGCGAGCCGGCCGACAGCGGCAGAATCTGGTCCGCGCCAGACTCCGGCGCTTGCTCGGCGGCAAGCGCGCGCGGCGGCTCTTCCAGCAGGACATGCACATTGGTGCCGCCGATGCCGAAGGAGCTGACGCCGGCGCGCCGGATCGCTTGCGCCTGCGGCCACGCGGTCGCCTGCGTCGGCACCCAGAACGGCGTTTTGTCCAGTTCCAGGTGCGGGTTCGGCCGCTGGAAATGCAAGGATGGCGGGATCATGCCGAAGCGGACGCTCAAAGCCGCCTTGATCAGTCCGGCGATGCCGGCGGCGGCGTCGAGATGGCCCATATTGGACTTGACGCTGCCGATGGCGCAGCGGAAGCGGGCAAGCTCGTCCGGCGCCAGCAATTCCGCGGCCACGCGGCTCAGCGCCTGGATTTCGATGGGGTCGCCCAGCGCGGTGGCGGTGCCGTGCGCCTCTATCATGCCCAGGCTGGAAAAGGGAATGTCCGCCAGCCGGTACACCTGCTCGATGACTTCGGCCTGCCCCCGCACGCTGGGCGCCTCGAAGCTCACCTTCCGGTCGCCGTCGTTGTTCATGCCGGACTCCACGATGACGGCGTGGATCGGATCGCCGTCCGCCAGCGCGTTCTCCAGCAGCTTCAACAGCACCACCGCCGCGCCGTTGCCGTTCACCGTGCCCTGTCCTTCGTCGGAGAAGGTTTTGCAGTGGCCGTCCGGAGACAGGATCATGCCGTCGCGGTGCAGATAGCCGCCCGCCGCCGGGTCGGTGATGCACGCGCCGCCCGCCAGCGCCATCTCGCACTCTCCCGCCAGCAATGCCTTGCTGGCCAGGTGCACCGCGGACAGCGAGGTCGAGCAGGCGGTCTGCACATGCAGCGCCGGCCCATTCAGCTTCATCCGGTAGGCGATCTGCGTGGCGAACGAAGCCGGGTCGTTGTAATTGCCGACATCGAACATTTCCGCGATGTCCTGGCTGGCGCCGGCGAATTGCTCCAGCCGCTCCAGGTTCAAGGTGGAGCCGATGAACACGCCCGCGTTCAGGGTCGATTCGCCCGGGCGCAGGCCGGCGTCCACAAAGGCGTTATGGCTGACTTCGTGCAGCACCCGCAGCTGCGGGTCCATTTTCTGCGCCTCCCGCTGCGAATAGCCGAAGAATCCGTAGTCGAAGCATTCGGCGTCTTCCAGAAAGGCCTTGGCCGGGACGTAATGGGGTTGGTCTACCACCTCGGCGGGCACGCCGGCCGCCAGCGACTCCTCCCGCGAGAAAAACGACACCAGTTCGCGGCCCGCCAGCAGGTTGCGCCAGAAGACGCGCCAGTCGGGGCTCTGGGGGAATCGGCAGGACATGCCGATGATGGCGATTTCATTGCCGGTGTATTCGCGCTTCATGATGCGGAACTTCCTTTTGCTTTGCGGCGCCGGTCCGCCAGCCGGCTCTTGCCGGTCTGGGCGGATGACAGTTGGTGTTCGTGGGACGACGAGGCGGCGGGCGCGCCGTCGCGCCGGATCCAGTCGGAGAAGGAGGCGATGGTCGGGTGCTCGAACAAGACCGCGACGCCGACCTCCCTATCGAAGGCCTGCCGCACGCCGGATTGCAGCGCGATGATCTTGATGGAGTCGCCGCCGGCGTCGAAGAAGTTGACATCGGTCGCCGCGGTGCGGCCGTCCAGCACCGCGCGCCACACCTGCTGCACCTTGGCCTCCACCGGATCGGTCGCCAGCGCCGGGGCGGGCGCCGACTGCTCCTGCAGCTCGGCGCGTTGCAGCAGGCGGTTGCGGTCTATCTTGCCGGTGAGCGTGCGCTCGAAACCATCCACCGCCACGATGCGCGCGGGCATCCAGGCCTCCGGCAACTGGCTGCGGATGCGTTTGCGCACCAGGGGCAGCAGCGTCTCCGCCGCCATGGCGCTATCGACGAACAAGCTCCATTGCCGCTTTCCTTCCGGCGTGGGCGCCGGCAGCAGGCTGCAGGCGCGGACTTCGGCCATCGCCTCCACCACCCGCTCCAGTTCGCGCGGCTCGATCCGCACCCCGTTCACCTTCACCTGGTCGTCGATCCGCCCCAGGTATCTGAAACCCAAATCCGGCGCGAACGTCACCGCGTCGCCGGTGCGGTAGTAAGCCTGGCCGTCGCGCTCGACGAAGCTCTTGGCGGATTCGGCGGGATTGCCGGCATAGCCGCGCGCGATGGAGAGGCCACCCACCCACAATTCGCCGCGCACCCCGGCCGGCAGCGCTTGGCCGAAAACGTCCGCGCAAAAAGCGACCGCGTTTTGAATCGGCCAGCCGATGGCGACCTCCCGCTCCGGCGACTGCCTGGCGCTCAGGCAATCCACCGTGGTTTCGCTGGGGCCGTAGTGATTGCTGACCGCGTAGCCCTGGCCCAGCAGCTCGTCGCGCAGCGGCGCCGGCAAGGCTTCGCCGCCGAAAATCCATAAGCGCATGTCCGGCAAGCGGGGCGCGCCATGGATCAGTTGGGCGATGGCGCCGGGAATGAAGTTGACCAGCGTCACCGCCTGGCCGCGCAACACATCGATGAAGGCCTGCCGCTCGCGCAGCGCCTCGGGCGCGGGGTAGATCAGGACGGCGCCGACGGCGAGGCTGGCGAAGAGGTCTTCCACGCTGGGGTCGAAGTTCAGGTCGGTCAGGCCCAGCACCCGGTCGGCCGCGCTCAATCCGGTTTCGCGGACAAACCAGTCCAGCAGGTTCGCCGCCGACTCGTCGCGGACGGAAATGCCTTTGGGCCGGCCGGTGGTGCCGGAGGTGAAGATGAAATAGAACTCGCTCCCCGCCTCCCGCTTCGGCCACAACCACGGCGCCGCGCCGCCCGCCGCTGGCGCGGCCGCCTCGATGTCCAGCAGCAGGCGGCCGGCGTCGGCGCCGAGGTCGGCCTGCGCCAGACCGCCGCACAGCACGATGCCGCAGTCCGCCAGCGCCAGCAGCATCCGCTTGCGCTGCGGCGGGTCTTTCGGGTTCAGGTAGACATAACTGCCGCCGCTGAACAGGATCGCCAGGATCGCCTGCGTCGACCGCAGCCCCTTGTCCAGATGGACGCCCACCCGGTCGCCGGGAACGAAGCCCGCCGACCGCAACTGCTCCTGCACGGCGCGGATGCCTTGCGCCAGCTCGCGGTTGGCGATCCGCCGCTCGCCTTCGATCAGCCCGACCGCCTCCGGGAAGTCGGCCAGGCGCTGGCCAATGCGCCGCAACAGCGCGTTGATGTCCGGCGTCTGCTCATTGCGCTCCCCCGCCACCAGCGAGCCCGCCGCGCCGTCCGGCCCCAGCTTCAGCGCCAGTTCGCCGATCGTCGCCGTTTCCGGCGCGGCCAGCAGGTCCGCCGCCAGCGATTCGAACGCATGGAACGCCGCCCGCACCGCGGCCGGGTCGGCCTCGCTGGCGGCGCTGGCGCTCAGCTCCACCTGCCATTGCTCGACGCCGGACACCGTCAGCGTCAGGCCGAAGTGGGTTGTCTCCTCGCTATGCAGCGCCTCCACGTGCGCGCCGCAGCCGGCATCGCGCAGGCTGGCGTCGATCGGGTAGTTGTCGAACACCACCAGCGAATCGTAAAGCTCGCCCCGCTGCCCGGCCGCTTCCCGCACCAGCAGCGGCGGACTCTTCTCATGCCGCTGGGTGCGTTGCAGCGTCTGGAACACGGCGCGCAGCGCCGCCGCGGCGTTCCAGCCGCCATCCAGCGTCAGGATCAGCGGCGCGGTATTGGTGAACAAACCCAGCGGCTGGCGGTCGGCGCTGCGCGCCAGCGCCGCTTCCCGTCCGGAAAACGCGCAGCCGAAAGCCACGCTCTTCTGGAAGGAAAGCTTGGAAAGGGTCAGCGCCCAGCACAGGTAGACGAAGCTTGCCGGCGTGACGCCGGCGCGGCGGCACAACGCCTCGACCGCGCCCTTGCGCGCCTCGTCCCAGCGGCTGCCCGCCGTGGTTCCCGCTGCGGCGCTGCCCGCCGCGGCGGCGCGGCGGAACATGGGCTCGGCCAGCAGCCGGGTGGCCGCGGCCGCTTCGCCGTCCGGCAGATCGCGGAAAACGGCGTCCCAGTATTCGCGGCTGGCTTGCAACTCTTCCGGGGCCAGGCCCTGCCAGAGCTGGCGCGAATACAGCCTCGCGTCCAGCGCGGCGATCTCCTGGCCGCGCAAGCCTTGCAGCCAGAGCGCGATCAGCAGCGAGCTGCTCCAGCCGTCCATCAGGATATGGTGGAAGGAAAACGCGATGTCCAAGGTCCCGGCGGCCGCGTCATGGAAGCAGGCGATGCGGAACACCTCCTCATCCAGCGCGAACGGCGACGCTTTCGATCGCGCCAGCCAATCCAGGCCGCGCTGTCCGGCCGGCGCCTCGCCCGGCTCGACCCGGACATACTCCAGCGGAATGCGCGGCGCGGCGTGGATCAGTTGATGGGGAAAACGGATGGCCCGCCAGGCGAATACCGAACGCAAGGCTGGCTGGGACGCCTGGATGCGGCGCCAAACCTCGCGGACTTCCGCCTCCTCCGCCTGCGCCTTCACGCGGAACGCCACGCCGATGTGGTAGGCGTCGTTGCCGTCCTTCAAGGCATGGAACAGCAGGCCGCTGGCCTGGGGCGTCGCCTGCAGCACTTCTTCGATAGGATTGTCATGCGCCATCTTCAACCCTCCGCCGCCTCGTACAGGCTCTGCAGCCTCGCTTGCGCCATCGCCGGCGCGTCGCCTCCCTGCGCCGCGGCGATCTCCAGCCACTGCCGGGTGCGCTGCAGCAGGAAAGCGCAGTCTTCCCGGCTGGGCGTCTCGCCCAGCGCCCTTTGCCCGATTTCTTCGCGGATCTTCCGCAGCTGCCGCGCCGCCTGCTCGTCCACGGCGGCGGGCAATGGCTCGCCGTACAGGTGGGAGCGGCAGTGCCGGACGAAATGTTCGCGCCGGCGTTCCGGCGCGCTCCTCTCCTCGGCCAGCGCCAGCAGGTCGCCCGGCTCGCACACCGGCAGCATCGGCAAGCCCGCGCGCTGGACCAGATAGCTCAGCACCGACTTCGGCGAGATTTCCAGATAGCGGGTGACGCCGTTCCGCGCCGCGTATTGCAGGCTGCGCAGCCATTGCACCGGCGACGTCAGGTGCTGCAGGATCGAATCCTTCAGGCCCGACGCCGGCAGCTCGGCGGCGCTGACGTTGCAGATCAGCCGGGAAAGCAGCGGCCGCGGCTGGTCGGCTGGCGGCAGAAAGTCCAGCGCCGCCTCCAGTTGCGCCCGCGCCTCCTCCATCAGCGGCGAGTGGAACGGACCGCCTATCCTCAGCGGATAAAACAGGCCGCCCAGCGCCTCGATCCGCGGCGCGAAGCGGCGGATCTCCGCCATTTCGCCGGACACCGAAGCCTGGTCGAACGCGTCGACGGCCGAGACGTAAATCTTCAGCCCGTCCTCGCGCCTGGCCTTTTCCACCTCCCGCTCCACCGTCTCCGCCGGCACATGCAGCACCCAGCACATCTCCCCTTGCTGGAAAGTGCGCGCGCATGACTCGGCCGCCTGCGCGCGCAGGCTCACCACCCGCGTCAGCGTGGCCAGGTCCAGATAGCCCGCCGCGCACAGGGCCGGGTACTGGCCCAGGCTATGCCCCATCACGAAATCGGGCATCCATCCGCAGCGCTGGCGCAGTATCCGGGCGATGGCCACCGTGGTGGCGGTCAGCGCCAGCTGGGCAGTGCGCACCTGCTTCAGCTCGTCGCGGCGGCCGCCGTGGATCACCGCGTCGAGGTCCAGGCCGGCCAGGTCCGACACCTCTTCCAGGCACGCGCGGTATTCGGGATAGGCGCGGAATCCGGCGAACATGTCGGCCTGCTGCGCGCCGACGCCCGGAAACAGGAATACGGTCTTCGCCGAATCGATATCGGTTTTCATGCTGAAACTCCGTGAATGATGAGATCGAGCTCCGCCTGCTCCAGCCGGCACAAGGGGAAGTCAGACGGCAGCAGCGCGGCTTCGGGCCGCAGCTCGCCGTCCTGCGGCGCGGCGCGCCAGGCGGACAGCCGCGCATCCAGCGCGGCCAGCCAGCGGCGCGCGTCTTCCTGGCCGGCGCCGGGCAGCCCCAGCCGCAGCTCGATGAACACCGAGCCGGACTCGCGGCAATCGCGGATCAGCAGGTCGAAATCGGCCACGCTGGCCTCCTCCGGGTGCCGGAAGCCGCCCGACAGTTCCGCAAGCAGCTGGAAGTGGCGCCAGGCGCCGTCGCCGCCCAGGCCGGCACCGATGTCGTTGACGCAGACCGTCGGGCGCTCGCCGCCGCCTGCCAGGCCCAGCTGGCCGCGCCAATCCTGCCCGCGCTCATGCAGCCGGGCTTTCAGTTCGCGCAGGAAGCCATGGGGGCGCGGCTGCGGCTGGCCGAGGCTCAGGCGGTTGAAGCCGGTGAACCAGCCGACGGCGCCCGCCAGCTGGGCCGCCCACCCGGCAGGCGTTTCAGCCTCGGCGAAGCAGCGGCCATGGTTTTCGAACAACGCGACCGGCCGCGCCGGCAGCAGGCCTTGCTCCTGGATGGTTTCCAGCAAGGCCGCGGCGATCAGCGCGCCGCGCTCGGCCTTGAAGCGCCGCTCCATTTCGCGGATGTCGGCGCCGGACGCCGCCAGCGCCGCGCTGACCGGCGCGCAAGCCGGCGCGGCCGGTTCGGCGCGGCGATCAGGCGCGGCCGCGCCATGGTCGCGCAGCCATCGTCCCCACAGGAAAGCGCCTTCCTCAGGCGGCGCATCGCCGGCGGGCGGCGCGTCGGCGGCCAGCGCCAGGTCCAGTTCGTCCAGCAGGTAAATCCACGAGTGCACGTCGCAAAGCAGATGGTGGCAAATCCAGATCAGATGGCTGTCGCCCGAGGCCGGGTCGAGCGCCACCTGATGGACGCTGGGCCGCGTCTCCAGGCTGACGGCTTCCTGCAGCTTCAGCAGCCGGTCTTGCAGGCTTTCGCCGGCAGACAGCGCATGGACGCCAGTCGCCGGGGCGGCCTCGGCGGCGAAACGGCATGCGCCGGCATCCGGCCCCATCCGCAGCGCGAAGATCGCGTGCCGCGACTGCACCGCCGCGACGGCCGCGTCGACGCGCTCCGGCGCGAGGGACGGCTGCAGCCGCAACACGATGCCCTGCTGCAGCCGGTCGCCATGCCGGAAGCCTTGGCCGCGGAACCAGCGCGCGCCAGGCAGATGGCCGATCCAGTCCGCCTGCGCCGCCTCCGCGGCGCCGGCTTCCGCAAACCGCGAAGCGCCGGCGCAGGCGTTTTCCAGCACCGCGCCCAAAGGCTCCGCGGCCAACAGCTCCGCGGCGCCGACGCGCACGCCTTGCTTCGCCAGCAGCGCCGCCAGCCGGATCGCCTTGATCGAGTCGCCGCCCTGCTCCAGGAACGACGCTTCCAGCCTCGCCCGCTGCGGCCAGATCGGCGCCAGAAAGGCCTCGTCCAGCCAATCCGGCAACGCGTAATCGCGCGGCGCAGGCTCGCCAGCGGCGCGCGCGGCTTCGTCGCTTGCCGCCAGCTGGGCCTCGGCGGCGGCGATGAGCGCCGCGGCGTCCACCTTGCCGTTGGCGTTGACCGGCCACGGCGCCACCGCGCAATACAGGCCGGGCAGCCAGGCGTCGGGCAGTTTTTCCCGCAGGCAGGCCAGGAATGCCGGATCGCCGGCCGGCAGCGCTTCGCTGCTGCACAGCGCCACGGTTTCGCGCCCGTTCGCGGACAGCTTCAGCGCCTTGAGCTTGCCGCCGCGCGTCAGGCCGCCGACGCGCGCCAGCGCGCCCTCCACCGCCTGTTCGATCTCCGCCGGGTGGATGCGGTGGCCGCGCACCTTGAACTCATCGTCGATGCGCCCCAGGCAATGCAACACGCCTTGCTCGTCGCTCAGGCCCAAATCGCCGGTGCGATACCAGCGGCCGTCGCCGCCGGACACGAACTTCGCCTCGGTCTGCGCCGGATTGCCGACATAGCCGTCCGCCAGCACCGGTCCGCCTATCCATATTTCCCCCTGGAAGCCCTGCGGCACGGGCTGGCCCCAGGCGTCGCGGATCGACATCCGCGCCATTCCCAAGGCCGCGCCTATCGGCATGATGGCGCCGGCCTCCAGCTCGGCCGCGGCCGCGCGGTCCACCGAATGCACGCAGCAGCCCACCGTCGCCTCGGTCGGGCCATATTCGTTGATCACCCGGCTCCCCGGCGGGAAAACCGCCAGCGCCTGGCTCACCAGCGCCATCGACAGGTTTTCCCCGCCGACGACGAAAGTCAGCGGCCCGCGCCGGGGCGGGCTGTGTTCGGCCAGCAGCGCCAGATGCGACGGCGTGCATTTCACGCCGGTCAATTCTTCGTCGGCCAGCAAGGCCTGCAGCAAGGCCGGCTGCTCGCGGATGTCCGCTTCCCGCGTCTGGATGAAGCCGCCGGACAATACCGGCGCCAGGATGCTGGTCTGGGTGAGGTCGAAGCCGAAAGAGGTGAACAGCGGCGCGCTGAACGGCCGCTCCGCCGCATAGTCGGCGGTAGCCGCCAACGCGTAGCAGGCCAGCGCCTCTGGCGATATCGCCACGCCCTTGGGCTCGCCGGTGGAGCCGGAGGTGTACAGAATGTAGGCGGGATCGCGGCTCGCCGGCGCGTCCGGCAGGGCTTCGGCCGCCGGCCAGCCGTCCGGCTCGCGCGCGGCGAGCAGCAGCGGCAGGCCCAGCGCCCGCGCCAGCGCCTGGTCGGCCTCGGCGTGAACGCACAGGCCGGCGCCGGAATTGCGGGCGATGGTCAGCAGGCGCGCGCTTGGCGTGCTGGGGCAAACCGGCACCACCGTCACGCCCGCCATCAGGCAGGCCAGGTAGGCGAGCGTGGTCTCCGGCGCGCGCCGGCCCAGGATCAGCACCGGACGCCCGGCGTCGCGCCGGCGGCGCAGTTCGGCGCTGAAACGGCGGATCCACCGCAGGCCCTGGCCATAGCTCAGCGCCTCGCCACCGTCGCCCGGCTTGAACAGGCAGCGGTCGGCGTGGCGCGCGAACGCCTCTCGCAAATGAACGCCGATCGGCAGGGCCGGAACGGCATCCGCGCCGTCCGCCGGCTCGCCCAGCAGCTGCGCGGCGGCTTCCAGCGCGTAGTCGGCCACGGTTTGCAGGAAGGCGCGGCACTGCGCCGCGCTCCATTGCTGGCGGAAGTCGGCCTCCAGCTTGAACTGCCCGCCATCGAAGCGATCATGGATGTGGATGGTGGCGAACAGCGCCTCCACCGCCTGCAGGTGGTCGATTTCCACCTGGGCGCCGGACACGCTGGCCTGGAACACGCCGGTCTGGTACGAAACGCCGAAGGCCGGCACGATGCGCTGCCACTGCGGCGTCGCGAATTCGCCCCAGCGGATGCCGGGCGCATAGCGCGAATGCGCCACCGCCTTCAGCAGCCGCTTCTCCAGCGCCCGGTAGCTGTCGGCCACCGCCGGGCCGTCCGACCGGAGCACCGGAACCAGCACCGGCGCCACCGCCATGGCGACGGTACGTTTATCCTCCTGGCTCCAGCGATTGAGCATGGGCGCCTGCAACAGCACGCCGTCGCCATCCTCCACCGCCATCTGCGCATGGGCGACGGCGGCGAAAAACAGGCGGAAAACCGAGCCGCCGCCGTTCTTGAAGCGGCGCAGCCGCGCATTGTCCGCATCGCTCAATGCCAGCCGGACGCGCCGGGACAGCGCCTCCGCTCCGCGGTAGTCGCCGATAGGCGATCGGCGCGAGGCCGGCGGCGCGGTTTCTGCGAACGCGCCGCGCCAGTATTCGCCATCCCGCTCCCGGCGGCGCGAGTCCTCATAGGCCCGCTCGCCGTCGGCGATGACGGAAAACGCGGGGGACGCCAACGGCGCCGGCGCGCGGCCGCCATCTTCCAGCGCATTGGCCAGATGCTCCATCACCAGCGCCAGCGCCGCGCCGTCCGCCGCGGCGTGATGAGCCTTCACGAACCAGCCCGAACGCTCCGGGTCGAAACGCACCGCGAATATCTTGATCGGCGTCTGCGCGAGGTCCTCGTCCAGCAGCAGCTGGCGCCGGGCCCAGCCGGCGAACGCCTGCTCCGGATCGGGATGGCGGCTGAAATCCATGCTCTCCACCGCGCTTTGCGGCCGCGCATGGCGCACGCCGTGCCACGCCGCGCCCTCGCCGTCGGCGACGAAGCCGATGCGAAACGCGTCCTGCGCGTCCCGCACCGCCGCGCCGGCCCGCGCCAGGCTCTCCAGCGACACCTGACCGCTCAGGCGCGCCACGCCGCCCAGGAAAAACGGCCGGCCGGACAGATGGAACGCCTCCATCGTGAAAACCGCCTGCTGCGAACGGGACAATTCAAAAGTGAGCGCATCCATCGATCAAACCACCGTCTCGCTGAAAAAACGTTCGCGCATGGCCGCGGCAATGGCCTTGCGGTCCAGCTTCCCCGAACTGTTCCTGGGCAGCCCGCCGGCTTGCCAATAGCGCGCCGGCAGCATGTAGGCCGGCGTTTGCGCGGCGAGGAAGCGGCGCAAGTCCTGGGGGTCGAGCGCCTCGGCGCCGGCGACGATGGCGGCCACCAGCCATTGCTCGGCGTCCGCGTCCTCCACCACGCAAGCGACCGCCTCGGTAATGGCCGGATGGTTGAGCAGGTGGTGCTCGATCTCGCCCAGCTCGATGCGCAAACCGCGCAGCTTCACCTGCGTATCCTTGCGGCCCTGGCAGAAAAAGCGCTCCCCGCCCTCGCACCAGCCCAGGTCCCCGGTCAGGTAGACGCGCTCGCGCAATTGCGGGTGGAAGACGAAGGCCTTGTCCGTCAGGTCTGGCCGGTTGCGGTAACCGTCGGCCAGGCAGATCCCGCTGATGGCGATCTCGCCGACCTCCAGATTGCCCTTCAGCGCCAGGGTGTCGGGATCGACGATGTGCAGGCGGCAGCCGGTCAGCGCCGCGCCGATGGGAACGACATCCGGCGCCGGCTCCGCGCAATCGTAGAAACTGACGTCGATGGCCGCCTCGGTGGGACCGTACAAATTGGTCAGCAGGCAGCGCGAACCGAACGCCTGCTGGAATTGCTCCACCAGGCTGGCCTGCAGCGACTCCCCGCTCACATACACCTTGCGCAGGGCCGGCAGCGCCGAGCCGTCATATTGCAACTCCCGCAGCACCGGCTTGAGCAAGCTGGGGACAAAATGCACCAGCGTGATCTTTTCGCTTTCCAGCGCGGCGACGATGCCGCGCGGGAAGGACTCCAGCCCCGGCTGCAGCAAGTAAAGGCTGGAGCCGTTCAGGGCCGGCAAAAACAGCTCCCACAAGGACACGTCGAAGGTCAGCGCCGTTCTTTGCAGAATGATGTCCGCCGCCGTCGCCGCGCTGTGCTCTTGGTGCCACTGCAGGCGGTTGATCAGCGCGCCGTGGTTGACCAGCACGCCCTTGGGCGCGCCGGTGCTGCCCGAGGTGAAAATCAGATAGGCGGGGTCCGAGGCCTCCAGCCTGGGCGCGCCATCGGAAGGCCCAGCCTGCGGATCCGGATCGGCCTGGAAAATCCCCTCCAGCGCATCGCCGCGGATCAGCGCCAGGCCGGGCGCGGCCCGCGCGAACGCGTCCGCCTGCGCCTCGCCGCAAAACGCCAGCCGGCATTGGGCGGTCGCAAACATCGAAGCCATCCGGGCGGGCGGCGTCTTGGCGTCAATCGGGAAGTAAACGCCGCCGGCCAGCAACACCGCGTAGGCCGCCGTCAGGAAATCCGGACCGCGCTCCAGACCGATGGCGACGCAGTCGCCCCGCCGCAGGCCGCGCTGGTCCAGCAGATGGCGGGCCAGCCGCTGCGACCTGGCGTATAGCTCGTTCCAGGACAAAGAGCGCCCTGTGCCCCAGCGTATCGCCGGGTCCGGATTGCCTTTCGCCGTGCTTTCGAAAAAATCAGTGATCAGTCGGCTGCTTTTCATGACGCCGGATTCCTCGGATTGCCGCCGCGGCCTCCGCCGGCGCGCCGCGCCCGGCATGGCGAAAACGCCGGGCGATGGCGCGCCGAGCAAGCGCTTGCGACAAGCGGCTTGCCGGCGGAGCGGCTTGACTTGGATGGATGGGTTTCAGTGGGCGCGGCAGCGCGCGGCGCCGCTCACGAAGCGGGCTGAAGCGCGCCGTGGCCGTAGCGGTTGCAGACTTCCTTGCCGATCAGCATTTTCTGCAATTCGTTGCTGCCTTCGACGACCTGCAATATCTTCGCGTCCCGGTACAAACGGCTGACGCCGCTGCTTTCATCGCAGCCGTGGCCGCCATGGATCTGCACCGCCTTCGCCGCCGCGTCTCCCGCCTCTTTCGAGGCGAACAGCTTGGCTTGCAGAATTTGCTCCAGCGCGTCTTCCTCCCTGGCCTCTTTCGCTTGGGTGGCCGACAGGCAAATCAGCTGCGAAGCCAGCAGGCTGCCGGACATTTCCGCCAGATAGGCGCGGATGATGCCTTGGTCCGCCAGCAGCGTGCCGAAGGTGGAGCGGGAGCCGGCCCGGCGGGCCGACGCGGCCAGCGCCGCCTGCTGGATGCCCAGCGCGGCCCAGGCCACGCTGATGCGGCCGTAATCCAGCGCGCCGGTGGAGATGAGGCTTTGGCCGAACCCTGGCTTGCCGACGATATTCGTCTTGGGGATGCGGCAGCCGTCGAAATCCAGCACCGCCAGATACGCGCTCTTGAAGCCAAGCATGTTCTTCTTGGCGGTCACCGTCAGGCCGGGCGTATCCTTGGGCACCAGCACCGCGGTATCCAGCCCCTGGTATTTGCCGAACACCAGAAACAGGTCCGCTATCTGGGCGAAGGTGATCCAGCTTTTCTGCCCGCTGACGATCAGCTCATCGCCGCGCTCATCGAACCGGGTCGACAGATTTCTGGAGTCGCCGCCGGCGGAGACTTCGGTTTGCGCGAACGCGCCTATGATCTCGCCCTTCACCAGCGGCGCCAGAAAGCGCTGCTTCTGCTCTGGCGAGCCCCAGGTTTCCAGGGTTTTCAACACCATGGAATGGACATTCAACAGCCCAGTGAGCGAACCGCTGCCGGCGCCGATCGCCATGTTCAGCAAGCCGAACGTGGTGGCGTCGAAGCCCAGGCCGCCGCTTTCCTTCGCCGCCAACCCGCCCAGCCAGCCGTTTTCCGCCAGCTTTCGCACCACGGCCGCGGGCGTGGCTTCGCGCAAGTCCCAATCATCGGCATAAGGCGCGACTTCAACCGCCGCGAATCGCTCAAACTCTCGCAGCCACGCGTTTTGCGAAGGGGACAGAAAACGCTCAAGCATTTGCCGCCGCCTTTTGTTCCAGGAAATCGCACACTGCCCGGATGCTGGAGAAATTAGCGGTGTCCAGATCGTCGATTTCAACCTTGATCCGGAAATTCTTTTCCAGGAAGGCAATCAACTGAATAACGGCCAAAGAGTTGACCAAACCAGTTTCGAAGATATTGACCGACTCATCCAGATCCTGTTGCCCAGCCAATTTGCACAGGTATTCAGACACCAGACTTTTGCGCGCGGATACGTCCATTGCGATTTACCATTCCCTTTGCGAGTTTACATTCCATGGGGCCATTCCTTGCGGCCCCACAGCTGGCGGGCAGCCGTCCCAGCCATTGCCGATAATGACATTGGCAACGAAGCATATATCATCACAATGACAGTCGCAAGGTATTCAATTGGCATTTTTAACATGGCTGCAATCTCCCATAAAACATTGGGGAATGACGCCAATCCGCCCGCCCAGCAAGAACTTATCCTCTATCCGCCAGTCTCAGCCGGCCATGTAAACACACTGTTATAAACATGTTTTTTTCTCATGCCGCGTAATAGAAAAGCCACCCCCTTCCCGTGCAACGAGGCTTCTGCCGTTTCCCTCCCCCCCACCCAAAGCCGGCGCCATTTGCGTCACCGGAAAACGCCTAATCCCGCGCATGGCTGATTTCCCGCCGCAGTAAAGCCAGCCACCCGCTTGCAAGGCGGCAGGGCCAGCTGCGGACGCGATCATCCATTTGATCGGATCCAGAGCTGGCCCTGCCTGTCATATTCGCCGCGTCTTGTCCCGCCGACGGAATGCCGCCCTTTATCTTGCGCGCATCCCCCGCCCTTGAGTCCGACTCCGGAAAATCAAATAGATAGCGATATCAAGCTTGCGTAAAAGTACGAATTGAACAATGCGCAGCCATTACTTACAACAAACTTATCCATAAAAACAAACCGCATGATCGCGCGCCATTTCCCGGCATTGCCGGCCGCCTATACGCCGCCGGCGCAAAATAAACCGCAGCCATGCCGAAAAGATTGCCCGCGCGGCCATTCTGGAATCGCTCCTCAACGCCCTGCCCGCAGTGACGCCGGATTTTCCGGTCCTGCTCCTCCCCGGTCGCCGGCGGCCGCCCCCTGACGACGGCGCGCTCCGCCTCGCGCCCATCATTTGAAGGGAAGCGCCCATGAACGACCCGATACCCCTGTTTCTGGATATTTCATCCCAGCTGACCGGTTTCAGCGCGACCGAGCTGGAAGCCACCGGCATGGCCAGCCTCTACTGGGACACCGTCCTGCGCCAGAACCCCCCGGCCGATGTCGAAGGCTTCCTGTCCTGTTCGCGCAGAATCCTGCAGGAGGGCGGAGGCGATGAAACCGCCATCCACGAGATGATCGCCGCCCAGCTCTTTCCCGTCAGCCAGTTCGGCGGCCTCGCGCAGAACCTCATCAATCTCTGGTACCTGGGCCAATGGATTCCGGCCAACCAGAACTTTGGCCTGGCCATGCAGCACAACGTCAGCAGCGAGGCCTATGTGCAGAGCCTGGTCTGGCGCGCCGCCCAAACCCATCCGCCCGGCGCCAGGCAGCCCGGCTTCGGCTCCTGGGCGGAAAAGCCGCTCAATCCCAACTGATCCCGTGCGCAAGCACACCCATCAAGCGAGCCCATCATGCGCGACTCCCAATACGACGTTGTGATTGTCGGCACCGGCATCGCCGGCGCGGTGCTGGCCAAAAGCCTCACCCAGGCTGGCAAGCGGGTGCTGATGCTGGAAGCCGGACTGCAAGCCGGTCTGGAGCTGGACGCCGAATCCGCGTTCGCCAACTACCAGTCTTATGTCGACACCTTCCACTACAAGGCCAACCCGGCCACCAACGGCCCCTATCCGGCGCTGCAGGATGCCCCGGCGCCCAATGTGCTGGACATCGCGCTGGGCGACCCGATGGACCAGACCGGCTACCTGGTGCAGATGGGTCCGCTGGCCTTCGGCAGCGACTGCCTGCGCACCCCGGGCGGCACCACGCTGCACTGGCTGGGCAATGTGCCGCGCATGCTGCCCAACGACTTCCGCATGCAGACGCTGTACGGCCGCGGCGTGGATTGGCCGATCAGCTACGACGAGCTCAAGCCCTACTACGAACTGGCCGAGCTGGAGATAGGCGTGTCAGGAGATGCGGCCGCCCAGGTCGGCCCGGACATGGGCCGCGCCAACTACGGCGCCGGCTACGTGTTTCCGATGCAGGCCATCCCGCAGTCGTACCAGGACAAGGTGTGGATCCGCAACGCCCAGGGCGCCAAGGTGCGGGTGGACGGCGCCGACTACGACGTCAGCTTCATCAGCATGCCGCAGGGGCGCAACTCCACCCCCAATCCGGACTATCCCTACTCCGCCATCGCCTGGGAGCCGGCCTCGCAGCGCTTCGCTCCGCAGCGAGTCGGCGCGCAGTATCAAGTCATAGGGTCGACCTGGTCGCCGTATACCGGCGAGCGCTGCGAAGGCAATGCCAGCTGCGTGCCGCTATGCCCGGTCCAGGCCAAGTACAATGCGCTGAAAACCCTGAAGCAGGCTGACCGCAGCCGGCTGACCATCCACACCCAGGCCGTGGCGTCCAAAGTGCGGATCGACCCGCAAAGCCGGCGGGTGACCGGCATCGAATACAAGCGCTACCAGCAGCCGGACGCCGGCGGCTACACCAACCATACCGCCGAGGGCACGCTGTACGTGCTGGCGGCCAACGCGCTGGAAAACGCCAAGCTGCTGCTGATGTCGGGGGCGGCCAACAGCAGCGACCAGGTGGGGCGCAACCTGATGGACCACCAGGTGATGCTGACCTGGGGGCTGTTCAAGCACGAAAAGGTCTATCCCTACCGCGGCCCGGGCTGTACCACCTACATCCCCACTTTCCGCGACGGCGCCTTCCGCAAGGATTTTTCCGCGTGGATCTCCCCGGTGGACAACTGGGGCTGGTCGTGGCCCGTTTTCTCGCCCGGCAGCGATCTAAGCGACGGCATGAACAAGGGCCTGTTCGGCAAGGCGCTGCGCGCCTATCTGGCCGACCGCGTGCCGCGCCAGGCGCTGTTGCATTTCGAGTGCGAACAGCTGCCCAGGCCGGAAAACCGCATCACCATAGACGAGCGCTTCCTGGACCGGCTGGGCAACCCCAGGCCGGTGATCCACTACTCGCTGTCCGACTACGAGCTCAGGGCCTTCGCCGCTGCCAAGGAAGCGTCGGACCAGATCTTCGCCCAGGCGCAGATCAAGGACTACACGCATTACCCCGCCAACGAGGGCGACCAGGACGTGGTGCAGTGGCAGGGCAAGACCTATCAGTTCTGGGGCGCCGGCCACATCGTCGGCACGCACCGGATGGGCAGCGAGGCGGCCAGCTCGGTGGTGAAGCCGACCCAGCAAACCTGGGACCACGACAATCTGTATCTGGTGGGCTGCGGCAATATGCCCACGCTGGGCACCTCCAACCCCACCCTGACCCTGACCGCGCTGGCCTTCATGGCCGCGGAAAACATCCTCAAGCAACTGGACTCGCCATCCCGCCAAGGAGACGCTCATGAGCAATGACTACCTCGTCCAGACCGCCCAGGGCCGCCGCCGCCAACGCCTGGTCCGTCCGCTGCAAAGCCCGCTGCAGGCGCTGCGCTTCACCGCCGAGCCGGCGGAGTTTCAAGTTAGCGGCACCATCAAAACCCTGCCGCAATTGCGCGAGCACCTGCAAACCGCCATCCAGCTGGAACACACCACCATTCCGCCCTACCTGACCACGCTGTACACGCTGGATGAACGCCGCAATCGCTTCGCCTACCAGGCGATACAAGGCGTGGTGATGGAAGAGATGCTGCACATGATCCAGGTTTGCAACATCCTCAACGCCCTTGGCGGCAGCCCGGCCATCAACACGCCGCACTTCATCCCGGAATACCCGGCCCCGCTGCCCCACAGCGACAACGCGTTCAAGGTGCCGCTGCAAAAATTCTCGCCCGACACCATAAGCGTTTTCCTGCAGATAGAAATGCCCGCGCCAAGCGACGCGCCGCCCGAGGCCAACCATTACAACAGCATCGGCCAGTTCTACGATGCCATCCGGCTGGCGATAGAGGAGCTGGACGCCGAAAACTGGCTGAAGCATGGCCGCAGCCTGTTTGACGAGTTTCCGGAAAAAGCCGGCTATCAAATCCTGCCCGAGCACTATTACGGCGGCGGCGGCAAACTGCTGGCAATCCGCTCGCTGGAAGACGCGCGGAACGCCATCGAGGAAATCATCGGCCAGGGCGAAGGCGTGGATGGCACCATCATCGATACCGACAGCATTGAGTTCGGCCAGGATGTCGAATACGCGCACTACTTCCGCTTCAACGAGATCAAGCACGCGCGGCGCTATCTGCCGGACGACAGCGCGCGCCTGCCGCCCACCGGCCCGGCCGTGGAGGTGGACTGGAACGCGGTCATCGACATGGCGCCCAACCCCAGGATGGCCGACTACCCGGAAGATTCGCCGCTGCGGCGGCAGTCCTGGGAATTCAACCGCACTTATTGCCAATTGCTGAACCTGCTGCACATCTCCTGCAACGGCAAGCCCGACCGGCTGGGCGAGGCGATACCGGTGATGTACCAGCTCAAGTACCAGGCCCAGGCCTTGCTCAACCTTCCCAACGGCGCCGGCCAAAGGGCGGGGCCAAGCTTCGAATACGTTCCGCTGTAAGCCCATGCCGGGTTAACAAAGGCGGCGCGGCCCACCGCGCCGCCTTCCCCAGCGCCCTCCCCGCCACAAAACCCGCCCGCCCGCGCCCATCTTGCGCTACCCTACGCGCCGTGAATCCAAACCCGCGGCCAAGAGCCGCGCCTGCGGCAAGAAACCAGACATGCGCATCCAGGAACTGCACCAAGCCCTAGCCGACATCGGCGCCCGCCCCTGCCACATCGGCCGTATCCATCGCGCCTGGCTGCAAGGCCTGCCGCTGGATGCCGGCACCAGCCGGCAAAAGAGCGAAGACTACTTCCCGCTGTCGGTGCGCAACGGCCTGCCGCCCATCGCCGCGCGGCTGGAAGCGCTGGCGCGCGTCCACTCGCGACACCCCGCCGCCGACGGCTCCTTGCGGCTGTTGGTGGCGCTGGCCGATGGCCAGATGGTGGAAAGCGTGCTGCTGCCACGGGACGGCTTGTGCGTATCCAGCCAAGTGGGTTGCGCGGTGGGCTGCACCTTCTGCATGACCGGCAAGACCGGCCTGCTGCGCCAGCTGGGCAGCGCCGAAATCGCCGCGCAGGTGGCGCTGGCGCGCCGCATCCGCCCGGTGAAGAAAGTGGTGTTCATGGGCATGGGCGAGCCGGCGCACAACCTGGACAATGTGCTGGAGGCGATAGACTGGCTGGGCACCGATGGCGGCATCGGCCACAAGAACCTGGTGTTTTCCACGGTGGGCGACCCGCGCGTGTTCGAACGGCTGCCCCAGCAGCGCGTCAGGCCGGCGCTGGCGTTGTCGCTGCACACCACCCGCGCCGACCTGCGCCAGCAGCTATTGCCGCGCGCGCCGCGGATAGACCCGGCCGAGCTGGTGGCGCAGGGCGAAACCTACGCCCGCCTCACCGGCTACCCCATCCAGTACCAGTGGACGCTGCTGGCCGGCATCAACGACAGCCAGCAAGAGATGGACGCCATCGCGGGCCTGCTCAAGGGAAAATTCGGCGTGCTCAACCTGATTCCCTACAACAGCCTGGAGGCCGACAGCTTTCAGCGCCCCGCCGCCGAACGCATAGAAGAAATGAAGCGCTATCTGCACAGCCAGGGCGTGCTGACCAAGGTACGCGACTCCGCCGGCCAGGACATTGACGGCGGCTGCGGCCAGCTTCGCGCGCGGGCGGCGCACGTGATAGACGCCAGCCGGCTATCGCGGCGGGAGCAGGCCGGCATAGCCCGCGCGTAAGCCGTCCATCCCGCGGCAGGCCAGGCGCGGCAAAAAACCGCATCGCATCCAAAATGCATTAACATCCAAAGTTGCCGAACCATATGCAATGGAGATGCCACCATGCCTGCCCGCAACGCCCCGCCCGTAGTCGACCTGCTTGCCATGCAGCCGGGCGACATCATTCTTTCGCGCAGCGTCTCGTCCGACCGCAAATTGATTTTCGCGCAACGCGTGCTGCACCCGACCCGCGACCTGCTGCGCGCCCGCAGGGAGTTTTGCACCCATGCCAGCGTATACCTGGGCCACGGCCTGCTGGTGGAAGCGGTGCGCGATGGCATCGCCCTGCGCGCCCTTAGCCTGAAAGCAGACGACTTCTTCCACGATGCGCCCGCCGCGCTCTCGCCTGACGCCGCGCCGCCAAAACTACGCGTCAACTATCGCCCGCAGGCCGACGGCTATGAATATTTCCGGGTAGTCCGACTGAAACAGGACGCCGCCGCCCTGGGCCGAGGCATCGCCCAAACCGCGCTGGACTTATGGGGCGGGGATTACGCCAGCGTGAAGGAATTCCTGAAGTTTCTGCCCTTGCATCCGGCCACGGGGAAGATCAGCGGCGGCGCAAAGGAACAAGGCGAGATGTTCTGTTCGCAACTGGTTTGCCATGCCTACCATGCCAACGGCGCGCGGCTCCACGCCGGCAATCTGGCCAAAAGCCCGATGTCGCTGCGGCCCGACCACTGCCGCCAGCTTGGCTGGCCGCATACCACGCCGGTGGCGACGCAATATCCGCTGCCGGAGCTGGCGCAAACCGAAGTCGGCTTCTACTTGATAAGCCGGGCCGCGCTGATCAATGCCTTGCCGATGCGCAAGACCCTGTTTTCCATCCACGCGCTGCTCACTCCCGGCGGCCAGCCGCTGACAAGCGAACGGCACACCCATGCCAGTGAAATCGCCGGTCAGATCGACGCGCTGGACCAGCACTGGGCTGCGTTGCACCTGCCCCTGGAACAGAAACTGCAGCGCCTGACCGGCATGCTGGCCACGGCCGGCGCATAGCTGGCCGGCCCGTCCGCAAGAAAGGCCGCCCGCGGCGGCCTGAAAGCGGATGCCCCGCCAGCGCCCGCGGGTTAGATCAGAAAGCCGTCGTCGAAAAACGGCGTGCCGTCAAAACTCAGCCGGCCGTTGGCAAAGATCAGATCCAGGTGGTGGCTGCCCAGCACGCCGCCGCCCAGCCCCAGGTGCAGGCCGGGATGGCGCTCCTCGAAGCCGGCGTTCAAGCCGTACAGGCCCTTCACCCCGCAATTGGTGCCGATGCCGAACTCCTCCACCGTGCGGTTGCCGGCATTGGCCGCCAGGTATTTGTCGAAATCGGCGGCGAAGCGCGCGTCGTCGCAAGAGAAATCCACTACCTGGCTGGCGTGTATGCGGATGGAGACGAAATCCCGCACCACGCCGTATTTGACGGCAAAGGGGATGGTGCTGAGAAAGGCGCCGCTGAAACGCACTTCGCCGTCCAGATCGCGGATGGTGGTGGCGATCTCGCCGGGCGTCAGGTCGACATTGCCGTCGCCGTCTATCGAAGTCCAGGCCTGCTCCGGGCCGATGGAGCCAGTTAGCCGGCCGCCGTCCGCTTGTTCAAACACCACCTGCCGCGACTCCTTGGCCAGCGCCATCAAGCGGTGGTTGCGCGCGGCGATGCTGGCGCGCGGCTCGGCGAACGCCTCATGAAAGTGCGGACCGTAGTCCTTGAACAGGATGGATTTTTTCCAGTTGTCCTGCATGGTCTTCTTGATCGGCTGCAGAAACGCCGGCCCCAGGTGGCCAACCGCCTGCAGCGTGGATGAGCGGTACAGAAAGATGAACGCATCGCAGCGCGCTATCGCGTCGGCGATGTCGTCGGGCTGGGCTGTTTCCAGCGGCAGCAGCTGCGCGTCGCCGGGAAACTCGGCGGCGGCGCCGGCCGCGATGGCGCTGGCTATGCCCTGGTGAAACCCATCGAAACCCAGCAGCAGGCGCACCGGTTCGCCGGCCGCGGCCTTGTCCCTGACCGCGGGATGCAAGGCCAGGCAGGCATACATATTCTGTATGCTTCGCATATCATCATCGCTAGCGCGCATGAACCCCTCCCCAAAAACGGGGCCGCCCGGCCCCGTTCTGCAAAATGCGGATGAATGCCCCGGCTTCAGACCGGCCACAGCGCCGTGCCGAACGGCACAACCGCCTTGTCCTGCATCATTTCAACCGCTTCGGCGAAAGTTTCTTCCTGGAACCAGGCATCCAGTTCGATATCCTGGGTTTGGATGTTTTCGATCATTTTGCATCTCCTGTGTAGTTATCAAGAAAACACGGTCACGCCAAGGCAAACGCCCCGACAAGATTACAGATGCATATTTATTGAGAAAGTTCATGAATTGATAGTATTAGTAATGCTATCAAAGCCCGCGCTTTCTGACGAAATGGAATGACAAATACATCAATCTGCCTCGCCCGCAGCCCAGGCAAACCAAACGCCCGGACAAAGCCGGGCGTTTGGTTTTGATGCCGGCAAGCCGCGTCAGCTTGCCTTGACCGGAGCGGCTTCGCCGGCAGGCTGCTCGCCGGGCCGCTCCGCCGCCTGGTTGAGCTCGGCTCGGCCGCCGCTCCAATAGCCGGCATTGGCGATGCCCAGCCTTTCCGGGTGGAACACCGGGTCCAGCCCTTGCGCCTGCTGCGCTTCGTAGTCTTTCAGGCAGGCCAGAGCCGGCTTGCGCAACAAGATGATGGCGACGATGTTCAGCCAAGCCATCAGCCCCACGCCGATATCGCCCAGCCCCCAGGCCATGTCCGCCGTCTTCACCGCGCCGTACACCGTCGCCGCCATCAGGCCGATTTTCAGCGCGAACACCAGCCACGGCCGCTGCGCCTTGCGGTTGATGTAGGCGACATTGGTTTCCGCGATGTAGTAGTAAGCGATGATGGTGGTGAAAGCGAAGAAGAACAGCGCCAGCGCCACAAACACCGAACCGAAGCCCGGAAGGATGCTTTCCATCGCCGTCTGCACATAGCCGGGGCCGGCAGCCACCCCGGCGATGCCGGTGTACAGCGCCTGGCCGTCCGGGCCCTGCACATTGTATTGCCCGGTGATCAGCAGCATGAAAGCGGTGGCGGAACAGACGAACAGCGTGTCGATGTACACCGAAAACGCCTGCACCAGGCCCTGTTTGGCCGGATGGCTGACCACCGCCGCGCTGGCCGCGTGCGGGCCGGTGCCCTGGCCGGCCTCATTGGAATAAATGCCGCGCTTCACGCCCCACTGGATGGCGAAGCCCAGAATCGCCCCCATGCCGGCCTCCAGGCCGAAAGCGCTCTTGAAGATCAGCGCCACCACGCCCGGCAGTTGCTCGATATTCAGCGCGATCACCACGCAGGCGACAATGATGTAACCCAGCGCCATGAAAGGCACCACCGCCCCGGCGAACACCGCGATCCGCTTGACGCCGCCAAAAATGATGAAGCCCAGCATGATGGCCAGCACCGCCGCCGACACCGAAGGCGCGATGCCGAAGGCCGACTGCATGGAATTGGCGATGGAATTGGACTGAATGCCCGGCAACAGCAAGCCGGTGGCCACAACCGTGGTGATGGCGAACAGCCAGGCATACCACTTCTGCCCCAGGCCTTTTTCAATGTAGAACGCCGGCCCGCCGCGGTACTGGCCGTCTATCTTTTCCTTGTACACCTGGCCCAGCGTGGATTCGACAAAGGCGGAGCTGGCCCCCAGGAACGCCACCATCCACATCCAGAACATGGCCCCCGGCCCGCCGAAAGTGATGGCGGTGGCCACCCCGGCGATATTGCCGGTGCCCACCCGCCCCGCCAGCGTCATGGCCAGCGCCTGAAACGACGACACGCCCGAACTGCTGCTTTGGCGATTGAACATCAGCCGCAGCATCTCGCGAAAATGCCGCATCTGTAAAAAGCGGGTGCGCACCGAAAAGTACAAGCCCACGCCCAGGCACAGGTAAATCAGCGCCGGGCTCCAAACCACGCCGTTGACGGCGTTGACCAAATCATCCATCGGGTTCTCCTCTGTAAACGAAGGCCGGCAATCAGCTTTTTTTATGATTCCGCGCGCTGACTGTCCGTACTGAACCGACAAGATAATGAGCAAACCACCGCCAACTCCAGTAAATGGATTGTAAAAATCATCAATTACAACAAATTGCGCGCAATGCGCTTGCCGCCGCCATAAAAACCTGACGGCATATGGAGCAAACACTCCAATCCATCTCCCGCCCCGCCCGCCCAAACGCGGCGGCTCCTGCCGCGTGGTATAGTGGCGGCCGAATCGTTTGACACCAAAGGACCATGCCGATGCCCACCCCCGTCCGCCTGGCGGCCGCCATGCTGCTGGCCGCGCTTTGCGGCTGCCAGCAGCAGCAAAAAGTCAAGGCCAGCTACCACTGCGCAGACCAGGTGACATTCCGCTACGACCGGCAAAGCCAAACCGTGGAGCTGACCCGCAACGGCCAAAGCTACCAGGGCATCATGGATGAAAAAGGCTTGCTGACCTGGCCCAAGGCCAATGCCGGCCAGGCCCTGCCGGACAGCTTCTTCATCTCCCGCAAAACGCCGGACCAGATGAAGCTGTACGGCGGCTTCGCCGGCACCGGCAAAGCCTGCCGGCAAGACCCCGGCTGAACGAGCCCGGCCAGATAAATGAAAATGCCGCCCGCCCTGCGCGGGCGGACGGCATTCAGGCCGGCGAAACCAGCCGGTTTAATGCGTCGGCAGCTGATTCCAGGCGCGGGTCACCGACTGATTGCTCTGGCCGTAGAAAGTGACGGTTTGCGCCGCCGGGTCGGAAGTGATCTTCCACAAATAGCGCGTGCCCTGCAGCTCCTGCTGCGCCACCTGCTTGCCCGACGCATCGTAGGCCACCAGCCCCAGCGAAACCCGGTTGTCGATGTACGAATACGCCCAGTAGGTCAGCCCGTTGTAGCGGATCACGTTGCAAGTCGAGCTCTCGCCGTCAGGCGTGGGCGAATTGGGCCCGGCCATGAAGGCCACCTTCATCCCCGCGGGGATGGCCGGATGGGTGCTGACGTTGACGGTTTCAATCTGCGGCCCACCCGGCTGCACGGTGATGGGAATGCCGGTGCCCGGCGAGCCCGCGCCCTCGGTGAACCACACCACGCCATTGCCCGCAGCGCCGCTGCCGGCCTTTTGCGCGCCGCCGTTCACATTGAGCGCGAAGCTCCACGGCCCGCCCCAGTTGACCCCCACCGCCACCAGCTCGTAGTCGCCGCTGGGCAGGTTGACCGAATAGGTGCTGTTCAACGGCCCGTTCACGCCGTTTTGCACCGCCGGCTCGGTGTAAGCCCCCTGATTGATATTCACCGTGACATTGACGGCATTGCCGTTGCCACTTTGGATATGCGCCAACTGGTAGCTGGCGCCCCATTGGTAAGCCAGCACATACAGCTCGTTGTCGCTTGCGGTGATATGGATGGTATTGGACGACATGGCATGCTCCTGGAGGATTGAGGATGAGACATGACAGCCCGAATCCGTCGAAAACAGCCGGCCATCGCTTGCGGGAAGGTCGGAAATCCATCCCGGATACCTAACAGGGAAGATGGCGGGTTTGACAGGCGGAGCCTATTGCAGCCAGCTAAATCACACCAGCATGTCCGCCACTGTGAGCGCATGCGTTCATCGATTCAAGCTAGTACGAACACCTACCCGCAAAGCGGATTCGGCAAACACACGGCGCTCCGGGCCTGACTGTTGGGCCAGCGCCCATGCATCGCCATCGCGCCCCACCAGGCAGCCGCATAAGCTATTGATTTTGCCAAGTTCCCGCTGACTGCCAATTGGGACAGGCCGAATCTGCAGCCCAGCAACTACGATCATCAGAAGCATGGCAAAGTCCGGCCGGCACGCACACCGTTCGCATCAGCGCTTCAGGAAACACCCCGTCTTCACCTTTATCACAAGGAGCAAGCATGGCAATCCTGACCAAGGCATGGATCAGGCAATTTCTGCGCGGCGTCGCCCTGCTGGCGGCGCTAGGCGCGTCGGCGTCGCAGACCGAAGCCGCCGGCCTCACCGCCGCCAGCGCCCACCGCCCGGCCAGCGTCCCGGCCAACTACGTGGTGACGCCCTTCGGCTATTTCCACCCTTCCTGCGTGCAAGAGATCAAACCCGGCGAAAAACTGCTGGCCGACGGCCGCGTTCAGGCTGAAAACGGCGGCGTCCGCCCCGGCGCCAGCTGCCGCCATCCGCGCTACAACGCGCGCGGCGAAGCGGTGACGGCAGACAGCGCGCCCCGCCCGGGCGCCGCCTCCACGCAGGACGCGGTGAACGGCTGGGTGGAAGACACCGACCTGGTCACCTCGTCCGCCTATAGCGGCATCAACGCCAGCTGGGCGGTGCCCGCCGCGCCGGCCAGCAATGACGGCCAGGTGGTGTACTTCTTCCCCGGCCTGCAAGACAGCAACAATGTGCAAAGCATCCTGCAGCCGGTGCTGGGCTGGAATGCCTTTGGCGACAGCGCTTGGACCATCGCCAGCTGGAACTGCTGCCGGGACGGCGCGGTGAACTACAGCACGCCGCAAACGGTGAACAGCGGCGACCAGATCGTCGGCACCGTGCAAAACAACTGCGCCGCCGGCGCCGCCACCTGCAGCACCTGGAACATCAACACCAAAGACGTCACGCTGAACGTGTCCAGCGCGCTTAACCGCACCAGCAACTACGGCCAAACCTTCAACTGGGCCTTTGGCGGCGTGCTGGAGGTATACGGGGTGGCCAGCTGCGGCGACTACCCGCAGGACGGCGCCATCAGTTTCAGCAACATCCAGCTGTTCGACGTCAACAAAAAGCAGATCACCCAGCCGGCCAGCCTGGCCTGGAGCCCCAACGTCATGCAGCAAAGCAGCTGCAACCTCAACTCCAGCGCCACCCCGTCCGTCAGCACGCTGAGCTACTGACGCGCCGCTTTTGATCGCCATGGTGTTGCAGCCCCCCTGTTGCCATGGCGGTTTTTTTTCATTCCCCGCTTGCTCAGCCTGCTTCCCCACCTGCCCTTGATAGCCTAAGGACTGGCCGGCCACTGCATCTGCGCAGGAAAGCCCGGCTGCTGCGGCACATCCCGCAAGGCTTGCGCATACAGCGCCCACCCCCTCGCCTGCTCCTCCGACAACGACGGCGCAATGCCAAAGCAGGTCTGGCCAGCATGACGCTCCAATACCGCCAACGCGTCCTTCAGCAGCAGATCGCGCTGCCGACGCGCTTGCTCCGCTGCCTCATCTAGCGTCATGGCAGAACGGGGCTGAGCCAGCGGCAAGCCATCATCCCCTGTGCTTATCACGGCGCCTTCAGCTTGAGCCGACAACAGCGTCTGGTAAGTTTCATCATCGATTTCAACCGCATCCTCCGGCATGATGGTGCTGCCGGCATCGAAAAAACCGCAAAGAGATGGAGAAAAATACATGACAGGCCCCTTTCAAAGTTTGCCGATGGCGCGGACGTAGACGACACCGGCATCCGGCGGTCCGCCATAAATGCCGCGAACCCTCAACTGCCCGCCAGTTTGCGATGGCTGCGCGCTCAATACCGCCGTCACTTCGCCTTCCGCATCCAGCGCGGTAACCCATACTCCATGCACCTCGGCCATGGCGGTCGGAAAGGTAAACGGCATCTGTTCGTCCCTCCTGGAGAAACCCACGCTGAACCACTGTTCCACCAAGCCGCCAGGACGCTTTTGATAGCCACGCGGGCCGATTGCGCCGTCAAACGCGACGGCATCCAGTTTGCCCGCCAGCTTCCGGTTCGCGGTATTGGCGTAATCGCTATCTCCACCCAAGGCGGCCGCCAGTTTTTTCAATGTATTCAAGGACTCAGGCACGCCATCCGCCAGCAGGCTGACAGCCGTTTGCAGATCGTTCTTGCTGGCTGCGTCGCCGATCCCGTAACCAGCCAGAGTTGCCGCCTTCGCGGCGAAGCGTTCGTGCAGCCAGCCATATTGCCGGGCATAAATCGCACCGCCACTGCTGATCGCGCATTGTTCATCACCGTCTATCTTCAGCATCAGCCGGCTAGAGCCACGTCCCGGTTCAACACTCTTCGCCGCGAACAAGCCCGTATCGCCATCCACCCCAAACGCGAACCCGACGGAAGCGACATCTTCGCCGCTATCTGAAGGATCCCCCTTCTCCGCGCGGAAAGCCGCCCCCCAAACCCGGCCTGCCGCATCTTTGAACGCAGCGTCGGCTATGCCGTAACCCGCCAAAGAGCTGGGCTTGCCAGAAACGATCTTGCTCCAATCCAACGCGGGCAAATCCGCCGCCGCCATCTGCCGCCCACCAGTGACGCGGCCCTTGGCATCCACCGTCACCATGCCATAGCTGCCGGCGGCCACGCCGCTATCTGCCAGAGTCAACGCGCCGCTGGCGCTGCGGCTGCCATCGAAGCTGACGCTCCAACTCCCGTCGCCAGTCATCCCCAAGACACGCGGCGCGGTCAGGCGGGCTGCGCACGCCACCGCCAGGGTGCCGGACAGCAGATCATCCACCTGGCTTTTCAAATAGCCCGTGCGGTTGGCTAACTGCTTGCCTTGCAGATTGTCGATGCCGTCCGGGCCGCCCAGCACCGGATCGGAAGTTTCCAGCTGATAGATGCCGCTCTCCCAGACCGGCTTTTCCTGCAGATTGGCCATTACGCGCTCCCTCGGTTGAATTGGCGGTTGCGAGACACCGACCCATTGCGTCGGCAAGCCACCGCTTGGTATTCCAGGCTGGCCAACTCGCAACGAGCCGGAGCATACGCATCCAGCAGCTTGCGCAGTTGCGTCGCCTGATCGTTGGCGATCGGTTGCCGCAACAGGACGCGGTACTGCGCCCAGGCCGTCGGATCGCCATGCACATAGACTCCGTCGCGGCGGCTGCCGCCATCACGCGCCCGAATGGACAAGCCCTCGATCAGGCTCGCCTCGCCCAGTCCCAGCCGACGGATCAACTCCCGCAACGCCCATGGCGTCCCCTTGCGGCAATGCAGCTCAATGGCGCCTTTGATCAACCGGCGGCGCGCATCATCCGACTCGGCCAACTCCCAGCCATCGCCGATCAGACTGAACTGGTCGGCCAGCCAAGGCAAGGCCTGGGCCGCGACCATATCCACCAGGCACAACAGCATTGGTCGGGTATCCAACTGCCAGATGGCGGCCAGCAACGCATCGAATGCCGCCAATCGACGGTCATGAGCCAACGAATCCGGCAACAGGCCGCTGGGAGACAGAGTCCAGTCAGTCATCCGCCCTCCCTTCGATCCGAATATCCAAATCATCACAACGCGCCCACTCATACGGCGCCAATGCTCGCAGCGCTGACGGCGTCCGCAGATCGACACGATAGACTCCCGGCACAGTCGCCAGCGCGGCGGAGATCTGGCTGGGCACGATATCGCGGCCCAACCCGGCGGCCAGCCTTTCCACCAATAATCGGCCCTCAGACTGGAGCGCGGCATTCACCGTCTTCGCGTCGGCAAATGCCAGCAATGTGACGCGCGCGACGATCCGGTACGGCACTTCGCGCGGCGGCAAAACCTCCACCTGGTCTGTCAGCGGCCGAGCTTTATCATGGCTGCAACGCGCCAGCACGGCCGCCAGCACCTCAGCGGAGGGCAAGCCGCGCTTGCACAGCGGATACACCCGCACCACGCCGGGCGGAACATCCCGCCCGCCACCCGACACCGCGACATCGATGATGTCCTGGCTGGCCTGCAACGCATGAAAGCGATAAGCGCCAACCGGTCCCGCTACTGAAAATCGCTCCGGCGCCAGGCGAATGCGTTGCCGGTAGCGCTCGTCGTCCTCCTCGTCCGCGCCGCCGGAGCTGACTGTCGAATTGACAGCGGACGCAATCCCAGGCGAAAAGTCCTGCAAGGCATTGATCTGTCCGGGCAACCAGCCATTGCCCTCCACGCCGGAGACGGTTGCGATAGCATCGACTTCGATCGCGTCGACTCCTGCCTGCATCTTGGCGTCGCCCCCGGTGAAGAAAGCGATGCGGCCATCGCCGCTTGCCACCCGGGTGCCCGCCGGTATCAACATGTCTTCGGGCTGCGATGCGCCTCGAGAAAATCGCAAGGTGGTACGCGCAGGGCGCGCAGCCAGCCGGGCCGTGGCCACCAACTGGCCAAGATGGTCCAGAATGGCGCCACGTGAAAAAGCCAGTAAGTTGAGCCGGGCGCTATCGTTGATCTCCGCCGACTTTTGCGCCGCCACGCTGGCGATCAGATCGATCATGATGCGGTCGATATGTCCGGGATACAGCGTCTTGCCGCTCATCGCCTCGTAACGGGCGAGCAATTGGGCGGTAATCGTCTGCGGATCGTCATCGACAAAACGGGGAAGATTGTCTGTCATCGGGTCCACTCCACTTGGGTTTGCTCCAGGTTGCCGCCGCCCTTGACGCGCCAGCCTATGCGTAGCCGGACCTCTCCAGGCAACAGTTCCACCTCGATGTCCACCACCTCGGCTCGAGGTTCTCCTTCGACCGGATGGAGAATGGCAGCCCGGGCCTCGCGCACCAGATATGGACTGATGCGGTTTTGCGGCCAGTCCAGATACCGATGCAGCAAGCTGCCAAATTCAGGACGGTGCGGCACTGCGCCTTTGCGCGTTTTGAGAATCACGCGAATGGTTTGGTGGATATCGGCCAAGCCGCTTGCCACGCCGTCAGCGGCGAGAGCGGGTTGCCAGTACAGGGTATCGGGGATGAGTTCGGTCATAGCGCGAATGCTATGACCGACAGGAAAATGCGATCAGCGGGAAAGGCTTCAGTCCGCTCCGCGAGACGGGCTGGTTGGCGGGCTGGTTGGCGCGCCATCGCCCTGCTCCATATGGGCATGAGAACGCAGACTGACCCCGCCGGACACGATATCGCCGCTGGCTTCGATGCCGCCCAGAATCTGCGCCGCAGTGCCGCCGCCAGAACCCAGCAAGCCGCCCTGATAGGTCAACCGGCCTTGCACCGTGACATTGCCAGTCATCAGGGTTTCCGCCGCGGCTATCGTCACAAGTCCGCCGGCGACAAGCCGCACCGGACCGCTGGCGACAATCGCAAGCGTGCCGCTGGCGCGGTCGTACTCCAGGCTCCCGCCGTCCCGGAAGCTCAAATGCAACTTGTCCGGGCTGGCAATAGGGGGCCGATCGACATCGGAATAAATGGCCCCGACAATGCAGCCATCATCAAAAGTCTCGTCCATCAGGCATGCCACCTGCTCGCCGACATCCAGCGTCAGGCACTCTTTGTCGCGCAGCGTCTTGCGCATGGTCAGCGGCAGCCAGCCGCTTACCAATCCGTCCAGGTCGGGGAAACTCACCCGGGCAAACCCGGGCCTGGCGGCAAATACTATCCCGGTCTTATACGATGCCCCTCCCGTAGCAGCCGCCATTACTTGTCTCCTTTGCCGGTTTTGCGCGCAAGCCGTCTGGCCTCCACCTCCGTCCGATAGCCTCCGCCGCGGTCCATCTCATGCCGGCTGCTCACAATATGGTAGATGCCGGACAACGCCCCCATATCCAGCAAGCTGAAGTTCACTCCCGCCACCAGTTTGGGATTGCCATACAGCGTCAATGAGACCGAGGTCGCCTCCAAGCGCTGCCGCGTCATCGCGGCCTCCGCCTTGACGCGGGCCTGCTGCGCCGACTCTACCCGGCTATTGAGCTTGATGGCATCGCCGCTAGCCGTTCCATTACGCTGCCGCGCGCTGTGGCTGACACATTGTCGGGTACGCGGATCATGGTAGCTAACCGAAGCCTGTCTCACCACGCCCTTGATCTTGTCGCGGCAGCCGTAACGGCTGATATCTCCGCGTCGCAGTTCCAATACCGGCTTGCCTCGATGCAGATCTTCCAGTTTGCAGAACACCAGCCGCCCCCCTTTTACAGAAAACGCATAACCGTATTCGCCGGCCAGCCGCCGCAGAAAAGCAAGATCGGTCTCATGGATTTGCGTGGCGCGGATAATGCGGATGGGTTCGATTCTCCCTATCAATGCCAGTTTCTGCCTGCCAGCGATGCTTTGGGCGATAGCGGCCAGCGTGGTATCGTCATAACCGCGCCCTTGCGGCGTGCGTTGCGGGCGCGTCACCCCGGCGGCCAACGCGCGGATGACGACGATGTCCGGCGGACCGGACAGCTCTACTTCGTCAATCTCGAACTCGCCGCCATCCAATTGCTCGCCATCCTGATAGCCGAGTTGCAGACGCAGCCTATCGCCATGCGTGGGATACCAGCCCGAGCGAAAACGGCCATCGACATCTTCCAACGTGATATCCATCGAATCCGACTGGCCTTCCTCATGGTCCGTGTAGGACAAGCGCAGGATGAAGGGCGTCAATTCCTCGCTCACCTGCCGGCCCGCCCACTGGATCTTGAACGCCGGCCGAGCCGGATCCCGCATACCCGTCAACGTTTCCATGGCGGTAGCGCCTCCACTGGCTGCGCATCGTCCTCTTCGATCAACGGAATGGCCAGCCTTAAGCCCGCCGGCAACCTGGTCTGGATGGCCACCGCCGGATTGGCCTCCAAGAGGCGGACATAGCCATAAGGATCGCCGTAATAGCGCCAGGCGATCTGATCCCAGCGCTCGCCGTCGCTGGTGGTATGGATCAGTTGCTGCATCACGCTCCTCCCATTCTGGCGCTGCGCAGCTGGGAATGCGCGGCAAGTCCTGCCAAAGGCGCCGCCGTCTGGCCCCATGCCCCATCTAACCGACTCATCGAACCTTGCATGCGCGCCATGCGCCCAGCCACATTGGCCGGCGTCAAACCATCCAGTTCGGCTCGCATATTGCGAGCCTCCTCCGACGCAACGGTTGCCGCCTGGATCAAAGGCGCAGCCTCTCCCAGCCTCGAACGCACCGATCCCAGCGCCAACTGCATCGCGCCGCTGGATTCCCCCAGCGTCTCCAGATCTCGGCGCGCGCGCGTCAGTTGCGCCACAGCGCCGACAGGATTGCTTGCCAAAGCCTGAGCCGCTGCCAATGCCGAATGCGCAGCCCCGGCGGCATCCGTCAATTGCCGGGCAGAACGGATAGCCGCGCCTATCGCCTGCTTGTCTGGAGACAAAGCCGCCGTCCCCCCACCAAACCTGACCCGCTGACCGACACCCGCCGGCACAGGTTGGCCGAGTTTGCATACCGCAGGGCCAGATGGCTTGGCAGGCCTGGGCAAAAGCGGCGCAGATTCCCGCAACTTCAAATCGGCATCGGCGGAAACCAGCCGGCCATCGGCGTCGGTATGCTCGGCGACTACCGACAACTCCGCGACGACGAATTCACCCTTGTATTGGCCATTGGCCAAAATGAAAGGCAAAACCTTATGCTCGGCCAACAAGGCGCGCAGCTTCAACACCTCATCCTCCGGATCGCAATAGCCATCATGGAACCTCAGTTTCAAGCTCCACTCATCCAACCGGTCGCCGGTCCATTGCAAGCGGGGCTTGCCGCCGATGCGGGCATGTTCGGCGAAATCAGCGGCAAAACGGCCATCCAGTCCATTGAAATACGTAATCAGCTCAAATTGCATCTCCCCTAACAAGGCAAATTGCATCAAAGCGCTCCTCTTTGCTGTTGAACGGTTTGCTGCCTGACGATCTCCCCCACCAAGCGGGCGTTGGCCTCCAGCAACTTGCGGAATGTCTCCATCTGCCCAGGAATCACATCGCCATGAATGGTGAGCGCCGGAGCGTAATGCACCTTCACCTCTGGGACGAGCGCATGCGATTTGGCCAATGGTTTGCTGGCCAGCTCGGCAGCCGCAAGCGGCCTGGCTGGCGGCAAAGACACAGACGCCATCGCCACCGGCGCGCCAGCCCCTTTCTGCGCATGCCCCGCGGCAGTCAAAGCCGCTGCCGGATATCCGGATGTTCCGCCGGCCTGCGGGCTGGCGCCGGATAAGCCGCCGCCGACCGTAGGCCGCGCCACAACCGGCGGATTGCGAGAAGAGGAAACCGCATCATGGATGGCGCCGCCCAACCAACGGCCACCCATATCGCCGCCCATGGAACCGATCAATCCGCCGATAACGCCGCCTATCGCGGTGCCAATGACCGGCACAACGGACCCAAGCGCCGCCCCCGCCGCCATGCCGGCCAAACCGCCGGCCACGCTCCCGGTCAATCCGCCAGCGACACCAGCGTGAGCCTGGTCTTTTTGTTGTTGGGTCAATTCGGCATTCCGGCTGATGGCCCAAGCCTCCGCCCCCGCCATGCCGACAGCAAGCAACGGCACCCGTCCCAACAGCTTCAAGGCTGCCCCCCCGCCGCTTTTCAACATGCTCCCCGCGCCGGCCGCCAACGCCACTCCCCCGGAAACCATCTTTCCGACCACGCCGGAAGCGCCGCTCCTTGGGAGCATGCCGGCGCTGCCTGTCGGCAATGCGCCGGGCTTCAAGCGGATTCGCGGCTTGGGTTTCTCATTTCGGCCATTAGGCTTGCCGTCTCCCCATTCCACGCCCGACGAGCCTCCCAAACCTCCAGCCGGCCAGTTGGTAATGAAAACTTTCTGGACATGTAAAGCTGTCAACACCTGGCCAGCCACGCCTTTTCCCTTGCCGCCAAACAATTTGAAGATGCCGTCAAACGCACCTTTGAACACACTCAGCCCTCTGACGACGGCAGCCAAAAGCAAACCCAATGCTCCCAGCCCTGAAACGGCTACCGCGACTCCGGCCAGCAAACCGAAACCCCATTTCGCGGTAGCAGGATGCTCTTTGACCCAATCTCCCATCTTTTCCGATTTGCCCTGCAGCACCTGGCCAAAGGGCTCTCCCCACTCCTTGATGGAGGGGCCGGCCAATAACGACAGTGTCGTACTGATGGACTCATTCAACGACTTCCACAAATTCAGGGTTTCCTTCTGGATGACGCTGAGGCGGTCCTGCAGCAAGGCTTGCTTATCAAGCTTGTCCAGAGAGGCTTGGTAGCCTGCAACCCCAGCGGTTGCTATAGCTTCAGCGGCCTTAGCTCCTTGCCTACCAAATAGAACCTGCAGCACCTCATTTCTCTCCGACCTCTTCACTTCGCCTAACCCACCAATCTGCTTTGCCAAATTATCAACCCCAAGAAAACCACCTGCCTCATTGAAAAATTTTAATTTAATTCCATAGCTTGCCAATTTTAAATTAGCCCGACGTATTGCATTACCATTACTGGGCAATAGAGTATCTTTCCGCCCCTCCACCTCTGCCAATAGATTGATGAATTCATCACTACGTCCACCCACATACCCTCCAATACTATTCCCCAATGCCAAAACGCTCTTCAAATCATTGATGCCATTCACACCCAAACCATCCCTAACATTGTTTGGGAGAGAAAGGATTCGCTCTAATTCAGCAGGTTTCTTATTAAAAGCAAAACTGGCCTGTTGAAGAATGTTAGCTCCACTTGGCAAATCATCCATCAACAAACCATAAACCTCCTTCAAAATGGACACCAGCTTGGCCGCCTCTTGCGGCGGCTCGCGCAATACCGCGCCAAGCTTGGCGCTAGCCTCCAAACCGCCAGCCACGACTTCCTGATAAACCATACCCTGATCAATCAAAGCTTTGCCGGCCAGCAGCATGTCCACCTCGCCCCCCGGCAGGGCGCGTCCCAATGCCACAGCCTTGTCGCGAATCAGCGCCAAGCCCTCTCCAGCCTTGCCGCTGCGATCCAGCAGCGACAAGGTCAAGCTCGCCAGCGCGCTATCCATGCGGGTGAAAGCTGTCGCAGGTTGCTCTGCCAGACCAAGCATCCTCCCCCCGAGTGACTGGAACGATCCATGCAAGCCAAGCAGCTTGCCGGAAACCGACTCAATCGCATCGCCGATGTGATTGAACGCCCTCGTAGCCCGCTGCCCCTGCAATACCGCCGCATTGCCGATATCCAGCAATACACCGCTAGCCAAGTCGCGAGCGGCAACCTGAATTTCAAGTTTTACCGGACTATCCATCTCTTACCTTCGCATCAGTTGGTTGACAGAATTCACGTAGCCAATCCGAGATCCGGAAGGGCTAACGCTCCTGCCATGATGTCTGTTCGATAGACACAAATCGAGAAAGAAGACATTCAGTAGATCAGCCATACCACATGCCAAACTGTACTTTAGGCCGGCATATCACAGAAAAAGCCATACATCCGGGTGTGATGTATCATCCAAAAATGAAAAACTAGCTTCTAGGGCATAACCCTTCATCCTATGCCTAAAAAACCAAAACCATTTTCGCCAGGAGTAAAACGTGTCCATCTTCTCAAAACTTATTTTCTTTACTTGCTTGACCGCCATATCACCATTCGCTTTGGCATCACCATTCATTTCCGGTGGACTCGGAATGCCTTACCATGAACTGATATCAAAGTATGGCCCGAAAGAAACATACTGCCCATCATCCAGCCCATACTATAACTACCCATGCTTACAATCTGGATTAATACTACTAACCGATGAAACCAACAAGGGAAACACTGAAGAAATAGGCATTTTCTGGCCAACTGAGATCAACACTGACCACGCCAGAATACTAGTCACAAGCTATTTCCCAAAAGACTGGAAAATAGTTAGAACATACAAAATAAAATACTCAGGAAGAGTAGTCGATTTATACTACAGCCCATCCCTAGCCAAACGGTTTGGAAAAAACAAATGGAATGGAGAAAAGCCTGGAACTTTCACTGCAGCTCACTCCCCAGATAAACGCTTCGTTCTCATCTCCATCGGCAACAACCCATGACTCAATGCAAAAGCCGCCGCAAATCGCGGCGGCTTTCATTGCCCCATAAAACTGCCTTAACCGTACGCTTCTTGTTCGGTCCGAATTTGCTCAGTCGCCCGTTCGCACCATGCCAGGAAATCCGCCACCTCCAGGCCATCTATTTCCGACGGCTGGAAATGAAACCACTTGGCAAGCAATGCCGCTCCGGCCCATAACTCAGCCGTTGTCACCCAGCATCCGGCGAAAAGACTCCTGCACCTTGCGCCAATCGCCAAGATCCAGGTTCTCGATGTCCTCCGCGGCCAAACCGGACAATAAAGCCGCCAAACCGATTTCCTGCTCTTCCTGGCGTTCGCCAAAACGCGCCGCCAGTTTGACGTCCTTCACTTTTGGACGACGCAGCGTCAGTTGCGAGACGCGGGAGCCGTTGCCAAGCATCAGGGGCGCCAGCAGTTCTACCGTGATGCTCTCGATCAGGCTGCCAGCTGGTTGCGGCTGAATGGTTTCGCTCATGGGTCAGGCTCCGATATGGCTGCGGTAATTGGCCAGCATGTCCTCTCCGCCGACGCGGAAGATATTCGACATCACATCCAGTTCCACCACATCCTGGCCAGCCAGGGTCTGCTTGATATAGGTGGCGGTGAATTTGCTGGGGAAGTCGACTTGCTCGTGCTGCTTGAACGAGCCTAACGGAAACTCCTGGAACGACACCGTCAGCAAAGTCACCAGCTCGCGCTCCTGGCTCAAACCCTGGGCATTCCAGCTTTCCACGTTGGAGCGGCACATCAGTTGCAACGCGCGCAAAGGGTTGGCCACTGCGCGGAAGGCATCCAGGTAGAACGAGCTCCACTTGATGTCGCCCTCCAGCGCCTCGAACCCCGCCGGCAACTTGAGCTTGCCGAACATGCCCAGCGCCTTGTGGTCCTTCATCACCGCCTTGAGCACCGGCAGCTTGATCTCTTCGGCGCAACCCAGCAGGTTGTTGCCGCCCAGGTAGATATTGGCATTGACGATATTGTTGACTTGCACGGCCATGGTTATCGCTCCCCTTTCAGATTCAGCAGGTACTCGTCGGAAATCTCGGCCTCAAGGCTCAGTCTTTCCATGGGCGGCGGCGGAGTGAATTTGTACTGCAGCAGCAGATGGCCGGCAGCCAGCTCTTCCTTGACGTTGCGCGCGGGATCGAACCAGCAATGTCCGCCGAGAATGGCGCCGTCGCCGATCAGTTTGCGGAAAAAAGCGTTGATGCTGCCAACCAGGCTGTCGATCAACGGCTGGTCCAGCGGGCGATCCATGTATTGCTTGCTGAAATAGCGCAGACTCTCGTTGATGATGTCGGCGGTACGGCGCACCGGAATGAAATTCCTGATATGCGACAACACCGGCCAGGCGGCGGAGCGATTGCCCCAAACCTCCCAGCCGCTGCCGAAGGCATTGAACACCGTGACGATGCCGGCTTCGTTGAGCAGGTTCACTTCGGCATTGGCATCATCCAGCAATGCCGTCAGCGGCCTTTCGATGCCGATCACGCCCTGGATTCCGGTGTTGGATGGCGACCACCAATAGCCTTTGTCCAGGTCCTTGCGCGCGATCACGCCGGCCAAGCGCTGGCTGAACGGCTCCAGCCGCGGCGCGTTGGTTTGGTCATCCCACACCTTCAGATGCGGGTAGCACAGGATGGCGCGCTCGCTGCCGACGTTGAAGTTGATCGCGCCACCCGGCCCCCGCCCTTGCAGCGCCTGCTGCACCGAAACGCCGATAGGCGCGTCGATCAGCGCGAAAGCGCCAGTCTGCTCGGCCACGGCCACCATTTCCGCCGCCACAGAAGCCTGGGTGCAATAGGCCGGCGCGATCACCAGCTTGGCCAGGAAGCCGAACGCGCTGAATGCGTCCTTGGCAGCCTTCAAGCCCGTGCGGCGGCCGGCGGCATCCACGCCGCCGATGATGTCGGCCGCGGTCACCTTGGCGGGATCGGCATAGCTGTAATTCGCCCGCACGGTGGCCAGGCTGGCGATCGCGCCGGCTTTCAAACGCGACAGCTCCCCGCTATCGGCATCCAGTTGGTAGTCGACTCCGGCTACGTAGTTCCTGCCGCCATCCAGGCTTTTCAATTCCAGGCCCATCACCGCGGGATGACGCAAGCGCGCGCGGCCCGAGCTATCGAAGCTGACGTTCTCGTTTTCCACCGCGCTCTTGTGGAGAGAGGAGTCCAGCACGTTCAACACCAGAACCGTGCCTGCGCCTTGATCGTAAATGGCAGCCAGCGCCTGCGGGATGGTGAAGCCGGCATGGCCACGTCCAAACGCCGCGGCATCTCGCTCCGACAGGCACAAAGTCAACTCGCCCGGCTTGCCCTTGGGAGCCGTGCCCACCAGCAAGATGGTGGCGGATTTCACCACCCGTACCGGCCGCGCGCCCTTTTCCACTTCGATGGTTTCCACTCCGTGCAGAAAATTAGCCGGCATGAGTCTCTCCTTGGTTGAGCTGGCGGTCTGCTGGCTGCAAATAGCGCTGAGCCAACAGCGCGCGGGTATATTCGCCGTCCTCGGGCAAATCAGCCTCTTGCCCGCAAAACAGCATCACTTCGCGGCCATCGGCCAGCGTAACGCCGGACGGCGGGCCATCGTAGCGGTAGATCATCAAGCACCCTCCTCGTGGTTGACTACGGTGAGCGACGGCGCGGCCTCCCCATCCAGCTGCGCCACCGCCAATACACGGCAAGCCAGATGCACCTTGCAGCGCCAGCCATCCTGGCCCTGCTGAATCCGGCTATCCCGTACACGCCGACAAGGCTCTGCGCCTACCGGCCGAAACCCAAGCAAGCAGCGATATACCGCCGCCAGTTGTGCATACAGTCCCTTGTCTGTGCGCAATTCGCTTGCGCTCAACTGCAGTTCAAAGCGCAAAGTGCGCCATTGCGCTGTCCCCTGCCTCCGCCCCAAGCGGGAACCGCGGTATGCCAGCCATGCCGCCGTTTCTCGCCGTGTCGGCGGACCCGGCAACACTGGCATGTCCAAGAGCTGCAAAGCCGCTCCCAGCCGCTGGATGCAGGCGTCTTCTATCGCAGTGACCATGTCCATAGTGAATCCCGAGTAAAAATGAAAACCCTACCAAGCTCGCTTGAGCATCTCCGCCGCGATAGCAGTCAACACCGCGACCACGCAGCCGCTGATGGCGCCGACGCGCGCTGCTTGTTGCTCCACTTGGCGCAGCCGAGCGTCCAAGCCATCCAGCCGCTCGCTCTGTCCCACTTGGCTGGCCGCTATCATGTCCAGCTTGCCCTCGATCCGGCCAAGCGCGCGGGTCAACTCCCCACCGCTTTCCAGCATCAGCACCAACCTTTTTCATGGCTTTTCTGGCAAATCAGGCAACGCCGGCAGCCGGGAACTGCGCGGCGGCGCGATGCAGGAATATCATCGCCGCACTCCTGGCAATGGCTATAACTGGCCGCGCCGGCCAGGTTCATGCGCACCGCCTGCCGCGCCAAAGCCTCCTCCCGCTGGCGCTGTTCCAATGCCTGGGCTTGATCGAATAGATCAGTCATGGCGGTGCCTCCCGCCATCGTCCTCTGCGGAAAGGCCTCCGGCTCGGCTCCGGCGGGAGTCAATCAGCCTCAAGGCCGCGGAATACCCGCCCACCAAGCCCAGATAGAGCAGCCACTGCTCAGGGCCGAGCATGTCGCGCCCGCCCTGGTACAAAAACATGGCGGTGGCGGTCGCGCATGCCACATTGGCCCACAGCTTGGCATGCGACAGACGTCGGCTGCGGGGGTGGCAGATCAGATCGGAAATTCGCATTACGATTCTCCTTCGGGTCATTCGAGACAAACCGCAAGCAGGAAACAGGCATCGCGCATCGATGCGGCCGGACGGATAACAAATCGCCAGCCAGGCGTGCAAATTCATTGCATGCCCCGGCGGAGCATCGTTCACGCGCTGCCTGTCATTCAGAAAAGATTGCCGCGAGTTTGGCGCTGCGGTTTGCGGCCGATTCGGAAACAGCGGCACTCTGCATGCTGGAATGCCCTGATTGTGCCCAACGCAAGAAGAGCGCTGGAGCGGGAAGGTCTTCAGTGGCGGCGGGGATCGGTAGCCGCCGGGTCACTGCAATCGGTGCGCTTCAAAATGTCCCAAATGCGGCGGTCTGTCAGCCGATGCTGCTGGGCCAGCTGGCTGACCGCGGCATTGCTGCCCAACTCGCGGCTGAGCCGATCAAAAGCCTCGCAAATGGCGTAATCACGCAATCGACGCAAGGCGCTAGCGCAGCGCGGAATGTAAAGCAGGTCTCCACCGTAATGCTGGCAAAGCCGATCTGCCGCCTCCACTCCCACCACTTCTGCCAGAGCCAGGTAACGAGCCTCCCCCAGCCTGCTGCGCTTCTTGCTGACGGGAAAGGTGGTACCTCCCAAGTTCTCCACCAGTTTCAACGTATTAGGCAGTCCTATCATGCCGGCAATCAGGCGTACGGTTTCCGGCAACAAGTTTGGCAACTGTTCCAGCTTCATCGTCTTGTTCTCCTGGTATGTGCGAAAGTGCGGCAGCTTAATATTCGGTCCAGACCACCAGACAGCCGTTGATTCTGAATCGGCCAGCCTTCGGGCTGCTATAGAAGTCGTCATGGGCAGCATCGCCTTGGCCCGCCATCCGCCGGCAATCTGGATGCGGCTCTATGCGTATCGTCGGTTGCCGCGGCTCAAGCAACTCCACCCACATCACGGTGAAACCGAGCCGGGTCAATCTCTCCACCGCGGCAGCCACTCTGTGGGCCGAGGCGACGATGGCCGCATTGCGTAGCGGCCGCAATGGACTGTTCGCGTCTATCATTTTTTTCTCCCCCAAATCATCCACAAGGTTCATGGCGCGCTGGCGTTCCACTCCCGCGCAGCCAGCGGAGTCAAACCGTTCAGCCACCGGCAACCGGATGGTTTGCCACCCCAAAGATCGGAGCCGCGGCAACCAAGATATCCATCACGCCACAATGTCTCCAAAGTGGAAAACTTTCCTCCTTCCCAGAACTGTTTTTGAGAAAACAAACATGGCACTTTCCACTTTATCCGCTTAGAATTCCATGCAGGGGTTCGTCTGACTACCCTGAGAAAAGATTTCAGACACAGCCCAGGCTTACCTGACAAAGCAGGCCATGGTTTAGTGAAAGTCTTTTCATGGCACTGATGGCAAAAGCATAAGCGCCAACAAAGTGCAAAGTCAACTCGGGAAAACTTTTCACTTATGCCATGTGACGCCCACGCAACAGCCTGAAATTTCGGAAAAATACTGAAGTCCATCAGAAAAGTGGAAGGTTTCAATAAATCTCCACTGATTCAAGAAGGAAGCGAAAAGTGGGACCATTACTATCCGCCAGTGAAATCGCCGCGCTCAAATTGCCAGGTCTGCCCGGCAGCAAAGTCGCCATCGCCGCTCGGGCGGAACGAGAAGGGTGGTATGGCGAGGAAAGAACGGGACTGGGGGGCACCCGCAGGGTGTATCGCCTGCCCGAGCACTATTTGGTCAAGGCAGACGCGGGGACCACCCGAGCAGATGACCAGACCTCGTCGTATTCGGTCGGCGGCGCCCCAGCCAAACGGAGCGTTGCGATCAGCCCTCCCCAAATTGACTTGGAGACGCTGCAGATGGTGGAAACTGTGCTGGATCAGGTTTTACAGGAGCGCAACCTCAGACTGAAGTCGGAAAAGCGCGGCGCCGTGGTCGCGTTTCTATATGACTACGCCAGCAAAGGCGGCGGACGGGATGGCATGTTGATGGCGCTGCAAGCGCTGGTGGCATAGCACTGGGCTACTTGGCCAAGTGGCCATGTATCTTGCAGGGAACGGCTGGGATAACATCAAGACTTTTCGCATGCATATCAGTCATCCTCTGAATGCAAGACGAGACCCAACAGGCCTTGAGGGAACTGCTGGCCGGGGCACTTGAGCCCTCCCCTTCACGTGGCGGCCAGCCCCTCTCGCCCGGCCATCCGCGGGTCTCGCATCCCGCTCCGGACGCCGCCAACGATGCGCGCTATGACGACGGGCCGGCTCCAGCAACGATGGCGGGCGGCAACAAAAATGGCGCAACCCTGTTCAAGGTTGCGCCATTCTTCATCGCGTTCATCCATTTCTTTCTGGACGATGCCGGCCAGTGGCTGGCCGCCTGGGTATTGGCCTATCTCGCCCATGCGCGGCCGGGCCGCGCCGTGGTCAAACCCGCTGCGCGGCCTGCAATTCGTCCAGATAAGGCCTGATTTTGGCCGCGGCCACTTTTTGCAGCTTGCACAGCATGCCGTGGTTCACATCGCCCAGGCGGAACTGGCCGCGCAGGGTGTCTTCCAGGTGGCACAGCAGGTTGGCGGCCATTTCGGCATCAGCCAGCGCGCGGTGGGCGCGGCCGGTGTCCGGCAGGCTGGCCCAGCGGGTGAGCGTGCCCAGCTTGTGGTTGGGCGCCTGCGGCAGCAGCCGGCGCGACAGCAGCAGCGTGCAGGCGAAATCCTGCCCGCGCGCCAGGCCCAGCTGCGCCAGTTCGTAATCCCAAAACTTGCGGTCGAAGCTGGCGTTGTGCGCCGCCAGCGGAGCGGAGCCGACAAAGGCGGCGGCGTCGCGCATCACCGCGTGGGCCGGCGGCGCGGCGCGCAGCATGGCGTTGCTGATGCCGGTTAGCGCCTCTATCATCGGCGGCACCCGCACGCCGGCGTTCATCAGGCTTTGAAAACGGTCCACCACCCGGCCGTTTTCCACCATCGCCACGCCGATTTCGGTGGCGCGGCAATCCGGCCCCGGCGTGATGCCGGTGGTTTCAAAGTCGATGACGGCGACGCGCTGTCTCACGCCAAGGCCGCCTTGGCGGCCTCTTCCGGCGTCAGGCCGTCAAAAAACTGGTCGGTATACCATTCGGCCTGCTCTTCGATATGCTCCTGAGCCTCGGCTTCGGTGGCGCCGGCCGCCACCAGATGGGTTTCCACCTCGGCGCACCAGGCCAGCAACGCCAGGGTTTCCTCATCCAGTTTTTCTTGCGGCTTTTTCGACATCGGGTTTTCCTTGCAATTCAGTACATTATCGAGCCCGGCATTGTACCCGGCTTTGGCCGGCATGCAAGCGCCAAAACGCGCTTGCCGCGCCGTCAGTCGTCCACCCGGCCGCGCAGCGACTTGATGGCGCCGCGCTTCGACTTGCCGGCCAGCCGCCGCTGCTGAGAACCATAAGTGGGCTTGGTGGCGCGGCGCGCCTTGGGGGTGTGGCTGGCGCTGTCCACCAGCGCCTGCAGCCGTAGCAGCGCGTCGGCGCGGTTTTGTTCCTGGGTGCGGTACTGCTGCGCCTTGATCACCAGCACGCCCTCCTTGCTGATGCGCGTGTCGTTCAGGCCCAGCAATCTTTCGCGCAGCCACTCCGGCAGCGACGACGCGGCAATGTCGAAACGCAGGTGGATGGCGGACGAAACCTTGTTGACGTTCTGGCCGCCCGCGCCCTGGGCGCGCATCGCGGTGAACGCCACCTCATCCTCTTTGACGAGATAGCGGGAAACAGACATGGAGAAGAAAACGGTTTCTTAAAACCGCATTATAAGCCGCGCGGGCCGCCAGGTCCGCGCGGCTTGCCGCTTACGCGCCCAAACGGATGCGCCGTCGCAGATCAGCACCTGGCTGGCGACGAAGCTGCTGCCGATCAAAAACGCCACCGCGTCGGCGATATCCTCCCCTCCACGAAGCGCTTCCCGCCCGCGCGGGCGCTGACATGACTGGCAGCGAGCCCGCGCCCATCCATCTATCATTAACGCGCCGGCGCTTTTATTTTGATGCTCCTTGCCATAGCTAAAGGATTCTTGCTTAGCTCAAAAAACATGTTCCCACTTCTGACCGGAGAACCTGATGCGACAACTGACCATTCGCCAACTCATGTCCATAGGCACCGCCATCGCCGTCATCCCCTTGCTGTTCGGCAACCTGCTGATATGGCAGGGGAATGCCTCGCTGAGACAGGCCGCCACGGCAAGCGGCAATGCGTCGGCCGCCCTGCTGCATTTCAAAAACGCCCGCTACAACGTGGTGCAGATTCAGCAGTTCTTGACCGATGCCGCCGCCACCGGCGAAACCGCCGACGACTACCGGGACGAGGAAAGCAACTGGAAACAAGCCCTGACCGAGCTGGATACCCTGTCGCAACTTCTGCCGGAACTGGCCGCCGACCTGCAGACGCTGAAACCGCAAGTCAACCACCTGCACGAAGAAGGACGCGCGATGGTGGAGGCCTACATCCGGCAGGGCCGCGAGGCCGGCAACGCCATCATGAAAAAACCCGGCTCCGGCTTTGACGACACCACTGACGCGATAGACAAGAAACTTGAAGAACTGTCCAAGCGCATCGAACAACTATTCAGCGCGGCGAACAACGCACAGGAAAGCGCCCTGCGGCAAACCGCGCTGCTGAACGCCGCCATCGCGGCATTGGCCATTCTGCTCATACTGGCCGCCAACAGCTATCAATACCTCAGTCTGCGGCGCTTGCTGGGCGGCGAGCCGGCTTACGCTTCCGAAGTGGCAAAGGAAATAGCCGACGGCAACCTGTCCTTGCAGGTCGCTAACCAGTCGCAGTCGACGGACAGCCTGCTGGGCTCGATGAAAACGATGACGCAGAAATTGACGGAGCACCTGCGGCTGCTGGATCAGGAAACCAAGCAGGTCGGCCAGTCCTCGTACCAGATTTCCGAAATTTCCAAACACATCACCGACAACTCGGAACGGGAGCAGGGCCACTCGGATGAGGTGCGCCAGGCCACCACTGTGCTCGAGGAAACCACGGAATCGGTGCGCGCCATCGCGCAGAAAGTCAGCCAACACGCAGACCAGGCTCGCCTCAGCGCCAACCAGGGCATGGCCACCATGCGCAGCAATATCGAGGAGATGGGACGCGCCGTAGACGAGGCGCAGCAGGCAGAGGGCAAAATCCAGGCCTTGAGCGAGGCCAATCAGAAAATCCAGGTCATCACCCAGACCATATCCAGCATCACCGAGCAAACCAATCTGCTGGCGCTGAACGCCGCGATAGAAGCCGCCAGGGCGGGCGAAGCCGGACGCGGCTTCGCCGTGGTGGCCGACGAGGTGCGCAAGCTGGCCCACCATGCCGGCCAGGCTACCGATGAAATCACCGCCATCATCGGCAATCTGAACCAGCTGATAGAGGAAAACACTCAGTCGGTGCAGGGCATCATCGAGCGGACCCGCGCCGGCATGCAAAAAGCCGAAGAAGCCAGCACCGCCATCTCCAGCCTGGTGCACGACATCGACAACAATGTCCATGCCGCCCATCAGATCAGCGACGCCAGCTCCACCCAGATGCAGCGCCTGGACACTTTGCGCTCTACGCTGGCCAAGCTGCTGGACAATATGTCCGGCAACGCGCTGAAAGTGCGGACCACCGGCGTCATCAGCCGCGACTTGTACCGGGTGACGGGCAATCTGAGCCAGATCATGGAGAAATTCCGCTTCGACCCCAACTGGACGCCGACTGCGCGCAGCAACGAACACCGCCGCCATCCCCGCGTCAACAAGAACCTGCTGGTGCAGGTGGACGACGGCGGCCAGAAGCGCGACGCCACCACCGTGGACTTCAGCCTGACCGGCTTGCAGCTGCGGCTGCCGATGCCGCTGCAGGCCAAGGCCGGGAGCGAACTGCCGCTCAGCATCCAGCTGCCGCAAGACTCCATCGAACGCTATTCCAAGCAGCAACCACTGACGCTCACGGCCAAGTTGCTATGGACACGCAAAACCGAGGAAGGCGAGTTGTACGGCTTCTCGTTCGGCCGCCCGAACCCGCAGCAACTGGCGCAACTGGAACAAGCCTTCCTATTCTTCTGCCACAACCCGATCTACGAATAAGCGCGCCCGCCCGCAAATGACAACCCCCGCCGCAGGCCTGGCCTGGGCGGGGCGGGGCGGGGGTTTGCGATGCGCGCCAGCGCCGGATCAAGACTTCAGGTTTTTCACCAGGCCATCGCACACCGGCTTTTGCGCGTCGCCGGCCGGCAGCTTTTCGCACACGCCGTTCAGCTGGCCGGCCAGGCGGCCGATTTCGTCCGCGTGCTTCTGGTCCTGGTTCCAGGCCTTCAGGCGGCTGGCGATCTTTTCCAGCGAACGGCGGCTGCGCTCGTAGAAGGCGCTGCTGGAGCGGCCCGCGTCGGAGAAGACCTCGCTGGCGGCCTTTTCGATGCGATCGGCGTCCTGCGGCGCCAGTTCCACCGCGTTGCTGACATAGCTGGCGCCCCACTGCAGGCGGGTGGCCTGCCCTTCCGACGCCTGGTAGGCCTTTTCATACCAGGCCAGCGCCGCGGCCTTGTCGCCGCGCTCCTTGGCGTTGGAGGCCAGAATAAGCATGTGGTAGTACGGCGCGTGCGAGGTTTTCAATTCCGCCTGCAGCAACTTGTCCGATTCGTCCAGCAGGCCGGCATCGGCCAGCAATTCGCCGGCGGCGGTGATGACCGCCTGGCGCTGGTAGGGATTGGCGCTCGCCTTGTCCGCGGCGGCCACCTGGCTGCGCACGTCCGCCAGCAGCGACGCCGGCAGAGGCTGCTTGGGGTGTTGCTGCTTGAACTGCGACAGCAAGGCGGAAGTGGCGCCCAGGCGGTCGCCCCAAGACAGCGTGGCGTCCGCCTCCAGCGCCGCCAGCTGCCGGCCCCAGGCCTGCTGCAGCGCCTGCTTGCCGGCCGCGTCGTCGCCCAAGAGCTTGATCACATCGCTGGCGGCGTAAATCACGATGTCGGCGTTGGCGCGGCTAAGCTTGCCGTCGGCCAGCACCTGCAGCAGCTGCGCGCGCGCGTCTTCGTGGTCGAACGGCGGCGGCTCCTTTTCGCCCGCCAGCGCCGCCAGCGCCTTCAGCCGCAAACGGGTGGCGGTGGCGGTCTGCGCCGCCGGCACCCGTTGCGCCAGCTGCGCCAGCGTGGCGGTGACGTCCTTCTCCGGAATGATCTGGCCCTGGTCAACATCCCAGGCGTAGTCGGCCAGCAGTTGCCAATCTTCCGCCGCCAGCGGCTTGCCGGCCAGCGCGTCCGCCAGCAGCGCCTTCACCGGCTTTACCGTCACCAGGCCCAGCTGTAGCGTGCGCAGGTAGCGCTCGGGATCCACCTCGCCCGGCAGGCGGGTGATTTCCGTGCCGTCGGGACGGAACAAGATCATGGTCGGGTAGCCGCGCACCTTGAACTGCTCGCCCAGTTGCTGGGCGTTGGCGCTGTCGCCGTCCAGATACACCGGCACGAACTGGCGGGTAGCGGCGATGAAGTCGGGCCGGTTGAAGATGGTGGATTTCACCTGGTTGCACGGCGGGCACCACACCGCGCCCCAGTACAGGAACACCGGCTTGTTTTCGCTGCGCGCCTTGGCGAAAGCCGCCGGCACGTCGCCCTGCTGCCAGCTGATGCCGGGCGGCAGCGCGTGGCCGTCGGCGACATCGGCATGGGAGAGCGGGGCCAGGCCGGCCAGCACCAGGGACAACGCCAGTAAAGTACGCTTCATGATCCAGCCTCGTTCAAAATGGGTAATGGCCCATGCTAAACCAAATATTCACAAAGCATATAGCACAACTGGCGATTTGCTTAGCAAGCCCGCTGCAAATCCCTGATGCCTAGCCGGCTCCAAGCGCGAAATGACATTGACCTACCCGCGGCGAGCGAGGAAAAATGGGGCTCGTCACTCCGCCGGAAAACCCAGCCATGCCCGTGAAGAACCGCAAACATCGAATCTTGCTCTTGTCGTCGCTGCTGGCCCTCTGCTTGATCGGCCAGATCCTCTCTTACCGCACCGTCAACCTCTCCAGCCTATGCGCCGGCGCGATCATCGGCATCCTCATCGCCCAGCTATCGGCGGAACTTGATGCCCTGCGCGCCGTTTAGGCTTCGCGCAGTTCGAAATCGTGGCTGATGTCGGCGGTCTTGCCCAACATGATGGAGGCGGAACAGTATTTCTCCGCCGACAATTTAATCGCCCGCTCCACCACGTCCGGCTTCAGTTCCTTGCCGGTCACCACGAAATGGAAATGGATCTTGGTGAACACCTTGGGCTCGGCGTCGGCGCGCTCGGCCTCCATCTCCACCCAGCAATCCGTCACCTGCTGGCGCGACTTTTTCAGAATGGTGATCACGTCATAGCTGGTGCAGCCAGCGGTTCCCAATAGCAGCAGCTCCATCGGCCGCGGCCCCAGATTGCGGCCGCCGCCTTCCGGCGCGCCGTCCATCACCACCGCGTGGCCGCTGCCGCTCTCGCCCATGAAGCACACGCCGTCCACCCATTTCAGCCTCGCCTGCATCGCTTATCCCCTGCTTTTTCAATGAAAATGGCCATCAGACTATCATTGCCGATTTGGGACGACAAAGAATCACCTGTAGAATGGAAAGATTGTCCCGTTATATCTGAGCTGCACCATGCTGGTACTTGGTATTGAATCTTCCTGCGACGAAACCGGCGTCGCCCTCTACGACACCGAACAGGGCTTGCTGGCGCATCAACTGCACACGCAGATGGCGATGCATGCCGAATACGGCGGCGTGGTGCCCGAACTGGCCAGCCGCGACCACATCCGCCGCGCCATTCCGCTGACCGAAGCCTGCCTGCAGGACGCCGGCAAGCAGCTGGCCGACCTGGACGCCATCGCCTACACCCAAGGCCCGGGCCTGGGCGGCGCGTTGCTGGTGGGCGCCAGCATGGCCAACGCGCTGGCCTTCGGCCTGAACATCCCGGTGATTCCGGTCCACCACCTCGAAGGCCATTTGCTGTCGCCATTGCTGGCCGACCCCAAACCGCAGTTTCCATTTCTGGCGCTGCTGGTATCCGGCGGCCACACCCAGCTGATGGCGGTGCGCGGCGTAGGTAATTACGAAATCCTGGGCGAAACGGTGGACGACGCCGCCGGCGAAGCCTTCGACAAAACCGCCAAGCTGCTGGGCCTGCCCTACCCCGGCGGCCCGCTGCTGTCCAAACTGGCCGAATCCGGCAACCCCGGCCGCTTCACGCTGCCGCGCCCGATGCTGCACTCCGGCAACCTGGACATGAGCTTCTCCGGCCTGAAAACCGCGGTGCTGACGCTGACGAAGCAAGTGGAGGCCGAGCACGGCGCAATCGACGAACAAGCGCGGATGGACATCTGCCGCGCCTTCCAGGAGGCCATCGTCGAGGTGCTGGTGAGAAAATCGCTGGCTGCGATGAAGCAGGCCGGCATGAAGCGGCTGGTAGTGGCCGGCGGCGTCGGCGCCAACAAGCAGCTGCGCGCGGCGCTGGACGACGCCGCGGCGCGGCGCAAATTCGAGGTGTTCTACCCGCCGCTGGCGCTGTGCACCGACAACGGCGCGATGATCGCCTTCGCCGGCGCGATGCGGCTGAAATTCGCCGAACCGGCCGGCGGCTACAGCATCAAGCCGCGCTGGGACCTCTCCAGCCTGCCGGCGGTATAAACCCACCCATTTAGCCGCGCCGCCGCCCAGCGCCGGCGCGGCCAAGCAAAACGCCATGATCCAACTGAAAAACCTCAACCTGCGCCGCGGTCTGAAAGAACTGCTGGTCGGCGCCAATTTGACGCTCAACCCCGGCTACAAGGCCGGCCTCACCGGCGCCAACGGCGTCGGCAAATCCAGCCTGTTCGCCATGCTGCTGGGCGAATTGCACGCCGACAGCGGCGACGCGCTGATCCCGCCCAACTGGACCCTGGCCCACGTGGCGCAGGAAACCCCGGCGCTGGAGCGCAGCGCGCTCGATTACGTGCTGGATGGCGACAAGGAGCTGCGTTCGCTGGAAGCCCAGCTGGCCATCGCGGAAGGCAAGCACGACGGCAACGCCATCGGCCACCTGCACGGCGAGCTGGCCAATATCGACGCCTACTCCGCGCCCGCGCGCGCCAGCAAGCTGCTGACCGGCCTGGGCTTCGACGAAGCCGGCCAGCAGCGCCCGGTGGCCAGCTTCTCCGGCGGCTGGCGCATGCGGCTGAACCTGGCGCAAGCGCTGATGTGCCGCTCCGACCTGCTGCTGCTGGACGAGCCGACCAACCACCTGGACCTGGAAACGGTGCTGTGGCTGGAAGATTGGCTGAAGAGCTACCCCGGCACCCTGCTGATGATCTCGCACGACCGCGACTTCCTCGACAGCGTCTGCAGCCACATCGTGGAAGTGGCCAACCAGAGCCTGACCCTGTACACCGGCAACTACAGCCAGTACGAAACCATGCGCGCGGAAAAACTGGCGCGCCAGCAGGGCGAATACGAAAAGCAGCAGCGCCAGATCGCCCATCTGGAATCGTTCATCAACCGCTTCAAGGCCAAAGCCAGCAAGGCCACCCAGGCGCAAAGCCGGATCAAGGCGCTGGAAAAGCTGGAGCGCATCGCGCCGGCGCACGTGTCCTCGCCGTTCGACTTCCATTTCGACAGCCCGGACAACCTGCCCAACCCGCTGCTGAAGCTGGAAAAGGCCAACGCCGGCTATGGCGACAAGATCATCCTGTCCCAGATCAGCCTGTCGGTGGAGTCCGGCGCGCGCATCGGCCTGTTGGGCGTCAACGGCGCCGGCAAGTCCACGCTGGTGAAGCTGCTGTCCGGCGACCTGGACCCGCTGTCCGGCGAACGCGTCAACGCGCAAACGCTGAAGATAGGCTACTTCGCCCAGCACACGCTGGAAACGCTGCGGCCGGAGGAATCGCCGCTGCAGCACATGCAGCGCCTGGCCCCCACCGCGCGCGAACTGGAGCTGCGCAGCTTCCTCGGCGGCTTCAACTTCCGCGGCGACAACGCCACCGACCCCACCGGCCCGATGTCCGGCGGCGAGAAGGCGCGGCTGGCGCTGGCGATGATCGTCTGGCAAAAACCCAACCTGCTGCTGCTGGACGAGCCGACCAACCACCTTGACCTAGAAATGCGCCACGCGCTGACGCTGGCGCTGCAGGACTTCAGCGGCGCGCTGATCGTGGTATCGCACGACCGCAGCCTGCTGGAGTCCACCACCGACGTGTTCTGGCTGGTCAGCGGCGGCAAGGTGCAGCCGTTCGACGGCGATCTGGAAGACTACCGCCAGTGGCGCATCGCCCAGCTGGCCGAAGGCAGCCAGCCCTCCAGCGGCGACGCGCAAGGCGTCAACCGCAAGGAACAGAAGCGCCAGGAAGCCGAAGCGCGCCAGCAACTGGCCAAGCAGCGCAAGCCGCTGCAAAACCGCCTGAGCAAGCTGGAACAGGAAATGAACAAGCTGAGCGAGGAAAAGTCGCAGCTGGAAGCCTTCCTGTCGTCCAGCGAGGCCTACGACGACGCCAACCGCCAAAAACTGGCCGACAGCGTCAAACGCCAGGGCGAAGTGGCCGGCCGGCTGGAAACCGTGGAAGAAGAATGGATGGACGTGCAGGAACAGCTGGAGGCGATGGAGTAAGCGCTCGCGCCCGCTTCCACCCCATTGACGACACCCCTCTCGCAGGGGTGTTTTTATTTTCGCCGTACGCGACCCGCATTGGCAAGCCGCCGGCAAAGGCTAGACAGGCCGAAAACCGGGCAACCGAACCGCCGCGCTCTCGCCGCAGCCCCTCTTTGCAGGATAGCCATAAGCCGCGGAGCTTTCGCTTTCCAACACAATCCACATCCAAATAGAACAAAGCTGTGGACAAGCCCGGGATAGCCCGGCTTTTATCTTTAGATTGAACAACTTGCCGAATCAGATTAAAAAACAGGCAATATCGCCGCTTACCCACACCGCTCCGGAACAAGCCTGGTGACAGACTGTGGATAAACCCAACAGCCCATTGAAATAAAAGCATAAAATCAGCATGTTCATTTTTTAAGCAGCCAGGCCGGCCTGGACGGCAAACGAATATCGAACACCCAGCATGCCCGCATCTCGGCCTGCGCGACGATGCGGCGGCGGGAAGTCAGGCGCATCCAAGCTGCGGCGCGCCAAATAAAAATGCCATCCGCTTTTGACAGCGGACGGCATTGGCCGGACGGCGCACTGAAACGAATCAGGCGACCGACGGTTCTTTCATCAGCAGGGTGATCAGGCCGGCGATCTTGCGCTTCAACTCGCGCCTATCCACCACCATGTCCACCGCGCCCTTTTCCAGCAGGAACTCGGCGCGCTGGAAGCCTTCCGGCAGCGTTTCGCGCACGGTCTGCTCGATCACGCGGGCACCGGCGAAGCCGATGCGCGCCTTGGGTTCGGCCAGCACCACGTCGCCCAGGAAGGCGAAAGAGGCGGACACCCCGCCCATGGTCGGGTCGGTCAGCAGCGAGATGAACGGCAGCTTGTTCTCTGACAGCAGTTGCAGCGCGGCGCTGGTCTTGGCCATCTGCATCAGCGAATTCAGGCCCTCCTGCATCCGCGCGCCGCCGGAGGCCGCCACGCAGATGAACGGAACCTTGGCTTCCACCGCGGCTTGCACGCCGCGCACGAAGCGCTCGCCCACCACCGAGCCCATGGAGCCGCCGATGAAGCGGAATTCAAACGCGGCCACCACTGCCGGCAGCGAATGGATGCTGCCCTGCATCACCACCAGCGCGTCGTCTTCGCCGGTGTCACTCTTGGCCGCGGTAAGGCGGTCGGGGTACTTCTTGCTGTCCTTGAACTTGAGGATGTCCACAGGGCGGACTTCCTCGCCTATTTCGCGCCGGCCCTCTTCATCCAGCAGCAGGCTCAGGCGCTGACGCGCCGTCAGCGGATGATGGTGGCTGCACTTGGGGCAGACCTGCAGATTGCTCTCCAGGTCGGTGTAATACAAAACTGCTTCACATTCCGGGCACTTGCTCCAAAGCCCCTCGGGTACCGCCGAAGGCTTGTCAGCGCGGTTTTCGCGCTTGATCTTCGGCGGCAGGAGCTTGTTCAACCAGCTCATGCTGACTCCTTGAATCTTGAGTGTCCGGGACATATCCCGGCCACAGGAAGACGGAGGCCTCGCCTCCGTCAGTGTTCTAGCGGATGGCGGCCTTCAGTTCGGCCACCAGATGAGTTAACTGCTCTCTGGCAGTTTCGGGTGTCGCCGCCTCGATTTCCTGCACCAGCCGGCTGCCCACCACCACCGCGTCGGCGGCGGAGGAGATGGCCTTGGCGGTCGCGGCGTCGCGAATCCCAAAGCCCACCCCTATCGGCAACGGCAGTTTTTGTCTGAGGGCAGCAATTTTACGCGCTACGTCATCAATGTCCAGATGTCCGGCGCCGGTCACCCCCTTCAGGGACACATAATAAACGTATCCGCGCGCCAGTTTGGCGATTTCCGCCACACGCGCCGGCGGCGTGGTGGGGGCAATCAGAAATACCGTATCCAGGCCGGCGGCGTCCAGCGCCGCCTGCAATTCTGCCGCTTCTTCCGGCGGACAGTCCACCGTCAGCGCGCCATCCACCCCCGCTTCCTTGGCCCGGCGGGCGAATTCGGCATAGCCCATCGCGCACAGCGGGTTCAGGTAACCCATCAGCACCACCGGCGTGACGGCGTTGGTGCGGCGGAACTCGGCCACCATTTCCAGCACGTGGCGCAAACCCACCTTGTGCTTGAGCGCGCGCTCGGACGCGCGCTGGATCACCGGGCCGTCGGCCATCGGGTCGGAAAACGGCACGCCCAGCTCGATGATGTCGGCGCCGCCGTCCACCAGACCGTGCATCAGCGATACCGTCAACCCCGGATGCGGGTCGCCGGCGGTAATAAACGGGATCAGCGCCTTTTTGCCGGCAAGATCGGCGAAACACTTGGCAATACGTGACATACAGCGCCCCCTTACAGCGTGATGCCGGACAGGCCGGCCACGGTATTGATGTCCTTGTCGCCGCGGCCGGACAGATTGACCAGGATCACCTTGTCCTTGCTCATGGTCGGCGCGGTCTTGGCGGCCCAGGCCAGCGCGTGGCTGGATTCCAGCGCGGGGATGATGCCTTCCAGATGGCAGCAGTCGTGGAAAGCCTGCAGCGCCTCCTCGTCGTTGATCGCCACGTATTCGGCGCGGCCGATGTCCTTCAGATGGCTGTGCTCCGGGCCGACGCCCGGGTAATCCAGACCCGCCGACACCGAATGGGTCTCCACCACCTGGCCGTCTTCGTCCTGCATCAGGTAGCTTTTGGCGCCGTGCAGCACGCCCACTTTGGCGCCCGCGGTGATCGGCGCGGCATGGCGGCCGCTATCTATGCCGTGGCCGCCCGCCTCCACGCCCACCATGCGCACGCCGGGAACGTCGATATAGGGATGGAACATGCCTATGGCGTTGGAGCCGCCGCCGACGCAGGCTACCACAAGGTCGGGCTGGCGGCCGATGATTTCCGGCATCTGCATCTTGGATTCCTCGCCGATCACCGACACGAAATCGCGCACCAGCATCGGGTAAGGATGCGGGCCGGCCGCGGTGCCCAGGATGTAGAAGGTGGAGTCGACATTGGTCACCCAGTCGCGCATCGCTTCGTTCAGCGCATCCTTCAGCGTCTTGGAGCCGGACTCCACCGGCACCACGGTGGCGCCCAGCAGCTTCATCCGGAACACATTGGGCGACTGGCGCTTCACGTCTTCCGCGCCCATGTACACCACGCATTCCATGCCGTAGCGCGCCGCCACGGTGGCGGTGGCCACGCCGTGCTGGCCGGCGCCGGTTTCGGCGATCACGCGTTTCTTGCCCATGCGCTTGGCCAGCAACGCCTGGCCGATGGCGTTGTTGATCTTGTGCGCGCCGGTGTGGTTGAGGTCTTCGCGCTTCAGGTAGATCTGCGCGCCGCCCAGCTGCTCGGACCAGCGCTTGGCATGGTAGATCGGGCTGGGGCGGCCGACGTAATGCTTCAATTCGTGATGGAATTCCTGCCAGAACGTCGGATCGGCCTTGACTCGGGCGTATTCCGCCTTCAATTCGTCCAGCGCCACCATTAAGGTTTCCGCGACATAGACGCCACCATAAGGACCGAAATGGCCCTGCGCATCCGGAAAATCATACCGATCCATGTCTTGCTCCTGATATGAATGCCGCCATTCTGGCCGCATCTTTGATTCCTTTGGACGCCTCCACTCCGCTGGAGACATCCACCGCCGCCGGCTTCACCCGGCGCACGGCTTCCACAATATTGCTTTCGTCCAGGCCGCCGGACAGTATCAACGGCAGCGGCAGCGCTTCCGGCAGCAGGGTCCAGTCAAAGGTGGCCCCGGTGCCGCCGTGCGCGCCCTCTACGAAGGCGTCGGTCAACAAGCCGCGCGCGTCCGGATAGCGGCCGGCCCACTCCAGCAAGTCCATGCCGGGCCGTACCCGCACCGCCTTCAGGTAAGGCCGGCGGAAAGAGCGGCAGAACTCGGCCTCTTCCTCGCCATGGAACTGCAGCACATCCACCGCGCACGCGGCCAGCACCTGCTCCACCCACTCGCGCGCCGGATTGACGAACAAGGCCACCACGCTGACGAAGGGCGGCAGAGCGGCGATCACCGCCCGCGCCTGCTCCAGGCTGACATTGCGCGGACTGGGGGGGTAAAACACTAGGCCGACGGCATCCGCGCCCAGCGCCGCCGCCGCCGCGCCATCTTCCGCCCGGGTGATGCCGCATATCTTGATTCTGACCATCGCGCGTTACGCCCTTGTTATGACGATTGAATATTACCGCAAAGCCAATCGTTCCGCCGCAAACTGCGAAGGCAAGGCGAACGGTTCCGGATAGCCCACCCCGGTCAGGTACAGCCCGTCCGGCATGAAGGTGGGCGGGGCGCTGGTGCGGTCGCAGGCCGCCAGCAGCGCCGACATGCCGTCGGCGTCCATCGCGCCCTTGCCGACATACACCAGCGCGCCGACGATATTGCGCACCATATGGTGCAGGAAAGCGTCGGCTTTCAGGTCGAAGCGCAGCAGGCCGCCGTTGTCGTGGATATCCAGCTGCTGCAAATCCTTGACCGGCGATTTGGCCTGGCACTCCGAGGCGCGGAAGCTGGAAAAATCATGGCGGCCCAGCAGCCTGCCCGCCGCGGCGCGCATCGCGCCCACATCCAGCGCCTGATGGAACCAGCCTACTTTGCCGGCCAACAGGCAAGGCCGCACCGGGCTGCTCAGCAGGAAATAACTGTAACTGCGGGAAAAGGCCGAAAAGCGGGCATGGAAGGTTTCATCCACTTCGCGCGCCCACACCACCGCGATTTCCGGCGGCAGCAGCGCATTGACGCCGCGCACCCAGGCGTTCAGCGGCCGGGCGGCCTCGGTATCGAAATGCACCACCTGCATCGCCGCGTGCACGCCCGCATCGGTCCGGCCGGCCGCCAGGGTACTTATCGCCTGATTGCCGGCGATCTGGCTCAAAGCCTGATTCAGCCTGTCCTGCACCGTATTGCCATGCGGCTGGGTCTGCCAGCCGGCAAACGCCCGGCCGTCGTATTCAATGCCCAGCGCGATTCTCATGCCCACTCTTTCATTCCATCCCGGCAACCGCCGCGCCTTGCGCGCGGATGCGACAAAACTGCCACTCTACCCTATCCGGCCCGGTTTGCGCCATGTTCCGGGCTGCGCAAAAGCAAATGGCATCGCCTGAATAAGCGATGCCATCTGCCGACTTTCCCCCCGCATGCGCGCGTCTAGCGGCCTTGCTGCGCTTCGCGGATCAGGATTTCGGCGGTTTCCTTGTCACCCATCTCCATATAAAGCTTGGCCAGCTCCAGCTTCTCCGGATCCGGACGCGGTTCGGCTTCAAGCTCGGGCGCCGCTGGCGCGGCCCGCAGCGGCGCGGGCTCCCGTTCGGCTTCGATCATGGTTTCGGCGACGGCGGGCGCGGCAGTCGGGGGCAAAGGCGTGCGCGCCTCCTCAGGCATGGCGATTTCGGCCGCTGCCGCGGCGGAGGGGACCACAGGCTCCAGTGCGCCCACCGCCGGCATTTCCACCGACTGCGGCGCTTGCGCGGTTTCAAACAAGGGATGGCCCGGCATCGCGGCGCGGCCCAATTCGCACACCCTCATCCACTGGGTGCTGTCCTTGCCGAATATGTCGCGCGAGCGCGCCGCCTCTTCAAGAAACGCCGCCTTGTCCGGCTGCGCCGACAGCACTTCCAGCAGCTTATAGCGCAGATCCTGCCGCGCCGGCTCCTTCTCCAGCCCTTCGCGCAGGATCAGCAAAACCTGATCATCACGGCCATAAGCGAGATACACCTCGGCCTCGGCCATCGGATCGACCGAATCCAGATCGATGCCGTCGCCTTTTTTCAGCGTGCTCATCAGCGAGGTCAGCGGCCCCAGCGTCAGCATAGAGGACGGCACGTCTTTGCCGCCGCCGTACTCGTCCGCGGTCTCCGCCTCCGCTTGCGCCGCGCCCGCCCGCTTTCTGCGCATCAGCAGCAGCGCCACCAGCGCCAGCGCCGCGCCGGCGCCGCCCAAGCGCAATTGCACATCCCTATCGCCCAGCACCGCCAGCGCATCGTCCACCACGCTGCTGGCGGCATGCGGCGCCAACGGCGCCTTGGCCTGCTGCTTTGATTCGGCGGGCGACATGGCCTGGCGCGGCGCCGATGCGGTCACCGCGGTGACGACCACCGCCGGCTTGGGCTTGTCCATCCGGGCCGCGGAGGCCGGCGGCGCATGAATGGCAGCCGGCGGCGGCACAGCCGGTTTGGCCTGAGGGGGCATCGGCGGCGTCATGGCGGCGGCGGGCGGCGCGGCGGCGGTCTTGTCCTTGTTTTGCTGGATGGTGCGGATTTGCGCTTCCAGCGCGCGTGCGCGCGCCTCGGTCTGCTTCAACGCGCGGTCCTGCATCGCCAGCATGTCGCGCATCCGGCGTTCCGCCGCCAGGGCGGCCGGCGACGACGCGGCCGGTTTGACGGAGGCGGCCGATGGCATCGGTTTGTTGTCTGCCGCCTTGGCTACGCCGGCCGGCCGGCCGTCGGCCAGCAGTTTCGCCATGCTGCCCGATTTGGCTTCCGCGCCGGCGGCGTCACCCTTCTCCGCCGCATGGCGGGCCGGTTCGCCGCGCAGCGTCCATTGCGCCGGGTAACGCAACTCGGCCCCGGCCAACAAACGGTTGGCGTCGCCGCGGATAAACGCGTCCGGATTATCTTTCAACAGCTTGCCCGCCACGTCCTCGCCGGCGGCATGGCCGCGCATGCGCGCGGCGATCGCCGACAGGCTGTCGCCCTTGCGCACTTGGTAGACGCGGGTTTCCGGCGCGGCGGCGGATGGCGGCTTGGCGTGGTCGGCAGCGGAATCCTGCGCCGTCGGCGCGCCTTCCAGCATCAACGCATAGCGCTTCTCCACCTTGACGCCGGCGGCTCTCACCTCCAGCCGGAACGTCAGCCGCGGCGCCGTGATGGGCAAACTGGAAGCCAACTGCAGCACATGCCGCCCATCGCTGGAGCGATCCAGCTTGTGCGCGATGGACGCCACCTGCTGCAGTTGCTCCGGCGCCACCTCTCCTTGCGCGGGATCGGCGAAAATGGCCACCTGCACCTGGTCCGTCTTATCGAATACGCCGCCCAGCAGCCGGAGCTCCGCCTGCAAGGGCTCGCCCAAGCGCGAGCTGACCTTGAGTTCGCCCAAACCCGCGCCGTCCAGCCGCGAGCCCTGGTCTGGCGAGGCGACATGGCGCTTGCCATCGTCGCCGCTTGCCGGCGCGGGCTCCTTGCGGCGCGGACCGTCGCGCTTGTAGTCCACTTCAAATTCGCGCACCAACCGCCCATCCGGCCAACGCACCTCCACCGCGAAACGCAGCAAAGGCTCGCTGAAGCTGGCCGGTCCCTTGACCGTCACTTTCTGGATATGCCCGTCGCTGCCGCGAATCAATCCGAACTGCAGCATCGAGGCCGACCCGCTGTAAGGCGACAACAGGGCATAGCGATTTCTATCCGCCAGGTCGGCCTGGGCGAAGTTTTCAATTTCCTCGTTCACCACGGGAATTTCCGCCGAGAACGCCTCGCCGTCGGCGGAAAGCACATGTATCGGCCCCAATCCCGCCCGGACTGCCGATACGCTTCCCAAGCCTGCCAACAGCAAGGCCAAACTCGCCATGCGAAAATTTGCGACCATCGTGGACGTCCCCAACCTATTTGCTTGCATGTTTTGCCCCAGGCCCGGCGGATATGCCCGCCATCTCGATCCGCCCTGGCCCCATCTTGAAATCAAACCATTTCAAGACGGCTGACAATGCTGATAATTACCTGCGATTAAACCTCAAGCCGCTGCCGGCTGACAACCCGATGCCGGACCGATTTCCAGCGATCATCTTTATATAAAATAGGCCGGAAACCGCGCATAGCAAATTGTCCCAAACCCGATTCGTCAAATAAAACAAAATGCTAGCCGATTCTTTCACGCATCGAATCCGCCATTGCCCCGCAGGATCGCGGCGCCGCGTCCGCCGCCATGAAAATAATCCGGACAAACAAATGGCCGGGCGTCGTTTCGGAAAACAAACGCCCGGCCATCGGAAGAATCCGGCACACCGGAAAATCAGACGCTGATCTTGTCCAGCAACGCTTTCGCCTCCTCCTTCAACGCGCCCTGAGCTTCGCTCACCAAATCCTGCAATACCTCGCGCGCGCCTTCTCTATCGCCCATGTCCAGATAAACCTTGGCCAGATCCAGTTTGGTCGACAGCGGATCGTCCATCACCGACATGCCCTCCGCCTGGGCGGGAGGCTCTTCGGCCGGGGGCGCTTCGGCGGCCGGCGCTTCGGCCAGCATGTCCTCGTACAACGACTCCAGCCCGCCCCCGCCTTCCGCGGCCGGCTTGGCTTCCTCAGGCGGCGGCGCGTCCAGATTGAAATCGAAATCCAACAGGCTGGCCTCGCCTGCCGGCGCCGGTTCCTCGGCGGCAACGGGCGCGGCTTCCGCCGGCAGCATCGCTTCCAGGTCGAAATCCAGCGTGCCGCCCTGGTCTTCGGCGGCGGGCGCTTGTCCCGCCGGCGTATCGAACAAGGCGGCCAGCGGATCCGCCTCCTCCGCCATCGCCGGCGCGGACTCGGCGGCGGGCGGCGCATCCGGCGCGGCTTCGCCGAACAGCTCCTGATCCAGATCGATGCCGCCGCCAAGGCCCGCGGACAGATCCAGCTCCGCGTCGGGCGCCATCTGGTACAGCGGATTGTCCGGATCGATCGCGCGCCCCAGCGTAACCGTCCTGGCCCACAACCCGCCCTTGCCATCGAAAGCGGCGTTCATTTCCTTGGCCAGGCGCTCGAAAGCGGCTGTGTCCGGACGCGCCGCGTACACCTCCATCAGCTTCATCCTGACCTCATGGCGGGAAGGATCCTTCTGCAACGCATCCTTCAGAATTTCCTCGGCCTGCTGGTCGCGGCCATAGGCGATATAAACCTCGGCCTCGGCCACCGGGTCGACTTCGGCCGCGTCGATCGCGCCCGCCGCCTGGGTGAAGTTGCTCATGAAGGAATGGCTGCCGCCCACGGTGCTGGGACCATGCCCGGTGACCGTAGAGCGCGCCAGCGTGGCGCTGGTAGCCGACAGGCTGCCCGCCGCCGCGCGCCTGCGCATGACTACCGCGCCCAGCAGTCCCAGCAAGGCGACCACGCCCACCCCGCCGCCGATCAACGGCAGATGATCCAGCAACTTGTCGAGCAGCGATTTGTTTGGCGGCGGCATCGGCGGCGCCGCGTGCGCAGGGGCTGGCTTCTTGAGCGGATGGGGCGCCGGTTCAGGCTTGGGCATCGGCTTAGGCGCGCTTGCCGCCGGAGCCGCCGCCGGAACGCTGGCGACCGCCATGGGCGCCGACGCCATGACAGGCTTGGCCGGCAGCGGCTGGCCGCCCCGCATCGCCTTCAACTCCTGTTCCAGCGCCGTGATTCTGGCCGACGCCTCTTGCAAGGCCTTTTCGCGGGCGTTGATCTGCTGCTGCAGGTCATTCAGCCGCGCATTGTCGCTCCCGTCGCCCGGCACCAGCTTGAGCACGTCGCCGCCCTTGCCGGCCGGCGCCGCCGACTGGCCACCGGCCGAAGCCGCGGCCGGGGCGGCATCGCCCAGAATGCTGGCGACCTGGGCCGCGCCCAACGCCTTCATCTTGCGCGCCGACGGCACTGTCAGCGACGAGCCCGGTTTCGGATGATTGACGTCGCCTTCGGCGAAAGCGTCGGGGTTCGCCTGCACTAGCGCCGCCATGGTCTGCCGCAACGACGCGCCCCGGGGCTTCACCCTCTGCGCCAGCGAACGCAGGGTCGCGCCCGGCCTCACTTTCAGCACTGTGGGTTCGACGACGCGCGGCTTGGCCGGGGCCGCCGCCTGGTAGCGGCCGGCCTGGTCGCTGTCGGCGTAGCTGGGGACATCCTGGACGATGTTCGGGCCGCCGACATTGTAATTGGCCGGATCCAGCAACACCGTGTATTCGCGCACCGAGCGGCCGGACGGCGCCTTGGCCTCCACCACGAAGCGCAGGTAGGGGTCGGTGATCGGCTGGACCGAGCTGACGCGGATCAGCGCGCCGCGCGGATTGGGGCTGAGCGCGAAGCGCAATTGGGACAGCGAGGAGGCGTAATCGACATTCAACGCCTGGAAGGTATCGATGCTGGCCAGCCCCACCCTGACGGCATCCATTTCGCCAGGCTGCACTCCGGTCATTTCGATGTCGGCTTTCAGCAACTCGCCAAGATTGGAGCGGACATGGATCCTGCCCAATCCCGCCCAAGCCGCGGCAGAGCATGCCAAGCCTATCAACAGGACGCCAAGTTTGAGTTTTACCTGATTTCTCACTGTCTACCTTCCGGCATGGTCTCGTTTTATTTTATAGGCACAGACCCGCTGGCGCGCGCATGGGCCATTGCTGCAATCTTAGGCCCTGCCTGGGCGTTTAGCCAGATTTCATGCGGGCTGCAAGCCGGGCGGACCCGGCTGCCCGCTTACATCAGCGGGCTCTGGCCGGCCAGGATTTCGGCGATGCGCACGCAATGGATGGCCGCGCCCGCCTTTACGTTGTCGGCCGACAGCCACATGCTCACCACCTTGCCGTGCGCGCGCAGGCGGCTGACCCAGACCAGCTCGTTGCCGGTGGCTTCCATCGGCGTCACGTAGCCGCCATGCTGATCGCGGCCCACCACTTTCAATCCTGCCGCCTGCAGGCGCTTTTTCACTTGCTCGAGATCAAACTCCTTATGCAGTTCGACTTGAACCGCCCAGGAATGGCCAAAGAACACCGGCACGCGCGCGCAGGTCACCTCCAGAGATTCCGGCGCCAGCCCCAGCAGGCGCGCGGTCTCGTCGCGCACCGAGCGCTCTTCTTCCGAATCGCCGTTCTCGTCCAGCTCGCCGATCTGCGGCAGCACGTTGAAAGCGATGCGCTTGTCGTAGGCTTTGACCTCGGCGTCGCGGTGCGAGAACAACGCGGTGGTCTGGTCGGCCATTTCCTCCATCGCCGCCTGGCCGCTGCCGGACACCGCCTGGTAGGTGGCGATGCTGGCGCGCTGGACGCCCAGCGGCAGCAAGGCTGCCAGCGCCAGCGCCAGCGGCGTGGTGGTGCAATTGGGCACGGCCACCAGCGGCGCGCGGCCCAGGTCCTCCAGTTCGGCGGCGTTGATCGCCGGCGCCACCAGCGGCACGCCGGCGTCGGCGCGGAAAGCGGAACTGAAGTCCACCACCGCGGCGCCGGCATCGCGCGCCTGCGGCGCGTATTCGCGGGAAACGGCGCTGCCGGCGGCGAAGATGGCCATGCCGACATTCTCGAAGTTGAATTCGTCCACCATGTGCACGTCCAGCTCCAGGTTGCCGAAGGAGACGGTGCTGCCGTCCTGTTCGGCGACATCCACCGCGAACACGCGGGCAGCCGGGAAGTTGCGCTCGGCCAGCAGTTCCAGAATGGCCTGGCCCACCAGGCTGGTGGCGCCCACTACGGCAAGCTGAAGGGATGTCGACATGATTGGTTTCCTATTCATTACTGCGCCGGACGGACAACTCCGCCGGCGAATCCATGCGAAAAGGGCACCTAAGTGCCCTTATGTTCTTGAGACGGCCGGCAAGCGCCGGCCTCAGGCTGACGCCTATTCTACCCGTCAGCGCTCGATCAGGATACGCAGCATGCGGCGCAGCGGTTCGGCGGCGCCCCACAGCAGCTGATCGCCGACGGTGAACGCCGATAGATACTCGCCGCCCATCGCCATCTTGCGCAGGCGTCCCACCGGGGTGCGCAGCGTGCCGGTGACCGCGGCCGGGGTCAGATCGCGCATCGACGCCTCGCGGGTGTTCGGCACCACGCGGGCCCACGGATTGGCCGCGGCCAGCATCGCCTCGATCTCGTCCAGCGGCACGTCTTGCTTCAATTTGATGGTCAACGCCTGGCTGTGGCAGCGCATCGCGCCCACCCGCACGCACAAGCCGTCCACCGGCACCGGATTCGCGCCGCGCCCCAGGATCTTGTTGGTTTCCGCGCCGCCCTTCCATTCTTCCTTGGACTGGCCATTGCCCAGATCCTTGTCTATCCACGGAATCAGGCTGCCGGCCAGCGGCACGCCGAAATTCTGGCTGGGGAAGCCGTCGCCGCGCAGGAAATCTGACACCTTGCGGTCGATGTCCAGGATGGCGGAGGCCGGGTCGGCCAGCAGATCGCCCACCTGGCCATGGATGGCGCCCATGCCGGTCAGCAGTTCGCGCATGTTCTTGGCGCCGGCCCCGGAAGCCGCCTGGTAGGTCATCGACGTGGCCCACTCCACCAGATCATTCTGGAACAAGCCGCCCAGCGCCATCAGCATCAGCGAAACGGTGCAGTTGCCGCCGATATAGTCTTTCACGCCGCTGGCCAAACCCTGCTCAATCACGTTCTGGTTGACCGGATCGAGGATGATGATGGCATTGTCCTGCATGCGCAGCGAGGACGCCGCGTCTATCCAGTAGCCCTTCCAGCCGGCTTCGCGCAGCTTGCCATAGACTTCGGAGGTGTAGTCGCCGCCCTGGCAGGTGACGATGGCGTCCATCGCCGTCAATTCGTCGATATTGCCGGCATCCTTCAAGGCCGGCACCTCGCGGCCGATATCCGGCGCTTTGCCCCCCACATTGGACGTGGTGAAGAACACCGGTTCGTCGATGGCGGCGAAGTCGTTTTCCTCGCGCATGCGCTGCATCAGCACCGAACCGACCATGCCGCGCCAACCTACAAAGCCTACTCTCACTGGAAATCTCCCGAGTCTGTCCTAAGTCCGAATCGTGGCCGCGCCAACGGCGCGGTTAATTTTTTATTACCTCATTGTGCAGCGCGCAATCGTGCCAGGCAATGGGGTAAATCGTTTTTATTGAGAATGTAATGAGAAGAACAGATTTGAATGACATCAACACCGACCGGACGACTCGCGTTCGCCATTCTTACAGGCTCGCACAGCCCCGAAACGCGGCAGCCCGAGTGGAGCCGGCCACCGCGCAGACTGACAGCATAAGAAAGTTGACTATGTAAATGACGATTCTATAACTCATTGCAAGCGCGCATATGCCGAATAATTCATCGCCTCGGGCGCGCCGCAGCAGTCCCTCGCCATCGCGACATGTCATCGGAGAAGCACGGCAATGTCTGACTACGATCTGATCATCATCGGCGGGGGCCTGATCGGGCTATCCACCGCCTACAACGCCGTCAGCCCCTACGGCGGCCATCCGGTTCTGCAAGGCAACAAGGTGCTGGTGCTGGAGCAAAGCACCTTCTTCAACCAGTTCTGCAGTTCGGCCGGCGCATCGCGCCAGTTCCGCTTCCAATACAGCGAAACGTACATGACCCAGCTGGTGATGGCTGCGGTTCCGGAGTGGGAGCTGCTGCAAAGCCAGACTGTCACCCAGCTGATTCCTCGCGTCGGCAGCCTGTGGTTTGGCGACCCGAACACCCCCACCACCGAAGGCGGCATCGCCCCGGCGATCGAAACCATGCAGGCCATGGGCGTGCCCTTCCAGTCGCTGACCCGCGCGGAGGTGGAAGAGTGGTACGGCTTCCGCGACCTGCCCGCCAACTACAGCGGTTTTTTCCAGAGCGGCGGCGGCGTCATCAATCTGCCGGCCACGCTGCGGGCGATGTACAACCTGGCGCATGACCAGGGGGTGCAGCTGAAGGAAGAACAGAAAGTCATCGATATCGAATCCAGCGGCGGGCAGATCACCGTCACCACCGATGCCGGCGTGTATCGCGGCAAAAAACTGGTCATCACCGCCGGAGCCTTCACCAACGAAGTGATCGCGCCGCTGGGCATCCAGCTGAATCTGACCATCTGGAACATGGTGTCCGCCTATTTCCGCAAGACGCGGGCCGACATCGACTACCCCACCTGGTTCGCCTTCCAGCAACCCACCGCAGCCAACGCCAATCTGTACTACGGCTTTCCGGAAACCTCCTGGTCGCATCCCGGCTATATCCGGGTGGCGCCGGACTACCCGTACCAGATCACCAGCGATCCAAGGGAACGCCGCCCTCCCACGCCGCAAGACTACGCCGGCACTTGCGAATGGGTGGCCCAGCACATGAGCGGTCTGTCGCCGGAGCCGGAATACGCATCGGCCTGCATGGTGGCGCTCGCCGACGACGGCAAGGAATTCATTCTGGACACCCTGCCCGGCCACCCCAACATCGTGCTCTACACCGCGGGCTGGGCCGCGAAACTGGTGCCGCTGCTGGGCAAGATCTGCGCGCAGCTGGCGATCAACGGCGCCACAGACTACGACATCAGTCCGTTCAGCATCGGCCGTCCCGGCCTTGTCCGCTAAACACCAGAGGAGCGCTGCAAAATGATCACACTGAATGACATTCCCCACAGCACCGGCAGCCAGGCCGACCTGGCAGTCGATGTCGCCGTGGTCGGCGCGGGCGTGGGCGGCTTGTACACCGGCTACCGTCTGCTAGGCGGCGAGTACAAGCCGGGCGGCAGCCGGCCCGCCAGCGTGCATGTGTTCGACCTGGCCGACCGGCTGGGCGGCAGGCTGCTGTCAATCAAGCTGCCGGGCATGAACGTGATTGGAGAGCTGGGCGGCATGCGCTACATGCGCTCGCAGGAAATGGTGACCGCCCTGATCGAAGACGTCTTCAAGCTGCCCAACCAGGAATTTCCCATGGGCGAACCGGACGATCTTTACTTCTACCTGCGCTGCCAGCGCTTCAAGGCCAACGCCTGGACCAGCGCTCAGGCGCAAGGGGAGAAATTCCACGTCCGCTATACCTTCAAACTGGGCGAAGAAGGCTATAGCCCGGACCAGTTGTTCAACAAGATAGTCTACGACGTGCTGATGGCCGACCCCTGGTTCGTCGCCGAATTCGGCGACAAGGTCAAAAAGATCGACCAATACACCTACACGTTCCAGCTCACCAGCCGCGAATGGAACATCGTCAAGCCAGCCCTGACATACGTTTTCCCCGACAGCCCCTTCCGCGGCATGAAGGTCAACGATATCGGCTTCTGGAACCTGATCAAGGACCAGGTAGGCCAGGACGCCTACAGCTTCCTGGCCGATGGCGGCGGCTACTATTCCAACACCATCAACTGGAACGCCGCCGAAGCCTTCCCCTATATGGTGGGTGACTTTTCCAGCGCCGACTCCAGCTACCGCACCATCAGCGACGGCTATGATCAGATCGCCTACGCGCTGGCGCAGTCCTTCACCGACATGTCAGGCGCCAAGCTGTGGCTGGGCAACCGCCTGGAAACCTTCAGCCGCGCGCAGGACGGCAGCGGCTACCGCTACCTGCTGACCTTCTGGAATGCCGCTGGCCAATACCGCTGGACCGTCAAGGCCAATAACATCGTGCTGGCGATGCCGCGTCGTTCGCTGGAGCTGCTCGACCAGCAGAATTTTTTCTTCAACCGCGAAGGCGCGCAGCAGCTGCAGAAGAACATCGCCTCCGTCATCATGGAGCCTTCGTTCAAACTGCTGATGGGCTTTGAGGAGCCATGGTGGACAGAAGACTTCGGCGCGGAGTCCGGCCATTCCATCACCGACCTGCCGATGCGCCAGTGCTACTACTTCGGCACCGATCCGGCCAACAACCATTCGCTGTTCCTGTCCAGCTACAACGACATGCGCACCGTGCCGTTCTGGCAGGTGCTGATGCAAGGCCGCGACAAACTGCCCCGCTACCTGGGCCACACCACCCGGCTGGTCCGCCAGGAGCATCTGGAAGCGCTGGCCAAAGAGCCAGGCGAGCCAGCGCCCATCGCGATGGTGGAAGAAGCGATGAACCAGGTGCGCGAACTCCACGGCAAGGGCAACGAGATTCCGCCGCCCTATGTCGCCCGCCTGCAGGACTGGACCCAAGACCCGTACGGCGGCGGCTACCACGCCTGGTGCGCCGACGTGTCGGTGCAGAACATCATGCCCTATATGCGTCGGCCCGATCACGGCGAGAACATCCACATCACCGGCGAGGCCTATTCCGACGACCAAGGCTGGGTGGAAGGCGCGCTTTGCGTGACCGAGCTGATGCTGCAGGAGTGGTTCGACATGGCCTGGCCGGCCTGGCTGAACCGAGACTACTACCTGGGCTGGTGAAGCGCGGCCGCCTCCGCCTAGCCGGACGCGGCGGCGTCATCTTTCGGGAAAGGACGCGGCCGGGCCAAGACATGCTTGCGCCAGGCCGCGGCCTCGCGTCAATTCGCGGCTTGAATCAACACGCGCGTTTGCCCGGCATTGTCCCGACCATAGTCGTCGCTGACATAGGCATCATCATCGACGCGGTGGACGATCAGCGGCTCGTGAAAGCGCAATGCCTCTGATCGACATGCGGCCTCGTCTCAAAAAACAGCGCGCACCCTCAGGATGCGCGCCGTTGCACTTTCTTCCCCGACTCAAACCAGGGACGCGTCCTTACATCGCCGCCACCACCGCGTCGCCCATGCCGGAGCAGCTGACCTTCTCGCAGCCGGCCTCGTAGATGTCGCCAGTGCGGTAACCCTGGGCCAACACCTTCTTCACTGCGGTTTCCACGCGCTGCGCGGCGGTCTCCTGGCCGAAGCTGTAGCGCAGCATCATGGCGGCGGACAGGATGGTGGCCAGCGGATTGGCCAGGTTCTGCCCGGCGATGTCCGGCGCCGAGCCGTGGCTGGGCTCGTACAGGCCCTTGTTGTTCTGATCCAGCGACGCCGACGGCAGCATGCCGATGGAGCCGGTCAGCATCGAGGCCTCGTCGGACAGGATGTCGCCGAAGATATTGCCGGTGACCATCACGTCGAATTGCTTCGGGTTGCGCACCAGCTGCATCGCGGCGTTGTCGACATACATGTGCGACAGCTCCACCTGCGGATACTCGCGCGCCACGTCTATCATGATCTCCTTCCAGAACTCGGTGGTCTCCAGCACATTGGCCTTGTCCACCGAACACAGCTTCTTGCCCCGCTTCATCGCGATGCCGAAGGCGACATGGGCGATGCGGCGCACTTCGCTCTCGCTGTAGCGCATGGTGTTGTAAGCCTCGCGCTCGCCCAGCTCGTTGACGGCGATGCCGCGCGGCTGGCCGAAGTAGATGTCGCCGGTCAGTTCGCGCACGATCATGATGTCCAGCCCCGCCACCACCTCGGGCTTCAGCGTGGACGCGTTGGCCAGCTCCGGATACAGGATGGCCGGGCGCAGGTTGGCGAACAGGCCCAGGTCCTTGCGGATGGCCAGCAGGCCGCGCTCCGGCCGCAGCGGCCGGTCCAGCTTGTCGTATTGCGGGCCGCCCACCGCGCCAAGCAACACCGCGTCGGCCTCGCGCGCCAGTTTCTGCGTGGCTTCCGGATACGGCGCGCCGTACTGGTCGTAAGCGGCGCCGCCCAAGGGCGCGTGCTCGGTTTCGATCTTCAGCCCGTCGCGGCGCAATACGTCCAGCACGCGCTCGGCCTGCGCGATGATTTCCGGCCCGATGCCGTCACCCGGCAGAATGGCGATTTTCATGGTTTCTTCCTTATTTCCGTTTGTCTTCTTCGCGCCGGGTCAAACGTTCCACCAGCGCCTTTTCGCAGCACTTGAACACGATGTAGGCCGCCATCGCGGCGTAGCCGGACAGCAGCAGCTCTCCCAACTGGCGCAGCGCGCCATCCATTGCCGCCTGCCAGCCCGCGTCCAGCCATAATTTCAAATTCAGCTGCAGCAGCAGGGCCAGGTTGATGGTGCCCACGCCGAACAGCAAAAAACTCAGGCCCAGCAGCAGGAAAGCCGCCAGCGGATGGCGATGCAGCCAGGCCATCCCTCCCCGTCGCGCTGCGGCTTCCTTCCCGCCGCCATCTTCACTGCTGACGGGTTTCATCGGCGCTTGCCAGTCCGCTCTTTTCCACAATGCCGGTCGGCAGGCCATCCAGGCTCGACACATTCCGGCTGCGCCAGTAGTCTTGCACCCCCGCCTCGCCTTTGGTCCGGGCCCAGTCGTTCAACTGCTCCCGCTCGCCCTGGTATTGGTAGTAAGGAACCGACATGCCGCAAGAGGACTGCGCCAGCCCCACGTCCAGCAAAAAGATCTGCCGCGCGCCGGGCAAGGGTTCGAACAGGCCGTAATAATCGGCCCATTCCGGGTCGCCCTGATGAATCGCCCGCGCCTGCCCATACAGGCGCAAAATCAGCGGCTTGCCTTCGAACGCGCAGAACATCAAAGTCATGCGCGGGCTGTGTTCGACATGGCAGGCCGTCTCGTTGCCGCTGCCGGTGACGTTCAGCCAGGCCACTTGATTCGGCCCCAGCACCCGCAGCGAATCCATTCCCTTGGGCGACATGTTGACGCGCCCATCCTGCATGGCGGTAGCGACGAAAAACAGTTTCTGCCCGGCAATAAACTCGCGATGCGAATCCTTAAGCTCCAGATAACGCTGTCCCATCTCGCTACCTCCTATGCGTTGAACAATCCTCTCAGGCGAACAGCCAGGGCTGCTCGGCGCGGCGCTTGGCTTCGAAAGCCTTGATTTCGTCCGCGTGCCGCAAGGTCAGGCCGATTTCGTCCAGCCCGCCCAACAGGCAGTGCTTGCGGTGCTCGGTGATGTCGAACGGGAAGGCCTGGCCGGACGGGGTGGACACGGTCTGCGCCGCCAGGTCCACCGTCAGGCTGTAGCCCGGCGCCGCCTCGCACTCGCGGAACAGCTGGTCGACGGTGCCGGCGTCCAGCACGATGGGCAACAGGCCGTTCTTGTAGCAGTTGTTGAAGAAGATGTCGGCAAAGCTGGGCGCGATCACCACCCGAAAACCCTGGTCATCCAGCGCCCATGGCGCGTGCTCGCGGCTGGAGCCGCAGCCGAAGTTTTCCCGCGCCAACAGCACCTGCGCGCCCTGATAGCGCGGCTGGTTCAGCACGAAGTCCGGATTGAGCGGCCGCTTGCTGTTGTCCATGCCGGGTTCGCCATGGTCGAGGTAGCGCCATTCGTCGAACAGATTGGGACCAAAGCCCGACCGCTTGATCGACTTCAGGAACTGCTTGGGAATGATGGCGTCGGTATCGACGTTGGCGCGGTCCAGCGGACAGGCCAGGCCCTGCAAAGTGGTGAATGCTTTCATTTTCTACGCTCCGTTGCGCGGCAGCGGCGGTTTACTCGGCGGTGCGCTTGATCGCCTCGCCGCCTTTTTCCACCGCGTTGCCGATTGCCTGGCCCGCCTTCTGCAGGCCGTGGCCCACCGCCTGGCCGCCTTCCTTGGCGTCAGTCTTGATGCCCTGCACGGTGTTGCACGCCGCCAGCAGCAAGGCCAGGCAGATCCAGACAATCTCTTTTTTCATGATGCGAAACTCCATTCGATAAACAGCCAGGCTGTCGGATAAGTAAACAGGGTGGGATTCTACCCAAGCCGGAATCGCCGGTCTGCCCCATCCTTAGGACACGACGCCTGGCGTTTTGCTCCCGGCAGGCCGGGACAAAACGCTGCTTATCGGACGGACCACTGGCGCACGTCGACGAAATGCCCCGCCACCGCCGCCGCCGCCGCCATCGCCGGGCTCACCAGATGGGTGCGCCCGCCCTGGCCCTGGCGGCCTTCGAAATTGCGGTTGGAAGTGGAGGCGCAGCGCTCGCCCGGCAGCAGGCGGTCGGCGTTCATCGCCAGGCACATCGAGCAACCCGGCTCGCGCCATTCGAAGCCGGCGGCGGCGAACACCTTATCCAAGCCCTCGGCTTCGGCCTGCGCCTTCACCAGGCCGGATCCCGGCACCACCAGCACCTGCTTGACGTTGGCGGCCTTGCTGCGGCCCTTGGCCACCGCGGCGGCCTCGCGCAGGTCCTCGATGCGGCTGTTGGTACAGGAGCCGATGAACACCACGTCCACCGGAATCTGATCAATCGGGGTGTCGGCCTGCAAGCCCATATAGGCCAGCGCGCGCTCGATGCCGGCTTTCTTCACCGGGTCGCTCTCGCGGGCCGGGTTCGGCACCTTGCCCCCCACCTCCACCACCATTTCCGGCGAAGTGCCCCAGGTCACTTGCGGCTGGATAGCCGCGCCGTCCAGCTCCACCACCGCGTCGAAATGCGCGCCGGCGTCGGAATGCAGGGTGCGCCAGTAGGCCACCGCCGGTTCCCACTGTTCACCCTTGGGCGCGTACGGCCGGCCTTTGACGTATTCGATGGTCTTGTCGTCCACCGCCACCAGGCCGGAGCGCGCGCCGCCCTCGATCGCCATATTGCACAGCGTCATGCGGCCTTCCATGCTCAGGCCGCGGATCGCCTCGCCGCCGAACTCTATCGCGTAGCCGGTGCCGCCGGCGGTGCCTATCTTGCCGATGATAGCCAGCGCCACATCCTTGGCGGTGACGCCCGCGCCCAGCTTGCCGTCCACCCGCACCAGCATGTTCTTGGACTTCTTGGCCACCAGGCACTGCGTGGCCATCACGTGCTCCACCTCGGAAGTGCCGATGCCGTGCGCCAGCGCGCCGAAAGCGCCGTGAGTGGAGGTGTGGCTGTCGCCGCACACCACGGTCATGCCCGGCAGCGTGGCGCCTTGCTCCGGCCCCATCACGTGGACGATGCCCTGGCCCTTGTCCTTGAACGGGAAGTAGGCCAGCGCGCCGAAGGCCTGGATGTTGGCGTCCAGAGTTTCCACCTGCTGGCGCGAGATCGGGTCCTGGATGCCCTGATCCCAATGGTCGGTCGGGGTATTGTGATCGGCGGTGGAAACCACCGAATCCACCCGCCACAGCTGGCGGCCAGCCAGTTTCAGGCCTTCGAAGGCCTGCGGGCTGGTCACTTCGTGCACCAGGTGGCGGTCGATATACAGCAGCGCGGTGCCGTCGGCCTCCTGGCGCACCAGGTGGCTGTTCCACAGTTTGTCGTACAAGGTTTGCGCGGTCATATGGCGTGTCCTCGGGTCGTCGTTGCAGACATCTTTGACCAGCTTTGATCCTGTTACAAGATAAGCGGTTATACTGGTATAAAAACCAACAGGATCAGACTATGGAATCCCCGTCCGCCACCCCGCTCGGCGCTTTCCTGCGCGCCCACCGCGAACGGCTGACGCCGCAGCAGGCCGGCCTGCCGACGGGAACGCGCCGCCGCGCCAAGGGCCTGCGCCGCGAAGAGGTGGCGCAATTGGCCGGCATCAGCCCCACCTGGCTGACCTGGCTGGAGCAAGGGCGCACCGAGTCGGTATCAGCCCATACCCTCACCCGGCTGGCGGCCGCATTGCAGCTGTCCGGCGCGGAAACCGACTATCTGTTTGATCTGGCCGGGCTGAAAAACCCCAAGGACAAGCGCGCCGAAGACAATCCGCAGGCGCGGGACATTCTGGCCGAAATGCTGCCGCACATCGCCATCCCGGCCTATGTGCTGGACCGCCACTGGCGGGCGGCGGCCTGGAACCCCGCGGCCGCGGAGCTGTTTTGCGGCTGGCTGGGCAAGCCGGAGGCCAGCCGCAGCCAGCTCGACTTCATTTTCCTGGCGCCCGAAGCGCGGACCTTCCTCGACAACTGGCCGGAGAGGGCGCGGCGCATCGTGGCGGAGTTGCGGGCCGACCTGGGCCAGCAGCTGGATGACGCGGAAACGGCGGACATGCTGGAGCGGCTGCGCCGCGACAGCGCGGAGTTCGACCGCCTATGGCAACAGCAGGATGTATTGGAGCGCGAAGGCGGCGAGCGCGCCTTCCATCACCCCACGCTGGGCCAGCTCAACAAGCGGCAGATCACGCTCAGGCCGGCCAACGCGCCGGAGTTCAAGCTGGTGATGCTGCTATGACTCGGCTGGCGGCCCCAGATGCTCCTGCAGCAGCCGCCAGCCCTGCCCATCCTTGATCAGCGCGCAGCTGCCGCGGCCTCGCCCCTCCGCGGGCTGCCCATCGACCAGCCCGCGCCAGGAAAACGCATAGACGCAGGCGGCGAAATTCTCTCCCGCATGAGTCCAGTGCAGATCCGCGATGCGGTAATCCTCGCCGCGTATCCAGTCAAAAGTTTGACGGATGGCCTCGCACACGGCCGCCTTGCCCTTGAAGGTGCCATCGGAAAACACGAAGCAAGCGTCTTCATGCAGCCACGGCGCCACCTGGCGCCAGTCATGCGTCGCCAAAGCCTGCTGGTAGCTGTCCAGCGCCTGCTGCGGCGTCATGGCCATCGTCATTGGCATGCCTGTCGCTTGGGCCTGAGCCAGCGCAGGCAGACGAAAACGCCGGCCAGCGCCGCGCCGGCGGACATGGCGAAGGTGGGCAGCACGCCGCCGTGCGGCCACACCAGCCCGCCCACCAGCCCGCCGCCGCTGCCGCCCAGGCCGAACGAGGCGATGATGTACAGCCCTTGCGCACGGCCATGGTGCTGCTCGTCGAACATGCGATTGATCAGGCCTATCGCCGACGCGTGGTGCAAGGCATAGGTGAGCGCGTGCAGCGCTTGCGCCGCCGCAGCCAAGGCCGGCAGCGACAGGCCGGCGGCGATCAGGCCGAAGCGCAGCACCGCCGCCAGCAGCGATGCCAGCATCAAAGCCTCCAGGCTGAAGCGGCGCATGATGCGCGGCATCAGCATGAACACGCCCACCTCGAACACCACCCCCAGCGCCCACAGCACGCCGACCGCGGCCTTGTCATAGCCAAACTGCTTCAGGCCCAAAGAATAGAAAGTGTAATACGGGCCATGGGCGAAGGCCTGCAGGAAACAGCAGGCGAACAGCGCGATCACCGCCGGCTTTTTCAGCGTGTCCCAGATCGGCCCGGCTGGCTTGCCGCGGCTGGCCAGCTTCACCTCCGGCACCTTGAGCGCCGTCAGCGCCACGCCTATCAGCAAGGCGGAGACAATCCACGGCGTCGCCGCGATGCCCAGCCAGTCCAGCAGATAGCCGCCGGTCAGCGCCAAACAGACGAAGCCTATCGACCCCCACACCCGCACCCGGCTGTAGCGGCCGGGCTGCGCCCGCGTCAGGTAGGCGGTGCTGGCCTCCACCAGCGGCAGCGCCGCCGCCCAAAAGAAATGCGACACCGCCATGCTGACGAAAATCCACCAGAAGCCGTTGTGCAGCCCCACCAGGCAAAAGCTGGCGGCGGACAGGATGGAAGTGGTGACGATGATGTTGCGGCGTTGTCCGCTCTTGTCGGCCAGCCAGCCCCAGAAGCCCGGGGCGATGATGCGCGCCAGCGTGGATAGCGCCATCAGCACCGAAATCTGCAGCGCGCTGAACGACAGCGACTCCAGATACAGGCCCCAGAACGGGCTGAACATGCCCTGGAAGGTGAAATAGGTGAAGTAGAACCCGGCGAACGGCAACAACGACTGCATTGATTGTCTTTCTATTCGAATCAGCCCGGCACCAGGCCGGGCTGGCGCCGCGGCGGCGGCTAAAACGACGACTTGAAGCGGGAGATGTCGCGCCGCGCTTTCTTGGTGGGGCGGCCGTCGCCATGCGGAAAGCTGGCATGCTCGGCCTTCAGCAGCAGCATGCGCGCTTCGCGGGCAGCCACCGACTCCGCATCTTCGCGGTACATCAACACCGCCTCCTTCGCCGGCCGGCGCTGGGTGGCGAGCTGCAGCACTTCCACGTTGTACTCCAGCTGGTTGATCCGCAAAAACAGCCGGTCGCCTTCCTTAACTACACGCGACGCCTTGACCCGGTCGCCGTTCACCAGCACCCGGCCCAGCTCCAGCGCCTCGTGCGCCAGCTGGCGCGTCTTGAAGAAGCGCGCCGCCCACAGCCATTTGTCCAGGCGGACCTTGCCGTCGTCCTGCTCTTCCGGCCGCGCCATCACGCCACCTTCCAGTGCGCGGACACCTGGCCGTGCAGGCTGAGATCCAGCTCGTCGCCGGAGCGGATGCGCGCCACGCCTTCCGGCGTGCCGGTGTAGATCAGGTCGCCTGCGCTCAGGCCATACGTGCGCGACAGGTAGCTGATCTGCTGCGCCACAGTGAACAGCATCATGCCGGTGTCGCCCGCCTGACGCAGCTGGCCGTTCACCCGCAGTTCGAATTGCAGCCGCTGCGGATCGGCCACCCGCTCCGCCGGCACCAGCGCCGACAAGCAGGCCGCGCCGCGAAAGCCCTTTGCCTTGGTCCACGGGTGGCCCTTGCTCTTGGCCGCGCTTTGCGCGTCGCGGGCGGTCAGGTCCAGCCCGACGCCGTAGCCGGCGACATGGCTCAGCGCCTGTTCGGGCGCGATGTCGCCGCCGCCCTTGCCTATCAGCACCACCAGTTCGCACTCGTGATGCACGTCGTCGGAATATTCCGGCAAATGAATGGGAGAGGATTCGTCCAGCAAGGCCGAAGTCGGTTTGAGGAACACCAGCGGCTCGCTTTCCACCGGGTTTCCCAATTCGGCCGCGTGGGCGGCGTAATTGCGGCCGATGCAAAAGATGTTTTCAACGCGGATGGTATGTAAAGCCAGTTTTACACTCGCCATTGCAATTCCTCATAACTAATCCGGTCAATTATCCCACAAGCGATGCGAAAGCCATAATGCGGCGCGATTTGGCCGCCGCCATTTTTTGCGCATTGCAGCAACAGTCACCGGCATTTGCCAGCCCTTGCCGCCGGGAGGGCGTGAAAATGTCATGCAACCCTGTTACAGTCTGCAGGTACATTCGCTTGACCATGCATTCCAAACAGATTGATTCAGACAGGCTTCGATAACGCTATATCAGTACGTATCAGGAGATTCATCTTGTCCCAGAATAATACCGCTACGCTGGAAGATTTCTTCACCGGCCTCTCCGAAGCCAACCAGCAATGGATGCAGCAGTTCGTCAATTCCCTGTCGCTGGGCGCGAGCCCGGACAGCGCCGCCCACCCGCTGGCCGGCGCCTGGTCGCAGCTGATGAATCAGACCAATCAGCTGTTCAGCCTGCAGTCCGCCCTGTACCAGCAACAGCTGAACCTGTGGTCGCAGTTTCTGGGCAAGGCGGCGGACACCGCGCCGGAGGCCAAGGCCGGCGACCGCCGCTTCGCCTCGCCGGAATGGAACGAACACCCGTTCTACAGCTTTCTCAAGCAAAGCTACCTGCTGACCTCCAAGTGGATGACCGAGCTGGTCGACCAGACCCAGATCGACGAAAACGCCAAGGACAAGCTGGCCTTCGCCACCCGCCAGTACCTGGACGCGATGGCGCCCAGCAACTTCATGCTGACCAACCCCGACGTGGTCAAGCGCGCCATCGAAACCAAGGGCGAAAGCCTGGTGGAAGGCATGAAGAACATGATGGAGGACATCCAGAAGGGCCACATCTCGATGTCCGACGAGAGCAAGTTCGAGATCGGCGAAAACCTGGTGATCACCCCCGGCCAGGTCGTGTTCCGCAATGAGCTGATCGAGCTGATCCAGTACACCCCCACCACCGAAAAAGTCTACGAGAAGCCACTGCTGTTCATCCCGCCCTGCATCAACAAGTTCTACCTGATGGACCTGCAGCCGGACAACTCCATGGTGCGCCACTTCGTCGCCCAGGGCTACCGCGTCTTCCTGGTGAGCTGGCGCTCGGCCGTGGCCGAGATGAAGCATTTCACCTGGGAAACCTATGTCGAGAAAGGCGTGATCGCCGCGGCGGAAGCGGTGCGCAAAATCACCAAGCAGCCGACGATGAACGCGCTGGGTTTCTGCGTCGGCGGCGTCATCCTCAGCACCGCGCTGTGCGTGATGCAGGCCAAGGGGCTCGACTACATCGACTCCGCCACCTTCATGACCTCGCTGATCGACCACGCCGAGCCGGGCGAGATCGCGTACTACATCGATGAAAACCTGGTGGCCAGCCGCGAGGCCAAGCTGGCCGCCGGCGGCATCATCAGCGGCAAGGAAATCGGCCGCACCTTCGCCTCGCTGCGCGCCAACGACCTGGTGTGGAACTACGTGGTCAACAATTACCTGCTGGGCAAGACGCCCACGCCGTTCGACCTCTTGTACTGGAACAACGACGCGGTGGACCTGCCGCTGCCGATGCACACTTTCATGCTGCGCCAGTTCTATCTGAACAACGCGCTGGTGAAGCCGGGCGCCATCACCCTGTGCGGCGTGCCGATCGACATCTCGAAAATCAATATCCCGGTCTACATGTTCGCCGCGCGCGAAGACCACATCGTGCTGTGGAGCTCGGCCTACTCCGGCCTGAAATACCTGAGCGGCGCGCCGAGCCGCCGCTTCGTGCTGGGCGCGTCCGGCCACATCGCCGGCTCGATCAACCCGGTCACCAAGGACAAACGCAACTACTGGGTCAATGAACAATTGCCCATCAGCTCCGACGAATGGCTGGAAGGCGCGCAAAGCCAGCCGGGCAGCTGGTGGAAAGATTGGGATGCCTGGCTGGCGCCGCAGTCCGGCAAGCAAGTCGCCGCGCCCAAGGCCCTGGGCAACAAGGAATTGCCGCCGCTCTTGGCCGCGCCGGGCAGCTATGTGCTGGCCAAGGCGATGCCGAGCGTGACCGCCAGCCTGCAATAAACGCCCGCAACCGGATCATCGGTCCCTATCAGGACACATGGCCCGCCGCCACGGCGGGCCCCAAGCCAAGGAGAAAGACATGGAAGTCGCAATCGTAGCAGCGCAACGCACCGCGGTCGGCAGTTTCGGCGGCTCGCTGGCCAAGATCCCGGCCCCGGAACTGGGCGCAACCGTGATCAAAGCGCTGCTGGAGAAAACCGGCGTCAAACCGGAAGACGTCAGCGAAGTGATCCTGGGCCAGGTGCTGACCGCCGGCAGCGGCCAGAACCCGGCGCGCCAGGCGCTGATCAAGGCCGGCCTGCCGGTCACCACCCCGGCCACCACGCTGAACGTGGTATGCGGCTCCGGCCTGCGCGCCGTGCACCTGGCGGCCCAGGCCATCCTGGCCGGCGACTCCGAAATCGTCATCGCCGGCGGCCAGGAAAGCATGTCGCTGTCGCCGCACATCCTGCCGGGCTCCCGCGACGGTTTCCGCATGGGCAACGCCCAGCTGGTGGACACCATGGTCAACGACGGCCTGACCGACGCCTACAACGCCTACCACATGGGCATCACCGCCGAGAACGTGGCCGCCAAGTACGGCATCGGCCGCGAAGAGCAGGACGCCTTCGCGCTGCAATCGCAGCAGCGCGCCGCGGCCGCGCAGAAAGCCGGCAAGTTCCAGGACGAGATCGTCCCGGTGCTGGTGCCGCAGCGCAAGGGCGACCCGCTGGCCTTCGACGCCGACGAGTTCATCAAGCATGACGCCAGCGCGGAAGGCCTGGCCAAGCTGCGCGCCGCCTTCAAGAAAGACGGCACCGTCACCGCCGGCAACGCCTCCGGCATCAACGACGGCGCCGCGGCCGTGCTCTTGATGTCCACCCAAAAGGCCGACCAGCTGGGCCTGAAGCCGCTGGCCATCGTCAAGGGCTACGCGCTGACCGGCTGCGAACCGGAAATCATGGGCATCGGCCCGGTATCGGCCACCCGCAAGGCGCTGGCCAAGGCGGGCTGGACCGTCGAGCAACTGGACCTGGTGGAAGCCAACGAAGCCTTCGCCGCCCAGGCGCTGGGCGTGGCCAAAGAGCTGGGCTGGGGTTCGGACAAGGTCAACGTCAACGGCGGCGCCATCGCGCTGGGCCACCCGATCGGTGCCTCCGGCTGCCGCGTGCTGGTGACCCTGCTGCACGAAATGCAGCGCCGCGGCGCCAAGAAGGGCCTGGCCACGCTGTGCATAGGCGGCGGCATGGGCGTGGCGCTGGCGGTAGAGCGTCCGTAAGCCGCTCAGTCGCGCCAAAAAAACCGCCTGGCAACCCAGGCGGTTTTATTTTTCCCCGGCTGCGCTCAGGACAGGAACACTTCCGCGGCCTCGAGCAGAGGCTGGGCCTTGTCCTTGGCCGACAGGTTAAGCTCCCCCGCAGCCGGCCAGTCGATGCCGAGCGACGCGTCGGACCACAAGATGCCGCGGTCGTATTGCGGCATGTAGTAGTTGGTGGCCTTGTACACGAACTCCGCCTCATCGCTAAGCGTCAGGAAACCGTGGGCGAAGCCTTCGGGAATCCAGAACTGCCGCTTGTTCTCGGCGCTCAGCACCACGCCCACCCACTGGCCGAAGGTTGGAGAGGACTTGCGGATGTCCACCGCCACGTCGTAAACCTCGCCCGCCACCACCCGCACCAGCTTGCCTTGGGCGTAAGGCGGCAATTGATAATGCAGGCCGCGCAGCACGCCCTTGGCGGACTTGCTGTGGTTGTCCTGCACGAAATCCACCGCGCGGCCTATGCCTTCCTCAAACCGCTTCAGATTGAAGCTTTCGAAAAAAAAGCCCCGCTCATCGCCGAAGACCGTCGGCTCGATGATTTTCACATCCGGAATGCTCGTATCGATTACTTTCATCGGCCCCTGGCCTCGCAAATGACTGGCGACGGTCCCCGCTCCGCGGGCGAAACCTTCGCGCTGGGATTCAAGAATTTTTCGCGCCTATCATGGCCAGCAGGTACTGGCCGTAGCCATTCTTTTTCAGCGGCGTGGCCAGGCGCACGATCTGTTCGTCGTCTATCCAGCCCGAACGGTAGGCGATCTCCTCCAGACAGGCCACTTTCAGGCCCTGCCGCCGCTCGATGGTGGCGATGTACTGGCTGGCATCCAGCAAGGATTCGTGCGTTCCGGTATCCAGCCAGGCGTAGCCGCGGCCCATGGTTTGCACGTTCAGCAAGCCTTGCTGCAGGTAAACATTGTTGACGTCGGTGATTTCCAATTCGCCGCGCGCAGAGGGCTGGATGGACTTGGCGATCTCCACCACCTGCGAATCGTAAAAATACAGGCCGGTCACCGCATAATTCGACTTGGGCAGCGCCGGCTTTTCCTCGATGGAACGCGCCACGCCGGCGGCGTCGAACTCCACCACCCCGTAGCGCTCCGGGTCCTGCACATGGTAGGCGAACACCGACGCGCCCGCGGTTTGGCTGCTGGCCTCGGTCAGCAATTTGGCGAAATCATGGCCGTAGAAGATGTTGTCGCCCAGCACCAGCGCCGACGGCGCGCCCGCCAGGAACGCCTCGCCGATGATGAAGGCCTGCGCCAGGCCATCCGGACTGGGCTGCACCTCATATTGCAGATTGAGCCCCCAGCGGCTGCCGTCGCCCAGCAGCAATTGGAAGCGCGGCGTGTCCTGCGGCGTCGAGATGATGAGGATGTCGCGGATGCCGGCCAGCATCAGGGTGGACAAGGGATAGTAGATCATCGGCTTGTCGTAGATAGGCAGCAATTGCTTGCTGACCGCCAGGGTGGCCGGATACAGGCGGGTGCCGGAACCGCCTGCCAGAATGATGCCTTTACGTGCTTGGGTCATTGTTCGAATGATGTCCTGTCATGCCGCGAGATAGATTCAATCACACAAGCCCACCCCTCAAAGGCAGGGCCCGCGCCCCCATTCCAAGATCAGACGGCCCCTTCGGCTTGCGACAACGCGTAAAGCTGATCGACCACGCCATCCACACCATCCTCCCACCTGGGCAGCGCCAGGGAGAAGGCGCGCATCAGTTTGCCGCAATCCAACCGGGAATTAGCCGGCCGTTTGGCCGGCAACGGGTATTGGTCGCTGCCTATCGCCTGGATAGCGTCCGCCGTCAGCCGCAGCGGGAATCCCCGCTCCCCGGCCCGGCGGATCACGCGCTGGGCATAGCCGTGCCAGCTGGTTTCGCCCTGCGCCGCCAGGTGGTAAGTGCCATCCGCGAAATTTTCGGGCCGCGCATGATAACGGGCAATCAGCTGCGCCGTCACGTCGGCGATCAAGGCGGCGCAGGTCGGCGCGCCGAACTGGTCGCCCACCACCTTCAGCGCGTCGCGCTCTTGCGCCAGCCGCAGCATGGTTTTCAGAAAGTTGCCGCCATGCGCGCCGAACACCCACGAGGTGCGCAGGATCAAATGGCGCGCCCCGGCGGCGCGCACCGCCTGCTCTCCAGCCAATTTGCTGGCGCCGTACACCGACTGCGGGCCGGTTTCGTCGTCTTCGCGGTACGGCGCCGGCTTGTCCCCGGCAAACACGTAGTCGGTAGAATAATGGATCAGCAGCGCGCCATTGGCGGCGGCCCAGCGCGCCAGCACCCCGGGCGCGGCGGCATTGACGGCGAAGGCGGCATCCCGATCGGTTTCCGCCTTGTCCACCGCGGTATAGGCGGCGGGATTGACGATGATATCGGGCTTGGCGGCGTCCAGGACGGCGAGAATGGCGGCCTCGTCGGCCAGATCCATCTGCGCGCGGCCGCAGGCCGTCACCTCGCCAAGCGGAGCCAGCGCCCGGCGCAATTCGAATCCCACCTGGCCATCCGCCCCAGTCAGCAGCACGCGCGTCATGCTTGAGCCTCGTATTGCTTGGCCAACCATTCGCGATAAGCGCCGCTGCTTACGTTTGCCACCCAGTCCTGATTATCCAGATACCAGCGCACAGTTTTACGGATGCCGGTCTCAAACGTCTCCGCCGGTTTCCAGCCCAGCTCCTTTTCCAGTTTGCGCGCATCGATCGCGTAGCGGCGGTCATGGCCGGGACGATCCTGCACATGGCTGATCTGATCGGCATAGGAGCCGCCGCCGACTTTGGGCCGCATTTCATCCAGGATCGCGCAGATGGTCCGCACCACGTCGATATTGGGTTTTTCGTTCCAGCCGCCGACATTGTAGGTTTCGCCGGGCCTGCCGGCCTCCAGCACCCGGCGGATCGCGCTGCAATGGTCTTTCACGTACAGCCAGTCCCGCACCTGCAAGCCATCGCCATAGATCGGCAGCGCCTTGCCCGCCAACGCATTGAGGATGACCAGCGGGATCAGTTTTTCAGGGAAATGATAGGGGCCGTAATTATTGCTGCAATTGGTGGTCAGCACCGGCAAGCCATAGGTATGGTGCCAGGCGCGCACCAGGTGGTCGCTGGCGGCCTTGCTCGCCGAATACGGGCTGTTGGGTTCGTAGCGCCGGGTTTCCGCAAACGGCGGCTCCTGTTCGGACAACGTGCCATAGACTTCGTCGGTGGAGACGTGCAAGAAGCGGAAGGCCTTGGCGGCAGCTTCCGGCAGGCCGTTCCAGTAGCCGCGCACGCTCTCCAGCAGATTGAAAGTGCCGACCACATTGGTATGGATGAAATCGCCAGGGCCATGGATGGAACGATCGACATGGCTTTCCGCGGCGAAATTGATCACCGCGCGCGGCTGATGCTCGCTCAGCAACCGGTCCACCAACGCCCGATCGCCGATATCGCCGTGCGCAAACACATGCCGGCGGTCATGCTTCAGCGATGCCAGAGTTTCGAGATTGCCCGCGTAGGTCAGCGCATCCAGATTGACAACCTGCTCATCGCTGCCGGCCAACCAGTCGAGAACAAAGTTGGCGCCGATGAAGCCCGCGCCGCCCGTCACAATAATTGTCATTATGGCATTCCGTTTTTAATCAAGTTTCCAGGCCCGCGATTGCCCGCGAACCGCATTATCCATGCAAGCGCGCCGCTTGACTCCGCCCAGTCGGGGAATGGCCGGCGCCCGACGAGCCTCGTCGAATGCGCGGTTTGGCGCGCGCGCCCCAAGTATGCCATTTCCTGACGACGCCGTGAGGCCTTGCGTAAGGAACAAGGCGCTCAAGCCGTGTCAACAGGCGCATCGCCCAGCAGGAAACGGGGGCCATCGCCCAAACGGGCCGCGTGGTCGGCGGGATTATTCAATTTGCACTTTCGCAGCGATAGGCAGCCGCAGCCTATGCAACTGTCCAATTGATCACGCAATTGGCACAACGTATCGATGCGGGCTTGCAGCATAGGCCGCCAGGCCGAGGACAAACGCGCCCAGTCTTCCGCGGTGGGCGTCCGCTGCCGCGGCAGCCCCGCCAGCGCCTCGCCGATGTCCTGCAGGCTCAAACCCAGCGTCTGGGCAATGCGGATGAAGGAGACCCGACGCAGGACATCCTTGTGGAAACGCCTGGGCTGCCCCGCCTCTCCCACACTTTGAATCAAGCCTTTCGCCTCGTAAAAGCGCAAGGCGCTGGCCGCCACGCCCGAACGTTTCGCCAGCGCGCCTATCCCTATCCAATTCGCAGACATGCCCGCTCCTTGACTTAAAGTTAACTTTAACTTTTATGCTGAATGCGCATCATACCACTCAAGAATCGATCGGACATGGCCCACACTTTGATTGTCTATTTCTCAGCCGAAGGCAGCACCCACCAACTGGCATGCGCGATACGCGACGGCGCCGCGGCATACGGCGGCGCCAGCCTGCTGCGGCTGGAGCCGCGGCACATCGTCGACGGCCGCTACGCGCCGCCCGCGATGGCCGCATCGGCCGAATCGCTGCGGCGAGCGGATGCCGTCATCTTCGGCAGCCCCACCTATATGGGCGGCCCCGCCGCTCAGTTCAAGGCGTTCGCCGACGCTGGCAGCGCATATTGGCGCGGCCAGCCCTGGACCGACAAGGTCGCGGCCGGCTTCACCATCGGCAGCAGCCTGAACGGCGACCAACAAGGCACGCTGTCCTATTTCGCAACGCTGGCCGCCCAACACGGCATGCTATGGTGTGGCTTGGACCTTCCCGGCGGCAAACATATAGACGATCTCAACCGCCTGGGCTGCCAACTGGGCCTGTGCGCCCACTCCGCGGATGGTTCGCTGCACCCCGCCGACCTGGCCACCGCCCGCCATCTTGGCGCGCGGGCGGCCCGCGTCGCCGATCGCCTCCGCCGCAACGCCTTGCTTGAAGAGAACGCGCCATGACGCCTGCCATCCAACGGATAGACCACATCCATGTCCATGTGAGCGACCGCGAGCAGGCGGAAGCCTGGTATCGACGCGTGCTCGGTTTCGAGCGCATTCCGGAACTGGCGTTCTGGGACGCCGACGGCGGCCCGCTCACCCTGGCCAACCGCGAGCGCACAGTGAAGATCGCGCTGTTCGAGCGCGGCGGCGCCGGCAAACAGCCTGCCGTGGCGCTTGAGGTCGAAGCCGACGCCTTCCAGGCTTGGCGCCGCCACTTGAAGCAAGCGCTGGGCCACGCTCCGGAGCTGGCCGACCACGCCGTTTCCTGGTCGATCTACTTTGCCGACCCCGATGGCAACGGCTACGAAATCACCTGCAACGACTACGCCGCGCTGGCGCAAAGATTGCGGGCCTGCCCCTGACATCCGGCCGGCCGCGCATGAAAAAACCTCCCGCCGCATGGACCAGGAGGTTTGTTTCTCATGCCGGCCATGAACCGGACGATTCGGCTCGACAGAGAGCCAGAGGAAAAGCGGCGGTTATCGCGCTTCAAGCCAGGCGGCAACGCCAGCCGGACGGGCCGGACGCGCCCCGGCTAGTGGGGAACAATGATGGGGGTGCCATCCGGCGCGTGCTTTTTCTGATGCTTGGCCGCGCGTTTCTCCTTCGGCGACATCAGGGGTTGTTTCTTGGCTTCCTTGGTGCTGTGTCTTGATTTGCTCATGATCCGCTCCAATTGGTGAGCATCGGGAACGCCCGATACCAGCCACAGTATAGTCCGATTGCCGATGGATGGCGGGACGCATTCCAGCATCCGCGCGGCATGGCCGTTGACGGAAATCAAACAGCGCTCAAAACGCAAAACCTCCCAAACCGACAAAATGCCTTTATCATTATCCGCGCAAATCGATGAACCGCCGCCGCCCCTCCGTCAAGGCGGCATGTCTAGCCCTGGAGCCGCCAGCATGAAACATTTCCTGTCCCACTTCGTCCACCTGTGCAATCTCGCCGGCCGCCCCGGGCTGCGCCGTCTGAAACCGCGCTGATCCGGCGCCGGATTCGCCCCGGCCGCGCCGATGGACTGGACATGGCAGCCATGAGCCATTCTCATCCACTTGCGCGGCCTTTCCATTGCTAACAGAATGCATGCAATCTTTCTTCCGGAGCTGGCATGAACACCCTCGCAACCCCGCAGCTGGACACCGTTCCGCAACGCATCGCCTCCTTGCGCGCCGCCATGCGCAACGCCGGCGTCGACGCCTGCCTGGTGCCCTCGTCCGACCCCCATCTTTCTGAATACCTGCCCAAGCGCTGGCAGGCGCGCCGCTGGCTGTCGGGCTTCACTGGTTCGATGGGCACGCTGATCGTCACCGCCGACTTAGCCGGGGTCTGGGCCGACGGCCGCTACTGGGTGCAGGCGGAACAGGAGCTGGCCGGCAGCGGCGTGCAACTGATGAAGATAGACACGGCCGCCAGCAGCCAGCATCTGCAATGGCTGGCCGACACGCTGCAAGCCGGCCAGACGCTGGCGGTGGACGGCGACGTGCTGGGCCTGGCCGCCGCCAAGGCGCTGCAAGCCGCGCTGGCGCCGCGCGGCATCCAGCTGCGCACCGATATCGACCTGATCGACGCCGTCGATCCGCAGCGCGCGCCGCTGCCGGACGCCGCCGTCTACCAGCATGAGGCCGCCTTCGCGCCGCAAAGCCGCGCCGACAAGCTGGCCCGCGTCCGCGAAGCCATGCGCCAGACCGGCGCAGAGCGCCACTTCATTTCCACGCTGGACGACATCGCCTGGCTGTTCAACCTGCGCGGCGCCGACGTCAATTACAACCCGGTGTTCATCAGCCACGCGCTGATCGAAGCCGACCGCGCCACGCTGTTCGTCGCGCCGGGCAAGGTAGACGCAGCCCTCGCCGCCCAGTTGGCGGCCGACGGCGTCCGCGTCGCCGATTACGCCGCAGCCAAACCAGCGCTCGCCGCGCTGGCCGGCGGCGCGCTGCTGATCGACCCCCGCCGCGTCACGCTGGGCCTGCGCCAGGCGGTGGCGGACGGCGTCAAGGTGATCGAGGCGATCAACCCCAGCACGCTGATGAAATCGCAGAAAACCGCCGCCGAAGCCGCCCATGTGCGCAAAGCCATGGAGCAGGACGGCGCCGCGCTGTGCGAGTTCTTCGCCTGGTTCGAAGCCAACGTCAACCAGAGCCGCATCACCGAGCTGACCATAGACGAAGAGATCACCGCCGCGCGCGCGCGCCGGCCCGGCTTCGTTTCGCCCAGCTTCGGCACCATCGCCGGCTTCAACGCCAATGGCGCGCTGCCGCACTACCACGCCACCCCGGAAGCGCACAGCGAGATCAAAGGCGACGGCCTGCTGCTGATCGACTCCGGAGGCCAGTACCTGGGCGGCACCACCGACATCACCCGCGTAGTGGCAGTCGGCGCGCCGTCCGCCGCGCAGAAGCGCGACTTCACCCTGGTGCTGAAGGGCACGATGGCGCTGTCGATGGCCCACTTCCCGCGCGGCACGCTGTCGCCGATGCTGGACGCGCTGGCGCGCGCGCCGCTGTGGCAGCACGATATCGACTTCGGCCACGGCACCGGCCACGGCGTCGGCTATTTCCTCAATGTGCACGAAGGCCCGCAGAGCATTTCGCGCGCGGTGCCGGAGCCGCATATGGCGATGCGGGAAGGCATGATCACCTCGATCGAGCCGGGCGTGTACCGCGATGGCCAGTGGGGCGTGCGCATCGAAAACCTGGTGCTGAACGTGGCGTCGGAAAAGAACCAGTTCGGCGACTTCCTGAAATTCGAAACGCTGACGCTGTGCCCGATAGACCGCCGCTGCATCGAGCGCTCGCTGCTGACCCAGCCGGAAATCGACTGGCTGAACGGCTACCACGCCGAAGTGCGCGCGCGGCTGCTGCCGCTGGTGGACGGCGCGGCGCGCGACTGGCTGCTGGCCAACACCGAAGCGCTGTAAACTGCGGGTTGACCCGCGCAGGCCATGCCCCCCGTGGGCATGGCCTGTTTTGTTTTCCAGAAAGCCCCTATGCCGTTTGACCGACTCAACGACCTGCGCCTGTTTCTCGACGCTGCCCAGCTGGGCAGCTTTTCCGCCGCCGGCCGCAAGCACGGCCTGTCTCCGGCCGCCGCCAGCGCCTGCATCCAGCGGATGGAAGCCGCGCTGAACGTCCGGCTGTTCCAGCGCACCACCCGGCAGCTGAAACTGACCGAAGCCGGCGACACCTACCGCGCCTATTGCCGGCAGGCGCTGGAGCTGCTGGAAGAAGGGGAAAGCCGGCTGCAGCAGGAACAGCAGGCGCTGAGCGGCGCGATCCGGCTGTCGGCGCCGTCCGACCTGGGCCGCAATCGGCTGCTGGATTGCCTGGACCGCTTCGGCGCGGAACATCCGGGCGTGTATTTTTCGCTGTCGCTCGACGACACCCCGGTAGACCTGATAGGCGAAGACGTGGACCTGGCGATACGCTACGGCAAGCCGGCCGACAGCAGCCTGGTGGCGCGCGAGCTGGCCGCCAGCCGCCGCGTGGTCTGCGCCGCGCCAGGCCTGCTCGCGCGACTGGGCGCGCCGGCCCATCCGCGGCAACTGGCCAGCCTCCCCACCCTAACGCTCGCCACCGGGCACGGGCCGATGAACGAATGGCGCTACCGCGAGCGCGGCGAGGCCCGCGTCCTGCGGCTGGAACGCGCGCGCCAGAGCAACGATGGCGAAGTGATCCGCCGCTGGGCGGTGCAAGGCCACGGCTTCGCCTACAAGTCGCAGCTGGACATCGAGCCGGACCTGCGCGCCGGCCGGCTGGCGACTGTGCTGGACGACTACTTCACCGAACAGGCGCCGCTGCACCTGCTCTACCCAGGCCAGCGGCTGCAGCCGGCGCGCATCCGCCGGCTGATAGACCATCTGCTGGAAACATTTGCCGGCACCACGCAAAAATGACAAAATCATTTACATGACGCCATCGTTTCTCGCTACGGGCAATCTGCTGCCGCTGCTGCAGCAGATGGAACAGACCTTGCACCAGCCCGCCGCCCGCGCCGACGCCGCGCTGCTGGAACACTGGCTGGACGACGACTTCCGCGAAATCGGCCGCTCCGGCCGCCAATACGACAAAGCCGCCATCATCGCCGCGCTGCTGCGCGAAAATCCCGATGCCTCCGCCGCGACCCACTCGTCCGATTACCGGCTGACCCTGCTGGCCGAAGACATCGCATTGCTCACCTACCGCTCCGCCCATGCCCAAGCGGATGGCGCGCTGAGCGGGCACGCGCTGCGCAGTTCGATCTGGAAACGGGTGAACGGCGCCTGGCGGCTGGCCTTCCATCAGGGCACCCCGGCCTGCGCGGCGCCCACAAACTTTTGAAACCCTGAAATTCGCATGCAACACGCCTCGTCCCCCTCTGCCTTCAACACGATTTTCATGACCGTCTGGATCGCCATGGCGATTGGAGGCCTCGCGTTCTCCACGCTGTCCCGCAACGCGAAACTGAAAAGAAAAGTCTCGCGGATCGTGATGATCGCCGCGCCATTGCTGTTCTGCCTGTTCGCTTGGCATCAGGGCGCGCAAGCGAGCGAATTCGCCATCTTCCTCCCGTTTCTGGCGCTGATCACCTTCCTCAATCTGCGCAACACCCGCTTCTGCGACGCCTGCGGCGCCACCCAACACAGCCGCGGCTTCTCCCGTCCGCGCCATTGCTCGCAATGCGGCGCCTCCTTGCCCTGAGCGCCGCGGCCGGGCTTCACGACATTTCCACCGGCAGGCCGGCCGCCTTCCAGTCGGGAAAACCATCCGCCAAACGCCTCGCGGCCAGCCCGCCTGCCCGCAAGGCCGCCACCGCCTGGACGGAAAGCGCGCAAAACGGCCCGCGGCAATAGGCGATGACTTCCAGCCCGGCCGGCAGTTCGGCCAAGCGCTGCGGCAGCATCTCCAGCGGGATGTTCAGCGCGCCGGGCAGATGGCCTTGCGCGTATTCGTCGGCCGGCCGCACGTCCAGCAGCAGCGCGTCGCCATCGCGCAGCCTCTCCAGCAACGCCTCGCGCGATACTGCCTCCGCGCCATCCGCTCCGGCGGACAAGCGGCCCATTTCGCGGCGCCGATGTTCCGCGCACTGCCGCAAGGCATCCAGCAGATTGACCACCGGGCCGTCGCCCAGCCGGTAAAGCACATGCTTGCCATCGCGCCGCGACGCCACCAGGCCTGCCCGCTTCAGCTGCTGCAAGTGCTGCGAAGCATTGGCCACCGTCAATCCCGCCAGTTGCGCCAGCCGCTCCACCGGCCGCTCGCCCTGGGCTGCATGCTCCAGCAGCAGCAGGCGGTGGGCATTGCCCAGCGTGCGCGCCAGCTCGGCGAATTCATCGAACATCCGGCCCTGGATATCTCCATCGCTCATTGACATCACTCCATTGAAATATCATCATTCAATTTTTCAATTGAATATTATCCAATTTTCCCCTACCCCGCCATCAAACCGCCTCAAGGAGCTCATCTCATGGATATCGGACTGGAATCGCTGCGTTGGGCCGTGCCGATCGGCATCGGCGCCACTTTGCTGATGGATGGCTGGGCCTGGCTGCAAAACCGCCTGCTGGCCACGCCCTCGCTAGACTACGCGCTGGTCGGCCGCTGGATTGGCCATCTGGCACGCGGCAAGCTCAGCCATCCCAGCATCGCCAAGGCGGCGCCGATACGCGGCGAAGCCTGGCTGGGCTGGAGCGTGCACTACCTGATAGGCATCCTCTTCGCCGCGCTGCTGCTGGCCGTTGCCGGCCCGGAGTGGGCGCGCCGCCCCACCCTGGCGCCCGCCTTGCTGACCGGCGCGCTGACGCTGGCCGCCCCCTTCCTCATCCTGCAGCCAGGCATGGGCGCCGGGCTGGCCGCCCGCAACACGCCGCAGCCGAATGCCGCCCGTCTGCGCAGCCTGTCGGCCCACATGTCCTTCGGCATCGGCCTGTACGCGTCGGCCGGCATGCTCTGCGCGCTGGCGCCGTTTTGAGACTTCTGGCGGTCGACGAATCGGTAGTCCGGGCGGCGTCTTTCGCCGCCCTGTCAACCAGATCCGCCCTCTTGGATTAAACAGTGTACTAGGCGGGCGCAAACTGAATAAAATGCATGCCAATCGTCGATTCCGAGCAGACTGCTTCTCAATACAGCCAGGACAGAACAAGAATGAAAAACATGTTTTTGCTGGGACTGAGCCTAGCCTCAGCCCCTATCGCCGGCCTCGCCGCCGCGCAAGCCGAACCGCAAACCGCCGAACAGCAGGTTGACCGCTACGGCAGCCAGATATTCCGCGACAGCCGGGCCGTCGGCATGGTGATGGTGGTGGTCGACAAGAAACAAACCCTGCAGCGCTTCTACGGCCAGACCCGTCCCGGCAGCCGCCAGAAACCCGATGCCGATTCGCTGCTGCGCATCGCCAGCATCAGCAAAACCATGACCGGTGAAGTGCTGTCGTCATTGGCGCTGGAAAACCGCGTCAAGCTGGACGACCCGCTGCAAAAATACGCTCCCCAAGGCATGGCGCTGCCGCAAGCAGGCCAATCCATCACCCTGCTCAACCTGGCCACCCATACCAGCGGCTTTCCGCGCGAGATGCCGGGCAGCAAGCCGCAGGACACGCCGGTATTCGTCTGGCCCGACCAGCAGCAGCGCTGGAGCTGGCTGAGCGCCAGCAAGGCCCGCTTCGCCGCCGGCGAGAAAGCGCAGTATTCCAATCTGGCGTTCGATTTCCTGGCCGACGCGCTGGCCGTGGCCACCGGCCGGCCTTACGCGGCGCTGCTGCGCGACAAGATCACCGCGCCGCTGGGCATGAAGGACACCACGCTGAACCCGACCGCCGCCCAATGCGCGCGGCTGCTGGAAGGCTTCGGCGCCAGCCCCTGCGTCAACACCACCGCGGCCAGCGGCAGCGGCGGCATCTACTCCACCCCGCGCGACATGCAACGCTGGCTGCAAGACCTGGTCTACCCGCAGGACGCCGCGCGCAAGCAACTGCGCGACCAGATGTTCCGCATGTACTTCAAACGCGACAACCTGCGCAGCCTGCGCGGCATGGATGTGGCGGGCCAGGCTGACGAACTGGGCCTGGGCTGGATCCGGATGCAGGAAAAGCCGGACGCGCCGGAAATCATCCAGAAGACGGCGGGCGGCGGCGGCTTCATCGGCTACGTCGCCATCGCGCCCAAGCATGACGTGGCGGTATGGGTGGCGCTCACCCGCAGCGGCGGCACCCACTACCACAATATGAGCGGCGGCGCGAACAAGCTGGTGGCGGAATTAAGCGGCTACCAGCCCGCCGCGCTGGTTGCGCCCAAGCCGGTCGCCGCCCACAAACCCGCAGCCCACAAGGCGGCGGTTAGCAAGCCGACCGCCCGCAAAGCCGCTGCCCACGCAAAACCGGCCGCGCGCAAGGCGGCGGCCGGCAAAAAGACTCACAAGAAACACAAACCGGCCAATAGCTAGAACGCCGGCACTCCGGAGGCCCGCTGCGCGAAGCGGGCGATCTCGTCCTTGCGCATGAAGCGAACGCCGTCATGCCCCTGCGCATAGCGGATGAAGTCCTCCAGCACCTTGACCCGCGCCGGGCTGCCGGAAATGCGGTCATGCGTGCTGATCGACATCATCCGGCGGCGCTGGCCGGCCTCGCGGTACAGCAGGTCGAATTCGGCCTTCAGGTCCGCCAGGTAGGCCTCGTTGCTCAGCGCCGGCGAATCGTAGCGGACGATGTCGTTGTTGCGCAGCGTGTACGGCACCACCACGAAGGGCTTGCCGTTCACCGGCACCGTGAACGGCTCGTCGCGGCTGACGTTGTCGATGTGATAGACGAAGCCCAGTTCCTGCAGGATGCCCAGCGTATTGGGCGTGCCGCGCAGCCAGAAGGCGTTGAAGCCTGTCGGACGGGTGCCGGTGGCGCGTTCGATGCTGGCGATGCTGGCGCGATAGGCGTCGCGCTCCTGCTGCGGCGTCATCGAATACTGCGGCTCCCAGGTCTGGCCATGGCCGGCGGCCTCGTGGCCGCGCGCCACGATCTCCTTTGCCAGCTGCGGATTGCGGTCCACCGCCTGTCCCACCATGTGCGAAGTCACCTTCACCCCGGTGCGGTCCCACAGGTCCAGCAGGCGCGGGATGCCCTCCTTCACGCCGTAGTCGTACCAGCTTTGCATCGGCAAATCGGCGTATTTCGGGTCCAGCGGCGGGAACGGCCCGCTGGCGCCGCGCTCCGGCTGCGCGCCGGCTTCGAACTGCATGGAAATGGAAATCACCAGTCTGGCGTCTCCGGGCCAGAAACCCGTTTTGCCGCTTTCAAGTTGCGTCATGTTCTTGCTCGCTCCATTTGCCGCCAGCGCGTCGCCGTGCGCCAGCAACAGGCCGACGCTGCCGGCCGACGCGCTGGCCAGGAACTGGCGGCGGTTGATTGAAAAATCGTTGCTCATCGCCGGCTCCGCCTATAGCAAGCCGCCGCCGTCCACATCCAGCACCGCGCCGGTGAGAAAGGCGTTGCCCATCGCGAACAGATAGGCCTGAGCCAGATCCTGCGGCCGCCCCACCCTCCCCAGCGGCAGGCCCGCGCCGATGCGCGCCATCGCCGCCTGGCGGCTTTCCGCGCCGTCCGGCCCCCACAGCTCGGTGTCCACCACGCCGGGGCTCACCACGTTGACGCGGCGCGGCGCCAGTTCCTTGGCCAGATTCTTCGCCGCCGCCTCCAGCGCGGCGTTGACCGTGCTTTTCAGCAAGCCGCCGGCGCCGTATTTGCGCGACAGCAGCCCAGAGGTGAAGGTCACCGAGGCATCGGCCGCCAGGTAGGGCAGCGCCTGGCGCACCGCCAGCACGGCGCCGAACAGCTTCACATTGAAAGTCCGCTCGAAATCCGCCCACTCCACCGCCGCCAGCGTGGGCGACCCCACCCGCGCGCCGGCGGTCAGCACCAGGTGGTCGATGCGGCCGATTTCGGCGAAGGCCGCGTCCAGGCTGGCGCTGTCGGTGACATCAGCCCGCAGCGACTGCCATGGGCCGCTGGCCGTCGGCGAACGCCCCAGCACATACACCTGGGCGCCGGCGTCGGCCGCCTCCTGCGCCACCGCCCGGCCTATGCCGGAGCCGCCGCCCACCACCACCACACTGCGTTGCCGCAGAAAATCCGCGTTCAGGCTCATGGCTTCACCACTCCCAGTTGCTTGAGCAGGGTCAGGTTGTCTTCCAGATGCCAGTTTTCCGCGATGCGGCCGTTCTTCACCCGGTACAGGTCGAAGGCCTGGAAATCCACCGCCTGTCCGGCCCCTTGCGCGTCGCCGAACTTGCCGGTGAAGTGCCCGGTGAAATGCAGACGCAGCGACACCCGGTCGCCGGCCAGGATCATGTCTGTGACCTCAACCTTCAAATCCGGCACCGCCGCGCGGAAAGCGTTCGACGCCTGCAGGGGGCCGGCCACGCCCTGGCGGCGTCCGGCGGGCAAGGTGCGGTCGATGAAGTCGGGGTCCAGCGCCAGCTCGGCATAGCTCGGATCGCCGGTGTTCCAGAACGCCGCATAGCGCATGGCGGCCAGCTTCACCGCCGCCGCGGCGCCGCCGTTGCGTTCGGAAAACACCCGCTGCGGCTGCGGCAAGGCCTCGCCGGCGGCCGCGTGGCCAGCCAGCAGCGCCAGCAGGCCTGCGGTCAGAATATGGGGCAAACGGTTCATAGCGATTCCTCGTGTCAGACAGCGCCGGCCAATCGCCGGCACTTGGGAATCGATTATTGAACCATCAGTTTGAATTGATAATTGGTGTGGAAATTAAAGGATTTTATTGCCAAATTTTAAAATGCCGAGCAAACGCGCCGCCGGCCAGCCGGGGAGTGGCTGAGGAAGAACGGCCGCGACGCCGGCAAAGAAGCGAGCAAACCGGCCAGGACCGGTACGGCAGCCATGAAAAAGCGGCCCACAGGCCGCCTTAATTATCGCCCGCGCGCCAAGCGCGGCTCACTGGCTGCGCGCCGCTCAGGCCCGCACGTCCACGTTATTGCCCAGATGCGCCGGATTGGACGCCTGGATCTGCGCCGACGACTCGGCCGCGCCCTGCAGCAGGGTCATCGCGGTTTGCGAATCGGCCTGCATCGCCTTTTTCAGCACCAGCGCCTGCGCATTGGTGCTGACGTTCGCGCTCACTTGACTTACTGCGTCCATAACCCCACCTCCCGGATAGTATGCGTCACTGCCTGCAGTTTAGCCGCAAGCCGGCCTCTCGGCATAGCAAAACTGCTAGAATGTGCGCCAACCCCCACCTTTTGACGACAGGAAACACACATCATGAGCGCAACCCGTCACAACCCTCTGCTGATTCTCGGCTCCGGCCCGGCCGGCTACACCGCCGCCGTCTACGCCGCGCGCGCCAATCTGAAACCGGTCCTGATCACCGGCATGGCCCAGGGCGGCCAGCTGATGACCACCACCGACGTGGACAACTGGCCGGCCGACGCCGAGGGTGTGCAGGGTCCGGAACTGATGCAGCGCTTCCAGCAGCACGCCGAACGCTTCGGCACCGAAATCCTGTTCGACCACATCCACACCACCCACCTGAGCGAGAAGCCGATCCGCCTGGTCGGCGACGCCGGCGAATACACCTGCGACGCGCTGATCATCGCCACCGGCGCTTCCGCCCAGTACCTAGGCCTGCCGTCGGAAGAGGCCTTCTCCGGCAAGGGCGTGTCCGCCTGCGCCACCTGCGACGGCTTCTTCTACCGCAACCAGGACGTGGCGGTGGTAGGCGGCGGCAACACCGCCGTGGAAGAAGCGCTGTACCTGGCCAACATCGCCAAGCACGTCACCCTGATCCATCGCCGCGACACCTTCCGCGCCGAAAAGATCCTGGTCGACAAGCTGATGAGCCGCGTCGCCGAAGGCAAGATCAGCCTGAAGCTGAACGCCACCCTCGACGAAGTGCTGGGCGACAACACCGGCGTGACCGGCGTGCGCGTCAAGCTGAACGACGGCGGCAGCGAAGAGCTGGCGCTGACCGGCGTCTTCATCGCCATCGGCCACAAGCCCAATACCGACATCTTCAAGGGCCAGCTGGAGATGGACGCCACCGGCTACCTGATCACCAAGGGCGGACGCGACGGCAACGCCACCCTGACCAGCATCGACGGCGTATTCGCCGCCGGCGACGTGCAGGACCATATCTACCGCCAGGCCGTGACCAGCGCCGCCTCCGGCTGCCAGGCCGCCCTGGATGCCGAGCGCTACCTCGACAGCCTGAAGTAAGCCGCCGTGAAGACCTTCAAGGACTCTTTGAAGGGTCTTCGCCAGACGCTGCGCCAGGCCGCCCCTCCCCCGGCGGCCCCGGCGCGGCCCGCAGCGCCCGAAGAGCCGGATTTCAAGCAACTGTTCCGCGACGTCAAGCCGCTGAAGCCCGACGGCCGCCATCATCCCAAACCCGCGAAACCCAGTCCGCGCCCGCGCAAGCCCAGCCAGGGCCCCGCGCTGCACGCCGCCGCCTGCCAGGAAATCCTGCAGCACCAGATAGGCTGGTTCGAGCCGGCGGCCCAACTGCACCAATACGCCCGTCCCGGCATGCCGGCCGCCACCCTCAAGCGGCTGCGCCAGGGCTATTGGCCGCAGGCCGCCCAGCTCGACCTGCACGGACTCGACCGCTACCAGGCGCAGGACGCGCTGGCGTTGTTCCTGCACCGCGCCCGACAGCGCGGCCAATGCGTGCGGGTGATACATGGCAAGGGCTTCGGCTCGCAAGGCGCGCCGGTGCTGAAAAAAATGGTGCGCAGCTGGCTGCAGCACCATCCGGACGTGCTGGCGTTTTGCGAGGCGGAAAGCGGCATGGGCGGCAGCGGCTCGCTGCTGGTGCTGCTGCGCCGGCCCAGCCATGCGGACGGCCATGGCGACGATTGAAGGATGACGTGACAATCCCAACTGGAATCCGCTAAGCTCAAAGCACGGCGGACCCCTGCACACCACCAGGAGTTATGCATGACAGGCACACCCTGCCCCAACTTCACCCTGCCCGGCACCGCCGGCGCCGAGTTTCAGCTTGCCTCCAGCGACAAACCGCTGGTGATCTACTTCTACCCCAAGGACAACACCCCAGGCTGCACCAACGAGAGCATGGATTTCCGCGACCTGCACGGCGAGTTCGCCGCCGCCGGCGCGCAGATCGTCGGCATCTCGCGCGACAGCCTGAAGTCCCACCATAACTTCAAGGCCAAGCTGGAACTGCCGTTCGAACTGCTGTCGGATGCGGAAGAAACCGCCTGCAGCCTGTTCGGCGTCATCAAAATGAAAAACATGTACGGCAAACAAGTAAGAGGCATCGAGCGCAGCACCTTCGTGATAGACGCCCATGGCAATGTGGCGCGCGAATGGCGCGGCGTGAAGGTGCCCGGCCACGCTTCGGAGGTGCTGGCCTTCGTCAAGACGCTGTAAACGGTTGTACCCGCCCGGCCAGCCGGCCGGGCAACAACATGAACAAGGGGACCACATCATGGCCGGCCGCAAAAAGACCACCGCGTGCAAGCTGTTTGTTTTGGACACCAACGTCCTGTTGCACGACCCCACCTGTCTGTACCGCTTCGAAGAACACGATGTGTTCATCCCCATCATCACCCTGGAAGAGCTCGACACCCACAAGAAGGGCATGTCCGAAGTGGCGCGCAACGCCCGCCAGGCCAGCCGCTTCCTCGACGACATCATCAGCGGCCAGGAGCTGAAGATCACCGAAGGCATCCCACTCAAGCACGCCAGCCGCGACGCCGCCAGCGGCAGGCTGATCCTGCAGACCCAGGCCATCAACGGCACCCTGCCCTCGTCGCTGCCCATGGGCAAGGCCGACAACCAGATCCTCGGCATCGTGATGGCGCTGAAGAGCCACTACCAGGGCCGCTCCGTCATCCTGGTGTCCAAGGACATCAACATGCGCATCAAGGCCCGCGCGCTGGGCCTGGAGGCGGAAGACTACTTCAACGACAAGGTGCTGGAAGACACCGACGTGCTGTACACCGGCACCCGCGAGATCGACCAGAACTTCTGGGAACGCAACAGCAAGGACATCAAGTCGTGGCAGGACCACGGCCGCAGCTACTACCAGCTGTCCGGATCGGACTGCGCCAACCTGTACGTCAACCAGCTGCTGTGGCAGGAAGGCGAAAAGCCGTTCCAGGCGCGGGTGATCAAGGTGGAAGGCAAGACCGCGGTGCTGGAAACGCTGAAGGACTACAGCCACAACAAGAACAACGTCTGGGGCATCACCGCCCGCAACCGCGAGCAGAACTTCGCGCTCAACATGCTGATGGACCCCAATGTCGACTTCGTCACGCTGCTGGGCCAGGCCGGTACCGGCAAGACGCTGCTGACGCTGGCGGCCGGCTTGGCGATGACGCTGGAGCAGAAGATCTACAGCGAAATCATCATGACCCGCGTCACCGTGCCGGTGGGCGAGGACATCGGTTTTCTGCCCGGCACCGAAGAGGAAAAGATGGCGCCGTGGATGGGCGCGCTGGAAGACAACCTCGACGTGCTGAACAAGAGCGACGACGACGGCGGCGACTGGGGCCGCGCGGCGACGCGCGACCTGATCCGCAGCCGCATCAAGGTGAAAAGCCTCAACTTCATGCGCGGCCGCACCTTCCTCAACAAGTACCTGATCATCGACGAGGCGCAGAACCTGACGCCGAAGCAGATGAAGACGCTGATCACCCGCGCCGGCCCTGGCACCAAGGTGGTGTGCCTGGGCAACGTCAGCCAGATCGACACCCCTTACCTGACCGAGGGCAGTTCCGGCCTGACCTATGTGGTGGACCGCTTCAAGGGCTGGGACCACTCCGCCCACATCACGCTGCAGCGCGGCGAGCGCTCGCGGCTGGCCGACCACGCCGGCGAAGTCCTGTAAACCCTCCGATTCCGGAAAAAGCCCCCGCTTGGGGGCTTTTCCATTGCCGCGCCTGTAACCGCGGCCATTCGCCGGAAAAGCCCCCGAACATGAAAAAGCCCCGCAGGCGCGGCCGGCGGGGCTGACGTTCACCTCACGACAAGCTTATTTCCAGCCGGATGCCGCCAAGGTCGGCGCTTCGGACGCATAGTCGGCCGACAGCGACATCTGGCCCGCCGCCGGCGGGTTGAACGCCGCCATCGCGCCGACCAGCGCCTGCGCCTGCGAAGCCATCGGCACCCCAGCTGCCGCATTCATCGCCATCTGGTCCAGCTGCCCCGCGTTCCAGCTGCCGCCGTCGGCGAAGGTCACCGTCTTCACCGTGCCCTGCTGGCGCTGCCAGTCGAACCAGCCTTGCACCCGGATCGAGTCGTGGCCGTTGACGTGCTGCAGCAGCAGGTCCTGGCCGCTTTGCGACGCGACGATGTCGCTTTGCGCGATGCCTGCGCCGAAGCGGATCTCGCTTTGGCGGCTGCTGTCCACCGTCACGTGATCGTCGATCACCAGGTCGTTGCCGTCGCCCAGATTGAATACATAGGTGTCCTTGCTGCGGCTGCCGCCATGCAGCGTGTCGTCGCCCTTGCCGCCTTCCAGCGTGGTTTCGTCACCGCTGCCGATCAGCACGTCGTTGCCCGCGCCGCCGCGCAGGGTGTCGCGGTAGCCTTCGGCGCCGGAACCTGTCAGCGTGTCGTCGCCTTCGCTGCCCAGGAACAGGCCGCCGGCCACCGTGCTGATCTGCCCCGCGCTCCAGCTGCCGCCGTCGGCGAAGGTCACCGTCTTCACCGTGCCCTGCTGGCGCTGCCAGTCGAACCAGCCTTGCACCCGGATCGAGTCGTGGCCGTTGACGTGCTGCAGCAGCAGGTCCTGGCCGCTTTGCGACGCGACGATGTCGCTTTGCGCGATGCCTGCGCCGAAGCGGATCTCGCTTTGGCGGCTGCTGTCCACCGTCACGTGATCGTCGATCACCAGGTCGTTGCCGTCGCCCAGATTGAACACATAGGTGTCCTTGCTGCGGCTGCCGCCATGCAGCGTGTCGTCGCCCTTGCCGCCTTCCAGCGTGGTTTCGTCACCGCTGCCGATCAGCACGTCGTTGCCCGCGCCGCCGCGCAGGGTGTCGCGGTAGCCTTCGGCGCCGGAACCTGTCAGCGTGTCGTCGCCTTCGCTGCCCAGGAACAGGCCGCCGGCCACCGTGCTGATCTGCCCCGCGCTCCAGCTGCCGCCGTCGGCGAAGGTCACCGTCTTCACCGTGCCCTGCTGGCGCTGCCAGTCGAACCAGCCTTGCACCCGGATCGAGTCGTGGCCGTTGACGTGCTGCAGCAGCAGGTCCTGGCCGCTTTGCGACGCGACGATGTCGCTTTGCGCGATGCCTGCGCCGAAGCGGATCTCGCTTTGGCGGCTGCTGTCCACCGTCACGTGATCGTCGATCACCAGGTCGTTGCCGTCGCCCAGATTGAACACATAGGTGTCCTTGCTGCGGCTGCCGCCATGCAGCGTGTCGTCGCCCTTGCCGCCTTCCAGCGTGGTTTCGTCACCGCTGCCGATCAGCACGTCGTTGCCCGCGCCGCCGCGCAGGGTGTCGCGGTAGCCTTCGGCGCCGGAACCTGTCAGCGTGTCGTCGCCTTCGCTGCCCAGGAACAGGCCGCCGGCCACCGTGCTGATCTGCCCCGCGCTCCAGCTGCCGCCGTCGGCGAAGGTCACCGTCTTCACCGTGCCCTGCTGGCGCTGCCAGTCGAACCAGCCTTGCACCCGGATCGAGTCGTGGCCGTTGACGTGCTGCAGCAGCAGGTCCTGGCCGCTTTGCGACGCGACGATGTCGCTTTGCGCGATGCCTGCGCCGAAGCGGATCTCGCTTTGGCGGCTGCTGTCCACCGTCACGTGATCGTCGATCACCAGGTCGTTGCCGTCGCCCAGATTGAACACATAGGTGTCCTTGCTGCGGCTGCCGCCATGCAGCGTGTCGTCGCCCTTGCCGCCTTCCAGCGTGGTTTCGTCACCGCTGCCGATCAGCACGTCGTTGCCCGCGCCGCCGCGCAGGGTCTCCCTGTCAGGGCTGTTCGAACCGCGGATGGTCTCGTTGCCATCGCTTTCGCCTGCGCTCATTTCACGGAACAAATCTGTCATTTGAAAACTCCTTATTATCAATATTCACGCACTGCAATCATGCCGGTCAGGTTCGATGCGAAAACGTTCGCTCCGCGCGCATCCCCACGCCCAGCAAATCTCGATAAGCGACAATCCCCGGTTCCACCCCATAGCGCGCCGCGGTCCGCCGCGCCTGCGCGCGCATGGCGGGGTCATCCGCGCGCAAAGCCTCCCTCACCCGCCCGATCAAGGCTTCTTGGTCGAAAAAGCTGGTCAGATGCCCGTTGACGCCGTCGCGGATCACCTCGCGCAGCGGCGCGGTGTCCGACGCCACGATGCGGCAGCCGCTGGCCATCGCCTCCAGCAGGCTCCACGACAGCACGAAGGGATAGGTCAAATAGACGTGCGCCGCCGACACCTGCAGCGCCTTGCGGTAGACCTCGTACGGCACCTTGCCGAGGAAATGCACCCGGTTCGGGTCGACCGGGTTTTCCCGCAGCAGCTTCTCCCGCCAGTTGGCGGCATCGGCCGGCGCATTGCCGTAGCTGACGCCGTCGCCGCCGACGATCACCACTTGGCAATCGGGCTCGGCCCGCAATAAATCCGGCAGCGCGCGCATGAAGATGTGGAAGCCGCGGTAGGGTTCCAGATTGCGCGCGACGTAGGTGACGATCTTCTGCCCGGCGCGCAATTCGCGGCCGTTCGGCAGCGTCAATGCCGCCGATGGATCCGGGCCCAGCCGTTCGGCGTGGATGCCCTCGTGCGCCACCCGCAGCTTGGCGCGGTAAGCGGCCGGGTGCAGGCTGTGCTGCCAGTGGGTGGGGCAGATGCCGGCGTCGCAGTTTTCCAGATTGAGCAGATGCAGCGCATTGCGGGCGCGCAGCCGCGCCGCGCCATCCAGGCTGAGCGGGAATTCCGGGTCGAAATCGGCGTCGGCCCCCTGGCCGTGGTAGAAGAATTCGCAGTAGTGGATCAGCCGCGCGTTCGGAAACAGGTCTTTCAGGAACAGCGTCTCGCCCCAGCCGGGGTGGGCGAGGATCACGTCGGGCCGGTAGCCGCGATGGGCCAAGGGCTGCAAGCTGCGCAGCACCGCCTGGCCGTGCAGCACCGCGTCCTCGTAGCTGATCAGATAGGGATGGGTTTCCCGGCTGGGCCGGCGATGCGGCTTGTAGCGCAGCAGCCGCACGCCTTGCAGGCCGGGCGCGGTGTCCCGCCCCACCGCCAGCAGGTCGATGCCGGGCCGGGTTTTCAGATCATCGGCGATGTGGCGCAGTTGGCCGGGGAAATTCTGGTGGATCAGCAGGATCTTCATCTCAACGCTCCCGCATGCCTTCGCCGATGTGCTCCTGCAGCGGGCTGAGGAAGTAGTCGATCACCCGGCGCTTGCCGGTCTTGATCTCGGCGCTGACCGCCATGCCGGCGCTCAAGTTGACGCGCGCGCCGTCTATCAGCAGATGGCCTTGCTTCAGCCGGATGCGGGCGGGGAACAGCAGACCGCGCTTTTCGTCCTGCTGCGCGTCGTGGCTGACGGTTTCCACCACGCCGTCCAGATAGCCGTAGCGGGTGTAGGGAAAGCTTTCCACTTTCACCGTCACCGCCTGGCCGGGCCGGACGAAGCCGATGTCCTTGTTCTCGATCTGCGCTTCCACTTCCAGCGTCTCGTTGGCGGGCACCACGGCCAGCAAGGGCTGCGCTTCGGTGACCACGCCGCCGACGGTGTGGATGGCCAGCTGCTGCACGCTGCCGGACACCGGCGCGGTGAGTTGGGTCAGCGCCTGGCGGCGGCCGGTTTTCTTCATTTCCTCGCCGGATTGGCTGGCCTGCTCGCGCGCTTCGCGCAGCTTGCCCAGCGCGTCGCTGCGGAAGTTGGCGGTCAGCGCTTGCAATTCTTCGCGCTGGCCGGCGATGGCTGCGGCCAGCTCCTGGATGCGGCTTTGCTGGCTGGCCAGGTCGCCCTGCTGCTCGATGCGCGCCTGCTGCTTGTCCAGATAGGCGTGCCTGGAGATGAAATTCTTGTCCAGCAGCTCCTGGTAGTCGTGCTCGCGCGCCTCGGCCAGCCGCGCCGTGCCTTGCAGCTTGCGCACCTGCTGGCGGGTGGTAGAGAGTTCCGCCTCGCGCTGGCGCAAGGTGGCCTGCAGCGCCTCGCGCTTCGCCTGGTAGGCGCGCCACTGGCCGACGGCCAGGGTTTCCTCGCTCAGTTGCTTGGCCGGATCGACGCCGTCCAGCTTCTCCAGCTGCGGCAGCCGGCCATTGTCCAGCGCCGCCAGCAGCGCCTGGTAGCGGGCGGCGGCCAGGCGGGCGGTTTCCAGCGCGTCGCCGGCCTTGCGGTTGTCGGCGCCGGCGGCGGTGGCGTCCAGCTCGATCAACAACTGGCCGGCCTTGACCAGCTGGCCGTCGCGCACGTGGATGGCCTTGACCACGCTGGGCTCCAGCGGCTGGATGATCTTGGTGCGGCCGCCGCTGACGGTCTTGCCGCCGGCGACGGCGACGATGTCCAACTGGCCGATCAGCGCCCACAAGAACATGCAAAGACACAACGCGACGATCACCCGCATGCTCCAGCGCGGCAACGGCGACACCGGGCTGTCGGTCAGTTCCAGGTGGGCGGGCAGGAAGGCCAGTTCGTCCTCGCTGCGCGGCTTGGGGTCGAGCTGGTGGCGGATGGACCAATATTCGGCGAAGGCCTGGCGGTAGCGGCGCAGGAAATCCCGCAATGCCTCAATCTGCTGCTTCATCGCGGCTTATCCTTGCTGCAGGCTGTGGAGGTGGGCGTAGTAGCCGCCCGGTTTCTGCGCCAGCTCGGCGTGGCTGCCGGCCTCGACGATCACGCCCTTGTCCATCGCGATGATGCGGTGGGCGCCACGCACGGTGGACAGGCGGTGGGCGATGATCAGCACCGTGCGGCCCTGGCAGATGGCGCGCATGTTCTGCATCACCGCGCGCTCGGACTCATAGTCCAAGGCGCTGGTGGCCTCGTCCAGAATCAGGATGCGCGGGTTGCAGACCAGCGCGCGGGCGATGGCGATTCGCTGGCGCTGGCCGCCGGACAGGCTGGCGCCGTGCTCGCCGACCATGGTGTCGTAGCCCTGGGCCAGCTCCATGATGAAGTCATGGGCGCCGGCCAGCTTGGCGGCGCGGATCACCGCGTCCAGCGGCATGCCGGGATCGGACAGCGCGATGTTGTCGCGTATGCTTTGGTTGAACAGCAGGTTTTCCTGCAGCACCACGCCGATCTGGCGGCGCAGCCAGGCCGGATCGGCCAGTGCCAGGTCGTTGCCGTCCACCAGCACGCGGCCGGACTCCGGCACGTACAGCCGCTGCACCAGCTTGGTCAGCGTGCTCTTGCCGGAACCGGAGCGGCCGACGATGCCGATCACCTCGCCCGGCCGGATCTCCAGGCTCAGCTTGCGCAGGATCTCCGGGCCATCGGGGCGGTAGCGGAACACCACCTGGTCGAACTCGATCTTGCCCTGGATGGGCGGCAGCGCCGCGCGGCTGGCCGGCAGCTCGGTGCGGGTATTGAGGATGTCCCCCAGCCGCTCCACCGAGATGCCCACCTGCTGGAAGTCCTGCCACAGCTGAGCCAGGCGCACCACCGGCGCCGCCACTTGTCCGGCCAGCATATTGAAGGCGATCAGCTGGCCGACCGACAGATCGCCGCCTATCACCAGCTTGGCCCCCAGCCACAAGGTGGCCACCGTCACCAGCTTCTGGATCAGCTGCACGCCGTTCTGGCCGATATTGGCCAGCCGCGTCACGCGGAAGCCGGCGGCCACGTAGGCGGCCAGCTGCTTGTCCCAGCGCCGGGTCATGTGCGGTTCCACCGCCATCGACTTGATGGTGCCGATGCCGCCCACCGACTCCACCAGGAAGGACTGGTTGTCGGCGCCGCGGGCGAACTTCTCGTCCAGCCGCCGGCGCAGCACCGGCGTCAGCAGCGCCGACCAGGCGGCGTAGCACGGCAAGGAAATCACCACGATCAGCGTCAGCCAGCCGCTGTAATAGAACATCACCGCCAGGAACACGAAGGAGAACAGCAGGTCCAGCACCGTGGTCAGCGCCTGGCCGGTGAGGAAATTGCGGATGCTGTCCAGCTCGCGTACCCGCGCCACCGTGTCGCCGACGCGGCGCGCCTCGTAATAGGCCAGCGGCAGCGCCAGCAGATGGCGGAACAGCCGCGCGCCCAGCTCCACGTCGATGCGGCTGGTGGTGTGGGCGAACACGTGGCCGCGCAAGGCGGACAACACCACATTGAACACCGACAACAACAACAGGCCGACGGCGATCACGTCCAGCGTGTTGAAAGCGCGGTTGACCAGCACCTTGTCCATCACCACCTGGAAGAACAGCGGCGTCACCAGCGCGAACAACTGCAGCGCGAAGGACACGCCCAACACCTCCAGCAGCAGCTTGCGGTACTTGACGATGGCCGGCACGAACCAGGTGAAGTCGAACTTGGCCAAGGCGCCGGCCGCCGACGCGCGCGATGCCGCCACCAGCAGCCGGCCGTCGTAGCGCGCCGCCAGTTCGTCCAGGCTCAACACCACGGGACGTCCCTGCTTCAGATCATGGATCAGCGCCTTGTCGCCATCGCAGCGGGCGACGATGAAGTGCTCGCCATTGACCGCCAGCGCGAGCGCCGGCAAGGCCATCAGGCCGATGCGCTCCAGCGGTTGCTTGACGATCTTGGCCTTCAGTTCCAGCTGCTTGGCGGCAAGGAGGAGATCGGTTTCGGAAAAGCGTTCGGCGCTGCGGCCAAACTGGTGGGAGAGCTGCGCGGGGTCGGCGGCGATGCCATGGAACTGGGCCAGCAACACCAGGCCCAGCAAACCCAGATCATGCGGAACAACCTGCTCCGGAACATCCTGAGCGCTTTGGTATTTCATGAAAATTAACAATAATCCAGTTATTTTTCATATTTTTTAACAACTGCGACAAAGCGTCAACGGACAACCCCGGTGCAAAGCCGATTAATTGCGCTTGAAAATTACCAATTCAGAAAAAACAAGGACAAAATAGAACATTAAACGCCACGTCAATGGCAGAAAATAGCCAAAATTCACACAACTCAACGGCGCAGCCGGCCGGTTGCGGCATCCGGCCCGTACAGACTCCATTCGCTGATCAGCAGCATGCCGTCGCTCGCCGCCACCAGCAACTGATCGGCTTGCGAATAAATCAGGCTGCCCGGCGCGAAGCCATGGCTTTCCACCCAGCCTTCGGCGCGGTGGATGAAAATGGTGATGTTGTTGATGGTGGCCGCGCATTCGAAATCGCCGAAGGCGCGCAACTGGCGCTGCAAGTCGGCCACCGGCCGGGTGAAATCGAGCATGCGCTCCTGTTCGCTCCACAGCGGCCAGTAACTGCCCCCCTCCGCCTGCGGCGCGGCGTCGCGCCATGACGCTTCGAAATTGTGCGCCACCGTCCGGCTCAGCCGGTAAAGCGCGAGTTGCAGCTTGACGTCCAGCGTCTGGTGGCTTTCCGTTTCCGACAATGGAAACCGCTCCTGCGCCAGCACCTCGCCGGTATCGAAATCCGCGGCCACCTTGTGGCAGGTCGCGCCCCATTCGCGGTGCCCTTCCAGCAGGGCCCGCACCTGCGGGTACGGCCCGCGCGCGATGGGCAGCGGCGAAGGATGGAAATTGACCGCGTATTTCAGATAGGGCGTCCAGTCCGGTATGCGCCAGTTGTAGCTGGCCACCAGCAAGGCCTCGCAACCCTGTTCGGCCAGCTCCTGCAAATCCCGCGGCTGCATCGGCGACAGCTGCAGCGGCAGCTTGCGCTGCTCGGCGAAAGCCAGGGAAGCCTTGTGATGGTGCATGCGGTGGTCCACCGGCGTGCAGAACACTTTGACAGGCTGCCAGCCTGCCTGCAGGAAAACATCCAGCACCGGCTTGAAGCGGTCGGACAGGGTAATGGCGAAACGCATGGCATCCATTTCCGGCAAGCGGGGAGAAACGCCCCCGATAGCCTCGTTATACCATCCGCCTTCCGGCCGCCGGCGCCGATGACACGCAAATTAACAGAAGCCCGCGCCGGCGCGCGAAATTCAAGCCTGGGCCGCGTCCAGCCAATCGTCGAAGGCCTGCAGCAACCGCGCGATGCCGGCTTCGGCGGTGCTTGGGCTCATCAACAGCATATTGTGGAACGGCGTGATCAACAGGCCGCGGTTGAGCAGGTGCAGGTGGATGCAGCGCTCAAACTCTTCGTCCTGCCAGGCGCCGGCCTCGCTGCCGTTGCGCGGCGGCCGCGGCGCGAACTGGAATTCGCAGCGCGCCCCCAGCTGCGTCACGCACCATGGCAGGCCGCGGCGGGCGAACAATTCGCGCAGGCCCTGCGCCAGCCTCCCTGCGCGCTCAAACATGATCCGGTAATTGTCTTCGGTCATCACTTCGGCCAGGTTGGCCCGCATCGCCGCGCAGGCCAACCGGTTGGCGCTCAGCGTGGTGCCGATGCCGGAGTGACCGGGCGGCGCGGCCCGCTTGGCCTGCTGCGCCCTTTGCGCCAGCTCGGCGCTGAAGCCATAGGCGGCGGCCGGCAACCCGCCTGCCAGCGGCTTGCCCAGCACCAGCAGGTCGGGGGCCAAACCGTGCGCGGCGGCATAGCCGCCGGGGCCACAGCTGATGGTATGGGTTTCGTCCAGCAGCAACAGGCTGCCGCGGCGGCGGATGATGGCCTGCGCCTGCTCCCAGTAGCCGGGATCGGGCAGCACCATGCCGATATTGGTCATCGCCGGCTCGGCCAGCACGCAGGCGACGCGGCCATCGGCCAGCGCGGCGTCCAGCGCCGCCAGGTCGTTGAACTCCGCCACCCGGGTATGCTCGGTCAACGGGTAGACCTGTCCCAGCAGGCTGGCGCGCGGCCGCGCCGCGCCGTCGACCAGGTCGACGAACACATCGTCCACTGTGCCGTGGTAGCAGCCGTTGAACACCAGGATCTGGTCGCGGCCGGTCATCGCGCGGGCCCAGCGGATGGCGAAACGGTTAGCGTCGCTGGCCGACAGCGTGAACTGCCACGCCGCCATGCCGAAGCGGCGGGACAATTCCTCCGCCACCCACAACGCGTCCTCGCCGGGCAGCATGGCGGTCAGGCCGCGCGCCGCCTCGCGCGCGATCGCCGCCGCCACCGGCGCCGGCGAGTGGCCGAACATCGCGCCGGTGTCGCCCAGGCAGAAATCCACGTATTCCAAGCCGTCGGCATCGGTCAGCGCGGCGTCGCGCGCTTCGGCGATGAACAGCGAGCACGGCGTCGGCCAATCGTCCATCCAGTGCAGCGGCACGCCGAACAACAAGTGCGCCCTCCCCCGCTCCGACAGCGCCAGCGAGCGCGGGTGCCGCGCCAGGAAGCCGCGTATTTCCCGCTCATGCCACGCGCGGGCCTTGTCCAGATCGATGCCGTGCCGCACTGCCATATCCGCCTCGCCGTCCGCGTTTCACACGCCCCCAGTATGCCAAACCCAGGCGGCGCGCGACAAAAAGCCCGGAGGGGCTGCGCCGCTCCGGGCCAATCACTGCAATGAACAGGTGTTCAGCGCAGGGGCAGGTGCCCCGTCAGCGTGTTCACTTGCCTGATCGCGCGGACAAAGCGCGCGTGGGCGCGGGATACGGTGGATTCGCTGATGTCCATCTGCTGGGCGGCGGAATAACCGGTCATGCCCTCCACTTCCATCAGCCACACCGCCTCGCGCGAGCGCTTTTTCATGCCGATCAGGTCGGCCACCACATTGAAATCGTCGATTTTCATGATGCTCCTCCCAGTGTCGGCGCCGTGCAGCCCTGGACGCCGGCCTTGTCGCGCCACGAAATGCGCGGGTGCCATCCCAGCATAGATGCTTGCAAAAAAAATGCAGGCACGCGCGAGGCCACGCCAAGCCGATTTTTGGAATATTTAAAAATAACAAATCACACAAATACATATTGTGAATATTTTATTTTAAATAAACACCATTATTTGCAACACTATTCCAATGAATTTTTCCACCCGCCTCGCTCGGCCGGCTCGCCGGCCATTCAACAAAAACACAAGGAAACAATCATGAGCATGGAAAACCAAGCCGCGCCCGACAGCCGCGTCATCAACGTGCGCGACAGCGACAGCCGCACCGAAATCGATACCGACCCCAGCCTGGGCCGCATCGCGGACATCCATTTCCCCGATACGCCCGACTACACCGTGCGCGGCATGGTGCGCCAGGGCGACGACCTGTTAGTCCAGTTCGGCAATAACCAGCAGCTGGCGCTGAAGGGCCACTACCTGGGCGCGGACCATCAATTCGGCAAGATGAGCTTCCAGAGCTATGCCAGCTGGACCTACGAAATGATGACCCAGCGCTTCGGCCTGAGCGTCGAAGGCGCGGGACCGTTCCACTTCACCGACGCCGGCGAAACCATCACCGGCAATGATCAAAACAACGCCCTCTACGGCGAAGGCGGCGACGACGTGCTGCGCGGCGGCGCCGGCAAGGACACGCTGGTGGGCGGCGCGGGCGCCGATGGCTATGCCTTCGCCCCGGGCGACGGCCAGGACATCGTCGATGCCTACAGCGCCGGCGCCGGCCGCCAGGACAGCATCCACATCAGCGCCCCGCTCTCCATCGTCGACAAGCTGACGCGGCAAGGCGACGATCTGACGCTCAGCTACAACCAGACCGACAGCATCACAATCAAGGGTTTCTTCCTGGGCGCGGACCACCAGATCGCCAGCTTCAACTTCTTCGACGCCGGCCAAATCAGCGCCTTGAGCTACGAAGAACTGGCGCAACGCTTCCCGCCGCAGATACTGGGCACCTTGGGCGACGACACCCTGGCCGGCACCGACGGCAACGACCTGCTGCAAGGCGGCCTGGGCGATGATTTGCTCATCGGCGGCAAGGGCGACGACACCCTGGAGGGCGGACCTGGCAAGGACACCCTGATCGGCGGCCGCGGCAACGATCTCTTCGTGCTGCGCGCCGGCGACGGCCGCGACGTCATCGACGCTTTCGACGACTCCGCCGACCGTCTCGACACCCTGCTGTTCCAGGATGTCTCCCCCGACAGCATCCGCAACGTCCGCCGCCAGGGCGACGACCTGGTGTTCGAATACGGCCCGCAGCAGCCGTACCCGGGCCTGGGCAGCCAGCCCGACCAGGTGACGCTGAAGGGGCACTTCCTCGGCGCCGAGCACCAGATCAGCCAGATCGCCTTCAATGACGGCACCCGCTGGAGCTATGAGCAGCTGGCGGCCAAGCTGCCGATCGCCGTGGTCGGCAACGACACCAGCTCGCATTTCACCGACGCCAATGAAACCATCCACGGCAGCGGCGGCGACAACGCCATCTACGGCATGGGCGGCAACGACCTGCTGCTGGGCGGCCTGGGCGACGACTTGCTCGACGGCGGCAAAGGCGACGACACCCTGGAGGGCGGACCCGGCAAGGACACCCTGATCGGCGGCCGCGGCAACGACCTCTTCGTGCTGCGCGCCGGCGACGGCCGCGACGTCATCGACGCTTTCGACGACTCCGCCGACCGCCTCGACACCCTGCTGTTCCAGGATGTCTCCCCCGACAGCATCCGCAACGTCCGCCGCCAGGGCGACGACCTGGTGTTCGAATACGGCCCGCAGCAGCCGTATCCGGGCCTGGGCAGCCAGCCCGACCAGGTGACGCTGAAGGGGCACTTCCTCGGCGCCGAGCACCAGATCAGCCAGATCGCCTTCAACGACGGCACCCGCTGGAGCTATGAGCAGCTGGCGGCCAAGCTGCCGATCGCCGTGGTCGGCAACGACACCGACTCCCGCTTCACCGACGCCAATGAAACCATCCACGGCAGCGCCGGCGACAACGCCATCTACGGCATGGGCGGCAACGACCTGCTGCTGGGCGGCCTGGGCGACGACTTGCTCGACGGCGGCAAAGGCGACGACACCCTGGAAGGCGGCCCCGGCAAGGACACCCTGATCGGCGGCCGCGGCAACGACCTCTTCGTGCTGCGCGCCGGCGACGGCCGCGACGTCATCGACGCTTTCGACGACTCCGCCGACCGTCTCGACACCCTGCTGTTCCAGGATGTCTCCCCCGACAGCATCCGCAACGTCCGCCGCCAGGGCGACGACCTGGTGTTCGAATACGGCCCGCAGCAGCCGTATCCGGGCCTGGGCAGCCAGCCCGACCAGGTGACGCTGAAGGGGCACTTCCTTGGCGCCGAGCACCAGATCAGCCAGATCGCCTTCAATGACGGCACCCGCTGGAGCGGCGACGAACTCGCCAGCCGCTTCGCCGTGACCATCGCCGGCAAGGGCGGCTCCTACCGCTTCGGCGACGCCAACGACAATGTCGTCGGCAGCGCCGGCAACGACACGATCTACGGCATGGGCGGCGACGACCTGCTGCAGGGCGGCGCCGGCAACGATCTGCTGGATGGCGGCGACGGTGACGACACGCTGGAAGGCGGCCTCGGCCGCGACACCCTGGCCGGCGGCGCCGGCGACGACCTCTACCTGCATCCGCGCGACAGCGGCGACGACCTGATCCGCGACAATCAGGGCAGCAACCGCCTGCAACTGGGCGAGATGAGCGACAGCCTGTGGCTGTCGCGCCGCGGCGACAACCTGGAAATCAGCCTGCCCTACGCGCAAGGCAAGGACAAAGTCACCGTGGAAAACTGGTTCCGCGGCGCGGAGCACCAACTGGAGCGGATCTCCAGCGCCGACGGCAAGACCTTGCTGGCCGGCCAGGTGGATGCGCTGGTTTCCGCGATGGCGGCGCTGGGCGGCGACGCTCCGGGCGCCAGCGCCATGACGCAGTCGCTGCAGCAGGAGCCGCTGCACGCGCTGGTGGCCTCCAGCTGGCACTAAGCGCAAACGCGCTCGTCCGGCCCCGCCGCTTAATGCGGCGGGGCTTTTTCATTCCCCCTCCGGCTGCGGCCCCGGTTGGCTCCGCCAACGGGCGAACCCGGCCAGCCCGGGTTCAAGCATGCGCCGAGCCCGCCGCCTTGCGGTAAAGACTGCGCCGCAGCGGATAAAGACAAAGTTTCCAGCCAGAACCAGCCCAGTCCGCCCCCCATCCCTGGAAGCAAGCCGGCATGGGTTTTCCGGCCGTCAAATTAGTTAGTTTGCTAATTAACAAATTGACCGCTACAATCCGTTTACATCACCACTATCGGAACCCGGCCCGCCGGCCGGTACACCCCATGGAAGAAATCGATTTATTGCGCCTGAAGCTGACCAGCAGCCTGCGCCCGCTGGGCGTGCTGTGGCGGCATATCGCGCAGGAAGCGCTGACCGCTCACGGCGTTTCGGTATCGGGCGGCTCCGCGCTGCTGTTCATCGGCCGGCTGGGAGAAGGCGTCAGCCACCGCGCGCTGGCAGACGAGCTGGGCATGGAGCCGGCCTCCCTGGTCCGCATCGTCGATCAGCTGAGCCAGGCCGGCTTGCTGCGACGGGAACAGGGTTTGCAAGACCGCCGGGTGAAAACCTTGTGGTTCACCGACGCCGGCCGCGAAGTCACCCGCAAGATAGAAACGGAACTGGTGGCGTTGCGCGCGCGCGTGCTGGCGCCGCTCAGCCAGGCCGACCTGGAAGCCGCGCTGCGGGTATTCCAGGTGCTGGAACAGGCGGCGCAAACCCGCGTCCCCGACGACCCGATGCTGGACCCGCCCCATGATCGCGCTGCCCGCTAAACGCGACTGGCTGTTCTCCGCCCGCACCTTCGCCGCCGCGATGCTGGCGCTGTACATCGCGCTGGCGCTGGGCCTGCCGCGGCCCAGTTGGGCGATGGGCACCGTCTACATCGTGTCCCATCCGCTGATCGGCGCCACCCGTTCCAAGGCGGTGTACCGCGTGTTCGGCACCCTGCTCGGCGCAGCCGCAGCGGTATGGGTGGTGCCGCCGCTGGCAGGCCAGCCCGTGCTGCTGAGCCTGGTGGTCGCGCTGTGGTCCGGCTCCCTGCTCTACCTGTCCATGCTGGACCACACGCCGCGCCACTACCTGCTGCGGCTGCCGGCCTACACCATGCCGCTGATCGCGCTGTCGGCGGTGTACGCGCCGGAAAACGTGTTCGACATCGCCATCGCCCGCAGCGAGGAAATCGCCCTCGGCATCGTCTGCGCCAGCGTGATGGCGGCGCTGGTGCTGCCCACCCGGGTATCCGCCGTGCTAAGCCCGCGCGTGGACGGCTGGCTCAAGGACGCCGCCGCCTGGGCGACCGACACGCTGGGCAGCGCGCCGCAGCCGCCATCCGCCGGCCGCAATCGGCTGGCTGCCGACCTGCTGGCCTTCGACCAATTGCTCACCCACCTCTCCTACGACGCCGCCAGCCGCAACGCCGAGCGCACCGCGGGCGAGCTGCGCGCGCGGATGAGCATGCTGCCGCCGCTGCTGTCCTCGCTGTCCGGCCTGCTGGCCGAATTGCGCAACACGCCGCAAGGGCCGTCGCCGGCACTCGCCCAGTTGATGGAGGCGATGGCCGACTGGCTGGGCTATCCCGTCGACAACCCCTGGTTTCTGAGCCAGGCGCGCGCGCTGCGCCGCCAGCTGGACGACCCGCCGCCTGCCGGCGGCTGGCCGTCTTTGTTGGAAAGCACGGTGCGGATGCGGCTGAAATCGCTGGTCAATCTGTGGCAGGACTGCCTGACGCTGCGCGCGCTGATTTCGCGCGGCGCGCCGCTGTGGGACTGGCGGCCGGCTTACCGCCGCTGGGAAGTGGGCGTGAAGGCCCGCCACTACGATTACGGCCTGCTCGGCTTCGCCGCCGCCAGCGCCGCGCTGGGCATTTTCCTGGGTTGCCTGGCCTGGATCGCGCTGGGCTGGCAGGACGGCGCCAACGCGGTGGTGCTGGGCACGGTCGCCTGCTGCCTGTTCGGCGCGATGGACGAGCCGGCGCCGATGCTGCGCACGCTGTTCGTCGTCAATACCGTCTGCACCATGCTGGCCGGCCTGCTGCTGTTCGCCGTGCTACCGGCCGTGCATGAATTCGAGATGCTGGCGCTGTGCCTGGCTCCGCCCTTCCTCTTGGGCGGCGCGCTGATGAACCAGCCGCGCTTCGGCCCGGTGGCGATGCTGCTGGTGGTGTTCACCGCCAATCTGATCGGCCTGCAGCAAAGCTACAACGCCGACTTCCAGTCCTTCCTCAACAGCAATCTGGCCGGCGCGGCCGGCATCCTGTTCGCGCTGGTCTGGACCCTGGCCACCCGCCCCTTCGGCGCGGAGCTGACGCTGCGCCGCCTGATCCGCGCCAACTGGCGCGACCTGGCGCAAAACGCCGCCGGCCGCCACGGCGGCGACTACGAGCGGCTGACCGCGCTGATGCTGGACCGCCTGTCGTTGCTGGCGCCGCGCCTGGCCGCCGACGGCGCCGACTCGTCCGCCGGCTTCCGCGAACTGCGGGTGGGCTTCAGCGCGCTGGACCTGCAACGCGACGAGCACCGCCTGGCCGGCGCCGCCCACCAGGCGGTGGACGCGGCGCTGCAAGGCGTCAGCGAGCACTTCCGCGCCTGCGCCGAAGCCGACCGCTATCTCGACGCGCCCGGCGCCTTGCTTGGCCGGCTGGACGCCGCCATCGCGCTGACCCTGGCCGATGCCGCGCGCGAAGCCCGCAACGCGCTGGTGGAAATGCGCGTATCGCTATTCCCCGACGCCGCGGGCTGCCAGCCGGCGTCGCCCGTTTCCGGAGCCCAGCCATGATAGGCGAAATCAATTTCTACGGGGTGTACTTCCCCAGCCTGCTGGTGATGATGCTGATCGCCTTCGCCGCCAGCAGCCTGCTGTGCCGCGCGCTGGCCCGCCTGGACCTGTACCGCGCGGTGTGGCACCGCTCCCTTTTCAATTTCGCGCTTTACCTGATCGTGCTGGGCGGCACGATCGCGCTGTTTCACAGGTGACATCATGAACAACCGCATTCGCAAAGCCGGGTCCGTGCTGCTGACCCTGGCCACACTCGCCGTCGCCATCGTGGTGGTGCGGCATATCTGGGTTTATTACACCGACGCGCCGTGGACGCGCGACGGCCATATCGCCGCCGACGTGGTGCAGGTGGCGCCGGACGTGTCCGGGCTGATCACCGAGGTGAAGGTGGCCGACAACCAGCTGGTCAAGAAAGGCCAGGTGCTGTTCGTGGTGGACCGCGCGCATTACGAACTGGCGCTGCGCCAGGCCGAAGCCGCCCTCGCCGCGCAGCGCGCCACGCTGGCCCAGGCCCGCCGCGAAGCCGCGCGCAATCACTCGCTGGCCGACCTGGTGGCCGCCGAGGCCCGCGAAGAGGGCGACGCCAAGGTGCAGCTGGGCGAGGCCACGCTGGCCGCCGCCGAGGCCGCCGTCGGCGTGGCCCGGCTGAATCTGGAGCGCACCGAGGTGAAAAGCCCCGTGGACGGCTACCTGAACGACCGCACGCCGCGCGCCGGCGATTACGCCGCCGGCGGCCGCGCGGCGCTGTCCATCGTCGACGCCCGCTCCTTCCATGTCGACGGCTATTTCGAGGAAACCAAGCTGGGCGGCGTGGCGCCGAACCAGCCGGTGGACATCCAGATCATGGGCGAATCGCGCAAGCTGCGCGGCCACGTGCAGAGCATCGCCGCCGGCATCGAAAACCGCGACCGCAGCAACGGCGCCTCGCTGCTGCCCAACGTCAACCCCACCTTCAACTGGGTGCGGCTGGCGCAGCGCATCCCGGTGCGCATCGCGCTGGACGAAGTGCCGGCCAATTTCCGGCTGATCGCCGGCCGCACCGCCACCGTGTCGGTGCGGCAGGGAGGCCGCTCATGAAAGCCGCGCTGAAGCTGAGCGCGCTGAGCCTGGCCGGCGCGCTGGCCGGCTGCGTCGCCGTCGGCCCGGATTACCATCTGCCTTCGCAAGCCGCGCTGGGCAAGCCCGCCGCCAACGCCGCCTTCCAGTCGGCCAACCATGCGGCCTTCGCCCAGCAGCCGGTCCCCGCCGGCTGGTGGCGGCTGTATGACGACGCCAGGCTGGACAGCTTGGTGGAGGAAGCGCTGACAGCCAACGCCGACATCCGCGCCGCCGCGGCCAATCTGCGCAAGGCGATGGCGGTGGAAGCCTCGGTCAACGCCGAGCGCGATCCCCACGCCAGCGTGTCCGCCACCGTCCAGCGCAGCCAGGATTCCGGCGAGGCCTACCTGCTGGAGAAAAAGCTGCCGGTGGCCAATGTCGGCGACGGCGGCCTGCAAATCGGCTACGAGATCGACCTGTTCGGCAAGCTGGCCCGCGCCGAGGAAGCCGCCCGCGCCGGCACCCAGGCCACCGAGGCGGCGATGGATCTGGCGCGGACCACGGTGGCGGCGGAAACCGTGCGCGCCTATGTCCAGGGCTGCGCCGCCGGACACCAGCTGGCGGTGGCCAGGCACGAGCTGGATCTACAGAACCGCGGCGTGGCGATGGCCAAGCGGATGCAGTCCGCCGGACGCGGCCGCGCCACCGATGTGGAGCGCGCCCAGGCCCAGGCCGACATCCAGCGCGCCGCGCTGCCGCGCCTGCAGGCGGAGCAGGACGCCGCCCGCTTCCGCCTGGCCGCGCTGCTGGGCAAGGCCCCGGCCGAGCTGCCCGCCGCCGTCTGCTCGGCCCTGCCCCAGTTGAAGCAGCCGCTGCCGGTCGGCGACGGCGCGGCGCTGTTGAAACGCCGGCCGGACGTGCGCGAGGCGGAGCGCAAGCTCGCCGCCGCCACCGCCCGCATCGGCGTGGCCACCGCCCAGCTCTACCCCAGCGTCAGCCTGGGCGCGTCGGCCGGCTTCACCGGCCTGCTGGAACACGTGGGGGAAGACCGCACCCAGCGCTGGAGCCTGGGGCCGCTGATCAGCTGGACCATCCCCGACAGCGGGGCCCGCGCCCGGGTGAAGGCGGCCGAAGCCGACGCCGACGCGGCGCTCGCCCATTTCGACGGCGTGGTGCTGAACGCGCTGCGCGAGACGGAAACCGCGCTGACCTTCTACGCCAAGGATCTGGAGCGCAACGCCGACCTGCGCTCGGCGCGCGACAACGCCCATGCCGCCGCGCAGGACAACCGCCGGCTGTACGCGGCCGGACGCGCGCCCTACCTGGCCAGCCTGGACGCCGACCGCGCGCTGGCCGGCAATGAATCGGCGCTGGCGGCGTCGGACGCGCAAGTGGCGCTGGATCAGGTCAGCCTGTTCCTGGCGCTGGGCGGCGGCTGGGAGCAGGCGCCGCGCTGAACCTAGCAATCGAACAGAACGACAACAAGATGAAACAGGAAGTGATTTTTCTCAGCGAAGGCCTGGAGCTGGTCGGCCATCTGTACCGTCCCGCCGACTATCAACCGGAGAAGCGCTACCCGGCCATCGTGGTCAGCCATCCGTTCACCGGCGTCAAGGAGCAGGTGGCGGGGCGCTATGCCGAGCGGCTGGCGCAGGACGGCTATCTCGCGCTGGCGTTCGACACCGCCTACCAGGGCGAGAGCGAGGGCCTGCCGCGTCATCTGAAAACGCCCCATTCGCGCGCGGAAGGGATCAAGTCGGCGGTCAGCTATCTGTCCAACCTGCCTGATGTCGACCCCGGACGCATCGGCGCGCTGGGCATCGCCGCCGGCGGCGGCTACGCGGTGTTCACCGCCCGCACCGACCCGCGCATCCAGGCCGTGGCCACCGTCAACGCGGTTTGCCAAGGCAGCCTGCTGCGCGACGGGCTGAACGGCAGCCGCTCGTCCGAACAGCTGCAGGGCCTGCTAGCCGCGGCGGCGGAAGACCGCACCGCCCAGGACCGCGGCGAAGCCGCCGCCACCCGCAGCGCTCTGGCGGAAACGGCGCAAGCGGCGGCCGAACAACCGCAGCGCCTGCTGCGCGAGGCCTACGACTACTACCGCACGCCGCGCGGCCATCATCCCAACGCGGAAAACCGCTTCGTGCTGTCCGGGCTGGACGCGCTGGCCGGCTTCGACGCCTTCGCCCGCATCGACATGCTCGCCCAGCGGCCGCTGCTGATGATAGCCGGCGCCGACGCCGACACCCGCTACTTCAGCGAACGGGCCATCGCCGCCGCCGCCGAGCCGAAGGAGCTGTGCCTGATCGCCTGGGCCTCGCACTTCGACCTGTACGACCGCGAGCCGTGCGTGGCGGCCGCCGCAGCCAAGCTTCAAGCCTTTTTTGACCTGAGCCTGGCCTAGCCGGCCAGCAGCGGCGCCGCCTCATTGGCCGCCGCCGGCGCTCCCCGCAGCGCCGGCAAGCCGTGGCTGGCGCGCGCCTTCAGGCATTGCGCCGAACCGGCCTCCACTTCGCGGCAGGGACTGGGCCGTAGCGGATACACCCCACAGCCGACGCTGTCGCCCACCTCGCCCTGCAAGGCGGCGCAGCGCGGGCTGGCGGACCAGGTGCCGCGCATGCAGCGGGTCCAGTCGTTGAGCTTTTCGGTGAGATGGCTGGGCACCAAGCCGCCGCCGTCATCGGCTTCGGCCCAATAGAAAGATACGCGGAAGCTGGCGCAGCACGCGCCGCAGGATTGGCAGGGATTGCTTTTTTCACTCATGGCAAGCAAGAAAAACAGGTTGCGGATCGCGCCCGGGATGGGCGAATGAAATGCTATCCGAGTATTCTGTCAGGCCTGCTTGCCGTCCTCAAGTAAAACTATTTTGATGCATGCCGCTCCAGCCAGTCGGCGATGCCCTGCCCAGCCGCGCGGCCGCTGGCGAAGCAGGCAGTCAGCAGATAGCCGCCGGTGGGCGCTTCCCAATCCAGCATCTCGCCGGCGCAGAACACGCCGGGCAGCGCGGCCAGCATCTGCCTCTCATCCAGCGCGGCAAAGCTGACGCCGCCGGCGGTGCTGATCGCCTCGTCGATGGGCCGCGCCGCTTTCAGCGTAACAGGCAAACGCTTGATCGCCGCCGCCAGCGCCGCCGGATTCTGGAAGCTGTTCTTGTCCAGGCATTCGCGCAATATGCCGGCGCGCGCGCCCTTCAGGTTCAGCCGGCTTTGCAGATGGCTGGACAAGGAGCGCGAGCCGCGCGGATGCGACACTTCGGCTAGCACCCTGGCCTCGTCCCAGGCCGGGATCAGGTCCAGGTGGCAGGTGGCGGAGCCGGCGCGGGCGATCTCGTCGCGCAGCAGCGCCGAGCAGGCGTAGATCAGGCTGCCTTCGATGCCGCTCTTGGTGATCACGCACTCGCCGACGCGCTGGAATGCGCGGCCGTCGCCGCCCTGAAAAGCCAGGCCGACCGACTTCAGCGGCTCTCCGGCGAACTTGTCGGCGAAAAATTCGCTCCAGGCGGCGTCGAAACCGCAATTGGACGGTGCCAGCGGCGCGGTGGCCACGCCCTTTTCCGCCAGCCACGGCAGCCAACGGCCGTCCGAACCCAGCTTCTTCCAACTGCCGCCACCCAGCGCCAGCAGCGTCGCGTCGGCGCGCGCCGCCAGCTCGCCGCCCGGCGTGTCGAACTTCAGGCTGCCGTCGGCGTTCCAGCCCTGCCAGCGGTGGCGCACATGAATGCGCACGCCGGCTTCGCGCAGCCGGCTGAGCCAGGCGCGCAGCAACGGCGCGGCCTTCATCTCGCGCGGGAACACCCGGCCGGAGCTGCCGACGAAGGTTTCCACCCCCAGGCCATGCACCCAGGCGCGCAGCGCGTCGGCGTCGAAATCCTTCAGCAGCGGCTCGATCTGCTGAGCGCGGTCGCCGTAGCGGCCGACGAAGGCCGGGTAAGCTTCGGAATGGGTGATATTGAGGCCGCCGATCCCGGCCAGCAGGAATTTGCGGCCGACGGATGGCATCGCGTCGTACACATCCACCGCGCAGCCGCGCGCGGCCAGCACCTCCGCCGCCATCAGGCCCGCCGGGCCGCCGCCGATGATGGCGACGCCGCGCCCTGCCTTTTCACTCATATCCGCTCCCCAAACCGCTGAATTCGTTCCGTTTTCACAATAGCCCTCGCCGCCGCAGCCCGGCGGCGAGGGCGCGATTGTTGCAGAAATCGCCGATAAACCCAAGCGCCGGCCCGCCTTTCACGCGCCAGAGCCGCTTGGCAAGCCTTATCCGCGCATTGTTTGATCCAGGCCAGACGCCTGGCAACCGCCGCCGACTAGAATTCCCACGGCATAGCTCCGCCCGCATGGCGGCGGCGACAAACCAAGGAGACGGGGCCCACCACCCCGGGAAGCGATGAGAAAATTTTCCGATTGGCCGATCTGGCTGCGTCTGACCGGCGCGATCTGGACCTGCCTGGTATTGGCCTGGAGCGGCTTGATCGCCTGGGAAACCCAGGCCAGCCGCCAGATCGCGGTAGAACAGGCCAAAGACCTGGCGCACAGCATGAATGAAATGACGCTGGCCGGCCTCACCGGCATGATGATCACCGGCACCGTCGGCCAACGCGACGTGTTCCTCGATCAGATCCGCGAGCTGTCGGCAGTGCGCGACCTGCGGGTGATACGCGGCGATCCGGTCAACCAGCAGTTCGGCCCCGGCAATGCCGGCGACAAGGCGCGCGCTGGCGATGCCCTGGAGCGCGCTGCCCTGCAAGACGGCAAACCGCGCATCGAGATCGAATCCACGCCGGAACAAGGCGAACAATTGCGCGTGGTGTATCCGGCGCTGGCCTCGCCCAATTATCTGGGCAAGAACTGCATGACCTGCCACCAGGTGGCGGACAAGACCCCGCTGGGCGCGGTCAGCATGCGCATCTCGCTGGAAAAGCCGTATGCCGCGGTGGACAGCTTCCGCACCCAGAGCATCCTGTTCGCGCTGCTGGCCTCGCTACCGCTGCTGGCGGTGGTCTACCTGTTCATCCGCCGCTTCGTCACCCGGCCGCTGCAGGAGATGTCGGCCGGCTTGGCAGAGCTGGCCCAGGGCGAAGGCGACCTCACCCGTCGCCTGCCGGCCGCGCACAGGGACGAAATCGGCACCACCGCCAGCCACTTCAACCGCATGCTGGCCACGGTGGCCGACCTGGTGCGCCAGGTCAGCGATTCGGCCAACGCGGTGGCGCAATCGTCGCGCCGCCTCTCCGGCGGCGCCAATCAGCTGGCCGCCAGCTCCCACCGCCAGAACAGCCAGTCGCTGGCCGCCGCCGAAGCGGTGGAACAGCTGGCCTCGCACATCGGCGAAATCGCCGGCCAGGCGGAGCAGGTCAGCAACGGCGCCGAAGAAAGCCTGCAGCGCTCGGAACAGGGCCGGCAAAGCCTGCGCCAATTGCAGCAGGAAGTGGGCCAGGTGCAAGAAGCGGTGCAGTTGATGGCCCAGGCTGAAAGCGACCTGGCCAACTCCACCGCCATCATCACCACCATGACCCGCGAGGTGCGCGAAATCGCCGAACAAACCAATCTGCTGGCGCTGAACGCGGCGATAGAAGCCGCCCGCGCCGGCGAGCAGGGCCGCGGCTTCGCGGTGGTGGCCGACGAGGTGAGGAAGCTGGCGGAGAAGTCGGCCAAATCCGCCAGCGAGATCGATACCGTCACCGGCTCGCTCAACAGCAAGACCGACGCGGTGCGCCAGGCGGTGGCCGCCAGCCTGGCGTCGCTGGACGCCAGCCGCCAGTCGGCCGACAGCGTGGCCAGCGTGCTGGCCGCCGGCAACCAGTCGGTGGCGGAAGTGCGCGGCGGCCTCAGGCAGATCGTGGAAGTCACCGAGCAGCAGCGCCGCACCAGCCAGATGGTCAATGAGAGCATAGACGCCATCGCCGACATGGCGCGCACCAACGACGCCGACATCCAGCAGACGGTGGGCGCGGCCGAAGAGCTGGAAGCGCTGGCGCAGCGGCTGACCGATTCGGTGTCGCGCTTCAAAGTGTGAGCCTATCCCGGCAGAAACGAGCGCATCTGATACAACTAGATAGGAAGACCCCAGCGCCCGGCTTCGCCGGGCTTTTTTTCACGCGAAATGCGCCGGGCATTTGGCCGCGAGCCTCACTGCTGTTACACTGCCCAGCCTTTAGCCAACCGCGCCAAGTCATTGTGAAACCAGCCGCTTTTTCCACCCTGCCCCTGCCCGCCCCCTTGCTGTCCAACCTGGACAGCCTGGGCTACCACCAGATGACCGCCATCCAGGCCGCCAGCCTGCCCGCCATTCTGGAAGGCCGCGACCTGATCGCCCAGGCCAAGACCGGCAGCGGCAAGACGGCTGCGTTCGGGCTGGGCCTGCTGGCCAGCCTCAATCCGCGCTGGTTCGGCGTGCAGGCGCTGGTGATGTGCCCGACGCGCGAGCTGGCCGACCAGGTGGCGCAGGAAATCCGCCGCCTGGCGCGCGCCATCGACAACATCAAGGTGGTGACGCTGACCGGCGGCTCGCCGATGGGCCCGCAGATCGGCTCGCTGGAGCACGGCGCCCATATCGTGGTGGGCACGCCGGGCCGGCTGCAGGACCACCTGTTCCGCGAAACGCTGAACCTGAGCGGCGTGAAGACGCTGGTGCTGGACGAGGCGGACCGCATGATAGACATGGGCTTCATCGAGGAGATCGTCGGCATCGTCCGCGCCTGCCCGAAAACCCGCCAGACCCTGCTGTTCTCCGCCACCTACCCGGAAGACATCCGCAAGGCCAGCTCGCAGTTCCTGAGAAACCCGGTGGAAGTGAAGGTGGAGTCGCTGCACAACGCCGACCACATCGAACAATGGTTCTACAAGGTGAAGCCGGAAACCCGGCTGGAGACGGTCAGCCGCATCCTGCGCCATCTGCGCCCCACTTCGGCGCTGGCCTTCTGCAACACCCGCGAGCGCTGCAAGGAATTGGTGCGTGAGCTGCAGGAACAGGGCTTCAACGCGCTGACGCTGCACGGAGACCTGGAACAGCGCGAGCGCGACCAGATCCTGCTGCGCTTCGCCAACAAGAGCGCCACCGTGCTGGTGGCGACCGACGTGGCGGCACGCGGCCTGGACATCAAGGAACTGGACGTCGTGATCAACGTCGACGTCACCCATGATCCGGAAGTGCACATCCACCGCATCGGCCGCACCGGCCGCGGCGAGCAGCACGGCCTGGCGCTGACCCTGGCCACCGACAGCGAGGCCAAGCGCCTGGTGCAGATCGAAAACTACCAGCAGGCCGACCTGACCTGGGCCGACGTGGAAGAGCTGACACCTGCGCCCGGCGGCCCGCTGCTGCCGCCGATGGTGACGCTGGAGATCGCCGGCGGCAAACGCGAAAAGCTGCGCCCGGGCGACCTGCTGGGCGCGCTGACCGGCGACGCCGGCTTCGCCGGCAGCCAGATCGGCAAGATCAATATCTTCGAATTCGCGAGCTTCGTCGCGCTGGACCGCGCCATCGCCGAACAAGCGCTGGCCAAGCTGTCGCAATGCAAGATCAAGGGCAAGCAATTCAAGATGCGGCTGGTCGGCTGATCCATTCCGCCATCAAGAAAAAGGCCATCCCGCGGGATGGCCTTTTTTGCTGGCTGGCGCAACGCAAAATCGGCACTTAGTACGGCCGGTCGCCCAGTATCGTCGCCCGGTGCATCACCCGCCGCGCCGGCCGGTAGTCGTCCACCGCGTAGTGGATGGTGCAGCGGTTGTCCCAGAACGCCACGTCGCCCGGCTGCCAGCGCCAGCGTATCGAAAACTCCGGCTTGGACTGGTGGGCGAACAGGAACTGCAGCAAGGCCTGGCCCTCGGCTTCCGGCAGATCGTTGACCGCGACGGTGAAGCCCTCGCTGACGAACAGCGCCCGGCGGCCGCTTTCCGGGTGGATGCGCACCAGCGGGTGGCTGATCGGCGGATGCTTGCGCCGCGTCTCGTCCCAGCGGCGGCGGTCTTCGTCGGTGACGCCGTAGCGCGCCAGCGGGAAGGATTTGGCGAAATCATGCACCGCGCTCAGGCCTTCCAGCCTGGCCTTCAGGCTGGCCGACAACGCTTCGTAGGCGGCGATGCCGCTGGCCCACAGCGTGTCGCCGCCCAGCTCCGGCAGCTCGCGCGCCGCCAGCACTCCGCCCAGCGGCGGGGTTTCGATGAAGGTGACGTCGGTGTGCCAGATCGCGTTGTCCTGCAAATCCACCACATCGGTGTCCAACACCATGATCTCGCGCGCCTCCGGGTGCTGCGGATAGATCGGGTGGGTGTGCAGGTCGCCGAAGCGCACCGCGAAATTGCGCTGCTGCAGCGGGGTGATGTCCTGGCCGCGGAAAAACAGCACCTGGTAGCGCAGCAGCGCCTCGTTCACTGCCCGACGCTGCTCGTCGTCCAACGGCCGCGCCAGGTCTATCCCCTCCACCACCGCGCCCAGCGCCGGGCTCAGGCGGGTCAATTGCAAACTCATGCGTATCCCCTCTTGTATTTAGTCTTGTTGTCCATGCCAAGGCGCCAGCCGGCGCTGCAAGGCCCGCAGACCCAGCTCCAGCGCGAAGGCCACCGCGGCGATCACCAGGATGCCCAGCACCACCACATCGGTGACCAGAAACTGCGCCGCCGACTGCACCATGAAACCCAGCCCGCGCGTGGCCGCCACCAGTTCCGCCGCCACCAGCGTGGACCAGCCCGCGCCCAAGCCGATGCGGATGCCGGTCAGGATCTGCGGCAGCGCCTCGGGCAGCACCACCAGCCACAGCAACTGCGCGCGGCTGGCGCCCAGGCTTTGCGCGGCGCGCAGCCGGTTGCGGCTGACTTGGGCCACGCCATGGCGGGTGGCGATGACCACCGGCGCCAGGATGGCCAGGAAAATCAGCAGCACCTTGGACAGCTCGCCTATGCCGAACCAGATCACGATCAATGGCAGGTAGGCGAGCGGCGGCACCGGACGATATGCCTCCAGCATGGGATCAAGCAAGCCCTGTGCCAGCCGGCTGCGCCCCATCAGCGCGCCCAGCGGCACGCCGACCGCCGCCGCCGCCATCAGCGCCAGCGCGATGCGTTGCAGGCTGGCCTCCAGGTGCTGCCACAGCGTGGCGTCCATGAAGCCCTGGCCGGCGACGACAAACAGCTTGTTCAATACCGCCTCCGGCGCGGGCAGAAACAACGCCGGCACCCAGCCGCTGTGCGCCAGCAGCCACCAGCCGCCCAGCAGCAATGCCAGGCTGGCAACGCCCAGCCATAGCCGGGAGGGCTCGCGTTCCCGCCTCGGGCTGCCCTCGATCCGAGAGGAAACGGACAACAACTCCGCCTCCGCCGTGGTTTCAATGCCGCTCATGCCCATGCCTCTTGTCTGCGCTGGGCGAACACGTCGGCCAGCAGTTGTTCTCTCAGCGCGATGAATTCCGGATCGGACTTGATCGCCCGCGCGCTGTCGCCGGCGCGCCAGCGGCGGCTGAACGGCGGGCGCAGCGTCTTGACGATGCGGCCCGGCCCCGGCGACATCAACACCAGCTCGGTGGCGAGGAACAGCGCCTCTTCGATGTCGTGGGTGATCAGAAACACGCTGCCGCCGGACTCCGCCCATACCTTGAGCAGCAGCTCCTGCATCTGCTCGCGGGTGAAGGCGTCCAGCGCGCCGAAAGGCTCGTCCATCAGCAGCGTGCCGGCGCGGCCGGCCAAGGCGCGGGCGATGCCGACGCGCTGCTTCTGCCCGCCGGACAGCTGCCAGGGGTAGCGGGCGCCGGCCTCGGCCAGGTCCACCTGTTCCAGCGCCTTCTGCGCCAGCTCCCGACGCTCGGCGCGCGGCACGCCGCGCAGACGCAAGCCGAAGGCGACGTTGTCCAGCGCGTTCAGCCACGGCAGCAAGGCGTGCTGCTGGAACACCACCGCGCGCTCCGCGCCCGGCCCGGTTACCGGCGCGCCGCCGAAGCGCACGCTGCCGGAATCGGGAAACTGGAAGCCGGCGAACAGATTGAGCAAGGTGGTCTTGCCGCAGCCCGACGGCCCCAGCGCCACTGCCAGCTCGCCCGGCCCCACGTTCAGCGACACCCCGTCCAGCGCCGGTTGCGCCTGGCCGGGATAACGGACCGACACCCGGTCGGCGATCAGGGCGGCCATGTTTAGCGCGCCGTCTTGACGAAGCGGTTGGTCACGTAGGGGCCGTAATCCGGCTGCAGCGATTCCACCTTGCCCTGCGCCTTCAGAAAGGCCGCGGTCTTGCCCACCGCCGCCACGAACGGCGATTGCAGCAGCGCGGCCTGTTCGTCGCGGCCGAGGAAGCGGTTGCCCTTCAGCCCCACCACCACGTCCGGCGCGGCGGCGCCGGTCAGCCGGCTGATCTTGGCGATATTGGCGGCGTTGGCGATGAAGGCCTGCGGATTCGCCTGGTAGCCGGCGATGGCGTCCAGCGACACCTTGGCGAAGCGGGAGACGAACTCGGGATGGGCGGCGGCGAAGTCCTTGCGCACCACCCAGATGTCGTAGGTGGGCGCCCCCCACTTGGCCACCTCGGCCGAGCTGGTCAGCACCGCGCCGCCGGGCTTGATCTTGCCCAGCGCCGGGTCCCAAACGTAGGCGGCGTCGATGTCGCCGCGCTGCCAGGCGGCGGCAATCTCGCCGGGGCGCAGATTGAGGATATTCACCTTGGCCGGGTCCACGCCCCAGTGGTGCAGCGCGGCCAGCAAGCTGTAATGGGTGGTGGAGACGAAAGGCACCGCCACCTTCTTGCCGATCAGATCCTGCGGCTTGGCGATGCCGCTGCCCTTGCGCGCCACCAGCGCCTCGGCGGAGCCGATTTCGTCGGCCACCAGGAAGGTTTCGATCGGCAGGCCGCGGCTGGCGGCGGCCGCCAGCGGGCTGGAGCCGATATTGCCGATGGCCACATCGCCTGAAGCCACCGCGGCGATCAGGTCGGCGCCGCTGTCGAACTTGCGCCAGTTGATGCGGCTGCCGGTGGCTTTCTCATAGGCGCCGTCGGCCTGCGGCACCTTGGTGGGGTCGATGCCGGTCTGGTAGCCGACGGTGATGGCATCCGCCGCCGCAGCGACGCCCGAAACGGCCAATGCGGCGGAAAGGATCAGTTTGAGAAATGCGCGCGGTTTCGCCATGGCTTGTCCATTTGGTACGAGTTGGAAATATCGTACCAATCTAACAAGCCTACCTCCATAGGCTAAATGCTGATTTATAAAAAGCTTTACACTTTATTGAATATACTCGATGACCAACCCAATGCTTCACGCCCAGAGCAGCAAAAAATTCGACTTAACCACCCATGTCAATCCGTAGGCTACTCTTACTAGCGCCAATGCCAACTTGTCACTTCAGATGGAAAACGAAATACACCCTACATCACATCACCTGTTTCCTGCTTGCTGCCATCCATTACGAAAATCATGCAAAGCACAAAGCCTTTAAAATTACCACCGCCAAGGCCTTGACAAAACAAGCCATAGAAAGAAGGTGCCGCACTCAAACTATTTTAAAAAACAACTAACTGGGCATACGCAACGGTATCAAATTATGAACTGCAGCCCGCTCCAACAATTGACTTGTGGTGTTGACATCGAATTTGACATACAATCTATCGCTGATCGCTGTCTGTACCGCCCGAACTGAAATATCTTTCCCATGAAGAACCGACAGTATCCTTGCTATCTCTTTAGGGGATTTATAAATAGATAGATAGTAAATAATTTCACTCTCTCGACTACTCAAACTGATTTGCCGCCTACCTATCCCCTCACTCCTCTGGCTTAACCCGACACGCTGCTCAACGATTGATAGCTTGGTGTGCTGAACTTCATTCATAAACTTGCCAACCAAGTCAGCCAGTTGCAAGTGCAGCTTATCAATACTTCTCTCCCGCTCTATCTCCTGCAATCTCCTTTCAATTGTTACATCCTTACAAAAACCAACAAGCCCTGCAATTTCTCCGTCTTGCACAATCGGATGTTTGATGGTTTCAGACCAAACCACCTCACCATCGCCAGATGGAATCTGTTCCAACCTCGATACTATCTGCCCGGCCTCCAATACTTGTCGATCGTCCCTCTCGAATTGCTCCCAGTTACGAGCCCAAGGCAAGTCAATATCTCGCTTCTCAAGAAGGCTATCAATATTTTCAACATCAACCATATCCAAGAACTTTTGGTTGCAACCCATGAAATATCGTTCAGCGTTCTTCCAAAATGTAGGAACAGGGCTACAATTTATAATCTGAAAGTACTTATCCGTCTTGTCCATACCGTTTTCCAATATCTGCCCTCTTAAGCCAGGCGACAAAATCATTCACTTCGATGCTTCCCTCATCCGGAGCCCAACTAGCAAATGTCCTATCGACCTCCGGCTGGCCATAAACAAACCTGCAATTCCTTATCTCAAGATATGCACAATCAGACAAGGGCACATAACTGTGATACTGATTACGCTGTATCTCCATTATGCGATTACTTCGCTGCCCTATTTTAACTTTATTCAGAATTCCGCCTAAATCATCAAAGATGACAATAAGCATCTCCCCTGACATCCAAGTTACTAGCTCCCATTGATTATCGCTTTCATGCTTATGCGGCTTAATATAAGAGTCCGATGCCATGCAATTTACAAAGCGCTGTGGAATTTCATCATAACTATCGTGAACAAGTATCGGGATACGCTTCCTAGGTACCCCTTTGCTTTCTTCAATAACAGTTTCGATATAGTCATTGCTAATAAGTTTGGACTTTATTGTCTGCACGTTGATTGTTCCTTGTGGAACTATTTGCAAAATGCCTTTATAGTAACACATGCCAAAGACATGTGGAACAGTTGTTATTGCGCCATAAAAAATACTTAGCACATATAAAATTCCACCACCTCCGTCTGTTGGAATTTACCACCATGAATCCCGAAGAATATGCATACAAACACCCTTCCTGTATAGGTTTGCTGTCTTTCAAAAATGTGTTCGCCCAAGTGATCGCTCAACATGTTTGCTCTTTACCCGATGACGAACTGCTCCAGCTTGAGGCCTGTTCATGGCCACATGGCAAGATAGCCGACATGGTCTGCATAGACGAGGTATCGGTTAGCGACATGTTGGCATCTCCGTTTTATCAACCAAGAGCATCTGTCATCGCTTACATCGACCTCAAACCGGTGCTCTACTACAACGGAGCGGGTATCTACCAATGGAGCGATACGCTGGATAAGCAATGCCTCAGCTACTGGCTTACCCACCCAGAGCTGCCGCCAGGCTGGGAGCTGAACTAATATGGTGATTGATTTTCAGCGGGCGAGAAGTCTTAGACTGGAAAACAAAGACGACTGCCATGACGCCATCGTGCTGCTTGCGGGCTATTTCAGCCCAACAGAGATCAGCAACGCAGAGATTGAGTGCTACAAGGTTAGCCACGCGGATATAGCCTTGATCCGCGATGCCTTCAAGCGCGCCGCGCCCGGCTAAGTAATTAATCCCGGCTTGCTTATCGCTTTTCCTGCAAAACGTCCGATCCAAAAAAACAGGGCCTTTCGGCCCTGTCCGGTCTTCCCCGACCCTCTCGTTGTCCGTGTTTACACTTGGTACTGCGCCACCGTCTTCTGGATATGGCCGGCCTGCTCTTTCAGCTGCTGCGCCGAACTGGCCGAATCGGACGAGGCTTTGGAATTGGCTTCCGCCATCTGGGCGATCTGCTCCACCTTCTGCGCGATGGTGTTGCTGGCGCTGCCCTGCTCGACGATGCTGTCGGAAATCTCGCCGATCAACAGCGTGCTGTGCTCGGAATTGGTCTTGATCTGCTGGATGGCGTCGCTGGCCCCGCGCGCCTTCTCCGCCTCCTGGTTGACCCGGTCCACCACCTGCTGCATGCCGGTCACCGCCGCCTGGGTGCCTTGCTGCATCTTGTCTATCACCGCGGAAATCTCGGTGGTGGAACTGGCGGTGCGCTCGGCCAGCTTTCTCACCTCGTCCGCCACCACCGCGAAGCCGCGCCCCATCTCGCCGGCGCGGGCCGCTTCGATCGCCGCGTTCAGCGCCAGAAGATTGGTCTGGTCGGCTATGTCCTTGATCACGCCCAGCACCGTGGCGATGGTGACGCTGTCTTCCCGCAGCTTGCCTATCCGGTCGGACGCCTCGCCCACCGATTCGGCCACCGCGCTGATGCCGTCCACCGTGCCCAGCACCACCCGGCTGCCGCGGTCGGCGATCTCGCCAGCCTCGCGCGCCTGGTGGTTGGCCTCGCGGGCACGGTCGGCGACGTGGTTGATGCTGACCGTCACCTGCTCCACCGCCGCCGCCATCGCCGACGCCGATTCGCTCTGCTGCACCGAACTATGGGCGATGTGGCCGGAGGAGTCGGCCATATGGACGATGGCATCCTCCATCGCGGTCACGCTGCCGCGGATCTCCTGGAAGCTCTGCTGCAGCCTGGCCATCAGCTCATTGAAGGCGGTGGCGGTCTTGCCGATCTCGTCCATCCTCGCCACCGGCGCGCGCAGGCGGAAGTCCAGCGAAGTCCGCACCGACTGCATGGTGCTCAGCGTCTGCTCCAGGCTGCTGCGGATGTTGAGGAACAGATGGCCGCTGAGCCAGCCGCATATCACGACGGCCAGGCCGATCAATATCGCCGATTGCCACCACGCGGCGGCATAGGCCGCGTCGTTGTCCTTGCTCAGTTGGTCGGCGAGCTTGTAGTTGAACTCGATGTGGTCGATCAGCGCCTGGTTCAGCGCCTTGGCCTCGTTGGACATGTCGCCGGTCATCAGCTTGTCCGCCTCCGCCACATTACTGCCCTGCAGCAGCTGCAGGTACTTGTCGCGCTGCTGGCGGTAAAGCTTCATGTCGTCGCGGTCCACCTGCAGCAGCTTGCGGTCGTCGTCGTTTGAGATCAGGTCCTTCTCGTACTTGTCCAGCGCCGCGTCAAAACGCTTGTCCAGATCGGCCAGCGCGGCGAACTCCGCCTTCTTGGCCGCCGGATCGGACAGCGCGACGCTGCGCGCCAAGGTCAGCCTCACGTCCGCCAGCGCCTCCTTGGCGTCGTCCAGGGTGTGGATGCTGGGAAAAGTGTTGATCTTCATGTAATCGAAGCGGTCGTTCGCCTGCTGCTGTTTCCACAAGCCCTGCACGCCCAGGGCCAGCATCGCCAGCAGGGCCAGCACGGTGGTCAACAGCAGTCTCTTGGTAATCGTCATGTCCAACTCCTTGCAGGCCAAGCGCTTCAGACTCGGTTTACGAGAATTTACTTAGGATATTTATAGCTTTGTTTATCCAACAAACAATAAATCAATGCGCCGAAAATCGCGCATGGCAGTCCGCCAGCGCCTTGATTATTCGAAAGTATTTTCATGTATAGATAAAACAGGGTATGATTTCGCCCCTTGCTTGCGGCATCGGTGCGCGGAAAACCGCGGCGGCGCCAACCGAAACTCACTGGGTTCCCTCACCCCATTCAGCAAAAAGGATGCATCCATGTTCGCCTTCACCGACCGGCAGCGCCTGTCCGCGCTGGTCCAGCTGTCGCTGTTCCATATCGCCATCATCGCTTCCAGCAACTACCTGGTGCAGCTGCCTATCACCGTGTTCGGCTTCCACACCACCTGGGGCGCGTTCACCTTTCCGTTCATCTTCCTGGCCACCGACCTGACCGTGCGCATTTTCGGCGCGCCGCTGGCCCGGCGCATCATCCTGGCGGCGATGGTGCCGGCGCTGCTCATCTCCTACCTGGTGTCCACGCTGTTCTACCAGGGCGGATGGCAGGGCATGGCGGCGCTGGAGCAGTTCAACCTGTTCGTCGCCCGCATCGCCGCCGCCAGCTTCGCCGCCTACGCGCTGGGCCAGATCCTGGACGTGCAGGTGTTCAACCGCCTGCGCCAGCTCAAGGCCTGGTGGGTGGCGCCGGCCGCCGCGATGTTCCTCGGCAACATCAGCGACACGCTGTCCTTCTTCTTCATCGCCTTCTACAAGAGCAGCGACCCGTTCATGGCCGCCAACTGGGTGGAGATCGCCCTGGTGGACTACAGCTTCAAGGTGCTGATCTGCATGCTGTTCTTCCTGCCCATGTACGGCGTGGTGCTGAAAATGATAGTGAAGCGCCTGCTGCGCGCCGGCATCGGCGAACAGCTGCAGCCGGCCTGAGCGTCCCGGCAAAACAAAACGGCCAGCCCCCTGCGGAGCTGGCCGTTGCGCATGGCGCGGCGAGGATCAGCCCCGCATCGCCTCCCACACCTTGGCGCTGTCGACGATCTGCTCGAACTTGACGATCTTGCCGCCCTTCAGCGTGTAGACATGGGCGAAGGACGCGCTGAAGCTTTTGCCGGTAGCGCGATAAGTGCCGTGGTAGAAGCCCTGCGCCACCACGTTGTCGCCGTCGACGAAATAGCGGTCCACCGCCGCGCGGTAGCCGTCCCACTCGCTGCCCAGCCGCTGGAACACGTTTTCGACGATGGCCTGCGGGCCGACATAGGTGCCAGCGTACGGGAAGCCTGCCGCCTCGGTCCACGCCGCGTCCGGCGCCAGCGCCGCCAGCAGGTTGCGGCCGTTGTCCTCCGACTTGCCTTCGTAAGTGGCGCGGACGATGTCGAGATTGCTGCGTTGAGTCATGGGGCTTCCTTCAGGAAAACAAGAATGGTTCTCAAATATAGCCAAGACCGCGCCAATTCAAGCCTGGCCGGCGGCCAAACCGGCATATTCATATTCCATGCCGCCGCAGCCGGCGCGCGGCGCCGGCCGTATACTAGGCGGATCGCGCGCGCCGCGGCGCGCCTGCTCTCTGATAGGCTTCGCACATGATCTCTTCCGCCCCGCGCCTCTCCATGCTGGAGCTGGCCCCCATCGTCGCCGGCGGCGACGCCGCCCAGGCGCTGCAAAACAGCGTGCGGCTGGCGCAGCACGTCGAACAACTGGGCTACACCCGCTTCTGGGTGGCCGAGCATCACAATATGGCCGGCGTAGCCAGCTCCGCCACCGCGGTGCTGCTGGGCCAGATCGCCGCCCACACCCAAAGCATGCGGGTCGGCTCCGGCGGCATCATGCTGCCCAACCACGCGCCCTTGGTGGTGGCCGAGCAATTCGGCACGCTGGCCACGCTGTTCCCCGGCCGCATCGACCTGGGCCTGGGCCGCGCGCCCGGCACTGACCCCCTCACCGCCCGCGCGCTGCGCCGGGACCGCTTCGCCGGCGAAGACTTCCCGCAGCAAGTGGCGGAGCTGCGCAGCTATCTGGCGCCGGCGCAGGCTGGCCAGCAGGTGCGCGCCATTCCCGGCATCGGCACCGAGGTGCCGATATGGATTCTGGGCTCCAGCCTGTTCGGCGCGCAGCTGGCGGCGCAGCAGGGCCTGCCCTTCGCTTTCGCCGCCCACTTCGCCCCGGCCCAGCTGGGCGAGGCGCTGCAACTGTATCGCCACCTGTTCCAGCCATCCGCCGCCCTGGCCAAGCCATACGCGATGATATGCATCCCGGCGCTGGCGGCCGACAGCGACGAAAAAGCCCGCCGCCTCGCCACCACCCCGTACCAGAAATTCCTCAACCTGATCCGCGGCGACCGCCAGCCGCTGCCCGCGCCGGTGGACAGCATGGACGGACTGTGGAATCCGCGCGAGGAATTCTCCGTGCGCCACGAATGGCTGGGCGCGGCGGTGTTCGGCGGACCGGCGACGGTGAAGGCCGGGCTGCAAAAACTGCTGGACGAGACCGGCGCCGACGAAATCATGCTGTCGGTCGATTGCCACGATTTCTCCGACCGCCTGCGCTGCTGCGAGATCGTCGCCGACATCCTGCCGCAGCTGAAAACCGCACAGGCCGCGCCCGCCGCCGCGAATTGAAACCCGAAGCCTGAGCCGACAAAAAAGCCGCGGCCCCTGCCGCGGCCTTTTCCGGTTCGATCCGGGCAGAAAGCCCGGCAGCCGTTAATCGGACTCTCCGGCAATCAGCCGGTACACCCTCGCGCCCAGCACCGCGCCGATAATCGGCGCCAGCCAGAACAGCCACAGCTGCTGCACCGCCCAGCCGCCGACGAACAAGGCCACGCCGGTGCTGCGCGCCGGGTTGACCGAGGTATTGGTGACCGGAATGCTGATCAGATGGATCAAGGTCAGCGCCAGGCCTATCGCCAGCGGCGCGAAGCCCGCCGGCGCGCGCTTGTCGGTGGCGCCCATGATCACCAGCAGGAAAAACATGGTCATCACCACCTCGCACACCAGCGCGGCCGCCAGCGAGTAGCCGCCCGGCGAGTGCTCGGCGTAGCCGTTGGAAGCGAAGCCCTTGGCCACGTCGAAGCCGGCCGCGCCGCTGGCGATCACATACAGCACCGCGCCCGCGGCGATGCCGCCCAGCACCTGCGCCGCGATGTACGGCGCCAGTTGCCCGGCGGGAAAACGCCCGCCGGCCCACAGGCCGATGGATACCGCCGGGTTCAGATGGCAGCCTGAAATGTGGCCGATCGCGTAAGCCATCGTCACCACTGTCAGGCCGAAAGCCAGCGCCACGCCGGCGAAGCCTATGCCCAGGCCGGGAAACGCCGCCGCCAGCACCGCGCTGCCGCAGCCGCCCAGCACCAGCCAGAAAGTGCCCAGAAACTCCGCGCCATACGATTTCATCGCTTCTCCCCTTCAGGTTTTGAAAACCAGGCCGCCGCGGCGGCGCATGCGGAATGCGCGCTGGATGCCGGGTCGGGTGCCGTTTAACCATAGCAAATGGGAATCAACGGCACGCGCCCGGCGCGGAATTCCGTGGCGCGGCCCTGGTCAAACCGGCTGCCCAGGCGATGCCGCCCCTCTTCAACACGATTGAAAGCCGATACGGATCATGGAAGGAATGCTTGCAGGCCTGCTCGCCGCGCTGGCTTTGCCGAAAGTCGGTTTGCCCGCCATTTTCGCAGTCAGCCTGATCTCCGCCACGCTGCTGCCGCTGGGCTCCGAGCCCGCGGTGTTCGCTTATATCAAGCTCAGGCCAGACATGTTCTGGCAGGTGATGGCCGTCGCCACGCTGGGCAACACCCTGGGCGGCATGATCGACTGGTGGATGGGCTACGGCGCCAAGGTCGGATTGCTGCGCTACCGCCAGCGCCGCAGCCACCACATGCATGGCCATTCCCACGCCAAGCCGGACGGACGGCCGCCGCGCGCGCGCAAGCCCGCGCTGAACCCGCGCTATTTCCGCTGGATGCGCCGCCGCGGCGCGCCCATCCTGCTGCTATCCTGGCTGCCGGGCATCGGCGACCCGCTCTGCACGCTGGCCGGCTGGCTGCGCATCCCGTTCTGGCCCTGCGTCTGCTACATGGCGATCGGCAAATTCCTGCGTTACCTGGCGGCCACCTCCGCCCTGCTGTGGATTCCGGACGATTTCTGGCGCGACCTGACCCAATGGCTTTGAAGCGAGGCCGCAAGCGGAAAGCATCCCCAGAAAAAACAACGACATATTCCAAACAAGACCACATTCTCGACAGGGTGGTGCAGGATTGCGCTCTGCGGTAATCTGCCGGCGAAGCCGCCCGGCCATGCCGGCGGCGCGGCCCACGCACCTTGGCCCGGCAACCGTTACAATACAAACTAAGAGACGCCTCGCGGCGCCCGACAACAACCCGGACCCGATCCGGGACTTTCCCTTAGAGAAGCACGACCATGGCAATCAGCGTTTTCGACCTGTTCAAAATCGGCATCGGCCCATCCAGCTCCCATACCGTGGGCCCGATGCGCGCCGCCCGCCAATTCATCGCCCGCCTGGAGAAGGATGGCCTGCTGGACGCCGCCACCCGCGTCCAATCCGAGATGTTCGGCTCGCTGGGCGCCACCGGCAAGGGCCACGGCACCGATGTGGCGGTGCTGCTGGGCCTGCAGGGCGAACAACCTGACCTGGTCGACACCGACGCCGTGGACGGCATGCTGGCCGCCATCCGCGAGCAGCGCAAGCTGAAGCTGCTGGGCAAGCATGAGATCGACTTCATCGAAGCCGAGCACCTGGTGCTGCACAAGAAGAAAACCCTGCCCTATCACCCCAACGGCATGATCTTCGAAGCCTTCGACGCCGCCGGCAACAGCCTGTCCAAGCGCGCCTACTATTCGGTGGGCGGCGGCTTCGTGGTGGACGAGGCGGCCATCGACGCCGGCTTCGTCCCGCCGGGCGTCACCGAGCTGAAGCACCCGTTCAAGAGCGCGGCGGAACTGCTGGCGCTGTGCCAGCGCCACGGCAAGAGCATCAGCCAGATCATGCTGGAAAACGAACTGTCCTGGCGCAGCGAGGAAGAAGTGCGCGCCGGCCTGCTCAACATCTGGAACGTGATGCAGGCCTGCGTGAAGCGCGGCTGCGAGCGCGAAGGCATTCTGCCGGGCGGCATGAAGGTGAAGCGCCGCGCCGCCGACATGCACAAGAAGCTGCTGGCCTCGCCGGAGGCCGCGATGCGCGACCCGCTGACGGTGATGGACTGGGTCAACCTGTACGCGCTGGCGGTGAATGAAGAAAACGCCGCCGGCGGCCGGGTGGTGACCGCCCCCACCAACGGCGCCGCCGGCATCATCCCGGCAGTGATGCACTACTACGCCCGTTTCGTGCCGGGCGCCAGCGACGACGGCATCGTCCGTTTCCTGCTGACCGCCGGCGCCATCGGCATCCTGTTCAAGCTGAACGCGTCCATCTCCGGCGCCGAAGTCGGCTGCCAGGGCGAAGTGGGCTCCGCCTGCTCGATGGCGGCCGGCGCCTTGTGCGAAGTGATGGGCGGCACGCCGGAGCAAGTGGAAAACGCCGCCGAGATCGGCATGGAGCATAATCTGGGCCTGACCTGCGACCCGGTGGGCGGCCTGGTGCAGGTACCCTGCATCGAACGCAACGCGATGGCCTCGGTGAAGGCGATCAACGCGGTGCGGATGGCGCTGCGCGGCGACGGCCAGCATTTCGTGTCGCTGGACCGCGTGATCAAGACCATGCGCGACACCGGCATGGACATGAGCACCAAGTACAAGGAAACCGCGCGCGGCGGCTTGGCAATCAACGTGATCGAAGTGCCGGTCAACATCGTCGAGTGCTGAGCCCGCTCCCGTGAAACGACAACAGACGGCCGCGAGCATCCGCGGCCGTCTTTTTTCTTGCTGGCACGCTTGCCGCCCAATCTGGCACACTAGTGCCGATATCAGACGCCATCAGAGCCCCTTCCCGTGCACGCACTTGAAATAGAAACGCCCCGCCTGCGCCTGCGCCCGCTCCTGGAGCGGGACGACGCCTTCATCCTGGAATTGCTGAACGAACCCGCCTTCCTCGCCAATATCGGCGACAAGGACGTGCGCGACCTGTCCGGCGCGCGCAACTACATAGAAAAAGGCCCGCAGGCCAGCTACCAGCAGCACGGCCATGGCCTGCTGCTGGTCGAACTGCAAGCCGGCGCCGTTCCCGTCGGCATCTGCGGCCTGGTCAAGCGCGACAGCCTGCCCCACCCCGACATCGGCTACGCCTTTCTGCAGCGCCACTGGGGCCGCGGCTACGCCAGCGAGGCCGGCGCCGCCTGCCTGGCTCACGGCCGCGAGCGGCTGAACATAGACTACGTGGTGGGCATCACCGCGCCGGGCAATCTGGGCTCCATCCGCGTGCTGGAAAAGCTGGGCCTGCAATACGACCGCACGCTGGCGCTGCCCGGCATCAACGGCCCCAGCCTCTACTACGTTCCCGCCGGCCGCGGCGAGAAACCCGCCTGAGCGCGCCTCCGAGCCGACACCGCGGGCATGAAAAAACCGGGCGCGAGGCCCGGTTTTTTGTCTGCTGCGGAGGCGAGGATCAGACCGACAGGTAGGACGACTGCTTCAGGCCGCGGCAGAACTCGGCGAAGAACTGGCTGCGCTCCTCGGCGCTGAGATCGCACTCGCGGGTCTTGGCTTCGTAGCGGTTGAGCAGGTCTTCCGGCGACAGGTGCACGTAGCGCAGCATGTCCTCGATGGTGTCATGCTCTTCCACGCCGGAGAACTCCAGCTCGCCGCCTTGGCGCACGTAAACGTTGACCGAATCGGTATCGCCGAACAGATTGTGCATGTCGCCCAGGATTTCCTGGTAGGCGCCCACCAGGAACACCGCGATCAGGTACTCTTCGCCCTGCTTCACCTCATGCACCGACATGCTGTTCTCGATGCTCTGCTGATCGACGTAGTGCTTGAGCTTGCCGTCGGAGTCGCAGGTCAGGTCCTGCAGCACCGCGCGGCGGGTCGGCTGCTCGGCCAGCCGGTGCAGCGGCATGATGGGCAGCACCTGATCGATGGCCCAGGTGTCCGGCAGGCTCTGGAATACCGAGAAGTTGCAGAAGTACTTGTCGGCCAGGCGGTCGGTCAGCTCGTCGTACACCTGGCGCTGCGAACGCTGGCTGGCTTGCAGCTGGGTGTGCAGACGGCGGCACAGCGTGGCGTGGACTTCCTCAGCCAGCGCCTTTTCCTTCAGCGACAACCGGCCTTCCGCGTACATGTCGCTCACTTCCGACACGCAATGGCTGGCGCGGTAGTAGATTTCAGTGACCAGCTCTTCATCGTTGAGGCTGGCCAGCTCCAACAGCTTGCGCAACGGCAGCGACAGCGCTTCCACGTTGTCGATCTTGGACACGGTGTCAGGCAGGCGCTCGACATCGGTGACATTCATCAGCAGCACCGCGTGGTGCGCGGTCATCGCGCGGCCGGATTCGGACAGGATGCGCGGGTGCGGAATGCCGTTCTCGGCGCAGAACTCCGACAGCATGGAGACGATCACGTGAGCGTATTCGTCCATGTCGTAGTTGATCGAGCTGTCGTTGCGCGAGTGGGTGCCGTCGTAGTCGACGCCCAGGCCGCCGCCGACGTCGACATGGTCGACCGGCAGGCCCAGCGCGCGCAGTTCGGCGAAGTAGCGGATGGCTTCGCGGAATCCCAGCCGGTAGTCGGCGATATTGGCGATCTGCGAACCCATGTGGAAGTGCATCAGGCGCACGCAGTCGGCCATGCCGGCCGCGGTCAGCTTGTCCACCGCGGAGATCAGCTGGCCGGCGGACAGGCCGAACTTGCCCTTCTCGCCGCCGGTGTCCGACCACTTGCTGGAGGCCAGCGACGACAGGCGCACGCGCAGGCCCAGATTGGGGCGCACGCCGAGCTTCTTCGACTCCTCGATCACCAGCTCGACTTCGGATTCCTTCTCGATGACGATGAACACCTGGTGGCCCAGGCGCTCGCCGATCAGCGCGAGGCGGATGAATTCGCGGTCCTTGTAGCCGTTGCAGACGATGGTGCAGCCCTTGGGCGCCAGCGCCAGCACCGCCATCAGCTCAGGCTTGGAGCCGGCTTCCAAACCAATGGAAACTTCCTGCGTGGCGATGATGCTCTTGACCACCGCTTCTTGCTGGTTGACCTTGATCGGATAGATGGCGGTGTAGCGGTTGCCATAGCCTTGCTCGGCGATGGCCTTGTCGAACGCGCCGCACAGCCGGCTGACGCGGTCTTGCAGAATGTCGGGGAAACGCACCAGCAGCGGCAGATCCAGCCCCTTGGCGCCCAGCTCGTGCACCAGCCGGTACAGATCGATTTCCTTTTGCTGGCGGACATTGGGACGCACGACGATATTGCCGCTGTCTCCGACGTCGAAATAACCAGCCCCCCAATGCCGGATGCCGTACAGGCTCCGGCTATCAGCCACAGACCAAGCCATGAGTTTTCCTCTCAGAACTTATGATGGATAACCCCGCTCCTTAGTGCACGGCTTTCGGGCTCTACAGCTTTTATGTGGGCCTGGGATGTCGGAGCGAAACAGAGTGAATTGTTAGTTGTTGCATAGCGCAAACGAGCGCGGATTGTAACAACATCTCGCTGATTGACAAGTAAAAAAATGTACCCGTTCCGACGCGTCCGATCGAATTCTCCGCCCCTTGCCGCCGCCATGGTTTGCACAGTGAAAATTCATGGCAGTTAAAACAATGAATTGCATGCCAGGCGCGCGCTCCGGCATGACATTCAACAGTGCTTCGCCGCGCTCGCGGTGTGCGCGATTTCCAACAAAAACACCCATCCCGAGCCGGGAGGCGGCGCCGGCCGCGCCAAGCCGGGCATGACGCGGCCATGGCCAGAGATTACAATCGGCCATCCATCACTTCCATCATGCCGCCATGACCCAAGCCAGCCGCTTTCTGCAACACGCGCTCCATCCCGACGCCGGCGCCGACGCATCCTGGCCGCTGCCTTCCGGCCTGCAGGCGCGCTGGGTTGCCGCCGGCTGCGTCGAAATAGACCCAGGCCTGCCCCAGGCCGATTCGGTATTGCTAAGCTGCGGCGTGCACGGCAACGAAACCGCCCCCATCGAAGTGGCCGACGCCATCCTGGCCGACATCGCCGACGGCGCGCTGGCCCTGAATTGCCGGCTGCTGGTGATGTTCGCCAATATCGAAGCCATTCGCGCCGGCGAGCGCTACCTCGGCTATGACATGAACCGGCTGTTCAACGGCGCCCATGCCAAACACGCCGACCTGGCCGAGTCCCGGCGCGCCGCCGAGCTGGAAGTCCTGGCAGGACGCTTCTTCGCCCAGGCCCGGGCCCGCAAGCTGCACTACGACCTGCATACCGCCATCCGCGGTTCGGCGTTCGAGAAATTCGCCATCTACCCGTACTTGCACGAACGCGTCCATAACCGCCAACAGCTGGCCTGGCTGCAGCAAAGCGGGATAGAGGCGGTGCTGCTGCACAGCCAGCCAGCCAACACGTTCAGCTACCATACCAGCCGCCGCTTCGAGGCCGACGCCTTCACTCTGGAGCTGGGCAAGGCGCGGCCATTCGGCCAAAACGATCTGGCGCGCTTCGCCGGCATAGACCAGGCGCTGCGCCGCTTGCTGTCCGCGCCGGCCAGCGGGGTCCCCGCCCTCCAGCCCGACGCGCTGCCGCTGTTCCGCGCCAAGTACGATCTGGTCAAGCGCAGCGAGCATTTCCGCCTGCACCTGGCCGACGACGTGGAGAATTTCACCCGGCTGCCGGACGGCATGCTGATCGCCGAAGATGGCGATACCCGCTATCTGGCGACCGGCGGCGAAGAGCGGATCCTGTTCCCCAATCCCGCGGTCAAGCCCGGCCTGCGCGCCGGCATCGTGGTGGAGCCGGCGCGGCTGGATTGAGCCGGACAAGACAAAGGGCCGCATCCGCGGCCCTTTTCCCACGCCACCTCATCGCCCGTCAGCCGGAAATGTAGTTGAACAGCGACAGCTGCGACACCTGGGCGTAGGTTTTCTGCGTGTACTGCAGCGAGGTCTGAGTCATGGTGAAGGTGGAGATCGCCTGCGCCATGTCCAGGTTCTGCAAATCGCCGATGCTGGTGTTGTATTGCAAGTCCAAGCTGCTGCTCATCCCCTGCAGGTTGGCGTTTTCCTGTTCGCGCGCGCCAACCGACGCCAGGCTGGTGGTCATCTGCTGCGTGGCGCTGGTGATCTGGTTGGTGATCGCGTTCAGCTGGGTCTGATAGTTGGCCGGCTTGGGATTCTGCCCCAACAGGTTGTACAGATTGATCAGCGAATCGAATGCGCCGGTGGCGCTGCCGCCGGTGCCGGGCGTGCCGAAAATGGCATTGCCCGGATCAGAAATGGTCATGATGCGGGACGCGGCCACCTGCACGCTGCGCTGGCCGCTGTCGCCGTTATAGGTCGCGGTCGGCGGCGACGATGCCATGTTGACGGTGAACGGCACCGTGGTCACCTGGTTGCCGCTGAACAGATAGCTGCCGTTGCCGTCGGTGGCGTTGGCGTAGCCGGTCAGTTCGGAAATCCCCTCTTTCACCGTTTGCTGGATCGCCTGCAGCTGGGTAGGGGACAGAGAGCCGTCGCCAGCGTAGATCGATTGGCTCTTCATCGCGTTCATCAGATTGATCGCGCTGTTGATGGTGGTGTCCGACAAGGACAGCCAGGACTGCACCGACTGGGTATTGGTCTTGTACTGGCTGTTCTGGCCGCTGGAGGTATTCAGCAACTCGATGCGCGCGGATGCCACCGGATCGTCGGCGGGGGTCACCACCCGCTTCTGGTTGTCGATCTGCATATTGACCTGCACCAACTGGGCTTGCAGGTTGGACATATTATCTATGCCGGACTGGTATAAAGTCGCTGAACTGATGCGCATCGCCGCTCTCCTCTCGCGAATATTCAGGACATGATGTTGAGAATGCTGGAAAAGGTGCTCTGCGCAATCTGGATCACCTTGCTGCAGGCCTGATAGGACTGCTGGTATTTGATCAGATTGGCGGCCTCCTGGTCCAGATTGACACCAGTCAAGTTGGAATTGGCCCGGGTAGCCTGTTGCAGCGTGTTCTGCGCCGACGTGTTCTGCAGGCCTACCGCGTAAGTCTGGTTGGCCACCGTGGTGACCGTAGAGGTGAAATAAGTCTGGTACGACTGTCCATTCACCAGCGCGATGTTCTGTTGCGCGGTCAGCTGCAGCAGATTGCTGTTGTCGCCGGACGGCGGCGTGACAGTCCCGACCGCCGGAATCGGCTTCGGCCCCACCGTGAAGGTCTGGCCCGGGTCAGGCGATCCGGACAGCTGGAAGCCTATGCCCACGTCCACCGGCGGCGTCGCCGTGGTTTGCAGCTTGTAGGCGTTGGGCTGGCCGGTGACCGGCACCACGTTGTACGGTCCGCCGCCGTTGGTCCCGGCGATGGTGGCGGTCATCGACACCGGCGCCGCCGACGCGGTGATGGTCATATTGGTCAGGCCGCTGGACGGGTGGCTGGTGGTGGCCGGAAACGACGGCGGCGTGCCATTGATGCTGGTGGCGTAAGTGCCCGGCAGACTGGACCACACCGCGCTCATCGTCACGCCGCTGGGATTGCCGGCGGTGCCGGTGGCAACCAGGTTGGAGGCGGTGGCCAGCAGCTTGGGATCGCCCATCGTCACCTGGAACTGCCCGGCGGCATACTGCGGATTGCTGGCGTAGGCGGACAGGTCCTTGAAGATGGGCCCGCCCGGCTGGCCGTTGTAATCCACTCCCAGCGAATTCTGGTAATTCATCGCCGCGGCGAAATCGATCGCCATGGTGCCCAGCTGGTTCTGCGTCTGCGCCAGCGCCCCGTCGCGGAAGTTCAGCAAGCCGCCCAGCTGCCCGCTGTTGAGGATGGTGTCGGGCAGAATGGTCAGGGTGTTGTTCGGATTGGTGAAGCCCACCTGCAGATTGCTGGGATTGTTCGGGTCGGCCTGGGTGGCCAGCTGGTTCACCGTGCCGCCGGTCACCAGGGTCTGGCCGCTGCCGATGGAAACCGTGTAGGAGCCGTCGCTCTGCACCGAGGCGGTGGCGCCTATCATCTGGTTCAGCTGCAGCAATGCCTGATCGCGCTGATCCAGCAGAGTGTTGGGTTGCGGCGCCTGGGTGTTGCCGCCGGTGGCCGCGCCGATCTGCTTGTTCAGATTGGCGATTTGTTGAGCCAGCGCATTGATGCTTTGCACCGCGGTCTGAACCTGGCCGTTGACGCCTTGCTGCAGCTGCACCAGCTGGCTGTTCAGCGAAGTGATGGAGGCCGCCATCGCCTGCCCCATGCTCAGCACGTTCTGCCGGGTAGGCAGCGACGAAGGCTGCTGCGACAAGGTTTGCATCGCGCCGAAGAAGGACTGGATCGCCGGATTCGGACTCTGGGTGGAGTTGCCGATCATGTTGTTGATCTGGTTCAACTGCTGCAGCTGAGTGGTGTAATAGCTGCTGCCGGTCTGCGCGCTCTGCACTTGGCCGGCCAGATACTGGCTATAGGTGCGCAGCACGTTGGTGACGTCCACGCCCTGCCCCAGGAAGCCGAAGCCGACATTCTGCGGCTGGCGTCCCGCTTGCGTGATGTACTCGACGTTGTAGCCCGGAGTGGACGCGTTGGAGATGTTGTTGCTGGTCACCGACAACGCGTTTTGCGCCGCATTCAGCCCACTCAGGCCTATGCCGAAAATATCAGCTCCGACGATTGCCATGATTACCCTCTACAATTCTTCATCTCTATCGGCCGACTCTGCCAAAACTTGATCAAGTTTTGGCCACTTGTTGCGCCAGGCTGGCGGCGACATCCACCAGTTTGCGCGCGTAGCGCGGATCGGTGGCATAGCCGCCCGACTGCAGGCCCTGCGCGAAACCGTACATGTTCTGCCCCTGGTTCAACACGTTCTTGTAGCGCGACGAGCCTTTGAGCACCTTGGCGTAATCGCTGAACGCATCGGCGTAGGAGTCGTAGGAACGGAAGGTTTCCATCCGCTTTTGCGCTACGCCGCCGCTGTATTCGGTAGTCATGATAGTGGTGGTCTTGCCCTGCCAGTCGGAACCCGCCTTGATGCCGAAAAGATTATGGCTGTCCGAGCCGTCGCTGTTGCGGATGGCGCGCTTGCCCCAGCCGCTTTCCAGCGCCGCATGCGCCACCACGCACTCCGGCGCCACGCCCAACTGCTGCGCCGCGGCGCGGGCATGCGGCAGCAAGCTGCTGGCGAAGGCGCGGCCGCCGCCGACCGGCGTGGCAGCCGTCGGCGAGTCCGCCGCGGCCACGCCGGATGCGCCCTGCGCGCTGCGGTAAGCTTGCTGCATGCGCTGGCCGATGGGCTGAACCGGCGACCACTGGCCGGCGACCGGGCGGCTGTTCAACGCGTGCGTCTGGCCTTCGTCGGGGCTGAAGCCGGATTGCCTGGCGATCTGGCGGTAAATCATATCGCCCAGGCCCAGGCCGCCGTTGGCGCTCATCGCCTGCACCATCTGCTGGTCCGCCATGCTGCGATAGGTATCCATGCCGTTCGACTCTTCCGAATCGTCGAACTTGGTCTCGCGCATGGTTTTCAGCATGGTGTTCATCAACAGCGCCTCGAACTGCGACGCGGTTTCGCGCGCCGCGGCTTTGGGGTCGCTGCTGGCCTTGGCCTTCAGGCTGCGCATGTGGCTGGGGTCGATCGCGAGCTGGCGGCTAAGCGCGTCCTGCGGCGCGACGGCTTGGAATTTGGCGGTCATCAATTACTCCTTGAGCCGCAAAAAGCAATAATCATGCCACCACGCCGTAACCCACGCAGGCTCAGATGATTTGCAGGTCCGCCTTCAGCGAGCCGGCCGATTTCATCGCCTGCAGAATGGAAATCAGGTCTTGCGGCGTCGCCCCCAGCGCATTGAGCGCGTTGACCACCTGCGACAGATTGGCGCCCCCCTTCAGGCCCACCACCTTGCCGCCGGTGCTGTTGATCACGATATCCGCCTGATTGGTGACCGTGGTCTTGCCGCCGGAGAGCGAGTTGGGCTGGCTGACTTGCGGCGTGTTGGTGACCGTCACCGACAGGTTGCCGTGCGACACCGCGCAGGACGACAGCGTCACCGCCTGGTTCATCACGATGGAGCCGGTGCGGGCGTTGATGATGACCAGAGGGGAAACATCTGCCGGGTCGACGGCAATATTTTCCATCCGCGACAGGAATTGCACCCGCTGGTTGCTGTCGAACGGCGCCCTCACTTCGATCAGCCGGCCATCCACCGCGCGGGCGGTGTCGGCACCGAAGGTTTTGTTGATCGCCTGCACCGCGCGGTTGGCGGTGGTGAAATCCGCCTCCTGCAGCTCCAGATGGATGAATTCGCCGTCGCCCAGCGCGGTTTGCACCTCGCGCTCCACCGTGGCGCCGGCCGGAATTCGGCCCACGCTCAACTGGTTGATCTGAGTGGAGCTGCCGCCGGCGGACGCGCCCGCGCCGCCGACCACCACATTGCCCTGGGCCATCGCATAGATCTGGCCGTCGGCGCCCTTCAGCGGCGACAACAGCAAAGTGCCGCCGCGCAGGCTCTTGGCGTCGCCTATCGACGACGCCGTCACGTCTATCATCTGCCCGCGCTTGGAGAAGGCCGGCAGCGTGGCGGTCAGCGACACCGCCGCCACGTTCTTCGGGTCTATCTTGGTGCCGGGCGGCACCTGCACGCCAAGCTGATTGAGCATATTGATCATCGCCTGGCCGGTGAACGGCGAGGAAGTGACCTTGTCGCCACTGCCGTCCAGGCCGACCACCAGGCCGTAGCCTATCAACTGGTTGGGCCGCACGCCGCCGATATTGGCGATATCCTTCAAGCGCTGCGCCGACAAGGCCGGCAGGGACGCCAGCAACAGACAGGCCAGCACGATCCATTTCTTCATCATTCCACCCCTATGCCGGGCGCCGATCAGATCGGCAGCAGCGACATGAAAATCTTCGACAACCAACCCGGCTCATTGTATAGGCGGTTGTTGCCCTTGGTCTGCTGTTCGACGCGCGCGTCGGCTATCTTCAGCGAGGACACGGTGCGGTCCGGCGCGATGTCGCGCGGATTGACCACGCCGGACAGGCGGATGGATTCGGTATCGCTGTTGATCCGCACCTGCTTCTCGCCGCTGACCTCCAGATTGCCGTTGGCCAGCACGTCGATCACAGTGACAGTGATGGAGCTGACGAAGCTGGTGGCCACCTGGTTGTTGCCCTTGCCGGTATTGTTGGCCGAGCCGGAGCTGTTGAAGTTGGTGCCGCCCAGGCCGCCGGCCAGGCCGCTTGGCAGGAACGGTATCTTGACGCCGGCGGTGATGTTGGAGGTCAGCGCCGAAGTCCGAGTGTCGGTGGTCTGCTCGGACGCCGAGGTCGAGGAGTTTTCCTGGATCATCACCTGCAAGGTGTCACCCACCTGGACCGGCATGCCGTCCTGGAACAGCGGCCGATAGCTGGCCGCCTGGAAAATGGCGCCATTGGCGGGAATGCCCATCGCCCGCGGCTGCGGCTTCGCCGTCGTCGGCGTCTGCACCAGCGGCGGCTCCTGCACCGCACAGCCCGCCAGCGCCAACAGCGCCGCGGCCAGCATCACCAGATTGGTTTTCATCGCCATTCCTCCCTTCGGCCCGGCGGCCGCCGGCGCCCATTCATTACATATTGCTCAGTTTCTGCAGCATCTGGTCGGCGGTGGTCACCGCGCGCGAGTTCATTTCGAACGAACGCTGGGCAGTGATCATATTGACCAGTTCTTCAGTCACATTGACGTTGGACGACTCCAGAAAACCGGACTTGATCGCGCCGCGGCTGTCGGTTTGCGGATTACCGTCCTGCGGATCGCCGGAAGCGGCGGTCTGCAGATACAGGTTGCTGCCCAAGCTTTGCAGGCCCTGCGGGTTAATGAAGGTGGTCAGCTGGATGGTGCCGGCGGTCTGCGGCGCGGTGGCGCCGGCCAGCGTGTACTGCACCACCCCGGCGCTGGACACCGTGATCTGCTGCGCGGTGGCCGGGATATTGATGTTGGGATTCAGCGGCAGGCCGTCCGGATTGACCACGTCGCCGTTCGAGTTGCGCTGGAACTGGCCGTTGCGGGTGTAGGCGGTGGTGCCGTCCGGCTGCAGGATGCGGAAGAAACCGTCGCCGTCGATTTCCAGATCCAGCGGCTGGCCGGTTTGCTGCGGACTGCCCTGGCTGAAAATGCGCGACGAAGCCACCGCCGCCGCGCCGGTGCCGATCTGCAGGCCGGTGGGATTGGTATTGCCATTGGCCAGTTGGCCGCCCGGCTGGCGCAGCGTCTGGTAGTACAGATCCTCGAACACGCCGCGGCTGCCCTTGAAGCCTATGGTGTTGACGTTGGCCAGGTTGTTGGACACCACGTCCAGCTGAAACTGGCTGGCGTCCATGCCGGTCTTGGCGATATACAGTGCGCGCATCATGGCGAGTTACCTTGCTTGTTCTATGGCCGCGGTCAGCTGGTGACCGACAACAATTGCGCCGCCTGCTGGTCATCCTGCTGGGCGGTCTGCATCATTTTGATATTGAGTTCGTACTGGCGGCCGTGCGAAATCATCTGCACCAGCGCGTCCACCGAGTTGACGTTGGACGATTCCAGCGTCTCCGGCACCAGCTTCACGTCGGCGCTGGCCGGAGCGGTGCCGCCGCCGTTGACGTGATACAGCCGGTCTTCGCCCTTGTACATGTCTTTGGGGCCAGGATTGATCATCTTGATCTGGCCCACCAGCTGCGGGGTGCGGTTGGTTCCGGACAGCGGAATGGCCAGCACCGAACCGTCCGCGCCCAGCTGCACCTGCGAGCCGGCCGGCACCGTGATCGGGCCGCCGTCGCCCATGATGGGCAGGCCGGTGCGGGTGCGCATCAGGCCGTTGGCGTCCAGCGCATAGCCGCCGTCGCGGGTATAAGCCTCCTGCCCGTCCGGCCCCTGCACCGCGAAAAAGCCGGGCGAGCCCAGCGCGAAATCAGCCGGGTTGCCGGTGTGCTGCAGGCTGCCCTGGCTGGCGTCGAAGCCTATGGTGTTGTCCACCACGTAGGTGCGCGTCGGCGCGCCGTCCCCCACCACCGGCAGCGCCCGGAACGCCGCCAAGTCCGCCTTGAAGGCGTTGGTGTTGACGTTGGCCAGGTTGTTGGCGGTGGTGGCCTGCTGCCACATTTCATGCTTGGCGCCGGTCATGGCCAGAAACAACACTTTATCCATGCTTCAGCCTCTACCTGGATTAGATGTTCAGCAGGGTCTGAATCAGGGTGTCCTGGGTTTTCACGGTCTGCGCGTTGGCCTGGTAGTAGCGCTGCGCGGTGATCATGTTCACCAGTTCGTTGGTCAGGTTGACGTTGGAGTCCTCCACCTGCCCGGCCGACAGCGTGCCGGTATTGCCGGAGCCCGGCGCGTTGACGGTGGCCGGACCGGAGGTGCCGGTCTGCGTCCACAGATTGCCGCCGGTGTCTTGCAGGCCCTGCGGATTGATGAAGTTGGCGAGCGCCACCTGACCGATGGTTTTGGTCTGGCTATTGGAGAAGCTAGCCTGGATCAAACCGTTGGCGGAAATATTGATGGTCTGCAGCGTGCCCGGGGCGGAGCCGTCCTGGGTCACCGGGCTGGTGAAGAAGTTCTGCGCGATCTGGGTGGAATGCGCGAAATTCACCGCCACGGTCTGCGGCGCCGCGGAGCCGTTGGCCGAAGGCGGCGTGAAGGTCACATTGAACGGCGTGTTGGTGGTCAGGTTGCCGTTGGTGTCGAAGCTCAGCGTGAAGGTGCTGGGCGCCGTCGCCGCCGCGCCGTCGACATAGGCGTTCACCGTCCAGGTATTGCCCGCGCCGGCCACCGGCGTATTCAGCGAGTAATAGAACGTCATCTGGTGCGAATTGCCCAGGCTGTCATACACCGTCTGGTTATTGGTCCAGTTGTAGGACGACGGCTGCGCCGGATTGTTGATCGGCGCGGTGGTCGGCGGCGTGGACGCGGAATTCAGCAGCACCGCCATATTCATCTTGCTGGTGGCCGTCGGCGGAATGGAGGTATTGGTCAGTTGCAGATTGCCGACCGGCCCCTGCGAGATCGCGCCTTGCGCGTTGGCGGTCCAGCCTTGCAGGTAGTTGCCGGCGGTGCTGACGATGTAGCCCTGGTTGTTCACCTGGAACTGGCCGTTGCGGCTGTAGGCCTGGGTGCCGTTGGGCAGGCCCATGATGAAGAAGCCAGAGTTATTGATAGCCAAGTCCAGGCTGCGGCCGGTAGTCTCCAGATTGCCGCTGCCCATATTCTGCGTCACCGCCGACACCTGAGTGCCGATGCCCGGCGTGGTGGAAGTCATGCCGTACAGGCTGTTGCCGTACAAGTCGGCGAATTCGGTACGCGAACTCTTGAAGCCGACGGTATTGGCGTTGGCGACGTTGTTGCCTATGGTGTCAAGCTGCGTGGACGCTGCGTTCAGACCACTCAAGCCTTGCTGAAAGCCCATTTTCCCTACTCCTTAACTTAAGCTTGTTTTCGGCAGAGTGCTTCAGGACATCTGCGCAACACTGGACAACGGAACCTGCGTATTGCCGGACAGCACCAGCATCGGCGTGCCTTGCGCCCAGGACACGGCCTTCACCTGCTGGTTGCTGTAGGCGGTGGCGGTGGTGGTCCCGCCGGCGCTGGCCTGGGTGACTTGCGCCGTGAACGTGTAGTTGCCGGCCGGCAGCGGGTTTTTATTGGCGTCGGTGCCATCCCAACTGAAGGTGTTCAAACCGGCGCCCGGATTGGTCAGTGGAACCGAATCCACCACGTTGCCGTTCTTGTCCAGCACGCTGATGGTCACCGACGCGGCCGGGCCGCTCAGCACCACGCCGGCCTGCACGGTCTTGCCCGCCGCCGGCGCGGTGAGGGCGTTGCCCGCCACCATCACGTTCTTGCCTATCATGCTGGAGGCCATCAGCGACTGGGTGGAGTTTTGCGCCGTCACCAGCTGCTGCATGGTCTGGTTCAGCGTCTGCAGGCCCGAAACCTGGCTGATCTGAGCCATCTGGCTGGTCAACTGGCTGTTGTCCATCGGATTGAGCGGATCCTGCGCGTTCAACTGCGCGGTCAGCAGGGTGAGGAAGTTGTTCTGCAGGGATTGGGCGCTGGCGGCCGCGGTGCCGCTGCCGGTGGACGAGCCGTTGGCGGCCTGGACGGAAGTGCTGCCCGGAGCGGGCTGGTTGTTCAGCGAGTTGTAGTTGAACGGGGAGGTTGCACTGGTAGCGGAGGCCATGGCCGTCATCCTTGCGATAAAATTTACTGACCCAGCTGCAGGGTTTTCTGCAGCAGACTCTTGGCGGTGTTCATCATTTCGACATTGTTCTGATAGGCCCGCGAAGCGGCGATCATGTCGGCCATCTCTTCCACCGGATTGACGTTGGGCATGGTCACATAGCCGCGCTCGTCCGCCAGCGGGTTGCCCGGCTCGTACTTCAGCCGCGGCGGCGATTGATCCTCAACCACCGAAGTGACTCTCACGCCGGCCACCTGCGGCTGCGCCGCGTCCACCGGCACCGCGGTGAACACCACATGCCTGCCCTTGTAGGGCTGACCGGTGGAGCTGGTGGCGCTTTCCGCGTTGGCGAGGTTGCTGGCCACCACGTTGAGCCGCATCGACTGCGCCGACAGCGCCGAGCCGGAGATATTGAACAGATTCGACAGAGACATCTAACCTTAACTCCCGGAACCTTGAATGGCCGAATTCAGACTGCTGATGCGCTTGCCGAGGAAGGTCAGCGTGGTCTGGTACTGCAAGGCGTTGTCGGCGAAGGCGCCGCGCTCGACGTCCATGTCCACCGTGTTGCCGTCCAGGCTGGGCTGCACCGCATTGCGGTACTGCATCGGCACGTTGGCGTTGACGCCGCCGGCCTCGCTGGCGAGGTGGCGCGGATCGGTCACCGCCATGGCCAGCTTGCCCTGCTTGTCCTGCTGCGCCTGCAAGGCTGCCTTGAAATCGAAATCCACCGCCTTGTAGTACGGGGTTTCCGCATTGGCGATGTTGCTGCCTATCACCTCGGCGCGATAGGCCTGCAGATTCAGCGCGCGCTGCTGGAAATCGAAATAGTGGGCAATCTTGTCTAGCATGAACAACCTCCTTGCTGGCCATCGATAAAGCACAAAGCGTGCCAGCCCACGCGACGCGCCCAAATCCTTGTTTTAAAAGCCTCTCGCCAATCCCCGGCAAAAAACCCGCCGCACGCCGCGCCGGCAAGCGGCAAAACTTGCCGCCAAGGCCTTCCGCCCGCGCCAGATCAGCTTTGTTGAGGATTTTGCTTGCCCGATGAGAAAAATCGTGCCAAAACCGTCAATAATGCAATAAAGCGCAATGCAGGAGCAGAGGCATGCTGGCTCTAGAACAATTACTGATCTCCCTGGCCGAGCCCTCGCCGGTCCAGGCCCAGATCATCACCAAGGCGCTGGAGGCGCTGGGCGCCGCCCAGATCCAAATCCACCCGAACGGCGAAGAGTTGATCCAGCAGGCGCGCGAGCGCATGCCAAATCTGGTGATCAGCGCCTACCACCTGCCGGACATGACCGGCAGCCAGTTGGTGCAGACGCTGCGCGACAGCCATGACCTGTACGACGTCCCTTTCATCCTGATCTCCAGCGAAACCAAGCAGGAGCGGCTGGAGTCCATCCGCCAGGCCGGCAGTTTGGCCATCCTGCCCAAACCGTTCAGCGAAGAAGAGCTGCACGCCGCCATGCAATCGGTGATGAGCTTCATCAACTGCGACAGCCTGGGCGCGGAAGTGGACGCCGACATGGCGCTGATGAACGTGCTGATCATCGACGACAGCAGCACCTCGCGCCACCACATCCGCCAGGTGCTGGAGAAGCTGGGCTTCGAACACTTTTGCGAGAGCAGCGGCGGCGAGCGGGCGTTGCAGCTGATAGAGCAGGAGGCGTTCCAGCTGATCATCACCGACTATCACATGCCGCAGATGGACGGCATGGAGCTGGCGCGGCGCATCCGCGCCAGCGGCACGCAGGAAGGAGCGCCCATCCTGATGATCACCAGCGACAGCGAGCATGTCGGACAGGCCGAACTGGAAGACGCCGGCATCGCCGCCTGCTGTAGCAAACCCTTCGACATCGACAAGCTGCGCGAACTGGTCCGCCGGCTGCTCAACGAATATTAGCGCTCAGCGCGGCGCCACCCACACCAGGCGCGAATGGCCCTTGTCGCCGCCCAGCGCCTGCCGGCGCCAGTAACCCTGGCTGGAATAGTCCGCTCCGGCAGCCAGATCCGCCGCCTCGCAGAAAGTGATTTCGCCGAAGCCGGCTTTCAGCAGCTGGCTACGCGCCTTTTGCCGGGTCTTGGCGCAGGTCGGATGCCCGGCGGCGGCCACCCATTCGGCCGGCGCCCCGGCTTCCCAGCCCTTCACCCGCTCCAGCTTGGGCTGGGTCATCATCGCCAGGCCATTGAGCACCGCCGCCAACAGGCCATGCCATGTCTCGCCCACCTCGGCCAATTGCGGCGCCAACTCGCCCGGATACTCCACCCGGACCACCTCCACCTGATCGGCGGCCTGCAGCCAGTTGACGCCGTCCGGCGCGAAACCCATCCGCACCAGGGTCAGCAGCAAGGCGCGCCGCTCCGGCTGGTGCGCGACAAAGGCCCCGCCCTCGCCCGGCACATGCAGGAAGAACGCCTCGGCCGGCAAGGCCAGCGTATCCGGCAGATTGCCCGGCTGCCGGGTCTGCCCCAGCGCCAGCGCCAGCGCGTCCCGCAAATGCGACACCACCCGGCCCTGGCGGACGAAATGCCCCCAGGCCTCGGCCAGCGCCAGCTCGCAGCCTATCGCCGACTGCGGAATCTCGAATACCTGCGCCGCGCGCTCCAGCTCACGCCGGATCACATCCTTCATCTGCGCCCTCGCCTCGGCGACCTGCGCTGCCTGGACATATAGCTGGCCCACCCGCTTGGCCCAAGGCCGGGTGGCCGCGTAGCGCTGCACGGCATACTCCATTCCACTGCTTCCTTACAAACGAAAAAGGGCCGCATTGTAACAAACACGGCCCCGCGCCCCAACCCGCCAGCCCTATCCTCCACCCCGGTACGATGCGCGCCGCCCCGTCGACGAGCGGCGCTGGGCATGGCGCCGGTCCTCGACAATGCCGGAATACAGCCACTGGCGGAAATGATTGAGCGTCATCGGCTTGCCGAAATAGAAGCCCTGCAGCAGCTCGAAGCCCTGCACATTCAGGTAGCTTTGCTGCCCCTGCGTCTCCACGCCCTTGACGATCACCCGCACGCCCATTGCCTCGGATGACAGCGGCAGCCCGTCCAGCACATTGCCGCGCAGGCACTCCTGCCCCAGCGCCGAAACGAAGCCTTTCTCCACCTTCAGGTAATCGAAGCCCCAGCGCTGCAGATAAGCCTTGTTGGCATAGCCGGCGCCGAAATCGTCCAGCGCCAGCTTCACGCCCAGCAGGCGCAACTCACGAATTACCTCCAGCGCGCCCGACGCCTCCCGCAGCGGCGTCTGCTCTGATACCTCCAGCACCAGCACCGCCTGCTTTTCGTTCAGCATGTCCAGCATTTCGCGGCAATCGTTGACCAGTTCCGGCATGGCCAGGTGCTCGCTGGCGATATTGATGCCCACCATGAAGCCCGGCGGCAGCACCACCTGGCGCAGCTCGCCGGCCACCCGCTTCAGCAGGTAGCGGGTGAGCGGCACGATCAGGCCGGCGTCTATCGCGGTCTGGATGAACAAGTCGGAACGGACATTGCCCTGCACCGGATGACGCCAGCGCGCCAGCATTTCCACCCCGACGCACTCGCCGCTGGCCGCGGTGACGATGGGTTGGTAATGGGCGAAGAACTCCTGGTGGCGTATCCCCTCCAGGATTTCCCAATCGCTGGCATTGCGCACTCCGGCGCCGCGCAACAGCCACGCGGCCAGCATGCCTCCCGCCAGCAGCGACAGCAGCAGCGCCTCCAGGCTCGCCGCCCAGCTGCGGCTGGCGAAGGCCCAGACGTCGACGCTTCCCGCCACCGCCATGTCCGCCGCCAGGTTCGCCACCGGGAACGCCGCCTCGCCGGGATGCCCGCCCGCGGGCACGATGGCGCCGTCGGCGGACAAGCGCCCGCCCTCCAGCCTCACCTGCAGATCCACCCCCGCCTCGCGCGCTTGCGACAGCAGCGCCCGCAGCCAGCCGGTTTCCAGCTCCAGCGCCGCCATGCCGCCGCGCAGCACCAGCGTCGCCGCCCCCGCGCCGGAGCGCGCCCACTCCAGCGGCCGCTCGCCGGACAGCGCGTCGGATCGGGCCTGGTCCGATCCGCACCAGCGGCCATCGGGCAGGCGGCGGATCGCGTAGCGCGCATGCGGCGTCTGCTGGACCAGCGATGCCAATGCCGCGCGCGCGGACAGGCAGGCGGGCGCATCGATCGCCACCGCGCCCGCTCTCGGCAGCGCCGCGCCGGCCGGCGCCAGCTCTGCCGCCAACTGCCGCGCCAGCCACTGCGCGCGCGCCGACAATTCGGCGTCCGCCGCCCACCACTGCAGCGCCAATAGCGCGGCCATGGCCAGCGCGGCGCTGCCGGCCATCGACAGGCCGTACACGACCGCAGGCCGGGCCTGCGCCGCTCGCCCGGACAACCACCGCACCAGATTTCGCATCATGAATGCCCGCCCCGCCATCGCGGCGAACGCCGCGACACGGCCTGCCTATCCGCGCCGAATGGCCGGCCCATCGCCAGGCCCGCCAGCCCGGTAGCCTTTATATATTTCCAGTGTAGCGGCCGGCGTCCGAATCGCCAGCGCCAGGCGCACCCTCCGTGGACGGACAATCTTTTTTTAAAAAACCCTCATCGGCAAGCCATAAACAATCAAACACTTACCCAGGCTGATTGCGAAAAATAGTTGCAATCGAGCGAAAATTAGCGTACAGTCCGGCCTCTTGCATTTTCACCGGGCAAATCCAAACCTCACGCCTCTTGCCCGAGTGTGTTTTCATCGTCCCTGACCCTTTCCAGGCTTCGTCCAAGCAATAATGTCGCTTTCGACTGGACCGCTGTTCGCCGCTTGCCAGGTTAGTGCCGATGATTTACGGCCCACAGGCGCCGTATAACCGCCACGAAATCTGGCTATAAGTGACGCCGGCATCATCCGGCCTGAAAGGATATACATGAACTTTTCCGATCTGGGCATCGCCCCGACCATCCTGCGCGCTCTGGAAGCTGCCGGCTACACCTCCCCGACCTCGGTTCAAGCCGAAGCCGTTCCGGCCGCCATCGCTGGCCGCGACCTGCTGGTTTCCGCTCAAACCGGCAGCGGCAAGACCGCCGCCTTCCTGCTGCCCGCGCTGACCAAGCTGTCGGAACGCTCCACCGGCAAGGGCCAAGGCCCGCGCGTGCTGGTGCTGACCCCGACCCGCGAACTGGCGCAGCAAGTTGAGAAGAACGCGCTGGAATATGGCAAGGACCTGCGCTGGATGAAGACCGCCTGCCTGGTGGGCGGCTCCTCCTTCGGCTTCCAGATTCGCGCCCTGTCCCGCCCGATCGATCTGATCGTGGCCACTCCGGGCCGCCTGATGGACCACATGCGCTCTGGCCGCATCGACTTCTCCCGCCTGGAAATGCTGGTGCTGGACGAAGCCGACCGCATGCTGGACATGGGCTTCATCGACGATATCGAAGCCATCGTCAAGGCTACGCCGGAAACCCGTCAAACCGTGCTGTTCTCCGCCACGCTGGACGGCATCGTCGGCCGCATGGCTGAAAAAATGACCCGCGATCCGCAGCGCATCGAGATCGCCCGCACCGAAACCTCGGGCGGCACCATCGAAGAGCACCTGCTGTACGCGGACGACCTGAACCACAAGCATCGCCTGCTGGATCACATCCTGAAGGAATCCGGCTTCGACCAGTGCGTGATCTTCTCCGCCACCAAGGCGTATACCGAAGAGCTGGCCGACAAGCTGGCCGACCAGGGCTATTCCGCCGCCTGCCTGCACGGCGACATGCCGCAAAGCTGGCGCAACCGCACCCTGAACGACCTGCGCCGCGGCCGCATCAAGGTATTGGTTGCCACTGACGTGGCCGCCCGCGGCATCGACGTGCCGACCATCACCCACGTGGTGAACTTCGACCTGCCGAAGCAAGCTGAAGACTACGTGCACCGCATCGGCCGTACCGGCCGCGCCGGCCGCGACGGCACCGCCATCACTCTGGCGGAAGCGAAAGAGTCGCACAAGGTGCGCCGCATCGAGCAATACCTGAAGCGTTCCATCACCGAAGGCGTGATCGAAGGCATGGAGCCGACCCGTCGTCCGTCCAAGGGCGGCCCGCGCCGCAACGGCAAGCCGGGCGGCTACGGCGATCGTCGCAACGGCGGCTACCAAGGCCAGCGTCGCGAAGGCGGCTACCAGGGCCAACGCCGCGAAGGCGGCTACCAAGGCAACCGCGGTCCGCGCACCAGCGCGCAGTAATCGCGTCAAGCACGAAAAAGCGGCGGGTCATCCCGCCGCTTTTTTCATTGCAGCCCGCCCCGCCTACTTGGCCGCAGGGCAATCCATCGCCGAGCCGCCCATGAACGAGCCATTGGGCACGCCATTGCTGTAAGTGGTGCCGCCCAGCATCAAGCCCTTGTTCGCATGCGCGCCGCCGGCCGGGAACGGTGCCAGGTAGTTGATGCGCGAATTGGCGTTGGCCACCCCGGCGCTGTTATAGCCGAAGGAAACATTGCCGGCGAACACGATCTTGGCCGTCGTCATCACGCTGCCCGCCCCTTGGCCCGGCAGGTGCGACCAACCGCTGATGTCCATTTCCTTGCCGTTGATCACCAAGCTGGTGATGCCGCCGCCCGGCCAGGCCGCTCCGGCCAGGTTGCCCCAGCTGCCGCTGACGGTGAAGCCCACCAAATCGATGTAGCGGGTCACCTGCATGCCGTTCACATTGCCGGAAATCATCAGCTGATTAGGCGTGCTGGCGCCGATGTAGTTGATCGAGCCATTGGTGCCGCGCATGTCGAAACCGCTGTTGATCACCGCGTAAGTGGTGCCGCAATCGTTTATCCCCGCCGAGGCAGCCATGCTCCAGCCCGCCGCCGCCGCCAGCGCCGCCATTTTCCATCCGTTCATCGCTTCGCTCCATCTGAGTTGCTCTGCTTCATCGAAGCAGGGTTGGAAACATTCCAACCTATGCATATTGCATTTCAATTAATGACCGCGCCAGCGCGGCGGGCGAAAATCGGCTGCCTCATTGCGCGCCGTCAAACCGCTGCCGCAGCGCCAGCGCCAGCAACAGCCAGGCGCCGTGCGGCAGCCATTGCTCGCTCCAGCGCCACGATTGGCTGATGTCGGTTTCCTCCGGCAGCAGGAAGGCGATGCCGCCCTCCGCCCCCGGCGCGCCGGTGATGCCGTTGCATACCCCGCCGCAGGCGTTGTAGTAGCCGGGCTCGTAATGCGGGTTGTTGCGGCCATGGCCCTGCAGCATGCAGGTATCGAAAGGATTCATGCCCAGAATCCAGTCCAGCGCTGACTGCGCGTAGCCGTGCAGCCGCGGCGCCAGCTCCGGCCAGCGCCGGCCGCCCGCCCAGGCCGCGGCCGCCAGCGAAGCCAGCCTGGCGTTCTCTCCCTGCCACCAGTAGCCGCTGGCGTTGTCGTGCGGCATGAAGAAGCGCGCCCCCGGCGTCCGGCCCGGCCGCTGCGCCCATTGCCGCGGATAGCCGAAGGGGTTCCCCTCCTGAACGGCGCTGCGCGCCATCTCGCCCTGCATGGCCAGCCGCCAGCCCCGTTCCGCCTCCGCCGCGTACAGTCCATCCGGCAGCGTTTCCAGATAACGCGCCAGCGCCAGCGCCGGCAGGCCGGCATCGGACGCGTGGCAATAACTGAACTGGCGCTCGTCGTCCAGCCAAAACCAGCCGTCCTCATGCTGGTGCGCCAGCAGGCAAGCCACTCGCTCGGCCGCCGCGTCGGCGTAATCGCCGTCGCCGGTGGCGGCATGCAGTTCGCACGCGGCCAACAGCGCGCAATAGTCGTCGATCAGGTTTTCCCGGCCATCAGCCAGGTAGGACAAGCCATGCTCCTGCAAATGGACGAAGCCGCGCCTGGCCGCCGCCAGCATCGCCTCGCGCGGCGCGTCGCCGTCGCGCGACAAGCCGGCCGCCGCCGCCAGCGCCGCCACCGCCATGCCGCCGCCCTGGCGCCAGCCGGCTTGGAAGGCGGACGAGCGCAGCCCCTGCTGGGTGGAATAGGCGCACAGGCTGCGCCGGTCTTCGTCTTTGCTCCAGCCATCGAACAATGTCTGGTAGAAAAAGCCCGATTCGTGTTGCATGCGCAGCAGAAAGGCCGCGCCATGCAGCGCCTCGTCCGTCATCCGCTCGTCAAACCACTTGGGCTGCGCCGACAGCGCGCGGCGGGCTCGGACCAGGCTCCAGACCAGCAGCGGCGTCTGTTGCGGATTCAAGTGGTTGGCGTAAGAAAGGTGGCTGAGATATTTCGAGCAGTCGCCGGAGGCGTCGAACCAGCCTCCGCGCGCGTCGCGCCGCTCATCCGTCCCCTCCACCCGCGCCTGGCGGTCGGCCTGGTCGTACAGGCCACTGCAGCGCTGCGATTTGAAGTAGTGCAGCAGATCGGACAGCAACGGCGTGCCGAAGCGCCGATCCGCCACCTCGAACGGCGCCGACAGCAGCGGCGGCGCGCTGCCGTCCAGCCACAGCTGGTAGCGGCCCGGCGCCCGCAGCGCGCTGATATCGGCCTGCCAGTAGTGCCAATCGCGCCAGCCGTCCACGCGCCCCAAAGCATGCAGCGGGCTGCGCAGCACCGGACGCCGCTCGGCGTCCAGCACCGTCACGCTGTCCACCGCCGCGTCGCCCGGCCCCTGCAGCAGCGCGCGCTTGGCGGCGGACGTTTCAAACCCCAGATGATTGAACAGAAACTGCAGCGCCATCACGCCCTCCTCTGCCGGATATCAGGAATGAGCGGCCCGCCCGTTCAGCCGCGGCCGCTTTTCAGCAACACCTCGTACTGCGGATTGAATTCGTCGAAAATCGCCAGGGCGGCGGCGCCCAGCGCCACCACGTCGCGCCCGGCGCTGCCCAGCCGCAGGCGCTCGCCGCCGCGGTGCCGGGTGGACACCGGCAAGGGATCCAGACGCCGTACCAGCGCCCCCATCCAGGCCGGGGGCAGCAGGCCGCCGATCACCACCGCGTCGATGTCCAGCAGGCATTCGAGGATGTTCACCGCCTGCCGCAAGGGAGCGGCCGCGCTTGCCAGCCAGGCCTCGCCGGCCGCGTCCACTTCCCGCCGCGCCAGGTACTCGGGCGTGGCCAGCGCGCCATCCGCCAGCCCCAGCGCCTCATACAGCGCCCGCAAAGACACGTAGCGCTCCAGACAGCCCTGGTTGCCGCACTCGCAGGCGCGCCCCCCCGGCACCACGATCATGTGGCCGACCTCTCCCGCGTTGTGGCGGCCGCCCGCGTACAGGCGGCCATCCAGAAACAAGCCCGCGCCGAGGCCGGTGCCGATGAACAGGTAAACGAAGTTTTGCAGCTGGCTGGCCATGCCGTACAGGCGCTCGCCTATCGCCGCCGCGGTGGCATCCTTCTCCAGCAGCACCGGCATGCCCAGCGCCGCGCTCAGCGCCGCGGCGTCGATGTTTTCCCAGCCGGGCAGCGTGGTCGGCCCCACCGAGGTCATGCCCTCCACGCCGAACGGCCCCGGCATCACCAGGCCCATTCCCAGCAAACGGCTCCAATCCAGGCCAGACTCGCGCCGCAGCCGTTGCGCCGCGTCGGCGATCAAGGGCAGCGCCGCCCCCGGCGACGGCCGCTTCACCGCCAGTTCCACCCTGGCGCGCACCTGGCCGGCCAGATCCACCACCACCGCGATCAGCGATTGGTGATCCAGCTGCACGCCTATCGAATACGCGCCGTCGGGGTTGATGCTCAACGGGATGGCCGGCTGGCCGCGCGCGCCGTCGCGCAGCGGCTCGCCGGCCGACAGCACGCCGGCCGCCAGCAATTCGGCGGCGATGTTCGATACCGTCTGCGGCGTCAGCGCCGTCATTCTGGCGATATCCGCCCGGGTAAGCTGCCGATTGCGGCGTATGGTTTCCAGCACCGCCCGGCGATTGTGCGAACGGGCGTGCTCCAGATTGGTTCCGGACACCATCAGCGGGTCCGGCTTGGCGGCAGGCGATTTCATGAGGCGGGAGTATGGCGCGGCCCACCGCCACCGGCAAGCATTTGTCATTTCAAGGCAATTAAATAAATCAACTTGACGAAATAAATAGCCAATGCTTTACTGCTGAAAATCCAAATGTCATCATTGATGAGGCGGCCGCTAGGCCATACCAAGCATGCACATTCCAGCGAAATTCCTGATCGGCGTCGACGGCGGCGGCACCGGCACACGGACCTGCGTCGCCGCGCCCGACGGCGCGGTGCTGGCGCAGGCGGAAGGCCCGGGATCGGCCTTGTCGCTGGGCGTGGAAAAAGCCTGGCGCACGATACTGTCCACGCTGGACGCGGCTTTCGCGCGCATCGGCGTCGCCAGCCCCAGCTACCGCGACTGCGCGCTGGGCATCGGCCTGTCCGGCGTGCACAACAGCCAATGGGCGCGGCAGTTTCAGGCTCAATCCCCCGGCTTCGCCGCGCTCAAGCTGGCCACCGACGGCTTCACCACCTTGCTGGGCGCGCACGCCGGCAAACCAGGCGTGATCGTGGCGCTGGGCACCGGCAGCATAGGCGAGGCGCTGTACGCCGACGGCAGCCACCGCGAGGTGGGCGGCTGGGGCTATCCCAGCGGCGACGAAGCCAGCGGCGCCTGGCTGGGACAGCGGGCGGCCCAGCTCACCCAGATGGCGCTGGACGGCCGCAGCAGCCACGGCCCGCTGACTCGCTCGGTGCTGGAATTCGTCGGCGGCAGCTGGCAAAGCATGATGGGCTGGAACGGCCGCGCCACGCCGGCGCAGTTCGCCCAGCTGGCGCCGCTGGTGCTGGCCGCGGCCCGCACCGATCCGCAAGCCGACGCGCTGCTGCGGCAGGCGGGCGAGGACGCCTGGGCCATCGCCCGCGCGCTCGATCCGCGCTCGGAGCTGCCGACGGCGCTGTGCGGCGGCCTGGGGCAGGCGCTGCGCGACTGGCTGCCGCCCGGTTTCCGCCAGCAACTGGTGCCGCCGCAGGGCGATGCCACCCGCGGCGCGCTGCTGTTGCTGCAACGTTGAAAAACACTAAGGAGAAGACTGCGATGAAACCCCACCGACAGGCGCTGGCCTGCCTCGCCCTGCTGGCCTGCGCCCTCGGCGCGCCGGCCCATGCCGACAAGGTCAAGCTGGAATTCTGGACCGACTCGCTGAAGCCGCGCTTCGACGGCTATTTCGCCGCGGTGAAGAAAACCTACGAAGCGCAGCACCCGGATGTGGAAGTGCAGTGGGTGGACGTGTTCAACGACAACTTCGAAACCAAGCTCAACGCCGCCATCGCCGCCGGCAAGCCGCCGGCGCTGGTCAACCACGACGTGCCGCGGCTGTTCAAGTATTCGCAAAAAGGCTCGCTGATCCCGCTGGACAGCGCGCTGGGAGCCGACAAGTCCGCCTACCTGCCCAACGCGCTGGCCGACCTGAGCTTCGGCGGCAAGCTGTACGGCCTGCCCTGGTACAACAACGTCAATGTGCTGACGCTCAACGGCGAGCTGTTCCGCAAGGCCGGCCTGGATCCGCGCCATCCCATCGCCAGCCTGGACGACGAGCTGCGGCTGGCCAAAATCATCAAGGCCAAAACCGGCGTGCCCGGCCTGCTGCCGCAATTGGGCCAGATAGACGGCATCATGCTGGGCCAGGGCCTGCCGCTGATCCAGAACGGCAAGGCGGTGTTCAATAGCCCGGCGCACGCCGCGCTGGTCCGCAAGTTCGCCGACGCCTACCGGGCCGGCGCGCTGGCGCGCGACAGCCTGTTCGCCGACGACAACTATCAGGACAGCGTCAAGCTCTACAACAGCGGCCGGCTGGCGATGATGGAAACCGCGCCCACCGCCGCGCAAAAAGCCCGGGAAGACGCCCGTGGCATCTACGCCGCCACCGTGGTGCAGCCGGCGCCGCTGGGGCCGACCCGCATCGTCCAGGGCGGTTACCTGTTCAGCTGGGCAGTGTCCCGCGGCCTGCCGGCGCGCACCCAGCAGGAGGCGGTGAAGTTCGCCCGCTTCCTGACCAGCGACAGCCAGCAGCTGGCCTTCTCCAAAGTGACCGGCGCCACCTTCCCTTCCACGCAGAAGGCGCTCGCCGACAGTTATTTCGTCAAGGCCTCGGCCGACGGCGGCGCGATCGAAAGCTCGCGCATCGAAGGCGCCAAGGTGGCGCGCAATATCCGCACCCTGGTGCTGACCGGCGTCCCCCGGGTCGCCGATCTGAAAAAGAGCCTGGTGGACAATGTGGAAGCCGCCGTCACCGGCAAGAAAGACGCGCAGAAGGCGCTGGACGACGCCGCCGCCTTCTGGAACCGGCACTTGCAGTAGCGACAGGAGCCCAGTCTCTCCTCCTCGCCCCTTCCGGTTAGCCGGAGAGGGGCATTTTTTCAGCGCCCGCGGAAACCCTCCATGAAATCGTCGGAACGCAACGCCTGGCTGTTCCTGGCGCCGGCCCTGCTGCTGCTGGCCGTGTTCACCTTCTGGCCGCTGCTGTTCGGCGGCTTCATCGCCTTCACCCGCTACGACCTGGTGTCGCCGCCGCAATGGGTCGGGCTGGACAACTTCCGCGACCTGCTGGACGACGCGGTGTTCTGGCAGGCGATGGCCAACTCGCTGAAATACCTGCTGGTGGTGCCCGCCATCCAGCTGTCCGGCATCGCGCTGGCGGTGCTGGCCAACCGCAGCCTGCCCGGCATCCGGCTGTTCCGCGCCGCCCTTTACCTGCCGGTGGTCACCACCGTGTCAGTGGTGGGCATCATGTGGAACTGGATGTACGCCGATTACGGCGTGCTCAACAGCGCGCTGCACTGGCTGAAGCTGTTGGCGGCGGAGCGCGACATCGGCTTTCTCAGCGACGACAGCCTGGCGCTGTATTCGGTGATGTTCGTCACCTGGTGGCGCGGCCTGGGCTATTACATGGTGCTGTACCTGGCCGGCCTGCAATCGATACCGGCGGAGATGCAGGAAGCGGCGCGGCTGGACGGCGCCAACGCCTGGCAGCGCTTCTGGCGCATCACCGTGCCCATGCTCAAGCCCACCATTCTGTTTTGCAGCCTGATCTCCACGCTGGACGCGCTGAAGGCTTTCGAAGAGGTGCTGGTGATGACGCGCGGCGCGCCGCTCAACTCCACCTACACCGTGCTGTACTACGCCTTCCACCAGGGCTTCAACCAGCTGGACTTCGGCCGCGGTGCCGCCGCCGGCCTGACGCTGGCCCTGGTCTGCCTGCTGCTGGCCTGGCTGAATTTCAAACTGATCCGCGCCGACCACCGCTGAGGACGCCATGACCGCCATCGCCCTGCTTCGCCCCGCCGCGCGCCGCCGCGCGCTGCGCCGCCTGCCCCATAGCCTGTTGCTGCTGGCGCTGTCCTTCGCCTGCTGCTATCCCTTCATCTGGACGCTGGGCATCGCCTTCGGCAACGGCGAGCAGGTGTTCGACTTCCCGCCCGAGCTGTGGCCGCGCGACGCCGGCTGGCGCCACTTCATCGCGGTGTGGGACGCCATTCCGCTGGGGCGCTTCTTCTGCAACTCGCTGTGGATCTCCGGGCTGACCACCGCCGGCACGCTGGTCGTTTCGGCGCTGGCCGCCTTCCCGCTGGCCAAGCTGCGCTTTCGCGGCCGGCAACTGGTGTTCTACGCCATTCTCGCCACCCTGCTCTTGCCCAGCGAAATCAACTTCATCAGCAACTACGTCACCATTTCGCGGCTGGGGCTGGACGACAGCCGGCTGGGCGTGGTGCTGCCATCCTTGGCCGGCGCCTTCGGCATTTATCTGATGAAGCACGCGTTCGAGGAGATTCCCGATGAAATCGTCGACGCCGCCCGCATGGACGGCGCCGGCGACTGGCAGGTGTTCTGGCGCATCTGCCTGCCGCTCAGCCTGCCTTACCTCGCCACGCTGGGCATCTTCACGCTGGTGTGGTCGTGGAATGTCTATGTCTGGCCCAGCGTGGTGCTGAAAACACCGGAACTCTATCCCTTGTCGGTGGGCGTGCTGTACCTGAAGGGCGCCTTCGCCACCTCCACCCGGATGGTGGCGGCCGGCGCGGTGATCGCCATCGCTCCGGTGCTGCTGGTGTTCCTGTGCTGCCAGCGCTTCTTCATGCGCGGCATGGACGGCGCGGTGAAATAGCCGCCCCCCCATCGTATTGTCAGACAGCGGAGGCTCCTTTACTCTGGCTGCAGCGGCCGACATTCCAAAACCATACGGTCCGCTCATAACTAGACCAAGACAAGAGGAAAGCCACCGATGGACAAGCACCCACCCGTTCTGCCTTCCGCCCGCCCGCTGCAACGCCAGGATTACAAGACCCTGAGCCTGGCCGCGCTGGGCGGCGCGCTGGAATTCTACGACTTCATCATTTTCGTGTTCTTCGCCGTGGTGCTGGGCAAGCTGTTCTTCCCCCCCGCCATGCCCGACTGGCTGAGCCAGCTGCAAACCTTCGGCATCTTCGCCGCCGGCTATCTGGCGCGGCCGCTGGGCGGCATCGTGATGGCGCATTTCGGCGACCTGCTGGGCCGCAAGCGGGTGTTCACCCTCAGCATCCTGCTGATGGCGCTGCCGACGCTGGCGATGGGCATGCTGCCCACCTACCACGATATCGGCATCTGGGCGCCGCTGCTGCTGCTGGCGCTGCGCATTCTGCAAGGCGCGGCGATAGGCGGCGAGGTGCCGGGCGCCTGGGTGTTCGTCGCCGAGCACTCCCCCAGCCGCCACACCGGCTTCGCCTGCAGCATGATCACCGCCGGCCTCACCGCCGGCATCCTGCTGGGCTCGCTGATCGCCACCGCCATCAACCTGGCCTTCACCCCGCAGCAGATCGCCGGCTGGGCCTGGCGCCTGCCTTTCCTGATCGGCGGCGTGTTCGGCCTGGTGGCGATGCAGCTGCGTCAATGGCTGCATGAAACCCCGGTATTCGCCGAGCTGAAAGCGCGCAAGGCGCTGTCCGAGGAGCTGCCGCTGAAAACGGTGCTGAAGAAGCACAAGACGGCGGTGGCGCTGTCGATGTTCGCCACCTGGTTCCTGGCCATCGCCATCGTGGTGGCCATCCTGATGGCGCCGGCCTATCTGCAGAAGCAATTCAACATCCTGCCGGTGGACGCGCTGCGCGCCAACAGCCTGGCCATCGTGGCGCTGACCCTGGGCTGCCTGGTCGCCGGCGTGCTCTCCGACCGCATCGGCAGCGGCCTCACCTTCATCGGCGGCAGCCTGCTGCTGGGCGCCAGCAGCTACGCCTTTTACACCGTGCTGGCGGTGGACAGCAGCCAACTCTATCCGCTATACGCACTGCAAGGCTTCTGCGTCGGCATCGTCGGCGCGGTGCCGCTGGTGATGGTGCGCGCCTTCCCGGCGGCGGTGCGCTTCTCCGGGCTGTCGTTTTCCTATAACGTCGCCTACGCCTTCGCCGGCGGCCTCACCCCGGTGATTTTGTCGGTCTGGCTGAAATACGACGCGATGGCGCCGGCCTACTATCTGCTGCTGCAATGCCTGCTGGGCTTGCTGGTCGGCGTTTACCTGCTGGCGCGGCGGCGGGACGCCGGGCTGGCGGCCGGCATTCAGGCCTGAGGCGGGGGCGGGGGCGGCAGCAGGTCGGCCTCCGCCACTTCGGGCAGCCGCGCGGCCGGGTCTTGCCGGTAGAACAGGCTCAGTTGCCGGTACAGTTCCGGGTAATCGCGCCGCTGCAGATGGGGAATCTCGAAAAATGCCTCGCTCTGCACCGCGAAGAACTCCGCCGGGTTCTCGCTGGCGTACGGGTCCAGCCAGCCTTCCAAGCCATGGTCCACCTCGCGGCAGAACTGCCGGTAGGCCTGGTTCCACACCCGGCTCCACAACGCGCGGTCCATGCCTTTGTGCAGCGGCGGCGCGCCGTTGGCCGGGCCGTCCAGCATGTCGAACTGATGGGCGATCTCGTGCAGCGCCACGTTCCAGCCATCCAATAGCGGCGACTCGTTGACATCCGGCCAGGACAGCACCAGCGGCCCCTGGTAATGCGCCTGGCCGATCAGCACCTGCTCGCCCTCGTGGGTCAGCCCCATGCCGTCCTGCCAGCGGCTGCGCACCACGAAGGGCGCCGGATACAGCACGACCTCGCGCCAGTTGCCATAGGCCCCGATTCCCAGGTTCATGCCGGGCAACGCCAACTGCAGAACCGCCCGGCAGCGCATGGCGTCGTCCACCTCCATATCCTCCAGCGCGGTGATGGTCTTGGCCATCAGCAGCTCGCCGGCCAACTGCAGCAGGCGGCCGTTTTCCTCGGCGGACAGGCCGGCCAGCAACGGCATCGCCGCGGCTTCTTCCCGCAGTTTTTCCAGCAATGCGGGGGGCACCCGCTTGCCGCCCAGGCGGCGCATCCAGTCTAGCAGCATGAACTCTTGGCCTTGAATCGCGTCAGTCATGAATACCTTTGGGCGCGGCGGCGCAATTCAATGGCTCCCCGCCCTGCATCACAGGAGAAAAACATGACCGTCCCCATCTGGCACGATCTGGCGCTGAACCCGCTGGCGGCGTTCGGCATATTGCTGGCCCTGGGCGTGATAGGCGGCCAGATCGCCGTGCGCGTCGCCCGCTTGCCCGCCATCACCGGCTACATCGTCACCGGCCTGCTCATCGGCCCGTACAGCCTCAATCTGCTGGACCAGCAGCTGCTGAACGAAGCCTCGCTGTTCGTGCAGCTGGCGCTGGGCATCGCGCTGTTCGAGGCCGGCCGCCGCGTCGACCTGCGCTGGCTGCGGCTGGAGAAAACCCTGCTGGCCACCACCCTGCTCTACTGCCTGCTGGTGTTCGCGGCGCTGTACGCGCTATTGAGCGGCAATGGCTTCGGCCCCGCCGCCAGCCTGATGCTGGCCGCGCTGGGCATGGCCACCTCGCCCATCGTAGTGCTGGAGATCGTGCGCGAATCGCGCGCCGACGGCCAGGTGAGCGAACGGCTGCTGACCGCCACCGCGCTGTCCAGCCTGCTGGCGATGATAGGCTTCGCGCTGGCGCTGTCCTACAGCCATTTGTCCGCAAACCACAGCGTGGAGGACGGCATCCTGATGCCGGGCTGGCTGATTCTGGGCTCGGCGGCGCTGGGCCTGGCCGCCGGCCTGGTCACCACCCAGCTCAACCGCTGGCTGGGCGGCCACCAGCGCGACGCGCAGCGGGTGATGCTGTTCGGCCTGATCGCGCTGCTGGTCGGCCTGGCCGACATGCTGCAGCTGCTGGCGCTGCTGGCGCTATTGGTGGCCGGCATGAGTACCCGCAGCCTGCGCCACGGCTACACCGTCAGCGAACCGGGCATCCTGTCGCTCAGCCACGTGTTCACGGTGGCCTTCTTTGTCTCCGCCGGCGCCCACCTGTCGCCGCAGGCGCTGGCCTCGCATTGGCAGCTGGCCTTGCTGTGCCTGATCCTGCGCAGCGGCATCGGCATGCTGGTGTGGTGGCTGGCCGCGCGCGGCAACGGCCTCTCGCGCAAGCAGGGCGCCTGGCTGGGGCTGGCGCTCAGCCCGCTCACCGGCGGCTCGGCGCTGCTGCTGGGCCTGGGCATGGTGTCGCTGGGCGAAGCCGCCACCTCGTTCAGCGCCGCGCTGATGGCCGCCCTGCTGATCAACGAAATCGTCGCCCCCATCCTCACCCGGCTGGCGCTGCGCCTGGCCGGCGAAACCGCAGGAGCCAGCCATGCTTGAATTCAACCAAAGCCAGCCGCTCACCCTGGGCGTGGAGCTGGAGCTGATGATACTGAACCGCCGCGACTACAACCTGACGCGCGGATCCGACGACCTGCTGTTGCAAATCAACCGCAAGCCGCACGGCTTCGACATCAAGCCGGAAATCACCCAGGGCATGATAGAGATCGGCACCGCCATCCACCACGACGTCAACCAGATGCTGGAAGAGCTGCTGGCGATACGCCAATTGCTGGTGGACAGCGCCCACAAGCTCAACCTGGGACTGGCCGGCGGCGGCGCCCACCCGTTCCAGCACTGGGACGACCAGCGCATCTACCCCAAGGAGCGCTACCAACTGGTATCCGAGCTGTACGGCTATCTGGCCAAGCAGTTCACCGTCTACGGCCAGCACATCCACATCGGCTGTCCCGATGGCGACGCCGCGGTGCGACTCAACCACTACCTGGCGCGCTACATTCCGCACTTCATCGCGCTGTCGGCGTCATCGCCGTTCTACCAAGGCGTGGACACCGCCTTCCAGACCTCGCGCCTGACCAGCGTCAACGCCTTCCCGCTGTCCGGCTGCATGCCGGTGGTGGACAGCTGGGACAGTTTCAACCACTACTTCCAGCGCATGGCCTCGCTGGGCATCGTCGCCAGCATGAAGGACTTTTACTGGGACATCCGTCCCAAACCGGAATACGGCACGGTGGAAATCCGCATCTGCGACACCCCGCTGGCGATAGACACCCCGGTGCTGCTGGCCGCCTACGCCCAGATGCTGGCGCGGCGCTGCTTCGCCGAGGACTGGCACGACATCAGCCCCGAGCCCTACCTCACCTACAGCTACAACCGCTTCCAGGCTTGCCGCTTCGGCTTCGACGGCGTGCTGGTGGACGCCCGCTCCAATCGCCAGCAAGGCCTGCAGGAAGACCTGCTGGACAGCCTGAAAGCGCTGGACGAGCACGCCGAGGCGCTGAATTGCCAAGCCCAGCTGGCCCAGCTGCGCCAGCGCGCGCTCAAGCGCCACAGCGACAGCCAGTGGCTGCGCCAGATCCACGACCAGAGCGGCTCGCTCAGCGAAGTGGTGCGCCGGCAAAGCGAACACTGGATGTACGCCGGGCCGGGAGTGGGCGTAAACTGAACGCGTCGAAACATGCCTGAGGCATCATGCCCTTTCAACTTCCGCAACAGCCAGCGCCGGCGCTGCCCGCGCGCTGGTGCGTTTTCGACGGCAGCCAGCTGTGGCTGCTGGACAAGCGCCTCCCCTCCCTGCCGCCGGAAGGCTGCCAGTTGACCGGCACCAGCTTTCTCGGCGTGCACGAAGAGCACAATCTGTTCATGGCCGAACTGGTGGGAAACCGCCCCGAGCAAGGCGAATGGCTGCCGCTGCGGCCGGCCTTGATGGCGCTGCCGGCGGCGCAAATCCAGGCCGCGGCGCGCGCCGCCCAGCTGCGCCAGTTCCGCCACAGCCACCGCTATTGCGGCCATTGCGCGTCGCCGCTGCAAACCAGCCGGGACCAGGTCGGCAAACACTGCCCCAGCTGCGGCCAAGTCTACTATCCGCGCATCTCGCCGGCGATGATGGTGCTGGTCAACCGCGGCCGCGAGCTGCTGCTGGCGCGCAGCCCGCACTTCACCCCCGGCATGTACAGCGCGCTGGCCGGCTTCGTCGAACCCGGCGAAACGCTGGAGGAATGCGTGCACCGCGAAACGCTGGAAGAAGTGGGCATCCGGGTCAAGAATCTGCGCTACGCCTTCTCGCAGTCCTGGCCGTTCCCGCACTCGCTGATGCTGGCCTTCACCGCCGAGTACGACGGCGGTGACATCCGCCCGCAGGAAGACGAAATCGAGGACGCCGGCTGGTTCGACATCGACGCGCTGCCGACGCTGCCCAGCCCCATCTCCATCGCCCACCACCTGATCGCGCATGGCCGCGAGCTGATTCTCAAGCAGGAAACTTAAGCTCGGCTGAAAACCTGAAATGGCGGGGTGTTTCGATCCCGCCGCCCCTGCGCCGCATTCGCCCAACCGCCTCCAAAACCAGCCCGACTTCGGCAATATCCCACGTCGGCGTCGGCCAAACCCATCCCCTGTCTTTCATGCATAAAACTCACGCGCAATCCCTCGCCCGCCGCGGCAAAAATTCAAATAGAATATTTGCTCAAAGAAAGCGTTGCCAAATGCCGCTCGCCTTGCCCACCCCCGGATGAAAGAAGCAATCGTGAAACAGAAAACCCTGCTGAGCCTTGCCCTGACGCTGAGCCTGCCGCTTGCCTGCGCCCACGCGCAGGCTGCCGCCATGACCGTGGACAGCCTGGATGGGTCGGTCACCCGCAATGAAATCCAGTCCTTCGTCGATTACGCCCAGGGCCTGCAGCCAGGCGCGTCCAATGTCGGCAATGAATGGGCGCAGGGCCGCAGCGGCGAAAACCTGAAAGCCATGGCGCTGGTTTACGACATCGCCCCCAGCCAGCCGCTGCTGGACAAGATGGTGTCGTTTTGCGACGCTCTGCTGTCGGAACGCAATGACATCGCGCCCGCCCCTACGGGCCAGCGCGTGATCTGGACCGGCCGCATCGACCCGGTATGGCCGAACACGCCGGACGTCAGTCCGATCCAGACCGGCGGCGAGCAAGGCGACCCGGTCGGCCACCTGGCCAGCTGCGCGCGCCAAATCCTGAAAACCAGCGCCATCTACGACCAAAAGGTCGCCGGCGGCGACCCCTTCCTCTTCGGCGCCACTTATTTGCAACGCGCCAAGACTTATCTGCGCGAGGCCGACAAGACGGTCGACCAGCACATTCTGAAATCGCTGCTCAAGCTCAGCGACGGCAAACTGATGTACTTCGCCGCCAACGCGCCCTACAAGGGCGGACAGCCGGTGCCGTGGAACCAGCAGATGATGTTCGGTTACGGCTTTCTCAACCTGGCCCAGGCACATGAGCTGCTGCGAGACAATCCCTCCCTGGTCAAACGCTACGACCAGATCCTGCAGGCCAACCTAGACTGGTTCCTCCAGTCCGGCCTCACCCGCTACACCGACAAAGCCGGCCGCTCCGCCTACGATTGGGGCTACACCCTGCCCGACACCTCCGGCGAGGACAATAGCCATGGCAGCCTGGACACCGCCGGCCTGTACCGGCTGTATCAAAGCGGCCGCTACGGCCTGAAAGCCGCGCAGCTGGCGCCCATCGCCAACACCGTCCTCGACGTGATGCGCCTTGGCGACCGCCACTACGCTGGCCGCCTGAACGGCACCACCGGCACCGGCAACAGCAAGGACACCAACTACCTGCGCAGCGGCTACCTGTTCACCTCCCTGTTCCAGCCCAGCGCCTACTACACCATGATGAGCGACGCCGGCATCCAGGACGGCAGCACCGCCTCCCGCATCGACGCCTTCTCCCGCTTCCTGGCGGTGAAGGCCGCGCGCGCCGCCGGCAAAACACAGCGTTAAGCGCCCACGGGCCTGACCGCAAAAGCAAACCGCACAGACTGGCTGTGCGGTTTTTCATGTGCGCGCCAAAGCGCCAAGCTAGCCGTCCAGCCCCAGCATGATGTGCAGGCCCCACTCCCCGCCATGGAAACGATAGCGCCGCTCCGCCACCAGCAACCGCAGCGGCGGGTCGCCCAGCAAGAAGACATCGCCCTTGGCCGGCGCCGGATATCCATCTGGCAGTTGCTTGATCGGCGGCGGGTCCCCCTTTAAGGCGGCAATGGAAAACGGCGTGTATTCAAAGGTGATTTTCATGCAAAATCCTTTATTCCAAAAGGGTCATGAAATTCAACCATAGCAGGCCCGCCGGCATTTGCCAGATGGCGACGGGCTCCATCCCGCGCCAACAATCATCAAACCCTGCCATCAGCCAAAGCCCTTCCGCCACCGCCATATCCGATACCGCCCACTCGCCACCAACGCCATCGCATCTCGGCATCCCCGCCTGCGCGCGTCGCGCCACGCGAGTCCCTGGCCGCATGCCGAACACATGCTAATATAGGCAAATACGCGACATAACCTTGCTCGTTTTATCCAAACAACATCTCAAGCCAATATGAAACTTATCAAGCTCATCAGTCCCTTGATCGCCATCGGTCTGGCCATGGCCAGTTCCGTGAGCCACGCCGAACCGGAAGACCAGCCCCTGCCGGGCGACTTCCAGGCCGCTCCGGCGGCAAAACCGCTGCACAAATCACGCGCCAGCCAGGCAGCCCCCCGCGCCGCCAGCCACAACAAAGCCGCGCGCGCCAAGCATCACGCCCCCAAGGCCAGCCACGGCAAACTGAAACCCGCCAAAGCCCACGCTCACGCCAAGCACCACCGCCACACCGGCAAAAAACACGCGAAAAAGCCGCATGGCGCGCATCATGCCGCCAAGAAAGCCCACAAGCCGGCCAAAGCACACAAAAACAAACACCATAAAAACAAAAAGCTAGCCAAGAAGCATCACGCCAAGCATAAAAAAACGCAGTGACTAGCTTGTCAATCCAAAGAAAGCTCGGCATAATGCCAATCTCTTCGCCGGTGTAGCTCAGTTGGTAGAGCACCTGACTTGTAATCAGGGGGTCGCGAGTTCGATTCCTGCCGCCGGCACCAAGATTCATTCCCAGAAGCTTCTGGGAATACTGAAAAAGCCCGCAGACATTAGATCTGCGGGCTTTTTCATTTCCAGAGCCGTCCGCAGCCATCTCATGGATTCCAGCGCAAAAGCGGGGTATGTTTCGGGGTATGATCCAGTTTGATTATTGAGATACCCGACAGCCCTTACCGCCCAGACCGTGAAGCACATCCCCTCTTGAAGCAGCGCATCGTTGTCTCCACCAAACTGCGGCGCGATAAGCGCTCCAGCGTTTCCAGATTCGTCGCCCCAAGCGTTTGCACGCCGCAATCGCTGCGTTGCGGACTTCGCGGCCTGCAATTCCACTAGTTGACGCTCTTGCGCGGCGGAGTCACCGGCATAATCCCTCGCCCAAGCAGCGCAGCGTAACAACCCTGCGTGTCATAAGCACCATCCAGCGTCGCCGTAGCTATTGGCTTATCCGCAGGCAACTGCATTAACAACTCAGGCAGTATAGGTGCGTCGCCCACGCCGTTGCCGCTCACTTCGATGGCACGGATTTCCAGCGCTTCGGCATTGATGCCCAGATGTACCTTGCGCCACTGGCGACGATATTCGGCACCGTACTTTTTGCGTTTCCCCTCGCCCTCGTCGTGAAACTGGATGCCGGTGCTATCGACCAGCAGATGCCGCGGGCCGTTGCTGCGACGATAGCTGATCCGGACCCGCAAGGTACGCTGGCGACGGCATGGTGGAGTGATCCGGCACAGGCCAGTCAAACCCAGCCAATTGCAGCAGGCTATGCACCATGCCCAGACTCTTCCGCAACGGTAGACTGAACAGGCATTTGATGCTCAGACATAACTGGATGGCAGCATCGGTATATTTGGCTGGCCAACCGTGTCAAGTATCGGTTCCGATCAAGGGCAATGGTTTTAATCTGGTAGGATGCAACTCGCGCGCCTCCTCAAGAATGGGGTAGGCGGTAGCGCAGATGTGCGAATGGATGCGTTTGAAGTCGCGCAGGATGTCCAGATGCAAGGAGCTGCTTTCCAGGCTTTCCAATCGCCCTTCCCGCAGCCTCGCCAGGTGGCTTTCCGACATGGCCAATTCCAGTTCGCGGAATTTTGCCTTTTCATCCAACAAACGCCGCGCCGAACCGATATCGCCCGACAGAAAGAGGCTGAAAGCCAGTTTGAGATTGCCGATCAGCGTACGGTGCATCGCCGCCAGCTCTTCCGCCCCCTCACGGGAAAACTGCAGCTTATGCTTGATTTTTTTGCCGGCCAGCTCCATCAAGTTCTTGTCTATGATGTCGCCGATGTGCTCCAGGTTGACCGACAAGGCCATGATTTCCATCGCCTTGCGCCCCTCCTGCTCCTCCAGGCTATTGCTGGTAAGCCGCACCAGATAAAATTTGACCGCCTCATGCAGGCCGTCAACGGCATCATCCAGCCGAGACACGTCCGCCATCAATTTGCGATCATCGGTCTGCAACACCGTCATCGTCTTGCGCAGCATGTCTTCAATGATGTCGCCCATATGCAAGGTCTCGCGGGCGGCGCAAGCCAGAGCCACCGTCGGCGTCTCCAGCGCGCTGGCATCCAGATACTGCGGCGCGGACAGGTCATCCACCGCCTTCTGCTCCGGCAACAGGCACTCCAGCCAGCCCGCCAGCGGCTTCAACGGCAGCATGAACAGCGCCGCCATCAACAGATTGAACGCGGTGTGGAAATCGGCCGGCTGCCGCCAAGGGTCGGGATCGACCGTAGCCAGCAAGGCCGCCACCGGCCCCAGCGCCGGTAGAAAGATCGCGCATCCCGCCACGCGATTGATCAGATTGCCCAGCGGCAAGCGCCGGGCGGCGGAGTTGCCGCCAGAGGCCGCTTCCAGCAGCGGATTGATCGCACTGCCGAGATTGGCGCCCAATACCAGAGCCAGCGCCGCGCCTGGCGCGATGAAATGCGAAGCGCTCAGCGACATGACCAGCAGAACGGTAGCGACGCTGGAGTGAGCGGCCCAGCTGAGAAAAGCGCCTATCAACAGATTGAGCATGGGATCATGGGTGAGCGCCGCCAGCACCTCGCGCGTCAAAGGCGCGTTTTCCGCCGGCGCCAGCGTTTCCATCAACGCATGCAGCGACAGCAGCATCAAGCCCAGACCGATGGCCACTCTTCCCATATCGCGGGTCAAAGTGCCAGATCCACGCTTGAAGGCGATGACGCCGCCAATCAGCAGCACCGGCGAGAACAACGAAGTATGAAACGACAGCAGCTGCACGATCAGCGTGGTGCCGACATTCGCCCCCAGCATCACTGCCAGCGCCGGCGTCAGCTCCACCATGCCGGAAACGGAAAAGGAAGTCAGCATCAGCGCCGTGGCGGTGCTGCTCTGCAACAGCGCAGTCATGCCGAACCCCGCCAGAAACGCCAATGCGCGGTTGCGCAAGGCTCGGCCCAGCCAATGGCGCATGTTCGCGCCAAAAGCGCGCACGATGCCGCTGTGCACCATGTGCAAGCCCCACAACAACAGCGCCACCCCGCCTATCAGATCCAACAGCACCGTACTGGCCATATAGCGCCTCCGCGGAGAAACGTCTTGGCTCGGCATCGGCTATCGCCCGTCTTCAACAGAGACCAGTCCTCGCCCCGGATGCCCGCTCTTTCATTGCAAGGCATAATTCACCGGCAAGCAAGGAAAACACTATCAAAAAAGCTTGAAAATATCGGGAAAAGCGCAGCCTACAATAAAAATGGCCAGCTGCCTGAAGCACTCAGGCAGCTGGCCGTCTGCATGCGGCTCGAAACAGGATCAGCGCTGGCGGCCCGCCTGCCACAACACATCGGGCACCCCGCCCTGGCGGTTGAGATAACGCGCCAGCACAAACAGGAAATCCGACAAGCGGTTCAGATAGCAGCGCAGCGCCTGGGACGGCTCTTCCTCGCGCGCCAGCGCCACCACAGCCCGCTCCGCGCGGCGGCAGACCGAGCGCGCCTGGTGCGCCAGCGCGGCGCTGCGCAAACCGCCGGGGAGGATGAACTCCCTCAACGGCCCCAGCTCCTCATTCATGAAGGACACCAGGCCTTCCAGCGCCTGGACGTGGGAATCGCTTATCGCTTGATAGCCCGGCACGGCCAGTTCCGAACCCAGATCGAACAGATCATGCTGGACTTCGCTCAGCCACTGCGGCAGCGGCTCCGGCAACGGCTCCGCCAGCAGCACGCCCATTACCGAATTGAGTTCGTCCACGTCGCCCAGCGCCTGAATGCGGGCGCTATCCTTGGCCACGCGGCTGCCGTCGCCTAGCCCGGTGCTGCCGTCATCCCCGGTGCGGGTGACGATATCCGACAAACGGTCAGCCATGGCCGTCTCCATCCTTCATCGATGCGCCGACATCGCCCAGCGCCTGGCGCAGGCTTTCCTTCAACGCGTCGCCGAACAGCATTTCATAGTCTTCCTTCAGTTGGTGCATCATGCCCGACAGCATTTGCTTGGCCTGAACCTCCACCGCCTCCTGCAGCCACAAGGAGAGCTCCACCTTCATCCGCGGCAGCATCTGCTCATACAGCGAATTGAACAGCGCTTGCTCATCGAACGGGGGTGCGGCCGGCCCCCGGCCGGCGCTGCCCGCCGCTGCCATCGCGGCGATCTTCACCACCGCAACCGGGCTGGGCTCAGCCAGAGCTGGCAAAACTGACGCGTCGCCAGCTGGCGGCTGAGCCGCCTCGGGCGCGGCATGGCCGCTCCGCCCGCCCAGCAGGCCGGACAATGCGGGCAAATCCTCATCCTCGACCACGCCAAACGCCGCATCGCCGGACTCGGCCGCTTCGTCGACAAGCTGCGCTTCCAACATCGGCGCTTCAGGCTCGGCAATGGCTTCGCTCACTTCCGGCGCAGCCGCCGCTTCGACCAGCTCGGGCTCCAGCGCGTCTGCAACTACCGGAATGTCGAAGGACTCCATCACATCCGCCTCGACCGGCTCGAAGGCCGCCACCGGTTCCGACTGCGCGGCCGCTTCAGCGGCAGGCAGTTCTTCCGGCATCGGCGCTTCCGACTCGGCAATGGCTTCGCTCACTTCCAGCGCAGCCGCCTCTTCGGCCGGCTCAGGCTCCTGCGCGTCGGTGACCACTGGCATGTCGAAGGACGCAATCGTCTCCGTCTCGAACGGCTCGAATGCCGCCGCGGCTTCCGGCTGCGCGGCCACTTCAGTGACAAGCGGTTCGGCCGGCATCGGCGCTTCCGGCTCGGCAATGGCTTCGCTTACTTCCAGCGCAGCCGCCTCTTCGGCCGGCTCAGGCTCCTGCGCGTCGGTGACCACTGGCATGTCGAAGGACGCAATCGTCTCCGTCTCGAACGGCTCGAATGCCGCCGCGGCTTCCGGCTGCGCGGCCACTTCAGTGACAAGCGGTTCGGCCGGCATCGGCGCTTCCGGCTCGGCAATGGCTTCGCTTACTTCCAGCGCAGCCGCCGCTTCGGCCGGCTCCGGCTCCAGCGCGTCGGCGACCACCGGAATGTCGAAGGACGCAATCGTCTCCGCCTCGACCGGCTCGAATGCCGCCGCGGCTTCCGGCTGCGCGGCCGCTTCTGCGGCAGGCAGTTCGGCCGGCATCGGCGCTGCCGGCTCGGCAATGGCTTCGCTCAATTCCGGCGCAGTCGCTTGCCCGGCATCTTGCATGGCCCGCTCATCCGCCAGAACGCGTTCGGCCTCCTGCAGCACCTGCTCCTGGGAGGCCGGCGGGATTTCCGGTTTGGGCAGGGAGGACAGCCATTCCAGGCCGGTTTCCGCCGGCGCCGGCTCGCGGCCCACGCCGCCGCCCAGCACCCCGCTTGGCAGGCTGTCTATCGATATCGAAGTAAATGCGGGCGGCTCCGCGATTGGGGACGGTTCCGAGTGGGGCGCGGCTTCGCCGCTCTCCTCCGGCGTCGCCATATCCAGCGCCATCGGCTCCGCTAATGCGGATTCCGCCGCTTGTGAAGATGCCGCCACCACGTCTTCCCAGCTCAGCTCCGGTTCCGCCGAGGCTGTGCTTGCGCTGGCCGCTTCCGCAGCCTTCGCCTCGACAGGCTCGGACGGCGTCAAATCTTCGGCGGCCGGCGCGGCAGACGGCAGCTGCGCGTCGCGGGGCTCCAGCACGAAGCCCAGCCCATCGGCCGACTCGTCCGCGCCGTCGGCATCGCTCAACTCCAGCGAAGGCAGGTTGCTGAAGTCCAGCCCGCCCAGAGAGGCGGACTCGTCGGCCGCGGGGGCATCATCGGCCAGCAGATCGGCCAACGACAGCTCTGGGATTTCCAGTTCGGCCTCGCCGTCCAGCTCGGCGGCAAGCACATCCAGCTCGGAAGAGAAGTCGAACTCGGGAACCTCCGCCGCGGTGGCCGGCGCCTCTTCCGCCAGAACCGGCACCGCCGGCTCCTCCACCACATCGGTCAAAACCGGCAGGTTGAGACCGTTCCAGTCTGCGTCATTGGCCTTCGGCGACTCAGTCATGATGACGTTTGGCTCATGTCGTGATGTTGGACTTCGCAGCCATGCTCACGGTAGGCACGGAAGCGCTCGCGGGCGGTCGCCAGCGAGGCCGGATCCCGCCCTACTATCTCAAGAATGCGCTCGAAGCGTTCGATTGCATAGGGCAGCTGCGGCCCCAGGTTCAGCAGTACCGGATGCGCCAGATCGTCGGGCAGGCGGGCCGTCAGCCAGACCGGAGTCTGGCCCGCCTCCGGCGCTTCCAGCCGGCAATGCGGCACGAAGCGGGTATCGCCGAAACTCCACAAGCGGTTGCTGAACACCTCGACTTCGCGTTCGCTGTCCAGCCAGATCAGCAACCGTTCCTGCTTGCGCTGCACGGTATCGGCCAATCTGCAGGCAAAAGCCTGCGGATCGGCGACATTAGTGTAAAAATCAATCCTGGTCATCTTCTGCCACTTCAGGCGTCTCACGACGCGGGCGGCCCCTGCGCACCACATTGCCCAGCGCGATGTCGGCGCGGTCCTGCAGGAACTGCACCAGGAGCGGCACCGGGCGCGCGGTGGCGCCCTTTTCCTTGCCGCCCTTCCAGGCGGTGCCGGCGATGTCCAAGTGCGCCCAATCGTAAGCCTTGGCGAAACGCGACAGGAAGCAGGCCGCGGTGACGCTGCCGCCCGGACGGCCGCCGATATTGGCCATATCGGCGAACGGGCTCTTCAGCAGCTCCTGGTATTCGTCCCACAGCGGCATGTGCCAGGCGCGGTCTGCCACTTCTTCGCCGGCGGCCAATAGCTCGCGCGCCAGGCTGTCCTGGTTGCTGTAGAGGCCGGTGGCGATATGGCCCAGCGCGATCACGCAGGCGCCGGTGAGGGTGGCGACGTCGATCACGGTGGCCGGGCCGAAACGCTCGGCGTAGGTCAGCGCGTCGCACAGGATCAGGCGACCTTCGGCGTCGGTGTTCAGCACTTCGATGGTCTGGCCGGACATCGAGGTGATGATGTCGCCAGGCTTCACCGCGTTGCCGTTGGGCATGTTCTCGCAGGCCGGCACGATGGCCACCAGGTTCAGCGGCAGGTTCATTTCCACCGCGGCGCGGAAGGCGCCCAGCACGGTGGCGGCGCCGCACATGTCGTACTTCATTTCATCCATGCCCTCGCCCGGCTTCAGCGAAATGCCGCCGGAGTCGAAGGTGATGCCCTTGCCCACCAGCACGATGGGCTTGTCGTTCTTGTCCTTGGCGCCCTGGTGCTTGAGCACGATCAGGCGGGCCTCTTCAGAGCTGCCCTTGGCTACCGACAGGAAGGAATGCATGCCGAGATCGGCGATTTCCTTCGGCCCCAGCACCTCGGCCGCGGCACCGAAAGCTTCGGCCATTTTCAGCGCTTCGCCGCCCAGATAGGCCGGCGTGCAAACATTGGGCGGCAGATTGCCCAGGTCCTTGGCCAACCGCATGCCGCTGCCGATGGCCAGGCCGCGCTGCAGGCCCTTTTCGCCGTCGGCCAGGTCGCTGCGGCGCGGCACGGCCAGCGTCAGCTTGCGCGGCTCGCGCACCGGCTCGTCGGACTTGCTCTTGAAGCGGTCGAAGCGGTACAGCACGTCCAGGGTGACCACCGCGGCCTGCTCGATCATCCACTCGACATCGTGCTTCTTCACCGTGAGTTCGGACAGGTAGCTGACGGCTTCGCCGGCGGAAGTCTGGGTCAGCGCCTTGATCGAGGCGCGCACCGCCTCGCGGTATTCCTTGGCGCGGAATTCGCGTTCCTTGCCCAGGCCGACCAGCATCACGCGGTCGCACAGCGTGTGCGGCACCGAATGCAGCACCAGCGTGCTGCCCAGCTTACCCTCCATGTCGCCGTGGCGAATCACGTCGCTGATGAAGCCGTTGGAGATGCGATCGAGCAGATCGGCGGCAAAGGTCAGCTTGCGGGATTCGTATACGCCGACTATCACGCAGGCGACGCGCTGCTTCTCCGGGCTGCCGCTTTTTATGTTAAATTCCATAGGTACTCCGCTTGTAGAACGAGTGTCGGTTGCTCCACCTCATGACGGCCGTCTAAGCTCGGGAAAGACGGGCGCGCTTACCGCCGGTGAACGCAAGATTGTTGTAATGGTCCAAATTTGCCAAAAACGGCGCTTCAGAATTGTCTCATCGAATTATCACAATGCTTTTCACAAAAAGTCAAAAAGGCACTGAATAAATGGTTTTTCAAAAAAGCCTGACACGCGAATTGACTTTGACCGCCCTGGGCGTTTTCGTCGTGTTGCTGGCCATCATCGTCTCCACCCAAGCCATCAACCTGCTGGGCCGCGCCGCCGAAGGCCAGATCGCCAACGAGGCGGTGACCGCGCTGATCGGCTTCTGGACGCTGGGCTTTTTCCCGGTACTGATGATTCTCACCGTCTTCGTCAGCGTGCTGGTGGTGCTCACCCGCAGCTGGCGCGACCACGAAATGGTGGTGTGGCTGTCCTCCGGCCTGTCGCTGCGCGACTGGATCTGGCCCATCATGCGCTTCGCCCTGCCCTTGGCGATATTGATCGCCGGCGTCACCCTGTTCGTCGGGCCGTGGGCCGACCAGCGCAGCCAGGACTACGCGGAAATCATCAAACGCCGCGAGGAGATCTCCGCCATTTCCCCGGGCGTGTTCAAGGAATCGGCGTCGTCGACCAAGGTTTACTTCATTGAAAATTATTCCGGCCTGCACAGCGCCGCCACCAATATTTTCATGCAAGACATGACCGACGGCAAAGTCAGCACCATTTTCGCCAAGCATGGCTATATTTCGACCAAACCCGACGGCGAACGGGTATTGGTGCTGGAAGACGGCCAGCGTTATGTCGGCGAACCGGGCAAAGCCGATTATCAAGTCGGCGAATTCAAACGCTATACGGCCAGCATAGGCGAAGGCCAGGCGATCAACGGCCCGGCCAGCAACCGCCAATCCATCCCCACCAGCCAATTGCTGGGCAGCGGCAACCCCGAGTACAAGGCCGAGCTGGCCTGGCGGCTATCCATGCCGATCAGCTGCATCATCCTGGCGCTGCTGGCGCTGCCGCTGTCCTACTACAATCCGCGCAGCGGCCATACCTACAACCTGCTGTTCGCGCTGTTGGCGTTCTTCGTCTATCAGAACGGCCTCACCGTCGCGCGCAACTGGATCACGCAAGGCAAAACCGGCGTGTGGGCGGTGGCGGTGGTCCACATCCTGATGCTGCTGCTGGCGTTGGCTCTGCTCAAGCACCGCAACCGGCCGCAGATTCCGTTCGGCCAGTCGCTGGCGCAGATGCTCGGTAAAAACTGACAGACCTTTCCGATGAAACTCATTCACCGCTACATCGTCAGCACGCTGACCCAGTCCACCCTGTTCACCCTGCTGGCCCTGCTGGGCCTGTATGGCTTTTTCGACCTGCTGGGCGAAGTGCCCGCGCTGGGCACCGGCAATTACACCGCCGGCGTGATGGCGGGCTACGTGGCGCTGTTGATGCCGGGCCACGCCTACGAACTGATGCCGCTGGCGGTGCTGATCGGCGGCATGGTGGCGATGACCCAGCTGGCCAGTTCCAGCGAATACACGGTCATCCGCACCTCAGGCGTCACCCTGCGGCAGATTGCCGCCACGCTGCTCAAATTCGGCCTGGGCTTCGCCGTCCTCACCATCCTGCTGGGCGAATTTCTCTCGCCGTGGGCGATGCAGGAGGCGGAACGGATGAAATTGTCGGCCACCCACTCGATGGTGGCGCAGGAGTTTCGCTCCGGCATCTGGGTGAAGGACAACCAGAACTTCATCAACGTGCATGAAATGCTGCCGGACAACACCCTGCTCGGCGTGCGCATCTACACCTACGACCAGAATTTCAAACTGGTGCGCACCCGGCTGGCCGAGAAAGGCACCTTCCTGAAGAACGAGCGCAGCTGGCAGCTGGAGAACGTCAAGGAAACCGAAATCGCGCGCGACCACACCGCCAGCAGCACCTACCCGCTGCTGAAGTGGAAATCCATCGTCGAGCCGGAAATCCTGTCCGTGCTGCTGGTAGTGCCGGAGCAAATGTCGGCGCTCAATCTGCTCACTTACATCGAGCACCTGAAAAAGAACAAGCAGCAGACACAACGCTACGAAATCGCGCTGTGGAGCAAACTGTTCTATCCGCTGGCCTGCATTTCGATGGCGCTGGTGGCGCTGGCCTTCACCCCGCAGCAGCGCCGCCACGGCCAGCTGGGCATCAAGCTGTTCGCCGGCATCTGCCTGGGCGTCAGCTTCCACTTCGTCAATCGCCTGTTCGGCCACCTGGGCCTCCTGTACGACTGGAACGCCATCCTGTCGGCCACCTTGCCGACGCTGAGCTTCCTGCTGGCCGGCATCGCCATCATCGTCAAACAGGAAAGGCGCTGACATGGCGCTTGCGGCCGCTCCCCTCCAGCACTGGCGGCAGACGCTGGCCGACAAGCGACAGCAACTGGCCGAACGCTACCGCGCCGAGCGCAATCCGCAGGCCTATCTGCGGCATTACAGCCAGGCGGTGGATGAAGTGCTGGCCGAACTGTGGCGCGAACAGGGCCTGGACGAATCCGCCAGCCTGATCGCGGTGGGCGGCTACGGCCGCGGCCAGCTGTTTCCCGGCTCGGACGTCGACATTCTGATCCTGCTGCCCGAGCCCACCCCGGCGGAAACCGCCGACAAGGCCAGCCGGTTCATCGCGCTGATGTGGGACATCGGCCTGGAGATCGGCCACAGCGCGCGCACGCCGGGAGAATGCCTGCGCGAGGCCGCCGCCGACATCACCGTGGAAACCAATCTGCTGGAGAACCGGCTGGTGGCGGGCCCGGCCGAGCCGTGGCGCGCCTTGATGGCGCGGCTGGAGGCGCAGCGCGACCCGCTGGCCTTCTTCGAAGGCAAGACGCTGGAGCAGCAGCAGCGCCACACCCGCCACTTCGGCGTCAGCAACAATCTGGAGCCCAACCTGAAGGAAAGCCCGGGCGGCCTGCGCGACCTGCACACCATACTGTGGATCAGCAAGGCGACCGGGCTGGGCGACAACTGGGACGCGCTGGTGCGGCGCGGCATCCTCACCCTGGCAGAAGCCAGGCTGATCAAGCACAGCGAAGACCAGCTGCTGAAGCTGCGCATCGATTTGCACCTGTTGGCGCGCCGCCGCGAAGACCGGCTGATCTTCGACCTGCAGCAACAGGTGGCGCTGGCCTGGGGCCTGGCTGACACGCCGGCCAAGCGCGCCAGCGAGCAGCTGATGCAGCTCTACTTCCGCGCTGCCAAGACAGTGAACCAGCTCAACGGCATCCTGCTGCCCAATCTGCGCGGCCGCATCTACTGCCAGGTGCCGCGCGTCACCCAGCACATCAACGACTACTTCCACTCGGTCAACGGCATGCTGGGCATCCGCGAGGCCAATGTCTTCGACAAGCATCCGCAGGCGATACTGGAAGCCTTCCTCACGCTGCAGCGCCATCCGGAACTGTCGGGCTTCGCGCCGCGCATGCTGCGCGCGCTGTGGCACGCGCGCAGCCAGATCAACGAACGTTTCCGCCAGGACGCGCGCAACCGCCAGACCTTCATGCAGATCTTCCGCGAGCCCGCCGGCCTTACCCGCACGCTCAGGCGCATGAATCTGTACGGCATCCTGGGACAATACCTGCCCAACTTCGGCCAGATCGTCGGCCAGATGCAGCACGACCTGTTCCACGTCTACACCGTGGACGAACACATCCTGATGGTGGTGCGCAATCTGCGCCGCTTCGCCATCAGCGCCTACAACCACGAGTACCCGTTCCTGTCGCGGCTGATCGGCGATTTCGAGCAGCCGGAAGTCCTGTACCTGGCCGGACTGTTCCACGACATCGCCAAGGGCCGCGGCGGCGACCATTCGCAGTTGGGCATGGCCGACGCCGAAACCTTCTGCCGCCAGCACGGCCTGTCGGAGGAAAACAGCCGGCTGGTGAGCTGGCTGGTCGGCCAGCACCTCACCATGTCCAGCATCGCGCAGAAACAGGACATCTACGACCCGGAAACTGTGCAGCGCTTCGCCGACCTGGTGGAAACGCCGCGCCGGCTGGCCGCGCTCTACCTGCTGACGGTGGCCGACATCCGCGGCACCAGCCCCAAGGTGTGGAACGCCTGGAAGGCCAAGTTGCTGGAGGACCTGTACCACGCCACCTACCGGGTGCTGTCGCGCGGCGGCGGCATGGACATCAATTCCGAACTGGAAGCCCGCAAAAACCAGGCGCGCGCGCAATTGCGGCTGCACGCGATCCCCGACGGCGCCGAGGCCGGCCTGTGGGCGCAGTTGGACACCGTCTACTTCCTGCGCCACGAGGCCAAGGAAATCGCCTGGCACGCCCGCGCGCTCAACCGCCAGCTGGCGCCGGCCCAACCCATGGTGCGGGCGCGGCTGGCCGACGACCACGAAGGCATCCAGGTGCTGATCTACTCGTCGGACAAGCCCGAGCTGTTCGCCCGCGCCTGCGCCTTCTTCGGCCGCACCAACTACAGCATCGCCGACGCCAAGGTCTACACCACCCGCCACGGCTACGCGCTGGACACCTTTCATGTCTTCGTCCCCGAGCATCACGACGGCGACTACCGCGACATGATCAACTTCATCGAATTCGAGCTGGCCGCCAGCCTGGCGGAGGACAAGCCGCTGCAGCTGCCGCCGCCGGGCCGCATCAGCCGCCACCTCAAGCACTTCCCGATCACGCCGCAGGTATCGATGCGGCCCGACGACCGGGACAGCGCCTTCGTGCTGTCCATCGTCGCCGGCGACCGGCCGGGCCTGCTGGCCCGCATCGCCAAGGTGCTGGCCGACTACCGGCTGGACGTGCAGTCGGCCAAGATCATGACCTTGGGCAGCCGCGCCGAGGACTCCTTCCTGATCCGCGGCGCGGCGCTGAAGGACGACAAGACCGCGCTGGCGCTGGAAACCGCGCTGATCGCCGCGCTGCGCGTCTGAATTTCGAATTGTAATATTTCATGCCGTGACGTTAATATTGCATTGCACAATGCAAGGAGCATGGCATGGACGATATTCTGCGCGACATCCCCGACCAGATCGAAAGCGAACGCCTGATTCTGCGCAGCCCGCAGCCGGGCGACGGCCCCATCGTATATTCCGCAGTCTGCGCCTCGCTGGAAGCGCTGCGCGCTTTCCCGGCCTCCATGCCCTGGGCGCTGGAAGAGCCGTCGGTCGATATCTCGGAAACCTTCTGCCGCCAAAGCCGCGTCGATTACCTCTCCCGCAAAACCCTGACCATGCTGCTGTTTTTGAAGGATGGCGGCCACTTCGTCGGCGCCAGCGGACTGCATGACATCAACTGGAAACACCGGCGGGCGGAGATCGGCTTCTGGGTCCACCGCGACTGGCAGGGCCAGGGCCTGGTCAGCGAAGCCGCCCGCGCCATCTGCGCATTCGCGCGGCAGGAACTGGGCCTGCGCCGCATCGCCTGCCTGGCCGATGAGCAAAACGTGGCCAGCCGCCGCGTGGCGGAACGCGCCGGCTTCACGCTGGAGGGCATCATGCGCCAGGAGCGCATCGCGCCGGACGGCAGCCTGCGCAACACCACCCTGTACGCGCTGACCAACTGAACACGCCGAAACCGGAGCCGACATGCAAAACTTCAAGCTGGCCCAGCCCGACGCGGTGCTGCGCTACCACGACCTTCCCGGCCACGGCGCGCCGCTGCTGATGCTGCACGGCCTCGGCTGCGCCTCGTCGTTCGACTACCCGCGCCTCCTGGCCGAACCGGCCCTCGCCGGCCGCCGCGCGTTGCTGGTGGACCTGCTGGGCTTCGGCTTCAGCGACAAGCCCGACGACTTCCGCTACGACACCGGCTCGCAGGCCCTGGCGCTCAGCCAATGGCTGGAGCGGCTGGATCTGCCCGCCGTCGACCTGTTCGGCCACAGCATGGGCGGCAGCGTCGCCATCGAGCTGGCCACGCTACAGCCTGGCCGCGTGCGGCGGCTCATCGCCGCCGAGCCCAATCTGGACAGCGGCGGCGGCAGTTTCAGCCGCGCGCTGGCGGCCTGGGACGAGCGGGATTACATCGAACGCGGGCACGCCGAGATCATAGCCGCCTGCCGCGGCGACAATCCCGCCTGGGCCGGCAGCATGGCGGCCGCTTCACCGCTGGCCGCGCACCGCGCCGCCGCCGAACTGGTCAAGGGCCGCCCGGTCGGCTGGCGCGAGCAATTGCTGGCGCTGACCATGCCGCGCTGCCTGATCTTCGGCGCAAAATCGCTGCCGGACCCGGACACCGAATGGCTGCCGCGGCACGGCGTCGCCATCCGCATCGTCGCCGACGCCGGCCATTCGCTGGCCTGGGACAATCCGGCGGGCCTGGCCGCCGCCATCGCCGGCGCGCTGGCGGACCCAGACTGACGATCCCGCGCCAATGCCGCCCGTGACTGTCTTGACTTTGACCAATGTCGATGCCGGCGTTATGCTTCGAGGCTTAGCATTACGTTAACGTAAGTTCAGACATGATTTACTTTGAAGACCTGCAGCCCGGCCAACGCTTCCTCAGCCCGACCCACACGCTGAGCGAGGCGGAAATCATCGCCTTCGCCCGCCAGTTCGATCCCCAGCCTTTCCACATCGACCCGGCTGCGGCGAAAGACTCCTTCTTCAACGGGCTGGCCGCCAGCGGCTGGCACACCAGCAGCCTCTCCATGCGGCTGGTGGAAGGATCGGCGCTGGGCCAGGCAGCCAACGGCCTGATCGGCATGCAGATCGACCAGATGCTCTGGCCGCAGCCGACCCGGCCCGGCGACACGCTGCAGGTGGAAGTGGAAGTGCTGGATAAGCGCCGCTCCGGCAGCCAGCCCGGCTTCGGCGTGGTTAAGGTGCGCTGGCAAACCCGCAACCAACGCGGCGAAACCGCCATGCAGCTGGAGTGCGCGATCTGGCTGCAATGCCGCGACAGCCAGGTGCCGACCGCCGACTGAGAGACAGGCCGGCCGGCGTCTGGCCGCCGGCTCAGCGGTGGACCTGGATCATCTCCACATCGCGCAGCGCGGCCAGGGTGCGGCCGCCGGCGTAGCTGATCGACGATTGCAGGTCTTCCTGCAACTCGCGCAGCAGCTTGGGAATGCTGCCCTTGTACTCCACCAGAATCTTCTTGCCTTCCACGTTGACGTAGGCGCCTTTGTTGAACTGCGAGGCGCTGCCGAAGTATTCCTTGTAGTGCTTGCCGCCGATTTCCACGATTTCGCCGGCCGACTCGTCGTAGCCGGCGAACAGCGAGCCGGCCATGATCATGGCGGCGCCGCACACGATGGCCTTGGCCATGTCGCCATGCTCGACGATGCCGCCGTCGGCGATCACCGGCACGCTCACCGCGCCGACACAGTCGCGCACCGTGGAAATCATCGGGCGGTGGAAGCCGGTCTTGTTCTTGGTGATGCAGACGCGGCCGCCGGCGATGCCGGCCTTGATCGCGTCGCAGCCCCAGGCTTCGAGGTCGCGCGCGGCGGCGGCGGTGGCGACGTTGCCGCCGATCAGGAAGGTGGCGGGGAAGTGCCGCTTGATGTGCTTGATCATGCGCTCGGCCTTCACGCACCAGGCGTTGGCGATGTCCAGCGTCATGTATTCCGGCGACAAGCCGGCGGCTTGCAGCGCGGCCAGTTGCTCGTAGGTGTCGTCGTTGACGCCGACGCTGATGGAGGCGAACAGGCCCTTGCCCTGCATGTCGGCGGTGAAAGCCACCGCGTCCACATTGAAGCGGTGCATGGTGTAGAACCAGCCCTGGCGGGCGAAGAACTCGCAGGTTTCGGCCGACACCACCGACTTCATGTTCGACGGGTAAATCGGCATGGCGAAACGGCGCGGGCCGAATTGCACGCCGGTGTCGCACTCCTTGCGGCTGTCGACAACGGTTTTCTTCGGCACCAGGTATACGTCGCCGTAGTTGAGTTCGGTCTGGATCATGCGTGTGCTCCCAAAGACAGGTATGGATGAAAAAACAGGGGCCCCAAACAAAGACGGGAGCCCGATGGGCTCCCATTTGCACTGACCCCTGCGACGCCTGTTTCGGCTCGCACGCAGTTACGAAACAAAGCTACGCCGCTTGGCGGCGGCCGTCAAGTGTTTCGAAGTAAAAATATTTCCTACTTGTCGCACCAGGCGCTCGGATCTTCGCCCAGCCAGCGCAGGATAGGCAGCCAGGCCTCGCGGTCGCGCAGGGTGCGCGAGGCCGGCAAGTCGAACAGCGACATTCCCTCCGCCGCCGCCTGCACGTACAGCTGGGTGTCGCGCAGCCAGCTGAGCACCGGCACGTCGTGGCGAGCCAGGAACTGCTCCAGTTCGCGCGCTGAGCGGGTGCGCGGATCCACCCGCATGCCCACCACCGCCATATAGGCCTTGTTCTTGCGGATAGCCTTTTCCTCCAGCATCTGCTCGAAGAAAGCCTCGCTGGCCCACATGTCGAATGGCGAGGGCTGAATCGGGACGATCACGTGACCCACCTGCGACAGCAGCGAGGTGAGCTTCTTGCCGTGCAGACTGGCGGGACTGTCCAGCACCACCACTTCGGTGCCCTTGGGCGGACGCTTGGGCTCGTTGGGCGCCACTTCCCAGCCGGCGATGCCCGGCAGACCGGCGCCGCGCTGCGCCAGCCAATGCAGCGAAGTCTGCTGGCGGTCTACGTCTCCCAGCATCACCTTCTTGCCGCTGGCGGCGAAATAAGCGGCCAGATTGGTGGCCAGCGTGGATTTGCCGCTGCCGCCCTTGGGATTGGCTATCAGTACCGACTGCACATCGTCCTCCCCTGTCTGCTGAACCCAGCCACTATACCAGAGCCATGGCGCCGGCCGCTGCCGGATGGCAAGCGCCCGCCTCGACAAGCCGGCGGCCCTGGTTGCACAATCCAGACAGAAACAGTCAATCCAAGCGGGAGAAACACGATGTCACGCAGCTTCGACGCGCTATTGTTCGACATGGACGGCTTGATGCTGGACACCGAGCGCATTTCCAACGAGACCTGGCGCCGCGCCGGCGCCGAGCTGGGAATCGAAATCAAGGAGGAAATGCTGGACGCGATGGTGGGCCTGTCCTTCAAGGATTGCGTCGATTTCGTCGCCGAATACCTGGATGACGCCGAAGCGGCGGACCGGCTGCAGCTGGGGTCGGACAAGCATTACCAGCACATCCTGCGCCACGAGCCTATCCCGCTGAAAACCGGCATTCTGGAGCTGCTGCGCTGGGCCGAGCAGCAAGGCATCCCGCGCGCGGTCGCCACCTCGACCCAGCGCTTCAAGGCCGATCTCAAACTGACCCGCAGCGGCCTGGACGCCTTTTTCGACATCACCGTCGCCGGCGACGAAGTGCCGCGCGCCAAGCCCGCGCCGGATGTCTACCACGCGGCGGCTAGCCGGCTGGGCGTGGCGCCGCAACGCTGCCTGGTGCTGGAGGATTCCCGCTTAGGCCTGCAGGCCGGCGTCGCCGCCGGCGCCCGGGTGATTCTGGTGCCGGATCTGCTCACTCCCAGCGCCGAAGACCGCGCCAGCGCGCTGGCGGTGTGCGGCGACCTGCACCAGGCGCTGGAGCTGATCCGCGCGCTGTAGCCGCTCAGCCCAGGCCGCGGATGCGGGACAGCAGCTCGTCCAGCACGTCCTCGGCCCGGTCCGACGGCACCTGGCAAGTGCCGGCCGCGTCATGGCCGCCGCCGCCGTACTGCAGCATCAACGCGCCGATATTGGTGCGCGCGCTGCGGTCCAGGATGGACTTGCCGACAGCGAACACGGTGTTTTGCCGGTTCAGCCCCCACATCACGTGGATGGAGATATTGCAGTCGGGAAACAGCGCATAGATCATGAAGCGGTTGGTCGGGTGGATGGTTTCCTCGTGCAGCAGGTTCAGCACCACCACGTTGCCGTGCACCCGGGAACAGCGCAGGATTTGCTCCTTGGCCTGGGTTTCGTGCTCGCGGTACAGCGCCACCCGCTCCATCACGTCGGGCAGCTGCAGGATTTCATCGATGCCGTGATTGCGGCAGTAGCCGATCAGATCCATCATCAGCTGAAAATTGCTGACCTTGAACTCGCGAAAACGCCCCAGCCCGGTGCGGGCGTCCATCAGGTAGTTGAGCAGCACCCAGCCCTTGGGATTGAGGATTTCCTCGGCGCTGAACTGGGCGGAGTCGGCCTTGTCCACCGCCGCCATCATCTCATCGCTGATGCCGGGAAACGTCTTCTTGCCGCCGTAGTGGTTGTACACCACCCGCGCCGCCGACGGCGCCTTGGCATCGATCACGTAGTTGTCGGCGTCGGTGGCGTTGCGCAGCGTTTCCGACAGGTGGTGGTCGAACACCAGGTGGGCCTTGGCCACATACGGCAGATTGGTGGTGATGTCGTCGGCGCTGATGTCCACCTTGCCGTCCTGCATGTCCTTCGGGTGGGCGAACTTCACCTCGTTGATCAGCTTGAGCTCGTTGAGCAGCACCGCGCAGACCAGGCCATCGAAATCGCTGCGCGTCACCAGACGATATTGCTTCTGCGTCATTCCCGTTCTCCCGTTTCTCCCGCGTTGCCCTCAGCCGTCCGACAACAGCCGGATCGCGCCGGACATCCCGTCCGTCAGCCGCGCCACGCCCGCGCCGCAGGCCGCCTCGGGCAGCGCTATGGTCAGCAGCGCCTGCTCGCCATACTCCAGCGCCAGCACGGCGAACCCCAACTCCTGGCACAGCCGCCGCAGCCTGGATTCGGCCGAAAAATCCACCGCCAGCCGCAGCCGGCGCATCTTCACCACCTCGGCCAGGCTGGCCTGCTCCAGCGCGGCGTTGACAGCTTGAGTGTAGGCCCTCACCAGGCCGCCCGCACCCAGCTTGATGCCGCCGAAATAGCGCACCACCACGGCAAGCACATTGGTGATTTCCTTGTGCTGCAATACGTTATACATCGGTTTGGCGGCGGTGCCGGAAGGTTCGCCGTCGTCGTCCAGCATCGAATCCCCGGCGCACAGCAGCACCGCGCAATAATGGCGCGCGTCCGGCCACTGCCGGCGGATGTCGGCCAGCGCGCTTTCCGCCTCGGCGCGGCTGGCCGCCGGCAGCAGCACGCCGATGAAGCGGCTCTTGCGGATTTCGATTTCGGCGCTGGCGCGGGCCTGCAACTGGAACATTCGCGTCTTCCTGCGGTCTGAAAGGACCGGATTGTAAACCCGGGACAGGCTGTCCGCCCATTAACGGTCTAAACTGAAAGCAGAACAAGGGCTTGCAAGGAACGGCGTCATGAAAATCCTGCTGCTGTTGTGCGCGGTGGTCGCAGCCGGCCTGTGGCTGTACATCCGGAAAACCTGGCTGGAGAGCGAAGAGCGCATCCACCTGTCGCATTACCTGCCCGACCGCGACCACGTCTAGCCGTCCCGGCGTCCCCGAGCGGCCTGGCCTGGCCGTTGTCATTTTCAAGGTTTGGCCGGACAATATCCGTCATGGCCATTCAACGGGGAAACCATGTCTCAAGCCATCACCTTCTGGTTTGCCTGCGCGCTGATCGCGCTGATCGCCGAATTCATGTCCGGCACCTTCTACCTGCTGATGATCGCGCTGGCGATGGGCGCGGGCGGGCTCGCCGCCTGGCTTGGGCTGGCTGAATTCACGCAATGGTTGATCGCCAGCGCCTGCGGCGCCGCCGGCGTGCTGCTGATCCGCCAGCGCAAACGGCGCCGTCCCGCCCCGCCGCCGCCGCGCGACGACCCCGACTGGGGCCAGCAAGTCAGCATCCGCTCGCTTACCTCCCCCGGCCATGCCCGCGTCTTCTACCGCGGCGCCGAGTGGGACGCCCAGCTGCTCGACGCCGGCCTGAACGCCGGCGACGCCGGCTACATCTGCGGCCGCGAAGGCAATCTGCTGAAAATCTCCTCCACACAACCGGAATAACGCCAATATGGATACCGCCCTGATCCCCCTGATACTGTTTCTGGCCGTCGTCGTCTTCATTTTCAAGTCGCTGGCGGTGGTGCCGCAGCAGAACGCCTTCATCGTCGAGCGGCTGGGCCGCTACCACGCCACGCTGGCGCCCGGCCTCAACATCATCCTGCCCTTCATCGACCGCATCGCCTACCGCCACAGCCTGAAGGAAATCCCGCTGGACGTGCCCAGCCAGATTTGCATCACCCGCGACAACACCCAGCTGAAAGTCGACGGCATCCTGTATTTCCAGGTGACAGACGCCAAACTGGCGTCCTACGGCACCAGCAACTTCATCATCGCCATCACACAGTTGTCGCAAACCACGCTGCGTTCGGTAATAGGCAAGCTGGAACTGGACAAAACCTTTGAAGAGCGCGACGACATCAACCGCACCGTGGTGGCCTCGCTGGACGAGGCCGCCATCAACTGGGGCGTGAAGGTGCTGCGCTACGAGATCAAGGACCTGGTGCCGCCGCAGGACATCCTGCACGCGATGCAGGCGCAGATCACCGCCGAGCGCGAAAAGCGCGCCCGCATCGCCCAGTCCGAAGGCGTGAAGATGGAGCAGATCAACCTGGCCACCGGCGCGCGCGAAGCGGCGATCCAGAAGTCGCAGGGCGAGATGCAGGCCACTATCAACAACTCCGAAGGCGACAAGCAGGCCGCCATCAACAAGGCCAAGGGCGAGGCCGAAGCGCTGCGCCTGGTGGCGGACGCCACAGCCGACGCGCTCAACCGCATCGGCGGCGCGATCCAGAATGACGGCGGACTGGAGGCGGTCAATCTGAAAGTGGCCGAGCAATACATCGCCGCCTTCGGCAAATTGGCCAAGGAAAACAATACCATCATCATGCCGGGCAACGTCGCCGACGTCGGCGGCCTGGTCGCCAGCGCCCTAAGCGTCGTCAAACAAACTAACCGTTAATCACGCGCCAGGGCCCGGCGCAGCTTGAATCTGCGCCGGCCTGCCCCCATAATCACCCGCATGAAATTTTTTACCGACCTCCTCCCCGTCCTGCTGTTCTTCGGCGCCTACTGGCTGACCCGGGACATGTTCGTCGCCACCGGCGTCGCCATCGCCGTCACCGTGATCATGGTGGCATGGGCCTGGATCCGGCACCGCAAGGTTGAAACCATGCAATGGTTCAGCCTGGCCCTGATCGTGGTGCTGGGCGGCGCCACCTTGCTGCTGCACGACAAGCATTTCATCATGTGGAAACCCACCGTGCTGTACTGGGCGATGGGGGCCGGCCTGCTGATCAGCGACTTCGCCGGCAAGAACGGCCTGCGCATGATGATGGGCCAGCAGATCAGCATGCCCGATCCGGTATGGCGCAAGCTGACCTGGGCCTGGGGCGGCTTCTTCGCGATGATGGGCGGGCTCAACCTGTTCGTCGCCTATCACTTCAGCGAAGACGTCTGGGTGAATTTCAAACTGTTCGGCGGCATGGGCCTGATGCTGCTGTTCGTCATCGCCCAAAGCCTGTTCCTGGCCAAGTACATCGAGGAAAAGAAATGATGCTGTACGCCATCATCGCGCAAGACGCCCCCGGCACCCAGGAGCAGCGCCTAGCCGCCCGCCCCGCCCACCTGGCCCGCCTGCAGGCGCTGCAGGATGCCGGCCGCCTGAAACTGGCCGGCCCGTTCCCGGCGATTGACAGCATCGACCCCGGCCCGGCCGGCTTCACCGGCAGCCTGATCGTGGCGGAATTCGCCTCGCTGGACGACGCCCGCGCCTGGGCCGCCGCCGACCCCTATGCCGCCGCCGGCGTCTACGCCGCGGTGGAAGCGAAGCCATTCCGCCAGGTGTTTCCCGCATGAGCAGCACGGTAGCCATGCTGGAAGCGGCGCTGCAGTCGCTCGCGCCGGAACACCTCGACATTCAGGACGACAGCGCCCTGCACGCCGGCCATGCCGGCGCCCGGGACGGTGGCGGCCATTACACGCTGACCATCGTCAGCGCGCGCTTTGCCAATCTCAACCGGGTGCAACGCCACCGGTTGGTCTATCAAACTCTGGGCGAACTGATGGCCAGCCGCGTGCACGCGCTGGCCATCCGCGCCCTGACTCCAGAAGAACTCTGAATTTCTACAAAGGGCTAAGCATGAAGCATTCCCGTATCGCCGCACTGCTGCTGGCTGCCACGATCAGCCTGCCGGCCGCCGCCGAATCCATCGCCGTGGTCAACGGCACCGCCATCGACAAGGCGGAATTGGACGCCGCCGTCGCCAATGTGGTGCAAAGCAACGGCGGCAAGGTGCAGGACTCGCCGGAACTGCGCGAACAGCTGAAAAGCTCGCTGATCAACCGCGAAGTGATCCTGCAGGAAGCCGCCCGCCGCGGCCTGGACAAACAGCCCGCCTTCGCCCAACGCCTGAACGAAGTGCGCGCCGGCATGCTGCGCGACGCCCTGTTCGGCGACATCGTGCAGAAAGCCGGCATCGACGACGCCCAGATCAAGGCTTTCTACGACCAGCAGGCCGCCAAGCTCGCCGCAGCCAAGGAAGTGGAAGTCCACGCCTACCAGATCACCCTGGCCAACGAGGCCGACGCGCAAAAAGTGATCGCCGCGCTGAAGAAGGGCGCCAAATTCGAAGACCTGGTCAAATCCAAGTCGGTCGATCCCAACGCCAAGCAAAGCGGCGGCGACATGAACTGGGGCAATCTGTCGCAGATGGACCCCAAGCTGGCCGAAGCGCTGAAGCCGCTCTCCAAGGGCCAGTACAGCAGCAAGCCGTACCAGTCGCAACTGGGCTGGCACGTATTCAAGGTTGCCGACATCCGCAACGCCCAGTTGCCGCCGCTGGAACAGATCAAACCGCAGATCGCCCGCCAGTTGCAGGAAGAGGCAATCGCCAAGGCCGTTGAAGACTTGCGCGCCAAGAGCAAGATTCAGTAATCCACCCATACCCGACCCAGGAACAGAAGAAAATGCGTAAACTCCTGCTGACAACCGCCCTCGTCGCCGCCTTCGCCGGCAGCGCCATCGCCGTGGCCGGCCCCTCCATCAACGGCCAGCAAATCACCGACGCCCGCATCGACGCCGTCGCCAAGATGATGGAAGCCCAGGGCCAGAACGTGACCCCGCAAGCGCGCGACCAGATCAAGGACCAGCTGGTCACCGCCGAAGTCCTGCGTCAGGAAGCCGTGAAAAAGGGTCTGGACAAGAGCCCGGAATTCACCGCCGAGCTGGCCAATATGCAAGCGATGGCGCTGGCCAACCGCCTGGTCAAGGATTTCGAGAAGGCCAACCCGGTCAGCGACGCCGACCTGAAGGCTGAATACGACAAGCTGGCCGCCTCGGTGCCGGAAACCAAGCAATACCACGCCCGCCACATCCTGGTGAAGACCGAAGCCGAAGCCAAGGCCGTCATCGAAGCGCTGAAGAAGGGCAAGGCCTTCGACAAGCTGGCCAAGGAAAAGTCGATCGACCCGGGCAGCAAGAACAAGGGCGGCGATCTGGACTGGCAGGAAGCCGGCACTTTCGTAGCGCCGTTCTCCGAAGCGATGAGCAAGCTGGCTAAGGGCGAAGTCACCGCCAAGCCGGTGAAAACCGAATACGGCTGGCACGTGATCAAGCTGGACGACGTGCGCACCCAGCGCAATGTGCCGTCGCTGGAGGAAATCCGTCCGCAGCTGACCCAACGGGTGATGGGCTCCCGCATCGAGAAGTACGTCGCCGATCTGAAGGCCAAGGCCCAGATCCAGCAGTAAGCTCCTCCGGGCAACACAACGGGGACGGCATGCCGTCCCCGTTTCTCTTGACAGCCGCTGCCGCCGCGCTTACCTTCGCGCACATTCGCCCGCAGGCCTGCCCTGCTCCTCTTTGCGCTGCCTCCGGCGGCCTCATTCGGAAACGCCAAGACATGGCCGCTCCCTCACAGGAAACTCACATGACCATCACCGTCAACGGCGTTGAAATCAGCGAAGACATGATCGCCTCGCAACTGGAACACTACAGCGACACCCCCAGCCCGCGCGACACCGCCATCCAGCAGCTGATCCTGCACACCCTGCTGGTGCAGCAGGCCAAGAGCGAAGGCCTGGACGTCGCCGACGAGCAGCAAGCCATCCAGGCGCTGCTGGACCAGAAGCTGCAAGTCGCCCCGATCGACGAAGCCAGCTGCCGCGAATTCTACGAACAATATCCGGACCGTTTCGCCAGCGGCGACAGCGCCGTGGCAAGCCACATCCTGCTGCCCAAGGGCGAAGGCCTGGAAGCCGGCCTGATCAAGGCCAAGGCCGAAGGCATTCTGGCCGAAGTGCAAGCCGCCCCGTCGCGCTTCGCCGACCTGGCCCGCGAACATTCCACCTGCCCGTCCGGCCAGCAAGGCGGCAGCCTGGGTCAATTCGGCCGCGGCCAGATGGTGCCGGAATTCGAACAGGCGGTATTCAGCACCGCTGCCGGCGAAATCACGCCCCACCTGGTGGAAACCCAGTTCGGCTACCACATCATCCAGGTCAACGAGCGCGCCGAAGGCAGCAAGATCGGCTTCGACGAGATCAAGGATCGCCTGCAGCAATACCTGACCGATCTGGCCGCCAACCAAGCCATGCATGAATACCTGAATGGCCTGGTCGGCGCCGCCGACATCAGCGGCTATTCGATGAGCGCCCACTAAGCGCCCATCCTTTCCGCCTTACCAGGCCGTCCGCACCGCGCGGACGGCCTTTTTCACTTTGGCCTGCGTCGCCGGCAGCTGATGCAGGCTGGCGGCCACCGGCTTGGAGAACGGGTAGCCGTCGTGCCGGTCCCAGTTGATCGACCACGTCATCACGCCGCGGAAAGTCGGATACGCCTGCGCCGGCGACACGCTGCCGCAGCCTTGCAACGCGGTCAGGCAGCTCAGCGCCTTGGCCACGGCGTCGGCGGTGACGAAACCGGAGTTGGCCGAACTGCGGCCGGACGGCACGCCGAAAGCCACCTGGTCAGGCCGCAGGCCCTTGAAGCTGCCGGAGGCGCCGTTGCCTAGCGGGAAGCCTTCGATCAGCATCTTGCTGCCCGCCACCAGCATATCGGTCGAGCCCTCGGCCAGCGCGCCGTTGGAATACGGCGTGTACAAGCCGCCGTTGTTGTAGTACTGGACATGAATCACCGACAGATCATCGCGCAGGCCGTCGATGATAGGCAGATAGGCGCCCCAGTTGCCGCCGTAGGCGACGAAGCCGCCCTGCACGTACGGATGCTCAGGCGCCATCGACAGGTAGAAATTGGGGCCGACCTTGGCTTTCAACTGCTTCACCGCGCTGACCAGATTGCTGATCACCGGCGCGCCGACGACGATGCCGCTGCCGCTTTCCAGGTCCAGATCAATGCCGTCAAACCCGTACTGGGTGAGGATGCCATACAGGCTGTTGACGAAATTCTGCACCTGGGTCGCATTGTTCAGCGTCACCGAGCCATTCTGCCCGCCCAGCGACAGCACCACCTTCTTGCCCTTGGCCTGCTGCGTCTGGATGTCTTGGATGAACTGGGCGACGCTGCCGGCTCCCGGGTCCAGCGTGAAGCTGACGTTGCCGTTGCCGGCGTCGTCGGCGAAGGCCACCACGATCACGTCCCAATCGCCGCTGACCTGCGCCAGCGGGAAGGCCGAACCGCTGGGGTTGGCGAAGTTGTGCCAGTAGCCTATCAGCGCATGCTTGGCGAACGGCGCGGTATTGCCCGGCGGCGGGCTGGGCGGCGTCGGGGGATTCGGCGGGGTCGGCGGCGTGGGATCGCCGCCGGAGCAGCTGCCGCCCGGCGTCCACAGCGTCGGCGAGGCCGCCGGGTTCCAGTTGGCGCCGACATAAGCGGTATGCGCCACCAGCGCGGTGTAATTGGCATTGTTATAGCTGACCACATCGCCCGCCTTGTAGGCGGTGCCTTCCGCCCAATTCGGGCAGGCCGCCAGCGCCAAGCCGCCATAGGCCAGCGCCGCCGCCAGCGCCATCCCGCGCAAAACCCTGCTGATCCCTTTATGCATTTGCCGTCTCCTTATCTCGCAGTCAGCCACAATTGGTATTTAACTGGTATTTCAGACTATGCGATAGGGGCGAACTTGCAAGGAATAAATGTAAAACGAATATCCAAACAATCATCACCTCAAGGTCAAATATTGACAAATGCATAGTGGCATATAGAATCTCTAAGCCCCACGCCAGCACGACTCTCTCTTGCCTTCCGCCCTTCAGGACATTCCGCATGCGCCGCCATTGCCACCCAGCTGCCCGCCTTCTTCCGGCACTCGCCTTGCTGGCGCTGCCGGGCTGCGCGTGGGCAAACCCGACGGCCGGTTTCGATCGCGCCGCCTGGCAGCAGGACTACCAATTGCTGAAACAGACGCTGCAGCAGCGCTACTCCCATCTGGCCTGGATGGCTTCGCCGCAAAGCGGCATCGACCTGCCCGCGCTGGACCGCCAGGCGCAAGCCGCGCTGCGGCAAGCCCGCGACGACGCCGAGGCTCGCCAGGCCATCATCGGTTTTCAGCAAGGCTTCCGCGACGGCCATTTCTCGCTGCTGGCCAACACGCCAAGCGCCGCGGAAAGCAGCGGCCGCGACGAGCCGGCGCCGCGCGACCTGGCGCGCGACAAGCCTCTGGACGGCTGCGCCGCCCTGGGCTACGAGCAGGACAGCAAGATCGGGTTCTCGCTGCCGTTCGAAACCCTGCCCGGTTTCCATCTGACTTCGGACGGCCTGTCTGAGTCCATGCGCAGCGGCCTGGCCGACCTGGGCCGGGCCGGACAGGCGGCGGTGCTGCGCATCCCCACGTTCAGTCCCAAAGGCTATCCGCTGGCATGCCAGCGCGTCTGGCGCGCGGCGATGCCGCAAACCGGGGCGTTCGACTCGGAAAAACTGTTCCAGCTGACCTACCGGCAATGGTTCGCCGACGTGGCCCAGCGCCTGGCCGAACTGCGCCAGGCCGGCGCCCGGGTGCTGATCCTCGACGTGGGCAACAATCCCGGCGGCAACGACAGCGGCGACGCGATGACCCGGCTGCTCACCCCGGGCGTGGTCCGCTCTCCGTCGCTGTGGATGGCCAGGAGCCCGGCCGGCAAAGCCTATCTGGACCAGTGGATTGAGGACTTGAGCAGCGGCCTTCCCGCCTCGGCGAGCGCCAGCGACAAAGCCAAGCTGCAAGGCCTGTTGCAGGACTTCCGCCAAAAGCGCGCCGAGCTGGATAGCCGGCCGGCGCCGGACATGAGCTGGGTGTGGCGCGAACAGCGCCGATGGGACCCTCAGGCCGGCTACAGCCGGCTGATCGCAGCCGGCTACGCGTCCGGCGCGGTGGCTCACCTGGAACCTGGCAGCTATTCGCGGGAAGTGGCGGAAACGCTGTTCTGGCCAGCGCAGACGGAAAAGCTGAAAGGCGCCTGGCAAGGGCCGGTCTATATCGTCGCCGACCAGAAAACCTACTCCGCCGCCGAGATGTTCGTCGCGGTCAGCCGCGACAACGGGCTGGCGAAAATCGTCGGCGCGCGCACCGGCGGCGATGGCTGCGGCTTCATGGGCAAGCTGGAGCCGCTGCTGCTGCCCCACTCCGGCCTGCGTTTGCGCATTCCCGACTGCGTGCGGCTGCGCGCCGATGGCGGCGACGAAGTCGCCGGCATCCAACCCGACCTGCCGGTGCCGGCGCAGCCTGGCGAAAGCCGGCGCGCCCGCGCCCAGAAAACCCTGCAAGCCATCGCCGCCGACTTGCTGGCCCAGCCCTAGCCCAGACGCAAAAAAAACCGCTGCCAGAAGGCAGCGGTTTCATCCGCGGGGACAGGTTCAGCGGCAGCTGTCCGGCGTGCAGAACAGCGCGTCGTCACCGGATACCGCCAACTTGGGCAGCCGCTGCGCCAGTTCGGCGGCCAGCTGTTCCGGCTTGCCGAACCAGCCGGACAATTCCAGCCGCTCCAGCTTGCCGTCTTGCTCCAGCACCGCCGACGGGAAGCCGCGCAGCCCCCACTGGCTCATCAGGCCGCGCGTCTGGGCGATATGCCGCTCCGCCTCCGCCCTCGCCTCGCGCCAGGCCAGAGCGAAGTCCGCCGCGGCCAGGCCCTGCTCAAGCGCCAGCTCGCTCAGCGTCTCCAGTTCGGCGATGCGCTTTCCTTCCAGATAATGGGCGCGCTGGATGCGGGCCAGCATCGCCAGCGGATCGGCCCCCAGCTTTCCGGCCGCCAGGATCGCCGCGATCGGCGGATTCGAGGCTAGCGGCGCGCCGATATCCTTCAGCAAGCCGTTGAAGTAGGCGTCGCCGAAAGGCTGGCCGCTCATCTGGGCGATGCGCGCGTCGTGCGGCATCACATAGCCCCGCCAGTCCGGCGTGACGGTGCGGCCTTCGGACTCGTCTATCATGCCGCCGGCGTGCATTTCCACGCTGACGCCGGGCAGCGCCGCCACGGCCTTCAGCAAGGGGGAGGCGCCGTAGCACCAGCCGCACAGCGGGTCGTAGAAGTAATGCAGTTTCATCGCGCGCTCGCTTACCACTTCATTTCGCCCTTGCGCACCTTGGCGCCCAGCTCCAGCGTCGACACTTCGGCCGCTTGCGGGTAAGCCTGCTTCATCGCTTCGATCAGCTCGCCGCTGTTGCGGGTGGCGGCGTTCTTGGCTTCAAACGTCTTCAGATAGTCGCGGGTGTAGCGGATGGCGGACACGTCCATCTTGTCGCCGGCGATCATATGGCCCGGCACCACCGTTTCCGGCTTCAGCGCTTCCATGTCGTCCAGCTGCTTGTACCAGCCCTTGCGCTCGGCATCGTTCTGGGTATCCGCGGTCCAGACATGCATGCCGGAATACACGCCGACATTGCCGACGATGGCGCGGATCGACGGAATCCACACATAGCCGCGGTGCGCCATCACGCCCTTGGTGTCGCGCAGCTCCAGCGCCTTGCCTTCCAGCATGATCTTGTCGGCCTTGATCTCGGTCGGCAGCAGCGGCTTGGCTTGCGGCGCGTTGGCGCCCATCTTCGGGCCCCAGAACGCCACCTTGCCCTTCACATTGCCCTTGATGTGGGCCAGCACTTCCGGCGCGGCCACCAGCTCGGCCTTGGGGAAGATCTGCTTCAGCACCGAGGCGCCGAAGTAGTAGTCCGGATCAGCCTGGCTGATGTAGATGGTTTTCAGGTTCTTGCCGCTGTCCAGCACGCGGGCGGCGATGCGGTAGGCGTCGGCGCGGGTGAAGCCGGTATCGATCAGCACAGCGTCCTTGTCGCCGGACACCAGCACCGAGCTGACGTTGAAGCTGTTGCCGTCGGCGTTGTAAACCGACAGCTTGAGGTCGCCCGCATGGGCGAAACCGGCGGCGGACAGGGCGGCGGCGATCAGGGTTTGACGGATCATGGTGTGACTCCTTAAGTCTGGTGCCGGCGCCCGCCGGCGGGTTGAAAGCGATTCGGTGAAGATGCGCACACTATAAGCGCAGGAATCGCACCAATAAATGGGTTAAACTGCACATTATTGTTTCAAAAAACGAGCATATTGATGGACAGGCTCACCGCCATGCAGGTTTTCGCCGAGGTAGCGCAACTCGGCAGCTTCACCGCCGCCGGCGACAAGCTGGACATGTCCCGCCCGATGGTCACCCGCTACGTCGACGAATTGGAGCAATGGCTGGGCGTGCGCCTGCTGCAGCGCTCCACCCGCAAGGTCACCCTCACCGACGCCGGCCTCGCCTGCCTGGCCCGCTGCCAGCAGATGCTGGAGCTGGCGGCCGAAGTGCGGGCCGACGCCAGCCAGCGCGACGGCCAGGTGCGCGGCCTGCTGCGGGTGACCGCCAGCACCTCCTTCGGCCAGGCAGTGCTGGCCGGCGCCATCGCCGAATTCTCCGAACGCCATCCGCAGTTGCGGGTGGACCTGCAATTGGGCGACCGCACCGTCAACCTGATAGAAGAAAGAATAGACCTCGCCATCCGCATCACCAATGAGCCAGATCCCGGCCTGGTGGGACGGCGGCTGTGCGACTGCCGCTCGCTGGCGGTGGCCTCCCCCGCTTACCTCGCGCGCCACGGCGTCCCGCGCCATCCGCTGGAGCTTGAAGCGCACCGCTGCCTCAGCTACAGCAACTTCGGCCGCAGCGAGTGGCGCTTCCAGCAAGGCGCGGAGGAAGCGCTGCGCGTGCGGGTGAGCGGCCGCATCAGCGCCAACGAGGCCAGCGCGCTGCTCAGCGCCGCGCTGGCCGGCGCCGGCGTCAGCCTGCAGCCCAGCTACCTGGCCGCTCCCTACGTCCGCCGCGGCGAGCTGGTGACGCTGCTGCCCGGCTGGGAGCCGGCAGTGCTGGGGATCCACGCGCTCTATCCTTCGCGCCGGCTGCTGCCGCTGGCGCTGCGCGGGCTGCTGGACTTCCTGGCCGAGCGCTTCAGCGGCCCGCAAGCGCCATGGGACCGCCAGCCATGACCGCTGCGCGCGCCTGCGCCATGCCATCCACGTAAAAAGTCATCAGCTTATGAAATTTTCCCATATCGCCGGCGGCGAAATACGGGCATGCGGCGATTGCCCGCCGGCCCCATATCGCCTAAGCTCAGGCTGAATGGTTACGCTGGCAATACGGCCAGTCCGAATGCAAACTGATAAAGACGTGGAATCAAGCCGATGTGCCAGCTCTTGGGCATGAATTGCAATATCCCTACCGACATCCTGTTTTCCTTTGAAGGCTTCCATCGCCGCGGCGGCCTCACCGATCATCATGCCGACGGCTGGGGCATCGCCTTTTTCGAGAACAAGGGCTGCCGCGTGTTCCTGGACGACAAGCCCTCGGTGGAATCACCGGTGGCCGACCTGGTGCGCCGCTACCCGATCAAGTCGGAAAACGTCATCGCCCACATCCGCAAAGCCACCCAGGGCGAGGTCAACCTGGCCAATACCCACCCCTTCATGCGCGAGATGTGGGGCCAGTACTGGATCTTCGCCCACAACGGCAACCTGGAGGCCTTCCAGCCCGAGCCCGGCCAACACTACCGCCCGGTCGGCACCACCGACTCCGAGCGCGCCTTCTGCCATCTGCTGGAAAAACTGCGCGCCAAATGGTCGGAGCCGCCGGAACTGGAAGCGCTGTTCGACGAAGTGGCGCGGCTGTCAGACGAAATCAGCGCGAGCGGCGTGTTCAACTTCATGCTGAGCAACGGCGAAGCGCTGTTCACGCACTGCTCCACCCATTTGCACTACATCATCCGCCGCTCGCCGTTCAACACCGCCCACCTGGTGGATGACGACGTCAGCGTGGACTTCGCCACCGTCACCACCCCGCGCGACCAGGTGGCGATGGTCGCCACCCAGCCGCTGACCGACAACGAGCACTGGCAGGCGCTGTCGCCGGGAGAACTGATTCTGTTCCGCGATGGCGCGCCGCTGCTGAGCCGGACCCGACCCGCCTGAAGCGCCGCGGAGCGGCTCTCCTCATTCAGGGATACGCGATGAGCCGCTTCGATTTCAGCCACCCGCCATTCGACAGCCTGACGCCCGCCGAGCGCGAGGCGCTGGAAGCCCGCGCCGACATCGTCTACCACCCTGACGGCGCCCAGGTTTGCGGCCCTGGCCAGCCGATAGACGCGCTCTACGTGGTGTTGAAGGGCGTAGTGTGCGAACTGGCCGGCGACGAGGCGGTGGCGCGCTACCTCAGCAGCGACAGCTTCGACGCCCGCGCCGTGGCGGCCGGCCAGACGCTCCATCGCTTCGTGGCCGAGGAAGAAGCGTTGCTGCTTGCCTTGCCGCGCGACGCGCTGCTGGCGCTGACCGAAAAAAACCCGCAATTCGGCGCCTATTTCTACGCCAGCGCGTCGCAGAAACTGAGCCTGCTGGCGCAGCGCGCCGGCGGCCGCGAACTGCAGACCTTGCTTGCCGCCACCGTGCGCGACGCAGGCTGCCGCCAGCCGGTATTCGTCGACGCAGCGGCCAGCATCCGCGACGCCGCCCGCGCGATGCGGGCGCAGCGCAGCAAATCGGTGCTGGTGAGAGACGGCGAGCGCCTGGGCATCTTCACCACCACCGATTTTCGCGACATCATCATTGATGGCGTCGACAGCGGCGAGCCGGTGGGAAGGCACTGCAGCTACACCCTGCTCACCATCGACATCGACGACTTCCTGTTCAACGCGCTGCTGCTGATGACCCAGCGCAATCTGCGCCGGCTGGTGGTCACCGAAGACGGCCAGGCGGCGGGCATCCTGGCCCAGGTCGACGTGCTGTCCTATTTCTCCAATCACTCCCACCTGATCGCGCAGCGGCTGGAGCGCGCGCAAAACCTGGAGCAGCTGGCCGACGCCGCGCGGCAGATCACCCGGCTGGTCGGCATCCTGTCCGGCCATGGCGTGCGGCCGCTGCAGCTGGGACGGCTGGTGCAGGCGCTCAACGCCCGCCTGTTCGCCCGCGCCTGGCAGATGATCGCGCCGCCGGCGCTGCTGGAAAACAGCTGCCTGCTGGCGATGGGGTCGGAAGGCCGCGGCGAGCAGTTGCTGAAAACCGATCAGGACAACGCGCTGCTGCTGCGCGACGGTTTCGCGCCGGACGGCCTGGCGGCCTGCTGCGACGCCTTCTCCGCCGCCCTGGCCGGCTTCGGCTACCCGCCCTGCCCCGGCCGGGTGATGGTGAACAATCCGCGCTGGCGGCTGAGCGGCGCGCAGATGCGGCAGCGCATCGACGGCTGGATCCACGACAGCGACGGCGAAACCATGATGGAGCTGGCCATTTTTTGCGACGCGGAAGCGGTGTGCGGCGACGCCGGCTTGCTGGACGACTGCCGCAGCTATCTGCGGGACGGCCTGCAGGACGATGCCGCCTTTTTTTCGCGCTTCGCCCGCGCCATCGGGCAATTCGATACCCCGCTCGGGCCGTTTTCGCGGCTGCGCACCCGCGAACATGACGGCCGCGAGCTGCTGGACCTGAAAAAAGGCGGCATCTTCCCGCTGGTGCATGGCCTGCGCGCGCTGGCGCTGGAGCATGGCGTGCGCGAAGCCTCCAGCCAGCAGCGGGCGCGCCGGCTGGCGGAGGCCGGCCAACTGGATCCGGCGCTGGCCGACGACATTCTGGAAGCGCTCGCCTTCCTGCTGCAGCTGAAGCTGGACCACGGCCTGCGCCGATTGGCCGAAGGGCGCGAGCCGGACAATCAGATCGAGCCGGCCAAGCTGAGCACGCTGGAGCGCGACCTGCTCAAGGACGCGCTGGCGGTGGTGAAGCGCTTCAAGTCGCAGTTGCAGCACCGCTATCGGCTGGGAAGCTTCTGATGCTCGGCGCCCTTTGCCGGCGGTGGCGGCGCAGCCGCCTGCGCGATCCCCGCTATGCCGGCCTGTTCGACGGCCATCCGGACGAACTGGTCAGCCTGGACTGCGAAACCACCAGCCTGGATGTCTCCCGCGCCGAACTGCTGTCGATAGGCGCGGTCAAGCTGCGCGGCAACCGCATCCTGCACAGCGAGGCGCTGTATCTGCTGGTGCGGCCCGGCATCGCCCCCGCCGGCGACAATATCGCCATCCACGGCCTGCGCCGCCGCGACGTCGGCCAGGGCCTGGCGCCGGAAGACGCGGTGCGGCGGCTGCTCGATTTCATCGGCGGGCGGCCCCTGCTGGGCTATTACCTGGAATACGACGTCGCGGTGCTCGACAAATACGTCAGGCCGCTGCTGGGAATAGGCCTGCCGCAGCGCCGGATTGAAATCTCGTCGCGCTACTACGACTACAAGCTCAGACAGCATCCCGGCGGCCACATCGACCTGCACCTGTCCTGCCTGTACCGGGAGCTGGCCATTCCCGAACCGCCGCGCCACGACGCGCTGGGCGATGCGCTGGGCGCGGCCATGCTGTACCAGGCGCTGCGCCAACGCGGTTTCGGCTGAAACCGCATGACACAATATTTGTAAACATTTCCCTTTCCGAGATGCCTGATTCTGGCATGCCTCTTGCTCAAACCCACATCGCCAAGTCATTGTTCCTGCAAGAAAAAGCGGAAATCCAGCCGCTTGAACCGGAAACGGCGGCAAGGACGGGCGGCGCGGCGGCAAGAATTGCCAGTCCAGCGGCAAGCCGGCGGCCTCGCCTCCGTCAAGGACACGAGCGGATCCGTGAAGCTCTGCCCGGCAAACATCTTCTCAAGGAGAGGCAACATGTCTATCAGCAGCACCAGCAGCGACTCGAACACCTACTGGCAGCAGATGCAGGCCCTGCATCAGCAACGCCGGCAGGACGTCAACAACCTGACCCAATCGGTCCAGCAAGGCGACATCTCCGGCGCGCAGCAGGCGCTGGCCGCCTTGCAGCAGCTGAACGGCTCCAACAGCAGCAGCGCTAGCGGCAGCCAGGACTTCAGCGCCGCGCTGAACAACGCCATCAGCAGCGCCTCGGCGGCCGGCTCCAGCACCAGCGCCGCCGATCCGTTCGCCGCCGCCAACTCCAGCACCACCAGCGGCGCTAGCAGCTCGATATCGTCGTTGCTGAACACCCTGGGCCAGGATCTGCAAACCGGCAACATCAGCCAGGCGCAGCAGGACTTCCAGCAACTGCAGCAAGGCCTGCAGCAAGCCGGCGGCACCCAGCAAGCCAGCGCGGGCGGCCACCACCATCACCACCATGGCGGCGGCGAAAACGGCGGGCAGAGCGGAGGGCAGAACGAGCTCCTGAGCGCGCTGGGCGGCACTTCGCAAACCAGCGGCGCCAGCGCCGCCGGCAGCAGCAGCAGCGCGACCAACACCCAGCAATTGCAGGCGGCGCTGAGCCTGTACCAAGCCAATGCCGGCAGCAACGATATCTCCAGCTTGCTGATGTCGCTGTCGGTCTGATCCTGCGCGCGCAAAAAAGCGGCCTCTTCAACGGAGGCCGCTTTTTCTTGCGCGATGGCTAGCGGTAAGGCGCCAGCAGCCGGCACATTTCCTGCCGGCCGGCGGCGGAGTCGCACGCCAACCGCAGGCGCAGCATGGCGGCGGCGTCCCGCGACAAGGCGCTGGCGCGCGAAACGTAGATCTCCAGCGGCTGTTCGGCGAACAGCCACTCTCCCAACCCCGCCGGCTCCACTCCGGCTTCGGCCAGCAGGTTGCCGCAGCCCGGCCGCACGCACACGGTGGCGTCCAGCATCCGCATGCCCTGGCTCATGTCGCTCAGCAACACCGGCCTGTGCTTGACGGTGCGGTCAAACTCCTCCAGCGTCCGGCTCCCGCGCAGTTCGCCTATCTGCAGCCCGGAGAAGCTGGCGGCGCTATGGTGCTCGCGCCCGGCCGACTTCAGATACACCAGCGACACCTTGACCGATCCTATCGTGCAGATAGCGATGCCGTAGCGATTGCGCTCCGGCGAAGGGATGCCGAGATTGATGGCGTTCTCGCCGCTGCGCATGCCGTCCAGCACCCGCAGGTAAGGCCTGGCCTCCGCCGTCACCTCGAAGCCGGCCTGCGCCGCCAGAAAACGGATGAAGTCCGGCCCCACTCCCCGGTCGGTGTCCAGCATGCCCCAAGGCTCCACCGCCAGCGTGTAGGATTGGTAATGCGCCGCCGGCGCCGCTTGCGCCAAGCCGGCCAGCAGCAGCCACCCGCCCTTCATCTTTCCCATTGCCCGTTCCCCGCCGGCCAGGCGCGGCGGCGTTGCGCCATCTCCGGCCATTTCTGTCCGCGCGATTAATGCGCATCAGTACAGTGTAGACCAGCCTCACGCCGGCCAAGCCGTTGCCGCCAGGCGCGGGCGGCCTGCGGCGCAGGCGCCACAATGCCGCGGCCCCCGCCGCGCAACGCCGTCTGGCCACTTGGCGATGTTCGCTTACGAACCTTGAATAGAATTAATGCGAAAATGTTGAAGGCATACGGGAGAGGAGTAGAATGACACCACATCTATTTTTCTTTACACAGGCCAACCACCATGACGTCCCCCGACGGCCCCAGTCCGCGCAATCTGCTGCAATACTGGCTGCACAAGCTCACCGGCTCCCGCTTGAGCGCTCATGACGAACTGCATTTCGGCCATCTGCAAGAAGAGTTCGCCCTGAACCTGGCGGTGATACTCTGCATCCTCCTGTTGACGCTGTTCACCTACCTGCGCAACTAAACCCGGGCGGCGACAAGCCGCCGCCGCCGAACTATCCTGTCTGCAAGGCGTCGACATATCGATGCCTCTTCAATCATGCCGACAAGGAAACTGCCATGAAAATCGCCATGCTGGCGCTATGCTCCGCGATGGCCCTGAGCCTGCCGGCCCGGGCCGAGACGCCCGCCCAGACGGAAAACCTGTTCACCCTGCCGCTGGACGCCTTCCAGCAAAGCAAGGCGCAGCCCAGTCAACGCGTGTATCTGAAACCGGGCGTGGATCTGAAGTCTTATCACGCGGTGCTGCCGGAGCCGCTGCTGTTCATGCGCCAAGGGCCGGACGGCAACTGGCAGCTGCTGCAGCCGGGCGACGAGAACGCCATCGCCAGCTATTTCCACCAACGGCTGCAGGCGGAACTGGCCGCCGCAGGCGTGCCGATCGCGCTGCAGCCGGCGCCGGGCGTCGCCCGGCTGCGCGTCGCCGTCACCGGATTGAGCCAGGAACGTCCCGGCGTCGACCCGATCGACCTGCTGCCGGTCAAGGCGGTGTTCAATCTGGCGCGGCTGGCCGCCGGCAAGGAGCCCTATCTGCTGAAGATCGCCAGCATGGCGCAGCTGGAGGATTCGCAGGACGCCAGCCTGCTGGCCGGCACCGTCAACCTGCGCCAGAACGCCAAGAGCAAGGACAAGGAGCAGCCGCTGACGCTGGACCTGATCAAACCGCTGGTCGACGACTGGTGCCGGCAGAGCGCCCGCCAGCTGGCCGCCCACCTGGGCAAGGCGCCCTGATCACAGCGGCTTCTGCATGAACACGCTGTGCGGGTCTTCCCGGTACGCGCCGAAAGGCCCGCAAAAGCCATAGCCGGCGCGCTGGTAAAGGGTGATGGCGTCATGCTGGAGAACGCCGGTCTCCAGCGCCATCGCCGCGCAGCCGCGCGCCCTTGCCTGATCCTCCAGAAACGCCATCAGCCGCCGCGCCACGCCCAGGCCGCGGCACGCCGGCCGCACGAACATCCGCTTCAACTCTCCGACGCCGTCCGCGTACCAAACCGCGCCGCAACCCAGCGCCCGCCCTTCGCCGTCGCGGGCGACGGCGAACGCCACGTCGGGACGCAGCAGCGTCTCGATATCCACGCCATGATGGCTTTCCGGCGGAGACAAGGGCTTCTGATAGGCGTCCAGCTCGTCGATCAGCGCCATGACTTCCGGCTGATCGGCGCGCTCCAGCTCGATGCGGATGGCGTCGCGCGCCGCTTCGGCCTGCAAATCGAGATATGCGCCGCGCACCAGGCTGGCGCCGGCGATGCCCAATGCCGCCATCAAGGCCTCGATTTCGGCGCGCGCCGCCGCTTCCGGCTCGCCATCGGCCAGCTCCGCCTCCAGCTCGATGAAGTCGCCCAAGCCTTCCACTCGATCGAGATGGATGGCGCAGCGCCCCAAGCGATAGCGGCTGCGCTGCTTGCGCACCCGGCCCAGCAAGCCGTGCGCCTCGGCCAGCAGTTCGCGCAGCGGGTCCGGCGCGGCGGTTTCGCTGGCCAGAAAGAACGAAGGCTTGAGACCGGCCAGGTCTTCGCGCCGGTAGAAAATCAGCCGCCCCCGCCCCTCCCCATCCACCCTCAGCTTCAGCCTGCCGTTGCCGCAGGCGAAAAAGCTGTCGTCCTGCAGCAGCGCGCCCTCCGGCTGCGCCAGGCCGCCCACCTTGCGTTCCAGAGCCGCCCAGTCCGCCACCCTGGCTTTGATTTCGATATTGCGTGCCACTGTCGTTATCCTGTGTTGATCATGTTTGCGCCGCGGCCATATCCCGCCGGTACATGACGAAGCCGCGCTTGGCGTCGCCGCGAAAGCCCGCCTGCAGGAAAAAACGGTGCGCGTCGGCCCGCTGCGCCGAGCTGAGCAGCATGATCTTCGAGCATCCCCTAGCCAGGCAGCGCCGCCGCGCCTCGTCCAGCAGCGCGCGGCCCAGGCCTCGGCCGCGCCAGTCCCGGTCCACCACGATGTTTTCCAGCACGGCGAAAGGTTGGCCGCCGTACATCACGTCCTCGCAAAAACCGAGCCAGGCGCTGGCCGCCAGCCGGCCTTCGCCTTCGCACACCAGCACCTGCGCCCGTTCGCCGTCCGCGAGCGCCTGCAGTCGTTCGGGCAGCACCCGGATGGCCGGGTCGTCCACCAACTGCCGGTACAAGCGGGCCAATTCGCCGGCATCGGCTGCGCGCGCCAGACGGATGGTCGCTTTCGGACTCGCCGCCGTCATCCCCGTCATATTCCGCCCCCTGTAACAAACAAGGCCTGCGGCCATCGATTGCCAAGGCAATCCCCGGAACGCAGGCCATCCGCCGCCAGGCCAACATATACATGCAAAACGCATGCGGCTTCAATACCAATATTGCCAGCCGCGCTCAACCCCGGTCCGGCGCCGGCTCCGCGGCAAGCAAGCGCTGCCAGGCCCCGTCGTCGCGCCACTGCCGGCACCAGCCAGGCACCTCGTCCGCCGGCATCGGCGCCGCTATGCCCAGGCCCTGGGCATAACGGCAACCCAGCTGGCGCAGCAGCATGCCGTGCGCCAGCGTCTCCACGCCCTCGGCGACCACCTGCCGGCTCAAGGCCGATGCCAGCTGGATCACGCTTTCGACGACGCGCCGGTCTTCCTGGTTGCCCAGCATGTCGCTGACGAAACTCAAGTCCACCTTCAGGGTATCCACCGGCAATCGGCGCAGAAAGGTCAGCGAAGCATAGCCGGTGCCGAAATCGTCCAGCGCGAAGCGCACGCCCAGTTCGCGGCAGCGCTCCATCACCCGCGTCGCCTGCTCCACATCGGTGATGGCGGCGCTTTCCAGCACCTCCAGTTCCAGATAGCCGGACGGGACCGCGGGGTGGCGGCCCAGGACCGCTTCCAGCTCGCCGCAGAAATTCGGCCGCAGCAGCAGGCTGGCGCTGATATTGGCGCTGACCCGTATGTTCAGGCCGCGTCCCACCCATTCGGCGGCCTGCGCCAACGCGGCGTCCAGCACCCACAGGTCGAACGCCAGCTCCAGCTCGTTGCCGCGCAAATGCGGCAGAAACTCGGCCGGCGCCAGCAGGCCGCGCTTGGGGTGACGCCAACGGATCAGCGCCTCCACGCCGATGACCTCGCCGTCGAACAGGTTCACCTTGGGCTGGTAGTGCAGCACGAACTCCTTCCGGGCCAGGCCGCGGCGCAGCATATCCAGCAACTGCCGATGCGATTGCGCCTTGCGGTCGTTTTCCGGATCGAACAGCTGGTAACGGTTCTTGCCGCCGTCCTTGGCCAGGTACATCGCCTGGTCGGCATGGCGCAGCAGCGTGTCCGCGTCGACATTGTCCTGCGGGTACAAGCTGACGCCAATGCTGGCGGTCACGCGCACCTCCGCCTCGCCCAGACGCACCGGCGTGGCCACCGCGCTCAGGATGCGGTCCAGCACCAGCATGCATTCCTCCAGCGTGCCGACATCGGACAGCAGCACCACGAACTCGTCGCCGCCCAGCCGCGCCAGGGTGTCGTCGGCGCGCAGTATCGATTTCAGATGGCGGCTCACCGCCACCAGCAGCTGGTCGCCCGCCGCATGGCCGTGCTGGTCGTTCACCGCCTTGAACCCGTCCAGATCGAGGAAGCACACCGCGCAGGACTTGCCGCTGCGATTGGCGCGGATGATGGCCTGGTTCAGGCGGTCGGACAGCAGCCGCCGGTTGGGAATGCCGGTCAGGGGGTCGAAATGCGCTACCCGGTCCAGCTCAGCTTCGTGCGCCTTGAGCTTGGTGATGTCGGAAAAAATGCCGATGTAGTGCAAAACTTCGCCCTGAGCGTCGCGCACCACCGAAATGGACAGCAGTTCGGCGTACAACTCGCCGTTCTTGCGCTGGTTCCACAGCTCGCCGCGCCAGAAATCGTGCCCCAGCACCGACTGCCACAAATCCTCGTAGAATTCGGCCGACTGCTGGCCGGACGACAGCATGCTGGGCTTGCGGCCTATCGCCTCCTCGGCGCTGTAGCCGGTGATGCGGGTGAAGGCGCTGTTGACCTTGGTGATCACGCCCTCGCGGCTCACCATCAGAATGCCCTCGTAGCTGCTGTCGAACACCGCCGCCGCTTCCTTCTGCGTCTGTTCGAACACTTTGCGCTCGGTGATGTCGGTATGGGTGCCCGACATCATCAGCGCCTCGCCCTCGTCGCTGCGCTCCACCACCCGGCCCCGCGACAGAATCCAGCGCCAGTCGCCGCCGCGGGTGCGGCAGCGTATCTCCACCTCATGGCTGGCCAGCTCGCCGCGCAGATTGCCCTGGATCGACGACCGCGTCCGTTCGACATCCTCCGGATGGACATGGTCGTACCAATTCTCGGCGGTGATGCGCATTTCGCCTGGACCGTAACCGAGCATGCTTTCCCAGCGCGGGCTCACCTGAAAGCTGCCGCTTTTCAGGTTCCAGTCCCAGTAGCCCTGGTCCGAACCGTCTATCACCCGCGCCAGCTGCTGTTCGCGGCTGCGCAATGCCTGCTCGGCGCGATGCTGCTCGGTCAGGTCGCGGCCGAAAGCCATGTATCGGCCGTCCTTCAAGCGCCCGGTGGTCAGGTCGACGCAGATGCTGCCGCCCTGCTTCAGCCGCAGCAGCCACTCCGAACGCTGGAACGGCCCGCTGCTCAGCTTGGCCAGATGCTCGGGCAGCGCGCCCAGGCACTCCGGCGCCACCAGGTCGCGGATATGCATGGACTTCAACTCTTCCAGCACGTGCCCGGTCAGCCGACAGGCCGCCGGATTGGCGAAGATGTAATAACCGTCGGCGTCGGTCACCCAGATGGCGTCGCCCGCCTCGTTCAGCACCAGCCGCAGGTCGTCGTCCACCCGCTTGCGCTCGGTGACGTCGGACAAATTGCCCACCAACCGCAGCGCCGCGCCCTTGTCGTCCCATTCCACCGCCCGGCCGCGCACCTGCAGCCAGCGCACGCCGTCGTCCTGTCGCGCCAGGCGGAACTCCAGTTCGATGCGCGGCGTCTTGCCGCGGCGATGGGCCTCGATCGCCTGCAGCACGAAAGGCAGATCCGCCGGGTGCACCAGTTGCCGGAAAAAGCGGAAATCGCCGGTATCGTCCTCCGCCCGCGTGCCGGTCACCTCGTAATAGCGCGGCGAACGGTAGACTCTCCCGGTGCGCAGGTCCCAATCCCAGAAGCCGTCGCTGGTCGCTTCCGCCACCAGCTGCAGCCGCGCTTCGCTGGCCTTCAGTTGCATCGATATCTGCTTGCGGTCGGTGATGTCCTGCACCGTGCCGTACAAGCCGACGATCTTGCCCTCTGCGCCGTGCTTGGCCTCGCCGCGCGCCGTCACCCAGCACGCGGCGCCGTCCGGCCGCTGCAGCTCCAGATCGCAGTCGTAGCCCAAGCCTATCAGGCGGCAGCGCTCCACCGCTTCGGACAGCACGGTCCAGCTCTCCTTGACGAAATAGCGCTGTATCGCCGGGTAGCCCGGCGGCGGCGCGCGATTGTCCAGGCCGAACAGCCGGTAAACTTCGTGCGACCAGCGATGCGTGTCCGTCTCCAAGTCCCAGGACCAGTTGCCGATGCCGGCCAACTGCTGCGCCTGGCGCAGCGCCGCCTCGCTCGCCTGCAGCGCCTCCTCGGCCGCCTTGTGCACGGTGATGTCGCGCGAAATGCCGAACAACCCCCCCAGGCGTCCATCCGGGCTGTAAATCGGCCCCTTGGTCACCAGAAACACCAGCTTCTCGCCGTTCTGCAGCGTCAGCAATTCCTCGTGGGTCTGCACGCGCCCGCCCTGCATGATGACGCGGTCGCTGGCCATCACTTCCCGCGCCGTCTCCGCGTCGAAAACCTCACGGTCGTCCTGGCCCAGCACCTCCTTGCCGCTCTTGCCGACAAAAGCCAGGCCGGCGCGGTTCACCAGCAGGTAACGTCCTTGCGGATCCTTGACGAAGATGGCGTCCGATGTGCTGGACACCACCGCGTCCAGCAGCCTGCGGTTGAGCTCAACCCGCGCCAACGCATGCCGCAGCGCGGCGTTGAACAAGCTGGCCGCCAAGCCGTTGGCCACCAGGAAGGCCAGTTGCAAGCGCTCTGTCCAGGGCGTCAGCGGATCATGCAGATAAGGCGTCGCCATCAGATCGGCCGCCAGCGCGGCCAATACGGTAGCCAGCAGGCCCGGCCCCAGCCCGCCGATGCCGGCGCTCAGGATGACCGGCAGGGCCAGCAGCATCAGCATGGGATGGCTGTCGCCGCCCAGCAGCAGCTGGCGCAGCCCCAACGCGCAGGCGGTAAGCGCCAGCGCCGCGGCATAGCCGCGCCAGCCCGACCAGCGGTCCGGATTCATGCCGCTGGACACGGCCCCCAGCCAGGTCAGCGACGCCGGCGCCTCGGCTGCCGGCACCGAGCGCAGCAGCAGCGACAGCAAGACGGCGGAGACCGCGACGAAGGCGACTCCCTTGACCAGCGGCAACGGCAGCAAGCGGCCCGTTTCCGCCCCAACCGGCAGCTGATCGGCGAAGAAAATCCAAGCCAGGGCAAAAAGAACATAGCTGCTTACGGCAAGCAGGATGAATTTCATCCGCGGGCTCATCGGCATACCCCATTTCCCCAAAGTCTGGCTGGCAGGCAGTCGTCCCGATGCCGGACCGCAAGCCCGCGGCGGACAGCAATTCAGCGGGGGTATCGACCGCTCGCGGGCGCACCCAATAACGGTATAGCACTCCTCGCGCCGTCGCCGGGCATTGTCCCGCGCCGCCGCGCGCCGCGAATGCGCCAATATTGGTTTGAGTATGAACTATGATTGGGCGGTAACCCCTTGTCGCGCGAGGAAATGGGGATGGAGTTTCTGTTCGATCTGGATGATCCCCTGCAATGTCTGGAGCAGATCTACCAACAACTCAGCCCGATGGTGGTGGCCTTCCAGCCGCAGCAGCCCGGCGCCAAGCCCGGACGCTGCTTCGGCAGCGGCCTGCTGCTGGACTACCGCGGCGAGAAATTCATCGTCACCGCGGAAGCGGTGTTGGCCGAGGCCTGCGTCGCCCACGGCCAGCAAGTGCTGGCCTGCCTCGACAAGCTGCAGCTGCCGCTGCAGGATTTGGCCTGCGCCAGTCCGCAGCACATGGACATCGCCGCCATCCACCTGCCGCAGCCCTGGCTGGAGCGGTACGCCCCGCCGCATGGTTTCGCGCTGGATCACGGCGGCGCGCCCGACCCGCTGGCCAGCGCCTTCACCCTGCTGCTGGGCCACCCGGTGCGCGGCCCCAAACCCGCCAGCCAGCTGAATAGCCATATCGGCATCGTATCCCGCGCCTACCGCGGCGACAGCCGCCGCAGCCAGGTGATCCACCCGCTGTTCGTCGAGTTCGACAGCCGCGACATCCTCAGCCGCGCCAAGCTGGACAAGGCCGGCCTGCAAGAGTACTACCAGCTGTGTGGCGCGCCGGCGATCAGCCTGTACCACTCGTTCCAGGACGACAGCAACCGGCTCACCGCCTATCTGCAGGGCGTGGTAGTGGAGTGGGACCGCGACGGCATCGGCGCCACCGCTTCCAGCGCCGCGCTGCTGCCGGGCTTTCTCGACAACTTCCTGCAGCAACTGCGGCGCGGCGACGCCCACTGCCGCGCCGAAGTCGCGTCGCTGCTGGAGAAATACCGCCGCTAGCGGCGTTCAGCCATCCAGTCCGCCAGCGCTGAGCCGCGCGCCGCCAGGCCGCGCCGCACGCTGTCGCGGCTGGCTTCGGGCTGGTTCTGGCTGAGCTTGAACTTGCCCTCCAGCCGCGCCACTTCCAGCTCGATGCCGACGATCGCCCCCAGCAGCTTGCCGATGTAATCTGCCGGCGCGTCCGCCACTTTCCAGGGCGTCTCGAAGCCGGCTTCATGCGTGCGGGTCAGCTCGTCCAACAGGCCGCGCAGCCAGGCCGCATCCTCCACCGCCCGCAGCCGGCCATAGGCGTGCGCCACCGCGTAGTTCCAGGTGGGCACCACCTTGCCGTGCTCGGCCTTGGCCGGATACCACGACGGCGTCACGTAGGCGTCGCCGCCGTGAAAAACGGCCAGCGCGTCCGCGCCGCCCTCCAACAGCCGCCACAGCGGATTGGCCCGCGCCACATGGCCGCACAGCCGCAACACGCCGCCCTCTTCGCGCGCGAGCAGCGGGATGTGGTCGGCGATCAAACCGTCCGGCCCGTTCAGCGTCAGCGTGGCCAGCGGCCGCGCCCTCATCAGCCGCAGCAGGGCCTCGCGGTCGCCGACGGCGAAATGCTTGGGCAGATACATGGCGCTCTCCGGCAAAAACTTGACCATACAATCAATCGTCATCGCCGGACAAGGACCGCGCGCGCCGGCTGCGCTACAATAGCCGCGCCCGGCCGCCATCGCCGCCGGACGCGCATTTGCCACAGGAAACCCATGTCGAGAAAACCGCGGATCCGCTCCGGCGGCGGCGCCACCATGCACGACGTCGCCCGCGCCGCCGGCGTCAGCGCCATCACCGTATCGCGGGCGCTGAACCAGCCGCAGCAAGTATCGCCGCAGCTGCGCGAAAAAGTGATGCAGGCGGTGGACGCGCTGGCTTACGTGCCCAGCCGCTCCGCGCGCACGCTGGCCTCGGCGCGCTCTCGCACCGTGCTGGTGCTGATCCCCTCGCTGGACAACACGGTGTTCCTCGACACGCTGGCCGGCATCGAAAGCGTGCTGGACGCCGCCGGCTACCAGATGCTGATAGGCAACAGCCATTACAGCGCCGAACAGGAGCTGCTGCTGCTGCGCGCCTACCTGCAGCACCAGCCGGACGGCGTGCTGCTCACCGGCCTGACCCATGCCGCGCCGTTCGAAGATATCCTGCGCCGGCGCGCGCTGCCGGCGGTGTACATGATGGACCTGGCCGACGATGGCCGCTGCTGCGTCGGTTTTTCCCAGGAGGCGGCCGGCGCCGCCATCACCCGCCACCTGCTGGAGCGGGGCAAGCGCCGCATCGGCTTTCTGGGCGCCCAATTGGATGAGCGGGTGATGAAGCGGCTGGACGGCTATCGCGCCGCGCTGGATGCCGCCGGCCTGCGCGACGCCGGCCTGGAATGGCTGGACCCGTCGCCGTCCAGCATGCGGATGGGCGCCGACATGCTGGACGCCGCGCTGGCGGCGCGGCCCGACTGCGACGCGCTGTTCTGCTGCAACGACGACCTGGCCATCGGCGCGCTGGCGCGCTGCCAGCAACTGGGCATCGCCGTGCCGCAACGGCTGGCGCTGGCCGGCTTCAACGATTTGCAGCCCTCCGCCTGGTGCACGCCCGCCCTCACCACCGTGGCCACCCCGCGCCGCGAGATCGGCAGCCATGCCGCGCGCCAGCTGCTGCGGATGATAGACGGCGACGAGCCCGATGCTCTGCAGACCGATCTAGGCTTCCAGCTGATGCTGCGCCGCAGCAGCTGAAAGCCAGCGCCGGCGGGCCTTCCGCCTTGGATGCCGCCGCGTTGCGCGGCGACTACATATTTCCCGCGCCCGGCCGAAAACTTGATCCCGCTGCTTGTTATCGCAGATTTGTTAGCGCTAACATCCGCAGACAGATCGCGCCGGCCAAACCGCCGGACATCATTTCAACCATCAATGTTAGCGCTAACATGAAATACGGAAATATCGTGGTGATGGGCGTGGCCGGCTGCGGCAAAAGCAGCGCCGGCCGGCTGCTGGCCGAGGCCTTGAACGCCAGCTTCATCGAAGGCGACAGCTTCCATCCGCCGGAAAACATCGCGCGGATGCGCGCCGGCGTCCCGCTCAACGACGCCGACCGCGCCGGCTGGCTGGCCAATCTGGCCGAGCGGCTGCGCCAGGGCCGCGCCGACGGCGAACGCATGGTGCTGGCCTGTTCGGCGTTGAAGCGCCGCTACCGCGACGTGCTGCGCGGCGGCGACCCCGACCTCGCCTTCATCCACCTGGCCGGCGAGCGCGCGCTGATCGCCGAACGCATGCGCGAGCGCAGCGGCCACTTCATGCCGGAAAGCCTGCTGGACAGCCAGTTCGGAGATCTGGAAGCCCCCGGCGCCGACGAGCGCGCCATCCGCTGCGACATCCAGCAGCCGCCCGCCGCCTTGCTGCGGCAAATCCTGCAGGCGCTCGCCTGAACGGACCCAGGCGGCATTCCCAAAGAAGAAAGAGGAGAACAACAATGAACGCCCCGTCCCCGCACTCGTACAAGATTCCCACCCGCCGCTGGCGCATAGGCTGGCTGCTGGGCGTCGGCATCCTGGTCAATTATTTCGACCGCATCAGCCTGTCGGTGGCCGCGCCGCAGCTGCAGCAGGAGTTCGGACTCAGCAACGGCGAGCTGGGCCTGCTGTTCAGCGCCTTCTTCTGGAGCTACGCGCTGCTGCAGATTCCCACCGGCGTGATCCTGGACCGCTTCGGCGCCACCCGCATCGGCCGCCTGGGCGCGCTGCTATGGGGCGTGGCCGCCACCCTCACCGCCTGCGCCGGCGGCTTCGCCGGCATTTTCGCAGCCCGCGTGCTGCTGGGCGTCGCCGAGGCGCCGGGCTTCCCGGTCAGCGCCAAGGCCACCGGCTACTGGTTTCCGCGCCGCGAGCGGGCGATGGCCACCGCCATCTTCGACGCCGCCGCCAAATTCTCCAACGTGATAGGCGTGCCGCTGGTGGCGCTGGCGGTGGTGCACCTGGGCTGGCGCTGGGGCTTTGGCGTGTCGGCCATCCTCAGCGTGCTGTACTTCATCGCCTTCTACCTGCTCTACCGCGACCCCAGCGCCGACGCCAAGCTGAGCGAGGCCGAGCGCCAGTACATCACCCAGGGCGGCGCGGCCGAGGAAGGCGTCAGCCGGCAAGGGTCGCTGGCGATGCTGGGCTACCTGCTGCGCCAGCGCAAGGTGTGGGGGCTGTCCATCGGGTTCGCCGCCTACGGCTATGTGTTCTACCTGTTCCTGACCTGGCTGCCCGGCTACCTGGTGCAGGCGATGCATATGGACATCCTGAAGTCGGCCTGGTTTTCCGCCATCCCGTGGCTGTTCGCCACCGTCGCCGACCTGTTCGTCGGCGGCTGGCTGATCGATAAGCTGATCGCCCGCGGCCATGACGAAACCCGCGTGCGCAAGACGGTGCTGCTGTGCGGCATGGCCATGGGCATGGCGGTGTTCGGCGCGACCACCACCACCGACCCCTACGTTGCCATCATCTGGATCACCATCGCGCTCAGCGGCCTGGCCGCAGCCGCGCCGGTGGGCTGGTCGCTGCCGTCGCTGATCGCGCCGCGCGGCGGCACCGGCACCGTCGGCGGCATCATGAATTTCGCCAACAACATGATGGGCGCGGTGGCTCCCATCGTCACCGGCATCATCGTCGGCGCCACCCACTCCTTCGCCAACGCCTTTCTGGTGGCCGGCTTCATGCTGGTGATCGGCATCCTGGCCTTCGTGTTCCTGCTGGGCCGGATCGAACCGATTCCCGAACCCGGCGCGTCTTCCCGCTAAGCACGCCAGCCCCGGCGCCCGCCGGGGCTTCTCTTTCCCTTCCCTCCTCGCCGCAAATCCCTTGTGATGTCGCAATGCGGCATCTAGGCTGGACTGAGTCGCACCCGAGCCGGACGGGCTCCGATTTCCACTCAGCGGGAGGGCGTGCCATGAAGCAAGAGGAAAGCAGGCAGCAGACGACGGACGGAGACGCGCCCGACGGCGGACGGCGCAAAACCTTGTCCTGTCTGGCCGAATGGTCCGGCGCGGCCATCGTCTGGACGATATCGGGAGGCATCCCCCACGCGCTGGGCGCCGGCAACGCGGCCGCCGCCGCGGACGGCAAGGCGCTGACCTTCGTGCAAATCAGCGACACCCACCTGGGCTTCCACAAGGAAGCCAATCCAGATGTGGTGGGCAGCCTCAGGCAGGCGATAGCCGATATCAACGCGCTGCCGCAGGCGCCGGCCTTCGTGCTGCACACCGGCGACGTCAGCCACTTGTCCAAACCGGAGGAATTCGCGCTGGCGCGCGATATCTTCAAGGAAATCCGCACCGACCGCGTGCATGCCATTCCCGGCGAGCACGACGCGATAGACGACGGCGTCAGCGGCTATCTGAAATTCTTCGACCACGACGGCAAGAACCGCGCCTGGTACAGCTTCGACCAGGGCGGCGCGCACTTCATCGCGCTGAACAATGTGCTGAATTTCAATATGGGCCGGCTGGCGGCGCTGGGAGAGGAGCAACTGGCCTGGCTGAAAAGCGACCTGGCCGGCGTTTCGCGCTCCACTCCCATCGTGGTGATGGCCCACATTCCGATGTGGACCGTCTACGAACCCTGGGGCTGGGGCACCGCCGACGCGGCGCAGGCGCTGGCGCTGCTGCGGCCGTTCGGCTCGGTGACCGTGCTGAATGGCCACATCCACCAGGTGCTGCAAAAAGTGGAAGGCAATATCGCGCTGCACACCGCGCGCTCGCTGGCCTACCCGTTGCCCACGCCCGGCCAGGCCGGCGTCGGCGAGCCCGGTCCGCTGAAGGTGCCGGCCGGCGAGCTGGGCAAACTGCTGGGCACCCGCCAACTGACGGTAGTGCCCGGCGCGCAGCGGCTGGCGATGATAGACAGGCCGCTGGTCCGCTGATCGCCACATTCCATGGAGACCACCCGAATGACACTCCACCGCATCGCCGCCGCGCTGGCGGCCCTGCTGTTCGCGCTCGCCCCGGCCGCCTGGCCGGCGCCGGCGACCGTGACCATAGACATTTCCAAATTCGCGTTCAACCCCAAGGAGATCACCGTCGCGCCCGGCACCCGCATTATTTGGACCAACCGCGACGACACCCCGCACACGGTCAGCAGCCGCGACAAGATCTTCGCGTCCAAGGCGCTGGACACCGACGACAAGTATGAATACACCTTCGCCACCCCCGGCGACTTCAACTACTACTGCGTGGTGCACCCGTATATGACCGGCGCCGTGCACGTGCGCAAGCCGTAAGCGCAGCCGGCAAACGCGACAAAGCCCGCATTGCGCGGGCTTTTTCCATGGGTGCGCCTTCTCGCGCCGGGCCGGCTACGCTTCCGGCAGGCCCAGCCTGCCCGGCAGCAAGCGCAGCGCCTCGGCGTTGGACGGCGAAAACGCCAGCGCGGCCGCCTCGTCCCAACGCAGCCAGCGGTACGCCAGGTGTTCGCGCGGGGCCAGCGTCACCGCGCGCGGCGCGTCCAGCAGCAGGCCGAACACGTGCTCGTCGTTATGGGTGACGCCTTCAGGGTAACGGTGGCGCCAATGCGGGTAGATCTCGTAGCGGTTGACGATGCCCCAGTCGCTGAGCTGGCCGGCGCCGATGTCCAGCCCGGTTTCCTCGGCCACTTCGCGGCGCGCGGTGTCGATCAGCGCCTCGCCGCCCTCGCGGCTGCCGGTCACCGATTGCCAGTAGCCGGGCTTGTCGGCGCGCTCCATCAACAGCGCCTGGCCGTCCTTGCTATGTATCACCACCAGTACCGATACCGGCTGCTTGCTGCCCATCAGAGCTTGCCCCCCTGCGCGCCCGGCGCCGCCAGCATGCCCGCCAGCTCCACCGCCGATTTGACGCCCATTTTCTCGAATACCCGCGAACGGTGCACTTCCACCGTCTTCATGCTGATGCTCAGTTCCTCGGCGATCTGCTTGTTCAGTTTGCCGGCCAGGATCAGCTGCATCACCTCGCGCTCGCGCTCGGTCAGCAGCGCCAGCGCCGCCGACACCTTGCGCTGATGGCCATGCAGCTGGCGGTTCTGCTCGTCCAGCGCCACCGCCGCCGCCGCGCGCTCCAGCAGGTGCACGTCGTCGAACGGCTTCTCGATGAAATCGAGCGCGCCCAGCTTCAGCGCCGCCACCGCGTGCGGCACGTCGCCGTGTGCGGTCAGCATGATCACCGGCGGGCAGTACGGCCGGCCGGCCAGCTTCTCCAGCAACACGATGCCGCTGATGCCGGACAGCCTGAGGTCCAGGATGATGCCGTTGTACTCCGCCTCGCAGCCGTCGGCGAGAAAGGCCTCGCCGCTGTCGAAGCCGTCGGCGCGGTAGCCCTGGCCGTCCAGCAGCCACAGCAGCGATTGCCGCACCGCTTCGTCGTCGTCGATGATGGCCAGCCGTTTTGCGCTCATTGCCTTCTCCTGCCTCACGCCTGCGCGGGCTTGTCGCCGATGATGCGCACTTCCCGCTGCGGGAACGGAATCTCGATATGGTGCTGCTTGAACAGCCGCCAGATGGCTAGGTTGATGTCCGACTTCAGCCCCATGAAGCCGTTTTCCGGATCGGCCACCCAGAAGCCCAGCTCCAGGTTGATGCCGCTGTCGGCGAACAGCGTGACGAAGGCGTTCGGCCCCGGGTTCTTCAGCACCCGCGGCTGGTCGGCCGCCTGCTTCAGCAGCGACAGCGCAAGGTCGAGGTCGGTGCCGTAAGCCACCTGCACTGGCAGGCTGGTCCACATATTCTTGTCGGAGTACGACTGGTTGATCACCGTGTTCGACATCAGCGCGTCGTTGGGGATCAGCGCCTCGGTGCCGTCGGCGCCCTTCAGCACCACGTAGCGCGAAGTCATCTTGGTGACGTAGCCGACGCGGTTGTCCACCATCAGCCGGTCGCCGATGCGGATCGAGTGGTCGAGCAGAATGATGAAGCCGGACACGAAATTGCTGGCGATCTTCTGCAAACCCAAGCCCAGGCCGATGCCCACCGCGCCGCCGAACACCGACAGCACGGTCAGGTCTATGCCCATCACCGGCAGCGCCACCAGCACCGAGGCCACCACCAAGCCGGTGCGGGTCAGCTTGGCGAACACGATGCGCAGATTGGGGTCGAGGTGCTTGAGCTTCATGATGCGCGCTTCAAGCAGGCGGCTGGCCCACAGCGCCACCACCACGATCACCGTCACCCACAGCAGGCCGTTGATGATGGTCAGCAGGTCCAGCCGGGTCTTGCCGATGTGGAAGGAGATGGACTCCAGCCAGTCCATCACCGCCACGTCGAAGCCTATGGTCCAGCTGACGAAGCCCAGCCAGAACATCGAGGCCAGAAAGTGTTCGGTATTGCGCTCGAACTTGCCTTGCGGCAGCGCCTGGCGCACCACCGCCGTGCACAGCCGGATCACCGCCAGCCAGAACAGCAGCGCGCTGATGATGTGCAGCACCAGCATAGGCGCGTGCTCGAAGCGGCTCCAGGCCAGGCTCACCAGCACCACCAGCAACTGGGCCGACACCGGCAGCACCAGGCGGAAGCCGGTATAGGGCAGGAAGCGGTCGTAGCGCTCGGGGTGATGGGCGAACCAGTGGATGAACAAGCGGCGGGCGATCGCGTAGGCGGCCAGCACGCACAGCGCGCCCAGGCCCAGCTCGATCAGGCCGTTCTCGGTCTGCAGCGCGTCAAGCAACGCGAAAAAATTCATTTCCTTGCGGATGAACAGCAATGTTCCACTCCTTGTTTAACGGCAAACCGCCCCTCGCCGGGGCGGTTTTCAGGCTCAGGCGGATTCGGGCGCCGCCAGCCTGCCTTCGTTCAGGCGCAACACCCGCTGGGTGCGCGCCGCCAGGTCCAGGTCATGCGTGACGATGATCAGGCTGGTGCCCAGCGTCCGGTTCAACTCCAGCATCAGCTCGAACACCTGGCGCGCGGTCTGGGCATCCAGATTGCCGGTGGGCTCGTCGGCCAGCAGGCAGGCAGGCTCGGTCACCAGCGCCCGAGCGATGGCCGCGCGCTGGCGCTCGCCGCCGGACAGCTCGCCCGGCTTGTGCTCCAGCCGCTTGCCCAGCCCCACCCGCTCCAGCATGTCGCCGGCGCGGCGCGCCGCCTCTTTCTTGTCCATGCGGCGGATCAGCAGCGGCATCATCACGTTTTCCAGCGCCGAGAATTCCGGCAGCAGATGGTGGAACTGGTAGACGAAGCCCATCGATTCATTGCGCAGCTTGCCGCGCTCCTGCTCGGACAGCTTGGACAAGTCCTTCCCCAGCACCTCCACCGTGCCATGGCTGGGGCTGTCCAGCCCGCCCAGCAGATGCAGCAGCGTGCTCTTGCCGGAACCGGACGCGCCGACGATGGCCAGGTGCTCGCCCTTGGCGACTTCCAGGCTAACGTCGCTGAGCACGTCCAGCGCCAGCTTGCCTTCCTCGTAACGCTTGCCCAGCCCCTGGCAGCTCAATACCTTACTCATAGCGCAGCGCCTCCGCCGGTTGGGTGCGCGCCGCGCGCCAGCTGGGGTACAGCGTGGCGAACAGGGCCAGCAACAGGGAAATGATGGTGATGGTGGACACGTCGCCCCACTGCACGTCGGACGGCAGGTAGTCGATCATGTACACCTCGCTGGACAGAATCTTGGTGCCGATGATGCGCTCGATCACCGGCACGATCACGTCCAGATTGAGCGCGATCACCACGCCGCCGACGGCGCCGGACAATGTGCCCAGCACCCCGGCCACCGCGCCCTGGATCATGAAGATCTTCATGATGCTGCCGGGCGACGCGCCCAGCGTGCGCAGGATGGCGATGTCGGCCTGCTTGTCGGTCACCACCATCACCAGCGTCGATACCAGATTGAACGCCGCCACCGCGACGATCAGCGTCAGGATGATGGTCATCATCCGTTTTTCTATCTGCACCGCGCGGAAATAGTTGGCGTTGGTGTCGGTCCAGTCGGTCACCATCAGCTGCGGCAGCTGCGGACGCAGATCGGCCTTCAGCTGAGGCGCCAGCATGGGGTCGTCCAGCTTCAGCCGCACGCCGCTGACGGTGTCGCCCATGCGGGCGAGCAGCTGCGCGTCGCGCAGATTGACCATCGCCAACGAGGCGTCGAATTCGAACATGTCCACCTTGAACAGGCCGGTCACGGTGAACTGCTTGGTGCGCGGAATCATGCCGGCCGGCGTGATGTTGCCTTGCGGCGTCATCAGCGTCACCTTGTCGCCGACGCCGACGCCCAGCTGGCGCGCCAGCTCCACGCCCAGCGCCATGCCGAAGCTGCCCGGCTTCAGGTCTTCCAGCTTGCCGGCCACCATGTGGCGGCCCACGTCCACCACCTTGTCTTCCTGCGCCGGATCGATGCCGCGCAGCAGGCCGCCGCGCACATTGCCGTAGGCGACGAACAGGCCCTGGCTGTTGACGAAGGGCGCGGCCGCCACGACGTGAGGCTGCTTGACCAGCATGTCGCGCGCGCCCTGCCAGTTGCCGAGGCGGCCATCGTAGCTGCTCACTTCCAGATGGGAAGCCACGCTGAGGATGCGGCCGCGGATTTCCTTCTGGAAACCGTTCATCACCGACAGCACGATGATCAGCGCCGCCACGCCCAGGGCGATGCCGACGATGGAAATCAGGGAAATGAAGGAAATGAACCCGTTGCGGCGCTTGGCGCGCAGGTAACGCAGCCCGATAAAGGCTTCAAATGGCATCAAGATGGTTCTCTCATTCGGTGCGGTAGGGGTTGTCCAGGTTCTGCATCATCGCCACCATGAAGTCGCGCACCTGTTTTTCGTCGCAGCCCATCAGCACGGCGTCCTCGAAGGCGTCCTGCGCCATCTGCGCGATCTCCTCCAGGTTCTCGCGCATCACTTTCAGTTTTTCGACGCAGGCCACCACGTTGCCGTCGGGGTCGCGCCACACCGGAAATTCCATATTCAATGCCATTGACTCAGTTCCTGAAAACACGATGCCCGCCAATGCGGGCATCGCGGTTCGGCCAGGCCGCTCAGTGCCTGCCCTTTTTCTTCTTGCCGCCCTTCGCCGCCTTGCCTGACGACTTGCCGCGGGCGGCCTCCGCCTTGCACTTCTTGTGGCCCTTGCGGCATTTGACCTCCGCCGCCGGCGCGGCCTTTTTCGCCGCGCCTTTTACGCTGACGTCATCGGAAGTGTCCGCCGTCTGCCCGGCAGTGCTACGATTGACCCTGCGCGCGCCGTTGAAGCGCGCGCTCCAGTAGCTCTGCGTCAGGTTGGACACCTCGATGTTCTTGCCGGTTCGCGGCGCGTGGATGAACTTGTTGTTGCCCATGTAGATGCCGACATGGGAATAGTTGAAGCCGCGCGTGTTGAAGAACACCAGGTCGCCCGGCACCAGTTCGGCCCGCGCCACCGACTTGCCCACCTTGGCCATTTCGGCGGCGGTGCGCGGCAGGTTCACCCGCAGCGACTTCTGAAATACATAGCGGATGAAGCCGCTGCAGTCCAGGCCGTCGTCGGGCGTGTTGCCGCCGAAGCGGTAGGCGACGCCCAGCAGGCTCATCGCTTGCAAAAGCAGGTCGCCCACCGCATCCTCTTGGGGCGCGGCGTATTTGGAGATGGGGTCGTCCGGTTTGTCCGGCGCCGCGCTTTCGGCGGCGGGCTTCCCCTCTGCTGGAGCCTTGTCCGGTGTAGCCTTGTCTGGCGCGGCCTGGGCAAAAACCATGAAGCCCGCCAGCGCCAGCGCTGATAAGCGGAGTTGCAATTTCATAGGCCGCACTCTATCGGACGGGACCGGGAGTGTAAAGCCAGGCGGGACAGTGGAAAGCACATGATTCGGGAAACCTTGATTGCAATGCGGGACTTACCGCGACTAAGAGAAATCAGCGGAATTTTGATTCGTCATGGCCTGGGGGAGTTCGCCCAGCGGCTCAAACTGCCGCGCGCGGTGGAAAAGGCCGGCGAGTGGCTGAATCTCGGCCTGCCCGACGGCGCTGCCGGCCAACCCACCGCAGTGCGGGTGCGGCTGGCGTTCGAGGAGCTGGGGCCAACTTTCATCAAGCTGGGGCAGATCCTGTCCACCCGGGTGGACGTATTCCCACCCGACTGGATAGACGAATTCGAAAAACTGCAGAACCAGGTGCCGCAAGTGCCCGCCGCCGCGGTGAAGAAGCTGATCCGCGAAGCGCTGGGCGCCGAGCCGGACGAACTGTTCGCCGAATTCGACATGCGCCCGATCGGCTCCGCCTCCATCGCCCAGGTGCACCGCGCCCGGCTGCCGGACGGCCGTGAAGTGGCGGTCAAGCTGCGCCGCCCGGGCATCATGGAAAAGGTGGAGGCCGACCTGCGCATCCTGGCCCACCTCGCCCACCTCTTGGAGCTGGAGTTTCCCGAGCTGCGCCGCTACCAGCCCTCCAGCATCGTCGCCCAGTTCTCGCGCTCGCTCAGGCGCGAGCTCGACCTGGCGATAGAAGCGCGCAATATGGAGCGCTTCGCCAAGGACTTCGCCGACGATCCGCACGTCGTCGTCCCCAAGGTGCATTGGCAATACACCCGGGCCGCGGTCAATGTGCAGGACTTCGTCGACGGCGTCTCCGCCGGCGAACTGGCCCGGCTGGAATCGAGCGGGCTGGACCCGGTGTTGCTGGCGCAACGCGGCGCCGACGCGGTATTGAAGATGATACTGGTCAACGGCTTCTTCCACGCCGACCCCCACCCCGGCAACGTGTTCTTCCTGGCCGAGCACCGCATCGCCTTCATCGACTTCGGCATGGTGGGCCGCATCAGCCACGTGCGGCGCGACGAGATCGTCGACTTGCTGTCTGCGGTGGCCGAGCACAACGAGCACGGCATCATCGACGTGCTGGTCGAGTGGACCGGCAACACGCCGGTGGACATGCAGAAATTCGCCGACGAAGTGGGCGAATTCATGTTCCAGTACGAACACGTGCCGCTGAAGGGGCTGAACATCAGCCAGCTGATCGCCGACATCATGACGCTGATCCGCAACCACGGCATCGTGCTGCCGCCGGACATGGCCATGCTGTTCAAGGCGCTGATCACGCTGGAGGGCCTGGGCCGCCAGCTCAACCCCGACTTCCAGCTGGTCGCGCACATCACCCCCTTCGTCAAGGAGTTGATCGTCGCCCGCTATCATCCGGCGGCGCTGCTCAAGCGCGGCCGCCAGTCGCTGTCGGAAGGGCTGGAGATGATCACCGGCCTGCCGCGCGACCTGGTGCGCATCGGCCGCGACATGCGCCACGGCAAATTCCGCGTCAACCTCGACCTGCAGCGGCTGGACAACTTCGGCAAGCAGCTGGACCGCAGCAGCAACCGGCTGACCATGGGCATCGTCACCGGCTGCCTGATCATAGGCTCGTCCATCGTGATGACGGTGAACGCCGGCCCCAAGCTGTTCGGCCTGCCCTTTTTCGGCTTCGTCGGCTTCATGCTGGCGCTGTTCAACAGCGTGTGGCTGGTCTGGTCGATCTGGCGCTCCGGCAAGGACTTATAAGCCGGCAAGCAGCCATTGGAACCATTGGCAATAAGGAAAACTGCGGCGTCAAGTCGACGGCGGACAGGTCGATAGCAGGGGGTGCGCCCATCAGGACATCGCCATGAAAATCGCCTCCGCCACCGTCAGCCTTGGCAGCAGCTTCAGCCAGAGCCAATCCCTCAGCGTCACACAGACCCTCGCCGTGCAGCAACCAATGCCGCAAGCCGACAGCGTGCAGCTGAGCAGCCAGGCGACCCAGTCCAGCCTGCTCGACCATCTGGCCTCGGACAAGGACGCCGTCTACAGCTTGATCGAAGCGATACTGGAGAAAGCCTTCGGCGTCCACTTCAAGCTGCTGCGCCTGTTTCCGCTCAACCCAGACCAAACGCAAGCGCCGGCCGCAGCCCAGCCCGAAGTCAGCGCGCAGCAGGACATAGATTACCAGGAGCAGCAGCGGCTCAATTTCACCGCCAGCGGGCAGATCACCACCCAGGACGGCAAGCAGTTGCAATTCTCGCTGAACATGCAGATGCAGAGCAGCTATCAATACCACAGCAACCAGCGCTACCAGTCCGGCGGAGCCGCAAGCCACGACCCGCTGATGGTCAACCTGGCTAGCAACGCCGGCAGCCTGGACGGCGCCAGCGTCAGCTTCGACCTGCAGGACAACGGCCAGATGGCGAGCCTGCCCTTCTCCAGCCAGGGCGGCTGGCTGGCTCTGGACAAGAACGGCGACGGCAAGATCAATGACGGCAGCGAGCTGTTCGGCCCGCAGTCGGGCAATGGCTTCGCCGACCTGGCCAAGCTGGACAGCAATCACGACGGCGTGATCGACGAGAACGACCCCGCCTTCGCCCAGCTGAAGATCTGGACTGGCCGCGACAGCAGCGGCAAGGACCAGCTGCTATCGCTGAAGGATGTCGGCATCGGCGCCATCCTGCTGCCCAGCGTCGACGCGCCGCTGACGCTGCGCGCCAATGCCAGCGACCCCGCCCCGCAAGCGCAGATGCGGCGCGCCGGCGTCTTCGTCAAAGACGACGGCGAAGCCGGCATGATCAGCCAGCTGGACGTCTACGGCTGAGCGCCTATTGCGGCCGGCTGACGATGTCGGCCTTGAACCATTTGCGCGACAGCGCCTGCAAGGTGCCGTCGCGCTGCAGATGGCCTATCGCCCGGTTCACCTCGGCCAGCAGCTGCGGATTGCCCTTGCGCACCACCACGCAGGCATCCTCCCGCGCCAGCATGCGCCCGGCCGGCACCAGCTCGCCCTTGCTCTGCAGCGACAGATTGAACGCCGCCAGCCGGTTGATCACGATGGCATCCACCTCGCCGCGGCGCAGGCCGTCGTACTTGGTCGGATCGTCCTGATACAAATGCACGTGGGCCTGCGGCGCATGGGTCCGCAGCCATTGCTCGTAATTGGAACCCGAACTGACGCCGACATGGGAGCCGGCCAGATCGCCGGCGTTCTGGAAACGCGCCAGGTCCGCCTTGCGCACCACCAGCTGCAAGCCGGAATAGGTATAGGGAATGGAAAAATCGAAGCGCTTGGCGCGTTCGGGCGTCGCCACCACCTGGTTGATCACCACGTCCAGCCGCCCGGCCGCCAGACTGTTCAGCATATGCTCCCACAGCACGGTCTGGAAACGCGCCGCCACCCCCATCTGCGCCGCCAGCGCCCGGCCGAAATCCACTTCGAAGCCTTGCAGCCGGCCGTCCTTCATCTGGCTGTACGGCGGAAACGTCCCCTCCAGGCCGATCAGCAAGGCATGATCGCGCTGCACCCTCGCCCACGGGCCGTCGCCCGCCCGCGCCAGCGGCGCCAGCAGCAGCGCGCACAGCGCCCACCTCCCCCACACCGCCACCGTCATATCGCTTCCCTCCCCGCGCCTCACTGGCATTAAGGGCAAGCCCCATCTTTACAAAATAGGCGATGGCCGCCGGCCGGCCAGGAAAAAGCGGGGGAAATTCCTTTTCCGACAAGGCATTCCGCGCGCGGCAACCCAGAGCGGCGGCCATGCTTCCGCGCCGGGCTGAGGAAAAAAACCTTGAAAAACACGATTGACTCTGCAAATGATAATTATTATCATTTTCAAAAACCCACACAGGAGCAAGTCAGATGAACGCCATGCTGGTAGGGGCCGATACCCTGGGCAATATCCCCGACGTGCTGCAGAACTACGGCATCACCATCCACCGCCACTTGAGCGGCCGCAACAGCTCGCACCAGCGCAAGGTGGACCGTCTGCCCGCAGGCACCGACCTGCTGATCCTGTTCACCGATTTTCTCGGCCACAACGTGATGCGCCATTTCCGCGACCTGGCCGCCGAGGAGAAGATCCGCTTCATCGCCTGTCGCCGTTCCGTCTGCGCGCTCAAGCAGTCGCTCACCGGCGCCGGCATGTGCGAAAACCCGTGCGCCGCCTGCCCGCAACGCGCCAGCGAAAAGGCCGGCAAGCGCAAGCGCTGACCGGCCGCGGCAAAGCTTCTCTCTAAGCTCTACCTTTGTAGATTGACGAGCCGGCGCAAGCCGGCTCTTTTTTCGCCTCAGCCTTCCGCCAGCCGCACCGCCGGCGGCTGCCAGCGGCGCTGGCGCCAGTCGTTCTGCCGCTGCCGGTCCATGAAGGTCCACGCCACCAGGCGGCTCTGCTTCTGCCCCTGCGCCATCGGCACGGTCAGGCTGTGGGCGCCCGCCTGCCGCAGCGCGCGCTGGATCGCGGCCAGGCTGGCCGATTTGGACACCAGGCTGGTGAACCAGTACACCCGCTCCGCCAGCGCCGCGCTCTCTTCCACCATCCGGCAGACGAAGGCTTCCTCGCCGCCCGCGCACCACAATTCGCGGTTCTGCCCGCCGAAATTGAGCTTGGGCGAACGCTTGCCGCCGTCTTTGCCCAGATTCTGCCATTTGCGCCGCGAGGCGGCGTCGGCTTCGGCCTGGGAGGCGTGGAACGGCGGGTTGCACAGCGTCAGGTCGAAGCATTCATCGGCCGCCAGCACATGGCGGAATATCGACTGCGGCGAGGTCTGCCGGCGCAGCTCGACATGCGCCGCCATCTCGGGATTGGCCGCCAGAATGGCCTGGGCGTTGCGCAGGGCTTCGTCGTCGACATCGGTGCCGACAAAGCTCCAGCCGTACTCGGCATGGCCGATCAGCGGGTAGACCGCGTTGGCGCCGGTGCCGATATCCAGCGCGCGGATGCCGGCGCCGCGCGGAATGCCGGTCTTGTGCCCGCGCGCCAACAGATCGGCCAACGCGTGGATGTAGTCGGCGCGGCCGGGAATCGGCGGGCACAGATAGCCGGCGGGAATGTCCCAGCCGTCGACATCGTAAAACAGCTTGAGCAGCGCCCGGTTCAGCGCCCTCACCGCCGCCGGGTCGGCGAAATCCACCGACTCGTCGCCGAAAGCGTTCTTGCCGACATGCGCGGCCAGCCCGGGAAATGCCGCGATCAGCGCGGCGAAATCGTAGCGTCCCTGATGGCGGTTGCGCGGGTGCAAGCGGGCGGCGGGCGGGGCGGACGGTTTGGCGGGCATGGAAACTCCTGAAGCGGCGATGCGAACCGGGGCGATCCGCCCCGGCGAAAGGCGACACTATACCCAAGTTGGCCCGGCGGCGCAGGCCGCCGCGCTAGGCCGGCGCCGCCGCCAGCGCCTGGGCCCGGCGGTCGAACCACTCGCGCAAAGCGGGATCGAAAGCCTCCGCCAGCCTCCGTGCCTGCTCCCACGCCGCCTCGGCCTCGCCGCGCCTATCCAGCCGCCGGCAGGCACGCGCCCGCTCCAGCAACAAAAACGCCTGGTCCACGTCTTCCGGGCCATTGGCGGCGATCAAGGCCAGGCCGGCGTCGGCCGCCCGCAAAGCCGCCTCGGCGTCGCCCAGGCGGTTTTCCACCAGCGCCTGCAGATAGCGCGCGCGTTCGCGGTTCAGCCAAGTGCCGGCCCGCAGCCACAAGTCATGCGCGCGATCGGCGCCTTGGCGCATCGCCTGCGCCACCGCCTCGTCCGCTTCGTCCAGCTGCGGATGGTCCAATAGCGCGGACACGATATTGTTGAGCGCGGCGGCCAGCGCCGCGTCCTGCCCGCTGGCCGGCGGCAAGGACTCGGCCAGCAGCGGCGCCAGCGCCTGCGCAGTTTGCCGCGGCGGCTGCCCGGCCGCCAGGTGCTGCAAGCTGGCGAAACGCACCACGCGGCCCGCCAGTTCGCCGCTGACGCCGCAGGCTTCGGCCAAACGGGCCTCCAGTTGCCGGGCATCCGCCTCCTGTCCCCCCAGGCCGGCGGCCACGGCGGCGCTGCGCAGCAGCCGGGGCGCGGCGGCTCGCGACAGCAGCTTTTGCTGCAGCGACCAGGCGGCTTGCCAGCCGCCCTGCGACTCGCCGACCACATGGTTGATCAGCCAGCTCAGGCTGGACAGTTCTTCGTCGCTCAACGGTTCCGCATCCGCCAGCAGACGCAGCCCTTCGGCCGCCGCCGGCAAATCGTCGTCATGATCGGCAAGCAGTTTCTGCAGCATCCGGCTGGGTTCCATCATTCCGCTCCTGGTTCGAATTCAGACCGAATCATGACAATGAATTAATCGGCCGCCAAGAAAAAACCGGCTGCCGCCGGTTTCGTCATTCCTTCATGCGCCTACTCGCCCTGCCCCGCCCGGCGCGCCGCCTGCTGCAACAAGGCCAGCTGCTGCGAGAACTGGCGGCAATTGCCGCACAGCAGCAGGTGCATTCTCAGCTTCAGGTGTTCGCCCGTGGTCAACGGCCGGTCCAATCCGGCGGATATCAGCCGGCTGGCCGCGCGGCAACTCAACTTCATAGCTCGCCCTCCCGGCTCCAGCGTATGGAAAAACATTCGCGCAGGCTCATCCGCGCGCGGTACAGCAGCACCGAACAGTTGGTCGCGGTGATCTCCAGATTGTTACAGATGTCGGCGATTTCCATACCCATCACCTCGCGCATCACGAACACCATCGCGGTGCGCTTGGGCATCACCTGCGAGCATTGCTCGAACACCTGCCAGAACTGCCGCGAAATCAGCTGCGATTCCGGCCCGCTCCAGGCCTTCACCGGCTCGCGCCAGTGGCCATCCTGGCTGAACAGTCCATCGAAATCGCCGTCGTCGGCTTCGTCCTCCAGCGATTCGAACAGCTTCTCCTTGCCCTTGCGCCGCATGCCGTCTATCAGCTTGAAGCGCAGGATGGAGGTGAGCCAGGTGCGCAAGGTGGACTTGCCGGAGAAATTGTTCTGCGACTCCAGCGCCGCCAGCAGCGTTTCCTGCACCGCCTCCTCGGCCGCGTCGCGCTCGCGCAGCTGCGCCAGCGCGTAACGCAGCAGGTAGGGCCGCTCCTGCTCTATCAGTTGGGCGTCTATCATCCGGGTCTACTCCCTGCAGAATTCCACCGCCTGGTCCAGGCGGTCCACCGCCAGCACTTTCAGGCCCTCGATTTCCTGGCGCGGCTTGTTGGCCGTCGGCACGATGGCGCGGGTGAAGCCGAGCTTGGCCGCTTCCTTCAGCCGCTCCTGCCCGCGCGCCACCGGCCGCACTTCGCCGGCCAGCCCTACTTCACCGAACACCACCAGCTTTTCCGGCAAGGGCTTGTCGCGCAGCGACGACACCATTGCCAGGATGATGGCGAGGTCGGCCGCCGGCTCGATGATCTTCACCCCGCCCACCGCGTTGAGGAACACATCCTGGTCGAAACAGGCGACGCCGCCGTGGCGGTGCAGCACCGCCAGCAACATGGACAGCCGGTTCTGCTCCAGGCCCACCGCCAGCCGCTTGGGCTGGCCGCCGTGGCAATCGTCCACCAGCGCCTGCACCTCCACTAGCAGCGGGCGGGTGCCTTCCTGGGTCACCAGCACGCAGGAGCCGGCGACATCGTCGCGGTACGAGGACAGGAAGATGGCCGACGGATTGGACACGCCTTTCAGGCCGCGGTCGGTCATCGCGAACACGCCCAGCTCGTTGACCGCGCCGAAGCGGTTCTTGATCGCGCGTATCATCCGGTGGCTGGAATGCGAATCGCCCTCGAAATACAGCACGGTGTCCACCATGTGCTCCAGCACGCGCGGGCCGGCCAGCGAGCCGTCCTTGGTGACGTGGCCCACCAGCAGCACGGTGATGCCGCTTTGCTTGGCCATCCGCGTCAGTTGCGCCGCGCATTCGCGCACCTGCGACACCGAGCCCGGCGCCGAGGTGACGTGCTCGGTGTACAGCGTCTGGATCGAGTCGATCACCACCACTTCCGGCGGGTCGTTCTTCAGGGTGGCCAGGATGTTTTCTATGCAGATTTCCGCCAGCAGGTTGACGCTGCTGGTATCCAGCGCCAGCCGCGAGGCGCGCAGCGCGATCTGCTGCGCCGACTCCTCGCCCGACACGTACAGCACCTTGCGGCGCTGGCCTATCACCGACAGCGCCTGCAACAGCAGCGTGGACTTGCCGATACCGGGGTCGCCGCCGATCAGCACCACCGCGCCGCGCACGATGCCGCCGCCCAGCACCCGGTCCAGCTCGTCGATGCCGGATGGGTCGCGCGGGGTTTCCTCGGTCTGCACTTCGGACAGCCGCTGCACCTTGGTGACATTGGCCGCCCACGACTGGAAGCGCGGGCCGGCCGCCGCCGGCGTGGACACCGCTTCGGTCAGGGTGTTCCAGGCATTGCAATGCGGGCATTGGCCCTGCCATTTGGGCGTCTGCCCGCCACACTCGGTGCAGCTGAATACGGTTTTGGTTTTGGCCATCGGAAAAATCAGGACAAGGTGGAAGGAGTCAAGGCGGGAAGGATAGCAGGAGCGGCGCGAGCGGGCTCTGGAAAAACGCTCAACCCGGCGCGCGGCCCGGATCGGTCTTGTTCAGATCCTGGATGATGTTGAGCAGGCGCTTCTGGTCCGGCTCGCCCTTGCCGCTGGACTGGCGCGCGGCGCTGCCCGCGCTGCTGGGGCTGCCGTTGCGCATCGCCGCCAGCACCGCCTCCACCTGCGGGTCGTTCTTGGCGGCGCGGTCGGCCTCTTCGCTGGTGAGCGGCTTGGGGCCGTCGCCGTTCTTGCCGCCCGACATCGCGGCGCTGGCCGGCCGGTCGGCCGACATCGCCGCGCTGGAGCCGGTCGGTTTTTCCGGCGGCGGCGCCATCGTCTCCAGCTTGTTCTTGGCCATGTATTCGTTCATCTCGCGCCAGCCGGCGTAAATCGACGCCTTGTCTGCCTCCGGATTGCGCAGATAGCACTCTTCCAGCGAGCGGCCGGTCTGGCGGCAGGCCGCGCCCACCGCCTTGTCGGAATCCTTGGTCAAGCCGGAAACCGTCCCCACCCAGTTGCAGCCGGCCAGCGCCAGCAGCGTCGTCAGCAAAACCAGTGCTTTCATCTTGTTCCCGCCTTGTTCACGATTGCGGCTTTCGCAGGTCCAGCTCCACCACCTCGCCGCTGCGGCCGCGGCTGTCGCCGCCCAGCCAGTACAGCAGATGCGGCATCAGGTCGGCCAGCTCGCCGCGCTCGCTCTTGGCCTCGCCCGGGTGGGTGCGGTTGCGCTGCGGCGAGTTGACCGGTCCCGGCGTCAGCAGGTTGACGCGCAGATTGGCGTGCATCTCCCACTCGCTGGCCGCCACTTTGGTCAGATAAGGCAGGCCGGCGTTGGACGCGCCGAAGCCGCCCCAATACGCCGCCGGATGCAGGCCATGGCTTTCGCCGACGAACAGCACCGACGCGTCCGGCGCCGCCTTCAGCAGCGGCAGGCAGGCGCGCGTCAGCGCGAACGGCGCCACGGTGTTGATCCGGTACTGGTTCATCCATTCTTCTATGGTCTGGTTCGACAGCGGCGACAGCGCGTAAAAATGCGAGGCGCAGTGGAGTATGCCGTCGAGCCGGCCGAATTCGCGCTGGATGGTCAGGGCCAGGTTGCCGAACTCATTCTCGCCCGCGTTAAGGAGGTCGAGCGGCGCCGCCGCCGGTTCCGGCGCGCCGGTGGCCACCACTTCATCGTAGACCTTCTCCAGCCCCTTGACGCTGCGCGCGAGCAGCACCACCGCGGCGCCGTGGCGGGCAAACGTCAGCGCCGCCTCGCGGCCTATTCCCTGGGAGGCGCCGGTCACCAGGATCACGCGCCCTGCCAGGGCATCTTTGGCAAACTCTGTTTTCATTGTCGTGCTTTCATCCGTAAATCCTGCATCACCGCTGCCGCCGCGGCCACCCCGCTGCGCGCCGCGCCTTCCAGCGTGGCCGGGTAATCGGGACATGCCCAATCGCCGGCCAGATAAATTCCTTCCGCGCCGCTGCGGACCGTTGCCCGCCGCAAACCCACCGCGCTGGCGAAAGTGGCGCGTTTTTCCACTATCACCTTGCATTCGATCGGCTGTTCCAAATGAGGCGCCAGCCGACGCACGTCGTCCAGCACCGCGCGCACCAGTTCGTCCTGCTCCGGCAGCGCCGGCGGCGCGCTGAGCACCGCCGCCACCAGGCCGGCCTCTCCGCACAGCGCCTCGCGGTCGAACAGCCAGTCGGCCGCGCCGCCGCGCACGCCCATCATCGGCGCCGGCAAGCGCGGCGACGCCGCGAAGCGCAGATAGACGGTGACGATGGGACAGTAGCGGTAATCCTGCAACTGCGCCCGCAAGCGCGGCTCGTCCAGCAAAGCGGCCGCATGGTAGGGAGCCGCGGCCAACACCACGGCGTCGTACGCCTCGCCATCCACCAGCAGCCTGCCCGCCTCCCGCGACAGCCGGCGCACCCGGCAGCCCAGACGCAAGTCCGCTCCCTGGCCGGCCAGCCAGCGCCAAGCGGGCTCGGGAAACAGCGCCGACAGGTGGCGCGCCGGCAGCAGCAGGTCGCTGGCCGCGCGGCGCGCGCCCAAGCTGTCGCGCAGCACCGTCGCCAGCACCTGCATCGATGCCTGCTCCGGCGGCGTGTTCAGCGCCGACAACACCAGCGGACGCCAGAATTCGCGCAGCGCCTCCTCCTGCTGTCCGTGGTCGCGCAGCCAGTCGGCCACCGCGCAGTCCTGGGGCAAGCGATAAGCGGCGGCGCGCAAACCCAGCAGCGCCCGCGCCAGCTGCCATTTGGCCGACCAGCCCAGGCCGCGCGCCGCCAGCAGGCCGGCTGCCAGGTGCAGCGGCGCCGGCCAGCGCGGGCAGCGCATGTCCACCCCGCCCTCGCGCCGCCACTGCAGCGGCAGGCGGCGCAGCAGGCTTTCGGGCTCGGCCCCCACCCGCCGCATCAGGCGCAGGCATTCTGCATAAGCGCCCAAGAGAATGTGCTGACCATTGTCAAACCTGTCGCCATCCGTGCCGACCTGGCGCGCGCGGCCGCCGGGTTCGCGTCCGGCTTCCAGCACGGTGAGGTCCGCCTCTCCGGCCAGCTCCACCGCGGCGGCCAGGCCGGCCCAGCCGGCCCCCACCACCGCCACCCTGGGCTTCACGGCCGGTAGCCGAGAGTCCAGGTTTTCCAGGCCAGCCACAATTTGCGGCCAGTGCCCAGCGACAAGCGCTGGTTCAGCACCTTGGCCGGGCCGTCCTGCTGGATTTCCCGCAGCGTGGCGCGGTAGATGGCGGCCATCAAGAGGCCCGGCCGCTGCGACTTGCGATCCGCCGCCGGCAGCAGCTCCCATGCCTTGCGGTAGTGCTCCTCGGCGCGCTCGATCTGGAAGGCAATCAATTGCTTGAACGGCTCGCTTTCCTCGTAATGCAGGATGTCCATCGCCGGGCAGTTGAAGCGCTGCAGCTCCTCCATCGGCAGGTAGATGCGGTCGCGGCGCGCGTCCTCGCCGACGTCGCGGATGATGTTGGTCAGCTGGAAGGCCACGCCCAACTCATGCGCATACTCCAACGTACGCTCGTCGCTATAGCCGAAGATGCGCGCCGCCAGCTGGCCCACCACGCCCGCCACCCGGTGGCAATACAGCAGCAGGTCCTGGAAACGCTGGTAACGCACCATGGACAGGTCCATCTCCATGCCGTCTATGATTTCCTCCAGTTGCTCGCGCGGCAGCTGGAAGGCCGACAGATGCGGCAGCAACGCGCGCATCACCGGATGATCGGCCTCGCCCTGGTAGGCCCGGCCCACCTGGCCCCGCCACCAGGCCAGCTTGGCCTGCGCCACGCCCAGGTCGTGGCACTCGTCCACCGCGTCGTCCACCTCGCGGCAAAAGGCGTACAGCGCGGTGATGGCGCTGCGCCGCTCGGCCGGCAGAAAGCGGAAGCTGTAATAGAAACTGGAGCCGCTGGCCGCGGCCTTGTCCTCGCAATACTGATCGGGCGTCACGCGCCTCTCCTCTGCTGCCGCCGGCGCCGCCCGGGCGCCGGCAAGATTCCCACCGCGGGCGCCGGCCTCATACGGCCCGGCATGCCCGCCACATCATGTATATCCAATCCAGGCCGTTCAGCTTGGGCCGCTGCCTGAACACGTCGCCGCCCGAGGCGTGCAGCTTCTTCAGGATGCGCTCGCCGCCCAGGATGATCAGCCGCAGCTCCAGGCCCAGGCGCCCCCGCAGCGTGCGACCCAGCGGCGCGCCGGCCTGCAGCATCTTGCGGGCGCGCTCCACCTGGTACAGCATCATGCCGCGCCAGGCGGCGTCGCACTGGCCGGCCTCGATCCGTCCTTCCTCCAGCCGGAAGCGCGCCAGGTCGTCCTGCGGCAGGTAGACCCGGCCTTTTTGCCAATCCACCGCCACGTCCTGCCAGAAATTGATCAACTGCAGCGCGGTGCAGATGCCGTCCGACTGGGCCAGGCTGCGCGCGTCGTCGACGCCGTACAGCGCCAGCATCAGCCTTCCCACCGGATTGGCGGAGCGGCGGCAGTAATCGACCAGCTCGGCGAAGCTCTGGTAGCGCGTCTTGACCACATCCTGGCGAAAAGCCGACAGCAGGTCGTGAAACGGCTGAAACGGCAGCCCATGCGCGGCGATCGCCGCCGCCAGCGGCCGCATCAGTTCGATCTGCGGCTCGGCGCCGGCCTCGATCCGCGCCAAATCGGCGGACAGCCGGTCCAGTTCGGCCAGCCGCGCGGCCGCGTCGGCGTCGCCCTCGTCCGCCACATCGTCGGCGTAGCGCGCGAAATGATAGATCGCATGCACCGCCCGCCGCATCCGGCGCGGCAGCAGCAGCGAACCTACCGGAAAATTCTCGTAATGACCAACCGACATCCGCGCCTTCCCGCCCTCATCCAGACTGCCGATTATAACCGAGCGCCCGCCCAGCCACAGCGTCCTGAGGCCTGACAATGCCATGCGCGCATGTCCTCAGCCATGCCAATCGTCGCGGCGCGGGAAATTTCACGTTTTGCGCCGCCCCGGGTTTACAAGCGCCCGTCGGCGACATATACTCGCTCCCACTGTGAATGCAGCGCATGGGGGTATAGCTCAGCTGGGAGAGCGCTTGCATGGCATGCAAGAGGTCAGCGGTTCGATCCCGCTTATCTCCACCAAAACCTGCTTCACACGCCGCCAGACGGCCCGCCCTTCCCAGGCGGACAAAAAAACAGCCCGCGCAAGCGGGCTTTTTTCATTCCTTTCGCCCACACGCCCCGCGTCGCAAATTCCCCGATCATAACTATGATCAATTTAAGCCGGGCGCGCGCCCGCGCCGGTCCCACCCAACCGTTGCGACGACATCCGCCATGACGAGCAAGCCCCACCTCTCCTCGGCCGCGCGCTGGGCGGCGGCCACGCTGCTGCTGGCGCTGGCGCTGACCACGCTGGCCTGCCGGCAGATCGAGCAGCGCAATGCCGAAACGTTGCGCCAGGCCGCCAGCCAGCAGGCGCAACGAGCGCTCTCCGCCATCGTCGAGCGGCTGCAGCGCTACGCCTATGGCCTGCGCGGCGCCCGCGGCGCGGTAGTCGCCGCCGGCGACGGCCCCCACGCTCAGGAAGCCTTCCACCGCTACAGCCTGAGCCGGGAGCTGCCGCGCGAATTTCCCGGCGCGCGCGGCTTCGGCTTCGTCAGGCGGGTGCCGGAAACCGAACTGAAAGCCTTCGCCGCCGCCATGCGCGCCGCCACCGGCTTTTCCGTTCACCAGTTCCAGCCTTACCGCGCCGAGCACGCCATCATCCAGTTCATCGAACCGCTGGCCGCCAACCGCTAGGCCGTCGGCCTGGATATCGCCTCCGACCCCGACCGCCGCGCCGCCGCCCAGGAGGCGGTCGATAGCGGCGAGGCGCGCATCAGCGCGCCGGTCACGCTGCTGCAGGCGCCGCGCCTCAGCAAACAGGGCTTTCTCATCCTGATGCCTATCTACCGCGACATCCTCACGCCGGCCAGCCTGGCCGAACGTCGCGCGCAGGCGCTAGGCTGGAGCTACACCCCGGTGGTGATGCCCGAAGTGCTGGCCGGCCTGGAGCAGGATCCGCAGGACGGCTGGGTGGAGCTGAGCGACGCCACCAATCCGGCCAATCCGCTCGGCTTCTTCCGCAGCTACGCCTCAGGCTCGGCCGAAGCCGCCGTCGCCACCCAATCGGCGCCGATTTTCGGCCGCGTCTGGCGCCTGACCTTCCACGCCAGCCCCGCCTTCGCCGACAGCCTGCAGCTGCCGCCAACGCGGCTGCTCAACCTGGGCAGCTTGCTGTTCAGCCTGTTCTGCGCCGCGCTGGCCTATGCCTGGCGCAGCGAAATGCTGTCGCGCAAGCGGCTGCTGGACGCGAGAAAAGACCTCGCCACCATTGTCGAAAGCTCGATCGACGCCATCATCGGCAAGACGCTGGACGGCATCGTGATCAGCTGGAACAAGGGCGCGCAGGAGATGTTCGGCTACCACGCCGGCGAAGCCCTCGGCCGCTCGCTATGGCAATTGATCGTTCCGGAGGACAAGGAGCGCGAAGAGCACGACATCCTGTCCCGCATCGCCCGCGGCGAGCGCATCGCCCATTTCCAGACGGTGCGCCGCCGCAAGGATGGCAGCCTGATCGACGTGGCGGTGTCGGTGGCGCCGATCTACGGCGACAACGGCGCGGTGATCGGCGCGGCCAAGACGGTGCGCGACATCACCCGGCAAAAAGCGATGGAAGCGGAGCTGCTGGCGCTGAATACCAGGCTGGAAGAACAAGTGGCGGAACGCACCTTGCAACTGGAAGGCGCTCGCCGCGACCTGCGCACGGTGCTGGACTCGGTGCCCTCGATGATAGGCTACTGGGACAAGAATCTGGTGAACCGGGTGGCCAACCATGCCTATCACAACTGGTTCGGCCTAGAGCCCGACAGCCTGCCCGGCACCCTGCTGCCCGACCTGCTGGGCGAGGCGTCGTTCTCCATCAGCCGGCCGCACGTGGAAGCGGCGCTGCGCGGCGAATCGCTGCGCTTCGAACGCACCCTCCCCGATCTGGACGGCAACCCCCGCCACACTCTGGTCCATTATCTGCCCGACGTGATGGACGGCGAAGTGCGCGGCTTCTACTCGGTGGTGCACGATGTCACCGAACTGGTTGAAGGCCGGCTGCAACTGGCGGCGGCGCTGCGCGAGAACCAAGCCTTGCTCGGCATCATCAACGAGCAGCTGCAATACGCGGTCACCGACCCCGAGGGACGCTTCCTGGAAGTCAACGACCGCTTTTGCGAGATCAGCGGCTATCGCCGCGAAGAGCTGCTGGGCCGCAACCACCGCATGCTGGCCGAAGGCCTGCACGACGAGCCGTTCTGGCAGGGCATCCGCCAGACGCTGGACCGCGGCGAAGCCTGGCACGGCGAAATCTGCAACCGCGCGCGCGACGGCTCGCTGCGCTGGGCCGATACCGTGATCGTCCTCCAGCGCGACGGCGACGGCGCGATCGAACGCGTGATCGCGCTGCGCATCGATGCCACGCGCCGGCGCCTGATCGACGCCGAAGTCAGCCGGCTGAGCCTGCTGCTGTCCAATGTGCTGAGCGCCGCATCGGAAGTTTCCATCATCGCCACCGACCGCGACGGCCTGATCACGGTGTTCAACGCCGGCGCGGAGCGGATGCTGGGCTATGTCCAGGATGAAATGGTGGGTCGCTGCACGCCGGCCCGCTTCCACCTGGCCGACGAAGTCGCGGCCCGCGGGCGCGAACTTAGCCAACAGTACGGCGAAGACATCGCCGGCTTCCGGGTATTCGTCCATGTGCCGGAATCGGCCGGCGCGGAAATCCGCGAATGGACCTATGTGCGCAAAGACGGCGGCCACGTCGCCGTCTCGCTGGCGGTCACCGCGATGCGCGACGGCGACGGCGCCATCAGCGGCTATGTCGGGATCGCCACCGACATCGCCGAGCGGCGGCGCTCGGAAATGCAGCTGCGGCAAGCCAAACAGCAGGCGGAACAGGCCAATCAGGCGAAAAGCCGCTTCCTCGCCAATATGAGCCACGAAATCCGCACGCCGCTGAACGCGGTGCTGGGCCTGCTGCAGCTGCTGCAGCGAACGCCGCTGGACATCCGCCAGCAGGACTACGTGGCCAAGACCCGCGCCGCAGCCAATTCACTGCTGGGGCTGCTCAACGATATCCTGGACTTCTCCAAGATCGAGGCCGGCAAGCTGCAGCTGGACCCCCACCCCTTCGCGCTGGACGACCTGCTGCGCGACCTGGGCATCATCTTGTCCGGCAGCCACGGCGACAAGGACGTGGAGCCGGTGTTCGAAATCGACCCGGAACTGCCGGCCGCGGTGATAGGCGACCGGCTGCGGCTGCAGCAGATCCTGATCAACCTGGCCGGCAACGCGATGAAGTTCACCGAACGCGGACAGGTGATCATCAGCGTCGGGCAGATCCTCAGACAAGGCGACGCGACGACGCTGCACTTCGGCGTCAGCGACACCGGCATCGGCATCGCCGCGGAACAGCTCAAGCGCGTGTTCGATGGCTTCACCCAAGCCGAAGCGTCCACCGCCCGCCGCTTCGGCGGCACTGGGCTGGGGCTGGCAATCAGCCAGCGGCTGGCGCGGCTGATGGGCGGCCAATTGGAAGCGCAGAGCGAACCCGGCCGCGGCAGCCGCTTCTGGCTGGAAATCACGCTGAAAATCGCCGATCCCGCGCCGCTGGTGGCCCCCGGCGGGAAAGCACTGCGAGTGCTGATCGTCGACGACAACCCGCTGGTGGGAGAAGTGCTGGGCCACACGCTGCAGGCCGCCGGCTGGCATAGCGACTACATCGCCAGCGGCGCCGAGGCCGCGCGCGCGCTGGAGGCGGGCCGCCGCTACGACGCGGTGCTGCTGGACTGGCGCCTGGCCGGCAGCGACGGCGTGGAAACCGCGGCCCGCCTGCGCGCCGCCGGCGCCGGCAAGCCGCCGGTGCTGATGATGGTCACCGCCAACGGCCGCGAGACCCTGTCGCACATCGCCGACGCGCCGTTCGCCGAACTGCTGACCAAGCCGATGACGCCGCGGCAACTGATCGAGTCGGTGCAAGCCTGCCTGAGCGGCCGCGCCGGGCCGCCCTGCCAGATCGCCGCCGAGCCGCGCCTGCCCGGCATGCGGCTGCTGCTGGTGGAGGACAACGCGCTGAACCGGCAGGTGGCGTCGGAGCTGCTCGCCCTTGAAGGCGCGCGCGTAGAGCTGGCGGAAGGCGGGCTGAGCGGCGTGGAAAAAGCCACCGCGGCCGACGCCGATTACGATGTGATCATCATGGACATGCAGATGCCGGACATAGACGGCCTGGAAGCGACGCGGCGCATCCGCGCCAGCGGCTGCGAATCGCCGATCCTGGCGATGACCGCCAACGCCAGCCCCGCCGACCGCGCCGAATGCCTGGCCGCCGGCATGGACGACCATATCGGCAAGCCGATAGACATCAACCAGCTGGCGCCGCGGCTGCTGGCACTGTGCGGACGCGCGCCGCGGACCGAAGCGGCGGTCGTCGGCGTCGCGCCCGCCTTCGACATCGAACCGGAGGAAGTCGTGCTGCGGCGTTTCGGCCAGCAGGCCGACACCATGCGCAACGCCCTGCGCCGCTTCATCGAGGAAGCGGAACTGCTGGCCAATTTGCTGCAACTGCAGCTGGAAAGCGGCGACGCCGCGCAGCGGGCGGCGACGCTGCACTCGCTCAAAGGCATCGCCGCCACGGTCGGCGCCGCCGCGCTGGCCCGCCGTGCCGGCGAATTGGAGCAATGCGCGAAACCGTCGGCGCCGCGCCCGCTGGATGCCGATGCTTGGCGCGAAGCCGCCATGGCGCTGCAGCAGCTGGCAAAAGACAGCGTGCGCCAGTTGGCCCGCCGCCTGCCCGAACCGGTCGCGGCTGCCGCGCCGGCCGCCGCGCCGGCGCTGTCGATTCAGGAATGGCGCGAGCGGCTGCAGGCGATCCAGCCACTGCTGGAGCGCGGCAACCTGGCCGCCATCGACCTGGCCACCGCGCTGCTGCCGCTGGCGGGAGAGCGCATGCGGCCGCAAGTGGAAAGCCTGGTGGCGCAGGTTGGACGATTGCAATTCGCGCCTGCCCTGCATCTGCTCAAAACCCTGATCGAAAGCGAGCCATGACATGGACCAATCCCTGAACCAGTTGCCCGGCGTGCCGCGGCCTCGGATCCTGGTGGTGGACGACCAAACCGCCAACATCTTGCTGATACGCGAATTATTCAAGGACGAGTGCGAGATTTTCATGGCGCTGGACGGCGAACAGGCGATCGCGCAATGCCAGGCGCTGATGCCGGACCTGATCCTGCTGGATCTGGTGATGCCGGGCATAGACGGCTTCGAGGTCTGCCGCCGGCTGAAGGAGGATCCGCGCACCCGCGCGGTGCCGGTGATCTTCATCTCGGCCCAGCGCGAGGAGGCCGACGAAGCGCGCGGCTTCGAGCTAGGCGGCGTCGACTACATCGTCAAGCCGGTCAACCGCACCATCTTGCGCGCCCGGGTCCGCACCCACCTGGCGCTGAAATTCCAGACGGACCTGCTCAATTCGATCGCGCTGATGGACGGCCTGACCGGCGTGGCCAACCGCCGCAAGTTCGACGAGGAGCTGCAGACCAGCTGGCTGCTGTGCGCCAGGCAGCGCCAACCAGTCGCGCTGCTTCTGCTGGATGTGGACTACTTCAAGCGCTTCAACGACCGCTACGGCCACCAGGCCGGGGACGACTGCCTGCGCCAGGTGGCGCAGGCAATGCGCCGCGCGCTGCAGCGGCCGCACGATCTGGCCGCGCGCTACGGCGGCGAGGAATTCGCCTGCATCCTGCCGGACACCGACCGCGAAGGCGCCGCGCACCTGGCGGAAACCATCCTGCAATCGATACGCGAGCTGGGCATTCCGCACCAGGACTCCGAGCTGGGCGGCGCCGTGACCGCCAGCATAGGCGTCGCCGTCGCCCAGCCGGAGCCGGACACCGCGCCGCAGTCGCTGATCGAAGCCGCCGACCGCCAGCTCTACCAGGCCAAGCGCGCCGGCCGCGCCCGCGTCAGCGCGGCCTGAGACGCTTCAGATCTGCACCAGATCCCTGGCGCCGGCGGTCAGCGTGGACACGTATTCCGCCGTGCGCGCCTCGCGCGGCTGGCGGAAAATCTGCGCGGCGGGGCCAGCCTCTACGACGCGCCCGCCCTCCAAAAACACCACATCGCGAGCGACGCTGGACGCCAGCCGCAGATCATGGGTGGCCATCAGCATGGTGACGCCGTCTGCGGCCAGCTGGCGCAGCACCGCCACCACCTCGGCCGCCAGTTCCGGATCCAGCGCCGACGTCGGCTCGTCGCACAGCAAGAGCTGCGGCGACGGCGCCAGCGCGCGGGCGATCGCCACCCGCTGCTGCTGGCCGCCGGACAGGGTGGACGGCCAGGCATCCGCCTTGTGCGCCATGCCCACTTTGTCCAGCAACTCGCGCGCGCGCCGCTCGGCCTTATCGCGCGGCCAGCGCTGCACGGTCAACAGTCCCTCCATCACGTTCTGCAGCACCGTCTGGTGCGGAAACAGCTGGAAACTCTGGAACACCATGCCGGTGACGCGGCGCACGCGCAGCACGGCATCGCGCGACAGCTTTCTGCCCGGCTCGAAACGCAAGGTTTCGCCGGCGAGCTGCAGCTCGCCGCCATCCGGCGTCTCCAACAGGTTGGCACAGCGCAGCAGCGTGCTCTTGCCGCTGCCGGACGGGCCGATCAACGCGGTGACGCCGCCCTCGGCCAGCTCCAGGCTGACATCATGCAGCACGGTCTGCTCGCCGAAAGATTTGACGATGCGGCTCAGCTTGATCATGACGCGGCTCCCACCGGCGCCACGTGCCGGTCAAAACGTTTTTCCAGCCGCTCCTGCAGCCAGGTCAATACCGTGCTCAACAACAGGTAGATCAGCGCGGTCTCCAGATACAACAGCAGCGGCTCATAGGTGGTGGCCGCTATGCGCTGCGCCGCCTGGAACATTTCCGGCACCGTCAGCACCGCCGCCAGCGAGGTGTCTTTCACCAGCGAGATGAAGGAATTGGCCAAGGGCGGCACCGCCACCCTGCCCGCCTGCGGCAGGATGGTGCGGCGCATCGCTTGCGACCAGCTCATGCCCAGCGAATTCGCCGCCTCCCACTGCGCCTTGGGCACCGAGGCGATCGCCGCGCGTATCACTTCCGAAGTGTACGCTCCCACGCTCAGCACGAAGCCGAGCAAGGCCGCCGGAAACGGATCGAACACGATGCCGACGCGCGGCAGGCCGTAGAAGATCACGAACAGCTGCACCAACAGCGGCGTGCCGCGCACCAGCCAGGAATAGCCCCGCACCAAGAGCACCAGCGGGCGCGGCCCGAACAGCCGGATCAACGCCACCAGCAGGCCAAGCGCCAGGCCGCCGGCGAACGACAGCAGGGTAAGCGGCACGGTGAATACGAAGCCGGCGTAAAGTAGCGACGGCAAGGAGTCCGCCATCAACTGCAACCACGGGGGCATTGCCGCTCCTCAACTCAATGCGACACGTCGGCGCCGAAGTACTTGTGGGACAGCTTCTGATAGCTGCCGTCCGCCTTGATGCCAGCCAGCGCCTTGTCGATCGCCGCCTTCAGCTCCGGGCTGCCTTTGCGCAGGAGCACGCCGGAAGCGTCGCCATTGGCTTCGGTGGCCGCCACTTTCAGACGGGAGGCCGGCTGCTTCTTCTTGAAGTCGAGGAAGGACAAGCTGTCGTTGATGGTGGTTTCCACTCGGCCGGACTCCAGCAAAGCCACCGACTCGTTGAAACCCTGGGTCGGCACGATTTCGGCGCCGTAGCGCTGCGCCAGCTTGCCGAAGTTGCTGGTCAGGGTATTGGCCGATTTGCGGCCTTTCAAGTCTTCGAAGCGCTTGATGTCGCGGTTGTCGTCGCGGACGATCAACACCGCCTTCGACACGATATAGGGCTCGGAGAAATCGTATTTCTGCTTGCGGGCGTCGGTGATGGCCACTTCGTTGATCACCACGTCGTAGCGCTTCACGTCCAGGCCGGCGATCAGGCCGTCCCACTTGCCCTCGACGAATTGCGCCTTCACGCCCAGCCGCTTGGCGATGGCTTGGCCCAGTTCCACGTCGAAGCCGGTCAATTCGCCGGCCGGGTTATGATAGGTGAACGGCGCGTATGTGCCCTCGGTGCCGATCTTCAGCACGCCCGCCTTGCGGATGGCCGCCAGATCGTCCGCCTGCGCGGCGGCCGCGCCCAGGGTCAGCGCCAGCGCCAGTACTGCATTCAGTTTTTTCATCTTCAGGTTCTCCGCGATATCCAGGATCGCCGCCGCAGCGGCGGGCATGTCGGCACCTTAACAGTCGCAACATAGACCTCAAAGTAATAATATTTTTCTTATTTATTTCTTTTGGAAATATAAATACCCATAACGCCTGCGCCTCGCCCGCCAAACAGCGCCACGGCTAGTCAAATCGGGTAATTTGTCCGATTTTTTGAAATATTTCCGCAAAACGCTTGCACGGAAAAAACCGGCAATGTATAGTGCGCTTCCTGTCGAGACCAAACGGCCGCCGCAAAAGCGGAATCGACAGAATATGTGGGGGTATAGCTCAGCTGGGAGAGCGCTTGCATGGCATGCAAGAGGTCAGCGGTTCGATCCCGCTTATCTCCACCACAATTTAGTCCCTATCGTCTAGAGGCCTAGGACACTGCCCTTTCACGGCGGCAACCGGGGTTCGAATCCCCGTGGGGACGCCAGCTTCAACTGGGGGTATAGCTCAGCTGGGAGAGCGCTTGCATGGCATGCAAGAGGTCAGCGGTTCGATCCCGCTTATCTCCACCACGTTTCAAACGCATTCCGCATTCCAGGCGGAAAGCGGGCAGCAAAAACAGTTTACCGGGGGTATAGCTCAGCTGGGAGAGCGCTTGCATGGCATGCAAGAGGTCAGCGGTTCGATCCCGCTTATCTCCACCAGTAAAAAAGCCGAAATCGCAAGATTTCGGCTTTTTCCGTTTTATTTTCCAAAATTCCGCAAATAAAGAAAAAAGGACGCCTCCGCGCCCACCTCCCCACCCTCTTCCGCCAAAATCTACAAACTCTCTCCACGCAGACGCCCAACCAGTCCCGCCAGCTTGCCGGCGTAGTCCGGATCGGTGGCATAGCCGCCGCGCGCCAGCGCGCCGGCGAAGGCCCGCGCGTCCGAGCCCACCCCCAAGGCGGCGCGATAGCGCGGATTGGTCGCCAGCAGGTCGGCGTAGTCGGCGAAGGCCGCCCGATAGTCGGGATAGGCACGAAAAGGCTCTACCCGCGATTGCCTCTTGCCGCCCAGGTATTCGGTAGTCAACGACGCCGCCACCTCGCCGCGCCAGCGCGAATCGGCCTTGATGCCGAACAGATTATGGCTGTCGCCGCCGTCGGCGCGGCGCAACGGCTTGCGCCCCCAGCCCGACTCCAGCGCCGCGTGGGCCACCAGGATATCCGGCGCCACGCCCAGCCTGTCGGCCGCTTCGCGCGCATACGGCGCCAACTCGGCGACAAAGGCCTGCCGATCCGGCGGCACCGTCGGCACCGTCGGCATCGCCTGGCCAGCCTTCATCTGCTGCTGCACGCGCCAAGCCTCGGGAGACAGCGCAGTCGGCGCGGCCGCGTCGCCGTCGGCGATGAAACGCTCCACTTCGCCGCGCACGCCGGCCAGCTGCTCGGCGAAACCCGCGCCCGGCGCCGGCAACGCCAGCGGCAAGGCGACGCCGTCGGCAGCCTGAGCGAACGCCGCGCCCAAGCCAGCCTCACTGCGCTGCGTAAACATCCGACTCCCCCTCCAGCACGCGCTGCAGCAATAGCCTGCGCTGCTGCAGCAACTGGCCGTTGCGCAAATTCAATTCGCGGCAATCGGCCACCATGCCGCGCAGCCGCAGCCAATGCCGCTCGCCCTGCTCGCGCTGCCGCTCCGGCAACGCCCGCAAGACCGCGGCCATCGTCAACTCAGCCCCCGCCGGCAGCAAGCGCTCCGCCGCGCCCAGGCGTTCGCGGCGGCTTAGCTCCAGGCGTCGGCACAACGCGCCGATCTCGTCGGCGCAAACCGACAAGGCCTGCGCGTCATGCGCCAGCGCGGCGGCGAACTGCCGCTCCAGACACGCCTGCAGCAAGGGATAAGCCGCCAGGTCGTCCGCCACCGTGGCGAACAGCCGGCGCAAGTCCTGCTGCCTATCCATCAACGACCGCCGTGATACTGCTCGATCAGGCCGGCGAGCCGCTGCGGATCGAAGCGCACTTCGCCGCGCGCCAATGCGGCGCGCACCGCGTCGACCTTGGCCAGATCGACTTCCGGCATCGCCTGCAAGGCCGCCGCCAGCGGCGCCTCGGCCGCGGCGGGAGCCGGACGGGCCGGCGCATCGGCCGTCGCGGCGGCGTCGGTCTTGGCAGGCGCGGCCTTGTCGGCGCGCCAGGAGGAAAGGGAAGATATCTGCATCAGTCTGCCTGCTACTGTGGAATTGGGTGTGATACCCATACAGGGCGACGCCGGGCCGCCAAACTTAAATCCGCAAGCGAAACGGCCGCCTGGCGGTTAGCCCGGGCGGCCGTTGGCGCATCAGAAGTTTTCCGGCAGCATCTTCAGCACCACGATGCGGCGGTTCTCCATCCGGATATAGTGGCCGTAGATCAGCTCCTTCAGGATACGCGCCACCATCTCGCGCGAGGAGCCGATCTGGTCGGCGATTTCCTGCTGGGTCAACTGCTTGCGCAGGATCAGCACGCCGTCCTGCTCGATCAGCATCTGGTTGATCAGGATGCGCACCCTGCCATAGACATCCAGCAAGGCCAAATTGCGCGCCAGCGTAGTCATGTGGCGCACCAGCGAAACCAGGTAGCACATGATGCTGCTGCGCACCTTGTCGCAGCCGGGGAGGCCATCCTCGCTGTCGAACAGGCCGCTGAGGGCCTCGCGCGAGAACATCAGCAACACGCTTTCCTCATCGGCCACCGCGCTGCTGCCGCGGCCGCCGCCGTCCACAAACGACTCCATGCCCAGCATCCCGCCCGGCATCGCCATCTGCAGCACGTATTTCTTGCCCACGGCATCTGCCACATACACCTGCATGCAGCCCCCCAGCAGCAGGTAGACCGCATCCGAAGCGTCGCCCTCCTCGTACAGGGCCTCGCCCCTAGCCAGACGGACGGTTTCGCAACATTCCAGCGCCCGATCCAGCGTATCGTCTGCCAAATGACCAAACAACGGCGTTTGCCGCAACATCTGCGTAACTTGTTCTTGATTCATCTCGGTAACACGTCCCCGACTATCCGGCAGCCCAAGCCTTGAACGGCAAAGCCATGCCCAAGTCATTATTTATTGTTCGCGATATGAGATCTGGCTCATACACCGCGTATTGTTATCAACACAGGGGAAATTGTAAATAATTTGATTAAAATTTATGTGAAAATCGCACAAAAAAAGACCTTGCAACGCAAAGTCTTTTGTGATTGCACAATATTAACAAATACTCACCTGATACCGATGGTATTTTCTCTAAGTTTTTGCAAGTCTTTCTCATTTGGTAGCGCGGACGCAACACCGGGCAGCCCGGTCTTGCCGTCGGCGGCCGAGCCGAACATCGCCACCACCGCCTGAGCCTGGCCCGAAGTCAGGATCAGCAGCTCGATGCGGCGGTTCGCCGCCGCCAGCGGATGCTCGCGGTCGAGCGGCGCGCGCTCGGCCATGCCCACCACCTGCAGCACCGAAGCCGGGGCCAGGCCGCCCTGCAGCATGTGCATCCGCGCCGCCATCGCCCGGTTGCTGGACAGCGACCAATTGGACAAGGCGGCGAAGCCGCCGGCGCTGTGGTACTGCGCCGCGTCGGTGTGGCCGACCAGCAGGATCTGGTTGTCGATCTCGCCCAGCATGGCGCCCATTTGCTGCAGCAGGCCGCGGAAGCGGGGTTCGACGATGGCGCTGCCGCGCTCGAACATGCCCTGCTGATCGGTATCGTGCAGGGTCACGCGCAGGCCGTAAGGCGTGATGATGGTTTGCAGATTGCTGGACAGGCCGGCCTGCTGGCTCATTGTCGACAACTGCGCGGCCAGCTTGCGCAGGTCGGCCTCGCTGTCGTAGCTGCGGCGCGGCATTTCCGGCTGATCTTGCGCCGAACGCTTGTCGCTGTCGCGCAGCGCCGACTTGCTGGCAGCCTGGCTGCCGGTCGGGCCGGGGATGGGGTCGCGCGGGATCAGGCTGCCAGGCGGATTGCCCATGTGGTCGATCTGCTTGCCGTCGCCCTGCATCAGCGGGCTGCCGCCGGAGGTGGTCAACAGCTGCCGCAGGTTTTCCTGATCGCGCGCGGCCAGCACCCACAGCACCAGGAACAGGCACATCAGCGCCAGCACGAAGTCGGCGAACGCCACTTTCCACGCGCCGCCGTGGCCTTCTTCCTCATGGCGGCGCGACACGCGCTTGATGACCGCGCCTTCGTGCTCGTCCTTTTTCTTCAAGCCGGCCATGGATCAGCCCTGACCTTCCAGCATGGTGATCCACGACTCCAGCTGCGAGAAGCTGGGCTTGGTGTTGAGCTGCACCAGGCGGCGGCCGGCGTCGATGGCCAGCAGCGGCGGCTTGCCGGAGGCGTGGGTGGTCAGCACCACTTTCACCGATTCGAAATTGGACAGCTCTTCCTTCACCAGCTGGCTCATCACGTTGGAAATCGGGTCCAGCACGCCGTAGCAGAAGAAAATGCCGATGAAGGTGCCCACCATGGCGGCCGCCACGCTGTTGGCGATTTCGCCGGCGCTGGCGCCCTGGGCGACGGTGTTCATCGCCATCACGATGCCCAGCACCGCCGCCAGGATGCCGAAGCCCGGCATCGCCTCGGCGATCTTATGCAGCGACTTGGACGGCTGGTTCAGCTGCTCGTGGATCGCGTCCAGTTCTTGGTCCAGCACGCCTTCCAGCTCGTGGGCGTTGATCTTGCCCATCGCCATCAGGCGGAAGTTGTCGACGATGAAGGCCAGCAGCTTGGGGCTTTCCAGCACCAGCGGGTAGCGGTTGAACAACGGGCTCTGGCGCGGCGCCTCCACGTGCTGGTCCAGCGCCTTCAGGCCGCGGCTGGCGGTGATCAGCAATTCGTACATCAGCAGCAGCTGCTGGCGCTGGAATTCGGCGCCCTGCTTCTTGCGCGTCGCCACCCGCTTGAGCTGGCCGCCCATCTCCTTGAGCACATGCGGCGGATTGCCCAGCACGATGGCGCCCAGCGCCGCGCCGCAAATGATCAGCAACTCCACCGGCTGCCAGATCACCGACAGCACGCCGCCATGCAGCATGAAGCCGCCGAATACACAAACCAGCACGATCAGGATGCCAAACAGTTGCTGCATGGGATGTTTCCTTGCTTCAGGCCGCCATCAGGCAGGCCTGCATCTTTTTCAGGGCGCTCTTGTTGATCTGGCAGATGCGGGCCTCGGTCAGCTCCAGCACTGCGGCGATCTCCTTGAGACTCAGTTCAAATTCGTAATACAGCTGGATCACCTGCTGCTCGCGCTCGTTCAGCGCGGTCAGCGCGCGCGCCAGCTCGCTCTGCCGCTCCAGCCGCGCCTCCGGCGAATCCTCCGCCGCCAATTCCATGCCGGATGCCACCAATTCGTCGAAGCTGGCCATCGCCTCGGCGTTTTCCGCCAGCAGCGCTTCGCGGTAGGCGTCGGCGTCCAGGCTCAGCAGCGTCATCGCCTCGGCCTCGGACGGTTCGCGCCTGAGCTTGCGCCGCAGCTCGCGCAGGCCGTCACGCACCCGGTGCGCCTCCTGCCTGACCGAACGCGGCCGCCAGTCCAGCCGTCGCAACTCATCCAGGATGGCGCCGCGGATGCGCAGCATGGCGAAGCCGGCGAAGCGCTCGTCCGGCTCGCCGCCGTAGCGGCGCAGGCAATCGAGCAGCGCCATCAGGCCGATCTGCTCCATGTCCTCGCGGTCGAACACCCCGCCGGCCTGGCTGGCCAGCTGGCGCGCCGCCCGCTTCACCAAGGGCGCGTACAAGGCCAGCTGCCGGCTTTCGTCGGCGGCATGGGGAGCGGGTGCGTAGCTTTCGGCGTACATCGGGCTTATTCGATGATCAGCTTGCTGACCATCACTTCGCTGAACGGCAATTCGTTTTGCTCTCGCGCGGCGCTTGCGCGGTAGGCCTTGTCCAGCAGGCGCTGGTAGTCGTCTATGCCCAGCGCGTTGGCGCGCTCGCGCGACAATTGCGACAAGGCGCGCACCGCCACGCTCTTGAGCAGCGGCAGCTGCTCCTTGACCTTGGGCTCGCTCTCCGGGCTGCTGCGGAACACCAGGTCCACCGCCATGTAGCGCGGGTCGCCGCCGGCTTCGCTGCGCAGCATCACCACGATCTTGTCCAGGCTGACGAAACGGTAGTCCATCGGCTTGGGCTTGGCCGGCGCCGCATGGGCGGATTGCTGGTAGTACCACCAGCCGCCGACGCCGGCGCTCGCCGCCAGCGCGGCGACCAGCGCCGCGACGATCAGAGTCTTGCTATTCATTCACTTCCTTCCTTGTCCGGCTTTCAGCCCTGATCCAGCTCAAAGGCTTCCGCCGTCTGCCAGCCCTGCTCGCGCAAGGCGCGGCCCGGATTCTGCTGCGGCTGCTGCTCGCGGTTCTGTCTGCCGCCCTGGCCGTAGCCGGAAGGCGCGCCCTCCTTCACCTCCACCGCCACCTGGGTGTACTGGCGGTTGCCCAGGTCCTGGCGCAGGCTGTCGCCTATGGTTTGCAGCTGCTTGACCACCTCGCTGTGCGAAGCCGTCAGCTCCACCGTCAGCGCGCCGGCCTGATGGCGGATGGCGATCTCCAGCGTGCCCAGCGCCGGCGGGTCCAGGCGCAGGGTGGCGCGGTCCTGGTTCTGGCTGGACAGCACCTGCAGGCGCTCGCCCAGCGCCGCCTGCAGCTTGCCGCTCCAGCTGTCCGGCTGCGACGCCGGCAGTTGCAGGCTGAACGTGTCCGCCGGCTTGGCATTGTCCGCCGCGTGCGGGGCCGGCAACGGCAACGCCGCCAGCAGCGCCGTTTGCTGCGCGTCGGCCCGCGGCGCGGCGACGTCTGCCGTCAACGCGGCCAGCGCCTTGGCGTCAAGCAAGCTCGGCGCCGCCGCCGCGATGGCGCGCGGCGCGGGCTCCGATGGCTGCGGCTGCGCGTCCGCCGCCACCGCCGGGAGCGGCGCCGGCTGCAATTGCGGCCAGACCAGCGGCGGCTGCATCGCCGGGCTGAGCGCGGCAACATCGACCTGAGCCACTCCGCCCTCGTCTTGGTCCTGCTTGCCGTCGCTCGGCTTGGCCTCGTCGGCCACGGCGGCGGCAAGCGCCGGCGCGGCAGGCTGCGCGGCTTGGCTTGGCGCCAGTTGCGGCTGCGCAGCGTCCGCCGGCGGCGCTTGCCGCAGCGCCAGCAGCGCGCTGGCGAAATCCTGCGCCGGCTGGCCGGCCGGCAGCGACAGGCTGTCGATATCCAGCGCCTGGCCTACGACATCGTCAGCCATCGCTGGCAAGGCATTGCCGGCTTGCGGCGGGGCCACTCTGCTCATGCTTGTTCCCATTCACTGAATTGCGCGTAGGCCATCTGGCCTTCGCGCTGTTGGCCCATCGCGGCGAGCTTGTGCCGCAGCGCGTCGATTTCGGCCTGGCTGCAATCCAGCGCAGCGCGGTAGGCGTCGGTCAGCAAGCGGCGCTGGCCGGCGTCCAACGCTGGCTCGCCCTCCGACAGCAGCCGGCGCAGCGCCTGGTCGAGCTGCGCCAGCTTCCGCCAGTCTTGCTCGCGCCCGGCCTGGCTGATCGCCTGGCTCCAGGCGGCGGCGTCAAACGGCGGCATCTTGGTCCCGCACGCCTATCCAGCCGCCCTTGAGCTTGACCAGCAGCGCCTCGGCCTCATCCAGCGCCGCCACGTCCATCTCCACGCTGGCCTGGTACAGCTTGTGCGCGCAGTAGTCGTACAAGCGCGCCAGGCTGGTCACCACCTCGCCGCCGTTGTCGAAGTCCAGCGCGCTGGACAGGCCGTTGAGGATATTGATGCACTTGTTGATGCTCTCGCCCTTCTGCTCGAAACGGCGGTGCTGCAGATGGCCGCGCGCGCGCGCGATTTCCTCCAGCAGGCCGTCGAACAGCACCAGCACCAGGTCGACCTGGCTGGCGGAGTGGGTCTGGGCTTCCAGGTTCACCGCGTGGTAGCTGCGATAGGCTTCGTAATCCACTGTCTAGATCCTGCTTTCTTGCTCAGTTGTAACCCAGCATGCCCATGGTCTGGGTCATTTGGGTCTGCATGTTCTGCAGTTGGGTGAATTGGGCCAGATAGCGCTGGTAGGTCTGCTGATACTGCTGCTGCAGTGCGTCCTGGCGGCGGTTCAGATCCTGCTGCGCGCGGTCGGCGCTGTCCTTGCGCTGCTTGATCAGGCCATTGCTGTAGTTCAGCCACTTATCCAGGTAATCGCTGCTTTGCTTGAGCGCGCCGCTCTGGCCGACGCCGTTGAAATAGCGGTCCAGCGCGTCCGGCGTGTTCTTCAGCGCGTCGCCCAGCTTCTTGCTGTCCAGCGTCAGGCTGCCGTCGCGGCTGGCGCTGATGCCCAGCTGGCCCAGCGTGATGCCGTCGAAAGACTGGCGCAGGATGGCGTTGAGCTGGCTTTTCAGTCCGCGGATGCTGGAGTCGTCGGCGAAGGGGCCGGCGGTGGCGCCGTTGATGCCCGGCTGCGACAGGTCGGAAATCGCCTTGTAGATCTTGTTGTAGCCGTCGACGAAGGCCTGCACGTTGGCGGTGGTGTCGTTGTCGCTGCGGCTGACCGCCAGTTGCAGCGGCGCGTCGCCGTCCTTCATCGCCTTGTTGACGGTGAAGCTGACGCCGTCGATGTTGTCGAAGGTATTGGAGGCCTGCTGCATGCGCACGCCGCTGGCCTTGCCGCCCAGCCATACCACCGCGTCCTGCGCCTGGGTCAGCTGGCGCGAAGCGGACAGGCCGGTTTTCAGGCCGGCGTCGCTCACTTGCGACAGGTCCAGCGAGATGGCGCCGTTCAGGCCGGTCTTGCCGGCGGACAGCACCAGCTGGCTCGCGCCGTTGTTGTTCAGCACCATGGCGTTGACTTTGCCGCCGTTGCCGCTGGCGCGGTTGATCGCCAGCGCCAGTTCGCTGGCGGACAGCTTGCCGTCGCCGTCGCGGTCGGCCCCGGACATCGAGACGTCGAAAGTGTCGCCACCGGCCAGTTTGACGGTGAACTTGTCGCCGGCCTGCGCGGTGGCGCCGGACAGATCGCCCATCGCCAGTTGCTGCGCGCTGGCCAGCTGCTCGACGAACAGGCTGTAGTTGCCGGGCTGGGCATTGCCCTTGGCGGTGACCGTGGCCGCACCGTCGGGCAGCGCCGTGGCGTTCATCGCCACCAGGCTCTTCTTGTTGGTCAGCGCGCCCAGGCTGGTCTTGTAGTCCTGCAGCGCCTTTTGCAGCTGGCCCAGCGCGTCGCTGCGCGCCTTGGCGGCCTTGGTCTGGTTGTCCAGCTGGGTCTGCATATTGCCCAGGCTGTTCTTGGCCAGGTTGTCGGCCCAGGTGCTGGGAGGCATCGCATTGAAATCAATCGCCATCGCTATTCCTTTCGTCGGCTAACGGTATCCATCACTCAATGGCGACCGCGCGCGGCCATCCCTGAAACGCCGTGAATATTCACCACCCCGCCGCTCCCCGCAGCCAGGCTTGGCCGGCGGCTTCGTCGGTGCGCTTTTGCTCTGCCCGCGTCTGTTCGTCGCGCCAGGCCTGCAGGCTTTGGTCGCGCAGCAGTTCCGCCTGCTCCTGGCGCTGGCGCGCGGCCAGCAGCTGGCGCTGGCTGACCGCGGCGTCGGCCTCCGCCAGCTGCAGATCCTGCCGCTGCGACTGGCTCAGCCCCGCCAGATGGCTCTTGTAGCCGGCGCAATTGAGCGCCAGGGCCGGGTGTCCGGCGGCGGCGCTGGCGCCGCTGGCGGCGTTCAGTTCCTCCAGCCGCGCGATATTGCGGCGGTAGCGCTCCTGCAGCCGGCGCTTGCCGGCCAGCTCGGTTTCCAACTGCCGGCTGTCGCGCTCGCGCAGCTGCAGCAGCAGATTCAGTTGCTGGATGGCGGTATTCATGCGCGCGCCAGCTCCTGCATTCGGCCGCGCGTATCCGCAAACGAGGCCGCCTCGGCGGCATCCTGGCGCAGCAGCGCTTCGATGCCGGGCTGCAGGCGCAGCGCGCGGTCGGTGGCGGGGTCGGCGCCGGGCACGTAGGCGCCCAGCGGCAGCAGGCCGCGCACTTCCTGATAACGGCCCCAGGCGGCGCGCAGCTCGCGCGCGGCGGCGGCGTGCTCGGCGTCCACCAGCTGGCTCATGCAGCGGCTGACCGAGCGGGAGATGTCTATCGCCGGATAGTGGCCGCGTTCGGCCAGTTCGCGGCTCAATACGATGTGGCCGTCCAGAATGGCCCGGGCGGTGTCTGCCACCGGGTCTTGCTGGTCGTCGCCTTCGGCCAGCACAGTGTAGATGGCGCTCATGCTGCCCTCGCCCTTCTCGCCGTTGCCGGCGCTCTCGGCCAGGCTGGGCAGCAGGCCGAACACCGACGGCGGATAGCCGCGGGTGGCCGGCGGCTCGCCCAGCGCCAGCGCCATTTCGCGCTGCGCCATCGCGTAGCGGGTCAGCGAATCGACCAACAGCAGCACGTTGCGGCCCTGGTCGCGGAAATGGGCGGCGATGGCGTGGCACAGCTCGGTGGCCTTCAACCGCATCAGCGGCGATTCATCGGCCGGCGCCACCACCAGCACCGCCTTGGCCAGGCCCTGCGGCCCCAGCGCGTGCTCGACGAATTCGCGCACTTCGCGGCCGCGCTCACCTATCAGGCCGACCACCACCACTTCGGCCTCGGTATGGCGGGTGATCATGCCCAGCAGCACGCTCTTGCCGACGCCGGAGCCGGCAAACAAGCCGACGCGCTGGCCGCGGCCTATGGTCAGCATGCCGTTGATGGCGCGCACGCCGACGTCCAGCGGCATGTCGACCGGTTTTTTCCTGAGCGGGTTGATCTGCGGCGGATGCGCGGCCAGCGGCGCGTCGCCGCCTAGCCTGCCCTTGTCGTCCAGCGGCTCGCCCAGGCCGTTGACGATGCGGCCCAGCCAGCCATCGCCTATGCTGAGGCCGCCGCTTTCCGGCGCCGGCAGCACCCGCGCGCCGGTGGCGAGGCCGACAGGCTTCTTGAACGGCATCAGGAAGGAAACTTCGCGCTTGAAGCCCACCACCTGCGCCTGCAGCCAGCCGCCGGAGGCGGTTTCCACCAGGCAGCGCTGGCCGGTTTCCAGCGGGCAGCCGACGCTCTCGAGCAGCAGGCCGCTCACGCCCACCAGCCGGCCGCTGACGGTGGCGACAGGCGCGTCCGGCACCGACAGCTGGCTGAGCGCCTGGCGCAGCATCGCTTAAGCCTCGCCCTGCGCGGCCGGCTCGGCCTGCAGTTGCTCGCGCAGGCTGTCCACGCAATGCGCCAGCCGCTGCTGGCAGCCGGCGTCGGCCTCGAATTCGGCGCCGCGCACCCGGCACTCGCCCGGCGCCAGACCGGAATCGGCCAGCAGCCGCCACTTGGCGGCGCGCTCCGGCGCCAGCTCGCGGATGCGCTGGCATTCTTCGGGGTTGAGCAGCACTTCCACCTCGCCCTGGCTGTGGGAGGCGGCAGGCAGCGCGGCCAGCGTCTCCTCCACCAGGTCGAGGATCTGCACCGGCTTCAAGGTCAGCTCGCAGCGGATCACCTGGCGCGCCACCTTGGCCACCAGTTCCACCACCTCGTCGCGCTGGGCAGCCTGGTAGTCGCGACACAAGCGCCGCAATTGCTCGATGGCGGCGTCCAGCGGCTCGGCCAGGCTGGAGAAGCGCGCCAGCTCCTCGGCGCGCGCAGCGGCCACGCCCTCCTGCCGGCCCAGCGCGACGCCTGCCTGGTAGCCGGCGTCGCGGCCGGCGGCTTCGCCGCTGTCAAAACCTTCGCGGTAGCCGGCGTCCATGCCCTGGCGGAAACCGTCGGCGGCGGAGGCCTGCGCCTCGGCCGCCGCCAGCGGCTCCAGCGGCGCGCCGTCGATCAACGGCGGAAAACGGAAGGGGCGCCAGTGTTTCACTCGACCACTTCCTCGGGGAACAGCTGCAGGTCGATCTCGCCGCCGTCGGCCAATTGCCGCACCTGGGCCATGATCTCGCGCCGCGCCTCTTCCACCCGGCTTTTCGGCACCGGGCCGGAGCGGCGCATGGTGGCGTCGAAGTTTTGCGCCTGGCGGCGCGGCATGGTCTGGGTGATGGCGTCGCGCACCGCGGGCTCGGCGCCCTTCAGCGCGATCGCCCACTGCTCCAGCGACACGTCTTCGCAGATGCGGGTCAGCACGGTTTCGGTCTGGCGCGACAGGATGAAGAAGTCGTACATCCTCACCTCGATCTCGTCGACGATTTCCGGGTCGTGCGCGCGCAGCAGCTCCATCATGCGGCTGCGGTCGCCCGGCAGGCGGTTGATGATGTCGGCGGTCTGCTGCATGCCCTGCACCGCGGTGCTTTGCGTGTGCAGGCTTTCCAGGCAGCGGTTGACCAGCTCTTCCAATTCCTGCAGCAGCTCGCGGTCCACATCGGTGAGGCGGGCCACGTTGACCAGCACGCTGTCGCGGCTGGCGGCCGGCAAGGCGTCCACCACCTGGCCGGCCAGCGCCGGCGGCAGGAAGGCGAGGAACACCGCCTGCATCCGCACGTGTTCGGCGGCGATGCGGTCGGCCAGCCATTGCGGCGACACCCACTGCAAACGCGCCATCTTGGGACGGATGGCGTCGCCGTAGATGGTGTCCAGCACGCTGCCGGCGATGTCGCCACCCAGCGCCAGCTCCAGCGAACGCTTGAGGAAGCTGCGGCTGGCGCCGTGCACGCCGCTTTGCTCGCGGTATTCGTCGAAGAATTTCTGCATGGTGGTCTTGACCGCGTCCACCTTGATGCCGCTCATGCCGCTCATCGCCTGGGTCACCTGCAGCAGCTCTTCGCGGCTGAGGCAGCGCAGCACCGCCGCCGCCGGCTCTTCGCCCATGCACAGCAGCAGCACCGCCGCCTGCTCGATGGCGCTCATCTGGCCGTTGCCGGCTGCCGCCGCGGGGACGTAAGGCGCCGCTTCCGGCGCGAAATTATTGCTTGCGTCCATTGTTCTGCACCCATTGTTTGACCACTTCCGCCACCCGCTCCGGCTCCTTGGCCGCCAGCACCTTCAGGTGGTCCACCAGCACGTCCACCGGCGAACCGGCGGGCGGCAGGTCGTAATTTTCCAGCAGCGGCACCACCGGGCTGTCGCCCGGCGCGGCCGCCAGCGCGGCCTGGCGCTGGCCGGCCGCCTCGCGCAGCGGACGGTTGTCCAGCAGCGGATCTTCCGGCGTCACGTCCACCTCGCCCGGCGCGTAGTCGCCCAGCTTGCGCTCCGCCAACTGGCGGGCGATCTTCAAAAGCGGACGGGCCAGCAACAGGTAAGCCAGCAACAGCGCGATCGCGTAGCCCAGCCAGCGCGCGCCCTCGAACCAGGTTTCCGGCTGCTGCCAGAACGCTTCTTCCGCTACCGGGGCGGCGAAGTTCAGCGTGGACACCGCCAGCACGTCGCCGCGCTCGGCGCTGATGCCCAGGCCGTTGCGCAGCAGCTTGTCGATATTGGCCAGCTCGGTCGGCTGCCATCCCTTCTTGGTCGGCGCGGCGGCCTGGTTCAGCACCACCGCCACGCTGAGGCGGCGCAGCGTGCCGCGCGCCTTCTTGATGTTCATGATGTTGCGGTCGTAGGCGTACTGGCGGGTGACCGCGTTCTTGCTGTTGCCGGACTTTTCATTGGCCGGGCCGGAGGAGTCGGTGTTGACCGGCCGGTTGCTCAGCGAGCCGGGCACGCCCAGCGCCATCCGCTCGGTGCTGGTTTCCTCGCGCGAGGCCTCGTTGGTGACCTTGGGCGCCTCGCCGTATTTCTCGCGGGTTTCCTCGACGCGGTCATTGTCGACGTCGGCGGTGACGCTCACCTTGAAGTTGCCCGCGCCCAGCGCTGGCGACAGCAGGTCGCGCGCGTTCTGCAGCGCCTGCTCGCGGAAGCGGCGCGCCGCCTCGTTGTCGGAACCCACCATGCCGCCGTCGGACAGGTCGACATGGGCGGACAGCAGATTGCCGGCCTGGTCCACCAGGGTCACCTGCGCCGGGTCCAGCGTGGAGACGCTGCCGGCCACCAGCTTGACCACCGCGGCGATCTGCTCGCTGGACAGCTGCTGGCCGGGCTTTAGCGTCACCACCACCGATGCCGAGCCCTTGTCGGTGCCGGCGGTGACGAAGGAAGTGCTGCGCGGCAAGGACAGATGCACGCGGGCGGCGCGCACCGGATCCAGCGCCAGGATGCTCTGCACCAGCTCGCCTTCCAGGCCGCGGCGGAAGCGCACGTCCTGCACGAACTGGCTGACGCCCAGCGGGTCGTTCTTGTCCAGCAGCTCCAAGCCGGCCGGCAGCTGCGCCACCACGCCTTTGGCCGCCAGCTGCATGCGCACGCGGCCCAGCTGGTCTTCTGGCACCAATACCTGGCCGGTTTGCGGATGGATGCGGTAGGGAGTCTTGTCGGCGTCGAGCGCCGCCATCATATCGGCGCTGTTGACCTTTTCCTGCGCGCCGAACACCGGCTTGTAGCTGGCGTCGTCGCGCCACAGCCACAGGGTCAGCGCCAGGCTCAGGCCGATGGCCAGGATCACCATCGGCAGCAGGTAGCGCCAGGCGTTCGCCGGCAGCAGACGGCGGCCGGCCATTTTTTCTTGTACGGCGGCAAAGCCGCTCCGCAATTGCTTGACCACGTCGCCTCCCGGCTTACAGCTGCATCTTGATCAGGTCGTCGACGGCGCCGACCACCTTGTTGCGCACCTGCATCAGCATCGAGAAGGACAGGCTGGCCTCCTGGCTCATCAGCATCGCGCCGACCAGATCGTCGCTCTGGCCGCTGTCCACCTCGGTCATCTTGTCCGAGGCCAGGCGGTTCTGCTGGTCGACATCGCGCACCGCCGACACCAGGGCCTGGCTGAAGCTTTGCGCGGCCGGCGCGTCGTCCGCGGCCGGACGGGGGGCCGCCACGGCGCCCTGGCCCAGCTTGGCCATCTCGCCCAGCAATTGGCTGCGATCGGCGTGGATCATCAAACCCAGATTGGCCATCACTACATCCTTAAATCAACAGGTATCAAAACGCGGCGCGCCCAGCGCAGGCATCCACCAGCAATGCTTACATGCAAGCTGGCGGATTTTAAACTCAACGCTTTATTACTCAGTTGGTATTTTTCACATTCGCAACCGTGAATTTTCCCCCTTTACCACTGGCGGACAGCCAGTAAGATGCACACTCCCAGCAATTGCCGGGGGCTGTCCGACCGCCTCCGGCCACGAACGAAAATCGCCATGCCCAAAGCCAAAATCGTTGCGCCGCAGGAAGGCGCCCGCCTGCAGGCCTTGGATCTGCGAACCCTGGGGCGCCCGATACACCTGCTGCCGCTGTTCGCCCGCGCATTGCAGCAAGAGCTGGGCGACTTCCTGGAGCGGGAACTCAACCGCCGCTACCACGCCGCTTTCCGCATCACCGCCCTGCGCCAAAACCTGCCCGCCGCCGACGAGCTGCGCTGGCAATGGCACGCGCTGGGCGACTGGCAGCTGGGCAGCCATTTCGACCGCAGCCTGCTGCTGGGCATCCTGGATTACCGCTTCGGCGCCAGCGCCGCGCCGATCGCCAAAGACTTGCCGGCGGAAACCGAAACCGAGCGCCGGCTGGCCCGCAACCTGGCCGAACGGCTGCTGCCGCGCCTGGCCGCCGCCATCCTCCAGCTGGAACAGGCGCCGGGCGCCTACGGCGACAAGCCGCGCCCGCAGCCCTTCGCCGGCCAGCCTGCCTGGCAGCTGGAAATCGAACTCTCCGACGGCGACGCGCCGCGCGGCGCGCTGCGCCTGCGCCTGGGCGAGTCAGCCTTCGAAACCCTGCTGCAAAACCTGTCCGGCCAGCGCCGCAAGCTGGCCGGCGACCGCGCCCCGGGCAGCTTCCGCGACCGGCTGACGCTGCGGCTGGACGCGCGCCTGCTGCAGCAGGAGCTGCCGCTGGGCGCCATCCTCGACTTGAAGCCCGGTTCGGTGCTGCCGGTGACGCTGCCGCCGCAAGCCGAAGTGTGCGTGCGCGGCGCGGCCTTGTTCCGCGCCCACGTGGCGGAGCGCCAGGGCAAGCTGTGCCTGAGCGGCTTCGCCGATACCGAATGACCCCCATCGCACTGGACGACTACGCATGGACCTGAAACAAGATTTCGACCTGGACGGCATCCTGGACAGCCTGGAGCCGGAAGCCGCCGCCGCGCCCGCTCCCGCGCCGCGCGACATGACGCCCTTTCTGCGCAAGATACCCGTCAAGCTGACGCTGGAAGTGGGCAGCGCCGACGTCAGCCTGGCCGACCTGTGCCAGATCGGCGCGGGCTCGGTGATCGAGCTGGACAAGCTCGCCGGCGAGCCGCTGGACATCAAGGTGAACGGCACCGTGATCGGCCGCGCCGAAGTGGTGGTGTCCGGCGAAAACTACGGCCTGAGGGTGGTGGAATTGAACGACCTGGAACTGGACAGCCTGGCCTGATGAAACGGTACAAGCTTTACGCCCCGCTGCTGGCCGGCCTGCTGCTGGCCAGCCCCTGCGGCTGGGCCGATTCGCTGAAGCTGCTGACCGCCACCTCCGGCGGCGCGGCGGTGGACTTCACCGTCAAGACCCAGATCCTGATCCTGATGACGGCGCTGGGCCTGTTGCCGGTGCTGGCGCTGATGATGACCAGCTTCACCCGCTTCGTCATCGTGCTGTCGCTGCTCAGGCAGGCGCTGGGCCTGCAGCAGGGCCTGCCCAACCGCCTGATCACCGGCGTGGCGCTGATCCTGACCCTGCTGGTGATGCGGCCGGTGGGGCTGCAAGTATGGAACGAGGCGATGGTGCCCTTCGACCAGGACAAGATCACCATGCCGCAGGCGCTGGAGATCGCCTCCAAGCCGGTCAGCCGCTTCATGCTGGCGCAAACCAGCAAAACCGCGCTGTCCCAGGTGGCCCGGCTGTCCGGCGAAGGCGACGTCGCCCGCCCGGAAGACCACGCCTTCACCGTCAAGCTGGCAGCCTTCGTGCTGTCCGAATTGAAAACGGCGTTTCAGATCGGCTGCATGCTGTTCATCCCCTTCCTGGTGATAGACCTGGTGGTGTCCAGCGTGCTGATGGCGATGGGCATGATGATGCTGTCGCCGCTGGTGATCTCGCTGCCCTTGAAGCTGCTGTTGTTCGTGCTGGTGGACGGCTGGTCGCTGACCGTCAACACGCTGGTCACGTCGATCCAGGCCTATTAGAAGGACGGGAAGCATGCTGACTCCGGACATCGCGGTAGACATCGTCAACGACAGCCTGCGGGTGGTGGTGACGCTGGTGACGCTGCTGGTGCTGCCCAGCCTGATCGTCGGCGTGGTGGTCAGCCTGATCCAGGCCGCCACCCAGATCAACGAGCAGACGCTGTCCTTCCTGCCCCGGTTGCTGATCGTGCTCTTGACCATCGCGCTGGCCGGCCACTGGATCACCGGCTACCTGATGGACTTCTGCGTCGCCATGTTCCAGCGCGCCGCCAGCCAGGTGGGCTAGGCGATGAGCCAGGGCCTGTTCGCCCAGTTGCTGCAGCTGCTGCCGGCCATCTGGTGGCCGTTCTGCCGGCTGATGGCCGCCTTCAGCGTCGCGCCCTTCATCGGCGACGCCATGGTGCCGCTGCGCGCCCGCATCGCCCTGGCGCTGCTGCTGGCGGTGGCCTGCGTGCCCGGCATGCCGGCCCACTCCCCGATCGACCCCTTTTCGCTGCACGGCGTCGCCGCCAGCCTGGAGCAGGCGGTGATAGGCTTGTTGTTCGGCTTCGCCTTCCAGCTGACCATGTCCATCCTGTCGCTGCTGGGCTTTTTGCTGTCCTCGCAAATGGGCTTGTCGATGGCGGTGATGAACGACCCCGGCAGCGGCAATACTTCCGACGTGGTGTCCAACCTGCTCTACCTGCTGGCGGCGCTGCTGTTCTTCGCCATGGACGGCCACCTGGTGCTGGTGCAGGTGGTGTACGCCAGCTTCCGCGCCTGGCCGCTGGGCGGCGGCATTCCGCAGGCGGCGCTGCCGGTGCTGGCGGGCAGCGTGGCCTGGGTGATGGCCGCCGCGGTCGCGCTGGCGCTGCCGGTGGTGTTCGCCACCTTCCTGGTGCAGGCCGGCTTCGGCATGATCAACCGGGTGGCGCCGGCGCTGAACCTGTTTTCCTTGGGTTTTCCGGTGGTGACGCTGTTCGGCCTGTCCACGCTGACCCTGCTGATGCAGGTGCTGCCGCCGCAATACCTGAGCCTGAGCGAACAGACGCTGCGGCTATTGAACCGCCTGCTGGAGCTGGGCCATGGCTGAGACGCGGCAGGGCGACAAGACCGAAAAAGCCACCCCGCAGCGGCTGCGCAAGGCGCGCGAGCAAGGCCAGGTGCCGCGCTCCAAGGACCTGGCCGCCGCGCTGGGCCTGATCCTGGCGCTGAAGCTGATGTTCTGGCTGGCGCCGGACTGGCTGGATGATTTCCGCGAGCTGTTCGCGCTGGCCTTCGCCCCGCTTGCCGGCCAGGGCGCGCTGGAGAACAGCTGGTCCAAGCTGTTCGGCGGCACCTTGCTGCTGTTGCTGAAAATGCTGGCGCCGCTGGCCGTCATCCCGATCACCATGCTGCTGATCAGCCTGTTTCCCGGCGGCTGGGTGTTCGTGCTGTCCCAGCTCAGCCCCAAGTTCGAGCGGATGAACCCGCTGGCCCACCTGTCCCGGCTGGCCTCGCCCAAGCACGCCAGCGAAATCGGCAAATCCATCGCCAAGGCGCTGCTTTTGGGCTGGCTGCTGTACCGCATCGCCTCGTCCGCGCTGCAGGACTTCTTCGCGCTGCACGGCATGCCGCTGCTGCCCACGCTGGCCGGCGCGGCCGACCTGCTCTTGTCCTGCCTGCTCAAGCTGTCCGCGGTGTTCCTGCTGTTCGCGCTGGCCGACCTGCCGCTGCAGGTCTACCTGTTCATGAAACAGCAAAAGATGAGCAAGCAGGAAATCAAGGAAGAATACAAGAATACCGAAGGCCGGCCCGAAGTGCGCCAGCGCATCCGCCAGCTGCAGCAGCAGATCGCGCAGCGCGGCGTGCGCAAGGTCCTGCCCGGCGCCGACGTCATCATCGTCAACCCCAGCCACTACGCGGTGGCGCTGAAATACGACGAGAACCGCGCCGAAGCGCCGTTCATCATCGCCAAGGGCGTGGATGAGATGGCGCTGTACATCCGCCGGCAGGCGGAAGAACTGGAAATCGCCGTGCTGCCGCTGCCGCCCCTGGCCCGCGCGGTCTACCACACTACACAGGTCAACCAGCAGATCCCCGCGCCGCTGTACCGCGCGGTGGCCCAGGTGTTGACTTATGTCTTGCAACTCAAGGCTTTCCAGACGGGCAGCCGCGCCAACCGGCCGATATTGCCGGAACTGGCCGTGCCCCAGGAATTGTCCGATCCCAAGCCCGCATCATGAACTCGCTGACCAAACTGCTCGCCGACATCGGCCGCCACAAGCTGGCCGCCCCGCTCTTCCTCTTGGCCATCCTGGCCATGGTGATGCTGCCCCTGCCGCCTCTGGCGCTGGACATGCTGTTCACCTTCAACATCGTGCTGGCCATCATCGTGATCCTGGTCAGCGTGTCGGCGCGGCGGCCGCTGGATTTCTCGGTGTTCCCCACCATCATCCTCGCCACCACGCTGATGCGCTTGTCGCTGAACGTGGCGTCGACGCGGGTGGTGCTGCTGCACGGCCATGAGGGGACGCACGCCGCCGGCCGGGTGATCGAGGCCTTCGGCAATGTGGTGATAGGCGGCAACTTCGTGGTCGGCATGGTGGTGTTCGTCATCCTGATGATCATCAACTTCATGGTGGTGACCAAGGGCGCCGAGCGCATCTCCGAAGTGTCGGCCCGCTTCACGCTGGACGCGCTGCCGGGCAAGCAAATGGCGATCGACGCCGACCTCAACGCCGGCCTGATCAACCAGGAGCAGGCGCAGCAGCGCCGCCGCGACATCGCCACCGAAGCCGATTTCTACGGCGCGATGGACGGCGCCTCCAAGTTCGTCCGCGGCGACGCCATCGCCGGCATCCTGATCCTGATCATCAACCTGTTCGGCGGCGTGGCCATCGGCGCGCTGATGCACAATCTGTCGATGGGCGACGCCTTCCGCCAGTACGCGCTGATGACCATAGGCGACGGCCTGGTGGCGCAGATTCCGGCGTTGCTGCTGTCGTCCGCCGCCGCCATCATCGTCACCCGCATCAGCGACGACGGCGACATGCAGCAGCAGGTGGGCAGCCAGATGCTGGCCTCGCCGGTGGTGCTGATGAGCGCGGCCGGCATGATGCTGGTGCTGGCCATCATCCCCGGCATGCCGTGGCCGACTTTCCTCGGCTTCGCCGCGCTGCTGGCCTATGTGGCCTGGCGCATGCACGCGCGCCGGCCGGTCGCCGCCAGCGCGCTCAACCAGACCGCGATCAAGGCGGCGCTGCAGGGCGAGGCGGAAATCGAGCTGGAATGGAGCACTCTGCCCTATTCCGATGTGCTGGGCATCACGCTGGGCTACCGGCTGGTGGCCCTGCTGGACCAAGGCCAGGGCGCGCCGCTGCTCAAACGCGTCAAGGGCGTGCGCCAGAGCCTGTCCGAGCAGATGGGCCTGTTGCTGCCGATGGTGAGCCTGCGCGACGACCTCAGGCTCAAGCCTTCGCAATACGCGATCCAGCTGTCCGGCAACACCGTGGCCGAGGCCGAAGTCTACGCCGACCGGCTGATGGCCATTCCTTCGCCGGAAGTTTACGGCGACATCGACGGCATTCCCGGCATCGACCCGGCCTTCAACATGCCGGTCACCTGGATCGCCCAAGCCGACAAGAGCAAGGCGCTGGGCCTGGGCTACCAGGTGGTGGATTGCGCCAGCGTGATGGCCACCCACCTGAACAAGGTGATGCGCGAGCACCTGTCCGAGCTGTTCCGCCACGACGACGTGGCGGCGCTGGGCGAGCGGCTGACCGCGCTGTCGCCCAAGCTGGGCGCGGCGCTGGCCGCCGCGCTGCCGCCGGTGCAGCAATTGAAGGTCTATCGCCAGCTGTTGCAGGACCACGTATCGCTGAAGGACATCGTGCCGGTGGCCAGCGCGCTCTTGGAAGCCAGCGAAACCACCAAGGACCCGATCATGCTGGCGGCCGAGGTGCGCTGCGCGCTGAAGCGCCAGATCGTGCAGGCCATCGCCGGCCCGCGCGACGAGATCCGCGCCTTCAATCTGTCAGCGGAACTGGAAAACCTGCTGCTGGCGGCGCTGAGCCAGGCGCAGCAAACCGGCAAGCCGCAGCTGGACAGCTTCCCGATCGACCCCAACGTGCTGCAGCAGCTGCAGGCCAATATGCCGGTGGTGCGCGATCAGATGAAACAGATGGGCCAGCCGCCGGTGCTGCTGGTGATGCCGCAGATCCGCCCGCTGCTGGCGCGCTACGGCCGGCTGTTCGCTCCCGGCCTCAACGTGCTGTCCTACAACGAAGTGCCGGAAAACCGCCAGGTCAGCCTGACCGGCACTTTAGGCTGAACCAGTCGCATTTCTTGCGCCGGATCACGATATCCGGCGCGGCTCCCTCGCTTTGCGCCAAGCGGCACCCCCGCGTAAAAAGCTTGCCGCACGGTCTTTTCCGCGTGCCGACTATACGCGCAGGGTAGAATCTTTCTCGGATAAAATGCCAATGTTATTTTTCGCATGTTGTGAAAATGCAAACGCATGATTTGCAAATTAAGAAAATGCGCAAAATCTGACACTTTGGCCACCCATGTCGGCCGCATGAGTGATAGCATCCCATATATGAATATCATGTGACGGCATAAGCCCATGGCAAACCTGAAAACCGCCAACCAGATCATCTGCGACAATATCCGCATCCAGCTGGAGCAATTCCGCTGGCCGGAAGCGCAACAGGCCGGCCTGATCGAGCAGATCCTCGGCCTGAGCACCTCGCAGGCCTACCGCAAGCTCAACGGCAGCAGCCCGTGGCAGCTGTCCCAGGTGGAAAGGCTGGCGCAGTACCTGAACGTGCCGACTTCCAACCTGCTGGTCGACCACAGCCAGCAGGACAGCCAGACTCCGGTGGACAATGAGCTGATCCCGGCCATCCTGCATCTGAACAATCAAAGCGGCGAAGCCCATTGCTGGATCCAGCTCGGCGAACCGCTGGCCGACGACTCCTGCGCGCCGCTGCTGCTGGCCAAGCGCCTTCACGACTGCTGGCATGTATTCCCCGGCACCCAATTCGACGCCGAGGACGGCTACGAAGTCACCTACCTGACCATCCGCCCGCCCAAACGCGCCAACACCAAGCGCCTGCTGGTGGCGGTGCTGGACGACAATGACGCTGATCTGCTGTCCGCCATCCTGGTGCAGCAAGGCCTATTCTCCCTGCCCTACCACCACCCGAAAGATTTGCTGGAAGCGCTGCCGCGCGAGGATTTCGATGCCTTCGTGCTGGACTGGGTGCTGGGCGAGCCGACCAGCTGCATGGACGTGATCGAGGCCATCCGCCGCCACAACCCCAATGTCCCCATCGTGGTGCTGACCGGCTACGCGCTGGAGCATGAGAGCGAGCTATCCAAAGCCTTGCAGATGCGCGGCGTCTACTACATCGGCAAGCCGACGCCCGGCTCCATCCTGGCGCTGCAGATCAAGAACATGGTCACCAACGGGCTGGAGCACGCATAAGCGGAGCGAGCCGCGGCCGCATGGGAAACAGGCGCCCGAGCTTATATGCGCTTGCATGCCCATGACTTTCATCTGTTTGAAGCCCGCCTTGCTGACTCGAGGCGGGCTTTTTGCTGCCGTCTTGCCGGGGGATAGAACGCCCTAAGATGGCCGCCCGGCGCTTCTGCCGCGCAATAAGCTGTCACCTTCTCGACGTCCCGCATGCCCGCTGCTGATGCGGCCGCCGGCAGGCCGGCGACGCCTTCGCGCGCGCGGGAAAGACGCCGCCCGCAAACCATAAGCTTGCAGGCGGCATGAGGCGTGCGCTTAAGCTTCCGCCGCTTCCGCCTGGGCGGCGCGCGCCGTTTCCCGCGGCATGGCCAGGTCGCGGCGGACTTCCTCCGCGCTCATCACATGATGGCCGCGCCGCTCAAGCTCTTCGCGCAAGGCTTTCACCTGTTCGGCGCTGCGGGCCTTGCGAATGCCGCCGGGCGCTTGGGGATCGATCAGGTTCAACCCATCTTCAAGGCCGACGCGGATGCCATCCAGGTCCAGAGCGACGGCGACGTCGACCAGGATGGCGTGCAACGCGCCCGGCAGCAGCAAGGAAATCCGGCAGTCGCGGAAATGCTGGCGCAATTGCTTGACGGTGGGACGCAAACATTCCGCGGCAAGCTTGGCGGCGGCGACGGTGTCCTGCTGCTGCAGAAACGCCTGTATCTGTTTGCGGGAAGCGGTGTCGATCAGCGAGTCGTCATCCATTTCGCCGCTGACCGGATCGCGCCTATGCTGGTCCACGCCGGCCACCAGCATGAACAAGACCGGCGCCCCGCTGGCCAGCAGAGGCTGGCGGTATAAGGTGACCGCGTTTTCGGTGATGATGTGGTTGAACACTTCGATTTCCGGACGAACACCGGCATGTTGGAAATGCTCGAGCTGCGCCTGAAGAAAACCATTCGGATTGTCATAGCCGCCGCCGGTCTGGAAAACCACGGGGCCTGGGCTGAGGGAGGCGATCTCCGGCGCCGCGTAGCCGGCATAGTGCTTCAGGTGGGCGCGCCGCAAGGCGCTTTGCGAAGCCGCGCGGTCGCCGCGAGCGCTGGTGGACAAATTCAGCAGGACCGAGGGGGCGGACAGGCGCAGGGCCGGCACGATGTTCTCGTATTGGTCCAGCACGATTTGATTGCGTTGCTGGCCGGCGCTGATCGGCGCGCCCAGGCCGGGGATCGTCAGCTTGGCCTGGTCTGCGAGATCGCGCGTATGCAGGTGGATGACCGCGGCGCCTTCGCGCGCGCAGTGCAGCGATTCTGCGACGATGCGCTCCGCGGTGATCGGCAGGTGCGGGCTGCGCGCCTTGCCCGGTTGCCACATGCCGGCCTCGCTCGCATGCCACCCGCAAGCGAGGAAGCGGGAGGCGGCCTCGGACGATTGCGCCTCGATTTCCGCCGCCATTTCCGGCGGGAGATAGCTGCTCAGACGCGGATGCGTCCAAACCAGATCGCCTCGCTCATCGCACTCCCAGCCATGCGTGGTCAATTGCTGCACCAATTGGCGAACCAGCGCCTGTGAGGGCAAGAGATCGAACAGCGCGCGGGGCAGGCGGCGGGCGGAGGCAGCATGGCCGGAGGGCTGCGGCCGCCAGACGCCATTGTCCAGCCGCCATCCCGCGGCCAGCAGCGCCTTGATGCTTTGCGCCTGCTGAGTCGCGCTAAGCGCGCAGATATCTTCTCGGCTCGCCGCTTGCTCATAGCCGTCCTGCAATAGCCAGCCGCCGGCGGCTACGGATTCCCACCCTTCGCGTTTCAACAATTGCAGCGCTTCAGGCAGCGCATCGTTGGGAACCAGATTATCCAGCAACAGGCCAGGAATGAATTTTGGCTCTTGCGGGTCCAGATACTTGGGCACGGCGCCAACCGGAGCCGCCGTGATGTAAAAAGCTTTACTCATGAATCGCTCCCTGGGTTTGGCATGCGGACATTTCCTGGCATGCTCAACCGCGTATCGTTGATGGTGTGTCAATCACTAGCTTGTTTCGCCCAAAGGCGAAACAGCCTTGCGCCATGTCTTGGTCTTCTTGGTTTCATCGCAAGCGAAGGAAGGGTATAAATTCTTGCCTGTTCAGAATGGCATTGTGAGTCGCGATCTTTTAATCCAATAACAAGAATTGTCGATATCGGCATGGATTGTTTTTTGAAAATCCATGTCAGTATTTTCTGCAATAGACTCTGATTGACTGACAGAAATGCCGCGCCACCGTGTTTTCAGGCTTAGGCGGAAAATCGTCGTTTGGCGGATGGGATTATGAGGGGGCGCGAGCGAGGAAGCGACAATAAAATGCAAATAGCATATCAATGCCAACTCAAGTGTGTTTTTTATCCAAATGGAAATATTTAATGTTTGCCGCAGTTTAATATGATTGAGTAATTTTATTTATTTGACTGTCTTGGTTGCTTCACCAAGCTTGGCAATAAAAATAGAATGGTGTTTGTTTTTTTGGCAGTTTCCATAGATTGAAAATGAATTTTTCGCCTCCAATGGAGAATATATTTTCTTTATCTGGATTATTCAATTCAGAATGATATTGAAAAGTATAATTGCAATATCAATTAAATCAGCATCGATTCACATCATGAAAATCGACACCCCGGTCAGTTGGCTTTCTGGCGGACAGTGCGTCCAAGCAAGCAGCGGAAGGGAGTAAAAGCAAAAGAAGGATATAATTTCGCGCGGACAATTAAAAAACACATGGCGATGAAAGCTTGCCCGATGCCATTGCTCCCACGCATTGCGTCTGCTTTTTCCGTGCAGATTCTGCCTGTTCTGGGCGCCTTGATAACAGGACACAGCCATTGGGCTGGGCGGGAGGCGAGCGGAACCGCCGTGCAAGCAAGCAGGGACGATCAATCTACCCGGCGGGCTTCATGACAGCATTGCGGAAGGCGCTTGAGGCTCGTGGCGAGGCTTAGCCGCTGACAATACAACCCACCTTGCGTCACAAGGTGGGCTGCCATGCCACTATTACATCTGACAAGTAGGCCTGTAGCGGCAAACCGCGCTGCGGCTCACCCGCATCCTAATTTGTCAGGACTTCCACTCCGAACGACATCCGGAGCCTGTTTTGTTTTCCGCGCGGCGCTGAGGCCGGATCACAAAGGCAGGTCGGCCAACGCGGCCCTGAGGGTGTCGCCGTCGAAGGGCTTGTCCAGCCGGGCGGCGAACCAGGCGGCGCGCACATCGGCGAATTCCTCGGGGTCGGCGCTCATCGCCAGCATCAGCGGCCGCTGCGGCTGCTTGCGCGCCAGCTCCGCCAGCCGGTAGCCGCTATCCTCGCCCAATTGCATGTCCAACAGCAGGATGTCGAAACGCTGCCGGGCCAGGCAGTCGGCCGCCTGGCTCAGCGTGGACGCGCAGGCGATCTGAAAACCGTCCTGCGCCAGCAACTGCGCCACCGACGCCCGGATCACCTCGTCGTCGTCTACCAGCAGCAGGCTGCGGCTGGCGCTCGCCTCCTGCACTTCCCGCAGCGGCAGCCGCACGGTGAAGACGCTGCCGACGCCGACCGCGCTTTCCAGCTCGATGCTGCCGCCGAACAGCCGCACCAGCTCCTTGACGATGGACAGGCCCAGGCCGCTGCTGCCCGGACGGCGGTTGCGCCCCTGGCTGAACGGCTGGAACACCCGCTGCTTGTCCTCCTCGGCGATGCCGATGCCGCTATCGCTGATCTGCAGCCACAATTCGAGATGCTCCTGGCACATCTGGCCGCGCGCCTTCACCGCCACCGCGCCCTGATCGGTGTAGCGTATCGCGTTGGACACCAGGTTGCCGACGATCTGGCGCAGGCGGATCTCGTCCATCAGCACCATCTCCGGCAGTCCCTCGCTCTCATAGCGCAGCGCCAGCCCCTTGGCGTCGGCCAAGGGCTGCATCACGTCGACCACGGTGCGCAGCGCGCCGGCCAGCCGCACCCGTCCCGGATTGAGGCGCAGCTGCATGTTCTTGATCGCCGACACGTCCATGATGTCGTGCACCTGGGAGGTCAGCTGGGCCATACCCGCCTTCAGGCGCTTGAGCGCCAGCTGCGCCGGGCCGTGCGGCGACACCGCCGGCTCCACCAGTTCCAGGCACATCTGCATCGATTGCAGCGGCGAGCGTATCTCGTGCCCCAGCGTGCCGAGGAAAGTGGTGCGATCCAGCTCCAGCGCCACCGTGGCCTGGTGCGCCAGCCTCTCCTGCTCCAGCAGCGACTGGCGCGCCTTGGCCAGATCGCTGACCTCGCGGTAGCGCATCAGCATCAGCAGCACGCCGCAGATGCCGCCGCACAGCACCAGCTGCAGAATCAGCATCTGCGAGCGCTGGCTGGCCAGCGCGCTGCTGCGCGCCACCCGCGCCGTCACTTCGGCCTCGCGGGTCTGCACCGCGAAATTGGCCAGCACCGGCCGCAATGCGTCGATGCGCACCACCATCTTGCGCGCCTGCGCCTGCGTCAGATGCGGCCAGGCCTTGTCGCCCAGCAACGGGCCCAGCGCGCCGACCAGCGCGTCGAAACCGCTGACCCGGCTGAGCAGCCGGTGCACCAGCACGCTGTCCGGCGCCTCGAACACCTGGTAACGGCTTTGCAACACCTGCAGCTGCTGCTGCAAGTCGGGAAATTGCTTTTCATCGGCCGCGTAGCCGATCAGCTCGGCGCGCGTCCGCTCCAGCTCCACGTGCAGTTGGGCGACAGTCCAATATTGCTGCTCGCTCTTGCCGTTGCCTATCAGCGCTTCGCTGGCGCGGTCCATCCGGTAGAAATTCCAGCCGGCGGCCAGCAACAGCAACAGCAGCGAGGCGACCAGCCACCACGGCGCCTGCACGCATTTTCGGATCCGGGCGAGCGTCACATCACCTCCATCGCTTCCACCTGCCACACCAGCTTGGCGTCCAGCGGCGGCCCCTTGTCGGCGTCGGGCATGTCCGGCAGCGGATACATCAGCCACAGCGGCCCGTAGTGAGCGACGTCAAACGGCTTGTTGTCGATGCGCCGCGCCAGCACCACCTTGCCGCGCACCAGCTCCGCCACGGAAATGTCGTAACGGTAATAGTTGATCGCCAGCACCCTCACCGTGGCGCCTTTGGCCTCCACCTTGGCCAGGATGTCCCGCACCAGAGGACCGCTGAAAGTCACCGACGGCGTCCAGCTGGTGGCCGTGGTGAAACTCATCTGCCGCAGGCGGGCCAGGTCGCTGTCGCGAAACTGGTAGACGCCGCGCTTGGCGTCGGTGAACCGCCCTATCTTGCCGGACACCGTCAGCACCACCGGGTCCGAATCGGCCAAAACGCAGGCGCTCAAACACAGGCCTATCCATGCCAACCAGGCCTTTCGCATAGCCATCCTCATCGTCACGCGTAAAAAATGGCCAATTATATTCATCCAGCGGGGCCGACAACCAGCCTTGTATGGACAAATCGACGCGCGCGCCAGCTGCGCAGCGCGTTTTAGCCAACGTCAAAAGCAAAAAAGCCAGTGGGATGCCCACTGGCTTGCATGGTGGCGGCGCGCGGCCGCCGGCTGCGGTTACTGCAGCAAGGACATGGCCAGGCTGTTCATGCTGCCGCTTTGCTTCAGCATCGAGGTGCTGGCTTGCATCAGCATCTGCTTGGCGGTCATGGTGGAGCTTTCGCTGGCGTAGTCGGTGTCCATGATGCGGCCCTTGGCTGCCAGCGTGTTGTTGTTCACGTTGTTCAGGTTGTTGACCACGTGGTCCAGACGGTTGGAGTTGGCGCCCAGGGCGGAGCGCACGGCGCCGACGCTGTCCAGAGCGGTATTCAGCAGGTCAATCGTGGCGGCCGAACCGATTTCGCCGCCGGCAGTGGCGCTCGGAGTCTTGTACTGGGCGGAAGCGGCTTGCAGCGCGGTATCCAGCCCGGTGATCTGGGTGGATACGTCGGTGGACATCACTTCGGAAGAGCTGGCGCCGATCTGGAAGTTCACCGCCGCGGCCAGCTTGCCGCCGGTCTTGGCCAGCAGCTTCTCGCCGCCGAAAGTGGTGTTGCTGACGATGTTGTTCAGTTCCTTGCCCAGCGCGTCGTACTCGGACTGCATCGCGGTCTTGTCGTTGGCGGTGGCGGTGCCGTTGGCGCCTTCGGTGGACAGGTCCTTCATCCGTTGCAGGATGTTGGTCACTTCGTTCAGCGCGCCTTCCGCGGTCTGCATCATGGAGATGCCGTTTTGGGCGTTCTTCATCGCTACGGTCATGCCGCGGCTTTGCGCGTCCAGACGGGTGGCGATCTGCAGGCCGGCGGCGTCGTCCATCGCGGAGTTGATGCGCTGGCCGGTGCCCAGACGCGTCATCGAAGTCGACAGCGCGTTCTGGGTGGAGTTCATGTTGGACTTGGTGTTCAGTGCGGCGATATTGGTGTACAGGCTCAGCATGGAAATGCTCCGTCTAGGTTGGTCGAAACCGGCATCGTCTGCCGTTACCCACACAAGGCGGCACGCCGCGCGCGCAACTTAAGCTCCAACAATTTGTGAATAATCACAGCGCTTTTCTTAAACTAAACATCTCTGCCAGTTTGTTCGCCGCCGTCTATAACTGATGAATACAGAATGACCCCGTGATATTTCCCCGCCAGGGAGGGCACAGGCCATGAACGCTCAATCGAATCCCTTTCTGTTTGAAAGCGCGGCGCTCACTCACCTTCCCAACTACGGCGTCGTCAAGACCACCCAGTTGGCCGGCTATCTGTCGGTCGGCGACGCCGCCGGCGGCTGGCTGTATTTCTGCTTCAGCGAAGCCAGCGCCAACCCTGCCCAGGCGCCGCTGCTGCTGTGGGTCAACAGCCACCCGCGGGACAGCGCGCCGGCCAGCCTGTTCGACGAGCACGGCCCCTATCTGCTGGACGGCAACGGCCGCGTCTACGGCAATCCGTTCAGCTGGCACCACCATGTCAATTACCTGGTCATCGATCAGCCGCTGGGCCGCGGCCTGTCGTTTTCGATTCACCCGCGCTACCTGCCGGAAAGCCACGACGAGGCCTGCCAGCAGCTGTACCACGCGCTGCAGGAATTCCTGTTGCGCTGGCCCGCCTACCGCCAGCAGGATTTCTACCTGTTCGGCAGCGGCGCGGCCGGCCACACCATCGCGCGCCTGGCCAACTGCATCCTGGACGGCAACGGCTGCGGCCAGCCGGAAATCCGGCTGAAGGGGCTGGGCCTGGGCAATGGGCAGGTGTCGCCGAAAATCCAGCTGCCCAGCCACATCGAATACGCCCGTCAGCACCGGCTGATCAATGCCGAGGAAGAAAAACGCGCGCTGGAAATGCTGGCGGACTTCCACGACGCCCACGCCTCGCCGATACCGCTGCGGCGCAGCCAGGCCAGCCGCAGCGCGCGGGAAATCGAGGACTACATCCAGCAATGCTCGGGGCGCGACAAGCACGATATCCGCCATCCGCCGGGCGATGGCCGCCAGCGCGTGGACGAGTACCTGGCCAAGCCTTCCGCCCATCAGGCGCTGCACATCGATCCGCGTTCGCGCAACGAGCTGCAGCCGGCGCCGCAGCAACTGAGCGAGGCGGCATGGCTGGACGACTCCTCCCACTTGTTCCCCCGCTTGCTGGATCAGCTCAAGGTACTGCTCTATCACGGCGAATGCTGCATGGAAGGCAATTACCTGGGCATGGACGCCTGGCTGAACACGCTGCTGTGGCAGCAGGCGCCGGACTTCCGCGAACAGAAACGCCAGCCCTGGCGGCCATACGGGCTGCCGGCCGGCCTGATCCGCCGCCACCGGCGCTTGTCGCAGGTCATCATCCAGAACGCCGGGTTGCGGGTGGCGCGCGACCAGCCCGCCATCGCGCTGGCGATGCTGAAGAACTTTCTTGGCGAGGAAACGGACGACGCCGAGCCCTGAGCCGCGTTAACCGGCCAAGCGCCGCAGGTTCAGGCTGGCCGGAATGCGGATATCGGCCGCCGGCAAAGGCTCGCCATGCAGCAATGCCAGCGTTTGGCGCAGGCTGGCGTCGGCCAGCGCCTGACTGTCCTGGCGGATGGCGTCCACCGCCAGCGGCAGGCAGTCCAGCAAGGGATGATCGTCGAAAGTGAGCAGGTAGCGCGGCGCCTCGCGCATGCGGTGGCGTTCGCGGATGAAGGACAACACGCCTTCCAGCAGGGTGATGGAGGCGGTGAACAAGGCCTGCGGATAACGGCCGTGGCGCTGATGCCAGTCAGCCATCAGCCGATAGCCGGATTCGCGCTGGAAGTCGCGCTCCGCCACCCAGCCTGGCTGCGGCGCCATGCCTTGCGCCCGCAACGCCTGGTGATAGCCCGCCAGGCGTTCGCGGCTGGCCGACAGGTCGGGCTGGCCGCCGAAATAGGCCAGCTCGGCCACATCACGCTCCAGCAGCGGCGCCAGCAATCTGGCCACGCTGTCGGCGGCGTCGGTGACCGTGGATGGGATGCCGCTGCCGGGAATATGGCGGTCGGCGAAAACCAGCGGCAAGCGCCGGGTCCACGGCTGGTAGCGGCCGGCGTCGCCGCTGCACGGCACCACGATCATGCCGTCCACCTGGCGCGCCGCCAGTTGGCCGATGCCGGCGCTTTCCCGTTCCGGGTCCTCGTCGCTGGTCACCATCAACAGCTGGTAGCCCAGCGCGCGGCAGCCGTTTTCCAGCGCCTGCGCCAGCGCCGCGTGGGTGGAGTTGGTCAGATCGGGAATCACCAGGCCTATGCTGCTGCTGCGCCGGCTGCGCAGGCTGCGCGCCTGTTGCGAGGGATTGAAGTGGTGCTCGCGCGCCACCGCTTCCACCCGGTCCACCGTGGCTTGGGAGATGCGGTAGCGGCCGGCATGGCCGTTGAGCACCATGCTGGCGGTAGTGCGCGATACGCCGGCCAGCGCGGCGATATCGTCTATGGTGAGGCGTTTGAAGCTGCTCATGGAAACCTGCCGCGAAACGCGAGGGGGGACATGATAAACGCGATAGGGAAAAACGGGGCCGGCTTGCCGCCGGCCCGCGCCCGTCCGAAGCTTATTGCTTGACCAGATTGAGCGGCACCGGGATGAACTTGTCCACCTTCTGGCCGTCCAGCAGCCGCTTGGCGGTCTGCACGCCGTACTGGCCGATCAGCGCCGGCTGCTGCTGCACCGTGGCCGACAGCGTGCCGGCCTTGACCGAAGCCACCGCGTCCGGGGTGGCGTCGAAGCCGACCACCACCACGTTCTTCAGGCCGGCCGCCTGGATCGCCTTCAGCGCGCCCAGCGCCATTTCGTCATTGTGCGCAAACACGCCCTGGATGTCCTTGTTGCCCTGGATGATGTTCTCCATCACCGACAAGCCCTTGGCGCGGTCGAAATCGGCCGGCTGCTTGGCCAGCAGCTCCACGCCCGCCTTCTTGTCCACCACGTGGTGGAAGCCTTCGCCGCGCTCGCGGGCGGCGGAAGAGCCGGCGATGCCTTCCAGTTCGACGATGCGGCCCTTGCCGCCCAGCTTGCCCAGCAGGTACTGGCCGGCCATCATGCCGCCGGCGATGTTGTCGGAGGCGATGTGGGAGCTGACTTCCGCGCCGTTGACGCTGCGGTCCAGCGACACCACCTTGATGCCCTTGGCGGTCGCCTCCTTCACCACATTGGCCACCGCGGCGGAATCGGTGGGGTTGATCAGGATCACGCCCACTTTTTTCTGGATCAGGTCTTCCACGCTGGCCTGCTGCTTGGCCGGATCGTCCTGGGCGTCCACGGTGATCAGGTTGATGCCTTCCTTGCCGGCTTCGGCGGCCGCGCCGTCGCGCAGCGCCACGAAGAAGGGATTGTTGAGCGTGGACACCGCCAGGCCGACGGTGGCCTTGCCGGCGGCCGCCGGCGCGCTGGCTTCGCCGCCGCTTGCGCCGGGCCCCTGCTTGGAGCAGGCGGCGATGCCGAACGCCAGCATGCCGGCCATCAACGGGGTGAGAATGCGTTTCATGCCAAAACTCCTTGAGAATATAGACAGATTGCACTGCGGATGGCGGCTGCCGCCGCCGGATTCATTTCTTGCCGCTGCGGTCCAGCAGCACCGCCAGCAGGATCACCGCGCCCTTGATCACCTGCTGGTAGAACGACGACACCCCCAGCAGATTCAGGCCGTTGTTGAGCACGCCGATCAGTAGCGCGCCGATCAGGGTGCCGAAGATCCAGCCGCGGCCGCCGGTCAGGCTGGTGCCGCCCAGCACCACCGCGGCGATGGCGTCCAGTTCGTAGCCGGCGCCGGCGGTGGGCTGCGCCGAATTGAGGCGCGAGGTCAGCACCACGCCGGCCATCGCCGACATCGCGCCGGAAGCGGTGTACACCCACAACTTGACCCTGTCGACCTTGACGCCGGACAGCCGCGCCGCCTCCTCGTTGCCGCCGGTGGCGTACAGGTGGCGGCCGAACACGGTTTTCTTCAGCAGGAACCAGAAGCCGGCGAACAGGATCAGCATCCACGCCACCGGCACCGGCACCAGGCCGGCGATGTAGCCGCCGCCCAGCATCGAGAACAGTTCGCTGTCGAAGCCGGTGATCGGGCTGCCGTTGGAAAACACCAGCGCCAGGCCGCGCAGAATGGTCATCGTCGCCAGCGTGGCGATGAACGGCGCCACCTTGCCCTTGCTGATCACCAGGCCGTTGAACAGGCCCATCGCCGCGCCGGCCAGGATGCCCAGCAAGGTCGCCAGCATAGGGTCGACGCCGGCTTGCAGCAAGCTGGCCGTCAACACCGACGACAGCGCCAGGATGGAGCCCACCGACAGATCGATGCCGCCCAGCAGGATCACCAGCGTCATGCCGAAGGCGATCAGCGCGTTGATCGACACCTGGCGCATCACGTTCAGCAGGTTGTTGACGGTGAGAAAGTCCGGGCTCATCACGGACAGGCCGATGGCCACCAGCACCAGCGCGATGAAGGGGCCCAGGCGTTGCAGATTGGCTTTTTGTTGCGGGGTCATGCTTGTTTCCTGATTTCGGTGGGAACGGCGCCGCCGGTCGCGGCCGCCATCAAGATTTCCTGCGTGCAGCCGGCGGCGTCGAAGATGCCGGCCTGCCGGCCTTCGTGCAGCACCAGGATGCGGTTGCTCAGCGCCAGCACTTCCGGCAATTCGGACGACACCATCACGATGGCGGCGCCGGCGGCGGCCAGCTGGTTGACGATGTGGTAGATCTCGGCCTTGCCGCCGACATCGACGCCGCGCGTCGGCTCGTCCAGCAGCAGCACCTTGGGCGGATTGGCCAGCCATTTGGCGAACACCACCTTCTGCTGGTTGCCGCCGGACAAGGACTTGACGTCCAGCTCGGCGTCGCGGGCGCGGATGTGCAGCTGCGCGATCAAGCCGTCCACCGCCCGCTTCTCGTCGGCAGCCTGCACCACGCCCAGGCGCGCGTACTGGTCCAAATGCACCAGCGTGGCGTTTTCGCGCAGCGACATGCCCAGCACCAGGCCCTTGCTCTTGCGGTCTTCCGGCACGAAGCCGAGGCCGGCGGCGATGGCGTCGCCCGGCGCGGCCACTTTCAATTCCTCGCCATCCAGCTCGACGCGGCCGGCGGTGCGGCGCTTGGCGCCGAACAGCGTCTTCAGGATGTCGCTGCGGCCCGAGCCCATCAGCCCGGCGATGCCCAGCACCTCGCCGGCGCGCACCTCGAAACGGATACCGGCGATCATGTTCTCGTCGGCCAGGTTTTCCACCTTCAGCCGCACCGCGCCCGGAACGGCTTCACGCTTGGGATAGCGGTCGCCGATCTCGCGGCCCACCATCATCCGCACCACCTCGTCGAAATCGGTGCCGGCGATCTCGCGCTCACCGACGAAGCGGCCGTCGCGCAGCACGCTGATGCGGTCGCAAATGCGGAAGATCTCCTCCATCCGGTGCGAGACGTAGACTATGGCCACGCCGTTCGCCTTCAGTTGCGCCATCAGCGCGAACAGCGCGTCGATCTCGCGCTCGGTCAGCGCCGCCGTCGGCTCGTCCATGATCAGCACGCGGGCGTTCAGCGCCAGCGCCTTGGCGATTTCCACCATCTGCTGCTGGCCGATGGACAGGCTGCCGGCCTCTTGCTCGGGGTCGATGCCCTCGGCGCCCAGCGCCGACAGCTGCGCCCTCGCCTCGCGCCGCATGCGGCCGTAGTCGATCAGGCCGAAGCGCGACGGCTCGCGGCCGAGAAACAGGTTTTCCATCACCGACAGTTGCGGGATCAGGTTCAATTCCTGGTGAATGATGGCGATGCCGGCCGCTTCCGCCGCCGCGGTGTCGCGCAGCTCGGCCTGGCGGCCGTCCAGCAGAATCTCGCCGGCATCGGCGCGGTGCACGCCGCTGAGTATCTTCATCAGCGTCGACTTGCCGGCGCCGTTTTCGCCCATCAACGCGTGGATCTCGCCGCCGCGCAGCGTGAATTCCACATTTTCCAGCACCGTCACCGGCCCGAAGGCCTTGCGGATGCCGCGCATGGTCACTTGCATGGTCCTGCTCCTCAGAAAATCACGCCGGAGTGCAGGATCACGTTGGCGTACGGCGCGCATTCGCCAGTGCGTATCACCGCCCGCGCCGCCTGGCAGCGCTGCTTGAATTCCTCGTGGCTGACGAAATCCAGCGCCACGCCGGACTGCGCCATTTCCTCGGCCTTGTCTTGCACCGCCTGGTTATGCCGACGGCATTCTATGGCAAATACCGCCCGCTCGCACTGGAAGTCGGCCAGAACGCTGTCCAGCACCGCGGCAAAACCCGGCTCTCCCAGCCGCAACGCCAGATCGACGCACTCCACGCCGGGCGGAATCGGCAGGCCGCAGTCGGCGATCACCAGGCTGTCGGTATGGCCCATGCCGGCCAGGATGCGGGCGATGTCGCGGTTCAAATGGCCATGCTTCTTCATGCCCGCGCCTCCAGAAAAGCGTCCAGCTCGGCCAGCGTCGGCATGCCGCCCTGCGCGCCCGGACGAGTGACCGACAAGGCGCCCGCGGCGGCGGCGCGGCGCACCGCCTCTTCCAGCCCCAGCGGCAAAAACGCCGCCAGCGCGCCGTTGAAGGTATCGCCGGCGCCGGTGCTGTCCACCGCCTTGACCTCAAAGCCCGGCTGATGGCGCAACTGGCCGCGGGCCAGCGCGAAATAGGCGCCATGCTCGCCATGGGTCATCACCAGCTTGCCGGGCCGCTCGGCCAGCAGCGCGCGCCAGTCGGCGTCAGGCTGGGCCAGCATGGTCAGGAATTCGTGCTCGTTCGGGGTCAGCAAGGCCACCCGCTGCAGCAGCTCTTCCGGCAGCGGCACCGCCGGCGCAGGGTTCAACAGCAGCGGCTTCTTGTGGCGGGCGGCCAGTTCTGCGGCGCGGCGCACCGTCGCCAGCGGAATCTCCAGCTGGGTCAACACCACATCGGCGTCGATGAAGGCCTGTTCGGCGGCGTCCAGATCCGCGGGCGTCAACTGGTGATTGGCGCCGGGCGCCACCAGGATGGCGTTGTCGCCGCCGCTGACAGTGATGGCGGCGATGCCGGTGGAGCCAGCCACGCTTCGCACGCGGCGGCAATCCACGCCCTCGCTTGCCAGGTGGGCAAGCAGCTCGCGGCCGAAGGCGTCGTCGCCGACGCAGCCCAGCAGCGCCACGCTGGCGCCCAGCCGCGCGGCGGCCACCGCCTGGTTGGCGCCCTTGCCGCCCGGGTAGGTGGCGAAGCCGTCGCCCAGCAGGGTTTCACCCAGCTGCGGCATGCGCTTGGCTGTCACCACCAGATCCATATTGATACTGCCGACCACCAGCACCCGAGTCATGCACCCTCCTTGTATCTTCGCTACATTGCAGTGCGAAAACGGAAAATATTTAGCTAAAACGTAATCAGCACCCAGTTATAACAGAGTTTTCGCCCGAATTGAAAGGGGCAACCGGCAAGAATGTAGTGAATCGACTACATATTTCCACTTGAAAATATCTGCAAAAAACAATCCATCTCCGCCTCTCCGGCTCCAGGATCGCGCCATGGCGCTGGGTTGGCCGCCGCCGATATGGGATGATGTCCGCACATCGCTCCCTAGCGCGAAAAATTCCAATAGCATACACGGAGATAGCTTGAAAATGGACTGGCAACAACTGTTCGATCTTTACTGGAGCGCGGTGAAGTGGCAGGTCAATCTGCTGGTGGTGGGCAATCTGCTGGGCGGGCTTTGCCTGGGCAGCCTGCTGGGCTATGAGCGCTGGTACAACGGCCGCGCCGCCGGCATGCGCACCTACGGCCTGGTCTGCATGGCGTCCGCCGCGGCCATCACCATCATCGGCTACGCCGGCTACTGGTACGGCGGCGCCGCGCCGGCCGCCGCGCCGCCGGACATGACCCGGGTGGCGCAAGGCGTGCTGACCGGCATCGGTTTTCTCGGCGCCGGCATGATCATGAAGGAAGGCCTGAGCATCAGCGGCCTGACCTCCGCCGCCTCGGTGTGGATGTCGTCGGTGATAGGCATCCTGATCGGCGTCGGCTTCTACGCCGCGGCCATCGCGCTGACGCTGATGTGCATGATCTTCGTCACCGTGGTCAACCGCATAGAAAACGTGCTGCCGCGCCGGGTCAGCCTGTTCGTCACCGTGCGGCTGCACCCCGAGCACAACTGGACGGTGGAGGCGCTGTCCGACCGGCTGACGCCTTTCGGCCTGCAACTGCACGACGAAAGCATCAGCATCAAGGCCGGCCCCGACTGTACCGAGTGGAATTTCATGATTTCGGCGCAGAACCGCCGCACCTTCATCAACGTGGTGGACCTGGCGCGCGACATCATGGCCGCCGACCACATCCTGGAGTTGGATGTGCAGCCGGCGCGCAACTAAGCGCTTACAGCGCCACGCCCGGCGGCGGCTGGTCGTGGCTTTGCGCCATCGACTGGTGCGGCAGCTCCAGATAGCTCTTCGACTGCATCTCGGTCAGGCGGCTGGCGGTGCGGAAGAATTCCCCGGCCTGCACGCCGTCGGTGTAGATCTCCTCCGGCGCGGCGGCGGCCGAGGCGATCAACTTGACGCGATTGTCGTAGAACACGTCCACCAGCCAGGTGAAGCGGCGCGCCACCGAGGCCTGCTTGGCCGTGAGCCTGGGAATGCCGGACAAGAACACCGTGTGGTATTCGCTGGCGATTTCCAGGTAGTCGGTCTGCGCGCGCGGGCCATCGCACAGCGCGGCGAAGTCGAACCAGATCACGCCGGGCGACATCCGCTTCACCGCGATCTCGCGGCCCAGCACCTGGATGGATTTTTGCGGCAGCTCGGCGCCGGTGGCGACGCGCTTGAACAGCTGCGCCATCCGGCGCTCGCTGTCGGCGTCGGCCGGCACCATGAACAGCGGCTCGCGCGTCAGCTCGCGCAGCCGGTAATCGTTGCCGCCATCCACGTTGAGCACGTCCAGCTCGCGCTTGATCAACTCTATCGTCGGCAGGAAGTTCTGCCGTTGCAAGCCGTTCGGGTACAGGCCGTCCGGCTCGTAATTGGAGGTGGTCACCACCACCACGCCGCGCTCCAGCAACGCCGACAGCAGCCTCCCCAGCATCATCGCGTCGGCGATGTCGGACACGTGGAATTCATCGAAGCACAGCAGCCGGGTGGCCCTGGCGATCTGGTCGGCGTAAGCCAGCAACGGGTCCGGGCTGCCGGCCAGCTTGCGCAGCTCGCGATGGGTTTCGGCCATGAAGTTGTGGAAATGGATGCGGCGCTTGCGGCGATACGGCACGCAGGCGTAGAAGGCGTCCATCAGGAAGCTCTTGCCGCGCCCCACCCCGCCCCAGAAATACAGGCCGCGCGGCACTTGCGGGCTGCGCAGGCTGCGGCCGAGGAAACGGTTGCGTTTGGATTTGAAATCCACCAGCTGGTGCCACAGGCTGTCCAGCCGCTCTATCGCCGCCGCCTGGGCCTCGTCGTGGATGAAGCCCGGCTTTTCGCTGGCCATCCGATACCAGTCCTTGGGGCTGCAGTGGACGTTCTCGTCCGGAGAGAATGTGTGTTGCGACATGGTTATGCTTGTTCTGCGCTGCGTTTGGCGCCGCCGCCGGGCGGCAAGGGAATGTCTGCATGATAACCGCTTTGACCGCCCCTTGCCGCATTCAGCGGCAAGTCGCCAGCCGGATGCCGGACGGCGCGGCCAGCCGCGCCAGGCTGCCGTCGCGGCACATGTCGTCCAGCACGCGGTTGAAGGTTTCCAGCATGCCGGGCTTCAACCGGCTGCGGGTGAAGCCGTAAAGATAGGCCAGCGGCTTCACCTCGGCCAGCTTGCGCACATTCCCCAAGCCGTCGCGCTTGATCCAGTAGCGGGCTACGTCGTCATTGGAGAACGCCACCGCGTCCGCGCCGTAGCGGCCCGCCGCCAACTTGCGCAGCACCGTTTCCGGGTCCAGCTCCACCGCCAGGCTGACGCCGGACACGCCCTGGACCAGCCGCTCGCTACTGGCCTGCGACAATGACGGGCCATACACCGCCATGGTCTTGCCGGCCAGATCGCCGGGCTGGCGGTAGCGCAGCGCGCTGCCGGACTGCACGTAGAGGCCGTAGCTGCTGGCCAGCACCGGCTTGGACAACTCCATCACCGCCCGCCGCTCCGGCGCGTCCTGCGCCAGCACCAGGCCGTCGGCGCCGCCCTGGCCGACGGTGAGCAAAGCGCGCTTCCACACCATCGCCTGCACCTTGCAGTTCCAGTCCGCCCGCCGGCAGGCCTCGCGCAGAATGGCGATCAAAGCGCCATCCAGCTTGCCATCGGCGCTATCGGTAATGAAGGGGGGAAACAGCTGGGTGACGAAATACAGATCGCGCGGCGCCGCCTGAGCCTGCGCGCCGGCGCAGGCCAGCAGCAGGCCGGCCCACAGCCTGGCGCCCGTTTTCGCAACGCTCATCGCATCCGCCCCCGCCCACTTTTTGCCAGTATAGAGCGCGAGGCCGCGGCGCAGCGAGCCCGCCCGGCGCGCGATAAACCGGCTCAGCCAAACAAACCGGTGGACAGGTAACGGTCGCCGCGATCGCATACCACCGACACGATCACCGCGCCGGTCAACTGCGCGTCCAGCCGCAGCGCCACCGCCAGCGCGCCGCCGGACGACGGCCCGGCCAGAATGCCCTCGCGCCGCGCCAGCAGGCGGGCGGTGTCTTCCGCGTCCTGCTGGTTGACATGCTGAATCTCGTCTATGCGCTCGAAATCGCAGATCTTGGGCACATACGGGTCTTCCCATTTGCGGATGCCGGCGATCTGGCTGCCCGGCTCCGGGTGGACGCCGATGATGCGGATGGCAGGATTTCTTTCCTTCAGGAAACGGCCGGTGCCCATGATGGTGCCGGTGGTGCCCATGCTGGAAACGAAGTGGGTGATCTTGCCGCCGGTCTGCTCCCAGATTTCCGGGCCGGTGGTTTCATAATGCGCCAGCGGATTGTCCGGGTTGGAGAACTGGTCGAGGATGCGGCCCTCGCCTGCCGCCTCCATGCTGCGCGCCAAGTCTATCGCCGCCGGCATCGAACCCGCGGCCGGCGTCAGGATCACTTCCGCGCCGTAGGCGCGCATCGCCTGCACCCGCTCGGCGCTGGAGTTCTCCGGCATGATCAGCACCATGCGGTAGCCCATCATCGCCGCCGCCATCGCCAGCGCGATGCCGGTGTTGCCGCTGGTGGGCTCGATCAAAGTGTCGCCGGGCCGGATGTCGCCGCGCCGCTCGGCGCGGCGGATCATCGACAGCGCCGGCCGGTCTTTCACCGACCCGGCCGGATTGTTGCCTTCCAGCTTCAGCAGAATCACATTGCCGTTGTCGCCCGGCAGGCGCTTGAGACGGACCAGCGGCGTGCCGCCGACGAAATCTTCCAGATGCTTGTACACAAAGAATCTCCCTGAACTGGCCCCATTATATCGATTGGCTATCAGCAGATGCGAAATCGTTATTTCTAATCTAATAACCGGCGGTAAGGGCGGGGGCAGGCGCGGGATGGCTGAATACATTTTCCTCTCTCGCCCTCTCCCTTCCGGGAAAGGGCTAGGCGAGATGTAAGCGCCGTAACGCGGGCTGGCCGCTAGGCCATGCCCGCGAAGGGCGCGACAATGCGCCACTCGGCGGATCGCCCCGCCAGCGGGGCATCCGCCCTACCCCATATGCGCCATCAGCCAGGTCATGGCGCCGACGAAGCTGCAGAAGATCAGGCTGTGCTTCAGCGTGAAGCGGAACAGATCCGCCTCCTTGCCTATCAGCCCCACCGCCGCGCAAGCGACCGCGATGGACTGCGGCGAAATCATCTTGCCGGTGACGCCGCCGGTGGTGTTGGCCGCCACCAGGAGCACATCCGACACGCCCAGCTGGTGCGCGGTGGCCGCCTGCAGGGCCGAGAACAGCGCGTTAGACGAGGTGTCGGAGCCGGTCAGGAACACGCCCAGCCAACCCAAAAACGGCGAGAAGAACGGAAAAGCCTGGCCGGTGCCGGCCAGACACAGCGCCAGCGTGCTGGACATGCCCGAATAGTTGGCGACGAAGGCGAAGGCCAGCACCATGCCTATCGACAATATCGGCCGGCGCAGCTCGGCCAGGGTCTCGGCGAAGGCGCGCGCGCCTTCGGCCGGACGGAATTTCAACAAGGCCATGGACAGCAGCGCGGCCAGGAAGATGGCGCTGCCGACAGCGGAGACGATGTCGAACTTATACAGCGCCTCGTAAGGCGTGTCATGCGCGACGATGGGCGCCGTCTTCAACACTAGCTTGTCCAGCCCCGGCACATGCAGCTTCCAGATCCAGCCTTCCAGCGCGCCGCCCTTGGCGAACATGGCCTTGAACGGTTTGACGCTCCACACCGTCACCAACGCGGTCAGGATCAGAAACGGGCTCCAGGCGCGGATGACCTGGCCCAGGCTGAAGCCGCTGGCCTGGCGCGCGGACGGCGCGCGGCGGCCGTCGAACGTGAAGATTTCACTTGGCTGCCATACCTTCAGGAACAGCGTCAGGCACACCAGGCTGACCAGGGCCGAAGTGATGTCCGGCAGCTCCGGCCCGATATAGTTGGACGTGAAAAACTGGGTGACGGCGAACGAGACGCCGGCCACCAGGATGGCGGGCCAGGTCTGGCGCACGCCCTTGAGGCCATCCATCATCATCACCAGCCAGAACGGCACGATCACCGACAAGATGGGCAGCTGATGGCCGGCCTTGGCGCCGATCAGGAACGGATCCAGCCCGGTCACCTGCCCGGCGACGATGATCGGTATCCCCATCGCGCCGAACGCCACCGGCGCGGTGTTGGCGATCAAGCACAGCCCGGCCGCGTACAGCGGATTGAAGCCCAACCCCACCAGCAGCGCGGCGGTGATGGCCACCGGCGCGCCGAAACCGGCCGCGCCTTCCAGAAAGGCGCCGAAGGAGAAGCCCACCAGCAGCATCTGCAGCCGCTGGTCCTCGGTCACCGACAACACCGAAGCGCGGATGATGTCGAACTGCCCGGTCTTGACGGTGATCTTGTACAGGAACACCGCGGCGATGATGATCCAGGCGATGGGCCACAAGCCATAGCCGAAGCCGAAGGCCGCCGCCGCCAGCGCCATCTTGGCGGGCATACCGTAAAACAATATGGCCACCGCCAGCGCGATCAGCACCGTCAAGGTGCCGGCGACGTGCCCCTTCAGCCGCAGCACCGCCAGCGCGACGAAGAAAAAGACGATGGGCAGCGCGGCCATCAATGCCGACAGCGCGGGGCCGCCGGCCGGGAAATACTGCTGGGTCCAGATTTCATGCATGTTCAGCTTCTCCTCATTCGGGTTTCGCCGGCGCAGCCGCTCCCCTGCCGGTCAACGGAACCGTTGCGGCATGGCGGGGCTGGCTGGCGTTTCTTAGGTTGACTTCAGCGTTGAAAAGGCGGCCTTCATGACGGGCCGTTGATGGGGGTGGAGCAGAAATCCAGCAACGCCTCGATGCTGGCATAGGGAATCCCGCCATGCTCAGTCAGACCGATCTGGCAGGTGCGGCTCATCGACACGCCGTGGCGGCAGGCGTCCGGCAAAGCCGGCTTCAGTCTCCTCAGGCTGTGGGCGTTCAGCTCCGGCGCGGTGAAGCCCTTGTCGCCGGCGAAGCCGCAGCAGGCGATATCCGGCACGGTCAGCTCATCGCAGCAGCTGGCGGCCAGTTGTTTCAAGCTTCCAGCCGCGCCCATCGCCGTCGCGCTGCAGGGAATATGCAGCGCCAGTTGCGGCAGGCGCCGGACGATGCTCAGCCGCGGCAGAACTTTTTCCGCCAGAAAACCGGCGGCGTCGAACAGCTGCAAGCGCGGGTCCAGCAAGCCCTCGGCCTGCGCCTGTTTGACCCGCGCCGCGCACGGACTGTTGTCGAGATAAACCGGATGGCGGCCCTGCCCGCTCGCCTGCAGCAAGGCGTCATTCAACGATGCCTGACTGATGGCCAATGCGTCCGCGGCATTGGCCGAGGCGAACGGCTGGCCGCAGCACAGTCCGTCATGGCCGGGCGGATAGACCGGCGCGAAACCGGCGCGGCGCAGCAGATTGATCGTATGCGCCGCGACGGACTCGCCGCCCTCGCCTTCGGCCAAGGTCCGGTTGACGCAGCTGACGAACAGCGCCACCGGCTCGCCCTCGCCTCCCGGCTTCGGCAGCAGCGCGGCGGCGCGCGGCAAGGCCGCCGGGATCAGCGGAATGATCTTGCGCTCGCCCGGCCGGCGGCGCGTCAGCGCGTTCAAGCGCCGCGCGCCGGCGAAATGCGCCAGCCGCAAGCCGGTCCGCGCCGCCGCCGTCATCCAGCCCATATGCCGCGCGGCGAAGCCGGCCAGAACCGGACGCCGGCTGGGGCCCTGCAGCTGCTTCATCAGCAGGCCGGTGTTGATGCCCACCGGGCAGCGCGTGGCGCACATGCCGGTGGCAGCGCAGGTGTCGATGGCGCGGTAGCGATAGCCGGACTTCAGCGCCGCCAGCTCCCTCGCCCCCTCGCCGTCGCGCTCCAGCTGGCGGATGCGCCGCCAGGCGACGATGCGCTGGCGCGGGCTCAGCGTCAGGCCATGCGAGGGGCAGGCCGGCTCGCAAAAGCCGCATTCGGTGCAGCGGTCGACCAGATCGTCCGCCGCCGGCATCGGCTTCAGGTTCTCCAGATGCAGCCTGTCGTTGTCGGTGATGATCACGCCGGGATTGAGCAGACCTTCCGGATCGAACAGCGCCTTGATGCGGCGCATGATGCGCCAGGCGGCATCGCCCCACTCCTGGCGCACAAAGGGCGCCACATTGCGGCCGGTGCCGTGCTCGGCCTTCAGCGATCCGTCGTATTCGCCGGCCACCAAGTCGCTGACGTCCTGCATGAAAGCATCGTAGCGGCTGACTTCAGCCGGGCTTTCGAAGCCGGGCGCGAACACGAAATGCAGATTGCCGTCCAGCGCGTGGCCGAACAGCAGCGCCTCGTCGTAGCCGTGCTTGTCGAACAGCGCGGTCAGCCTGGCCACGCCATCGGCCAGTTGATGGATGGGAAAGGCCACGTCCTCTATCACCACCGTGGTCCCCAACGGCCGGGCCGCGCCCACCGCGGGGAACAACCCCTTGCGCAAAGCCCAGTAGGTCTCGCACTCGCGTGCGTCGCGGCTGAAGCCGCTGGAGACTTTGGGCTGGAAACCGGCCAGCAGCATCTCTATCTGGACCGAACATTCGTCCAACCTGGCTTCGCTCTCCGTCCGCAGCTCGATCAGTAGACAAGCGCTGTCCAGCCCCACCGGCTGATACAGGAAATCCGGCAGTCCCGGCTTGCCCTGCACCGCGCGGATGCTGCGGCTGTCTATCAGCTCCACCGCCGACACGCCGCTAGCGTCGCGCGCCGCGCTCAGCGCCGACACCGCGCGGCAGCAGCGATCCAGATCATCGAACAACACCAGCGCCGACGCCTTGTGCGGATGCTCGGCCACGGTGTGGAAAGTAATCTCTGAGATGAAGCCCAAAGTCCCTTCGGAGCCGATCATCAAGTGCGCCAGCATGTCCAACGGGTCGGCGAAATCCAGCAAGGCGTTGATGCCGTAGCCAGTGGTGTTCTTCAGCCGATACTTGCGGCGCACCCGCTCGGCCAGTTGCGGATCGCCGGCCAGTTGGCGCGACAGCTGCGCCAGGCCATCGAGCAGATCGGCTTGCGATTCGCGGAAGGCCGCCACGCTGGCCGGGTCGGCGGTATCCAGCGCGGCACCGTCGAGCAGCAGCAGCCGGATCGCCTGCATGGTGTGGTAGCTGTTGTCGCGGGTGCCGCAGCACATGCCACTGGAGTTGTTGGCGGCGATGCCGCCTATCTTGGCGGTGTTGATCGACGCCGGATCGGGGCCGATCTTGCGGCCGAACGGCGCCAGCAGCGCGTTGGCGTGCGCGCCTATCATGCCCGGCATCAGCCGGATGCGCGCGCCGCCGTCCAACACTTGCCCGCGGTTGAAGCCATCGCCCAGCACCGCCAGCACCGAATCGCTGACCGCCTGGCCGGACAGGCTGGTGCCGGCGGCGCGGAAGGTGACGGCGACGCCATGCAGGCGCGCCAGCCGCAGCAGCTCGGCCACCTCGCCCTCGCTCTCCACCCGGGCGACGATTTGCGGCCGCAGGCGGTAGAAGCTGGCGTCGGTACCGTAGGCCAGCGTGGATAGCGGATCGGTATAGATGCGCTTGTCCGGCATGACGCGGCGCAAGTCCGCCAAAAAAGCGGCATGGGCTGGGGTCATGCTTTGCCTCCTTGCTTCGCCTCGCGCTCGCGCACCAGCTCATGCAGCGTCTTGGGCGCAGGCGTCAGCGGCAGGTGGTTCTGCGTCCAGCCCGGCTGGTTCTTGGGCGCGTGCTTGCGCAGCCGTGTCGCCGCCCAGCCGAACATCCGGTACAGATTGGGCGAGGCGTTGACCAGCCGCCATCCGGCCCAGGCCATCCGTTCCGCGCCGCTGGCCGCCGCGCCCTGGCCGCGCAGCGGATGCGCCACCCGCTCGCCGGCCGGCCGCTGGCTTTCCTCGCGCAGCCGCATCAGCATTTCCGGAATGGGGATGCGCACTGGGCACACCTCGCCGCAGGCGCCGCACAAGCTGGACGCGGTCGGCAGATCGCTCGTATTTTCCAGCCCCATCAGGTGCGGCGAGATGATCTCGCCTATCGGCCCCGGATAGGTAGTGCCGTAGGCGTGGCCGCCGATGCGGGTGTAGACCGGACAATGGTTCATGCAGGCGCCGCAGCGTATGCATTGCAGCGTCTTGCGCAGCTGCTCGTCGGCATAGGCCTGGCTGCGACCGTTGTCCAGCAGCACCAGGTGCACCTCGCGCGGGCCGTCCTTCTCGCCCGGCTTCCTTGGGCCGCTGATCATGTTGAAGTAGGTGGTGATGGGCTGACCGATGGCGGAACGGGTCAACAGGCTGTACAGCGGCACCACGTCTTCCAGCTTTTCCACCACCTTTTCTATGCCGGTAATGGCGACGTGCACGTCCGGCACGGTGGTGCACATTCGGCCGTTGCCCTCGTTTTCCACCAGGCACAGCGTGCCGGTTTCGGCCACGGCGAAGTTGACGCCGGACAGGCCGACGTCGGCGTCCAGAAACTTGCGGCGCAGCACGCGGCGGCCGATCTGGATCAGCGCGTCCACATCCTCGGTATACGGCGTGTCCGGCAACTGTTCATGGAACAGTTTGGCGATGTCCTGCTTGGTCTTGTGGATGGCCGGCATGATGATGTGGGTGGGTTTCTCGCCCGCCAGCTGGACGATGTACTCGCCCATATCGCTCTCCACCGCCTCTACGCCTTGGTCCGCCAGGTAATGATTGAGCTCCACCTCCTCGCTGACCATCGATTTGCCCTTGACCATCAGCTTGCCGTTCCGGGCGGCGACAATGCGGTGGATGATGCGGTTCGCCTCCTCGGCCGTTTCCGCCCAGTGCACCTTCACGCCATTTGCCGCGAGCTTGTCCTCCAGCTGCTCCAGCAAATCCGGCAGCCGGGACAGGCAGCGCTGGCGTATGCCCTCGCCCAGGGTGCGCAGTGCGGACAGCTCCGCCTCGTCCGGAAACTCCGCCAACCGCTTGGCCATCAAAAAGTCCATCGATCCGCGCAGGCTTTGCCGCAGCTTGCCATCCGTCAGCGCCAGTCTGGCGTTGTCCTTGAAGGCGCGCGACGGGTAAACGGTGATCTTGCTCTCGCTCATCGCCCGTCTCCTTCCACGTCATGGATGGCGATATGCGGCGGCAGCAGCGCCAACACCAGCAGGTCGCGCGGGCCATGGGCGCCGTAGGCCAAGGTTTGCTGGATGTCGGCGGTTTTCGACGGCCCGGAAATCAGCAAAGCGTTGGTGGGCATGCCGGCGGACCAGTTTTCGCCCTGCAGCGCCGAATAAAAGTCCGGGTACAGCGTGGCGGCGTCGAACAAGGCGATGTGCAAGGGCGGCACCAAGCTCATGGTGCGCGGCTCGGCCTCGTCCGGCCACAGCGCCAGGGTGCCGGTGGCGGCTATGCCGCAGCGCGCGACAGTGAAGCCGGCAGCGATGTCGAACAGCTCCGCCTTCCAGCCATCGACTTCGCGGTCGAACCAGACGATGTGCGGCGCTTCGTCCACGCCCTCCAGCCTGCGCGCCAGCCGGCGGCCATGCGGCGTGTCCGACAGCAGCAGCGAGTCTTGCGGATGCACGGCCAGCCAGTCGGCCAGGGCGGCGTCCCACTCCGCCTCGCGCGTCCACAGAATGTCGGTTTTCACCGAACGCATCATCGCCGCCCAATGGCGCAGGCGGGCGATTTCATCGTCCTTGGCCGCGAAATGCTGGAAATGGCCGGCCAAATCCGGCCGCGCGCGCTCCTGCCGCGGCGCGGCGCGCAGCTTTTGCAAGATGGAGGCGCGGGCGCTCATCGCTTGCCCCCGGTGCGCTCCAGCAGAAAGCTGGCCAGATGGCGGCCCTGGAAGCCGCTGCCGCACTGTCCCAGCTTGCCGTTGATATTGAGCAGGCAGCCGCCGTCGGCGGTGACGAACTCCACCGCGCCGCTGTCCTGCAAGGACTGGGCCTTGTCCGCCACCATCGCGCCGGCGATGTCCGGATGCTTGATGGAGAAAGTGCCGCCAAAACCGCAACATTCGGCTTCATGGTCTTGCACCACGCGCTCGACGTTTTGCAGCCTATCGACCAGCGCCCAGCTGCTCTTGTGCACGTTCATCTCGCGCCGCGCCGAACAGGAGGTATGCACCGCCACCTTGGTGGGCGGGCCCAAGTCTTGCGGCTGCCAGTCCAGATGGTTGAGCAGGAAATCGGAAAACTCCACCACCCGCGCGGCGATGGCGCAGGCCTCCATCTCGTCCGCCTCGCCGACGAACAACTTGGGCCAATGGTGCTGGATCATGCCGCCGCAGGAGCCGGACGGCACCACCACCGGCCAGTCCTCGGGAAAACAGCCCAGCTGCGCGCGCGCCACCGCCAGCGCCTCCTTGGAATGGCCGCTGGTATAGGCCGGCTGGCCGCAGCAGCTCTGGGCCTGGGGGAAATGCACCCGCACGCCCAGGCCTTCCAGCAGGGCGATGGCGTCTAGGCCAGCTTCCGGCAGGAATAGGTCGAGCAGACAGGTGCCGAACAGGTAAACGTCGGCAGGCGTCTTCATGGCTTCCTTTGTAAATTGGTAAGACCAATTATTTTTATAAATTCACTTTAGAGTGAATGCTTGAGTTCGTCAATATGACAAGCGCGCCCGAAACGTACAGAAGCGCCTCTGTCATCACTCGCTCACGCCGCCGTCCATGAGGCAAGCGGAATCGCGCCGACTTGGCCATGTGGTTTTTTTGGAAAAAGAGGAAGGCACGCAAATAAGAAAGATGGCGCAAAACACGGTCTGACAGACCTCGCGAAACCAAGCGCCGCGGACACCCGGCTGACGCTGCGCCGGCAGGCCGCGCGGCCTGCATCGCATCAACAGGCCTTGCCTCAGACGCTTAGCTGGAGGAAGTCGGCGGCGCCAAGGCGGCTGGCGATCATGCGCGATTCGCAGGTCGAAACGCCTTTTTCAGGCGCGCAGCGGAGTCGCTCGCGCATCATGTCCTGGCATTGAATCAATATTTCCATAATAATGGAAATATGGAAACTTTAACCGCCGCCGAACGCCTGGCCGCCCTGGGACATGAGTCCCGGCTATCGATCTACCGTCTGCTAGTCGAAGCCGGCCAACAGGGCATGATCGCCAGCGCCATTGCCGACAAGCTGAGCCTGCCCGCCGCCACGCTGTCGTTCCATCTGTCGCATCTGAGCCGCGTCCAGCTGGTCCGGAGCGAGCGCGAAAGCCGCTTCATCCGCTATTTCGCCGAATTCGACACCATGGACGCCCTGCTCGGCTTCCTCACCCGCAATTGCTGCCAGGGCCAGCCCTGCCTGCCAAGCGCGTCCGCCTGTTCGCCGCGAAACGCGGCGAGCGCGAAAGGAGAAGACCAATCATGAGCCGGCTGAAAACCGTATTGGTGCTGTGCACCGGCAATTCCTGCCGTTCGCAGATGGGCGAAGCCATCCTCAACCATGAGCTGGCGGGCCTGGCGCGCGCGCTGTCCGCCGGCACCGCGCCGCAGCCCAAGGTCGCCGACGGCGCCATCGAGGCTTTGCGCCTGGCCGGCCTGCCCACCGGCGATCTTTATCCCAAGCCAGTGGAAGCGGTGATGCACGAGGAGATCGACCTGGTGGTCAGCGTCTGCGACAACGCCAGGGAAAGCTGCCCGGTGTTTCCCCGGCCGGTCAAACGCATCCATGTCGGTTTCCACGACCCGCACGGCGAGCCCTTGGACAGTTTCATCCGCGTGCGCGACGACATCCGCGAACGGCTGGTGCCGGCCGTCCGCGAAGCCTTGGGCATCTGAGGAGACATCATGGCTACCCGTCAACACGCGGCTGCAACGCCAGCCGCCCAAAGCGCCGCCATGGGCCGGTTCGAACGCTATCTGACAGTGTGGGTGCTGCTCTGCATCGCGGCCGGCATCGCCGCGGGCCAATGGGCGCCCGGCCTGTTCCATGCCATAAGCCGGCTGGAGATCGCCCGCGTCAACCTGCCGGTGGGCGCGCTGATCTGGGTGATGATCATCCCGATGCTGATGAAGGTGGACTTCGGCGCGCTGCATCAGCTTAAGCAGCACGCGCGCGGCATCGCCGTCACCCTGCTGATCAACTGGCTGGTCAAGCCGTTCTCGATGGCGCTGCTGGGCTGGCTGTTCATCCGCCAGCTATTCGCTCCCTGGCTGCCCGCCGAACAGCTGGACAGCTATGTCGCCGGCCTGATCTTGCTGGCCGCCGCGCCCTGCACTGCCATGGTGTTCGTCTGGAGCCGGCTGAGCGGCGGCGACCCGCTGTTCACGCTGTCGCAGGTGGCGCTGAACGACGCCATCATGCTGTTCGCCTTCGCGCCCATTGTCGGCCTGCTGCTGGGCATCTCCGCCATCGCCGTGCCGTGGGACACGCTGCTGGCTTCGGTCGTCCTTTACATCCTGATCCCCGTCATCCTGGCGCAGCTGTGGCGCAAGGCGCTGCTGGCCAGGGGCCAGGCCGCCTTCGACGCAGCCATGGCCAGCATAGGCCCATGGTCGATGGCGGCGCTGCTGGCGACGCTGGTGCTGTTGTTCGCCTTCCAGGGCGAAGCCATCCTGCGCCAGCCGCTGGTGATCGCGCTATTGGCAGTACCCATCCTGATCCAGGTGTTTTTCAACTCGGCGCTGGCTTACTGGCTGAACAAGAAAGCCGGCGAGCAGCACTGCGTAGCCTGCCCGTCGGCGCTGATAGGCGCATCCAATTTCTTCGAGCTGGCGGTCGCCGCCGCCATCAGCCTGTTTGGCTTCCACTCCGGCGCGGCGCTCGCCACCGTGGTCGGCGTGCTGGTGGAAGTCCCCGCCATGCTGCTGGTGGTGAAGGCGGTGAAGGCGAGCAAGGGCTGGTATGAGGGCGCGTCCGGCCAGCGCCGCGATGAGCGATGACAGGGCGCCAGGGCCTCTGCTATCCTTGGCCATCTGGTCAGACCAATCTTAGCAAACCATGGCCTATCCGAAAGTCTCTCTGCCCAAGCTGTCCGACGTCATCGTCCAGCAGCTGGAAAAACGCATACTCGACGGCGTGCTCAAGCCCGGCGACCGCCTGCCGCCGGAGCGGCAGCTGGCCGAGGAATTCGGCGTGTCGCGGCCGTCGCTGCGCGAGGCGATCCAGCAACTGGCGTCGCGCGGGCTGCTGTCCAGCCGCCAGGGCGGCGGCACCTGGGTGACTGACAGACTGGAAACCGCCTTCTCCGACCCCTGGGAGAAACTGCTGGGCCAGCACGAGGAACTGCGCGGCGACCTGCTGGAGTTTCGCCGCGTGCTGGAAGGCACGGTGGCGCGCTGCGCCGCCAGCCGCGCCACCCAGGCCGACCTGGAGCGGCTGCAGCGCTGCGTGGACCGGCTGCAGCAAGCCTATCGAGGCGGCGATCTGGCCGAGCAGGCCCAAGCCGACGTGGAATTCCACCAGGCGGTGGCGGAGGCCTCGCACAACGCGCTGTTCGCCCACCTGTCCGGCAGCCTGCTGGCGATGCTGCATCGCCACGTGAAGGACAATATCGCCAACCTGTTCGCGGTCGGCGAAGTGGCGGAGGCGCTGCGCGGCCAGCACCTGGCCATCTGGCAGGCGATACGCGACGGCCGGCCGGACGAGGCCCAACTGGCTGCCGAACGCCACCTGGACTTCGTCTCCGACACCCTGCAGAACCAGCGCCAGCAGGCCGAGCGCGACGCGCGCGCGCGGATGCGGCTGGCGCAGGACGACGCCGGGCGCTAAGCCGGCAATCCGCTGCGGCATGAAAAAAGCCGCGCGTCTTGCGACGGCGCGGCTTTGGTTTCGCCCACCCGATGGGTGGCCCGGCGATCAGCCCTGGCGGCTGATCAGCCAATCCACGTAACGGTCCACGCCTTCGCCGACCGACAGCATCGGCGCGGTGTAGCCCGCCTCGCGCAGCTTGCCGATGTCGGCCTGGGTGAAGCTCTGGTACTTGCCTTTCAGCGCGTCCGGGAACGGAATGTACTCGACGATGCCTTGGGCGATCATCTCGGCCAAGGTCAGCGCCGGCTTGCCTTCATGGCGGCGGCAGGCATTGACGGCGGCTTCGGCCACATCGTTGAACGGCTGAGAGCGGCCGCTGCCCAGATTGTAGATGCCGCTCTTGCCCGGATTGTCCAGGAAGTACAGGTTGACCTTGACCACATCCTCCACCGACACGAAATCGCGGCTTTGCATGCCGTCGCCCCAGCCGTCCCAGCCGCCGAACAGCTTGACCTTGCCGTGCTCGCGGTACTGGTTGAAATGGTGGAAGGCGACAGAAGCCATCCGGCCCTTGTGCTGCTCCTGCGGGCCATAGACGTTGAAGTAGCGGAAACCCACCGCCTGCGAAGCCAGGCCTTCCTTCATGCGCTGGCGCAGCACCTGGTCGAACAGGAATTTGGAATAGCCGTAGACATTGAGCGGGCCCTCGTACTGGCGCTCTTCCTTGAACACGGTGCCCTTGCCGTAAGTGGCGGCGCTGGAGGCGAACAGGAACTGGATTTCCTCGTGCTGACAGTAGTCGAACAGCGCCAGCGTGTACTGATAGTTGTTGTCCATCATGTACTTGCCGTCGTGATTCATCGTGTCCGAGCAGGCGCCCTGGTGCAGGATGGCGGTCAACTCGCCCTCGTATTCGCCATCCAGCAGCAGGTGCAGGAATTCGTGCTTGTCGAGGTAGTGGCTGATTTCGCAATCGACCAGATTATGGAATTTGTCGCCGCTGGAAAGATTGTCGACGGCGATGATGTCGGTGATGCCGCGCTGGTTCAGTCCCTTGACCAGGTTGGAGCCGATGAAGCCGGCGGCGCCGGTAACGACGATAGTCATGTGTTTGTCCTTGTTCTGCAATGGGCCGTCCGGCCCGAAAATGAATGGATTCAGAACCCCGCGCCCGGCGCGGCGAGATATTCCAGCTCCGCGGCGCTGCTGCTGCGGCCCAAGGCGGCATTGCGGTGCGGAAAGCGGCCGAAGCGCGCGATCACCTGATGATGGCGCCGCGCGTAATCCAGGTAATTGCCGCCGGCCTCGGCGTCCAGCGCCTCGAACAGCCGCAGCGACAGTTCCTGATCGGCCAGCGACTCGCTGTGCTCGAAAGGAAGATAAAGAAAGATCCGCGCCACCGCCGGCAAGCCGCCATCCAGCCCCTGCTCCAGCGCGCGCCGCGCGCCCTGGCGCGCCGCCGCGTCGCAAGCGAAAGCCCGCGCCTCGCCGCGAAACAGATTGCGCGGAAACTGGTCGGCCGCCAGCAGCCAGGCCAGCGCGGCGCGGGCATCGCCGTCGGCCATCTCCAGCTCGCCATCGGCCAATTGCCGGCACAAGGGCGCGAACCGCTGGCGGATGGCCGCGTCGAAAGCCTCGTCGCGGCGGAACCACGCCTCGCGCGGCGCGGCCAGGCTGGCATCGTCGGACCCGCCAAACCAGAATTCCAGCACGGCCTCGACTTGCGCCGGCGTCAGTGTCGCCATCCCAGCCTCCCCATTAGCGAATGGACCCGGCAGCTGCCGGGGCGTTCCCATCAAAGCGCGAACAGCTCCTGCTGCGAGCAGACCGCGGTGCCCAGCTTGCCGACCACCACGCCGGCGGCGGCATTGGCCAGGCTCATCGCCACCGGCAGGCTTTGCCCGGCGGCCAGCGCCAGGCCCAGCGTGCCGATCACCGTGTCGCCGGCGCCGGACACGTCATACACCTCGCGGGCGAAAGTAGGCTGATGCAGCGCGCCGTCGGCGCGGAACAGCGTCATGCCCTCTTCGCTGCGCGTCACCAGCAGCGCGTCCAGATTCAATTCCTCGCGCAGTTTCTGCGCCTTGCGCACCAATACATCCTCGTCGCGCCAGGAGCCCGCCACCTGGCTGAACTCGCTGCGATTCGGCGTCAGCAGCGTGGCGCCGGCGTACTTGCTGTAATCGTCGCCCTTGGGGTCGATCAGCACCGGCTTGCCGGCGGCGCGCGCCAGCTCGATCATCCGCGCCACATGGGTCAGGCCGCCCTTGCCGTAGTCGGACAGAATCACCACGTCGTGATCGGCGACGATAGCCGAGAATTCCTGCAGTTTGTCGGCCAGTATCTCGTGACTGGGCGAATCTTCGAAGTCCAGGCGGATCAGTTGCTGCTGCCTGGCCACCACCCGCAGCTTGACCGTGGTGGCGATCTTGGCGTCGCGCTTGAACGAGGTGGCGATGCCGTCATCGCGCAGCAGCCGCTCCAGCACACCGGCCGCCTCGTCGTCGCCGACCACCGACAAAATGGTCGCCTTCCCGCCCAGGCCGGCGATATTGCGCGCCACGTTGGCCGCGCCGCCGGCGCGCTCCTCGCTGCGGCCTATCTTGGCCACCGGCACCGGCGCCTCTGGAGAAATGCGCGACACATCGCCGAACCAGTAACGGTCCAGCATCACATCGCCCACCACCAGCACCCGCGCGCGCGCCAGGCTTTCCGCCAGCCTGACGGCATCCAGCTCCAGCTCTTGCATCAAACCCATAGCTCTGCCCCCTTATCGGCCAATGGCCAGGTAATCGAAGCCCTGCTCGCGCAGCCATGACGGGTCGTACATATTGCGGCCGTCGAAAATCAATGGCTGCTTCAGGCTGGCCTTGATCGCGTCGAAATCCGGCGCCCGGAACATTTTCCACTCCGTCACGATCAGCAAGGCGTCGGCGCCTTCCAGCGCCGCCATCATATCGTCGGCGAAGCGCAGCCGCGCATTGCAGCCCATCACGCGGCTGGCTTCGTGGGTGGCCACCGGATCGAAAGCCACCACTTCGGCGCCCCGCCGAGTCAGTTCGTCCACAATCACCCGGCTCGGCGCTTCGCGCATATCGTCGGTATTGGGCTTGAACGCCAGGCCCCACAACGCGAAGCGGCGGCCGGCCAGATCGCTGCCGAAGCGGCCCACCACCTTGTCCACCAACCGCAGCTTCTGGATATCGTTGGCCTCTTCCACCGCGGTCAGCACGCGCAACGTATGGCCGTGCTCCTTGCCGGTCTGCACCAGCGCCTTGACGTCCTTGGGGAAGCAGGAGCCGCCGTAGCCGACGCCGGGATACAGGAACTGATAGCCGATGCGCGGATCCGAGCCCATGCCCAGCCGCACCTGCTCGATGTCGGCGCCCATGGTCTCGGCCAGATTGGCCAACTCGTTCATGAAGGAAATGCGGGTGGCCAACATCGCGTTGGCGGCGTACTTGGTCAGTTCGGCCGAGCGCACGTCCATCAGCAGCACGCGCTCGTGGTTGCGCTGGAACGGCTTGTACAGCCGGCGCATGATCTCGGCGGCGCGCTCGTCGTCCACGCCTATCACCACCCGGTCCGGCCGCATGAAGTCGTCGATCGCCGCGCCTTCCTTCAGGAATTCCGGATTCGACACCACGCTGAACGGCAGCGCCGCGCCGCGGGCGGCCAGTTCTTCCGCTATCGCCGCGCGCACCTTGTCGGCGGTGCCGACCGGCACCGTGGACTTGTCCACCACCACCCGGTAATCCGCCATGTGGCGGGCGATATTGCGCGCCGCGCCCAGCACGTATTGCAGGTCGGCGGAGCCGTCCTCATCCGGCGGCGTGCCGACGGCGATGAACTGCACCTCGCCGAAAGCGACCGACTCGGCCACGTCGGTGGTGAAATGCAGGCGGCCGGCGGCCACGTTGCGTTTCACCATCTCTTCCAGGCCAGGCTCGAAAATGGGGATGCCGCCGTTTTGCAGAATTTCGATCTTGCGCGGGTCCACGTCCAGGCAGCACACCTGGTAGCCGGTTTCCGCCAGGCAGGTGCCGGTGACCAGGCCGACATAGCCGGAACCAATGACAGTGACTTTCATGGCTTCTGATTCCGGTATTGCTGAATGTCTTGATTGATCTGGCGCAGCGTGGCCAGCGGATCGGCGGAGCCGGTGATGGAGCGGCCGATCACCAGGTAGTCGGCGCCGGCTTGCAGCGCCGCCAGCGGCGTCATCACGCGGCGCTGGTCGTCATTGCCGCTTTCGGCCAGGCGGATGCCCGGCGTCACCAGCTTGAAATCCTGGCCCAGCGCCTGCTTCAGCATCGAAGCCTCCTGCGCGGAGCACACCACGCCGTCCAGGCCGCAATCGCGGGTCAGCGTCGCCAGGCGGCGCACATGCTCTTCCGGCGACACGGCGATGCCGATTTCCGCGAGGTCAGACGCATCCATGCTGGTCAGCACCGTCACCGCGATCAGCAGCGGGCGCTGGCTGTAGCCGGCCAGCGCTTCGCGCGCGGCTTCCATCATGCGGCGGCCGCCCGAGGCGTGCACATTGACCATCCACACGCCGGCGTCGGCCGCCGCCTTGCAGGCGTGGGCGACCGTGTTGGGAATATCGTGGAACTTCATGTCCAGGAACACCTGGAAGCCGCGCGCGCTCAGGGTTTCCACCAGATTGCGGCCGCTGGAGGTGAACAGCTCCTTGCCCACTTTCAGCCGGCATTCGGACGGGTCAAGCCGGCTGGCGAAGTCCAGCGCCTTGGCGGCGTTGTCGAAATCCAGCGCCACCAACACCGGCGAATCGATCCGCGCATCCGCAGCTGCGATCAAAGGGTTCATGCATGCTCCATCATTCTATTTATATGTGCGAAGCGCCGTCCAGGGTCAGCGGCGGCGCGAAGTTCAAGACGGCGTCAGGCTTCCGAACGGTTGGCGGTGAAGCTTTCCCATTCGCCGCAGGCGGGGCAATGCCAGAAGAAGGCCCGCGAGCGGAAATTGCAGCATTTGCAGCGATGCACGCTCAAACGCTGGGAATGTTTGAGTATCAGCGCGCGCGCCACCTCGGCGTCCATCCGGCCCTCCGGCGACAGCTCGTCCATCTGCGCCTCTATCATCCGGTAGACGCCGGACAGGCTGGGACGCGCATGCACCGCCTCGCGCACGCCTTCCAGCGCGCGCGCCTCGCCCTCGTAAGTGGCGATTTTCTGGTACAGCAGGTCGGTCAGTTCCAACTGCGGGAAAGTGCGCTGGTAGCCGCGCAGCAGGGCGATGCCCTCCGACGGCTTGCCCAGTTTCTCATAGGCGTCGAACAGACGCTCGGCCGCCATCGCCAGGTATTCGTAGTTCTGCTTCTCTATGCCCTGCCAGGCCGCCATCGCCGCTTCGACATGGCCTTCGGCGAATTCGATGTCGCCGAGGATCAGGCTGGCGCGCACGCATTTGCGGTTGGCGGCGATCGCCTCCGCCACGTACTGGCGCGCCTGCTCGTAATGGGATTGGTACAGCTCGCCCTGCGCCAGTTCGCAATAGAACTGCGCCACTTCATGCTGGAAGGAATGCGCGTCGCTGCGCAGCTCGCGGGCGGTTTCAATCGCCTTTTTCCAGTCGCGGTCCTGCTGGTAGATGTCGAGCAGCTGCCGCCGCGCCGCCAGCGCCATATTGCCGTCCAGCAGCTTCAGCAGGATTTCCTCGGCGCGATCGACCAGGCCCGCCTTGCGGAAGTCCTGCGCCAATTCGTTGCGCACCAGATCGCGGTGCTCGCCGGGCAGATCGGACGAGTCCAGCATTTGCTGGTGCAGGCGGATGGCGCGGTCGTTCTCGCCGCGCTTGCGGTAGAGCTTGCCCAGCACGTGCTGCAATTCCAGCGCCGCGCCCTGCTGGCGCGCCACCTCGGACAAAGCCTGCGCGGCGACGTCGGTCTTGTCGTCGACCAGCGCGTCCAGGCCGCGAAAATACGAAATCGGCACCGCTTTCGCCTGCTTCAGCACGGTGCGCATATCCACCCGGGCCGCAAACCAGCCCAGGCCGAAAAAGGCTGGAAACAGCAGCAGCCACCACAAATCGAGTTCCAACAGCAATCCTTTCGGGATAATAGAATCCGGGCCGCGGACGCGGCCGGCAGGCTAGGCGGCCATCAATCGGCGATGGCGTCGCTGGGATCGCTGACAACCTTGCTGGCAGGCGGGCGATTGCGCAGCTCTTTCTTCAGTTGCGAAAGCTCGCGGCGGGTTCTCAGATAGAAGCTGAAAGTGGCCAGCAGGCCTACCACCGCGCCGGCGACGAAGAACAGCAACAGGAAGACGATGAACGGCGCCGACCACGATTGGCCGAAGAACAGTTTGAATTCGACCGCGTGGCTGTTCTGCACGGTGACCGCGACCAGCAGCAACAGCAGGGCCAGTTCGACGATACGCAACAAATATCGCATGGGTTCGCTCGATGGGTTTGCCGGAGTGCAATTTTAAACGATAGCCAGCCACAACCCAAGCCGCCGCGGGCTCCGAATACGAAAAAAGCGCCGCAAAATGCGGCGCTTTTGGCACGACAGGCGTCAAAGAACTGCCATCAGGCCTGGGTCTGCTCCAACAGGGACAGATCCACGCGCTCCCGCAGCTCCTTGCCAGCCTTGAAATGAGGCACGTATTTCTCAGGAACCGAGACGCTGGTGCCCGACTTAGGGTTGCGGCCGACGCGCGGCGGACGGTAGTTCAAATCGAAGCTACCGAAGCCGCGGATTTCGATCCGGCTTCCCTGAGCCAGGTTGTTGGCCATCGCGTCCAGAATGGTCTTGACGGCCAACTCAGCATCTTTGTAGACCAACTGAGAATTGCGCTCGGCGAGTCTCTCGGACAGCCGCGCGATCAGCTCAGATTTGGTCATGACGCAATTACTCGTTGGAACCGGACAGTTTTGCCTTCAGCAGGGCACCCAGGTTGGTGGTGCCGGCGGAAGCGCTGTCAACGGTGGACAGGTTCTTCATCGCGGCATTCTCTTCCTGAGCGTCCTTGGCCTTGATCGACAGGCTGATGTTGCGCGACTTGCGGTCAACGGCAACGATCACGGCTTCCACTTCTTCGCCATCCTTCAGGACGGAGCGAGCGTCTTCCACGCGGTCGCGGGACAGCTCGGAAGCGCGCAGGTAGCCTTCAACGTCGGTATCCAGAGCGATTACGGCGCCCTTGGCGTCAACGGACTTCACGGTGCCCTTGACAAGGGCGCCCTTGTCGTTCATCGCAACGAAGTTGTTGAACGGATCGCCTTCCAGTTGCTTGATGCCCAGGGAGATGCGTTCTTTTTCCACGTCGATGGACAGAACAACGGCTTCAACCTCGTCGCCCTTCTTGAACTTGCGCACGGCTTCTTCGCCAGCTTCGTTCCAAGACAGGTCGGACAGGTGAACCAGGCCATCGATGCCGCCCGGCAGACCAACGAACACGCCGAAGTCGGTGATGGACTTGATCGCGCCCTTCAGCTTGTCGCCCTTGTGGAAGTTGTCGGCGAACTCGTTCCACGGGTTGGCCAGGCACTGCTTCATGCCCAGGGAGATGCGACGACGGTCTTCGTCGATTTCCAGGATCATGACTTCCACTTCGTCGCCAACTTGAACTACCTTGGACGGGTGTACGTTCTTGTTGGTCCAGTCCATTTCGGACACGTGCACCAGACCTTCGATGCCTTGTTCGATTTCAACGAACGCGCCGTAGTCGGTCAGGTTGGTCACCTTGCCGAACAGACGGGTGCCGGACGGGTAGCGGCGGGACAGGCCCACCCACGGATCTTCGCCCAGTTGCTTCAGACCCAGGGATACGCGGTTCTTCTCTTGGTCGAACTTCAGTACCTTGGCTTCCACTTCATCGCCAACCGCCAGAACTTCGGACGGGTGCTTCACGCGGCGCCATGCCAGGTCGGTGATGTGCAGCAGGCCATCGATGCCGCCCAGGTCGACGAACGCACCGTAGTCGGTGATGTTCTTGACGATACCCTTGATGACTGCGCCCTCTTTCAGGGTTTCCAGCAGAGCCTTGCGCTCTTCGCCCAGGGTTTCTTCCAGCACGGAGCGGCGGGAAACCACGACGTTGTTGCGCTTGCGATCCAGCTTGATAACCTTGAACTCGATCTGCTTGTTTTCGTACGGGGTGGTGTCTTTCACCGGACGCACGTCAACCAGGGAGCCCGGCAGGAAGGCGCGGATGCCGTTGACCATGACGGTCAGGCCGCCCTTGACCTTGCCGCTGATCAGGCCGGACAGGATGGTGCCGGCTTCCAGAGCTTCTTCCAGCTCAACCCAGGCAGCCATGCGCTTGGCTTTTTCGCGGGACAGCTTGGTCTCGCCGAAGCCGTTTTCCAGCGCGTCGATGGCGACGGTGACGAAGTCGCCGATGGCGACTTCAACGACGCCTTGGTCGTTCTTGAATTCTTCAGCCGGAATCAGGGACTCGGACTTGAGGCCTGCGTTCACGGTTACAAAGTTGGAATCAACTGCCACGACTTCAGCAGTGATCACTTCGCCCACGCGCATATCGTGCAGGGTGAGGCTTTCCTCGAACAGTTGAGCGAAGTTTTCCATGGAGAGGGTAGTCATCAAGCGTACTCTCGGTTGCATGCCTTGCGGCGTGCGGGGTTAGGGTTGAACACGCGGCTGCTTTTGCAACGCAGCAAAAACAGCCGTTAAAAAATCAATGGCCGGAAACCTGTCTTTCCTCAAACCACCCGAGGACCTTGTCGACCGCCTGGTCTATGGTCAGCTCCGTGGTATCGAGCAAAAAGGCGTCCGGCTCCTGGCGCAGCGGCGCTACCGGCCGGGCGGCATCGCGCGCGTCCCGATCGATAATGTCCTGCATAATTCTGGGGAGGTTAGCAGATTCCCCCTTGCCGATCAACTGCTTATAGCGGCGCTCGGCGCGCTCCTCGGCGCTGGCGGTCAGGAATATCTTCAACATGGCGTCCGGAAACACCACCGATCCCATGTCGCGGCCGTCGGTCACCAGGCCCGGCGCCAAGCGAAAATCGCGCTGGCGCTGCAATAGCGCGGCGCGGACTTCAGGCAGCGCCCCCACCTTGGACGCGCCGATGCCGATTTCCTCGGCGCGGATATCCAGGCTGACATCGTTGCCTTCCAGCCACACCGCGCCGTCGGAGAACTCCACCGGCAGGACGATCGCGGCGCCGGCCAGCGCCGCTTCGTCGTCCCAGGCGATGCCATGGCGGCGGGCGTGCAGCGCCAGCAGCCGATACAGCGAGCCGGAGTCGAGGTAGTGGAAATCAAGGCGCGAGGCCACCAGGGCGGCCACCGTGCCCTTGCCGGAAGCGGAAGGCCCGTCGATGGTAATCACCGGAACTGTCATGGGAGTTTGATCCTGTTGCAATCTCAAGCCACCGGCTCCGTCGGCGCGCCGAAAGAAGCCGGTAAAACCGCGCATTGTAGCGCAAGCCGGCGCCTTGCAGGGGAGCGGATGCCGCCGTCCTCGCGCGGCCGGCGATTGCGCGCAGGCGGCGGCGGCGGGTACAGTGTCCGCTCACCCTTTCGTCCAACCCGCGATACGCACCCGAAAATAAAGCGCGCCCCGTCAATATGGAACAACTGCACCTGCTCCCCTGCCCTCGCCTCGCCGGCGCCGTCAAGCTGCCCGGCTCCAAGAGCATCTCCAACCGCACCCTGCTGCTGGCCGCGCTGTCCGGCGGCAGCACGCTGGTGCGCGACCTGCTGGATTCGGACGACATCCGCCACATGCTGGGCGCGCTGAAGCTGCTGGGCGTGAAAATAGAGCAGCAGGGCGACAGCCGCGACTTCCGCGTGCACGGCGCCGGCGGCGCTTTCCCGGTGAAAAACGCCGAGCTGTTCCTCGGCAACGCCGGCACCGCCTTCCGGCCGCTGACCGCCGCGCTGGCGCTGATGGGCGGCCACTACCAGCTGTCCGGCGTGCCGCGCATGCACGAGCGCCCGATCGGCGACCTCGTCGACGCGCTCAACGCCGCCGGCGCCCGCATCGCCTATCTGGGCCAGCCCGGCTTCCCGCCGCTGGCCATCTCCCCGGCCGACGTGCGCTGCGCCCAGCCCATCCAGGTGAAGGGCAATGTCTCCAGCCAGTTCCTCACCGCCTTGCTGATGGCGCTGCCGCTGACCGGCGGCCAGGCCGAGATCGAAGTGGTGGGAGAGCTGATCTCCAAGCCTTACATTGAAATCACGCTGAATCTGATGGCGCGCTTCGGCGTGCGCGTCGAACGCGACGGCTGGCAGCGCTTCGTGATTCCCGGCGGCCAGCACTACATCTCGCCCGGCGAAGTCTATGTCGAAGGCGACGCCTCCAGCGCGTCCTACTTCCTGGCGGCCGGCGCGCTGGCCGGCGGCCCGGTGCGGGTGGAAGGCGTCGGCAACGCCAGCATTCAGGGCGATGTGCGCTTCGCCGAGGCGCTGGAATTGATGGGCGCGACGGTGAGCCGCGGCGACAACTGGATCGAGGCCCGCGCCGAGGGCAAGCTCAAGGCGATAGACCTCGACTGCAACCACATTCCGGACGCGGCGATGACGCTGGCGGTGGCGGCATTGGCCGCCGACGGCACCACCACGCTGCGCAACATCGCCAGCTGGCGGGTGAAGGAAACCGACCGGCTGTCGGCGATGGCGACCGAATTGCGCAAGGTCGGCGCCGTAGTCGAGGAAGGCCCGGACTATCTCCGCGTCACCCCGCCGGCCGAGCTGACGCCGAACGCCGAAATCGACACCTACGACGACCACCGGATGGCGATGTGCTTCTCGCTGGTTTCGCTGCTGGGCGCGCCGGTGGTGATCAACGACCCCGACTGCGTGGCCAAGACCTTCCCCGGCTACTTCCAGGCGCTGGCCGCGCTGCAGGCGAAATAATCACAATATATTGATGGCTTAATCGATAGGCTCCACAATATACGCCTTGCAAAGGAGTCTAAGGAGTCTATCGATGAGCGACCTGTTCCGGATGCGCCGCGATTTCATGCGGCGCTTCGACATCCCCTCCCCCACCCATCCCGAATATCAGCCCGAACAGCTGGCGATGTGGCAGACCATGCTGGACGAAGAGCTGGCCGAGCTCCAACAGGCGCTGGCGGATTATCGCGAGCTGCCGGCGCAATCGCCCGAACAGCAACTGCGCAGCCGCGCCGAACTCGCCGCCGAGGCGGTGGACGTGCTCAATGTTGTGTGCGGCCTGCTGCTGTCGCAGGGCCTGCCGCTGGAGGCGATGTGCGAGGCGATACACGACGCCAATCTGCGCAAATGCGTGGACGGCAAGGTGGTGCGCCGCGCCGACGGCAAGGTGCTGAAGCCGGAAGGCTGGCGGCCGGCGGACAAGCTGGAAGTGATCCGCCAGGCGCAGGACCGCAACAATACGTCGCAATCTTTGTCCTGAATTAAAACGTCCTTAAGCCATCCCGGCTAAGCTTGAACCTTGACCCACTCGCAACCGGGAACCGAAATGCTGCGCAATTCCTCGCAAAGCTACGGCCGCGTCGCCCGCGCGCTGCACTGGCTGTGCGCGCTGGCGGTCATCGCCGCGCTGGTCTTCATCGAACTCAAAGGCAACTTCCCCAAGGGCGATCCGGTCCGCGGCGGCCTGAGCTACGCCCACATCCAGGCCGGCCTGATCGTCCTGCTGCTGGTCGTGCCCAGACTGGCCTGGCGGCTGGGCAATCCGCCGCCCGGCATCACTCCCCGCCCCAGCCCGCTGATGAAGCTGCTGGCCCATGCCGGCCACTGGGCGCTGTACGCGCTGATGCTGGCGCTGCCCATCCTGGGCATCGCCTTCATCCAGGCCAGGGGCGGCGAAGTGGCCCTGTTCGGCCTGGCGCTGCCAGCCATGCTGGCGCCGGACCCGGCCTTTGGCCGCCAGCTGAAGGACGCGCATGAGCTGCTGGGCAACGTGCTGCTGTGGCTGAGCATCCTGCACGCCGCCGCCGCCGTCTGGCATCATCGCTTCGTCAAAGACGATACGCTGACCCGCCTGATCGGCCCGCTACGCTGATTCCGCGCGCCGGCTGGAGCCCCTGGCCACCAGCCGGCCGGACAGCACCACCTTGCGCGGCGGCCGCTCCGGCTGTCGCAAGCGTTCCAGCAGCATCGCCATCGCCTCGCGGCCGATGGCGTCCACCGGCTGCTCGATCACCGTCATCCCCGGTTCCGCCAATTCGGTCCAGCTGTCGTTGTCGAAACCCGCCAGCGCCAGCTGCCGCGGCACCGCGACGCCGAGCGCCCGCGCCGCCTTGACCGCGCCCAATAGCAACAAGCCGTTGCTGGCGATCAGCGCCTGCGGCGGATCGTCCTCCCGCAGCCAGGCCGCCACCGCCTGCTCGGCCGCCGCCGCGCTGGGTGCGGCGAAGCGCGCGTCCGCGGCCAGCCCGGCCCGCGCCAGCGCGGCGGCGAAACCGGCATGCCGCTCGGCCCCGGTGCTGCTGGTATTGCCGAACAATCCGCCGATGCGGCGATAACCCTGCTCCAGCAGATGCGCCACCAGTTGCCCCGCGGCCGCGGCATTGTCCAGCAGCACCGCGTCGCCGCCGCCGGGGCCGGCGCGGTCCACCATCACCACCGGGAAACCCAGCGCCGCGATGTCCAGCCGCGCCGCGGTCGCGCGGGTGGCGGCCAGGATCACCCCGCTCACCCTCTCCTCCTGCATCAGCCGCAGATACATCGCTTCCTTCTCCGGGTTTTCGTCGGTATTGCACAGGATCACCCGCATGCCGGCGCGATAGGCGGCGTCCTCCACCGCCCGCCCCACCGCGGTGAAGAAAGGGTTGCAGATATCGGACACGATCAGGCCGACGGTCAGGCTGGATTGCGAGCGCAGGCGCCGCGCCGACAGGTTGGGCCGATAGCCGCTGCCGGCGATGGCTTCTTCCACCTTGGCGCGCAACGCCGGACTCACCGGCCCGTTGCCCAAAACCCGCGACACAGTGGCCACCGACACGCCGGCCAACCGCGCGACATCCTTGATACTGGTCGTCATATGGAATCGTTTTCAATTGATTTTCGCCATGCTGCGCCTAGTTAGCGTGACGCGCAAGCGCTTGAAAATCCAGCAACAGCATGCTGCATTGCAATATCCATACTTTATTGGCACGAATGAATTGACAGAAAAAATGTAATCGTTTTCAATCGCTGACATACCGATCCCGCCTACGAGGTGCGCCGTGTCCGATGCCCTGCTCAATCCCCAACTGATACGCCTGGGCTGCCGGCCCGCCGACAAGGACGCCGCCATCCGCGAAGCCGGCGCGCTGCTGGAGGCAGCCGGCTGCATCGCCCCGGACTATATAGACAGCCTGCTGCGGCGCGAGGCGGTGGCCAACACCTACCTGGGCAACGGCATCGCCATTCCGCACGGCATGGCCGAAGACCGCGCCCAGGTGCTGCGCACCGGCGTCGCCATCCTGCAGATTCCGGACGGGCTGGAATGGAACCCCGGCCAGCGCATCCACCTGCTGTGCGCGATCGCCGCCCGCTCCGACGACCACCTGGTGATGCTGCGCCAGCTGACCCGGCTGCTGCAGGACGAAGCCCGGCTGCTGCCGCTGTTCACCACCACCGACAGCGCCGACCTGCTGGCAGCGCTGGCCCAGCCGGAAGCGCCGCTGCCGCCCGACGCCGAAGCGCACGACCTGGATCTGTGCGAGGAATGGCGGCTGGACTACCCCAACGGCCTGCACGCCCGCCCCGCCGCGCTGTGGGTGGAGGCGGCGCGCCGCAGCCCGGCGCAATTGCAGGTGCGCCACGGCAGCCAGGCCGCCGACGCCAAAAACCTGATCGCGCTGCTGCAGCTCGGCCTGCGCCAGGGCGCGCTGCTGACGGTTTCCGCGCGCGGGCCGCAAGCCGCCGACGGGCTCAAACAACTGCTGCGGGCGATGCGCGAAGCCAGCCTGGCCGAGCAGACCGCCGCCGCCATCGCCGCCCAGCGCGCCGCGGCGCAACGGCCGCGCGCCGGCTGGCAGCCGTCGGGCCAGCCGGTTTCGCTGCCCGGCATCGCCGCCAGCCCCGGCCTCGCCATCGGCACCGTGCGCGTGCTAGCCGGCGAACAGCTGCGCATCGTCGACCGCCCGGTCAGCCTGGCCGAAGGCGGCGACCGCCTGCACGAAGCGCTGGCCGCCACCCGCCGCCGGCTGGCGGCGCTGGCCGACGCCACCCAGGCCACGCTGGGCGCCGCCGAAGCCGGCATTTTCCGCGCCCAAGCCGAACTATTGAACGACACCGACCTGATCACCCTCAGCTGCCAACTGATGGTGGCCGGCCATGGCGTGGAGTGGTCTTGGCACCAGGCGGTGGAGCGGCTGGCGGAAAAGATCTCGGCACTGGGCAACCCACTGCTGGCCGCCCGCGCCGCCGACCTGCGCGACGTCGGCCGGCGGGTGCTGCTAGAGCTGGACCCATCGCTGCAAGGCCACGCGCCGGGAGAGTTCGGCCCCGACACCATCCTGCTGGCCGCCGACCTGGCGCCGTCGGACACCGCCAGTCTGGATCTCTCCCGCGTCAAGGGCCTGGCCACCGCCCACGGCGGCCCCACCGCCCACACCGCCATCCTGGCGCGCACGCTGGGCCTGCCGGCGCTGGTGGCCGCCGGTCCGGCGCTGCTCGACGTGGCCGACGGCAGCCCGGCGATCCTGGACGGCGACGCCGGCCGGCTCTACCTGAACCCGAGCGAGCACAATCTCGCCGCCGCCCGCGACTGGCAACAACGCCAGCGCGAGGCGCAGCAACAACAGCAGCAGGCCTGCCTGCAGCCCGGCCAGACCGCCGACGGCCGCCGCGTGGAAATCGCCGCCAACCTCAACCGGCCGGAACAGGTCGCCGGCGCGCTGAACAACGGCGCGGAAGGCGTCGGCCTGATGCGCACCGAATTCCTGTTTCTGGAGCGCGACGCCGCGCCGGACGAAGAAGAGCAATACCAGACCTACCTGGCCATGCAGCAGGCGCTGCAGGGCCGGCCGCTGATCGTGCGCGCGCTGGACATCGGCGGCGACAAACAGGTGCCCTACCTGAACCTGCCGGTCGAGGACAACCCCTTCCTCGGCGTGCGCGGCGCGCGGCTGCTGCTGCGCCGGCGCGAGCTGCTGGAGCCGCAGCTGCGCGCGCTGTACCGCGCCGCCAAGGCCGGCAAGCCCTTGTCCATCATGTTTCCGATGATCAGCTCGCTGAAGGAGATCACCCGGCTCAAGGGCTGGTGCGAGGGCGTGCGCAAGGAATTGGACGCGCCGCCGGTGCCGATAGGCATCATGGTGGAAGTGCCGGCCGCCGCGCTGCTGGCCGACCAGCTGGCGCCCTATGTCGACTTCTTCTCCATCGGCACCAACGACCTCACCCAATACGCGCTGGCGATGGACCGCCAGCACCCGGAGCTGGCCGCCGAAGCCGACAGCCTCCACCCCGCCGTGCTGCGGCTGATCCGCCAGACGGTGCGAGGCGCGGCCGCGCACCAGCGCTGGGTGGGCGTGTGCGGCGGCAGCGCCGGCGACCCGCTGGGCGCCGCGGTACTGGCCGGCCTGGGCGTGGACGAGTTGTCGATGAGCCCCAGCGACATCCCGGCGATCAAAGCCATGCTGCGCCGCCACGACTACGCGCGGCTGCAAGCGCTGGCGGAACAGGCGCTGTCCTGCGACAGCGCCGAGGAAGTGCGCCAGCTGCTGGAGGCACTGGCATGAGCCCCGCCCTGCACACCATCACGCTGAACCCGGCGCTGGACCAGACCGTCACCCTGGATGAACTGCTGCCCGGCGGCGTCAACCTGGCGCGCGCCGCCCAATTGAACGCCGGCGGCAAGGGCATCAACGTGGCCAGCTGCCTGGCCGACTGGGGCCTGCCGGCCACCGTCCACGGCCTGCTGGGCCGCGACAACAGCGGGGCGTTCGAGCAACTGTTCGCCGCCAAGCGCATCCACGACCGCATGCTGCGCCTGCCCGGCGACAGCCGGGTCAACATCAAGCTGGCCGACCTCCAATCCGGCCGCACCACCGACATCAACCTGCCCGGCCTGGCCGCCGCCGAAGCCGACCTGCAAGCGCTGGCCGCCAGGCTGGCAGAGCTGCGCGCCGGCGACAGCGCGGCGCTGGCCGGCAGCCTGCCGCCCGGCCTGCCGTCGGACGCCCTGGCCCGGCTGTGCCGCCAGTTGAAACGGCAAGGCGTATGGGTTTTGCTGGACAGCAGCGGGCCGGCATTGGCCGCGGCGCTGGCCAATCCGCCCGAGGCGCTGCCCGACTGCATCAAGCCGAACCGGGAAGAACTGGCGCAATGGGCCGGCCGCGAGCTGGCCGCGCTGCCGGATGTGGCGCGCTGCGCGCAAGGCCTGCAGCGGCGGGGCATCGCCCAGGTGGTGGTGTCGCTCGGCGAACAGGGCGCCATGCTGGTCGACGCCGACTGCGCGCGGCTGGCCAGCCTGCCGCCGCAGCGGCCGCTGAGCACGGTGGGCGCCGGCGACGCGCTGGTGGCGGGACTGATGGCCGCCCGCCAGCAAGGGCTGGCCGGCGGCGACGCGCTCAGGCTGGCAGTGGCTTTCGCCGCCGCCAAGCTGCAAAGCGTCGGCCCGCACCTACCCGCCGCCGAACAGATACGCCAACTGGCGGACGCGGTCCGCCTGCAAGACCTGGCCGCGGCCTGAAGCCGGCGCCCATCATCGATCACAGGGGAAACGCAATGAGCATCGTCGCCATCATCCGCTCCGGCGAGCGCAGCACCCAGGCGCGCCTGGCCGCCGAAGCGCTGCGCCTGGCCGCCCAGCGGCGGCAGCTGCCGATAGACATCGAGATAGACGGCCAGCCGGCGTTGAGCGCCGGCCAGATCGCCGCCGCCGGCCATGTGCTGCTGATAGGCGAAGAGGACGACGCCCGCCTGGGCCGGCGCGCCGCGCGCCGCGCCACGCTGGACGCGGTGCTGGCCGACCCGGCCGGCCAGCTTCAGGCGCAGGAAGCCGGCCGCGCCCTGCGCATCGTCGCCGTCACCAGCTGTCCCACCGGCATCGCCCACACCTTCATGGCGGCCGAGGGGCTGGTCCAGGGCGCCAAGGCGCTGGGCCACGCGATTCGGGTGGAAACCCAGGGCTCGGTCGGCGCGCAAGACGCGCTGAGCGATGCCGAGATCGCCGCCGCCGACCTGGTCATCATCGCCGCCGACACCCAGGTGGCGGTGGAGCGCTTCGCCGGCAAGCGGCTGTTCAAGAGCGGCACCAAGGCCGCCATCGGCGACGGCAAGGCGCTGATCCGCCACGCCATCGAAGAGGCGCAGCCATGGGCAGGCGCCAGCCCGGCCGCCGCCGAAGCCGCCAATCAGGAAAAAGCCAAGGACGGGCCCTACCGTCACCTGATGACCGGCGTGTCCTTCATGCTGCCCTTCGTCACCGCCGGCGGCATTTTGATCGCGCTCGCCTTCGCGCTGGGCGGCATCTACGCCTTCGACGACGCGCACAAGGGCACGCTGGCCTGGTCGCTGTTCCAGATCGGCGCGAAATCCGCCTTCGCGCTGATGGTGCCGATCCTGGCCGGCTACATCGCCTACTCCATCGCCGACCGTCCCGGCATCGCCCCCGGCATGGTGGGCGGCATGCTGGCCGCCAGCCTGGGCTCGGGCTTTCTCGGCGGCATCGCCGCCGGCTTCATCGCCGGCTACGGCACCCGCGAATTGAACCGCCGGATCAAGCTGGGCCAGCATCTGGACGGCCTGAAGCCGGTGTTGATCCTGCCGGTGCTGGGCTCGCTGCTGACCGGCCTCTTGATGATCTACGTGGTGGGCCAGCCGGTGGCCGCCGTGCTGGCGGCGCTGACCGAGGCGCTCAAGGGCATGCAAGGCAGCAGCGCGCTGGCCCTGGGCGCGCTGCTGGGCGCGATGATGGCTTTCGACATGGGCGGCCCGGTCAACAAGGCGGCCTACGCCTTCGCCACCGGCCTGATCGCCAGCCAGGTATACACGCCGATGGCGGCGGTGATGGCGGCCGGCATGACGCCGCCGCTGGGCCTGGCGCTGGCCACCCGCTTGTTCCGCAACCGCTTCAGCGCCGACGAGCGCGAAGCCGGCAAGGCCGCCGGCGTGCTGGGCCTGGCCTTCATCAGCGAGGGCGCGATACCGTTTGCCGCGCGCGACCCGCTGCGGGTGATCCCGGCGCTGATGGCCGGCTCTGCGCTGGCCGGCGCCATCTCGATGACCATGGGCGTGCAGCTGAAAGTGCCGCACGGCGGCGTGTTCGTGCTGCCCATTCCCAACGCGGTGGAACATCTGGGCGGCTATCTGATCGCCCTGGCAGCCGGCACCGCCGTCACCGCCTTGCTGTTGGGCCTGCTGAAGAAGCCGCTGCCGCAAACCGCCGGCTGACCCCGCCTCCCTCCCTTCCGCCGACAGGCCTGCGATGCCCACGCATCGCAGGCCTGTTTACATTAGAAATAATGAATAGTTAATTTGTTATAATGCGTTCACAAACGGCACACAGATGCCGCGAATTCATTGCAAACATCAATCAGGAAAAGCCATGTCCATTACCCGCCGCGACTTCCTCAACGGTTTCGCGCTGACGGTGGCTGCCGGGCTCACACCGCTGGAAATCCTCCGTGCCGCGCCCCGTCAGATCAGCGCCAGCTACTACCCGCCTTCGCTCACAGGCCTGCGCGGCAATCACGACGGCTCCTTCGAAAACGCCCACAAGCTGGGCCGCGCCCACCACGCCTATTCGCTCTCCGGCGCCAAGGTGGAGGAGCGTTACGACCTGGTGGTGGTCGGCGGCGGCATCAGCGGCCTTTCCGCCGCCCACTACTACCGCAAGAAGCACCCGCAGGCCAAGGTGCTGATCCTGGACAACCACGACGACTTCGGCGGCCACGCCAAGCGCAACGAGTTCAAGGTCGGCAACCGCCTGGTGCTGGGCTACGGCGGCACAGAATCGCTGCAGTCGCCCAAGCACGTGTTCAGCAAGGAAGCGCTGGCGCTGATGAAAGAGCTGACCGTCGACATCGATGGCCTGGCCAGCCACTTCCACCGCAATTTCTACCCCGACCTCAAGCTGTCGCGCGGCGTGTTCTTCAATAAGGAAGACTTCGGCGCCGATAAGGTGGTGGGCGGCGACCCCTATCTGCAGGTGGCGGACGACATCGACCCCAAGCGCCTGAACGCGCGGCCGATCCGCGACTTCATCAATGATTTTCCGATGCCGAAGAAGGACCGCGACGCGCTGATCGCCCTGCACACCAGCAAGCGCGACTACCTGGGCGACATGCCCAAGGCCAAGCGCGAGGCTTATCTCGCCAAGATCAGCTACAGCACCTACCTGTCCCGCCACGTCGGCCTAAGCGCCACCGCCATCCGCTTCTTCCAGTCGCGCAGCAACGACTTCCAGGCAGTAGGCATCGACGGCCTGCCGGCGCTGGACGCGCGCAATCTGGACCTGCCGGGCTTCCACGGCGTGGCGGGCCTGGGCAAGATCAGCGCCGAGGCGGAAGCCGAACTGCGCGACCCCTACATCTACCACTTCCCGGATGGCAACGCCTCCATCGCCCGCCTCCTGGTGCGCAAGATGATTCCGCAAGCGGCGCCGGGCAAGGACATGAACGACATCGTGCTGGCCCGCTTCGACTACAGCAAGCTCGACCTGCCGGAAAACCCGGTGCGGCTGCGGCTGAACAGCACCGTGGTGCGGGTGGAAAACGGCAAGGGCGCGGTGGATATCGGCTATCTGGACAAGGGCGGCCAGCTGCGCCGCGTGCAGGCGCGCCACACCGTGATGGCCTGTTACAACATGATGATCCCGCACATCATGCCCAGCCTGCCCGACGACCAGAAACAGGCGCTGGCGATGAACGTCAAGGCGCCGCTGGTCTACACCAAGGTAGTGCTGAAGAACTGGGACAGCTTCATGAAGCTGGGCGTGCACGAGCTGTACTGCCCTTCCATGCCGTACAGCCGCATCAAGCTAGACTACCCGGTGGACATCGGCGGCTACCAGCATCCGCGCAAGCCGTCCGAGCCGATGTGCCTGCACATGGTCTACGTGCCCACCATCGCCGGCTCCGGCCTGGACCCGCGCACCCAGTGGCGGATGGGCCGCGCCAAGCTGCTGGCCATGCCGTTCTCGGAAATGGAAACCATGGTGCGCGAGCAACTGCAGCGCATCCTCGGCCCCACCGGCTTCGACCACCAGCGCGACATCGCCGCCATCACCGTCAACCGCTGGTCGCACGGCTATTCCTACTTCCTCAACTCGATGTACGACGACGAAGACGAGTCCAAGCGCATCATCGCCGCCGCCCGCCGCCCGGCCGGCAATGTGACGATCGCCAACTCCGACTCCGACTGGAACCCGTACACCCACGCCGCCATCGACCAGGCATGGCGCGCCGTCAACGAGCTGAGCTAACAGGAACCCCGCGATGAAATTGATGAAAACCCTGGGCCTGGCGGCCCTCTTGGCCGCCGCCGCGCAAGCGGCGCAGGCCAATGTCGACACCGACAGCGTGCGGCGCGGCGCCTACCTCGCCCGCGTATCCGACTGCATCGCCTGCCACAGCGCGCCGGACGGCAAGCCCAACGCCGGCGGCCTGGCGATGGACACCCCGGTCGGCAAGATCTACTCCACCAACATCACGCCGGACAAGGAAACCGGCATCGGCGACTACAGCTACGAGGACTTCGCCCGCGCGCTGCGCCAGGGCGTGGCCAAGGAAGGCCACTCGCTGTACCCGGCGATGCCCTACACCTCGTTCGCGCGCATCAACGACGCCGACATGCGCGACCTCTACGCCTACTTCATGCATGGCGTGGCGCCGGTGGCGCAGGAAAACCGCGAAAGCGACATTCCCTGGCCCTTGTCGATGCGCTGGCCGCTGACGCTGTGGCGCTGGTTCTTCCACGACGACAGCGCCTACCAGGCGGATGCCGGCAAGAGCGCCGAATGGAACCGCGGCGCCTACCTGGTGCAAGGCATGGCCCACTGCGGCACCTGCCACACCCCGCGCGGCGCGGCCTTCCAGGAAGTGGCGCTGAACGACAAGAAGGCAGGCTACCTGACCGGCTCGCAGCTGGCGGGCTGGTACGCCGGCAATCTGACCGGCGACGCGCGCGAAGGCCTGGGCGGCTGGTCGGCGGACGAACTGGTGGAATACCTGCAAAAGGGCCGCAACCGCTACACCGCAGCCTTCGGCCCAATGGCCGAAGTGGTGCATTACAGCACCCAGCACGTCAGCGCGGGCGACCTGGCGGCAATGACGGTCTACCTGAAGAGCCTGCCGGGCGCGGGCGCCGCCGCCGTTCAGCCGGTGCGCACCGGCTCTGCGCTGTTCTTCGAGAACTGCGCCACCTGCCACCAGGCCAACGGCCAGGGCCACGACAACGTGGTGCCGGCGCTGGCCGGCAGCTCGGCGGTGATGGCGCGCGACGCCACCTCGCTGATCCGGGTGGTGCTGGAAGGCGGCGTCAACGTCCGCACCGGCCATCTGCCGTGGGAATACAGCATGCCGGGCTACGCGCGGCAGATGTCCGACCAGGAAATCGCCGACGTGCTCAGCTATATGCGCCAGAGCTGGGGCAACAACACCGCCAGCCCGGTCGAAGCCGATCAGGTGGCAAAAGTGCGCGCGCTGTCGGCCCAGGCCGCCCACTAACCCGCCAGTCTGCCGCCCATATGGCAACGCCGCCGCGCCCTCACGGGCGGGCGGCGTTTTTTCATGCCGGAGCCGGCCTCAAACCATGCCGCCGCAAACCGGCCAGACCCACTGCAGCAAGGGCTCGTCATCCTCGTCCACCAGCACGCCGCCGCGCAGGAACCCCAGCTTTCCCACCACCGCCAGCGACGGCTGGTTTTCCGGATTGACCTGCGCCAGCACCTCGGCCACCTCGCCGCTGTCGCGCGCCCGCTGCAGCAAAAGGCGCACCGCCGCAGCCGCCGCGCCCTGGCGGCGGCAGGCCGGCGCCACCGCGTAGCCTATCTCCACCCGGCCGGCGCGCGGCTCGCCCTTGAAGCCGCAAGCGCCCACCACCCGGCCCTCGCCATCCAGCATGTAAAAGGGCAGGCACCAGTACGGACGCTGGCCGGCCTGCAGGTGCTCCCGCGCGCGCGCCGCCACTTCCGGCGGCGGCAAAGCCTGCTCCGCCACCCGGCCGGCCAGGCGGCGCGGCGTCGCCGACTTCTCGATATCGGCCAACTCATCGGGCGGAATCGTTTCCAGAACGATATGCATGGGAATGGACGTCTTACAGGAAGCTGACATCGGCGATCCAGTTGCGCGCGCGCCTGGCCAGGCGCTCCGCCTCGCTTTCGCCGTCGAATGACGCCGGCGCGGGCTCCAGCACCGGCACCGGCGCATCGTCCAGCGCGTTGACGCTGACCACCGCGTACACTCTGCCCGCTATCCGGCTGCTGACCAGCGGCACCGCGCCGCAGACCGCGCAGACGTGGAAATCGGCAGTGGCGGTGCCGAAACGGTATTTCGACACCCGCTCCGGCCGGCTGACGCTCACCTTCAGGCTGCCGTCGGGACATGCGGTCCACACTCCGCCGTGCTTGCGGCAGAAGTCGCAGCCGCAGCGGCGGGCCGGAATGGCCGCCGGCTCCGGCAGCCAGTCGAGTTCGAACGAGATATTGCCGCAATGGCAGGCGCCTCGGATCAACATCGCAAACTTCACGCCTCATGTCAGGTGGGGAGATGGCGCGGCGATGCGCCATCGATTCGGCAACACCATGCGCGGCCGGCGGCGGCGTCAGGTTTTGCGCTGTTGCAGCACCCGGCGCATGTCGCGCGCCGCCTTCAGCGGCGTGGCTGAGAGATTGGTGGTGGCGAAGTAGCCGACCTGGCGCGACGCCTTGGACATCGCCGCGCCGGACGCCCAGCCCACTTCCAGCGCCTGCCGCATCGCCGCCACCGGCGCGGCGTCGTAATCGGGCAACTGCTGCCGCAGACAGCGGCTCACGTCCGCCAGCAGCTTTTCCGCCGCCAGCATCAGTTCGCGCTGGGTGTCGGCCTGCGCCTGCCACAGCGACGCCCCCACCAGCAGGCCGCCGTCGATTCTTTTCTCCATCTCGCCCTCGGACAGCGGAAAACCGGGCGACCAGGACGACAGCCAGGTGCGACAGGCGTCCTCCTGCACTTCCAGCCAGCGCCGCTGGCCGCGCTCCATCGCGCCGCAATAGGTTTCCATCGCTCCGACGATCCAGCTTGCCATGCGGACTCCTCGTCAAACGGGCGCGCCACGCGCCTCAGACAACACACTGCGGACGCGGCAGCCGCCACACCGCCAGCAGCTCCCGCAACAGGGTTTCCAGCACCGGGTCGCCCGCCCGGTCCGCCGGATAGACAAACTGCAACTCGGCGTTCTTGCGCAATTCCGGCACCAGCCAGACGCGGCCGGCCGCCTGCCAGGCCAGCGCCTCCTCCTCGCGCACCAGCGCCACGCCGACGCCCGAGGCCACCAGCTCCAGGATCACCGACAAATGATCGCTCTCCGCCACTTTTTTAGGCGAAATATTCAGCTCCCGCCACAATTCCGCGGTGATCTTGGACAGGCTGGAAAATTGCGAAATGCCGACCCAGGGCAGCTTGCCCAGCTCCCTGAGCTTGCCGCCGTCCAGCTGCCCGGCCCAGGCCGCCGGCAGCGCCACGCGGAACGACAGGGTTTGCAGCGGCACGGTGCTGACGTTCATATAGGGATTGCGTCCCAGGTAGAAACCGGCGTCCAGCTCCTTCTTGCGCACCAGATTGAGCACGTCGACCGATACGCCGTGGCTCAGTTGCACTTCCAGCAGCGGGTTGGCTTCCACCAGCGCCGCCACCCACGGCCCCAGCTTGAGGATGTCCGGCATCAGGGTGACGCCGATTCTGGCCTGGCCAGCCAGCTGGCCCTTGAGCTTGCGCGCGTGGTTGATGATATCGCGCGCCGCGCCCAACACGCCCTGCGCCTCCGGCAGCAGCTCCTGCCCGGCGCGGGTGAGGCTGACGCCGCCGGCGTTGCGCTCGAACAACTGCATGCCCACTTCTTCTTCCAGCGCCTTGATCTGCGCGGTCACCGCCGGTTGCGACAGGTGCAGCAGCTCGGCCGCCTGCGTCAGGTGGCCTTGCTGCGCCACGGTGACAAAGGTCCGCAACTGGTAGATTTCCATGCTCTCCCCTGCTGTTTCATCACGGCCGCCCCGCTTTGCCGTCCGCGGGGCCGAATATGCCAAATGTCGCCTAGGCTAGCACAGGCTCGCGCGCCCGCTCAAAAACAAACCGCCTGCCGCTTCGCGTGCGGCAGGCGGTTGGATCACGGCGCGCCGGCTGCGCGTCGCATCAGTCGTCGTCCTCCTGCGCCCAGCTGGGCGGGCGTTTCGCCATGAAGGCGGCCACGCCTTCCACTTGCTCGGCGCCGCCCACCAGGCCCAGCGTGGCGGCGCGTTCGCGCGCCAGATGCTGTTCCAGCGTCAGGTTGGGGCTGTCTTCGATCAGCTTGCGCGCCACCGCCACCGCGGCCGCGCCCTGCGTCGCCACCTTGTTGGCCAGGCTCACCGCCACGATCTTGGCGAAGCCCTGGTCCACCACTTCCTCGATCAGCCCTATGCTCAGCGCCTTTTCCGCGCTGACCACCTCGCCGCCCAGGATGATGCGCTTGGCCCAGGACACGCCCACCTTGTCGGCCAGCGTCTTGGTGCCGCCGGCGGCCGGAATCAGGCCGACCTTGGCTTCCGGCAAACCCAGCTTGGAGCCGCGCTCGGCGATGATGTAGTCGCACACCAGCGCGCATTCCAGGCCGCCGCCCAGCGCATAGCCGTTCACTGCCGCCACGGTGACGCCGCGGTAGCTGCGTATCGCCTGCAACGCGTCGGCGAAGGCTTGCAACAAGATATCCACCGCGGCCTTGTCGCCCGCGGCGAACTGCTTCAAATCTGCTCCGGCGGAAAAGAAAGCGTCGCCGGCGCCGGTAATCACCACCGAACGCACAGAATCATCGGCATTCAACGCCTGCAGCGTGGACGTCAGCTCGTTCAGGCTTTCCGTCGTCAGCAGATTGGCAGGCAGGTTGGAAAGCGTGATGATGGCTGATTTGCCCAGCCGTTCAAGTGTCAGATACCTGGCCATATTGTGTTCCTCACTGTATTCCCCATCTATCTTCGTTAGCCTCCCGGTCCGGATCGATCCAGCCTGATATGGCTGGCGTCGCTCCCATTTCCGTTCCGGGGCCGGCGCATTCCGCCGCGGCGCTCGCGCGCGGCGTTCCGCAGCCAGACGGACATTCTCTTTGCAAACTGTACTTTTAGCCAGTAGGCAAAACAATTATATCCAACCTTTTTTGTAGAATGCTTGTTTCGACAATGCCAAAAAGAATCAATCGGATCCGCCGCCACCCCCACGGCAAGCCCATCCGCCGCCATCTGCAACTTCGTCATGACCCTCTGTTACCATAGAGCTTTCGTCGGCAGCTTGCGGCATGATTGAAACGAATTTCTGGATTTTGTTCTTGGCCGGTTTGCTCGGCGGCGGGCACTGCGTGGGGATGTGCGGCGGCATCGTCGCCGCGCTCACCCTGAACCACCCCGCCGGCCGGCGGCGCTGGCGCATTCTCGCCGGCTACAACCTGGGCCGGATCAGCAGCTACGCGCTGATCGGCGCGCTGCTGGGCGGCCTGGCCGCCGCCGGCCTCAGCCTGGCGGCCTCGCACCCGTTCCAGCTTGCCCTGTACGCGCTGGCCAACCTGCTGCTGGTGGCGATGGGGCTGTACCTGGCCGGCTGGTCTGCGGCGATAGGCTCGCTGGAGAAACTGGGCCAGCCGATATGGCGGCGGCTGCAGCCGCTGGTGGGCCGCATGCTGCCGATACGCGGCGCGCTGGGCGCCGCCGCGGTGGGCGCGGTGTGGGGCTGGCTGCCCTGCGGCCTAGTGTACAGCGCGTCGATTTCGGCGCTGGCCAGCGGTTCGGCCTGGCGCGGCGCCGGCCTGATGCTGGCCTTCGGCCTGGGCACCCTGCCCAATCTATTGCTGATGGGGGTGTTCGCCGACGGCCTGCGCCGCTGGATGCAACAACGCCCAGTGCGGCTGATTGCCGGACTGGGCGTGGCGGGACTGGGCGCGTACCGGCTGGCCGCGCTGCTTATCGGAACGATTTCATGATGGTGTCGACGTTGTAGCGCACCAGCTGCAAGTAGCTGGCGGCCGGGCCCTTGGGGCCGGACAGCGCGTCGGCGTACAACTGCCCGCCTATCTTCACCTTGGCTTCATTCGACAATTGCTGCAGCAGGCGCTTGTCGCTCATGTTTTCCATGAACACCGCGGTGACCTTTTCCTTGCGCACCTGGCGCGTCAGCTGCGCCACGCCCTTGGCCGAAGCCTCGGACTCGGTGCTGACGCCCTGGATCGCCAGCACCTTCAGCTGGTAGTGCTCCCCCATATAGCCGAAGGCGTCGTGCGAGGTCAGCATCTTGCGCTTGGCCGCCGGCACCGTGGCGAACTGCTTCTTCGCCCAGTCGTCCAGCGCCTGCACCTTGGCGGCGTAATCGGCGGCGCGGCGCTGGTACTCGGCCTTGCCGGCCGGGTCGGCCTGGATCAGGCCGGCGCTGATGTTCTTGATATAGGTTTGCACCCGCGACGGGTCATGCCAGGCATGCGGATCGACATCGCCGTGATCGTGGTCGTGCTCGCCTTCGGCATGCTCTTCCTCAGGCGCCTGGCGGGTCTGGATACCCTTGGACGCCACCACGGTCACGCCGCGGAAATTGGCCGCCTTGTCCAGCCGCGACATCCAGCCCTCCAGGCCCAGGCCGTTGACGACCAGCACCTTGGCAGCGGACACCTTCTTGATATCGGCCGGCGACGGCTGGAACACGTGCGCGTCCTGATCCGGGCCCACCAGCGACACCACCTCCACCCGGTCGCCGCCGATTTCGCGGGTCATGTCGGCGATGATGCTGAAACTCGCCACCACCGGCACCTTGGCCAGCGCGAACGCCGGCATGCCCAGCAACAGCAGGGCGCCAAACAGCTTCTTCATGCTTTTCCTCTCCTCAGGATTCCAGATGGCGGGCGCGGATATAGCGCGGCAAGGCGCCGCCCACCGGGGCAAACAGCAAAGACAGCAGATAGACCACGCCGGCCAGCAGGATGATGGCGGGTCCGGACGGCAATTCGAAGTGGTAGGACAACAGCAGGCCGCCCAGGCCGCTGAGGAAGGCGATGCCGACCGACAGCGCCAGCATGGCCTCGATGCGCTCGGTCCACAGCCGCGAGGTGATCGCCGGCAGCATCATCAGCCCCACCGCCATCAGCGTGCCCAGCGACTGGAAGCCGGCCACCAGGTTGAGCACCACCAGCATCAGGAACAACAGATGCCACCAGGCGCCGCGCGCGCCCACCGCGCGCAGGTAGACCGGGTCCAGGCTTTCCAGCAGCAGCGGCCGGTAGATGACGGCCAGCGTCAGCAGCGTCACCGAGGCCACGCCCGACACCAGATACAGCGCGGCGTTGTCCACCGCCAGCACCGAGCCGAACAGGATGTGCATCAGGTCGACATTACTGCCGCCCCGGGACACCAGCAGCACGCCCAGGGACAGCGACAGCAGGTAGAAGGCGGCGAAGCTGGCGTCTTCCTTGATGCTGGTGAAGCGGGTGGCCAGCCCGGCCAGCAGCGCCACCAGCACGCCGGCGACGAAGCCGCCCAGGCTCATCGCCGGCAGACTGAGGCCGGCGAACATGAAGCCGACCGCCGCGCCGGGCAGCACCGCGTGGCTCATCGCGTCGCCCATCAGGCTCATCCGGCGCATCACCAGGAACAGCCCGATGGGGCCGGAACCCAGCGCCAAGGCCAGGCAACCGGCCAGGGCGCGCCGCATGAAGGCGAATTCGACAAACGGCGAAACCAGTAGATCGTACAGATGTTGCATCAGGCGCTTACTCCATCCAGGCCGCAAACCGGCGCCTGGGCCTGCCAGTGGGCGGCGGTTTCCACCGCGCGCCGCAGATTGTCGTCAGTCAGGACCGCGGCGCTGTCGCCCCAGGCGATCACCTCGCGCGCCATCAGCAGCGTGTGCGGGAAATGCGCCCGCACCTGCAGCGCGTCGTGCAACACCGCGATCACGGTGCGCTTTTCGCCGCGCCACTGCGCGACCAGCCGCAGCAAATCCTCGGTGGTTTTGGCGTCCACCGCGTTGAAGGGCTCGTCCAGCAGGATCAATCTGGCGTCCTGCACCAGGATGCGGGCGAACAGCACGCGCTGGAACTGGCCGCTGGACAGCGCGGCGATCGGCCGCAACGCGAAATCGGCCAGCCCCACCTGCTCCAGCGCCTGCAGCGAGCGCTCCATGCCGGCGCGCCCCACCCGGCCGAACGGGCCGCTCTTGTGCCACAGCCCGGTGCCGACCAGCTCCAGCACGCTCACCGGCATGCTGCGGTCTATCTCGGCCTGCTGCGGCAAGTAGGCGATGTCGCTGCGGCGGTGGCCATTCAGGTCCACGCTGCCGGAATCCGGCGCCAGCGCGCCCACCATGGCCTTCAGCAGCGTGCTCTTGCCGGCGCCGTTGGGCCCGAAGATGGCGGTGGCGTCGCCGTCGGCGAAGCGGCCGCCGATATGGTGCACCGCCGGATGGCGCTGGTAGGACACCGTCAGATTGTTGAGGATGATGCTCATACCAGCTCCTGCAAGGCCCACCACACCAGCAGCCACAAGCCGGCCAGCGGCAGCAGGGTCAGCGCGACGCGCTGGCCGGCCGACATCGCCAGCAGGCTGAGCGGCGGCCGCAACGTGGCCGGGGTCAGGTGTTGATGTTCGTACCCATGGTCATGGCCATGCGAGTGCGATCCGCTCATTCCAGGCACTCCTTCAGCCAGGCTTCCACCTTGTCGGTCTCGAACGCCGGCGCGATCAGCTCGAAGCGGCTGTCGCGGCGCCAGGACACCTGGGCGGCGCCCCACTGTCCGGCGGCCCAGTTCAGCCACACCCAGCTGTCCAGCACGCGGAACACGCCCTTGGCGCGCGTGAGGCCCGGCACCTTGGCCGGCAGGTCGTCGAAGAAGCGGGTCAGGCGCTCGCCGTCGAAATTCAGTTCCGGGTCGAAAGTCCAGCCGGCCGACTGCCACGCGCTGCCATTGTCCGGCAGCGCCGCCGGACGGTAGCGCGGCTTGGCCGCCAGTTCGGCGTCCAGCCAGGACACGTCCAATTGGCCGTCCCTCACCTCGCCCACCCGCGACTTGGGCGGGAACAGCGCCGCCGCCTGCGCGCGGAAGGCCTCCATGGTCGGGATGTCGGCGGCGTCTATCTTGTTGGCCACCAGCACGTCGGCGATGGAGATCTGGTCGCGGTACAGCGGCTGGCGGTGATAGTCCGGCTGAATGAACTGGCGCGGGTCCACCAGCGTCAGCACCGCCGCCACTTCCAGCGCCTCGCCCAGCGGCTTGGCGCGCAATTCGTCGATGACGCCGGCGGCGTGGGCCAGGCCGCTGGCCTCGATCAGCAGGCGGTCGGGCTTTTCGCGACGCAGCAAGGTCGCCACGGTGGCGGTCATCTGCGGGCCGGCCACACAGCACAGGCAGCCGCCGGCGATCTCGGCCACCGCCAGCTCGTCGTTGAGCAAGGCGGCGCCGTCTATGCCGACTTCGCCGAACTCATTGACGATCACCGCCCACTTCTCGTGCTGCGGACGGTTGGCGATCAGGTGGCGCAGCGCGGTGGTCTTGCCCACGCCCAGAAAGCCGGTAAACAGATTGACTTTGGTCTTGTTCATGATTTTTTCAGGTTCAGGCGGCACAGGACTGGCAACGGCCGGCCAGCACCAGGTTTTGCGGGCTGAGCGTGAAACCGGCGGCCAGCGCCATGTCGCGCAGGCCCGCCAGCCCGCCGGCGGCGTCCACCTCGTTGACGCGGCCGCATTGCTCGCACACCAGGATCAGGCTTTCGTGCTGGCAGTCGAAGTGCTCGCACACGATGAAGCCGTTCAAGGCATCCACCTTGTGCAGCAGGCCGTGCTCCACCAGAAAGTCCAGCGCGCGATAGACGGTGGGCGGCGCGGCCGAGCCGCGCTGTTGCTGCAGGTCGGCCAGCACCTGGTAGGCCTTGACCACGCCGCGGCGGCTCAGCACCAGCTCCAGCACCTGGCGGCGCAATTCGGTCAGTTTGCTGCCGCGGCTGGCGCAATGGCGCTCGGCGGCGGCGAGATAGGCGGAGGAATCCATGGTGGGGGCCCGGCTGAATAATGGGCAATGTTACTGTATAACATCACCATTGCTCAACCATTTACATAATGCGGGTTTTGACGGTTTGCCCGCTGTGATAGGCTGCTGGCGTCGTTTTCATGCCAAAACAGGGGGAATTTCGATGAAAAAGATGTTGCTGGCTTCGCTGGCGCTGCTGCTGGCCGGCCAGGCGCTCGCCGCGGATCCGATCAGCCAGCGCAAGGACGCGCTCAAGCAATACAAGCCGGTGATCGGCGAGATGGGCAAGATGCTGAAAGGCGACACGCCCTACAACAAGGACGAGTTCGCCAAGCTGGCCGTCAAGCTGGAGCAGCTGTCGCAGCAGCCCTGGCAATACTTCCCGGCCGGCAGCGGCGCCGGCCGCACCGACGCGCGCCCGGAAATCTGGAGCAAGCCCGCCGACTGGCAAAAGGCGATCGAGCGGCACAAGGCCGCCACCGCCAATCTGAAGCAGACGGCGCAAGGCGGCGACCTCGCCGCGGTCCGCAAGGCCTTCGCCGACACCCAGCAAACCTGTAAAGCCTGCCACAAGGACTTCCGCAAGGACTGATCCGGCCGGGGCCGCCCACCCGGCCCCCATTTCCCGCCGTCATCGATATAATCGGCGTTCGGCGCCACGCGCCGCCGTCCGACAAGCTTAGCCACCGATTCGAGATGCCATGAACAAGACACTGACCGCGCTGCTGCTGGCAGCCATCGCCATTCCCGCCGCCCATGCCGACACGCCGGCCGAAATCCGCTCGCAGGCCTTCAAAAAAATGCTGCTGCAGTCGTTCGAGCCCATGGGCATGGCGGTGCGCGGGCGCGCGCCTTACGACAAGGCGAAGTTCGAGCAGCAGGCTGAGGCGATGAGAACGCTGGCCGCCGAGCCGTTCAAGCACTTCCCGGCCAACAGCATCACCGGCAAGAGCCGCGCCAAGCCGGAAGTCTGGAGCCAGGCCGCCAAATTCCAGGCCGACCGCGACGCCTTCCTGAAATCGGTCGACGAGCTGGCCGGCGCCGCCAAAGGCGGCGACCTCGGTTCGATCAAGAAAGCCTACGGCCAAGTGGCGCAAAACTGCAAAACCTGTCACGACGCCTTCCGCGGTCCGGAAAAATAAGCGCCCCGCGCATGTAAAGAATAAAGCCGGCACTCGCCGGCTTTGTCGTTTTCCCCGCCCGGTTTCAGCGCAGCAGCGCGAAATACAGCCCGCCGGCCGACAGCAACAAGGCAGCCAGCGCCAGCGCGCCATGGGCGAAACGCAGCCTGGGCTTCTCCCCGGCCATATGCTTGTAGCCGGTCAGCATCGGCTTCACCAGATTCTGCTTCTTCACCACCCGGTAAACCACGATGGCGGCGATATGCAGCGCCACCAGGCCCAGCAGGCCGTTGAACAGCAGCTTGTGCAAGCCGGTGGCGGCCTCCGCCGCGCCGGTGTCCACATGCTTGGCCAGCGGGCCATCGTACAGATAACTGTCCACGTCGGCGGCGAACAGGCCGGTCAGCACCTGCGCGGCCAGCGCCAGCAGCATCGCCACCACCATCCAGCCGCCCAGCGGGTTGTGGCCGGGCGCCTCGCGCTCCGGCAATTCGCCCCGCAGATAGCGCAAGATGGCGCGCGGACCGCGCACGAAGCTGGAGAAACGCGCGGTCTGGCTGCCGATGACGCCCCAGATCAAGCGGAACATCAGCAGCGACGCCAACGCCACGCCGCAATAGATATGGTATTGCAGCCAATCGCCGCCCTGCTCGGCGCAAAACCACATCGCCGCGAACAACAAAACCAGCGTCCAGTGAAACAAGCGCGTCGGCGCATCCCACACCTTGACCTGCTGCGACATTCTTAACCCTTTCCCTATCCCGGATATCCATCCATTTTGCCGCATCCCCGCCCGGACACCAAGATGCCGCCCCGCCATTTCAGCAATAAAATGGGCAATCCGCCGCCATGTGGCCGCAAATTCGGTTAAGATGAATTCCCCACTCCAGCCTGGCGACGCCGTCGTCCCGCTGGAGCCGTTTTTTTCCGACGCCGCCCGCGGCGTCTTTCACCGTGTTGGAGACTCAGTCAAATGACGCAAACCGCCCTTCTTCAGGATCTGGAGGCCCGTGGCCTCATCGCGCAAACCACCGATATGGCCGCGCTGCAGGCACTGCTGAACAAGGAAACGGTTACGCTTTATTGCGGCTTCGACCCAACCGCCGACAGTCTGCACATCGGCAGCCTGGTGCCCATCCTGATGCTGAAGCGCTTCCAGCAGGCCGGCCACCGCCCGGTGGCGCTGGTCGGCGGCGCCACCGGCATGATAGGCGACCCCAGCTTCAAGGCCACCGAGCGCAAGCTGAACACCCCGGACATCATCGAGAGCTGGGTGGAGAAGATCCGCGCCCAGGTCGCGCCCTTCCTCAGCTTCGAAGGCGACAACGCCGCGCTGATGGCCAACAACTACGACTGGTTTGGCGGCATGGGCGCGCTGGAGTTCCTGCGCGACATCGGCAAGCACTTCTCGGTCAACGCGATGATCAAGAAAGAGGCGGTGCAACAGCGCATCGCCCGCGAAGACCAGGGCATTTCCTACACCGAGTTCTCCTACAGCCTGCTGCAAGGCTACGACTTCTCCGAGCTGAACCGCCGCCTGGACTGCAAGCTGCAGATCGGCGGCTCCGACCAGTGGGGCAACATCACCGCCGGCACCGATCTCACCCGCCGCTTGAACCAGGCCCAGGTGTTCGGCCTGACCATGCCGCTGGTGACCAAGTCCGACGGCACCAAGTTCGGCAAGACCGAATCCGGCACCATCTGGCTGGACGCGAAGAAGACCTCGCCCTACGCCTTCTACCAGTTCTGGCTGTCCACCGCCGACGCCGACGTGTACAAGTTCCTGCGCTACTTCAGCTTCCTGTCGGTGGACGAGATCGCCGCCATCGAACAAGCTGACAAGAACCGCGACGGCAAACCGGAAGGCCAGCGCATCCTGGCCGAACAGGTCACCGCGCTGGTGCACGGCCAGGCCGCGCTGGAAGCGGCGCAGCGCATCACCCACAGCCTGTTCAGCAACGACCTGTCCAGCCTGACCGCCGACGACTTCGCCCAGCTGGCGCAGGACGGCCTGCCCTGCGTCAAGCTGGACGCCGGCCACAGCGGCCTGGTGGACGCGCTGGCCGCCGCCGGACTCGCCAAGTCCAAAACCGAGGCCCGCACCTTCATCCAGAGCGGCGCGGTCAGCGTCAACGGCGCCAAGGCGGACAGCATCGAGCTTGAAATCGGCCAGGACCAGCGCCTGTTCGGCCGCTACACGCTGCTCAAGCGCGGCAAGAAACTGTACGCGCTGGCCGACTGGCAATAAGCCGCCGCGGCAAAACCAAAGCCCGTCCGGATGGACGGGCTTTTTTGTTTGCGGCAGGCTCAGGCGACGCTGAAGGCGTCCCCGGTGGCGAAGAAAGCGCCGCCGGCGATGTAATGCACGCTGCGCCTGGCCGGATCGTCGTCGAAATGCCAATGGCCGGCGCTGAACAGCGCATCATCGGCCTGGGCGGCGACGACTTCGCCGATGAACAGATCGTATTGCGACTGGTTGCGCGGCTCCGGCACCACCTTGCACTCCAGGTAGCCTATGCAGCCCGCCACCAACGGCGCGCCGACCTTGCGCGCCGGCAACGGCTCCAGCCCGCTGGCGGCGAATTTGTCCAGCTCATGGCCGCTCTCGCTTCCCACCCGCACCACCTGCGCCGCCTGGGCGCGGCATGGGATATTCAGCACGAATTCGCCGCTGGCCTCGATCAGCTCGCGGCTGTAGGTGGACTTGTCCACCACCACCAGCACCTTGGGCGGATCGAAATCCAGCGGCATCGCCCAGGCAGCCGCCATCACGTTCCGCTTGCCTCCCGCCGCGCTGCTCACCAGCACGGTGGGGCCATGGTTCAGCAAACGATAGGCCTTGGCCAGTTCCACGTCCGCCAGCATGTTGGTCTCCCTTGCGCAAAACAGCCATTCTAGCAGCTGCGGCTCAATGCAGCGCCGGCGCCTCCAAATGGCATAACCGGTGCTGCAGGCGCGCGTCCCGCGCCAGGATGTCCTCGAACAGCCGGCTGCGCGCGGCGATGTGATGGCCGGCGCGCCAGTCCTTCAGCAAGGCGAGCCCCAGCTCGAAATACTGCGGATCGATCTGGCACAGGCGGCGCAAATCGAAAGGCGCGCCCAGTTGCAAGTCCACGGCCAGCTGCAGCAAGACTTTGGTTTGTTCTTGGTCCACGCGCTGCGCCAGCAGCAGCCGTATCTTTTTCGCTGCGTTCACGCCGATTCCATGATTAAAATGGCATAAAAATTTAGCATGGAATACATATTCGCGTAACTAACTCTTCACGATGGTCATATAACAAAAAAAGGCCCGGGCTTTCGCCGGGCCAGTTTGCCATTATCCTCAAGCACAAAGACAGAGGAGATGTCATCGTGATGACAATCGCGTTATAGACAACTTCGTGCTGCGCTGCAAGATCGAATGTCAGAAAATATACATCGCCCCGCTGCCCAGGCTGTTGCTGCTGCCGGCGAAGCCTATGTAGACGTTGCGGCCGTAGAAGAACGGCAAACCCCAATCGAAATCGCCGCTCAGGCTGCCGGTCATTGGCGCGCCTATGCTGGGGAAAGCCGCGTAGTTGCTGCTAGTGAGCACTTGGGCGCTGATCAGGCTGAAATTGACCGTGCTGCTGCTGCCGCCGCTCGACAAGGTGGCGCTCAGATTGAGCTGAGAACCCGGGCAGAACCAAGTGCCGCCGCCCACCGTGCAGGTAGCGATGCTGCTGTCGGTGAAGTACAGAATGTTGGATCCGCTGTCGAGGAAGCTAGGGTAAGTCTGCCCCTTGTAGACGCCGGTGATGGTGAAACCGTCGCTGGAGACGGGATAAGCCTTGACCCCCGACGCGATAGCGTTGTTGGACTGGGTGCCGATGCCGAAAATCAGGGATCCCTGCGCCGTCGCCTGCCCAGTCACCGGAATGGCGGGCAGTTGCAGCAACACGCCGTTGTTGTCGGCGGCGAAGCTGGCCACCGGATTCGCCACCTGCTGCGCGACCGGCACGGTGCCGGGCTGGCAGGTCAGCGCGGTGGCGCAAAGGTAATAAAATCCGTTGTTGGCGTTGCCGGCGCAATCGCTGCCGCAATCCTGCCGGTTCAAGCCCACGCCGATGATGCCGTTTGCCCCCAGCCCGGCGAGGTTTCCTTCATTGCTCCCCACGCTGGAACAGCTGGCAGGCACCGTGGTGTAAACCGGATCGGAGACCAGCTGGATCGGCACCGAACTGGCCACCTCGCCCGCCATCTTCACATCGGCCACATTGACCGCCCCCCAAGTGTAGCCATCGGCGAACTGGGCGCACTCCACCACCTGCTTGCCATTCACCTGCTGGCTGCCCAGAGCGCTGCGCAGCCCGCTGCCCAGCACCGAGGACAACACCCGCAAACCGCTGGAACCGGTATCCACCAGCACATGGTCTATGGTCTGGCAGTTGCTGGCGCTGCCGGGCGCGCACACGGTCACCGACACATAGGGGATGTTCAGCTGTCCCTGGGCGCCGCTTGGCCCGGTATCGACAGTCATCGCGACGCTATTGGACGTGCTGCTGCCGTTGCTGCCATTCGAAATGGCCCCGCCGCCGCCGCCTCCTCCCCCGCAGCCGCCCAACACCAGCGCCAGCGCGAACCAACCCGCAAGCATCTTGTTCATATCGCCCCCTTATTTGAGCTGATCCGGCGTCACGCCGGCAGGCAACAGCGCGCTGTCGTAAGCGAAGCCTTTGAACGCGCCCATCCGCCCATGCGAGCTCACCACGAAGCTGCCGACCTGCCCCCGCATCACATTGAGACCGTTGCGGTTGGCCAGCTGGGCCTGCCGATAGGCGGGGAAATAGCTGCCGAGCAGTTGCTGCAGATCCGGCAGGCTGCCGCCGCTCCAGGCGACTGCGAATACCGTGCCGTCGGCGGCGGCGTATTGCTTGATCAGCCGCCCGGCGGCGTCCTGGCTCTGCTGCACGCTGAAGGCGCCGCCAGCCGGCGCGAGCGCGGTCATCTGCTTGCCGCCGCTCGCGGCCTGCGCGGCATCTAGCTTCTGCCCCAGCTCCGCGCGGGCCAGGAGCGGCGCGGCGAGCAATAGCAACAAAATTTTCGAAGATGCCTTCATCATCTTGTTTTCCTCCGGAGTCTGGCGACGGCAACCGCCACTCGGCATCGCCATGGCATGTTTTCGGGCACATAACACTTTCAGCATACAAGATCGCCGGCGCGACATCCCACGCCAACATGTTAATAAAAAAGCGGGAGGCCAAGGCCTCCCGCATCCCCTCGTTCAGCCGCCCGGACAATCCCGGCTCGGCCTCACATCTCAAACCTTTCGCATCAATAGGTTAACTCGTCATGCCGGGTTTCCACCCACTGTCCAGCGCCCAGCGACAACATTAACAAAGCCACGCGCTCATGCACGATCACCGTGTGGGTGTTGCCGGAAAACTGCATGTAGCGGCGCAGATCGTCGCGCACCTTGCGCGAGCCGGTGACGTCGATGATGATGTCGACCCGCTCGCCCTGCTCCGCGATCTCGATGAAATTGTCGGTGACCGCCACGCCGCGCTCCTTGGCCAGCAATACGCCGGGCAGCTGCAAATCCAGATCCGCCACTCCCACCATCTCCACAAATGGCGCATCCAGCAGCTGCTTCAGCAAAGGCGTGCCCGTCTCTCCCACTCCAACCATGCCGATTCTGAATTTTTGCATATATACCCCGCCTGTCCATTTATGCCTGTCGTATAACCGTCGTCACTCTAGATCAAGGCTTGCGAACCGGATTTGAGGCAGGTCAAACCATCGCCGCCCAAAATGAAACGGCCCGGCATGGGCCGGGCCTGGTTTCGGGAATGGCTGCGGGGATTCAGTGCAGGTTCTGCTGCGACAGGAAGCGCAGATAGCCCAGCCCTTCCAGCCAGAAGCCGCCGTCCGCCAGCGGCGTGGCGTCAGTCAGGTCGGCCACGGTCAACACCAGCTCCTGGCCATCCAGATTCGCTTCCAGCACCACGTCGTCGTCGTCGGAAAATTCTTCGGAAACCGCATGGAAGTCCGGCTTGACGAACTGGTTGTTGACCTGAATGTAGTCGGACTCATTCAGCATACGCAGGATGTTCATGATGGCCTCCTTTTGCTGCGGTGGGAACAAGGTCAAACGGACAGTTACGCTTCACAGGCTCCGTTCCGGATGGCCGCACTGTCAGACCGCCATCCCATCGACAACCCGCATCTACAGCCAACCGCGTTCGGCAAACGATTCCGCGTGTCCACCGGTCACCACGAAGTGATCCAGCAACTTGATATCGACCAATGCCAGCGCGCGCTTGAGGGTATCGGTCAACACCCTGTCCGCAGTCGACGGCTCGCTCACCCCGGACGGATGATTGTGCGCGACGATCACCGCCGCCGCGTTGTGCCGCAAAGCCCGGCGCAACACCTCGCGCGGATACACCCTGGTTTCGGTCAGCGTCCCCTTGAATACTTCTTCGACCTCGATCAGATGGTTTTGTGCCGTCAAGAATATCACGACAAATATTTCCACCTCGCGCCGCCCTATGCTCAGCCTCAGGTAGTCCCTGACCTGCTCCGGGCTGGACAGCGCGTCGCCCATCCGCATCGACTCCGACAAGGCCCGCCGCGCCAGCTCGGTGCAGGCCATCAGCTGCGCGTACTTGGCTTCGCCCAGGCCCGGCATGGACTTGAACTCCGGCAGCGAGGCGGTCAACAGCCGCGACAAGGAGCCGAAATCCTGCAACAGGCGCCGCGCCAGCTCCACCGCGCTGACGCCCTTGATGCCGGTGCGCAGGAAAATCGCCAGCAACTCGGAATCGTTCAGGGAACCGGCGCCTTGCTGCAGCAGCTTCTCGCGCGGACGCTCGGATTCGGGCCAACTGGCAATCGACATTGCGCATCCTCCCTCTGGCTATAGCATTGTTTGTGCCTGCAGGCCAACAAGATAGAAACAGGCAATGACATTAACATGCCACAATCTGCCAACGCCAGAACCATCCCGCCGCCAAATCCGCTAAAATGGCCAGTTTACGGCTGCTTTGCGAAGACATAACGATGACTGCCAAACGCATTCTTCTCGGCATCAGCGGCGGCATCGCCGCCTATAAATCGGCCGAACTGACCCGGCTGCTGGTCAAGGCAGGCCACCAGGTGGAAGTGGTGATGACCGAATCGGCCACCCGCTTCGTGACGCCAGCCACCTTCCAGGCGCTGTCCGGCAACACGGTCTACACCGATCTATGGGATCCGCGCCCCAGCAACGCGATGGCGCATATCGAGCTGTCCCGCCGCGCCGACGTCTTCCTGATCGCGCCGGCCACCGCCAACTTGCTGTTCAAGCTGGCGCACGGCGCCTGCGACGACCTGATCTCCACGCTGGCCGCCGCCCGCGCCTGCCCGCTGATCGTCGCGCCGGCGATGAACCTACAGATGTGGCAGAATCCGCCCAACCAGCGCAACGTCGCGCAGCTGCGCGCCGACGGCGTCGCCGTGTTCGGCCCCGGCAACGGCGCGCAAGCCTGCGGCGAAACCGGCGACGGCCGCATGCTGGAACCGCACGAAATCTTCGAGCTGCTGCAAGGCGTCTTCGCCGAGAAAACGCTGGCCGGCAGAAAAGTGCTGCTGACCGCCGGCCCGACTTACGAAGCCATCGACACCGTGCGCGGCATCACCAACATCAGCTCCGGCAAGATGGGCTACGCGCTGGCGCGCGCCTGCCGCGACGCCGGCGCCGAAGTGACGCTGGTATCCGGTCCTACCAGCCTGGCCGCGCCGCTGAACGTGCGCCGCGTCGACGTGGCAAGCGCCGCCGAAATGCAGCAGGCGGTGTTGACGGAAGTCGGCCGCAGCGACATCTTCATCAGCGTCGCCGCCGTCGCCGACTACCGGGTGAGAAACCGCAGCGAGCACAAGATCAAGAAAGGCGCTTCGGTCCCCGTCATAGAACTGGAAGAAAACCCAGACATCCTGGCCACCGTCGCATCCTTGCCGGCCGCGCCGTTCTGCGTCGGCTTCGCCGCCGAAAGCCAGAACCTGCTGGAGTTCGCCGAGGCCAAGCGCCGGCGCAAGAAACTGCCGCTGCTGGTGGCCAATCTGGCCCAGCAGGCGATGGGCGCCGACGACAACCAGGTGGTGCTGCTGGACGACGCCGGCGAGCACCCGCTGCCCAATATGCCCAAGGACGAGGTGGCCGCCGCCATCGTCCGCCATCTGGCCGCCCTGCTGGGCCGGCGCTGAAGAATCAACCATCGGGCGGCCTCCGCGCCGCCCCGCATCACAAGGAAACACCATGCAAGCCCAAATCGACGTCAAGATCCTGGACGCGCGCCTGCGCGACAACCTGCCCGCCTACGCCACCCCAGGCTCGGCCGGCCTGGATCTGCGCGCCGCCACCGAAGAGACGATGACCATCCAGCCGGGCGAAACCAAGCTGATCCCGACCGGCATCGCCATCCACCTGGACAACCCCGGCCTCGCCGCCATGCTGCTGCCGCGCTCCGGCCTTGGCCACAAGCACGGCATCGTGCTGGGCAATCTGGTGGGCCTGATCGATTCCGACTACCAGGGCCAGATATTCGTGTCGGTATGGAACCGCGGCCAAGAGCCGTTCCGCCTGGAGCCGATGGAGCGCATCGCCCAGATGGTGATCGTGCCGGTGGTGCAGGTGGGCTTCAATCTCGTCGACGACTTCGCGGCATCCGACCGCGGCGCTGGCGGCTTCGGCAGCACCGGCCGCGGCTGAGTCCGTCCGATCGCGCCCGCCCGCCGGCGGGCGCTTGCCTATAATCGGGAAAGCGAGGGCGCATGGCCGGATGGGCCGTCCGCCGCCCCTGGAGCCTCCCGATGACGCAGACACCGCTTCCGGATCAGACCGAAAGCAAACTGATACTCGACAGCCTGGTCGAGCTGACGTCGCAGCGCGAACAGGATATGCTGGAGTCCAGCCTGCTCTCCACCCTGGTGGAGGTCATGCGCGTCGACCGAGTGGAGCTGTTCTCCTGCCGCTGGGTCAACAACGCTCCCTATATCCGCCGCCGGCTGGAGGCCCGCTCCGGCGCCGGCAAGCCGGACATCCGCGAAACCAGCGCCGACAGCTGGCAGCCGCCGCCGGTTTTTCTTTACGAGCTGCTCGACCAGCGGGACCGCGGCGACGGCATCCACCGCGTTCCCGGCGGCATGTGCCTGCCGCTGCGCTGCATGGGCAGCATCACCTCGCTGGTGATCATCCACGCCGCCGGCGACGCCAAGATCAACCGCGCCATGCTCAAGGCGATGGCGCGGATACACGAGAACTTCCTGCGCGTGCTGTTCGAGGCCGACCGCGACATGCTGACCGCGCTGCACAACCGCCGCAAGTTCGACCAGCGCATCTACGGCCTGATCGCCGCGCTGCAACACCCGCAAGCCCCGCCTGACCCTTGCGTGCTGGCCCTGCTGGACGTCGATCTGTTCAAGCGGGTCAACGACCTTTACGGCCACATGGTCGGCGATGAGGTGCTATTGCTGCTCGCGCAGCTGATGCAGCAAAGCTTCGGCGAGGACGACGGCCTGTTCCGCTATGGCGGCGAGGAATTCGCGCTGCTGCTGCAGGCGCCGGATCTCGAGCAGGCGGAAGCGGCGCTGGAGCGCTTTCGCCAGCGGGTGGCCCTGCATGTGTTTCCCCAGGTCAAAAATCTCACCATCAGCATAGGCTACACCCGCGTCAACCCTGCCCAGTTGCCGGGCCAGTTGGTGGAGCAAGCCGACCGCGCGCTGTACTACGCCAAGAGCCACGGCCGCGATCAGGTCCGCAGCTACGAGAAGCTGGTGGCGGACGGCTCGCTGGCCGCGCCGCAGGCCGGCGGCGAAATCGACGTGTTCTGAAGGCCGGACGCCGCGGCGCCCGGCCCCGTCAACCGTCAGGGCAGCTGGACGATGCGGTTCAGCGGCGGCGCATCCACCCGCGCCCGCGCCTGGAAGTAATCCACCAGCACATCGACATCCACGCCGCCGCCCACCCGGTTCGCCCCCTGGGTCAGCACGGTGAAGCCATCGCCGCCGCCGGCGATGAAATTATTCACCTGCACCCGGTAGACCTGCCGCGGATCCACCGCCAGCCCGTTGATGCGGATGCTGGCGATGTCGACCTTGCTGCCGGCCGGCGCGGACTGGCTCCAGGCGTAGCTGAAGCCGGCCGACACCTGCAGCATCTTGGGCTGGGCCGGGTTGCTCCACTGCTGCTCCAGCAATTGGTCGATCTGCTGGCCGGTCAGGTCCATCGTCATCATGGTGTTGCCGAAGGGCTGAACCGTGTAGAGCTGCTTGTAGCTGACGCTGCCGTCGCCCCCCGACAGAATGTCCGCCCGCACGCCGCCCGGGTTCATAAAGGCCGCCAGCGCGCCCTGCGCCTGGCCGGCCGCCAATTGCGCGTCGGCCACCACATCGCCCAGCGTGGTTTCCCCGGCGGCGTTGGAGGCGCGGGTCAGCGGGCCGGACGCCTGTCCCACCACCTTGTTGGCGATAGGCGCCACCAAGGCCTGATAGGTCTGGATCAGGCTGGCGACGTCCGCGCGCGGCGCGATGTCCTGGCTCACCACCCGGTTGGCCGCCTGGATCGAGCCGGGGACAAAGCCCTTGGTCGCCGGGTCCAGCTTGAAGTCTATCTCGGTGAACAGTTGGCCATAGTTCTTGGCGCTGGTAACCCGCCGGCCGTCTATCACGCAGTTGTAGGCCTGGTGTGTATGGCCGGTCACGACCAAGCCCACCGCCTTGTCCAGCTTCTTGACGATGTCGACGATGGGGCCGGAGATGCCGTTGCAGTCGTTGAAGCTGCCGCTTTGATAGCCGCCTTCATGCACCACCACCACCACAGCGGACACGCCCTGCGCCTTCAGCTTGGGCACCAGCGCGTTGACGGTGTCGGCCTCGTCCTGGAAGCTCAGGCCCTGAATGCCGGTGGGCGACACGATTTCCGGCGTGCCCTTCAGCGTCATGCCGATAAAGGCCACCGGGATATTGCCGTAGCGCTTGATCTCATAGGCCGGAAACAGCGTGCCGCCATCGGATTTGCGCACATTGGCGGCCAAAAACTTGAACTTGGCGCCGGCGAACTTGCCGCCGTTCCGGCAGGTGGTGCTGGAGCCGGGCTTGCAACCGCCGTTTTGCATCCGCAGCAGTTCCTCCTGGCCGTCGTCGAATTCGTGGTTGCCCACCGCGTTGATGTCCAGTCCCAGCAGGTTCATCGCCTCTATCGTCGGCTCGTCGTGGAACAGGCCGGACACCAGCGGGCTCGCCCCTATCAGGTCGCCGGCCGATACCACCACGGTATTGGGCGACTTGTCGCGCAGCGACTTCACCCAGGCCGCCAGGTAGTCGGCGCCGCCGGCGCTCACCTTGATGGTTTTGCCGGGATTGGCCGGGTCCGGCACCGACAAGGCGCCGGGCGTTTCCAGATTGCCGTGGAAATCGTTGAAGGCGATCAGCTTGACCGCCACCGCGGGCTGGCGCTGCTGATTATTGTTTTCGCCTCGTCCTCCCACGGAAGAAGAGTCCGACATGCAGGCGGCCAGCGCCAGGCTGACGCTCAGGCACAGGCTCAGCGGAATCAGTTTCATTGACTTGCTCCATTGTTATGTTGGCGTCCCGCACGGGCCGCTGCCACGGACCGCATGCGGGGCCTGCCAACATACACAAGTCGAATGAAATTTAATAAACGGTTTTCATAAAATTCAGAAATTAAATTCTGAAAAATATCCTTTTCACAACAAAATTCCGAAATGAAAAACGCCGCGAGCAAGCTCGCGGCGTTTGGCGCTTCCGGCCTCGCGGCCGGAAATCCGTTTGGCCGATCAGGCCAGCAGGTGGTTGTTCAGCTCGCGCATGCCGGCGGACAGCATCGCCAGGTCCAGCGCGCTGAACGATTGCAGCTCGGCGAACATCTGGCCGCACACTTCCACCGCCGCGTGCTGCTTCTCCAGCCACTGCACCGCGAAGGTTTCCGTCGCCGCGCCATCCAGCAGAGCCTGGCGCGCCAGGTTGCGGTGCACGCGGTACAAGTCGTCGCGCAGCGCCGAGCGCGCCAGCGACTGCCAGCGGTTGTCGCGCGGCAGGCTGGTGATGGCGTCGCGCAGCCAGTCCAGCTGCAGCGTGCTGCCCAGCTGGAAGTAGTTGGCGGCCACCTGTTCCAGGGTCAGCTTGCTGCCCTCGCTGATTTCGATGATGTCCATCAGCGGCACGGCGAACTCCAGGCGCGCCAGCACCTGGGTCAGCGCCTGCGGCAGATTGGCATGGGCGATGCGCTGTTCCAGCGCCGCCACCGCCGGGTAGCGTTCCGACGGCACCAGCTTGGGCAGCTGGGCCAGCAGGCCCTGCACCTTGGCAGCGTACTGTTCGATCACGGCGTTGACCGAGCCGAACGGACGCTTGTTGCGCAGCACCCAGCGGGTGACGCGCTCCACCAGCGTGCGCACCAGCACCATCAGCTGCATCTGCTGATCGGCCGGCACCTTGTTGTCCAGCGCCTCGATCTGGCCCCACAGGCTTTCCGCGTCGAACACGCGGCTGGCGATCCACCATGCGCGGGAGATGTCTGCCGCGGAGAACGGCGACTCTTCCTGCATGCGGAACACGAAGGTGGTACCCATGCGGTTGATGATCTGGTTGGCCAGCTGGTTGGAGATGATCTCGCGGCGCAGCTGATGCTGTTCCATCTGCTTGCCGAAGCGCTGTTGCAGCGGTTTCGGGAAGTAGTTGACCAGCACCGGCAGGAAGTCGCGGTCATCCGGCAGATCGGTGGCCAGGATGGCCTGGTCCAGCGAGATCTTGCTGTAAGCCAGCAGCACCGCGATCTCCGGCACGGTCAGGCCCTGGCGGGCCAGGCGGCGCTCGTTGATCTGGGTTTCAGACGGCAGATACTCGATCTCGCGGTTCAGCTCGCCGGTCTTTTCCATGTGCGCGATCATGCGCGCATGGGTGGTCAGCATCGCCGCCGACTCCTGGCGCTTGATGGCCAGGATCTGGGTCTGCAGCACGTTGTTGCGCAGCACCAGGTGGCCCACCTCCTCGGTCATCTCGGCCAGCAGCTCGTTGCGCTGCTTCAGCGTCATGTCGCCTGCCTGCATCACCGCGCCCAGCAAGATCTTGATGTTGACCTCGTGGTCGGAGCAGTCGACGCCGGCGGAGTTGTCGATGGCGTCGGTGGCGATGCGGCCGCCGGCCAGCGCGAATTCGACGCGGCCCAGCTGGGTGCACGTCAGGTTGCCGCCTTCGGCGACCACGCGGGCCTGCAGCTGGTTGCCGTTGACGCGCACCGGATCGCAAGCGCGGTCGCGGGCGTCAGCGTGGCTCTGCGTCGATGCCTTGACGTAGGTGCCGATGCCGCCGTTGTACAGCAGGTCGATCTTGGCCTTGAGGATCTCATGGATCAGCTCGTTCGGCGCCATCTGGTCCTTGTCGGTTTCCAGCCACGCCTTCACTTCCGGCGACAGCGGGATGGACTTGGCCGAGCGCTCGAAAATGCCGCCGCCTTTGGAGATCAGCTCGCGGTTGTAGTCGGACCAGCTGGAGCGCGGCAGATTGAACAGGCGCGCGCGCTCGGCGAAGCTCTTCTTCGCGTTCGGCGTCGGGTCCAGGAAGATGTGCAGGTGGTTGAACGCCGCCTTCAGGCAGATGTGCTCGGACAGCAGCATGCCGTTGCCGAACACGTCGCCGGCCATGTCGCCGATGCCGATCACGGTGAAATCCTGCTCCTGGGTGTTGACGCCCAGGTGGCGGAAGTGGCGCTTCACCGATTCCCACGCGCCGCGGGCGGTGATGCCCATGCCCTTGTGGTCGTAGCCGGCGGAGCCGCCGGAGGCGAAAGCGTCGCCCAGCCAGAAGCCGTAGGCTTCCGAGATGCCGTTGGCGATGTCGGAGAAGGTCGCGGTGCCCTTGTCGGCGGCCACCACCAGATACGGATCGTCCGGATCCAGGCGGCGCACGTCCTTAGGCGGAATGATCTGGCCGGTCACCAGGTTGTCGGTGACGTCCAGCAGCGCCGAGATGAAGATCTTGTAGCAGGCGATGCCCTCGGCCAGGAAGGCCTCGCGGTCGGACGGCGCCGGCAGTTGCTTGCCGACGAAGCCGCCCTTGGAGCCCATCGGCACGATCACCGAGTTCTTCACCATCTGCGCCTTGACGAGACCCAGCACTTCGGTGCGGAAGTCTTCCATCCGGTCGGACCAGCGCAGGCCGCCGCGCGCCACCTTGGAGCCGCGCAGGTGCACGCCTTCGACGCGCGGGCTGTACACCCAGATTTCAAACAGCGGACGCGGCTGCGGCAGGAACGGAATCTGGTTCGATTCCAGCTTGAACGAAATGTAGGATTTGAACTCGCCGTCGGCGCCCTTCTGCCAGAAATTGGTGCGGCGGGTGGCCAGAATCACAGCCAGGAAGCCGTTCAGGATGCGGTCTTCGTCCAGGTTGGCCACGCCGTCCAGCATGCCGCGCACGGCGGCCAGCAACAGTTCGGCCTTGTCGTCGTCGAAGCCGGCCGGATCCAGGCGGGCATAGAACAGCTCAACCAGGCTGCGGGTGATGGCCGGATAGTTGGCCACGCACTGCTCGATATAGGCCTGGCTGAAGGTCAGGCCGCCCTGGCGCAGGTATTTGGCCAGCGCGCGCACCAGCGAAATCTCGCGCCAATCCAGCGCCGCCACCAGCGCCAGACGGTTGAAGCCGTCGTTTTCGCAACGCCTGGCGAAGACTTGGGCCAGCAACTCCTGGAAGTCATGCTGCACCTGGTCCTGGGCCATCTGCTCGCCGAAGCCGCCGACATCCAGGCCGAAGTCGCTGATCCATACCTGGGAGCCGTCGCCGCGCTTCACGCAGTACGGGTGCTCGTCGCGCACCTTGACGCCCATGTTTTCCAGGATGGGCAGGCTGGCGGACAGGCCCATCGGCTCGCTCTCGCGGAACAGCTTCAGGTTGAACGCCGCGCCGCCGCGGTGGAAGGGGCGGTACAGCTTCATCGCCAACGGCTGGCTGGCGTCGATGGCCTCCAGATGCTGCACGTCCAGCACCGCGTTGCGCACCGCGAATTCTTCGCGGTAAGCCAGCGGGAAGCCGTCTTTATAGCGGTTGAACAGGCCGTTGCCGCGCTCTTCGCCATGAGCTTCCACCAGTTGCTGGTGCAGCTCTTCGCTCCAACCGCGCACCAGGCGCGCGATTTCGGCCTCGATGTCGGCGGTGTGGAATTCCGGCAGCTTGGCGGCCGCGGTGCGGATGATGTAGTGGACGCGGGCCAGGGTGCCGTCGCCGATCTGCACGCTGAATTCGGCGCTGCTGCCGTTGAAGGCGTTCATCAGCACTTTTTCGATCTTCAGCCGCACTTCGGTGCTGAAGCTGTCGCGCGGCACGTAGACCAGGCTGCTGACATAACGGTGGTAGCGGTCGGCGCGCACGAACAGGCGCACGCGCGGGCGCTCCTGCAGGCTGACGATGCCTTCGGCGATCGGTCCCAGCACTTCGGCCGGAATCTCGAACAGCTCGTCGCGCGGGTAGCTTTCCAGCACGAAGCCCAAGGTCTTGGCCTTGTAGCTGTCGTCGACGAAGTCGCAGCCCTTGATCACCGCGCCAACTTTCTGGCGCAGGATGGGCACGTCCTTCGGCGACATCTGGTAGGCGCTGGCGGTATACAGGCCGAGGAAACGGCGCTCGCCTATCACTTCGCCCTTGTCGTTGAAGCGCTTGATGCCGACGAAGTCGACATAGGCCGGGCGGTGGATGATGGAGCGGGTCTGCGATTTGTTCAGGATGATCAGTTGCGGCAGGTGCGCGAGCTCGCGCAGCTCCTGCGGCAGCTGTTCGAAGCTGGCGGAATACTCTTTGTCGCCCTGGTCCTGCAGGATGCCCAGGCCGGATTTCTTGACGATCTTCAGGCTGTCCTTGCCGTCGCGCTTGACCAGGTCGTAGTCGCAATAGCCCATGAACAGGAAGTTGCGGCCGGCCATCCACTCCAGGAAGGCCACGGCCTCCTTGGCTTCGACAGCGCGCTCGCCCTTCAGCTTGGCGAGGTCCTTGCCAATGCCGGCCAGCACTTCGCGCATTTTCGGCTCATCGCTGACCACCAGGCGGATGTCAGCCATCACTCGCTTGAGGTCGGCTTCCAGCTGTTGCAGCAGCGCCGCGTCGCTGATGCGGTCGATCTGCACATGGATCAGCGATTCCAGCGGCAAGCTGCGGTCTTCGGTGCGCTTGATTTCTTGCAGCGCGCCGCTCTTGTCGCGGCCCACCGCCAGCACCGGGTGCACCAACAGGTGCAGGTTGAGGTTGTAGCGCGACAGCAGCATGGAGATCGAATCGATCAGGAACGGCATGTCGTCGTTCACCACTTCGATCACCGTGTGGGTGCTTTGCCAGCCGTCGCGTTCGAAATCGGGGTTGTAGATGCGGCACTTGACCTGTCCGGCAGAGCGTTTGCCGGCGAACTCGTAATGCGCCATCGCTGCGCCGAACAGATCGAGCGAGGAGAACTGCCGCAGGTCGGCGTGTTCGGTCTCTTCGAAGTAGATCGGGAAGAAGGCGGCGAGTTGTTGGGTCTCCTTGGTAGAAAGCTTGCTCTCGGCTACGGCCTGAATATCTGCGATCAGGCTTGCCAGTTCGGTCTTGTTGGTAAGCGACATTTAGCTTCTCTTGTTGTGAGCAGGGAGGTTGTCGGGGCATTGTAGATAGCACTACCCGCCCGGGATTTCCTTAATGCGACATGGTCTTACATAAAAATGGTAAGCCCTATTCCGAAGGCAATACGCCATAGGCATCCACCCCGGCGGAATCCTCGCGATACCTTACAGCAAAGCGACGGGCTGTTACACAAAGACTATTGCAGAGCGCATTGTAGACAACTCAACAATTAGTGCATAAGTATTTGATTTTTATGATATTTCCATTTTTGCACCAAAGTAAGGTAGAATGTGCGCACTTGCTTATGGGGATTGACCAATTCCGCCACTTGTTGTTCCAGTCGGCGGCGCCCCATGGCCGCCAATAAACAAAAGACGGCCCGGATCGGAACAATAACGCTGCCTCCGGTGCGGGGTTTACAAGCGGGTTGCCCGCGCGCTGCGCGCCACGCGCCCAAATAGAGAAGCAGAAGCAACATCATGAAAAAAGCCCTGATCGCAAGCGCCAGCCTTGCCTTGTTCGCCTCCCTGTCCGCCCAGGCGGAAACTCTGCGCTTCGGCATCGACCTCAACTACCCGCCGTTCTCCAAGCAAGGCGCCGACGGCAAGCCGCAGGGCTTCGACATCGACATGGCCTACGCGCTGTGCGCGGCGATGAAGGCCACCTGCCAGATCGTGCCGCAGGACTGGGACGGCCTGATCCCGGCACTGAACGCCAACAAGTTCGACGCCATCATCTCGTCGATGCAGATCACCCCCGAGCGCGAGAAGGCGGTGGACTTCACCCACAAGTACTACAACATCGCCAGCCGCATGGTGGCCAAGAACGGCGCCAAGGTGGACCCGGCCAGCCTGAAGGGCAAGAAGATCGGCGTGCTGCGCGCCTCCACCCAGGAAAAGTTCGCCAAGGACTTCTGGGGCAAGAGCGGCGCCAGCGTAGTCGCCTACGCCAAGTCGCCTGAATCCTTCCTCGACCTGAAGTCCGGCCGCGTGGACGCCGTCTTCGTCGACAGCGCCGTCGGCGAGCAGGAATTCCTCAAGACGCCGCAAGGCAAGGGCTACGGCTTCGCCGGTCCCAACTACTCCGACGTCAAGTACTTCGGCCCCGGCTGCGGAATCGCCGTCAAGAAGGGCAACAAGGCTCTGGTTGAGCGCCTGAACAAAGCCATCGAGCAAATCCGCAAGGACGGCAGCTACAAGAAGGCCCAGGACAAGTACTTCAGCTTCGACATCTACGGCGGCTGACCCCGGCATCCTCCCTCGGACGGGCGCGCCCCGCGCGCCTGTTCCGGCAATCCCCTTTTCCGAGATTGCTTCATGCTTCAAGGCTATCTTCCCAGCATCCTCGAAGGCGGCGTGCTGACCCTGAAACTGGCGGGCACCGCGCTGATCGTGTCGGTCGCGCTCGGCCTGGTCGGCGCGCTGTTCAAGTCCAGCCAATCGCGCGTACTGACGCTGCTTGCCGAGCTCTACTCCACCGTGGTGCGCGGCATTCCCGACCTGGTGTGGATGTTTCTGCTGTTTTTCGGCGCGCAGATGCTGCTCAACGACGTCTGCGGCTACTTCGGCTGGCAAAGCCCGAACATCGATCCCTTCGCCGCCGGCGTGCTGACCCTGGGCTTCATCTTCGGCGCCTACATGACCGAAACCTTCCGCGGCGCGATGATGGCGGTGCACAAAGGCCAAATGGAAGCCGGCCTCGCCTACGGCATGTCGCCGCTGCGGGTGTTTTTCCGCATCCAGCTGCCGCAGATGGTGCGCTACGCGCTGCCCAGCTTTTCCAACAACTGGCTGGTGCTGGTGAAATCCACCGCGCTGGTTTCCGTCATCGGCCTCAATGACGTGATGTACCGCGCCGACGCCGCCAAATCGGCCACCCAGCAGCCGTTCGATGTCTACGTCGTCGTCGGCATGCTGTTCCTCATCGTCACCGGCGCGTCCAATCTGCTGCTCCACTGGATGGAGAAGCGCTATTCGCTGGGCGCCAAGGAGAGCGGACTGTGATCGATCCCAAACTGATTATCGAGCGGCTGCCGGAATTTTTCGGCGCCCATGACGGCGGGCCGATGCTGGCCAGCACCGACGGCCTGATCCTCACCTTGCAGCTGCTGGGCGTCTCGCTGCTGCTGGGCCTGGCGCTGGCCATCCCGCTGGCACTGGCGCGGGTTTCGCAAAACCGTCCTCTGTCCGGCGCGGTATGGCTGTTCGGCTATGTGTTCCGCGGCACCCCGCTCTTGGTGCAGCTGTTCATCATTTACTATGGCCTCGCGCAGTTCGACTGGATCCGCGACAGCTGGGCCTGGCAGTATCTGCAAAACGCTTACGCCTGCGCCATCCTGGCTTTCACGCTGAATACCGCCGCCTACACCACCGAGATCATCGCCGGCCAGCTGCGCAACACCCACTGGGGCGAGATCGAAGCCGCCCGCGCCATGGGCATGAGCCAGTGGCTGATGCTGCGCCGCATCGTGCTGCCTTCGGCGCTGCGCCGCGCGCTGCCCGCCTACAGCAACGAAGTGATCATGATGCTGCAGAGCACCGCCATCGCGGGCCTGGTGACCCTGGCCGACCTCACCGGCGTGGCGCGCCGCATCTATAGCGAAAGCTATATGCCGTTCGAGCCCTTCCTCACCGCCGCCATCATCTACCTGGGCCTGACTTTCATCCTGGTCTGGCTGATGAAGCGGGCCGAGCGCCGCTACCTGGCCTTTCTCGCGCCCCGCAAGTCATAAGCCTGCAAACGATAGCAAGCGGCAGCAATTCTTCTGCCTGCCGGCTGAAATAAATCGTACAATGCACGGCAAGATACGCCGCCATGCCAGGCCTCCCGGCATGGCGGTCTTTTTGCCAACCGAGTACAGACAATCACACCATGGGTCATCCGCCCCAAACCGGCAAAGCCCTGCGCTTTGGCTTCCTGCTTCTGCCCCACGCCTCGATGGCCGACTTCGCCGCCGCGTCCGAGGTGCTCGCCCACGCCAACTTGCTGGCGGAAAAGCGCCTGTACGAAACTCTGCTGCTGTCGCTAGACGGCGGCCAGGTGCAGCTGTCCAACGGCGTCAAGCTGGGCGTGGACCTGCCGCTGTCCTACGCGCCCAAGCTGGACTATCTGCTGATCCTGGCCGATGAAATCGGCAACGAATTCGCGCTGGAAGAGTTGAGCAAGGGCATCGCCGCCTGCAACACCGACAAGCTCACGCTGGGCGGCATAGGCTGCGGCAGCTACTGGCTGGCCCGCGCCGGCCTGCTGGCCGGACAGCGCGCCACCATACACTGGCGCGAAATCTCGCGGCTGACCGAGGAGTTTCCGGATGTGATCGTCACGTCCAATCTGTATGAAAGCGAAGGCCGCTATCTGAGCTGCGCCGGCGGCGCCGCCACCTTCGATTTCATGCTGGACTTGGTGGGCAAACAGCAGGGCCATGAATTCATCGCCCAGCTGTCCGAGCTGTTCAGCATGGAGCGCATCCGCCCGGGCAACGAGCGCCAGCGCATCCCGCTGGCCACCCGCATCGGCGGCAGCCAGCCCAAGCTGACCGAGGCGGTCAGCCTGATGGAGGCCAATATCGAAGAGCCGCTGTCCACCGACGACATCGCCTACTACGTCGGCGTCTCCCGACGCCAGCTGGAAAGGCTGTTCAAGCAGTACCTGGGCACTGTGCCGTCCAAGTACTATCTGGAGCTGCGCCTGGGCCGCGCGCGCCAGCTGCTGCAGCAAACCAGCAAGTCCATCGTGCAGATCGGCCTGGCGTGCGGCTTCTCCAGCGGTCCCCACTTCTCCAGCACCTACCGCAACCACTTCAACATCACCCCGCGCGAAGAGCGCGCCCAGCGCACCCAGACCAGCGCGCTGCAGCGCCAGCCCGCCCAGACCGAGCGCGGCTAGGTCAGCTGGCGCTCCGCCTGCAGCGCCAGCGGCAGCTCGATGCGGAAGCAAGCGCCGCTGGCCGGTATGTTTTCCGCCGAAATCAGCCCGCCGTATTGCTCCACAATGGTCTGGCAGATCGACAGCCCCAAGCCCATGCCATGCGGCTTGGTGGAAAAGAACGGGTGGAACAGCACCTCCAGCAGGTCCGGTGTGATGCCGCGGCCGGTATCGCGCACCTCCAGTATGCCTTTGCGCCCCTCGCGGCGGGTATGCACGATCACATGGCGCTTCATCGCCGGCTCGTCGCGCAGGGCATCCATCGCATTGGACAGCAGGTTCAGCACCACCTGTTCCAGCTGGATGCTGTCTGCCATCACCGGAATGGAATAGCCTGACAGCAGCTGCACCACCTCCACGCCGCGCTCGCGCAGATCGTACTCCACCAGAAACATGCAGTTGCCTACCACCTGGTTGACATCTATCAGCCGCGTCTCTATCGCCCGCTTGCTGACCAGCGCCCGCAGCCGCTTGATGATCTCCCCGGCCCTTCCCGCCTGCGCCACCGCCAGCTTGAGCGCCGAATTCACCTGCGGCGGCGCGTCCTCCACCCCATCCAGCAGCTGCATCGCCGCCTGGCAGTAATTGGAAATGGCGGTCAGCGGCTGGTTCAGCTCATGCGCGATGCCCGACGCCATCTCGCCCATGGTATGCAGCCTGGCCACATGCGACAGCTTTTCCAGGTGCTCCTTCACCCGGGTTTCGCTGGCCTCCAGCGCCTCCGCCGTGCGCTGGCGCAACGGCCCCATATCTCGCAGCGCGCATACCACGCCGATCAACACGCCCTCGCGCGACAGCAGCGGCGCCACCCCGCCCTCGACGAAATGCACCTTGCCGCGCGCAGTGGTCAGCTGCATCCGCTCCGCCAGTTCCACCGGGCGGCCTGTGCGGAAGCACTCGCTGATCGGATCTTCGGCGAACTCCGACGCCAACTCGCCCAACAACCGGAACACCTCGTGGCACGGCTGGCCCAGCACTTCCTCGGCCGGCATGTCGACCAGCCGCAGCGCCATCGGGTTCGCCATCTCGATGCTTCTGTCTTGCCGCAGAATCACCACGCCGTCATGGATCGCGCTCAGCGTCACCGACGCGCGCTCGCTCTGCAGGAACAGCTCCTCGTCGGCCTGATTGCGCTCCCGCCGCAAGGCCATCCGCTGCGAATAGATCAAGCCGACCGCCGCCAGCAGCAAGGTGATGAACAGCTCGCGCAGCAATAACGGCAGCAAGGCGAGGTCGTTCAAACGCACATCCTGGGCCACGCCAAGCACGAAAGGCTGCGCCTCGCTGCTCAGAGGAAGCCGCGCCTCCAGCCGCGTCACCACCGGCCACCAATCATGCTCGGCAAAGCGGTGCAGACGTTGATACAAAGGTTCTACGCCATCGCCCTTGGGCAATAGCGACAGATCCAGGCTGCCCGGCAGCCCCTGATCCACCGGCAACTGCAACAATCTGTCGTAGAACACCACCAGCGCCACCATGCCGGCCAGCTCGCGCGCGCCGGATGCCCTCCTCGGCTCGGCCGATGGACGGAACAAAGGCTGCATCAGCATGTAGGCTCGGCCGCCGCCATCGTATAAATCAAAGGGACGAGAAGACACCTTTTGCCCGCTGGACAGCGCCCTGCGCAACTCCGGGGCGAAATGCGGGTCGCCCAGCACATCGTAACCAAACACCGGGCTAACCGCCGGCAGATCCGGTTCTATCATCGACACCACCAGCGACTGCTTGCGCACCGGCGCCGGCTGCCAGCTGCGCTTGCCCATCACGTCGAAATCGCGGATATAAAAGGTCTCGCCGAAGCGGGTTTCCATTTCACGCAAAAACGGACCGCGATTCTCAGCCGTGACATTGCGGAAGAATTCAATCGCATAAAGCTGTTGATAGCGCGGCAACATTTCTCGCGAAAACGCGCTCAAAGCCTTGGCATCGAGCGGCTCGCGCGACAACAGCAGGGCATCTATCGCCGACAGCACCGACTCGTTCTGATCCAACCTGCGCGCCACGCCCGCGTATGCCTGATGCGCAGCCAGCTCGAATCCATCCTGCAGCCTGCGGTACTCGCCCATCGCCCACTGGCTCAGCACCAGCAGCGCGCAAACCAGCCAGATAGCACCAAACAGAAGCCACTCGCCACCTTTGAATTTGCTCAAGACTTCCGCCCCAGGGATATATCTGACATTTCAAATAATATGCATTGCATAAAACATCTGCCGCGCATTTTTGCAAAAATCGCTCAAGCAGGCAATGACCGCGAGCCAGGCGCCTAGCCGCACCAGCTGAAGCGTTGAAACAAGGCCCGCGATCGGGCAAGCGGCACGTCGACTGCCCAGTCAAAGCCCGCCAGGCGCCTGGCGGGCAGCGGGATGCGCCCCCTCGCGGGGACTGGCGGATGGGCAGCGGCGACGGACGGTCGCCGCGCGGGTTCGGGGAGGGGGCGGCAAGGCCGAAACGACACAGCCCGGCGGGCGGCCGAAACGCAGAAACCCCAGCTCATCGAGCTGGGGTTCTGTATGGGGCGTCTGGCGGTGTCCTACTTTCACATGGCGAATGCCACACTATCATCGGCGCTAAGGCGTTTCACGGTCCTGTTCGGGATGGGAAGGCGTGGGACCACCTCGCTATGGCCACCAGACATAAACTGTACAAACTTAAAGAAGCCCGAACCCGTCTCTCAGACAGATTCGCATATATTCGGTATTTGACGTACGTCGCACATCCACTCTCTTGTGTCTCAGTTTCCCAAGCCACTCAAATGATAGGATCAAGCCTCACGAGCAATTAGTATCGGTTAGCTTCACGCCTCACAGCGCTTCCACACCCGACCTATCAACGTCCTGGTCTCGAACGACTCTTCAGGGAGGTCAAGCCTCCAGGGAAGTCTCATCTTCAGGCAAGTTTCCCGCTTAGATGCTTTCAGCGGTTATCTCTTCCGAACTTAGCTACCCGGCGATGCCACTGGCGTGACAACCGGTACACCAGAGGTTCGTCCACTCCGGTCCTCTCGTACTAGGAGCAGCCCCCGTCAAACTTCCAACGCCCACTGCAGATAGGGACCAAACTGTCTCACGACGTTTTGAACCCAGCTCACGTACCACTTTAAATGGCGAACAGCCATACCCTTGGGACCGGCTACAGCCCCAGGATGTGATGAGCCGACATCGAGGTGCCAAACACCGCCGTCGATGTGAACTCTTGGGCGGTATCAGCCTGTTATCCCCGGAGTACCTTTTATCCGTTGAGCGATGGCCCTTCCATTCAGAACCACCGGATCACTATGTCCTGCTTTCGCACCTGCTCGACTTGTCGGTCTCGCAGTTAAGCTACCTTTTGCCATTGCACTATCAGCACGATTTCCGACCGTACCTAGGTAACCTTCGAACTCCTCCGTTACACTTTGGGAGGAGACCGCCCCAGTCAAACTGCCTACCATGCACTGTCCCCAATCCGGATCACGGACCAAGGTTAGAACCTCAAAGGGGTCAGGGTGGTATTTCAAGGTCGGCTCCACCAGAACTAGCGTCCTGGCTTCAAAGCCTCCCACCTATCCTACACAAACCACTTCAAAGTCCAATGCAAAGCTACAGTAAAGGTTCACGGGGTCTTTCCGTCTAGCAGCGGGTAGATTGCATCTTCACAAACACTTCAACTTCGCTGAGTCTCAGGAGGAGACAGTGTGGCCATCGTTACGCCATTCGTGCGGGTCGGAACTTACCCGACAAGGAATTTCGCTACCTTAGGACCGTTATAGTTACGGCCGCCGTTTACTGGGGCTTCGATCAAGAGCTTGCACCCCATCACTTAACCTTCCAGCACCGGGCAGGCGTCACACCGTATACGTCCACTTTCGTGTTGGCACAGTGCTGTGTTTTTGTTAAACAGTCGCAGCCACCGATTCTCTGCGACCTGTCAAAGCTTCGGACGCGAAGTCCTACACCTCAACAGGCATACCTTCTCCCGAAGTTACGGTATCAATTTGCCGAGTTCCTTCTCCTGAGTTCTCTCAAGCGCCTTAGAATTCTCATCCTGCCCACCTGTGTCGGTTTGCGGTACGGTTCTTGTGCAGCTGAAGCTTAGTGGCTTTTCCTGGAAGCGTGGTATCAGTCACTTCAGGTCCGTAGACCCTCGTTATCACGTCTCGGCGTTAAAGAAGAGCGGATTTGCCTACTCTTCACGCCTACCGGCTTGAACAGACTATTCCAACAGTCTGCTGACCTAACCTTCTCCGTCCCCACATCGCACTGCACAAAAGTACGGGAATTTTAACCCGTTTCCCATCGACTACGCTTTTCAGCCTCGCCTTAGGGGCCGACTCACCCTACGCCGATGAACGTTGCGTAGGAAACCTTGGGCTTTCGGCGAGCGGGCTTTTCACCCGCTTTATCGCTACTCATGTCAGCATTCGCACTTCTGATATCTCCAGCATCCCTTACGAGACACCTTCACAGACCTACAGAACGCTCCCCTACCACGGACGCTTACGCGCCCATCCGCAGCTTCGGTTATCAGTTTGAGCCCCGTTACATCTTCCGCGCAGGACGACTCGACCAGTGAGCTATTACGCTTTCTTTAAATGATGGCTGCTTCTAAGCCAACATCCTGGCTGTCTATGCCTTCCCACTTCGTTTACCACTTAACTGATCATTTGGGACCTTAGCTGGCGGTCTGGGTTGTTTCCCTCTTGACGATGGACGTTAGCACCCACCGTCTGTCTCCCATGCTTGCACTTTCCGGTATTCAGAGTTTGCCATGGTTTGGTAAATCGCAATGACCCCCTAGCCATAACAGTGCTTTACCCCCGGAAGTGATACATGAGGCACTACCTAAATAGTTTTCGGGGAGAACCAGCTATCTCCGAGTTTGTTTAGCCTTTCACCCCTATCCACAGCTCATCCCCTAGTTTTGCAACACTAGTGGGTTCGGACCTCCAGTGCGTGTTACCGCACCTTCATCCTGGCCATGGATAGATCACTCGGTTTCGGGTCTACGCCCAGCAACTAAAGCGCCCTATTCGGACTCGGTTTCCCTACGCCTCCCCTATTCGGTTAAGCTTGCTACTGAACGTAAGTCGCTGACCCATTATACAAAAGGTACGCAGTCACGGAACAAGTCCGCTCCCACTGTTTGTATGCATCCGGTTTCAGGTTCTATTTCACTCCCCTCCCGGGGTTCTTTTCGCCTTTCCCTCACGGTACTGGTTCACTATCGGTCGATCACGAGTATTTAGCCTTGGAGGATGGTCCCCCCATATTCAGACAGGATTTCGCGTGTCCCGCCCTACTTCTCGTATGCTTAGTACCAAGAATGCGTTTTCGTGTACGGGGCTATCACCCACTACGGCGGTCCTTTCCATGAACCTTCCACTAACGCAATCTCTATCACATACAGGCTGTTCCGCGTTCGCTCGCCACTACTTACGGAATCTCGGTTGATTTCTTTTCCTTCAGCTACTTAGATGTTTCAGTTCGCTGAGTTCGCTTCCTCTGACCTATGTATTCAGTCAGGGATGACCCCTAAGGGCCGGGTTTCCCCATTCGGATATCGCGGGATCAAAGCTCTATTGCCAGCTCCCCCGCGCTTTTCGCAGGCTTACACGTCCTTCATCGCCTGTGATCGCCAAGGCATCCACCAGATGCACTTAGTCGCTTGACCCTATCATTTCAGCAGCCTAAGCCACTAAAACAACAAGTGTGTTTGTGCGACGACTGCACCGCCCCTTTTGATATGGCGACGCAGCCTTTGATACAATCAAATACCCAAGATGACGATTCATTCAACGAAAGACTTAACTCTCGCTGTTTGTTTCGCCGTCTTAATATATTCGGCTTCTTCAGTTTGTTAAAGATCGGGCGTATTGCTGAGCAGCTTTCGCTGCACGCGAACAACGCAAACAGAATCAAACTCGATCAAGTTCGTTTTTGTTTGCACTGTAAGTGGTGGAGGATGACGGGATCGAACCGACGACCCCCTGCTTGCAAAGCAGGTGCTCTCCCAACTGAGCTAATCCCCCAACTGGTGGGTCTGGTAGGACTCGAACCTACGACCCCTGCGTTATCAACACAGTGCTCTAACCAGCTGAGCTACAAACCCAGTCAACTTCTCAGCACTGAATCTCTTCGATCCAGCTGCCCTTAACGCGAATAACCGATAGGCTGTAAGTGCTTGGCGATCGCCTTCTCTAGAAAGGAGGTGATCCAGCCGCAGGTTCCCCTACGGCTACCTTGTTACGACTTCACCCCAGTCATGAATCCCACCGTGGTAAGCGGCCTCCTTGCGGTTAGCCTACCCACTTCTGGTGAAACTCACTCCCATGGTGTGACGGGCGGTGTGTACAAGACCCGGGAACGTATTCACCGCAGCATGCTGATCTGCGATTACTAGCGATTCCGACTTCACGCACTCGAGTTGCAGAGTGCGATCCGGACTACGATCGGTTTTATGAGATTGGCACCACCTCGCGGCTTAGCGACCCTCTGTACCGACCATTGTATGACGTGTGAAGCCCTGCTCATAAGGGCCATGAGGACTTGACGTCATCCCCACCTTCCTCCGGTTTGTCACCGGCAGTCTCATTAGAGTGCCCAACTAAATGATGGCAACTAATGACAAGGGTTGCGCTCGTTGCGGGACTTAACCCAACATCTCACGACACGAGCTGACGACAGCCATGCAGCACCTGTGTTACGGCTCCCTTTCGGGCACCAAGATATCTCTACCAAGTTCCGTACATGTCAAGAGCAGGTAAGGTTTTTCGCGTTGCATCGAATTAATCCACATCATCCACCGCTTGTGCGGGTCCCCGTCAATTCCTTTGAGTTTTAACCTTGCGGCCGTACTCCCCAGGCGGTCAATTTCACGCGTTAGCTACGCTACCAAGGATTCAAACCCCCAACAGCTAATTGACATCGTTTAGGGCGTGGACTACCAGGGTATCTAATCCTGTTTGCTCCCCACGCTTTCGTGCATGAGCGTCAGTGTCATCCCAGGGGGCTGCCTTCGCCATCGGTATTCCTCCGCATCTCTACGCATTTCACTGCTACACGCGGAATTCTACCCCCCTCTGACGCACTCTAGTCTTGCAGTCTCCAATGCCGTTCCCAGGTTGAGCCCGGGGCTTTCACATCAGACTTGCAAAACCGCCTGCGCACGCTTTACGCCCAGTAATTCCGATTAACGCTTGCACCCTACGTATTACCGCGGCTGCTGGCACGTAGTTAGCCGGTGCTTATTCTTCCGGTACTGTCATCCCCGCCAGGTATTAACCAGCGGGATTTCCTCCCGAACAAAAGTCCTTTACAACCCGAAGGCCTTCTTCAGACACGCGGCATGGCTGGATCAGGCTTGCGCCCATTGTCCAAAATTCCCCACTGCTGCCTCCCGTAGGAGTCTGGGCCGTGTCTCAGTCCCAGTGTGGCGGATCATCCTCTCAGACCCGCTACTGATCGTCGCCTTGGTGAGCTCTTACCTCACCAACTAGCTAATCAGACATCGGCTGCTCGTATAACGTGAGGCCTTACGGTCCCCCACTTTCCCCCTCAGGGCGTATGCGGTATTAATCCGGCTTTCGCCGAGCTATCCCCCATTACACGGTACATTCCGATGCGTTACTCACCCGTTCGCCACTCGTCAGCGGTGCAAGCACCCTGTTACCGTTCGACTTGCATGTGTAAAGCATGCCGCCAGCGTTCAATCTGAGCCAGGATCAAACTCTTCAGTTCAATCTCATAGCAAATTTTCTGGCACGCAAGTTCAAAGAAATAAACAAGTATCTCTTGTCTCTTGCAGTGCAAGTTTTTGGCTTTCGCCAAACACTTACACCTATCGGTTATTCTGTCTGTTAAAGAGCGGTGCCGATCGCTGCGTCGTCATCACCGGAACCGTTTCGTTTCCGCTGTTTCGTTCGCTGCGTCAGCTGAGGAGGCGAACTATACCCCCGGGACCCGCACCCGTCAACACCTTGCTTGCGAAAAATCAGAAAAATTCATCGCAAACCGCCCCGCGCGCCGCCAAGCCCATGATCTGGCTGAAGATATGAACACAGGGTATTTGCAAAAGCCATCGACAAAACGGATGGCGCGCCGCCCGCCCCGCCCCCAAACCCCGAAAACAAACAGGCCGGCGCACCCGCCGGCCTGCTTCAACCCCTCTCATCAGGCCTTATAGATGATCAAGCAGCTGCAGCGGGTGATCGATATCGGCATCCGCCCCCCACTGCTCCGGCTTGTCGTCCGCCGAGAAATAGCCCCAGTTGACCAGCACCGTCTTCATGCCGACATTGCGGCCCGCCTGGATGTCGCGCTCGGCATCGCCGACATACATGCAATGCTCGGGCGCGATGCCGATCTGTTCGGTGGCGTGCAGCATCGGACGCGGGTCGGGCTTTGCCACGCCCACGGTATCGCCGCTGACGATGACAGCTGGCGGAATGGCGAACGGCAGCCACGGCACCAGGCGGTCGGTGAAGCGCATCGACTTGTTGGTGATGATGCCCCAGGCCAGGCCGCGCTTGTCCAATTCGGCGATCAGCTCGTTGACGCCGTCGAACAGCGTCGTCTCCTCGGCGAGGCTGGCGTCGTACAGATCCATGAAGCGCACCCGCAGCGACTCCATCCGCTCGGCGTCGAGTCCGGCGCCGAAGCCCAGCCGCACCAGGCCGCGCGCGCCATGGCTGGCCATCGGCCGGATCGCCTCGTATGGCTGCGGCGGCAGGCCCTCTTCCTTCAGCAGGCGATTCAGCGCCGCCCCCAGGTCGCGGGCGGTATCCGCCAGCGTGCCGTCCAAATCGAACAATACTGCCTTGATCATGATTCCTGCTTCACCAGATTGGAAATAAGGCCGGCATTGCACCATCAACGGATGGTCTTGCCAAGAAACAGCCGATAGGCCGGATTATCGGTTTCATCTATATAAGGGTATCCCAGCGTTTCCAGAAACTGCTGGAAGGCCTGCGCGTCGCCCGGGGGCACCTGGATGCCGACCAGCACCCGGCCATAGTCGGCGCCGTGGTTGCGGTAGTGGAACAGGCTGATGTTCCAGTCGGTGCGCATCGCCTCCAGAAAACGCATCAACGCGCCGGGGCGGTCGGGAAATTCAAAGCGCAGCACCCGCTCGTCTTTCAGCTGCGGCGCATGGCCGCCCACCAGATGGCGGATGTGCAGCTTGGCCAATTCGTTATCGGTCAGGTCGATGCCATCCAACTCCGCCGCGCGCAAGTCCGTCAACAAACGCTCCACATCCTCCTTGCCGGCGATCTGCACGCCGACGAACACGTGGGCGACGCTGGGGTCGGCGAAGCGGTAGTTGAACTCGGTGATGTTGCGGCCGCCGATCACCGAACAGAAGCGCTTGAAGCTGCCCGGCTTTTCCGGGATGGTGACGGCGATGATGGCCTCGCGCCGTTCGCCCAGTTCGGAACGCTCCGACACGTGGCGCAGGCGGTCGAAATTCATGTTGGCGCCGCAGGAGATCGCCACCAGCGACTGCCCGGCGCAGCCTTCGCGCTCGATGTATGCCTTGGCGCCTGCCACCGCCAGCGCGCCGGCAGGCTCGACGATGGAGCGGGTGTCCTCGAAAATATCCTTGATCGCCGCGCAGATGGCGTCGGAATCGACCAGGATGATCTCATCCAGCAATTCGCGGCAGATGCGGAAGGTTTCCTCCCCCACCAGCTTGACCGCCACGCCGTCGGCGAACAGGCCGACGTCTTTCAGCTCCACCCGCTCGCCCTTCTCTATCGACTGGCGCATCGCGTCGGAGTCCACCGGCTGCACGCCTATCACCTTCACCTCCGGCTTCAGCCGCTTGATGAAGCTGGCCACGCCGGCAGCCAGGCCGCCGCCGCCGATGGCGACGAATACCGCGTCCAGATCGTCCGGATGCTGGCGCAGGATCTCCATGCCCACCGTGCCCTGGCCGGCGATCACGTCCGGATCGTCGAACGGCGGGATATAGGTGCGGCCGCTCTCTTCCGCCAGCTTCACCGCGTGCAGATAGGCCTCATTGAAGGAATCGCCGGACAACACCACCTGGCCGCCGCGCTGCTTCACCGCGTCGATCTTGATCTGCGGCGTGGTGACCGGCATCACGATCACCGCCTCGCAGCCCAGCTTGCTGGCTGACAGCGCCACCCCCTGCGCATGGTTGCCGGCGCTAGCGGTGATGACGCCGCGCGCGCGCTGCTCGGCGCTCAGCTTGGCCATCTTGTTGTAGGCGCCGCGCAGCTTGAACGAGAACACCGGCTGCAGGTCTTCGCGCTTGAGCAGTATCTTGTTGCCGTAGCGCCGCGACAGATTCGGCGCCAGCTCCAGCGGCGTCTCCACCGCGACGTCGTAAACCCTCGATGTCAGGATGCGTTCCAGATAGTCTTGCGTATTGCTCATAGTGATGCCTTCGTCCCTGTAGTTTCTTGTATTTGAACTGTCAGAGTATCAGGAACTCCAAACGAACGGGAGGCCCGCCGCGCACTGTCTGCTGCATTGCAATATCAACGCCGGTTCGGGTTTTTCCGGCAACGGTGGTGGCCACAGCGTGTATAATCAGCGGCTACTGTTTGTGACCCCTAAGCAAGTCCTCTCCAAAATGAAAAAACTCACCACTGCCCTGGTGGCCGCCGCCCTGGCGCTGCCGTCCCTTGGCTTTGCCAATACCGCCTTCACCCCGCCGGCGCCGGACATCGCCGGCAAGGCCTACTACCTGCTGGACTACAACAGCGCCCAGGTGCTAGCCGAACGCGACCCCGACTCCCGCGTCGAGCCGGCCTCGCTGACCAAGCTGATGACCGCCTATCTGACCTTCAAGGCGCTGAAGGAAAAGCATCTGACGCTGGAGCAGACGCTGACCGTATCGCAAAAAGGCTGGAAAACCGAAGGCTCGCGGATGTTCCTGGATCCAAAAGTCCCGGCCAAGGTGGAGGACCTGATCCGCGGCATGATCGTGCAGTCCGGCAACGACGCTTGCGTGACGCTGGCCGAAGCCATCGCCGGCAGCGAAGACGTGTTCGCGCAGATGATGACCCAGCAGGCGCAGAAGCTCGGCATGAAGAACACCCAGTTCAGGAACGCCACCGGCCTGCCGCACGCCGACCACTACACCACCGTGCACGACCTGGGCATCCTCGCCGCCGCGTTGATCCGCGACTACCCCGAGTTCTATCCGATCTACTCGATGAAGTCGTTCACCTACAACAACATCAAGCAGCCTAACCGCAACCTGCTGTTGTACCGCGACCCCAACGTCGACGGCATGAAGACCGGCTACACCGACAGCGCCGGCTACAATATGGTAACGTCCAGCCACCGCGACGGCCGCCGCGTGATCTCCGTCGTCGTCGGCACCGCCAGCCCGGAAGCCCGCGCGGTGGAAAGCTCCAAGCTGTTGAACTACGGCTTGCAATTCTTCGACACGCCCAAACTTTATGCAGCAAACACCCGCGTCTCCGACGTCGCCGTCTACAAGGGCAGCGACAAGATGGTGGCGGTCGGCTTCGGCAGCGATGTTTACGCCACCGTGGCCAAGGGCCAGGCCGCCAAGCTGAAGGCCGACCTGACCACCATGCAGCCCTTGATCGCGCCGATCAAGGCCGGCCAGGTGGTCGGCAAGCTGACGGTTTCGCTCGACGGCAAGCCGCTCTTGGAGCGTCCGGTGGTAGCATTGAAAGCGGTGGAGGAAGGCAACTTCTTCAGCCGCCTGTGGGACAGCCTGAAGCTGATGCTGGGCTGGAAGTAACCGCGGCAGCGGTTTTGGCGGCGCCCCGGCCTGGCTGCGGCGCCGCCGGTTTCGCAATTGGCAAGAGTAGATCTGACATGTCTGATGAAAAACAGGAACTGATGGAGTTCCCCTGTCGCTTCCCGCTCAAGATCATGGGCGAGCGGCACGACGAATTCGTCGCCACCATCACCGAAGTGGTGCGCATCAACGCCCCCGACCTCGCCGAGGTCGACATTGTGCTGCGCGAAAGCTCCGGCGGCCGCTTCTACGCGCTGACCGTCACCGTCACCGCCACCTCGCGCCAACAGCTGGACAACATCTACCTGTCGCTGACCGGCCACCCCATGGTGAAAATGGTCCTCTGACCCGGGAGCTCAGGTGCAACGCATCATCAAACATTTGGGCCTGGCCGACTACGAGCCGACCTGGCGCGCCATGCAGGCGCTCACCGACCAGCGCGACGACGACACCCGGGACGAACTGTGGGTGGTCGAACACCCGCCGGTGTTCACCCAGGGACTGGCCGGCAAGCCGGAACACCTGCTGCAGCAAAACGACATCCCGGTGGTGAAGACCGACCGCGGCGGCCAGATCACCTACCACGGTCCCGGCCAACTGGTGATCTACCTGCTGATTGATTTCAAGCGCATGCGCATCGGCGTGCGCGAACTAGTGCGCCACATCGAGCAGGCCATCATCGACATGTTGGCCGAACAGGGCATCGCCGCCAACGGCGATGTCGACGCGCCCGGCGTCTATGTCGACGGCGCCAAGATCGCCTCGCTGGGCCTGCGCATCAAGAACGGCGCCACCTACCACGGCCTGAGCCTGAACGTGGACATGGACCTGAGCCCGTTTGGCTGGATCAACCCTTGCGGCTACGCCAACCTCAAGGTGACACAATTGAAGAATCTGGGCGTGAACCTCACGGTCGCCGAAGCCGCCGACAAGCTGCTGCCGCACCTGGAACGCCACCTGAGCACAAGCAAGGAGACCGCATGAAGCCGGACAACCAGGCCGGGGTGAAGCACAAGGGCGCGGCCAAGACCGCCCGCATCCCGATCAAGATCGTGCCGCTGGACGAAAAGCTGAGAAAGCCGGAGTGGATCCGCGCCAAGCTGCCCAACAGCCAGCGCTTCCACGAAATCAAGCAGATCCTGCGCGATCAGAAGCTGCACACCGTGTGCGAAGAAGCCTCCTGCCCCAATATCGGCGAATGCTTCAGCAAGGGCACCGCCACCTTCATGATCATGGGCGACATCTGCACCCGCCGCTGCCCGTTCTGCGACGTCGGCCACGGCCGCCCCAACCCGCTGGATGAAAACGAGCCCAAGCATCTGGCCGAGAGCGTGGCGGCGATGCGGCTGAAGTACGTGGTGGTCACCTCGGTGGACCGCGATGACCTGCGCGACGGCGGCGCCCAGCACTTCGCCGACTGCATCAACGCGGTGCGCGCCGCCTCCCCCGGTACCCAGATCGAAACTCTGGTGCCCGACTTCCGCGGCCGCCTGGACATCGCCATCGACATCCTCAGCGGCACCGCGCCGGACGTGATGAACCATAACCTGGAAACCGTGCCGCGCCTGTACAAGCAAGCCCGCCCCGGCGCCGACTACGCCCACTCACTGCAGTTGCTGAAAGACTACAAGGCGAAGAACCCGGACGTGCGCACCAAGTCCGGCCTGATGGTGGGCTTGGGCGAGACCGACGAGGAAATCCTGGAAGTGATGCGCGACCTGCGCGCCCACGACGTGGACATGCTGACCATAGGCCAGTATCTGCAGCCGTCGGACGGCCACCTGCCGGTGCTGCGCTACGTGCACCCGGATGTGTTCAAGATGTTCGAGGAAAAAGCCTACGAAATGGGCTTCGTCCACGCCGCGGTAGGCGCGATGGTGCGCTCCAGCTACCACGCCGACGTGCAGGCGCATGAGGCTGGCGTGTAAACACTCGCCATCCAGCAAAAACGGCATCCGAGCTTCAACCCGGATGCCGTTTTTTCATGCGGCCGCCGCTCAAACGGCCGGCTTCTCGATCACCAGCACGCCGGGAGCCCAGGCATAGCTGGCGCCGCCGGCATATTCGCCCTGATAGAATTTGGGTTGCGCAAGCCTAGCAACCAGGCTATCCCTCGCCACCGAACTCTGCGCCGCGCTGAGCAATCTGTCAGACTTGAACTTCAGCCAAGCCACAGGCGAATCATGAATCTTTCGCCTGGGCTCGCCCACGCCCAACCAGAACGCTAGGCAGCAGAACTCCAGCTCGCCATTGCTCTTCATGCTCAGCGCCAGACTATCGCGCAAGCGGCCCACGTCTTGTTCCAGCGGCCCCCCAGGCTCCGCCAGGTCATTCTTTACCTCGATGATCGACTTCAGCACGCCATGCCCGCCGGCCTCGGGCGCCACCCACCACACGATATCCGCACGGCCATCCCCTCTCAGGCTGGATCGCGGGCGCCCTCTCAGGCTTACGTTCGCGCAACCCAGCGGCTCCCGCACATTGGCCTCAGACGCGACATGACAATCGTCATCCACCTCGGCCAATTCCCTCGCGACAGCGCAAGTCAGCAGATACTCTGGCGCGCCTTCCCCATCCGCCACCAAAACCCTTGACTTCGTCATTGCGCAACCCGCACAAACCATGTCCCGCGGCGAAACCGCCACTACTTGTCCAGCATAGACAAATCCATGCATGTCAAGCGCAAAGCGAACGCATGCGGCTGGAATGCCGCGCTATCCATATATTGCAAATCAATATAAAAAAGACGAATCCGCCACGCTTGCCGCGAAAACAGCAATTTGGTTTGATTTAATAGGCAGTTTCGCTTATAGTCGGATTGTTATTAATTTTGCAAAGGCAAACCGTGGACAACGACGGTTCCAGTCGATCTTCGATCGCAGTATCGCCTTGCAGGATTTAAGCAGACCGAATTCCTTCCTTCTGCCTCATCCTGCAAAGCCAGGATGTGGCATCCGTTCCGGCCTGAAAACAGGCTGACGCGCCAAACGCAATCCACTCAGTCACACAGCATCGCCTTATGCCGCGGCTTCCAGTCCGCGCTGCGCTTCTGCGTCCCGAATGGCTTGCCAGCATCCCCCAGCATCAGACCGACTCAGCAAACCGACCGAATTGTTTACGCTAGCTGCGTGCGCCAAAGGAGATTCCATGCCGGAAGAACCAGAACCGCGAACGTATGCGCCGCGTAGCTGCGCGTCAGGCTAATTCCGCTATTGGGCGGAAATAACCGGCTCGGCAGCCGCGCCATACTCCGCTCATTCAATATCGGACCGCATTCCCGCATACGGTTATTCAAACCGGAAAGGGGTGCTTATTCTCTGCTGCTATAAAAATAGGGGGATTCAATATGCGAGCCCTGAAACTGTCCCAACTGCTGAAATTCTTTACCCGCGGCAATACTTCCGCTCAAGTTGCCGACTTCCGCCTGAATATCGTTTGCGACAAAGCCGTCATCACCACGCTGCGCAAACGCCTGTTCTGGGAAATGCACGACCTCGGCCTGCGCGCCTCGCAAGTCACCATCGGCCCCGACAGCCATGACAACCAGTGCAAGCTGTCGGTGGTGCTCAACTGCCCGCTGACGCAACGCCAGGACCTGGACGACATGGCGCTGCGCCTGAGCCAACTGCCGGAAATCCGCCGCGTGCACTGGGGCCGCCGCCTGCATAGCGCGCAGCCACATCACCGCTCGTTGTTCGGCAGCCGTCCGCGCATCGCCGCCTAACGCCGAACCCGTCGCGCCGGCGTCCACAAAGACCGCCGGCCAAACCGCCGCACCACAAGGCCCCAGCCATGCCCGAAGAACCCGAACCGCAGACAGCCAGGTCTTCGCCGCCGGCGCCGCACTGATCCACCCCTTCCCGTAAGCGATGGACAGCGCCGCCGCCGCGCCGTCCATCATGCCGCTTCCCGGCTATCGCCGCGGAAGACGGCTGCCTGTCGCCATGTGAAACCACACGCGCCATTCCACAGGAGCTTACGATGCAAAACCTGTTCACCCCCCCCCGCAATCAGCAGCTGTATCAGCTGTCCATCATCTGCCCATCGATGTCGCTGGGCGCCGCCAGACGCGAAATCCGCACCCTGGCGCAAAAACACGGCTTGCGCATTCAGCAATGGCAGGAGCAGCCGCAGCCGGCCGCGCGGGAAAGCCGCCATACGCTGACGCCCTGGCTGATCTGCGCCGATTTCCGCTGCGGCTCCGAGGCCTGCATGCATTTCCTGCAGGGCATCGCCCAGCGGCTGGCCACCATGCCGCTTACCCGGGTCAAGCTGGATTGCCTGTCGCTGCCGCCAAGCGGCATGCGGCGTCCAGCCAGCGCCTGATCCTCCCCGCCCGGCCGCCATGCCGGCCGCGGCAAGACCATCATCCGCAGGAGAAGGCATGCCATAGACACGCAACACGCTGATTGAGATGCCATCCGCTGGGGCGTTCGCATAGAGCCCCCCAACGGGCGGCAATGTTCTCTCGATTTCGAGTCGACACATTGTCGGCGCTGATGCCTCACGGCAGGGATGGTCACGCCCGTTGTCAGCGCCAGGAGATACCCATGACCAAACACAACACCCAACGCAGCAAGAACCGCGGCTTCATCGCCACCCCGGGAAAACGGCAGGACAAAGTCGCCTTCCGCTTGGCCGACGAAGCCCGGCTGCCGCTGGAAGACACCTTCAAGCGGGTGCGCAGCCAGCCGGACGGCCTCTCCGCGATGGAGGCCGCGCAGCGGCTGCAGCAATACGGCCGCAATGAAGTGGCGCACGACAAGCCGCCGCACCCGCTGGTTCAGCTATTCCTCGCGTTCAAGAATCCTTTCGTGATGGTGCTGATCGTGCTGGGCGTCATCAGCTACGTGATGGACATCGCCATGGCGCCGCCGGACGACCAGGATTGGACCAAGGTCATCATCCTGTCCGCCATGATCGCCATCAGCGGCCTGCTGCGCTTCTGGCAGGAATTCCGCTCGGCCAAGGCGGCGGAAAAGCTCAAGTCGCTGGTGCGCAACACCGCCACCGTGCAGCGCCGCCCCGCCGGCCCCAATCCGCCGCTGCGTCTGGAGGTGCCGATGTCGGAACTGGTGGTGGGCGACGTCATCCATCTGCAGGCTGGCGACATGATTCCGGCCGATATCCGCTTGCTGGAATCGCGCGACCTGTTCATCAGCCAGGCCGTGCTCACCGGCGAAGCGCTGCCGGTGGAGAAGTACGACACGCTGGGGGCGGTGGCCGCCAAGTCGGCCGAGCGGGACGCCAGCCACGCCGACGACCTGCTGGACCTGCCCAATGCCTGCTTCATGGGCACCAATGTGGTGTCCGGCACCGCCCGCGCGCTGGTGGTCGCCACCGGGGCCGATACCTATTTCGGCTCGCTGGCGCGCAATGTGGTCAGCCACAAGCGCATCGAAACCAGCTTCGACAAGGGCGTCAACAGCGTGTCCTGGCTGCTGATCCGCTTCATGCTGGTGATGGTGCCCATCGTGTTCATGATCAACGGCGTCACCAAAGGCGACTGGATGTCCGCCCTCACCTTCGCGCTGGCGGTGGCCGTGGGCCTGACTCCGGAAATGCTGCCGATGATAGTCTCCGCCAACCTGGCCAAGGGCGCGGTGGCGATGGCGCGGCGCAAGGTGGTGGTGAAGCGGCTGAACGCGGTGCAGAACTTCGGCGCGATGGACGTGCTGTGCACCGACAAGACCGGCACGCTGACCCAGGACAAGATCATCCTGGAGCACCATTACGACATCCATGGCCGCAAGGATGAAAGCATCCTGCAACTGGCCTGGCTCAACAGCTTCCACCAGAGCGGCATGAAAAACCTGATGGACATCGCCGTAGTGGAGCATGCCGACGAGCTGGGCGACCGCATCAAGCTGCGGCAGTACGCCAAAGTGGACGAGCTGCCGTTCGATTTCGAGCGTCGCCGCCTGTCGGTGATCGTGGAAGACGGCGGACAGCAATTGATGGTATCCAAAGGCGCGGTGGAGGAAATGCTGGCTGTCTGCAGCCATATCCGCGATGGCGGCGAAACCCGCGCGCTGAATGCCGAAGAACGCGCCGCCCTGCTGCGCCGCAGCGAGGAATACAATGCCGAAGGCTACCGCGTGCTGGTGGTGGCCACCCGCGACATTCCCGCCGCCGAGCAAAAACGCAGCTACCGCACCGCCGACGAACAGGGCCTGGTGGTGCGCGGCTTCCTCACCTTCTTCGATCCGCCGAAGGACTCCGCCGCGCCGGCCATCCGCGCGCTGAAGGAATACGGCGTGGCGGTGAAGGTGCTGACCGGCGACAACCCCATCGTCACCGCCAAGGTGTGCCGCGATGTCGGCCTCAGCCCCGGCCTGCCGCTGATCGGCAAGGAAATCGAGGCGATGGACGACGTGGCGCTGTGCACCGCGGTCAAGCACACCACCATCTTCGCCAAGCTGACGCCGCTGCAAAAATCGCGGGTGGTGAAGGCGCTGCAAGCCAACGGCCACACCGTCGGCTTCCTCGGCGACGGCATCAACGACGCGCCGGCGCTGCGCGACGCCGACGTCGGCATCTCGGTGGACAGCGGCGCCGACATCGCCAAGGAAACCGCCGACATCATCCTCTTGGAAAAGAGCCTGATGGTGCTGGAAGAAGGCGTGATCAAGGGCCGCGAAACCTTCGGCAACATCCTCAAATACCTGAACATGACCGCCAGCTCCAACTTCGGCAATGTGTTCTCGGTGCTGGTGGCTTCGGCCTGGCTGCCATGGGAGCCTATGCTGGCGATGCAGCTGTTGCTGCAGAACCTGATCTACGATCTGTCGCAGATGTTCCTGCCATGGGACAAGATGGACCCGGAATTCCTGAAAAAACCGCGCAAATGGGAAGCCGGCAACATCAAGCGCTTCATGCTGTGGCTCGGCCCCACCTCTTCGGTGTTCGACATCACCACCTACATCCTGCTGTGGACGGTGTTCGGCGCCGGCGCGGCCTACCATCTGCACGGCGGCGACGGCGGCCAGCTGATCATGAACACCGGTTGGTTCATGGAAGGGCTGATCTCGCAGACGCTGGTGGTGCACATGCTGCGCACCCGCAAGATTCCGTTCCTGCAAAGCACGGCGTCGCTGCCGGTGCTGCTGTCCACCAGCGTGGCCATCGCCATCGCCTGCTATCTGCCGTTCTCGCCCATCGCCGCCTCGCTGGGCTTCATCCAGCTGGACGCCAGCTACTTCTGGTGGCTGCTGCTGACCATGGCCGGCTACCTGGCGCTGACGCAGACGGTGAAGACCATCTACATCAAGCGTTACGGCCAGTGGTTCTAAGCCACTAACGCGCCGACGCTTGGCGCGCGCAAACGAGGCTGGCCCCCAGGCCAGCCTCTTTGTCGTCTTGCCAACCCGCCGTTAGTCCAGCAAAAGCCAATATCAAGCTCGTCAGCCGGCATATCCGGTTAAGACTGTCCTTAATGCCTAATCGTATTCACACCTAGCCACCCCAGGCCCACCCACAAGATTTCATTTGAAATCATCAAATTAAAATAGCCACGCCCACCCAAAACACCGCTGTTGGCATTTATCCGACAAGGCCTTGTTCGTTTCTATCCGCATCCGGCTGCATTACCACTCACATATCGGTTTCGCACTTTCACGCGGGAGGAAAAGCATGAGCATGGATGAGACAAGCGGCCAGAAACGCTGGGCCCGGGACTATGTGTTCGACATCCTGAGCCAGCTGGGCATACACCGGATTTTCGGCGTGCCGGGCACCAACGAAATTCCCATCATCGACGGCACCTCCTACCCGGAAAACCGGGTGGAGTACATCGAATGCCTGCATGAGAACATCGCCATCGGCGCGGCGATGGGCTCGGCGCGGATGACCGGCAAGCCCGGCGTGCTGGTGGTGCACGTCACCCCCGGCATCGCCCACAGCATAGGCAACCTGTTCAATGCCTGGCGTTCGCAAGCGCCGCTGGTCATCCTGTGCTGCCAGCAGCAGAACGAACTGGTCACCCAGGAACCGCTGCTGGCGTCCAACCTGGTGGACCTGGCGCGCCAATACACCAAGTGGGCGCACGAAGTGCGCACCGAGCAGGAGTTCCCGATGGTGTTGCAACGGGCGTTCAAGGAGGCGATGGCGCCGCCCAACGGCCCGGTGTTCGTCGCCATACCGTGGGAATTCACCATGCGCCGCATCGGCGACGACGACCGCATCAAGGGCGTGACCAAGATTTCGCCGCACTTCACCGCCGACCCGCAGGCGATAGAACAGGCCGCCAAACTGCTGCGCGAAGCCAAGAACCCCATCATCGTCGCTGGCGACGCCGCCGGCTACGCCCAGGCCTGGCCCGAACTGCAGCGGATGGCCGAACTGCTGGGCGCGCCGGTGCTGCAGCAAACCTTCAGCAGCCTGGCCAACTTCCCCAACAACGATTACCACTGGCAAGGCGAATTGCCCGGCAGCCAGGCCGGCGTGCAGCAAGTGTTCAAGGACCACGATGTCGCCTTCCTGTGCGGCTTCAGCAACCAGGCGCAAATCACCGTCTACAAGTACAGCGACGGCCCGCTGATTCCGCCGCACGTCACCCAGGTCTATCTCAGCAACAACACCTGGGACATAGGCAAGAACTACTACGGCGAAGCGGCATTGTTCGGCGACCTGAAAGCCACGCTGCCGTTGATCAACCAGTTGATAGGCAGCCAGCCCTCGGCCGCCGCCGCCGCGCGCAATCAGCAACTGCGGGAATTCGCCGTCAAGCGCGCCGCGGATTGGGAGGTTTACCTGCGCGAAGCGATGCATCAGAACGAAATCTGGGCGGTGGTGATCGCCGACGCGCTGCGCAAGGAAATCGGCGAACGCAAACTGGAGAAGCAATTCGTCTACGTGCATGAAGCGGTGTCCGACCCGGCGCCGTTCCAGTTCCTGCTGCCGTTCACCGACCAGGCGGCGCAGCCGATCAGCTACTACTGCGTCGGCGGCGGCTCGCTCGGCTGGTCGATGCCGGCCACGCTGGGCATCAAGCTGGAGCAGGACGGCTACCAGGGCATAGACACCCGCTTCGTGGTGGCCGCCACCGGCGACGGCTCCTCACTGTTCTATCCGCAAACCTGGTGGACCGCGCAGCACCGCAAGCTGGGCGTGCTCTACATCATCACCAACAACCACGAATACCACACGCTGCAGATGGGGCTGACCCAGGTGGAAAGCATCTACGGCGAAGCGCCCGGCTATGAGTGGACGGCGAAGACCCAGGACCCGGAATACCTGCGCATCCATCGCCCCAAACCGGACTTCGTCACGCTGGCCAAGTCGTTCGGCGGCATGGAGGGCGAAATCGTCCGCCATCCGGAAGACGTGCGCGCGGCGGTGCGGCGCGGCATAGACCATGTGCTCAGCGGCCAGGCCTATGTGCTGGACATGCATACCGTGGGCCTGGACCAGCCCACGCCCGACCTGCAGCCCTCCAACGCCCGCTATGAGAAACAGCCGCGGCTGGACTGCGTCCACTTCAGCAGCGAAGACGGCCTGCGCGCGGCGTCGGCCGGCCAGCCGGGCAATGTGCCGGTGATCTTCTGATCGCCCACCCTCAAGGAGAAACAGCATCATGGCAGACGAAAATCTGGACATCGCCATCGTCGGCGGCGGCGTATCCGGCGTTTACAGCGCCTGGCGGCTGAAACAGGAGCGGCCGAACGACAAGATCGCGGTGTTCGAAGCCAGCAACCACATCGGCGGCCGGCTGTTGTCGGTGCGGCCGCCGGACATTCCGGACATGGTGGCCGAACTGGGCGGCATGCGCATCCTGCCGGCGGTGCAGCCGCTGATCACCCGGCTGATCGCCGACCTCAACCGCGAATTGCCGGCCGATCAGCAGATCACGCTGTACAACTTCCCGGTGGATGAACCGCAGAACATCGCCTTCCTGCGCGGCGTCTACCTGCGGCTGGCCGATTTGACCCACGCGCCGGACAAGGTGCCCTACCAGCTGAATTTCCTGGACCACGGCGAAAGCGCCGGCAGCCTGATCGTCAACGCGATCGAACAGATCGTGCCCGGCATCACCAACCCGAACCTCAACGAGGCGCAGCGCCGCGAAATGGCGCAGCAGGCCGAATTCGGCGGCATACCGCTGTACAAGCAGGGCTTCTGGAACGTGCTGCTGCGCGTGATCACCGGCGAAGCCTACCACTACGCCGAAGATGTCGGCGGCTATGACTCCACGCTGTGCAACTGGAACGCCGCCGACGCCATTCCCTGGTATCTGTCCGACTTCGGCGTCAGCCCGGCATACAAGGGCTTCTGCAACGGCTTCCAGCAGGTGCCGCTGACGCTGGCGCAATTCTTCCAGCAGCTGGGCGGCGAAGTGCGGCTGGAGTCCAGCGTTTCCAATATCGTCAGCAAGGGCGAAGGCTTCGAGTTCCAGGTCAAGGGCCGCACCATCGCCGCCAAATCGCTGATCCTGGCGATGCCGCGCCGCTCGCTGGAGCTGCTGTCCGCCACCAGCCCGGTGCTGCAGGAAATCCAGCCGCTGATCGCCAGCGTGACGGCGCGCCCGCTGTTCAAGCTGTTCACCACCTACAACAGCCCGTGGTGGCTCAATACCGGCTACTCCGCTCCCGACGGCAGCTATGTGCCGGTGCAGGCAGGCCGCTCGGTCACCGACCTTCCGGTGCGGCAAACCTATTACTGGCCGAAGAGCAACGGCGAGCCGGCCACCCAGGGCCACGCCATGCTGCTGGCCAGCTACGACGACGGCGACAACACCGGCTTCTGGGACGGCCTGCGCGCCAGGCGCCGCCAGCCGCGCGCCGTCGGCCTGGACGTGGCGCCGCTGGCCGACCCCTTCATCGGCGAAGACGACAATGTGCGCAACGACGAGCTGACCTGGCACCAGTACAAGGCGCCGCGCCTGATGACTGAAGAAGTCACCCGCCAGCTCACCGTGATGCACAGCCTCAGCTACACGCCCAAGGTGCGCAACGCCGCCTACCGCGACTGGGGCGACGATCCGTACGGCGGCGGCTGGAACAGCTGGAACATCGGCGTGAAGAGCTGGGAAGTGAAGCACCGCATCGTGCAGCCGACCGATCTGCCGCTGTACATCTGCGGCGAAGCGTATTCCGACGCCCAAGGCTGGGTGGAAGGCGCGCTGCAAACTGCCGGCTATCTGCTGGAAAAGTTCGGCGTGCTGCCATTCCACTAGGCCGCGCCGCCCGCTTCAAGCTCCGCGCCGCGGGCAAGACAAAACCGCCGCCTCCTTGCGGAGAGCGGCGGTTTTGACATCCGGGGCCGACGTCAGCCCATCGGCCCGGCAGCCATTCCTAACCGTTGCCGGTATTAGAAGGAGTGAACCATGTTCAGGCCCAGACCACGCAGCTTGTTGCCGGCGCTGGAGCCATCGGCTGCGTTGGAGAAGATGGCCTGGTCAGCCTTGACTTCGCCGTATTGCAGACCAACCACGGTGCGCTTGGACATCTGGTAGTCAACGCCCACCAGGAATTGCTTGTAGCCGCTATCCGGGGAGGAGGCGCCGTCGATCTTGACGTCCTGGCCTTGAGCGTAGGAGAACTTCGGCGTGAAGGCGCCCAGGGTGTAGGCGGCGGTCAGCGCGTATTCCTGCGACTTGTACTTGCTGCCGTTGGTCGGAACGTTCGCGTCCTTCAGGAAGCTCAGCGGGCTGATGGTGCTGTCGCCGCGGTCGTTGCGATAGCCAACGGCCAGCAGCAGGTTGTTGGCGTTGTAGCCGGCTTCCAGACGGTGGCTGTCGTTGGCCTGGGTCTTCACGCCGGCACCAGCCACGGTCACCACAACCGGGGTCTCATGGATGTACTGGTACTTGCCGAAGAAGCCGCTGTTCTCGTACGACAGACCCAGGTTGTAGGTCTCGCGCTGAGCGGAGTCGGTGTTCGCATTGGCGAAGGTGCCGTTCTTCACTTCCTTGGTGCCGTACAGCAGGGCGCCCTGGAAGCCGCCGTAGTTGGCGGTGTCGAAGCGGATGGCGTTCTTCACGCGGATGTCGTCGCGGGTGAAGGCGTTCAGTTGCAGCGCGTTGCTGGAGCTTTCCCACGGGTTCACGACGCTCATGTTGGAGTCGCTGAAGGTGGAGATGTTACCCAGACGCACCTTGCCGAAACCGGTATCCAGACCGATGAAGGATTCGCGGCTGGCGAAGCTGCCGTAGCCTTGGCGGTTGGAGCCGTCGATATCCAGGCCGCTTTCAACCTGCCAGATGGCTTTCAGGCCGTTGCCCAGATCTTCGCTGCCCTTGAAGCCGATGCGGGAGCCCAGGTCGTCGATATTGGTTTTGTTCATGCCACCGGCATCAACATTTTCAACGCCAGCCTTGATTTGGCCGTAGATGGTCACATCAGCAAAAGCAGCTGCCGGCAGGGTGGCTACCGCCAGGGCGATCAGAGTCTTTTTCATTTCGTACATCCTGTTAGGTTGTCTTAGAAAGCGATCAAATACTAATTTCTCAAGACAACATACGCAAGCATACGCTCTTTTTTGTGTAGTGAAAAAGACACACAGTGTGCATAAATACAACACCAGCAAATTATGTCTTACGATAACAACTTTATGTTATTTTGTTGCTTAACGAAAATTTACAAAGCTGTTAAGCCGGAAAATAAATAAATTCCGAAAAAAAAGGCCCACATTCACGTGGGCCTTACAAGGGTAGACTTGACCGGAGATCTGTTGAACCTGCCGAAGCTCAGTTCAATAAACTCACAATTAGAGTGTATTTGCTTGCAATCTTAAGGTCAATGTCTTCCACCCCTAGCTTTGTCAAATAGTGTTAAGCGGCACGCACTGGCTGCGCTCCGCCGGAAAGCTGAGCTCGGCGCACAAACCGCCTTCGGGATGATTGGACAATTGGATGTCGCCATGGTGCTCGCGCGCGATGGCGCGGGCGATCGCCAGGCCCAGTCCGCTCCCGCCGGTGTGGCGCGCCCGGGAGTCCTCCAGCCTGACGTAGGGCTCGAACACCCGTTCCAGGTCTTTATCGGCGATGCCCGGGCCGTGATCTCGCACCTGGATCGCCAGCCGGCCCTCCCGCTCGCGCAAACGCACCTCGATCGGCCCGCTGCCATAGCGGCGGGCGTTCTCCAACAGATTGGCGATGCAGCGCCGCAGGGCTTGCGGCCTGGCGCACAGCGGCTTCACCGGCTCGGGGCGGTAAACCACCTCCGCGCCCAGCGCTTCGACATCCTCGATCACCCCTTGCAGCATCCCGTCCACATTGAGCAGCACGCAGGTCTCGCTGCGCTGCCCCATGCGCAGATAGGCCAGCGTGTCGCCTATCAGTTGGTCCATGTCTTCCAGATCGCGCTCTATCGCCTGGCGAGCCGGCGACTCATCCAGTTGCTCCAGCCGCAGCCGGATGCGGGTGATGGGCAGCCGCAGGTCGTGCGACACGCCGGCCAGCATCTGGCTGCGGGTCTGCAGATAGCGCTGCAATTCCTTCTGCATGCGGTTGAAGGCACGGGTGGAGTTCACCACCTCCAGGGTGCCGGTTTCCGGCAACGGCGGCTGGTCCAGATTGGCCGCCAGGCCGGAAGCCGCCTGCGAGAATACCGCCAGCGGGCGGGTCAGCCGGCGCACCGCCCAGGCCGATACGCCCGCCACCACCAGCGCCACCAGCAGCAGCCAGGCGGTCACCCGCCATGGCGTCTCCACCGCCGAGGCGATCTGGCCGATGCGGAAGGTCGCCACCGCGCCGTCGCGCAGCTTCACCTGCACGGTGGCCATCTGGATTTTCAGCTCCTCCTCGCCATCCTCCCGCTTGCTGGGCAAGGCCCGCACCCAAAACTGCTTGCCGGCGGTGAACACGTGCTGGCCGGGCTCCAGGAAAGGCCGCAGCAGGTCCTCGGCCGCGTCGGGCGTGTCCTCGCGGAAGGACAGCACTTGCATGCGGTAGGGGAAATTGAGATCGGTGCGGATCAGTTGGCACAGCTTGCTGGCTTCAGGCAGATCGGACTGGCGGTTTTCCACCCAGGGGTGGTCCAGCAGCACCTGGGCGGACGGCGAAGTGAGCGCGCTGGCCAGCTTGGGGCGGTTGGACGCCGAAGTTTCGTCCAACAGATTGATCATGTCGGCCAGGTGCTGGGCGACGTACTCCGCGCGCAAAGTGCGGGTCAGGCGCTCGCGGTCGGTCAGCACCAGCCCTATGCCTATCACGTTGGCCAGCAGCACGCTGGTCAGCAGCGTCAGCAGCAACTGGCCGTACAGGGTGCGAGGCAGGCGCCTCATCGCACCGATACCACCTCGCATGCCAGCATGTAGCCGCCGCTGCGTATGGTCTTGATCAGCAGCGGCTCGCGGGCGTCGTCGCCCAGGCGGCGGCGCAGCCGGCCTATCATCACGTCGACGGTGCGGTCGAACGGCCCGGCTTCCTTGCCGTTCATCGCTTCCATCAACTGGTCGCGCGACATCACCCGCTGCGGATTTTCCGCCAGCGCCTGCATCAGCTTGAATTCGCCGCCGGACAGGGGCGTCACCACGCCGCCGCTGTCCACCAGGTGCTGCGCGCCCAGCTCCAGCCGCCACTCGGCGAACTGCAGGCTGCGCAAGGCGCTGTTGCTGCGCTTCTCCTCCACCCGGCGCAGGATGCTGCGCACTCGCGCCAGCAACTCGCGCGGGTTGAAGGGCTTGGGCAGGTAGTCGTCGGCGCCCATCTCCAGGCCGATGATGCGGTCCAGCTCGTCGCCGCGCGCGGTCAGCATCAGGATGGGGATGCTGGAGCGCGAGCGCAGGTCGCGGCACAGGGTCAGGCCGTCGGTGCCGGGCAGCATCAGGTCCAGGATCAGGATGTCGAAGGATTGTTCGGCCAGGATGCGGTTCATCGCGTCGCCATCCCCCACCGCGGCCACGACCATGCCCTGGCGGCTCAGATAATCGCTCAGCAGATCGCGCAGATCGGGATCGTCATCAACGATAAGCAAACGGGACGCTTGGGACATCGGAACTATTCCTAGAATTTTGGATTGAAAGATAAGCGCGCCGTCGGCGAAACCGGCGGCGGCGGCGTCCTGCCCGCGCGCGGACGGCAGACGCCTCGCCAGGTTTGAGGGCCGTGGGCGGCGATTGGTTCCCTCGCCGCCCTCTTCCCGTCAGGACTGCGCCGGATCGCGCCGGGTTTTATGCCAGGAATAACCGATGCCGCCAGCCAGCAGCAGCACGGTCAACAACAGCGACAGCAGCGTGGGCAGCTTGAACGCCACCAGGCCGACATCGTGCAGATACACCAGCCCCACCTTCACGCCTATCAGCACCAGCACCAGCGCCAGCGCGTACTTCAGGTAGTGGAAGCGATGCACCATCGCCGCCAGCGCGAAATACAGCGCGCGCAGGCCCAGGATGGCGAAGATGTTGGAGGTGTAGACCAGAAACGGATCCTGCGTCACCGCGAAGATGGCCGGGATGCTGTCCACCGCGAACACCAGGTCGGCCGACTCCACCAGGATCAGCGTCAGCAGCAGCGGCGTCGCCCACCAGCCGCGCGCCATGCCGTGCTTTTCGCCGCGCAGCAGGAAGGCGTTGCCGTGCAGCCCGGGCGTCAGGCGCATATGGCGGCGCAGCCACTGGTAAAACTTCTGCTCGGCAAGCGGCGTGGCCGCGTCGTCGCCGCTAAACAGCATTTTCAGGCCGGCCCACAGCAGGAAGGCGCCGAACAGCAGCAGCACCCACTGGAATTCGGCCACCAGCGCCGCGCCGGCGCCTATCATCAGCGCGCGCATCGCGATGGCGCCCAATATCCCCCAGAACAGCACCCTATGCTGATAGGCGCGCGGCACCGCCATGCTGGAGAAGATCAACGAGATCACGAACACATTGTCCAGCGACAGCGACTTCTCCAGCACATAGCCGGTAAAGTACTGCACGCCGGCGTCCGCGCCGCGATACCACCACACCCAGCAGCCGAACAACAGGCCGATGCCGATGTAAAAAGCCGACAACTTCAGGCTGGCCTTGACGCCGATTTCGCGGCCGTCCTTCTGCAGCACGCCCAGGTCGAAAGCCAGCAGCGCCAGCACGCCCGCCAGGAACATCAGCCACACCCACAGCGGGTAGCCCAGCGCCGGGGAAAGCAAAAACTCGATCACTTCATCGCTCCATTTTCATCAGTGTTGTCGGCGACGGCTTGGGCCGCCGCCTCCGCGTCAGGCGCGGCCTTCCAGCCTGGCGATGCGCTCTTCCAGGCTCGGGTGGGTGGCGAACAGCCCCAACAGGCCGCGGCCGCCCGCGATGCCGGACGCGGCCAGGCTTTGCGGCAGGCCGTCGGCCTCGATGCCGCCCAGGCGGCGCAGCGCGTCGGCCATCGGCCGGGTGGAGCCCAGCAGTTCGGCGGCGCCGGCGTCGGCGCGAAACTCGCGCTGGCGCGAGAAGTACATCACCACCACCGAGGCCAGGATGCCGAACGCGATCTCGCAGACGATCACGGTGATGAAATAGCCGATGCCGGTGCCGGCCGCGGCGTTTTCCTCATCGCGCTTGAGCCAGCTGTCCACCAGGTAGCCGACCACCCGCGCCAGGAAGTAGACGAAGGTGTTGACCACGCCCTGGATCAGCGTCAGCGTCACCATGTCGCCGTTGCGGATGTGGGCGATCTCGTGCGCCAGCACCGCCTCCACCTCTTCCTCGGTCATGCCCGACAGCAGGCCGGTGGACACCGCCACCAGCGAATTGGCGCGGCTGGGGCCGGTGGCGAAGGCATTGGGCTCGCCCTCATAGATCGCCACCTCAGGCATGGGCAGGCCGGCGCGGTCGGCCAGCCGGCGCACGGTGGCCAACAGCCAGGCCTCGGTCTGGCCTTTGGGCTGGGTAATCACCCGCGCGCCGGTGCTCCACTTGGCCATGGTCTTGGACAAGGCCAGCGAAATGAAGGCGCCGCCGAAGCCCAGCACCGCGGAAAACATCAACAGCATGCCCAGATTCAGCCCGCCGGCGGTGATAAAGCGGTCCAGTCCCAATAGGCGCACGCTCACGCTCAACACCAGCATCACCGCGATGTTGGTGGCAATCAGCAAGATCACCCGTTTCATCATTCCTCTCCCGATAGTCGTTTATTCAGGCGGCCGCGACGCAGCGCGGGCCACACTGCAGTGTATGCAAGGACACGCATCGAAAAAATAAATTAAACTCTGATCATTACTACGATTTTTTCGAATCAATACGTGGAAAAGCTCAACTACAAGCATCTGTACTATTTCTGGGCGGTGGCGCGCACCGGCAGCGTCACCCAGGCGGCGGAGCAGCTGGGCATCAGCATGCAGACCATCAGCGGCCAGGTGGCCAAGCTGGAGCAGCAGCTCGGCTGCGCGCTGTTCCGCCAGCAGGGACGCGGCCTGGCGCTGACCGAGGCCGGGCGCACCGCGCAGGGCTACGCCGACCAGATCTTCATGCTGGGCGAGGCGCTGGGCGAAGCGCTGGCCGACGCGCGGCTGGATCAGGCGGTGCGGCTTGCCGCCGGCGTGTCCGACGTGCTGCCCAAACGCATCGCCAGCCATTTGCTGCGGCCGGCGCTGCAAATGGGCCGCAAGCTGCGGCTAAGCTGCAGCGAGGGCGACTTCGACGAGCTGCTGGGCGACCTGGGCCGGCATCGGCTGGACCTGATCCTGGCCGACCGACCGATAGCCAGCAGCGAGCAGCAGCAATTCCAATCCTGGCTGCTGCTGCGCTGCCCGGTGCTGCTGTACGCCGCGCCCGAACTGTGCCGGCGCTACCGCCCGGAGTTTCCAGCCAGCCTGGAGCAAGCGCCGCTGCTGCTGCCCAGCCGCGACAACGTGCTGCGCCGGCAGCTGGACCACTGGCTGGAATCGCAAGGATTGAGGGTGGAGGTGGCCGGCGAGTTCGACGACGGCGCGCTGATGGAAACCTTCGCCCGCCAGGGCCTGGGCCTGCTGCCGTCGCCGGCGCTGCCGGACGCGGCGCAGGATCTGTCGGGGCTGGAACTGGTGGGCTGCCTGGACGGCGTGTGGGAGCACTATTATGCGGTGGCCAGCCGCCGCAAGCTGCAGCACCCGGCGCTGCAGACCATCCTGCAGGCCTGGGGCTGAGCCGGACGACAAACGGCGGCTCGCGCCGGACCAGCGGAGCAATCGGCAATACACTATGGTTTTGACTTGATCGATAATAAGCAACGAGTCCCGTAGCGCAGGCGTCCTCCATGCCAGGCAAGCGATCCCGCCCGATGCACCCCGACAACGGCTTCACCCTGCTGGAGCTGCTGGTCGTCATGGCCCTGCTGGCGGTGGTGCTGGCGCTGGCGGTGCCGGCTTATCAGAGCACCATCGCCGTCAACGCCATCCTGTCGGAAAGCAACAATCTCTACGGCGACATCCTGTTCGCCCGCAACGAGGCGATCAAGCGCGGCCAGGTGGTGCTGCTGTGCTCGTCCAGCAACGGCAGCAGCTGCAATGCCGCCAGCGCTGGCGGCGCCAACTGGGCTTCGGGCTGGCTGGTGCTGGTGGCGGCCACCGGCAGCTGCGCCGACAGCACCGGCACCCTGCTGCGCCAGCAAAAAACCTTCACCAGCGGCGACACCGCCAGCTACAGCAACAGCGCCAATCCCGCGCTGTGCTTCAACCGCATGGGCTACGCGCCGGCGGCCAATGTCGGCATGGTCACCTTCAACACCTCGTCCGGCCTCGCGGCCGACCGCCGCTGCGTGGCGCTGGCGGCGGTCGGCCATCCGCAGATCCTGTCCAGCGGCCAGACCGACACCACGGGACAATACGCATGTCCGTGAACCGCGCCGCCGCCCATGCCGGCTTCAGCATGCTGGAAGTGCTGGTCGCGCTGGTAGTGATCTCGCTGGGCCTGCTCGGCATCGCCGCCATGCAGGCCGCCGCCATCAACAACACCGCCATCGCGCGCACCCGCAGCCTGGGCTCGATCGCCGCCGAAAGCATGGCCGCCGCCATGCATGCCAACACCGCCTACTGGGGCAACTTGTCCGCCGCCGCCAGCAACACCTGGTCGGTCAACGCCAGCGGCGTGACCGGCACCCCCAGCCTGAGCCAGACCGTGGACTGCTCGGCCTCGGGCACCGCCTGCAGCGCCGCCAATATCGCCGCCTACGACGTCACCCAGTGGGGCGGCAGCGGCGGCTCGCTGGCCACCCTGCCCGGCGGCAGCGGCCAGATCGCCTGCGCCGCCGCCAGCGCGTCCTCGCCCACCGCGTGCACGATCACGGTTTCCTGGCTGGAGAAGAAAAGCGCGGTCAACGCCGCTTCGGTCGCCTCCGGGGTCGCCATCCAGAGCTATCAAATGGTGGTGGAGCCATGAGCCGCCGCGCCGGGCAAGGCGGCAGCGGCCTGATAGAAGTCATGGTGGCCATCACCATCGGCCTGTTCCTGCTGAGCATGCTGATCATGATCTTCACCTCCACCGAATTGACGGAAAGCAACGAAAACGGCCTGGCCCAACTGCAAGACAACCAGCGCACGGCGATGACGATGATCAACGCCATCGTCCAGTCGGCCGGCTACTACCCCAGCCCGCAATCGCAGACCGCCGCCGCCGCGCTGCCCGCGGCGGGGGGCTTCGGCGCGGGGCAGTCCATTCTGGGCGTCAGCGGTCCGCCTGACACGCTGAGCGTGCGCTTCGCCGCCGCGCCCAACGACGGCGTGCTCAATTGCAACGGCAACGGCAACACCGGCAGCGCCAACGCCGTCTACATCAATCAGTTCGCCGTCAACGCCGCCAACCAGCTGACCTGCTCGGTCAACGGCGGCAGCGCCCAAGTGCTGGTGGACGGCGTCAGCAATATGACCGTGCTGTATGGCGTGGACGGCAGCGGCAGCGGCTCGGTCAACCACTACTACAGCGCCGCCAACCTGCCCGCCGGCGCCGCCGTGCGCTCGATCCAGGTGACGCTGACCATGGCCAATCCTCTGGCCGCCAAACCGGGCCAGCCGGCCAGCGTGACCATGTCCTGGCTGATAGGCCTGATGAACCAGCTATGAACGCCGCCGCCCTCCGCCCCGCCCGCCAGTCTGGCTTCACGCTGATCGCCGCGCTGATGATCCTGATCGTCATCACCATCATCGGCCTGGCCATGATGCGCAGCGTCGGCCTGCAAGAGCGGATGGCCGGCAATATGCGCGAGAAGGGCCGCGCCTTCGAAGCCGCGCAATCGGCGCTGCAATACGCCGAATGGTGGCTGACCCAGGGCAGCAACGCCGGCGGCGCCGCCGTCAGCTGCAGCGGCGCCTTGAGTTCGCTGCAGATCTGCAGCAACGCGCTGGCGACGCCGACCACGCTGTCGTCGTGGGCCACCAGCTACACCTATTCGCCGCCCTACCTGAGCGTGCCGGCCAACGGCGCGGCCGGCGGCAGCCAAACCTTCTACCAGCCGCCGCAGCTTTATCTCCAATACCTGGGCCTGAACGCCGCCGGCAACGGCGCCCTGTACCAGCTGACCGCGCTGGGCTACGGCGGCAACGCCTATTCCATCGTGGTGCTGCAAAGCACGTTCACGCTGTACTCCGGCGTCACCAACCTGGGGAAATGACCATGAGCCCTCTGCCGCGCCCCTCCCTGCCCCTTGCCTGCCTGCTGGCCGCGGCGCTGTGGCCCGCCGCCTGCGGCGCCGTCACCGTCGGCGACAACTTCACCGGCGCCAGCGCCCAATTGAATTGGCTGGTATTCGGCGGCGCCTGCATGACTGCCGGCAACGGCAGCGGCAGCATTCCCGCCTGCGGCAGCAAGGACCCCAGCGGCAACACCCAAGTGGGCGGCTACGCCGGCTCGCTGCCGGACAGCAACGGCAACGGCGCGCTGCGGCTGACCAACAGCGCCGGCAGCCAGTCCGGCGCCATCGTCTACAACAGCCTGTTTCCATCCAATAGCGGCCTGCAGGCCACCTTCACCAGCTACACCTACGCCGGCGACTCGGGCGGCTCGGCGGGCGACGGCGCCGACGGCATGAGCTTTTTCCTGCTCACAGCCATCCCCAGCGCCGTCGGCTCCTTCGGCGGCAGCCTGGGTTACAGCTGCTCCAACGTCAACTCTCCGTACAACGGCATCATCGGCGGCTATCTCGGCCTGGGGCTGGACGAGTACGGCAATTTCCCCAACGGCGGCTACAACAACGACAACACCTCGTCCGGCCCCGGCGCCAAGCCGCAGAACATCTCGCTGCGCGGCGCCGGTTCGGTGGCCGCCAGCGCGCTGGCCAGCCAGTTCGGCGGCAGCTTCAGCGCGTCGGCGGTGCAAAACGTGTGCCGCAACGGCAGCTACGCCGGCCACAGCGTGATGAACTACCCGTTCATCAACATCCCCGGCGCCAGCGGCGGCGTCTACCAGTTGCCGGGCTCCCAGCCGATGGCGGCGGAATCGGCCGCCACCCGCGGCCAGGCAGTGCCGATCAGCTACAAGCTGAAAATCACCACCGGCAACCTGCTCAGCCTCTGGTACAGCTACAACAACGGCGCCTACGTGCCGGTGATCAACAACTACGACATCAACAACACCGCGGTCAGCGGCCCGCTGCCCAGCCAGATCACCTTCGGCTTCGCCGGCTCCACCGGCGGCAGCCGCAATGTGCACGAGCTGACCTGCTTCCAGGTGCAGCCATCCACCCAGTCGGCCAGCTCCAGCGGCCTGAACAGCCAGCAAACCAGCCTGATCAAGACCGGCACCCAGCAATACGTCGCCAGCTACCACTCCGACAACTGGTGGGGTGAGGTGGCGTCCTACGCGCTGCTGGGCAATAGCGGCACCGGCCAAGTGACCGTGTCCTCCACCGCCACCTGGGACGCCTCCTGCGTGCTCACCGGCGGCAACTGCAGCGCCACCGGCGCCAGCAATATGAGCGCGCAGAGCAGCCGCGCCATCCTCAGTTGGAACGGCAGCCAGGGCATCCCCTTCCAGTGGACCAGCCTATCCTCCGCCCAGCAAACCGCGCTCAGCCCCGACGGCAACGGCTCGGCGCGGGTCTCCTACCTGCGCGGCGCGCGCGGCAACGAAGTCACCACACTGGGCGCCGGCCTGTTCCGCGACCGCGACAGCGTGCTGGGCGACGTGGTCAACAGCAGCCCGATCTGGGTGGGGGCGCCGCAGAACAGCTATGCCGACGCCTGGAAGGACAAGCTCTACCCCTCAGCCTCTATTGCCGAAAACGCCACCGGCGCGCAGGCCTACAGCAATTTCAAGTCCAGCAACCAGACCCGGGCCAACATCATCTACAACGGCAGCAACGATGGCATGCTGCACGGCTACCGCAGCGGCGCCAACGACGCCAGCGGCAACTACTCCACCGCGGCCACGCCCAACGACGGCCAGGAAGTCATCGCCTACCTGCCCGCCGCCGCCCAGGCCAACACCGTGCAGTACAGCAATCCCACTTATGCCCACCAGTATTTCGTCGACGCCACGCCGGCCGCCGACGACCTGTTCTACAACAGCAACTGGCATACCTGGCTGATGGGCGGCATGGGCGCCGGCGGCCAGGCGCTCTACCTGCTGGACGTCACCAACCCTGCCAACTTCGCGGAAAGCAACGCCGCCAGCCTGGTGGTCAAGGAGATCAGCAGCGCCACCCTCAGCTGCGTCAACAAAAGCAGCTGCGGCAGCGACCTGGGCTACACCTTCGGCACGCCGGTGATCACGCGCTTCCACAACGGCCAGTGGGGCGCGGTGTTCGGCAACGGCTACAACAGCGGCAACGGCCACGCGGCGATCTTCGTCATGCTGGTAAACGGCAGCGGCGTCCCCAGCTTCTACGAGCTGGACACCGGCAGCGGCAGCGCCAACGACCCCTCCGGCGGCGGCAACAAAAACGGCATCTACTACGCCACCGCGGTCGATCTGGACGGCGATGGCACCACCGACTACGTCTATGCCGGCGACCTGTTCGGCAATGTCTGGCGCTTCGACCTCACCAGCAACAGCCCCGGCAGCTGGGCCGTCTCCCAGTACGGCACCGGCGCCGCCGCGCCGCTGTTCACCAGCCAGTACACCTATTGCAACGCCACCCAGGCCGCCAACGGCAGCTGCACCCGCAGCCTGCAGCCGATCAGCAGCAAGCTGCTGGTATCGGCCATTCCCACCGGCAATTCCAGCCCGCGCGTGCTGGTGGCCTTCGGCACCGGCCAGAAAATCCCCTTCACCACTTCGGCCGCCGACATCTACGCCGGCGGCGCGCAAAGCCTGTACGGCGTCTGGGACTGGGACATGTCCGGCTGGAACACGCTGGCGGGACAGTCGGCCTATTACCCCGCCGCCGCGGCCGCCATTCCCGCCAGCGCGCTGCGCCCCGCCAACCTCACCGCCCAGACCGTCACCGCCTCGTACAACTCCACCCTGAGCAGCGTGCAAGGCTACCGCTCGCTGTCCAGCAACACCGTCTGCTGGCAAGGCAACAGCGCCTGCGCGGTCAACACCAATACCAGCTACGGCTGGAAGCTCAGCCTGCCCTCCAGCGGCGAGCAGGTGGTGTACAACCCGGTCAACGAGCTGGGCACCTTCACCGTCAACACCACCATCCCGCCCAACAACAACGCCTCGTCCTGCACCGTGGCCTCGGCCACCAGCTTCTCGATGTCGCTCAATATGAAAACCGGCGGCGCCACCCGGCTGTCCTTCTACGCCAACGACCAGGGCAATTTCAACGGCATCAGCGGCAGCGTGATCAACGGCATCGCCATCAATATGGCCGGCAGCCCGAATGTGGTCAGCTACCAGAACAACTTTTTCGCAATCGGCAGCAGCACCAACGGCGGCCCGATCGCCACCCCGCCGCAGATCAACCCGGCGGCCTTCGATCTGCATACCCGCTTGAACTGGATAGAATTGCGCTGAACACACAGAGGGAAACATCGCCATGCCTAGCCGCCGCGCCCGACAGGGCTTCACCATGCTGGAACTGGTCATCGCGCTGGCGGTGCTGTCCATCCTGGTGGCCATCGCCCTGCCGTCGTACCGCGCCTTCATCCTGCAATCCAACCGCACCTCGGCCAAAACCGCGCTGCAGGACCTGGCCACCCGCGAGGAAAGCTATTACTCGCTGCAGAACACCTACGCCAGCCAGCTCGCCACGCTGGGCTACGCCAGCAACACCGTCTACGTGCCCGGCAACGGCAACAACTATTACGCGCTGACCATAGGCAGCGCCACCGCCAGCAGCTTCGCGCTGACCGCCGTCCCGCAGGGCCAGCAGGCGCAGGACAGCTGCCAGACCTACCAGCTGGACAATCTGGGCAACCAGAGCAACCTCGCCGCCAACGGCGCCTCGCTCAGCGTCAGCGGCTGCTGGTAGCCGGAAACGGAAAAAGCGCCCGATGGGCGCTTTTTCTGCAGTCGGCCGCCAGGCGGCCGTTGCGAGCTTACTCCGCCAGCAGGCGTTTCACCACGTCGACATAGCCTTGCTTCGCGTCGTCGGCGGATTGGCCTTTCAGCTTTTCCCAGGCATCGAACTTGGCGCGGTTGATGAAGTCCATCATGCCCGGGCGCTCGCCGGTGGCGTCGCCTTCGGTCGCCTGCTTGAACAGCGCGTACAGCTGCAGCAGGGTCTGGTTGTCCGGACGTTCGGACAGGGTTTTGACGTCGGCCTGGGCCTGGGTGAAAAGCGTCTGCAGATCAGACATGACTGTATCCTTTGTTGTAAGCCGGGATGGTTGTCCATCCCTGATGGTGTTAGCCCTCCGGCATGCGCCGGAACCTGCGCCAATTTATCACGAAGCGCCCTCAATGCGACAGTGGCGGCAAGGCCGCGGCCGGCTGCGGCTCGATCCGGATCCGCTTGTAGCTTTTCACCGGCACGCCGTCCTTCAGCGCCGGCTGATAACTGGCCGCGCCGAAGACCGGGGAAATGGCGTCGGCCAGCCGGGCCGGCGCCGCGCCTTCGAAGCGCACGCCGTCCACCCGTCCGGTTTCGCTGATGAACACCAGCACGGTCAGCGCCGGCGGCGCCTGGCCATCCAGTTCGACGTCAGGCAGCGTGATCGCGCCCTGCTCCTGCGCCAGTTGGTCCAGTTCGCGGGCCGGGTAGTAGATGTCCGCCCCCAGCCGCAGCCTGCCGTCCGCCTCGCGCGGCGCGGCGCCGGCCGGGGCCGATGCTTCGCCGCCGGCGGCAGAGGCCGGCCTCGCGCCTGGGAGCGCGGCAGGCCGCGCCGGGGCCGCCGCCGGCATCGCCAGCCGCACAAGGAGGCCCGCATGCGCCGCCGGCTGGCCCAGCCGCGCCGGCAGCCACAACAGCGCGGCGTGCAGCAGCAGCGACAGCCACAGCGCCAGCAACCCGCGCTCGGCCAGGCTCCAGGGACGAAATTTCATCAGGCTATCCCTTTCGGCCGCCGGCGCCAAAAAAAACGGGCCTGGCATTCGCCTGACCCGTTTTCCGCTTACTTGGCGTTCAGCAGCTGTTCGATGTCGCTGCCGTCTATCGCGCCCGGCACCAGCCGGCCGTTGGCGAACACCAGCGCCGGCGTGCCGGTGACGCCCAGCTTCTCGCCCAGCGCCTGGATCTTGTCCAGCGCGCTGGTATCGCAATTGTCCGGGCCGGTCAGCGGCTTGCCATCGCGCATGAAGGCGGTCCACACCGCCGGCTTGTCGCTGGCGCACCAGATTTGCTTGGACTTGCGCATCGCGTCCGGGTGCAGCTGGGTCAGCGGGTACAGGAAGGTGTAGATGGTGACGTTGTCGACATCCTTCAGGCTTTCGCGTTCCAGCTTCTTGCAGTACGGGCAGTCCGGGTCGGTGAAAACCGCCATCTTGCGTTCGCCCTTGCCGCGCACGTCCTTGAACGCGTACTGGAACGGCAGCGAGTTGAAGTCGACCTTGGACAGTTCGGCCATCTTCTTCTCGGTGAGGCTTTCCTTGGTCTTGGTGTCGATCAAGTCGCCGACGAACAGGTAGCTGGCGTCGCTATTGGTGTACACCACCTGCTTGCCGCCCACCACCAACTCATAGATGCCCTTGACCGGCGTGGCGCTGACGCTCTTCACTTCCTTGTCCGGGAAATGCTCGGCGAAGGCCTTCTTCACCGCGTCGAGATTGCCGCCGGCGGCCTGAGAGCAGGCGGCCAGCGACATCAGCATCCCGCTGGCCAGCGCCAGCGACTTCAATCTTGTCTTCATCAAGTGTCCTTTGAGGATCAGTATCCAATCGCCTGCCTGGCGAACTGCCGCTTCAATGGCGCGCAGCAGTTGGTCAGGGACAGGCCGGTATTGCGCAGCCATGACAGGCCGGGCATTTTGGCATGGAACAGCCGGTACAGGCTGTCACAGCCGAGTTGCATCGTGGTGACCGCTTCGCGGCGCTGGCGCTGGTAGCGGCGCAGCAGCATCCAGTCGCCGCAGTCGGGCGCGGCCCGCAGCAGGTCTGCCAGCTGCGCCGCGTCCTGGAAGCCCAGGTTGACGCCCTGGCCGGCCAGCGGGTGCACGGTGTGCGCGGCGTCGCCGATCAACGCCACCCGCTCCGACACCACCGCCTCCGGCTGGATCAGCCGCAAGGGGAAGGCCGCCGCGGCGGTCAGGGTGGAAAACGCGCCCAGTTGACGGCCGCCGGCGGCGGCGACTTTCTCCGCCAGCGCCTCCGGCGACAAGATCAGCAAAGACTGCGGGTCAGGAGTGGACCAGACCATGGAGATTCGGTTCCCCGCCATCGGCAGCCAGGCCAGGATGCTGTCGCCGGTGAACCACTGCCGCGCCACGCCCTGGTGCGGCTTTTCGCAGGCGAAGTTGGCCACCACGCCGCTCTGGCCGTACGGTTTGACGCTGGCGGCGAGGCCCAGTTGGCTGCGCACCCAGGAATTGGCGCCGTCGGCGCCAACCAATAGCTCGGCGCTCAGCTGCCGGCCGTTATCCAGCGCCAGCCGCGCCTCGCTCGCGGTGGTGGCGAGCGATTGCGCGCCGCCATGGAGGCAGTCGACATCGCTATCGGCCAGCTGCCGCCACAGCGCCGCCAGCAGCCAGCGGTTTTCCGCGATCCAGGCCAAGGCGTCGGCATCGGCGTCGCGCGCGGAAAACTGGATGCGCCCGCCGGCATCGCCGCAAACGTCCATCGCGGCGATGGCGCCTATCCGCTCCATGCCGGGCCAGGTGCCCAGGCTTTCCAGGAAGCGGCGATTGGCCGGACTCACCGCGTAGATGCGCGCGTCCCAGCCGGAATCCAGCCCGTCGAAGGACGGCGGGCGGGCCTCCAGCAGGGCCACCCGCTTGCCGGCGCGCGCCAGCGCCAGCGCCAGGCTGGCGCCCACCAGGCCGCCGCCGACGATGATCGCGTGGTATTGACTGTCTCGCATCCGCTTATCCTCGCACGCCGAACACCAGGTGGCCGGCGAATTTGCGCCGCAGCGGCGGCAGCGCGTCCAGCGCGGTCATGCCCATGCCGCGCAGAGTGTTCATCAATGGATGGTGGCCGTCGAACAGCTTGATCAGCCCGTGGGTGAAGCCCACCACCGCGTGGCTGTCCAGCTTGCGCGCCGCGGCATAGCGCCGCAGCGCCCGCGGGTCGCCCGGATCGGCCTCGCCTGCCAGCGCCTGCGCCAGGCCGACGGCGTCTCGCAGACCCAGGTTCAGCCCCTGGGCCGCCACCGGATGCATGGTCTGGGCGGCGTTGCCGATCAGCACCACCCGGCCGCTGACCACCTTGTTGGCCTGGCGCAGCGCCAGCGGGAAGCTGGCGCGCGGGCCGATGGACAGGATGCGGCCCTGGCGCTCGCCGAAGGCCTGCTGCAGCTCGGCGCGCAATTCGGCCTCGTCGCCGCGCGACAGCCGCTCGGCGTCGGCGTGGCTGCGCGTCCAGACCAGCATGTAGCGGTCGCCGTGCGGCAATAGCGCGAACGGGCCGCTGGCGGCGAAGCGTTCGTAGGCGACGCCGTCGGCCGGCCATTCGGTTTCCACTTCGGCCAACACCGCGCATTGATGGTAATCGTGCTCCAGCCGGCGCACGCCCGGCAGCGCGCCGGCCAGCGCGCCGCCCTCGGCCAACACCAGCAAGCGGGCGGTCAGCAGCCGTTCGCCGTCGGGGGTTTCCACTTCGGCGCAGGCGTATTCGCGCAGGCTGCTCACCGACCGCACCCGGCTGCGCCACAGCACCTGCACGCCGGCCTGGCTCAACACCTCGGCCAGGTTGGCCACCAGCGCCGGGTAATCCACCACCACGCCCAGGTGCGGCAACTGCAAGTCGTCCTTGTCCAGCCGGGCGCGGCCGCAGCTGCCCTGCTGCGACACGTGCACGGTGTCTATCGCCGTCGCCGGCAGGCTGTCCGGCCAGGCGCCGGCTTCGGCCAGCAGCTCCCGGCTGTGCCAGGACAGCGCCAGCGCGCGGGCGTCGCGCACCGCGTCGTCGCGGCCGCGCGCCTCGACCAGCAGCACGCTGCGACCCTGCCGCGCCAGCCGCAGCGCCGCCAGCGCGCCCACCGGGCCGCCGCCGACGATCAGCACATCGGCGTGCTCGCTCGTTCTTGCTTGCATATTCTTCACTCTCCGCGCATCAGCGCCTCGATCTCGTCCACCCGCTTGGGCGCGGCGGCGGTATACACCTCATTGCCGTCCGCCGTCACCAGCACATCGTCCTCGATGCGGATGCCGATGTTGTGGAAGGCCTCCGGCACATCCTGCGCCGGCCGGATGTACAGGCCCGGCTCCACCGTGGTGCACATTCCCGGCTGGTAGTTGCGCCACTGGCCATTCTGCTTGCGCTGGCCGACGTCGTGCACGTCCAGCCCTATCATGTGGCCGATGCCGTGCATGTAGAAGCGGCGGTAGTCGCCGGATTCGATCACTCCGTCCACGCTGCCCGCCAGCAGGCCCAGGTCCAGCATGCCCTGCGCCAGCACCCGGAGCGCGGCGTCGGCCGGCGCGTTCCATGGCGCGCCCGGCCGCACCGCGGCGATGCCGGCCAGCTCGGCCTCCAGCACCACCTCGTACACGTCGCGCTGCGCCGCGCTGAAGCGGCCGTTCACCGGGAAGGTGCGGGTGATGTCGCCGGCGTAGCCGTCCAGTTCGCAGCCGGCGTCTATCAGCAGCAGTTCGCCGTCTTGCAGGCGGGCGTTATTGGCCGAGTAATGCAGCACGCAGGCGTTGCCGCCGCCGGCAACTATGCTCTCGTAGGCCGGATAGCGCGCGCCGCGGCGGACGAAAGCGCGCAGCAGTTCCGCCTCGGCCTCGTATTCGTACTGGCCGGGCCGGACCGTCCGCATCGCGGCGACGTGGCCGGCGGCGGAAATCTCGCCGGCGCGGCACAACAGCGCGATTTCGGCCTCGTCCTTGACCATCCGCATCTCGTCCAGCAGCGCGCGCAGGTCGCCGTAATGCGCCGGCGCATGCGTGCCGGCGCGGGCGCGGCGCACGCCGTCCAGCCAGCCGTTGACGCGGCGGTCGAAGGCCTCGTCATGCCCCAGCGGCCACCACAGTTGGCGGCAATCGGCCAGCAGGTCCGGAATGCGCTGCGCCATTTCGTCCAGCGCATAGGCTTCATCGAAGCCGAAAGCTTCTTTCGCGCCCTCCGGTCCGTAACGGAAGCCGTCCCAAATCTCCATTTCCGGATTCTTCGCGCGGCAGAACAGGATGGACTTGCCGCTGCGGCCATCCAGCAGCAGCACCGCCTCCGGCTCGGCAAAGCCGGTCAGGTAAAGAAAATAGCTGTCGGCGCGGTAAGGATAGAGGCAGTCGGCGTTGCGCGTCGCTTCCGGCGCGGTGGCCAACAGGGCGATGCCGTCGCCGAGGGTCGACAACAGGCGGTTGCGGCGAGTTGCGTGCGGCTGATACATGTTCGGCTTCTCCGCGGCGTGGGCGCGGCCATGGCAAAAACGCCAGTTTACACCCTGGCCGGCAAGCGCCCAAGCCTGCCGCCGCCGCCCGCGACGACGCCGGCATGAAAAAACCCGGCGATGCCGGGTTTCGGGTCCGCTCCGCCTGGCGGCGGCGAGCGCGCTTATTCGTCCAGCACGGCGGAAGTGTAGACTTCCTGCACGTCGTCCAGGTCTTCCAGCGCGTCCAGCAGCTTCTGCATGCGGGCGGCGTCTTCGCCGCTCAGCTCGGTGTCGTTCTCGGCGCGCATGGTCACTTCGCCCATCTCGGCCTTGAAGCCCTTGGCTTCCAGCGCTTCCTTGATGTCGGTGAACTCGTACGGGCCGGTGATGACCTCGATGGAGCCGTCGTCGTTGCTCACCACGTCGTCGGCGCCGGCTTCCAGCGCCGCGTCCATCAGCGCGTCCTCGTCCACGCCCGGGGCGAATACCAGGTAGCCGCAGTGCTTGAACTGGAAGGACACGCAGCCGTCGGTGCCCATATTGCCGCCGTACTTGGAGAAAGCGTGGCGCACGTCTGCCACGGTGCGGGTCTTGTTGTCGGTCAGGCAATCCACCATCACCGCCGCGCCGGCGATGCCGTAGCCTTCGTAGCGGCATTCGACATAGTCGACGCCTTCCAGCTGGCCGGTGCCGCGCTTGACCGCGTTTTCGATGTTGTCCTTGGGCATGGACTCGGCCTTGGCCTTTTCCACCGCCAGGCGCAGGCGCGGGTTCATGTTGACATCGCCCCCGCCCATCTTGGCGGCGACGGTGATTTCCTTGATCAGGCGGGTGAAGATCTTGCCACGTTTGGCATCCTGGCGACCCTTGCGGTGCTGGATGTTAGCCCATTTACTGTGACCTGCCATATTTGCCTCTGTCTGTTATCTGGTTCCGACGAACCCAATCGTCAAAAAATCGCGCTATTTTAGCAGAAAGCCGGCCGCCGCTACGAGTCTCGCCGCGCTACTTCGCCTGCAGCATCTTCAGCATCATTTCGAAACCGGCATGGTACATCTGCTCTATCACCGGCACCATCATCGGCAGCGTCAGGTACAGGGTGCCGAAACCCACCATGATGGTGAGCGGGAAGCCGAAAGTGAAGATGTTGAACTGCGGCGCCGCGCGCGTCATCACGCCGATGGCCAGGTTGACGACCAGCAAGGCGCCGATCACCGGCATCGCCAGCCACACGCCCCATTCCACCAGATGGCGGCCCCACAAGGCCAGCGCCTTGATGCCCTGCTCCGGCATCGGCATGCCTATCGGCAGCACCCGGAAGCTTTCCACCAGCGTGTACAGCACCACGTGGTGGCCATCGAAGGACAGGAACAGGAAAAAGGTGAACAGCGACAGCATCTGCGACAGCACCGGCACCTGGGCGGCGTGGATCGGGTCGAAGAACATCGCGAAGCCCAGGCCGGTCTGCGCGCCGATGATGAAGCCGGTCAACTCCACCGCGGTGATCACGATGCGCATCACGAAGCCCATCGCCAGGCCTATCAGCAGCTGCTGCAGCAATATGGCGACCCCGCCCGCCGAAATCAGCGGCACCGCCGGCAGCGGCGGCAGCAGCGGCGCCAGCATCACGGTGAGAAACAGCGCGAAGCCCGCCTTGAAGCTGCGCGGCACGCCGCGGTAGGCGAAGATGGGTTCGGCCAGGAACAGCCCGACGATGCGGGCGAAGGGCCAGACGAAGGCCCCGACCAGCGCATTGATCTGTACGTCGCTTATCGTCAGCATCAGCCGATCACGTTGGGTATGCTCTGAAACAGGCGCGTGGTGTATTCGATCAGCGTATTGAGCATCCACGGCCCCGCCAGCACCAGCACCAGGAACATCGCCAGCAGCTTGGGAATGAAGGTGAGCGTCATTTCGTTGATCTGGGTGGCCGCCTGCAGGATGCTGACCAGCAAGCCCACCAGCAGCGAGGTCAGCAGCACCGGCGCCGACACGATGATCAGGATGTACAGCGCGTTCTGCACGATGCTGATGATGAGTTCCGGACTCATGCCTCCTCCTCCCGCCAGCCGCCCTTGGCCAGCAGCCAATTATCCAGCGCCACGCCGTTGCGCTGCAGGCGGTTGGCGCGCAGCAAAAGATATCCCGCCCGCTCGAACACCGGCCGCGCCGCATGGCTGGCCCAGGCGTGCAGCGCCGATACGCCCTCCCGCGCAGCACGCGCTTCCAGCTCGCCCAGCATCCGCCCCGCCAGCCCCTGCCGTCCGGCCCAGGGAGCGACGAACAGCATGTCGAACTCGCCGCCGCGCTCGAGCCAGGCGAAACCGGCCAGGCGGCCGTCGCCGGCCATCGCCTTGCAGCCCCAGGACGCTGCGAGCCTGGCGCGCCAGTTCGCGTCGATCTCCGCATCCCACGCCCGCTCCGGCGCCCAGGCCTGGCATTGCTCGGCGGTGTAGACGCCGCCGGCCAGCGCCTGCACGCTGGCCTGGAACAAGGCGTGGCAGGCGGGCAGATCCGCCGCAGACAAATCCTCCAGCCGCATCGCCGTCATCCGGTGTAGAAGCTCTGCACCAGCGAGCCCATCAGCAGCGTCCAGCCATCCACCAGCACGAACAGCATCATTTTGAACGGCAGCGAAATGGTCACCGGCGACACCATCATCATGCCCATCGCCATCAGGATGCTGGCCACCACCAGGTCGATGATCATGAAGGGGATGAACACCATGAAGCCGATCTGGAACGCGGTTTTCAGTTCGCTGATGGCGAAGGCGGGAATCAGCGTCTTCATCGACACGTCTTCCTTGGTCTGCGGCTTGGCCGACTGCGAAATCTCGATGAAGAAGGCCAGGTCTTTCTCGCGGGTCTGGCGCAGCATGAAGGCCTTCATCGGCTTGCTGGCCTCGTCCAGCGCCTGGGTGATGTTGATCTTGTCGTCGGAAAACGGCACCCAGGCCTTGCTGTACACCTGATCGAACGTGGGCCCCATCACGAACAGGGTCAAAAACAGCGCCAAGCCGACTATCACCTGGTTAGGCGGCGACTGGGTGGTCCCCAGCGCCTGCCTGAGCAGCGACAGCACGATCACGATGCGGGTAAACGCCGTCATCATCAGCAGCATGGCCGGGATGAAAGTCAGCGAGGTCATGAACAGCAACATCTGCAGGCTGAGCGAATAGTTCTGCCCGCCGCCCGGTCCCGGGGTGCTGGTCATCAGCGGCAAGCCGCCCGCCGCGTCAGCAAGCAGGGGCAGCAGCAAGGCCCCGCCGGACAGCAGGGCGATCACGATATTCTTTTTCATTGCTTGTCCTGCGGCCCCTTGGGCGGGCGGCTCTTGTCCAGCGCCGCCTTCAGCCAGCGGGCGAATGGTTCGGCGGGCTCAGGCGGGGCCTGGTCCGCGCCTTCCGGCCGCGGCATCTTGCTCAGCAGGTTCACCTGGCTGGCGGTCACGCCCAGCACCAGCCATTCGCCTTCCAGTTCGACGATGACCACCCGCTCCTTCTGCCCCACCATGGCGCCGCCCACCACGCGCAAGCGCCCGGCGGCGCCCATCATGCCGCCGGACAGCCGGCGGAACAGCCAGGCGACGCCGACGATGGCGCCCAGCACCACCGCCAGGCCCAGTATCACCTGCACCAGGCTGGCCAGCGGCGACGGGGCCGCCGCCGCGGCCGGAGCCAGCTGCGGCGCGGCCAGCGCGGGGGCCGACGCCATAAAGCAAAATGCGCCCCGCAGCGCCAGGCGCACTTTCGATGTTTTTGCCATGTCCATTATTTCTGCAAACGGCGAATGCGCTCGGCCGGGGTGATGATGTCGGTCAGGCGGATGCCGAACTTGTCGTTGACCACCACCACCTCGCCCTGGGCGATCAGGCAGCCGTTGACCAGCACATCCATCGGCTCGCCGGCCATGCCGTCCAGTTCCACCACCGAGCCCTGCGCCAGCTGCAGCAGGTTGCGGATGGCGATCTTGGTCCGCCCCAACTCCACGGTCAGCTGCACCGGGATGTCCAGGATCATGTCCAGATTGGGCGGCCCGCCGGAGATGGCGCCCGCGCCTATCTCCTGAAACAGGTTCTGCGCCGGCACCGCCTCGTCGGCGGCGGGCGCGGCGCTTTCGGCCACCTCCTGCTCGGCCATCGCGGCCGCCCAGTCGTCCATCGACACTTCTTCTTCGGCGCCGGCCGCGCCGGCTTGCTGTTCTTCTTCGCTCATTGCTCTTTATCCCCCGGCGACTCCATGAACTCATTGGCGCCTGCCAGTATCTTTTCCACTTTCAACGCGTAACGGCCCTGCACCGTGCCATAGCTGGCCTCGAACACCGGAATTCCCGACACGTCGGCCTCCACCAGTTCGGGGATTTCTATCATCACCACATCGCCGTTCTTCAAATTCAGTATCTGCCCCAGCGTCACCTTGGTGTGCGCCAGGCTGGCCACCAGCTCCACTTCGGCCGCCTGCACCTGGTGGGTCATCAGGTTGACCCAGCGGTTGTCCACTTCGGTGCGGTCGGCCTGCATGGTGCTGGACAGCAGGTCGCGGATCGGCTCCACCATCGAATACGGCAAGCAGATGTGGAAATCGCCGCCGCCCGCGCCCAGCTCGATGTGGAAAGTCATCGCCACCACCACTTCGGTCGGGGTGGCGATGTTGGCGAACTGGGTGTTCATCTCCGAGCGCAGGTAGACGAACTCGATCGGATACACCGGCTCCCAGGCTTTCTGGCATTCGGTGAACACCACCTCCAGCAGACGGTGGATGATGCGCTGCTCGGTGGGCGTGAAATCGCGCCCCTCCACCCGCACATGATAGCGGCCATCGCTGCCGAACAGATTATCCACGATCAGAAAAACCAGATCGGGATCGAAGATCAGCAGGCCGGTGCCGCGCAGCGGCTTGACATGCACCAGGTTGAGGTTGGTCGGAACCACCAGGTTGCGGATGAATTCGCTGTATTTCTGCACCCGCACCGGCCCCACCGAGATTTCGGCGTTGCGGCGCAGGAAGTTGAACAGGCCGATGCGCAGATTGCGCGCGAAACGCTCGTTGATGATTTCGAGGGTCGGCATCCGGCCGCGGACGATGCGTTCCTGCCGGCCGATATCATAACCGCGGACGCCCTGCGCATCCTGACTGCCATCATCATCTTCGTCCTCCCCGGAGACGCCCCGTAATAGCGCGTCTACCTCTTCCTGGGACAGGATATCGTCGCCCATGGCGCTTATTGCTTCTGAATGATGAAGGAAGTGAAGAGCACGCTGTCCACGACCGGCTCGTCGCCCGCGTCCATGGACTCGTTGATGATCTGCTTGACCTGGGCCTTCAGCTTGACCTTGCCTTCGGCGGTGCTGACCTCGGCCGCGCTCTTGGACGACAACAGCAGAATGACGGCGCTGCGGATCTTGGGGCCATAGTCGGCGAATTTCTTCTTGGCTTCCTCGTCGCCAAGCTCGGCCTGCATGTCGACCTGCAGCAGGCTGCCGTCGTTGCCGGCCAGATTCACCACGAAGGTATCCATTTTCTCGAAAATGGGCGGGCCGTCATGCTTCTTCTTCGGTTTTTCCTTGACCTGCTCGGCCTGCGCTCCCGCCGGTGCCTTGCCCATATTGGTGAACATATAGGCAGCCAGGCCACCTACTGCGGCCAAAACCAGGATCAACAACACGATGACTATCAGCATCAGTTTGTTGCCGCCCCCGCCTGGTTTTTTTTCCGCTTTTTCCGCCTTTTTATCATCCGACATAAGTTATGACCTGTTCTTTATGGAGTGCCTAGTGAAATCTTAAACGATTTCCTCACCATATTTTCCAGTTTTCTCGGCCGGCTGAACAGGGTCAATCTCAAATCGGGTCAGGCAAAAATGCTGAGTATGCCGCGCGCGGCCTTGATCGCGCTCAAGGCATCCACGCCTTCCACCTCGCCAACCACGGGTTCGGAGCGGCCTTTTTTCTGCTGGTAAGCCTGTTGCTGCTGGCCGGATTGCCCGCTGGACACCTGGGAATCGGTCAGCTGGATGCCGCTGGACGACATCATCGAGCGCAGCTGGTGCATATTGTTTTCCAGCGCCTCGCGCGTCGCCGGCACCGCCGCGGTGAACAATACCTGCGCCTGGTCGTTGCCGTTCATTTTCAGGGTGATTTCAATCGGCCCCATCTGCGGCGGATTCAGCTGGATTTGCGCCTTGTCGGCCTTCATGTTGACCATGCTCAGCATCTGCTCGCCCAGCGCCTTGCCCCAGGCCGGGTCGTTCAGCGTTTGCGGCAGGGTCAGCACCGGCATATTGGCATTGGTCTGCGCCTGGACGTTTTGCAACTGCTGTTGCGGCTGCAATTGCTGCAGCGGCAAGAATTGCGCCGCATCCGCGTCGGCGGCCGGCAATTTTTGCTGGTTGCCTTGCCAATTGAATGCCGGCTTCGCCTGCAGCAAGGCCGTCAAATCGGGCTTGCTGGCCGCTTGCTGCGCCAGCAGATCCTGATTGGCGGCCTTGCTATCCACCGGCTGCGGCTGCGCCTGCAGGCTGGCCTGCAGCGCGGCGAGCAGCGGCATCGCCGCGGCGGCCGGCACATCGCCGCCGTCCGACTCGTCCTTGGCCGCCGGCTTGTCGCTGGCGGGCTTGGCGTCGCCTTGGTCGCTGATGCCGGGCAGCGTCGAGCCCATCGCGCTCATCTGGATGCCCAGCAGGCTGGCGAACAGATCGCTGGCCGCGCCGTTGCCTGCCGCGCCGGGCGCCGCGCCGCCGGGAGCAGAGGTGGCCGCGGAGGCGGCATTGGTCACTGGCGTGTTTACCGTGATGGTCATGATGGGGTCTCGGCTGAGTGTAACGACGCTAGAAAAGCAAGTAGCGTGCCAACTCAGGCGTCTTCGCCGTGGGTCCGGTCCCAGAACTGCCGGGTGGCGAATTCATCGGTCTGCTTCTGCTGGCGCCGGGCCTCCTCCCGCGCCTCGCGCTCTTGCTCGCGTTGCAACAGTTTTTCGTAAGCCTTGAGCTTCTTGTACTCCATCTGCCAGGCCTGGCGCTCCATCACGAAGCGCTGAGTGCAGCGGTCCAGATCCTGCTGCTGCTGGATCATCGCCTCATCCAGGCGGGAAAGGAAACGATGGAAATCCTGATACTGGACGATGGACATGCCCTTACCGCCGCCGCCCACCAGCCGTTGGCGGTATTCCTCGCGAAAGGCGTCCAGCTGCTCCAGCCGCGCCCGCGCTTCGTTCAGCCGATTCTGCGCCAGGCTCATCCGCTCCGCCGCCGCCTGCTGGCGCTCTTCGGCCAGGTGGATCAGCAGCTGGTATTTGCCGGACACGCCGCCGCTCCTCAGGCCAGCACGTTAGCCAACTGCGCGCAGCAGGACGCGTAGTCGTGCGATTCGTGCATGGGCTGGGTCAGGAAGCTGACCATGGGAAGCTGGCGGCGCATCGCGTCGTCCAGCACCGGATCTGAGCCGGCGACATACGCGCCGACGCTGATCAGATCGCGGTTGCGCTGGTAACGGGAATAAAGCTGCTTGAAATGGCGCGCCAGGTCCATCTGCGACTGCGGCACCACGTCGACCATCACCCGGCTGATCGATTGTTCGATATCGATAGCCGGATAATGGCCGGACTCGGCCAGATCGCGCGACAGCACGAAGTGGCCGTCCAGAATGGCCCGCGCCGAATCGGCGATCGGGTCCTGCTGGTCGTCGCCCTCCGACAGCACGGTGTAGAAGCCGGTGATGGAGCCGCCGCCCTCCTCGCCATTGCCGGCGCGCTCGATCAATTGCGGCAGGCGCGCGAACACCGAGGGCGGGTAACCCTTGGTCACCGGCGGCTCGCCGATGGCGAGCGCGATCTCGCGTTGCGCCATCGCATAGCGGGTGACCGAATCCATCAGCAACAGCACATCCTTGCCCTGGGCGCGGAAATATTCGGCCAGCGCGGTGGCGTAGGCGGCGCCGTGCAGACGCATCAAGGGCGGCATGTCGGCCGGCGCGGCCACCACCACCGAGCGCGCGCGGCCTTCCTCGCCCAGAATGTTTTCGATGAAGTCCTTCACCTCGCGGCCCCGCTCGCCTATCAGCCCCACCACTACCACATCGGCCTTGGTGAAGCGCGCCATCATGCCCAGCAGCACCGACTTGCCGACGCCGGAGCCGGCGAACAGGCCCAGGCGCTGGCCGCGCCCCACCGTCAGCAGGCCGTTGATCGCGCGCACGCCGACATCCAGCACGTCGTGCACCGGCGTGCGTTCGAGCGGGTTGATCGGTTGGCTGTAAAGGGGAAACCAGGCGTCGGGATGCACCGGCCCCAGGCCGTCCAGCGGACGCCCCAGCGAATCCAGCACCCGGCCGAGCAGGCTGGCGCCCACCGGCACTTGGCGGCCAACGGGTCCGTTAGCATGCGCGGGCGCGGCGTCGCGGCCATAGCTAGGCGGACGGAAAGCCGGCACCGGCGTCACCGGCGTGCCCGGCTGCAGGCCGTGGACATTGGTGAGCGGCATCAGGAATACCTTGTCGCCGGAGAAGCCCACCACCTCGGCCTCCACCGCGCCATGGTCCGGCAGCGCCACCTGGCAGGCGCTGCCCACCGGCAGCTTGATGCCCACCGCCTCCATCACCATGCCGGTCACGCGCACCAGCCTGCCGCAGGGCTGCCACAGATCGGCGGCGGCTGCCGATTCGGCGCAGGCCGCCAGCCAGCCGCGCTGGCGCTCAAGCAGGCCGTTGCCCATCATCCGCCTCCAGCCCCAGCGCGCGGCTCATCGCCGCCAGCCGCGTGGGCAGCGTCATGTCCAGCCTGGCCGAAGCGGTGTCGATGACGCAGCCGCCGCGGGCCATGGCCGGGTCTTCTATCCATTGCCAAACGGTTTCCGGCGTCTCCTGCCGCAGAAACTCCCTGGCGGCGGAAAGGTCGGCCGGATTGACCCGCAACCGGGCGTTGCCCAGCGTGGACGGCAGCTCCGCCAGCGCGGCCTGCAGCAAAGGGAGCAGCGCCTGATCATCCTGCCGCAGCTTCTGCTGCAGCAGCTTTTGCGCCAGCTGCCATGCCAGCTGCAGCACATCGTCCGCCAGCTCGCGCTCCACCCGCGCCAGCTCGTCGGCGAACGCGCCGCCCATCCGGCACAGCCCCTGCCAGGCATCTTCCATCCGCGGCAACTGCTCAGCGCGCACATCGGCCATGCCCTGCTCGCGGCCGGCCTGCAGGCCCTGCTCGAAACCTTCGGCGCGGCCCGCCTCCAGCCCGGCGTCATGGCCGGCCTGCCAGGCTTCCTGATGAATGGCTTCCAGTTCGGCGGCGGTGGGATAGCCGATGCCGGACACCTCCTCCTCTTCGGGAGGAAGGTCGGCCTCCGGCGCCTCAGGCTGAGGGGCGGACACTTCGGAAGCCGGTTCCGCTTCCGCCTGCGCTATTTTTTCGGCCAGACTGGCGCCGGGACGGCGCATCTGGCTCATCGACACCAGTTGCGCCGGGGTCAATGCCCGGGTGAAGCCGTCGAGCGACTCTGGGCTCCAGCTGGTCCAGCCTTCCAGCTCCTCGCCGGGAATGATGGGATTATTACTCGATGAGGCCTTCATCTCCGCCCTTGCTGCCTAGCACGATCTGGCCGTCGTCGGCGAGCTTGCGCACCACCTTGAGGATTTCCTTCTGCTCGGCTTCCACTTCGGACAGCTTGACCGGCCCTTTGGATTCCAGATCGTCGCGCAGCATTTCCGCCGCGCGCTGCGACATGTTGCGGAAGATTTTTTCCTTCAATTCGGTACTGGTGCCCTTCAGCGCGATGACCAGCGAATCGGACTGCACTTCGCGCAGGATGGTCTGGATCGAACGGTCGTCGATATCGAGGATGTTCTCGAACACGAACATCTTGTCCTGGATCCGCTGCGCCAGCTCCGGGTCGTACTCGCGGATGAAGCTGAGCGCCGACGCCTCGACGTTGCCGCCCATGAAGTTGAGGATTTCCGCGGTGAGGCCGACGCCGCCGGAAGCGCTCTTCTTGATGCGGTCGGAGCCCGACAGCAGCTGGGTCAGCACGTCGTTCAATTCGCGCAGCGCCTGCGGCTGCACGCCTTCCAGCGTGGCGGTGCGGATCAGCACCTCGTTGCGCATCCGCTCGGGGAAGAAGGACAGGATGGAGCTGGACAGGTCCGGCTCCAGGTGCACCAGGATGGTGGCGATGATCTGCGGGTGCTCGTGGCGGATCAGGTCGGCGGCGGAGGACGGATCCATCCACTTCAGGCTTTCGATGCCGCTGTGGTCGTTGCCCTGCATGATCTTGTCCAGCAGGTTGGCCGCCTTGTCCGGCCCCAGCGCCTCGATCAGCACGTTGCGCAGGTATTCGTCGGACGCGCCGATGCTGGCCCGGGCATTGCACTCCTTGCGGAAGTCGGCCACCACGTCGTCGATCTGCTCGTAGCTGAGGTTGTTGATCGCCGCCATGGCCAGGGAAATCTTCTGCACTTCCTTGGGGCCGAGGTATTTGAACACCTCCACCGCCTCGTTCTGGCCGAGGCTGAACAGCAGCACCGCGCTCTTGCGCACTCCGTTTTCACTCATCGGCGCTTATCCATTCCTTAATGATCTGGGCAGCCATGCGCGGATCGGATTTCACCAGTTCGCGCACTGCTTCCAGATTACTACTGTACTGGCGCTTCTGCACCTCGCGCGGATCGTCGGACGAGCCGCCGGCGCCGCCCGCGGCCAACGCCGCGCCCATCTCGCCCTCTTCCGCCGCCACGCCCAGCAACCTGCCGCCCGCGGCGGCTCCCGCCGCGCCTTCGGCGCCGCCCGCATCGGGCGCGGCCGCCGGCTTGACCAAGTCGCGCATGATCGGGCGCACCACGCCGAACAGCAGATACAGCACGGCGATGGCCAGCAAGCCGTACTTGACCAGGCTGGTGCCGTTGTCGCTCACGTAGTCGACCACCCGGTCTTGCATGGTCACCGGCTGGGCGTTGTCGGCGAAGGCGGCGTTCACCACGTTCAGCGTGTCGCCACGCGGCGCGTTGTACCCCATCGCCTCTTTGACCAGATTGTTGATCTGCTGCACTTCCTGCGCCGACAGCGGCGTCGGCTTCATCTCGCCGTTCTTGTCGGGCATGCGCCGGTAGTTGACCACCACCGCCGCCGACAGCCGCTTCACCACCCCGGTCGGCACTTTGGTGTGCTGAATGGTTTTGTCCACCTCGTAATTGGTGGTGATGTCGCGCTGCAGCGTGCCGTTCTGGCTGATGGTTTGCCCGGACAGATTGGCGGTGCCGGGCGCGGCGCCCGGCGGCAGCGTGATCGGCGCCGACGCCGCTGACGGCGGCTGATTGGACAGCGCGCCCGGCACGCCGGTGGGCTGGGCCGCGCCGTTGGCCAGCTTCTCGCTGATCTGCTGGCTGCGGGTGGCCGACGGATTCGGACTGGAATTGGGGCGATAGGTTTCGGAGGTCTGCTCGGTCTCGGAGAAGTCGACATTGGCCGTCACCTGGGCTCGGGCGTTGCCGTGGCCGAAGATGGGCTCCAGGATGTCCTCGATCCGCTTGACGTAGCCGTCTTCGATCTGGCGCACGAAGCCCAGCTGGCGCTGGTCCAGCCCGGAGTTCTCGTCCGGCCCCAGCTGCTTGGACAGCAGATTGCCATCCTGGTCGACGATGGTGACGTTCTTCACCGGCAGATTCGGCACCGAGCTCGACACCAGGTGCAGGATGCCTGCCACCTGGCCGCCGTCCAGCATCCGGCCCGGATACAGCTGCAGCATCACCGAGGCGGTGGGCGCCTGCTGGTCGCGCACAAACACGCTTTGCTTGGGGGTGGCGATGTGCACGCGGGCGCTCTGCACCGAAGATACCGATTCTATGGTGCGCGCGAGCTCGCCCTCGATGGAGCGCTGGTAATTGACCTGCTCGGCGAACTGGCTGATGCCGAATTTTTGATTATCCATCAGCTCGAAGCCGATGCCGCTGGCCTTGGGCAGGCCCTGGGCCGCCAGCTTCAGGCGCACGTCGTACACCTTGTCGGACGGCACCGAGATCACGCCGCCGTCGGTGAGCTGATAGGGGATGTTCATCTGCTGTAGCGCAGCCGTCACCTGGCCGCCGTCGCGGTCGGCCAGATTGGAGAACAACACTTTATAGGAAGGGGTGCGATTGAGCGCCACGGCGCCGACGACCACGGCGAAGATGGCCGCGATCGCGGTCAGAAACAGGATTTTTTTGTTGTTCGGGAGGGTCTTGAAGCGATCGCCCGCTTCATTCAATCGAGCCCGCCAAACAGGCGTTGCGTTTTCTTCTGCCAGATCAGCCATACGGTGGTTTTTGGTTTAGGTCCACCGCTGCCCGTCTGTGAATCCGACAGCGCTAGACTTGGGTATTCATGATTTCCTGATAGGCGCTCACCAGTTTGTTGCGCGCCTGAACCATGGTCTGGAACGACAAGCTGGCTTTCTGCAAGGACACCATGACATCCTGCAGGTTCACCTCCTTGTTGTCACCCAACTGGAACTGCTTTTGCATCTCCTCCGAAGTCTGCTGCGCCGAATTCACCTGCTCAATGGTGGACTTGAGCACATCGGAAAAGTCGACCTGCGACGTTTGCTGCGCTGCGGGGGCCTGCTTGCCGGCGGCCAGGGCCGCCGCGCTTCTCAGCTCGCCCAGCAATTGGTCGATATTATTGACTGACATGGCTACTCCGTGCCATTTCCCTCCGAAACATCCAGGCCAGAATCCGCAGCGTCTTCATCACGGTATCGCTGCAGCTTGTAGCGCAAAGTGCGCTCGCTGATGCCCAGTTTTTCGGCCGCCAGCTTCTTCACGCCGCCGACGGCTGCCAATGTTTCCAGAATATGGCGTTTTTCAAGGGTTTTCATGTCGGTTTCATCCGACACCGAACTGTCTGATTCAGACACTGCCCGGGTAAACTGCCCCACGCCTGCGATATCGCCCAGCAGCAGATCGGCGGCAGAAATTTCCGCCCCGGCGGCAAGAATCACCGCCCGCTGTACGACATTATCCAGTTCGCGGATGTTACCCTCCCAACTATAGGCCGTCAAATGACGTTCCGCATCCCTGGAAAACACCAGGGACGCGCGCCCGGCGGCCTCCATATGTTTTTTAAGCAGGAATCGTGCCAAGGGCAGGATATCGTCCGGCCGGTCGGCCAGCGCCGGGATGCGCAAGGGAAAGACGTTCAGCCGGAAAAACAGGTCCTCGCGGAATTTCCCGGACTCCACCTCGGCCTGCAAATCGCGGTTGGAGGTGGCCAGCACCCGGATGTCCAGCTTGATGGTGCGGGTGCTGCCGATGCGCTCCACCTCTCGCTCCTGCAGCACGCGCAGCAGCTTGGCCTGCAGCGTCAGCGGCATCTCCGTCACTTCGTCCAGCAAGATGGTGCCGCCCTGCGCCTGCTCGAACTTGCCGGGCAGCGCCTGGGCCGCGCCGGTGAAGGCGCCGCGCTCGTGGCCGAACAGCGTCGACTCCAGCAGATTGTCCGGTATCGCCGCGCAGTTCACCGCCACGAAAGGACCGTCTTTTCGGCGGGAGTGGCGATGGATGTAACGCGCCAGCACTTCCTTGCCGGTGCCGCTGGGACCGCTGACCATCACGCTGGCGTCGCTTTGCGCCACCCGCCCGGCCAGGGCGAACAGCTGCCGCATCGCCGCCGATTCCGCCACCACCTCGCCGCCTTCGTCCCCGGCCATCGTCAATATATGCTTTTCCACCTCGGCCAGCAGTCTGGGCGGCTCGAACGGCTTGAGCAGGTAATGAGTGGCGCCGGCGCGCAGCAGCTCGATCGCGCGCTCGATCACGCCGTAGGCGGTCATCAGGATGAACGGCACGCCCGGGTAATGCTTCTTCACTTCCTCGAACAGCGTGTAACCGTCCATCGGCGCCATCTGGGCATCGGAAATGATCAGACCCACCGGCTCCTGCCTCAGCCTTTGCAGGGCCTGGGTGCCGTCGCCGGCCTCCAGCGTGGGGTAACCGGACAGGGACAAGGTGTCTACGATGGCTTCGCGCAGGTCTGCGTCGTCCTCGACCACCAGAATCGGTAGAAACTTCATGGAATCCAATGCTTAGTTTATGCGGAAGGCTGGCGCTGATGCGCCAGCGTCACCAATCTTTGAGCGATGCCGGTCAGCCCCAGCACCTCGTGCGCGGCGCCCAGCGCGATCGCCTCCTTGGGCATTCCGAACACCACGCAGCTGGCTTCGTCCTGGGCGATGTTCCAGGCGCCGGCCTGCTTCAGCTCCAGCATGCCGCTGGCGCCGTCGCGGCCCATGCCGGTCAGGATGACGCCGATGCAGTTCTTGCCAACCAGATTGGCCGCGGAGCGGAACAGCACATCCACCGAGGGCCGGTGGCGGTTTACCGCCGGACCATTGTTCAGCGACGTGCTGTAGCCTATGGTCGGCGCGTTCTTGATCAGCAAATGGGAATGGCCTGGCGCGATGTACACCATGCCGGCCTGCAGCCTTTCATTGTCCTCCGCCTCCTTCACCCGCAGCCGGCACAGCGAATCCAGCCGCTGCGCGAAGGATTGGGTGAACATTTCCGGCATGTGCTGCGCGATCAGAATGGGCGGCATATTGGCCGGCAGCGCGGTCAGCAGCGTGCGCAGCGCCTCAGTTCCGCCGGTGGACGATCCGATGACGATCACGGTTTGGCTAGCCAGCGGCGTCTTGCCCGGCTGGCGCGGCAGAATGACATCCGCGCTATGGCTGGGAACTATCTCCAGCGGGGTTTTGCTCGCTCTTTCGCGCGAAGTCAGGGCCATGGATTTACCTTGCTGACATGGTCCGCCCGCGCCGGCGGACGCCGTTGCGCCTCGCCGGACCTTACTCGGGCCTGATAGGGTTTGTTTAGATAGCTTAGCAGGACTTGCCCTGCCAGGTCAGCCCGCCATCCTGTCAGCCCCCCGCCGGGCGCAATCGGCTCAGCCAGCCGGCGCATGCCTGCTCCAACAAATCCAGCACCGTTTCAAAGCCTTTGCCGCCGCCGTAATAGGGGTCGGGCACCTCCATCTCGCCGCCCAGCGGCTCAAGCATCAGGTGCAAGCGGTTCTGCAAAGTCTTGGGACAGCGCCGACGCAAATCCGCCAGATTGCTGGCATCCGCCGCCAGGATCAGATCAAAGCCGGAAAAATCGGCGTCCACCACTTGGCGGGCCCGCAAGCCGGACAAATCATACCCGCGCCGCGCCGCTGCCTGAACGCTGCGCGCGTCCGGTGCCTCCCCCGCGTGGTAACCATGCGTGCCGGCTGAGTCCACCCGGATCGCTTCAGCCAGCCCGGCCCGCTCCGATAAGCGCCGCATAATGGCTTCGGCGGTGGGGGAACGGCAGATATTGCCGTGGCAGACAAATAAAATCGAGACGGCTTGTTCTTCCAACATCCACGATACCTCGTCAAAAAGTCCAGCCAAAACTACAGCGCCGCCAGCGTCCACCCACTCCCTGCGAGCTCAATCCCAGCCAAACAGATAAGCCGGTTCGCTCAACTCCGCCAGCATCTGGCGGATGGTCGGGCAGGCTGCGCCGTCTTCATCTTCCACCGGCACATCCAGTTCCGCTTCCTCGATCGGACTGACATCTTCCAAGGCGAGTCCGGTCTCGCCTGCCAGTTCCTCCAGCACGGCCAGCGCGCCCTCCTGCGAGTAAGCCGCGACGATATCGTTGCCGCCCACCTGATAAGCCTGTAACTGCTGCTCCACTTCGCGTCTCCTTGACTGCATTCCTGAACTGAAATCTTCACACGCCCATCGACGGTCATGCCGCGGCAAGCGCCCGCCTGCCCGGCAAGGCCGAACGGCAAATCATTAGCGGCGGATTTTATCCGCAAACGATGCCAGCGGGACATCATCCGACCGCCTGGGGCACATTTCGCCGCTTAGCCGCCAGGCACCGACTCCCGCCGGATGCGGCGCCGCTCCGCCAGCGCGAAGACTAAGGGGCACAAGCCGATCATCAAAAACCTCATCAGCATACGCTTTTGGAATACGCGATCTATACTCACCCTGCCAACTGCCAGCCGCGGGCCCAAATCTCCCGCGCATCGCCAACCGCAGCGCCCGACAGGACAGAAAGCGGACAAGATGAAACCATCCAGACTGATCGCTCGGGCTGCCGCCGTCGCGGCGCTGTTGCCTCACTTCGGAGCGCATGGACAAGAACTGTGGGACCCGCATCTGCGCGGCGTCAACATCGGCCTCGCCGCCGGCGCGCTGCCGCCCGAAGGACTGTATGGCGTGCTGAACAACTACTGGACTTCGGTGGACAAGTTCGACCATAACGGCAACAAGACCGGCCTGAAGGTGGATGCGCTGATCGAGCTGCCCGAGGTGCTATGGTCGACCGGCATCAAGATATGGGGCGCCGACTACGCGGTGGCCATCGCCCAACCCATCGACTACACCACGCTGAAGGGTGACGGCATCCCGTCGAATGGCCGCTGGGGCGCCTTCAACACCATCTTGATCCCCGGCCAGCTATCCTGGACGCTGCCGGAAAACTTCCACCTCAAAACCGGGCTGGCGGTTTACCTTCCCACCGGCAGCTCGTCGCCGGGCCGCCTGCCCGGCGGCACCTTCCTGGGATCGGCCAACGGCTTCTGGTCGCTCCAGCCCAGCCTGGCCGTCAGTTGGCTGCGCGCCGGCTGGAACCTGACCATGGACGCCACCTATTCATACAACTTCCAGAATACCGACACTCATTATCGCTCCGGCCCGCAATTGGCCATAGACTATACCGCGGCCAAAACCATAGGCAAATGGACCGTCGGCCTGGGCGGCTACCAGGAAAACCAGTTGGGCGACGACTCCGGCAGCGGCGCGGCGGCCTGCGCGCAAACCGGCGGCTGCCGCGCCAGCAACTACGGCATCGGCCCCTTGCTCGGCTATCAGTTCGGCAGCTTGAAGCTGATGGGCGTCTACACCTACGGCTTCCACACCCGCAGCGACGTCGGCGGCAACTCGTTCAACCTGCGGCTGAGCTTTCCCTTCCAATAGCCTGGAGCCGGCGCGTGCAGCAGACAAAATCCGCAACAAGCCGGCTAAGCGCAAATACGGCAAAATATTAGACCTGATTGCGACGGCCGCCATATCCGGCGCGGCTTGCCGCGCTTCGACAAAACCAAGGCAGGAAAGCCGGCAGCGAACTATCGCCCCGCCATGCGCTATCACTGAGCTTATCCGCACGTCCGAGCCTTCCCGAAGAAGGGCCGCCGCGCCATCATCCGCAAATCCAAGGGGATCTCGCCGCGCCGGCCCGCGCGCGCATCAGGAGGCCATCATGTCCGACTCCCCCATCCAGCACATCATCGTCCTGATGCTGGAAAACCGCTCCTTCGATCATCTGCTGGGTTTTTCCAATATCACCGGCGCCGATGCGAAAACCGGGCGCGCCACCCGCGCGCAAGGCGTTCCGACCCCGCCGCCGGTCAACGTTTTCTCCGACCACGGCGAAACCCATCCCTATGCCGCGGCGGCCGGCAACGCCCCGTTCCAGCTGAGCACCGACCCCGGCCATGAGTTTCAGAACACGCTGACTTGCCTATGCGGCGTAGACGCCTGGCGGCAGAATACCGACGCCCATGGCCGGCTGACCGGCGCGGCCTATCCGGTGCCGGCGGCCGGCCAGGCCAACAGCGGCTTCGTCGCCAATTACGCCGCCGGCGGCGCCAACGCCCCCGGCCTGGCCATGCAAAGCCTCACCCCCGAGCAACTGCCGGTGCTGAACGCGCTGGCGAAGGCCTTCGTGCTGTGCGATGGCTGGTTCTCGTCGCTGCCAGGCCCCACCTGGCCAAACCGCTATTTCGCGCACGCCGCTTCATCCGCCGGCCTGGACGACAGCCCCAGCGATGGCCAGATCGCCGATTACTATGTGGCCGGCTTCGCCCTGCCCAACGGCACGCTTTTCGACCGGCTGGACCATCACGGCCTCGACTGGAAAATCATAGAGGGCGACTCCTTTCCCCAGGCGTTTTCGCTGCGAGGCATGACCCACGCGGCGCTGAACGGCCATTTCCGCGACCTCGACGATTTCGGCGAACTGATCAACGCGGACGACTTCAACGCCGCCTACCTGTTCATCGAGCCGCGCTACGACGTCCACAACCACTATCTGGACGGCAACAGCATGCACCCGCTGAACGACGCCAGGGCAGGCGAAGCGCTGGTCAAAACCGTCTACGAAACGCTGCGGGCCTCGCGCATCTGGACCAACAGCATGCTGCTGGTGCTGTTCGACGAGCACGGCGGATTCTTCGACCATGTTTTCCCGCCCGCCGCCACGCCGCCCGGCGATACCCAGCCCGGCAGCGAGCACAATGCGCACAACTTCGCCTTCGACCGGCTGGGCCTGCGGGTGCCGTGCATCGTCGCCTCGCCCTGGGTGGGCGAAAACCTGATCGACCATCGCCAGTACGATCACAGCTCCATCGTCAAAACCGTGTGCGAGCTGTTCGAGCTGGGCGGGCCGCTGACCCATCGCGACCGCGACGCCAACAGCCTCGCGCCCTTGATCCAGTCCGCCAGCCGCCAGAACGCCCCGCAAACCCTGCCCGCCCCGGCGGCGGGTCCGGTCGGCGCGGCCGCCACCCTGTCCGGCGGCGCGCCGCCCCCGTCGCTGCGCGGCTTCGCCCAAATCGCGCTGGCCCGCCAGCTGAGCGTGGCGCCGCCGGAACAGCAGCAAGCCATCAAGGACAGCTTCAACGCCATCCAGGGCGACCCGGACAAGGCCAAGGCTTTCCTGCAAGCCGCCCACGACGCCATCAGCGCCTGGAAGGCGCGCAACTGACGACAAGGAGACCCGCCATGAACCCACGCTACGACGCCAGCAGCGCCGCGCTGCTGAACCCGGGGCTGAGCGACACGCTGTTCCAGTTCGACCGCAGCTACAGCCACCCGCAACTGGCGGCCGAATGCGCGCGCCTGGCCTACATCCGCTTCGAAGACGGCGACGCGGAGCGCCACCGCCTGGCATCGGCGCTGTCGCTCGCCGGGCTGCAGTTGGCGCAAACCTTCAGCGTCGACAACAGCCACTCGCACGGCTTCGCCGCGGTGCTGCCATCCACATTGACGATAGTGGCGTTCCGCGGCACCGAAGTCAGCCAGATCACCGACATCGCCACCGACCTGCGGGCATCGCTGACGCCCTGGAGCCAGGGCGGCAGGGTGCATCTGGGCTTCGCCGCCGCCGCCGGCCAGCTGCTGCCGGCCTTTTCCAGCTGGTGGGACAACCATGCCACCCCGCAACTGATCCTGGCCGGCCACAGCCTGGGCGCCGCCATCGCCACCCTGTTCGCCTCGGCGCATCGCCAGGCCGAACTGATCACCATCGGCTCGCCGCGGGTGGGCGATCAGGACTTCGCCGCCGCCTGCGCCGGCCAGGCCATCTGCCGCTATGTCGACTGCTGCGACCTAGTCGCCAGGGTGCCGCCGGAAACGCCCGACTTCCCGCTTTACGTCCACCTGCCCGGCGAGCGCTATATCGACAAGGATGGCGGCATTCACGACGCGCCCGGCTTCGATATCGCCGCCGACCAGGCCGCCGCGCGCGAGGAATACCTGCTGCAGCGCGCCTGGAAGATAGACTCGGTGCCGCTGCGCGATCTGGCCGACCACGCGCCGATCAATTACCTGACAGCGCTCTTTCCATGATCTCCTCCGCCAGCCGTTGCAACGGCTGGCGCATTTCCAGCACCAGCCGCCACAGGCTTTCCGCCGCCGGCGACAAGGTGCGGTTGCAGCGGCGGATCAGCACGATGCGGCGGCTGGCGCGCGGCAGCAGCGGCCGCGCCACCAGGCCGCAGCCCGCCGGCAAGGGCATGGCGAGGCCGGGGGTGATGCTGACGCCGATGCCGGCGGCCGCCATGCGGAACACCGAATGGGAATGCCCCAGTTGCTGCGCCACCGGGCAATCCAGCCCGTGCCGCAGCAGCAGCTGGTCTATCAGCGGCCGGCTGCCGGAGCTGTCGTCCAGCAATACCAGCGGCTCGCCGTCCAGCTGGCGCCACGACACCCAGGCGCCGGCCGCCAGCGGATGATCGCCGCGGCACACCAGCCAGAAATCATCCACCAGCACTTCCTCCTGCCACAGGTCATCGCCGGGCTCGGGCTCCACCACCAGGCCGAAGTCCGCCTCGCCGCCGCGCACCGCCGCCACGTTGAGGCGCTGCACCTGGTCCTGCAGATGCAGCCGCAACAGCGGATAGCGCTGCCGGCAGGCGGCGATGATGGCCGGCATCAGGCTGGCCGACAGCGTCGGGCTGCTGGCCACATGCACGCTGCCCATCGCCTGGCCGCCCTCCTTGCGCGCAGCCAGCAGCACCTCGTCCAGTTCGTCCAGCGCGCGCGCCAGCTTGGGCAATAGCCGCTGGCCGGCGTCGGTCAGCACCACCTCGCGGGTGGTGCGGTCGAGCAGGCGCAACTCAAGCGCCTGCTCCAGCTCCCTCACCGCGCGGCTTACCGCCGGCTGGGTCAAGCCCAACTGGTCGCCGGCCCGGCTGAAACTGGCTTGTTCGGCCACCGCGCGGAATACCCGCAATTGACGCAGGCTGACATTCATAAAAAATACTCATCAATTGATCAAATAAATACATTTGTATTCTGAATATGACTGCGATTCAATAGGCGCATCCACGCCTCACAAGAATCGCCGACATGCCAAAACTGCTGGACTCCTTCACCCTGGCCCTGCTCTCCACCGTCGCGCTGGCCAGCCTGCTGCCCTGCTCCGGCGCCGCCGCGCAGGCCTTCAACCTGATCACCAATCTGGCGATAGGCCTGCTGTTCTTCCTGCATGGCGCCAAACTGTCGCGCGAGGCGGTGCTGGCCGGCATCGGCCACTGGCGGCTGCACCTGACCGTGCTGGCCTGCACCTTCGCGCTGTTCCCCATCCTGGGACTGCTGCTCAAGCCGGTGCTGACGCCGCTGGTCACGCCCGAGCTGTATCTGGGCGTGCTGTATCTGTGCATACTGCCGTCCACGGTGCAGTCGTCGATCGCCTTCACCTCGATGGCGCAGGGCAATGTGCCGGCAGCCATCTGCAGCGCCACCGCGTCCAACCTGCTGGGGATTTTCATCACGCCGCTGCTGGTGGGCTGGCTGGTGGTCAGCCACGGCGGCGTGGGACAAGGCATGGGATCGGCGCTGGACATCGTCTACCAGCTGCTGCTGCCCTTCATCGCCGGCCAGATCGCGCGGCGCTGGATAGGCCGCTGGGTGGATCGCCACAAGGCCATGCTGAAGTACGTGGACCAAGGCTCCATTCTGCTGGTGGTCTACACCGCCTTCAGCGCGGCGGTGATAGGCGGCCTGTGGCGGCAGACGCCGCCGGCCGCGCTGGCCGGACTGTTGCTGGTCAACGTCATTCTGCTGGGCCTGTTGCTGGGCCTCACCACGCTGGCGGGCCGCAAGCTGGGCTTCAATCGCGAGGATCAAATCACCATCTTGTTCTGCGGCTCGAAGAAAAGCCTGGCCAGCGGCGTGCCGATGGCCAAGGTGCTGTTCGCCGGCCACGCCATCGGCGCCATCGTGCTGCCGCTGATGCTGTTCCACCAGATCCAGCTGATGGTGTGCGCGCTGCTGGCGCAGCGCTTCCGCCAGCAGCGCCAGCTCGCAGGCCGCATGCAAGAAAAATCCCCGCTGGCTTGAGCGGGGATGCGGATGGAGACGGGCCGGGCTACAGATCGCTGAGCCAGGCCTTTTCCTTCAGCTGCTTCAGTTCGTCGCGGATGCGCGCCGCGCGTTCGAACTCCAGGTTGCGCGCCGCTTCCATCATGTCCTTTTCCAGCCGCTTGATTTCCTTGGCCAGCGTCTTCTCGTCCATCATCGCCACCGCCGCCTCGTCCACCAGCTTCTTGCGCTCGGCCTCGACGCTGTAGACGCCGTCGATGATGTCCTTGATCTTCTTCTCCACGCCACGCGGCACGATGCCGTGCTCGGCGTTGAACGCCATCTGCTTGGCGCGGCGGCGCTCGGTCTCGTCCATCGCCTTTTTCATCGAATCGGTGATGCGATCCGCGTACAGCAATGCCCTGCCATTCAGGTTGCGCGCGGCGCGGCCTATGGTCTGGATCAGGCTGCGCTCGCTGCGCAGGAAGCCCTCTTTATCGGCGTCCAGAATCGCCACCAGGCTCACTTCGGGAATATCCAGGCCTTCGCGCAGCAGGTTGATGCCGATCAGCACGTCGAACATGCCCAGGCGCAGGTCGCGGATGATCTCCACCCGCTCGACCGTGTCGATGTCGCTGTGCAGATAGCGCACCTTGATGCCGTGCTCGGTGTAGTAGTCGGCCAGTTGTTCGGCCATGCGCTTGGTCAGCGTGGTGACCAGCACGCGCTCGCCGCGCGCCATGCGGTCGCGGATTTCCGACAGCAGGTCGTCCACCTGGGTGGCCACCGGACGGATTTCGATCTGCGGGTCCACCAGGCCGGTCGGCCGCACCACCTGCTCCACCACCTGGCCGGCATGGTCCTTTTCGTACACCGCCGGCGTGGCGGAGACGAACACGGTCTGCGGCATCAGTTGCTCGAACTCGTGGAATTTCAGCGGCCGGTTGTCGGCGGCGGACGGCAGGCGGAAGCCGTACTCCACCAGATTCGCCTTGCGCGCGGCGTCGCCCTTGTACATCGCGCCCACCTGCGGCACGGTGACATGGCTCTCGTCGATGAACATCAGCGCGTTTTTGGGCAGGTAGTCGATCAAGGTCGGCGGCGGATCGCCGGGTCCGCGGCCGGAGAAATGGCGCGAATAGTTTTCGATGCCCTTGCAGAAGCCCATCTCGTACAGCATTTCCAGGTCGAAGCGGGTGCGCTGCTCGATGCGCTGCGCCTCCACCAGCTTGCCCTCTTTCTGATACCACTCGATGCGGTGGCGCAGCTCGTCCTTGATCTGCTCGCAGGCGCGCAGCACGGTGTCGCGCGGCGTCACGTAGTGGCTGGACGGGAATACGGTGAAGCGGCCGACGCGCTGTTTCGTCGTGCCGGTCAAGGGATCGAACAGGGTCAGCGTTTCCACTTCGTCGTCGAACAGGCTGACGCGCAGCGCGGTGTCGCTGCTTTCCGCCGGGTAGATGTCGATCACGTCGCCGCGCACGCGGAAGGTGCCGCGGCCGAAGTCCAGGTCGTTGCGGCTGTACTGCATGGTGGTGAGGCGGCTGATGATCTCGCGCTGCGGCGTGGTTTCGCCTTCCTTCAGATGCAGGATCATCTGGTGGTAGTCGGACGGATCGCCGATGCCGTAGATCGCCGACACCGTGGCCACGATGATGCAGTCCGGCCGCTCCAGAATGGACTTGGTCGCCGACAGGCGCATCTGCTCGATGTGCTCGTTGATGCTGGAGTCTTTCTCGATGAACAGGTCGCGGCTGGGAACGTAGGCTTCCGGCTGGTAGTAGTCGTAATAGGAAACGAAATACTCCACCGCGTTATGCGGGAAAAACTCGCGCATTTCGCTGTACAGCTGCGCCGCCAACGTCTTGTTGTGCGCCATGATGATGGCCGGCCGCCCGGTCTGGGCGATGACGTTGGCCATGGTGTAGGTCTTGCCGGAGCCGGTCACGCCCAGCAGCGTCTGGTAGGACAGGCCGTCGGACAGGCCTTCCACCAGTTGCTCGATGGCGGCGGGCTGGTCGCCGGCCGGCGGGAACGGCTGGTTCAGCTGAAACGGGCTATCGGGAAAGTTGAGCAGCATGGCAGGCGCGCGGGAAGTGGCGAAACCGTTGATTTTACGCCTATTGCCGGCCAATCTCACCCCCGGCGTGCGCCAGGCGGACATCCGCCGGCGCGGCGACGCGCCCCCTTGGCTGTTTCAGCCGCCCGAAAACGTCTTTTTCGTGCCGCGCGGCGGCGGAACATTGTTTAGAATACAAGCAGGAGCCATCCCGCCGCATCATCCATGATGACCGCATGTTGACTGCAGTTAGCCGCAAATGCCGGATGGATAGCATCCTTTTTCCTCACACCTCAAGCGTACTGCGGAGTGACGCATGATCAAGAAAATCGCAAGCTTGCTGATATCGGCGGCCCTGGCCGCGCCGGTGTTGGCGGCTTCGCCCCAGGGCGTGATGGTAGCCAGCGAAATGTCCGGCTACACCGCCCCCAGGCTCAATTCCCACTCAGTGCTGGTGCTCAACGGCAGCACCGGCGAAACCCTCTACGAAAAGAACACCCACCAGCGCATGCCCATCGCCTCCATCACCAAGCTGATGACGGCGATGGTATTGCTGGATTCCGGGGTGTCTCTCGATGACGAGGTGACGGTGTCCGACGCCGAGATCGACCGTCTGAAGCACACTACCTCCAGGCTGGCGGTGGGCACCACCCTCAGCCGCCGGGAAATGCTGCTGCTGGCGCTGATGTCGTCGGAAAACCGCGCCGCCGCGACGCTGGCCCGCACCGCCCTCCCCGGCGGCAGCGCCGCCTTCGTCCAGCGGATGAACCACAAGGCTCGCAGCCTGGGCATGACGGAAACCATCTTCCACGACCCCACCGGCCTGGACGTGCGCAATACCTCCACCGCCGCCGACCTGGCCAAGATGGTGATGGCGGCGCAGAAATACCCGCTGATCCGGGAGTTCACCACCACCGAAAGACACCAGATCCTGTCGGCGCGCAACCGCGTGCTGCAATACAAGAACAGCAACGCGCTGGTGCGCGAGGGCGACTGGGACATCGCGGTGCAGAAGACCGGCTATATCCAGGAAGCGGGCCGCTGCATGGTGCTGCAGGCGGTGGTCGGCTCGCAGCCGCTGGTCATCGTGCTGCTGGACGCCGGCGCCAGCTCCGCCCGCGTCAACGACGCCAAAAACATCAAGACCTGGCTGGAAGCCCATCCGGGCAGCTGGCTGGCGGGCTGAACCCCGCCGCGCGACGCCCCGGGGCCGGTTCGCCGGCCCTTTTTCCTGTCCACGCAGGACCGGCATGCCGTTTTCATCCCAGCGCCGGCATGCGATCATATCCGGCATCGCCCGCCGCAGCCGGCCAGGGCCCGCGCACCCGAGGAAACGCATGACCATCCAGATTCATACCGCTCAGCCGCAGGACGCGGCCGCCATCCACCGCTTCATCACCGAGCTGGCCATTTACGAACGCGCCGAACACGAAGTGGAATCCAGCGCCGCCGACATCGAGGCGACCTTGTTCGGCCCCGGCGCCAAAGCGCAGGCCCTGCTGTGCCATGTCGACGGCCGGCTGGCCGGCTTCGCCGTGTACTTCTTCAGCTACTCCACCTGGCTGGGCAAAAACGGCATCTACCTGGAAGATTTGTATGTCACGCCGCAAGTGCGGGGCGCCGGCGCCGGCAAGGCGCTGCTGCGCCGCCTGGCGCAACTGGCCTGCGAAAACGACTGCGGCCGCCTCGAATGGGTGGTGCAGGACTGGAACCAGCCGGCGATAGACTTCTATCAGTCCATCGGCGCCAAGCCGCAAGCCGAGTGGGTGCGCTACCGGTTGGCCGGCGACGACCTGCGCGCTTTCGCCTTGGACGAAAGCGCCGTGAACGCCTGAGCCGGACCCGACGGTCTAGCCGCCATCGCTCAAACGCGAGCGCGGCGGCGCCGCCGGCGAGCGTTTCGGCACAGCGGCAACGAACGCCGCCGCCTATCATCCGCCATGTCACCCACAGGAAAACCGATATGCGCAACACCTTGTTGATCGCCAGCCTGCTCGCCCTGCCGCTGGCCGCCCACGCCGCCGGCTTCCAGCTCAGCAGCGAAACCATCGCCGACGGCAAGCCGCTGACGGCGCGCCAGGTCTACCAAGGCTTCGGCTGCGAAGGCGGCAATGTCTCGCCGCAGCTGTCCTGGCGCGGCGCGCCGGCCGGCACCAAGAGCTTCGCCGTCACCGTTTACGATCCGGACGCGCCCACCGGCAGCGGCTGGTGGCACTGGACGGTGGTGAACCTGCCGGCCAACGTGCATGCGCTGCCGGAAGGCGCAGGCAGCGCCGGCGGCCAACTGCCGGCGGGCGCGGTGCAGGGCCGCACCGACTTCGGCGAATCGCGCTTCGGCGGCGCCTGCCCGCCGGTTGGCGACAAGCCGCACCGCTACCAATTCACCGTCTGGGCGCTCAAAACCGACAAGCTGCCGGTTGACGCCAACGCCAGCGGCGCGCTGGTGGGCTTCATGCTGAACGCCAACGCGCTGGCCAAGGCCAGCCTCACCGCCACCTACGGCCGCTGACCCGCGTGAGCGACCTCGCGCTGCGCGAATGCCGCATCGAAGCCGGCGAAGTCCGCGCCCGCCTGCCGCAGCGCATCCGCCGGGTGCCGGTATTCCTGCCGGCCCTGTGCCGGGTGCGCCACGGCCTCAAGCGCATCTGGCTGGGCGAACGGGAAATGTCGGCCGGACCCGCGCAGCTGGTATTGCTGCCGGCCGGCAGCGAACTGGACATCGCCAACCTTCCCGGCCCCGCCGGCTATCTGGCGGATGTGGTCAGCCTGCCGCCGGCGCTGCTGGCGCGCTTTTGCGAGCGCCACGGCTCGCTGCTGCTGCGGCAACGGGCCGGCAACGAACTATGCCTCGACATCGGCGAACCGGGCCACCGCGCCTGGCAGCTGCTGATGGACAGCCTGCGCGGCGATACGCCGCCGGAAATGCGCGAGCACCATGCCGAAGGCGTGCTGCTGGCCCTGGCGCTGGCCGGCCAGGCCGGGCCGCTGCTGCAAGCGCCGGCCGCGCCGGTGGCGCAGCGGATCCGCCAGTTGCTGATGCTGGATCCCGCCGCGCCATGGAGCGTGGAAACGGCGGCGCGGAGGCTGAATCTGGGCGCCTCCACCCTGCGCCGCCGGCTGGCGGAAGAAGACAGCGGCTTCCAGCGCCTGCTAGAAGACGTGCGCATGGGCCAGGCCCTGCAAAACCTGCAAACCGGCGCCAAGCCCATCGCCGACATCGCCGCCGCCAGCGGCTACGCGTCGCCGTCGCGCTTCGCCGCGCGCTTTCGCCAGCGCTACGGCCTGTCGCCAAGCGAACTGCGGCGGACGCTGTAGCCGACGCTCAACGACCCGCCGCAGGATAAAGAGCCGTTGCCGCAAGCCGCGATGGCCCCTCCCCGCCGCGCCGTCAATCCGCGGCCGGCGCCGCCTGCCGCAATTCCAGCAGATTGCCCGCCGGATCGCGCAGGAACAACTGCGTCAGCCGGTCCGCCGCCACGCTGCGCTGGCTGAAAAAATCCACGCCGCGGGAACGCAACTCCTCGGCCGCCGCCTCCAGGCTGGCCACGGTGAAGGCGACGTGATTGGACACCGGATCGCGCTCCGGCCCCTGCGCATAGCGCGACACGCCGTCGCTGCCCAGCACGTGCAGTTGCCGCGCGTCCTCCACATCCAGAAAGCAGCCAGGCACGTCCGGGATATTCCAGCGCGACGGATCGGCACGCAGGCCGAATACCTGCTGGTAGAAATCCCGCATCGCGTCCACCTGGCGCTTGGGCACCGCGAAACCCACGTGGTGCAGTTCGCATACTTGAATGGCCATGATTTTCTCCTTGTGTGATGTCATGTCGGCACTCCATCCAAATAATACGCTAAGCATATAGTTAGTCAACCTAATTTAATGGCGAAATCGACGCGCTGCCGCTTTTACGCTAGCATCGGCCGTCTATTTTCTTCTCCGCCGCCACGCGATGAACGCCGCAGACTCCACCGCCCATCACGCCCCCCACTTGCAACTGATGCGGGAAACGGCCAGCCAGGACACCGACCGCGACGCCGCCGCCGCCGGCCTGCTGCTGCTGTGGCTGGGCGACGATGCCTTGCAACTGGTCAACGCCAGCCTGTCCAGGCACGGCCTGTCGGAAAACAAGCTGCAGGTGCTGCTGTTGTTCCGGCTACATGAGCAAGGCTTGTTCGGCGAAGCGCCGCCGACGCCGTCCAGCATCGCCGACTACTGCGGCATCACCCGCGCCTCGGCCACCGGCTTGCTGGATTGGCTGGAAAAAAGGGACTGGGTCGCGCGCGCGCCGCACCCGAGCGACCGCCGCAGCCTGCAACTGCGCCTGACCGAAGCGGCCAGGACGCTGCTGGCCGAAGCGCTGCCCGGGTTCTGGCGCGCCTGCGCCCGCGTGACCGACGCCTTGAGCGCCGAAGAGAAAAGCCAGCTGCTGCGCCTGCTGAGCAAGATGCAGCAGGCCGGACTGCGCTGAATCAGTTAAAGCGCAGCAGCCCGGCCTCGGCCACGCCGACGCCGATCTCGCCGCCGACGAACAGCGAAGCCTGCCAGCGCGCGGCCTCGCGTCCCGACAGATTCAACACCAGCTCGCCCGCCGCCGCCACCACCTTGACGCGCGCGCCATCGGGCAGCCAGATCAGTTCGACGATGCGCGCCGGCGGCTGATCGTCCCCCAGCAGCAGCGCGCCCGGCGGCACAGCGGCATCCGCCAGCACGTTGTCGTAGCCGATGAAACGCGCCAGCCAGGCGTCCGCCGGCGCCGCCAATAGCCGGGCCGGCGTGTCGCATTGCAACAGCCGGCCCGCCTTCAGCACCGCCACCCGGTCAGCCAGCGCGAAGGCCTCGTCCCTGTCGTGGGTGACGATGATGGCCGGGATGCCGGCTTCGCGCAGCAGCGCGCGGAACGTTTGCTGCAACTGGCGGCGCAGATCGGCGTCCAGGCTGGAAAAGGGCTCGTCCAGCAACAGCAGCCTGGGCCGGGTCGCCAGCGCCCGCGCCAGCGCCACCCGCTGTTGCTCCCCGCCGGACAGCGTCCATACCTTGCGGCCGCCATGCTCGGCCAGCCCCACCCGCGCCAGCATCTCCCGCGCCTGCGCCGCGGCGTCCCGCTTGGCGCAGCCTTGCTCGATCAGGCCGAACATCACGTTGCCCAGCGCGTCCAGATGCGGAAACAGCGCGAAATCCTGGAACATCAGCGCGAAGCCGCGCCGTTCCGGCGGCTGGCGGCACAGATCCTCGCCGTCAAAATGGATGCCGCCGCCGTCCGGCCGCTCCAGGCCCGCGATCATCTTCAGCAATGTGCTTTTGCCGCAGCCGGACGGCCCCAACAAGGCCAGCGTCTCGCCGGCGGCGACGGTCAGCGAGACCGCGTCGGCCACCACGCGCGCGCCGAAGCGCTTATTCAGGTTTCGCAGCGTCAGCACGACGGTCCTCCCATGAGCCGGCGCCGCCGGCGGTTTCGATGATCCAGAACGCCAGCAGCGCCAGCAGCATCAGCAGGCAGGACAGCTTCATCGCCGCGTCCATATTGGCGGCGCCGGGCCGCCCCAGCCGCTGGTAGATCAGCGTGGTCAGCGTCAGCCATTCCGGCCGCGACAAAAACAGCGTGACCGCGAATTCGCCCACCGCGGTGGCGGCGGCGAAAGCCAGGCCGCGCCGCAAGGCCGGCTGCAGCAGCGGCCACTGCAGGCGCCGGAATGTCCGCCACGGGCCGGCGCCCAGGCTGCGCGCCGCCTGCTCCCAATGCGGCGGCTGGCCGTCGCGCGCCGTCAGCAAGGCCTTGGCGACAAAGGGATAGGCCAGCAGCGCGTAGGCCGCCAGCAGCAAGGCCAGCGCTGCGCTCCACTGCGGATACAGCAGCAACAGGCCGAAAGCGACGCAAACCGGCGACGCGACGAAAGGCAGGAAGATCAGCGCCCGCAACGCCAGGCTGCGGCCGGCGGCCAGCGCGTGGCACAGGCCCAGCGCGCCGGCGGCCAGCACCGTCAGCGCGGTGAAGCGGGCGCTGTTGAACAAGGCCAGCCGGACATCCTCGTCCCACAGCGCCAGCCAGCCGCCGCCGCCGGCCAGGCCGCGCCACAGCACCGCCAGCAAGGGCAGGCCGGCGAACAGCAGCAACGTCAGCAAACCGGCCAGCAAGGCCAGCCGCGCCCGCCAGCCGCGCGCCGGCCGCAGCGGCAGCGGCTCGACCTTGGCCGCCGTCGCCAGCCGGCGCATAAGCGCGGCATAGACGGCGGCGACGGCGCCGCACACCAGCAACACCAATAGCGCCAGCGCGCCGGCGTCGGCCAGGTTCAACTCATAAGCCACCAGGCTGTAGATTTCGACTTCCAGCGTGGCGTAGCGCTGGCCGCCCAGGATCAGCGCCAGGCCGAAGCCGGAGAAGCAATACAGGAAGACCAGGCACAGGCTGGAGAGGATCCAGGGCAGCGCCGCCGGCCACTCCACGCGCCAGAACGCCCGCCACGGGGTGGCGCCCAGCGTGCGGGCGGCGGCCAGCCGGCTGGCCGGCACCTGGGAAAAGCCGTCGCAGGCGGCGCGCACCACCAGCGGCAGATTGAAGAACAGATTGCCGTACAGCAGCAGCCACGGCGTGTCCTGCAGATGGAGTCCGGTCGCCCCCTGCGGCCCGAACAAGGCCAGCACCCCCATCGCCGCCACCAGGGTGGGCATCACGAAGGGCAGCATCAGCAGCCTGAGCAGCAGGCCGCGGCCGGGGAAATGGTAGCGCGCCAGCAGCCAGGCCAGCGGCGCGCCCAGCGCCAGGCACAGCAGGCAGCTGGCCGCCGCCTGCAGCAATGACCACAGCAGCCGCCAGCGCAGATAAGAATCGGCCAGCAGGCCCGGACTGAACTGCAGGCCGCCTTCGGCCACCAGCCGCGCCAACGGCGCCAGCGCCAGCGCGCTCAAAAACAACACGGGCAGGCTGGCCAGCGCCAGCCGCCGGACACCCGACTGCGTCAAACATTCGCTCCAGACAACGGCCAGTCGGCCGTCAGCACATCTTCGCAACCATCCTCGTCGCGCGCCTGGGCCACCTTGGCGAAGCCCAGCTGCGCCGCCAGCGCTTGCGACGGCAGGTTGCCGGGTTCGATCGACAGCACCATTCTCCCGGCGCCCTGTCCGGCCGCCCAGCCGGCCATCGCCAGCAGCGCCTCGCGGGCGTAGCCCTGGCGGCGGAACGCCGGATAAACCGCATAGCCTAGCTCGACGTCGCCGTGGCCCTGCAAATACGGATGGCCCGGCCGGGTGTGGAAATTGATGTGGCCGATCATGGCCAGATCGTCGCGGCGCAGCATCGCCCGCACCGACCACGGCGCGTAGGCGGCGTCTTCGGCGATATCGTCCAGCCGCATCGCCATCAGTTGCGCCTCCGCCAGCCAGCCGGCGTCCGGGCGGCTGCCCAGCAACGCGGCGGCGTCGTCGATGTCGCCGCGCAGGCAGGCCTGCAGGAAATCCGCGCTCATATGGCGCAGGATCAGGCGGGAGGAGCTTATGTCTGCGATCATCACTTGTGTTGCCGTTTGGTCATGGGATCTGGACATTATGGCCTAATGTCGGCGCCATTCAGACGCCAGACTTCAGCACCACCCGCGCCCAGCGGCCGACCCAGGCCCGCTGCTTGGCGGCCAGCGTCGCGCTGTCGGGGGTATCGTGCGCGGCGGGCTGCTCGGCGTGCTTGTACACTGGGTCCAGCGCGACGCCGTCCATCGCCGGGTACATCCACATCCGCGTCGGGATATCCTTCTGCACCGCGTCGGAACGCAGGAAGGCGATGAACTGCTGGGCGAGCTTGGGCTCCTTGCCGCCCTTGACCAGCGCCGCGCCCTCCACCTGGCGGAACACCGTGCCCGGCAACAGCAGGTTGGCGGTGGGCGCGTCGCTCAGCTTTTCCTTGCTGTAGAACACTTCGGCCGCCGGACTGGTGGCGTAGCTGACCACGATGGGGCGGCCGCCGCCGTTCTTGGAGAAGTCGGTGTAATAGGCTTCGGTCCAGCCCTTGCTCACCTTCACGCCGTTGTCGCGCAGCTTGCCCCACAACGCGAAGGCCTTTTCCTCGCCCAGCGCGTGGATGGTGGCGGCCAGGAAGGCCAGGCCGGGGCTGGAAGTGGCCGGGTTTTCCACCGCCAGCAGGTTCTTGTAGGCCGGCAGGGCCAGGTCGTTCAGGGTTTTGGGCAGCGGCAGCTTGTTCTTGGCGAACCAGGCCTTGTCGTAATTCAACGTCACGTAGCCGTAGTCGATGGCGGCGGCGCCGGGCAGGCTTACCTTGCCGCCGCGGGCCAGCTCGGCCGGCAACGGGGCCAGCGCGCCGGCCTGCTCGGCCTTGCCGATCAGACTGTTGTCCAGGCCGAACACCACGTCGGCGATCGGATTCGCCTTGGTCAGGATCAGCTTGTTGGTCATCTCTCCGGCGTCGCCGGCCTTGATGATGGACACCTTGGCGCCGTATTGCTTTTCGAACGCCGCCAGCAGCGGCTTGTCGACGCTGAACGAGCTATGGGCGAGCACGCGCAGTTCGGCCGCCTGGGCGGACAGGCCGGCCAGACTCAGAGCGGCGGCGACAAGGGTGGGAAGCAACTTCATGGACATCTCTCCGTGCGGTGCGGCCACGGAGCAAGCAGGCAGGGCGGATCATGTTCCGCTCATCACGCTCCCTCCGCTGGCATGATCCAGATCAGGTTCTCAGGGTGTCTCTCAGCCCGCATGGCGGGCACCCCCGGTGACAGGGCGCTAGTATAGCGGCCTATCGGCCCCGCCGCCATCCGCCGCAAGCCCCCATCCAGCTCTGGAAGCTTTTCCCGGTTTGGCATTCGACCCAGGCCAACGCTTGCGGATTGAGTCCGGCCGCTGTAAACGAGTCATCCTCTTTTCGATCAAAGTAGAAATCGTAAAAAATAGCCCCGCGCACCACCGACCTTCTAATGCATTCAAGCTGCGAAAATGGATACACCGTCTCGTGCCGACGATAGAAATCCATATCATGGATGCCATCCCCAGCCACGACTGTATAGCTGCGCATGGCGGGCAAAGACAGCAACACGCTCAGCCCTGCGGATATCGCCAGCAAACGGCAACACCGCTGATTCAACTGCGCCAATTTTTGTCGCCGCTTGGCCTTGTCCCGCTTGGGCAATTTACGAAACCCATCGCGCCAACCGGAAAGCGCGCCCAGCAAAGCCAACACCCAAAACAGCAGCGGCAGCACGAAACCCGGCTGGTTCAGAACTTGATTTGTCTCCAGGTGCAGATACTGACCGCGGGGCAAAGGGATGAATAGCCAATCCCCCAATGCCCGCAGCGGGAAAAAAAACAGCCATGTCAGGAAGAAAATCAGCGCCAGAAGGGAGAAGAAAAAAAGCAGGAACAAGACGTTTGAACAGGCTCTTCGCCACCACGGCGCCTGCGGCGCAGCTTCCGCCATAGCCACCTCACGGTAAAATGGCCAATCATCGCACACCGGGCATGGCCTGTCCGCCCTCAGGCAGCCGCCACAGCGCATGCCATAAACATTCCCTCACAGTTTCCCCCGAGCCGACATACCTTGCTAAAAATAGGCGGCTAAGCTGGCATGGCTACCCTGCATCGGGAACCTGCGACCATGCTCAAAAAAATAATCCTCTCATCCGTGCTGTTCAGCCTGCCGCTTTGCGCGCTGGCCGACATCGGCGTCGACGGCGCGCGCCATCTGCTGCTGCGCACCGGCTTCGGCGCCAATCCGGCGCAGATCGCCGCTTACGCGCCGCTCAGCCGCGAAGCCGCGGTGGACAAGATCCTGGCCGGCGTCCGCACCCAGCCGGCCACGCCGCCGCCCGGCTGGGCCAACGACCCCTTCGAGCGCCCCGGCCAGCCTGGCCTGACCGAGGAACAGAAAAAAGCGCTGCAGCAAGAGCGCAACCAGCACGCGGTGGAGCTGCGCAGCTGGTGGCTGGCCGAGATGCTCGCCACGCCGTCGCCGCTGACCGAAAAGATGACCCTGTTCTGGCACAATCACTTCGTGTCGGCGCTGGACAAGGTGCGTTCGCCGCAGATGCTGTACCAGCAGAATTTGCTGCTGCGCCACTACGCGCTGGGCGATTTCGGCCAACTCTTGCACGCGGTGGCGCGCGACCCGGCGATGATGCGCTACCTCGACACCGCCAATAACCGCAAGGAACAACCGAACGAGAACTTCGCCCGCGAGGTGATGGAGCTGTTCACGCTGGGCGAAGGCCACTACAGCGAACAGGATATCCGCGAGGCGGCGCGCGCCTTCACCGGCTGGGGCCTGGACCACGACGACCAGTTCATCGTCCGGCCGCGGCTGCGCGACGCCGGCGAGAAGACCATCTTCGGCCAGCGCGGCAATTTCGACGGCGACGACGTGATCGACCTGTTGCTGCAGCAGCCGCAAACCTCGGTATTCATCACCACCAAATTGTGGCGCAATTTCGTGTCGCCGACGCCGGACGCGGCCAGCATCAACAAGCTGGCCGCCGACTTCCGCCGCGGCCACTACCAGTTGAAGCCCTTGATGCGCGCGCTGCTGCTGACGCCGCAGTTCTGGCACAGCCAGGGCCAACTGGTGAAATCGCCGGTGGAGCTGACCGTAGGCACGCTGGTGACCTTCGACCTGACGCCGCCCGACTGGCGCGTGATCGCCGGCCTGAACCGCCAGCTGGGCCAGGACGTGTTCGCGCCGCCCAACGTCAAGGGCTGGCCCGGCGGCGAAGCCTGGATCAACAGCGCCACCCTGCTCACCCGCAAGCAGTTCCTCGACCGCATCGCCCACGACGCCGCGCCGGCGCGCGACACCTTCGCTCAGGCCGATGGCAGCCTGAACGAGATGGCCGGCCGCGAGGCGCGCATCAACCGCTTCGTCGCCAAGGGTGTCGCATCGATGAAGCTGCAACCCGACGAATGGGCCGCCATCTACGACGCCCGCAGCGCGGCTGACGCCGCGCGCCTGTTGCTGGCGGTGCCGCCGGCCAATCCGCTGCCGCAGGGAGAAAGCGGCGCCAAGGCCATCGCCCAGTTGCTGCTGGACCCGGCCTACCAGGTGGAGTGAAGGAGACCGCCATGTTCAAACGACGCGAATTCCTGAAAGCGGCCGGCGCCGGCCTGATGCTGAGCGTGCTGCCCAACCTGTCCTGGGCGCTGGCCCCGGCCGGCTACAAACGCCTGCTGGTGCTGGTTGAATTGAAAGGCGGCAACGACGGCCTCAACACCGTCGTCCCCTACGCCAGCGCAGATTATTACCGGCTGCGCCCCGGCATCGCCATCGCCCGCGAGCAGGTGCTGCAACTGGATGAGGCCATCAGCCTGAATCCGGCGTTGTCGCCGCTGATGCCGCTGTGGCGGGACCAGCAGCTGGCGCTGCTGCAGGGCGTCGGCTATCCCGAGCCCAATCTGTCGCACTTCCGCTCGATCGAGATCTGGGACACCGCCTCGGCCAGCCAGCAATACCTGAGCGAGGGCTGGCTGACCCGGCTGTTCCGCGAGCAGCCGACGCCGAAGCACTTCGCCGCCGACGGCGTGGTGCTGTCCAGCCAGGTGCTGGGCCCGCTGGACGGCGGCGCGCGCGCGGTGGTGCTGGCCAATCCGCAGGACTTCGCGCGCCAGGCCAAGCTGGTGGCCGACCAGCAGCCCGGCCACGCCGGCTCGGCGCTGGAACACATCCTGAAAGTGGAAGGCGACATCCGCCAGGCCGCCGCCAGCCTGGCGCCGCTGCCGCGCACCGCGCCCAGCGAATCGCCCACCGCCGGCCCCAAGCCCAACGGCGGCTTCGGCGTCGCGGTGCGCACGCTGACCGACACGCTGGCGCGCGGCGTCGACATCGCCGTCGCCCGCATCACGCTCACCGGCTTCGACACCCACGGCAACCAGCAGCCGGCGCAAGCGCGGCTGCTGGCCGAGCTGGCCGACGGGCTGGCGCAGCTGCGCGGCGAAATGACGCGGCTGGGCCGCTGGGACGACACGCTGGTGCTGACCTACGCCGAATTCGGCCGCCGCCCGCGCGAAAACGCCAACCGCGGCACCGACCACGGCGCCGCCAGCGTCCACTTCGCCGCCGGCGGCCGCGTCAAAGGCGGGCTATACGGCCAAACGCCGCAACTGGCCGGCGTCAGCGACGGCAATCTGCCGCACGCGATAGATTTCCGCCAGGTCTACGCCACCGCGATCGACAGCTGGTGGGGCAAGGACAGCCGCAATGTGCTGGGCGGCCGCTTCGCGCCGCTGCCGCTGCTGCGGGTTTGAAGCTAGGGGTCGGGATAAGCGATGTTGAAGCGGCTGCGGTAGAGCCGGTCCACCACGCCGTCGCGCTTCATGTCGCGCAGCGCGCCGGCAAAAGCCCGGCACAGCTCGGCGGGCACGCTGCGTTTGCTGAAAACATAAAAGGCGCCGCCCGCGCGCCATGCCGGCGGCAGGGCCACGATGGCCGGCTGTTGCGGCAAGCGGGCCAGCTCATTCGGCAGCGTGTCCATGGTCGCCAGCAGCAGGTCTATCCGCCCCAGCTGCAGCTTGCGCAAACTGCCGGCCAGCGTTTCCCCGGCGTCCACCCTCACCGTGGCCGGAGGCGCTTTCAGCCAGCGGTCCCATGCGTCGCCGTAACTGTCGCCATGCGTCACGCCCAGCCTGACCAGGCCCAGCCGGCTCAAATCCTGCAGCTGGGCGACCGGCCAGCGCGCAGCGCGATCGGCGCGCGCCCACAGCCGCACCTGCGCGGAGCTGTAGCCCGGCACAAAACAGGCGTACGCCTCCCGCTCCGGCGTTTTCAACGCCTGCATCGCGACATCTACCGTGCCCAGCCGCAACTCCTGCAGATTGCGCGACCAGGGCATTTGACGATAAGTCAGGCGGCAGCCAAGGCGCGCGGCGGCTTGATTCAGCAGTTCCACCGAGTAGCCTGCGGGCCGGCCATCCCGTCCCTGGTAATGATAGGGAGGCCGCTCCTCCCACCCCACCTGAATCGGCTTGCCGCACACCCCGCCAGCCATCGCCGGCAAAATCCAGCACGCCAGGAGAACGAAATTCCCGATGAACCGCACCGTCACCTCCCGTCCTCGGCAAGCGCAAGCGCGCTCCCCTACAATGTTAGGATAGAATCCCCATGCCGATGGCGTCCGGCGGGCGCAGGCGAACCACCACCAGCGACAGAATCACTGCCACATGACTGCGAACAATACCAAAAGCACCGACCAACCCCAGGCGACGACGGAAGACATTCCGCTGCCGCCGCCGGAAAACGAACTCAATCTGGCCAATCTGGCCATCCCGCTGGGCGAAACCATCCTCACCCTCAATATCGAGGGCGCGCCGATCTACGGCATCTTGCAGCGCAGCCGCGCCATGACTTCGCAGTCCGACTACTTCCGCCTGCAATTCCGCGGCTACGCCCGCGCCGACAGCAACCAGCACTGGCAAATGCTGGAAGGCGACGACAGCCGCTTCCACGCAGTGTACAACGTCGCCTGGGTGCGGGTGGACCGCCCGAGCAAGTCCGTCACCTTCGGCCCCAAAAGCGGCGTCAGTTGCAGCCCTGCGCTGATGGGCAGCGGACTGGACGCCTTTTTGTTCGCCAGCGTGATCGTCTGGGCCAAGGGCGTCTGCCCCGACTATGCGATCACCCCGGGCCTGGTCAATACCGGGCAAACCAGCACCGAAGAAGAAAGGCTGCAGCGCCACGCCTTTTTCGCCGGCCAGGGCTTCCAGTTCGAATGGCAGGACCCGGCCCAGCGCACCGCACTGTATTTCAAGGACAAGGTGAACAAGCTGCTGGGGGTGTGGAACAAGGATGTCATCAAGGAATTCGGCGGCGAGGACATGCTGAAGCGGCTGGCGGGCCAGGATGAGGCCCGCGCCTCGCTGCAGCAAAGGATAGACCAGCTGGAGGGCGCGCACGACAGCCTCAAGCGCGCGCTGCAGAAAGAAAAAAGCACCTCGCAGATCCTGACCGGCGTGCTGGTGCTGGCGGCCATCATCGGTTTGTGGGCGGTGATCTGAGCCGCCGCCCGGCCGGCATTCAGAACGAGGCCCCGGCGCGCGCGGCCTGGTCGTAAACGCCGGCCAGCGCCCTCATTAGTTGGGCCACCTCGCCTATGGCCGGATTGGCGATGCCGCCGTCGCTCAGCGTCGGCAGCAGGCACTGCTCGCGCACCTGGCGGTAACGCTCGCACAATGCCCGGCCATTCTCGGTGGTGGAGAACAACACTTCCTTGCCGCTTTTCTCGCTGCGCACATAGCCCATCTTCACCAGCTTCTTCAGCGCGTAGGCCACCACGTGGGTGTCCTCCATATTCAGCACGAAGCAGATGTCGGCCAGTTTCTTCTGCCGGCCGCGGTGGTTGACATGATGCACCAACAGCACCTCGGTGGGCGTCATGTCCTTTTCTCCGGCGGCGGCCATGCAGCGCACCATCCAGCGGTGAAAGGCATTGTTCACCACCGTCAGGCTGAATTCGAACTCCGACAACTCGGGGCTGCGCTCCGACACCAGATGCTGCGAAGACACGATCTTCGGCAAATCATTCGTCATGGACGTTATTCTCCGTTCTCTCGAAATTCAAGGCCTTCCCATCCTTTCATTCTCATAAATTGACGAGAAATTATTAACATTGCATCATTACATTCAATTAACCCATAATCATAATCATATTCTCAAATCGCATTTCGTCAAAACCCGATGCCTTCCGCCCCCCTCACCTCGCCCGCGATCCATTGGCTGGGCAGCCAGGCCCTGACGCTGGAAATGCCGCCGCCCGCCACGCTGGACTGCCAGCGCCGCATCTGGTGGCTGGCCCGGCAGTTGCAAGCCGGCGACGGCATCCGAGAAATCGTGCCCGGCATGAACAATCTCACCCTGGAACTGAGCGACGATCCGGCGCTGGCCGCGGCCTTGCCGGCCCGGCTGCGCAAGCTGTGGCAGCAGGCGGAACAAGCCGACATCCCGCAGCGGCGAGTGGAGATTCCGGTTTGCTACGGCGGCGAATACGGCCCGGACCTGGACCACGTGGCGCGGCATTGCGGCCTCAGTCCGCGCCAGGTGGTGGAACGGCATGGCGCGAGCGATTACACCGTGTATTTCCTGGGCTTTCAGCCCGGCTTCGCCTACCTTGGCGGCCTGGATCCGCGGCTGGCCACCCCGCGCCGCGCCACGCCGCGCATCGCGGTGCCGGCGGGCGCGGTGGCGATAGGCGGCTGCCAGACCGGCATCTATCCGTCGGCCTCTCCCGGCGGCTGGCAGATCATAGGCCGCAGTCCGGCCCGCTTGTTCGACCCGGCGCGCGAACCCGCCTGCCTGCTGCAGCCGGGGGACATCGTCCGCTTCGTCGCCAGCAAGGAATCGCCATGCTGGAAGTGATCAAGGCCGGACCGCAAACCACGGTGCAGGATCTGGGCCGCTTCGGCGCGCGCCATCTGGGCGTATGCCGCGCTGGCGCCATGGACGGCCTGGCGCTGGGCATCGCCAACCGCCTAGTCGGCAACCCCGCCGACGCCGCCGCGCTGGAAATCACGCTGCCGCCGGCCTGCTTCCGCTTCTTGCGCGCCGGCCAGTTGGCGCTGGCCGGCGCCGATTGCCAGGCGCTGCTGGATGGCGAGCCGGTGTGGCCGGGCTGGCGCGTTGCCTTCCGCGCCGGGCAAATGCTGCAGCTGCAGGCGCCGCGCTTCGGCATGCGCGCTTACCTGGCGCTGGACGGCGGCATCCAGGCGCCGGCCGTGATGGGATCCGCCAGCACCGATCTGCTGGCCGGCTTCGGCGGCCTGGACGGGCGGGCGCTGCGCGACGGCGACCGCCTGGCGCTGGGGCCGGCGCGGCCGCCGGCGCCGCGGCTGGGCGTCTGGCTGCCCCGCCCCGGCAGCCAGATCCGCGTCTGCCCCGGGCCGGAACTCAAGCGGCTGTCGAAACAGGCGCAAGAGCGTTTCTGGCGCGAACCCTGGCAATTGACGCCCAACAGCAACCGCATGGGCTACCGGCTGGCCGGCCCCGCGCTGACAGCCGGCGAGACGGTGGATATGCTGTCCCACGGCGTGCTGCCCGGCCTGATCCAGCTGCCGCCGGACGGCCAGCCCATCGTGCTGATGGCCGATGCCCAGGCCACCGGCGGCTATCCGCGGCTGGGCATGGTGATAGAGGCCGACTTGTGGCAGCTGGGCCAGGCGCGCCTGGGCAGCCAGCTGCACTTCATCCCGACCGACCCCGACGGCGCCCGCCAGGCGCTGCGGCTGCAGCAACGCTATCAACACCGGATCGAAAGGCTGCTGAATGCAAATTGACCTCAACGCCGACCTGGGCGAGGACTGCGGCGACGACGCCGCGCTGCTGGAACACGTCAGCTCCGCCAACATCGCCTGCGGCTGGCATGCCGGCAGCTCGGACACCATGCTGCAAGTGGTGCGCATGGCGCTGCGGCGCGGCGTCGCCATCGGCGCCCATCCCAGCTTTCCCGACCGGGAAAATTTCGGCCGCCGCGAGATGCAGCTGCCGCCGGACGCGGTGCGCGCCGGCGTGCTGTATCAGCTGGGCGCGCTGGACGCCATCGTCCGCGCCGAAGGCGGCGAGATGCGCCACGTCAAGCCGCATGGCGCGTTGTACAACCAGGCCGCGCGCGACCCGGCGCTGGCGGCGGCGCTGGCGCGCGCGATCCGCGACTTCAATCCCAGGCTGCGGGTGATCGGCCTGGCTGGCAGCGGCTTTCTCGCCGCCTGCCGCGCCGAGGGCCTGGACACGCGGCGGGAGGTTTTCGCCGACCGCGGCTATCGCGCCGACGGCAGCCTGGTGCCGCGCGGCGCGCCCGGCGCGCTGCTGGACAGCGCCGAAGCGGTGCTGGCCCAAGTCAGCGACATGGCGCTGCGCCAGCGCGTGATCGCCGTCAGCGGCGAAAGCGTGCCGCTGCGCGCCGATTCCATCTGCCTGCACGGCGACGGCCCCCATGCGGCGGCCTTCGCCGCCAGGCTGCGCGGCCACCTGGAAGCCCTGGGCATCCGCATCGCCGCCGACTGAGCCACCCCGACACCGCGCCAGGCGGCGGCCAGACCGCAGCGCGGCCCCACCCAAGGAGAAACCATGGACCCAGCTGTCAATCTGTGGCCGCTGCTAGGCATAGCGGTGGTCATCGCAGGCTTCCTGCTGCGCTTCAATCCGCTGCTGGCGGTATGCGCCGCCGGCGTCGTCACCGGCCTGGCCGCCGGCATGCCGGCGCTGGCCATCCTGGCCAAGCTCGGCCAGGGCTTCATGAAAACCCGCAACATCACCTTGATCCTGCTGCTGGTGCTGCCGGTGGTGGGGCTGATGGAGCGCCACGGCTTGCGCGACCAGGCCCGCGCCTGGATACGGCGCATCCGCAACGCCACCGTCGGCCGCCTGCTGATCGTCTACCTGCTGGTGCGGGAATTGTCGGCCGCGCTGGGCCTGACCGGCTTGGGCGGCCATCCGCAGATGGTGCGGCCCATCCTGGCGCCGATGACCGAAGGCGCCTGGGAGCAACGCCACGGCGAGCCGACGCCCGAGCAACGGCAGAAGCTGCGCGCCATGTGCGCCGCCACCGACAATGTCGGCCTGTTCTTCGGCGAGGACATCTTCGTCGCCTTCGGAGCGGTGATGCTGATGCATACCTTCCTGCAGGAAAACCAGATCCCCAGCGAACCGCTGCACATCGCGCTGTGGGGCATTCCCACCGCGCTGTTCGCCTTCATCATCCACGCCGTCCGCCTGATGCGGCTGGAACGCCAGCTGCTGCGGCAAGCCGCCCCGGCCGCCCATCTGTCGGAGAAGCGCGCATGATCCTGCATGTCGAGTACCTGTACTGGCTGGCCGGCGCGGTCCTGCTCTTGGTGGCGGCCGGCGCGCTGGCCGACCCCGGCCATCCGCGCCGCTACGGCAGCGCGGCGTTCTGGGGCCTGTTCGGCATGCTGTTCCTGGCCGGCGACTGGCTGCCGGCGCAGCTGTCCGGCGCCATCGTGCTGGCCATGGTGCTGCTGGCCGGCCTGGGCCGCCTCGGCAGCGGCCATCACATCGCGCTGTCGGCCGCGCGGCTGCAGGACAGCCTGCGTCGGCTGGGCGGCAAGGTGTTTCTGCCCTCGCTGCTGGTGCCGCTGCTGACCGTGGCGCTCAGCCTGGCGGCCAAGGACGTGAAACTGGCGGGCGCGCCGCTGTTCGACCCCAAGAATGTCACGCTGCTGGCGCTGGGCGTGGCCTGCCTCGTTTCCTTCATCGCCGCCTGCGGGCTGACGCGCGAGCGGCCGGCGCAGAGCATCCGCGAAACCCGCCGCCTGCTGGACTGCATGGGCTGGGCGGTGCTGCTGCCGCAGATGCTGGCGGTGCTGGGCCTGCTGTTCGCCGACGCCGGCGCCGGCAAGGCGGTGGCGCATGTGGCCACCGCCTACCTGTCGCTGGACACGCGCTGGGTGGCGGTGCTGGCTTATGTGCTGGGCATGGCGCTGTTCACGATGATCATGGGCAACGCCTTCGCCGCCTTCCCGGTGATGACCGCCGGCATCGGCATACCGTTTCTGGTCGGCATGCACCACGGCGACGCGGCGGTGATGGCGGCGATAGGCATGTTCTCCGGCTACTGCGGCACGCTGATGACGCCGATGGCCGCCAATTTCAACATCGTTCCCGCCGCCCTGCTGGAGCTGGACGACAAGAACGCGGTGATCAAGGCCCAGGTGCCGACCGCGCTGGCGCTGCTGGCGGTCAACGCCGCGCTGATGAACTGGCTGATGTTCCGCTGAGGAGAAAAACATGCAAACCGTATTGCTGACCGGCTTCGAGCCCTTCGGCGGCGAAACCGTCAATCCGTCGTGGGAGGCGGTGCGCCGGCTGGATGGCGCGGAGCTGGGCGGCGCCCGCGTTTTCGCGCGCCGGCTGCCCTGCGTGTTCGGCGCAGCGCTCGCCGCGCTGGACAGCCATCTGGCCGAGCTGCGGCCGGAGCTGGCCATCGCCGTCGGCCAGGCCGGCGGCCGCCCCGACATCACCGTCGAACGGGTGGCCATCAATGTCGACGACGCCCGCATCGCCGACAACGCCGGCCGGCAGCCGATAGACCAGCCGATCGCCGCCGACGGCCCGGCCGCCTATTTCGCCACGCTGCCGATCAAGGCCATCGTCGCCGGCCTGCGCGCGCAAGGCATCCCGGCCTCGGTGTCGCAAACCGCCGGCACCTTCGTCTGCAACCATGTGATGTACGGACTGCTGCACCGGCGCGTGCCGCGCGCCGGCTTCATCCATATTCCCTATCTCCCGGAGCAGGCGGCAGGCCATCCCGGCGCGCCCAGCATGGCGCTGGACGATTGCGTCGCGGCGCTCAGGCTGGCGGTGGAGCTGGCGCTGGCGCATCGCCATGACCTGGCGCTGGCGGGCGGCGCCACCCACTAGCCGCGGCGCCGCTCAGCCGACGACGTCGCGCCCATAGTGGTCGGAGAAGCGCACGATGTCGTCTTCGCCCAGATAATCGCCGCTCTGCACCTCTATCATCACCAGCTCGATCCGGCCGGGATTGGCGAGCCGGTGCTTTTCGCCGGCGGGAATGAAGGTGGACTGGTTGGCCTCGATCCGGCGCTCCTCGGCGCCGTTGACCACCAGAGCGGCGCCGCTCACCACGATCCAGTGCTCGCTGCGGTGGCGGTGCATCTGCAGCGACAGCGACGCGCCCGGCTTCACCACGATGCGCTTGATCTTGTAGTTGCCGCCCTCCTCCAGCACTGTGTAATGGCCCCAGGGACGCGGCGTGGTGCGGTGCGACAGATAGGCCGGATGGCCGCGCCGTTTCAGTTCGGCGGCGATGTCCTTCACCTCCTGGCTGCGGCGGCGGTCGGCCACCAGCAAGGCGTCCGCCGTGTCGATCACCAGCAGGTTGTCCACCCCCAGCGTGGCCACCAGACGGCCGCCGCTTTGCACGAAGGTGTTGCGGGTGTCGCGCAGCAGCGCTTCGCCATGGCTGGCGTTGCCGTTTTCATCATGCGGGTACTCGGCCGCCAGGCTTTCCCAACTGCCGATATCGCTCCAGCCCAGCTCGCACGGCACCACCGCCGCCGCGTCCGACTTTTCCATCACCGCGTAGTCGATGGAGATGTCCGGGCAGCGGCCGAAACTGCGCGGATCCAGCTCCCGCTGCCGGCGGCCCGGGCCGCGCAGCTCCGGGCTGGCTTCCAGGCATGCGGCCACGCCGGCGAGCACAGCGGGCGCATGACTGGCCAGCTCGCCGCGCAGGGTTTCGGCGTCGAAACAGAACATGCCGCCATTCCACAAAAAGCGGCCATCGGCCAGATAGCGTTCGGCGCTGGCCGCGTCCGGCTTCTCGACGAAGCGCGCCACTCGATAGCCCAGCCGTCCAATCGCCTCCCCCGGTTCGATATAGCCGAAGCCAGTCTCGGGCCGGACCGGCTTCAGGCCGAAAACGGCGATGCGGCCCAGCTCGGCCAGGCCGCGAGCGCGGACCGCCGCTTCGGCGAAAGCGCTCTCGTCCGCCATCAGGTGGTCGGCCGGCAGCACCAGCAGTATGGGGCGCCCCCCGTCGCGGCGCTCCAGCGCGTCCAGCGCCGCCGCGGCGATGGCCGGCGCCGTGTTGCGGCCCTCCGGCTCCAGCAGGATCTCCAGCTCCAGCCCCGCCGCATTGACCGCGCCGCATTCCTCCAGCACATGGAACAGCAGCTGCCGATTGGCGACCACCATCACCCGCCTCACGCCATCCAAGCGCGATGCCCGCAGGAAGGCTTTCTGCAGCAGGCTTTGGCCATCCGCCATGCGGATGAACGGCTTGGGCAGCGCCTGGCGCGAAACCGGCCACAGCCGGGCGCCGGCACCGCCAGCGATGATGCAGGGAATCAATTCTGTCGTTTGCATGGCCGCTGTCTCATCCCTCCTGTCAGGCGCCGCGGGCGGCGGCGAAGCCTGCTCCAGTGTATCCAGTTTGTCAGATCTAACGATAGCCATGCCCGCGCCGTTGACCCCACCATCTGCTGTCGCGGCAGCCGCTGCCCATGAAAAAGGCCCGCGCGAAGCGGGCCTGCCGGCATGCAAACCTCCCGGTTCAGACGTCGTCGCTGTCCGCCCAGCCTTGCTGGTCGCCGCGGTTGAGCACCCGGTCGTCCGGCGCGATGTCGCCCGCGCCCCACGGCTGTGCCGCCGACAGGCGCTGGTACAGCGGCGTGAAATCGGGAGCGGTGGCGTCGAACAATTGCTTGAAGCTGTCGATGACGAAGTAGGTCTTCTGGAAGGTATCGATGCGGTAGCGCGTATTCATGATGCGCATCAGGTCGAAACCCACCCGGTTGGGGCTGGGGCTGTCCAGGCAGTAGATGGACTCCGACTTGCTGGACAGGATGCCGGCGCCGTAGATGCGCATGCCCTGCGGCGTATCGATCAGGCCGAACTCCACCGTGTACCAGTACAGTCGCGCCAGCATCGGCAGCGCGCCCAGTTCCTTGGCCTTCATGCCGCCCTTGCCGTATGCCTCCAGGTAGTCGGCGAACACCGGATTGATCAGCAGCGGCACGTGGCCGAACAGGTCGTGGAACACGTCCGGCTCCTGCAGGTAGTCCAGCTGATGCGGCTCGCGCAGCCACCAGGTCACCGGGAAGCGGCGGTTGGCGAGGTGTTCGAAGAACACGTCGTCGGGAATCAGGCCCGGCACCGCGACGATCTTCCAGCCGGTGGCGGCCATCAGCTGGCGATTGAGCTTGCCGAAGTCCGGCACCCGGTCGGCGTCCACGCCCAATTGCTCCAGCCCTTGCAGGAATTCATCGCAGGCGCGGCCGGGCAACAGCGCGCACTGGCGCTGGTACAAGGTGGCCCAGGTGGCGTGATCTTCCGCGCTGTAACGGTCCAGCGGCTGCGGCAGCGTGTAATCGTTGGCGTCGTGGCTGAGTCCGACATTCTTGCGGGTGGTGATGTCGGGCACGACGAAGTCGGCGCGGTCGTTCATTTCGGCACTCCTGGAGGATTGGGTCATTTACTCTAGTTTAGCCCTTCACAGATGCGGGAAGACCGCATAATTTGCTGAAATCCAGTAAATTTTGCATACTTGCCGCATCAAATGTCATATGGTGCACAAAATGCGCAAAATAGAGCTGGACCGCTTTGATCTGGAGATCCTGCAGCAATTGCAGCTGGACGCCCGCGCCACCCACCAGCGGCTGGCGCAGGACATTCCGCTGTCCGCCTCGCAAATCGGCCGCCGCATCCAGCGCATGGAGCAAAACGGCATCATCCAGGGCTACCAGGTGGCGCTGGACCCGGAGCAAGTGGGCCTGTCGGTGATGGCCTTCGCCAACGTCAGCCTGGAGCGGCACAACGAAGCGGCGCTGCTGGATTTCGCCCAATCCATCCACGCGCTGCCGGAAGTGCTGGAATGCTACGCCGCGGCAGGCGAAGCCGACTACCTGCTGCGCATCGTGGTGCCCGACCTGCCGTCGCTGTCGGCCTTCGTGATGAACAAGCTGATGCAGCTGTCGCTGGTGCGCAGTGTCAAATCCACCATCGTGCTCAACGCCATCAAGCAAACCATGAAGCTGCCGCTGGCGTCGCTGCCCTGACATTTCTGCCATCCACGCCGCCCGGCCGCAAGGCTATACCGCAACCGTGCGGCCGGGACTATCCAGCTGGCGGAATTTCCTTATGCGCAAATACGCATAGCCGAACCACCATAAATTCCATCATCATATCGCCTGCAAAAAAGCCGCCCAATGCGTCGCTACCATATGGATAGCAAGGAGAAATCGATGGAAACGCCGAATGCCCGCGCCCCGATCCCAGCCGAGATCAGTCCCGGGCTACTGGCCGCGCTCAAGCGGCTGGAACAGTTTCAGGCCCGCCTGAGCCTGGAAGACATTCGCGGCTTCCACCGCTCGCTGCGCCTCGGCCGCGCCGACTTCGCGCCGTTCTGGCTATTCGGCGACAGCCAATATCGCCGCAACCGCATCTATGCCGATGATTTCTGCGAACTGCTGCTGCTGTGCTGGCGCAGCGGCCAACGCAGCCAGATCCACAACCACCGGGGCAGCCTGTGCGGCGTGCGGGTGCTTCAGGGCGTGGCCACCGAAACCGTGTTCGAAGAAACGCCGGCCGGCCTGCTGGCTTCACGCGAAACCCGCGAACTGGCGGCCGGCAGCCTGGTGATCAACGGCGATCAGGACATCCACCAGATAGCCAATCAACAAGATGGCGATCTGGTCACCCTGCATCTGTACTCGCCGCCGCTCCGGCAAATGCGGCTGCTCGGCCTGGAGCCGCAGCATGGCCGCCCCCGCTTGCCGGACGACTGTCTCGAATACCAGATCTAACCCCGCCCTGCGCGAAAAAAAAGCGCGGCATCGCGCCGCGCTTTCTTCCTTCGCGTTCAAGCCATCAGAAGCGGTATTGCGCCTGCACGCCCAGCAGGTGGCCGGTAATGGAGCCGTATTGGCCTTGCAGGTGGCTTTGGGTGCCGAACGGGCTCTTGGAGACGTTGTCGATCTTGCGATCGCCCACCGCGCGCAGATACGCGTAGCTGACATCCACCGTGGCCTGCTTGCTGATCTTGTAGCCGGCGCCCAGGCTCAGCCAGATGCGGTCGGCGTCCGGAATCAGCGGATTGCGGTGCTCGGCGTTGGGCACCGGAGTGGTTTCATAGCCCAGGCCGCTGCGCAGGGTCAGCGCGTCGTTGAAGAAGTAGTCGCCACCCACCGAGAACATCCAGCTGTTCTTCCAGTGGTTGTCGATGCGGGTGGTGGTATCGATGCCGCCGAACTGCGGGCTGCCCTTGATCACCAACTGGTCGAAACGGCTCCAGCGCGTCCAGCGCGCGGTGGCGCCGACGGCGAACTTGCTGTTCAGCTTGCTGTAGCCGCTCAGCAGCAGCGACTCCGGCGTGGTGACGTCGGCCGAGCCGGCGTAGGTGCCATTCAGACGCGACAGCGGCATGGTCGGCGCCAGATCGACGAAGCCGGAATTGATGTAGTCGCCCTTGGCCTTGTGGTCGATCTTGGAACGGTAGGACAGTCCGATGCGGGTATCGGCGCTGTAGCTATACATCACGCCCAGGTTGTAGCCGAAGCCCCAGCTGTCGGCCTTGATCTCGCCGGTGGCCCCGGGCAGGAAAGCGCCCTTCTTCAGATGAGCCTTCGCGTATTGGGCCGACACGCCGGCGCCGAAGCTCCAGCGTTCGTCCAGCTTGTAAGCCAGCGAGGGATTGATGTCCAGCGTCATGATGGAGCTGGAGATGCCGCTGTCGCGCCCTGCCCAGTTGTCGTTGTAGCGCGCGCCCAAACCGAACGGGGTGGTCAGGCCCACGCCGACGTACAGCTGATCATTGATCTGATGCGTGAGATAGGCATTGGGGATGGCGACGCCCGGAGCGCGGCCATTGTCCGAGGCTTGAGTGGTTCGATTCAGCCGCGGGTCCGGCGAACCGCTGACGGTATTGCTGCCCTCAAACGGCGCATCGACTTCCGCATAGGTGAAACCGCCCTGCGCCCGGGTGCCTTGCAGCAGGGTCATGCCGGCCGGGTTGTAAAACACCGCGGACAGGTCGTCGCCGGCCATGCCGGCGCCGGCGTGGGCGCGGCCCATGCCGGCCACGCTTTGTTCCGTCAGTTGAAAGCCGGCGGCCTGGACGGCGGGAGCGGCGAACAGGCTGGCGACGATGAGGGAAAGCAGACGCGCCGAGCGAGGCGAAACAGCAGATTGCATTGTGTTCATGTTCCTGGAGTGTTCTTCTTGCGCCGCGTGGCCATGCCGTGCCGGCCCGGGCTTATCCAATCAGCAGGCGCATGATAAGTAGATAGCGCTTGCATCTTTTTTAGGGCGTGGAGTCTAAACTCGAATCCACCCCATCGCAAGAGAAAAACACATCTTTCTGAACTTGTATGAACAGACGCCACTGCCGCCGGCAAACAGCCGGCTGGCAATCCTCATCCGCGCCTGTGCTAGAATCACAGCCCCAACTTCCCTGTCGGCACGCATCGCTATCATGAAGAAACTGTTCTGCAGCCTGGCCCTGGCCGCCCTGCCCGCGCTGGCCTTCGCCGCCCCGGTGGTGGAGATGGTCACCAACAAGGGCAATATCGAAATCACGCTGGATTCGGCCAAGGCGCCGAAGACCGTGGCCAATTTCGTCGCCTACGCCAAGGCCGGCCACTATAACGGCACAGTCTTCCACCGCGTGATCGACGGCTTCATGATCCAGGGCGGCGGCTTCGACGCCAAGCTCAACCAGAAACCCACCCGCGCGCCCATCGTCAACGAAGCGGGCAATGGCCTGAAAAACAATGTCGGCACCATCGCGATGGCGCGCACCAACGATCCGAACTCCGCCACCGCGCAGTTCTTCATCAACGTGCGCGACAACGACGCCCTCAATTACACTTCCCCCAATCCGCAAGGCGCCGGCTACGCCGTATTCGGCAAGGTGAGCAAAGGCATGGATGTGGTGAACCGCATCGCCAAGACCCGCACCGGCAGCATGAACGGCATGGATGACGTCCCGTTCGAACCCATCGTCATCCAGAAAGTCACCATCAAACCCTAAGGCCGCGCAACCGGCCTCAGCGCAAAGGAAAGCATCATGATCAAACTGACGACCAACTTCGGCGAAATCACGCTGGAACTGTTCCACGAAAAAGCCCCGCAAACCGCGGCCAACTTCGAGCAATACGTGAAAAGCGGCCACTACGACGGCACCATCTTCCACCGCGTGATCAACGGCTTCATGATCCAGGGCGGCGGTTTCGACGCCCAGATGAAGCAAAAGCCGACCCAGGACCCGATCCAGAACGAGGCCAACAACGGCCTGTCGAACAAGACCTACACCGTGGCGATGGCCCGCACCTCGGACCCGCACTCCGCTTCGGCCCAGTTCTTCATCAACGTCTCCGACAACGATTTCCTCGATTTCAAGTCGGAAAGCACCCAGGGCTGGGGCTACGCCGTGTTCGGCCAGGTCGTGGCCGGCCAGGACATCGTCGACCGCATCAAGACCGTGCGCACCGGCCGCAGCGGCATGCACCAGGACGTGCCGCTGGAAGCGGTCGTGCTGGAAAAGGCGGAAATCATCTGATCCGCCCAGCCTGAAACACCAGCCGGGGCGCCGCCCCGGCTTTTCATTGCCCGATACCGACCCGCTGCCATGGCCATCCACTTCATTTCCGACCTGCACCTCGCCGACGATACCCCCGCGCTCAACCAGCTGTTCCTGGACACGCTGCTGCAATGGCGGGGCCGGATAGACGCGCTCTACATCCTGGGCGACCTGTTCGAATACTGGGTGGGCGACGACGATGACTCCAGCTATCTGGAAGCGCCGCTGGCCGCGATGCGCGAATTCGCCGCCTCGACGCCGCTCTACGTGATGCGCGGCAACCGCGACTTCCTGCTGGGCGCCGGCTTCGAAGCGCGCAGCGGCGCAAAGCTGCTGGATGATCCGACGCTGACAGACGTCCACGGCCAGCGCATCCTGCTGTGCCATGGCGACGCGCTGTGCACCGACGACGCCGCCTACCAGCAATTCCGCGCGCTGAGCCGCAGCCCGCAATGGCAGCAGGCGATGCTGGCCAAACCGCTGGCGGAACGCCACGCCATCGCCCGCCACGCCCGCGCGCAAAGCGAGATGAACAAGCAGCAAACCGGCCTCGCCGCCATTTCCGACGTCACCGAAGCCGCGGTGCAGGCGCTGCTGGCCGCCCACGGCTGGCCGACGCTGATCCACGGCCACACCCATCGCCCGGCCCGGCACCGCCATCAGGCGGGCGAGAGCGGCGCCAGCCGCTGGGTGATCCAGGACTGGCATGGCGGGCGCGGCGGCTACCTGCTGCTGGACGACGCCGGCATCCGCGCGCTGCCGCTGGGGCGCTGAAGCCTCCACGCTTTCCCCGCCCCTCCCGGCAGGCCTGTCCGCGACGCCCGCGGCGGCCTCCATCCCCTGCACCTCCCGCCCGCCCCCTCCCGGCCCTCCGCGAATGGCGACATTGCCACACTCGCGCCGCGCATTTTCCTGCGCGATCCGGCGCCAGCGCCGACGCCGTGCTCAGCCCTCCGCCCTCCCGCCCCGAGCGCGTCCGCCTTCAATTTAAATGCCTGATGAATATAAAGAATGTTGCGCTGCGAAATTTATATTGAAATATTAATTTCAGTCCATTCATTCACAAATTCGCGCCTTTATTGAGCAACTCTTTATTTAAAGACATATTTGTTTATTCTTTTTGCAATGTTGGTTTCTTGAAAATGAAATGACGCTCGACTAGATTTGCCGCTTCCAGGATATTTTCAAGGCAAAATATGTTCGCGCCGCCGCACAAGCCGCTCTTCGGAAAACAATCGACAACTGTGGCCGCTTTTCCATTCCAGGCGCTCACTTTGCCTTGCCGACTCCTTCATGGCTCCTCCCCGGTCCACGCCGCCTCCCGGATCGACGGTATCCGTTTGCTTGAACGTTAGTCCGCCCTACCCATCAGGCAGGACATCGGCTGCGCCCGGCAAACAACAATGGCATTAAAACAATATATTTGGCTCGTATAACAAGGAAATAGAATGAAACCATCAAATTACCTGCGTCCCGTGACGCTGGCCGTCCTGGCCGCGCTGGGCAGTCCGGCCGCCCTGGCCGACAGCGCCCAGCTGGAAACCGTCACCATCACCGGCGTCGGCGACAAGCTCGGCGTCGGCCTGCTGCAGCAGCAGGAAGGCGTGCGTGCCCGCAGCGACGTCAGCAAGGCCTCGCTGGAAAAGCAAAGCCCGACGTCCAACATCTACCAGGGCATCAATATGCTGCCCGGCGTCAACGCCTCCAGCCAGGACGCTTCCGGCTTGTTCGGCGGCGCGTTGACGATACGCGGCTTCAACTCCGACCAGCTGGGCATCACCATCAACGGCGTGCCGGTCAACGATTCGGGCAGCTACGCCGTCTATCCGCAGGAATTCATCGACAATGAAAACCTGTGCCAGGCCTTCGTCACCCAAGGCTCCAGCGATACCGACTCCCCGCACATCGGCGCCAGCGGCGGCAATCTGGGCTTCGTCACCTGCGATCCGGAAAAGACCCGCCGCTTCCGCATGTCGCAGACCATGGGCAACAACCATCTGCACCGCACCTATCTGCGCGGCGACACCGGCCTGTTCGCCGACAACAAGGCGCGCGCCTTCATCAGCTATTCGCATACCGAGTCGGACAAATGGAAAGGCTCGGGCGACGTCACCCGCGACCACGTCGACACCGGCTTCCGCTACGACTTCGACTCCGGCAGCTATATCAACGCCTCCATCCTGTACAACCGCCAGCTCGCCAACGCCATCTACAGCCCGACGCTGGCCGAACTGCAGAAGTACGGCTACAACTACGACTATTCGACCAGCTTCGCCCCCGGCCACCTGCCGCCGAAAAACGGCACGGCCCAGATCGAGTCCGGCCCCAGCCCGGCTTACTACCAGCTGGCGATGAGCCCGTTTCAAAACGTGATCGCCAAAGTGGACGCCGTGCTCAAGCTGGGTCCCGACACCCGCGTCAAGATCGAGCCCTACTACTGGTATGGCTACGGCACCGGCGGCAGCCAGCAGCAGCTGCTGTCGGAAAGCGGCTTCCTCAACCCCGCCACCCACAGCAACACCGCCTCCAAAGACCTGAACGGCGACGGCGACACCCTGGACAAGATCCTGATCGCCTCCAGCTCGGTCACCCGCACCCGCCGGCCCGGCGTGACGGTCACCATGGAGCAAAGCCTGGGCAACCACTTGCTGCAGGCCGGCCTGTGGTATGAGCGCGCCGAACACGTGCAGACCAGCCCCGGCGTGCCGGTCAACAACGACGGCACTTCCAGCAGCGTCTGGCTGAACTCCAACTACATCACCCGTCCGGACGGCAGCCGCTACCAGTATCGCGATTGGGACACCATCAGCACCGCCAGCCAGCTGTTCGCGATGGGCACGTTCAACTTCCTGGAAGACAAGCTGGGCATCACCGCCGGCGTGCGCGCGCCATCGATCAACCGCGATTTCACCAACTACGCCAACGAAGGCTGCGGCTCCACCGCCAACTGTCCGGCGGCGTATAACTACAACATCAACCGCACCTACCGCGAAACCCTGCCCAGCCTCGGCGCGCGCTATTACCTGACGCCCAAGCAGCAGGTATTCGTCAACGTCACCAAGAACTACCGCGCGCCGCCCAACTACGTGTACAGCAGCACCAACGGCAATGTGCAGGTGGTCAACGGCCAGGTGCAGCTGGTGAACGAGATCGTGCCGGAAACCGCGATCAACACCGACCTGGGCTACCGCCTGCAGTCGGACTACGTGACGCTGAGCGGCTCGCTGTTCAATGTCGACTACAGCAACCGCCAGGCCAATAGCTACGACCCGGTGACGCTGAAGTCGGTCAACGTCAACGCCGGCAGCGTCCACACCTGGGGCGCTGAAATCGAGCTGGGCACGGTGCCGGTGAAGGGATGGAGCGCCTACGCCTCGTTCACCACCAACCACAGCGAGATGAAGAACGACATCAACTGGCAGAAAAACACCGTGCTCGCCACCCAGGGCAAGGACTTCCCGATGACCCCGCAATGGATGGCGGCCCTGTCGCTGCAATACTCGCCGGGCGCCTGGTATGTCCGCTCCGACGTCAAGCACACCGGCAAGCAGTACGCCACCCTGGTCAACGACGAGGCGGTGCCGGAATACACGCTGGTGGACCTGGATGCCGGCTACCGCTTCGGCAATACCTCCATGCTCAAGAATCCGACGCTGAAGCTGAACGTCGGCAACGTCTTCAACACCAGCTACCGCATTCCGTCCGGCATGAAGGCCAACGCCAGCGACGGCGGCGGCGTCCGCTACTACCTGGGCGCGCCGCGCAGCGTGGCCGTCTCGCTGTCGGTCGACCTGTAAGCCCCCACCGGCCGGGACTGCCGTCCCGGCCATTGCGCAGAACCCGGCCCCGCCGGGTTTTCATGCCGTCCAAACGCCGTTGTCATCGCCAGAACTTTCCCTCATCATCGAACATTACCCGTTCATCATGATTTGGAGAGCCTCTTGCCCAGCCGTTTCCCCGCGCGCCCCGCCATCCTGGCCCTTGCCTTTCCCTTCGCCTTGCCGGCCCTGGCCGCCCTCCCTTCCGGCCCGGAGGCCGTGGATAGCCGGGCGCTCGGTTATTACCGCCAGGCCGCGGCTGGTCCGGACAGCATCGTGTTCGTCGCCGAAGGCGACTTGTGGAGCGTGCCGTACAGCGGCGGCATGGCGCGGCGCCTGACCAGCCGCCCGGCCGACGCCTACAGCCCCGCCCTGTCGGCCGATGGCCGCTGGCTGGCCTTCGTCGGCCGCTACGACGGCGCGCCCGAGGTATACGTGATGCCGGCGCAAGGCGGCGCCACCAAACGGCTGACCATAGACGGCGACCGCGGCGTCAAGGTGGAAGGCTGGAGCCGTGACGGCCGGGTGCTGGTCTCCAGCAGCCGCTACAGCGGCAAACCCGACACCCGGCTCTACCTGATCCACCCGGACAGCGGCGAACGCACGCCGCTGCCGCTGGCCGAAGCCGCCGAAGCCTGCCTGGACGCCCAGGGCCTGCCGACGCTGTTCGCCCGCGAGCCGCAGCCATCGGACAACGTCGTCGGCTATGTCGGCGGCAAGCGCCAACAGCTGTGGAGCTGGCAGCCCGGCCGCGAGGCCAAGCCGGCCTTCCCCGGCCACCCCGGCACCAGCCGCCAGCCGATGTGCGATGACGGCCAGGCCTATTTCATCAGCGACAAGGGCGGCCGGCTCAATCTGTGGCGCGCCCGCCTGGACGCCGACGGCGCGCTGGCCGACAGCCAGCCGCTCACCCATTACCAGGACTTCGAAGTGCGCGGCGCCAGCCTGGCCCGCACCGCCGCCGGCAGCCGCATCGTCTTCACCCGCGCCGGCCAGATCCATGTGCTCGATCCGCGCAGCGGCCAGGACCAGACTCTGTCGATCGCGCTGAATTCCGATTTCGACCAGCTGCGCGCCAAGATGATCAACAACCCGGTCAACTACCTATCCGCGCTGGCGCTGTCGCCCAACGGCGACCGGGTGGCGGTGCAGGCGCGCGGCTATGTCTCCATCTTCCCGGTCGGCGCCGGCCGCCGCGTCGACGCGCTCGCCGACAGCGGCCAGCGCGCGCGCGAACTGGCCTTCAGCGCCGACGGCAAATCGCTGCTGCTGGTCAGCGACAAGGACGGCGAGCAGGAATTCTGGCGCGTCTCCGCCCGCGGCGGCGATGCCGCCGAGCAATTGACCCGCGGCAGCGACTCGCCGATCTACCAGCCCACCCCCTCCCCCGACGGCCGCAAGCTGGCCTATGCCGACGGCCGCAGGCGGCTGTGGCTGCTCAACCTGGGCAGCCGGGACAAGAAGCTGATCCGCCAGCTGGAGCAAGGCGAGCTCAACGATTTCAAATGGTCGCCCGACAGCCGCTACTTGGCCTACCGCGCCGACGCCGCCAACGAGTTCAGCCAGCTGTGGCTGTACGACAGCCGGGAAGGCCGCGGCCAACCGCTGTCCAGTGACCGCTACCACGCCCGCAGCCCGGCGTTCGCGCCGGACGGCAAAACGCTGTACTTCCTCAGCGACCGCAATCTGGACTCCCAGGTTTCCAGCCCCTGGGGCCAGCGCGACCCCGGCCCCTACTTCAACCGGCAAACCAAGATCTACGGCCTGATGCTGGACGCCTCCGCCCGCTGGCCCTTCCTCCCCAAAGACGAGCTGGCCGGCAAGCGCGCGGCCGACGGCGACGACAAGGAGCAGGACGAGGCCAAGGGCAAGGACAAAGACGCCGCCGCCAAACCGGTGAAGATAGATCCGGGCCTCGGCCAGCGGCTGTACGAGGTGCCGCTGGAACCGGGCAATTACGACAATCTGCAAGTGGACGCCAAGCGGCTCTATTTCACCCGTGCCGACACGCCGGAAGCGGAGGTCAAGCAACTAGCCACGCTGGCGATAGAGGCGCCCAACCCGACCCCGCCCAAGCCGGAAACCTTCAGCGAAGGGGTGCGCGAATTCCGCCTGTCCGCCGACCGCAAGCAACTGCTGCTGGTGAAGGAGGTCAACAAGCAACCCAGCCTGCTGGTGCTGCCGGCCGCCGCCCAGGCGCCCAAGGAGCTGGACAAGTACACCGTCAGCCTGCGCGCGTGGTCGCTGCCGCTGGACCCGCGCGCCGAATGGCGGCAGATCTTCAACGACACCTGGCGCATGCACCGCGACAAGGTGCATGCCGCCACCATCCGGGCGGTGGACTGGCAGGCGGCGCGCCGCCGCTTCGAACCGCTGCTGGACAAGATCACCAGCCGCCAGGAATTGAATGACGTCCTCGCCCAGATGATCGCCCAGGTCGGCATCCAGCACAGCCAGGTCGGCCTGCGCGACGCCGGCGGCGGCGGCGAGCCCGAGGTCGGCCAGCTGGCCGCCGACTTCCGCCGCGCGCCCGGCGGCCTGCAGGTGGCCGCCATCTGGAACGGCGACCCGGAACTGCTGGAAGAGCGCTCGCCGCTGGCGCAGCCGGAGGCCGGCATCCGCGTCGGCGACCTCATCCGCCAAATCAACGGCCAGCCGCTGAAGAGCGAATACGCGCTCGCCAGCGCGCTGCGCGGCCAGGTCGGCAAGCAGGTGCTGCTCGGCATCCAGCGCGGCGACGGCAAGCCGCGCGACGTCATCGTCACGCCGGTCAGCCTCGGCCGCGACCGCGATCTGCGCTATCTGGGCTGGGAGAGCCAGCGCAAAGCGCGGGTGGAGCGGGAAACCGGCGGCCGCGTCGGCTACCTGCACCTGCAGGCGATGGGCAAGGAGGACGCGGCGCGCTGGGCGCGCGAATACTACCCGGTGTTCGAGCGCGAGGGCCTGATCCTGGACCTGCGCCACAACAACGGCGGCAATATCGACCAGTGGCTGCTGGAAAAGCTGCTGCGCCGCGTCTGGGTATGGTGGCAGGACGGCAATCAGACCCTGGCCAGCCCCAATCCGCCGCACGCCTTCCGCGGCCGGGTGGTGGCGCTGGTGGACGGCGACACTTACTCCGACGGCGAAACCTTCGCGCTGGGCCTGCAGCGGCTCGGCATCGCCACCCTGATAGGCGAACGCACCGCCGGCGCCGGCATGTGGCTGAGCGATGACAACTGGAGCCGGGACAAGGGCATCGCCCGCGCCGCCAGCTCGCCGCAGTTCGTGACCGACGCCGGCGGCAGCCGCTGGGTGGTGGAAGGCCGCGGCGTGACGCCGGACATCGAAGTGGACAATCCGCCCTGGGCCAGCTTCCAGGGCCAGGACGCCCAGCTTGAGGCCGCCATCCGCTACCTGAAGCAGGGCCTGCCATCCCAACCGGCCGGCCGCCCCCAGGCGCCCGCCGGCGGCGCCCAGGGCTCGCGCTACCAGGGCTTCTGACGCCCGGGCGGCGGCCTGCCAGGCCGCGCCGCCTTTCTCCCTCGCCAACGCGCCGGCCCGCCGGCGCGTTTTCGCATCCGCGATGCCAAGCGCGCATTTGGCAAAAAATACCAGTACATTGGCCTCAAAAGGGCAAATCTATATACTTGCCGGCACAAAAATGGAATGTCGTTCCACACCTTCGCCAAATGACAATAACAGGAGCGCAAACATGAGTCTGCCCATGGTCAAAGAGCAGGAAAAGGTGCGTCTGGTCTTGCAAAAACAAGACATCCCGCCCGCCTTCAAGATCAACGTCAAGCTGTTCGCCGATGTCAGCGGCTCCTTCCGCGACGAATTCACCAGCCGGCTGCCCGGCGGCGGCTACGTGGTGGACCCCTTCTTCACCGCCGCGCTGGCGATAGCCGGCGAGATCGACCCCGACCGCAACATCCAGATCATCGGCTTCTCCGACCGCGCGCTGGATACCGGCGACTACTCGCTGGACCACGTCGGCAACCTCCGCCAGGAATTCCTCCGCCGCGCCCAGCCCATCCTGTGGGGCAGCACCGATTACGGCCGCGCGCTGCAGGCGCTGCTGGAAAGCGAGGGCATGGCCAGCAAGCTGGGCGGGCTGATCAAGGGCCTGTTCGGCTTCGGCAAGAAAACGCTGCCGCCGCGCAAGGAGGCTTACCTCGCGCTCTTCGTCTCCGACGGCGAGGACATGGGCTCCCACCAGTATTTCCTGTCGCAGCTGCGCCAGCTGGCCGAAATGGGCACCTTCGTCGTGCTGATCGGCGCCAACTCCGACAAGAAAGTCCAATTCGAGCGGATGCGCGAGGCCGCCGAGGCCGTGGAAGGCTGCACCTTCCACCGCCTGACCGACCTCGCCGCGCTGAAAACCCAGCAGCTTTACGAGCGCATATTCGACCAGGAATTCAAGCGCTGGCACGCCCAGTTGCCGGCCGAATACCGCGCCTGACCGCCCGCTCCCCATCTCCCTCAGAAAGACTTTCCATGTTACCGATGCAAAAAGGCGGCAGCCTGCCGCTGACCAAGAACAGCGCCCCGCTGAATGAAATCCGCCTGGAACTGTCCTGGTCGCCGCCGCAACACAGCGCCAAGGGCAGCTACGACCTCGACACCAGCGCTTTCCCGCTCAACAGCCAGGGCGGCGGCCCGATGGGCGCCATCGCTGATGTCGGCCACATCTGCTACTGGGGCCAGCAAAAAACCCCGTCGATGGAACACCTGCTGGGCGACTCCCGCTCCGGCGACGCCGAAGGCCCGGACGAGGCCATCCTGATCCGTCTGCACGCCTTGCCGGCCAACTGCGACGTGGTGGCGCTGGTCGCCACCATAGACAAGGCGACCGCCCGCGGCCAGACCTTCGCCGAAGTGGCCGACGCCAGCATGCGCGTCTACAACCAGCAAACCGACGAATTGCTGTGCCAGGTCGACCTGGCCGCGCTGGACGCCGGCTCCACCGGCTGCCTGTTCGCCAGCATCCGCAAGCAAGGCCAGGCCTGGAGCGTGGAAAACGTCAATCAGGGCTACCCGGGCAAAGAGCTGCCGGACTTCTTCCACCTGTTCGGCTACCAGGGCTGACATGTCCGACTACCGCGGCCTGTTCGACGCCCAGCCGCCGCGAGCGCAAGCCGCCGCGCCCGAAGCGGCGCGGCCGGACCCGCGCGCCCTGTTCGACCGCATGCCTGGCGCGCCCGGCGCGGCCGATGCCCGCCCGCCGGCCGCGCCGGCCAGCATCGCCACGCCGACCGGGTTGCAGCGCCGCTACGACGAATTGCTGCGGCAGAACGAAGGCCTGGCCCACCGGGTGATAGACCTCGCGCAATCGCTGAAGCTGCGCGAAACCCGGCTCGACCAGCAGTTCCGCCAGGCGCAGCGGCAGGCCCAGGAGCTGCAGCAACTGATGCGGCCGCGCTGGCGCCTGCCCTGGGGCCAGCCGGCGGCCGACAAGACGCGCGGCCACCAGCTGATAGACCAGTTGCAGGGTTTTCTGCGCAGCGAAATGAAGCCGGACGTGTTCATCAGCAAGGACATGGACGAGCTGCAAAGGCAGACCGGCTACCTGGAGCGGCTTTCGGCGACGCTGCAAACCGACGCCGGCGCGCTGCTGCCGCCCGACGCCGAACTGCGGCAGCGCATCGGCACCCAGGCCCATATCCTTGCCATGCAGGCCGCGTCCAGCCGGCAATTGATAGAACAACTGCAACGCCAATTACAGGACATCGAAGACTGGCGCGCCAACTTCCTGTCCCTGCTGGTGATAGACATCCAGCAACGTTTGTGAGACCCCGATGCCCCAATACCAAAACCTGTTCGATCGCCCGGCCGCGGCGGCCACCCAGAGCGCCGTCCCCGCCACCACCGCAGCCGCAAGCGCGCCCGACCCCATCCTCATCAGTCAGCTGCGCCAGCTCGCCAGCGACAAGCTCGAAGAGATAGGCGGCAGCCAGACCCGCCAGCTGCTGGGCTTGTCCGACCAACTGCTGGCCAAGACCCGCGCCGGCGACACCGGCGCCTTCGGCCGCGGCATGAACGACGTGCTGCGGCTGATGAGTTCGGTGCAATTCGACCAGCTCGGCAGCCCGGACGGACTGAGCGGCCTGGTGGACAAGGTGCGCCGCGCCTTCAAGCTGGCGAAAGTGGACCTGGCGCAGGCCTTCGACAGCGCCAAGGGCCAGATAGACAAGATTTGCGCCGATTTGCGCCAGCGGCTGCAGGTGCTGGAAGGCGACAACCGGTGGCTGAACGGCGCTTATGCCGCCAACCTCAACGACATGCAGGCGCTGGAGCAGCTGCTGCCGGCGCTGGAAGCCGTGCGCGACGAAGAAGCCGCCAAGCTGGCGGCGATGAACCCCGCCGAGCCGATGCCGATGGCCGAGCAGCGCCAGCGGGTGGACCGGCTGGGCCGCCGCGTCGAGGCGATCGCGCTGCAGATCCACCAGTCCAAGCTGCGCGCGATGCAGATCAAGGGGCTGGAGGACGCCAACCGCGGCATCCACGACGATTTCCGCGCGCTGCTGGAAAACGCGATCCCCGCCTGGAGCGCCGAGATCGGCATGGGTTTGCTCAGCCTGCGCCAGAAGGCCAATATCGAGATCAGCAACCGGGTCAAAGATCAGATCCAGGCGTCGATGAAGCGCGCCGCTGACCAGATCCACGACAATGTGCTGGGCGCGGAGAAGGCACTGCAGCGCCAGGCGGTGGATGTCGCCACGCTGCGCCACGTGCAGGACAAGACGGTGGCGATGATCCAGCAAAAGATTCAGTTGGCGGAACAGCGCGACCGCCAGCGTCTGCAAACCATGGAGGAACTGGCGCGGATGGAGCAGGAACTGAAGCAGTCGCTGCGTCAGCTCGGCAGCTAAGCCCTGGCCGGGTCGCCATGGCCGGCGCGGACCGGCGTCCAGCGCGGCCACCAGCCCGGCCCTGTCGAATGGACGAAGGAAATCGCGATGCCGGGCAGTGCCAGCAATTGGCCGTCGGCGCCATACAGCAGCGGCCAGCGCTGGCGCAGCAGCGGCGGCAGGCCCGCTTCGCGCAGCAGGTCTTTCACTTCGCGCCGGCCGACCTGGGCCGGCAACTTCTCGCCGCCGCGGCGCAATGCCAGCCACAAACCGGCCAGCGCCGCGTCTGGCAGGCCGCGTTCGCGCCACTCCCAGCTCAACTCGCCGCCCCAGGCGGGCAGGCTCAGCGCCCGTCCGCCGCGGCAATCTGGCAACACTTCTGACCCGTGACTGAGCTGAACTTTCGGCCAGGCCTGCAGGGTATCGGCAAAACGCAACAGATGGCCGGCAGGCAGCGCCAGTTGCGGAGAGCCGGCCGCATGATGCGCCTGCCGCAAAAACTCCAGCAAGGCGCCCGGCTCCGGCGCACTCCAGCCCAGGCTTTCGATCCAGGCCAGCACCGATTGGCGCTGGCGCGGCCCCGACAGCGCCGCCAACGCTGGGAGGCTCAAACCCGCCTCGCAGCGGCAGGCGCGCAGATCGGCGTCGGCCACTTCCTGCAAGATGGCGGCGGCGTCGGCCTGCAGCGCGGCGGCGCGCGCCAGATGGCGGCGGTAATGCGGAACGCCGCGCTCGATGCGCGGCAGCACTTCCAGCCGCAACAGATTGCGGCGGTAACGGGTGTCCTGGTTGCTTTCGTCTTCCACCCAGGCCAGGCTTTGCCGGCGAACATGGGCTTCCAGTTCGGCGCGCGTCAGCGCCAGCAACGGCCGCCATAGCAGCTTGCCGCCCGCCAGCGGCCGCAGCGCCGGCATCGCCGCCAGCGCCTTCGCCCCGCCGCCGCGCAACAGTTGCAGCAGCACCGTCTCCGCCTGATCATCCAGATGGTGCGCCAACACCACCACCCCGGCGGCCGACTCCCGATAGGCCGCGTAGCGCGCATCGCGCGCCGCCGCTTCCAGGCTGTCGCCGCCCGCCGCCGTCACCGCCACGCGCGCGACGCGCAATGGCACTTGCAACGCTGCGCACAACTGCTCGCAATGCCGCGCCCAGGCGTCGGCATTGGGGCTCAGTCCATGGTGGACATGCACCGCCGACAACCGCAGGCCCGGCATCTCCTCGCGTACCCCGCACAGCAGCGACAGCAGCGCCACCGAGTCCAGGCCGCCGGAGAGGCCCACCTCAAAAGAACATTGGCCGGACAATTCGTCCGGCCAATGCTTGATGAGGCGCCCGATCAGATCAGGCGGCATCTTCCTTGAAGCGGCCATAGCTCATCAGGCGGTCGAAGCGCTGTTTCAGCAATTCTTCCAGCGGCTTGGACTGCACTTCCTTCAATTCGTCCTGCAGCACGCGCTTGATGGTAGTCATCATTTGCGCGTGGTCGCGGTGGGCGCCGCCCACCGGCTCGTTGACCACCCGGTCGATCAGACCCAGGGTTTTCAGGCGCGGCGCGGTGATGCCCAGCGCCTCGGCGGCGTCGGACGCGCGCTCTGCGGTCTTCCACAGAATGGAGGCGCAGCCTTCCGGCGAAATCACCGAATAGGTGGCGTACTGCAGCATGTTGACGTGGTCGCCCACCGCGATCGCCAGCGCGCCGCCGGAACCGCCCTCGCCTATCACCGTGACGATGATGGGCACGCGCAAGCGGGTCATCTCATATAGATTGCGGCCGATGGCCTCGGACTGGCCGCGCTCCTCGGCGCCAATGCCGGGCCAGGCGCCGGTGGTGTCGACGAAAGTCAGCACCGGGATGCCGAACTTCTCGGCCAGCTTCATCAGGCGCAGCGCCTTGCGATAGCCTTCCGGGTGCGGCATGCCGAAATTGCGGCGGATCTTTTCCTTGGTATCGCGGCCCTTCTGCTGGCCGATCACCATCACCGATTGGCCATTGAAGCGGGCCAGGCCGCCCACGATGGCGGCGTCGTCGGCGAAAGCGCGGTCGCCATGCAGCTCTTCAAAGTCGGTAAAGATGGCCTGGATGTAGTCCAGGGTATAAGGACGCTGCGGGTGGCGCGCCACCATCGCGATCTGCGACGGGGTCAGCTTGGCATACAGCGTCTTGGTGAGCTCCAGGCTCTTCTTCTGCAGGCGGGCGATTTCCTCGGATATGTCCAGCACCGAGTCATCCTGAACAAAACGCAGTTCTTCTATTTTGTTCTCAAGCTCGGCGATCGGCTGCTCAAAATCGAGAAAGGTCGGCTTCATTCTTCACATCATCCGGTCAAAACCTAATCGCGGCATGATACATGAGGCGCAAAGTCGCCGTCACCCGTTACGCTGGCAAAACGACAGAAAAATGGAGCAAATATTCAAAACAGGCGGCTTTGTTAAAAAAACTACGGCAAGGCCCTTGCGCAAGCTTAAACCCTGTGCTTTAATTCGCCTCCTCGCTGAAACGCAAGCAGCGAAACGAATTCAGGGCGTTTAGCTCAGTTGGTAGAGCGTCTGCCTTACAAGCAGAATGTCGGCGGTTCGACTCCGTCAACGCCCACCAGTTTACGGTTGGAGTGGTAGTTCAGTTGGTTAGAATACCGGCCTGTCACGCCGGGGGTCGCGGGTTCGAGTCCCGTCCACTCCGCCAACAATACAAAGCAGTACCCGTTTACGGGCGTTTAGCTCAGTTGGTAGAGCGTCTGCCTTACAAGCAGAATGTCGGCGGTTCGACTCCGTCAACGCCCACCAGTTTACGGTTGGAGTGGTAGTTCAGTTGGTTAGAATACCGGCCTGTCACGCCGGGGGTCGCGGGTTCGAGTCCCGTCCACTCCGCCAACAATACAAAGCAGTACCCGTTTACGGGCGTTTAGCTCAGTTGGTAGAGCGTCTGCCTTACAAGCAGAATGTCGGCGGTTCGACTCCGTCAACGCCCACCAGTTTACGGTTGGAGTGGTAGTTCAGTTGGTTAGAATACCGGCCTGTCACGCCGGGGGTCGCGGGTTCGAGTCCCGTCCACTCCGCCAACAATACAAAGCAGTACCCGTTTACGGGCGTTTAGCTCAGTTGGTAGAGCGTCTGCCTTACAAGCAGAATGTCGGCGGTTCGACTCCGTCAACGCCCACCAGTTTACGGTTGGAGTGGTAGTTCAGTTGGTTAGAATACCGGCCTGTCACGCCGGGGGTCGCGGGTTCGAGTCCCGTCCACTCCGCCAACAATACAAAGCAGTACCCGTTTACGGGCGTTTAGCTCAGTTGGTAGAGCGTCTGCCTTACAAGCAGAATGTCGGCGGTTCGACTCCGTCAACGCCCACCAGTTTACGGTTGGAGTGGTAGTTCAGTTGGTTAGAATACCGGCCTGTCACGCCGGGGGTCGCGGGTTCGAGTCCCGTCCACTCCGCCAACAATACAAAGCAGTACCCGTTTACGGGCGTTTAGCTCAGTTGGTAGAGCGTCTGCCTTACAAGCAGAATGTCGGCGGTTCGACTCCGTCAACGCCCACCAGTTTACGGTTGGAGTGGTAGTTCAGTTGGTTAGAATACCGGCCTGTCACGCCGGGGGTCGCGGGTTCGAGTCCCGTCCACTCCGCCAATAGTCACAAAAGCAGCCTTAGGGCTGCTTTTTTGCATTCTCGCCTCGCCCCGCCTCTTGCCCGCCCGATATGTCAAATAAATCCCAAGGCGGGGTTGCCAAACGCGCCCGCCGCGGTAATACTGGCGAACTTTATACATTTAACATCAAGAGATTATAGAATGAACAAGGCAATCTTGCTGGCGGCATGCCTGGCCTGTCCGCCCGCCATCGCCAGCACGACCGCCGACACCGCCATCTGGCAATACCGGGTGCAGGCTGGCGATACCCTCTGGTCGGTCGCATCCCAGCACCTGGTCTCCCCCAGCTACGTTCCGAAGCTGCAAGCGCAAAACCATATCGCCAATCCCTACAAGCTGCCGCCCGGCAGCCTGCTCAACATTCCCTACGCCTGGGTGAAGCAGGATGTCGCCGACGCGGTGCTGGACGACATGTCCGGCAAGGTGGGCGCCCAGGGCCGCAACGGCGCCACTCTCAGCCTGGTGCGCGGGCAACACTACCCCGGCGGCACCCGCTTCTCAACCGGCGACGACGCCATGCTGCGGCTGAAATTCCAGGACGGCTCCATGCTGGTGCTCAACGCCAACACCACGCTGACGCTGGAAAGCCAGGCCTACTACCCCAGCACCGGCGCCATCCAGTCGCAAAACAAGCTGGAAAAAGGCAGCACCGGCAGCTCGGTGATCCCCAATATCCTGATGCCCAGCCGCTATCGCATCCAGACGCCGTCGGCCGTCACCACCGTGCGCGGCACTGAATTCCGCGTGCGCAGCCAAAGCGACGACGACACCGCCGCCGAAGTGCTGCGCGGCAAGGTAAACGTCAATGCCCGGCAAGGCGAGGTCGACGTGCCCGCCGGCTTCGGCAGCCGCGGCAAATCCGGCGACGGCCAGCCGGTCGCGCTGCCGCCGGCTCCGCCGCTGACAGGCCTGCCGCCAAGCTCCGCATTCAATCCCCCGCCGCTGCAATGGCAGGCGGCGCCCGGAGAGGACGGCTACCACCTGTCCATCCACCAGCAAGGCGATCAACCGCGCCTGCTACAGGAACGCGACAGCGCGGCGCCGCGCTTTTATACCGCCTTGCCGCAAAACGGCGCTTATCGCCTGACCATCCGCGCGGTCAACGCCGCCGGCCTGCAGGGCTTCGACAGCCAGCGCGACTTCGCGCTGCGCGCCTATCCGCTGCCGCCGCTGATAGTCGCAAGCCAGGGCCCGCAGCAGCAGCGCGGCCACACGATGACGCTGCGCAGCAGCGCCAGCGCCGCCCAGCCGGCCTGGCTGCAAGTGGCGCGCGACGCCGGCTTCCAGCAATTGCTGTTCAACGGCCGCGTGGACGAGCCGCAGAAAAGCCTGGAACTGCCGGCCGCGGGCGCCTGGCACTGGCGCATGGCCTCCATCGCCGCCGACGGCGCCTTGGGCCCCTATGGCGATGCCCAGATCCTGGACGTGACCGGCTGGCTGGGCCTGCCGGATCTGCGCGCCCCGGCTCTCGCCACCCGCCGCTATCCGCTGCCCGGCCTGCGCTATACCCTGTCGTTGATCCCCGCCGCGGGCCAAGCCGCCGCGCCGGCGTTCCAGCAAACTTCGGATCAGCCGCTCTGGCCGCTGCGCGACTTGCCGCGCGGCCGTTTTGCCGTCACCATCCATATTGACGACAACACCGGCTACCACGCCGAAGAGAAATACCCGTCGCTCGACCTGCCATGAGGGCGGCGCCGCCCTCCGCCATGTCCACTCCCCGAGCGTGGGTCTGAATCCGGAAAAGTTAATGCACGCCCCATCCCCTCCCAGGCCTGGCCGGCTGACACCCTTGCTGCTGGCCATCCTGGGTTTGCTGCTGACAGGCAGCCAATTGCTGAACCGGCTGGACCTGTGGCTGTATGATGGCCTCAGCCGCAGCCGCCTCGCCCATGACGACCACGCCGCCATCACCGTCATCGCCGTAGACGAGAAAAGCCTGGCCGAACTCGGCCGCTGGCCATGGCCGCGCGCCTATCACGCCCAATTGCTGGACAAGCTGTCGCAAGCCAAGGCCGTGGGACTGGACATCGCCATCGTCGAACCCTCGGCCCAGCCGGAGGCCGACCAGCATCTGGCGGCGGCCATCCGCCGCAACGGCAAGGTCATCGGCCCGGTATTCCCGGAAATGCAGGGCCGGCGACTGGTGGAGACCCGCCCGCTGCCGCTGCTGAGCCAGGCGATGACCGGGCTGGGCCACACCGATTACGAACAGGACGACGACGGCATCATCCGCCGCGTCTACCTGCAGGCTGGCCTGGGCGGGCCGCGTTATCTCAGTTTCGCCAGCGCGTTGTGCCAGCTGGCCAGCGGCGGAAAACCGGCAACGCCTGCCGCCGCGCCCGCCGGCGCCGCCGCCTGGCACCGGGCGCAGGCGGTGATGGTGCCCTTCTCCTCCGGCAACCGCCCGTATCAGACGGTGTCCTACGCGGACGCGCTGAATCGCTTGCCGCCGGCCAGCTTCGCCGGCCGCATCGTGCTGATAGGCGCCACCGCCACCGGCCTGGGCGACAGCCACCCGACGCCGATATCGGCCAACAACCGCGGGCTGTCCGGCGTGGAGATCAATGCCTTCATGGTGCACGCCCTGCTGGAAAACCTGCAGATCACCCAACTGGACACCGTCTGGAAAGGCTTGCTCGCCGCGCTGATCCTGCTGTTGGCCGACTGGCGGCTATCGCGCCAGCGCTCGCCGCGGCGGCTGCTGGCCCATTACGCGCTGACGGCGCTGGCCATGCTGCTGGCTTCCGCCGTCGCGCTGTACCTGGGCCGCCTCTGGATCGGCGGCGGCGTGACGGCGCTGCTGTTGCTGCTGGCCGGCATGCTGCGCTTCGTCGCCAGCCTGTCCCGCCTGCACACGCTGGCGATGACCGACGGCCTGACCGGACTCCACAACCGCCGCCATTTCGACGAAGCCTTCGCCGCGACGCTGGCCGCCCATCAGCGCCAACGCCGCCCGCTGGCGCTGCTGATCGTCGATCTGGACAATTTCAAGGGTTACAACGATCACTACGGCCATTACGCCGGCGACGAGGTGTTGCAGCGCACCGCCGGCGCGCTGCGCAAATGCTTCCGCCGCAAGGACGAAACCGTGGCGCGGCTGGGCGGAGAGGAGTTCGGCATCCTGCTGGCAAACCGCCGGCCGGAGCAGGCGCTGGCCGCCGCCGAGCGCTTTCGCCGCTATCTGGAAGACCTGCAGCTGCCTCATGCCGCCAGCCCGCTGGGCAAAGTCACCTGCAGCATAGGCGTGGCCGCGCGTCCGCCAGCCGACGACACGCCGCGCAGCCTGTTCGAGGACGCCGACCAGGCGCTGTACCTGGCCAAGAGCGAAGGCCGCAACCGGGTCTGCCAGGCCGAATCCGGCCCAGCCGCGCCGCAAGCCTCGGCTCCCTAGGCGCGGGAAAAGAAAATGCCGCCCTCCCCGCGCAGGATGGGCGGCATCGCGCTTCCGCGCGCCTGGCTCAGCGGCGGCGGAACACCAGCCACAGCGTCCAGACGATCACCCCGGCGAAGAACACCGCCACCCAGAACGGCATGCTCATGCCGAGGAAGGTGCCCTGGATGGTCGCGCACTCGCCGCTGCCCTTCAGCACCTTGGACAGCACCTGCCACAAGGGGAAGGACTCCATCAGGAATTCCAGACCCGGGCCGCATTGCGGCACCTGGTCCGCCGGCAGGCTCTGCAGCCACAGCTGGCGCAGCGACACGCCGCTGCCGGCCAGCGCCGCCAGCACCGTCAGCCCGCCCCACACCTTGGCGCCGGCGCGGCCTGGATTATGCAGCGCCGCCAGCAGCGCGATCGCGCCCGCCGCCATCACCCCTATCCGCTGCAGGATGCACAGCGGGCACGGCTCCTCGCCCAGCTGATATTGCGCATACAGGGCAAACGCCATCGCGCCGGCGCACGCCGCCGCCACCAGCAGAAAGCCCTGCCTGTTCGTCATATTCAAAGCCATCCCCCTCAACCTTTCTTGGTATGTCCACTGCGTTAACGCAGTGTAAACGGAAAAGCTGAGATTTGGGCGCCGGCGCAAAGTTCCGGAAATCTACAGTTCCAGAAAATTGCGGATTTCCTCCTTCTGCTGCAGCGTGTCGCGGTAGCCTAGCGCGATCAGTTCCCGGCAATACTCGGGCTCGAACAGCAGATAGGTGGCCAGCGCCGTGCCGCGCTGCCGGGTGGCCCCGGTGCCCTTCATGATGAAACGCAAAAACGGCGGAAACAGGTGGGTGTGGCGAAAGACGATGCCTTCCAGCGACTTGCTGGGATTGAGCTGGAAAATCTCCACTTTCTTCAATTGCGTGCGGCTCGCCAGCTCCTCGCTGCTTTGCAGCAGCGAAACCGTATGGTTGATGCGGCTGAGCCGCTCCATGTCCACCGCCATGCTGTCGATGAACACGCTGTTGAGCAGGTGGCCGAAGATTTGCGCCGGCATCGGATAAGCGCCGCTGCTGCGCCGCTCTATGGTATCGGGCCGCTGGCTGGCCAGGCCCACCACGAACAGCTTTTCCGCGCCCAGATGCAAGGCGGGCGACAGCGGCGATAGCTGGCGCACCGCGCCGTCGCAGTAGAATTTCTCGCCTATCCGCACCGAGGGGAAGATCAGCGGAATGGCCGCGGTGGCCATCAAATGATCCAGCCCGATCCGCTCGCGTATTCCCAAGCGCTGGTAGCGCGTCCACTCTTCCAGCTTGTCCTGGCCTTGGAAAAACGTCACCGACATGCCGGTGGTGTAACAGGATGCCGTCAAGGCCAGCGCCTGCAGCGCGCCGCTGTCTATGGCGCCGCCGATGGCGTCGAATGGCATCGCCCGGCCCAGGGTGTCGCGCAGCGGCGCGTTGTCGAGAAAGCTTTGCGGATTGCGCCAGACATGGCCGGCGCTGAGCAGCGACACGCCGAAATGCAGAAAGGTTTTCAGGAAATAGCTGGTGCTGACGTCGTACACATCCTGGATGTGCAGCTGCTTCCATACTTTGGCCAGCGTCGCCACCGCCAGCTGGTAGTTGGCGGCCCCGGAAGCCAGCGCCACCGCATTGATGGCGCCCGCCGAAGTGCCGCAGATGATGGGAAAGGGATTCTGCGCCGGATCCGGCAGCAGCTTGGCGATGCCCAGCAGCACCCCCACCTGGTAGGCCGCGCGGGCGCCCCCGCCCGACAATACCAAACCGATTCTGCCCGGCCTGCGCATGACTGTCCCTTTGCGAACGGCTTATTTGTTCTATTAGAGATAGTCAATAACGCAGCGCAGCAGCAAGCCTCGCCGCGGCGGAATCAGAATCCGCCAGCCTGCAACAGCGCCCACAGGTGCGCCGCCACCAGCGCCCGCCACGGCGCGAAGCCTTCCAGCCAGCGCTGCGCGTCCGGCGCCGACACCTTGTCGGGCGTCGCCAGCACCATCTGCAGCGCGCGCCGCACCGCCACGTCGCCATGCAGCGAGCCATCCAGCCAGCCGTAGCCGCGCAGCAGCGCGTAGCTGACCGTCCACGGCCCGATGCCCGGCACCGCCAGCAGGCGCGCCAAAATGTCCGCGGCCGGCATGTCGGCCAGCCAATCGTCCAGCGGCAGCTCCCCCGCCGCCGCGCCCTGGCTCAGCGCCAGCAAGGCGCGGCTTTTGGCGCGGGAAAACCCGGCCAACCCCAGCTGGTCGGCATCCAGCGCCGCCAGCGCGGCGGCGTCCGGATGGCACAGCAGACCGGAGGAATGGCGGCGGCCGCACAGCTGCAGCAGGCGCCGCCGTATGCTCACCGCGGCCTGCACGCTGATCTGCTGGCCGGTGATCGCCCAGGCCAGCGCCTCGAACGGCGTCGCGGTCTGCGGCACCCGCATGCCGGGGCGCGCGGCGATCAGCCGGCCCAGTTGCGGATGGTCGCGGTAGCGCCGCTCGAACGCCTCCACCGGCTGCGCCAAGCCCAGCATGCGCCGCCCGGTCTGCTCCAGCAGCCGCGCGTCGCCGCCATCGCCATCGCCGTCCAGCGCCAATTCCAGCCGGGCTTCGCCGCCGGCAAAGCGCAAAGCCAGGCAAGCCGGCGCGCCGCGCCATGACAGCCCCTTGCGCAGACCGTCGCCATCCACCTGCTCGGCCAGCCGCTCGCCGTCGCGGCGGTGAAAGGCCAGGATGTCTTGCGGACGGAAGTGCGGCGGCAGGGGGATAGAACAGTGGAGCAGCGGCATCAGCGCGCCTTGCGAAAAGTCAGGTTGAGGCGGCGCGCGCCCAATAGCGGATGAACGCCGGGCTTGACCGGCTGCACGCCGTGAAAGCGCATGCGGTCCTCCCCGCCCCACACCAGCACGTCGCCATGCTCCAGCGCGATCTTCAACGCGCGGTCGGCGCGGCGCAGGCCGCCCAGCAGGAATACCGCCGGCAGGCCCAGCGACACCGAGACGATGGGCGCGGAGAAATCGCGCTCGTCCTTGTCCTGATGCAGGCCCATGCGGGCGCCGGGCTGATAGCAGTTGATCAGGCAGGCATCCGGCGCGAAACCGGGGAAGCCGGCGGCCGCGGCGGCGTCGCCCGCCAGCCGCAGCAGACGCGCCGGCATCCGAGGCCAGGCTTGCCCGGTTTGCGGATCGCTGGCGGAATAGCGGTAACCGCCGCGGTCGGACACCCAGCCCCAATCGCCGCAGCTGCTGGTGGCCACCGACATGCTCTGGCCGCCCGGCGTCTCCATGCCGCGCAGCGGGGCCTGGCCGATGACGGCGTCGACCTCGGCGCACAATTCGGCATCCTGGGGCAGCGCCCAGCCATGCAGCAGCACCGCGCCGGCCGACAGCCGCTCGGCCCAGGGCTCGCCCTGCGGCGCGAACAGGCTGGCGCTCACTCCTCGCCGGCCACCATCATGCCGCCGATCAGCACCGAGCCCATGCGGCGGCCGCCGCGGTCCAGCACATCGGTGCCGACCGCTTCGATATTGAGGAACATGTCGCGCAGATTGCCGGCGATGGTGATTTCCTCCACCGGGTAGGCGATCACGCCGTTCTCCACCCAGAAGCCGGCCGCGCCGCGCGAATAATCGCCGGTGACGGTATTGACGCCCTGGCCCAGCAGCTCGGTCACCAACAGGCCGCTGCCCATCTGGCCGAGCAGCTCGGCGAAGCTTTCGCCGGTGGAATGCACCACCAGGTTGTGCGAGCCGCCGGCATTGCCGGTGGTCTGCATGCCCAGCTTGCGCGCGGAATAGCTGCCCAGCAGATAGCCCTGCAGCACGCCGTCGTCGACCAGCCGGCGCGACTGCGTCGCCACGCCCTCGTTGTCGAACGGGCTGCTGGCCAGGCCGCGCAGCAGGAACGGGTCCTCGTCTATCACCATTTGCTTCGACATCACCGGCTTGCCCAGCGAATCCAGCAGGAACGACGACTTGCGGTACAAGCTGCCGCCGCTGATGGCGGCGATCAGATGGCCGACCAGCGACATCGCCACCGGCGCCTCGAACAAAACCGGATACTGGCCGGTCTTCAGCCGGCGTCCGCCCAGGCGGCGCACCGCGCGCTCGCCGGCGATGCGGCCGATCTCCTCCACCTGCGCCAGATCGTCGCGGTGGCGGGCGGAGGAGTACCAGTAGTCGCGCTGCATCACGCCGCCCTGCTCGGCCACCACCGCCGCCGACAGGCTGTGGCGGCTGCTGGCGAAACCGCCGTTGAAGCCGTTGCTGTTGGCGTAGACGAACTGGTTGGCCTGCACCGACACGCTGGCCCCTTCGGAATTGCTGATGCGGGCATCCACCGCGCGGGCGCTGTCCTCGCAGCGGCGCGCCAGCTCGATCGCCTGCTCCACCGGCAGCTGCCACGGGTGGAACAGGTCGAGGTCGGGCAGCTCGTCCGCCAGCAGCTGCGGATCGGCCAGGCCGGCGCAGTCGTCCTCGGCGGTGTAGCGGGCGATGTCCAGCGCCGCGCGCACGGTATCGGCCAGCGCCTGGTCGGAAAAATCGGAGGTATTGGCGTGGCCTTTTTTCTGGCCCAGATAGACGGTGACGCTGACGCCCTTGTCCTGGTTGTATTCTATGGTTTCCACTTGGCCCAGGCGCACGCTGACCGACTGGCCGACGCCTTCGGAAACATCGGCCTCGGCGGCGCTGGCGCCCAGCTTGCCGGCCAGTTCGAGCACGCGGCCGGCGATGCCGCTCAGCGCGTCGGCACTGAAACTGAATGTCTTATCTGCCATAGTATCTTTCGGAATGGTGGAAACGGCCCGCGGCCTTTTCCGGTATCATACCAGCCTTGAAAACCGAGTTGAGACCTAGCAACAATGAGCGACTACCAGAACGACGGCCAGGATGACGGCTTTGTCAGCAAATCCCAGCGCAAGCGCGACATGGACGCGCTGCAGGATCTGGGTAGCGAACTGGTCGAGCTGTCCAAGGATACGCTGAAGAAAATGGCGCTGCCGGAAGATTTGCTCTCCGCGCTGCTGGAACACAAGCGCCTCACCGCCCACGGTGCCATCCGCCGCCAGCTGCAGTACATCGGCAAGCTGATGCGCAATGTCGATCCCGAGCCGATCCAGCAATACCTGCAGATCCTGAAAGGCGAATCCTCCGAGCACATCTCCTGGCAGAAGCTGCTGGAGCGCTGGCGCGACAAGCTGATGGCAGACGACGCCAACCAGCCGCTGTTCCTGCAAAGCTTCCCGGAAACCGACCCCAAGCAGCTGCACTCGCTGGTGCGCCAGTCGCGCAAGGAAAAGCAGGACAACAAGCCGCCCAAGGCCTTCCGCCAGCTGTACCAGCTGATCAAGGAGCAGATCCCCGAGCCGGGCAAGCCGCGCATCTGGCAAAAGGACGAGGCAGAGGACGACGAGTGATGCTGAAGATAGGCCTGGTTTCCATTTCCGACCGCGCAAGCCAGGGCGTCTACCAGGACAAGGGCCTGCCGGCGCTGCAGGACTGGCTGGCGCGCGCGCTGGCCACCCCGTTTGAAACCGTGTGCCGGCTGATCCCGGACGAGCAGCCCGGCATCGAAGCCGCGCTGAAGGCGCTGGTCGACGACGAGGGCTGCCAGCTGGTGCTGACCACCGGCGGCACCGGCCCGGCGCCGCGCGACGTGACGCCGGACGCCACGTTGGCGGTGGCCGACCGCGAGATGCCTGGTTTCGGCGAGCAGATGCGCCAGATCAGCCTGCGCTTCGTGCCTACCGCGATTCTGTCGCGCCAGACCGGGGTGATCCGCAAGCAAAGCCTGATCCTGAACCTGCCCGGCCAGCCCAAGGCCATCCAGGAAACGCTGGAAGGCCTGCGCCGCGCCGACGGCAGCGTGGAAGTGCCCGGCATCTTCGCCGCGGTGCCCTACTGCCTGGACCTGATAGGCGCGCCCTACATCGAAACCCACGAGACGGTAGTCAAGGCTTTCCGCCCCAAGTCCGCGATCAAGCCGGCGCCATGAGCTATCGCGCCCCCCGCTGGCTGCGCGGCGGCCACGCCCAGACCATCTGGCCGGCGCTGGCCGTGAAGGTTGCGCCGCCCGCCTACCGCCGCGAGCTGTGGGACACGCCGGACGGCGGCCATATCGCGCTCGATTTCGTCGACGGCAAGCCCGGCGCGCCGCTGGTGGTGCTGTTCCACGGCCTGGAAGGCAGCAGCGCCAGCCACTACGCCAAGGCGCTGATGCAGGCGCTGGCGGCGCGCGGCTGGCACGGCGTGGTATCGCACTTCCGCGGCTGCGGCGGCGTGGACAACCCGCTGCCGCGCGCCTACCACGCCGGCGACGCCGCCGAAGTGCGCTGGATACTGCAGCGCCTGTCGGCGCGCTTCGCCGCCATCGCCGCCGTCGGCGTGTCTCTGGGCGGCAGCATGCTGCTCAACTACCTGGCCGAGGAAGGCGAAGCCGCGCTGCCCTGCGCCGCCGCCGCCGTCTCCGCGCCGCTGGACCTGGTGGCCGCCAGCACCCGGTTGGACCGCGGCTTGGGCAAGCTGCTGTACACCCGCATGTTCATGGACACGCTCAAGCCCAAGGCGCTGGAATCGCTGCAGCGCCATCCCGGCCTGTTCGATGCCGGCAAGCTGAGCCGCGCCCGCACCTTCATCGAATTCGACGATCTGGTCACCGCGCCGCTGCACGGCTTCGGCACCGCGCTCAACTACTGGCGCCAGGCCAGCAGCAAGCCCCGGCTCGGCCAGATCCTCCGCCCGACGCTGGTGCTGAACGCCCGCAACGACCCCTTCCTGCCGGCCAGCGCGCTGCCGGACGCCAGCCAGGTATCGCCGGCGGTGACGCTGGACTTCCCCGACGACGGCGGCCACGTCGGCTTCGCCACCGGCCCCTTCCCCGGCCGGATAGACTGGCTGCCGCAACGGCTGCTGGCCTTCGTCGAGCCCCACCTGGCGATGCGCGCCGCCCAAACGTCATAATCATTGACGATTGCGCTCCCGCGGTGGCAAGTTTGAAGCCTTGCCGCCCAGGAGAGCGCCCATGCCAGACCCCAGCACCATAGAACGCAGCCTCATCGTCCAGTGGGACGACCCGATGATAGGCGCCCGCGCCGCCCGCACCCTCAGCGGCCTGGAATACCTGCGGGAAATGGAGCAAGGCCGCATCCCGCCGCCGCCCATCATGCAACTGCTCGGCTTCGAATTCGTCCGCGCCGCCGAAGGCGAGGTCGAATTCGCCTTCCGCCCGCACGAATCGCACTTCAATCCGATAGGCAGCGTCCATGGCGGCGTGATCAGCACGCTGCTGGATTCCGCGATGGCCTGCAGCGTCCACTCCACGCTGCCGAGCGGCAGGGCTTACACTACGCTGGAATTGAAAGTGAATTTCGTGCGCGCGGTGCAGCCGCGCCACGGCAGGCTGGTTTGCCGCGGCCAGGTCATCCACGCCGGCGCCCGCATGGCCACCGCCGAAGGCAAGCTGCTGGACGCGGCCGGCCGGCTGTACGCCCACGCCACCACCACTTGCATGATTTTCGACGCCGCGGCCGCTTAGTCCGCCGAAGGGACGCCCCATGCTACGCTCCGCCTTGCTGTGCCTCGCGTTCGCGCTGCTGTCCGGCTGCGCGTCGATGGCCGACCGCCTCCGCGGCTCGCTGACGCCGCCGCCCGGCCGCGCCTACGCCATCCTGTCCCTCACCGGCAAGGCCTTCAACCCCGACCTCGCCACCGTGGGCATGAGCGTCCGCGACGCGCAAGGGCGGGTGGCGGCCGAGGACGCCGCCAGCCTGCTGACCGACACGGTGTTCGGCGAGGAAGGCATGTCGCCGGTGGAAGGCAAGCTGGTGCTGCTGGACCTGCCGCCCGGCGACTACCGGCTGGCCGGCGTATGGGGGCACTGGTCCGAAGACGGCGTCTTCGGCTCCGACCTGAAAATGAAACAGTTCCGGCTGGACGCGCCCTTCCATCTGGACGCGGGCGAAACCGTTTACCTGGGCCAGGTGCAGCTGGAAATGTCCTTCCTGCCGGAAGTGAAGCTGGGCGATGAGCGAAAACGCGACTTCGGCCACATGCGCCGGGTCTGGAAGATACCGGATCTAAGCCGGGTGGCGGTGCGGCCGCTGCGGCTGGCCGGCCCGCGGCCATAGCCGCTCAGGGCTTGTACCACAGCTTGTAGAGGTAGGCCGGCTTGGTGGCCGCCGCCGTCGCCGCGACCGGCTCCAGCACCTGGTAGGCCGGCTGGCGGCTGTCGCGCAGCAAGGGATCGGCGTAAGGCGGCCCGTCCAACTTGCGCAGCGCCGCCACCCTGGGCGTATTGGCCTTGTCGCCGCGGTGGGTGACCACCGCCACCTCATTGCTGGCCAGCAACACGAAGCTTCCGGGCGGATAGATGCCCAGCTCCTTCACCAGCAGCGACACATGCTGCGGCGGAAACCGCCCCAGTTCGCCGCGGAACAGGCTGCCCAGCACCAGCGCCGGCAGCTGCGGTTGCGGCTGGTGCACGCAGCCGCACACCAGGTCCACCATCTGCAGCAGCAGCGCGTCCGGCGCCACCTCGTCGCCGGCCAGGCCCAGCGGGTAGCCATCGCCGTCCAGCTGCTCATGATGCTGCTGCACCAGCTGGTGCCAGCACTCGTCCACCACCCCGGCCTCGCGCAGCATCGCCGACCCCAGCGCCGGATGGGCGAACATCAGCCCCTGCTGGTCGGCGTTCATCGGCTCCGCCTGCCTGGCCAGCTGGTTGAGCAGGCCGGTGATGGCGATGTTCATGCTCAGCGCCGCGCCCAGCATCGGCCTCAGCTCCGCGTCGGACAAACCCAGCCGCCGCCCCAGCACCGCCAATATCGCCGCCACGTGGGCGCTCTGGGCGCTGCCTATGTCCTGGTAGGGCAGCAGGAACACGCTGGCGAGAACGCCGTCGGGATGGCGGCGGCTGATGTTGAGCAGGCCGTCCGCCATGTCCAGCAGACTGCCGGCCAGGTCGCGCACCGCCAGGCCATGCAGCAGCACGCCTTCGGCGCGGCGCAGCAGAAACGCCATTTCCTGCAGCGGATTGGAGCTGTTGCGCTGCTGCTCCGCCTCCTTCTCCCGCATCGCGGCGCGTTCCAGCCGCTCGCGCTCCAGCCTGGCCTCGACTTCATCGCTTTCGCCATGGCCCAGCCTGGCCAGGCGGTCGCGCTGCTCTTCGGTCAGCACGTAATGGCCCCGCTTCAGCAACAGCACGCCGTTCTTGGCATACACGTCCACCGGCGTCTGCTGTCCCGCGCGCAAAAAATTGCGCGGGAGTTTTACCTTTGGAGACGAATCCGTCATATTCCACTTGCTGAGGTTGCGCCAGCGGCATGCCGGCGGAGCTTTCAAAATTGCTTATCGCAGCCAATAGTATTTTATTCAAGTTTCGCGCGCGCCGCTCCCTCGCTGCGCCGCCACAAGGAGAGCACGACATGAGCCAGCAGGACGACATCCTCCCACGCCGCAGCTTTCTCGCCGGCGCCGGCAGCCTGGGCTTCGCGCTGGCGGCGCAGCCCATCGCCGCCAGCGCCATCCTGACGGACAGCCAGGCGCTGCAGACCGGCGCGCCGGCCATCGATACCGGCAACGGTGTGATGGCCGGCTATTACGCCAAACCCGCGCACGCCGCCGGCCCGCTGCCGCTGGTGATCGTGATCCAGGAGATCTTCGGCGTGCACGAGCACATCCGCGACCTGTGCCGCCGGCTGGCCAAGCTGGGCTATTTCGCAGTGGCGCCCGAACTGTACTTCCGCCACGGCAACCCGGCGCTGGCCCCGGACACCGACACCCTGCTGCGCGAGATCGTCGCCAAAGTCCCCGACAGCGAGGTGCAGAGCGACCTGGACGCCACCTGGCGCTGGGCCGGCGCCAACGGCGCCGACCTGAAGCGCGCCGCGGCGACCGGCTTTTGCTGGGGCGGCCGCCAAACCTGGCTGTACGCCGCCCGCAATGCCGAGCTGAAAGCCGCCGCGGCCTGGTACGGCAAGCTGGAAGGGCCGGCCACCGCCAATATGCCGCGCTATCCGCTGGATATGGCCGCGGCGCTGAAGGTTCCGGTGCTGGGCCTGTACGGCGGCCAGGATCAGAGCATTCCGCTCGCGTCGGTGGAAAAGATGCGCGCCGCGCTGAAACAGGCTGGCCAGGACGACGATATCGTGGTGTACCCGGACGCTGGCCATGGCTTCAACGCCGACTACCGCCCCGGCTACAACCGCGCGGCCGCCGAAGACGCCTGGCACAAGATGCTGGATTGGTTCGCCCGCCACGGCGCGCGCTGAGCCTGGCCGTCCGGGCGCTGGGGCCATCAGCTCAGCGCCCGCCCACCGACGCCCTCGCCTCCAGCCTGGCGCGGATCACCCGGTTGAACAGCTGCAGCAGTTCCGGGTCGAACTGGCGCTCCGACGCGTTCAGCTCCACCACCGCGCGCAGCATGGAGCGGCGCTGGCCCTGCTGCGCATGCTTGAGCATCACGGATTCGAACGCGTCCACCAGCGCCAGCAGGCTGGCGCCGTCGCAGATGTCTCCGCCCGCCAGGCCATCCGGATAGCCGTGGCCGTCGGGCATCTCATGATGCTGCCTGACCATCTTGGCAGCCTCCTCCCAGCCCGGCATCCGCTCCAGCAGCCCGGCCGCCCAGCCGGGATGCGCGCTCATCTGCCGCCGCTCCTCCTCGCTCATCCGCCCCACCTTCAGCCACAGCGCCTCCGGCAGCAGCATCATGCCGATATCGTGCATGTACACCGCCGCCGCCAATTGCTCCACGTTCAATGGCTGCGCCATCAGCTGATTGGTATCCAGCGCCAACGCCAGATTGCGCTCGGTGCGGCCGAAAAAGGGCGGCAGACGCTGTTCCAGCTGCAAGGCGAGCGAGCGGAAAAACTGCAGGTCGGCGAAGCGGCGCTCCGAGCGGCTACCCGTGCCGCTCGTCAACCCTGAGTCGGCCGCCGAAGCGGCCGCCACCTTGCCCATCATGCTGGACACCAGCTTGGCGCAGGCCTGCGGCACTTCGTCGGCGGACAGCTTGGGCAGCTTCTCCAGCGCGGACAGCACGGTCGGCAGCTGCAAATCGTCCAGCGCCTCGCCGTTGAACACCGCCTCCACCATCAGCACCAGCCTGTCCATCACCAGCAGCAGCACGTCGCCTATCACTTCGAGATATGGCAGCTCGCGCTGCCGGACGCGGTCCAGCAGGGTTTCCAGCGCATGGGCGTAAGGCTCGACGAAATGCACCTGGCACAGACTGGCGTCGCCCTTGACGCTGTGCAGGATGCGGAACAGCTGGGCTATCTTTTCGGCATTGTCCGAGCCGTCGCCCAGCTGGCACACCAGCAGCTCAAGCTGCGGCGCGTAATCCAGCATGGCGTCGTGAAACTCCTGGAACGCAATCGGATCGACAATTTCAGGCATCAGCTGCTGCTTGGCCATGAGGAGATTCTCCGCCGGATCGTGGATGATTCAGTATATGCAACGCAGAAACTGTCGCAGGACAAACCGCCGTCGCGCGGCCAGCCGCAAGAAAATGTAAATGTCCTGGGCAGACATATTAAAGATTCGTAAAAACAGGCGATTCCTGAAGAAAACGCTTGCCATGGGCGGCAACTAGAGGCACTATGCCTCCCGCAGGATGCTCAAGTTGTGGATGTGTAGTTGTCGTAGTGGCATAGGCCGTACCTCAGTCGCCATTTCCCTTGATCTTCGTGCCTTTTATTCAACGCTCGTTTTGAGGATTTAACAAAATGGCAACCGGTACCGTTAAGTGGTTTAACGACTCCAAAGGTTTTGGCTTCATCACCCCGGACGAAGGCGGCGACGACGTGTTCGCTCACTTCTCCCAGATCAATGCCAAAGGCTTCCGCACCCTGGCTGAAAACCAGCGCGTAAGCTTCGACATCGTCGACGGCCCGAAGGGCAAGCAAGCCTCCAACATCCAGCCGATGTAATCTCCCCGAGAGATCATCAGCTTGATGAAAACCCGGACATGTCCGGGTTTTTTGCATTCCAGCCCGCCGCCGGGCCGCGCCACCCCAACCGGAGCCAACCATGCCAGACCATGAAACCGTGATCGCCGCCACCAAGACCTGGCTGGAGAAAGCCGTCATCGGCCTCAATCTCTGCCCCTTCGCCAAAGCCGTGTACGTGAAGAACCAGGTGCGCATCCGGGTGAGCGAGGCGAGCACGCCCCAGCAATTGGCCGAAGAGCTGGCCGACGAGCTGCAGCTGCTGGCTCAGGCCGACCCGGAGGAAATCGACACCACGCTGCTGGTTCATCCCAAGGTGCTGCAACGCTTCCTCGACTTCAACGACTTCCAGGACATCGCCGACGCCATCGTCGAAGAGCTGGAACTGGACGGCGTGCTGCAAGTCGCCAGCTTCCACCCCAAATTCCAGTTTGAGGGCACTGGCATAAACGACGTGGAAAACTACACCAATCGTTCGCCCTACCCCACCCTGCACCTGATACGCGAAGAAAGCATAGACCGCGCGGTGGCCGCCTTTCCGGAAGCCGAAGCCATCTACGAGCGCAATATCGAAACCATGCGCCAGCTGGGCGCGGCCGGCTGGAAGACGCTGTTCGAGCACAAAGCCGACTGAAATCCGCGCGCCATGAAAAACGGCGCAGTCTACAGACTGCGCCGCCATGGCCGCCAAACCGATCCTCAGCCCGGATAGCGCCCTACCTTATCGGCATAAAAAGCGCGAATGAGCGGCATGTCGCGCTCGATATCGCCGCTGGGCGTGAACATCGGGCCAAAGCCGCCTTCCTTGCGGCTGTAGTCCAGATAAGCCAGCGCGATCGGCACCCCTGCGCCGTGGGCGATATGGTAGAAGCCGGTTTTCCACTCCTTGACCGCCTTGCGCGTGCCCTCGGGCGGAATGGCCACCACCAGCCTGCTGCTGCGCCCGTAGACATCCACCATCTGCTGCACCAAGGAGTTGTTCTGGTGGCGCATCACCGGAATGCCGCCCAGCCAGCGCATCACCGGCCCCATCGGCCCCTTGAACAGCGTGTGCTTGCCCATCCAGTAGATCTTGGCGCGGGCGGCGAAACACAGGCCCAGCGTGATGGGGAAATCCCAGTTGCTGGTATGCGGGGCGCCTATCAGCACGTATTTGTCCAAGGCGGGAAATTCGCCTTTGAGCTTCCAGCCGCTCAGCTTCAACAGCAGCAGGGACAGCCAGCGGAACAGTTCCCGGATCACCGGGGTATCGAAAATAGTGAAATGCATGACGGCCCTGAGCAGCGGCGCGGCTCCGCGCGCAAGGCTCCGCAACCGACGCGCGCCCAGCGTCGGGGCAAGCGCCAAACACGTGGAAAAGCGCTGAACTGTACTAAATAAAATAATAACGGTAAAGGCGGCATCGCCCTCCGCCCCGCCCCAGCCGGAAAATTCCCAAGAGGCCGCGGCGCCACCCCGCCAATCGTACGGGCCGATGCCTATCCCGGCATAACAATCAGTAACACAAACACCGGAACCACTGCCCCTACGCGCAGCCAAAGCCAGTGTAAGCCACTCGTTTAATGGTAGGACAATATGAACACGACCATAGCCCAACCCCGTATCAGGCTGCCCGCCGCCGCGCTCATCGCCATCAGCCTGTTGTCCGGCTGCGCCAATATGTCCCATCGCCAGCAAAACACCGCCATCGGCGCAGCCGCCGGCGCGGTGCTGGGATCGGTGCTGACCGGCGGCGACGCCATCGGCACCATAGGCGGCGCCGCTGTCGGCGGCGTGATCGGCCACCAGACCGGCCGGCACTAAATCCAAACCGGGCCGGCTTCATGCCGGCTCTTTTGTTTTGCGGCCTTCGCCCATATCATCGATAGGGAATCCAACCTGGGCCACGCCATGAATCCAAGCATGAACTGGGAGCGACTGCTCTCCACCCGCCGCTTCAAGATCATCCAGGGCGAAGTGAAAGAAACCCGCACTCCGGCCACACAGGAAGGCGGCTCCGGGCTGCGCACCGATTTCCACATCGACCACGACCGCGTGGTGTTTTCCAGCGCCTTCCGCCGCCTGGGCCGCAAAACCCAGGTGCACCCGCTGGCGCGGCACGACCACACCCACAACCGCCTCACCCACAGCGTGGAAGTGGCCAGCGTCGGCCGCAGCCTGGGCAATCGCGTCGGCGTGATGCTGGAGCACGACGGCCTGCTGCCGCCCGGCTATACCCCGCACGACATCGGCGCCGTGGTGCAGGTGGCCTGCCTCGCGCACGACATCGGCAACCCGCCGTTCGGCCATACCGGCGAGTACGCGCTGCGCGACTGGTTCCGCGACGACAGCAACGCGCATTGGCTAAACGGCCTGTCGGCGGCGGAAATCCGCGATGTGCAAACCTATGAAGGCAATGCCCATGGCCTGCGCATGCTGGCCTCGCTGGAAATGTACAGCGGCGAGGGCGGCATGCGCCTCACCTCCGCCGCGCTGGGCACGCTGATCAAATATCCATGGACCTCCGACGCGCCGCTCGCCCGCGAGCGCGACAAGTTCAACCTCTACCGCACCGAGCTGCCCTATTTCGAACGCGTGGCGGAAGAGTTGGGCCTGCTCAGGCACAGCCCGCTGCAATGGAGCCGCCACCCGCTGTCCTACCTGATGGAAGCTGCCGACGACATCTGCTACGCGATACTCGACCTGGAAGACGCGGTGGAAATCGGCATCCTTGACTTCAAGGAGTTCGAAACGCTGTTCTCCGGCTTTGCCGAACACGAGCGCGTCTGGGGCGTGCACGACGTCCGCCAGAAATGTGGCACGCTGCGCGGCGTGGCCATCGGCCGCTGCGTGACCGAGGTCGCGGAAAAATTCATGATGCACCACTCCTCGCTGCTGCGCGGCGAGTTTCCGGCCAAGGATCTGATCAACCTTTGCGAGCCGGCGGTGCAGGACGCGCTGCTGCAAGCCAAAGACCTGGCCAGCCACAAGGTATACCGCCACCGCACCAAGCTGGTGACCGAACTGGCCTCCTACCCCTGCATCGCCACCATCCTCAATGTGCTGGTGCCGGCGGTGCACGCCTTCATCACCAAGGACAGCAAGGATCTGACCCCGCGCGAACACCTGGCGATGGGCCTGTTGGACGGCCATATTCAAACTGGCGACAGCCTGTATCAGGCCTATATGAAGGTGCTGGACTTCGTCGGCGCCATGACCGACAACTACGCCGCCAACCTGGCGCGCGAGCTGTCCGGCGTCGGCATCCTGTAATGCTCAGAGAAAGGCGACAATGACTCAGCCCGTGACCCGCTTCTGCCTGGTTCGCCACGGCGAAACCGACTGGAACCGCGAATACCGGCTGCAAGGCCACACCGACATCCCCCTCAACGACACCGGCCTGGAACAGGCGATCCAGCTGGCCCGCGCCTTCTCGCCCGGCCAGCACCGTTTCGACGCGCTCTACGTCAGCGACCTCACCCGCACCCGCCAGACCGCCGCGCCCCTGGCAGACAAGCTGCGACTGGCAGCCCTCGACACGCCGCAGCTGCGCGAGCGCCATATGGGAGCGCTGCAGGGCCTCACCTATGCCGAGGCGGCGCAACGCATTCCGGACATTTACCAACGCCAGCAAACGCGCGACCCCGACTATGACTTGGAGGGAGGCGAAAGCCTGCGCCGCTTCCGCGCCCGCGTCCTGGATGGCATGGCCAGCATCGCCGCGCTGCATCCCGGCGAAGACGTGCTGATCGTCACCCACGGCGGAGTGCTGGACATCATGTACCGCGCCGCCACCGCCAAGCCGCTGGAAGACAAGCGCGACTTCCCCATTCCCAACGCCGCGCTGAACTGGCTGGATTATCAGGATGGAAGCTGGACGCTGCGGCGCTGGGCCGATGAATCGCACCTCTCCGGCGCGCTGGATGAAATCCAGTGAATCCGCCGCCGCGGCAGGATTTTTGTTAGCCTCCGGTAAGAAAGCCGCCCGCGCGGCGACCCACCATCAAGCGCCCGGCCCGCCGGGCGGGACGACACAAGGACACCCGCCATGACCATAGAGAAAACCGACGCCGAATGGCGCGCCCAACTGACGCCGGAGCAATACCGCGTGGCCCGACAATCCGGCACCGAGCGTCCGTTCAGCGGCGAACACTACTTTCACCACAAGCAGGGCGACTACTTCTGCGTCTGCTGCGGCGCGTTGCTGTTCCACAGCGACACCAAATTCGACGCCGGCTGCGGCTGGCCCAGCTTCTGGGCAGAGGCCGCCGGAGCCAACATCCAGCGCATCACCGACACCAGCCACGGCATGGTGCGCGTGGAAGTGCGCTGCTCTCAATGCGATGCCCACCTGGGCCATGTTTTTGAAGATGGCCCGGAGCCAAGCGGGGAAAGATATTGCATCAACTCGGTGTGCCTGGATTTCAAAGCGAAATAACACCTGTTGTAGTTGTAGGTTTTCAAAGTTACTGCACACTCTTTGCACACAGTTGAAATTGCACCAAAATGGGGCGTAGCAATTACATGCTATGCCCTTTGTTATTTCAACTCAACAAATGGGTACACAAAGTACCTCTGTTTTCCATTCACTCATCTGCTTTACCACACCCTATTCAATCTTCAGCTCATCACAATTTCCATAATGGCCACGCCATTTATTTTCCCTCACAAAACATCAATTGCAAAAAAACAACAAATCGAAAAACACATTGATTCACTTGAATTTATTTAATTCAATTGGCATTTTAAAATTTCCACCTGCAATTCCAGTATAAAAAACATGTACTAGAATTGCACTTTCCGCCGAGATAGGGCGGAAAAAATATAGGGAAAGCACTCATATTTGCCAACAATCGCGACAAACCTTAGGATGTAGAAAATATGACAGGAATGGTCTAGCTTGGAAGATGGAAAACCAATTGAAGCGTGGACTAGACCATCAAGATGGAGGCACTGGCCAAATACACGAGATAGCAAAGAGTGCCCTCCCCAACGCTAGAGAAGTGGATTGTAGGAAATACAGGGAAGAAACTAAATAAGGACGCTCTTGCTTCTGCTATTGCCGATGAAAAAATTCAATCCAAACTCTCTCGTACCATATGCAAGTTCCCAACAGAATGGGAAAAAGCGCAACTGGACACGCGTTATGGCTGGCTGAAGCAGAAAAGTGACATCCTTGATGAGCCCATGACGGAAGAAAAGTATGCTGAGTTCAAAGCGTACGTTGAAGCCCTTTGCTTCTGGGATGAGGCGTCTATAGGTATAGATAGCAGCCATTGGCATCTTTGCCCAAGGATGTTTATCTTGCAATTCAGGAAAAATGGCTGGCTAAGCAAGGCTGAGCTCGCCAAAGTATATCCAGACAAGTTGATTCCAAAGATGTCTGGTCAAACTCCTGAGCAATTGCGCGAGCAATACAGACTTCACCTCAATAAGGTTGCCAGAAAATACCTATACAACACACCTGTTAAACTTAGCCATTTTTATGGGCAGGGTGCAGTAGAATCTGGACTATTGACCAAGATGGTTGAGCAAAGTCAAAAACAGGACTACGTTAACAAAAAGGGCCTAGGAATAGAACCTAAATCTCTAGTTTCAGAGAAAGTTCTTGGTCACTGGTATGGTGCTACCCCTAGCGAACAAGATTTATACTATTCCAAAGAAAAATATAATAGCAAGGGGATTAGAATTACAGGATCCTACAGTTGGCTTAATGGAAACTGTGGCGATGTAGATGCACAAAAATTCAGAGGCAGAGGATTTAAACAGCTAACGGGTCGTTCTAACTATGCAGCCTACTGGGTGTATCGCGGATACCTGAAAAAAAGTCAATTTGATGATGGCTGGTGGAATGATCACGCTTACAAAAGCAAAGATGCCAAAGCCATGAAAAAGCGTCCTGCGCCAATAGATGACCCACAGAGAATATCTATAGATGATTACAACTGCATCTATGCAGGAGGTTTTTACCTTGCATTTGAGCGGCCAAAATCTTTAAAAATTATGGGGCAACGCGGCCCTGATGCAGTGCGACTGATCACTTTAGCAATTAATGGAGGCGAAATTGGACTTCCCGATAGAAAAGCACATACAGCACGTATTGAAAAAATACTCCTTGAATAGCCTTGCTTGCATAGCATTTATTGCTTCCGGAATAGCCTATGCAGACAACAGTTATCAGTTACCGATAAGTAGCGGGTATACTTTCACTGCGGCCTCGAGCAATACTGTTATGGTGACGGGAGCTGGCAAGAAATGTACCATCACAAACTTAACGGCCTCAATGGGATCCGACCCCAGACTCCCACCAAGATTAAGCAATGATGGCGAGTATGTAATACTATCCGAGCATGACTATATAGATAAAAATGAACTTACCTCCTGCACCAACAAAATCAAAGCCCAATCGATAAAGAGCTTTCTATTTGATATAAACAAAAGCAAAGGACTAGTGCTCAGCGCAGACATCTATTCAGCCACCCCCGATGGGTACTTGGCAGAACTATATGATATAAAAACAAAAAAAGACGTGATACAGGCCAAAGGTTTTTTTGATAAAAAAACGCCTGCAAAAAAACAACTAGAGAATGTATTCAGCCTAACTGGCAATGGAATCATCTCAAAAGACGGACAATATGTTTCCGTCAATGGCGATCCCGACTGCACCGGCGACTCGTACCCTGGAGTGTATAATTTAAAGACAAGAAAATTAGTAAATAGAACTACACTGGGCGGACTTGATGGTGACGCTTTAGATGCCGCCTGCAAGAAGCTTTTCGAATAGATTAGCTTAGCCCTAATCTTATATAGCCCCCAAACAACCCAACCGTTTCAGAAAACCTCGCGACAGCATGACGCGCACCATCAGATGAAGGGTGCTTTCGACGAAAAAACCCTGTTCAAAGCACCCATTTCCCCCACTTCAGGATTCGGGACACCTTGACCAACAGATTTTTTCAACAACTAAGCAGAAAAGTTGGTTTTTTTCAGGAACTCTGCATCTGATCGGTCTTGCTACGCTGACAAGAAAGTGCAAAAAGCCTTACCCGGCAAGGAAGGCTTTTTTCACTAACTTTGCTTCCCTACAGTAGTTGTAGGGACTGAGTATTGTTGAGATCTCAGCGAAAATACATTGCAACCAATGCAGATTGGTCCCAAACCAAAATTACAATAGCAAGCCATTGCGCATGCAGTATCAAAAATACAACACAGAATAGATTTCATCTGTTCTGTGTTTTTCATTTCAATCCAACAGCAGAATAAAAAGCAAAGCCTGCCAAATCCCCCGATATCCAATCTCCGACTTACACCTCAGTAACTCATTGAAAATTCCCTGTTATCCCTTCGCAAATCCTGAATCTCCTTCGGATAAAAATCCCGGGATCCAGAGAAGCATCCACGACAAAAATTGGCTTAAGGTCATCCTCGGAGGGATCTTTATCACTCATTCGCAAAATTCCACGGTCATAATTTTTCGTAGAATATAGTTTCCACGGAAAAACAGTATGTTACGAAGAGAAATTGCTGTCGCATCAAGCGATCGGCAGCTAGAATTTAGAGGAAATGCAACGAGAACATCACGAGAAAACGTGAAAGGAACACCTATGGCTACATAGCAAAAAAGGACACCCCCTAAATGTAGAGAAGTGCCCTATTGCCCGTGCGATAAAGACCAGACGGTATTAATACGGCAATGGCTCCTATCGCGGTATATGCCCGTCAAACAAAGGGATTGACGGCTGCATACCCTATGAATCCGGGCTAGCCCACAACGCGATCCGGCTTTACAACTTAGCACCCGAGGTCATGCTCATCATCCCGGAGCCGTTCGCTCTGGACTACGAGCTCGACGGTGAGGCCCATAGCTATACGCCAGATTTTTTGTTGCACCTACGCGACGGTCGACGCGCAGTTGTAGAGATCAAGTATCAGGCGGAGGCCAACACCCCTGAGAACCAGCGCCGTTTCCAAGTGATCGCGCCGCTGATCGAATCCGCGGGAGGAGGTCATCGACACCAGTGGATTTGGCCCGCTATGCAGGTAGCGATGGACCAGTAACCCAAAGAAAAGCAGCCCGCCTTTTGGCGGGCTGCTTCACATGAGAGCAGGCTTTCAATTCAATTTGCTTGCTATGGTACCAAACACGATCATGTCACCTGGTGTATAAGCGCCATTGAAGGTAATGATATTGTTCGCTGGGAAAAGCAGATTTTTTAGTGCGAACAGCGAAATCCCCTGGAAGTTCACGCCTAGGTTGCTACGGATGTAAGGTGGGAGCTGGTTGCTCAGTTGATCCAGAAAGTTGCTTTGCAATTCTCTGTCGTTTGTTTCACACGAGCCGGCCGGCGAGAGGTTGCCACCAACCTTGACAATAGCACTAGAAGCGTTGATATCAATCTGCTGATTCTGGCCACTTCCACCAAAGCTGATTGGCAGGTCGGAGGACAAACTGACTGTGACGTCCAACTGGTGATTGTCCCAACTATGGATGCAGGAGGGATTCAAGGGATCGCCGGGTGTGGGAGAACAGTGTTCCTTATAGTATTGGAACGACCGGCTCTCGGTCTTGGCATAATTGATCTTAAGGTTGGCACCATCATCGCAGCCAATAATCATCCCAGTGAAGTCCACCGGCACCAAGTTGGAGCTGCTGCTGATACGAATATTGGGATTACTAGAAGTGAAAGTCGCTTGCAAAGTGCCACTAGTGAAACGACCTGACCAAGTAGTATGGTTATTGCCAGGATCCACACCTTCCAACGTCAGGTAACTACCACCATCCCTCAGACTGGCCGGTAGCACTTTATCAAAAATGATGCGTGAACTCACGATCATACTGCAATCATCCCCGTCTGGGACAGGCTCTTCGACATCTAAGCTCAACGTTGACTTCTGCGTACCATCTGTGGTGATAAACAGCTGTAGTAAGTCTTTTTCAGCATTCGTGCGGAGGACGTTAAACTGAAATTTTCTCGGTTTCAGCGCATCTATCACGGAGTATTTATCCATGCTAAGGGCACCGAGCTCATAGTTAGTATCAAGCTCGGCAAAGTACTCTGCAATGAAGCCGTTGAACATTGGGTTCGTGGTGGTAATTTTGAATAGATTGGTTGAAAATGTGCCCTTAGACAGGTTGACCACAACCTGATTCCGACTATTATCAACACTCCCCTCTATCTTACCCAGTTCCGCGTAAGCGGTGAGAGTCTTTCCCTTCATATCGCTATCTTTAATGGCTGAGATAGGAATATAAGTACCATCGTTTAGCACACCAAATTCATAACTACCACCGGTCACCTCCATGAAAACCTTGGCGTATTGTGAATTGTTGTTCATGAACTCGATGCGAGGCGCACCCAACTGCATCGAGTAGACAGTCCGCGTCGTGGTGCCGGTGTCTTCATCCGTATAAACATTCTCCGTTTTCGGTATTTCTCTGACAAATTGCGGATTGTTCTTACGATCATTATATTGCTCTTCGAACAAGGCGTTTATCTTCGCCTCAGTCAGGTTCAACACTACATCCCAACCCTTTGTCACTGAACGGCCCTTCATTGCGGCTAGCGTGTCATTCCGGCTGACAACAGGCGCTTGCGCCCCATTGGCGTCTAGCGAGCGCTGCATGGCCATTTTCGGCAAGGCCTTGCGTTGCAAAAACAGAGGAGCATCGTTCAACTGAGTTATAAGATTGAACGACAAGTACAAATCAACCGTGGCGCCTTCGAATGTCAGCCCTTTGTTTGATGCGACCTTGGGAAACGAGACCTCCCAGTCGGAGAAGGGTGTGATGTGGCTGATGTTGTCTATTGCCGCCCCAGCCCCACCAAAGACCACGTCACCAGACTTCAAGTCAGTCAGAAACTCCAACTTGCGCGACACCGACGAGAAGCAGAGAGGATCTCGATTTTGGGCTCTGTCCTCGAATGGATTTCCCAGATACAGCAATCGACTGACGGTCTTACCACCATCGCTACCGGCAACCCCATCGATGCGCAGCGTCACATCCTTAACCCGCACCATGGTGAATGGCAAAAACTCTCGAGCCGATAGCGGAATGGCGAAGCGAAAACTCGAGCCATTGATCAGAGTCGAAACAGGTACACCTTCAATCATGTACTCAATCGGTTCGGATAATTGTTGAGGTACTGGCGACAACAATTCGAGCGCCTTGATGGTAGATACGTTCTGACGTACCAAAGCCATCTTCAACGCCTGCAGGTCTAGGGCGGGTAAATCCAGTGGTTCTTGCAGATACTCAAATTGCAGTGCCTGATCTTGCACCAATAAGGTCTGTGCTAGCGTCAGGGTCATCTGCAGCTTCTGTGCCTCTAATTCACCGCTTAAACTGACAAGGTCTATGTTGCAAAGAGAAGCATCATCGATCTGTTGCTGTGACAGCTTGGATGCGATCGAAGCCAACCTATCAGCCTGACTCTGGTTGATCCGTTGACGTTGTAAGTTCAGTAGACGATCGCCAATCAGCTTCTTTGCATTGGCTTGGGCGTTTAGCTGGGCTTGGGCCCGCTGAACCAGGATGTCGAATGCCACTTCCAGAGCATTCTTTTCCGGCAAGGATGGTCCAGTGGACAAGGCTAGCTTCATATTGGCGCGAAATTCGTTCCACTCTAGCGCGCTTATCAAGTTGTCTGTGCCTGACTCGATATCCTCCAGCATGCTTTGAGCCGCTTTGATGTTATCAACCCCGCCCTCAATCAGCTTCATGACCTTGTTGATGCCCGCGATGATTCCGACCAACTTCTGAATCTTCTTGGCGGTTTCCCCCAAGCCAGTCACACCCTCTTTCGCCGGAGCAATCGGCGTACTGATGGCGAAACCGACCTTGAATACCTGAAGGCACAAGTTGATCGAGAACTTGATGATTTCCATCGTCTCCCAGTTCGCCACAGCGGTCTGGTAATGCTCGACGGCCTTGTCTACCTCCATTTGCTGCTCTGCAAATAGCCGATCCAGCTCCTGCAGGGAGGCGGCGGTCTTAGCGATGGCGGTGTCGTCAACTTCGACAATGCTGGCATGCAGCCTAGCCAGTTCGGTTTGCTGCTGTGCGCTGGCTGAGATGTAGTCGGTCAACATAGCACCGCTGGCAATGATGTTTTGATTCAGCGTCTCGGCCGCTTTAATCAGCCGTTCTGCCTGCTGCCGCTCACGGATCCGGTTCTGGTAATCCTGCGAAGTACGGGTGATGTCATCTGTGACTTCAATCACCGAGTCCATCAACTCGCGATAGGCGCCATACGTTAAGTACGGCACTCTTCTGGCCGCGTTAGTCAGGGTACCGGCAGCACGGGCGAGATATAGGCAACTCAAGCGGACCCAGGCCAGCGTTTCATCACTGGTATCGCCTGGGATGATAAACACCAACCAATCGAGCAACGCCTGAATGCGCCGCGTGACACCTTCGCGAGGGGCGACCTGGTTGACTCGCCAAAGTGCTTCCGTAGATACCTGGGCAAACTGTAGAGGCTGTTTCAGTATGGGGAGAATATCTGCCGTGGGGGGGGCGCATAGATCGCGTGTCGCGACTACCCTCATTTGGCCGGTTTCTTCATCTGGACACGTGTCGAAGCGGACTCCATCGACAATTAAGGTCCAGTCCTGGCTGGTGGCAGCAACCAACCGTAAGGCCCCTTGGAATTGACCAAACCACAGCTTATCCGCAGCATAAGCTGCATCCGAAAGCGTTAGCTTGGGTAAATCGGGCCCAGCGCTACCAGCAAGAACCATTTGTGCAAGCAAGGTGACAGTTTCACCTGGAAGTGAGCAGTCTGAAGATACCTCTAGTAGGTTGCAGACGATGGATGTTTCGCGGATTCGCTCGGAAGCAACTAGGTTCATTTCCGCTGGTGCGAAACGCCGACGGAATAGCTTGATAACTGGACTGGCTATCAAGGACAGCAGCCCACCTTCCCCACTGTACATTTGGCTGACAATAGGATCAGAGACCAGGCCAAATCCGACCTGGATCGAGCCTCCGCATTTCCGATACAGCGCAGCAAGGCAAATCCTACGCCAAGTGATTTTGCGGTAATACTCTAGGAACAGACTAAGAGAGCTCAACTCCACCGCGATCGGCACGATTCGACTAAACGTCCTCAGCAAACTGGTTTTGTTGACAAGCATGGGAGCCAAGACGCTATTAGCTCCAGCCCATTTTTCATCCCGCCAGTCGCCTGCAGCAACTGATGCAGCTAGCTCGGGATCGCCACTGAGAATGCCGATGGGACTGCGTTCTTCTACATCGCCGAACTCGCCGTTGCGAGGGCGGGTGTAGTACGAGAAGCCCATCGCGGCCCACGGACCAGAGAAGGATTCTGGGTTGTCGCGGGCGGCCTGTTGCAGTACGGCAAAGCGGTCTAGCTTGTAAGACAGGACCTGATAAATCACATCGCCAGTCCAAATCTGCGAAACGTAATGGGTACCCCAGTTCTTGGAAAAGTCCAGGTAGTGCTGGGAGATAGTTTGATCCGGAGTTGGACGGGAAGGACTTAGGCAGGGACGCAAACGGCTAGATGCGCGGTCAAAGGCTTCAGCCACCATGGCATGGCGGTCGGGAATGCCAAATACGCCTCGCTCCCTCGAACGGTGAACCGAACTACCGGCAACACGGCGCACCATGATTAGCGCATATGCCCTATCGTTTCTGCTCAGATCCATGCCCAAGCGACCCGCTAGATTGTCCAGCACTGCCTGACGATTGGCATCGTGTAGAAGCAAAGCACCTGCTCCGACTGAGGGCAAAGGCTGCTCATCCCTTTCGAAGCGAATTCGAATATCGAACAATGAGGACAGTAATGATTCGGCATTGGCATGCAACGTGATTTCCGGGTGCTCCCAACTACCTGGCTCTTGCGCCAAGTTCGCCTCGTTGGTCGTAATCGCCTGATTGCCCGGCAAGAAGAATGGATTCCCCTCAGCAGGCAAGACGGGATGCAAACCCAGTGTGAGATTGACTGAACTCCCTAACATCCACGAACGCCCTAATTCCATTTTGGTTGCACCTTAAATAAATTAATGATGAATAGATGTATTCAGCCGCTACTACTGGGACCGGTTAAGTCGAGCCGGCTAGCTTTAATGGGACGGTGACACAACGAACATAGGAGCTCGCTTCAACGACTCCAGCCTAGGATTTCCCAGAAATCCCCTAACTGGTTAATGCAAGCTTTTAGACGGTTTTAGGGGGCCGCGGTAAGATCCCCCCTTCACCGCGGCCCACTAACTTAAGGTAAATGGACTATTGACCCAGGCCTAGTAGCACAAGAAATCCGATACAGAAATATCTTATTTACTATTAGCAACTTGGCGATACGCATGGCCCGACCAATACCATGCCAGCCCCATTCAGGCGAGGCAGAAGGCTGCAATCGCTCGGCAAAGACAAATAACGCCGTCCCAATCATGATTGGCATATGCCACTTTGGAGAAACGAGCGAAATGAGCATCAGTGCCCAGCACGCCACAACACAGTAAAGCCCATGAGAGACACCAAGCTTAAAGGAGCCCCAGAACGCGCCACCACCAGATGCAGGAGGGATTGGCTGACGGTGACACCTATTTAACGACCACTGCTTCACGGGAGACAACTGCCAGATTAAAGCGGCACCGAGCGCAACCCCTACCCCTATTTCACCCAGCAAGGAGATCGCAGCAGACAGCGTCAGCAATAAAGGGCCTATGAGCATCCATACCAGGATGTAGCCCGCACCAAACAGCACGGAAAGCGAGTTCCGAAGACTGGTGAAAGTACGCCAACGCAATGCGCGAATCGGCTCGAAGAGCAACGGCATCATCATGGCGATGATCATGCCGAACCATGCAAAGGCAATAGTGTGGAAGGGAAGAATGGCCAGGTGTCCGACTCCTCCAACCCTGCCCTGAATCCACCAGGAAGATGTGGCAGAACAGATAGATGCCATCCCCCCAGAGTCACCGCCCCCTAGGAGGGCCAGCCACCCCAAAAAGGTGGCCAGCACCAGCACCCAAAACCAAGGTTGGCGACACGGTACGAACTGTATTCGAACGCTCGCCACGGCCTCACCCTTGCCGATAGATGCCAATTCGCTCAATCGACAACCCTACGTCCTCCGGAATAGGGTAGCGTGACACTAAGGTGACCCTGACCTTGTCGCTCAACGAACCGGCCAAGTGCAATGAGTCGATGATGCCACTTATATCAATGGAGTAACTATTGCCTTCTCCCGCGTGGCCGTCCTCCTCCTGGGAAGCGGCGGTGACACCAAACAAGGCGATACTTCCAGCTTTCAAGCCAGCATCTTCCCCTGCGGCCTCCAAGCCATTGGCATGGATGTAGACATCGAAAACCAGCGCATCCCGCTTGGCTCGAACATGCTCCAGTGCCAGAAATACTTTCCCTGGCGTGTCACTTTCCCCCGCCACAACGGCTTCCAGATTGGCCGTGACACGTTTACGCACCAATGAATCCATGGCAACCGTCGTACTAATTGACTGGCCGATGAACTGTACTGCTCCCGCATTAGCACCAAGCAGTTCGGTTTGGGACCTAGCCATCTGAATGTCTCCACGTAATGGCGCACCCAGCGCCCTCATGCGGGCCTCTGCTCTGGCAGGAACCTCAATGCTCGTAGTATCCGCATAGGCGTAGCCAAGCTTGCCAATGTCTACAACATCTTTGGGGGCAAATTTCCAACTCTCGCCATTCGGCATTGGAAGAATGAACTGCTCTGCCCCAGTCGATTTCGGTCCATTCAACCATTTAGACTCTGGCGGGTTGTGATGGTTTGGATTGGCACGCAACCACACTTCCCACAAGCGATCGATGTTGCAATGATGCAGCCAGAAAATTGGATCCAGTGCTGCAGTTTGAGGTCTCGACATGAGGCCTTCTGGCTTGCTCGGATCAAATGACCCACCAATAGACACATGCGCGTTGTCATGAGGCTGAGTCTCAAGCCCCCCATGTTGGCCACGAGAATGGTGGAATCCCGTATCGGGGCCGCCAAATCCTGGAGGGGTTCCTCCATCAGCTCCCGTAAATTCATCATCGCCCATTGAATCTAGGTTTACCACACTGAGGTCGATGAAAACGTTGCCATCTCCGTTGGGACCATAGCGTTGCGGCACGTAAAGTGGATTATCTCCCTGTCCTTCAGGCCAATCTGCCGAGGTGAACTCGACAGGAAGTCCGTTCTGATCCGGCTTGAAATAATCCCAATAAGGTAAAGTCCATCCTGGATCACCACCAAGCTTCACAACCTCGGCCCGAACAACCGCTTCAAAAGCCCATATATAACCACGATGCCAGGGCAAGAAATACCATGAGCCATGCTGACATTGATCCCAATATGGAACAGCTTTTGTTGGTTCGCCGACGGCCCAATAATTGTTAGCTTGCCATAGCGTCTGGTCAAAACCATGTATGCCTCCCCAAAATCGCCAGCTAAGTGGATCGTCGAGGGGTTTTTCTTTCATTGCCTTCACTGCTTTGGCATACATAAGCATAGCTGGCGACCAAGCCCCCAGACATTCTGTCGAATTAAGGTCATGCCTACTCCTTATTTTACAAATTAGTCGTTTAGGTAGTTGTGCCAACGCATTGAAGGAACAATTAAAGCCTTCCGTTATGGTGAACGGCGGATGAAAATCTATCTTCGCGCCAAATCGTTACGCCATTTCATCCCCATCGCCTGACGGCCGCTCCATAAATGCCATCGTCATTTTCAAGTAAAGCAGATAGCTACTCGTTTCACAAGAGTAAATTTCCTGCATCGCACCGCTGACCTCCTCCCGCAAAAACGTAGCGACGAAAGCAGACAGCAGAGACCTATTGTGGTTTCCACTTTGGGTTAGGAGAGTTGAGCTACCAAACCATGAGTCAGATATGTCACACCCACAGCATGAAAAGTCAGTTGCTAAGCTTTGCTATTGGCTGCGCGCCTAACATTTTATTCGAACTGGATGGACTAACGCTCGCCGGCTTATCCAAAAATTTTTGCAGTCACGATGCTACGCAGTCCTTGCTCAGCATGGCCGCGCAAATGCAAAGAGCCTTGAGTGGCAAGGCTCTTTTTTCACTGATTTTGCCGCCCTACAGTGGCGTCGGCACTCGGGTAAACACCACCCCCGCCAAACGCTAACCGGGCTTGGCGGATGCGGGGAATATCAAGCCGCGCCGCCGGCCTCCGGCTCAGTCAATCAGCCCGCAATTTCACCACCACTTTCAAACCCAACCGTTCAGCCTCTGCGCTCCAGTTGAGGGCGATGCTGCCGCCCAGCCTGCCAGCCACCTCGCGCGCGATAGCCAAGCCCAGCCCGGACCCCTGCTGCTCAGTCCCCAGCATTCGGTAAAACGGATCGAATACCCGTTCGCGCTCGGGCTCCGGAATGCCGGGGCCATTGTCGGCCACCGCCAAAAAAACGCCATCGGGCAGGACGCCGGCGGATAAATCCACCTTGCCGCCAGATGGCGTATAGCGGATGGCGTTGTCCACCAAGTTTTTCACCACCGTGGCCAGGTCCAGTTCGGAAGCCTTCACCGCGACATCCGTCCCATCCTCCACCCCGATATCGATGCCCTTGGCTTCCGCCAAGGGCATCAAGTCCTCCAACACGCTGCGAAACACCGCCTGGATGGACACCGGCGCAGCCATGCCGGCTTGCGGAGCGGCCGTAGTCTGCACCCGCGCCATTGTCAGCAGCTGGTTCAACAAGCGGCGGCTGCGCTCAATGCCGCAACGCAAAGTCGCCATGCGTTCCCGGGCATTGTCCGGCAGATCTATCGCGGCCAAGCGCTCCGCCTGCAAGGACAAGGCGGTCATCGGCGAACGCAGCTCGTGCGCGGCATCGGCCAGAAAGCGCCGCTGACTGTCCACGCTCTGCGACACTCGGTCCAGCAGGCGATTGATCGCCACCGCGAAGGGACGGATTTCCAATGGCAAACGCTCCTCCTCGACGGAGTGCAACTCCGTTACCTGGCGCAGATCGATTTCCCGAGATAATTCCGTTATGGGCCGCAACATGTTTTTGATCAGGCGCGCGACCAGCCAGATCATGAAGGGCAGCAACAAAAAAGGCGGCAAGGCGGTACGCATCGCCACGTCCGCCGCGATGTCGTCTCGAATATGCCGCTCCTGCGCCACCGCCACGCGAACCCCGTTGAATAGCGTTTTCACCAGCACGCGATAAGGCTCGCCGTTCAATTGCAAGGTCTGCAATCCATTCGGCAGATCGGCTGGGAGCGGCAGCCGGCCCGGCACGGCTTGATGCGCGGCTAAAAATTGAATCAGCACCCTAGACTCGTTTTCCAACACCACCGGGTGCATGGCCGTGGTCTCGATAGGCGGCACCCGCTCTTGGTCCAGCAGCCATGCCGCCTGATTCAGCATGCCGTCCTGCATGTCGTTGGCTTCTTTGAAAGCCGACCAATAAGACACGCCGCCCACCGCCAGCGTCAACAGCAGGATCATTGCGATCAGTGAAACCAGCAGCCGCAGCTGCAGCGAATCTCTCAGGCGCTTTTGGACACCATCCATCCCATTCCCCTGACATTCTTGATCACGGCGCTGCCCAGCTTGCGGCGCAGGGAATGAATCAGAAACTCCACCGCATTGCTTTCCACCTCTTCGCCCCAGCCATAGATGCGCTCTTCCAATTCTCCGCGCGACAGAATGGCGCCAGGCCGCGCCAACAACGCCTGCAACAGCGAAAATTCTCGATTGGACAGCAAAACGGGATCGGCGCCGGCGGCGCTTGCCTCGCGAGTGGCCGGGTCCAGCGTTACCACGCCGTTCCCCAGACAGGCGGCCGCGTGGCCGCTTTTTCTTCTGGCCACCGCGCGCATCCGCGCCAGCAGCTCAGCCATGTCGAAGGGCTTGAGCAAGTAATCGTCCGCGCCGCCATCCAAGCCTTTCAGTCTGTCGTCCAGGCTGTCGCGGGCACTGACGATCAGCACGGGGACCGGATTGCCGCCTCGGCGCACGGCAGCCAGCACATCCATGCCATCTCGGCCAGGCAGACCCAGATCCAGCAATAACAAGTCATAAACATGATTTTCCAAAGCCAACAGCGCGCGCTTGCCGTCCCGCACCCAGTCCGCCGCGTAGCTGGCGTCCCGCAATGCCGACACGACAGCCTCGCCCACCATGGGATCGTCTTCTATCAACAAAACCCTCATGCGTCCCCTTTCGACAGTTGCGCGGCGCCCCAGCTTGCACATTGATTTCACAGCAGGCCGCTGGATTCTTTCAGCATATAGCGTCATTGCGCCATCGCATAAACGGGATCCGGGATTCAGCGCTTGCGCGTTCTGCCACGCTCAGTCTCCCGGCGCGGCACATGCCCTTTTCTCCACCGCTGCGCAATCCACGCCGCGCAGCCGGAACAGGCAACCGCCAGCGACAACAGAAACAAGGGTAAAAAAACAAGATGCGCCCCATGGCCGCGCCAAGCGCATCGCGCGAACAGAAGCAAAAACGGAGGATGCGCTTCAAACAGCGCCAGTGCGTGCGACAAGAACATGTCGATCATTCGCAAGCAGCGCAGGCGGGGCGGCGGACGATGACGACACCTCCGCGCCCGCCGAGCCGGCGATCAGCTTTGTCCGCTCGCCGCCTCTTGCGCGGCTTGGGCGGCGGACTCGGCGGCTTCTTCCTGTTGTTTGGCGCGGCCCGCGCTGCTGATGCGGACCTGATCCTGCGCCGGCGCGCCATTGGCAGCGGCAGGCTGATAGGCCGCGGCTGCGTTTGCGCCGCGGAACGTCACGGGAGACAAAGCTTGCGGCCCCGTTGCCGCGATGGGAGCGATAGACATGGTTTTCTCCATTTAAACTGCATCGTTCTGCCGGACCAGCCGGCCCAAGCCGTTGGGGCTGTTTTCAGATTAGCCACGCAGACTTAGCGGCGGCTTAGTTGGCCAAAGATTATTTAACACTCCCGGAATGGGAGGAAAAATAGCTGGACAGCTGACGCTCCATCGCCAATGCCGCGCAATAAACAGGCGGCAAATACCGCCAGGCCAATCGATACGCAACCCAGGCGCTGAACCAGGCCACCGCCGCCGCGCCCAGCATATCGAGCGGAAAGTGCACGCCCAGATAGATTCTGGCCCAAGCCATAGGCAAGCCGGCCGCCAGCAAACCGTATCCGCAGTTTCGCATCGCCCTCCCCAACCAGAAGCTGGCGGCGACGGACCACCACAAGGTCAGATGGTCGCTCGGGAACGAGGCATCGGCGGCATGATTGAGAAAGCAATGTCCCAGCCCCAGCATGAAAGGCCGAGGCTGCGGCCACAGCCAGGCGATCAGCTGATTAAGCCCCAGCGCCGACAAGGCCGCCGCCAGGGCCTCCAAAGCCGCCTTGCGCTGCCGGGCCCCTCCCCAGAGCCAACAGCCGGCCAACAGCAGCGGCATCAGCGCAATCAAGTATTCGCCTAAAAATTTGGCCAGCGCCAACAAGCAACCAGATGGCAAAGCCGGCGCGTTGAGCCATTCAAAAAGCGTGTAATTGACATCATCCATGACAACGCGTTCCGCCTCAGCGTTTCACGCCGCGCATGGGCAGCATCCGCGCCTGCCCCAAGCCGGGATGGCTGATGCGATGCCACAGCGCCGCCGCGACATGCAGCCCGATGAACAAAGCAAACAAGGCGGCCAAGCTTTCGTGCATGCCGCCGAACCAGTGTGACAGGCTGCGGTTTGTCGCCGCCAGCGCCGGCAAATCCAAGCCGGGGAACAACGTCACGGCGTGACCCGCAGCATTGGTTTTCAGCCACCCCAAGAGCGGCACTCCCAGCATGCACAGATACAGCAAGCCATGCGCCCACTTTTCCGCCAGATACGGCCAGGAGCCGGGCGGATTGAGCGAGGCCGGCAAGCGCTTGCGCAAGCGCATCTTGTTCGCGGCCCGCGCCAACGCCAGCAATAAAATCCAGGCCCCGATCAATTTATGCGCGGCCAGCAGCGACTCTTCGTCGTCTAGCAAGTAACCGAGCGCGAAATTTAAAAACACCAGCAAGGCCAATAACCAGTGCAACAAGCTGACGGAAAGCGGATAGCGAGCATTGTCCGACATGATGTCCCCCCCGTTTCAGTTGAGCAAATGGTGATAGCGCTTCTTGGTCTGATTGGCGGCTTGCAGCGATTGCTTCGCCGCCGCAAGGTTGCCCGCTCGGGCGAACTGTTCCGCCTTGTTCAAATCGACGCTCAAAGTGCGCATGCCCTCCCGATAATCGGTTGGATTATCGGGATAAGGCAGTTTCGCGGCGCGGTCCACATCCAGGCGCAAGCGCTGCAGACAATTGGAAAACTCGTTGACGTCGGCGCTGCCCATCGCGCCGTTCATCGCGGTTTTCATATCCTTCATCAAGCTTTTCAGCTCGCCAGCCTGCGCCGGCACAGTCAGCGCCAACATCAGAACCGCCGCGCCTGCCGCCTGAGCCCACCGCCCTGGCATATCCAGTGAAAACATATCGCTCCCCTCCTGACGACGATCGCAAAGACATCGGCCGCGCCTGCGCGGCAGCGGCCAAACTCTGCTCCGAAGCATAACCAGAGCGGCTTAGAAGAAACTTAGCGTCATAAACACAATGCGCCACGGCGCGGACAAGGGGCTTTGGCAGCCGCGCTCAAGGGGAAAGCACCCATCTTGCATCCATCCCCAAAGACAACTCAGACCGACCGCCAGCAGGCGAAAGCGGCCGCGGCTCCGCCCTCCCACGCGCGATCAGGCGCGGGACAAGGAAGCGGCCCGGCGCTAACCAGGCTATGCTTTCCACTGACACGGCTGAAATCCGGTACTTCGGCATTGCGTCTCATGATGTTTCCCGCCAGGAAGGCCAACAAAAGCGGCAAAAGCCCCAGGGGCTTTTTCGCTGACGCCGCTTCTCTACGCGCCCTCGTTTTGGGCCTGGCCGGCGGCCTGCTTGCGGCGACCTCCGCCGCTCTCGCCTCGCCGCCGCTGAAAAACTGGTTCGACGACCCCTTCTTCCAGGCGCGCGGCCGGATAGCCGCTTGCCCGCTGCCGCAGGGCCCGTTCGCCACCGAGGCGGAAATGAAACAGCAAGCGCATTCGCGCATCGAGCGCGGCACCAGCTGCTGGCTGGCCAAACAATGCGCCAAGCCCAACGCCTACATGTACGACGCCGACATCGCCGCCGATTTGCGGCGCCGTTTTTCTCAAAGCCGCCGTTTCGCCGACGCCAGCCTATGGCTCACCGTGCAGCGCCGCTTCGTCTACGTGGAAGGCTGCGCCCGCGCGCGCCGCGCGGTGGCCGGGATAGAGTCTTTCATCAAGCGCACCCCCAATGTGCAGCTGGTGATCGCCAACATCCGCGTCGGCGCGGAAAAGCCAGGCTACGCGGTGATGCCCGCGCCTTAGGCGCAAGCTTAAAACAGGCCAGGCTAACGCCCGCCAGTCACGGCCCTGCCGCCCGGCGCATGGCCCAATGCCCTCATCCGCGCCGATCCGCCGCTACCGGCAGCCGGCCCGACATTTTCACCTCGCGCAGCGACAAGCTGGAGCGGATCGACGATACCCCGGGCAGCTCGCGCAGCACGTCGCGCACGAAAACGCCGAACGCTTCCAGATCCTCGGCGACCACCTGCAGCAGGTAATCGCACTCGCCGGTCAGGTTGTGGCAGGACAACACCTCCGGAATCGCCTGCAGTTGCGCCTCGAAACGCAGCGGCGCATCGCCGGTATGGCTGCCGAAACCGACCTGCACGAAGGCGAGCACCCCGTAGCCCAGCTTCTTGCGGTTCAGCACCGCCTGATAGCCCTCGATATAGCCGTCGGCCTCCAGCCGCTTCAGCCGGCGCCAGCACGGCGTTTCGCTCAACGCCACTTGCTCGGCCAGCTTCGCATTGGACAGCCTGCCGTCCCGCTGCAGCAGCGCCATCATGGCGCGATCCACATCATCAAGCTCTGATTTTGGAAGATTCATTTACATAAAACCAAAATTTAGAAAGAGTCTTTCCAAATTTAGCGTGACAGCGCAAGGGAAAGCAAAGCAATTTCAGCATGCCGCGGGCAAACTAAGCCTATCGCCATTGATGCCGGAACCCGCCATGCTGCCACTCTCCCTGCTGTCGCTATACCTAGCCGCCCTGGTCGCCGTCTATGTCTTGCCGGGGCCGGACATGGCGCTGGTGATGGCCACCTCCGCCAGCCGCGGCGCCGGCGCCGGCCTCATGACTGCGTTGGGCATCGCCGCATCGCGCTTCCTGCACGTGATGATGTCGGGCCTGGGCCTCGCCGCGCTGATGGCCACCCACCCGCTGCTGTTCAACGCCGTGCGCTGGATAGGCGCGGGCTACTTGCTGTGGCTGGCGTGGAAGGTCGTGAGCGCCAAGCCTGCGGCTGAAAACGCGCCTCAAGTGGCGGAATCGGGCCGCGCCGCGATCGCGCGCGGTTTTCTGACCAATCTGCTCAATCCCAAGGCCTTGATGTTCTGCGCCTTGTTCCTGCCGCAATTCGTGTCGCCGGCGTATGGCGCGGCGCTGCCGCAGTTCGCATTGCTCGCGGCCATCCTGGTCGCGGTCGGGCTGTGCTTCGATACCGCCTACGCCTTCGCCGCCAGCGGCATCGCACGCCGCCTGAAAACCAGCCGCTCGACGGCGAAGCTGCAAAAAGGCCTGCTGGGCGGCATGTTCGTGGCGATGGCCGGGCGGCTGATCTTCGGCTGAGCCCCTCTGCAGGCCGGCGCGCCGCCGCGCCGGCTATTCCCAAAATCCTGCTCTCATCCGACAATCCAGGGGCTCGGCCTACAAACCGGGCCCGCCGCCACGGCGTGCCCATGCCTGACGGATGCCCCATGCCACTGCCTCTGAATCTGAACCTGCTGCGTTCGCTGGAAGCGCTGCTGGAAACCCGCAACCTCACCCGCTCCGCAGACAAGCTGGGGCTGACCCAATCGGCGATGAGCCGCCACCTGGTGCAGTTGCGGGCGCAGTTCCACGACCCGCTGCTGCTGCGCGAAGGGCAGCGCTTCGTGCTGACCGAGCGGGCGGAAGAACTGCGGCTGGGACTGAAAACGGTGCTGGAGCAGGTGGAGCGGCTATACCAGCCGCCGCAGTTCGATCCGGCCGTCTGCGAGCGGGAGTTCTCCTTCGCCGGCTCCGACTACCTGGCCGAATACATGCTGCCGGACATCCTGGACCAGGTGCTGCCGCAGGCGCCGAACATGCGCCTGAAATTCCTGCCCTGGCAGGCCGGGCGTTTCGACATGCTGGTGGATGGCAGCGCGGACCTGGTTTCCACCATCGCCGACGAAATCCCGGACAACATCTACGGCAAGTCGCTGGGCCAGGATCAGCCGCTGTGCGTGATGGCGAATGACCACCCCTTGCGCGGCAAGTCCGCGCTGAAACAGGACGACTACCTGGCCTGGCCGCACGCGCGCGTCAGTTCGGCCAGCGACAAGGACGGCTTCGTCGACGTGCAGCTGGCGCAAAACGGTCTGGCCCGCCAGGTGCGCATCGCCACCCCTTATTTCGTGTCGGCGCTGAGCATCGTCTCCCGCAGCCAGATGCTGCTGACGCTGCCCGAGCACTTGGCCGTCCGCTTCCAGCGCCAATTCCCGGTATGCGCCAAGCCGATGCCCTTCATCGATTACACCTACCGCTACTGGCTGCTGTGGCATGGCCGCGCGGACAAGGACCCGGCGCACCGCTGGTTCCGCGGCCACGTTTTCGACGCGCTGCACCACTCCATCCACGGCGTCAGCAACTATGCGGGAGACGCATAGCGGCTATCAGGCCATGGCGGTTCTGCCCGCCGCGTCCACGCCATAGACTTTGTCCTGACTGTCATCAAACAAGGAGAAAGTTATGACCTGGACGATCTGGCTGCAATTCGCCGGCGTGTGCATGCTGGGCGCGATGTCGCCCGGCCCCAGCCTGGCGATGGTGCTGCAGCAGACGACCCGCGGCGGACGAAGCAGCGGCCTGGCCGCCGCGTCGGGACACGCGCTGGGCGTGGGCCTGTACGCTCTCGCCGCGGCCCAGGGCCTGGCGCTGCTGATGGCGGCGCACCCGCTGTTGTTCCGAATCATCGCCGGTCTGGGCGCCGCCTATCTGGTGTGGCTGGGCGTGCAGGGCCTGCGCGCGGCGGCCCGTCCGCGCGCCGCCGCCGGCGCGACCACCGCCGCCGCCGCGCCGACATCCGCCTGGACAGCCGCCCGCACCGGCCTGGCCGTGTCGCTGTCCAATCCGCATCTGGCGGTGATGTTCGTCGCCCTGCTCAGCCAGTTCGTCACCGTCGATATGCCAGCCAGCGGCCAGGCGCTGCTGATCGTCACCGCGATGGGGCTGGATTTTGGCTGGTACGCGCTGCTGACGCTGCTGATCTCCCAGCCCGCCGTTCTGGGCGGCCTGCACCGCAAGGCCAGATGGATAGACGGCTGCGGCGGCGCGCTGATGCTGCTGCTGGGCCTGCGCATCCTGATGGTGTGACGATGCGGGAGCATGCCATGAAATGGAATCCGCAAACTTTCGCCGCGCTGGCCGCGCGCCACGGCGGCGAATTGCTGGAGCACGACGCGCCGCTGCGCTCGGCCCGCGAGGGCGCCGCCCACTTCGGCATCGCCATGGCGCAGACCGCGCCCACGCTGATCGTGGAAGCCGACGGCGACATCTTCGCCTGCATCCTGTCCGGCGGCCGCAACGGCGTGGACTGGGACAAGCTGGCGCGGCTGCTGGGCCGCGGCCATGTTCGCCTGCTTGACCGCCGCCGCGTCCGCGACATCACCGGTTGCGACGCCGGCGCGGTGCCGCTGCTGGGCCTGGGCCTGCCCTGCGTGATGGACCGCCTGCTGTTGGCCCACGACTTCGTCTACGGCGGCGCCGGCGATCCGCTCAGAACGCTGAAGATCGCTCCCCGCGTCCTGGCGGAGCTGAACCGGGTGTCGGCCTGGTACGAATAGCGCCCGCGGCTGACAGATGCTCCCGCAGGAGTCGAGCGCCGGCATGGCGGGTGGCGGGGTGGACGCTGGCCGGCCCGGGCATCGGCCTGGGCTTCCCGATATTGTCGGTGCCGCCCCGGAACCCAGCGGCCAGCGCAGCCATCCGAAACCGCGCCGTCACAAGGCTTGCGGGTCGATATCGGCGACGCTGTCGAACACGTAGTCAGGCTGGTAGGGGAACTGCTCCATCGATTCGCGGCTGGACACGCCGGACAACACCAGCGCGGTGCTCATGCCGGCCTCCAGGCCGCCGACGATGTCGGTGTCCATCCGGTCGCCTATCATCACCGCCTCTTCCGGATGCACGCCCAGCTTGCGGGTGGCCAGCATCATCATCAGGGAATTGGGCTTGCCGACGATGTAGGGCTTCTTGCCGGTGGCGGCTTCTATCGCCGCCAAGAGCGTGCCGGCGGCCGGCTCGTAGCCGCCGCCTTCGATCGGGTCGATCATGTCCGGATTGGTGCCGATGAACTTGGCGCCCTGGTCGATGAAGCGCACCGCCTTCTTGATCTGCTCGAAGCTGAAAGTCTGCGACTTGGCCACCACCACGTAGTCGGGGTGGGATTCGGAAATGGAGAAGCCGACGTTGTACAGCTCGTTGATCAGGCCGGCCCCGCCCACCACGTAGGCGGTGGGCATCGCCTTGCGGGTCTGGCTTTTCAGGAACATCGCCGTCGCCATCGCGCTGGTGATGAAGTTGTCTTCGGTCAGGCCGCCTATGCCCAGGCTCTCCAGCTTCAGCCGCAAATCCAGCGGCGTCTGCTCGGCGTTGTTGGTCAGAAACAGGAAAGGGGTTCGGGTGTCGATCAGGCGCTGGATGAATTCGCGCGCGCCGGGGATCAGCTGCTTGCCCCGATAGATCACGCCATCCATGTCGGAAATGATGCTTTTGCTCATGCGGTGTATCCAGAACACGAGTGCCGGTTGCGCGGGCACGGTCGCGGGCTGCGGCATGCCGCCGCAGCCTGGACAGCATAGCATGGCCGCAAGACGGCTTGATTGCGCCGCTGGCGCCCCACCGCGCCTGCCCGCAGCCGCCCATCCTTAGCCGCGCGGCAGACTGGCCGCGTCAATGCGGCCGCAGCGCGGCGCGGCCCCAGTGGATGCGGTCTATCTCCGGCAGCTTGCTGATGCTGAGCGCCAGCTCATTGCAGGCCTGCGGCCCCAGCGCCGAGCCGCTCAGCACGATCTGCAGGCAGGCGCGGTCGTTGGCGCAGGCCGGCATGCTGACGATGCGGCACGCGCACAGGCCCCGGCTTCGCAGCTCGCGCATCACCTGCCTGCGCAGGCTGGTCAACTCCGCCGCCGCGCAGGTCAGGGTCAATTTGAAGCCTAGCGCGGCGCGTTCGCGCGGGGCCGCGCCGCCGCGCCGAGCCAACATCCGGAAAAAGGCCGCCACTCCCATGCCCACCCCCTTTCGGCGCCCGGACGCCGCGCATCGGCCGCTCCCCGCGCCTTATTATCGTTTGTCGATGCCGGCGCCCGCCCTGCTGCCGCGCGCCGGCCACTGATGCAGTAAACCGCGTTCCGCATAAAGAAAACGAAAAAAGTGAGAGGATGAGGATAAACATTTCGCCGGACCGGATTGGAGAAAATCCAGCCGGGCGAGAGCCGGCTAGCCGGCCGACGGCAGGTCGATGGTGACCGTCAAGCCGCCGCCGACGCGGTTAGCCGCCATCACGCTGCCGCCATGAGCCAGGATCACGCGGCGGGTGATGGCGAGGCCCAGGCCGTAGCCGGCGGCGGGAGGGCGCGAGCCGCTGCGGAAAAAGGGCTCGAAAATGGCGGCGAGGTCGCCGTCGAACACGCCAGGCCCCCGATCGGACACGCTGACGCGCAGCCGGCCGGCGTCGGCGCGGGCGGCGATCTCCACCCGGCTGCCGTCCTCGGCATGGCGCACCGCGTTGCGCGCCACATTCTCGATGGCGCGGTGCAGCAGCTCGCGGCTGCCGCGCGCGCTCAGATGCCCGGCGCAATCCACGCTGATGGCGCAGGCCTTGGCCTCCGCCTCCAAACCGGCGTCGGCGGCGATATCGGCCAGCATCTCGGCCAGATCGAACGTCTCTTCCACGCCGTCGGCGATGCCGGCGTCCAGCCGCGCCAGGGTCAGCAACTCGCCCACCAGCGCATCCATCCGCGCCGTGTCGCGCTCGATGCGGTCGATGAACTCCGCCGCGCGCTCCGGCTGCTGCCGCGTCAGGTCGGCCGCCGCCTGCAGCCGCGCCAGCGGCGAACGCAGTTCGTGCGACACGTCGTGCAGCAGCCGGCGCTGCGCGTCCAACAGTTTTTGCAGCCGCTCGGCCATGCGGTCGAAATCGTCGCCCAGATCGGCCAGCTCATCGTTGCGCCCCGCCATCGCGGCGCCGGCGCGGACATCCAGCCGTCCTGTCGCCGCCGCGTCGAACGCGGCCCGCATAGTCCGGATGGGTTTGGCGAAATACCAGGCCAACAAGGCGGCGAACAGCAAGCTGGCGATGCTGCCGGCCAGCAAGGGCAGCAACAGCATGGACAGGCCGGCAGGCGGCGAACCATGGCGCGGCGGCCGCGGCGGGCCGTGCGCCGGGGGGCCGGCATCCGGCGGCGGCCCCTCTCCGGCGGCCAGCGCCGGCCGGGGCCGATCAGGATGGCCCAGCCACACCGCGGTGGCCACGCCGCCCATGGTGAGCAGCTGCGCCAGCCACAAAAACAGGAAGAACTTCCAGAACAGGCGGCCCATCGCGTCAACCGGCTATCAATTGGTAACCCTTGCGGATCACGGTCTGGATCCGCGGGCTGCCGTCCGCCAGCGGCCCCAGCTTGTGGCGGATGCTGCTGATATGCACGTCTATGCTGCGGTCGAAGCGGGCCAAGGGCCGGCCCAGCGCTTGTTGCGACAATTCGGCCTTGGACACCGGCATGCCGGCGTGGCGCGCCAGCGCCTCCACCAGATTGTATTCGGTGCTGGTCAGCTCCACCGCTTGCCCGCCGCGCTCCACCCGCCGCAGCGCCGGCCACACCGTCAGCGCCCCGGCCACGATGGCCGGCGCCGCCGGAAGCTGCGCCGCGCCTGCCACACGCTTCAGAATGGCGCGGATGCGCGCCGCCAGTTCGCGCGGCGTGCATGGCTTGGGCACATAGTCGTCGGCGCCCAGCTCCAGCCCGGCGATGCGGTCGGCATCGTCGCCGCGCGCGGTCAGCATGATCACCGGCATCGCGCTCGCGGCGCGGATGCGGGACAACGCCGCTATGCCGTCCATGCCCGGCATCATCACGTCCAGCACCGCGATGTCGTGCCGCCCCGACAAGGCCGCGGCCACGCCGGCCGGGCCGTCGTGGGCGCAGGACACGGCGAAGCCTTCGCGCGCCAGGTAGTCGCGCAGCAGCTCCAGCAATTCGATGTCGTCGTCCACCAGCAGCACATTCATGTCAAACCGCGCCTCATGATCGCAATGCTGCGGATATTAAGGCACGCCCCCGCGCCGGTGTAAATCCTTTACCCGGATTTACACCGGCGCTAACGCCGTTTAACGCCGGCGCGGGAAACAATGGCTTCCATGGCGCGGCCGGCTTCTTCGGCAGGCCGGCCAGACTGGAGGGAATGCAAATGCAGACCGCGAAGAAACGATGGACCATCCGCCTGGCGGCGGGAATGGCGGCGGCGGCGCTGGCCGCCGGGGTGATGGCGCATGAACCGGCCGGCGACGAGCAGCCTGCCGAATGCCCGCCTCTGCCGCCGCTGCACGGCGCCGGCTGGCTGGCCGCCCCAGGACTGCCGCAGGCGGCGCTGCGCGGCATCAAGCTGACCGAGGCGCAAGAGGACAAGCTATTCGAGTTGTCGCAGGCGCAAGCGCCGGCGCGGCGCGCGCTGGCCAAGCAAGCGGCGCGCTCGCATGAAGACCTGCGCCGCGCCGCCGAAACCGAGCCTTTCGACGAAGCTCGGGTGCGCGCGCTGGCGGAAGTGCACGCCCAGGCGATGGCCAGGCTGTTTCTGATGCAGGCCGAGCTGGATGCCAAAGCCCGCGCGCTGCTGACAAGCGAGCAACGCCGACAATACGCCGCGGCGCGCCCGGCGCCCTGCCCTCCTCAGGCCCGCTAGCCCTGCCGACCAACACTGGCGGCGACGGCGGCGCATCGGCAGCCCGGTCGCCCCTCCCGCCATGGCCGGCCGCCCGAAACGCCTGCAGATGCATTTATCATTTTAATGTTAATATACCGGTTCTGAACCTTCATTCAGGCCAAGTTGAAATTCATTACAAAAATAATACTTACAAGTACTTTATTCGGCGCCGCGCGCACTGAAGATCGCCTGCGCAACGCTTGCCGCCTCCCGGCTCATGATTCGGCTTTTGCCGCGGAAAACCAGCTATCCAAACAAGCTATTCGCGCACACTGATGAAACGGGATTTCCATGGAAAACATCAATTTTCAAAGCGATGCCTTCTACGCCACCAATCCGTCATTCACTGCCACCAATCATATTATTGAATTCACCAAACCGCTGAAAATCCTGAAAATAGATTACTTCACGTTTGATCGGCATTTCAAAGACAACTCCAGAGTGGTGCTGACCAATTCGATAGACTGGATCACCCACTACTGGCGCAACGACATGTACCAGCACGCCATTTTCGAGAACAATCCGCTAAGTTTCTCCGATGGCCATGTCTTCTGGAACTGGCTCAACCGCGAACCTATCTATTCCGCCGCCAGCCAATTCGGCATAGACAACGGCATCACCATGATCGAGAAGCACATCGACTACACCGATTTCTTTCATTTCGGCTCAATCAATGACAACAGCGTGAACAACAACTACATCATGAGCAAAATGGGAATCCTGCACCAGTTCATTTCCCTGTTCAAATACAAAATGCAGGACATGATCAGCGATGCCGGCAAGAAAAGAATCTATGTTCCGGATTTCAAGAAAAGCCTGGCTTCGATACAGGAAGGCGAAGTCAACAATGAAATCGTCGGGCTGGATTTTTACAAGCTGATCAATCGGCGCGATGTTTCCCGGATCTACCTGGGCGAGGAATACAACAACGCCTATCTGACCAAGAAAGAGGTAGAGCTGATGAAGGAGCTGACCAGCGGCAATTCATGCCAGGAAGCCTCGCTCAATCTGGGTATTTCCAGCGACGCGGTCAACAAGCACATCAAGAACATCAAGGACAGGCTGAATTGCCGCACGCTTTGCCAGCTTGGCTTCGTGATGGGCAAGCTGAGCTCGAAAAACATCTATCCGTTTTTAATAGGCGACAGGAGTTGAGAATGAAGATTTGGCTGGACACGATAGATTTCGACATCATCCGCAATGCGCAAGCGCTGGGCGTTCTCGCCGGGGTAACCACCAATCCGGCGATACTGGCCGCGGCCGACCTGCCGGCGCAAACCGTCATCGAAACCCTGCTGGACATCCAGGATGGCCAGGTGGCGGCCCAGGTCACCCGCGACGACTTGCCGGGCATGCTGGCCCAGGCGCGCGCGCTAGCGCGAATCAGCCCGCGGATGGTGATCAAGATCCCGGCAATACGCCACGGCTTCCAGGCGATCGCCACCTTGGAAAAGGAAGGCATCGCCACCCTGGCCACCACCATCTTCGAAACCCGGCAGATCCTGATGGCCGGCATGGTGGGCGCCAGCTACGCCGCCCCCTATGTGAACCGCATCGAACAATCCACCGGCAACGCCTTCGCCATCCTCAGCGAATCGCAGGCCATCCTCGAACGCTACCGCTACAAGACCATCATCATGGCCGCCGCCATCAAATCGGTCGAACAATGCGTGCGCTGCGCGCAGTTGGGAATCGGCGCCGCCACCCTGCCGTCCGACATCTACCGCGGCCTGTTCGCCTCCAACCACGATATCGACGACAGCCTGGCCAAATTCGACGCGGCATGGGCGGCAAGCAAGTTCACCTCCGGCTCCAGCCTGTTTCACGCTCCGGCCGCCAAGGAAGCGCGCCTATGAACCGTCCCGACCCCGCGCTGAGGAAAACCATCTTCCTGGTGACCTGTACCTTCTTCCTGTGGGGCATGTCCTACGGCTTGCTCGACGTGCTGAACAAGCACTTCCAGGAATCCATGCACATCGGCAAGGCTCAATCCGGCCTGCTGCAGCTGTCTTACTTTTCCGCCTACTTCGTCATCGCGCTGCCCGCGGCGGCCATCAACAAGCGCTACGGCTATAAAAAGGGACTGATCGCGGGCCTGCTGCTGTTTTCCGCCGGCGCGCTGCTGTTCATCCCCTCGCTGCGCGAAGGCAGCTTCGCCGGCTTCATTTGCGCGCTGTTCATCCTCGCTTGCGGCCTGGGCGTGCTGGAGGCCACCGCCAATCCTTACATGACGCTGTTGGGCGACCCGCGCGGCTCGGAAAAGCGGCTGAACCTGGCCCAGTCGTTCTGCGGCCTCGGCACCATAGTCGGCCCGCTGATCGGCGGCGCGCTCTTCTTCAGGATCGGCGGCAGCGACGCGCAAGCGCAGCACGGCGCGGTGATGCAGGTTTACGTGTGGATTTCCGCCTTCGTGGTGCTGCTGGCCGCGGTGATCGCCCGCACCGACATGCCGGCGGCGGAGCAGGCAAGCGAGCGCGCCTCCGACCCGGGCGCGTCCCTGCTCGGCAACGGCCGCTTCATCGGCGGGGTGGCCGCGCAATTCTTCTATGTGGCGGCCCAGGTCGGCATCGGCGCCTTCTTCATCAACTACGCGATGGAAAACCAGGCCTCGCTGTCCGCCAAGGATGCCGCCTGGCTGCTGTCGGCGGCGATGCTGCTGTTCATGGCCGGCCGCTTCGCCGGCACCTACGCCATCGCCCGCCTGCCTTCGCAAAGGCTGCTGACCGGCTATGCGCTCGCCAGCATCGTCCTGTCGCTGGTCGTCGTCTTCGCCGGCGGCCGGCTGGCGGTCTTCGCCCTGATGGGCTTGTTTTTCTTCATGTCCATCATGTATCCGACGATATTCTCGCTCGCGATCAAGGACGTGGGAGCGAAGACCAAACAGGCCGGCTCCATCCTGACCATGGCGGTCAGCGGCGGCGCGCTCTATCCGTACCTGATGGGCTATATCGCCGACCGGCAGCCCATCGCCCACGCCTACCTGCTGCCGCTGGCCAGCTTCGTGGCGATCTTCGCCTACGGCCTGTACCTGGAAAACAAGCCGGCGCCGCTGCCGGCGCCCGCCGCCGCGCGCTGAAGCGCAGACGCCAACCCGACATGCCCGCGATAGCCATCCTTGCGATGGCTATCGTCCGTTTCGGCCGCCGGAAATCTACTACAGATTTCTGTACTTACCGCCGCCCGGCGGATACGGTATCTTCCCGCATGCCATCAGCTCATGGCTTTCGGCCTGCTTGGCCGGCATGGGGGCAACACTTTTTCAAACCGTCTCGACAATAACAAAAGCATGGGAATTCCGGCGCTTCTACAGGCTTGAGGTGCAAAGCATGGAACTGAAAAACCTAGTCAAGAAAATAGAAGACGACGACTTCGCCGTCGACAGCATCCAGGGCGACTCCGTGATCATCACCCGGCCCGTGATCCTGGGCGAGAAAGACTCGGAATGGGAAGGTTCGCCGATTTTCAACCGCGAATACCTGATAGACCTGATCGCCATCAGCCTGGCCTACCAGGTGTTGGACCACTCCGACCTGAACACCGCCTTAAGCAAAGCCAACGCCTTCACCTGAAGACGCCGTTCCGCTCCATTCCGCCGCGGCTGCCCTGTTTTCCCCCGGATGCCCAGCTTGCCTTTCGCCTGTCCCGCAACCGCCAGACCGCCGCCGCAGGCAAGGAAAACCGGGCGGCGTCCGCCGCGAACGCGGAGCCCCTCGCCAACAGCTCAGGCTTATTGCCACTCGGCGGCGGCCAGCCCCAGCGCTCCGGCCGGATGCGCCCAATGCATGGGCGCGCCGGCGATGGCCAGCGGCGGCAAGATGCGCCGCGCCGCGCCCCACGACGTGCTCTCCACAGCGCCAGCCAGATCCTCCGGCCGCTCCGGCGACAGCGGGCCGGCATCGCCGGGGTTGGCATGCGCCGTCAACAGCCGGGCGGTGCGCGCCAGCGAGGCCTGGGCGCTGCAGCCTTCGCCGCTTGCCAGCCGCCCGCTCAGTCCGCGGGTCGCCGCCGCCGCCAGCAAATAGCCGGTGGCATGGTCTAGCGCCTGGTTCGGCAAGGGCAGCGGACGCTCGGCGCCGCTGGCGCGCATGCCAGCGTCGGCAATGCCGCTGCTCATCTGGATCAGGCTGTCGAAACCGCGGCGGCCGCGCCAAGGTCCGGTCCAGCCGTAGGCGTCCAAAGACACGTCCACCAGCCCCGGATTGAGCTCGCGCCGCCGCGCCGCGCCCAGGCCCAGCCGCTCCAGCGCATCCGGCCGATAACCATGCACCAGCACATCCGCCCCGATCAACAGCCGCTCCAGCCGGGCGCGGCCGGCCGGGTTTTTCAGATCCAGCCGCGCGCAGCGCTTGCCCAGCGTCACCTCCGGCACCGTGCCCGGCTCCTCCCAGCCATGCGGGTCTATCCTCAGCACCTCGGCGCCGAAGCCGGCCAGAAAACGCGTGGCCACCGGCCCGGCCAATACCCGCGTCAGATCCAGCACGCGCACGCCGCGCAAGGGGCGCTCGCGCGTCGGCGTCCATGCCGGCGCGGCGGCGCGGATGCCGGCCCGCCAACGCAGCAGCGGCTCGTCCGCCACCGCCCGGCCCTGCGGATGCTCGGCCCATTCGGCCAGCGTGCGCATGGCGGCGGCGCAGCCATGGCGTTCCACCACCGCCGCCTCCAGCTCATCCGCGCGCCAGCCGGCCACCGCCCGCGCCACCGCCTCCCGGTCGGCCGCGGCGCCCAGCACCGCCAGCGCGGCGTCGCGGTGATGCGGCGCATTGGTGTGCAGCCGTATCCAGCCGTCGGCCGCCCGGTAGTCGCCGGCGACGGCATCCCAAATTGGCGGCAGGGCCCAGCCTTGAGGCCGCAGCGACGCGGTGAACCAGAACGACGCCAGACGCTTGTCCACCACCACCTGCGGCATCGCCCCGCCGGCCAGCGCCAGCAGCTCCGCCATCGCCAAACCCGCCGCGCTTATCGCCGCCGCGGCGAAATCGGTGACGGCGAACGCCGACGGCAACGCGCCGTCGCCCGTCATCGCGACGTGGGCCAACAAGGCGGCATCGCCGCCCGCCGCCTGCCAGAAAGCCTCCAGATAATGCTGCGCCGGCGCTATTCGGCCGGCTGTCGCGATGCATTCCTTATCGAACATGACGCTTCTCCTTTGCGTGAACCCACTCGAAGAATATGCCCGTTGAAATAATTGTCAACGTTGATTAACATAATCAACATAACTCCTGGAATCGACCATCATGCCCCGCTACCTGAGCTCCGCCGCCGCCGCCGCCCGCCTGGGCGTCTCCCGCCAAACGCTGTACGCCTACGTCAGCCGCGGGCTGCTGCATGCCGACAACAGCGGCGGCCAGCGCGAAAGCCGCTATCTGGAAACCGAGGTGGAGCAACTGGCCGCCCAACGCACCCGCGGCCGCAAGCCCAAGGAAGTGGCCAAGGCCACCCTCAGCTGGGGGCTGCCGGTGCTGGAGTCGGCCATCACCCTGATCGAGGACGGCCAGCTGTACTACCGCGGCGAGAACGCGCTGGAACTGGCCGCCTCGCAGAGCCTGGAAGAAGTGGCCGCCCACCTGTGGCAATGCGACGCCGCGGCCGCCTTCGGCGTGGACGCGCCGGCCTGGCCGGACACGCTGCCGGCGCTGATGGCGCATTACCGGGGCCGCCGCGCCGAAGAGACGCTGCTGCCGCTGTTCACCGCCGCCAGCGACGACGCCCCCACCGCGCTGTGGCAGAAATCGGCGCCGCGCCAGGCCGAAGGCTGCGGTGCCATCCTGCGGCTGATGGCGGCCTGCCTGCTCGGCACCCGGCCCGACGCCGCTCCCATCCACCTGCAATGCGCGCGCGCCTGGGGCGTGGACGCCGAAGGCGCGGAACTGATCCGGATGGCGCTGGTGCTGTGCGCCGACCACGAACTGAACGCCTCCAGCTTCACCGCGCGCTGCATCGCCTCCACCGGCGCCAGCCTGCGCGCCGCGGTAGTCGGCGGCCTGGCCGCGCTGACCGGCGGCCGCCATGGCGCCACCACCGCCAGGGGCGAGGCGCTGCTGGACGAGATAGGCGATGACGACAGCGGGCAAAAAATGCGTGAACGGCTGGCAAGAGGAGACGATTTGCCGGGATTTTGCCACCATCTCTATCCCAATGGCGACGTCCGCGCCATCGCCCTGCTGGCGCGGATATTGCCCCATCGCCCGCGCTTGAAAACCATGGTCGAGCAGGGTCTGGCCCTGACCGGGCAGCCGCCCTCCGTCGACTTCGCGCTGGTCGCCGTGCGCCGGCACCTGGGGCTGCCGCCCGGTTCGGCCTTCGGCCTGTTCGCGCTGGGCCGCGCCGCCGGCTGGATCGCCCATGGACTGGAGCAACGCGATGGCGAAAACCTGATCCGCCCGCGCGCGGCCTACATCGGCAAGCCACCCGGCATCGCCTGAACCGGCTCCCAGCGCGGCGGGAAATTTGCCTGCCGCCGCGCCGCTGCGCATATACTCAAGCGAGCGCCGGCCGCGCACGCAGCCGGACGCCGGATTCCGAATCGACGATACATGCGCCTGTCCCATATTTTCATCATCGCCACCGTCTCCCTGTTCGTATTGATCAGCCTGCCGCTGGCATGGATCATCAGCAGCGAATGGGCGGTCTTCCATGCCACCGACGATGGCCTGGACGCCATACAGGTGGCGCATCTGGCCATGGTGACGGTGGAGAAGATCGCGCTGGAGCGCGGCCCGACCAATTCGCTGCTGGGCTCGCCGCCCGATGACGGCCGGCGCAAGCGGCTGCAGCATGCCCGCCAGGCCAGCGACCACGCCCTGCTTGCCCTGCGGCGCGAGCTATCGTCGTCCGCGTCCGACGACCATCGCCGCGCCATGGGCTCGGTGCGCCAGGGAGAGGCGATACTGGCCGATGCCCGCGTCCGGGTGGACCGCGTGGCCGGCCTGCCGATGCGCGCGTCTACCCAGATCATGGACGCGGTGCGCCGGATGTACGACGCGATCCCGCCGGTGCTGCAGGCGGTGACCGCGTTGTCGTTCCGGGCGGAAAGCATCTATCCGCAACTGGCCAATCCGCTGGCCGGCGCCCGCCAAGCCACCGAGCTGAGGGAATACGCCGGCCGCCTGGGTTCGCAGCTGACCGCCGCGCTGACGGAAAACCGCCCGTTGACCGAAGAGGAAATCCAGGCGGTGGACATCCTGCGCGGCCGCATCGAACAGCTGCACAGCACCCTGCGCCTGCGCATCAACGTGCCGGAAGCATCGGCCGCCACGCTGCAGGCCGCCCAGGCGATGGAAGACCATTATTTCCGCGCCGGCCTGCCCATGGTGGAGGCCATCCTCCTCGCCAGCCGGCAGGGCCGGGTCTACCAGGTCGGCCCGGCCGGCTTCGCCGCCGGCTACGTGCCCACCATGGCCACCATCGTGAGCTTGCGCGACACCATGATCGCCGAGGCAGTCGCCTCCGCCCAGGCCCGCCACCGGCGAGCGTTGGTGCATCTGGCGCTCGCCGCCGCGCTGGGCCTGCTGGCGCTGATCAGCCAGGCCGGGCTGTTCGCCTACATGCGCTGGCAAGTGGCCAAGCCTTTGCTGCAAGCCTCCACGCTGCTGACCGCCATCGCCAACGGCAAACTGGACGCCGACATTCCCGCCGGCCGCCGCAAGGACGAAATCGGCGAAGTGCTGGCGGCGATCGAGGCGCTGCGGCGCAACAGCGTGGAAAAAAGCCGGCTGGAAAAAGAAAAACAGCGGTTGATAGAAGAACTGACCGAGGTGTCCAGCGTCGACTTCCTCACCGGCATCGCCAACCGGCGCGCCTTCACCCAGGCGGCACAGGCGGAAATCGCCCGCGCCGGCCGCAACGCCGCGCCGGCGGCGCTGATCCTGTTCGACATCGACTACTTCAAGCAGGTGAACGACAGCCACGGCCATGACGCCGGCGACGCCGTGCTGAAGCACGTCGCCGCCATCGCCGAGCAAACCTGCCGCGAAGGCGACCTGCTCGGCCGCTACGGCGGCGAGGAGTTCGTGGTGCTGACCAGCCACAGCGGCGGAGCCGGCGGCGTCAGCCTGGCCGAGCGGCTGCGCGCCAATCTGCAGGCGTCGCCGCTGGCCCTGCCCCACGGCCAGGCCCTGACTGTCACCGCTAGCTTCGGCGTCGCCGCGCTGAATGAAGAGCGCCATTCGCTGGAAACGCTATTGGCCGCCGCCGACCACGCGCTTTACGCCGCCAAGCGGCGGGGCCGCAACCAGGTGGTCGTGGCGGAACCATGACCGGCCGGGCGCCCGGCCCCTATCTGCCGGCTTTCGCCGAACCGGATCCCGCATCGTCGTTGGCGCTGCCGCTTTTGGCCAGCTGGGTCAGCAAATCGGGAATGAAACGTTCGGCGAAACCGAAGAAGAACGCCCAGACCGCCATCTTGCCGTAATCGACGCCGCGCAGCAGATAAGGCAAAACGTCGGAGGATGGCTCATGCGGGCCAAACTGCGGCGCCAAACCGCTGCTCAAAAAAGCGGCGCCCAAGCCCGCGGCGAATAGCCAGAATCCCAGAATGCCGAACAGCACCCCGCTGGCCAGCGCCAGATAGAGGCTCCAGGAGCCATCCATCAGCATGGCGACGCTCGCGCCGGACTGCCCATTGCCGCTGGTTTTATTGCCCACATCCTGAATGCGCTGCAATATGCTCGCATAAGCGCCCAAAATGCCGAAAATGGCGGCCACTGCCAAGGAGCTATCCGTCCGGCCGACAGACAACCAGTAATAGCACGCCCCCAGCAACAGCAGCGCCAGGGTGAACCTGCCCAAACGGAAACGCAGCCTGTCCAATGCGCGTTCGCGTCTCAGCGCCCGGAAAAAACGCTGCTGGCCAAGCAACACCGCGGCTCTCAGCGCCGCCCGCGAAACGGCGGGGGCGCCCGCCGGCTGCTTCGCCGCCTCCTGCGCCGAAGCGACGCCATCGCCTTCGCTCATGTCGAGCGACAAATCGATATCGGCCGGGCGGATCATGGCCAGCATGTCGTCGCGGGCCAGTTCCACGCACAGCTCCTCCATCTCGAACAAATCTCCCCACGTATAGCGGCTCTGCGACAACAACTGCTTGGCCCGGACAAGCTTCTCGCCGTTTTCAGGATCGTTCAGCAAGATCGCCTTCATGGTGGTTTGCACTTTCAGGACATAACCGAACGCGCTCCGCTCCACCTCATTCTCCGCGGCGGCAAGGCGCACGCCGGCAAGCGGCAGCCAGTGCTCCGCCAACGGCAAACCATTCTTCAAATCGGAAACGGACATGGCGGGAACTCCCAGATAGCCGGATGCCGATCCGGCATGGTCAACAGAGAACGGGGAAAAGGCTCTCGCCGCGCGCGCCCCTGGCCGCGCCGACTTCCATCCAAGCTTGCCAAAACTTTTGTCGAGTCCTCGCACGGGGCCGGCGGGTGTCCTACGCCGCGCCTGTCATTACTTATTGCCAAGCCAAACTGTTAATTCAAGCTAGTACGAACACTTAAGCCGCGGCCCCCGCCTACAGGACAAAACACGCGTCAGCCCGCAGCGGACTGGCGCGGGATCGGCTGGCGAACAACGACGCGGCCGCGCCCGGAGGGATTTGGCAAATCTGCGCGCGCCGGCGCGGAGGCGCGCCAAGAAATCGGCGCGTGCGCTGGGCATGATGGCGGACATCGGGGCGCCGCCCCGGTTTCCGGAGACGAATATGCATAAAATCCCTCTCGCCGCGCTTTGCGCCGCCATGGCCGCCGCGCTGCTGGCCTTGCCCGCGCAGGCCGCGCCAAAACAAAAACTGCAGAAAACCCCGCACCTGGCGCAGGCCCGGCCGCAGCAGGCCGCCGCGCCGCGCCTGTGGCGCCAGCGCCCGCCGACCGACGCCCAGGCCCGCTACCGCCTGCCTGACAACCGCACCGTGATCGGCAAACCGCAGAGAAAACTGGCGCGCCACGCCGCCACGCCGCAATGCCAGGACATGAACGCGCTGGCCAGCCACAGCGGCGCCGATCTGGCCAACTACCTGGCCACGCTGCCCGACTACACCTGCGGCTACGGCCTGTTCTCGCTGGACAAGAAACTGGCCGCCACCATTTACAGCACCGGCAATCTGAACGCTGTCGCCGGCCGCTTCGCCCAGGAAGCCGCCGGCTACAACGCCTCGTCGATGGCGCTGGTCAACCTGACGCTCTACCTGCGCGCCGGCTACTACCTGGCCAGCACCGGCGTCCTGCCGGCGCTGGACGCCAACCTGCAGACCGTGCTGCGCCCCGGCATCAAGCAACTGGCCGACGGCGCGGCGCTGTTCGCCGCCAACGCCCAGGCCCCCACCACCGCCAACGAGGTGATGACGCTGATCACCAATATGGCGGACGAGGCCTATTACCTGCCGTCCATCCGCGCCATCGTCCAGCGCTACACCAACGGCGCGGCCAATCCCGCCGCCGCGCAAGCCTTGCGCGAAACCACCGCGGCGCAGGGCTTCACCGGCGCGCTGACCGTGTTCTTCTACGCCCACGGCCGCGCCAACGCCGCGCCGCTGCTGCAGAACGACGGCAGCTACTCCGCCGCGCTGACGCAATTCGTCCAGGCAGACAAGGCCAGCCTGATCGGCACCGAAAGCGCCTACCAATTAGGTGACGCCACCCGCGAGGGCCTGCGCTTCATGCAATACCCGGCGCTCAAGCCCGCCATCAAGCCGCAAGCCAAGGCCATCCTGGCCGGCAGCAGCATGACCGGCGCCGACAACGAGCTGTGGCTGGCGGCAGCCGAGGCGGTGAAGTACTACGACAATGCCAATTGCTCCGAGTACGGCACCTGCAATTTCGAGACCCGGCTTGCCGACGCCGTCCTGGCCAACCGCTACACCTGCAGCCCCACCATCCATATCCGCGCGCAGGAAATGACCACCGAGCAGATGCAGTCGTCGTGCGCGCTGCTGCAGAAAGAGGAATCGTACTTCCACCAGATGCTGCAGACGCATAACCAACCGGTGGCCAATGACAACAACACCTCGCTGGAGGTGGTGGTGTTCGACGACTACGACAATTATTCCAAGTACGCCGGCGTGATCTACGGCATCGGCACCGACAACGGCGGCATGTATCTGGAAGGCAATCCGGCCGATCCGGGCAACCAGGCGCGCTTCATCGCCCACGAAGCGTCGTGGCTGCGGCCGACGTTCAAGGTATGGAATCTGGAGCACGAATACATCCACTACCTGGACGGCCGCTTCGACATGTACGGCGACTTCGCCGCCGCCACCCGCCAGCCCACCGTGTGGTGGATTGAAGGCCTGGCCGAGTACCTGTCGCTGCGCAACGACAATCAGACCGCCATCGACATCGCCAAGACCGGCACTTACAAGCTGAGCCAGATCTACGGCAACACCTACGACATGGCCGACTACGTCCCCCGCGCCTACCGCTGGGGCTATATGGCCACCCGCTTCATGTTCGAGCGCCATCGCGCCGACATCGACGCCATGCTGCCGCTGTGGCGCAAGGGCGATTACGATGGCTACATGGGCCAGATGCGGCAGATAGGCAACCGCTACGACGCGGAGTTCGCCAACTGGACGCAAAACGCCTCCACCGCCGGCCAGCCGCCGCTGCCGCCCGCCTCCGGCCTGCCGGCATGCGACGAGGGCTACCCGAATCGGCTGGGCAAGAATTGCTCGATCAGCGGCCAGGCCTCGTCCAGCGCGGCTTACCTCGCCATTCTGGTGCCGGCCGGCGCGCGCAACCTGAAGCTGTGGACCAGCGGCGGCAGCGGCGACGTCGACCTCTACGTGGCCAAGGACCGTTACCCGACCACCGGCAGCTATGATTTTTCATCCGCCTCCGCCGGCAACGAGGAGTCCGTGGCCATCGCCGCGCCGCAGGGCGGACACTGGTATTACCTGACGCTGCAGGCCAAGCAGCCCTTTGCCAACGTCACCGTCAGCGCCAGCTACGAGTAAGCGCTTGCGCCAAACGAGAACAGGCCGCGCCGCACGCGCGGCCTGTTCTCGTAGCGCGTGCGCGAGGAAACTTGCAAACCTCATGAATGTAGGCCATGTTATTTTCAACAAATGCCATTGTAATAATTGACCCATTTGATGGAATTAATCACGCAATCCGAGGATGGCCCACATGCTCATGCAGCTTCCGCAACCCAGCATCATCAGCGACCTGCCGGCCGCGCGCGCCATGGCGGCGCTGTTCGACCACCTGCTGGACGTGGTTTTCTCGATCAAGGACACCGAAGGACGCTATCTGGCGATGAGCGAAGGCTGCGTGGTGCGCTGCGCGCTGCGCCACCGCGGCCAGGCGGAAGGCCGCACCGCCCACGAGCTGTTTCCCAGCGCCATGGCCAACCGCTACCGCTTGCAGGACCTGGCCGTATTCGCCGAGCGCAGGCCGCTGCGCAACCGGCTGGACCTCACCGTCTACGCCGACGGCGCGCCCGGCTGGTGCCTCACCAGCAAGCAGCCGCTTTATCATCCCGATGGCCAGTTGCTGGGCCTGGTCTGCATTTCCCGGGACCTGGCCGAACTGACCCGCGAAAAACTGCTGGACGAGCGCTTCGCCGCCTGCGTCGACCATATCCAGACGCATTACCACCGGCCGTTGCGGCTGGAAGAGCTATGCGGGCTGTCCGGACTGAGCATAGGCCAGCTGGACAGGCGCATGAAGCGGGTGTTCCAGGTCTGCGCCGGCGAGTTCATCCGCCGCACCCGGATGGAAGCCGCCTGCCATGCCATTCAGCACAGCCGGCAGCCGCTGGCCGACATCGCCGCCAATTGCGGCTTTTCCGACCAGAGCGCGCTCACCCGCTTGTGCCGGCAGATGCTGGGGCTCAGCCCGCGCCAGCTCAGGCTGCGCATGCCGCCCGGCCACGCTACGGCGCTGGTATTTGCACCTAGTAAAACTACTAGGCACATCCCGCGGCACAAGAACATACCCTTATAAGTGGATGCTTCGCCGGAGCATGCCGCGCCGCCGCGCGCTGTTCGGCGCCTCCCCTCACCCGATGCCAAACGCGCCATGGGGAACCACGATGTCGATTATCGATAACGCCATCCTGCCAGGCATCAGCGAAAGCGATGCCTGTTTCCGCCTGCTGGCCAGCTGCGTGGACGACTACGCGATCTTCCTGCTGGACACCGAGGGCCGTGTCCGCAGCTGGAACGCCGGCGCCGAGCGCATGGAAGGCTACCGCGCCGAAGAAATCATCGGCGAGCACTTCAGCCTATTCTATCCGCCAGGAACCGACGCCGAGGCGCGGGCGATGAGCGAACTCGCCATCGCCCGCCAGGATGGGCGCTATGCCGGCGAAGGCTGGCGCATGCGCAAGGACGGCAGCCGCTTTCTCGCCGACATCCTGCTCAAGCCGCTGCATGATCAACAGGGCGTGCTGCGCGGCTACGCCAAGATCACCCGCGACATCGGCCCGCGCCGCCGTCTGGAAGAGCGCTTCCACCAAGTGGTGCAGGAAGCGCCCAACGCCATGATCATGGTAAACGCCGCCGGCACCATCACCCTGTTCAACCGGCTGGCCGAATCGTTGTTCGGCTACGAATCGCACGAACTGCATGGCATGCGAATGGAAAACCTGGTGCCGGAACGCTTCCGCAGCCAGCACGGGCAACTGCGGCAAAACTACCTGCAACGGCCCGAAGCGCGGCCGATGGGCGTAGGCCGCGACCTGTTCGGCCTGCGCAAGGACGGCGTCGAGTTTCCCATCGAGATCGGACTCAATCCGATAGAAACCGAAGACGGCCCGATGGTGCTGGCCGGCATCGTCGACATCACCTCGCGCAAGCAGGTTCAGCGCCAGCTGGAGATGGCGCTGCAGGAAAAAACCACGCTGCTCAACGAGGTGCACCACCGGGTGAAGAACAATCTGCAGGTCATCATCAGCCTGCTGAACATGCAGACCCATTACGTCGAGGAGGAAAGCACGCGGCACGTGCTGCAGGACAGCCAGGCGCGCGTGCGCTCGATGTCGCTGATCCACCAGCTGCTATACGAGCGCCGGGATTTCTCCAAAGTGGATTTGGGCGAATACCTGCAGCGCATCAACCAGCTGCTGCTGAGCAGCTACGGCTTGCTGACCAGCCAGTTGCAGGTGGAGCAGGACGCGCCGGAAGGGCTGGTGTATATCGAACTGCAGCGCGCCACGCCGTGCGGCCTGTTGATCAACGAACTGCTGACCAACGCCCTCAAGCACGCCTATCCGGCGGGCAAGGGATCTATCGACATCCGCCTGTCGCTGCTGGACGACAAGCACGCGCTGCTGGTGGTCGGCGACCACGGCATCGGCATGCCGACACCATCCGGCCCCGGACCATCCAAATCTCTGGGGTTGCAGTTGGTGCCTATGCTGGCGGAACAGATGGGAGCGGAGCTGAGCCTGCACGACAATCAGCCGGGCGTGCGCTTCGAGGCTCGCTTCCCGGTATTCGGCACAATGGAGCCTGCCTGATGAACTTCCGCATTTTGATCGTCGAAGACGAACGCATCATCGCGATGGATCTGCAGCTGCAGTTGCAGGCGCTGGGCTACGCGGTGTGCGCCGTGGTGGCCAGCGGCCCTCAGGCGATAGACAAGGCGCTGGAGCTGCGCCCGGACCTGGTGCTGATGGACATCCACCTGGAAGGCGCGATGGACGGGGTGGAAGCCGCGCGCGAAATCCACCAGCGCCTGAGGATCCCCATCATTTTCCTCAGCGCCTATGCCGAAGACGCCACCTTGCAGCGGGCGGAAAGCGCGCTGCCCTACGGCTATCTGGTCAAACCGGTATCGCCGCGCGAACTGCACGCCACGCTGCAGATGGCGATGGTGCGTTTCGGCATCCAGCGCGGCAGCGACGAACAGGTGGAGCGCTTTTGCAAGGCGATGGAGGCCGCGCAGCTGGAAGTGTGGGAATGGCATGTCGAAATCGACCAGATGAATGTATTCAGCCTGAACGGCAATGACATGCGTTCGCTCAGTTCGGTGCTGTGCGAGTCGATCCGCAGCTTCCTGCAGCATATCGACCCGCGCGACGAATCCGAAGTGGCCAGCGCGATCAACCGCACCCGCCAAGGCGGCGACAGCTTCAACGTCAGCTTCCGCCTGCGAGCCGACGACCAGGCCGATGTCCGCTGGATGGAGGCCCACGGCAAGCGCTTCGACGACGGCGAACGCGGCGGCCGCATCATAGGCGTGATGCAGGATGTCACCGAGCGCCGCCGCGCCGAGGAGAGGCTGCGCCAGGCGGTGACGGTGTTCGAATCCACCGCCGAAGGCATCGCCATCCTCGACGCCGGCCGCAAGGTGATATCGGCGAATCCCGCCTTCAGCCAGCTCACCGGCTACGCCGAGGACGAGGCCAAAGCCTGGCCCAGCATCGACGCGTTGTACCAAGTCCCGCACAGCGCGCCCTTCCTGGAGCAGCTGCGCCATGGCGAGCGGCAGATGTGGCAAGGCAACGCCAGCTATCTGCACCGGAACGGCGCCGCGCTCTGCATCTGGGAAAGCATCAGCATCGTACCCGGTCTGGACGGCGCCATCGGCAACTACGTGCTGGTGTTTTCCGACATCAGCTCGGTGCTGGCGGTGCAGGAGCAGTTGGACTTTCTGGCCAAGCACGACCCGCTGACCAGCCTGTGCAACCGCCGCATGCTGCACGACAGGCTGGAATACGAACTGGCGCAGGCCGCGCGCCACGGCAGCATGGTGGCGGTGCTGCTGCTGGACCTCGACCACTTCAAGACCATCAACGATTCGCTGGGCCACGGCGTCGGCGACCAGGTGCTGGCGCTGGTGGCCAGGCGGCTGCAAAGCTGCATGCGCGCCAGCGACACCGTGGCCAGGCTGGGCGGCGACGAATTCTGCATCGTGTTCGGCGGCATCGGAACGCTGGGCGATGTCGATCAGGTGGCGCAGAAAGCGTTGGCGCGGCTGGCCGAGCCGATCGAGCTGGAGCACATGACCTGCTATGTCACCGGCAGCATAGGCATCGCTTTGTCGCCCGCCGACGGCGCCAGCGTGGACGAGTTGCTGCGCAACGCCGACCAGGCGATGTACGGCGCCAAGCACGCCGGCCGCAACCGCTGCTGCTTTTACGCGCCGGCCATGCAGAAAGCCGCCGAAGTCCGGCTGCGGATATCCAGCGGCCTGCACGAGGCGCTTGAGCGCAAGCAGCTGCTGCTCGCGTATCAACCCATCGTCGAACTGGGCACCGGACGCGTGCACAAGGCGGAGGCGCTGCTGCGCTGGCGCCACCCGCAGCAAGGCAATATCGCGCCAGCGGCTTTCATTCCCATCGCGGAAGAGTGCGGCATGATAGGCGAGCTCTCCGAGTGGGTGCTGGACGAAGCGCTGCGCGCCGCCCGAATCTGGCGCGAAACCCTGCGGCCCGACTTCCGGATATCGATCAATGTGTCGGCCCTGCATTTCCGCGAAAAACAAAACCACCAGCACTGGTTGCGCAAACTGGCGGACAGCGGCGTGCCCGGCGACGCGTTGGTGCTGGAAATCACCGAAGGCGTGCTGCTGGGCGCCGATTACGCGGTGCAGGAGGCGCTGGAGCGCTATCACGCTGCCGGCATCCGCATCGCGCTGGACGACTTCGGCACCGGCTATTCGGCGCTGTCTTATCTGAAACGTTACCGGCTGGACTACCTGAAGATAGACCAGTCCTTCGTCCGCCAGATCGCCGAGGACGCGCGCGATTTGGCGCTGTGCGAAGCCATCATCATGATGGCGCGCAAGCTGGGGCTGGAGGTGATCGCCGAAGGCGTGGAAACCGAAGCGCAGGCTGCCATCCTGCGCGCCAACCGCTGCCAGTACGCGCAAGGCTTCCTGTATTCCCAAGCGCTGCCGGCGGACGAATTCTCCGCCTGGCTGCAAAGAAGCGACGGCATCGCCGTTCCATAGCGCCGCCGCGCCATCGCGGCGGGAACCTGCCACCGCAGCCACGCCTCCCAATCACGCTGATGGCGGGTCAAAACGGAAAGCTCCGCCTGTGGCCGCGGCCGGCGGCACACGCGCGGCCCGGACGCGCGCCAGGCTGCCATGCCGCCGGAATTCGGCGCTCATCCGTCTGGGATCCGCTGCTAAAACGTAGTTACTGACCTTAATATCAGTCTATGCCGGCGCTTAAGGGTTTGAACTCCGCCCTGCCCCTGAATATGATGCTGACAGGGCATCTGCCCGCTACACGAATAGGATAGACACGCAATGGCAACTGGCACCGTAAAGTGGTTCAACGACGCAAAAGGTTTCGGCTTCATCACTCCGGACGAAGGCGGCGACGATCTGTTCGCTCACTTCTCCGCGATCAACACCGGCGGCTTCAAGTCGCTGAAGGAAGGCCAGAGAGTCAGCTTCGACGTCATCTCCGGCCCGAAAGGCAAGCAAGCCTCGAACATCCTGCCGCAGTAAACGCGCTGCGATAGGCATGAAAAAAAACCGGCGGCAGCCGGTTTTTTCATTGCGCCCAGCAACCGCGCGGCTAGGCCCCCTTCAAATAGATGTCCGGCCGGTGCAGCTCCATATACCGCTCCGGATGCTCCAACGCGGTGAAACCGAACGGCAGGTAAACCGCATGGGCGTTCGACGTGACCAGCACCATGCGGCGCAGCCGACGCAACGCCGGCTCATCCGCCATCCTTTGCATCAGCTGCCTGGCATAGCCGCGGCCGCGGCACTCCGGCACCACGAACACATCGCACAAATAGCCGAAAGTCGCCAGGTCGGTGACCACGCGGGCGAAACCCACCTGGCGCTCCCCCAGATAGGCGCCGTAGCACAGCGAGCCGGCTATCGCCTGCTCGACGGTGGCGCGGGCGATGCCTTTGGCCCAGGGGGCATGGTCGCGCAGGAAGGCATGGATCAAACCGACATCCAGCCGGTGCTTGTCGGTGGAGATTTGCAGCCTATCGTCTTTCATCGGTGTGGAAGCTCCTTGATGGCCAGGTGGGCGCGCTGTAGCCAACTCTTGCAAGCGGCTAGCCGGCCCGAATAAATGTTCAGCGCCAGCGCCGCCACGATCAGCGCCGAGGCCAGGATGCTCAGGCTGTCGTAGCGTTCTCCCAGAATGAGGTAGCCGCCCAGCAGGCCGAACACCGGGCTGAGCAAGGAAAACGGCGCCACCAGCGATGCCGGGTACAGGCTGAGCAGCTTGCCCCAGCTCCCCAGCGCGAACAGCGTGCCGATCAATGCCAGGAACAGCAGCGCCAGCAGCCCGATCCAGGAAAAATGGGCCAGCGCGCTCCATGCCGCGGCGGGTCCGCCCTCCAGCGCGAGTGACAGCGCCAGCAGCGGCAGCGGCGGCACCGCGCTCATCCATACGGTGAAGCCGAACATGTCCACCTTGCCGGAGCGCTTCAGCTCGATATTGCCCCAGGCGAAGCCCGCGGCGCCCATCAAGGCCAGCAGCAGCGGCAACAGCGGCAAGGCGTCATGGTAGCGGGCATAGCCAAGAAGCAGCACGCCCAGCAAGGCCAGCGCCATCACCGCCTTCTGCGTCGCCGAGCGGTTTTCCTGCAACAGCGCGGCGGCCAGCAGCAGGGTGATGAACACCTGCACCTGGGCCAGCACCGCCACGATGCCGGCCGGCATGCCCAGCTTGATGGCGGAGAACAGGCCGGCGAACTGGATCACGCCCAGGCACAAGCCGGCGCGCAGATACAGCCGCCGCGGCAGCGTCGGCCGCGGAAACAGCCAGACCCCGGCCGCGAACACCACCATGAAGCGCAGCGCCGCCAGCAGCAGCGGCGGGCACTGGGTCAGCCCTATCTTCACCACGATGAAGCTCAGGCCCCAGATCGCGGCCACCAGCACCGCCAACAATACGTGCGCCGTCTTCATGGCATCTCCTCCTCTTCTTCCAGCGCGGCCAGCGCGCGCCGGTACGCGTCCAGGAAATAGTCCAGCTCGTCCTCGCCCACCGTCAGCGGCGGCAGCAGCCGCAGCGCGTCGGCATCATGGGCGGCGGGCGCGGTGAGCACGCCCTCGGACAATAATTGCAGCCACAAGGCGCCGGCGGCCTGCTCGCCGAAACGCCGCTTCGCCCGCGGCGTGGCGCGCAAGGCCAGCATCAGCCCAGCGCCCTCCAGCGCAAACAGGCCATCCGGCCAGGCGCGGCGCAGATAGGCCGAGCGCGCGGCGGCCCTGGCCGGCGCGTCTATGCCGCGCAGCGCCGCCAGCATATGCAGCCCGCAGCGCATGGCGAGCCGGTTGCCGCCGAAGGTGGAGCCGTGGATCTTGGCGCAGCCGGGCCGGGCGAACACCGCTTGATAGATCGCGTCGCGAAACAGTATCGCCGACACCGGCACGATGCCGCCGGTCAGCCCCTTGGCCAGCAGCAGCATGTCCGGCGGCGGCCCGCCCAGCGCCTGGTAGGCGAACCAGGCGCCGCAACGTCCCAGGCCTGACTGCGCTTCGTCGTAGATCAGCCAGGCGCCGTGGCGGCGGCACAGCGCCGCCAAGCCATGCAGCGCGTCCGCGCGCCACGCCCGCGCGCCGGCGCTGCCCTGCACCGGCTCCAGCACGACCGCGGCCACGTCGTTCGCCGCCAGCGCGGCCTCCGCCGCGGCAAGGTCCCCCCACGGCAGCCTCAGCAGCGCCTCGTCCTCCGGCAAGCCCTGCCGCCAGAAATCGCTGCCGGCCAGCTGGGTGGCGGCCAGCGTCAAACCATGGAAACCGCCTTCGAAAGCTATCGCGCGCGCCCTGCCGCAGGCCATACGCGCCAGCTTCAGCGCGCCTTCCACCGCCTCCGCGCCGCTGCTGGCGAACAGCGCCTTGCCGCCAGCCAGGCCCGCCAAATCCAGCAAGCCCGCCGCCAACTCGCCAGCGGGAGCCGACCAGCCCAGCGGGTGCAGATTGGGGGCCGGATCCATCAAGTCTTGCGCCAGCAGCGCCGACAAGGCCGGCGGATTATGGCCCAGCGCCGCCGCGCCGTAGCCGGCGACGAAGTCCAGCAGGCGGCGGCCGTCGTCCCGCAGCAGCCAGCTGCCGTCGGCGGCTGCGGGCTGCGCGTCCAGCCCGCATTGGCGCAAAATCTCGCGCCAGGCCGGATTGACGCAGGCCTCGTAGGCGTCACCGCTGGCCATGTCGCGTCGCATAGCTGTCCAGCGAGCAGATGGCCAAGCGGCTTTGCGCGCCATAGAAATCAGCCACCTGGTCCATCGCCCGCAGATTCAGTTCCAGCAAATAGCCCAGATTTCCCAGCGCCCGCTGCTGGGCCAGCGGCGCCAGTACCGATATCTCGCGGAAAAACAGACGCGACAATGCCGCGTGGTTCAGCTCCAGATTGAGATCATCGTGGCGCTTGGCCACGCGCTGATAGTCGGCGCGGCCCTCCACCAGCTCCTCCAGCCGATGGTGGACCGGATTGTCCACGCCCGGCATGCCCTCGGTCACCATGATGGAGCCGAGGTAGCCTATCGGATCGTAGCGGCCCAGCACGGTGAAGGCGTCGACATAGGCCTGGAACAGCGGCAGCGGCAGCGCCTGGTCCAGCCAGGCCGGCGGCACGCCCAATGCCTCGCAGGTCGCGCGTTCGAACGCCTCGTGGCCCAGTTCCTCCTGAAAATAACGGTACACCCGCTGCTTGAGCGGCGTGCGCAGGCGCTTGGTCATCAGCGGCGCGATGATTTCGACGAAGCGCTGGGTGACGTGGTACTGCTCGATGAACAGGCCCTGCACCAGCGGGCTGAATCCCGCGCCATCGGCGTTCAGCCGCCGCACATAGCGGGACTCGCCAAGCTGCGCGAGGCTGTCCAGCGCGTACTGCTCGGCGCGGCGCATGAAGTTGACGCCGCTATCCGGCTCGGTCGCCGCCGGCCGGCTCGGCAGCCGGCGCCGCGCGTCGGGCAGCGGCGCCTGCAGCAGCAAATCCATCAGGCACAGCAAATAGGCTTCGACATGGGCCGGGCAGTAAAAACCCAGGCTGTCCGGCCGCTCCAACGGCGGCAGCCTGGCTGAGCCGCGGCCGGCCAGCCCCGACGCGTCGGCGAAACCGTTCAACACCCGCCGCCACAGGCCGATCAACTGCGGCATGTTGTCGGCCAGATACAGCTTTTGCAGGTAGAAGGTTTGCAGCGCGAAATTGTCGCTCCACTCCGGCGCGCCTATGCCGTCCACCGTGAAGGCATCCGCCTGCGGCGCCGGCTCATCCAGCAGATTCAGCATGACCAGCGCCGCCGGCGCGTAAAGGCCGCGGTTAGCCGCAGTGGCCTCCAACAGCCGCGCCACGCAGCGCTGCGTCAGCGACTCCAGCTCCTGCCGCCGCGCCTCCAGCGCGGAATGGTCCGCCGGCGCGTCGCGGATCAGCGACAGCTCGTCCAGCTGCCGCGCCAGCGACAGCTGCCACGACGGGGCCGATCCTTCATGAATGTCGAACCAGATTTCGGAGCCGGGATTGGCCATTGCCAGCACGCTGTCCAGCACGCGTCCGCCATCCACTCCGGTGAAATTGATTTCGTACTCGCTGGCGTCGGCGGCCAGCACCACGGTCTGGCCGTCTTCGGCCAGATGGGCGCTGAACGGCACCAGGCGCGGCATGCGGTAATGACTGATGCGCCAGGCTTCCATGTCCCGCTCCTCGTTGTCGGCGTTGTTACAGGTAGAGGCGCGGCATCGCCGCGTCGGCGCGGCTGTAGTAGGCGACGATTTCCTCGTCCTGCAGCGCCATGGTTTCCACGGTCAGCACCAGATTCTTCTCCACCACCAGCTGTTCTTCGCGGCCGATGGCCGAGATGTCCTCCAGCAGCTCGCCGGTGATGTCATCGTGCCCCAGCGTGTCGTTGATGTGGGCGTGGCGCAGCAGCGGCTCCCAGAATGTCCTCGCCAGGCCCTGGCGCTCGCAGCAGCGCACCAGCGCCTGATTGAATTGTTCGCCCGGCATTTCGAAAAGGAACAACACGCTCTTGAACGACAGCAGATGCTGGCGGGCGAACACGCCCAGCGCCGAGCACAAGGCGAACGTGGACGGCAGCGGCTGCAGATGCTCCAGTCCGGTCACCTCCATGTCCACGCTGGCCAGGCTGTCCGCCAGCATCTGGTCGTGGTCCAGCTCAGACATCAGAAAACGCTGCAGCGAGCGCTGGTTCTGCCGGCTATCGGCGTGCGACAGCGCCGAGGCGATCAATCCCGGCGCGGCACGCACCAGGCAGTAATATTCCAGCGCGTAGCCGATCAGCACATTGCGCGGCGCGCTGCCGTCGGCCAGCATGCCGTACAGCCGCGAGCGGCCGCGCTTGCGCATGGCGCGCTGAGCCAGATTGCGCAGCCGCGAATTGAATTCCAGCCCGGAAATGGCGTCGGCCGGCAGCTCGAAACGGGCCTCGGTCACCAGTCCCAGCCGGTCCAGCTCCTCCAGCAGGCCAGGCAGGCTGGCCGCCATGCGGGGATGGGAGGCGCGCAGTTCCGGCATGCTGGCCGGCGCGCGCTGCAGATCGTCGAGCAAGGCCAGCAGTTCGCGCCGGCCTTCGTCGGCGACGGACAAATCGCAGGATTGGTCGCGGTACAACAGCGCGACGCCGTCTTCTTGCTCCTGGATTTCCACGCCGGCCCGCAAGGCCGGCCGGTGGAATAGATCGTGGACACCGGGTGCGCGCATCGCCCGCCTCCTCTCTCAGTAGTCTTCGATGCGGCGCAGCAGCGGGCCGTCGCCGGAATAGTGCCGCCATACCGCGCTGTAAAAGGCGTCGTACAGTTCGACGAACAGGTGGGTCTGCGCGTGCATGCGACGCGCCGTCTCCAGGTCGACCACATCGATCTGCGAGAAGATCTGCCGGGTGAGGCTGCCGTGCTCGCCCTTGAGGTTGATGTCGGAGTGGGCCTTGACCGGGCGCAGGAAGGCGGGATCCAGCCCCAGCCGGTAGCCGGCGTCAAGAAAGGAGTCCTGGCGGATGTCCTTGCCTTCGAGCACGCCCAGCGTGGTGAAGAAGAACAGCGGATCGTTGTGCGACCAGTAAGCCAGCGCGTTGCACAATGCCATGGTCTGCGGCAGCGGCACCGTGCGCGCCAGGTCTTCGCGGCTGATGCCGATGCGGTTCAACGCCTGCAGCAACAGCTCGTCATGGCCGTACTCCTCGGCGAAGAAGGCGTTCATCGCCAGCCGCGCCCGGGTATTGGGCACGTAGGACAGCACCGGCGCGTCGAAATAGCTTTCGCGGAACAGGAAATGGTAGTTCTCGATCACCATGCCATGGAATACCTTCTCCGGTATGTCGCCGGGCCGGCTGGCGTTCTGGCAGTTCACCCAGAATTCGTTGCGGTACAGCGTCCGGTACAGCAGCTGATTGGACAGGTCCTCGATTTCCAGCAGGATTTCCATGCCGGTCTTGCCGGCGGCCGGCGCGATCGAGCGGATCACGCCGTAATCCTCCAGGCTGGCCAGCAACTGGCGGATGCTGTCCGCCGACTGGCGCGGCAGCGCGCCCTGCACTTCCGCCTGGCTGCAGCCCCGCCCCAGCCGCGCCACCAGTTCCGCCACTTCCGCCGCGCTGGCCTGGCCGGCGGACAGCTCCAATTCTTCGTCGCCGGCAGTCTTCACCACCAGCGGCGACTGCGAAATCACTTCGCCGTTCAGGCAATAACGCGCTTCCGGTTGGTGGATCACGTCGCTTCCCTCCCAGGACAGCCGGCCGCCGGCCAATCCGGCGGCGCGGCAGTCCGGCAGACCGAGGGCCGCATCGCGACACCCCGGCCGGCCGGCTTACAGGTGAACCGGCACCAGGACCGGACGCGGATTGCGGGGTTTGACCACCACCACCGCCTCTTGCATGCTGGTTTGCATTTGGCTCTCCTTTGCTTGCGGAAAAGAAACAGCGCCTGGCTCAGGCGCTTTCTTATCTTATGCCTGACAGTTCGCCTCAGAAATATCAAATACCTGTCATAAATAACTGTTTTTAAACAGATTTAACCTACCGCACCAGCCAAAACCTGCCGGCAGCAGGCCGCGCGCGTCTCTCCCCCTGCCTGCCAGCGCGCCGCTCATCCGCATCGACTTGACATCGATGCCTCCCCGGCTATAACCACCACATGAATATATTCCAAACAAGTATCAATTCTAAGTAATAACACCTATATAGCATTACCCGGCCCAACTTCCGGCCCGCCGGCTTGCATATCAAGGGAGACCACCCCGCCTCGGCAATCCACCAGGGAGATTCGACATGAACCTGTTCCAACGCGCAGCCGCGCCGCTAGCCATCAGCCGCAACAACCTCGGCCCCTTGGCCGAACTGGCCGGCAACTGGGTAGGCCACGGCTACAACATGATCGCGGTGCCCGACCACCAAAACCACAAGCCTTTTCGCCTGATCGTCAACGCCACCAAGGAAACGCTGGCCTTCACCCCGATAGGCGGCCCGGTGCCCAACCGCGGCTCGCTGCAAAACGACATCGACATCTTCGGCCTCACCTATCTGCAACAGGTCAACGACGCCGCCACCGACGAAGGCATTCACATCGAACCCGGCATCTGGCTGCATGTGCCCGCCACCAGCGACCCGAAAAAACCCGCCACCATCGTGCGCCAATCCACCATCCCGCATGGCGATTCGCTGCTGGCAGGGGGAGAAAGCTCCTGTGAAAAGCGCGCTCCCCACATCGCGCCGGCCAGCACCGAACCCCATCGGGTGGATGGCAAGCCGTTGCCATTCGGCTATACCGATCCCTACCAGAACGGCAAGTTTCCTCCCGGCTTCGACATGAAAAACCCCAACCAGGCGCTGGTGGACGTGCTGCAATACCAGCAGCAGCAGCTGGAGTTGAAGGTGGTCGAAACCATCAACCTGAAGGTCAGCACCAACGATGCCGGCGGCATCACCAACATTCCCTTCATCGTCAAGAATGCCAACGCCACCCACATGGACGCCATTTTCTGGATTGAAACCGTCCAGCGCCCCGACGGCTCGCAGTTCATGCAGTTGCAGTACACGCAGACCGTGCTGCTGGTATTCGAGGAAATCGTCTGGCCGCACGTCTCGGTCGCCACGCTGCTCAAGCGCTAGGCCTCCCCGTCTCGCCATACGGCGCGGCATAAAAAAGGGATGGCGCCCTTTGGCGCCATCCCTTGCGCCAAAAGGCGCTCAGTCCTCATGCATCGCTGGCCGAAAAAATCTCGCCAGGTATCATCGCGGTGCTCAGATTGGGAAAGTCCCGCACCGACGCATGCTGCCTGTCGTCGCCGGTGACCATGCGCAGCAGCAGATTGGTGCCGGCCTGGAAATACAGCGTGGACGGTCCCTTGCCCGCTCTCTGATACGTCCAGGCATCGGCCTCCTGTCCCAGCACGGTGTGCCGTCCGGCATAGCGCGCGTCATGCGCAGCCAGCACGTCGCGCGGCAGGAACAGCTGCCGGAACGGGCCGGTTTCGTCGTCCAGCGGGATGTCGCACAGCGCGGTGCCGTACGCCATCGCCTCGCGGCCGTAGGCCACTTTCTGCTTGCGGGTGCGTCCGCTGGCGGCATTGCCGGTTTCCGACATCCACAGCCGATAGCCGGTATCCTCCTCCGACCACGGGTTGAACAGGCCATCGATGCGGCAGATGTTGCGGCCGTAGTCGAACCAGCAATAGCCCGAGCTGAGCTGGTCGTCCTGCAGCATCGGCGACCAATAGGAAACGTAGGCGCTGCTCCACTGCTGCGGCAGCAGCGGCGGCGCGGACTGCGGGATGGGCTGGGTCATGGCGGCGTCCTCAGCGGTCGAGCGCATAGCCCAGATTGCGCGCCAGCGCTTCCGGCAGCGGCGGCAACGCCTTGCGGCGGGCATCGAAGCTCTGCATGAACTCGGCATTGCTCAGATGCATGCGGTCGTCCACCGTCTCGAACCAGTCGCGGCTGCTGTTGGCATGCTCGCTGAACAGCTTGACCAACGGCATCGCGCGCGCGTCGAAGCTGGCCAGCGCCGCCGGCACGCTGGCCTCGGCGCACAGCGCCTTCACCAGCAGCTGCGCCGCCACCACCGCCATGGTGGTGCCGTGGCCGATGGAGAAGTGGCCGGACTGCAGCGCGTCGCCGATCAACACCAGCTTGCCGTCGTAGGACTTGTCGTGGCTCAGCGTCATGAAATTGCGCCAGCCTAGGCCAGGCTGCGCCACCAGGCCGTGGCCGCCCAGCTCGGCGCGGAACACGCCCGCCACATATTCCGCCGACGCCTCGTCCGACATCTCCCCCAGGCGCGCGCGCTCGAAGGTTTCCTCGCTGCACTCCACCACGAAAGTGCTCATCCGGCTGGAGTACTTGTAGGCGTGGGCGATGAAAATATCCTTGCCGTGGGTGCGGAACACCAGGTTCATCTGGTCGAACAACTGGCTGGTGCCGAACCAGATGTATTTGTTGCCGCCGTACTCCAGCTTGGGCGCCAGCGCCTCGGTGAAGTGCGAAGTCTTGTGGTTGACACCGTTGGCCGCCACGATCAGGTCGTAGTCGTCCAGCGGCAGCTGCTCGCGCGCCAGCAGCGGCGACTCGTAATGGATGGCGATGCCCAGCGACTGGCAGCGCTCGCGCAGCGCCTGCACCAGGCCGCGCCGCTCCACGCCGCACAGCAGCACGCCGGTGCTCATCAGATTGGGCTCGTTATGGTGGATCAGCTTGAAATCCTCCAGGAACTGCGGGTCCAGCCGCTCCGGATGTTCCAGATAGGACAGCGGATTAGCCGGATGCTGGCCGGGCCGGCCAGGCAGCACCACGCCCCAGCCCGCCACTTCCTCGGGGTCGTTCTTTTCCGCGATGCTGATCTGCCAATCGGGCTTCGCCAGCTTCATTTGGCTGGCGAACACCAGGCCTGCCGGACCCGCGCCGATAACCAGGATTTTTTTCATCAGTTGACCCTCCCCAATTTGTACCAGACGTTCTGCTTCTTCTGGATGGTTTGCAATTTGTCGTACGGCTCGGAAGTGAAATACAGCTTCTGCGCCATGTCCGGCGGATACAGCTCGGGAAACTTGCCGTGCATGTAGCGGGTGTAGCGGGCGCGCAGGAAAAAGATGGGGTTGGAGCAGCTGAGCACGTCGTAGTTGGCGCGCGCCATGTCCTGCATCGCGTCGGCCTGCACCTTGCGCTGCGCGGTGAATTCGGCGAAGGCCAGCTCCTGATCATGGCAGTGCTGGTCCAGCAGCGTGACGAAGCTGTGCGCGTCCTCCAGCGCCATGTTCATGCCCTGGCCCAGGAACGGCGCGGTGGCGTGCGCGGCGTCGCCCAGCAGCAGCACATTGCCCTTGTAGTGGAAGGTGCTGGAGCGGACATTGATCAAGTCGTTGCTGGGCTTTACCAGGAATTGTTCCAGCATCTCCTCCCGCACCGCGTCGGACAGGCTGCCGAAATAGCGCTGGAAAAACGCCTTCATCGCCTGGCGGTCCTGGGTGGCCAGGCTGGGCGTGCCTTCATACGGCAGGCAGACGGCGATGCTGACGCTGCCGTCGGGGATGGTGGCCGCGCGGCCGGCGAACAGGCCGCCGGAATCCATGCCGAAGAAGTACAGCAGGTCCTTGCGGTAGCCCAGCGCCTCGGCGTCGGGCAGCACCAGCGTCTTGTAGCCGTGGCGGAAGAAGGTTTGCTGGAATTCGAAACGGCGCATGCCGCTTTGCATCGCCTGGCGCACCGCCGAATGCGCGCCGTCGGCGCCGATGACCATATCGCCTTGCAGGCGCTGCAGCTGGCCGTCCTTGCTCTGGATCAGCACCGACTTGCCTTCCAGATCGACATCCAGGCATTTGTGCTCGAAGTGGTAGCGGACGCCGTTCCGGTTGGCGTGGCGGTTCAGCAGCCGCTGAAAGGCGGCCCGGTTCAGGGACAGCGGCGACAGGCCTTCCAGCGGCTGCAGCTCGCGGATGCGGAACTTGCCGCCCACCGAAAACGCCATGCCGACGATGGGTTCGCCGCACTGGTCCAGTTCCGCGCGCGGAATGCCTGCCGCCAGCACCGCCTTGATGCCGCGCACCGTCATGCTGACGCCGATGGCGCGCGAGCTGACCGCGTCGACGTAGGACGACAGATCCTGCAGCGGATCGCCCCGCTTCTCGACCACATGGACCTCGTAGCCCCGTCTTGCCAGGTAAATGGCAGTCAGGCCGCCCGCGAGCCCCCCTCCGACAATAATCGCTTTCTGCATTTCAGGCCTCTCTTGTAAGCTTTCCACAAGCCAAATCCATCAGTTGCCGGCAGTAGAACGCCAGCAACTCCTTCGGCGCGTCCGCCACCCAGCCCGGCTCCAGGCCGGCCGCCTCATCCGCCAGCGCTTGGCAGCGCTTGGCCAGCATCTGGCATCCCAAGCTGTAATCGTCGAATACCTTGCAGTCGGCCGCCGCCGGCACCGGCGGCGCGGCGTTCCGCCCCGGCACGCCGGACGGCAAGTTCATCAGCGCGGTGGACAGCGGCCGCAGCAGGCCGGTCATCAGGTCTATCGCCGCGTTCATCAGCCGCGAGCGCCTGAGGCTGCCCGCCGGCTGCGCCGCGAAATGCTGCGCCATCATCGCGAACATCAATTCATAGCCGCCCTGGTACAGGCGCATCAGCGCGCGGGCCTGCGGCTCGGTCACCAGATTGCAGCCCTCGCGCGGCGCCAGCACCGCGTTCTTCAACGCCGGCAGCGCCGGCTCGAACGGAGCCGGCTGCGCCATCAGCCTGCCGGCCAGGCTGCGCAGGCGCTGGAAATGCGAATGTTCGAAGTGCGGCGAATCCAGCGCGCCGCCCTCGCCCTGTTCGGTGACGAAGCGGATGCCGAACAGCGCGCTGTCGCGGTCGAAGACTTCCAGCTGGTAGCCGGGAAACGCGCGGTTGGTCAGCTCATTGAGGAACAGATGGTGCTCGCCGCCGCGCTTGCCCGCCGCGCCGTCGAACAGGTCGGGCAATTCCTCGAAAGCCTGGCGGATGGACGCGTAGAAGGCGGCGATGGACTTGGCCGGCGAAGGAATGAACGCGGGCCATTCCAGCTTGATGAAGCGGGCCAGCACGTATTCGGAAAACGGCTCGAAGGAAAACTCGGTGTCGAGGCCGAACGCGCGCCGCGCCTCGTCCCCCACCCGCGCCGCGCCGGGGTGGAAGGGCTCGCCCAGCGCCATCAGCAGGTTGTTGACCACCAGGTAGTGGATCATCTCCTCGTGGGCTATCTCCAGGATCGCGCCGCGCAGGCCGCCGTCGCGCCGCCTGTCGCCGCCGCCGCAGGCCAGCTCCAGTTGCTCCTGGCTCCACGCGCCTGATTGCGCCAATTGCTCGCCCTGCGCGTAATTCGGAATGGAATAGGCGGCGTAGACGTACTGCAGCATGATGGACAGCTCGAGATCCACCGCCGTCTTCAGCGCTTCCACCAGTTGGGCGCGGTTCTCGATCCGCGCCGGCGCGCCGCCATCGGGCGCGGCGGACGGCGCCGCGCGCTCGACATTGGCCAGGTATTTCAGAAACAGTCCGGCCTTGGGCCGCGACAGCTCGCGGGTGCTGGGCATGTAGTAGCTTTTGTCGCGGTTTTGCGGATCGCACATCTGCCACATCAGCCGGGCGTAGGTCTCGCACTTGCAGCGGTCGGCCAGGCTGAACACCTTGTCCGACATGAAGGGATAGACCAGCTCGTAATAACTCATCACGTGCCGGTACAGGAAGGCGTAATCGACCTGCTCCGCCGGCACCTCGGCCAGCTGCCAGTCGTCCGGCAGGATGCGCAGGTTGACGCGCTGGACGCCGCCGTCCAGCTCGATGCGCGCGACGCCCGGCTTCAGGCCGGTAATCAGCCATTCCGCGTCGCCGTCGCGTTGCCGCGCCTCCACCGCCGCCTGGCCGTCGCCGACCACCTTGAACGGGATGGCCGGGCGCGGCCGGCGCTCGCCGCGGTAATAGCTTCTCACCGTGACGCGTTCGGGAAAGCTCAGGCCGCGCGCCGCGTCGGGCGCCTCCAGGTACAGGTTGTTGGCGTCGGTCTGCGACACCCAGTCCACCTCGTCCCAGCGCGCCAATTCGCTCGACAGCGACAGCGAGCCCTGCGGCGGATTGAGCAGCGGCACGTCGACGATGCCGTGATTACGCCAATAATCCAGGCAGGCCTGCTGCGGAATCCGCGCGACCAGGGCGCCGCCGCGATCCTTCAGCAGCAGGTCGCCCAGCGCCAGCTTGGGGCCGAGCGCGTGCGTCAGCCGGCCCGGCTCGTCGATGCGCGGCGCGCGTGTAGTGAACGGCAGCGCCGCGCACAAATTCAGCGACACCCGGTCATCGCGGATCTGCAGCGTCAGCGGCCCCAGGCCCGCGCCTGCGGGCTGCAGCAGCCGGCCGGCCGGATAGCTGGCCAGCTCGTCGCGCCGCCATACGCCCACCGTGCCGACCATGTCGTAGAACACCGGCGTGTCCGGCTGCCGCGGCGTGGACATGTTGAACAAGGTGTACTGGACAGTCAGTCCCAGCGCGTCGTCGTCTTCCAGCGCCCGCTGCAGCGCCTGCAGCGTCGCCGAGCCGTCATCGCCCAGATTGAACAGGAAATACGGATCGCTCTTGGGCAAGGAAAACTGGAACACCCGCACCCGGCCGAAATCGTCGTCCAGAAAGTGGCCTGAACGCTCGCAGACATGCCCGCCGCCCACCCAGCGCGCGCCGTGGGCCTGGTCGATGTCGGCGGTGAACAGGCTGGGCGCGTGGGCGGCGGCGCCGGGCGGGGAAATGACGAACTGCCCGGCGTAGATCTGCACCGCATCCGGCCGGGTGGGATCATTGTCCACCCAGCGCGCGCGGTTGAACGAGGTGCGCAGGTATTCGTTGTAATGTCCCCACAAGGCCAGCTTCGCACCGATCAGGCTGTCGTCGGCCTCGGCCGCGCCGGCCCTCGGCTCCACCGCGGTCACCACCGCGCCTTCCCAGGAGAAATGGTTGTTGCCGTTGGCGTTGTGGCCCAGCGCCAAGCTGAAGACGCCGTCGTCGGCAGGCTTGCCCTCGCTGTCGAAATGCGGACCCAGTTGCCGCAGATACTGGTGGAACTCGGCCGGCGGGCGCGCCAGGTCCACCGGCTGGCCGCCGGCCGACACCGTATTGCTGGCCATGTCGATATGGCCGTGCGGATCGCGGTTGGCGGTGGGCGCGTTGACGCGGGCGCAACCTCGGAAATGAAAACGCGGAAAGTCGAGAATGCTCATAGGGCTCCAGAAGGAATGGACTGCGACGGCGCGGCGCGAAGCCGCGGGCTCATCCGGCCATGCGCTGCAGCAGCAGCGCGCTGGCCGCCCTGGCGCTGAGCAGTCCGCCCTCCATCCAGCCGCAATGCTCGGTGTAGGCGTCGGAACAGGCGATGATGCCGCTGTCGCGGTTCAGCAAGGCCGGCGGGCGGTCCGCCGCCGCCGCGTCCTGGCAAAACTCGACGCCGTGCGCCCAGTACTTGTGGACATGCTGGCTTGGCTGCGGAATGCTGGCCGCCCCGATGCCCAGCGCCGCGGCCAGATGGACGCGCACCTGTTCCAGATAGCCGTCCTCGCCGTCGGCGACGCAGGCGCGCCAGTAAGCCGCCATTTCGCTGTCGGTATAGAAGAACACGTACTTGTCGCCCTTGAAGTAGACCTTGCGCAGCGGGTTGTCGACGATCAGCACCTGATCTTCCAGCTTGTAGTCGCGCCACCACGGCTCGTCATAAGACAGAAAACCCTTGAACAGCGGCAGCGAGCCATAACGGGAATGGCCCCAGGCCGCCGGGAAGTCCAGGTTGAGCCCGGCCATCGCCGACGGCGGAATGGCCAGGATCAGGTGCCGGGCGTGATGCGTCAGCTGCCAGCCGTCATCCCCCACCAGCGCCAGTCGATAGCCATCCTGGTCGCGCTCCACCGACGCCAGGCGAAAGCCCAGGCTGAACTTGGCGCCGCCCGCCTTGACCTTGTCCTTCATCCGCGCGATCAGGCCGTCGAAGCCATCCACGGCGGAAAACCACTGGTTGGCGTCGTTCTCGGTGAAGCTCTGGATTTCCGGATGCTTGCCGACGATGTCGTAGGCCATCTCGGCGGAGATGTTGGGCAGGAACAGCGCGTCGTAGCCCATGGACTTGATCATGCCGATCGCGCTGTCCATGCCCTGGTAGCGGCTGACGAAATTGAGGAAGGATTCCTTGCCATGCTCCTTCAGCCGCGGCGACAGCTCGCGCATCGCGCTTTTCAGCGTTTGCTGGACGCGGTTCTTGAATTTCAGCTGGGTGAAGGGATAGCGTTCGCTGCGCTGGCTGTAGCTTTGCATCACGCTCTGGAACTGCGGGTGCAGTTGCGGCGAGTAGCGGCCGGCACCCAGCTCTATCGCGGCCTTGCCGTCCAGGTTTTTCGAGCGGATGCGTCCCCCCGCCTCCGTCTGCATGTCGAAAATCCGCAGCGACAGGCCGCGGCAGGCGGGCGATTCCAGCAAATACGTCGCGCAGCTCAAGCCGCTGATTCCGGCGCCGACGATGCAAATATCCGAAGAGTGCTTCATCACGAAATTCCTTGGTTCATTCAATCGACACCCGCCGGCGGCGCGGCCGCCGACGGGTCAAAATCTGAAGGGGAATGGCTCAGCTCTTGCTCTTTGTCTTGCAGAATCGGGAACCGCGCGCCGCTGTGGCTGCCGTTTCCCGGCGGGCGGCAAGCCGCCCGCCATTAGTCATTTTGAATTTTTAATTCTAATTAAAAATGCTTTTGGAATTTAAACAACACTAGTCAAGTTGCATCCAATTCACAAGAATATTGTCGGACAGTTCAGCACTACCTGTTCCTAGTGACAGGCTTTCCATTTGAGAAATGCAACACCTCCGGCCGAGCGGCCAACCCCTGGCCGGCGTAAACCAGTTGCGCGCGCCAGTCCAGATATTGTCGCGTCGCGCCGATCCGCACTCGGAAGCGCTCGCCGTCGCCGACGGACGGCTGCCATAGATACAGCTGGTCGGCATGGCTGCCGCCGCTCCAGGCGGTCAGGTAGTAGTCGGCCGCGCGCGCCCAGTCCTTGAACGACACCACGTCGCCATCCTGCAAGCAGCCGTCGGCCCGGCTCTGATTGACCAGGCGCAACTCGGCGGACCGGCTGAGCGGACCCTGGGCGGTGTAATAGGCGTACTGGTTGCCGCCCGCTCCGCCCCACCAGGTCCAGAACCAGCCGGGCTGATCGGCGCGCTCCAGCCGCACGTATTCGCCGGAGCGCACGCAGCCGTTGTCGCGCATCGAGAAATTATTGGACAGGTTGAACTGTGCCTGCGGCCCCGCCTCGGCCGCGCCGGCTTTCAGCCAGCCGTCGTTGCTGCCGGCGCTTTGCACATAACGGCCGCTGGCCAGGTTTTGCAGGCTGACCTGGCGATAGCCGCCGGCCGGCGCGGTCAGCGAGCGGGTCGGCGTCGACGCGTCGGCCCAGGCGAAGGCCTGCACCGGGTAGTGGTCGCTGTAATCGGCGTAGGCGTAGGTTTGCTTCGCCACCGCCGACTGCGCCGTCCACTGCGGCGACGGCGCGTCCAGCGCCAGGTTGTGCCACATCCCCGGCTGGCGGTGGCCTTTGAGCAGCAGGATGTAGTCGATGTATTCCGGCGCGTCGCCGCTGCGCGCGCCGTAGCGCTCCAGCGCGATGCCGTTGCCGCGGGTGTCGAAACTATCCGGCATGCCGGCGTAGCGCGGCTCGCTGGCTTGCAGAATGTCGAGCATCGCCTGGTATTCGGCGCTTTTATGGCGATCGGTGTTCATGTCGCCGGCGATGATCACCGGCTCGTCGGCCGGCAGGCGGCGCGCCTGGACCCAGGCCGCCATTTCGCGCAGCTGGCCCTGGCGCACCGCGATGTCGGCATGATGGGCGCAGCCGCTGTCCTCCGACTGCAGATGAGTGCCCAGCACGTGGTAGAACCGGCCGCCGACATTGATCTTGGCGTAGGCGAAGCCTTTCAATGCCTGCCCGTCCCAGCTGCAGCCCGGCGTCTGGAACAGATACTGCCGCTTCTCGACGATGGGCCAGCGGCTGGCGATGGCCACGCCGCCGTCCTCCGGTTTCAGCGCGTTCCAGCCCTCGGTGCCGTCCCAGCCCAGTTGCGCGCGGCCTATCACCGGCGTCTGATAGGGAAACCGCGGCCGTAGCAGCGCCAGCAGCTTCTCCGAGGCGGCATTGTCCTGCAACTCCTGGAACACCAGCACATCCTGGCCTTGCAGGATGGGCGCGGCCGCCATCAGCTCGACGCGCCGCAGCTGGCCGTAATTGGGATACAAGGCCTGCGGCAGCAGCATCGCGTTCCAAGTGGTGAGTTTGAGATCGTCGGGATAGGCGGCATGAGCAGCCGCGGACAGGGCCAGAGCCCCGCATGACAGGAAACGCCAGGCTTTCATTTGACATCCTCGCAAGCGGTGGGAAAAGCGGATCAGTCTGGATAGCGCGGTTTTCAATACGGTTAATTTTTTAAAAATTAATACGTCAAAAGCATATTTGCGGAATTGGCCTGGAAATCCGGCCAGGCCATCCCGCCTGGCCATGCGGATCCGGCCGGCGGCGCGCCATACGCTGAGCCATCCACCCTGTCGTTTCGGCCGCTTGCGCGTGGGAAAGGAGCAAACCATGCATGCCGCGATGGTTCTGCAGGGCGGCATGGCGCTATAGGCCGCCTGTCTGGCGGCCGGCGCGCTGGGCTTCATCCCGCTATGGCTGATCGCCTCCGGGATCGATATGTGGCTGGGCGCCAGCCGCGCCGGCGACTCGGCGCGCGAGGAGCTGCCGATCTTCCTGCCGGCGTTCGGCGTGCCGGCGGCCGTCGCCGCCGCGCTGTCGCGGAAACTCCGTTGACGGCCGGAAACCAAAACAGCCCCTGGCCATGACGGACAGGGGCTGCTTGCGCCAACGGGCCGCGCGGGCCGGAGCCAGGCTTATTCGTGGATGGCTTCCACCGCGATGTCGATGGTGACATCGTCGCCGACATAGGGCGCGTACTTGCCGGCATTGAATTCGGTGCGCTTGATCTTGACGCTGGCGTTGGCGCCGATGGCGTCCTTCTTCAGCATCGGATGCTCTTTGTTGGTGAAGCTGGACAGCGCCAGCGTCACCGGCTTGGTCACGCCCTTGATGGTCAGGTTGCCTTCCACCGCGCTCGGCTTGTCGCCGTCGAACAGCACCTTGGTCGACTTGAAGGTGGCGGTCGGGAATTTGGCGGTATCGAAGAAATCGGCGCCCTGGATGTGGCCGTTGAACACCGGATAGCCGGTGTCCACCGACTTCATGTCGATGGTGACGTCAACCGAACCGGTCTTGGCTTCCTTGTCCAGCACGATCTTGCCGCTGGTCTTGTCGAACCGGCTCAACTGGGTGGAAAAGCCCAGGTGGCTGTAGGAGAAGCGCGGGAAGGTGTGGGTGCCGTCGATGACATAGGTTTCCGGAGCGGCCAGGGCGGCGCTGCTGAAGCCGGCGACGGCGGCGGCGGCCAGGGTGAGGCGGGTCAGTTTGTTCATTGCAGGTTTCCTTGTGGGGTGGAACGGCGTTTACTTGGCGCGGGCCAGCAGATGGAACTTGATCTGGATTTCATTGGCGACGGTGCCGAAATCCTTCCAGTCGCCCTCGCCAATGGCGAAGTCGGCGCGCTTGATGGCGAAGGCGCCGTCGAAGGCGGCGGCATTGCCTTGCGGCGTCATGACGGCGGTGGTGCTGACAGCCTGGGTCTTGCCCTTGATCGTCAGCTTGCCGTCCACCTGGAAGCGGTTGCCGCCCAAGGGCTTGATGGCGCTGGAAACGAAACGGGCAGTCGGGAATTGCTTGGTGTTGAACCAGTCCTTGTCGGCCACCTGGTCGTTGGCCTCGGCGGAGCCGGTGTCGATGCTGGCGATGTCGACATTGAACGCCGCCTTGGCCGCGGCCGGCTTGGCCGGGTCGAAATTCAGCTGCGCGGAAAATTTCTTGAAATGCCCCTGCATGCCGACGCCCATCTGCTTGTAGCCGAAGGCGATATTGCTCTTGTCCTGCTGGATGGAGGTGAATTCCACGGCATGGGCCGCCAGCGGCGCCGACAAGGCGGCGGCCAGCAGCAGCGCGGTACGGTTGATCTGCATGTTTGCTTTCTCCGGGTAAGGATTCAGGGTTTGACGCGCCAGGGCAGCATGCGCGTCAGCACGTCGTCCCTATCGATCAGATGATGTTTGAGCGCGGCGGCGACATGGCCGGCCACCACCGCGGCCAACAGGTAGTTCAGCACGGTATGCAGTCCAGCCAGCGAATCGCCCAGCGCCTTGTCCGGCGCGATCAGGTCCGGCAGCGGCAGCACGCCGAAGTAGACGGTCTGCACGCCCTTGGCCGAGCTCATCAGCCAGCCGGACAGCGGAATGGCGATCATCAGCAGGTACAGCATCGCGTGGCCGGCGTGGGCCATCGCCCGCACCGCGCCGCCCATGGCGGCCGGCAATGCCGGCGGGCGATGGGCGAAGCGCCAGGCCAGCCGCAGCCACACCAGCAGGAACAGCGTGACGCCGGACCATTTATGCCAGGAATAGATTTTCAGCTTGAACGGCGAAAACGGCAGTCCATGCATGTAGAAGCCGACGCTGAACAGACAGACCAGGCCGATGGCCATCAGCCAGTGCAGGAAGATGGCGGGAGAGGTGTAACGCGCTTGTGACATGAACGGCCTCGTGACGAATTCTGCGAATGCCCGGCGCAACGGCCACCGGATGACAGCCACTGTAAGCGGTTTTCATTGCGTGAAATAGTCCGCTTGAACGAATTGATTATTTCCGATTGATAAACAATGGCCGGAAAAAATTTCTGCCTGGCCAATAAAACATGGCCAAAACAATGCCAAATAAATATCACCAGCGAAGCATAAAACAAATTGACCATATAACCGCCACGCCGGTTCCATCCGCTGCTAAGCTGGGCGCAACAGTGACTTTCGCCTCGCCCCGCCATGCCTCAAGACGCCAGCAAGCCGCGCAGCGCGCCGCTGTGCCTGGGTTGCCAGCACTACTTCATCACTTACCGGCCGGGCTTCCCCTACGGTTGCCGGGCGATGGGCTTCGCCAGCAAGCGCGCGCCCTGCGTGGACGTGCAGGAAGCGTCCGGCCAGCCCTGCATCCGCTTTCAGCCCAAGGCCGGCAAGCCTGGCTGAGCATGGCCAAGCCGCATGATGATCTCGCGGCTGTCCGCGCGCCACTCGCCGCCTTGCCAGTCGCCTGCCACCCCGATGACGCGCAAGCCGGCCGCCTCGAGTTCGGCCGTCAGGGTCGGGGCATCGCAAAACCGCAATTCGGCATCCACGCTCCGCTCCCGCCCCTGATCCAGAAAACGATAATGGCTGCGATAAGCCACCAAGCCATCGCGCTCGGACAGCAGGCGATGGCTCAATTCCACCGCGCCATGACGCAGATGCACCGCCCGGCGCGGCGCCTGCCCTTCCCACTGCAGCCAGGCGAGGGCGTGCGGATTGCGGGTCTCGAACGCGAACACGCCGTCCGGCGCCAGATGGCGCTTGACGTTGCGCCATAGCGCGCGCCGATCGTCGACGCTCAGAAAAACCTGAACGGCGTGGCCGGCGCAGCAGATGAACTCGAAGCGCTCCGCCAGCTGGAAACGCCGCGCATCGGCCTGCAGCCAGCGCACTTTGCGCGCACCGGGACGCGTCCGCGCCACCGCCAGCATCGCCGCGGCCGGGTCCAGCGCCGTCACCTCGGCGTGGCGCGCCATCGCCGCCGCCAGCAAACCGGTGCCGCACCCCAGATCCAGCACCCGGCCGCCGCGCGGCGTCAGACCCAGGTAGTAATCGTTGTCCTCGCCCCAGCCGTTGAGCAGGTCGTACACCTCCGCCAACGCCTGCTCTTCGTACAAGCCGTTTGTCATTGCCGTCCCGCCTTCCTCGCCAGCCGCCTATGATGGCGTCACGCCGCGCGGCTGTCATGCCGGCGGAATCCCGGCCGAGCACGCCGCCATGCCCGACCTCAGATTTCGAGTAAAAATTCCAATGCATCATGTTGATTTCAATACAGTTTCAAGTGCAATCATCGGCATGACAAATTCGCCACATCAGAAAATACGATTAGATTCCCCCGTCTGTTGTCTCGTATGTTTTCTGCAGCGCCCCGCCAGGCGCCACACCTACAAAAGGAGGATGTCATGAATGAGGAGACACTGAAGAAGATTCAGTCCAATCCCAAATACCTGGAACTGGTCCACAAGAAGACCAGCCTGGGCTGGACCCTGGCCATCGTCATGCTGGCCATCTATTACGGCTACATTCTGATCCTGGCCTTCGACCCCGCTTTGCTGGGCAGGCCGCTGTACGCAGGCGCCACCATGACGGTGGGCATCCCGGTGGGCGTTTGCATCATCCTGTCCGCCTTCGTCCTGACCGGCGTCTACGTGCGCCGCGCCAACCGCGAGTTCGACCCGCTGACCCGGCAGATCGTCGAGGAGTCCAGATAATGCAGCCACGCAAACTAACCCTGGCCGCCGGCGCGGCCATGCTGGCGCCGGCCCTGAGCTGGGCGGCCGGCGCGATAGAAGGCGACGTCAAGCAGCAAGCCACCAACTGGCACGCCATCATCATGTTTTTCGTGTTCGTCGCCTTCACGCTGGGCGTCACCTACTGGGCGGCGCGCCGCACCAAGTCCGCCAGCGACTTCTACGCCGCCGGCGGCGGCATCACCGGCTTCCAGAACGGCCTGGCGATCGCCGGCGACTACATGTCCGCCGCGTCCTTCCTGGGCATTTCGGCGCTGGTGTTCGACAAGGGCTACGACGGCCTGATCTACTCGATGGGCTTCCTGGTGGGCTGGCCCATCATCCTGTTCCTGGTGGCCGAGCGGCTGCGCAACCTCGGCAAGTACACCTTCGCCGACGTGGCGTCGTACCGGCTGCGGCAAGGGCCGGTGCGCAGCTTCGCCGCGCTATCCACGCTGGTGGTGGTGGCGATGTACCTGATCGCGCAGATGGTGGGCGCCGGCAAGCTGATCCAGCTGTTGTTCGGCATGAGCTACGGCTCGGCGGTGCTGCTGGTGGGCGTGCTGATGGTCTGTTACGTGCTGTTCGGCGGCATGCTGGCCACCACCTGGGTGCAAATCATCAAGGCGGTGCTGCTGCTGGCGGGCGCCACCTTCATGGCGCTGATGGTGCTGGCCACCGTCGGCTTCAATCCCGAAGTGCTGTTCGAGAAAGCCGTGGCCGCCCATGGCAAGGGCATCGCCATCATGTCGCCGGGCAAGGCCGACCCGATCGACTCCATCTCGCTGGGCCTGGCGCTGATGTTCGGCACCGCCGGCCTGCCCCACATCCTGATGCGCTTCTTCACCGTCGCGGACGCCAAGGAAGCCCGCAAGTCGGTGTTCTACGCCACCGGCTTCATCGGCTACTTCTACATCCTCACCTTCATCATCGGCTTCGGCGCCATCATGCTGGTGCTGAACCAGCCGGGGATGATGGAAACGGTGATGAAGGACGGCAAGGAAGTGCACCAGCTGGTGGGCGGCAGCAATATGGCCGCCATCCACCTGGCCGACGCGGTGGGCGGCAACATCTTCCTCGGCTTCATCTCGGCGGTGGCCTTCGCCACCATCCTGGCGGTAGTGTCCGGCCTGGCTCTTTCCGGCGCCAGCGCGGTGTCGCACGACCTGTACGCCAGCGTGTTCAAGCACGGCAAGGCCAACGAGGCCGACGAGATCCGCGTCTCCAAAATCACCACCGTGGTGCTGGGCGTGGTGGCCATCGTGCTGGGCCTGGTATTCGAGAAGCAGAACATCGCCTTCATGGTGGGCCTCGCCTTCTCCATCGCCGCCTCCGCCAACTTCCCGGTGCTGTTCCTGTCGATGTTCTGGAAAGGGCTGACCACCCGCGGCGCGGTCATCGGCGGCCTGGTGGGCCTGGTCACCGCCATCGCGTTGATCGCGCTGGGGCCCGCGGTATGGGTGGAAGTGCTGAAGCACGAGCATGCCGTGTTCCCGTACAAGAACCCCGCCATCTTCTCGATGACGCTGGCCTTCGTCGTCACCTGGCTGGTGTCGCTGCTGGACAGCTCGCAGCAAGCCGCCGAAGAAAAAGCCAAGTTCGACGCCCAGTACGTGCGGGCGATGACCGGCATCGGAGCCAGTGGCGCCAGCAAGCATTAAATGTCATCATCATTGACATGCCGCGCGTCCGATGACGACGCGCGGCGATAACACAAAGACTCTGGAGAAACGCATGTCCACGCTAGATTCCATTCTCAAGGAAACCCGCAGCTTCGCCCCGTCGGAAGACTTCCGCCGCAAGGCCCAGATCAGCGGCATGGAGGCCTACAACGCGCTGTGCGAACAGGCGGATGATCACTACCTTTCGTTCTGGGGGGATCTGGCGCGCGAACTGATCACCTGGAAAAAACCGTTCTCCCGAGTGCTGGACGACAGCGCGGCCCCGTTCTTCAAGTGGTTCGACGACGGCGTGCTCAACGTGTCCTACAACTGCCTGGACCGCCACCTGGCCACCGACGCCAACAAGATCGCCATCATCTTCGAAGCCGACGACGGCGAAGTCACCCGCGTCACCTACGCCGAATTGCACCGCCGCGTCTGCCAGTTCGCCAATGGCCTGAAGAGCCTGGGCGTGAAGAAGGGCGACCGCGTGGTGGTGTACATGCCGATGGGCATAGAAGCGGTGGTGACCATGCAGGCCTGCGCCCGCATCGGCGCCATCCACTCGGTGGTGTTCGGCGGCTTCTCCGCCGGCGCGGTGCGCGACCGCATCCAGGATGCCGGCGCCAGCGTGGTGGTCACCGCCAACGAAGGCCTGCGCGGCGGCAAGAGCGTGGCGCTGAAGGCCACCGTCGACGAGGCGCTGAAGCTGGAAGGCGCCGAGTCGGTGAAACACGTGGTGGTGTACCAGCGCACCAATGGCGGCGCCGACTGGACCGACGGCCGCGACGTGTGGTGGCACAAACTGACCGAAGGCCAGAGCGAGGCCTGCGAGCCGGAGTGGATGAACGCCGAAGACCCGCTGTTCATCCTGTATACCTCCGGCTCCACCGGCAAGCCCAAGGGCATCCAGCACAGCAGCGCCGGCTATCTCTTGGGCGCGATCAACAGCTTCCGCTGGGTATTCGACTACAAGCCCAACGACGTCTTCTGGTGCACCGCCGACGTCGGCTGGATCACCGGCCACAGCTATGTCTGCTACGGCCCGCTGGGCAACGGCGCGACCCAGGTGATCTTCGAGGGCGTACCCACCTACCCGGACGCCGGCCGCTTCTGGCGGATGATAGAAAAGCACAAGGTTTCCATTTTCTACACCGCGCCGACCGCGATCCGCTCGCTGATCAAGCTGGGCGCCGACCTGCCCAAGCAGTTCGACCTGTCGTCGTTGCGGGTGCTGGGCACCGTCGGCGAGCCTATCAATCCGGAAGCCTGGATCTGGTATTACGAAACCGTCGGCGGCAGCCGCTGCCCCATCGTCGACACTTGGTGGCAGACCGAAACCGGCTCAGCGATGATCGCGCCGCTGCCGGGCGCGGTGCCGACCAAGCCCGGCTCGTGCACGCTGCCGCTGCCCGGCGTGATCGCCGACATCGTCGATGAGTCCGGCGCGCAGGTGGAGCCCGGCCGCGGCGGCTTCCTGGTGATCAAGCGCCCCTTCCCCAGCCTGGTGCGCACCATCTGGAACGACCCCGCCCGCTTCAAGAAAACCTATTTCCCGGACGAGTTCAACGGCCAGTACTACCTGGCCGGCGACTCCGCCAATCGCGATGAAAACGGCTATTTCTGGATCATGGGCCGCATCGACGACGTGCTGAACGTGTCCGGCCACCGCCTGGGCACCATGGAGATCGAATCGGCGCTGGTGTCCAACCCGCTGGTGGCCGAAGCCGCGGTGGTCGGCAAGCCGCATGACGTCAAGGGCGAAGCGGTGGTGGCCTTCGTGGTGCTGAAGGGCGCGCGGCCGGAGGGCGATGCCGCCAAAGCGGTGGCCGCCGAACTGAAGAACTGGGTAGCGCATGAGATCGGCAAGATCGCCCAGCCGGACGACATCCGCTTCGGCGAAAACCTGCCCAAGACCCGCTCCGGCAAGATCATGCGCCGCCTGCTGCGTTCCATCGCCAAGGGAGAGGAAATTACCCAGGACGTGTCGACGCTGGAAAACCCGCAAATCCTGGGCCAGTTGCAGCAAGCCCTGTGATTTCCCGCCGCCAGCCGGGGCCGCCAGGCCCCGGTTTTCTTTTGCCCGCGGCATGCCGCCGCTTGTCGCTATTATCCGCAACCAGACTGTGCGAAACTCGAACGGCATCAATTTGCGGCGCCCGCGCGGCCCGCATGGCGAATATGACCACCCGAGAGTTACCATAATGAAAACAACACCGGCCACCCCGCCGCTGGCGAAACTTCCCCTGATGAACGCCTGCCTCGCCGCCGCCTGCCTGCTGGCCGCCGCGCACGCCCGCGCCGACGAAGGCGGCATGAGCTACTGGCAACCCGGGCAGATCGGCACCTTCGCCGCCGTGCAGAACGACCCCGGACTGTCATGGTCGTTCAGCGCCTACCACGCCGAGGCCGACACCTCGAAAACCCGCAAAAGCCTGCGCGGCCGCACCACCAGCACGCTGCTGAGCACCCCGAGCGACCTGCTGTTCGTCTCCCCCACCTACACCTTCGCCACCCCGGTCGCCGGCGCGCAGGCGGCGGTATCGCTGACCGGGCTCTACGGCCGCACCGAGGTGTACACCGAGGCCGACACCACCACCGCCCGCGGCAAGCCCCGCAGCCAAAGCAGCGACGACGCCCGCGACGGCTTCGGCGACCTCTACCCGATGGCGACGCTGAAGTGGAATCGCGGCAACCACAACTACCTGGCTTATGCCGCGCTGGGCGTGCCCGTCGGCACCTACAACGTCGACCGGGATGCCAACCTGGGCAGCAACCACTGGTCGTACGACGCCGGCGGCGGCTACACCTATCTGAACACCCAAACCGGCACCGAGTTTTCCGCCGTGCTGGGACTGACCCTCAACCAGACCAATCCCGACACCCAGTACCGCAACGGCAACGACGCCCACCTCGACGTCTCGCTGTCGCAGTTCCTGAACGAAGACTTCCATATCGGGCTGGTCGGCTACGCCTACCACCAGCTAAGCAACGACACCGCCCCCGGCATAGGCAGGAAAGACCTGAAATCCCGCGTCGCCGGCCTGGGCCCGCAGCTGGGCTACTTCTTCCCGGTGGGCAAGAAAAAGTGGTACGCCAATCTGAAGGCCTACGACGAGTTCGACGCCAAGAACCGCACCGCCGGCTGGAACGCCTGGCTGACGCTGTTCGTGCCGATCTGACCCGCCCCCGGATCGGACGCCCGCGCCATCACGCCGCGCCCGGCGACACGCGTCCCACGCGGTAATGTTCGCGCCCCGGCGCCTGCGCGGCGGGCGCTTCGCGCAGCAGCGCGATGCGGGTGAGCGTCCACGCCGCGGGATCGAAAGCGCTGGCCGCCGCCAGCGCGCCGCCATCCAGCAACTGCGTCCGTCCCCAGCCATCCTCCGCCGCGCGCCGGGCGGCCAAATCCTCGCCCTCGGCCAAAGCCAGCCGCTCTATCACCGCGTGGCGCGCCGCCGCCACATTGTCCTGCCACGCGCCGAACCATGCCACCGCGCTTTGCACCACCGGCCGGCCGAACGATGCGCACAGCGCGGCGAAGCCCGGGCCGGACAGGAAGTCGCGCATGCCTTCCGTCGTTCGCCACAGATAGAACGGCGCGTAGACGTTGGCTGCCGCCCCGTCCTCTCCCGCGCGGCAATACAGATAAGCCTTGAGGCCCAGTCCCGGCAGGCCGTCGGTCAGATGGCCGCGCTCGGCGATGCGGCGCTCGATGATCTCCATCGGATAATCGGCCGGCAGCGCGATCCGGTAGCGCATGGCTATCATGGCCGCAACTCCTCGGCGCTCAGCGTCGAGGCCTGGCGGCCATGGCTGAACGACCAGTTGTCCATCTCGCCGTCTATCAGCACCACCATCAGGTCGGCGGGCGACAGGCCAGGCGACACGCTCAAGCGCTCGGCCATCCTGGCGTAGAGCGCCGCCTTGGCCTCTTTGGTACGCGGCCGCCCCAAATGCAGCGTCACCAGCACGAAGTCGTCGGAGCGCGGGCCGCCGCCGTAATCCGGGTCGATGATCATCTCTTCGGCCTCGTGCTGATGAATCAGTTGGAAACGGTCCTTCGGCGGCACGGCGATGCACTCCGCCATCGCTTGGTGGATGCCGTCGGCCAGCGCGCGCAGATATTGCGGCGGCTTGCCTTTGCGCAGGGAAATGCGGGCATAGGGCATGGCGTTCTCCTTATTTGGTTTGCGAGGTCAAAGCCGCGTCCAGTTGCTCAAGCGCGGCGGTGGCGGACGGCCAACCGGCGTAAAAGGCCAGATGGGTCAGCAATTCGCCCATCGCCTCGGCGCTCAGGCCGTTCTCCAAACCGCGGCGCAAGTGAAAGTCCAGCGCATGCGGCCGGGCCTGGCCGATCAGGACGGCGATGGTGGCCAGGCTGCGTTCGCGCGGGCTCAAGCCCGGCCGCCGCCAGACATCGTCGAACAAGACCTGGCGGGACAATTCCGCCAGCTTGGGGGCCAGCCGGGGCATGGCGTCTGCATGGTTAAACATTCCTGGCTCCTTGGGTTGGGATGGCCATTGCACTGTAAACCAGTCACATCATCCTTAAAATCAGATATATTTTTACAAATAGTTCCAAATTTCAGGATGGTTATCATGAGACGGACTTTATTGGATCTGGACGTGCTGGCCAGCCTGGCCAGCGGCGTGGAACTGGGCAGCTTCGCCCGCGCGGCCGACAGGCTGGGCCGCTCCACCTCTGCCATCAGCGCTCAGATGAAAAAGCTGGAGGAGCAGGCCGGCGTGGCCATTCTGCGCAAGAGCGGCCGAGGCCTGGAGCTGACGCCAGCCGGCGAGGTACTGCTGTCCTACGCCCGCCGGCTGCTGGAGCTGAACGACGAGGCGGTGGAAGCGACGCGCGGCGCCTCATTGGCCGGCTGCGTGCGCCTGGGCCTGGCCGAGGATTTCGGCGAAGGCGTGCTGCCGCTGGCGCTGGGACGTTTCGCCCGCGCCTGCCCCGAGGTGCGGGTGGAAATGCGGGTGGCCCGCAGCCAGGAATTGCAGCAATCGGTGATGGCCGGGGAGCTGGATCTGGCGCTGGCCTGGGATTCCGGCCCGCGCGCGCCGCACAGCGCGGCTATCGGCCGCTACGCCGTGCACTGGATAGGCCCGGATAGCGGCCCGCTCCCTCCCGGCCCGCTGCCGCTGGCGCTGTTCGACCCGCCCTGCGTCATCCGCGCCCAGGCCTGCGGCGCGCTCGACCGCGCCGGCCGCCCCTGGCGCATGGCGGCCAGCGGCAGCAGCCTGGCCGGGCTGTGGTCGGCGGTGCGCGCCGGGCTGGGCGTCAGCGCCCGCACCGCCATTCAGCTGCCGCCCGGCCTGCGGATTCTGGACCCGGCCCAGCACCGCCTGCCGCCGCTGCCCGCCATCGATCTGCTGCTGTGCCGCGCCGAAGCCCGGCCCGCCGCGCCGGCACAGCGCCTCCACGACATCCTGCTGGCGCAATTGACCGCTCCGGGTGTTGAAGCGGAAGCGCTTAACATCGATAATTAACGGTTTTTGAAGCGGAATTCCAAGCATGCCCGTGATCAGCCTCGTCGAACGGATCGACGCCCTCCTGCCCCAGACCCAGTGCGGTCAGTGCGGCCATGCCGGCTGTCGTCCGTACGCCGAGGCGCTGGCGTCGGGCCAAGACCCGCTCAACCGCTGCCCGCCGGGCGGCGAGGACGGCATCCGGGCGCTGGCGGCATTGCTGGGCAAGCCGGCCATTCCTTTCGACCCTGCTGGCCCGCAGCCGAAGCCGCGCGCGCTGGCGGTGATCCGCGAAGACAGCTGCATAGGCTGCACGCTGTGCATCCAGGCCTGTCCGGTGGATGCCATCGTCGGCGCGGCCAAGCAGATGCACACGGTGATCTCCGATGAATGCACCGGTTGCGAGCTGTGCCTGGCGCCCTGTCCGGTGGACTGCATCGACATGATCCCGGTGGCGGACCCGGCCGACGGCGAGCGCGCGCAAGTGATGGCGCGCGCCGGCCAGGCTCGCCTGCGCTACGAGCGGCGCCAGGCCCGCCAGGCGCGCGACCAGGCCGACAAAGCCCGCCGCCTGGCCGAGCGCGCCGCCGTGGCGGCCCCGGCCGGCCCCTCCCCCGCGCCGGCCGCCGCTCAGCCCGCCGGCGCAGCCGCCGACAAGAACGAGCTGATACGCCGCGCGATGGAGCGGGCGCAACAACAGGCGGCCAGCGCGCCGCCGGCGACCGCCGCCAACGACAAGATGGCGCTGATCCGCGCCGCCATGGAGCGCGCCGCCGCGATGCGCGCCGCGCAAGACCCCGCCGACAAGGACAAGAAGTGAACGCCGCCAAACGCAAAGAGATTTTCCAGCGCCTGCGCGACGCCAATCCGCACCCGGCCACCGAACTGGAATACAGCTCGCCGTTCGAACTGCTGATTTCGGTGCTGCTGTCAGCCCAGGCCACCGATGTCGGCGTCAACAAGGCGACGCGCCGGCTGTATCCGGTAGCCAACACCCCGGCGGCGATACTGGCGCTGGGCGAGGAAAGCCTGGCCGACTTCATCAAGACCATAGGCCTATACAAGACCAAGGCCAAGAACGTGATCGCCACCTGCCGGCTGTTGCTGGAAAAGCATGGCGGCGAAGTGCCGCAAACGCGCGAAGCGCTGGAGGCGCTGCCCGGCGTCGGCCGCAAAACCGCCAACGTGGTGCTCAACACCGCCTTCGGCCATCCCACCATCGCGGTGGACACCCATATCTTCCGCGTCGCCAACCGCACCCGGCTGGCGCCGGGCAAGGATGTGCGCGAGGTGGAGGACAAGCTGGAAAAGTTCGTGCCCGCCGAATTCAAGGTGGACGCCCACCATTGGCTGATCCTGCACGGCCGCTACGTCTGCAAGGCGCGCAAGCCGGAATGCGAACGCTGCATCATCGCCGACCTCTGCGAATATCCGGCAAAACCGTTATGATAAAAATGGAGCGGAAACTCGAGGCCGATGACAACAAACGCATTGAAAATGCGCCGCCCCGCCCCCATTTATCGTTGAGAATCAGCTTGCTACCAAAAGGATTGCCCGTGACAACGAGTCTTCGCATCATGGCCGGCGCCCTGCTCGCGGCGTCGTTACTGTCCGGCTGCGACAGGATCGAGCAGTTAGTCAAAGGCAACAGCCAGCCAGCCCCCGTCGCCATTCCCGCGCAACAGGACGGCCGCGTGGCCATGCTGCTGCCCGACTTCACCCAGCTGGTCAGCCGCGACGGCCCGGCGGTGGTCAATATCCAGACCACCCGCGAGAACGCCGCGCCGCAACAAAGCAGCAATATGCCGTTCCCGGTGCCGGAAGACGACCCGCTATACGACTTCTTCCGCCGCTTCATGCCCAACCAGCCGCAACAGCCGGACCAGAGTCCGGAGGAAAGCATTTCCTACGGTTCGGGCTTCATCATCAGCAGCGACGGCTACGTGCTGACCAACGCCCACGTGGTGGCGGACGGCGGCCAGATCCGCGTGATGCTCACCGACAAGCGCGAGCTGCGCGCCAAACTGGTGGGCCTGGACAAGCGCAGCGACGTGGCGCTGTTGAAAGTGGAGGCCGCCGACCTGCCGGTGGCCAAAATCGGCAACCCGGCCGATTTGAAAGTCGGCGAATGGGTGGCCGCCATCGGCGCGCCGTTCGGCTTCGACAACACCGTCACCGCCGGCATCGTCTCGGCCAAGGGCCGCAGCCTGCCGGACGAAACCCTGGTGCCCTTCATCCAGACCGACGTGGCGATCAACCCGGGCAACTCCGGCGGCCCGCTGTTCAACCTGCGCGGCGAAGTGGTCGGCATCAATTCGCAGATCTACAGCCGCTCCGGCGGCTTCATGGGCATTTCCTTCGCCATTCCGATCGACCTGGCGATGCAGGTGGTGGACCAGCTGAAAACCAAGGGCAAGGTCAGCCGCGGCCAGCTGGGCATCAACATCCAGGAAGTGACGCAGGAGCTGGCGCAATCGTTCGGCCTGCAGCGGCCATCCGGCGCGCTGGTGGTGCGGGTGGATCCGAAAGGCCCGGCGGCCAGGGCCGGCCTGCAGCCCGGCGACATCATCCTCAAGCTCAACACCCAGGCGATAGACAGCTCCAAAGACCTGCCGATGCTGGTGGGCGCGCTGGGCCCCGGCACCCGGATCAAGCTGGTGATCTGGCGCAAGGGCTTCGAAAAGACGCTGGAAGCCACGCTGGTGGAACAAGCGCCTGACGCCGGCAGCCCGGCCAAGCCGGCCAACGACACCGTGCCGCAAGGCTACCAGTTCGGCAAACTGGGCCTGACGTTGTCCGAGCTGACCCAGGAGCAGCGCGCCGACCTCGGCATCCGCGGCGGCCTCTTGATCCAAAAGGCGCAGGGCCCGGCGGCGCGTTCCGGCCTGCAGCCCGGCGACATCATCATGGGCCTGAACCAGAACGACATCACCAGCATCAACGCCTTCGAAAAAGCGCTGTCCAGCGCCGGCGGCCATGCCGCGCTGCTGGTCAAGCGCGGCGAATCGGTGCTGTTCATCGCGCTGCGCACCGACTAAGCCGGCATCGCGCCAAACCAAACGCCGCCCCTCTATCCGGAGGGGCGGCGTTTTTCATGCCGGCCGCGCCTCAGTCAACACGATGGCATGCGGCCAGGGAAAAGTGAGCCATACTGCAGCGAGACATCCCCAGCCGCGAACAGGAGCCACGCATGTCCGACAGCAACCGCGCCACCTGGAATTTCCTCGCCGACACTTACTGGTACGTGACCCAGCCCGACCTGCCGGCCTTGCGCTTCGACCCCGGCGACAATGCGCTGAGCTGGCAGTCGGACCAGACGGTCTGGCACATCTCCGGCTACCGGAACGGCTATTTCTGGGGCGTATGCTCTGCGCTGCTGACCGACCCCGGCGCAGAAGGCGGCACGCCGCAGCTGCGCAGCCTGGTCGGCACAGTCACCGCCGACGGCGCGCTGCAGATCAGCTTCGTCCGCGACGGCGCGCTGCGCGATTCGGTGATCACCGGCTTTGGCCGCCTGCTGCAATGGGACGGCGAATGGGCATGCCAGATGCAGATGACCGCCGCGGCTAGCGGCGGCCAGACGCTGCATTGGGCCAATATGCGGCAAACCCGCCCGGGCGACCCCAGCTGGGACCAGTTGCCCGGCACCGGCTACTCCGTGCCCGACATGCTGGAGGGCGCCAGCTACCCGCAGTTTTCAACCGACCAAGCGGCATGACAAAAAAATTTACATAAAACCATGCTCAATCACAAAGCATGGATGTATATAATTTCCGGACGCGCAGGCAAGCCGCATGGCGGCCCGCGCGCCGCGGCTGCCGCCCAGGCAGCGCCCGACAAAACCCACCGGAATGCTAGCTGACATGACCGCCATCGCCCTGCCCCCTTCCCTGTTGCCCGCGCTGGGCATCGCCGCGCTGGTGATCTGGCGCCTGTACTCGCGGATACGCCGCATGGTGGGCCGGCAACGGCTGTCGCCCATTCGCCCCTGGCTGACCGTGATCGTCTTCCCGCTCCTCCTCGCCGGCCTCGCCCAAATGTCGCATGCGCATCCCGACAAGCTGCTGATGCTGCTGGCCGGCGCCGTCATCGGCGCGCTGCTGGGCCGCTACGGCATCCGGCTGACCCAGTTCGAAACCACCGAACAGGGCCGCTTCTACACGCCCAGCCTGCACTTGGGCATCGCGCTGTCGCTGCTGTTCATCGGCCGCATCGGCTACCGCCTGGTTTCGCTCTACCTGTCCGGCGGCTCGCTGTCCGCGCCGCCGGCCGGCTTCATCGGCCATCCGCTCACCTTGCTGATCTTCGCCATCCTGGCCGGCTACTATGCGTCCTACGCCATCGGCCTGCTGCGCTGGGCGCGCTCGACCGCCTGAACCGCCTCTCGCAAAGAAACAAAAAAGGCGAAACCGATGACGGTTTCGCCTTTTTTCGTCATCCGGCCGTGGACCGGAATGCGCGTCACGCCGGATTGTGCAGCAGCGAATTGCGCCGTGAGTAGCCGAAGTACACCACCAGGCCGATCACCAGCCAAGCGGCGAAGCAGGTCCAGGTCAGCAGCGACAGCTGGGTCATCAGGAAGCCGCAGCACAGGATGGCCAGCGCCGGAATGGTGGGCACCGCCGGGCAGACGAACTTGCGCGGCAGGTTCGGTTCGCGCTTGCGCAGCACGATCACCGACAGCGCGATCAGCGAGAAGGCCGCCAGCGTGCCGATGTTGACCAGCTCGGCCAGCGTGTGCAGCGGCACGAAGCCGGCCAGCAGCGCGATGATGGTGCCGATCAGCCAGGTGGCCTTGTACGGCGTGCCGTATTTCGGATTCACATCGGAGAAGATCTTCGGCAGCAGGCCGTCGCGGCTCATCGCGAACAGGATGCGGGTCTGGCCGTAGGTCATCACCAGAATCACAGTCATCATGCCCAGGATCGCGCCCAGGTCGACAAAGCCGGCGAACCAGTCCAGCTTGGCCACCTGCAGCGCCAGCGACACCGGATGGTCGACGCCGGCGAACTGCATGTAGGGCACGATGCCGGTCATGATGGCGGCCACCACCACGTACAGGATGGAGCACACCGCCAGCGACCAGATCACGCCGCGCGGGATGTCCTTGGCCGGGTTCTTCACTTCTTCCGCCGCGCAGGTGACCGCGTCAAAGCCGATGAAGCTGAAGAAGACGATGGCGGCGCCGTGGAACACGCCGGAGAAGCCGAACGGCAGCGCCGGCTGCCAGTTGACCGGCTTGACGTGCCAGACGCCGATGGCGATGAACAGCAGCACCACGGCCACCTTGATCAGCACCACGATATTGTTGACGCGCTTGGACTCCTTGATGCCGAAGGCCAACAGCCCGGTGATGATCATCGCGATGCAGAAGGCCGGCAGATTGAACAGGGTTTCCTTGCCCGGCACCGAGCCGGCGGCGGCGGTGAGCGCCTGCGGCAGCGTGACGCCGAAACCGGACAGCAGGCTCTGGAAGTAGCCGGACCAGCCGACCGACACCGCCGACGAGGCCAGCAGGTATTCCAGCAACAGGTCCCAGCCTATGATCCAGGCGATCAGCTCGCCCAGGGTGGCGTAAGCGTAGGTGTAGGTGGAGCCGGAAATCGGCAGCATGGAGGCGAATTCGGCGTAGCACATCGCCGCGAAGCCGCAGGCGAAGGCGCTGATGACGAAGGAAAGCACCAGGCCGGGGCCGGCGATGGTGGCGCCGGTGCCGGTGAGCACGAAAATCCCGGTGCCGATGATGGCGCCGATGCCCAGCATGGTAAGGTCGAACGCGGAGAGCTCTTTTCGCAGCCCGCGCGAAGTCTGAGCGGTTTCCAGCATTCCCTGGACGCTCTTCTTGCGCATCAAACTCATTGTCTACATATCCCGTATGTCGCCGATACCGGCCCGCCCGCCGCTGCGCTTGGCCGCGGCTGGCTGAAACGACGAGACGCCCGCTGTCCAGGCGGGCGCCTCATGCTCGGATTCGGCTGTTGTGATCTGATTTGTCCCTGCGCCGCCGCCCTGTCGTTTGCAGGCCGTGTCAGCGAAGGTTTCCGATAGTACAGCAGGACGCCATGGCGACAATACGGGAAATCCGCAATGGCTTACAACCTAAAATTCATTAGTCATAACAAGAACTTCTTACGGCATCGGCATCCGCTCCAGCAGCCGGCGCGCCGCCTGTTCCAACTGTTGCCGCCGGTTTTCTCCCTCTCCCAGCCGCTCCCGTCCCTGCCATAACACCGCGCCGTCGGCGTTCTTCACCGTCAGCGCCAAGGCCGGCCAACTCTCCAGCCGATACGGCGGCTGCCCCCAGTAGCCGTCGTAGCGCCAGTCCACCGGCCGCTCCACCCATTGCCGCTCCACCTCCTCGGTGAAGCACAGCCGCCAGAGCGGCGGCGCGCCGACTTCCAGGCCGCGCAAGGACAGACGCGTCGCCAGCCAGTCCTGCCAGCCGCCGGCGGCATCGGCGGCCGGCAAACATTCCAGCTGCACGCGCGGCGCCGATGCCGCGGCGGCGCCATCCTCCGCCCTGCTCCAGCCCGACAGCAACGACAAGGCCGCCAAGCCGCCCATCCATACGCCTTTCATCGCCTTCTCCTTCACCTGCGCCTATAGCGACAGACCGGCGCCGGACGGCAAAGTGCCGCGGCAAAGACCGCGGCACGGTAAACTTTCTTTACAAAAGAACGCCGCCCCGCGCTACCACCACGCCTCTATCTGCACGCCGAAAGTGGTGGCCTGGGTGCGGCCGCCCACCGCGAAACTGGTCAGATTGGCCTGCGCCGCCGCGTTGTTCCAGTTGTAATGGCTGGCGTACACCCGCAATTCCGGCCGAGTCCAGAAATCGGTATTCGGCGCAAAGGCCAGCGCCAGCGTCGCCTTGTTCAACCGTTGCAAGGGCTGATTGTCGGTATCGCGGCTGGTCAGGCCGATCTCGGTCAGCAGCTTGACGTTGGCCGCCACGCCGTAGGACAGCCGGCCGCCCAGGGTGGCGTCGCGGTATTTGGCGGCGTTGTCCGGCGCCACGCTCTGCCAGCCCAGCACCGCCTGGCCGCCGAAGCGTCCGCGCTGCCAGTCCACCACTTCGGCGATGCGGCTCTGCCGCGCGCCGGCCTGCGCCGCGCCGTTGCTGTCCAGATTGTAGAATTCGCCGGACAAGGACGCGTGGCCGCTGGAAGCCTGCAGGAACAGCGAGTTGTTAACGCCCTGAGCCAGGAAGTCCTTCTGGTTGTGCAACAAACCCAGCGCCGCGCCGGGCTTGCCGATGGCGAAATCGCCGCCTATCGCCGCGCCGGTCAGCGTCAGGTTGCCGCCCGGGTTAGTTTCGATGCCGGCCAGCTGGAAATTGGCGCGGCGCGCGTTGTTGGGCGTGGCGTTGTCGTTGGCGTAGCTGCCGGACGAGGACACCGACAGGTTCAGCCTGGCCTTGCCGACAGCGATGCCGTCCACGCCGGCGCCGTAGTTGTCGCCATCCTGCATCAGCCAGTTGTCCAGAATGTGGATGTCCTGGACGCGATGGTAGCGCTGGCCGGCCCACAGCGTCAGGTTGGGCGCGAATTCCAGCCCGCTGATGTAGCCGTAGACCTGCGAAGCGCTGGTCTTGCCGTTGTAGATGGTGGGCATCACGTAAGCGCCCCAGCTGACGCCGTTGCCCAGCGTCCATTTCTTGCCGACGCCGAACTCGATATAGGTGTCGCCCTCGTTGCCCAGGCGGAAATGCTGCAGATCGCCGCCCAGCTGGTACTGGCCCTTGGGCAGATTGTCGCCGGCGCTGCCGTAGAAGCCACTGCGCAGATAACCGTCGAACTGAAAGCCCATGTCGTCCAGCGCCTTCTTCACCGCGCCGCTCAACTGCTCGGCGTTGATCTGCGGCGCCGGCGCGGCGGCGGGCGCATCGTCCGCCCAGGCCGGCAGGCCATGCCCCAGCGGCAGCAGCACGCACAGCCAGCTTATCGTTTTCGTCCTCATTCTTGTCTCCTTGTACTTATCGATGGTCGCGCGCCAGGCGCGGGCAAAGCTCCGCCCTGCCAGCCTGGCGGCCGGCATGAAAGCGGTATTCGGATGCGGGGGCGGTTAAGAAGCGCTTGGCGGCGCGGCCCGGTACAGCAGCGAATGCCAGGGCCTCAGTTGGCCGTCGGCATGCGGCGGGTGGTTGGACAGCAGCAGCTCCAGCGCCCAGCCTTCCGGCACGGCGTCCGGCGGCGGCTGGTAATGGATGTTGTCGGCGCCGAAGTGGTTGATGACCAGCAGCATTTCGTCGTCGCAGCGGCGGGTGTAGACCCACAGGCTGGGATGGTCGGGCGTCAGGCAGCGGTAGTCGCCGTCGGCGAACACCCGATACCGCTTGCGCAGCTGGATCAGCCGACGATAGTGGTGCACGGCGGAGTTGGGGTCTCCGATAGCGGTGGCGACGTTGACAGTGCCGGCATCCGGCGCCACCGCCATCCACGGCTCGGCCGCGCTGAAGCCGGCGTTGACGCCATCGTCCCACTGCATCGGCGTGCGGGCGTTGTCGCGCGAGCGCTGGCGGATCACCGCCATCGCCTCGCCGTCGCTCAAGCCCTCTTCCAGCAGTTGGCGGTAGGCGTTCAGGCTTTCCACGTCGCGCAGCTGGCCGATATCGGCGAAGCCGGGGTTGGCCATGGCGATCTCTTCGCCCTGGTAGATATAGGGCGTGCCCTGCAGGCCGTGCAGCGCGGTGGCCAGCATCTTGGCGGACTCGGTCCGGTAGCGGCGGTCGTCGCCGAAACGGGACAACGCGCGCGGCTGGTCGTGGTTGCACCAGAACAAGGCGTTCCAGCCGCCGCCGGCGTGCATGCCGGTTTGCCAGTCGGACAGGATGCGCTTGAGCGCGATGAAGTCCACCTCGCCCGGCCGCCACTTCTCGCCATCCGGGTAATCCACCTTCAGATGGTGGAAGTTGAAGGTCATGCTCAGCTCGCGCCGATCCGGCCGGCTGTAGGCGATGCAATGCTCCAGCGAGGTGGACGACATCTCGCCCACCGTCATCAGCTCATGGCCGGCGAACACTTCGCGGTGCATCTGCTGCAAGTATTCATGCACGCGCGGACCATCGGTGTAGAAGTGGCGGCCGTCGCTGTCATCCTCGGAGAAGGCCGGGTCCTTGGAGATCAGGTTGATCACGTCCAGCCGGAAGCCGGCCACGCCCTTGTCGCGCCAGAAACGCATCATCTCGAACACCGCCTGGCGCAGCGCCGGGTTGTCCCAGTTCAGATCGGCCTGGGTCTTGTCGAACAGGTGCAGGTAATACTGGCCGCTGGCTTCGTCCTTCTCCCAGGCATTGCCGCCGAACTTGGACTGCCAGTTGTTGGGCGCATCGCGCCAGATGTAGAAATCGCGGTAGAGGTTGTCCCTGCCCTGCAGCGCCTGCTGGAACCAGGCGTGCTCGGTGGAGGTGTGGTTGACCACGATGTCCAGCATCACGCCGATGCCGCGCCGACTGGCCTCCGCCAGCAGCAGCTCGAAGTCTTCCATGCTGCCGTAGGCCGGATCGATGCTGTAGTAATCGCTGACGTCGTAGCCGTTGTCATGCTGCGGCGAGCGGTAGAACGGCGTCAGCCACAGATAGTCCACGCCCAGCCAGGCCAGGTAGTCCAGCCGGTCCACCACGCCCAGCAGATCGCCGGTGGCTTGGTTGCGGTGGCTGCTGAAGCTCTTGGGGTAAATCTGGTACACCACCACCTGTTTCATGTCCTTAGGCATGCTGCGCGGCCTCCGCTTGGGCGGCCGCGGCCAACTGGCGGCGCGCCAGCAGCCAGGTCAGGCCGAAGGGCACGATCAGCGCCACCAGCATGCCCACGAGGAACAGCGGGATGTACTGCGGAATGATGGAGATGAAGGCCGGCAGACCGCCGACGCCGATGGCCGACGCCTTGACGTGGCCCAGGCTGATCAGCACCGCCGCGCAGGCGGAACCGGCCAGCGCCGCATAAAAAGGCAGCTTGTGGCGCAGATTGACGCCGAACATCGCCGGTTCGGTGATGCCGAAGAAGGCCGATACCGCGGAAGTGGACGCCATGTTCTTGTCGTTGGCGTTCCTGGCCAGCCAGAACATCGCCAGCGCGGCGCTGCCCTGGGCGATGTTGGACAGCGCGATCATCGGCCAGATGAAGGTGCCGCCCTGGCTGGAAATCAACTGCAGATCCACCGCGATGAACATATGGTGCATGCCGGTCAGCACCAGCGGCGCGTACAGCGCGCCGAACAATGCCGCGCCCAGCCACGGCGCCAGGTTGAACACATAGACCAGCGCGTCGGTGACGGCGATGCCCAGATGGCGGGCCAAGGGGCCGATCACCGCCAGCGCCAGGAAGCCGCTGACCGCGATGGTGACGATGGGCACCACCAGCAACTGCACCGCGTTGGGTACCCTGGGCCGCAGCCACAGCTCGACGCGGCACATCACCCAGGCGGCGGCCAGGATCGGCAGGATCTGGCCCTGGTAGCCCACCTTCTCGATATGCAGGCCGAACAGGTCGAAGTACGGCACCGACGCGCCGTCCAGCCCGGCCGCGGCCTTGCCGTAGTTCCAGGCGTTGAGCAAGTCCGGATGCACCAGTAACAGACCCAGCACGATGCCGAGAATCTCGCTGCCGCCGAAGCGCTTGGCCGCCGACCAGCCCACCAGCGCCGGCAAAAACACGAAAGAGGTGTTGGCCATCATATTGATCAGCCCCCACAAGCCCGACAGACCCGGATAGGCGTCCAGCAGGCTCTTGCCTTCGATGAACATGCCCTTGGCGCCCAAGAGATTGTTGGCGCCCATCAACAGGCCGGCGATGACGATGGCCGGCAATATCGGCATGAACACGTCGGAGAACACCTTGACCAGTTGCTGCAGCCGGTTCTGTTTTTCGTCGCCGCTGGCTTTCACATCGGCGATGGTGGCGCGGGCCACGCCGCCCTGCTTCACCATTTCGGCGTAGACGCGGTCCACGTCGCCGGCCCCGATGACGATCTGAAACACGCCGGCATTGCTGAAGTGGCCCTTCACCAGCGCCACCTGGCGCAGCGCCTCGCCCTGCACCTTGGTTTCGTCATGCAATGAGATGCGCAGCCGGGTGAGGCAATGCGCCGCCTGGCGGATATTGGCCGCTCCGCCGATGTTTTGCAGTATCTGCGCGGCGATCGCTTGGTAGTCGTGACTCATCGTCTCTCCCCTGTCCCTTGTCGCGGCGGTGGATTCGCTCCCGGCACAATGCCGGAAATCCGCCTGTTCGTGGCGATTGTCCACATGACAATCGCGGTCAAGTTAACTCGTACATACAAGTTGGTCAACACTCGTACATACGAGTTTGCGAAAAGTCAAAACGACTGCCGCCATTTCGCAACAGCGAAAAGACGAAGGCCCGGGCGGATGACTCCGCGCCGCGCCTGACTCATTCAATCTATTCTGCCATCGGCGGTGGATCGCCCCTGCGGGGCATCCACCCTACAAAACCGCCTGTCGTAGGGCGGAACCGGCCAAGCCGGGCGTTCCGCCGGGTTGCAACCATCAATGGTAATATCCGGGGTACGTGGTACAGAACCGCCTCCTGTAGGGCGGAATCCCGGCCAGGCCGGGAGTTCCGCCGGGTCGCCGAAATCATGGCAGCGTCTGGGGTACGCGGTGTATGAAAAAGCCCGGGGTTAGTGCCTCGGGCTTTTTGCACTTGATTATTATCGATGGTCAAATGACCACTTGAGTATTGGAGCTATTTGACTTGCGTTGGATTGGTAAAAAGTTAGGCAAAGATTCAATGGCCCAGCATTGCTCAACGTTAACCCTCCTAGTGGAGTAATAGTTGCGGTCTGTAAACCACCGGTTTCATTGCATTTTATGAATATTGGATTGCGGATGGTAAAATTCAGTTTGTTTGTTTTGATATAATTCTCAATTACGTTGCTCCACATCTCTTTAGTTCCGATCGTCGTATAGTTACGAGGTGGTTTTGTCTTGCTTAGTGCGGTACGGGCATTTTCTTCATTTATCCTTTCAACTATGTGATGCTCTTGATCACCATCGGGCTGGAGTATTGCTTCGTAAAATCCTGGGGTGAGTTTTTTACCGACAAAGTGATTGCAATAAATTTGCACCATGATGTTCTCCATTTATTGGCTAGCCACACATGTGGTAGTCCTTAAGCTGGACGTGTGAGTGAGCGGTTTATGAAAAAGTCACCATGTCCGATGGGCATTATGGAGAAGTTGATGTGTCTCCCGAGTCAATGCAGCGCCTGCAGAAGACTCCTGAGGGGGGATTGCATTCCTTTAAGTGGCGTGGCTCAAGACGACATGCACCAAGCGCATAACGCATAACCCGTCACTCCTGCCGACTCTCTAGTCTTCGCCCGCCGAAAAAAGGAAATAGACCACAATTTCCATCATTTCAGCCAAATGAACTTGAGTGTGGCCAGTTTCCGCACACCGTCACACAGAGGGAAAACGCTACCGCCTCGCAATATCCGTGAAATAGAACTTATCCAAGCGATGGCGCGATTCGGTGTATTCAAACAGCCGGCCGTCGTAGAGGTGGGTCAAGTTTTTGACCACGATCACGTGGTCCATGCCGTTCAGGTCCAGATAGCGGCGGTCGTCGTCGTTGCAGGGCTGGGCTTCGATGATGCGCTGGGCGTAGCTGATGGTCAGCCCCAGATCCTGCTCGATGTAGCGGTAGATGGAGCCGGCGGCGATGTCTGCGTTCAGGCCGGGCACAAGGCCGGCGACGAAGTGGTTGATGTCCAGGATCACGTTCTCGCCGTCGATATTGCGCACCCGCTTGATCTTGACGATGCGGGTGCCCTCCGCCAGGCCAGTGGCCTTGGCCAGCGCCGCGTCGGCGGGCTGTTCCGCCAGCTCCGCCACTTGCGACACCACCTGGCGCCCCATCCGCTCGTTCATTTCCTGGAAGCTGACGATGCCGCTCAGCTGGAACTCGATATTGCCCGGCTTGAGCACGAACACGCCCTTGCCGTGTATCTTCTGCACGTAGCCGCGTTCCTGCAGCAGGTCCACCGCCTTGCGCACGGTGCCGCGGCTGGCCTCGTAGCTGCGCATCAGCTCGGACTCGGAGGGAATCTTGTCGCCTTGCGCGAAGCGCTGATTATCGATATCGGCGATGATTTCGGAATAAATTTGATGGTATTTGTTCATTGTTGTCTTTGGCCAGCCCGGGGCAGCCCGTACCTTAGCAAGAGGCGGCGGCGCGCTCAATCCCAATATCCGGGCGCCGCGTAGGCGGCGCGCAGATGATCGACGAAGCGGCGCACCCGCGCCGGCAGCAGCCGCCGTTGCTGCACCACCGCGCACACCGGGTAATCGGGCGAGGCGAAATCGTCCAGCACCGTCAGCAGCCGCCCCTCGGACAGGTCCTCCTTCACCTCCCACAACGAGCGCCAGGCCAGGCCCAGGCCTTGCAGCGCCCAGTCGTGCAGCACCGCGCCGTCATTGCATTCCAGCGCGCCGGCCACCTTAAGGTTCACCGGCCGGCCATCCACGGCGAAGCTCCAGCCGCGGCTCTGGCTCTCTCCCAGCGACAGGCACTGGTGATGCTGCAGATCGGCCGGGGCGCGCGGCACGCCATGCTCGGCCAGGTAGGCCGGCGCTGCCACCACCACGCGGCGGTTCTCCGCCAGCCGGATCGCCACCAGGCCGGAATCGGCCAGGTCGGAGATGCGGATCGCGCAATCGATGCGGTCGCGCTGCAAATCCACCAGCCGATCGGACAGGTCGAGCGTCACTTTCACTTCCGGATGCAGGCGCTGGAAATCGGCGACATGCGGCGCCACGTGGCGGCGGCCGAAACCGGCCGGCGCCGATAGCCGCAGATGGCCGCGCGCCTTGCCGCTGCCGGATGCCGCTGCAGCCTCCGCCTCTGTCAGATCGGCCAGTATTCGTTGGCAGTCTTCATAAAACGCTTCGCCCTCCTGCGTCGGCGCCACGCGGCGGGTGCTGCGCGCCAGCAGGCGCACGCCCAGCCGCTCTTCCAGCGCGTCCAAACGCCGCCCCACCATCGCCGGCACCACGCCCAACTGCCGCGCCGCGGCCGACAGGCTGCCCAGCCCCACCACCGCGACAAAGGTCTCCAGCTGTTTCAGCTCGCTCATTCGCTACCTAAAAGTAAAAAATGTTGTGCAATTCATGCCATTTCTTTTTACTTGGCTGGCGAATAGACTGTCAAACATTGCATTGCAGCATCATCATGTCATCTTCTCTACTCAGGAGCGCGCGCATGGCAGTCAACCTTCCGCAGGGCGTGGAAATCTTCGCCGACATCACCCCGGCCTACGCCGAAATCCTCACTCCCGAGGCGCTGGCCTTCGTCGCCAAGCTGCATCGCCGCTTCGAGCCGACGCGCCGCGAGCGCATCGCCGCCCGCGCCGCGCGCCAGGCCGAGCTGGACGCTGGCAAGCTGCCGGACTTCCTGCCAGAAACCGCCGCCGTGCGCGCAAGCAACTGGAAAATCGCGCCGCTGCCGCAGGACCTGCTGGACCGCCGCGTGGAAATCACCGGCCCGGTGGAGCGCAAGATGATGATCAACGCGCTGAACTCCGGCGCCAAAAGCTTCATGGCCGACTTCGAGGACTCCAACTGCCCGAGCTGGGACAACCAGATCGCCGGCCAGATCAACGTCCGCGACGCCTACCGCAAAACCATTTCCTACGCGAGCCCCGAGGGCAAGCAATACAAATTGAACGACACCATCGCCACTCTGCTGCTGCGCCCGCGCGGCTGGCATTTGATGGAGAAGCACGTCAAGGTAGACGGCGAGATCGTGTCCGGCAGCCTGTTCGACTTCGGTCTGTCGTTCTTCCACAACATCCGCCACCTGCGCGAACACGGCAGCGCCACTTATTACTACCTGCCGAAGATGGAGAGCCATCTGGAAGCGCGGCTGTGGAACGAGGTGTTCGTGTTCGCCCAGAACGAATTGAACATCCCGCAAGGCACCATCAAGGCGACGGTGCTGATCGAGACCATCCTCGCCGCCTTCGAAATGGATGAAATCCTGTACGAATTGCGCGAGCATTCCGCCGGCCTCAACGCCGGCCGCTGGGACTACATTTTCAGCTGCATCAAGAAATTCAGGCAGAACCGCGACTTCTGCCTGGCCAACCGCGCGCAAATCACCATGACGGTGCCCTTCATGCGCGCCTACGCGCTGCTGCTGCTGAAAACCTGCCACCAGCGCCACGCGCCGGCCATCGGCGGCATGGCGGCGCTGATCCCGATCAAGAACGACGCCGCCGCCAACGAAAAGGCGCTGGCCGGCGTCAAGGCCGACAAGGACCGCGACGCCACCGACGGCTACGATGGCGGCTGGGTGGCCCACCCGGGCTTGGTGCCTATCGCCGACGCCGCCTTCAGCGCGGTGCTGGGCGACGCGCCCAACCAGATCGCCAAGCAGCGCCCGGACGTGGCCGTAACCGCCGCCGACCTGTTGAATTTCCAGCCGGAAACGCCGATCACCGAAGCCGGCCTCGCCATGAACATCAATGTCGGCATCCAATACCTGGGCGCCTGGATTTCCGGCAACGGCTGCGTGCCGATCCACAATCTGATGGAAGACGCCGCCACCGCTGAAATCTCGCGCTCGCAGATCTGGCAGTGGCTGCGCAGCCCCAAAGGCGTGCTGGACGATGGCCGCAAGGTGACGCTGGAGCTGTTCCGCGAACTGCAGGCGCGCGAAGTGGCCAAGCTGAAGGACGAGTACGGCAGCCGCTGGAGCAAACAATACGAGGACGCCGCCAGGATGTTCGACCTGCTGACCACCTCCGACGACTTCGTCGAATTCCTCACCCTGCCCGGCTACGAATACATAGATTGAGCCGCCGCAACAGCGGCAGTCCGAACGGCCCCTCGCGGGCCGTTTCGCATTGGCGGCCGGTCATTTTCACGCCGGCCGCATGGAACCCGCTCTTGCCAAGCCGATCGAAGCGGAGTCTACTTCCCGCACACCTCGCCAAGGAGCCAGAATGAAAAAGTCCCGCCTCAAACCCATGCTGATGTGCTGCCTGCTGGCCGCCTCCCTTCCCGCCGCCGCCGAAGGCATCCAGCTGAACCTGTCGGCTAGCGCCCAGCGCGACATCGCCAACGACCAGATCAGCGCCACCCTGTATGTGCAACAAAGCAACAGCCAGGCCGCGGTACTGGCCGATAGGCTGAACAAGGCCACCGCCAACGGCCTGGCCATCGGCCGCGGCTACAAGGACGTGCAACTGTCCAGCGGCAGCTACAGCACCTGGCCCAGCTACGACAAGAACGGCAAGATCACCGGCTGGCAAGGCCGCTCCGAGATCCAGCTGAAGAGCAAGGACTTTGCCCAGGCCGCCGAGCTGATCGCCAAACTGCAACAGACCATGCTGCTGGAAGGCGTGCAATTCGGCGTCTCCGACGAAGCACGCCGCAACGCCGAGCAGGGCATGATTCCGGAAGCGATCGCCAACCTGAAAAACCAGGCCGAAGTGGCGGCGCGCGCGCTGGGCAAGAACGCCGTCAACATCCAGCAACTGGACATCGGCCAGCAAAACCACGGCTTCCGTCCGCCGGTGATGATGATGAAAGCCGCGGTGGCCGGCGCCGAATCCAACGTCAGCCAGCCCGACCTGCAGCCGGGTCAGACCCAGCTGCAACTGCAGGTCAGCGGCAAGGTGGAACTCAAGTAAGGCTTTCAGCCCCGGCCGGCTTGCGCTAAAGTAAGCTCTGGCCGGCACTTGCCGGCGCCCCTTCCGACTTCCCCATCGCCCCTGAACATGAAACTGATCGCTTCTTTGACCAGCCCTTACGCCCGCAAGGTCCGCATCGTGCTGGCTGAAAAGAAAATCGACTGCCCGCTCGAGGAGGAAACGCCCTGGAGCGCGGACAGCCGCGTCCCGGAGTACAACCCCCTGGGCAAGGTGCCGGTGCTGGAGCTGGACGACGGCTCCACGCTGTACGACTCGCGGGTGATTGTCGAATACCTGGACAACAGCTCGCCGGTGTCGCGGCTGCTGCCGCAAGACAATCGCCAGTTGATCGGCACCCGCCGCTGGGAGGCGCTGGCCGACGGCATCATCGACGCGATGGTGGCCATCGTGCTGGAGCGCCGCCGCCCGCCGGAAAAGCAGATGGAGGAAGTGGTGGAGCGCCAGCGCGGCAAGATCGCCCGCGCGCTGGCGACGCTGTCGCAGGATCTGGGAGAAAAGCCGTGGTGCACCAGCCACGGCTACAGCCTGGCCGACATCGCCGTCGGCTGCTGCCTGGGTTACCTGGACTTCCGCGCGCCGGAATTGGACTGGCGCGCCAGCCACCCCAATCTGGACGCGCTGTTGCAAAGGCTGTATGCCCGCCAGTCCTTCATCGACACCGAGCCGCCAGCCGCCTGAAGCGCGCCACGCAAGCAAAAACGCCACCCGTCGAGGTGGCGTTTCGCATGCCGCGGCAGGCTAGATCAGTCCGGCTGCGATATTGATCATCAGCGCCAGCACCGTGGCGTTGAAGAAGAAAGACAGCACGCAATGCGCGGTGCCGGCGCGGCGCTGGCGGCTGTCGGTGAAGCTGACGTCGGCGGTCTGGCCCGACGTGCCGATGATGAAGGCGAAATAGAGGAAATCGGCGTAATCCGGCAGCCGGGTGCCGGGAAACTCCAATCCGCCCGAACCGCCGCGGGCATGCTCGGCATAGAAGGCGCGCGCATAGTGCAGCGCGAACATCACATGGGTGAACGCCCATGACGACAGCAGCGTCAACACCGCCAGCAGAATGTGCGCGCCGCGCAGCCAGCCCTTCATGTCCTTGACCACCGCCAGCTCCAGCACGATGGCCGCCAGGCTGGCGATCGCCGCCAACACCACCAGCAGCATCACCAGCCACTGCCCCTCGTCCTCCAGCCGCGCCCAATGGCGGATCTGCTGCTGGCGCGGGCCGAACATCATCCAGGCCACCAGCGCGAGATACAGCCAAGCGCCGGCATTCCAGCCGACGATATAGCGGGTGACGTCGTGCATGGCCGCCACATGGGGCAGCGCCAGGATCACTAACGCGCCGAACAGCGCCGACCACACCAGCCGCGGCCTGGCCAGCAGCATGCGGACGACGATGAAACGGCGGATGACAGGAAACCAGAGGCTCATAAAGCTGTTTCACTCCTTGTAATGTGATGGAAGCACCATGGCGCCAGCGCGCGCCGCCCGGCAATCTTGCAGCATTGCGCCATTCCCGCCAAGCCGGATCGCGCCGCACAGCCTGGCAACGACGATGGTCCGGCATCGTAAAATTCAATATGAATAAATGTGTTTGTTTTTAAATTCATATGTCGCAAAATCAATCGACAAGCGAACAACAAGAATCAGGAAGACAAACCATGGCCAACACCCCGACGGCGCCCCGCCCGCAAGCGCTGCAAGACCGGGACGCGCAACTGGAAGCCCTGTGCCGCCAAATGGCCTGCCGCGACTTCTGCCTGCTGCCGGCCGCGCTGTCGCGCGATCTGCTGCTGCTGCAGGACCCGCGCGCGCTGGCCGATTGGGAAGCGTTCCAGGATAGCTGGAACCACCTGCGGCAAGACAAGTTCATGGCCGACGGCGGCAGCTACCGCCAACGGCTGCACGCCACCCTCAGCGCCGAGCCCTCGGCGCGGCGCGCGCGGGCGGAAGCCCACCAGCCCCACTACCAAAGCCGGCAGTACAATCCGCTCAACGGCGGCGTCGCCCGCCACTTCGAGCCGATACGCAACGAAATCCTGCTGGGCGCCACCATGCAATCGGTGCTGGAGCTGGGCTGCTCGATATTCGGCAAGCTGTCGCCTTACACCCGCTGGCATATCGAAGCGCACCAGTTCCGCATCGAGGCGCGCAACCGCGAGCGCGGCAAGCCCACCCCGGAAGGCATACACCGCGACGGCGTGCACTTCCTGCTGATGATGATGGTGCGGCGGCGCAACCTGGTGAACGGCGCCACCGAGCTGTACGATCTGGAACACCAGCCGCTGGCCGAATTCACGCTCAGCGATCCCCTCGACATCGCGCTGGTCAACGACGAGCGCGTGCTGCACGGCGTCACCCCGGTGGCCCAGCTCGACCCCTCGCGCGAAGGCAGCCGCGACGTGCTGCTGCTGAGCTTCCGCCGCCACAGTTGACCCCCTCTGCGCGCCGCCGCCAAAATGGTAATCTTGCTTTCCTATGCTGATAGTCACTATGGCAACGACAACAAGCGGGATCGGGGAACAACAGAGTGGCCAGACAGATCGCGATGGTTTTGGCGGCGGCTTGCTGCTGGTGCGCGGCGGCAGTAGCGGCAGCGGACATTCACGCTTACACCGAAGACGTGCCGCCGCTCAACTACCTTGAGAACAACAACGTCCAAGGCTACTCCACCGAGGTGCTGCGCCTGGTCGCCAAGGAAGCCGGCCTCAAGCTCAGCATCGACGTTCTGCCCTGGCTGCGCGCCTATGCCAAGGTGGAGAGCACGCCGGACACCCTGCTGTACACCATCGTGCGCACGCCGGAGCGCGAGCAGCACTTCCAGTGGGTGGGGCCAATCGGGCCGCGCCGCATCTACTTGTACCGGCTGGCCGCGCGCGACGACATCCGCATCGCCTCGCCGAACGACCTGCTGCGCTACCACAACGGCGCGCTGGCCGGATCGGCCGCCGCCAGCCAGCTCGCCGCGCTGGGCCTGCAAGCCGGCAGCGCGCTGGACATCGGCCACAGCGACGCCACCAATCTGAAGAAACTGCAGCTGGGACGGCTGGACCTGGTGGCCATGCTGGACTGGGCGATGGCTTGGCAGCTGCGCCTGCAAGGAAAAACCGAAAAAGCGGTGGCCCCGGTCCTGCTGCTGGACGGCAAGCTGGAGTACTGGTTCGCGCTCAACCGCGCCACCCCGCCGGAACGGGTCAAACAGCTGCAGGACGCGCTCAACCGCATCCGCGCCGACGGCCGCCTGCAGGCCATCCGCCGCCGCTACCGCAGCGACTGACGCGCCGCCGTCAGGCAAGCAGCCGCAGCAGGCCGTACTTCAGCAGCCAGCCGAGCTGGTAATCGACGTGGTCGGCGGCGACCGCCAGGCTGGCCTGCACTTGGCTGCGCACCGCCGCCACCGTTTGCGGGCCGGCCAGCAGCGTCCGCAGCGTGTGGCTGAGCAGCTCGCCGCTGCTCAGCAAGGCCACCTCGGCATAGGTGGCAGGCATCGGCAGCTCGCCGCGCAGCACCGCGTGGGCCAAGGCGGTCAACTCCAGCGCCAACCCGCCTTCCAGATGGCGCGTCGGATAATCGCGGAATATGTCCCGCATGTCCGGCCGCGGCGTTCCGGTCCACGGTTGCAGCCCCGCGGCGTCGGCCTCGCGCTTGAGTTCGCGCCAGGCGGCGTCATAGCCCTGGATCACGGCGCGCCAGGAATATTCCGCCAACGCCACCGCGCGAGCGCGCTCGCCCATCCGGCGGCGCAGCGCGGGATCGGCGGCCAGCTCCAGCAGCCGCCGGCCAAACGCCTCCATGTCCAGCGCCACGCCTTGCGCGTGCAGCAGCGAGGACAGATTGTCCTCCAGCACCTCCAGCATGTCGCCGGCCACCCGCGGCGGCTGGGTGGCGAGCGTGGGAATGCGAAAGCCGGTCTCGCCTTCGCGCACCAGATCGCGGTAACCGTCGAAATCGGAAGCCACCACCGGCAAGCCGGCGGCCATCGCCTCGATGATGGAAATGCCGAAAGTCTCCTGATAATTGTCCACCGGCGACACGAACACGTCGGCTGCCGCCAGCAGCGCGTGCTTGTCCGCGTCGCTGACCGGACCCAGCACCGTGACCGCGCCGTCCAGCCCCAACTCCGCCGCGGCCTGCCGCAGGTTGTCCAGATCGCTGGCCGCGGCGCCGCCGGCCAGCAGCAGCCGCCAATCGACGCGCGGCGCCTCCAGCCGCAAACGCGCCAACAGGTACAGCAGCGGCACCAGGTCGGCCTTGGTGGCGGGCGACAGGCGGCCGACGTAGAGCAGATGGAAAGCGCCGGCCTCCAGCCCCAGTTGCTGGCGGCACGCCGCGCGGTCGCGGCGGACGAAGTATTCCTCCTCCACTCCCAGCGGCAGCAGCCGGCAGGCCGGGCGGTTGCCGGCGCCGGACGACAAGGCATGATCGAGATGGCGCTCCACCACCCCTCGGCCCAGCGTGGAGGTGCAGAACAGCGCGTCGCCCGGCCGCAGCGGCGCGGCCGTCAGCGCCGCCACCTTGTCGAACATGTCGCCGCCGTTGAGGCTGTGGATGGGCGCGGTCAGCGGCAGCGGATGGCTGGCATGGCGCGCGCGCAGGCGCGCCATCTTGGGCAGGTACCAGTACCAGTCGCCGAGGTGGAAAGCGGAAAAGTCGGTGCGGGACAAGGCGTCCGGCACATTGAGATGATGCGACAACACCACCCGGGACAGCAGCGCGTCGTCGACGCAGGCTTCCAGCCGCCGCTGCACCAGCTTCAGATTGTCCAGCGCCGGGCAAAACAGGTGGAATTCGTCGAACTCGGCGTAGCGCAGCAAAGCCCGCAGAAAGCCGAAGTTGGCGACCAGCCGCCCCAGCTTGAGATCCGTTTCCGAGCTTTCCACAAAAGAATCGATGCTGCCGAAAACCCGCTTGCCCATTGCGCCTCCTGGCGATTCAGTCGGCGCCTACCCGCGGGGCGCGCCAGCGCCGGGGGATTCCGGCGCGGCGCTATTGTGCGCCAGCGCGCCAAACGCTGGCAATGCCGGCTTATTCGGCCTCCAGCGCCGCCATCAGCGCCTCCGCGCTGGTATAGGACGCCAATGCCGTCCGCAGGCGGTTGAAAGCCTGGGCGGCCTTGTCAGGATGCTTGGCGAACGGCACCAGGCCGTCGTAACTCCAGCCGGCGGCGGCCAGCGCCTGCTTGCGGAAATTCATGCCGTCGTTGCCGCCGCCGCCGATATTGACCAGCGCCTGCTCGATCAGCGTATGCGGCAAGGGAGTGCGGCTGAGGGTGACGAAATGGCTGCTGTGGATTTCATCGAAATGCATGGAGGACTTCCCCGTCGTCTGAAATTGTTTTTTAGTTTTAGTAGGAACTTTCCCGACGCGCTGAGGGGAAATGCGAAACCGGAGCGCAAGGCTCCGGTTTCGCACGCAACGGCCTGGCGCCACGGCTCGCTCAGGAGGTATGCGCCTTCAGCAACACGTACAACTCATCCTTCAGCTTCAGTTTTTCCTTTTTCAGGTTTTCGATTTCCAGCGCCGAAGCCTGGATGATGCGCGCCTCCATGTTCTTGATCTGCTGATCCAGCTGGTTGTGCAAATCGAACAGGCGGCCAAAATGCGGGTCTTCGGTTTTCAGGCGGGAAATCAGATCGCGGTATTCGGGAAACATCTCAGCCTCCTTGGCGGGTGGGTACAGCCGGCTTCAGCCGGCCACGACTCATGCTAACGTCAACTCAGCCGCCGCGATTTGATCTGCCGCAGTCATTTCTGCGTCGGCGCCGGCAGGTTGAGCAGCATGCCGCCGCCTTCGCCGCCGCCCACCACGCTGGGCATCTGGCCGTTCCATTTGTCTATGTAGGCGCGCTGCAGCTTCAGCCTTTCCCAGGCCAGCAGCCTGTCATCCAGCGACGAGGCCAGCGCGCGGTTGGCGGCCGCCTCGCCCTCGGCGATGGCCACTTTCTTGCGAGCTTCGGCGGTGGCGGCGCGCACTTCGTTCTCGGTGCGGATGGAGTCCTGAATCGCCTTGGTCTTGGCGTTCACCGCATTGGCCAGCTCCGGCGGCGGCCTGAGCGCGCCCACCAGGCCGAACTGCTGGATAGACACGCCTATCGGCATGGTGCGCCGGTTCAGCTCCGCCGCCACCCGGCCGAGAAACTCTTCCTTCTTCACGCCGTTGACGTCGTCGAAGCTGTATTCCGATCCCAGCGCCACCACGATGTTGCGCGCGGTGTCGCGCAGGTAGCCGTGGGTCCAGTTGGAAATGTCGTCGGCGCGGAAGCGGGTGTAGAACTCCGGCACCTTGTCGGCGCGCAGCAGATAGGACACCGCCACGTCTATCGAAACCGGCACCGAATCCTTGGTGTTGAAGCTCAGCTCCTCGTTGGCGGCGCTGCCTTCGGTGGCCGAGCGGGTCCATACTTCGCGCTGGACGAAGGTGGGATACACCACCACCACGCTCTGGATGGGATTGAAGAACACGAAGCCGGTCACCACGTTTTCCTTGCTGATACCGCGGTCCACCAGCCGGTTGATCTTGATGCCGGTATAGCCGGGATTGATCACCGTCCAGCTCAGCACCGATTTCTCCAGCACATTCCCCAAGATGACCAGCGTCAGCAGGCCGCCGGCTATTTTCAACAATAATCGCGTCAATGGTTGCATCGACAAGCCCCTTCAGGCAGGCAACGCATGTCCGGCGCCCTTCGCCGGCTGCGGCCCGGCAGCCAGCATACGTCCGCGCCGCGCAAATATGCAATTAAGATAGAAGGCGCCGCCATCATTGCCATTCCCTGCCGCGGATCATCGACTAAATTGGCAATAGATGTCATCCGTTTGGCATCCACCGCGTTAAACCACACATACACCGTGGTCAAAATATCAAGAGCCCGCCATGCCCAGCCAGCCTCCACAGCCCAAAAACCATGACTCCTCCATGGACAGCTCCGCCGCCGCCCTGCGCCAGCGCCTGGACCACGCCCTGCAATTGCTGGGCATGCGCGGCAAGGGCCTGTTGCTGCTCGGCGGCCTGCTGGCGGCCGGCTGGCTCGCCTCCGGCATCTACCGGGTGGAGCCGGACGAACAAGGCGTGGTGCAGCGCTTCGGCCGCTGGAGCGACACCACCTCGGCCGGCCTGCATTACCACCTGCCCTGGCCGGTGGAAACCATCCAGCTGCCCAAAGTCACCCAGATCAAACAGCTGAAACTGGCCAATTTGTACGAGGGCTCGCCGCCCGACGCCGCCGACCCGCGCGAGAAACAGATGCTGACCGGCGACGAAAACATCGTCGAGGCCGACTGCGCGGTGTTCTGGCGCATCAAGGACGCCGGCCGCTTCCTGTTCAGCGCCAAGGAGCCGGAGCAGGCGCTGCGCATCACCGCCGAGGGCGCGCTGCGCGAAGTGATCTCGCACACGCCCATCCAGGCGTCCATGTCCAACCGCCGCCAGCAGGTGGCCGAAGAAACCCGCGGCCTGATCCAGCAGCGGCTGGACGCGCAGCAGGCCGGCATCCTGATCACCCAGGTGCAGCTGCAGCGCGTGGACCCGCCGGCGGCGGTGATCGACGCCTTCAACGACGTGCAGCGCGCCCGCGCCGACCAGGAGCGCGCCCGCAACGAGGCGCAGGCCTACAGCAACGACATACTGCCCAAGGCGCGCGGCGAGGCCGAGCGCATCCGCCAGGAGGCCGAGGCCTACCGCAGCCAGGTGGTCAACCTGGCCCAGGGCGAGGCCAAGCGCTTCGACTCGGTATACCAGACCTACGCCCAGGCCAAGGACGTCACCGCCTGGCGGCTGTACCTGGAAAGCATGGACGACATGCTGAAGAAGGCCAGCAAGGTGGTGATAGACGGCAGCGGCAAGAACGGCAGCGGCGTGCTGCCGCTGCTGCAATTGCAGGACAAACCCAAGGCCGGCAAGGAGAACCGCTGATGGACAAGCAATGGCGCGGAATCGGCTGGGTGGCCGGCATCGCCGCGGTCTGGCTGGCGCTGTCGGCGCAGTACACGCTGAACGAGGGGCAAAAGGCGCTGGTGGTGCGGCTGGGCGCGCCAGTCAACGTGGACGGCGAGCCGGGGCTGAAATTCAAGCTTCCGCTGATCGATAGCGTACAGTACTACGACACCCGGCTGCAGATGCTGGCCCCGCCGCCGGAACAGGTGATCCTGGGCGACGAGAAGCGGCTGGAGGTGGAAACCTACACCCGCTACCGCATCGCCGACACGCTGCGCTTCTACCAGGCGCTGCGCACCGAGGAGCAGGCGCGCGCGCAGCTGACCCAACTGGTGAGCACCTCGCTCAGGCGCGAGCTGGGCAAGGCGCCGCTGTCAGACCTGCTGTCGCCGCGCCGCCTCGCCATCGTCGCGCGCATCCAGCAGGAGGTGACCGAACGCGCCCGCCCGCTGGGGCTGGACGTGACCGAGGTGCAGCTGCACCGCGCCGATCTGCCGCTGGAAACCAGCCAGGCGATTTACGACCGGATGAAATCGGCCCGCCAGCAGGAGGCCAAGGAATTGCGCGCCCAAGGCGCGGAATGGGCGCAGCAGATCCAGGCCAAGGCCGACCGCGACCGCACCGTGATCCTGTCCGAAGCGCAGCGGCAAAGCGCCATCACCCACGGCGAGGCCGACGCCGAGGCTGGCCGCATCTTGGCCCAGGCCTTCAGCAAGGACCCGAAGTTCTACAAGTTCTACCGTTCGCTGCAAACCTACCGCCAGTCGCTGGCCGACTCGGCGCCGGTGCTGGTGCTGTCGCCCGATTCGGCACTGCTGCGCGACCTGAAAAACGGCCCGGCGGGCGGCAAGCCATGAGCGGGGCCGACATGTCGCTGCCACCGTCGACGCTGCGCCGCCTGCGCCACCTGCTGGCCGCGCTTGGCCCCGGCCTGGTGGTGATGCTGGCCGACACCGAAACCGGCAGCGTGATCGCCGCCGCCCAAAGCGGCGCGCACTGGGGCTACCGGATGCTGCCGCTGCTGCTGTTGCTGATCCCGCTGCTGTACATGGTGCAGGAGCTGACGATACGGCTGGCGCTGGGCACCGGCAAAAGCTACGGGGAGCTGGTGCGCCGGCGCTGGGGCCGCCGGGCCGAGCGGGCCTCCGCCTCGGTGCTGCTGCTCAGCTGCCTGGGGGCGCTGGCCACCCAGCTGAGCGGCCTGGCCGGCGTCGGCCAGCTGTTCGGCATCCCGGTGTGGCAAACCATCAGCCTGCTGGGCGCGCTGATTTTCCTCATGGTGTGCACCGGCAGCTACCGCTCGGTGGAGCGCACCGCCATCGCGCTAGGGGTGTTCGAACTGGCCTTCCTGGCCGAAGCCTGGCTGGCCAAACCCGATCCGGCCCAGATGCTGGCGCAGCTGACCCAACTGCCGCTGGGTAATCACGATTTCCTGCTGCTGGCCGCCGCCAATATCGGCACCTGCATCATGCCCTGGACCATTTGCTACCAGCAGTCGGCCTTGCTGGACAAGGGCCTGACGCTGGCCGACCTCAGGCCGGCGCGGCTGGACACCCTGCTGGGCGCCATCCTGTGCCAGGTGATCACCGCCGGCATCCTGATCGCCGCCGCGGTCGCCTTCGGCCATGGCGGCGGCGGCGCCAGCCTGGACACCATTCCGCAGCTGGCCGGCGGCTTCACCCGCCTGCTGGGCCCGGCCGGCGGCCGGCTGCTGTTCGCGCTGGCACTGTCCGGCGGCGCGCTGGTGGCTACCATCGTGGTGTGCCTGACCAGCGCCTGGGCGCTGGGCGAATTGGCGGGCAAGCGCGAATCGCTGGCGCGGCGTCCGCTGGAGGCGCCGTGGTTTTACGGCAGCTTCGCGCTGATGCTGATCGGCACCGGCGCGCTGGTGTCGTCCGGCGTCAACCTGGTCAAGCTGTCCATCGCCACCTCGGTCGCCAACGCGCTCTTGCTGCCGGCGATGCTGGCCGGCCTGTACTGGCTGGCCAGCCGCGAGCTGCCGCCCGCGCTCAAGCCCGGACGCGGCTACCGCCTGCTGCTGGCCCTGTTGTTTTTGTTGATCGGCGGCTTCAGCCTCTACTCCGGCATCGCCGGCAGCCTGGACTGACGCCCCGCGCCGGATGAATCCATGGAACCCGACAGCCTCGCCCACGCCTTCGGCCTGACTTTCCAGGTCTCGTTTCTGGACCTGATCCTCAGCGGCGACAACGCGCTGGTGATTGCGCTGGCCTGCCGCGCGCTGCCGCAGGAGCTGCGCCGCCGCGCAGTGCTGTGGGGCACCGGCTTCGCCATCGCGCTGCGCCTGCTGCTCACCGCGCTCACCGGCGTGCTGCTGATGGTGCCGACGCTCAAGCTGATCGGCGCCGCCGTCCTGCTGGCGATCGCCATCCAGCTGCTGCTGGGCGACGACAGCGCGGACGACGACGGCGCGCGGCTGGCGGAACAGGCCGGCCACAGCCGGCAGCTATGGAACGCGGTGACGCTGGTGGTCAGCGCCGACCTGGCGCTGAGCCTGGACAATGTGGTGGCGCTGGCCGCCGCCGCCCAGGGCAGCCTGCTGTTCCTGCTGTTCGGCCTGCTGCTGAGCGTGCCGCTCTTGATGTACGGCAGCCTGCTGCTGTCGCGGCTGATGGACGACTATCCGCTGCTGATCCCGGCCGGCGCGGCGGTGCTGGGCTGGCTGGCCGGCAGCCTGGCGGTGAGCGACCCCTTGTGGAACGACTGGGTCGCCGCGCAAGCGCCGGCGCTGCAGATCGCGGTGCCGCTGCTCGCTACGGTCTTCGTGCTGGTGGAAAGCCGCATCATCCGCGAACAACGGCAGCGCCTGCCCGCGTTGCCGCCGCTGCAGCTGCTGGCCCCGCTCACCCGCCGCCTGGCCATGCTGGGCGAGGCCGGCATCGCCGGCGAGCCATCGCCCTCTCCCATCGCGCCGCCCGAACCGGCCATAGCCGCAGCCGCACCGCCCGCCGCCTGCGCCGAAACGCCCGCCGCGGCGGCGCTAGAGGAAAGCGCGGCTGTCCTCCAGCCGCGCCAGCCCGCGGCGATAGACGAGGAAGCAGGCGACGACGATGCCAGCCTCAGCCCGCCGCTCAAGGCGCTGGTGCTGGCGGCGGCCGTCATCGGCGCGCTGGCGCTGGCCTGGCTGGCCTGGCACCTGCTTAGCCAGGGCTTTCTGCCCGCGCCCAGCCACCACCCGGCGGCGCCGCGCCATTGACGCGCGCTGGCGGCGCGCCCGGATGGTCTGCATCTGGTCTGTTCGATGCGCCGCCAACGCGTGCCTACCCGCTCCCGTCCGCCGCCGCCGCGCGGTAACTTGACGCAAACGCGCCACACTTTTCCAGCGCCACTCCCGCATTTTCCACCCCAATTCTGCGTGAATTCGTCCTTGCCGCCAGCGCTTTCGCCGCAATGCAGCATTCTCCGCAAGTCCTTGTCTCCCAATCCCCTTCTTAAGCAAAGCCGTCAAATCGGCTGTTTCATCCCGCTTTCGCCCTGACAAAAAGAACAGGGGCATTTTTAATCCTAACCGCTACATTCCATTTGTTAATACCACTTAAATACAACTAGCCGTATCTTTCACAGCCTCACCCACACTTAGAACAGGAGGAAAGCGTGAGCAAAACCCTGATGTTCCTGAAAGGCGGGTTGGCCGCCGGCGCGCTGGGCGGCGCCGCCTTGCTGGCCAGCCACGGCGCCGTCACCGGCAGCCCCTTCCAGCCGACGCAAGCGTCGTGGCTGGTCAAGACCGCCGACGCCACCTGCACCGATCCCGCCTGGAGCGCGGCCACCGTCTACACCGGCGGCCAGCGCGTCAGCTACCAGAACCAGACCTGGCAGGCCAAATGGTGGACGCAGGGCAACACCCCGGCCGCCGGCGACGCCAGCCCGTGGCAGCTGATCGGCCAGTGCGGCGGCGGCAATCCCAATCCGCCACCCGACCCACCGCTGGTGCAAGTGCCCGCCCCCACCGGCAACGCGCTGTGCCGCCCCGAAGCGCTGGCGCAGACCCCCAGCGTCGACGTGCCCTACTGCGCGGCCTACAAACAGGGCGGCGCGGAGCAGCTGGCCAACGGCAGCCGCCGCCGCATCATCGGCTACTTCACCAGCTGGCGCACCGGCAAGGACGGCAGCCCGGCCTACCTGGTCAACAACATCCCCTGGGGCAAGCTCACCCACATCAACTACGCCTTCGCCCATGTCGACGGCAACAATCAGCTGTCGGTCAACGACAGCGCCGCCGGCAATCCAGCCACCGACATGACATGGCCGGGCGTGGCCGGCGCCGAAATGGACGCCAGCCTGCCCTACAAAGGCCATTTCAACCTGTTGACCCAGTACAAGCGCAAATACCCGGGCGTGAAGACGCTGATCTCGGTGGGCGGCTGGGCCGAAACCGGCGGCTATTTCGACGCCAGCGGCAAGCGCGTGGCCAGCGGCGGCTTCTACAGCATGACCGTCAACGCCGACGGCACCGTCAACCAGGCCGGCATCAACGCCTTCTCCGACTCTGCCGTCGCCTTCCTGCGCAAGTACGGCTTCGACGGCGTCGACATCGATTTCGAATACCCGACCTCGATGAGCAATGCCGGCAATCCGCTGGACTGGAGCTTCTCCAACGCCCGCCTCGGCTCGCTGACCAAGGGCTATGTGGCGCTGCTGCAAACGCTGCGCGACCGGCTGGACCGCGCCGCCGCCCAGGACGGCCATTACTACCAGATCACCGCCGCGGTACCAGCCTCCGGCTACCTGCTGCGCGGCATGGAAACCTTCCAGGGCTTGAAGTACCTGGACTTCGTCAACGTGATGTCGTATGACCTGCACGGTGCCTGGAACCGCTTCGTCGGCCCCAACGCCGCGCTGTACGACGACGGCAAGGACGCCGAACTGACGTTCTGGAACGTCTACGGCACCGCGCAGTACGGCAATATCGGCTACCTCAACACCGACTGGGCCTACCATTACTACCGCGGCGGCTTGCCGGCTTCGCGCGTCAACATGGGCGTGCCCTACTACACCCGCGGCTGGAAAAACGTCACCGGCGGCAGCAACGGCCTGTGGGGCAGCGCAGTGGGCAGCAACTGCCCGACCGGCCTGACGGAGTGCGGCGACGGCGCGGTGGGCATCGACAACATCTGGCATGATCTGGACGACAACGGCAAGGAGATCCCGGGCGGCTCCAATCCGATGTGGCACGCCAAGAACCTGGAAAAAGGCATAGCCGGCAGCTACCTCGCGTCCTACGGCATCGACACCAGCCAGCCGATCAACCAGCTCACCGGCAGCTACCAGCGCAACTACAACGCCACTCTGACCGCGCCGTGGCTGTGGAACGCCAGCAAGAACGTGTTCCTGTCCACTGAGGACGAACAGTCCATCGCGCAGAAGGCGGCCTGGATCGACGCCAACAACATCGGCGGCGTGATGTTCTGGGAGTTGGCCGGCGACTACGACTGGAACGCGCAGCGCAACGGCGGCCAGGGCGAATACTTCATCGGCAACACCCTGACCAACCTGCTGTACAACACCTTCAGCCAGCCAGCCAAGGTCAGCGCCCGCCGCTCCGACGCCGCGCCGGCTCCGACTGCGGCCATCGATGTCGGCTTCAGCCTGGGCAACTTCGCGCTGGGCGACAACAACTATCCGATCAACCCCAAGCTCACCATCGTCAACCGTTCGCAAACCACGCTGCCCGGCGGCACCGAGTTCCAGTTCGACGTGCCGACCTCGGCCCCGGCCAATATCGCCGACCAGTCCGGTTTCGGACTCAAAGTGATCAGCACCGGCCACAGCGGCAGCAATGTCGGCGGCCTGAAGGGCGACTTCAACCGCGTGTCGGTGAAACTGCCCAGTTGGCAGAGCCTGGCGGCCGGCCAGAGCGTGACGCTGGACGTGGTGTACTACCTGCCGATCTCCGGCCCCAGCCATTACACGGTGGGCCTGAACGGCAAAACCTACGCCATCCGCGACGAGGCGCCCTACCTGCCCTACCTGAAATAAGCCTCAACCGGCCCGCAGCCGCGGGCCGCCGCGTTTCTCTTGTTCCCTCGTTCCGGCCGGGCTCTCCCGGCCGCTTTTTTTCTCCGCGGCCGCCGCCTCCTGCGGCCATTGCATCACTTCGCGCAGCTGGGCCAGCGCCCGCAGCGGCGAGACTCCGAAGCGGGATGGTTGGCGCGACAGATAGTCTTGGTAATAACGGGCGAGATCATCGGCGTTCATGCTGGACTCCTTGCAGTGGAGCCGCTATTGTCACGCTGATAACATGAAGAAAAAATTGCTGAACTTAACCAAATAAATTTCCTCTTTTATGCCAACCCCCCGCCTTCTGCAGCAATACCGCCGCCTGCACCAGCACTTCGGCGGCCAGGACGCCGCCGCCTCGCTGCAACAGCTGGCGGACATCCTGCCCTGCACCCGCCGCCATATGCGCAGCCTGCTGGCGCAAATGCAGCAGCTGGGCTGGCTGGACTGGCAGTCGCGCGCCGGCCGCGGCCAGCGCTCGCTGCTGCGCTTCGCGCAAAGCCTGGAGCAATTGCGGCAAAACCAAGCGGCGCAGCTGTTGGAGCAAGGGCGCGTGGAACAGGCCGCGGCGCTGCTGGGCGGCGATCCCCGGCAATTGGCGCCCATCCTGCTGGCCAGGCTGGGCCGGCGCTGGAGCCAGGACCGCCAGGTGCTGGGCGTGCCCTATTACCGGCCGATGCCCAATCTGTATCCGGGCACGCCGCTGCGGCGCTCCGAACGCCACCTTGTAAGCCAGATCTTCAACGGCCTGACTCGGATAAACGAGGAAAAAGGGGAAGTAGAAGGCGACCTGGCGCATCATTGGCAACAGCATGGCGACGCCGAGTGGCATTTCCACCTGCGCCCGGCGGTGCGCTGGCACGATGGCCGCGAACTGACGCAGGACGACATCGCCGCCACCTTGCAACGGCTGCGGCGCTGGCCGCTGTTTTCCCATTTGCGCGGCATCCGCCGCCTGGCGCCGCACAGCCTGGCGCTGGAGCTGGAGCGGCCCGATCGCTGGCTGCCCTGGCTGCTGGCCGACAGCGCGGCGCTGATCCTGCCGGCCGATCATGACAAGCGCCCCGGCTTCGCCTCGCACCCGGTGGGCACCGGCCCCTACCGCGTCGCGGCCAACGACGCGCACCGGCTGTCGCTGCAGGCCTTCGACGACTACTTCGGCTACCGCGCGCTGCTGGATCAGGTGGATATCTGGATGATGCCCAAGCTGGGCGACGAACTGGAGCCCGGCGGGCCCGGCCTTTGCGATTTGACGGTGGAAATCAATCCGCAGCCCGTCCGTCCGCAAACCGAGATGTCGCTGGAGGCCGGCGTCTATTTCCTGCTGTGCGACGGCCGCGCGCCGGCCATGCGCGACAGCCAGGCCCGCCAGTGGCTGGCCCACGTGCTGGCGCCGCTGGCCATCATGCAACAAACCGCGCCAGCGGTCCGACAATATTGGGTGGCCGCCTCCGGCCTGCTGCCGCGCTGGCATCATGCCAAACCTGCAGCCGCGCCGACCCGGACGCCGTTTTCCCGGCTGCGGCTGGCTTTTTATGAACAGCACCCGGAATACCAGTTGATCGCCGACGCCATCGCGCGCTGCCTGCGTCCCTTCGGCGTGGAGCTGGAATGCCGAAAATACAGCTATGGCGACTGGGAGCAGGGCCGCGGCGAAGCCGAACTATGGCTGGGTTCGGTCAACTTCACCCGCGCCACCGACTACGCCATTCCCGCCTGGCTGCTGGGCACCCCGCTGCTGCGCGGCTGCCTGGCGCCCGAACTGCCGCTGGACGGCTGGCTGGACGGCTGGCGCCAAGGAAGCGAAAACGCCCAGGGCCTGGCCGCCGCGGTGGTGCAAACGCATTGGCTGCTGCCGCTGTTCCACAACTGGCTGAGGCTGAACGGCCCTGGCCAGATAGAAGATTTCCGCCTCAACAGCCTGGGCTGGTTCGATTTCAAATCCGCCTGGCTGCGCCCCGAAGACATGTCCGCCGCGCCGAAATGAGACCGACGGCTCAGCGGCCGGGCAACTGGTAAATCCGCAGGCCGGCCAGCGCCGCCGGGTTGACCGACACCACCGCGCCGGTGCGGTAGTCGACGATCAGCGGATGGCGCGCCGGATCGCACGGCGTCGCCTCCCAGCCGTCGCGGTCGCCGCCGGCGATATTCACAGAGGTCGGACCCACGCCTTCCGGCTTTTGATCCAGATTGCTCAGTTTAAACGCATTGGCGAGGTCGCCCGACAGAAACAGCGGCCGGATGTCCGCCGGCGCATTGCGCACGCACAGGAATGACTGGTAGTAGCGCACCTTGCGATCCTGGATAGGATAAAAATTCTTGTCGTAGATCGCCTCGTTCACAACAAAAGCCACGTCGCGAGCCGCGCCGCTGGCCCCGGCGGCATTGACGATGAACTTCTGCCCGGGAGAAACGCAGGCGAGACGCTGGTCCAACCAGATATCGTCCATCTCCCGCGCCTGGCACTTCAACGCCCCGCGGTACGGCTGCAGCGGCTCGGCGGCATGGGCGCCGCCATGCGGGAGAATGGCCAGCGCCAGCCCCGACAATGCCGCCAGCCAAGGCCGGCGCGCGATTCGACTCATTTGCGAATTGTTTGAAACCATCTCGTCCGTTTCCTGAAACCCGTCTCCCCGCTGGCCGCCGCGACGCCATCGCCGCGGCGATTTTGATCACCCGCTATCCTCAAATGCCGCTTTCTAGTTTTCGCTCCGCCATGCCACGCCAACGAGCCGGCTGGCGGATGCGCTAGCATAAGCCTGAAAAAACACAATGTCATCAATGGCGCGCTGGTAAAAATATGGCTAAGCCTCGGCTGCGGCGACTTTACACGGCGGCTGCGATCGGCGACTATCGGCCTCGCCCCGACACCAGCACCCGCCGCAAGAGCAAACCCGCACTCTCCGCGCCGCCCCCCTGGCCGCCGCAGACGGAAATCGCGCAGCCCGCCGCCGGCCAGCCCCGCTGCCCCAGGCGCATTTCACCGCGCCACCGCATGCCCTTGGGATAAACTCGCCGGCGCATGCGAAAGCAATCGCCAGCGCCATCGCGGCCCGCCAAGTCCATTTCGTATCAATCACTTAGGATTTTCGCGCCGCAAGCCTTTGCCGCCCCCCCCTGCCGCCCGAGATTTTGTTGCGCCGCAAAACCTTGCCAACCCCGGCGAAACCCGCTAAATTCGGGGGCTCTAGCGAAGCGCGCGGGTGTAGCTCAATGGTAGAGCAGAAGCTTCCCAAGCTTACGACGAGGGTTCGATTCCCTTCACCCGCTCCACAGGCTTCCGACTACCCGTCTCCAAATACTCCATGCATAGCCTCTCCGAGCGATCTCCTATGAAATTGAACTCAGGCCGGCTGTGGCTAAGAATCGCGACTTACGGCTCGCTGGCCGTGGTCTTGCTGCTGGTATTGATCCGCGCATTGATCTACTGGCAATTCGACGAAGCCGCCGTGCGCGGCGCGCTGACCCACGCCCTGAACGACACAGGCCGCGCCGTCCATATCGATGGCCGCATCACTCCCTCCGTTTTCCCCTATCCCGGCATAGACATAGAAAAAGTCAGCATCAGCGAACCCGGCAAGCCCGCCGTTTTCGCCCGGGTGGAACTATTGCGCGTGTCGCTGGCCTGGATGCCGCTGCTGTTCGGCAACCGCGAAATCAAGGCGGTGGAGCTATACGGCCCCAGCGCCAGCATCACGCGCGGGCTGGACGGCCAACTGAATATTTCCGACCTGTTCCAGCGCCGCAGCCCAGGCGCCTACAGCATCAAGCTGGACCAGTTGCGCATCCGCGAAGGCACGCTGCTGCTGTCCGACCAACCCACCCACACCGACAAGCGCCTGTCCAGCATCAGCCTGGACGCCGACGATCTGCGCAGCACCGCCAGCGTCAGCGCTGGCGCCATTCTCGACGACGACAAGCGTCCGGTGCGGCTGGCGCTGAACACGCCGCTGGCCATCCAGGACGACCAGGTCAGCCTGCCGCAGCTGGAGGCGGTGGCGATCAGCAACATCCAGGGCCTGGGCGAGACCAAGCTCAGCGTCACCGGCCAGTACAAGCTCAACTTCGCCTCGCTGCAGGCCACCGGCAGCGACGTCACCGTGTCGTTCAGCAGCGACAGGCCCAGCAGCGAAGTGAAGCTCGCGCTGCCGCAGATCAACGCCAGCCTGCACGAGCTGGCCATGCCCTCCGGCAGCCTGAGCGCCAAGCTGATCTACGCCCGCAGCCAGTACCAGCTGCAGGCGCAGTTGGAAAACCTCAAGCTGAGCGAGGGCGGCCTGTACGCCGACAAGCTGGACGGCGAATTCAACTGGCTGGCCGGCAGCACCAAGGTCAACGTCAAGCTCAACGCGCCGTTCTCGCTGGCCGGCATGAACCAGCTGCTGATGCAGCCATTGAAGCTGACCAGCACCATCGCCACCCCGGCGCTGCCGCGCGGCAAGCTGGTCACCAGCATGGAAGGCTCGCTGGACGGCGACATCGACGAGCCACGCTTCAATCTGCGCGTGGCCGGCAAGCTGGACGGCTCCGACGTGTCGGCCACCCTCAGCCAATACGGCCTGATCAAGCCGCGCCATGAGGCCACGCTGACCATAGGCAAGCTCGACCTCAACCGCTACCTGCCGGAAAGCCAGGGCGACCCGGTGGCCATCTTCCAGAACACCAACGAGATTCCGCTCGATTGGCTGGATTTCTTCGACCTCAACGGCAAGGTGGCGATAGGCGAGCTGGCGATGGGCCGCTTCCGCATCAACCACATCAGCAGCAACGTCCGCATCAATCCGCGCGCGCTGGAGCTGGACCAGATGTCGGCCGACATCTACGACGGCCGCCTGCAGGGCGACGCCTCGCTCAGCCGCCGCGACGTGCCGCGCCTGCAGGTCAAGCAGACGCTGCAGGGGATGAAGATCCGCCCGCTGCTGGTGGACCTGTTCAATTTCGGCCGGCTGGACGGCAAGGGCAACGGCAAGATAGACATCAGCGCCGACGGCAAATCCTTCGCCGACCTGCGCAACACCCTCAGCGGCGACGCCGCCTTCAGCCTGAACAACGGCGCGCTCACCGGCATCGACCTGGTGGCGGCGCTGAAGAACCTGCCGGCGGAGCTGAAGGAATGGAACAGCGCCGCGCAGAACGACCAGAAGACCACCTTCTCCACGCTGTCGACCAGCTTCAAGCTGGACAAGGGCATCGCCCGCAACCAGGACCTGAAGCTGGCCTCGCAGCTGGTGAACGTGAATGGCGGCGGCAAGATAGACCTGAAGCAGAGCATCGTCGACTACACGATGGACGTGCAGGCCAATCCGCAGGAGTTTGCCCAGCTCAAGGGCGTCAACGTGCCGCTGAAGATCACCGGCCCGATCAACGCGCCGGTGTACGCGCTGGACTTCAACGCGATGGTGAAGGGCAAGAAGACCGAAGGCGAGAAGAAGCAGGCGCTGAAGCAGCAGCTGCAGAAGCAGATCACCACCATCCTGCCCTGAGCGGCCATTCAATGGCCCAAAAAAAGCCCCGGGAAACCGGGGCTTTTTCATGTCACGCTCAATCGCCCTGCAGAATCCTCGACTCCGCCAGCGCCAATTGCTCCGGCGTGCCCAGCAGCACCAGCACATCGTCGGCGCCGATCTCGAAGCTGGCGTCGAAGTCGGTGCGGCGCACCCGATGGCGGCGGATGGCCTTCACCTCCACTCCCAGCTCCCCCAGCTTCAGCGCGCCCAGCGGATGGCCGATGGCGGCGGCGCCGCCGCACACCTGGATGCTGAGCAAGCGCGGCACCAGCGCCTCGTCCAGGCTTTCCACCTCGTCGCTGCTGCCGCGGAAAAAGCCGCGGAACAGATCGTAGCGCTCCTCGCGCACCGCGCGGATGCGCCGCAGCACGCGGCTGGGCGGCACGCCGGCCTCCATCAGCGCCTGCGAGGCCAGCATCAGGCTGCCTTCCATCACCTCGGCCACCACCTCGTCGGCGCCGGCCTGGCGCAGCACATCCATCTCGCTGTCGTCTATGGTGCGGACGATCACCGAAAGCTCCGGCCTCACCTCTCGCACCGCGTGCAGGATGCGCAGCGCCGCATGGGTATCGGCGAAGGTCACCACCACCACCCGCGCCCGCATCAGGCCGGCGGCGATCAGCACCTCTTTCTTGCCGGCATCGCCGAACACCACCGGATCGCCAGCCTCGCCTGCCTCGCGCACCCGCTCCGGATCCATGTCCAGCGCGAACATATTGATGTTCTCCGCCTCCAGCAGCCGCGCCAGCGCCTGGCCGCTGCGGCCGTAGCCGCAGATCAGCACGTGCTCGCTCTTGCTCATGCTCGCCACCAGCATCTGGTGCAGATCCAGCGACTGCAGCATCCAGTCCTGCTTCACCAGCCGCCGGGTGATGCGCTCGCCGTGCATGATCAAGAAAGGCGCGATCAACATAGAGATCAAGATGGCGGCGATGGCCGCCTGGGCCATCGGCGTGGCCACCAGCTGCAGATCCATCGCCAGCGCCAGCAGCACGAAACCGAACTCGCCGCCCTGCGCCAGCGCCAGCGCCGAACGCATCGCGTCATTGGCGCGGTGGCCGAACAAGCGGCCCAGGCCGAACACCACCGCCAGCTTCAGCGGCAGCAGCAGCGCCAGCAGCATCAGCACTTCGCCGAAGCGGTTGAACAGCACCGACAGCTCCAGCCGCATGCCCACGGTGATGAAGAAGAAGCCCAGCAGGATGTCGCGGAACGGCTTGATGTCTTCCTCCACCTGATAGCGGTATTCGGTTTCCGAGATCAGCATGCCGGCGACGAAGGCGCCCAGCGCCAGGCTGAGGCCGGACAGCTCGGTCAGCCAGGCCACGCCCAGCGTCACCAGCAGCACGTTGATCATGAACAGTTCGCCGGAGCGCTGGCGCGCCACCAGATGGAACCACGGCCGCAGCAGCCGCTGGCCGAAAAACAGCAGCAGCGCCAGCACCAGCGCCACCTTCAATGCCGCCTTGCCCAGGTCCAGCCACAAGGTCTCGCTATGGCCGGCGAAGGCAGGCAGCAGGATCAGCAAGGGCACCACGGCGATGTCCTGGAACAGCAGCACCCCTATCGCCAGCTGGCCGTGCGGCTGGTTCAACTCCAGCCGTTCGGTCAATAGCTTGCTGACGATGGCGGTGGACGACATCGCCAGCGCGCCGCCCAGCGCGAAACCCGTCAGCGGGCTGCCGGTCAGATAGGCGATGGCCGCGGCCACCAGCAGCATGGTCACAGCCACTTGGGCGAAACCGACGCCGAACACCAGTTGCCGCATCGCCTTCAGCCTGGGCAGCGAAAATTCCAGGCCGATGGTAAACATCATGAACACGATGCCGATCTCGCCCAGAAAGGCGGTTTCCTTGCCTTGCGGTATCAAGCTGGCCACGCCGGGTCCGGCCAGGAAGCCCACTACCAGGTAACCCAGCATCGGCGGGACTTTCAGGCTGCGGCACAGGGTTACCGCCAACACGGCGGCCAACAGGACGATAACGATGGGGGCCATGGAATGCATCGGCGGCTGGGTCTCCCGGGAACGGACATCAGATGGACGGAAAGCGGGGAAAATGCGACGGCCAAGCAAAAGTTGCACCAGCTCGCGCGTCAATCGATTATAACCTTTGATATACTTTTGCCTTATGGAAAAAACACACTCCACCAGCCGCCTGGAGATGGCGCGCGAGGTTCTGCAAACCGAAGCCGCCGCGCTCGTCACCCTGGCCGAACGCCTGAACGGCGATTTCCTGGCCGCGGTCGACGCCATCCTGGCCTGCCCGGGCCGCGTCATCGTCACCGGCATGGGCAAGTCCGGCCATGTGGGCCGCAAGATCGCCGCCACGCTGGCCAGCACCGGCACGCCGGCCTTCTTCGTCCATCCGGCCGAGGCCGCGCACGGCGATCTGGGCATGATCACCGGCGACGACATCGTGATCGCGCTGTCGAACTCCGGCGAATCCGGCGAAGTGGTGTCGCTGCTGCCGGCGCTGAAGCTGAAAGGCAGCCGGCTGATCGCCATCACCGGCCGGTCGGAGTCGTCGCTGTCCCAGGCCGCCGACATCCTGCTGCACACCCATGTCGAGCGCGAGGCCTGCCCGCTGAACCTGGCGCCGACCACCAGCACCACGGTGCAGATCGCCCTGGGCGACGCGCTGGCCGTCACGCTGATGGAGGTCCGCGGCTTCAGCCAAAGCGACTTCGCCCTGTCCCACCCCGGCGGCAGCCTGGGCCGGCGCCTGCTGGTGCACGTCGCCGACCTGATGCACAGCGGCGACGCCCTGCCCCGCGTGGCGCCCGGCACGCTGCTGAAGGACGCGCTGCTGGAAATGTCGCAGAAGCGGCTGGGGATGGTCACCGTCTGCGACGCCGACGACACCCTGCGCGGCATCTACACCGACGGCGACCTGCGCCGCACGCTGGAGCGCTCGGCCGACGTCTACAGCCTGAAGATAGACGAGGTGATGGGCCGCTCGCCGCGCACCATCCAGGCCGGCAAGCTGGCCGCCGAGGCCGGCTTCGTGATGAAGCAGAACCAGATCACCAGCCTGGTGGTGGTGGACGCCGCAGGCAAGCTCAGCGGGGTGCTGCACATGCACGACCTGCTGCAGGCCGGCGTATTTTGATTCCGCCGCGCCGCCCGATCCGGCGGCCGGCAGCAAGGACCAAGCAATGCGAATGATTTCCGAGCAGGCCCGCAAGGTGAAACTGCTGATCATGGATGTGGACGGCGTGATGACCGACGGCCGCATCTACTACAACGCCCAGGGCGAAGAGAGCAAATCGTTCTACGTGCAGGACGGCCTGGGGCTGCGCCTGCTGCAGAGCACCGGCGTGCAGCTGGCCATCATTTCCGGTCGCGCCGACCGCTGCGTCGAGCACCGCGCCCGCGCGCTGAAGATCGACCACTACTACGGCGGCGTCCACGACAAGGGCGAAGCGCTGGCCGAGCTCTTGCAGAAAACCGGCTTTAGCGCCGACGAGTGCGCGTTCATCGGCGACGATCTGATCGACCTGCCCATCCTCACCCGCGTCGGCCTGGCCGTCGCCGTGCCGGAAGCGCCGCCGCAAGTGCGCCAGCACTGCCATTACGTGACCGGCAACCCGGGCGGCCACGGCGCGGTGCGCGAACTGGCGGAATTGATCATGCAGGCGCAGGGCAGTTTCGACGCCGTGGTCGCCAGGTACTTGGCATGATGCGGCTATTGCGCTCCCACCGGCTGTTCCCGGTGCTGCTGATCGGCCTCACCGCCATGCTCACCCTGTGGCTGGACCAGATTTCGCGCTGGGACACCCGCCACCGCGAGCTGGACCCGGACAAGCCCGAATACGTGGCGGAAAACCTGGTCGCCACCCATTTCGACCTGCAAGGCAAGATCGCCGACCGGCTGATCGCCACCCGCATGTGGCAGTATCCGAGCAAACCGGACGCCTATTTCGAAAACCCCGACCTGTACCAATACCAGCAAGGGGCGCTGCAATACCACGTCTTCGGCGAGTCCGGCCGCTACAACAACAAGAACCAGCAGGCTTTCTTCGACAAGAAAGTCACCCTGATCAAACCCGCAGACAGCAAGCAGCCCGAAACCCGGCTGGAAAGCAGCGTGATGCTGGTGGACTCCGCCAAGCACATCGCCAGCACCAAGGCGCCGTCGGTGGTCTACCATGGCAAGTCGGTGGCCCACTCCATCGGCTTCGTCTACCAGCAGCCGCTGGGCCTGCTCAACCTGCTGTCCACCACCAAGATCATCTATGCCAAATAAGACCCGCATCCTGCTGGCCAGCCTGCTGCTGGCGGCTTCAGCCCTGACGCACGCCGAACAGGCCGACAGCACCAAGCCCATGGAAATCACCAGCGACAACGGCTGCACCATGGACCAGATCAAAGGCGTATCCACCTGCGAAGGCAATGTGGTGGTGATCCAGGGCACCCTGCGGCTGAACGCCGACAAGGTGGTGGCCACCCAGGACAAGCAAGGCAACCAGACGCTGCAGGCCACCGGCCGCATCGTCACCTTCCGCCAGAAAATGGACAACAACGGCGGCTGGGTGGAGGGCCAGGCCAGCAAGCTCGACTACAGCAGCGCCGGCCACTTGGCCGTGCTCACCGGCAACGCCCGCGTCAAGCGCAACGGCGATCTCGCCATCGGCAACGTGATCAGCTACGACACCCGCAGCGAAACCTATCAGGTGCAGGGCGGCGGCGCCGGCAATGCCGGCAAGGGCCGCACCACCGTGATCCTGCAGCCCAAAAACGCAGCCTCGCAGCCCGCGGCGGCCAAGCCGGCCGGAGCCGCCAAACCATGAACATGAAGCACAGCGTACTCACCGTCTCCCGCCTGAAGAAGCGCTTCAAGAAGCGCACCGTGGTCAAGGATGTGTCCCTGCAGATCGAAAGCGGCGAAGTCGTCGGCCTGCTGGGCCCCAACGGCGCCGGCAAAACCACCAGTTTTTACATGATCGTCGGCCTGGTCGGCGCCGACGACGGCGACATCCGGCTGGACGACGCTTCCATCACCCGCTACCCGATCCACCAGCGCGCGCAGCTGGGCCTCGGCTATCTGCCGCAGGAAGCGTCGATCTTCCGCCGCATGACGGTGGAGGAAAACATCGCGTCCATCCTGGAAATCTCCGGCCGCAAGGGCAAGGAGCTGGAAAAAGAGCTGGACCTGCTGCTGGACGATCTCAACATCGCCCACCTGCGCGACAGCAACGCCTTGTCGCTGTCCGGCGGCGAGCGTCGCCGGGTGGAAATCGCCCGCGTGCTGGCCACCCGCCCGCGCTTCATCCTGCTGGACGAGCCGTTCGCCGGCGTCGATCCGATCGCGGTGATCGACATCCAGAAGATCATCTCCTTCCTGAAGGGCCGCGGCATCGGCGTGCTGATCACCGACCACAATGTCCGCGAAACGCTGCGCATCTGCGACCGCGCCTACATCATCAGCGACGGCTCGGTGCTGGCCTCCGGCGAGCCGGAAGAGCTGGTCAACAACGAAAGAGTGCGCGAGGTCTACCTCGGCGAGCATTTCCACCTGTAAGCGATGAAACAGGCCCTTCAGCTCAAGGTATCGCAACAGCTGACGCTGACGCCGCAGCTGCAGCAATCGATCAAACTGCTGCAGCTGTCCACGCTGGATCTGCAAACCGAGGTGGAACGCTTCCTGCTGGACAATCCGCTGCTGGAGCGCGGCGACGAGCCGCGCGACGCCGAAGCCGCGCCCGAAGGCCAGGACAGCCGCGAAACCGCCGCCGACGAGGCACCGGACAGCCATGACGACGGCGCCGGCGGCGAACTGCTGGAATGGGGCGCCGGCAGCCGCCAGGGCGGCGACGACGACTACGACCCCATGCTCAACGTGCCGTGCCAGGTCAGCCTGCGCGAGCACCTGCTGGCGCAACTGGGCGAAATCGCGCTGGCCGGCCGCGATCTGGCCATCGTCCGGCTGCTGATCGAAGAGCTGGACGACGACGGCTACCTGCCGCTCAGCCTGGACGAACTGGCCAGCCACCTGCCGCTGGAGCTGGAGCTGGAAAGCGACGAGCTGGCGGTGGGCCTCAAGCTGCTGCAGCAATTCGATCCCGCCGGCGTCGGCGCGCGCTCGCTGGCCGAATCGCTGCAGCTGCAACTGCAGCGGCTGGCCGCGGACGAAGCCGGCCGGGCGCTGGCGCTGGCCATCGCGCGCGAGCACCTGGCGCTGCTGGGCGGCCGCGACTACGCCAAACTGAAGAAAACACTGGGCTGCGGCGACGCCGAGCTGCGCGCCGCCCAGGCGCTGATCGCCCGCCTCAACCCCCACCCCGCCACCGGCTTCAGCCACGGCGACGTCCATTACGTGATTCCGGACATCAGCGTGCGCAAGCGGCGCGGCCGCTGGGTCGCCGAACTGAACCGCTCCGCCATGCCCAGGCTGCGGGTCAACCGCCTCTACGAGCGCATGCTGGCCGACAGCCGCGGCCAGGCGGGCGAAATGGCCGGCCGGCTGCAGGAGGCGCGCTGGCTGGTGAAGAACATCCAGCAGCGATTTGACACCATCCTGAAAGTGGCGGAAGCTATCGTTGACAGGCAACAATCGTTCTTTGAACACGGCGAAGTGGCGATGCGGCCGCTGATCCTGCGCGACATCGCGGATGAGCTGGGCCTGCACGAATCCACGGTTTCCCGCTCCACCAGCCAGAAATACCTGCTCTGCCCGCGCGGCCTGTTCGAGCTCAAGTATTTCTTCGGCAGCGCGCTGGAAACCGATAGTGGAGGCGAGTGCTCCGCCACCGCCATCAAGGCTCGCATACGCGGCATGATAGACAGCGAGGACAGCGGCAAGCCGCTGTCGGACAGCGCCATCGCCGATGCGTTAGGCAAGCAGGGAATTCAGGTTGCCAGACGCACCGTAGCCAAGTATCGTGAAGCCATGCAGATTCCGGCGGTGAATCTGCGCAAGGCTCTGTAGCAAGCCTTGGGGAATACATGCCGCCCGACAACCCGACCGGGCGGCCAACACCAGAAGGAGCTAGGGTATGAACCTCAAAGTAACCGGTCTGCACCTGGAAGTTACCCCGTCGCTGCGCGAATACATCGAAAGCAAACTGGAGCGCATCACCCGCCACGTCGACCACGTGATCGACATCTCCGTCACCCTGTCGGTAGACAAGCTGGTCCAGAAGGCCGAAGTCAACGTCCACCTGTCCGGCAAGGACCTCCACCTCGAAGCCTCCGAGGCCGACCTCTACGCCGCCATCGACCTGCTGATGGACAAGCTGGACCGCCAGGTTCTGAAGTACAAGGAAAAGCTCACCGAACACCGGGCGCAGAGCTCCGGCGAAGTTTCTCAAGCCTCGCTGTGACCGCCTGAAGAAAGCCACGGGAACCATCCGGTTCCCGTTTTTCTTTGCGCTTGCCGGTTTTCAGTACTATCAAGGCAACGTAGAATTCCGGGTTTATCCAAGAGCCGCATGCATAATCCAATATGAATCTCATCGGCAAGATCCTGACTCCGGACCATGTATTGCTGGATCTGGACGTCTCCAGCAAGAAGCGGGTATTCGAACAGGTGGGCCTGCTGGTGGAAAACACCCGCGGCATCGCCCGCAGCGAAATCTTCGACAGCCTGTTCAGCCGCGAAAAACTGGGCTCCACCGGCCTGGGTCAAGGCGTGGCCATTCCCCACGGCCGCGCCCGCGGCCTGAAGGAGGCCACCGGCGTGTTCATCCGGCTGAAGGCGCCCATTCCCTTCGACGCGCCGGACGGCAAGCCGGTGCAATGCCTGTTCGTGCTGCTGGTGCCGGAACACGCCACCGATCTGCACTTGCAGGTGCTCTCCGAATTGGCCCAGTTGTTCTCCAGCCGCCAGATGCGCGAACAGATGCTGAGCATCAAGATGCGCGATGAACTTTACCAGCTCCTCAGCGAGTGGGCCCCCCATGCCTAGCATCACCGTACGCAGGCTATATCAGGAAAACCAGCAGAAGCTCAACCTGACCTGGGTCGCCGGCACCGGCGGCTCGGACAATGTCATCGGCAACGACGACCAGCGGCCTACGCTGGCGCTGGTTGGCCACCTGAACTTCATCCACCCGAACCGGGTGCAGGTGCTGGGCCTGGCCGAGGTCGACTACCTGAACAAGCTGGAGCAGTCGGCCGCCAAGACCGCGCTGGACCAGCTGTTCCACAAGAGCATGTCGGTGGTGATGGTGGCCAACAACCAGCCGGTGCCGCGGCTGCTGCGCGACTACTGCCACAGCCACAACGTGCCGCTGATGTGCAGCTCGCTGGAAAGCCCGTACCTGATGGACGTGCTGCGCATTTATCTGGCGCGCGCGCTGGCGGTGTCCACCGTGCTGCACGGCGTGTTTCTCGACGTGTTCGAGATCGGCGTGCTGATCATGGGCGATTCGGCGATGGGCAAGAGCGAACTGGCGCTGGAGCTGATCTCCCGCGGCCACGGCATGGTGGCCGACGACGCGGTGGAGCTGTACCGCATCGGCCCGGACACGCTAGAAGGCCGCTGCCCGCCGCTGCTGCGCGACTTCCTCGAAGTGCGCGGCCTCGGCATCCTCAATATCCGCACCATCTTCGGCGAAACCGCGGTGCGGCCGAAAAAAGTGCTGAAGCTGATCATCCACCTGGTCAAGGCCAACGACCAGGCGATGCAGGCGCTGGACCGGCTCAACATCCAGTCGGAAACCCAGGACATCATCGGCGTCACCGTGCGCAAAGTGGTGCTGCCGGTGGCCGCCGGCCGCAACCTGGCGGTGCTGGTGGAAGCGGCGGTGCGCAATTACATCCTGCAGTTGCGCGGCATAGACAGCACCCGCGAATTCATCGAACGCCACACCAACTTCTTGCGAGACCAGGAAAATGCGCCTGATATTGATTAGCGGCCTGTCCGGCTCCGGCAAGTCGGTGGCGCTGCGCGCGCTGGAGGATTCCGGCTTCTACTGCGTCGACAACCTGCCGGCCACCATGCTGCCCGAGGCGATGTCGCTGTACGCCGATTTCGGCTACGAACAAATCGCCATCAGCGTCGACACCCGTTCCGGCCCGTCGCTGGGCGCGCTGCCCGACGCGGTCGCGCGGATGCGCGCGCAGAACATCGACGTGCGCCTGCTGTTCCTGGAAGCCCGGACGGAAACCCTGGTCAAGCGCTTCTCCGAGACCCGCCGCCGCCACCCGCTGTCCGGCGCCGGCATCACGGTGGAGGAAAGCATACGGCTGGAGCAGGAAATGCTGGCCGAAGTGCCCGAGCTCGGCACCCGCATCGACACCAGCGAACTGTCGGCCAACGCGCTGCGCAGCTGGGTCCGCGAACTGGTGGACGCCGACGGCAGCCGGCTGATGCTGATCTTCGAGTCGTTCGGCTTCAAGCACGGCCTGCCGCAGGACGCCGACTTCGTGTTCGACGCGCGCTGCCTGCCCAACCCCTATTACGACCCGCAGCTGCGCCCGTTCACCGGCCGCGACCAACCCATCATCGACTTCTTCGCCAAACACGGCGAAGTCGCCGAAATGATCGCCGACATCGAAGCGATGGTGGCCAAATGGCTGCCCTGCTACGGCAAGGAAAACCGCAGCTACCTGACGGTGGCGGTCGGCTGCACCGGCGGCCAGCACCGCTCGGTCTACATCATCGAAAACCTGGCGCGCGCCTTCGCCGACAGGCAAGTGCTGGTGCGCCACCGCCAGCTGTACCGCGAACCCTGATCCGCCGGGGCGGCCCCGCCGTCCCGCGCTTGCCCGACGCGGGCCCCGCGCGCCCGCTGGAGAACGCTGCCGATGTCCCGTCCCAAAACCATCACCGTCGCCCTCACCGGCGCCTCCGGCCTGCCCTACGGCCTGCGCCTGATCAAAACCCTGCTCGCCGCCGGCATCCGCACCTGGGTGCTGTACTCGCAGGCCGCCCAGGTGGTGGCCAAGCAGGAAATGCAGATCACCCTGCCCTCGCGCCCGGCCGAAATGAAGGCCTGGCTGCTGCAGCGCCATGCGGCCGACCCCGCCCTGCTCGACGTGTACGGCCGCGAGGAATGGTTCGCGCCGGCGGCGTCCGGCTCCAACCCGCCGGACGCGATGGTGGTGTGCCCGTGCTCGATGGGCACGCTGGCCGCCATCCGCCACGGCATGAGCGACAATCTGATCGAACGCGCCGCCGACGTCTGCATCAAGGAGCAGCGCAAGCTGGTGCTGGTGCCGCGCGAGACGCCGCTGTCGGTGATCCACCTGGAAAACATGCTGGAGCTGGCCCGGATGGGCGTGGTGATCCTGCCGCCGGCGCCGGGCTTCTATACGCACCCCCAGAGCGTGGACGACATGGTGGACTTCGTCGTCGCCCGCATCCTGGATCAACTGGGCGTGGCGCACGAACTGACGCCGCGCTGGGGAGAAGCCGCGCCATGACCTCGCAGCACATCCTGAGCCTGGACGCGCTGCGCCGGCTGGAGCGCGCCGCCAACGCCGCCGGCCTGCAGCTGATGCGGCGCGCGGCGCTGGCCGCCGCCGATTGGATGGGCCGCCATGCCGCGCCCGGCTCGCGGCTGCTGGTCTGCGCCGGCCCCGGCAACAACGGCGGCGACGCGCTGTACGCGGCGCTGGAACTGCGTCGCCGCGGCTATCTGATAGACATCCTGCTGCCCGTCGCGCCAACCGGCGCCGACAGCCTGGCCGCGCTGCGCGAGATTCAAACCGCAGGCTTGCCGCTGCTGTCGGCACTGCCCGACGACTACCCGCCGCCGGCATGGCTGATCGACGGGCTGTTCGGCATCGGCCTCAGCCGGCCGCTGGATGAGGACTGGGGCCGGCGCATGGAGCGGCTCAACGCGCTGGGCTGCCCCACGCTCGCGCTGGACTGCCCCAGCGGCCTGGACGCCTACACCGGTCGGGCGGCCGGCCCCGCCATCCGCGCCGACCATACGCTGACTTTCCTGTGCCACAAGCCAGGCCTGTTCTGCGGCGACGGCGCCGACCTGGCCGGCGTGGTGGAGCTGGCTGAGCTGGACTGCCCGCGGCAGCTGTTCCCCGCCGCGGAAGGCGCGCTCAACGCCCCTAACGCCGCCGGCCTCGCGCGCCGGCGCGACAGCCACAAGGGCAGCTTCGGCTCGGTGGCGGTGATAGGCGGCGCGCCCGGCATGCTAGGCGCCGCGCTGCTGGCCGGCCGCAGCGCGCTGCAAGGCGGCGCCGGCAAGGTCTATCTGTGCCCGCTGGACGACAGGCTGCCGGTGGACCCGGTCGCGCCGGAACTGATGATGCGCCCGCTGGACGAAACGCCCGAGCTGCCGGCCGCCGACGTGATCGCCTTCGGCCCGGGCCTAGGCCAGCAGGAACTGGCCGGCAAACTGCTGCGGCAGGTCGCGGCGCTGCCGCAGCCGCTGGTGCTGGACGCCGACGCGCTCAACCTGCTCGCCGGCGATCCGGATGCCGCCGAACGCCTCCGCCGCCGCGCATCCCCCGCCGTGCTGACGCCGCATCCTGCCGAAGCCGCCCGCCTGCTGCAGACCGACACCGCCGCAGTGCAGCGCGACCGCGTCGGCCATGCCAGGGCGCTGGCCGCGCGCTACCGCTGCGTGGCGGTGCTCAAGGGCGCCGGCAGCCTGATCGCCCGCCCCGACGGCTATTACCTGCTCAACGCCAGCGGCGGGCCGGAACTGGCCGCCGCCGGACAAGGCGATGTGCTGACCGGCCTGATCGCCGCGCTGCTGGCCCAGGGCCTGCCGCCCTTCGAGGCCGCCGCGCTGGCCGTTCACGCGCACGGCCTCGCCGGCGACGGCTACCGCCGGGAAAACGGCGGCCCGATCGGCCTGACCGCCTCCGCCACCCCCGCCCGGATCAGCCAGGCGCTGAACCGCATGCTGGCCGGCGGCTAAACCGCGCCGACGCCGTTTTGCCGGCGCCGGCGGTTTATGTTTAAGATGGATCGGGCACCCCATCCGCGGAGACCCGATTTGTCGTCACAGAAAAAAGCCTACGCCTTCGGCCTCGCCGCCGTCCTGGCCTGGTCCACCGTGGCCAGCGCCTTCAAGCTCAGCCTGCAACACCTCAGCCCGATGCAGCTGGTGCTGTACGCCAGCGGCGCTTCGCTGCTGTCGCTGCTGTCCATCCTCGCCTGGCAAGGCCGGCTGCCGGAGCTGGCCGCGGCGCTGCGCCGCCACTGGAAAAGTTCGCTGCTGTTCGGCGCGATCAACCCTTTCGCCTACTATCTGGTGCTGTTCCAGGCCTATTCGCTGCTGCCGGCGCAGGAGGCCCAGGCCATCAACTACACCTGGGCGCTGACCATGACGCTGCTGGCGGTGCCGCTGCTCAAGCAGAAGCTCCACCCGCTGGACGCCATCGCCGCGCTGATCTGCTACCTGGGCGTGCTGGTCATCGGCACCCGCGGCCAGTTACTGGCGCTGCATTTTTCCAATCAATTGGGGGTGGCGCTGGCGCTGGCCTCGACGCTGCTGTGGGCCGGCTACTGGATCTTCAACACCCGCGACAGCCGCGAGCCGGTGCTGGGCCTGGCGCTCAACTTCGCCTTCAGCCTGCCGCTGAGCCTGGCCTGGTGCGCCTGGCATGGCCAACTGGCGCCGCCCTCCTGGCAGGGGCTGGCCGGCGCGGCCTACGTCGGCGCGCTGGAGATGGGCTTCACCTTCGTGCTGTGGCTGTCGGCGATGAAGCTGACCCGCAGCACCGCCAGCATCGCCAATCTGATTTTCCTGTCGCCGCTGCTGTCGCTGCTGCTGATCCACCTGATATTGGGCGAAGCCATCCTCGCCTCCACCCTGCTGGGCCTGGCCTTGATCCTCGGCGGCCTGGCCGTGCAGAAGCTGCCCTTGCGGCGCGCCCCGCCGCTGCCGGTGGCCGACGGTCCCGGCTGATGCCGGCATCCGCGGCGGGAACCCGGCCACGCAGAAGAAACCGAGTGTGGATCCATCATGGCAATTCCGCCCCGCTCTGCCTACGATTGATTCTGAGGGCACGAATAAACAGGCACCATGAAAAGCATCAAGACAAGGTTAATGTTATGGCTGATGGCGTGGATCACCACCATTCTGGGCAGCACGGGTCTGTATTTCTATCTTCATGACTACAGCATAGACCAGAGCGACTTCCAGACTCAGCGCGCCGCGGTGCAATCCCGTTTGTCCTTGTCGCTGCCGCACGGCATCTGGCAGCTGGACGACGAGAACGTGCGCTTGGCGCTGGACAGCGAATTGAGCTGGCCTTCGGTGATCGCCATCAACGTCAAGGGCGAAAGCGGCCTCAACCTGGGCCGGACCCGCGACAGCGGCGGCAGCCTGCGCGACATGCTGCCCAACGAGCGGCCCAAGGTGGACGACATGCTCAGCATCCCCATCGTCTACCAGGGCAAGGAGCATCTGGGCACCGCCACCGTCTACCTGTCGCACGACGCGCTGCGCGCGCGGGAAGACCAGCACCTGATCACCATCATCGCCCAGATCGTGCTGCTGGACGGCATGATCTTCTTCATCATGTCGTTCAATCTGCAGCGCTTCATCTTCCAGCCGCTGTCGCGGCTGCAGCAGGCGCTGAACACCGCCATCCGCGCGCCGGACGCCACCGGCGCGCAGATCACCCACCTGGCCGACGACGAGATCGGCGCCATCGTCAACGGCTTCAACCGCATCGTCGCCCGCACCGCCGCCGACCTGGTCAAGCGCACCGCCGCCGAAGCCGTGGCGCGCGAGGAAAAGGAAAAGGCGCAGCTGGCCTACAGCCAATTGATGGCGACGCAGGAAACGTTGGTGGAGGCGGAAAAGATGGCATCGCTGGGCAGCCTGGTGGCCGGCGTCGCCCACGAAATCAACACCCCGGTCGGCATCACGCTGACCGCCGCCTCGCACCTGGGCACCGCCACCTCGCACATCACCGGCAAGCTCGACAGCGGCAACGTCAAGAAGAGCGATTTCCAGAGCTACCTGGAAACCGCGCAGGAATGCTGCGAGCTGATACTGGCCAATTCCGAACGCGCCGCCAACCTGATCCACAGCTTCAAGCAGGTGGCGGTGGACCAGACCAGCGAGGCCAGGCGCAGCTTCCATCTGCACGACTACCTGAACGAAGTGATCACCAGCCTGAAGCCGCGCTTCAAGCACACCAAGGTGGGAATAGACATCCAGTGCGAAGAGGACATCCTGCTCGACAGCTATCCCGGCGCGCTGGCCCAGGTGCTGACCAATCTGGTGGTCAACGCGCTGGTGCACGGCTATGAAGGCGGGGAGATTGCTGGCAATATCGTCATCGAGGCCCATCGCAACGACGCCCAGCACGTGTCGCTGAACATCAGCGACAGCGGCAAGGGCATCGCGCCGGAAAACCTGAGCCGGATTTTCGAGCCCTTCTTCACCACCCGGCGCGGCAGCGGCGGCAGCGGCCTCGGCCTCAACATCGTCTACAACATCGTAAGGCAAAGGCTGGGCGGGAATATCGAGGTACACAGCGAGCAGGGACAAGGCACCCGATTCACGCTGGAAATGCCCTGCATCGCCCCCACCGTCCAGCACAAGGAGAATGTGGCATGAGCACCGAGACATTGCCTCCCGATGACGACAACTGGCTGCTGGACGACAATGACAACGAAGACAATGTCCGCCCTTCCGAGATGCGCAAGCCGTGGAAGGTGCTGATCGTCGACGATGAAAAAGACGTGCACACCGCCACCCGCATCGCGCTGCGCGGCATCAGCTACAAGGAAAGGCCGCTGGAGCTGATCAGCGCCTACAGCGGCGTCGAGGCCTTCCAGCAACTGCAGCAGCATCCGGACATCGCGCTGATCATGCTGGACGTGGTGATGGAGAGCGAGGATGCCGGCCTCAAGCTGGTGCATCGCATCCGCGGCGACCTGGGCAACGGCGTGGTGCGCATCGTTCTGCGCACCGGCCAGCCCGGCCAGGCCCCGGAGCAGGAAGTCATCCTCAATTACGACATCAACGACTACAAGACCAAGACCGAGCTCACCACCCAGAAGCTGTTCACCACCACCATCGCCTCGCTGCGCGCCTACGAGAACATGGTGTCGCTGGAGAAAAACCGCCAGGGTCTGGCCAAGATACTGGAAAGCGCGTCCGACCTGTACCAGTTGCACTCGCTGCGCGAATTCGCCTCCGGCGTGCTGCGCCAGATCAGCGCGCTGCTGGACATCGGCACCGACGGCATCCTGTGCGTGCGCAATGAGAACCACAGCGGCCGGCCAGAGCTGGAAATACTGGCGGTGTCGGGCTCCTACGAATACCTGGCCGAAGCCGGCGACCTCTCCAGCGAGCCCAAGCTGGCCGAGGTGATCCAGCGCGTGTTCCACGAAAAGCGCAGCATCTTCCAGCATCCTTACGACGTGCTGTACATCTCCTCGCGCAACCGCCGCGAATTCGCGGTGCACTTCATGCCGCAATGGCCGCTGGAAAGCGTGGAATGCGATCTGCTGGACGTGTTCTGCCAGCGCATCTCCGCCGCCTACGACAATCTCTACCTGTACAACCAGCTGCGCAGCGCCCAGGAAGCCACCGTGGTAGCGCTGGCCGACCTGGCGGAATTCCGCGACACCGACACCGGCGACCACGTGCTCAGGGTGCAGAAGCTGACCGACGCCATCGCCCAGGAGATGCTGGAGCACAACCACTATCCGGAGCTGATGACGCGCGAGTTCATGGACATGGTGGGCATGGCCAGCATCCTGCACGACATCGGCAAGGTGGCCATCCCCGACCACATCCTGCTCAAGCCCGGCAAGCTGGACCCGGAAGAGCGCGCGGTGATGGAGCAGCACGCCACCATAGGCGCGCAGATCCTCGACAAGTCGGCCAGAATGGTGGAAGGCACCAGCTATCTGTCGCTGGGTTCGGAAATCGCCGGCGGCCACCACGAACACTTCGACGGCAAGGGCTACCCGCGCCAGATCGCCGGCCAGGACATTCCGCTGTCGGCCCGCATCGTCGCCGTGATCGACGTGTTCGACGCGCTGCTCAACAAGCGCCCGTACAAGGAGCCATGGAGCATGGAAGACACGATGAAGTACATCGGCAGCCGCTCCGGCAGCCAGTTCGACCCGCTGGTGGTGGAGGCGCTGACGCGGCTGGTGAACGAGAACCGCCTGCCGGTGGCGCCGCAGCAGGAATAAGCCGCCGCGCCCATGCAAAACGGCAGCCCGGGGGCTGCCGTTTTCGCTGGCTTCGCCGCCGGCTCAGGCGACGTAGTTCAGCACGCAGACATATTGGCAGATGCTGCCGCCCAGCACGAACAAGTGCCAGATGCCGTGGCCATGGCGGATTTTCTCGTCATTGAGAAACCAGTAGATGCCGACGCTGTACAGCAGGCCGCCCAGCCCCAGCCAGAACAGGCCGCCCGGCGCCAGCGCGTCGATCAGCGGCTTGATGGCAATCAGCACCAGCCAGCCCATCACCACGTACAGAATCATCGACAGCAGGCGCGTGCGCCGCCCCAGCGTCAGCTCCTGGACGATGCCGAACAGCGCCAAGCCCCAGCTCAGGCCGAACAGCGTCCAGCCCCAGGCGCCGCGCAGCGTCACCAGCGCGAATGGCGTGTAGCTGCCGGCGATCAGCAGATAGATCGCCGAATGGTCGCACTTCTGCAAAATGGCTTTCGCCTTGCCGGTGAAGCTGTGGTACAGCGTGGAGATCAGGTACAGCGCCACCAGCGTGCCGCCGTACAGGCTGAAGCTGACGATCTTCCAGGGGTCGCCCTGCATCGCCGCCTCCACCACCAGCACCACCAATCCGGCTACCGCCAGCAAAGTGCCGGCCAGGTGGGAATAGCCGTTGAAACGTTCCCCGTGATACATGATTTTATCCTTGGGCCGGTCCGTCTTGCCGGCCTGACATCAGTGAACCCATTGGAGCCCGCAATGGCTCGCGGGTTCAATTGTCCGCCTGTTTGCGCCGCGCCGCCAGCGTCTTGCGCAAACAAAAAAAGCGGGCAGCGCCCGCTTCCGGCTATACGACGGCGGAATCAGGCGCCCAGCGAGGCCAGCACCTCGTCGCGCACGGTTTCCACCGCGCGGGTGCCATCGATTTTCACGTACTTCGGCGCCTTGGCGTCGCCGGCGGCGGCCAGCTTGCCGTAGAAGCCCACCAGCACGGCGGTCTGCTCGTGATACACGGCCAGGCGCTTCTTCACGGTGTCTTCCCGGTCGTCATCGCGCTGAACCAGGTCTTCTCCGGTCACGTCGTCCTTGCCGGCCGTTTTCGGCGGGTTGAAGGCGATGTGATAGGTGCGGCCGGAGGCCAGGTGCACGCGGCGGCCGGCCATGCGCTCGACGATGGCGGCGTCCGGCACGTCGATTTCCACCACGTAGTCGATGTCCACGCCGGCGGCGATCATCGCCTCGGCCTGAGGAATGGTGCGCGGGAAACCGTCAAACAGGAAGCCGTTGGCACAGTCGGCCTGGGCGATGCGCTCCTTGACCAGACCGATGATGATGTCGTCGCGCACCAGGCCGCCGGCATCCATGATCGCCTTGGCTTCCAGGCCCAGCGGCGTGCCGGCCTTCACCGCGGCGCGCAGCATGTCGCCGGTGGAAATTTGCGGGATTCCGAATTTCTCGCGGATGTAGTTGGCCTGGGTGCCTTTGCCGGCGCCCGGAGCGCCCAACAGGATCAATCGCATGTGTATGACTCCAGTCTGTTTGATTTATGAATTCTTTTAGCCCTCAGGCGTTCAGCAGCCGGCGCACCCGTTCCAGGTCTTCCGGCGTGTCCACCCCGGCGGCCGGCGCCTCGTCCGCCACCGCCACCATGATGGCATAACCATGCCAGAGCACGCGCAATTGTTCCAGCGCTTCGTATTGCTCCAGCGGCGCCGCCTCCAGGCCGGCATAGGCGGCGAGGAAGCCGGCGCGGTAGCCGTACATGCCGATGTGGCGGTATGCCGGCAGCCCGGCCGGCAGGCTGTCGCGACCGGCGGCGTAGGCGTCGCGGGCGTAGGGAATCGGCGCGCGGCTGAAATAGAGCGCGCGGCCATGTTTGTCCAGCGCCACTTTCACCACATTGGGATTGAAATGGTCGGCGGCGTCGTGGATGGCGTGCGCCAGCGTCGCCATCGGCGCATCGCCTGCCAGCATCAACTCGGCCAGCTGATCGATCAGCTCGGGCTGGATCAGCGGCTCGTCGCCCTGGACATTGACCACCACCGCGTCGTCGGCCAGGCCCAGCTGGGCGGCCACCTCGGCCAGGCGGTCGGTGCCGCTGGCGTGGTCGGCGCGCGTCAGCGCCGCCTCGATGCCATGCGCGGCGCAGGCGGCCAGAATGTCGGCGTGGTCGGTGGCGACGATGACGCGGCCGGCGCGGCTCTTCGCCGCCTGCTCGGCCACCCGCACCACCATCGGCTTGCCGGCGATGTCGGCCAGCGGCTTGCCCGGCAGGCGGCTGGAAGCCATCCGCGCCGGGATCACCACGGTGAAGCCGCTCATTTGACTTCTTCTTCGGGCGCCAGCTCGCGCGCTTCCGCTTCCAGCATCATCGGGATGCCGTCCTTGATCGGGAAGGCCAGACGGTCGCCCTTGCAGACCAGTTCGTCCTTGCTCTTGTCGAACAGCAACGGGCCCTTGCACAACGGGCACACCAGGATTTCCAGAAATTTAGCGTCCATGTTCCATCTTCAAGCGGGCGAGTATCCAGTCGCACAGCCCAGGCGCCAGCGTGGCCTGAACCGGCAAAACCCATAGTCTAGCACGCTGCGCCGCATCATGAAGCACGCGCTCGAGCTTGACCGCGTCCTTGCTGGTGACGATCACCGCGTCGGCGTCGGCCGGGATGTCGGCGGCGCAAAACGCGTGATGATCGGGAAAAGACAGCCGGCGCTCCACCGCGATGCCCAACCCCGCCAGCGTATCGAAAAAGCGCTCGGGATGGCCGATGCCGGCCAGCGCCACCACCTTCAAGCCGGCGAAGCCGTCGGCCTGCCGCAGCCGCGCCGCGTCGCCCAGCGCGTGGCAGGCGCCGGCGCGCAGCGTCATGTCGAAGCGCGCGAGGCCGGGCGGCAACGCCAGATCGGCGCCGGAACCATTGACCACCGCCGCGTTCACCGTCCGCAGCCGCGCCAGCGGCTCGCGCAACGGCCCATTGGGCAGCAGGCGGCCGTTGCCGACGCCGCGCCGGCCGTCCAGCACCGCGATTTCCAGATCGCGCGCCAGCCGGTAATGCTGCAGGCCGTCATCGCTCAATATCAGTTGCACATCGGGATGCCGCTCCAGCAGCAAGCGCCCGGCGGCCACCCGGTCGCGCCCCACCACCACCGGCGCGCCGGAAGCGGCCAGCAACAAGGGCTCGTCGCCGACCCGCGCCGGGTCGCCGCCCGGCAGCGCCTCCGTCGGCCCGGCGGCGCTGCCGCCGTAGCCGCGGCTGATCACGCCCGCTTTCACGCCGCGCGCGGCGAAATCCGCCAGCAGCGCCAGCGTCAGCGGCGTCTTGCCGACGCCGCCCACATTGATGTTGCCTATCACCACCACCGGAACCGGCAGTGTTTCGCTGCTTTTCCAGCCGCGGCGGAAAGCCAGCCGCCGGCCGGCGGCCAGCAGCGCAAAAAGCCCTTCCAGCGGCGCCAGAAGGGCTGTCAGCCAGCCTCGCGGCCGGTACCAGTGTCGTTCTATCAAACTCATGCCGTTTCGGGCTTCACTTCAAATTTTGGGTGGCGAAAGTCAGCTGCGACAGGCCGGCCTCGCGGGCCGCCTCCATCACCGTGATCACCGACTGGTGAGTGGAGCGGGCGTCGGCGTTGACCACCACCACCACGTCGCTCTTGCCGGCGGCGGCGGCCTTCAGCCTGGCCAGCAGGCCGGACTTGTCCGCGGCGGCGATGCGGGCGTCGTTGACCGCCATCGCGCCGTCGGCGGCCACCGCGACGCGGATCTCGACGGTCTTGTTCTTCAGCTGCTCGCCCTGCGCGCTCGGCAGATTGATCTTGAGTTCGGAGAAGCGCGAATAGGTGGTGGTGACCATCAGGAAAATCAGGATCACCAGCAGCACGTCTATCAACGGGATGAAGTTGATCTCCGGCTCTTCCCGGCCGCGGCCGCGACGAAAGTTCATGCTCAGCTCCCGTTCCGGCGCTCGCCGTGCACCACTTCCACCAGCTTGATCGCCTGCGCCTCCATCTCGACCAGCAGGCCGTCGACGCGGGAGCGGAAGAAGCGGTAGAACATCATGCTGGGAATGGCCACGATCAGGCCGAAAGCGGTGTTGTAGAGCGCGACGGAGATGCCGTGCGCCAGTTGCTGCGGATTGGCGCCGCTGCCGTTTTGCGAGCCGAAGATCTCGATCATGCCGATCACGGTGCCCAGCAGGCCCAGCAAGGGCGCCATCGCGGCGATGGTGCCCAGCGTGGTCAACAGGCGCTCCAGCTGGTAGGCCACCTGGCGGCCCTCGTCCTCGATCGACTCCTTCATCACCTCGCGGCTGCCGCTGACATTGCGCAGTCCGGCCGCGAACAGTCGGCCCAGCGGAGAATGCCGCGCCAGGCGGTGCATCAGCTCGTCGCGCAGGTCCACCCGGCGATATTCCTGCAGGGTCTGCGCCAGCAGGCCTTCCGGCACCACCACGCCGCGGCGCAAGCTGTACAAACGCTCCAGAATGATGGCCAGCGACACGACGGAAGCCGCCAGAATGGTCCAGATCGGCCAGCCGGCCGCTTCAACGATAGCCCACACAGAAGCTGTCTCCGTAGTCGATACAAACGTTAGACTTTATTACCTCAGTGGCGGCGAGGCAACCTCCAGCCGGCAAAAATTACAGCCGATTGCCGCTTTTTTGGGCATGGACTGTCGAAAGCCGCTGCCACCGGCCCATTCCGCAACTTATCCACAAGGTTATTCCGCGATTCTTGTGGATAAATTTCCGCCCTCGGCGCCGGCGCGCGCAAGTCGGCATTGACTTTGCTCAAAGCTTTGTCGACGATGCGATTATCCAAACAATCGTTTGAATTCCTATCATGAACCTGCCCATCTGGCTGATCAAGCTGCTGCTCAATCTATGGCCGCCCTTCCTCGGCGCCGGCATCCGCGTCCACCGCCTGTCTGCCGACTTCCGCCAGGCCGAAGTCAGACTGAAACTGGGCGTAGGCAACCGCAACTACGTCGGCACCCATTTCGGCGGCAGCCTGTACGCGATGACCGATCCGTTCTACATGCTGATGCTGCTGCGCCAGCTGGGCGGCGACTACTACGTCTGGGACAAGGAAGGCCGCATCGAATACATCAAGCCGGGCCGCGGCCTGGTGCGCGCCCGCTTCGAACTGAGCGACGCCTTGCTGAGCGATATCCGCGAGCAAACCGCCGATGGCGGCAAATACCTGCCCGAAATGAAGGTGGAGATACGCGACGGCGACGACGAACTGGTGGCCACCGTGCACAAGACGCTGTACATCAAACGCAAACCCGAACGCCGCCAGGCGAAGCCCATATAGAAAAAGCCGCGTTTCGCGGCTTTTTCTATATGGATTCTGGGTGCTTACTCCCCGAAGCCGCAGAAGACCTCACGCATCATCCGCAGGACTTCCAGCGTGCGGATATCCCCCACCCGGTAGTAAACGCGGTTGGCATCCTTGCGCGTGCGCAAAACTCCCTTGTCCCGCATAATGGCGAGATGCTGGGAAATATTGCTCTGGGAGGTGCCAACCTGCTCGACAATGTCTTGCACGCTCACTTCCCGGTCTTCCAGCACCGATATGATCTTCAGACGCAGCGGGTGCGACATGGCCTTCATCGCCCGCGATGTCTGTTCGATCTGGTCGTCGTTGAACAGCAAAGCTTTTCTCCTAATGTAGCGTCATTTTATTGATTTGACTGCGGGACTATAGTATCGGCAAAATCCGATACTATCAAGGTTTTCTAATATTCTGAATGCGAATGCCATGAAATCAATCACACCGGTGTTGCTATTAATCCTCGACGGCTTCGGCCACCGCACGGAAGGCGACGACAACGCCATCCTGCACGCCAACATGCCAACCTGGAACCGACTGCGCCAGCGCTACGCCTACGGCACGATCAACGCCTCGGAAAACTTTGTCGGGCTGCCTTCCGGCCAGTTCGGCAACTCCGAGGTGGGCCACCTGAACATCGGCGCCGGCCGCATCGTGCAGCAGGACATCAGCCGCATCGATTGCGACATCGAGGACGGGCATTTCGCAAACAATGACACACTGCAGCAAGCCATGAGCAAAGCTCAAGGCTCGGCGCTGCACATCCTGGGCCTGTTATCCGATGGGGGTGTGCACAGCCATGAAAACCACATCCACGCGCTGATCCGCGCCGCCCAGGCCGCCGGCGTGGCGAAAATATACGTCCACGCCTTCCTCGACGGCCGCGACACCCCGCCGCGCAGCGCCGAAACCTTCCTCAAGCGCCTGGACGCGGTACTGGCCGAATGCCCGAACGCGCGCCTGGTTTCCGTGACCGGCCGCTACTGGGCGATGGACCGCGACAAGCGCTGGGAGCGCGTCGAGCCGGCCTACCGGCTGCTGGTGGAGGGCGAAGGCCTGTTCCACGCCGAAACCGGCCTGGAAGCGCTGGCCGCCGCCTACGAGCGCGACGAGAACGACGAATTCGTCAAGGCCACCGGCATCGGCGCGCCGGTGAAGATGCAGGACGGCGACGCGCTGATCTTCATGAATTTCCGCGCCGACCGCGCCCGCCAGCTGACCACCGCGCTGACCGACCCGGCTTTCGACGGCTTCCAGGCCCGCCAGCCCAAGTTCGGCTGCTACGCCACCCTCACCAGCTACGGCGAAGCCTATTCCGCGCTGCCCACCGCCTACGCGCCGCAGAAGATCCACAACGGCATGGGCGAATACCTGTCGTCGCAAGGCCTGAAGCAGCTACGCATCGCCGAAACCGAGAAATACCCGCACGTCACCTATTTCTTCAATGGCGGCGAAGAGCAGGTCTACCCCGGCGAAGACCGCATCCTGGTGCCGTCGCCCAAGGTGGCCACTTACGATCTGCAGCCGGAAATGAGCGCCGGAGAAGTCACCGACAAAATCGTCGCCGCGATCCAGTCCGGCCAATACCAGGCCATCTTCTGCAACTACGCCAATGGCGACATGGTCGGCCACAGCGGCATCTTCGACGCCGCGGTGAAGGCGGTGGAAGCGCTGGACGGCTGCATCGAACGCTGCGTCGACGCGATGCTGGCCGCCGGCGGCGAGGTGTTGATCACCGCCGACCACGGCAACTGCGAGCAGATGTACGATGGCGCGCACCACCAGCCGCACACCCAGCACACCACCAACCAGGTGCCCTTCCTGTATATCGGCCGCCCGGCGACCATCCGCGGCGGCGGCTCGCTGCGCGACATCTCGCCGTCGCTGCTGGCGATGATGGGCCTGGAACAACCGGCCGAGATGACCGGTCAATCGCTGATCGACTTCCAATAATCGCCTCACCACGCGGCGGCCGGAACATGGCCGCCGCCATCGCCCCAAGCGAAAGAACACCAAGGGAATGAAACCTTACCTGTTGCTGGCCCTGCTGGCCGGCGCCGCCCAGGCGGCCAACACCAACGCCTCCTCCACCAGCCTGTCCGCCGCCCCGCACCAGCAGGACCTGAAAAACGTGCGCAAGGAAATCGACAGCCTGAAAAAAGACCTGGCGCAGAAACAGACGGTGCAGAAGGAAGCGCAGTCGGCGATCAAGGAGTCGGAACAGGCGATCAGCCAGACCCGGCAAACGCTGGCCACGCTGGAACAAAAGCAGAATCGCTCCGCGCAGCAGCTGGCCGACCTGAACGCGCAGATCGAGAAAAGCCGCAAGAGCCTGGCCGACGTGCGCCAGCGCGTCGGCCAGATGCTGGTGCGCCAATACAAGAACGGCCAGCACGACGCGATGAAGCTGATGTTCAACGACAGCGACCCCAACCAGAGCTCGCGCGACCTCGCCTACTACCAGCACATCGCCCGCGCCGACCAGCAACTGGCGCAGCAACTGGTGGCCCAACAGCAACAGCTGCAGGCGCTGTCCGCCCAGCTGGAGGAAGAGCTGGCGCGGCTGAACAGCCTGTCCAGCCGCAAAAGCCAGGAAAAGAGCGAGCTGGAGAAAGACAAAAGCCAGCAGCAGCAGCAACTGAACAAGGTGTCCGGCGAGATCAAGCAGGGCCAGAGCAAGCTGACCCAGCTGCAGGAGGACGAGAAGCACCTGTCCAACCTGATCGCCCAGATCAACCGCGAAATCCAGCGCCGCCGCGCCGAAGCGGCGCGCAAGGCGGCCGAAGCGCGCAAGGCCAAGCTCGCCGCCGCCCGCGAAGCCGCGCGCAAGGAAAACGAACGCCGCCGCCAACTGGCCGCGCAAGCCAAGAAACAGGGCAAGCCGGTGCCGGAAGAGGCGAAGAAGCCGGTGATCGTCAAGGAAGAGCCGGCGGAGAAAGTGGACGACGTCGCCGACGGCAGCGCCTCGGGCCGCGCCTTCGCCAGCTTGCAGGGCAAGATGAAGCTGCCGGTGGCCGGCCAGATCGCCGGCGCCTTCGGCAAGATGCGCCGCGAAGGCACCACCTGGAAAGGCATTTTTATTCGCACCGCCGGCGGCCAGCCAGTACACAGCGTGGCCGACGGCACGGTAGTATATGCCGATGAGTTGCGCGGATTCGGCAAGGCGGTGATCATCGACCACGGCGGCAATTACATGACCGTCTACACCGGCCTGTCCGCCATCGCCAAATCGTCCGGCGCCGGCGTCAAAGCCGGTGAAACACTCGGCAACACTGGAACACTGGACAATGGGGAAGCCGGACTGTACTTTGAAATCCGGCACCTCGGACGCCCCCTCAACCCGCAGGCCTGGACACGCTAAGGTGCCGGGTACGGAGAATTTGCACAGCATGAGCAGCCAAAGAATGAAGAAAATCGCCTGGTTGGTGGCAGGAGCCATGGCCGGTGGCGTACTGACCATCAGCATGCAGGCGCTGGCCGACAAGGAAGCGTCGCCGCTGCCGCTGGGCGAGCTGCGCACCTTTGTCGAGGTGTTCAGCCTGATCAAGCAAAGCTACGTCGAGCCGGTGACCGACAAGAAACTGATAGACGAAGCCATCAAGGGCATGCTCACCGGCCTGGATCCGCATTCCGACTACATGGATCCCGAGGAATTCAAGGAGCTGCGCGAAGGCACCCAGGGCGAGTTCGGCGGCCTCGGCATCGAGATCGGCGCCGAGGACGGCCTGGTCAAGGTGGTGTCCCCGATCGAGGATACCCCGGCGCAGAAGGCCGGCATCAAGAGCGGCGACCTGATCATCAAGATCGACGACACCCCGGTGCGCGGCCTGTCGCTGAACGACGCGGTGAAAAAGATGCGCGGCAAGCCGGGCAGCAAGGTCACGCTGACCATCGCCCGCAAGAGCGAGACCAAGCCGCTGATCTTCACGCTGGCGCGCGCGGTGATCAAAACCAAGAGCGTCAAATACAAGATGCTGGAGCCGGACTACGGCTACGTCCGCATCGCCCAGTTCCAGGAGCACACCGCGGAAGACTTGGCCGCCGGCCTGCAGAAGCTGTACAAGGACAACAAGCAGCCGCTGAAGGGCCTGGTGCTGGACCTGCGCGACGACCCGGGCGGCCTGCTCAACGGCGCCGTCGGCGTCGCCGCCGCCTTCCTGCCCAAGGACAAGCTGGTGGTGTACACCGAGGGCCGCACCCCGGACGCCAAGATGCGCCTGACCGCCACCCTGCAAAACTACGCCGGCATCGGCGGCAGCGACCCGCTGGCCAAATTGCCGGCCGACGCCCGCAACGTGCCGATGGTGGTGCTGGTCAACGGCGGCTCGGCCTCGGCGTCGGAAATCGTCGCCGGCGCGCTGCAGGACCAGAAACGCGCGGTGCTGGTCGGCACTCAAACCTTCGGCAAGGGCTCGGTGCAGTCCATCCTGCCGCTGGGCAGCCAGGGCGGCATCAAGCTGACCACCGCCCGCTACTTCACCCCTAGCGGCCGCTCGATCCAGGCCAAGGGCATCGTGCCGGACGTGGTGGTGGAAGACGCCACCCTCACCGCCGCCGACCAGGCGCTGCGCGTGCGCGAGGCCGATCTGGAAAACCACCTGGCCAACCCCAACGGCGACGACAAGCCGGCCAAGGCCGCCAAACCGGCGCCTAAGCTGGTGCCGCCCCCGGCCGCGCCGGAAAAGGGCAAGGAAGCGCCGGCGCCGGACGAAGCCAGCCAGTTCGGCCCGCGCGACCCGAATCCGAAGAACGACTATCAGCTGTCGCAGGGCCTGAACGTGCTGAAAGTGCAGCAAATCCTGCAAAAACGCGCCGACTGATCCTCCGCGCGCCCATTGCGACGCCGCCAGCCCAGCTGGCGGCGTTTTCGCATCCACGCCCCGCCGCGGCGAAAACTTCGCGCAGCGGCGCGGCCATTGCTGATATTCTTATCGGTTATTCCCAATCGAGTGGCCGGAGTCCGCCCATATGCTCACCCGCGAGTTTGTTCTCACCTTCCGCGAAGCCGCGCCCTACATCAATTCCTACCGCGGCAAGACCTTCGTGCTGGCCATGGGCGGCGAGAGCCTGCTTGACGGCGATTTCTCCAGCATGGCCCAGGACATCAATCTCTTGGTCAGCCTCGGCGTGCGCATCGTGCTGGTGCACGGCATCCGCCCGCAGATCGAGGCGCTGTTGAAACGCCACGGCATCGCGCGGATGTTCCACCGCGACCGCCGCGTCACCGACGCCGGCACCATGGACGTGGTCAAGCAGGCCGCCGGCGCCACCCGCCACGACGTGGAGGCCAGGCTGTCGATGGGCATGCCGCATTCGCCGATGCACGGCGCCCACCTGCGGGTGGCCGGCGGCAACTTCGTCACCGCCCAGCCCCTGGGCGTGCTGGACGGCGTGGACATGCAGTACACCGGCCAGGTGCGCCGCGTCGACGCCGCCGCCATCCGCCAGCGGCTGGACGCCGGCGAGCTGGTGCTGCTGACCCCGGTGGGCTACTCGCTGACCGGCGAAAGCTTCAACCTGGCGATGGAAGAGCTGGCCACCCACGCCGCCATCGCGCTGAAGGCAGAAAAGCTGATTTTCGTGGTGGAGGGGCGCGGCGCGGTGGAGCAGGACGGCCAGCTGATCAGCTCGCTCACCGCGCTGCAGGCCGAACAATTGCTGGAAGCGGGCAGCCTGCCGGAAGACGTGGCCGCCTACCTGCCCTACGCGATCCGCGCCACCCGCGAAGGCATTCCGCGCGCCCACTTGATCAGCCGCCACGAGGACGGCGCGCTGCTGCTGGAGCACTTCACCCGCGGCGGCAACGGCACCATGATCGCGCGCGACCCGCTGGTGCGGGTGCGCAACGCCAGCATCGACGACGTCGGCGACATCCTGGCCTTGATCCGCCCTCTGGAAGAGCAAGGCGTGCTGGTGCGCCGCAGCCGCGAGCGGCTGGAGGTGGAGATAGGCGAGTACTCGGTGCTGGAGCACGATGGCAAGATCTACGGCTGCGTGGCGATGCACCCGTTCCCGGAGGCGGAAACCGCCGAGCTGGCCTGCCTGGCGGTGTCGCCGGCCAAGCGCGACGGCGGCTTCGGCGAAATGCTGCTGCGCCATGTCGAATACCAGGCCCGCACCCGCGGCCTGCAGTCGCTGTTCGTGCTCACCACCCAGACCTCGCACTGGTTCGTCGAGCGCGGCTTCGCCGAGGCCGACAGAAGCTCGCTGCCGCTGGCGCGCCAGCAGTTCTACAATTACCAGCGCCGCTCCAAGGTGTTTGTAAAGAAGCTGTAACCGGCAACGGCCATGATGCCGCCACGGTTGGAAGGACGCGGGCTATGTGACAAAATAGCCCGTTGACCCCAATCAGAATTCAAAAGCAAGGATAGAGCCATGAGCAGAACCGTCAATTGCGTCAAGCTGGGCCGCGAAGCCGAAGGCCTCGACTTCCCGCCGCTGCCGGGCGAGTTGGGCAAGCGCGTGTACGAAAGCGTTTCCAAGGAAGCCTGGCAAGGCTGGCTGCGCTACCAGACCATGCTGATCAACGAAAACCGCCTCAGCCTGGCCGACGCCCGCGCGCGCCAGTACCTGGCCGCGCAGCTGGACGCTTATTTCTTCGGCCAGGGCGCCGACGCCCCGGCAGGCTACACCCCGCCGCAGAACTAAACCCCCGCCAAGCCCTCCAAGCGAGGGCTTTATTGTTTCCATTCACCGTAATTGGCTCGCACACCGTTATGTCACAACCGCAAGACTTGCTGCTGAATCGCGAACTGGGACTGATAGAATTCAACCGCCGCGTGCTGGCCCAGGCCGAAGACGCCAACCTGCCGCTGCTGGAACGCTTGAAATTCCTCTGCATCGTCTCCTCCAACCTGGACGAATTCTTCGAAGTGCGCGTAGCCTGGCTGCAGGACGCCGCCCACGCCACGCCGGAGCGCATCCTGGCCGACGGCAGCACCCCGGAGCAGGCGCTGGCCAAGGTGGCGCGCGCCAGCCATCAACTGGTGAAAGACCAATACGCGGTGATGAGCGAGGTGCTGTTCCCGGCGCTGCGCGAACAGGGCATCGTCTTCCTGCGCCGCGGCGAGTGGACGCAGCAGCAAAAGGACTGGGTGGAGGCCTTTTTCTTCCGCGAGCTGATGCCCATCCTGACGCCGATAGGCCTGGACCCGTCCCACCCCTTCCCCAAGGTGCTGAACAAGTCGCTGAACTTCACGGTGGAGCTGGAAGGCCGCGACGCCTTCGGCCGCGCCTCCGGCACCGCCATCGTGCAGGCGCCGCGCATCCTGCCGCGCGTGATCAAGCTGCCGGCCGAAGTATGCGAAGGCAGGCCGCACTGCTTCGTGTTCCTGTCCTCCATCCTGCACTCGCACGTGCATGAGCTGTTCCCCGGCATGACGGTGAAGGGCTGCTACCAGTTCCGCGTCACCCGCGACAGCGAACTGTCGGTCGACGACGACGACTTCAAGAACCTGCGCACCGCGCTGCAGGGCGAATTGCGCCAGCGCCAGTTCGGCGACGCGGTGCGGCTGGAAATCGCCGACACCTGCCCGCAGCACATGGAATCCTTCCTGCTCACCCAGTTCAATCTGCAGCCGCGCGACGTCTACCGCGTCAACGGCCCGGTGAACCTGGTGCGGCTGATGCAGGTGCCCGACCTGGTGGACCGCGCCGATCTGAAATTCGCGCCGTTCAGCCCCACCTTGCCGCCGCCGCTGCAGAAAAAAGCGCAGCTGTTCGAAGCCATCCGCAAGGGCGACATCCTGCTGCACCACCCGTACCAGAGCTTCCAGCCGGTGATCGACTTCCTGACCCTGGCCGCCACCGACCCGCACGTGGTGGCGATCAAGATGACGGTGTACCGCACCGGCACCGACTCGGTGCTGATGGAGTCGCTGATCGCCGCCGCCCGCGCCGGCAAGCAGGTGACGGTGGTGGTGGAGCTGATGGCGCGTTTCGACGAAGAAGCCAACATCAGCTGGGCCAGCCGGCTGGAAGATGCCGGCGCCCACGTGGTGTACGGCGTGATCGGCTACAAGGTGCACGCCAAGATGCTGATGGTGGTGCGGCGCGAGGAGCGCGGCCTGCACCGCTACGTGCACCTGGGCACCGGCAACTACCACCCGCGCACCGCCCGCCTGTACACCGACTTCGGCCTGTTGACCTGCAACGAGGAAATCGCCAGCGACGTCAACGACATCTTCGTCCAGCTGACCGGCCTCGGCCGCGCCGGCAGCCTGAAGCAGCTGTTCCAAAGCCCGTTCACGCTGCACAGCATGATCATGCAGGCGATAGAGCGCGAAACCGAGCATGCCCAGGCCGGCAAGCCGGCGCAGATCATCGCCAAGATGAACTCGCTGCTGGAGCCGCAGGTGATCCACGCGCTGTACCGCGCCAGCCAAGCCGGCGTGAAGATCCAGCTGATCGTGCGCGGCGTCTGCGCGCTGCGCCCCGGCGTGCCGGGCCTGTCGGACAACATCTCGGTCCGCTCCATCGTCGGCCGCTTCCTGGAACACCCGCGCGTGTTCTACTTCTACAACGACCACAAGGAAGACCTGCTGATGTCCAGCGCCGACTGGATGAGCCGCAACTTCTTCCGCCGCATCGAAACCTGCGTGCCCATCATCGACGGCAAGCTCAAGCGCCGCATCATCAAGGAAGCGCTGCGGCTGTATCTGGAAGACAACGTCAACAGCTGGGACATGCAGCCCGACGGCAGCTACAAGCGCCGCGGCAGCCGCGGCAAGCCGCACTGCGCGCAGCGCCAATTGCTGGAGTCCTACTCCGCCCAGCCGCAGGAAGACAAATAATGGCGATGGTGGGCTATCTGCTGGCCGTCGTCATGATGCTGGCCGGCCTGGCCGGCACCGTGCTGCCGGCCATTCCCGGCCTGCCCTTGCTGTTCGGCGGCATGCTGCTGGCCTCGTGGCTGGACAATTTCCAGCACCTCGGCGCCATCAGTCTGACCATACTCGCGGTGGTAGCGGCGCTGGGCCTGCTGATAGACTTCGTCGCCGGCCTGCTGGGCGCCAAGGCCACCGGCGCCAGCCGCCAGGCGCTGTGGGGCGCCTTCATCGGCAGCCTGGTGGGCATGTTCTTCGGCGTGGCCGGCGTGATCCTGGGGCCGCTGCTGGGCGCCATCATCGGCGAATTCATCGCCCGCAAGGATGCGTTCCAGGCCGGCAAGGTCGGCATCGGCACCTTCATCGGCTTCATCGTCGGCGCGGTGGCCAAAGTGGCCTGCGCCTTCGCGATGCTAGCCACCGCCGCGCTGGCGCTGGCGTTCTAACCCCCTGGCCATGCGGATGGCTGGGGCGGCCATCCCGGCAACGGACGCCAAGTTTTTGCTATGCTGTTGCGATCGATAGCGTCCGCCCATTCCGCCGAGGACATTCGCCATGCCGCTGCAGCACCTGATCTACGTCAGCACCGCCCGCCAGGAACTGAGCCACGCGGAGCAAGAAGCGCTGCTGGAATCCTGCGTGCGCCACAACCTGCAGAACGACATCAGCGGCGTGCTGCTGTATGGCCCCGGCAACTTCATCCAGGTGCTGGAAGGCGAAGCCGCAGCCGTCGCCGAAACCTACCAGCGCATACTGGACGACCCCCGCCACCATAACCTGATAGAAATCCTGCTCGAAGACATCGAGCAGCGCAGCTTTTCCAACTGGCGCATGGGTTTCACCCGGCTGGACGGCGACGCCATCAGCAAGCATCCCGGCTTCATCGACGTCTACGGTCCGGATTTCCTGCCCCAACGGCTGGCGCAGCGGCCGACGCTGGCGATGAACATCCTGCTGAGCTTCCGCGCCAACTGCCGCTGATCCCCTCCCCGCGCATCCCGGCCGCAGCAGGGGCGCGGATTTCGTTATAATCGACGCTTAGTCCCATCCAACCAATGTGAACGAATCCATGGCCCAATACGTGATGTCGATGCTCCGCGTGAGCAAGATCGTCCCGCCCAAGCGACAAATCATCAAGGACATTTCGCTGTCCTTCTTCCCCGGCGCCAAGATCGGCCTCCTGGGCCTGAACGGCGCGGGCAAATCCACCGTGCTGCGCATCATGGCCAACGTGGACAAGGAATACGACGGCGAAGTGCAGCACCTGGCCGGCGTCAAGATCGGCTACCTGGAGCAAGAGCCCAAGCTGGACAACGACAAGACCGTGCGCGAGGAAGTGGAAAGCGGCATGGGCGACGTGATGGGCGCGCAGAAGCGCCTGGAAGAAGTGTACGCCGCCTACGCCGAGCCGGACGCCGACTTCGACGCGCTGGCCGAAGAGCAAGCCAAGCTGGAAGCCATCATCTCCGCCGGCGCCGGCGACAACGTGGCGCTGCAGCTGGAGCTGGCCGCCGACGCGCTGCGCCTGCCGCCGTGGGACGCCAAGATCGGCCCGCTGTCCGGCGGCGAAAAGCGCCGCGTGGCGCTGTGCAAGCTGTTGCTGTCCAAACCGGACATGCTGCTGCTGGACGAGCCGACCAACCACCTGGACGCCGAGTCCGTGGAATGGCTGGAGCAATTCCTGGTGCGCTTCCCCGGCACCGTGGTGGCCGTCACCCACGACCGCTACTTCCTCGACAACGCCGCCGAATGGATTCTGGAGCTGGACCGCGGCGAAGGCATCCCGTGGAAGGGCAACTACTCGTCCTGGCTGGAACAGAAGGAAGAGCGCCTGGCGCAAGAAGCCAAGAGCGAAGGCGCCCGCATGAAGGCGATGAAGCAGGAGCTGGAATGGGTGCGCCAGAACCCGAAGGGCCGCCAGGCCAAATCCAAGGCGCGCATAGCCCGCTTTGAAGAACTGTCCAGCTACGAAACCCAGAAGCGCAACGAAACCCAGGAAATCTTCATCCCGGTGGCCGAACGCCTGGGCAATGAAGTGATCGAATTCGACAGCGTGTCCAAGGGCTTCGGCGACCGCCTGCTGATCGACAACCTGTCGTTCAAGGCTCCGCCGGGCGCCATCGTCGGCATCATCGGCCCCAACGGCGCCGGCAAATCGACGCTGTTCAAGATGATAGCCGGCAAAGAGCAGCCGGACAGCGGCAGCGTGAAGATCGGCCAAACCGTGCAGATGGCCTTCGTCGAGCAGAGCCGCGAAGGCCTGGACGGCGACAAGACCGTGTTCGAAGACGTGGCCGCCGGCGCCGACATCCTCACCGTCGGCCGCTTCGAGATGTCCAGCCGCGCCTACCTCGGCCGCTTCAACTTCAAGGGCGCAGACCAGCAGAAAAAGGTGGGCATGCTGTCCGGCGGCGAACGCGGCCGCCTGCACCTGGCCAAAACGCTGCTGAAGGGCGGCAACGTGCTGCTGCTGGACGAACCGTCCAACGACCTCGACGTGGAAACCCTGCGCGCGCTGGAAGACGCGCTGCTGGAATACGCCGGCACCGTGTTCGTGATCTCGCACGACCGCTGGTTCCTGGACCGCATCGCCACCCACATTCTGGCGGCGGAAGGCGAATCGCAATGGACTTTCTTCGACGGCAACTACCAGGAGTACGAGGCCGACAAGAAGAAACGCCTGGGCGAGGAAGGCGCCAAGCCCAAGCGCATCCGCTACAAGCCGATCAGCCGCTGATCGGCTGCCTGCACGCCATTCAGCCCCCGCTCCGCGGGGGCTTTTTGCTGAGAGCTCAATCCAGATAGCGGGACATCACCTTGGCCGCCACCCCCTCATCGCGCAATTGCTTGAGCGCCGCGCCCAGCCGCTGCGCCTCCTCCTCCGGCATGTGCTTGCCGCAAGCGAGGTAGATGCCGGTTTCCTGCAGCCGCAGAATCTCGCGTATCGGCGTCGCGCTCACGCCCTGCTTCTTCACCAGATAGCGCGCCACCGGGCTGTGCACCGCCCAGGCGTCGGCCACGCCCAGGCTCAATTCCCGATAGGCGTCTTCCGTCGTCGCCAACTCGGAAAACCCCACCTGATGCAAACGCAGCCACTCCGCCATCGACGAGCCCAGCAAGGTCACCACCCGCAAACCCTTCAGGTCGGCCAGCGTGCGGATCTGCGCCTTGCTGCCGGCGGCGACGAACAAGGACTGACTGCTGTCGTCGATCAGCCCCACCCAGCGGTATTGCCCTTCGCGCTTGGGCGAGCGGGTCAGCGGCATCAGGCAGCCGCTTTCCTCGTTCGTCACCTGCAGCTGCGCCCGTTTCCACGGCAAATCGACAAACTGTCCCCGCAGCCCGGCGCGCGCCAGCGCCTGCGACACCAGCTCCACCGCGATGCCATGCGGCGGACTCTGCGGCGTGTCGCGGATCACGAACGGCGGATAGTCCAGCGTGTACAGATTGACGACATCCCCTGCCGGCGCGGCCCAGGCCTGGCAGGAACCAAACCAGGCCAGCGCCAGCCCAACCCATTTCATCATTGCTTTCCCCATCCGCGTTCATCCGCCGCCGGCTCGGTCGCGGCTAGACGGTGATAGAATTCCGGCCATGTATTTGCGAACCCTCATTCTTTGTAGCAGCTTATGGCTGGCGGCCTGCGCCACGCCCCGCGCGGCCGACGCCCCCGCCCCCGCCGGCTATTACCGGGTGCAGTCCGGCGACACCCTGTACCGCATCGCCCGCAAGCACCGGCAAAGCGTCGGCAACCTGGCGCGCTGGAACCAGCTGTCGGACAGCTCCAACATCCAGGCCGGCCAATTGCTGCGCGTGCAGCCGCCATCCGCCGGCAAAACCGCCGGCAACGCCAGCCGCCCGCCGGCCAAACCGGCGGAAAAGCCGGCGCCGCCGCCGGCCCGGCTCGACATCAAGCTGCAGTGGCCTGCCTCCGGCGCGCTGATCGCCGGCTTCGACGGCAACCGCAACAAGGGCATAGACATCGCCGGCAACGCCGGCGACAAGGTGCAGGCCGCCGCGGCCGGCAAGGTGGCGTATGCCGGCAAGGGCATCCGCGCCTACGGCAACCTGCTGATCATCAAGCACAGCGACGACACGCTGACCGCTTACGCCCACAATCAGCAGCTGCTGGTGAACGAGGGCGATCAGGTGAGCGCGGGACAAACCATCGCCACCATGGGCGACACCGGCGCCAACCGGGTCAAGCTGCACTTCGAGCTGCGGCTGCGCGGCCAGGCGGTGGACCCGGCGCCCTATCTGCCGCCGCGCTGATCCGCGCCGCCGACGATTTCGCCCTGCTCGAAACCATAATGAAATGAAACGCACCTCGCTCCTGTTGCTCGCCGCGCTGCTGTCCGCCTGCGCCGGCCCGCGGCCGCAACCCGCGCCGGCGCCCATCGCCTCGGCGCCCGCCGTACAGCTGCCGCCCGAAACCGCCTCGCCCACCCCGGCGGCGCCCGCCTCCAATCCGGTGCCGCAAGCGCCGCCAGCCAAGGCTGCGCCTGCGCCCCGCGAGCGCATCGCCCACGCCGTGCCGTCGCAAGCGCGCGACCGCCAGGGCTGGATCGCCGACATCGACGCCGCCTTGCGCCACCTGCGGATTCCGGCCAGCGCCGACAATGTCTGCGCGCTGGCCGCGGTGATAGAACAGGAATCCAGCTGGCAGGCCGACCCGGTGGTGCCCGGCCTGCCCGGCATCGTCTGGGGCAAGATAGAAGAAAAGGCGCACCGTTACCTGGTGCCGCTGTCGGTGGTGAAAACCGCGCTGCTGAAGGGCTCGCCCAACGGCCAGAGCTATAAAGCCCGGATAGACAATCTGCGCACCGAGCGCGAGATGAACCTGTTGTTCGAGGACATGGCGCGCGAAGCCGGCAAGATGGGCCTGCCCGACATGAAAAACCCGATCCGCACCGGCGGGCCGATGCAGGTCAGCGTGGAGTTCGCCGAGGCCCACGCCAAAGTCTGGCCCTATCCCTACCCGCACAGCGACAGCATCCGCCACCAGGTATTCAGCCGCCGCGGCGGCGTCTACTTCGGCGCCGCCATCCTGCTGCAATATCCGGCGCCTTACCAGGACATGCTGTACCGCTTCGCCGACTTCAACGCCGGCCGCTACAGCAGCCGCAACGCCGCCTTCCAGGCCGCGCTGTCCCGCCTGTCCGGCCGCAAGCTGGCGCTGGACGGCGACCTGCTGAACTACCAGGGCCAAACCGCCTCCGGCAGCCAGCAGGCGGCGCTTTCGCTTTCGGGGCGGCTGGCCATGGGCGCCGCCGCCATCCAGCGCGATCTTCGGCAGGAAAAGAGCGCCGGCTTCGGCCAGACCCAGCTTTACCGCCAGGTTTTCGCGCTGGCCGACCAACAGGCCGGCCGCCCGCTGCCGCGCGCGGCCATGCCGCAGATCGACCTGAAAAGCCCCAAGATCAGCCGCAAACTCACCACCGAATGGTTCGCCAATCGGGTGGACGGCCGCTACCGGCGCTGCTTGGTACTATTGCGGCAAACCCCGGCCCCGTGATGCCAAACGCTTGATCCCGCTTTATAATTGCCAATGCGAACGGCCGGACTTTCCGGCCGTTCTCGCATTCCAGAACAGCGGGAAAACCGCAAAAATAATCAGGTAATTGCACATGCGTTCAACTTTTTCCTATTTCCGCGGCTCGCTGGCCTTCAGCGTGGCCGTGCTGGCCATCGTCGCCTGGTATGGACACGCCCAGGGCGGCGTCGAACAGGCCGGCGCCTTCCTGGTCACCGCCGCGGTGCTGGCGGTGCTGGAAACCAGCGTTTCCTTCGACAACGCGGTGGTCAACGCCACCGTGCTCAAGGCGATGAGTCCGCGCTGGCGGCAGATCTTCATGACCGTCGGCATCGCGGTGGCGGTATTCGGCATGCGCATACTGTTCCCGCTGCTGATCGTGTCGACTGCCGGCGGCGTGTCGCTGGCGGAGGCCTTCGCGGTGGCTACCAAGCAGCCGGAGCGCTACCAGCAGATCATGCACGACAGCCACCTGATGATCATGGGCTTCGGCGCCACCTTCCTGCTGATGGTGGTGATCGAATACTTCGTCCAGCATGAGAAAGATGAGCACTGGGTGCCGGGCATCGAGCCGCTGCTGGCCAGGCTGGGCAGCGTGGAAAACGCGCAGTCGCTGGTCACCATCCTGGTGGTGGCCGCCATCGCCGCGCTGCTGCCCGCCGACCAGAAAATGCCGTTCATCAGCAGCTGCTTCTGGGGCTATGTGGTGTTCATGGCGCTGCATATGTTCAAGCAGCTGTTCGGCGGGATGGATATCCAGACCGCCGCCGCCAAGAACGGCCTGATCGGCTTCGTCTATCTGGAAGTGCTGGACGCCAGTTTCTCGATGGACGGCGTGATCGCCGCCTTCGCCATCACCAACGATTTCTGGCTGATCGCCGCCGGCCTGGGCATCGGCGCGATGTTCGTGCGCTCGCTGACGCTTTACCTGGTGGAGCGCGATGTGATGAGCCAGTTCAAATACCTGGAAGTGTCCGCGTTCTGGGCGATCGCCGCGCTGGTGGCCATCATGTACGCCGCCGCGCTGCATGTCGAACTGGGGGAAGTGACGACCGGCCTGATCAGCGTCGCCATCATCGCGCTGGGCATCCTGACCAGCCTGCCCTCGCGCGGCAAGCGCTGAGCGCCGCCCGACAAACAGCAAGGCCGGGTTTCGCCGGCCTTGTTTTTCCCACGCTCCCCAAAGCCTGGCTTCAGGCCGAGGTGCTCAGCAGCGCCCCCACGCCGGCGCTGCTGCCAAATTGATTCTGCTGCAGATTATTGGTCAGGTTTTGCAGGAAGGACTGCAGCGACGATTGCGACGATTGCCCGCTGCCGCCGATTCCCAAAGCCTGCTGCAGATTCTGGAAAGCGCTGCTCAAGGTCGAGGTGGCGCTGTTCTGGGTGCCGTTGGCGATGTCCTGCAACAACTGCTGCAGATTGTTCTGCAGATTGCCGTAGCCGCCGCTGCCGGATGCCGCCGTCGTGGCGTCGCCGGACTGGTCGCTGCTGCCGGCCTCGCTGCTGCCGCTCTGGCTGCCGGATGCCGCTCCCTCCTGCTGCAAAGCCTGGAACAAGGAATGGATGAAAGCATGCACGGCCTGCTGCTGCGTTCCTCCCGTCGCATCCACCGCGCCGGTCGAGCCGGAATCTCCATCCGAGGACGAGTCCGTCCCGCTGCTGGAGGAGCCAGACTGCAGCAGCCCCGATTGCTGCAAGGCCTGCAGCACGCTTTGGGTCAACTCGCCGCCGCCGCCATGATGATGGTGTCCGCCGCCGCCCGTTCCCTGAACCGCGCCGCCGCCGGAAGATTGCCCCTGATCCGACGAAAAGCTTTCCTGGATATCCACCTGCGTGTACTGCAAAGAGATTGAGCTGTTGCCCAGAGATCCGACCGACATGATGCTCTCCTTAAAGAACTGATCCATCCGTCTCAGCATGCGCTGATATCGGTATATCGGCTTTCCGGCGCCTAGACAAATGGACAAGCTGTAAATTTATGTTAATTAAGGAAAATTCAGCCAATCTACCCGCCAAAAACGCTACAACCGGCCCGGATTCCGGACGCGCCGCGCGGCGCTGGTTTCAGTATAGCCTGGGTGTCGGCGGGGTTCAGGCGCTGGTATTGAGCAGCGAGCCGACGCCGCCGGCCGACAGCGCCTGGTCGTTCTGCAAGGTGAGCAGGTTTTGCAGAAAAGTATGCAGCGACGCCTGTTGCGACCCGCCGGTCCCGTTGCCGCTGCCCAAGGACTGCTGCAAATCCTTGAACGCCGAGGCCAGGCTGGTGGTGGCGCCGTTCTGGCTGCCGTTGCTCACATCCTGCAGCAGCTTCTGCAGATTGCTCTGGAAATCGCCGTAGCCGCTGGACGCCGGCCCCTGGCCGGCGCCGGCGGTGCTGCTGGACAGCCCTTCGGCCTGCACCGCCTGGTACACCGCGTGGACGAAAGTATGCAGCGCCTGCTGGACATTGCTGCCGGCGCTGCCCGACAGCGCGCCTATCGCATTGTTTTGCGGGCCGGCGTCGCCTGTGCGCTCGCCGGCGTTGTTGTAGTTGCCGGCGGCGGCAAGATTAAGGCCTGACTGCTGCAGCGCCAGCGCCACTTCCTGCCCGAAACCGCCGTCCGGTCCATTGTCCTGGCGGCGCGAGGCGGCTGCCTGCCCCTGGTTGCCGGACGGCGCCAGCACGCCGGGAGCGGTGGCGGGAACATATTGCGGGGCAATGGAATAACTGCCAGTCACAGACCCAAGCGACATCGCATTCTCCTTGCGCAGCTTGCAAACCCGCTAACTGTGGCTTCGCCCGGCAAGCGGCATGCCGCCGGGCGAAAAAATGGCAAATGCCAGCACAAATGCAAAATGATGGGCCGCGCATGGAAATGACATGGCGGACAATCCACTATAGGCGGGAAAAAAATGCGTCAAGGCCGGAAAACAGCGCAGATGTCGGACGGATGCCGCAAAAAGAGCGGCACCCGGGGGGGATTTAAGTAGAAACCACAGGCCGGCGTCAGCGCCCCAAACGCAATAGCAGGCCCGCCGCCAGCAGCGTGCCCAGCATCGCCACGCCATAGGTCAAGGCTTTGGCGGCCGGCCCGCCATGCACGCCGATATCGTGCAGGCTGTGGTAGATGCGGTGCGCCGCGTGCCACAACAGCAAGCTGACCAGCCCCCACAGCGCCGCCTTGCCCACCAGGCTCTGCGCCAGCGCTAGCGCGCCCTGGTAGCTGGCCGCCTTGGCCGGCAGCCAGCCCAGCGGCGCGGCGAAACCGGTGATCCACACCAGCATCGGCCCGAACAGCGCCGCCAGCATGCCGCCGGCGCCGAACAGCCCCCAGAAAATGGGCGCATGGGAACGCTTCAATTGCCGGTTTTTCATTGCGAGATCCCCCATGCGATGCCCAGCAAGGCCAGGCTGGCGAGCAGCGCGGCGATGAAGCCGCCGGCGGTGATGGCGGCGGCGGAGACGCGCTTGCCGCCGATGATCAGCGGCGGCAAGGTGCGCGGCATGATCTTGAACCAGGTGTAGCTGTGGTAGCCGATCATCAAGAACAGAATCAGGTGGCACAACACAGACCAGGGGCTGCGCAGCGCCGCGATGAAGCCGTTCCATGCCGCCTCGCCCTGGCTCAGCCGCCACAGGCCGAACAGCAGCGCAAAGGCGTAAGCGGCGACGAACAGCGCCGTCCCCTCGTGGACCATGTACTCGATGAAGTACGGGCTCTTCCGCCACCAGCCGCCCATGGGCCGGACATAAGGTCGACGCTTGTTCATTTGCACGCTCCCTTGGGACGCGCGAACCGCAGGAAATAATCCTTGGCCACCGCCGTCTTGTTCAGGTTAACCGCGTTGGCCGGGTCCACCGCCTTCGGACAGACTTCCGAGCAATAACCGACCGCGGTGCAGTTGAATACGCCCTCCTGCGCCGCCAGCAGCTCCATCCTTTGCTCGGATGCGCCGTCGCGGCTGTCCTGGTTGTAGCGGTGCAACAGCGCGATGGCGCCGGGGCCGAGGAAGTCCGGATTCAGACCGTACTGCGGACAGGCGGCGTAGCACAGCAGGCAGTTGATGCAGCCGCTGAACTGGGCGTACCAGTCCATCTGCGCCGGCGTCTGCTTGTATTCCCCCTCGGACAAGGGCTTGTCTTCCTTGGGCACGATATAGGGCGTGATGCTTTCGAGTTTCTCGATGAAATCGTCCAGCACCACCACCAGGTCGCGCTCGATGGGGAAATGATGCAACGCCTCTATTCTCACCCTGCCCGGGTAGTCGCGCAGGAAGGTCTTGCAGGCGAGCTTGGGCACGCCGTCCACCATCATGCCGCAGCTGCCGCAGATGGCCTGGCGGCAGGACCAGCGGAAGGCCAGCGTGCCATCAAGATAATCGCGGATGTATTGCAGGCCCTGCAGCACCGACATGTCGTCGCTGTACGGCACCTCGAAGCTTTGCGGCCACGGTTCGCCGTCCTGCTCCGGCCGGTAGCGCATCACTTCGATGATCATCGTCTTGTCCGTCATGCCGTCTCTCCCCGCTCCGCGGCCGCGCCCGCCGCGCCGTAAGCGCGCACGCCGGGCGGCGACGTGGTGATCTTGACCGCGCCGTAGGCGATGCGCGGCGCGGCGTCAGGCTGATGGATGGCCAGGCTGTGCTTGAGGAAGTTGGCGTCATCGCGTTGCTCATAGCCGTCCAGCCGCTGGTGGGCTCCGCGCGATTCCTTGCGCTGCAACGCCGAATGCGCGATCGCCTCGGCCACATCCAGCTGGTAGCCCAGCTCGATGGCCAGCAGCCAGTCGCTGTTCCACACGCTGGACTTGTCCTCGACGTTCAGGTAGTGGAAGCGCTGCTTCAATTCAGCCAGCTTGTCGCAGGCGGCTTGCATGCCGGCCGCGGTGCGGTAGATGCCGCAGCCTTGCTCCATCGCCTGCGCCATTTCGCCGCGGATGTCGGCGATGCGCTCCGAGCCCTGCCGGTCGCGCAGCGCCAGCAGCCGCTCCTCGGCCGCCCTGGCCTGTTCGAGCAAAGCGCCGCGCCCGGCCGGCGGGTTGTCGCGGGCGAAACGCGCGGCCGCCTCCCCCGCCGCCTTGCCGAACACCGCCAGTTCCGCCAGCGAGTTGGAGCCCAGCCGATTGGCGCCGTGGATGCCGACGCTGGAACACTCGCCGACGGCGTAAAGCCCCGGCAGCGGCGACGCGCAGCTGCCGTCCACCAGGATGCCGCCCATGGTGTAGTGGACCGCAGGACGCACCGGGATAGGCGCCTGCGCGGGATCGATGCCGAGGAACTCCTCGGCCAGCTCGCAGATCTGCGGCAAGCGCTCGCGCAGCTTGGCATGGCCCAGGTGGCGCAGGTCCAGATACACCGCCTCGCCCCATGGCCCCTGCGCGGCGCGGCCCTTCTGCTGCTCATGCCAGAAGGCCTGGCTCAGCCGATCGCGCGGGCCCAGCTCCATGAACTTGTTGCGCGGCTTGTCTTCCGCCGGCCCCAGGCCGTAGTCCTGCAAGTAGCGGTAGCCGTCCTTGTTGATCAGCACCCCTCCCTCGCCGCGGCAGGCCTCGGTGAACAGCAGGCCGGTGCGGGGCATGCAGGTCGGGTGGTACTGGACGAATTCCATGTCGCGCAAAGGCACGCCGTGGCGGTAGGCCAAGGCCATGCCGTCGCCGGTGACGATGCCGCCGTTGGTGTTCTCGCGGAACACCCGGCCGGCGCCGCCGGTGGCCATCACCACCGCGCCGGCCTCGATCAGCAAGCTTTCGCCGCTGGCGATCTCGATGGCCAGCACGCCGCGCGCCTGGCCGTCCTCGACGATCAGGTCGGCGCAGAAGTATTCGTCGAAACGCTGAATCTGCGGAAACTGGATGGAGGTCTGGAACAGCGTGTGCAGCATGTGGAAGCCGGTCTTGTCGGCGGCGAACCAGGTGCGCTCTATCTTCATGCCGCCGAAGGCGCGCACGTTGACGCTGCCGTCTTCCTTGCGGCTCCACGGACAGCCCCAGTGCTCCAGCTGCACCATTTCCTGCGGACACTGGCGGACGAAATACTCCACCACGTCCTGTTCGCACAGCCAGTCGCCGCCGGCCACGGTGTCGTGGAAGTGGGCGTCGAAGCTGTCGTGATCCTGCTTTACCGCCGCCGAGCCCCCCTCCGCCGCCACCGTGTGGCTGCGCATCGGATACACCTTGGACACCAGCGCGATCTTGAGTCCGGGATCGGCCTGCGCCGCGGCGATCGCCGAGCGCAATCCGGCGCCGCCGGCGCCGACGATCGCGATGTCGGCCTGGTAGGTTTTCATCTGCTGCCTCCTGCTGGAATCGAAACGTTTCCGGCAGGCTAGGCGAGGATGGCGAGGAGGTTCTAGACCTTGGTCAAGCGGCGGCGACTCATCTCCTGGCGGCGAGCCCGCGCCATGACTCCGGTCAAGCGCCCGCCAAACAAAACCCGCGCCAATGGGGCGCGGGTTTGAAGTGAGAGACGGCGGCGGATCAGATGCGGTAGCTGCTGCCGGTCATCACCTTGGCCGACAGCTTCATCGCCGCCTTCAAGGGCGCCGGCAATTCCGCCGCGCCCAGCTCATGCGCCATCTCGGCATGCTGCAGCTCGTCGTCGCGCATCTGGCTGACGATGGCGCGGCTTCTGGCGTCGTCGTCGGGCAGCGCACTCAGGTGGCTGTCCAGGTGCGCGCCGACCTGGCGCTCGGTTTCCTGCAAAAAGCCCAGGTTCCATTTGTCGCCCAGCACGCCGGCCGCCACCCCCAGCGCCAGCGAGCCGGTATACCACAGCGGGTTGAGCAGGCTGGGACGGCCGCCCAACTCGCGGATGCGGCGCTCGGTCCAGGCCAGGTGCTCCACCTCCTCCTGCGCCGCCTGCCGCAGCGCCTCGCGCGCGGACGGGTCGCGCGCGGTCAGCGCCTGGCCCTGGTACAAGGCCTGCGCGCACACTTCGCCGCAATGGTTGACCCGCATCAGCCCCAGCGCGTGGCGCTTGTCGGCCGCGCTCAAGTCGGCCTCGGAAATATCCTGGTCCGGATGCGCGCGCGCGCTGTGCGCCGGCGCGCACAATGTGCGCAGGCCCTTGTCCAGTTCCACGATCAATTTGTCCAGCATCGGCATGCTTCCTTGCGCGTCCATCCTTGAAGAAGGCGATTATACCTTCGCGGCACATCCAGGACAGCTGCTGATATAATCGCCGGGTCAAGCAATACCGTTCAACAACTCTCAAGGATTCCACTCCATGAATCTCGCCAGCATCGGCCCGGGCAAAGACATGCCGGGCGACTTCAACGTCGTCATCGAAATCTCCGCCAACGCCGCTCCGATCAAATACGAATTCGACAAGGACTGGAACACGCTGGTAGTGGACCGTTTCATGGGCACCTCCATGATGTACCCGGCCAACTACGGCTTCGTGCCGCAAACCCTGGCCGGCGACGGCGACCCGGTGGACGTGCTGGTGGTCACCCCGTTCCCGCTGCCGCCGGGCGTGGTGGTGCGCTGTCGCGCGCTGGGCCTGATCAAGATGGAAGACGACGGCGGCGTGGACGCCAAGCTGGTCGCCGTGCCGGTGGAAAAGCTGTGCCCGATGTACAAGTCCATCCAGAAGCTGGAAGACCTGCCGGAACTGCTGCGCCAGCAGATGGTGCACTTCTTCGAGCACTACAAGGATCTGGAAAAGGGCAAATGGGTCAAGATCCAGGGCTGGGGCACGCTGGAAGACGCCAAGACCGAACTGGTGGAAGGCATCGCTCGCTTCGGCAAATAAGCCGCCGCTCCGAGCCCAAGCCGGCCCTATGGCCGGTTTTTTTGCGCCCGCCGAATGCTGCGTTGCACAATCCGCCTGTTGCGCGGGATAATGGTTTGCCGTATTTCCCCGCATCTGCCACGCTTCTAACAGGAACCATGCCGCGCCAAGCGGCCCCACCGGCATAGACATGGCTGTTTCGTATCGCATCTCGGGACATGCTCCCCATCTTCCCTGGTTCTTGCACCGGCTAGCGGCGCGAGGACTGCCGGCCGCGTCCGCCAGCGGCCCGGCGGCGTGGCCTGCCGACTGGATCGGCATCGCGCTGGAAGACGGCTGGCTGGACCTCGGCCGGGACGGCGACGCCGCGCTGGCGCGCCGCCAGCGACAATGCGAGGACGCCGGCTTCGCCTTCATCGAACTGGGCGGCGACTGGCAGGCTCCGGCCGCCGAACATGGCTTCATGCTGCTGGCCGGCAGCCGGCAGCCGCCTGCGGGAGAGACGCTGACCCTGCTGGACGCGCTGGCGCCGCAAGCCGGCTGCTGGCTGCATTGCGGCCCGGCGCACAGCGCCCGCTTCTGCCAGCGGGTGTTCGCCGCGCTGTTGCACGCCGGCCGCGCCGCGCTGCCCTTGCCCGACGCCCAGCCGCGCGCGCTGCAATGGGAAGAAATGCTGTCCAGCCAGTGGCAATTGGCGGACAAGCTGCGCCAGCTCGCCGATGCTTACCTGATCGAACATCTGGGCCAGCGCCCGCCCTACCCGTCGCCGCTGCCGGACGAGGCGCGGCATTTCGCCGCCAACCTAGCCCGCGCCATCGCGCTGGCGCTGCCGGACAGCCAGGACTGGCCGGCCCTGCTGGAGAAACTGGCCGCCGCCCTGGCCGCCTGCCGGCCGGCCGGCAAATGAAAACCCGCCCGGCGGCTTGCGCCGCGGGCGGGTTTCGCGCTCGAGCCAGAGCGAAAAGCGGAATCAGGCCGCGCTGGTGGTGGTTTTCTTGCGGCTGACGGCGGCGCTGGCGGCCTTGGCCGAATTGGTGGCGGCCTCGACGCCGGCTTCGGCGATCTCGGCGCTAACCTTCTTGGCGGTCTTGGACACGCTTTCGAAAGCGGCGGTCGAAGTGTTCAGCAGGGTCTTCAGCGCGGCGACGGCGATGTCGGAACCGGCCGGGGCGCTCTTGGACAGGCGGTCCAGGCTGGTCTGCAGCGCCTTGCTGTTTTCGGCGATCTGCTCTTCGACGAAGCTGGACAGCTCGTTCTGGGTAAGCAGCGCGGCGTCGTAGACGTTGCGGGCGGCGGAGAAAGCCTGATCCAGCGCCGGCTGCGCCAGGCCGCTTTGCAGGTCGCTCAGCGACTTGGCGTCCTTGACTTCGCTCAGCGCCTTGAACGCTTCGGCGTTGTCGGACAGCAGCTTGCGGGACAGGTCCAGCTGCAGGCTGGCGAAGCGTTCGGCGCCGGCCAGCACGATGGAGGACAAACGGACAGCCTTGTCGAACTGTGACTGACCGAGGGCAGAGAATTCCTGGGTGGTGGTAAACATGTATTCAGCTCCTAGAATGTCGGGTAGACAACGACTCAGTGATACAGCAACAAAACTGTTGTTCCGCGCGATGTTGCATCGCAACAATCATACTGTAGCGCGCCGAGGATGCCCGGTCAAGGAAATGCTGCGCCGCACAATAAACTAAGCGGCTATTTTGACACGAGTTTTACCACAGCAAAATTCCATTATCATTACACGGAACGCCAGTGACGCCACCCGCCCGTCCGGACAGTCCATTTTGCGCCGCAACAGTCCGCTGTTGCTTGGGCGACTCACCTTCCCCGCCCGCCCGCCGCGCCAAAGCCTCATCGGCCCCGGCCGCCGTCTCGCCGCCATTGAAAGCCCGCCGTCAAGCCAGTACACTCGCGCCATAGAAGAAATCTATCTACATATAAAAGCTACCCCATGAGCCCTGTGGCCAACGCCTTTGATATCAAATCCGCCAGCCTTGACCTGCTGGCGATCCTGCTGCGCACCGACAACCTGGACGAATTGAGCCAGGCGCTGGACGCGCGCTTCGGCAACACCAGCGGCGCGCCGGCCGAAGCCTTCGTGCTCGATGTGGAAGCGCTGCCCAATCCGGCCGAGCTGGATCTGGGGCGCCTGCTGCCGCTGCTCAGCCGCCGCGGCATCCGCGCGGTGGCGCTGCGCCACCCGGACAACGCGCTGGCGGCGGTGGCCAGCCAATTCGGCCTGGCCTTCGCCAGCAGCGCCGCCTTGCCGCGTTCGGCGCAAGCGCCGCAGGAACCTGCGGCCAAGCCCGCCGTCGAACCTGCTGCTGCGCCCGCCGGCGCGATGATCGTCGACCGCCCGGTGCGGGCCGGCCAGCAGATTTACGCCAAGGGCTGCGACCTGATCGTGCTGGCGATGGTCAGCGCCGGCGCCGAAGTCATCGCCGACGGCAACATCCATGTATACGCCCCGCTGCGCGGCCGGGCGCTGGCGGGCGCGCGCGGCAACGCCGCCGCGCGCATCTTCACCCGCAGCATGGAGGCCGAACTGGTATCCATCGCCGGGGTGTACCGCACCATCGAACAGGCGCTACCCGACAGCATCCTGGGCAAGCCCTCCCAGATCTATCTTGAGAACGAGCGCCTGGTGATGGCCGCGCTCGGCGAGTAACACATTTTTCCAAAGGAAAGCCCCGTGGCAAAAATCATCGTTGTGACATCCGGCAAGGGTGGCGTAGGCAAAACCACCACCAGCGCGAGCTTCGCCTCCGGCCTGGCACTGCGCGGCCACAAGACTGCCGTGATCGACTTCGACGTCGGCCTGCGCAACCTCGACCTGATCATGGGTTGCGAGCGGCGCGTGGTCTACGACCTGATCAACGTCGTCAACGGCGAGGCCAGCCTCAACCAGGCGCTGATCAAGGACAAGAACTGCGACAACCTGTTCATCATCCCGGCCTCGCAAACCCGCGACAAGGACGCGCTGACGCTGGACGGCGTGGAAAAAGTGCTGAAAGAGCTGGCCGACAACGGCTTCGAATACATCGTCTGCGACTCCCCGGCCGGCATCGAGAAGGGCGCGCTGATGGCGCTGTACTTCGCCGACGAGGCGCTGATCGTCACCAACCCGGAAGTGTCGTCGGTGCGCGACTCCGACCGCATCCTGGGCATCCTGTCGTCCAAGTCCAAGCGCGCCGAGGAAGGCCGCGAGGCGGTGAAGGAGCACCTGCTGATCACACGCTACGCGCCGGGCCGCGTCGACAAGGGCGAGATGCTGTCGGTGGACGACGTCAAGGAAATCCTGCGAGTGCCGCTCCTGGGCGTCATTCCGGAATCGCCGAGCGTGCTGCAAGCCTCCAACTCCGGCACGCCGGCCATCCACCTGAAAGGTTCCGACGTGGCCGACGCCTATTCCGACGTGGTGGCGCGTTTCCTGGGCGAACAACGCCCGATGCGCTTCCTGGACGCCCCCAAGGTGGGCATCCTCAAGCGCCTGTTTGGAGGTTAAGCCATGTCCTTGATCGATATGATTTTCGGCAAGCGCCAAAAATCCGCCGCCATCGCCCGCGAACGCCTGCAGATCATCCTGGCCCACGAGCGCAACGGCCGCGATGCCCCCGACTATCTGCCCGCGCTGCAGCGCGAGCTGATGGAGGTGATCTCCAAATATGTCGCGGTCAACCTGGAAGACATCAAGGTGCAGGTGGAGCGCCAGGACGACTACGAAGTCCTGGAAGTCAACATCGTGCTGCCGGAACACCAACGCTAAGCCATGACGCTGACCGAACTGCGCTACATCGTGGCTGTGGCGCGCGAGCGCCACTTCGGCCGCGCGGCACAGAGCTGCTTCGTCAGCCAGCCGACGCTGTCGATCGCCATCAAGAAGCTGGAAGACGAGCTGGGCATCACCCTGTTTGAACGCGGCGGCCAGGAAGTGGCGGTCACCGAAATCGGCGAACGCATCATCGAGCAATCGCAGCGCGTGCTGGAAGAGGCCGAGGCGGTGAAGCGGCTGGCCGGCGAACACCAGAACGAGCTGGCCGGGCCGCTGAAGCTGGGGGTGATCTTCACCATCAGCCCCTACCTGCTGCCCAAGCTGATTCCGGCGCTGCGCATCCTGGCGCCGGACATGCCGCTGATCCTGGAGGAGAACTACACCTCCCGGCTGGCGGAAATGCTCAAGCGCGGCGAGGTCGACGCCATCATCGTCGCCGATCCTTTCGAGGAAACCGGCATCGAAGCCTGGCCGCTGTACGACGAGCCCTTCGTCGTCGCCACCCCCAAGGGCCACCCCTGGGAAAAGCAGCCGCAGGTCGACGCCTGCCAGCTGGCCGAGGAGAGCGTACTGCTGCTCACCCAGGGCAACTGCTTCCGCGACCAGGTGCTGCAAGCCTGCAGCGAATTGTCCAGCCGCCAGCACTTCGGCCACAATCTGGCCAGCACGCTGCAGGGCAGCTCGCTCAACACCATACGCCACATGGTGGCCAGCGGCATGGGCGTCACCGTGATGCCGGCCACCTCGGTCGGCCCCGGCGACGAAACGCTGCTCTCGGTGGTGCCGTTCAGCCAGCCGGCGCCGCAGCGGCGCGTGCTGCTGGTGACGCGCAAGCAGTTCTTCCGCAAAAAGGCGATCGACACCCTGCAGCAGGCGGTGTTCCGCTCCGGCCTGCCCGGCGTCGTCATGCTGGAGGGCGAGCCCAAGCTGCAGTGACTGGCGCAGTCGCCATCACGCCCGCTCCCGCGCCGGTTCTGCCGCCGCGGGATTTTTTTCACCATCAGGAAACGGCAGGGCAAGGCTATGAACGAACTGGCCAGCATAAAACGGAAAGCCTTCCTCTCCGCCCGCGGCTTCAAGCTGTCGCAGGCCTTCTACCGCGACATCGGCTTCTAAATGAAGCCGGACAGCCACGGCGCCGCCTGCTTCGTCCCCGGCCATTGCGGCTTGCTGCTGCAGGACTATCACCATCCGGAATTCGCCGCCAACCGCATGATGCATCTGCTGGTGGAAAACGCCGCCATCTGACGCGCCGCGACATCGCCACACGCTAACGGGCCGACATCGGCGCATTGACGGAGCCGCGGTGGCGGATGCGGGACTTCGCGCAGACCACCCCGTCCCGCGCGCTGTGGCGCATCGCGCAAAACCTCTGAGCCGCGCGGCCGGCAAGCCACCCGCTTGGCATTTAGCTGTTTGTCCGCATCGGAATAAATGCTAAAGTCATGGGTCGTTTCGCCGCAACCACCCCAACAGAGACTAGCGCCATGAACGCCAATCCCCTGCTGCAAGACTGGTCCACCCCTTACCAGTTGCCCCCGTTCGAGCTGATCCGGCCCGAGCACTTCGAACCGGCCCTCGCCGCGCTGTTCGCCGAGCACCTGGCTGAAATCGACGCGCTGGCCGCATTGGAAGAAGCGCCCAGCTTCGCCAACACCGCCGCCGCCTTCGACCGCAGCGGCCGCCGGCTGGAGCGCGCCCAGCTGCTGCTGGATAATTTGACCGCATCGGAAACCTCGGCCGAGCTGCAGGAAGTGGAACGCCGCACCGCGCCGCAGCTGGCCGAGCACAACAGCCGCATCTACATGCACGCCGGCTTCTTCGCCCGGCTGGACGCCGTCCACGCCCGCCGCGCCGAGCTGGGCCTCAGCGAGGAACAGGATCGGCTGCTGGACCTGATCCACCGCAACTTCGTCCGCGCCGGCGCCAAGCTGCAGGGCGAAGACCGCCGCCGCTACGCCGAAATCGTTTCCCGGCTGGCCGAGCTGACCACCGCCTTCGGCCAGAACGTGCTGGCCGACGAGGCCGAGTACGCGCTGCCGCTGGGCGAAAACGACCTCGCCGGCCTGCCGCCCTTCCTGCTGGACGCCGCCCGCGCCGCCGCCGAGGCCCGCGGCCTTGAGGGCTGGGCGATCACGCTGTCGCGTTCGTCCATCGTGCCCTTCCTCACCTTCTCCGCCCGCCGCGAGCTGCGCGAAGCCGCCTGGCGCGCCTGGACCGAACGCGGCGAACATGCCGAGCGCGACAATCGCCCGCTGGCGCGGGAGATTCTGGCGCTGCGCGTCGAGCAATCGCGGCTGCTGGGTTTCGACACTTTCGCCGACTACGCGATCGCCAACCGCATGGCCGGCAAGCCTGCCGCCGTGCATGCGCTGCTGGAACAGGTGTGGGAGCCGGCCAAGGCCCGCTTCGAGTCGGAAAAGGCCATGCTGCGCGAAGAGGCCGCCAGGCTCGGCGAGCCGGCCGACATCCAGCCCTGGGACTGGTTCTACCTGGCCGAGAAGGTGCGCATCGCCCGCTACGCGCTGGACGACGCCGAGATCAAGCCCTATTTCGGCCTGGAAAACATGGTGACGGCGATGTTCGACGTCGCCCGCCGGCTGTTCGGCCTCAGCTTCGCCGAGCGCCATGACCTCACGCTCTACCATCCGGACGTGCGCGCCTGGGAAGTCAGCCGCGGCGGCAAGGTGATCGGCCTGTTCCTCGGCGACAACTACGCGCGCCAAAGCAAGCGCGGCGGCGCCTGGATGCATGTCTACCGCTCGCAAGCGCGCAACGGCGGCGAAGCGCTGCCCATCGTCGTCAACAACAACAACTTCGCCAAAGCCGGCCACGGCCAGACGCTGCTGAGCTTCGACGACGTGCGCACGCTGTTCCACGAGTTCGGCCACGGCCTGCACGGCCTGCTGTCCAACGTCGAATACCGGCTGCTGGCCGGCCCCAATTCGCCGTGGGACTACGTCGAGCTTCCGTCGCAGCTGATGGAGAACTGGGCGCTGGTGCCGGAAGTGCTGGCCAAGCATGCCCTCCACGCCGAAACCGGCGCGGCCATCCCGGCCGAGCTGGTGGCCAAGATCAAGGCGGCGCGCCATTTCAACCAGGGTTTCGAAACGGTGCGCTACACCGCCTCCACGCTGATCGACCTGGCGCTGCACCAGCGCGCCGACGCGGACGGCGTCGACATCGCCGCCTTCGAAGCCGCCGAACGCGAACGGCTGGGCGTTCCGCCCGCGGCCGGCATGAATCACCGCCCGCCGCACTTCCGCCACATCTTCACCGGTCCGGAATACGCCGCCGGCTACTACGTCTACATGTGGGCGGAAGTGCTGGAGGCGGAAGCCTTCGCCGCATTCGAGGAAGCCGGCGATGCCTTCGACCCGGCGCTGGCGGACAAGCTCTATCGCCATATCTACAGCGCCGGCGACGCCGTCGAGCAGCGCGCCGCCTTCCGCGCCTTCCGAGGCCGCGACCCGCAAGCCGCGGCGATGCTGAAGAAACGCGGCCTGCAGTAAGGCCGCAGCCCACCGGGCGGGCCTCCCCCGCCCGGTGGCTTTTCCCGCGCGCGCGAATCAAGCGCGCCCAAGTGGTCCATACCTGCCGCGCCCCAGAACGGATAAAATGGCCATTCCATGAAACTAATCGTCACCCTGCAAGCATGACAAAGAAAATCGGCAAATCCATCAAGTGGCTGCTCCCGGCCATCGTCCTCCTCGCCATCGGCGCGCTGTTCTGGAAATCGCAGCAGCCTACGCACACGGCCTCGCCCCAAGACCATGTCGAAGCCAAACGAGTGGTTCCGGTTCGCTACGAAACCTATGAAAACGGCCGTTTCCCTTTCTCCCTGCCCTTTCCCAAGGGCCTGCTGGCTCCGGGAGAGGAGGCCGACAACGGCGATGGCGTGAGGCTTGTCTCGCCGGATAAACAAACCATCATGACCGCATCCGGCTCCAACAATGCCGCGGAAACCTCGCTGCAAGAGCGTTACCGGAGAGATGGACACGCGCAGTCCGAATCCGGCGAGCCACGCAAAATCGTCTTCAAAACCATCAAGAAAGATTGGTTCGTGATTTCCGGCACCGAAGGCGACAAGATCTTCTACCAGAAGACCTATCTGGTGGACGACCAATTCATGACCTTCGACATCCGCTACCCGGCCAGCCAGCGCGCGAAATGGGACCCGATCGTCGCCCACATCAGCAAGCAGTTCAAGGTGGCTCCAGGCGACATCCAGTACGAACGCTGGGACGCCAGCCAATCCCAATAGCGTCCGCCATGCAAACCGATCCCGTCGCGCAACTTGAACAATTATTCCTCCAGGCTTGCAGTCTGGGCGACCCCTGTGCCCGCTACGCCAGCTTCATCACCATCGACGAGGATGGCTTGCCCGCGTCGCGGATCGTGACGTTGCTGAGCCTGGATGCGGCGGGCATCGCGGTTTCCGTCAATGCCGCCAGCCCCAAGATCCGCCAGTGGCAAGCCAACGGCAAATGGGAGCTGGCCGGCTTCTGGCCCGCGCAGATGGTGCAATACCGCCTCAGAGGCCAGGCGATGCTGGAACAGAACGAACAGCTCAGACGCGATTGGCAGGCCAAACGCCGCGCCAGCCGGCTAGCCGACCGCTACCATCAACGCATCCGGCAGCAAAGCAGCCCGCTGCCCTCGCGCGCGGCTTTGCTGGCTGAAATGGCCCAGCTCGAACGCGAACCGGATGCCGTGTCCGACGCGCCGCCCGGCATCGCCCTGCTGCGGCTGCAGATCGACATGCTGGAGCTATGGACAGGATCGCTGGCCGACCGGCTGCACGACCGCCGCCTGTACCGCAAGGTCGCCGACGGCTGGTCAGAAACCGTGCTGGTGCCGTAATCATGAAAGGCGCATTGCAGCAAGCTGCAGATGGCCGGCCGCAACCGCGGCGGCCCGATCAGATCTCCCCTTCGCAAACCTTCACCATAAAGCAACCATCATGAGCAATCCGCTGCTGCAACACTGGGACACCCCGCACCAACTGCCGCCGTTCGACGCCATCCGCGCCGAGCACTTCGCGCCGGCCCTGCAGCAGTTGATGGCCGAACATCGCGCCGCCGTCGCCGCCATCGCCAATCAGCCGGAGCCGGCCAGCTTCGCCAACACCGTGGAGGCGCTGGACGCCGCCGCGCTGCCGCTCAAGCGCGTATCGCTGGTATTCCACAATCTGCGCAGCTCGCATTCCGATGCCGAACTGCGGGCCGCCGAGCGCGAACTGGCGCCGCAGCTGGCCGCCCACCACGGCGCCATCTGCCTGGACGAAGCGCTGTTCGCCCGGCTGGACGCGGTGCTGCGGCAAGCGCCGCAGCTGGAGTTGAACGAGGAGCAGCGCCGCCTGCTGCAGCGGCTGCATCGCGACTTCACCATGGCCGGCGCCTGTCTGCGCGGCGAAGATCGCCGCGAGTTCGCCGACGCCAACGAAGAGCTGGCCCGCCTGTCCGCGCAATTCGGCCAGAACGTGCTGGCCGACGAATCCGAATTCGTGCTGCGCCTGAGCGGCGAGGACGATCTCGCCGGCCTCCCCGCCTCGCTGCGCGCCGCCGCGGCGCAAACCGCCCGCGAGCGCGGCCTGGACGGCCATGCTGTCACGCTGGCGCGTTCGTCCGTCACCGCCTTCCTCGCCCACTCCAGCCGCGCCGACCTGCGCGAAACCGCCTGGCGCGCCTGGGTCGGACGCGGCGAACAGCCGCAACGCGACAACCGCCCGCTGATCCGCCGCATCATGGCGCTGCGCCAGCGCCAGGCCCGGCTGCTGGGCTACGCCAACTACGCCGACTACGCGCTGACCGACCGCATGGCCGGCGCGCCGGCAGCCGTCCATCGCCTGCTGGAACAGGTGTGGGCGCCCGCCAAGGCGCTGCTGGCCAGGGAAAAGCTGCAATTGCAGGCACTGGCGCGCAAACAGGGCCTGAACCCCGACATCCAGCCCTGGGACTGGCGCTACCTGGCGGAGAAGGCGCGGCTCGAGCATTACGCGCTCGACGACGCCGAAGTGAAGCCCTACTTCAGCCTGGAAAACATGCAGGCGGCGATGTTCGACGTCGCCGGCCGGCTGTTCGGCCTGAGCTTCGCCGAACGCGACGACCTGCCGCGCTATCATCCCGACGTGAAGGGCTGGGAGGTATACCGGCACGGCGAGTTGATCGGCGTGTTCCTCAGCGACAACTTCGCCCGCCCCGGCAAGTCGGGCGGCGCCTGGGCCAGCATCTACCGCGCCCAGGGCCGCAACGGCGGCCGCTCCCTGCCCATCACCGTCAACAACACCAATTTCATCAAGGGCAGCCCGACGCTGCTGAGCTTCGACGACGTGCGCACGCTGTTCCACGAGTTCGGCCACGGCCTGCACCACCTGCTGTCCGATGTGCGCTACCAGCGCCTGTCCGGCACCCAGGTGCTGCGCGACTTCGTCGAACTGCCGTCGCAGCTGCTGGAGAACTGGGCGCTGGTGCCCGAGGTGCTGGAGCGGCACGCGCGCCACGTCGAAACCGGCGCGGCGATTCCCGCGGCGCTGATCGCCCGGATCCTGGCGGCGCGCAATTTCCAGCAAGGCTACGCCACCGTGCGCTACGTCATTTCGGCGCTGCTGGATCTGGAGCTGCACCAGGCCGGCGACGGCGTCGACGACATCGCCGCTTTCGAGGACGAAGTCTGCCGCCGCCATGGCCTGCCGCCGGAAGCCGGGCTGGCCCACCGCCTGTCTCACTTCAGCCACCTGTTCAACGGCGGCTACGCGGCCGGCTATTACGTCTACCTGTGGGCCGAAGTGCTGGAGGCCGAGGCCTTCGCCGCCTTCGAAGCGCGCGGCGACGCCTTCGACGCCGAATTGGCCGACAGCCTGCGCCGGCACATTTTCAGCGTCGGCAACAGCCGCGATCCGCAGCAAGCCTTCCAGGCCTTCTGCGGCCACGCCCCCAGCGCTGGCGCCATGCTGGAAAAACGCGGTCTGGCCGGCTGAGCCGCAGCCTGGCCGCAACACCCCGCTCCCGCCCATCGGCGGGAGCATGAAAATGTCATTGAAATATTCGCTTGCTGCCAGGATACTGACGCATTCTTTACCCATGCCATGGAGTCAAGCATGCGTCACCTCGCTGCAGCCTGCCTCGCCCTCGCCGCGCTATCCGGCAGCGCCCGGGCCTTTGACCTGGGCTCGGTGCTCAATTCGGTCAACCAGGCCGTGGACACCGCCAAGAATGTCGGCAACAGCGTCTCCGGCGGCAATCCAGCCACCGGCGACGGCTCCCTGACGCCCCGGCTGAAGCTCAACCGCCCGTCGCCGGTGGGCTCGCCGCTGCTGGCCAAGCTGGACGAATACAACCATCATTACAAGGAACTGGACGAATACACCGTCTTCCTGTCGCGGCCCAACCAGAACAGCGACGGCTCGATCCGGGTGGCCAAGGCCGAGCTGCTGCGCGGCCAGGTCTACAAGGACCTGTACAACCATCCTGATTCGCAAAGCACCATGCAGGTGTGGGAAGCGTACAAAAGCCAGCTGAGCCAGGACGGCTACAAACTGGACTTCATCTGCGACAAACCTTGCGCCAACCATGTCAATCTGTGGCAGACCGCGCTGAGTTCGTCCTTCATCGTCTACGACAAATCCGACCGCTACCTGGTGGCGCACAAGGACAACACCTGGGTCAGCGTCGCCATCGGCGAAATCGGATCGCACCCGTTGTCCAGCGTCAATGTCGTGGTTCGCGGCAACTAGCCGAACGGCCGGCAGTCCCCGGAATCCAAGCTCGCGGCAGGGCGATTCCGGTTATGCTAGCAACGCAGATCAACCAACAGGGAACATCATGAGCACGACCGCAGTGACAAAGGAGGCAGAAAGCAGCCTGGACACCAGGGCTGCCGTGGAGATTTTCTTCTACGCCTACAAGGCGCTCACCACCAAGCCGGACGAAATGCTGGCCAAGCGCGGCCTGGCCCGCGTCCACCATCGCATCCTGTTCTTTGTCGCCCGCTATCCCAAGCTGTCGGTCAAGGATTTGCTGGGTTTTCTGGGCGTGACCAAGCAGGCGATCAACATCCCGCTGCGCCAGCTGCTGGAAATGGAGCTGATCTGCAGCCAGGCCGCGCCGCACGACAAGCGGGTCAAGCAGCTCAGCCTGAGCGAGGAAGGCCTGCGGCTGGAGGAAAGCCTGCACCGCGAGCAGCAGCGCCTGCTGCAGACCGCCTTCGGCGATTGCGGCGACAAGGCCACCCGCGACTGGTTTCTGATCAACGGCAAGCTGTCCGAGCACATCCTGCCCTGACGCCGCCGCATGCGAAACGGCCCGGTCGTCGCCGACCGGGCCGTTTTCCTTGCGCGGGCGGCATGCGCCCGCCGCTCATTCCACCTTGCAGTAGCAGACTTCCAGCACCTCGATGTCTTCGTCGCCGTCCGGGCCGCGGAACAGCACGCTGTCGCCTTCGCGGGCCTTCAGCAAAGCGCGCGCGATCGGCGAGATCCAGCTGATGCGGCCGCGCGGCAGGTCTATCTCGTCGACGCCGACTATCGTCAGCCGCTGCTCGGCGCCGTCGCCGCGCTGGATCAGCACCGTGGCCGAAAAGAAGATCTGATCGGTCGCCTCGCGAGTTTCCGGGTCCACCACCTCGGCGATTTCCAGCCGCTTGGTCAAAAAGCGGATGCGGCGGTCGATCTCGCGCAAGCGCCGCTTGCCGTACAGGTAGTCGCCGTTTTCCGAGCGGTCGCCGTTGCTGGCCGCCCAGTTGACCACCTGCACCATTTCCGGACGCTCGCGGTTGACCAGATGGTACAGCTCGTCCTTCAAGCGCTGCCAGCCGCCGGGCGTGATGTAGTTCTTGCTCGCCGCCGGCAAGCGCTGTTCCGATGGCAGATCGTCTTCCGCCTGGTCTTCTTCCTTGGTGAACGCCTTGCTCATGATGGTTTCCGTCTTGCTGATTGATGTCGGCGCGCGCCGCCGCCCCATTATGCCTGATCGCCGCCCTCAAGCAGCGCCAGGCAGTAAGGCAGCAACGCCTTGGGCCGCAATTTCACCGCGCAGAGCGCCGCCGCGTCCAGCCAGGCCAGCTCGTAATGGTTGTCGGCAGACAGCTTGGCCAACTCCGGCCCGCCCAGCCGCAGCATGCCGCGGTGCTCGCGCGCCACGAACACATGCTCGGTGCGGCTGCGGCCTTCCAGCACGCACAGCTTGTCGCCCAGCCAGACGTTGAGGCCGGTCTCCTCGCGCGTCTCGCGCACGCAGGCGATCGCCGGCGTCTCGTTTTTCTTGATGTTGCCGCCGGGCAGCGAGTAATAATCCTTGCCCGGCTTGATTCTGCGCATCAGCAGCAGCTTGCCGCCTTCGATGATGACGATGGCGGCGCGCTGTTTGCGCGGCTCCGCCGGCAAGGCCAGGCCGGCGTCCTGATTCTGGCCGAAATCTTCCACGCTTCCCCCCAAAACAAAACGGGCAACCGCCAATCGGCGGTCGCCCATGCTTGATCCCGCGGTCAAGCCGTCCAGCACGGACGGCGCGTCTTACTCCGGACGCGGGGTGCGCGGCTTGCGGGCCGATGCCTTGCGCTGAGCCGGCGCCTTCTTGCCGCCGGTGACGGTCAGATTCGACCATTTCATCACCGCCGCCACTTCCGCCGGGTTCAGCTCGTAGAACTGGCCGCGCTTGAGGCGCGGCGGCAGGCCGATATTGCCGAACCGCACGCGCATCAGCCGGCTGACGGTCAGGCCGAAGTGCTCGAACATCCGGCGCACTTCGCGGTTGCGGCCTTCCTTGATCACCACGTTGAACCACTGGTTGGCCGCTTCTTCCTGGCCGCCGGTCTGGAAAATGCGGTCGAAACGCGCCGGGCCATCTTCCAGCTCCACGCCCTTGACCATTTCCTTCATGATTTCCGGCGTCAGCTCGCCCATCACCCGCACCGAGTACTCGCGCTCCACTTCGAAGCTGGGGTGCATCATGCGGTTCGCCAGCTCGCCGCTGGTGGTGATCAGCAACAGGCCCGAAGTGTTGACGTCCAGGCGGCCGATGGCCACCCAGCGGCTGGACTTGGCTTGCGGCAGGCGGTCGAACACGGTGACGCGGCCTTCCGGATCGTCGCGGGTGACGATCTCGCCCTCTTCCTTGTGATACATGATCACGCGCGGCAGGCGGTCAGGCCATTTCAGTTTGATCGCGTCGCCCTTGACCATCACGCGGTCGTGCGGGCCGACCTTGTCGCCCAGATTGGCCTTCTTGCCGTTGACGGTGACCAGGCCGGCTTCGATCCATTCTTCCATTTCGCGGCGCGAGCCGACGCCGGACGAGGACAGCGCCTTCTGCAGGCGGATGGGCTCGATCTCGTTCAGATCGACGCGCACTTCCTTCAGCTTTTGCGACTTGCTCTTGATGTCCTGGCTGGGGCTGCGCAGACGCAGCTTCTTGGCCTTCTGCACCTGCTGCGGGCGGCCGCGGCCTTCGCCTTCGGGCTTGGGGCCGCGCGGCGGTTTGGCGGCGTTGCCGTCAACCGGCGCCGCCGCGTTCTTGTTGCCGAAGCGGCGCTCGTGGTCCAGCGCCACGTTGCCGTTGACGTCGCCATTGCTGTCGCGGCCGTAGACCGGCTTGCCGCGGGCGGCGGCCAGCGCCTGTTGCTCCTGTTCGCGGCGGCTCAGCTTGAACAGCGGCACGCCGTTCTGCGAAGGCACCGCGGGATTGCCATAGGCATCGCGCGGCTGGCGCGCCGGACCGTTGCGGCGGCCGTTCTGCTGGCCAGCGCCGGCTTGCTGCTGTTGCGGGAAACGGGGCTGGGCGCTTGGGCCGGACTTGCCCTGGCGCGCTTGCTGGCCCTGGTTGCGGCCGGCATTCTGACGCGGCTGTGCGGTTTCACGACCTTTGACACGCGCAACCGGTTGGCGCGCGTTGGTACGTTGTCCTTTTGTAGACATGTGTTTGCTCTTTCCATGGGAGCAACTGGCAGAAAGCTTATTCTGCGACAGGCTCTAAATTGTCCGCCTCATCGTCGAGGGGGAGATCGTCTGCGCCCGCATCGGGGCTGTCGTCTTGCAATTGGGTGTCCGGCACCACCAGTGTGCCAAGCTCCGCCAATGGCGGCAGATCGTTGAGCGAGACAAAGCTCAAATCGTCCAGAAACTTGCGCGTGGTGGCGTACAGGCCGGGACGGCCCGGCACGTCCTTGTGACCGATGACTTCGATCCAGCCCCGCTCCAGCAGGGTCTGCATCACATTGGTGGAGACGGATACGCCGCGTATCGCCTCGATGTCGCCACGGGTCACAGGTTGTTTGTAGGCGATGATCGCCAGGGTTTCCATCACCGCCCGCGAATACCGCGGCGGCTTTTCCGGATTGAGCCGGTTGAGATAGGGCGTGAATTCGGCCCTGGCGCGAAAGCGCCAGCCGGAAGCCAGCTTCACCAGCTCGATGCCGCGTCCGCGCCAGTCGCCCTGAATGTCATCCAGAATATCATTGATCAAGGCGGCCTTGACGTCTTCGGTGAACAGCTTTTTCAGCTGGGAAACCGACAACGGCTCCTGGGCCGTCAGCAAGGCTGTTTCCAGCACGATCTTCAGATATTTTAAATCGGTAATGGTGGACATTAAACCGGGGTGCCGGAGAATTACAGGGGGCTTAGCGCGGGAAGCCTCGGATTCTACACGTTTTTCGCCGCGGGTGAAACTTAATCCATCAGTCCGGCCAGCGAAGTCAGGCTGAAACGCCTGAGCACGCGGCCATCCGGCTGCGGCATGTCCTCCAGCCGCTGGCCGCCGCAAGCCTCTATGGTGCGGATGGCGGCCGGATCGTCGGCGTCGCACACCAGCACCCAATTGCCGCAGGCCGGGCTGCTGCCCAACGCCTGCACGTACTGCAGCAGCACCCGGCCGTAGCCATGGCCGCGCCACTGCGGCAACACCTCGAAGCCGATATGGCCGATCACATCCTGTATCACATCGGTTTCGCCCTGGCGCAAGCGGGCGGCGCCGATGATCTCGCCCTCGCCCGTCAGCAGAAACCAGGTCTGGCAAGGCACCCAGCCCGCCGGCAGCGACTTGCCCTGCGCATGCAGCACCACCTGGCCCAGCCAGTGGCCGGCGTCGTCCTCCAGGCCGCGGTAATATTCGAAATCCGCTTCGCGGCAGGCCTGGAAGTAACGGCGATAAGCTGACAGATGGTGCTCGCTGGCGGCTTCGATTTTCATTGGCGGCTCCCGGATCGATACTCCCATCGTAAACAGCTGCGCGGCAAGGTCAAGCCTTTTGCGCGCGCCCGCGCCGGCTATGCGACAATCTCTCCCTGACCGCAGCGAGCATTCTCATGAGCGACACCCCACAAGCCATCCTGTTGATGGGCCCCACCGCCTCCGGCAAAACCGGCCTGGCGCTGGAGCTGGCCCGCCGTTTCCCGCTGGAGATCATCAGCGTCGACTCGGCGCTGGTCTACCGCGGGATGGATATCGGCAGCGCCAAGCCCAGCCTGGCAGAAATGGCGGCCTGCCCCCACCATCTGATAGACGTGATCACCCCGCTGCAAAGCTATTCGGCGGCGCAGTTCCATGCCGACGCCAATCGCCTGATAGGCGAAATCTCCGCCCGCGGCAACATCCCGCTGCTGGTGGGCGGCACCATGCTGTATTACAAGGCGCTGCTGGAGGGCTTGTCCGATCTGCCCCAGGCCGACGCCGCGCTGCGCGCCGAGCTGGACGCCGACGCCGCGCGGCTGGGCTGGCCGGCGCTGCACGCCCGGCTGGCCGGACTGGACCCTGCCACCGCCGCCCGGCTCAATCCCAACGACGCCCAGCGCATCCACCGCGCGCTGGAGGTGTGCCTGCTGAGCGGCAGGCCGATGTCGGAACTGATCGCCCAAGGCAAGGCCGCCGCCGCCGATTTCAGACACCTGCCGCTGGCGCTGGTGCCGCGGGAGCGCGGCTGGCTGCACCAACGCATCGCGCAGCGCTTCGACATCATGCTGGAGCAAGGCTTCCTCGACGAAGTCAGCCGCCTGCGCGCCCAATATCCGGACCTGAGCCTGGACCTGCCGTCGATGCGCTGCGTCGGCTATCGCCAGGCCTGGGAACACCAGGACGGCCTGTACGACCGCCGCGAATTCATCGAACGCGGCATCGCCGCCACCCGCCAGTTGGCCAAACGCCAGCTGACCTGGACCCGCGGCCTGGACGTGATGCCGGTGGATGCCCAGCAACAAGACCTGGCCGGCTTGCTGACGGACGCGGTGGCGGACTTCCTCGCCGGCAAGCCGCCAGCCGACGCGCTACGTTTCAGCGGGCCGTTCTGAACGCCACGCAACGCGAAACGGCAGGCGCGCGCCTGCCGTTTTACATCTTCGCCCGGCAAAAGGTTCAGGGACTGGCGTTCATCCGCAGGGTATGCGTCCAATCATGGTCGCTGGCCGACACCACGCTGCTGTAGCTGGCATAGGTCATGCCCTCGCCCGGCCACGGGTTCATCATGTACAGGTAATTGCCGCCGCTGCCGGTCTGGTAACCGCGGCCGACGATGAAGTGGCCGCCGCCGCTGGTCCAGCCATAGCGGATCACGAAGGGGCGATTGGCCTGGATGTCCTGCTGCACGTGGGTCCACGACAGATAGTCGTATACCGTGTAATTGGACACGCCCCAATTCGTCAGGATGTCCTGCAGGCTGCCGTTGCCGCCGAACATATTGTTGGGGCTGTTGGCGTCGCTGTTCCAGTTGAAATTGCTGTTGCCGCAGGCGTAGTTGATGCCGAAGGCCCAGTTGACGATGGCGCATTGGCTCGGCGTCTGCTTGTACCACGCCAGCACCGCCTTGCTGGAGCCCGCCCAGCACCACTGGCTATGCTCCTGCACGGTCAAGGGGACGCCCAGCAGCTTGCTGTCGGCCTGCGCGGCGATGCTGGCCGCCAACAGCGCGGCCGCCAGCGCGGTGTTGCTCAATCGATTGCCGGTCATGGCATTCCTCCGGATCAGCGGAAACGGGAAAGGTTGTTGCGCACCGCGGCGCGCAGCGGCTCGATGAAGTCGGCGCTATCCATCAGGCCATTGCCGACGGCGCCGGCCGCCTGGGGTTTGAGCGCCAGCGACGCGTAGGCCGAGGCCAGCGCGGCGAAGCGCGGTTTGCCGCCCCCGGCCGGACTCACCTCGAGGAAGTCGGATTGCGCCTGATACACCCTGACAAAGCGGGTGTTGCTGCGTTCGGCGTTGCCATAAGCCGCCTGCAGCGACTCCAGGCTCTTGGCCAATCCGGCGGCGCCATACGATACCGCCTCCCAATGGCCACCCACCTGCTCCACCGTCACCAGGCCCACCGCCTGCTGTCGCAGATAGACGACGAAACGCCAGCTGCCGGTCGGCGCCATCAGCTGGCTGATGTCGCCGTTGCCCGCCAGCAATTGCTGCGGGTCTACGCTGTACACCGGAAAGCCGGGGCCGATGCGCAGGGCGGGCAGCTCCCGCCCGTCGGCGACATCCAGCGGGAAGCCCGCCGGCAACCTGGCGCCGAAGTCCAGCAGATTTTGCCGGGCGAATTGCGCCAGGCCGCGGCTGGCCGCGGCGGCGGCCTCCGCCGCGGTTTGCGACGAGACGGAAAACGGCGCGGGTTGCGCGCCGGCTGGCCCGCCGGCCAGGGCGGCAAGACTGAACAAGACTGCCGCGATCAAGGATTTGGACTGCATGTGTCGGCTCTCCTGGGTTGGGATGCGGTTGCCGTGCATGGCTGGATGCGGGCGGATTATGTCCGGCGCATACATTGCTAGTCATAGCGACCGCTAATCAGCAGAGCAACAATGCCAATTAGGTACAATGTTTTGATTTTTATTTTGAAACTCAATAATTTACATGAACTTGCGCGCGAAAATTAAAGCGCCCGCCCAAGTCATTCCTGCCCGGAAGGCCAGTATCGAAGCCGCCACGCCGCCACCGCCGCAAGCCGAAATCCCCCTTAGCCAAACGCGAAAAGAAAAAGCCCGCGGCCTGACGGCAGCGGGCTTTGAACGAACGATGCGGCAGCTCAGCGCGCGGCGACCAGCTTGATCTCCACCTTCCAGGCCGGATTGGCCAGCTTGGCTTCCACCGTGGCGCGGGCGGGCACGTGGCCGGCCGGCACCCAGGCGTCCCAGGCGGCGTTCATCGCGTCGTAATCGGCCAGGCTGGCCAGGAAGATGGTGACGTCGACGATCTTGCTCTTGTCGGAATCCAGTTCCTTCAACAGGGCGTCGATCTGCCCCAGCACGTTTTCCGTCTGCGCGCGGGCGTCGGCGTCGGTGTTTTCCGGCACTTGGCCGGCCAGGAAGATCAGTCCGTTGCTGACCACGGCCTCGGCCAGGCGGGCGCCCTGCTTGTGACGGTAGATGCTCATATCGTTCTCCATATGCGGTGGGTTGTCGCCGTCGATTCTAGCGGCATTGCGCTCAGCTGTCCCGCCGCGCCTGCTCCAGATCGGCGATCAGCGCCGCCTCGCCCTCGACGCCGACCGACAGCCGGATCAGGTTGTCGTGGATGCCCAGCGCGGCGCGGCGCTCGGCCGGGATGGAGGCGTGCGTCATCGCCGCCGGCAGGCACACCAGGCTTTCCACGCCGCCCAGGCTCTCCGCCAGCGCGAACAGCTTGAGCTTGGCCAGGAAGGCCTTGACGTCGCCTTTCAGGTAGAACGACACGATGCCGCCGTAGCCCTGCATCTGGCGGCGCGCCAGCTCATGCTGCGGATGGCTCTCCAGGCCCGGATACAGCACTTTTTCCACCCACGGCTGCGCTTCCAGCCAGCGCGCGACGGCCAGGCCATTGCGGTTGTGCTGCTCGATGCGCAGCGCCAGCGTGCGCAGCCCGCGCAACACCAGGAAGCTGGGGAAGGCGTCCAGGATGGCGCCCACCGCGTTGTGCAGGAAGGCCAGCTGTTCGGCCAGCTCCGGCTTGTCGCGGCTGACCACCGCCACGCCGGCCACCACGTCGGAGTGGCCGTTCAGATACTTGGTGGCGGAATGCACGACGATGTCGAAGCCGAAGTCCAGCGGCCGCTGGTTGACCGGCGAGGCGAAGGTGTTGTCGACCACGCCGATCAGGCCGTGGCGGCGGGCGATGGCGGATACCTGCTGCAGGTCCACCAGCTGGTTCAGCGGATTGGACGGCGTTTCCACCCAGATCATCCGGGTGTTCGGCCGGATGGCAGCTTCCAGCGCGGCGCTGTCTTCGGAAGCGACGTAGGTCACTTCCAGATTGGCGCTGGCCTTGCGCACTTTTTCGAACAGGCGGTAGGTGCCGCCGTACAGATCGTTGACCGCGATCAGGTGGCTGCCGGCCGGCAGCAATTCCAGCACGGTGGAAATCGCCGCCAGGCCGGAACCGAAAGCGTAGCCGCGCGCGCCGCCTTCCAGTTCGGCCACCGCGCGCTCCAGCGCTTCGCGGGTCGGGTTCTGCGAACGCGAGTACTCGTAGCCGGTGTGCTCGCCCGGCGCGCGCTGGCGATAAGTGGAGGTGGCGTAGATCGGCGGCATCACCGCGCCGAACGGGTCTTCGTGGGCGCCGGCGGTCACAGCCAGGGTGTGGAAATCGGTCATGTTTCTGTCCTTTTCTGAAAATCATGCGCCCCGGCGCAAGCGGCCGGGGCGGGAAAACGGTTCAGGCGGCGCGCGGCTGGCGGCGCCAGAACGCCAGCAAGTCGGCCTGGGTGATCAGGCCCAGATAGCGGCCCTTGTCGACTATCAGCGCGATGTGGCCGGCGTTGAATACCTGCAGCAAGTCCTGCAGCGAGGCCTGCGGCGACAGCGTCTGCACATGGCTGCTCATCGCGCTGTCGACGTTCTGGCGGAAATTCTCCGGCTCGCCGTGCACCGACAGCAGCAGGTCCCATTCATCCAGGATGCCCACCACCTTGTCGTCCTTCAGCACCGGCAGCTGCGATACGTCGTGCAGGCGCATGCGCTGGTAGGCGACGGACAGCGCCTCATCCGGATGGCAAGACACGGTGCTGCCGTCCTGGTGGCGGCGCACGATCAGATCGGTCAGACCGCCCACTACCGGCAAGCTCAGCATGCCCTGGTCCACCAGCCAGTCGCGGTTGTACATCTTGGACAGATACTTGTTTCCGCTGTCGCACACCAGCGTGACCACCCGTTTGGGTTCGGTTTGCTCGCGGCAATAGCGCAGCGCCGCCGCCAGCAGCGCGCCGGACGAAGAGCCTGCCAGAATGCCTTCGGCGCGCAGCAATTCCTGCGCGGTATCGAAGCTTTCCTGATCGCTGATGCGGAAGGCGCGCTTCACCATGGACAGGTCGGTCAGCGGCGGAATGAAGTCCTCGCCTATGCCCTCGATCAGCCAGCTGCCGGCCTGGCCGAAGCTGCCGGTTTCGACATAATCGGCCATCACCGAACCCACCGGATCGGCCAGCACGAAGGCGGTGCCCGGCGCCTTGGCGCGGAAAAAGCGGGTCAGGCCGGTCAGGGTGCCGCTGGAACCGACGCCTACCACCACCGCATCCACCTCGCCGTTCATCTGCCGCCAGATTTCCGGCCCGGTGGTGGTTTCGTGCGCCAGCGGATTGGCGGGATTGTTGAATTGGTCGATGTAGCAGGCTCCCGGCGTTTCCGCGGCGATGCGCGCGGCCAGGTCCTGGTAATACTCCGGGTGGCCCTTGCCCACGTCGGAGCGGGTCAGCCGCACCTGCGCGCCCAATGCCTGCAGGTGCAGGATTTTCTCGCGGCTCATCTTGTCCGGCACCACCAGGATCAGCGGATAGCCTTTCTGCGCCGCCACCAGCGCCAGGCCCAGGCCGGTATTGCCGGCGGTGGCCTCGATGATGGTGCCGCCGGGCTTCAGCAAACCATCGCGCTCGGCCGCCTCTATCATCGTCAGGGCGATGCGGTCCTTGATCGAACCGCCCGGGTTATGGCTCTCCAGCTTCAGGTACAGCTCGCACGGCCCGGTGTCCAGATGGGAGACGCGGACCAAGGGGGTATTGCCTATCAGCGACAGGACGGAATCGTCTTTCATGATCAAAACTCCCGGCTATTATAAAATTACTATAAGTAATTTTTTGTTATATAAAAAGCAAAAAAATTTCTACTCGAAAAACCAGCCGGCATCAGTCCCCGGCCTTGCCGCGGCTCAGACCACGGCGCTCGCCTGCATGAAGCTATAGAAGAACACCAGTTCCGGATCGCTGCGCAACTGCCGCAACTCGCGCGTCATCGTTTCGACCAGATGGCTGTCCACCCTGCCCGCCTCGATCAGCTGGTCGGCTGCCGACAACAGCAGCTCGGTCCAGTAATCCAGCACCAGCTGGCGGCGGTGCGGTTCGCGGCTGTCCAGATGCCAGGTCTTCACCTGCGTCTCCACCTGGCGGAAGCCAAGCCGCTGCAGGATGTTGCCCAGCTTGGCGCCGACGAAGGGGTCGCCGCCCACCGACAGCTGATGGTCGTTGAAAGCCAGCCAGTATTGCTGCAGATTGGGGGAATACGGCGCCAGGAAGAAGGAGGCGTTCATCGCCTCGGTCGCGTACAGCCGCGCGCCCGGCTTGAGCACCCGCCGCACCTCGGCCAGCACGCGCTCCGGCGCATGCACGTGCTCCAGTATCCAGCACAGGAAAGCGGCGTCGAAGCTGGCCGGCGCGAAGTCCAGGTCCTCGGCGTCCATATGCTGCAGGCGAACCCGCTCGTGATAGGGGCTGCCCTGCAAACGCTGGCGCGCCACCGCCAGCTGACGCTGGCTGAAGTCTATGCCGGTGATGGCCAGCTCCGGATAGCGGCGCAGCAGGATCTCGGTTTGCGCGCCGACGCCGCAGCCCACCTCCAGCAAGCGCTCCACGCCGGAGAAATCGACATCGCGATACACCATCGCTTCGGAAAAGCGCGCCTGGCGCACCAGCCGCGCCTGCTCGGCCGCGGAAAACCCATGGATATAGGGCAGATCGGCCTGCGTTTCCGCCAGTTGCAATGCACTCATCTTCCACCTCGTCCCAGTAAACATCAGGTGGCCATTATATTTCCAATGAGTATTTTAAAATCAAATTTCATTTGAAATTTGAATATAGAAAAAAACTCTAACATCCGTGCGCGCATGAAAAAACCCGCATCGGCAGATGCGGGTTTGCTTTGCCCAGCGCGTCAGGATCAGGCGAGCGCGGTCTGGCGCAGACTCAGCGAGAAGCGCTGCAGCGCGGCGATGCCGGAAGCCTCCGCCCTGGCGCACCAGTCCTGCAATTCCTTCAGCAATTGCTCGCGGCTGAGGTTGGAGCGCTCCCACAGCCGGGTCAGTTCCTGGCGCATATTGTAGATGGTGGCCAGCACCTGGCTTTGCTCGAGCAGACGGGCCAGTTGCAAGCGCTCGTCCTCCGGCGTGTCCTTGGCGTCCTGCTTCAGCCATATTTTCATTTTGCGCGGCAGATTCACCTGCGGCAGCTCCGGCAGACTGAGCTTGCCCAGCTCGGCGTGGTATTCGTCGCGCAGCTCGCGGGCGTAGCGCGCGGCGATGGCGTAGCGATTGGCGACGATGGCCTGCAAATGCTCCAGGTCCAGCTGCGGACGGGACGGATCCTGCGCCAGTTGCGGCGCCACCTTGCGGACGGTGGCGAGGCCCAGCATTTCCAGGATGCGGATGTACATCCAGCCGATGTCGAATTCGTACCATTTATACGACAGCTTGGCCGAAGTGCCGAAAGTATGGTGATTATTGTGCAGCTCTTCGCCACCGACCAGAATGCCCCAAGGCACCAGATTGGTGGAGGCGTCCTCGTTCTCGAAATTGCGGTAGCCCCAGAAGTGGCCGAGGCCGTTGATCACGCCTGCCGCCCAGAACGGGATCCACACCATCTGCACCGCCCAGATCGACAGGCCGATCGGCCCGAACAGCGCCAGGTCGATGATCAGCATCAGCACGATGCCCTTGGCGTTGTGGCGGCTGTAGACGTTGCGCTCCAGCCAATCATCCGGCGTGCCGTGGCCGAACTTGTCCATGATGGACTGGTCCTTGCAGGCCGCGCGGTACAGCTCCGCGCCTTCCCACAGCACCTTCTTGATGCCCAGCACTTGCGGGCTGTGCGGGTCTTCCAGCGTTTCGCAGCGCGCATGGTGCTTGCGGTGGATGGCCGCCCACTGCTTGGTCACCATGCCGGTGGTCAGCCACAGCCAGAAGCGGAAGAAATGGCTGGGGGCCGGGTGCAGGTCCAACGCGCGGTGGGCCTGGTGGCGGTGCAGGAAAATCGTGACCGAGGCGATGGTGATGTGGGTCAGGATCAGGGCGGCGACGATATTGCCCCACCATGGCAGATCCAAGAGACCGTTGAGCCAGTTCAGGTTCATGTATTCGATGCGTCCGGTGTTTAGATACAAAGCTCTATTCTATAGCAAGCCCCGCCGCCATGCAGAGTCAAATTTGGCCGCGCAACGCGCCAGGCAGCGCATCCATCGGTGCATTGGTGTACCATAGGGCATCATTTCACCCTAGTGCAGAAAAATACTAGTGTTGCCAAAACGTCGACTGATCATTGCCGGCGCCACCCTCGGTGGCCTGTTTGTCCTGTATGCAGCCTCTAGCTACTTGGCAGGCGTCAAAGCCGAAGACACCCTGCAGGAACAGCACCGGATGCTGGCCAGCCTGCCGCTGTTCAAGGTCAAATCGCACAGCTACGAACGCGGCTGGTTCTCGTCCACCGAGACCACCGAGCTGGTGTTCAACCGCCATTTGTCCGGCCCGTATGAAAACATGCTGCCGGACAATATGAAGCCCTTGCTGAACGCCACCATCAAGTTCACCAATCATGTCCAGCACGGCCCGCTGCCCGGGCTGTCCGGCTTCCACTTCCGTCCGGGCTGGGCGCTGGTGAAGACTGAATTCGCGATGAGCGACTCCACCCGCAAGACGCTGAAGACCTTCTTCGGCGACAAGGAGCCGATCACCATCACCAACCACATCGGTTTCAGCGGCGGCGGCCTGCTCGACGTCAACGTGCCCGCCTTCGACTACGAAGAGGCGCTGTCCGGCGTCAAGATGAAGTGGAAGGGCTTCGACCTGAAGGTCGACTACGCCAACGGCTACAAGGAATACAAGACCGAGGCGCTGTCGCCGGGCTTCCTGCTGGAAGCCGCCAGCAAGGGCACGGTGTCGTTCGAGGGCGTCCGCTACCTGTCCGACATGCGCCCGGGCAACACCGACATCAAGCTGGGCACCAGCGAGCTGACCATAGGCAACGTCCAGCTCAGTTCGCGCGAGAGCGTGCCGTACAGCATCAAGCTGAACGAGCTGATCTACCTGATGACCCGCGTCCGCGTCGGCGAATTCGTCAACCCGTCCGGCGAGTTCAAGCCCTCCTCGGTGGCGCTGAAGAACTTCAGCTACCAGATCGTCACCAGCGAGCAGGACGACTTCATCAACAGCCGCGGCAAGGTCAACTTCGCCGAGCTGAGCTTCAACGCCAACCGCTATGGCCCGCTGCGGCTGGATGTGGCGGTCAATCACCTGCACGGCCGCACGCTGGCCCAGCTGGACAAGGCCATCGGCCAGATCCCGTTCGAAGGCGTGGACCCGGCGGTGTTGCGCCGCCAGTACGTCGACACCCTCAAGAGGAATATCGGGCCCTTGCTGGAAAACAGCCCCAAGGTGCTGATCAACGAGTTCTACCTGAAGATGCCGACCGGCGAAGCGACGCTGCAGGCCAGCGCCGGCATCCACGGCTTCACCTCGGCCGACCTGAACGACTTCACCCAGTTGGCGAAGCGCTTCACCGTCGAAGCCAAGGCCAGCCTGCCGCGGCAGACGCTGGAGAACCTGGTGCAGACCCAGTTCCGCAACCTGTTCACCGTCGACCACACCGCGGAAGACCAGCCGAACATGCAGGAAGTGGACGACCTGGCCAAGAGCCTGCTGGACAGCCAGCTGGCGCAATGGAAGGCGCAGGACTACATCGTCGAGGAAAACGGGCAGATCTCCACCGAGCTCAACTACAGCGCCCAGGGCCTGACCATCCACAAGAAGAAGGTCGCCCTGCCCTGGGAGGAAAGCGAGGAGCCGACGGACGCCTCGGCGCCGGCGGCCTCGCCGGCCAAGAAGTAAGCGACAAACGCCGGATGTGAAAAGGGCTGTCTGATGACAGCCCTTTTTCATGGCGCGCCGATTCCGAGCGAAATCAGGACGCGTCGTCCATCTGGCTTTGCAGGTAGTTCTGGATGCCGACGCGCTCGATCAGGTCGAGCTGGGTCTCCAGCCAGTCCACATGCTCTTCCTCGCTCTCCAGAATGTCTTCCAGCAGGTCGCGGGTCACATAGTCCTTGGCGGTTTCACAGTAGGCGATCGCCTCGCGCAGCAGCGGCAGCGCCTCCATCTCCAGCTTCAGGTCGCACTGCAGCATCTCATGCGGGGTTTCGCCGATGTGCAGCTTGCCCAGATCCTGCAGATTCGGCAGGCCTTCCAGAAACAGCACGCGCTCGATCAGCTTGTCGGCGTGCTTCATTTCATCGATGGATTCTTCGTATTCGTGCTCGTTGAGCTTCTTCAGGCCCCAGTTCTTGAACATGCGCGCATGCAGAAAATACTGGTTGATCGCGGTGAGTTCGTTCCTGAGAATCTGATTCAGGTATTTGATGACCTTCTTGTCGCCTTGCATGCCGTATCCTCCAGGGAAATTATCAAGGCATTATGGCACAGCGAGGGCGAGTCTCAAGGCGGAAATGCGGCCGGCCGGCGCGTGGAGCCGGCGCAGAGGAAGGAGAAAAACGCTCAGGCGGCGGTGCGGGCCACCGAGCAGACGGCCAGTTCGGCCTGGGCGTCCTTGCGCACCTGGTTGGCCATGCATGCGCACTTGCCGCAATCGGAAGCGACGCCCAGCTCGCGGCGCAGATCGCACATGCGGCTGGCGCCGGCATGGACGGCCTGGCGGATCTGGCTGTCGGTCACTGCATTGCACAGGCAAACGTACATGTGAGCCCCCTTCGGCTTACAATCAAGAATAGTTATCATCATCATAGAGACAAACAAGAATGATTGTCAATAACCTGCAAAGAGAGTGGAAGCCCAACGCTACCGTCGCCGCCATTGTCGAACGCGGCGGCCGCTTCCTGATGGTGGAGGAAGACACCGCCGACGGCCTGCGGCTGAACCAGCCGGCCGGGCATCTGGAACCCGGCGAAACGCTGCTGCAGGCGGTGGAGCGCGAAGCCCGCGAGGAAACCGGCTGGCGCTTTACGCCGCAGGGACTGACCGGCATCTACCTGGCCGACCGCCCCGGCAGCGACATCACCTATCTGCGCTTCGCCTTCCACGGCAGCGCGACGCCGCCGCAACAACCCGCCGCGCTCGATGCCGGCATCGTCGCCGTGCACTGGCTCAGCCACCAGGAGATCCAGGCCCAGCAAGCCCGGCTGCGCAGCCCGGTGGTGCTGAGCTGCCTGGCCGACTACATCGCCGGCGTCCGCTACCCTCTCGATCTGATACGCGACCTGCGCTGACCCGCCCCCAACCGGATGCCCGCCCATGCCGCCATGCCTGACGCCATTGCTGTTGATTCTGCTGTGCCTGCTTCCCGCCGCCGCCCGCGCCGATGGCTTAAACATCTGTTATCATTACCGTTGTTCCAGACAAGCCTACTTTGAAATTTCCGAAGAGGCCCGCGACTGGCTGGCCGCCCGCCTGGCGCGCGCCGGCTCCGCCGCCGCCGAACGCGAAGCGGTCAGCGACGCAGTCGTCGCGCTATACCGCATCGCCGCGCGCGACACTCCCATCTGGCAGGACAAGGGCGGCAATTTCCATGACGGCCCGGCCGAAGGCCGGATGGATTGCGTCGACCACAGCAGCAACGTCACCGCTTTTCTCGGCTATCTCGACCGACAGGGCTGGTTGAAATTCCACCATGCGGCGCCACCTGCATGGAGAGCGCCGTGGATACTGGATCTACATTACACCGGCGTGCTGCACGACATCGCCGCCGGCCAGGACTGGGCGGTGGACACCTGGTTCAGGGATTTCGGGGAACCGCCCGTGGTGGTTCCCCTTTCGATTTGGATGAAGGGATACGAGCCGCCGGCCGTGTCCGCGCCTGACGCGTCAGGCCAGCAAAAGTAAGGAAGGAAACGCCCGTGACGGGTAAGAAACGCATAGTCGTCGGCATGTCCGGCGGCGTGGATTCGTCGGTGACCGCCTGGCTCTTGAAGCAGCAAGGCCATGAGGTGATCGGCGTGTTCATGCAAAACTGGGAAGACGACAACGACGACGAGTACTGCTCGATCAAGCAGGACGCGCTGGACGCGATGAGCGTGGCCGACATCGTCGGCATCGACATGGAAATCGTCAACTTCGCCAAGGAATACAAGGACCGCGTGTTCTCGTACTTCCTGAAGGAATATTCGGCCGGCCGCACGCCGAACCCCGACGTGCTATGCAACGCCGAGATCAAGTTCAAGGCCTTCCTCGATTACGCGATGGAACTGGGCGCCGACTGCATCGCCACCGGCCACTACGCGCGCAAGCTGGAAAAGGACGGCACCCACTACCTGATGAAGGCGGTGGACCACACCAAGGACCAGAGCTACTTCCTGTACCGGCTGCAGCAGCACCAGCTGGCCAAAGCCATGTTCCCGCTGGGCGACATCCGCAAGACCGAGGTGCGCAAGCTGGCCGAGGAAGCCGGCCTGCCCACCGCGGCCAAGAAAGACTCCACCGGCATCTGCTTCATCGGCGAGCGTCCCTTCCGTGAATTCCTGAAACGCTACCTGCCCACCTCGCCCGGCGCCATGGTGACGCCGGACGGCAAGACGGTGGGCGAGCACATCGGCCTGATGTACTACACGCTGGGCCAGCGCAAGGGCCTGACCATAGGCGGTTCGCGCGACGGCAACGGCGAGCCTTGGTTCGTCGCCGGCAAGGACATCCCGGGCAACCGGCTGATCGTGGTGCAAGGCCATGACCACCCGCTGCTGCTCAAACCCACGCTGTCGATGGCCGACCTCAGCTGGACGCTGCCGGACGCGCCCAAGCCCGGCGACTACAGCGCGAAAAACCGCTACCGGATGGCAGACGCCGGCTGCAGCCTGTCTCCTATCGTCGACGGCCAGGCCAGCCTGACCTTCCGCGAAAAGCAATGGGCGGTGACGCCGGGCCAGTCGGCCGTGCTGTACGACGGCGACATCTGCCTGGGCGGCGGCATCATCCAGTAAGCCGCCCCAAACGACACTGCCCCGCGTAGCGCACGCGGGGCTTTTTCATTTCGCCCGGCCTCAGCCCTGCGACAACGGCTGCAGCCGGCGCAGCCACAACGCCGCCGCCAGCAGCGCCGACAATCCCGCCGCCAACGCCGCCGCCACGCCCAGCCAGCCGCCGCCGCCCCACATCAGGCCGGAAACCGAGCCGTACACGCTGGAGCCCAGGTAATAGCAGCACAGGTACAGGGCCGAAGCCAACGCCTTCGCCTCCCTCGCCCGCAAGCCCACCCAGCTGCTGGCCACCGAATGGCCGGCGAAGAAGCCGAAGGTGAACAAGGCGATGCCCGGCACCAGCAGCCACAGCGTGTCGGCCAGCGTCAGCGCCAGGCCGGCCAGCATCAGCGCCACCATCAGCCACAGCACGTTGCGGCGGCCCAGCCTGTCGGCCAGCCTGCCCACCCAGGCCGATGCCCAGATGCCCACCACGTACAAGGAAAACACCAGCGCCAGCGCGCTCTGGCTCAGGCCGAACGGCGCGGCCAGCAGACGGAAGCCCAGGTAGTTGTACAGGCTGACGAAACAGCCCATCAGCAGGAAGGCGGCCAGGAACAGCCAGGGCAGCCCGCCGTCGCGCGCCACCGCCGCCAGCTCGCGCCGCAGCCGGCCAAAATCCTGCCGCCGCGGCTGGAAATGGCGCGACGGCGGCAGCCAGCGCCAGAACAGCCAGGCCCCGGCGCAACCCAGCAACGCCAAGGCCAGCAGCGCGCCGCGCCAGCCGAAATGGTCGGCCAGCACCGCGGCCAGGAAGCGGCCGCACATGCCGCCCAAGGCGTTGCCGGCGATGTAAAGGCCCATCGAGTGGCCGAGCGACTTGCCATCCACCTCCTCGCTCAGATAGGCCATCGCCACCGCCGGCAAGCCCGCCAGCGCTACGCCGAACAAGGCGCGCAAGAACAGGAAAGGCCCGAAGCCGTCGACGAAGACCGACAGCAGCATCAGCAAGGCGGCCAAGCCCAGCGCGCCGTTCATCAGCGCACGGCGGCCGAAGCGGTCGGACAGCAGGCTGGCGGGAATCAGGCTGATGGCCAACGCGCCGGTGGCCATCGACACCGCGCCGCTGGCCGCGGCCGGCGTCAGGCCGAAATCATGAGCGAACACCGGCATCAACGGCTGGGTGCTGTACAGCATGGCGAAGGTGCAGAAACCGCCGACGAACATCGCGCGGGAGGTGGAGCGGAAAGCCGGCGTGCCGGCCTGCAGCTTGCCCGCCGCGGATGCGGCGGCAAGAACGGCGGAAGGCAGCGCGGAGGAAGCGGGGGCGGACACGGCAAAATCTCATCAGGCTTGCGATGCTGTCAGCTTAGGCTTGGCCTTTCCTCCAGTCCAATATATATTTCAACAGCAATTAATACTTTTAAAATATCAAATATGGAACTCAGGCATCTGCGCTATTTCCTGGCGGTGGCGGAAGAACTGCACTTCACCCGCGCCGCCGAACGGCTGCACATCGGCCAGCCGCCGCTGAGCCAGCAGATCCAGGCGCTGGAGGCGGAACTGGGGGTGGCGCTGTTCCTCCGCCACCAGCGCAAGGTGGAACTGACCGCCGCCGGCCGCCAATTCCTGCCGCGCGCGCGGCAGATTCTGGCCGACAGCGCCGCCGCCATGGTGGCCGCCCGCCGCGCCGCCAATGGAGAAACCGGCGAGCTGCGCATAGGCTTCACCTCGTCGCTGCCGCTGACGCCGATTCTGCACCGCAGCCTGCACCGCTACCGCGAGGCCTACCCGGATGTGCGGCTGACCTTGCGCGAAATGTTCACCGCCGGCCAGTTCGAAGCGCTGGAAAAAAAGCAGCTGGACCTAGGCTTCGTCCGTTTCAACGGCCCGACGCCCAGCCCGCTGATCCAGGTGGAAGAATTGCACCGCGACCGGCTGCTGGCGGTATTGCCCCTGGCCCATCCGCTCTCCGGCGCCGCCAGCCTGGCATTGGCGGATCTGGCGCGCGAGCCGCTGATAGGCTATCCGCGCGAGTCCGGCGCCGGCCTGCGCGACGTGGTGCTGCAGCTGGCGCGACAGAACGGGCTGGAGTTGAACGTGGTGCAGGAGGCCGGCGAAGCGATCACCCAGATCGGCCTGGCGGCGGCCGGCGTCGGCATCGCCATCCTGCCCTCGCCGCTGGAATGCGTGCAGATTCCGGCAGTGCGCTACGTGCCGCTATCGGACAGCGACGCCTACCTGGCGATGGGCATCGCCACCCGCCGCGACGAAACATCGCCGCTGGTGGCGCATTTCCTGGCCGGCGTGGCCAAAGACTAGCGGCCGCCGGACACGTCCAGCAGGCTGCCGGTGCAGAACGAGGCCGCGTCGGACAGCAGCCAGACGATGGCCTCGGCGACCTCCTCCGCCCGGCCGCCGCGCCGCAACGGCACCGACGGCGCCAGCCGCGCCACCCGGCCCGCTTCGCCGCTGGCGGCGTGGATGCCGGTCTCGATCAAGCCCGGGCGCACCGCGTTGACGCGGATGCCCTCCTCCGCCACCTCGCGCGCCAGGCCCAAAGTCAGCGTGTCTATCGCGCCCTTGCTGGCGGCATAATCGATGTATTCGCCGGCAGAGCCCAGCCGCGACGCGGCCGACGACACGTTGACGATGGCGCCGCCATCGCCGCCGTGGCGGGTCGACATGCGCCGCACCGCCTCGCGGCAGCACAGCAGCGGCCCCAGCACATTGACGCGCAACACCCGCTCCACCCGCTCGGCGCTGTAATCCTCCAGCCGGCACATCGGCGCGGTGACGCCGGCGTTGTTGACCAGGCCGTCCAGCCGGCCGTAATGGCACAACGCGTCGTCGAACAGGCGGACGATGGCCCGCTCGTCCGACGCGTCGGCGCGGAACAACTCCACCGCATCGCCCAGTTCCGTTTTCAGCGCGGCGGCGCTGGCCTCGTCGGCGCGATAGTTCGCCGCCACCCGCCAGCCGGCGGCGACCAGCAGCCGGGTCGTCGCCGCGCCGATGCCGCGCGTGCCGCCGGTCACCAGGGCTACCTTGCCGTCCACCCTAGCCCCTCCTCAGGAATTGCTGATGCCAGCGGGTGCGCACGCCGCGCGCCTCGCTGAAAAGCTGTTGGAGCCCGGCGGCGTCGCCGCCCGCCAGCATGGCGCTCAGACGTTCCAGCCCGGCGCGGTAGTCGGCCAGTTCGGCCAGCAGCGCGTCGCGGTTGGCCAAGCTGATGTCGGTCCACATTTCCGGGTGGCTGCCGGCGATGCGGGTGAAATCGCGAAAGCCGGTGGCGGCGAAATCGAAGCAGCGCTCGGCGTTGTCCTTGGCCGCCACCCGGTCGACATAAGCGAAGGCCAGCAAGTGCGGCAAATGGCTGACGCTGGCGAACACCGCGTCGTGCTCGGCGGCGCTCATGCTGTGGATCTCCGCGCCGCAGGCGCGCCACAACGCCGCTACCGTCTCCGCCGCCTCGGGCGCGGTTTCGGCCAGCGGCGTCAGCACCACGCGGCGGTTTTCGTACAAGCCGTACTGGGCCGCCACCGCGCCCGACATGTCGGAACCGGCGATAGGATGCGCCGGCACGCACCACGGCAGATGGTCGGGCAGGTGCCGGCGGTACAGCGCGGCCACATCGCTCTTGGTGCTGCCGCCGTCGGTGACGATGGCGCCGGGACGCAAGCCGGGCGCCAGCGCCGCCATCAAGGCGCCCATCTGCCCCACCGGCGACGCCAGCAGCACCAGGTCGGCGCGCGGCGCCGCCGCGGCGATGTCCTGGCTGATCTCGTCCACCACCCCCAGCGCCAGCGCCCGCTCCAGGTTGGCCAGCGTGCGGCCCACGCCTATCACCCGTCGCACCCGTCCGGCCCGCTTCAAGGCCAGCGCGAACGACCCGCCGATCAGGCCGACGCCCGCCACCACCAGGGTGTCTATCTGCTGCTGCACTGCGCTCCCCTTGTCCTGGCCGCCCCAACGACGGCACGAAGGTCTATCATAAGCGATTTTGCCGCCATGGCCAGCCCATGGCCGGGAGACGCGGATGAAGCCGACGCTGTATTGCTATTTCAAGGTTGGAGCCGATCGCGGCGCGCTGCTGGAACAGTTGCGCGCGCTGCACGCGGAACTGGCCGCCGCCGGTTGGCCCGGGCAGTTGCTGCGCCGCTGCGATGACGCCGACACCTGGATGGAGGTGTATCCGGACATTGACGACCGCGACGCCTTCCTCGCCGCCTGGCTGGCTGCGCGCCGCCGGCACGGGCTGGAGAGCTTGGCCGCGCATCAGGAATGGTTCCAGCCGCTTTAAAACGCGCCGGACAAGAAAAAGGCCGGGCACATGGCCCGGCCTGTCAAACAAACACGATACGAGAGAAACCGAAACCTTGCGCGCCGAGCGGCAAGTCATGCGGCCAGGCAGCCAATATACGCAACGATGGCCGCCGGCCAAAATCACTTGTTCTGCTTAGCAAATCACCTTCAGCCGCGCTGGGGCGCCGCCGCGGCGCAGCCCTGCCCGGCCCGGCCGGCCAGCCGGTCCACCCACAGCGCGATCACGCCGTCGCCGGCCACGTTACAGGCGGTGCCGAAGCTGTCCTGCGCCAGATACAGCGCGATCATCAACGCCAGGCTGGCCTCCGGGAAACCCAGCACGCTGGACAGAATGCCCAGCGCCGCCATCACGCCGCCGCCCGGCGCGCCCGGCGCCGCCACCATGGTCACCCCCAGCAGCAGGATGAAAGGCAGCATCACTTCCCAGCCCGGCACCGCCAGGCCGCCGGTCATCAGCATCACCGCGGTGGCGCAGCTGACCAGGGTGATGGTGGAGCCGCACAGGTGGATGGTGGCGCACAGCGGCATCACGAAATTCCCCACCGGCGCCGACACTTTCATGGCGCCGGCCGAACGCAGCGCCACCGGGATGGTGGCGGCGGACGACATGGTGCCCAATGCGGTGAAATAGGCCGGCAGCATCGCCCGCAGCAACGCGAACGGGTTGCGCCCCAACAACAGGCCGCTGGCGCCGTACAGCAGCGCCAGCCACAGCGCGTGCAGACCGATCGCCAACAGCAGCACCGCGCCGAAGGTCTTCAAGGTGTCCAGCGCGCTGCCGGCGGCGGCCATCTCGGCGAACACGCAGGCGATGTAGGCCGGCAGCAGCGGCACCAGCACGCGGGCCAGCACCTTCTCGACGATGTCCTTGCCCTGCTCGGCCATCTCGCGCAGCCGCGCCGCGCCGGTGGCGGCGATGCCCAGGCCGAATACGAAGGCCAGCATCAGCGCCGTCATCACGTCGAACAGCGGCTTGATCTCCAGCTTGAACAACGGCGCGGCCTGCGCCGCGGCGGCGGGCGCGGCGGCGGCCTCGCCCACCCATTGCGGCAGGATGGTCGACGCCGCGGCGAAAGCCAGCGCCCCGGACAGCACGGTGGACGCGTAGGCGAGGCCTACGGTCCAGCCTAGCATCCGGCCCGATCCGCTCTCCAGCGCGGCGATGCCGCTCATGATGTAGAACACGATGATCAGCGGGATCATGAAACCGATGAATTGGCCGAACAGGCCCTTGAACGTCAGCAACAGCGACAGCAGCGGCGCGGGCGCGCACAGGCCCAGCGCGATGCCTAGCGCCATGCCGGCCAGCAACTTCAGGATCAACTTCACAGGCAACCTCTTGTCAGCTTGTCCAGCCTGCCGCCCTTCCATGCGGCCATGCCGAGGCAAAACCATCCCGCCGGCCTGAATGGCCGGTGCGGGCGAAAGAAGGGGGAGCCTGCCGAAGCGGCAAGCGGAACATCGCGCCGGCAGTCCCTCCGGCGCAACGCATCAGGCTTGTTGTAATAAGGCTTGCCGCAGCGTCTGCAGCAAAGGGGAAGGCGTCCAGGCGCGGTCGCCCAGGCGGGCCACCGGCCAGAGGCCTATCAGGCTATTGGAGAGAAACACCGCGTCAGCGTCAATCAAATCGGCGGGACAAAGTCTCGATTCTGTAAATTCAAGTCCGAAACTTGAAACATTTTCTGTCAACCAATCCCGCACCGCGCCGTTTACGCCGCAGCGATCCAGCAAGGGGGTGTGGATCACGCCGTCGCGCAGCAGGTACACATTGCTCATGGTGCCTTCCGCCAGCCAGCCGTCCTGGTCGAGCAGCAGGCCTTCCTGAATGGCCGGATCGCTCCATTCCGAACGCGCCAGCACGCTCTCCAGCCGGTTCAGATGCTTGACGCCGGCCAGCCGGGGCTGCAAGGACAGCCTGAGTTCGCACCAGCGCGCGCTCACGCCCCGCTCGCCGTATTCCTCCGGGTAGCCGGCCCATGGCGCCGCCGACACGATGCGGGTGGGCTCGCCCGCCGCCGCCATCGCGTAGCCGCGCGCGCCGACGCCGCGGGTCAGCGTGATCTTGCCCACCGCCAGCGGATGCTCGCGCCCCAGCGCCGCCAGCTCATCCAGCAGCAGTTGCTCGTCCGGCAGCGGCAATGCCAGCCGGGCGGCGTCGTCGGCCAGCCGCGCGTACTGCCAGCGCCACAGCCGCGGCCGGCCGTCGCGCAGCTGCAGCGTGCGGAACACGCCGTCGCCGTAAGCGAGGCCGCGGTCCAGCGCCGACACTGCCTCGGCCGGCAGGCCGTTGACCAGCATCGCCATCAGGCCTGCTCCACGCCCAGCGCGCGCAGCAAACCGCGCGCCTTGTGGCGGGTTTCCTGCAGCTCGCGCTCGGGGTCGGAGTCGGCGACGATGCCGCCGCCGGCGCGGAAGCGAAGCTTATTGCCTTCCTGCATGAAAGTGCGGATCAGGATGTTGAAGTCCATGGTGCCGTCGCGGTTCAGATAGCCGAGGCTGCCGGTATAGGCCCGGCGCGCGCTGTTTTCCAGCTCGCGGATGATCTGCATGGTGCGCACCTTGGGGCAGCCGGTGATGGTGCCGCCCGGGAACAGCGCGCGCAGCACATCCGCCGGCGCCACCTCGTCGCGCAGCTTGCCGCGGACGTTGGATTCGATATGGTGCACGTAAGCGTAGCTGGCCACCGCCATCAGTTCGTTCACCTCTACCGTGCCCGGCCGGCTGATGCGGCCCAGGTCGTTGCGCTCCAGGTCGATCAGCATCACGTGCTCGGCGCGCTCCTTGACGCTGCTGATCAGCCGTTTTTTCAATTCGGCGTCCTCGGCCGGGTCTTTCGAGCGCGGGTGGGTGCCGGCGATGGGCCGGGTTTCCGCCCAGCCATCCCGCACCCGCACCAGCCGCTCCGGCGACGAGCTGACGATCTGCGCATCGCCGAAGTCGGCCAGCGCCGAAAACGGCGCCGGATTGGCGCGGCGCAGGGCGGCGAACAGGTCGGGCGCGGCGATGCCGTCGGCCAGCTCGGCGCGCCAGCCCCGCGAGATGTTCACCTGGAACACGTCGCCTTCGTAGATGTAGCGCTTCAGGCGCGCCACCGCCTCGGTATACCACTCGGGCGGATCCTCCTCCAACGCCGCCAGTTCCACCGGCCGCGCCTGAAAATCGGGCTGATGCGCGACCAGCCGCTCCAGCGCGTGCCAGTCCTCGGCGCTCTCGCCTACCAGCCAGGCTTCGTTTTTCGCGCGGTCCACCAGCACCGCCGCCGGCGTGCGCGCCCATACCGCCAGCGGGAAACTGTCCGGCAAGGCGGCCGGCACATGCGGCTCGAATTCGGATAGCAGGTCGTAGGCCAGGTAGACGAACCAGCCGCCGACAAAGGGCAGCTCATGCGGGTTGGACACCGGCTGCGGGCGGAACGCGCGCAGGGCGTCGAGGAAGGCCTGCCCCTCGCCTGCCATGAACACGCGCCGCTCGCTCTGCATCAGCAGCAGGTCCCAGCCGCTGTCGCCGGACGACTGCATCAGATAGGGAAAGTGTTCGCGGTCCGCGGCATGCAGGGCCAGCAGGTCGGGAATGAAGTCGAGTTTCTGGGTGAACATCCAAAGTCCTGGGCCGGCAAGGCCCGGCACTGATTTGCGACCTCCGGCGGCAGCCTTGCGCGCGGCGCCGGAAAAAAAGAAAACCGCTGCGAGTGTAGCGCAGCGGTTCGCTCTGTCAATCGCCGGCAGGCGATCAGACGCGTTTGAACACCAGGGTGCCGTTGGTGCCGCCGAAACCGAAGGAGTTGGAGATGCCCACCTCGATCTTCATGTCGCGCGCGGTGTTGGCCACGTAATCCAGATCGCAGCCCGACTCCACATCCTGCTCGACCAAGTTGATGGTCGGCGGCGATACCTGCTTGTGGATCGCCAGGATGGTGTAGATCGCCTCCACGCCGCCGGCGCCGCCCAACAAGTGGCCGGTCATCGACTTGGTGGAGTTGACCACCAGCTTCTTGGCGTGGTCGCCGAAAGCCATCTTGATCGCCTGGGTTTCGTTGGCGTCGCCCAGCGGCGTGGAAGTGCCGTGCGCATTCACGTAGTGCACCGCGTCGGCGTTGATGCCGGCGTCGCGCAGCGCGTTGGCCACGCCGCGGGCCGGGCCCTCGGCGCTCGGCGCGGTGATATGGTGCGCGTCGGAGCTCATGCCGAAGCCGATCAGCTCGGCGTAGATCCTGGCACCGCGCTTCACCGCGTGCTCGTACTCTTCCAGCACCAGCACGCCGGCGCCCTCGCCCATCACGAAGCCGTCGCGGCCCTTGTCCCACGGACGGGAGGCGGCGGCCGGATCATCGTTGCGGGTGGACATCGCCTTCATCGCGGCGAAGCCGCCGATGCCCAGGCGCGATACCGCGCCTTCGGCGCCGCCAGCCACCATGATGTCGGCGTCGCCGTACTGGATCAGGCGAGCGGCGTCGCCGATGCAGTGCGCGCCGGTGGTGCAGGCGGACACGATGCCGTAGCTGGGACCCTGATAGCCCTTCAGGATGGATACCTGGCCGGCGATGAGGTTGATCAGCGAGCCCGGGATGAAGAACGGGCCGATCTTGCGCGGGCCGCCTTCCATCAGCGCCACGCCGGTTTCCTCGATCAGCGGCAAGCCGCCGATGCCGGAACCGATATTGACGCCGACCCGGGTCTTGTCCAAGCCCGGAATGTCGTCCAGCCCCGCATCCGTCACCGCCTGCAGCGCCGCGGCGATGCCGTAATGGATGAACAGGTCGTTTCGCCGCGCTTCTTTCGGCGAGATGTATTGGGCGATGTCGAAATCCTTGACCTCGCCGGCAATCTGGCACGCCATGTCGCTGGCGTCGAAACGGGTGATCTTGGCGATGCCGCTCTTGCCGGCGACCAGATTGGCCCAGCCGGTGGCGACATCATTGCCGACCGGGGACACATGGCCCAGGCCGGTTACTACAACTCTGCGTTTGGACACGAAGAATCTCCGTGAGAGATGGGAGGGCAGTCTCCCCATGAAACCTTGCCGCTCGTCTGAATCATATGATAATTCAAACGCACGTTTGGGAACCTTCTAGCAAAAGAACCTCTGCAGGCGAGCCGAAGCAGCACCGGGCAGAGGTCCTGGTCCCGAAAAAAGGGATTATTTGTTCAGGTTCGCGTTAACGTAGTCAACAGCGTGTTGAACAGTGGTGATCTTCTCGGCTTCTTCATCCGGAATTTCGCACTCGAACTCTTCTTCCAGAGCCATCACCAGCTCAACGGTGTCGAGCGAGTCGGCGCCCAGGTCGTCAACGAAGGAGGATTCGTTCTTCACTTCGGCTTCGTTCACGCCCAGTTGTTCGGCAACGATCTTCTTGACGCGCTGTTCGATGTTGTTTTCCATTTGTATAAACCCTTGACCTTTCTGATTCGGGATAGCAAAACCCCGGTATTCTACAAAAAAAAATTAGAGCAGCCTACCTAAATCTCGCCCCGGCGCATGCCGGGCCAGATTATGGCATCAGCATACCCCCGTTAACGTGCAAGGTTTGGCCCGTAATGTAGGCCGCACGGTCCGACGCCAAAAATACAACGGCATCGGCAATATCCTTGGCGTCGCCCAGGCGGCCCAGCGAAATCTGGCCAACCAGCGCTTCGCGTTGCGCTTCCGGCAGCGCGCGGGTCATGTCGGTATCGATGAAGCCAGGCGCCACGCAATTGACGGTGATATTGCGACTGCCGACCTCGCGCGCCATCGACTTGGTGAAGCCGATGATGCCCGCCTTGGCGGCGGCGTAGTTGGCCTGGCCGGCATTGCCCATCGCCCCCACCACCGAGGCGATATTGACGATGCGGCCGGAGCGGGCCTTCATCATGCCGCGCATCACGGCTTTGGAAGCCTTGAACACCGACTTCAGGTTGGTATCCATGATGGCGTCCCAATCCTCATCCTTCATCCGCATCAGCAGGCCGTCGCGGGTGATGCCGGCGTTGTTGACCAGCACAGCGACGGCGCCGAATTCCTTTTCCACCGATTCGATCAGCGCTTCCACCGCGCCGTCTTCGGTCACGTTCAGCACCCGGCCGGCGCCGCCCTTGGCGGACAGCCGTTCGTGGATGGCGGCCGCGCCCGATTCCGAGGTGGCGGTGCCGATCACCACCGCGCCCTCGGCGAGCAGCGCGTCGGCGATCGCCGCGCCGATGCCGCGCGAGGCGCCGGTCACCAGCGCCACTTTGCCTTGCAGACTCATCAATGTGTCTCCTTGTTGTCGGCGCCCGCCCTTGTTCGTACGGGCCGCCACGGGCAGGGCCAGGCCTGTCCGGTTTTCATCCTGTCAGGCCAGCTGGTCGCGGGCGGCTTCCAGCGCGGCGCGATCGGTCAACGCCAGGCACTTGACGTCGCCATCGATGCGCTTGGCGAGTCCCGCCAGCACTTTGCCCGGGCCGCACTCGGCCATCAGCGAAATGCCGTCGGCGGCCAGCTTCTGGATGGTTTCGGTCCAGCGCACCGGCATGTACAGCTGGCGCGTCAGCGCGTCGCGGATCTGCTCGGCGTCGTTGTAGCCGGCGACATCGGCATTGTGCAGCACCGGAATCGCCGGCGCGTTCAAATGCACATCCCGCAGCGCGTCGGCCAGACGGTCCGCCGCCGGGCGCATCAGCGCGCAATGGGACGGCACCGAAACCGGCAACGGCAGCGCGCGCTTGGCGCCGCGCGCCTTGCACAGCTCCATCGCGCGCTCGACGGCGGCTTTGTGGCCGGCGATCACCACCTGGCCCGGCGAATTGAAATTGACCGCCTCCACCACCTCGCCCTGCGCGGCTTCTGCGCAGGCGGCGCGGATGTCGTCGTCGGACAGGCTGAGGATCGCCGCCATCGCGCCGACGCCGACCGGCACCGCCGCCTGCATCGCCTCGGCGCGCAAACGGACCAGCTTCACCGCCTCGGCGAACGGCAGCGCGCCCGCCGCCACCAGGGCGGTGTATTCGCCCAGGCTATGGCCGGCAACCACCGACGGCTGCTTGCCGTTCAGCTCCTGCCAAGCCAGATAAGTGGCATAGCCGGCGGCCAGCATGATGGGCTGGGTATTGACGGTGGCGTTGATCGCATCGGCGCTGTCGGCCTGCAGCATCGCCCACAGGTCCAGCGACAGCGTGTCGGACGCTTCTTCGAAAGTGTGTTGCACCACGGGCAGGTCGGCGAAGCCGTCCATCATTTTCAGGCTTTGCGAGCCCTGACCCGGAAACAGAAAAGCAAAAGCCATAGTCGACTCCAGAGAATTCGACGCAAAGAATGACGCAAAGCGATGGTGATTGCCAAGCACGCCGATCAAGAAACCCTGTCATTATCGGCGATCTGGCGGCAAAACCACCATTATTGCGTCACTTTTAAAATGTCAGCAGCACTGCGCCCCAGGCGAAACCGCCGCCTATGCCTTCCAGCAGCACGGTGTGGCCGCGCTGAATGCGGCCATCACGCACCGCCACGTCCAGCGCCAGCGGGATCGACGCGGCCGAGGTATTGCCCTGGGTTGGCAGCGTCACCACCACCCGCGCCATGTCCAGGCCCAAATGCTTGGCGGTGGATTCGATGATGCGCAGATTGGCCTGGTGCGGCACCAGCCAGTCCACCGCGGCCTTGTCCACGCCGGCTTCCTTCAAGGTGGAAACGGCGATGTCGGACAAGGATTTGACGGCGAACTTGAACACCGCCGGACCATCCATGTGCAAGTAGGGGATGCCCTGGATCTTGCCGCCGGAAATCTGCGCCGGGGTGTTGAGCAGGCCCTGGTAGCGGCCATCGGCGGCCAGCTTGGCGTGCAGGATGCCAGGCTCGTCGGACTCGCCCAGCACCACCGCGCCGGCGCCGTCGCCGAACAGCACGCAGGTGCGCCGGTCGTCCCAATCCAGCACTCGCGACATGATCTCGGCGCCGATCACCAGCGCTTTCTTGGCCATGCCGCTCTTGATGTAGGCGTTGGCCGTGGAGAGCGCGTAGATGAAGCCGGCGCACACCGCCTGCACATCGAAGGCGGGAATGCCCGGCAGCCCCAGTTTTTCCTGCAAGATGCAAGCGGTGCTGGGGAAAATCATGTCCGGAGTGGTGGTGGCCACGATGATCAGGTCGATCTCGTGCTTGTCTATGCCAGCGTTTTCGATGGCCGCGTTGGCGGCCATCAGCGCGAGGTCGCTGGTCTTGTGCTGATCGTCGGCAATATGGCGCGCGCGGATGCCAGTGCGAGAAACGATCCACTCGTCGCTGGTATCCACGCGTTCGGCCAATTGCGCATTGGTGAGCACCTGGGATGGCAGATAACTGCCGGTGCCGAGAATGCGGGAATAGCCCATGTTTGTCAGTTCGCTTCTGCCTCGGATTGCTTGAGGTTGTTTAATTGATTTGCAACCCGTTCGGCGATGTGACCAATCACGTCGGAGCCGGCCTCCTCGCATGCCTGCGCCAACGCGTAACGGAATCCTGTGACATCGGCGCCGCCGTGGCTTTTCACCACGATGCCGCGCAGGCCCAGCAAGCTGGCTCCATTATAGCGGCGCGGATCGATGCGTTTCTTGAAGAGCGCCAGCACCGGCAGCGCGGCCAGCGCGCACAAGCGCGTCCACCAGCTGCGGCCGAACTCTTCCTTCAGGAAGACGGCGAACATGTGCGCCAGCCCCTCAGCTGTCTTGAGCGCCACATTGCCGGTAAAACCGTCGCAGACTACCACATCCACCGTGCCCTTGCAGATGTCGTCGCCTTCCACGTTGCCGTAGAAATTCAGCTCCGACTGGCGCAGCAGTTCGGCAGTCTTTTTAATATTGTCGTTGCCCTTGATGTCTTCGCTGCCGATATTCAGCAGCCCGACGCTGGGATGGCTCCGCCCTTGCAGGCAGCTCATCAGTTCGGACCCCATGATGCCGAACTGCAACAGTTGTTCCGGGGTGCAATCGACGTTCGCGCCCAGATCCAGCACGCAGGATGTGCCCTTGACATTGGGCAGCAGCTTGGCGATGGCGGGACGGTCTATGCCGGGAATGGTCTTGAGGACGAAGCGGGCGGTCGCCATCAGCGCGCCGGTATTGCCGGCGGACACGGCGGCCTGAGCCTTGCCTTCCTTGACCAGATTGATCGCCACCCGCATCGACGAATCTTTTTTATTCTTGAGGGCGAGCTGAGGCGCCTCGTCCATGCCCACCACCTGGGTGGCGTGCTGGATCAGGATGCGCTCACGCACGGCACCGTCGTGCAGGGCCAGTTCCGCCTCCAGGGCTGGCTGGTCGCCTACGAGAATCAGATGGGTGTCGGGGTGGTCTTGCAGGAATTGGATCGATGCCGGGACGGTAACCTTGAGGCCAACGTCACCGCCCATAGCATCAACCGCGACGGTGATAGTCATCAACGATTGCGGTATAAAAGTGCCTACCTAAGTTCGGGAAGGAAGAGAAGACGGGAGCGAATTACTCGCCCTTGGTCTTCACAACCTTGCGGCCACGGTAGAAGCCGTTCGGGCTGATGTGGTGACGCAGGTGGGCCTCGCCGGTGCTGGCTTCAACTGCCAGTGCCGGAGCGGTCAGAAAATCGTGGGCACGATGCATACCGCGCTTGGACGGGGACTTTTTGTTCTGTTGAACAGCCATGGTCGACTCCTAAGAAATTCAAGTAGATTCTAATGCGAATCCGGGTTACTCGGACTTGGGTCTCTTAAGCGCCGCCAGCACCGCAAACGGGTTGGGCTTGTCAGCCTTGGCGAGCGAGAGAGTATCCCTGCTGCATTCGTCGTGTTTGGGCGAATGCGGCAAGCCCATTATGATTTCGTCTTCGATCAGCGCAATCGCGTTCAGTTCGGGCTCGGCGAGAATGGCGTCCAGCTCCTCGTCCTGCTCGCAGGCTTCATCCAGCTTTTCCTGGCTGGCAAACAGCGTGATCACCGAATCGGTGGCCAAGCTGAACGGCATGCCGTCCAGGCAGCGCTGGCAAGTGACTTGCAGCTTGGCATCCAGCTGGATGCGCAGCGCGAAGCGCTGCAGCTCGTCACGAAAGCCCGTGAGCTGATACGACACCTCGCCGGAGGTGTCGGACAGGTCGCTGTGCACACGCTCGTCGAGTTCGCAAACCGGCACCAGGCCGGACTGCGAACGCCCTTCCCGGGCGAACTTGAGCGGGTCGATCAAAATCGGTTTAGACATAAACCTCGCATGTTACAATCCACTCCCCTGATTTGTCAAAAGAAACAAGGCAAGGACGGAAGCGCCCGCCCCGGCGCCCGGCCTTGCCGCAACCCGACCCCGAACCCATGCAAATCGTACTGGCCTCCACTTCGCGCTATCGCCAAGAGATCATCGCCCGCCTCGGCCTGCCATTCAGCGCCGAGGCGCCAATCTGCGACGAAACGCCGCTGGCCGGCGAAACCGCGCTCGAAACCGCCGTGCGGCTGGCTCGCACCAAGGCGCAATCGCTGGCGGGCAAGCACCGCGACGCCCTGATCATCGGCTCCGACCAGGTCGCCTTGCTGGACGGCAAGCAGATCGGCAAGCCCGGCAGCTTTGAAAACGGCGTGGAGATGCTCAAGTGGATGAGCGGCCGCACCGTGGTGTTCCACTCCGCGCTGGCGTTGCACAACAGCCACAGCGGCCGGCTGCAGGAGTGCGTGGGCATCACCCGCGTGACGCTGCGCCAGCTGACCGAGGCGCAGATCCGCAACTATCTGACCCGCGAACCGGACGCGCTCCATTGCGCCGGCAGCGCCAAGAGCGAAGGCCTGGGCGGCGCGCTGCTGGAAAAAGTGGAATCCGACGACCCCAACGCGCTGATCGGCGTGCCGCTGTTCCAACTGATCAGCATGCTGGCGAACGAAGGCGTGGAGGTGCTGAAATGAGCGGCACCTTGTTTTTGATCCCCGCGCCGCTCGGCGACGAAAACGTCGCCTGGCTGCCGGAAGGCGAGCGCGCCAAGGTGATCCACATCACCCACTTCGTGGTCGAGGCGGAAAAAACCGCGCGCAAGCATCTAAAAGCATTGGGCGTAACCGCGCCGATCCGCGAGCTGGCCATGAGCACGCTGAACGAACACACCAAGGAAGCGGATGTCGCCGCGCTGCTGGCGCCGCTGCAAGCCGGCCACGACGTCGGCCTGATCTCCGAAGCCGGCTGCCCGGCGGTGGCCGACCCCGGCGCGCAGCTGGTGGCGCTGGCGCATCGGCACGGCATCCGCGTCGAGCCGCTGATCGGCCCCTCGTCCATCCTGCTAGCGCTGATGGCCAGCGGCGCCAACGGCCAATGCTTCGCCTTCCACGGCTACCTACCGGTGGATGCGGCGGAAAAGGCCAAATTGGTGAAAGAACTGGAGCAGCGCTCGCGGCAGCGCAACGAAACCCAGCTGTTCATCGAAACGCCTTACCGCAACAACGCGCTACTGCAGCAACTGCGCGAGACGCTGGCGCCCTCCACCCGGCTCGCGGTAGCCTGCGACCTGACCCTGCCGACGCAGACCATCGTCAGCCATCGGGTGCAGGATTGGCCGCAAAACCCGCCCGATCTGCACAAGCGGCCGGCCATCTTCGTGATCCACGCCGCCTGAGAAGCGCCATGCCCAAGAACACGCCCATCATCCAGTCGCTGCTGGATACCGATCTTTACAAGTTCACCATGCTGCAAGTGGTGCTGCACCAGTTCCCGGCCGCGCACGGCGAATACGAATTCAAGTGCCGCAACCATCCGGACACGCCGCTGACCCAGCTGAAACAGCAATTGGAAACCCAGCTCGACCACCTGTGCCAGCTGCGCTTCAGCCAGGATGAACTGGACTATCTGCGCGGTCTGCGCTTCATCAAGAGCGACTTCGTCGATTATCTGGAGCTGTTCCATCTGCAGCGCCGCTTCATCGAAGTGGCGGAGGAAGGCGAGCAGTTGGCCATCCGCATCAAGGGGCCGATGGTGCAGGCGATGTTCTTCGAGATCTTCGTGCTGGCCATCGTCAACGAGCTGTATTTCCGCCCGCTGGACAACCAGAAAGTGCGCGAAGAAGGCCGCCGCCGGCTGGAGGCCAAGCTGGCGGAACTGGAGCGCTTCCAGCGCGAGGAGGCGGCGGAACAGCGCTTCCCGCTGCTGATCGCCGATTTCGGCACCCGCCGCCGCTTCAGCCGCGACTGGCAGCAACACGTGGTGGAAAGGCTGAACGCCGCGCTGCCGGAAATCTTCCGCGGCACCAGCAATGTCCATCTGGCGCGCAAGCTGGGCATCACGCCGATCGGCACCATGGCGCACGAGTTCTTCCAGGCCTTCCAGGCGCTGGGCGTGCGGCTGCGCGACTTCCAGAAGGCGGCGCTGGAATCCTGGGTGCAGGAATACCGCGGCGACCTCGGCATCGCGCTGACCGACGTGGTGGGAATGGACGCCTTCCTGGCGGACTTCGACCTTTACTTCGCCAAGCTGTTCGACGGCCTGCGCCACGACAGCGGCGACCCCTACATCTGGGGCGAGAAAGCCATCGCCCACTACCGCAAGCTGCGCATCGACCCGGCCAGCAAGATGCTGACCTTCAGCGACGGCCTGTCGGTGGATAGCGCGCTGCAGCTGCACCGCCACTTCAGCCCGCACATCCAGGTGAGCTTCGGCATCGGCACCCACTTCACCAATGATATGGGCCTGGAGCCGCTGCAGATCGTGCTGAAGCTGGTCAGCTGCAATGGCCAGCCGGTGGCCAAGCTGTCCGACAGCCCCGGCAAGACCATGTGCAGCGACGAAACCTTCCTCGCCTACCTGCGCCAGGTATTCCGCATCGCCGCGCCGCAGTAGCCCTCAATGAAGCAGCGCCATCAACTGCTGGCGCGCCTGCGCCGGCAGCCTGTCGCCGGCCAGCGCCACCGCCTGCCGGCCCAGCGCCCGGTAGGCGGACGCCAGCTCCGCATCCGCCAGCACCGATAGATGCCGCTCCACCGTGCCGACGTCGCCGCGCACGATGGGGCCGGTCAACGCCGCATGCGGTCCCAGCTGCAGCGCGTTCTCCAGCGTTTGCCGCATCAGCCCGCCCAGCAAATCCGCCGCCAGCCCATCCGGCACGCCAGCCTGGCGGGTCAGGCCTTCCGCCATTTCCAGCATCGCCACCAGAAAATTGGACGCCACCGACAAGCCGGCGTGGTAAGCCGCCTTGCCGCCCGGCGCCAGCCGGAACGGCCTGCCTCCCAGCGCCGCGGCGAAACCCTCCAGGCGCGAGCAGGCCTCTTCATCGCCCTCCAGCGCGCACAAAGTTCCGGCAAACCCCGCCACCGCCCGCTCCGGATCGGCAAAGGAAAATGCCGGGTGCAGACTGGCGACATGCGCGCCCCGCTCCGCCAGCGGCCGCAGCAGCGCGGACTCTCCCGCGCCGCTGGCGTGGAACACCACGCTCCCGGCCGGCACCACCCCAGCGGCGGCCAACGCCCTGGCGCAGAATGCGATGGCCGCGTCCGGCACCGCCAGCAAGTACAGATCCACCGCCGCCAGCTGATGCATATCGCTCACCGCCCGCCCCGCGCCGATGAATTCGCAAGCCCGCAACAACGGCGGCATCCGCCTGGCCATCACATCCACCACCTCAAACTGCCCAGACAGCCGCGCCAAGCGCGCCAGGCTGCTGCCCAACCGTCCGGGGCCGATCACCGTCAGCGTCCGCATCCTTATATATACCTTTCCCGAGCCAAGCCCCGCCCGCTCGATCCAACATCGCCCGGATTGTAGGCCATACACCCCTCGCGCGCCCGATCACCGCCGCTCTTGCCTGATATGAGCGCGCCCATCCGCATGGAAACCCGTGGCCAAAAAGCCTCACATCGCCATATGGATAAAACTACGAAAAACAAAAGTAAAAATAATATTACTGTTTAAAACCAATATCTTGCACGAACATTTCACACATATCAGCAACATAATTTGAACATTTGCACCATTTACATAGCTGATGCTTTCTTTTAGTATGATCACAAGCGAATTCAAGCAGATGCAATCTGCGCCCGCCTGGATTCACTTCAAGTCACGTTGATTTTTCAGCCCGCCCGCATTGGCGGGCTATTTTTTTGCCAAAATCACCTCAATCCGCCAAGAAATTCCGCAAAAACAGGTGTTCCTACGCACTGACGTTTTTTTGCAACAAGACAATCCGCCGAGCAAATACAAAGTAACAATCCTGACTATTCAACAACTTACGACACAAAGAATCGAACATTCACATAGCGAAAAAGCAACAGTCGTTGCTTGCTCACAACACTATCCGCCGGCCATAGTTGCATTTTCACAACCCAGCCAATAGCATTTGCTCACATTCCTAAAACCTAAAAAGGATGACTTGACCATGAAAAAAAGTCTGATTGCCCTGCTGGTAGCTACCCTGCCGGCTGCAGCGTTTGCTGACGTAACCATCTACGGTAAGATCAAAGGCGGCGTTGAGTACAACGACAACGGCACCACCAAAAAAACCAATATCGACGATCTGGGTTCCCGCATCGGCTTCAAGGGTGCTGAAGATCTGGGCAGCGGCCTGAAGGCTATCTGGCAAGTTGAAACTGGTTTCGCGATTGATGGTGGTAGCAATGGCGATGCCAACGGCGGCGCTTACTCCAAGAGCAGCTCCGGCACCTTCGCCAACCGCAACTCCTTCGTAGGCCTGCAGAGCAATCTGGGTACCCTGCGTCTGGGTAACATTTCCAACTTCGGCGACAGCGACATGGGCACTGTCGACACTTGGGAATACAACACCAACACCCTGGGTCTGGGAACCTTCACCCGCGACAACACCCGCCTGAAGAACTCCGTACGCTACGACCTGCCGGCCGTGGTTCCGGGCCTGACCGCCGCTCTGCAATACGGCGTGAAGGAAAACAAGACTGCTCCCACCACCGATCGCGAAACCACCGTTCTGGGCCTGGGCTACGAGAACAGCGGCTTCTTCGGCAAGTACAGCTACACCCACGAATCCAAAGTGGCAGTCTCCAACGACAAGCATCAACTGGAAGTTGGCTACAACGCCAACAACCTGTTCGTAGGCCTGGGCTACAAGCAATCCAAGGGTGACTCCAGCGTTGTTTGGAACAACATCGTAGCGACCGCCGGCACCCAAAAAGCCAAGACTCAAGAGTACGCTCTGACTGCTGGCTACACCTTCGGCGCCATCACCCCGAAATTCACCTACGCCAAGGGTGACAACGTCAAGCTGGACAGCCAAACCCAAAGCAACACCGGCTACGACCAGTTCGTTCTGGGTGCTGACTACGCCATCTCCAAGCGCACCACCTTCGGCGCGCAATACGGCGAGCTGAAGTTCAAAGGCGCCGCCAAAGACAAGGCTTTCGGCCTGAACATGGTTCACGCATTCTAATTAACCGGTTCGACGCAAGAACCTGTGAACAGAATGAAAAAGCCCGCTTCGGCGGGCTTTTTTACGTCCATTCGCTGCCGGCTTGGCGAAAACAGCTAGCTCAAGCATTGCCGCCGGACCGGACCAGCCAACGGCAACAGCATCGACAAGCCGCATCCCGGCTTTCACACAAATGGCATCCGCCAGCGTCAGCTCAATCGGCCGGCCATCCCATTGCCGTTCCGAAGCTAATCACTGACGCCATTTTCGATTCGCGAGCCGCCCAGTCCCGCAAGCGCCGCGCAAAAACAAACACCCCGCCGCAAGCGACGGGGTGGTGGAAAATCAGGAAACGGCTCAGAACGGCAGCTGATACACCGGGTTGCGGCTATCCGCACCCTCCAGCCTGATACGCTCCAGTTCGCTGCGCAGCGCGTTTTGCAGCCACTGTTCCCGCATCTTGTCGCCGTCCGGATGCTCGGACAGCGTGCGGTACAGCGCCATGCCGTGCATGGTGGTCATCATGGTGAGCAAGGTGGCGAAAAAGCCGGTGGAAATGGCGTAGCGCGGGAATAGCGAGGCCATCATCGCGACGAAACGGTCGCGGAAGTAGATGCTGGCGTTGCCGAGGAAGATTTCGCGCAGATCCGGCGTGGTGCGCGCCGCCATCAGCAGCTCCAGCAGCACGATATGGCGCGGCGCCATCACCAGCGCCTTCATCAGCGCCACGATGCGCTCTTCTTCCGGCATGCCGGGCGGCAGCTTGCCGGCCAGGGCCAAGCCAGCCTCGAAGATATCGTCGACCACCTTGCGCCCCACCGGCTGCATCAATTCGTTCTTGGTGGCGAAATGGCGGAACAGCGCGCCCTGCGACACCCCGGCGCGGTTGCAGATCAACTGCACGCTGGTGCCGTGGTAGCCGCACTCCATCAGGCATTCGATCGCCGCCTCCACCAGTTTGCCTATGGTGGACTCCCTGCGGCTTTGCTGTGTTCGTCTGGTTTGCATCTATTGTTTTATCATTTATCGTCCCAAGCCCGGCCAGATAATACGCGAAACGACGTACGCAAGCGAGGGTGGGCACATTCTAATAACAAGCAAGACACGCCAACAGCACGGCGCTCCTCTCTCCCCTGGTGGCCACATCGCAACCGGCCACTACAGCAATACTACCAAAACCCGCAGTGGAATATGCAACTTGCTTCGTTAACCGGAACTGGCCCAAACACCAGGCGGCAGCGCCGCAGCGGCAGTCCTGGCCGGCCCTTGCCCAGGCGCCCCGCGCGGGGCGGAGGTGCGCATTGTCCGCCGCCCTGCGCGCGCCCGCCTTGCGGCGGCGCAAATGCGCGATAAAAGATAGAACCTGCTCTATTTCATTAATTGCTGATGGACTGCTTCCGCCAGCGTCGTCACTTCAGGCTGACCGCGGAGAAATCGACTCGCCCATAGGGGTTGGCCGCATAGCCGCCGACATCCTTGCGCGCCAGGCTGAAGGCGGTGGGATGCGCCAGCGGCAGCCACAAGGCCTGCTCGTGGATGATCTTTTGCGCCGCCTGATACAGCTTGGCTCTGGCCTTGAAGTCGCTGGTTTTCTTGCCGTCGGCTATCAGCTTGTCGAGCCGGAGATCGCAATAGCGGGCGAAATTGGTGCCCGACTGCACCGCGGAGCAGGAAAACTGGGGCGTGAGGAAGTTGTCCGGATCGCCGTTGTCGCCAGCCCAGCCCATGAACAGCATTTCGTGCTCGCCGGCCTTGCCGCGCTTGATCAGCTCGCCCCACTCCAGCACCTTGATCTGCAGCCGGATGCCCACTTTCGCCAGATCGGCCTGCAGCATCTCGGCGCCGGCCTTGGGATTGGGGTTCAGGGTGCTGCCGCCCGGACGCACCCAGATGCCGACATCGAAGCCATTGGGGTAGCCGGCCTGGGCCAGCAGCTTCCTGGCCTGCGCCGGATCGTACGGATAAGGCTTGATGGCCTTGTCGTAGCTCCAGGTGTTGGGCGGATACACCAGGTTGGCGGCGACGGCGGTATTGCCGAACACCGCCTTCAGATAACTGGCCTTGTCGAAAGCCAGATTGATCGCCTGCCGCACCAATGGGCTGTTCAGCGGCTTTTTCTGGCTGTTGAACGCGACGAAGGCGGTCATGAAGGCAGGCGCCTGCCATACCCGCAGCTTGCCATCGCCCTGCGCCGCCTGCACGTCCTGCGGCTTCGGCGACAGCGCGATCTGACACTCGCCGGCGCGCAGCTTCTGCAAACGGACCGCGGAATCGGGCGTGATGGCGTAGATCAACGCCGACACCTTGGGCTTGCCGCCGAAATAGGCCGGATTCGGCAGGTAGCGCACCTGCGCGTCCTTGGCGAAGCTCTTGAAGACGAAAGGCCCGGTGCCGACCGGCTTGCTGTTGAGATCGGCCGTTTTGCCGGCGGCCAGCAGCTGGCCGGCGTATTCGGCGGAGTAGATCGAGGCGAAACCCATGGTCAGGCTGGACAGGAAGGTGGCTTCCGGGTAGTTGAGCTCGAAACGCACCGTCTGCGCGTCCAGCTTGCGCACCGCCTTGATCAGCTTGGGAAACTGCATCGCCTGCGCATGCGGATAGCCCGTCGGCGCGGTCTTGTACCAGGGATTGTCCGGATTCAGCATCCGCTCGAAAGTGAATGCCACGTCGTCGGCGTTGAAAGCGCGGCTGGGCTTGAAGTATTCCGTGGAGTGAAAGCTCACGCCGGGACGCAAGTGGAAGGTATAGCTCAGGCCATCCGCTCCCGCTTCCCAGCTGCGCGCCAGGCCGGGCTTGAGCTTGCCGCTGGCGGCGTCGTACTCCACCAAGCGATTCATCAGCACATCGGCGGAGGCGTTGGTGGTGACCAGCGAGTTGTATTGCACCACGTCGAAGCCTTCCGGATTGGCGTCGGTGCAAACGGTGAGCGGCTTGGCGGCGACGGCCAGGGCCGGCAGCCACGCCGCCAACAGCAGGGCGTTGATGGTTTTCATGATGTTCTCCTGACGGCCGCCGGCAATGCCGGCAGCATGAATCGCATTAGGGTAAGTCAATATGGGGCAAAAACCAACGACTTAATCTACATATTGATATAAGGAGAGCATCCGCTCACAACAACAGCTTGTGGAACTCGCCAGCCGCCAGCGCCGGGCTGCACAGATAGCCCTGGTACTCCTGGCAACCTCGCTGCCGCAGCCAGGCCAGCTGCTTCGGCGTCTCCACCCCTTCCGCCACCACTTTCAGCCCCAGCATCCTGCACATGGTGATGATCAATTCGGCGATGGCCGGCGTGCTGTCCAGATCCGCGATGAAGGAACGGTCTATCTTCAGCGAACTGAGCGGGTAACGCTGCAAATAGGCCAGATTGGAATAGCCGGTGCCGAAATCGTCGACGGCGATGCTCACCCCCTGCGCCCGCAGCGCCTGCAAGGTGCGCATGGTCTGATCGTCATGGCCCAGCAGCACCGACTCGGTGATCTCCAGCTCCAGCCTGTCCGCCTGGCAGCCGCTGTCCGCCAGCACGGCGGCCACCATCGCCGGCAGCGCCGGGTCGACGAACTGGCACGGCGACAGATTGACCGACACCATCAAGTCCAGTCCCATCTCGCGCCACAAGCGCTGCTGCCGCGTCGCCTGGGCCAGTATCTGCCGTCCCAGTTGCAGGATCAGCCCGCTGTCCTCGCACACCTGGATGAAACTGTCGGGCTTCAGCAGGCCGCGTTGCGGATGGTTCCAGCGCGCCAGCGCCTCGGCGCCGACCACCTTGCCGCTGGCGACATCCACCCGCGGCTGAAAGCCGGCGACGAACTCGCCCTGCTCCAGGCCGCGGCGGATATCGCTCTCCAGCGCCAGCTGCGCCTGGGTGCGCGCCTCCAGCGCCGGCGTGAAGAACATCAGGTTGTTGCGGCCCGCATCCTTGGCCGCATACATCGCCAGGTCGGCGTGGCGCATCATCTGCTCGAGGTCCAGCGTCCCGTCGCGGCACACGCTGATGCCGATGGACGCCGACACGCTGATGTCCATGCCGCCCAGACGGATCGGCATGCCAAGCGCCTGCAGGATGTCCCGCCCCAGCGCTTCCGCCCGCCCCGCGGCGTCCGGCGCCGCCAGCATCACCAGGAACTCATCGCCGCCCAGCCGCGCCGCCTTCTCATCATGCCGCAGCAGCCGCGACAGCCGCGCGGTCATGCCCACCAGCAGCTCGTCGCCGCGGGCGTGGCCGAGTGAATCATTGACGTTTTTGAAGCGGTCCAGATCGATGAACATCAGCGCCGCCTGGCGGCCATTGCGCAGGGCCTGCTGCAGATAGGGCAGAAAATCGCTGCGGATGCCGTTGCGGTTGGGCAAGCCGGTCAGCACGTCGTGATTGGCCAGGAAGCTGGCGCGCGCTTCGGCATGCTTGAGATCGGTGATGTCCACCTCGCTGACCAGCAGCGCGTCCTGCCCGGACACCGCGTCGCGGCAAGCGCGCACGGCGATCTCGTGCCAGCGCTCGCCCCGCCGGGTATGCACGCGCGCCAGTTGGCGCGCCTCCCCGACCGCCGCCACGCCCTGCTGCAGCGCCTGCCAATCGCCGTCGTGGAGGAAATGCTGGCGCCAGCGCTCGCCGGCATCCGCCACCTGGGCGCGGGCGGAGGGATTGCGGTACAGCGCCATCCCGGCGGAGTCGTACAGCGTGATCGGCACCGAGGTGTGCATCAAGGCCTCCGCGCTGCGCAAGCTGGCCGGATCGGCGCTCAGCGGGTTCTGCGCTTCGCAGAACATCATCACCCGCCCGTCGGCGCGGATGCCGCGGAACGCCACCTTCAGCACGCAGGGGCGGCCATTGGGATACAGGGTCCAGCTTTCGACGAAGCTGGCGTTTTCCCGCTCGAAGTCCTGCTGATACTGGCCCAGCCGTTGCGCCACCGAAACCGACATGTCAAGCGACATGTCGCGCTGCTGCAACTCGGCCAGGCTGCGCGCCCCCCACACCCGCAGCGCGGCCTGATTGGCCCAGAACACGCGCTTGTGATCGATATCGAAAATCCATAGCGGCAGGCCCAGGGCCTCCAGCAACGCCAGATCCCCTCCCTGCCAGGAGAGCATGCTTCCTATCGGCATAGATGCCGCAACCTTTTATTTATTCATTGGAAAACGCCACGCAACTGCCATCGCGGACAGGCGCCATTGTAGCAAACACGTCTCATGACCTGACCATTTTTTACTCACCACCGGTCCACGTCGCCGCAATGCCGGGCGCCAATGAAAAACAGGGCGATTTCGCCCTGTTTTTCGTCATCCCGCGCCTGCCGTTCAGGCGGCTTGCTTGCAGGCGAACAGCCTGGCCATGCTGTGATGATGGGGCCGGCCGTGGCTGATATCCAGCGCGTACTCCTCCTGGTAAGCCAGCGGCGCCAGCGCGGAAAACTGTTCGCGCAACTCGCCCGGCCGGTAGTAATGGCGGACATAGGCGGCGGTTTCGCTGACATCGCCCCCCCTGCCGCTGCAGCCAGGGTCATCCACCATGAACACCGCCGCGAACAAGTAGCCGCCGGGCTCCAGCCCCGCCATCATGGACTGGGCCAGCCGTTCGCCGGCGGCGGCGTCGAGGTGATCCAGCGCGGTATAGGCGACGATGATGCGGTAGCTTTGCGGCTCGATCTCCAGGTCGGCCAGGTTCACCACCTTGCCGCACACCGACAGCCGGCGCTGGTCGGCCAGCTCGCCCATGCGGGAAACCGCCTCCGAAGATTCATCCACGCCGTACATCGAAAAACCGCGGCTGGCCAGATAGAAGGCGTTGCGTCCCTGGCCGCAGGCCAAGTCCAGTCCCTGCCCGCCGCCCCGCACATCGAATTTGTCCAGAAAATACATCAGCGACAAGGCTGGCCGGTCGCCATAGAAAGAACCATTGCTGCGATAGAAAGCGTCAAAATTAGCGATTCCCATTTCACTCACCCCGCTCATGCCGACGATATTTCCCAGCATCCACTGCGCGCAGCGCGCGCTCCGTGCTGTTCATTGAGTGATAGTTCGTACAAAAACGTATGACTACTTAGTTATTCTTTCTAAGTATTTACACTTAATTTGCCATTGAACATGAAAAACCCCGCCAGACATGGCCTGGCGGGGCGACAGGGATTCGGCAGCGCCGAGGTCACATGTAGTTTTCGATGCCCGGGCAGCTGCAGACCAGATTGCGGTCGCCGTAGACATCGTCGATGCGGTTCACGCTGGGCCAGAACTTGTTCTCCAGCACGTAAGGCAGCGGGAACAGGCCCTGCTCGCGGCTGTACGGCCGGTTCCAGTCGCCCGCGATGTCGGCCTTGCTGTGCGGCGCGTTGACCAGCGGATTGTTGTCCGCCGGCCATGCGCCGTTCTGCACCTGGTCGATCTCGGCGCGGATGGCGGCCATCGCGGCGATGAAGCGGTCCAGCTCGGCCTTCGGCTCCGATTCGGTCGGCTCTATCATCAGCGTGCCCGGCACCGGGAAGCTCATGGTCGGCGCGTGGAAGCCATAGTCCATCAGGCGCTTGGCCACGTCCACTTCGGTCACGCCGGAAGCGGCCTTCAGCGGGCGCAAGTCGATGATGCACTCGTGGGCGACGCGGCCGTTGGCGCCGGTGTACAGCACCGGGTAGTGCTCGCCCAGGCGGGTAGCCAGGTAGTTGGCCGACAGCAACGCGTTTTCCGTTGCCTGCTTCATGCCCTCGGCGCCCATCATCGCGATGTACATATACGATATCGGCAGGATGGAGGCGGAGCCGAACGGCGCGGCGGATACCGCGGTTTGGCCTGCCTCCGCGCCCGGCACCGGCGCCACCACGTGGTTGGCGATGAACGGCGCCAGGTGCGCCTTCAGGCCGATCGGGCCCATGCCCGGGCCGCCGCCGCCGTGCGGGATGCAGAAGGTCTTGTGCAGGTTCATATGCGACACGTCGGCGCCGATGTCGGCCGGACGAGTCAGGCCCACCTGGGCGTTGAGGTTGGCGCCGTCCATGTACACCTGGCCGCCGTGGGCGTGGACGATTTCGCAGATCTCTTTGATGGCCTGCTCGAACACGCCGTGGGTGGACGGATAGGTGATCATCAGCGCGGCCAGGTTGGCGGCGTGCTGTTCTGCCTTGGCCTTCAGGTCGGCGACGTCGACGTTGCCGGCCTCGTCGCATTTCACCACCACCACCTGCATATTCATCATCTGCGCGGTGGCCGGGTTGGTGCCGTGCGCCGATTGCGGAATCAGGCAGATGTTGCGATGGGCTTCGCCGCGCGACTCGTGGTAGCGGCTGATCGCCAACAGGCCGGCGTACTCGCCCTGCGCGCCGGAGTTCGGCTGCATCGAGATGATGTCGAAACCGGTGATCGCGCGCAGCTGCTTCTCCAGGCCGGCGATCATTTCCAGATAGCCCACGGTCTGCTCGCGCGGCGCGAACGGGTGCATATTGGCGAATTCCGGCCAGGTGATCGGAATCATCTCGCTGGTGGCGTTCAGCTTCATCGTGCAGCTGCCCAGGCTGATCATCGAATGATTCATCGCCAGGTCGCGGTTTTCCAGCTTCTTCATATAGCGCAGCATCTCGTGCTCGCTATGGTGCACATTGAACACCGGGTGGCTCAGGATCGCGGATTCGCGCTTGAGCGCGGCCGGGATCGCATCCTGGGCGGCTGCGTCCAAGGCGGCGATATCTGCCTGCTTGCCGGTGAACAGCTCGATCAGCTTGGCCAGATCCGCCTCGGTGGCGGCCTCGTGGAAGGCCACGCCCAACACGGTCTTGCCCACGCGGCGCAGGTTGTAGCCGGCCGCCAGCGCGGCGGCGTAGATGGCGTCGGCCTTGGGCGCGTCCACCTGCACGGTGTCGAAGAAGCGGTCGAACACCAGCTTGCCGCCGGCGGCCTGCACCGCGTGGGCGAAGATGGCGGCCAAGCGGTGGATGCGGGCGGCGATGCGCTTGACGCCCTCGGCGCCGTGGTAGACCGCGTACAAGCCGGCGATATTGGCCAGCAGCACCTGGCTGGTGCAGATATTGGAGTTGGCCTTCTCGCGGCGGATGTGCTGCTCGCGGGTCTGCAACGCCATGCGCAGCGCGGTCTTGCCCTTGGCGTCGATGGAGACGCCGATGATGCGGCCCGGCGCCGAGCGCTTCATCTCGTCCTTGAAGGCGAAATAGGCGGCATGCGGGCCGCCGAAGCCCATCGGCACGCCGAAGCGCTGGGTATTGCCCAGCGCGATGTCGGCGCCCATCTCGCCCGGCGACTTCAAGGCCACCAGCGCCATCACGTCGGCGGCGACGGCGACGACGCCGCCCTTGGCCTTGATGGCGGCGATATGCGGGGTCAGGTCGATCAGATCGCCGGCTTCGCCCGGATACTGGAACAGCGCGCCGAAGTAATCGCCGTTGCCGGCCTCTTCCGGATGGCCCTGCACCAGCTCGAAGCCGAAGTACTTGGCGCGGGTCTTCATCACGTCCAGCGTCTGCGGCAGCACGCGGCTGTCGACGAAGAAGCGCGTGGACTTGGATTTGGACACGCGGCCGGCCATCGCCATCGCCTCGGCGGCGGCGGTGGCTTCGTCCAGCAGCGAGGCGTTGGCCATTTCCAGGCCGGTCAGGTCGATCACCATCTGCTGGAAGTTCAGCAGCGCCTCCAGCCGGCCCTGGGCGATCTCGGCCTGGTACGGGGTATAGGCGGTGTACCAGCCCGGGTTTTCCAGCACGTTGCGCAGGATCACGGACGGCGTCTTCACCGGGTAGTAACCGAGGCCGATGAAGGATTTGTTGACCACGTTCTTGGCGGCCACCGCTTTCAGGGCGGCCAGAGCCTCGGCTTCCGGCTGCGGCGCCGGCAGATCCAGCGCGCGGTTCAGGCGGATGTCGGCCGGCAGGGTTTCGCCGACCAGCGCGTCGATGGAGGCCGCGCCGATGGCGGCCAGCATCTCGGCGCGCTCGTCGTCGGACGGGCCGATGTGGCGGGCGATGAATTCGTTGCGATTGAAGAGTGCGGAGAGCGACATGTTCAGGACCTTCCATTGCTGCCGCGAAGCCCGCCATCGCCGGCGGGCGGAGAGAGCGCGTGGCTCATCGTCCGCCGGCCGGTGCGCGGCGGCTGGCTTCGCGGCCAAAAAAAACGCCCTGCGTCTGGCGACTGCAGGGCGGGTTCAGCTATCAGGCGCCGATTTCCTTGGCGTAGGCGGCGGCGTCCATCAGGCCATCCAGATCGGCGGCGTTGGCCGGCTTGATCTTGAAGAACCAGCCATCGCCGTAGGGCTCGCTGTTGGCCAGTTCCGGCTCGCCTTCCAGCTCTTCGTTCACCGCCAGGATTTCGCCGGCGATCGGACAGTAGACGTCGGAAGCGGCCTTCACCGACTCCACCACGCCGGCCTGCTCGTCGCGGGCCAGGGTCGCGCCCACTTTAGGCAGTTCGACGAACACGATGTCGCCCAGCAATTCCTGCGCGTGCGCGGTGATGCCCACAGTCACGGAACCGTCGGCTTCCAGACGCAGCCACTCGTGGCTTTCCACATATTTCAGTTCGGCGGGGATATTGCTCATCTTGAAGTTCTCCAGCTTAAGATCAGATCAATGGCGGCGGCAGTTCCAACACTGCAGCCAGATTATTCGAATACTTTCTTGCCGTTGCGCACGAAGGGCATCTTCACCACGCGCACATCGGTCAGCGCGCCGCGCAGGTCCACCTGGGCCGTGGCGCCGGTGGCGGCCGGCACGCGGGCGATGGCGATGGAATGCTTCAGCGTGGGCGAGAAGGTGCCGCTGGTGATCACGCCTTCGCCGACGCCCTCCACCACTACCTTCAAGCCTTCGCGCAGCACGCCGCGGCCTTCCAGCACCAGGCCCACCTGCTTCATCTTCACGCCGGCGGCCTTCTGCGCCTCCAGCGCCTCGCGGCCGTTGAACTTGCGTTCGGCCGGCTCCCAGGCGATGGTCCAGCCCATGCCCGCCTCCAGCGGCGACACGGTTTCGTCCATGTCGTGGCCGTACAGGTTCATGCCGGCTTCCAGGCGCAGCGTGTCGCGGGCGCCCAGGCCGATGGGGGCGACGCCGGCGGCTTGCAATTGATGGAAGAAGGCGATGGCCTGATCGGCAGGCACCATGATTTCCAGGCCGTCTTCGCCGGTATAGCCGGTGCGGGCGTAGAACCACTCGTCCTGCGGCAGGCCCTGGAACACTTTCAGCGCGCGGATGGCATCGGCCAGCTCCGGCTTGATCGAGCAGACTTTTTCAATGGCCTGCGGGCCTTGCACCGCCAGCATCGCCAGGTCGCGGCGCACCTTCAGCGCCACGTCGAAGCCGGCCTTCTGGCTTTCCATCCAGGCCAGGTCTTTTTCGGTGGTGCCGGCATTGACCACCATGCGGTAGCCATAGGAAGTGAGATAGACGATCAGATCGTCGACGACGGTGCCTTCGGCGGTGAGCATGCCGGAATACAGCGCCTTGCCCTCGAAACCGAGCTTGGCGACATCGTTGGCGATCAGTTTTTGCAGCCAGGATTTGGCGTCGGCGCCGGTGATGTCGATCACCGTCATGTGGGAAACGTCGAACATGCCGGCGTCCGAGCGGACGATCTCGTGCTCTTTCAGCTGGGAGCCGTAGTGGATGGGCATTTCCCAACCGGCGAAATCAACCATTTTCGCGCCGGCGGCGACGTGGGCGTCAAACAGCGGGGTACGTTTCGGGGCCGTCATGCGCGGTTCCTTCGAGAAAAGTGTGGATAGCCTGTGTCAACCACACCCCTCTGTCCCTGCACCTGAGATTTTCCGGCTGGATCAGCCGTTAGCCCCTTCGGTGGACGCCACGCAGGCGCCGCTCTCCAGATTGCGCAAGCCGGCAGCCGCCGACCCCGTGATACAGTCCTTTTGCCTGAGCGATTGCGGGTGCACTTGCGCCTTCGGCGGCGGCCGCGGGGCCGCTCTCTCCTGTATGACCCGGCGATTATGGTGGCAGTCGCGGCGGCTTGGCAAGCCGAGTTTATTTCGAAGTAAAACAGTTTATTTTTCTGTATTTATCAGAAAAATATCGCAAATTTTTTGTGTTTATTATTATTCGAATATGAAAATTTCCTGAGCCATAGCCGCCCATCCGCCGCGCGCGCCCATGAAAAAAGCGCAGCGGACGACGCTGCGCTTTCGGGCTCTGGCGGCGCTGGCTCAAGCCGCCGCGTGCCGCTCCTTCAACTGCCAGACGTAGACCGGCAGGCCCAGCATCAGCAACAGCATGCCCCACATCACGGTATCGGCGCCGGAACCGTACAATGCCCACAGCGAATAGACGAAGCCGATGCCGGCGAAGAAGCCGGGGGCGACGTAGTCCTTGGGGGCGAACGCCTTGCCGCGCATCAGCATGATGGCGATCAGCGCCATCGAGCAGAAAGCGTACGGCAGCAGCGTGGTGGCGGTGGCCAGCAGGATGATGAATTCGAAGATCTTCACGCCGCTGTCGCCGCCGGCGTATTTCATCGCCATCAGGATGGTGACCAGCGCGCTGGACAGCACCAGGCCGAAGATGGGCACGCCGGCGGCGTTGCGCTGGGCGAAGCGGCTGGGGAACAGCTTGTCCTTGGCGGCGGCGGCCGGCACATGCGCCTGCATCAGGCTCCAGCCATTGAGCGCGCCGAAGCAGGACACCACCGCGCCGAAGCCCACCGCCCAATAGCCCCAGTCGCCCCACATCAGCCGCGCGGCGTCGGCGAACGGCGCTTGCGACGCGGCCAGCGTGTCGGCCGGCATCAGCCCCATCAGCGAAATGGTGGACAAAATGTAGAGCACGGTCGCCAGCAAGGTGCCGATCACCGTCGCGCGCGGAATGGTCTTTTCCGGCTCCACGACATCGCCCGCCGGCACCGATGCCGACTCCAGGCCCAAGAAGGCCCACAGCGTCAGCGCCATGGTGGCCGACAGCGACGACAGCAGCGGCTTGCCGTGCGGATTGAACGCCAGGTTTTCCGGATGCATGTGGAAAAAGCCGATGAACGTCACCGCGGCCAGCGGCAGCAGCTTCAACAGCGTGGTGACCACCGCCACCATGCCGGAGCTGCGCGCTCCGCGGCTGTTGATCCAGGTGACGATCCAGATCAGGCTGATGGCGAAAGCGCCGGCCAGCGGCTCGTTATGGCCGAGGATGGGGAAAAACACCTGCATATAGCTGGTGGCCGCCACCGCCAGCGCGGCATTGCCGGCCCACAGCGCGATCCAGTAGCCCCAGGCGATCCAGAAACCGGCGAAATCGCCGAAGCCGGCATGAATATAGGCATACGGCCCGCCTTCGCGCGGCAGGATGGCCGACAGGCGCGCGAACACCAGCGCCAGGCAGATCGCGCCGCCGGAGGTCAGCAACCAGCCCAGCATCGAGATGCCGCCGAACGGCGCCAGCGAGGCCGGCAGCAGAAACACGCCGGAACCTATCATATTGCCCACCACCAGGGCGGTGCACATCCAGACCCCGAGCGAGCCTTTCTTTTGGATGGAACTGTTTTCGCTCAAACCTGATTCTCCGTCTAGGGCGAAAGCATCCAGCGCCGGGCGCTGGCCGGCCCGGCGTCAAACATGCGGAATAATGGGAAACAACGGCATCAGCTGGCTCGCCTCACAGGCTTCAAGATAGCCCAGCCTGGGCTTCTTGGCCGATCTCTCGGCATCGCCGCGCCGCGGGCGCCAGCCGCCGCGCCGGAAAAAAAGGGCGCATTAAAACACAGATTTGACGTAAAAACATGTCGCATTGGCGATTTTTTTACAAAAAAACCGTTACGCGACAGATGCTTATGTCAATTGAATAAGCGGACGCTTATGCATGAGGCAGGATCAGCGGGCCGCGCGGCGCGCGGCTCAGCGACCAATTGGCGATGGCCCAACGCCACAGTTCGTCCAGCCTGCCGCACTCGGCCGGCGGCGGATGGCCCAGCCAGCCCAGCGCCGCGCGCAGCTGGCGCGCGGCGTCGCCGCCGCTTATCGCCGGCGCCAGCGTCTGCTTGGACAATTTCTCGCCGGCGGCGTTGGTCAGCACCGGCAGGTGGCAATAGCCGGGCGGCGGCAGGCCCAGGCTGTCGTAAACCTGCAGCTGGCGCGGCGTCGACACCAGGAGGTCGGCGCCGCGCACGATGTCATTGACGCCCTGCTCGGCGTCGTCCACCACCACCGCCAACTGGTAGGCCCAAAAGCCGTCGGCGCGCAGCAGCACGAAATCGCCGATGTCGCCGGCCAGGTTCTGCCGGCATTCGCCCTGCAGGCGATCCATCACCGACACATCCCGGTCGGGCGCGCGCAAGCGCCAGGCCCGGCCTTCCCTGCCGCCGGGACAGCCGTTGCGGCAGGTGCCGGGATAGACATAGCCGTCCAGACCGCGCCGGGCGGCCGCGGCGATTTCCTTGCGGGTGCAGCAGCAGGCGTAGGCATGGCCGCTGGCGGCCAACTGCAGCAGGGCGGCGCGATAGCGCTCGTGGCGCCGGCTCTGGTAAACCACCTCGCCATCCCATTCGAAACCGAAGGCCTCCAGCGTGCGCAGGATGTCGTCGGCCGCGCCGGGCATTTCCCGCGGCGGGTCGAGGTCTTCCATTCTGAGCAGCCATTCGCCGCCGCGGCTGCGGGCCTCCAGATAACTGCCGACCGCGGTGCTGAGGGAGCCGGCATGCAGCAGGCCGGTGGGGCTGGGGGCGAAACGGCCCCGGTATGATGACTTGGACATCGGAATTGGAGGACTGAAATCTACAAGGGGACGAATTATCGCTAAAATACCATTATCCCGATCTACGATTCAGCCTCGATGAGGACACCAGAATGACGTACGTTGTAACCGATGCCTGTATCAAATGCAAATACACCGACTGCGTGGACGTGTGCCCGGTGGACTGCTTCCATGAAGGGCCCAACTTCCTGGCCATCGACCCGGAAGAATGCATAGACTGCTCTCTGTGCGTGGCGGAGTGCCCGATTAGCGCCATTTATGCCGAGGACGACTTGCCCAAGGGCCAGGAAAACTTCCTGGCCCTCAACGCGGAATTGGCCAAGAACTGGCCGGTGATCACCGAAAAGATCGATCCGCTGCCCGACCATGCCGACTGGGCCGAGGTGAAGGACAAGCTGCAATACCTGGAACGCTGAACGCTCCGCCTGTCACAGGAACAGATCGATGTCGCCGGTCTTGGCGCCTTCGCCCTGTTCCAGGATGCGGCCGCGGTAGGGCTGCTCGGCCTTGACCGCCACGCCGCTGCGCTTCAGCTTCTTGATCAGCACCCTGCCGGTTTCGGTGAAGAAATACACCTTGCGCGCGCACTCGCCCAGCAAGTCTTCGGCCAGCACCGGAATCTGCTCGTTGGCGAGGTAGCTGCGGATGAACTGGCTGTTGCGCTCGCCGACGTTCACCACGGTCATGCCGTCCAGCACATTGGCCGCGCCGAAGATCTTAGCCTCCAGCCGGTGCCGCATCGCCCCCAGCTTCTGCATGTCGGTGATCAGCAACTCCATCGCGTTGACGCCGAAGCGCGCCGCGGAAGCGCCGGCGCCCAGATCCAGCGAGCCTTCCGGCAGCAGGAAGTGGTTCATGCCGCAGACGCCGGCGGTGCGATCGCTCAAGCACACCGCCACGCAGGAGCCCAATAGCGTCACCAGCATCAGCCGCTGATTGGTGGCGTGGAATTCGCCGGGGAACACCTTCACCGCCATCGTCTGGAAATGCTTGTCGTAATAGCGGTTGCCATCCATCGCGCCGGGGAAGTTCATGTCATCTACCTTTCGCCATGCAGTTGCAGACACTCGACAACCCGGAACGCCAGCGAAGCCAGCGGGCAGACGTGCATCACCGCCCCCGCCTTGACCGCTTCCTTCGGCATGCCGTACACCACGCAGCTGGCCTCGTCCTGGCCGAAAGTGACGGCGCCGGCCTGGCGCATCCGCAACAGGCCGGCGGCGCCGTCCCGCCCCATCCCTGTGAGCAGCACGCCGATGGCGTTGCCGCGCAGATGCCGCGCGGCGGAATCGAACAGCGCGTCCACCGCCGGGCGATGGCGGTTGACCGGTTCGCCTTGGTCCAGCGCGATCTGATAGCCGGTCGGCCCGCCCGGCCTCACCCGCATGTGCGAGTGGCCCGGCGCGATGTAAGCCGCGCCGATTTGCGCCGGCTCGCCATCCCTGGCCTCTGTCACCCGCATCGCGCACAACCGGTCCAGGCGGGCGGCGAAGGTGAAAGTGAAATGTTCCGGCATGTGCTGGACGATCAGGATGGGCGGACAATTGGCCGGCATGCCCAGCAAAAACTCCTTGATCGCCTCGGTGCCGCCGGTCGAGGCGCCGACGAAAATCAGCGCGCGCCCGGCGTCCGGGCCAGCCAGCATGCCAACCGGAACCGGCGGGAAACGCATCGGCTGGCGCAGACGCGCGGCCGCCGCCATCCTCAGCTTGGCGCGGATTTCCTCCGCATAGTCCGGCATTCTGCGCGCGACATCCTCTGCCGGCTTGTGCACGAAATCCACCGCGCCCAGCTCCAGCGCCGCCAGCGCGGTTTCGGAGCCTGCCGCCGTCAGCGACGAGATCATCAATACCGGCGTCGGCCGCAGCCGCATCAGCCGGCGCAAGAACTCCAGCCCGTCCATGCGCGGCATTTCCACATCCAGCGTCACCACGTCCGGGCTGGTTTCCCGTATCCGCTCGCGGGCGAGGATGGGGTCGGAGGCGGTCGCCACCACCTCCATGTCCGGCGCCCCGTTGATGATGGCGGTGAGCAGGCTGCGGATCAGCGCCGAATCGTCGACCACCACCACCCTGATCTTGCTCCGGATGACCGCCATGCCCGCCTCCTAGCCGCCGTCCGGGCGCGCCAGCCGATAGGCCGTCCTGCCGCAGCCGGCGAAGGCCTCGGTCAGATGCGAGATGTTTTCCGAGTGCCCCAGGAACAGCAGGCCATCCGGCTTCAGGCACGGCGCCATCCGCGACAGGATGTCCGCCTGGGTGGCCTTGTCGAAGTAGATCAGCACATTGCGGCAGAAAATCACGTCGAAACGCCCGATATCGGGCCATGTCGACGCCGCCAGGTTGAACTGGAAAAACAGCGCGGCCTCCCGCGCCTGCCGCTTGAGCCTGGCCATGCCCTCATTGGCTCCCGCCCCTTTGTCGAAATAGCGTTTCAGCAGATGCGGCGCAAGCTGGACGACGCGCTCCAGCGGATAAACGCCGCGCGCCGCCTGCGCCAGCGCCTGGGTGTCGATATCCGACGCCAGCAGCTCGAAAGCGCCGCCGCCGGACTCGCGCCACGACTCCAGCAAGGTGATGGCTATCGAATACGGCTCCTCTCCGGTGGAGGAGGCCGCGCTCCACACCCGAAACGTCTCTCCCGCCGGCCGGCGTCGGCGGACATGCTCGCGCAGCATCTCGAAATGATGCGGCTCGCGAAAGAAGGACGTGAGGTTGGTGGTCAGCGCATTGATGAAGCCCTGCCACTCGCCCTCCTCCTGGTCTTGCTGCAGCAGGTCCAGGTATTCGCCGAAACTGCGCAGTCCGCGCGAGCGCACCCGCCTCGCCAGGCGCGCGTAGACCATGTGTTTTTTGGAGTCGTGCAGCGCGATGCCGGCCTTTTGGTAGAGCATGTCCCGCGCCCGCCGGAAATCGCTGCCGGTGAATTTCAGCTCGGTCTCGTCCATCATGCCGTCCCCGCCCGCGCCTTAGCCAGCGCGCCGCCGGGCCTGCCGCGGATGCCGCCGCTCAAAACTCCTCCCATGTCCCGTCGTCCGCGTCCCGCGGCGGACGGATAGGCTCCAGCGCCCGCGCCGGACCCCGTCCCTTGGCGGCGAATGTCCACGCCGCCGGCTGCCGGCTGGCGAGCGGCCTCGCCTGCGGCGGCTGGCCGCTTCGCCCCGATTCATCCAGCCGAAACACCGCCACCGCGCCGGACAAATAGCGCGCCTGCTCTTCCAGCGACTCCGCCGCCGCGGCCGCCTGCTCCACCAGCGCGGCGTTCTTCTGGGTGTTTTCGTCCATCTGGGTGACCGCCAGGTTGACCTGCTCGATGCCCGAACTTTGCTCGGCCGAGGCCGCCGAGATATCGCTCATGATGTCGGCCACCCGGCGGATGGACACCACGATCTCGTCCATGGTCCGCCCCGCCTCGTCCACCAGCCGGCTGCCGGACTCCACCTTGTCCACCGAGTCGCCGATCAGCAACTTGATTTCCTTGGCCGCCGCCGCCGAGCGCTGCGCCAGGCTGCGCACCTCGCTGGCCACCACCGCGAAGCCCCGGCCCTGCTCGCCCGCGCGCGCCGCCTCCACCGCCGCGTTCAGGGCCAGGATATTGGTCTGGAAGGCGATGCCGTCGATCACGCTGATGATGTCGACTATCTTCTTGGCGCTGTCGTTGATCTCGTTCATCGTCGACACCACGTCGCCCACCACCTTGCCGCCCCGCGCCGCGATGTCGGACGCGCCTATCGCCAGCGAATTGGCCTTTCTGGCGTTTTCGGCGTTCTGCCGCACCGTGCTGGTGATCTCCTCCATGCTGGACGCGGTTTCCTCCAGGCTGGCCGCCTGCTGCTCGGTGCGGCTGGACAGGTTGGCGTTGCCGGCGGCGATCTCCCGCGCCGCGGTGTTGATCGTGTCGGTGGAGTCCTTGATATTGGCGACGATCTCCTTCAGCTTGTCGACGGTGGCGTTGCTGTCGGCCTTCAGCTGGCCGAACAGGCCCTGGTAGTCGGCCGATATGCTGCGGGTGAGGTCGCCGCCGGCCAGCGCGCCCAGCACGCCGGCGATATCGGCCAGTCCCTGGCTGGTCACTCCCATCAGCTGATTGACGCCTTCGCTCAACAGGCGGAAAAAGCCCTGCTTGCCCTCCACATCGATGCGTTTGCCGAACTCGCCGGCGGAAGCGGCGCTGACGATGCCGGCCACCTCGCGCTCGATCTCCACTTCAGCGGTGCGGTCCTTCCACTCCACCACCGAACCCAGCCGCGCGCCGTCGGCGCCGAACACCGGATTGGACACCAGCGAAAACGTGCGGCCGGCGACGACGATCTCGGCGCGGTAAGTGGCGCGCATATTGGCCAGCAGCTCGCGCTGGTGGGCGGGATTCTTGTGGAACTCGTCTATGCTGGTGCCCAACAGCCGGCGCACGTCGAAATGGGGCAGCGCCTTGCGCAGATCGGCCTCCACGCTGCGCAGCATGTCGGTGACGCTGTGGTTCATGTAGATGATGCGGCGCTCGTTGTCGGCGATCATCACATTGGTGGTGCAATTGTCCAGCGCGTTGCGGATGCGGGCGTTTTCGGCGGCCTGCGCGCGCTCCTGGTCCATCCGTTGCTGCGCCTCCTGCTGCAGCCGCAGCATCTCGGTGTTGTCCTGCCATTCCACCACCGAACCCAGCCGTTCGCCATTGGCGCCAACCACCGGGGACAGGATCAGGCCGAAGGTGCGCCCGCCCACCGCGATGGACGAGCGGTGCGTGTCCCGCGCCTGCGCCAGCAAGCCGCGCTGGTAGCCGGGATTCTTGTGGAATTCGTCGATGCTGGAGCCCAGCAGCCGGCTGGCCGAAAAGCTGGGAATATCCTTGCGGATGTCCGGCTCCGCGTTGCGGAACATCGCCAGCGCCGAACCGTTGGCATAGATGATCTTATGCTCCGCGTCGGCGATCATCACGTTGGTGGTGCAGACGTCCAGCGCGCTGCGGATGCGGGCGTTCTCCGCCGCCGCCAGGCGGTCGGCGGCCAGGCGCGCATCCTCTTCCGCCTTCCGCTCCAGCTCGCGCGTGGCGTCCACCCACTCCACCACCGCGCCCAGCTTGCGGTTCTGTCCATCCAGGATAGGCGTCAACACCAGATGGAAGGTGCGTCCGCCCACCTTGATGGTGCCGCGATGGGTGCCTCGCAAATCCTGCAGCAAGCCGCGCTGGAACGAGGGATTGCGGTGGAAGCTGTCTATGCTGCAGCCCAGGATCGCCCGGGCGGAAAACTGCGGCAGCTCCTGCCGGATGTCCGCCTCCGCCTGCTGGAACATGTCCAGCGCCGCCCGGTTGGCGTACACCACCTGATGCTCGCCGTCGGCGATCATCACATTGGTGGTGCACACATCCAGCGCGCTGCGCAGCCGCATGTTCTCCAGCGAGCGCGACACCGCGGCGCGCAGAAAGGCGAACGGACTGCTGTCGTCGCCGTCGCGCACATTGAACGCCGTGCGCACCTCGCCGCCGGCCAATTCGCGCAGCACCATCGCCAGTACCCGCGGATCGCCGCCCAACTGCCTCTCCAGCGCCCGCGCCAACAGCCAGTACAGCGCGACGGCCAGCGCCGCCAGCGCCGCGCCGGCGACCGCGACTCCGTCCGCGGCGCGGCCGGACGATGCGCCCGCCTCCGCCGCGGCCAGCCGCAGCGACTGCTCGCTCTCGAAGCGGGCATAGCGGCCAACCGCCTCCTGGTATTTTTGCGCCGCCGGCCACAGCGAGGCGCGCAGATAGATCCGCGCCTCGTCGCCATGGGCCGCAGCCGCCAGCCGGCGGTAGTCGGCGATCTGGCCGCGCACGGCGAGTCCGGCCTCGCGCGCGGCCTCCAGCAGCGGTTTGCCGTCGCCGGCGGCATGGGCCGTCAACGCGCTCAGCCCCGTCATCGCCGCCTCCAGCGCGGCGTCGACCCGCGGCTGCTCTGCCCGCCATTGCGCGCCGTCGCCGCCGGCCAGCAGGCCGGCCACGCGCAGAACCAATTGGGCGCCGGCATCCTGCGCCCGCCCCGCCAGCGCCAATTGCCCGGCCTGGATCAGCCGGCCGGCGGCGGCATCGTCGTCGCGCGCCTGCTGGCCGCGCAATTGCGCCTGCGCCAGGAACAAAGCCGCCGCTAGCGCCGCCAGCAGCAGCCCGAAGCCAAGGGCCAGCTGATGCTTCAGCTTCATGTCGCTCATGTTTGCTTCTCCCTTAGGATGCCGCCGTCAGGACCGGGCCGCCGCGTCGGTCAGCGCCATCTCTTCGCTGTTCATCAGGCGCTCGATGTCGACGATGATGATCATCTGCTCGTCCACCATGCCCAGGCCTTCGATATAGGCGGTATCGACGCTGGCGCCGAACTCCGGCGGCGCGCGCAGCGCCTCCTGGCCCAGCTGGACCACGTCGGACACGCCGTCCACCACCATGCCCACCGTCCGCTTGCCGAGATTCAGGATGATCACCACGGTGAAGGCGTTGTACTGCGGGTCGCCCAGGCCGAATTTCAAGCGCAGGTCGACGATGGGCACGATGCTGCCGCGCAGATTGATCACGCCCTTGATGAAGTCCGGCGCGTTGGCGATCCGCGTCACCGCGTCGTAGCCGCGAATCTCCTGCACCTTCAGTATGTCAATCGCATATTCTTCGTCGCCCAGCGTGAACACCAGCAGTTCGCGCGCCTGGGCGTCGTTAGGCTTGTCCATCGGCATGGGCCGCTCCCCCCCGCCTACCCTGCGCCCGTCTCGGCCGGCGCGACGGCGCTGGCCGGCCCGCGCTGGCCGCCGTGGCTGCGGACTATGGTTGCGATATCCAGGATCAGCGCCACCCGGCCGTCCCCCAGGATGGTGGCGCCGGCCAGGCCGTCCACCTTGCGGTAATGGGTTTCCAGATTTTTCACCACGAACTGCTGCTGTCCGATCAGGTCGTCCACCAGCAGCGCCGCCCGCCCGCCCGATGCCTCGACGACCACCAGAATCCCGCCGGTGGCGGCGCAGCCGGCGTCCGCCACGCCGAAATGCCGGCCCAGCATGACGATGGGCAGGTATTCGCCGCGGATGCGCACCACTTCGCCGCGGCCGGCGATGGTCTTGATCTCGCCCGGCGCCGGCTGCAGCGACTCCAGCACGCAACCCAGCGGCAGCACATAAATCTCCCGGCCCACCCGCACCGACATGCCGTCCATGATCGCCAGCGTCAGCGGCAGGCGGATGCTGATGGTGGTGCCGACATCCAGCATCGAGTCGATTTCGATGCGGCCGCCCATGCTCTGGATATTGCGCTTGACCACATCCATGCCGACTCCGCGGCCGGAGATGTCGGTGACTTCCGCCGCGGTGGAGAAGCCGGCCTCGAAGATCAGGTTCCAGACCTCCTGGTCGGACGCGGCATCGTGAACCTCCATGCCGCGCTCGCGCGCCTTGGCCAGGATGCGCTCGCGGTCGAGGCCGGCGCCGTCGTCGCAAACATCGATGACGATACTGCCGCCCTGATGGAAGGCGCGCAGCGTCAGCTTGCCGGCCGGCTGCTTGCCCTTTTCGCTGCGGACTGCAGGAGATTCGATGCCGTGGTCCAGGCTGTTGCGCACCAAGTGGGTCAGGGGGTCGGACAGCTTCTCGACGAAGCTTTTGTCCAGTTCGGTGTTCTCCCCCGCCATTTTCAGCTCCACCTGCTTGCCAAGCTTGCCGGCCAAGTCGCGCACCACTCGCGGAAATCGCTTGAAGACGAAGGCGATCGGCGTCATCCGGATCGACATCACCGCCTCCTGCAGTTCGCGGGAATTGCGCTGCAAGGCACCGATGCCGCTGAGCAGGCGCTCATGCTCGGCCGGATCGAGCGCGCTGCCGGACTGCACCAGCATCGACTGGGTGATCACCAGCTCGCCCACCAGATTGAGCAGCAGGTCCACTTTTTCGATATTGACCCGGATCGAGCTCTCGCCGGCCGCCGGCCCCTTGTCCGCCTGCGCAACGGCGGCTGGCGCGGGTTTGACCACGCCGGGCGCTTCGGCGAACAAGCCGAAGCCCTCGCCCTCGATATCGGCGCCGCGGGCTGGCGGCGGCGGCTCGAACAAACCGAAGCCGGAGCCGGCTCCCTCCGCTGCGGCGGCCGCGGCGTCGCCCGACAGGAACAAGCCGAAACCGCCGCCTTCCTCGCAGCCATGATCGACGCTGATGCGGAACTGCTCGGGGGCCAGCATGAAAGCCAGCGACTCGGCCACCTCGCCGGCGTCCAGCGCAGACGTGAATACCGCCACCCAGGGCAGCCCGGCCTGCGCCGCGCCCTGCTGCACCACGGTCAGGTCGCCATGGGCGGCCAGCGAGTCCAGCAGCCGGCGCATATCAACGCCCTCCGCCGGCGACAATTCGAGAAACAGCGTCCAGATCCGCTCCTGCCCAGGCGCCATCGCCGCCCCGACCAGCGCCGGCGCCGCCCCGACCAGCGCCGGCGCCGCCGCCGGCTCGCCGCCGGCGCTGTCTTCGATGTCCCGCAGCCGCCGCCGCACCGCCTCGGCGCGTTCCGGGTCGGCGCGCGCGCCGCCCTTGTGGGCGGCCAGCATGCCGTGCAGCACATCCTTGGCTTGCAGGAAAACGTCCACCATCTGCGCAGTCAGCTTCACGCCGCCCTTGCGCACCCGGTCCAGCAGGCTTTCCAGCACGTGGGTCAGGTCCGCCATGTCGGAAAAACCGAAAGTGGCCGCGCCGCCCTTGATCGAATGCGCGGCGCGGAACACCGCATGCAGGTCTTCCGCCTGCGGCTCGCCGACATCGATCGCCAACAGCAGCGATTCCATGCCGGCCAGGTGCTCATCCGCCTCGTCGAAGAAAACCTGGTGAAACTGCGACATATCGATGGCCACGGGCCCTCCTTCCCGACGCCGCGCTAACCGACCAGGCGCTTGACGACATCCAGCAGCCGTTGGGGGTCGAAGGGCTTGACCAGCCAACCGGAAGCGCCGGCGGCTCGCCCCAGCGTCTTCATTTCATCGCTGGACTCGGTGGTCAGCATCAGGATAGGCGTGGCCGCGTAGGCGGGCTGCTTGCGCAGCGAGCGGATCAGCGTCAGCCCGTCCATGCCCGGCATGTTCTGGTCGGTGAGCACCAGATCGAACTGCGCGCCCAGCGCCTTGCCCAGCCCGGCATTGCCGTCCGCCGCCTCGGCTACCTCATATCCGGCGCTCTTCAGCGTGAAGCTGACCATCTGGCGGATCGACGCCGAATCATCGACGGTAAGGATTTTCTTCGACATGGGATTTCCGCTAGCAAATGATTCCGATCGATGCGATCGCCGCCGCCAGGCCTGCTGGCCGGGACCGGCGGATGGCGTCATCGGCAAACACGGCAGCCGCGCCGTCGCCGTCTTTCGCCGCTCGGCCAATCCCGCTCATCATTTTATGTGATCAACCATAATCGGAAGCGAATCAAGCAGATTCTGCGCGAAGCACGCGGGAGACGGGGCAAGGACTCTGTGCGAAGCCGGGCAGCTCGCTGCCCGGCTGAGGACGCGCCACGATGATGCGCCGGACGCGGCTTAGGCGAACTGGAAGTTGAAATGGGTGGACATATTGGCGATCTCAAACACCTGCTTCACCGCCGGCTGGCAGTTGACTATCTCCATAGTCATCCGGTTCATGGCCGCTCTCTCCCGCAACAGCAGCAGCATGCCCAGCGCCGAGCTGTCTATTTGCGGCACCTGTTCCATATCGATGCGGATGATTTTCACCGCGTTATTGTCCAGCAACTCCTGGCCTGCCTGGCGAAATTCTCGGTGCAGATTGAAATCGAACTGCCCGATCAGGATGATCCGGCCAATGCCGCCTTCCACTTTGACTATCGGTCTCATTTCAGATCCTCGGCTTTCCTTCAGGTTTGCCTCCAAAATTTGACGGACAGCCGAATGCTTCGCCCGCGGCCTGCCAGTTGCAAGGGAGAAGCCTTCGCCATCCGCCACCTTGCTGCAACAACGCAGATTGCCACTTTCAAAATCATGGCCGGGCAGGCCGACAGTCCGCTCCCCCTGGCCCGGCATCCCAAACAGAAAACGAATGCGTCCGCCGGCCGGCGGACGCGCGGCGCCGACCGCGGCTCAGGACGCGGGGCGGATGGTGAACATCTTGTTGAAGCAGGCGATTTCAAACACCTGCATCACTGCCTCCCGGCAATTGATCAAGATCATCGATTTCTTCTGCCCGGCGGCGCGCTCCTTCAACAGCAGCAGCATCCCCAGCGCGGAACTGTCGAGAAAGGGCACCTGGTCGAAATCGACATGAATCTCCTGCACCGCCGGATTGTCCAGCAACTCCTGGCTGGCCTGGCGGAAATCCTTGTGCAAGTTGAAGTCGAACTGCCCAATCAGCCGCATGGTTCCGATACTCCCCTCTACGCTCACAATCGGTTTCATCACTGATCCTCGGCTTTCCTTAGATTCCAGATACATTGAACGGACTGCGTCGCCCATCGCGGACATTACTCCCGGCAGACCGGCAGCTTCAACTCGAAACAGGCGCCGCCCGACGTCCTGTTGTAACAACGTACATTGCCGCCCAGTTCTTCCGCCACCTTCTTCACGATGGCCAGCCCCAGGCCGGTGCCGCCCGGGCGCATGGTGAAGAACGGCTCGAAAATCTTGTCGGCCACCGCGGCGTCTACTCCCGGACCGCCATCGTCGACGCGGAAAACCACGCCGTCCCGCAGCTTCTCCACCGCCAGCGCCACCATCGCGCCCGGCGGCGTGAACTGCAGCGCGTTTTCCAGCAGATTGAGCAAGGCGCCCTGCAACGCTTTGCGGTCTATCAAGACCGTTATGGCAGACTCCGCCGGCAGATGGCAATCAAAAATCACACCTTTGTCATGGCATTGCGGCGCCATTACCGAACAGACATCCTCCAACAGCGCGGCCACCTCCACCATCTCCAGCGACGAAACCTGGCCGCGCACATAGCTCAGCATATTCTGGATCAAGCCCTCCAGCGCCCGCATCCTGGCCAGGCTCTTGTCGACGAAGCGGGCGCGGTCCTCCGGCCGCGGAATATCCTGCTTCAGATTGGCGGTATACAGCATCGCGCTGGCCAGCGGCGTGCGCAGCTGGTGCGCCAGCGCCGCGGCCATGCTGCCCATCGAGGCCAGTTTCTGCTGCTGCGCCAGCTCGCTGGTCAGCTGATGCAGCCGGGTGACATCGTGAATAAGCACAATCCGCCCGCCCGAAGCCGGCAGATCCTGGTATTGCAGCGTCAGCCGGCGCGACTCGCCGCCCTGTTCCAAGGCATAGGTATCGTCCAAATCCGAACGCTGCAGGCCGGTCATGAAATCCGACCACATTTCACCTATATAACAGCCATTTAACAGCATCTCCGCCGCCAGGTTCTCCGCGATGACCCGTCCTTCCGGCGACAGCTCCACCACGCCGGCCGGCAGCACTTTAAGCAACAGTGCCAAACGTTCCGCCAACGCGGCATTCTCGTCGCGCTGTTTGCGCAACTGATTGTTCGCCTCGTCCAATTGGGCGTTCAAAACGTTGACCTGAACCTCAAGTTGCCTATATGCATCAATGAGTTGGCTGGAAACCGCATTGAACTGCTCAAATGCCGCCTCCAGTTGCTGCTGATCCTTCAGGCTTGAAACCATAGTCGCCATCGCTTCACTGTCATTTGTAAAAACCACTTAAACAGTATGATAATGATCCATCTACGGTCAGCCAACTTGCGTCCGACATGGCCGCGAGCAAAAAAAACCGGGAAAAACTCATATCTGGCGTATAAAGGGAAGTAGTACGCCATTCCAAAAGATGCTGCGGAGGTTTCTGTGTCAGAGCTTCTCAAAAAAATCGACGCCAGAACCAAACTGGCAGGCACCAACAAGCTGGAAATCCTGCTGTTTTCCCTAGGGCATGATCAGCGTACCGGCCGCAAGGAAGTTTTTGGTATCAACGTGTTCAAGGTGCGCGAAGTCATGCGCACGCCGGAAATCACGTCGGCGCCGGAAATGCCGTCCTCGGTCGAAGGGATGGTCAGCCTGCGCGGCGCGCTGGTGCCGGTGATAGACCTAGCGAAATACGCTGGCATTGTGACCAGCAACCGCCCGGAAATCATGATAGTCACCGAGTACAACGGCCACACTCAAGGCTTCCTCGTCGAGGCGGTCGACACAATTCTGCGGCTGGACTGGTCCGCCATGCGCGTGCCGCCCGACATGATCACCAACCGCATGGCCGGCCTGGTGACCGCGGTCACCGAGCTGGACAACGGCACGCTGGTGATGATGATGGACGTGGAAAAAGTGCTTGCCGAAACCAGCATCGTCGATGACGGGCACAGCTTCATCAATATCGAACCGGTAAAGGAAGAGCGCCGCATCTTCTTCGCCGACGACAGCGCGGTGGCGCGCAAGCAGATCGAGCGCACGCTGGAAGCGATGAACATCAAGTACACCTCGGCCATCAACGGCATGCGCGGCTGGGAAGACCTGCAGAAAATGGCCAGCCAGGCCGAGGCCGCCGGCCGCCAGCTGTGCGACGAACTGCATCTGGTGCTGACCGACGTGGAAATGCCGGAAATGGACGGCTACATGCTGACCAAGATGATCAAGAGCGATCCGCGCTTCTCCGGCATCCCGGTGCTGATGCACTCGTCGCTGTCCGGATCGTCCAACCAGAAGCTCGGCGAGTCGGTCGGCGTCGACTCCTACGTCGCCAAGTTCGAGCCGCAGAAGCTGGCCAGCAAGCTGCGTCAGATGCTGAAACTGGAACCGAGCAACTAAGTACGGCCTTACTTCAAGATTCTCAAGGGATAGGGATAAGACATGCCTAGCACCGACGCCTCCTTGCTTGCCACTGTTGACGCCAGGACCAAGCTTGCCGGCTCCAACAAGATGGAGATTCTGCTGTTCTCTCTGGGAACCCGCGAGACATTCGGCATCAACGTGTTCAAGGTGCGCGAAGTCTCGCAGACGCCGGCCATCACCAAGACCCCCAACATGCCCTTCGGCGTGGAGGGGGTGCTGTCGTTGCGCGGCAACATCATTCCGGTCATTTCTCTGGCCAAGTTCATCGGCCATGACAACAACGGCAGCAAGTTCGACACCATGATCGTCACCGAATTCAACAAGAGCACCCAGGCCTTCCTGGTGGACTCGGTGGACCGCATCATCCGGGTGGATTGGGACAAGGTGCGCGCGCCGGAAAACATCATGGCGGCGGCGGGCACCAATCAAAACCTGATCACCGCCGTCACCGAGCTGGAAAACGGCAAGCTGGTCTCCATCCTCGACGTCGAGCAGATTCTCGCCAGCGTCGTCGGCGAGCCGCGCCTGCCGGACGTGCCGACCGCCCAGCTGGAAATCGACCAGTACATCTTCTTCGTCGACGACTCGGTGGTTGCCCGCAAGGAAATCACCGGCGTGCTGGAAAAAATGGGCATCAAGTTCCAGCAGGCCACCAACGGCCGCGAGGCCTGGGACCGCCTGCAGGTGCTGGCCGGCCGCAACTGGGGCGAAGGCGAATGCCTGCACGACTACCTGAAGATCATTCTGGTGGATGCCGAAATGCCGGAAATGGACGGCTACGTGCTGACCAAGCTGATCAAATCCGACCAGCGTTTCAAGGGCATTCCGGTGATCATGCACTCGTCGCTGTCGTCCAACGCCAACCGGGCGATGGGCTCCAGCGTCGGCGTGGATTCCTATGTGGCGAAGTTTGACCCGGGCGTGTTGGCAGAAACTTTGATTCCATTCCTGCAAAGGTAGTCGCTACAATGTGCGCCTTGATGGAACATAGATAATTCAGGATATACCTCGATGTCAGACAAGAATATGAAATTTCTGGTCGTGGACGACTTCTCCACCATGCGAAGGATCGTCCGCAACCTGCTGAAAGAGTTGGGTTTCACCAACGTCGACGAGGCTGAAGACGGCCAGGTGGCGTTGCACAAGCTGAAAACCCAAAGCTTCGACTTCGTCGTTTCCGACTGGAACATGCCCAATATGACGGGCATTGAGCTACTCAAGGCAGTCCGGGCCGATCCTCAGCTCAAGCATCTCCCGTTCATGATGATCACCGCCGAGGCCAAAAGGGAAAACATCATCGAGGCAGCCATGGCGGGCGCCAGCGGCTACATAGTGAAGCCTTTCACCGCGGCCACCATGGAAGAGAAAATGAACAAAATCTTCCAGAACATGAACAAGCCAGCCTGAGCATCGCACAAGACTGCCCGCATTCGCATTGAGGAGGATTGAAAGTGCCGGACCATATGTTGGAGAATGGAGACTCGCCAGAGCTCGAAGCCCTGTTTGAAAGCGTTGCGCGCCAGCAGCAGGATCAGGAGCCGCCGGCCGCCGCGCCGGCAGGCGAAGAGACCGCTTCCAAGATGTTCTCAAGTGAAACCAATCCCTCCACGATGTACGAACACATCGGGCAGATGACCCGCAAGATGCATGACGCGCTGCGCGATCTTGGATATGACAAATCGCTGGAAAGGGTAGCCGAAACCATTCCGGATGCCAAGGACCGGCTGGCCTATATCGCGACGCTGACCGAAAACTCGGCCGAGCGCGTGCTGAACGCCACCGACATCGCCAAACCGTTCCAGGACAATCTCGAACGCCAGGCGCAAGCGCTCAGCGAACGCTGGGAAAAGCTGTTCGCCAACCTGCTGAGCGTGGAAGAATTCAAGAACCTGGCGGCCGAAACCCGACAATACCTGAAGGACGTGCCCAGCCAGACCCAGGCGACCAATACCCAGTTGCTCGAAATCGTCATGGCGCAGGACTTCCAGGACCTGACCGGGCAGGTCATCAAGAAGATGATGGGCATGGTCAAGATTCTGGAAACCGAGCTGGTCAGCTTCCTGATCGAGTTCTCTCCCGACGAGAAAAAGGGCGAGCTCAACAGCAGCCTGCTGAACGGCCCCGTCATCAATCCGGAAGGCCGGACCGACGTGGTCAACAGCCAGCAGCAGGTAGACGATCTGCTGGAAAGCCTGGGCTTCTGAGCAACGCAAGCAAGAGCAGACAACGTACGACGCGTGGGGTGGAAAAATGAGCGAATTTGGCGGCATGGAAGAGTTGTTAGGGGACTTCCTGATGGAGTCCACCGACCTTCTGTCCGATGTGGACAACAAACTGGTCGAACTGGAAAAGCGTCCGGAAGACAAGGCGCTGCTCAATGATATCTTCCGCGGTTTCCATACCATCAAGGGCGGGGCGGGCTTTCTCAACGTCATCCCCATGGTCAACCTGTGCCACCGCACGGAAAACCTGTTCGACAAGCTGCGCAACGGCGAGCTGCACATCACCTCGGAAGTGATGGACGTGATTCTGGACGCGACCGGCATCGTGCGCGACATGTTCGGCACCCTGGGCCAGGGCCTGATGCCCGGCGACGCCGACCCCCGCATCTTGGCCGCGCTGGATGCCGCGCTGGCGGGCGAGCCGCTGACCGAAGCCGCGCCCGCCGCGCCGGAGCCGGCCGTCCAGCAAGCCGCTCCGGCCGCAGTCCCTGCCGCCGGCAGCCCGGACTGGAATCAGTTGTACCAAGCAGTCGCTCCCGCAGCCGCCGCTGCGGCCCCCGCGGCAGCGCCTGCCGCGCCAGTCGCCGCCGCGGCACCGGCGCCGGCGCGAGTGGATGCCCCGCCTCCGGCCGCCAAGCCGCCGGCTCCGAAGCCTGCGCAGCAAGCCAAGCCCAGCGGCAACGCTCCCGCCGCCAGCGGCCCGCAGGAAAACACCATCCGCATCGATACGGTGCGGCTCGACATGGTGCTCAACCTGTCCGGCGAAATCGGCTTGACCAAGAACCGCCTGACCACGCTGCGCACCGAAATTCTGCAAGGCAACCGCGACACCAACACGCTGCGCTCGCTGGACGAAGCCATCAGCCAGCTGGACCTGCTGGTGGGGGATCTGCAGAACGCGGTGATGAAAACCCGCATGCAACCTATCGGCCGCCTGTTCCAGAAATATCCGCGCTTGGCGCGCGACCTGGCGCGCCAATTGGGCAAGGAAGTGGAACTGGTGCTGTCCGGCGAGGAAACCGAGCTCGACAAGACCATGATCGAGGATCTGAACGATCCGCTGGTCCACCTGGTCCGCAACGCCGTCGACCATGGCATCGAGTCGCCTGAGGACCGAGTCGCCAGCGGCAAGAAGCCGCAAGCGCTGGTGCAATTGACCGCAGAACAGGTCGGCGACCACATCCTGATCGAGATCACCGACGACGGCAAGGGCATGAACCCGGACGCCCTGCGCCGCAAGGCGATCGAAAAGGGCCTGATCGATCAGGAAACCGCCAACTCGCTGGACGAGAAGCAGTGCCTGCAGCTGATCTTCCTGCCCGGCTTTTCCACCAAGGACCAGATTTCCAGCGTGTCCGGCCGCGGCGTCGGCATGGACGTGGTGCGCACCAACATCCAGAAACTGAACGGCCGCATCGACATCAACTCGGTAGGCGGCGAAGGCACCCGCATCAGCATCTCGCTGCCGCTGACCCTCGCCATCCTGCCAGTGCTGGTGGTGCGCGCCTGCAATCAACCGTTCGCCGTTCCGCTCGCCATGGTGCGCGAAATCATCACCATCGACAGCGGCGCCATCCAGGAGGTCTCGGGCAAGCCCACCATCGTGGTGCGCGATGAAATCCTGCCGCTGAAGACGCTGGCCGGCCTGCTGGGCTGGGCGCCGACGCAGAAGCCATACTTCGGCGTGCTGATGCAGTCCGCGGAAAAGTCCTTCATCCTGGCGATCGACTCCTTCGTCGGCCGCGACGACGTGGTGATCAAGCCGCTGCAGAACATCCGCCCCAAAGGCGTCGCCGGCGCGACGCTGTCCGGCGATGGCTCAGTCGTGCTGGTGCTCGATATGGAAGACCTGCTCGCCTCCAGCGAAAGCAACAACACCACGGTGCGGACGACGGATGTGATTGCCACCTAAGCTCACAGTAAGGTGCAAGAATGACCTCAAACACTGCCTTCATCGGACGGCAGCCGGTTCTGAACCGCAATCAGCAGCTCATAGGTTATGAGCTGCTTTTTCGTCCCAGCGGCGACGCAGTGGGCGTCGGCAAGCACACCGAGCTGCAGGCCGACACCGACGTATTGGTGAACACGCTCAACAATATGGGCACCAGCTGGCTGATAGGCAACAAGCTGGCCTTCATCAATATCGGCGAGACGATGCTCAACAGCGAGTTCCTTGAGCTGCTGCCGCCGCGCCGCATCATCCTCGACATCTCGCCGCGCATCGTGCCCAGCAACGAGTTGCTGTCGCGCGCGCGCCATCTGCGCGCGATGGGTTTCGGCATCGCGCTGGACGACTTCAGCTTCGAATCGCCGGCCGCCGCCTTCCTCGAACTCGCCAACTACGTCAAGCTGGACATCCAAAACCAGGACACCACCCGCTTCCAGATGCTGGCGGCGCGGCTGCGCAGCTACCCGCTGATCCGCATTGCCGAACGGGTGGAAACCCACGCCCAATTCCACCTGTGCAAGGAGCTGGGCATGGACGGCTTCCAGGGCTATTACTTCGCCAAGCCGGAAACGCTGGCCGCCAAGGTGATCCACCCCACCTTCAGCAACACCCTGGAGCTGCTCAACCTGCTGCGGCTGGATGCCGACATCCGCGACATCGAACAGGTGCTCAAGCGCGACGTGGCGCTGTCCTACAAGCTGCTGCGCTACGTGAACTCGGCGGCGGCGGGGCTCAACACCTCGATCAGCTCGTTCTCGCACGCCGTCACCGTGCTGGGTTACCAGAAGCTTTACCGCTGGCTGACCCTGCTGCTGGTCACCGCCTCCGACGACAACCATGCGCCGCCGGCGCTGCAGAAAACCGCGGTCACCCGCGGCCGCTTCATGGAGCTGCTGGGCATCACGCTGGGCGAACGCCACGACGTCAACGACAATCTGTTCATCGTCGGCCTGTTCAGCCTGCTGGACGTGCTGTTCGACATGCCGATGGACAAGATCATCGAACATCTGCAACTGCCCACTCCCATCACCGACGCGCTGCTGCACGAGCGCGGCGCCATGAGCCACTACCTGCGGCTGGCCAAGGCCTGCGAGGACGGCGGGCTAGATGGCGTGCCGCAATTGTGCGACCAACTGGGGCTCTCCAGCGAACAGCTGAACCAGGCCCACATCTCCGCGCTCGCCTGGGTGGAGGAACTGGGCTTATAATCCACAGCCTTGCAAGGTTGCCTCAAGCCCAATGAAACTGTTAGCCCTAGACACCTCCACCACCTATCTCTCCCTGGCGCTGAGCCTGGAAACGGAAACGCTGGTCTTCCACGAATGCGTCGCGCAGAAGCACGCCGAGCGCACGCTGCCGGAGGTGTCGCGCCTGCTCGCCGAGGCCGGCGTCGCGCTGTCGTCGCTGGACGGCATCGTCTTCGGCCAGGGCCCGGGCTCCTTCACCGGCCTGCGCATCGCCTGCGGCCTGGCCCAGGGCCTGGCCTACTCAGCCGACCTGCCCGTCACCGGCATCCCGACGCTGGACAATCTGGCCTGGCAAGCTGGAGAAGGCCAGGTGCTGGTCTGCTTCGACGCCCGCATGCAACAGGTCTACACCGCGCTCTACCAGACCGGCGCCGACTGGCGGCGCCTGTCGCCGATCAGCGTGATGTCCCCTGAAGACATCCGCCTCCCCGCCGGCACCACCCTGCTCGCCGGCGATGGCTTCGACAGCTATCCGCAGCTATTGGCCGACAGCCGCGCGCAATTGCCGCTGTCGCCCTTCCCGCGCCCCCATGCCGAAGCCTACATCCGCCTGGCCGAAAGCGGCCGCTATCCGGCCGGCCACCCGCGCGAGGCGGAACTGCTCTACGTACGCAACAAAGTGGCGCTGACCTCGGTCGAGCAGCAGCAGGTCCGCAGCCGATGAGCGTGGTCCGCCCGTTCAGCCCGGACGATCCGCAACGACTGGCCGATATCGAGCGGCAAGCCGCCGGGCACGCCTGGAGCGCTGGCCAGTACCGCGACGCCATCGCCGCCGGCTACCCATGCTACGGCGTATTCGACGACAGCGACGCGCTGCAAGGCTTCATGCTGGTGATGCGCGCGCTGGATGAAGCTGAGATCCTCAACATCGTCATCGCCAAATCGAATCAGGGGCTAGGGCTGGGTCGCCAGTTGCTGCGGCACGCGATGCTGGACCTCGCCGCCTCCGGCTGCCGCCGCCTGTTTCTCGAAGTGCGCGAAAGCAACGCCCCCGCCCTGCGCCTGTACCAGCATTGCCAGTTCCGCCAGTGCGGCATGCGCAAACACTATTACCCGACCCAGGATGGCCGCGAGCACGCCATCCTGATGGAGGCCGCCCTGTGAGCCGCAACAGCCTGCTGCAGCAAACCATGGGCCTGGGCCCGGCTTGGCAGCCGCGCGACGGCTGGTTCGAACAACACCCGGCGCTGCTGCTGCGCGCCCAGGCCGCCGCTCTGCCCGATGCCGAAGCGGAAACCTCGGCCCCAGCCATCGACGTCGCGCCGCAAGTCGCCATCGCCTCCATCCCGGCGGAAACGCCCAAGGCGGAAACGCTGCGCGAGCCCGCCCAGCCGCAGCCGGCGCCCGAGGCGGTGCCCGCCCCTGCCGCCCGCAGCGAAATGCCCCTGCTCGACTGGCCGCAGCTGGAGCGCCAGGTTGCCGACTGCCAGCGCTGCCGCCTGTGCGAAACCCGCATCCAGACGGTATTCGGCCGCGGCAATCCCAAGGCGCGCTGGCTGCTGATAGGCGAAGCGCCGGGCGAACAGGAGGACAGGCAGGGCCTGCCTTTCGTCGGCAAGGCAGGACAGCTGCTCGACAATATGCTGGCCGCCACCGGACTCGATCGCGAGCAGGACGTCTACATCGCCAACGTGCTCAAATGCCGGCCTCCGGGCAACCGCAATCCGGCCCCGGATGAAATCGCCGCCTGCCACGGCTATCTGCAGCAGCAGATCCGCCACATCCAGCCGACGCTGATCCTGGCGCTGGGCCGCTTCGCCGCCCAAACCCTGCTGCAGACCGAGGAGTCGATCGGTCGGCTGCGCGGCCGCGTCCACCGTTACCAGGACCTGCCGATGGTGGTCAGCTACCACCCCGCCTACCTGCTGCGCAATCAACCGGACAAAGCCAAGGCCTGGCAGGATCTGCTACTGGCCAGGCGCATCTTCCAACAGGCCGCCGGCCGCGGCTGATCCGCCCCGCCGCCAGCCATGAACGCGAAAAAGCCAGTCCGTGGACTGGCTTTTTCGCATGCACTCGCCGGCGGACGGGCCGCAGGCAATAAAAAACCCTTCTCCGTGCACCAGAGAAGGGCTCTTCAACCAACCGGAAACAAGGCTTACTTCAGCTTGGTTTCTTTGTACAGAACGTGCTTGCGGGCGACGGGATCAAACTTCTTGATCTCCATCTTTTCCGGCATAGTGCGCTTGTTCTTGGTGGTGGTGTAGAAGTGGCCGGTACCAGCAGTGGATTCCAGCTTGATTTTATCGCGCATGATGTGTACCTCAGTGCTTTATCTGGTTGACCGCTCAGATCTCGCCGCGAGCGCGCAGATCAGCCAGCACTACATCGATGCCAACTTTATCGATGGTACGCAGTGCAGCGTTGGATACGCGCAGGCGCACCCAGCGGTTTTCGCTCTCTACCCAGAACTTGCGATATTGCAGGTTCGGCAGGAAACGACGTTTAGTCTTGTTGTTGGCGTGGGAAACGTTGTTCCCGGTCATCGGACGCTTGCCGGTGACTTTGCAAACACGCGCCATGGTTAAACTCCCAAAACCGGTAAAAGCTGGATTTATAACATAAATAAAGCCAGACATTCAAGCATAAAACGCACCCTTGGTGCTGCCGGGTGCGATTCTCGTTCAAACATTCGGCGGGGATTGTAACGGATTCGCCACAGCGACGCGAGCACTATCTCCACAGCCGGCGTCCAGTGTTGCATTCTTTCCCGCAACAAGATGGCCACAGGTGATTTAACTTGCGACAAATTCAGGGTAAAATCCCGGATTCCCATAGAGCCGTAATCTCATGACCAAGTACATCTTCGTAACCGGCGGTGTGGTGTCCTCCCTGGGTAAGGGCATTGCCGCCGCGTCCATCGCCGCCATCCTCGAATCCCGCGGGCTGAAAGTCACCATGCTGAAGCTCGACCCGTACATCAACGTCGACCCGGGCACCATGAGCCCATTCCAGCATGGCGAAGTCTTCGTGACCGAAGACGGCGCGGAAACCGACCTGGACCTCGGCCACTACGAACGCTTCATCCAGGCCAAGATGAAGAAGAGCAACAACTTCACCACCGGCCAGGTGTACGAATCGGTCATCACCAAGGAACGCCGCGGCGACTACCTGGGCGGCACCGTGCAGGTGATTCCGCACATCACCGACGAAATCAAGCTGAAGATGAAGGAAGGCGCCGCTGACGCCGACATCGCCATCGTCGAAATCGGCGGCACGGTCGGCGACATCGAATCGCTGCCCTTCCTGGAAGCCATCCGCCAGATGCGCTCCAACCACGGCCGCAAGAACACGCTGTACGTGCACCTGTCCTACGTGCCCTACATCGCCACCGCCGGCGAAATCAAGACCAAGCCGACCCAGCACTCGGTGAAGGAACTGCGCGAAATCGGCATTCAGCCGGACATCCTGCTGTGCCGGATGGACCGCGAGCTGCCGGAAGACGAAAAACGCAAGATCGCGCTGTTCTGCAACGTCGAAGAGAACGCGGTGATCGGCTGTTACGACTCCGACTCCATCTACAAGGTGCCGGGCATGCTGCACGCCCAGGGCATCGACGACATCATCGCCGAACAGCTGCAACTGGACCTGCCCAAGGCCGATCTCGCCGTATGGGACGGCATCATCGACGCCATCCAGCATCCGGACCACGCCATCAACATCGCGATGGTGGGCAAGTACGTCGATCTGACCGAATCGTACAAGTCGCTGACCGAAGCACTGAAGCACGCCGGCATCCACACCCGCACCAGCGTCAACATCATCTATGTCGACTCCGAAGAGATCGATCGCGACGGCGCCGACTCGCTGAAGGACATGGACGCCATCCTGGTGCCGGGCGGCTTCGGCAAGCGCGGCGTGGAAGGCAAGATCAAGGCGGTGAAGTTCGCCCGCGAGAACAACATCCCCTACCTGGGCATCTGCCTGGGCATGCAGATCGCGCTGATCGAATACGCGCGCGACGTGGCGGGCCTCGCCGGCGCCAACTCCACCGAATTCGACCTCGACACCAACTACCCGGTGGTGGCGCTGATCGACGAGTGGGTGAACCACGACGGCAAGGTGGAAAAGCGCGACGAGAACTCCAACCTGGGCGGCACCATGCGCCTGGGCGGCCAGCAATGCGACCTGGTCGACGGCTCGCTGGCGGCGCGCGTCTACGGCAACACCGAGATCGTCGAGCGCCACCGCCACCGCTACGAAGTGAACAACTACTACATCCAGCGCCTGGAGCAAGCCGGCCTGACCATCAGCGGCCGTTCTTCCGGCCACGAAAAGCTGGTGGAAACCGTCGAGCTGGCCAACCACCGCTGGTTCTTTGCCTGCCAGTTCCACCCCGAGTTCACCTCCACTCCGCGCGACGGCCACCCGCTGTTCATCGCCTACGTGAAGGCCGCTCTGGCATACCAGGCTGACAAGCAAGGAAACTGAAGTAGATGAAATTGTGCGGATTTGAAGTCGGCCTGCAGCAGCCGCTGTTCCTGATCGCCGGTCCCAGCGTGATCGAAAGCGAACAGATGGCGCTGGACACCGCCGGCCAGCTGAAGGAGATCGCCCACGCGCTGGGCATCCACTTCATCTACAAGTCGAGCTACGACAAGGCCAGCTACACCTACGGCGGCTCGTTCCGCGGCTTCGGCATCGACGAAGGCCTGCGCATCCTGTCCGAGGTGAAGCGCCAGATCGAAGTGCCGGTGCTGACCGACGTCCACACCGAAAACGAAGTGGTCCAGGTGGCCAGCGTGGTGGACGTGCTGCAGACGCCGGCCTTCCTCAGCAGCCAGGCCGACTTCATCCGCGCAGTCGCCCAATGCGGCAAACCGGCAAACATCAAGAAGGGCCAGTTCATGGCCCCTGGCGACATGAGCCAGGTCATCCTCAAGGCCCGCGAAGCGGCGCGCGAAGCCGGCCTGGAGGAAGACAGCTTCATGGTCTGCGAGCGCGGCGCCTCGTTCGGCTACAACAACATGGTATCCGACATGCGCTCGCTCAGCATGTTGCGCGAAACCGGCTGTCCGGTGGTGTACGACGCCACCCACTCGGTCCAATTGCCCGGCAACGCCGCCGCCAGCCAGCGCCATTTCGTGCCGGTGCTGGCGCGCGCCGCGGTGGCCGCCGGCATCGCCGGCATCTTCCTGGAAACCCATCCGGCCCCCGCCCGCGCGATGTCCGACGGCCTCAACGCCTGGCCGCTGGCTCGCATCAAGGAATTGCTGACCACGCTCAAGGCGATGGACGAGCTGGTCAAGCAAACTCCCTGGCCTGAGCACTCGCTGTAATACACAGCCGGTAGAGTCCGCCGGGCAGGCCCGGCGAACCGCCTCTGCAAGTTCAACCGAAAGCTATGAAGGGAAAGACAATGAGTTCGATCGTTGACGTGGTAGCTCGCGAAATCCTGGACTCCCGCGGCAATCCGACCGTGGAAGCGGACGTATTGCTGGAATCCGGCGTGATGGGCCGCGCGGCGGTGCCGTCCGGCGCCTCCACCGGCACCCGGGAAGCCCTGGAACTGCGCGATGGCGACAAGAGCCGCTACCTGGGCAAGGGCGTGCTGAAGGCCGTAGACAACATCAATACCGAGATCTGCGAAGCGATCATCGGCCTGGACGCCTCCGACCAGACCTTCATCGACAAGACCCTGATCGAACTCGACGGCACCGAGACCAAGTCCCGCCTCGGCGCCAACGCCATGCTGGCCGTTTCGATGGCCGTGGCCCGCGCCGCCGCCGAAGACGCCGGCCTGCCGCTATACCGCTACCTGGGCGGCGCCGGCCCGATGGCGCTGCCGGTGCCGATGATGAACGTCATCAACGGCGGCGAACACGCGAACAACACCCTGGACATCCAGGAATTCATGATCATCCCGGTGGGCGCGCAAACCTTCCGCGAAGCGCTGCGCATGGGCGCCGAGATCTTCCACAACCTGCAGAAGATCTGCGACAAGAAGGGCTACGCCACCACCGTCGGCGACGAAGGCGGCTTCGCCCCCAACCTGGAAAGCCACGAAGACGCGATCAAGCTGATCCTGGAAGCCGTCGACACCGCCGGCTACGTCGCCGGCCAGGACGTGATGATCGCGCTGGACTGCGCCGCCTCCGAATTCTTCCGCGACGGCAAGTACCACCTGACCGCCGAGAAGCTGTCGCTGAGCTCGGAAGAGTTCGCCGACTACCTGGAAAACCTGGCCGACAAGTACCCGATCATCTCGATCGAGGACGGCATGTCCGAGCAGGACTGGGACGGCTGGAAGCTGCTGACCGAGCGTCTGGGCCAGAAGGTGCAGATCGTCGGCGACGACGTGTTCGTCACCAATCCGAAGATCCTGGCAGAAGGCATCGCCAAAGGCGTGGCCAACTCGCTGCTGGTGAAGGTGAATCAGATCGGCACGCTGTCGGAAACCCTGAAAGCAGTTGATCTGGCCAAGCGTTCCCGCTATACCTGCGTTATGAGCCACCGCTCGGGCGAGACCGAAGACAGCACCATCGCCGATCTGGCAGTCGCCACCAACTGCATGCAGATCAAGACCGGCTCCCTGTCGCGTTCCGACCGCATGGCCAAGTACAACCAACTGCTGCGCATCGAGGAAGAGTTGGGCGACGCCGCCCACTACCCGGGCCGCGCGGCTTTCTACCATCTGAAGTGATTGCATGCGCTGGCTGACCGTGACCCTGGTAACCGTGATCCTTGCCTTGCAATGGCCGCTGTGGTTCGGCAAGGGCAGTTGGCTCAGGGTCTGGCAGCTGGACAAACAGCTGCAGGAACAGCGGGCGACCACCCAAAAGCTGGTCGCCCGCAATGCCGCCCTTGACGCCGAAGTGCGCGACCTCAAGCAAGGCAGCGATGCGATAGAGGAAAGAGCTCGTAACGAACTTGGCATGATTCGCAACGGCGAAGTGTTCTTCCAACTGCTGGATCCCAGCAAGAACACCCCGCTGCCGAGTCACCCGATAACGGACACTCACTCCCACTGACAACCCATGATGGCAGGCCGCCTTAAAAGCACCAAGGTTTGGGCAATGACGACACAAAACCCTATCGAAGTGGCACGTGAAACCCTGAAGCAGCTGTCCACGCGGAAACTGCTGCCGACGCCGGAAAACTTCGAGCGGGTTTACCACGAGTTGACGCAAACCCCGATGGTGCGCGACAACAAGCTGGCCGTATTGCTATTGCGGGCGCTGGAAACCTTGCCGCAGGACAACGTCCAGGCCAAGGTCACCCTGTCGCGCCTGCGCCAGGCCCTGGACGAAAGCCGCTGGGAGCAGGCGCCGCAGCTCGTCATCGATTTCCTGCGCGGCAGCTTCGCCACCCAGCAGCTGTCGCAAAGCTGGGGCCTGCTGATCCAGAACCTGATGCGCAGCTGGGAAACCCGCCAGCCCGACCTGCCGCAACACCACAAGCAAAGCGCGCTGGAACGCGTGCTGATCAATTACGGCAATCAGCCGGAAGAACTCAACCAGAAACTGACCGCGCTGCTGCAAAACTGGAACGCCGCGCCCTCCCTCCGGGAAACCACCCCGCAGCCGGATGGCGCCGCGGATGCGGCGGATACCGGCGCGCCCGCCGCCGTTTCCGACAACTGGCTGTCGTGGCAGCGCACGCTGGCTTTCGCGCTCAAGCACGGACTGGAGCCGCGGCTGGCCAGCTACCCCGATCTGGTGGACTGCCTGGAAGGCCTGCTCAAGGAGCTGGACGGCGTCGCCGACGACGCCAGCCTCAACGCCTTCATGCCCAAGCTCAGGGCCTTCATGATCAAGCTGGAGCTGCAGTCGCAGCAGGAAGGCCGCCTCGCCTCCGGGCTCACCAACCTGTTGCGGCTGATGCTGGACAATGTGGCGGAGCTGAACCGCTCCGACGAATACCTGCTGGGCCAGGTCAGCTCGCTGCAGGAGCTGCTCACCCACGAACCGCTGTCGATGCAGCAGGTCTACCAGCTGGAAACCAGCCTGAAGGAAGTGATACGCAAGCAAGGCATGCTGAAAAGCTCGCTGGACGAAGCCGCCAGCTCGCTGCGCGCCTTGCTCGACCGCTTCGTCAGCCGGCTGGCGCTGATGACCGACAGCACCGACGAGTTCCACGCCAAGATCCAGACCCACAGCGAAAAGCTGAAGCAAACCAGCAATGTCGACGACCTGGGCGGCATCATCAGCGCGCTGATGGAAGACACCTCGATGATGCAGCTCGACCTCACCCGCTCGCGCGACGAGCTGATTTCCGCCAAGGAGCAGGTGGAAGCCGCCGAGCACCGCATCCACGAACTGGAAAACGCGCTGGAGGCCGCCAGCGCCAAGGTGAAGGAAGACCAGCTGACCGGCGCCTACAACCGCCGCGGCCTGGCCGAATATTTCCAGCGCGAGATCGGCCGCGCCGAGCGCACCGCGGCGCCGCTGTCGGTGGCGCTGATAGATGTCGACAACTTCAAGCAGCTGAACGACCGCTATGGCCACCTGGCCGGCGACGACGCGCTGAAATACCTGGTGGACACCATCAAGCACAGCCTGCGCCCGGCCGACATCGTCGCCCGCTTCGGCGGCGAGGAATTCGTGATCCTGATGCCGGACACGCCGGAGAACGAAGCCATCCTGACGGTGCAAAGGCTGCAACGCGAACTGACCAAAACCTTCTTCCTGGCCAACAACGACAAGCTGTTGATCACCTTCAGCGCCGGCGTCGCCCGCTGGCATCTGGGCGAACAGGAAACCGACGTGCTGGAGCGCGCCGACCACGCGATGTACCAGGCCAAGATCAACGGCAAGAACCGGGTCTGTTCCGCCGAGGAAGCGCTGGAGTAAGCAGACGCGGCCATGCGGAAGCGGGCAGGCGGCTCAGCCGCCTTTTTTCATGCCCTTGCCGGCGGCGGCGCGCTGGCGCCGCACTTCCTTGGGGTCGGCCAGCAGCGCGCGGTAGATCTCCACCCGGTCATGCTGGCGCAGCGGCGCGTCCGGCTTGACCGCCTTGCCGAAGACGCCCAGCTTCAGCGTGGCCATGTCCAGCTCCGGACACTGCGCCAGAATGCCGGACTCGGCCGTAGCCTGCGCCGCGGTGGCGCCTGCCGGCAGCCGCAGCGGCACCAGCCACTGCCGGTCCGGCCGCGCGTACGCCACTTCCACCTCCAACGTCTCAATCATTGCCGTACTTCCTGTCCGCTTCCTGGATGAAGGCGTCCACCAACGAACCCGAAATATGGCCGAACACCGGGCCGATCAGCTTCTCCAGGATGCGGCTGGAAAACTGGTAGCGCAGGCTGAATTCTATCTTGCAGCCGAAATCGCCCAGCGGCTTGAAGCGCCACAAACCCTCCAGCGACTCGAAAGGCCCGTCGACCAGCTCCATGTGGATGGACTCGTTCTCGACATTGCGGTTGCGGGTGGTGAAGTGCTGGCGCACCTTCAGGTAGTCGATGTGCAGGCTGGCCACCACCTGCCCCTCACCGCGCGACAACACCTCGGTCTTGCCGCACCAGGGCAGGAAACGGCTGTAGTGTTCGATATCGTCCACCAGCGCATACATCTGCGCCGGCGTGTGCGCCACCAGGACGCTTTTTTCGACATGCTGCATCGGCAAAAACCCGGCGCGGCCGGGGTCTCGGATCTGACAATCAAGCCGCAATTCTAGCAAAAACCGCCCCGCTCCGCCTTGGCGGCGGCCGCCAAGACGATATCTTCACGTCAAACCACTGAAAAGGCACGACTTTGGTTGCGCGCCGGCTTCTGCTACAATGGCGGATTCAAAGGAACCCGCCACACATGAGCATCATCCAGAACCGCAAGGCTTTCCACGACTACTTCATCGAGGAAGAACTCGAGGCCGGGCTTGTGCTGGAAGGGTGGGAGGTCAAGGCGATCCGCGCCGGCCGCGTGCAGCTGAAGGAAAGCTACGTCGACTGGAAAAACGGCGCCTTCTGGCTGATAGGCTGCCACATCACCCCTCTGCAATCCGCTTCCACCCACGTCAATCCCGACCCGGTGCGTCCGCGCAAGCTGCTGCTGTCGCAGGCCGAGATCAACCGTTTCATCGGCAAGGTGGAACGCGCCGGCTACACCATGATGGCGCTGGACCTCCACTACTCCAAGGGCAACGTCAAGGCCAATGTCGGCTTGGCCAAGGGCAAGAAGCTGCACGACAAGCGCGATACCGAGAAAGACCGCGAATGGCAGCGCGAGAAACAGCGCGTGATGAAGAGCCACCGGGGCGCGGCATGAAACGCGGCGCCGCCCTGCCCATCGCGCTGATCTGCCTGGGATGCGTCTGGCTGCTGAAAAGCACCGCCCTGCTGCCCAACACCACCACCCTGCTCGCCCTGCTGCTGTTCGCGGCGGGCGTGCTGCTATTGGCGCAGGACGGGTTCAACAAATCCACGCTGGTGACCAGCCCGATGCTGGCCTACACCGGCGCCGCCGTCTACGCGGTCGATCAGCTGGGCCTGCGCGTCAGCCACTTCGCGGCGGTGGGCATGGTGCTGATGGGCGTGCTGATGCTGGTGGCGCGCAGCGACGGCATACCGGAACGCCGCGAACCCCCGCGCCGGCTGCCGCCGGGCGACGACTGAGCGCACGCCGCCGCCAGTCTGAAAGACAAGTTTTTTTTCAAGCATTGACGATAATGGCTGTAACGGCCTGCATTACTTTTCAAGGATAGGCATGGACAAGATCCTCATTCTCGACTTCGGCTCCCAGGTCACCCAGCTGATCGCCCGCCGCGTACGCGAAGCTCACGTTTACTGTGAGCTTCATTCTTTCGACATGCCCATCGAAGAGATCAAGGCCTTCGCGCCCAAGGCCATCATCCTGTCCGGCGGCCCCAATTCGGTGTACGAATCCGACTACCAGGCCGACCCCAAGCTGTTCGAGCTGGGCGTGCCGGTGCTGGGCATCTGCTACGGCATGCAATTCATGGCCCAGACCCTGGGCGGCAAGGTGGAAAGCGGCGACAAGCGCGAGTTCGGCTACGCCCAGATCAAGGCCCGGCACCACTCCAAGCTGCTGGAAGGCCTGCAAGACCAGATCGATGACGCCGGCAACGGCTTCCTCGACGTGTGGATGAGCCACGGCGACAAAGTCACCACGCTGCCAGCCGGCTTCCAAGTCATCGCCGAGACCCCGTCCTGCCCGTACGCGGCGATGGCCGACGAGGCCCGCGGCTTCTACGGCGTGCAGTTCCACCCGGAAGTCACCCACACCAAGCGCGGCACCGAGATGATCCACCGCTTCGTGCTGCACGTGGCCGGCTGCAAACCCAGTTGGACCATGCCCAACTACATCGACGAAGCGGTGAAGAAGATCCGCGACCAAGTCGGCGACGAGGAAGTCATCCTCGGCCTGTCCGGCGGCGTGGACTCCTCGGTGGCCGCCGCGCTGATACACCGCGCCATCGGCGACCAACTGACCTGCGTCTTCGTCGACCACGGCCTGCTGCGTCTGAACGAAGGCAAGATGGTGATGGAAATGTTCGCGCAGAACCTGGGCGTCAAGGTGGTCCATGTGCAGGCCGAAGCCGATTTCATGGCCAAGCTGGCCGGCGAAAGCGACCCGGAGAAGAAGCGCAAGATCATCGGCGCGGAATTCATCGAAGTGTTCGACCGCGAATCCGGCAAGCTGACCAACGCCAAGTGGCTGGCCCAGGGCACCATCTACCCGGACGTGATCGAATCGGCCGGCGCCAAGACCAAAAAGGCGCACACCATCAAGAGCCACCACAATGTGGGCGGCCTGCCGGAAGACATGAACCTGAAGCTGCTGGAGCCGCTGCGCGAGCTGTTCAAGGACGAAGTGCGCCAGCTGGGCGTAGCCTTGGGCCTGCCGCACGACATGGTCTACCGCCACCCCTTCCCGGGCCCAGGCCTGGGCGTGCGCATCCTCGGCGAAGTGAAGAAGGAATACGCCGACCTGTTGCGCCAGGCCGACGCCATCTTCATCGAAGAGCTGCGCAACACCGTCGACGAGAAGACCGGCAAGAACTGGTACGAGCTGACCAGCCAGGCCTTCGCCGTGTTCCTGCCGGTGAAGTCGGTCGGCGTGATGGGCGACGGCCGGACCTACGACTACGTCGTCGCATTGCGCGCCGTGGTGACCAGCGACTTCATGACCGCGCACTGGGCCGAGCTGCCGTACAGCCTGCTGGGCCGCGCGTCCAACCGCATCATCAACGAAGTGCGCGGCATCAACCGCGTGGTCTACGACGTGTCCGGCAAGCCGCCGGCGACCATCGAGTGGGAATGATTCCGCGTCTCGCAATCGCTGGCGCGGACTAGCGCCAAGCCCCCCCTGAAACCCGCATTCGTGCGGGTTTTTTCATGCCTTCGTCTGGCAATGACTGGCAAGAATTGGCAATGCCAAGCGCTTAATTGTCGTGGCATCGCAGTCGGCATGCTTGTTTCGTGACGCCACGACCTTCGTTATGCCATGCCAAGCCAAACCGGCCACGCAAGAAACACATTGCTGCGGAGAAATCTCCAGCCCTCGGGCAGCCCAATGAGGCTCTTGGGGTGTCTAGGAAAGGACAAGCGATTCAGTTATTCTCCACCACCAATGGTATTTTCATGGTATTGGCTGGAGGCGCTGCCGCTTGACTGGCCAACACCACCAAGAGCGCCTGTAGCGACTTCATGGCATCGGCGTTGCGCGCCTGTCGGGCCCGGGGGATTGCCGCTGCGCGGGCTACTGAAACATCAAACCAAGGAAACGAGTCATGTGGAAATCGACGGCCGCCGCCCTTGCCCTGCTGATCCTCGCTGGCGCTGCCAGCGCTGGCGAACAGAGCGCCTGCGAACGCCTGCTGCGGAAATTGGGCCCGCAACTCGCCGACGCCAGTTGCGTCGAAAGCCCCGACCTGACGACTCGCAACTCCAACACCACGCCAGCCAACGACTCGCTGCCCGGCCTGCCGCCTTCGGCGTTCATGCCGCAAGCCGACCGCGACATACTCGTGGCGGATCCCGCCCACAGGCCGCCGATCAAGAAGGCGGTCCCCGGCTTGCAGATTCAGGCCCGTTTCGCCAAGGATCCGCTGGGGCAGGCGCGCTTCCTGCTGCGGCTGCCCAAGGACTGGAACGGCCGCCTTGTAGTGGCCGGCGCCTCCGGCGCCCGCAGCGAATTCAACGGCGACTTCGTCTGGAGCGATTACGTGCTGCAGAAAGGCTATGCCTATGCGTCGCAAAACAAGGGCGTGCTCAGCGCGTACGCGAGCACGGCGGCGGATCCGCTGGCCTGCCGCACTGGGACGCCGGACAATCCCCACTATGTCCACTACTACGACGATGATCCAGGCCAGGAATTCACCCGCTGGCGCGACTTCATGGTGATGGCTTCCGACTTGGCGCGCCGCGGCGTAGAGGCGCAGTATGGCCGCAAGCCGCGCTATACCTATGCGGTCGGCGCGTCGAACGGCGGCTATCAGGTGCGCCGCGCGATCGAAACCGCGCCGGAATCCTTCGACGGCGGCGTGGAGTGGGCCGGCACCTTCGTCGATCCCCGCGGGCCGAATCTGCTGACTGGCCTGCCTCCGGCCCTCCTCAACTACCCCGACTATCTCGCCTCCGGCCGCTCGCCCACCAGCACCGCCGCCTTGAACATCCTGGCGGCCGGCTATCCGCCCGATCTCGTAGCCGATACAGCAAATGGCCGGGTCTCGCTATGGGGCAATCACCATGACTCATTCTGGGAGCCCACGCAATGCCAATGGCAAAAGCGCCTGGATCCTGGCTACAACACCTATGGCGCCGGGCCGGACAGGTACAACTACTTGGCGCGGCTGTCCGCCTCGAAGGTGGGCGCCAATGTGGCGGCCATCGCCACCGACGGCAAGATCAAGCGTCCGCTGATCACGGTCGCCGGCACGATGGATGCGTTGCTGCCCATCGACCTCCATGCGCGTGCCTATGCGCGGCAGGTTGCCGCGGAGGGCGGCGAGCACGCCCAAGCCTATCGCCTCTACGAGATCCAGAACGGCAATCACGTCGAGCGCTACGCGAGCCTGTTCCCGCAGCTTGAGCTGGTCGAGCCGCACGCGCAGCGCGCCTTCGACTTGCTGGTCCGCTTTGTCGAACAGAAAACGCCGCTACCGCCCGGCCAATGCGTCGCTCGCGGCGGCACCATCGGCGATGCGCCTGCGCAGCCGGGGCACTGCCCAAATTTGCTGGCGCCTTGAGGCGTCCGCCATCAGGGTTTGCGGGTCAATGTCGCGAGGCATGATCGCTAGCGTGTTTAAAGGAATGCTGAAATGTTGAAAGCCACCGTCGGGAAGAAGCCAACCACTTCTTTCCGGACGTTCATTGGCGTAGGGATGGCGCTGTGCCATCTGACGATGAGCGCCGACGCTCGGGCCGACGACAACACCATCAGATGGCAAATGCCGGGCAATCCGCCGGTCACCATCACCGACGGCCCCGACAAGGGCCAGGGGTACGCGGACGTGTTTCTGCGATATTTCATTGAGCGCGCGCCCGAGTACAACAGCGTGATTGAACGCGCCAGCTTGGCGCGCGTCTCCGGCCTGATGAAGCAGGGAGAGCACGTTTGCCAGCCTAGCCTGCTCAAGACAGTAGAGCGCGAAGCGTATATGGAATTCAGCGACCCGGTCGAATTCGTGCTGCCGTATTACATCGTAATGCGATCGGATCGGACGGCCCGCCTGAAGGCCTACCGCGATGCCGACGGCGCCATAGACATCGCCCGGCTGATGCATGACCTATCGTTGACCACGGTCCGCCAAGAGATGCGGGGCTACCCGCCCGTCGTTCTGTCAGCCTTCACCGCGGCGGCCGGGCAGAAGAACATCCTCCAGACGAGCGCCGACGACGTGGGGCCTTTCAGCCAGCTGGCCAGCGGATGGGTGGACTACATCATCGCCTATCCGGACGAGGTCTATTGGTTCGCCAGGCACTTGAAACTGCCGACATCAATCAAGTTTGTTTACTTTCCCATCGCCGGCCACCCCAAATACACGATCGGCTATGCGGCTTGCACCAAGGGCGCTTGGGGACGGAAGATCGTCAAGCGGGTCAATGAAATCGTTGCCAAAGCCGGCAGACGTCCCCCGTGGATCGACGCCGAAGCCCGCTTGCTTGATCCGGAAGCGGCCAAACGCTACGAGGAGGTCTACGCCCGCTATTCTCCGTTCCGCAGGCAGGCCGACTAAACATGGATGCCAATCGCCAGGCAAAGGATAACGCCCAATCGCGCAACTCCCCTTTGATTTTCATGCCGCAGCGCGGCCTCGCGCGGCGCATGCTGGTCTGGATCATCTGCATCAGCACGACGGCGGCGCTGATCGCGACCTCGGTGCAATTGTTCTTCGACTACCGCAGCGATGTGTCCGAACTCGAGCAGGGCATGCGCTACATCGAGCAGAGCCAGCTGCCTGGCCTGGCCGACGCGGCCTGGAACTTCAACGTCGCCGGCATGCAGGTGCAGCTCGACGGCATCGGCCATTCCCCCTGGGTCGCCGGCGCCACGATCCACTACGGCCCCAGCCAGTCGGCCGCGCTGACAACCGGGCAGCTGGATGCTGACGCGGGGAGGCTCTTCAAGTACGTCTTGCGGCGCAACGGGGTGGTCGTTGGCAAGATCTACATCGAGCCCAATCTGCACACGCTCTATAGCCGCACCCTGGATCGCATTGGCATCGTATTGGCGACGCAGGGCGGCAAGTCGCTGGTGACTTCGATCAGCATCCTCTTGCTGATTTCCTGGATGATCACGCGGCATTTGACCCAGATGGCGGAGTTCGCCAGATCCTTCGAGCCGGGCAAGAGTTTCACGCCTTTTGTGCTACGCCGGCGCCCGCAAGGGCTGCGCGATGAGCTGAGCGTGCTGGTCGATGGACTCAACGATGCCTATGCCCGACTCCAAAAAGCGCACGAATTCCAGGTGCGCCACAACGAGATCCTGAGCCAGCAAGTCGAACTGCGAACGGCCGAACTGCTCGAAGCCCACCAGCAGCTGGCCCTGCTGGCCGTAACCGACAAGCTGACCGGCACGGTCAACCGCCGGGGCCTGGACGAGGTGTTCAAAAACGCCATGGCGCTGGCCGACCCTGACAGCCGTCCGCTTGCGATCATCCTGACCGACATCGACAGCTTCAAGTCCGTCAACGACAGCCGCGGGCATCTGGCGGGAGACGCCCTGCTTCAGGAATTCACCGGCATCTTGAATCGCGTGGTGCGGGCGACCGACACCGTGGGTCGCTGGGGCGGCGAAGAATTCCTGATTCTTTGTCCTCAGACCACTCTGGAACAGGCCTTGCGCCTGGCCGAGCACATGCGCGCCAGTGTGCAGGCGCATGCCTTTGCCGGGATAGGCAGCAAGACCAGCAGCTTCGGCGTCGCGGTTCTGCGCCAGGGAGAAACTGCGGACGATCTGGTGAGGCGGGCAGATGAAGCCCTGTATCAGGCCAAGAAGAGCGGGCGCAACAGAGTCTGCTCGGAAGCCCCGGATATCGTGAGCTGAACGTGAAAGAGATTCGGGTTCGCATGCGACGCAGAGCGTCGCGCTCCTAGCGCCCAAGCCTGGACTTCATGTAGGCCGCCTTTCATCGCGCCGCCTGAGTCCAAATGAAAATCCGGGTGCCGCGCGCAAGACCAATCATCAAACGGGAATCCATCCCTTCGCTCCGCCACCTCACCGCCCCGCTCCCGCGGGGCGTTTTTCATTGCCGGCTCCGCCAGGCTTGGCTGGCTTGTTCGCCGCCGCGCCTCAGCAAGATCAACACCATCAGCGCCGACAGCAAGGCCAGCGCTCCGGCCAGCAGCGCCCGCACCGGCAGGCTGCGCCATCCCAGCTGCGGCCCCTGCGGCAAGGCCGTCGTGAACAGGGCCGGCATGATGGTGAAGCAGATGGCGGCCGGCCAGCCGCCATCTGCCGCCTAAATCCCAGGTGCTCATGGAGCGGCTATTGTCCATGGCTGACGCCGCGCCGCCTATCGATGCCAGGGGAATATTATTATTCCCGCGGGATGCGATTCCCGCGCTAAACTGGCGGCCATGCAAACCAACCGCCCCGGCTCGCGGCGCCGCGCTTTCGCAGCGATGCGCCGACGGGGCTTTTTACAGCGGCCGGCCGATATCGGCGGCCCCAGCACTCCGTGATTGCCCATGACTGACTCCCGCTCGACAACCCTCACCCGCGCCGACTACCAGACCCTGGGCCTGGCGGCGCTGGGCGGCGCGCTGGAAATCTACGATTTCATCATCTTCGCCTTCTTCGCCACCACCCTCAGCAAGCTGTTCTTCCCGCCGCACATGCCGGAATGGCTGCGCCTGCTGCAGACCTTCGGCATCTTCGCCACCGGCTACCTGGCGCGGCCGCTGGGCGGCATCCTGATGGCCCATTTCGCCGACCGGCTGGGCCGCAAGCGCATCTTCAGCCTGACCATCCTGCTGATGGCCGGCCCTTGCCTGATCATCGGCCTGATGCCCACCTACACCGACATCGGCATCGCCGCCCCGCTGCTGCTGCTGGCCCTGCGCATCCTGCAGGGCGCGGCGGTGGGCGGGGAGGTGCCCAGCGCCTGGTCCTTCGTCGCCGAGCATGCGCCGCTACAACACCGCGGCTACGCGCTGGGGGTGCTGCAGGCCGGCCTGACCTTCGGCTACCTGCTGGGCGCGCTCACCGCCACCATCCTCGCCCGCGTGTTCACGCCGCAGGAAATGCTGGAATACGGCTGGCGCATCCCCTTCCTCCTGGGCGGGCCCTTCGGCCTTCTCGGCGTGTGGCTGCGCCGCTGGCTGGCCGAAACGCCTATCTTCCTGGCTATGCGCAGCCGCCAGGCGGAACAGGTCAGCTACCCCTTGCTGACGATCCTGAAGGAACACCGCGCTACCCTGCTGCCTGCGGCGCTGCTAACCTGCGTGCTCACCTCCGCCGTGGTGGTGCTGGTGGTGGTGACGCCCACATTGCTGCAGCAGCGCTTCGGCATGAGCGCCGACCATGCCTTCGGCCTCAGCAGCATAGGCATCGTATTTCTCAACCTGGGCTGCATCGTCGCCGGCCACGCCTGCGACCGCATCGGCCACCGCCGCAGCCTGCTGCTGTACAGCCTGTTGCTGCCGCTAGGCGTGGGGCTGCTCTACGCCTGCCTGATAGATGGCTGGGGCTGGCCGGGCCTGGCTTACGCCGTCGCCGGGCTATGTTGCGGCATCGTCGGCGTGGTGCCATCCATCATGGTGGCCATGTTCCCGGCCAAGGTGCGCGTATCCGGCATTTCCTTCACCTACAACATCGCCTATTCGATCTGGGCCAGCGTCACGCCGCTGCTGTTGATCGCCGCCATGCCCTGGAGTCCGTGGATCTGCGTCGCGTATTGCGCGGCAGTGGCGCTGGCGGGCATGTCCTGCGCCCGCGCCGCGCGGCCTGCACGGGAACCTTCGCTGGACGAAGCGCTCTACCAACGCGGATGAACCGCTTGACCAGGCGGTTTGACGCGGCCGCACCAGCCTGTTAGCTTGGTTTGACGCGGCCGGTCCACGCCGCGTCTGCGTTTTGAGTTGTCTTCTTTCATCATTGCCAGGAGGTCGCCATGTCGAATGCCGCCATCGCCAAGGAAAAAGAACAGCTGCTGGATGACGTACGCCAGGTTTTGGCCAGCACCGAAGAACTGATCGACGCCGCCGCCGACGACGGCAGCGCGCACAGCAAGGAATTGCGCAAACGCCTCAGCGAAAAGCTGGGCACCGCCAAGGCCAAGCTGCGCGACGCCGAAGTCGCCGTGGTCGGCAGGGCCAAGGAAGCCGCCAAGGCCACCGACGAATACGTGCACGAAAACCCGTGGAAATCCATAGGCATCGCCGCCGGCGTGGGCTTCCTGCTGGGCATGCTGGTCTCGCGCCGCTGACCGGCATGTCGGAACCGACCCGCCCGCCCCGTCCCGGCACCCTGCGCTCCTTCGCCAACGGGGCGGCGGCGCTGCTGCTCACCCGCGCCGAACTGATGGCGCTGGAGGCGCAGGAATGGAAGGACGACATCGTCGGCAATCTGCTGCAAGGCATGCTGGGGGTGGTGTTGCTGGGCTGCGGCCTGATCGCCGCGGTGCTGGCGCTGTGGGCGCTGACGCCGGTCGAATGGCGGCTGGCGGTGATGGCCGGTCTGGCCCTGCTGCTGGGCGGCGCCGGTGCCGCGCTGCTGCTTGGCCTGCGGCGCAAGCTGCGCGAGCAGCCGGCGCCGTTCGCCGTCACCCTGGAAGAGGCCCGCAAAGACTGGGCCGCGCTGGGGCCGGGGGGGGAGCGGCCATGACGCCGCAGGACCGCGCGCTGAAAAAACAGCTGCTGGTGATGAAGGGCGAAGCCCTGCGCGTCAAGCTGAAGCTGGAAAAACAGAAATTGCTGGAGCCGCTGCGCTGGGCCGGCGAGGGTTTCGCGCTGTGGCGCGCCCCTGGCCAGCTAGGCGCCGCGCTCGATATTCTGGGCAAGCTGCTGCCGAACGAAAAGCTGGGCCGCTGGCTCAAAGGCGGCGGCCGGCTGCTGGCCGCCTGGCGTCTGTTCGGCCGCTGGCTCAAGCGCTGAGCGCGCGGCCCGTCTCCCGATCAGGCGTTCGCCGCGCCGGCATCCGCCGACACATTGATATTCACATCCATCTGGCCGTTGAGCGCCGCCATCGCCTCAGGACCGCCCTTCAGGATCTTGTCGACATCCTCCAGATCCTTGTCCGCCCGCTTCATATCGTCTTTCAGGTCGCGCGAATTCGGGTCTTTCTGAGTTTGCAGCTGCTGCGCCATCTGCTTGATGAAGGCCTGCACCATCTTCAGCACCTGTCGGATCTGCTCGATGTCCGGATCGCCGGCCACCGGGTTGCCGTTGGCCAGCATGTTGCGCAGCGCCGCCTGCGGGTCGACATTGCCGGAATCTCCCTGCGCGTCGGTCTGCCCGGGGGCTTGCGCGTTCGCATTCGCGTCGGCCGCCGACGCCTCCTGCGCGGTGTTCTGGCCGGACGCGGCTTGCTGCGCGTCGGCTCCGTCAGCGGCGGCAGGCGCCGCCTGGGCCGACGAAGCCGCGGCGGCCGCCTCCGCGCTTGCCGCCTGCGCGTCCGAGTCGCCTCCAGAGCCCGCATCCGAACCTGCGGAAGCCTCGGCGGCGGAAGATGCCGCGGCCCCGCCGGACGCCTGATCCCCGCCCACATTGACCGCCATCTGCTGGTCGGCCGCGTTCTGGGTCATGCTGCTGACCAGGTCTTTCAACTCGCGCGCCAGGCGCGCCAGCTGGGTGGCAAGCGCCCGCAAACTCGCCTTGTCGCGGGTGACCATCATCATCTGGCGCAGCGCATCCGCCTGCTGCTTGAGCATTTTTTTCTGGATGTCGTCGGCCTGCGGGCTCTGGCGCTGGGCCGGGCGGTTCAGGTCCACCCGCAGCTTTTGCATGTAGTCCTGCCAGCCGCGGTTCAGCGCCTGCTGCAAATCGTTGGGGGCAGTGGACAGCCGGGCGGCCTGTGACTGGGCCTGGGCGTCGGCGGAGGAAGACGACGGCGCGGCATCGGTGGACGGCTTGGCGGCGATGCTCGTCCTCTGCCACAGATCCAGCCTGGACACGGAGGATTGGGGAGTGATCACGGACATGATTCGGCTTTCTGCTATTTTTCAACTCATATCGGCAACAATTTGGTTTTCTTGATGCCAATCGGCATGTTGGCGGCAACAGCCTGCTCGGCCGCCGGGCGCGCCGGCTTGGTCGCCGCCGCCAAACCGGCGATAATGGCAAGATCCCGCAACCGCATCCGCCCGATCCCGTGACGCTGACCTCCCCCCCGCTTCCTCCCTCGGCCCTCGCCTGGCTGGCCGAACAGGACATCCATTCCCAGCCGCAGCTGCAAGCGCGCGGCGCGGTCACCGCTTTCCTGCTGCTGAAGGCGGCCGGCCATACCGTGACCCGCCGCCTGCTGTTCGCGCTGGAGGCCGCGGCGCGCGGCATCCACTGGCAGCAGCTGGAAGAAAGCGACAAGGCGGCGTTGCTGCGCCGCCTGGCCGAGCACCCGCCGGTGTCCCTGCCCCCTCCGCTGGCGGCAAGCCTGGACTACCTGCGGCAGGCGCGAGAGCTGGCGGCGCAGGCCGCGACCGAGGGCGAGGTGCCGGTCGGCGCGCTGGTGGTGAAGAACGGGGAAATCATCGGCCGCGGCTACAACCAGCCTATCGGCCGCCACGACCCGTCCGCCCACGCCGAAATGCAGGCGCTGCGCGACGCCGCGGCGCGCTTGGGCAACTACCGGCTGGACGGCTGCGACCTGTACGTCACGCTGGAGCCCTGTCCGATGTGCAGCGGCGCCATCCTGCACGCGCGCATCGCGCGGGTGGTCTACGGCGCGCGCGACGCCAAGACCGGCGCGGCCGGCAGCACCGTCGACCTGTTCGCCGATCCGCGGCTCAACCACCACGCGGCAGTGTTCGGCGGCGTGGACGCCGACGCCTGCGCCGAGCAGCTGTCCGCCTTCTTCCGCCAGCGCCGCCAAGATGCGGCGGGAGGCTGAGATGCGTTGCCTCCTCGTCCTGCTGCTGGCCGGCCTCGCCCATTCGTGCCTGGCGGCCGACGACGCCGCCGCGCTGATTCTGCAGGCGCAGACGGCGGCGCCGCTGCAAGCCACCCACCCCAATGCCCGCCATTACGGCGAGCCGTGGATCTGGGTAGGAGTGCGATCGCAGACGCTGCGGCTGCTGGACGGCTGGGGCCGGGTAGAAAAGGAATACGCGGTATCGACCGCGAAAAACGGCGTCGGCGAAATGAGCGGCAGCTACCAGACGCCGCGCGGCTGGCACACGGTCTGCGACAAGATCGGCGCCGGCGCGGCGGAAAACACCATCATCTTCCGCCGCCAGGTGACGCCGTGGAAGTACACGCCGGAACTGCACGCCCAGTATCCGAACAAGGACTGGATCCTGACCCGCATCCTGTGGCTGTGCGGCCAGGAGCCCGGCATCAACCAAGGCGGGGATGTCGACAGCTACGACCGCGCCATCTACATCCACGGCGCCGGCGATCATGTACCATGGGGCAGGCCCAGCTCGCTGGGCTGCGTCCGCATGAAGAACCACGATGTGATTGAACTGTTCGATGCCGCGCCGACCGGCATCGATGTATGGATAGACGAGAACGCCTGATGCACTCCGCACTGACCCTGAGCACCCCCGCGCTGCTGTTCCCCGCCATTTCCCTGCTGCTGCTGGCCTACACCAACCGCTTTCTGGGCCTGGCCGGCATCATCCGCAACCTGTACGAAGAGTACCGCGACAGCCAGGACCCGAAAATCCTGCGCCAGATCGGCAATCTGCGCACCCGCATCACGCTGATCAAGTGGATGCAGTTTCTCGGCATCGGCAGCCTGTTTCTCTGCACGGTGGCGATGTTCCAGGTCTACACCGGCTGGCAGGCATGGGGGGAGATCACCTTCGGCGTCAGCCTGCTGTGCATGATAGGCTCGCTGGCGGTATCGCTGCTGGAATTGGTGCGCTCGTCCGACGCGCTCAACATCCTGCTGTCCGACCTGCAGGCAGAATACGAGCGCCGGCGCTGACTCAGCAGCCGTAGCCGGGGAAATCCTGCGGCGCGTCCTTGCGCGCCACCATCAGGTGCAGCGGCAGCTCCACCCGCCGCGTCTGGCTGGGCGAGCCCCAGGCGCGCGCGATGCGCAGGCTGGCGTCGTCCAGGATGTTCTCCCCCAGCGCCTGCTTGCACAGCTTGCTGGCCGAAGTGGTATTGAGAAAGCCGAGGAAATGCTCCAGCGTCCAGTCGTTGACGATGGAAAAGCTGGGCGCTTTCAATAGCGGCAGCGGACAGCCGCTGCTGCGAAAATCATCCCACAACAGCTGGCAGCGGCTGGACCAGAACGGCTCGATGATCGACCACAGCACGCTGCAGGCGCGGTCTATCTCCGGCGTCACCACGCAGTGGTGATAGCCCCAGGCGGCGAAGATGCCGCCCGGCTTCAACACCCGCCGCACCTCCGGCCAGAACGAAGGATGGTGGAACCAATGCAAGGCCTGCGACACGCAGACCAGGTCGAAGCAGTCGTCGTCGAACGGCGTCACCTCCGCCGGGCATTCGCGGTAATACACCTGGGTGTGCGGTTCGGCCGCAGACAGCTGGTTGGAGCTGATATCGGTGGCGTCCACCCGGGCGAAACTCTGCCCCAAGCGCACCGCGGTCTGGCCGCTGCCGGTCGCGCAATCCCATGCCCGCGCATAGCCGGGGCACAGCGGCAGCAGCCAGCCATACAGCGCCTCCGGGTAGGAAGGACGATAACGCGCGTACAGATCGGCGTACAGGCTGAAGGTGGCGACGGAGGCGGGAGACATATTCATTACTCGTTAGGTAAAAACACTGAAACAATGCCGTGAACATTTTCAGTATGTATGACGCAAGCGTCAGATTTGCAAGACAAAAATCAATATTTCCTCTCCGGCTGCAAGTGGTTGCAGCCAAGCAGCAACACCAAGCCCTCCAATCGGCTTCCCCTGCCCAGCGGCCCGCTCCTCGAGCGCCCGCGCCTTCGCTTTCAGCGCGCAACTTTCTCTTTTCCGCATATCGGCACGCGCTGACAGCCAATACCGCAAATGACATAATAAGAACAATTACATAATTAAAACGATTTTTTACTCCAAATTCAAAGTTTGGAGCCTTCCGTGAAACATGATAATGAAAGTGCACAGCATGCCGACCTTTACGCGCAAGCTTCTTCCCCTTTTGACCCTCAGCGTTCTCGCAGCCTGCGGCGGCGGCGGCTCCGGCAGCTCTGGCAGCGCGCCCTCCCAAAACAACAATGCCTCGGCTCGCTACCATGTCGCCGGCCAGGTGCAAAAAGGGCCATTCATTTTCGGCTCGCAAATCTGGATTTCCGAGCTGGACGACAAGCTGTCGCCGACCGGCAAAGTCTATATGACGCAAACCAAGGATGACCTGGGCAACTTCGGCATTCCCGGCTCCGTCAACACGAAACTGGTGGAGCTGACCGGCAGCGGCTATTACATGAACGAGTTGACCGGCACGCTATCCACCGCGCCGGTCACTCTGAATGCGGTGGCAGACCTGAGCGTGTCCAAATCGCTGACCATCAATCTGCTGACCACCTTGCAAGCGCCGCGCTTGAAGGCATTGATGGCTGGCGGCAGCGACTATCAAACCGCATACAACCAGTCGCGCAACGAAGTGCTGGCGGTATTCGGCATAGATCCCGCCAAAGTCGACAGTCTCGGCTCATTGTTCGATATGCGCATCAACGGCAATGCGGATCAAGACTCCATCTTGCTGGCAACCTCTGTCATTCTATCTCAGGCAGCGAAAAATCAGGCTTTGCAAGCCAATACCGATACTGCCGAACTGTCCCACCTGATCAGCACCATCGCCAGCGACCTAGCCAATAACGGCAAACTGTCCTCCCAATCGCTGCAAGATCAACTCTCCGTTGCCGCCACCCAGATCGACTTGGACGCGGTAAGGAGGAACGTCGAAACCTATTACACCAAGCGTGGTATCCAACTGGTCGCGCCCAAGTTTGAAGAATGGATCGACAAAGACAACAGCCAGACCATTCCGCGCAGGCTTGTTCCCACTAGCGGCTTGTCTTTCCAGGACAGCGCCGACGCCAATCCGGAGCAGATCTACTCCAGCAACGCAGTGAAAATATCTGGTTTGAAAGATGGCCAGGCTGCCATCCTGAGGTTGAATGGAACCGGCACGCTTCTGAAGAATGACAAGGCCGTCACGACGGACTCGTTTGTTAAAAACAATGATGTCATACAACTGAAAGATGCCGCGCCATCGTTCAACGAAGAAAAAAGCAATACGGTCCAAATAGGCTCCAGCACCGCCACTTGGAAAATAAAGAGCGCATCCACCCACCTCAGGATTGATGATCAGAACGGTGGCCTGTTCCCCGCCCCCGGCGTCGAGCAAGCCTATATATTTCTTCACCAAAGCCAGTTCATTGCCTTCCGATTTACTCCAAGCGCGGATTTCATCGCCAAATACTCGGGGGTCGATGTCAATGCCGTAGGCGGCGCCGTAGTCTCCAACCTCAGCATCTACTCCGATAACAATAACAACCCTGACCAAGCATTGATCACTTCGAATGAGAAAACCAGCCTGTACAAGAAGTTGATTACCGGAGGCTCGGTCAGAGAGTTCATCCCCAACTCGGTTCAATATCGTCTTGGCTCTAGTGGAGTTCAACTCAAAGCCAATAAGAATTACTGGATAGTGCTAGCGATGACAGTCCCGGACTTTCCCATGGCGGGACTTCAAGGGGGAAAGGGAAAAACATCGCAATATGATGGAACACTGAAACTCAGCAAGAATGGAACGATGTGGTGCTCGCAACCCTCTGAAAGAGACACGCCCTGCTTCAACAATTACATATCGCCAGCATCATTCTGGCTAGCCGATTAAGCCCAACAAAAAAGCCGCCTTTCCAAGGCGGCTTTTTTTCATCCATACCATGCTGACGCATGGCTCAGGATGGTCTTCCCGGCATGCGAATCACAACGCCGCGCTCACCGGAATCTTGCCGATCTTCACCCGCCATTCCGCCGGGCCGGTGTTATGCACCGAGGTGCCACAGGAATCCACCGCCACCGTCACCGGCATGTCCTTGACCTCGAATTCGTAGATCGCCTCCATGCCCAGATCGGCGAAGCCCACCACCTTGGACGCCTTGATCGCCTTGGACACCAGGTAGGCGGAGCCGCCGACGGCCATCAGGTACACAGCCTTGTTGTCCTTGATCGCCTCGATCGCCGCCGGGCCGCGCTCGGCCTTGCCTATCATGCCCAAGAGCCCCGTCTGCTCCAGCATCTGGCGGGTGAACTTGTCCATGCGGGTGGCGGTGGTCGGGCCGGCCGGGCCGACGACTTCCTCGCGCACCGGATCCACCGGGCCGACGTAGTAGATGAAGCGGTTGGTGAAGTCCACCGGCAGCTTCTCGCCCTTGTTCAGCATGTCCACCATGCGCTTGTGGGCGGCATCGCGGCCGGTCAGGATTTTGCCGTTCAAGAGCAGCACGTCGCCCGGCTGCCAGCTGGCCACTTCTTCGCGGGTGATCTTGTCCAAGTCGACGCGCTTGCCGTTGGACGGGTCGTAAGTGATGTCCGGCCAGTCTTCCAGGCTAGGCGGCTCCAGATGCGCCGGGCCGTTGCCGTCCAGGTGGAAATGGATGTGGCGGGTGGCGGCGCAGTTCGGAATCATCGCCACCGGCAAGGACGCCGCATGAGTCGGGTAGTCCAGGATCTTGACGTCCAGCACCGTGGTCAGGCCGCCCAGGCCCTGCGCGCCGATGCCCAGCGCGTTGACCTTCTCGAACAGCTCCAGGCGCAGCGCTTCGACGCGGGACAATTCCTCGCCGGCGGCGGCCTTGGCCTTCAGTTCGTGGATGTCGACGTGGTCCATCAACGACTCTTTCGCCAGCAGCATCGCCTTTTCCGGCGTGCCGCCGATGCCCAGGCCGAGGATGCCCGGCGGACACCAGCCGGCGCCCATGGTCGGCACGGTTTTCAGCACCCAGTCGACGATGGAGTCGGACGGATTCAGCATCACCATCTTCGACTTGTTCTCCGAACCGCCGCCCTTGGCCGCGCAGATCACCTCCACCTGGTCGCCTTCGACGATCTCGAAGTGCACCACCGCCGGGGTGTTGTCCTTGGAGTTCTGGCGCTTGCCGGCCGGGTCCAGCAGCACCGAGGCGCGCAGCTTGTTGTCCGGATGGTTGTAGGCGCGGCGCACGCCTTCGTTGACCATCTCCTGCACGCTGAGCTGGGCGTCCCACTGCACTTTCATGCCCACTTTCAGGAACACCACGGCGATGCCGGTATCCTGGCAGATCGGGCGCTGCCCTTCCGCGCACATGCGGCTGTTGACCAGGATCTGCGCCATCGCGTCCTTGGCGGCGGCGCTCTCCTCGTTCAGGTAGGCCTGGTACAGCGCGTCGATATAGTCTTTCGGGTGGTAGCAGCTGATGTACTGGAAGGCATCGGCGATGCTCTGGATGAAGTCGTCCTGCCGGATGATGGTCATAAGGCTGTCTCGAGAAACCGGGCGCCGAGGCGGCCGCCCGTGAATTACCCCGCCGCCGGCGCCTCGCTCTGCCTGCGCCCAGCGGCAACTAAAAACCTGGTTCTGATTGTAACACTCTCCGTCATGAACTTTGACCCCGGACAAGGCGCGATGCCGGCCATTCTGCGCGGCGCGCCATGAAAAAAGCCGCCCGGCTCTCGCCGCGGCGGCTGCATATTGGCGAAGGCCGGCGCTCACTCGCTGGTGCTGGTGTTCCAGTACGCCTGGCTGATGTAGGGATGGGCGGCCAGCGCGGCGGCGATGCGGTCCAGCTCGTCGGAATCCACCGATGTCGCCAGCAAGGTGGCCGTCATCTCCACCTCGTCGTCGCTGAACGATTCCACGTCCAGGTCGCCCACCGGGTAGTTGGCCTGCTCCAGCAGTTCGCCCACCTGCGCCAGCGCCCGCTTCTGCTCGTCGCGGCTGGCGATCACGCACAACTGATAGGTGACTTCGCTGGTTTCATCGTCGATCGGCCGGCGGTTGATGGAATTCACCACCGGCCGCAGCAGCGTATTCACCGCCAGCACGAACAGCGTGGTGAGCAGCGCCTGGCCCAGCATGCCCGCCCCGGCGCAGGCGCCGGTGGCGGCCGAGCCCCACAGCGTGGCGGCGGTGTTCAGGCCGCGCACGTTCAGCCCTTCCTTCATGATGGTGCCGGCGCCGAGGAAGCCCACGCCGGACACCACGTAGGCCACCACGCGGGAAGCGCTGCCGGCTCCATCCAGTTGCAAGGCCATGTTGACGAAGGCCGCCGCGCTCACCGCCACCAGCGCGTTGGTGCGCAAGCCGGCGGTGCGCTGGCGGTATTGCCGCTCCAGGCCGATCACGGTGCCGGAGACGAAGGCCGTCGCCAGGCAGATCAAGGTATGCAACATGCCGAACAGATCAAGATCGAACAGATTGTGCAGGTTGTAATGCATGCGCCCTCCTGCTTGTTGAATGTTGTTGTCTAAGGTACGTGCATCGTGGCATTCGATGAAAACCACCATGCCCAGGCCCTAATGCGAAAACCGCCCGTAAGGGGCGGCTTCGCACCGCCGGCGCGCGGAATCCGCGTCGCCGGCCACACCTTAACCCGCCTGTCAGTGGGCGAGCAAGGCGACCTCCGCCACCTTGTACACCACCATGATGACCGCCACCACCAGATAGCCGCGCAGCACGCCCATCCACAGACGGTTGCTGCGCGACAGCACCATGGGCTTCAGCTGCGCCAGCGGCGGCATTCGCCAGTTGTGCATGTACAGCTTGCTCGGCTTGGCTTCTTCGGCCAGGTCGGCGCCGGTTTCGGCGTCGCGGCGCAGCTTGACGGTGTGCGCGGCGATCACCACGATGCCGCCGACGATGCCGCCGCCCACCAGGATGTTGATGATGGTCTGGCTGCTGATGTCCGGCCACAGTACGGAAGCGGTCAGGATCACCGACAGCAGTACCAGCACCGCGGCGACGGCGCCGGTGAACAGATTGGTCCAGCGGCCGTTCACCCACGGGCCCAGCACTTCCTTGTCGTTGCACAGCAGCAGCAGGAACACCGATGCGGACGGCAGCAGCACGCCGGCCAGGGTTTGCACCGCGTTGGTCAGCAGGCCCAGCGGCACGCCCGGAATCAGCACCAGCGCGGCGGCGCCGGCGATCAGCAGGAAGTAAACCAGGTAGAAAGCGCGCGCGTCGCTCGGCTTGCGATGCAGCGAGTGCTTCATGTTCAGCACGTCGGCCAGCGCATAGGCGGTGGACAGCGATACCGCGCTGGCGCCGATCAGGCTGGCGTCGATCAAGGCCACCGAGAACAGCACGCCGGCCAGATGGCTGTGGTACTTGCCCAGGCCCGCGGCCACGGCGCCGGCGTCCTGGAAATTGCCGAATTCCGGCTTGCCGGCGAACAGCGCGGCGGCCATGGCGATGATGGCGATGGCGCCGATCAGCACCATCACGATGCCCAGCCACAGGTCGGCGCGCTCGTACTTGATGAAGCGCGGCGTGATGCGCTTGTCGATCACGTAGCTTTGCTGAAAGAACAGCTGCCACGGCGCCACGGTGGTGCCGACGATGCCGATGATCAGCAACATCACGTCGGACAGCTTGCCGCCGGCCGGCATGCCGGGCACGAACAGGTCATGGCCGATCTGCGCCATCGGCGGGTGCACCATCATGAACACCGGCACCAGCAGCAGGCTGAACACCACCAATATCATCGAGAAGCGCTCGAAACGGCGGAAATCGCCGGTACTGGCCGCGGCCATCACCAGCAGCGCGGCCGCCACCACCCCCCACTCCTTGGGCAAGCCCAGGTACTGCAGCGCCAGCGTGATGCCGATGAATTCGGTGACGATGGTCAGCGCGTTCAGCAGGAACAGGTCGATGGCGCTGAAAGCGCCCCAGAATTTGCCGAAGCGCTCCAGGATCAGCCGGGCGTGGCCGACGCCGGTGACCGCGCCCAGGCGCAGCACCATTTCCTGGTTCACATACAGCACCGGGATCAGCAGGATCAGCGTCCACAGCAAGGAGGTGCCGTAGTTCTGGCCGGCCTGCGAATACGTGCTGAAGGCGCCGGCGTCGTTGTCGCCCACCATCACGATCAGGCCGGGGCCCAGGATGGCCAGCAGCGTGCGCAGACGCTGCCAAATGCCCTTGCGAGCCGCCACATCGCCGTGGCGGATGGTGCCGAACGCACCGCGGATGTCGCCGATGTGGGCGCTATCCAGTACAGCTTCGTTTTTGATTGGATTGGTCATTGTCATCTCCCGACCGGCGGCCAAGGGAGGGCCGCCCGTCGTTTTGCAAGCAAACGAAGGCATGCGGGCATGGCGCGGCCTCGCCATCGGAACGGGGCACCAGCCGCCGTCCGCGGCAAACGCGGCATGCGCAAACCTGACTCGGCGCTCCGTGCATGGCGGAGCGCAGTAATCAAGCAGTAACTAGCAACAATGGTATGGGTAGATACGCGGCGGCAGCCCGTATGGCTGCCCAAGATGCGCACCGTCTCGCCTCGCGGCAAGACAGCGGCCATTCAGAATGGAAGCTATGCCTTTGCCGGTCGGCACGACCCTGTCGTTAACCAACTACTACTGCAACTTTCCAAGGCATCAGCCCCCAGTAACGAAAACGCCGCGATGTTAATCCCGCGGCGGAAAACACGTCAACCACCTGATGACATCGCGATTTTGCGGCGCAACAGGCCGGCCGGCAGCAAACTGCCACAAGCCGCCGCGCCGCCTCTCTCAGCAAAAAATTTCATCCCGCAACTGCACTATGCGCGCAATAAAAAGCCAAATCGCCACGGTAATTTTTTGTGAACAAAATGTATTATTTATTTACAAAAGCCTCCCTGCGCGCCGGCCGCAACCGCAAAACCCCCTGCCCCATCGCCACGCCCAGCAGGATCAGGCCGCCGCCGACCCAGTGGTAATGGTGGATGGTCTCGCCCAGCATCGCGCTGGCCATCAAGGCGGTGAACAAAGGCAACAGGTTCATGAAGATGGCGGTGCGGTCGCTGCCCAGCTTCTGGATGCCGTGCATCCACAGATAGGCGGCAAACAGCGAGGAGCCGATGCCGGCGAACAGCACCAGCCCCGCGCCCTCGGCCGGAATGGCCATGCTGCGCGCGGTCAGCGTGAGCGGCAGCAACAGCAGCACCGCCAGGCTGGCCTGCAGATAGAGGTTGACCCAGGAGCCGAACGGCGGCGCCCAGCGCCGCAGCAAAATGCCGTACAGCGCGTAGGACGCCGCGCCGGCCAGGATCAGCCCGTCGCCGATATTGATGCCGTTGGACAACAGGCCGAGCGGATCGCCCTTGCCCAGCAGATACACCACGCCGGACAGCGACACCGCCACGCCCAGCCAGGCCGGCGCGGATACCTTCTGGCGGAACACCGCGGCGTTCAGCAGCAGGCCCAGCAGCGGCACCATCGCGGTGATCACCCCCATATTGGTGGCGCTGGTGCTGTGCGCCGCGTAATAGGCCAGGCACTGGAACATCACCATGCCCAACGCCGACAGCGCCAGAAACTTGCCCAGCCAGGGCTTCAGCTCGCGCGCGCGGCGGCGCACCGTCGGCAGGCAGAACGGCGTCAGCACCAACGCCGCCACCAGCCAGCGGTAAATGGAGATCGCCGCCGGGTCCAGCACGTTCGCGGCGGCTTTGGAGACAATCACGTTGGCGGCCCAGATCAGCACCGCCAGCAGGGGAAACAGCATGGCCATCACAGCCTCCTTCTATTCGATGCCATCCATTCTAAAGTCGTCTGTTATGGACGATATAATGCAAAACAGACAATCCGCTCAGGCAAACCGGACAAGATGAGCCCAGACCAGGACGACTACTTCGCCAGCGACGCCGCGCTGCCGGAACCCGCGCCGCTGACCTTCCGCTACCACCGCTTCACGCCGAAAAGCGAATTCGCCCGCCACCGCCACCGCTGGGGCCAGCTCAGCCGCATCAATCTGGGCCTGGTGGAGCTGCTGCTGGACGACGGCAAGGTGGTGGCACCGGCGCAATACCTGCTGTGGACGCCGCCGGAAGTGCCACACGCCGCTTATGTGCGGCAAGCCATGCACTACATCTCGATCTACGTCAGCGGCGACATCGCCGCGCGGCTGCCGGCCCACACCTGCCTGATCGAACAGACGCCGCTGGTGCGCGCGCTGCTCGACGATTTCGCCCAGCGCCGCATCGTCTCTCCCGTCGATCCATGGGACATCCGCCAGGCCGAGCTGCTATGCCAGCGGCTGCTGGAATCGGGCCGCGAGGCCAGCTATCTGCCGGACAGCGGCCAGAAACTGCTGCGGCCGATACTGGACGCCATCCGCCACGACCCGAGCGACGCGACGCCGCTGAAAGCATGGGCGGAACGGGTGTTCAGCACCGAACGCACGCTGGCACGGCTGTTCCAGCGCGAGCTGGGCATGAGCTTCGGCCAGTGGCGCGGCCGGGCGCGGCTGCTGGAGGCGCTGTCGCGGCTGAAGCAGGGCGACAGCGTGCAGGACATCTCGGCGCGGCTGGGCTACGCCACGCCGTCGGCCTTCATCGCCATGTTCCAGAAACAGCTGGGCGCGTCGCCGGAACGCTATCGCCGGCAGCTGCTGGAAGGCGGCCAGTGGGACGAGCTCAGCGCTTGAACAAGGCCAGCGCCAGCTCGCGCTGCGCGGCGTGGTCGACGATGGGGTGCGGGTAGTCGCGCCCCAACTGGATGCCGGCGTCCCGCAGCTGCTCCGGCTTCGCCTGCCACGGCGCGTGGATCAGCTTGTCCGGCAGCCGCGCCAGCTCCGGCGCGTAGCGGCGGATGAAGCGGCCGTCGGGGTCGAACTTCTCGCTCTGGCTGACCGGGTTGAAAATGCGGAAATAAGGCTGGGCGTCGCAGCCGGTGCTGGCCGCCCACTGCCAGCCGCCGTTATTGGCCGCTAGGTCGAAGTCCAGCAGTTTCTCGGCGAAATAGCGCTCGCCCCAGCGCCAGTCTATCAACAGGTCTTTCACCAGAAAGCTGGCCGCCACCATGCGCAGCCGGTTGTGCATGTAGCCGCTGCGGTTCAGCTGCCGCATCGCCGCGTCCACCAGCGGATAGCCGGTGCGCCCTTCCCGCCAGGCCGCGAACCAATCCGCATCATTGGGAAACGGCAGCGCGTCGTATTCCGGCTTGAACGCGTGGCCCACCACATCCGGCCGATGCCACAGCACCTGCTGGTAGAAATCGCGCCAGATCAGCTCGCTCAGCCAGGTCATCGCGCCCTCGCCGCCGTCATGCCAGGCATAGGCCGCCAGCCGGCGGATGGAGATGGTGCCGAAACGCAGGTGGACGCTGAGGTAGGACACGCCCTTGACGCCGGGGAAGTCGCGCTGCGTCTTGTATCGGCCGATCCGGCTGGCGAAGTCGGCGAACAAGGCCTCCGCGCCGTCCGCGCCCGCCCGCACCGGCAGCGCGGACAGATCGCTGGGCAGAAAGCCGATGTCGGCCAGGCTCGGCATCGCCTCGGTCTGGCGCGGCAAGAGCGCGTCCAGATAGCGCCGCACCGGGTAGGCCTGCAGATGAAACGGCGTCAGCGTTTTCAGCCAGGCGTTCTTGTACGGCGTGAACACCGAGAACGGCTTGCCGGCGCCGGTCAGCACCTCGTCGGTGTCGAAGATCGCCTGGTCCTTCGCCGCATGGAAAGCGATGCCGCGCTCGGACAAGCGCCGCGCCACCTCGGCGTCGCGTTCGCGCGCCGCCGGCTCGTAGTCGCGGTTGCAGAACACCGCGTCGGCGCCCAGTTGTGCCGCCAACTTCGGGATTTCGTCGGCCGGCAGGCCATGGCGCACCAGCAGATCGCCGCCCAGCGCGTTCAGCTCCGCCTTCAGCGCCGCCACGCTCTGGTGGATGAAATCGACGCGGCGGTCGTCGCGCGGCAGCGCGTCCAGAATCGCGGCGTCGAACACGAACACCGGCGCCGCCGCCTCGCTGAGCTTCAGCGCGTGGTAGAAGGCGGCGTGGTCGTCCAGCCGCAAGTCGCGGCGCAGCCACACCAGCGCCATCCGATAGCGTTTGCTCATATTGGGTCTCTTTCGGCGGATGGGGACGCGGTCAGGCCGGCATCCCACGGCGGCGCGTCGCCGCCCAGTTTTTCGTCCAGAAAATCGATGAAGGCGCGCGCCTTGGCCGGCAGGCCGCGCTGCGGATACACCGCGTGGACGGCGTGCGCGGGCAGCGGGTAAGCGCTCAGCACCTCCACCAGCCGGCCGGCCGCCAGGTCCGCGCCGACGATGAAAGTGGGCATTTCGCAAATGCCCAGTCCGGCCAGCAGCGCGTCGCGCCTGGCCTCGCTGTTGTTGACCTGGTAATTGCCGCGCGGCGGCACGCGGATTTCGCCGTCCGGCCCGCTGAAAACCCAGCTGGCGCCGCCGCGGTAATAGGAATAATGGATGCAGTTGTGCCCGACCAGCTCCGCCGGATGCGCCGGCGCGCCATGCGCGGCCAGATAGGCTGGCGACGCGCACACCACCACCCGGCACGGCGCCAGACGGCGCGCCACCATGCGGTTGTCCGGCAAATTGCCGATGCGCACCGCCAGGTCGTAACCGCCCTCCACCAGGTCCACCATCCGGTCGTCCATCGCCAGATCCAGCTGGATGTCCGGGTAGCGGCGCAGGAATTCGGCCACCAGCGGCGACAGGTGCAGGCGGCCGAAAGCCATCGGCGCGGCGACGCGCAGCAAGCCTTGCGGCCGCCCCTGCAGGCCGGCGGCCGCCTCTTCCGCCTCATTCGCCAGCGCCAGGGCGGCGCGGGCGCGGTCGTAATAGCGCTCGCCGGCTTCGGTCAGGCTCAGGCTGCGGGTGGTGCGCTGCAGCAGGCGCACGTTCAGCCCGGCCTCCAGTTGCTGGACGCGCTTGCTGACCGCGGATTTGGTCAGCCCCAGCCGTTCGGCGGCGGCAGAGAAACTGCCGGCCTCGACCACGGCGACGAAGATCGGCATCGCGGTGAAATGCTCCATTCAATTGTCCACTTTTTATCCGAAATCAGTTTCCACAAATACGGATTATCAGTCAATGGGACACAATGTACAGTTCCGGCATCCCGCTTCGCCAACCGTCAAGCCAGCCGGCCGCGCGGCGCGCGGATTCAAAAAAAGGATTTCGCCATGCCCTCCCATCCCCTGCCCGCCCGGCCGCTCAGCGATTACGCGCTGGGCGCGCTGGCCTTGTCCGCCGGCGCGCTGCTGGCCCTGATGATCCACTGCAACAGCCGGCTGGCGGCCGCCAGCGATCCGTTGACCGCCTCCTGGATCGCCCACGCCGCAGGCACCTTCGCCGCCTGGCTGCTATGGGCGGCCTGGCGGCGTCCCGGGCCTGCCGCCGGACCGGCGCCGCGCTGGGCGTATCTGGGCGGCGTGCCCGGCGCGCTGACGGTGGCGCTGGCCGCCATCGCCGTCAACAGCCCGCTGGGCCTGGCCGGCACGCTGGCGCTGGCCATGGTCGGGCAGGTGCTCTTCGGCCTGCTGGCGGACCATTTCGGCTGGCTCGGCATGCTGCGGCGCCGGCTGGGCCGCAGCGATGCGCTGGCGGCGCTGCTGGTGTTGGCCGGTTGCGCCATACTGATTTTCGGAGCCTGAGTCATGCTGATCGTCATCGCCGCCGCCATCGCCAACGGCCTGTGCATAGGCGGCAGCCGCGCCGTCAACGGCAAACTGGGCCAACATCGCGGCGCGCTGGTCGCGTCGTTCTGGAACCATCTGGGCGGCCTGCTGTTTCTCAGCCTGCTGCTGGCCGCGTCGGGGGCAATGCCGCGCCTGCCGGCGCACGCCCCCTGGCACGCCTGGTGCGGCGGCGTCATCGGCGCGCTGTTCGTCGCGCTCAACAGCTTCGCGCTGCCGCGGCTGGGCACGATGAAAACCGCGCTGCTGGTGATCGCCGGCCAGATGCTGGCTGGCGTGCTGATCGACCACCTGGCTGCGGGCGGCGGCAAATCCGCGCCTATCCAGCTGGCCGGCGCCGCATTGATCGCGCTGGGCCTGTTCGCGTCCCGGCGCGCCGCGGCTCAGGCTTCCCAACCGCCGACAGCGGCGCGGCAGGCCTGAAACCCGTCCATCAGCCGCGCGGCGCCAGCATGATCACCGCCATCCCGGCCAGCGCCAGCCCGCAGCCCAACGCGTCCCAGCGGTCCGGCCGGATGCCGTCCACCAGCCACAGCCAGCCCAGCGCCACCGTGATGTAAACCCCGCCGTAAGCCGCGTAGACGCGGCCGGCGGCGGCCGGGTGCAGCGTCAGCAACCAGGCGAACAGCGCCAGCGATGCCGCCGCCGGCGCCAACAGCCAAACCGGCTTGCCTTGGCGCAACACCAGCCAGGGCAGATAGCAGCCGACGATTTCCGCCAGCGCGGTCAAGGCGAACAAGCCGCCCATCCGCAATAAATTCGATATCAGTTCCACGCGCTCTTTCTTCTTTGCGCCGCCCTCCCGGCGGCCGGCCATTGTACCGTTTCGCTATCGGCGCGATTTGAAAAGGCAAATTCCCAGGCGGCGCGCGCCGGCCTAACATCCAGCTACGCATATGACATAAAAAGGAGCAAGCCATGACGCCATTCGCTATCAGAGGGATAGACCATATCGTGCTGCGGGTACGCGACCCGGAAGGCTCGGCGCGGTTTTACCGCGAAGTGCTGGGCTGCGAGGTGGTGAAGCGGCAGGAAAGCCTGGGCCTGGTTCATCTGGACGCCGGCAGCGCGTTGATCGACCTGTTGAACGCCGAGGCGGCCGACGGCGGCACCGCCAATGTCGACCATTTCTGCCTGCGCGTCGAACCGTTCGACGAAATCGCCATCCTGGCGCATCTGGCCAGCCATGGCATCGAGGCGGAGCCGGCCAGGCAGCGCTTCGGCGCCGAAGGCCGCGGGCCGTCGGTCTATCTGCCCGATCCGGACGGCAATGTGATAGAGCTCAAAGGCCCGCCCTCTGCCTGAGCGCCGGACAAGCCGCGGTGCATGCGGATGATGGCCTCGCCGGTGGGGCTGGCGATGATGTCGCGCAGCGTGTAGCCGTCCAGCGTCTGGAAAAAGGCCTGCAGCGCGGCATCCAGCGCCACTTTCAGCCGGCAACCGCCGAACAGCGCGCACGGCGGCTCGGCGCAGTCGATCAACTGCGACAAGCCTTCCAGCGTGCGCACCACCTCGCCCAGCCGGTAGTGCTCCGGCGGTTTCGCCAGCGCCAGGCCGCCGCCCTTGCCGCGGCTGGTCGCCAGCCAGCCCTGCTGCGCCATGAAGTGCACCACCTTGACCAGGTGGTTGCGCGAAATGACGAAGCGCTCGGCGATCTCCGGGATGGTGGCCAGTTGGCCGGGCTCCAGCCCGGTCAGGTACATCAGCACGCGCAGGCCGAGGTCGGTGAAACGGGTCAGTTGCATGATGAGTGCCGCATCGATGGGGTTCACAGGAATCAATGGCCGGCAGCATACCCCGGATCGGCGCTCCGCCTCAATCGGCCCGGGCCCGGCTCAGTCCGCAGACGGATTGGAGCCGAACACCTCGTAATGGATGCGCGCCGGCGCCACGCCTTGCCGCAGCAGGCTGCCGCGCTGGACATCCATGAAGCCAAGCGGGCCGCACAGGTAGTAATCGGCGTCCGGCAGCAGCGCCAATTCGCGCAGCGCGTCCAGTTGCAGCCGTCCCGCCGCGTGGTAATCCACCCCGGCCAGATCCTGCGCCCGCGGCTGCTCGTAGCAGATGTGCAGCTTGAGCCGCGCATGGCGCTCCGCCAATTGGCGCAGCTTGTGCTTCATCGCATGCGCGCCGCCATGGCGCGCGGCGTGCAGGAAGCGGATTTCGCGCTGGCCGCCCTGGCGCAGCAATTGGCCCAGCATCGCCAGCATCGGCGTCTGGCCGACGCCGGCGCTGATCAGCACCACCGGCCCGGCGCCGTCTTCGTTCAGGCAGAAATCGCCCTGCGGCGCGCTCAGTTCCAGCACGTCGCCCACCGCCACTTCGCGGTGCAGCAGATTGGACATCCGCCCGGCCGGCTTGCCCGGGCCGGCATCCTCGCGTTTGACGGAAATGCGCAGGTGCTCGCCGTTGGGCGCATCGGACAGGCTGTACTGGCGCGGCTGGCTCAGTCCCCATTCCGGCACGAAGCGCTTCACCGACACGTACTGGCCGGGCCGGAAGCCGGGCAAGGCGCCGCCATCGCTCGGCTCCAGGTAGAACGAAGCGATTTCCTCGCTCTCCGCCTCCTTGCGCACCACCCGGAACGGCCGCCAGCCGCTCCAGCCGCCATCGGCGTTGACCGTGTCCCGGTACAAATCGTTTTCCAGCCCAGCCATCAACGCCGCCAACTGGCCATAGGCCTCGGCCCAAGCCTGGATCAGGTCGTCGCCGGCGGCATCGCCCAGCACTTCGCGAATGGAAGCCAGCAAATGCTTGCCGACGATAGGATAGTGCTCGGCGCGGATGCCCAGGCTGACATGCTTGTGCGCGACGCGGGTCAGCACCGGCAACAGCGGCGACGGATCATCGATATGCTGCGCGTAGGCCAGCACCGCCATCGCCAGCGCCTGCTGCTGCTGGCCGGAATGCTGATGACCCTGGTTGAACAGGTGTTTCAGCTCCGGATTGTGCTCGAACATGCGGCGGTAGAAATGGCTGGTCAACGCCACGCCGTGTTGTTGCAATACCGGCACGGTAGCCTTAACCAGGGCACGAGTGGATGCGCTCAGCATATTGACTCCTTTAAGATTTATATTAAATATATCTTTAATAGCCGGAAAAAGCCTCTCTGCGAGAGGCCTCCGATTTAAGATGTAAAAATAATACATCTTATTTTGATCCCTGTCAGCACCACCATCGCGATTCAGTGGCCGCTATAGGCTGCGGCCGGGTTTTCACTCGGCGCGGCTCAAGAGAAATCGAAGTCGATCACCTGATAGAAGGCGTTGCCGGTATCGGCCACCTCCCACACCGCCAGCACCACGTGATAGCCCTGCCGCTGCGGCATCCGCATCATGTGGATGGTCGGCTCCGGCGGCATCAGTTCGGCGCTGTGCTCCCAATAGGGCTGGGCGCTCATCTCCACCTTGTAGAAAGGCTCGGACTCGAACTGCGCGCGGCTCAACGGCTGGTTCGGATTCCAGTCCGCCTTGGTGATGAAGTAGTTCCAGCGCCGGGTCAGGTGGCGGGCGTGGTAGCTCCACTGAAACTCCATCTCCTGGCCGGACTTGGCCGGATGCTTGGCCCAGCGCTCGGCGCTTTGCTCGTCCAGCACCGCCGAGTGCGCCTGGCCGGCGCTGGCGATCTTGCCGTCGGCCGGCGGCGCCGCGTTGGGGGTATCGGTCGGCGCCAGCGGATCCATCAGGCCGGCCACCGCCGCCGGGAAAAACTTGCCGCTTTCCAGGCCATTGACGTGCCAGCTTTGCAGCGGGCACTGCGCGTTGACGCCGTCCACGCAGAGCTGGCCGCGCGACTCCGGCTTGAACACCTGGCCATGTCTGGGTTGCATGCCGGCTTTCGATTCCATCTTGGTTTGGCTCATGAAAACCCCCTTGGTTAATGTCAGGAAATACAGCCGGCGCCGCCAAGCGGCGGCGAAGCGGCTGCCCGCAGCGTAGCCATTCCGCCACGACTGCTGGCTGGCCTTTTTGACTGGCGCGCCGGGGCCAAGCGGCTGCTGCTGGCCATTCTGCCGGCCCCGCTGCGCCATTCACGGCCGCTCTCACGCCAGCATCGCCAGTCATGCCTGTTAATTCGAACATGCCATTTGAGATTTATTTGATATATTTAGTAGTAAAACTACATTGACATCAGGCAAAACCTGTAGTCGAGGGCAGACAAAACTACAAATGGAGACTACCTCATGCGCCACCCCTTACCTGCGCGTCCCGCCCTGCTGGGCTTGTTGATCGCCAGCCTGTTCAGTCCTCTCGCCCATGCCGCCGAAGCCTTCGGCAGCCCCGGCGACACGCCAGTGCGCGGCCCAGCGGCCAAATCCTTTGTCGGCACCGCCGTCGGCAGCCCATCCAAGGTGTACTTCACCGGCTATCGCGGCGTGGTGTCAGAGGTGTACTACCCGGTGCTGGACACGCCGGAATCGGTGGACTTGCAGTTTCTGGTGGGCGACGCCGGCAAGACTTTCGTCGATGAGGAAAAGCGCCAGGCCTACTCCGCCGGGCAAACCGACGCCCGCACCATGAGCTGGATCGCCAGCACTGGCAACGCCGGCCACAACTGGCAGATCAGCAAGCGCATCTTCGCCGACCCCAATCACGACACGCTGATCCAGCGCGTGACCTTCACCGCGCTGAACGGCCACACCGTCGGCGACTTCAATCTCTACGTCCTGTTCAAGCCTTATCTCGACAACGCCGGCAGCGGCAACAGCGCGCAGACCGTGGCGGCCGCCGGCGGCTACGCGCTGGCAGCCAGCCACAACAGCCGCGCCTCCGCGCTGATGGCCAGCCAGCCATGGAAAACGGTCAACGGCCAAGCCATGCTGTCCAACGGCTTCGTCGGCCAGAGCGACGGCTGGACCGATCTGATAGGCAGCGGCGACAACACCATGGACTGGAGCTTCAGTTCCGCCACCAATGGCAATGTGGCGCAGACAGGCTGGCTGGACCTGGGCGATCCCACCGCCACCAGCGTGTCCTTCGACGTGGCGCTGGGCTTCGGCGCCAGCCAGAGCGACGCCGTCAACAGCGCCGCCGCCTCGCTGGGCTCCGACCTCACCGCCGCCCAGCAACAGTACGACAAGGCCTGGCACGCCTACACCGCCGGCCTGTCCACCCAGGGCGGCCTGGCCGACGACCGCTACTACCTGGCGGCGATGACGCTGAAAACCATGCAGGACAAGAGCAACGGCGCGATGATCGCCGGCATCGGCACGCCGTGGGGCGAGACCCAGGGCGACGCCAACCAGGGCGGCTACCACCTGGTGTGGCCGCGCGACCTGTTCAAGTTCGCCAACGCCTTGACCACCGCCGGCGACACCGCCACCGCCACCACGGTGGTCAATTACCTGTTCAACACCCTGCAGCAGGCCAGCAACTGCGGCGCGGCCGAATACAACGCCGCCGGCTGCGCGGCCGGCTACAGCCGCGTCGGCCGCTTCCCGCAAAACGCCTGGATCAGCGGCTGGCCTTACTGGCAAGGCACCCAGATGGACGAGCAGGCGATGCCCATCCTGCTGGCCTGGCGGCTAGGGTCGGCCGTGTCCAATCCGCTATGGCCCAAAATCAAGCTGACCGCCGACTACATCGTCGCCACCGGCCCGTGGAGCTATCAGGAACGCTGGGAAGAGAATTCCGGCTATTCGCCGTCCACCCTCGCCGCCGAGATCGCCGGCCTGGTGGCCGCCGCCGACATCGCCCGCAACAATGGCGACGACGCCAGCGCCGGCCGCTATTTGTCCGCGGCGGACTATTGGCAGCAAAGCGTCGCCGCCTGGACCTACACCACCAGCGGCAGCTTCGGCAACGGCAGCTACTATCTCCGCATCAACCCGGCCGCGCGCGCCGGCAGCGGCGCCGACCGCGCCAGCTTCAACCCGTCCGCCGGGCCGGACACGCCGCAAACGCTGATGGTGAAAAACGGCGGCGGCAACCACGACGCCCGCCGCGTGGTGGACGGCGGCTTCCTGGAGCTGGTGCGCATGGGCGTCAAGCGCGCCAACGACCCCACCATCGTCAACACCATCAATGTGTTCGACAGCGTGCTGGGACAGAATCTGGCGCTGCCCGGCGCGCCCGCCCTGCCGTATAACGCCTGGTTCCGCTACAACTTCGACGGCTACGGCGAACACAACGACGGCAGCGATTTCAACGGCACGGGCGCCGGCCGCCTGTGGCCGATCTTCACCGCCGAGCGCGGCATGTACGAGATCGCCCGCCAAGGCAGCGCTGCCGCCGGCCAGCCCTACTTCGCCACGCTGAAGCTGCTGGCCACGCCGGAAGGCATGCTGCCGGAACAAGTGTGGTCCAACAGCGCCATGTTGCCGGACGGCTGGGCGGTGAGCACGCCGGCCGGCTATCTGCCTGGCGCGCCGACCAAGTCGATGGCGCCGCTGAACTGGGCGATGGGCGAATACATCAGCCTGCTGGCCTCTATCCACGCCGGACGGGTGGTCGACATCCCGCAAGTGGTGTGCGCGCGCTACAACAACTGCCGCGCCGCGCCCAAGGCCGGCGAGGTGCCGGTTGACATCAACGTGACCGCCAGCACCCAATGGGGCCAGCAGATCTACGTCACCGGCAACGCGCGCGCTTTGGGCAACTGGAACACCGATCTGGGCATTCCGCTGGACGCGGCCGCTTACCCGGCTTGGCAAAACGGCGTCAACCTGCCGGCCGGCCAGCAGATCGCCTACAAGTACTACCGCAAGAACGCCGACGGCAGCGTGACTTGGGAAAGCCTGTCCGGCAACCGCAGCCTGCAGACGCCGGCCAGCGGCAGCCTTAACCTGAACGACCAGGTGAGCTGGTGACCCCGCGCCGCGCCTGGACTGCCGCCCTGCTATTGACCGCGGCGGCGGCCGGCGGCGCGGTCTGGCGGCTATGGCCGGCGCAGGCGCCCTCGCCGCCGCCGGCTGTCGCCAAGCGGCCTGCCGCCATTTTGCCGACCCGACCCATCGTCCATCAGGCCACGCCGGCCCAGCCCTGGCGGCCGCCCGCGCGCCCGGCCCTGCCGCCGGTGAAGAAAGGCGGCAACAGCTGGCGGCCGGAGGCGGCGCCGGTGGCGGCCAAGGTGGAAGTCCAGCGCGGCGCGCCGGACATGCCGGACGCGCAGCCTCTGCCCAGGCCGCCCGATCCTTGATCCCGCCGGCGCAGGCCCGCTCCGGCGGGCCTTTTTCTTGCTTGATCTGCGTCGTTCCCGCGACCGAACCCCATCGTCAAATCAAGACACAAGGAGAATCAAGATGCCGCACCGGGAAGTCTTCGCGCTCGACGCCGCGCAAACCGAAGCCTGGCTGCCGGAATTGGCCGAACTGCTGCACGCCTGCGTGCATGGAGGCGCCAGCATCCATTTCGTGCAGCCTTTCACTCTGGAGCAAGCCACCGCCTTCTGGCGCGACAGCACCCTGCTCGGCGTCGCCGGCGGCGGCCGCGTGCTGCTGGCCGCGCTGGTGGATGGAGAACTGGCCGGCAGCGCGCAGTTGGACTGCGGCACCCCGCCCAACCAGCCGCACCGCGCCGAGGTATGCAAGCTTTTGGTGCATCCGGACTACCGCCGCCAGGGCGTCGCCCGCGCCTTGATGGCAGAGCTGGAGGCGCAGGCGCGCCTGCGCAAGCGCAGCCTGCTGACGCTGGACACCGCCAGCGGCGACCATGCCGAACCGCTCTATCTGTCATTGGGCTATCAGGAGGCCGGACGGATTCCCGGCTACGCCTGGGACGGCCGCGGCGAAAAACTGCAGGCCACCACGCTGATGTACAAGACGCTTTAGACGCGAAAAAGCCGGGCAAGCCCGGCTTTTGCTGTTTGTAAAAGTCCTCCGCTCACACGCGTTGCTCGGCCAGCGCTTTCTTGCCGCCCCAGCCCAGCAGGCGCAGAGCGAAGCATCCCAGATACAGCACGCCCAGCGCGAACGCGATGTCGCCCGGCACCCGCAGCCACACCAGGTTCTGCATCAGCGCCGAGTGCACCACCTCCGGCGAACGCGCGTACCACAGGCCATGCTCGACGCTGGCCCAGGCCTGGTAGATGCCGGATGGCAGGATGGACAGAAACACCATCATGAACAAGCCGATATTGAGCAGCCAGAACGCCGGCTTCAGCAGGCGGTTGTCCCATCGCTGCGCATCAGACACCCCGCGCAGGCAAAACAGCATCAGCCCTATGCCCAGCATGCCGTAGACGCCGAACAGCGCCGCGTGGCCGTGGGCCGGCGTCATGTTCAGGCCCTGCACGTAGTACAGCGAGATCGGCGGATTGATGGCGAAGCCCAGCAGGCCCGCGCCCACCGTGTTCCACACGCCGACGGCGACGAAGCACAGGATCGCCCACTTGTAGCGCTCCACCCATGGCGCGGCGCCGGCCCGGCGGTAAGTCTGCCAGCCCTCGAAACCCACCAGCGCCAGCGGCACCACCTCGAACGCCGAGAATACCGCGCCGACGGAGATCACCGCGGTGGACGCGCCGGTGAAATACAGGTGGTGCAGCGTGCCCAGGATGCCGCCGAACAGGAAAACCATGGTTTCCAGCACGATGGCGCGGTTGGCGCTGCTCATGCGGATCAGGCCCAGCCGCGCGAAGATCAGCGCCACCACCGCGGTGGCGAAAACCTCGAAGAAGCCCTCCACCCACAGGTGCACCAGCCACCAGCGCCAGTACTCGATCATCGAATAATGGGTGCGCTGGCCCCAGGCCAGCGAGGTGGCGTAAAACAGGCCGATGCAGGCCGCGGACAGCAGCAGCATCGCGATCAGGCTGCGGCCTTCGGTTTCCTTATCGCGCAGCGCAGGCAGCAGCGCGCGCGCCACCAGAAACAGCCAGAACAACAAGCCGACGAACAGCAGGATTTGCCACACCCGCCCCATGCTGGTGTAGGCCAGCCCCTGGTTGCCGATCCAGAAGCTGAAATCGGTGCCCAGACGCTGCAAGGTACCCACCCAGCCGGTGACGGTGGAACCGACGACGATGAAGACCAGCGCCCAGAACAGCGCGTCCACGCCCAGCTTCTGATGCTTGGGCTCATGACCGGACAATAGCGGCGCGATGTAGAGGCCGGTGGCCAGCCAGGCGGTGGCGATCCACAGCACGCCGAACTGGGTGTGGATGGTGCGGCTCACCACCCAGGGCAGCACCTCGGCCAACGGGATGCCGAAGAAGCTGTGGCCTTCCACCGCGTAGTGAGCGGTGATGGCGCCCATGCCCACCTGGGTCAGCAACAGGCCGATCACCACATAAAAATACTTGCGGGTGGCGCGCATCGACGGCGTGGCCTTGAGCCGGCCCAGCGGGTCGGCATCCGGCACCTGCGCGGGCTCCTCGCCTTCGCCGGCGGCCATGTGGTACCACACCATCGCGGCGATGCCCGCCAGCATCAGGATCACGCTGGCGATCGACCACATGCCGTTGGCGGCGGTCGGCGCGTTGCCGACCAGCGGCTCATGCGGCCAGTTATTGGTGTAGGACACGCCAGCTTCGCCGGGACGGTCGGCGGCGGCGGACCAGGCGGACCAGAAGAAGAACGCCGATACCGCCACGCGGTCGTCGGCCGACGGCAGCGCGTCGGCAGTCATCGCGTACTGCTCGCGCAGCGTGTCGAAGGCCGGATCGGCGCTGTACAGGCCCTGGTAATGCCGGGCCGTTTCGCGCGCGGCGGCTGCGCGGGCCGCGCTTAGCGTCAGCGTGCCGCTGGCCGCGTCATAGCCGTTGGCGCGCATCTCGCGGCGCAGTTCGGCGTCCAGCATGCCTTGCCGGCCGATATCCAACTGCGCGTAAGCCATGCCGAAACGCTGCCGCGCCCAATCCTCGCGCAGCGCCAGCGCCTCGCGGTGCAGCCAGTCGGCCGACCAGTCCGGCGCCACATAGCTGCCATGTCCCCACACCGTGCCCAATTGCTGGCCGCCGGACGCCAGCCAGGCTTGCTGGCCGCGGCGGATCTGCTCGCCGGTGAACAAAGCCTTGCCGCCGACATCCCGCACCATGGCGGGAATCGGCGGCGCAGCCTGGTAAATCTCCCTGCCCATGTAAAGCAGGGCCGAAAACGACAGCAGGCACACCAGTGCCAGCCATCCCCATAAACGCCGTGTCGATCGCATACGCTCCCCCTTTCGCAGGGCCGGGACATGAAATTAAAAATGCATGATACATACACCTTTAAAAGATGTATAGTTTGCACATTTTTAAATTTCAAATACCCCGCGCCAAGAGCAAACCGCCTTGCCGGCAGCCTGTCGGCTCAAGCCGCTTTGGCACTCGCATGCGCAACGCCGTGCGGACAAGTTCCCGACCGCGGCGGCCGCATCGAAGTCATTCGTACTTTAGGACAGGTCCAGCCATCGCAGACCAATCATGCATCACCCAAGCAGCAGGCCGGTGGTCAAGCCAGACGGCATGGCATCGAATACCTGAAAGAAAACTGCAAAAATCCTGCCATCTGCCAACCTATCGCCATCGCCGCCGCAGCCGCTTGGCGCCGCGGCAATTTCTGAATATCCGCCATCGCCGCCCGGATCGCCACCCGTAGCAATACGCATTGGCCAAGCGGCTCCGGACGCCGCCGCCTCGCCGCATCCCCCTGTGCTATATGCAAGAACAGGCCGGGAGCCATGCAAAAGGCATGTCCCGTTGTGACGATAAAAACAGGAACCAAGGTGATGGCCATGTCGACAAGATACCCCGCTCTGCTGCTAGTGCTGCTGAGCCTGGCCGGCTGCAAGGAGTCGCAGCCCAAGCCCGGCACCGTGCTGGATGAGGCCAAACAGGCCAAACGCACCGCGGAATCGTTCCCCGCCGCCGACGAGGACTATTTCCACGCGATGGACAGCGGCGTGAAGCTGGATGCCGACGAAGTGAAAGGCCGCAACACCTGGCTGGTCTGGACCGGCGGCAACGATAGGCTGTGGGACACCCTGGCCACCGTCAGCGTCGGCAACCTCGACCTGCTCAAGACCCTGTCCTCCCATCCCGGCCTCAAATTCGGCCGGGACAGCCGCTGGGACTACCTGGGCCTGGTCAACGAACCCTGTTTTGAAAAGGCCACCGGCCCCGACCCGCAGCGTTTCGGCCTGTGGCTGGACCACCGCAGCGCCAACTGCCCGAAGGACCCCTTCGAGAACGAGCAGAAATATCCCGGCGTGGCGCTGGGCGCCCGCGGCAAGAACCTGCCTGCCGGCTCTTACTACGGCTACGCCACCGGGGTGGTGGGACTGCGGCTTTTCCCCAACCCCGCCTTCGACGAAGCCGCGGCGAAAAAATGGGACCCCAAGCGCTATTACGAAGACCCCAGCTATTACAACGACAAGGACCTGATCCGGCCCTACCGGGTGGGGATGTCGTGCGCGTTCTGCCACGTCGGCCCCAATCCAGTGAATCCGCCGGCTAATCCGGAGCATCCGAAGTGGGAAAACCTCAGCTCCAATGTCGGCGCGCAGTACTTCTGGGTGGACCGGATCTTCTCCTGGCAGGCCGATCCCGGCAATTTCGCCTTCCAACTTTTCCATACCGCGCGTCCGGGCACGCTCGACACCTCGCTGATCTCGACCGACTCCATCAATAACCCGCGCACCATGAACGCCGTCTACGACCTGGTCCCGCGGCTGGAGCTGGCCAAGCGCTGGGGCAAGGAAACCCTGGCCGGCGGCGGCCTCGACAACAAACAGTTCAACGACTTCGTCAAGGATGGGCCGCTGACCCAGTTCTACAAAGCGCCAAACACCGTCTGGACGCCGCGGGTGCTGAAGGATGGCTCGGACTCGGTCGGGGCGCTTGGCGCATTGAACCGGGTGTATCTGAACATCGGCCTGTTCAGCGAAGAATGGCTATTGCACTTCCGTCCGCTGATCGGCGGCAAAACCATCACGCCGATAGAGATCAAGGTCGCCAACAAAAACTCGGTCTACTGGCAGGCCACGGAAAACCAGACGCCCGACATGGCCCTGTTCTTCCTGAAAAGCACCGACCCGCACAAGCTCAAGGACGCGCCCGGCGGCGAACAATACCTTAGCAAGGACGCCGCCCAGCTGACCCGCGGCAAGGTGGTGTTCGCCGAAAACTGCGCGCGCTGCCACTCCAGCAAGCTGCCGCCCGAAGTACCGGCGCTGGACCCGACCCAGGGTTGCGCCGGGCCCGACTACCTGAGCTGCTTCAACAAGTACTGGGAGTCGACCAAGACCGAGCGCTTCAAATCCGAGATGCGGAAAATCGTGCTGGCCGACGACTTCCTGAAAGACAACTACCTGTCCACCGAGCTGCGCGTGCCGGTGACGCTGCTGGAAACCAACGCCTGCAGCCCGCTGGCCCGCAATGCGCTGAAGGACAATATCTGGGACAACTTCTCGTCGCAAACCTACAAGGACCTGCCGTCGGTGGGCAGCATCACCGTCCACAACCCGTTCACCGGCCAGCCCTGGCAGTACAAGATGCCGGCCGGCGGACGCGGCTACACCCGGCCCGCCTCGCTGATCAGCGTCTGGTCGACCGCGCCCTTCCTGCTCAACAACACCGTGGGCAAGTTCAACCCCAGCCCCTCGGTGGCCGGACGCATGGACTCGTTCAACGACTCCATCCGCCAGATGCTGTGGCCGGAAACCCGGCAGAAGGATTCGGTGCTGGGCGACAAGGTGCCGGGCGTGATAGACCGCACCACCGCGCGCAGCTACCTGCGAGTGCCGATAGGCTATCTGCCTGACTCCCTGCAGGAACTTCAAGGCCCGCTGCAACGCTATCTGCCCTGGCTGTTCGGCGACGACTCGCTGGAAATCGGCCCGATCCCGGCCGGCACCCCGGTCAACCTGATCGCCAACCTGGAGCTGGTGCTGGAAAACCCCAGCCTGGGCGAGCGGCTGAAACACGACAAAAAGCTGGTATCGGTATTGCTCAAGCTGATCCACGACCTGAAGGCGCTGCCCAAGGACGCCAGCGACGAGGAAGCGCGCAAGGTATTCGCCAACCTAGCCCAGCCGCTGCTGGAGCTGAGCACCTGCCCCGACTTCGTCGTCAACCGCGGCCATTATTTCGGCACCCGCTACATGAAGGGCGAAGCCGGGCTGAGCGATAGCGACAAGCTGGCGCTGATCGAATTCCTGAAAACCTTCTGAGGATGGCGGGCATGAGCGCGGACAGCAATCGTTCCACCGATTACGAATACATCGTCGTCGGCTCCGGCGCGGGCGGCGGCACCCTGGCCGCCCGGCTGGCCGAGGAAGGGCATAGCGTGCTGCTGCTGGAAGCAGGCGGCGACCCGTACCGGCTGCAAGGGGGGGATGCCTGGCAGCCGGACGCCGACCGGCTGCCGGACGACTACAATGTGCCGGTGTTCCACGCGCTGGCGTCGGAAAACAAGGCGATGAAGCTGGATTACTTCGTCCGCCACTATCGCAACGACGAACAACAGCGGCGCGACCCCAAGTACCGGGCCGAGTGGGATGGCCAGCGGGTGGACGGCGTGCTCTACCCGCGCTCCGGCACGCTGGGCGGCTGCACCGCCCACAACGCCATGATCACCGTCTACCCGCACAACGCCGACTGGGACAACATCGCCCAGCTGACCGGCGACGCCAGTTGGGCGTCCGGCCTGATGCGCCGCTATTTCCAAAAACTGGAAAACTGCCACCACCGCCCGCTGTACCGCTGGCTGGGCAAGTTCTGCATCAACCCCACCCGCCACGGCTGGAAAGGCTGGCTGCAAACGGAAAAAGCGATACCGGAGTCCGCGCTGGGCGACGCCGGCCTGGTCGACACCCTGCTGGTCTCGCTGGACAAGGCCTTCAACGAGGTGGACGTGCCGCACAGCAGCTGGCGCTGGTTGCTGCAGGGGCAGGCCGATCCCAACGACTGGCGGCTGGTGCGCGACAACGCCGTCGGCGTCTGCTACCCGCCGCTGGCCACCCGCAACCACCAGCGCAACGGCAGCCGCGAGCGGGTAATCGATGTGGCGCAACGCTTCCCTAACCGCCTGCACATAGAGCTGGACGCGCTGGCCACCCAGGTGCTGTTCGACGAGCGCAACCGCGCCACCGGCGTCGAATACCTGAAGGGAGAAAAGCTCTACCGCGCCTTCCACCAGCCGGGCAGCGGCGGCGAAAAACGCGCAGCCCGCGCCAGCCGCGAAGTCATCCTGTGCGGCGGCGCGTTCAACACCCCGCAATTGCTGATGCTGTCCGGCATCGGCCCGGCCGCGCACCTGCAGCAGCACGGCATCCCGGTGCGGGTGGACCTGCCCGGCGTGGGGCAGAACCTGCAGGACCGCTACGAAGTAGGCGTGGTCAATCGGATGAACTTCAAGCACTGGGAAGTGCTGAAAGGCGCGGAATTCGCCAAGGGCGACCCGCAATACCAGCAATGGGAGCAAGGCCGCAAGGGCGTCTACACCACCAATGGCGCGGTGCTGGCCGTGATCAAGCGCTCGGCCAAGGAAAGGCCGCTTCCCGACCTGTTCTGCTTCGCGCTGCTGGGCCTGTTCAAAGGCTACTTCCCCGGTTACTCCCGGCTGTTTCCCGAACACCTGAACTACCTGACCTGGGCGATTCTCAAGGCCCACACCAACAACCGCGCCGGCACCGTGACGCTGCGCTCGGCCGACCCGCGCGACCCGCCGCAAATCGACTTCCACTACTTCGAGGAGGGCAGCGCCGGCGGCGAACAAGACCTGGACTCGGTGGTGGACGGGATCAAGTTCGTGCGCACCCTGACCGCCGATCTGAAAAAACAAAAGCTGATCGCGGAAGAAGAGCTGCCAGGGGATGCGGTGCAAACCGACGATGAACTGCGTCAGTTTGTCCGCGACAACGCCTGGGGCCACCATGCCTCCTGCAGCTGCGCGATAGGCCCGCGCGAACAGAACGGCGTGCTGGACAGCGATTTCAGGGTATACGGGGTGCACGGCCTGCGGGTGGTCGACGCCTCGGTGTTTCCGCGCATCCCCGGTTTCTTCATCGTTTCCGCCGTCTACATGATCGCGGAAAAGGCGGCGGACGCCATCCTGGCCGACGCCGGATGACCACTCCTCCAACCCGGACAAGCCAGGTCAACGGAAAGCGCAAGCATGGACTCCCAAGCTGAGACATCTCTCTCCAAATGGCAAGACGTATTGCGGGCAGAACGGGCCAGCATCGCCGCGGCCAGGCAGGCCGAGGACATACCACGCCCAGCCGGCCCCGACGGCGCCGACATCCCCCAGGACGCCATGATAGGGCTGGCCTTCTCCGGCGGCGGCATACGCAGCGCCACCTTCAATCTGGGCGTGCTGCAGGCGCTGGCCAAAACCGGCTGGCTGCAGCAAATGGACTATCTGTCCACCGTGTCCGGCGGCGGCTATATAGGCAGCTGGCTATCCGCGCTGAAGCGCCGGCTGCGGCCCAAGGAAACCATAAACCAGACGCTGACCGATCTGCAGGGCCGGGCGCCGGCCATTCAGTTCCTGCGCGAGTACAGCAACTACCTGACGCCGAAAACCGGCCTGTTCAGCCTGGACACCCTGTCCGCGGTCGTCACCTACGGCCGCAACCTGGTTCTCAACCAGTTCGTGCTGCTGTGCTTCCTGACCGCGCTGTTGCTATGCCCGCACATGCTGGTGGCGTTCGCCGGCTACGCCGCCACCTACCCCGGCGGCGACATGATGTCGCTGGCGGTGGCCGTGCTGGCCGCCATTTTCTCCGCGCGGCAGGCCCGCGACACAGTGAACGACGGTTTGCAGGCCGCCAAACCCGCCGCCGCGTCCACCAGCGTGGCCTTGCTGCTGATCTTCGTCTACGCGGTGTCCATCCTGGCGCTGTCCCGGCTGAAGCAAGGCAATCTGGCGTGGCATGAACTGTCCCTGACGCCATTCCTGCTGATCTGCAGCCCGGCTTACGCGCTCTACTGGGCGATTCTGGCGCACGGCTTCACCCAGCTGAACAATCGCGGCTACCGGCGCAGCGTGTGCTGGGCGCTGCTGGCCGGCTTGATCGGCGGCGGCGGGTTGTGGCTGATGCTGCAGGCGCTGGACTATCTGCTGCCGGTGCGGCAAGAGCCGTTCCTGGCCTGGCATGTGATCGGCTTCGGCTTCGTGCTGCTGCCGGCAGCCTTCATCATGACCGCAACCGCGCATATCGGCCTGGTCAAACGCAGCTTTTCGGAACTGCAGCGCGAATGGTGGTCGCGGCTGGGCGCGCTGCTGCTGGTGAGCGACCTGGCGCTGCTGCTGGTTTTCGCCATGGTGGCGCTGGCGCTGCCCTTGGTCGAGGTGGCCGACGACTGGATACGCAACGCGGTATTGCCGGCCTGGCTGCTGTCCACGCTGGCCGCAGTATGGCAAGGCCAGTCCGCCGCCACCAGCGGCAAGGAAAAGGGGGATTGGCGCGAATGGGTGGCCAAGATCGGGCCCTATGTGTTCATCGCCGGCCTGCTGCTGCTGGTCAGCGCGCTGCTGAGCTGGCTGCTGACCTATTTCAAAACCACCGGCGCCCAGTGGGCGCTAAGCGACAATCCCTGTCCCGACTACCGCTGCGACCTCGCCGAGTGGGCCAGCCTGCACTTCCAGGCCTCGCACGACGCCGGCCACGGCGGCCTGTTGTACCTGCTGCTGCTGGCGGCCAGCCTGGCGGTCGGCATTTTCGCCTCGTCGCGGATAGACATCAACGTCTTCTCCTTGCACAACTTCTACCGCAACCGGCTGACCCGTTGCTACCTGGGCGCCAGCAACCGCCTGCGATCGGAGCGCGTCAATCGCTTCACCGGCTTTTGCGCCGAAGACGACATGGCGATGTCCGAGCTGGCCAGGGCGAATCCGGTGCAGCGCCCCTACCACCTGATCAACACCGCTCTCAACCTGGTATCCGGCTCCGACCTGGCCTGGCAGCAACGCAAGGCCGCGTCCTTCACTTTCTCGCCGCTGTATTGCGGCTACAAATTCCCGGACACCGCTCCGCACCCGGTAGACGTGTTTGTCCGCACCGCCGACTACCTGCAGGACGACCCCTCGGCGCTGGAGGCGGGCCCGATGCTGGGCTCGCTGGTGGCCACCTCCGGCGCGGCGGTCAGCCCCAACCAGGGCTACCACAGCTCGCCGGCGGTGAGCTTCCTGCTGACGGTGTTCAATGTCAGGCTGGGCCGCTGGTGCCCCAACCCCAACCGGGCCAGCGCCGCCCAACTGCGGGAAATGTCGCCGCCGGTCAGCTGGCGCTACCTGCTGGACGAATTGTTCGGCCGGACCAACGCCGAATCGGGCTTCGTCTACCTGAGCGACGGCGGCCATTTTGAAAACCTGGGCATCTACGAACTGGCGCGGCGCGAATGCGCGCTGATCATCGCCTGCGACGCCGGCCAGGACGAAAACATGACCTTCGAAGACCTGGGCAACGCGATACGCAAATGCCGGATAGACCTGGGCGCGGAAATCCGCATCGATGTGGACAGCATCCGCATCGATGCCACCACCGGCTACAGTCCGTCGTGCTGCCAAATGGGCGACATCTTCTACGCGTCAGGCAAGCGCGGCCGGCTGCTGTACCTGAAACCCTGCCTACGCGGCCACGGCGCCGAGCCGGTGGACGTGCTGCAGTACAAGGCGGCGAACCCGTCCTTCCCGCACCAATCCACGTTGAACCAATGGTTCGACGAGTCGCAATTCGAAAGCTATCGCAAGCTGGGCCTGTGCATAGGAGAAACCGCGCTGGCCGAATTAAGCCGCCCCGCCAGGGCGCCTGATGCAGCAGATCCGGCCTAGCCCGCCTGCCGCCGCCGGGGTCCGGCCCCCTGAACCCGGACCCGCTCGCGCTCGGCATCGAACCGCGCGCAGGCTGACGAAATCCAGCCGGCGAAGGCCTGGGTTTCCCGCCGCGATGGGTCGCGGCCAAGCAGCGCATAGCGCGCCGGCGACGCCACCCAGCGGCCGAACACATCCACCAGCCTGCCGCTTTGCAGCTCGTCCCACACCAGCGCGGTGCGGGCCATCGCCACGCCCTCGTGGTTCAACGCCATGCCCAGCGCCAGGCTGGACAGGTTGAACTGCGCGCCGCCCAGCAGCGGCAGCCAATCGGGCCGCGCCGCCTGCAGCCATAGCCGCCATTCGGCGAAAGCTTCGGCCCCGTCCCAGGGCGAGGCGTCATGCAGCATCGCGATGCCATCCATGGATTCGCCGGCGGCGAAGGCCGGATGGCGCGCCAGGTAAGCCGGCGTGGCGACCGGCAGCAGGTATTCGTCCAGCAACGGTACCGCCTGCGGCGGGACATGGCTCGCGGCGTCGTAGCGGATGGCGATGTCCGCCCCGGCCATGCCGCCATCCGGCGGCTGAAACTCCGCCAGCAGCCGCAACGGCACCTCAGGCGCCAGGCGTTGGAATTCGGTCAAGCGCGGCATCAGCCAGCGCAGCGCGAAGGAAGGCACGCAGCTCAGTTGCAGCGGGGCCGCGTCCGCACCCAATCGCGCCAGGGTCTGCTCGATTTCGCCCAGCGCGGCGGAAACCGTCCGCAGCAGCGCGCCGCCCTTGTCGGTCAGCCCCAGCGCGCTGCCGCGCGCGAACAGCCGGTAGCCCAGCCGCTCCTCCAGCTTGCGGACCTGCTGACTGACCGCGCTTTGCGTCAGATGCAATTCCTGCGCCGCCCGGGTGAAACTGAGCAGGCGTCCGGCGGCCTCGAAACTCCTGAGCGCGCCCAACATGGATGAATCCAGCATCGGCATTAGCCTGGCTAATGATGTAAACAGCAATTATCGCTTCCGGCCCGCGGCTTGTCTCGCTACGATTGACCGGTCAATCACTTCACGCCGCCTCTTTGCCATGCCCCCTTCCCTCCCCGCCTCGCTATCAGCCCAGCTGCTGTCGAAACGCGCCATGCTATGGCTAAACGATCAGGCCGGCGTCGCGCCGATGCCGCCGCGTCCGCAAGCCGCCGATATCGAATCCGCCCGAACGCGGCTGCAGCGCTGCCAAGGCCTGCTGGCGCGCTTGTTTCCCGACTTGTCCGCCTGCGGCGGCGTCATCGCGTCGCCGCTGCTGCCGTTGGCCAAGCTGCAACAAGCGCAAGGCGGCGACGCCGCGCGGGAAGGCGCATGGCTGCTGAAAGCCGACCATGCGCTGCCGGTGGCCGGCTCGATCAAGGCCAGGGGCGGTTTTCACGAGGTGCTGGCGCTGGCGGAGGAATTAGCCCTGCGCCACGGCCTGCTGGATGCGGCCGGCGACCGCGCCGCGCTGGCGGAACCCGCTGCGCGCGCCTGCTTCTCCCAATACACCGTGATGGTCGGCAGCACCGGCAATCTGGGCATGAGCATCGGGCTGATCGCCGCCGCGCTGGGATTCCGCGCCGTGGTCCACATGTCGGTGGAAGCCAAAGCCTGGAAGAAGGACAGGCTGCGCCGCCACGGCGTGCAGGTAATCGAGCACGCCGGCGATTACGCGCAAGCCGTCGCCGCCGGCCGCGCCGCCGCCGCGGCCGATCCGGCCACGCATTTCGTCGACGACGAGCAATCGCTGGCGCTGTTTCTCGGCTACGCCGCCGCCGCCCGCGAATTGGCGGAGCAATTGCGCGCCGCCGGCCGCGCGGTGGACGCCGAGCGCCCGCTGTTCGTCTACCTGCCTTGCGGCGTCGGCGGCGCGCCCGGCGGCATCGCCTTCGGCCTGAAGGCGCTGTACGGCGAGCATGTCCACTGCTTCTTCGCCGAACCGGCCGCCTCGCCCTGCATGCTGGTGCAACTGGCCACCGGCGCCGCCGCCCCGGTATCGGTTTACGATATCGGCCTGGACAACCGCACCGAGGCCGACGGCCTGGCGGTGGGCCTGGCATCGCCGCTGGCCAGCCCGCTGATGGCCAGGCTGCTGTCCGGCGTGTTCACCGTGGAGGACGCGCAGCTGTTCACCGGGCTGCTCCAGTTGTTCGAAACCGAGGGCATCGCGCTGGAACCATCCGCCGCCGCCGGCCTGCCCGGCCCGGACTGGATCTGCCGCTCGGCGGCCGGCCGCGCCTATCTCGACCTCCACGGCCTGGCCGGCCGGCTGGGCAGCGCCACTCACGTGATCTGGTCTACCGGCGGCTCGCTGGTGCCGGAAGCCGAACATGAGCGCTTCCGCGCCGAAGGCCGCCGCCTGCGGGATCGCCAAGCCCAATAACACCGGGCCTCGCGCCGGAAAATGGCCGCGCGCGGACAGCCTGACTGTCTGTTGCGCGCCACAACCACGGCTGGAGAATTCGCCTCCGGCTTGAAACTAGACGACTGGTCTAGTAGTATCAAGCCATGTCACGAGCCAACCACACCGCCGATACCCGCGAACACCTGCTTGCTACAGGAGAGGAAATCATCCTGGGCAAAGGCTTCGCCGCTGTCGGCCTGGCGGAAATCCTGTCCAGCGCCGGCGTGCCCAAGGGGTCGTTCTACCATTACTTCCAGTCCAAGGAAGGATATGGCGTGGAGTTGCTGCGTCGTTATTTCCTCAATTACGACGAGCAGCTGGTGCTGCGGCTGCGGCCGGAAGCCGGCCCCGCCCGCGACTCGCTGCTCAAGTATTTCAACGGCTGGGTCAGCCAGCACCGCTGCGATGCGCAAAGCCATACCTGCCTGGCGGTGAAGCTGGCGGCGGAAGTGTCCGATCTGTCCGAGCCGATGCGCGAAGCGCTGGCGGAAGGCATGGGCCGGGTGATTTCCCGCCTGGCCGACGCCATCCGCCGCGGCCAGCAAGAAGGCAGCCTGTGCGTGCATCTGCCGGCGGACGAACTTGCCGCCAGCCTGTACAGCCTGTGGGTGGGAAGCGCGCTCTTGTACAAGGTGCAACGCTCCGCCCAGCCCATGCTCAATGCGCTGAAGCTGACCGAAACCATGTTGAAGGTTCCCTCCGCCGCCAACTGCGGCGCCTGAGCCGCTTGAACCGCCCGCTGCTTGCAGCGGGCTTTGTTGACACACAATCTAGACGACCGGTCTATTAAATGGAGTTGTCATGAACGAAACCTTGCAACTGATGCAGCAACACCGCAGCGTGCGCAGCTATCAGGACAAGCCCATTTCCCAGCAAACGCTGGACGCGGTGCTGGACGCCGCCTGGAAGGGCCCCACCTCGATCAACGGCCAGCAAGTCTCGCTGGTGGTGGTGCAGGACGCCGAACAGCGCCAGCGCATCGCCGAAATCGCCGGCGGCCAGCCCTGGATCGCCCAGGCGCCGGTCTTCATCGCCGTGGTGATCGATTTCCACAAAACCCGGCTGGGCGTGGAGATGGCCGGCGCCCAGCAGACGATACACAACAGCGTGGAAGCCTTCGCCGTGGGCGCGGTGGATGCCGGCATCGCGCTGGGCAATCTGATGACCGCCGCGCGCTCCGCCGGGCTCGGCGTGGTGCCGATCGGCGGCATCCGCCGCGATCCGCAGGCAATGATAGAACTGTTGCAATTGCCGGAACTGACCTTCCCGCTGGTGGGCCTGGCGCTGGGCCACCCCGATCAGGAAGGCAGCGTGAAGCCCCGTCTGCCGCGCGACAGCTTCGTCCACAACGGCCAGTACCAGGCGGAAGCCCTGCCCGGCCACATCGCCGCCTACGACGAAACCCTGCGCCAGTACTGGCAAGACATCGGCCGCGGCGACGGCGAGCCCTGGAGCCGCAATACCGCCGGCTACTACCGCAACGTTTACTTCCCCAAGGTTGCCCCCGTCGCGCGCAGCCAGGGTTTTGGCTTCGATCAATAAGCCGCTTTTTCATCCTCGAGGATCCCGACATGCAAGCCGATAAACTGTTCACCCCGCTGATCATGGGCGCCGTCACTCTGGCCAACCGCGTGGCGATGGCGCCGCTGACCCGCCTGCGCAACATCGAGCCGGGCGACGTGCCCGGCCCGCTGGCCAAGGAATACTACCGCCAGCGCGCCAGCGCCGGCCTGATCGTGGCCGAAGGCACCCACATCTCGCCCACCGCCAAGGGCTACGCCGGCGCGCCCGGCATCTATAGCGAAGAGCAGGTGAAAGCCTGGAGCGAAGTGACCGGCGCCGTGCACGAGGCCGGCGGCAAGATCGCGCTGCAGCTGTGGCACACCGGCCGCATCTCGCACCGCTCGCTGCAACCTAACGGCGACGCGCCGGTCGGCCCGTCCGCCATCCAGGCCGACAGCCGCACCAATATCCGCGCCGCCGACGGCAGCTTGGTGCGCGAGCAATGCGACACGCCGCGCGCGCTGGAAATCGAGGAAATCGACGACATCCTCGAAGACTACCGCCGCGCCACCGACAACGCGCGCCGCGCCGGCTTCGATCTGGTGGAAATCCACGGCGCCCACGGCTATCTGCTGGACCAGTTCCTGTCGCCGCAGGCCAATGTCCGCGCCGACCAGTATGGCGGCAGCGTGGAAAACCGCGCCCGCTTCCTGTTGCAGGTCGTCGACGCCGTGGTCGGCGAATGGGACGCCGCCCACGTCGGCATCCGCATCTCGCCGCTGGGCATCTTCAATGGCGTCAGCAACACCGACCAACTGGAGATGGCGCTGTACCTGGCCGAGCAGCTGGCCAAGCGCAAGCTCGCCTTCCTCCACATCTCCGAACCCGACTGGGCCGGCGGCCCCAAGCTGGACGAAACTTTCCGCGCCGAGCTGCGCAAACGCTACCCGGGCGTGATCGTCGGCGCCGGCGGCTACACCGCGGAGAAAGCCGAAACCCTGATCAAGCAAGGTTATATCGACGCCGCCGCCTTCGGCCGCAGCTACATCGCCAACCCGGACCTGGTGGAGCGGCTGAAACGCAACGCGCCGCTGAACCCGCCGCAAGCGGAAACCTTCTACGGCGGCGGCGCGGAAGGCTATACCGACTACCCCGCGCTGTAAGCTCCCAAGCAAGCCCCGCCTGCCGGCGGGGCTTTTCCACGGCTGCTCAGCCTATCGACGCCTGCGCCTGGCGTTCGACGATGGCGCTGGCGATCCGCAGCGCCAGCGCGCCGGCATCGGCGATAGACTGGTTCTGCGCGGCGACCTGCGCGCCTTCGAACACCAGCATCAGCTCGCTCGCCGTATCCTCCGGCGACGCGAGGCCGGCGGCCCGGCACAAGCCCGCCAGCCGCCGCCACTGGCCTTGCTTGTATTCCGCTATCAGCTTGCGGCCGACGTGCTCTCTGTCCGGCAGCTCCGCGATCGAATTGATGAACGGACAGCCGCGGTGCGACCAGGCGCCGGCGTCGTCGGCGAAAAAGGCCGCCCACCCCAGAATCTGCGCGCGCGGATCGCCGGCGTGCTCGGCCGCTATGGCGTCGAACGCGCGCCAGTAGCCGGCTATCACCTGGCGCAGCCATTCCGCCAGCAGCGCGTCTTTCGACTGGAAGTGTCGATACAGCGCCATCTTGGTGGTATTCGCCCGGGCGGCGATCGCCTCGACGCCGGTCGCGCGGATGCCATCGTTGTAAAACAGTTCGCCTGCCGCCTCGAGGAGACGCTCCCGCGGCGGGACCGAAGAATCGGCCGCTTTTCGCTTGTTCATTTTGCCATCCGTCTTGACGATGATACCGATCGGTATCATCATTCCCATGCAGTGATACCGAACGGTATCACTCCTCTCCGGCTCATGTCGAGCCGGAGCATCCGCCATGGGAATCAGCGATGCAACTTTCGGAATATGCGCAATACGACGCGGTGGGCCTGGGCCAGCTTGTCGCGCGGGGCGAAGTCAGCCCGCAAGAATTGGCCGAAACGGCGCTGCGGGCGTGCGCGGCGGTCAATCCTCACATCAACGCAGTCATCGAAACCTGGCAGCCCGAGCTGGCCGACGCCGCCGCGGCGCTGGAGCGCGGATCGCCGCTAGCCGGCGTGCCCTTCCTGATAAAGGACGTCGGCGTCGCCATGGCGGGCAGAAAGATAGAATTCGGCAGCCGGCTGGCGCAGGGCTTCACCGCCGCCGCCGACTCCATCCTGATGCGGCGCTTCCGCCAAGCGGGGCTGGCCACGCTGGGGCGGACCACCACGCCCGAATTCGCCTGGAGCGGCACCACCGAATCCGCGCTCTGCGGCCCGACCCGCAACCCCTGGAACGCGGCGCGCGGCGCGGGCGGCTCCAGCGGCGGCGCCGCGGCGGCGGTGGCCGCCGGTATCGTGCCGATCGCGCATGCGACCGACGCCGCCGGCTCCATCCGCATCCCGGCCGCCGCCAGCGGCGTGTTCGGCCTCAAGCCCACGCGTGGCCGCGTATCCAATGGCCCGATTCTCGACGAGGCCATCCACGGCCTGGCCGCGCAGCTGGGCGTCAGCCGCTCGGTGCGCGACAGCGCCGCGCTGCTCGACGCCGCGCGCGGCGCGGACGGCGGCCAGCCCTTCTCCATCGCGGAACCCGCCGGCAGTTATTTCGCGCAAGTCGGCGCCGAGCCTGGCCGGCTGCGGATAGGCGTGATGGCGCAAGCCTGGGGCGGCCAGCGCACCGCCGCCGCCGTCCTCGAGCGGCTGGCCGAAGCGACGCGGCTGTGCGAATCGCTCGGCCACATCGTAGAGGAAGCGGCGCTTCCCCTGGGTTGCAGCTGGGACGCCTTCGTCCATGCCAGCTCCGTGCTATGGGCCGCCAACATCGCAGTGTGGATCGACGACATGGCGGCAGCCACCGGACGGCAGATCGACCTGTCCACGCTGGAGCAGCAGACGCTGGCCGTCTACCGGACCGGACATGGGATGCGCGGCGTCGAGATCGTGCGGGCGCTGGACTTGCGCAACGCCGTCACCCGCAGCGTCGCGGCTTTCTTCACGCGCTACGATCTGCTGCTGACGCCGACGCTGCCCGAGCTGGCGCCGCCCATCGGCAGTTATGCCGCCGACACGGCAAGCATGGACGGCCATCAATGGACCGCGCATGTGATGGGCGGTTCGCCGTTCACGCCGGCATTCAACGCCGCAGGCGTGCCGGCCATGTCGGTGCCCTTGTTCCAGGATGCGGCGTCGGCGTTGCCGGTCGGCATGCAGTTCGTCGCGCCGGCCGGACGCGAGGACAGGCTGTTCCGGCTGGCCGGCCAGCTGGAGCGCAGCCTGCCGTGGGCGGACCGCAAGCCCGCCATCTGGGCTGGCCGCGATCCACGCGCGGAACCCGCTTGCCGCCATGATGACAACAGGATTTGAAACGCGCTACAGTCTGGGATTGGCCGCCGCCGCGAGCGGCGCGCCGCCACAACAGAAAGCCCTGCACGCCGCCGGCGGCAAGGGCTCCGCCCCCAGGAGAACATCATGAAGACCAGACTGCTCGCATCCGCGGCCCTGCTGTTGGCCACGCAGGCTCACGCGGCGGCAGATCCCTACCTATGGCTGGAGAACATCCAGGGCAAGGATGCGCTGCAATGGGTGAAGCAGCAGAACGAGCACACCAGCCGGGAAGTGGAGAACTGGCAAGATTTCTCCGCGCTGAAGCAAGGCATCCTGTCCGTTCTCGACTCCGGCGCCCGCATTCCCGCCATCGAAAAGATAGGCGGCCGCTACTACAACTTCTGGCGCGACGCCCAGCATCCGCGCGGACTGTGGCGCAGTGCCACGCTGGACGAATACCGCAAGGCCGACCCCGCCTGGGAAACCGTGCTGGACCTGGACCAGCTGGCCAAGGATGAAAAAGAAAACTGGGTATGGCAGGGCGCCGACTGCGTCAAGCCCAGGCAAGACCGCTGCCTGATCCGCCTGAGCCGCGGCGGCGGCGACGCCGCGGTGGTGCGCGAGTTCGACCTGCCGGCCAAGCGCTTCCTCGCCGACGGCTTCGTGGTGCCGGAAGCCAAGAGCGAAGTCAACTGGGCCGACCGCGACACACTGTACGTCGCCACCGATTTCGGCAAGGGCACGCTGACCGCCTCCGGCTACCCGCGCATCGTCAAGGCATGGAAGCGCGGTCAGCCGCTGGCCGACGCCGCCACGCTGTTCGAGGGCAAGCAAACCGACATCTCGGTCAACGCCGACGGCATCGACACCGCCGGCCAGCACTACGACGTGATCAGCCAGGGCACCAGCTTCTTCACCAACGACACCTATCTGAAGCGCGACGGCAAATGGCTGAAGCTGGACAAGCCCGGCCATGTCGAGGCGTCTTTCCACGGCGCCTGGCTGCTGTTGCGGCCGCGCCAGAACTGGCAGGTCGGCGGCCATGACTGGAAGGCCGGCAGCCTGCTGGCGGTGAAGGTGGACGACTACCTGCAAGGCAAGCGCGATTTCGCCGCGCTGTTCCAACCGACCGCCACCACCTCGCTGGGCGGCAGCGCCGGCACCCGCGACGCGCTGATCCTGACCGTGCTCGACAACGTCAAGAGCCGGCTGGTGGAATGGAAGGTGGCGGACGGCAAGTGGCGCTCGCGCCCGGTGGCCGCGCCCGGCTACGGCAGCATAGACGTCAGCCCGGTGGACAGCGACAGCTCCAATGACTACTTCTTCACCTTCACCGACTTCCTGACGCCGACCTCGCTGTCGCTGGCCCACATCGGCAGCGACGCGCGCGAGCCGCTGAAGCAGCAGCCGGCCTTCTTCGACGCCAAGCCCTACCGCATCCAGCAGTTCTTCGCCCGCTCCAACGACGGCACCCGGGTGCCTTACTTCGTGGTGGCGCGCAAAGACTTGAAGCTCAACGGCAAGAACCCGACCCTGCTATACGGCTACGGCGGCTTCGAGGTTTCGCTGACGCCCTATTACAGCGGCGCCTTGGGCAAGGCCTGGCTGGAGCGAGGCGGCGTCTACGTGCTGGGCAACATCCGCGGCGGCGGCGAATACGGCCCGGCCTGGCATGAGGCGGCGCTGAAACACAAGCGCCAGAAAGCCTACGACGATTTCTCGTCCATCGCCAAAGACCTGTCGCGCCGCGGCATCGCCGACGCGCGCCACCTGGGCATCAAGGGCGGCAGCAACGGCGGCCTGCTGATGGGCGTGATGCTGACCAAGTATCCGCAACTGTTCCACGCCATCGTCTGCCAGGTGCCGCTCTTGGACATGAAGCGCTTCAACAAGCTGCTGGCCGGCGCCAGCTGGATGGACGAATACGGCAACCCGGACCAGCCGTCCGACTGGGCCTACATCAAGCGCTACTCGCCGTACCAGAACATTCGCCCCGGCACCCGCTACCCGGCCACGCTGTTCGTCACCTCCACGCTGGACGACCGCGTTCATCCCGGCCATGCCCGCAAGATGTTCGCCGCGATGAAGCAGATCGGCGCCGACGTCCGCTACTACGAGCGCACCGAGGGCGGCCACGGCTCCGCCGCCAATCACGACGAAGAGGCGCGCATCGCCGCGATGGAATACGCGTTCTTGTGGAAGCAACTGCGCTGAATCCGCTCCAGGCCCCGCTCCGACGGGGCTTTTTTCATCCGCGCCGCCGGCCGGCGAATGCAATTTGAATGAGTCGCGCCGCTTCCTATAATGGTCAATGAGGCCCGCTGCCGGCCCCAACCTCCCCGGTTTTTTTTCAGGAGCGGCAACTTGTCCACCTTCCGTTCCCGCATCTGGTCGCGGCCCGAACTGCGCGTTGCCGTCGTTTTCGTCTGCACGATGATCGCGGTCACCGCGGCGGTGGTGTTCCAGACCGGCCTGCACCAGCGCCAGCAGCTGTTGTCCGCCTACCAGATCCGCCTGGGCTACGTCACCCACACCCGCGACGCCATCCTGCGCAACCAATTCGACCAACTGGCGCGCGACGTGCGTTTCCTCAGCGCCACCCCGCCGGTCTCCGGCATCGTCCGCGCCAGCGCGCACGGCGGCGTCGACCCGCAGGAAAACTCCACGATGGCGGCCTGGCACAGCCGCCTCGCCTCCATCTTCAGCGCCTTCCTCGCCGCCAATCCCGAATTTTCCTCTGTCCGCTTCATCGGCATCGCCAACGATGGCAAAGAACTGGCGCGGGTGGAGCGCAATGCCCAAGACCAGGTGGAGGTCACCCCCGCGGCGAAACTGCAGGCGCACGGCGACCGCGACTACATGCAGGAAACCATCCGCCTGGAAACCGGGCAGGTGTACTTCTCCGACATCAACCTAGGCTCCCGCCACCGCGACGCCAGCGGCAACACCGCGGTGCCGACCATCCGGGTGGCCACGCCGATACGCGACGCCGGCGGCAAAACCTTCGGCATCGTCATCATCAATTTCGACGCCCGCAATCTGCTGGCCTCGCTGTTCCAGAGCATCCCGGTGGAACTGAAGCTTTACGTCACCAATCAGGGCGGCGACTACCTGGCCCAACCCGACCCCAGCCGCGTCTTCGGCTTCGAAAAGAACCTGCAATGGCGCTGGAGCGACGACTTCCAGCCGACCACCCCGTTGCTGGGGCAGCCGGAAGGCCTGCAGGCCTACTCGTCGCCGCACGGCACCGCCTATGTGCGCTCGATCAACATCCCGTTCAACCCGGCCTTCCCCAACCACTACTGCACCGTGTACGCGGTGCTGCCTGACGAGGCGGTGGCGGGCATGGTGGCCACCACCCGGCGCGCCACGCTGGCCACCTCGCTGGGCATCTTCCTGCTGATCGGCGCCGTCGCCTCGCTCTACCTGAGGAAATACCGGCAGGCCAGCGCGCGGCAGGCCGAACTGGCCGCCATCGTGGAAAGCTCGCACGACGCCATCATCGGCTGCACGCCCGACGGCACCGTCAGCAGCTGGAACGCCGGCGCCGAAAAAATGTTCCTCTACCCGGCCGCGGAAACGCTTTCCCGCAAATTGACCGAGCTGATCGTGCCGCCCGAGATCGAACCGCTGCTGCGGGAACTGCGCCAGGATGGCGTGCAGAACAGCTTCAACAGCTCACTCCACACCCGCGAAGGCCTGCTGCTGGACGTCGCCATCACCATGTCGCCGATCCAAAGCCGCGACAACCGGCTAAGCGGCTTCGCGCTGACCATCCGCGACATCACCGACCAGAAAGCCACTGAAAAGCGCATCCGCGAGTTGAACGCCTCGCTGGAGCAACAGGTGGAGGCGCGCACCGCGCAAATCCGCATTTACTCGGCGCTGCAGAACGCCATCCTGGCCAATGCCGGCTACGCCATCATCGCCACCGATCTCTCCGGCATGATCACGCTGTTCAATCCAGCGGCGGAACGCATGCTGGGATACCGCGCCGACGAGATGATAGGCCGGCAGCCGCTGACGCGGCTGCACCGCCAGAGCGAGCTGGCCGCGCAGGCGGCCAGCTTGTCGCAGGAGCTGAGCGAGGAAATCCAGGCCGGCTTCGATGCCATCGTCGCCCGCTCCCGCCACGGCCTGAGCAATGAAAGCCAGTGGACCTACACCCGCCGCGACGGCCGCCTGTTCCCGGTGCAGCTGACCGTCTCCACTCTGGAAAACGAGGCCGGCGAGGCAAGCGGCTATCTCGGCATCGCGGCCGACATCACCGAGCGCGAACAGGACCGGCGCGCGCTGGAGTCGGCGCGCGACCAACTGGAAAAAGCCGCCGAGGTGGCCGAACTGGGCATCTGGCGTTGGGAGATCAACAGCGACACCCTGGAATGGAATGACCGGATGTTCGAGATTTACGACATCCCCAAATCCTTCAGGGTGTTCGGCCTGTACTACAACCACTGGCGCTCTCGCGTCCACCCGGACGATATCGCGATGGCCGAACACAAGCTGCAGGGCGCGCTGGAAGGCAGCGACGTCTACAACCCCACCTTCCGCATCGTCCGCCAGGACGGCGAAATCCGCTACCTGCAGGCCGCGGCGCTGATCGAATACGAAGCCGACGGCAAGCCCGGCCGCGTGCTGGGCATCAACCGCGACATCACCAGCCAGCGGGAGCAGGAGGACTGGCTGCTGGAGGCCAAGGCCGCCGCCGACAGCGCCAACCGCGCCAAATCGGAATTCCTGGCCAATATGAGCCATGAAATCCGCACGCCGATGAACGCCATTCTCGGCATGCTGCAGCTGCTGCAGCAGACCGGGCTGGACAACCGCCAGGCGGACTACACCGACAAGGCCGCCACGGCGGCGCGCACCTTGCTGGCCATCCTCAACGACATCCTGGACTTCTCGCGGGTCGAGGCCGGCAAGCTCACGCTGGACCCTCACCCCTTCAGCATCGACAAGCTGCTGCGCGACATCGGCGTGATCCTGTCCGCCAATGTCGGCGACAAGGATGTCGAGATCCTGTTCGACATCGATCCGGCGCTGCCGGACGAAATCGTCGCCGACGCCCTGCGTCTGCAACAGATCCTGATCAACCTGTCCGGCAACGCCATCAAGTTCACCGAGCGCGGGGAAGTGGTGCTGTCGGCCCGGCTGCAACAACAGGACGAGAACCGGCTGACCATCGCCTTCGCCATCCGCGACACCGGCATCGGGATTTCTGCCGAACAATGCCAGCGCATCTTCGAAGGCTTTTCGCAAGCCGAAACCTCCACCGCCCGCCGCTACGGCGGCTCCGGCCTGGGCCTGGCGATCAGCCAGCGCCTGGTCAGCCTGATGGGCGGCCAGCTGAGCGTGGCAAGCGAGCAAGGCCAGGGCAGCACCTTCAGCTTCACCATCGAATGCGAGACGGCGCAGCCCCCCCCGCTGGCTCCGCCCGCCGGCATCGTCTCGCTGCATAATCTGAGCTGCCTGGTGATAGAGGACAACGACACCGCCAGGCAAACGCAAAGCGCCATCCTGCGCTCCTTCGGCTGGCAGGTGGATGTCGCCGGCAGCGGCGAGGAAGCGCTGGCCATGGTGGCCGAAGGGCGGGACTACAACATCGTCCTGATAGACTGGAAGATGCCCGGCATGGATGGCTGGGAAACCTGCAGCCGGCTGCGCGCGATGCAAAGCGGCCGGCACACCCCTGTCATCGTGATGGTGAGCGCCTACGGGCGCGAACTGTTCGCCCAGCGGCAACAGCGCGACCCCGATCTGTTCGACAGCATGCTGGTGAAACCGGTCACCGCCTCGATGCTGTTCGACGCCGTCGCCGACGCCCAGGCCAGCCATGGCGAGCCCGCGCCGACGCCGATCCGCCCGGCGAACCTCGCCCCCCGGCTGAGCAGGCTGCGCCTGCTGCTGGTGGAGGACAACCCGACCAACCAGCAGGTCGCCCGCGAACTACTGGGCCACGAAGGCGCGGAAGTGGCGGTGGCCGATTGCGGCCAGGCGGCGCTGCAGGCAGTGCATGACGCCGCGCCGCTATACGATCTGGTGCTGATGGACATCCAGATGCCGGACATGGACGGCTACACCGTCACCCGGCGCATACGCGCCGACCATCCCGCCGACCAACTGCCCATCATCGCCATGACCGCCAATGTGATGCCGGCGGACCGCGAGGCCGCGCTAGAGGCCGGAATGAACGACCACGTCGGCAAGCCCTTCGATCTGGCGCAGCTGGTGGAAGTGATCCAGCGCCATACCGGCAGGCCCGCCGCGCCGCCGCCGGCCCCTCCCCCGCAACCGCGGCCCGCGGACGGCAAGCAAACGCTGAACAGCCAGGCCGCCATCCCGCGCTTCGGCGGCAATCTGCAGATCTACCGCCATACCCTGCTCAGTTTCTGCGATGAAATCCATTCGCTGCTGCGCGACCTGGAGGATGCCCGCGCCAGCCAGCGCCGGGACAAGGCCGTCCAGGCCCTGCACACCCTGAAGGGCCTGGCCGCCACCGTCGGCGCCGAAGAATTGGCGGCGCTGGCCGCGGCGGAGGAAAAAACCATGCGCGACCCGGAACAGCGCTGGCCCGACAATCCGGAGCCGCTGCGCCAGGCCGCGCAGCGGGCGGAAGCCGCCGCCCAGGAAGAGGCGGAACGGCTTCCCCATGGCGCGGCGCCCGCCGCGCGGGCCGACACGGACGCCGAAGACCTGCACATCGGCCTCGCCAGCCTGCGGCACATGCTGAATACGGCTAATCTTGAAGCGATGCATGTCTTCGAGCAGCTGCGCCAGCAGCATTACCACGCCATGCCGGGCGAGTTCGACCAGCTCAGCGACGCCATCATGAGGATGAACTTCGCTGCGGCGGCCCGCCTGTGCGCGGATATCCTGCAACGAGCCAAGGTGGATCAGCTATGAGCGCCAATCTATCCGCAGAAGCCCCCGCCCCGGCCTTTCACCGCGGCCGGATACTGGTCGTGGACGATCAGCCCAGCAATATCATGGTCGCCCACCAGATATTGCAGTCCGAACATGAGGTATTCATGGCCACCAGCGGCGAACAAGCGCTGGCTTTCTGTCAGAATGCCCCGCCCGACCTGCTGCTGCTGGATGTGGAAATGCCGGGCATGAACGGCATGGAGGTGTGCCGGCACCTGAAACAGGAGCCCGCCACCCAGGGCATACCGGTCATTTTCGTGACCGGCCATCAAAGCCAGGAACAGGAGGCGGCCTGCTGGGAGGCCGGCGCGGTAGATTTCGTCACCAAGCCGGTGACGCCGGCCACCTTGCGCAACCGGGTCAACGTCCACCTCACCTTGAAACACCAGGCCGACCAGTTGCGTGCGCTGGCCTTCACCGACGGGCTGACCGGCATCGCCAACCGGCGCTACTTCGACGCGCAATTCGACAAGGTCTGGCGTCATTGCCTGCGCCACGGCTCGTCCTTGGCCTTGATCATGTCCGATGTCGATCATTTCAAGAAATACAATGATCGCTACGGGCACACGATGGGCGACGAATGCCTGCGCCAGATCGCCCGCACCCTGCAGCTGCAGCTGAACCGGCCTTACGACCTGGCCGCGCGCTTCGGCGGCGAGGAATTCGTCTGCCTGATGCCGGAAACCAGCCTGGCCGGCGCGGTGTCGGTGGCCATCAAGATGGAGGCGGCGATCCGCGCGCTGCAGATCGAACACGCCGATTCGCAACCGGACCACACCGTCACCCTCAGCCTGGGCGTGGCCGCCATGGCGCCGGATGCGGACAGCGACGGCCGGCATCTGATGAAAATGGCCGACGACCAGCTCTATCTGGCCAAGAATACCGGCCGCGGCCGCATCTGCGCCGTCTAGCCGCGGAGCCGCTCAATGCGGGCGCGGGTGGCGAATCACCAGCAAGGAAATGTCGTCGCTGGCCGCGCCGCCTTGCATATGGGCCGTCACCGCCTCCAGCACGCTTTCTCCTATCCGCGCCGGCCAGCCCTTGCCCGCGGCCGCCACCACGCCCGGCAGGCCAAACATCTCTCCGGCGCCGTTTTTCGCCTCGGTGATGCCGTCGGAGCTGACCACCAGCACTTGGGAAGGCCGCCATTCCAGCGACTGCATCGAATCGTCGAACGCCTCCGACGGCAGAATGCCTAACGGGGGATGGGAGGATTTGCAGCTGCCTATCACCTGGGCCTGGTCGTTGAACAGCAACACGCAGGGCACGCCCCCGTTCCAGATGTTCAGCCGCCGCCCTTCCGGTTCGATGGCGATCAGCGCCGCGGCGACGAAACGCCCGCCCGGCAGCAGGCGGTGCAGCTTCTGATTGACCCCCCTGGCGATCTCGGCCATGCCGCAGCCGGCCAGGGTCATTTCATAGAAGCAATCGATAGCCGGCAGCGCGCTGATGGCCGCCGTCAGGCCATGGCCGGTGCAGTCGGCCAACATGATGTGTTCGCCGCCGGATGGCGGCTGGCAGATGATGATCAGGTCGCCGTTGAAGCTGGCGGCAGGGCTCAGGTATTGCCAGACATACTCCGGCTGGGATGTGCGCTGGCCGATCAGCCGCTCGATCAGTTCCAGCGCCAGCTGCTGCTCGACCTCGTTCTCGCGGAAGTACTTTTCCAGCCGCACCGCGTCCTGGTTGATCTGGTTCTGCATCTCGGCGATGCGCAGGAAGACATGGATCTTGGCCGACAGCAAATCGAAGCTCACCGGCTTGGCCAGGTAGTCGTCGCCGCCCGATTTCAACCCGCCGACCACGCTTTCCAGTTCGTTCAGGCTGGTCAGGAAAATGATGGGCACCCAGTGTTCGCCGAACATCCGCCGCAGCTCGGCCGTCGCCTGCAGGCCGTCCATTTCGGGCATGATGACATCCATCAGGATCAGGTCCGGCAGATGATCCCGACAATAGGCCACCGCCTCCAGGCCATTCTTGGCCGACACGCACCGATATCCCAGTTCCATGATGAACTGTTCGATGAAATACCGGTTGGTGGCGCTATCCTCTACCAGCAAGATGGTCGTCGACGACATCGCTCCCTCTAGCCTTGTCCGCTGCCGGTCGGCATGACATCGCGTCCCGGCTGCACGCCGGACCGCCTCCTGTCGATAGCATAGCCCACTATCCGCCCGCGCTGCGGCACATCTATCGCACCAGTCCCGTAGGCCATGCCGCGGCGCAACCAAAATGCAAACATCCCCGCCGGCGGCATCGCGCGCGGCGGGGATGGGCGTGCTCAGACAATCGTCCGCTTACTGCTGCGCCGGGGTGTTCTCGGCGAAGTATTCATGGTTGTCGGCATTGTCCAAGGCCTGGGCCGGGTTGCTCTTGGCCAGGCTCTTGGCGCCGGCCTGGCCATAGACATGGTCCTGGGTGCCCGCCACCACGGTGAAGTGCGACAACTCATGCACCAGGGTGCCGCCCTTGGAGTCGGTGCCCTTGGTCGGCGCGGTCCAGAAAGCGCCGCACAGATAGACGGTGTACGGCTGCCCCGGATAGACGTAGGCATAAGTGCCGCCGTCGGTGCAGCTGCAATCCAGCTTGATCGGCTTGCTGTCCAGCGCATCCTTGATGTTGACGTAATGCGACTTGGCGGTGGTCCAGTTGGCCTGGCTGTACTTGCCGAACCAAGTGGTGAAGCGCGGCGTGCCGGACGGCGTGCCGGCCAGGTAGGCCGCCGTTTCGCTGGCCATGGCGCTGGCGGCCAGCACGCCGTCGCGCGATTGCGACTGCTGGCTGACCGAGCAATTGCCGGCGTAGCTGACGCCGCTGACCGCGCTGCGGCTGAGCACCTGCCACTCCTGCTTGGCCGCCTTGGACTTGGTCAGCAAGGGGCTGACGCTGCCGGCGCTGTAGGCGCCCACCACATTGGAGGAAATGGCCTCGTCGGCCTGCGGCGCGGCCGCCTGCTTGGCATTGACGCCCGCCGGCAGGCTGCGGTTGAGCACCTTGTTGCTGCTGCTTTCAAAACGGACGCTCAGCTGGCCCGGCTTGGACAGGTCGTAATACTCGGACACCCTCACCTTGGCGTTCAGCGTGGCGCCGGGCGCCAGCGCCACGGTGTCGCGCAGCGACGGCACCACGCGCTTGTAGCGCGGGCCCAGGTACTCGGCCGGCTTGCCGTTCACATTCACCGCCAGAAACTGCTCCTGCAGTTCCTTGCCGGGCACGAACCAGCGGTACACGTGCAAGGTCTCCTTGCCGGTATTGCGGTAAGTCAAAGCGACGTCAACGTCCTGACCCGCGCTGACCACCGGCTGCCCCAGGCTGACCTGCAGGTCGCCGGCGTGAGCGGCGGAAGCCGCCAACAGCAAAGCCGCGGCCACGGCTGGCAATCTCTTGTCCATTGTTTTCCCCTTATTGGATGGGTATTTTCTAAATCACGGAAAGTTATAAAGCACGCATTCATCATGCGCAGATAATTAATTGCATGAACAAGTCATGATCGCAATCAATAAAATTACCGGCGTTGCAATATTTCCACATGTCATAAAAATGGCGCCATTTCGCCGCCAACATCGCCGGGCTATAGTGGGGTAAAATTTAAGGTTTCCTGCGCCGGGTGAGACCGATCCCGGCGCGCTGTCGCAACCCTCGACTGTTTTTCGACGGACTATGAATCAAGCATCTGAAAAAGCCCTGGTAGTGCTCTCCGGCGGCCAGGACTCCACCACCTGCCTGTACTGGGCGCTGCGGCGCTTCGGCGCCGGCAATGTAGAAGCGGTGACCTTCGACTACGGCCAGCGCCACCGCGTGGAATTGGCCGCCGCGAAGAAAATCGCCGCCCTCGCCGGCGTGCGCCAGACCGTGCTGCCGATCGATACCTTCGCCGCCATCGGCGGCAATGCGCTGACCGACGACGGCATCGCGCCGGAAACCGGCGCGCGCGACGACGACGCGCTGCCCAATACCTTCGTGCCGGGCCGCAATCTGGTATTTCTCACCTTCGCCGCCGCCTTCGGCTATACCCGCGGCGCCCGCCACCTGGTGACCGGCGTGGCCCAGACCGACTACTCCGGCTACCCGGACTGCCGCGAAAACACCCTGAAAGCGCTGGAAGTGGCGCTGCGCCTCGGCATGGACAGCCGGGTCGAGCTGCACACGCCGTTGATGTACCTGTCCAAGGCCGAAACCGTGACGCTGGCGCAACAGGTGGGGGCCATGGAAGCCCTGGCCTGGAGCCATACCTGTTACAACGGCGAGGTGCCGCCCTGCGGCCACTGCGCCTCCTGCGAACTGCGCGCCAAAGGCTTCGCCGAGGCCGGCGTGGCCGACCCGCTGGTATCCCGCTGCCAGGCCGAAGCGCAAGGAAACTGACATGCACGCCTGTTACATGATGGCCGGCGCCGGCTTCGAAGCGGCGCGGCAGCTGCATGCCGCCCCCGGCCGCGAAGCGCGCCCGCACGGCCACAGCTTCCGTCTCGGCGTCCGCGCCGAAGCCCAATACACCGATCAGACGACGCTGCAAGCCGCGGTTGAAGCCGCGGCGGCGGCGCTCGACTATGCCGACTTGAACACCGCGCTGGCCGCCTGCGACGATCTGGCGCTAGCCCGCCACCTGGCCGAGGCCCTGCCCCATCCGGCGGCCATCCGGCTGCAAAGCGCGCCGGACCGCGGCGTGATGCTGGACGGCGCCCAAGCGCTGGTCTGGCTGAATACTTCGTTCGAGGCCGCCCACCATCTGCCGCACGTGCCGTCCGGCCACAAATGCGGCCGCCTGCACGGCCACGGCTTCGGCGTGCGCATCGTCGCCGACGCCGCGCGCTGCGGCCAGGACGACTTGGCGCGCGCCTGGGCGCCGCTGCGCGGCCGCCTCAACCACCGCTACCTGAACGATATCGCCGGCCTCGACAATCCCACCAGCGAAGTGCTGGCGCAATGGCTGCACCAGCAATTGCGGGACGCGCTGCCCGGCCTCGCCTGGGTGGAAGTGCGGGAGACCCACAGCGCCGGCAGCCAGTTCGACGGCAAACGCTTCCGCATCTGGAAGGAACAGCGCTTCGAAAGCGCGATGCCGTTCGACGCCGCCGGCAATTACACCGGCCACAGCTACCTGGTGCGCCTGATGCTGTCCGGCGGCATCGACCGCACCATGGGCTGGCTGCTGGACTTCGGCGACGTCAAGGACCGCTTCAAGCCGATCTACCGCCAGCTGGACCACAATCCGCTGGACAAGCTGGCCGGGCTGCGCAGCCGGGACAACGCCGCGGTGGCGGAATGGGTCCACGCCCAGCTGTCGCCGCTGGTGCCGGAGCTGGCTCGCGTCGACCTGATGGAAAACGAAAACGCCGGCGTCTCGCTGCATTTCCATCAGGACATGCGCTGGCCGCTGCTGTAAGCCATTCACATCGGGAACCGCAGTGACTACCTATACCGTCAAGGAAATTTTCTACACGCTGCAAGGCGAGGGCCGCCAGGCCGGCCGCGCCGCGGTGTTCTGCCGCTTCGCCGGCTGCAATCTGTGGTCGGGCCGCGAGGAAGACCGCGCCAAGGCCGTTTGCCGATTCTGCGACACCGACTTCGTCGGCGCCGGCCCTGACGGCGGCAAGTTCGACGGCGCCGAGGCCCTGGCCAAGCGCATCGCCGCCGAATGGCCGCAAGACGCCGGCGGCTCGCCCTACGTGGTGTGCACCGGCGGCGAGCCGCTGCTGCAATTGGATGCGGAGTTGGTCGACGCCTTGCACACCGAAGGCTTCGAGATCGCCGTCGAAACCAACGGCACCGTCGCCGCGCCCGCCGGGCTGGACTGGATCTGCGTCAGTCCCAAGGCCGGTTCGGAGCTGAAACAGCTGGCGGGCGACGAGCTGAAGCTGGTCTATCCGCAAGCCGCCCAGATGCCGGAAAGCGTCGCCCATCTGGACTTCGGCACCTTCTACCTGCAGCCTATGGACGGCCCCGACCTGGCCGCCAACACCCGCGCCGCCATCGCCTACTGCATGGCGCATCCGCAGTGGCGGCTATCGGTGCAAACCCACAAGGTGGTGAATATCCGCTGATCGACAACAGGCCTCCTCCGGGGCCTGTTTTTTTACCGCGCCGCGCGCGGCTCATCAGGCCTCCGCCTCCCCGCCCCCGCCAGCTCGCATCAAGCGCGGCCCGCCGCCCTATCGGGCACAAGGTCCGGCCGCGGCTATGTATCGATCATGAAGCCGACTATAACGACAGCAGCGTCCGCAACCGATGCCGCGCGGCAAATTTTTTCCGCCGCCGCGTAAGAAAGCCGGAAGCGCCCCGACTCAACCATTGTCAGGCGATGTTTCAGCGCGACAAGGCTGTAAGCATCCGCCGCTTCCGGCGACCAATCGCCATCACCCGAAACGGGTGAACTACCCAGGAGAAAGCCATGAACCGCAACAAGACTCTGATCGCCACCGCCTTCGGCGCCGTCATCGCCATGGGCGCTCTCGCCAGCGCGCCGGCTGCCGCCGCCGACAAGGACCAGTGCTTCGGCATCGCCAAAGCCGGCCAGAACGACTGCAAGAACGCCAGCCACGCCTGCGCAGGCCAGGCCAAGACCGACAACGACCCCGCCGACTTCAAGCTGGTGCCGGCCGGCACTTGCCAGCAGATGGGCGGTCAAACCAAGCCGATGTGATTTTCCAGAGTGGCAAGGCCATTCGCTTTGAGTACCATACGCCCACCCGATGGCAGCCGCGCTGCCGGGCAATCAACCCCAAGGAGTCAGACATGAAACAGAGCAAAGCCCTCATCGCCTCCGCGCTCGGCGCCGTCATCGCCATGGGCGCTCTCGCCAGCGCGCCGGCCGCCGCCGCCGACAAGGAAAAGTGTTACGGCATCGCCCAGGCCGGCAAGAATGACTGCGCCTCGGCGACCGGCGCCCACTCCTGCGCCGGCCAGGCCAAGATGGACAAGGACCCGGGCGACTGGAAATACGTAGCCAAGGGCAGCTGCGAGAAAATGGGCGGCAGCACCACCGTCAAGAAATAAGTCCCCCGCCCAGGCCCGCCGCGCGGCGGGCCTCCCCTCTCAGGAAAGCATCGATGCCCCCCCTGCCCAATGTCTGCGGCATAGGCCTGCGCGCCCCGCATTACCGCGAAGCACTGGAAACCCTGCCGCCCCTTGGCTGGGTAGAGGTGCACAGCGAAAATTTCTTCGACGGCGGCACCCCGCTCGCCATGCTGCGGCGCGTGGCCGAAAACTGGCCGCTGTCCCTGCACGGCGTAGGCCTGGGCCTGGGCTCCTGTCCGCGCCCCGACGCCGGTCATCTGGCCTCGTTGAAGCGCTTGGTGGACGAGCTGTCCCCGGCCTCCGTTTCCGAACATCTGTCTTTCAATCATTCGCCGTCGCGCTATGTGAACGATTTGCTGCCGGTACCCTACACCCGGGCCGCCCTCGACGCCGTCGCCGGCCACGTCATGGAAACCCAGGACGCGCTGCGCCGCCCCATCCTGCTGGAAAACCTGTCCAGCTACGTCGAATTTCCCGGCAATGAAATGAACGAGGGCGAATTCCTGGCCGAGCTGGTGCGTCTCACCGGCTGCGGCATCCTTCTGGACGTCAACAACCTCTACGTCAACCGCATCAATCTGGGCACAGACACCCGCGCCGTGCTGTCCGCGCTGCCGGCCGAAGCGATAGGCGAAATCCATCTCGCCGGCTACAGCGAGCGCGAAGGCATGCTGGTGGACACCCACAGCCAGCCGGTGCACGAAGGCGTCTGGCAGCTGTTCCGCGAAGTGATCCGCCAGATCGGCCCGCGGCCGACGCTGATAGAGTGGGATCTGGACATACCGCCGCTGGCGGTGTTGGAGGCCGAGGCCGCCAAGGCCCAGGCGCTGCTGGAGGCCCGACATGAACTGGCATGACTGGCAAAGCGCGCTGCTGGAAGCCATCGCCGATCCGGCCCAGCCCGCGCCTGCCGCCGAACTGGGCCTGCGCGCCGACGGGCTGGCGGTCTACCGCAACAACTACCGTGTCGGCCTGATCGACACGCTGGCCCACAGCCACCCGGTCTGCCGGCAACTGGTGGGCGAGGAGTTTTTCACCGCCCTAGCGCGGGAGTACGTCAAGACTCACGCCTCGCACAGCGGCAATCTGCATCTGTACGGCGCGTCGTTTTCCGATTTCATCGCCGGCTTCGAGCACTGCCGCGAGCTGCCCTATCTGGCTGACGTCGCCCGCCTGGAATGGGCCGCGCACCGCAGCTATTACGCCGCCGACGCCGAGGCGCTGGACAGCGGCGCGCTGGCGGCCTTCGCGCCGGAACAATGGGAGCAGCTGATTTTCACGCCGCTGCCCGGCGTGGCGCTATGCGCCGCCGACAGCCCGGCGCTCAGCATCTGGCTCGCCCACCGCGACGGCGGCTCGCTGGAAGGCATATTGCAACGCCCGGCCGAAAACGCACTGGTGTTCCGCCTGCGCGGCGAAGTCCAGGCGCAAGCGCTGGACCCCGCCCGCTACTCCTTCTACGCCGCGCTGTTCGCCGGGGCGGCGTTGGAACGCGCCATCCCCCCGGCGCTGCAGACCGACGAAAACTTCGACCTGCAAGCGGCCTTGTTCGGCCTGTTCCAACCCGCCCTGCTCTCGTCCATCCATCTACAAGGCGCACCCGCATGAATAAACTTATCCAGGCGCCGGTTTGCGGCTACCAGCTGCTGATCCGCTGCGCCAACCTGCTGCAACCCCTGGTGCTGCTGCTGTTGCGGCTATGGATCGCCAATGTGTTCTTCAGCTCCGGCCTGACCAAGATCGCCGACTGGGACGTGACGCTGGCCCTGTTCAGCGACGAATACCACGTGCCGCTGCTGCCGCCCGCCGTCGCCGCGGTGATGGCCACCTGCGGCGAGCTGGGCCTGTCCTCGCTGCTGGCGGCGGGACTGGGCGGCCGCTTCGCCGCCGCCGGACTGTTCATTCTCAACGCCGTCGCCGTCATCAGCTACCCTGACCTGACCGAGGCCACGCGCCAGTTCCACTATTTCTGGGGCGCGCAGATCCTGGTGCTGCTGGCTTTCGGCCCCGGACTGCTGTCCTTGGACCGGTTGGTGCAATGGCGGCTGCAAAAACGCGGCGGCGCAGAAGGCTGACAAAACCCGCCGGCCAGGCGGTAAACGGCGCAAGACGTGGCATAATAAAGCCAATCCTTCCCATGCCGACCGCACCATGAGCGCACAGAAAACCCTGGTAGTCCTCGCCCCGCAACCGGACCCGCAACATCTCGCCGACATCGCCCGCCTGGCCGGCGGCCAGCCTACCGTCGGCGAGGGAGCCGCGCGCATCCGCGCAGTCCTGCCGGAACACCGCCGGCAAGCGATCGAACAGTGCCGGCGCCACGGCTACGACGCTGCCTACGTCGACAGCGACAAGCGCTTGGGCGACTTCGGCCTGCTGGTGTCCGACATGGACTCCACACTGATCAACATCGAATGCATCGATGAAATCGCCGACATCAAGGGCCTCAAACCGCAAGTGGCGGAAATCACCGAGCGGGCGATGCGCGGCGAACTCGACTTCGGCGCCGCGCTGAAGGAAAGGGTGGCGCTGCTGGCGGGCCTGCCGGAGTCGGCGCTGGAACAGGTATACCGCGAGCGGCTGCGGCTGAATCCCGGCGCCGAGGCGCTGCTGGCCGCCTGCCGCGGCCTGGGGATCAAGACCCTGCTGGTGTCGGGCGGCTTCACCTATTTCACCGACAGGCTGAAGGCCGACTACGGCCTCGACTACGCCTACGCCAACCAGCTGGAGATCGTCGACGGCCGCCTGACCGGCCGCTTGACCGGCGACATCATCGACGCCGCCGCCAAGCAGCGGCTGCTGATGGCGACCCGCGACGCGCTGCAGCTGCGGGCCGACCAGGTGTTGGCGGTCGGCGACGGCGCCAACGACCTGCCTATGCTGCGGGAGGCCGGCGTCGGCATCGCCTATCACGCCAAACCCATGGTCAGCGCCGAGGCCGACATCGCGATCGAACGCGGCGGCCTGGACGCCATTCTGCAGCTATTTCTCTGAGCGACGGACATGCAAGACGCCAAAGCGCCGGACCTTCCGCAACTGGACACCGTCAGTTTCGACGCCGACCTGCCGTTTCAAGTCCAGGAGCGCGAAGGCGACTATTCGCCGCGACTGCAAAGAGAAACCCGGCTGGCGCTGCGCGTGCTGGCCGCGCCGGGAGAAACGCCCGATGACAGCAACCCCGTGCTGCTGCGGCTGGAGGCCAAGCTGGACCTGGCGCTGGAAGTCTCCCTGCTGGAGCGCCACCCCGACCGCCCCGCCTGCACGCCCTGCCGCCTGGGCCTGAGCGCGGTGGCCTGGTGCGACAGCCGGGCCTGGGCGCCGGGCCAAGCGCTGCTGATCTCGCTCTACCCCAACCCGGACTCGGCGCTCAGCCTATGCCTGAACGGCCGCGTGATCCAGTGCGATAGCCAATCGCCGCAGCGCCATCTGCTGGTGGCCGACATCAGCGGATCGTTCGACCTGGACACCCACCTGATGTGGGAAAAGTGGGTGTTCCGCCGCCACCGCCGCGCCATACTGGAGCGCTGAGACGGCAGCCCCTCAGCCGCCGGTCATCGACATGAAGCGCACCAGCTTCTGTGGCTGCTCGCGAAACTCATGGCGCTCCGGCTTCAGCTCTATCGCCTGCCGAATCGCCGCCTCCAGGCCGGCATCGTCTATGCCGGCGCGCAACAGTGGCCGCAGCTCCATTTTTTCCTCCTGCCCCAAACACATGTACAACGTGCCGTCCACCGACAGGCGCACGCGGTTGCAGGTGGCGCAGAAGTGTTGCGAGATCGGGGTGATCACGCCCAGCGAGAAAGCGCCGTCGGCGCTGCTCCAGTAGCGGGCCGGACCGCCGCCCAAGGAGACGGCCTGCGCCGATAAGCCAAACTGCCGGCTCAGCCGTTGCAGCACCGGCTGCAGATCCAGATATTGCGCGGCGCGGCCGGTATCGCCCATCGGCATCGCCTCGATCAGCCGCAATACCAGGCCATGCTCGATGCAGAAGGCCACCATAGACTCGATGTCCTGCTCGTTGACCCCGCGCATCGCCACCATATTGATCTTGATCGGCGCGAAACCGGCCTCCTTGGCCGCCATCAGGCCATCCAGCACGCGCGGCAGGCTGTCGCGGCCGGTAATCCGTTCGACGCAGTCGCGGCGCAGGGAATCCAGGCTGAGGTTCAGCCGGCGCACGCCGGCCTGCTTCAACTCCAGAGCGTGGCGCCGCAGCTGGGTGCCATTGGTGGTCAGCGACAAATCCTCCAGCCCGGGCAGGGCAGACAGCCTGGCCGCCAGTTGCGGCAGATTGCGTCTGAGCAGCGGTTCGCCGCCGGTCAGGCGCACGCGGCGGGTGCCCAGCCGGGCGAATACGGCGACCACTCGCTCGATCTCGTCGAAAGTCAGCCAGTTGGCCGGCTCCTCGAAACCCTTGAAACCCTTGGGCAGACAATAGTTGCAGCGCAAGTCGCAGCGGTCGGTCACCGACAGCCGCAGGTACTCGATGGCTCGACCAAAACGGTCAATCAGCATGCCTCCTCCAACCCCTTCTTCCACTTGATTCCTTCTTAGTCGCCATTTCAGACGCGATCTGTCGCGATTCCGGTTCTTATACGCCGCCGGACATCGCAACAGCTAACAAGCTCTATCTGAATTGTACTGCAGTCGCCATGACTTCACCGTCCAACATCATCGGTAGCCAACAAAACCCAATCGCATAAAACGCCAGCAAGGCTGGACCAGCCTTGCAAGCCCTTTCATCAGGCAAAATGCATCAAACCAACCGCAAAATAGAATGAAAGCACAATCAATTTAATATTGAGATCAACAACTTAGCAATAATTTACTGACAAATTTGTCACACAGAATGTTACAAAAACACTCAACTTGTCACAATTCGCCGTTCTTATACTGGTCCCGCCAGTTTATTCAAACTGGATATCCGGCACTCATCAAAACAAGCCGCGCAAACGGCGAAAGCCGCCGGATAGGGCCGCCATCCGCCGCGCCGGCGGCAAGCGGTCCGGACCCTCAAAGGAGAACTAGAAACATGGCAAATGCCTTCAAAATAAAAATGGTGGTCGCCGCCCTGGCGGCAGCGGTTTCTTCCAGCGCGATGGCCGCCGCCGCCCTCGATCTGGGCAAGGTGGAACAAGCCGCGCCATCCAAAACCTTGACCGTGACCGTAGCGCTCAACCTGCGCGACCGTGATGCCGCCACCCGTTATCTGCAGGCCGTTCACAGCCCGGCGGACGCCAACTACCACAAATTCCTGACCCCGGCCGAATTTCGCTCCCGCTTCGCGCCCAACGACGCCACCGTCAACCGCGTCAGCGCCCGCTTGCAAGCCGCCGGCCTGACCGTGAAGCGCATAGGCAGCACCCTGCTGCAAGTCAGCGGCCCGGCCGCCACCGTGCAGCAAGCCTTCGGCGCAGAAGTCCACGTATTCCAGAACAAGACCGCCGTGCAGGGCACCGCCCGCTACATCGCCCCGGTGCGCGCCGGCACGCCCAAGGTCGACCTGAGCGACGTGCAGGCCGTCATCGGCCTGGACAGCCGCCCGCACTTCCGCCCGCACCTGCGCCAGGTTCCCAACCACCTGCAACCGTCGCTGAGCAAGGGCGCCAGCGCCGTCACCAGCGGCAACGCCCCCGGCCAGTGGACCGTGACCGACCTGGCGCGCCACTACGACATCACCCCGCTCTACAACAAGGGCATCCATGGCAAGGGCAGCACCATCGGCATCGTCACCCTGGCCAGCTTCACCCCATCCGACGCCTTCCAGTACTGGAGCGCAGTCGGCCTCAGCACCGACCCCAACCGCCTGAGCGTAGTCAACATCGACGGCGGCCCGGGCGCGCCCAGCGATGCCGGCGGTTCCGACGAGACCACGCTGGACGTCGAACAGTCCGGCGGCATCGCGCCGGACGCCAAGATCATCGTCTACCAGGCGCCCAACACCACCCAAGGCTTCGTCGACGCTTTCGCGCAGGCGATTGAAAGCAATGCCGCCGACACCGTATCGGTAAGCTGGGGCGAATGGGAATGGTTCGACCAGCAAAGCCAAGCGGTGGACCCGGTGAACGGCAAGACCACCAATGTGCTGCAGGCCTACCACGACCTGTTCCTGCAGGCCGCGCTGCAAGGCCAAACCCTGTTCGCGGCGTCCGGCGACTCCGGCGCCTACGATGTCAACCGCGCCGCGCCGCTGCCGCAATACAACAAGGTATTGTCGGTGGACAGCCCGGCCAACCAGCAATTCATCACCGCCGCCGGCGCCACCACCGTGCCCACCACCCTCACCTTCCACCCCAACGGCAAGGAAATGAAGGTGAAGATCTCCAGCGAGCGCGCCTGGGGATGGGACTACCTGAGCGGCCTGTGCAAGGCGCTGGGCAAAGACCAAGTAGCGTGCGGCATCTTCCCGGTGGGCGATGGCGGCGGCGTCAGCGGCTTCATCAGCCGCCCGTTCTACCAGAACTGGATTCCTGGCATGCAGAACACCCCGGCCGGCCAGCAACTGGTGGATACCAGCCAGACCCCGCCGCAGGTGATAGGCAGCATCCCGGCCAACTTCAAGGGCCGCAACCTGCCTGACATCTCGATGAACGGCGACCCGGAAACCGGCTACGTGGTGTACTACACCTCCGACAAGACCGGCTTCTCCATCCAGAGCAACAGCGGCGGCACCAGCTTCGTCGCGCCGCAACTGGCCGGCATCACCGCGCTGCTCAACCAGTCGATGGGCGGCCGCCTGGGCCTGCTCAACTTCTCGCTGTACAGCCTGCTGGCGACCGGCCACGCCTACCACGGCTCCGGCCACCACGGCGCGCCGCTGCGCGACATCACCGCCGGCGGCAACTGGGGCTACAACGCGCATCGCGGCTACGATCAGGCCACCGGCGTCGGCGCGCCCGACGTCGCCAACCTGGACGCGGCGCTGCATCGCTACTTCTGGTTCTGATCCGGCCCTCGTGTCGGCAATGCAAACGGCCTTCGCTCGCGAAGGCCGTTTTTCCATTGGGCGCGAAGCGCATCTGCCGCCGCAGGATCTCTGACCGCTTCTTTGCTGCCATGCCGCCGATCAGGCGGCAAATCGGCGGGACGGGATAAGCGTTGCCCCCACGGCAACATGCGCGGATGCGCATGATTGCACCCCTGCCGCCGCGCGCCGCGGCTGTAACAGGCCGCAGTGGTTTAAGCGGCAGCGCGCCGCTTTGCGCCCATGAAAAAAGCGCCCGCGCAGCGGACGCTTTCTGCCGGATAAGGACTTAGCGGCAACGATGATGGCGATGCTTGTGCCGGCAGCGATAGCGGCCGTCGCCGCGCGCTTCGCGGCTGCCCGACTTGCCATAACCGTTGCCGATGGCCGCTCCGGCGCCGCCGCCTATCGCCCCGCCAATGATGGCGCCGTCGCGCCCACCCACCGAATGGCCGATTGCAGCGCCAGCCGCGCCGCCCAGGGCGCCGCCGACGATGGTATTGGTCGCGGTGTCGGCAAACGCCGCGGAGGCGGACAAGGCCAGACCGGCGGCCAGTATCAGAATGCTTGGCTTCATTTCATACACCCGCTTGAAAATTGAAGCCCGAGCATAAGGCTTGCGCCGGCAGTCGTCTGTATCTAAATGTTAGCGATTGTTCGCATTTTGTTTAGCAGCCCGCTCCTTCACTGCTGCAAATAGTCATACACCACCGATCCCAGGTCCAGCGTCAGATCGCAGATGAAATGCCGCGCCGACAGCACCTCCAATACCGGCAAGTCCGCCACCGGCGCCAGCGCGTGGGGATGCAGCTCCAGGGAAGCCGGCGCGCTCCAAGCGCCTTTTATCACCACATTGCTGGTATGGTAGCGCACCAATTCGCAGATCCGCGGCGTGCCGTCGACGTGCGGAATGATCTTCAACAGGAAATTGGGTTCAGCCAGGCTGGCCTCCAGCGCCACCTGGTCGAGCTGCTGGTATTTGTAGCCCATGGTGCCGGTGGCGATGCGCAGGGGGCCGAAATCCAGGCTGCCGATCAGGGTGTCGCCGCAAACCTCCAGCTTCGGCCGGCCCGCTTTCTTGGGAAACCCCCATAACTCGCGTCCTCCAGCCAGCGGCGGCTGATCATCAAGAAACATCGCATGGGAATAACTGCCGCGCACGCCGCGGAACGTGACCGGAATCACCTGTCCGCTTTCCGAATAATCGCCGAAGCCGGTGGAGTCCGGCATCCGGATGAACTCATATTTGACGATATCGCCATCCGCCTGCAACGGCTCCGGCAATACCGCCTGGATCGCATCGGGATCGGTGCGGTAAGTGATGACCATATACTCGCGGTTGTAAAACCGGTACGGTCCCGGCGGGTAGGCCGGGCTGGTAAGGGGCATGGCGAAGGCACGGCTACGCACTTCATGCGGCTTCATAGAGAGGACTCCTTGGAAAACACACAGAATGGCAAAATATGCCGAACGGGTGATTCAAGCTAGATGATTCAACATATTCCGCGGCTGACTCCATCTCAATACGCAAAACTGCTAGGCTTCCCCCCGCCAACGCGCCCGCATAGCTTGCCGTGTTGACTCCGGCCCTCGCCCCGCCTCATCATGGCCATGGCGCGAACATCCACGCCACATCAACCACAGGACAAAACATGAACGCCGCCAAGAAAATCCGCCGCTTCCTGGAGGAAGGGCACGATCCTCAGCAAATGCAGGTGCTCAAGGAATTGGCGGCCGCCCTGGAAATGGGCCGCTCCTTCGATTTGAGCCAGCTGTACGATATCGATATGCGCTACTTCGAAGTCGCTATCGACCTGTTGAAAGACTGGCGTTTCGATCATCACATCAGCGCGCGCAGCAAGTTGCTGGAGCAACTGCTGACCGAAATCGCCCCCTCGCAACAAGCCGCACCCGCAACGGAAGAGCGCGGCAGGGAAAAACGCAAAGGCTAAGCCAGGGAAGGCGCGACGGCCTTCCAGCACTGTTGGGCAGCGCTGTCGCAGCCAAGTTCCAGCAACACCATCACCCGCCATGCCTCCCAAGCGTCAACCGGATTGGCAGCCCCAAGCAGAATGGCGTCGCGCACCCCGGCGTAATACCGCATGTAGTCGCCGGCGCCAGCCGGCCTTTCGACAGCCTCGCTCCCCGCGAGCAGCAAGCGCCCCGGCCGCGGGTCCCCTCCCCATCCCGCCTGTCCAGGCCGATCGCCTGCCTTCAACGCATCCTCCTGCGTATCCAAACCATATTTGGCATAGCTGCCCGCGGTGCCGTGGATGATGAAACGCGGCCCGGCATCCGCCGCCAAGGCGCTGGCATGCAAAATCACCCGCTTGTCGGCATAACGCAACTGGGCATGGAACCAGTCATCCGCCTGGGCCCCATCGCGCAAAGCGGCCAGCTCCAGAGAAATCGCCTCTGGCAAGCCCCACAGCTGCACCGCCTGGTCCAGCAAGTGCGGCCCCAGGTCATACCACAAGCCCGCGCCCGCCTGCGCCGACTCTCGCCAGCGTTGCCGCACATGCGGCCGATAACGGTCAAAATGGGACTCAAAATGCGTTACCCTCCCCAGCACCCCATCAGCCAACAGCTGCCGCACCGCGAGAAAATCCGCGTCCCAACGCCGATTGTGGAATACCGACAATAACAACCCGGCCTGCTCGGCCTGGAGCGCCAACCCGCGAGCCTCCACCGCCCTCACCGTAAACGGTTTGTCCACCACGACATGCTTTCCCGCCGCCAGCGCGGCGCTGGCCAGGGCGAAATGACTATCGTTCGGGGTGGCGATCACCACCAGATCCACCTCGCTCCCTGTCAACAACGCCTCAGGAGATGGAAAAACCTGCGCGGCCGGCAATGCGCTGCGAACCAGCTCGGCCCTGCTGGATGCCACCGCGGCCAGCTTGATGCCAGGCGTCGCCGACAGGAGCGGCGCATGAAACGTCGCACCCGCATAGCCAAAACCCATCAGACCCACTCTCAATTGATCAGGCATATTTTTCTCCGGCAATGAACGCATGATACGGCTAGCTGGCAATGTAAAAAACCCCAGCCGAACGGATGGGGTTGAGAACAAAGTGAGACATGCATAGGCACTGACAGGGCCATTCCATCGAACCAGGCTCTCTCCCCCTCGTCCCGCCAAAGCGGTGAGGCACATGACCGGGCCGGAAACGGCAAAGCCCCGCGGGGCGGGGCAGAAACGCAGAAACCCCAGCTCATCGAGCTGGGGTTCTGTATGGGGCGTCTGGCGGTGTCCTACTTTCACATGGCGAATGCCACACTATCATCGGCGCTAAGGCGTTTCACGGTCCTGTTCGGGATGGGAAGGCGTGGGACCACCTCGCTATGGCCACCAGACATAAACTGTACAAACTTAAAGAAGCCCGAACCCGTCTCTCAGACAGATTCGCATATATTCGGTATTTGACGTACGTCGCACATCCACTCTCTTGTGTCTCAGTTTCCCAAGCCACTCAAATGATAGGATCAAGCCTCACGAGCAATTAGTATCGGTTAGCTTCACGCCTCACAGCGCTTCCACACCCGACCTATCAACGTCCTGGTCTCGAACGACTCTTCAGGGAGGTCAAGCCTCCAGGGAAGTCTCATCTTCAGGCAAGTTTCCCGCTTAGATGCTTTCAGCGGTTATCTCTTCCGAACTTAGCTACCCGGCGATGCCACTGGCGTGACAACCGGTACACCAGAGGTTCGTCCACTCCGGTCCTCTCGTACTAGGAGCAGCCCCCGTCAAACTTCCAACGCCCACTGCAGATAGGGACCAAACTGTCTCACGACGTTTTGAACCCAGCTCACGTACCACTTTAAATGGCGAACAGCCATACCCTTGGGACCGGCTACAGCCCCAGGATGTGATGAGCCGACATCGAGGTGCCAAACACCGCCGTCGATGTGAACTCTTGGGCGGTATCAGCCTGTTATCCCCGGAGTACCTTTTATCCGTTGAGCGATGGCCCTTCCATTCAGAACCACCGGATCACTATGTCCTGCTTTCGCACCTGCTCGACTTGTCGGTCTCGCAGTTAAGCTACCTTTTGCCATTGCACTATCAGCACGATTTCCGACCGTACCTAGGTAACCTTCGAACTCCTCCGTTACACTTTGGGAGGAGACCGCCCCAGTCAAACTGCCTACCATGCACTGTCCCCAATCCGGATCACGGACCAAGGTTAGAACCTCAAAGGGGTCAGGGTGGTATTTCAAGGTCGGCTCCACCAGAACTAGCGTCCTGGCTTCAAAGCCTCCCACCTATCCTACACAAACCACTTCAAAGTCCAATGCAAAGCTACAGTAAAGGTTCACGGGGTCTTTCCGTCTAGCAGCGGGTAGATTGCATCTTCACAAACACTTCAACTTCGCTGAGTCTCAGGAGGAGACAGTGTGGCCATCGTTACGCCATTCGTGCGGGTCGGAACTTACCCGACAAGGAATTTCGCTACCTTAGGACCGTTATAGTTACGGCCGCCGTTTACTGGGGCTTCGATCAAGAGCTTGCACCCCATCACTTAACCTTCCAGCACCGGGCAGGCGTCACACCGTATACGTCCACTTTCGTGTTGGCACAGTGCTGTGTTTTTGTTAAACAGTCGCAGCCACCGATTCTCTGCGACCTGTCAAAGCTTCGGACGCGAAGTCCTACACCTCAACAGGCATACCTTCTCCCGAAGTTACGGTATCAATTTGCCGAGTTCCTTCTCCTGAGTTCTCTCAAGCGCCTTAGAATTCTCATCCTGCCCACCTGTGTCGGTTTGCGGTACGGTTCTTGTGCAGCTGAAGCTTAGTGGCTTTTCCTGGAAGCGTGGTATCAGTCACTTCAGGTCCGTAGACCCTCGTTATCACGTCTCGGCGTTAAAGAAGAGCGGATTTGCCTACTCTTCACGCCTACCGGCTTGAACAGACTATTCCAACAGTCTGCTGACCTAACCTTCTCCGTCCCCACATCGCACTGCACAAAAGTACGGGAATTTTAACCCGTTTCCCATCGACTACGCTTTTCAGCCTCGCCTTAGGGGCCGACTCACCCTACGCCGATGAACGTTGCGTAGGAAACCTTGGGCTTTCGGCGAGCGGGCTTTTCACCCGCTTTATCGCTACTCATGTCAGCATTCGCACTTCTGATATCTCCAGCATCCCTTACGAGACACCTTCACAGACCTACAGAACGCTCCCCTACCACGGACGCTTACGCGCCCATCCGCAGCTTCGGTTATCAGTTTGAGCCCCGTTACATCTTCCGCGCAGGACGACTCGACCAGTGAGCTATTACGCTTTCTTTAAATGATGGCTGCTTCTAAGCCAACATCCTGGCTGTCTATGCCTTCCCACTTCGTTTACCACTTAACTGATCATTTGGGACCTTAGCTGGCGGTCTGGGTTGTTTCCCTCTTGACGATGGACGTTAGCACCCACCGTCTGTCTCCCATGCTTGCACTTTCCGGTATTCAGAGTTTGCCATGGTTTGGTAAATCGCAATGACCCCCTAGCCATAACAGTGCTTTACCCCCGGAAGTGATACATGAGGCACTACCTAAATAGTTTTCGGGGAGAACCAGCTATCTCCGAGTTTGTTTAGCCTTTCACCCCTATCCACAGCTCATCCCCTAGTTTTGCAACACTAGTGGGTTCGGACCTCCAGTGCGTGTTACCGCACCTTCATCCTGGCCATGGATAGATCACTCGGTTTCGGGTCTACGCCCAGCAACTAAAGCGCCCTATTCGGACTCGGTTTCCCTACGCCTCCCCTATTCGGTTAAGCTTGCTACTGAACGTAAGTCGCTGACCCATTATACAAAAGGTACGCAGTCACGGAACAAGTCCGCTCCCACTGTTTGTATGCATCCGGTTTCAGGTTCTATTTCACTCCCCTCCCGGGGTTCTTTTCGCCTTTCCCTCACGGTACTGGTTCACTATCGGTCGATCACGAGTATTTAGCCTTGGAGGATGGTCCCCCCATATTCAGACAGGATTTCGCGTGTCCCGCCCTACTTCTCGTATGCTTAGTACCAAGAATGCGTTTTCGTGTACGGGGCTATCACCCACTACGGCGGTCCTTTCCATGAACCTTCCACTAACGCAATCTCTATCACATACAGGCTGTTCCGCGTTCGCTCGCCACTACTTACGGAATCTCGGTTGATTTCTTTTCCTTCAGCTACTTAGATGTTTCAGTTCGCTGAGTTCGCTTCCTCTGACCTATGTATTCAGTCAGGGATGACCCCTAAGGGCCGGGTTTCCCCATTCGGATATCGCGGGATCAAAGCTCTATTGCCAGCTCCCCCGCGCTTTTCGCAGGCTTACACGTCCTTCATCGCCTGTGATCGCCAAGGCATCCACCAGATGCACTTAGTCGCTTGACCCTATCATTTCAGCAGCCTAAGCCACTAAAACAACAAGTGTGTTTGTGCGACGACTGCACCGCCCCTTTTGATATGGCGACGCAGCCTTTGATACAATCAAATACCCAAGATGACGATTCATTCAACGAAAGACTTAACTCTCGCTGTTTGTTTCGCCGTCTTAATATATTCGGCTTCTTCAGTTTGTTAAAGATCGGGCGTATTGCTGAGCAGCTTTCGCTGCACGCGAACAACGCAAACAGAATCAAACTCGATCAAGTTCGTTTTTGTTTGCACTGTAAGTGGTGGAGGATGACGGGATCGAACCGACGACCCCCTGCTTGCAAAGCAGGTGCTCTCCCAACTGAGCTAATCCCCCAACTGGTGGGTCTGGTAGGACTCGAACCTACGACCCCTGCGTTATCAACACAGTGCTCTAACCAGCTGAGCTACAAACCCAGTCAACTTCTCAGCACTGAATCTCTTCGATCCAGCTGCCCTTAACGCGAATAACCGATAGGCTGTAAGTGCTTGGCGATCGCCTTCTCTAGAAAGGAGGTGATCCAGCCGCAGGTTCCCCTACGGCTACCTTGTTACGACTTCACCCCAGTCATGAATCCCACCGTGGTAAGCGGCCTCCTTGCGGTTAGCCTACCCACTTCTGGTGAAACTCACTCCCATGGTGTGACGGGCGGTGTGTACAAGACCCGGGAACGTATTCACCGCAGCATGCTGATCTGCGATTACTAGCGATTCCGACTTCACGCACTCGAGTTGCAGAGTGCGATCCGGACTACGATCGGTTTTATGAGATTGGCACCACCTCGCGGCTTAGCGACCCTCTGTACCGACCATTGTATGACGTGTGAAGCCCTGCTCATAAGGGCCATGAGGACTTGACGTCATCCCCACCTTCCTCCGGTTTGTCACCGGCAGTCTCATTAGAGTGCCCAACTAAATGATGGCAACTAATGACAAGGGTTGCGCTCGTTGCGGGACTTAACCCAACATCTCACGACACGAGCTGACGACAGCCATGCAGCACCTGTGTTACGGCTCCCTTTCGGGCACCAAGATATCTCTACCAAGTTCCGTACATGTCAAGAGCAGGTAAGGTTTTTCGCGTTGCATCGAATTAATCCACATCATCCACCGCTTGTGCGGGTCCCCGTCAATTCCTTTGAGTTTTAACCTTGCGGCCGTACTCCCCAGGCGGTCAATTTCACGCGTTAGCTACGCTACCAAGGATTCAAACCCCCAACAGCTAATTGACATCGTTTAGGGCGTGGACTACCAGGGTATCTAATCCTGTTTGCTCCCCACGCTTTCGTGCATGAGCGTCAGTGTCATCCCAGGGGGCTGCCTTCGCCATCGGTATTCCTCCGCATCTCTACGCATTTCACTGCTACACGCGGAATTCTACCCCCCTCTGACGCACTCTAGTCTTGCAGTCTCCAATGCCGTTCCCAGGTTGAGCCCGGGGCTTTCACATCAGACTTGCAAAACCGCCTGCGCACGCTTTACGCCCAGTAATTCCGATTAACGCTTGCACCCTACGTATTACCGCGGCTGCTGGCACGTAGTTAGCCGGTGCTTATTCTTCCGGTACTGTCATCCCCGCCAGGTATTAACCAGCGGGATTTCCTCCCGAACAAAAGTCCTTTACAACCCGAAGGCCTTCTTCAGACACGCGGCATGGCTGGATCAGGCTTGCGCCCATTGTCCAAAATTCCCCACTGCTGCCTCCCGTAGGAGTCTGGGCCGTGTCTCAGTCCCAGTGTGGCGGATCATCCTCTCAGACCCGCTACTGATCGTCGCCTTGGTGAGCTCTTACCTCACCAACTAGCTAATCAGACATCGGCTGCTCGTATAACGTGAGGCCTTACGGTCCCCCACTTTCCCCCTCAGGGCGTATGCGGTATTAATCCGGCTTTCGCCGAGCTATCCCCCATTACACGGTACATTCCGATGCGTTACTCACCCGTTCGCCACTCGTCAGCGGTGCAAGCACCCTGTTACCGTTCGACTTGCATGTGTAAAGCATGCCGCCAGCGTTCAATCTGAGCCAGGATCAAACTCTTCAGTTCAATCTCATAGCAAATTTTCTGGCACGCAAGTTCAAAGAAATAAACAAGTATCTCTTGTCTCTTGCAGTGCAAGTTTTTGGCTTTCGCCAAACACTTACACCTATCGGTTATTCTGTCTGTTAAAGAGCGGTGCCGATCGCTGCGTCGTCATCACCGGAACCGTTTCGTTTCCGCTGTTTCGTTCGCTGCGTCAGCTGAGGAGGCGAACTATACGCCCGGGACCCGCACCCGTCAACACCTTTCGCGACAAAAATTGAAAGATTTTCGGCGGAAATCGCTAAGTGGCTGATATGTAACAAAACCATAACTTCAGCAGGCCGCAAAAAGTCTCCCTCTGGCACCCGAGCCGCCGTGGAGCCTCTTTCTCCGCCAGCCCGAAAGCACAAAAAAAAATCGGCCAGCGCGATCTGCGCTGGCCGGTCTTGGATACCTATTAATATAGATAGCGTCCAATCACTCCTCGTCGCGACGCTTGCCATTCCCCTTGATCGCCACACGACGCTTGCGTGCCGCCGGCTGCCTTTCCTCCCCGACAACAGGCGTGGACGTCGCAGCGCTGACTTGAGCTTCAGGCTCTGCTTGAGCAGCAGGCTTCGCTTGAGCAGCAGGCTTCGCTTGAGCAGCAGGCTTCGCTTGAGCAGCAGGCTTCGCTTGAGCAGCAGGCTTACCCTGCTCGACGGCCTGAGCGGCTGGCGCAGCGACAGCTTCAGCCGCACGGTTCCGCCCCGCAGTTTGGCGGCTACGTCCCTTTGGCGCCGCCGGCAAGCCTGCCGGCTTGCTTTCCCGCGCCTCCGGCGCTTCCGCCGCGGGCGCTGCTCGGTTTCCGCGACTGCGCCGCGACGACCTGGGCGCATCGCCTTCGGTCTTGCCAGAGGCAGCCGACGTCTCTGAAACGACTGGCGTTTCGCGCACCAGCGCGAAATCCACCTGGGCGCTTTCCAGATTGGCGCCCATCACTTTAACGGTCAACGCGTCGCCCAGCCGGTACTGCATGCCGCTCTTCTCGCCGACTATCGCCTGGATGTCCTTCTTGAAGTGGAAGTAGTCCTTGCCCAACTCGGAGATATGCACCAAACCTTCGACATACACGTCGTCCAGCAACACAAATACGCCGAAGCTTGTGACCGCGCTGATCTTGCCCTGGAAAACCTCGCCCACCTTGTCGCGCATATAGTAGGTTTTCAGCCAGGACTCGACGTCGCGGCTGGCATCGTCGGCGCGGCGCTCGGTCATCGAACAATGCACGCCCAAGGCAGCCCACTTGCCCGGCTTGTACTTTTCGTTCTTCAGCACCGCCTTGATCGCGCGGTGCACCAGCAAGTCGGGGTAACGGCGGATAGGCGAGGTGAAATGGGTATATGCCTCGTACGCCAAGCCGAAGTGGCCGTTGTTCTCCTGGGTGTACACCGCCTGCTGCATCGAGCGCAGCAGCATGGTCTGCAGCACCGGCGCGTCGGAGCGGCCGTGGATCTGCTCCGCCAAAACGGCGTAATCCTTGGCGCTGGGCTTGTCCGCGCCGCCCAGCGTCAGGCCGACCAGGCGCAGATAGGCGCGCAGGTTTTCCAGTTTTTCCGGCGTCGGCCCCTCGTGCACCCGGTACAGCGCCTTGTGGCCGCTCTTCAGCAGGAAATCCGCCGAGCAGACGTTGGCCGCCAGCATGCACTCTTCGATCAGGCGATGCGCGTCGTTGCGCACCACCGGCACGATGCGGTCAATCTTGCCGCTATCGTTGAAGATCATCTGGGTTTCGACCGAATCGAACTCGATGGCGCCGCGCTTGGCGCGCGCCGCCAGCAGAATCTTGAACAGCGCGTACAAATCTTTCACGTGCGGCAGCATCGGATGATCGCTGCCGTTCTGCAGCCAATCCCACACCTGGTTGTAGGTCAACCGGGCCTTGGAGCGCATCACCGCCGGATAGAACTGGTACTTCTTCACTTCGCCCTTGGCGTTGATCTGCATGTCGCAGACCATGCACATGCGCTCCACATCCGGATTGAGCGAGCAGATGCCATTGGACAACGCCTCCGGCAGCATCGGGATCACCCGGCGCGGGAAGTAAACCGAGGTGCCGCGATTGAGCGCCTCCTTATCCAATGCGTCTGCCGGCTGCACATAGAAGCTGACGTCGGCGATGGCCACCACCAGGCGGAAGCCCTTGCCTTTCTTTTCCGCGTACACCGCGTCGTCGAAATCGCGCGCGGTTTCGCCATCGATGGTGACCAGCGGCAGCTCGCGCAAATCGACGCGATCCTTGCTCCAATCCTTCTTGCGCACTTTCTTCGGCGTTTCCTTCGCCTGCAGCAGCGCGTCGTCGGGGAAGCGGTGCGGCAGATCGTGCTTGCGCAGCGCGATCTCGATCTCCATGCCCGGATCGGCATAATTGCCCAGAACCTCCGTCACCTGGCCGACCGGCTGGTGGTGGGCATCCGGCTGCTGCAGGATCTCCACCATCACCACCTGGCCCTCCTTGGCGCCGGCCTCGCCGCCCGGTTCGATCAGAATACTATGGTTGATGCGCTTGTCTTCCGGCAGCACCACCCACACGCCGCGCTCGCGCTGGATGCGGCCGACCAGGCGGGTGACCGCGTGCTCCAGCACCTCCACGATGCGGCCCTCCTGCCGGCCGCGCCTGTCCACGCCCGACGGCCGCACCATCACGCGATCGCCGTGCATCACTTTTTTCATTTCGCGTTCAGGCAGGAAGATATCCGCGCCGGAACCTTCGCCCTCATCCGGCATCGCGAAGCCGAAGCCATCGCGGTGGCCGGACACCTTGCAGCGGACCAGATCCAGTTTCTGGGCGACGCAGACCGCGCCCTTGCGATTGATGATGACCTCGCCGTCACGCTCCATCGCGCGCAGGCGGCGTTCAAAGTAGAGAATCTCGGCCGGAGCGATCGACAGCATCTGCGCCAATTCGTCCGGAAACAGCGGCACCCCCTGCTCGGCGAGAATCTGCATCAAGAACTCGCGGCTGGGCAAGGGATTGGAATATTTGAGTTTTTCCCGCTCCAGGAAAGGATCCTGGTCACGCAGGGAAAGCTTTTTTTGTTTTTTTTGCGATTCAGCCATTGACACCCTCAATATTATGTCTATAATTCGCATCTCGTTGCAGCTATGCAACAGATGATACAGCAAAGCGATGCCCAGGTGGCGGAATTGGTAGACGCACTAGGTTCAGGTCCTAGCGCCCGCAAGGGTGTGGAAGTTCGAGTCTTCTCTTGGGCACCATCTTACTATTGTAAGCTTGTCGCTTTGCTGGCATCATAAAATCTGGTTGGCCCAGGTGGCGGAATTGGTAGACGCACTAGGTTCAGGTCCTAGCGCCCGCAAGGGTGTGGAAGTTCGAGTCTTCTCTTGGGCACCAACATGATTTATAGTATGTAAGGCCTTACAGCCAGCAGTATTTTGTTGCCCAGGTGGCGGAATTGGTAGACGCACTAGGTTCAGGTCCTAGCGCCCGCAAGGGTGTGGAAGTTCGAGTCTTCTCTTGGGCACCAACAAAATTCAGTAAGGTCAGCGCTTAGCCGCTGGCTGGAAGTAGACAATTTGCTTTGCCCAGGTGGCGGAATTGGTAGACGCACTAGGTTCAGGTCCTAGCGCCCGCAAGGGTGTGGAAGTTCGAGTCTTCTCTTGGGCACCAAATGAAAAAAGCCGCAGATCTCTGATCTGCGGCTTTTTTGCGTTTGTCGTCCCCGCGAGGGAAGCCGGCGTCGTCGGCCCCCTGCTTCTGTTTACTTTTCCTCTCCGCCCTCATGGCCCGCCGATACCTGCTGGCCGGCATCCCGCTCCAGGCTGAGGAACAGCAGGCTGGACAAGGCGGTCAGGCTGCCCATGAACAGGAAGGCGTGGCCGAAATCGCCGGCCGTCAGCTGCTGATGGCCCTGCAGCCAGGACGCGGCCTGCAAGGCAAACGCCCCCACCGTCACGCCAAAGCCCGCCGCCAGCTGTTGCGCGACGCTGGACAGGCTGGTGGCTTGGCTCAGTCTATCCTTGTCCACATCGGCGAATGTGATGGCGTTGAGGCTGGTGAACTGCAGCGAGCGCAGACAACCGCCCAGCACGAACACCATCAGCAACACCCAATGCGGCGTGTCCGCCTGGAACAGCGCGTACACCGCCACCGAGCAACCAGCCAGAATGCTGTTCAACACCAGCACCCGGCGGAAACCGAAGCGCTGCAGCACCTTGGCCACTATCGTTTTCATTCCTATCGCGCCCATCGCGGTGGAGCAAGTGAGCAGGCCGGATTCAAACGGCGAAAAACCGAAGCCCAACTGCAACATCAGCGGCAACAGGAAGGGAATGGTGCCGATCCCGACGCGGAACATGAAGCCCCCGACCACCCCGGCATTGAAAGTGGGCAGCCTCAGCAGCGACAAGTCCAGCAGCGGATGCTGCTGGCGGCGGTAATGCCACAGGTAGATCAGCAGCAGCGCGCCCCCCAGCAGGCTGAGCCAGATCGACGCCGTCACCGACAACATGTGCTTGCCCTCGGTGGCCAGCCCCAACATCAGCATCGACAGGCCGGCGCCGGTCAGCAGGAAGCCCCACCAATCCAGCCGCGGCACCTCGTCCTCTTTCAGATTGGCGATGAAACGGCCGGCCAGAGCCAGCCCCAGCAGACCAATGGGGATGTTGATCAGAAAAATCCAGCGCCAATGGAAATAGGTGCTGATGAAGCCGCCCAGCGGCGGCCCAATCACCGGCCCCAGCAGCGCCGGCACCGTCAGATAGCTGAGCGCCCGCACCAGGTCCGCCTTGTCTATGGTGCGCAGAATCACCAGCCGTCCGACCGGCACCATCATCGCGCCGCCTATGCCTTGCAGAAAGCGCGCCATCACGAAGCCGTGCAGGCTGCTGGTGACGGCGCACAGCAGCGATCCCAGCATGAACACCAGAATGGCGGAACGGAAAATGCGGCGCGCGCCGAAGCGGTCGGCCATCCAGCCGCTGATCGGGATGAACACCGCCAGGCTGACCAGATAAGACGTCAGCGCCAGTTTCAGCGAGATCGGATCGACGCCGAGCTCCAGCGCGATGACGGGCAAAGAAGTGGAGATCACGGTGGCGTCCATGTTTTCCATGAACAGGGCCGTGGCGACAATCAACGGCGTCAGCATGCCGGGGGCGATTTTCAACTGCATGACGAAGGGATGAGGGTGACTAGTCATCCAGTTTACCATCTGGAACCGCGCAAAGCCGTACGGACAAAAACAAAAGCCACCCGGACACCGGGTGGCTGATCTCGGTCTGTGCGCCTTATTTGCGGTCGAAAGCCAACGCGCTGGTGAAGTCGCCCATCGGACGGCCGCCGTTGCGCACCAGGGCGGCATCGCGCCCCGCCACGCCCGGCAACGCCTTCAGCCCGAAACGTCGGGTCAGGAAGCGCAGGATGGAGCCGGTATCGTACTGGGTATGGTCGACATAGCCTTTCTTGGCGAAAGGCGAAATCAGGATGGCCGGAATGCGGGTGCCCGGCCCCCAGCGGTCGCCCTTCGGCACTTGCGCGTGGTCGTAGAAACCGCCGTTTTCGTCATAGGTCACCACCACCAGCATATTGCTCCACTGCGGGCTTTGCTGCAGCTTGGCGATCACCGAAGCGATATGGGCGTCGCCGTCGGCCACGCTGGCGTAGCCGGAATGCTGATTCAAGTTGCCCTGCGGCTTGTAGAAGGCCACTTGCGGCAACTTGCCGGCCGCGGCGTCCGCCAGGAAGCTCTGGTCGAAATCCTTCAGATGCGCATTGCGGTAATCCGCCTGCGCGGCGGGATCGAAAGCGGCGAAATAGTTGAAGGGCTGGTGGTGCGGCTGGAAGTTGGGTTGGCTGCCGTTATAGATATTGCCGCGATCGGCCAGCGAAGCCGCCCAGCCGCCGGAATACCAGGCCCAGCTGATTTTCTTGGCGTCCAGACGATCGGCGATCGTCGCCTGGCTTTGCGCCGGCAGCGTGGTCGACTTGCTTGGATCGGCATACTGGGCCTTGTCCGCCGGCGCATTGCCGCTGGGCTGGAACGGCGGCTGCATGGTGTTCACCGCATAGTATTTGCCGGCGCTGTCCTTCGGCGTCAGGTTGCCGTCATTCAGGTATTTGGCAGTGCCGGACAACACCGAAGCCGGCGCATTGGCGGCCGGCGTCAGACGCAGGAAATTGCCTTTCGCATCGGTGTCTATCGCCGAGATGCTGCCCTTGGCCGGCGAAGTATCCGCATTCGGATATTCCGGCGCGCAGGCGCAAACCAGATATTGGTGATTGAGGAAGGAGCCGCCGAAAGCGCCCATGAAGAAATTGTCGGCCAGCGTGTACTGCTGCGCCAGCTTCCACATCGCCATCTGGCTGCCGTCGTAATAGCCCATAGACAAGCCGCCGGCGTCGGAATAGGCGGCGAATTTGTCATTGGCGCCGCCATTGATCTGCATCTGGTTGTTATAGAAGCGGTGCACCAAGTCGCGCGTCACCACCGATTGCGGCACCACCACGCCGGTGCCGTTCAGGCCCTTGGGGTCGTCGATCTGGAACGGCTTGTTGGCGAAATTCATGGTCTGCGCCTGGGTCAGCGTCACCGTCTGGCCGGCGGCGGTCAGGCCTCCCCAGGTGGGCGGCAATACCGGCAGCGCGGAATTGTCGAAATCCTTCTGCGGCGAGTACTGGCCCCTGGATGCCGGATTCACGCCCGGAATGCCGTCGGCGCCGGGGAACAGGCCGTACAGATTGTCGAAGCCGCGGTTTTCGGCGTAGATCACCACCACGTTCTTGATGTCGCTCAGCGCCATGCGCTTGTGCAGGCTGGCCTTGATGTCGCCGCCGTTGCCCGCCTCCTTCACCGCGTCCGCGATCGCGTCGATGTTCTGGTTGATGGCCGCCTTCAGCGTCGCCTTGATGTCGGGATCGCTTTCCTTGTTATGGTCTGCCATCACCTTGTCCGCAGGCACGCCCAGGCGGTCGGCCACCGCATTGCGCGCCGCGTTCAGATCGCCGCCGTTGCTGTCCATCAGATCCGCCACTTCCGTCGTCAGCGAACTGACCACACCGCCGCTGTTCGCCGGCGCGCGGAATACCAGCGGCTGGGTCACCGCCGCCGCTGTGCCGGTATCGGGATCGTAGCGGGTGGCGTCGGTGCCCACCTCCACCACCAGCGCGCCGCGGCCGTTCAAGCTGAACGCGCCGTTGTCGTCGGTATAGGCGCTGGGCTCTCCCGCGTCGCAACGGCCGTTGCCATTGCTATCGAGACACACTTTGGCATGGCGGAAATAGCTGCCGGTGACCACGCCGCTGGTGGCGTTGGCGGAAGGGCTGGAAGAGCTGCCGCAGGCGCTCAGCACGGCGGCGCTGATCAGGGTCAGCGCCAGTCCACAGGTCAGGCGATTCATCGCGCATTTCCTAAATTTAAGAAGGGAAGCGCGGATTATCACCATGGAATGTTACACTCCATTTACATTCTGTTAATTTTCTTCGTAGTGGAACAATCGCCGCAGCCATCGCGCGATTTCATATTTTTGTCATTTTTTTGCCTTACAGTCGCCGCCAACTCATCCTCCGCCCATGCCATGCACGCTTCCACCCCCTGGTTATTGACCCTCAGCTTGATTGTCGGCGGCGCCCTGGCCGTCTCCGCGGCAGCCTCGCACGCCACCCCGGCCGCCAAACCGGCATACGCCGACGCCAGCTACACGCCCGGCGCCCATCCGCCATCCGCCAAACAACTGGAAGCACTGGGCAAGCAATTGTTCTTCGATCGCGGCCTGTCGGCATCGGGCCGGATGTCCTGCGCCAGCTGCCACAGCCCCGACCACGCCTACGGCCCGCCCAACGGCCTCGCCGCGCAGCTTGGCGGCATGGATGGCAAGCAGCCGGGCACCCGCGCCGTGCCGTCCTTGCGTTATCTGCAGAACGTGCCAGCCTTCAGCGAACACTTTCACGACAACGACGGCAACGACAGCGAAGACGCCGGCCCCACCGGCGGCTTCACCTGGGACGGCCGCGCAGATTCCACCCATAGCCAAGCCGCGCTGCCTCTGCTGGCCGCCAACGAAATGGCCAACGGTACGGCGGAAAACGTCGCCAGGAAACTGCAGGCATCGCCCGTGGCCGCCACTTTCCGCCAACTATTCGGCAAGGATGTCTTCCAGCGCCCGAAGCAAGCCTTCGACAAGGCCGTGCTGGCGCTGGAAGTATTCCAGCAGAATCCCGCCGAGTTTTATCCCTATAGCAGCAAGTACGATGCCTATTTGCGCGGCCAGGCCCAGCTCTCCGCCGCGGAAATGCGCGGCCTGAGGGTTTTCAATGACCCGGCCAAGGGCAATTGCGCGTCCTGCCACCTGAGCCAGCGCAGCGAGAGCGGCGCCTTCCCCTCCTTCAGCGACTTCGGCCACATCGCGGTCGGCGCGCCGCGCAATCCGGACATCGCCGCCAACCGCGACGGCCACTATTACGACCTGGGGCTGTGCGGCCCGGCCCGCACCGACTTCCGCAACCGCGCCGACTACTGCGGCCTGTTCCGCACGCCGGGCCTGCGCAACGTCGCCACCCGCAAAGTGTTTTTCCACAACGGCGTCTTCCACGACTTGCGCCAGGTGCTGCGCTTCTACGCCGAACGCGACGTGAAGCCGGAAAAATGGTACCCGGCCGGCCAGAATGGCAAACTGGCCAAGTTCGACGACCTGCCGGCGCGCTACCAGGGCAACGTCAATATGGAAGCGCCGTTCGGCGGCAAGAAAGGCGGCAAGCCGGCCTATGGCGAACGCGACATCGACGACATGCTGGCTTTCCTGAAAACGCTGAACGACGGCTATCAGCCGGGCAAGCGCGGCTGAGCGCGGAGGCAGCCCCGCACTGCCCATCTCCACCTATGATGAACAGATACACAGGCGCCATAGGAGAATCGCCATGACTGTGCAGCGCATCGTCGCCAACCTCGCCGCCGCCGACCCCGCCCGCGCCGACGCGTTCTACCGCGGCCTGCTGGGCCTGGACCTCATCATGGACCACGGCTGGATCCGCACCTATGGAGCCGACAGCCGAATGCAAACCCAGCTCAGCTTCGCCAGCGAAGGCGGCTCCGGCGCGCCGCTGCCTGCGCTGTCGATCGAAGTCGACAACCTGGACCAGGTTCTAGCGCGCGCGCGTGAAGCCGGCGTCGCCATCGAATACGGCCCGGCCAGCGAGCCGTGGGGCGTGCGGCGCTTCTTCGTCCGCGATCCGTTCGGCACCCTCGTCAACATCCTGCAGCACGAATAGCGCGCCGCCGGCCGCGCCGGGCAAACAAAAAGCCCACCGCGTCGCGGTGGGCTTATTCATGCGGCAACCGTAGGGCTTACAGGCCGTAGGGGTGATCCAGCACGATGGTCTCTTCGCGGTCCGGACCGGTGGAGACGATGGCAACCGGCGCGCCGCATACTTCGGCGATGCGGGTCAGGTAGGCCTGGGCGTTGACCGGCAGGTCTTCCCAGCGCTTGGCGCCGAAAGTGGATTCGGTCCAGCCCGGCATGCTCTCGTAGATCGGTTCGCACTTGGTCACCGCGTCGGAGCCGAACGGCAGGATGTCCACGCGCTGGCCGTCCAGCATGTAGCCGACGCACAGCTTGATCTCTTCCAGGCCATCCATCACGTCCAGCTTGGTCACGCACAGGCCGGTCACGCCGTTGATCTGGATGGAGCGCTTCAGCGCGGCGGCATCGAACCAGCCGCAGCGGCGCGGGCGGCCGGTGACCGAGCCGAACTCGTTGCCGCGCTTGGCCAGGAACATGCCGATCTCGTTGTCCTGCTCGGTCGGGAACGGGCCGGAGCCGACGCGGGTGGTGTAGCCCTTGACGATGCCCAGCACGTAGTTGAGCATCTGCGGCGCCACGCCGGCGCCCGGCGCGGCCGCGCCGGCCACGCAGTTGGACGAGGTGACGAAGGGGTAGGTGCCGTGGTCGATGTCCAGCAGCGTGCCTTGCGCGCCTTCGAACAACAGCGGCACGCCGGCCTGGTTCATGTCGTACAGCGTGCGCGACACATCCGCCACCATCGGCTTGATGCGCTCGGCCAGCAGCATGGTCTGCGCCAGGATGTCGTCGAAGCTTACCGGCTCGGCCTGGAACAGCTGGGTCAGCAGGAAGTTGTAGTAATCGACGTTTTCGCGCAGCTTGACGGCGAAGCCGGCCGGGTCGAACAGGTCGATCACCTTCAGCGCGCGGCGCGCCACCTTGTCTTCGTAGCAGGGGCCGATGCCGCGGCCGGTGGTGCCGATCTTGGCTTCGCCCTTGGCGGCTTCGCGCGCCTGGTCCAGCGCTACGTGATACGGCAGGATCAGCGGGCAGCCTTCGGCGATCTTCAGGCGGGCGGTCACGTTGACGCCGGCCTCTTCCAGTTCGCCGATTTCCTTCAGCAGCGCCTCGGGCGACAGCACTACGCCATTGCCGATGTAGCATTCCACGTCGGGACGCAGGATGCCGGACGGGATCAGGCGCAGCACGGTTTTCTTGCCGCCGACCACCAGGGTGTGGCCAGCGTTGTGGCCGCCCTGGAAGCGCACGACCGCGCGCGCGTGGTCGGTCAGCCAGTCAACGATCTTGCCCTTGCCTTCGTCACCCCACTGGGTGCCAATCACGACAACGTTCTTGGACATTGGAAAAAACCTCTTCTTCAGTCAGATTCAAACAAAAATCAGTTAAAAGGAGCCAGTTGCCATCCATCGGCAGCAGGCACCAGCTCGCGGTCGCAATTAAGCGCCACCGCGGACTCTCCCAGGTAGTCGACCACCACCATTTCGCCGGCGGCGCGCAGGCGCGCCACCTCTTCCGCCGCGGCCGGCAGATGGCGGGCCGCCACCCGCACGCCGCGGGACGAGTCCCGCTCCGGCAGGATGCGCACCAGATCGCGCAGATCCAGGCTGAAGCCGGTGGCGGGACGGGCGCGGCCGAAACGGCGGCCCACGTTGTCGTAGCGGCCGCCGCGGGCGATGGCGTCGGACCAGCCCGGCGCATAGGCGGCGAACATCAAGCCGGTATGGTAGAAATCGCCGCGCAGCTCCGCCAGATCGAAGCTCAGCTCCACCCGGCCTTGCACCGCGCGGGCGATGGCAGCCAGCTGCATCAGGCCCAGCTCGACCTCCGGCAGCGAAGGCAGGCGGGTGCGCGCCTTGTCCAGCACGCTGGCCGGGCCATACAGCTCCGGCAGCGCGAGGAAGGCGCTCTTGTACGGCTCGGCCACGCCGGCCACCAGCTCGGCAATGCTCGCGACGTCCTTGTTCTGCAGCAGGCTGAACAGCTCGCGCGTCACCTCCGGCGCCAGGCCGGCGGCGGCGGCCAGGCCGCGGAAGATGGCGATATGGCCGACATCCAGCCTTAGCTTCTTCACGCCGGCTTTTTCCAGCGTCGACAGCATCAGGTCGATGATTTCCAGGTCGGCCTCGATGCCGGCGTAGCCATACAGCTCGGCCCCCACCTGCAGCGGCTCGCGCGAGCTGGTCAGGCCGGACGGACGGCTGTGCACCACGCTGCCGGCGTAGCACAGGCGGGTGACGCCGGTGCGGCCGCCCAGCAGGTGGGCGTCGATGCGCGCCACCTGCGGCGTGATGTCGGCGCGCAGGCCGAGCTGGCGTCCGGACAGCTGGTCATCCAGCTTGAAGGTTTTCAGGTCCAGCGTGACGTCGCCTTCGCTGACCAGGGAATCGATGTACTCGATCAGCGGCGGCAGCACCAGCTCGTAGCCGGCCACGCGGAAGCCTTCCAGCATCGCGGCCTTGGCCGACTCAACCTGCCGGGCGGTGGCCGGCAGGATGTCGGCGATATATTCGGGTAACAGCCAGTTGCGCATTTCGTTTCAACAGAATAAAAGGCGGGGTGGTCGCCCGCCTTGTTATCAGCAAACTGGCCAGGTCGCCCCGGCCAGTCTTCTTAAAAACCTCAGATTGTCAGTCCGCTACTTGCCTTTGCCCTGCCCCGCCTGCGGATTCTTCAGGTACTTGAAGAAGTCGCTGCTCGGGTCCAGCACCAGCACATCGCTCTTGTTCTTGAACGATTCCTTGTAGGCGTCCATGCTGCGCCAGAACGCGTAGAACTCCGGGTTCTTGCCGTAAGCCTCGGCGTAAATCGCCGCCGCCTTGGCGTCGCCCTGCCCCTTCAGCGCCTGCGCCTTGCTGTAAGCCTCCGCCAGGATCACCTCGCGCTGCTTGTCGGCTTCGGCCCGCACCCGCTCTGCGTCGGCAGCGCCTTCGCTGCGCAGCTGGCTGGCCACGGTACGACGCTCGGACTGCATGCGGTCGTAGACGGAACTGCTTATTTTATCCGGAAAATCGACGCGTTTTAAGCGCACGTCGAGAATTTCCACACCTATTTTACGCGCATCCGCGTCCGCGCGCTTGCGAACCGTCTCCATCACCTGGTCGCGCTGGCCGGAAATGACGTCGGCAACCGTTTTCTGGCCGAACTCGGCGCGCAGGCCGTCATTGATGGTTTGCTTCAGGCGCGCCACCGCGGCGGCCTCGGAACCAACGCTCTTATAGAACTGTGACACATCTACCACACGCCACTTCACGAAGCTGTCCACCAGCACGTTCTTCTTCTCGCGGGTGTTGAACAGCTCGGGCGCTTCGGCGTCGATGGTCTGCACGCGGCGATCGAAATAACGGACGTTCTGCAGCAGCGGAATCTTGAACTGGATGCCCGGCTGGGAGATCACCTTCACGACCTCGCCGAACTGGAATACCAGCGCGAACTGGCGCTGATCGACGGTAAACAGCGACAGGCTGGCGACAAACAACGCGCCCACGACCGCCACCACGGCGGGAATCATTCTTTCCATCATCGCTCCGCTCCAAAGAAATCGCGACCGCGCGAAATTTCGCGCCCGTTCTTAGCCGCCGGCGGCGTGGCCGTGGCGGGAGCGGAGGCTGCGGGAGCCTGCGGCGCGGCGGGGGATGCGGGAGCCGACATCTGCATCAGCTTGTCCAGCGGCAGGTAGAGCAGGTTATTGCCGCCCTTTTGATCGACCAGCACCTTGCTGCTGCTGTTCATGATTTGCTGCATCATGTCCAGGTACATGCGCTCGCGCATGACCTTGGGCGCCTTGTTGTATTCGGACAACACTTGTTTGAAACGCTCGGCGTCGCCCTGGGCGCGCGCCACCACCTGCTGCTGGTAGCCTTCGGCTTCCTGCTGCAGCCGCGCCGCCATGCCCTTGGCCTTGGGCACCACCTCGTTGGCGTAGGCCATGCCCTCGTTCAGCAGCTTGTCCTTGTCCTGGCCGGCCTTCACCGCGTCGTCGAACGCCGCCAGCACCGCTTGCGGCGGCTGCACGTCGTTGATGTTGACCTTGGCGATGCGGATGCCCACCGCGTAGCGGTCGAGCACGTCCTGGATCACCTTGCGCGCTTCGGCGGCGATCTGGGCGCGGCCTTCGTTCAGCACGAAGTCCACCTTGTTGCGGCCCACCACCTCGCGGATCGCGGTTTCCGCCGCCTGCTTGACGATGTCCTTGGCGTCGCGCTCGCGCGCGGCGTTGTTGAACAGGAAGGCGCGCGCGTCCTTGATGTCGTACTGCACCGACAGCTGCACATCGATGATGTTCTGGTCGGCGGTCAGCATCAGCGACTCTTCCGGCACGCGGTTCTGCGCGCTGCCGCGATAGCCGACTTCCACGCTGCGCAACTCGGTCAGGTTGACGATTTCCACCTTTTCGAACGGATACGGCGCATGCCATTGCAGGCCGGGTTCGGTCAGGCGATTGAAGCTGCCCAGGCGCAGCACCACGCCCTCTTCGCGGGCGTCCACCACGTAAAAGCCGCTGGCCAGCCACAAGGCTGCCAGCACGCCGACCACGGCGAGGGCGCCGCCTTTGTAGGATGGCGGCGCGCCGGCGCCGCCCGGGCGGCCGGCGGTAGGCTTCGCCCCCAATAGGCGGGCCAGTTTCTGGTTCAGGTTACGGAACACTTCATCGAGGTCCGGCGGCCCATTCTGGCCGTTCCGGCCACGGTTCGGGTCATTCTGCGACATGCTCGTATGGTTCTTTATGGTTATTTGCGGAAGGTTGCACCCTTTCGGCAATCGCCTCGCGCAAGAGTTCCAGCCCGATGCCCTTCAGCGCCGACACCCGCACCGCGGCGATTTCGCCGTTTTCGCCGCGTTCGATTTCCGGCGGCAGATCCTTCAAGTCGCACTTGTTCCACACGATCAGCTGCGGGATGCCGTCGGCGTCGATCTCGGCCAGCACCTTGTTCACCTCGTCGATCTGCGCGTCGCGCGTCTCGTTGGCGCAATCGACCACGTGCAGCAGCAGATCGGCTTGCACCGTTTCCTCCAGCGTGGCGCGGAAGGCCGCCACCAAGGTGTGGGGCAGGTCGCGGATGAAGCCGACGGTGTCGGACAGCACCACCGAGCAATCGTGATGGAGGAACAGCTTGCGGCTGGTGGTGTCCAGCGTGGCGAACAGCTGGTCGGCGGCGTAGATGTTGGCCTTGGTCAGCGCATTGAACAGCGTGGACTTGCCGGCGTTGGTGTAGCCGACGATGGACACCGAGGCGATGCCGGCGCGGGTGCGGCTCTTGCGCTGGGTGCTGCGCTGGCGCTGCACCTGGGCCAACCGGTCCTTCAGCGACTTCACCCGGATGCCGAGCAGGCGGCGGTCGGTCTCCAGCTGCGTTTCGCCGGGACCGCGCAGGCCGATGCCGCCCTTTTGCCGCTCCAGGTGGGTCCAGCCGCGCACCAGGCGGGTGGACAGGTGCGACAGCTGCGCCAGCTCCACCTGCAGCTTGCCTTCGTGGCTGCGCGCGCGCTGGGCGAAGATGTCGAGAATCAGGCTGTTGCGGTCTATCACCCGGCATTGCAGCGCGCGCTCCAAATTGCGCTCCTGGCCGGGGGACAAGGCGTGATTGAAGATCACCACATTGGCGCCGGTGGCGCGCACCACGGCGGCAATCTCCTCCACCTTGCCCTTGCCGGCGAACAAGGCGGCGTCCGGGCGCTGGCGCTTGCCCTCCACCTTGCCCAGAATCTCCACATTGCTGCTGCGCACCAGCTCGGCGCACTCCGCAACGCTTTCCTGGTAATCGGCATCACCAAAATCCAGGCTGACCAGAACGGCCTGGTCGCCTAAGTCGGGACGATCAAACACGGTTTGCTACACCATATTGAGTACGGCGATAAATGACAAAGGCCGAGTGACCGCATCTTGCGATGCGGCCAATCGGCCCGGTCTGTGCGGCGGCGCCTTAAGCGTCCTGCGCCTGTTCCTGCTTTTGCGCCGGATGTTCGTGCGGGATGCTGACCGGGCGGGCCGGCACCACGGTGGAGATGGCGTGCTTATAGACCATCTGGGTCACAGTGTTCTTCAGCAGCACCACGTACTGGTCGAAGGATTCGACCTGACCCTGCAGCTTGATGCCGTTGACCAGATAGATGGAGACCGGCACGTGTTCCTTGCGCAGGATATTCAGGAACGGGTCTTGTAACATTTGCCCTTTAGAGCTCATTCGTTTTTCTCCGAATCGTTGATTGTTGTATTGACTATGCAGCGAACAGCGGCGGCCTGCTTATTTTTAGCAGAAAACATTCCGCCGTACTATTTTTTGCTGCTTTTGCCGTAGCGAACTTCTTTTTCCCTGCCCCGCATCTTGGACATCGGCTTGGGCTTGGCGCGAGACTTTTCCTTGCCTTCCTCGGTGTCGAACGGGTTTTCCGACGACTTGTACTGCACCCTCAGCGGGGTACCCTGCAGTTTGAACACTTTCCGGAAAGTATGTTCCAGATAGCGGGTGTAACTGGCCGGTATATTGTCCAGCGCGTTGCCGTGCACGACGATGATCGGCGGGTTCTGGCCGCCCTGGTGCGCATAGCGCATCTTGGGACGGATCAGGCCCGAACGCGGCGGCTGCTGGCGCTCCAGCGCCACCTGCAACACCCGCGTCAGCTTCGGCGTCGCCAGCTTCACCATCGCCGCGCGATAGGCTTCGTCGATGGATTTGAACAAGTCTGCCACACCGCGGCCCTCGATGGCCGAGATGTAATGAAACTTCGCAAAATCGAGGAAGTTCAGCTTGCGGGCGATCTCGCGGCGAACATTGTCCTTCTGCTCGCTGTCCAGGTTGTCCCACTTGTTGACCGCCACCACCAGCGCGCGCCCCGCCTCCAGCGCGAAGCCGGCGATGGTGGCGTCCTGCTCGGAGATGTCCAGCTGCGCGTCCAGCACCAGCACCGCGACGTTGGCGTCTTCGATCGCCTTCATGGTCTTGATGACGGAAAACTTCTCCAGCATCTCGTTGACCTTGGCGCGGCGGCGCACGCCTGCGGTGTCGATGATGGTATAGGTATGGCCTTCGCGCTCAAAATCAATATAGATGCTGTCGCGCGTGGTGCCGGCCTGGTCGAATGCGATCACCCGCTCTTCGCCCAGGATGGCGTTCACCAGCGTGGATTTGCCGACATTGGGCCGGCCGATGACGGCAAACTTCGGATGGCGGCTTTCTTCTTCCTCCACTTCGTCAGGGAAGGTTTCCAGCACCAGTTCCATCAGTTCGCGCACGCCGTCGCCGTGGGCGGCGGAAATCACCAGCGGCTCGCCCAGCGCCAGTTCGTGGAACTCGGCGCCGGCGATGGCGTGGCGCATGCCCTCGGCCTTGTTGACCGCCAGGTAGACCGGACGGTCAAGCTGGCGCAGGCGGTTGGCGATGATCTTGTCTTGCGGCGTCAGGCCGGAGCGGCCGTCCACCAGGAACACCACGGCGTCCGCCTCGTCGACGGCCTGCAGCGTCTGCTTGGCCATTTCGAACAGGATGCCTTCGTCGACCACCGGCTCGAAACCGCCGGTGTCGACCACCAGGTACGGCTTCTCGCCCACGCGGCCTTGGCCGTAGTGGCGGTCGCGCGTCAGGCCCGGCTGGTCGGCGACCAAGGCGTCGCGGCTGCGGGTCAGCCGGTTGAAGAGGGTCGACTTGCCCACATTTGGGCGGCCGACCAGAGCTACGGTAGGTTTCATGTAATACTGCTTTTTATCCCAGATTCAGCATCGCCAGGCGGCCGTCCTGCCCCTGGATCAGGGCGGAGGAACCGAGCGATACCGGTTGATTGACCGGCCCGGAGGTGCCGATCTTGCTGCGTCCGACAATGCTGCCGCTCTCGTTGGATAGCAGATGGGCATAGCCTTCGCCATCCACAACCAGCACGAAGCGCCCGATCATGGCCGGGCCGGAAACATTGCGGTACTTGAGTTCATCGTTTTTCCAGAGATTGCGCCCGCTCTGGCGGTCGTAAGCCCAGATCGAGCCGTCCTCGGCCGTCACGTAGACATTGCGCGCGTCCATGGCCAAACCGCGGCTGGACGACACCTCGCGGCCCCACAACAGGCTGCCGTTGCGCGCCTCGAAGCAGGCGACGCGGCCCTGGTAGGCCACCGCGCACACCTGGCCGCCGTCGTAAGCCGGGCGGCTGGTCACGTCGGTGACGCGCTCCAGCTCGGTGGCGCCGCGCGGCGTGGCCACCGCGCCTTGCCACAGCGTGTTGCCGGTCTGCGGATTGACGATGTCCAGGCGGCCGCCGGCCTGCCCCACCATCACCGCCTCCTTGCCCACCGCGCGCATCGAACCGTTGTTGCGCACGGTCAGTTGCGGCAGCACATTGCCCACCGACCACTGCTGCTTGCCGTCCGCCAGGCTGAAGCCGGTCAGGCGGGCGTCGTTGGTGCGCACCACCACGATGTCGCCGGCGATCTGCGGCGCCTCCAGCATCAGGCTGGTCAGCGGCTGCTGCCAGACGATCTTGCCGCTCTTGCGGTCCACCGCCAGCAGCTTGGCGTCGGCGCTGCCGACCAGCACCACGTCGCCGCTGACGGCGACGCCGCTGGCGAGCGCGCGCTTGAGCGCCACATCGGCCTGCACGCGGCCGCTGAGCGCGTCGACGCTGCGGATGCGGCCTTCGGCGTCGGCGCTCACCACATTGCCGCTATCGTAGACCGGCAGGAAGCTGGACGCCGGGCCCGCCTGCTGCAGCGACCATTTCACATCCAGCGCCTGCAGCGGCTTGATGTTGGCCAGCGGCGTCGGCTGGAACTGGGAAGAGCCTTCGAACCAGCTGGCGCAGCCGGCCAGCAGCATCGAGGACAGAACGGTGGTAAGCAACAGTTGGCGGCGCATGCGGTCAGGCTCCCAGCGCGTCGAGTTTGGTCTGGACCAGCTGGCGGACCGGGCTTTCTTCCACCAGCTTGGCCAGGGCGGCCTTGTAAGCGTCGCGGGCGGCGGCGTTGTCGCCCTTGGCGACGAACACATCGCCCTTCAGCTCCAGGTACTGCGCGTCGAAAGCGGCCGGGTGCTCCTGATTCAGCTCGGAGATGGCGGCGTCGTACTGCTTCTGATCCAGGTGCAGCGAGGCCAGGCGCATGCGGGCGATGGCCTGGATCGCCTCATCCTTGCCGTTTTTCGCCGCCCATTCCAGCTGGCTGGCCGCCAGCGCCGGGTCGTTCTTGTCGAACGCGGCCTTGGCCAGCACCAGCGCGCTGCGGCTGGCGTAGATGGTGCCGGCGTATTCGCCCTGCAGCAGCTGGGCCGCGGACTTCAGCTTGGCGATGTCCTTGGCGGCCACCGCGCTGTCCACCGCCTCATAGGCTGCGGCGGCTTTCTCGGACTGCTCCTTCTGGTGCCACTGGTAGCCCTTGAAGCCGAAGGTGCCCAGGCAAACCGCCAGCACCGCGCCGCCGATCAGCTTGCCCCATTGCTGCCAGAATGCCTTCAGCGAATCGATCTGTTCCTGTTCCTGCAAGTCGAACGCCATTGCGTTCCCCTTTCTATCAAGCTTTCAGAGTGGCGAGGGTGGCCAGAACCGCATCGGCCGCCACGGTCTGCTGGGCGATGTCGGCGCGCAGCGCCTTGATCACCACCTGACCGGCCTGGATTTCGTTTTCACCGACGATCAGCGCGAACTCGGCGCCGCTGCCGTCAGCCTTTTTCATTTGCGACTTGAAGCTGGCTTCGCCCAGATGCTGCACCACCGAGTAGCCGGCGGCGCGCAGGGTTTGCGCCAGTTTCATCGAGTACAGGCCTGCGCCCTCGCCCTGGTTGACCAGGTAGACATCGACGCTGCGCTGCGCCGGCAACAGGTTCTTGTCCTGCAACAGCAGGAGCACGCGCTCCATGCCCATGCCGAAGCCGATGCCGGGCGCGGCCTTGCCGCCCAGTTGCTCCACCAGTCCGTCGTAGCGGCCGCCGGCGCAGACGGTGCCCTGGGCGCCCAGCTCGCTGGTCACCCACTCGAACACCGAGCGGTTATAGTAATCGAGACCGCGCACCAAGCGCGGATTTTCGACGAATTCTATGCCCAGCGCGGCGATCATCGCCTTCCAGCCGGCATAGTGGGCGCGCGACTCCTCGCCCAGGTAGTCGGACAACTTGGGCGCGTTGTCGGCCATCTCCTGCAGCGCCGGGTTCTTGGTGTCCAGCACGCGCAGCGGGTTGGTGTACAGGCGGCGCTTGCCGTCCTCGTCCAGGATGTCGACGTGGCCCTCCAGATACGCGATCAGCGCCTCGCGGTGGGCGGCGCGCTCTTCGGCGTTGCCCAGCGAGTTGATCTCCAGCCGCACGTACTGGCTGATGCCCAGGCGGCGCCACAGATCGGCGGTCATCGCGATGATTTCGGCGTCGATGTCCGGACCGGCCAGGCCCAGCGCCTCCACGCCCACCTGGTGGAACTGGCGGTAGCGGCCCTTCTGCGGGCGCTCATGGCGGTACATCGGCCCCATGTACCACAGCTTGGGCGCGGCGTTGTAGAGCAGATTGTGCTCGACCACCGCGCGCAGGGTGCCGGCGGTGCCTTCCGGGCGCAGCGTCAGGCTGTCGCCGTTCAGGCTGTCTACGAAGGTGTACATTTCCTTCTCGACGATGTCGGTCACCTCGCCGATGGAGCGCACGAACAGCGGCGTGCCCTCGACGATGGGGGTGCGGATGTTCTGGTAGCCGTAATCGGCCAGCAGCTTGCGCAGCACCCCTTCAAAATATTCCCACTGGTACGACTCGGCCGGCAGCACATCGTTCATGCCCTTGACCGCTTGGTATTTCTGACTCATTGCTGTCTTCTTGTATCCGCTTGATCTGAATTATCTGGCGTCCACCGGACGGATGGGAATGGTGCGAGGCGCCGGCGCCTCGCGGCGCTTGGCGCCGCCCTCGCCGTAACGGGTTCGCACATAGTCGTCGACGATGGCGGTGAATTCCGCCGGGATGTTGTCGCCCTTCAGCGTCACATCCTTCTGGCCATCGACATACACCGGCGCCACCGGCACTTCGCCGGTGCCGGGCAAGCTGATGCCGATGTCGGCGAGCTTGGATTCGCCCGGGCCGTTCACCACGCAACCCATCACCGCCACTTTCATGTCCTCGACGCCCGGGTACTGCAAGCGCCATACCGGCATCTGCTCGCGCAGATAGCCCTGGATATGGTCGGCCAGTTCCTGGAAGAAAGTGCTGGTGGTGCGGCCGCAGCCGGGACAGGCGGTGACCAGCGGCGTGAAGCTGCGCAGGCCCATGGTCTGCAGCAGCTCCTGCGCCACCACCACTTCCTTGGTGCGCGCCTCGCCCGGCTGCGGCGTCAGCGAGATGCGGATGGTGTCGCCGATGCCTTCCTGCAGCAATACCGCCAGCGCGGCGCTGGAGGCGACGATGCCCTTGCTGCCCATGCCGGCCTCGGTCAGCCCCAGGTGCAAGGGGTAATCGCAGCGGCCGCCCAACTCGCGGTAGACGCTGATCAGATCCTGCACATTGCTGACCTTGCACGACAGAATGATGTTGTTCGGCGACAGGCCGAGCTCCACCGCTTTCTCGGCCGACTCCAGCGCCGACACGATCAGCGCCTCCTGCATCAGCTTGGGCAGCGGCAGCGGCTGGGCGGCGCGGCTGTTGGCGTCCATCATCCGCGCCAGCAGCGCCTGGTCCAGGCTGCCCCAGTTGACGCCGATGCGCACCGCCTTGTCATGCTCCATCGCGGTGCGGATCATGAAGGCGAACTTGTCGTCGCCCTTGGCGCCCTTGCCGACATTGCCCGGGTTGATCCGGTACTTGGCCAGCGCCTTCGCGCAGTCCGGGAATTCCTTCAGCAGGCGGTCGCCGTTGAAGTGGAAATCGCCGACCAGCGGCGCGTCGCAGCCCATATCGTCGAGCCGGCGGCGAATTTCCGCCACCTGGGCCGCAGCCTCCGGCGAGTTGACGGTGATGCGCACGACTTCGGAGCCGGCCTGAGCCAGCTGGTACACCTGTTCCACAGTGGCGGCCGCGTCGGCGGTGTCGGTATTGGTCATCGACTGCACCACCACCGGCGCGTCCGAGCCCACCAAAACATGCCCCACCCGCACCTGGCGGGTCAGGCGGCGCGCGATGTTCACGCTATCCATTCGCTACCCTACGCATTACTTGAGTTGAATCTTGGCGGTGGTGCCGCGGATCTTGCCGCTCAAATCCACCGGCTTGCCGTTGTAGTTCAGTTCCACCTGGCTGGCGTTGCCCACCACCACCTTGAACGGCGCGAGGCCGGTCACTTCGGTGGCGTTGCCCGGCTGCATCACCTGATAGATCAGGCGGCGGCCATTGGCGTCCTGCACCGACACCCAGGCCGCGTCCTTGACATTGACGCTGACGCGGTCACTTCCTTCTGCCTGCGGCGCGCTGGCGGCGGCAGGCTTGGCGACTTTTACCGCGGCCGCGGCGCTGGCCACGGGCTTCGCCACTGGCTTGGCGGCGGCCTGCGGAGCCGACGCCTGCGGCTTGCCCTGCGCAGCGGGCGCCGGAGCCGCGGCAACCGGCGCGGAAGCGGCCTTGTCCGCTGCGGGCGCAACGGCCTGCGCGGCCGAGGCCTCACGTTGCTGGGTCAGCATCGGCGCCAGCTGGTTGTCGGCGCTGCCGGCCTGCTTGGCGGCGGAGTCGGCGTCGCGGTTGGCGTACCAGGCGCCGCCGCCGGCCAATGCGGCCGCCACCACCAGCAAGGCCAACCATTTGCCGGCGCCGCCGCCGGCCGGCGCCGGTTCCGGCTCTTCCGCTTCATGAGCGGTTTCGCGCGCCGCGGTGCCCTTGACCAGATTGGCCACTTCATTGACCGCGGATGGGAAATGCTGCTCCAGCGCCTGCATCAGCGGCTCGGGATCCACTTCCAGAAAGCGCGCGTAATTGCGGACAAAGCCGCGGACGAAGGTCGCGCCCGGCAGCGCGTCGAAATCGTCGCGTTCTATTGCGTCCAATTGCCTGAGCGACAGTTTCAGCCTGTCAGCCACTTCCCCCAGGCCAAGGCCGGCCGCTTCGCGGGCGGCTTTCAAGCGGGCGCCGATACCGCTGGGCATAGGCGAGTCGTGATGTTCGATTTTTTTTTCCATCCTCAGCTTCCACTCAACAGCAGTTGTGTTTCCCTGGAGTCCGGATACCGGTTTTTCAGCGCATTGGCGCATTCGCCTTCCAAAGCGCCGTCACCGGTCTTGCGGGCGATTCTGGCTCCCAGCCACAGGTCGGCCGCGGTCAAACCGTTTTGGCCGCCGTTGCGCAGCCGTCCGAAATAGAAGGCGGCGAGCTTGGCGTTGCCCAGGCCCAGGTGCATTTCGGCCAGTTCGCGCAGCGCCGGCGCATAGTCCGGCGCCAGCCGCAGCGCGCCCAGCAGGTAATCGTTGGCCTGCTCGGTTTGCCCCAGCTTGGCGCTGCAGCGCCCCAGATTGAGGTAGGCCGCTTGCGGCGCGTCGTACAGCGGATTGGCCAGCGCCTTCTGGAACAGCGCCAGCGAATCCTGTGCCCGGCCGTGCTCGCACAGGAACAGACCGTAATTGTTGTTGGCTTCCGAATTGGCCGGATCCAGCCGCAGCGCCTGCCGGAAGTCGTCTTCGGCCAGACCGTTCTGCTGCAGCAGGCCCAGCACGTAGGCGCGGGTCACGTAGGCGGTGATGAAGGACGGATCCGCCTTCACCGCCTGGTTGGCGTTGTCCAGCGCCGATTTCAGATTGCCGATGCGGGCATACTCCACCGCCAGCTGGCTGCGGATCTGCGCCAGCTCGCGGACGTTGCCCGCGGCCATGGCGAAAGTGGAAACGCCAAATGCCAACAGCCATCCAGCCCACCACTTTCGCCATGTCATCATAGTTTCTTGTCCTCGACTATCTGCATCCACTTGGCCTGGCGCCGCGTCTTGTCCTGCACCTGGCCGGCCAGCTGGCCGCAGGCGGCGTCGATGTCGTCGCCGCGCGTCTTGCGCACCGTGACCACATATCCTCGTTCTTGCAGAATTTCACGGAAAATGCGAATCGCGTTGTTGCTGGAGCGATCATAACCCGAGTTAGGGAACGGGTTGAACGGGATCAGGTTGAACTTGCACGGCACCTCCCGCACCAATTCCAGCAATTGGCGAGCATGTTCCGGTCTATCGTTGACCCCGTCAAGCATCACATATTCGAAGGTGATGAAATCGCGCGGCGCCTTTTCCAGATAGCGACGGCAGGCCGCCATCAGCTCCGCCAGCGGATATTTCTTGTTGATGGGCACGATTTCGTCGCGGATCGCGTCGTTCGGCGCATGCAGCGACACCGCCAGCGCCACCGGGCACTCCTCGCGCAGCCGGTCCATTTGCGGCACCAGGCCGGAGGTGGACAGCGTCACGCGGCGGCGGCTCAAACCGTAGCCATGGTCGTCCAGCATGATCTGCATCGCGCTGACCACGTTGTCGAAGTTGGCCAGCGGCTCGCCCATGCCCATCATCACCACGTTGGACACCACACGCTCGTTTTTCGGCGTCACGCCCATCGCCTTGTTCGCCCACCACAGCTGGCCGATGATCTCGGCGGTGCTGAGGTTGCGGTTGAATCCCTGGCGGCCGGTGGAGCAGAACGTGCACTCCAGCGCGCAACCCACCTGGGATGACACGCACAAGGTGCCGCGGTCGTCTTCCGGAATGAACACGGTTTCCACACCGTTGCCGGTGCCGACGTCGAGCAGCCACTTGCGGGTGCCATCACTGGACTCCTGCCCGGTCATCAGCGAAGGCACGCCCACCACGGCGCGCTCGTGCAGCTTGGCGCGCAGGCTCTTGGCAAGGTCGGTCATCGCGTCGAAATCGGCTTCGGCCATCTGGTGCATCCAGCGCATCACTTGCTTGGCGCGGAACGGCTTCTCGCCCATTTCTGCGAAATGCTGGGTGAGTTGGTCCAGATTGAAGTCGAGCAGGTTGGTTTTCATGCAATCCTCAAGAGGGAAAAGAGGCCGCCTCAGACGACGGCAGCCTCCGGTCGATCAACTACCTATATCTGAGATTAGCGCGAGCTGATCTCGGAAGCGGCGAAGAAGTAGGCCACTTCGATGGCAGCGTTTTCCACGCTGTCGGAACCGTGAACGGCGTTGGCGTCGATCGATTCGGCGAAATCGGCGCGGATGGTGCCGGCGTCAGCCTTCTTCGGGTCGGTGGCGCCCATCAGTTCGCGGTTCTTCAGCACGGCGTTTTCGCCCTCCAGCGCCTGGATCATCACCGGGCCGGAAACCATGAAGTCAACCAGGTCCTTGAAGAAAGGACGCTCTTTGTGCACGGCGTAGAAGCCCTCGGCTTCGGCGCGCGACAGCTGCTTCATCTTGGCGGCCACGACCTTCAGGCCGGCGGACTCGAAGCGGTCGTAGATTTTGCCGATGACGTTCTTGGCTACGGCGTCCGGCTTAACGATGGACAAGGTACGTTCAATTGCCATATAAATTCTCCCTAACGACAAGACAAGTGGCTAAACTTGAGTATTATTACGCCACTCGGGTTACCCAATTCTGACGAACCCGCTATTTTAGCAGTGTTTTCAAACACGTGCTGCACATTCCATCCAGGCACCATGCGCGAACAAAACCAACAGCAACCGCCGGCCGACGGCGACAATGAATCCGACCTCAACAGCAAGCTGAAAAAACGGCTATGGATCGCCGGCGGGCTGGTTGCCGTCGCGCTGGCCGCGATTCCGCTGATGGACGCGCTGACCAAACCCAAGATGGACATGAGCAGCGACGCGCAAAGCCCCAGCTCCGGCAAGATCGTCAAACCGGCGGCATCCAGCCCGTCAGCCGGCGCCATCGCGCTGCCCAAAGCCGCCAGCGCCGCCGCGGAGCAAAGCAGCGCCCCCGCCGCCGAACCCGCCAGCCGCGCGCCGGCGACGCCGGCCGAAACCAGCCCCGCCAGCCCGGACCTCAGCAAGACCCCAGCCGTCGCCAACCAGCAGGCCAGCCGCCACGCCGGCGCCTCCCACCCCGCAGCGCAGAACAAGCCGGCCGCGCCGGAAAAAACGCCGCCAGCCGCCCGCGAAGCGCCGCCGCAAACCGCCCGCCAGCCGCCCCCTCCCACCCGCAACGCCGCGGCCGCCCCGCAGCCCGCCGCCCAGCAAGAGGCGCCGCCGGCCAAAATCGCCGCCGAAGCCCCCGCCAAGGCGCAGCCCGCCGGCAGCTCGGTCGGCTACCAGGTGCAACTGGGCCTGTTCGCCAGCATGGGCAACGCGCAAAAGCTGGTCAAAGACCTGCAAAAACACGGCATCGCCGCCCACACCGTCACCCGCGTGCAATTGGGCCCCTTCAAAACCCGCGCCGAAGCCGACGACGCGATGAGCAAGCTGCGCAGCCTGGGCTATTCGCCACTGCTGGCCGCCGAAGGCCAATAAGCCGGACAGCAAAAAGGCCCGCTAAGCGGGCCTTTTTTATTTATGCTGCCGATTTCATTCGGATATTCAAACAAGCGCATTCACCGGCGCGCCATGCGAAAAGCCCCCAAGCTTTCGCCTGGGGGCTTTTCATATTTCTGGCAGGCGATACAGGGCTCGAACCTGTGACCCTCGGAATCAAAATCCGATGCTCTACCAACTGAGCTAACCGCCAACACTATCTCGCTTCGTTTCCGTCGCGAGAGAAGACAATATTACCTGCGCTCTTTTATTCATGCAAGCGTTTTTTTGATTCTTTTTGAATTTCAATCAAAATCGCTTGCCGCAGATAAATTCGGAAAACAGAACTGGCTTTTCCGTTTGTCGGAATGGTGCCGGTAAGAGGAGTCGAACCCCCGACCTTCGCATTACGAATGCGCTGCTCTACCAACTGAGCTATACCGGCAAACCAACTTGTTAAAAAAGCCCTGATTCTCGTTTTGGAAAATCAAGGCTTTTTTTGAATCCTGGTCGGAGTGAGAGGATTCGAACCTCCGGCCTCTACGTCCCGAACGTAGCGCTCTACCAGGCTAAGCTACACTCCGATTCACTTCATTTCCGACTTGCGTCGAGAGAAGGTAATTTACAGCAGATTTAACTTTTGCACAAGCTATTTTGTTTAACTGGTCGGAGTGAGAGGATTCGAACCTCCGGCCTCTACGTCCCGAACGTAGCGCTCTACCAGGCTAAGCTACACTCCGACGACCGGCTAAACTGCTTGCCTCCGAAAAACTGCTGCTGCATCGCTTGCTGCGGTACAATCAGCGGCTTCAGAGGACGCGCATTATGGAACAAATATGTGGTTTAGGCAACTATCTTTTTATCGTTTGAACGCAGAAAGCCTGGTCGACGCTGACAAGCTGTTGCAGGCATTGGAAAAACGTCCGTTCCAGCCCTGCATGGGACTGGATTGGTTCAGCGAAGGCTGGGTGGCGCCGGCCGGCCATCTGGACGCTCCGGTCTATGCCGCGCGCGGCAGCTTGATGGTGTCGATGCGGCGCGAAGACAAGGTGCTGCCCGCCTCCGTCATCCGCGACTTCGTCGACATGAAAGTGCAGGAGATAGAAGACAAGGAGCTGCGCAAGGTTGGCCGCAAGGAGAAACTGGCGCTGAAGGAACAGGTCACCGACGACCTGCTGCCGCGCGCCTTCGTGCGCAGCGGCCGCACCAGCGCCTATCTGGACATCCAGCGCGGCTGGCTGATGGTGGACTCCGGCACCGCCAGCAAGGCCGAGGCGCTGGTTTCCAAGCTGCGCGAGGCGCTGCCGCCCTTCCCCGCCGCCCTGCCGCGCACCAAGCTGGCGCCGCACGCGGCGATGACCGACTGGCTGGCGGCCGGCGAAGCGCCGGGCGGCTTCGAGCTGGACGCCGATTGCGAACTGAAGGACAGCAGCGAAAACGGCGCGGTGGTGCGCTGCAGCCGCATCGACCTCACCAGCGACGAAATCCGCCAGCACATCGCCACCGGCAAGCAGGCCACCAAGCTGGGCCTGATCTGGAATGAAAAGATCCGCTTCCAGCTGACCGACACGCTGCAACTGAAGCGCATCCAGTTCTTGGACGTGCTGCAGGAGGAAGCCAGCCAGGCTGGCGACGACCGCGAAAGCCTGTTCGCCGCCACCTTCCTCTTGATGAGCGAAGAGCTGGGCGAACTGGTCAGCGCGCTGGTGGAGGCGCTGGGCGGCCTGGAGGACAGCCAGGCGCTGCCGGCGCTGGACCAGCCGCAGGCCGAAGCCGCGCCCGCCTCCGGCAGCGTCGACGTCCCCTGGGACTGAGCCCGCCGCCATCCTCTCCGAACCCGGCCATGCCGGGTTTTTTTACGTCCGGCGTCGGCGCGAGATTGAACAAAAGCCGGCCATAGCTTAAATCTAACTATCAAACAGAAACAATTAATTTAACAAAGCTATGAAACTTGCGGATACTGCAGCCATCCACTATCGGGAGCGTGTCATGAAGCAAAGTTGGCGCAACGCCTTGCTGGAAATGTGGTCCGGCTTCGCCTGGCTGCAATGAGTTCCCTTCCGTAGATTCGCCCACTCAAGGAGAAAGCAGGATGAGCAAGCACAACCTCACCACCGCCGCCGGCGCGCCGGTCGTCGACAACCAGAACGTGCAGACTGCCGGCCCGCGCGGTCCGATGCTGCTGCAGGATGTCTGGTACCTGGAGAAACTGGCCCACTTCGACCGCGAAGTGATTCCTGAGCGGCGGATGCACGCCAAGGGATCCGGCGCCTTCGGCACTTTCACCGTCACCCATGACATCAGCCGCTACACCCGCGCCGCGCTGTTTTCCGACATCGGCAAGCAGACCGACCTGTTCCTGCGCTTCTCCACCGTGGCAGGCGAGCGCGGCGCGGCCGACGCCGAACGCGACATCCGCGGCTTCGCCGTCAAGTTCTACACCGAGGAAGGCAACTGGGACCTGGTGGGCAACAACACGCCGGTATTCTTCCTGCGCGACCCGCTGAAATTCCCCGACCTCAACCGCGCGGTGAAGCGCAATCCGTACACCAATATGCGCGACGCCAACGCCAACTGGGACTTCTGGACCCTGTTGCCGGAGGCGCTGCACCAGGTCACCATCGTGATGAGCGACCGCGGCATCCCGGCCAGCTACCGCCACATGCACGGCTTCGGCAGCCACACCTTCAGCCTGATCAGCGCCAAGGGCGAGCGCCACTGGGTGAAGTTCCACTTCCACACCCAGCAAGGCATCCAGAACCTCAGCGACGCCGAGGCCGAGGCGCTGGTGGGCCGCGATCGCGAAAGCGCGCAGCGCGATCTGCTGGAAAGCATAGAGCGCGGCGATTTCCCGCGCTGGACCCTGTACATCCAGGTGATGACCGAAGCCCAGGCCGACGCTTGTCCCTTCAATCCCTTCGACCTGACCAAGGTGTGGTCGCACAAGGCCTATCCGCTGATCGAAGTGGGCGTGCTGGAGCTGAACCGCAATCCGCAAAACTACTTCGCCGAGGTGGAGCAAGCGGCATTCAACCCGGCCAACGTGGTGCCGGGCATCAGCTTCTCGCCCGACCGCATGCTGCAAGGCCGCTTGTTCGCCTACGGCGACGCCGAGCGCTACCGGCTGGGCGTCAATCACCACCTGATCCCGGTCAACGCGCCGCGCTGCCCCTTCCACAACAGCTACCACCGCGACGGCGCGATGCGGGTGGACAACAACGCCGGCGCCACCATCGGCTACGAACCCAACAGCCAGGGCAAGTGGCAGCAGCAGCCGGCATACGACGAACCGCCGCTGGCGCTGCAAGGCAACGCCTACCACTACGACTTCCGCGCCGACGACGACGATTACTACAGCCAGCCCGGCGCGCTGTTCCGGCTGATGACGCCGGCCCAGCAACAAGTGCTGTTCGACAACACCGCCCGCGCGATGGGCGGCGTCGACGAGGCGATCCAGCGCCGCCACATCGCCAACTGCGCCAAAGCCGATCCCGCCTACGGCGCCGGCGTGGCCAAGGCGCTGGGCCTGAAGATCTGACGCTGAGCTGAACGGCCGGCCGGGCGAAAGCTCCGCCGGCTTTTTCTTCCTTCTTGATTTAAATGATAATCATTATCATTATTATGGAAAGCCATTCACGTGAGAGTTGCCATGCAAACCGTCAGCCCCTTCCCTTCCCGCCACAAGGCGGGCAAAACCGCCCCCTCGCCGCGCCGCCGCTGGCGGCGTTGGCTGGGCCTGGCCATCTTCTGCGCCGGCTGCCTGCTGTGGCTGCAACACGGCGTAGCCCCCGCGCCGCGCCCCGTGGCGGCATCGGCCGCGCGTTGAGCCGATATTTATTGAACCAAAGTAAACAATTAAGTGAGAAAACCAGCGTTTTTTTAACCGCCATGCCGGCGTAAGCTGTTGCCATACCCTCATTGCAGGCAACAGATCATGACTACCCGACAACCCTCGCTGTTCATTTCCCACGGCGCGCCGACGCTGCCGATAGAAGACAGCCCCACCCGCCACTTCCTGGAGCAACTGGGCCGCGACTGGCCGCGCCCGCGCGCCATCGTCATCGTGTCCGCCCACTGGGAGGCCCGCGCTCTCACCGTCAATCTGCAGCCCCGGCCCGATACGATGTACGACTTCGGCGGCTTCCCGCCGGTGCTGCGCACGCTGCGCTACCCCGCCGCCACCGACGCGGCGCTGGCAGAGCGCGTGGTCGGCCTGCTGGACCAAGCCGGCCTGCCGGTGGCCGCCACCGCCGAGCGGCCGCTGGACCACGGCATGTGGACGCCGCTGCTGCTGATGTTCCCCCAGGCCGACATCCCGCTGGTGATGATCTCGCTGCACCACCAGGCCGGCGCCGCCGAGCACTACGCGCTGGGCCAGGCCTTGCGCCCGCTGCGCGACGACAACGTGCTGGTGATAGGCAGCGGCAGCTACACCCATAATCTGTGGGAGCTGAGCCCGGAAGGCAGCGAACGCGCGCCTTGGGCGGCGGGCTTCGCCGACTGGATGGACCAGGCGCTGCGGGACAACCGCCGCGACGACATCATCCACTGGCAACAGCGCGCGCCCTATCCGAACGAAAACCATCCCAGCGACGAACACTTCCAGCCGCTGCTGGTGGCGCTAGGCGCATCGAACGACGAAGCGGCGCCGGTCAAGCTGCACGACGACTGGCGGATGGGTTCGCTGTCGATGGCGTGCTGGCGCTTCGATTGAGCGAACCGCGCCTACAGGGTGCGCAGCCTGCCGCGGAAGTCATCGAGGCGGCGGTAGCCCTTGGCCCGCATCAGCGCCGCCAGCTCGGCGGCGATGCGGGCGAAAGCGCCCGGCCCTTCCTGATGCAGGCAAGTGCCCACCTGCACCGCGCGCGCGCCGGCCAGGATGTGCATGAAAGCTTCGCGGCCGCTTTTCACCCCGCCGCAGCCGACCACGTCCTTGCCCGGCAGCAGCCGGCAAAACTCGCGCACATTGGCCAGCGCGGTCGGCAGCACGTAATCGCCGCCCAGTCCGCCCAGGCCATCCTTGGGCTTGATCACCACCGCTTCGCTGTCGACATCCACCACCAGGCCGTTGCCGATTGAATTGATGCAGGTGACGAAGGCCAGCCGCCGGTGGCGGTTCAATATCTCCGCCATCGCGGCGAAATGGGCGGGATCGAAGTAAGGCGGCAGCTTGACGCCGTACAGTCCGGGATAAGCGGCGTCGAACGCGTCCAGCGCTTCGGCCGTCGCCCCGAAGTCGTAGCCCAGTTGCGGCTTGCCCGGCACATTGGGGCAGGACAGATTGATCTCCGGCAGCGCCGGCAGGCCTGCCTCCGCCAAACGGCGCAACATCGCGCAGTTGTCGTCCAGCGTCAGACCGGACAAGGACAGGAACAGCGGCTTGCCGCCGCCGTCGCCATAGCGCCGGGCGAAATCCAGGTAATAGTCGAAGCCGCGATTGGGCAAGCCCATCGAATTGATGCTGCCCAGCGGCGTCGGATGGTAGCGCGGCTCGGGGTTGCCGTCGCGCGGCGCCAGCGTCGCGCTCTTGGTGATCAGCGCGGCGGCGGCGGAAGCGCGCAGCGCCGCCAACTCGTCCTCCTCGCGGCACCAGACGCCGGAGGCGTTGTACAGGCAGCCGGGCATGGCGCGGCCCAGCCAGGTGACGGACAGGTCTACCGCATGGTCGTCGGACATCGGGATCTTTCAATTGAGAATGGAATGCCCTGGATTGTGCGGAAAAACGCCGGCCGCGGCGCTGAGCGCGGTCAAGACCTGCGCGCGCGGCAAAGAAAATGCCCGGCTTGGCCGGGCATGTGGTCGATGGCGGCGAACGCTTACATCTGCGCCTGCTGGTAATTCGCCAGGCCGGTCATCTCGATCAGCTTCAGCTGCTGCTCCAGCCAGTGGGCGTGATCGTTCTCGGTTTCCTCCAGCAGCACCATCAGCGCGTCGCGGGTGACGTAGTCGCGCACGCTCTCGCAATGGGCGACCACTTCCTTCAGCAAGGCGCCGACACGGTATTCCACCTCCAGATCGGCCTTCAGCATCGTCGGCACGTCTTCGCCCACCTGGATCGGCACGCGGCGCGCCACATTGGGCTTGCCTTGCAGGAACAGGGTGCGGGCGATCAGCGCGCGGGCATGCTCCAGTTCGTCCTCGCGCTCATGGTCGATGCGTTCGAACAGCTTGTTCAGCCCCATGTCCTTGTACATCTCGGCATGGATGAAATACTGGTCGGCGGCGGACAGCTCTTCGGCCAGCAGGTCGTTGAGCAGCGCTATGGTCTTGGGATCGCCTTGCATATTGTTACCTTGTTGTTCTGGTGACTCAAGCCGTCATTCTAGGCGCTCAGCGCGCCAGATGCACCCCCTGGTAGAAGGCGAACGACAGCAGCCAGGCCAACAGCACCGACCAGCCGGCCGACATCGCGGCGAAGCCCCAGCTCTTGGATTCGCGCTGCATCGCCGCCACCGTGGACAGGCAGGGCACGTACACCAGCGTGAAGATCAGGAAGCTCATCGCCGACGCCCAGTCCAGATGCTGGACCAGCGCCCCGCCCAGGCCAGCCTCCGACACGCCGTAGATCACCGCCAGGCTGCCCAGCAGGATCTCCTTGGCGATGAAGCCGAACAGCAGCGCCACCGCCAGCTCGGCGCGGATGCCTATCGGGTCCAGCAGCGGCGACATCGCCTCGCCCAGCGCATAGGCCAGCGTCTTGCCGCCGCCGGCCGGAATGTGGGTCAGCAGCCACACCATCACCACGCCGGCCAGGATGAAAGTGGAGGCCAGGCGCAAAAAGGCGCTGACCTCGCCCGTCGCCCGCGCCAGCATGTGGCGCGCGCCGGGCAACCGGTACGGCGGCACCTCCAGCAAGAAAGCCTCGTCGCCGCGATAGCGATGCTTGAACACCCAGGCGGTGACGATGGCGGCGACGAAAGTCATCAGATACAGGCTGGACACCACCCATGGCGCCTGGCTTTTGCTGAACAGGATGCCGGCGAAGAACACCACTACCTGCAGCCGCGCCGAGCACAAGGAAAACGGGATCACCAGCATGGTCAGCAGCCGCTGCTTGCGCTCGCGCATGACCCGGGTGCCCAGGATGGCCGGCACATTACAGCCGAAGCCCATCAGCTGCATCACGAAGCCGCGGCCGTCCAGCCCCAGCCTGGCCATCATCGCGTCGGTCAGGAATGCCGCGCGCGCCAGATAGCCGCTATCCTCCACCATCGCCATCAGCACGAAGAACACGAACAGAATGGGCGCGAAAGTCAGCACCGTGGCCACCCCCTGCCACACGCCGTCCAGCAACAGGCTCTGCAGAATGGCCGGCACGGAAGAAAGCGCCGGCGCCAGCGCGTGGTCCTTGACCCAGTCCAGGCCGCCGCCGACCGCGTCCTGCAGCGGCGTGCCGATCTGGTAAGTGAGATTGAACAGCAGCGCCATGAAGGCGAAAAACAAGGGCAGGCCCAGCCACGGGTGCAGCAGCCAGCGGTCGACCTTTTCCGTCAGCAGCGTCGGCAGCACCGGCGGCAGCCGCCAGCAGCCGTCCAGCTGGCGGCGGGCCAGGTCTATCGCCTGCTGCGATTCCGGCACGCTCTCCAGTTGCGCGTGAACAGCCGGCTCAGCGCGGGAGGCCAGCCGGTTCAGCCCCTCCATCAGCCTGGGCCAGCCTTCCATCCGCTTGGCCGAGATCAGGACAACCGGCGTCCGCAGCCGCTCGGACAGCGCGTCCGCGTCGATGGACACCCCCAGCAGCCTGGCCTCGTCGGCCATGTTCAACGCCAGCAGGCAAGGCAGGCCGCTGGCTATCATTTGCAAGGCCAGCGGCAACTGGCGATCCAGCTGGCTGGCGTTGAGCACCAGCACCGCGCCGTCGAATGGCGCGGCCAGCAGCACGTCGCGCACCACCGCCTCGTCGTCGGAATAGCCGGTCAGGTCGTTGATGCCGGGCAGGTCGACCAGCTCCACCATCTTGCCGCCAAGCAGCAAGCGGGCGCTGATCAGGTCCACGGTGAGGCCGGGCCAGTTGCCCACCCGCTGCGACATGCCAGTCAGACGGTTGAACAGGGTGGACTTGCCGGTATTGGGCAGGCCTATCAGGGCGAAGCGCTTCATGCCGCGGCCCTCACCTGGATGCGGCGCGCCAGGCTGCGGCGCAACAGGAAGCGGGTGGCCCCCACCTCCAGCAATAGCGGGCCGCCCCAGGGCGCGGCCTTGAGCAGATGGAAGCGGCCGCCCGGCACCAGGCCGAAGGCCGCCACGCGGCGGAACACCTCGTCGGCCAGATCCAGGCTGGCCACCACGCCGGCTTGGCCGGCGGGAAAAACATCCAGAGAAGGCATGGGTTGAGAATCCTGACAATAACGCGAATAATTTGCATTAGTATATCCGCCTCGCCGCGCCCGCCCTGCGGCAAATCGTCGCAATCCGCGCCGCGCTTGACCCTGGTCAAGCCCGCCTCGCCGCCGCGCCAAAGGCAATGCCTTGCCATTTCCATAGCCTGGCGATGCGCTAAGCGGTTAAAATCGCAGCCATTGCGAAATCGACACACAGGCCCAAAACCATGAGCATCAAATCGGACAAGTGGATCCGCCGCATGGCGGACGAGCACGGCATGATAGAGCCGTTCGAAGCCAACCAGGTGAAAATGGCCGCCGACGGCCAGAAGCTGATCTCCTACGGCACCTCCAGCTACGGCTACGATATCCGCTGCGCCGACGAATTCAAGGTGTTCACCAATATCAACAGCACCATCGTCGATCCGAAGAGCTTCGACCCGAACTCCTTCGTCGAAGTGTCGGGCAAAGGCTATTGCATCATCCCGCCCAACAGCTTCGCGCTGGCGCGCACGGTGGAATACTTCCGCATTCCGCGCAGCGTGCTGACCGTTTGCCTCGGCAAGTCCACCTACGCGCGCTGCGGCATCATCGTCAATGTCACCCCGTTCGAACCGGAATGGGAAGGCTATGTGACGCTGGAGTTTTCCAACACCACGCCGCTGCCGGCCAAGATCTACGCCAACGAGGGCGTGGCGCAAGTGCTGTTCTTCGAATCGGACGAAGTCTGCGACGTGTCGTACAAGGACCGCGCCGGCAAATACCAGGGCCAGGTGGGCGTCACCCTGCCCCGCCCCTGAACGCGACTCGTCGCACGGGAAAAGGATGGCCTCGGCCATCCTTTTTTGTTTGCGCCGCATGCAAAAGCCGCTCGCATTTTCCGGCATCTGTTCTAGGCTAAACAAAGGGTTAGCCGACATCCCGGTTGTGCCAACCCTTTGCACAGCAAGCTGTTTCTTCTTGGGGCGTCGCGGTTCCCCCTTGCCGCTGCGCCCCCTTTTTATGCCTCGCGCCCCCGTCTTCTCTCGCCAGAGCCGCCGATTTCGCGGCACAATCCGGCCATGAACCTATACGACTTCTCCTTCCGCCGCCTGGACGGCGTCGAACAGCCTCTGGCCGGCTATCGCGGCAAGGTCATGCTGCTGGTCAACACCGCCAGCCAATGCGGCTTCACGCCGCAGTACGCCGGGCTGGAACAACTGCACCAGCGCTTCGCGGACCAGGGGCTGGTGGTGATCGGCTTTCCCTGCAACCAGTTCGGCCGCCAGGAGCCGGGCGACGCCGCCCAAATCGGCGCGTTCTGCCAGAAGAACTACGGCGTGGATTTCACGATGGCGGACAAGGTGGAGGTCAACGGCGGCGGCGCCCACCCGCTGTGGGCCTATCTGAAACAGCAGAAGCGCGGCCTGCTGGGCCGGCCGGTGCGCTGGAACTTCAGCAAATTCCTGGTGGACCGCCAGGGCCGGGTGGTGGCGCGCTTCGCGCCGTTCACCCGCCCGGACAAGCTGGCCGCCAACATAGAGGCGCTGCTGAAATGACGGAAACCAGGCGGCTCGCGCCGGCCTGGTTTCGCTATCCCGCCGCGACGGCGGGGATGGGGCGGCGCCGCCCCGTTCAAGAATCTATGCAACGCCTGGCGTGCGCCGCCAGCAGGTCGAGATCGTCATCCAGATGCTCCTGGATGTCCGCCAGCGCCGCGCGCAGCACCGCAGCGGCCAGTTCCGCCTGATCGCCGTTGAACACATGCGCCAGGACTCTCAGCTCGCGGCAAGCGGTGATGTCCAGCGGCACTTCCAAGGTGCGCACCGCCACCAGCTCCAACTCGGCCATCGCGTCAGGATCCCCGGCGCGCTGAGTTTCCAACTCCGCCAGCAAGGTCTTCAAGGCCAATCCCATTCCGCCCTCCCTGTCAGTTCGCCATTCCGCCGGGCTCGCGCCCGGCCCCACGGTCAACCGCACCCGCCCATGCGCCCGCGCCGGCCGGCAAACGCGGACTCTTTGAACATAGGCCAAGCCGGCGAGAAAAGCAGCGCCTAGCAGCGGGCCTCGAAGCCGGCCAGAACATTGACCACATTGGTGCCTATTGGCTCCACCGCGTAGCCGCCTTCCAGGCAGAACAAGGTCGGCAGCTTCAGACCGGCCAGCCTGGCGCCCAGGGTGACGAAGTCGGGCGAATCCAGCCGGAAACGCGAGATCGGATCGCCCTGATAGGTGTCGACGCCCAGCGACACCACCAGCGCCTCGGCGCCGAAGCGAGCGATCTGCTCCAGCGCGCAGTCCAGCGCGACAAACCAGGTGCTGACGCAGGCGCCGGCCGGCAGCGGAAAGTTGAAGTTGTAGCCCAGCCCCTCGCCCGTGCCCTTTTCGTCGGCGAAACCGAGAAAAAACGGGTACTCGGTGGCCGGGTCGCCGTGTATCGACAGAAACAGCACATCGGAACGCGCATAAAAGATGTCCTGGGTGCCGTTGCCGTGGTGATAGTCGACATCCAGCACCGCCACCTTGCGCAGGCCGTGCTCGCGCAGCGCCTGCGCGGCGATGGCGGCGTTGTTGAAGAAACAATAGCCGCCGCAATAGTCGCGCGCGGCATGATGGCCGGGCGGCCGGGTCAGCGCGAACGCCGCCCGCTCGCCGCCGATCAGCCGCTCCACCCCGGTGAGCGCGCAATCGGCGGCGGCGGTGATGGCCGGCCAGGTGCCGGCGGTGAGCGGCGTGCCGCAATCCATCGAGTAATAGCAGAGCTGGCCTTCCACCTGCTCCGGCACCCTTTCGCGCAGCCGGCGGATCTGCCACATCTTGGGCAGCGCGTCGTGGTAGCGTCCCAGCGCGCTCCAGCGCTGCCAGGCGCTTTCCAGGAAGCGGACATAGCCGTCGTCATGCACGGCGAGGATCGGCGCCAGGCCATGGCGGCGCGGGTGGATCACGTCGCCCAGCTCACGCTCGCGCACGGCGGCCAGCACCATGTCGGCGCGGGATGGGGTTTCAAAGCAGGGCTTGAGGGTGCCGTCGATCAGCTCGGCGCGGCCGTGCTGCAGGCGATGGGATTCGGAATAGATGGTGAGCATGATTTTTCCAGGTTTGGAAAACTTCATGCTCCCGCCGCGGCCGCGCCGCGGTCAATCGCTGATGCCGTCAAACTTGCGCCAGCGCAAGCGCCGTTCAGGACACCTCGCCCGCCACGTAATACCAGCGGCCGTCCTCGCAGACGAAGCGGCTGACCTCGCGCAGTTTTTCCGCCTTGCCGCCCACCTTGTAGCGGGCGACGAATTCGACGATGCCGGCGGCGTCGCCGGCCAGTCCCGCCTCGCAGCGCAACACCTCCAGCGCGATCCACTTGACCACCCCGGCGTCCTCGGCCAGATCCAGCGCGGCCGGCCGCGTCGACGCGTGCCAGGTCGCCAGCAGGTAATCTTCCCGGCCCAGCGCGTAGGCGCTGAAGCGCGAACGCATCAAGGCCTGGGCGCTGGGCGCCGGCGGCGCGTCGGCCGCCAGATACCGGCCGCAGCAGGCGGACAGCTCGCCGCCGCCGCAGGGACAGGCGGCCTTGGCTTGTTTCTTCGACTTCATCAGTAACCCAGCGGCGGCAAACCGTACAGTTTCAGCAGAAAATTGGTGAAAGCCGGATCGGCAGGCTTGGGCGAATACTTCGGCCAGCGCCGCATCCACTCGCGCAGGTGCTGCTCGAGCCGGGAGCGGAAGGCGTCGGAATCGATGCGGCCTGCCTCGCGCTCGACCGTCAACTGGCGGTAGACCGCGAAGTTGTCGTTGTCGACCGGGTTGGCGCCGGCTATCCGCAGCCGGGCGGCGCCCAGCTGGTCGGCGGCGGCGGTGCGGGTGAGCGCGCCGCTCTTCACCTGGTCGGCCAGGCGGTTGGCCTCGGCCAGCAATTGATCGACCTTGTCGGCGGCGCGCGACGGCGCCGGCCGGGACGAAGCCCCCGTGCCGGAATGGACCGGCGCCCCCAGTTGCTGCAGCGCGCTGCACGCGGTCAGCGAACCGAGCAGGGAGAAAGCGATAAGCTGTCTTTTCATGCCGGCCATTGTAGCCCGCCCTGCCCGCGCGCCGTCAACGGCAAAGACATGGCGATGGATGGCGCGGACATGAAAAAGCCCGGCGCGGGCCGGGCTGGATGGCGGCGGATGGCTCAGGCCAGATGTTCGAACAGCGCCGTGGACAGATAGCGCTCGCCGAACGACGGAATCACCACCACGATCAGCTTGCCGGCGTTTTCCGGCCGTTTGGCCAGTTGCAGCGCCGACCACACCGCCGCGCCGGACGAGATGCCGACCAGGATGCCTTCCTTGGTGGCCACTTCGCGCGCGGTCTGCATCGCGTCGTCGTTCTTGACGCGGATGATCTCGTCGTAAATGCCGGTATTCAGGATGGCCGGCACGAAGCCCGCGCCTATGCCCTGGATCGGGTGCGGCCCCTTGGCGCCGCCGGACAGCACCGGCGAGGCGTCCGGCTCCACCGCGACGATCTGCACGCCGGGCTTCCTCGCCTTCAACACCTCGCCGACGCCGGTGATGGTGCCGCCGGTGCCCACGCCGGCCACGAAGATGTCGACCTGGCCGTCGGTGTCGTTCCACACTTCTTCGGCGGTGGTATGGCGGTGGATTTCCGGATTGGCCGGGTTCTCGAACTGCTGTGGCATGAAATAGGTGTCGGGAAACTCGTCGACCAGCGCCTTGGCCTTGGCGATGGCGCCGCCCATGCCGTCCGGCCCCGGGGTCAGGATCAGCTCGGCGCCGTAGGCCTTCAGCAGTTGCCGGCGTTCCTTGCTCATGGTTTCCGGCATGGTGATCGCCAGCTTGTAGCCGCGCGCCGCGCACACCATCGCCAGGCCGATGCCGGTATTGCCGGAGGTGGGCTCGACGATGACGGTGTTCGGGCCGATCTTGCCGGCCTTCTCCGCCGCGTCCAGCATCGCCACCGCGATGCGGTCCTTGACGCTGTGCGCCGGGTTGAAGAACTCCAGCTTGGCCACCACGGTGGCGCCGACGCCGTCGGTGACGCGGTTGAGCCTGACCAGCGGCGTGTTGCCGATCAGGTCGGTAATGGTATGGGCGATGCGCATAGTCTTATTCCTCATTTGCCGACAATATCTGCAATGATATTCCCCAGCATCATAATCAATCGCTAGAATCCCACCTAATATTGTTTGCTTATATCCAGCAAACCAACAAAACACATCCCGCATGGCCGCGCCGCGCGGCTTTGTTATAGTCAATGGAAACACAGGCCAGACACCCATGCCCACCCAGGAAACCCTGATTCCGCTAGCCGGCTGGCGCCGCAAGCTTTACATCGTCATCTACGAGGCCGATACCCGCGCCGGCCGCCTGTTCGACCTGACGCTGACGCTGGCCATCCTGATTTCCGTCGCCTGCGTGATGCTGGAAAGCGTGGCCGCCGTGCGGCAGCGCTACGGCACGCTGCTGAGCGTATTGGACTGGGCTTTCACGATACTGTTCACCGTCGAGTACGCGTTGCGGCTGATCTGCGTGCACAAGCCGCTGCGCTACGTGAAAAGCTTTTTCGGCGTGATCGACCTCTTGTCCATCCTGCCGCTGTACCTGGGCCTGTTCATCCCGGAAAGCCGCTTCCTGGCCGACGTGCGCATACTGCGCCTGCTCAGGATGTTCCGCATACTCAAACTCAGCCGCCACCTGAGCGAGGCGCTGGAGCTGCGGCGCGCACTGGCCGCCAGCCGGCGCAAGATCACGGTGTTCCTCGCCACCGTCATCTTGCTGGTGATCATCCTGGGCACGCTGATGTACGTGATCGAGGGGCCGGAGCACGGCTTCACCAGCATCCCGATCAGCATCTACTGGGCCATCGTCACCCTGACCACGGTGGGCTTCGGCGACATCACGCCCAAAACGCCGCTGGGCCAGGCGCTGGCCAGCCTGGTGATGATCACCGGCTACGGCATCATCGCGGTGCCCACCGGCATCGTCACCGCCGAAATCGCCCGCAGCAAGCCCGCCGCCAACGCCGACAACCAGTCGGCCACCCGGCTGTGCCCGCATTGCTTCAGCGAGGGCCATGACTGGGACGCCCGCTTCTGCAAGCACTGCGGCGGCCAGCTGCCGCGCCCCGCCCGCGACCAAGTCAGCTGAGCGCCCGCCGATAGGCGGCCAGCGCCCGCGCGTCGAACGCCACCAGCCGCACCAGGCGCAGGCTATGCGGCCCGCGCCGCAGCCAGTCGCGCAGCGCCGCAGCCGCCACCCTGCAGGCATGGTCGAGCGGATAGCCGTAAGCGCCGCAGCTGATAGCTGGAAACGCGATGCTGGCTATGCCCTGCTGCTCCGCCAACGCCAGGCAGCTGCGGTAGCAGGCGGCCAGCAGGGCCGCCTCGCCGCAAGCGCCTCCCCGCCAAACCGGACCGACGGTATGGATCACATAACGCGCCGGCAGCAGATAGCCTTGGGTCAAGCGCGCCTCGCCGGTCGGACAACCGCCCAAGCCGCGGCACTCGGCCAGCAAGCCTGGTCCGGCGGCGCGATGGATGGCGCCGTCCACGCCGCCGCCGCCCAGCAGGCTGCTGTTGGCGGCATTGACGATGGCGTCCACCTGCTGCGCGGTGATATCGCCCTGACAGCACTGCAACCAGTCGCTTTGCATGAATCCGTCCTCCCTCACCCATGAACGGGATGATGCGCTGCCAAGCGCCCTGGCTCTTGGTATCATGTCGCACTGGCCCGCCGCCGCCGCGCGACAACCTGTTGCATACCAGTCAGCGCCCGAAAGCCGGTTTGCTGCTGCGCAAATAGCAAGCGTTTACTCGAGCCTGCGGCGGAAAAACATCATGCCATTGGCAATACCACGCCGCCGCGCCAAGCGGATGCAGGCCCCTCGGGCAACGCCCCTCGTTTCCGCCCCGAGCTGTGGATAACTTTGTTGATAAGCCGGTGCATAGCTGGCGCGGATGCCCGTCGGCACAGGCTTGCGGCGATTTTTTCACTCGGGGATTGATTTTTGCAAGCCATTGATTCGATTATGTTTTAACTCCGATATCAAACACTACGCAAGCGTTGCCCCCGAGGTGGACATTGAATAATTACTCCAGCGAGCCATTGTGGATCACTTGACAAGACAGAATTTTTTTGATCGCAGCCAGGATGTGATCAGCGTCTCCTCTCTCAACCGCATGGCGCGCGACTTGCTGGAAGCCGGCATTCCGCCGGTATGGATAGGCGGAGAAATCTCCAATCTGACGCTGGCCGCTTCCGGCCACGCCTACTTCTCGCTGAAGGACGGCGGCGCGCAGGTGCGTTGCGTGATGTTCCGCCACAAGGTGTCGGCGCTGCCTTTCCGTCCCCGCGAAGGCATGCAGGTGGAGCTGCGCGGCCAGGTGACGCTGTACGAGGCGCGCGGCGATTTTCAGATCAATGTCGGCGAGATGCGCTCGGCTGGCCTGGGGCGGCTATTCGAAGCCTTCGAGCGGCTGAAGGCCAAACTGCAAGCGGAAGGGCTGTTCGATAACGGCCGCAAGCGCGAGCTGCCCGCCCACCCCGCCGCCATCGGCATCGTCACCTCGCCGGCAGCCGCCGCGCTGCGCGACGTGGTCAGCACGCTGCGCCGCCGCATGCCCGGCATTCCGCTGATCCTCTACCCGGCCCAGGTGCAGGGCGAAGGATCGGCGCAGCAAATCGCCAAGGCCATCCAGACCGCGGGAGAACGGCGCGAGGTGGAGGTGCTGATCGTCTGCCGCGGCGGCGGCAGCATAGAGGACTTGTGGTCGTTCAACGAGGAAGTCGTCGCCCGCGCCGTGGCCGCTTGCCCGATTCCCACCGTCAGCGGCGTCGGCCATGAAACCGATTTCACCATCTGCGACTTCGTCGCCGACCGCCGCGCGCCGACCCCCACCGCCGCCGCGGAACTAGTGTCGCCCAACCGCGAGCACCTGGCCATGCAGCTGGAACAGACCCGCCGCGGACTGGAGCGCGCGCTGAGCCGGCTGCTGATGGACAAGACCCAGCAACTGGACTTTCTGGGCCGCCGCCTGCTGCATCCGGGCGCCAAGCTGCAGGCGCGGCGCGAACGGCTGGCTGCGCTGTCGCAAGGGCTGCGCCGGCGCGTCGACGCCGCCTTCGAACAAGGCCGCTGGCGGCTGCAGCTGGCTGGCAGCCGCATGGCCCGCCATCAGCCCGATTTCGGCGCCCTGTCGCAATCGCTGCGGCAACGGCAAGACCGGCTGCAGCGCGCGCGCGACAGGCTGCTGGACAACCGCCGCCAGCAGCTGGCGCAGCTGTCCGCCACGCTGACCGCCCTCAACCCGGAGGCGGTGCTGGCGCGCGGCTACGCCATCGTGCAAAAGCGCGACGGCAAGGCGGTGAAGCATCCGTCCGAGCTGCTCAACCACGAGAAAGTGACATTGCGGCTGGCCGAGGGCAGCACCGAGGCCCGCATCGAGCATCCGCAGGGGGCGCAGCCGGAACTGCCTTTCTGAGCGCAGCAATCAGCAGCGGGACGCGCTTGCGTCCTTCCCAGCCTCAGGGCTTGCCGAACGAGGTAACCGGGCTGCCGCGATGAATCTGGTCGGCCAAGTCCTGCATCGCCTGGTCCGTCAACACCTCGGTCTTCCCGCCGCGGTGCGGAATATTGCTGCCGGTGAGATACTTCGGCTCTTCGCGCCCGGAGTCATCGCCTGCCACGGCGCTGGCGCCGGGCGTTGTGGCGCAAGCGGCCAGCAACAGGGCGCAAGATAGCAAGGGCATCAGTTTGGCAAGGTTCATCGCGGCTTTATCCATGGTTGAGTCATCGGCGGGAGCCTGCCCTGGCGCGGTAGCCAAGCCGCAGGCTGACGTTTTATGCAAACATGCTATTCAAGCCCGCGCCGAATGTAAATGCCAGGCACCATCCCCGACAAAAAAAGCCTGCGACCATCGCAGGCTTTTTTCTTGTCGGCCGCGCCAAAGCGCCATCAAGCTTGCCGCAGCGCCGGCGGCAGAGCGAACACCGTGCTCTCCTCTACGCCGGGCAATTCGGCAACCTGGCCGATGCCGAAAGTCTTGATGCGGTCTATCACCGCCTGCACCAGCACTTCCGGCGCGCTGGCCCCGGCGGTGAGGCCCACCCGCTGCTTGCCGACAAACCATTGCGGCTCCAGCAGGCTGGCATTGTCCACCATATAGGCGTCCACGCCCTTCAACGCCGCCACTTCGCGCAAGCGGTTGGAGTTGGAGCTGTTGGGCGAGCCCACCACGATCACGATGTCGCAGTCCTCCGCCAGCTGCTTGACCGCATCCTGGCGGTTTTGCGTGGCGTAGCAGATATCGTCCTTCTTCGGACTGTGTATCGCCGGGAAGCGGGCTTTCAGCGCTTCGATGATGTCGCGGGTCTCATCCACCGACAAGGTAGTCTGGCTGACATAGGACAGCGCGTCCGGCCGCGCCACCTGGAGCGTGGCGACATCGGCGACGGTCTGCACCAGGTACATGCCGCCATCCACCTGGCCCATGGTGCCCTCCACCTCCGGATGGCCGGCGTGGCCTATCATGATGATTTCCATGCCGGCCTTGTGCATGCGCTTCACTTCCACGTGCACCTTGGTCACCAGCGGACAGGTGGCGTCGAACACCTGCAGCCCCAGCGCCTCGGCCTCGGCGCGCACCGACAGCGGCACGCCGTGCGCGGAATAGATCAAGGTGCTGCCTGCCGGCACGTCCTTCAACTCCTCGATGAACACCGCGCCCTTGCCGCGCAGGTCATCCACCACGAAACGGTTGTGCACCACTTCGTGGCGCACGTAGATGGGCGCGCCGTACAGCTCGATGGCGCGCTCGACGATGGCGATGGCTCGGTCAACGCCAGCGCAGAAGCCGCGCGGATTGGCGAGCATGATGGTCTTCGTCATCCGTATTTCCTCGATCCGGCCGCGCGAAAGCGTTGCCGGCGTAGCCGCGCATGGCCCGCCCGCGGGCCATCGCGATGTTTCCCGCCATCGCGCTCAGCGCGACGGTTTTTTAAAGCTGTCCAGCACCATCAAGGCGGCGCCGACGCAGATGAAGGAGTCCGCCAGATTGAACGCCGGGTAGTACCACTGGTTGTAGTAGTGGACCATGATGAAATCGATCACATGGCCATAGGCCAGACGGTCGATCACATTGCCCAGCGCCCCGCCGATGATGAAGGCGGCGGCCAGGTTCATCAGGCCGGAGAAGCGGCCCTTGACGATATTCCAGCCCAGCCAGCCCGACACCGCGAACGCGAGCACGGTGAACAGATACTTCTGCCAGCCGCCGGCATCGTGCAGGAAGCTGAAGGCCGCGCCCGGATTGTAAACCAGCGTGAAGCTGAAAAAGCCTTCCACTACCGAGCGGACTTCGCCGTACTGGAAATGGCCGTTGAAATAAAGCTTGCTGAACTGGTCGAGCACGATGACCAGCGCCGCCAGCACGAACCATTTGGACCAGCGGCGGGCCCCAGGCATAGTCATTGCAGAATCCATCAATCAGTTTCCATGGGCTGGCGGGGCCGCCATGGCGGCCCCGCGTCAGACGGTCAGGCGTGGCGGCGATGCTCGCCCTGGCCGTCCAGATTGTCGACGCAGCGGCCGCAGACCGCGCCGTGGCCAGCCTGGCGGCCCACGTCGGCGCGGTAGTGCCAGCAACGCTCGCACTTGTCGTGCGTCGAGGCGTGAACTCGCACCGCGACTTCCGTCGCCTCCTTGACGCTGGCCTTGGAGACGATCAGCACGAACTTCAGCTCGTCGCCCAGGCTCAGCAACTGCTGCGCCTGCGCGACCGGCGCGTCGATCTCGATTTCGGCCTGCAGCGAGGAGCCCAGCTTGTCGGCGCTGCGCAGTTCTTCGATTTGCTTGTTGACCTGCGCGCGCAGCTCGCGGATGGCCTGCCACTTGCCGGCCAGCGCCTGTTCGCGCTCCGGCGCCTGGCTCGGGAACTCATGCCAGATGTGGTACAGCGTCGATTCTTCCTCGCTGTCCACCAGCACGTTCCACGCCTCGTCGGCGGTGAAGCACAGTATGGGCGCCACCATCAGCAACAGGCTGCGGGTGATGTGATACAAGGCGGTCTGCGCGCTGCGGCGGGCGTGGCTGTCGGCCTGGGTGGTGTACAGGCGGTCCTTGATCACGTCCAGGTAGAATGCGCCCAGGTCTTCCGAACAGTAGCCGACCACGTCCTGCACCACGTGGTGGAAGGCGTAGCGGGAGTACAGCTCGCCCACCACTTTTTCCTGCACCTCGCGGGCGCGCAGCAGCGCGTACTGGTCGAGTTCCACCATGTCCGCCAGCGGCACCGTGTTCTCCAGCGGGCTGAAATCGGACAGATTGGCCAGCAGGAAGCGGATGGTGTTGCGCAGGCGGCGGTAGCTTTCGGTGGTGCGCTTCAGGATTTCCTGCGACAGCGACATGTCGCCGGAGTAGTCGGCGCTGGCCACCCACAAGCGCAGGATGTCCGCGCCCAGCGTGCCGCATATTTCCTCGGGCGCGATGCCGTTGCCCTTGGACTTGGACATCTTGTAGCCCTTGTCATCGACAGTGAAGCCGTGGGTCAACAGCTGCTTGTACGGCGCGCGGCCGATGGTGGCGCAGCCGGTCTTCAGCGACGACTGGAACCAGCCGCGGTGCTGGTCGGAGCCTTCCAGGTACAGGTCGGCCGGCCAGGCCAGCTCCGGGCGCTGCTTCAGCACCGCGAAGTGGGTGGCGCCGGAGTCGAACCACACGTCCAGCGTGTCGGTCAGCTTGCGGTATTGCTCGGCCTCGTCGCCCAGCAATTCCTTGGCGTCCAGGCTGAACCAGGCTTCGATGCCCTGCTGCTCGATGCGCAGCGCCACTTCTTCCAGCAGCTGGGCGGAGCGCGGATGCAGCTCGCCCGATTCCTTGTGGATGAAGAAGGTCATCGGCACGCCCCAGTTGCGCTGGCGCGATACGCACCAGTCGGGGCTGTTCTTGATCATCGCGTCCAGGCGGGCGCGGCCCCAGGACGGGAAGAATTCGGTGGCGTCCACCGCGCGCTGGCTGACTTCGCGCAGCGTCTCGCCGCCATTGGCCTGGCGGTCCATGCTGATGAACCACTGCGGCGTGGCGCGGAAGATGATAGGCGTCTTGTGGCGCCAGCAATGCGGGTAGCTGTGCTCCAGCTTGGCCTTGTGCACCAGCGCGCCGTGCGATTCCAGCGTTTCGATCACGCGCGGATTGGCGTCCCATACCAGCATGCCGGCGAAGATTTCGGTGGTGCTCTTGTAGCGGCCGTCGTCGGCCACCGGATTGGCGATCGGCAGCTTGTACTGCAGACCGGCCTGGAAGTCTTCCAGGCCGTGGGCCGGCGCGGTGTGCACCAGGCCGGTGCCGGCGTCGGTGGTGACGTGATCGCCCAGGATCACCGGCACCTGGCGGGCATAGAACGGGTGCTGCAGCTGGATCAGCTCCAGCGCCTCGCCCTTGGCTTCGCCCAGCACGCGGTACTCGTCCACGCCGTAGCGCTTCATCGCCGACTCGACCAGATCCTTGCCCAGAATCAGCTTGCCCCTGGGCGTGTCCACCAGCTGGTAATCCAGATTGGCGCCGGCGGCGACCGCCTGGTTGGCCGGCAGCGTCCACGGCGTGGTGGTCCAGATCACCGCCATCGCGCCATTGGCGTCGGCGCCGAAAGCGGCGCCGGCCTTGTCGGCGTCGACTACCTTGAAGCCGACGTCGATCGCCGGCGACACCTTGTCTTCGTATTCCACTTCGGCTTCGGCCAGCGACGAGCCGCACTCGATGCACCAGTGCACCGGCTTCTCGCCCTTGGTCAGGTAGCCGTTTTCATGGATCTTGCCGAGGGTGCGGACGATGTCGGCCTCGGTCTTGAAGTCCATGGTCAGATAGGGATTGTCCCAGTCGCCCAGCACGCCCAGGCGGATGAAGCCCTTCTTCTGGCGCGCCACCTGCTCCTTGGCGTATTCGCGGCACAGCTCGCGGAACTTGGCGGCTGGAATGTCCTTGCCGTGCAGCTTTTCCACCATCAGCTCGATCGGCAGGCCGTGGCAGTCCCAGCCCGGCACGTAAGGCGCGTCGAAACCGGCCAGCGTCTTGGAGCGGACGATGATGTCCTTCAGCACCTTGTTGACCGCGTGGCCCAGGTGGATGTCGTTGTTGGCGTACGGCGGGCCGTCATGCAGGATGAACTTGGGACGGCCGGCGGACAGCTTGCGCAGCTTTTCATAGCGCTTCTCTTCCTGCCAGCGCTTGACCCAGGCCGGTTCGCGTTTGGCCAGATCCCCGCGCATGGCGAAGGGTGTATCCAGCAGGTTTACGGTTTTACGATAATCGATGCTCATGCCTGCTCTCGCTGCAAACTTGTCAAATAGGTCTTGGCACTGGCCGCGTCGCGCTCTATCTGCGCCACCAGTGTCGCCAAATCATCATAGCGCGCTTCATCGCGCAGCTTCTTCAGGAATCGTACGGTCAGACGCTTGCCGTAGAGGTCGCCGGCAAAATCGAACAGGTGCACTTCCAGCTTGTAGTCAGGCGTGTCGCTGACCGTGGGGTTCAGCCCCAGGCTGGCCACGCCGCCCAGGCGGCCGAACGGCGTATCCGCCTCCACCACGAATACCCCCTGCAATGCCGGCTTCAGGTGCGGCAGATGGATGTTCGCGGTCGGAAAGCCTATGGTACGCCCCAGTTTCTTGCCATGCATCACCTTGCCCGATATCCGGTAGCAGCTGCCCAGCAGCGAAGTCGCGGAATCCAGGTCGCCGGCGGCCAGCCTCTCCCGCACCAGGGTGCTGGAAGCGCGCTCGCCCTGCACCAGCACCGACGGCATCGCTTCGGTGGCGAAATGCGGACAGGACGCCAGCAAGTCGAAATTCCCCTTGCGGGCAAAGCCAAACTGGAAATCATCGCCGATCAGCAGGTAACGGGTTTTCAGCTCCTCAACCAGCACTTTGTCGACAAATTCGCCGGCCGGCATATTCGAGAAGCTGTGGTTGAAGCGGTAGACGAACACATAGTCGACCAGGCCCAACTCCTCCAGCATCACGAACTTGTCGCGCAGCGTCGACAGGCGCGCCGGCGGGTTGCCGCGGCTGAAGAACTCGCGCGGGTGCGGCTCGAAAGTCAGCAAGGCGGTCGGCATGCCGCGCGCGCGCGCCTCAAGGCGCAACCGTTCCAGCATGCGTCGGTGCCCCTGGTGCACGCCATCGAAGTTGCCGATGGTCAAGGCGCAGCCCGGCAGGGCGAAGCGACGCGGATCTCCCAGAAATACCTGCATTGGCGGTCTTTACATACATCCTGAAACCTTCGATTGTATCCGCCAGCGGTCAATAGCGTCCAGCCGTTATCGGCTGCGCAAAAAAACAAAAAACCCCGCGCGAAGCACGGGGTTTTTTTTGATTCAAACCGGAACGATTAGTTAGCCGGCTTTTCGACTACGGATTCTTTAACCGCGTCGATCACAACTTCTACGCGACGATCAGACTCGATGCAAGCCTTGATCTCGGCGTTTTGCTTCTTGTTCTTCACGTAGCGCGGGAACTTGGCCTTGCACTCTTCGGTCATCTTGGCTTCAGCCTTGCCCTTGCCTACGGCAGTGATCTTCTCGGCCGGAACGCCAGCGTTCTCGAAGTAAGCCTTGACAGCGTCAGCGCGCTTCTGGGACAGAGCGTTGTTCAGCTTGTCGGAACCCATGAAGTCGGTGTAACCGTCGATTTCAACACCGTTCAGGTGGCCTTGGCCGGCGTGAGCCTTCAGCTTGGCGACCAGCGGGTCCAGTTCGTTCTTGGCGTCCGGACGCAGGGTGTTCTTGTTGAAGTCGAACAGAACCTTGGCGGACAGGGTAACTTTTTCCTTCACGGAAACCATAACCGGCTTCGGCGCTTCTTTTACGACTACCGGCTTGGCCGCTTCGCGATCGCCGCACTCAACCAGGCCGTCCTTGGCCTTGTCGAAGTAGGTGGTCTTCCAGCATTCGCCGTAGCTGTTGCGGGTCACTGCGTCGGTGGATTGGTCTACGGCGTAACCCGGTTTAGCAGCAAAAGCGCTAGCAGAAACCAACAGGGCGGCAACCAGTGCGCTCAGTTTCAGCTGTTTAGTCATGTTATTCCCTCTTTAATCTATAAAATGGGTAGCAATGCGGGCTGACGCAAAGACCACGCGAACAAGTTGACTGCAAACATCAGAGATGGCTACATGCTGTGTTAATGCAGTTAACCCGCACTATAGGAATGCAGCAACACCATGTCAACACGGGGCACGGCGCAAAGTCATTATAGCGTTGCATAAATACATCACATTTCGCTAATGATTTGCGCAACCTGTCTCCCCTATGCGACACATTACTGTTATGTGACGCGTCTGCGAAACAGTGGCAATGGCTGTCGATATGTTACTTGATAGCTATCGCTGAAAGTATTGTAATAATCACCATCCCCCAGCGCTTTGCCATCCTTGATCTGGAAAGCATCGAACCCCACCTGCCACAAGGGTCGGATCAAATCCGCCCACACATCGCCCACCGCTCTCAGCTCGCCGGCATAATCATAGCGTTCGCGCAGCAGCCTGGCGAGGCTGTATCCACGGCCGTCGGTGAATGCCGGAAAGTCAATGGCAATCAGGACAAGGTCGGCCAGGTACGGCTCCAGCAGCGCCGGATCGTCGTCCGGCGCCAGGCACACCCCGACCCGGCCGCCGCGCGCCTGCCATTTGCCGGCATCCGCCAGCCAAGCGGCCAGCGGGACGATCACGTCGCTATCGGCGGGAGATGCCGGCAAGGCGCCCTGCTCGTCCGGCAGCAAGCGCGTCCAGCCGTCCGCGCGGATGCGTCCATCCTTAATGTACTGGGGCATACACCCTCTCCTTGAAAGGCTCCACGCCGACGCGGCGCAGCGTATCGATAAAGGGCTCGCCCGCCTGGCGGCGCTCCAGGTAGACCTGCATGATTTTCGAGAACGCGCGCGGCACATCGGCCTGGGCGAACGAGGGGCCGATCACCTTGCCTATGGTGGTATCCCGCCCCTGGCTGCCGCCCAGCGTGATCTGGTACCACTCCTCGCCGTTCTTGTCGACGCCGAGAATGCCGATATTGCCGATATGGTGGTGGCCGCAGGCATTCATGCAGCCGGAGAAGTTGCAGGCGATGTCGCCCAGGTCGTACAGGTAGTCCAGGTCGTCGAAGGTCTGCTGGATGGCGTTGGCCACCGGGATGGAACGGGCATTGGCCAGCGAGCAGAAGTCGCCGCCGGGGCAGCTGATGATGTCGGTCAAGAGGCCGATATTGGGCGTGGCCATCCGCGCCTGGCGCGCCTCCAGCCACAAGGCGTGCAGATCCTTCTGCGCCACGTCCGGCAACACCAGGTTCTGCTCGTGCGCCACCCGCAATTCGCCGAAGCCGAAGCGGTCGGCCCAGTCGGCGGCGGCGTCCATCTGCGCGTCGGTGATGTCTCCGGGCGGCGCGCCGGTTTCCTTCAGCGACAGGATCACCGAGCGGTAGCCCGTCTGGCGGTGGGGCCGGGTATTGCGCTCATACCAGCGGGCGAAAGCCTTGTCTTCGGCCAGCGCCGATCGCAGCGCTTCCGGCATGTCCGCCAGCGGCTGGTAGTCCGGATCGACGAAGAAGCTGGCGTAATGGGCGACGTCCTCATCGCGCAAGGTGGACGGGCCGTCCTTCAGGTGCAGCCATTCGTCCTCGACCTTGGCGGCGAAGCCTTCGCGCGTCATCGCCTTGACCAGGATCTTGATGCGCGCCTTGTATTTGTTGTCGCGGCGGCCGAAGCGGTTGTACACCCGCAGCACCGCGTCCAGATAGGTCAAGAGATGCTGGCGCGGCAGGAATTCGCGCACCACCTCGCCCACCATGGGCGTGCGGCCCAGGCCGCCGCCCACCATCACGCGGAAGCCCACTTCGCCGGCTTCGTTGCGGCTGACATGCAGGCCGATGTCGTGGACCATGGTGGCGGCGCGGTCTTCCTCGCTGCCCGATACCGCGATCTTGAACTTGCGCGGCAGGAAGCTGAACTCCGGGTGCATGGTGCTCCACTGGCGGATGATCTCGCAGTAGGGGCGCGGGTCGAACAGCTGGTCGGCCGCCACGCCGGCGAAGGCGTCGGTGGTGGTGTTGCGCACGCAGTTGCCGGAAGTCTGGATCGCGTGCATCTCCACTGTCGACAGTTCTTCCAGGATGTCCGGCACGCTGGAGAGCACCGGCCAGTTGAACTGGATGTTCTGCCGGGTGGTGAGGTGGCCGTAGCCCTTGTCGTAGCGGCGGGCGATGTCGGCCAGCTTGCGCAGCTGCTCGCTGCGCAGATGGCCGTAGGGAATGGCCACCCGCAACATCGGCGCGTGGCGCTGGATATAGAGGCCATTCATCAGCCGCAGCGGCCGGAATTCGTCTTCGGACAGCTCGCCTGCCAGGAAACGGCGGGTCTGGTCGCGGAACTGGGCGACGCGTTCCTTCACCAGGCGATGGTCTACTTCGTCATATCGATACATGTTTGGATTCCAGCGGGAATGCCGACGGCTGCGGGCCGGCAGGATCAGACGGGGCGTTGCAGCGGGCTGGCTTTCACATGCAGCCCGCATTCCTTGGTTTCCGGGTTTTCCCACCACCAGCGGCCGGCGCGGATATCCTCGCCGACGCTGATGGCGCGGGTACAGGGCGCGCAGCCTATCGACGGGTAATGGCGGTCGTGCAGCGCGTTGTACGGCACCTGGCGTTCGCGCAGGTACTGCCATACCTCGGCCTCGGTCCAGTCCAGCAGCGGGCTGAATTTCTGCAAGCCGTTGTCGGCGTCGTATTCCTGGCTGGCCAGATCCTGCCGGGTCGGGGACTGTTCGCGCCGCAGGCCGGTGATCCAGGCCGAGCGGCCCGCCAGCGCGCGCCTGAGCGGCTCGATCTTGCGCACCTGGCAACAGGACTTGCGCAGATCGACGCTTTGGTAGAAACCATTGATGCCGTGCAGGTTGACGTATTGCTCGGTGGCGGCGGTGTCGGGGAAATAGACCCTGACCGGGTGCCCGGGGTAGCGTTCAGCCACCTGCTGCATCAACGCGTAGGTTTCCGCCGGCAGCCGGCCGGTATCCAGGCTGAAGCTCTGCAGCGGCAGGCCCAGGCTGGCGATCAGGTCGGTCAGCACCATGTCTTCGGCGCCGTAGCTGTTGGCGAGCGCCGCGTCGGGATGCGCTTGGGCTATGGTTTTCAGCAGGGCCGTGGTGGCGGCGAGTTTGGACTCCAGGCTCATCGAGCGCTCCGGGGATGGTTCGAGGGTATCCTAACCAAAGCGCTTATAAACCTAAAAGAATATTGTGTTAGTATTTAATTACTACAGGTTTTATAGAGGGCAGGCCGACAAAATGAAGCTACAACAACTTCGCTACCTGGTGGAAGTGGCCAAGCAGGGGCTGAACGTTTCCGAAGCCGCTGAGAAGCTGCACACCTCGCAGCCCGGCATATCCAAGCAGATCCGCCTGCTGGAGGACGAGCTGGGCATCCAGGTGTTCATCCGCAACGGCAAGCGGGTGGTGTCGGTGTCCGAGCCGGGCAAGGAAGTGCTGCGCATTTCCGAGCGCATCCTGCGCGAAGCGCAAAATCTCAAGCGGGTCGGCGACGAATTCTCCCGCGAGTCGGAAGGCGCGCTGACCATCGCCACCACCCACACCCAGGCGCGCTACGCGCTGCCGCAGGCCATCGCCGAATTCGTGCGCCGCTATCCCAAGGTGCGGCTGTCGCTGAAACAGGGCAGCCCGACGCAGATCTGCGAAATGGTGGTGTCCGGCGAAGCCGACCTCGCCATCGCCACCGAGGGCATCTCGCTGTACAAGGAACTGGCGATGCTGCCCTGTTATGAGTGGAACCGCTCGGTGGTAGTGCCGCGCGGCCACCCGCTCAGCCAGCTGGACCGCAAGATGACGCTGGCCGACATCGCCGACTACCCGATCGTCACCTACGATTTCGCCTTCGCCGGCCGCTCCAAGATCAACAAATCGTTCGCCGACCAGGGCCTGACGCCCAATGTGGTGCTGACCGCCATCGACACCGACGTGATCAAGACCTACGTCTCGCTCGGCCTCGGCATCGGCATCATCGCCAGTATGGCCTTCGAGCCGGAACGCGACCAGAACCTGGTGGCGATCGACGCCGGCCACCTGTTCGAGCCGTCGACCACCAAGATCGGCATCCGCAAGGACGCCTATCTGCGCGGTTTCGCCTACACTTTCGTCGAGCTGTTCGCGCCGCACCTGCACCGCCGCGAGGTGGATTCCGCGCTGCTGGCCCACGAGGGCGAGCTGGACGACTAGCCGCATCCGCGCCGCCAACGACAACGCCCCGGCAAGCCGGGGCGTTTTTCATGGACGGACCGGGCGCTTACAGCGTCAGGCCGCCTGTCACCTCGATCGCGGCGCCGTTGATGTAGCTGGCCTCGTCCGACGCCAGGAAGGCGTAAACGTTGGCGATCTCCGCCGGATCGGCCATGCGGCGCATCGGCACCTTGTCTTCCATAGCCTGCAGCACCTTCTCCGGCATCGCCTTCAGAATGGGGGTGGCGACGAAGCCCGGGCACACCGCGTTGGCGCGGATGCCCTTCTTGCCCAGCTCCTTGGCCCAGGTCTTGACGAAGCCGATCACGCCGAACTTGGCCGCAGCGTAGTTGGTTTGGCCGAAGTTGCCGTAGACGCCCACCACCGACGAGGCGTTCAGAATCACGCCGCCGCCCTGCTCCACCATGGTGTCCACCACGGCGCGGGCACAGTTGTAGACGCCCTTCAGGTTGATGTCGATCACCTTGTCGAACTGGTCTTCGCTCATCTTGATCAACTGCGCGTCCTGGACGATGCCGGCGTTGTTGACCAGTACGTCGATGCGGCCGCAGCGGGTTTTCAAGTCGGCCACCATGTCGGCGATCTGGGCCTTGTCGGTCACATCCACCCGATAGCCGTAGGCCTCGCCGCCCAGCGCCTTCAGTTCATCGACGACGGTCTTGACCGCGTCCGGGTTCAGGTCGCACACCGCGACGATGGCGCCTTCCTTGACGAATTTCTCGGCGGTGGCCTTGCCGATGCCGCTGGCCGAACCGGTGATGATGGACACTTTCCCTTTTAAACGCATGGTATTCCCTTCTTTCACTTTGCAGATCTCACCAGGTCACCAGGACGGATGAGCACGTGATGTCTCCAGCATCGGCCTTCCTGGCCGGGTCCCTGATTATTGTTGTCGCGCCGGGGACGGCGCCCATGAAAAAGCGGGAGTTTGTGCACCGCAATATAGCGCACGCCCTCCCGCCGGTAAAGCTACGGCCTGTGACAGACCGTATCCAAATTTACTCCAGACCCTTGCTGGCCAGGTAATCTTCGTAATTGCCGGTGTAGTAGTCGTAGCCGCCCTTGCCGTCCAGCTCCAGCACATGGGTGGCCAGGCTGCTGACGAACTGGCGGTCGTGCGAAACGAAGATCAGCGTGCCCTTGTACTTTTCCAGCGCCATGTTCAGGGATTCGATCGACTCCATGTCCATGTGGTTGGTCGGCTCGTCCATGATCATCACGTTCGGCTTCTGCAGGATCAGCTTGCCGTACAGCATGCGGCCCTTCTCGCCGCCCGACAGCACGCGCACCGCCTTGCCCACTTCGTCGCCGCCGAACAAGAGCCGGCCCAGCGTGCCGCGGATCACCTGCTCGTCGTCGCCTTCCTGGCCCCACTCGCGCATCCACTCGGTCAGCGTCATGTCGGAGTCGAAATCGGCTTCATGGTCCTGGGCGAAGTAGCCGATCTGCGCCTTTTCCGCCCACTTGATGCTGCCGTAGTCGGCGCTCAGGCCTTCGGCGAACTTGGCTTCGAAGGCGCCGGCCAACAGCTTGACCAGCGAGGTCTTGCCGGCGCCGTTCGGCCCGATGACGGCCAGGCGCGCGCCGGCTTCCAGAATCAGGTTCAAATCCTTGAAGAGCACCTTGTTCTCATAAGCCTTGTTCAGGCTCTCCACCTCCACCGCCTGACGGTGCAGCTTGAACTTGTCGTCCATTTCGAAGCGGATGAACGGGTTCTGGCGGCTGGATGGCTTCACTTCCACCATCTCGGACTTCAGCTTGTCCACCTGCTTCAGACGGCTGGTTGCCTGGCGGGCCTTGGACTTGTTGGCGGAGAAGCGGGCCACAAACTCCTGCAGCTCCTGGATCCGCTCCTTGGCCTTGCTGTTGGACGACAGCTGGCGCTCGCGCGCCTGAGCCGACGCGATCATGTAGTCGTCGTAGTTGCCCGGGTAGATGCGGATGGTGTTGTAGTCCAGGTCCGCCATGTGGGTGCACACCGAGTTCAGGAAGTGGCGGTCGTGCGAAATGATGATCATGGTGGAGTTGCGCTCGTTCAGCACATGCTCCAGCCAGCGGATGGTGTTGATGTCCAGGTTGTTGGTCGGTTCGTCCAGCAACAGGATGTCCGGATTGGAGAACAGCGCCTGCGCCAGCAGCACCCGCAGCTTCCAGCCCGGGGCCACTTCGCTCATCGGGCCGAAATGCTGCTCCACCGGAATGCCGACGCCCATCAGGAGCTCGCCGGCGCGCGCCTCGGCGGTGTAGCCGTCGTACTCGGCGAACTTGGCTTCCAGTTCGGCCGCGTGCATGTAATCGTCTTCGGTGGCTTCCAGATTGGCGTAGATGGCGTCGCGTTCGCTCATCGCCGCCCACATCTCGGTATGGCCCATCATCACCACGTCGATCACGCGCTGATCTTCGTAGCCGAACTGGTCCTGGCGCAGTTTGCCGAGGCGCAGGCCGTTTTCGATGGCCACTTCGCCGGCGGTCTGTTCCAGGTCGCCGCCCAGAATCTTCATGAAAGTGGATTTGCCGGAACCGTTGGCGCCGATCAGGCCGTAACGGTTGCCTTCGCCGAATTTGACGGAAACCTTCTCGAACAAGGGTTTCACGCCAAACTGCATGGTAATGTTGCTTGTGGTAATCACGCTGTGGGATCCTTCAGCCAGCTCGCCGTAAGTATCGGAAAAACGTAGGATTCTAGCACAATCGCCCGGCATTCCCGAAGCCCCCGCCGCCGCTTCGCCACGAACTTTTGCCAGCCAGACGAATTCCGCTACAATCGTAAACCTTGTAAATCCTTATCCCAGATAGGCAGAACTATGCTTACCGGCAGCTTGGTAGCTCTGGTCACACCGATGTCGCAGGATGGCGCGGTGGACTTCGCAGCGTTGCAACGATTGGTTGAGTTCCACATCGAAAACGGCACTGCCGGCATCGTCGCCGTCGGCACCACCGGCGAATCGGCCACGTTGTCTGTGGAAGAACACATCGAAGTGGTCGCCGCCGTAGTCAAATACGCCGCCGGACGCGTCAAGGTCATCGCCGGAGCCGGCGGCAACGCCACCGCCGAAGCCATCGAACTGGGACAGCGCTCGGCCGACGCCGGCGCCGACATGGTGCTGTCGGTGGTGCCCTACTACAACAAGCCCACCCAGGAAGGCATCTACCAGCACTTCAAGGCCATCGCCGACGCGAGCCCGCTGCCGGTCATCCTTTATAATGTCCCCGGCCGCACCGTCGCCGACATGAGCAACGACACCGCGCTGCGCCTGGCCGAGCACCCGAACATCGTCGGCCTGAAGGACGCCACCGGCGACATCGGCCGCGCCTGCGACCTGGCGCTGCGCGCGCCGAAGGATTTCGCGCTGTACTCCGGCGACGACGCCACCGGCATGGCGTTCATGCTGTGCGGCGGCCATGGCGTGATCTCGGTCACCGCCAATATCGCGCCCAAGCAAATGAGCGCGCTATGCGTGGCCGCCACCTCCGGCGACGCGCGTCAGGCCCGCGCGATCAACGACAAGCTGCAAGGCCTGCACAAGCAGCTGTTCATCGAACCCAACCCTATCCCGGCCAAGTGGGCCCTCGTCCGGATGCAACACATCCGCGAAGGCATCCGCCTGCCGCTCACCCCGCTCAGCCAAGCTGCCGAGGCAGCCGTCGAAGCGGCCCTGAAACAAGCAGAAATCCTTTGATCATCCCCTGCACGATGGGAGTCCGCATGAAACACAGCGCGTCCGTCGCGATTCTGTTGGCAACTGGCATGATGGCCGCTTGCAGCACCCCGCAACCGCTTAGCAAGCCTCTGGATTATCAGTCCGACGCCCCAAAAGCCACGGCTAACAGCCTGGAGGTGCCGCCGGATCTGACCACCCCGCAGATCCAGAACAAGTACAACCTGCCCGGCGGCGTCACGACCGCCAGCGCCGATCCCGCCGTCGCCGCCGCCACGTCCCCGATCGCCATCAATCAACTGGACAAGGTGCGCATGGAGCGCGCCGGCACCCAGCGCTGGCTGCTGGTCGGCGACAAAAAGGCCGCCGAACTGTGGCCGGTGCTGAAGGCCTTCTGGCAAGAAAACGGCTTCGTCATCAAAACCGAAGACCCGAGCGTCGGCATCATGGAAACCGACTGGGCGGAAAACCGCGCCAAACTGCCCAACGACGGCCTGCGCAAACTGCTGGAAACCGTCGGCCTGGGCAGCGTCTACTCCACCGGCGAACGCGACAAGTTCCGCATCCGCCTGGAAAACACGCCGCAAGGCACCGAGGTTTACTTCTCGCACCGCGGCATGGAAGAGGTCTACGCCGACAACAGCAAGACCAACACCATCTGGCAGGCTCGCCCGACCGACCCCAATCTGGAAGCCGAGCTGCTGGGCCGCTTCATGATCCGCCTGGGCATGACCGAAGAGAAAGCCAAGGCGCAGGTTCAGCAAACGCTGGCCAAGCCGGCCAAGCCGCAAGACCCTATCGTAGACGGCCAACTGCAGCTGGCCGACGGCTTCGACCGCGCCTGGCGCCGCGTAGGCCTGGCGCTGGACCGTGTCGGCCTGATCGTCACCGACCGCGACCGCTCGCAAGGCCTGTACTACGTGAAGCCGGCCAAGGGCGAGACCGACAGCAAGGAAGACTCCGGCAGCGGCTTCTGGTCCAGCCTGGCTTTCTGGAAGAGCGGCGACGGCAAGGCGGTGAAACCGACCGAGCAGGAATACCGCATCAAGCTGCTGGAACAGACCGGCGGCAGCACCACGCTGCAAATTCAGGACAAGCAGGGCAAGCCGCTGTCCGACGACTTCGTCAAAGCCGCGCTGGGCAAGCTGCAAACCGAGCTGCAATAACGCAACAACCGGCAGGCGAAAAAACAACAGCCCGCGATAGCGGGCTGTTTTTTATGCTGGACACATCTGTTTATCAGGCAGAATGGGGCTGAGGCCCTAATTACAACCACTCCGCGCCATGCGGGCCGCAATATGTAACGTTTTGTATTCGGCGGCAATATCTGTGGCTTTTCCACCAAATTTACAACTATCGCTAACAAGCCGCCGGAAGACAGACGCAAAAAAACCGGCCGAAGCCGGTTTTTTCGATGTTGCTCGCCGCGAATTACTTAGCAGCGGAAGCAGCCGGAGCGGAAGCGTCAGCAGCCGGAGCGGAAGCAGCCGGAGCGGAAGCTTCAGCGGCCGGAGCGGAAGCGGCCGGAGCGGAAGCTTCAACTGCGGGAGCGGAAGCTTCAGCCGGAGCTTCTTTCTTACCGCAAGCGGACAGGGCTACGGCCAGCAGGGCAGCAACGAGGAGCGACTGTTTCATTTTTTCTTTACCTTTGAGGATAAGTTGAACAAGACGTCAGTTATCGCACGGTCTCGACAATAAGCCGGGCGACTGAAAATCCATCAGTGAGCAAATTGTATCACGAAAAAAATAGCTGTATAGAGGGCAAAAATCTAAAAAAACCACATTGCCAATCTAAGCCGGGCAATGGATGGCGCGGACACAAAAACGGGCGTTTACCCCCCAAATGCAGCCGTCCATCGCGTTGCCGATTCGATACAAGCGCAAAAACTGTTGCTATTGTGCTACATCAGTCAGCAAATGCCAATAACCTGACAGATAGCCATCGTACAAAGAAGCCAGCATATCGGCCGAGAATGTCCCCGGCGCCAGCTTGCGCTGGTTGGCGAATTGCCGCCAATGCGCGAAATCGCCGGCGTCCGCCGCCAGTTTCTCGCCGTTGCAGTAGACGCAGTCGTCGCAGAACAGGATCTGGCTCTTGCGATCCAGCGCCAGCCCCTGGCTCGCCAGCGCCTCGGCGAACTCGTCCTCGTCCAGTTCCTCCTCCGGCGCATCGTAGAACACATGCGCCTTGGGTTCGGTCAGATAGTGGCCGAGAAAGTCGCATACCGTGTCCTTGTCCCAGCGGATGCGCGACAGCAGGCCGGACACCTGTTCAATCATTTCCGCGCTGATGCGCGCCGGATCGGCTTGCAGCTTCAGGTTCGGGTCGGCGTACACGCCGTCCAGGCACATCCGGTCCTGCAGATAGACCAGGAACTGGGTCGCCAGCTCCTGCGCGGGCGGCGCGCGGAAACCTATCGAATAGGTCATGCCCGGCTCCAGCGCCACGCCGTGGTGCGCATAGTGCGGCGGCAGGTACAGCATGTCGCCGTGCTCCAGCACGAACTCCTCCTCCACCCGGAAGTCTTTCAATACGCGGATGGGGGCATCCTCGATGAAATCGTCGTCGTGCTGCGCCGAGATCTGCCAGCGCTTGCGCCCGCCCACCTGCAGCAGGAACACGTCATAGGCGTCGAAGTGCGGCCCCACCGTGCCGCCGGGCGGCGCATAGCTGATCATCAGATCGTCCAGCCTGGCATAAGGGATGAAATTGAAGCGCCACAGAATCTCGTCGATATGCGGCAGATGGTGGTTCACCCCCTGCACCAGCAGGGTCCAGTCGGTTTCCGCCAGCCGGCGGAAACGGGAAGCGCGGAACGGGCCGCGCTCCAGATGCCAGCGCCCCCGCTTGAATTCGATGAGCCTGGACTCCGCGTCGTCGCGCTGCGCCAGCTCGGACAAAACGGAGAAATCGACGTGCGGGCCGACATCGGTCAAGGCGCCGCGGATCAGCAGCGGCTTCTTGTGCCAGTATTCGGCCAGGAATTGTTCGGGCGACATGCCGCCCAGTAGAGTTGTCGTGTTCATTGCGGTGTCACGGGACCTAAGATGCCCGTCTATGGTTTACAATACGGCCAGGCGCGCGAGCGCGCTATCTTGCGGTGGAAGGAACACCCTCGGGACCGTCCCTGTCAAGTTTTTTTCACCATCCCTCACGGATATCCAACTCATGCAAATCGCCAAAAACACCATCGTCACCCTCCACTACGAGATGTTCGATGTCGACAACAACCTCCTCGACAAGACCGAAGAGCCGATCAGCTACCTGCACGGCGGCTACGACGGCATCTTCCCGCTGGTGGAAGAAGCGCTGGAAGGCAAGAACGTTGGCGAATCCGTCGACGTGAAGCTGACTGCCGACGACGCTTTCGGCGATCCGGAAGAAGAGCTGGTCCGCGTGGAAGACCTGGAAGTGTTCCCGGCCGATGTCGAAATCGGCATGGTGTTCGAAGCTGACGATCCGGAAACCGGCGAACTGCTGCTGTTCCGCGTCACCGACATCGCCGACGGCAAGGCCATCGTCGACGCCAACCACCCGCTGGCCGGCCAGAGCATCCGCTTCGCCGCCAAGGTGGTGGAAGTCCGCGCCGCCTCCGCCGAAGAAATCAGCCATGGCCACGCCCACGGCGAACACGGCCATCATCATTGATGCGCCGCGGGCGGCATGAAACGCCATAGCCGCCCCAGGGCGGGCCCGGAGGCCCGCCCTTGTCTTTTCTAGTGGCCCGAGCGGCCCAGCCTGACAAATCCCCACAGCAGCACGGCGGCCCCGATCGCCACCCGCAGCCAGTACTCGGCGAACACTCCGTGATGTCCCAATTGCCAGGCCAGCGAGCCGGCCAACAGCACCAGCAGGATCATCCAGGCGGTCCGGGTGATGTCGCGCGCCCAGCCGCCGGGCCAAGCGTGGCGCAGCGCCAGCCGCATCGTCGCCCAGCCCAGCAAGGCGCCGGCCAACAGGTCCAGCGGCCAATGCACGCCGATGGCGATGCGCGACAGCAGCACCGCCGCCGCCAATAGACACCAGGCCGCGGCCCAGCCCCACCTCGCGCCATGCCGGGCGAAGGTGGCCAGCGCCGCCGCCGCCATCGCGTGGCCGGATGGGAAAGAGCCGTTGCCCGGCAGACGGTCCAGCAAATCCACCGCCCCCGGCGGCAGCACCAGCGGCGGCCTGGGCACCGCGAAGCCGGCCTTGAGCGCCACCGCCAGCACGATGGCGGCGACGCTGCCCGCCAGCAGCGCCGGCAGCCGTTGCGGCGCGCGCCAGCTCAGCGCGAGCAGCAAGGCCAGCACCGTCGGCCAATCGCCGAACACGCTGGCGAAACGCCAAAACGGCGCGGGCAGCTGCTGCAGCCAGGGATGGAGCGCCAGAAACAATTGCCGGTTGGCCTCCGGCCACAGCGCGAGGCAGGCGATCGGCGGCGTCAGCAGCCACGCGGGCCAGCAGGATTTCCATCGCAGCGACATCGCTCAGCCCGCTTTGCGCCCGATGGTGACGCGGTCCTGGCCGGCCAGGTCGCGGATGGTTTCCACCTGGCTCAAACCAGAGTCGGCAAACAGCGCCCTCACCGCCTCGCCCTGATCGTAGCCGTGCTCGACCATCAGCCAGCCACCGTCGGCCAGCCGCGCCGGCGCGCCGGCGGCGATCTCGCGCAGGCAGGCCAGGCCGTCGGCCTCGTCGGTCAGCGCGCCGCGCGGTTCGAAGCGCAGGTCGCCTTCGGCCAGATGATGGTCGCCGCGCTCGATATACGGCGGATTGGACACGATCAAATCGAAGCGAGCGTCGGCGTCCAGCGGGGCGAACCAGCTGCCCAGCCGGAAATCGACGCGGGCAGCCAGCGCATCGGCATTGCCGCGCGCGACAGCCAGCGCGTCGGCGGAGACATCGACCGCCCCCACCGACCAGCCCGGCGCTTCCAGCGCCAGCGTGACGGCGATGATGCCGCTGCCGGTGCCCAGATCCACCGCCCGCGCCGGAGCGGCCGGATCGACGCAGGCCAGCGCCAGCTCAATCAAATGTTCGGTTTCCGGCCGCGGGATCAGCACCGCCGGACTCACCTGGAAATCGCGGCCGTAGAATTCGCGCGCGCCAATCAGATAGGCCATAGGCTCGCCGGCCAGCCGGCGCGCGGCCAGCGCGTCGAAAGCCGCGGCGATATCGGCGGCCAGCTCGCGTTCCGGGTGGCCGACGATGGCGGCATGCGTCAGGCCGGGCCAGACGCGCATCAGCAGCATGCGGCTTTCCAGCCGCGGCAGGGAGTGGCGGCGCAGCGCCTGTTCGATAGTCAGCATCATGTATCTACAATAGGAATAGCGTGGCGAGGCCGAGGAAAATCAGGAAGCCGCCGGAATCGGTGCAGGCGGTGATCAGCACGCTGGAACCCAGCGCCGGGTCCTTGCCCAGCTTCTGCATCAGCGTCGGAATCATCACCCCCATGGTGGCGGCCAACATCAGGTTCAACGTCATCGCCGCCAGCATCACCAGTCCCAGCGAGGCGCTGCCGTACAGCAGCCAGGCGATGGCGCCGATCACGCTGCCCCACACCATGCCGTTGATCACGCTGACGCCCAGCTCCTTGCGCCACAGCCGGCCGGTCTGGCCTATCCGCATCTGGCCCATCGCCAGCGCGCGCACGATCATGGTGATGGTCTGGTTGCCAGAGTTGCCGCCGATGCCGGCGACGATGGGCATCAAGGCCGCCAGCGCCACCAACTGCGCGATGGAGTGCTCGAACGCGCCTATCACCCGCGAGGCGAAGAAGGCGGTGCAAAGATTGATCGCCAGCCACGACCAGCGGTTCTTCACCGAATCCATCACCGGCGCGAACAGGTCTTCCTCTTCCTTCAGGCCGGCCAGGTTCCGCACTTCGCTGTCGGACTCCTCGCGGATCACGTCCACCATCGCGTCCACCGTCAGCCGGCCCAGCAGCACGCCGCGCTCGTCCACCACCGGCGCGGTCACCAAGTCGTAGCGCTCGAACGCCAGAGCGGCGTCCAGCGCCGCCTCGTCGGGGTGGAAGCTCACCACCTCGGTGGCCATTGCCTGCGCCACTTCGGCGTCGGGGTCGGACACCAGCAGCTTGCGGATGGACAGCACGCCCTTCAGCCGGCCGGCTTCGTCGGTGACGAAGATCTTGTCGGTCTGGCCCGGCAATTCGTCGAAGCGCCGCAGGTAGCGCAGCACCACTTCGCAGCTGACATCGGCGCGGATGGTCACCAGCTCGAAATCCATCAGCGCGCCGACGCGGTCGTCGTCGTAGGACAGCACCGCCTGCAACTGGCCGCGCTCTTCCTCGTCCAACCGTCCCATCACCTCGTACACCACCTGGCGCGGCAGGTCCGGCGCCAGTTCGGCCAGCTCGTCGGCCTCCAGGCCGCTCACCGCCGCCACCAGCCGTTCCTGGTCCATCACTTCGACCAGCGATTCGCGCACCGCGTCGGACACCTCCAGCAGGATGGCGCCGCCGCGGGCGGCCTCGGCCATGTCCCAGGCCAGCAGGCGGTCCTCCAGCGGCAGCGCCTCCAGGATGTGGGCGATGTCGGCCGGATGCAGCTGCGCCAGCTTCTGGCGCAATTCGGTCAGATTATGTTGCGGCGCCAAGCCGTCGGCGGCCGCGGATTCGGCCGCGTCCTGGCGCGATACAAGATGTTCCAGCTGGCGTTGGCGCTCGATCAGGCTTTGCACCAGGCCCAGGCTTTCTTGCAGACGATCGGCGGATTGTTGCTTGTAGGCAACCGTCATGCACGTCTCCTTCCGCCCACAGGGCGCACAAGGTGCAGACGGTGTGAGGCGGGCTTATTCGCTAAGGGTGTAACGGGATTGGATTACGGGATAACTGGGTAAGTCCATTGCGCTCACCGCGGCTTGCGCGCGGCAACCGGAAAGAAAGTCGCGATTGTAACATATCGTCAAAATCGGCTCCAGCCGGCCCCTGCCGGGGCCGGCCGCGGCGCGGCTCAGGGCAATTCGACGTAAGCCATGCGCCGCTGGATGATGCGGGTCTTCCGCGCCAGGCCCGGCGCGTTGCGGTGGGCGTCGTAATAGCGCGGATTGGGCACCATCGCCGCCAGCTTGGCGGCCTGGGACGAGGACAGCCTGGCCGCGCTGGTATGGTAGTAGTAGCGCGCGGCGGCCTCGGCGCCGAACACGCCGTCGCCCCACTCGATCACGTTGAGGTAGATCTCATAGATGCGGCGCTTGTCCAGCACCGCTTCCAGCATCATGGTGATCAGCGCCTCCTCCAGCTTGCGCCACGGCGTCTTGCCGCTGGACAGGAACAGGTTCTTGGCCAGTTGCTGGCTGATGGTAGAGCCGCCGGCGACGATCTTGCCCTTCTTCAGGTTTTTCTCGAACGCCGCCTCGATGCCGTCCCAGTCGAAGCCTTCGTGGTCGACGAACCTGGCGTCCTCCGACGCGATCAGCGCCCGCTTCAGATTCGGCGAGATTTTCGCGTACGGCACCCAGCGCTGGCTCAATTCGGCGTCCGGATCGTCGGCCTGCATCTTGGCCAGCCGCTCGTTCATGAAGGAGCTGGCGCTGGGATTGTGGTCGCGCCAATAGACGACATGGCCGAACACCCACAGGTTATACAGCACAAAAGCGGCCACCAGGGCCGCCAGGATCTTCAACAGGATGCGCGACATGCTCAGGCTAACACTTCCCTCAGCATATTGGTCACCTTGCGGGTGTCGGGCTGGATCCCGCGCCAGATGGAGAAGGACTCGGCCGCCTGCTCCACCAGCATGCCCAGGCCGTCGGCCAGCATGCCGGCGTTTTCTCCCTGGGCCCGTTGCAGGAAAGGCGTCAGGCCGCTGCTGTACACCATGTCGTAAGCCAGGGTGCGGGCGGTGAACACGCCATGCGGCAGCGGCGGCATCTCGTTGCTCAGGCTGGTGGAGGTGGCGTTGATGATGATGTCGAAGCTGCGGCCCGCCAGCGCGTCGTAGCCGACGGCCTCCACCTTGCCGTAGCGGGCGAAATGGTGCGCCAGCGCCTCGGCCTTGATCACGGTGCGGTTGGCGATGGTCAGGCTGGCCGGCTTTTGCTGCAGGATGGGCTCCAGCACGCCGCGCACCGCGCCGCCGGCGCCCAGGATCAGCACGCGCTGGCCGGCGATCGGGTAGTCCAGGTTTTCCACGATGTCGCGCACCAGGCCGACGCCGTCGGTGTTGTCGCCGTAGACCTTGCCGTCGCGGAAGGTCAGCGTGTTCACCGCCTCGGCGGCGCGGGCGCGCTCGGTCACTTCCTGCGCGAAGCGGAAGGCGTCGCCCTTGAACGGCAGCGTGATATTGAGACCCTTGCCGCCGGCGGCGACGAAGGCCTCCACCTGCGGGCGGAAGGCGCCCAGTTCGGCGAACAGCTTTTCATAGCTGATGTCCTGGCCCAAGGCCCGGGCGAACTCCTGATGGATGAACGGAGACTGGCTGTGCGAAATCGGGTTGCCGATAACGGCGTAACGGTCGGTCATGGTCGGCTTTCCAAAATGTGCGCCGCGCGCGGCGGCGGGTTCAGGCCACACTTTGCCGCGTTACGCCGCAAACTTCAACCGCCGCCGTCAATCCTGTCAGCCCTGCATCCAGGGCAGGCCGCGCTGGCGCCAGCCGCCGACAGAGTTGCGATGGCCGCTGGCGTCCAGATCGCCCTCGAAGCCTTCCAGCACGTTGTACACCTCGCTGTAGCCGTTGGCCGCCGCCAGCCGCGCCACCTGGTCGGAGCGCGCGCCGGAGCGGCACATCACCAGCAGCACCGCCTCCGGATCCACCTGATGCGTCAGCTGCGCCAGGAAATTGGGGTTGGCCGCCATGCCCGGGTAGCTTTTCCATTCGATGTTCACCGCGCCGGGCACCGTGCCGACGAACTGCCATTCGGCATGGCTGCGCACGTCCAGCAGCACCGTCTTGGGCAAGGACTGCAGCAATTCATAGGCTTCATCCGGCAGCAGCGCGCCGCTGTAGGGCAGACCGGAGCGCTCGGCGCGCTGATGGGCGGTTTGCAGAATCTGCTTCACTTTGCTCATGCTGTTTTCCTCCTGCAATAAGGATGGCGTATGTTGCCGATTATCTGCCCACTCGCCGCGACTGGCAATTCGCACCAAGTTAGTGCATGGCAAAACAGCCAGCACCAGGATGGTTCACAATTCGGCATTCCAGCCGGCTGGCTAAGGCTATCCGCCTATGACACAATGCAACAGCAGCGATTTTGGAGCTGGCACGCTTCCTGCTTAAAGCCGGGCGTACCGATTTTTTCGCACTTGCCCTTGGGTGCACGTTGCCTTTCAGGAGATAAACCATGGCAGTAGCCGACGTAGTCAAGCTGATCCAAGAAAACGACGTCAAATTTGTCGATCTGCGCTTTACCGATACCCGCGGCAAAGAGCAGCACGTCTCCATCCCGGCCCATGTGCTGCTGGAAGACGCCGACGCCTGGTTCGAACGCGGCCACGCCTTCGACGGCTCCTCCATCGCCGGCTGGAAAGGCATCCAGGCATCCGACATGCTGCTGATGGCCGACCCGGCCACCGCCCGCATCGACCCGTTCTTCGACGAGCCGACCGTATTCATGTCCTGCGACGTGATCGACCCGGCCGACGGCAAGGGCTACGACCGCGACCCGCGCTCCATCGCCAAGCGCGCCGAAGCCTATCTGAAGGCCTCCGGCGTCGGCGACACCGCCTACTTCGGCCCGGAGCCGGAATTCTTCATCTTCGACAGCATCACCTGGGGCACCGACATGTCCGGCTGCTTCGTCAAGATCAAGGCCGAAGAAGCGGCCTGGGCCTCGGCTGAAGAATTCGAAGGCGGCAACATGGGCCACCGTCCGGGCGTCAAGGGCGGCTACTTCCCGGTGCCGCCGGTGGATTCGTCGCAAGACATCCGCTCCGCGATGGTGCTGCTGCTGGAAGAGCTGGGCGTGCCGGTGGAAGTGCACCACCACGAAGTGGCCACCGCTGGCCAGAACGAAATCGGCACCAAGTTCAGCACGCTGACCCAGCGCGCCGACTGGACCCAGATCCTGAAATACGTGGTGCACAACGTCGCCCACAGCTACGGCAAGACCGCCACCTTCATGCCCAAGCCCATCGTCGGCGACAATGGCTCCGGCATGCACGTGCACCAATCGATCTGGAAAGACGGCGTCAACCTGTTCGCCGGCGACGGCTACGCCGGCCTGTCCGATACCGCGCTGTACTACATCGGCGGCATCATCAAGCACGCCAAGGCGCTGAACGCCATCACCAACCCGGGCACCAACTCCTACAAACGCCTGGTGCCGCACTACGAAGCGCCGGTGAAGCTGGCCTATTCGGCCAAGAACCGCTCCGCCTCGGTGCGCATCCCGCACGTGGCCAGCCCGAAAGGCCGCCGCATCGAAACCCGCTTCCCGGATCCGCTGGCCAACCCGTACCTGTGCTTCTCCGCGCTGCTGATGGCCGGCCTCGACGGCATCCAGAACAAGATCCACCCGGGCGACGCGGCCGACAAGAACCTGTACGACCTGCCGCCGGAAGAAGACAAGCTGATCCCGACCGTATGCGCCAGCCTGGACGAAGCCCTGGCGGCGCTGGACAAGGACCGCGAGTTCCTGACCCGCGGCGGCGTGTTCTCCAACGATTGGATCGACTCCTACATCGAGCTGAAGATGCAGGAAGTCAACCTGACCCGCATGACCACCCACCCGGTGGAATTCGCGATGTACTACTCGCTGTAAGCGCCAAGCGCCCATGCGGGAAAAACGGCAGCCTCGGCTGCCGTTTTTTTGCGCCCCGGCCTCAAGCATATATGACGCAGACCGCCGATTTGCTTATCATGGAAGCGCACTCTAACCAGCCTCCGACGATGAAAACATTAGCCCTTCTCCTGCTGCTGGCCTGCGGCGGCGTCCAGGCGGCCACCATCTACAAGTACGTGGACGCCAACGGCAACGTCACCTACACCAATGTGCCGATCCGCGGCGCGCAGCCGATCAAGCTGAATCCGCTTTCATCCTACCCCGGCGGCAAGAGCGGCGGCGCCTCCGCCGGCAAGCCGGCCGCGTCCGGCGGCTACCCCAGCGTGGACGCCAATATCCAGAAGCAGCGCGACAATGGCCGCAAGAAAATCCTGGAACAGGAATTGGCCAACGAGGCGAAGGCGCTGGATGCCGCCAAGAAGGCGCTGGCCGACGGCAAGGCCACCCGCCTGGGCGACGAGGCGCGCAACTACCAGAAATACCTGGACCGGGTGCAGAAACTGCAGGACGAGGTCACCGACCGCCAGAAGAATGTCGAGGCGCTGCGCCGCGAGCTGGGCATGTGATGGCTTAACGCACCAGTTTAGTGCAAACTTAAGCCGCCGCGCCGCGTCCGCGCGCCATTCCGTCCCGCTCCGGGGCTGGCCCGCTTATTGCTGGGCAAGATGGCCGCGGCCGCGCCCACCACCCGAAACCGGAACCCCATGCCCCTACCCAGCTTTGCCGGACTGGAACTGCTAGACACCCCGGTGCTCATCTGCGACGCCGCAGCCTCGCTGCGCTTCGTCAACCCCGCCTGCGAAAACCTGCTGGCGCTGGGCAGCCGCGAAATGCTGCGCCACAGCCTGCTGGAGCTGTTCCAGCCCTGCCCCGCGCTGCGCCAGGCGCTCACCACCGCGCTGCTGCAAGGCGCCAGCTACATCGAGCACGACCTGGAACTGAAGCCGCAGCACAACGACGCCGTGCTGCACGTGGCGCTGACCATCACCCCGGTAGACGCCGACGGCAGCCTGGCGCTGATCGAACTGCGGCCGCTGGACCAGCAGCTGAAAATCGCCAATGAGGAGCGCTCTCTGCTGCAGCACCAGGCCAACCGCGAGCTGATCCGCAACCTGGCGCACGAAATCAAAAACCCGCTGGGCGGCATCCGCGGCGCGGCCCAGCTGTTGGAGCACGAGCTGGCCGACCGCCCCGAGCTGAAGGAATACACCGCGGTCATCACCGAAGAGGCGCTGCGCCTGCAGGCGCTGGTGGACCGGCTGCTGGCGCCGCACCGCAGCCACAGCCGCGCGCCGATCAACATCCACGAGGTGCTGGAGCGGGTGCGCAGCATCGCGCTGGCCCAGCATCCGCAAGGCCTGGCGGTGATCCGCGACTACGACACCAGCCTGCCGCTGCTGTCGGCCGACAAGGAACAGCTGATCCAGGTGGTGCTCAACATCGTCAACAACGCGGTGCAGGCGCTGCGCGGCCAGGGCCGCATCGTGCTGCGCACCCGGGTGGCCCGCCAGATCACGCTGGCGCGCAAACGCCACCAGCTGGCACTGAAATTGCAAATCGAGGACAACGGCCCCGGCGTGCCCGACGACATCCGCGACCACATCTTCTACCCGCTGGTCACCGGCCGCGCCGAAGGCACCGGCCTGGGGCTGACGCTGGCGCAGGCCTTCGTCCACCAGCACGGCGGCAGCATAGAGTTCGAATCGCGCCCAGGCCAGACCTGCTTCACCGTGCTGCTGCCCTTCGCCGCCGACGCGGCGAGCTGACACCTAAAAGAACGCTCAGGAGACACGCAATATGACCAAGCCGGTCTGGATCATCGACGACGACAAGGCGATACGCTGGGTGCTGGAAAAGGCGCTGACCCGCGCCGAGATCGGCTTCGACAGTTTCTCCAGCGCCGACGACGCGCTGAACGCGCTGTACGACGCCACCCCGCAGGCCATCATTTCCGACATCCGCATGCCCGGCACCGACGGCCTGAAATTCCTGGCCAAGGTGAAGAACGAGCATCCGCAGCTGCCGGTGATCATCATGACCGCCCACTCCGACCTGGACTCCGCGGTATCGGCGTTCCAGGGCGGCGCCTTCGAATATCTGCCCAAGCCCTTCGACATCGACCAGGCGGTGCTGCTGATCGAGCGCGCGCTGGCGGAAAGCCAGGCGCAGGCCGCCGGCCCGGACAGCCCGGAGGCGATGCCGGTGCTGCTGGGCCAGGCGCCGGCGATGCAGGACGTGTTCCGCGCCATCGGCCGGCTGGCCCAGTCCAGCGTCACGGTGCTGATCACCGGCGAATCCGGCACCGGCAAGGAAAGGGTGGCGGAAGCGCTGCATCGCCATTCGGTGCGCTCAGGCAAGCCCTTCATCGCGCTCAATACCGCGGCGATCCCGAAGGACCTGCTGGAGTCGGAACTGTTCGGCCACGAAAAAGGCGCCTTCACCGGCGCGCTGGCCGCCCGCCGCGGCCGTTTCGAGGAGGCAGAGGGCGGCACGCTGTTCCTCGACGAAATCGGCGACATGCCGACCGAGCTGCAGACGCGGCTGCTGCGCGTGTTGTCCGACGGCCATTTCTACCGCGTCGGCGGCCACACCCCGATCAAGGCCAATGTGCGGGTGATCGCCGCCACCCACCAGAACCTGGAGCAGCGGGTGCGCGACGGCCAGTTCCGCGAAGACCTGTACCACCGCCTCAACGTGATCCGGCTGCGGCTGCCGCCGCTGCGCGAGCGGCGCGAGGACATCCCGCTCCTGACCCGCCACTTCCTGGCCAAGAGCGCGTCCCAGCTGGGCGTGGAGGCCAAGCGCCTGTCCGAGGCGGCGATGGCGCTGATCCAGCGCAGCGCCTTCAGCGGCAATGTGCGCGAACTGGAAAACCTGTGCCAGTGGATCTGCGTGATGGCGCCGGGCCAGACGGTGGAGGTGGCGGACCTGCCGCCGGAATTGCGCGACCCGCAGGGCCAGCCGGCCGCTGCGGCGGCATCCGGCTGGGATCAGCAATTGGCCGAGGAAATCCGCCAGCGCCTGCTAGCCGGCGAAACCGGCATCGTCGACGAGCTCACCCACCGCTTCGAAAGCTGCTGCATCCGCGCCGGCCTCGCCCACACCGGCGGCCGGCGGGTGGAGGCGGCTCACCTGCTGGGCTGGGGCCGCAATACGCTGACGCGGAAAATCCAGGAGCTGGGCCTGGACCATGGCGATCCGAGCTGACAATTATTAATCATACAATTCCAAGCAGCCGGCATCATCTTTAAGCAATACTGATAGAATCAGGCCAAATCCCTCTTGCCCGATTCATCCGATGCCACGCCTTGTCCTCGCTCTGGCCTGCCTGACGCCCCTGGCCGCGCCGGCCGCGCCGCTGCAGATCGCGATCAGCGACGCGCTCACCAGCCCGTACGTGATCGAAGATCCGTCCGCCGCCGCGCCGCCGCGCGGCCGCGCCATCGAGCTGGCCCAGGCCGCGCTGGAGCATTGCCGACTGGATGGCGGCTTCAGCCGCCAACCCGGCGAGCGCATCGTGCAGAATCTGGCGCTGAACCGCATCGACAGCGCGCTGCTGCTGTCCTACAAGAGCGAGCGCGCCGGCCAGATGGCCTTTCCGATGCGCGCCGGCCAGGCCGACCCGGAACGCCGGATGGCCACCTTCCACTACGCGTTCTATGTCCGCAGCGACAGCCGCCTGCGCTGGAACGGGCGCGCGCTGGTCGGCCTCGCCGGCGCGGTCGGCATCAACCAGGGCTGGTCGATAGGCCGCGACCTGCTGTCGCAAGGCATCCCGGTGGAGGAAAGCCACGGCATCGCCGACAACTTCGCCAAGCTGCAGGCCGGCCGCACCGACGCCTACGCATTGCATCAGCTGGCCGGCGACCTCTACCTGCGCCACCACCCGGAGCTGAAAATCCGCCGCCTGTCGCCGCCGCTGCAAAGCAAGACCTATTACTGGGTGTTCAGCCGCGGCTACGCCAGCCGGCATCCGCAGCAGGTGGACTGCCTGTGGCGGCAAATGCCGGCCCTGCGCGCGCGCTATCTGCCGGAAAGCGTCGCCGCGCGCTGACTCAGCCGTAGCGCGCCAGCTCGCGGACCCAATCCAGCCTGCCGTCCTCGGCCGGCGCCGGCGCCGCGTCCAGCAACTGCGGCGGCACGAACCAGCACACCTCGAACAGCAGCCCGTCCGGATCGTGGCCGTAGACGCTTTTGTGCACGCCGTGGTCTTCCTCCATGCCCAGCTTGCCAAGCGCGGCCAGCTCGTCGCGGATGCGCTTCAATTCCGCCAGGGTGTCCACCTCCCAGGCCAGGTGGTACAGGCCGGCCTTGGGCTGATGCGGGTCCGGCGTCTCGCCGCGCGGGCTGAACGGGCCGGAGCGTTGCTGGCCCAGATTGCGGCTGAACAGCGCCAGATCGTGGTCGTTGTCCGAATGCGCGGCCTGGGTGAACACCGCGCGGCTGGAGCCGGCGTCGCCCTTGGGGCGGAAGCCCAGCACATCGCGGTAGAAAGCGGTGCTGCCGGCCACGTCGCTGACGTAAAGCACGGCGTGGTTGAGTCGTTTGATGCCCATATCGATTCCTGTGATGCCCATTGAAATGGCCAGCCCTGATCGGCCGGCCGCAGCCGGCTGTTCAGATATGCCTGGCCCAGGCCGCGCAAGGGCGGCGGCGCGCAGGCCAGCCAGCGGTTGAAATGCGGGCAGGCGCTTGCCGCCGACGCGCGCGGCGATGCCGCCCAGCGCCCCCCCCCGTCCATTCCCGCCTTCGTTTCCGCGGCCCGCCCCGGCATTCTGAATGAATAAGCCGCCCGGACTCAAGCCGGCAAAGGCGACAGCCCCGGCAGGCTGGCGAAGCTGCAGTCCCGCACCGTCTGCAGAAAGTCCTGCATGTAGGCCTGGCCGGCGTCGTCGCCGCGCAGCGCCGCGTACAGCTCGCTCTGCAGGCCCGCCTCCCCTACCTGGCGCGCCACCACGTAGCCGCGCTCCAGGTAGGGCTGCACCGTCCAGTACGGCAGCACCGCCACCCCGCGCCGGCTGGCCACCAGCTGGATGATGGCGATGGTCAGCTCGGCGGTGCGCCGCGCCGGGTTGACGCCGGCCGGCAGCAGCACCTTGCGCAGCAGATCCAGCATATCGTCCGGCACCGGGTAGTGGATCAGCGTTTCGCCGACGAAATCCTCGGCCCGCCAGCAGGCCTTGCCGGCCAGCGGGTGTTCGCGCGCGGCGATCGCCACCATTTCGTAGGCAAACAGCGGTTGGTGGACGATGCCGGCCTGCGCCTCGGCCTCGGACACGATGGCGAGATCGGCGCGGCCGCTCAGCAGCAGGCCCACCGGGTCCGCGTGGAAGCCCGACACGATGTCCAGCTCCACCGCCGGCCAGTGCTGGCGGAACTGGTCCATCGCCGGCATCAACCAGTCGAAGCAAGTGTGGCACTCCACCGCCACCCGGATTTCGCCGGCCTCGCCCTGGCGGATGCGCGCCAGGTCGCGCTCGGCCGCCGCCACCCGCGCCAGCAGATCGCGCGCCAGCCTGAGCAGCCGCTCGCCGGCCGGCGTGAAGCGCAAGGGCTGGGTCTTGCGTTCGAACAAGGCCAGGCCGTACGCCGTCTCCAGCTGTTTCAACTGATGCGACAGCGCCGACTGGGTCAGGTACACCCGTTGCGCGGCCTGCGACACGCTGCCGCTTTCCGCCAGCGCCAGCAGGCTTTTCAAATGCCTAAGCTCCAGCACGCTCATCATCGATTCCATTCATGCTGAACAACAAAATAATGAGTTTGAATCATACATCACAATGACAGATGCTTGTTCCATCACGACACAAGGAGCAAGCGATGACCACCACCCACCTGCCGGGCTTCCCCCGCATCGGCGCCAAGCGCGAACTGAAAATCCTGCTGGAAAGCTACTGGAAGCGCGACATCTGCGAAGCCGAGCTGCTCGCCGGCGCGCGCGAACTGCGCCAACGCCACTGGCTGCTGCAAAAAGGCGCCGGCGTCGATCTGCCGCCGGTCGGCGATTTCTCGCTGTACGACCATGTGCTGGACGCGCAGCTGCTGGTGGGCGCCGCGCCGGCGCGCTTCGGTTTCGCCGCCGACGCCATCGACACTGAGCGCTACTTCCAGCTGGCGCGCGGCAATGCCAGCCAGCCGGCGCTGGAAATGACCAAGTGGTTCGACACCAATTATCACTACCTGGTGCCGGAATGGCAGACAGACACCGCGTTCCGCGCCCAGCCGGAGCGGCTGCTCGGCCAGGTCCGCGAAGCTCTGGCGCTAGGCGTGCGCGCCAAGCCGGTGCTGCTCGGCCCGCTCAGCCTGCTGTGGCTGGGCAAGTGCAAGGGCCGGACGTTCGAACGGCTGCAATTGCTGCCCGGCCTGCTGGCCGCCTATCGGCAAATCCTGGCCGCGCTGCGCGAAGCCGGCGTGGAATGGGTGCAGATCGACGAACCCATTCTGGCGCTGGACCTGCCGCCCGCCTGGCTGGACGCCTTCCCGGCCAGCTACCGGCAGCTGCAAGCCGACGCGCCGGCCATCCTGCTGGCCAGCTACTTCGGCGGCGTGGCCGAGCATGCCGATCTGCTCAAGGCGCTGCCGGTGGCCGGCCTGCACCTGGACCTGGCGCGCGCGCCGCAACAGCTGTCCGCCTTCTTGGCCGGCTTCCCGGCCGACAAGGTGCTGTCGGCCGGCGTCATCGATGGCCGCAACGTCTGGCGCGCCGACCTGTCCGCCATCCTGCGGCAGTTGCAGGCCGCCCACGCCCAGCTGGGCGACCGGCTATGGCTCGCGCCCAGCTGCTCGCTGCTGCACAGCCCCTTCGACCTGGCCGCCGAAATCGCGCTGGCTCCCGATATCAAAGCATGGCTGGCCTTCGCGGTGCAGAAACTGAACGAACTGAGAACCCTGCAGCGCGGCTTGCGGCTGGGCCGCGACGCCATCGCCGGCGAATTGGCCGGCAGCGACTTCGCCCAACAACAAAAACAGCACAGCCCGCTGATCCACCTTCCCGGGGTGCGCCAGCGCATCGCCGCGCTGCCCGCCGGCGCCGACCGCCGCGCCAGCCCCTACCCGGTCCGCGCCCCGCTGCAGCAGGCCTGGCTGCGCTTGCCGCCGCTGCCCACCACCACCATAGGATCCTTCCCGCAGACCGCGGCCATCCGCGCCAGCCGGGCCGCCTACAAACGCGGCGAACTGGCCGCCGCCGACTATCAAAAAGCGATGGAGGGCGAAATCGAGCTAGCGATCCGCCGCCAGGAAGCGCTGGGGCTGGATGTGCTGGTGCATGGCGAGGCCGAGCGCAACGACATGGTGGAATATTTCGGCGAGCAGCTGTCCGGCTTCGCCTTCACCGCCGGCGGCTGGGTGCAAAGCTACGGCAGCCGCTGCGTGAAGCCGCCCATCCTCTACGGCGATGTCAGCCGTCCCGCGGCGATGACCGTGGACTGGGCGCGCTACGCGCAAAGCCTGACCGCCAAGCCGGTGAAGGGCATGCTGACCGGGCCGGTCACCATCCTGCAGTGGAGCTTCGTCCGCGACGATCTCCCGCGCAGCGAAGTTTGCCGCCAGATCGCGCTGGCGCTGAATGACGAGGTGCGGGGTCTTGAGGCCGCCGGCATCCGCGTGATCCAGATCGACGAGCCGGCCATCCGCGAAGGCCTGCCGCTGAAGCGCGCCGACCGCGACGGCTACCTGGCCTGGGCCGGCCAGGCCTTCCGCCTGTCCTGCCACGGCGTCGACGACGCCACCCAGATCCATACCCATATGTGCTATTCGGAATTCGGCGACATCCTGCCGGCCATCGCCGCGCTGGACGCCGACGTGATCACCATCGAAACCTCGCGTTCGGACATGGCGCTGCTGGCGGACTTCAGCCGCTTCCGCTACCCCAACGCCATCGGCCCCGGCGTCTACGACATCCACAGCCCGCGCGTGCCGGCGCCTGCGGAAATCCGCCAGTTGCTGGAAAAAGCCTTGCAGGTGATTCCCGCCGCGCAGCTATGGGTGAACCCGGACTGCGGCCTGAAAACCCGCGACTGGCCGGAGGTGGAGGCGGCGCTGGCCGCCATGGTTCAGGTCGGCCGGGAGTTGCGGGAGGAGATCGCGCCAGCGGTTTGAGCAGCGCAAAAGCAGACGCCCCGGACAAGCCGGGGCGTCTTGGGAGGGGGAGGGGGCTGTTCGTCCATCACGGCTCCAGCATTCCCGGCGTCAGCATCAACTTCAGCCTGATCTGTTCCATGCCGTGGCGCTCGCGGCGGTTCAGCCACCACACCGAGCCCTTCTTCACGCTCCACAGCTGCTGCTGTTCAGCCAGCAGGCGCGCCGCTAGCCAGCCGATATACGGCTGATGGCCGACCAGCACCACCGCGCGCTCCGCATCCGGCCACCCCACCGCCGCCAGCACCTCGTCCACATCGGAACCGGGATTCAGCTCCGGCAGCACGGTATAGCTCTTGGCCAGGTAGTTGGCGGTCTGCTGCGAACGCTTGGCTTCCGAAGCCAGCAGCAGGTAATTGTCGGGCAGGCGCTGGCGCAGCCAGGACGCCATCTGGCTGGCCTGCTGCTGGCCGCGCCGGGTCAGCGCGCGCGACAGATCGTCGGCGCCCTCTTCCGCTTCGGCATGGCGCCACAAGATCAAATCCATATCGTTCTCCTTTTCTCGCCGGCGGCTTGTCTTCACGCCAAGCCAACCGCGCCCTGCATGCTAACCGACCTGCAGCCAGCGCACCAGCCATGGCAACAGCATCGCGGTGAACACGCCGTTCAGGCCCATCGCCAGCCCGGCGAAGGCGCCCGCGGCCTCGGAGAGATGGAATACCCGGGCGGTGCCGATGCCATGGGCGGTGACGCCGGTGGCCACGCCCATCAGCATGTCGTCGTCCCAGCCCAGCAGCCGGCACAGCGGCGGCGCCAGCACCGCGCCGACGATGCCGGACACGATCACGAACATTGCCGCCAGCTCCGGCGCGCCGCCCAGCTCGCCGGCCAGGCTCATCGCGATCGGCGTGGTCACCGCCCGGGTGGCCAGCGACACCAGCACCGCGTGGTCCAGGCCCAGCCACCAGCCCAGGCCGGCCGCGCTTGCCATGCCGGCCAGGCCGCCGACGCAGACGCTGAGCAGCAAGGGGACGGCGGCGCGCTTGAGCCGCGGCAGATTGCCGTACAGCGGCACCGCCAGCGCCACGGTGGCCGGCCCCAGCAACAGCTGGATGAAGCGCGCGCCGCCCATGTACTGCTGATAACTGCTGCCGCTCAGCCACAGCCATAGCAGCACCATCAACACGCCCAGCAGCACCGGGTTGGCCAGCGGGTGGCCATGGCCGCGCCGGCTGGCGGCCAGCGCCAGCCGGTAGGCCAGCAGGGTGACGAAAATGCCGGTCAGCGGCGAATCCAGCACGGCGGAGGGCAAAATCGGGATCATCTGCGCCTCCCCCGCAACAACAGCTTGAGCATGCCGGCGCTGACCAGCGCGGTGAGCAGCGTGGACGCCAGCAGAATCAGCAGCAGCTGCCAGCCATGGCTGCGCAGCAAGGGCGCGTAGGCCAGCAAGGCGCCGCCCGCCGGGATGAACAGCAAGGACATGTGGCCAAGAAAACGCGGCGCCTCGCGCTGCAGCGTGGCCGGCACCGCCCGGCGCAGCCAAAGGGTGGCGAACAGCAGCAGCATGCCCAGCACCGGGCCGGGCAGCGGCCAGCCGAAATGCCGCGCCAGCGCTTCTCCCAATAGTTGATACGCCAGCAGCCACAGCAACAGGTCCAGCATCTCGCCTCCCTCGGTTCACGCGGCTTTCATGATAACGGCAAGCCGGCCGCGCCGGGTAGCGACAAGCCCGCTCGGCTTTTGGCATAATGCGCGCCATGGTTAACGATGCCCAATGGCGCTGCGCGCCGCCCGTCCTGCCCGCCCCCGTACTGGATTGCCTGACCGAGCCCGCCTCGCTCAGCCTGCGCCTGCAGGCCGGCGGCCGCCGTTTCGCCGTGCGGGTGCTGGACCAGGGCGACAGCCGCGCGCTGCCCGACGAGGCCGAGGCGCTGGATCTGCCGCCCGGCGCGCCGCTGTACGCGCGCCATGTGCTGCTGACGCTGGACGAGACGCCGGTGGTGTACGCCCGCAGCGCCACCCGCCACGACTGCCCCGCCTGGATGCCGGTGCTGATGCGCGGCAGCCGCTCGCTGGGCCTGACCTTGTTCGGCGAATTGCCCGCGCTGCGGCGCGAGCCGCTGCATTACCAATTGCTGGACAGCCGCCATCCGCTGGCGGTAGAAGCCGCCGCCGCCGAAGCCGCCGAGACCTACCCGGCGCGGCGCTGCCGCTTCCTGCTGGACGGCTCGCCGCTGCTGCTGACCGAACTGTTCCTGCCCGCCCTGAAGGATTTACTGTGATCTCGTCCGCCACCCTCCGCGACCGCTACGACAACTACAAGCAGCTGATGCGCTGGGACAAGCCCATTGGCACCCTGCTGTTGCTATGGCCGACGCTGTGGGGCCTGTGGATCGCCGCCGACGGCAAACCCGACGCGCTGATCGCGGCCATCTTCTGCCTGGGCACCTTCCTGATGCGCTCGGCCGGCTGCGTGATCAACGACTACGCCGACCGCGATTTCGACGCCCATGTGGCGCGCACCAGCCAGCGGCCATTCGCCCGCGGCGCGGTCAGCAAGAAAGAGGCGCTGCTGCTGGCCGCCTTCCTCGCCCTGCTGTCCTTCCTGCTGGTGCTGCCGCTCAACCATCTCACCTGGCTGCTCAGCGTGCCGGCGGTGCTGATCGCCGCCAGCTACCCGTTCACCAAGCGCTTTTTCCCGATGCCGCAAGCCTACCTGGGCATCGCCTTTTCCTTCGGCATCCCGATGGCTTTCGCCGCCCAGACCAACCAGGTGCCCGCATTGGCCTGGATCCTGCTGCTGGCTAACGTATTCTGGGTGTTGGCCTACGATACCGCCTACGCCATCGCCGACAAGCCGGACGATCTGAAGATCGGCATCAAAACCTCGGCCATCACGCTCGGCGACTACGACGTCGCCGCGGTGATGGCCTTCCACCTGCTGTTCCTGGCGGTGATGGCCGGCGTGGGGCTGCGCCTCGGCCTGCTGTGGCCCTACTATCTGGGACTGGCGCTTGCCGCCGCGCTGATGGCGCTGCAATACCGCGACATCCGCCACCGCGACCGCGCGCTGTGCTTCAAGGCCTTCCTCGACAACAACCGCGTCGGCGCCGCCATTTTCGCCGGCCTGCTGCTCAGCTACTGGCTGCGCTAAGCCGGCGCCGATATGCCATTTACAATAAATTACATCTGAATGGCGCCGATTTCATGAACTTCCCCGCCTCCCCGCCGATCTGAGCATGGCCGGGTCCTGTCCCGGCACAGGGCATACACGCCGATACCAATAAGTCACACAGGAAGGTGAACATCATGAAAAAACTGCTGACCGCTCTGATCGCTGCTGCTTTCGCTGGTTCCGCTTTCGCCGCCCCGGCCGCATCCGCCCCGGCCGCCGAAAAGAAGATGGAACACAAGGCCGAGCACAAGAAGTCGCACCACAAGAAAGCGCACAAGAAGCACGCCTCCGGCGCCGCGCATGAAAAGCACAAAAAGGCTGAGCACAAGGCAGCCTCCGCCGCCAAGTAAGCCAGGCGTAAAAAAAGCTCCCGCAAGGGAGCTTTTTTCATGGCCGCACCACCTAGCGCACAGTGAACGGCAGCCGGTAGGCGGCCTTGCCGTCCTTCAGCTCCGCCACCCAGTTGCGGCTGCCGCTGACGCACATCGGCAGCGTCACCGTCGCCTTCCAGCCGGCGCCGTCGCGGACGAAGACGTAGCGGTTGAAACCCATGTCCATGTCCGGCATCGAAAAATCCACCGCCGGCGGCGTCTCGCCCGCCAGTCCGCTCAGCCGCAGCTCAAACGGCCGGCCATGCTCGGGCGGCGCGGAAAACGCCAGCCTCCCCCCGCCCGGCAAGGCGCAGCCGCCGCGGCCGATGTCGCAGGACAGCGTCAGCGGCTTGGCCGCCGCCGGCTTGTTGTGCAGATACCAGTAGATCAGCCCCGCCTTCAGCGCGCCGAAAACAATCAGCGCCACGCCCAGCCACAGCAGCTTGCGCTGCTTGGCCGTCATCGCCAGGCCCCGCGCATCAGCGCCACGCCGTGCGCGCCATGCTCGCGCGCCGGCGGCAGATCTTCGGCAGTCAGTCCGCCCAGCGCGTACACCGGCACCGGCACGCCGCCGGCCAGGCAGGCGGCAAAGCCGTCCCAACCCAACAACGCCGCGTCGGGATGGCTGGCGGTGGGCGCCACCGGGCTCAACAACGCGTAGTCCAGCCCCAGCTCGCCGGCGCGCGCCAATTCGTCCGCGCCGTGTATCGACGCGCCCACCCAGTCGAACGCAGGCCGCGCGGTCAGCGCGGCCAGCCGCGCGCCTGTCAGATGCACGCCATCCACCGGCCAGCCTTCCAGCCAGGCCGGATCGGCGTTGACCACCAGCTTGCCGCCGCGCGGACGGACGATGGCGGCGGCGCGGGCGACGAAATCGGCCAGCTCCTCATGCCCCATCCCATGCTCGCGCACCTGCACCATGCCCCAGTCGCGCTCGACCAGCCGCGCCAGCTGCGCCTCGACGCCGATCTCGGCGGCGCAGGTGATCGCATAGCAGGCCGGCAGCTCCAGCGATTTCAGTATCGGTCCGTTGGCCGGCAGCATCGGCGCCACCGTGTAGCGGCCCGGCCGCTGCCAGGCGAAAGACTGCGCCTCGCGCGGCTGCGGCTCGCCCTGCCAGTCCCAGATGCGGAAAAAGCGCAGGTGGACCGACGCGTGCTCGTAATGGTGGATCTTGGTCAGCCACGGCGTGGCGGCGGTGACGATGATGCCCATTTCCTCGTGAAACTCGCGCTTCAACGCCTCCAGCGGCGTCTCGCCCGGCTCCACCTTGCCGCCGGGAAACTCCCAGTAACCGGCGTAGGGCTTGCCCTCCGGGCGGCTGCCCAGCATGAAACCGCCATCCGGCCGCATCAGTGCGCCGGCCACCACCTCTATGATCTTGTTGCTCGTCATCTTTTCAATCTGTCGACTATGGGCGCGTGCCGCCCGGATTCATTTCTTGCCGGCCTGCTTGGCCAGCCTCTGGCTGCCGGCCCAATGGCTGGCGAATTGCCAGGCCACCCGGCCGGAGCGGCTGCCGCGCATCAGGCTCCATTGCAGCGCCGCGCGCTCGGCCTTGTCGCCGTATTTCAGGCCGAAATGGCCCAGCCACTCCTTCACCGCCGCCAGATAGGCGTCCTGGTCGAACGGGTAGAACGACAGCCACAGGCCGAAGCGGTCGGACAACGACACCTTCTCCTCCACCGCCTCGCCCGGGTGGATCTCGCCGTCCTTCAGCCAACCCTCGCGGTTGTCGGCCATCTGCTCGGCCAGCAGGTGGCGGCGGTTTGACGTCGCGTACACCAGCAGGTTGTCGCAGCGGCGCGAGAGGCCGCCATCCAGCGCGCTCTTCAGCGCCTTGTAGCCGGCGTCGCCGTGTTCGAACGACAGATCGTCGCAATACAGGATGAAGCGCTCCGGCCGGCCGGCCACCAGCTCCACCAGCTGCGGCAGGTCGGCCAAGTGTTCGCGGTCTATCTCGATCAGCCGCAGGCCATCGGCGCCGAACAAGGGCAGCAGCGCCTTCACCAGCGACGACTTGCCGGTGCCGCGCGCGCCGGTCAGCAGCGCGTTGTTGGCCGGCAGGCCGGCGACGAACTGGCGGGTGTTGGCCAGCAGCTGCTCGCGCTGGCTGTCCACCTGGGTCAGCCGCGCCAGCTCCACCGTATGCGGATCGCGCACCGCCTCCAGCCAGCCGGCCAGGCCCTGGCGGTGCCAGCGGAAGGCTTGCGCGCTCCAGTCCGGCTCGCGCCGCGGCGGCGGCAGCATCGGTTCCAGCCGGGTCAGCACCGCTTCGGCGCGGCGCAGGAAATCCTGCAAGGCGTCCATCGTTTCCCTTTCTGCACAGCGGATGACAAAACAGCCTGCGACGCGAGCGGCAGGCTGTCAAAACGCAACGCCGGCGGCAAAGCCGGCGCCCGGGGCAAGCGGGCCGTGCCCGGAATTCAATCGCGCAGCGAGATCACCGGCCAGCCGTGCGCTTCGGCATGGGCGCGCAGCTTGTCGTCCGGGTCCACCGCCACCGGCTTGTCCACCAGCTTCATCAGCGGCAGGTCGTTGTGCGAGTCGCTGTAGAAGAAGCTGGTGCCGTAGCTGTCCCAGCTTTCGCCGCGCTCGGCCAGCCATTGCTCGATGCGGGTGATCTTGCCTTCCTTGAAGCTCAACACGCCGGTCGGGCGGCCGGTGAAGTTGCCGTCGGCGTCCTCTTCCAGCTCGATGGCGATCAGGTGCTCGACGCCCAGGTCGCGGGCGATCGGGCCGGTGATGAAGCGGTTGGTGGCGGTGATGATGACGATCTGGTCGCCCTCAGCCGCGTGCGCCGCCAGACGTTGCCGCGCCTTGTTCGGGATCAGCGGCTTGATGTGGTTTTCCAGATAGTCGGCGTGCAATTCGTCCAGCTGGGCGCGGCTGAAGCGGGTCAGCGGCGCCAGGATGAAAGCCAGGTACTCCTGCATGTCCAGCGTGCCGTTCTGGTACTGGCGGTAGAAATAGCTGTTGCGCTCGTCGTACTGGGCGGCGTCCAGGATGCCGCGCTTGATCAGGAAGCGCGGCCATTCGAAGTCGGAATCGCCGGCCAGCAGCGTGTGGTCCAGATCGAACAGGGCGAGATTGCGTTGGGTGGGGGTGGCTGTCGTCATGATTCCGGGGTGGCGGTTTGCAAAACGTTTTTCACCAGCGGCACGGTGATCGGCCGCCTCATCGCCAGCGAGTAGCGGTCCAGCATGTCTATCATGCCGATCAGGCTGGACAGGTCGCGCCGCCAGTGGGTGAGCAGGTAGCGGTAGACATCGTCCGGAATCGACAGCTGGCGCGTGGCGGCGTGGCTGCGCAAGGCGGCCAGCTTGTCGTCGTCGGACAGCGCCTTCACTTCCAGCACCAGTCCCCAGCCCAGCCGGGTGCGCAGATCGTCGCGCACCGACAAGGCCATCGGCGGATTGCGCCCGGCCATCAGCAGCCGCGATTCGCCGCTTTCCTTCAGCGAGTTGTAGAAGGAGAACAGCGTGATCTGGTCGTCCGGCGCCAGGTCGTCGACGTGGTCCACCGCGATGAAGCTGGCCTCGCGCGCGAAGTCCGGCAGATGGTCGCCCTTGCCGTCCAGATAGATGGCGGCGCGCCCCAGCCGCTCGGCGTGGGCGATCCAGGCCTGCAGCAGATGGGTCTTGCCGCAACCGGGCTCGCCCCATAGATAAATGAAGCGTTCGCCTTCGGTGGCGGTCAGGGCCGTGATCACCTCGCGGTTGCGCTCGGCCAGGAAATTGTCGAAGGCCGGCAGCGGCGTGGGCGTGAGATCGAGTACGAGCTGGTCCAAAGTTACTGTGCTGCGCTGTGTTTTGACATCAATTGTTCGATTTTACGCCGATACGGCCCTTCGGTGGAACCGCCTTTTGCCGCGGCGGCGGCGACGGACGCGGCGATGTCGCCGCCCGCGAAAAACCGCCCGCCGCTTTTGCCAGCCTGTTTGCCATTTTTCAGTTAAAATACAGTGCTTTCGCACCGGCGAAAGCTTGATGTAAAAATATTTCAAGTTTGCAGAAAGCGAGTTTATCTTGAATACCACGTCCCTCAGTTACCGTGATGCCGGCGTAGACATCGACGCCGGCGACGCGCTGGTCGAAAACATCAAGCCTTTTGCCAAGCGCACCATGCGCCCGGAAGTGCTCGGCGGCATCGGCGGTTTCGGCGCACTGGTGGAGATTTCCAAGAAGTACAAGGAACCGGTGCTGGTATCCGGCACCGACGGCGTCGGCACCAAGCTGAAACTGGCCTTCGACTGGAACCGCCACGACACCGTCGGCATCGACCTGGTGGCGATGAGCGTCAACGACATCCTGGTGCAGGGCGCCGAGCCGCTGTTCTTCCTCGACTACTTCGCCTGCGGCAAGCTGGACGTGGCGCAGGCCACCGAGGTGATCAAGGGCATCGCCGCCGGCTGCGAGATGGCCGGCTGCGCGCTGACCGGCGGCGAAACCGCCGAAATGCCGGGCATGTACCCGGCCGGCGAGTACGATCTGGCCGGCTTCGCCGTCGGCGTGGTGGAAAAGAGCAAGGTGATTTCCGGCCGCGACATCGCCGCCGGCGACGTGGTGCTGGGCCTGGCCTCCAACGGCGTGCACTCCAACGGCTACAGCCTGGTGCGCAAGATCATCGACCGCGCGCAGCCGGAACTGGACGCGCCGTTCGACGGCGGCAAGACGCTGCGCGACGCGGTGATCGCCCCGACCCGCATCTACGTGAAGCCGCTGCTCAAGCTGATGGAAACCCTGCCGGTCAAGGGCATGGCCCACATCACCGGCGGCGGCATCACCGAGAACACCCCGCGCGTGCTGCCGGACAACGCCGTCGCCCAGATCGACGCCAAGAGCTGGGAACTACCCAAGCTGTTCCAGTGGCTGCAGCGCGAAGGCAAGGTGGACATCCAGGAGATGTACCGTACCTTCAACTGCGGCATCGGCATGGTGGTGGTGGTGGCGGCCGAACACGCCGAGCAGGCGATGGCGCTGCTGCGCGAAGCCGGCGAAACCGTCTATCGCATCGGCGCCGTCCGCGAGCGCCAGGGCGACGAGCACCAGACGCAGATCGCTTAAGGCTTAGCACACGCAGCCTTTTGCGCGCCGCTGGCCCCGCCGGCGGCGCTTGTCATTTGGCGGACGCCAATCCGAACACTGAGTAGACAACGGCACATGAAAAACATCGTCATCCTGATTTCCGGCCGCGGCTCCAATATGCAGGCCATCGTCAACGCCGGCATCGCCGGCGCCCGCGTCGCCGCGGTGATCGCCAACCGCCCGGACGCGGCCGGCCTCGCCTGGGCGGCCGAGCGCGGCATCGCCACCGCGGCGCTGGACCACAAGGCCTACCCCAGTCGGGAAGCCTTCGACGCCGCGCTGGCCGAGGCGATAGACGCCCACGCGCCCGATCTGGTGGTGCTGGCCGGCTTCATGCGCATCCTGACCGCAGGCTTCACCCGCCGCTACGAAGGCCGGATGCTGAACATCCATCCGTCGCTGCTGCCGGCCTTCCCCGGCCTGCACACCCACGAGCGCGCGCTGGAAATGGGCTGCAAACTGGCCGGATGCACGGTACACTTCGTCACCGCCGAGCTGGACCACGGCCCCATCGTCGCCCAGGGCGCGGTGAGCGTGCAGGACGGCGACACGCGGGACAGCCTGGCCGCGCGCGTGCTGAAGCTGGAACACCAGCTGTATCCGGAGGCGGTGCGCCGCTTCGCCGCCGGCGAGCTCTCCATCGTGAACGGCAAGGTGGCCAGCGGTCCGGCCGCCGCCTGCGATCTGATGTCCCCGCCGCCATCCTATAAGGTTTAAATGTCCCGCCGCCGTCTGCTATTGATCGCGCTGTTTCTGTCGCTGGCCCTGCACTTCGCGCTGCTGGGCTCCGGCATGCTGCCCGCCATCAGCCTGCCGCCGGCCGAAGACACCAAGCTGGAAAAGATAGACATCAAGATGCAGGCGATGGGGCTGGAAGAAGCGGCGCGCCCGGCGCCGCCAGCCGGCGCCGGCGTCAACCTGGCCCCGGCCGGCGGCGCGGCCAAACCCGCGCCGAAACCCAAACCAAAGCCGAAACCGCAGCGCAAAGCGGCCGCCTCGCAAGCGGCGGACGAACCGAAAGCCGCGGCGTCGGCGCCCGCGGCCGAAACCGCCGCCGGCCAAGGCGAGCGCGCCGCCAGCGCGCCACACGCCGAGACCGCCCCCGCACCGTCCGCCAGCGCGCCGCACGCGGAAACCCGGCATGCGGCGGCGCAGACCGCGTCCGAAGACGCGGCCAAACCGCAAGACCCAGCCGGCTTCCTGCACCCGCCGCAGCCGCTGCGCAAGTTCCCGGTCGCGGCCAAGCTCAGCTACCAGCTGTACTGGAACGGCGTCTACGCCGGAACCGGTGAGCTAAACTGGCAGCAAGGCCATGGCCGCTACCTGCTGGAAACCGTGGCGACGCCGGCGTTCGCCTACCGCATGTTCACCCGCGGCTATCGCTACCGGGTGGAAGGCGGCATAGACGCCGGCGGGCTGCGCCCGGACAGCATGCTGTCGTTCGAGGGCGACAAGGCCAAGGAAGAGGCCCGCTTCGACTACGCCGCCGGCCAGTTGCGCTACGGCATGGGCGCCGGACAGCAAGTGGCGCTGCGCGCCGGCGCGCAAGACATTTACAGCCTGGCCTTCCAGCTGGGGCTGAAGGGCGGACATCTGGGCGACAAGGCGCTGCAGATCACCACCGCCAAGAAAGTCTACGATTACCCGATGGCGCCGACTGGAGCCTTCGACTACGACACCAACGCCGGCAAGATGCGGGTCGCGGTGTTCCAGGCCAAAGGAGGCGGCGACACCACCGAATTCTGGCTGGCGACGGATTTCGCCAACCTGCCGGTGCGCATCACGCGCATCGACGACAAGAAGCGGATCGAGCTGCGCGCGGTCCGCATAGAAGTGAATGGCGCGCTGCAGTGGGAACTGCCGCCGCAACCGACGAGACTGAACAAGAATGCACATTAGCCATAGCCAACTGAAACACCTGGAAACCGTCATCGGACAGATGACCCGCTTCGACCGCCCGGCCGACGCCGTGCTGTCCGCCTATTTCCGCGAGCACAACAAGCTGGGCGGCGCCGACCGCCACCTGATCGCCGAAACCGCCTTCGGCGCGTTGCGCCGCCTGATCCAGCTGCGCGCGCTGATCGCGCCGGAGAAAGCCACGCCGCGCCGCCTGGCGCTGGTGGCGCTGATGAAATTCAACAAGCTGAACGTCAAGGAATTGACCGAAGCCACCAGCGCCGGCGAGCGCGAGTGGCTCGGCACGGTCAAAGGCAAGACGCTGGAAGACAGCCTGGAAATCCGCGCAGAGCTGCCGCAATGGGTGATCGAGCGCCTGGGCGAGCAGGAGCCGTCCGCGGTGGAGGCGCTGGGCCAGGGCCTGATGTCGATGGCGCCGCTGGACCTGCGCGTCAACACGCTGAAGATGAAGCGCGAAGAGCTGCTGGACCGCCTGAACGCCGAAGGCATCCATTGCGAAGCCACGCCGTACTCCCCGCTGGGCATCCGCCTGAAAGACAAGCCGGCGCTGTCCAAGCACGAGCTGTTCAAGGCCGGCGCCTTCGAGGTGCAGGACGAAGGCAGCCAGCTCTTGGGCCTGATCACCGGCGCGCGCCGCGGCGAAATGGTGGTGGACTTCTGCGCCGGCGCCGGCGGCAAAACGCTGCTGCTGGGCGCGCAGATGTCATCCAGCGGCCGCCTGTATGCGTTCGACGTGTCGGAAAAGCGCCTGGCCAACTTCAAACCGCGCCAAGCCCGCTCCGGCCTGTCCAATGTGCACCCGCAACTGCTGGCGCACGAAAACGACGCCAAGGTGAAACGCCTGGCCGGCAAGGCCGACCGCGTGCTGGTGGACGCCCCCTGCTCCGGCCTGGGCACCCTGCGCCGCAATCCGGACCTGAAATTCCGCCAGAGCCCGGACAGCGTCGCCGAACTGAACGCCAAGCAGGCGTCCATCCTCGCCTCCGCCTCGCGGCTGGTGAAGAGCGGCGGCCGCCTGGTCTACGCCACCTGCAGCCTGCTGCCGCAGGAAAACCAGGCCATCGTCGAGGCCTTCCTGGCCGAGCACGCCGACTTCCGCCTGCTGAAGATGGACGAGGTGCTGGCCGAGCAGAAAATCCCGCTGCAATGCGGCGATTACCTGGAGCTGAAACCCCATCTGCATAACACCGACGGCTTCTTCGCCGCGGTACTGGAACGCAGCGCCGGCTAAGCCTCTCAATCCGCTTCAGACACAGCCCGCCAGCGCCCCGCCCGCGGGCTGTTCTCGTATTGGATCGGCATTCGTAGTACATTAGCGCCTGATAATTCTATCTCGCCCGGCCCCCGGCCCTGGAGCACCGACCCGATGCAGGACTACCTCAGCCGCCGCAACAGCCGGCAGAAAATGAACCGCCAGCTGCGTTATCTCTACCTGTCCGCGGCCCAATGGCGGCGGCAACTGCCGGTATGGATCGCGGCCATCCTGATCGGCGTGGTGGCTTACGTGTTCGCGCTGGGCAGCCATCTGTCTCACGACCTGTTCTACCAGGCCTATTCCTATTCGCCATACTGGAGCCTCTTGATCACCCCGGCGGGCCTGGCGCTGGCGATCTGGATCATGCACCGCTTCTTCCCCGGCTCGGCCGGCGGCGGCATCCCGCAATCCATCGCCGCGCTGGAGCCCGGCATGGAAAAGCTGCGCGAGACCTGTTTCACGCTGCGCGCCGCCTTCGGCAAGGTGCTGCTGACGCTGATAGGCATCAGCTCCGGCGCCACCTTCGGCTACGAAGGCCCCATCGTCCAGGTCGGCGCCGCCATCAAGTACTCGCTGAACCGCAAGGCCGCGCTGCGCCACGAGGGCGCCGCGCGCAGCTTCATCCTGGCCGGCGCCGCCGCCGCGGTGGCCGCCGCCTTCAACGCGCCGCTGGCCGGCATCGTGTTCGCCATCGAGGAAATGGGCCGCACCTTCGACATGCGCGCCAGTTCCACCATTCTGCTGTCGGTGATCGTGGCCGGCCTCACCACCTTCGCCATCAACGGCAACTACAACTATTTCGGCGTGGTGCAGGTGGCGATGGACAGCAACCAGACCTGGCTGGCCATCCCGGTATGCGGCGTGATCGGCGGCCTGGTCGGCGGCCTGGCCTGCCGGGTGCTGCTGGCGCTGTCGCAGCGGCTGCCGGGCCCGCTGCACGGCTGGCGCGTCCGCTACCCGATACGCTTCGCCGCCGGCTGCGGCCTGGCGCTGGCGGTGATAGGCATCGCCAGCCACGGCAGCACCTTCGGCACCGGCTACTTCCGCGCCCGCGACATCATCGAAGGCCACGGCGCGGCGCTACAGGATTACGGCGCGCTGAAGCTGATCAGCATGTTCGTCAGCCACATCAGCGCGGTGCCTGGCGGCATGTTCGCGCCGTCGCTGGCGGTGGGCGCCGGCTTCGGCCTCAATATGTCACAGCTTCTGCCGTTCTTGCCGCAGACCATGGTGGTGCTGCTGGGCATGGTCGGCTTTTTCGCCGGCATGACCCGAGCGCCGATGACCGGTTTCGTCATCGTGATGGAAATGACCGACACCTCGGGCATGATCATTCCGCTGATGGCCACCGCGCTGGTCGCGGCGTCGGTTTCGCGGCTGGTCAGCCGCCGCGCGCTGTACGAGGGCCAAGTGCGGCTGTTCCTGCCGCAATGGCACGCCAGGCTTAGGCAAATTGACCAGCCCGGTGGCCGCACGTAGAATAACTTATTGAAAAGATCGGGTATTTGCCGGGCGGCGTCATCCCCCCGGCGCAACGCTAAGGATTGCACACATGTCGATTCAACAAGATATTCAACAAACCGTCGCCGCCAACACCGTGGTGCTGTTCATGAAGGGCTCGGCCCAGTTCCCGCAGTGCGGCTTCTCCTCGCGCGCGGTGCAGATCCTCAAGGCCTGCGGCGTCGAGGACTTCCTCACCGTGGACGTGCTGCGCGACCCGGACATCCGCCAGGGCATCAAGGACTTCTCCAACTGGCCGACCATTCCGCAGCTGTACGTGAAGGGCGAGTTCGTCGGCGGCTCCGACATCATGTACGAGATGTTCCAGAACGGCGAACTGCAGGAAATGCTGAAAGACCTGTAATCGCGGTCCTCACACGCTCCCCGACCCGGCTTTGGCCGGGTTTGTCGTTTGCGCCGCGGCAAATTTGTCCGCAAACGGACTTTATCCTGTGGATTTCCCGGCGCGAGAAGCGTTAAAATACGCACCCATACCACCCACGGCAGCCCTGCGGCTGCCGCTGTCATATGTATTCGAAAGCTGTTTGCCGCGCGAAACCTCCGCGGCAAGCAGCTTTTTGCCAAGGTAGGGAGCCAGAATTGAACATCACCATCGTCGATCACCCGCTGGTCCAGCACAAGCTGGGCCTGTTGCGCGAAGCGGACACCAGCACCATGAAATTCCGCCAGCTGACCCAGGAGTTGGCACGTCTGCTCGCTTACGAAGCCACCCGCGACTTCGAGCTGGAAACCGTCTCCATCGACGGCTGGTGCGGCAAGATAGACGTCAAGCAGATCAAGGGTAAGAAAGTGACCGTGGTGCCCATCCTGCGCGCCGGCATCGGCATGCTGGACGGCGTGCTCGACCTGGTGCCGTCGGCCAAGATCAGCGTGGTGGGCCTGGCCCGCAACGAAGAGACGCTGGAGCCGGTATCCTACTTTGAAAAATTCGTCGGCAATCTGGACGAGCGCATCGCCATCATCATCGACCCGATGCTGGCCACCGGCGGCTCGCTGATCGCCACCATCGACCTCCTGAAGCGCAACGGCTGCAAAACCATCAAGGCGGTGGTGATGGTGGCGGCGCCGGAAGGCGTGAAGATCGTCAACGACGCCCACCCGGACGTGCAAATCTATGCCGCTTCGCTCGACAGCCATCTGAACGAGCACGGCTACATCATCCCCGGCCTCGGCGATGCCGGCGACAAGATCTTCGGCACCAAGCAGCAGGCCTGATCGGCCATGCTTTTCCATCAGCCGCCCGTTGCCTCCGCAGCCGGCGGCTTTTTTGCAAGCCCGCAACGAGGAACGCCATGGACCGCTACGCCGCGATAGACGCCGACTTTCTCGCCCGCTTCCCCGGCGGCTTCCAGGACCCGGACTGGCAAACGCTCGCCCGCCGGCACAAAAGCTACGCCAAGGCCGAGGCGCTGTGCCAGAGCGAGCTGACCCGCGCCAAGCTGGACGCGGCGCTCGCCAGCGGCAAGCTGGCCGACGCCACCCACGCCTGCCGCCAGATCATCTCGCTGGCCACCACGGTCAGCACTTTCGAGAAGATCGCCTTCCGCAACTACCTGGACAACCGCGACCTGAACCTGCCCTTCGTTCAGGCGCTGCGCGATGTGTTGCATGATTTCGGCCCGGACAGCTTCGCCGCCTATGTGGACACGCTGACGATGGCGCGGACCGACCCCAAGGCCAACGCCGCCAAATGGCCGATCGTCAGCTGCTTCCTGGCCTGCTTCGATCCGCAGGTCCATGTCTGCGTCAAGCCGACGACGGTGAAGAAAGTGGCGGCGCGCCTGGGCGTGGACATTCGCTACCAAGCCAAGCCGAACTATGAATGCTACGAGGCGGTGCAGCGTATGGTGCAGGATTTCAAGCGCCGCAGCATGGTGGCTGCCGATGTCGACAATGTGCTGGCGCAGGCGGTGATGTATTGCGCCGTCTGAGCCCGACAAGATTACAAAACCAAAACAAGGAAGAATGATGATGCAACAACTGAAGCTGGCGGTGTCCGGCGCCCAGATCCTGTTCGTCGCCTTCGGCGCGCTGGTGCTGGTGCCGCTGCTCACCGGCCTGAATCCGGCGATGGCGCTACTGGGCGCCGGCCTCGGCACCCTGCTGTTCCAGGCCTGCACTGGTCGCCAGGTACCGATTTTCCTCGGCTCCTCCTTCGCCTTCATCGGCCCCATCATCTACTCGATCCACACCTGGGGCCAGGGCGCGACCATGTTCGGCCTGTTCGCCGCCGGCTTCATGTACTTCGTGTTCGCCGCCATCGTGCGCTGGCGCGGCATGGCGCTGGTCAACAAGTTGCTGCCGCCGGTGGTGATCGGCCCAGTGATCATGATCATCGGCCTGTCGGTCGCCACCGCCGCTTCCGGCATGGCGATGGGCCAGGCCGGCGGCAAGCAGGTGCTGCCGTATGAAACCTCGCTGCTGCTGGCGGCCATTTCGCTGACCACCACCATCGTCGTCTCCATCTACGCCCGCGGCATGTTCAAGCTGGTGCCCATCCTGGCCGGCGTCGTCGTCGGCTACATCGCGGCCGCCTTCCTCGGCGCGGTGGACTTCGCCAAACTGGCCGCCGCGCCGTGGTTCGCGGCGCCCGCCTTCCACAGCCCGGAAGTCAACTGGGCGGCAGCTGCCTTCATGCTGCCGGTGGCCATCGCCCCGGCCATCGAGCACATCGGCGGCGTGATGGCGATAGGCGGCGTCACCGGCAAGGATTACACCAAAGCCCCCGGCCTGCACCGCACGCTGGCCGGCGACGGCCTGGGCGTGTGCGTGGCCGGCCTGATCGGCGGCCCGCCGGTGACCACCTACGCCGAAGTGACCGGCGCGGTGATGATCACCCGCAACTTCAACCCGGTGACCATGACCTGGGCGGCCATCTTCGCCATCTGCATGGCCTTCTTCGGCAAGTTCAACGCGCTGCTGCAATCGATTCCGATGCCGGTGATGGGCGGCATCATGGTGCTGCTGTTCGGCACCATCGCCTCCATCGGCCTGAAGACGCTGATCGAGGCCAAGGTGGACCTGATGGAGCCGCGCAACCTGGTGATCATCTCGGTGGTGCTGACCGCCGGCATCGGCGGCCTGACGCTGAAGCTGGGCGACTTCGCGCTGGCCGGCGTCGGCCTGTGCTCGGTGCTGGCCATCGCCCTGAACCTGATCTTGCCGCGCCAGGCGGCCAGCCACGACGGCATCGTCGAAGGCCAGGACATCTAGCCTCCGGCGGCGGCTCCGCCATGGAGCCGCCGCGCCTAAGGCGCTGATTCTATAAACATGTTTACAATTGGGCACATGTCAAAGACGCTGACGCTGCCTACACTGCAATCAGCGCCTCGGCACGAGGCCGCGGCGCCGTTGACCGGAGCCAAACTGCTGCCCAACCCAGCTTCACTTGCCCACAGCGGCTTGACACGGCCTGACCTCCTACAGCAAAAAGGATAAAGCCATGTTGAAGACCATACTCGCCAGTTCCCTGTCTCTCCTGCTGCTTTCCGCATCGGCCATGGCCGGCAGCGACGGCCTGTCCGTGATGTGGGCGATGCGCGGCCGGATGGACGCCCAGTTGCACAACCAGCCGGCGCCGATGGTGCCACAGTTCAATTCCATCCCGTCCGACCGCTAAGCGCAAGCAGCCCCAACCGCCTGCCGCCGGCAGGCGGTTTCACGTCTCAGATCGTCAGCTCGCCGTCCGCCACCGCCCGCTCCAGCCGCTGCACGAACCATTGCAGCGCCCGCCCCGGCTGCTCCAGTTTCCAGGCGAAGCACATCGGCGGGAAGGTGCCGTTCTCCTCTTCCTCTTTCTCCACCAGATGGCCGCTGTCCAGCCAGCGCTGCACATGCGAGCGCGGCAGGTGGCCGCTGCCCAGCCCGGCCAGAATCGCCTTCAATTTGGCCTGGCTGCTGTGCACGGTCAGCACCTGCTGCCCTTCCAGCAAGCCGCCGGTGCGCGCCGGCAGGCGGCGCGAGGTATCGCCGACCGCCACCGCGCGATGGCGGCGCAGCAGATGCGGCGGCAGCGGATTGGGCGCGTCGGCCAGCGGGTGGCCGGCCGCCACCACCAGCGCGAAGTCGTAGTCGCCGATATTGCGGGTGAAATAATCGCCGGGCGGCGGCTGGTTGGGCGCGCCTATCACCAGGTCGGCGCGGTCGTCGTACAAGGCGTCCCAGATGCCGCCGAAGCTTTCGCGGATGAATTGCAGCCGGGTGTCGGACTGCAGTTGGTCGAAATCGGCGATGGATGGCAACAGCTGCTCGAAACCGACCAGGTCTCCCACCACGATGCGCAGCTTGTCCTCCCAGCCCTGAGCCTGCTTGCTGACCCTCAGCTCCAGCTGGCGCGCGGCGTCCAGCAGATGGCGGCCGTCGCGCAGCAGCCGCTCGCCGGCCGGCGTCAGCCGCGCGCGATGGCCGCTGCGGTCGTAGATCGCCACTCCCAGTCCCTGCTCCAGCTTCTGAATGGTGTAGGTCAAGGCCGACGGCACTTTGTACAAAGCCTCCGCCGCCGCGGCGAAACTGCCGTGCTGCTCGATCGCATCCAATACCTGCAGAGCTTCCAAAGTCAGTTTCATCTGCGCCACTCATTCATTTTTTTTGAACACTTTGTTCGGTTCTTTTCGATTTTATCGCGTTCAAAGCCGCAATAGAATGAATTCCGTAACAAGACACCAGCAAAAACCGAACAAGGCATCAATATTTTTGATCCATAACCACTTGCTGGCACCACACACAAATAAAGGAAACCGCCATGCTGAAGCAAACCACTCTTGCCGCCCTGTCCCTGATCCTGCTGTCCGGCGCCGCCATGGCCGGCAGCGACGGCTACGCCAACATGAAGGCGATGCGCGACCGCATGGCCAGCGAGCAAACCCAGCAAGTGCAGCAACAAGCGCCGGCGCAAAAGTAAGCCGCCGCTCCCGCTGGCCAAAAGACAACGCCGCGAACCTTCCGGTTCGCGGCGTTGTTTTGCGTTAAGCGCTCCTCAGTCAGGAGTCGGGACGCAAACGCCCCATCAGCAAGGCATCATGGTAAGCGCCGTTGCGGAACGAATGCGCGCGCATCCGCGCCTCCTCGACAAAGCCGAACTTGCGGTACAAGGCCTGCGCCGCCTGGTTGTCGGGATAAACCGTCAACTCGATCCGTTCGAAGCCTATCCAGCTGTCGGCCAGGTCCAGCATGGCCGCCATCAGCAGCGTGCCGACGCCGCGGCGCTGCCAGTCGCGGTGGACATTGATGCCCAAACCGGCGATATGCTCCAGCCTGGCTTCGTCCAGCCGCCACAAGCCGGCGCTGCCGACCACCTTGCCCGCCGCGTTCTGGCAAACCAGCTGATACCGCCCGGCGCACAGCAACTTGCCCATGCGCGAGGCCATGGTGGCGGAAGACGGGAAAGGCAGCTGCAGAGTATTGCCGTATACCGACGGGTCCGAGGCTAACTCTTGCAAATCGGCCGCGTCGGCCGGCTCCAGATGGCGGATGCGCAATTCGCTCATTTCCACTCCCCCTCGCGCAGCCGCGCCATCGCCAGCACATCGTGGTAAACGCCGTCGCGCAGCGCATAGGCGCGCAGCCGCGCTTCTTCGACGAAACCGAATTTGCGGTATAGGGCTTGCGCGCGCAGATTATCGGCGAACACCGTCAGCTCGATGCGGCGCAGTCCCTGCCAGTTGTCGGCCAAATCCAGCGTCGCCGCCATCAGCAGCGAGCCGACGCCGCGGCCATGCTGCGCGGAAGCGACGCCGATGCCGATTTCGGCGGCGCGCAGCAGGCGCTCGCGGCGGGCCGGGATCAGCGCGGCCCAGCCGATTGCCAGGCCAGCCGCGTCCACCGCCACCAGCACGGTTCGTCCTGGCTCGTGCTTCTGCAGCCATTCGCGGCGCTTGCTCAAGGCGGGGCAAGGCAGGCCCAGCATGGAACCGAATACCGCCGGGTCGCTGAACAGCGCGTTCAAGGCCTCGGCGTCGGATGGCTCGGCATGGCGGATGCGATAATCGTTCATGCTTGCGCCCTCCCCGGCCAGTTCAGCCGGCCCATCACCAGCACGTCTTCAAGCTTGCCTGCGCGCAGCTGCTCCTGCCGCATCCGCCCCTCGTACTCGAAGCCGCACTTTTCATACAACGCGATGGCGCGGGCATTGTCATGCACCACCTTCAGCTCGATGCGGATCAGCCCCAGCCAGTTGTCGGCCAGGTCGACGATGGCGCGCATCAAGGCCCCGCCCACCCCTTTGCCCTGCCAGTCGTCGCGCACGATCAGGAACAGGCTGGCGCTGTGGCGCACCCGCATGCCCTCGTTGACGATCAGGCCGACGGTGCCGACCACCTCGCCGTCGCCGCTACAGGCCACCAGTTGGTAAAGGTTGGCGGGCCGCTCGCTCAGCCGCTTTTCGGTGGCGGACAAAGGCTGATACGGCAATTGCAGGGTGTCGGGATACACGCTGGGAGCGGTCGTGATGCGATGGATGGCGGCGGCGTCGGAAGGTTCGACGGAACGAATCGACAAGGACTGGGACATGGCGGTCTCCGAAGTTGGTGGGCGCCGGCGGGATCGCCGCGTGGCCCGGCAGACCATCATGCCAAATATTTATTGTGCATAGCAATATAATTTTCAGCCCGACAAAAACCGGCCCGGCGTCGCGCCGAAACAGCGGCGGAAGGCGGCGATGAAGGCGCTGCTGTCGCAATAGCCCAGCTCCAGCGCGCAGAAACCCACCGCTCTCCCCTCCGCCAGCAGCGCCTGCGCCCGCATCATCCGCAGCCGCTCGCGCCATTCGCCCAGCCCCAGGCCGGTTTCGGCGCGGAAATGGCGGATCAGGCTGCGGCGCGACATGCCGATATGGCCGGCCCAGCGTTGCAGATCCCAATCCAATGCCGGCTCCCGCAGCAGATCTTGCGCCAGCCGGCGCAGCGCCGGATGCTTCGGCCACGGCAGGCAGGACGGGTGCGGCGCGGCCCAGCCCAGTTCATCCACCAGCACCTGCAGCAGGCGCGCCGCGGCCGCCGCGCCGCCCGCTTCCGGCCAGGCGGCCAGGCGCTGGAAGATGCCGTCCAGCAGGGGGCTGCCGCTCCATGCCTGCAGCTGCGCCGGCAGCCGATCCAGCGCCGCCCCGCGCCCCTCCAGGCTCCAGCCCTCCAGGTCGCCGTGATAATGCGCGCCATGCGGCAAGCCGGCCGGCAGCCAGCCCAGGCACCCCGCCGGCAGCAGCATGCGCCGCTCCGCGGCGACCAGCTCCAGCGCGCCGCGGCGGACCAGCGTCAGCTGGCCTCCTTCATGGGCATGCATGGCGGTGTGGTCGCCGGCCCGCCGCTTCAGCGGCGTCAGCCTGACGCCGCCAGCCATTAACGCATCCGCTGCCATATTGGCCCTTTTTCAATATTCATTGGCACTCTATACAAAGCGCGCCGATCGCGCCAGCGCGATACTGGCCTCACCCCAACCCAACAGGAGCCAAACCATGAAACCATCCATCCAGACCGTCGCCCACACCAACGAACTGGCCGCCATCAACAGCAAGGTGATCGCCGACGGCGAAACCCTGCCGGCGGTGAAGCTGCGCGACGGCAGCACGGTGCAGACCGGCACCGTCGCCGCCATGCTGGTCAATATCGCCGCCTATAACCGCGGCGAACGCGGCGAGGTGGAGCGCCAGCTGGAATTGGCCGTGCCGACCCTGTTCAAGGTCGGGCTGTTCGATCTGTTCCCGGTTGAGGAATGGCTGCGCGGCGATAATCCCGGCCGCGCCTTGCTGGGCGCGATGGCCGCCCTCCACCTGGCCGACCAGGCAAACAACACATAGGCATATTCCGGCCATGGCAAGGATGCCGGCGGCCGGCATTGGCGCTAAGCTGGCGGTTCGATTCCACCGGAGCTGAACATGCTGATGCAAAGACAGGACGCCGCGCTGCTGGTCGTCGACATCCAGGACAAGCTGCTGCCGGCGGTGCACGACGCCGACGGCCTGCTCAAACGCAGCCGCTGGCTGGTGGCCGCCGCGCGCGATCACCAGCTGCCCATCGTGTTTTCCGAGCAATACCCGCGCGGGCTGGGCGGCACGGCGGCGGCGCTGCGCGAGGCGGCGCCGGAAGCGCCAACGGTGGACAAGCTGCATTTCTCCTGCGTGGCGGCGGACTGTCTGCCGCCGCTGCTGACCGACAAGCGCCAGATCATCGTCTGCGGCATGGAGGCGCATGTCTGCGTGCTGCAGACCGCGTTGGAACTGCTGCAGGCCGGCAAGCAGGTATTCGTGGTGGCGGACGCGGTGTCCAGCCGCAAGGCCTCCGACGTGGAGCTGGCGCTGGCGCGGATGCGCGCGGCCGGCGCGCAGATCGTCAGCCGCGAGATGGTGCTGTTCGAGCTGCTGCGCCAATCCGGCAGCGATCACTTCAAACAGATGAGCCAACGCTACCTGATGGGCGAGCAGCCCTGAGCAGGCCGCGAAAATGAAGCGGGGTTGTCGAAGCTTACCTCTTCGACAACCCCGTTCCAATGGCGGCTGAGCCGCTCTCGTCCTCCCCTTTGCAGACTGGCGCTGCGGACCTTGCGGCCCCGCTCACTAGCTTGCCCTTTACTAAGCAAGCGCCGTGCCAGCCAACCATGCTCAGGCAAGTCAGGGTTTTGGCGCTGCGCTGATAATCAAACCAGCCAGGAATGCACCAAATTGGTGCAAAAATCAGTTAGCCAGCACCAAACTGAAACACAAATTAACATTACCCGTCACATAAAAGACAGAGACGTACTGGAACTGTCATGTTTTGCCCTTATTCTCATAGGTTGAAGCCGCAAACATAACAAGGAGAACGGATATGACCACCTTCCAGGAACAGCTGTCCACCCTGCCCGCCACCGACGGCGTCGCCGCCATCGTGCTGCTGAACCCGGCCGGCGAAGCCGTGCACCGGCTGGAAAACCAGCCCGGCACCGCCGGCTCGCTGCGCGTCTACCACGCGCTGGTGAAACGCCACGGCCACATCGACCGCAAGGCCGCGCGCGAGGGACTGGAATTGTTCGCCGAGCACACCGCCGCCGCCCGCGCGCAGCCGGGCAGCCATCCCAATATCGACCGCCTGCTGGCCATCGCCGAGCAGGACGCGCCCGGCCTGCGCGCCCGCCTGGTTTTGGCTAGCGAGGACTAAACGCCGCGCAGCGCCATCAGCGCGAAACCGGCGGCGATCGACGCCGCCGTCGTCGCCAGCCCCGGCAGGATGAAGCTGTGGTTGAACACCCAGCGGCCGATGCGGGTGCTGCCGGTGTAATCCATCTCCACCGCCGCGATCAGGCTGGGATAGCTCGGCAACACGTACACCCCCACCACCGCTGGAAAGATGGCTATCAGCGTCGGCGCAGCCAGCCCCAGCGACACCCCCAGCGGCATCATCACCTTGGTGGTGGCGCCCTGGCTGAACAGGATCACCGCCATGGTGAACACCGCGAAGGCGAACAGCCACGGCGCCTGGTGGATGATGCTGACGATATTGTGCTGGAACAACGGCAGATTGGCCTGGATGAAGGTATCGCTCATCCACGCCGCGCCCAGGATGGTGACGGCCGCCACCGCGCCGGAGCGGAACATGCTGCCGGACACCATCGCCTGCAGGTCGGCCTTGCACAACAGCACCGCCAACGCCGAATAGCTGAGCATGCACATCTGGATCACGTCCACCATCGCCACCGGCTCCAGGCCCTTCGCGCCTTGCCATGCGGGACGCAGCTGCGGCATGGCCGCCAGCAGCACGATCAGCGCCACCGTGAACAGAAACCCATACACCGACCAGGCCGCGGTGCGCGGCAGCGCTTGCACGCCGGCAGCCTGCGGCCGCGCGATGCCGCCCGATGCCAGCCGGTGCCGATACACCGGATCATCGGCCAGATCGCGGCCATAGCGCAACATCACCAGGCTGCCGGCCAGTGCGCCGATCAGAGTGGCCGGAATGCTGATCATGATGATGTCGGTCAGCGCCACGCCGTGCGGCGCCAGCACCGTGGCCAGCGCCACCGTGGCCGCCGAAACCGGGCAGGCGACGATGGCGTTTTGCGATGCCACCGTCAGGCCCGCCAACGGCCGCTCCGGCCGGATGCCGGTTTTCTCCGCCACTTCCACCACGATGGGCATCAGCGCCAGCGCGATGAAGCCGGTGCCGGCGAGAAAAGTGGACAGCCAGCCCACCAGCGGCGCCAGCAGCACGATATGGCGCGGGTTGCGCCGCAAGAAGCGCGCCGCGATGCCCACCATGTAGTCCAGCCCCCGGGCCGACTGCAACGCCGCCGAGGCGGTGATGACCGAGATGATGATCAGGATCACGTCTATCGGCGCGTGGCCGGGCTTGAGGCCGAAGACGAAAGTCAGGATGAACAGACCGGCGCCGCCGGTGACGCCCAGGCCGATGCCGCCCATGCGCACGCCGAGGAAAATGGCGCCCAGCACCACCAGAAGTTGCAGGTAAACCATGATGCGGCTCCCAAGATATCCGAGCCTGATTGTCCCAGCATCCTGGCGCCGCGTACTTGTCGAAAATCAGTACTTGCTTATGCAAAATCCGGCGACGAGCGCAAAGCCGTTCAGCGCTGCAGCGCCAGCGCCATGCGAATTTCGCAGCCGCCATGGCCGGTATCGCCCCAGCGCTCGTCCAGCAGGGCGAAGCCTTCCGCCCGGTACAGCGCCGTCGCCTCGGCCAGCGCAGCGGTGGTTTCCAGATAGCACTGGCGGTAGCCCAGCGCCCTGGCCTTGGCCAGCAGCAGCCGCAGCAGGCGCCGCCCCAGCCCGCGGCCGCGCAAGGCCGGGTCGAAATACATCTTCTGCAATTCGCACACGCCCTGGGCGCCGCCGGCCAGCGGCGCGATGCCGCCGCCGCCCAACAGCCGCCCGTCCGGCTCCACCACCACCAGGTAGCGCGAATCCAGCCGGTTGTACACCGGGAACAACGCGTCCAGCTGCGGATCCAGGAAGCTGCAGCCATCGCCCAGCCCGTACTCGGCCGACACCCGGCGGATCAGCGCCGCCAGCGGGCCGTTGTCGGCCGCCGCCAGCGGCCGGATCGCGAAGCCCTGCTGGCTGTCGGCGTCGCGCAGCGCGCGCCGGTACAACCTCAGGCCATCCTCCAGCCGGGCGCGCTCCGCCTCGTCCAGTTGCGCCAGCACCCGCGCCATGTCAGCGTCCATCGCCGCGTGCAGCCGCGCCAGCCAGTCGCGGCCGGAGCCGGTCAATTCGGCCTGCTTGCTGCGGCCGTCGGCCGGATCGGCGCGCCAGGCGATCAGCCCGCGCTCGGACAAACGCTGCAGCGGCCGGCTGCTATTGGATTTATCCACCCGCAAACGGTCCGCCAGCTGCTGATTGCTGGCCGGACCGCTTTCCAGCTCGATCAGCAGATGCGCCTCCACCGGCGTCAGCGCCACTTCGCCGCAATGGCTGGACAACATGCCCAGCGCGCGCACCACATCGCGCGACAATGCGCGCAGCTCCCTCTCCCGCATGGCGGCCCCCTCACTCAGTTGCGACACGCAACCATATCGTCATTCGTTGCGTATCGCAACCACTGTGGCGATAGGCGTGAAAAAACCCGCTCGAAAGCGGGTTTTTCTTCAAGCCGTCCTGAATCAGGAATTAGGCTTCAGCAACTACGACAACCTTGATCGGGCTCACAACGTCGTGGTGCAGGGCGATTTCGATGTCGTACTCGCCGATGGCCTTGAACGGGCCGTTCGGCAGGCGAACTTCGAAACGCTTCACTTCCACGCCGAACGCGGTCACGGCTTCAGCCACGTCCACATTGGTCACGGAGCCGAACAGACGACCGTCAACACCGGCTTTTTGAGCGATGGTGATAACAGCGTCAACCAGCTTTTCAGCGCGAACCTTGGCGTCGGCCAGGATTTCGGCTTGCTTGGCTTCCAGTTCGGCGCGGCGAGCTTCGAACTCTTTCAGGTTGTTTTCGGTCGCGCGCTTGGCTTTGCCTTGCGGGATCAGGAAGTTGCGGGCGAAGCCGTTCTTCACGTTGACCACGTCACCCAGTTGACCCAGGTTGGCAACTTTTTCGAGCAGAATGATTTGCATCTTTTAAGTTCCTTTCCCGGTCTTAGTGCTGGTCGGTGTACGGCAGGAAAGCCAGGAAGCGAGCACGCTTGATAGCGGTGGTCAGCTGACGCTGGTAGCGAGCCTTGGTACCGGTGATGCGAGCCGGGATGATTTTGCCGTTTTCGGCGATGAAATCCTTCAGGAGATCAACGGATTTGTAGTCGATTTCCTTGATGCCTTCTGCCGTGAAGCGGCAGAACTTCTTGCGCTTGAAGAGTTGACGAGCCATTTTGACTAACCTTTTACAAATTCAACATATTCGATATTGAGTACCAACCGCGGATTGCGCAGACTGCGCTGGCCAAGGAACCCGGTGACGTTGATCACCTGCCCCGCCAGTTTCCCGGAATGCTTCCGGGCGTCGTCGCCTATCCACACGGCCTGTATATCGCAGGCCACATCACGCTCGAATCCGCCAGCTGTCTGTCTAGACTGATGCTTGAGCCACATTTCCACTACCGGCAAGCCGGCGGGCGTGTATCTCAGCGCATCCTCGCGTTCAACCGTGACGGTCAATACCAGACGGTTCTGCAAGTCCGCTACCTCTGCCGATTAGGCAGAAGCTTCGGCCTCGGCTGCCGGCTGCTGGGCGTCCAGCAGGTTTTTAGCCTTTTCGTCCTTCATCATCGGGGACGCGTCGGTGATGGCGCGGTCCAGCTTGATGCTGAGGTGACGCAGAACAGCGTCGTTGAACTTGAAGGCGTGCTCGATCTCGGCCAGGGTTTCCGACTGGCACTCAACGTTCATCAGAACGTAGTGAGCTTTGTGCAGCTTCTGGATCGGGTAAGCCAGTTGGCGACGGCCCCAGTCTTCCAGACGGTGGATCTTGCCTTCGGCGGCCAGAACCATACCCTTGTAGCGTTCGATCATGGCCGGGACCTGTTCGGACTGGTCCGGGTGCACGATGAACACGATTTCGTAATGGCGCATGTGAACTCCTTTTGGCTATTCGTAGCCTTTTGCCATGCGGTTGCAAAAGGCAAGGTAGTAAACCGCAGCATTCTACGCACTTTGCCGCGGCCAGGCAAACTTTAAGCGCGATTTTTCAGCGACTTCGCGGCGCGGCGCCGGCAAAACGCGGCGCGTTTACAACTTCTTGCTGCGCTTGATGTTGACCACCACGCCGTCGCGCAAGGTGACGATGGTGGTGTAGGGAATGTTGCCGTTGGCCAGCCAAGACAGCTGGCGGGTAGTGGAGACGGTGGCGATGCCGCTGGCCAGCCCGCCCTGGTTGCTGTCGCTGCCGTAGTCGGGCTTGCCGACGATGGACACCAGCTCGGCCTCCAGCATGCCGTTGTGCAGCTTGATGAAGGTTTCGAACGGAATCGGGTCGGCGCAGGCCGCGCCGGTCAACAATAGCGCCGCGATGGCGAGTGTGGTTTTCATTGCATGTCTCCGGTAAGCGTGAACAGCATTAGAGGCGATAGGGATGCAGCAAGCGGAGTTGTTTTTCTGTCATGCGAGGAAAGTGGTAATTCCCACCCGACTCCCAAGACTTGGTCCCGGCAATGATCCCCAACTCCATCATTTGCCTCAACAACTCGTCATGGGGATAAAGGTAAAACTGCTCGCCATCACGAAAAGCGATATGGAGATTCTTGCCGCAGTACTTGCGGTCAAACAACAGTCGACAACCTTTCAGCTGCACCTTGAGAAAAGTCTCGCCGTCGATATGGCAGGCTATGAAATCGGCTCCCTGCCAGTCATCCGTCAAGCGCAGGCAGTTGAAGCCGTAATCCGCCAACACCGCCGCCAGCTTCTGGAAATTGTAGTTTTCCTTCTGCCTGGCATTCAGTTGGTCATACTCGACACGCGCCCAAGCCGCCATCGCTACGCGCCCTAGCGCACCTTCTTCACCACGTCGATCAGCTCGGTCACCATGCCGGTGGCGTCGCCCTGCTGCAAGGCGCGCGCCACGCAGCCTTTCATGTGGTTTTCCAGCAACTGCAGCGCCACCGCGTCCATCGCCGACTTCACCGCCGCCACCTGCGTCAGCACGTCGACGCAGTAGCGGTCGGCTTCTATCATGCCGCCGATGCCGCGCACCTGGCCCTCTATCCGCGCCAGCCGCTTCAGCAGCGCGGCCTTGCCCGGCTGCACCACCACCCGCTCGGCGGCGGGGGCGTCGTGGCAGCATTCCTCATGCGGGTGACGGGTATCGGTCATGACTCATCCTGAATTGTCGATGTCGGCATTATCGCGCATCCGGCGCCGGCGCGCCCGGCCTAGGCGCTGACATCCAGCATGCCCATCATGCCGGCGTTCTCGTGCTCCAGAATGTGGCAGTGGAACATGCGCGGCCCAGGCAGGTCCTGGCGGAAGCGTAGCCTCACCTTCTGCTCCGGCGGCACATTGACCACGTCGCGCCAGGCAAGGTAGGGTTCGCGCCGCCAGCCCTTGCCGTCATGCCGCTCGGTCACCTGGAACTGGGTGCCGTGCAGGTGGAAGGGGTGGTCCATATCGGCCTGATTGTCGATTTCCCACTCCTCCACCGCGCCGACCTTGCCGGTGAAGTCCATCCGATCCATGTCGAAGGTCTTGCCGTTGATCAGGAACATCGCCGCCGGATTGGCCATGTCCTCGCTGAACGCCACGCGGCGCCTCACCGCCGGCTTCGGCAGCGGCGCGATCGTCCGCAGCCTGGACGGCAGCGCCGCCTTCGCGACCGCCGGTCCGGCCTCAACATCCAGCAGCGGCAAAACCTTGTCCTGCTCCGGCCCCATCATCTTGCCGCGCGCGTACGGCAAGGCCAACAAGCCGGCCGGCTTGCCGGCGGCGAAACGGCCGGTGACGGCCAGCTCGGCCCGCGCCCCGGGCGGCAGCAATAACGAATCGATGCGGAGCGGCTTTTCGATCAGCCCGCCGTCGGTTCCCACCAGCCAGACCTCGTGCGCAGGCAGCGCCAGCTTCAGCACCCGGGCGCTGGTGGCGTTCCAGACGCGCCAGCGCTGGCGCTCGCCGACGCCCAGCGTCAGCTTCGGTTGCCAGGCGCCGTTGACCAGCACGAACTGGCCCTCGCGGCCGTCCATTTGGTCCGCCTCGCTATTGGCGGCGATTTGCCCCTGCTCGTCCAGCTTCAGGTCGGACAGCACCAGCCACCGTTCGGGCAGATGCGCCAGCGGATCGTCTCGGCGCTTCACCACTAACACCCCGGCCAGACCGCGGTATACCTGCTCGGCGGTATGGCCGTGCGGATGCGGGTGGTACCAATAAGTCCCAGCGCAGCCTGGCGGCAGCGCGAAGCGGTAGTCGCGCGTTTGGCCGGGCGCCACTGGATCGTGCGGATTGCCGTCCTGGTCGGCCGGAATCGGCAGACCGTGCCAATGCACGGTGGTAGCTTGCGGCAGGCGGTTGTCGAAGCGCAGATGCAGCGCATCGCCTTCGTACAGCTCGATGGCGGGCCCCGGCACGCTGTCGTTGTAGGCCCAGAAAGCGGTGGCCGCCTTGCCGGGCAGCAAGGGCAAATTCAGCGCGGCGGCAGTCAGACAGCCGCTGAGCGCGCCCTCCTTGCTCTCCAGCGGCAAGCGCGGCAACGCTGGCAACGGCTGGCCGCGCGCCAACTCCAGGCCGGCCGCTACCGGCGACGCGGCCGCGATATCCTGGCCGCCGTGTCCGGCATGGCTGGAAGCGGCCAGGGCCGGGCGGCCCAGCCAGGACGAGAGGGCCAGCGCGCCTCCCCACTGCATCACTTGTCGACGTTGCATCTCACGCTCCATCAGATACCCCACATGGGTATATTGAAACCTAGAGCGCGCCAACTGGCAACAGTTCCGCGCGGCCAAAAAAAACGGCAAGCCTGAGGCTTGCCGTTTTTGGGGATGAAGGCTGGCGCTTACTTGCCGACGTGCGGCGCCAGAGTGTGCAGCAGCTGCGCCAGCACTTTCGGGTTGGCGGCGACGATGTCGCCCGATTCCAGCCAACCCTGCTCGCCGGTGAAGTCGGTGACGATGCCGCCGGCTTCCTGCACGATCAGGCTGCCGGCCGCGATGTCCCACGGCTTCAGGTTCAGCTCGAAGAAGCCTTCGACGCGGCCGCAGGCCACATTGCACAGGTCGAGCGAGGCCGCGCCTTCGCGGCGCACGCCGGCGGCCTTGCCGATCACGTCCTTCAGCATGCCCATATACTGGTCCAGATAACTCTGGTCCGACACCGGGAAGCCGGTGGCGATCACGCACTCGTTCATCATGAAACGCTTGGACACGCGGATGCGGCGGTCGTTGAGGAAGGAACCCACGCCGCGCGAGGCGGTGAACAGGTCGTTGCGGCTGGGGTCGTACACCACCGCCTGCTGGATCTGGCCCTTGTGCGCCAGCGCGATGGAAATCGCGAACTGCTGGTGGCCGCGCAGGAAGTTGGTGGTGCCGTCGATGGGGTCGATGATCCACTCGTATTCGGAGGAGCCGACGCCTTTGGCGCCCGACTCTTCTGCTAGAATCGCGTGTTTCGGGTAGGCCTCGAGGATGGTTTGGATGATAGCCTCTTCGGCTGCGCGGTCCACCTCGGTAACGAAGTCATTGTGTTTCTTCTTCTCTACGCGAATGGTATCGAGGTTAAGCGACGCGCGCTGGATAACACTGCCAGCGCGGCGAGCGGCTTTAACCGCGACATTGAGCATCGGATGCATTGACGGCCTCTACACTTGAACAATGGGCAGGCGCGGCGTTCGATGACGCGACGCCTGCCGGTAACAATCTGGGTTAAGGAACAAAAAAACCCGACGCCTGGGCGCGGGCTTTTGATATATGCCCGCTATTTTAATGTGAAACCGCCAATGAATAAACCCCAAGTACCTGATTTTCTGAAAAACATCCGCATCGTGCTGGCCAGGCCCAACCATCCGGGCAACATCGGCTCGGCCGCTCGCGCGATGAAAACCATGGGGCTGACCCGCCTCTACCTGGTGGAACCCAAGGTGTTTCCCAGCGACGAAGCCAACGCGCTGGCCTCCGGCGCGGTGGACGTGCTGGAGAGCGCCACCGTGGTCGGCTCGCTGCAAGAGGCGCTGGCCGACGTCACCGTCGCCTGCGCGCTGACCAGCCGCCGCCGCGAGCTGACCACCCCGCTGTCCACCCCGCGCGAAACCACGCCCGAGCTGGTGGCGCGCGCGCGCGACGGCGAGCAGGTGGCGCTGGTTTTCGGCAACGAAACCTTCGGCCTGTCGATCGAGGAAGTGGAGCAGTGCAACCGCCTGGTCACCATCCCCGGCAACCCCGACTACTTCTCGCTGAACCTGGCGATGGCGGTGCAGGTGATGACCTACGAGCTGTTCAGCCACACCGGCGTGAACGTGGAATACCTGCGCGCCGACGGCGAAGCCGCCACCCAGGGCGAGGTGGAAGGCATGTGCGGCCACCTGGAGCAGGCGATGGACGACATCGGCTACTTCCGCCGCCGCAACAGCGAGCGGCTGATGCGCCGCATGCGCGCGCTGTTCAACCGCTCCGGCGTGCTGCGCGACGAAATCGACATCCTGCGCGGCTTCTTCAAGCAGGTGCAGCGCGCCGCCGACGGCAGCCTGAAGCGGGATGAAGACTGAACAGCCGTTCTCTCTGCCCTACGCGCACCCGGCGGTGCGCGATCTCGCCTTCCTGCTGACCTCCCCCTCCCCCTGGCAATCCGGCGCCGACCTGCCGCCCGAGCGGCTGCTGGGCGCCGACGGCGCGGCGCTGCTGGGCCGGCTGGAGCGCGAGCCGGCGCCGCTGCTGGACTGGCTGGCGGCAGCCCAGCACAGCCGGCTGGGAAAATATGCCGAACGCTTGCTTTCTTTCTGGTTTCGCGCCGCGCCGCACATTCGCCTGGCGGCGGAAAATCTCACCGTCATCAACGAAACGCGCCGCACCCTGGGCGAATTCGACTTCCTGCTGTGGCTGGACGGCGAACCCTGGCACCTGGAAACCGCCAGCAAATTCTACCTGCAACTGGGCAACGGGCCGGACACGCTGGTCGGCCCCAGCCTGCGCGATGCCTGGCGGCTGAAAGCGACCAAACTCGCAACACAATTGCAACTGAGCCGCCATCCCGCCGCCGCCGCGCAACTGCCCGATGGCTTCGCCGCCTGCCAGACCGGCGCGCGCCTGAGCGGCTGGCTGTTCTACCCCGCCGGCCAGGCCTGGCCGCCACCCTCCGGCGCATTGCGCGGCTGGCACGCGCCGCTGCTGCCGGCTTGGCCGCAAACGCTGCCCGGCTCGCGCTGGGCCTGGCTGCCGCGCCTGTCCTGGCTGGCGCCGGCCCTGCTCGACGCATCCCGCGTCCACAGCCAGGCCGCGCTGCGCGAACAACTGCTGGCCTGCGCCGCGCCGCAGCTGGTGGCGGAGCTGCAGCCGGCCGGCGGCGGCCTGTGGCGGGAGACGGCGCGCGGCTTCGTCACCCCGGACGGCTGGCCCGATCCGGCCCGGTTGGCGGAGCTGCAAAGCAAACTGCCGCAGCCATGAAAAAAGGCAGGTCCGAAGACCTGCCTTTTTTGCCCAGCGGCGGGCTCAGTGGCCGTTGGCGTGCACGCAGCCGGCGATCAGGTTTTTCAACTCCTCCACCTTCACCAGCTGGATGTGCTTGTGATCGACAGTGATCCAGCCCTGCTGCTGGAACTTGGACAGCGTGCGGCTGACCGTCTCCAGCTTCAGGCCGAGGAAGCTGCCGATTTCCTCGCGGCTCATCCGCAGGATGAAGTCGTTGGCGGCGAAGCCGCGGGTGGACAGCCGTTGCGACAGGTTCAGCAGGAAGGCGGCGATGCGCTCCTCCGCCTTCATATTGCCGAGCAGCAGCATCACGTTCTGGTCGCGCACGATCTCGCGGCTCATCAGCCGATAAAAGTGGTGCTGCAGGCTGGGAATGTCGCGGCTCAGCGACTCCATCCGGTTGAACGGCAGCTCGCACACCTCGCTGTCCTCCAGCGCGATGGCGTCGCAGCTGTGGTTGTTGGTGGAGATGCCGTCCAGGCCCATCAGCTCGCCGGACATCAAGAAGCCGGTCACCTGCTCGCGGCCGTCCTGGCTGGCGACGCAGGTCTTGAAGAAGCCGGTGCGCACCGCGTACAGCGACTTGAAGCCCTCGCCGCTGCGGAACAGGTACTCGCCGCGCTTCAGGCGGCGGCTCTGGCGGATCACCGTATCCAGCTGGCTCATCTCTTCGCGGTTGAGGCCGACCGGCAGGCACAGCTCGCGCAGGCTGCAGCTGGAGCAGGAAATTTTCAGTGTGTGTAACGCTGTATGGTTTTGTTCAGACATGCTGTGTTTGCTGCAAGCTGGTGAAGCTTGACCCTTGTCAATGCGGAATTCGCAGGTTTTGCGCAAATTTACCAGTCCACCAGAAGTTTTACCATCCGAATACGACATGAAAACCACCCATCCGTTTTCCCCCGCCCATTTCGAGTTCGACCGAGAGCTGATCGAACGCCTGGATGGGTCGGGACCAAGATACACGTCATACCCGACTGCGGATCGCTTTACGCCGGGTTTCTCAGCACATGACTACCAGCATGGTCTGCAGCAGCGCCGCATCGGCGCCAACCGCAAACCTTTATCATTGTACGCTCATATACCATTTTGCAACACAGTTTGTTATTACTGCGCCTGCAACAAGATCATCACCAAAAACAAGAGCAAGGCCGACCAATACCTGGACTACCTGGAAAAGGAAATCCTGCTGGTGGCCGAACAGCTGGGCTGCCGGGAAAAGGTGATACAGCTGCACTTCGGCGGCGGCACCCCCACCTTCCTCGACGACGGCCAGCTGGCGCGGCTGATGACCATGCTCGGCACGCATTTCGAGTTCCTGAGCGACGGAGAATATTCCATTGAGATCGATCCGCGCAAGGTAAAACGCGAAACCATGTTCCGCCTGGCAGAATATGGCTTCAACCGGATCAGCGTCGGCGTGCAGGATTTCGACCCCGCGGTGCAGCGCGCCGTCAACCGCGTGCAGAGCGAACAGGAAACCCGCCAGGTGATAGCAGCCGGGCGCGAGGCCGGCATGAAGTCGGTCAGCCTGGACCTGATCTACGGCCTGCCGCTGCAAAGCCGCGACTCGATGCTGCGCACGCTGGAAAAGGCCATCGCCCTCGATCCCGACCGGCTGGCGCTGTACAACTACGCCCACCTGCCGACGGTGTTCATGCCGCAGCGCCGCATCAACGAAGCCGACCTGCCCAGCGCAGCCGCCAAGCTGGACATCCTGCAGGACGCGGTCAAGATGCTGAGCGACGCCGGCTACGTGTTCATCGGCATGGACCACTTCGCCAAGCCGGACGACGAGCTGGCGGTGGCGCTGCGCCAGGGCCGGCTGCAACGCAATTTCCAGGGCTACTCCACCCACGCCGACTGCGACATGCTGGCTTTCGGCGTGTCGTCCATCGGCAAGGTGGGCTCCAGCTACAGCCAGAACGACAAGATGCTGGAAGGCTATTACGCCGCGCTGGACGAGGGGCGCCTGCCGGTGGTGCGCGGGCTGACGCTGGACAAGGACGACGTGCTGCGCCGCACCATCATCCAGGGGCTGATGTGCCGCTTCTCGCTGTCGATCGAGGCGATAGAAGACATCTACGCCATCAATTTCGCCCAATATTTTGCGGCGGAAATGCCACAGATACGCGAATTCCAGCAGCAGGGGCTGCTGTCTTTCGATGGCGACTTCCTGATGGTGGAGCCCAAGGGCCGCTTCCTGATCCGCAATATCGCCATGATTTTCGACCGCCACCTGCGCGAACGCCGCACCCACGCCCGCTACTCGAAGACCATCTGAGCGCCCCCGCCGGCCACCGCGCCGGCGGCCCTGGCCGCATCCTCCATGAATCCCGCCTTGCGCTAAGCGGATTCACTTATACAGTGAAGAGCGAAGCACGCCGTTCGCATGTCCGGTGCGGGAGCGTTGTAATCATGGTCGATATCGAAGGAGCCCCGCCATGTCCACCCCCATCGTCAGGCTGATGCAGCGCCTGAGCTATCCCCAGCGCTTCGCCGTGATCGGCCTGGTCTTCGCCATCGCCCTGCTCTATCTGGTATACGGCTTGTACCGCAGCAATCAGGACAATATCGACTCCACCGCCAAGGAAAGAGTGGGCGTGGTCTACATGCAACCGCTGGCCGCGATGCTGGCGCAAGCCCAGCAGGCCCAGGAGCTGGCAGTGCGCGCGGCCCTGGGCGACGCCCAGGCTGGCAACGAGCTGCCCGCCGCCGCCCAGCAGCTGCAGGCCAGATGGCAGGCGTTGCAGGACAGCAACAGCCGGCTGGGGGCGGAACTGGCCAGCGACGCCGCCTGGAAAGACGCCGCCGCAGCCTGGGACAAGCTGAAAACCGCGCCGGCCGGCTCGGCCGAACAATGGATAGCCGCCTACGGCAATCTCAGCGACAAGCTGAACAATCTGATCGGCGCCATCAGCGACAACTCCAACCTGACGCTGGACCCCGACATCGACACCTATTACCTGATGGACGCCGCCACCGCCAAGCTGACCACGCTGGTCAGCCATCTGGGCGAGGCCAACGCCGTCGCCGCGCTGGCAGCGGCCAACCATCCGCTCGCCCCCGCCCAGCGCGACCGGCTGGTGGAGCTGCGGCCGCTGATCGCCGAGGTCAACGACGGCCTGGCCGGCGACATCGCCAAGGCAGTCGCCTACAACCCCAGCCTGAAGCCGGACATGGCAACCCAGGCGGACAAGCTGGCGGCGGTGCTGAAAAACCAGCTGCCGGCGATAGACGACGCGGTCGGCGGCAAGACCGGCGCCGCCGGCCTCAAAGTGGCCGGCCACAGCGCCGACGCCGCCCAGGCCGTCTCCGCCTACATCGCCGCCGGCTTGCGGCAGCTGGACCAGCTGCTGCAAGCGCGGATAGACCGCACCGCCAATCAGCGCAACACCTATATCGCCATCGGCGTGGCGTCGATGCTGCTGGCCATTTTCCTGTTCCAGCAGCTCTATCTGTCGATCACGCTGCAGCTGGGCGGCGAGCCGCTTTACGTGCAACAGGTGGTGGAGCAGCTGGCGGCGGGCCGGCTGGACACCCGCATCCAATTGCGCGACCGCGATGAAATCAGCCTGCTGGCGGCGATCCGCCAGATGCGCAACCAGCTGCGGGAAACCGTGGCCCAGCTGCTGGACACCGCGCGCGAAACCCACCGCGCGGCCGACGCGATGGCGCTGAGCGCGCAAAGCATCACCGCCGGCAGCGCCCAGCAGAACGAGGCCGCCGCCAGCATGGCCGCGGCGATAGAGCAGCTGAGCACCAGCCTGTCGGTATGCGCCGAGCAGTCGGAACAGGCCGACCGCCTGTCCAGCGACGCCGCCAGCCGCTCATCCGACGGCAACCGGGTGATCGCCGCCACCGCCAGCAGCATGGACGGCATCGTCCGCGACGTGTCGTCGGTGTCCGACACCATCTCCGACCTGGGCCGCCAATCCCAATCCATCGCCGGGATCGTCGACGTGATCCGCGACGTCGCCGATCAGACCAATCTCTTGGCCCTGAACGCGGCGATCGAGGCGGCGCGCGCCGGCGAAATGGGCCGCGGCTTCGCTGTGGTGGCCGACGAAGTGAGAAAGCTGGCCGAGCGCACCGCGCTGTCCACCACCGAGATCAGCACTATCGTCGGCCAGATCCAGAACACCGCGCAAAAGGGCAACGACAGCATGCAGCTGGGCATGAAAGCCATCATGACCGGCCAGGAGCGCGCCCGCGAGGCGGGCTCCAGCATGGACAACATCCGCCACTGCGTCGGCGACGTACTGGACAGCATCCACCAGATCACGTCCTCGCTGCGCGAACAAAGCAGCGCCAGCCAGACGCTGGCGCTGAGCGTGGAGCAGGTGGCGCGGATGTCCGAGCAAAACAGCCTGGCGATGCGCGACAGCGCGCAAACCGCCGGCGAACTGCAGGCGATCTCGCAGCGGCTGATGGGGCTGGCCGAGCGCTTCACCGTCTGAGCCGGCCAGCAAAAAGCCCGCCGGATGCGGCGGGCTGGGTCATCGCAAACAAACCGCCGCGCTTACCAGATGCCCTTCTCCACCTTGGCGGCCAGCTCCGGATACTGGTCCGCCTTGAATTCCGGCGCGGCGACGCCGGCCTTCAGCTGGCGCTGGTAATCGCCCAGCACGATGAAGAAATAGCGCGACAGCAGCGCGATGGCCGCCAGATTGATCAGCGCCATCAGCCCCATCGCCAGGTCGGCCATGTCCCACACCAGCGGCAAGCTGGCCAGCGAGCCGAACAGCACCATCGCCAGCACCACCAGGCGGAAGGCCAGCAATGCTTTCTTGCTGTTGCGGATGAACTCGACGTTGCCCTCGGCGTAAGCGTAATTGCCGAGAATGGACGAGAAGGCGAACAGGAACATCGCCACCGCCAGGAAGGACACGCCTATCGGGCCGAACTGCGACTCGATGGCCTTCTGCGTCAGCGCCACCCCGCTCAGGCCCTGGTCGTGCGCGCCGGACAACAGGATGATGGCGGCGGTGGCGGTGCAAATCACCATGGTGTCGATGAACACGCCGAACATCTGGATCGCGCCCTGGCTGGCCGGATGTTTGGAAGTGGCCGTCGCCGCGGCATTCGGCGCCGAGCCCATGCCGGCCTCGTTGGAAAACAGGCCGCGCTTGATGCCCAGCATCATCGCCTGGCTCACCGCGTAGCCGGCCACGCCGCCGGCGGCCTGCTCCAGCCCCAGCGCGCTCTTGACGATCAGCAGCACCAGGCCCGGCAGTTCCGCCGCGTGAATGGCCAGCACGTAGAAGGCCATCACCAGATAGATCAGCGCCATCACCGGCACCAGCCATTCCGCCACCCGCGCCACCGCGCGCACGCCGCCGAAGATCACCGGCGCGGTCAGCGCCACCAGCGCCAGCCCCACCGCCCACGGCTGCCAGCCCCAGGCGCCCTGGGTGGCGGCGACGATGGAGTTGGCCTGCACCGCGTTGAACACCAGGCCGAAAGCCAGGATCAGGCACAGCGCGAACAACACCCCCAGCCAGCGCTGGCCCAGGCCTTTCTGGATGTAGTAGGCCGGGCCGCCGCGGAAGGTGTCGTCGTGGTGGCTGGTCTTGAACAGCTGCGCCAGCGTCGATTCGACAAAGGCGCTGGACATGCCGAGCAAGGCGGTCAGCCACATCCAGAACACCGCGCCGGGGCCGCCAGCGGCGATGGCGATGGCCACCCCGGCGATATTGCCGGTGCCGACCCGGCTGGCCAGCCCGGTGGCGAAGGCCTGGAACGGCGAGATGTCGTCCTTGCTGACATGGCCGCCGCGGCCGCCCACCATCTCGCGCCAGCCGCGGGAAAACAGCCGCAGCTGCAGCAGGCCGGAACGCAGGCTGAAATACAGGCCGACCGCCAGCAGCAGGGCGATCAGGATCTTGCCCCACAGCACGTCGTTGATCGCGCCGATCAAAGAATGAAACAACTGCATGATTCTCCTTAGGACATCTGAGCGAAGCCCTCCCCGTTCCGGCGGCGCAGGCCGCGGAAGCGAAGGAGGGAAAGTTTGGAACAGTCCCGGTCTGACGCCGGGATGGGAACGATGCCGTGAGAGCCGGCATGGCATTCGGTGTGAGCCCCTGCCGAATATCGCCCGCGCGCAAGCGCGATCGGGTCGAATCTAGCAAAAGAAAGCGATTGATGGCAATTCAACGTTGACCATGCCGGATAAACGGCGAAATCATTGCCAGCCGCTCAGCGCTATATAAGAAAAAAGAAGTCCGGCCCAGCCCGGCTTAGCAACGGATAGACCCGCGCGCGCATGCGGATGGCAAGGCGAACCTCCGGCGCAACAAATATTCCCGTCCGCCGCGTCCGGCATCGCGATGCTAAGCTGAAGCGAATGGCGGCGCGCGCGGCGGCCATTCCCAGTCCGAAGGCGAAATGATGAAATACGGCAGCGTCCTGTTCCTGCTCTGGAGCCTGTTCTGCATGGCGGCCGCCCCCGCTCCCTGGCGGCTGGTCGCCGACGCCAGCTTCGAACCCTACAGTTATCTGGGGCAGGACGAGCGCACGCCGCAAGGGCTGGATGTGGAACTGGTGCGGGCGGTGATGCTAGAAATCGGCGCGCCGTTTCGCATCAGCCTGCTGCCGTGGGAAAGAGTGAAACTGCAGTTGGCGCAGAAGGAAGCGGATGCCGGCTTCGTCTTCACCGGCACCGCCGAGCGGCGCGCGCAATACGATCTGGTGGGGCCGCTGCGCAAGGGCCAAACCGTGTTCATCACCCTGAGCCAGGGCCCGCTGCAATACTGGCGCGTGCTGGACGACCTCAAGCCCTACCTGATAGGCCAGGTGCACGGCTACGCCTACGACACCGATTTCGACAAGGCGGATCTGGAGCGCGATCTGCACGCCACCTCGCCGCGCCAGCTGGTGGCGATGCTGCTGGCCGGCAGGGTGGATGTCATCGTCGGCGACAAGCTGCAGCTGCTGTATTTCATCCAGCAACTACAGGGGGAAAGCCAGGTGCGGGTACTGTCCAAGCCGCTGGTGGAAATGCCGCGCTACGTGGCCTTCGCCAAGGGAGATCCGCGCGCGCGGCAGTTCGAGGCGGCGCTGAAGCGGCTGCAGCAGAACGGCGCGCTGCAGCCGATATTCCAGCGCTGGTCGCAGCGCTGATCTAGCCGCGCGCCGGCAGCAGATCCAGCCTGTCGGTGCACAGGCTGTCCACGCCCCAGGCCAGCAGCCGGCGGGCATCGGCCGGGTCGTTGACCGTGTAGCACAGCAATTGGTAGCCGGCGGCCTTGATGCCGCGCGCCAGCGGCTCGGTCAGGGTTTTATGGTCGCAATGCAGCGCCACGCAATCCAGCTCCGCCAGAATGGCGCGCCAGTCGGCCGGGATCTCCTCGCACAGGAAGGCGCGCGGCAGCGCCGGCTCGGCGGCCTGGGCCGCGCGCAGCGCCTCGATCTCGAACGAGGACAGCAAAGGCGGCACCGCCGCGCCTGCCCACAGCCGCGCGGCTTCTTGCGCCACCAGCCGGCCGGTTTCCTCGAAACGGCCCGGGCAGGGCTTGATCTCGATATTCAGCAACATATCCTGCGCCAGGCAATAGGCCGCCACATTGGCCAGCGTAGGCAACGCCTCGCCGGCGAAAGCGCCGCCCTTCCAGCCGCCGGCGTCCAGCTGCGACAGCTCGGCCATGGTCTTGCCCTGGGCTGCGCCCTGGCCGTTGCTGGTGCGGTCCACCGTGTCGTCGTGCAGCAGGAAGCAGACTTTGTCGGCCGACAGCTTCACATCGCACTCGGCGGCGCGGTAGCCGTAGCGAATGCCTTCGCGGAAGCCGGCGACGGTGTTTTCCGGCGCCAGCGTGCCGCCGCCGCGGTGGGCGACGAGTTCAGGATACGGCCAGGCTTGCTTGTTCTGCTGCGGCATGCGCGATTCTCCGTTGATTCTCTGCGTCGAACAGGTGCAGCGCCTCGGCGCGCACCGATAATTCCAGCCGGCTGCCGGCCTCCGGACGCTGGCCGTGCGCCAGCCGCGCCACCACGTTGTGGCCGGCCATCAGGCCGTAAACGTAATTGTCGGCGCCCAGCATCTCGATGCTGTCCACCCGCAGGCTGAGCGCCTCGCCGCCCTCGTCCGCCGCGCGCAAATGCTCGGGCCGGATGCCGACCTTCAGCTTGCGGCCGGCCAGCGCCGGATTGGCCGCCGGCAGCGCCAGCGACACGCCGTCGCCCAGCAGCAGCCGCTCGCCGCGCTCGTCCGCCTGCGCGTCGAACAGATTCATTCCCGGCGAGCCCATGAAGCCGGCGACGAAGGCGCTGGCCGGCCGGTCGTAGATTTCGTCCGGCGCGCCGATCTGCTCGATATGGCCCTTGTTCAATACGATCACGCGGTCGGCCAGCGTCATCGCCTCCACCTGGTCGTGGGTGACGTACAGGCTGGTGGTGGCCAGCCGGCGATGCAGGCGCTGGATTTCCAGCCGCATCTGGCCGCGCAGCTTGGCGTCGAGGTTGGACAGCGGCTCGTCGAACAGGAACACCGCCGGCTCGCGCACGATGGCGCGGCCCATCGCCACGCGCTGGCGCTGGCCGCCGGACAGCTCGCGCGGCTTGCGCTGCAACAGCTGCTCCAGCTCCAGCACCGCCGCCACCTTCAGCACCCGCTCCATCACCTCGGCCTTTTTCAGGCCCTTGAGCTTGAGCGCGTAGCCCATGTTCTCCGCCACCGTCATGTGCGGATACAGCGCGTAGTTCTGGAACACCATCGCAATGTCGCGGTCCTTGGGCTCCAGCTGATTCACCAGCCGCTCGCCGATGCGGATCTCGCCGTCCTCGGTGCTCTCCAGCCCGGCCACCATCCGCAGCAGCGTGGACTTGCCGCAGCCGGACGGGCCGACGATGACCACGAACTCGCCGTCGGCGATCTCCACCGAAATCTCTTCCAGCACCCGGCGCTCAGCGCCGGGATAGCGCTTGGCGATGTTCTTCAGACTTAGTTTTGCCATTTGGCGCTCTTTCTCATTTCTCGTTGTCCACCAGGCCCTTGACGAACCAGCGCTGCATGCCGATCACCACCAGCAGCGGCGGCAGCAGGGTCAAGAGCGCGGACGCCATCACCAGGTGCCACTGCACCGCGCCCTCGCCCAGCATGCCCTTGATCGCGATCACCGAAGTGGACATCGCCGGATCGTGGGTGACCAAGAGCGGCCACAGATACTGGTTCCAGCCGTAGATGAAGGTGATCACGAACAAGGCCGCGATATTGGTGCGCGACAAGGGCAGCACCACGTCGATCAGGAAGCGGATCGGCCCCGCGCCGTCCACCCGCGACGCCTCCATCAATTCCTTGGGCAGCGTCATGAAGAACTGCCGCAGCAGGAAGGTGGCGGTGGCGGACGCGATCAAGGGCAGCGTCAGGCCGGTATAGCTGTTGATCAGCCCCATCTTGGTCACCACTTCCACCGTCGGGAAGATGCGCACTTCCACCGGCAGCATCAGCGTGGCGAAGATCAGCGCGAAGCCGGTCTTGCGGAACGGGAAGCGGAAATAGACGATGGCGTAAGCCGACAGGAAGGAAATCACGATCTTGCCGACGGCGATCAGCATCGCCATCACGAAGCTGTTCCACAGCGTGCGCGCCAACGGCACCGCCAACCCGCCGCTGCCGCTCCACAGCACGGTGGAGAGGTTGGTCCACAGCTGGCTGCCGGGCAGCAGCGACAGCGGCACCCGCGTCACCTGATCGGCGTCCTGGCTGGCGGCGGCGAACATCAGATACAAGGGGAAGGCCACCACCAGCATGCCCGCGATCAGCATCGCGTGGCAGAACAGGTCCAGCCCTTTGCGGTTCTCCACCATCAGTACTGCACCTTTCTTTCCACGTAACGGAACTGGACCAGCGTCAACAGGCCGACCACCGCCATCAGCACCACCGACTGCGCGGCCGAGCTGCCCAGATCCAGGCCCTTGAAGCCTTCCAGGTATACCTTGAGGATCATGGTCTCGGTGGACTTGCCCGGCCCTCCGCCGGTGGCCGCGTCTATCACCGCGAAGGTATCGAAGAAGGCGTACACCAGGTTGACCACCAGCAGGAAGAAACTGGTCGGCGACAACAGCGGAAACACCAGGTCGCGGAAGCGGCGCAGAGGGCCGGCGCCGTCTATCGCGGCGGCTTCAATCAAGGACGCCGGTATCGCCTGCAGGCCGGCGTAGAAGAACAGGAAGTTGTAGCTGATCTGCTTCCAGGCCGAAGCCAGCACCACCAAGAGCAGCGCCTGGCCGCCGTTGAGCGCGTGGTTCCACTCGTAGCCGGCCTCGCGCAGCAGATAGCTGATCCAGCCGAGACTGGGGTTGAACAGGAACAGCCACAGCACCGCCACCACCGACGGCGCGATCGCGTACGGAGCGATCAGCACCGTCTGGTAGATGCGGCGGCCGCGCGTGATCTGGTTGGCCATCACCGCCAGGATCAGCGCGCTGCCGGTGCCCAGCAAGGTCACCAGCGCGCTGAACAGCAGCGTGGTCTGGATGGTGCCCAGATACAGCGGGTCATGGAACAGCAGGCTGAAATTGGCCAGGCCGACGAACTGGCTGTCCAGGCCGAACGGGTCCTGCTGCTGCACCGACTGCCACAAGGCCTCCAGCGCCGGCCACAGGAAGAAGATCAAGGTGATCGCCAGCTGCGGCGCCATCAAGGCGAAGCCCAGCCAGCGATTGGAAAAATGAATGCGATTCTGCATGCGTGGACTCTATCGAGAAAAACGGGCGGCCTCGCGGCGCGCCCGTTTCCGGAGGGATCAGTTGGCGGTTTTCTCGAAACGGCGCAGCAGCTCGTTGCCGCGCAGCACGGCGCTGTCCAGCGCCTGCTTGGCGGTCTTCTTGCCGGTCCACACCTCTTCCAGCTCCTCGTCCATCACGGTGCGGATCTGCGGCATATAGCCCAGGCGCAGGCCGCGGGTGTAGGACTTGGGCGGCTTGTTCTGCATCTGGCGGGTGGCGATGTCGGCGCCCGGGTTCTTGTCGTAGAAGCCCTGCTTGCGCGACAAATCATAGGCGGCGTTCACCACCGGCAGATAGCCGGTGTCCTGGTGCCATTTGGCCATCACTTCCGGCGACACCAGCATCTTGAAGAAGCGCGCCACGCCCTTGTATTCGGCCGGGGATTTGCCGGCCATCACCCACAGGCTGGCGCCGCCGATCAAGGCGTTCTGCGGCGCGCCCTTCACCGCCGGATCATACGGCATCATGCCCATGCCGAAGTTGAACTTGGCGTTCTTGCGGATATTGGCCAGCGAGCCGGAGCTGCCGGTCATGATGCCGCACTCGCCGCTGTAGAACTTCAGCGTGGCCTCGTCCTTGCGGCCGGCGTAGCTGAAGGCGCCGTCCTTGGCCATCTTGGCCAGGAATTCGATGTGCTTGACCTGCACCGGGCCGTTGAACTGCAGCGTCGCGCCGGCGCCGCCGAAGCCGTTGTCCAGGCTGGCGAACGGCAGGCTGTGCCAGGCGCTGAAGTTCTCCAGTTGCACCCAGCCCTGCCAGCCGGTGCTGTAGCCGCAGCGCATGCCGGAAGCCTTCAGCTTGGCGGCGGCGGCGGCCAGTTCCGGCCAGGTCTTGGGCGGCGCCTCCGGCAGGCCGGCTTTCTTGAACGCGTCCTTGTTGTAGTACAGCACCGGGGTGGAAGCATTAAACGGCAAGGACAGCAGGTGGCCGGTCTTGGCGTCGCTGTAATAGCTGGCCACCGCCGGAATGAAGGCCTTCTCGTCCAGTTTCTCGCCGGCGTCGGCCATCACCTGGTACACCGGCTTGACCGCCTTCTTGGCCTGGATCATGGTGGCGGTGCCCACTTCGAACACCTGCACGATGGCCGGCGCGTTGCCGCTGCGGTAGGCGGCGATGGCGGCCGCCAGCGATTCGTCGTACTGGCCCTTGTACACCGGCACCACCTTGTAGTCTTTCTGGCTGGCGTTGAACTGCGCGGCGATGGCGTTGACCCGGTCGCCGAGCGAGCCTTCCATCGAATGCCAGAACTGGATTTCGGTGGCGGCGTGAGCCGGCAGCGACAAGGCCAGCGTCAGCGGCGCGAGCGCGGCGGCGCGGCGTAAAGTGCGGGAAAGGGCTAGGGACATCGGCTTCTCCATTTATCATTATGGCGGCTGGCATTCACGCGGCGGATTGTGGCCGGGCAAAATGACAGTATCGTTACAATAATATGACATTAAGTTTACATCAAGGCGCAAAAATGGAATGAAGACGCAAAAAAAGCGCGCCATGCAGGCGCGCTTTTTGGTTTTCCTCCGCTCATTACTGATAGCTGAGCTTGTCGGCCTTGCCCCAGAACACCCGATAGGCGAAGGCTGTGTAGCCGATGATGCAGGGCAGCACCACGATGGCGCCCCACAATATCACCCACAGCGCCTCCGGATCGGCCGCCGCCTGCCAGATGGTCATCTGCCCCAGCACCACTTCCGGGAACACGCTGTAAGCCAGCCCCCAGAACGACAGCAGCACGATGCCGACGCTGGCGGCGAACGGCAGCCAGCAGAAGGCATCGTTGCCCGCCGCCTGGCGCCGCGCCAGCCGCGGCAGGCTGAGCATCAACAGGCCGAACAGCGCCAGCGAGCCCAGCGGCAGCGGCAACAACAGCAGGAACTGCGGCAGCGCGAACCATTTGGCGGCGATGGCCGGATTGGCCAGCGGCGTCACCAGCGACACCGCCGCCACCGCGGCGCCGGCGCCGTATAGGCTCAGTTGCGCCCAACGTATCGCCTTGGCCTGCAGCGTGCCGTGGGTTTTCATCACCAGCCAGCAGGCGCCCAGCAGCGCGTAGGCCAAGGCCAGGCCGACGCCGACCACCAGCGAGAACAACCAGGACGTGGAGCTATCGGCGAAGCCGGTCAGGTAGCGGCCCAGCATCACCCCCTGCGCCAGCGCCGCCAGCAGCGAGCCGCCGGCGAACGCGGCGTTCCACCACGGCTTGTGCGGGTCCTGCGCCTTGACGCGGAAATCGAAGGCTACGCCGCGCAGGATCAGCCCCACCAGCATCGCCAGCACCGGCAGATAGAGCGCGCCGAACACCACGCCGTGCGCCAGCGGGAAGGCCACCAACAGCAAGCCCGCGCCCAACACCAGCCAGGTCTCGTTGGCGTCCCAGAACGGCCCGATCGACGCGATCATCAGATCTTTCTCTTCGTCGTCCGCCAGCGGCAGCAGGATGCCGACGCCCAGGTCGAAGCCATCCAGCACCACGTACACCAGCATGGACAGCGCCATCAGTCCGGCGAAAATCGCCGGCAGGAAATATGCCTCGTTCATGCCAGTTGCTCCTTCAGTTGCTTGGCGTCGGCCGTCTCATGCGCGCCGGCCTTGCGCGCCAGGTGGAACAATACCGAGATGTAGGCCAGCAGCAGCAGCGCGTACAGCGCGAGGTAGGTGCCCAGGGAAGTGAACAGCATCGGCGCAGTGGCCTTGCCCGCCGCCTGGGCGGTGGTCAGCACCCCGGTCACCAGCCAGGGCTGGCGGCCGATCTCGGTGACGAACCAGCCGGCCAGCGTGGCGATCCAGCCGGCGAAGGTCATGCCCACCAGCAGGCGCGCCAGCGGCTTGGCCAGCTCGCCGCGCTTCTTCAACTGCCAGGCCGCCAGCCAGGAGGCCAGCAGCATCAGGCCGCCCATCGCCACCATCACGCGGAAGCTCCAGAACACCTTGGCCACCGGCGGGTGCTGCTCGAACTCGTTCAGGCCCTTGATCTCGCCGCCCCACTTATGGGTGAGGATCAGGCTGCCCAATTCGGGCACGCCGACCGCATAATCGTTGCTGCGGGTTTCGGCGTTGGGCAGCGCGAACAACAGCAGCGGCACATTCTTCTCGGTATGCCAGATGCCTTCTATCGCCGCCAGCTTGGCCGGCTGGTGCTTCAGCGTATTGAGGCCGTGCATGTCGCCGACGAACATCTGCAGCGGAATCAGCAACGCCGCCAGGAACACCCCGCTCTTCAGCGCCAGCATCACGCCGCGGCCGCGGTCGCCGCGCAGGTAGCGGTAAGCGGACAGGCCTGCGATCAGGAAAGCCACAGTCAGGCCGGAGGCCAGCAGCATATGGGTCAGCCGGTACGGCATCGACGGATTGAAGATGACTTCAATCCAGCTGAGCACATGGGCGCGGCCGTCGCGCATCACGAAGCCGGCCGGGGTCTGCATCCAGGAATTGAGCGCGATGATCCAGAACGCCGACAGCGTGTTGCCGCCCGCCACCAGCAGCGTGGCCAGCGTGTGCACCTTCTCCGGCACCCGGGAGCGGCCGAACAGCATGATGCCGAGGAAACCGGCCTCCAGGAAGAAAGCCGTCAGGATCTCGTAAGCCAATAGCGGGCCGGCGATATTGCCCACCGTCTGCATATAGCCGGGCCAGTTGGTGCCGAACTGGAAGCTCATGGTCACCCCGGACACCACGCCCAGCGCGAACGACAGCGCGAAGATCTTCACCCAGAAGGCGTAGGCGTCCATCCAGCCCTGGTCGCCGGTCTGGCGGAAGCGCACCTTGAAGAACAGCAACACCCAGGCCATCGCGATATTGATGGTGGGAAACAGGATATGAAAGGAGATGTTGGTGGCGAACTGGATGCGCGCCAGCGTGACGGGGTCGAGTTCCATGGTCTACTCCTTTTCTTCTTCGCGATGGCCCAGCCGCGATAGCGACTGAGTGAACTGCAGCACCTTCTGCACCTGCGAGCCCAGCTTCATCAGCCGCTGCAGCGTCTCCACGTCCATGTGCTGGATGTCGGAAAACCAGGTGGTGACCAATTCGATCAGCTGGTACATCTCCTTCATCCTGGCCTGCGCGTGCTGCTCGGCCTCGCTGGCCGGATGCTCCATCATCGCGCCGCGCAGCATGGTCAGCGTCGGCTCCACCTCGCGCTTCTTGCGCTCCTCGGCCAGGGTCTTGAAGATCAGCCACACGTCTTCCGGCGTGGAGAAGTATTCGCGGCGGTCGCCGGGAAAATGCTGCAGCTTGACCAGCCGCCACGACTGCAGCTCCTTCAGCCCCATGCTGACGTTGGAGCGGGAACAGCCTATCGCCTCGCCGATCTCGTCGGCGTTCAGCGGTTTTTCCGATACGTACAGCAAGGCGTAGATCTGGCCGACGGTGCGGTTGATGCCCCAGCGGCTGCCCATCTCGCCGAAGTGCAGCACGAAGGCCTGCACCAGAGGTGGTGTGTTCATGATTTTCTCAATTTTCAGTAATTTCTGAAACTTTGATATGAATCATAATTGCCGGGAATAGTTCGGGTCAAGATGAACAAGGTATGATCTGTAGGCTTGACCCTATTTCCACGTCATGAATCAGGACGCGAAAAAGGCCATGCGCGGCATGGCCCGGATGCGGCACCTCGCCGCCTCACAACAGCAGGATGGCGCGGAAATCGTTGACGTTGGTGTGGGTGGGCCCGGTGACCAGCAGATCACCCAGCGCCGCGAAGAAACCGTAGCCGTCGTTGTCGGCCAACCGCGCGCCGGCATCCACGCCCAGCGCCGCCGCCCGCGCCAGCGTGTCCGGCGAAATAAAAGCGCCGGCGTTGTCCTCGCTGCCGTCTATGCCGTCGGTGTCCGCCGCCAGCGCGTATACGCCCGGCAAGCCGTTCAGCGCGATGGCCAGCGAGAGCAGAAACTCGCTGTTGCGCCCGCCCCTGCCCTTGCCCTTCAAGGTCACCGTGGTCTCGCCGCCGGACAGGATCAGCGCCGGCCTGGCCACCGGCGAGCCGTGCGCGGCGATCTGGCGCGCGATACCGGCGTGGACCTTGGCCGCCTCGCGCGCCTCGCCTTCTATGCTGTCGCCCAGCAACAGCACGTTCAGCCCCAGCCGCTTCGCCTCGGCCGCCGCCGCCCGCAAGGCCAGCTGCGGCGTCGCGATCAGCCGGTATTCGGCATGCGCCAGCCTGGCGTCGCCGGGCGCGGGCGTCTCGTCCGGCTCCGCCGCCAGCAATGCCGTTGCGGCGGGCGGCAAGGTCAAACCATATTTGGCGACCACCGCGCGGGCATCGGCATAGGTGCTTGGGTCCGCCTCCGTCGGGCCGGAGGCGATCACCGCCGGATCGTCGCCCACCACGTCGGAAATCGCCAGCGTCACCAGTTTGGCCGGCGCGCAGGCCAGCGCCAGCCGTCCGCCCTTGATGGCGGAGAGATGCTTGCGCACCGCGTTCATTTCATCGATGCCGGCGCCGCAGGCCAGCAACTGCCGGCTGACCTCCTGCTTGTCCGCCAGGCTGACGCCATCGGCTGGCAGGGTCAGCAAGGCTGATCCGCCGCCGGACAACAGGCAGATCACCAGATCGTCGGCGGTCAATCCGCTCACGGCCTCCAGTATCCGCTGCGCGGCCGCGCAGCCCGCCTTATCCGGCACCGGGTGCGCGGCCTCCAGCACTGCTATCCGCTCGGTCGCCACCGCATGGCCGTAACGCGTCGCCACCACGCCGGACAATTCGCCCGGCCAGGCCCGCTCCAACTCCCGCGCCATCGCCGCGGCGGCCTTGCCGGCGCCGACAACCACGGTGCGGCCTTTAGTCGGCGGCGGCAGATGATCGACCAGCCGTTTCGGCAGCGCGCTGGCGACGGCCGCGTCGAACAGACGGCGCAGCGTGGATTGCGAGTCAAGATCGGACATGACGGGTTCTCCAATGGCGATGACGCCATTTTGCCGCAGCCGGCCGCGGCTGACACCCCCGCCGCCGCGCGTTAGAATGGCGGCGATTCCAACGCCCCGCCTTCATTCGGGGCGTTACGCATTTTCCCAGACCGACACAAGAGCAGAGCCCGACACCCGATGAGCACGCCCCAGCACACCCCGATGATGGCCCAATATTTCGCCCTCAAGCGCGACCACGCAGACAAGCTGCTGTTCTACCGCATGGGCGATTTCTACGAGCTGTTCTACGAGGATGCGGAAAAGGCGGCGCGGCTGTTGGACATCACGCTGACCGCGCGCGGCGCCAGCGCCGGCGTGCCGATCAAGATGGCCGGCATCCCCTACCACGCCGCCGAGGGCTATCTGGCGCGGCTGGTGAAGATGGGCGAATCGGTGGCCATCGCCGAGCAGATCGGCGATCCGGCACTGGCCAAAGGCCCGGTGGAGCGCAAGGTGGTGCGCATCGTCACGCCGGGCACGCTGACCGACGCCGCGCTCTTGGACGACAAGCGCGACAACCTGGTGCTGGCGGTCAATATGGTGAAAGGCGTGCTGGGCCTGGCCTGGCTGTCTCTCGCCAGCGGCGAGTTCAAGGTGATGCAGGCCGATGTGGAAGACCTCTCCAGCGAGCTGGAGCGGCTGAAGCCGGCCGAGCTGGTGATCCCGGACGACACCGGCCTGGCCACCTTCGAAGGCATCTCGACGCCGAAGAAAAAGCTGCCACCGTGGCAGTTCGACATCGAATCGTCGAAGCTGGCGCTGACCCGCCACTTCGGCACCCGCGACCTGGCCGGCTTCGGCGCCGACACGCTGCCAGTGGCCGTCGGCGCTGCAGGCGCCTTGCTGGAATACGTGAAGTCCACCCAGGGCGTGAACCCGGCCCACATCGCCGCGCTGTCGGTGGAGGAAGCCGGCGAACTGATCCGCATGGACGCCGCCACCCGCCGCAATCTGGAATTGACCGAAACCATACGCGGCGAATCCTCGCCGACGCTGGCGTCGCTGCTCGACACCTGCGCCACCAGCATGGGCAGCCGCCTGCTCGGCCACTGGCTGCACCACCCGATGCGCAACCACGGCAAGCTGGCGCGCCGCCACGGCGCGGTGCGCGCGCTGCTGGCGCGCTACCAGGACATCCACGCCGAGCTGGACCAGGTATCGGACATCGAACGCATCACCTCGCGGGTGGCGCTGCGCTCCGCCCGCCCGCGCGACCTGTCGGCGCTGCGCGACTCGCTGACCGCGCTGGCCGGCGTCAAGGCGCTGGCGGCCTCGCTGGACTCCGAGCTGCTGAAGGAACTGGCCGGCGTGCTGCCGGTCGATTCGCCGGTGCAAAAGATGCTGGTCGCGTCCATCCTGCCGGAACCTGCCACCTTCCTGCGCGACGGCGGCGTGATCAACAACGGTTTCAGCCCGACGCTGGACGAACTGCGCGCCATCCAGACCGATTGCGGCGACTTCCTCTTGAAACTGGAAGCGCGCGAGAAAGAACGCACCGGCATCACCACGCTGAAGGTGGAATTCAACCGCGTGCACGGCTTCTACATCGAGGTGTCCAAGGCGCAGTCGGACAAGGTGCCGGACGACTACCGCCGCCGCCAGACGCTGAAGAACGCCGAACGCTACATCACGCCGGAACTGAAGGAATTCGAGGACAAGGCGCTGACCGCGCAGGACCGCGCGCTGGCGCTGGAAAAGCAGCTGTACGAGGCGCTGCTGGACGAGTTGGCCCCGCACATCACCGAGCTGAAGCTGATCGCCCAGGCGGTGGCGGCGCTCGACGTGCTGTCCGCCTTCGCCCAGCGCGCCGCCATCGGCAATTACGCCGAGCCGCAATTCGTGCCGGAACCCAAGCTCGACATCGTCGCCGGCCGCCACCCGGTGGTGGAGGCGGAAGTGGAGCGCTTCATCGCCAACGACACCAGGCTATCCGCCGAGCGCAAGCTGCTCTTGATCACCGGCCCGAACATGGGCGGTAAATCCACCTATATGCGGCAAAACGCGCTGATCACGCTCTTGGCCCACGTCGGCAGCTTCGTGCCCGCCGATTCCGCGGTGATCGGCCCGATAGACCGCATCTTCACCCGCATCGGCGCCAGCGACGACCTGGCCGGCGGCCGCTCCACCTTCATGGTGGAGATGACCGAAACCGCCAACATCCTCAACAACGCCAGCGAGCACTCGCTGGTGCTGATGGACGAAGTGGGCCGCGGGACGTCCACTTTTGATGGCTTGGCGCTGGCCTGGGCCATCGCCCGCGCATTGATTGAAAAGAACCGCGCCTATACTTTGTTCGCCACCCACTATTTCGAACTGACCACGCTGGCCGGCGAATACCCGGCGGTGGCCAACGTGCACCTGTCGGCGGTGGAGCACAAGGACCGCATCGTATTCCTGCACCACGTGGAGGACGGCCCGGCCAGCCAGAGCTATGGCCTGGCGGTGGCGCAGTTGGCGGGCGTGCCGGGCAAGGTAATCCGCGACGCGCGCCGCCACCTGGCCGACCTGGAAAACCAGTCGGCCGCGCGGGTGCAGCCGGACCTGTTCGCCGCGCCAGCGCCAGCCGCCGAACCGGAGCCGCATCCGGCGCTGGAAAAGCTGCAGGAACTAAACCCGGACAATCTCAGTCCACGACAGGCAATGGAAATATTGTACGAACTCAAGAAACTGACCGATTGAACAGCTATCAGGCTGGACGTTATCTATTATTACTAAATAGTAGTATTGATAAAGGAGCAATATGATGTCGTTTGAAACCGCCTCCGCCGTATCCAGTCTGAGCCAGCTTCTCGGCCAGATCGAGGACGACGGAACCATCGCCCTATCCGATATCCGGGAGAAGGCCAACCAGGAACTCTCCTACTTCGCCAATCTGGCGCAGCAGGAGTTGCACCAGTTCGACATCAGCATGCCGCCGGCGATCAGCCTGGTCAGCAATGATCAATGTCAGCTGGTATTGGAAAATCAGCATCCGCATGAAGCCGAGATCCATGAGTGGCTGGATGGCAACCTGATCCTGGCCCGCAAGTTCAAGGAAATTGAGGTTCTGTTCGAGCTAGTCCGCGCCGCGGAAAGCGCCGGCGAGCTGTTTTCGGAAAACTCGAACTTCCACATCGGCCTGACCAGCGCGGGTCCGATCGCCTACTTCGAGGATCATCATTCCCACTAGCGGCATCTTCCGTGAACGCCATTACAGCGCGCCAGAAAGCGCGCAAACAAAACGGGGAAGCCATGCTTCCCCGTTTGTCATGGCAGCGCGGAAATTCGACGCGCGGACAGGCCGTCAGGGCTTCTTGCCGCGGGCGAAACGGAAAGTCGGCGCCTTGCCGCCCCTGTCCGCCGCCTGAGCCTGGCGCGGCGGCGTCCTGTCGCCGGGCTTGCCGCCGCGGCCGGCGGACGCGCTCCGCGGCAACGCTGCCAAATCCACCTCCAGCGCGCGCATCTCGCCCGGCTGCAGGCCGTCCAGTTTCCACGGGCCGATGGCCACCCGCACCAGGCGCAGGGTCGGCAGTCCGGCCTTGGCGGTCATCCGCCGCACCTGGCGGTTCTTGCCTTCGCTGATGATGATTTCCAGCCAGCAATCCGGCACCGTCTTGCGAAAACGCACCGGCGGATTGCGCGGCCACAACTCCGGATTATCGATGCGCCGCACTTCGGCCGGCCGGGTGACGAAGTCGCCCAGGTCCACGCCGCGGCGCAGCAGCTCCAGCTGTTCCTCTTTCGGCTCGCCCTCCACCTGCACCCAGTAGGTCTTGGGCAGCTTCCAGCGCGGGTCGGCGATGCGGTGCTGCAGCGTGCCGTCGCCGGTCAGCAACAACAGGCCTTCGCTGTCGGTATCCAGCCGGCCGGCTGGATAGACGCCGGGCTGCTGCACGCAGGACTTCAGCGTTGGATGCGTGGGGTGGTCGGAAAACTGGCAGATCACGCCATACGGCTTGTTGAGCAGAATCAGCTGGGGCATGCGGCGAAAATGGTGAAATGAAGTAGGCGAATGATAGCAGGCCAGGCCGCCGCGCGGCCGGCTATCCCGCGCCGCTAGCCTTCGCCGCCGAACCTGGCGGCGCTCGAACAGGTGTTTTATTCGCATCCGAACGCCAGCCGGCCAGTTATCAGGCATAAAAGTTTCAGTTGCGCCGCCAACCAAGCCGATGAGAAGGGGTATAATTCGCTTTTGAAAATTGCCCTAGAGCCGCCGAATGCGCGCATCCGGCCGGCCGCGCGCTCCGACACGCCCGGCGCTGTCGTCCGAGCGCTAAACTCTTCGCGCAATCGTTCTGTCATCACAAGATCAACATGGAGATAGAGTCATGCCTGCAGAACAATCGAAAATCATCTATACCCTCACCGACGAAGCGCCGGCGCTGGCGACCAGCTCCTTCCTGCCCATCGTCCAGGCCTTCGCGGGTTCCGCCGGCGTTCAGGTAGACACCGCCGACATCTCCGTGGCCTCCCGCGTGCTGGCCGAATTCCCCGACTATCTGACCGACGCGCAGAAAGTCCCCAATACCCTGGCCGAGCTCGGCAAGCTGACGCTGCAGCCGGAAGCCAACATCATCAAGCTGCCCAACATCAGCGCCTCGGTGGCGCAGTTGGTTGCCTGCGTCAAGGAGCTGCAGTCCAAGGGCTACAATGTTCCGGACTACCCGGAAAACCCGGCCAACGACGCCGAGAAGGCGATCAAGGACCGCTACTCCAAGTGTCTGGGATCGGCGGTGAACCCGGTGCTGCGCGAAGGCAACTCGGACCGCCGCGCGCCGCTGGCGGTGAAGAACTACGCCAAGAAACACCCGCACTCGATGGGCGAATGGAAGCAGTGGTCGCAGACCCACGTCTCCCACATGCACCACGGCGACTTCTACCACGGCGAAAAGTCCATCACGCTGGACAAGGCGCGCGAAGTCAAGATGGAGCTGACGACCAAGAGCGGCGAGACCGTAGTGTTGAAGCCCAAGGTCGCGCTGCAGGCCGGCGAGATCATCGACTCGATGTTCATGAGCAAGAAGGCGCTGTGCGACTTCTACGAACGCGAGATGGAAGACTGCCGCGAATCCGGCATCCTGTTTTCCTTGCACGTGAAGGCCACCATGATGAAGGTGTCCCACCCCATCGTGTTCGGCCACTGCGTCAAGATCTACTACAAGGACGCGTTCGAGAAGCACGGCAAGCTGTTCGACGAGCTGGGCGTCAACGTCAACAACGGCATGGCCACGCTGTACGAAAAAATCGAAACCCTGCCGGCCTCCAAGCGCGAAGAAATCATCCGCGACCTGCACGCCTGCCAGGAACACCGTCCGCGCCTGGCGATGGTGGACTCCGCCAAGGGCATCACCAACTTCCACTCGCCGAACGACATCATCGTCGACGCGTCGATGCCGGCCATGATCCGCGCCGGCGGCAAGATGTGGGGCGCCGACGGCAAGCCTTACGACGCCAAGGCCGTGATGCCGGAATCGACCTTCGCCCGCATTTACCAGGAGATGATCAACTTCTGCAAATGGCACGGCAACTTCGACCCGCGCACCATGGGCACCGTGCCCAACGTCGGCCTGATGGCGCAAAAAGCCGAGGAATACGGCTCCCACGACAAGACCTTTGAAATCCAGCAAGACGGCGTCGCCAACATCGTCGACCTCGCCACCGGCGAAGTGCTGCTCTCCCAGAACGTGGAAGCCGGCGACATCTGGCGCATGTGCCAGGTGAAGGATGCGCCGATCCGCGACTGGGTGAAGCTGGCCGTGACCCGCGCCCGCAACTCCGGCATGCCGGCGGTGTTCTGGCTGGACCCGTACCGCCCGCACGAGAACGAGCTGATCAAGAAGGTGCACGCCTACCTGAAGGATCACGACACCAACGGCCTCGACATTCACATCATGTCGCAGGTGCGCGCGATGCGCTTCACGCTGGAACGCGTGGCCCGCGGCCTCGACACCATCTCGGTCACCGGCAACATCCTGCGCGACTACCTGACCGACCTGTTCCCTATCATGGAGCTGGGCACCTCGGCCAAGATGCTGTCCATCGTGCCGCTGATGGCCGGCGGCGGCATGTACGAAACCGGCGCCGGCGGTTCGGCGCCGAAGCACGTGCAGCAGCTCTTGGAAGAGAACCACCTGCGCTGGGACAGCCTGGGCGAATTCCTGGCGCTGGCGGTATCGCTGGAAGACCTGGGCATCAAGACCGGCAACGCCAAGGCCAAGATCCTGGCCAAAACGCTGGATCTGGCCACCGGCAAGCTCCTGGACGAGAACAAGTCCCCGTCGCGCCGCACCGGCGAGCTGGACAACCGCGGCAGCCAGTTCTACCTGTCCATGTACTGGGCGCAGGCGCTGGCCGAGCAGGCGGAAGACAAGGATCTGCAAGCCCGCTTCGCACCGGTAGCCAAGCAACTGGCCGACAACGAGCAAACGATCCTGGCCGAACTGAAGGCCGTGCAAGGCAAGAGCGCCGACATCGGCGGCTACTACCTGCCGGACGCCGCCAAGTGCAGCGCGGTGATGCGCCCGAGCGCCACCTTCAACGCCGCCATCGCGGCGGTGCAAGGCTAAGCGTCTCCGCCCGCGTCAACCAGGCCCCCGGATGTCCGGGGGCTTTTTTCATGCCGGCTGCCGGCGCCTGCGCATCGGCAAATGAAAAGCCCGCCAGAGGCGGGCTTTTTTGAATACGACTTACAGCCCACCGCGCGGCGGGGCTGCGGCAGAACCGCCCTTAGGCAGCGTTCTGGATGTTCGACGCTTGCTTGCCCTTCGGGCCGGACACCACTTCAAAGCTTACGCGCTGACCCTCTTTCAGGGTCTTGAAGCCTTGCATGTTGATGGCCGAAAAGTGAGCGAACAGATCTTCGCCGCCTTCGTCCGGGGTAATAAAGCCGAAGCCTTTTGCGTCATTGAACCACTTCACGGTACCAAATGCCATTTCACATCCTTGGGAAAAAAGGCTGGTGAAGCCGACCAACTTAGAGCTTAATAGACTTTGACAAGATGCTGTGACGCAAAATGCCAAACAGTTAAGCCAAGCACCAGCTGCATTTCTACGCAACCCGGGCAGTGCCGTCAAGTGATTGCCGGCTTGAGTCCCCCCTTGAAAAAAAGTCAGAGGGAACCAAAATTGAAGTAAGGCACCGTTTCCATGAAAGTCGACATGTCCACCTCGGTCAAAGACGATGCCCAGCTTGAGGCGTCACGGGTTAGGGAAAACCCGCCCCCGATGTATAAGGTGTTGTTATTGAACGATGATTTTACCCCGATGGACTTCGTGGTGCAGGTTCTCCAGCAGTTCTTCCACATGAACCGCGAGAAAGCCACACACATCATGCTGCAAGTCCACACGCAAGGTCACGGCGTGTGTGGCGTTTATACCAAAGACGTGGCTGCAACGAAGGTCGAGCAGGTGTTGCAATATGCGAAAGCGCATCAGCATCCGCTTCAGTGCGTAATGGAGGAAAACTGATGATTGCCCAGGAGCTTGAAGTAAGCCTGCACATGGCGTTCATGGACGCACGGCGCAAGCGCCACGAGTTCATCAGCGTGGAGCATCTGCTGCTCGCGATGACCGACAACCCGTCGGCCGCAGAAGTTTTGCGAGCTTGCGGCGCCAATATCGACCAACTGAAGAAGCAACTATCCGACTTCATCGACGAGCACACGCCCACCGTGCCCGGCGAAACCGAGGTCGAGACCCAACCGACGCTGGGATTCCAACGCGTGATCCAGCGCGCGATCCTGCACGTGCAATCGTCCGGCAAGAAGGAAGTGTCGGGCGCCAACATCCTGGTCGCCATCTTCGGCGAAAAGGATTCGCACGCGGTCTACTACCTGCACCAGCAAGGCATTTCGCGGCTGGACGTCGTCAACTTCATCTCGCACGGCATCACCAAGCAGCGGTCGCAGCAGCCGCCGCAGGAACCGCGCGACAACAGCGGCAACGATGTCGAGAACGAAGAGCAGAGCACCGGTCCGGGCGGGGCGCTGGAGAATTACACCCAGAACCTCAACCAGATGGCGCGCGACGGCAAGATCGACCCATTGATCGGCCGCGAGCACGAACTGGAGCGCACGGTGCAGATCCTTTGCCGCCGCCGCAAGAACAACCCGCTGCTGGTCGGCGAGGCCGGTGTCGGCAAGACCGCCATCGCCGAAGGGCTGGCGCGGCGCATCGTCGGCGGCGAAGTGCCGGAAATCCTGGCCAAGTCGACCGTCTACGCGCTGGACATGGGCGCGCTCTTGGCCGGCACCAAGTATCGCGGCGATTTCGAGCAGCGGCTGAAGGCGGTGATCAAGCAGCTGACCGACGACAGCAACGCGATCCTGTTCATCGACGAGATCCACACGCTGATCGGCGCCGGCGCGGCTTCCGGCGGCACGCTGGACGCCTCCAACCTGCTCAAGCCCGCCCTGTCCAACGGCAGCCTGCGCTGCATAGGGGCGACCACCTACAACGAGTACCGCGGCATCTTCGAGAAGGACAACGCGCTGTCGCGCCGCTTCCAGAAGATAGACGTCTCCGAGCCCACCGTGCAGCAGACGGTGGAAATCCTCAAGGGACTGAAATCGCGCTTCGAGGCGCACCACGGCGTCAAGTACACGCAGTCGGCGCTGTCCACCGCGGCCGAGCTGGCGGCCCGCTACATCAACGACCGCCATCTGCCGGACAAGGCCATCGACGTGATCGACGAGGCCGGCGCCGCGCAGAAGATCCTCCCCAAATCGCGGCAGAAGAAGGTGATCAACAAGTCGGAGATCGAAGAGATCGTCGCCAAGATCGCCCGCATTCCGCCGAAGACGGTCTCCAGCGACGACAAGAACGTGCTGAAGAACCTGGAGCGCGATCTGAAGAACGTGGTGTTCGGCCAGGAGAAGGCGATCGAAGGCCTGGCCAGCGCGATCAAGATGACGCGCTCCGGCCTCGGCAATCCGCAAAAGCCGATCGGATCGTTCCTGTTCTCCGGCCCCACCGGCGTCGGCAAAACCGAGCTGGCGCGCCAGTTGGCCTACATCCTCGGCGTCGAGCTGATCCGCTTCGACATGTCCGAGTACATGGAGCGCCACGCGGTGTCGCGGCTGATCGGCGCGCCGCCGGGCTATGTCGGCTTCGAACAGGGCGGCCAGTTGACCGAGGCCATCAACAAGCATCCGTACGCGGTGGTGCTGCTGGACGAGATCGAAAAAGCGCATCCGGACATCTACAACGTGTTGCTGCAGGTGATGGACCACGGCACGCTGACCGACAACAACGGCCGCAAGGCGGACTTCCGCAACGTGGTGCTGATCATGACCACCAACGCGGGCGCGGAGTCGCTGTCCAAACCGGCGCTGGGCTTCACCCAGACCAAGGTGGCCGGCGACGAGATGGGCGACATCAAGCGGATGTTCAGTCCGGAATTCCGCAACCGCCTGGACGCCATCATCCCGTTCGGCGTGCTGGACGAGCAGATCATCCTGCAGGTGGTGGACAAGTTCCTGATGCAGCTGGAGCAGCAACTGGCGGAGAAGCACGTCGACATCCACTTCACCGACGAGCTGCGCCGCTTCCTGGCCAAGAACGGCTTCGACCCGCTGATGGGCGCGCGGCCGATGGCGCGCCTGATCCAGGACACGCTGCGCAAGGCGCTGGCAGACGAGCTGCTGTTCGGCCGCCTGGTCGGCGGCGGCGAAGTGACCGTCACCGAAGCGGACGGCAAGGTGGAGCTGCTGTTCGACCAGCCCGCGCTGGCCGCCGAGCCCGCCTGAGTCCGGCAAGCCTGGAAACGATGCCTGAACGCCCGCGCAAGCGGGCGTTTTTCATGGCGCTAGCCGCGCGGATGATGGCGCGCGTGCAACTGCTTTAACCGTTCGCGCGCGACGTGGGTGTAGATCTGGGTAGTCGAAATGTCGGCATGGCCCAATAGCAACTGCACCACCCGCAGGTCGGCGCCATGGTTGACCAGGTGGGTGGCGAAGGCGTGGCGCAGCACGTGCGGACTGACCTTGGCCAGCCCTTGGCGCGCGGCGTATTGCGAAATCAAATGCCAGGCCATCTGCCGCGTCATGCCGGCTTTGCGCTGGGTGACGAACACCGCGTCGCACGGCAGGCCGGCCAGCAGCAGCGGCCGCGCTTCGCGCATATAGCGCAGCAGCCAGTCCTGGGCGATTTCGCCCAGCGGCACCAGCCGCTCCTTGCTGCCCTTGCCCATCGTTTTCACCACGCCGTCCAGCAGGTTCAGCTGGGTCAGCGTCATGCCCACCAACTCCGACACCCGCAGGCCGCTGGCGTATAGCACCTCCAGCATCGCCCGGTCGCGCAGGCCCAGCGGCGTCGCCACGTCCGGCGCCAGCAGCAGCGCCTCCACCGCCTGCTCCGACATCGACTTGGGCAACCGCAGTCCCTGTTTGGGCGTGGCCAGTCCGGCGCTGGGATCGTCGGCCCTTTGCCCGCTTTGCGCCAAGTGCTGGTAATAGCGGCGCAGCGCCGATGTCAGCCGCGCCCGCGTCGCCGGCTTTTCGCTGTCGACGCCGGCCAGCAGCGCTTGCCGCAGCTGCTCGGCATCGGCCTGCGCCAGCGTGGCGCCCGCTGCCTGCAAACGGCCTGACAATTTGGCCAGATCGCGCCGGTACGCCGCCAGCGTGTTCTGCGACAGGCCGTCGCTCAGCCACAGTTGGTCGAGAAAAGCGTCGATGCCGTCCTTATCCGAGTTCATGCCGCAACAGCCATCGCTTGATGTCCAGCGTCTCGTCGCCGCGGGACTGGTTGAAACCGCCCAGCCCCGCGCTCGCCACCACCCGGTGGCAAGGCACGATGATGGGAATGGGATTGCGGCCGCAGGCCCCGCCGACCGCGCGCGGCGACGACGCCAGATCGCGGGACAGGTCCAAATAGCGGCGGGTCTCGCCGCGCGGTATCGCCGCGATCTGCTGCCACACCCGCAGCTGGTACGGCGTGCCAAGCAGCCGCCACGGCACGCTGAACGCATGGTCCGCGTCGGCGTAGTAGGCGTCCAGCTGCCGCTCCACCTCAGCCTCCAGGCTGCCCGGCGCGGGCGGCCGCAAAACCGCGCCGGCCGGCAGAAAGCGCAGCCCGCGCAATTCGCCGTCTTCGCAGCGCACGCCCAAGCGCCCGAACGGCGCGGCGATCACCACCGGATACTCCATCCCCGTCTCCCAATAAAAAAAGCGCAAGGCCGAGCCTTGCGCTTTGATCATAACGGCTGTCGCCGACAGGATTAGCCCTGTTTGCGAGCCGGCAGCTTTTCCTTGATGCGTGCGGACTTGCCGGTACGACCACGCAGGTAGTACAGCTTGGCGCGACGCACGTCGCCGCGGCGCTTCACTTCAACGGAAGCCACCAGCGGGGAGTAGGTCTGGAAGGTACGCTCAACGCCTTCGCCGGCGGACATCTTGCGCACGGTGAACGCGCTGTTCAGGCCGCGGTTACGCTTGGCGATGACAACGCCTTCGTAAGCCTGCAGACGCTCGCGGTTGCCTTCCTTTACCTTGACTTGAACCACTACGGTATCGCCAGGAGCGAATTCCGGCAGGGTTTTGCCCAGGCGTGCGATTTCTTCTTGCTCGAGTTTCTGGATCAGATCCATGTTTTACTCCGGTTTTTTGCGGATATCTTGTTCCTGCTGGTACTCCGCCAGCAGCCGAGATTCCTGTTTTGTCAAAACGCGGTCTTGCAGCAGCTCGGGCCGACGCTTCCACGTCCTGCCCAGCGACTGCTTGAGCCGCCATTTGGCGATCAGGGCATGATTACCGGACAACAGCACGTCCGGCACCCGCATGCCTCGATACTCTTCGGGTCGGGTATAGTGCGGGCAGTCCAAAAGACCGTCCACAAATGAGTCTTCATAGGCCGACTGCGCATCGTTGAGCGCGCCAGGCAACAAGCGCACCACCGCGTCGGTCAGCACCATCGCCGGCAACTCGCCGCCGGACAGCACGTAGTCGCCGATGGAGATTTCCTCGTCGACCGCGGTTTCTATCAGGCGCTCGTCTATGCCTTCGTAGCGTCCGCACAGCAGGATCAATCCCGGCCGCTGCGACAGCTCCACCGCCTTGGCGTGGCTGAGCCTAGCGCCTTGCGGCGACAGGTAGATCACATGGCTGCGTTCGACGCCGGCCGCCTGTTGGCGGTTGCGGGCGGAAGCGATGGCCTGCTCCAGCGGCTCGATCTGCATCACCATGCCCGGACCGCCGCCATATGGCCGGTCATCCACCCGACGATAATTGTCGTGGGTGAAATCCCGCGGATTCCAAGCCTTGAAGCCCCAGAGATTCAAGTCAAGCGCCCGCTGGCTGACGCCAAAGCGGGCGATAGAGTCGAACATCTCCGGAAACAGCGTAACCGCGTCGATCTGCATCAGTAGTCCAGGCCCCAGTCCACCAGGATGCGGCCTTCGGCCGGCATCACTTCCAGCACGTACTGGTCGACGAAGGGGATCAGCCTTTGGCCGTGCTCGCCCTTCACCACCAACACGTCGTTGGCGCCGGTTTCCATCAGACTGTCCACCGCGCCCAGCGTTTCGCCCTGCTGATTGACCACCGCCAGACCGATCAGATCGCTCCAGTAGTATTCGCCTTCGCCAGCCTCGGGCAGTTCGCTGCGGGGCACGGCGATCTGCATGCCGCGCAGGGCTTCCGCCCCGTCGCGGTCCTCGACGCCTTCCAGCTTGGCGGCAAGCGCCTTGGGCTGGATGGTGCCGTTCTCAAATGCATGCGGCTTCCAGCTGCCGTCCTTGCCCAGCCACCAGACTGGGTAGTCGAACAGGCCGTCAGCGTGTTCGGTATCGGCGTGGATTTTCACCCAGCCCTTGATACCGAAGGCGCCGCGCACAAAGCCCATTACCACCAGATCTTCGTCGCGCATGCGCCCAATTCCGTCTTGATGTCGGATAGCCGGATTAAGCGGCTACGACTTTCTGCTCTTTCAGCAGCTTGGCAACGGAGTCGGACAGCTGAGCGCCGACGCCAACCCAGTAGTTCAGACGGTCCATGGTGAAGCGAACGCGCTCTTGCTTTTCGTTGGCTACCGGATTGTAGAAGCCAACGCGCTCGATGAAGCGACCGTCACGACGGTTGCGGGAGTCGGTCACCACGATGTTGTAGAACGGACGGTTCTTGGCGCCGCCGCGTGCCAGACGAATCACTACCATTGTCGATTGTCCTTGAAAAAAACTGTGTATAGAAAAGCCCACGATTTTAGGGCAGATTTCCCTTATCTTGCAAGCGCTTAATGCAAGTCCCTGTTCCGCCAGCCTATTGCAGCGTCTTCAGCACCAGGCTCAGCGCCCGGTCTTCGGGGTGGGCCTCGATGCTAAATCCCAGTTTATGCATCAGTTTCAGCATGCCCTTGTTGCCCGCCAGCACCTCGCCGCGCATGATCTTCAGCCCCTGCTCGCGCGCCGCGTCGAACAAGGCCTGCATCAACAGATTGCCTATGCCGCGCCCCTGCCAGTCGTCGGCCACTTCCAGCGCGAACTCGCAGGCTTCGTTGTCCGGATCGGTGATGAAGCGCGCCACCGCCAGCATCTGCTCGGCACCCTGGTCGTCGCGCGTCATCGCCAGCGCCATCTCGCGGTCGTAATCCAGCTGGGTGAAGCGGACCAGCATGCTCTGCGACAGCTGCTTGATGCTCGACAGGTAGCGGTTGTAGCGGCTTTCCTCCGACAAATTGCGCACGAAGGCCTGCTGCATGTCGGCGTCCTCCGGCCGGATCGGCCGTATCATCACCGGCGTGCCGTCGGACAGTTTGGCGCAGATCACCATGTGCGAAGGGTAAGGCATGATGGCCATATGGCCGTAGCGCTTGAGGTCGGCGCGCGCCGGCTCGACGAAGATGCGCGCATCCAGCGCGATCACGCCTTTCTCGTCGGCCACCAGCGGGTTGATGTCCATTTCCCGCAGCTGCGGCAGCTCGCACACCATTTCCGACACCTGCAGCAGCACGTGGCGCAATTCGTCCAGGTCCACCGGCGGCAGGTTCTTGAACGGCCCCAGCAGCTCGCCGATGCGAGTCTGCGCCACCATATTGTCGACCAGGTAGTCGTTGAGCGGCGGCAGCGCCAACGCCAGATCGCGCATCACCTCCACCGCGATGCCGCCGGCGCCGAAGGCGATCACCGGGCCGAAGGCGATGTCGTGCGCCACGCCCACCATCACTTCGCGGGCGAAGCGGCGCTTGCGCATCGGCTGCACCGAGATGCCGTCGATGCGCGCGTCCGGCCGCGCCTGGCGGGTCCGCGACAGGATGGCGTCGAACGCCGCCCGCAGCGTGGCCTCGTTGCTGATGTTGAGCTCCACCCCGCCGACGTCGGACTTATAGATGATGTCCGGCGAATCGATCTTCAGCACCACCGGATAGCCTATCTTGTCGGCCTGCTTCACCGCCTCGTCGGCGTTGCGCGCCAGCGTGGTGGGATTGACCGGGATGCGGAAGGCCGCCAGCACCTGCTTGGATTCGCGCTCGGACAGGATGTTGCGGCCTTCGGCCAGCGCTCTGTCTATCACCTTGCGCGCCGCCGCCGCGTCCGGTCCGGAGCGCTTGCCCTCCAGCGGCCCCGGCGTCTGCAGCAGCAACTGCTGGTTGTGCTGGTAGGCCGCCAGGTGGCGGAACACCTCGATGCCGTATTCCGGCGCGCGAAAATGCGCGCACTTGGCCTTGGAGAACAGTTCGCGGCTTTCCGACACCTTGGCGTCGCCCAGCCAGGACAGGAACAGCGGCTTGGTGGTCTCGCGCTGCAGGCCTATCATCAGCTGCGCGGTGGTCAGGTGGTCGGTGCCGGCCTGCGGCGTGAAGATCACCATCACGCCGTCGACGCCGGAGTCGTCGACGCAGGCCTTGACCGCGGTGCGAAAACGCATCGGGCTGGCGTCGCCGATGATGTCCAGCGGATTGCCGCGCGACCAGTTGCGCGGCAGCACGCTGTCCAGCAGCTTGACGGTGCCCTCGCCCAGCTTCGCCAGCTCCACGCCGTAATCGACGGCGCTGTCGGCCGCCAGCATGCCGGGGCCGAAGCCGTTGGTGACGATGGCCAGCCGCTTGCCGCCGACGCGGTAATTGGCGGCCAGCACCTTGGCGGCGGTGAACAGCTGGGCGATCGACGACACCCTGAGCACGCCGGCGCGGGCCAGCGCCGCGTCGAAGACTTCGCCGCTGGCCACCAGATTGCTGGAATGAGTCAGGCCGCGGGCATCGCTCTCGAAGCGGCCCGACTTGATCACCACCACCGGTTTGGTGCGGGCGGCGGCGCGCAGCGCCGACATGAAGCGGCGCGCGTCGTGAATGTGGTGCACATGCAACAAAATCCCCTGGGTGGCGTTGTCGGCCACCAGGTAATCGAGAATTTCGCCGAAACCGACATCCAGCGCGCCGCCCAGCGAAATCACGCTGGAAAAGCCGATTTCCTTGCTATCGGCCCAGTCCAGCATCGCCGCGCACAGCGCCGACGACTCCGACACCAGCGCCAGATTGCCCGGCCGCACCTTGCCGCTGTAATTGCTGGCGTTGAAACCCGCCACCGGCCGCATCAGGCCCAGCACATTCGGCCCCAGGATGCGGATGCCGAAATGGCGGGCGATGGACAGCGCCTCGTTGATCAGCTCCTGCTCCAGCTGCTCGCTGTCGGAAAACTCCTTGGCCAGCAGCACCGCCTTGACGCCCTTCTTGCCGCAGTCCTTGACGATGGCGGGCAAGGAGCGGATGGCGGTCACCACCACCGCCAGCTCCACCGGCTCGTCTATCTGCCGCACCGAAGCCACCGCCGGAATGCCCCCCACCACCTTATGATTGAGGTTGACCGGAAACAGCTTGCCCTGGAAGGAACTGGCCAGCAGATTGGCGAACACCGCCTGGCCGATCGAGCCGGGACGGTCGCTGGCGCCCACCACGGCCACGGTGCGCGGAGAAAACAGCGGGGTCAGATAATGTGGCCTCATGCGCGTTCATCCTCGGAAACAATGTCTATCGGCGCCGGCGCGCTCGGGCAGCCGCTCCGAGCGCCAGCTTACGCGATCCCGGGCCCGCGCGGCGCGGCAGCGCGGCCGGCCTTGATCATGCGGGCTAAATCTTTTCGTCATATTGACTTTGGGCAAGCGGCGGACAAATGCATTTCATGTCACAGGCAGCGACGATTTTCCCCGCCGCCGCGCCCAGCCAGTAGCGCAGACTTTACAATATTGCTAATCTTTACTATTCCGCAACAAACCTTGTTGCGTTGCACCATTCAGCCGCCGCGGCCCGCGCGCCCGGTCAGGCAGGAGCCGACTCAACCATGACGAAACGCGTCGTCACCCTCGCTCATTATTACACCCAGCCCGAAATCCAGCAGATGGCGGACAAGGTGGGAGACAGCCTGGAATTATCGTTGTACGCCAAGGAAGCCCAAGCCGACATCATCGTGTTCGCCGGCGTGCGCTTCATGGCCGAAACCGCCAAGATCCTGAATCCGCAAGCCACGGTGATCCTGCCGGACGCCGGCTCCACCTGCTCGCTGGTCACCCAGACCGACGTGGCGGAGCTGACGCAGTGGCGCAAGCGCTACCCGGACCACGTCCACGTGTCCTACATCAACTCCAGCGCCGAACACAAAGCCGTGTCCGACTGGATCGTCACCAGCCGCAACGTCGACGACATCATCGCCCACCTGTACGCCGAAGGTAAGAAAGTCATCTTCTCGCCCGACCGCAACATGGGCGGCTACCTGAACGACCAGTACGGCTACGACATGCCGCTGTGGTCGGCGGTGTGCGAGGTCCACGACAAGTTCAACGAAGCCGCGCTGAACGAGGCCTTCGAGGCCGTGCCCGGCGAGAAATACCTGATCGCCCACCCGGAAAGCCCGCTGCCGGTGCTGAAGAAAGCCGACTACGTCGGCTCCACCTCCGGCATGCTCAACTGGGTGAAGGCCTACCAGGGCGACGCCAAGGCGGTGATCTTCGTCGCCACCGAAGACGGCATCCTGTACAACATGGGCCTGGCCCGCCCCGACCTCGACCTGCGCCAGGCGCCGATCTACGCCGGCTGCCAGTGCAACTCCTGTCCGTACATGAAGATGAACACCATCGAGGCGGTCAAGCGCGCGCAGCAGGGCCAGGGTCTGGAGATCGACTATCTGACGCCGGCGCAGATGGACGCCGCCCGGGTGCCCATCGAGCGCATGCTGGAATTCAGCCAGCGCTACTACGCCTGACACAGGCCAAGAAGCCCGCGCGCAGCGGGCTTTTTTACGGCCCGACGCCGCGGCGGCCCTATTCGCTGTCATCCCGGCGGCGCTACAATCATGCGATATCAACGGAAAGACAGTATGAAGTTTCTGCTCAGCAACGATGACGGTTATTCCGCTCCCGGCCTGGCCATGCTGGCCGCCACGCTCTCGCGTTACGGCGAAGTGGTGGTGGTGGCCCCCGAGCGCGACCGCAGCGGCGCCAGCAACTCGCTGACGCTGGACCGGCCGCTGACCGTCCGCACCGCCGCCAACGGCTTCCACTACGTCAATGGCACCCCCACCGACTGCGTCCACCTGGCCGTGACCGGCATGCTCGACTTCAAGCCGGACATGGTGTTCAGCGGCATCAACAACGGCCCCAATATGGGCGACGACACGCTGTACTCCGGCACCGTCGCCGCCGCCACCGAAGGCTTCATGCTGGGCATTCCCTCCATCGCCGTCTCGCTGGCCGGCTATAGCGGCCGGCATTTTTCCACCGCCGGCAAAGTGGTGGCGCAACTGGTGGAGCGCTGCCTGGAACAGCCCTTCCAGCAACCGGTGCTGCTCAACGTCAATGTGCCGGATGTGCCGGAGGACGCGTTGGGCCCCTTGTCCGTGACGCGTCTGGGCCGCCGCCATGCCGCGCAGCCGGCAATCAAATCTCAGAATCCGCGCGGAGAGACGATATACTGGGTGGGACCGGTGGGCGCGGTGCAGGATGCCGCCGCGGGCACCGATTTCGGCTGCGTCGCGGCCTCCCAGGCTTCGATCACCCCGCTGATGCTCGATTTGACCGCCTTCGGGCAACTGGACAGGATTTCCACATGGCTTCACCGCTGACACAGAACGGCCAGGCATACGGCATGCTTTCCGAGCGCACCCGCCGGCGCATGACCGACCGCCTGCGCCAGAATGGCATCAGCGACGAAAGAGTACTCAAGGCCATGCACGAGGTGCCGCGCCACCTGTTCGTCGACCAGGCTCTGGCCACCCGCGCCTACGACGACGTGTCGCTGCCCATCGGCCATGGCCAGACCATCTCCCAGCCGCTGACCGTGGCCAGGATGACGGAGTTGCTGCTGCAGGGTCGCCAGCCGGGGAAAATCCTGGAAATCGGCACCGGTTGCGGCTACCAGGCCGCGGTGCTGCTGAAAACCGGCGCCGAGGTGTATTCGATGGAACGACTGGCCGCGATTCTTGACCAAGCCAGACGCAATCTTCGCGCCTCCAAGCTGGTCAACGCCCGCCTGGTGCATGGCGACGGCAACGCCGGCCTGCCCGAAGCCGCGCCGTTCGACGGCATCATCGTCGCGGCCGCGGCGCGGAGCATACCCGGCGCGCTGGTCGACCAACTGGCCGAAGGCGGCCGGATGGTGCTGCCGCTGGGCGAAACCGAGCAGCATTTGTGGCTGCTGGAAAAAACCTCGCAGGGCGTGCAGAAAACCAAGCTCGACCCGGTGAAATTCGTTCCGCTGCTGAATGGGCGTAGTTGAAACTGCAAAAACGCAACACTATCGCTGTCAGACAATCAAGCAAAACTCTTATTCAACGTTTCAACAAAAAAAACATGCTAAAAATGCATTGCAGGTATGCGTATATATTAGTTGCCGCGCTGGGGGCCGGATTGGCCGGTTGCAGCAGCATGGTGCAACAGGCCGCGCCGGTGGAAAGCGCCGCGCCCGCCCCAGTGGGCCAGAGCAAACCGGCGCAAACCGCGCCGGCGGTTCCGGCCGCGACGACGGGCAATACTGTCGCCACCCCGTACCGGGACCAGGGCAGCCTGGCCGTGCAGCCGGTGGACAGCGGCGCGGCAGCCGCCGGCGAGCAGACTTATGTGGTGAAACCCGGCGACAACCTGTTCCGCATATCGCTGAACCATGGCTTGAAGTACAAGGACGTGGCCGCCTGGAACAATCTGCCGGACACCGGCATCAAGGTCGGCCAGGTGCTGCGGCTGACGCCGCCGGGCGGCTCGATGCCAAGCTCCGCAGCCGGCACGGCGCCGGTCACGGTCGCGACGAGTCCGGCCGCCGGGCAGTCCGCTGCCGGCGCAGGCGCGGTCAAGGCCTATCCCAAAGCCTTGAAGCTGCCATACGGCAGCGACGCGGCGAAAGAACTGGCGGCTCAGAGCGAGGGACGCCAGGTCGGCAAGAACAACGCTCAGGCGTCCGGCTCCGCCGCGGCGCCGGCGCCCGGCAAAAAGCCGGAAGCCAGCGCGGCGGTCATCGCGCCGGCTCCCGCCAAGGACGCCAGCGCGCCGGCCGCCAAGGCCGACGAAGACGCGGTGGCTTGGGCGTGGCCTACCGAGGGCAAGGTGTCGAAAGGCTACTCGGACAGCAATAAAGGCGTGGAAATCGCCGGCCGCATGGGCCAGCCGGTGCTCGCCGCAGGTGATGGCAAGGTGGTGTACAGCGGCGCCGGGCTTCGCGGCTATGGCAAGCTGATCATCATCAAACACAATAAGACCTTCCTGTCAGCGTATGCGCATAACAGCCAGCTGCTGGTAAAGGAAGGACAGTCTGTCAAGAAAGGGCAGAAGATTGCCGAAATGGGCAATTCCGATGCCGACCAAGTCAAGCTGCACTTCGAGATCCGCCGTTTCGGCAAGCCGGTGGACCCGATGCAGTACCTTGAACACAAGTCCTGAACGGGTAGGCTCCGCCCCCGTCGGGACAAGACAGCGACGGGGGTAGAGAGATGAGCAACGAAATGGATATCCTGGACGAGAACGAACTTCTCGACGAGGAAGGCGGCGAGGAAGCCGCCGCCGAAACCGAAGCGGAAGAAGCCGCGGAAAGCACCGCGGTCTTCGAAGACGTGGTCGCCGACGTCACCCAGATTTATCTGAACGACATCGGCAACAACGCGCTGCTGACCCCGCAGGAAGAACTGGCGCTGGCGCGCAGGGTGGTGGCCGGCGAATTCGAAGCCCGACAGAAGATGATCGAGCACAACCTGCGGCTGGTGGTGAACATCGCCAAGCATTACATCAACCGCGGGCTGGCCCTGCTCGACCTGATCGAGGAAGGCAATATCGGCCTGATGCACGCGCTGGAGAAATTCGACCCCGAGCGCGGCTTCCGCTTCTCCACCTACGCCACCTGGTGGATACGCCAGAGCATCGAACGCGCGATCATGAACCAGTCGCGCACCATCCGCCTGCCGGTGCACGTGATCAAGGAGCTGAACGTCTATCTGCGCGCCTCGCGCCATCTGGAAAGCCAGATCGGCCGCGAGCCCAGCATAGAGGAGATCGCCCACCTGGTCGGCAAGCCGGTGGAGGATGTGCGCAAGGTGATGAACCTCAACGAGCGCATGGCTTCGCTGGACGCGCCGCTGGACATCGATCCGATGCTGTCGATCGGCGAATCCATCCCGGACGAGCAGCACGAAGAGCCGGAGCTGCAGCTGCACAACAACCAGCTGGAAATGTTCGTCCACGACTGGCTGAGCCAGCTCAACGAGAAACAGCGGCTGGTGATAGAGCGGCGCTACGGGCTCAACGGCTACGAGATCTGCACGCTGGAGGAACTGGCCGCCTCGCTCAGCCTGACCCGCGAGCGCGTCCGGCAAATCCAGATCGAAGGCCTGGAGCAACTGCGCCGCATCCTGCGCCGCAAGGGCATCTCGCGCGACTTCCTGCTCTGAGCCGCACCCGCTCCATCCGCTTAAGCCCGGCCCTGCCGGGCTTTGTCATTTCCAGCGCCGCGCCCGCCGCAGCCAGCGCCGCTCCTCCGCCGCATCCGGCTCGCTGCGGCGATAGCGCAGCGCCATGTAGTCGTCGACCAGCCGCTTCAGCCCGCGGTAATCGTCCAGCGGCAGTCCCCGCGCCGCCTTCAGCACCTCCAACGGTCCCTGCGCGGCCGTGGTCGGAATTTGCCGCCGCGCCAACCCAGCCCGTATCAGACGCCAGCCCTCCGCCATCGGCGCCTGCGCCGGACGCCTGCGCCACCACAGCAGCAAGGGCAGCGTCGCCAGCAGCATGCCCGCGGACACCCCGCGCGCCACGCTGCCGGCATCCACCCGCGCGCCCAGGCCCAAGCGCTGGAACAGCCCCTGCTGCCGGCTGGCGTCGTAACCCACCACCCACTGCTGCCAGGCGAAATTGACAGCCGTCCATTGCAGGCGCCAGCTGCGCAGCCAGCCCGGCGGCAAGATGGCCGAAACTCCCGCTCCGCCGCTCAGCCCGGGCAGCGCCTGCTCCGCGGCCTGCTCCACCCGCGCCGGCGACACCGCGGCGGTGGGATCCACCCGCTGCCATTCGCCAGTATCTGACAGCCAGATTTCCACCCAGGCGTGGGCGTCGGACGAACGCACCTGCCAGAAGCGCCCCACCGGGTTGTATTCGCCCCCCTGATAACCGACCACCACCCGGGCCGGGATGCCGGCCGCGCGGGCGAGAAAGGCGAACGCCGAGGCATAGTGCTCGCAAAAACCTCGCCGGGTATCGAACAGGAACTGGTCCACCGCCTGCTCTCCCAACAGCGGCGGCCGCAAGGTGTAACGGAAGCCGCCCAGCCGCAGATATTGCAGCGCCTCGCCGGCGAAAGCCCGCTCGCCGCCGGCCTGGCGCGCCAGCCGCTGCGCCAATGCCCGGCTGCGCGGATTGCCCGGCGGCAAGCGCCGGTAGAACGCCTGGCTGGCGGCCGACAAGGCAGCCGGATAACGCCCTCCCAGGCTGCTGGCCAGCGCGTAGCGGGCCAACTCGTCCCGTTTCTCGTCCTGGCGCAACAGCCCGCCGGCCTCCAGATGACTGTCGCCGCCGGCCTGCTGCGGCAGATCAAGCGCCGGCAGCCGGCCCCGGTCCGGTTTCAGCGTCAGACTGTACGCCACCCGGCGGCCCAGCGCTGGCGGCAAGGATTCGCCGCGCTCGCCGCCGACATTCAGCCAGCGCCGGCCGTCGAAATCATCCAGCAGCATCACCCGCCAATACAGCTGGTCCTGCGGCGGCGCGGCGCCGGCGAACACCGCCGAAAACGCCGGCTCGCGATTGAGGATGAGCTGGCTGATGCTGCCGGGCGCCATGCTGTCGCCCAAGCCGCTGGCGGCCGCGCCCTCCTGGCCCGGCATGCTCCACAGCGGCTCTGGCAGCCTGGGCATCACCACAAACAGCACCAGCATCATCGGCAGCGACAACAGCAGCGCCTGCGCGGCGCTGCGCCAGCTGCCGCGCGGCAATTGGCCGGCCAGCGCCGCGGTGGCCCAGGTCAGCAGCAACAGGCAGGCCACCAGCCAGCCAGCCATCAGCGGCGACTGGTCGAACAACAGCGGCATCGCCGCCAGGAAGAAGCCCAGCGCCAGCAGCACCCGCCAGTCGCGCAGGGTAGCGGTTTCGAAAGCCTTGAACGCGATCAGCAAGGCCAGCAGGGCAACGCCCCCCTCCCGCCCCACCAGCGTGCGCAGGCTAAGCCACAACACCGCGACAGCGGCCAGCAGAACCGGCAGCAACAGCCAACGCGACGGCAAGCCGCGTCCTGCCGCCTCCAGCCAGGCCCGGCCGGCCAGCGCCAGCCAGAATAGCGCCAGCAGCCACGGCGGCAAATGCCAGGCCAGCGGCAGCGCGCACCAAGCCAGCGCCAGCAGCGCCGGCCAGCGGCGTTCGCCCGCGGCCTCCGGCGTCATGGCCGCTCTCCATACAGCGCCAGCGCGCTCAGCGCCTGCTCGCGCTGGCGCGGCTGCGGACCGATCTCGCCGCCTGGCAGGCACAGCCGGTAAGGCTGGCAGCGGCGCTCGCAGCGCTCCACCCGCCAGGCAAGCCGCGACAAGCGCCGCTCGGCATCGGGCTCCAGAGCGTAATCGCTCCATCGCAGCAGCATCAATTCGCCCCCGCCCTCGCCGGCGAAGCGCTTGCTGGCCAGCACATCCCGCTGGGCCAGCACTTTCCAGGCGATCCGGCGCGGCGTGTCGCCATGGCGGTATGCGTCCAGATGGGAGAAATCGTCGCCGTCGGGCAGGCTTTCCCTGCCTTCCCCGCCCTCTCCTTCGCTGACGCCGCGCGCCGTGTCCGGCAGCGGCGCCGGATACACCAGCAGCCGCGACTGCAGCCGCAGCACCGCCCAGGCGCGGATCAGGCCGAAAGGCGCCTCGCTCGCCACCACGCAGGCCGGCAGCGCCAGCCAGCCGCGGCTGCCGGCGCGCAGCTCCAGCTCCACGCAGCCGCTCGCCATCGCATCCAGCGTGCAAGACAGCCTTGGCGCGCCAGGCTGCTGCACATAGGCATGCAATTGCCGCTGCAGCGGCGACGGGTTGTCCAGCAACAGGCGGAAGCGGGCGGCGTCGCCGGCGAACACCGCGGCGCCCGGCTCCGCCCGCAGCCTCAGGCCGGACAGCTGGCGGTAAGCCATCAGCACCGCCACCAACACCAGGCTGACGATCCAGAACGCCAGCGCGTAAGCGAGGCTTACCTGGTAGTTGAGCGCCCCCACCCACACCGCCAGCGCCACCGCCAGCAGCAGCAGGCCGAAGCGTGTGGGCAGCAGGTAGATGCGGCGCTGGGACAGCTCGCAGCGCTCCTCCAGCGGCAGCCTGGCCAGCAGCCAGCGCCGCAGGCGCTCACGGAATGGCGACATGGGTCAGCAGCCGCTCCAGTTCCCGCTCCACGCCGCCGGCCGCGGCCTGCAGCCGATGCGCCGCCACCGGCAGGAACACCGCCTTCACGTCTTCCGGCAGCAGATGGTCGCGCCCCGCCAGCAGCGCCCAGCCGCGCGCGGCGGCCGCCAGCGCCTGGCCGGCGCGCGGGCTGAGTCCGGTGGCGAACACGCCGGACTGCCGCGTGGCCTCCAACAGCGCCAGCAGATACTCCGCCAGCGCCGGACTCACTACCACCGCCGCGGCCTTGCGCTGCAGCGCCAGCAATTCGTCGGGCTTCATCACCGCCTGGAAGCGTTCCAGCAGGCTGCGCCTGTCCTCGCCCATCAGCAGCGCGCGCTCGGCCTCCCGCGGCGGGTAACCCAGCGAAATGCGCATCAGGAAACGGTCCAGCTGCGATTCGGGCAGCGGAAAGGTGCCCATCTGCTCGCCCGGGTTCTGGGTGGCGATGACGAAGAACGGCGACGGCAACGCGTGGGTGTCGCCGTCTATCGACGCCTGGCGCTCCTCCATCGCCTCCAGCAGCGCCGACTGCACCTTGGGCGAAGCGCGGTTGATTTCGTCGGCCAGCAGCACCTGGGTGAACACCGGCCCCTTGTGCAGTTCGAAGCGGCCGCTGTCGCGCTGGTAAATGCTGACGCCCAGGATATCGGCCGGCAGCAGGTCGCTGGTGAACTGCACCCGGCGGTAGTCGAGGCCCAGCACCGTGGCCAGCCCGTGCGCCAGCGTGGTCTTGCCGACGCCTGGCACATCCTCGATCAGCAGGTGGCCGCGGGCGATCAAACAGGCGAAAGCCAGCCTCAGCGCCTGCGGCTTGCCCAGAATCAATGTGTTCAGTTGCCGATAGGCCTGGGAGAGTGATTGCATTTGCCCCCGCTTGCGCGCAGTATTTATCAAAAATAGATAAACGATATTTCATTGTAAGCACGCAGGGAGCGTTCGTGTTCACTTGGCTGAAAAACCGCTTGCAGCGCAATGGCCTGACCGCCTACGTCACCCATGCCGACTGCCTGCAGCACAATATGGGGGCGGGCCACCCCGAATGTCCGGAAAGGCTGACCGCCATCCGCGACCAGCTGATGGCCTCGCAGATCTACGACAGCCTGCAGGAAGTGGAGGCGCCGGAAGCCACCTACGAGCAACTGGCCCGCGTGCACCCGCCGCGCTATGTCGAATACCTGGAGGCCTGCGCCCCCAGCGTCGGCACCTTCCGCATGGACCCGGACACCGCGATGTCGCCCGGCACGCTGCAAGCGGCCCGCCGCGCCGCCGGCGCCGTGGTCAAGGCGGTGGAGCTGGTGGCCGAGGACAAGGCGGCCAACGCCTTCTGCGCGGTGCGCCCGCCCGGCCACCATGCCGAAAGCGACAAGGCGATGGGTTTCTGCTTCTTCAACAACATCGCCGTCGGCGTCACCCACGCGCTGACGCACTACAAGTTCGAGCGGGTGGCGGTGGTGGATTTCGACGTCCACCACGGCAACGGCACCGAGGAAATCCTGCACGACGATCCGCGCGTGCTGATGGTGTCCATCTTCCAGCACCCGTTCTACCCCTATTGCGGCGACGAGCCCAGGGGGCCGAACATGCACAACGTGCCGCTGAAAGCCGGCAGCGGCGGCCGCGAGTTCCGCGAGGCGGTGGAAAACGTCTGGCTGCCGCTGCTGCACGACTTCCAGCCGCAGATGCTGTTCATTTCCGCCGGTTTCGACGCCCACCGCGAGGACGACATGGGTTCGCTCGGCCTGGTCGAGTCCGACTACGAATGGGTGACCCGGCATCTGATGCAGATCGCCGACCAATACTGCGCCGGCCGCGTGGTGTCGGTGCTGGAGGGCGGCTATGACTTGTCGGCGCTGGGCCGCAGCGTCGCCGCCCATATCCGCGCGCTGTCCGACGGCTAACTCCCTTTCCCTACACAAGGACTGTCATGAAGAACTGGCTGCGCAACAATCGCGGTTTCCTGGTGTTCCTGCTGGTATTCGGCCTGTTCCGCACCGCGGTGGCCGACTGGAATCCGATCCCCTCGGCCTCGATGCGCCCCACCCTGTTGGAAGGCGACGTGGTGCTGGTCAACCGCCTGGCCTACGACCTCAAGCTGCCGCTCTCCAACATCGTCATCCACCCGCTGGGCGAGCCGCGGCGCGGCGACATCGTCACCTTCTCGTCTCCCAAGGACGGCACCCGGCTGATCAAGCGGCTGGTCGCGCTGCCCGGCGACGTGGTGGAGATGCGCGACGAGGAACTGTGGATCAACGGCCGCAGCGCCCATTACCAGCCGCTGCAGCGGCTGATGGAAAACGTCGCCGCCGACACCGCGCTGCCGGCGCTGCGCGCCGAAGAAAGCGGCGTGCTGCCGGCGCACCGCGTGCAATGGCTGTCCGGCGTCGACGCCCGCAGCAGCTTCGGCCCCATTACAGTGCCGGCCGGCCAATACCTGATGCTGGGCGACAACCGCGACGACAGCGCCGACTCGCGCTACTTCGGCATGGTGCCGCGCCATCTGCTGATCGGCCGCGCCGTCGGCGTGATCGCCTCCGCCGACATCACCGCCAACTGGATGCCGCGCTGGGAGCGCTTCGCCAGCGGCTTCCGCTGAGCCGCGCCGGACAAACAAAAAGCCGTCCCGGAGGACGGCTTTTTTCATGCACGACGCGCGGCTCAGCCGGCGTCGCCCTTGTTGCCGATCTTGTCTTCCTGACCGGTCATCAGCTTGATCAGGTTGGATTTGTGGCGGTGGACCACCACGATGGCGATGATGATGCAGGTGCCGAAGAACACGCTGTGCGGCCCCAGGATGAAAAAGGCGTACACCGGCACCAGCACGCAGGCGATGATGGCCGACAATGAAGAAATCTTCACCACGAAGGCCATGAACAGCCAGGTGGCCAGCGCCGCCAGCGCCAGCCAGACATTGATGCCCAGCAGGATGCCCACCGCGGTGGCCACGCCCTTGCCGCCCTTGAAGCCGAAGAACACCGGCCACATGTGGCCGAACAGCACCGCCAGCGCGCACAGCGCAATGCCCTGCTCGCCCAGGCCGTAGCGCGGCCCCAGCCAGTTGGCCAGCGCCACCGCCAGCCAGCCCTTGGCGCCGTCGCCCAGCAGCGTCAGCGCGGCCGCCAGTTTTTTGCCGGTGCGCAGCACATTGGTGGCGCCCGGGTTGCCCGAGCCGTAGCTGCGCGGGTCGGCCATGCCCATAGCCTTGCTGACGATCACGGCGAAAGACAGCGAACCGATCAGATAGGCCGCAATGACAAAAGCAAATGCTGTCGTGGTCATGGTGGAGGAGTATCCGTTAGATTAGAATAGGAGGCTTCGGATTTTACGGTATCGGGCGACAAAGCCCAACCACCTGACAGACAGATGGACATCATATTCCTGCGCGAAGTGCGCGCCGACACCGTGATCGGCGTGTACGACTGGGAGCGCAAAGCCGCACAGACCATCGAGATCGACCTGGAAATCGGCATTCCCAGCGACACACCCTGCCATAGCGACAATATCGGCGATACCATCCATTACGGCGTAGTGGTGGAGCGGCTGCGCAAATCGCTGGCAGAACAGCACTTCCTGCTGATCGAGGCGCTGGCGGAGCATATCGCCAAGCTGGTGCGCGAGGAATTCGGCGCGCCCTGGGTCCGGGTTGCCGTCACCAAGCTCGGCATCCTTCCCGGCGTGAAGCGTGTGGGCGTGGAGATCGAACGCGGCCACCGGCCGCATTGAGTCGGCGGCGGCTCAGTCGGTATTGAATTTCAGCCTCAGGCCGACATCCTTGTGGTGCATGCGCACCGACAGATGGGTGTGCTTGCCCAAGTCCATCGCCGGCGTCAGCCGCAGCGTCTGGCTGGCCGGATCGCTCTCGAAGCGGATCGGGCCAAGCTGAAAGCCCTTGGGGTCGAGATCCTGCTTCTGGACGGCGGCGTCGCGCGGCGACGCGCACATCAGCGCCTGCGGCAAACACGCCCCCCAGGCGCTCTGGCATCCCAAGGCAAGCAGCAACAACAGACGGCGCCCCATGTCCAGACTCCGCGTACGGATACTTTAATCATGGACAAGGCCGCGCCGACTTCAAGCCTATCTTGAATCTTACTGATTACGCATGAAATCGGCGGTATTGTAGAACGCCTCCAGCAGCTTTTGCTTCAGCCAATCCTCCGCCACCAGCTCATCCACCGCCCGGCTCATGCACCACATCCATTGGTCGCGCGCCGCCTCATCCACGGCGAACGGCATGTGGCGCATGCGCAAACGCGGATGGCCGAAGGCCTCCATGTAGAGCGCGGGGCCGCCCAGCCAGCCGGACAGGAACATGAACAGCTTCTGGCTGGAGCCGGCCAGATCGGCCGGATGCATGGCGCGCAGCGGCGCCACCGCCGGCTCGCTGTCCATGATCTGGTAGAAACGGTCGCACAGCCAACGCACCACCCCCTCGCCGCCCAGCAACTGGTACGGCGTCATTTCCTGCACTTCGCTCATTCACGCTCCACAGGCCGGCGCATAGACCGGCTCTCATTCATTCAAAGCTTTCCGCCTGCCGCGGATCTTACAGGCCGCAAAAGGCGAAATCCAGCCGCGGCCGCTTGCCGCTGATGATTTCCGCCAGCGCCCGGCCCGAGCCCGCGCCCTCGGTCCAGCCCAGCGTGCCATGGCCGGTGTTCAGATACAGCCCGTCCAGCGCGCTCTTGCCTATCAGCGGCACATTGCCCGGCGTCGCCGGCCTGAGGCCGCTCCAGAAGCGCGCGGCGTCCCAGTCGCAGGCATCGGGAAACAGCGCGCGGCCGCGGCGGATCAGCGCCTGGCAGCGCACCGGATTGAGGCTGCTGGAATAGCCGGCCAGTTCGGCGGTGCCGGCGATGCGCAAATCATTGCCCAGCCGGCTGAACACCAGCTTGCAGGCTTCGTCGGTGATGCTGACCATCGGCGCCGCCACCAGGCTTTTCACCGGCACGGTCGCCGAATAACCCTTGGCCGGGTAGATCGGCAGCCTCAGGCCCGCCGGCGCCGCCAGCAGCGGCGAATGGCTGCCCAGCGCCAGCACATAGGCGTCGGCCTTCACTTGCTGGTAGCTGCCGTCCGGCGCCGTCACCGACACCGCGGCCACCGCGCCGTCGGCGGTCTCCAGCGCGTTGATCCGGGTATTGTAGCGAAACTCCACTCCCAGGCCGGCGGCGGCCTCGGCCAGGCCGCGGGTGAACAGATGCACGTCGCCCGACTCGTCGTCCGGGCACCAGCTGGCGCCGGCCAGCTGCGGCAGCACCGGCTCCAGCGCCGGCTCCAACGCCAGCAACTGGCCTGGGGACAGCACCCGCTTGTCGACGCCCAGCGCCTGCAAATGCGCGGCGCTGCGCTCGGCGCGGCGCAATTGGCTGGCATCGTAGTGCAGGCTGAGAATGCCGCGCGACAGGCGGCGGTAGGAAATATCGGTCTCGTCGCGCAACTGGCGCATGGCGTCGCGGCTGTAGAGGCCCAGCGCCACCATCTGCCGCATATTGGCCAGATGGCGTCCGGGCAGGCATTCGCGCAGGAAGTCGGCGGCCCAGCGCCATTGCGACGGGTCCAGCCGCGGCCGGAACAATAGCGGCGCATCATCGCGCCACAGCCAGCGCAGCACCTGCCAGGGCGCGCGCGGGTTGGCCCACGGCTCCGACTGGCTGACCGACAACTGGCCGCCGTTGGCGAAACTGGTCTCCCGGGCCGCGCCGCAGGCGCGCTCCAGCACCACCACCTCATGCCCCATCCTGGCCAGGAACCAGGCGGTGGACACCCCCACCACGCCGGCCCCGAGTACCGCCACTCGCATTCTGCCTCCATCCGACAAGACAACGGGCAAGACTGGCTTGCCCGTTCAAGACGTGATGTTAATGGCAATCGCCGGCGGCGGCGACTGTTTTGTCGGACAAATGCCTACTTTTTCGCGTGCTCGTAAACCGTCTTGCCGCGCAGATGGAAATAGTCGGAAGCGAAATAAAAGTTTTCCGAGTGGCCGACAAACAGCAGGCCGTCCGGCTTCAACAGCGGCGCGAAGCGCTTGAGCACGCCGAACTGGGTGTCGCGGTCGAAGTAGATCATCACGTTGCGGCAGAAGATGGCGTCGAACTGCTTCTTCACCGACCAGTTGCCCTCCACCAGGTTCAGCCGCTGGAAGGTGATCATATTGCGCAGCGCCGGCTTGGCCTGATAGCTGCCGTCCGGCAGCTTGTCGAAATACTTGACCGCGTGCCCGGCCGGCAGGCGAGCGATCTTGTCGGCCGGATAAATGCCCTTGCGGCCGGTTTCCAGCACGCTGGTGTCCAGGTCGGTGGCCAGCACGCTGATATTGGGCTTGGTCATGCCCGGGAAAGCCTCCAGCGCGGTGATGGCCAGCGAGTATGGCTCTTCCCCGGTGGAAGCCGCCGCGCACCAGATCGACAATTCGCCGCTGGCCGCCGCCTTTTTCTTCAGATGCTCGGACAGGATGGGGAAATGGTGCTCCTCGCGGAAGAAGAAGGTCAGGTTGGTGGTCAGCGCGTTGACGAACTGCTCGAACTCGCGCTTGCCGCCGGCCGATTCCAGAAAATCGACGTAGGCGGCGAAACCCGGCAGTTTCAGTTCGCGGATGCGGCGCACCAGCCGGCCGTAGACCATGTCCTTCTTGGACGGATTGAGGGCGATGCCCGCTTCCTTGTAAATCAGCTTGCGTATGCGTTCGAAGTCGGCGTCGCTGAAGGCGAACTCGCGGTTGAATTCGATCTTGGGCAATACCACCGGCGGCAGCTTGTTCATGTACGGGATTCCAGCAAAAAGGCCCGGGCAAGTGCCCGGGCCTGGTTCTTACCATGGGTCCAGTATCACACCGAGAACGAAGAACCACAACCACAAGTGGTGGTGGCGTTCGGGTTGCGGATCACGAATTGAGAGCCTTCCAGGCTTTCCTGGTAGTCGATCTCGGCGCCGACCAGGTACTGGTAGCTCATCGGATCCACCAGGAAGGTCACGCCCTGGCGCTCGATGGCGGTATCGTCCTCGTTGGCGATCTCATCGAATGTGAACCCGTACTGGAAGCCTGAGCAGCCGCCGCCGGTGACGAAAACGCGCAGCTTCAGGTCGGGATTGCCCTCTTCGGCGATCAGGTCCTGCACCTTGGCGCAGGCGCTGTCGGTGAAGTTGATCGGGCACGGCATTTCGGTAGCAGCTTCTGTCATGTGTAACCTCGCAATTCAATCAGGCCGGTCGCGGCCATTCGCCCACTATTTTAGTCGGATATCGGGGCGGATGGCGAGCCTTCAAGCCCTGGGCCGCGATTGTTGTCGGATGGATGCCTCGCAGCGTCCCCCGCTCAACTCCCGCGACTGGCCATCATGAATGGAGAATGCCCCGCTAGCGGAATCTCCGCCTTACGGCATCAAGGGCACCACGTCCAGGCCGTCCTGCTCCGGCAGGCCGAACATCAGGTTCATGTTCTGCACCGCCTGGCCGGCCGCGCCCTTGACCAGATTGTCTATCACCGACAGCACGACGACGGTGTCGCCGCCCTGCGGCCTGTGCACGGCGATGCGGCACAGATTGGCGCCGCGCACCGAGCGCGTCTCCGGGTGGCTGCCGGCCGGCAGCACGTCGACGAAGGCTTCGCCGGCGTAGCGGTTTTCGAACAGTTGCTGCAGATCCACATCCTTGCTCAGGCGCGCGTACAGCGTGGCGTGGATGCCGCGTATCATCGGCGTCAGGTGCGGAACGAAGGTCAGTCCTGCCGGCTTGCCCGTCGCCCGGGCCAAGCCCTGGCGGATTTCCGGCAGGTGACGGTGGCCGGCCACGCCATAGGCCTTGAAGGAATCGCCGGCCTCCGCCAGCAAGGCGCCGATCTCGCCCTTGCGCCCGGCGCCGGACACGCCCGACTTGCAATCGGCGATCAGGCTGGACGCGTCCACCGCTCCGGCCTCCAGCAAGGGCAGGAAGCCCAGCTGCACCGCGGTCGGGTAGCAGCCCGGATTGGCCACCAAGCGGGCCGAGCGGATTGCGGCGCGGTTGACTTCCGGCAGGCCGTAAACCGCCTGCTCCACCAGTTGCGGCGCGGCATGCGGCATGCCGTACCATTTTTCCCACTCGGACACGTCCTGGATGCGGAAATCGGCCGCCAGGTCTATCACCCGCACGCCGGCGTCCAGCAGCGCCGCCGCCTCCTGCATCGCGATGCCGTTGGGCGTGGCGAAGAACACCACGTCGCATTCGCTCAGGCGAGCCTCGTCCGGCGTGGAGAAGGCCAGGTCGATTCGGCCGCGCAGGCTGGGGAACATCTCGTCGACGCGGATGCCCGCGTCCTTGCGCGAGGTGACCGCCGTCACCCTGGCCTGCGGATGCTTGGCCAGCAAGCGCAGCAACTCCACCCCGGTGTAACCGGTGCCTCCAACGATACCAACCTTGACCATGGCCAGCCCTTTACATAAAAAAATGTCGCAAAGGCGACAGTTTAGGCAGCGCGGACCGCGGCCGCAAGCATTGCGCGCCGCAAAAACGAAAAAACCGCCGGGCCGAAGCCAGGCGGTTTTTTGCGGAAGCAGTATCCGGCGAATTAACGCTTGGAGAACTGCTTGGCGCGGCGTGCTTTGCGCAGGCCGACCTTCTTACGCTCAACTTCACGAGCGTCGCGGGTCACGTAGCCAGCGGCCGACAGAGCCGGCTTCAGAACTGCGTCGAAGTCGATCAGGGCGCGGGTGATGCCGTGGCGGATCGCGCCGGCTTGGCCGGTTTCACCACCGCCAACCACGTTCACCTTGATGTCGAAGGATTCGAGGTTTTCGGTCAGGACCAGCGGCTGGCGGATAACCATGCGACCGGTTTCGCGGGCAAAATACTCGTCAACCGGCTTGCCGTTAACGATGATCTGGCCGGAACCCTTTTGCATGAACACGCGAGCAACGGAGCTCTTGCGACGGCCGGTGCCGTAGTAGTATTTACCGTTCATTGTTATGCCTTAAAATCAGATTTCCAGCACTTTGGGCTGTTGGGCGGAGTGCGGATGCTCGGAACCAGAGTACACCTTGAGCTTCTTGATCATGGCGTAACCCAGCGGACCCTTCGGCAGCATGCCCTTAACGGCTTTTTCCAGAACGCGCTCCGGGAACTGGTTTTGCAGTTCGGTGAAGGTGCGCTCGTAGATACCGCCCGGGTAACCGGAGTGACGGTAGTACTTTTTGTCCAGAGCTTTGGTACCGGTAACGCGCAGCTTCTCGACGTTCACCACGACGATGAAATCGCCGGTGTCAACGTGAGGAGTGAATTCCGGCTTGTGTTTGCCACGCAGGCGGCGGGCGATTTCGGCAGCAAGGCGACCCAGCACCTTATCGGCGGCGTCGACCACGTACCATTCGCGCTTTACCTCATGCGGCTTGGCAGAAAAGGTCTTCATGGAACTCTTCCATCGTAATTCTTGAAAGTTACGGATTCTAGTGCAGTGGCCGGGTAGCTGTCAAACCCTTGTGACACAACAGATTTCCAGCAGGCGGGAAACGACGGAATCCAGGCGGGAAAAGCGGCAAAAAAAAAGCGCAACGCTGCTGCGTGTTGCGCCAAGTTCCACCTTGGAAGGAGGATGGAGGAGACAACACCAGGAGCGCCACAGTGCGTAACGCCCTGATGCAATACCGATTATCGGTATCCCATCGGGATTAGGCAAGCAGTTTTTGTGCAGTGCACGATAAATCGTGTGCGGTAATGAGACACCCTGTCGCGCCAAGCGTGAACAGGCGCGGGACCGGCAAGCCTCCCGCGCCTGTTTCACTGCCGAATCAGCGACTTACAGCTTGATGGCGGCATCCAGCGCCACTTCCATCATGTCGCGGAACGAGGTCTGGCGCTCCTCCGCGCTGGTAGCCTCGCCGGTCGGGATAATGTCGGACACGGTCAGAATGCCGACCGCGCGCGCGCCGTACTGGGCGGCCACGCTGTAGATGCCGGCCAGCTCCATTTCGATCACGTTGACCTGCATCTTGGACAGCACGTCCAGCATGTTGGGCTGCACGCCGTAGAACAGGTCGGCGGAGAACACGTTGCCGACGGTGATCTTCTTGCCCTGCTCGGCGGCGGTGTCCACCACGGTGCGCAGCAGCGTGTAGTCGGCGATGGCGGCGTAGTCATGGTCGTTGAAGCGCATGCGGTTGACCTTGCTGTCGGTGGACGCGCCCATGGCGACGAACAGCTCGCGCAGCTTGATGTCCGGCGTCACCGCGCCGCAGGAGCCGATGCGGATGATGTTCTTGACGCCGTAGTCCTTCACCAGCTCGGTGGTGTAGATGCTGGCGGACGGGATGCCCATGCCGTGCGCCATCACCGACAGGCGCTTGCCCTTGTAGGTGCCGGTGTAGCCGAACACGTTGCGCACGTTGGTGACCAGCTCCGCGCCTTCCAGGAAGGTTTCGGCGATCAGCTGGGCGCGCAGCGGGTCGCCCGGCATCAGTACGGTTTCGGCGAAAGCGCCGTCTTTGGCGTTGATATGCGGGGTTGCCATTCAAGGTCTCCTCTAAATGATTCTGCTCCTGCCCCGCTTGCGCGGACCGGGAAAAACGACGCCGGGCCGCGCGCGGCGGCCCGGGGCGGCGGCATCAGTCCAGGAAGGACGCGCCGTAGTCCATCCTGGGCAGGCCCAGGTGGGTGGCGACGCTCTGGCCGATGTCGGCGAAAGTGGCGCGCTCGCCGATGGAGCCCGGCTTCACCTTCTTGCCGTAGCACAGCACCGGGATGTGCTCGCGGGTGTGGTCGGTGCCCGGCCAGGTGGGGTCGCAGCCGTGGTCGGCGGACAGGATCAGGATGTCGTCGTCGCCCATCGCGGCCATCACTTCGGGCAGGCGCGCGTCGAACTCCTCCAATGCCGCGGCGTAGCCGGCGGTATTGCGGCGATGGCCGTAGCTGGAGTCGAAATCGACGAAGTTGGCCATGATGATGGCCGGCTTGTCCTGATGTCTATCCATCGCCGTCAGCGTGGCGTCCCACAATTGGTCAAAGCCGGTGGCCTTGTGCTTGTGCGTGATGCCGACGTGCGCGTAGATGTCGGCGATCTTGCCGATCGACACCACGTCGCCGCCGGCATCGGCCAGCTTCTGCAGCACCGTGGCCGCCGGCGGTTCGACCGCCAGATCCTTGCGGTTGCCGGTGCGGGCGAACTTGCCCTTGCCTTCGCCGACGAAGGGCCGGGCGATCACGCGGCCGATATTGTAAGGCTCCAACAGCTCGCGGGTGATCTTGCACAGCTCGTACAAGCGCTCGAGGCCATAGGTTTCTTCGTGGCAGGCGATCTGGAACACCGAATCGGCCGAGGTGTAGAAGATCGGCTTGCCGGTCTTCATGTGCTCCTCGCCCAGGCGGTCCAGGATCTCGGTGCCGGAGGCGTGGCAATTGCCCAGATAGCCCGGCAGGCCGGCCTTCTCGACGATGGCGTCCAACAGTTGCTGCGGGAAGCTGTCGTCGTGGTCGGAGAAATAGCCCCAGTCGAACAACACCGGCACGCCGGCGATCTCCCAGTGGCCGGACGGGGTGTCCTTGCCGCTGGAGATTTCGCGGGCGTAGCCGTAGGCCGCCAGCGGCGCCGCCGGGTCCATCCCTTCCGGGAAATAGCCGGACGACAGCTGGCAGGCGTGGCCCAGGCCCATCTTGGACAGATTGGGCAGATTCAGCGGACCGCTGCGGCCGATGTCGGCGCGGCCCGCGGCCGCCTCCATCGCGATATGCCCCAGCGTGTTGCTGCCGGCATCGCCGAACTTCGGCGCGTCGGCCGCCGCGCCTATGCCCAGCGAGTCGAGGATTAATATGATTGCGCGTTTCATGATGCCTCCCTGGCCTTATTCGCCACGGATGATCTGGTAAACCTGCGGCAGCGCGGCCGGCGCGATTTCATCGATGCGGATGGCGGCCTTGACTCGGCGCGCCGCGTCTTCGAAGCTCGCCTCGTCGGCGGCGTGGATCATCATCAGCGGGGTGTCTTTGCCGATATTCTGGCCCAGTTCGGCGAACTGCGACAGTCCTACGCGGAAGTCCAGCACATCGCTGGCCAGGCGGCGGCCGCCGCCCAGCGCGCACACCGCCATGCCGATGCCGCGGGTGTCCATCGCGCCGACGTAGCCGGCCTTGTCGGCGTACACCGGGCGCACGATGGGCGCCGGCGCCAGATGGCGGTCGTAGTTTTCCAGGAAATCGGCCGGGCCGCCCAGCGCGGTGACCATGCGGCCGAAGATCTCGGCGGCGCGGCCGGAATCCAGGCCCGCCTGCAGCTTGGCGCGGGCGTCGGCCTCGTCGCTGGCCAGCTTGCCGCCGATCAGCATCTGCGCGCACAGCGCCATCGTCACTTCGTGCAGGCGTGGATTGCGCTCGTCGCCCTTCAGGTAGCGCACCGCTTCGCGGGTTTCGATGCTGTTGCCGGCGGTGGAGGCCAGGGGCTGGCTCATTTCGGTGATCAGCGCGGTGGTGGCCACGCCGGCGCCGTTGCCCACCTTGACGATGCGGCTGGCCAGCTCGATCGATTTCTCCATCGTCGGCATGAAAGCGCCGCTGCCGGCCTTCACGTCCATCACCAGCACATCCAGGCCTGCCGCCAGCTTCTTCGACAGGATGGAGGCGGTGATCAGCGCGATCGACTCCACAGTGGCGGTGACGTCGCGGGTGGCGTAGAAGCGGCGATCTGCCGGCGCCAGGTCGGAAGTCTGGCCGATGATGGCCACGCCGACTTCCTTCACCACCTTGCGGAACAGCTCCGGATCCGGGAACGGGTTATAACCGGGCACCGCCGACAGCTTGTCCAGCGTGCCGCCGGTATGGCCCAGGCCGCGGCCGGAAATCATCGGCACGAAGCCGCCGCAGGCGGCCACCATCGGCCCGAGCATCAGCGACACCACGTCGCCGACGCCGCCGGTGGAGTGCTTGTCGACGATGGGGCCCGGCAGGTTCAGGTCTTGCCAGTGCATGCGGCGGCCGGAATCGCGCATCGCCAGCGCCAGGTGCACGTTTTCTTCCAGCTCCATGCCGTTGAAGTAGATCGCCATCGCCAGCGCGGCGATCTGGCTGTCGGCCACGCTGTCATCGGTGATGCCGGCGACGAATTGTTGGATGTCCTGCTGCGACAGCATCAGGCCGTCGCGTTTCTTGCGGATGATTTCCTGCGGCAAAAACATGGCATTCTCCCTGCCTGAAACCCATTGCGCGGCAAAGCGAAAACGGCAATGGGCGGTGCGGCCGGGAAATCGCCCGGCCAGAGTGCGGTAGCCCCGCGAATTCGTGGGTGGATCAGTAGCCGGCAGTCGGCTTGGCCACGCCGCCGGCGATCTCGGCCTGCAGATTGGCCAAGAGGCTGGACGCGCCGAAGCGGAAGTGGTCGGCATTGACCCAGGCGTCGCCCAGCAGGCCGCCGGCCAGTTCCAGGTATTGCTTGGCCTCGGCCGCGCTCTTCACGCCGCCGGCGGCCTTGAAGCCGCACTTGCCGCCCTGCTCGCGGATCACGTTCAGCATCACGTCCGCGGCTTCCAGCGTGGCGTTGACCGGCACCTTGCCGGTGGAGGTCTTGATGAAGTCGGCGCCGGCGCGGATGGAGATTTCGCTGGCCGCGCGGATCAGCGCCGCGTCTTTCAGCTCGCCGCTTTCGATGATCACTTTCAACAGCTTGCCGCCGCAGGCTTCCTTGCAGGCCTTCACCAGCTCGAAGCCGATGTCGCGGTCGCCGGCCATCAGCGCGCGGTACGGGAACACCACGTCCACTTCGTCGGCGCCGTAGGCGATGGCGGCGCGGGTTTCGGCCACCGCGATGGCGATGTCGTCATTGCCGTGCGGGAAGTTGGTGACGGTGGCCACCAGCACTTCCGGGCAGCCGGCTTCGCGCAGCGTCTTCTTGGCGATGGGCACGAAGCGCGGGTAGACGCAGACGGCGGCCACGGTGCCGTCCTGGCTCTTGGCCTTCTGGCACAGCGCGATCACCTTGGCGTCGGTATCGTCGTCGTTAAGGGTGGTCAGGTCCATCAGCGACAGCGCGCGGCGCGCGGCTTCAATCAGTGCAGACATGGTCTATCTCTCTCGAAATGCGGCCAATGGATAAAAACCGCGGCCGGCATGACGGCGGTTTGCCAAAGGCAATGACATGGATTATGAAAATTTCTTCACGTGAAAGCAAATCGCAAACAACTGCGGCTTGCTTAAACGCAAACCGCCCGGCATCGCCGCGGCGGCCCCTGAAAAGCCAAACCGGCCGAAACGCCCGACAGACGGACATTTCAGCCGGCTTGGCCGCATCAAGCGTCACACCCGGCGCGCTTCCTGCACGCCGGACAATTCCATCAAGCGCGACAACACCCGGCTGATGTCCTGCACATTGCGCACCTCCACCGTCAGGCGCAGCTTGCTGCGCAAATCGCGCGACAGCGTGTTGACGCCTATCAGGTTGAGCTTTTCGCGCGACAAGGTGTCGGACAGGTCGCGCAGCAGGCCCGGCCGGTCCTGCGAGATCACCTCGATGTCGATCGGGAACACGCTGTTCTTCAGCTTGCCCCATTCCGCGGCGATCAGCCGCTCCGGCACCTCCTGCGACAGCTTCTTCAAGGTGATGCAGCTGCTGCGGTGGATGGAGATGCCGCGGCCCTTGGTGACGAAGCCCATCACCTGGTCGGGCGGCGCCGGCTTGCAGCACTTGGCCAGCACCGTCATCAGGTTGTCGACGCCCTCGATCAGCACGCCGCCGGTTTCCGGCCCGCCCTTGCTGGCCTTGACCAGGCTCTCCGGCAGCACTTCCACCGTCGGCGGCGGCGCGAAGCTGCCGATGGCGTTGGCCACCGCGCGGGTGGTCAATTCGCCGTGGCCCAGCGCGCCGTGCACTTCCTCCAGCTTGTCGTAGCCGAGCCTCTCCGCCAGCTGCTGCAGATTGGGCTGGATGTGCGGCCGGCGCGCCAGTTCGCGCTCGAACAGCGCCTTGCCGGTTTCGCGCACGGTGTCGGCGTTTTGTAGCCGGATGTACTGGCGGATGCGGGAGATGGCGCGATGGCTCTTCACCCAGCCGTCGTGCAGCCAGTTGACCGACGGGCCGCCTTCCTTGGCAGTGAGAATCTCCACCCGCTGGCCGTTTTGCAGCGGCGTCGACAAGGGCACGATCTGGCCCTCCACCTTGGCGCCGCGGCAGCGGTTGCCAAGGCCGGAGTGGATCGCGTAGGCGAAGTCGATCGGCGTGGCGCCCTGCGGCAGCGCCAGCACCCGGCCTTGCGGCGTCAGCACGTAGATGGTGTCGGCGAACAGCTCGGTCTTGAACGCCTCGGCCAGGCCTTCGCGGTCGGACATCTCCTCGCGCCAATCCAAGAGCTGGCGCAGCCAGGAAATCTTTTCCTCGTAGGCGGCGTCGCCCTTGCCGCCCTCCTTGTAGCGCCAGTGCGCGGCCACGCCGAATTCGGCGTGCTCGTGCATGTCGAAAGTGCGGATCTGCACTTCCAGCGCCTTTTCCTCCGGGCCGATCACCGCGGTGTGCAGGCTGCGGTAGTTGTTGGCCTTGGGGTGGGAGATGTAGTCGTCGAACTCGCCGCGTATCGGCTGCCACATGCCGTGGATGATGCCCAGCGCGGTGTAGCAGTCCGGCAGCTTGTCCACCAGAATGCGCACCGCGCGGATGTCGTAAAGCTCGGTGAAATCGAGCTTTTTCTTCTTCATCTTCTTCCAGATGGAATAGATGTGCTTGGGCCGGCCGGCCACCTCGGCCTTGACGCCGGCCTTGCGCAGCTCTTCGCGCAGGATGTCCAGCACCCGCTCGATGTAGTCGATGCGCTCCAGCCGCCGCTCGTCCAGCAGTTTGGCGATCTTCTTGTAGGTGTCCGGCTCGGTGTGCCGGAGGCCCAGATCCTCCAGCTCCCACTTGATCTGCCACACGCCCAGCCGGTTGGCCAAAGGCGCGAACAGCTCCAGCGTCTCGCCGGCGATGCGGCGGCGCAGCGCCTCGTCCGGCACCTGCGCCAGGTAATGCATGGTCTGGGTGCGCCAGGCCAGCTTGATCAGCACCACGCGGATGTCGGCCACCATCGCCAGCAGCATCTTGCGCATGGTTTCGGCCTGGCGGGCGCCGTCTTCCGGCGTGGCCATCTTGTCGATGCGCGCCAGCTCGGTGATGCGGCGCACGCCGCCCACGCCGTCCACCAGCATCGCCACCGTGGGATTGAAGGTTTCGGTCAGCCAGGCCTGCCACTCCGGCTTGAAGTCGGGCGCGGCGAACATCAGCGTGGCGACGATGGCGTCGGGCAGCAGGTTGAGGTCGGCGACGACCGCGGCGGCGGCCACCGCGTGGGTGAACAGGTCTTCGCCGGTGGCGGCGACGGTCTTGCCGGCGTACAGCTCGCGCGCGGCGTCGAAGGCGCGCGCCAGCAGCGCGCCATCCTCGGCGGGAAAGGCGGCGGACATATGCTCCAGCCAGCGCGCCGGATCGGCGGCGTCGGCCAGGGTATCGGCAACGGTGCGGACTACGGAAACCATATCTGTCTATCTGGACGGACCAGCCGTCTTAGCCACGGCCGGGCGGGCCCGGCCATCGGATTTGCCACATGGGCGGGATGCGCCCCGCCCTCTTCAAACTTGCGCCAGCCTCAACAGCAAGCGGCGAACCGGCGCCGGCACGCCGGCATCGACAGCCTGATCCAACGCCAGCCACTGGCCGTCGGCCTCGGCGGCGCCATGCGCCCGCAGCTGGTCGATGCGCACCGGCTGCGGCGTGATGATCAGGCGAAAATGGGTGAATACATGTTCCAGCTCCGGCCAGGCGGGCAGCATGTCGCCATCGCCGCGCGCGTTCAGCCAGTCTTCTATTTCGAGCGTCGCGCCGAATTCCGGCAGCGACAGCAGGCCGCCCCAGATGCCGGTGGGCGGCCGCCGCTCAAGCCACACCCGGTTGCCGTGGCGCGCCAGCAGCATCACCGTCTGCCGGGTCGGCACCGTTTTTTTCGGCCTGGGCGTCGGCAGCTCGCCGGTGCGCCCTTCGCGCGCCGCCACGCAGCCATCAACCATCGGACAGGCGGCGCAGGCCGGCTTGCCGCGGCCGCAAACGGTGGCGCCCAGGTCCATCAGGCCCTGCACATACGGCTGGATGGCCGCCGCGTCGGCCGGCAGAATTTCCTCCGCCAGCGCCCACATCCGTTTTTCGATCGCCTTGTCGCCGGGAAAGCCGTCGATCCCGAAGCAGCGCGCCAGCACCCGTTTGACATTGCCGTCCAGAATGGTTTCCCGGCGGCCGAAGGCGAAGGCGGAAATCGCCGCGGCGGTGGAGCGTCCGACGCCGGGCAGCCGCTCCAGCCGCTCGCGCTCGGGCGGGAAGCTGCCGCCGAACTCGGCCATCACCATCTGCGCGGCCTTGTGCAGATTGCGCGCCCTGCTGTAGTAGCCCAGCCCGCTCCATTGCGCCAGCACGTCGTCTACCGGCGCCGCGGCCAGGCTCGCCACATCGGGAAAACGGGCGAGAAAGCGCGGATAATAATCCAGCACGCTCTTCACCTGCGTCTGCTGCAGCATGATCTCGGACAGCCAGACGCGGTAAGGGTCGCTGACCTGCCAGGGCAAATCGTGGCGGCCATGCCGCCGCTGCCAGTCCACCAGGCGGGTGGCAAAACTGCTGTGCAACATTGCAATCCAGTATCGAATCGAACCGGTCATGTTAGCGGAAAGCCCGAGCATCACCAAGCAGGCGGCGGCCAAATACGTTAAAATTAAAGGATTACTTACAAGTTTGATCATGTCGAGGTCGTTTCAATGTCCAGTTTCCGTTCCCGCCAGCGCAATAACCAGCGCCGCGATCTAACCAGCCGTGAACGCTCGGCCAACTCGCCGGCTGGCGGAAACCAAAGCCCGCCGGCGGCAAGCGGCAAACCGCCGCGCGCCGACAAGCGCCAGGACGGCAGCCAGCCGCGCGCGCCCTACTCCGGCCAGCGCCCAGGCCCGGGCAAGCCGGACTGGAAACAAACGCCGCGCCAGGGCGAGCGCAGCTTCGACCAGCGCGGCCCGGCCGCGCGCGCGCCGCAGGAAGGCGGCTTCCAGGACAAGCGTTACGACCGCGACCGCGGCCCCTCCGGCCGCAAGCCTATGCCCGCCGACGACGCCCGCGCGCCGGCCTTCCGCCGCGAAGACCAGCCGCAGGACAAGCGCTACAGCCGCGACCGCGGCCCGTCCGGCCGCAAGCCGCTGCACACCGAAGACGCCCCGCCGCGCCAGTTCAAGCCCCGCGCCGAAGGAGAACCGCGCCGCGACGACAAGCCGCAATGGCAAAACCGCGAAGACCGCGCGCCGCGCGACGACAACGGCCCGCGCAAGCTGTTCGGCAAGGGCGGCGACAACCGCCCGCCGCGCGACGACAAGCCGTGGCAGCCGCGCGAAGAGCGCGCGCCGCGCCAGTTCGATAACCGCGACGGCGAGCGCGACAACCGCTTCCGCCGCGACGACAAGCCGCAATGGCAGAACCGCGAGGAGCGCGCGCCGCGCGATGACAACGGCCCGCGCAAGCTGTTCGACAAAGGCGGAGACAACCGCCCGCCGCGCGAGGACAAGCCGTGGCAGCCGCGCGAAGAGCGCGCGCCGCGCCAGTTCGATAACCGCGACGGCGAGCGCGACAACCGCTTCCGCCGCGACGACAAACCGCAATGGCAAAACCGCGAGGAGCGTGCCCCGCGTCAGTCCCACGACCGCGACGGCGAGCGCGACAACCGCTTCCGCCGCGACGACAAGCCGCAGTGGCAAAACCGCGAGGAGCGCGCGCCGCGCGACGACAACGGCCCGCGCAAGCTGTTCGGCAAAGGCGGAGACAACCGCCCGCCGCGCGAGGACAAGCCGTGGCAGCCGCGCGAAGAGCGCGCGCCGTGCCAATTCGATAACCGCGACGGCGAACGCGATAACCGCTTCCGCCGCGACGACAAGCCGCAATGGCAAAACCGCGAGCAGCGAGCCCCGCGCGAAGACCAGCCTGCGCGCAAGCCGCTGTTCGGCAAGCCGTCCGCCGACCGCGACGCCGTGGAGCGCGACAACCGCTTCCGCCGCGAAAACCATCACGACGAGCGCCCGCGCCAGCATCCGTCGCAAGGCCTGCAACCGTTCGGCGACAGCCATCGCGTCGACAGCCCGGAGCGCCGCCAGCAGTTCGAGCAGCGCCGCCATGACAAGCCGCAATGGCAGGCCAGCGGCAGCAAGCCGGAAATCACCCTGACCGGCCGCCTGGACAGCAAGCTGGCGCTGTTCGCCCCCTGCCCGCGCGGCCTGGAGGCGCTGCTGGCCGACGAACTGAAGGCGCTGGGCGCCGACGACATCGCCCCGGCCGACGGCGGCGTAGCCTTCGGCGGCGACGCCCGCCTGATGATGGCGGTCAACCTGCACTCGCGCACCGCCAGCCGCGTGCTGCTGCGCCTGGCGCACGGCCCCTACCACGCCGAGCAGGACATCTACCGGCTGGCGCTGAGCGTGGACTGGCCGCGCTGGTTCGACGTGTCGCGCACCATCAAGCTGAAGGCGGACGGCATCGCCGCCCGCGTCAAGAGCCTGGACTACATCGCGCTGACGGTGAAGGACGCGATCTGCGACCGCTTCCGCCAGGCGCAGCTGGGCCGCCCGAATGTCGACACCCGCGCGCCGGACGTGCGCGTCAACGTGTTCCTCACCGCCGATACCGCCACCGTCTACCTGGACACCAGCGGCGAGCCGCTGTTCAAGCGCGGCTGGCGCGAAGAGGCCGGCGAGGCGCCGCTGCGCGAAAACCTGGCCGCCGGCATCCTGATGCTGGCCGGCTACGACGGCAGCCAGCCGCTGATCGACCCGATGTGCGGCAGCGGCACCTTCCTGGTGGAGGCCGCCGACATCGCGCTGAACCGCGCGCCGGGCCGCAACCGCCGCTTCGGCTTCGAAGCGCTGGCCAGCTTCGACCAGGTCGGCTGGGAAACGCTGCGCCTAGCCGCGAGCCAGGCTGAGAAAGCGCCCGCCGCGCTGGACATCCGCGGCTCCGACCGCGACAAGAAGATGATCGCCATCGCCCGCGCCAACCTGCAGCGCGCCGGCCTGGCCGGCCTGGTGGAAGCCATGCCCGCCGACATCCTGGACGTGCGCCCCGGCGCGCAAGCCGGCCTGATCGTCAGCAACCCGCCCTACGGCATCCGCCTGGACGAACTGGATCAGCTGGCCGCCTGGTATCCGCTGCTGGGCGACTGGCTGAAGGCCCACTTCTCCGGCTGGACCGCCTGCCTGTTCAGCGGCGACCTGCGCCTGGGCAAGCTGATCCGCCTGTCTCCCAAGCGCCGCACGCCGCTGTACAACGGTTCGCTGGCCTGCCGCCTGTTCGTCATCAATATGGTGGAAGGCAGCGCGCGCAAGCAAAAGGACGGCGGCGAAGCGGCCGACGACGACGCGGCCGAAGAATAATCGGCCGCCTCAGCCGCCATCCGCTCGCACTGCGGCCGGATGGCGCGAAAAGGGCCGGGAAGGCGTCATGCCCTCCCGGCCCTTTTTATGCCCGCCCGCCGCCAGCGGCGCGCGTCAGTTCTTCGCCAAGGCCTTGCGGAAGTCCTCGTCCGCCAGCAACTGGCTCACCAGCTTGCGATACAGGCCCTCGTACTGGCTGGCCGCCAGCGGAATGGCCACCGCGCCGATGAAGGACGACTCCCACTGCGACTTCGCCTCCACCTTGCGGTCGTAGCGCACGGCGCCGTCGCGCGTCACCACGAAGCGCGCGGCCAAGGCCGCCGTGCCGGTCGACATCGCCGGGTCCAGCGCGTTTTCCAGCAACTCGCCGCTCACTTGCGCGCCCGACTTGTCGTCGAGCAGGCCCGCCGCCTGCAATTCGGCCTTCAGCGTCGCGCCCAGATACTGGGAGAAAGAGCCGTCGGTCGGCGCCGTCAGGCTGTTCGCGCCGCGCACGCTGAGGCTCTTGTCAGCGTCGGCGCTCAGGCTGGCCGCCGGCTTGAACGCGCCTACCGCCACCGGCGTCAGATTGCTCTCGCGGATCTTGGCGATGTTTTCCATCGACGGCTTGGCCGGAGACATCACCATCTGCGCGCAGCCGGTCAGCAGCAGGGAAGACGCGCCGAGCAGCGCCACGATAGCCAGTTTGATGATTTTTTGCATGATGTGCCTTTTGCTTGATTAATTGCCGAATCCGCTGTCCTGCGACAAATCGCGCAGCGCGTTGCTCAAGACTTCATGAGTCATCTGCAGCACCGCCTCGCCGACATTGGCCGACTTTTTCGCCCCCGCCGGCGGCTCGGCGTTGCCTATCGTGGTGTGGATGGCGTGCCGCGCCGTCTTGACTATCGGTTTGCTGCTGCCCGCCGGCAGGTAGCTGACGGTGCAGACATAGCCGTCGGTCACCGCGGTGCCGACCGCGCCGAAGGTCAGTCCGGTGACGAAGCCGCCGGCATTGCCCTGGTTCAGCGGGATGTTGTTCAGGCTGATGTTCAGAATCGGCGCTCCAGCGGTCGGCTGGGTTGCCACCGCGGAGAACAGGCCCGACTCCGCCACCTGGGTCTTGACCGCGGCCTGCAGGAATTCGGTGGCGCGCGGCACCGGCATGCCCTGGTTCTGGAATTCGAACACCAGTTGCACCGGCTGCGGCGACGCCGGTTTTTTCAGCTCCGACACCGGCACATTCTTGGTGGCGGTGTCGACATAGACGCTGGCGCAGCCGGTCAGCAGGGAGCTGCCTGCCAGCAGACATGCTGCGAACCAGCGATTTGCGCCGGAAAAAAGCTTATAATTTTTGAATATCATGTAAATATCTCTGCGAGTCAGCACGCTAAAAGAAAATAAAACGCAAAGCGGACAATCCGCCATCGTATCTTCACGGACTGGCAGTCTAACAAAAGCTGCCGCTGAAAATACATCGTCATCGAAGTAATTTTTAACACAATCACCATGACGGCCGGGACGCTTGCCCCGGCGTCAACCGAGCCGCCGCCACGACATGCAAACTTCCTTCCTGTCCGCCACCATCCTGCTGATCCTGATTACCGATCCGCTGGGCAATATCCCGCTGTTCATCGCCGCGCTCAAGCAGGTGAAGCCGGAACGCCGCCGCCGCGTGGTCTACCGCGAATGCCTGATCGCCTTCCTGGTGCTGACCATCTTCATGCTGTTCGGCCGCAACTTCCTCGAACTGATGCACCTGACCGACGAGTCGATGCGCATCGCCGGCGGCGTGATCCTGTTCCTGATCGCCATCAAGATGATCTTCCCCGGCGAAGGCAGCGTGTTCGGCGGCGACAAGCTGCACGGCGAGCCCTTCATCGTGCCTATCGCCATTCCGCTGATCGCCGGCCCGTCGGCGATGGCCACCGTGCTGCTGCTGTCCACGCGCGAGCCGGGCCGGATGCTGGAGTGGATGGGCGCGCTGACCATCTGCATGCTGGTCACCACCGTCACCTTCCTGTTCTCCAGCCGGCTGCAAAAACTGCTGGGCGAACAGGCGATCACCGCGCTGGAGCGGCTGATGGGCCTGGTGCTGACAGCCATCTCGGTGGAGATGCTGCTCAGCGGCTTCGCCTCCTATCTGAAGCAGCTGCACTGAGCCTGGCCATTGCGGATAAGTCGTCAGGGTTATCCCCGATAGGGATATCGACAATGCTCCCGACTTGAGTCAGTTGTTAGCATCGGATGCAAATGGGCCAACAAGAGCCCGCATTCCATGCAACGCAACGCCAGTCGGGACAAACATGCAAACCAAGACTCCGTTCTATTCGCGCCTTTACGTACAGGTGTTGATCGCCATCGCCGCCGGCGTGCTGCTGGGCAGCTTCATGCCCGATTTCGCCGCCAAGATGAAACCGCTGGGCGACGCCTTCATCAAGCTGATCAAGATGCTGATCGCCCCCATCATCTTTTCCACCGTGGTGGTCGGCATCGCCAAGATGGGCGATATGAAGGAAGTCGGCCGCGTCGGCGTCAAGTCGCTGCTGTACTTCGAAGCCGTCACCACGCTGGCGCTGGTGATCGGCCTGATCGTGGTCAACCTGCTGCAGCCTGGCGCCGGCCTCAACATCGACCCGCACACGCTGCACGCCAAGGACATCGCCAAGTTCACCGCTGGCGCCAAGGACATGAACACCGTGGACTTCCTGCTGCACATCATTCCGGACAGCGTGGTGGGTGCCTTCGCCAGCGGCGAGATCCTGCAGGTGCTGACCTTCTCGGTGCTGCTGGGCCTGGCGCTGACCAAAATGGGCGACAACGGCAAGAACATCGTCCACATCCTGGACGAGTTCTCGCACGCGCTGTTCGGCGTGATCAACATGCTGATGAAGCTGGCCCCGATCGGCGCCTTCGGCGCGATGGCCTTCACCATCGGCAAGTACGGCATCGGCTCGCTGAAACAGCTGGGCTTCCTGATGGCCTGCGTGTATCTCACCTGCTTCGCCTTCGTCTTCATCGTGCTGGGCGCCATCGCCCGCTTCTCCGGCTTCAGCCTGTGGAAGTTCCTGGTCTACATCAAGGAAGAAATCCTGCTGGTGCTGGGCACCTCGTCGTCGGAATCGGCGCTGCCGGGCATCATGAAAAAGCTGGAAAACCTGGGCTGCGCGAAACCGGTGGTCGGCATGGTGGTGCCCACCGGCTATTCGTTCAATCTGGACGGCACTTCCATCTACCTGACCATGGCGGCCATCTTCATCGCCCAGGCCACCAATGTGAACCTGACGCTGGGCGAGGAGCTGGCCATCATCGGCGTGCTGCTGCTCACCTCCAAGGGCGCGGCGGCGGTGACCGGCGGCGGCTTCATCACACTGGCCGCCACGCTGGCCACGCTGGGCGGCAAGCTGCCGGTGGAGGGCCTGGCGCTGCTGATCGGCATCGACCGCTTCATGTCCGAAGCGCGCGCCATCACCAACCTGATCGGCAACGGCGTCGCCACCGTGGTGATCGCCAAGTGGGAAAAGGCGCTGGACGTGGAGAAGATGCGCCTGGTGCTGGAAGGCGGCGAGCCCCCGGCCCCGCCCAAAGACCGGCGGGAACCCATGCCGGAGCCGGCGCTGCAAACGCGCTGAGCCTCGCTTCAGCTAGCTGTCGAACCCGCTGCGAAGCGGGTTTTTCGTTTCATGTAGGACGAAATCCTTGATTTCGCCGTCTGCTCGTCCACGATGAAAATTCGAGGAGGAGCGCAAATGGAAGACTTTTGGATACAGTATGGCGATGACATGCTGCCCGTCATCGGCGATTTCCCGCGCAAGGGAAACTACCTGCCCAGCTTCATGCTGGTGGACGACCAGAAACACGACGCCGCGCTGGAGAGCTTCTCCCACACGCCCAAACTGATCGTCACCCTGCTGTCGGTGGACGAAGACGAGCACGCGGGTTTGCTGCTGCTGCGCGAAACCCGGCGCTTCCTCGACAGCTGGCCGCACCTGAAGCTGATCGTGATCACCGTCGACTCGCCGTCGTCGCTGGAACGCGCGCGCCACGAGCACGGCCTGCCCAATATCGCGCTGCTGTCCACGCTGCGCGGCCGCGATTTCCACAAGCGCTACGGCGTGCTGATCACCGAATACCCGCTCAGCGGCTACACCGCGCCGTCCATCATCCTGGCCGACACCGCCAACGTGGTGCACTACTCGGAGCGGCTGGCCAATACCCGCGACTTCTTCGAATTCGACGCCATCGAGAAACTGCTGCAAGAAGGCGAACAGCAGGCGATGGCCGCCGAGCGCGAGGCCGAGGAGGCGCGGCAGCAACAGGATGCGGAGCGGGAGAAAGGCACCGAGCGGCTGCTGGAGAAGGCCAAGCAGATCCAGGACCAACTGGGCAGGAATATCGACCCCGGCCGCTGACGCGATGCCGGCGCCGGACAAACAAAAACCGCCCGTTGCCGGGCGGTTTGTTTGACTTTACTGATGGATTATCGACAGCCTTAGCTGTTCAGTTCCTTGGCTAGGTAGAGCCAGGTTTCCACCACGGTGTCCGGGTTCAGCGACACCGTCTCGATGCCCTCTTCCACCAGCCACTTGGCGAAGTCCGGATGGTCGGACGGGCCCTGGCCGCAGATGCCCACGTACTTGCCCAGCTTGCGGCAAGCCTGGATCGACATGTGCAGCATCGCCTTCACCGCCTCGTTGCGCTCGTCGAAGGTGCTGGCGATCGGGCCGCCGGAGTCGCGGTCCACGCCCAGCGTCAGCTGGGTCATGTCGTTGGAGCCGATCGAGAAGCCATCGAAGTGCTGCAGGAACTGCTCGGCCAGCACGGCGTTGGCCGGCAGCTCGCACATCATGATCAGGCGCAGGCCGTTGTCGCCGCGCTTCAGGCCGTTGTCGGCCAGGATCTCGACCACCTTCTCGGCTTCCGCCAGCGTGCGGACGAACGGGATCATCACTTCCACGTTGGTCAGGCCCATCACGTCGCGCACCTTCTTGATCGCGCGGCATTCCAGCTCGAAACAGTCGCGAAACGATTCCGCCACGTAGCGCGCCGCGCCGCGGAAACCGATCATCGGGTTTTCTTCATGCGGCTCGTACAGCTGGCCGCCGATCAGGTTGGCGTACTCGTTGGACTTGAAGTCCGACATCCGCACGATGACCTTTTTCGGATAGAAAGCCGCGGCCAGCGTCGACACGCCTTCGGCGATCTTGTCGACGTAGAAGTCCACCGGGCTGGCGTAGCCGGCGATGCGGTCGGCGATGGTCGCCTTCAGTTCCGGAGTCTGCTTGTCGAATTCCAGCAGCGCCTTCGGGTGGATGCCGATCTGGCGGTTGATGACGAACTCCATCCGCGCCAGGCCTACGCCTTCGTTCGGCAGCTGGGCGAAATCGAACGCCAGTTCCGGATTGCCGACGTTCATCATGATCTTGACCGGCGCCTTCGGCATCTTGTCCAGTTCCAGATCGATGATTTCCACGTCCAGCAGGCCGTCGTAGATATTGCCGGTGTCGCCCTCGGCGCAGGACACGGTCACTTCCATGCCGGCCTTCAGCACGCGGGTGGCGTCGCCGCAGCCCACTACCGCCGGAATGCCCAGCTCGCGCGCGATGATGGCGGCGTGGCAGGTGCGGCCGCCGCGGTTGGTGACGATGGCGGCGGCGCGCTTCATCACCGGTTCCCAATCCGGGTCGGTCATGTCGGTCACCAGCACGTCGCCCGGCTTGACCTGATCCATCTCGGACGCGTCGCGGATGGTACGCACGGTGCCCTGGCCGATCTTCTGGCCGATGGCGCGGCCTTCGCACAGGATTTCGGACTTGCCGTTCAGGCGGTAGCGGCGCAGGGTGTCCTTGCGGTCTTCCTGCGACTTAACGGTTTCCGGACGCGCCTGCAGGATGTACAGCTTGCCGTCCAGGCCGTCGCGGCCCCACTCGATGTCCATCGGGCGGCCGTAGTGTTTTTCGATGATCAGCGCGTACAGGGCCAGTTCGGCCACTTCGGCGTCGGTGATCGAGAACTGCTTGCGCAGCTCGGGCGCCACATCCACGGTCTTGACCGAGCGACCGGCTTGCGAAGCGTCGGTGAACTCCATCTTGATCAGCTTGGAGCCCATGGTCTTGCGCAGCACCGCCGGGCGGCCGGCGCGCAGCGTCGGCTTGTGCACGTAGAACTCGTCCGGGTTCACGGCACCCTGCACCACGGTTTCACCCAGGCCGTAAGAGGCGGTGATGAACACCACGTCTTCAAAGCCGGATTCGGTGTCGATGGTGAACATCACGCCGGCCGCGCCGGTATCGGAGCGCACCATGCGCTGCACGCCGGCGGACAGGGCCACCACGTCGTGGGCGAAGCCCTTGTGCACGCGGTAGGAGATGGCGCGGTCGTTGTACAGGGAGGCGAATACGTGCTTCATCGCATCCTTGACGTTGTCAAGGCCGCGGATATTCAGGAAGGTTTCTTGCTGGCCTGCGAACGAGGCATCGGGGAGGTCTTCGGCGGTGGCGGAGGAGCGCACGGCTACCGAGATGTCGGCGCCGCCGGCATCGGCGACCATCTGGTCCCAGGCTTCCTTGATGTCGGCATCCAGCTTGGCAGGGAACGGGGTGTCGATGATCCACTGGCGGATTTCCTTGCCGACGCGGGCCAGCTCGCTGACGTCGTCGATATCCAGCTTGGCCAGCGCGGCGCTGATCTTGTCCGCCAGGCCGTTGTGCTGAAGAAAATCGCGATAAGCCTGGGCGGTGGTGGCGAAGCCACCTGGTACCCGCACGCCGGAACCGGCCAGCTGACTGATCATTTCACCGAGGGAGGCGTTCTTGCCGCCTACCTCTTCCACATCGGTCATGCGCAGCTTCTCGAACCAGATGACGTAGTTCTCTGCCATCACTTCACTTCCTGTGTTGGATTGGGACGATAGGGCCGCATTCTAGCCGAATTACGCGCCGATTGCGTAGCAACTTTTGCAGCGCACAAGACTTAATTGCGACAAGAGAACGGTTTAAGCCAATACAATCAAACGGTTGATCTCAAAACCGCCGCGCAATCAATGATATTGTCATGTAGTTTGAAGATTACATGTCAAAAACGGGAGGCCAGCGGCAGGTATCGCCATGGCTTGCATCGGTATACACTTTGCCGCAACCGAATACACTTTGCCAAGGTGCATCATGTCCCATCGTCGTTCCGCCTTCTTCATCTCCGACCGCACCGGCATCACCGCCGAATCGCTGGGCCACACGCTGCTGACCCAGTTCGACGCCCTGGACTTCAAGCGCGAAACCGTGCCCTTCGTCGATACCGTCGACAAGGCCAAGACGCTGGCGCAGCGCATCAGCGACATCGCCGAGCGCGACCACCTGCGTCCGCTGGTGTTCACCAGCATCGTCAATCCGGAAGTGCGCGAGGCGCTGCGGCTGGAAAACGTGGTGCTGATCGATTTCTTCGAAACCTTCATCGGCCATCTGGAGGCGGAAATCGGCCAGAAAGCGTCGCTGTCGGTCGGCAAGGCGCACGGCATGGTCAACGAGGAGAAGTACGACCACCGCATGGAGGCGGTCAACTTCTCGCTGAACCACGACGACGGCGTCAAGCTGAAGGACCTGGACGAAGCCGACGTGATCCTGGTCGGCGTGTCGCGCTCCGGCAAAACCCCGACCTGCCTGTACCTGGCGCTGCAGTACGGCATCCGCGCCGCCAACTATCCGCTGACGCCGGAGGACCTGGGCAGCCCGACCCTGCCCAAGCTCTTGCTGCCGTTCAAGGACAAGATCTTCGGCCTGACCATCGACCCGGCGCGGCTGCACAATATCCGCTCGGAACGCCGCCCCGACTCCAAATACGCCAGCATGGACAACTGCCGGCGCGAAGTGAACGAAGCGGAATCGATGTTCCGCCACCACGGCGTCACCTTCATCAGCACCACCCACAAGTCGATCGAGGAGATCGCCTCCACCATCATGCACAAGGCGGCGCTGGGACGTAAGTTTTAAGCGGCTTGCCGCCGACCGCGCGCGCATGCAAGATGTCTTTTTCATAACAAGAAAGAGTCCGCGTGCGCCCTGCTCCCGACATCGTCGCCAGACAAGTGGCCAGCAGCCGTTTCCCCGATGCCGGCTGCGCGTTGATGACCGGCTCCATCGTGCGCGGCCAGGCCACGGCAAGTCCGACATCGACCTGGTGCTCATCCATCGCCAGCTGCCCGCCGCCAGGCGCGAGTCGCTGCGGGAACAGGGTTGGCCGGTCGAGGCCTTCATCCATGACCTGCACACGCTGCAGTATTTCTTCGACCATGTAGACCGGCCCAGCGGCGTGCCTTCGCTGGCGTCCATGGTCAACGACGGCCGGCTGCTCTGCGGCGACGAAGCGCTGGCCGCCCAAGCCAAGGCCATGGCGCAAGCCGCGCTGCGCCGCGGCCCGCCGCCATGGGACGCCGCCGCCCGCGACGCGTCGCGCTACGCCCTCACCGACATCGTCGACGACATCCGCGCGCCATTCCCCGATTTCGCCTTGCGCGCGGCGCTGGCCCAGCTTCTGCCGCTGCTGGCCAATCACTATCTGCGCGGGCGCGGCCTGTGGTCGGCCAAGGGCAAGGCCATTGCCAGACGCCTGGCCCAAGTCGACCCCGGCTACGCCGCCCGTTTCGACGCCGCCTTTCAGCTTGCGTTTCATAGCGGGGAAACCGCGCCGCTGATACAGCTGGCGGCAGACACCCTGCAAGCGGACGGCGGCTGGCTGTTCCAGTCCTATCAATTGACGACGCCCGCCGATTGGCGCTGCGAGCCGGTCTACGGCTAGCCGCCCGCCCGCTTGCTCTTGAAGCCCAGCTTTTCCAGTTCGGCGATCACCGTATCCACGTGATCGCCCTGGATTTCCAGCACGCCGTCCTTGACCGTGCCGCCGCTGCCGCAGCGCGTGCGCAGCTGCTTGCCCACCCGGGCCAGCGCATCGGCGGCCAGCGGCAAGCCCTTCACCACCGTCACTTCCTTGCCGCCCCTGCCCTTGGTCTGGCGCGCCACCCGGGCGATGCCGTCGCCCGCCGGCGCCGCCGGCTTGCCGCACTCGCACTGCGCCAGCGGCTGCCGGCATTGCGGACACATCCGGCCATGCTCGGTGGAATACACCAGCCCGCCCGCCTCGTTTTGTTTCGACTTCATCTTGATTGATCTCTTTTCGCCATCGCCGCCATGGTTGCGGGGAATCCACGCGCCGACAAGCCCGCGCCTTGATATGCCAATGACAAAATCAGCAATAAAACTCTATCTCTTTGTTTATTTGTAAATTTTTTATTAAGACAGGAACAATAAAAACCACTCGCTTTCAAAAACAACAAGAGCCACGTCTGCGAGAACCACCGATGAACATCCCCGATTTCAATCTGCCCCCCATCGCCGCCGCGCGCCGCTGGCCGCAGCAGCTGACCGGCGTGCAGGCGGGTCGGCAACTCACATCGGAACAGCAGCACGAATTCGCCGAGATGCTGTTCCGCACCGTGCTGCAAAACCCCCCGCACGGCGCATCGCCGTTCACCCTAGCCGGCGGCCCCGTCGACCATCCCGCGCGGCCGCCCGCGCGCCCGGCGCGGCAACGCTCCGCCGCCCGCGCCTACGGCAAGGATCTGCCGCAAGCCGGCTTCCTGCTGCAAACCCAGGCTTGACGCCCTGCCCTGCCGCATGGTTTGATGAAACCATGAATACCGCACCCGCTTTCGCAATCCATTTTTGGTGGTGGCGCCTCTCTTAGGCGGCACCGGCGAACGCGCACGCAAAAAACCCGGAGGCTGCCGACAAGGCGCACCGGGTTTGTTTTTAGCCGCACCTCCCCCCCAGTCCGCCCTGCCGGTCTCCTCATTCCAACAGTGGAGATCGAAATGAATCTGGACAACATCAGCTCGCAAGACATCATCCTCACCGGCGACCGCACCACCGGCCAACTGCACCTGGGCCATTACGTCGGCTCGCTGCGCAACCGCGTGATCCTGCAGGAGCGCTGCGCGCAATTCCTGCTGCTGGCCGACGCCCAAGCGCTGACCGACAATATGGGCAATTACTTGAAAGTGCGCGACAACGTGCTGCAGGTGGCGCTGGACTACCTGGCCGTCGGCATCGACCCGGCCAAGAGCACCATCTTCATCCAGAGCCTAGTGCCGGAACTGACCGAGCTGGCCTCCTACTACCTGAACCTGGTGACGGTGGCGCGGCTGGAGCGCAACCCCACCATCAAGGACGAGATCAAGCAGCGCGGCTATGAACGCGACATTCCGGCCGGCTTTCTCACCTACCCCGCCGCCCAGGCCGCCGACATCACCGCGTTCAAGGCCACCATCGTGCCAGTCGGCGACGACCAGATCCCGATGATCGAACAGACCAACGAAATCGTGCGCCGCTTCAACGCCAGCGTCGATCAGACCGTGCTGGTGGAAGCCAGGGCGGTGGTGCCGGAAGTGGGTTCGCGGCTGCCCGGCATAGACGGCAAGGCCAAGATGTCCAAATCGCTGGGCAACACGCTGACGCTGTCCGCCAGCCCGGACGACATCCGCCAGGCGGTGAAAATGATGTACACCGACCCGAACCACCTGCGCGTGGCCGATCCCGGCCAGGTGGAAGGCAATGTGGTGTTCACCTATCTGGACGTCTTCCACCCCGACCAGGCGCTGGTGGCGGAATTGAAAGCCCAATACCAGCGCGGCGGCCTGGGCGACACCGTCATCAAGAAGCATCTGGAAGAATGCCTGCAGGAGCTGCTGGCGCCGATACGCGCGCGCCGCGAACACTACGCGCAAGATCCGGCCGCGGTGCTGGAAATGCTGAAGAGCGGCACCCGCCGCGCCCGCGACGTCGCCGCCCGCACGCTGGCTGAAGTGAAGGCCGCGATGGGCCTCAACTACTACTGAGCCGGAGCGGGAATATGGAACATCTCTATCAATGCCAGAGCCTGGACGAAGTACGCGGGCAGATCGACCGCATCGACCGCGAGCTGGTGGCGCTGATCGCCGAGCGCGGCATCTACGTGCGCCAGGCGGCGCGCTTCAAGGAAAGCCGCGCCGAAGTGGAAGGCGGCAAACGGGTGGATCAGGTGATGCGGCGGGTGGAGCGGCTGGCGGGCGAAATGGGCGCCGACGCGGCGCTGACGGCGGCGATCTATCGCGCCATGATCACCCATTTCGTCGCCGACGAGCTGCAAGCCTACCGGCAGCGGTTCGCAAACAGCGATTGAGCGGCGCGGCCGGCTTCCCTACAATTCCGGCATCATGGCCGTCTTGATGGCGGCCTCTTTGCTCCCCCAAGGAAACCGCGATGAAGAAAACCGCGCTGCTGCTGGCCTGCCTGCTGGCCGCCCCGTTCGCCCGCGCCGAGGAAATCGGCGAAGTCTCCACCACCTTCAAGCTGCTCAGCCCCAACGACAAGGTGGTGGTGGAAGCCTTCGACGATCCGGCGGTGCAAGGCGTGGCCTGCTATGTGTCGCGCGCCAAGACCGGCGGCTACAAGGGCGCGATCGGGCTGGCCAAGGATCCGTCGCGCTTTTCCGTCGCCTGCCGCCAGGTGGGGCAGATCCGCTTCGGCCGGCCGCTGCCGCCGCAGGAACAGGTGTTCAAGGAGAGCGCGTCCTTCGTGTTCAAGCACGTGCGGGTGGTGCGCATCGTCGACGCCAAACGCAATGTGCTGACCTATCTCACCTATTCCGACAAGCTGGTGGACGGCAGCCCGGACAACGCCATCAGCGCGGTGGCGGTGCTGGATCAGAAAATTCCGCTGAAAAAATAGCTATCGCAAGCTATTGATATTCATCATTATTATTAAGATGACAGGCATCATCCCATAGCCAGCTTCGCCTGCCAGCCATCGAACCCCACCTCGACGCCCGGCGGGCACAGCGCGCCCAGCGCATGGTATTCCAGCCGGTGAGTCATGTGGATCAGCACCGTGCGGCGGGCGCCTATCCTCGCCGCCCAGTCGAATGCCTGCCCCACCCCCAGATGCGACGGGTAGGGGTCGTGGTTCAGGCAATCCAGGAACAGCAGCTCCAGCCCCTGCAGCAAGGGCAGGCTGCTCTCCGGGATGTCGGACAGATCGGTCAGCCAAGCCATATTGCCGATGCGCCAGCCCAGGCAAGGCCAGCTGCCGTGCCGCAGCGGGATGGGCGTCAACTTGACGCCCTGGTGCTCGAACGGGCCATGCACCGTTTCCGGCAGCAGCACCGGCTTGTCCCACATCTTCGACGGCGCCTGCAGCGCATAGCCGAAGCGCTCGCGGATGTTGGACATGGTGAAATCGTTGCCGTACAGCGAGATCGGCCCCTGCTTCAGGTAGCAGAAGGCGCGCAGATCGTCGATGCCGTTCAGGTGGTCGGCATGGGGATGGGTGTACAGCACCGCGTCCAGCCGCGACAAACCCTCGCGCAGCGCCTGCTGGCGCAGATCCGGTCCGGTGTCGATCAAGAAACCCAGCTCGCCGACGCGGACATAGGCGCTGGCGCGAGTGCGCCGGTTGCGCGGCTCGCCGGACAGGCAGGTGGCGCAGCGGCAGCCTATCGCCGGCGTGCCGGAACTGGAGCCGCAGCCCAGGATGGTGACTTCTAGCGTATTCACGGCGCTCCTTGCACAATCATTGGCACAACGGCGGGCGCACCGCCGGCGCCGCCACCGTGCCGCCATCGCATTGTATCTGCCCGTCGGCGGCCACCTGGCAGCTGCCGCCTGGGCGCGCGGCGCAACGCGGCGAGCCGTCCGGCCCCAGCAGGCACATGCCCGGGCCGGCGTAGAAAGCGCCGCCGGCGCGGATGGCGCCGCCGCCGGGGTACGGCGAGCAGAACAGGTTGCCGAATTCGTCGGCCACGCAGGCGCCGGCGCCGCAATAGGCGTTGCCCTGGTGCAGCACCGCCTGGCCGCCGGGCTGCGCGCAGAAGCTGCGGCCGCCCAGATTGACGCAATTGGCCGCCGCGGCCAGCGAAGCCAGCCCGATCAGCATGCCCGCGGCGAAATGGCGCAAATGCATTCCGGCTCTCCCTCAGCGTTCCGCCTTGGCGAACAGGCGGAAGAAGTTTTCCGTGGTGGCGGCCGCCACCTGCTCCACTGGCACGCCGCGCAGCTCGGCGATGAATTCCGCCACATGGCGGACATAGGCCGGCTCGTTCTGCTTGCCGCGGTGCGGCACCGGCGCCAGGTACGGCGAATCGGTTTCGATCAGCATCCGCTCCAGCGGCACTTTCTGCGCCACTTCCTGCACCTGCTTGGCGTTCTTGAAGGTCACCACGCCGGAGAAGGAGATGTAGAAGCCCAGCGCCAGCGCCGCCTCGGCCACTTCCCAGGTTTCGGTGAAGCAGTGCATCACGCCGCCGCATTGCTCGGCATGCTCTTCCTGCATGATGCGGATGGTGTCGGCGGCCGACTCGCGGGTATGGATCACCAGCGGCAGGCTCACGCGCCGGGCGGCGCGGATATGGGTGCGAAAGCGCTGGTGCTGCCAGGCCAGGTCGCCCTTGCACCAGTAGTAGTCGAGGCCGGTTTCGCCTATGCCGACCACGCGCGGATGGCCGGCCAGCTCGACCAACTCGTCCTCGCTGTACTCCTCCGCCTCGGGGTCGTCCGGATGCACGCCGACGGTGGCGTAAAGATTGGCGTGCGCCTCGGCCAGCGCCAGCACCTGCGGATACTTGGGCCGGCTGACGCCTATCACCAGCGCGTGCGTGACCCGGTTCTCGCGCATATTGCCCAGCACTTCGGGCAGGCGGGCGGCCAGGTCGGGAAAATTGATGTGGCAGTGGGAATCGATAAGCATGATGGGGCGGCCGCAAAACTCTGACAGTAACCGCGCAAGCATACCACGGCGGCGGCCGGCGCTTCAGCCGCGCGCCGGCTACATGGTGTGGGTGGGGCGGCTGGAGTTGAGCACCCCGCCCAACAGCGCCTCTATCTTGTCCTTGGCCTGCTTGCCCGCCTCGCCGGAAACGAACTCGACGCCGACGCCTTGCACGCGGCTGTTGTTGGCGCCGCCCGGCGTGATCCACACCACCTTGGCCTGCACCGCGATGCGCTGCGGGTCTTCCATCAGCGTCAACAGCAGGAACACTTCCTCGCCCAGCTGCATTTCCTTGTTGGTGGGAATGAAGATGCCGCCGTTGCGGACGAAGGGCATGTAGGCGGCGAACAGCGCGCTGCGCTCCTTTATATGCAGCGACAGCACGCCGGGGCGGTTGGGATTGTTCAGGTCCGGCCTGGTGTTGGCGGCATCCATGCAAATGTCCCCTCTGCGCGCTCAAGCGGGCTTGGCGCCGGCGAAAATCTTCAGGTAGTCCATCAAGACCGCCTCCAGCTGCAGGCGGATGTTCAAGGTATGTTGCGAGAACGGCGCCAGCGCCGCCAACGCCTGCTGGCAGGCCATCAGCTGCGCCAGGTCGCAGCGCGGCGCCAGCGCCGACAGCGCGCGTTCCTGATCTGGATAATAGCGGACCCGTCCGGCCAGGCACAGCGCCGCCAGGTCGTGCAGCCACTTCTGCAGCCAGTTCAGCGGCTGCAGCAGCGACAGCTGCTTGTTCTTGTCGGCCAGTTCCGCCAGCTGCAGCATGCCGGCGAAGCTGGGCTGGCCCAGCGCCTTGACGAACTGGCCGCGCAGCGCGGCCAGCTCCGGATCGTGGTCGAACAGCGGCGCGCCGCCATTGTGCGCCAACTCGATCTCGGCGTTGGCCACGCCCTGCTCCCGCAGCCAGGCCAGCGCGGCGGCCGCGCCCGGCCGGGTCAGCGCGAACTGGCGGCAGCGGCTGCGGATGGTCGGCAGCAGGCGCTGCTGCGCGTGCGACACCAGCAGGAACAGCACCGCTTCCGGCGGCTCCTCCAGGATTTTCAGCAAGGCGTTGGCCGCGGCCGGGTTCAGGTTTTCGGCCGGTTCCACCAGGATCACCCGGCGGCCGGCGCGGTGGGCGGACAGGTGGGCGAAGTCGATGACGTCGCGCACCGCCTCGATCTTGATCTGCGGCAGCTTGCGCACCGCCTTGGCTTCCTTGCCCTCTTCCTCTTCGTCGGCGAACGGCGACAGCAGGCGGAAGTCGGGATGGGTGCCGCTGGCGAACCAGCGGCAGCCCTGGCACTGGCCGCAGGGCTGATGCTCCGCTTGCGGCGCCTCGCACAGCAGCGACTGCGCCAGGTGGCGGGCGAAAGCCAGCTTGCCGATGCCGGCGCCGCCGGTGAACAGCCAGGCGCCGGGCATCCGTTGCCGCTCGGCGTTCAGCCGCCGCCAGTCATGGTTCTGCCACGGGTACAACATCAGCCGCGCTCCAGCAGGCGCTGCAGATGCAGCGCGATGTCGGCCTGGATCTCGGCGATGCCGCGGCTGGAGTCCAGCACGGCGAAGCGGCCCGGCTCCGCCGCCGCGCGCGCCAGATAGGCGTCGCGCACGCGCTGGTGGAAGCCGGCGGCCTCCTGCTCGAAACGGTCCAGCTGGCGCGTGCCCGACATCCGCTGCGCCGCCACTTCCAGCGGCAGGTCGAACAACAAGGTCAAGTCCGGCTGCAGGCCCCGCTGCACCCAGTCTTCCAGCACGCGGATGCGCTCGAAGGGAATGCCGCGGCCGCCGCCCTGGAACGCGTAGGTGGAGTCAGTGAAGCGGTCGGACACCAGCCAGCGGCCGGCTGCCAGCGCCGGTTCGATCACCTCAGCGATATGCTGCTGGCGCGCGGCGAAAGCCAGCAGCGCCTCGGCGTCCAGCGACACCACCGTCTCCGGCGCCAGCAGCAGCTCGCGTATCTTCTCGGACAGCGGGGTGCCGCCCGGCTCGCGGCTGAACGCGGCGTCGATGTCGCGCCCGGCCAGCCAGTCGCGGATAAAGCCCAGATGCGTGCTCTTGCCGGCGCCGTCTATCCCCTCCAGGGTGATGAAGCGGCCGCGGCGGGCGGACTGCTCTATCGGCATTACTGGCCTTTCTTCAGGATGTATTTGCGCACCGCCTGGTTGTGTTGCTCCAGGGTGCTGGAAAATTGCGAGCTGCCGTCGCCGCGGGCGACGAAATACAGCGCGTCCGACTCGGCCGGCTGGGCGGCGGCGTACAGCGCGGCCTTGCCCGGCAGCGAAATCGGCGTCGGCGTCAGGCCGGCGCGGGTATAGGTATTGTACGGCGTATCGCGCCGCAAGTCGGCCTTGCCGATATTGCCCTGGTAGCTGGCGCCCATGCCGTAGATCACCGACGGGTCGGTCTGCAGCCGCATGCCCTTCTTCAGCCGGTTGACGAACACCGAGGCCACCATGCCGCGATCGGCGTCGCTGGAGGTTTCCTTCTCGATCAGGCTGGCCATGGTCAGCAGCTCATACGGCGTGCGGTAGGGCAAGTCGGCCTTGCGCGCCGCCCAAGCCGCGTTCAATTGCTGCTGCATCACATTGAAGGCCTGGCGGTAGATGTCGAGGTCGGACGCGCCCGGCGTGAACAGATAGGTGCTGGGGAAGAACAGCCCCTCGGGACTGGCGCCGGGCATGCCCAGCTGCGCCATCACCTCGGCGTCGCTCAGCGGCTTCGCCTCGTGCTGCACGTCGGGGTTGCGGTCCAGCGCCTGGCGCAGCTGGCGGAAGGTCCAGCCCTCTATCGCGGTGACGCTGGCTTCGTCCGGATGGCCCTGCACCAGCCGCTGCAGCACGTCCAGCATGCTCTGCGGACCCTGGAAGCGGTACAGGCCGGCCTTGACCTTGCGGTCGGCGCCGGACAGCCGCGCCAGCGCCGTCATCAGCTGGCGGTTGCGGATGGCGCCGTCCTGTTCCAGCGTGCGGGCAATCTGCTTCATCGTGCGGTTCGGGCCCACAAGCAGCTTGTAGCCGCCCTCGGGCAGCGCGACCGGCAGCAGCGCGGCCCAGGCCAGCCAGCCCGCCGCGCACAGCAGGACAATCAACAGAAAGCCGGATAGTTTTTTCATCTTGAATGCGTCGAGAATTCGGTATCTATAGCCGCTCGGGCGGCAAAGGCGGAATCATACCAGCAAGCCGTCCTGTACGACATGACAGGTCAGACTGTCCTTCAGCCGGAGAGTTTGTCCCACATCAACTGCGGACAGCGCGCTTTTGCCTTATGTTTCGGTATGCAATCCGCCCTTGCGGACCCAACTCATCTACGCTACGGACGGCGATGAAACCTTTCTTCAATTTTGGCTGCGCGCTGGTCGCCTGGAGCGAGCTGTGCCGGGTGGCGCGAACCCCAGGCGCCCTGGCCGGCGCCGACCCGCTGCCGCCGCAGGCCTTGTGCCAGGGCAGCCAGAGCCACCAGTTCGTCTACGCCGGCTCGCCGCAGTCGCTCGCCTCCTACCAGGCGGTGCTGCTCGAGCCGCTATGGCTGCTTGACCAGCGCCGCGACGGCCGCTGGCAACTGGTGTCCACCGCGCTGGGCAACAGCATGAATCTGCGGCTGCAGGCGCTGTTGCGCGCCGGGATGCCGGCGCTGCCGCTGGCGGAGGAGGCCGGCCCGCGTGTGGCCAGGCTGCGCCTGGCTTTGCGCAGTTTCCAGGGCGAGATCGGCAGCCTGCCGGCGGCGCGCCAGTCCGATGACCGCGCGCCGCTGACACGCGGCATCGCCCCGTATCTGGAGCAGGTGTCCAGCATCGTGCAGCTGGAGGACGCCGGCGATGGCAGGCTGCTGGGCGGCGGCGTCAATCTGCGCGGCGGCCGCGCCGGCCAGGCCGCGGCCGCCGGCAAAGGCTGGCCGGACCTGCTGGCCTGCAATTGGCAGCAAGTGCTGCAAGTCGAGCAGGCGCCGCTGGCAGCTGGCTAGGATGGCGATTTTGGCTGCATAATGACGGCCACCTCACCCCTCCGGAGCGCCGCCATGCCCCGCCTGCGTCTTGCCCTGCTTTGCCTCTGCCTGTCTCCGCTGGCCCTCGCCGACACCGTCAATGTGGCGGTGGCCAGCAATTTCCAGCAAACGCTGGACAAAATCGCCGCCGCCTTCAAGGCCGCCACCGGGCATGAGATCAAAGCCAGCGCCGGCGCATCCGGCAAGCTGGCCGCGCAGATCCGCCAGGGCGCGCCGTTCGACGTATTCCTGTCCGCCGACGACGAGCGTCCGACCGAACTGGTCCGCGCCGGCGTCGGCCAGCCCGCCAGCCAGTTCACCTACGCCTACGGCCAGTTGGCGCTGTGGAGCAAAAAACGCGACGACGCCGGCGAAGCCGCTCTGCGCCAGGGCAAGTTCAACAAGCTGGCGGTGGCCAATCCCGCCACCGCTCCCTACGGCCGCGCCGCGATGGAAACGCTGGCGGCGCTGAAGCTGGAGGCGGCGGTGAAAGCCAAGCTGCTGACCGGCGACAATATCGGCCAAACCATGCAATTCGCCGAAGTCGGCGGCGCCGACTTCGCCTTCGTCGCCTACTCCCAACTGCTGGAGCAGGGCATACGCAGCCGCTACTGGCTGGTGCCGGAGAAGCTGCACCAGCCTATCCGCCAGGACGCGCTGCTGATCAAGCCCTCGCCCGCCGCGACCGCCCTGATGGCCTTCCTCAAGGGCGAGCAGGCGCGCGCGCTGATGGCCCAGGCTGGCTACCGCTTCAAGCCGTGACTCCGCAAGACTGGGGCGCCATCGGCCTCACCCTGAAGCTGGCCGGCATCAGCACCCTGCTGCTGCTGCTCTTGTGCGTGCCCTGCTCCTGGTGGCTGGCGCGCAGCCGCTCGCCGCTGCGGCCGATGCTGGAAGCGGCGGCGATGCTGCCCTTGGTGCTGCCGCCCACCGTGCTGGGCTTTTACCTGCTGCTGGCTTTCGGCCCGCGCGGGCCGCTGGGCAAGCTGACCTCGGCCCTGGATCTTCCCGGACTCGCCTTCACCTTTCACGGCGTGGTGATCGCCTCGGTGCTGTATTCGCTGCCCTTCGTGCTGCAGCCGCTGCTGGCCAGCTTCCGCGCGGTGCGGCAGGAAGAGCTGGAGAGCGCGCTGCTGCTGGGCGCGGGACGCTGGCAGCGGATGCGCCACGTGATTCTGCCCTCCTGCCGCAACGGCGTGCTGAGCGCGGCCTGCCTGGGCTTCGCCCATACCGTCGGCGAGTTCGGCGTGGTGCTGATGATAGGCGGCAATATCGACGGCGAAACCCGGGTGATTTCGATCGCGCTGTACAATCAGGTTGAGCAGGCCAATTATGGCGCCGCCCACCAGCTGGCGCTGATGCTGCTGCTGTTCGCGCTGGCGGCGCTGACCGCCGTCTACTGGCTGAACGCCAGGCGCGACAAAGACGCATGACCCCTTTTCAACGGCCTGTCCGCAGGCCTTTCCTCAGCCATGGAGACCAACCGTGATGCGCAAAACGCTATTGCTCGCCCTGTTTGCCCTGTTCAGCGCCAATCTGGCGCTGGCCGACGCCGCCTGCGACGCCAAGGCCGCCGACAAGAAACTGGCCGGCGCCGCCAAGCAAAGCTTCCTGAAAAAATGCGAGAAGGACACCGCCGCGGCCCAGGCCAGCTGCGACGCCAAGGCGGCCGACAAGAAGCTGGCCGGCGCCGCCAAGCAGAGTTTCGCCAAGAAGTGCGTGAAGGACGCGCTGGCCAAATAAACCGCGCCAGTCCATCGCGAAACGGCGGGGAGCCCGGCTTCCCGCCGTTTTTTTTGCGCCGCTTGCCGCAGCGCAAAAAAATAAACAATCCAGACGCCGAAAAAACGCCCAATCAACAATGACTTGGATGCAATAGTCTACACTTGAACAAGGTATGGCTTGTGAGTGTTGGCAATGAACTCGCTGTCTGGATACAACTCCTCTCTCTCGTCTTTCGACAGTCTTTTGCCGAACTTGAGCAGTTTGTTGTCCAGCGGTTTGCTGCTGGGCGCCAACAGCAGCACCGGCAGCGCCTCGGCCAGCTCCACCGCCGACCCCATCCAAGTGGAACTGTCCGGCCTCGGCCAGCTGATGTCCATCCTCAATACCTTCCAGAGCAGCTTGCAGCAACTGTACGCTCCGGAGTTGCAATACAACAACAGCAGCGCCAGCAGCAGCAATCCCGGCGTGGCCAGCGTCAGCGCCGCCAGCGGCGCGCAGAACGCCAACTACCTGCTGACCGTGTCGCAGCTGGCGCAGGCGCAAAGCGCCAGCACCAGCTTCACCCTGCCGGATACCAGTTCCACCTCGGTGGGCACCGGCAGCCTGACCATCACCACCGGCAGCTACACCTACACCAGCTCGACCTCGGCCAGCAGCTTCACCGCCAACGACACGCCGGTAACGGTCAGCATCACCAACGGCACGCTGTCCGGCATCGCCAGCGCCATCAACGGCGCCAATGCCGGCGTGGTCGCCAACGTGATCCAGAACGCCTCCGGCGCCTATCAATTGCAGGTCAGCGCGGCCAGCACCGGCAGCAGCAACAATTTCCGCATCGCCGTCAGCGACAACGACGGCACCAACACCGACCAGAGCGGCTTGTCGCGCCTCGCCTTCGATCAGACCCTGGCAGTGGGCAGCGGCCAGAACCTCACTCAGACCCAGAGCGCGCTCAACGCCGCCTATACCGTCAACGGCGCATCGGCTTCCAGCAGCAGCAATTTCGGCATCCAGCTGGGCAGCGGCGTATCGGCCAACCTGCTGGCCACCGGCAGCAGCACCATCTCGGTCAACATCGACTTCGGCCAACTCAATACCAACGCCCAATCGCTGGCCACCGCCTTCAATACCGCGCAGGGCAGCATCAACAGCCTGCTGGGCAACCAGGTCAGCTTCAGCAACGATCCCATCGCCAGCCAGCTGCCCCAGCTGCTGAATCAACAGGCGCAAACCACCTACAGCAACGGCAGCTCGCTGCTGACCTCGCTGAGCCAGATCGGCCTGAGCTATCAAAGCCCGGCGCAATACGGCCTGGGCGGCACGCTGAACCTGAACGTCAGCTCGCTCCAGGCCGCCTACAACAGCGACTCCACCGGCACCGCCAATCTGTTGTACGCGGTGGAGCAGGCGCTGAACTCGCTGGCCAACAGCTATACCACCTACGGCAACGGCTCGCTGGTCAACGAGACCAACGCCTTGCTGAAACAGCAACGCACCAACCAGCTGGCCAGCAACACCCCGCTGACGCCGAACACCTTCCCGTTCAACCTGAACGACCTGCTGCAGACCAACAGCAATCTGTCGGCCCAGCAGATCAGCGGCCTGGCCACCTACGCGCTGGTCTACTCGCTGGGCGCGCCCTACGCGCTGGACTCGCTGCTGGTAGGCCAAGGCCTGGGCCTGTCTCCCAACGGCACCTTCTCCGCCACCGCCTGATCGCCCGCTTTTGACCCTGCCCGTGTTTTGCGCGTAAAATTCATCGGATGATTGGATGAATTAGAAGACCCAGATGAATCCGAACCCCGCAATCAAACGCTCGCTGGTGGATATCGCGCTCGACAGCCTGGGCCGGCAATTGGCCGACGGCCGGTGGCCGGTGGGCAGCCGCATCCCCACCGAGCCCGAATTGGCCGACGAGCTGGGCATCAGCCGCAACACCGTGCGCGAAGCCGTGCGCGTGCTGCTGTACGCCGGCCTGCTGGAAGTGCGCCAGGGCGATGGCACCTATGTCCGCGCCACCGTCAATCCCGGCGAGGCGATGCGCGCCATCAGCCGCGCCAGCCTGCGCGAGCACCTGGAAGTGCGCTGCCTGCTGGAGGAAAGCGCGGCGCGCCTGGCCGCCCTGCGCGCCGGCGCCGATGACCTGGTCCGCATCGAGGCGACGCTGCATACCCTGGCCCGCCAGGCCGACGATACGCCCGAAAGCTACGCCGAGCGCGACATCGCCTTCCATCTGGCCATCGCCGACGCCAGCGGCAACCAGGCGCTGGCCGGCCTGTACCGCTATTTCTCGCGCGCGGTGCAGCAAAGCGTGCAGGACGCCATCCGCGACGAAGCGCTGCCGGATCCCGGCCTCGCCGAGCACGCCGCCATCTTCGAAGCCATACAGCAAAAGCGGCCGGACGCCGCCGGCGACGCCGCCGCCGCCATCACCCGCCCGTTGCTGGCCACCTTGGACCAGTTGCTGGCCGCGCAAAACCAATAACCAGGAAACGCCATGCCCGACCGCGATATCCAAAATCCGCCCATCGCCGACGAATTGCTGATCGACGACGACGCGCCGCCCGCCACCAGCCTGCCTGCCAGCCGCGGCAGCGCGTTGTTGCTGTTGCTGGGGCTGGTGCTGGTCGGCCTCAACCTGCGTCCGGCGCTATCCAGCCTGGCCCCGGTGCTGGCCATGGTCAGCCGCGACACCGGGCTGACCCCGGCGCTGGCCGGCCTGCTCACCACGCTGCCTGTGGCCTGCTTAGGGCTGTTCGGCCCGCTGGCGCCGCATCTGGCGCGCCGCCTGGGCAGCGAAAAAACCATCGCGCTGGTGCTGGCGCTGCTGGCGGCCGGCATCGCGCTGCGCACTCAACTGGGCGTGTTCGGCCTGTTCGCCGGCTCGGCGCTGGCCGGCGCCGGCATCGGCGTGATCGGCGTGCTGCTGCCCGGCATCGTCAAACGCGACTTCGCCAGCCGCGCCGGCCTGATGACCGGCGTCTACACCATGGCGCTGTGCCTGGGCGCGGCGCTGGCGGCGGGCTTCACCGTGCCGGTCGCCGAGCATTTCGGCCGCGACTGGCGTCCGGCGCTGGCGCTGTGGGCGCTGCCGGCGTTGCTGGCCATCGCCGTGTGGTGGCCGCAGCTGAAAACCCGCCACGCCGCCGCCGCCGGCCAATGGCAGGTGCGCGGGCTGCTGCGCGACCCGCTGGCCTGGCAGGTGACGCTGTTCATGGGCCTGCAATCGTCGCTGGCCTACATCGTGTTCGGCTGGCTGCCGTCCATCCTGATGGACCGCGGCCTCAGCGCGATGGAAGGCGGACTGATGCTGTCGCTGTCCACCATGGTGCAGGTGCCGGCCTCCTTGCTGGTGCCGATGCTGGCGCACCGCTGCCGCAACCAGCGCCCGCCTATCGCCATCACCTTGCTGGCGGTGATCGCCGGCTTGCTGGGCATGCTGTACGCGCCGACCGGCAGTCTGCTGCTGTGGGCGATTTTGCTGGGCTTCGGCCAAGGCGGCCTGTTCAGCACCGCGCTGAGCCTGCTGGCGCACCGCTCGCCGGACCAGCACGTGGCGGCCCACCTGTCGGGCATGGCCCAGGGCATAGGCTATATGCTGGCCTCGCTCGGCCCGTTCGCGGTGGGCGTGATCCGCGGCCACAGCCACGCGGCCTGGCCGCTGGCGATGCTGTTCTGCCTGATCGCCGCCGCCGCGCTCACCGTCGGCATGCTGGCCGGCCGCAAGCGGCTGGTGGGCGTGCGCGCGGTCGCCGTCTGAATCCGCTGCCGAATGCGAAAAGCCCGCCGTGAAGGCGGGCTTTTTCATGCCGAAAGCGGCCGGACTCAGCGCGGCTTGGCGACGATGCCGTAGCGGCGCCACAGCGCCACCAGCTCTTCGCGCGCCAGCGGCAGCTCCGCCTCGCCAAGACGCAGGCTAGCGGGCAGGCTGTCCGCCGCGCCGTCCCAGTCCGGCAGCGCCTCGTCCAGCAGGGCAGGCAGATCGCGGTCGTCCACCACCGCCAATTCGCCGCCTATCTCCAGCAGCAGCATGCCGTCCGGCGTCAGCCAGGCGGTGCGCGCGGCGACATCGTCGTCGTAAGGCAAGGTGCTCCAGCCCCTGGGCGTGCGCCGGGCCGCCAGCGGCGCCGCGTCCAGCGTCACGTAAACCTTCTGCGGCCCGTTCTGCACATAACAGCGCCCCTGGCCATCGCGGCCGTAGTTGCGGTTGAAGAACTCCACCATCGCCTCGTGCTGCAGCCGTTCGTCCTTGATCCACCACTGCCCGCGCGCGTCCAGCCGCAGCCAGCCGAACACCGCCGGCACATTGGGCCATTTGGCCATCGCGGCCAATACCATTGCGTCCATCCTGCTTCTCCCGCGGGCGCCGCCCGCCTGTTTGTTCTTGCCCGCTCAAGCCGCCGCGCGCAGCGCGGCCAGCGGCGGCGCGCGCGTCACCCTGCCCACCAGCGGCCAGCCCGTCAGCGTCACCACCAGCACGCCGCCGCCCATCCCCAGCGGCAGCAGCCACCAATTGATCAGCACCGGCAGCGAAAACAGCTTCACCGCCGCCAGCACGCCTATGCCCATCGCACCCAATGCCGCCAGCAGGCCGGACACCGCGCCCAGCCACACCAGCTCGGCCAGCACCACGCTGCGCAGCTGGCGGCGCGAGGCCCCCAGCGCGCGCATCAGGCCGATGTCGGCCAGGCGCTCGTCGCGGGTGGCCGTCAGCGACGCCCACAGCACCAGCACGCCGGCGGCCAGCGCCAGCAGGAACATCGCCTCGATGCCGCGCGTCAGCTTGTCCACCATCGCCCTCACCTCCGCCAGTATGCTGCCGACGTCTATCACCGTGATATTGGGGAAACGCTCCACCAGCGCGCTGGCGAAGGATTCGTCCGCCGCCTCCAGCCGGAAGCTGGTGATCCAGCTGGCCGGCTGCTGGCGGAATTGCCCCGGCGTGCCGATGACGAAGAAATTGACGCGGAAGCTGTCCCACGGCACTTCGCGCAGGCTGGTGACCTTGGCGCGGTAAGTGGTGCCGGCCAGGTCGAAGGCCAGCGTGTCGCCCAGGCGGATGCCCAGCTTGTCGGCCAGGCCGCGCTCCACCGAGAACTGCGGCTTCACCCGCTTCTCGTCCGGCCACCATTTGCCGGCCGTCACCTGGTTGCCCGGCGGCAGGTCGCGGCGCCAGGACAGATTGAACTCGCGCTCGGCCAGCCGGCGCGCCTGCTCGCTGTCGTAAGCGGCCGGCCGCACCGGCTGCTCGTTGATGGCGATCAGCCGCGCCCGCGCCATCGGCGACAGCTCCGGCTGCGGCCTGCCGGCGACGGCGAAGGCATCGCGCAGCGCGTCCAGCTGGCCGGGCTGGATATTGATCACGAACTTGTTGGGCGCGTCGGCCGGCACGCTGCGCTGCCAGGCGCCGATCAGGTCGTCGCGCACGACGGTCAGCGTCAGCAGCGCCATCAGCCCGACCGACAGCGAGGCGATCTGCAGCACCGCCAGCCAGCGCCGCCGCGCCAGATTGGCGATGCCGAAGCGCCAGCCCACCTTGCCGCCGCGCGGCAGCCGCCGCAACAGCATCACCATGCCCAGCGCCAGCGCGCCGGCCACGCCGAGAAAGCCCAGCATCGCCGCCAGCAGCCAGCCGGCCAGCGCGAACTCCCCCACCTGCCAGGATGCCAGCCCCAGCAGCGTGGCCAGCGCCAGCACCGGCGCGATCACGCCCTGCCGCGTCGGCGGCAGCTCATTGCGCAGCACCGCCGCCGGCGACACGTCGCGGATGCCCATCAAGGGCGGCAGCGCCAGGCCGGAGAGCAGCAGCAGCGCCGCCAGCGGGCCGATCAGCCACGGCAGCCAGCCGGGATCGGGCAGCATCTCGCCGACGTAGCCGCTGAACAGCTGCATCAGCCCCAGCTGGATCAGGAAGCCGGCCAGCGTGCCCAGCAGGCCGGCCAGCAGGCCCAGCAGCAGGAACAGGCTGACGAACAGCCCCCACACCTCGCCCGAGCCCAAGCCCAGGCAGCGCAGCACCGCCACCTGCTGCCAATGGCGCTGCAGGTAGCGGCGCACCACCAGCGCCACCGCCGACGCCGCCAGCGCCACCGTCAGCATCGCGGTCAGGCCGAGGAAGCGCCGCGCCCGCTCCAGGCCGGTGCGGATTTCCGGCCGCATCTCTTCCACATCCTCCAGCCGGCTGCCCGGCGGCTTGCGCGCGCTCAGCCAGCCGCGGAAAGCGGCCACCTTGCGGTCCTCTCCGGCGAACAGCAGCCGCCAGCGGATGCGGCTGCCTTCCTGCACCAGGCCGGTGGCGGCCAGGTCGGCGCTGTTGAACATCAGCCGCGGAATGAAGTTGTAGACGTCCATGCTGCCGTCCGGCTCACGCACGATCAGGCCGGACAGCTTCAGCTGCAGATTGCCGACGCCGATCTCGTCGCCCAGCTTCAGCTTGAGCCGGCTCATCAGCCGGGCATCCATCCAGGCCTGGCCCGGCTGCGGCTGCAGGCGGCCACTCTGTTCGCTGCCGTCGGCCAGCCGCACCGTGGTTTCGCCGCGCAGCGGGTAGCCGGCGCTGACCGCCTTGTACTGGGCCAAGGCGGCCTGGCCTCCGGCGAAGGCCATAGACGGGAACACGATGTTGTCGGCCATCGCGAGGCCGCGCCTGCGCGCCTCGGCGCGGATGGCTTCCGGCGCCGGCGCGTTGCCGCTAAGCACCAGATCGGCGGCCAGCAACTGGGTGGCCTGGGTGGTCAGCGCCTTCTCCACCCGGTCGGAGAAGAAGGCGACGCTGCTCATCGCCGCCACAGCCACCAGCAGCGCCAGGCCGAGTATGGTCAACTCGCCCGACACCAGTTCGCGGCGGATGAAGCGCAGCAGCAGGGTCAGCCGTCCTCGCAGCGTCATCCGGCGCGCGCTCCGTTCAGCTTGCCGTCCACCAAGCGGTGGATGGCGTCGCAGCGGCTGGCCAGCTCGTTGTCGTGGGTGACCAGCACCAGCGCGGTGCCTTGCTCGGCGTTCAGCTGGAACAGCAGGTCTATGATCTGGCGGCCGGTGTGCGGATCGAGATTGCCGGTGGGCTCGTCGGCGAACAGCAGGCCGGGATGAATGACGAAGGCGCGCGCCAAGGCCACCCGCTGCTGCTCGCCGCCGGACAGATGGCGCGGATAGTGGCCGAGGCGCGCCGCCAGCCCCACCCGCTCCAGCATCTGCCGCGCCGCCTCGCGCGCGTCGTTGCGTCCGGCCAGCTCCAGTGGCAGCATGACGTTTTCCAGCGCGGTCAGCTGCGGCAGCAGCTGGAAGTTCTGGAACACGAAGCCCACCCGGTCGCGCCGGAGCAGCGCGCGCGCGTCCTCGCTCAGCCTGGAGAGCGGCTTGCCGAACAGCGCCACCTCGCCATCGCTGGGATGGTCCAGCCCCGCCAGCAGCGACAGCAGCGTGGACTTGCCGGAACCCGAGGTGCCGACGATGGCCACGCTCTCGCCGGGATACAGGGTCAGCGAGGCGCTGCGCAGGATGTGCAGCACGTCGCCGCGGAAATGCACCTGTTTGGCCAACTCCCTGGCGGCCAGCACCGCCTTTTTCTCTGGATTGCTCATGCGCTCTATCGTTTGCAAGATACTGTTCCCCTTGTTGCTGCTGTGGCAGCTGCCGGCGCACGCCGCCACCATCCTGGTGTACGGCGACAGCCTGTCGGCCGGCTACGGCCTGGCACCCGGCCAGGGTTGGGCGGCGCTGCTGGCCCGCGAGCTGGCGCCGCGCCACAAGGTCGTCAACGCCAGCGTGTCCGGCGAAACCAGCGCCGGCGGCCTGTCGCGCCTGCCCGACGCGCTCGCCCGCCACAAACCGGACGTGCTGATCCTGGAGCTGGGCGCCAACGACGGCCTGCGCGGCCTGCCGCTGGCCGACATGCGGCGCAATCTGCAGCAAATGGTGGACCTGGCCAGCCAGCGCGGCGCCCGGGTGCTGCTGGTGGGCATGGCGCTGCCACCGAACTATGGCCCCCGTTACGGCGCCGAGTTCCGCGCCGCCTACGACGAAATCGCCAAACGCAACCATCTGGCCTATGTGCCGTTGCTGGTGGCGGGATTCGCCGGCGACCTGGCCAGCTTCCAGCCCGACGGCCTGCATCCGCGCGCCGAGAAGCAGAGCACCATGATGCGCACGGTGAAGGCGAAACTGCCAGTGAAATAATCCAGCAACAAGATTGACTTGTTCGCATCAGCACGAACAAAATAGGCCAATCGCATAATAACATCCGCCGGCCGCGCCCCGGAGCTTCGCCCCGCGAAATTTCCCGCCCTGCCGGCCCACCCACATGCCCGATCATCCCCCCTCGCTCTGGCAGCGCTGGCTGCGGCCGTACCGCGGCCTGCCGGCCGGCGTCTACATCCAGACGCTGTGCAGCTTCATCAACAACGTCGGCGGCATCTCCAAGCTGTTCCTGCCGCTCTACCTGCGCGAAAGCTACCACCTGCCCTACAGCCAGATCGGCGCGCTGATGGCCTTTTACGGCGCCGGCATGCTGGCCGGCTCGCTGAAGGGCGGCAGCCTGAGCGACCGCTTCGACAGCCGGGCGCTGGCGGTGCTGGCGCTATCGCTGTCCGGCCTGTGCATGCTGTTGCTGGCGCTGCGGATTCCGGTGTGGCTGTTCATGCCGGTGCTGGTGCTGTCCGGCATGGCCGACGGCGGCTTCCGCCCGGTCAACCAGCGGCTGGCGCTGGAGCCGTGCACGCCGCAACAGCGTCCGGTGGCGCAGGGCATGATGCGGGTGGCGTTCAATCTGGGCGTCGCCATCGCCGGCATCAGCAGCGGCTTTCTCGCCGCCTACGGCTACCAGTGGGTCTACGCCGCCAACGCCGGCGGCACGCTGCTGGCCGCCTGCTGGCTGGCCTGGTCGTACAGCCGCCGCCGCGCGCTCACCCTCCCCGTCCGCCGCGATGAGGAAAGCGGCGGCGCGCTGGCGGGCCCTTGGCGCGACGTCAGCTTCCTGCGCAGCATCGCCGCGCTGATCCTGGTGACGCTGGCTTTCGACCAGATGTACGTGACCCTGGCGCTGTTCCTGCGCGAACACTACCAGCTGGGCGCGCAGTGGGTCGGCTACCTGTTCACCGTCAACGGCCTGATGGTGGTGGCGCTGCAGATCCCGATCAGCCGCCGCATCCTGCGCTGGGGGCTGGGGCGCAGCACCCAGCTGGGCATCCTGCTGACCGGCTGTTCCTTCCTGTGGCTGAACGCCGGCCACGGCGCGCCGTGGGCGGTGCTGATGATGGTGACGCTGACTTGCGGCGAGCTGCTGCTGTCGCCGTGCTACGCGCTGCTGGTGATGCACCGCTCCGAAGGCCGGCTGCGCGGCAGCTATCTGGGCCTCTACAACGCCGCCTGGAACGGCCGCACCCTGGTGGCGCCGGCGCTGGGCACCGCGCTGTACGGCCATTTCGGCGGCGCGGCGCTGTGGTGGCTGTGCGCGCTGGCCGCCTGCCTGGGCGTGGCCATCCAGCACGGCGCGCTGAAGAGGATGCTGAGCCCGGCCGCAGCCTGAGCGCGCGCCGGCGGCCAAATAAAACACCCCGCCGGCTTGCGCGGGCGGGGTGCGGGACGGAATCCGGATCAGCCGCGGATTACAGGTCCTTGGCGTTTTCGGCCAGGTAGGAAGCCACGCCTTCGGCGGACGGCTTCATGCCCTTCTTGCCCTTGTTCCAGCCAGCCGGGCACACTTCGCCGTGCTCTTCGGTGAATTGCAGCGCGTCAACCATGCGCAGCATTTCGTCGACGTTGCGGCCCAGCGGCAGGTTGTTCACCACTTGGTGCTGCACCACGCCGGACTTGTCGATCAGGAAGGAGCCGCGGAAAGCGACGCCGCCATCGGCTTCCACGTCGAAGGCCTTGCACAGGTCGTGCTGGATGTCGGCGACCAGGGTGTAGCCGACTTGGCCGATGCCGCCCTTTTCCACCGGGGTGTTGCGCCATGCGGCGTGGGTGAACTGGCTGTCGATGGACACGCCGATCACTTCCACGTTCTTGGCCTTGAAGTCGGCCAGGCGGTGGTCGAAGGCGATCAGTTCGGACGGGCACACGAAGGTGAAGTCCAGCGGGTAGAAGAACACCACGGCGTACTTGCCGGCGGTGGCTTGCTTGAAGGAGTAGTTGTCAACGATCTGACCATCGCCGAGCACGGCGGAGAAGGTTTTTTCACCAGCGAAGAACGGGGCTTGCTTGCCAACGAGTACGGCCATTTGGATCTCCTTAAAGGTCTTGGTATGACAACGCTTCCCTGATCGGGCATCGGAAAACGTCGCGGAATGCGAGGCTTTATAAATCAGCCTGGCCAGGCCCGGCAAATTGTAAATCGATATCGTTGCGATAAAGTTTTGCAATCGGCGCCGGGCGCGCGGCCGGCCGGCGAAACGCCGCTGATCTATCCGACCAAGATGGGGGTGCCGAGTTCAGCTTTCAAGCCCGCTGCCGTCTGCGCGGCCGCCGCCGGGCGCAAAAAAAAACGGACAGCGAACTGTCCGTTTCATCTTGGCTCCGGCCGGGCTCAGGCAGTCGGCTCCGCCTTCTGGCGCAGGCGCAGGTTCAGCTCGCGCAGCTGCTTGTCGTCCACCGCGTTCGGCGCGTTGGTCAGCAGGCACTGGGCGCGCTGGGTCTTGGGGAAGGCGATCACGTCGCGGATCGATTCCGCGCCGCACATCAGCGTCACCAGACGATCCAGGCCGAAAGCCAGGCCGCCGTGCGGCGGCGCGCCGAACTTCAGGTTGTCCAGCAGGAAGCCGAACTTGTTCTGCTGTTCTTCCGGGCTGATCTTCAGCGCGCCGAACACCTTCTCCTGGATGTCGGCGCGGTGGATACGGATGGAGCCGCCGCCGATTTCCCAGCCGTTCAGCACCATGTCGTAGGCGCGGGCCAAGCACTTGCCCGGATCGGTAGCCATCAGATCTTCGTGGCCCGGCTTGGGGCTGGTGAACGGATGGTGGCAGGCGGTCCAGCGGTCGGCTTCCTCGTCGTGTTCGAACATCGGGAAGTCCACCACCCACAGCGGACGCCATTCGCGCACGAAGTAGCCGTCCTTCTCGCCGCGCTCGTGGCCGATCTTGATGCGCAGCGCGCCGATCGCCTCGTTCACCACCTTGGCCTTGTCGGCGCCGAAGAAGATGATGTCGCCGTTTTGCGCGCCGGTGCGCTCGATGATGGCCTTGATGCCGTCGGCGGACAGGAACTTCACGATAGGCGACTGCAGGCCCTCTTCGTTCAGCTTGGTGATGTCATTGACCTTGATGTAGGCCAGGCCCTTGGCGCCGTAGATGGCGACGAACTGGGTGTAGTCGTCGATTTCCTTGCGGCTGATGCCGGCGCCGTTCGGCACGCGCAGGGCCACCACGCGGCCATTGGCCATATCGGCGGCGCCGCGGAACACCTTGAACTCTTCCGACTTCATCACGTCGGTCAGTTCGGTGAACTTCAGCGAAACGCGCATGTCAGGCTTGTCGGAGCCGTAGTAGAACATGGCGTCGCCGTAGGTCATGCGCGGGAAGATCGGCAGCGTCACGCCCAGCACGTCGCTGAAGATCTCCTTCGTCATGGTCTCGGTGATGTCCATGATCTGGTCCTCGTTCAGGAACGAGGTTTCGATATCGATCTGGGTGAATTCAGGCTGGCGGTCGGCGCGCAGGTCTTCGTCGCGGAAGCACTTGGTGATCTGGTAGTAGCGGTCGAAGCCGGCCACCATCAGCAACTGCTTGAACAGCTGCGGCGATTGCGGCAGCGCGAAGAACTCGCCCGGATGCACGCGGGACGGCACCAGGTAATCGCGGGCGCCTTCCGGGGTGGAGCGGGTCAGCATCGGCGTTTCGATGTCGATGAAGCCCTGCTTGTCCAGGTGGTTGCGCACGCCCATCGCCACCTTGTAGCGCAGGCGCAGGTTCTTCTGCATCGCAGGGCGGCGCAGGTCGATCACGCGGTTGGTCAGGCGGACGTTTTCCGACAGGTTCTCGTCGTCGATCTGGAACGGCGGCGTGGCCGCGGCGTTGAGGATCTCGATTTCCTTGGCCAGGATTTCGATCTCGCCGGAGATCATCTTGCTGTTGGCGGTGCCGGCCGGGCGCTCGCGCACGATGCCGCTGATCGACAGCACGTACTCGCCGCGGCTGCTGTCAGCCAGCTTGAATGCTTCCGGGGTGTCCGGATCGATCACTACCTGCACCAGGCCTTCGCGGTCGCGCAGATCGATGAAGATCACGCCGCCGTGGTCGCGGCGGCGGTGCGCCCAGCCCTTCACGGTTACGGTCTGGCCGAGGTATTTTTTATCGATAAGTCCACAGTAATCGGTACGCATTGGGTAAACCTTTTTATTGAATCCGGTGAATCTCCCGCGAGGGAGGAAGGCGTTTAGGGGCTAGACAGGGTGACGGCCTAGCCCTGCCGATTATGTTCGTCATTCAGGCGCGGACGCTGGGCGCCCGGCGGCGGATTGGGCACCACCACGCCCATCGAGATGACGTACTTGAGCGCGTCGTCGACGCTCATGTCCAGTTGGCGAGTGTCGCTGCGCGGCACCACGATGAAATAGCCGGAAGTCGGGTTCGGCGTGGTCGGCACGTACACGCTGACCAGTTCCTCGCCGTTCTCCGCGTGGCGGAGGATTTCCAGGGCCGGCGTGCCGGTCTGAAAGGCCACGGTCCAGGCGTTCTGGTGCGGCCAGCGCACCAAGAGCGCGTTCTTGAACGCGTTGCCGGAATCGGAGAACAGCGTGTCGCTGACCTGCTTGACGCTGTTGTAGATCGAGCGCACCACCGGGGTGCGCGACAGCAGGCCGTGCCAGAAGGCCACCAGCTTGCGGCCCAGCACATTGGCGGCCAGCATGCCGGTGCCCATCACCACCAGCACCGCGAACACCACGCCCAGGCCCGGCACATGGCGGCCGAACAGCGCCTCGGGCCGCCACTCCACCGGCAGCAGCGTCAGCGTCTGGTCCAGCGAGCCGATGATCAGGTTCAGCACCCACAGGGTCACCGCCAGCGGCAGCCAGATCAGCAGGCCGGCGATCAGATACCCCCGCAGGGTCATTTTTATCTTTGGCGATACCGACATCAATCGCAACCGCAGCCGGTGCCGCAGCTATGGCCGCCGGAACTGGCGGCGCCGCCCGCGGCGCTGGAGGAGGAGCCGCCCTTGAAGTCGGTGGCGTACCAGCCCGAGCCCTTCAGCTGGAAGCCGGCGGCCGACAGCTGCTTGTGATAGTCGGCGCTGCCGCAATCGGGACAGGCCGCGAGCGGAGCGTCGCTCAGTTTTTGCAGATGCTCTTTGGCGACGCCGCAGGCGCCGCAACGATATTCATAGATCGGCATAGTTTTATTTCCCCGCCAATTGACCACAATGGCATAATACAACCGGATGCTGCACTGCACCACAGCTGGAACTAAACTGCGCGCAAGGCTGACTGTACAGGTGCGGCCACCTGCTTTCAAACTCAAGTGCGCCGCCTCGCAAACCTGCGATTATATCCGACTGAAACGGCAATACAAAAACCACTTTTACATCATCGCATCGCAACACCGTCCTGCAACGCTATCCCGGAGGTCTACATGGTTTACCAAGAGGGTCAGATGGAAAGCATTCGCAACATTCTCGCCGGCAAGAAGGGACTGATCGTCGGCATCGCCAACGAGAACAGCATAGCCTACGGCTGCGCCAGCGTGCTGCGCCAGCTGGGCGCGGAATGCGCGGTCACCTATCTGAACGAGAAGGCCGAGAAACACGTGCGGCCGCTGGCCGAGGCCTTGCAGGCGCCGCTGTTGCTGCCGCTGGACGTGGAGCAGCCGGAGCAGATGCGCGCGGTGTTCGAACGCATCGCCGGCCACTGGGGTGAACTCGACTTCATCATCCACTCCATCGCCTACTGTCCGGCCGACGACCTGCACGGCCGCGTGGCCGATTGCTCGCTGGCCGGCTTCCAGCAGGCGATGCGGGTATCCTGCTACTCGTTCATCGAAATGGCGCGGCTGGCCGAGCCGCTGATGAAAAAGGGCGGCAGCCTGATCACCATGAGCTACTACGGCGCCGACAAGGTGGTGGAGAACTACAACATCATGGGGCCGGTCAAGGCGGCGCTGGAGAGCGTGTCGCGCTACCTGGCCAACGAGCTCGGCCCCAAGCGCATCCGCGTGCACGCGGTATCGCCCGGCCCGCTGAAAACCCGCGCCGCCTCCGGCATCGCCCATTTCGACCAACTGATCGAAGACGCCATCGCCCGCGCGCCGCAAAACCGCCTGGTCGACATCGAAGAAGTCGGCATGACCTGCGCCTTCCTGATTTCCGACGCCGCCAGCGGCCTGACCGGCCAGACCATTTATGTAGACGGCGGCCACCACATCAAGGCTTGAGGAGCTCAGCATGACCCACGACGACCACGCTTTCGACGACATCCTGCAGCAAGCCCGCCAGCTGGGCGCCCTGCCAATGGCGGTGGCCCACCCCTGCAGCCGCGAATCGCTGCTGGGCGCGGTGGAGGCCGCCGAAAACGGCATCGCCACCCCCATCCTGGTGGCGCCGCTCGCCAAGCTGAAAAAACTGGCCGGCGAACTGGAAATCGACCTCAAGCGCTTCGAATGCATCGATGTCGAGCACAGCCACGCCGCCGCCGAACGGGCGGTTCAACTGGTGCGCGACGGCTACGCCGACATCCTGATGAAGGGCAGCCTGCACACCGACGAGTTCATGAGCGCGGCGCTCGCCCGCGATACCGGCATCCGCACCGACCGGCGCATCAGCCATGTCTGGGTGATGAAGGTGGAAAGCTACCCTCGCTACCTGTTCATCACCGACGCCGCGATCAATATCGAACCGGACCTGGTCACCAAGCGCGACATCTGCCAGAACGCCATCGACCTGACCCACGCGCTGGGCATTCCCTGCCCCAAAGTGGCGATACTGGCGGCGGTGGAAACCATCAATCCGGACATGCGCTCGACGCTGGACGCCGCCGCGCTGTGCAAAATGGCCGACCGCGGCCAGATCACCGGCGCGGTGCTGGACGGTCCGCTGGCCTTCGACAACGCCATCTCCAAGGAAGCCGCCCAGAGCAAGGGCATCGTCTCGGCGGTGGCCGGCGATCCGGACATCCTGCTGGTGCCGGACCTGGAGGCCGGCAATATGCTGGGCAAGCAGCTGACCTATCTGGCCAATGCCGCCTCCGCCGGCATCGTGATGGGCGCGCGCGTGCCGATGGTGCTGACCAGCCGCGCCGACGACGCCAGCGGCCGCCTCGCCTCCAGCGCCATCGCCAATCTGCTGGCCCACACTCGCCGGCAGGACGGAGAACGGCCATGAGCGCCTGCCTGCTGGCCATCAACGCCGGCTCGTCCACGCTGAAGTTCCGCGCGTTCAGCGCCGACGGACAAACGCTGCTGGCGCGCGGCATGGTGGACCGCTTCGGCGCCAAGGACGCCAGGCTGAGCCTGGCCGACGCCAAAGGCCAGCAACTGGACGAGCGCGGTCTCGGCGATGCCGCTCACGACACCGCGCTGGCGGCGGTGCTGCACGGCCTGGCCGACCAAGGCCTGGAAGCGCGGGCGCTGGCGCACCGGGTGGTGCACGGCGGCAGCCGCTTCCTGCAAGCGGTGAAGATAGACGCCGACGTCCGCGCCGCGCTGGACGACTACATCGCGCTGGCGCCGCTGCATCAGCCGGTCAGCCTGGAAGTGATCGACGCCTTCGCCGGCCTGGACAGCCGCCTGCCGCAAATCGCCTGCTTCGACACCGCCTTCCACGCCGGCCAGCCCGCCATCGCCACCCGCTTCGGCATCGCCCGCCACTGGCACGACGAAGGCGTGCGCCGCTACGGCTTTCACGGCCTCTCTTACGCCGCCATCGCCCGCCGCCTGCCGGAGGTGGGCCTCGCCCACGCCAAGGTGGTGGTGTGCCACCTGGGCAGCGGCGCCAGCGCCTGCGCGATCGAATCCGGCCAGAGCGTGGCGTCCAGCATGGGGTTTTCCGCGGTGGACGGCCTGATGATGGGCACCCGCCCCGGCTATATCGACCCCGAGGTGATCCTGTACTGGCAGGAGCACGAGGGCATGGGGGTGAAGGACGTGCGACGCGAGCTGTACAAGAACTCCGGCCTCTTGGGGGTATCGGGCATCTCCGCCGACATGCGCGAACTGCTGGCCAGCGAGCAGCCGGCCGCGCGCGAAGCGGTGGAGCTGTTCTGCTACCGCGCCGCGCGCGAGGCGGCCAGCCTGGCGGCGGCGCTGCGCGGGCTGGACGCGCTGGTTTTCACCGCCGGCATCGGCGAGCATTCCGCCGAGGTGCGCGCCAGGATACTGCAGCAGCTGTCCTGGCTGGGCTTCGAGCTGGACCACGCCGCCAACCTGGCGCACGCGCGCCGGCTCACCACTGCCGGCAGCCGCCTGCCGGCCTATGTGCTGCCCACCGACGAAGAAGGCGAAATGGCCCGCCAGGCGGCGCGGCTGCTGTAGGCGACGAAAAGCCCCCGCGGCGCGAAGCCGGCGGGGGCAGTTCCAAACACAAAAGGCCCCGCGTTGCGGAGCCTTTGCGTATTCTTTTCAGCCTGGGCTGAAGATCAGGCCATTGCCTTGACCTGAGCGGACAGACGGCTCTTGTGACGAGCGGCCTTGTTCTTGTGGAACACGCCCTTGTCTGCAATGCGGTCGATCACTTTTTCGGAAGCGTGGAATACTACCTTAGCGGCAGCCTTGTCACCGGCTTCGATTGCCTTGAGCACTTTCTTAACTGCGGTACGGAACGCAGTACGCAGGCTGGCGTTGTGCGCGCGCTGCTTAAGGGCTGTGCGTGCACGCTTGCGAGCTTGTGCGCTGTTAGCCATGAATCTATCTCCTGATGAGCGGAATCTGAAACTCGCGATTCTAAGCCCTAAACTCAGGTTTTGCAACAATAAACGGGCCGGCGTAAACTAGCGCCCTTGCTCAACCCGCCCTGTGTTGCCTAATTCCCAATGAACCTGCTCAAGGCTCTGGCTGCAGTCAGCAGCATGACCATGGTGTCCCGCGTCCTCGGCCTGGTCCGCGATACCCTGGTTGCACGAACTTTCGGCGCCGGCCTGTCCGCCGACGCTTTCAACGCCGCTTTCAAGATTCCCAACATGCTGCGCCGGCTGTTCGCCGAAGGCGCGTTTTCCCAGGCCTTCGTGCCGATACTGGGCGAATACAAGCAGAACAAGACCCACGAGGAAACCCGCGAGTTCGTCGCCAAGGTGACCGGCGTGCTGGGATCGGTGCTGCTGCTGGTGACCGCGATAGGCATGCTGTTCGCGCCGCTGATCATGTGGATCTCGGCGCCGGGCTTCTACCGCGAGCCGGCCAAGGCGGCGCTGTTCGCCGACATCCTCAGGGTGTCCTTTCCTTATATCTTTTTCATTTCGCTGTCGTCGATGACCGGCAGCATCCTCAACAGCTGGGGCAAGTTCTCGATCCCGGCCTTCACCCCCACCTTCCTGAACCTCAGCTTCATCGTGTTCACGCTGGCCTTCACCCACTACTTCCATCCGCCGATCATGGCGCTGGCCTGGGCGGTGTTCGTCGGCGGCTTGGTGCAGCTGGTATGGCAGCTGCCCTTCCTGAAACAGATAGGCATGCTGGCGCGTCCGGTGTTCGCCTTCCGCGATCCCGAAGTCTGGCGGGTGATCCGCCAGATGGGCCCGGCCATCTTCGGCGTGTCGGTAGCGCAGATCTCGCTGCTGATCAACTCCACCTTCGCCTCCTTCCTGCCCACCGGCAGCGTGTCGTGGATGTATTACGCTGACCGGCTGATGGAATTCCCGTCCGGCGTGCTGGGCGTGGCGCTCGGCACCATCCTGCTGCCGTCCCTGTCCAAGCACGCCGCCAGCAAGTCCGACGCCGAGTTCAGCGTGCTGCTGGACTGGGGCATCCGCCTGTCGCTGCTGTTGGCGGTGCCGGCCACCGTCGGCCTGGGCCTCTTGTCCGGCCCGCTGCTCTACACCATGTTCATGTACGGCAAGTTCAGCGCCCATGACGCGCTGATGTCGCAGCAGGCGGTGATCGCCTACTCCTTCGGCCTCCTGGGGCTGATCCTAGTGAAAGTGCTGGCGCCCGGCTTCTACGCGCGCCAGGACATCAAGACGCCGGTGCGCATCGCGGTGACCACGCTGATCGCCACCCAGGCGATGAACCTGGCCTTCGTGTTTCCGCTCAAGCACGCCGGCCTGGCGCTATCCATCGGCCTGGCCTCCTGCCTGAACGCCGGCCTGTTGATGCACACGCTGCAAAAACGCGGCATCTACCGCCCAGAGGCCGGCTGGAAAAGCTTCCTCGCCAAATTGGCCACCGCCATCGCGGCGATGGCCGCCGCGCTGCTGGCGGCGCAATGGCTGCTGCCAATAGACTGGCACGGCCACGCTTGGCTGCGCGCGCTGTGGCTGCTGCTGCTGGTCGTGATCGGCGCGGTGGTCTACTTCGCCGTGCTGTTCGCGCTGGGCTTCCGCCCGCGCCAATTCATGCGCCGCGAGCATTGAGCATGCGCCGGACGCTTGACTTGCTGCCGCGCGCCGAGCGCCAGGCGGCGGCGGTGCTGCTGGTCAGCAGCCTGTGCATGGTCTGGCTGCAGTATCCGGCCAACCGCTACTGGATGCTGGAAACCCTGGCGCTGGCGCAGCCCCGGGCGGCGGACGCCTTCCGCGCCGCCGTGATCGCCAATCCGCATACCGAGCTGTTCCGCGCCGCCTACTGGGCGCTGGCCAGCATCGCCGGCTATGCGCTGCTGCCGCTGCTGCACATCAAGTTGAAAGGCGAGCGGCTGGCCGACTACGGCGTAGCCTGGCCGGACCGCGCCGCGCTGAAAACCGACCTCAAGCTGTTTCCGCTGTTTTACGCGCTGATGCTGCCGCTGGTGTGGTGGGCGTCGGCGCAGCCCGGCTTTCTGGCGATCTACCCGTTCTTCCGCCTGAGCCCGGGCGAGACGTTGTGGCCGCACTGGCTGCTGTGGGAGCTGCTGTATTTCGCCCAATTCGCCGCGCTGGAGTTCTTCTTCCGCGGCTATATGGTGCACGGCCTGAAGCCGCGCCTCGGCTGGCTGGCGATTTTCGTGATGATCATTCCTTATTGCATGATCCATTTCGAAAAGCCGGCGCTGGAAAGCCTGGCCGCCATTCTCGCCGGCGCGGCGCTGGGCTGGCTCAGCTACCGCTATAAATCAATCTGGCTGGGCGTCGCGCTGCATTGCAGCGTGGCGCTGACCATGGACCTGATGGCGCTATGGCGCAAGGGCCTGCTGTAAAGGAAACCGATATGAGCACACACGCCACTCCCGAACATTCGCCGCTGGGCAAAACCGTCAGCTATCAGGATCAGTACGATCCCAGCCTGCTGTTCCCGATCGCGCGCCAGACCAAGCGCGACGAGATCGGCGTGGCGGAAGCCGCGCTGCCGTTTGCGGGCGTCGACATCTGGACCGGTTTCGAGCTGTCCTGGCTGAACGCGCGCGGCAAGCCGCAAGTCGGCATCGCCACCTTCCGCATCCCCGCCGCCAGCCCCCGGCTGATCGAGTCCAAATCGTTCAAGCTGTACCTGAACAGCTACAACCAGACGCGGATGGACAGCGTGGACGCCCTCGCCGCCCAACTGGCACGCGACCTGACCGACGCCGCCGGCGCGGAAGTCGCCGTCTCCATCGCGCTGCCGCAAGCCTTCGCCGCCGAACAGGTACGCGAACTGGCAGGCGAGTACATCGACGACCTGGACATAGAGGTCGACCACTACGCGCCCTGCCCCGAGATTCTCAAAGCCGACGCCGCCGACATCGTCAGCGAAACCCTGTGCAGCAATCTGCTGAAATCCAACTGCCTGGTCACCGGCCAGCCGGACTGGGGCAGCGTGTCCATCCGCTACACCGGGCCGAAGATAGACCGCGAGGCGCTGCTGCGCTACCTGATCGGCTTCCGCCAGCACAATGAGTTCCACGAGCAATGCGTGGAGCGCATCTTCGTCGACGTGCTGCGCGCCTGCGCGCCGACCGAGCTCACCGTCTACGCCCGCTACACCCGCCGCGGCGGCCTGGACATCAACCCCTGGCGCAGCAACGCCGACGCCGCGCCGACGGACAATATCCGCACCGCGCGGCAGTAAGGGCCCGCGTTGGCCAAAACAAAAGGGATGCCTGCCGGCATCCCTTTTTTATGCGCCTGGCCCGGCGTCAGAACGGCGCCGGCGCCTCGAATTCCATTTCCTCGAAAGTCACCGGGTGGCGCAACACCAGCCGGGACGCGTGCAGCAGCAGGCGGTCGGCCTTGGCCAGCGCCTCCGGCGGCGCGTAGATGTCGTCGCCCAGGATCGGGTGGCCCATGTCCAGGTGCAGCATGTGCATGCGCAGCTGGTGGGCGCGGCCGGTTTGCGGGTCCAGCTCCACCCGGGTGATGTCGCGGCCGGTGTCGCGCGAAATCACGCGGAAATGGGTGATGGCTTCCTTGCCGTGCTCCAGGTCTACTTTCTGCCGCGGCCGGTTCGGCCAATCGATGAGCAGCGGCAGGTCGATGACGCCGCTGTTGTTCTCGACGATACCGTCCACCACCGCGATGTAGCGCTTCTTCACCTTGCGCTCCATGAAGGCGATCGACAGCGCGCGCTGCATCTCCGGGCCGCGCCCCATCACCACCAGGCCGGAAGTGGCCATGTCCAGCCGGTGCACAGTCAGCGCGTCCGGATACGCCTTCTGCGCGCGGCTGATCAGGCAGTCGGCCTTGTCCTCGCCGCGCCCCGGCACCGACAACAGGCCGCTGGGCTTATCCAGCACCAGGAGGCAGCTGTCGGCGTAGATCACGGAAAGGCCGGTGTCCGGCGGCGGATTGTAGTGTTCCAGATTATGTCTTTGCATGGCTAACGGCTTTGAAAATCGATTGGCGGCGATTATCGGCGCTAAAGCCTTTCGCCACAAGCTGTTACCGTCTTTTCTCCGCGGCGCTGTCACTTGAAATCCCGGCGAGCTGCCGTCACCCTGTCCTGACAAGACGACAAAGGACGCATCATGACGGAACGCTTCTATCAAGACCCCTACCAGACCCGCCTGTCCACCCGCGTGCTGTTCCACGACGACGCGGGCTTGATCCTGGAAGACACGCTGTGCTACCCGCTGGGCGGCGGCCAGCCTGGAGACAGCGCCATGCTGACGCTGGCCGACGGCGCCGCGCTGCGCATCGCCGACACCCGCCGCGACCGCGATACCCGCGCCATCCTGCACCAGACCGACGGCGACGCCCGCCTCGCGCCGGGAACCGAAGTGACGCTGGAGCTGGACTGGGAACGCCGCTACCGCCACATGCGCATCCACACCTGTCTGCATTTGCTGGGCGTGGTGATCCAGGCCGGCGTCACAGGCGGCAACATGACCGCCGAATCCGGCCGCCTGGACTTCGCGCTGCCGGAAGGCATGGAGCTGGACAAGGAGCATATCGAGGCCGAGCTGAACCGGCTGGTGGCCGCCGACCTGCCGCTCGCGGTGAAAATGACCAGCGGCGAAGCGTTGAAGGCCCAGCCGGAGCTGATCCGCACCATGTCGGTGACGCCGCCTCTGCACCTGCCGGAAATCCGGCTGATCGAAGTAGAGGGCGTGGACCTGCAGCCCTGCGGCGGCACCCATGTGGCGCGCACCGGCGAAGTCGGCCGGGTGCGGGTGAAAAAGATAGAGAGCAAGGGGGCCCGCAACAAGCGGGTGGTGGTGGAGCTGGCGGATTAAGCGAAAACGGGAGCCTTGGCTCCCGTTTGCGCATGCGGCCGGCGGCTCAACGCGCGTCCAGCGCCATTTCGTGTTCCGGCTGCTCCGGCTTCTCGTCCAGCGTCATCCGGTGCAGCCACGGCGCGATGATGATGGTGAGCAGCGCGATCGCCCCGGTCACCACGCCGATCTGGGTGAACACGCGGCTGTAGATCTCCAGCGTGGCCAGCGGGCTGGTGACGTTGTCCGGCGCGGCGGTCAGGCCCGCCACCCAGCCGGCGATCACCGACGACGCGGCCGAGGTCAGGAACCATGCGCCCATGATGAAGCCCATCAGACGCTGCGGCACCAATTGCGCCACCATCGCCAGGCCCAGGCCGGAAATCAGCAATTCGCCCACGCTCTGCAACAGATAGCTCAACACCATCCAGTTGGACGATACCAGGCCTTGCGCGTTGGCGTACTTGGCGCCCAGCGGCAGCACCAGGAAGGCGCCGGCGCACAGCACCATGCCGATCGCGAACTTGTGCGGCATCGGCAGCCGGTTGCCCAGCTTGTTGTAGCAGACGGCGAGCAAAGGGCTGGCCAGCATGATCCAGAACGGATTCAGCGATTGGAACTGCTCCGGCTGCACCGGGATGCCGAACAGCGTGTGCTCGGTATTGTGGATGGCGAAGAAGTTCAGCGACAGCGGCATCTGGTTATACAGCACGAAGAACACCGTCGCCTGCAGCATCAGGACGGCGGCCACAATCATCTTCTTGCGCTCGGCGCCCTTCAGCAGCAGCGTTTCCTTCACGTACAGACCCACCACGCCGATCGACAGCGCGGCCAGCACCACGTTGGCGATGATCTCGTGCTTCAGCAGCAGCGCGGCGGCGCCACAGGCGACCACCACCCCGGCCAGCACCGCCAGCCAGGTGGACAGCTTGGGTTGGCGGAAGTCGGCGTCGGAACCGTAATGCTTCACCCAGCCCTGCATCAGCAGGAAGTTGGCGACAGTGATCAGCATGCCCACCACCGACAACGCGAAGGCGTGGGCGTAGCCGAACTTGTCGGCCAGCCACGGCGTGGCCAGCATCGACAGCAGCGAGCCGATGTTGATCGCCATGTAGTACATGGTGAAGGCGCCATCCAGCCGCGGATCGTTTTCCTCGTAGCACTTGGACAGCAGCGACGACGGGTTGGCCTTGAACAGGCCGTTGCCCACCGCGATGGTGCCCATGCCCAGGTAGAGCAGGCCGATATGCTCGGCCGACGCGGTCACCATCCCGTAGCCGGCGGCCAGCACCAGCGCGCCCAGCAGTATGGTCCGCTTGGTGCCCAGCACCTTGTCGCCCAGCCAGCCGCCGACGGCGATCAGGCCGTACACCAGCGCGATGAAGGACGAGAACAGCGTGAACGAGTCAGCCTCGCGCAGACCCAGCGCCTTGACGAGGTAGACGGCCAGAATGCCCTGCAGGCCGTAGAAACCGAAACGTTCCCAGAATTCGATCGAGAAGATCAGGTAAAACGGCTTGGGCTGCCGCAGGGGGTTGAGCGCGGTCGACGTCATGAATAAGTTCCTCGCGATGCCACGGCTGCGATGCCCTGAAGGGCCTCCACGGCGGCAACGACGACGACGGACGCTCAGCGCGCCGGCCGTTGCCGGTCGCGCCAAGATGGGACAGACAGTGGTCACTACTGAAAAATTAAGCAAACTTCCGCCATCAATCAGAAAAACACCGAAATTGCAGGCATCAATCGATGAAAGATAGCATTCAGGAACTATTGATGAAGCATATGGACCTTGCTGTCAATGCGGGATGCCGCCAACAGGCCAAAATATCCCAACAGCACTGGCAACATATAGTTAAGCATTAGATAATTTAACGTGGAAATTATTATTTTTCACAGCAAATACGATTTATATTTCTTTTTGTAAGAAATTTAAGCATTTAATTGCAATTTTAAGCGGCGCATTGAAATCACCCCCTTGCCGCCCCTGGCGGGTCCGGCATCGCACAACCTGGCCAAAAGAACAGGACAGCCGGCATCCCCACGGACTATTCCTCCAAGTACATGCCAGAAGAAAGGACGCCCGCCATGCCGCTGCCCCGCCTCAGCCTCGCGCTGCTGTGCCTGCTCGCCTTGCCAGTCCGCGCCGCGCCGAATCCGACTTTCGATCCCACCCCGCTGCCCTGGCAGGAACTGGCGGCCCGCCTGCGCCACACCTATTACACCGGCGGCGTCCACAATGAAAAATGGTGCCTGCCACCGTTCAACTGCACCTATCCGCGCAGCCCCGGCCAGCCCAGCAACCCGCTGTTCCCCAAATGGTGGGTCAGCGACTGGACCATGTACCGGGTGTTCAAGAACTACGAGCAATACCCGCCGCCGTACAGCTCTCCACCGGCCGGCCTGAGCCCCGACGATTATGAAGTGTCCTACGGCGCCAGCTACTACGACGCCAGCTACGTACCGGCCGACGGCGACGGCAAGGGCGCGATGATGGAACACTACGAGAAGCGCTGCTTGCCCATTTTTCCCGGCAGCAACCACTACAGCTGCAGCTTCGTCTCGCTGGGCAACAAGGCCTATTTCCTGACCTACGCCGACCGCCTGCCGGGCATGCCGCAATGCTGCCAGTTCTCGCTGAACAACCATCCGCCGCGGCAGGACTTCATCCGCCACCTGCCGTACAACAAGGCGGAAAGCAGCCACCTGGACAACAGCCTGCAAGCCTATTCGCGGCTGGTCGGTCCGCAGAAGATCCTGTTCGGCTACGCCTTCTACAAGCAGGCCGCCCCCGACGCCGACGGCGGCAAGCCTTATCGCCATCCGCAATCGTTCTACTTCTCCGGCGACCCCAGCCCGGAGCCGGACGCGCCCATCGTCAGCCAGAACTACAGCCACTTCCGCGCCGAAAAGCCCGATCCGGCGCAAACCTGGGACCAGGTGGCGCAAATGTGCCCGGCCAAGCCGCAGTGGTGCTGCCTGTTCGCCAGCGACTGTCCGGACAAGCCGGCCACGCCGGACGAAAACAATCCCAAGTCCTGGGCCACCGCCCGGCCCTAGGCCAGCAAGGCGGCCAGCAGCCGCTCTTGCGCGGCCGCTTGCCGCCGCAGCGAATCGGCGAAGCGTCCCGGCAGCGGCGACGCCGGCCGATATTGCGGCAGGGCCAGTTGCACGCTGAAGGGGATGGATGCGGCCAGCGGCCTAGCCACCAGGCCATCGCCGGCCTCGGCCAACGCGGTCAGCGGGTTGACGATGGCCACGCCCAGCCCCAGCCGCACCATCGCGCACACCGAGGCGGCGCTGTGGCTGGACAGCTGCATGCGCCGCGACACCCCCTCGCGCGCGAACCAGGCATCCACCTGCTGGCGGTAGCTGTCGCTGGCGGCCAGGCTGATGAAGGACAGCCCGGCGAAGTCGGCCGCCTCCAGCCTGCGCTTGGCCGCCAGCGGATGGCCAGCCGGCAGCACGCACACTTCATCGCCCTGCCACAGCGTCTGCGTCTGGCAACCGGCCGGCGCCTGCTGCTGCTCGGTCAGCCCCAGATCGAAGCGCTGCGCCGCCAGCCAATCCTCCAGCCATGGCGACTCCTGCGGGCTGATGTCTATGCCGACATCGGGAAATCCGGCGACAAAGTCGGCGCACGCTGCCGGCAGCAGCGTCTGGGCGAACACCGGCAGGCAGGCGATGGCGAGCTGGCCTCCGGCGAACTGGCGGATCGCCGCCGCGCTGCCGACGATGCGCTCCAGGCCGATGAAGCTGCGCTCCACTTCGGCAAACAGCTGCAAGGCTTGCTGGGTGGGCCGCAGCCGTCCCCGGCTGCGTTCGAACAGCGCCAGCCCCAGCAATTGCTCGCAACGCGCCAGCTCGCGGCTGACCGTGGGTTGCGAGGTATGCAGCAGCCGCGCGGCGCCGCTGACGCTGCCGCTGGTCATCACCGCGCGGAACACTTCGATATGACGCAGATTGACGGACACAGCCGCTCCCCCTGGAAATCAGCCCATATCATAAATGAAAGATATGGCCACAAATTGCTATTTTATTTTTATGGAAAAGCGGCTGATGATGGGAAAAACCCATCCGGAAGCCCCAGCATGCACGCATTCGACACCCGCCAGCTCGCCGCCATCGCCCAGCAATACGGCGCGCCGCTGTGGATCTACCACGCCGACACCATACGCCGGCGCATCGCCGAACTCTCGCACTTCGATACCATACGCTATGCGCAGAAAGCCAACTCCAACACCCACATCCTGCGCCTGATGCGCGAACAGGGCGTGAAAGTGGACGCGGTGTCGCTGGGCGAGATCGAACGCGCGCTGGCCGCCGGCTATCAGGGCGGCGCGCAAGCCGACATCGTCTTCACCGCCGATGTGCTGGACCGCGCCACGCTGGCGCGGGTGGCGGAGCTTGGCATTCCGGTCAACGCCGGCTCGATAGACATGCTGAGCCAGCTGGGCGCGGCCTCCCCCGGCCACCCGGTATGGCTGCGCATCAATCCCGGCTTCGGCCACGGCCACAGCCAGAAAACCAATACCGGCGGCGAAAACAGCAAGCACGGCATCTGGCACGCCGATCTGGAGCTGGCGCTGGCGGAGATTCGCCGCCACCGGCTGCAACTGGTCGGCATCCACATGCACATCGGCTCCGGCGTCGACTACGGCCACCTGCAGCGGGTATGCGGCGCGATGGTGGAGCTGGTGCAGCGGCTGGATTGCGACATCGAGGCCATTTCGGCCGGCGGCGGCCTGTCCATCCCCTACCGCGACGGCGACGCCCGCATCGACGCCGATCATTACTTCGAGCTGTGGGACGAGGCGCGCCGCCAGATAGCCGACCGGCTCGGCCATCCGCTGCGGCTGGAAATCGAACCCGGCCGTTTTCTGGTAGCAGAATCCGGGGTGTTGCTCAGCGAGGTACGCGCGGTAAAAAACATGGGCAGCCGCCGCTTCGTGCTGGTGGATGCCGGCTTCAACGACCTGATGCGGCCGTCGCTTTATGGCAGCTACCACCACATCACCGTCCTCGATGCGCAGGGCGCGGCGAAATCCGGCAGCGTCGACACCGTGGTCGCCGGCCCGCTGTGCGAATCGGGCGATGTGTTCACCCAGCGCGAGGGCGGCACCGTGGAAGCCCGGCCGCTGCCGCCGGCCGCGGTCGGCGACCTGCTGCTGTTCCATGACGCCGGCGCCTACGGCGCGACGATGTCCTCCAACTACAACAGTCGGCCGCTGCTGGCCGAAGTGCTGGTGGATGGCGGCGCGGTGCGCCAGATCCGCCGCCGCCAGACCATGGCCGAGCTGCTGGCGCTGGAAGCCTGAGCCGCCGCCGGCAAACGTGAAAAAGCCGGGCAATGCCCGGCTTTTCGCGCATCCCGCCTGGATGGAAGACTCAGTTCTTCAGTTCCATCTTGTTGATCACGAACTTGACGCCCGGAATCTGCTCGGCGATCTGGCCGGCGCGGAACATCTGCTGGTCGTCGCTCATTTGGCCTTCGATCGTCACTTCGCTCTTGTTGCTGCTCACTTTCAGGCCCAGCGCCTTCAGTTCGGCATCGCTATCCAGCGCCTGCTTGACGGAGGCGGCCAGCTCGGCGTCGGTCGGCGCGGCAACCGCAACGGCGCCTTCGGCATAAGCCTGAGTGGCGAAGGCGCCCGAAAAGGCCAGTGCGGCCAACAGCAGGGTTTGGCTTGCAAAACGTTTCATCATTTTCTCCAGATTTCTCGCGACAAATGCCGGCTGGCGCAATTCCCATCCGGCGCACCACACGGAACGGCTCCATGTTAGCGATGAAACTTTTCCGTTTTGTTGCAGCTCAATGACACTGAGCTGACTGCGGCATTCCAGCGACACGCTGCGCGACCCGCAGGTTACAATCCATCCCATTCATCAAGAGAAGGCCGCCCGGCCAGTAGGCATGACCCATATCCTGTCCCCGAAACGCTGGCCGCTATGGCTGGCCTTGCTGCTTCTCGCCGGTTGCGGCACCACTACGCCGACCGGCAGCCTCCCCTCCCTCCCTAGCGCCGGCGGCGGCGACGCCAGCAGCCTGGCCGCCCTGCCCGCCTGGAACACCCAGACGCTGGGCGACACGCTGCAAGGCCTGCGGCAAAGCTGCAAGAGCCTGCAGAAAAAACCGGCTTGGCGCGGCGTGTGCCGCGAAGCCGGCCAGTTGGCCGACAACGATGGCGACGCGGTGCGCCGCTTCTTCGAAAACCGCTTCACCGCCTGGAAGCTGCGCGACGGCAGCCGCGACAGCGGCCTGATCACCGGCTATTACGAGCCGCTGCTCAGCGGCAGCCGCACCCGCTCCGAGCGCACGCCGTGGCCGGTATACGGCGTGCCGCGCGACATGGTCAGCGTCGACGTGCCGATGAGCCAGCGCAACCGCGGCGCGCTGCGGGCCAGGCAAATCGGCCCGAACCGCCTGGCGCTGGCCGCCGGCGGCGATATCGAAGTCAACCCGGCTGATTTCCCGGCCGATCCGCGCGGCATCCGCCTGAAGGGCCGCTTGTCCGGCTCGCGCCTGCTGCCCTACTTCACCCGCGGCCAGATCAATCAGGGCAGCATCGCCGGCAGCGCGCCGGTGCTGGCCTGGGTGGAAGACCCGGTGGAGCTGTTCTTCCTGCAAGTGCAAGGCTCCGGCCGCATCCAGCTGGACGACGGCAGCTTCATCCACGTCGGCTTCGCCGACCAAAACGGCTATCCCTACCAGTCGATAGGCAAATGGCTGGTCGACCAGCGCCAGCTGACGCTCTCCGACGCGTCGATGCAAGGCATCAAGGACTGGCTCGCGCGCAATCCGCAACGCCGCGACGAGCTGTTCGCGGTGAATCCCAGCTACATCTTCTTCAAGACCACCCCGGGCGACAACGGCGGGCCGGTCGGCGCGCTGGGCGTGCCGCTGACCGGCGGCTACAGCATCGCGGTCGACCCCCGCTACATCCCGCTGGGCGCGCCGATCTATCTGTCCACCACCTGGCCGCACTCCGCCGAACCGCTGGTGCGGCTGGTCCACGCTCAGGACACCGGCAGCGCCATCAAGGGCGCGTTGCGCGCCGACCTGTTCTGGGGCTACGGCACCGAGGCTGGCATGTACGCCGGGCGGATGAAGCAGCAAGGCAGCTTGTGGCTGCTGCTGCCCAAGGGCCTGTCGCCGTCGGCGACGCTGTAAACGAGCGCGGGGGCCGCCCGCCCCCGCGTTTTCCTTCCGGCCCCAAGCGCAAGCCGCCCAGCCGGATCCGCACGCATTCGATGCTGGGCATCCGCCGCGCTCAGCCCTCCACCTGTTCGCCGATGCGGCCCAGCCGCTGCAGCCTGGCATTGATCGCGCCGCGGCTGCGGCCATGGTCGGCCGCGATCTGCTTCAGCGGCAAGCCGGAATCGAAAGCCTGCAGCAACTGGGTCTCCTCCAGCTCCGACCAGGGGTGGCCGGCATGGTCTGGCGGCGCGCGCCGCGCCCGACCATCCATCATTTCCAGCGCCCGCGCCGCCAGAAACAAGGCCCGGATCACTTCGGGCTGATCAAACACCGCCAGCGGCGGCAAGGGTTGGCCGCCATCCGGATCGACTCCATTGGCGAGGGCTTCGATTATGCTGCGGGCTTCGGTTGGCGACATGCGCGGGCTCCCGGAAAACGCGATGGCGAGGCGAATGCTGGCGAAACAACCGCAAAATCATAGCAGCGCGAAGCCACCCGGCCGCCTGTCAGTTCAACCACTCCTCAGCGCCGGCAAGCGGCCACCACCGCCTGGCTCACCGCGCCGCTGTCCACGTCTTCCAGCCAAGCCGCCACGCCGCTGAACTCCGGCCTCTGGCCGGCGGCGAACGCCAAATGCCTGCTGAGCGCGGCATGGCCGCCGCCATCCAGCGCGAACGGCCCCCACAGGCCGCGCACCACTGCATCATGCCGCAGCAGGCTGCCGCGGTTCTCCCCCGCCTCCACCCAGCTTTGCAGGCCATTCTCAAACAGTGCCAGCATCAGCCTCTGCCCCGTTTTCACCGGCGTTTGCGCGCGCAGCGTCACATCCACCCCATCCGCGAACGTCCGGCTATCCAGCTGCAGCGTCGCGCCAGACGCGCTCTGCGGCAAGGCCTGCGCCAGCTCGCCATCGCCGCCGGGCCGCCAATCGCGGCCGTTGAGCAAGAACTGCGGCGTGTAAACCACCGCGCCGCCCGCCTGGGCGGCATGCCGGCGCTGACGCTCGGAATAAGCGGCGCTGGCGAAGCGGTCGCGCCAGCCCAAGCCGTCCCAGTAATCGACATGAAAGGCCAGCGCCAGCGCCTGCCGCCCATCGACAAAGGCCGGCGGCAGGGCCGACAGCCAGCGCTCGGCCGGCGGGCAGCTGCTGCAGCCTTCCGAGGTATACAGCTCCAACAGGGAAACCTGGCGCGCGGGGCCGGACTCGCCATGCGCCCGGCACGGCGGCGAAGCGGCCGGCGCGGCCCACGCTGCGGCGGACAGGCAGCAGGCGATGAATATGCGGATCATGCGGCGCTCCCGGCGACAATACGCTTGTTAGTCGGGCGGACTTGCGCGGCCTTACAGGCAAAGCGGCATCCGCTCCGCTCGCGGCCGGCCTCCTCGCCGGCGCGCAACGCAGCGCCGGAAGCCCGCCGCATGGAATGCGGGAAACGCAAGCGCGGAGCTTCGCCGAAATCCGCAGGCGGCAGGATGCAATGCCATTCCATCAAGACAGCGGCAGACTAATCTAGATAAGACAAAATCCGCTTCATGCTTTTTGAAAAGCCGCACGCATCCACAGGCCGGGAATGAAAAAACAATCGGAACCGTCGCTTGCCGCGAGAATAGGGAACGGAAAAGAAACTAAAGAAAATCGCAGCGAGAAAACAAATTGGAAAGGAAAAAACGACCCGCGCCATTCAAAAATTGATGTCCACGCCAGCGGCTGGCGGATAAACCCGACATGACGGCTCAATTGATAGCGCCCGCATGCCGCAAACAGCGGCCAGGGTCATTCGGCGGCGGGTTTCGGCCCTCATTAGCTGCGCAAAGCCCGCAAACCAGGAAAATCACCCGCTTTGAAGCCACAGCCGCCGCTATTCGCCGCCTAGGCTTACCGCCGGAAATGCGAAACGGCTTACGGAATAAACCGTAAGCCGCCGTATTATTTGGTGGCCCCCCCGAGAGTCGAACTCAGCACCAACGGATTATGAGTCCTAAATTCAAACCATATCCAGGCGGTGACATGTGTTGACAAAATCAACATAACCAATTGCTTTAAAAGTAAAAAATACAACCCATCACAAAAAAAATAGATGATAAGAATTGACCCAAAGGCACTCAACAGCCCTACAATAAAGCATGTAGGGCATATCATGGCACGCGTTCCACTAACCATCAATCGAATCGAAAAGCTTTCTTGGTCTGTCCCATTCCCCGTGGACACTAACTTAAGGTGGATAATCCCCACCAAGGAGCAGTGTTCATGATCAAGACCAGACGTACTTTCCCGGAGGCCCTCAAGCGCGAAGCGGTTGAGCAGGTACTTGCCGGCACCCCGTTACGGCATGTTGCCCAAGCCTTCGACATTACCGAGTCGCTGCTGGGCAAGTGGAAGCGTCAACTCCAAGACGCAGGACCCGATGCCTTCCCTGGCCGAGGCAAACAGACCGGTGAAGCCGCCGAGCTCAAGCGACTGCGGGATGAACTGGCCCGCGTTACCATGGAGCGCGATGTCCTAAAAAAGGCGCTCGCCATCTTCTCGCAACCCATGAAGTGAAATTCCGCGCGATTCAGGCGCTGTCGGACCGCTACCCGGTAGCCCCGATGTGCCAACTGTTTCGTGTGTCCCGCAGTGGCTACTATGCGTGGCTACACCGCCCACCTTCGGCGCGAGAGATGGCGAACCGACAACTACTACGTGAAATCCGGCTGGTGCATGCCGAGGTCAATGGTATTTATGGCCATCGGCGTATTCATGCCGAACTTCTTGCACAGGGCTTCGCCTGCGGGCGGCATCGCATCGCGGGCCTGATGCGGCGAAACGGTATCAGGGTTAGAACTCGTAAACATTGTCGACCCGTCAGTGGTGGTCAACACCTTCTACCCGTGGCGCCTAATCTGCTGCAGCGACAATTTGCTGCTGGTGGCGACATCAATCAGCGTTGGGTGTCGGATATGACCTATATCCGGACCGGTGAAGGGTGGCTGTACCTGGCGGTGGTGCTCGACTTGTACTCCCGGGCGATAGTGGGCTGGGCCATGCATCATCGAATGCAGCAAGAACTGGTGCATGCTGCCCTGACGATGGCAGTGGCGCGCCGCCAGCCTTCAGGAGAGGTGATTCTGCATTCGGACCGCGGGAGTCAGTACTGTGCCTTTGACTACCAGGCATTGCTGAAACGGCACGGAATGGTACCGAGCCACTCCCGCACCGGGAACTGCTGGGATAATGCAGCGATGGAGAGCTTCTTCCGTTCATTGAAGTCGGAACGTGTTTATCTGACCCACTACCGGAGCTACGAGGAGGCGCGTACGGATGTGTTTGATTACATCCGCTTTTACAATCACCAACGACGTCATTCAACCCTGGGGTATCTGACCCCGGTTGAATTCGAACGCCGCCGTTCAGAGCTTAGTGCTTAACCCTCTGTCCATGGAGAGTGGGACAGACCATCCTGGGGATGGCAGGCAGGCGCGGAATCCTATGGCTATGTAGTATTTCTGATGAATCAGAAAGCCGTCCGCTATCTGAAAAAGTCCATGGGTTGGGAAATCGGCACCGGCCCCAGCGTAGTCGTGGTTGATGCCGGCAAGGCGAAAAACTTGAGCTCGACGACATTGCGCAACGACGCCTATGCCTTCATCTTCGACCAGGAAGGCCTGATGGCCAGCCTGAGCATAGAAGGCACCAAGATTTCGCTCATCAAGCGTTAAGCCCAGCCCATCCCAATTTGATGCCGCCTTGTCGTACCATCGGCACAGCTAAAGGCGACGCTCCTACTCTAGAAACCATGGGGCGCCAGGCCAAATGATTTGGCATGTGCACTCCAACGCACAGACCGCTACCCATCCTTGCCTCACGCTCCGCAGTACTGAACTCTGTTCCATCGCAGGCGCTCAACCTTGAAGCCGAGTACGAATCACGCGTGAAGGAGTCTCCCATGCCCAGATACCACATCAAAACCGAACGCAACACCGCGGGACATTTTGTTGGCTGGTCTGTCCACAATGCCCAGCATCCTCCGCCTTCGCATATCTATCCCTTGTACGAGATGGCGGAGTCTGAAGCCATGCGGCTGGAAAGGGAGAGCAATGGGCAAGAGGCTGCCGTCACGCCGTCGCTATCTACCATCGCCCCCCTCCTGCATCGCCGCTGATGGGAGTGACTGCAAAGCTTCCTTGTGATCTCCGACGCAGACGAACGCGGCCAACAGGCAGATGAGCATAGAATGGACTTGACGGTTCAAGAGAGGAAAAACTGCAATTGCAGCGGATAGATCAAGCCTTGCAACGCATACGCGACGGCAGTTACGGCTACTGCGCAGTCAGCGGCGAGCCCATCGGAATAGACCGCCTTCAGGCTCAGCCCACCGCTACGCTATCGCGCGCTGCCCAGGAAAAACTGGAAGCCCGGCAAAAACAGAGCTAGTTATTCTGCTATGGCAGGGGCCCGGACAGGCGTTGATACTCCTTCTTCACCACTTCGTAGCATTCGCAGGTGCGCTGCTCCAGCCCAAAACGATCGAGAATGGTGATATGCCCCCGCACATAGCGGATCAAACCGGCCTTCTGCAACTTCAGGGCGGCTTCGGTCACGCCCTCGCGGCGGACGCCCAGCATATTGGCGATCAACTCCTGGGTCATGACCAACTCGTCCCCGGCCAAGCGATCCAGGCTCAACAGCAGCCAGCGGCACAATTGCTGATCCAGCGAATGGTGGCGATTGCAGACCGCGGTTTGTCCCATCTGGGTGATCAAGGCCTGGGTATAGCGCAGCAGCAAATGCATCATCGGCCCCGCGCGATTGAACTCGTCTTTCAAGGCCTGCGCTTTCAAGCGATAGCCATAGCCAGCGCTTTGCACCACGGCACGACTGGGCGTGGTCTCCCCCCCCATGAACAGGGCGATGCCGACAATCCCCTCCCAGCCCACCACCGCGATTTCCGCCGAAGCCCCATCCTCCATCACATACAGCAGCGACACGATGGCTGTCGTTGGAAAGTAAACATGGCTCAGCGCGCAGTCCGGCTCGTACAGCACCTTGCCCAAGGGCATTTCTACCGGCTCCAGATGCGGGCGCAGCCGCAACCACTCGGACTCCGGCAGTCCGGCCAGCAAACCATTCCGCCTAGGATTATCGTCGATGGTCATCATCACTCCCGAGTGAGCACGCACTGGGCCGGCTCGCATGAATCGGCAATTATCCAGCATATGCAATACCGTTAATATTTACTATGGCTGCCAATCACTGCGCGCTATGTATGACAGCGTACAGATCAATCGCGGGAAAAGCGCCAATTCTCAAGAACTGTCACAAGCTGTTTACGATCCGTTTCCGTCTGCGGCCGGTGTCTGCCGGATGGAACGCGCCGCCTGGAGCATCGCCATGAACTCCATCACCTTACCACCTTGTTCCTACCAGGCGCGCTGGCCAATTCCCAGGGCTATCTAGCGCCGGCCATTGTGCTATGGGTGGCCGCCGCCATCGTGTCGCAATCCTTACGCATGGCCAATACCTGGCAAAAGTGTGTGGTGTTGCGCGCCGGCAAACTGCGCGGAGTCAGCGGACCAGGGCTGTTCCTGATCATCCCGGTGGTAGACAACGTGGTGGCAACCATAGACGAAAGAATCCAGACCACCACCTTCAATGCCGAACAGGCCTTGACCCGCGACACGGTGCCAGTGAACCTGGATGCCATCATCTTCTGGCATGTCCACGACACGCAAAAGGCGGCGCTGGCCATCACCGATTATCGCCAGGCGATAGACCGCGTGGCGCAGACCTCGCTGCGACGAAATGACAGGCTCGTCGATGCTGGGCGTGCTGCTGAGCGACCGCCACAGCACCGACCAGGAACTGTGCCGCAAGGTAGGCGAAAAGACGACGGAATGGGGCATTACGGTGCACTCAGTGGAAAGCCGCGACGTCGCCATACCAGTGGTGCGGCAGGACTCGATGTCGCGTCAGGCGCAGGCCGAACGAGAAAAGCAGGCCCGCATCATCTTGGGGTCCGCCGAAGCCGAAATCGCCAACAAGTTCGTCGAGGCGGCCAATGTCTATGCCGACCACCCGGCCGCGCTGCAATTGCGGGCAATGAACATCATCTACGAAACCACCAAGGAGCGCGGCACCACCATTCTGATCCCGAGCACCATTGTGGACAGCCTGAATCCAATGGTCGCCGCTGGCACAAGCCGCGCCTCCAGGCGACAGGCCACGCCCCACGCCTCCGCCAACCACGCCAACCCGGTCGAATCCACCGCATTGAAATAAAGTCCGGTATTTGAAACGCTGCTTGATAGACCACATCGACCACCCACTAATTATTCCTGATCGGAATTCGGTGCCGCCTCGCGCAATATAATCGCCGGAAATAGGACAACCCACGCGAGGCGCTGCACAAAAACGCTACCCGGCCGGCCCATTCTTCGCATTCAGCATACTGCTAGTATCCAACCTCTTCAGATCAATATCTGCTTAGTCATCCCCCAATCGACGTCACCAACCTGATTTTCCACTATGTACGTTATCGAACAGACCATCCAAAAACCGAATGCCAATCTACAGATTCTTAATGGCTGCCTGGAGATCATGCGATGAAAAACGATATGCAATTACAACAGGATGTAATAGCGGAACTTAATTGGGACCCATCTATCAATGCCACCCATGTAGGCGTATCTGCTAGTGATGGCGCGGTAACGCTAACCGGACATGTCAGCAGTTATGCCGAAAAATGGGCAGCGGAGCGCGCGGCGCTGCGCGTAGCCGGCGTCAAAGCGCTGGCCATTGAAATGGATGTCCAATTACCGAATGCAGACCGGCGTGACGATGCCGATATATCCCGATCAGTCGCCAATCTACTGCAACAAATGGCTGAAATACCTAAAGAAGGTTTGCAAGTCATGGTGGAAAAGGGTTGGGTCACGCTATCTGGAACGGTGGAATGGGATTATCAGCGCCAAATCGCTACACGGATGGTACGACATTTACTGGGTGTCACCGGCGTGAGCGACAATATCGCCATCCGCCCCAAACTATCCATGAACGAGGTGAAGGGTGGTGTGGAAAATGCGCTTCGCCGCCGGGCCATAGCCGATATGGACAGCATTTCCGTAACCATTCAGGGAGCAGATGTGATTCTGAATGGTTCAGTGCATAGCTGGTCTGAACGCGAATTAGCCGATCATGCCGCCTGGGGCATGCCGGGCGTACATCAGGTGATCAATAGAATCAAGGTAGTAATCTAGATCAATATGACAAAGGCATTTTAAATCATGCATCCTTAAAGGAAATATCATGAGCTCAGCACAATCCCCAGTTTATGTTTACAACACCCATCAAGAAGCGGAGGATGCCATCCGCCTGCTAAGCAAAGGTGGTTTCGACGTAAAAAAACTATCTGTCATTGGGAAAGGCTACCACAGCGAGGAAAACCCGGTCGGTTTTTATACCGTAGGCGACAAAATGAAAGCCTGGGGAGGCATAGGCGCATTTTGGGGTGGTTTATGGGGATTACTGCTTGCTCCCGCGGTTTTCTTTTTGCCTGGCGTGGGAATGGTTGCCATGGCCGGCCCGGTTGTTGCAGCACTGGTCGGTGCCCTGGAAGGCGCGGCGATTGTGGGCGGGGTATCCGCATTAGGCGCTGCGCTGACCCGAGTTGGCATTAACGCCGAACAGGCAGTGAAATACGAAACCGCGCTGAAAGCCGATAAATATGTGCTGGTGATACACGGTGGAGAAGCCGACGTTGCCAAAGCGCATGCCATTCTAGATATTTCGACGGGATGGAAAGAAGCCTAATTCGAGTAGCACCATACAGCTACCGCGCTATCGGAATCTCAACACCCATTTAGAGCCGATAACAAAATTTCTCAATAACCCGTAAGCAAATCAGGGAGCAAGCTAGCTGTTGCATCCCAGACGATTTACTGAGTAAACGCCTCTGGAAACTTACCCTGGCCCGCGAGGGTTTGGGTAAGCTCCTGGAAACGTTCAAGGCCCAGACAAGATGATCGTCAAACTGCTCAAACAAGCCCATCCGTCAGGAAATTCGGCAAGCAACCGGCACTCTGGCCGAACTAGCCGCTCGCTACAACGTCACCATGGACACCATCCGAAAATGGAAGAGCCGCGACAGCGTCGAGGATCGTTCCTACACAGCGCACCGCTGCAGCCCCCCCTGACGCCAGCCCAGGAACGCATCGCCGTCAAACTTGCAACCCAAAAGCAAAACGACTTACAGCTCTTGCTGTAAGTCGTTGTTTTATTTGGTGGCCCCCCCGAGAGTCGAACTCGGCACCAACGGATTATGAGTCCATACCAACAGGCAACTTTGCCTCACAATGCATAACTTTACAAAGGCTTAGTCACTATCATCTAACTTTAGAGCTTCATCAGCTGACAATAGCGTTGATCCTTCGTTGTACTTTTTGTCCCACTCCTCGCTTCCCCACTCCATCCCAACTGGCGCGGCATCAAGCCATTCTCGCTCTTCCTGAGTAAGCGGCGGATAGTACACATCTACTCGTTTTCTATTGGGCATTGTCGGCTCCCCGAGCATAAGACCGTGGGGCTTTGCCCCACACCCCACAAACGACCGCGTTTGATCCTCGCGGGCTGGGGTGAATACCCCAGCCCCTTATTCAGCGTATCCTGCTTGCGCTTGTCAAGGGCAAGACAAGTGGCCTGCGGCCACCCTTGACAAGAGAATGACATCAACTCAATCCAAAGCAATTCAAATTCTGGCACGCCAAAAAAATCTAAACTTCAAAGTATTTACTAAGCAACGTTTGAAAAGGATAGGATTTAATCATATCTTGCATATCAGATCTAATCATAGAAAAATCATCGCAATTTTCGACGAGGTACTGATAGATTTCTTTTAACGCATTAATCGAGTCAAATCTATCTTTCAAAAGACCAGGATCATTATTTAAGTTAAACGCCTTTAGCGTTTCATCCACCCTCTCCTTATCTAAAAGACCAATACCACTCCGAGGAATTATCCTCCCCTGCTCATCAATATTTACATAATCAACAAAGTAATCCACATCCGGCTTTATAAGCTTTTCTGGATTATATTTTGGAGATTTTGGACCATCCTTATACTGACCGCAGCGAGTATTTTCCTTGCAGGATCCAAACAAATTACTCCAATCAAAAGTTAGCTTCGGATATGTTTTTTTATCTTTGAAATGTTCAATTTGCTGCTTTGAAGAAGAAACTTTAGATTCACAATAGGCACAATAATCCCCTTGCATTACATTCAACACTTGCCGGATATCCGCCTTATCTTGAGGCGAAACGCTACCCCAATTATCTCTACCATGCTTATATTTAGACAAGCAAACTGGAGCCAATGGACGAACTAGCTTCTTCATATAAACTCACTTATTTTCTTTACTTATTCTTCTTTTTATTTCATTAAATTTTATATCTGCCAACAATTTAATCACCACAGGGTGATCATTACCAAAATGGCTCTGCAAATGATTGCGCAAATACTGAGCACGCTCATCATCCTCACTATTTTCAGATAGCTTCTGGTAAAACTCTTCTAGCATCGCAGTTTCTTCAATCTCGGGGGAGGAGGATGTAGACATGATATGAGCTAAAATATCTACACTACCGACACCCTTAGTTTGCCACGTTACTGGCTGAACAACTGGATCACCTTCTGAATTCAACACAATCTGCCGGATAGAATTTTTATCGACAGTCGAAAGTACTTGAGGACTATGCGTCGTGATAATAAATTGAATTTTAGGGAATATACTTCTAAGCTTGAGAATAATATGTTGCTGCCAGCGAGGATGCAAATGCATTTCTATCTCATCAATGATAACAATACCTTTCCCATCCAGAGGATTCTCTCGATTAGGATTTAGCATTATCATTCGCCTAGACAAATCAGCCACTATCAAAAATATTGATTTTTGCCCATCAGAAAGCTGATTAAAGGAAACCTCTCTATTTTCTATTTTTATAGCAAACCCTGCTCTTTTTAGATCCACAAAAACATCTTGCACCTCAGGAAGCGCAGCTTTCAAGGCTTTTTTTACAATATTAATATATTCTTCAGCTTGATTATTACCTAATGCCAGATTTTTAAGTTCTGGCACTGAATTCTTATAGAGCGCCCAAAGAGGACTATCCTCCGCAACCAATCCACTTTCCACAAGTCTTTTAATCTCATCACCAATCGATCCATCAATAGTGACAAGACTGTTTTCTGCTGAAGGCGGCTTCACACCTTCACCTGCAAAAAAAATAAACCATTTAGAGAAGCTTGATATATCCCCCTCACCACCTAAGCAATCTTTGTATGCATAGAGTCGCGAAGATGGATTGGCATTAACAACTACGCCCAAATTCGAATCGACCTTTGACTTTGATCTGATGGTCGAATAGTAAGCAAAGACTGGCAGATTTATCTGAAAATGCGAGTTAGTGATTCGATACAAGTCAGCAAGTTCTCTAATCTCCTCCAAATTACTATCCTGCTTCTCCTCTGCACCAAGAACAGCTCTTTTTAATGCTGAACTATAATAATTATTTCTTTCCAGCACAAAATCAGCACCAACCTCAGCATATCTCGCGCTATCATTTTTAATATCCAGAAGCGATATTCTCTGGGCGGCCTTACCTTCTTTCTCAATCGTTGATGGAATCCACGAAATTATTTTCGCCATTCCATCCACAATAGATGTTTTACCAACGCCATTATCCCCGATAATAACCGTAAGATATTCATCAAAATTCAATTCAAAATGAGAAAATCGCCTAAAATCAAAAAAACGCATCTTATGTAAAAATAAACGGGCATCGTTTTGCTCAAGAATTTTTTCAAATTCTATAATTAGCTCTTCTGCATGATCATCTCCAGCAATAATTTGATTCTTGTATGAACGATATAATTTGGGGATATAGTTTTTTCTCTTTTTGCTTACTTGAATCGATTTTTCTACTTTTATTGATTTAATTCCTTTTTCTGACACAACATTACTCCTTATGTATTCTCTTCAAAACATCGGGACCATATTTTTTAGCCAATGAATTTATAAATACAGGCTCTATATGACTAACATGAGAAAGCAGGCCCTTCAAATGCAAAATCTCTTCATAATTCATCCTTCCCAATTGATATTCATGAACAAGGTGCTTTATATATCTTTTTCGCTCGCGCCCTACTGAAATGGTATCTGAATTAGACAGAGTAACACCAGTCACATGACGGTTATGCGCCCTTGATGAGAATTTTGTTTTAGCATTATTAAGCACAACTCTATTCCCAAACTCTGAAAAAAGAGTGTCTCTCACCAATTCTGGAATCTTAAATAAAGCCCCTTTTTCATTAGTAGAGAAAGTTAAATCATCAGCATATCGAGTGTATGATATATGGTTGATTTTGCAATATTTTGAAATAACGACATCAAAAAATAACATGCAAAAATTTGACACCATGGGAGACGAAGGAGCTCCAACACTAAGAACCAACTTCCCTCCTTTCCTTTTACTTGGACACCAAAAAAGCAACTGATCAATTAAAAGCCGCTCCCCTAGAGAAGATGGCTCACAGACCTCTTCATGCAGGTGGTAAACTTTCCAAAATATATTAGGGTCAATCGAATTAAAGAAGTTCTCTAAGTCTAGCTTGAGTAAATATTTTTTATCCACATGCGCTAATGCATTATCTTTGATGCTTAACCCTTTTCTATACGCCATAGCACAAGGATGTATAGCTAGCGGCATTAATTCTAAAAATGCACGCTGATATTTCTTAAGCTCTTTTGAAGGGTGCGCAATTAATCTATAGCCATGTGTTCGCTTAGGTATTGTATAGACCCGATATTTCAAAGAAGCACTAGCCAGGAATTTTTTAACTGCGCTAGGAGACTTATCTAACTTTCCAGCTAGTGATTCGATAATTCCCACAGAGATACTCCTTTAAAAAAAAAGCCCAAGAAAAATCTTGGGCTCCCACTCTCTACTAGAGGAAGCGAAAGACTCGCATCCTAAATGAGGAACGAGTTTAGGATGCGAGTCTTTCGCAACCCCAAACCGTTCAATAAATTAGAGTCTGGCTAAACACCCGACTGGACATAGAGTCCTAAGCTAGAGAGCCTTCTAAGTTTACTCCAATCAAAGCGTGGCAACAAATCCACTCTAGAACAGGCAAGAAAAACCACAATTATATCAACCACATGCAGACATTTCTGTGGGGGGACTGCCTGCCTCTACACTACTCCGAAGGTTGCTTGGGATGCTTACGATGTCGCTTCGACACACGTCGTTGACTCCCGGCGTACAACGCAACCAGTGCGAACACAACTACAACGACAATGAGTCCAACTAATGACTCCACAGCCATACAACTCCCCCCACCAAGGTTTCGCATGCGAAATCCTAGCTCTGCTGCCAGAGCAGGCAACATAGAGAACGCCCATGCTCACCTCATTGCAGCAGCTTGCGTCGGGCCTCTGCCAATGGCAAGTACTCGATCAGGTATCCCTCTTTTTCCCATATAGGGCGTTTTTCCGCAAGAAACGGCGCATTCGCCTTGTTGTCACGAACCATCATGAGCCGATGTCCTTCAGGTGTCGTTACGAGGTAGGCATAAGTGGCATAGGTGTACTCGGTCAAGTTCAGGGGACCATCCGGTGTCGGCATGATAATCGGGTCTTGCTTGTGGTCAGACATGTCATGCCTCCAGAATCAAACGACGAATCAGCCAGAGCGCAGTTGCCAAAGCCAGCCAAAAGTAGCGGGTTTGCCAGAAGATGCTGCGGTGGCGTTCGTCCCATGCCACCAAAATCCAGTTCAAAAGCATAGTGGTTCCTTTCTGTTGTCGATGCTTTACGGCATCGTGCTCGGTCCTGCGCTGTTGCCGCCGCGGCATGCTGTCCTCGCTCCGCTGCGGGAGCTGCCACGCCGGCAACAGCGGAGGGGATCAAATCGGCGTGGCATCCTCGACTTGCACCAACACCACGATTTCGCTATTGCTCAATTGCTTCGCGTTGCTCACAGCCCAGGATGTGAAGGGGAAGAAGCTGCGGTCTTGTGTCTCCTTCTGTGTCTTGAGGCCGCCGATGACGTATACGTCGCCGGGCTTTGCATCGAAGGTCGTGGTCAGGTTGCGCGTCATAAGCGTGGGCGAGCTATTGACCCCGGTCTTGGTGGGAACGAAGTTGGAGACTTCCTGGTTAAGTTGCAGGCTGACCACTTCACCGCGGATCTGTGGCCGGGCCTCGATCACGATCCCTGACGGCTTGTAATCGACGGACTGGACCGGATTGCCCTTGCTGTCGTAGCTGACCTGGCCAAGGACGGGAACGTTTTCACCGGATTGGAAGCGAGTCTGCTGACCATCTGCGGCCAACACATCCGGGCGCGTGACGACATTGAACCGACTATCCATGGCAAACAGCTCGGCCAGAACATCCAGCGATGTGGACTGCAAGCGGAATACCGACGAGCCGGCCACGGCCGCGTCAGCCGCTCCGATGTGTAGCAACAGCTTTTGCGAAGCACTGCGAATGACGGCCCCCAGATTGAAACCCTCGTTGTTACCGCCGCTGACCTCGTAAACGACCGCCCGGACACGCACTTGCTTGGCCGGCGTATCCAGGCTGGCGAGATAGCCTTTCAGCTTGGCTACTTCCTCTTCGGTACCGTTGAAAACCAGCGTATCGGTCGGCCGGCTTTGCAAGCTCAACGGGGAGTCACCTTTGTCGTTACTGGCCTTGGGGGTACCGTCGCTACGCGGAGCCGGGCGGTTTTGTACGAAGTGGCCGGTAGCGAACAAACCGCCGATCAGGTCGCCCAGGTAGTTGGCATCACGATAGCGCGGGTGATAAATGAACACTTGGTCGGCAATGGGCTTTTCACCGTCTTCGCGCAATCGAATGAAGTCCACACCGCTACGCCGCTCCACGACGAAACCGGCGCTACGCATCGCCTCCAGGAACATGCTCTTTGCCTGTGCAGGCGGGATGCGCTCTAGCGACATGGTGAATACCGCATCCGACTTGGCTGCCTTAGGGTCAATGACGAATGGCGACTTCTGGATTTGGGTGTAGTAGGCCATCACGAGGTCGCTGACCGGGATACGGTCGAAGGTCATCGAAATGACGGGAATCGGTTTGCCAAATGCTACGGCGGGCGGTAACAGCGTGGCTAGGCATAAACCCCGCGCAATGGAACCCAGCAAGGACAGAGCAGCCAGCGGGCGCGAAACATTCATTTGGGCAACGCCTCCCCGAGCAACGATGAATCACTCTTGGCCGAACCAGACGAAAACGAGACAGCCTGGCCATCTACCTCGGCAGAGGTGGCAAATCCGTCAGGCACGAATCTAGTCGGCGTCACCGTTTGGATGCCTTCCGGGGTTCTGACCAGCACACGTATGCTCTCCCCGGTGGACAAGTAGCCCACGAGGGCTACCCTGCTTTTCCGCGAAGAAGGCTTACCGGCAGATAGCTTTTCCTCCAGCAAGCCGGAGGATGCAGCATTGGCGGTTTGCTTGGTTTGCGGTACCGCCGGCTTGTGGGAATCGCCCAGCAGATAGGGAGCAAACACACTGTATAAGCCATAAAGGCCAGCAGCTGGCGCAAGCAGCGCGCAGCTGAAAACCAGCACGTTTTTCTTAGTAAAGAGTGTGGCACGCCCATCTACCTTGACCTCTTTACCGACGCCGCCGACATGCGAGTCATACAGCCCGAAGTAATCTTTGTCGTACTTGGCCTGATACTGGCTGATGACATCCTTGATGCGCATCTTGTGGCCTTCGTAAATAGTGATCACATAGCGATTCTTCCAATACGGGATGGCCGCGAGCGCGGTGTGCTTTTTCATGTGGAAAGTCTGCTGAATCGTAGCTTTGACAAAGCGGTTCAGCGATGTGTCGATGTCCTGGCAGAGAAAGACCAGATCGCAGGTCACACCCGTGACCGGGTGGGCATAGTGCCGATGCATGCGGAAGAACTTCTTGTGCTCTTCGGATAGCTTGCGATCCGGGCCATGGGTTTCCCAGGCCTCATCGATCACCACTAGATCGCCGGGTCTGACGAAGCTATCAACCTCGCCGTTGGTGGCCAGCAGCAACTCGGGATCAAAGAAAAAATTCGGTGCCAGGATGATATCCGGTGTGAGCGGGATGATTTCTCCGAGTGTCGCCTCTGGTTTGGCAAGCGCCTTCCGCTCGATCAGGTCGTGAATCTTGTCCTGCCGGATGTTGCGGATATTGGTGAGCACCCGCCGCCCCTGGGCGATGGCGGGGACGATCACCGATTTGACCGCTTCGAATGACTTGCCAGAGCCTTGCAAGCCGCAATAAACGTACATGGCCATGATGGAGTTCCTTAGCCGATGACTGGCAAGCGCCGGATGAGAAAACGGCTGATAGAGGCGCTAACGATCAGCGGCAAACCATATTGAAGTTGCAGGAGACTGGCGTAGTACCAGACACCTGCCGGCACAGCCCGAATCAAGCCGGACAGATTTAACGCATTGGGTAGTGCATAGCTGATGACTTCGGCCAAGATTTTCACTACGAAGAACATGCCAAAGGCGACCACGAACTTGACCAGGACCGAGCGGAAAACCCATCCCAAGGCGGTCCAGATTGCCGATTGCAGAAATGCCCACATGGCTATGCCCTCAATACGATAAAAAACGCCATCAGCCCCCAGCAGGCAGCAAAGACAGGCTCCAGAATAGGACGAACCTTCTCGAGCATGGCGCATTGCTCATCCAAGTGATGCACCGCCCCTTCTCGGAAAAAGGACAAGTCCAGATCAACTGAAGGGCATTGACCATCGCCGGAAGGCAAGGTCACGCCCTTCAATGGGTTCAAGGCATCAATGACGGGCTGCATGATCTGTAAACCGGTAGGCGTCTCTTCCAACTGCGGTTCAGCTACCGTCGGCGCAGTTCCAAGATCGACGGTTGCGCCTTGGCTACCGGTGCCCGTATTGGTAGTAGCGCCAGTACCACCCCATGTTCCAGGCAGAGTAATTGATGGGTCCCAATATGGCGTCCCGGGGCGGGCATCGGCCCAGCCGGCCGGAGCCTGATCATTAGAGCCAACCGCAATAGGAGCTAATGCCCCGCTCAGCGGAGTAGATACACCAGTAGCCTTGATATCGGATGCGCTGATCGAATTGGGACGGGATAAATCCGGAGGCCATGCAAGACCTGGCGCACGCTGTCGCGCATCATCTATTGCTGAAGAAAGCGCGGCAGCAATAAGTGCAGGGTTCACTTGATCATTGGCACGAGAGTCCGGCAAGTCTGATGCTGCAAGAGTATTGCTAGTGATTGGCCGAGGTTGATAGCGTAGGTCCTTCAACAGCTTGGGAGGGGTCTTCTCCATGATAAGGACCAGTTGGTAGATATGGTTATCACCGACATAGCCAAGTCCTGTGCAGGCCGAAACGCTATAGCCAGAAGCATCCAGAGTGCCGCGGGGGCAGTTGCAAACAGTGTCCGGCGTTGGACAAGCATATTGCTTGGTACGCAGGAAGATCGCGGTGTCACCATTGGGACGATTAGCAAAGACTGCATCGTTGGGGTAGCCCATCACCATCAGAGCATCCACCAGGCTGGATGAAGGTAAGGCACGTGTTGGCATCTGCGACAGGTCCATACTCGGACCAGAGAATGTAACGCTGGCACCGTCACCATGTACCAATACCCCTGGCGTTTGCTCATCGAATACCCCGGTATTCACGGCCATCATCAGCGGCGCCGCTAACACTACTGACTTCCCCAAGAATCGAACAGCTGACGAACGGGCAACTGTTCGCATGATCTGTGCGCCAAGCTGGGTATTCACTTTGAGCGTGGCCAGTTTGTCAGCCAATGCAGCGCCCATTGCTGCGTTGACAGCGACAGATGAGGACGGCATTCCATTCACCAGGGCAGAACCGGCTAAAGCGCCCTGAGACAGCACAATGGCAGCGCCACATAGTAAACGCTTCATATGGATTTGAGCCCTTGGACCACAGCATTCCCGCAAGAGACGCCCAGTGCGAAAGCAGCCAGATACCACCATTCAGCAGCCATGTGCATTCCTTCAACAGATTGATCAGTCGAAATGCCCGGACTTTCGCATGCGAAAGTCCGGGTCCGGACGCTTAGCCCTTCATGCGCTTGCGTACAGCATCGAAAGCGAAGCCGATGGCAACCAGGCCGATCATGCTGATGCAGATCGAGGCAACGGCTTGGGCTACCTTAGCGACAGGGAATGCAGCCACGAAACTGTCGATAAGCGCCGCAGTATCCACGCCGCTAGTAGCCGGAGCGGGGTCCGCAGCAAAAGCGAGCGCCGGGACGGCCAAGATGGCAACCAGAGCAAGTTTTTTGATATGAGCATTGGTGTGCATTGCGTTTTCCTTTTAAACACGGGTTTTGAACGGTTTGAACAAGAAGGCCCCATAACGGGCAATAACCCAGCTCGATACAACCATGGCAAAGGCAAACGCCCAGAAAACGCCAGCGGTTTGCCAGTTGACCGATTGGGATTTCTGCATCGCGGCATACTCCTGCGGCGAAAGCAGTACGAGGGTCTGGCATTGCTCGATCTGGGTCGTATCCAGATGCAGCAAGCCGGACTCATCAGAGCGGACACACTGAGCCATGGGGTGGCCTTCGCAGGTGCGTCGCAGAATTGGATAACCGGGGAAAAGTTGGGTCTGAACTGAAATCCAGCCCAACGCTATCCGATCGATTCACGAGGCCGGGCAGCTGTGGGCGGTTTGCCCCTCCCCTCAGATCGGCCCTAGCTTCGACAAAAGTGGGTTCCGTACAGTTATTGACACTAGTCGAACTAACTGCGGGCTCGCTTCGCTCGCGGTTAGGTGCGAACTCGACCGTCCATTCATGGCGTCGGGATTGAATGAAGACACCATCCTCGCAGTCAGCGACACCCAGAATACGAACTCCGACTTCCTCGCCATACCGGTTTGTACGGCCGGTTTCGCGACATAGCCGTATGGGCAAATCACTCAACCTAAGACCAGTGCCACCCAGCGCTCGCACGAAACCCGCCCAATCACCAGCATCGGCAGCTTCAGCTGCCCGGCTGATCACTTCACTGTCTATCACCGTGCCGTCGTTCGCAGCGATACGCCGCAGCTCGCGCCACAAGGTGACAGGCGCGACGCCAACCTGCTGGAACTGGCGAATGCCCCAGCACGATGCCCAAGCCAGAACACGTTCGGCAGCCGTGACCGTATCCATGCCGTCGAAGTTAACGCCCACCGGCTCGCCATCGCTTTTCTTGCCATCCACGTTCTTGCAAACATACTTGGCGACGTAGCCGGCGGCCGTACCGCGCTTCCAATCGATTTCGATGCACTTGAAGCGGGCCTCGACATTGCCGGCCAGCTCCTCACGATCTTCACGAGTGGCATATTCGCGGAAGATCGCAGCCAGTTCGTCGGCCTGGCTGGCAGAAACAAAAAGCAGCAAGTGCCAATGCGGGCAAGCATCGTGATGCGGCTCGGCAATGCGGAAGCCATAGGGGGAAATCTCGCGGCGATGCAGTTCCGCACGGATGCAGGCGTAAACGCCCGATAGGTATTGCTGGGCTTGGCGCGGCGTTCTGCCGCAATATTTTGTGTTCTCGATGACCCCGCCTTTGTTGAGCTTGCGGAAGGCATGGAAGCGAGATGGGCAGGTAATTGTCAGGAAAAGCGCCGCATGTTCCAGGGAGCGGGCAATCGCCTCAAAACCGGCAATACGGGTCATCAACTCCGCGCGGCGGTTATCTGGATTCGAGACGGACAGGTCGGCCAACTCGGCCAGCGTGAATTCGTCGCCCAGCTCATTGAAAGCAACCAGGCTTTCCAGCAACGAGCGGTTGCGGCAACGTTGCGAGCGGAAGCGGGCCAAGGTGTCATTAGACACATACAGCCCAGCCCGCTGATTGACCAGGCCGGTGCGGATGGATTCCGCCTCTACCTTGCGGGCCACACCACGCCGAAAAACCTTGCGCCAGAAGCCTTCATCGGTCAGGCGTTTGAAAATACTTTCGTGGCTCACGCTCCGCTTGCCTGGCGGCGGTAACCGCGTGCACCCTTCTGGCGCTTCTTCATCATCGAAGAAGAAAACATCGCGCTCCGCCAGGTAGTCGGCCAAGCGCTGGAAAAGTGATATGTAGTCGGAGCCACTGCACAGTCGCTGCACGGAGAGAATGTGCTGCACGGTTTCCTTGGCGGCCTGGCATAGTTCGGCATCGCTGGCACCCAACTTGAGAGCACCGCCGATTTCCACGAGGTGATCACGGCAATCTTGCACATAGAGGTTGGCGGCACGACGGGCATCGCCGTCGTACCGGAACTCCTCGGAAAAAAGCAGCTTGTTATGCTGCCGCCGAATCCGCTTGGCGAACTGCGTGGGAACAGTGCGGAGCCAGCTATCCACCCACTCACGATCTTCCACGAGGCAGGCGCGGCGGTATTCGAGTGACAGCGGGTGCAGCATGATCAGTCCTCGAGAGCGTAGTAGCTATTCACAACTGGCCGGCGAGAAAAGCGCTCGCCAGTTTCCTTGTCGGTGTAGACAAACGATTTGCCACGATAGCCACCACAACTCACAAGGCATTCGATAGTCTCTCCCGACTGGCCTATCCGCTTTTTCGAACGAACTTCAACAGTAGCCGGCGGGCTATATTCATCTGGTGCCGGCAGAGTGACCTCGGTGTAGAAAAACTCCTCCGACTTACGGATCGTATTCACGCGTCCGCGCAGAACAGACTGATTGGGCTTCAAATTCAGCTTGATGGCTTCTTGAGGGGTGCTCATTTGGATTCCTTCCTTAAAGATTCATATGTACGTGGGGCTTAAGAGAATTCTTTTTCCAGGCAGCGCTTTCGCAGAAGCTCCAAATTGACCAAGGAGTACTTGCCAACAGAAACAACGGGGAGGTAGCCCTTGTTGACAAAGCCAACTACGACCCCGACAGGGAGCCCTACTAGCTCTGCAAAGCGCTCTCTAGTCACCAACGGAGGGGCATAGTTGTGCGACGAGGCTGCAACGGAAGTCACGCCCATCAACGACGAAGGTGGTTGTGCGGCATGCGGCCATGTACTATGACTGGATGTAATTTGGGACATAGTGTAAATTTAGCTCCATGCAAAATCTGCATGGTGCGAAATTACCATCAACGGTAAGAATACGCAATGAGCAACGAGACAAAAATCGAGGAACGGCTGCGTGCCGCCATTGAACAGATCGCACCCAACCAAACAGCTCGTTATGACTTGCTGAGCACAGCAACCAGGATTGCAAGACACAAATGGGTGAACTGGGTTAACAGGAGACAAAGCCTATCAGTCGAGATGCTGGAAGCATTCCTGACCGGCTGGCCTGAGATGGCAAGTTGGATAGCAACTGGTGCTGGGACAAAGCCAAGCCCGCATATGGATCGGATCGACGAGATAGTGCTTGGTCGAAACGATCAAGGGCAGTCTGTAACAAATATTCCCCACACAGTATCCCAGTATGGCAAAGGCACCCCACCTGCATTTGAGTGGGGTTATGACGGTAGTGGCCCGCGCGAACTGGCGATGAACATCTTGCACATAATGGGGATGTCGTCCCCGGTAGCCGATTACTTCGCGAGACATTTCACAGAGCGGTTTCTATTGGGCATCCCGCAAGAAGGAGGAAGTATCGATATCAAGCTGGTTCAAAACTGGCTGCAAGAAATCAAAGAGGATATCCAGAAGAAGACAGATGAACATCGCAGGCTTGAAGAGCTCAGGCAAGCACATGAAGCGCAGGTCAGAGACGCGATGGAGAAATTCAATGCAGGAAAGGAATAACAAAGTATCAAATGGCAATCAAACCAGTGAAGACAGGCTGGCAGGTCAACATCCAGCCAGGAGGAAGGGGGGCCAAGAGGTTTAAGAAGACATTTCCCACGAAAGCAGAAGCTGTAGCGTGGGAACGATATGTAAGGGCAAAGGCCCAGCAGGAGCCCGAGTGGGCTCCTGCCAAGAAAGACCCTCGCTCACTCTCCGAACTTGTTGACCTCTGGTTTCAGCACCATGGTTCAGGCTTACGATCTGGACAAGGCACGTACCAAAGGCTACTGCTCATGTGCCAAGCGATGGGCAATCCACGCGCCGAGACTTTTTCCGCAGACCTATTTGCGGCCTATAGGGCAAACCGGCTCGCGGACGGAATCTCCGCCAGCAACATGAATCGTGAGCATGCCTACATGAGAGCCGTTTTTAACGAGCTAACTAGGCTTGGCTTATGGAAAAAGGAAAATCCGCTCCAGAAGCTACGCTCCTTCAAGATACAGGAGCGGGAGCTCTCCTACCTAACCGCAGAGCAGATACAAGCTCTGCTCCAAGCATTGCAAACCGGCCGTAACCCGCACGTCCAGCTCATCGCCAAGGTGTGCTTGGCAACTGGCGCGCGCTGGGGAGAGGCTGAGGCCCTTCGCAGATCGCAAGTCAGGAATGGGGTGATCCAGTTTGTACAAACCAAATCATCCAAGGCGAGAGCCATACCGATTACATCGGAGCTAGAGAAAGAACTGTGCGATCACCATCGGGAACACGGCAATGGAGAAAGGCTGTTTGAAACCGCCTTCTCCGCATTTCGAGAAGGGGTGGAGCGCGCCAGCCTGAAGCTGCCGACGGGACAGCTGACCCACGTCCTTCGCCACAGCTTTGCCAGTCACTTCATGATGAACGGCGGCAATATCCTGGTGTTGCAAAGGGCGTTGGGCCACCACAACCTCACCATGACCATGCGCTACGCCCATCTTTCACCTGACCATTTGAGCGAAACCCGCATGCTGAACCCGCTACGCGCGTTGAACCTTTGTTGAACCCGACAAAGCAAAAGGGGTTGCGCTTGCGCGCAACCCCTTGATTTTTTGGTGGGCCCCCCGAGAGTCGAACTCGGCACCAACGGATTATGAGTCCGCTGCTCTAACCAGGCATGAGCTAGAGGCCCAGAGCGCGCCATTATAACAGTAAAAAACAAAAATCCCCAAGCGCTTTATTCAAGATGCTTGGGGATTCCTTAGCCGTCAAATGCCGCTTTACTGGCCGCCCGGCTCGTTGTCGAGGAAGCTGCGCAGGCGTTCCGAACGGGTCGGATGACGCAGTTTGCGCAGCGCCTTGGCTTCGATCTGGCGAATCCGCTCGCGCGTCACGTCAAACTGCTTGCCCACCTCTTCCAGCGTGTGGTCGGTGTTCATGTCGATGCCGAAACGCATGCGCAAAACCTTGGCCTCGCGCGGGGTCAGGGTGTCCAGCACTTCCTTGGTGGCGTCCTTCAGGCTGGAATACATCGCCGCGTCGGACGGAGCCAGGTTGTTCTGGTCCTCGATGAAATCGCCGAGATGGGAATCGTCGTCGTCGCCGATCGGGGTTTCCATGGAGATGGGCTCCTTGGAAATCTTCATGATCTTGCGAATCTTCTCTTCCGGCATCTCCATCTTCTCGGCCAGCTCCGCCGGATCCGGCTCGCGGCCGCTTTCCTGCAGGATTTGCCGCGAGATGCGGTTCATCTTGTTAATGGTCTCGATCATGTGCACCGGAATGCGGATGGTGCGCGCCTGGTCCGCGATGGAGCGGGTGATCGCCTGGCGAATCCACCAGGTGGCGTAGGTCGAGAACTTGTAGCCGCGGCGGTATTCGAACTTGTCCACCGCCTTCATCAGGCCGATGTTGCCTTCCTGGATCAGGTCGAGGAACTGCAGGCCGCGGTTGGTGTACTTCTTGGCGATGGAAATCACCAGACGCAGGTTGGCCTCGATCATTTCCTTCTTGGCGCGGCGCGCCTTGGACTCGCCGGCCGACATCTGGCGGTTGATTTCCTTCAGCGCCTTGATCGACAGCATCGCGCGGTCCTGCAGGTCCGACAAGCGGGTCTGCTTCTCGATGATCGCGTGCTTGAAGCGGGTCAGCGCCTCGCTCCAGGCCTTGCCGGACGAGATTTCGCTCTCCACCCAGTCAAGATTGATCTCGTTGCCCGGGAACACCTTGATGAAGTGGGCGCGCTCCATGCGCACGCGGCTGACGCAGATGTCCTGGATGTCGCGCTCGTAAGTGCGGATCTCGTTGACGCGGCCGCGCAGCGACTCGCAGAGGCTTTCCACCTGGCGGGTGGCGAAGCGGACCAGCATGAACTCGGTGGTGATCGCGTCCTGCAGCTCCAGGTATTCCTTGCTCTGATGGCCCTTGCTGTTCAGCACCTTGACCATCTTGTCGAACAGCAGGCGCACGCCGGCGAAGTGCTCCAGCGCTTCTTGCTTCAGCTCTTCCAGATTGGCGGCGGCGTCGGCGTCGGCGTCGACTTCCTCGGCGTCCTCCTCCTCGTCCTCGTCCTCTTCCAGCAGCTCGTCTTCGGCTTCCGGCTCGGCGTAGGCGGCTTCGTCGCCGCTGGGCGCGTTGAGGTCGATGAAGCCATCCACCACCTCGTCGACGCGGATTTCATCGCGCGCCACGCGTTCCATCAGCTCCAGCACCTCGGCGATGGTGCCGGGGCAGGCGGAGATGGCCTGGATCATGTACTTGAGGCCGTCTTCGATCCGCTTGGCGATTTCGATTTCGCCTTCGCGGGTCAACAGCTCGACCGAACCCATTTCGCGCATATACATGCGCACCGGGTCGGTGGTGCGGCCGAATTCGGAATCCACCGACGACAGCGCCGCCTCGGCTTCTTCCACCGCGTCCTCGTCGGCGACCGCCGGCGTGGCGTCGGACATCAGCAGGGTTTCGGCGTCAGGCGCTTCTTCGCATACCTGGATGCCCAGACCGGAAATCATCGTCACGATGTTTTCGATCTGCTCCGCGTCGGATACGTCTTCCGGCAGGTGGTCGTTGATTTCGGCGTAGGTCAGATACCCACGCTCCTTGCCCAGGGCGATCAGCTGGCGCAAGCGTTTCCGCTGCTCTTCCAGGCTCATCACCTCCTGTTGGCTGTCCTGCACATCTTTCTGGTTTTCGGGAGAGGCCGCCATTTCGCTTCCTGCTTGAAAAAAAGCCGAAAAAAACAGTTGATTATAACACAACTACCTGGGTTTTTCCGCCGAACCTGTTAGTTCGGCGACGAGAACATTTCCCGCAACAACTGGCCGAGCAGGGCTTTCTCCTCGGAGGTCAGCCCTTCGTGCCGGTCCTTCTGTTTTAGCCGCTCCAGCTGGGCCGCATGCAGCATTTTCAGCAGCCTGGCGTTGCCGTCCTGGAACTGCTGCCGGTCGTCCGCGCCGGGGTCGGCGAACTCGTCCGGGTCCTGCATCGCCTGCTGCAGCACGCTGTCGATCAAGCCCTCGTAGGGCGTGCCGCGCAAGCCTTCCACCAGCTGCGCGGTATTGGGCTCTTCGCCGTGCTCCTGCACGCGCTCGGCCAGCATCGCGAAGCAGGCCAGCTCGTCCGACAGCGCCAGGCTGTCCGGCAGCCGCACGTCCGGCGCCCAGCCGGGGTTCATCAACAGCCACTTGATCAGCTTCCTGACCATTGAGGTATTCATCACCCGCTGCGACTCGGCCGGCAGCTTGTAATCTCGCCTGCCGCTCTTGCCGCTTGCCTGCCGCGGCTTGCCGCCGGTCAGCATGTCGAACTCGTCGACCTCCACGCCGGCCAGTTCGGCCAGGCGCTTCTTGATGATGAAGCCCAGCGCCGGCGCGCTGATCTGCGCCAGCAGCGGCGCCGCCCGCCGTATCAGGTCGGCCTTGCCTTCCGGCGTGCTGAGATTGACCTCCTTGCACAGCTCGCGGGTGAAATACACCGACAAGGGCAGGCTTTGCTGCTCCAACACTTCCTCAAACGCATCGGTGCCGAATTCGCGCACATAGCTGTCTGGATCGTGCTCGGCCGGCAGGAACAGGAAGCTCAGCGCCTTGCCGTCCACCAGCTGCGGCAGGCTGTTCTCCAGCGCGCGCCAGGCCGCCTTCTGCCCGGCCTTGTCGCCATCGAAGCAGAAGTACACCTGGTCGGCGTGCTTGAGCAGCTTGCGCACATGCTCGCCGGTGGTGGCGGTGCCCAGCGTGGCCACCGCGTAGCCGACGCCGTACTGCGCCAGCGCCACCACGTCCATATAGCCTTCGACCACCAAAACCCGGTTCTTATCCCGTATCGCCTGGCGCGCCTCGTACAGGCCGTACAGCTCGCGGCCCTTTTCGAACAGCGGCGTTTCCGGCGAGTTCAGATACTTCGGCTCGCCCTTGCCCAGCACCCGCCCGCCAAAGCCGACGATGGCGCCGCGCTGATTGCGGATCGGGAACATCAGCCGGTCGCGGAAGCGGTCGTAGCGGCGGCCGCTGTCCTCCGCCACGATCACCAAGCCGGCCTCCACCAGTTTTTCGTCCTGGTAGTTGGCGGTGATCGCCTCCAGGTTCTGCCAGCCGTCCGGCGCGTAACCCAGCCCGAAACGGGCGGCGATCTCGCCGGACAGGCCGCGGCCCTTGCAGTAAGCCACCGCGTTGGGCCCGCCTTTCAGCTCGCGGCGGTAGTAGTCGCTGGCCATTTGCATCAGTTGCTCCAGCGACACCTGCTTCTCGCGCGCCTTGCGGCTGGCCTCGGGATTGACCGCCCGCTCGTCGGGCACCTGCATGCCTATGCCTTCGGCCAGCAGCTTGACGGCGTCGACGAAGCCGACGCCCTGGTACTCCATCACGAAGCCGATGGCGGAACCGTGGGCGCCGCAACCGAAGCAGTGATAAAACTGCTTGCTGGGACTTACCGTAAATGAGGGCGATTTTTCCTTGTGGAAGGGGCAGCAGGCCATATAGTTCTGCCCGCCCTTCTTCAAGGGGACGTAGCGGTCCACCACGTCGACGATGTCGACGCGGGACAGCAGTTGATCGATGAAGTCCTGCGGAATCAAGACAGCGCGGCCCGGCTACGCTCAGGCGCTGAGCGCGGCCTTGATCCAACCGGACACCTGCGCCATGTCGGCGCGGCCGGCCAATTGAGGGCGCAGCGCGCCCATCACCTTGCCCATGTCCTGCATGCCGGCGGCGCCGGTGTCGGCCACGGCCTTGGCGATCAGCGCCTCGATCTCGGCCTGGCTCAGCTGCTGAGGCATGTACACCATCAACACATCCATCTCGGCCTGCTCCTTGGCCACCAGGTCCAGGCGCTGCGCGCTCTGGTATTGGGCGATGGAGTCACGACGCTGCTTGAGCATCTTGTCGATGACGGCGGTGATGCCGGCGTCGTCCAGCTCGATGCGCTCGTCCACTTCCTTTTGCTTGACGGCGGCCAGCAGCAGGCGGATCGCGCCCAGCTTGTCGGCTTCCTTCGCCTTCATGGCGGACTTCATGTCGTCGGTGATTCGAACTTTGAGGCTCATGGTCGTGCTCGCTTGGGATTCAGGCGCTGCGGCGGCAGCGAGGAAAAGGCGGGAGTACAAATGGCAAAACCGCAGGCATGGCCTGCGGTCCTGCTTGGTGCCGGGAAAACTCTTAGTAGAGTTTCGGCGGCAGCATTTGGCTGCGGATGCGCTTGTAGTGGCGCTTAACCGCGGCGGCGTGCTTGCGCTTGCGCTCGGTGGTCGGCTTCTCGTAGAACTCGCGGGCGCGCAGTTCGGTCAGCAGACCAGTCTTTTCCACAGCGCGCTTGAAGCGACGCAGAGCAACTTCAAACGGTTCGTTCTCTTTAACGCGAATATTCGGCATTTACTTAAGGGTCCTTAGATTTCTTTAGGGCGCGGCCAGGGCCGCTGCCTGTAAAAACAGCATTTTAGCAATGTTACTGCATTTGTAAAAGTCTGAAACGACAACGTCAGGTCATCTTGTGGTGTTTTGCGCGTTCGGGCGCGGCCAGCCTGGGCCATGAACATCACGACTTGACGGAAGAAATCACCCCCTCACTAGGAGAACTTGGCGTTGCACTATAAAAACGTTTCGGCATCCGGCCGGCCTGATAGGCGGCGCGGCCAGCTTCCACGGCCAGTTTCATTGCGCGCGCCATCAACACCGGATTGCGGGCGCCGGCAATCGCGGTATTCATCAGCACGCCGTCGCAGCCCAGCTCCATCGCGATCGCCGCGTCGGAAGCGGTGCCGACGCCTGCGTCCACGATAACGGGGACCTTGGACTGCTCGATAATCAGTTGCAGGTTCCACGGATTCAGGATGCCCATGCCGGAGCCGATCAGGCTGGCCAGCGGCATGATCGCGCAGCAGCCTATCTGCTCCAGCTCGCGCGCGATGATGGGATCGTCCGAGGTATAAACCAGAACATCGAAGCCCTCCGCCACCAGCACCTCGGCGGCCTTGAGGGTTTCCTTCACATTGGGGTACAGATTGTTGGGATCGCCCAACACTTCCAGCTTGACGAAACGGTGGTCGTCGAGCAATTCCCGCGCCAGCCGCAAGGTGCGGATGGCATCCTCGGCGGAATAGCAGCCCGCCGTGTTGGGTAGCAGGTTATACCGGCTTTTCGGCAAAAAGTCCAACAAATTCGGCTCGTTAGCGTTTTGCCCCAGGTTCACCCGGCGGATCGCCGCGGTGACGATCTCGGTGCCGGACGCGTCCAGCGCCGCCGCGGTCTGCTCGAAATCCTTGTATTTGCCGGTCCCCACCAGCAAGCGAGAACCGAACTCCCTGCCGGCTATCACCAGTTTATCGTCCACCTGCGTTCCTTTTCTTCCGTTGACGTCGACATGGCGCGGGCGGATGGTCTCAGCCGCCGCCGACCGCCACCACGATCTCCAGCACATCCCCGTCCGCCAGCAGCTCCGCCGCATGCTGGCTGCGCGGGACGATCTCGCCGTTGCGCTCGATGGCGATGCGCTTGCCGCCCAGCTGCAGCGCGTCGACCAGCTCGGCGAAGGTGGCGATGCCGGCGAAACTGCGGTCTTCGCCGTTGATGCGCAAATTCAATTGACTCATCTTCTCTCCACGCGTTGCACCACCGCCAGCTGGCGGACGGCGTTCAGCACGCGCTCCAGGTGCTCGACGCCTTCCACCTGCAGGCGGAAGTGGATGTTGAACAGGCCGTCGCCGTCGCGGCTGCTGTCCTGGGTGTCGGCGCTTTCGATATTGGCCGACGCCTGCGAGATGGCGGTGGCGATGTCGGCCAGCGCGCCGCGCTCGTTGCGCGACAGCACGCCGACAGTGACGCCGAACATCCGGTCGCGCTGCGCCTCCCAGTTCACTTCCAGCAATTTGTCGTGGTCGGCGCGGCGGGCGTTCGGGCAATCGACGCGGTGTATCACCAGGCCCTGGCCCTTGGTGATGACGCCCAGTATCTCGTCGCCCGGCAGCGGGTTGCAGCACGGCGACAGCTGCACCATGCCGGCCTCGTTGCCGCGGATGGTGATCGGGCCGACGCGCACGCCCTCGCCCAGGCGCTCGCCGGCCAGCTCCAGCATCCGGCGCGCCACAACGATGGGCAGCAGCTTGCCGGTGCCGATCTCGGCCAGCACGTCGTCGAAACTGCTCATTTTCTCGCCGTAGGCGGCGAAATACTCGACCCGCAGGTCGTCGCTGACCGCCAGCGGCGTGGTGGCCAGCGCGCCCACCGCCTGGCGCAGCAGCTTCTCGCCCAGCGCCACCGCCTCTTCGCGCTGCAGGCTCTTCAGGTAGTTGCGGATGCCGGAGCGGGCGCGCCCGCTTTGCACGAAGGCCAGCCACGACGGATTGGGCTTGGCCTGGGTGGAGGTGATGATCTCGACGGTGTCGCCGTTGCGCAGCACGGTGCGCAGCGGCACCAGCGCGTGGTTGACGCGCGCCGCGATGCAGCGGTGGCCGACATCGGTGTGCACCGCGTAGGCGAAATCCACCGGGGTGGCGCCTTGCGGCATCACCATGATCTTGCCCTTGGGGGTGAACACATAGACCTCGTCCGGGAACAGGTCGATCTTGATGTGCTCGAGGAATTCGACGGCGTCGTCGCTCTCCTCCTGCATGTCCAGCAGCTTCTGCAGCCACTGGTGGGTGCGCTGCTGCGCGGTGTTGACGCCGCCGCCGCTCTTGTACATCCAGTGCGAGGCGACGCCGGCCTCGGCCACGCTGTGCATCTCGCGGGTGCGGATCTGCATCTCCACCGGCGTGCCGTAGGGGCCGAACAGCGTGGTGTGCAGGCTCTGGTAGCCATTGCCCTTGGGGATGGCGATGTAATCCTTGAACTTGCCGGGAATCGGCTTGTACAGGCTGTGCAAGGCGCCCAGCGCCAGGTAGCAGGCCGGGATGTCGTTGACCACCACGCGGAAGCCGTAGATGTCCAGCACCTCGGAGAAGGACAGGTGCTTCTCCTGCATTTTCTTGTAGATGCTGTAGAGGTTCTTCTCGCGGCCCTTGATGGTGGCTTCGATATTGCTTTGCACCAGCCGCTGGCTGACCGCCTGCAGGATCTTGTTCACCACTTCGCGGCGGTTGCCGCGCGCGGCGCGCACCGCCTTCGACAATACGCCGTAGCGGTGCGGGTGCAGATGTTTGAACGCCAGGTCCTGCAGTTCGCGGTAGACCTTGTTCAGGCCGATGCGGTTGGCGATCGGCGCGTAGATTTCCAGCGTTTCCAGCGCGATGCGGCGGCGCTTGTCCTCGCGCATCGAGTCCAGCGTGCGCATATTGTGCAGCCGGTCGGCCAGCTTGACGATGATCACGCGGATATCGCGCGCCATCGCCAGCACCATCTTGCGGAAGCTTTCCGCCTGCGCGGCTTCCTTGGTCTGGTATTCCAGCCGCTCCAGCTTGGAGAGACCGTCGACCAGATCGGCGACGATCTTGCCGAATTTCTCGATCAACGTCGGCTTGGTGACGCCGGTGTCCTCCAGCACGTCATGCAGCAAGGCGGCCGCCAGGCCCTGCACGTCCAGCCGCCACTCGGCCAGCATCGTGGCCACCGCCAGCGGATGGGTGATGTAGGGCTCGCCGCTCTTGCGGGTCTGGCCTTCGTGCGCCTCGCGGCTGACCGCGAAGGCCAGCTTGAGCAGCTCGATGTCTTCCGGCTTGAGGTAACGCCCGGCATTCTCGAAGAATGCCGCCGCGTCGGAATCGATCAGGGCGTTGTAATCAATGCCTGTCTCTATGCCGGTGCCCATCGTCCGCTCCGTCAGCTATCAGGCCTTGCCGCGGTTGAGGATTTCCTTGCCGACATGGCCGGCGGCGATCTCGCGCAGGGCGACCACGGTCGGCTTGTGGCGGCCCGGCTCGACAAAGGCGCTGGCGCCGGAAGCCACCTGGCGCGCGCGGTAGGCGGCGGCCAGAGTCAGGTCAAAGCGGTTCTGGATGCGGTCCAGGCAGTCGTCAACAGTAATGCGGGCCATGGTTTCTCTCGGATGGATTAAAGGTTGCAGGGTTCACTATATCGAATTTTCGCCTTTGCAATACAGCAGCGGCGGACTATTTTTACTGCGCGCCGGCCGTGCCCATGCGGCGGAACATCTCGGCCAGGCGGCGGCACTGCGGCCCGCTCTTCAGGCGCTGCGCGCGGACGATGCTGATCAGGTCCTGGCGGGCGCGCTCGAAGTCGTCGTTGACCACGATGTAGTCGTACTCGGCGATCTTGTCGATCTCGGCGCGGGCAGAGGCCAGCCGGCGCAGGATCACTTCCTCGGCGTCGGTGTCGCGGCCGCGCAGGCGGCGCTCCAGCTCCTCGATCGAGGGCGGCGCGATGAAGATGCCGATGGCGTCGGGAAACACCGCGCGCACCTGTTCGGCGCCCTGCCAGTCGATTTCCAGCAGGATGTCCTGGCCGGCCTCCAGGCGGCCGCGAATCCACGGCGCGCTGGTGCCGTAGCAGTTGCCATACACCTCGGCGTGCTCGAGGAAATCGCCGCGCTCCACCATGGCGTCGAACACCGAGCGCTCGACGAAGTGGTAATGCTTGCCGTCGATCTCGCCCTTGCGCGCCGCGCGGGTGCTGTAGGACACCGACAGCTCGACGCTGGGCTCGGCCTGCAGCAAGGCGGCCACCAGCGAAGTCTTGCCGGCGCCGGACGGCGCGACCACGATGTAAATGTTCCCGATAAGCTGGCTCATAAATACAAACGTTTGCCGGAGAGTAATTTTTCAGGATAGCACAGCGGCCCGGCAATTGTTAAGCAAAGACATATTTTCACGTCAAGATTTAGGCGTTTGAACGCTTGCTGGCCGATAATGCCGCCGTTTTCATACCCCTGTAACTCGCCCGGAGTACCGCTTCATGCAACTGCTGGAAAGCTTGTTCAAGCTCAAGGAACACGGCACCACGGTGAAGACCGAAGTCATCGCTGGCTTCACCACCTTCCTGACCATGGCCTACATCATCCTGGTCAACCCGCTGATCCTGTCGAGCACCGGCATGGACCTCAACGCGGTATTCGTCGCCACCTGCCTCGCCGCCGCGCTCGGCACCGCCATCATGGGCCTGGTGGCCAACTACCCGATCGCGCTGGCGCCGGGCATGGGCCTGAACGCCTACTTCACCTTCAGCGTGGTCAAGGGCATGGGCCTGTCGTGGGAAACCGCGCTGGGCGCGGTGTTCATCTCCGGCCTGGTCTTCCTGGCGGTCAGCCTGTTCAAGGTGCGCGAGGCCATCGTCAACGCCATCCCGCAATCGCTGAAGTTCGCCATCTCGGCCGGCGTCGGCATGTTCCTCGCCATCATCGCGCTGAAGAACGCCGGCGTGATCGCCGCCCATCCGGCCACTTATCTGACGCTGGGCAACATCCACAGCCCGACCACGCTGCTGGCCATCCTGGGCTTCTTCCTGATCGTGGCGCTGGAATACCGCAAGGTGCCGGGCTCCATCATCATCGGCATCCTGGTGGTGACCGTGCTGTCGATCGCGCTCGGCCTGTCGCCGTTCAAGGGCATCGTCGCCCCGGTGCCCAGCATGGCGCCCACCTTCATGGCGATGGACATCAAGGGCGCGCTCAACGCCGGCCTGATCGGCGTGATCTTCGTGTTCTTCTTCGTCGACCTGTTCGACACCACCGGCACCCTGGTCGGCGTGTCGCACCGCGCCGGCCTTTTGGACAAGGACGGCAAGCTGCCGCGGCTGAAGCGCGCGCTGATGGCCGACTCCATCGCCATCACCGCCGGCGCCGTGATGGGCACCTCGTCCACCACCGCCTACATCGAATCCGCCGCCGGCACCGCGGTGGGCGGCCGCACCGGTCTCACTGCGATGGTGGTGGCACTGCTGTTCCTGGCCGCGCTGTGGCTGTCGCCGCTGGCCGCCACCGTGCCCGCCTACGCCACCGCGCCGGCGCTGTGCTACGTCGCCGTGCTGATGGCGCGCGGCCTCGCCGAAATCGAATGGAACGACCTGACCGAATCCGCGCCGGCGGTGATGACCGCGCTGGCGATGCCATTCACCTTCTCCATCGCCGACGGCATCGCCTTCGGCTTCATCAGCTACGCGGTGATCAAGATCCTGGCCGGCCGCTTCGCCGACCTGAAGCCGGCGGTGCTGGTGATCGCCGCGCTGTGGGTGTTCAAGCTGGCTTTCTTCGCCTAAAAGCACAATAATCGGCTTGCAAATCTGGCCTGCCGCCTTTGCGGCAGGCCTTTTTGCTGAGCGCCGCCCGTCGGCAAACCACGCAGTCTCTTGATTTCGAAGTACAATAGCGCCATGGAAAACCTCAGCAATCTCGACTACTCCAGCTACCTGAAGGGCTGGATCCGCACCGTGCCCAACTGGCCGCAACAAGGCGTGATGTTCCGCGACATCACCCCGCTGCTGCAAAACCCGAAAACCTTCCGCATGCTGATCGACATCTACGTCCATCGCTACATGACCGAGAAGGTGGACCTGGTGGCCGGCCTGGACGCGCGCGGCTTCATCATCGGCTCGGTGCTGGCCTACGAGCTGAACGTCGGCTTCGTGCCGATCCGCAAGAAGGGCAAGCTGCCGTTCACCACGGTGGAAGAGGAATACGAACTGGAATACGGCAACGCCGCGGTGGAAATCCACACCGACGCCTGCAAGCCCGGCGACCGCGTGGTCCTGATCGATGACCTGGTGGCCACCGGCGGCACCATGCTGGCCGGCTACAAGCTGCTCAAGCGCATGGGCGCCGACGTGCTGGAAGCCGCGGCCATCATCGAATTGCCGGAACTGGGCGGCGGCCAGCTGGTGCGCGACGGCGGCCTGGACCTGTTCACCGTCTGCAGCTACAAGGGCCACTGAGCCCGCGCACGCGAACCAGGAGCCTCCGGGCTCCTTTTTTTGCGCGCGCAAAAAAGCCCGGCGCAAGGCCGGGCAAGGGACACGGAGTCATACCGTTGCTCAATTCTGTTCCAGCGACACCTTCACCGCCTGGCCCTTGACCCGCAGCTTCAGCGGCGCGCCGGGAGTATTGGCCCAGTCGCCGCTGACCTTGCTGGCCTGTCCGCTGACCTGGTAGTCCAGCTTGGCGGCCTTGCTACCGGTGAACTCCAGCTTCACCATCTGGCCGTTGACATCCACGCTGGCTGCCGGCTGCGCGCCCTGCAGCGCGATGTCCGCCTTGATCGCCTGGCCATCCAGCGCCACCGCGCGGCTGGCGCCGTCGAAGTCCAGATTCACCGCGTTGCCCTTCAGCCGCAGTTCGCCGACCTGGCCCTTGACGTCGCTCTTGACCGCCTCGCCGGACAACCTCACCGCGCCGTATTCGCCGTTCAAATCGACATGCAGCGCCTGGCCCCGCATCTGCACCTGGTCGAAGCGGCCGGACACGTCGCCGTCCACCGCCTTCAAGTCGACATCCAGCTTCTTGCCCGGCTTGACGTTGCCGCGTATCACCAGCCGGCAGCGCTCCGCCGCCACCGCGCCCAGGTCGATCCGGAAGGTCAGGTCGCCGCCCTGGCGGGTGGCCGCCACCTTGCAGTCGGCGTCGGACCAATTGCGCTTCTCCAGGCTCAATTTATACGGTTTGGCGGCGTCGGCGGTCAGCTCCAGCCGGGCGGCGTCGCCGCGGAAAATCAGCCGGTCGATGTTGCCGGCCTCCTCGGCCCGGGCCGCGCCGCTGCCGATCAGCAGCAGGCAGGCGGCGGTCTTGGCGATATCCATCATGCGTCTCCTCGTCATGGTTCAGTGCAGGTACAGCCAGTAGCTGGCGACATTGACCGCCACCGCGGCGGCGGCGGCCAGCGCGTGGATCGCCAGCTGGCCGCGGCTGTGGCGCAGGATGCGGCGGCGGGCGAAGGCGGCGGCGGCCAGCTGCCGGGTTTCGGTCAGGATCGCCAGCAGGCGGTTTTCGCTGCCGCGGTCGGATACCGCGTCGCGGATGTAGCAACGGTAGTCGTTGAGAATCTTGCGCAGCTCGGCTTCCGGCAACCCGACCAGGGTCAGTTGCAATTGCTGCAGGCAGGCATCGTTTTTCATGATCAACACTCCCAATGGATGGCGAAGCTCTGGTTCAAGCCGCGGCGTTTTCGCGGTCCTTGCCGGAAACCAACTCGATTTGATACTTCACATAGGACACCAGCACGCGCCAAGTCAGCCGGGTCAGCCACACGCAGAACACCAGTCCCAGCGCGCCGGCCAGCAGCAGGCCCAGTCCGACGATGGCCGCGCTCATCCCCACCGACATCCCCGGCAGCGCGTCCAGATGGACAAAGCTGATGCCGTCCTTCACCGTGATCTTCTTCTCGCTGATCTCCAGCACGCTGTTGCCGTCTTTCAGCACCGTCAATCCATGCGGGCCGCTGGCCTCGATCTTCACCTCCTGGCCGCCGGCCGACGCCTGCAGACTGGTCAGCCGGCCGTTGTCGTCGACCCGGAACGCGGCCTGGTCGCCGCCGCTGCCGCTGTAGGCCAGCGCCGCCACCGCATGGCTGTTGATGCTGACTTCGTCGTCGTCCGTCTGCTGCAGCAGCAGGCGCGCCGGCTGGCTGGCGTCCACCTTCAGGCTGTCGCCGTTGCGGCTCACCACGATGGGATCGCCCTGGCGGGTAGTCAGCCGGATCGTGCTGCCGGAGTCCGGCTCCAGCACCAGGCGGCCATGCTCGATGCGGAACTCGCCCGAGGCCGAGCCGTCGTCCGCCTTGACGTCCACCAAGCCCGGCGCGCCGCGATGGCCGATATCCAGGCTGTCGACGCTGAACTCCGGCCAGCCGAACAGGCTATGGCTGCCCCAGCCCAGCACCACAGCCAGGCCGGCCACCAGGAAGCTGACCGACACCACGTAGCCGATGGTCAGGAACATCAGGTAGACCATGAAGGGAATGGCGAGGAAGAAATTCAGCACGCCCAGCCCGGCGATCGACGCCACCACTCGCGACAGATTGCCGAAGGAGCGGTGCTGCTCCCATTGCCGGTAGTGGTTCTGCGCCTTCAGTTCGCGCGCCAGCTTCTGCGGGCTGCCCAGCGCCGCCACCACGTCGGCCTCGTCGCGGCCGTCGGCCAGCGCGTCGTTGAAATACTCTTCGTAATCGGAGAGGATTTCGCGCACCATTTCCGGCCTCTGCCCGGACAGCGCCCTCTCCAGCTGCTGTAAAAAGTCCTTGCGAGTCATTGCGATGTCCCTTCAGTCGAGGCCGCCGGTTCGTCCCGCAGCACGTTTTCCACTTCCGTCACAAACTCCTGCCATTCCTGGCGCATCACTGCCAACTCCCGCCGCCCGATATCCGTCAGCTTGTAATACTTGCGCGACGGGCCCGACGACGACTCCACCAGGTAGGTGCTGACCCAGGACTCGTTCTGCAGCCTGCGCATCAGCGGGTAAATGGTGCCTTCGCTGATCTCCATTCCCTGCGACAGCTTGCTAACCAGTTCGTAGGCATAGCTGTCCGCCTGCGACAGCACCGCCAGCACGCACATGTCCAGCGTGCCCTTCTTCAATTGCGTTTTCATCTTTAACCTTCCTAGCCGACTGGCAATACACGATACCTTGCATTACAAGGAACCAAGGTGGACTGCTGCATCCGCATCTGTGACTGAACTGTATGACAAGATACCTTGCATCGCAAGGTATCTTTCATTGCAGAATGGCATGCCGATGGCAATGACGTTTTTCCGCCACAACATTGTCATCCCTGCTGCATTGCAAAAACCGGATCAGCAACCATACTTCAGCCATGCTTTTGTCTTCGCCAACGACATGAAACGGGAGAAACGCGTAATGGCTGAATCCGCAAAACCCTCCATCGCCCTGGTGTTGGGCGGCGGCGCCCCCAACGCCACGCTGATGGCCGGCGCGCTGGTGGCGCTCACCGAAGCCGGCGTCAGCTTCGACATCATCTCCGCCTCCGGCGCCGGCGCCATCGTCGGCCTGCTCTACGCCGCGCCGCGGCAGGGCGATGCCATCTCGGCGCTGAGCAAGCTGGCCGATCTGGGCGTGTCCGATCCCATCTACAATCTATTTCCGGTCAACTACAAGGTGTTCAACAAGCCGGGCAGCCTGGCCGACGCCTGGCGCCGGCTGCAATCGAGCAATCCGCTGCTGCAGGCCATCCAGAGCCAGGCCGACCAGGGGCCGGCGCAAAGGCTGCTGGCCGATTGGACCTCGCTGCTCCTGGCCAGCTTCTGCCCCAGCAGCCTGGCCAGCGACAGCCAGGGCCTGTGCGCGCACGTGCCCTTCATCGAGCAGGTGGTGGACTTCGCCAAGCTCAAGGACATCCGTCCCGAGTTCTACCTGAACGCCTACAACATCAGCCACGGCGCCATGCGTTGCTGGGACAAGCGCGAGGTCACCCACGAGCACTTCCTGGCCGCGCTGTCCTTCCCCTTCATCTATCCGCCGTACCCGCTGGAGGACGGCTATTACATCGAAGGCGCCGCCATCGACACCCTCAACTTCAAGCGCCTGTTCGAACTGCATCCGCACATCGACTACACCGTGGTGTTCGACGTGCTGGGCAGCGACCGGCTGCTGCACCCGCCGCGCAATCTGTACGACGCCTGGGTGCAGTCCATCATCGCGCCGCTCACCGCCATCGCCCGCGACGACCTCAGGCTGTTCGAGGCGCTGCACAACCGCGACGAGCAGGGCCAGCCGCGCACCGAGGTGCTGAGAATCAATTTCGACGCCCACATCGGCAAGGAAAGCGCGCGCGAAGAGCTGGACTGGTCGTACTCCAACCTGGCCAGGCTGTACCAGGCCGGCTACCAGGCCGGTAAGGACGCCTGTCGGCAGCATGCGCGGCAATTGGGCATCCAGGCCTGAGCTGCGTAGTTGCAACTATTCAATCCGGCGAAGCGGCCGGTTACTCTGAAGCTGGCGCGCGCGACCGCTGCGCGGATTTCCAGGAGGCAGACCATGGCACTACCCACCGCAGTCAACAGCCAGATCACCGACGCTGTCACCCAGGCCAACGTCAAGGTGGTGGGCGACGCCCCGGCGATGGCGATAGGCGACCTCTACCAGTCCATCGCCCACTCCGCCGGCATCCTGTACGAAAACGCCGCCTCGTCGCAGCAGCCGCTCGCCATCGCGGGCCAGGCCGCCAGCAACCAGGGCGTGATCCAAATTTACAGCGTGGACGCCGGCGAGCCGGCGCTCGGACCGATGGACGCGGCAGAGCTGGAAGCGCTGATCCGCCAGCTCAAATCCGAATAGCGCCGCCGCGCCGCATAGAAAAAGGGCTGCCGGATGGCAGCCCTTTTCTCTCGTCAAACCGTTTCGTTTCGAGCTAGCTTAGTACCAGTCTATGCCGGCCTTGGCGGTGGAAATCACCGTGCCGGCCTCGCCCTTGACGATCTTTTCGATGTCTTCCAGCGCGCCGATCACCGCCTTCTTGCCGGTCAGGCGGGCGAACTCGCAGGCGGCCTCCACCTTGGGGCCCATCGAGCCGGCGGCGAAGCCCAGCTTGTCCATCTCGTCCGGATGCGCATGGCGAATGGCCTTGGCTTCCGGCGTGCCCCAGCCGACGAACACGCTTTTCACGTCGGTGGCGATCACGAAGTAATCGGCGTCCACTTCGCGCGCCAACAGCGCGGAGGCCAGGTCCTTGTCTATCACCGCCTCCACGCCGACCAGCTTGTCGCCCTGGTACATGGTGGGTATGCCGCCGCCGCCGGCCGCGATCACCACCACGCCCTTCTCGATCAGCCACTTGATCGGCCGCATCTCGAAAATGCGCTTCGGTTTCGGGCTGGGCACCACGCGGCGGAAGTACTCGCCATCGGCCTTCACCGCCCAGCCCTTCTCCACCGCCAGCTTCTCGGCTTCGTCCTTGGAATACACCGGGCCGACGAACTTGGTCGGGTTCTTGAACGCCGGATCGTTGGCGTCCACTTCGGTCTGGGTCAGGATGGTGGCGATCGGCACTTCGAACGGCAGCACATTGCCCAGTTCCTGCTCCACCATGTAGCCGATCATGCCCTCGGTCTGTGCGCCAAGCACGTCCAGCGGATACGGCGTCACCTTGCCGTCCACGTGGCGCGCGTAGGCGTCGTTCTGCAGGCCCAACAGGCCCACTTGCGGCCCGTTGCCGTGGCACATCACCAGATTGTGGCCCAGCCGGGTGACGGCGGCCAGCTGCTCGGCGGCCACTTTGACGTTGGCGCGCTGGTTATCGGCGGTCATGGCTTCGCCACGACGCTGCAGGGCATTGCCGCCCAAGGCTACGACGACTCGCATATTCTGTTCCTCGGTCTTGCCGGGCCCGCCGCGCGTGGCGGCGAGCCGCGTTCTGAATGTGAAACCGGCCAGGGCTCCCGGTCAGGGAAGCCTTGGCCGGCGAAGTTGCTGCGGATGGCTAGCGCTGGATCATTCGCCCAGCGTGGCCACCAGGATGGCCTTGATGGTATGCATGCGGTTTTCCGCCTGCTCGAAGGCGATGCAAGCCTCGGACTCGAACACGTCCTCGGTCACCTCGATGCCATTGGCCAGCTCCGGATACTGCGCGGCGATTTCCTTGCCCACCTTGGTTTCGCTGTTGTGGTAGGCCGGCAGGCAGTGCATGAATTTCACCTGCGGGTTTTCCGCGGCGGCCATCAGCGCGCTGTTGACCTGGTACGGCTTCAGCAGGCGGATGCGCTCGGCCCACACTTCGGCCGGCTCGCCCATCGACACCCAGACGTCGGTGTGGATGAAATCGGTGCCCTTGACCGCGGCCTTGGCATCTTCGGTCAGCGTGATGCGGGCGCCGGTCTTGGCAGCGATTTCGCGGCATTCCGCCACCAGCTCGTCGGTCGGCCACAGGTGCTTGGGCGCGCCGATGCGCACGTCCATGCCCAGCTTGGCGCCGATCACCAGCAGCGAGTTGCCCATATTGTTGCGGGCGTCGCCAAGATAGGTGTAGCGGATCTGCGAGATCGGCTTGTCGCTGTTTTCCCACATGGTCAGCACGTCGGCCAGCATCTGGGTCGGATGCCATTCGTCGGTCAGGCCGTTGTACACCGGCACGCCGGCGAACTTGGCTAGCTCGTTTTCCACCATGTGCTGGTCGAAACCGCGGTATTCGATGGCGTCGTACATCCGGCCCAATACGCGGGCGGTGTCCTTCATCGATTCCTTGATGCCGATCTGCGAGCCGGACGGCCCGAGGTAGGTGACGTTGGCGCCTTGGTCGTAGCAAGCTACTTCAAAAGCGCAACGGGTGCGGGTGGAGGTCTTTTCGAAGATCAGGGCGATGTTCTTGCCCTTCAGGTGCTGCTGTTCGGTGCCGGAGTACTTGGCGCGTTTCAGGTCGCGGGCCAGGTCCAGCATGTAGCGGATCTCGCGCGGGGTGAAGTCCAGCATGCGAAGGAAGTTACGGTTGCGCAGATTGAAAGCCATGATGTTGCTCCTGATTAGAGTCTGGGCAAGCCGGCCGTCGCTCCCGGAGGAGCCGGCGGTCAACCTGTCGTATTACAAACAAACTAGATGCGGATTTCTTTTTCCGGCCGGACGCGCCGGCCGGGACAACAGCCTTACAGCTTCACTTCGTCGCGGATGATCGGGCAGGTCATGCAGTGGCCGCCGCCGCGGCCGCGGCCCAGTTCGGAAGCCGGAATCTCGATCACCTCCACGCCGTGCTCGCGCATCAGGCGGTTGGTGTAGGTGTTGCGGTCGTAGGCCACCACCACGCGGCGGTCCAGCGCCACCACGTTGTTGCCGTCGTCCCATTGCTCGCGTTCGCGCTGGTAGGCGTCGCCGCCGGTCTGGATCACGCGGATCTCCTTCAGCCCCAGAGCCTGGCGCACCACTTCCACCAGTTTCACGCCTTCATGGCGCTCGAAGCGGATCTCGCCCTCGCGGTCGCCGGCGTAGATGCTGGTGCAGGTGATTTCATCCACCACGTCCGGGAACACCGACAGCAGGTCGATGTCGAGGAAGCTGAACACGGTGTCCAGGTGCATCGCCGCGCGCGATTTCGGCATCTGGCAGGCGATCACGCGCTTGGCGCCGCCCTCGCGGTGCAGCACGCGCTTGGCCACTTGCACCACCGCCTGCGGGCTGGTGCGCTCGCCCATGCCGATCAGCACGGTGCCGTTGCCGATCGGCATCACGTCGCCGCCTTCCAGCGTGGCTGGGCCGTGATCGGAATCGCAACCGCCCCACCAGATGTTCACCTTGCCGGCGAAGTACGGATGGAACTGGTAGATCGATTGCAGGATCAGCGTTTCCTGGCGGCGCGCCGGCCAGTACATCGGGTTCAGCGTCACGCCTTCGTAGATCCAGCAAGACGGGTCGCGCTGGAACAGGCTGTTGGGGATAGGCGGAATCACGAATTCGGACTGGTCGAGATAGCCGCCGAACAGGCCTTTCGGGTCGAACGGCAGCTCGAACTTGGCGATGCCACCCACCAGGTGGTCGGCCAGCTGCGACGACGGCATCTCGTTCAGCCAGCTGCGCAGATCCTGCAGCATGCCGATGCCGACGTTGTCAGCCTTGACCTTGCGGTCCAGCACCCAGTTGCGGGCGGCCTTGTCGTCCAGCACCTTGGCCAGCGCGTCGTGCACTTCGATCACTTCGATGCCGCGGGCGCGCATCTGCTCCACCATGTAGGCGTGGTCACGCTGAGCGCGCTCCACCCAGATCACATCATCGAACAGCAGGTCGTGGCAGTTGTCCGGGGTCAGGCGCTTGTGGGCGAGGCCGGGACGGCACACCATCACGGTTCGCAGCTTGCCGCACTCGGAATGAACACCAAACTTGGTCATAACGATACTCCTTGAGTCTTGTTTGACTTCAGGGGCGGGCGATCCGCCCCCACGACTGGTTTCGAAATCTTTCGCTTACAGGCCGATCTTGCCGACGGCCAGCATGTAGGCCGCGATCACCGCCAGCACCACCACGATGGCGGCCAGCGCGGCTTCGATCAGGTTGAACGGCTTCTGGCCCTGCTCCTTCTTGGCCCACAGGTAGAACAGCAGGCCAGGGGCGTACAGCACCATCGACAGGAACAGGTATTTCGGACCGGCGGCGTAGATCAGCCAGCCGCCGTAGACGGTGGCCAGGATGGCGGTGCCCAGCTCCTTGCCGCGGCCCTCGCCTTGGGCATAGCCTTCGCCGCGTTGCGCCACCAGCCAGGAGTAGCCGGCGCACAGCAGGTAGGGAATCAGAATCATCGAGGTGGCCAGCGACAGCAGTGCCAGGTAGCCGGCCGAACTGAACAGCGTGATGATCAGGAACAGCTGGATCAGGCCGTTGGTCAGCCACAGCGAGGCGGCCGGCGTGTCGTTGCCGTTGACGGTGCCGAACACCTTGGGCATCACGCCGTCCTTGCCGGCGAGGTAGGGCGCTTCGGCGGCCAGCAGCGTCCAGGCCAGCAGCGCGCCGCCGACGGAGATCACCAGGCCCGCGTTCATCAGGTTGGCGCCGAAGGTGCCGAAGGCCTTCTGCAGCACGTAGGCGGTGGACGGGTTCTTCAGCGCGGCAAGCTCAGGCTGGGTCATCACGCCCAGCGACAGCACCGACACGGCGACCAACAGCGCGATGGTCAGCAGGAAGCCGATCACGGTGGCCTTGCCCACATCCTTCATGCTTTCGGCGCGGCCGGAGAACATCGAAGCGCCCTCGATGCCGATGAACACCCACACCGTCACCAGCATGGTGCTCTTCACCTGGTCGACGATGGAGCCGAGCTTGGCGTTGCCCCAGAAGTCCAGGCTGAAGGTATCGACCTTGAAGGCGAACACGATCAACAGAATGAACAGGGCCAAGGGCACCAGCTTGGCGATGGTGGTGATGGTGTTGATGAAGGCTGCGCCATGCACGCCGCGCAGCACCAGGAAGTGCAGGCACCACAGCAGCACCGAAGCGCAGGCGATGGCGGTGGGCGTATTGCCATCGCCGAAAGCCGGAATCCAGAAGGCCAGCGCCGAGAACATCACCACGAAGTAGGACACATTGCCTATCCAGGCGGAAATCCAGTAGCCCCAGGCCGAGTTGAAACCCATGTAGTCGCCGAAGCCGGCCTTGGCGTAACCATATACGCCGCCCGACACCTCAGGCTTGCGCGAGGCCAGCATCTGGAACACGAAGGCCAGCGCCAGCATGCCGACGAAGGTGATGGCCCAGCCTATCAAGATGGCGCCGGCGCCGGCGCCGGCCGCCATGTTCTGCGGCAGGGAGAAGATGCCCCCGCCTATCATCGAGCCAACGACCAGCGCCGTCAGCGCGCCCAGCTTCAGCCTGGGCGCGGCGCCTTCGGCCACACCGGCTTGGCTTGCAGTTTCTGTGGACATTTTCGTTCTCCGATCTGAGATGTGAAACCGAGCATTCCGTACTGTTTTATTATTAAATTCTTATCATCTGAAATAATGGTATACCCGTTAAAATCAGGCTTTCCAGGCATGTCGTGTATTCAGTTGACCTACATCAAGCGGGCTTTCCCGCGCCGCCCTCGACCTCATGCAGATGCGACCAGGCCTTACGACAAGGCGTCACGGCAACTTACCGAAAGGGGATGCCGGCGCTGGCGCCGCGGCCAGATTCAGCATAGCCGGAGGGGGGTGAAACGGAAGCCGGCATCGCCAACGCCATGACCTTGGACAAAAACTACAGAATTTCAGGCTGTATTGAAGTGAGGAACAGCGGAACAGGCGCGGCCTGTCAGGACAAATGCGATCGGCGCGGCGGCCAAATCATGCGTCCGCCATGCTTAGACAGACTCCCGGGCGGCGCGGAAAGTTCAGCCTGCGGGCGCAGCCTGGCGGCGGATAAAAAAAACGGATACGGCCCACCACCGTATCCGCCAACACACACATCAAGAGGAAATGCCAAACTGCAGGGATAAAACCTTACTTGCCGGGCTTGTTGATGTTCTTGAAGATCATCCACAGCGCGCCCAGCACCACCAGCATCGTCACTACGATAGTCAGCAGGCTCAAACGGCCCACGTCGTCAGACATCAACAGGGTCAGCAATTCCATGATTACTCCTCCCGGCCCGCGGCCTCAGCTCCTTGCTGACGACATATTACCCACTCAGCCATGTCGGAAATTGACCCACATCAAATGCCAGAACCCAGCCATTTGATGCAGAGCAAATAAAAAAGCCCTCGGCGGCGGCCGAGGGCTTTCTGTATGCAAATCAGTGTTTTATCTGTCTACTTGCCGCCATTCATGTCCTTGGACAGGAAGAAGGCGTCGGAGAAGAACTCGTCTTCCGGCAAACCGCGCTCGCGGGTGAAGCTGCCATGCGCCGCCTCCACCATCACCGGCGCGCCGCAGGCGTAAACCTGGTGGCCGGACAGGTCGGCGAAGTCTTCCAGCACCGCCTGGTGCACGAAGCCGGTGCGGCCGCTCCAGTTGTCTTCCGGCAGCGCCTCGGACAATACCGGGATGTAGCGGATGTGCGGGTGCGCCGCCTGCCAGCTCTCGGCCAGATCGGCCATGTAGAGGTCGGCCTTGCTGCGCGCGCCCCAGTAGAACAGCATCGGACGCTGGATGCCGTGATGGATCGCATGCTCGATGATGCCCTTCACCGGCGCGAAGCCGGTGCCGCTGGCGATGAAGACGATGGGTTTGTCCGACTCCTCGCGCAGGAAGAACGATCCCAGCGGGCCCTTGAAGCGCATGATCTCGCGCTCCTTCATCTGGCTGAACACGTAGTCGGAGAACGAGCCGCCGGGCTGGTGGCGGATATGCAGCTCAAGGAAGGCGTCGTCGTGCGGCGCGTTGGCGATGGAGAAGCTGCGCTTCTTGCCGTCCTTCATCAGGATGTCGATGTATTGGCCGGCGCGGAACTGCAGGCGCTCCGACACCGGCAGCTTCAGCTTCAGCACCGCCACGTCGTGGATCTTGTCCATCTTCTCCACGCGGCACGGCAGCGTCTTGATCTGGATGTCGCCGGCGCCGGTCACTTCGCGCACCTCGATGCTGACATCGCCCTGCGGCCGCGCGCAACAGAACAAGGCCATGCCCTGGGCGCGTTCGCCGGCCGACAGCGCCTTCTCCTGGAAGCCGTCCTGGCTCACTTCGCCTTCCACCACCTTGCCTTTGCAGGCGCCGCAGGCGCCGTCTCGACAACCGTACGGCAGGCCCACGCCCTGGCGCAGCGCGGCTTCTAGAATGGTTTCGTGCGCTTCCACACCGAATGCATGCCCGCTGGGGAGCACCTTCACCTGGCAAGTCATATCGTATCTCAATCCCGAATTCTGGCTAAAATGCACACCATGCGTACTTTGCTGATTATCGGCGCCGGCGATGTGGCCCGCCGCGCCCTGCCCTCTTTGCTCGCCCATTGGCGGGTGCTGGCGCTATGCCGCCACCCCGCCGCCGCCGAATCCTGGCGGGCGCTCGGTGCCCGGCCCATCCTCGGCGACCTCGACCGCGGCGACAGCCTGGCGCGGCTGGCCGGCATCGCCGACGCCGTGCTGCTGTGCGCGCCGCCGCCGCCATCCGGCGCGGAAGACCCGCGAATGCGCAAGTTATTGTACGCGCTGGCAAAAGGCGACAGCATACCACAGCGATTTGTCTATATCAGCACCAGCGGCGTTTACGGCAACGCCAACGGCATGCTGATAAATGAAACTGCGGCGCTGCTGCCACAAAGCGAGCGCGCCCGGCGCCGCGTCGACGCCGAGCGGCAATTGCGCCGCTTTGTTGGCCGCCACGGCGGCGCGCTGACGATATTGCGCGCGCCCGGCATCTACGCCGACGACAGGCTGCCGCTGGCGCGCTTCGCCAACGCTTCGCCGCTGATCGTCGACGCGGAGGACAGCTACAGCAACCACATCCACGCCGACGACCTGGCCAGCCTGTGCGCCGCCGCACTGCGCCGCCGCCAGGGCATCCGCGTCTACAACGCCTGCGACGACCTGCCGCTGCCGGTCAGCCGCTGGTACCGCCAGTTGGGCGCTACGCTCCAGCTGCCCAGCCTGCCCGAGCTGCCGCGCGCCGAAGTCCAGGCGCGGGTGACGCCGCAGCAGTGGTCGTTCCTCGCCGAATCGCGCCGGCTGGACAATCTGCGCATCAAACGGGAATTGGGCGTGCGGCTGCGCTGGCCCAGCGTGCTCGACTATCTGGCGGCGCTGGCCCAGGATGAGCCGCGCAAGGCGGCAATACTCGCAAGCCAGGCCAAGATTCGGTAACATCGCGGTTTTTTTGAGTTTTCAGCAGGCCAGCAAAATGGAAAATCCGGCTTTCAATCGCGCGATCCGCAGCTTTGTGCTGCGCCAGGGCCACCTGTCCGCAGGCCAGCAACGGGCTATGGACGAAGGCATGCCCAAGTGGGGCATAGCCTACCATCCGGAGACGATCGATCTGGAACAGGCCTTCGGCCGCGCCGCGCCCAAAATCCTGGAGATCGGCTTCGGCATGGGCGGCGCCACCGCCGAAATCGCCGCCGCCAACCCGGGCAACGACTATCTGGGCATTGAAGTGCATGGCCCCGGCGTAGGCAATCTGTGCAAATTGATCGCAGAGAAGGAATTGACCAACCTGCGGCTGATGCGCCACGACGCGGTGGAAGTGCTGGACAATATGCTGGCCGACGGCTGCCTGGACGGCGTGCACATCTTCTTTCCCGACCCTTGGCACAAAAAGCGCCACAACAAGCGCCGGCTGATCCAGGCGCCGCTGGTGGAAAAGCTGCTGCGCAAGCTGAAGCCGGGCGGCTATATCCATGCCGCCACCGACTGGGAAGACTACGCGATCCAGATTCTGGAAGTGATGAACAGCGTCGATGGCCTGGAAAACAGCGCCGACGGCTACGCGCCGCGGCCGGACTACCGTCCGCTGACCAAGTTCGAAGCCCGCGGCATCAAGCTTGGCCACGGCGTGTGGGATGTGATCTTCCGCCGCAAATAAGCCTCGCCCATCGCTCGCGGCCCGCCTTGGCGGGCCGTTTTCATATCGATCACCTCGCCAGCAAAGCCTTGATGTCGTCTACCAGCTCATGCGGCTCCACCGCCGGTTCGTAACGCTTCACCACCCGGCCGCGCGCGTCGATCAGGAATTTGGTGAAGTTCCACTTCACCGGATGCGGGTGGTCGGAGTCCGCCTGGGTTAGCCAGCGCCACAGCGGATCGGCGCCGGCGCCGTTGACTTCCAGCTTCGCCATCAGCGGAAAACTGACGCCGAAGCGGCTCTGGCAAAAAGCCAGGATCTCGTCGGCGCCGCCCGGCTCCTGGCCGCCGAATTGGTTGCAGGGAAAGCCGAGCACCGAGAATCCCTGGCCGGCGAAGAAATCCTGCAGCTCCTGCAAGCCGGCGTACTGGCGGGTGTAGCCGCATTCGCTGGCGGTATTGACCACCAGCAGCACTTGGCCGCGATACGCCGACAAGTCGCAGACGGTGCCGTCCGCGGCCCGCGTGGTGAAATCGTAGAACGTGGCCATCGCAACCTCCATCCCGTATAATGCCGCAGCCCGGAACGGCAACCGCCTGCGGCCCGACACCCCAGGCCCGGGCAGGCGGAAGCCCCGCCGCGCCCCAGTCAGTCACCCCCGAGGTTCATATCCATGCTGTTCAATCCCAGCCGCCAGGACGCCCGCCGCTTTTTCTTCGATACCTGGAGCAAGTCCAAATCCGGCCAGGCTTTGTCCGATCTGGAACAAATCGTCCTATCCATTCTTATAGACCACCCTGAGTATCATCCCATCCTGGAAAACCCGGAGGCCTTCCTGGAACAGGAGTGGACGCCGGACATGGGCGAGACCAATCCCTTCCTGCACCTGGGCCTGCACGTCGCCATCGCCGAGCAGCGCTCGATAGACCAGCCCTTCGGCATCCGCGCGCTGTACGCGCAGCTGGCGTTGCGCCACGGCGACGAGCACCGCGCCCAGCACGAAATCATGGAATGCCTGGGCGAGATGATCTGGCACGCCCAACGCTACGGCTGCGGCCCCGACGTCAACCGCTACATTTCCTGCGTGCGCGGCAAACTGGGCATGGGCGAGGAAGAACAGCCGCGGGTCAACCCCAACGATGTCCCTGACTAAGCCTGGCGCGGCCGACAAAAAAACACCGTGGAGGAGGACCGGCCACGGTGCAACAAGCGGGGCAACTCAAACAGCCACGGCTGTTCAAGCCTTCCCAACATAGTCAGAAAATCAAGCGATATCAAAATCTTTTTAAATAAAATCAATAAAATAGACACTGTCATCTCGAATAAAAGCCGGCTATCCCATCAGAAATAGCCAGCTTTTATCAATTCTGATTTTTCCTGCTTAAATATTCTCTTACACAATCCGATTGCGCGCCTCGCCGCGGACAAAGGCTTCGATATTCTCCGCCAGCTGCGCCGCCAGCCTGCGCATCGCTTCGGCGCTGGCCCAGCCCACATGCGGGGTGACGATCAGATTGGGCAGCCGCGCTTTCAACAGCGGATTGTCCGGCGCCGGCGGCTCGCTGCTCAGCACGTCGAAACCGGCGCCGCCCAGCTGGCCGTACTTCAGCGCCGCCACCAGATCCGCCTCGTCCACCAGGCCGCCGCGCGCGGTGTTGATCAGGATGGCGCCCGGCTTCATCGCCATCAGTTCCGCCTGCGCGATCATGCCGCGGGTTTCGTCGGTCAGCGGACAGTGCAGCGACACCACGTCCGCGCGCGCCAGCGCCGCGTCGAACGGCACCCGTCCTTCCCTGGCCAGGCCCGCGCCCTTGCGCTCGGCGAACAGCACCTCCATGCCGAAAGCGCGCGCCATCGCGGCCAGTTCGCCGCCTATGCCGCCCGAGCCGATGATGGCCAGCACCGCGCCGCGCATCTCGCGTATCGGCGCGCCGAAATGGCAAAACTGCTTGGCCTGGCTCCATACCCCGGCCGCCACGTCGCGCTGGTAGGCCGGCAGGTTTTTCATCAGCGCCAGCATCAGCGTCAGCGCATGCTCGGCCACGGTGTGGTCGCCGTAGTGGCGGACATTGCACACCGCGATGCCGCGCTCGCGGCAGGCCTCGACATCCACGTGGTTGTAGCCGGTGGCGGCGATGGCGACCAGCTTCAGCCCCGGCAGCCGCGCCAGCGCCTCGCGGCCGAGCGGCACTTTGTTGCTGATCAGCACTTCGGCGCCGGCGGCGTGCTCCAGCAGCTGCTCGGCGGCGGTGGCCGGATATTCGCGGTAATGGGCGGGGAAGCTGAAAACGGGAACCGGGACAGGCAGGCTGTCCCGGTCCAGAAATACAATGTTGCGAGAAGTCATTGCGCGGCGGTCATCGCTCGAAAGTGATCAAATCCCGATAAGCATGCCAGCTGGCCAGCGCCAGCACCGGCATGATGATGATCAGGCCCAGGTAATAGGTGGCGAAGCCCACCACCGTCATCGCCACAATGATAACGGCCCATAGCCCCATCGTCAGCACATTGCGGAACACCGCCTGCACGCTGGCTATCATCGCGGTGATGGTGTCCACTTCCTTGTCCAACAGCAGCGGGATCGACACCACGCTGACCGAGAACACGACCTGGGCGAACAGGAAGCCGACGGCGAAATAAGCGATCAGGAATTCCAGATTGTCCGGATTGAACGCGTCGGCGACGATCTCGTTGAGGTTGGGCAGCGCCGCGGTGTCGTAAAACAGCGCGAACATCAGCAGCGACACGCGGAACCAGCCGAACACCAGCACCGCCAACAGCACCGCGTACAGGCTGAAACCCGGCATGTTGACGCGCCAGGCCGCCATGCTGTGCAGCAGCTTCACCCGGCCGTGGCCATCAAAGGCCTCCATCTGCTTGGCGATGTCGTAGATGCCGATGGCGAGGAAGGGGCCGGCCAGCAGGAAGATGGTGGCGAAGGTGATCACCAGCTCCGGCGCCTGCTCGGCGTAAACGCCCAGCAAGTAGCCCATCAGCACGAACACCGCGCCGTAGAACAAGCAGTCGGCCGGCGCTTTCTGGAAGTCGCGGAATCCTTTCTTCAACCACACAAACGGCTGCGAAAACGCTACCCGGCGCGCGACTGGGCGCACAGGAGGGACTTCATGTTGAGTGACATCCATGGCATACCCCTTGCATCGCGTGGAAAGACAGAGACATGGCGCTCTGAATTTCGTTATATGCCACCCCGGGGAAAACACAAAGACGCCGCCGGACTGCTACAATCCGGCGATCAAACCCAATCACGCGCAAGGAAACGCCATGAGCGAACTGATCATCGAAGAACTGGTTGTCGGCGAAGGCGCCGAAGCGGTAGCCGGCCAGGAAGTCACCGTCCACTACACCGGCTGGCTGACCGACGGCACCAAATTCGACTCCAGCAAGGACCGCATGCAGCCGTTCAGCTTCCCGCTGGCCGCCGGCTACGTGATCAAGGGCTGGGACCAGGGCGTGCAAGGGATGAAAGTCGGCGGCAAGCGCAAGCTGACCATCCCGGCCGAACTGGGCTACGGCGCCCGCGGCGCCGGCGGCGTGATTCCGCCCAACGCCACCCTGGTGTTCGAAGTGGAACTGCTGCAGGTGGGCTGATCGTCCCCGTGGCTTAGCCCATGAAAAAGGCCATCTCGCGATGGCCTTTTTTGTTTCCCGGACGGCTATTTCTTCGCGCAGGACACCCGGCGGCGCTTCAGCCAGACCCCGCCCACCACCAGCAGCAGCAGCGCCACCGCGCCGAGAATGCCGGCCTGGCCGCGATGGACCATCGTCATCAGCCATTCGCGGTTGGCCGCGCCGTAATAACCGAGGTATACCCACACCGGCACCGAAATCAGCGCGGCGAAGCCGTCCATCAGCAGGAAACGCCAGTAAGGCACGCGCCGGGTCATGCCGGCAGTGATGAAGATGGGGGAGCGCAAGCCCGGCAGGAAGCGGGCGACGAACAGCACCCAGTTGCCGTACTTGGCGAACTTCTCCTGCACCGCCTCGAAACGCTCCTGGGTAAGGATGCGGGCGATCGGGCGGAATTTCAGCACCTTGTTGCCGAAGGTGCGGCCGGCCATGAACATGATGCCGTCGCCCACCAGCACGCCGGCCATGCCCACCAGGAACATGTAATGCACATTGGTATACCCCAGGCCGGAAATCACGCCGCCGGCCACCAAGGTAATGTCCTCTGGAATCGGCACGCCGAAACCGCAAACCAGCAACACCGCAAATACAGCCAGGTAGCCATAACCGGTGAAAAAGTCGAGAAGTATCTGCAGTGTATCCATTATTGTTCCGTCTGCCGGCAATCAAGTCATCACGACCAGGCGGCCGGCAGTTCGGCAAAAGTCCAAGAACGGGGGTGTATAATAGCACACCTCTAGTTCACGATTTCTTGACATGACACGCCCTATCCGGCTGGAGATTGACCTCTCCGCCATCCGCCACAATTTCCTGTTTACCCGCCAGCGCGCTCAAGCCAAGCGCCTGTTCGCCGTGGTCAAGGCCAATGCCTACGGCCACGGGATATTGGACACTGCAAAGGCGTTGGCCGACTTGGCCGACGGTTTTGCCCTGCTCAATATCGAAGACGCCGTCGCGCTGCGCGAAGCCGGCATCGATCGCCCCATCGCGCTGCTGGAAGGCCCGTTCGACGCCGCCGAAGCCGCCGCCATGGGCGAATATCGGCTCTGCGGCGCCGTGCACTCACTAGAACAGATGGCTTGGCTGGCCAAAGGTTCCGCCGCGCGGCCGGCGGAAGTCTGGCTGAAGATCAACAGCGGCATGAACCGGCTGGGCTTCCGCCCCGAGCAAGCCGGCGACGCGCTGGCCCGCTTGCGCGCCGAACCCGCCATCCGCCCCGCCGCCATCATGACCCACTTCGCCACCGCGGACGAAGCCTATGGCGTCGACGAGCAGTGGCGCGACTTCGCAACGCTGGCCCGCGACAGCGCCCTGCCGGTCAGCGCCGCCAACTCCGCCGCCCTGCTGCGCCATCCGCATACCCACGGCGACATCGGCCGCCCCGGCATCGTCCTGTACGGCGCTTCGCCGTTTGAGGACTCCACCGGCGCGGCGCTGGGCCTGCGGCCGGCGATGACGCTGTCGGCCGACATCATCGCCGTGCAGCAGCTGCGCAACGGCGACGCGGTCGGCTATGGCCGCCGTTTCGTCGCAGACCGCGACATGCGCATCGGCATCGTCGCCTGCGGCTATGCCGACGGCTATCCGCGCATCGCCGCCAACGGCACCCCGGTGGCGGTGGACGGCGCGGCCAGCGGCACGGTGGGCCGGGTGTCGATGGACATGCTGGCGGTGGATCTCAGCCATCTGCCGCAGGCCGGCGTCGGCAGCCGCGTCGAGCTGTGGGGGCCGCAAGCGCCGATCGAGCGCGTGGCCGCCGCCGCCGGCACCATCAGCTATGAGCTGATGTGCGCGGTGGCGGCACGGGTGCCGCGCAGCCTGCGCGCTTAAGGCATTCCGCCAGCAGCGGCCCCGCCAGCGCCCCGCAGGCGTGGGCCGACCACAATATCGGCAAGCCGCCGGCCCCCGGCTGCGGCCAGGTCCATTGCCAGGCCAGCCGCAACAGCAGCAGCGCCGCCAGCAAGCGCCCCGTCCAAACGGCCCGCCCTTGCCACGCCAATGCCGCCCACCAGCCGTACAGCACGCCGGACGCGCCCAGAAACGGCCCCGCGCCCGGCAGCAGCAGTTGCGCCCAGGCTATCGGCCACGGCAGCAGCAAGGCCAGCCAGCACAGCATTCGCGCCTGGCCCGCGCCGCCTATCCCGGCCAGCAGCAGCAGGCCAGCGCAGTTGAGCGCGGCATGCCGCCAATCGGCATGCACCCAGCTGCCGCTCCAGGCGCGCCACCACTCTTCGCTCAACGCCGGATCGAAACGCCAGCGCCGCGCCGCCGCGCCCAGCGGCAGGCATAGCGGCAACAAGGCCGGCAGCAGGCTGGACGGCAATCTCACCGCCGCCGTCGGACAGCCAGCAGGCCGCCCAGTCCCAGCAAGGCCAGCAGCAGCGGATCGGCGGCCGCTACGCTGCCGGCGGCCCCCGCCGGGCTCGCCGGCGATGGCGGCAACGATGGATCCTGCCGCTGCGGCGCGCCCGCGGCAGCCTGCAGGTCGACATACGAGGGATCGTGGTCGGACGAGCGGTAGGCATCGGTGGCGTAATAGTTTTGTTGTTGCGCGGCCGATTTGAACTCGCTGCCGTATTCCAGGACGCCGGGTTCGTCGGCGTTGACATGCCACTCCCCCGCCCGGCTCACCCATTGCCCCAGCGTCGCGTCGGCCAGCACGTGATCGAGATTGCCGGACTCGCCGCCGTAGACATAGGAATAGGCGTCGGGCTGGAAACGCGCCAGCTGGTTGGCTAGCCCGCCCTGCTCCAGAATCCGGATCGGGTCTTCCTTGGCGTAGGCGTTCATGTCTCCCATCACCAGCAAGCCGGACTGCGGCCCCTGCGCGCGCGCCTGCGCCCATTTCAGCAGATCGCGCGCCGCCTGCGAGCGGGTGAGGTTGCAATTGCCCTGGCCGTCGCCCAGATCGATATCGGCCACGCCGTCCACCTGGCTGTCGGCGCAGCTGCTGCCCTTGGATTTCAGATGATTCACCGCCAGCGTCAGCTTTCTGCCGTCGCCCAGCGCGAAAGTCTGCGCCAGCATCGGCCGATTGCGCGCTGGGTCGCCCACCGCCACCACCTCGGCCGCGCCTTGCGGGCTCAGCCGCGCCGGCCGGTACAGCATGCCGGGCGAGATGGCGTCGCTGCCTATCCTCTCCGCGCCGGGAGCGGCGAAGCGGTACTGCTTGTCCGCAGGCTGGCCATCGTTCAGCGCCGCCGCCAGTTCCTGGATCGCCGACTGCGGACCGAAACCGTCATTCTCTATCTCCATCAACCCCACCGCGTCGGCGTCCAGCGCGCGGATGGCGCTGACGATCTTGGCTTTCTGCCGCAGGAAATCGGCGCGGGTCTTCGCGCCGCGCGCGGTGGGAAAGCCGCCGCCCAGTCCGTCGCCGTTGAAGAAGTTGAGCACATTGAAGCTGGCGAGCCGCAATTGGCCCGCCAGCCGGGCCGGCGCCGCCGGGCGCGGATTGGCGGCCACTACGCGCGGCAAGTCCAAGGGCTGGATGCGGTAGCCGCCGTTGCTGAAGGACACCACGCCGGTCAAGCCGTCCAGACGGTCGCCCACCCGCAGCGTGTGGGCCGCGGACAGACCGCCCGGGCCGGGCAGCCAGGCGTCGGCGTTCTGCCAGGTTTTGCCATCGTCCAGCAGCAGCCGGTCGCGCAGATTGGCCGCGCGCAGCGCCTGGGCCGCGGCGCTGCCCGGCGGATGCAGCTGGGTCGGCAGCCATTGCCGCGACTGGCTGGACAGCATCAGTTCGCCGTAGCGGCCGTAGTTGTAGCTGTCAGCCACGTACAGCGGCTGCTCTAAAGCCACCGCCATGCCGGCCAGCGCCTCCAGCTGAGCCGGATCCCCGCTCAGCGGCAGGCGCAGCGGCGTCAACGCGAGCGCGCCTTGCGCGCCGCAGGCTTGCACGTCGGCGGCCGCCGCCGGCTGCAGCTGCGTTTCGCTGCCGGCGTCGCCCTTGCGGGCGAACTCCACCACCTTGCCGCGCACGCCGACCACATCGCCGCGCCTCAGCACCGGCACCGCCAGCTTGCCGGTGTAGACATAGATGCCTTCCGAGGTGGCCGGGTCCTGATCCTGGTTTTGCGGCGCTTCCTGCATGAAGAAGCCCACCGGGCCGTCCTTGCCGTAGAGCAGGCCGCTGACCACGCCCTGCGCGACAACGGTCTGACCCTGCAGCGGACTGGCGGCGCCCGCGCCCTGGATCTGGTGGATGCGTTGCGTCGCGGCCGTCGAACAGGCCGCGCCGGCCGGCAGGCTGGCCGCGGCCAGCAACAAAGCCAACCCGCCGCGCGCGGGTTGGCTGGTGAACAATCGCTTCATTTTTATAGGTCATCCCGAGTGAAGGAGCGGCAATTCTAGCCGCCACGATATGACATTAGGATTTAATCCTGCTAAAAATGAAGGGATTTACAAAAAAAATGCCAACCCGGACAGGTTGGCATTACACGAGAAAACGGCGGCTCGGACCGTCAGGCCACCCGTTCGATCGCCTGCGCGATGGCGCGCGCCCAGTTGTCAGCCAGCGACTTGTCGTCGGCCTCCACCATCACCCGCACCACCGGTTCGGTGCCGGACGGACGCAGCACCACGCGGCCGCGGCCCTGCAGCGCCGCCTCGGCCTCGGCCAGCGGCGCCGCCGCCGCCTGCTTCCAGTCGCAGCCGTTGTGGCGCACATTGATCAGCGTCTGCGGAAACGGCTGCCAGTCGCTGCAGATTTCCGCCAGGCCAAGGCCCAGCTGCTTGACGCTGGCCAGCACCTGCAGGCTGGAGATGATGCCGTCGCCGGTGCTGTGCTTGTCCAGGCACAGGATGTGGCCGGACGCCTCGCCGCCCACCTGCCAGCCATCGCCATGCAGCATTTCCAGCACGTAGCGGTCGCCGACCTTGGCGCGGCCGAAGGGCACGCCCTGCTTTTGCAGCGCCAGCTCCATCGCCAGATTGGTCATCACGGTGCCGACCACGCCGCCTTTCAGTTCGCCCTTCGCCGCGCGCGCCTTGGCGATCACGTAGATCAGCTGGTCGCCGTCGTAGACGCGGCCGGCGGCGTCCACCATGATCAGGCGGTCGCCGTCGCCGTCCAGCGCGATGCCGAAGTCGGCATGGTGTTCCAGCACCGCCAGCTGCAGGATTTTGGGATAGGTGGCGCCCACCTTGTCGTTGATGTTGTAGCCATTGGGTTCGCAGCCGATTTCCACCAATTCGGCGCCCAGCTCGTGGAACACCTTGGGCGCGATGTGGTAGGTGGCGCCGTTGGCGCAGTCCACCACCAGCTTCAGGCCCTTCAGGCTGAGCTCATTGGGGAAGGTGCTCTTGCAGAACTCGATGTAGCGCTCGGCGGCGCCGTCGATGCGGCGGGCGCGGCCCAGCTCCTGCGACGGATTGGTCGCCATCGGCTGCTCCAGCATCGCTTCGATCTCCAGCTCCAGCGCGTCATCCAGCTTGTTGCCGCCTTCGGCGAAGAACTTGATGCCGTTATCCTGGAACGGATTATGCGAGGCCGAAATCACCACGCCGGCTTCCAGCCGCAACGCGCGGGTCAGATAGGCGATGCCGGGCGTCGGCAGCGGGCCGGTCAGCAGCACATTGACGCCGGCGGCGGTGAAGCCCGCCTGCAGCGCGGCCTCCAACATGTAGCCGGAGATGCGGGTATCTTTGCCGATCAGCACGGTGGGACGGCTGTCCCGGTCGTGGTTGACCAGCACGCGGCCGGCGGCGTAACCGAGCTTCATCACGAATTCCGGGTTGATCGGAAACTTGCCGACCTCGCCACGCACGCCATCGGTGCCAAAGTATTTGCGACTCATCAGTGTTCTCTATCGTCGATTGAATGCCGGGTCGATGTCGGATCCCGGACAAAACCTGCGCCATTTTGCCATCAGCGCGGGGACAAAAACCAGTTTCAGATCAAGATTCCCGCAAGGCTTGCCATAATTGCAGCGCCTGGCGGGTAGCCTTGACGTCGTGCGCGCGGATCACCGCCGCGCCGCGCCGCGCCGATTCCAGCGCCGCCGCCACGCTGGCGCCCAGGCGCTCGGCCGGCGTTTCCTCGCCGGTGATCGCGCCCAGCATGGACTTGCGCGACAGACCCACCAACTGCGGCACGCCGGCGATGCGCTCGATCTCGTCCAGCCGCTTGAGCAGCGCCAGGTTGTGCGCCAGCGTCTTGCCGAAGCCGAAGCCCGGATCCACCAGCAGCCGTTCGCGGGCGATGCCGGCGTCCAGGCACAGCTGGACGCGGCGCTGCAGATAGCCTGCCACCTCGGCCACCACGTCTTCGTATGCCGGCTTGTCCTGCATGCTGTCCGGATTGCCCTGCTTGTGCATCAGGCAGATGGCCGCCTGGCTGCCCGCCGCCAGCGCCAAGGCGCCTTCGTCCTCCAGCGCCGACACGTCGTTGATCAGGTCCACCGCGTCCAATGCGATCGCCTCGCGCATCACCGCCGCGCGGCGGGTATCCAGCGACAGCGGCGCGCCGATGCCGCGCAGCTGCTCCAGCACCGGCAGCACCCGATCCATCTCTTCTTCCGGGCTGACGAAAGGCGCGCCGGGGCGGGTGGATTCGCCGCCGATGTCCAGAATGTCCGCGCCTTCGGCCAGCATCGCCTCGGCTCTGGCCAGCGCGGCGTCGACGCGGCTGAAGCGGCCGCCGTCGGAAAACGAGTCCGGCGTGACGTTGAGGATGCCCATCAGCAGCGGGCGCGACAGATCGAGCGTGAAACGCCCGCACAGCAAAGTTTTCATGTCACTCTCTAATCAAGGCGCGGCCAGCGTCGTTTGGCGGCTGACGCAAGCGGGGAAAGGCCATTTATGGATGCAAAAAACCGGGCAAGCCCGTAAAGGCTTGCCCGGTTAGGATACGGATCCGGTTATCAGACTTCCTGGGCCGGATCGGACGTCGCCTCGACCGGAGCCGTCGGCTCGGCCGGCTTGTCCTCCGGCTTGGCGGCGAAACTGCTGCCCGGCTTCGGCGGACGCGGCGGCTTGCCGTCCATGATGTCGTTGATCTGCTCGGCGTCGATGGTCTCGAACTCCAGCAGCGCGGCGGTCATCGCCTCCACCTTGTCGCGGTTCTCGTCCAGCAGGCGGCGCGCCAGCGCGTACTGCTCGTCGATGATGCGGCGGATTTCCTGGTCCACCTGCTGCAGCGTCGCTTCCGACAGGTTCTTGTGGGTGGTGATCGAGCGGCCGAGGAACACTTCGCCCTCGTTTTCGCCATACACCATCGGGCCCAGCTTGTCCGACATGCCGTAGCGGGTGACCATGTCGCGCGCCATCTGCGTCGCGCGTTCGAAGTCGTTGCTGGCGCCGGTGGTCATCTGGTTCATGAACAGCTCTTCGGCGATGCGGCCGCCGAACAAAATGGCCAGACGGTCCATCAGGTAGCCGCGGTCGTAGGCGAAGCGGTCCTGCTCCGGCAGCTGCATGGTCACGCCCAGCGCGCGGCCGCGCGGGATGATGGTGACCTTGTGCACCGGGTCGGACTTCGGCAGCAGCTTGGCGACCACCGCGTGGCCGGACTCGTGGTAGGCGGTGTTCTTCTTCTCTTCCTCGGTCATCACCATGCTGCGGCGCTCGGCGCCCATCATGATCTTGTCCTTGGCGGATTCCAGGTCTTCCATGTCCACCAGGCGCTTGTTGCGGCGGGCGGCGAACAGGGCGGCCTCGTTGATCAGGTTGGCTAGGTCGGCGCCGGAGAAGCCCGGCGTGCCGCGCGCGATCACCTCGGCGTTGACGTCGGCGGCGATCGGCACCTTGCGCATGTGCACGTTCAGGATCTGCTCGCGGCCGCGGATGTCCGGCAGCGGCACCACCACCTGGCGGTCGAAACGGCCCGGCCGCTGCAGCGCCGGGTCCAGCACGTCCGGACGGTTGGTGGCAGCGATCACGATCACCGTGGAATTGGTGTCGAAGCCGTCCATCTCCACCAAGAGCTGGTTCAACGTTTGCTCGCGCTCGTCGTTGCCGCCGCCGAGGCCGGCGCCGCGCTGGCGGCCGACCGCGTCGATTTCGTCGATGAAGATGATGCACGGCGAGTTCTTCTTCGCCTGCTCGAACATGTCGCGCACGCGGGCCGCGCCGACGCCGACGAACATTTCCACGAAGTCGGAGCCGGAGATGCTGAAGAACGGCACCTTGGCTTCGCCGGCGATGGCCTTCGCCAGCAGCGTCTTGCCGGTGCCGGGACTGCCTGCCAGCAGGATGCCGCGCGGGATGCGGCCGCCCAGGCTCTGGTAGCGGGAAGGATCGCGCAGGTAGTCGACGATCTCCTTCACCTCTTCCTTGGCCTCGTCGCAGCCGGCCACATCGGCGAACACCACGGTGTTGGCGTCCTGGTCCAGCATGCGCGCCTTGCTCTTGCCGAACGAGAACGCGCCGCCCTTGCCGCCGCCCTGCATCTGGCGCATGAAGAACACCCACACGCCGATCAGCAGCAGCATCGGGAACCAACTGATGAAGATGCTCATCAGCATCGAAGGCTCTTCTTCCGGCTTGGCGGAGAAGCGCACGTTGTTCTTGATCAGGTCGCCCACCAGCTCCGGATCATACGGCGCATAGGTGGAGAAAGCCGTGCCGTCGGTCAATTTGCCCTTCAGCCATTGGCCGCGCAGCGGATGCCCCTCGATGGTCAGGGATTGCACTTTGCCCGACTCGACATCGCTGACGAACTGCGAGTACTCGAGCTGGTTCTGGGTGTCCTGGCGCTTGTTGAACTGATTGAAGACTGTCATCAGCACCAGGCCGATGATTACCCAGATGGCGATGTTTTTGCCGATATTGTTCACGAGTAGCGGACTCCTCTGTGCCCTGACTTTTTGGTTGCTTGTAGTAAATTGCTACGATTGTACGCCCCGCGGCAACTTGTGTCAGCGGCGACCCTTGCCCAGCAGATAGATTTCACTGGAACGATCGCGCGATGCCTTGGGTTTGCGGGTGACCACCTCGTCGAACAGCTCGCGCATGGCCTTGAGGTAGGACTGAAAATCGCTGCCCTGGAACACTTTGACGAGAAAGTGGCCGCCGGGTTTCAAATGATCGCGCGCAAAATCCAGAGCCAGTTCGCAAAGCAGGAAGCTTCTGGCCTGATCGATGGCGCTCATTCCTGACATATTGGGCGCCATGTCGGAAATTACAAGGTCAAGCGCCCGGCCGTCCAGCAAAGCTTCGAATTGTCTGAGCACGTCCTCTTCGCGGAAGTCGCCCTGGATGAAGCTGACGCCCGTCACCGGGTCCATATCCAGGATGTCGAGCGCGAACACCTTGCCCTGCTCGCCGACAATGCGCGCCGCCACCTGCGACCAGCTGCCCGGCGTGGAGCCGAGGTCGGCCAGCACGGTGCCGGGACGAATCAGCTTGTCCTTGTCGTTGATTTCCAGCAGCTTGTAGGCGGCGCGGGCGCGGTAGCCATCCTTTTGCGCCATCTGCACATATTGATCGTTGACGTGTTCCTGCAACCAGGAGTTGCTGCTCTTGCTTCTTGCCATCGTGGCGGATGCTTTCTGTCGGTTCAATCGTCAGGATAGCCGAATTGGCCGCTTTGCATCGCGCTATCCTGTTGTTTTTCGGTTATTTCAGGCCCGGACTTTGGGTACGGGGCCAAATTCTAGTAGAATCGGGTTTTGCTTTGAATTCCCTAGTTTCCATGAAAATTGACCTCAAGCCGTTTCAGCGCAAGTACCTGCAAGGCCTGGCGCACGGCATCGACCCGGTGGTGATGGTAGGCAACAACGGCCTGACCGAAGCCGTAGTCCGCGAAATCGCCATCAGCCTGGACGCCCATGAATTGATCAAGGTGCGCGTGCAAGGCGACGACCGCGAAGCCCGCGTCGCCATGTTCGAGCAGATCTGCGAAGAACTGGGCGCCGCCCCGGTTCAGCACATCGGCAAGCTGCTGGTGCTGTGGCGCCCCAGCGACAAGCAGCGCATCGCGCTGCCGAAGAACAAGCAGGCGCTCAAGGGCTGAGCGCCGCGCGCCGGATGTGAGAAAGCGGTGGCCGCGGCCACCGCTTTTTCTTTGCCCCGCCGCCGGCCGCGCTAGCCGCGGTCCTGCCAGACGTAGGCCAGGCCCAGCAGGCTCTGCAGCAGGTAGATCAGGCTGGAGATCGCGTGCCAGGTGGCGAAGCCGCCGCCGAACAGGCCTTCGGCCGCGTGGTTCATCTGCTGCTTCAGCGTGACGATGATGGGGGCCACGCCGAACTGGTTGATCAGCGTGCAGACCAGCATGCCGACGATCAGCCAGAAGCCGCCGTGCTTGAGCCCGGCCACGCCGTTGCGCCACACCTGGTCCACCAGCAGGATCACGCCGCACACCAGGCCCACCCAGGCGATGACGGCGAACAACCTGCCCGCCACCATGCCGGCCGTGGCCGCGTCCAGCGACTTGAACAAGACCGGCGCCACGATGATGCCGATCACCCACAATCCGCCAATCCAGAAGGTTTTGGCGAGAGCACGCAAGCCGTCCATCTTTCCCCCAAACTCGGCAACGGTCGCGGCCGGAAAAAACGCGCGGAACAGCGTGCCGCGCGTCGTTCAGGCCGGACTCAGATGTATTTGACGTCCAGTACTTCGTATTCGCGGATGCCGCCCGGCGCCACCACTTCGGCCACGTCGCCGGCTTCCTTGCCGATCAGCGCGCGCGAGATCGGCGAATTGACCGACACCTTGCTGACCTTGATGTCGGCTTCGTCGTCGCCGACGATCTGGTAGGTGACGCTCTCTTCGGTTTCCAGGTCCATCAGGTCGACCGTGGCGCCGAACACCACGCGGCCATCGGCGTCCAGTTCGGACGGATTGATGATCACGGCGTTGGACAGCTTGGCTTCCAGCTCGGCGATCCGGCCCTCCACGAAAGCCTGGCGCTCCTTGGCGGCGTCGTACTCGGCGTTTTCCGACAGGTCGCCATGCGAACGCGCTTCGGCAATGGCCTCGATCACCGCCGGACGCTCGATGCTCTTCAGGCGTTGCAGTTCTTCCTTCAGAAGCTCGGCGCCGCGTACAGTCAACGGGACTTTGATCATTACAGTATTCTCCACAGGCGGTTGTCCGCCTTCATCAAAAGCACAAGCCGCCGTACGGGACGGCGGCTTGCACAAGCGGGTTTCAGCGGGATTGTAACGGCAAATCGCCTCTACATCAAAGCCTACCCGTCAATACCCCTTCCTCAGCCTCGGATCTGCGCGTGCAGCTCTTGCACGCTGTAGACGTCGAAGGCTTCGGCGTGCTTCATCCCCACGCACACCGCCTTGGCGGCGGACAGCGTGGTGTATTGCGGCACCCGCGCCTGCAGGGCCGAGCGGCGGATGGAGTGGCTGTCCTGGATCGCCAGGCGCTTTTCATCCACGGTGTTGACCACCAGATCCACTTCGCCGTTCTTGATCATGTCGACGATGTGCGGACGGCCTTCGTTCACCTTGTTCACCACCTGCACGATCAGGCCGGCCTCGGTCAGATGCTTGGCGGTGCCGCGCGTCGCGCAGATGCCGAAGCCCAGCCGTTGCAGTTCGCGCGCCACGTCCACCGCGCCGTTCTTGTCGGAGTCGCGCACCGACAGGAACACCTTGCCGGTCTTGGGCAGGCGGTCGCCGGCGCCCAGCTGCGCCTTGACATAGGCTTCGGCGAAGGTCTTGCCCACGCCCATCACCTCGCCGGTGGACTTCATTTCCGGCCCCAGGATGGTGTCGACGCCCGGGAACTTGATGAAGGGGAACACCGCTTCCTTCACCGCGTAGAACGGCGGAATCACCTCGCTGGTGAAGCCTTGATCGGCCAGCTTGATGCCGGCCATCGCGCGGGCGGCGATCTTGGCCAGCGGCGCCGAGGTCACCTTGGAGACGAAGGGCACGGTGCGCGAGGCGCGCGGGTTCACTTCCAGCACGTAGATGGTTTCGCCCTGAATCGCGAACTGCACGTTCATCAGGCCAACCACATTCAGCGCGCGGGCCATCGCCACGGTCTGGCGGCGGATTTCATCCTGCAGCGCCGGGAACAGGCTGTACGGCGGCAGCGAGCAGGCCGAGTCGCCGGAGTGGACGCCGGCTTGCTCGACGTGCTGCATGATGCCGCCGATCACCACCTGCTCGCCGTCGGACACGCAGTCGACGTCCACTTCGATGGCGTCGTTGAGGAAGCGGTCCAGCAGCACCGGGCTGTCGTTGGACACCTTCACCGCCTCGCGCATGTAGCGCTCCAGATCGGCCGGCTCGTGGACGATTTCCATCGCGCGGCCGCCCAGCACGTAAGACGGACGCACCACCAGCGGGTAGCCGATCTCCTCGGCCAGCGTCATCGCCTCGGCCGGCGCGCGCGCGGTGCGGTTCGGCGGCTGCTTCAGGCCCAGCTCCTGCAACAGCTTCTGGAAGCGCTCGCGGTCTTCGGCGGCGTCGATCATGTCAGGCGTGGTGCCGATGATGGGCACGCCGTTGGCCTCCAGCGCGCGCGCCAGCTTCAGCGGCGTCTGGCCGCCGTACTGGACGATGACGCCGAACGGCTTCTCGATGCGGCAGATCTCCAGCACGTCTTCCAGCGTCAGCGGCTCGAAGTACAGGCGGTCGGAGGTGTCATAGTCGGTGGACACGGTTTCCGGATTGCAGTTGACCATGATGGTCTCGAAGCCGGATTCGCGCAGGCTCAATGCCGCGTGCACGCAGCAGTAGTCGAACTCGATGCCCTGGCCGATGCGGTTCGGTCCGCCGCCCAGCACCATCACCTTCTTGCGGTCGGTGGGCTGGGATTCGCACTCTTCCTCATAGGTGGAGTACATGTAGGCGGTATTGGTGGCGAACTCCGCCGCGCAGGTGTCGACGCGCTTGTACACCGGATGCAGGCCCAGCGCCCAGCGCTTGGCGCGCACCGCGGCCTGATCAGAGCCCAACAATTCGCCCAGGCGGCGGTCGGAGAAGCCCTTGCGCTTCAGGCGGCGCAGCTCGGCGTAGTCCAGTTCCTCGATCTTGCGGCCGCCCAGCGCTTTTTCCTCGCCGATCAGGTCCTCGATCTGCGCCAGGAACCACGGGTCGATCTTGCTGACGGCGTGGATGTCGTCGCGGCTCATGCCGATGCGGAAGGCGTCGGCGACGTATAGGATGCGCTCCGGCCCTGGGGTGCCCAGCTCGTGGCGGATGGCGGCTTCGTCGGTGGTGACAGGGTCGAAGCCGGACAAGCCGGTCTCCAGGCCGCGCAGCGCTTTCTGCATCGATTCCTGCAGCGTGCGGCCCATCGCCATCACTTCGCCCACCGACTTCATCTGGGTGGTCAGGCGGTCGTCGGCCTGTGGGAATTTTTCAAACGCGAAACGCGGGATCTTGGTGACCACGTAGTCGATCGACGGCTCGAACGAAGCCGGGGTGGCGCCGCCGGTGATGTCGTTCTTCAGCTCGTCCAGCGTGAAGCCCACCGCCAGCTTGGCGGCGATCTTGGCGATCGGGAAGCCGGTGGCCTTGGACGCCAGCGCGGAGGAACGGCTGACGCGCGGGTTCATCTCGATGACGATCATCTCGCCGGTGGCCGGATTGGTGGCGAACTGCACATTGGAGCCGCCGGTATCCACGCCGATCTCGCGCAGCACCGCCAGGGAGGCGTTGCGCATGATCTGGTATTCCTTGTCGGTCAGCGTCTGCGCCGGGGCCACGGTGATGGAGTCGCCGGTGTGCACGCCCATCGGGTCGAAGTTTTCGATCGAACAGATGATGATGCAGTTGTCGTTCTTGTCGCGAACGACTTCCATCTCGTATTCCTTCCAGCCCAGCACCGACTGCTCGATCAGCAATTCATGGGTGGGGGAGGCTTCGAAGCCGCGCTCGCAGATCGCCAGGAATTCTTCCTTGTTGTAGGCGATGCCGCCGCCGGAGCCGCCCATGGTGAAGGACGGGCGGATCAGCGTCGGGAAGCCCACCTTGGTCTGCGCTTCCAGCGACTCTTCCATGGTGTGGCAGACGAAGGACAGCGGGCAGGACAGGCCGATCTTGGCCATCGCCTCCTTGAAGCGGCCGCGGTCTTCGGCCTTATCGATCGCGTCTTCGGTGGCGCCGATCAGCTCGACTTTGTATTTTTCCAGCACGCCGTGCTTGGCCAGGTCCAGCGCGCAGTTCAGCGCGGTCTGGCCGCCCATGGTCGGCAGGATGGCGTCCGGACGCTCCTTGGCGATGATCTTCTCCACCACTTTCCAGGTGATGGGCTCGATGTAGGTGACGTCGGCCATGTCCGGGTCGGTCATGATGGTGGCCGGGTTGGAGTTCACCAGGACTACCTTGTAGCCCTCCTCGCGCAGGGCCTTGCACGCCTGGGCGCCGGAATAGTCGAATTCGCAGGCCTGGCCGATGACGATGGGGCCGGCGCCAATGATCAGGATGCTTTTAATGTCGGTACGCTTTGGCATGGTCTTAACTCTATTTCAATAATCAATTCGGTCTGGCCGCGCGGCAGCCCGCGCGGCGCCCTCACACTCAACCCAGCCCCGCCGCCGCCAGCTTGGCGCCGAAGCCGACGAACACCGCGCCCACCGAGCCGCCCAGCGCCGCCGACAGCTTGCGGCGGCGGCGGAAGGCCGCGGCCAGGCGGTTGCCGGCCAGGATCAGCAGCGTCATGTAGCTCAGGCTGCACACCTGCACGATCAGGCCCAGGCCGGCGAAAGTCAGCGCCGGGTACGGGTAGCCCGGATCGACGAACTGGACGAAGAAGGACACGAAGAACAGGATGGCCTTCGGATTCATCAGGCTGATCAGCAGCGCCTTGCGGTACGGATGGCCGCTGGCCAGCGCCGACGGCGCCGCCGACGCTTCCTCGCCGCGCCGCATGCGCCGCCAGCCGACGATGGCGCCCTTCACCATATTGAAGCCCAGCCAGGCGAGATAGCCGCCGCCCAGGTACTTGATCACCGCGAACAGCGCCGGATTGGCCTGCAGCAAGCCCGCCGCGCCGATGGCGGCCAGCGTCATCAGGGTGAAGTCGCCGCTCATCACGCCGGCGGCGGCGGAAAAGCCGGCGCGGATGCCGCGCTGCGCCGCCACCGACAGCACGAACATCATGTTCGGCCCCGGCAGCAGGACGATGATCAGCGTGCCGATCAGATAGGTGGTGAGGTCGGTAATGCCTAACATGCTGTGCTCCGGATCACTTGCGCTCGGTCATCGCGCCGATGAAACGGTCGAACAGGTAAGCCACGTCCTCCGGTCCCGGACTCGCTTCCGGGTGGCCCTGGAACGAGAACGCCGGACGATCGGTCAGCGCGATGCCCTGCACCGTGCCGTCGAACAGCGAACGGTGGGTGACGCGGACATTGGCCGGCAGGCTGGTTTCATCGACCTGGAAGCCGTGGTTCTGGCTGGTGATCATCACGCGGCCGGAGTCCAGGTCCTGCACCGGGTGGTTGGCGCCGTGGTGGCCGAACTTCATCTTGGAGGTCTTGGCGCCGGAAGCCAGGCCCAGCAACTGGTGGCCGAGGCAGATGCCGAATACCGGCAGCTTGGTTTCCAGGATTTCGCGGATGGCGTCGATCGCGTAGTCGCACGGTTCCGGATCGCCCGGGCCGTTGGACAGGAACACGCCGTGCGGATTGAGCGCCAGCACGTCCTTGGCCGGGGTCTGGGCCGGCACGATGGTCAGCTGGCAGCCGCGCTCGGCCAGCATGCGCAGGATGTTGTGCTTGACGCCGAAGTCGTAGGCCACCACGTGGAAACGGGTGGACGACTGCACCTGGTAGCCGGCGCCCAGCTGCCATTGTTTCTCGGTCCAGGCGTACGGTTTACGGCAGCTGACAACCTTGGCCAGGTCCTGGCCGGCCATGCTGCCGAAACCGCGGGCCAGTTCCAGCGCCTTGGCCTCGTCGATGTCGCCGGCCATGATGCAGCCGGCTTGCGCGCCCTTCTCGCGCAGGATGCGCGTCAGGCGGCGGGTGTCGATATCGGCGATGGCGACGACGTTATGCTTTTTCAGGTAGTCGGACAGCGAGTCTTCGGCGCGGAAGTTGCTGTGCAGCAGCGGCAGATCGCGGATGATCAGGCCGGATGCAAAAACGGCGCTGGATTCGGTATCTTCCGAATTCGCGCCGACGTTTCCGATATGGGGATAGGTCAGAGTGACGATCTGCCTGGTATAGGAAGGATCCGTGAGGATTTCCTGGTAACCGGTGATGGCGGTATTGAATACCACCTCGCCGACCGTGTGGCCAGCGGCACCGATAGCACTACCTTTGAAAAGCGTGCCGTCAGCCAAGACAAGGATTGCGGGGGTGTTTGACACTGGCTGGCTCCTGTTGCATTTGCCTGGGCGCTTGTACAAAAACCGGCTGCGCCGGTTTCGTTTTCCACCCTGGGATTTTCGAATTTCTTATGTGAATAACGGGACTGAGCGCCTTGCGCCAGTCCCGTTTGGATAAACCTTTCTATAATATCGCGCATATTGCAATCGCACAATACGCCAACCGTCATTTTTTGCAAAAAAACCGTCACATCCCCGGCTTCACCTGCCAGCTGACGCTGGTGGGGCCCGCCGGCTGGCCCAGCATCAGCAGCAGCGGCTTGAGCGCGTCGTACTGTTCCGGCGGGCTGTCGGCGGTGCCCGCCATGCTGAAGGCGCCGCCGGCCGGCCAGTTGCCCTGGCCGTTGATCATCAGCGGCCCTTCCAGCGTGGACAGCGTGAAGTTCAGCCCCTGCGGCGTGCCGGCGGCGTCCAGCTGGTAGCTGCCGAAAGGCAGCACCGTGGTCAGCGGCGACGCCGCGCCGCGCCAGGCCAGCTGCACCGCGCCGCTGACTTCCTTGCCTTGGCGCGCCAATTGGGGAATGTTCAGCTGCAATTCGCCACCCAGCCTGGCCGCCTGCCAAGTTTTGGACAGATTGGCCAGCGCCGCCACCGGCATCGACAGCGCCAGGCCGCGCACTTCCTGCTTGCCCAAGCCCAGCTGCAGCAAGCCCGGCTGGCCGGCGCTGTCCAGATGCCAGACCAACAGGCCGGACAACAAGGCCTTGGGCTGCCATTGCCAGCCTAGCGGGCTCATGCCCTGCACTTCGCCGGCCGGCCCCAGGTACACCAGCTGGGCGCCGCCGTTCCAGACCGTGCCCCTGGCGTCGCTGACGCCCCAGCGGCCATCGCTCCAGCGCGCCACCGGCACCGCCAGCAGGTTGGCCGGCAGCGCCGACAGCGCGCCGGCCAGCAGCAGGACAGCCAGCCCCAGCCACTTGATCATCCGCCGCCTCATGCCGCCGCTCCCGCGTGCGCCAGCAGCGCCTTGATCTTGACCTGGCCCGGCACCGGCTGCGCCTCCATCTTCACGTTCACCACCCGCACCTGCTGCTGCGCCGCCAACACGCCGGCGAAACGCACCCAGGCGTCGAACCCCACCACGCCTTCCATGTCGACGCCGGACTCGCCGTCCTGGCTGAACTGCAGCGCGGCGACCGCCAGGCCCTGGCTCTTGGCGGTCTGCTGCAATAGCGGAATCAGTTCCTTGGCCGGCAGCGGCGTCTGCGCCGGCTGGCGCTTGAGCTTGTCGGCCTCGGCGGCCAGGCTGCGCACCGCGCCCAGCTCGGCCTGCAGCCGCGCCACCGACGCGCGGTTGCGCTGCAGCGAGGCGCTGGCCGGCTCCCACACCGCCAGGTACAGCAGCGCCGCGCCCAGCACCAGCGCCATCGCCGCCAGCAGGCGCTGCTCGCGCGCGCTGCGTTGCTGCCAGTAGTCGAGAAATTGTTGCTTGTAGGCTGTCATCACGGCTCCCGCGCCACCACCAGTTGTTTGCTGCCAGGCTGGCTGCTCGTCGCATCCAGCATGATCTGGCGCGCCGCCAGCACTTTGCGCCAGCGCGCCAGGCTTTCCGCCGGCACCTCGTTCACCTGCAGCTTCAGCCGGCCGGCCTCGTACTCCAGCGAGCGCGCTTGCAGATCGCGGCCGCTGGCCGCGGCCAGCGCGCCCATCAGCTCCAGCATGTCGTCGCGCGCCGGCAAGCCGTGGCTGAGCCGCAGCTTGTCGACCGCGCGCGTCATCAGCAGCGCGCTGCTGCCCGGCATCGCCTGGCCGCCGGTCCACGGCGCGGCGGCGCTCTTGATCTGCTGCGACAAGCTGTGCTTCTGCCAGGCGTACCAGCCGGACTGGCACAGCGTCAGCAGCAATTGCGCCGCCAGCAGGCCGCCCAGCAGCCAGCCGGCCCGCTTCAGCGACGGCGCCCAGTCGCGCCAGCGGCGGTTGGCCGCCAGCTCGCCCTGGGCGAAGTCGAAGCCGCCCTCGCGTTTCCCTTGTTTCCAGTCGTGGGCTGCGCCGCGCGCGCTGTCGCCCTGCCAGCCCGGCAGGCGGCTCAGCAGCTCCTCGGGACGCTCCACGCCGTGCAGTTGCAGCCGCGCCGGCGGCGACAGCGCCAGCAGCGAGGCGAACAGCGCCTGCTCCACCGCCGCGCCGCCGCGCGGCAGGCAGGCGGCGTACGGCGAGGCCGCGCGCACCAGATAGCGGTCGGCCAGCGCCGTCACGCTCCAGCCGTCGGCCGGCGGCGGCGGCAGCAGGCACTCCTCCGGTACGATGCGGTCGCACAAGCGGCCCAGGCTTTTCAGCATCGCCACCGCTCGGCGCAGCGCCGCCGCCTCGGTCACCGCCACCAGGCGGCGGCCGTCGGCCAGCGTCGGCCCCGGCGCGTACAGATTGGCGCCCGGATCGTTGCCCAGCCCCTCTTCCAGCGCGAAGCCCATCACCGCCGGCGTCGGCTGCTTCACCGCGTCCGGCAGCCTGGCTTCGGCGAACAGGGTGCGGCCGGCCGGCAGCACCAGTTCGCAATGGTCGGCCTTGGGCCAGCCTCCCGGCGCGCTGTCGCCCTGGGCGCTCAGCTCGCCGCGGGCGCCCAGCAGCGCCCAGGGCAAGCCCGGCTCGCTATCGGGCCAGCCCGCCCGCAGATAGAGTCGCAGCGTCGTCATGTTTTTCTCCACCGGGCCGCGCCGACTGGCTGCGGCCGTCATTGCCGTCCTGCCGCCACAACAGCTTGACGGCGTTCGGGCTACTGTAAATCATCGCTCGCATCTGCAGGCGCGCCTTGCCGAAGCTGGAGCGGCTGTCGAGCTGGAAATAACTGGACGCGGCGCCGTAGTCGGTGTCGGCGACGGCCACCGCGCCCGGCAAGCGGGCCTTGAAGTCGGCCGCGTCCTTGAAATAATTGCTCTTGCGCTGGTTCAACAGCACCAGCAGATTGCCGTCGCCTATCCCCGGCAGCAGCGTCTTCATCACCATGTCGGTGGCGGTATTGACGTTGATCTGGCTGACGCCGGGCGGCAGCGCCGCCACATGCGGCGCCAGCTTCTCCATCACTTCCGGCGTGTAGCCGGGCAGCCAGCGCAGCATTTCCACCCGCAGCAGCGGATGGTTGGGCTGCGGCGCGGCCGCGTTGCCGCTGTCTGCCGCCGGCTGGCGGCCATCGTCCTCCCGGCCGCCGCGCAGCGACTTGAGCAGCGGCTCCGACAGCTTGCTAGGCAGCCCCAGCGTCACCAGCAGGCGCTTGTAGAACACCACCTGGCGGGTATTGGTCTGGCCGTTCGCCACCAGCGAATTGAGATTGAAGCGGCCTTGCAGGTCGGACAGCGAGCCGCTCACCTTCACTCCCTGGGCCTCGGTTTGCGGCAAGGGCTGCGCCCACAGCTGCGACAGCGCCACCACGCCGTTGCCGGCCGGCCCGCTGTTGAAGCGCAGAATCTCCATCGCCCAACCCAGGCCGGCGTCGGCCACCAGCCGCAGCTGCGCGCGGCTCTTGTCGTTTTCCAGCTGGTGCCACCACAGCCCCTGCTGCCACAGCACCAGGCTGGCCGCGGTGGTGGCCAGCGCCACGATCAGCAGCGCCATGATCACCGCCATGCCGGATTGCCGCCGCCTCATGGCAGGCTCCAGATGCGGCGCACCGGCTGCTGCCCCGGCATCAGCACCCGCATTTCCAGCGCCCGCGCCACCCGGCCCTGAGCGGCATCGCCCATCGGCCAGGCGTCCTGCCAACTGCCGTCGTTCAACATCACCCGCCAGCTCACCTTCATGTCCGGCCCCAGCAGCGCGTAGCGGATCGGCTCGCCGCCGCCGGCGTCGCCGGCAGACCAGCTGAGGCCGCCGCCGCCGGCGTGATAGGAAATGCGCTCCATGCCGCCCAGATAGCGGGCGGACACCGACTCCAGCACCAGCGACTGGCCCTTGCCGTCCTGCAGCAGCGTCAGGCTGCTGGCGCCCAGCGCCAGCCCCTGCTGCTGGTCTCCGGCGCTGGGCTGCGGCTGCTGGCCGCTCAGGTCGCTCTCCAGCCGGCGGAAGGCGCGCGCCGCGTCCACCCATTGTTCGCCGGTCTGCATCAGCCGCTCGCGCGCGATCAACAGCGAGCCGAACGCCTTGTAACCCATCACCGACAAGATGGCCAGCAGGCTCATCGCCACCAGGATTTCCAGCAGCGTCATGCCGCCCTGCCCGCGCGCGCTCAACCGCCGCTCCCGGCCGTCTGGTGCAGGTAGCCGGTGACTTCGGCCAGCACGTAGTGGCCGCTGCCCGGCGCCAGGATGCGCACCACCACCTTGCGGAAATTGGGATTGGGAGTCGGCGTGATATCGCGCTCCCAGCGCCAGGCGATGCCGTCCTCCTTGCTCTCGCCGGCCTGCTGCCCGGGTTCGGGGAACTGCCGCAGCGCCTGCAGCGCGGCGATCTGGTTCTGCGCCTCCCAATTGGCCTGCATCCGCCGCTCCATGCCTTCGGCGTTGTCGGCGGCGAGGCCGGTGGCGCGCAGCAACGCTCCCAGCGCCACCGCGATGATGGCCAGCGCCACCAGCACTTCGAACAGAGTGAAACCTTGCTGCCGCCTCATGAGCCGTCCGCCACCGTCACCCGGCCCAGCGGCGACTGCAATATCGTCAAGCGCCGGCCCGCGCCGCCCAGCCTGAGCGCCAGCGTCGCCGCCCGGCCGTCCTGCCACAACAGCAGGGGCCTGCCCGCCGGCCAGGGCTTGCCGTCCAACAGCACGCCCTCGCCCTGGATGCCGTCCGGCCAAGGATGCTCAGCCAGCAGGTCGTCGCCGGCCGCCACCCAGTTGCCGTCGTCGTCCTGCCGGCTGAAGGCATAGCCCTTGGCGTTCCAGCTCAAGGCCAGCGTGTCGCCCATTTCGGCGGCGTCGCCGGCTTGCTCCAGCACCCGCGCGAAGCGATAGGCCTCGTCGTTCAGCAGACGATGGGTGTCGGGCCGCAGGCTGAGGGTCACGGTGGTGGCCAGGACGCCGATGATCAGCATCACCACCATCACCTCGATCAGCGTGAAGCCGCGCTGGCGCGGGCGCATCATGCCGGTTCTCGCTCAGGCGCGCTTACTTGCCGCTGTCCCAGTTGCCGATGTCGGCGTCGTTGCCCTCGCCGCCCGGCTCGCCGTCGGCGCCGAAGCTCCAGATGTCGATTTCGCCGTGCGTGCCCGGGTTGGCGTACTGGTAGGCGTTGCCCCACGGGTCTTTCGGCAGGCGCTCCAGGTAGCCGCCCGGCTTCCAGTTCTTCGGCTCCGGCGCCGCGGTCGGTTTCTGCACCAGCGCCGACAAGCCCTGGTCAGAGCTGGGATAGCGGCCATTGTCCAGCCGGTACAGCTTCAGCGCCTGACTGATGGCGCCGATGTCCTGCTTGGCGGCGACGATGCGCGCCTCGTCCGGACGGCTCATCACCTTGGGCACCACCAGCGCGGCCAGCACGCCGAGGATGACGATCACCACCATGATCTCGATCAGGGTGAAACCGCGCTGGGCGGTACGTTTCAACTGTTTCATCGCTTCTCCATCATTTGATCCGGCGGCGCTTGGCCATGCCGGGTTGCTTCCAATTTCCGAATATCCGTCAAACAGCCGGGCAGGATCTCATCCTCCCGGCCTGCAAGTCATTTTTCCTGATCGAGCGCCTGTTGCAGCAGCGTCTGCAGCGCGTCGACGCGCCGGCGCAGGCTGATGCACTCGCGCAAGGCCGACACGGCAAACAGATAGCCCGCGATGGCCGTCACGGCCAGCAAGGCCATCCACGCTCCCGACTGAAGAAAAACCACGGCGCCGATGCTGGCGGCAACCGCCAGCCATAGCGCCGGATGCCAGGCCTGGATGGGCAAGGGCCGCCGCGCCGCCAGCGCGGCGCGCGCCTTGTCCCTATCCGCCACCGCGTCCAGCAATTTCCGGTATTCGCGGTTGCGGATCGGGTCGGCGTCCAGCATCTTGTCTTTCGCCATGGGCACGGCTCAATGCACCATCTGGTTCATGTCGATGATGGGCATCATGATCGCCAGCACGATCAGCAGCACCATGCCGCCCATCACCAGGATCAGCAAGGGCTCCATCAGCGTGGTGAAGGTGGCCAGCTTGCGCTCCACCTCCTGTTCCTGCTGCTGCGCGGCGCGGTCCAGCATCTGCGACAGCGTGCCGCTGGCCTCGCCGCTGGAAATCAGGTGGATCAGCACCGGCGGGAACTGCTTGCTGGCGTTGAGCGCGCGCGACAGCGACACGCCTTCGCGCACCTTGGCCATCGCGTCGGCCACCGCGTCCTGCATCGGCAGCATGGTCATCAGGCCGCGCGCGGTCTCCAGCGCGGTCAAGAGCGGCACGCCCGAACCCACCAGAATGGACATGGTGCTGGCCATGCGCGCGGTGTTGAGCGCGCGGAACAGGCGGCCGAACACCGGCAGCCTCAGCACCCAGGCATGGAAACGGCGCTTGAGCAGCGGCGCGCGCAAGGCGCGCACCGTCAGCGCCACCGCCGCGACGATGGACGCCAGCAGCAGCAGGCCCCATTGGCGCAGGAAATCGCTGCACGCCACCAGCGCGCGGGTGAGGAAAGGCAGCGATTGCTTGGTCTGCGCGAACACGCTGACCACCTGCGGCACCACATAGGTCATCAGGCCGGACACCACCAGGATGGCGACGAAGGTCACCACCGCCGGGTAGGCGAGCGCCAGCGTCACTTTCTGCTGGGTGTTCTGCCGCTTATCCAGGTATTCCGCCAGCCGCGCCATCACCATGTCGAGGTGGCCAGACTGCTCGCCGGCCTGCACCAGCGAGCGGTACAAGGGCGAGAACACGCCGGGCGCGGCGGACAGCGCCTGGGCGAAGCTCTTGCCTTCCAGGATGTCGCTGCGCAGCGCCGCCAGCACGGTGCGGGCGCGCGGGCTTTCCGCCTGCTCGGTCACCGCGGTCAGCGCCTTCTCCAGGGTCAGGCCGGCGTTGAGCAGCGTCGACAGCTGCTCGGTGAGCATCACCAGCTCGGCGCGCGGCAGGCCGCGGCGCAACACATTGCTGCCGGAGTTGCCGGTCTTGGCGTTGACGCTGTCCACCGCCACCGGCAGCAGGCCGCGCTCGCGCAGCTGCGCGCGGGCGGCGCGGGCGGAGTCGGCCTCCAGCAGGCCATTCTGCTCCTTGCCGGCCGCATCGTAGGCGGTGTATCGGAAGGCGGCCATATCAGCTTCTCGTCACCCGCAGGATTTCTTCCAGGCTGGTTTCGCCGGCCTTGACCCAGCGCAGGCCGTCGTCGCGCAGGCTGCGCATGCCGTGGCGCTGCGCGTGGTCGCGCAGCCGCTGCTCGGAGGCGCGGTCGTGGATCAGCCGCTGCATGGTGTCGTCCACCAGCATCAATTCATACACGCCGTAGCGCCCCTTGTAGCCGGAGTTGCCGCAGGCCGGGCAGCCCACCGGACGGTAATGAATGGCATCCGGCTCGTCTTCCAGCGGCACCGGATGCGGCGCCTTGCACTGCGGGCAGACGCGCCGCACCAGCCGCTGCGCCATCACGCCCAGCAGGCTGGAAGCCAGCAGGAAGGGCTCCACCCCCATGTCGGTGAGGCGGGTCACCGCGCTGGCGGCGTCGTTGGTGTGCAAGGTGGCCAACACCAGGTGGCCGGTCAGCGACGCCTGCACCGCGATCTGCGCGGTTTCCAGATCGCGGATCTCGCCTATCATCACCACGTCCGGGTCTTGGCGCAGGATGGCGCGCAGCGCCTTGGCGAAGCTCATGTCTATCTTGGGGTTGACCTGGGTCTGGCCGACGCCGTCCAGGTGGTACTCCACCGGGTCTTCCACCGTCATGATGTTGGTGTGGCTGGCGTCCAGCCGCGACAAGGCCGCGTACAGCGTGGTGGTCTTGCCGGAGCCGGTGGGGCCGGTGACCAGCAGGATGCCGTGCGGCTGGTTGATCAGCTTGTCCACCGAGGCCAGCGTGTCGGCGGCCATGCCCAGGGTGGCCAGGTCCAGCCGCGCGTTTTCCTTGTCCAGCAAACGCAGCACCACCCGTTCGCCGTGGCTGGTCGGCAGCGTCGACACCCGCACGTCCACGGGCCGGCCGCCCAGCCGCAGCGAGATGCGGCCGTCCTGCGGAATGCGCTTCTCGGCGATGTCCATGCCGGACATGATCTTGATCCGCGACACCATCGCCGCGTGCAGCGCGCGGTGCGGGCTGACCACGTCGCGCAGCGTGCCGTCCAGACGGAAGCGCACCACCGAGCGATCCTCGAAGGCCTCGATGTGGATGTCGGACGCGCCGTCGCGCAGCGCCTGGGTCAGCAGCGCGTTGATCATGCGGATGATGGGCGCGTCGCCCTCGCTTTCCAGCAGGTCCTCCACCGTCGGCAGCGACTCCACCATCTGGTTGAGGTCCATGTCCTGGCCGATGTCGTCCACCATCTCCGCCGCCGCGCCGTCGCGGCTGGCGTAGTGCTCGGACAGCCGCTTCTCGAACTGGGCCTGCGTCAGCGTCTCCACCCCCACCAGCGTGCCGCCGTGCAGGCGCAGCGCCTCCGCCCACGCCGCCGGCCGCGCGTCTTCGCGCAGCAGCAGCTGGCGGCCGCTTTCGCCGTCCAGCAGGATCACGCCGTTGGCGCGGGCGAAGGGGAAGGCCAGCAGCGGCATCAGCGTGGGCTTGTTCATTTCGGCACGGCCTTCACGTCCCGCTCCAGGCTGGCCTTGATCCCGCCTTCCGGCAGCGACTGGATCGCCGACTCCAAGTCCAGCGGCAGTTTTTTCCCGTCGCGCTTGAGATCTCCCAGGATGTACTGGTAGCGATCCTGCGCGATGACGCGGCCGTCCTGCTCGCCGCGCAGGATGGTCGGCTTGAGGAATATCATCAGGTTGGTCTTGTTATGGGTCTTGGCGCTGTAGCGGAACAGCGCGCCCAGCCAGGGGATGTCGCCCAAGAGCGGCACCTTCTGCTCGGCGTCGTCCACCTGGTCCTGCAGCAGGCCGCCTATCGCCAGGATGCTGCCGTCGTCGACATTGGCGATGGTTTCCAGCACGCGGCGGTTGGTGGTGGGGCCGGCGTTGCTCCCGGCGTTCAGATTGGGGCTGGACGCCACCAGGCTGGCGGTTTCCTGCAGGATCTTCAGCCGGATGCTGCCGCCCTCGGAAATCTGCGGCGTGATTTCCAGGTTGAAGCCTATGGTCTTGCGGTCGTAGCTGGTGGTTATCACCGGCTGGCCGCTGGTGCTGCTGCTGGGCGTGCTCTGGTTGCCGATCGGGATCGGCACTTCCTGGCCGATCAGGATGCGCGCCTTTTCATTGTCGGTGGCCAGCAAGGAGGGGCTGGCCACCACATTGCTGCCGCTCTCGCTTTCCAGCGCCTTGGCCAGCGCGGCCAGATTGCCGTGCCGGATCCAGCCCAGGTTCACCCCGCCGGAGCCCGCCAGGCTGGTGGCCAGTCCGCCGACGCCGCCGGCGGCCAGCGCCGCGCCGGCGCCGATGATGGAGGTGCCGCTGGTGCCGCTGGTGGTCGCGCCGGAGAAGTTGGTGCCGCCTATCACCGCGCCGCCGGCCGCCTGCCACTGCACGCCTAGTTCCATCGCCCGGGTGGCCGACACCTCGACCACCAGCGCTTCGACCAATACCTGGGCGCGGCGCTTGTCCAGCATGTCGATCACGTTGCGCAGGTTCTGGTACATGCTGTCCGGCACGTTGAGGATCAGCGCGTTGTTGGTGGGGTCGGCCTGGATCATCGAGCCGCCGCCGCCGGCGCCGCTGCTGGCGCTGTCGTTGACCAGCGGGCTGGCCGCCGCCGGCGCGTTGGCGTTGGCCGGCGCGCCGCCTACCGCATTATTGCTGGCGCTGCTGCCCAAGCCGGAGCTGGAAGTGTTGCCGCTCAGCGCGCTGCTGCCGGCCGAGCTGCCGCCGTTGGTGGTGACCGCGGTGCGGCCCTGCAGCGGGCCCGGATCGCCGGTCAGCAGCGCGCGCAGCGTCTGCGCCACCTTGCCGGCCTCGGCGTTCTTCAGGTACACCACCCGGACGTTGGAGCCGGCCTGGCTAGGTTGATCCAGCATTTTCAGCAGGCTCTTGATCTTGCCTATTTTGCCCGGGGTGTCGGCGCGCACCATCAGCACATTGGCGCGCGGGTCGGCCAGGATGGTGGTCTTGCCGCCGTCGGCGCCGCCTTCCTGCATCAGCTTGTTCAGGGTGTTGGACAACTCCACCGCCGAGCCGAACAGCACCGGCAGCACCACGGTGTCGCCGGCGGCGGCGGACTCCACCGATTCGATGATGGATTCGATGCGCTGGATGTTGTCCGCGTAGTCGGTGACGATCAGCGCGTTGGATTGCGGATAGGCCGCCACGGTGTTGTTGGGCGAGACGATGGGGCGGATCACCGGCACCAGCTGGTTGGCGTTGCTGTTCTTCAACGCGAACACCTTGGTGATCAGCCGGTCGCCGTCGCCGCGCGGAATGCCGCGGCTCGCCTTGGCATGCAGCTTGGCGTCGGCCTCCGGCACGATCTTGACCACGCCGTTGCCCTCCACAGCGGCGAAGCCCTGCAGCCGCAGCGACGACAGCAGCACCTGGTAGGACATCGCGCGCGGCACCGGCCGGCTGGAGACGATGTTGACCGTGCCCTTGACGCGCGGGTCGATGATGAAATTCTTGCCGCTGATCTCGCCTATCGCCTTGACCACGGTCTCGATGTCGGCGTTGACGAAATTGAGCATGACCGTGTCGTTCTGCGGGGCTGCCAGCAGTTGGCAGCTATATGCCAGGGCCAGGGTGGCGACGAGTTTGGAAATTCGCATTGCACTCTCTTATTGGCGAATCATCGCGGCAGGATCGACCGCGGGTTGGGGCGGAGTATCGGGTACGGAATTCTGGCTGGGGACAGGCACCGGCACGGCGCCGGGACCGGCCTGCGGCGCCTGGCCGGGTTGCGGGGGCGGCAGCGGCTGTCCGGCATCGCCGTCGCCGGCAACCGCGCCGCCGCTGCGCGCCTGCAACGGCACGAATTGCTCATTGCCGCCGGAGCGGATGGTGACGCCATTAGGCGCGACCTTCACCAGCTCCCAGCCGTCGGCGGTCTGCTTGCCCTGCAACAGCGGCTGGCTGTGGCCGTTGCTGTCTATGATGGCGAAGCCCTCCACGCCGGGCCGGGTCGGCGCGTACACGCCCAGCAAGCGTATCGGCGGCGGCGCGGCCACCGGCTGCTGCGGCGCCTCGCCAAACCAGTGCGCCTGCGCGGCGGCGGCCGCCGCGGTTTGCGGCTGGGCCGGGGCGAGGGTGCGGTAGGTCTGCGCCGACGGCGCCAACAGGGCGGTCAGCTGCTGGCCCAGCCAGAACGCGGCCAGCCCCATGGCCAGGACCGGCAGTCCCTTGTGCCATTGCCGGCCAGGCAGCGTCCAGCGGCTGAAATCCGGCTTGCGACCCAATCTTGTCTTATCCCCAGAACCCATCGGCTTCCCGTTATAAAAATTATGCTGAACAGCTGTGGCTGCAGGCTTGCTAGATTAAGCAGCAAGAGGGTGCTTTTGCAATAGCCGGCTCGCAGATTTGATGACAAGTGGAAATTCAGCCATTGTTAATATTTACAGCCAGACAACCCAGTTCTTGGTTTCACGCTCATTGCCAATGGATTTACCGACACGTAAAAGCAAATTTTTGGCATTTTCGCATAAAAAAACGCCACGGCAAGGCCGTGGCGCCGTCTCTGGTTTTTTTCCGCTCAGAACTGGCTGTCATCCAGCGCCAGCGCGCTGTCCGCGCCATGCAGGATGGCGGCGGCCAAACCGGATACCTGCGGCAGCAGATGCTCGGCGAAGAAGCGCGCGGTGACGATCTTGGCATTGAGGAATTCGACGTCGGCGTCGGCCTCCTGCAATTTGTCCTTGGCGATCAATGCGGCGCGGCCCAGCTGCCAGCCGCCCAGAACGATGCCCATCAGCTTCAGGAACGGCACCGAGCCGGCGGCCGCCAGCTGCGGCTGGCTGCCGAAGGTCTCCAGGATGAAGGCCACGCAGCGCTCGGCGTCGGCGCTGGCCGCTTCAAGATTGGCAGCGATGCTGGCGAACCCCGCCGCCTGCAGCTTGGCGACCGTGGCATGCGCCTCGCCCAGCAGCGCGCGCGCGGCGACGCCGTGATCGGCAGCCGTCTTGCGGCCGATCAGGTCCAGCGCCTGGATGCCGGTGGTGCCTTCGTAAATGGCGGTGATGCGGGCGTCGCGATAGTACTGGGCGACGCCGGTTTCCTCGATGAAGCCCATGCCGCCGTGCACCTGGATGGCCAGGCTGGTGATCTCGTTGGCCTGCTCGGTATTCCAGCCCTTGACGATGGGAATCAGGAAATTCAGCAGCGCCTGGTTGCGCGCGGCTTCGCCCGGCGCCGGGTGGCGGCCGGCGCGGTCCAGCGCGGCGGCGGTATAGAAGGTCAGCGCGCGCTGCGCCTCGATCTGGGCGCGCATGGTCATCAGCATGCGGCGCACGTCCGGGTGCTGGATGATGGGCACGCCGGCCGGGTCCGGCGAGCCGACGGCGCGGCTCTGCACCCGATCGCGCGCGTACTCCACCGCTTTCTGATAGGCGCGCTCCGACACCGCCATGCCCTCGATGCCCACGCCCAGCCGGGCGTGGTTCATCATGGTGAACATGTAGTTGAGGCCCTTGTTGGGCTCGCCCACCAGGTAGCCGACCGCGCCGTCGTTGTCGCCGAAGCTCATCACAGCGGTCGGGCTGCCATGGATGCCCAGCTTGTGCTCCAGCGACACGCAGCGCACGTCGTTGCGCGCGCCGAGCGAGCCGTCGGCGTTCACCAGGAACTTGGGCACGATGAACAGCGAGATGCCCTTCACCCCGGCCGGCGCGTCCGGCAGGCGCGCCAGCACCAGATGGACGATGTTCTCGGCCATGTCGTGCTCACCCCAGGTGATGAAGATCTTCTGGCCGCTCACGCGGTAGCTGCCGTCCGCCGCCGGCACGGCGCGCGAACGCACCTGGGCCAGGTCGGAGCCGGCTTGCGGTTCGGTCAGGTTCATGGTGCCGGTCCACTGGCCGCCGGCCATCATCGGCAGGTAGATCTGTTTCAGTTCATCGGAGGCGTGGTGATGGATGGCCTCCACCGCGCCCAGCGTCAACAGCGGCGCCAGCGAAAACGCCAGGTTGGACGCGCACCACATTTCCTCCACCGCGGCCGCCACCAGCGCCGGCATGCCCTGGCCGCCGAACTCCTCCGGCGCGCGCAGGCCCACCCAGCCGGATTCGACATATTGCTGCCAAGCGTCCTTGAAGCCCGGCGCGGCGGTCACGTCGCCGTCGCGCCACTTGGCGCCCTGGTCGCCCTGCTTGTTGATCGGCGCCAGCACGCCCTCGGCGAACTTGGCCCCTTCCTCCAGCACGGCGTCCACCAGCTCCACCGAGCATTCGCCGTAGCCCGGCAGGCCGCAGATCGCCGGCAGCTCGGCCAGCTCGTTCAGTACGAAACGCATGTCCTTGACGGGTGCTTGGTAAATCATCGCCCTCTCCTCTGTTTTCTCGCGTTGGCCCGACTAGACCGGGCCGTGAAAAAGCCGGCGCTCCCTGATTGGGCGCCGGCTGCTGTTGTGGGTTCCGGCGGCTATGCTGCCTGCTCGGTCGGGGGCGCTTGCGGCCGCGCCCCCGGCTGCCGATTATTTCGACAGCTCGGCGATCAGCTCCGGCACCACCGTGAACAGGTCGCCGACGATGCCGTAATCGGCCACCTGGAAGATCGGGGCCTCTTCGTCCTTGTTGATCGCGACGATCACCTTGGAGTCCTTCATGCCGGCCAGGTGCTGGATCGCGCCGGAAATGCCGACCGCGAAGTACAGTTGCGGCGCCACCACCTTGCCGGTTTGGCCGACCTGGTAGTCGTTCGGCGCGTAGCCGGCATCGACAGCGGCGCGGGAGGCGCCGACGGCGGCGGACAGCTTGTCGGCCAGCGGCTCGATCACCGCCTTGAACTGCTCCTCCGAGCCCAGCGCGCGGCCGCCGGAGACAATGACCTTGGCCGAGCCCAGCTCCGGGCGGTCGGACTTGGTCAGTTCCTGGCCGACGAAGGCGGACAGCTGGCCGTCGGCCGCGGCGGCGATGCTTTCCACGGCGGCGGAGCCACCCTGGCCGGCGGCGTCGAAGGCCGTGGTGCGCACGGTGATCACCTTGATGGCGTCAGCCGACTGCACGGTGGCCAGCACGTTGCCGGCGTAGATCGGGCGCACGAAGGTGTCGGCCGATTCGATGGCGACGATTTCGGAAATCTGGGCGACATCCAGCAGCGCGGCGACGCGCGGCAGCAGGTTCTTGCCGAAGGACGAAGCCGGGGCCAGCACGTGGCTGTAGCCCTTGGCCAGGTCCACCGCCAGCGCGGACAGGCTTTCGGCCAGGCCGTGCGCGTAGTGGGCGGCGTCGGCCAGCAGCACCTTTGCCACGCCGGCCACGCTCTTGGCGGCGTCGGCGGCGGCGGCGGCGTTGTGGCCGGCCACCAGCACGTGCACTTCGCCGAGCTTGGCGGCGGCGGTGATGGTGTTCAGGGTGCCTGCTTTCAGGCTCTGGTTGTCGTGTTCAGCGATAACGAGAATAGCCATGTCTTACAGCACCTTTGCTTCGTTCTTGAGTTTGGCGACCAGTTCGGCGGCGTTGGCCACCTTGATGCCGGCGGAACGCTTGGCCGGCTCGGCCACTTTCAGCGTCTTCAGGCGCGGAGCGGCGTCGACGCCCAGATCGGCCGGCGTGGTCTTGTCCAGCGGCTTTTTCTTGGCGGCCATGATGTTGGGCAACTTGATGAAGCGCGGCTCGTTCAGGCGCAGGTCGGCGGTGACCACCGCCGGCAGGCGCAGCTTGACGGTTTCCAGGCCGCCGTCGATCTCGCGGATCACTTCGACGGTTTCGGCCGCCACGTCCACCTTGGAGGCGAAAGTGCCTTGCGCCCAGCCCAACAGCGCGGCAGTCATCTGGCCGGTCTGGTTGGCGTCGTCGTCGATCGCTTGCTTGCCCAGAATCACCAGTTGCGGCTGTTCTTTGTCGGCCACCGCCTTCAGCAGCTTGGCCACCGCCAGCGGCTGCAGTTCGGTGTCGGTTTCCACCAGAATGGCGCGGTCGGCTCCCATCGCCAGCGCGGTGCGCAGGGTTTCCTCGCACTGCTTGACGCCCATCGAAACGACGACGATCTCGCTGACCTTGCCGGCTTCCTTCAGACGCACAGCCTCTTCCACGGCGATTTCGTCGAACGGGTTCATCGACATCTTGACGTTGGCGATGTCTACGTCACTGCCGTCGGCTTTGACGCGGACTTTCACGTTGTAATCGACAACGCGCTTCACTGCGACTAGAACTTTCATATTCCTCCAGCAAACATCTGTGGGTTAATCGAACGCGGAAGGCAACGACGGCCAGCTGAGCCTGATTATGCCCCAAGCAAAATTCAAACGAGCGTTTGGTTTGTGCGCCAGCGCATGGCGCGTGGTGAAAATGCAACTCGGCGTCGATAGTACGCCATTTGCCGGTGGTTTGCATTTCAGGCGGAAGCTGTCACAATGCACCGCAGCATTTCCCTGTCATAACCAGCGGGAGTCCTCATGACCGTCTATTTCGAAGACATCGCCGTCGGCGACAGCGCCGAAGCCGGCAGAACCCTCACCGAAGCCGACGTGCTGCTGTTCTCCGCCGTCAGCGGCGACAACAACCCTGTGCACCTGAACCAGGTTTACGCCGCCGCCACCAAGTTCGAAACCCGCATCGTCCACGGCATGCTGACCGCCAGCCTGATCTCCGGCGTGATCGGCACCCAGCTGCCCGGCTACGGCACCATCTACCTGTCGCAATCCACCCGCTTCAAGTCCCCGGTGCGCATAGGCGAAACCGTCACCACCCGGGTCAGCGTGGTGGAGCTGTTTCCGGAAAAGAAGCGGGTCAAGCTGGCCACCCAGTGCCTGGTGGGCGACAAGGTGGTGTTGGAAGGCGAGTCGCTGGTGATCGCGCCGTCGCGCGGCTGAGTCAACAGGACTCGCCGTGCCGGGCCAGCGCCCAGCGCACCGGTTCGGCCACCAGCTCGTCGGGAAAGTCCAGCCGCCGCCGCAAGGCGGCGATCACTTCCGCAGAGCTGGGCGCATTGCCCAGCCCCACCGCCAGATTGGACAGCCATTTGTGATAGCCGATGCGGTAAATGGGACTGCCCGCCATCCGCTCGCGAAAATCGTCCGCGCTCCAGCCGAACAGTTCTACCAGACTCACGTCGTCCAAACCATGACGCACCGCAAAATCGGTTTCCGCCGTCTGCACCGCGAAACGGTTCCATGGACAGAACAGCTGACAGTCGTCGCAGCCGTACACTCGGTTACCAATCAAAGGGCGCAATGCCTGGGGAATCGCGGCCTTCAATTCTATAGTCAGGTAGGAAATGCAGCGGCGGGCATCCACTGAGTACGGCTCGACGATGGCGCCGGTGGGACAGACGTCCAGGCACTTGCGGCAGCGGCCGCAGTGGCCGTCCTCGGCGTCGTCGGCCGGCAGCGGCAGATCGGTGAGGATTTCCCCCAGGAAGAACAGCGAGCCCTGGCGCTTGGTCAGCAGCAAGGTATGCTTGCCGCGCCAGCCAAGGCCGGCCTGCGACGCCAGCGCCACCTCGGCCAGCGGCGCGCTGTCGGTGAACACCCGGTAGCCGAAAGCGCCGGCGGCGGCTTCGATGCGTTCAGCCAGCTTCTGCAGCCGGTTGCGCAGCACCTTGTGGTAGTCGCGGCCCAGCGCGTAGCGCGACAGGTAGGCGCGCGACGGGTCGGCCAGCACTTGCTCGGCCGCCCGCGCCGCCGGCCAATAGTTCATCCGCAGCGAGATCACCGACAGCGTGCCCGGCACCAGCTCGGCGGGGCGCAGGCGCAGCGCGCCATGGCGTTCCATATACTCCATCTCGCCATGGAAGCCCGCCGCCAGCCAAGCCGCCAGCCGCTGCTCGGCCTCGGCCGGCAGGCTGGCGCGAGTGATGCGCGCCTCGGCGAAGCCGGCCTCGACGGCCCAGGCTTTGATTTGGCGCGACAATTCGGGATAATCCGGTTTTTGAGGAGGATTCTCAGTCATGGCGATGGATGATACCAGCGTTCACAGCGGCAGCTTGCCGGACGAGGGCGCGACCCTGGCGCTGGGCGCGGCCTTCGCCGCCGCCGCCGCCCCCGGCCTGACCGTGCAGCTGCACGGCGACCTGGGCGCCGGCAAGACCACCTTCACCCGCGGCCTGCTGCGCGCGCTGGGGCATGCCGGCAAGGTGAAAAGTCCCACCTATACCCTGGTGGAAAGCTACGCCCTTAACGAATATAGTGTCCACCATTTCGATCTGTACCGCTTCGCCGATCCGGAAGAGTGGAACGACGCCGGCTTCAGCGAATACTTCGGCCAGGACAGCCTGTGCCTGGTGGAATGGCCGGACAAGGCCGGCGACCTGCTGCCGCCCGCCGACATCGTGCTGGAACTTGCCGTAGCCGGCGAGGGTCGCACTTATCATTTCAAAGCCCAGACTCAAACCGGACAGTCATGCCTCAATCGACTTTCGACCCCAAGCGCCGCGCGCTGCTAGGCGCAGCCGCCGCCACCTTTTTGCTCGCCGTCAGCCGCAATGGTTTCGCTGCCGGCAGCCAGATCGTCGCCCTGCGCATCTGGCCCTCCTCCACTTACACCCGCATCACGCTGGAGTCCAGCGCCGCCATCCAGTACAAGCAGTTCACGCTGGCCAATCCCAGCCGGCTGGTGATAGATCTGCAAGGCGTGCAGCTGAACGGCGTGCTGAAGGACATCAGCGGCCAGATCGCCGCCGCCGATCCCTATATCGCCACCGCCCGCGCCGGCCAGTTCGACCAGGACACCGTGCGGCTGGTGCTGGAACTGAAAACCGACGTCAAGCCGCAGGCCTTCTCGCTGACGCCGGTCGCCGAATACCAGCACCGGCTGGTGGTGGACCTGTACCCGGCCAGCGGCCAGCAGGACGACCCGCTGCTGGCGCTCTTGCAGGACTACAACAAGGGCAAGCTGGAACAGCCGCCGGCGCAAGTGAAGCCCAAGGCCAAGAACAACGGCCGCCCCATCATCGTGATGCTGGACCCCGGCCATGGCGGCGAGGACCCCGGCGCCATCGGCATGGTCGGCACCCGCGAAAAGGACGTGGTGTTGAAGATAGGTCATCAGCTCAAGCAGCTGATCGACGCCGAGCCGAATATGCGCGCCTACATGACGCGCAGCGACGACGTCTTCATCCCGCTGGGCGTGCGGGTGGCAAAAGCGCGCAAGCTCAACGCCGACCTGTTCGTCTCCATCCACGCCGACGCCGCGCCCAACCGCGCCGCCCGCGGCTCGTCGGTGTTCGCGCTGTCGGAAAAGGGCGCCACCAGCGCCTTCGCCAAGGCGCTGGCGCAGACGCAGAACGACTCCGACCTGATCGGCGGCGTCAAGATAGGCAGCAAGGACAAATACCTGGCCCACACCTTGCTGGACCTGACCCAGACCGCCACCATCAACGACAGCCTGAAACTGGGCAAGACGGTGCTGGGCCAGCTGGGAGGCCTCAACAAGCTGCACAAGAACGCGGTGGAACAAGCCGGCTTCGCGGTGCTGAAAGCGCCGGACATTCCGTCCATCCTGGTGGAAACCGCCTTCATCTCCAATCCGGACGAAGAACAGCGCTTGCTGACCGCCGAATTCCAGCAGCAGATGGCCAACGCCATCTTCAGCGGCGTCAAGCACTACTTCGCCTCCGGCGCCGCGCTGGCCGCCCGCGCCTGAGCGCGCCGCCCCAAATGAAAACCGCCGGTCTCTGCCGGCGGTTTTTTTATCGTCTGACGGGCGCGGCTCAATGCGCCGGCGGCAGGGCGTCGCCTGACGGCGACTCTTCCTCGGCCGGCACCTTGTACGACTCGCTGGCCCATTGCCCCAGGTCGATCAGACGGCAGCGCTCGCTGCAGAACGGACGGTAGCGGCTTTGCGGCTCCCAGCGCACTTCCGCGCGGCAGGTGGGACAGGCGACGATGCGGACGGAATCGGACATGAAACTCAGAATTTGCAATTGGTGAGGTAAAACTCGACATCCTGCTCGATCTGGCGCGGCCGGGCTTCGCCGGTGACCGCGTTGATGAAGCGGATGTTGAGCGCGTATTTGTTGGCCGACAGCTCGGGCAGCAATTCGAGATTGTCATCGTAGGCGACGCGGATCAGCTGCACCACCTTGCCGCCCGACATCTGCTGGAACGCGCCCTTGCGCGCGACGTAATGATGGGTCTTGCCGCTGTCGCGCAACAGCCGCAGCAGGATGTCCGACGCGTCGGCGGTGGGCATCAGCGGCGCCGCCCAGCGCAGCAGGTCCTGGCGGCGCGTCTCCGCCGAGCGCTGCTGCCACAGGTGATAGGACGGCAGGTCGAACTGGCAGGTGCCGCCGGGAATGCCGGCGCGCTGCTTGATGGCCATCAGCCATTCGTTCTCGCGCAGGTTCTGGCCGAATTTCCCTGTCAATGCCAGCAGCTTGCCCGACGCCCGTTCGATTTCCTCCAGCACGCCTTCCAGCGTCTCCTCGGCCACGTTGGGATTCTCGCGCAGCGCCTCCAGCACCTGCTTCTGCCGCTCCAGCTCCTGCAGCAGATCCGCTTTGAGATCGGCGCGCGAGGCGGTCTCCATCAGCTCGAACAACACCAGCAGCGCGGCGTGGTGATCGTAAGGGTCATCCTTGCCGACGAAGTAGGACAGCCGCCCATACAGGTATTCCAGGCGAAGCAGAATACGGGTGCGCTCGGTGACAGGAAATTCAAAACTGATCACGGCAGATCTGCCCTTCTCCAAGGCTTGCAGCAAGCCTATAACAATGCATTGACAAGATTTGCCAGATAATAACTGTGTTTGGCATCAACTTGAAGCCTCAATTCTGCCAAGCCGCCATTGTTGTCGATGATATCGTCGGCCAACTGGCGCCGACGCTCCCGCGGCAGCTGCGCGGCCATGATCGCGCGCACCGCGCTTTCCTCCAGGCCGCTGCGCCGCATCACCCTTTCCAACTGGATCTCCTCGCGACAATCCACCACCAGGCTGCGCGCCAGCAAGGGCGTGTAGCGCTCGCTCTCGAACAGCAGCGGCACCACCAGCAGCGCGTAATCGCCGCGCGCCGCCGCCAGCTGCCGCAGGCTTTCCTCATGGATGGCGGGATGGAGGATCGCCTCCAGCCGGCGCCGGCAAGCCGGATCGGCGAAGGCCAATTCGCGCATCGCCGCCCGGTCCAGCGCGCCGTCCGCCGTCAGCGCCGCGGCGCCGAATTCGCGCGCGATCGCCGCCATCGCCGCGCCTTGCGGGCCGGTCAGCTGATGCGCGATGCGGTCGGTATCCACCACCGGCACGCCCAGCTCGGCAAACCTGTCGGCCGCGGCGCTCTTGCCTGAGCCTATGCCGCCGGTCAAACCGACTACCGGGATAGCCATGTCAAATATCCATTTACGATTTGCGGCCCCCACACCAGCGCGATCCAGCCGGCGGCGGCGAGATAGGGGCCAAACGGGATTTCCTGACCGGGGCCGATCCGCGAGGCGCAGCGCATCGCCAGCCCGCACACCGCGCCCACCAGCGACGACAGCAGCACGATCAGCGGCAGCATGCCCCATCCCAGCCAGGCCCCCAGCGCCGCCAGCAGCTTGAAGTCACCGTAGCCGAAGCCATTCTTGCCGGTCAGCAGCCGGAAGCCATGGAACACCAGCCACAGCGACAGATAGCCGAATGCCGCGCCCCATATCGCATCGCTCAGCGGCACCAAGCCGGTGTGCAGGTTGAAAAGCAAGCCGCCCCACAGCAGCGGCAGAGTCAGGCTATCCGGCAGCAGCTTGGTGTCCAGATCGATGAAAGCCAAGGCCAGCAGGCAAGCCGTCAGCGCCAAAGCGCCGGCCAGCGGCCAGCCCCAGCCCAGCGTCCAGGCCAGAAAACCGAACATCGCCGCGCACAATGCCTCCACCAGCGGGTAGCGCAGGCTGATCGCGACGCCGCAAGCGCGGCAACGGCCGCGCAGCAAAACAAAGCTCAGCAGCGGCACGTTCTGCCAGGGCCGCACCGGCGCGCCGCAAGCCGGACAATGCGAGCCGGGCCGCCACAGATTGCAGCCCGCCTCGCCCTCCATCGCCGCCGCCGCGCCCTGCGCCGCCAGCCGCAATTCGGGAAAGCGGCGGTTTTCCGCCAGGTATTCGACGCTGTCCGCCAAAAACTCGCCATCCAGCATCTGCGGCAGCCGGTGGATCACCACATTGAGAAAGCTGCCCACCAATAAGCCCAACACCAGCGCCACGCCCGTCAGACAACCCGGATGCGTGGCCAGCAACCACGTAATATCCTCCAGCATCAACCCACCACCTGACCCATTTTGAAAATAGGCATGTACATCGCGATCACCAGACCGCCGATCAATACCCCCAGTATCACCATGATGGCCGGCTCCAGCAGGCTGGACAGCGCGGCCACCGCATTATCCACTTCTTCTTCGTAAAAGTCGGCCACCTTGTCCAGCATCTGGTCCAGCGAGCCGGACTCCTCGCCTATCGAGGTCATCTGTAGCACCATATTGGGGAACAGATCGGTGCGCTGCATCGAATAGTTGAGACTGGAGCCGGTGCTGACATCAGCCTGGATCCGGCGCGTGGCCTCGGCGTACACCTGGTTGCCGGCGGCGCCGCCCACCGAATCCAGCGCCTCCACCAGCGGCACGCCGGCGGAAAACAGCGTGGACAGCGTGCGCGCCCAGCGCGCGATGGTGGCCTTGCGGATGATGTCGCCTATCACCGGCAGCCGCAGCAGGATGCGGTCCATCTGCTCCTGCATCTTGGGGGTGCGTTTGAACGCGTAAAAGAAGGCGAACAGGCCGCCGAAAATCGTGCCGAAGATCAGCCACCAGAAATGGACGAACTGATCGGACAGCCAGATCACGAACAGCGTCGGCGCCGGCAGATTGGCGCCGAAGCTGGAGAACAGGTCCTTGAAGGCCGGGATCACGTAGATCATGATCACCGCGGTGATGATGAAAGCGGTGCCGACGATGGCCGACGGGTAGATCATCGCCGACTTGATCTTGGCCTTGATCGCCATCACCTTTTCCTTGTAGGTGGCGAGCTTGTCCAGCAGCGTGTCCAGCACGCCGCCGGTTTCGCCGGCGGCGATGATGTTGCAGAACAGCTTGTCGAAATACAGCGGGCGCTTGCGGAAGGCCTCGGCCAGCGACAGCCCGGTTTCCACGTCGGCGCGCACCTCCAGCAGCATCCGCGTCACCGCCGGATTGCTGTGGCCTTTCGCCGCGATGTCGAAAGCCTGCAGCAGCGGCACCCCCGCCCGCATCATCGTCGACAGTTGGCGCGTGAACAACGCAATGTCCTTTTCGGTGATCCGCTTGCCGAAGCCGGTGCGGCGCTTGCGGATTTTGGATACGTTGATGCCTTGGCGCCGCAATTGAGTCTTGGCCACGGTTTCCGACTCGGCGCGCAATTCTCCGCGTATCGCCTTGCCGGCCCGGTCTTTCCCTTCCCATTCCCAGATGTAGCCGGGATTCGTCTTTTTCGCAGCTGTCGTCGCCATCGATCCAACCTTCCCTGTCTGCATGCCATCCGCGCTTGAAGACCGTACGCGCTCAGTCGTTGGTCACCGCTTCGATTTCCGCCAGCGAGGTCACCCCGCGCTTGACCTTGAGCAAGCCGGCGTGGCGCAAATCAACCATGCCCTCCTGCAGGGCCAGGTCGGAAATATCGACCGCGGTGCCGTTTTTCATGATCAGCCGCGTCATCGCGTCGGTGATCGGCATCACCTCGTAAATGCCGGTGCGCCCGCGATAGCCGGTATTGCGGCACTCCTCGCAGCCGACCGGGCCATAGGGCTGCCAGCTGCCGTCCAGGTCTTCCTTGCGAAAGCCGGCGCGCAGCAGCGCCTCCTCCGGAATGTCGACCGGCTTCTTGCAATGGCTGCACAGGCGGCGCGCCAGCCGCTGCGCCATGATCAGCAGCACCGAGCTGGCGATATTGAACGGCGCCACCCCCATGTTCAGCATCCGGGTCAGCGTCGCCGGCGCATTATTGGTGTGCAGGGTGGAAAATACCATATGGCCGGTCTGCGCCGCCTTGATCGCGATGTCGGCGGTTTCAAAGTCGCGGATCTCGCCCACCATGATCACATCCGGGTCCTGCCGCAGGAAAGCCTTCAGCGCCGAAGCGAAAGTCAGGCCCGCCCGCTCGTTGACGTTGACCTGGTTGATGCCGGGCAGGTTGATCTCCACCGGGTCCTCCGCGGTGGAAATATTGGTGTCCGGCCGGTTCAAAAGGTTAAGGAAAGTATACAGCGACACCGTTTTGCCGCTGCCGGTCGGCCCGGTCACCAGCACCATGCCGTAGGGACGCGCTATCGTCGTCATCAGCAGCTGTTTTTGTTCCGGCTCGAAGCCCAGCTGCTCGATGTCCAGCGTCGCCGCCGACGAATCCAGTATCCGCATCACGATCTTTTCGCCATACAGCGTCGGCAGCGTGCTGACGCGGAAATCGATGGCGCGGCTCTTGGAGATCACCAGCTTGAGGCGGCCATCCTGCGGCAGACGCTTTTCCGAAATGTCGAGCTTGGAAATCACCTTGATGCGCGAGGCGATCTTTTCCTTCAGGATCAGCGGCGGCTGCGCCACCTCCTTCAACTCGCCGTCTATCCGGTAGCGTATGCGGTAATACTTTTCATACGGTTCGAAGTGGATGTCCGACGCGCTGCCGGCAATGGCGTCCAGCAGCATCTTGTGGATGAATTTGACCACCGGCGCGTCGTCCACCTCCACCTGGGGACCGCTGTCTACCTGGGCGTCCGGATCGGCGAACTCCAGGTCGCCGAAATCCTCGTTTTCCAGCTCCTTCAGCGCCGAGGTGGAATTGTCCTGATAGCGTCCCAGCGTCTTGGACAGCTTGTCATCCTCGACCACGACGATTTCCACCGTCAGACCGGTCTTGAAGGTGATCGCGTGATAAGCGGAAGTCTGGGTGGGGTCGGAAGTGCCGATATAGAGCTTGTTGCCGCGCTTGAGCAGCGGCAGCAGGCGCCGGCTGGCGATCAACTCGTCGTCGATCAGCCCCTTGGGCAGCTGTTCGGTATCCAGAGAGCTCATGTCCAGCAAGGGGTAGCCGAAAACCCGCGACGCGAATACCGCGATGTCCCGCGCGCTCATTTTCTTGCTGAGTATCAGTTGCTCGACAAAAGTGATATGCGAAGCGCCCGCCTGGCGCATGATGGCGTCCGCGTCCTGCTGCAGCAGCATATTGTGCTGAACCAGGGCCCTACCCAGGCCGGAAATCCCTGCCGAAGCTTCCATAGGCGAAATCGATCCAGTTTTGACGTTGTGGTCACGATCAGGCGCAGGCTGTGACGATATTATATGCAAAATCCGGCCGCGCCTCCGCCGCGAATCCCGCCAGGCCTGCCGCGGCATCCGAATCGGGTGGGGCAAACGCCATATTGCCATGAAAAAGGGACTGCCGAGGCAGTCCCTTTTCGATAGGCGAAGCGCCGGATCAGAAGTGGTGAATCAGGCCGAGGCCGAAGGAGCTTTCGTTTTGCGCGCCTTGCAGCTTCCAGTTGACGTGGCCGTAGGAGGTGTAGACGTCGGTGCGCTTGGACACCGCGTAATCAAGGCCCAGCACCCATTGGTCGTAGCCGGAGTTGCTCACGTCGCCGAAGTTCGCCAAGTTGACATTGTAACCCTTGGCATAGCTGAGGTACGGAGTGAAGGCGCCGAAGGTGTAGCCGCCGGTCAGCGCGATTTCACGCGTGCGCCCCAGTTGCACCGTCTTGGAATTCACCAGCCCCGGATTCTGCGCAACCAGGCCAGCCAAGTTCGCGCTCGCGGCGTTGCCGTTGTACAGCAGCCCGCCATTGTCGGTAATGCTGGTAGCCACGCCGCCCGCCGAGTTGATGCCTACATAGCCGCGCACTTGCTGGAAGCCCAAGGCTACGTAGATGTTGTTGGCGTTATAGCCGCCCTCGAAGCGGTGCCAGTCCTTCAGCGAGGCCAGCTCGCTCGGGGAACCCCAGCTGCCGAAGTTGTACTTGCCGAAGAAGCCGGAGTTTTCATAGCTCAGGCCGATGTTGGAGAACTGGCCGTTGGTCACGATGCCGGCTACGTTCTTGCGAGCCTCGTCCGCCGCGTACAGCACGGAGATGTTGAAGCCGTAGAACTCGGGGCCGTCGTAGCGGACGGCGTTGTTGTGGCGACCGTCCACGCGGGTGAACATCGCCAGGCCGCCCACGCTGGGCGCGCCGCCGAATGTCGCGCCGCCATTGTTGGAGTAATGGCCCGGGTCAACCTGCTCCATGTCGGAGTTCGCGTAGTCGGACAGTTTGCCGACGCGCACCTTGCCCCAGCTGTCGCCGGCCAGGCCGATGAAGCTGTCGCGGGTGCCGAAGCCGGTGCTGTTGCTGCCGTCCATGTTCAGGCGGCTTTCCACCTGCCAGATCGCCTTCAGGCCGCTGCCCAGGTCCTCATTGCCCTTGAAGCCGATGTAGGAGACCCAGTCATTGATCTCGGTGCGGGATTGCAGGCCGCCGGCCTGCAGCGCGCCGCCGAACGACGTGGTGTTGGCGTTGTAGGTTTTCAGGGATTCGACGCCGGCCGCGATGGTGCCGTAGATGGTGACGTCCGCCATGGCGGCGGCAGGCAGGGCGGCCAGTGCGAGTGCGATGAGCTTCTTGTTCATTGCAGATCCTTTCAAGTCAGTTGATTTTGTCCTGTTGACTTCGCGGCAGCGCCGTCTGTCCGGACATTTATGTGCCGACGGTATATTCCGCCGATCGCTGAAAGCAATATAAGACCGGCGTTGCAAAAAAACAAAGCTCACCCAGGAAAGACCAGTGAAAATTACCAAAAAAACAACAGCATCCCGCTAAACCATTGTTAACAAATAGTTCTAACTCGACCAGAACCTGCCAAACGGCGATGGAAAAACAACAAAACCATCCAATTGTTTCAATTTCACAACAGTTAATTTCCCGCCACGGCCGGTTTTCCCAACCCGCCATAAATCGCGAATGCATGAAAAAACCGCCAGTCGGCGGCTCGCTGACTGGCGGTGATGTCGGCCGCGCCGGAAAGGCCGGCGCGAATGCGGGGAAACTACTTGGCGGCCACCGGCTTGGCGCCCGGTTTGGCGGCCGGCGCCGCGCCGCCCACGGTCAGGTCCTTGCGCAGCTTATCCAGCGTCTTGTCGCCGATGCCGGAAACCTTCTTCAAATCATCCACCGTCTTGAACGGACCGTTTTTGGCGCGGTAGTCGATGATAGCCTTGGCCTTGGCCGGGCCGATTCCCTGCAGCGCCTCCAGTTGCGGCGCGGTGGCGGTGTTCAGGTTGACGGCGGCCCAGGCGAAATTGCACAGCAGCATCAGGCCGGCAAAGGCAGCGAACAGCTTCTTCATGGCAAACTCCTTGATTGAAGGTGCAAGACGGGTTTTGTCATTGAATGGACATCGCAGCGCTCAGCCGCGCTGCAGGATCAATTCTAAAACCACCTTGCTGCCCACGTATGCCAGCATCAATGACAGGAAACCGGCCAGCGTCCAGCGTATCGCCACCCTGCCGCGCCATCCCTGCAGGCGGCGCCCCAGCAGCAAAGCCGCGAACAACAGCCAGGAAATCACGCTGAACACGGTTTTGTGGGTCAGCGCGGCGGCCTTGCCGAACACCTCTTCGGAGAACACCACCCCCGTCACCAGCGCCACGGTCAGCAGCAGGAAGCCGACGGCGATCACCTGGAACATCATTTTTTCCAGCGTCAGCAGCGGCGGCAACTGCCGCGCCAGCAGCGACATCCGCTTATGGTGCAGCGAACGCTCCAGCAACAGCATCAGCACCGCGATCAGCGCGCCGATGGCGAACAGGCTGTAGGCCAGCATCGACACCAGGATGTGCAGCACGAAGGCCGGATTGGACAGGTCGCTCACCATGTGGCGGCCGGGGAAGGCGATGGCGAAGGCCAGCGCGGCCATCGCCAGCGGCATCATGAACAGCTGCAGGCCTTCCACTCGATAAAAGAAGCTGCAGGTCCAGTAAATCAGCAGCATGATCCATACCATCACCCCCAGCGCGTGGCCGACGCCCAGCGACAGACCGCCGCTGACGCTGAGCGGCGCCACCACCACCAGCGCCTGCACCAGCAACAGCACGCCAAGCAGGCTGTGCTCCACCCTCGGATTGCGCGGCCAGCGGGCCGTGCCCCGCCAGTTGGCCAGGTAGTGCCAGGTAAACGCCCCGTAGGACAGGATCAGGAACAGCGACAAAACGAGCAGGATGCTGGTCATATTATTTATGGAGTGTGATCAAATCCGGGCGCTCACCCGGCGGCTCGTGGTAAAATCGACAGTTTGAAAGTCTACACCAACCTGCCGTCCGGTGGCAGAGAGTAAGGACAGCACCATGCTAGACAACCTGACCAACCGCCTGTCCGGCGTGATGAAAACCTTGCGCGGCAACGCGCGGCTGACCGAATCCAACATCCAGGACGCGATGCGCGAAGTGCGCATGGCGCTGTTGGAAGCCGATGTGGCGCTGCCCGTCGTCAAAACCTTTATCGCCCAGGTGAAAGAGCGCGCGCTGGGCCAGGACGTGATGGGCAGCCTGACCCCGGGCCAGGCGCTGGTCGGCGTGGTCAACGAAGAGCTCGTCAAGCTGATGGGCGACAAGAACGACGAGCTTAACCTGGCCGCCGTTCCCCCCGCCATCGTACTGATGGCCGGCCTGCAGGGCGCCGGCAAGACCACCACCGTCGGCAAACTGGCCAAAAGGCTGAAGGAAACCCAGAAAAAGAAGGTGCTGGTGGTTTCGGCCGACGTCTATCGTCCGGCCGCCATCGAGCAGCTGAAACTGCTGGCCGCGCAGGTCGGCGTCGAATGGTTCCCGTCCGACGCGGCGCAAAAGCCGGTCGACATCGCCCGCGCCGCGATAGACCATGCCCGCCGCCACTTCTTCGACGTGCTGCTGGTGGATACCGCCGGCCGCCTCGCCATCGACGAAGCGATGATGGACGAGATCAAGGCGCTGCACGCCGCGGTCAATCCGATCGAAACGCTGTTCGTGGTCGACGCGATGCAGGGCCAGGACGCGGTCAACACCGCCAAGGCCTTCAATGAAGCGCTGCCGCTGACCGGCGTGATCCTCACCAAGATGGACGGCGACTCGCGCGGCGGCGCCGCGCTGTCGGTGCGACACGTCACCGGCAAACCGATCAAGTTCATCGGCGTCGGCGAGAAGGTCGCCGCCATCGAGCCCTTCCACCCCGACCGGATCGCCAGCCGCATCCTGGGCATGGGCGACGTGCTGTCGCTGATCGAGGAAGTGCAGAAGGGCATCGATCAGGACGAAGCCGCGGCGATGGCCAAGAAGCTGAAGTCCGGCAAGGGTTTCGACCTGGAAGACTTCAAGGCCCAGATGCAGCAGATGAAGAAGATGGGCGGCATGTCCAATCTCTTGGAAAAGATGCCTGGGCAGATCGGCCAGATGGCCAAGGGCATCCAGGGCGCCGAGGCGGAAAAATCGATGCGCCGCATCGAAGGCATCATCAACTCGATGACGCCGGACGAGCGCCGCAAGCCGGAACTGATCAAGGCCAGCCGCAAGCGCCGCATCGCCACCGGCTCCGGCGTGACGGTGCAGGAGGTGAACCGTCTGCTGGCCCAGTTCGAGCAGATGCAGAAAATGATGAAGCAGTTCTCCTCCAAGGGCGGGCTGATGAAAATGATGCGCGGCATGAAGGGCATGATGCCCGGCATGTAAGCGAAAACAAACGGGCGCCAGTCGCCCGTTTGTTTTGAGATGAAGACAAGCTGCGAATCGGCGGCAAGCCCGCGCCGACCCGCTACATTGAATAGCACGCAGCGAAGGCATGGCCGACATGCCCGACGCCCGGCTTAGCGCCGTTTGTATTGCAACCTGCCGCTGTTTGGCAAACCACGTTTGGAAATACCCCGCATGAATCTGACTACGTTGACCGCCCTGAGCCCGCTGGATGGCCGCTACGCCAGCCAGGTCGAAGCCCTGCGCAACCTGTTCTCCGAGTTCGGTTTGATGAAATGCCGCGTCAAGGTGGAGCTGGAATGGCTGAAGATGCTGGCCGCCGAGCCGGGCATCGAAGAGGTCAAGCCGTTCTCCGACGCCACCATCCGCGAAATCGACGACGTGATCGCCAACTTCAGCGTCGAGCACGGCGAAGAGGTGAAGGCAATCGAAGTCCGCACCAACCACGACGTCAAGGCGATCGAGTACTGGCTGAAGGAACGCCTGTCGGGCAACCCGGAAGTGATGGCCGCCAGCGAATTCATCCACTTCGCCTGCACCTCCGAAGACATCAACAACCTCAGCCACGCGCTGATGCTGAAAACCGCGCGCAACACCGTGCTGCTGCCGACGCTGGACGAAGTCATCCACAAGCTGCAGAAGCTGGCGCACGAGCTGGCGAATGTGCCGATGATGTGTCGCACCCACGGCCAGCCGGCCACCCCGTCGACCATGGGCAAGGAACTGGCCAACGCCGTTCACCGCCTGAAGCGCCAGCGCGAACAGCTGGTGCACCAGGAAATCCTGGGCAAGATCAACGGCGCGGTGGGCAACTACAACGCCCACCTGGTGGCCTACCCGGACATCGACTGGGAAAGCCTGTGCGGCCGCTTCGTCACCGGCCTCGGCATCACCTTCAATCCGTACACCATCCAGATCGAGCCGCATGACTACATGGCCGAGCTGTACCAGGTGGCGATGCGGGTCAACACCATCCTGATCGACCTCAACCGCGACATCTGGGGCTACATCTCGCTGGGCTACTTCAAGCAAAAGGTGAAGAAAGACGAAGTGGGCAGCTCCACCATGCCGCACAAGGTCAACCCGATCGACTTCGAAAACTCCGAAGGCAATCTGGGCATGGCCAACGCCATCATGGGCCACCTGGCGGAAAAACTGCCGCTTTCCCGCTGGCAGCGCGACCTGACCGACTCCACCGTGCTGCGCAATATGGGCGTCGGCTTCGGCTACACCATGCTGGGCCTGAAGTCCTGCCTGAAGGGCCTGAACAAGCTGGAGATCAACCCGGCGCTGATCGCCGCCGAGCTGGACAATGCCTGGGAGCTGCTGGCCGAGCCGGTGCAAACCGTGATGCGCCGCTACGGCATCGCCAACCCGTACGAGCAGCTGAAAGAGCTGACCCGCGGCAAGGGCGGCATCACCCGCGAGACGCTGCACGCCTTCATCAAGAGCCTGGACCTGCCGGAAAGCGTCAAGGCCTCGCTGCTGGAACTGACCCCGGCCAACTACCTGGGCAAGGCCGAGGAGCTGGCGCGCCGCATCTGACGCGCCGCCGTCCCGCACCGCCACGCGCCGCCTGCCTGCAGGCGGCGTTTTTCATTGCCGCGCGCCGCGCGCGCATCCCCGCCTCCATCCGCTGCGGCATGTTCGCCGCACGCGCCTGGCCCATCCCGCCGCCTATCACAGAATTTTGTAGTCAAAAAGGTAATTGCACCTGACAATGTAGTGTGAATAACACCAAAAATTATCAAAAAAGCTTCGCTGCAACAGGACGCAAGGCCCCGCGCCGGCGCAACCACCCCTCACCCGGGTAACCTGAATAGAGAATGGATGATCATGCAATCAATGTACGACCAATCCTCGAACACCCCATCCACCGACGACAACGACGCCGCGACCGCCTCCCCGCCGCCGGTGTCCGCCCGTCACCTGCTCAGCCTGAACGAGCGCGGCCATGCCGGGCTGTACCAGTACTTCATCGAGCACGACACCAACCGCATCCTGCAGCATCTGGACACGCTGCGCGGCATGGCCTTCACCCAGGACGCCGAAGACGGCCAGGTCGGCCCGCCGGAGCGGCCGTTCCCGTCGGTCTGCCTGATCGGCCTCGGCCGCTGCGGCTCCAATATCGCGCTGGACGTGGCGACGCTGGTCTACAACGCCCGCAAGTTCTACCTGAACGAGTTCAACCAGGACGACAAGAGCGCGCCGGAACAGGAGCAGCGGCCGCGGCGCTGGATACGCCGCAACCTGCTGTCGCCGCACAAGGCGGCCAAGCCGGCCTTCCTGATCGAGCCGATGGTGATGCTGGGCGACCTGGACAAGGACATCAAGGGCCGCATCCGCTTCTCGCGCCGCGGCGAGCAGGGCGACTTCATCAACAACTACAACAAGCTGAAGATCATGGACCTGGCCGAGGTCCACGCCGGCGGCGCCGGCAACGCGCCGATACTGGGCCAATACCTGGCCAAGATCATCCTCAACAAGGACACGCTGAGCTTCTCCGATCCGGACTGGACGCTGATCCATTCCTATCTGGTGGACTCCTGCGGCATCAAGGCCAACCAGTCGCGGCTGTACTTCTACATCTTCAGCGCCGGCGGCGGCACCGGCTCGGGCATGGCCTCGGAATTCGGCCTGGCCCAGCAGTACGCCTACATGAGCAAGACCTTCGAAACCCGCAGCGAAGGCAAGCCGGAGCAAGCCGACGACTACAGCTTCGTATTCGAGCCCATCTTCACCAGCGGCATCTGCATCCTGCCCAATATCTCCGGCCAGCACGCCGAGGGCTCGGAAGCGCTGCACATCAACGCCGGCCGGCTGCTGTGCAAATACCTGTCGGAAGAGTGGGACTTCTCCTACAACTTCGACAACGAGGAAGCCGGCGCCGAAAGCGTGATGCGTCGGATCCGGCCGTGGAACGCGATGATGCTGATCTCCAACGACATCATGCGCTACGCCGAGGAAAACGACGCCGGCAGCATCGAAAACCTCGATGTCAACGCGATGGAGCGCCACGCCAACCAGTACATCTCGCAGCAGATCTTCAACATCCTCACCGCCCAGGCCGTCACCAGCGACTACGACGAAAACTACTTCCTGCGCGCCGGCATCGACATGGGCGAAACCATACGGCTGGACGCCAACGACCTGTTCATGAGCCTGGCCGGCCCGGTGGCGGTGGCTTACGCCGAATCGGTGGTGTCCGACCCGCTGGGATCGGACGGCTTCGTCAACAAGCTGGACATCGACGACCTGTTCTTCCGCTCGATCGACCTGCCGCACTTCAACCAGCAGACCCAGGCGATAGAAGGCATCAGCCTGCTGCCGATAGAATCGGCCAGCTACCGCGCGGCGCTGGCCGACTACAAGCAGTCCGGCTACGCGGCGGAAAAACTGAACCAGCTGTTCTTCTTCCAGAACTGCTCGTCGGTGGTGGCCATCCTGTCGCTGCCCAAGGGCTACAAGCTGTCCTACCTGGACCTGAACCGCCTGAAGCGCCACCTGAACGACCTGTTCCCCAGCACCACGCTGAAGCGCTACGCGCTGGTGATAGGCGCGTCCACCAATCTGTCCCTGACCACGCTGGTGGCGAAGAGCCCCTGCCTGAGCGACGACTTCCTCACGCTGATCGTCGCCTTCATCAAGCGCTGCTTCGCCCACGGCAACCACCGTTTCGACGACAGCCTGGACAAGACGATACTGGACCTGATCACCGCCGAGCATTTCGATGAAACGGTGCTGGAGCGGCTGCTGAACGAGTACGAGAATCCGGCCAAGATCCTCGACACCAACTGGTTCGCCATCAAGCCGATGTACGAGAAGAAATACCGCGAGCTGATCCGCGACTCCAAGAAGTTCGTCTCGATCAACGACATCCGCCTGACCCGCGAGCACGTGCAAAAAGCGGTGTGCTATCTGCGCGAGATCTACCGCCACCGCATCGGCAAGACCCGGGTGGTTTCGCTCAACACCTACGCCCGCAGCAAGCACGCCTGAGCCGTCCGGCGCGCCGCTGCCAACCCCGCCGCGCCCGATGCGCCGCGGGGTTTTTACTAGCCGAAATAGTAAAGTAGATTATTTTTTTACTACGATGGGAAAAAGTGTCAACGGCATGGCCGCCTGGCCAGTTAATGCAGCTTGGACCCCTGGCGATGCGCCGCGGCGTCCGCAAGCACAATCCGGCCCCAAACCGCGCCAAAGCTGACATAAGCTGCAACAAGGGCGGCCCGGATTGCCATCGGCACCACCGGCCAGCCCGCGCGGCTCATGCCTGCTTGGGCGGCCGCTCGCCGCCCCCAGCCATGCGCCCGCCGCGCGCGCCGCAATCAAGAGGCAACACGTCCAGATGTGGATTGTAGAAACGGCCCTGAAACGGCCCTATACCTTCATCGTGATGGCCATCATCATCCTGCTGGCCACGCCGCTGGCGATCATGCGCACGCCGGTGGACGTGCTGCCGGAAATCGACATTCCGGTGATCAGCGTGATCTGGGGCTATGGCGGCTTGCCGCCGCAGCAGATGGCCGACCGCATCACCCAGATTCATGAACGGGTGCTGACCACCACCGTCAACGACATCGAGCACATCGAGTCACAATCGCTGTCCGGCATCGCCATCATCAAGATCTTCTTCCAGCCCGGCGTCAACATCCAGACCGCCATCGCCCAGGTGGTGGCGGTGTCGCAGGCGGTGGTCAAGCAGATGCCGCCCGGAGCCACCGCGCCGCTGATCATCAAGTACACCGCCTCCAGCGTGCCGGTGATCCAGCTGGGGCTGTCCAGCAAGACGCTGTCGGAACAGGACGTGTTCGACACCGCCGTCAACACGCTGCGGCCGCAGCTGGTGACGATACCGGGCGTCGCCATCACCTATCCCTACGGCGGCAAGGTGCGCCTGCTGTCGGTGGACCTGGACACCCGCGCCATCGCCGCCAAGGGGCTGACGCCCGCCGACGTGGTCAACGCGGTCAACGCGCAAAACCTGGCCCTGCCCTCCGGCACCGCCAAGATCGGCGGCACCGAATACGATGTGGCGCTGAACGGCTCGCCCGACACCATCGCCGGCCTCAACAACATCCCGGTGAAGACGACGAACGGCGCCACGGTATTCCTGCGCGAAGTGGCGCACGTGCGCGACGGCTTCTCGCCGCAGACCAATATCGTCAAGCAAAACGGCCAGCGCGGCCTGATGATGTCCATCTATAAAAACGGCGGAGCCTCCACGCTGGACGTGGTCGGCCACCTGAAGGAAAAGCTGCCCGGCCTGCTGCCGCTGCTGCCGAAGGGCATCCAGGTCAGCCTGCTGGCCGACCAGTCGATCTTCGTCAAAACCGCGGTGGAAGGCGTGATCCACGAGGCGCTGGTGGCCGCCGCGCTGACCGCGGTGATGCTGCTGCTGTTCCTCGGCAACTGGCGCACCACCTCCATCATCGCCGTCTCCATCCCGCTGTCCATCTTCTCGTCCATCGTCGCGCTGCACGCGATAGGCGAGACCATCAACGTGATGACGCTGGGCGGCCTGGCGCTGGCGGTGGGCATCCTGGTGGACGACGCCACGGTGACGATAGAAAACATCGAGCGCCACCTGCACATGGGCTCGCCGCTGTACACCGCCATTCTGGACGGCGCCGGCGAAATCGCCATCCCGGCTTTCGTCTCCACGCTGTGCATCTGCATCGTGTTCGTGCCGATGTTCTTCCTGGAAGGGGTGGCGCGCTATCTGTTCGTGCCGATGGCCGAGGCCGTGGTGTTCGCGATGCTGGCTTCCTACGTGCTGTCGCGCACGCTGGTGCCGACGCTGGCGCTGCTGCTGATGGGGCACCAGCACCGCGGCGGCCGCGTCGACGCCTGGATCCACCGCGTGCACGAGCGCTTCAATGCCCGCTTCGAGCGGCTGCGCGAAACCTATGTGCACCTGCTCAGCCACCTCTTGACCCACCGCAAGCGCTTCATCGCCGGCTTCCTCGGCTTCTGCCTGGCCTCCTGCGCGCTATACCTGCTGCTGGGCCGCGACCTGTTCCCGGAAGTGGACACCGGCCAGATCAAGCTGCACGTGCGCGCGCCCACCGGCACCCGCATCGAGAACACCGCCATCCTGGCCGACCAGGTGGACGCCGAAATCCGCAAGGCGATCCCGCCGGAAGACCTGGACTCCATCATCGACAACATCGGCCTGCCCTACAGCGGCATCAACCTGTCCTACAGCAACTCCGGCACCATAGGCACGCTGGACGACGAAGTGCTGATCTCGCTGAAGCCCGGCCACCGCCCCAGCGCAGGCTATGTCGACGCGCTGCCCAAGGCGCTGGAAAAGCGCTTCCCCGGCGTGGAGTTCTTCTTCCAGCCGGCCGACATCATCACCCAGATCCTCAACTTCGGCTCGCCGGCCGCCATCGACGTGCAAATCGTCGGCAAGAGCCAGGCCGACAACGCCGCCTTCGCCGGCCGGCTGCTGACGCGGATCCAGGCGGTGCCGGGCGCCGCCGACGTCCACGTGCACCAGCGGCTGGACGCGCCGTCGATTCGGCTGAACATGGACCGGACCCGGCTGCAGGGCATGGGCATCGCGCCGTTCGACGTGGCGCAGAACCTGCTGCTGCCGCTGTCCGGCAGCCAGCAGACCCAGCCGGCGTTCTGGCTGAATCCGGCCAACAGCATCGTCTACAACATGCAGGCGCAGACGCCGCAGTACCAGATCGGCACCCTGGACCAGTTGATGCAGCTGCCGATCAACCCGCCCGGCGGCCACGCCGCCAGCCAGCAGACGCTGGGCAATCTGGTCACCGCCGCGCCGGGACGCGAAGCCGCCATCGTCACCCGCTACAACATCCTGCCGTCGATCGACATCTACGCCAGCGCGCGCGGCCGTGACCTGGGCTCGGTGGCCGCCGCCATCCAGCGCATCATCGACGAGGAAAAGGCCCACCTGCCCAAGGGCAGCCAGATCCACATGCGCGGCCAGGTGGAAACCATGCAGTCCTCCTACCTGGGCCTGTCGGTCGGCATTCTCGGCGCCATCGTGCTGGTCTACCTGCTGATCGTGGTGAATTTCCAGTCCTGGCTCGACCCCTTCATCATCGTCAGCGCGCTGCCGGCGGCGCTGGCCGGCATCGCCTGGATGCTGATTCTCACCGGCACCGACCTGTCGGTGCCGGCGCTGACCGGCGCCATCATGACCATGGGGGTGGCCACCGCCAACAGCATCCTGGTGGTGTCCTTCGCCCGCCAGCGGCTGGACGAGGGCCTGCCGCCGCTGTCGGCCGCGCTGGAAGCCGGCGCCACCCGGCTGCGCCCGGTGCTGATGACGGCGCTGGCGATGATCATAGGCATGATCCCGATGGCCATCGGCTTCGGCGAAGGCGCCGAGCAGAACGCGCCGCTGGGCCGCGCGGTGATAGGCGGCCTCCTGTTCGCCACCGTCTCCACGCTGCTGTTCGTGCCGGTGGTGTTCGCCAGCTTCCACCGCCATCTGGCCAAACGCAAACAACAGGCGGCCGACGCGCCGGCTGCCGCACAGGACGCATGACATGACCGAATCCCGCCATGCCCACCAGGGCCTGCCCGAACTGCATTTGCACCATGAACGCCGCGGCGCGGTGGCGCGCAAGGCCCGCGTCGCCGCCGCCGTGATCGTGATCCTGCTGCTGGCCGGCCTCGCCCGCACGCTGCTGGTGCGCCACGCCGACGCCGCGGCGCTGGCCCGGGAGGCCGAGCGCCGCGCGGTGCTGACCGTCAGCGTGGTCACGCCGTCGCCCGCCCGCGCCGACGCCCGCCTCACCCTGCCCGCCACGCTGCAAGGCATGGCCGAGGCGCAGATCTACGCCCGCACCAACGGCTACATCAAGCGCTGGTACAAGGACATCGGCCAGCCGGTGAAAAAGGGCGAGCTGCTGGCCGAGCTGGACATTCCCGACATCGACAAGCAGGTGCAGGAAGCCCAGGCCAATTTCGGCCTGGCCAAAACCGCCTACCTGCGCTGGAAGACGCTGCGCGCGCAGGACGCGGTGTCGCAGCAGGAACTGGATGAGAAGGAAAGCGCCTACCGCCAGACCGAGGCCGAGCTGAAGCGCCTGCGCGACCAGCAAGACTTCGCCCGCGTCGTCGCGCCGTTCGACGGCATCGTCACCCGCCGCAACATCGACACCGGCAGCCTGGTCAACGCCGGCAACGGCGGCAGCGCGCAGGCCCTGTTCGCCACCGCCCAGATCGACCGCCTGCATCTGTACGCCTACGTGCCGCAAGCCCAGGCCGGCGCCATCCGCGTCGGCGACAAGGCCGACATCGCGCGCCAGGAAGCGCCCGGCCAGCCTAGCGTCGGCAGGGTGGCGCGCACCGCCGGCGCCATCGACCCCGCCACCCGCACGCTGCAAGTGGAGGTGGAAGTGGCCAACGCCGGCCATGGCCTGCTGCCGGGCCAATACGTCGACGTGTCGTTCAAGCTGCCCAACGGCGGCAAGCTGACCCTGCCCACCAACACCCTGCAATTCGGCGCCAAGGGCAGCCGCGTCGCGCTGGTGGACGCCCACCACCGGGTCAAGCTGCAAACCGTGGCGCTGGGCACCGACTACGGCCACGAGGTGGAAATCAAGGCCGGGCTGCAAGCCGGCGACAAGGTGATCGTCAATCCGCCGGACTCGATCCGCGACGGCCAGGCGGTCGCCATCGCCGCCGCCGGGGAGTGAGGCGATGCGCGCCCTTCCCCTGCTGATCGCGCTGAGCCTTGGCGCCTGCTCCGCCGTCGGACCCGATTACGTCCGCCCGCCCAGCGAACTGCCGGCGCAATGGAAAAGCGGCGACGGCTGGCTGCCGGCCGCCCCCGCCGACGCCGAGCCCAAAACCGAATGGTGGCGCACCTTCGGCGACGACGAGCTGAACCGGCTGGAAGCCGAGGCGCTGGCGCGCAGCCCGACGCTGCAGGCGGCGCTGGCCCGGCTGGACCAGGCCGAAGCGCAAAGCCGCGTCCATGGCGCGGCCGCGCTGCCGGCCGTCAGCCTGGGCGCCGCCGCCGCGCGCAGCCGCGTCTCGGCCGACCGGCCGCTGTCCAGCTACGGCAGCGTCAACAGCAGCGCCGTGCAGAACGACCTGAAGCCGACGCTCAGCGTCAGCTATGAGATCGACTGGCTGGGCCGGGTGCGCCGCGACATCGAAAGCGCGCGCGCCGGCGCCGAACAAGCCGCCGCCGACCGCGCCAACGTCGAGCTGCTGCTCACCGCCCAGCTGGCCAGCGCCTACCTGCAGCTGCGCCAAGAGGACGAGGAAATCCGGCTGTTGGACGGCACCATCGCCGCGCAGCAGCGCGTGCTGGAGCTGACCCGCATCCGCCATCAGGCCGGACTGGCCGCCGCCGGCGACGAAGCGCTGCAAGCGGCGGCGGTGAGCGCCAGCCGCGCCCAGCGAGAATTGCTGCTGAACCAGCGCCGCGTCGGCGAAGACCTGCTGGCCACGCTGAGCGGCGCGCCCGCTCCCGCCTTTCGCCTGGCGCCCGGCGCGCTGCCGGCGGCCATGCCGGCGGCGCCGGCCGGCGCCCCCAGCCAGTTGCTGCAGCGCCGGCCGGACATCGCCTCGGCCGAACGCGCGATGGCGGCGGCCAATGCCCAGATCGGCGTGGCCAAGGCAGCCTATTTCCCGCAATTGACGCTGACGCCGACCTACGCCGGCAGCGAATCGGCGTCGCTGGCCGGCCTGTTCTCCACCCCGGCGCTGATCTGGTCCATCGGCCTGCAAGCCAGCCAGACCGTGTTCGACAACGGCAAGACCCGCGCCAATGTCGGCTACGCCGAAGCCGGCTACCGCGCCGCGCTGGCCAATTACCGCCAGACCGTGCTGCAGGCGGTGCAGGAAGCCCAGGACGCGCTGGGCGCGCTGCGCGGCCTGGACGAGGCGCGCCGGCAGCAGGACATCGCCGTCCGCAATCAGGACCAGGCCTATGCCATCACCCAACTGCGCTACCGCGAGGGGCTGGACAGCGCGCTGACGCTGGCCATCACCCAGCAAAGCCAGCTGGCGGCCCGGCGGACGCTGGCGCAACTGCGCGGCAGCCAGTTGATCGCCAGCGTCAGCCTGCTGAAGGCCCTGGGCGGCGGCTGGCAAAGCGGCGATTGAATTCGCATATTCTGCAATTGCATTCTGTAAATCGTAATAAAACTGCTACAAAGAATGGAACAGGCCGCTCGGCCCCTTCGGGCTGAGCGGACGGTTTCACAGCGGCAGGCTTTCTTCCCCTCCCCCGCGGCATCCTGCCGCGCGGCGCCGTTCCAGGCGCGATGCCCACCGCAAAACCATGTCAATAAAATGGTCATAAACTCCGTATCGGAGTACGATAAAAAAATACCGACCGCAGCACTTGCATGAAATGGGAATATCAGCATCCTGCCAATCGGCGGATCGCCTGGAGGAGATGGACGATGGAAGTCACCCGACGCCAGCTGTTCAAGCTGACCGCCGCGCAGCTGGGAGCATCCAGCCTGGTCGCCATGGGTTTCGCGCCGCAGCTGGCGCTGGCCGAAGTGCGACAGTTCAAGCTGATGGGCGCGCGCGAAACCCGCAACACCTGTACCTACTGTTCCGTCGGCTGCGGCCTGATCCTGTACGGCCTGGGCGACGGCGCCAAGAACACGCACGGCGAGATCTACCATATCGAGGGCGATCCGGACCATCCGGTCAGCCGCGGCTCGCTCTGTCCGAAGGGCGCCGGCCTGCTCGACTTCATCCACAGCCCCAAGCGGCTGAAATACCCCGAAGTGCGCGAAGCCGGCAGCGGCGAGTGGAAGCGAATCAGCTGGGACGAGGCGGTTTCCCGCATCGCCCGGCTGATGAAGGACGACCGCGACGCGCATATCGTCGAGAAAAACGCCGCCGGCGTGCCGATCAACCGCTGGCTGTCCACCGCGATGCTGACCGCCTCGGCCGGCTCCAACGAAACCGGCATCATCTCGCAGAAATTCATCCGCAGCCTGGGCATCGTCGCCACCGACGCCCAGGCCCGTGTCTGCCACGGCCCGACGGTGTCGGCGCTGGCCTCCACCTTCGGCCGCGGCGCCATGACCAACAGCTGGGTGGACATCAAGAACGCCGACTTCATCCTGGTGATGGGCGGCAATGCCGCCGAGGCGCACCCGGTGGGCTTCAAGTGGGCGATAGAGGCGAAAAAGACCCGCGGCACGCGGCTGATCGTGGTGGACCCGCGCTACAACCGCACCGCCTCGGTGTCCGACCTCTACCTGCCGATCCGCGTCGGCTCGGACATCGCCTTCCTGGGCGGCGTGATCAACTGGCTGATCAAGCACGACAAGATCCACTGGGACTACGTCAAGGCCTACACCAACGCGTCGCTGATCGTGCGCGACGACTACCGCTTCGACGAAGGCCTGTTCTCCGGCTACGACGCCGCCAAAGGCAAGTACGACAAGAGCAGCTGGAACTACGAGCTGGGCGACGACGGCTACGCCAAGACCGACCCCACGCTGCAACACCCGCGCTGCGTCTGGCAGCTGTTGAAGCAGCACTACGCGCGCTACACGCCGGAAGTGGTCAACAATATCTGCGGCACGCCGGTGGACGGCTTTCTGCAGGTGTGCAAGGAACTGGGCGAGACCGCCCGCCCGGACCGGGCCGGCACCATCCTGTACGCGCTGGGCTGGACCCAGCACACCACCGGCACGCAGAACATCCGCACCATGGCGATGATCCAGCTCCTGCTCGGCAACGTCGGCATGCCCGGCGGCGGCGTCAACGCGCTGCGCGGCCACTCCAACATCCAGGGCCTGTCCGACCTGGGCCTGTTGTCCACCAGTCTGCCCGGCTACCTGACGCTGCCGAGCGAAGCCGACCACCCCGACCTGGCCACTTATCTGGCCAAAACCACCCCCAAGACCCTGCAGGCCAACCAGTTCAACTACTGGAGCAACACGCCGAAGTTCTTCGTCAGCCTGATGAAATGGATGTGGGGCGACAACGCGAGCAAGGACAATAACTGGGGCTACGACTGGCTGCCCAAGTGGGACAAGATGTACGACGTGCTGCACATGGCGGAGCTGATGTACCAGGGCAAGATGAACGGCTTCATCGTGCAGGGCTTCAACCCGCTGGCCAGCTTCCCCGACGCCGCCAAGGTGACCGAGGCCTTCTCCAAGCTCAAGTACATGGTGATCATCGACCCGATCGCCACCGAGACCTCCACCTTCTGGCAGAACCACGGCGAAGCGCACGACGTCGACCCGGCCAAGATCCAGACCGAGGTGTTCCGGCTGCCGTCGACCTGTTTCGCCGAGGAGGACGGCTCCATCGTCAACTCCGCGCGCTGGCTGCAATGGCACTGGAAAGGCGCGGAACCACCGGGCCAGGCGCGCGGCGACAACGAGATCATCGGCGAATTGTTCGTCGCCATCCGCGACCTTTACCGCAAGGAAGGCGGCAAGCTGGCCGAACCGATCCTGAAAGTGAACTGGAACTACCGCGACCCCAAGGCTCCGACGCCGAGCGAGCTGGCGATGGAGATGAACGGCAAGGCGCTGGCCGACCTGCCGGACCCGGCCGACCCCAGCAAGACCTTGGTGAAGAAGGGCGAGCAGATTCCCGGCTTCGCCGTGCTGCAAGACGACGGCCGCACCGCCTGCGCCTGCTGGATCTTCTCCGGCTGCTGGCCGCAGGCCGGCAACCAGATGGCGCGCCGCGACAACACCGACACCGGCCTCGGCAACACGCCGGGATGGTCGTGGTCGTGGCCGGCCAACCGCCGCATCCTGTATAACCGCGCCTCCTGTGATCCGTCCGGCAAGCCGTGGGACCCCGCGCGCAAGCTGATCAGCTGGAACGGCGACAAATGGGTGGGCGGCGACGTGCCGGACTTCAAGGCCGACGCCGCGCCGGACTCCGGCATGATGCCCTTCATCATGAACCCCGAGGGCGTGGGCCGGCTGTTCTGCGCCGACAAGCTGGTGGACGGCCCCTTCCCCGAACACTACGAGCCGATGGAAAGCCCGATCGGCACCAACCCGCTGCATCCTAAAGTTGTCTCCAGCCCGGCGGTGCGGCTGTTCGACAGCGACAAGAAGCGGCTGGGCACGCACAAAGACTTCCCCTATGTCGGGACCACGTACCGGCTGACCGAGCACTTCCAATTCTGGACCAAGTCGGTGCTCTTGAGCGCCATCGCCCAGCCCGAGCAGTTCGTCGAAATCGGCGAGGCGCTGGCCCGCGAAAAAGGCATCGTCCAGGGCGACATGGTCAAGGTCAGCTCCAACCGCGGCTTCGTCAAGGCCAAGGCGGTGGTCACCAAGCGGCTGATGGCGCTGAAGGTCAACGGCCAGACCGTGCACCAAATCGGCATCCCGCTGCACTGGGGCTGGGAGGGCGTGGCGCGGCCGGGCTATCTGACCAATGCGCTGCCGCCCGCGGTCGGCGACTGCAACACCCAGACGCCCGAGTACAAGGCCTTCCTGGTCAAACTGGAAAAACTGTAAGGAGCCGCCGCCATGCCATTGCAATCCCTGGATATCAAGCGCCGCTCCGCCAGCCCGACCGAAAGCCCCAAGGTCCGCCAGACGCTGGAAGTGGCCAAGCTGATCGACACCTCCACCTGCATAGGCTGCAAGGCGTGCCAGGTGGCCTGTTCCGAATGGAACGACATCCGCGAGGAGGTCGGCCACAACATCGGCGTCTACGACAATCCCACCGACCTGTCCGCCAAGGCCTGGACGGTGATGCGCTTCGCCGAGGAGGAAAGCAACGGCAAGCTGGAATGGCTGATCCGCAAGGACGGCTGCATGCACTGCGCCGACCCGGGCTGTCTGAAAGCCTGTCCGTCGCCGGGCGCCATCGTCCAGTACAGCAACGGCATCGTCGATTTCCACCAGGAAAACTGCATAGGCTGCGGCTACTGCATCGCCGGCTGTCCGTTCGACATCCCGCGCATCAGCAAGGAAGACAACAAAGCCTACAAGTGCACGCTGTGCTCGGATCGCGTCGCCGTCGGCCTGGAGCCGGCCTGCGTCAAGACCTGTCCCACCGGAGCCATCCAGTTCGGCTCCAAGGACGACATGAAGGAAGTGGCGGCGGAACGGGTGGCCGACCTGCAGCGGCGCGGCTATCAGCATGCCGGCCTGTACGATCCGCAAGGCGTAGGCGGCACCCACGTGATGTACGTGCTGCACCACGCCGACAAGCCGGAGCAGTACTCCGGCCTGCCCAACAACCCGGAGATCAGCCCCACCGTGCAATTGTGGAAGGGCTGGCTCAAGCCGCTGGCGACGATAGGCATCGCCGCCGCCGGCCTGTTCGGCTTCCTGCACTACATCACCGTCGGCCCCAACCGCGCCGACGGCGATGAGGAAAACGAAACCCGCGAGGAGGATAAGCGATGAAGGAAAAACTGCTGCAACGCTACAGCGCCGCCGAGCGGATCAACCATTGGATCGTCGCCATCTGCTTCGTGCTGCTGGCGCTGTCGGGACTGGCGCTGTTCTACCCGGCCTTCTTCTGGCTGACCGGCGTGTTCGGCACGCCGCAGCTGGCGCGCATGGTGCACCCCTTCGTCGGCGTGCTGATGTTCGTCGGCTTCTTCGTCCAGTTTTTCCGCTACTGGCGGCGCAACCTGATCAACGGCCAGGACATCCAGTGGATGCTGGCGGTGAAGGACGTGCTGCGCGGCCATGAGACGGTGGAGGTGGGCAAGTACAACGGCGGCCAGAAGGCGATGTTCTGGACCATGACCCTGTGCGTGGCCACCATGCTGGTCACCGGCGTCATCGCCTGGCGCCAGTACTTTTCCGGCTATTTTCCCATCCCGGTGATCCGGCTGGCGCTGCTGCTGCACGCCTGGGCCGCCACCGCGCTGATCGCCAGCATCATCGTCCACGTCTACGCCGCGCTGTGGGTGAAGGGCACGATACGGGCGATGGTGGAGGGGGTGGTCACCCATGCCTGGGCCAAGAAGCACCATCCCGGCTGGTATAAGGAAATGACGGGGAAGAAATAGCGAGTGTCCGCTGCGCGGACGACATGTTTAGGTGCCGGTTCCGCCCGGCAGACGGGCCAGGGGCTGAGCGGCCAGCCCTATCGCTGAGTGAATCGAAGATTCACACGCAGAGGCAATCCCAGGCCGCCCCAACAGCGCGGCGAAACCCCGGCACCAAACCCATTCCCAAGGAGCCGCCGGAACTAGCGGGGCGCTAACGTCGCCCCGCGTCGAACAACCGGCGTCTTAAAACCTTAGAAATGGCTTTGGAGCCGGCTTGCGCTGATGGGGAATCAGCCACGTCGACTCGATCCTAGCGTCGATAAAGATCGATTTCTTACGATGTAAATGGCAAACAATCTCAAAGCCTCAATATCAACCATGACACCCACCCAACCCATCCTCCCCGCCGAGCAGATCCGCGCCGGCGACGCCCCGCTGATGAGCCTGCCCGTGCTGCGGCCGCCGCCCGACATCTTCGCCCGCCGCGCCGCGCGGCTGCTGCAATTGGCCGACGGCCACGCGATGGCCGATTTTCTGCGGCTGTGCGCCGCCATCTGCCAGCAACAGCAGGCGCTGCACGACGCCTCCCGGCTGGATCCGCGCTCCGCGCTGGAAAAACTGCTCCAGTCGCTGGAGTCGGAACTGCCCGATCCGGTCCGGGGCTCTGCGGGCCTCTTGCTGGCGCAGGACGCCGCCGCGCTCAGCCGGCTGGCGGAACATCTGCTCAACGGCGAGTATCCGACGGACGGCCCGCTGTTCGCCGCCTTGCCGCTGCTGGGCGCCGCGCTGCAGGCGCAGGCCACGCGCAGCATCCGCCAGCGCCCGCTGCCCGAGCCGCAAAGCCAACAGGCGAGGTGCCCGTGCTGCGGCGGCCTGCCCTTGGCCTCGCTGCTGCTGCGCGGCGACAGCGGCCATGCCCAGCGCTACGTGCTGTGCTCGATGTGCAGCCATGCCTGGCCGGTGGGGCGGGTGCGCTGCCTGTCCTGCGGCAACAGCCGGGACCTGCATTACTACTCGCTGGCGGCGCAGGACCATGTCCCCGCCGCGCCCGACCATCAGCAACCGCACCAGGCGCGCGGCGCGCGCGAAGTGGAAGCCTGCGGCGAGTGCCATGGCGCGCTGAAGCAGATCTCGCTGCTGCTGGACACCAGCGCGGAAGCCGGCGCCGACGACCTGGCCAGCCTGGCGCTGGACCTGCTGGCCGGCGAGGCCGGCTTCGCCCGCATCGGCTTCAATCCGCTGTTTCTGCCTGGCCGGGAGCCGGCTTGAGATCCGCCCGCACTTGAGCCGCGGCCCCCGGCGCGAGATACTTGCCGTCAAACCGGCAATCACTCGCATGGACGCACGCATGACCCACCGCATCGTATTTGTAGAAGACGACGCCGATCTGGCGGAACTGATCAGCGACTTCCTGTCGCGCCATGAAATGGAAGTGGTGGTGGAGCCGCGCGGCGACGCCGCGCTGGACACCATCGCGCGCCAAGCGCCGGACATGGTGCTGCTGGACATCATGCTGCCCGGCAAGGACGGCCTGTCGATCTGCCGCGAGCTGCGCCCCAAGTTCGACGGCCCCATCATCATGCTGACCTCGCTGGACAGCGACATGAACCAGATCTTGGGCCTGGAGCTGGGCGCCAACGACTACATCCTGAAAACCACGCCGCCGTCGGTGCTGGTGGCGCGGCTGCGCGCGCAGCTGCGCAATCTGCGCCCGGCGCAAACGGCCGCGGAAGCGCAGCAGCCGGCCAAGGGCTCGCGCAAGGCGGTGTTCGGCCAGCTGTCGATCGACCCGGTCAGCCGCGACGTGGTGCTGGCCGGCGAGAAGATCCCGCTGTCCACCTCGGACTTCGACCTGCTGTGGCTGTTGGCCAGCCACGCCGGCGAAACGCTGAACCGCGACGTGCTGCTGAAGGAAATGCGCGGCGTCAGCTACGACGGCCTCGACCGCAGCATAGACGTGGCCATCTCGCGGCTGCGCAAGAAGCTGGGCGACAACCCCAGCGAACCGTTCCGCATCAAGACGGTGCGCAACCGCGGCTATCTGTTCTCGCTGTCCGGCTGGGAGTAAGCGCGGATGCGCCGTCTTTTCATCCAGTTCTACCTGCTGCTGATGTCCTGTTTCCTGGTGGCGGTGATCATGGTTGGCGTGGTTTACAAGCAGGCGGTGGACGATGTCGGCGAACGCTACCTGGCCGACCTGCTGCGCACCACGCTGTCGCTGATCGAGGCCGACCTGCGCGGCGTGCCGGAGGACCGCTGGAGCGAAACCCTGGCCAACGCCGACTACGGCTTCACCTTCCGCGTCAAAGTGGAAAAGATGAGCAACTACATCCTGGACGACGAGTCCAGGCAGGCGCTGGACCGCGGCGAAATCGTGATGCTGGAGGACAAATACCTGTTCCTGCAAAAGCTGCAGGACAGCAATTACCTGCTGGTGGCCGGCCCGCTGCGCTACCTGTTCTTCCTGCATAGGCTCAAGTGGTTCGACTACGCGCTGCTGGGCCTGTTGGGCCTGTCGCTGGCGATACCGGTGTTCCTGTGGATGCGGCCGCACTGGCGCGACCTGGTGGCGCTGGAGCGCGCCTCCGGCCGGCTGGCCAACGGCGACCTCTCCGCCCGCGTCGACCTGCCGCCGCACTCCGGCGTCCAGCACCTGGCCGTGGCGTTCAACCACATGGCCGACAACATCGGCGCGCTGATCAACAGCAAGAAAACGCTGACCAACGCCGTCGCCCATGAGCTGCGCACGCCGCTGGCGCGGTTGCGCTACCGGCTGGCGCTGCTGGAGGGCGACGAGGAGTCCAAGGAGCGCCAGGCGATAGAACGCGACCTCACCGCCATCGACAAGCTGGTGGAAGAGCTGCTGTTCCACGCCCGGCTGGACCGCCCGGAAGCGCCGCTGAAGCTGACCAGCTTCAACGCCATCCCCTGGGCGCGCGACCGCATCGCCGGCCAGGCGGCGCTGGCGCAGGAAATCCACTGGATAGAACCAGTGGGCGACACGCTGGAAATCATCGCCGACGAGCACCTGATCACCCGCGCGCTGGACAATCTGCTGTCCAACGCCCGCCGCCACGCCGGCTCCATCGTCGCCACCCATATCCTGATCGACAAGCAGCACTACTGCATCATCGTCGACGACGATGGCCCCGGCATTCCGGCCGAAGACCGCGAGCGGGTGTTCGACCCCTTCGTGCGGCTGGACGAGAGCCGCGGCCGCAAGACCGGCGGCCACGGCCTGGGCCTCGCCATCGTCGCCGGCATTGCCCGCGCCCATGGCGGCGACGTCAAAGTGGAAAGCTCGCCGATGGGCGGCGCGCGCTTTTTGCTTCGCTGGCCGACAGCCTGATGTACATTTTGTAACATAGAGATACACGCCTCCCCTAGACGCTCCCCCTTGCCATAGATAGCATCACGGCCTGAATTAGGACTTTTACGGGTCCGTTTCACCCCAATCGAAAGAAACTTAGGAGTTTCGTAAATGAAAAAGCTGGCTCTGCTCGCCCTGACCGCTGCTTTCAGCCTGGTATCCGCTAACGGTTTCGCCGCTGAAAAAGCTGCTGCTTCCGCTCCGGCCATCCACAAGGCCAAAAAAGTTGAAAAGAAAAAAGTAGCTTCCGCTGCTCAAAAAGCTCAAGCCGCCAAGGCTGACGCTTCCGCTCCGGCTAAAAAAGCTGCCAAAAAGCACGCTAAAAAGCACGTAGCCAAGAAAGACGCTTCCGCCGCTCAGAAAGCCCAAGCCGCCAAGGCCGACGCTTCCGCTCCGAAAGCCAAGAAGGCTCACAAGCACGCCGCTAAAAAGCACGCTGTGAAGAAAGAAGCTTCCGCTGCTCAAAAAGCTCAAGCCGCCAAGGCCGACGCTTCCGCTCCGAAAGCCAAGAAGGCTCACAAGCACGCCGCTAAAAAGCACGCTGTGAAGAAAGAAGCTTCCGCTGCTCAAAAAGCCCAAGCCGCCAAGGCCGACGCTTCCGCTCCGGTAGCCAAGAAGGCTCACAAGCACCACGCCAAGAAGCACGCTGCCAAGAAAGAAGCTTCCGCTGCTCAAAAAGCCCAAGCCGCCAAGGCCGACGCTTCCGCTCCGAAAGCCAAGAAGGCCAAGAAGCACGTAGCCAAGAAAGAAGCTTCCGCTCAGAAAGCCCAAGCCGCCAAGGCCGACGCTTCCGCTCCGGTAGCCAAGAAGGCTCACAAGCACCACGCTAAAAAGCACGCTGCCAAGAAAGAAGCTTCCGCTGCTCAAAAAGCACAAGCTGCCAAGGCAGACGCTTCCGCTCCGGCTAAAAAAGCTGCCCACAAGCACGCTAAAAAGCACGTAGCCAAGAAAGAAGCTTCCGCTGCTCAGAAAGCTCAAGCAGCCAAGAAAGAAGCTTCCGCTCCGGCCAAAAAAGCCGCTGCTAAAAAGCACGCTGGCAAGAAAGCCGCTGCTTCCGCCGCCAAGTAATTGACGCGCGAACGCCGCGGCTTTTCAGTTGCGGCGCTGTATTGCACGGGGCGCTCTGCGCCCCGTTTTCATTGCCAGGTGCCATCCGATGAAGCTGCCACGCCTTGCCCTCTGCCTGTCCCTGCTATCCACGCTCGCCCATGCCGCTCCGCTCAGCAAGGAGCACCGCATCCTGTTTTTCGGCAAGGACGACCGCGTGCTCGAACATCCCGACCACATGCCCTGGCAAACCGTGGGCCAGCTGGAAACCCGCTCCCGCACCATCTGCACTGGCACCCTGGTGGCGCCCGACGTGGTATTGACCGCCGGCCACTGCTTCGTCGACGAAAAGGGACGCTTCGACCCCGCCGTCAGCTTCACCGTGGGCCTGTGGGGCAATGAATACCAGGCGCTCAGCCGCATCAAGGAAGTGCAGGTGGACAAGGCCTTCCTGAAAGGATTGATCCACAAACGCGATGGCCTCTACATCCCGCCGCGCATCGCGCCGCGCGATTTCGCCTTCGTCCGGCTCGCCACGCCGCTGGGCCACAGCCAGGGCACCGTGCCGGTATTCTCCGGCGACGCCCAGGCGCTGAAGACGCTGTTGGCCAAGCAAAACTGGACCATCACCCAGGGCGGCTACCCGGTGGACGACCAGCGCCACCTGCGCGTGCACCACGGCTGCAAGGCCACCAAACTGCGCGACGACGGCCGCCTCACCCATCGCTGCGACACGCTGGAAGGCAATAGCGGCTCGCCCATCTTCGTCATCGACGCCAAGGGCCAGGCCACCATCGTCGCGGTGCAAAGCTCGGCGCCGCCGGCCTCCCGCCGCAAGCTGGAGGACAATATGAGCGTCTCCGCTCCGATGTTCCGCCAGGCGCTGCAGGCCTTCATCGCCAAATCGGCCAAGCCCGCCAAGCCGGCAAAATCGGCCCGCCCATGAAAAAAGCCGCCCGATGGGCGGCTTGTCGCATCTGCGGCGCGAACGCGCTCAGCCGGCCAGCGCCTGGCGCTGCAGCGCCAGCAATTCGCCTATGCCCTTGCGCGCCAGCGCCAGCATCGCCAGCATCTCCTCTTCGCTGAACGGCTCGCCTTCGGCGGTGCCCTGCACTTCGACGAAGCGGCCGCTGCCGGTCATCACCACGTTCATGTCCGTTTCGCAGGACGAATCTTCCGGATAATCGAGATCCAGCACCGGCTGTCCCTGATAGACGCCCACCGAGATGGCCGCCACCTGGTCGCGCAGCGGGCTGGCGTCCAGCTTGCCTGCCCGGATCAGCCCCTGGATCGCGTCGGCCAGCGCCACGTAGGCGCCGGTGATGCTGGCGGTGCGGGTGCCGCCGTCGGCCTGGATCACGTCGCAGTCGATGACGATCTGGCGCTCGCCCAACCTGGCCAGATCGATCACCGCGCGCAGCGAACGGCCGATCAGGCGCTGGATTTCCTGGGTGCGGCCGGATTGCTTGCCGGCGGCGGATTCGCGCCGCATGCGGCTGCCGGTGGAGCGCGGCAGCATGCCGTATTCCGCCGTCACCCAGCCCTGGCCCTTGCCCTTGAGGAAGGACGGCACCGTCTCCTCCACGCTGGCGGTGCAGATCACCTTGGTGTCGCCAAACTCCACCAGCACCGAGCCTTCGGCGTGCTTGGTGTAGCCTCGGGTCAGCCGCACGACGCGCATCGCGTCGGCACTACGTTGGGAAGGTCGCATGATGGCCTTGTCAAAGAAAGTGGAAACGGCGGCGATTATACCAGCCTCCGCCGGGCGGCCGGGCTCAGCTGCCCTTGCCCACCTGGCTGGCCAGGATTTCCTGATGCATGGTTTCCAGATTGGACTCCAGAATCAGCCGCCCGCCCTTCTGCGGCGGCGTCTTCTCGGTATCCAGCACATCGTCGCGATCGCCAAGCTCCACCGAATCGTCCAGCAGCGTGACCGCCAGCGCGGACAGATTGTCGCCGCCGGCGCCGGCGCGCCGCTCCGCCACATTGATCAGCGCCGGCAACACCTGGTTGACGTGGCGGCCGGCGAACACCTTTTCCATCTCGCCGTCCTGCACCTGCGACCACAGGCCGTCGGTGCACAACACGATGGAACAGCCCGGCCCCACTTCCTGGCGCTCGCCGATGTCGATGTCCGGGTCGCTGGTCGCCCCCAGGCAGTTGTAGATCTTGTTGCGGTCCGGGTGGGTTTTGGCGCCCTCCTCGCTGAGCAGGCCCTGGTCGATCAGGCGCTGCACCTGCGAATGGTCGCGCGAGCGCAGCCGCATGCCCTGCCCGTCCAGCAAGTAGAGCCTGGAGTCGCCGACATGGCACCAATACAGCTGGCCCTGCTGGATGATGGCCACCACCACGGTGGTGCTGGGCACGTCGGGCAGCCGGTGGTCGGCGGCGTATTCCAGGATCACCTGATGCACCGAACTGATGGCGTTGACCAGGAAGCGGTTGGGATAGCTGAGCGTCGGCGCGGCCTGCTGGTAGAACAGCTCGCTGAGTAGGTCCACCGTGATCTGCGCGGCCACTTCGCCGCGCATATGCCCGCCCATGCCGTCCGCCACCACCAGCATCACCGTATCGCGCGAATGCGCCAGCGCCAGCCTGTCCTGGTTGTAGCTGCGCCCTCCTATCCTGCTCTCCTGGAAAATCGACAGTTTCATTCGGTCCCCTCTCGATGGCGCCCGCCGGTCAGGCCGCGGATCCAGCCGACCAGCTTGTTGCCGTCGCCGGGCGGCGGCTCCGGCTGGCTGTATTCCGTCTCCTGCAGCCGCTTTTGCACCTCCATCACCGTGGCCGGCCGCAGATCCGGCGCCAGCGCCAGGCAGCGGTCGCACAATTCGGTCAGCTCGCGCGAATACAAGTGCCGGAACGCCTTGCCGGCCGGCTCCAGCCCATCCCGCTCCAGCCTCTCTCTGGCATTCGGCGGCGTGGCGCCGCCCATGCAAACGTACAGACAGGCGCCGATCGCGTAGATATCGGTCCACGGCCCCAGCGGCTGGTCTTTCTCATACTGCTCCGGGGCGGCGAAACCCGGCGTGTACATCGCGGCGAAATGCTTGTCGCGGCGCGACAGCGTCTGCCGCGCCGCGCCGAAGTCCAGCAGCAGCGGCACGCCGTTGCGCCGCAAATAGATATTGGCCGGCTTGATGTCCAGATGCAGCAGGCGCTGGCTATGCACCTCGCGCAGGCCGGACAGCAGCGCGGCGAACCACTTGCGGATCAGCCTTTCCTCCATCCGCCCCCCCGCCAGCTCCAGCTCGCGCCCCAGCGAGCGGCCGTCGGCGTACTCCATCACCATGTACACCGTCTGGTTGGCGCGGAAAAAATTGCTCACCCGCACCACGGTCGGATGCGCGATGCCCGACAACACCCGCCCTTCCTCGAAGAAACACTTCAAGCCCAGGTTGAAGGCGTCCCGGTCCATTTCGTGCGGCACCGTCACCTCGCCCTCGCGGTTGCGGTCGGCCAGGTTGCGCGGCAGATATTCCTTGATGGCGAACTTGTGGTCGTCATCATCCAAAGCCAGATAGACCACGCTGAAGCCGCCAACCGAAAGTTGGCGCACTATGGTGTACTCGGCGAGGCGGTAGCCTGCCGGCAGCGCGGTTTGCTTGCTGGATTGAGTCATCGGATGGCAGTTGTTATAGTGTCCACTGGCCCTGAATTGAGCTTAGCAAAGCAATTCGGGCCCGGCATTTGGAAATTGGACAGATACAGGAGCCCCGCATGATTCTGAGCATGACCGGCTTTGCCGCCGCTACCCGGGAATTCCCTGGCGGCATGTTGAGCCTCGAAGTTCGCGCCGTCAATCACCGTTACCTGGACGTGCAGATGCGCCTGCCGGAAGAGCTGCGCATCATCGAACCGCAGCTGCGCGAGCAGATCGCCGCCCGCGTCACCCGCGGCAAACTGGAGTGCCGCGTCGGCCTCAACCAGGTGGACAGCGCCGCCCCCACGCTGGAACTGAACCAGGCCTTCCTGAGCCGCCTGCTCGAGGTCTCCCGCGAAGTGCAGCAGCAAAGCGGCGAGAACAAAGGCTTGTCCGTCGGCGAACTGATGCGCTGGCCCGGCGTATTGAAAAGCAACGAACTGGCGCCCGAAGTGCTGCAACAGCTGTGCCTGGCGGCGCTGCAAACCGCGCTGGCCGACTTCAACGCCTCGCGCGGCCGCGAAGGCGAAAAACTGAAGGCGGTGCTGATCGAGCGCATCGAGTCGATGGAAGCCATCGTCGCCGCCATCAAACCGAAGCTGCCGCAAATCCTGGACAACTACATGGCCAAGCTGTCCGGCCGTCTGCAGGAAGCCCTGGGCAGCGTCGACGAAGACCGGCTGAAGCAGGAGTTCGCGCTGTTCGCGCAGAAGATAGACGTGGACGAGGAGCTGTCGCGCCTCACCACCCACCTGTCCGAAGTGCGCCGCATCCTGAAATCCGGCGGCCAATCCGGCAAGCGCCTGGACTTTTTGATGCAGGAACTGAACCGCGAAGCCAACACCCTGGGCTCCAAATCGGTCTCCACCGACACCACCCAGGCCTCGGTGGAACTGAAGGTGCTGATCGAGCAAATGCGCGAGCAGATTCAAAACATCGAGTAACACCTCACAACATCTCATCCCGTCTCACCGCAAGCGCCAAAGCCCCGTAAACCGGGGCTTTGTCATTTCATGATGTGACCTCCTCCCGCAAAAACGTAGCTGCGAAAAGTAGAGATTTCTGGCATAAGGCAGGAATGCCTACAGGAGCCGGGTCAGTCCAACATGCCCGAGCAGGCGCTGATCTTCCTGCGCCCGGCTGGAGCGTGGAGAGGCGATCCAGGCGTAGTAGCCACTGCGCCGAACTGGTACTGAATCTATTCCATAGGCTTAACTCTGTGTAGCTTCATGCTGAGCTCAGCTAGCTCAACAGCAAATTCGGGCGTAAGGATGATCGTTTCCTGCTCTAACCAACGTTGGGTTTCTTTAAGACGCAGAAGAGTCGGATGACTAAGGACAGTGCAGTCAGGCCAAGGAGCCCTGAAAGGTAGAGAGTGCGTATCTACTACCACAGCCGTGGCATCCGGAATCCAAAATACCGGATGCCGCTCGGCCACCTCCAAAGCTTCAGGAATTCGTATACCGTTGGGATCTAGGTCGCCGAAATGAACCCAAGGAATTTCAGAAGGTAGGCAGCCAATGAGTCGTGATGCCAGGGCGGTGTTCCAACCAGGGGAGTGAAGGAGCAGACAGCCTGGCGGTTTTGGGAGATCGACGAAAGTACCGAGGTTTTCGACTGTCAGGATGAAGTCGGGGAATGTGCCGATGAACTGCCACTCGGCATCGAAGGCGCGCTCTGGCAGAATTACCTCGGTTGTGAGGCGCTGCCAGAGTGTGAGATCGAAGTACTCCCCACTAGGCCCCTGGAGGCAAAGGCCGTCATTGACCCGGGCACGCAGAAGGTCATCCGTAGTGAGCGTCACTCCTGTGGGAGTAGCCGTTTCCCTCGACTTTGAGTGAGCCCCGGCGAATGCCGACCAGGTCTTGCGATTCAGGCGCTTGATGCCAGTAGGCAGGTCGAGATGCTCCCGACGAAGCTCACGTAGGCCGGCTGCGCTGGCTTTCTCGTTCAGGCCAGTAAAATGAGCTTCCGCGATAGCGTAGTCCGGCCAGCGCACAGCCAGGTAGTGGCGATAGTCCGTCAGCCGAACAGGAACCAGTTGGAAGATATCTTTCCGCTCCCGGATTGGGATCACTATCCCAAGGTCGTCTAAGTGTTCGATCAGGGGGGCGCTGGTCACCGCACGGCGAATCTCCCCTTGAAGGAGGAGGTTCAGGGCCAAAGCCCGCAGCTTGTCGTCGTCCCACCTCATGCGATGATGCGCTGGCCGCGGATCACGACCTGTTCGCGTTTGTTAACCTCCTGGCGCTGGAGGATGAAGATGGTCGAACGGCGGGGGCGCTCGAGGTCCGGCGCAGCGATGAGTGACTGGACATCCATGCGCTGGCAGAAGTCAGTGAAAGTGTCGAGCGCGTTCTGGTCGAGGCGTGTCGCTTCATCGAGCAGCACCTGCTGCATGGAGAAGCCCGCCGCCTTGCCGCTGATGCGCTTGGCCTCCTCGTTCCAAGTGCGCAGGATCATGATGAGGATGGCTGAGCCGACGCCGATGGCTTCACCGGTTGAGAGGCTGTCACTGACCGGCTCCCACACCCCCGTGATGCGCAGGACCTCAATCTTTAGGTTGAGGTAGTTCCGGTAATCGAGAATCTGGGCTCCGAGGATATTACCGCCGGCGATCTTCTTGTAGAGCCCAGACAGCACATCCTCAAGTGGAATATCCGTGTCGAAGAGGCTGTCCATTCCTGTGTCCTCGAGCGCCGCGAGCACACGCTTCATGGTCTCATTTTCCTCGAAACGGATCTGTACACCGCGGATAGAGCCAAAAGCGACAGCCTTCAACTCGTGGTTTAGCTTGGTGATCAGGCGGCGTGCGCTTTGAATGCGGGCACCAATGGCACCAGTGATGCCCACCGACTGGGTGCGCAGTTGGGACTCCTGAGCATCCAGGGTACGACGCAGTTCACCCATCTTATCCGCCATCTGGGCAAGCGCGACCTGTGGATCGTCGCTGGTGGCGATATTGCGAGGAATTCGTTGCTCGATATGACGATGCACCCGCTCCCAGATACGCAGAGTTAGGATGGCGCGACGTTCCTCTTGCAGGTCGGCAGTCTTGATCAGGGCTTCGACCTCCGCCGTGACGGTCGGATAAGCTTTTAGGCGCTCGATCAACTTGCCACCTTCGGCCCGTGATTCCGCAAAGGCCTGGATCGGATTACCGATCGTGTCAAAACGTTCCCGGTTTTTCTCGCTGTCAATCTTGCCCGTCAGGCCGACAGCGGCGATGGTTTTCCTCAATTCGCGCAAGGCTCGGCGTTCGGTGCGGATCGTATCGAATGCATCCCAAGATTTGCTCTGGGCCGCAGCCAGCGCCTTGTTGGCCGTGTCCAGTGCCGTTTCCAGGCGACCCTTTTGTTCGCTGGCCTTCTGGTGCCGATCGTAAGCTGCGTCTCGGGCTGTCGCCGTATTCTGGACAGTAGCCTTGGCGAACTCAAGTTCTTCGTCTGTCCCTTGCAAGCCCAGTGTCTTGAAGTTGTTTTTCGCTTTGGCTTGTTCGCCGCCTATTACTTGATGCTGCCGATAGGCTTCGCCATACGCGTCATGGGCCTTGCGCAAACCTTCCCGCATCACCTCGAGATACTTGAGCGTACGCTCCCTGTGCCCTTCCGCAACATCAAGCTGGGCCTGCAAAGACTCCATGATGCTCGACTGCTCATCATGAACACGCTTTTCTTCGGCATAGGCAAAGTGAGGGAGTACAGTCACCAGGCTTGCCAGGGAGTCGCGCTTTATGTTGAGCGCTACTCGCTGCTTGCTCCATTCGTTGACCTGGGCGGCCAGGCGTTCCCGCTCCCGGGAATCTGGCACTTTCCGGAGGATCGGCAGATCCTTGAGGATGGTTTGCACCGGCCCGTGGAAGCGCTGCACCCGGTCTTGCGCCGCTTGGGCAGCTTCGAGTTGGGCCGACAGTCGGCGCACTTCCTCGGCATAATTCGGGGGGTCGATCAGGTCTTTTTGCGGCTCCAGGCTCTGATATTTCTTTTTACGAGTGGCCACTTCGGCAAGTTGCCGCTCGAAGTTCACCAGGGTATTTTTGAGTGAGTTTCGGGCGATTTCTAGGCCAGTCAGCCGAGACTTTTCACTGGTAAGTGTCGGTTCGGGGTCGGGAGCCCAGGCGCCCTTTCCCAACGCTAATAACTGGTTTCCAAGTGATATGCGGCGCTTCCACAAGAGCTCGGTTTCGCTCAGATCGCGTAGGCGTGCCTCGTCTGCGCTTAACTGTCCCTCGAGTCGCGCAATTTCCGCCTCTCGTGCGCGTCGTCCGAGGGCCGGCCGCTCGGGACGACGGGTGACACGCACCCCCTCGATGTCGCCCAAATGCTCCTCAATGATTTCGCTATCCCCCACGGACTGGGCTTCTCGTTGATGCGACACCGCCTCCTCAGCAACAAACAACAGATTGTCTGGCCGATCAAGAAATTCAGTGGCCTGCTTGGCCGCTAGGGCTGGGGCGCTGACTACGATTGCTTCTACCCAGGTGCCAAGGCGAGCCTCAGCGACGGCGGCGTCCTCAGCGCTCAATTCGTCGAAATAGCTGGCAAAGAGGGTACCGTCCAGATGTTCGGCTAGGGCACCGATCCGCTGATCGAGCATGCCGGACTGGCTTCTCAACGCGTCGATGCGCTCCCGGATTCGGCGGATGCTGGACTCGAGCTGGACCCGAGATTCATGTACTTCCTCGGCCGCCTGCTGCCAGGTGTGCCACAGGGCTTCGCACTCTGTACGGACCTGCGTCTCTTCCAGCGCTACCCCACCGTCTCCCAACTGCGTGCGCAATTCGCTCGCACGCCGGAATTGACGAGCGGCTTCCTCTAGGTCTGGCAAGGCTTCCTTGATATCGGCAATCTGCTGGTTGGTTTCGGCCAGCGCATCGCTCTGGACCTGCTTTTCGGCCTCTAACCGTTCGCTGGTCGCATTGGTCAGGGCAATGTCATCCTCCAGCGCTGCCCGCGACGTGATGCCAAGGGTACGAGCGGCCTCCTGAATGGTTGCTTGTTGGCTAGCCAGCTGTTTCGTTCGGATGAGTGATGAGGAGAGCGTCTCCGCCGTTGCGGCCAAGGCCTGCATCTCGCGCAGCCAGCTGTCGAGACGCAGCGCCTCCGGGTAGGCCTCCTGGGGTCCCACGCCCTCACGCCCATCATCAGCCAGGATCCGGTTCAGTTCGACCAGCAGCCGATCGAAGTTCTTCTTCTGGTCGTCAAACGCATCCAAGTCGGCTTCGGTGCGGGTCAGATGCTCTGTGATATTGTCATACCGGGCATCGTATTCTTCATTGTAGGCCTTCGCTTCATCCGGCCGCAGCTTGGAATTGTTTAACGCCGCTTGCGCCGCGGCCAGGCACTTCTGAGCTGCCTCGAAAAGCATCGCCCGCTTGACTAGCGCCTCCACCGCCTTGTTGAGATCACCTAGTTCGCGAGAAATCCGACTGGTCTCTGCAGAGGCCGCCTTGTCCGCGGTGGTCGCCGCTGTTTCATCGGCTTGTGCTTTGTCCAACGCCGTCTTTGCCTGGAGGCTTTCCGCTTCGAGGTCAATGAGGCGCTCAGCCCGATTCTCGATTTCGATCCGCAGTTCCCAGGCCGTTTTCGTCCTGTCACGCTCCTCAATGGCCTTTGTCACAGCCTTGTCCGCCGCTTGATAGGCGTCCTTGAGATCCACCTCCTCCTGGACGATACGCTTCAAGTCCGCTTGCAACGATTCGGCTGTAGCTCGTTCTTCCCGTACCAAGACTTTCTGGTCGTTCCACTTCTGCTGCGTCTGGCCGTATTTGCTGAGCGCACCGTAATAGGCGTACGACGACATCTTCCAGCCGGCGTCAAAGAGGCCGCTGATCTCGGCGTGGGCCGAGGAGGCCTGGTCGAGTTCGTGCCGGGTGTGTCTGCATTGTCCCAGGCACTCGCGCAGGTTGGTGACGCGGCGTTCGAGCGACTGGTCTTCGGTGAAAAGGTAATTCCGTAGCCCGCTGCGGGTGAGGGTGGCGAGCGAGGAGCCTGACATGGAGCTCGCCAGGATTCGGTAGAAGCGTTCCTGCTCCTCGTAGTTCATCATCGGCATAGGGGTGATGCCGGCCTCGTAAAGGGCGCGCATATAGTTCTGCAAGGTACTGTGAGTCGTCACCTTGCCGCCCAAGAGGGCGAGGTGATCCTTCAACTGCTGGTAGGTCGGAATCCGGATGAGGCTACTGTCGCGCACGAGGAAGGCGTCGTACGGATCGACCATCTCAGGCAGGCCTTCGAGGGTGAAGAGCTTGAGGTCGATGTGGGGCATGTTACCGCGGGTGAGCAACACCCCGGCCCAGAGGCGCGTACCCTTGGGTGTCTGCCATTCGAGAAGGGTGTAGCAGGGGCCCTCCCCCAGGCGCCCCCAGAGCGTCGCGTCACCTGCCTTGCCAGCCTCGTCGCTGGTCACGTTCTTGAACGAAAGGAACCGCAGGTTCGGAATGATGGCCGTCAGGTACGCAGCCATCACTGTCGTCTTGCCGGCGCCATTTGGTCCCTGGAGACCCGTTAGGTGGCGATCGATCTCGAAGCAGTGAAAGAGGATGCCTTTCCAGTTGGTAATGATGAGGCGTAGGGCGTGGGCGCGCTGCATTGGGCCTCCTTAGGCGTTGTCCAGGGAGTCCGCATCCAGGAAATTGGACGGCTTGTCGGCGATTTCTTCGATTTCTCCCTCGCGCAGGAGACGCGTCAGGGCATCACCGAGTGATTCGCTGCCCCGTACTGGATCGGCAAAGCGCATGATCGAGATGTACGGCACGGCCACGGCGGTCTCGCCCTGGCCCTCTCGATGGATGAAACCCAGGCGCTTCAGCTCGGCGAGTGACGAGCGGACGACTTCCCGGAGCTTCCGGGCATCGACTGCGGTGTCTTTGCCGCGCCTACGCTCAATGTAGCCGAGAAGCCGCTCCTGGCCGAGGATATGTTCCATCAGTTCGATGATGCTGGACTCCGGAATGCGGCCGTTGTCGGCGAGCCACTTCGGGTCGAGGCGCATGAGGGCGAGAGTCTGGCCGACCAGCATATCCACGGCGGAGAGGTGCCGGTTACCTAGGGGCGGCGGCACGTGGTTCTTGTCGGGAAGGAGATAGAAGTAGCCTTCACTGCCGCACACAAGGCGGACGTTATACGCCTCATAGAAGCGCTCGAGATAGGGCTGCGCAGTGGCAATGAAATCATAGAGAAAGATGTCGGGGCTCGCTGAGATATGCTTGCCACGGCGCAACTCCAGATCAGCCTTGGCAAACTGGGGATCGGCGATCACATCGGCAATGGTTTCATAGGCCAAGGTCGGACTCCTTTTCAGGCCGCGTGGTAATTTGAAGCGACTGGGCTTCCAGCCTCGGCGTGAAGGAAATCCAGGCCTGGCGCACGATTTGGTTCGGTACGATCCCAAGGCGCAGGAGGCTCGGTGTGGCGCGGGCGAGCAGCGTGAACCACTGCTCGTCGGTAAATCCAGTAGCTTCCTCGAGCACTGCGGCGACGAGATCGATTTGCCCGGCCTGTTCGAGTCGCTCGACCAGGCGCTCAATAATCACATTGATCGGGTCATCGAGGGGCGCCTCGTAATTCTCGATCCCCCTCCGGTTGAGCATCTCTTCCTCAAGTTGTAGCACCGTCTCAGGGGTAGCGCGTTGGACTGTGCGCAGGTGCCGGAAGGGATCCGGCTCGACGCCCAGGAGGGTGTAAGGGTGGGAGGGGTATTGCCGCAACTGGTCCCTGAGGCGCGTGCGCAACCGATTGTCCGGATCCACCTGGATCACCAGGCGGATGTATTCGTTCACAGTGCGGAAATAATCGGTCCAGGCATTGATCCGGCTATCGCTCCAGGCACGGATGCGCAGGAGCTGGTTCCGGGCTCGTTCTGTGAGTAGGGTGACCTCGGCTGGACACGCGTCGATATCCCCGATTTCCAGAAGCATGCGGCTCAGGGATTCTGTGTGCTCGGCCAGCACAGCGTTGAGTTCCCTCAGGGTATCGCCGACGCTCACCAGCATGGCCGTACAGGTATCGACCGCCTTGGCCCAGCTCTGCTCGAAGAGCTTGCTGATATCGGTCCGCAATTGGATATGAATGGCGTCCAACCCGCGTTGGCGCTGGTCGATGGAGGCAACCAGTTGAAGCACAACAAAGCGCAGAGGCATTACTACCTGCGTTTCCCAGTGCGCAGTGTCTCCGCCAGCTTGTGCCGCCGCCACGATGGCAGCGAGCTCGGTGCGCATCCGAACCAGCATGAACTCCAGGCTTTGCCTGGTCAGGACCCGCTCACCTTCCATGTATTCGCCCAATGCCATTCCGAGCGGGGAGAGCGTAAATTCACCTTCGGTACTGACGCCACCTAGGTCTGTGCGTAAGAGGAGGCCTTGAAGCTTCAGGCGTGCAATGAGGCGCGTGCTGCGCTGTGCTATTGTTTCGGGATCACCATGGATCAGTTCGTTCAGCGGTATGTAAAGCTCGCGCAGCTTCCCCTCATCGACCACCGCTTCAATCCGGTCGTTCAGAAAGGCATGGATACCTGCAATGAAAGTGAGCTCCTCCTTGCCGAGGTCCAACGCATAACCGGCGTGCCAGGCTTCTGCCATGATTCCCGGTATGGTTAGCACTTCATCGGTCGAATTGCCGACAGATTCGCTGCTCGGTATCGTCCCGTCGGGCAGGGAAGGTTTAGCAATCATGGAATTATTCTTTTGGCGTAGAACTCGATTCTACGCCTATCCTATAAAGGTTGGTCAACACAGGATGATTCTAAAAGACCGGTTACGACCTCACAGATACGCCAACAAACAGAGCACTCTTCATAATCGTGTACCCAAGGGTGTACCCAAACGAAAAACTCGAATAAACAAACCCAATAGCAGAAATGGTCTGTCCCATTCCCCGTGGACACTAACTTAAGGTGGATAATCCCCACCAAGGAGCAGTGTTCATGATCAAGACCAGACGTACTTTCCCGGAGGCCCTCAAGCGCGAAGCGGTTGAGCAGGTACTTGCCGGCACCCCGTTACGGCATGTTGCCCAAGCCTTCGACATTACCGAGTCGCTGCTGGGCAAGTGGAAGCGTCAACTCCAAGACGCAGGACCCGATGCCTTCCCTGGCCGAGGCAAACAGACCGGTGAAGCCGCCGAGCTCAAGCGACTGCGGGATGAACTGGCCCGCGTTACCATGGAGCGCGATGTCCTAAAAAAGGCGCTCGCCATCTTCTCGCAACCCATGAAGTGAAATTCCGCGCGATTCAGGCGCTGTCGGACCGCTACCCGGTAGCCCCGATGTGCCAACTGTTTCGTGTGTCCCGCAGTGGCTACTATGCGTGGCTACACCGCCCACCTTCGGCGCGAGAGATGGCGAACCGACAACTACTACGTGAAATCCGGCTGGTGCATGCCGAGGTCAATGGTATTTATGGCCATCGGCGTATTCATGCCGAACTTCTTGCACAGGGCTTCGCCTGCGGGCGGCATCGCATCGCGGGCCTGATGCGGCGAAACGGTATCAGGGTTAGAACTCGTAAACATTGTCGACCCGTCAGTGGTGGTCAACACCTTCTACCCGTGGCGCCTAATCTGCTGCAGCGACAATTTGCTGCTGGTGGCGACATCAATCAGCGTTGGGTGTCGGATATGACCTATATCCGGACCGGTGAAGGGTGGCTGTACCTGGCGGTGGTGCTCGACTTGTACTCCCGGGCGATAGTGGGCTGGGCCATGCATCATCGAATGCAGCAAGAACTGGTGCATGCTGCCCTGACGATGGCAGTGGCGCGCCGCCAGCCTTCAGGAGAGGTGATTCTGCATTCGGACCGCGGGAGTCAGTACTGTGCCTTTGACTACCAGGCATTGCTGAAACGGCACGGAATGGTACCGAGCCACTCCCGCACCGGGAACTGCTGGGATAATGCAGCGATGGAGAGCTTCTTCCGTTCATTGAAGTCGGAACGTGTTTATCTGACCCACTACCGGAGCTACGAGGAGGCGCGTACGGATGTGTTTGATTACATCCGCTTTTACAATCACCAACGACGTCATTCAACCCTGGGGTATCTGACCCCGATTGAATTCGAACGCCGCCGTTCAGAGCTTAGTGCTTAACCCTCTGTCCATGGGGAGTGGGACAGACCAGAAAGGCTTTTATCAACCTACTCAGCAAACAAATTCATCACGACGCGTCACTGCGTGTCAGCGAAATCACAGAAGCCCCTCCAGCCGGGGCTTTTCTGTATCCCCTGGCCTTTTCCTGCGCCTGCGTCCTCAGCAGCCACCGCCACACCGCGGCCCCCTCCGCCTGAAATACCATTTAATGACATCAAATTATTTAAATAACTCTTAACAATGGCGGCAAGGTTTGTGACTCAAGCCAGGCTGGCCGGCGACGATAACGGGTTTATGCCGTGATGCATCCGCACCGCAAGCCACGCTCGATCACAGTGGCAAGCCGGGCAAAGACGACGTTGGACAGCAATGACACCGGCCCCCGCCGGTTTGAATGGAAAAGGAAACATCATGAGCGTAAGCAGCATCGGTGGCGGCGCATCCAACTGGCCCGTCCAGAACAGCGGTTCCGCCACTTGGCAGCAGAACCAGCAAAACTTCCAGCAGCTGGCTTCCGCGCTGCAGTCCGGCAACCTCGGCCAGGCGCAATCGGCCTACTCCAGCCTGACCGCCAACCTGCCGAATGGCGGCAACGGCTCCGGCTCGCAGAGCAACAGCCCGTTCGCCCAGCTTGGCCAGGCGCTGCAAAGCGGCAATCTGCAAAGCGCGCAGCAAGCCTTCCAGACGCTGCAAAGCCAGCACTCCGGCCACCACCATCGCCATGGCGGCGGCGGCGGCGGCGAATCGAGCGGCGCCGACGCTTCGACCTCCACCAGCGCTTCCAGCAATAGCGGCGGCACTGTCGGCTCGCTGCTCGACACCACTGCTTGATACCGCCAGCAAAACGCCCGCCCCACGCGGGCGTTTTGCTTTGCCAAGCCGGCGGCGATGGCCAGCCTATCGGTGTCCTGCTGCAGCACTGAGATATATCCATCCGCTTTCGCCGCCTCTAGAACATTCCGGCCTGCCCGCAAAACAAAACCGCCCTTCCAATAGGAAAGGCGGTCTTGTTTTGGTCGCGGAGATGCGCCGCGGCAGCTCAACAGGAAGCGACTTCCAGGCCATGCTCCTGGAAGTAGCGGGTCCAGAACGGGCTGGCCTGGATCATTTCATCCAGCCGCCGCGCTAGCGCCTCGCTTTCGTCAAACTTGCCCATCAGGTTTTTGCACTCGATCACCTTGTACATCGCCAAAGCATGGTCATTGCGCAGCAGCAAGACATTGCTGAAGGTTTCCAGCGCCCGCTCGTAATTGCCGTACTTCAAATCGGAGTTGCGCAGGAAGTTCATCTCCAGATTGATATCGTAGGCGACGGCCTCTATCTGCGCCGGCGTGAAGTCCTTGGTTTCGACGACGCATTTCTTGTAGCCTGCCATCCGGATATCGCCCTTGATCTGGCCATTCTTCACCGCATTGATATACATCTCGCTGCCGGCCAACGGCGTGGCGACATTGATTCGATACCAATTCGCATCCAAAGAGCGCAAAAACTCCCTGGTATCGTCGATATCGCGCAGCGTTTCGCCCGGCATGCCGATAATGATGTTGCAGTCGGTATAAATGCCCAAATCCCGGCAATCCTCGACCACCCGATTGGTAATCGACAGCTTCAGCGGTTTTTTCATTACCTCTTTCAACACCCGCGCGCTGCCAGACTCGACCGCCAGCGTCAATTGACGCACGCCGGTTCGGTACAGCTCCTCCAGCATCGGCCGATCCAAAGCGTACAAGGCCAAGGCATTGGGGAAAAAGCAAACCAGGTTCAGCTTTTGCGCGATCTTCAGCACGCTTTTCGCCCAGTCCTTGTCCCACAGGAACATATCGTCCTCTATCACCAAGGTATTGGGCGAATACCGTTCGCATAAATCGAAAAGTTCGCGCTCGATTCTCTCGATGGAAAAGCTGCGCATCTTGCGACCATGCACGGTATGCGCGGCGCAGAAGGTGCAATGGAATGGGCAGCCGCGGCTACCCATATAGGTTATATAGTTTGTTCTATCCCCAATCGAGGTATAGGCTTTGATGGTAGGGTTAAGATGATACGCCTCCAGATCGATGCAATCGTAATCAAGATCGGGAATTTCATCGAGATTGGAGATGAAGTTATGCTGGTAGAGGGCGCCGGCCTTCACGCTCTCCCGAGTCACCCACTGGGCGGAGGCATTGCAGTAATCCTGCTTGTTTTCCGCCGCCATCAGCTCCGACAGGGGCAACTCCCCTTCTCCGAAACAAAGCGCGTCAAAAGCCTCTGGACTATCCGCAAACACTTCGCGATACATGGTTGTGGGGAGGTTGCCACCGCAAATCCGGAATGCCTGAGGGAAAATCTGCTTCGAAATATCCGCCAAGCTCAAAAGATTTTCATACCCGGTGATGAACAAGGAGGAAAAACCTATCAGATCCGGCTCAAAACCAGACTTCTTCACAGAGGACAGCACTCTTTCAAACCAGTCATGAAAGGAAGTGGCGTCAGGATCATCCCAAGTCTGGTGTATTTCCGTGTTGAAATCGATTACCTTGACTTCAGCATCGCATTTTTCCTTCAGCCATGCGCTGATGGTCAACACGCCAAGCGGGACGTCGGTAATCAGCACGCCATATCTCTTGCCGTTCGCGTGAGTCCAATACTTGCTATTGGCGGATGGATTGACAAAAGCCTCAAAGGTAATGTTAGGCGGGATAATCAATAAACACTTGGAAGACATTGTTGACCTCGCGAACATGTAATCAATCCAGGATGCATCGCCTTTCAAACATCGACATGATAGCGCCAAGCAGCCGGCGCCACAGCCCTTATCCTGCTCTCCACTTCTATCGGACAATAGGGATATACCTTGAGACAGCCATTTCTTCCACTCGCCCCGCCTTGAGAGAGCCGCCGGACAAGAATGGGAAAAAGCAATACAAAATGCTCATTCCAAGACATAAAATGCACAACTCAACCAATCACTGAGCCTGCTTTAAAAAAACATTGCAAACAGCACGCCCTAGGCTAGCGCCGCGTCTATCAATATATGCGCTGAGATGCGCGTAAAAATCAAGCCGTCAATGCAGAAATCGATAGCGCGCGCGAGCGCCGGGCGGCGCCGAGAACATCGCCGACCCCGCCTGCGCATCCGCACCACTCACCGCCCGGCCGCGGCATCCGCCACGCGCCGCAGCGCGCACCCGCGCGGTTTGGACCGGCCGCAGCCCAGCAAGAGAATGACATTCGCACAAAAAAATCCCCATATCGGCAAAGCTGAGGCTGTCGCACCACGTCAGCGCCAGGATCGGGACAAAAAGGTGCTTATTTAGCTTTCTTGCTGCCGGAAAATCACGGAAAATAAGGCTTTACCCTTCGCGAAAGACGCACACCATGACCAAAGCCGAACTGATTGCCCTTCTCTCCGACAAGTCCGGCCTCAACAAGGCCGATGTACTGCGTGTTCTGGGCGCCTTCGACGAAGTGCTGCTGGACACCCTGGCCAACAACGGCGAGCTGAGCATCGTTGCCGGCAAGTTCAAGGTGAAGGAAAGCGCCGCCCGCACCGGCCGCAATCCGAAAACCGGCGAAACCATTCAAATCGCCGCCAAGCGCAAAGTGGCGTTTGTTGCCAGCAAGCAGCTGAAAGACCGCATCGCCTAAGCTTTGCGCGATCGGCAGATATGAAAAACGGGCCGGTTTCACCGGCCCGTTTTGCGTGTGGGCGCCGCTCAGTTCTGCTGCCAGATCAGGCGGGCGATAGCGGAAGAGTCCAACTCCCCCTCGCCTTGCCCCACCAGTTGGTCTATCAGTTGCATCGTCCGTTCCGCCGCCGGCAGGCTGATGCCCTGCTCGCGCGCGGTATCCATCACGATGTGCATGTCCTTGGCGTGCAGCTTGGCTTTGAAGCCCGGCGCGTAATTGTCGTCTATCATCCGCTGGCCATGCACGTCCAGCACCCGGCTCTGGGCGAAACCGCCCAACAGCGCCGCGCGCACCGGCGCCGGGTCAACGTCGCAGGCCCGCGCCAGCTTGACGATTTCCGCCACCGCCGCCACCCCCACCGCCACCGCGATCTGATTGCACGCTTTCGCCACCTGGCCGGCGCCGCTGGCGCCGATGTGGGTGATGGTCTGCCCCATCGCCTGCAGCGCCGGCCTGGCTTTCTCCAGCGCCTGAGCGTTGCCGCCCGCCATGATGGTGAGCGTGCCGTTGATCGCGCCGACTTCGCCGCCGGATACCGGGCAGTCGAGAAATTCGACGCCATGCTCGGCTAGCCGCGCGGCGATCCGGCGCGCGCCGTTGGGGGCGATGGTGCTCATGTCCACGCATACCAAGCCGGGCCGCGCGCCTTGCGCCGCGCCGCCCTCGCCCAACAATACGGACTCGACGTCAGCGGTATCCGACACATTGGTCACCAGCACTTCCACCTGCCCAGCCAGCTCCGCCGGGCTATCGGCCCAGGATGCGCCGGCCGCCAGCGCCTCGGCGGCGCTCTCCTTGCGCCGCGCCCATACGCTGACCTGATGGCCGGCTTTCAGCAGGTTGATGACGCAAGGGCGGCCCATGATGCCCAAGCCGATGTATCCGATATGCATGCCAGTCTCCGATTGATCGTCCTTGATCGGCAGAGCATAGGCGATTGCGCAAAGCTGCGCCAGCAGGGGATGCGGGAATCAGATCAGGGATTGCTGACCGGGGTTTTGCGGCCCGCCAGCCAGTCTTCGAACTCGGCCTGGCCATCGCCGGCCTGCCGTTCCAGGTAATAGACGAAGGCCAGGATTTCAGCCACCGCGCGGTAGAGTTCGGGGGGAATGTGCTTGTCCATGTCGACCTGCATCAGCAAGGACACCAGTTCCGGCGAATCGTGAACGAACACGCCGGCCTCCTGCGCGCATTCGATGATGCGCTGCGCCATCTGGCCGTAGCCTTTCGCCACCACGCGCGGCGAGCGCTGGCCATCTTGATAGGAAAGCGCCACCGCCGAACGGCGCTTGTCGTCATTCTGCGGGTTCATTCTGATTCACCACCAAGCTGGCCAGCGTCAAACCGGCGGCCGCCATGCCGTTTTGCAGCCGGGCCGCGTTCTGCTGAATTCTCTGTCCGGTTTCGCCTTCGTCGGCGCTGAATGAAACCTGGACCGACTGGCCGACCATCCGCACCCGCACCGCCATGCCGCCCAAGGCCGGCAGCTCCAGCGCCAGGCTGGTGTTCCAGACCGGGATATCTTCCTGGCCATCGCCGCGGCGCTCGTTCTGCAGCGCCTCCTGCTCGATTTGCAGCTGCATCGGCTGCCCAGGCCAGGCCATGCCCTGGAACTGCACCGCGCGGTTCTCCAAACCATCCAGTTGCCGCTGCACCAGGCCGCCCAGCTCCTGCAGCTGGGGCCGGGTCTGCGACTGGCTGGTCTTCGAGCCATCGTCCAGCGCCAGCGCATGCAAGGTCAGCGTCAACTTGGCTTGCGGCTCCTGCTTGAGCTGCTCGATCGGATGCAGGCCGTTGCTGAAATCCTTCAGATGCGACTCGTAAAACAAACCGCTTTGCTTGACGTCCTGCTGCAGCTGCTTGGCCAGCACCGCGGGCGGATGCTCGGCGGCATCCAGTTGCAACGGCTTGCTGGGCGCGGCGGATTCGTCGGAAGCGCCAAGCAGGGTGGTGAGGTAGCGCGACGCCTGGCTGAGCTTGACCGCCACCGAGCCGTCCTGCGCCGGCGGCGCATCCTTGCCGCCCTCTTGCAGGGCGAAGGTGAGAGCCGGCTCCAGCGAAACCACTTTCAGATTCAGCGTATCGCCGGATGGATTGACGCCCGGCGGCAGGCTGAGGGTGAACAGCCCATTCTTGATCAGCACCGCCAGCTGGTTATTGCCCAGTTGATCGGCCACTTTGGCAGTCAGCAACTCGCCTATCATCAGCGATGGCAGGCGGGAAGGCTGAACCAGCGCCTCCAGCAAGCGGGCGCCGTCTACCGGGGCCCTCAGCTGGTTCAGGGTTTGCGCGCCTTGCGTGGTGGTGGCGATCGCATTGGGCAGTGAAGGAATCATGAAGTGGGACTGTTACGATAAAGTGAGACGATCAACTCCGCTTCGCTGCGGGAAATGCCGCAACGCGACGCCACTTCGGACGCGGTGAGCCCCTGGCGTATCATTTCGATCGCCTGATTGTACGGGCTGAGTCCCGGCGCCGCCTGCGCCTGGTGCTCGCTCCGCGATTGCAGCCGGGCCACCTCGCGCTGCAGCGAGCTGATCTGCTGCTGCTGCTGATCCAGGTACAGCGAAGTGAGGCTGTCGCGCTTGCTTTCCAGCCGCTGCAGCCTGCCGAAAAGGTAGACCATGGCAACCGCCAGCGTCAGCCAGAGCACGACCATCAGATATGGGAAGAAGGCGCCGGACATGGAAAATTCCCCTCGGGTGAACATCCGCATTGACTTTAAGTGTATGGCGAAATACGGCACAACCCAAGTCAAAACCCCATCACCCGACAAGCAGTTGCGGCGCTTTTACGGCCAGGCCGCGCATCCGGCCGGCAGAGCCGGCATCGCTCACGCCTTGTATTGCCGGCTTAGCTTGGAACTCTGGCTCAACGCCCTCAGCTCATGCTTGACCTGCTCGGCCCAGGAAGCGATTTGCTGCTGGGTTTGCACCCGCAAGCCAAGCACCCGGCGCAAGGTATCGCGTTGTGCGCCGCTCAATTGCTGCGATTCGCCGGCCTCGAGCCGCTTCAGCAATTGCTGGGTGTAGGCTTCCTGGCTGCGGTACAACTCCACGAATCGGGGCCGATCATGGCTGCGCGCCACCTCCAGCGTTTGCGCCGCCAGCGGCTCCAGCGCGTCGATCAAATCTGCCAGCCCCTCGGCGCTCATCGCGAATTGCTGCTCCATGGCTGCCGTCACGCTCCCGATTGCGCGCTAGCGTCGTGCTGCTTCGCCGCGTTGGCCTTATCCACCTGCTGCCATGCCGGCAGGATGGTTTCCAGCAGGCCGCGGACTTCGGCGATGATTTCCTTGTCGTTCTTCAGGCTGGCCTTGGCCAGGCGAAGCTTCATGTACAGGTAGAGATCGTTGAGGTTGGCCGCGGCCTCGGACGCCTGATCCAGGTCCAGGGCGATCCGCAGCCCTTCCAGGATATCCACGGTCTTGGAGATCATCCGCGCCTTCTCGTCGAAACGGCCGGCATCCATCGCGATGCTCGCCGCGCCCAGCGCCTTGATGGCCCCTTCATACAGCATCACAACTATGCCAACCGGGCTCGCTCCGTATACCGCAGTTTTCAAGGCGTCATTGGCGTAAGCCTGATTGAACTGCTTGAGCATTCGCGAATTCAGCATGGGTCACCATCATTTCTAAAGCTACCGGACGGCTTATGCCGCCCGGCGTGATCTTACTTGGAAATCAGGTTGAACAGGCTGTTCGAACCCGACTGCATCTGGGCCAAAGTCTTGTTCAGCGCCGTGTATTGCTGAATCAGCTGGGTTTGCTTGGAGTCCAGCCTGGCCTGAAGCGAACTCTGCAGCTGGGTTTCGGTGCTGACCTTGCTCTTGATCGTGGCCCGGCTGGTTTCAATCAACCCTGTCGGCCCCAGCATGCCGTTGATCTCGGTATTGAAACGCTGGGCGAAACCGGTGTTGGCCGGGTTGCCGAACAGATTGGTCACCGCTTGCTTGTCTTTTTTCAGGGCGTCGTTGAACGCGGTCTGGTCCAGCTTCAGGGTGCCGTCCTTCTGCAACGAGATGCCCGCCTGCGACAGGAACGCCACCGAATTGACCGGATCCGCGCCCGCCACCGGCGTGGACAATACCTGCTGCAGCCGGGTCTGGATATCCAGTATCGACGCATTGCCTTTCATAGCGCCGGAACGGGCGGCCTTGACGTCGCCGACCACCTGGTTGTACGCGTCGACAAAAGCCTGGAGGTTCTTGCCGACCCCGGCGCTGTCCGGCGCCAGCGACACCGTGAACGTGCCGGCCTTGTACAAGTCGACTTCCGCGCCGGGAACCGCGTTGGACACCTTGTTGCTGCCGGCGGTGATGGCCACGCCATTCACCGTCAGGCTGGCATCCTGGGCATCCTGCGATTCCTTGGCGCCATTGTCGCTTTGCGACAGCCCCGCCAGCGTCGAACCGCCGGTCTTGCCGCTATCTGTGCCGCCGCCGGTGATGGTGAACTTGTTGTCGTTGCCCGATTCCGACGAAGCCAGCACCAGCTTGTACTGGCTGCCGTTCTGCACGATGGTGGCGTTCAAACCGATGCCGGCCGCGTTGATCTTGTCGTTGATCGTCTGCAGCGACACCGCTTCGTCCGGCTTGTCGCGCAGCTTCACGGTCTGCGTCTTGCCATTGATCTGGAAGGTCAGCTGGTCCGGCGCGCCGGCTATCGTCGCTTTCGGATCGGTAATATTCTTCCCGCCGGACTGGTCGAACACCAGCTGCCGGTTGGTCGCCAGATTGCTTACCGAAATCTGGTAGGTGCCGGCATTGCCGCCGCTGGTGGTGGAAACCGCCGCCATCGACGCATCGCTGACCGACGCCTTGAACACTTGCAGAAAACGGCCGGACGACAGGCTCGTCATGGCGGTCTGCAGGGCCGACAACGACGAACTGAGCTTGCCGACGGTGCTGAGCTGGGTGTTGTATTGGTCCGCCCGGCCCTGGCTTGCCGTCAACGGCTGTCTTTCAATCATCATCAGCTGGCTGACGATGCCCTGAACATCCAATGCACCCACGGAACTGGTAATGGCTGTCATGTTATATCCATGTTATAGCCGCATCGGGACAGTGAAATCAGGCTTTGTCCTTCAGCAAAAGTCCTTTGAAGTCGCCGATCGCCTTCGCGATGCGCAGCGCTTCCTCGGACGGAATCTGACGAATCACCTGGTTGTTCGCCTTGTCGACGACCTTGACCACGGTCGCGCCGGTGTCCTTGTCGACGGAGAACTGCAGGGAGCTATTGTACAACGATGCCGCAGTGTTCAGCTGGTTGACCGAATCCTGCAGTTGCTTGGGATCGGTCTGCTGCTTCTGCGCATCGGCGGACGACTGTTGCTGCTGGCTCTGCCCAGCCGCAGCGACAGCCTGCGCGGAATCCGCCAGAACCGATTGGTTCGGGTCGGAGGAAGGCGCCTGCGCCAACTCTACCAGTTGTTGACGTGGCGCCGGGGCGTTCGCCGTGTTGATGGAAGGCGACAAAACAGAAGGGATTTGCATGATCACGCTCCTCATGACCGCAGCTCCGGTTGCCCGACCGGAGCTGCAGACTGGCTTATACCATCAGTTTACACTTACTGCAGCAGCGTCAGCGCGGACTGGGGCAGGGTATTGGCTTGTTTCAGAATCGATGCGCCGGCCTGTTGCAGAATCTGGTTCTTAGTCAGGTTAGCCGTTTCCGAGGCGAAGTCCACATCCACGATACGGCTGTTGGCTGCGGTCAGGTTTTGTACGTAGTTTTGCAGGTTGGCCACAACAGCGTCAAACCGGTTCTGTACCGAACCCCAAGTCGAACGCACGGTGGAGATTTCCGCGATGTCGCTGTCCAGCGTGGACAGGATGGCCGACGCGCCGGACTGCGTGGTGATGTTGATGGTGCCGGTGGCGGTCAGCGACGAGTTGTAGCTGCACAGCACGCCGGCAGACGTCATGTCCACCGAGGAAATCGAAACCTGGTTGCTGCTGGCGCCGGACGAACCCACCTGGAAGGTCAGAATCGCGCTGCCCGACAACAGCTGAGTGCCGTTGAACTGGGTGGTTTGCACGATACGCGAAATTTCCTGGGTCAGCTGGTCCACTTCGCTTTGCAGCTGCGAACGGTTAGTGTTGCTGACGGAGCCGTTGGACGCCTGCACCGCGATTTCGCGGATACGCTGCAGGTTGTTGGCGATCTGCCCCAACGCGCCTTCAGCGGTCTGCCCGACGGAAATACCGTCGTTGGCGTTGTTGATCGCCTGGTTGTTGCCGTTGATGGCGGAAGTCAGAGTCTGCGAAATGGCCAGACCTGCGGCGTCGTCCTTGGCGCTGTTGATGCGCAGGCCGGAGGACAGACGTTGCAGCGACGTGGTCAGCGACATCTGGGAATTGTTAAGGTTCAGCTGGGCTTGCAGCGACGCTACGTTAGTATTGACGGTAATGGCCATGATGACTCTCCTGATACTCAGTGTGGGCAAAGAGGCTTGCTTACACTGCATATCGGCCGGCACATTCCGAACTTTACGGTGAAAATGTGAATTTTCACACTTTCATTCCCGCTGCCGTCTGCTCCCGCTTTGTCTTTATCGCTGTCCTGTTCGCATTCTCCCTGGCTTCCAGCGCCTTCGCCGCCTCCCCGGGGAGGCGGCGAAACCTTCATTCAAACCCTTATTGCAGCAGGGTCAGCGCGGCTTGCGGCAGCGAGTTGGCCTGCTTCAGGATGGAGCCGCCGGCCTGCTGCAGAATCTGGTTCTTGGTCAGGTTGGCGGTTTCCGACGCGAAGTCCACGTCCATGATGCGGCTGTTGGCGGCAGTCAGGTTGGCGGTGTAGTTCTGCAGGTTGGCCACCACCGCGTCGAAGCGGTTCTGCACCGCGCCGAAAGTGGAACGCACGTTGGAGATCTGCGAGATGTCGGCGTCCAGCGAGGACAGCACCGCGGAAGCGCCGCCCTGGGTGGTCACGTCGATGGTCTTCACCGCGCTCAGCGAAGCGTTGTACGACTTCAGCGTGCCGCCGGAGGTCAGGTCGGTGGCGGATACCGATACCTGGTTGTCGGTCGAGCCGGACGAACCCACCTGGAAAGTCAGCGTGGCGCCGCCGGACAACAGCTTGGTGCCGTTGAACTCGGTGGTCTGCACGATGCGCGAGATTTCCTGGGTCAGCTGGTCCACTTCGTTCTGCAGCTGCGAACGGTTGGTGTTGCTGACCGAGCCGTTGGACGCCTGCACCGCGATTTCGCGGATGCGCTGCATATTGTTGGCGATCTGGCCCAGCGCGCCTTCGGCGGTCTGACCGACGGAGATGCCGTCGTTGGCGTTCTTGATCGCCTGGTTGTTGCCGCGGATGGCGGACGACAGGGTCTGGGAAATGGCCAGACCGGCGGCATCATCCTTGGCGCTGTTGACGCGCAGGCCGGAGGACAGGCGCTGCAGCGACTGGTTCAGCGAGGAGCTGGAGTTGTTCAGGTTGATCTGGGCCTGCAGCGAGGCCAGGTTGGTATTGACGGTGATTGCCATTTCATTCCCCTTATCGGCCCAGAGGACCATCGAAAGTTCTTGCCTGTTGCAAGCAAGATCGGCCGACTTCGGAGAATGCTGACGAAAATGGTAATTTTACCAACAAATGCCGCGCATTCGCGGCAAACCATGAAAAATGGCCCCGGAGGGCCATGGGAGAAAACCGCGCGGCGGCGCGCCTAACCGTGCAAGATGCGGAACCAGTCTTCGTAATGGTCTTCCAGCCAGTAATGGCGGTTGAACCAGTCGCGCAGCGCGTCGCCCTCGCGCGCGGTGGCGTCCATATCGTGGGCGCGGGCGCGGATGGCCTCGATCCAGGCTTCGGCCTGGTTGGGCACCCGGCAGACCGGCGCGTCGTTGGTCTGGTAGGGATAAATGTCGGAACACACCACCGGCCAGCCCAGCACCCCATACTCCAGCAGCCGCAGATTGCTCTTGGCCTCGTTGAACGGGTTGATCTCCAGCGGCGCCACCGCCAGATCCAGGTTCAGACTGGCCACCTTGGCGGCGTAGTCGGCGAAGGTGACCGCATGATGCACTTCGGCGACGTAAGGACGGAACTGCGGCAGGCACATGCCCATGAAGACCCAGTCCACTTCCTTGTGCGTGGCGCGGATCACCTCGTGGATCAACTCCAGGTCGCCACGGTGCTGGCCGGCGCCGACCCAACCCACGCGCGGCTTGTCGCCGACGCGGCGTTCCGACTTCAGATCGCCCCAGATCGAGCGGCGCAGCCGGTTGGGCACCACCGCCACCTCACCCACCATCTTCTGGATGAGATCGGCCAGCGGCTGGGTGGACACCACCGCCGCGTCGCACAGCTTCAGCACGCGGCGCAAACGCTGCTTGGCGTCCGGATAGTGGCGCGACCAGTGGTCATACAGGCTGCTTTTCTCCGGCACGCCGCCGACCAGGTCGTCCAGGCCGAACACGATGCGCAGATCGGGGATATAGCGGCGATAAGCCTCCATGGTTTCATAGATGTAGTCGCTGATGCCGGTATGCAGCAACAGCGCGTCCGGTCCCTGGCGCACCAGCTCCACCACGGTGGGAATGCCGGCAGAGGGCTGGTGGATTTCGCCGTCCAGCTTGCCTTTCTCCTGCAGCACCTGCAAAGGCTGGCTCAAGCGGTATTCGCCGCTGCCGCCCGGCACCGGGATGCCCAGCACCTTTTTGCGCCCAGGCAGCTTGGCGTCCCAGGCGACGATGCGGTCGGACTCGATCGCCACTCGCTTGGTGCGCAGCGACAAGTGCCGGTTGAAGCCCGGATCGTTGCCCATCACCGGCAGCCAGCGCGCCAGCATCGCCTCCATCTCCTCGCGCTCGCGCACCGCCGCCTTCAGCGCGGGGCGGGGATCGGTGGTGACCCGGCCTATGCTCTTGGCGTGGTGGTGGTACAGCACCGCGTAAGGAGTGTAGACGTTGCGCAGGCCGCCGGCCTGGATCTTGAGGCAGAAGTCGACGTCGTTGAAGCAGACCTGGAACACCTCTTCGTCCATGCCGCCCACCGCTTCGTAGATCTGCTTCTCCACCATCAGGCACGCCGCGGTCACCGCGGAATAGTTCTGCATGGTCAGGCTGCGATTCAGATAGCCCGGGTACAGGTAGTCCATATCCTCGAATACGTGGTCCGCCACCGAATACATGCCGCCGGGCATGCCCAGCACGATGCCCGCATGCTGCACGCGGCCGATCTCCGGATAGAGCAGGCGCGCGCCCACCGCGCCGACGCCCGGCTGCTGGGCGGTAGCCAGCATGCGCTCCAGCCAGTGCGGGAACACCACTTCGGTGTCGTTGTTCAGCAGCAGCAGGTATTCGCCGCGCGCCTCGCGCGCGCCGAGGTTGCATTGCGCGGAGAAGTTGAACGGCGCGTCGTAGCTGAGGATGCGGATCCGCCCCGGATAGCGCGCCTGGACCTTTTCGTAGAACTCGAAGGTTTCCGGATCCTGCGAGGCGTTGTCGACGATCAGCACTTCGAAATTCTGGTAGCCGGTGATGCCGAACAGGCTGCTCAGGCAAGGCTCCAGGCATTCGAGCTTGTCCTTGCTCGGGATGATCACCGATACCAGCGGCGAGGCCAGCAGCTGGTATTCGTAGTAGAAGGTTCCCGCCACCAGGCCCTCGTCCACCGACGCCGGCAGGCCGCAGCGGCCGATATGGCTTTCCAGCGCCACCCGGCGCGAGGCATTGCCCAGGCTGTCCATCTTGGGATCCACCCACGGCAGCGACACCAGCACATCGTCGACATGGCCGATGGCGCCGCGGTCCCAATTTTCGTATATCCGCAGCAGCGCGTCGTAGCAATGCGCGCGCGGATACGGCTGCATGCCGCCGATCTTGGCCAGGGTCTCGCGCTGGAACGCCACCGCGTAGCTGGTGTAATCCATCGACCGCAGGTACTCCGGCGAGAAATCCGGCAGGAAGGACGGGCGGAAGCGCTTGCCCATCGGCGACACCACGTCATGGTCGGTATAGATCGCGCCGTATTCCGGATGCGCGTGGATCTCCTCGCCCAGCCGCGCCAGCGCGTTCGGCTGCAGGCGCGCGCCGGCCGGCAGCAGCATCACCCAGTCTGCCGGCACGTCGGCGATGATGCTGTTGATCACCTCGGAAACCTGTTGCTCGTCGTCCATGCTCGCCAGTTGCACCCAGCCCAGGTTCGGGCTGCTGCTGAACACCGGGTCCGGCTCCGGCGCGTCGGACACCACGATCAGCCGCCAATGGCGGTACAGCAGGTTTTCCATCGCGGTGAAGCTTTCCGACAAGCGCGTCAGGCGGTTGCTCGGCGCCAGCAGAATCAGGTTGAACACCGGCACCTGCTTCCAGGCCATCATCATCCGCTCCGCCAGCTGTTCGGCGTGCACTTCGCGGATCTGGCGGCGTTTCACCCACTTGCGGTAGGCCTTCAGGCCATCCACGTCGTTTTCGGCCAATGCGTGCGTGACGATGCGGCCCGGCTGCGCCAGCGGCTGCGGCTTGAGCGCTTCGGGCAGCAGCGCCGCGTACTGGGCCAGCAAATCGCCCACCCGCGGCTCCAGCAGCCGGTTCTCCAGCACATGGCGGCGCGCGGCGGCGGCTTGCTCGGCGCGCAGCGCGGCATCGTCGATCAGCTTGCTGATCCCGGCCACCCAGCCTTCTTCGGTATTGTCCGCCACCATCGCCAGCCCGCTGTCCTTCAAACCGGCGTAGGCGGTGACATCGGACACCACCGCGGCCGCGCCGACCAGCGCGTACTCCAGCCACTTGATGTCCGATTTGTAATCATTGAATTCGCTCTGCACCAGCGGCGCGATGCCGATGTCGATCTTGAGCTTGGCCAGTTCGGACAGGTATTCGTTGTAGGTGACGAATTCCGGCACCTTGCGCACATCCTTGATGCCGACGAAATCGGGAGGCACATCTCCCCAAAACACGAACTTCACCTGGCCGGCATACTCGTGGTAGATCCGCAGCAGCGCCGACGAAATCATTTCAACGTCTTTGGCGTGAGTGCTGGTGCCGGCGAAGCCGATGGTGACCTGGCCGCTATGCGGCAGCGGCTCTACCACCCGTTCGGTCGCCAGATGGTTATGGAACACGAAGACCTTGTCGTTGTAAGGCTTGACCTTCTCAACCAGCGCTTCGGTCGACACCGTCACCAGCGAGCACTGCGGCAGCAGCCACTCGATCCCCTTGAACGACGGCTCGCAGATGCTGTACATCACATGCTGCTCGGACATGTCCAGCAGCCAGTCATCCACTTCGTAGACGATGGGCTTGCCCGACGCGACGATCATTTCCAGCAAGGGCCGGAACTCCGGATAGGGAAACAGGCGCTGGACGATGAACATGTCCATCGCGTCGACGAAATCGCGGTCCTCCTTGAACGGGTACACGCCCTCGTAGCTGTGATCGGCCTGGTTCTTGAAATGGTAGGCTTCCAGCACCGGCGACATCAGGCAGAGCGGATCGCCAAGTCTCAGTTTGTAGCAGGCGGCATCCTGCAGATCTCGCGTCAGAACGCCGACGCGCGGTTTACGGATTTGGGATGGTTCCACGTTATTTTCCTGAGATTCCATGGCGGCAGCTCGCCAGGTCATGAATTGAATCGGGTCCGCAGCCGGACACCCCGGACGGCAATACAGCAAGAACGCACTCGAAGCGAACGAAAGAAAAGGGCCTGCCGGCCCTTGAGCGAAAACCGCGCCGCGGCGAAGCCCCGCGCTCCCATCGGAGCGGAGCCGCCGCGGCCGTCAGGCCGATCAGCGCCACTATAGCAGCCCGCGCCGTGGCGACGCCATGCCGGGCAATGCCGCCCATCGGTCCGCGTCGCCGTTCCGCCTCAAGCCTGGGCGGCCAGCGCGATCGGCGCGTCGCCTTCCGGCGCGGCGCGCGGCAGCAGGATTTCGGCCAGCAAGCCGTAGTTCTCCTCCGACCAGTCGTCGGGATTGACGCCATCCAGGCCGAAGATCCAGGCCCAGCGTCCCCAGAACGAGCTCTGCACCGACTGCAGGTAGCAATCGCGGTGGTGTTGGGCCAGGTCAAGCCGGCCCAGCCCGCGGTAACACTCCGCCAGGTAATAGTGGGCGAAGGCGTGGTCGCTCTTCAGGCGAAGAACGTTCTTGAGCCCCCGTTCCGCCCATTCGTAATTGCCGCAGCGCAGATCGTAGTTATGGACGAAATTCAGATCCAGGTTCATGAAGTACTGGTATTCCTGGATGAACTCGGCCGAGAAGTCCTCGGTATTGATGACCGCGGTGCGGTAGTCCGACCCCAGGCTATTGATCTTGATATAGCCCTTCTCTTTCGAGATTTCGTGGATCTCGCTGCCGACGATGGGGCTGGCGCAAGCGATGTTGAACCAGTTGGAGGCGATCTCGCGCAGATTGCGGCGCGCTTCTTCCAGATCTTCCTTGGTCTCGCCCGGCATGCCGATCAAAATATTGGTATTGGTGTAGATGCCCAGCTCGCGGCAATCCCTGGCCACCCTCTCCGAGATCTTCATCTTCAGCGGCTTCTTCATCTGCTTCTTCAGCACCTTCTCGCTGCCGCTTTCCACCGGCAGCACCAGGTGCCGCACGCCGGCGTCCCAGAAGGCCTGCAGCATCGGACGGTCCAGCGCGTACAGCGTCAGGCCGTTCTGATACACCGACTGCAGGTTCAGCGACTTCACGATGTCCAGTATCTTGTACACCCGGTCGGAATCGGCCATCAGGTGGTCGTCCTGGAAGATGACGGTTTCGGCGCCGTAATGCTTGACCAGCCGGGTAAAGTCCTCCTTGACCCGCTCCAGCGAGTGATAGCGCATCGACCTGCCGTGGGTGCGGTGCGAGGCGCAGAAGGTGCACAGGAAGGGACAGCCGCGCGATGTCATCACATGGAAGCCGCGCGTCTTGTCCAGATTGTGGTAGGAGGCCACCACCTGGTTGATTTCATGCTTGTCGATGTCGCACAAGTCGTAATCGAAGAACGGGATTTCATCCAGGTCGTCGATGAAGTCGTGCTTGGGAACCAGCAGCGCCTCATCCATCACATTGCTGCGCGTGATCCATGCCGACGAGCTGGCCAGGAAGGCCAGCGGATCTTCCGCCTGCAACAGGTTCAGCATCGGCTTTTCGCCTTCGCCGAAGCACAGGCCGTCGAAGAAGGTGCAACCCATGTCGCGGTAGATCTGCTCGTAGCTGTTGGTGGGGATATTGCCGCCGCCGACCACGATGCTGTCCGGCCATACCTCGCGCGCCATCCGGCCGCAATCCATGAAGTTGGCGAACGAGGGGCTGAACAGCGAGGAGACGCCGACGAAGTCCGGCGCGAAATCCTCGATCTGCCGGAAGAAATGGCGGCACAGCGCTTCGAACGAATCGAAGGGCACCGCGTCCAGCGCGTTGACCTCGGCGTTGAAGTCGATCAGCTTCACATCCAGCGGCAGGAACTTCTTCAAGTACGCCGAGATGGACAAGGGCCCCAGGGGCAAATCCGTGCGCGGGATGTTGTAGACCTTCCCATCGGCCTTGGCCAGCTGCACATTGTAGAACTCGGGCTTGGTGAACGAGTCCCAGGAAATGTGCATGGGCACGACAAACAACAGTTTTTTCATCCCACCCTCCTCGATCAACGTCCTGCCGCGCCGCGGGCGCGTCCCGCCAGGCAGGCGTTCATCCTCATCCCTTAAGATTACAAGAAAAAAACCGGCGCCCATCCCCAACGCGCGGCCGGCATACCCCGCTGTCGGCGCGGCGGGCCGCATCGACGTCAAACCTGCTTCATCCTGCAAAGCGGCAGGCGCCGCGCGCGGCGACCGCCCCTTACTCTGCTTTATCGGCCAAGCGCCTCCAGCCATGAGGGCAAATGCGGGCCGAGCATGCAATTTTCCTTGACCCAGGCCTTCAACCGCTCGCCTTCGCGGCCGGCCCGCTCCAGATCGCGCGCGCGTTCGAGCAAGACCTGGCTCCACGCCGCGGCCTCGTTGTCCGCCCGCGCCACCGGCGCTTGCGCCAGTCCCGGCCAGTCATCCAGCGCGCTGCACGCCACCGGGATGCCCAAAGCGCCGTATTCGAGCAGCCGTCGCCGCCCCGCCGCCTCGCGGCGGCCATCGGCGTGCTTGGGCATCACCGCCAAGTCTATTCCCAGGCTGGCCAGCTTGCGCGGGTAATCCTCGCTTGCCAGGTCGAAGGGATGGTATTCCGCCAGGTAGGGATGCAGCGCATCCGGACAGTGGCCGAATACGATCCAGTCGATCTCGCCGCCGGTGGCGAGGATGATCCCGGTGAGCAGCATCAGGTCCTCCACCTCGGCCTCCGTGCCGCTCCAAGCCACGCGCGGCTTCTTGCCCATGCCGCGCAGCGAGATCAACCCTTCCCAGCGCGCCTCGTCCAGCGCCTCCGGCACCAGGCGCACATCCTCGCAGAACGCGCCGGCCAGCGCCCGCAGCGCTTCGGTCGGCACGATGATCCTGTCCGCCTCCCGCGCCAGCGCCCGCAACATCGTTCTGGCGTAACGGTCGCTGACAGCGCCGCCGGCGTCCAGATCGTCCAACACCAGGATGGACAGCATGTCCGGCCGGCTGCGGCGGCTCAGACGCAGCCAATCGAGGAAGCCAGGCTCGAAGCGCGCGGCTTGCACCAGGACATCGGACGCCAGGCGTTCGAGCTCGCCGGCGCTGGGCAGGCGCTGCCCGGCCGGAAGCATGGTGGCCAGCAGCTTGCCGTCATCCATCAAGCGCAGCAGCGGCGCCCGCAAGCGGGCGGCGCCGGCCGGCGACGTGCCCGGCAGCATCAGCACGCGGGCGCGCTCGTAGAAATCGGGGTCCCACTCGGCGGAGTAGACGTTCTCCACCTGGAAAGCCTGCCGGCTGTCCAGACTCAAGTGCCGGTTGTACGCCGCGTCATGCCGCAGCCAGCCATACCAGCGCCGGGACAACGCCTCCTCGTCCAGCCTCGCCGCGAGAGGGGCCGCATCGGGCTGCCGCAGCGCGGACACGAACGGCGTCCAGACAAGCAGCTTGTCGGCGGCGCGGATCTTCAGGCATAGATCGACGGCGGCGCTGTCGGCATCCTCCAACGAGGCGTCGAGCCCGCCGATTTCCTCATACAGCGCGCTGGACATCAGCAGGCAGTCCAGCGGCACGGCTCCCGGATTGTGCTCGATCAGCTGGCGGCCCAGATCGCCGGGCGCCGCCGCGTCGGCGCCGTCGAACACCGATGCGGCGCCGGCGTCCGCGCCCAGCAGCAGCGGACCGCGCCAGACCGTTTTGCCGTCGGCTCGCAGCAGGCGCGGCGCCGCGGCGCCGACGCCTTGGCGCGAGGCCAGGCCAAGCAGGTCCGGCAACCAGTCGCTCCGGCCCACTTCCACCCGGCTGTCGAGGAACAGCAGGTAATCGCCGCTCGCCGCCTCGGCGCCCAATTGATAGCGTCCGGCCAGCGACAACTCGGAGGCGCACGCCACCCGCCGCGCCGCGGCAGGCAGCTCCGCCGCCGCCGGCGTCACCGCCAGAATCTCGCAAACCTGCTCCCAGTCCGCCGCCAACACGGCGTCGATGCTGGACGACAGGCTGACGCCGTCGCCGGCGTCGGCGATGATGACGGAAACCTTGCACTGGCCGGCCGCCAGATAGCGGATATGGAAGCTGCCGACTGCCGCCCCCGGCTGGATGACGGCCGCGCCGCCCTGCCGCTCCAGGTGCGCGGCCAATGCCCGCTCGCGCGCGGCGGCGGCGTCGGCCGGCTCGGCCGCCGCCGCTGGCAAATGCACCAGCATGTCGGCGATATGGCCGATGACCCGGCCGCCGTAGGCGTCATGCAGCCGCCACAAGGCGTCGCAGCCATCGGCCGCCGGCGCTTCGGAGAAAGCCCCGGTCTCCTGCAGCGCCTCGCGGCGGAACCAGACGCTTGGGCTGATGTAGTCGGCACCGCGCTGCAGGTCGAGATTGAAGTCCGGCTTGAACACCGGCCGGCAGCGCTTGCCGTCCGCGCCCAACTCGTCGCAGTCGCTGTAGATGGCTTGCCATTCCGGATGCAGCGAAGCGTGATCGCCCAGCGACAGCAGCGCGTTGACCGCCAATTCGGCGCCTGCCGGCAGCACCGTGATCCAGTCGCACGGCAACGCCCCTATCACCGCGGCGAAAGCCTGGGTCAGCTGGCTGGGATCGCGGGCGTCGTCTATGCGCAGCCAACCCAGCACGTCGGAGCCCTGGAAAGCCGCGTGCGGCCAGTCGAAGTCGGCGATGAAGATCAGTTGCCAATGCTTGTACAGCTGCTGCCCCATCGAGCCGATGGACTTCAACGCCTCCTGCTGGCGATCGGCGGTCAGCGGCATCAGAACGATGAAGCGGGGCTGGCTGCCCCAGCTGCGCACCATTCTTTCGGCGTGGATTTCGGCCTGCCACGGCCGCAACTCATTGCGCGCGATCCAGGCGTCGTAGCGGGCCTGCTCCGGGCTGGCCTGCGCGGGCTTCAGCGAAGGGAAGACAATCTCGTTCGGACCGCCCTGCGGCATCTTTTGCGACGCGGCGATGAAGCCCTCGAGCTGCTGCAGCAGCTCGAGCTGGTATTGGTGATAAACCTGCTGATAGTCCACCACCTTGCCATGGGCGGCGGCGATCGCCTGCGGCGTGTCCTCGAAGGTCACGCCCGGCAGCGCCAGCCCCAGCGCCAGCCCCGCCCGCTCTTCCGGTTTTTTGGAAAACACCGTTTCCATCACCACCACCGGGCAGCCGCACAGCAGCGCCTCGGAGATGATCGCCGAATTGGCGAAGGTGTACAGCACCTTGCCCTGCCTCAACAGCGCGGCCAGCTCCTCATGGCTTTGCGGCCACTCGTAGGTGATGACGTCGGTGTTCTGGAACAACGCCGGGAAATCCCGCTCCGCGTGCTTGTAGCGTCCCGGGTAAACCAGCACCCGGTGGCGGCTGTCGTCGTGCGGGTTGTCGTCGTTGTTGAAGATGGCGGTGTCGATCGATGGGATGAAAATGAAGGACGGGTCGGGATACTTGGCGTAATCGACATAATCCTGGTGCCAGAACACCAGCAGGTCCGACGGATCGTAATCCTTGGGGCCGCCCAACAGGCCGGGGTGGTTGAGAATGTAGCGCGCCACCGCCTTGCCGTTGAGCGGATTGCCATGCACCACTTCAGGGTAGACGACGATGGGGGAACGCCCGCTGGCTTTATGGCGATCGACGATGTCCTGGGTCAGATACGGCGTTCTGAGCTTGGGATCGGTTTCGGGGGAGAAGACATAGGCCTCCTCCCCCAGCTTGTTCAGGTAATGGCACAGCAGGTGCATGGCGCGCACGCCATTGGAGACCCGGGTATAGCCTGGCGCGCATATGTAGTAGGGCTGGTGACGCTCATTGTAGAATTTTTTTTCGATCTGCATATTCGCTTGCTTTCATGAATTCCAAGCATGGAAACCAGGGCCAGCCGCCGCCGCGCGGCCGGGTTTCCGAATCAGCGGCGGCGCCGCGGATGGGCATCGCGCGCAGCCGCCGTTCAGGCTCCGGCAAACGCATCGACGGAAAACCGTATCGCGTCGCCCAGCGGCGTCCAGGGCGCGAGGCCCAGCTCCGCGCGGGCGCGGCCGATATCCGGCAGGTACAGGTTGCGCGCCGGATTGCCGACGCTGGCGTCGGATTGCCCCAGAATACGGACTTCGGCGGCGGGACACACCCGGTCCCTGACCTCGCGCGCCAATTCGGCGATCGTGATCGCGGCATCCGATCCCACATTGAAGACCCTGGCCCCCCCCTCGCGCTGCAGCAGCGCCAGCATCCAGACCACCAGATCTCCCATGTACAGATAGGAGCGCGACGGACTGCCGTCCCCCGTTATGATGATAGGATGCCCGCGCATCGCGCACTGGATGAAATTGCCTATCGCGTAATGGATGTCCAGCGGCATGAAGGGGCCGACGAAGGCGAAGCAGCGCGCGACGCTCAAATGCCAGCCATGCTGCTGCGCATAGGCGGCGCAAAGAAACTCGGCCGCACGCTTGGCCTGGCCCAGCGCGGTGATCGGGTCCATCGTGTCCGGCGCGAACGGGTCGTCCTCGCGCAGCGGCCGGCCGGCGAGCGACGGCCCGTAGGCCGCGCCGGAGCTGGTGAACAGAAAATGCTCGGGCTGGGCCTCGGCGGCAAAGTCGAGCACGCGGCGGGTGCCGCTGACCAGCGTGTCGAATTTGTTCAGCGAAGTCTCGCCGCGGAAGGTTTCATGCGCCGAGGTGGTGGCGGCATGAATGAAGTGGCTGAAACGCTCCCTGGGAAAGGAGAAGTCGCGCACGTCGCCGACATGGAAACGGATGGCCGGATTCGCCGCCAGATGCGGCGCCTGCCGGGTGAAGGCCTCCGGATTGCGGCTGAGCGCCAGCACCCGGATGCCGGCGTCCAGCCTGGCGTTGGCATGGGCGATGGACTCCAGGATCCAGCGGCCGAACCAGCCGGTTCCGCCGCTGATGAACAGCGACGCGCCGCGCAGGCTGTCCCAGAGCTCGGGTTTGCGGCCCAGAATGGCGTCGAGATCCTGCTCCAACGTGCGCGGCGGCATGAGGCGGTGCAAAGCCATGCGCCTGGCGACTAACCCAGCACGACCAGCGCGCTGGCCCAGTATTCCGCCGCCTGGTCGTTGTGGACGCGGCGGTTGAAGGTCAGGTCGTAGCCATAGGCTTCGAAGTGATAGCCGACGCCGGCTCGCTCCGCCTCCAGGCCGGACAGCCACAATAGCGGCGGATAGCCTTCCTTGCGCAGCAGCAGGTCCGGCGAGCCGATGAAGGCGGCGCAGCTATCGTAGCCGCCTGCCAGCAGGAATGGCGCGGGCAGCGTTTCCAGCTGCTCGATCGCGGCCGGCACCGAATATTCCAGCAGGCAGGGGAAATAGAAACCGACCACCGGGCCTTGGCGCATCGCCTCTATCAGGCGGTCATGGCGCGCCCCTTCCGTCGGCGTCAGCAGGCCGGAGAGGCTGGGCTTGTGATGGTTGACGAAGCTGTACTGCGGCAGCTCGGCGTCGTACACGCTTTTCACCGCCGGCAGGTAACGCTCGTCCAGCGCCTGGCCGATATCGTCGTGCGCCGCCTGCGGCAGGAAGAAAGGCACATGCGCGCCGTTCAGCAGCCGGCGGCCGTCGGCGTCGCTCTCCAGCTTGGCCAAGATCGCGCGGGCTCGCTGCTCGAAAGCCGCGGCGTCCAGGCCTTCCGCCGCGCCCAGATGGCGGCTGATGCGCTGGTGGATGGCCGCGTAGTCTATCCGCGGCTGGTGCGGCAGGAAATAGCGCCGGGTCTGGCGGTGGCAGGCGGCCTGGGTAGCCGGATGCGGCAGGCAGCGGCCGTTGTCGTCGAAGCGCGGCGCGCTCTCGACGGCCGGGGTCATGACTGGTGCGTTCATTCGGAAAAGCCTTTACCGTGATTCTGTAGGTCGTGCCGTCATCAATCGTACAGGGAGTCCTGGTCGGAGAAACCCTGCCCCCACGGCAGCGGCAGGAACTTGGCGCCCGCGGTCTTTTCCGTGTGGATCTTGATGAACTTGGGATCTTCGCCGATCAGGCAGTCGGGCCGGTGCGGCCCCAGCCACGGGTTGCGCATGCCGCGCGCCAGCACTTCCTTCAGCGATGTCTCGCGCAGGTTGCCGATGGAGAAATCGATGTACGGGCACGGCGTCACTTCCATCGTCGAAGTGACGGTGATGATGCCCTTGACCGTGATGCAGCCCTTGTGCGAACCATAAGACGGCGTCATGTGCGAGAAGACGTTGTACTCCTTCTCCAGCTGCCGCAGGATGTCGGCGTCCTCTTTCTCGATGACGAATTCCGGGTGCTCGGTGCACGAGCCGGTCGGCTTGGCGTAGGACACGTAGAGGCCGATGCCGCGCTGGGTGACGTATTCGCACATCCGGCGGAATTCTTCGGTCTTGGCGCGGCCTTTGACCAGCACGGTCGACAGGATCAGGTTCAGCCCGGCGTCCAGGCAGGCGTCGACGGCGCGCATCACCCGCTTGTACGAGCCGGGCTTGTTGCGGAAGTTGTCGTGGTCCTTCTCGACGAAGCTGTCCAGCGAGATCTGCACTTTCTCGACGCCGATCGCCTTCAGATGCTTGGCGCGCTCCAGATCTAGGAACCAGCCGTTGCTGTCGGTGATGATGTAATGCTTTTCCGGATCGAGGGCTTCGATCACCTGATCGAAATCCTTCATCACCAGCGGCTCGCCGCCGGTGATCACGAAACGGGCCAGCCCCAGTTCGTCGGCCTGGCGCGACAGATTGCGAATGTCGTCGTAATCCATCTTGCTGCGGGTATCCACCACCTTGATCACATTCTTCAGGTGGCGGTCCATATAGTATTCAGCCGAGCAGTGCGTGCACTTGAAATTGCACAGATAGCTCTTTTCCAGGCGGATGATCGGGCTGATCTCGCCGCGTTCTTCCATTTCGGCGATGCGCGCCAACTTGGCCGCGACATAAGGCTTGCGCCGGGCGAGGTCGTTTCGTTTCGCCTGCTCTGCCTGGCTCAGCGCCAGGTTGGTGGTGTCCAGAGGAGCGTTCATATGGTGTCTCCTAACCATCGCGGCGGCGCAGCGGCCGCGAGCCTTTCGCGATGGCAGTCAGCTGTTTCGAGTGTATCAGAGAGGCTATGCAGAATGGCGCTTCTGCCTATTTATCTGTTTGCGCATTTCTACTGATGGTCTTCGGCATTTTCGGCCAAAACTTGAATCGGCGGGCTTTGCCGCATGGCGGGGTCGTCGTCGATATAGCCGCGGTAGACCTGCTGCACCGGCAGCAGGTCGTCCGGACAACGCGCGTGCCACGCCCAATCGCCGGCGCGCGGCGCCGCCGGGTCGAAGCGGCGCGCGGAGTCGGGCGGCGTGGTCAGCCGGCAGGCGTGCAGCAGCGAGATGAAATGGCCGCGGACGTCGCGCTTGGGGATCAGCATCTCGTGCCGGCACAAGGGACGCGGGTCGAAGCTGACCTCGGCGCCCAGCTCGTGCGCGGCGACGGCGGCGATGCGGTCGGCCGAGCTTTCCTTGAAGCGGATGATGCCGCCCGGGATATGCCAGCCGGGGCCGCAGAAGCGGTCGTCGCGCCAGGTCAGCAGCGTCCGCCCCTGTTCGTCGCGGATCAGCAGGTCGACATTGATCATCGGCGTCAGGCTGCTGACGAACAGGAAAATCTCCTCAGGCAGCCCTTCGCGCGCCGAGCCGACCGCCTGCCGCAGCGTGTCTATCGCGTCGAGTATCGCCTGTTGCCGGTCTGCCGGGTGTTTATGCATCGCCAGCCTCCGGGTCAACGGTTTGCAGGCGGTTGTCGGCCAGGAAGGCGACGGCGAAGCGCGCGCCGTGGCGGGCCTGGATCTGGCGCACCACCTCGGCGGAATAGCTGGCCGCCAGCACGATCACCGCGTCCACCTCTCCGTCCTGCAGCCGCTCCGGCGCGACGATGGGCAGATGGGTGGCCGGCGTGTAGCGGCCCTGCTTGAACGGCGCCGAATCCAGCACATAGCGGATGCGGCCGGCGACGCCCATCAGGCTGATCAAGGACAGCGCCTGGTGGCCCGCGCCCCAGATCGCCACCCGGCCCGGCGCGAAGCGGCCCAGGAATTCGTCGAACGACGCGCGCAGCGCCGTCTCGCAGGCGACCAGCGCCGACAGCCGCTGCGGCGCGCGTTTGCGGACCGTGGCCGACAGCACGTAGTCGTGCCAGGCGGCTCGGCAGTCCAGCACTTCGAAGCCGTTGGCCTCCAGCAGGCCGGTCAGCGTGCGCTCGGTGAAGTAGAACAGGTGGTCCGGGATGAATTCGGCGAACAAGCCCTTTTCGACGATCATGTCGAAATTCGGCACTTCCACCATGCCGACGGCGCCGTCGGCCAGATTGGCGGCGATGCCCTGCAGCGTCAGGTGCGCGGCCGGGATGTGTTCGAGGAAGTTCAGGATCATGAAGCCGTCGAACGGACCGTCCGCCAGCCTCGTTTCCGGACTGTCCACGAAGCCCCGCTCCACCCGCAGGCCGGCCTGGCCGCAGGCTTCCACCGAGGCCGGCAGATGCTCGACGCCATAAGCGTCCGCGCCGGCCTCGGCCAGCAGCGACAGGTATTCGCCGCGGCCGCAGCCCACCTCCAGCACCTTGCGCCCGGCCAGGCCGTGCCCGGCCAGCCAAGCGCCGAACTGCGCCAGCCGGAAGGCGCGCATTTCCGGCGAGATGCCGGCGGCGCGGATCACGTCGCGCCAGTACGGCACCGGCTCGGCGTCCAGTTGCAGCAGCCCGCAGCCGCCGCACTGGCGCAGTGCCAGCTCGACGCCGCGGTCGTCGGCCAGCCGCTCAGCCGCCGGCAGGCCCTGGGCGGCGGCCGGCATGTCGCGCTGCACCAGCAGCGGCTCATCGAACAGCCGCTGCGCGCAGATGCGGCAATGCGTGATGGCAGCCATCGCTCAGCCGCCCCGCTGGGCGGCTTCCGACGCCGGCAGCAAAGGAATCAGCATTTCCGCGCGCAGTTGCTCCAGCGGCAGCAGCGGCGACATGTCCTCCAGCGGCATCGACAGCATCGAGCCGTCCGGCTGCGGCAGCGCGGCGGCTTTGGGCTGCAGCGTCTCGTTCTCGTTCAGCCGCACGTCGCACAGTATCGGGCCTGGGTGGGCCAGCACCTTGGCCAGGCCTTCGGCCAGCTCCTCGACGCGCTCGATGCGCACCGCCGGCAGGCCATAAGCCTCGGCCAGCGCCAGCAGGTCCGGAATCGCCACCCCGGCCTCCGGGCCGGTGCCGATGTAGCGGCTATCGAAATAATTGCGCTGGGTGTTGCGGATCGACGCGTAGCCGTTGTTGTTCATGATGAACAGGCGGATCGGCAGTCGCAGGGCCTTCAGCGTGGCCAGCTCCTGCAGGTTCAGCTGCAGGCTGCCGTCGCTTTCCAGCGCGATCATCGGCTGGGAGCCATTGCCCAGGCAGGCGCCTATCGCCGCCGGCAGGCCATAGCCCATCGAGCCGAGGCCGGAAGTCAGGAACACCCGCTGGCCCGGCTTGTTGCGGAACACGGTATAGAACACCTCGACCGCCAGGCCGGAGCTGCCGGTGGAAATCAGCGTGTTTTCCGGCGCGGCGTCGGACAGCGCGTCGACGAAATGGTAGTGGCTGATCTGGCCGCTCGCCGGGAACGGCGCGCCGTCCTGCACCGGGTAGCGGCGCTTCCAGCCGGCGCAGCGGTCCAGCCACGGCTGCCACCTGGACTTGGGCAGATGGTCTGCGGCCGCCAGCAGGCCCTCCAGACAGGCTTTGGCGTCCATCGCCAGCGGCAGGTCGATTTCCATCTCCAGCTTGGCGATCTCGGCGGCGTCGACGTCCACCACCACCTTGCGCGCGGCGCGGGCGAAGCCTTTGGGGTTGTAGGCGGTGAGAATGTTGTCCAGCCGGCTGCCGATGGCGATCAACAGGTCGCAGTTCTGCACCGCGAAGTTGCCGGGCCGCAGCGCCACCACGCCGGGGCGGCCGGCGCACAGCGGGCTGTCCCACGGCATCAGGTCCATCGCGTTCCAGGTGGCGGCCACCGGCACCTGCAGCGCTTCGCTCAACCGGCGCAGCGCGTCGGCGCCGCCGGAAATGCGCACGCCGTGGCCGGCCAGGATCAGCGGCCGCTCGGCCTGCTTCAGCAAATCGGCGATGGCGGCAACATAGTTCTGGGCGGCCGGCGCGGCGTCCGCTTCCGGCTGCCAGCCAGGCAGGCTGTCCGGGTCGATGCGCGCCGCCTGCACGTCCAGCGGGATGTCCAGCCACACCGGGCCGGGACGGTCGCTGTGCGCCAGGTGCAGCGCCTGCTCCAGGTGCTGGCGGATGGCCTGCGGGTCGGTGACGGTGACCGCGTGCTTGGTCACCGGGCGCGCCATGGACACCACGTCCACTTCCTGCACGCCCTTCTGGCGCAGGCCGCTGCCTTGCAGCAGGTCGGCGCGCTTCACCTGGCCGGAGATCACCAGCAGCGGCAGCGATTCGATCCAGGCGCCGGCCACCGGCGTCAGGATGTTGGTGGCGCCGGGGCCGGTGGTCACCATGGCGACGCCGGTGCGCTCGGCCAACCGGCCGTAGGCCTCGGCGGCGATGCCGCAGGCCTGCTCGTGGTGGCAATGCACGGCGGTCAGATCCGGCTGCAGCGCCAGCGCGTCGTTCAGATGCATCGCGCCGCCGCCGGGCAGCAAAAACACGTGGCGCACGCCGCGCGCGGCCAGAAAATCCATCACGTAGTCCGCCAGGCGGACAAGTTTTGCGCTCATGCTTACATCCAGTAGGTCAGGCGGGTCTTGCGGTCCTTGTTGGCGCTGATCCGCTCGTCGGTATAGTAGGAATCGTCGACGTAGTGGGTGGACGAGATCTCCTCGAACACCACCCCGCCCCGGGTATGGAAGCGGTGGCGCACGCCGCGCTGCACGGTGATCACGTCGCCGGCCTGCGCCTGGCGCTCCTCGTCGTCCAGCCAGATGGTGATGTCGCCGTACAGCACGATGAAGGTTTCTTCCTTCTTCAGGTGGTACTGCTCCGGATGGGTCTGCTCCGGCAGCATCACGATCAGTTTCTTGCAGTACTCGCGGTTGATCACCGTCACCATGGTCAGGCCGAACTCGCTGAAACGCTCCATGCCGTAATGATGGGAAATCTCCAGGTCGGAACGCCCGGGCACCACGATGTTGGCGGTCTTGAACAGCGCCTTCACGGCATCCACCGTCTTCATCACCCTGTCGCGCAGGTGCTGCGGCTGCAATTGCGCGCTCAGCACCGGCGCGTCGGCGGCGATGTCGGCCGCGGCGGTGTAATGGGTGTACTTCGACCATTCATTGGCGGTCAGTTGCCCTTCCACCGGCGGGAAGGCGAAGGTGACGTTGTCTTCGGTCAGGCTCTCCCCCGCCTTGATCGGCCGGGTGGCGAACACGCCGCGGCGCAGCGAGCGCAGGCTGGCCTGCTCCACCGTCGACGCCGGGTCGCAGCCGCCGTCGCCCAGCATGGCGAAGGCGCGCGCGGCGGCCTGGATCCAGCGCCGGATCTGCTCCGGCGTGGCCGAGTAATTGTTGACGCCGTACGCGCCGGTCGGCAGGCCGACGTGCTTTTCGAACACCGTGGCACCCTGGGCGATGGCCAGCATCACCGGCTCCATCAGCTCCGGGTCTTCGTGGGTGGAATAGCCGATGCGCACGCCGGCGTACTGGTCGCGCAGCTGGCGTATCCGCGCCAGGTGCAGATTCTCGTTCGGGGTCGGGTACTCGGCCACGCAGTGCATGATGGTCAGGTCCTTGTCCCGGTGCAGCATGAAGCTGACCACGTTGTCGATGTCCTCGCGCCGCGCGCCGGCGGTGGAGGCCACCACCGGCTTGTCGCTGCGAGCGATGCGCTCCAGCAGCGGCCAGTCGGTGAACGAGCAGCTGGCCACCTTGATGATCTCGATGCCATGCGCTTCGATCAGGTCCACCGACTCCTCATCGAACGGCGTGCAGATGGTCTTGAAGCCATTGGCCTTCATCTCCCGCACCAGCCGCAGCATCTGCTCCGGCGCCAGCCGGGTTTCCTCGAAGCGCTTGACGTATTTGACGTCGTCGCGGCCCTTGAAGCTGGGGTGGATGAAGGTGTCCAGATTGCGGTACTGCAGCTTGAAGCCGAAGTCGAAATCGAAGCCCTGGCAGGATTCGCGGATGGCGCGGATCAGCGCGATGCCGTGCTCGACGTCGCCCATGTGGTTGTTGGCCATCTCGAAGATGAATAACGGCTTTCGCATGATGGGCCTCTCTTTCAATCAAAATTGGCGCCGAGGAAGGTTTCCAGCTTCCCGGCGGCGAAATCCAGCATCTGCTGGCTCAGGCCCGGATACAGGCCGATCCAGAAGGTGTCGTTCATGATGCGGTCGGTCACCGGCAACGGCGTGGCGCAGCGGTAATTGCGGCCTTGCATATAAGGTTGCCGGGTCAGGTTGCCGGCGAACAAGAGACGGGTGCCGATCCGGTGCTGATCCAGGTAATGCAGCAACTCCACGCGGCTGACCTGCGCCTCCGGCTTCAGCGTCAGCGGAAAACCGAACCAGGATGGCTCCGAACCCGGCGTCGCCTGCGGCAGCGTCAGGAATTCGGCGCAGCTTTGCAGCCGCTCCGACAGGTAGGCGAAATTGCGCTTGCGCGCGGCGATGAAGCCTTCCAGCCGGTCCATCTGCGCCAGGCCGCAAGCGGCCTGCATGTCGCTGATCTTCAGGTTGTACCCCATATGGGAATAGGTGTACTTGTGATCATAGCCGCAGGGCAGCTGTCCCAGCTGCCAGTCGAAGCGCTTGCCGCAGGTGTTGTCCTTGCCCGGCGCGCAATAGCAGTCGCGGCCCCAGTCGCGCACCGATTCCATGATCTGCCTGAGCAGCGGATCGGCGGTGAACACCGCGCCGCCCTCTCCCATGGTGATGTGGTGGGCCGGGTAGAAGCTGAGCGTGCCGATGTCGCCGAAGGTGCCGACCTTCTGGCCGTTGAAGGTGGAGCCGAGCGCGTCGCAGCAGTCCTCCACCAGCCACAAGCCGTGCTTGCGGGCGAAGGCGGCTACTTTTTCCAGATCGAACGGGTTGCCCAGCGTGTGGGCGATCATGATGGCCTTGGTGCGCGGCGACAGCGCCGCTTCCAGCAGCTCGGCGTCGATATTGTAGGTCGGCAGTTGCACGTCGACGAACACCGGCACCGCGCCATTCTGGATGATGGGATTGACTGTGGTGGGGAAGCCGGCCGCCACGGTGATCACTTCGTCGCCCGGCTGGATCGCGCGCGCGCCGAGCTTGGGCGAGGTCAGCGCGGTGAAGGCCACCAGATTGGCCGACGAGCCGGAGTTGACGGTCAGCACGTGCGGCAGGCCGATGAACTCGGCCAGGCGAGCCTCGAAAGCCGCGTTGAAGCGCCCGGTAGTCAGCCAGCCATCCAGCGCGGCATCCACCATATTGACGATTTCATCGGCGCCTATCACCTTGCCCGAGGGCGGCACCGCGGTCTGCCCCGGCAGGAAGTCAGCCTGGGCCAGGCGCGCTTCGGCGTGTTGACGCGCCAGGGCGAGGACGGCCTCTCGGCTAATATCGGTCATATCGTGATTCTCTCTGCTTAAACACGCGAGTAGGCCGCGATTTGTTCAATGGTGAAGGCCCGCATGTCCGCGCCGCGCCGCCAGGCGCGATGCCAGTCCAGCGTGGCAGACAAGGCCTCTTCCAGGCTCCAGCGCGGCGTCCAGCCCAGGCGCCGGCGCGCCTTGGCGCTGTCCAGCCTGAGGATGCCCGCCTCGTGCGGATGATCGGCGCCGTCGCGGTGCCAGCCGCCGCCGCCCCATAATCCGGCCAGCGTGTCGGCGACCCAGGACACCGGACGGTTGCTGTCGTCGGCCGGGCCGAAATTCCAGGCGGAGGCGGCGTCCGGCTGCCCCGCCGCCAGCCGCTCGGCCAGGCGCAGATAGCCGGCCAGCGACTCCAGCACATGCTGCCAGGGACGCACCGCGTCGGGGCTGCGGATGGCCAGGGAGCGGCCTTCGGCGAAGGCCTGCAGCAAGTCTGGCACCAGCCGGTCGGCCGACCAGTCACCGCCGCCGATCACGTTGCCGGCGCGGGCGGTGGCGATCGGCGCGCCGCCCGGATAAGAGCTGCGGTACGCCGCGCACACCAGCTCGGCGCAGGCCTTGCTGCTGCTGTACGGGTCGTGGCCGCCCAGCGCGTCGCTCTCGCGGTAGGCCCACGGCCACTCGTGGTTTTCATAGCATTTGTCGGTGGTGACCACGACGACGGCTTCGACGCCGGGACAGCGGCGCGCGGCCTCCAGCAGATTGGCGGTGCCCATCACATTGGTGGAGAGGGTGCCCAGCGGGTCGGCATAGCTTTGCCTCACCAGCGGCTGCGCCGCCAGGTGGAAGACGATGGAGGGTTCGGCGCGAGCCAGCGCGGCGGATAGCGCGGCGGAGTCGCGGATGTCCGCCAGTTCCGACGCCGCCGCGTCGCCTACGCGCGCGGCGTCGAACAGCGACGGCCGCGCCGACGGCGGCAAGGCATAGCCATGCACCCGGGCGCCCAGGCTGTCCAGCCACAGGCTGAGCCAGCCGCCCTTGAAGCCGGTGTGGCCGGTCAGGAAGACGCGGCGGCCGGACCAGAACGCGGCGTTCACCACTTTTTCCACGGTGCCTCCCCGCTCTGCCACAGCTCCTCGAGCAGGTTCTTGTCGCGCAGCGTGTCCATAGGCTGCCAGAAGCCGTTGTGCTCGTAGGCGGCCAGTTGGCCGCGGCTAGCCAGCGTTTCCAGCGGCTCGGTCTCCCAGACGCACTCGTCGCCGTCTATCAGATCCAGCACCGAGGGGTTCAATACGAAGAAGCCGCCATTGATCATGCCGCCGTCGCCGCGCGGTTTTTCCTTGAAGCATTCGACGCGCTCGTTGCGGATGTCCAGCGCGCCGAAACGGCCGGGCGGATGCACCGCCGTCACGGTGGCGTCCACGTTCTGGCTGCGGTGATAGGCGATGGCTGCGCCGATGTCGACGTCGCTGACGCCGTCGCCGTAGGTGAAGCAGAAGTCCCGCTCGCTCTCCAGGTGCTTGCGCACCCGCCGCAGGCGGCCGCCGGTCTGGGTGCCTTCGCCGGTGTCGACCAGCGTCACGCGCCAGGGCTCGGCATGGCGCTCATGCACCAGCATCTGGTTATTGCACAGATCCAGGGTGACATCGGAATTGTGGAGAAAGTAATTCGCGAAATATTCTTTTATCACATAGCCGCGATATCCCAGGCAGATGATGAAATCATTGATCCCGTGCGCGGAATAGATTTTCAAGATATGCCAGATGATCGGTTTGCCGCCGACCTCAATCATGGGCTTGGGACGCAAATGCGACTCTTCACTGATGCGCGTGCCAAGACCCCCGGCCAAAATCACGGCTTTCATACATCTCTCTCTTGTTGCACCCAGACCATATCAAACAAATGGGATCATCCATTGCCATGCAAGCTAGGTTATCGGCGTCGTCGGGAAAAGCGCGCCATGCGAACGCCGGCGAACCGCTGTTTCCCCCCGGCCGCACAGCTAATCCAGCGCCTGCGCGGGCCAACCTGCCCTGTGCTGATTATCGGCATCAACCGCGCGGCACTTGAGACAGCCCCGGCAATCTCCCAAATGGAATGTCGTCCCTGGCCGAACGCCGCGCCTGCCTCGCTCCACGCGCCGCAAGGAAGCGGCGATTCCGCTGCCCTCCTCGATGCGCCGCTGAAAGGTATACAGGTCGGCCGCGGATGGCAAGCGCGCGTCGCGGCCTGAAAATCGCCAAAAGCATATTTAAAATAAAAAAGCTCGCCTTTAGCATGCCGCCGCGTCATTTTCTCCCCGCCCGCCCGCGCGACGCGCGGGCGGATGCCCGGCGTCAGTTGGCGAAACACGCCTGCAGGGTGTGCATCAGATCTTGCACGCTCTTGGCCGCCACCGCCGGGTCGAACTCCACCCGCGCGTTGCTTCCCTTGCCCGCCGCCCAGTTGCTCACCAGGCACAGGTGGGCGTACGGCAGGTCCAACTCGCGCGCCAGCGCCGCCTCCGGCATGCCGGTCATGCCGACGATGTCGGCGCCGTCGCGCTCCAGCCGGGAGATTTCCGCCGCGCTCTCCAGCCGCGGCCCCTGCGTGCAGGCATAGACGCCGTCATGCACGCCGCTGATGCCGGAGGCCTGGATCGCCGCGCGCAGCCGCTGGCGCAGGCTGTCGTCGTAGGGCGAAGTGAACTCCGCATGCACCACCGGCCGCTCCGGGCCTTCGAAATAAGTGTGCTTGCGGCCCCAGCTGTAATCGATGATGTCGTGCGGCACCACCAGCCGGCCGGGCGCCATGTCGGGACGGATGCCGCCGACGGTGCCGATGGCGATCACGCCCTTCACGCCCTGGTTATGCAGCGCCCACAGGTTGGCGCGGTAGTTGATTTCGTGCGGCGCCAGCGAATGGCCGTAGCCGTGCCTGGCGATGAACACCACGTTTTGCTTGGCCAGCTTGCCGAAAGTCAGCGCGCAGGAGGGATCGCCGTAAGGCGTGCGCACCACCTGCCGGTGCGTCACTTCCAATACCGACAGCTGGGCCAGCCCGCTGCCGCCGATGATTGCCAACATATCCGTCTCCCCTCTTGTCATTGTGCGCAGCCCCGCCAGCAGCGCGGCTGTCGTTCCGATTATGTCTGAAAATCGCCCGGCTGCGGGCGGCAAATCGGCGCGCGGACGCGCTGCTTGGACAATTTCCTTGAAGTTGCGCATGCGCTGCCCTCACCCGCTCCGCATTGCCACCTGGGACCGCGCGGCCGATTTCGCGCGCGGCATTCTTCCGGCATGACTTCCTGCTTGCCGATTCAAATGATAATAGTTATCATTAACAAATGAACTCGAACCACAATAAATCCACGCCAAAAACGGACCCGCCGGCCGCGCCGCAGCTGCTGCACAGCCGGCAGCTGTTCGGCGCCGGGCGGGAAATCCTGATCGAGCATCAGGGCGAGATCTACCGTCTGCAGCTCACCCGCAACGGCAAGCTGATACTGATCAAGTAATACCCGCGAGCCAGCCGACGCCAGCCAGCGGAAACGACAACAATACCGGAGTTTCCATGGCCCTGTTCCGCGCCCCCCCCTTGATGCTGAGCCTGGCGGCAGCCTGGCCGGCCTTCGCCGACCCCGCGGCGCCCACGCTGGACGCCGTGCAGGTGACCGCCCACCGCAGCGAGAAGCCGCTGGCCGAAACCGCGCCCAACGCCAGGGTGGTGTCGCGCCACAAGCTGGACGACCGCCTGATCAACGACATCGCCGACGCCGCCAAATACGAGCCCGGCGTCGAAGTGGCCACCGACCCCAACCGCCGCGGCAACGCCGGCTGGACCATACGCGGCATCGACGGCAACCGCATCCTGATGCTGATCGACGGCGAGCGCCTGCCGGAAGCCTACGCCGGCGGCGGCAACGGTAACGGCGCCATTTCCGGACGCGACTTCGTCGAACTGGAAACCCTGCGCGCGATCGACATCGTCAAAGGCCCCACCTCCAGCCTGTACGGCTCCGACGCCATCGGCGGGGTGATAGGCTACCGCACCAAAACCGTCGACGATTTCGTGCCCGAAGACAAGGGCGTGGGCGGCAGCTTCAAGGGCTTCGGCGCCAGCGCCGACAACAGCTGGGGCGGCACCGCCGGCGTCGGCGTCAAGGGCGAGCGCGCCGACGCGATGCTGATCTACACCCACCGCAATGGCCATCAGGCCGACAATCAGGGCGGCAACGACAGCAGCAGCGCCGCCCGCACCACGCCGAACCCGCAGAACTGGCACAGCGACAACGTGCTGGCCAAGCTCGGCTACAAACTGACCGAGCAGCAGCGGCTGGAGCTGACGCTGGAGCATTATCGCCGCGACACCGACACCAATCTGCTGAACACCCTTTACCCGGCCTATGTCTCCAGGGGCCGCCCGGTGCCGGCGCAGCTGGCCCAGACCGCCGCAGACCGCACCCAGCGCGACCGCGTGTCATTGGGCTGGGAAGGCAAGCAGCTGGGGCCATTCGAACGCCTGTCCGCCAAGGTCTACCAGCAGAAGCTGGACAACGCCGACGACAGCTTCGCACGCTACGGCGACGGCAGCAGCGTCGCCTCCAACTACGGCTTCGAACAGAAAATCCTTGGCCTGAGCCTGGACGCAGAGCAGCGCTTTGCCGCGCTGGCGGCCGAGCACCAGCTGCTGTGGGGCGTGGACTTGTCCCGCACCGACACCAGCCGGCCGCGGATGAAGACGCAGTACAACGCCAACGGCAGCACCAGCAACGTCATCGGCGGCGAAACCTTCCCGAGCAAGACCTTCCCGGACAGCACCTCCGACCGCGTCGGCCTGTTCATCCAGGACGAGATGAAATTCGCCAACGGCATCGCGCTGTCGCCGTCGCTGCGCTGGGACCACTACAAGATGAACACCCAGCCCGACCAGGCCTATGCCAACAGCGGCGGCCAGGCGGTGCCGTCGTTCAGCGACGGCGCCTTCTCGCCCAAGCTGGGGCTGAGCATCCCCTTCGCCGGCCACTACACCGGCTTCGCCCAGCTGTCGTCTGGCTTCCGCGCGCCGCCGTTCGACGACGCCAACATGGCCTTCGTCAACCGCGCCTACGGCTACCAGGTGATCGCCAACCCGAATCTGAAATCGGAAACCAGCCGCGGCGTCGAACTGGGGCTGAAGGGCCAGTGGGACAGCTTCGACTTCGGCCTGACCGCCTACCAGAACCGCTACCGCGACTTCATCGAACAGCAAAGCCTGGGCACGATAGGCGGCTTGCTGACCTACCAGTACCAGAACATCGGCCGCGTCGACATCAAGGGCGCCGAAGCGCGCGCCGCCTGGCGCTTCGCCCCCGGCTGGCAGACCCAGGCCTCCATCGCCTACGCCCACGGCGAGGACCTGGACAGCCATGCGCCGCTCGCCTCGATCGCGCCGCTGTCGGCGGTGCTGGGCCTGCGCTACGACCAGTCCGGTTTCGGCGGCGAGGCGCTGCTGCGCGCCGCCGCGCGCAACACCCGCACGCCGGCAGTGTCGCTGCCACCGCCGTCCACCGCGCAGACCGCCGGCTTCCAGGCGCCGGGCTACGCCACGCTGGATCTGACCGCCTACTGGAAACCGGCCAAGGGCACCACCGTGCGCGCCGGCGTGTTCAACGTGTTCGACCGCAAGTACTGGAAAGCCGCCGACGTGCGCGGCCTGGCCGCAGGCGACGCCACGCTGGACCGCTACACCCAGCCTGGCCGCAACGTCAGCGCCAGCGTCGAATACCAGTTCTGATCCACCCGCCCCGCGGGCGGCCGATGCCGCCCGCTCCTCCACAGGAGAAAACCATGAGCCAGCTATGGGACCGCTACCAGACGCTCAAAGCCAGCCAACCCCGACTGCGCGCGCGCGACGCCGCCGCCGCGCTGCAGGTCAGCGAATGCGAGCTGACCGCCGCCGATCCGGCCGCCACCCCGCTCAGGGCCGAATGGCCGGAAATCCTGGCCGCGCTGGCGCCGCTGGGCCGGGTGATGGCGCTGACCCGCAACCACGCCTGCGTGCATGAGACCAAGGGCGACTACGCCAACGTCGAGATCGACGGCAAGGTCGGCCTGGCCATCAACCCGGTGATAGACCTGCGCATCTTCCTGTTCCACTGGCGCCACGGCTTCGCGCTGCGCAGCGAGACGCCCCGCGGCGTCCAGCGCAGCCTGCAGTTCTTCGACCGCCACGGCGAAGCGATGCACAAGGTCTACCTGACGGAAGCCAGCGACATCGCCGCCTACGACGATCTGGTCGCGCGCTTCGCCGCGCCCGCCGCCGCGCTGGAGCTTGAGCCGGTCGCGGCCGCCGGCGCCGAACAGCCCGACGAAGCCATCGACCGCGACGCCTTCCAGAACGAATGGCAAAGCCTGAGCGACGTCCACGCCTTCCACCCCTTCCTGCGCCGCTGGCAGGTATCGCGGCGCCAGGGTTTCCGCCTGGCGCCGCCGGGCCAGGCCTGGCGCGTGCGCGAGGACGCGGTGGAACAGCTGTTGCGCCGCGCCGCCGCCACCGCGACCCCCATCATGGTGTTCGCCGGCAACCGCGGCATGATCCAGATCCACACCGGGACGATAGTCAACGTGCAAGTGGTGGGCGACTGGCTCAATGTGCTGGACCCCGATTTCAACCTGCACCTGCGCACCGACCTGATCGCCGAAGCCTGGATCACCCGCAAGCCCGGCGACAACGGCGTGGTCACCTCGCTGGAGCTGTTCGACGAGCAGGGAGAGTCGCTGGCCACCTTCTTCGGCGAACGCAAGCCCGGCCGTGCCGAGCGGGCCGAATGGGTGAAGCTGCTGGGCGAGCTGCCGCCGCTGGAGCAAGAAGATGTCGCGTAAGACCATGCTGGCCGGCGCGCTGCTGGCAATGCTGGCCCTGCCCGGCCACGCCGCCGAGCGGCTGGTGGTGGTGACGCCCGACATCGCCGAGATCGTCGTCGCGCTGGGCGCCGCCGGCGACGTGGTCGGCCGCGACCGCAGCAGCAAGGAGCCGCAACTGGCCCATGCTCAGGTGGTGGGCTTTTCGCGCGCGCTGAACGCGGAAACCATCGCCGGCCTCAAGCCCACCCTGGTGTTGGGCAGCGCCGCCGCCCAGCCGCCGACGCTGTGGCCGCAATTGAAGCAGCTGAAGCTGCGGGCCGAAGAGGTTTCCGCCCGCGAGGACGGCCGCGACTTCGCCGACGCCATCCGCAAGGTGGGCCAACTGCTCGGCCGCGCCGACGCCGCCGCCAGGCTGGCGGCCGACTGGCAGCAGCGGATGCAGCCGCGGCCGGCGCGCGCCGTCCGTTACTTGGTCAGCTACGACGGCAGCCTGGTGGCCGGCAAGGACACCGCGCCGGATACCCTGATCCGCGCCGCCGGCGGCGTCAACGCCGCGGCCGGCATCAGCGGCTTCAAGCCGCTGGGCCGCGACGCCTGGCAAGCGCTGCGGCCGGACGTGATCATCCTGGGCAGCCACACCGCCGCGGTCTACGGCGGCAAGGACGCCTTCGCCAAACGACCGGAAATCGCCGCGACCCCGGCCGGCAAAACCGGCCGCATCTATCTGCTGCCGCCGCAGCAGGCGATGCTGATCGGCCTGGACAGCCCGGCGGTGGTCGAACGGATGGTGAGGATGTGAGCGCCGCCCGCCGCTTGTTGTGGCCGGGCCTGATACTGGCCAGCGTCGCGCTGCCGTTGCTGGCGCTGTCCAGCTCCGCCGGCCAGTTGGCCTGGCCGGATCTGGCCGACCCGCTGGTCAGCCAGCTGCGGCTGCCGCGCATCGCCGCCGCGCTGGGCGTGGGCGCGGCGCTGGCCGCCAGCGGCGCCGCGCTGCAGGCGCTGTTCCGCAATCCGCTGGCCGATCCCGGCCTGATCGGCACCTCCAGCGGCGCGGCGCTGGCGGTTATCGCCGTGCTGGCGCTGGGCTTGTCCGGCCTGACGCTGCCGTTGGCGGCTTTCGGCGGCGGCCTGCTCGCCACCTGGCTGATCCTGCTGCTGGCGCGGCTGGCCAAGGGCGGCATCGCCGGCCTGCTGCTGATGGGGCTGGTGGTGGGCGCCTTCTGCGGCGCGCTCTCCAGCCTGATCCTGTTTCTGTCCGACGACCTGACCCTGCGCTCCGCCAGCAGCTGGCTGGCCGGCAACCTGGGCTCGGCGCTGCCCGGCCGGCTCGGCCTCTGCCTGGCCGTATCCGCGTTGGGCATCGCGCTGTTGTGCGCGATAGGCCGCGACCTCGACTGCCTGCTGCTGGGCGAGGAAAGCGCCCGCTCGCTGGGCATCGACACCCGCCGTACCCGCCGGCTGGCCGCCATCGGCGCCGCGCTGGCCACCGGCGGCGCGGTCGCGCTGTCCGGCGTGATCGGCTTCGTCGGCATGATGATCCCCAACGCGCTGGCGCTGCTGGTGGGCGGCTGCCGCCGCCGGCTGATCCTGCTGTCCGCCTGGGCCGGCGCGCTGTTTTTGCTGGCGGTGGACACCCTGGCGCGCAACCTCGCCTGGCCGCTGGACCTGCCGGTGGGCCTGATGGCCGCCTTCGCCGGCCCGCCCTTCTTCATCTGGATTTTCCGCCGCCAACAAGGGAGCCGCTCCGATGCCTGACACCTACACGCTGAAAGTCCGCGAACTGGATTACCGGATAGGCGGACGCGCGCTGCTGAGCGACATCCGCCTGGACCTTCCCGCCGGCCAGGTATCCGCGCTGCTGGGGCCCAACGGCGCCGGCAAGACCACCCTGCTGCGCCTGCTGGCCGGCCTGGCCGCGCCCAGCCGCGGCGCGGTGCGGCTGGCCGGCCAGTGCGTGTGCCGGATGGACGCGCTGCAGCGCGCGCGCCGCATCGCCTGGGTGCCGCAGCAACTGCCGGCCGACATTCCGCTGACGGTGGCCGAATTCGTCGCGCTAGGGCGCATGCCCCACCTCGGCGCCTTCGCCCGCCCCGGCGCGGACGACCGCGCGGCGGTCGCGGCGGCGCTCGCCACCGTGGAAATGGAGCCATACGCCGGCAAGCGGCTGGAGCAGCTGTCCGGCGGAGAAAGGCAAAGGGCGGCCATCGCCCGCGCGCTGGCGCAGCAGGCGCCGGTGATCCTGCTGGACGAGCCGACCAACCACCTGGACCTGCGCCATCAACACCAGCTGCAACAGCTGCTGCGCCAGTTGGCGGGGCAAGGCCGGACAGTGGTGCAGGTGCTGCACGACCTGACGCTGGCCGCCGACTACGCCGACCGGGTGGCGCTGCTGGAGAGCGGCCGGCTGGTGGCCGCCGGCGCGCCGTCCCAGGCGCTGACGCCGGAGCGGCTGCTGGCGGTGTACCGCTGGCCGGTGCGGCTGCGCCACCACGCGCCGCCGCAAGCGGCCTGAGCGCGCCCATGAAAAAAGCCGCGCCGGATGCCGGCGCGGCTTTGTCGGACATCGAGCCTGCGTCTTACTTCAGCGCGTAGATGGCCGGCAGGTTGCGCCAGGCGCCGCGCACGTCCATGCCATAGCCGAACACGTAGCGGTCCGGCACGTCCAGGCCGACGAAGTCCGCCTGCATCGGCTTTTCCTTCGAGATCAGCTTGTTGGCGAACACCGCGCTGAAGCAGGCCTTGGCGCCCATCTCCATCACCTTGTCGCGGATGGCGGCCATGGTGTGGCCTTCGTCCAGGATGTCGTCCAGCACCAGCACCACGCGGTCGCGCACGTCTTCCTTCGGCGCCTGGCGCCATACCAGTTCGCCGCCATGGGTCTTGTCGCCGTAGCGGGAAACATGGACGTAGTCGAAGTCCAGCGGGAAGGCCAGACGCGGCAGCAATTGGCCGGTGAACACCACCGCGCCGCCCATCACCGACAACACCAGCGGGTATTCCTCGCCCAGCTTCTCGGTGATTTCCACCGCCATCCGGTCGACGGCGGTGCTGACTTCCTCGGCGCTGAACAGCACGTCGGCGCTGTTGATCAGCCCGCGGGCTTCGGAAATATTAGGCATGATGACTCCTTGACAGAACAGGCGGCGCCGCCGGGCTGCGGCGGCGCGAATGGAAAAACAATCAGTTGCGCTTCAGGCCGTCCAGGAAGGCGGCGAACTCGTCGGCCACCTCGTGGTGCTTCAGGCCGTAATTGACGGTGGCTTTCAGGTAACCCAGCTTGGAGCCGCAATCGTAACGGGTGCCCTTGAACGGCAGCGCCAGCACCGGTTCGCTCTTCAGCAGAGCGGCGATGCCGTCGGTCAGCTGGATTTCGCCGCCGGCGCCGGCGCCGGTGTTCACCAGCTTGTCGAAAATGCGCGGCGTCAGGATGTAGCGCCCCACCACCGCCAGGTTGGACGGCGCGTCTTCCGGACGCGGCTTCTCGACGATGTGCTCGACGGCCTGATGGCCATGCGCATCGGTCTTGACCTTGACGATGCCGTAGGAGCTGGTGTCCTGCGGCGCCACCGTCTCCACCCCCAGCACCGAGGAGTGGGTTTCGTCGAACAGCCGCACCATCTGCTCCATCGCGCCCGGCGCGCCTTCGATCAGGTCGTCGGCCAGGATCACCGCGAACGGCTCTTCGCCCACCACCGGACGGGCGCACAGCACCGCGTGCCCCAGGCCCAGCGCCTCGGTCTGGCGGATATAGATGCACGACACCGACGGCGGAATGATTTCCTGCACCAGCTCCAGCAGCTTGTGCTTGTTCTTGTATTCGAGTTCGGTTTCCAGCTCGTAAGCCTTGTCGAAGTGATCTTCGATCGAGCGCTTGTTGCGGCCGGTGATGAAGATCAACTCGGTCATGCCGGCGGCGATCGCCTCCTCCACCGCATACTGGATCAGCGGCTTGTCCACGATGGGGAGCATCTCTTTCGGACTGGCCTTGGTGGCCGGCAGGAAGCGGGTGCCCAGACCGGCAACCGGAAACACGGCTTTGGTGATCTTTTTCATCTCGATTCCGTAACGCAGTGACGATTTCAACAACGACAGCGCCGCATTCTAGCTCGACTTGGCTTCAGGTCAAAATGCCCATTGCTTCGACAAGGCCTCGCTCAGTTCGCGGACCAGCGGCTGCCAGTTTCCGGGCTGAGCCTGCCGCCATAGGCGCACCGAGGGATACCACGGCGCGACCGGCGCCTCCGCCAGGAAGAACGGCGCGCTTTCGGCGCGCAGCAGCGCCCACACCGGCTTGCCCATCGCGCCGGCCAGATGCAGGATGGCGGTATCCACGCAAACCACCAGATCCACCTGCGCCAGCAGCGCGGCGGTATCGGCGAAATCGTCGATGCGGCTGGCGCGGACGCATCCACGCAGCTCGTCCGGCACCGCGCCGGGCTGCAAGGCGATGAAATCGATATCCGGCGCTTGGCAGATTTCGGCGAACTGCGCGGGCGGAATCGATTTATGCTGGCGTCCGAGATCCGCCACGCCGACGCCCCAATGGCCGCTTTCCCACACCACGCCCACCCGGCGCCGCTTGCCGGCCGGCAAAACCGGCGGCGCCCCGTCCGGCAAACGCAGGTACGGCGCGGTCGGCAAATTCTCCAGCGTGACGCCCAGCAAACCCGGCAATGACATCAGCGGCAGCTGGCAATCGTGCTCGGGCGCCGCGTCCGCCTCCAGCAAGGTCAGGCCCTCGAACTGCGCGAACAGGCGGTGGAACGAGCGCGGGCAAGCGAACAGCAGCCTGGCCTGCGGATGGGCGCGCCGCAGCTGCGGCAGGAATCTCGCCATCTGCAAAGTGTCGCCCAGGCCTTGCTCGGTCCACAACAGCAGGGTGCGCGCGCCCAGCGCGTCTCCCTGCCAGCGCCTTGCCGTCAGCCTTGGCCGCAGCACGCAGCGCCAGCGCGCTTCGTACAGGGGCCAGGCCTCGGCGTATCGGCCGGCCGTCAACAGCGTGATCGACTGATTGAACTGCAAGGTGGCGTCGTCCGGCGCCAGCGCCAGCCCTTTTTGCTGCACCGCGATCGCCTCGTCCAGCAGCAGCGCGCAGCTGTAGGCGTTGCCCAGGTTGCTGTAGCGCGCCACCGACGGCCCGCCCAGTACCAGCGCGCGCAATTGGCAGTCGATGGCGTCGCGATAGCGCTGCTGGTGCTGGCGGACAATGCCGAGATTGACCCAGGCGTCGAGATGGCCCGGCTCCGCGGCCAGCACCTCTTGCAGCAAGGCCGCCGAGATGTCCAGCTCGCCCAGCTCCTTCAGCAGCACCGCGAGATTGCTCTTGATGTTGCACGACGTCGGGTTCAGCGCGGCGGCCGCCAGATAATCATCCAGCGCGCCGGGCGTGTCCTCCAGCTGCAGCCTGGCGTTGCCGCGGTTGGCCAGCGCCTGCCAATCCTGGGGGTTCAGCGACAGGCAGCGGTCGAACGCCGCGATGGCGCCGGCCCAGTCGCCATGGGCGGCGCATTGATTGCCTACCTCGAAATCCGCTGTCGCCATCATGCTTGATGTCATCCCGCCCTCTCTCAGTTGCCCGACAACAACGCCTGCAGGCCGGCTTCGTCCACTACCGCGACGCCCAGTTCCTGCGCCTTGGCGAGCTTGCTGCCCGCCTCCTCTCCCGCCACCACGTAATGCGTTTTCTTCGATACGCTGCCCGACACCTTGCCGCCGGCCGCCTCGATCAAGGCCTTGGCCTGGTCGCGGCTCAGCGTCGGCAAGGTGCCGGTCAGCACCAGCGTCTTGCCGTCCAGCGGCAGCGCCGCCGCCTCGGCGGCCTGCGGCAGTTCGGCCAGGATGGCTTCGCGCAAGCCGGCCAGACGGCTCAGCGACTCGCGCCGGCCCGGCTCGTCCAGCCAGTCGGCCAACGCGTTCACCACCTCGGCCGGCAGATCCAGCTCCAGCAGCGCGCGCCGTTCACTGGCGGCCAGCCAGGCCAGGCTGCGCTGCGCCGCGAGTTGCTGGCTGCGCACTTCGGTCAAGCGCGGAATGCCCAGCCGCGCCAGCAAGGCCGCGTCGTCCAGCCGCTCGCGCAATCTGGGCGACGGCGCATGCTCGTCGGCCGGGCGCACCTCGGCCAGCAGCGCGTCCAGCGCCTTTTCATTGTTGTCTTCGGCGAAGAAGTCCGCCAGCGATTCCGCCACCACCGCGCCGATGTCGGGCAAGGCGGCGAACAGCGCCGCCGGGCAGCGGCGGATCAACGCCATGCCGCCCAGCCAGTCCGCCAGCGTCTTGGCGGTGGATTCGCCGACATGGCGGATGCCCAGCGCGAACAGCAGCCGCGCCAGCGGCGGCGCGCGGCTGGCGTCTATCGCCGCGATCAGGTTTTCCGCCCACTTGCTGGCCACCTTGCCGGCCTTCACCGTTTCCGGCGTGACGCCCTCGTCCTCGTCGGCGCGGCGCTTCATCTCCAGCAAGTCTTCCAGCTTCAGCCGGTACAGGTCGGCCACGCCTTTCACGTAATCGTATTCGACCAGCTTGTCGATATAGCGCTCGCCCAGGCCGTCGATGTCCATCATGCGCCGGCCGGCGAAATGCTGGATCGCCTGGCTGCGCTGGGCGCGGCAGGACAAGCCGCCGGAGCAGCGGGCGATCGCCTCGCCCTCTTCGCGCGCCACGTGGCTGCCGCACACCGGGCAGGCGCTCGGCAAACGGTAGGCCGGGTATTGCGGCGCCTCGCCGGCGCTGAACAGATCGCCGCCCTCGGCCGGCTGCATCGGCCGGCGCTCCAGCACCACCGACACCACCTCGGGAATCACGTCGCCGGCGCGGCGCACGATCACCGTGTCGCCGACGCGCACGTCCTTGCGCCGCACTTCGTCCTCATTGTGCAGCGTGGCGTTGGTGACGGTGACGCCGCCGACGAAGACCGGCTGCAGCCGCGCCACCGGGGTGATGGCGCCGGTGCGGCCCACCTGCTCCTCGATGGCCTCGACCACCGTCAGCGCCTCCTCGGCCGGGAATTTATGGGCGATGGCCCAGCGCGGCGCGCGCGACACGAAGCCCAGCGCGTCCTGCTGGTCGCGGCGATTCACCTTGTACACCACGCCGTCGATCTCGAACGGCAGGCCGGCGCGGCGCGCCTGCACCGCTTCGTAGTAAGCGGACAGCCCCGCCACGCCCTTGACCACCGGCCGCAAGCTTTCTTCCACCACCGGGAAGCCCAGCTGCTTCAGCCAGGCCATTTCGCCGGCGTGGGTGTCCGGCCAGTCCGCGCCCGCCACCTGAGCGATGGCGTAGGCGAAGAACGACAGCCGGCGCTGCGCGGTGATGCGCGAATCGAGCTGGCGCAGGCTGCCGGCGGCGGCGTTGCGCGGATTGGCGAAAGTCTTGTCGCCGCGCTCGATCTGATCGGCGTTCAGGCGCTCGAAGTCGCGCTTCAGCATCAGCACCTCGCCGCGCACCTCCAGCAGCGCCGGCGGATTCGCGCCGTCCAGCTTCAAGGGAATGGCGCGTATCGTGCGCACGTTCTCGGTCACCTGCTCGCCGGCCACGCCGTCGCCGCGGGTGGCGGCGCGCGTCAGCACGCCGTTTTCATACAGCAGCGAAATGGCCAGACCATCGAACTTGGGCTCGGTGGCGTACTCGACCTCGGCCGCGTCCAGGCCCTTGCGCACCCGCTCGTCGAACTGGATCAGCTCGGCATGGCGCTCTGCCGGGTCGGCCAGCTGCATGTCGGAAAAGGCGTTGGCCAGCGACAGCATCGGCACCGCGTGCACGACGCTGTCGAATTCCGCCAGCGGCGCGCCGCCGACGCGGCGGGTCGGGGAATCGGAGAGCGCCAGTTCCGGATCGGCCTCCTCCAGCGCCTGCAGTTCTCGGAACAGGCGGTCGTATTCGGCGTCCGGCACGGTCGGCGCGTCCAGCACGTAGTATTCGCGGCCGTAGCGGTTCAGCAGCTCGCGCAATTCGGCGGCGCGCAGTTGGTTTGCGGTCATGGGAAGCTCTCGAACGGCAAAAGGGCCGGCAAGGCCGGCCCCGTCATCATAAATTCATCGCTCAGGCGAACAGGCGCAGGGCGGCGACGCTGCCCGGCGCGATGCCCCTGTCGTCCATGCTGCCGTAAATGTGCAGCAGCTGGTCGCGGATGCGGGCCAGGCCGGTTTCGGTCAGCACCCGGCGGTTGTCGTCCACCAGCTGCGCGTCGAATTCCTGGGCCAGGTGCTTGGCGAAGTGCACGGCGCGGTCGAACACATCTACGCCGCCGGCCACGCGCGGCACGTCGAACAGCAGCGTCAGCGCCGGGAACGACTTGTCCAGCAAGGTATGGAAAGTGAACGGCATCTGATCGGCCGCCACCAGCGAATACAGCGTGTTGCCGGAGTCGGCCAGGTAATGGAAGGCGCCGTCCGGCTCCAGCTGCAGGCCGGCGGCTTCGGCGAAGCTGCGCAGGCGCGCGCCCTCGATCGAAGCCTGAGGCACGATGTTGATGCCGATCAGCACGTCGACGTCGGCGCAGAAGCGGTCCAGTTCGCGCGCCGCCACCAGCTTTTGCTGGCGCTGCGGGAAGCTCACCGCCGCGTCGTGGTCCTCGGCGAAGCGCGACACCTGCTGGCAGAAGGCGGCCAGCTCCTGCTCGCCCACCGCGCCGGAGCGGTCCACCATCTGCATGCTGACGTTGATCTGCTTGTAACGGGTGCCGGGCAGCGCCTCGGCCACTTTCCACAGGCCGCGCTCGGTTCGGCCGATCAGCTGGGTGCGCTTTCCGACATTGAAGCGCGGCATCGCCGCCAGCTCGTGCGGCTCATGGAACATCACCTCGGCGATGAAATCCAGCGACGGGTCCAGCATCGCCACCACCAGCGCCTGGTGGTCGGCGGAGTCCATCGCCAGCTCGGCCTCGTCCTCCTCGTCCATCACCGGCACTTCCACTTCCTGCAGCGCGGGTTCGCGGCGCGGCGCCGGCTGCGGCTCGCGGACCGGCGCTTCCGCCGGCGGAATCTCGAACAACGGCTCGTCGTCCTCTTCCGGTGCCCTCTCCGGCTCCAGTTCCGCATCCAGCAGCACCGGCTCCATCCGGTCGGCTTTCACGCCGTCGCGGACATTGTTCTTCGGCACATCCAGCAGCACGTCGCCATGCGGGCGCGCGAAGGCCTGGTGCGTCCGCTTGCGGAAGCGCCATTCCTGAAACATGTTGAAACCCAGCACCAGGGCGATCACGCCGCCGCCCAAAATCAAAACACCAATCTGCAATTCGCTCATTAGCCAGTCCGCATTAAGGCGAATAATCGAGGCTGCCAGCCGCGCCCGTCGGCGATCCGGCCTGTCAGCCTCCCTCGATCCTGTCACCGCCTCGGCCGCAGCCATTCGGCGGCCGGCCCGTTCTGCAGCGGGCATTTCAGGCTCATTATAACGAAAGCCCGCCGCAGCGCGCCATTTGGCATTGCAAAAACGCTTGACAAACCCCCGACGCGAAAATGCCATTGCCAAGACGGCTGGGCCAAGCCATTAGACCAGCTACGCATTTCCCCGCAACCCTGTATAACGCTCAGGAAAATTCGCCAGGATGAATATGACATTTCAGACAGGCGAATTTATCCGGATCGCGTGCCAGAATTGGAGATAACTCTGTTACAGGGCCGTACTAGTCTGTACAACACTGCTTAGAACAGCACGGGGACTCTTTACGATGAAAAAATCCGACCAAGCCAGTTTCCTGCCTGTCGTACGCGAATTGTCGCGCACTTACCAGGCCTTTGAACAGTTCGCCAGCTTCAACATCCGCCGGCTGGGACTGACACCGCCACAGTTCGACGTGGTTACCACCCTGGGCAACAGCCAGGGCATGAATTGCAAGGAGCTGTCCGACCACACCCTGATCACCAAAGGCACCCTGACCGGCGTGCTCGACCGCCTGGAAGACAAGGGCATCGTCACCCGCAGCATGCAGCCCAACGACCGCCGCAGCGTATTCGTGGCTTTGACACCCCACGGCCAGCAATTGTTCAGTCAAGCCTTTCCGGCCCACCTCGACTACATGCACAACGCTTTCCTGCATTTCGGCGAGCAAGACCTATCCGGCTTCTGCAACGAACTGGGCCGCCTGCGCGCCAGCTTCAGCCAGGCATTGGAGCAACAGGAGAACGAGCCGGCCTAAGCCTAAGCAAGCCTCCTCCCGCTCAGGCGCGCCGCCTCACTGCCGGAAGCTCACCGGGATGGTCAGCACCGATTCCGCGGCCACTCCGCCGCGCCTGGCCGGCGCGAATCGCCAGCGCGCCACGGCGTCCATCGCCGCCTGGTCCAGGCGCCGGAAGCCGCTGCTGCGCGCCAGCGTAACCTTCAGAGCCCGGCCATTGACGCCGACTCTGACGCTGAGCAAGACCTCGCCCTCTTCTCCCAGCTGCAGCGACCGCTCCGGGTAAGGGGGCTGCGGATTCTCCAGATAGGCTGGACGGTAAAGCGCCTCATGGTCACCATCGCTCTGGCCTTCGTCCTTTGCCTCCATCCCGCCCGTAGCCGAAATCTGCCCGCCTCCCGCCGCATCAGTCGCGGCGGCCGCGGCATTTGCAAAACGGCCAGCCGGCGCAGACTGGGGCCCCGCGACGCCGGCGGCAAGCGATCCGGCCCCGGCATGTTCAGCCCTCTGCGACTGCCGGGCTGGCATCGCCGGCCGGCTTCCAGCCAAACCACCTCCGCCGCGCAGCGCGCCCGCGGCATGCGCAGCCGCAGCGCTCCCCGCCGCCAGACGAACCGCCAGCGGCGGCTCGGGCTGCGCCGGCACGGCATCGCGCGCCGGCCAGCTTGCCCAAATCCAGACTGCCAGCGCATGCAGGACCAGCGACAACAGGCAGGCTCGCCTCAACGTGAACATCGCGGCGCTCAGCAGCGCATGGCAGCGCCCAGCCGGCTGTAATGCCACCAGGCCAGCGCCATGCACAGCAGGTAAAACAGGAAAAACATCGCGAACGCCGGCAAAAAGCCGCCGAACCAGCTCAGCGACGAGCCGAAGGCCTTGGGAATGACGAAACCGCCGAACGCCGCCATCACCGAACTGACATTCATCGCCGACGCACCGCGCCTGCCGCCGCGGGCATAGGCCTGCAACAGGCTTTCGCCGCGCCGCTGCGCCTCGCGCCCGGCCAGCAACAGAAACACCTTGGGCGCCAATTGATAGGACGAGCCGTTGCCGACGCCGGCCGCGAGGAAAATCAGCTGGAACATGCCGAGAAACAGCCAGAACGAGCCGCCGCTGCCGGCCGACGGCAGGCTGAGATACACCCCGACGGTGCCCAGCGCCATCAGGAGATTGCTGGCCACGGTGGCGATGCCGCCGCCGATCCGGTCGCCCATCCAGCCGCCCAGCGGCCGCGCCAGCGCGCAGGCCATCGGGCCGACGAACAGATAGGGGCTGGCGTCCACTTGCGGAAACATGCTGCGCGCCAGCAGCGGAAAAGCGGCGGAAAACCCCAGGAAGGTGCCGTAGCTGCCCATGTACAGCAAACAGATGTACCAGGTGTGGGCGTCGCGCATCGCGTCCAGCTGGTCGCGCGGGGTGATGCGCAGCTTGGGCAGATCGTGCGCGTACAGCAGACAGGCCAGCGCCGCCAGCAGCACCAGCGGCAGCCAGACATAGGCGGCGTTCTGCAGCCAGACGTAATGCACGTCGCCGCCCCGGCCCCATACCTGCGGCTCGCCGGCATGCAGGCCGAACAGCGGATAGAGGATGCACAGCGGAATCAGCAATTGCGCCACCGACACGCCGAGATTGCCCAGCCCCGCGTTGATGCCCATCGCCAGCCCCTTTTCCGACTTGGGGAAAAAGAAGCTGGTATTGGACAAATGCGAAGCGCTGGCGCCGCCGCCCACGCCGCACAAGCCGGCAACTAGCAACAGTTGCCAGAACGGCGCGGCGATGTCCTGCACCACCGCGCCCACGCCCCAGGCCGGCAGCAGCAGCAGCAGCGTCGACAGGCCCAGCCACAATCCGCCGCCGACCCAGCTCCAGGCCCAGGAATAGATCAGCCGCATCAGCGCCCCCACCAGTGGCGGGATGGACACCAGCAGGAACTGCTGTTGGTCGGAAATGAGAAAGCCCACCGCCGGCAGATTGACCACCACCATGCTCCACATCATCCAGATGTTGAAATTCAGATGCAGCGAGAAGGTGGACAGCCACAGATTGCGCCGGGCGATGCCGCGGCCGCGGCTCAGCCAGAAAATGACGTTTTCCGGCTCCCAGCGTTTGATGCTTACGGTCATGGCTACACTTCCACAATGGCGAGAACGCGCCGGCGGCGAGCGACGACGCATTCCGTTCGGATCCGCAGAATGGTTTCGATCAGGCCTATCAAGGCGGCGCAGTATGCCATCCGGCCGCCTCGCGCCCTTTGCGCCGCGTCAATAGTGGAATCAGGCGGTCTCGCGCATCTTCAGCGCTTCGACGATGTCCACCGCGACGATGCGGCTGACGCCCTGTTCCTGCATGGTCACCCCCACCAGCTGCTCGGCCATTTCCATGGTCAGGCGGTTATGGGAAATATAGAGGAACTGGGTGCGCTCCGACATTTGCTTGACCAGGTCGCAGAAGCGGCTGGTGTTGGCGTCGTCCAGCGGCGCGTCCACCTCGTCCAGCAGGCAGAACGGCGCCGGGTTCAGAGAAAACAGCGAGAACACCAGGCTCATCGCGGTCAGCGCCTTTTCGCCGCCTGACAGCAGGTGGATGGTGCTGTTCTTCTTGCCCGGCGGCTGGGCGATGATCTGCACGCCGGCGTCCAGCAGGTCTTCGCCGGTCAGCACCAGCTCGGCGCGGCCGCCGCCGAACAGCGTGGGGAAGAATTCGCGCATCTTGGCGTTGACCGCCTCGTAGGTGGCTTGCAGCATCTCGCGGGTTTCGCCGTCGATCTTGGCGATGGCCTCCTCCAGCGTCGCCATCGCCTGGTTGAGGTCGTCGGACTGGCTGGCCAGATACTCGCCGCGCTTTTTCGCCTCTTCCAGCTCTTGCAGCGCCGCCAGGTTGACCGCCCCCAGCCCCTCCAGCGCCCGCGCCAGCCGGGCGATTTCCGCGGCCAGCGCGTTCGGCTTCACCCCTTCGTTGAGATCGGCCAGCAGCGCCGCCTCGTCGGCCTCGGCCTGGGCCAGCTCCTCGGCGAAGCGCTCCATCGCCAGCCTGGCCTCCTGGTGCTTGAGCAGCCAGTCCGAACGCGCCTGGCGCAGCGCCGGCAGCGCGGCGTTGGCTTCCTGCTGGCGCTGGCCCAGCTCGCGCAGCCGCTCGGTCAGCTGGTTGAGCCGGTCGCGCGCGGCGGCGAGGCCGCCTTCGCGGGACTCGCGCTCGGCCAGCGCCTGCTGCAGCGCCTCTTCCGGCACCGCCTCGTCGACGGTTTCCGACTCGGCGGCCAGCGTCTCCAGCCGTTCCTGCAGCTGCTCGTCGCGGTCGGCCAGCTCGCGGCCGCGGCGCGACAGTTCGGCCACCTTCTGCTCGGCGCTGTGAAGCGCCAGCTTGATCTCGTGCAGCACGCGCTCGGCGTCGCGCGCCTTGTTGCGCGCCAGTTGCAGGCCGGTTTCGGCATTCAGCCGGTCCAGCCTCACCTCTTCCAGCTGCAGCGCCAGTTCCTCCAGCGTCAGCGCCGCTTCCTCGCCCATCAGTTCGGCCTCGGCGATGCCGTCGTCGGCGTGCGCGCGCTCTTCCGCGATGCGCTGGCGCTCGGCCTCGATCGCCGACAAGCGCGCCGCGCCCTGGCGCGCCGCCTGGTCCAGCTTGACGTGCTCCAGCGTGGCGGCGTTCAGCTCCGCCTCCAGCCGGGTCAGCGAGCCCTTCTGGCCGCGCACCGCCTCGGCCAGCATATTGCCCATGCTCAAGAGGCTGTCGCGCTTCTTCTGCATCGCTTCGATTTCCGGCCGCCAGGCCTCGGCGCGGGCGCTGGCTTCGTCCAGCTGCCGCTTGCGCGCCATCAGGCCGTCGCCGCTGGCTTCGGCGTGGTAGCGCACGCTGGCGGCATCGACACGATGGCCCTCCGGCGTCAGCCAGCATTCGCCGGCCGCCAATTCGCCGCGGCGCGCCAAAGCGGCATCCAGCGTGTCGGCCAGGTACACGCCGGCCAGCCAGTCGCCCAGCGCGGCATCGAACGGCGCTTGCGCCTTGACCTCGGCCAATAGAGCCGGCCAGCTTCGCGCCGGCAATCCGGCGGCGGCCGCGCGCTTGCCGTCCACCAGAACCAGCGCGGCGGGCGGCTGCCCGGCCGGCAGCGCGGCGGCGCGGGCGGACAGGCGTTCGCCCAGCGCCGCTTCCAGCGCCTGCTGCCAGCGCGCGTCGATCTGCAGCGACTGCCACAGTTGCGGCGCGTCGGCCAGGCCATGCTGTTCCAGCCAGCCGGCCAGTTGCTCGCCGGCCGCCTCGCGCTGCAGCAGCGCCGCCAGCGCGGCGGCCTCTGCCTCGGCGCGCGCCAGCTCGGTGCGCTTGGCCGCCAGCTGCTGGTCCAGTTTTTCGCGCTCGGCAGCCAGGTCGGCCTGTTTGGCCTCGTCGGCCACCAGCCGCGCCCGCACCGCGTCCAGCGCGGCCCTGGCCTTGGCCACTTCCTGCTGCGCCGCTTCCAGCGCGGCGTGCTCCGGCAGGTTCAGGTCCGACAATTCGCGCGTCAGCGCGGCGTCGCGGCCGGCCAGTTGCTGCATGCCGCGCTGCCAGTGTTCGATCTTCTGCCGCGACAGGTCGCGCTCGCGGGTGAGGTTGGCCTGCTGGGCCACCATCTGCGACTGCCGCTGGTCCAGCACGCGGAAGGCGGCCTCGGCGCCCGGCAGTTCGTCGGCGCCGTCCTCCAGCGCCATCTGCGCCTCTTCCTGCCTGAGCTGCGCCTCTTCCAGCCGCGGCAGCCAATCGTCCAGCTCGGCCTCCACCTGCTGGCGGTTGTCGGCCAGTTGCTGGCGTTCGCTGCGCGCCGCCGCCAGGTCGCGCTCCAGCCGCTGCCGGCTCTGCTCGCGGTGGCGCTGCGCCTCTTCCAGCCGCGCCAGCTGCGCGTTGGCCTCGAACAGCTGCTGCTGCGCCTCGTGCACCGCGTCGCTGGCGGCGAAATGGCTTTCGCGCACCGTCTCCTGTTCGGTTTCCAGGTGGGTGGCCGCGCTCTCCAGCGCCGCCTCCTCGGTTTCGATGCGCGCCAGCTCGGCGCGGGCGGCCGCCTCGTTGCGCGCCGCCTCCTCGCGCCGCGCCAGCGCCAGCAGGTTCTGCTTGTGGGTCAGCGCGCCCTTGAGGTCGTGATACTGGGACGCCACTTCAGCCTGCTCGGACAGGCGCTCCACTTGGCGCTCCAGCTCCTGCTGCAGGTCGGCGATGCGCTCCAGGTTGGCGCGGGTGTCGGTCAGGCGGTTTTCTGTCTCGCGGCGGCGCTCCTTGTACTTGGACACGCCGGCCGCCTCTTCCAGATAGGCGCGCAGCTCTTCCGGCCGCGCCTCGATGATGCGCGAGATCATGCCCTGCTCGATCACCGCGTAGCCGCGCGCGCCGACGCCGGTGCCGAGGAACAGGTCGGTGATGTCGCGCCGCCGCACCTGCTGGTTGTTGATGTAGTAGCTGGATTCGCCCTGGCGGGTCAGCACCCGCTTGATCGCCACTTCGGCGTACTGGCCCCAGGGGCCGGTCAACTGGCCGTCGGCGTTGTCGAACACCAGCTCGACCGACGCCCGCGACACCGGCTTGCGAGTGGACGAGCCGTTGAAGATCACGTCCTGCATCGACTCGCCGCGCAACTGCTTGGCGGACGATTCGCCCAATACCCAGCGCACGGCGTCGATCACATTGGACTTGCCGCAGCCGTTGGGGCCGATCACCGCCACCAGTTGGCCCGGCACCGCGATGCTGGTGGGGTCGACAAATGACTTGAAACCGGCAAGCTTGATATGGGTCAGGCGCAAGACATCCTCACTGCTCGTATGTAGAGATTAAGCCAAAGCGGCATTTTATCAGGCCCGCCGCGCCAGCGGTGCGGCATGGCGGCCCCGGCCGCGCCGGCGAATTTGCGCTGGCCTGGGGCTGGGGCAGTTGTGCCATAATGGCCGTATGGAACCCTTATCGCTGTGCAATCATTTCCTGATCGCCATGCCCGGCATGGGCGATCCGCTGTTTGCCAAGTCGCTGGTCTACCTGTGCGAGCACGGCGAACACGGCGCCATGGGCCTGATCGTCAACAAGCCGTCCGGCATCGCCATGGCGCAGCTGTTCGACCAGATCGACCTGCCGCTGGACGACGAGGACACCCGCACCGGGGTGGTCTACTTCGGCGGCCCGGTGCAGCCGGACCGCGGCTTCGTGCTGCACCAACCCTCCGGCAACTGGCAGTCCAGCCTGATGGTCACCGACGACATCGCGCTGACCACCTCCAAGGACGTGCTGGCGGCGGTGTCCGAAGGCCGCAAGCCCGAGCGGCTGCTGATCTCGCTGGGTTACGCCGGCTGGTCGGAAGGCCAGCTGGAGCAGGAAATCGCCGACAACGGCTGGCTGACGGTGCCGGCCGACCCCGCCATCATCTTCGAACTGCCCTGCGAAGCCCGCTACGACGCCGCGATGGCGCTGCTGGGCATCGACCCCACCCTGCTGTCGTCGGAAGTCGGCCATGCCTGAAGGTTGCGTGCTGGCTTTTGATTTCGGCGAGCGCCGCATCGGCGTCGCCGTCGGCGACGCGATGCTGGGCATCCCCCACCCTCTGGCTACCATAGACACCGCCGTCACCGACGAGCGCTTCGCCGCCATCGGCAAACTGATAGGCGAATGGCAGCCGGCTCAGTTGGTGGTGGGCCTGCCCATGCACCCGGACGGCGTCGAACACGAAATGAGCGCGCTGGCGCGCCGCTTCGCCAACCGGCTCAAAGGCCGCTTCGGCCTGCCGGTATGGCTGGTGGACGAGCGCTATACCTCGGTGATCGCCGAGCAGCTGCTGGAAGAGGCCGGCGTCAAGAAAGGACGCAAGCAAAAACCGGCGCTGGACCAGGTGGCCGCGCAGGCCATCCTCGCCGGCTGGTTCGAGCAGCCGGGCACCGCAGTTTGATGCCGGCCAGGCTCTTCGCCCTGCTGCTGCTCGCCGCCAGCGTCGCCGGCTTCTGCTGGTTGTGGCGCCAGGCGCAGCTGGCCAACGCGGCGCGCGATTGGCCGATCGCGGCCGGCGTCGTGGAGCGCAGCGCGGTGGAATGGCGGCAGCGCCGCGGCGGCGACAACAGCGATCAGCGCGAGTACCGCGCCGACGTCGTCTACCGCTACCAGGCCGGCGGCCAGCACTACCGCGCCGGCAATATCCGCATCCCCGACGCCGGCTTCGGCGGCAGCCAGACGCTGGCCCAGGATACCGTCAGCCGCTATCCCGCCGGCGCGGCGGTACGGGTGCGCTACAACCCCGCCAAACCGCAGCAAGCCTGCCTGGAGACCGGCGCGCACTGGAGCCTGCGCGCCGGCCAGTTGCTGATGCTGCTGTTCGCCGCCGCCGGCGTCGCCCTGCTGCTCCGCCGCTGAGCCCTTCGCCACCGGGCGCCCGGTTCCCCTGCCAGAGAATCTCCGCAAGCCATTGTTTTGTTAGAAGCTATTAAGCGCCATTGAGTCGGGCGGGCAAACTGGCGATACTGATAGCGATGGCAGATTCAGCGGAGGGCCCCGCCATGAGCATCAGTCAAACCACGCAGATTTCACTGGCGAGCGCCGCCTTGCTCAACGGCGGCACCGTGCCGTCGCCGGTGGTGCAAAACGGCAACGCCACGCAGGCGCTGGCCGCCCAGGCGGCCCAGCTGTCGCAGGAGTCCAGCGTGGTGACGCTGCTGGGCGGCGGCGACAGCAGCGGCGCCACCTACGACCCCGCCGGCATGCTCAACGGCTTCGCCACCGCCGGCGTGCTGCAAGGCAGCGCGCTGAGCCCGAGCAGCGGCGAAAGCGCGCAGGACAGCACCGATCAGCAGGTGCTGGACCAAACGCTGGGCGTCAGCGGCGCCGCATCGTCCGGCCTCAACGGCAACTGGGCGACGGTGCTGCAAAGCAATCCGGCGCTGGCCGGCCAGGCGGTGGCGGACAGCACCAACGGCAATATCGTCGACACCCTGGCCTAGCGCCGGCCATGAAAAAAGCCCGGAATGCTCCGGGCTTTTTCGCGGGCCTCAGCGGCTGCCCTGCTTGCGGCTTTCCTTCTCTTTCAGCTTTTCCTCGCGCAGGATCGCGCGCTCGGCGGCGATGGCCTTCGCGCGCTTTTCCCACGCCAGCCATTCATCCGGGCGCTCCAGCGTGATGCGGCCGACCTGGCCGTCGCGGAAGTCGGTCAGCACGATCTCCGCCGCCTTCTGCATATTGATGCGGCCGCCGGACAGCACCGCGCCGCGCTTCCTGCCTATCATTTCCAGCACCTGCCAGTCCTGCCGGCCCTCCACGTCGTCCAGCTTGTAGCGCGCGCTCAATTCCGGCGCGTAATGGACCAGCAGATACTTCAGCAGCTCCAGCGTCACCTCTTCCTCGTCCATCGCGTTGCGGCCCACCGCGCCGCTGGCGGCCAAATTGTAGCCGCCCTCCTCCACCTCGATCTTCGGCCACAGCATGCCGGGGGTGTCGAACAGTTCGAAGTCGTCGGCCAGGATGATGCGCTGCTCGTTCTTGGTGACGCCCGGCATATTACCGGTCTTGGCGATCTTGCGGCTGGACATGCTGTTGATCAGCGTGGATTTCCCTACGTTGGGAATACCGCAGATCAGCACCCTGAGCGGCTTTTCCAGGCCACCGCGGTTGGGCGCCAGCTCGCGGCAGGCCGCCACCAGCTTCTGCGCCGGCGCGCGCTCGCCGGCGTCCATGCCCAGCGCCTGGGTATGGGGCTTGGCGTTGTACCAGGCCAGCCACTGCTGGGTGATAGCCGGGTCGGCCAGGTCCTGCTTGTTCAAGATCATCAGCCGCGGCTTGCCCTTCGCCATGCGGGCCAGCATCGGATTGGCGCTGGAAGCCGGCAGGCGGGCGTCCAGCAGCTCGATCACGACATCGATTTCTTTCAGGCGCTCGGTAATATCCTTGCGCGCCTTGTTCATATGGCCGGGGAACCATTGGATTGCCATTGTCAACGCTTTCTAATCGGGTCCAGCAGATAAGTCAGACCATTGTGGTCGAGTTCTTGCATCAGTTGCAGCAGCCGGCCGATCTCGCCGGGCGGAAAGCCTTCGCGGGCGAACCAGTTCAGGTAGTTGCCCGGCAGTTCGCAAATCAGGGTGCCCTTGTGCTTGCCGAAAGGCATGACGCGGGTGGTGAGGCTGAGCAGGTCTTCGGCTTGCATGATGGCAGGTATAGATTGAGGCTGGGCATTGTGCCAAAGCCGGCCAGCGCCGGCCAGGCTTGATATGGCGCAATCACGCAGCGGGTTTCGCTTTGGGCCGGCGCGGCGGCGATTTAGCATGTCGGCGCGACACCTGCGGCCGGCGCTGGTCCGGCCAGGCTTTTCGGTTCGCGCAGAGCCGTTTGCGGGCGCTTCGGCGCCCGCCTTTTCACGGCTGCGGCATGGGCTTGCGGTCGTTGAAATACAGGAAGCCCTTCACCACGCGGTAGATGTACCAAACCCACACCGCGAACAGCACTACGCCGCCCACCAACAGCCACAGCGTGGCGAAGCCGACGACATAGCCGAGCAGGGCCAGCCAGAAGGTGCGGATCTGCCATTCGAAATGGCTTTCGTACAAGGTGCCGCGCACATCGTCGCGCTTCACGTAGTTGATGATCACGCCGACCAGCGCGGTGACGCCGACCAGCAGGCTGACCGCCTGCAGGATGTACACCGCCAGCGTCAGATTGTTCAGCTTGCGTTCGCCTTCGTCGTGCAGCTCCAGCTCCATGCATCTTCTCCCGCGGGGTTAGCAATTCAGCAATTTTTCGAAACGCCCGGCCAGGCCGGCGCGCGCGCGGCGGCTGGCGTCCAGCGCCGCGGCGACGCCGCGGCCGGCGCCAGGCTGAGCCGGCCGCGGGCTCCAGCCCTGCAAACCGCCTTCGCCGCGGCCCCCGGACAGCAAGACCGGCAGCGCCGGCCGCCACGCCAGGCCGGCAGCAGCCGCCAGCTCCGCCGCGCGGCGGTTGGCGTCATCCAGCGCCGCCAGCTCGTCCAGCCCCAGCGCCACCTGCCGCCATTCCAGCAGCAGAATGCGCGCCGCCAACCAATCGGCCGGTTCGGCCAGGCGCGGCGGCAGGCCCTGCGCCGGCAAGCCGCGCCGCAGCGCCAGGCGCAAGGCCAGCAGGCGGATTTCCGGCAGCATGGACTCCAGCAGCGGCGCGCCGCCATCGCAAGCCGCCAGCCAGGAAGACAACTGCCCGGCCGGCGGCCCGGAGCGATAAGCCAGCCACTCGCCGTCGGTCACCAGGGCGACCGGGTACAGCGTGGACTCCGCCATCGTGGCGGCCTGGCTGCGGGCAAGGGAAAAGGCGTCTCTGACTTCGTTCATGGCAGGTGTCTCCGGATCGGGAACGGTGCGGTCGGACCGGAGAACATTCGCTTCTTGCAAGATCAAAAAAACAAATGCCACCGGTAACCGGCGGCATTTGTCGGGAATGTGCTCGCAGACCTCGTCGTCTTGGCCAAGCCTATCCCTGGCGCCGCCAGGATGAGCGGTACCAATAGGAATAGCGGTGGAAAAGGACGGCATTTCGGTCAGTCATGCCCAGCATGCTGCCAATGATGGCCGCCGCCGTCAAGCCATAGTTCCGGCGGCGGGGCGCGGCAACAAGCTGATCCCGCAAGAAAAAACCGGGCCGTCCTCGCGGAGCGGCCCGGTTTCGCGGCGCGGCGCGCGGCTTACATATTGGGGTAGTTAGGCCCACCGCCGCCCTCCGGCGTCACCCAGTTGATGTTCTGGGTGGGGTCCTTGATGTCGCAGGTCTTGCAATGCACGCAGTTTTGCGCGTTGATCTGCAGCCGCGGCTTGCCTTCGTCCTGGCCGACGATTTCGTACACGCCGGCCGGGCAGTAGCGCTGCTCCGGCGCATCGTACAGCGCCAGGTTGACCGCCACCGGCACCGACGCGTCCTTCAGCTTCAGGTGCGCCGGCTGGTCTTCGCTGTGGTTGGCGTTGGAGATGAACACCGAGGACAGGCGGTCGAAGGTCAGCTTGCCGTCCGGCTTCGGATAGGCGATCGGGCTGAACTCATAGGCCTGCCTCAGCGACTCGTTGTCGGCGTGCTTGTGGCGCAGCGTCCACGGCGCGCGGCCGCGGAACAGGAAGGTGTCCAGCGCCGAATAGATCATCGCCGGCCACAGGCCCCAGCGGAACGACGGGCGGATGTTGCGCACCTTGTAGAGTTCGGCATGCGCCCAGCTCTGCTGGAACTTGGCCGAATAGGCCTTGGCTTCGCCGCCCTGCGCCCGCGCCTCGTCGCCCAACAGCTCGAACACCGCCTCGGCCGCCAGCATCGCGGATTTCATCGCGGTGTGGGTGCCCTTGATCTTGGGCACGTTGAGGAAGCCGGCGGTGTCGCCGATCAGCGCGCCGCCCGGGAAGGTCAACTTGGGCAAGCTCTGCAGCCCGCCCTCGGTCAGCGCGCGGGCGCCGTAGGAGACGCGGCGGCCGCCCTCGAAGGTTTTCTTGATCGCCGGGTGGGTCTTGAAGCGCTGGAACTCCTCGAACGGCGACAGGTAGGGATTCTGGTAATCCAGGCCGACCACGAAGCCGACCGCCACCAGATTGTCTTCCAGGTGGTAAAGGAAGGAGCCGCCATAGGTGGCAGTGTCCAGCGGCCAGCCCACGGTATGGGTGATGTGGCCGGGCTGGTGATGCTCCGGCTTCACTTCCCACAATTCCTTGATGCCGATGCCGAAAGTCTGCGGATCGGCGCCGTCGCGCAGCTTGAAGCGCTCGAACAGCGTCTTGGTCAGCGAGCCCCTACAGCCTTCGGCGAACAGGGTTTGCTTCGCCCACAGCTCCATGCCCGGCTCGCCTTCCTGGTCGCCGTTCTTGCCGGTGCCGACCGCGCCGGTGGCCACACCCTTGACCGAGCCGTCGGCGTGGTACAGCACCTCGGCCGCGGCGAAGCCCGGGTAGATCTCCACACCCAGGTTTTCCGCCTGCTGGCCCAGCCAGCGGCAGAAGTTACCCAGGCTGACGATGTAGTTGCCGGCATTGTGCATCTGCGGCGGCGTCGGCAGCTGGATGGATTCGGTTTCGGTCAGGTAGAGGAAACGGTCGGACAGCGCCGGCGTGTTCAGCGGGGCGTCCAGCTCTTTCCAGTTCGGCAGCAGCTCGCTGAGCGCGCCGGTTTCTATCACCGCGCCGGACAGGATGTGGGCGCCGATTTCCGAGCCCTTCTCCAGCAGGCAGACGCTGACTTCGCGGCCCTGCTCGGCCGCCAGCTGTTTCAGACGGATCGCCGCGGACAGGCCAGAAGGCCCGCCGCCGACGATCACCACGTCGTATTCCATGTATTCGCGTTGCACCGTTTCTCCTTTGCGCCCGCCGGGACTTATTGATTTGATTGACATCATGCTATGAAGCGAGGATGCCGTCAAAATCAAACAAGCGTTTAAACGGTGCCACTGTTGCGCAATGCGACAATGTCCGATTCGCCATAACCCAGCGTGCGCAAAATCTGCTCAGTATGTTCTCCCAGAGCGGGAGGGGCTAGATTGTACTCGACTGGCGTGCCGGAAAGTTTGATCGGACACCCTACCAGCGGCACTTCTTGTCCGACATTATCCTCCAAAGCCAGCTGCATGCCGCGCGCCTCGGCCTGCGGATCGGCGAAAGCCTCCTCCACGTCGTTGATCGGGCCGCAGGGCACGCCGGCCTTGTCCAGCTCCTTCAGCCAGTGCTCGCGCGAATGGTGGCGGAACGCCATCGCCAGCAGCGGCACCAGCTGGGCGCGGTTCGCCACCCGCTGCGGATTGGTGGCGTAACGGGCGTCGCGCGCCCACTGCGGCTGGCCGATCAGCCGGCATACCTCGGCGAACTGCTTGTCGTTGCCGCAAGCCAGGATGAAATGGCCATCCGACGCGGCGAACACCTGGTAGGGCACGATGTTGGCGTGGGCGTTGCCCAGCCGCGGCGGCACCTTGCGCCCCACCAGCCAGTTGGACGCCACATTGGCCAGCATCGCCAGCGAGCAGTCGAACAAGGCCATGTCGATATGCTGGCCGGCGCCGCTGCGTTCGCGGGCGATCAACGCCGCCTGCACCGCATTGGCGGCGTAGAGGCCGGTGAACAGGTCGGACACCGCCACCCCCACCTTGTGCGGCTCGCCGTCGGCCGGGCCGGTGATGCTCATCAGGCCGGACATGCCCTGCACGATATAGTCGTAGCCGGCCAGGCCGGCATAGGGCCCGCTCTGGCCGAAGCCGGTGATCGAGCAGTACACCAGCCGCGGATTGACGGCTTTCAGGCTGGCGTAATCCAGCCCGTACTTCGCCAAGCCGCCCACCTTGTAGTTTTCCAGCAGCACATCGGCCTCGGCCGCCAGCTTGCGCACGATTTCCTGGCCGGCCGGCTGGCTGATGTCCACCGTCAGCGAACGCTTGCCGCGGTTGGCGCACAGGAAATAGGCTGCCTTGCCGTCGGGCAGGCTGGGCGGCGCCCATTGCCGGGTATCGTCGCCGCTGCCCGGCTTTTCTATCTTGACCACATCCGCGCCCAGATCGGCCAGCAGCTGGCTGGCCCACGGCCCGGCCAGCACCCGGCTCAAATCCACAACCTTGATACCCGCCAACGCTCCTGCCATCGCGCTCTCCTTGTTCTGGCCGCCAAGATCCATGGCGCGCCTGTCCGCCGCTAAAAAAAAGTGGCCCGGCAAGCCGGGCCCCCAAAGGACAGACAGGAATCAACGGCGCGGCCGGCCCTCCGGCCGCGCCGGCTTATCAGGCAAACGCCTGAATACCGGTCTGGGCTCGGCCCAGAATCAGGGCATGCACGTCATGCGTGCCCTCATAAGTGTTGACCGCCTCCAGATTCATCACGTGGCGGATCACATGGAATTCGTCGCTGATGCCGTTGCCGCCGTGCATGTCGCGGGCGACGCGGGCGATGTCCAGCGCCTTGCCGCAGTTGTTGCGCTTGATCAGCGAGATCATTTCCGGCGCGGCGCGGCCTTCGTCCATCAGCCGCCCCACCCGCAGCGCGGCTTGCAGGCCCAGCGCGATCTCGGTCTGCATATTGGCCAGTTTCAGCTGGATCAGCTGGTTGGCGGCCAGCGGCCGGCCGAACTGCTCGCGCTCCAGCGTGTACTGGCGGGCGGCCTGCCAACAGAACTCGGCGGCGCCCATCGCGCCCCAGGCGATGCCGTAGCGCGCCTTGTTCAGGCAGCCGAACGGCCCTTTCAAACCCTTGACGCCGGGCAGCAGCTGCTCGTCCGACACCAGCACGTCGTCCATCACGATTTCGCCGGTGATGGAGGCGCGCAAGGAGAACTTGCCGTGGATGGCCGGGGCCGACAGGCCCTGCATGCCCTTCTCCAGGATGAAGCCGCGGATTTCGTCGTCGTCATCCTTGGCCCAGACCACGAACACGTCGGCCGCCGGGCTGTTGGTGATCCACATCTTGCTGCCGGACAGCAGGTAGCCGCCGTCCACCTTGCGGGCGCGGGTCTTCATGCTGGCTGGGTCGGAACCGGAATCGGGCTCGGTCAGGCCGAAACAGCCCAGCCACTCGCCGCTGGCGAGCTTGGGCAGGTATTTGTCTTTTTGCGCGTCGGAGCCGTAGGCCCAAATCGGGTGCATCACCAGGGACGACTGCACGCTCATCGCCGAGCGGTAGCCGGAATCCACCCGCTCCACCTCGCGCGCCACCAGGCCGTAGGCGACATGGCTGAGGCCGGCGCAGCCGTAGCCTTCTATGGTGCAGCCGAGGAAGCCCAGCTCGCCCATCTCGTTGATGATCTCGCGGTCGAAGCGCTCTGCGCGGTTGGCGGTCAGCACCCGCGGCAGCAGCCGCTGCTGGCAGTAGTCGTGCGCGCTTTGCTGCACCAGCCGCTCTTCGTCGCTCAATTGGTCCAGCAACAACAGGGGGTCTTCCCAGACGAAGGGCGCGCGCTGCGAGGATGCTGCCATATGCTTTCTCCCGATTAATTCCGCATTGCGGAATTGAATTTCACCATGCAAAATAGACTAAACACTCTGGCCGCGACTTGTAAAGCGATTTGCTCGTCATGCCGGCTATCTTTTGTCGTGATGGGGAACAAGATGCAACAAACAGAAGACCGGCAATTCGTCACCGCGCTGGCGCGCGGCCTGGAAATGCTGGCGGCGTTCCGCCCCGGCGAGGGCGCGTTGTCCAACCAGGCGCTGGCGCGCCGCACCGGCCTGCCCAAATCCACGGTGTCGCGGCTGAGCTACACGCTGACCCGGCTCGGTTATTTGCAGCAGGAAGGCGACGGCGGCCCGTACCGGCTGGGGCTGGCGTTGCTGGCGCTGGGCTCGGCGGCGCTGGCCGGCTACGATCTGCGCGCGGCGGCGGCGCCCTTGATGCGCGAATTCGCGCTGGCCAACAATGTGTCGGTGAGCCTAGCCCTGCTGGACGGCAGCGATATGGTGTATCTGGAAACCTGCCGCAGCCAGGCGCGGGTATCGGTGCAGCTGGCCACCGGCTCGCGGGTGCCGCTGGCCACCACCGCGATCGGGCGCGCCTATTTCGCCGGCCTGCCGGCCGCCGAGCGGCAAGCGCTGCTGCCGCGGCTGGCGCAGCGCTACGGCGCGGAATGGCCGCAACTGGAGCAAAGGCTGGAGCAGGCCTGCGCCGACTACTCGCGGCACGGCTACTCGGCGTCTTTCGGCGAATACGAAGCGGATGTGATGGCGGTGGGCACCCACCTGCCGGCGCTCTTGCCCGGCCAGCCGGCGATGGCGCTCAACGCCAGCGGCCCGGCCTTCGCCTTCGACGCGGCGGCGATGCGCGAACGGATCGCGCCGGCCTTGCTGGCGCTGCGCCAGCGCATCGCGCCGACGGTCTGAACGCCAGGAACGCCGCGGCCCGCTTGCGCGGGCCGCCGGGTTCAGGCTGACTGGATGTAATGCACCAGGTGGTTGATCACCTGCGCCTGCTCGTCTATCGTCGCCCGCACCAGATCGCCGATCGACAGCATGCCCAATACGGTCTGGTCTTCCATCACCGGCAGGTGGCGGATGCGCTTTTCCGTCATCAGGCTCATGCAGTCGTCCAGCGTCTGCAGCGGCGTCACGTACACCACGCGGCTGGTCATGATGTCGCGCACCTTGGTCCCGGCCGAGGTGCGGCCCTGCAGCACGATGCGGCGCGCGTAGTCGCGTTCGGAAAAGATGCCGACGATGTCGCCGGACTCCATCACCAGCACCGCGCCGATATCGTTTTCCGCCATCACCTGCAGCGCCTGGAACACGGTGCTGTCCGGACTGACGTACACCAGCGCCCGCACCGGTTTGCCATCCAGCAATTGTCTTACGGTTTGCATGTCGCCTCCCCTTTTTATAGCCTGTGGCACCGCCGCGCGCGGCGGTATGCCATAACTATAGATCACCGCCGCGGCAGGCGGCGGCGGGGATGGGTCAGGCGCGGATCATGGTGCCGACGCCGGCGGCGGTCAGGATTTCCAGCAGCAGCGCGTGCTTGACGCGGCCGTCTATGATGTGGACCGCGCCGACGCCGTTCTTGGCCGCGTCCAGCGCCGAGCTGATCTTCGGCAGCATGCCGCCGGAAATGGTGCCGTCGGCGAACAGCTCGTCGATGCGCTGCGCGGTCAGCCCGGTCAGCAGCTGGCCCTGCTTGTCCAGCACGCCGGGCGTGTTGGTCATCAGCACCAGCTTTTCCGCCTGCAGCGTTTCCGCCAGCTTGCCGGCCACCAGGTCGGCGTTGATGTTGTAGGCCTCGCCGTCTGCGCCGACGCCGATCGGCGCCACCACCGGGATGAAGTCGCGGCTGTCCAGCAGCGACACCAGCGACGGGTCGATGGCTTCGATCTCGCCGACCTGGCCGATGTCCACCGCCTCGTCGCCGTCGGCCTTCAGGAACAGCTTGCGGGCGCGGATGAAATGGCCATCCTTGCCGGTCAGGCCCACCGCCTTGCCGCCGTGCTTGTTGATCAGCGACACGATTTCCTTGTTGACCAGGCCGCCCAGCACCATCTCCACCACTTCCATGGTTTCCTTGTCGGTCACCCGCATGCCCTGGATGAACTCGCCCTGCTTGCCGACCCGCGCCAGCAAGTCGTTGATCTGCGGGCCGCCGCCGTGCACCACCACCGGATTCATCCCCACCAGCTTCAGCAGCACCACGTCCTTGGCGAAGCCCTCTTTCAGGGCCTCGTCGGTCATCGCGTTGCCGCCGTACTTGATCACGATGGTCTTGCCGGCGAACTGGCGGATATAAGGCAGGGCCTCGGCCAGGATGTTCGCCTTCTCGGCTGCGTCTGTTGCCACTTCATTTCTCCTTGCTAGCGGATCGCTTTCACCAACCCTAAACGGCTGGCCGGCGATTTCGGATTACGGTGTCGCATTTTAATCACGGCAATTGCTGAACTGTGATTTATTAATTGCCGAACCCTGATCGAAAGGCCTACAGTGCCGGCATTACTGAACAAGAATTCAGAAAGACCGCCATGACCGACACCGGCAACAGCCGCTGGCAGCGCAAGAAGGACGCCAGGCCCAGCGAAATCCTGGACGCCGCGCTGACCTTATTCGTCGAAAAAGGCTATCTCGCCACCAAGATGGAAGACATCGCCCGCGCCGCCGGCGTCACCAAGGGCACGCCTTACCTGTATTTCCAGAACAAGGAAGACATCTTCAAGGCGGTGGTGCGCGAAACCATCGTCGCCCGCGTCCACGCGATGAGCGCGCAACTGGCCCAAGTGCACGGCGTCGGCAGCAGCGAACTGCTGTTTCTGGCGCTGGACGATTGGTGGACTCATATCGGCTCCACCCGCGCCGCCGGCCTGTGCAAGCTGATGGCCGCCGAGGCCACCAATTTCCCGGAGCTGACGCGCTTTTATTACGACGAAGCCATCCTGCCGGCGCGCCAGTTGCTCGGCCACATCATCCAGCGCGGCATGGACAGCGGCGAATTCCGCCCGGTCCATCTCGATTACGCGATCGACGCGCTGACCGCGCCGATGATGATGACGATGATCCTCAGCCACTCGTTCGCCCTGGTGCCCGGCTGTTGCGACAGCATCAAGGACAATCCGCTCGAATTCCTCAAGACCTCGCTGCGGTTGACGCTGCAAGGCATGCACCAGCCCGCGCCCCAGGACGCCCGCCCATGAAACACATAGTTCCCCTCGGCCTCGCGCTCGCCGCCGCGCTTGGCCTTTCCGCCTGCAAGGGCCAAACCGCCGCGCCGGAAGACATTCGCCCGGTGCGCTACGCGGTCGCCGGCGGCCATGCCGAAACCGGCGGCGACAGCTACGCCGGCGAAATCCGCGCCCGCCACGAGACCCAGCTGGCGTTCCGCGTCGCCGGCAAGGTGGTGGCCAAGCTGGTCAACAGCGGCGAGCGCGTGAAAAAGGGCCAGCCGCTGGCGCGGCTGGACCCCAGCGACTACCAGCTCGACCTCGCCGGCAAACAGGCGCAGCTGGCGGCAGCCGAATCCGACCTAGCCCAACAGCAGCTGAACCTGAAGCGTTACCGCGAGCTGCTGGCCAAACAGTTCATCAGCCAGGCCCAGGTGGACGGCCAGCAGAACGGCGTCAACGCCGCCCAGGCCAAGGTCAACCAGGCGCGCGCCGCGCTGTCCGCCAGCCGCAATCAAACCGCTTACTCGACGCTGACGGCCGACGCCGACGGCGTGGTCAGCCAGATGCAGGCCGAACCCGGCCTGGTGGTGGCCGCCGGCCAGCCGGTGGCCAAGCTGTCGCAGGACGGCGCGCGCGAAGTGGCGATCCAGGTGCCGGAAAACGCGCTGGAGCGGCTGCGCGCCGCCGGCGTGTTCCAGGTCAGCCTGTGGAAGGGTGGCGCGCCGCTGCAAGGCAAGCTGCGCGAACTGGCCGCCGACGCCGATCCGGCCACCCGCACCTATCCGGCCCGCATCGCGCTGTCCGGCGACAGCCGCGCGCTGCAGCTGGGCATGACCGCCAATGTGCGCGCCCCCGGCCAGGCCGCCGCCGGCGCGCTGCGCCTGCCGCTGACCGCGGTGCTGGACCTGCAGGGCAAACACTATGTCTGGACCATAGACGCGCAAAGCCTGCGCGTCAGCCGCAAGCCGGTCAGCGTCGGCGCGGCGGACAACGACAGCATCGCCGTCACCGACGGCGTGCGCGCCGGCGACAAGGTGGTGACCGCCGGCGTGCATCTGCTGCGCGAAGGCCAGCGCGTCAAGCTGCTGGATCGGTGAGGACGCGGCGATGAAGAAACTGAATCTCTCCGAATGGGCGCTGCACCACCAGGCGCTGGTGCGCTACCTGATGGTGATGCTGATGCTGGCCGGCGCCTGGGCCTACACCCAGCTGGGCCAGAAGGAAGACCCGGAATTCACCTTCAAGGCGATGCTGGTGCAAGCCAACTGGCCGGGCGCCACCACCTTGCAGATGGAGCAGCAGGTCACCGACAAGCTGGAGGAAAAGCTGCAGGAGATGGGCGAGATCGACTACGTGCAAAGCTATACCAAGCCGGGCGAAAGCCTGCTGGTGGTGTCGCTGCGCGAGAACGTGCCGCCCAAGAACGTGCCGCAGCTGTGGTACCAGGTGCGCAAGAAGCTGGGCGACATCGCCTACACCCTGCCCGCTGGCGCGCAAGGGCCGTTCTTCAACGACGAGTTCGGCGACACCTTCGGCAATATCTACGCCTTCAGCGGCGACGGCTTCAGCTATGAGGAGCTGCGCCGCTACGTGGAAGCCTCCAAGCAGGAACTGCTGCGCGTGCCCGACGTAGCCAAGGTGCAGGTGCTGGGCAAGCAGGAGCAACGCATCTACGTCGACCTGTCCAGCGCCAAGCTGGCCAGCCTGGGCCTCGATACCCGCGTGGTCTGGCAGGCGCTGCAGCAGCAAAATGGCATGACGCCGGCCGGCACCTTCGAAACCGCCTCCGACCGCATCTGGGTGCGCCCCAGCGGCCAGTACGGCTCGGTGGAAGCGGTCGCCGCCACGCCGGTCAGCGTCGGCGGCAAATCGTTCCGGCTGGGCGACATCGCCAGCGTCAAGCGCGGCTACATCGACCCGCCCGCCACCAGCGTGCGCTTCAACGGCCAGCCGGCGCTGGCGCTGGCCATCAGCATGAAGAGCGGCGGCGACGTGCTGAAGCTGGGCGCCAACCTCGACCAGGCCATCGCCGGCATCCAGGGCAAGCTGCCGCTGGGCGTGGAAATCCACGCGGTGTCGGACCAGCCCAAGGTGGTGCACGACGCGGTGGGCGAATTCATGCGCTCGCTGGTGGAGGCGGTGGTGATCGTGCTGGCGGTCAGCTTCTTCAGCCTGGGCCTGCGCACCGGCGTGGTGGTGGCGCTGTCCATTCCGCTGGTGCTGGCGATGACCTTCCTCGCCATGTATTGCTTCAACATCGATCTGCAGCGCATCTCGCTGGGCTCGCTGATCATCGCGCTGGGCCTCTTGGTGGACGACGCCATCATCGCGGTGGAAATGATGGCGCTGAAGCTGGAGCAAGGCTGGAACAAGTTCCAGGCCGCCACCTACGCCTACAGCAGCACGGCCTTCCCGATGCTGACCGGCACGCTGATCACCGCCGCCACCTTCCTGCCGGTGGGCCTGGCCAAATCGATGGCCGGCGAGTACGTGTTCAGCCTGTTCGCGGTGGTCGGCATCGCGCTGGTGCTGTCGTGGATAGTCGCGGTGGTGTTCACCCCCTATCTGGGCTACAAGCTGCTGTCCAGCCATGCCCGCCACGAAGAGGTCGACGTCTACCAGAAACCGTTCTACCTGCGCTTCCGCGCGCTGCTGGGCTGGTGCCTGGACCACCGCAAGACGGTGATCGCCGCCACCCTGGCCGCCTTCGTCGTGTCCTTGTTCGCGTTCAAGCTGTTCGTCGCCCAGCAGTTCTTCCCCTCGTCCAACCGGCCTGAGCTGATGGTGGACATGTGGCTGCCGCGCGGCGCCAGCTACCACGCCACGCTGGAGCAGGTGGAAAAGATGGAAAAGCTGGCCCGCGCCGATCCCGGCGTGGCCAGCGTCACCAGCTATGTCGGCAGCGGCAGCCCGCGCTTCTACCTGCCGCTGGACCAGCAGCAGCAGCACACCAATTACGCGCAGCTGATGGTGATGACCCGCGACGAGCATGTGCGCGAAGCGGTGAAGGCGCGGCTGGAAAAGATTTTCGACAACGACTTCCCGCTGGTGCGCGGCCGCGTCACCCGGCTGGAAAACGGCCCGCCGGTCGGCTACCCGGTGCAGTTCCGCGTGATGGGCCCCGACCACGACCAGGTGCGCAAGATCGCCGACCAGGTGGAAGCGCTGGTGCGCAAGCACCCGTCCACGCTGCACGTCAACCAGAACTGGGGCGAGCAGGTGAAGGCGCTGCGCATAGACATCGACCAGGACAAGGCCGCCACGCTGGGGCTGTCGTCGCAACAGCTGTCGCAGCAGCTGCAGATGCTGATCTCCGGCAGCGCCGTCAGCGATTACCGCGAAGGCAACCAGAGCATCGCCATCGTCGCGCGCCTGAACCCCGGCGAGCAAAGAGACGTCGCCGCGCTGGGCAATCTGATGGTGCAGACCGCCAGCGGCCGCTTCGTGCCGGTATCGCAGATCGGCCATATCCGCTACGAACCGGAGGAAGGCATCATCTGGCGCCGCAATCGCCTGCCCACCATCACCGTCAGCGCCGACGTGGTCGACGGCGTGCAGGGCGCCGACGTTTCCACCCAGCTGTCGCCGGGCATGGCCGCGCTGGAGAAGACGCTGCCGCTGGGCTACCACATCGAGGCCGGCGGCACGCTGGAGTCCAGCGGCAAGTCGCAGCAGGCGATCGCCGCCGTCGCGCCGTTGATGATTGTTGTAGTTCTGACACTCCTGATGCTGCAGCTGCAGAGCTTCCAACGCACGCTGATGGTGGTGCTGACCGCGCCGCTCGGCATGATAGGCGTCACCCTGACGCTGATCTTGTTCCGCGCGCCTTTCGGCTTCGTCGCCATGCTGGGCGTGATCGCGCTGTCCGGCATGATCATGCGCAACTCGGTGATCCTGGTGGACCAGATCGAGCATGACATCCGCGAAGGCATAGACCGCTTCGAGGCCATCATCGGTTCCACCGTGCGGCGTTTTAGGCCCATAATGCTGACGGCATTGGCGGCCATTCTGGCAATGATTCCGTTGACCCGCAGCACGTTCTGGGGTCCGATGGCGGTGGCCATCATGGGGGGCCTGCTGGTGGCCACCGTGCTGACCCTGCTGTTCCTGCCGGCCCTGTACGCCCAATGGTTCCGCGTGTCGCGCGACGAGCGGCAGCCAACACTTCCACAGCAAGAATAACGAGCACCAGATGAAGAATACCCGCCTCACCTTATTGGGCAGCCTGCTGATGCTGGGCCTCGCCGCGCCCAGCCAGGCTTTCGACCTGGTCGGCGCCTGGCAGGCCGCCCGCGACTACAACGCCGATTTCGCCGCCGCGCGCGCGCAACGCGAAGCCGGCCAGGAAAAACGGGTGCAGGGCCGCTCGCAACTGCTGCCGCAGGTCAGCCTGAACGGCAGCTACGCGTACAACAACCCGCTGCAGCCCAACCGCATCGCCGACGCCTTCGGCAACGTGGTGGGCAACACCCCCTACGAAACCCACGGCTACACGCTGGGGCTGCAGCAGCCCTTGTTCGACGCCGGCAAATACACCGGCTACAAAAAAGGCGAGATCGGCACCCGCCTGGCCGACACCACCTTCGACGCCGCCGAACAGCAGCTGATCCTGGACATCGCCCAGGCCTATTTCGACGTGCTGCGCGCCCAGGACACGCTGGCCGCCACCCGCGCCAGCAAGAAAACTTATCTGAACCTGCTGCAGCAGGCCAAAACCGCGTTCGAGGTCGGCACCGCCACCATCACCGACACCAACGAGGCGCAGGCCGGCTACGACGGCGCCGTCGCCCAGGAAATCAACGACGCCAACAACCTGGAGCTGGCGCAGCACAATCTGCAGCGGCTGACCGGCCTGGAGCCCGGCGCCATCCAGACCGTGCGCGACCAGCTGCCGCTGGACCCGCCCAAGCCCGCCGGCCTGGACGCCTGGCAAGACCTGGCGCTGCGCAACAGCCTGCGCATCAGAAGCGCCGAGCAAAACCTGCAGCTGGCCGAGCAGACCGTCACCGAGAAACGCGGCAACCACCTGCCCACCGTCACCCTCAATGCCGGCTACGCCGACAATGTCAGCAACCAGTACGGCAACTATCCGCATACCCGCGGCAGCAATGTCGGCGTCACCGTCAGCGTGCCGCTGTTCGCCGGCGGCGGCATCAATTCCCAGGTGCGCGAAGCGGTGGCGCAGCGCGAAGCCGCGCGCGATCAGCTGGAATCCACCCGCCGCCAAGTGCGGGAGGACGTGCGCAAGGCATTCCTGGGCGTGACCAACGGCGCGGCGCTGGTGCGCGCCCAGCAGCAGCTGCTGCTGTCGGCCAAAAGCAAGGTGGACTCCACCCGGCTGGGCAAGGAAGTGGGCATCCGCACCAGCATCGACCTGCTGCAGGCGGAGCAGGCCTACTACACCGCGGTCACCAGCCTGGCCAACGCCAAATACAGCTACCTCACCGCCAAGCTGGCGCTGGCCCAATCCGCCGGCCAGCTGGCGCCGCAGGTGCTGAACGAGGTCAACCAAGTCATCGTCCGCTAAACTCCGCTGCCCTCGCCGCCGCATGCCCCGCCATGCGGCGCGCCTTCCCGCTGTGCCACTCCCGCCACAAGTGTTTAACTTTTTATTGCATGTGTAGCTTTTTGCTAAACACGCTCATAGAATGATCCGCTAACGCGCCGGCATGCCGCCGGCCCGATACCGACAACGCCGAGGCATCGCCAGCCGATCGCCGCGCGGCCCCGAGGAGACCTCCATGAGCCAGCAGCAACTGATGCAACGCAAAGCCGACGCCACCCCGCGCGGCGTGGGCGTGATGTGCGGTTTCTTCGCCGAACGGGCGAAGAACGCGGAAGTGTGGGACACCGAAGGCCGGCGCTACATCGATTTCGCCGGCGGCATCGGCGTGCTCAACACCGGCCACCTGCACCCGAAAGTGGAAGCCGCGGTGGCGGAGCAGCTGTCCCGCTTCAGCCATACCTGCTATCAGGTGGTGCCTTATGAATCGTACATCCGCCTGGCGGAGAAGCTGAACGCGCTGACCCCGGGCCAGCACGCCAAGAAAACCGCGCTGTTCACCACCGGCGCCGAAGCGGTGGAAAACGCCGTCAAGGTGGCGCGCGCCTTCACCGGCCGCCCGGGCATCATCGCCTTCGGCGGCGCCTTCCACGGCCGCAGCCTGCTGGGCATGGCGCTCACCGGCAAAGTGGCGCCGTACAAACTTAACTTCGGCCCCTTCCCCTCCGACATCTACCACGCGCCCTATCCCAGCGCGCTGCACGGCGTGTCGATAGCGGAATCGCTGACCGGGCTGGAGCGGCTGTTCAAGTACGATATCGACCCGGCGCGCGTCGCCGCCATCATCTACGAGCCGGTGCAGGGCGAAGGCGGCTTCTATCCGGCCCCGGCGGAATGGGTGAAAGCGCTGCGCGCGCTGTGCGACCGCCACGGCATTCTGCTGATCGCCGACGAAGTGCAATCCGGCTTCGCCCGCACCGGCAAGCTGCTGGCCAGCGAGCATTTCGACGCGGTGCCCGACCTGATCACCATGGCCAAATCGCTGGCCGGCGGCTTTACGCTGTCGGCGCTCACCGGCCGCGCCGAAATGATGGACGCGCCGGCGCCGGGCGGCCTGGGCGGCACCTATGCCGGCAACCCGCTGGCGGTGGCCGCGGCGCTGGCGGTATTGGATGTGATCGAAAGCGAGAAACTGCTTGAGCGCGCCCAGCGCCTGGGCGACGCGCTGAAGGAAAAACTGAACGGCCTGAAAACCGCGGTGCCGCAAATCGCCGAAGTGCGCGGCCTGGGCGCGATGATCGCCGTGGAATTCAACCAGCCCGGCAGCCACACGCCCGACCCTGACTTCGCCAAGAAGGTGCAACAGCACGCGCTGGCCAACGGCCTGATCCTGCTGACCTGCGGCGTCTACGCCAATGTGGTGCGCTTCCTGTTCCCGCTGACCATCGAAGACGAGATCTTCGCCGAGGCGCTGGGCAAGCTGGAAGCGGCGCTGAAAGCCTGATCGACTGACACTATTCTCCCCTGCGAGCGGTCGCGCCTGATGGCGCTTCCGCTCGTTTGCACAAGGAACACCCCGATGCTCACTCTGCAAGACGCCAAGCTGCTGCGCCAGCAATGCTATCTGGACGGCCAATGGCTGGATGCCGACAACCGCCAAGCCATCGCCGTGCAAAACCCTGCCACCGGCGAAACCATAGGACAGGTGCCGAAAATGGGCGCAGCCGAAGCCGAGCGCGCAGTGGCCGCCGCCGCGCGCGCCTTCCCGGCCTGGAAGGCCAAGAGCGCCAAGGAGCGCGCCGCCATCCTGCGCCGCTGGTTCGACCTGATCATCGCGCACCAGCAGGATCTGGCCGTGATCCTGACCTCCGAACAAGGCAAACCTCTGGCCGAGGCCAAGGGGGAGATCGCCTACGGCGCCAGCTACATCGAGTGGTACGCCGAGGAAGCCAAGCGCGTCTATGGCGACATCGTGCCCGGCCCGGCCGGCGACCGCCGCGTGCTGGTGACCAAGGAGCCGATCGGCGTCACCGCCGCCATCACGCCGTGGAACTTCCCCAGCGCGATGATAACCCGCAAGGCCGCGCCGGCGCTGGCCGCCGGCTGCACCATGGTGGTCCGCCCGGCCAGCCAGACCCCGCTGTCGGCGCTGGCGCTGGCCGAGCTGGCCGAGCGCGCCGGCATTCCGCCCGGCGTGTTCTCCGTCATCACTGGCGGCTCCAGCGAAATCGGCGCGGTGCTGACCGGCAGCGATACGGTGAAGAAGTTCTCCTTCACCGGCTCCACCGAAGTCGGCCGCAAGCTGATCGCCCAGTGCGCCGGCACGGTGAAGAAGGTATCGATGGAGCTGGGCGGCAACGCGCCGTTCATCGTATTCGACGACGCCGACCTGGACGCCGCAGTGGAAGGCGCGCTGATCTCCAAATACCGCAACGCCGGCCAAACCTGCGTTTGCGCCAACCGCCTCTACGTGCAGGACGGCGTCTACGACGCCTTCGCCGAAAAGTTCGCCGCCGCCGTCGCCACCTTGAAAGTCGGCAACGGCCTGGAAGCCGGCGTCAGCCAAGGTCCGCTGATCGACCAGAACGCCGTCGCCAAGGTGGAAGAGCACATCGCCGACGCTCTGGCCAAGGGCGGCAAGCTGATCGCCGGCGGCAAGCGCCACGCGCTGGGCCACACCTTCTTCGAGCCGACGCTGATCGCCGACGTCACCAGCAATATGAAGGTGGCGCGCGAGGAAACCTTCGGCCCGCTGGCGCCGCTGTTCCGCTTCCAGACCGAGGAAGAAGCGATCCGCCTGGCCAACGACACCGAGTTCGGCCTGGCCAGCTATTTCTACGCCCGCGACGTCGGCCGCATCTTCCGCGTCGCCGAAGGCCTGGAGTACGGCATGGTGGCGGTCAACAGCGGCCTCTTGTCCAACGAGGCCGCGCCGTTCGGCGGCGTCAAACAATCCGGCCTCGGCCGCGAAGGCTCCAAGTACGGCATCGAAGACTATCTGGAAATCAAATACGTGCTGCTGGGCGGACTGGACCGCTGAGCGGCACGCCCCATGACAAGAGCCGCCCGGCATGCCGGGCGGCTCTTGTCGTTTCGCGGTTGGCGCTCAATGCGCGCCGCTGGTGTCCACCTTGCCCTGCGGCGCGCCCGGCTTGGCCAGCCACACCACGCCGATCAGACCCAGGAACATCACCGCCGATCCCCAGAATATGTCATTGGCCGCCAGCATATAGGCCTGGGTGCTGATCTGACGCTCCAGCAGCTGGTAGGACTGGCTCAGGCCATACCCCATGTCCGACAGCTGATTCAAGCTGATGCGGGTGGCCGCCGAGAACGACGACACCGATTCGCCCAACTGCACGTGATGCAGGCTGGCGCGGCTGTCCCACAAGGTGCTGGCCGCCGACGCGCCGAACGCCCCCGCGGTGATGCGGGCGAAATTGGCCAGACCGGAAGCCGCGGCCAAGCGTTGCGGCGGCAGGCCGGACAGGGTCAGCGCGGTCAAAGGCACGAAGAAGGTGGCCATCGCCGCGCCCTGGATGAACTGCGGCAGCATGATGGTGGCCACGTCGGCCTGCATATTGAAGCGCGAGCGCAGGTAGCAAACGATGGCGAACACCAGGAAAGCGAAGCTGGCCAGCACGCGGGCGTCGAAGCGGCCGATGTTCTTGCCTATCGTCGGCGACAGCAGCAGCGCCAGAATGCCCACCGGCGCGCTGACAATGCCGGCCCAGGTGGCGGTGTAGCCGGCGAACTGCTGCAGCCACAGCGGCAGCAGCACCAGGTTGGCGAAGAAGATGCCGTAGCCCAGCGACAGCGCCAGCGAACCGATGGCGAAATTGCGGCTCTTGAACAAGGTCAGGTCGACGATGGGATGCTCTTCGGTGATTTCCCAGATCACGAACAAGATGAATGCGACCAGGGCCGCCAGCGCGAGCGCCACGATCTCGCCGGAACCGAACCAGTCCAGCTCCTTGCCCTTGTCCAGCATCACCTGCAGGCAGCCGACCCAGATGATCAACAGGCCCAGGCCCATGCGGTCTATCGGCTTCTTCACCCGCGGCGACTCGTAATCGCGCAGCAGCACCCAGGTGAGCCAGGCGGCGAACAGGCCGGTAGGCACGTTGATATAGAAAATCCACGGCCAGGAGATATTGTCCGAAATCCAGCCGCCCAGAATAGGCCCCAGCACCGGCGCGATCATGGTGGTCATCGCCCACATCGCCAGCGCCATGCCGGATTTTTCCTTGGGGTAAGCCTGCAGCAGCAGGGCCTGGGACAGCGGAATCATCGGCCCCGCCACCGCGCCTTGCATGATGCGGAACAGGATCAACGACTCCAGGCTGCTGGCCATCCCGCACAGCAGCGACGCGATGACGAACAGCACCACCGAGGCCACGAACAGCCGCACCTGGCCGTAGCGCTGGGTCAGCCAGCCGGTCAGCGGCACCGCGATGGCGTTCGCCACCGCAAACGAGGTGATCACCCACGTTCCCTGGCTGGCGCTGACGCCGATATCGCCGGCGATGGAGGGAATGGATACGTTGGCGATCGTGATGTCCAGCACGTTCATGAATGTCGCCATCGCCAGCGCGATGGAGGCCAGCACCAGCCTCATGCCGGTCAGCGGCGTCGTTTGGGCAGCTGCACTCATGCTTTTCTCCTTAACGGCTCAGGTTGGCGGCGATGATGTGCTTGGCCATGTCGTCGGCGGCGGCGGCCTGCTCCTGGTACACGCGGGTTTCCGCCACCGCGCGCGCCGGCGCTGCGCTGGACAGCTGCGCGCCGCTCTGGTCCTTGACCTCCACCTCGGCCTGCATCGACAAGCCCACGCGCAGCGGATGCGCCTTCACCTCGGCCGGATCCAACGCCACCCGCACCGGCAGCCGCTGCACCACCTTGATCCAGTTGCCGGTGGCGTTCTGGGCCGGCAACAGCGAGAAGGCGCTGCCGGTGCCCGCTCCCATCCCCACCACTTTGCCGTGGTACACCACGTCCTTGCCGAACAGATCGGCGCTCAGGGTCACCGGCTGGCCGATGCGCATATGGCGCAGCTGGCTTTCCTTGAAGTTGGCGTCCACCCACAGTTGATCCAGCGGCACCACCGCCATCAGCGGCGCGCCGACGCTGACGCGCTGCCCCACCTGGGCGCTGCGGCGCGCCACATAGCCGCTCACCGGGGCGACGATGGCGGTGCGCGCCAGCGCCAGCTCAGCCTCCTTCAATTTGGCCACCGCCTGCACCACCGCCGGATGCTGCTGGATGCCGCCGGCGCCGGACAGCGCGCGGCTGCTGGCCAGTTGCTCTTGCGTCGAATTCAACGCCGCCTCGGCGGTCTGCACCGTGCCCTGGGCGTGGCGGATTTCCTCGGCCGATACCGCGCCGCTGCCCGTCAGCTCCTGCCGGCTGGCCAGGTCGGCCTTGGCCCGGGCCAGTTCGGCGGTCTTGCCGGCCACATCGGCGGCGCGGGACGCTTGGGTCGTGTACAGGGTCTGGGTCTGGCGCACCACCTGCGCCAGCTGCGACTTGGCTTGGTCCACCGCCAGCTTGGCGTCGGACTGGTCCAACTGCACCATCACGCTGCCGGCCTTGACGAAATTGGTATCGTCGGCGCGGATCGCCACCACGGTGCCGGCGGTTTGCGGAGTCAGTTGCACCACGTTGCCGGCCACATAGGCGTCGTCGGTGCTTTCCAGATAGCGGGCGGAAGCGAACCAGTAGCTGCCGTAAGCCACCGCCGACACGGCGAGGCCGGCGGCCAGCATCAGCACCAGGCTCTTGCGGCGGGCCTGCAGATTGGCGGCGGGTTGGTTGGAGGCCGGCAGGGTGGCGGTTTGAGTGGTCATGTTGTTTTCCTTTGCGCGATGTGAATGAGGTTCAGGCTTGCTTGGATTCGGCGAGGGACAGATCCAGACCGCCCCCCAGCGCATGATTGAGACGGATCGCGGTTTGCAGCCGCAGAGCCTGCAGATCGATGTCCGCGGCCTTCTGCGCCAGCAGCCGGTCTTCGGCGCCGATCACCGCCAGATAGCTGGACAGGCCCTTGCGATAACGGCTCTGCGCCGCCTGGTCGGCGGATTCGAGCTGGCGCAACGCCGCCTCGTGCTGGCCCTGGCGATTGGCCAGCGAGCGCCAGTTGCCGACCTGATCGGCGACATCGCGCAGCGCATCCAGCACCAGTTGGTTGTACAAAGCCACTTCGGCGTCGTAGTCGGCGTTGCGCAGCGCCAGGCCCGCCCGCAGCCTGCCGGCGTCGAACAGGGGCAGATGGATCGCCGGCCCCAGATTGAAGATCTGGCTGCCGCCCTTGAACAGATCGGACGCGTTCAGCGCGTCGCCGCCCACGCCCGCCATCAGGTCGATGTTCGGGTAGAAATCGGCCTTGGCCGCCTGGATATCGTGGCTGGCGGCCTCGAGACGCAGCTTTTGCGCCGCCACCTCCGGCCGCCGGGCCAGCAAATCGCTTTCCAGCCGGGCGGGCAGGCGCAGCTCGCCGCCCATCTTCAGCGTCGGCCGGGCCAGAGCCTCGCCAGCGGCCGGATCCATTCCCGCCAGCACCGCCAGCCGGTGCCGCAGCAGCACCGCCTGGTTGCCCAGCGCCTCCACGTCCGCCCGGGCCATCGACACCGACGCGCCGGACTGTTTCAGCTCCACGTCCGAATCCAGGCCAGCCTTGAGCCGCGACTCGCGCAGCGCCACTTCGCGCTCCCGCAGCTGCACGCGCTGTTCCGCCAGCGCTTTTTGCTGCTCCAGCCGGGCCAGTTCGACATAGCTCTGGCTGACCGAGCTGGCCAGCGCCAAGCCCACGGCCTGCGCCTCCAGCCGGGCCGCGTCGCGGCGGTTCAGCTCGGACAGGGTGCGTTCGCGGTTGCGGCCCCAGAAATCGAACTCATAGTGGAAATCCAGCCCCAGCTCGACCGAGTTGTAGCTGCTGCCGGCCAGCGGCGCCGGGAAGGCGCCATGCGCGCTGAAACGATGGCGCGACGCCACGCCGTTCAGATCCAGCTGCGGCCCTTCGGCTGCGCTTTGTCCGGCCAGGAAGGCCCCGGCTCGCTCCAGCCTGGCTTGCGCCTGAATCATCGTGGGAGAGGCGCTCAGCGCGCGCTGGATCAGATCGGACAATTGCGCATCCTGGAAGCGTCCCCACCAGGCGGCCTCTGGCCAGGCCGCTTGCTCAGCGACCGCCGCCGCCGACGCCGCGCCCAGCTTGAGCGTTTCCGCGGCCAGCGGCCGCGCTTGCGGCGCCAGGCCATGATCGCTGGCGCAGCCTGCCAGCAGCAGGCTGGCGCACAGCGTGGTCAACCACAGTTTCTTGTTCATGTTCGCCTCCTGATCCTTGCCATGGCTTTTACTGCCATGGCAGGGATTCAGTTAAAAAAAATTCAGGGGTTGAGATTCGCGCTCAGCTGCGCCAACAAACGTCTCAGCGCCGCGAAATCGTCGGGGTGGAAGTTGACCAGCGCCCGGTTGAGCACCTCCACCGCCGCGTCCACCAGCTCCGGCCGCAGCTGCCGGCAGATGCTGGTGGGCTTGACCAGCACCACGCGCCGGTCATCCTTGCTGCGCAGACGGTGGATGAAGCCCTTCTCCTCCAGGCGATCCAGCATCCGGGTCATCGACCCGGTATCGCATTCCAGCTGCCGGCACAGATCCGAGGCGCTGCGAACCTCGCCGCTCAGCACCCTCATCAACACCTTCCATTGCGCGGCGGTGAGTTCGAGCGGCTCCATGCGCTGGTCGATCTGCCGCAGCAGCTGGTGGTGCAGACTGGCGATCTGCTGGCCCAGGCTGGTGTCGATGCGGTAGGTTTCCGCGCTGTAAGGGGTGAAGAGCGGCGAGGTCGCTGCGTGTTCCATGGACTTTCCTTTCCAATCAGAGCGTTTTGCCGGCTTCGGACGGCAAACCGCTTTGGACATACAGCAGAGACGACAGCGTGATCAGGATCAGCGTCATGTGCACCACCTGCACCGCGCCTTGCTTGATCCAGTAGCCGAACCACAGGCCGCCGCAGGCGAACCACAGCCACAGCAACAGGAAGCAGGACAACGCGGCGATGGCCACCACCCTGGCCTGGCGGAATCGGCGCAGCTCATTGCTGACCACCGCGCGGGCAAAGGCCAGCGCCGCCGCCCACAATCCGGCGGCCACGCACAGCTGGAAGCCGATCACCGCGTGCAGCAGGCTGGGCACCCATTTGGCCGGCCAGGCATGCCAGACCAGGCCCTGCCCCAGTTGATGATCCATCGACAGCAAATCCATCGACAGCATGTGGCCCAGCAGTACCTGGTTGGTGCCCGGATCGGTGATGTTGTTGAACACCGCGATGCTGAGCCAGGCGGCGAGGCCGGCCAGCAGCAGCAGGCGGCTGATTGCGGCAATGCGAATAGACATGACGGTTTCCTTAGAAAGAAACGGAAGGCTTGAGCACCGGCCAACCGCGTTGATTGGCCGCGCGCACCAGTTCCGGATCGCGGGCCACCACCGATGGGTGGCCGACGGTTTCCAGCAATGGCAAGTCGGAAATGTGGTCGCCGTAGCCGTAGCAGACGGCGGCATCGGAGCCGCAACGCGCCAGGAAGGCCAGTACCGCGGCCTGCTTGCCGGCGCCTATGGTCTGCGGCGACAGCAGTTCGCCGGAGTAGCGCCCGTTTCTGACCTCCAGGCGGTTGGCCAGCACATGGCGCACTCCCAGCGCCTCCGCCAGCGGCTGCAGGATGTCCACCGACGAGCCGGAAACGAAGACCGGCTCGACGCCATGGTCGATATGTCTTTGCAGGGCGTTCAGCGCCGGGCGGATGTAAAAGCCATCCTGGCTCGACACTTCGGCGAACCACGCCTTGGCGGCGGCGGCCAGTTGCTCGGGCGCATGGCCGGCAAACTCGCGGAAGAAGGCGCGATTCACCTCGCTGCGGTCGCAGCCGCAATCCAGCAGGTCCTGCAGCCGGCGGCGGGCGCGCCATTCCTGCAGGCGGCCCAGCACGGGGCCGAAGCGGCGCAGAAAGTAGTAGCGGCGAAAGCTGAACATGCTTTTCATATCGATCAGCGTTTCGTCGACATCGAAAAACGCGAAGCGGGCAGTATCCATATCAGGCTCCACGGGCCGGCCAAACCGGCCCCGGGTCGGTTGCGGGATGGGCGGTCAGGCAGCCAGCGCCTTGGCTTCGGCCGGGGCCAGGCTCAACGCCTGGCGCGCCTCTTCCAGAACCGCGTTCAGCGCTTTCTCAGCCAGCTGTCTCTCGCGGGGCGCCAGATAGGCATCGTCGAAGACCGCGAACTTGACCGCCATGCTGGCCGCCGGCTTGCCGTTCTGCCACACCTCCATGTTCGCGCTGAAGTTGTAGCGGCCGGGGCGCGGCTGCTCGCTGGTCAGCACCGTGTAGCGGATGCTGGCCGGCAGCGGGAAGGCGAACTCGAGGAAGCTCATATTCATTTCGTTGATCACGAAATAACGTTTGGACGGCGCATTCTCATCCAGGCAATGCGCTTCGGTGGTGGCGATGAACATCTGGCGGCAAGCCTCGGTCAAGACCATGCCCTGCACATGGAACCCGGTCAGATGGTCCAGCAGCAGTTCGCCATGCGCGTCGAGCAGCAGGTCGGCCTCGAAGTGATGGGCATCGACCCGGCGCGGCGTCGAAATCAGGATGTTCTCCGCCTTGTGCTTGTGGGAGAGCGCGCGGCCGGCCGGCGCTTCGCAGCTCCACAGCCGCCAGTGCGACAATTCCTCAAGCAGGCCGAGGCTGCTGCCCAGCGCGTACACTTGGTCGCGCTGCGCCTGGTTCAGTCCCTGGCCGGCCACCAGGCGGCTGCCCCTCAGCTCCTCCAGCTGGTTGCTGCGCAGCTGCGCCAGCAAGGTTCCCAGCGTTTGCACGCCTTCCAGTTGCGCGAAAGTGGCGAATTCGTCGGCTACGATCAGCTGAATGGTCATATTGATTTTTCCTCTTTTATTTCAAAGTCTTACAGTTGATTTTTTTTTGGAATGAAAACGGTTCACATTGTCTACTGGCTCAGGCGGTCAAACGCTCGGCGACCCAGCTGTCATGCAGCCATTTTTCGGTCTGGCGCTGTGCCCTGAGGAAATCCCACACCACATCCCGTTCGAAAGTCAGCACCTGGCCTTGCGCGCCGACTATCACCCAGAAATAGCGGCCATCCTTGCTATTGCGGCATTTCACCTTCATGCCGGTCAGCGTCCGGGCGCTCTTGCCGCCGTGGCCGTCATCGACCAGGAACATCTCGCCATGCGGCTTGATCCACTGCAGCGACAAGCCATCGATCAGATCGGGCGCATGCTCGTCCAGATAAGCCACTGCATGCCGATATGCCTCACGCTCGTCGGGCAGCGCCGCGGAAATCAGGTCTTGCGCAAAATGCGTGGCCCCCAGCAAGCCGCCCTCTTCCGCGATAAGCAAGCTGAAATGCTCGCCGCCCAGACCCGTGTTCAATCCATCTTCGCGCTCATAGCGCAGGTGCCAGGCGGAGCGGCCATCCACGCGGACTTGCTGAACCTTGGCCAAGCTGTCAAAACCTGCCGGCGGCGTCAGCCACTCGCCAACCGAAGCGGGCAGGACATGTTGCAGAAGTGCTTGCATCGTGTTTCTCCAGGGGTGATAAGAAAATTGAAAACTCGATTCCATCCAGGCCAATGCCAGCGCGTCGCCCTGCCGCTGGGCGGCTGCCTCAACAGTATTTAGCTGATAACAATTTAGCATGCTAAATATAATCCCTAAATAAAGGCCGCACTGCGGCCTGGCCGATGTATGACTGTTCATGCGGCAGCAAACGCCTGCTTGATCAGTCTACGCAGATAATGCTGACTCACGATCCGAGCACTGCCAAACGCTGAGCCCACCTTGTGTCTCAGCTCATGATCATAGGATATTTTCTCGGCTATCATTTAGCAAGCTAAATAATGCATAGACAGAACTTTGCATCTCAAGCTGTTACCAATTCGCATCACACTACCCAAAACAAATTTTAAAACTCATTAAAATTCAAATAGTTAAAAATATTAAATGACATTGCCATTTTTGCCACAGCATTCAAAAATGGCTTGAGCAGAATGTTTCCGATCGCAACCTCTGCAACATGTCCCTTCCCTTTTACCCCGCGGACGCGCAACCGCCACCCCTCATAGCGCCGCAAGCGGCAGGATTGGCGCAACGCAACGTCCATGGCGCGTCGGCATGCCGACGATGAGGGAAGACAAAAGCGGGAAAGAGACACCGGAAACGCAAAGAAGGGATCCGCTCGATGGCCAACCAGCGAATCATGGACACGCGAAGTGAAGAGGCTAAGCGATTGGGGACACGAAGCAAACGAGTGAATCGAGGCGGACGTTCACATGCGGCGCCTCGCTTCCCACTCGACGGCATAGATGAAGCGCCGACATTCGACCAAGGCGCCAAGGCCTTAGCATTGACCAGATACGGTCTGGTCGGGATCGCGTCATTGCCGTCATGGCAAAGCGGTAATGGGAATCACGCCAGGATAGCGGCGGCCGGCAGCGGCGGCGTCAAAGGCCGCGGCGCGACTCTTGACCAGGATATTTCAACAGCAGCAAGCCGGCGGCTGGACCACCCAGCCCTGAAGCGCAGCTTGCCAAGCAAGGCAGGTACAGACCCATCCATGCCCTTTGCACGCCTCCCGGCGGCGCAATGAACATCAATTCGACAGCGCAGCGGTTTCCCGGCCAGACTCGGCATGCCTCAACGCTTGAGTCAAGCGCGCCATCAACTCGCATAATTGCAGACGATCGGCCGTGTTGAAATCACTCATCAAGCGCGCCACCCACAAATAGTGATCAGGCAGCACCTGCGCCAGCAAGGTCTCTCCCTCCGGCAGCAAGCGCACGATCCAGGCTCGCCTATCATTGGCGTCTTGTTCACGCCGGCATAGATCCGATCTTTCCATGCGATCGATGATGCCTGTCATCGTAGGAGAGGAGACGCTGACGCCTTCCGCCAACTTCCCCAGGCCCAAACCGGACGGATTGCGCTTTAGCAGCAGCAAAACAAAGAATTTGGTCTGCGACAGGCCATGGCGAGCCAGATTAGCCTCAAACGCCAGCATCATGTCGCTGGTCGCCTTGGCGACCTGCAACCAAGTCTGCACCCCCTCCAGGTCCGGGTTATGGTATTCCTTGGCAAACTTGGACAAGGTTTCGAAACTGGGCAGGTCTTTCAACTCAAACATAGTCATGATTTACACACCAAATTAATATGGCGCCTCAAATTTAGCAGGCTAAATATATATAGTCAAATAGAGTATTTGTTTATCATTCCCTGCCGCTGAAGCCGCCCTCCTTCGCCGAACGAACGACGGCTTGCTCACCTGGATCGCCAAACCCCTCTCGTCAGCCTGGCGCATACATCGGCATGCGACAAGCTTGCAATCGTAGGCCCGACAATGGAAGCCAATCATACAATCCAAATATCCGGCCGTAGAGCAGAACCTGAACTTTATGACTAAATAATTATATTATTTCCACATAAATCTGCAAAAAATAGCACAACCCGCACTATTAAATATCACAACGCAGCACAAAACCATGCACACGACTGGCGCCTAGCCGCACCAGCTGAAGCGTTGAAACAAGGCCCGCGATCGGGCAAGCGGCACGTCGACTGCCCAGTCAAAGCCCGCCAGGCGCCTGACGGGCAGCGGGATGTGCCCCCTCGCGGGGACTGACGGATGGGCAGCGGCGACGGACGGTCGCCGCGGGGGAACGGGGAGAGGACGGCAAGGCCGAAACGACGCCGCCCGGCGGGCGGGGCAGAAACGCAGAAACCCCAGCTCATCGAGCTGGGGTTCTGTATGGGGCGTCTGGCGGTGTCCTACTTTCACATGGCGAATGCCACACTATCATCGGCGCTAAGGCGTTTCACGGTCCTGTTCGGGATGGGAAGGCGTGGGACCACCTCGCTATGGCCACCAGACATAAACTGTACAAACTTAAAGAAGCCCGAACCCGTCTCTCAGACAGATTCGCATATATTCGGTATTTGACGTACGTCGCACATCCACTCTCTTGTGTCTCAGTTTCCCAAGCCACTCAAATGATAGGATCAAGCCTCACGAGCAATTAGTATCGGTTAGCTTCACGCCTCACAGCGCTTCCACACCCGACCTATCAACGTCCTGGTCTCGAACGACTCTTCAGGGAGGTCAAGCCTCCAGGGAAGTCTCATCTTCAGGCAAGTTTCCCGCTTAGATGCTTTCAGCGGTTATCTCTTCCGAACTTAGCTACCCGGCGATGCCACTGGCGTGACAACCGGTACACCAGAGGTTCGTCCACTCCGGTCCTCTCGTACTAGGAGCAGCCCCCGTCAAACTTCCAACGCCCACTGCAGATAGGGACCAAACTGTCTCACGACGTTTTGAACCCAGCTCACGTACCACTTTAAATGGCGAACAGCCATACCCTTGGGACCGGCTACAGCCCCAGGATGTGATGAGCCGACATCGAGGTGCCAAACACCGCCGTCGATGTGAACTCTTGGGCGGTATCAGCCTGTTATCCCCGGAGTACCTTTTATCCGTTGAGCGATGGCCCTTCCATTCAGAACCACCGGATCACTATGTCCTGCTTTCGCACCTGCTCGACTTGTCGGTCTCGCAGTTAAGCTACCTTTTGCCATTGCACTATCAGCACGATTTCCGACCGTACCTAGGTAACCTTCGAACTCCTCCGTTACACTTTGGGAGGAGACCGCCCCAGTCAAACTGCCTACCATGCACTGTCCCCAATCCGGATCACGGACCAAGGTTAGAACCTCAAAGGGGTCAGGGTGGTATTTCAAGGTCGGCTCCACCAGAACTAGCGTCCTGGCTTCAAAGCCTCCCACCTATCCTACACAAACCACTTCAAAGTCCAATGCAAAGCTACAGTAAAGGTTCACGGGGTCTTTCCGTCTAGCAGCGGGTAGATTGCATCTTCACAAACACTTCAACTTCGCTGAGTCTCAGGAGGAGACAGTGTGGCCATCGTTACGCCATTCGTGCGGGTCGGAACTTACCCGACAAGGAATTTCGCTACCTTAGGACCGTTATAGTTACGGCCGCCGTTTACTGGGGCTTCGATCAAGAGCTTGCACCCCATCACTTAACCTTCCAGCACCGGGCAGGCGTCACACCGTATACGTCCACTTTCGTGTTGGCACAGTGCTGTGTTTTTGTTAAACAGTCGCAGCCACCGATTCTCTGCGACCTGTCAAAGCTTCGGACGCGAAGTCCTACACCTCAACAGGCATACCTTCTCCCGAAGTTACGGTATCAATTTGCCGAGTTCCTTCTCCTGAGTTCTCTCAAGCGCCTTAGAATTCTCATCCTGCCCACCTGTGTCGGTTTGCGGTACGGTTCTTGTGCAGCTGAAGCTTAGTGGCTTTTCCTGGAAGCGTGGTATCAGTCACTTCAGGTCCGTAGACCCTCGTTATCACGTCTCGGCGTTAAAGAAGAGCGGATTTGCCTACTCTTCACGCCTACCGGCTTGAACAGACTATTCCAACAGTCTGCTGACCTAACCTTCTCCGTCCCCACATCGCACTGCACAAAAGTACGGGAATTTTAACCCGTTTCCCATCGACTACGCTTTTCAGCCTCGCCTTAGGGGCCGACTCACCCTACGCCGATGAACGTTGCGTAGGAAACCTTGGGCTTTCGGCGAGCGGGCTTTTCACCCGCTTTATCGCTACTCATGTCAGCATTCGCACTTCTGATATCTCCAGCATCCCTTACGAGACACCTTCACAGACCTACAGAACGCTCCCCTACCACGGACGCTTACGCGCCCATCCGCAGCTTCGGTTATCAGTTTGAGCCCCGTTACATCTTCCGCGCAGGACGACTCGACCAGTGAGCTATTACGCTTTCTTTAAATGATGGCTGCTTCTAAGCCAACATCCTGGCTGTCTATGCCTTCCCACTTCGTTTACCACTTAACTGATCATTTGGGACCTTAGCTGGCGGTCTGGGTTGTTTCCCTCTTGACGATGGACGTTAGCACCCACCGTCTGTCTCCCATGCTTGCACTTTCCGGTATTCAGAGTTTGCCATGGTTTGGTAAATCGCAATGACCCCCTAGCCATAACAGTGCTTTACCCCCGGAAGTGATACATGAGGCACTACCTAAATAGTTTTCGGGGAGAACCAGCTATCTCCGAGTTTGTTTAGCCTTTCACCCCTATCCACAGCTCATCCCCTAGTTTTGCAACACTAGTGGGTTCGGACCTCCAGTGCGTGTTACCGCACCTTCATCCTGGCCATGGATAGATCACTCGGTTTCGGGTCTACGCCCAGCAACTAAAGCGCCCTATTCGGACTCGGTTTCCCTACGCCTCCCCTATTCGGTTAAGCTTGCTACTGAACGTAAGTCGCTGACCCATTATACAAAAGGTACGCAGTCACGGAACAAGTCCGCTCCCACTGTTTGTATGCATCCGGTTTCAGGTTCTATTTCACTCCCCTCCCGGGGTTCTTTTCGCCTTTCCCTCACGGTACTGGTTCACTATCGGTCGATCACGAGTATTTAGCCTTGGAGGATGGTCCCCCCATATTCAGACAGGATTTCGCGTGTCCCGCCCTACTTCTCGTATGCTTAGTACCAAGAATGCGTTTTCGTGTACGGGGCTATCACCCACTACGGCGGTCCTTTCCATGAACCTTCCACTAACGCAATCTCTATCACATACAGGCTGTTCCGCGTTCGCTCGCCACTACTTACGGAATCTCGGTTGATTTCTTTTCCTTCAGCTACTTAGATGTTTCAGTTCGCTGAGTTCGCTTCCTCTGACCTATGTATTCAGTCAGGGATGACCCCTAAGGGCCGGGTTTCCCCATTCGGATATCGCGGGATCAAAGCTCTATTGCCAGCTCCCCCGCGCTTTTCGCAGGCTTACACGTCCTTCATCGCCTGTGATCGCCAAGGCATCCACCAGATGCACTTAGTCGCTTGACCCTATCATTTCAGCAGCCTAAGCCACTAAAACAACAAGTGTGTTTGTGCGACGACTGCACCGCCCCTTTTGATATGGCGACGCAGCCTTTGATACAATCAAATACCCAAGATGACGATTCATTCAACGAAAGACTTAACTCTCGCTGTTTGTTTCGCCGTCTTAATATATTCGGCTTCTTCAGTTTGTTAAAGATCGGGCGTATTGCTGAGCAGCTTTCGCTGCACGCGAACAACGCAAACAGAATCAAACTCGATCAAGTTCGTTTTTGTTTGCACTGTAAGTGGTGGAGGATGACGGGATCGAACCGACGACCCCCTGCTTGCAAAGCAGGTGCTCTCCCAACTGAGCTAATCCCCCAACTGGTGGGTCTGGTAGGACTCGAACCTACGACCCCTGCGTTATCAACACAGTGCTCTAACCAGCTGAGCTACAAACCCAGTCAACTTCTCAGCACTGAATCTCTTCGATCCAGCTGCCCTTAACGCGAATAACCGATAGGCTGTAAGTGCTTGGCGATCGCCTTCTCTAGAAAGGAGGTGATCCAGCCGCAGGTTCCCCTACGGCTACCTTGTTACGACTTCACCCCAGTCATGAATCCCACCGTGGTAAGCGGCCTCCTTGCGGTTAGCCTACCCACTTCTGGTGAAACTCACTCCCATGGTGTGACGGGCGGTGTGTACAAGACCCGGGAACGTATTCACCGCAGCATGCTGATCTGCGATTACTAGCGATTCCGACTTCACGCACTCGAGTTGCAGAGTGCGATCCGGACTACGATCGGTTTTATGAGATTGGCACCACCTCGCGGCTTAGCGACCCTCTGTACCGACCATTGTATGACGTGTGAAGCCCTGCTCATAAGGGCCATGAGGACTTGACGTCATCCCCACCTTCCTCCGGTTTGTCACCGGCAGTCTCATTAGAGTGCCCAACTAAATGATGGCAACTAATGACAAGGGTTGCGCTCGTTGCGGGACTTAACCCAACATCTCACGACACGAGCTGACGACAGCCATGCAGCACCTGTGTTACGGCTCCCTTTCGGGCACCAAGATATCTCTACCAAGTTCCGTACATGTCAAGAGCAGGTAAGGTTTTTCGCGTTGCATCGAATTAATCCACATCATCCACCGCTTGTGCGGGTCCCCGTCAATTCCTTTGAGTTTTAACCTTGCGGCCGTACTCCCCAGGCGGTCAATTTCACGCGTTAGCTACGCTACCAAGGATTCAAACCCCCAACAGCTAATTGACATCGTTTAGGGCGTGGACTACCAGGGTATCTAATCCTGTTTGCTCCCCACGCTTTCGTGCATGAGCGTCAGTGTCATCCCAGGGGGCTGCCTTCGCCATCGGTATTCCTCCGCATCTCTACGCATTTCACTGCTACACGCGGAATTCTACCCCCCTCTGACGCACTCTAGTCTTGCAGTCTCCAATGCCGTTCCCAGGTTGAGCCCGGGGCTTTCACATCAGACTTGCAAAACCGCCTGCGCACGCTTTACGCCCAGTAATTCCGATTAACGCTTGCACCCTACGTATTACCGCGGCTGCTGGCACGTAGTTAGCCGGTGCTTATTCTTCCGGTACTGTCATCCCCGCCAGGTATTAACCAGCGGGATTTCCTCCCGAACAAAAGTCCTTTACAACCCGAAGGCCTTCTTCAGACACGCGGCATGGCTGGATCAGGCTTGCGCCCATTGTCCAAAATTCCCCACTGCTGCCTCCCGTAGGAGTCTGGGCCGTGTCTCAGTCCCAGTGTGGCGGATCATCCTCTCAGACCCGCTACTGATCGTCGCCTTGGTGAGCTCTTACCTCACCAACTAGCTAATCAGACATCGGCTGCTCGTATAACGTGAGGCCTTACGGTCCCCCACTTTCCCCCTCAGGGCGTATGCGGTATTAATCCGGCTTTCGCCGAGCTATCCCCCATTACACGGTACATTCCGATGCGTTACTCACCCGTTCGCCACTCGTCAGCGGTGCAAGCACCCTGTTACCGTTCGACTTGCATGTGTAAAGCATGCCGCCAGCGTTCAATCTGAGCCAGGATCAAACTCTTCAGTTCAATCTCATAGCAAATTTTCTGGCACGCAAGTTCAAAGAAATAAACAAGTATCTCTTGTCTCTTGCAGTGCAAGTTTTTGGCTTTCGCCAAACACTTACACCTATCGGTTATTCTGTCTGTTAAAGAGCGGTGCCGATCGCTGCGTCGTCATCACCGGAACCGTTTCGTTTCCGCTGTTTCGTTCGCTGCGTCAGCTGAGGAGGCGAACTATACGCCCGGGACCCGCACCCGTCAACACCTTTCGCGATAAAAAATGAACTTTCTTCGACCAGCCCGCGCAAGGCATTGATTTACAAGAAAAGCCGTGAGAAAGAATTTCAGGCCCGCAGCCATTGCGGCAAGAAAACCGCCACAGTCGGACCTGGCTGGCCACCGGAAATGCGGCGTCGGCTACGCGCCAACAGGCGATTCTGCTACGCTTCCATGCGTTTGGCACGCGACGTGCCTGCCGTGGACACTCTATATATGCTCAAATTCGATGTGCTGATTATCGGCAGCGGCCTGGCCGGCATGACGCTGGCGCTGCATCTGGCGGAAAAACGCAAGGTGGGCCTGATCACCAAACGCGACCTGCTGGAAGGCAGCTCCACTTATGCCCAAGGCGGCATCGCCGCCGTGCTGGATACCGACGACTCGGTGGAAGACCACATCCGCGATACGCTGATCGCCGGCGCCGGCCTGTGCAATGAAGACACCACCCGCTTCATCGTCGAGCACTCCAAGGAGGCGATAGACTGGCTGATCGAGCTGGGCGTGCCCTTCACCCGCGACGACGAGCATCAGACCGGTTATCACCTGACGCGCGAAGGGGGCCACAGCCACCGCCGCATCATCCATGCCGCCGATGCCACCGGCGCCGCGGTGACCAGCACGCTGGGCCAGAAGATCAAGGCGCATCCGAACATCACCGAGCTGGAACACTATATAGCGATAGACCTGATCACGTCGCAGAAGCTGGGCCAGGACGGCAAGCGCGCTTACGGCGTCTACGCCTTGGACAAGAACAGCGACGAAGTCGTCACCATCGCCGCCCAGCACACCATCCTGGCGTCCGGCGGCGCCGGCAAGGTTTACCTCTATACCACCAATCCGGATACCGCCACCGGCGACGGCATCGCGATGGGCTGGCGCGCCGGCTGCCGCGTCGGCAATATGGAGTTCATGCAGTTCCATCCGACCTGCCTGTACCACCCGCATTCCAAATCCTTCCTGATCACCGAGGCAGTGCGCGGCGAAGGCGGGATTCTGAAACTGCCGGACAGCACCCGCTTCATGCCGCAGCACGATCCGCGCGGCGAGCTGGCGCCTCGCGACGTGGTGGCGCGCGCGATAGACTTTGAAATGAAGAAGCACGGCCTGGACTGCGTCTACCTGGACATCTCTTATAAGCCGGCGCAATTCATCAAGGAACACTTCCCCAATATCTACGCCCACTGCCTGGAGTTGGGCATAGACATCACCCAGCAGCCGATACCGGTGGTGCCGGCGGTGCACTTCACCTGCGGCGGCATCGTCACCGACCTGGCCGGCCGCACCGACGTGGCCGGACTGTACGCGGTGGGCGAAGTGGCGCATACCGGCCTGCATGGCGCCAACCGCCTGGCCAGCAACTCACTGCTGGAATGCCTGGTGATAGGCAAGGCCGCGGCGGCCGACATCCAGGCGCAGGACACCATCAAACTGCCGGCGATTCCGGCCTGGGACGACAGCCGCGTCACCGACCCGGATGAAGAAGTGGTGATCTCGCACAACTGGGACGAGCTGCGGCGCGCGATGTGGGACTACGTCGGCATCGTCCGCACCAACAAGCGGCTGGAGCGGGCGCTGCACCGCATCGATCTGCTGAAGGGCGAGATCGACGAGTACTACAGCCACTTCCACGTCAGCAATGACCTGATCGAGCTGCGCAACCTGGTGCAGACCTCGGAGCTGATCGTCCGCTCCGCGCTGCTGCGCAAGGAAAGCCGCGGCCTGCACTACAGCCGCGACTATCCTGACCTGCTGCCGCAAGCCCGCGACACGGTGCTGGAGCCGCCCCCGCGCCAGGACTGAGTCCACCGCAAACCAAGCGAAACGGCCGCCGTGCCCTGATTAAGGCGTGGCGGCCGTTCTTTATCTACGGCTTCACTCTTCGTCAGGATGATGGGTACGCATGAACGGCGGCGCCGCCAGCACGCCGGGCACGTCAGGGTTGGCCAGGTTCTGCATCACTTTCTGCGCCACCAGCTTCAATTCGTACATGATGCCCAGCGCGGCATCCAGCTGATTCGGTTCGCCGTTGAAGGTGCGGTTCAACGCCACCAGCAGGTTTTGATACGCCTGATAGAACTGCGCGCCGCTGACCGCCGCGCCGCTGCCCTTGGCGTAGTCGGACAAGGCGGCGTTGGGCAGCAGCGGATAAACGCCGGTCTCATCCAGCGGCACCGGCTCGCCGCTGTACGACCAGCCGGACACGCTGGCCGGGTCGCGCACCAGGCGCTTGCCGTAATAGATCTCGCCAAACTTGAAGTAATGGGCGTAGCCGCCTCTCGGGTCTTCCTTTGGGTTGATCTTGTCGTCCTGGATCTGCAGGCCTTCGCCCTGGCGGACGATGGTCATGATCGCCGCCCGGGCGGAGCCGATATCGTAAACCTTGCCCTCCGGATGGCCAGGCACCTCAGGCGGGAACCACTTGCTGATATCCACTTGTTGCTCCAGCCTCGGGCGGGCGAAACAGGGCACCCCGGCTGCCACCAGCTCTTCCAGCTTGTGCAGAATGGCCATATAGAAGTCGCCGATAGACTCGTAGCCGGAGTTGTCGGCCAGTTCCGGCGCCGTCTCACCCGGCAGGATGGCCTCGGTATCCGGCCGCTCCACCGCCATGAAGACCTCGAACGCCTGCAGCCGGGTCAATGACTTCAGCGTTACCGTCAGCCCCTCGTCGACGCACATCGGCAGCGGCCCCGGATACTGCAGGCTACGGCCGTCCGCCACGATGTCCGGGTTGCCGCCGATCGCGATCAGCGCATTGGCCGCCAGCGTCATGTGCAGCATTTCCTCCACCACCACCGACTGCACCAGCGCGCGCGACGCCTGGTTCTGGCCCGGCATCACCGAGAACTGCGCGGTCAGGTAAGGCGGGATGGTGGCCAGTTCCAGCCGCACCGCGCCGGCCAGCATTTCCCGCACATCCTCAACGGAAGCGGCCGCGCGCAGCTTGGCCATCAATTCTGGACGAATTTTCAGCATGGACTTTTCTTTCTTTTGATCTGGCGATGGGGTGACCGGCTCAGCGGCCGGCCTTGCGGCTCTTGCTGGCGGTGGGCGCGGCGCGCGCGGCGGCGATGTCCGCCTCGCCGGGCATCGCGCTGGGCCGCAACGGACAACGTTTGCCGAACATCAGTTGCCGGTCCATGGTGTTGCCGGTGCGGTCCATCACATCCTGAAAGTAATTGATCAGCATCCGCCGCTTGCTGGACGACAGGTCGCGGGTGACCGGCATCTGGTCCGGATCCTCGATCGGCTTGTCGAACACGAAGCGCATGATGGCGGCGCAGGCATCGGCCACGCCCTGCTTGGAAAAGTCGAACAAGCCCTGGCTCATCACCGGGTAGAGATTGGCGTATTGCTGCAGGATGGGTTGCACGTCTTCCCAGCGCGGGTGTTCCAGGTTCACCTGCTGCCCCGGCTGCGGATAGGTGCTGAACACCATCAGCGCCAGATTGTCGTAAGGCTGCTGCACCGCCGGGTTGTCGCCGGCGAAGTTGTAATTGACGGTGAACAGCTGGCCGTCCATGTATTCGCGCGGCGTCGCCATGAACTCGGGGCCGTGCACCGTGAACTGCGCGGTGCCATCGGCGCCGGTCACCACTTCGCGCGGCTCGATGCGGATCGCGCCGCCGGGCACATTGTTGACGGGCAGCAGCGCCCGCGGCGTGGTGGCGGCATCCGGGCTGGTGGGCGTGTTGTCGTAATCCAGCGCCGGGCCCGCCGCCCAGAACTCCATTCTCGCCCCCGCCGCCGGCTGGCCGTAGGTAGCCGCGTACAGGGTGGTGACGAGGCGGTTTTTCGCCGGATCGTTGGGGTCCAGCCGAGTGGCGAAGTCCTCGACCCTCACCTCATTACCCAGCAGCGCCTCGCGCACGCAGACCTGCGCGTTGCCGTTGCTGTCATTGATCTGGATGATGGCCAGCGGCTGGCCCTCGGTCTGGCGCAAGGCATCGCCGCTCAGCGGCAGCGACTGGATGCCAGCCTGCACATTCTGCAGCGCCTGCGAAGTGTCCACCGTTCCCAGGTAAATGTAATCGCCCGGCCCGATTTCGGCGTCCTGCGCGGTCAACGCGTTTTTCAGGATCGCGTACTGCAAAACGCCCAGGTCCTTGACCTGGTTATCCGGCCCCAGCGGCAAGGCGTTGCTCAGGTCCACCTGCAAGCTGCTGCTGGCTCGGTCTATGTAAGAGGAAAAACAGCCGATGCCATTGCTGCTGACCAGGTCGGAGCCCTGCTGGGTAGTGGGCATGAAACGGCGCCCCAGGATGAAGGAGCGCGGCTGTCCCGCATGGACAGGACCTATGGCGCCCAGCACCGTGCCGTAGCCGAAGCGCGGGTTGGACGCGTCCATATTGTAGCCATAGGTGCTCAGGCGGACAGATAGCCGCCCCTGCTCGCTGACCCGGATCAACTGATCCAGCAGGGGACTGTCGAAATCGTCCAGATGCCACTCGACATTCGTCAGCACCGACTGAAACATCGCCGAAGCGCCGCTGTCACCGCCACCGCTGCCGCGGGTGAACCACAGGTCGCGAAACGGGTTGCTTTCGTAGTCGGCGGTCATGATGGGCGTGCCGTCCGGCCTGAGCAGCGATACCGCCAGGCCATAGAGATTGGACGCCAGCTGCCAGTCCGGATCCAGATCCACCATCTTGCCGGAAGGCTTGCCGATGGCGTTGCCCACCGTACAGGACAGCAGCGGGTCGAGCCCGGATTCAGTGATCAGCACGCCGTCCGGCCCGCGCAGGCTGGTGACCTGGCAGTCGGCGAAACGCATGATGGCGGTGCCGGTGGGATGCCACCAGCCGTTGTACGACTGCTTGGTCTGGAAATCCTGGAACGCGGGCTCGAAATTGTCGATGTCGTAGTGGCGGGGGTCGTTGTTGACGGTGGAGACATCGGCCTGGAAACTGCCGGCGAACGCCAGCCGGGGAAACTGCAGATAACTCATATCGGCTCCTTGTACGCATGGAACTGCCTTAAAGAGGAAGGGCTGCACCACTTGCATCGGATGCATGCCGAGGCAATCGCCATGTCGCGCAAGGGGGAATTTCCAAAGCATGCGGCAGGTATAGGTAGCGACCGTAAGGACAGCAATGGCCTTTCAGACAGGTGACAGCAAGGCCATCGTTGCAGGAGCACGATGACAATCCGCGCCCGGACTTGCCGCCGCGCGCGCCGCGCCCTAGAATCTACGCTTCAGATGGAGATGGCATTCCTCCGCCAACCGCCCGCAAGGGCTGATGATGCCTACAGCGTTCCCTGGCCAGGGAAGCTGTGGGCGCGCCCCGGTTTTCTCCTGTCCAGGTTTGTTCAATGCGATCAGACGATGGACTTCCATGCCTTACACCCAACTCATCCGCCGGCTCGCCCCGCTGCCCCACCTCGGCAAATGGCTGTTGCTGTCCGGCATCGTGGCCGCGCTCGCCGGCTGCGCATCCGCTTTCTTCCTGCTGGCGCTGGACTGGGCCAGCCGCTGGCGCCTGGCCCATCCCGCGGCCATCTGGCTGCTGCCCGTCGCCGGCTTCGCCGTCGGCTGGCTCTATCTGCGCTTCGGCCGGGAAGTGGAGGCCGGCAATAATCTGCTGCTGGATGAAATCCACGATCCCCGCCGCATCATCCCGCTGCGGATGGCGCCGCTGGTGCTGGCGGGAACCATCGCCACCCATTTGTGCGGCGGCTCGGCCGGACGGGAAGGCACCGCGGTGCAGATGGGCGGCGCGCTGGCCGACCAGCTCAACCGCTGGCTGCCGCTGCGGCCGGCAGACCGCGGCATCCTGCTGAGCGCCGGCATCAGCGCCGGCTTCGCTTCGGTATTCGGCACGCCGCTGGCCGGCGCCGTCTTCGGCCTGGAAGTGCTGGCCATCGGACAACTGCGCTACGACGCCATCCTGCCCTGCCTGCTGGCCGCGGTGGCCGCCGACAGGCTGGGCTTGGCGCTGGGCATCCAGCACAGCCATTACGCCATTCCCTTTGTCCCGCCCCTGAACGCCTGGAACATGCTGGCCGCGGTGCTGGCGGGCGTCGCCTTCGGCCTGGTCGCCAGGCTGTTCTCCAGCGCGACCCACGCCGTCGGCGGAGCGTTCAAACGCTTCATCCGCTACGCGCCACTGCGGCCATTGGCCGGCGGCGCCATGGTGGCCGCCGCCGCCAGCCTGCTCCCGGCCGACGCGTATCTCGGCCTGGGCCTGCCCACTCTCGCCGCCGCTTTCCAGCAGCCGCTGCCCAGCTACGACTTCGCCGGCAAGCTGGCCTTCACCGCGCTGACCCTGGGCGCCGGCTTCAAGGGCGGCGAGGTGACGCCGCTGTTCTATATCGGCGCGACGCTGGGCAACGCGCTGGCGCCGCTGCTGCAGCTGCCCTTCCCCCTGCTGGCCGGCATGGGCCTCGCCGCGGTGTTCGCCGGCGCGGCCAACACGCCGCTGGCCTCCACCGTGATGGCGATGGAGCTGTTCGGCCCCGAAGCCGGCGTCTACGCCGCGCTAGCCTGCGTGGTCAGCTATCTGTGCTCCGGCCACGCCGGCATCTACCGCGCGCAGCGGGTGGCCCAGGCCAAGCACGGCGCGTTGCCGGCGCAAATCCGGCTGGCCGATCTGCCAGCCTGGCGCGCGGCGCGATCCTCCGCCCGGCCGGATTGAAGTCGGCAAGAATCGGAATGCCCGCCGGCGCGGCATCGCGGAAACTGGGGCCTCATTCCTTTCATCAGACATGAGGCCGCCAAATGGGCTTGCTAGACCGTAAAACCGCCATCATCACCGGAGCCAGCTCCGGCATCGGCCGCGAGGCCGCCCTGCTGTTCGCCCGCGAGGGCGCCAAGGTCGTCGTCGTGGCGCGCCGGGGCCACTTGCTGGATAGCCTGGTGGACGAAATCGCCGCCGCCGGCGGCCAGGCCGCCGCGCTGGCCGCGGACGCCAGCGACGAGCGCGCCGCCCAAGCGATGGTGGAACTGGCGCTGGGCCGTTTCGGCGCCCTGGACATCGCCTTCAACAACGCCGGCGCGCTGGGCGCGCCCGGCAGCCTGCCCGATCTGGCGCTGGACGACTGGCGCCGCACGCTGGACGCCAACCTCACCAGCGCCTTCCTCTGCGCCAAATACCAGATTCCCGCCATGCTGAAACAAGGCAAGGCCTCGCTGATCTTCACCTCGTCCTTCGTCGGCCACGCGGTGGGCCTGCCGGGCATGGCGGCCTACGCCGCCGCCAAATCCGCGCTGGTTGGCCTCACCAGATCGCTGGCGGCGGAGTATGGCGCGCAAGGGCTGCGGGTGAACGCCCTGCTGCCCGGCGGCACCGATACCGAGATGGGGCAGGCGGCGACGCCGACCGCGGAGCAGCGCGCCTGGGTGGAAAACCTGCACGCGCTCAAACGGCTGGCCAGCCCGGCCGAAATCGCCGGCGCCGCGCTGTACCTAGCGTCGGACCTGTCCGGCTTCACCAGCGGCGCGGCGCTGTTCGCGGACGGCGGCGCCAGCAGCGCCCGCGGCTAAGCCAGCGGCCGCCTCACCAAAAGCGCTTGGCTCGCTCCAGGCGCGCCAGCGCCCGGCCCAGCCGCTGCCCGGCCTGCGCCGCCGCCTGGGCCAGCCAGCCATCGACAAAGCCCGCCGCCCGCGCCAGCTCGCCATCTTCCGCCGGGCCGCACTGCGCCAGCAGCGCCCGGCCCGCCGCCGCGTCGTGAATCGCGCCCAACAGGTCCTGCACCCGCTGCAGGCGGAACAGATAGCGCGCCGCCGCGCCGGCGTCGAACAATGGCGCGAAGAATTCCGCCGCATAGCGCAGCGCCTTGGCTTGCTTGCGCAACTGATGCAACTGTTCCGGATCCAGCGTCCGCCAGCGCTCCGCCAAGCGGCGCAGCCCGCGCCGCCGCCGCCGCAGAATCCGCCGGGCGAAGCGCCGCAGCTTGGCGTCCGCGTCCTCAAGCTGCGGATGGCGGCAAGACGACAACAGCCTCTCACAGCAAGCCGACTCCAGCGCTGCTTGCGCCTCGCGCCGGCAGCGCTCCGAGCGCTGCGCCAAGGCCTGCCGCAGCTTGCCTAAGCCTGCGCCGCCGCCCGCCGCGGCCTCTGCCGCCGGCAGCGCCTCCACTAGCAGCACGTCCAGATCGCGCGCCTGCCCGAGCTGGCCGGCCAGCCATTTCAGATCGGCGGCCGCCGCATCCCCATCCGCGTCGCGGGCGGAGAATATCTTGCGCGCGCAGCGCAACCGGCGCAGCGCCACCCTGGCCTGGTGCAGGCACTCATGGTCGACGCCGGCCTTGGCGCCCGCCAGATTGGCCTGGAAATGGCGCAGGCATGCCGCCGTCACCACCCGGCCAGCTTGCCGGGGCGACATCGCCGGATGCAAAGCCGGCGCCCGCATCCTTTCCGCCACAGCCCTCCCGCCAGCCATGCTTGCCTCCCCTCCGCCACACCAGCTTTCCGCGCGCATTACGCATCCATCATCCAATATAGCCAGCGCGCTTGCCCGCCCCGGCGTCATGCTTGCCTGGCAAAACATCCTGGCCAGCCTAGTCAAAATTCATAAAGTATTTTTCATATCAAGTAGTTACTTATTCGCAAAAGTCGTATGTATGAGTTGCCGTAAAAAATCAAATGGCATATAAAAGCGTTTGTTTGACCGCCTGTCCGCAGCGGCGACCGCCGCGCTACTTCGCAACCATTTCGGAGAACGCTTTGAAAAACGCAAGCGCAAGACAGCTGTCCACCATCCTGAAAACCTGCCTGCCCCTGCTGGCCGCGCTGGCTCTGGCGAATCAGGCCGCGGCCCAGGGCTCCCATGCCGGCGCGCCGGCCCGGCAAGCCGCCCATCTCCAGGCCTGCGGCGCGGCCTGGGATGCCGCCGCGCCCTATCCCGCCGGCAGCCTGGCCAGCCGCGGCGGCGTCAACTACACCGCCGCCTACTGGACCCAGGGCAATGCTCCGTCGGCGGACAGCGCGGGAGCCGGCCAGCCCTGGATAGCCGGCGCCAGTTGCCGGCCGGCGGCCAAGACCGCCGCCAAGGCGGCCGACCATGACGCCAACTTCTCGCCGGCCACGCTGCAGTTTCTCAAGGCCAACACCGGGCTGGACGGCGAGCAGTGGGACAACATCATGAAGCTGATCAACAAGCCGGAGCAGGACTCGCTGGATTGGACCAAGTTCTACGGCTACTGCGAGGACATCGGCGACAAGCGCGGCTTCACCATCGGCATTTTCGGCGCCACCACCGGCGGCCCCAACGACGGCGGCCCGGACGCCCCTGCGCTGTTCAAGGCATTCGACGCCGCCAGCGGCGCGGCCAACCCATCGATAATCGGCGGCTTGAACCGCGCCGGCGCCCACGGCGCGATGCAGGGCGCCATTCTCAAGATCAGCGACGACAAGAAAACCTTCTGCAACAAGATAGGCGCGCTGCAGAACAACGCCGCCTGGCGCGAAGCGATGTGGCGCACCTTCTACGCCGTCTACATCCAGTTCAGCGTCCAGCAGGCGCGCCAGCGCGGCTTCAACAGCGCGCTGACGATAGGCTCCTTCGTCGACACCGCGCTGAACCAGGGTGCCAGCGGCGATTCCGGCACGCTGGCCGGCGTGCTGTCCCGCTCCGGCAACAGCGCCGACGAGAAAACGTTCCTGACCCGCTTCTACGCCGAGCGCAGCAAGATCGTGGACAGCAACGACTACAACCAGCCGCCCAACGGCAAGAACCGCGTCAAGCAGTGGAGCACCCTGCTGGGCATGGGCGAGACCGACCTGAAGAACGCCGACGCGGTGGTGCTCAAGGTGACCGGCTGGCAGATGAAGTAAGCGCAGCCGCCGGGCTGGCGCCCGGCGGCTTTTCCGGCCGCGCCGGCTATTCCCTCAGCCAGCGCCAGACATAAGCCGGGTCGCGGCGGATGTCAGTTTGCGTGTATGGCAGGCGGATCCACTGCTTGCGGCTGAAGCGCTCGGTCTGGTCGCCGCTGTGCGGCGAGTCCGGATCGCTGGACTGCGAATAGGTGAGGAAAGCTTCTGCCTGCGGCAGGCCGGACTCGAACGACACCGCCATCAGGAACGAGGTGCCGGATTCCGGATTGAGTTCGCCATTGCCGCCCGGCCCGCTTTCGATGACGTTGTAGACATCTTCGCCGCCGCCGCCGTGGATCGGGATGCGTTTGCCGCCGCGCGCCGCGCGCTGGATCTCGCCCCATGGCCTGGAATAGGCGATGCCGGCGGCCTGCAAATCCTTGACCGCGTCGAACAAGGCCGCGCGCGCGGCGCTGGCCACCGCCGCATCGCCGATGCGCAACCCGCGCGGCGTCTGCAGCGGACGCGCCGGGTCGAAAGGCTGCGCCCAGTAGGCCACGCCGCTGCCGTTCAAGCGTCCGCGCCAGGCCTGGAACAGCGGCCATCCCACGCTATCCAGTTCGGCCTTGCCATCCCAGCGGGCCAAGATCCGGCAAGCATCCGCCGGCACCTGGCCGCTTCCCGACGTACGACATAAGCGCTTGAGATCGTCCAGCAACAGCGACGCGTAGTAGGAGCGGTTGGACAAGCCCATTTCCTGCAGCGCGTCCAGAGTGAAGCGCTGCTCGCCAAGCCGGCCCAGTATTTGCTGCAAGCCGTAGCGGGTGCGCGCGCCCTGCACGCCGCCGGCCGCGCTGACGATGTCCGGGTAGCCGGTCAGCGGCCGCGCCGGATTGGTCAGCCAGGCGCTGTCGTTGCTGTTCTGCACGAAGTCGCGCCGCGCCAGCGTCGGCAAATCCCTGGCTGCGAAGATGCCCGGCTGCGGCGTGCCAGCCGTATTGTCCCAGCGGCAGGCGGCGCGCGCGCCATCCAGCACCATCACGCCCTGGGCCAGCAAGGGCCGCGTCGCCGCCGGCATGCAAGCCTGCTGTTTTGCCGCGCCGACATTGGGCACCACGGTGACGTCGCCGAAGTAAACATTGCCGGCGCGGTCCGCCGCCAGGGTATGCACCCAGGGCAGGCCCAGCGTCGATTCCACCGCGGAACGCAGCTCCGCCAGCGAGCCGGCCCGGTTCATCCGCCACCAGGCATCCAGCATCCTGTCGTTGTCCTGATTGGCGTCGGCCAGCGCGTAGGCGCTTGCGGCGTCCCAATCCAGTTGCCCCGGAAACGCCACCACCGGCCCCCACTCGCTCAGATAGAAGGTGTGTTGCAAGCGCTCCGGCGCGCCATTGGCGTCGCGGCCGACAATGCTGACCGTGACCGGCCGCAACGGCTTGGCCACGCCATCGACGATGTAGCGCGTCGGATCGCCCGGCGCCAGGCGCAAGGCGAACAGCGTGGAGTGCAGCGAGGTGTTGACGGTATGGGTCCAGGCGACGGCGCGGTTGAAGCCGATGTTCACCACCGGCAGCCCGCCCAGCGAAACGCCCATCGCATCCACCTTGCCCGGAATGGTCAGATGCTGCTCGTAAAAGCGGTAAGCGCCGTTCCAGGGGAAATGCGGATTGGCGTACAGCATGCCCGCGCCGGAATGGGTGGCTTCGCGCCCCAGCGCGATGGCGTTGGAACCCACCGGCCGGCGCTTGCCATACAAACCGCGCAGCGGTTCCTGGCCGACCGGCAGCCGCTGCTTGCGCGCCGCGCCGGCAGTCGGCGGAACCGCCGCCTGCAAGGCGCCGATGTATTGCGCGCCGGACGAAGTCACCGCGTAGCGCCGCATCATGCGGATCATGTCCAGCCGCTCCAGCGGCCGCGCCCACGGCTGGTTGCGGCAGGCCGCCGGCAAGCCGCCGACGCCGGTTTCGCGCAGATAGCGGTTCACCCCGGCCACATAGCCATCGAGCAGACTCCGCACCGCCTCCGGCTGGCGCGCGAAACTGGCGCGGAAATTCGCGTCGCTGTTCAGGAAGGCGTAGTAGAAATCGCTGGCGGCATTGGGTATCTGTCCGCCATCCGGACTGGCGTAACTGCCCGCCGTGCCGAAGTAGCGGGAACGCTGGCCGCGGGCGGTCGCCATCTCTTCCGCCAGTTGGCAGAAATTGTCCTGCGCATAAGCGTAGCCGGCGCCGTAACCGAGGTTGCCTTCATTGCTGGCGGTGATGTGCGGAATGCCGAACGAAGTGCGCTGCACCAGCGCCTGATAGCCGGCATCGGCGCGCGCCGACGCCGGCAGGCAAGACAAGATGGACAAGGCCGTGCAGCCGGCGATGAGCGGTTTTGACACGATGATTCTCCTGCGATCGCGCGCCGCAGCCGGCGCGTCGGATTAGAGAGGAATCCGCGCCGTCGCAGAATGCCGGCGACATGCTTGGACCACTCGATTCTACGCATGAAAATTCAACTGGCATATCAGGAAAGATGGAGATGCCGTCAGCGATCAACCGCGGATGGCTCGATGCCGAGCCCGCTTAGGAATCTCCCGCCACGCCAAGGTTTGCCAGCACCCGGGCGGCGTTCTCCTTGCAATCCATGTCGTCCGGCTTGGCGGCGATCATCTGGATCAACGCCTGCAGATGCGCCTTGCTCTGGGCCAGCCGCGCCTGCAGCGCTTCGATATCCGCCACCTTGCGGCGCAGCGCGGACAGCAGTTCCTCATGCCGCCAGGACTGGAAATCGCCAGGCAGCAGCTGCCTGATTTCGTCCAGCGTGAAGCCGGCCTGCTGCGCGTCGCGGATGATCGACAGCACCGCCAGCGCTTCCGGCGGGTAGTCGCGGTAGCCATTCACCTGCCGGCTGGCCATCTTCAGCAAACCCTTGGACTCATAGAAGCGGATCGCCGACGCCGCCATGCCGCTGCGTTTGGCCAGTTCGCCGATTTTCATGCGCGCCCCCGCCCTGCCCAGGCTAAGGATTGCGAGACGGCGACGGCCGCCGGGACGGCTTGCTGGACAGTGGACATGGGCGGCGCCTCCGGATGACAGGACATTGCGCCACGCCTCCGCTAAGGGAGGATGGCTGATGCCATGCTAAGCTTAAAGTCAGCTTGAATGTCAACCTGGACCTTGCGGATCCCACGCCCAGCGTCCCGCGCGCTGAGCGATGAGCCCAATAGCCCGCGCGCCGCCGGGAACGGAATTTTTTGCGTCGCCAGGCTTGACCTTAAAGCGCGCTTTAATCCTATCGTGCAGCCATCCCCCCCTGGAGAGCACGATGAACCCCTTCGCTTCGCTGACACTGCCGAATGGCAGCTTGTTGCCCAACCGCCTGGCCAAGGCCGCCATGGAGGAGAACATGGCCGACCGCGACCACGCGCCGTCCGAAGCATTGATCCGCCTGTACCGCGCCTGGGCGGAAGGCGGCGCCGGGCTGATCCTCACCGGCAACGTGATGGTGGACCGGCGCGCGATGACCGGCCCCGGCGGCGTGGTGCTGGAGTCGGAGCGATTCGGCGTCCGCTTTGAGCAATGGTCCGCCGCCGCCCGCGCCCGCGGCGCGCAGATCTGGATGCAGATCAACCACCCGGGGCGCCAGATGCCGGCCGCGCTGGGCCAGCCCACCCTGGCGCCGTCGGCGGTGGCGATGGCGCTGGGCAATTTTTCCAAGCAGTTCGCCGCGCCGCGCGCGATGAGCGAGGCCGACATCGCCGACGTGAAAGCCCGCTTCGTCAACACGGCGCGGCTGGCGGAGCGGTTCGGCTTCAACGGCGTGCAGATCCACGCCGCGCACGGCTACCTGATCAGCCAGTTTTTGTCGCCGATCACCAACCAGCGCGCCGACCGCTGGGGCGGCAGCCTGGAAAACCGCGCCCGCCTGCTGACCGACATCGTGCGCGAAGTGCGCGCGGCGGTGCGTCCCGGCTTCGCCGTGTCGGTGAAGCTCAATTCGGCCGACTTCCAGCGCGGCGGCTTCAGCGCCGACGACGCCAAACAGGTGACGGCCATGCTGAACCCATTGGGCGTGGACCTGATCGAGCTGTCCGGCGGCAGCTACGAAGCGCCGGCCATGCACGGCCAGACGCGCGACGGCCGCACGCTGGCGCGCGAAGCCTATTTCCTGGAATTCGCCCAGGACATCGCCGCCGTCGCGCGGATGCCCGTCATGGTGACCGGCGGCATCCGCCGCTACCCGGTGGTGGAGCAAGTGCTGGGCAGCGGCGTCGCCGTGGCCGGCATGGCCACCGCGCTGGCGATAAACCCCAATCTGCCCAATGCCTGGCGCAGCGACGCGACGGCCGCGCCGAGACTGCGCGCCATTCCCTGGAAAAACAAGGTGCTGGCCTCGGTCGGCTATATGGCGATGGTGAAATACCAGCTGCGCCGCCTCAGCCAGGGCAAGCGCGCCCGGCCGGACGTTGCGCCAGTCCTGGCGCTGTTGCAGCAGCAATGGGACGCCAAGATCCGCACCGGCCGCTATCGCCGCTGGATCCAGCGCCAAAGCGCAGCCGCGTGACGATGGCGGGCACGGCGACAGGAGGGCCGTCCGATCGCGCCCGGACATTCGCCCCCGGCAGCTCCACCGCCGCTCGGTTGTTTGCTGCATGCGGGCAAGTAAGCCAGGCGCGCGGGCTACAGGCTTTGCAAGTAGATGGCCAGATTGTGCAGATCGTCTTCGCTGAGGTCATGGACGATGGCCTGCATCGCCGCCGCCGCGGGCCGCTGGCGCGTGGAGAAGACCCGCAGTTGCTTGATCAGATAAGCCGCGTGCTGGCCCGCCAGCCGGGGCGCCTGTTCGCTGCCTTCGCCCCGCGCGCCATGGCAGGCGAAGCAGGCCGGCACGCTGTCGCCCTTGCCGCGCAGGAAAATCTCCTTCCCCGCCGCCAGTTCAGCGGCCGCCGCCGGCGGCGCCGGATTGGGCTTGGGCGTCTGCGCGGCGAAATAGCCGGCCACGCCGGCGATTTCCGCGTCTTTCAAGCCGCCGGCCACGCCCCACATATAGTCGTGCGCCGCCTGGTCGCTGCGGCTTTGCTCGCGGAACAGCTGCAGCTGCTGCTGCAAATACATGGCCTGCTGCCCCGCCAGGCGGGGAAACAGCGGCGAAACGCTATTGCCGTCCGCGCCGTGGCAATTGGCGCACCAGCCGCGCGCCAGCGACTCCGGATCTTTGTCCGCCAGGGCCACGCCTGCCGACAGCAACGCGCCGCACCAGCCTATCATCCATAGCGTTTTCATCGCACTCCCCTGTCAGAAGGCTATCCAGGTGTAGAGGTAGGTGACGTTGTTGTTGCGGGCGTTGCGTCCATTGCCGTCGTAATTGGCGCTGGCGCCCTGATACTTCAGAAAGCCGGTGTACTGCAGGCCCACCCGCCAATTGGGCTGAATCATGTAGTTGAGCTCGGCGATGCAGCCATTGGTATTGGGGCTGCCGGTAATGGGATAGACGATATTGTCGGCCGAACCGGTTTCAGAAAAATACGCCAAGGTCAGGCCATACCTGCGCTGATACCAGTAACTGCCCTTGATGCGGAAAGCGTTCAGCTGGCTGCCGGGATTTTGCACCGCGCTTCCCACTTGCGACGCGTCCCAAACGGTCCGCTCGTGGATGTAAGCGGCTTGCGCGGTGAACACATGCGGCTCGGACAAATACTGATACTGCGCGTCCAGGCCGGTATCGCGGTAGTGGTTGGTCGGCGAGCCGGGATCGGAAGGGTCGGTATGGACTCGCGCGTCCAGACCGAAAACGCCAGCCTCGATCGAGTGTTCCCTCCAATCATGGCTGTAGGCGAAACGCCCGTATGGATTGGTGCCGTCCAGCCGGTTGCTCAAGGCCACCCCGCTTTTGAACAGCGACGCGCCGCCCTTGGCCACGCGGTATCCGCCCAGCTCGAAGTACCAGGCTTTATTCAGGAATGCGTAAGCGCTGAGGCCGGCCGTCTGTTGCGCCAGCCCGCCCTCGATCAGCGTGGCCGGCGGCGCAATGCCCCAGGCGCCGGTCAAGTGGCTGCTTTGATAGGGATAGCCGAAGGCCGGCATCGTATTCCAGGCATCCTGCACCGTGGGATTGTTGTTGAGCGACAGTCCGTAGATCAGGTCCAGATCGCTGTTGGCGATGTGGTCGCTTAGCCGCCAATCGTTGTTGTCCGCCACCGTGTGGCCCGAAAAGTCCTGCGCGCCGGGATTCTGGTTCAACGCGTTGAAAGTCCATTGCGAGAACATGCCGACATGATCGCCGATCTTGCCCGCCACAAACAGGCTGCCGCCTTCTATCACCCCGTCGTTCTGCCTGGGATAGGCGCCGTCATTGCCCTGGGTGTTGCCGACATGGGAAATCGAGGCCTGGGCCATGGCCGCCAGCGGAAACAACTTGGCGGCGCCCAAAGTGTAGCCGGACAGCTTAAACAGCCTGCCATACGGCGTCAGTTCCGGAAAGCTGACGTGGCAGGCGATGCAGGCCTCGCCGGTCTGCCGCGCATAACTCGGCAAGGCCGACGCCGCCGCGGACCACAGCCAGGCGGCGCAAGCCATGAGCGCCCAGAGCCGCTTGAACAGATTCGTCGATCGCATTTGGCGCTCCCGGATGCTTAATCTGCAATGCTTCCGTTATAGGGACCGCCCAGCGGCTTGCCGCGCCAATAGCGAGCGGAAATTGATCTATCCCAAACAAAATCCGCCTCTCTCCTGCCGCTCCGCGCCCAAACGCGAGTGCTCAGCCCTTCAACATGTCCAGATAGCGCCGCGCAGCGCCCCATTCCTCGCCCGCGCGGCTGATCGCCGACAATTCCGACACCAGCGGCGAGCGCTCCGCCAACCGGCGATAAACGAGATTCGGCGCCGCCATTTTGCGCACCGGCGCGGGCACCAGGGCCAGACCCAGGCCCGCCGCCGCCAAGGCCAGCACCGACATGGTGCTGCCCACCTTGTAAGCGATGCGGGGTTCTGCGCCCAACAGCTGGCGCAACATCGGCAACTGGCCCTCGTCGTCGCCGTCTGCGGCGTAAACGATGAACGACTGCTCCCGCAAATCGTCCACGCGCAATGTCCGGCGCGCGGCCAAGGGATGCTGGCCGCCCATCGCCACCTCCCAATGCCAGCTGCCTGCTGGCCTGGCCTGCAGCCCGGCAGGCAGCGGATGGCCCAGCTGCGGGCAATAGCCGACGTCCAGCCTCCCCGCCAGAAGCGCTTCCAACTGCGCCGCCGGCGCCATTTCATGCAAGTCCACCGCCACATCCGGCCAGGCCGCATGGAATGCCAGCAAATCATCTGGCAAACGCCCCGCCGCCACGGCATTGCCGACAAAACCTATCCTCACCACGCCGGTTTCGCCGCGCGCGGCGCGGCGCATCACGTTCTTGGCGCGCTCGGCCTGCTCCACCGTGCGCCTCGCCTCGATCAGCAAAATTCTCCCGGCGTCGGACAGCTCCACCTTGCGCGTGCTGCGGTCAAACAGGGTGACGCCCAGCTCGTCCTCCAGCGCCCGGATCTGGGCGCTCAAGGCCGGCTGGACGATATGCAGCTTTTCGGCGGCCCGGCCGAAATGGCCCTCGTCGGCAACCGCCAGGAAATAGCGTAAATGGCGTAGTTCCATGCGCTCAAACTCATCACTGAAAATGATCAATATTGAAATTTAATCTATTGGAGTGATTTTTCAAACGCGCCTACTCTGAGCATCAGACGCCGCGCCGCGGCGCCATGAATCAGGAGCCACACCATGACCGCGACTCAACGCATCGATGTCCATCAGCATGTCGTCCCCCCATTCTGGGCTGACGCCCTGCCCGCCCACGGCGGCGACCCGTCCGGCTGGAAAAGCCCGGAATGGAGCCCCCAAAGCGCCATCGCCTTCATGGACAGCCAGGGCATCGCCACCGGCATGCTGTCGCTGACCGCTCCTGGCGTGCAGGGCTGGTCCGGCCAGTCCAAGCTGGACATGGCCCGCCGCGTCAATGAATACACCGCCGGCCTGGTGGCGCGCCACCCGGACCGCTTCGGCAACTTCGCCACCGTGCCGCTGCCGGACATCGAAGGCTCGCTGCGGGAGATTGAATACGCGTTCGACACGCTGCAAGCGGACGGCGTGGTGCTGCTCAGCAACTACGGCGGCCAATACCTGGGCGATCCGGCATTCGAGCCGGTGTGGGCCGAACTGAACCGGCGCCGCGCCACCGTGTTCATCCATCCTGGCAAACCGGCCATCGACGCCATCGCCGGCATGCCCGGCCCGCTGGTGGACTATCCCTTCGATACCACCCGCACCGCAGTGCAGATGGTGCTGAACGGCACGCTGGCCCGCCATCCGGACGTGAACGTCATCCTGTCCCATGCCGGCGGCTTTCTGCCGTACGCGTCCCATCGCTTCGCCGAACTGGCTCAGGGCGTGCGCGATGATGTTCCGGCGACAGCGGAATTGCTGCGCCTGTTCCAGCGCTTCCATTTCGACACCGCGCTCTCTTCCGGCCCCGCGGCCCTGCCCAGCCTGACCGCCTTCGCCGGCGTCGGCCGCATCCTGTACGGCAGCGACTACCCCTACGCGCCGGCGGAGGTTGGGGCATCATTCACCGCCAAGCTGGACGCATGCGCTGAACTGTCCGCGGCGGAACATGCCGCCATCAACCACCGCAACGCGCTGGAGCTGTTCCCGCGGCTGGCCAAAGTCCGTGGTTTAGCCGCATGAGACCGGGCACGGGCCAGGACGGCGTATCTAACAAGAAAAGCCTTGCTGGGCCGTGCTTCTAGAAGGTGATGGGAGAGAAACGGGGGATGTCTTTGGGACGAGGAGCGGCAAGAAATGCCAAGCGGCAAGCATGCGCAGGCCGCGCCGCCAGCTTCTGCGCGGCCGGATCAACATGTCGACAGCGCTTCCTGTGACCGGCACCATAAGCTGGCCGCGCACGAAATTCCGCGCAAGCTTGGTTCATGGCAAACAGAAACGGCGGGAATTCACCCGCCGTTTACGAGAGCGCTTTAGCCAGCCTTGCCAGCTGGAATCTGCTGGGTGATGCAGTGGATATTGCCGCCGCCAAGCAGTACCTCGCGCGCAGGAACGCCGACAATTCGGTACTCCGGGAAGATCTCCTGCAAGCGGCTGGCCGCCGCGGCATCGGTGCGCTCATCCAGCAGCGGGAAAATGATCTGTCCGTTGCTGATCAGGAAGTTGACATAAGAAGCGGCCATGCGCTCGCCAACCTCACGCGGCACCGCCTGCCCGCTAGCCACCACGCCAGCCGTTTCATCCTGCCCATAGAACAAGGGGCCCGGGGCCAGCATCTTGTGGATCTTGAGCTGGCGGCCCTTGGCGTCGCGCGCTTTGGACAGCACTTCGTAGGCGGCCTGCGAACGCGGATACTGCGGATCCTGCTCATCGTCGACCCAGTGCAGCACAACCTCGCCAGGACGGGCAAAGCAGCACATATTGTCGATGTGGCCGTCGGTTTCATCCATGAACACGCCTTCCGGCAGCCAGATGAAGTGCGTCACGTCCAGATACTCGGAAAGCAGGGCCTCGATCTGGGCTTGGGACAAATCCGGATTGCGATTGGGATTGAGCAGGCATTCCGCGGTGGTGAGCAGCGTGCCTTCGCCATCGACATGAATCGAGCCGCCCTCCAGCACCAGCGGAGCCGCGTAGCGATCAAAACCATGATGGGCCAACACCTGGCTGGCCACTTCACTATCCTGATCCCAAGGATGGTACAGCCCGCCGTTGAAGCCGCCCCAGGCATTGAACTTCCAGTCCACGCCGCGCAGATGGCCCGCCTGATCAATCACCATGGTCGGTCCGCTGTCGCGCATCCAGCAGTCATCGCTATTCATTTCCACCAGCGTGACTTCGGCCGGCATCACTGCGCGCGCCTGCGACATGAACGGTTCCGGCACGGCCATGAACACAGGCGTGGCCGCGGAAATGGCTTTGGCGATGGCGGCAAAGACCTGTTGCGCCTCGCGTCCGGCATGGCGCCAGTTATCCGGGCGCTGCGGCCAGATCATCCATACCGCCTGATGCTCGGCCCACTCGGCCGGCATGTGGAAACCATCGGCGGCCGGAAGACTATTGTGCGTTTTATTGTTCATGTTGATCACCATCGGCTTGATAAATGCCATCAGAAGTATTCAATGAATCGTGCATTTGCGGATGACAGACTCGGCGCGTCTCCCGATCTGCGCGATGCGGCGGCTCGACCAATGCACATTCGCCGGGCGGAACCGCCTGCTGGAACGGCAGATTTCCTCTGCGATGAACGACGAAGTGATTGACAGACGCAGTCTATGTAGCGCCAAACTATTCAGCAAATGAACAATACGAATACTTTCATAAATACGGTGAATGGTGTGAAGCTGCATCAACTGGATCTGAACCTGCTGCTGGCGCTGGATGCCCTGATCAGCCTGCGCAGCGTCACGCGGGCGGCAGAGAAACTGTTTGTCAGCCAGCCGGCGATGAGCCACTCGCTCAACCGCTTGCGGACCTTCTTCGACGACCCGCTGCTGGTGCGCTCGCCGCATGGCATGCTGCCGACGCAAAAAGCGCTCTACCTGCAACAGGGCGTCCATCAGGCGCTCAGCCTGCTGCAAAGCCATTTCAGCCAGCCGGAGGCCTTCGACCCGGCCACATCGGCGCGCCGCTTCACCCTGTGCACCACCGATTATGTAGAGTGCGTGCTGATTCCGCCACTGGTGAAAAAACTGGCGGAGGTCGCGCCCAATGTTCATATCGACATCACCATCCTGCGGGAAGACATACCGGAACTGGCGCTTGCCGACGGTGAGGTCGACTTCCTGCTGGGTTTTGACGAATACATGTCCATCCCCAGCTATCTGTGCCGGGAAACCTGGCTGAACGAGCCGCTGATCGGCATCTTGCGCCATGGCCACCCGCTCCAGAGCGATAGGCTGACACTGTCGGATCTGATCGCCTTGCCGCATGTCTTCCACGCGCCGCTGGGCAATCAGGGGTCGCCAATGGATGATTTTCTTGCCGCGCGCGGCTTGCAGCGCAAGATTTCGGTGCACAGCCAAAGCTATATGGCCGCAGCCGCCATCGTCAGCAACACCGATCATTTGTTTATCCTGCCCAAGAAAGTCGCGGCGATGATGGCGGGCTACTGGCCGTTGAAGATGGTGGCGTTGCCGGAAGAGTTGCCAGGCTATCACCTCAACTGCATCTGGCACCCAGTACAGGATAGTCATCCGGCGCTGCACTGGCTGCGCGATTTGATGCGCAAGCTCATCGAATCCGATGATGCGGCCCCGGTATTCGCCGTATGAATGAGTGCATTAAAATGAATCATTTTCCCGCATGATGCTATCTCTTGTAGATTAGCCGCCATATTGCAGAACAACCCATGCGCGCGCCGGCTGCCGTGCGGCCCCTGAGCGCGCCCACCCGCCTGCGCAAACCGGAAACGGTCGCCGCGATGGGCGTGAAATCCGTCTTTTGAGTGGAGGTAGTAGCATGATCGAGGTTACCGAACTATCCATTGCCGAGCTGCGCGCGGCGCTCGAATCCGGGCGTACGACAGCGGTGGAACTGGTCAAGGCCTATCTGGCGCGGATAGCGGCCTACGATGGCCCCGCGACGGCGACCAGGCTCAATGCGGTGGTGGTACGCAATCCGGATGCGATCCAGGAAGCCGAGGCATCCGATGCCCGCCGCGCCCGTGGCGAAACGCTGAGCCCGCTGGACGGCATCCCCTACACCGCCAAGGACAGCTATCTGGTGAAGGGGCTGACCGCCGCTTCCGGCAGCCCGGCGTTCAAGGATCTGGTGGCCCAACACGATGCCTTCACCATCGCGCGCCTGCGCGCAGCCGGCGCCATCTGCCTGGGCAAGACCAATATGCCGCCGATGGCCAACGGCGGCATGCAGCGCGGCTGCTACGGCCGCGCCGAAAGCCCCTACAACGCCGACTACCTGACGGCGCCGTTCGCCTCCGGCTCTTCCAATGGCGCCGGCACCGCTACGGCCGCCAGCTTCGCCGCCTTCGGCATGGCGGAGGAAACCTGGTCGAGCGGCCGCGGCCCGGCCTCGAACAATGGCCTGTGCGCCTATACGCCGTCTCGCGGGGTCATCTCGGTGCGCGGCAACTGGCCGCTGACGCCGACCATGGACGTGGTCGTGCCCTACGCCCGCACCATGGCGGACTTGCTCGAAGTGCTCGACGTCATCGTCGCGGACGACCCGATCAGCCGCGGCGACCTATGGCGCCTGCAGCCCTGGGTGAAGATTCCCAAAGCCTCCGAGGTCCGGCCGGATTCCTATTCCGGCCTGCTGGCCCAGCCCGACATCCTTAAAGGCAAGCGCTTTGGCATACCGCGCATGTACATCAACAAGGACGAGCTCGCCGGCACCAGCGAGAAGCCCGGCATCGGCGGCCCGACCGGCCAGCGCATCCATACCCGCGCGTCGGTGATCGACCTCTGGGAAGCCGCGCGCCAGGCGCTGGAAGCCGCCGGAGCCGAAGTCATCGAAGTGGATTTTCCGCTGGTTTCCAACTGCGAAGGCGATCGTCCCGGCGCGCCCACCGTATTCAACCGCGGCATCGTCTCGCCTGAGTTCCTCAATGACGAGCTGTGGGAGCTGTCCGGCTGGGCTTTCGACGAGTTCCTGCGCGCCAACGGCGACCCCAAGCTCAACAAACTGGCCGACGTGGATGGTCCGAAGATATTCCCGCACGACCCTGGGACCTTGCCCAACCGGGAAGGGGATCTGGCCGCAGGCATGGACGAATACGTCAACATGGCCAAGCGGGGCCTCAAGCCCTATGACCAGATTGCAAGCGTGCCGGATGGTCTGCGCGGTCTGGAAAAGACCCGCAAGCTGGATCTGGAAGACTGGATGGATGCGCTGAAGCTGGACGCGGTGCTGTTCCCCACCGTGGCCGACGTCGGCCCGGCTGATGCGGACGTCAATCCGCGCTCCGCCGACATCGCCTGGAGCAACGGCATCTGGGTAGCCAATGGCAACCTCGCCATCCGCCATCTTGGCGTCCCGACGGTTACCGTGCCGATGGGGGTGATGGCGGATATCGGCATGCCTGTGGGGCTGACTTTCGCCGGGCGCGCCTATGATGACAACGCGCTGCTGCGCTTCGCCGGCGCCTTTGAAGCCACCGGCAACAAGCGCATGATCCCGCCGCGCACGCCGCCGCTGGCTCAATGAGCGCCAGCCAGGGCAGACCAGGACTGCTGTTCAGCCAGTAGCAGTGGGTTGGAAGCTATCATTGGACTGCCCCGGCGCCTCCCTATGCTTGGCCGCAAGGTGGCCACGCGCGGACGGGCCGGCTCAACGCTTGCCGGCCGCCTCTTCTCGCCGGCGCTTGGCCTCTTCCAGCAGGTAGACCTGGTAATCGTCCAGATCGCCCGAGAAATCGCTGACCCCGCCGCGCGACACCATCCAGAATTCATCGCACACCGCCCGCAGCAACGCCCGGTCGTGGCTGACCAGCATCACCGAGCCTTCGAACTCGTTCAGCGCCACGCTCAGCGCCTCGCGGGTGGCGAGGTCCAGATGGTTGGTCGGTTCATCCAGCAGCAGCAGGTTGGGCCGCTGCCACACGATCATGCACAGCACCAGCCGCGCCTTCTCGCCGCCGCTCATGCTGCCGACCGGCTGCTTCACCATGTCGCCGCTGAAGTTGAAAGTGCCCAGGAAATTGCGCAGCCCCTGCTCGCGGCAATCGTTGGCCGGCGGCCGCATCGCCGCCGGGGTGTCGCGCGCCAGACGGAACATGTGCTGCAGCGGATCGTCCTCCGGCCGCAGCACGTCCAGCTCCTGCTGCGAGAAGTAGCCGATATTGAGCCCCTTGCCGCGAATGATCTCGCCGCCGACCGCCTGCAGCGCCTCGGCCACGGTTTTCACCAGCGTCGACTTGCCCTGGCCGTTGGCGCCGAGAATGCCGATGCGCTGCCCGGCCAGCACGGTGCGGTTCACGTTGCGCACGATCACCGTCGGCGGCGTGCCTTCCGGCGCGCCCTCCGGCGCCGGATAGCCGAACGCCGCGCCGGTCATCGACAGCATCGAGTTCGGCAGGCTCTGCGGCTCTTTGAATTCGAACTGGAACTCGGCATCGGCCAGCACCGGCGCGATCTTCTCCATCCGCTCCAGCGCCTTGACACGGCTCTGCGCCTGCTTGGCCTTGCTGGCCTTGGCCTTGAAGCGATCGATGAACTTCTGCAGGTGCGCCATCTTTTCCTGCTGCTTGGCCTGCGCCGCCTGCTGCAGGACCAGCTGTTCGGCGCGCATGTCCTCGAACTTGCTGTAATTGCCGCCGTAGCGCACCAGCTTGGCATTGTCGACGTGTAGCGTCACGTTGGTGACGGCATCGAGGAATTCGCGGTCATGGCTGATCACCACCATGGTGCCGGCGTACTGCTTCAACCACGCTTCCAGCCATACCAGCGCGTCCAGATCCAGGTGGTTGGTCGGCTCGTCCAGCAGCAGCAGGTCGGACGGACACATCAGCGCGCGCGCCAGTTGCAGCCGCATGCGCCAGCCGCCGGAAAAGCTGTTCACCGGCTGCTGCAGCTCGGCGACGCTGAAACCCAACCCGAGAATCAGCGCCTGCGCCCGTGCCGGCGCGTCGTGGGCGCCGGCATCGTTGAGCGCGGTATAGGCGTGCGCCATGCGCATGTAGTCTTCGCCGGCCTCGGCCTCGGCCACCTCCTGCTGCGCGGCGAGCAGGGTGGTATCGCCTTCGACCACAAACTCGGTCGCCGTCTGCGCCGTTTCCGGCATGTCCTGCGCCACCTGCGACATGCGCCACTGCGATGGGATCGACACATCGCCGCCGTCTTCGTGCAGCGAGCCGTTCAGCACCGCGAACAGCGAGGATTTGCCGGCGCCGTTGCGGCCGACCAGGCCGACTTTCTCACCGGGATTGAGCGTCACCGACGCGTTGTCGAGCAGGACTTTGGTGCCGCGGCGCAAGGCCACGTTTTTCAGAATGATCATGGGAGGCGCCGTGCGGCGGCAGAAAAAAGGTTACGCCGCGACCGGCGACAAGGCGGGAAGACGACAGAAAAGTGGCCAACGTTGGCCGCATCATGACAATGGTGCAGCGGCAGCGGCGCGCCGCCGCATGCCGCAAAGCAATAAAAACGGCACGGCGCAGATGGTAACACGCCCCTGCGCGCCCCAAAGGGGAAGAAAGCTGACGTTCGATGCCGGCGACAGCGAAATGGCCGGCATGTGAATCTGAGCAGACGTTCAGGACACATGGGATGACAGCCCGCATTGGCCGAACAGCAGCCCCGCGTATCACCCAGTCCCCCTGACAAGTACCGCACTCTTCAATAGGGAACCATCTGCTACTCATGTCGGCGGCCGATCAGACACCGCAGGCCCCCTCTGATCCGCGGCCTCACGACTCTCCGTCATCGCGGCGATGATCGTCCGCCATGCCGTCGAAACAGACTCGCAGCATATGCCTGACGATGTCTTCGTCCTGGTATTTCCCATAGACGCGCAAGTACTCCACCGCCGGATCGCAGGTCCGGGAGTAGTAGCTGTACAGGATCACGTCAGTCGGCATATCCGCCCTTAGCTCTCCCTGCCGCTTGGCCTGCTCGACGATGCCCTGCAGCATTTTGTGCAGCTTGATCGCCCGGCTGACGTAACGCAGGCTGCGCGTCAGCATGGCGCGCACCTGCGGACTGGTCGAGGGCAGGAACGGCAGCCCGCCGGCGAGGCGCATGCCAAGCGCCCAAGCCAGCAGATCGCGGAGGCGGGCAAGCGGGCTCAACTCCGGCGCCTGCCGCGCCAGAAAATCCTGGGCGTCGTCCAGCAAGCGGATCATCACCTCGGTCGCCAGCTCATCCTTGGATTTGAAATGCTTGTACAGGCTGGGCTTGGAAATCCCCGCCTCGCCGGCCACATCGTCCATGGTCATCAGGTCGAAACCCTTGCTCGCCAGCATCCGCGTGGTGGCGTCGAGCACCGCCTGCTCGCGCAGCTTGAAAGCCTGATCCTTGAAGCTGAGCCTGCCTAGTATACCCATCGGTAACACCTTTTACTGATCAGTAGCATTTTTTTCAAATTGGTTTTATCCTGAATATAAAGCAGCGCCGGCGCACTGCCAACCGGCGGATTTCCTACCTCGCGACAGGACGACATGGTGAACGCCTCATCGCCACAACGCATCGCCGTGATAGGCGGCGGCATCGCCGGCCTTGCCACGGCTTACTTTCTTTCCCGACGGCACGCGGTGACGCTGTTCGAAGCCGCCGATTATCTGGGCGGCCATACCCACACCGTCGATGTCACGGTCGACGGCCGCGACTTCGCCGTCGATACCGGCTTCCTGGTATTCAACGATCGCACCTATCCCAACCTCATCGCCTTGTTTCAGGAGCTGGGCATCCCCAGCCATCCCAGCGACATGTCGTTCAGCGTCTCGCTGGGCCAGGGCCGGCTGGAGTGGGCGGGGCGCGATCTGGACAGCGTGTTCGTCCAGCGCCGCAATCTGCTGTCGCCCGGCTTCTGGGGCATGCTGTCCGACATCCTGCGCTTCAACCGCGAGGCGGAGCGCAATCTGCGCCGCGCGATCGAGGCCCCGCAAAGCCTGGGGCGCTTGCTGGACGCGGACGGATACGGCGCGCGCTTTCGCCGCCACTACCTGCTGCCGATGGCGGCGGCGATCTGGTCCAGCCCCTGCCGCGACATCCTGTCCTTCCCGGCCGAGACTTTCCTGCGCTTCTGCCTGAACCATGGCCTGCTGCAGCTGCGCGACCGGCCGCAATGGCGCACGGTGCCGGGCGGCGCCCGGCAGTATGTCGAGAAAATCGCCGCCAGCCTGGCCGATGTCCGGCTGTCGACGCCGGTGCTGCGCGTCAGCCGGGTAGATGGCCGCGTGCGCTTGCTTGCCGCCAGCAGCGAAGAGACTTTCGACAGCGTCGTCTTCGCTGCCCATGCGCCGCAAACCCTGGCCATGCTGGCGGATGCCGATGATTTGGAGCGCAAGATGCTGTCCGCCGTCCGCTATCAAGCCAATGAGGCGGTGCTGCATACCGATGCCTCTTTGCTGCCCCGCCGCGAAGCGGCCTGGTCAGCCTGGAATTTCCTGTCGGACGACGATGACGACAGCCGCGCGGTGGGCGTCAGCTATCTGCTCAACCAACTGCAGCCCCTGCCTGTCGCCACGCCGGTGGCGGTCACGTTGAACCCGCCGCGCGCCCCCGATCCGGCCAAGGTGCTGGGCCGCTACCATTACCAGCATCCGCTGTTTGACGCCGCCGCCATCGCCGCGCAAAAGGCTTTGTCCGGCCTTCAGGGCCGCCACGGCTGCTGGTTCGCCGGCGCCTGGACCGGCTACGGCTTCCACGAGGATGGGCTGAACTCCGCGCTGCGCGTGGCGCGGGATTTTGGGCTGGCCCCGGCCTGGGCGAGGTTGGAGAAATGATCGGCGCCTATCTGTTGACCGGGCAGGTGATGCACCGCCGCTTGCGGCCGGCGCCCAATCGCTTCGTCTATCCGGTTTTCTGCTTGTGGCTGAATCTGGCCAAGCTCGAAAGCCTGCGCGGCTTCTGGTTTGGCGTGGACCGCTGGCGGCCGCTGTCGCTGCGCACGCGCGACTACGGCCCGCGCGACGGCTCGCCGCTCTTGCCGTGGATACGCGCGCGGCTGGAGGAAGCCGGCCTGCCCGCCAACGGCGAGGTCTGGCTGCAAACCTTTCCGCGCGTGTTCGGCTATGTGTTCAACCCGGTCAGCTTCTGGCATTGCCACAACGCCTCCGGTCAACTGATCGCGGTGCTGGCCGAGGTGAACAATACCTTTGGCGAAAGGCATGGCTATCTGTTGAGCCAGACCGGCGGCGGCCCCATCTCCGCCGCCAGCCAGCTCTCATGCCGCAAACTGCTGCATGTCTCGCCGTTTTGCCGCATCGAAGGCCATTACCGCTTCCGCTTCCATCAAAGCGGAGACCATGCGCTGGTCCGCATCGACTACCACAACGACGCCGGGCCGCTGCTGCACACCGCCATCTCCGGCCGCCTGTCGCCGCTGACGCCGGGAACCGCCGCGCGCGCCCTGCTGCGCCAGCCGCTGCTGACTCTGGGCGTCATCGCCCGCATCCACTGGCAGGCGCTGCGGCTGTGGCTCAAACGCGTGCCCTTTTTCCGCAAACCTCATCCCCCCGCCGCCGCGCTCAGCCGCGGCCAGGAGTTGAAACCATGAGCGCAAGCCAACCCATCGCCCTGTCCCGCCCTGACATTCCCGCCGCCGGGCGGGCGCTGCTGGCCTTGTTGTCGAAACTGCGCCACGGCAGCCTCAAAATCGTCACGCCAGATGGCGAAGAGCTGTGGTACGGCGCGCTCAAGCCGCAGGCCGACGCCGAGCTGACGCTAGCCGACTGGCGCGCCTGCCGCCGCATGCTGTCCGGCAACGACATAGGCTTTGCCGAGGCATACCGCGACGGCTGGCTGGACAGCCCCGACCTGACCGCGCTGTTGCGGCTGGCGCTGCGCAACGAAGACGCGATGCAGCTGGGCGAATTGGGCCGCTGGGCCGCGCGCGCGTGGCACAGGCTGCGCCACCTCTTGCGCGTCAACAGCCGCCGCGGCAGCCGGCGCAACATCCATGCCCATTACGATATCGGCAACGATTTTTACCAGCTGTGGCTGGACCCCGGCTGGACCTACTCCAGCGCCTGGTTCGACGGCGACTACCGCTTGTCCCTGGCCGATGCCCAGGCGCGCAAGTACCAGCGCATCTGCGATCAATTGCAACTGCGCCCCGGCATGCGGGTGTTGGAAATCGGCTGCGGCTGGGGCGGCTTCGCCGAGCATGCCGCCCGCTTGGGCGTGGCCGTGCACGGCATCACCATCTCCGACGCGCAGCTGGACTTCGCGCGCCGCCGCCTGGTCAACGAGCCGCTGGCCATACTGGAGCACCGCGACTACCGCGACCTCTCCGGCCAGTACGACGCCATCGTGTCGATCGAAATGTTCGAGGCGGTGGGCGAGCGCTACTGGCGCGGCTATTTCGACACCCTGCGCCGCTGCCTGAAGCCGGGCGGCCAGGCGCTGGCTCAGAGCATCACCATAGAAGAGTCGCGCTTCGAAACATACCGCGCCAACGCCGATTTCATCCAGACCTTCATCTTTCCCGGCGGCATGCTGCCCAGCCGCGAACGCTTCTTGCGCGCGGCGCGGCAAGGCGGCCTGGCCTGCCGCGGCCGGCTGGATTTCGGCCCCGACTACGCGGAAACCCTGCGCCGCTGGCGCGATGCTTTCGAGGCCAATCTCGCCGCCATCCGCAGCCAGGGCTTCGATGAGGCCTTCATCCGGCTGTGGCGGCTGTATCTGTGCTACTGCGAAGCCGGTTTCGACGAAGGCCGCATCGGCGTTTCGCAATTTCTGCTGCAAAGGCATGCGTGATGCCGCGCGCCGCTCTCGCCTCCTTGCTGGCCTTGCTGACGGGTTGCGCCGGACCGTCGGCGGCCGATTACGCCGCCAACCGTCCCGCGCTGGACCCCGGCCGGTTTTTCCTCGGCAAAACCGAGGCCTGGGGCATGTTCCAGGATAGACAGGGCCGACTGCTGAAGCGTTTTACCGTGGACATGGACGGCGAGCGCCAGGGAGACGAATTGGTGTTGACCGAGCGCTTCCGCTACAGCGATGGCAGCCGCCAGCAGCGCGTGTGGCGGCTCAAGCCGCTGGGCGCAGGACGCTGGCGCGGCCTGGCCGACGATGTGGTGGGCGAGGCCGCGGGCGAGACTGCCGGCAACGCGCTGCGCTGGCGCTACACGCTGAAGCTGCCGGTGGACGGCAAGGAATACCAGGTGCAGTTCGACGACTGGATGTTCCTGCAGGACGAGCGCAGCCTGCTCAACCGCGCCGAGATGAGCAAGTTCGGCTTCCGCCTGGGCGAAGTCACGCTGTTTTTCCGCAAGCCGGAGCCGCGGCCGTGAGCTTGCGCCTCAATCCCGCCATCGCCGACTGGCATGCGCGCCGCGTCTGGGTGATAGGCGCGTCCAGCGGCATCGGCGCCGCGCTGGCTACCGAACTGCTGGACGCCGGCGCCGAGGTCATCCTGTCGGCGCGCCGCGCCGAGCCGATGCAGGCGCTGGCCGCCGGCCGCGCCGGCGCGCGCGTGGAAACGCTGGATGTGACCGATCCGGCGGCCTGGTCGCGCGTCTGGCAGCGGCTGGAGCGAAACGGCGCGCGGCCCGACCTGGTAGTGTTCTGCGCGGCCGATTACCGTCCGCAGACCTGCCTGGACCTGCATGCAGACGAAACCCGCCGCCTGCTCGACACCAATCTGCTTGGGGTCTACCACGGGCTGGAAGTGGTGCTGCCAGCGCTGGCGCGGCATGGACGCGGCGGCGTGGCGCTGATCGCCAGCGTGGCCGGCTACGCCGGCTTGCCGGGCGCGGCGGTGTACGGCCCCGGCAAGGCGGCGCTGATCAATCTGGCGGAAATCCTCTACACCGAGCTCAGGCCGCGCGGGGTGGCGGTTTATCTGATCAATCCCGGCTTCGTCGCCACCCCGCTCACCGCCAAGAACGATTTTTCCATGCCGGCGCTGCTCACCCCGCGCCAAGCGGCGCAAAGCATCATGCGCGGGCTCGAGCGCGGCGCGTTTGAAATCCACTTCCCGCTGCGCTTCACCGCATGGCTCAAACTGTTGCGGCTGCTGCCTTACCGGCTGCGGCTGCCCTTGCTCGCGAGGCTGGCTCGACCATGAAACGCATCCCCTCCCAAGCCGACTGGCAGGCTTTGCTTGACTGGTACCAGACGTTGACGCCGGACACCTTGCCCGATATCGGCCACTTCTACGCTGAAGACGCCCGCTTCAAGGACCCGTTCAACGACGCGCGCGGCATCACCGACATCCAGGCGGTGTTCCGCCACATGTTCAAGACGCTGGAGCAACCGCGCTTCACCATCATCCACGCGCTGCGCGACGGCGGCCAGGCTTTCATCACCTGGGATTTCGACTTTGTCTACGCTGGACGCAAGGTCAATATCCACGGCGGCAGCCATCTGCAGTTCGACGCCGGCGGCAAGATCACGCTGCACCGCGACTACTGGGACGCGGCGGAAGAACTGTTCGAGAAAATACCGGTGCTGGGCCTGCCGGTGGCCTGGCTGCGCAAGAAACTCAAGGTGGTGTGATGGCGGCGCGGACCTTCAAGGGCAACAAGGCGGCGCTGCCGTCCAAGCCCTGCGCCGGCTGCGGCCGGGCCATGAGCTGGCGCAAGAAATGGCGCGCCAGCTGGGATGCCGTGCAGTATTGCTCGGAGCGCTGCCGCCGCCAGAAAGGCAAAGCCGCATGACCACCTTGCGGCTGATCCTGGGCGATCAGCTCAATCCCTGCCACAGCTGGTTCGCCGAGCCCGACGCCAATGTGGTGCACGTGATGATGGAAATCCGCCAGGAAACCGACTACGTGCGCCACCACGCGCAAAAAATCCTGGCCATCTTCGCCGCGATGCGCGACTTCGCCGCCCAATTGAAAGCGCAAGGCCACCGCGTGCGCTACGTCGCGATCAACGACGCCAGCAACCGCCAGTCGCTGACCGGCAATCTGGACGCGCTGATCTTCCATTACCGCGCGGCGGCGGTGGAGTACCAGGCCCCGGACGAGTGGCGGCTGGACCGCCAGCTGGCGGAGTGGGCGGCCGGCCTGCCCATGCCCTGCCGCATGGCGGACAGCGAGCACTTCTACACCGCGCGCGGCGAGGCGGCGGCGTTGTTCGGCGCGCGGCGGCAATGGCGGCAGGAAACCCTATATCGCCACCTGCGGCGCCAGCACGGCATTTTGATGGACGAAAACGCCGAGCCCGCCGGCGGACGCTGGAATTTCGACGCCGACAACCGCCAGCGCTGGCCCGGCGATCCGCCCGAACCAGACGATGCGCGTCCCGAGCATGACCACAGCCGGCTGTGGCAAACCATTGTCGGCGCCGGGGTGGCCAGCTTCGGCCAGCAGCAGGCTGACGCGCTGCGCTGGCCGCTCAACCGCGCCGAGGCGCTGGCGCAGCTGCGCGCCTTCGTCGAACACGGGCTGCCGCACTTCGGCGCCTATCAGGACGCGATGAGCCCGCGCGCGCGGCGGCTGTTCCATTCGCTGCTGTCCTTCGCCCTGAATGTGAAAATGCTGAACCCGCGCGAGGTAGTGGACGCCGCCGTGTCCGCCTGGCAGGAGGGCCGCGCGCCGCTGGCCGCGGTGGAAGGCTTCACGCGGCAGATACTGGGCTGGCGCGAATACGTGCGCGGCGTCTATTGGGCCAAAATGCCCGGCTACCGCGACAGCAACGCGCTGGCGCACCAGCTGCCGCTGCCGCGCTGGTTCTGGGACGGCGACACCGGCATGCGCTGCCTCGCCCACGCCATCGGCCAATCGCTGGAAGACGCCTACGCCCACCACATCCAGCGGCTGATGGTGATAGGCAATTTCGGCCTGATCGCCGGCCTGTCGCCGCAAGCGCTGCACCAATGGTATCTGGGCGTCTACATCGACGCCTTCGAATGGGTGGAGCTGCCCAACACGCTGGGCATGAGCCAGTTCGCCGACGGCGGGCTGCTGGGCAGCAAGCCTTACGCCGGCAGCGCCGCCTATATCGGCCGCATGGGCGATTACTGCGCCGGCTGCCGCTACCGGCCCAAGCAGCGCGTCGGCGCCGACGCCTGCCCGTTCAATGCCTTGTACTGGGACTTTTTCCAGCGCCACCGCGCGGAGTTGGCCGGCAATCCGCGGCTGGCCCTGGTCTACCGCCAGCTGGACAAGCTGCCGGAAACCGAGCGCGCCGCCATAACCGCGCGCGCCGGCTGGCTGCAAACCAATCTCGACTCACTATGAGACAACCATGCTGAAAAAACCGCTCGAGCTCATCGCCCTGATCCTGCTGCCGCTGACCGGCTGTGACACCGCGCCCCCGCCCGGCATCGCCCCGGCGCGGGGCTTCCAACTGGAACGCTACCAGGGCCGCTGGTATGAAATCGCCCGCCTCGATCACCGCTTCGAACGCGGCCTGCAGGCGGTGAGCGCCGACTACAGCCGCAACGCCGACGGCAGCATCCGCGTGGTCAACCGCGGTTTTGACGAGGCGACCGCCAGCTGGCGCGAGGCGGTGGGCAAAGCCTGGTTCAACGGGCCCGCCGATGTCGCCTCGCTGAAAGTGTCGTTCTTCGGACCGTTCTACGGCGGCTACCATGTGGCGGCGCTGGACCCCGGCTACCGCTGGGCGGTGGTGGTGGGGCCGGACAAGGATTATCTGTGGCTGCTGTCGCGCGATAAACAAGCCGCCCCCGCCGCCAAGCCGGCGCTGCTGGCGGTGGCAGCCAAGCTAGGCGTGCCGGCCGACAAGCTGATCTGGGTGAGGCAGGACCGTGGCGGCAACTAGACGGCTCAATCCGGAAAAATTGCTGCTCAGCAAGTGGACCGCCGCCGCGCCGCGCGACAAGGAAAAGCACTTTCTGGTGGTGGCGCTGGGCCGGCCGGCGCCGGATGCCGCGGTGGAGACGGTGACGCTGGAGGCGGTCTACACCCGGCGCCGGCAAACCATGGCGTGGCAGGCGCTGCGCGACGCGGACCAATGGCTGCAGGGGTGGAAATGAAAGCCTGGCCATGGCGGCGAGGCATGCCCTTGCCTCGCGCCGGCAATGTTTTTATCGTTTAAGCATGTCTTCGCATCCATCTTCATGGAGTGTCGCCATGGAATTGTTCGATACCTTGTCCGCCCAGATCCGCCATATGCGCCTGCCGCTGTTCGCGGTCAGCCTCAGCGCCGTCCCCTGCCCCGATACCCCGCTGCTGCTGATGCTGCATTGGCATGGCTTCCGCAAAGCCGCCGCCGACCGCGCGCCGGCTGGCCAAGCCTCGCTGCGGCAAGTGCCGGCGTCGGCCTTGCAGCTGACGCGCAGATGGAGCGCGCTGTCGCGGGTGGAGGAGGAGATTCTGGACGCGGCCTGGCAACTGGGCGCCTGGAGCCTGCTGCGCGACGAGCGGCGCGGCTGCAACACCATGGGCGCCGCCGCCGGCGAGGAGCTGGCCTGCCGCCAGGCTTTTGGCGACTTGCCTGCCATCGACGACCAGGAAAGCGTCGTAGCCGAAGCGCCCGACGCACCGGAGCTGATGCGGCTGGCGGCGAGCCGCGGCTATGTTTGCTGGCAGTTCCGGCCGGTGCATGGCGGGCTGTGGCGCGAGCTGGCCGAAGACGACACGCTGGGCGAAGATGGCTTACGCCAGCCCCCTTGCCCGCTGGCGCCGCGCGTCTGCCGCGGCGGCAAGGCGGCCCGGACCGAATACCGTTTCGGCCGCATCGAGCGCGTCATTTTTTAGCCGCATTTTTTCTGAAAAAAACCTCTTGAAAAGTTTTTGGCCCGCCCTTACTTCGTCATTCGTCAGCCCATCAGGCTGAATTTGACCGGCAAGCGCGGGCATCTTCTCGCCTGCGGCAAGCCGGTCTTACCTACCGTTTCCCATGATCTGAATCGCACAGGAGATTGATATGCAAATCCGTCCTCTGCACGACCGGATTATCGTCAAGCGGGTCGAAAAGGTCCGCCAGACAGCATCCGGCATCGTCATTCCCGATAGCGCCGCGGAAAAACCCGAACAAGGCGAAGTCCTCGCGGTCGGCCCCGGCAAACGCTTGCCTGACGGCACCTTGCTGCCGATGCAAGTGCAGGTAGGCGACTTGGTCTTGTTCGGCAAATACGGCGGCCAGACCGTCAAGCTGGACGACCAGGAATACCTGGTGCTGCGCGAAGAAGACGTCTTCGGCGTGATCGAAGGCGCATCCGAATCCGGCCGCAAGGCTGCTTGATTTTCCCCATTCATCACAGGAGTTAAACCATGGCTGCGAAAGAAGTCCGCTTCCACGACAACGCCCGTGAACGCATCGTCAACGGCGTCAACGTGCTGGCCAATGCGGTGAAAGTCACCCTGGGGCCGAAAGGCCGCAACGTGCTGCTGGCGCGCAGTTTCGGCGCGCCGCACATTACCAAGGACGGCGTGTCGGTCGCCAAGGAAATCGAACTGAAAGACCCGTTCGAAAACATGGGCGCGCAGATGGTGAAGGAAGTAGCCTCCAAGACCGCCGACGTGGCGGGCGACGGCACCACCACCGCCACCGTGCTGGCTCAGGCCATCGTGCAGGAAGGCATGAAGTACGTCGCCGCCGGCATGAACCCGATGGACCTGAAGCGCGGCATCGACAAGGCCGTCCATGCCGTCATCAAAGAGCTGCAAATCCTGTCCAAGCCGGTGACCAACAGCAAGGAAACCGCCCAGGTGGCGGCGCTGTCCGCCAATTCCGACGAGGCCATCGGCAAGATCATCGCCGACGCCATGGACAAGGTGGGCAAGGAAGGCGTGATCACCGTCGAGGACGGCAAGTCGCTGGACAACGAGCTGGCCGTGGTCGAGGGCATGCAGTTCGACCGCGGCTACCTGTCGCCCTACTTCATCACCGATCCGGAAAAACAGACCGCCGTGCTGGAAGACCCGCTGGTGCTGCTCTACGACAAGAAGATCAGCAATATCCGCGATCTCTTGCCGGTGCTGGAGCAAGTGGCCAAGGCCGGCAAGCCGCTGCTGATCGTCGCCGAAGACGTGGAAGGCGAAGCGCTGGCCACCCTGGTGGTGAACAGCATGCGGGGCATCCTGAAGGTGGCCGCGGTCAAGGCCCCAGGCTTCGGCGACCGCCGCAAGGCCATGCTGGAAGACATCGCCATCCTGACAGGCGGCGCCGTCATTGCCGAGGAGACCGGCCTGACGCTGGAAAAAGCCGGCCTGGCCGAGCTGGGCAACGCCAAGCGCGTGGAAATCGGCAAGGAAAACACCACCGTCATCGACGGCGCCGGCGACAAGGCCAAGATCGACGCCCGCGTGCAAACCATCCGGGCGCAGATCGACGCCGCCACCAGCGACTATGACCGCGAGAAGCTGCAGGAACGCGTGGCCAAGCTGTCCGGCGGCGTGGCGGTGATCCGCATCGGCGCGGCCACCGAAGTGGAAATGAAAGAGAAGAAAGACCGCGTGGACGACGCGCTGCACGCCACCCGCGCCGCGGTGGAAGAAGGCATCGTGGCCGGCGGCGGCGTCGCTCTGTTGCGCGCCCGCTCCCATTTGGGCGAGCTGAAAGGCGACAACGCCGATCAGGATGCCGGCATCCAGATCGTGCTGCGCGCGCTGGAAGCGCCGCTGCGCGCCATTGCCGCCAATGCCGGCGACGAGCCGTCGGTCATCGTGAACAAGGTGCTGGAAGGCAAAGGCAGCCACGGCTACAACGCCGCCAGCGGCCAGTTCGGCGACCTGGTGGAAATGGGCGTGATCGACCCGACCAAAGTAACGCGCACCGCGTTGCAAAACGCGGCTTCCATCGCCAGCCTGATCCTGACCACCGACGCCACCGTGGCCGAAGCGGCGCAGGACAGCAAGGCCAACGCTGCCGCGGAGCTGGACTACTGATCCGCTGACCTAGCCCCTTTCGTCATTGGCCCGCGCTCAAGCGCGGGCTTTTTTTCGCTTAGACCCGCCAACAAAACCTGTCGATAAATCGCATGCAGATCAATGAGAAAGCCAGCTTGAGCCAGCTAGCCAAGAATGGAGGCGTTCCACCACCCAACGGTAGCGGCCCAATCTCTCGCTGCTTCCCACCCCGCGACGAGCAATTCGCACCAAAATTCCGCGTCGGCTCAGGTGTTCACGGCGACGGCGGTAGTCGTAGCCTTTATCAGCTTGCAACTTGCAGGGCTTTTGTCTGGGCCGTCCCGGCAAACCAGGAACCTCAGGCATCGCATCAAGCAAAGTTTCGAAGACCATGGAATCATGCCGGTTGGCGCCGGTAATGCTCAGCGCCAGTGGCAAACCTCGGCGATCTGCGATGATGTGCCGTTTGCTGCCGCATTTACCTCGATCGGTGGGGTTGGGGCCGGTCTCTTGCCCCCCGGTGGTTGGCAACGCTAGCCCCATCAATGCTGGCCCGGCTCCAATCAATTTGATCGTGTTGGCGCAGTTGTATCAGCAGGGCTAGATGTAGACGATCCCAAACGCCTAGCGCTTGCCAATCCCGCAGCCTTCTCCAATTAAGTCATTCCACTGCCAAAACCGAGTTCCTACGGGAGATCCTCCCAAGGAATGCCGGTGGTGAGAACAAACAAGATGCCGCTGACGACAGCAAAATCATCCAGCCTCGGACGCCCACCCCGGCGGGAGCGCGGTGGTGGAGAAAGTAGCGGCTGCAAAGACTTCCGGAGCTTCTGACTGACGACTTTCCGTTTCATCCTCGCTAGATGTGGTCGTGCCTATCTGGCATCAAGGGGTTTTGTTAGCGGCTCTAAGTGGTTTGGACTGTCCCGACGACCGGGCCAGTCTACCTCAGTCCCCTTCTAGACAAGCTTATCCAGCTCATCCTCGCTTGAGCTGGGGGTATTTTATAATACGCTCAACACCTTCTTTCACCATGATCAGCGCTACTTTCCGGATCATTTCCCTCATACTTTTCTAGTACGGCTCAATCCGGTGCCCGCGATCATCTCCCCCAGCCTTGGCCTGTCATTATAGACAGGCACTATTACTTGCTATGCGCTCAACGCTAACCTAGCCTGCAGAGTACATTTCTCAATTCAATATGATTGTCTAATTCACAATTGATTGATCACAAAAAACCATTCTGCCTTTTCACAATAGACAGCTTGGCGCCAAATGCAGCACAGTCCAAAATTTCGCTTTGTCAAATATTTTAAAGATTTTTCGTTACCCGCAACATAGCTTGACATTGCCCGTAAACCCAAACGTTTCCCTTGCTCCGTTTAAACCAAGCCACCACCCAATCTGACATGCAGAGGAAATTTTTCCATCTCGATACATCCAAGGGGAGGTAAAAGGTAAAAATTCATCACAGTCGCTTCACCAGCATGCGCTTCAGACGAGTGAGCCGACGTCACCGCCAATTTCACTCCCTAGGCGCATATTTATCACGCATTCTAAGCGAGTTCACCAGACATGGCTCAATACAAGGTTTATTTAAGTGGAGCTCCCAGAGTAATCGAGGCCAACGCCACAGACTCCCTGCGTAGCCTGCGGGATAAACTGGGAGGTCTGGCCAACGACTATAACTTTGTCTACCTCAACGATTTCACCGGCAACAAAACCATACTCAATGATAGATCGGTAGAGACCAGGCAAAGCATCAGCAAGGCCACTTTCAATGACAACATGATCATCATGACGCTCACCATGGGGTCAAAAACCGACCTTTTCGGTATGCGGACGGACTGGCTGACCGATAGACATATTGGTGTCAAGGTTTCGTTAAACAACTCCGATCCCAACGCCATTCGACAGAATGATGGCAAATTCCAACCTGTCATGCTGACCGATGTCCAGCCCTCCAACCCTGGCTCCAATGCCTTCTACTCGCGCGCGGTCATCTGCGAAAAAGGCTCCATCGTCGGCTTCAATATCAGCTCATGGGGGGCCGCGGGCTTCGGCTACAACATCTCCAGCGACAAAGACACTATTTGCGATGGGCTATACAACTGTTTCGGCAACGAGCCCAACCGTAAGGCGACTTCCTCATTGCTACGCTACCAAAGCTCCAAAAACACTATCCAGATCGAAAGCACCCAAGTGCTGGGCATTCCGACCTCGGATATCATTCACTACCAAAAAGTAACCGTGAAAACCTGGCGTCTCACCAAATACAGCAAAAACGGCCAAACCTACTCCAGCGACATGCAAGCGCCAGTCATCACCGCGCCGGGCCAAACCATGGCGCGTTTCCTATCCGGTAGCCTGGAAACCCAACTGCTGGCGGAAAGCGGCAGGAGCGGCTTCGACCCCGGCCCCGTCGGCGGCGACACTTTCGTGCCAGGACAAAGCATAGAAACCGGTGCCCCCAGCCGCGGCCCAGAGTCCCAGCAAAATTTTGGCAGCATCTACGATCTGCGCGAAGACGACCGCCACACTACTGTATTGGGTTCTGTAGTCTTTTATTTCTTCGTATTCAAGGATCGCGCCTCCGCCGACAGAGTCATCAACGTTTTGAATTCGCCAAACCCAGGCGCAATCGGCTAAGCAGACGCAAGCCAGCAAACTTTTTCAAGGAGTACACACGTGACATTCGCACTAGTGTTGGTGGAAAAGACAAACGGCGAGAAAAGAAATTTCCGGCTTGAGCTCGAGGCGACGCTGAGAACCACCCGGACCAAGCTGACTGAGGCCAGCTTCATGTCTGCCAGCGACGACTTTCTGGTCAATAATGCGCCTATCGACCGCAACGACGAAACCGAATTGCAGCTAAACGACCTGTGGACCTCCAGTGAAGCCAAAGTGCTACGGATCGGATCTGCCGATAACGGCCTGCCGGTGCCTGACAAAACAGTCGATCGCTACAACAAGCTAGATACGCAGCAGAAGCTGTCCCTGTTTAACAACCTGCAGATCTACCATGGCATCACGGTTTCACCAGAGAACGGCTTTGGTCGAACCTTCAAGGCCTGCATCTCCAGTTGGCAACCCAACCAGCTTCCGGCTGCGATCATGCCCAATTTCATCACCAAGGTCGTGGTGGAATCCACCTTCAACGAAGTTTCGCACAGTCTGACCACATCCAGCGTGGAAAAAGGGTCGGTCTCGCTGACCACACCCTATGGTGGGGGCGAAAGTGGATTCGAATACGCCAAGAGCCAAACCACTGAATCCAAGAAGGTAACGGAATATCTAAGCGCCAAATTCCTGGTAAACAAAGTGGTGCTAGACGTCGACATCGCTAATCTGCAATTAGTAGAGGACTTTGAGCAACAAGTTCTGGATGCTGTCCGTTCCTCTCTTCCCATAGACCAGTACGACAAATTGATCCGCGTGCTGAACGAGCGCGGCTACTACATACCCAAGCGCTTCACACTGGGCGGCTCCATCACCTCCACCGAAACCACCAAGGTTTGGGAATACTCCGAGTCCGAGAGCGAGAAACGCGAATTCTCTGTTGGCTTCAAAATTGCGATAAAGGGCTTTGGTGGCGGCGGCGACTATTCGAATAGCCAAGGCAGCGAAAGCTCCAATAGCCAGACCTCGAAATACTCCAACCTTACCCTGTCCAAGAAGGGCGGCCAAGCCGATGCGAGCAATTACGCCGAGTGGACCAAAACGCTGAATCCGGCTATCAATTGGGATGTGATCAGCTATGACGAGCTATACCCCACCCTGGCGCTGCTCAAAGACAAGCGACTGCTGCATTTCTGCTTAAACGTGCTGGAGAATTACTACACCTATCCTACTGTGATCGACAAGCAGAAAATCATTCACATCGGCCAATATGTCACTCGCGTTCAGTCCTTGCTGTCCTCTAGCGGAACAGGCATAGGCTGAGGTCTACATCACCGCGTGAACTAAGCGCTAGGTAAGTTATCACCAAAACTTATTTGAAGCTGCGTAAGTACGCTTGGGGCTAAGCGAAGCCCAACATTCTCGGAATGTCCACGGTATGCGTTGGGCTTCGCAAGCTTCTTGCAGGTGGTCTGTCCCACTCCCCATGGACAGAGGGTTAAGCACTAAGCTCTGAACGGCGGCGTTCGAATTCAACCGGGGTCAGATACCCCAGGGTTGAATGACGTCGTTGGTGATTGTAAAAGCGGATGTAATCAAACACATCCGTACGCGCCTCCTCGTAGCTCCGGTAGTGGGTCAGATAAACACGTTCCGACTTCAATGAACGGAAGAAGCTCTCCATCGCTGCATTATCCCAGCAGTTCCCGGTGCGGGAGTGGCTCGATACCATTCCGTGCCGTTTCAGCAATGCCTGGTAGTCAAAGGCACAGTACTGACTCCCGCGGTCCGAATGCAGAATCACCTCTCCTGAAGGCTGGCGGCGCGCCACTGCCATCGTCAGGGCAGCATGCACCAGTTCTTGCTGCATTCGATGATGCATGGCCCAGCCCACTATCGCCCGGGAGTACAAGTCGAGCACCACCGCCAAGTACAGCCACCCTTCGCCGGTCCGGATATAGGTCATATCCGACACCCAACGCTGATTGATGTCGCCACCAGCAGCAAATTGTCGCTGCAGCAGATTAGGCGCCACGGGTAGAAGGTGTTGACCACCACTGACGGGTCGACAATGTTTACGAGTTCTAACCCTGATACCGTTTCGCCGCATCAGGCCCGCGATGCGATGCCGCCCGCAGGCGAAGCCCTGTGCAAGAAGTTCGGCATGAATACGCCGATGGCCATAAATACCATTGACCTCGGCATGCACCAGCCGGATTTCACGTAGTAGTTGTCGGTTCGCCATCTCTCGCGCCGAAGGTGGGCGGTGTAGCCACGCATAGTAGCCACTGCGGGACACACGAAACAGTTGGCACATCGGGGCTACCGGGTAGCGGTCCGACAGCGCCTGAATCGCGCGGAATTTCACTTCATGGGTTGCGAGAAGATGGCGAGCGCCTTTTTTAGGACATCGCGCTCCATGGTAACGCGGGCCAGTTCATCCCGCAGTCGCTTGAGCTCGGCGGCTTCACCGGTCTGTTTGCCTCGGCCAGGGAAGGCATCGGGTCCTGCGTCTTGGAGTTGACGCTTCCACTTGCCCAGCAGCGACTCGGTAATGTCGAAGGCTTGGGCAACATGCCGTAACGGGGTGCCGGCAAGTACCTGCTCAACCGCTTCGCGCTTGAGGGCCTCCGGGAAAGTACGTCTGGTCTTGATCATGAACACTGCTCCTTGGTGGGGATTATCCACCTTAAGTTAGTGTCCACGGGGAATGGGACAGACCAAGAAGACTACCGCTGGCAGATGGCCGTCAGGCCACCAAACCCTTGCGTCTGCCATAACAGATAGGGCCATAATGGCCACTTAGTCGGGCTTTGAGCGCTGCAGCAGAGTGGCGCGCTTGAGGGCAAAGTAGTGCTCGGCCTCCTCATGTGAAACACCGGGCCGGGGATCATCCAGCGCGGCCTGGACGGCTTGGCGAACGTACTCGTTATAAGAAATCGCAGATTCGGGAGCGAGAGGGATGGGCTCTGGCAATGGCATGGGGTCTTCTCCTGACTTTCGCTACTAGTGTATTGCAGAAGGAGCGTTACATGGCAACCACGATTAAAAGCACAGCACGTCGCATGGCAGGAGGCACGGGGCATAAGCACATCACATAACCGAGCTTATCAGCCGAGTGGTCTTGGAAAAGTTGCTTGGCCAACTCCAGGCAGCCCCACACAGCCCCACACAGCCCCCAGGATGGGGCCACAACAACGCTCAACTAGCGACTCGGACCAGACATGCAGCCCTCCTGAGGGCCAGCCGATTTCAGTTCATGGAAAATCGTCGTCCGGCATAGCAAGCCCATCTGACATACATGCGCTCCGACATCACATCCGATAGTCGCCCAGGCGCCTGAGCACATCTCTGCCCAATACATCAGCAAAGAGATGCAGCAACTCCCCCTGAGAATAGGCAAATTTCTGCCGGAATGGCGACTGCTCCAACCAACACGCAAAGGCCTCGCGACCACTCAAGTAGTCGCTGCGATTGAGCCGTAGCCGGGCCTCAGCAATCAGACACAAGATAACGGTGCCGGCTTCCAAGGTGGGCGAAGCAATCAGCTCGGCGCCGAGCTCTCGAATCCCCTCCCGACTCCGCCAGAATTCCTCGCGCGCGTGGCGCTCATCGATCAGTCGGTAGCGCCACTGGCCTTTCAGTTGCAAGTACACCTGCTGGATTTCTGGCCAAGTTAGTGCTTTCCGTTCGAGTACTGACCAGAACAGGTGACGATACCAGGCTGCCGTGCCGGGATAGTCCTGCTCGACCACACTGATCACCGAAGCCTGACCCGTGGGGCCATCGTCCTTTGGGCTGACCAGTCCCTTTTGATACTTATGCCAGAGACACTGCCGCTGCCTTTTCCCCTGCGGGTTAGCCGGCGCATAGAAACGATCCAGGTCGGCCAGCGGGGCACAAGACACCTGCTGAACCAGTTTCACCCACGTCACCACCCGTAATTTCTCATAAGCGCTACGCCGCGGACGCCCTCGCTTTTTCATCGCTCCCACAGCCCCACTCCATGCCTAATGGTAGTGGAAAAGAATTATCAATAATATTCCGAATTTAGAAAAGGAACTTAACCAGCAAGGCCCAGCTAAATTTAGGTAAGAAAGGCCTAAAACCCTTACCAGGCAAGGAAAGCAAACCCAAAACCCATCATTAAAAATGAATGCGCGATGCGGTTTTAACCAGCAAAAACTACAAAAAATGCGGCTTCAACCCCTTGTTTTCGACTCGACGTCTTACATCGTGAGCTCTCCTGAGGCGCATTTTGCACCGCAGGGAAATGGAAGGAGCCATAGCCGGATCACGACATTATCGATACAAACAAAACGGCCCAGGAAGGTGTCCTGAGCCGTTTGATGCCGCTCATCCAGTTTGCCGACTAGATAAGCGCAGCATACAACAGACCGCGTTGAATTCAAGCGGCCTGGAGGTGCCTGCATCTTGCCGCATCGATAGCGTCCCAGCCACGGCTCCGCGTGAACGATTTCACACGGAGAGTATCGTCATGTTCAACCAGCAAGCACTCGAAGCGTTCTACCTTCGACAACAACTCGGCATCCGCGCGCGCAAGGCCATCGAACGCGTCCGAAGCCATCCCCCCAGCCGCCGCGTGCGCAGCAGCGCCGGCAATGTCGCCTGCCGCTTCCCCAGCAAAAAAATGAACTGCGTGATCCAGGCGGAGAGCCACCACAATGAACTCGGCGCCATCTACCTGTGGGAGCGCGACCCTGACGTCTACGAGTTCTACGATCAGCCGGATCCGATCAAGCTCAGCTACACAGCCGAGTCCCGCAAGATCAGCTACATGCACACCCCGGACTTCTTCCTGATATCCGAAAACTTCACAGGTTGGGTGGAATGCAAACCGGAATCGAAGCTGCAAAGCCTGGCCAAGAAATACCCGCAGCGTTTTCGGAAGATCAACGGGGAATGGGTGAGCCCTCCGGGCCAAGCCTATGCCGCGCAGGTCGGCCTGGGTTACGCCCTGCGCTCCTCCCAAGAAAACAATGGCGTGCTGATCCGCAATCTCAAGTTTCTGGACGACTACTTCGATGCCGAAGCCATGGAGCCATCGCCATCCGAATACGCCCTGGTCGACCAGCTCTTCCAACTGCGCAGCTGCTACAGCCTGCATGAACTCCTGCTGGCGGAGCCGCGCCCCCTTCCAGACACGATCTACAAAATGATCGTGGAGGATGAACTCTACATGGATCTGAGCGTAAGCCTGCTCAGCGATCACAGTCATGCGCTGATTTATCGCGACTACAACACCGCCCTGCTGATCCAGCAACAGGCACGCAGCGCATGCCAAGTCCATCCGATCAGCTTCGAAGCGGGCAGCAAACTGCTCTGGAAGGGGCAATCCTGGGAGGTCATACATCAGGAGCAAGACCAGCTCACGTTGGCCTCCTCCTCCGGGCAAATACTCCCGCTAGCCTGGGAGTCAGTCCAAGGACTGCTCGATCGCTGCGAACTACAGGCCGACGCTGAAGCAGAACAGCTCTCACTGAAAAATCAGGCTTTCGCCAAGATGTCGAATCATAGCCGCGCAGACTTGCTGAGCGCCAAGCTGCGCCTGGACAAGCTTGAAGGCCGGAGCGCCACTTCGGTGCGGAGCTTACGCCGCTACCGCCATAACTATCAGCAGGCGAAAGACCTCATGGGGAACGGCTTTGTCGGCCTGATCGACCAGACCGCGCGCAAGGGCAATCGAACGCCTCGCTTATCGGAAGTGACCGTGGAGCGGATGAATACCGCGCTGCGGGAGCACTACCTCAACCAAAGCAACGCCAAATTGTCCATGGCCTACGCCATGCTACTAGGACAGTACGTAGATGAGCCGGATGCGGCGCCCAGTATCAAAGCTTTTCGCAAAGCGTTGAAACGGATGCGCACCCATTATGAGGTCAAGCTCATCCGGGAAGGCAGCAAAGCGGCTTACAACCAGAAAGAACTGGTTTGGACCGAAGCTGCAGTCTTTCCGCCTCATGGAGAGTGCCCCTTCGATATCGCTCACATCGATCACACCCAGATCGACCTGATGGGCCGTGAACTGGGCCCAGACAGTAAACCTCAACGTCTCTGGCTCTCGGCAATGATCGATGGCTACTCTCGCATGGTGCTGGCCAACTACTTCAGCTACGGCACCCCCACGTCCATCAACACCATGATGCTGATCCGTCAATGCGTGCAAAGGCATCATCGACTGCCAAGCACCATCGTGACGGACGGCGGCAAGGACTTCGCCTCCACGCATGTAGAAACGCTCCTGGCCTCGCTCTACATCACCAAGAAGACACGTCCTCCTCATGCCCCGCGTTTCGGCGCCACAATGGAACGCCTGTTCGGCGTCCTGAATCAGGAGATCTGGCACAACCTGAGAGGCAATACCCAACTGCTACGGGATCCAAGATCCTGCTCTCCCAGCCATGATCCGCGAAAACTAGCGGTCTGGAGCCAGGAGAAAGTCGAAGAGTACTTCGAAAAGTGGCTGAACGACGTCTACGAAGTGAACCAGCACACCTCTCTACAAGCGTCGCCCCGGCGCGTCTTCGAGACTGGCTGCTTCACATCCGGGGCCCGTGCGCACACGCGCATAGCCTGCGATCTGGCCTTCTTGATTCATTGCCTGCCTCAAACCAAGGCCAAGGGACACGCCATCCACGGAGGCCGCGGCATCAAGCATAACAATCGCTACTACTGGAACAATGCGTTCCGCCAGCCGGAAGTGCAAGCCACCAAAAAGATTCCCGTGCGCTATGACCCCTTCGACCTATCCACCGTCTACGCGCAGATCAATGGCGAATGGCTGAGCTGCCGCAGCCAGGACCGCACTCGTTACCAGGATATGAGCGAGCACGCCATTCGCCACGAGGCGCTCGCAGACCATTTGCTTACCGTACAGACGTCTGAAAAGCGGATCGAAGACGCCAAACGCAAGGCCGATTTCTATCGCGAGGTCCATCACGCCGAAGCCGCCCAAGCTGAAGAGCACAAAAAGCTGGCGACTCAGGAACACGTTGCAGAACCCACCACCCCGCCCCCGCCGATTCTCCCATCGCACCATACGCTGACGGTTTTCGGAGATTTCTGACATGAACACACTGCTCAATCAAAACCAGGAACAGAACATGCGCGAAGCCCACGTAGCTGACTTTTTGAGCCGGAGGATCAACCACCCCAAGCTGAACGACGCGCTGAAACAGCTGGAAGACACGCTATGGCAGAAGTCGCATCCTGACATCATGGTACTAACCGGACCAACCGGCGTCGGCAAGTCCACCCTCGCGAAGAAACTGGAGCAACGGATCCAGGAGCGGTTTGCCACAGACATGCGGCGCCAAGTCGACATGGTCCCCGTGCTCCACCTGTCGATTCTTTCCGCCGGCAGCAGCACCTTCAACTGGAAAGAGCTTTACAGCCGGATGCTGCAGCAACTGAGCAGCGTCAGTCCCCAGCTCACGCTGCCGTTCGACACGGACGAGATGATGCTGATCGATGAGCCGATCAAGCTGGGGCGCTCGGCGCCGACGGCGAACAGCCTGCAAAGCGCGCTCGGCAAGGCCGTCAAAAAACGCGGCGTGCGCGCCATCATCCTCGACGAGGCCAACCAGCTCCTGCTCGGCCATAAGGCGCAGGAGCAAAGTCGGCAGTACGAAATCCTCAAATCGCTGGCGGCCAGCACCAGCGCCGTCATCATCCTGGTCGGCACTTACGATCTGCTGTCCATCCAGGAGCAGAGCGCCCAGCTGGTGCGGCGCACCCGCATCATCAAGCTGCCGCACTACCACAGGACCGACAAGGATGACTGGGAGTCCTTCTGCTCATCGCTCAGCACACTGATCTCATGGATGAATCTGCCCCGCCAACCAGACCTGCTCCACAAAGCAGAGTATTTCTACCTCAAATCGGCAGGTTGCATCGGCATCCTGAAGCCCTGGTTGGATAGCGCATACGAGTACTGCCGCGAACATGGACTCGATCAACTCGACATGGATGTGGTCGAGCAATTGGCTCCAGAAAACCGCTCCATTCTGACCATTCTGAAAGAGGCCCAGGCAGGGGAAATCCGCCTGCAGGATATCCCTATGGATGAGCTACGCCAGCACTGCCTGCTTGGCGAAAAGGACTACAAGGAGTCGCATCACTACCGCGATGGCGACAACCACCGCTATGGCAAACCAAAACAGAAACGCAGACCCGGGGAGCGCCATCCCACTCGCGATCAAACCGGTTGGAGACCTTGAAAGGGCGCGGATCATGGACAGGAATCACAACGTCCCCAACCCAAGCGCGCTGTTCGTCTTGCCGCCCATGCAAGGCGGCGGCCGCGCGACGGAAAGCCTGCTGTCGTATCTGGTGCGGCTGGCACATGCGCACCAGATCGACGTACGGCGACTGGTTCGCTACACGGTATGGCCGGTACTGCCGCTAGACGGTTCCGGCCTAGCCATCTCGTTTTACCGGGAGGACGCCAGAACGGTAAACGGCATCGGCCGCTATGCCTACGCATTTACCCAGGCCTTAGAGCGGCTCACCTCGGTACAGGGCCTGGAAGGTCTTACCTTCCAGGCCTGGAAAGGCGTGATCCCGGAAATCGGCGCCGGTTTTCTGGCCAAGGAGGTACGCTGGTGCCCCGCCTGCCTGGCAGAGCAACGGCACCAGCGCGTTGACAGCCACTTCCCGCTGGTCTGGTCCTTGGATGCCTACCGGGTGTGCACCCGGCACCACCGACAGCTACAACACCTGTGCCCCTGGTGCGGCAAGCGCCAACAACTGATCCCACACTATCCGGACCAGGCACGCTGTACCCACTGTTGCGGTTACCTCGCGCCGGCATCCAGCCTGCAAACGCAAGAAAGCATCCAGGAAGCCGACCTGCACCGCGCCCACTCACTGGAAAGCATGATCGCCACGCCTGAAGGCAGGATCATGCCCACGCAGCCGCAGCTGATGGCCATCCTGCAAACCGCGGCGGAACGCTGGACTGAAGGGGAAAAGAAGAAACTGTCGCTGATGCTGGGCCTGGGCGACCGAGCCATCGGCGGCTGGGCCAACAAACAGCAGAAGCCGGCATTTCCACAGTTGCTCCAGATCGCAGGCAAGCTGGACATGACGCTGTACCAGCTATTCACCCAGCCTCTGCCGGATCAGGCGCCAAGCAGCGCCTCACCCGCCCCTGCAAAGGGCAAACCACACCCTGCTGCCCAACGGAGCAAAGCCACTCTCGAATCACAGCTTCGCCAGCAGCTCAATGCCCCCAACACCACGGAACCAGTCTCCCGCATCCTGAAGCGCATCGGCGTGACGCGTAGCTACGCCAAATATTGGTTTCCAGAACTGTTGGCACAGCTAGCGCACAAGCACCAGCAGTCACAACAACAGGCCACTGCCGAACGCCAGATAGAAGACGTGGAACGGGTAGGCAGAATCTTCAGGAACCTCGTCGCCCGCGGGGACTATCCGAGCATCCGCCGGATGTCCCAGGCCCTGCGGCCTTATCGGCTATCGCTGCAACGCGGACCGCTGCGCGAGGAGTACAACAAGCTGCGGGAAAAAATTAAAGTATTAATGCGTTAACGCAAAGCTCTTAAAATGACGAGCCGTTAATTTAATGCTGGAATTTAAAAACAGTTAAAACATAAATCCGAAAATAGCTCTACCGATAAAAAACAAGAAGATAATGGCAACATAAACCAACGTCCCTTGAGGGAAAGAGCTAGCACACGACAATAACCAATTCGGAGTTGGCTCGTTAGCATCCAAGTCTGTTTTTAAAATACGCCCATCCAATATAAATGGAAGCCAATAATCCTTGACAATTCCATTAGCCTCATCAAAAAAACCACTATGCCCAACATCATGAAATCGATCAACTATCCCATAAGATCCAAAACCATTCGACCCACTAATTCCATACCCCCACGAAGACAGTTTTGCCAAAACTGGCAACTTATCTTTAACGCCTATGTCATTAACTATGAGTTTTGGTTTTGTTGGCAGCAAAGACCAATCAAAGTCCTCTCGAACAACAGAACCACAAAGCAAAAGTTTGGAAATCGATATGTGATTGTTTTCTCTAAGGATACGGTTTATTATATAACTTCCAAAGCTATGAGCCACCACAATTAATTCTGCATCAGCATTATCTCTCATTACAGCCTGGAGGCCTTTTAAAACTCTTGCAATTGGCTTTTCACGAGTTTGAAAAGGAATGATAAATCGAAGCAAATCAAAATAAAAATATTTAAGTTTTACGACCTCTACATCAGCAAACTCAGCAAGTGCTTTTTCTACCTTCCCTTGCCAAGCCGCAAATGTTCTGATCCCATGGACCAAAACAACAATCTTCTTGGCTCTCGGAGGTGGCAATCCAACTTCATTTAAAAGGGCAAATAAATTTTCCGCTCTACTTCTTTGATCCTCAGATAAACAACGTAGATATTTTTGAAATATCTTCAGCTGTTGATGAGAGGGTATCTCTTTTAAAGAAAGCAGAAATTCAATAATGGCGTTTTCGTCGACCATGAGTTCTATTTGAATTCGTAATATGTTTTGATATTATCAAAATCCACCACAACTCGCCGTCCCGTCCTAAAATCGTCAAGTTCTTCAGGAATATCTACAATTGAGTCATAATCTGGACCAATACCTCCACCAGATTCAGATTCAACTCTAATGACCCGCCTGATTAACTTTTTAGAAGTTAAACTATCCATAATAGCTACAAAAGCACCAAAAGAATGCGGGCGAACTAGGCTAAATATCCTAGCCGTCGGTAAAACCTTAACGGCTTTATAAGGCTCGATGGGAAAAACCAAATCTGACAATCTACTGATTGCCTCTTCTTCTTGGGGAAATTCAGCTATTAAGTAATCTAATTTGTCGGAGGACATAATTATAGTCTCCTGGCGTGCACCTTGCCGTAAGAATAAATTCATTTATCTCACCAGTTAACTGAACATGAATATCCTTTGTTGGCACTAACTCATTTTCCCGGCGAACAAACCAGAAATTCGAGCTATCACAATAACCATCATGCTCCATAAATGAATTTATTGAACTAAGAACACCGCTATCATTTGAAAGACTGGCACTTTCTTTCCCTGTCGATGCCTTCATAACATTGCCATTATCATTGCGCATTGACAGATCAGAAGACCTTACGACATCAGACAGCTTTTCTTTCTCACTCCAAAGACGGCCTTTAATTACTCCAAGATCAAGCTTATTATAGATCTTATCAAAAGCAATTTTATCCGACTCCAATAAGAACGGTTGCAATAACAATAATAATTGAACGACTGACTTGCGATAGGCTGTTGAGTTTGTATGGGATGCAATTCTCAACTCTAAAACCCCATCACTATTCAGCTTGGCAACATTTACTGTTCGCTTTGGCAGCACAGAATAAAAAACTGCAACAATATTTCCACGCTGCCTCTCTCTCAACACCTTACGAACATATCTCGTTTCTGTTACTTTCAGTACCAAGGCAGTGCCAGCCTCGCCAGATATTACCCAGCGCACATCTGTCAAAGTTGGGATACTGGGCAAATCTAAAACATCTGGGCTATCAATTAAATGCCCTTTACCTATTGCAGTCAATCTAGAGTGGACAAACTGCTGATCTATTAGTTTCTTTGCCACGCTCGCATCTACAGTCCACAACTGAACATGCTGATGCCCACATTCCTCCGCATCTCGCAGCAATTTAATCAAGTCATCTTCTGTCAATTCATGCTTTTCCAAAGCAGGCTTTATTCTTTTTTCAATCATTTGCTCCCAACTGGGCGCAGAAAAAGTAAGCTTTTTGTGCTTCAAATAATTTGAAACAACCTCCAAACTTGTATTCTGCTCCAGCAATTTTAGCAGAACTTCAAGCTTATTCCTATATATTGGGGCATTCAAAATATTCGTTCCTCACAAAATTGACATTATTACAACAACCAGTGACTATTTAAATGAAGCCAAAAGAAATAAAAATCATCGCTAAATTAAATAAAATTCAGATACAGATTTTTTAAAAATCACATCCAATTAATAAGCAGCGACAATCTATGGCTCCCATTCTCACTCAGCCAATATGCTCAATAAGCATAGGCATCATTTACTATATATTCAGGCAAAAATACACTTAACTATCTATTCAGAATTAATCAACTTGACTGAATAGAGTCACTTCCCTGCCTAAGAGAAGTCAGTAAACAGCCGAAACAGAATTTAGCTCTAAATCACGCTAAATTGTATGCAAAAAAAGTCTCAATCGGAACGATCTAGAGAGCACTGCAATTTATGATAAACGACTACAAGCATAGATAGCTAGGGAGACTTTGCATCTTAAATATTTGATTTAATATTTTTATCTCATTACAAATAAATGCTTAATGCTCAGAATCCCCATGTTCCAACACTTACACGACCTACATAAGAAGAATCCTACCTATCAAAAACATAGCCTCGCCAACATCAAGAAGACTAATTTTTCAGATGGAACCATAAGCTGGCCAAACTCAATGACTTGCCCCCATAAGCTGGCCAAGACCTAGGACAGCGTTTCAAACGAAGAAAGTCTTGCCGGGCAATGTTTTCAGAAGAGGGTGAGGGAGAGAAGCGGAAAAACTTCAAGACAGAGGACGATCGGATGGACGAAACGGGAAGTATAAGCTGGCCGTTTCGGCCAACTTATGCTTCCCGTCACACACGCTGCCAAGCCCTTGATATTCCTTGGTGGACCGAAAGGGGATCGAACCCTCGACCTCTGCATTGCGAACGCAGCGCTCTCCCAGCTGAGCTATCGGCCCATTGCGCCATGATAGCACAATGGCATTTTCATTCAACCACCCTGCCCGCCAGCGGCAGCGTGAACCAGAACACGCAGCCGCCGGCCGGGCTGCTGACCGCGCCGAATTCGCCGCGGTGGAATTCCACGATGGAACGGCAGATGTTGAGGCCTATGCCCATCCCTTCCGGCTTGGTGGAGTAGAACGGCGTGAACAGGTTGTCCTGCATGCCGGCGGCGAGACCGGGGCCGTTGTCCACCACCTCCACCCGCCATTTGCCTTCGCCCACGCAGGTATGCAGCTGCACCGACGGCTGCGGGGTGTCGGCTTCCACCAGCGCTTCCACCGCGTTTTTCATCAGGTTGAGCAACACCTGCTCGATCAGCACCGGGTCCATGTCCAGCAGGCAGGCGCGGCGGTCCGGCTCCAGCTGCAGGCTGACGCCGTGCTTGGCCGCCAGCGGTTCGGCCAGGCTCAGCGCCCGCGCCACCGCCCGCGCCGGGTCCACCCGCTCCAGTTGCGGCTCGTGCTTTTTGACGAAGGCGCGAATGCTGCTGACGATTTGCGCCGCCCGCCGCGATTGTTCGGCGATGGCATGGATGGCGTCGCGCACGCCGGCCGGCAGCTCCAGCTGTTCCGGCAGGCGGCGGCTGACGCCGGCGGCGTAAGTGTGGATGGCGGTGAGCGGCTGGTTCAGCTCGTGCGCCAGCGTCGAGGCCATTTCGCCCATCGCGATCAGCCGGGCGGTGTTCTGGAAACGGTCTTGCTGCGCCTGTTCGCGCGCCTCGCGGCGGCGGTCTTCGGACACGTCGCTGAGTATCGCCAGCCAGGCCGCTTCGCCGTTCACCCATTCGATGCGGCGACGGCGGATCAGCAGGCAGCATTCGCCGGCGACGATGAATTCCTGGCCGTACTCCTCGTTTTCCGGGCCGGCCCTCAGGCCGGGCAGCAGCACGCAGCACGGCGCGTCGGCGTCGCCCACCAGCCATAGTTCGGCGAAGCCGGGGTTGGCGTACAGCAGCTGGCCGCTGCTTTCCGCCACCACGCAGACGCCGGCGGCCAGGCCGTTCAGCACGGTGAGGAAGCGGCGGTGGGCAGCGTCCATTTCCTTGCGCTGGCGCTGGCGTTCGGTGATGTCGAACATCGAGGCGATCCAGCCGTGCTGGCTGCCGTCCTCCCGCACCAGCGGCGTGGCGAACAGCCGCACCACCAGCGTGTCGCCGCGCTTGCGCATCAGCGCCAGCTCGAAGCCCTGCTCCGGTTGGCGGTTGTCGCGCACCGCGTCCATCGCGTCGGCCAGCACGCCGTGCTGATCGGCCGGCCAGAACGGGTGCGGCGGGTAGCTGCCCACCAGCTCTTCCGGCGCGAAGCCCAGCATGTCGCAGAAGGCGCGGTTGACGCGGACGATCTCGCCTTCCAGCCCTATCGCCACCAGGCCGCTCTTCATCGAATCCTCTATCGCCTGCCTGAGCGACACTTCCTGCGCCAGCTTCTGCTCCGCCGTGGCGCGCTCGCGCATGTGGCGGCGGATGCGCCACACCGCGTACCACAGCGTCAGCAACAGCAGCACGATCACGCAGGTGAGCACCGGCAGGGTCAGGCCCAAGCCGCTGCGGTAGGCCACCGCGCGCAGGTAGAGGCCGTAGCCGGGCGGGTCGAAGCTGGTCTGGTGCGAGATATTGCCCGGCCGCTCGGCGGCGTCGAATTTCTGCGCCAGCGTCTTGCCGCCCAGATCGAGAATACTGATGTAGTTCTTGGAGGCGATCCACCACGGCACCTGGTGGTAAAGCAGCCCGTCCAACTGATAGGAGAAACGCAGCCCGCCCAGCAGCTGGCCGTCGCGCACCACCGGCACCGCCAGGTCGAACCGGTATTTGCCGTCGGCGCCCTGGTAAGGCGCGCCGTAGCTGGAGCGCAGCAGCCGCGACGCACGCCACAGGCCGTCGAACTCGGCCGGCCCCAGGCTGCGGCGGTCGCGGCGGATGCCGTGCTGGTCCCATTGCACCTGGTTGCTCGCGTCCACCCGCTCTATCGTCAGCAGTTCGGGATTTTCCCGCATGTAGAACGCGGCCAGATGGGCGAAGCGCTGGCTGTCCACCTTGCCGGCGGCGATGTCCCGCGCCAGGCCGTCAGCCCATTCCTGGTGGCCTTCCAGATGCATGCGCAGCGATTGCTCCAGCCACAGCACCTCCTGGATCAGATTGTCCTGCTGCTCGTCGCGCCAGTCGCGGTACACCAGGTAGCTGAGGCTGCACAGCGCCAGCAGCAGCGCGATCAGCGCCAGGCTGACGCTCAGCCACAGCAGGCGCGGCGCGCGGCGGATGCGGGAGTCGGGTGCGGACATGGGCGTCACATTGCAAGGTTAAGATGCCGGATGATAACAAGCCCGCCGGCCCGCGCCGTGAAAAACGGCATGCTGGAATTCCCTAATGGCAGAGCGGGGCTAGAGCTTCTACTTTATGCAAAATAACACCGGCAAAACCGGGGTTCGCATACATAACTAAAGCTACAAAGCTATTTGGAGACGCTCTCATGAAACGCAAATACGCCGCGCTGGCCATCTGCGCCAGCCTCACCCTGTCCGGTTTCGCCCAGGCCGCCGGCGAAATCGTCATCAAATTCAGCCACGTGGTATCGCCGGACACCCCCAAGGGCAAGGCCGCCGAATACTTCAAGAAACTGGCCGAGCAACGCACCCACGGCCGCGTGAAGGTGCAGGTCTACCCCAACAGCCAGTTGTACAAGGACAAGGAAGAGCTGGAAGCGCTGCAGCTGGGCGCGGTGCAGATGCTGGCTCCCAGCCTGGCCAAGTTCGGCCCGCTGGGCGTGAAGGAATTCGAAGTGTTCGACCTGCCCTACCTGTTCGACAGCTACGACGAAGTCAACAAGGTGATGCACGGCCCGATCGGCAAGCAGCTCTTGGGCAAGTTGGAGAGCAAAGGCATCAAGGGCCTAGCCTACTGGGACAACGGCTTCAAGAATTTCTCCGCCAACAAGCCGATCAAATCCCCGGCCGACCTGAAAGGCATGAAGATCCGCATCCAGTCGTCCAAGGTGCTTGAGGAAGAAATGCGCACGCTGGGCGCGCTGCCGCAGGTGATGGCTTTCTCCGAGGTATACCAGGCGCTGCAGACCGGCGTGGTGGACGGCACCGAGCTGGAAGCCTCCAACCTCTACACCAGCAAGGCCTACGAGGTGCAGAAGAACCTGACGCTGACCCAGCACGGCTTCCTCGGCTACGCGCTGATCGTCAACAAGAAGTTCTGGGACGGCCTGCCGGCCGACGTGCGCGGCCAGCTGGACAGTGCGGTGCAGGACGCTACCGTCTACGCCAATCAGATCGCCAAACAGGAAAACGAAAAAGCCGTCGCCGCGATCAAGGCGTCCGGCAAGACCAAGGTTTACGTCCCCACCCCGCAAGAGCGCGAAGCGTTCAAGAAGGCGCTGGCGCCGGTGCACCAGAAGATGGCGGCCCGCATCGGCCCGGACCTGCTCAAGCAGATCTATAAAGAAACCGGCTTCAACCCCAACAAGTAAGCAAGCCCGCGCGCCCAGCGCCATGGCCGGACGGCTTGCCGTCCGGCCGTTTTCCCGCACTTAGGAAACATCGTCATGCTCAAGTTCCTCGACCACCTCGAGGAGTGGATGATCGCCTGTCTGATGGGGGCCGCCACCCTGATCACGTTCGTCGCGGTGCTGCACCGCTACGGCTCGGGCATTCCCACCCTGCAACCCTACCTCGCCCACATCAACCTGTCGTGGGCGCAGGAACTCACCGTCTACCTGTTCGTCTGGATGGCCAAGTTCGGCGCCGCCTACGGCGTGCGCACCGGCATCCACGTCGGCGTCGACGTGCTGATCAACCGCCTGCCGGACAAGACCCGCGGCCGCTTCATCGTGTTCGGCCTGTTGGCCGGCGCGCTGTTCACCGGCACCGTGGCCGTGATGGGCGGCAACTTCGTCTGGGAGATCGGCCACACCGACCAGACCTCGCCCGACCTGGAAGCGCCGATGTGGCTGGTCTATCTGGCCATTCCCGCCGGCTCCAGTCTGATGTGCTTCCGCTTCCTGCAAGTGGCCTGGAACTTCGTCAAGACCGGCGCGCTGCCCAAACACGACCACGGCCACGTCGACGGCATCGAAGGCGACCCGGCGCTGGACAATCTTCATCCGCATGACAAGCAAGGAGGCCGGCCATGAGCGCGCTGATCATCTTCGGCCTGTTGATGGCGCTGATGCTGACCGGCATGCCGATCTCCATCTCGCTGGGCCTGACCGTACTCACCTTTTTGTTCACGATGACCGAGGTGCCGATCACCTCCGTCGCGCTGAAGTTGTTCACCGGCATCGAGAAGTTCGAGATCATGGCGATCCCGTTCTTCATCCTGGCCGGCAATTTCCTGATGCACGGCGGCGTGGCGCGGCGGATGATACGCTTCGCCACCACCCTGGTCGGCCACTGGTACGGCGGCCTCGGCCTCGCCGGCGTGGTGTCGTGCGCGCTGTTCGCCGCCATCACCGGCTCTTCGGTAGCCACCGTGGTGGCGGTCGGCTCGATCATCCTGCCGGCGATGCTGAAACAGGGCTACCCGGCCCGCTTCGGCGCCGGCGTCATCACCACCTCCGGCGCGCTGGGCATCCTGTTCCCGCCGTCGATCAACCTGGTGATGTTCAGCATCGCCACCGCCGGCATGGACGTCACCGGCCCCAACGGCATGAGCGTGTCCACCGCCTCGGTCGGCCAGCTGTTCATGGCCGGCGTGCTGCCCGGCCTGTGCCTGTCGGCGCTCTTGGGCCTCACCACCTGGTATCGGGCGAAGAAGTTCGACTACCCGCGCCTGCCGCGCGCCAGCTGGAAGGAGCGCTGGGAAGCCTTCCGCGACTGCGTGTGGGGCCTGCTGCTGATGGTGCTGGTGATAGGCGGCATCTACACCGGCATCTTCACCCCCACCGAAGCGGCGGCGATGGCGGCAGTGTACGCCTTCGTGATCGCGGTGTTCGTCTACAAGGACATGGGGCTGAAGGACGTGCCCAAGGTGCTGGTCAACGCCGCGTCGATGAGTTCGATGCTGCTCTACATCATCACCAACGCGGTGCTGTTCTCCTTTCTGATGGCTTCCGAGCAGATTCCGCAAAGCATGGCGGCGTGGATGGCCAGCCAGGGCTTCGGCGTCGTCGCCTTCCTGCTGCTGACCAACATCCTGCTGCTGGCGGCGGGCAACTTCATGGACCCGTCGGCCATCGTGCTGATCATGGCGCCCATCCTGTACCCGGTGGCGGTGAAGCTGGGGGTCAACCCGGTGCACTTCGGCATCCTGATCGCGGTGAACATGGAAGTGGGCATGTGCCACCCGCCGGTGGGATTGAACCTTTACGTGGCGTCGGGGATCACCAAGATGGGGATCACCGAATTGACGGTGGCGGTGTGGCCGTGGCTGCTGACCATGCTGGGCTTCCTGCTGGCGGTCACATTCATCCCGGAAATCTCGCTGTGGCTGCCGCGGGCGCTGGGCATGATGAATTGAAATCCCAGCATAGAAAACATGCCGACGCGATGGGCTCGCCCATCGCGTTTTTTGTCTGACACGGCATAGCCCGCATCTGGCTTAAGTCTTATAATGCGAGGCTAAATCTCCCTTACATCCAACAAAAGAACATCTCTCAATCAGGAGCCTGCGAATGGACGAGCAACTGCGCCAAAGCGCGCTGGAATTTCACCAGTTCCCAACCCCGGGTAAGATCCAGGTCGCGCCGACCAAGCCGCTGACCACCCAGCGCGATCTGGCGCTGGCCTACTCCCCCGGCGTGGCCGCTCCCTGCGACGCCATCGTCGAAGACCCGCTCAACGCCTACAAGTACACCGCCCGCGGCAACCTGGTGGCGGTGATCTCCAACGGCACCGCGGTGCTGGGCCTGGGCAACATCGGCGCGCTGGCCAGCAAGCCGGTGATGGAAGGCAAGGGCGTGCTGTTCAAGAAATTCGCCGGCATCGATGTGTTCGACATCGAAGTCAACGAGCTGGACCCTGACAAGCTGGTGGACATCATCTGCTCGCTGGAGCCGACCTTCGGCGGCATCAACCTGGAAGACATCAAGGCGCCGGAGTGCTTCTACATCGAGAAGAAGTGCCGCGAGCGCATGGGCATTCCGGTGTTCCACGACGACCAGCACGGCACCGCCATCGTCGCCGCCGCCGCCGTCCTGAACGGCCTGCGCCTGGTGAAGAAGGAAATCGGCGAAGTGCGCGTGGTGGCCTCCGGCGCCGGCGCCGCCGCCATCGCCTGCCTGGACCTGCTGGTGGCACTGGGCGTGAAGCGCGAAAACATCACCATCTGCGACTCCAAGGGCGTGGTCTTCGTCGGCCGCGACGAGAAGCTGGACGAGTCCAAGCTGCGCTACGCCATCAAGGACAACGGCTGGCGCAAGCTGGCCGACGCGATGGTCGGCTCCGACATCTTCATGGGCCTGTCCGGCCCGCGCCTGGTGTCGCAAGACATGGTCAAGTCCATGGCCCGCGACCCGTTGATCCTGGCGATGGCCAATCCGGAACCGGAAATCCTGCCGCCGCTGGTGAAGGAAGTGCGTCCGGACGCCATCATCGGCACCGGCCGTTCGGACTTCCCGAACCAGGTCAACAACGTGCTGTGCTTCCCCTTCATCTTCCGCGGCGCGCTGGACGTGGGCGCCACCACCATCAATGAAGAGATGAAGCTGGCCACCGTGCGCGCGATCGCCGACCTGGCGATGGCCGAACAGAACGACGTGGTCGCCACCGCCTACGGCGACCAGGAGCTGTCCTTCGGCCCGGAATACGTGATTCCGAAGCCGTTCGACCCGCGCCTGATCGTCAAGATCGCCCCGGCCGTGGCCAAGGCCGCGATGGAGTCCGGCGTCGCCACCCGCCCGATCCAGGACTTCGACGCCTACGCCGACCAGCTGGCGCAGTTCGTCTACAAGACCAACCTGTTCATGAAGCCGGTGTTCTCCCAGGCCAAGAAAGACCCGAAGCGCGTGGTCCTGACCGAGGGCGAAGACGAGCGCGTGCTGCACGCCACCCAGGAGATCGTCACCCAAGGCCTGGCCAAGCCGATCCTGGTGGGCCGCCCCAGCGTGATCGAGAAGCGCATCGAGAAACTGGGCCTGAAGATGCGCCCGGGCGTCGACTTCGAGCTGGTCAACAACGAATCCGACCCGCGCTTCACCGAGTACTGGAAAGACTACTACCAGCTGACGAAGCGCAAGGGCGTGTCGCAGGAGCAGGCGCGCCGCCGCGTGATCGGCAACACCACGCTGATCGGCGCGATGATGGTGCGCCGCGGCGACGCCGACGCGCTGATCTGCGGCACCTACGGCCCGTACCGCCAGCACTTCGACATTCTGGAGAACGTGCTCGGCTACGCCAACGAAGACAAGGTGGCCGGCGCGATGAACGCGCTGATCCTGCCGACCGGCAACATCTTCATCACCGACACCTACGTCAACGCCGAGCCGAGCGCGGAACAGCTGGCCTCCATCACCAAGATGGCGTCCGAGTCGATCAAGCGCTTCGGCATCCAGCCGAAGGCCGCGCTGCTGTCCAACTCCAGCTTCGGCGCGCTGAACACGCCGTCGGCGCAGAAGATGCGCGCCGCCTTCGACCTGATCCGCGAAGCGCAGCCGGAACTGGAAATCGACGGCGAGATGCAGGGCGACGCCGCGCTGGTGGAAAGCATCCGCCAGCAGGCGCTGCCGGACTCCACGCTGAAGGGCTCGGCCAACCTGTTGATCATGCCGAACGTGGAAGCCGCCAACATCAGCTACAACCTGCTGCGCGTGTCGGCGTCCGACGGCGTGACCATCGGCCCGATCCTGATGGGCATGGCCAAGCCGGTGCACATCCTCACGCCTATCGCCTCGGTGCGCCGCATCGTCAACATGGTGGCGCTGGCGTCGGTGGACGCCCAGTGCTGATCGTCGGCTGAGCCATCCAGGCTTATACTGAACGGGCAAGCGTCGCTTGCCCGTTTTTTTTGCCAGGAAACCGCCATGAGCCAAGACAACGATCCGTTCGCCCTGTTCCGCCAATTTTGGCAGCAAGCCACCCCGCCCGGCATGCAGGCTTTCCTGCCGCCGATGTCGGAAGAGGAGATCGACCGCAAGCTGGCCGAACTCAAGGTGGTGGAAGGCTGGATGACGATGAATCTGGGCGTGCTGTCGATGCAGATCAAGACGCTGGAAATGCAGAAAAGCGCGCTGCACTCGATGCGGCCGAAAGAGCCCCCGGCAGGCTGAACCCGCCTCGCCGGGCAGGCGCGGCCGGCGCGTTCCCGCAGCCACGGGATAAAACCGCACAGACCATCATGACAAAATGGTCAGGCGTCACATACAGTCACACTAGACTACACAACAATTAACAAATTTATATGCGGATTTAACTTATCCTTACGACCTTAAGGATGAGGTTCCACATGACTGTAATCAATTCGGTGGATCTGTTCTGGTCGCTGGCTAGCGGGGAATTCTCCCAAAGAGATGGCTTTGACGAGGGCAAGAACCGCTTCAAGTTCGTCCTCCGCGGCATGCTGACGCTGCCCTGGACCCTGCGCTGGCTGGAAACCTTCCGCTCGCAGGCCCTGCTGACCTATCTGCGGCGCAACCCGCGCCTGGCCTGCAAGCTGCACCGCCCCTATCTGTACCGCTCGCTGAACGCGCGCGGCAAGCTGCAGGCGCTGCAAGCGCATTACCAGTTGTTGGAGCAGCGCTTCTGCGAGCCGGCGCGCGGCCTGCTGCTGTCCAATCAGCCGGTAGCGCTGGCCGCCCTGACCGGCAAGAACGACGGCGCGCTGCACGTGCTGCTGACGCAGCAGCACACTTTCGACAAGGAAGGTGAAATGTCGCTGCAGGTGTGCAATGCCGAGCGCGTGGCGCTGGCCACCCTCACCTTCACCCTGACCCGACGCGGCGAAGACTTGGTGGTGATGGTGGGCGGGCTGCAAGGCCCGACCAAGCCGCACGGCGCCGAAAGCGTGCAGCTCGCCACCAAGCTCGCCCATGGCCTGTTTCCCAAGCGGCTGGCGATGGAAGCGCTGACGGCGCTGGCGCGCAAGATCGGCGCCGACGAAATCCTGGCTGTCGGCAAGGCCGAGCATATCTACAGTTCCTGGCGCTACCGCCGCAACTTCTTCGCCGACTACGACAGCTTCTGGGAAACGCTGGACGCGGAGCCGATGGAAGGCGGGCGCTTCTTCCGCATCCCGCTGACGCTGGCGCGCAAGGCCATGGCGGATATCGCCAGCAAGAAACGCGCCGAATACCAGCGCCGCTACGCGCTGCTGGACGCGCTGTCCGCCCAGACCCAGACGGCGCTGTAAAACCGCTCAGGGCCGGGTCAGGCTGAAGGCCGGCTGACCCAGGCTGTAGCGGTCGCCACCCAGCTTGCCCACCGCCTGCAGCGCGACATCGTCTATCGCGCCCTCATTCCATACCCTGTCCGCCACATGGATGTGGCGCACTTCCGCCAGCACCAGATTGCCGGCACCGGTGCCGTGGCCGAAGGTCAGGCACTGGTGCAGCGTGCACTCCAGCCGCACCGGCGCCTCGGCCACGCCCGGCGGCTTCACCGTGACGCTGTCCACCTTGGCCACGCTGGCCAGCTCGAACTCGTCGACATCGGCCGGATAGCCGCCGCAGCTGACATTCATCGCCTCGGCCAGCGCCTGGCTGACGATGTTGACCACCAGCTCGCCGGTCAGGCGGATATTGGCCAGCGTATCCTTGTCGCGCTCCGAAGCCTGCTTGAGTATGCTGATCCCCAGCAACGGCGGGTTGATGCTCATCACATTGAAAAATGAAAACGGCGCCAGGTTGCAAACGCCCTTCAGGTCCTGGGTGCTGACCCAGGCGATAGGACGGGGCAGCACGCACCCCACCAGCAGTTGATACAGATTCGTCCGCTCCAATTGCTGCACATTGAACTCCATCTGGTTCTCGCACCGTCATTAATACCATGATGCCATCATTCTAATGTGCATGGCGTGCCGAACACCAGCCGCACGGCGTCGGCGATTCAACTGGTTTGCCACAGCGCCAGCCGGTAAAATGCCGGGATGAACGCACCCCGCTTTGTCCATCTTCGCCTCCATTCGGAGTTTTCCATCACCGACGGCGTCGTCCGCCTCGACGACGCGGTGAAGCGCGCCGTCAAGGACGGCATGCCCGCCTTGGGCATGTCCGACCTGATGAACCTGTTCGGCATGGTCAAGTTCTACAAGAGCTGCCGCAACAAGGGCATCAAGCCCATCGTCTCGGCCGACATCTGGCTGGAAAACGAGGAAGACCGCGACAAGCCGTACCGGCTGCTGCTCACCGCCAAGAACCGCGAGGGCTACCGCCGGCTGTGCGAACTGCTGACCGAGGCCTTCAGCCACAACCAGTACCGCGGCCGCGCCGAGATCAAGCGCGCCTGGCTGGAGTCCGGCGACAACAGCAACCTCTTGTGCCTGTCCGGCGCCCATCTCGGCGATGTCGGCATGGCGCTGGCGATGGCGCAGCGCGAAGAAGCGCAACGCCGCGCCGCCTACTGGGAAAAACTGTTCCCGGGCTCGTTCTATCTGGAAGTGCAGCGCGTGGACAGCGCCCAGGTGGAAAACGTGGTGCAGGCCACGCTGTGGCTGGCCGGCGAAATGGGCCTGCCGGTGGTGGCCACCCACCCGATCCAGTTCATGGATCCGGACGATTTCAAGGCGCACGAAGCGCGGGTCTGCATCGCCGAAGGCTACACGCTGGGCGACAAGCGCCGGCCGCGCGCCTTCAGCGAGTGCCAATACTTTCTCAGCGCCGATGAAATGCTGGCGCGTTTCGCCGACATTCCGGAAGCGCTGGCCAACACCGTGGAAATCGCCAAGCGCTGCAATATCAGCGTGGTGCTGGGCAAGAACTACCTGCCGCTGTTCCCGACGCCGGACGGCATGTCGCTGGACGACTTCCTGGTGCACGAGGCCAAGCGCGGGCTGGAGGCGCGGCTGGCGCAGCTGTACCCGGACGAGGCAGTACGCCGGGAAAGGCGCCCCGAGTACGACGAGCGGCTGAAATTCGAGTGCGACACCATCATCCAGATGGGCTTCCCCGGCTACTTCCTGATCGTGGCGGACTTCATCCAGTGGGGCAAGGCCAACGGCTGCCCGGTAGGCCCGGGCCGGGGTTCCGGCGCCGGCTCCTTGGTGGCCTACAGCCTGTCGATCACCGACCTGGATCCGCTGAAATACGCGCTGCTGTTCGAGCGCTTCCTCAATCCGGAGCGGGTGTCGATGCCCGACTTCGACGTCGACTTCTGCCAGGAAAACCGCTGGCGGGTGATCGAATATACCCGGCGGAAATACGGCGAGGAGGCAGTCAGCCAGATCGCCACCTTCGGCACCATGTCGTCCAAATCGGTGATCCGCGACGTCGGCCGGGTGCTGGACCTGCCCTTCGGCCTGTGCGACCGCCTGTCCAAGCTGATTCCGCTGGAGGCCAACAAGCCGCTGTCGCTGACCAAGGCGATGGAGATGGAAGCGCAAATCGGCGAGATCATCGAAAACGAAGGCGCCGGCGAGCTGATCGAACTGGCGATGAAGCTGGAAGACCTGACGCGCGGCATCGGCATGCACGCCGGCGGCGTGCTGATCGCGCCGGGCAGGCTGACCGACTTCTGCCCGCTCTACATCGCCAGCGGCGAAGGCGCCTCTCCGGTTTCCCAGTTCGACAAGGACGACGTCGAGCAGATCGGCCTGGTGAAGTTCGACTTCCTGGGCCTGCGCAACCTCACCATCATCGAGCTGGCGCAGAAGTACATCAAACAGGTCAGCGGCGAGGACGTCGATGTCGCCCACCTGCCGCTGGACGACCGCGACGCCTACAAGGTGTTCGCCAGCGCCAACACCACCGGCGTGTTCCAGTTCGAGTCCAGCGGCATGAAAAAGATGCTGATGGAGGCCAAACCGAGCAAGTTCGAGGAAATTATCGCCTTCGTGGCCTTGTACCGCCCCGGCCCGATGGACCTGATCCCCGACTTCATCCAGCGGATGCACGGCGCCAAGTTCGAATACCTGCACCCGCTGCTGGAGCCGGTGCTGGCGCCCACCTACGGCATCATGGTGTACCAGGAACAGGTGATGCAGTCGGCGCAGGTGATCGGCGGCTACAGCCTGGGCGGCGCCGACTTGCTGCGCCGCGCGATGGGCAAGAAGAAGGTCGAGGAGATGGTGGCGCAGCGCGCCATGTTCGTCGAAGGCGCCGGCAAGCAGGACATCCCGGAAGCCAAGGCCAACGAAATCTTCGACTACATGGAGAAATTCGCCGGCTACGGCTTCAACAAGTCGCACGCCGCCGCCTACGCGCTGGTGGCCTACCACACCGCCTGGCTGAAGGCGCACCACTGCGCCGCCTACATGGCGGCGACCATGTCAACCGAACTGGACAACACCGACCAGCTGAAGATTTTCTACGACGACGCCACCGACCACAAGAACGGCCTGGTGTTCCTGCCGCCGGACGTCAACCACAGCCACTACCGCTTCGTGCCGGTCAGCCGCAAGGAAATCCGCTACGCGCTGGGCGCGGTGAAGGGCAGCGGCGAATCGGCGGTGGACCACATCGTCGCGATGCGCGAGGCCGGCGGCCCGTTCGCCAACCTGTTCGACTTCTGCAAGCGCACCGACAAGAAGCTGGTCAACAAGCGGGTGATCGAGGCGCTGATCCGCGCCGGCGCCTTCGACTCCATCGAACCCAACCGCGCGCTGTTGTTCGCCAACGTCGGCCTGGCGATGGAGGCGGCGGAGCAGGAGCACGCCAACGCCAACCAGGGCGGCCTGTTCGACATGTTCGGCGACGACGTCGCGCCGGCGGTGGAAATGGTGGCCACCCGGCCGTGGAGCGACGCGGTGAAGCTGGCCGAGGAAAAGCTGGCCATCGGCTTCTACCTGTCCGGCCACCCGTTCTCCGCCTACGAAAAAGAAGTGCGCGCCTTCATCAAGACGCCGCTGTCGCGGCTGATACCCAACAAGTCGCCGCAGCTGCTGGCCGGCTTCGTCACCGGCATCCGCGTCAAGGTGGGCAACCGCGGCAAAATGGCCTTCGTCGAGCTGGACGACGGCAGCACCAAGCTGGAGGTCAGCCTGTTCGCCGAAAGCTTCGAGACCAACCGCGACAAGCTGAAGGAAGACGTGGTGCTGGTGGTGGAAGGCAAGGTCAGCGAGGACAGCTTCGCCGGCGCCGGCCGCCTGCGCATCATCGTCGACAAGCTGTACAGCCTGGGCGAAGCGCGCAGCCGCTACGCCCGCAGCCTGGCGCTGCAGCTGTCCGGGCAGGTGGACGTCGCCCGCCTCAAGTCCGAGCTGCACCCGTTCAAGAGCCAGGACGCCGGCTGCCCGGTGCGGCTGCATTACAATAACGGCGAGGCCAAAGGCGACCTGATGCTGCCGCCGGAATGGGGGGTGCGGCTGGACGACGGGCTGCTGCTGGCGCTGTCCGACTGGCTGGGTGAGAACCGGGTCAAGGTGATGTGGTAAGCGCCGCCGCCAGATGCCGTCCGCCGCCGGCGGGCGGCATTTTCATTGGCGCAAACCGGCATCCATCACGCCGCCAAGCCACGCGCGCCAGGCTAGACGGCCTGGCATTTCGTACAGCGACTGTACGTCCGCGGCATACCCTTTCCGCAAAATTCCCCAATCAAAGCAGGGGCTTCCCGCCACGAGGCCGGCATTGCCGATGCCGCGCTGAGCGACTAATCAGCCACAAACGCGAGAATTCGCTTATGATGGGCTAAGGTGCATGATCGGCCGGCCTTTGCCGACCTGAGCCATACCGCACTGAAAACACCCGTTTCCTGGAGATATCCCATGTCTAATCGCCAATCCGGCACCGTAAAGTGGTTCAACGATGAAAAAGGCTTCGGCTTCATCACCCCTCAAGGTGGCGGTGACGACCTGTTCGTGCATTTCAAAGCTATCGAAAGCGATGGTTTCAAAAGCCTGAAGGAAGGCCAGACCGTTTCCTTCGTGGTTGAAAAAGGCCAGAAAGGCCTGCAAGCCGTACAGGTTCGCGTCGAGTAATCGTCCGTCCAACGGAAAAACCCCTGTCGACATGACAGGGGTTTTTTTATTGCCCGGCCGCCGCGCTCAACCGCTGACGCTGGCGGCGCCGTTTTCCACATGGCCGACCAGGCGGCGAATGAAACTGGTGTCGTTGCTGCAGGTGACGGTGAAGTCGTACCAGCCGTACACGCCGGATAGGTTCCAGCTCAGCAGCTGGCTGCCGCCGCCGTTGACGCTGACCTGCTGCGGCGCCCCGCCGCCATAGCCGTTGGCGCTCACCTGGAAAGTCGCCGCGACCTTGCCGCCATTGTTCAGCTGCAGGGTCAGCTGCGGCACGCCCTGCACCACCGACACGCCGCTCACCGCCTCCAGCACGCCGGCCGCGCTGTGGATATTGCCGGCGAAGCGGCGCAGGAAGCCGTTGGGGCCGTACAGGGTCAGGTCGTACCAGCCGCCGCCGTAAGTCTGCACATGGAAGTAGTCCTGGATGTTGCCGCCGGCGGCCACGTCATATTGCCACGGGCCGTCCAGCCGGTACTGGTTGGCGTAGATGGCGTAATGGGCACCCTGGCTACCGCTGTTCTGCATGTGTATCCACACCATGCCGCCGGCCACATCGGTGCTGGCGTAGGCATTGCACTGGTAGGGCAAGGCGCGCGCCGGACGGCGGCCCGCCTCCGGCTGCGGCATCTGCCCCGGCACCGGCGCGGTCGGCGCCGGCCAGCCCTTGCTTTGCTGCGCCTGGGTCAGCAGCGCCGCGGTGTCCGGGAAAGCCGGCAGGCTGGTATTGCTGCTGCCGAAATCCAGCGCCGCGGTCAGATCGCCGCACACCTGGCGGCGCCAGGCCGAGATATTGGGTTCCTGCACCCCGCTCCAGGTTTCCAGAAAGCGCAGCACCGAGGTGTGGTCGAACACCTGCGAGCAGACGTAGCCGCCGCGGCTCCACGGCGACAGCACCAGCAGCGGCACCCGCGGCCCCAGGCCGATCGGCGCGCCGGACACGAATTCGCCCGCGGTGCCGGACGGCGGCACCGGCGGCGGCACGTGGTCGAACAGGCCGTCGTTCTCGTCGTAATTGAGCAGCATCACCGTGGAGGCCCAGACATCCGGATTGGCGGTCAGCGCCTGCAGCACCTGGTCCACCAAGTAGGCGCCGGCGGCCGGAGGCGCGCTGGGGTGTTCGGAATAATCCTGCGGCGCGACGATCCACGACACCTGCGGCAGCGTGCCGTTCACCGCGTCGCTGCGGATGGCCGCCACTAGGTCCTTCACCGAATTGCCGCTGACCTTGGGCACCGAGCTCATGCCGCGGTCGTGCAGCGGATTGCCGGGCTTGGCGTTGCGGTACTGGGTGAACCAGGCCAGCGCGTTGTCGTCGAAATTGTCGCCGACCACCTGGTACACCTTCCAGCTGACGCCGGCCGCCTGCAGCCGCTCCGGATAGGTGGTCCAGCTGTAGCCCTTCTCGCTGTTGTCGGTGACCGGGCCGCCGTTCTTGCCGGCGGCGTCCACCGTGCCGCTCCACAGGTACAGGCGGTTGGGATTGGTCGGCCCCTGCTGCGAACAGAAATAGCCGTCGCAGATGGTGAAGGCGTCGGCCAGCGCGTAGTGGTAGGGAATGTCGGCGCGGTTGAAGTAGCCCATGGTCAGGCCGGTCTTGGCCGCCACCCAGCCATCGTATTTACCCTGGTTCCAGGCGGCGTGGGTGCCGGTCCAGGAGTGGTCGAGGTCGGTCAGGTATTGCGCGTTGGTGCGGCTGCTGTCCAGGTGGAAGGGAAACTCGCTGGACAGCAGATGCGGCTGGCGGAACACGCTGCTGCCGTTTCGCAGCTGCAGCGCGCTGCGGTCGCCGAAGCCGCGCACCCCGCGCAGCATGCCGAAATAGTGGTCGAACGAGCGGTTTTCCTGCATGAACACCACCACGTGCTTGACCGCGGACAGGCTGCGCCCGGCGGGGCGGATCGCCATCGCCGCGGCCAGCCCGGGCGGAATGGCGCCGGCGGCGACGCCGGCGGCCGACAACTTGAGAAACTCGCGACGTGACAACTCGCTCATGACAACCCTCCGGAAATGTTCAGGTTTGATGACCATGGCAATTCTGGCCAGCGCGCAGTGTGCTTTCTCAATATTTAGATTTGATTAATGGGATCAGGCTCCTCCCGGTGGTCTCTATCCGCGCGGCGCGGCTTCGCGCCCGGCGGGCATGCCGCCTCACATGCCGGCTTTTCTCATATTGGCCAGTCCGTTGGCCACGCCTTGCCGCCCCAGTTCGCGTTGCTGATCGCGCAGCTTGCCCAGCACCGCCAACATCGACTCCGCCTGCGCCTTCACCTGGGGAGAGGCGTACGCCATCCGGCCGCTGTCGTCGATCGACCAATAGTTCTTGTTCGCGGTCAGATATTGCGTGGCCGCCGCCATCTGGTCGATCAAGGCGAACTCCAGCGTCCAGATTCTTTCCGCCTGATAACGGCTTTTGGCCATGCCGGCGCTCACCCCGCGCATGAAGTCTTTCTTCGCGGCCTTGCTCAGTTTCAGCTTGCCGAGGTTGTCCTCCAGGCATCCGGGAACCGCGTCCATGTCATAACGATGGCGCTGCGCGGCCGCGCGCAGGTTCTCCACTATCGTCCTGCTTTCTTCGACGGCGTTGTCCTCGCGGATTCTTTTCATATCCAGCAAGACCGCGGCCCCGGCGCGCTGCAGCTCCAGGCTGTAATCATTGCGTTTCTGCAACTGCTCGTTCATGCACTGGCGCACCAACGCCTCCATTTGCCCGGCGCGGCCCGATGCGGCCGGCGTCAGGCTAAGCATGGGAACGCGATTGGGCACATCATCCTGCATTTGCTCGTACCTATCCTTCAGCTCCGCGGACAGCGGCGTCGCCGGTTCGTCCGCCGCCAGCGCCGCGGCGGCATGGCCCGCCATGCCCAGCGCCAGCGCGGCGTACGCCGGCCACTTTCTGCCAACCCGGCACTTTCCCCCAAAACCAGACACATTCATCATGCTGTTTCGCGCCAACCAATGCGGACGCGTTCCCTTCGATAGTAAAAGATCAATGATATCAAAACCCTTGCGCCGCCTCAGCCGGACTTTACCGGCTGGACGCCTTCCATTAGGCTGCGCATTCCAACAAAAACACGAAAGCACTCCATGCGACTCCGCCAGGCCCGCCGCGCCGATCTCGACGCCATCTTCGCCATCGAACAAGCCGTGTTCGGCAGCCACGTCTACCCGGACTTTTTCTTCCGCCAGGCGCTGGACCTGTGGCCGGACTGGTTCTGGCTGGCCGAAGACGAACGCGGCGCGCCCATCGGCTACGCGCTGGGCGCGCCGTCCCAGGAGCCGGACCAGCTGTGGCTGCTGTCGCTGGCGCTGCTGCCCGCCTGCCGCGGCAACGGAACCGGCAAGGCCTTGATGCAGGCGGCGCTGGCGGCCATGCGGCCGCGCGCGCGCAGCATCCGCCTGACGGTGGACCCGGCCAATCCGGCCGCGGCGCTGTACCAGCGGCTGGGCTTCGCCGCCGTCGGCCACGAGCCGGACTATTTCGGCCCCGGCGAGGCGCGCTGGCTGATGCAATGGCAAGCGGCCGCATCCGCCTGACATGCGCTACACTCGACTCTTTGCCCGATTGCCCGCCGCATGAAGCCCGCACCCTGCCAGCGACTGCTGGTCCTCCTCACCATCGCCGCCTGTCTCGGCTACTACCTGATCCTGGCCGCGCGCCCCGGCTGGCTGGCCTGCCGGCTGGCCGGCCTGCCGGTTTCCATTCTGCTGGCGCTGGCGCTGCTGTTGCTGTTCTGCCTGATCGCCGCGCTGCACGGCGGCTCGCGCGATGAGGACGCATCATGAGCCACGCCCAGCTGCTGTTCACCGCCCTGATCCTGCTGACGCTGGCCATCACCGCCGCCGCGCGGCGCCGCACCGCGTCCCTTAATGATTTCTATACCGCCGGCGGCCACCTGCCGGCCTGGCAGAACGGCCTGGCGCTGGCCGGCGACTACCTGTCCGCAGCGGCCTTCCTCGGCGCCGCCGGCATGTATCTGGGCCAGGGCTACGACTCGCTGGCCTACGCGGTGGGCACGCTGGCGGGCTGGCCGCTGCTGTTGCTGCTGCTGGCCGAGCCGCTGCGCCGGCGCGGCCGCTATACCGTGGCCGGCGTGCTCAGCCAGCGCTTCGACCACGCCGGCGTGCGCCTGGTCAGCATCGCCGGCTCGCTGACCGTGACGCTGTGCTACCTGGTGGTGCAGCTGGTCGGCGCCGGCAAGCTGATCGAGCTGCTGTTCGGCCTGCCCTACCTCGCTGCCGTCGGCCTGGTGGGCGCGCTGATGATGGTCTACGTGGCGCTGGGCGGCATGCTGGCCACCACCTGGGTGCAGATCAGCAAGGCCAGCCTGCTGTTCATCTGCGCGCTGCTGCTGGCCGGCGGCGTGCTGGCGCGCTTCGGCGGCAGCCCGGCGGCGCTGTTCGACGCCGCGGAGAAACTGCGCGGCGCGGCCGCCTTTCTGCCCAGCCAGGCGCTGGCCGACCCGGTGGAGATGCTGTCGCTGGGCCTGGGGCTGAGCCTGGGCCTACTCGGCCTGCCGCATGTGCTGATGCGCTTCTTCACCGTGGCCGACGCGCGCGCCGCGCGCCGCTCGGTCGGCATCGCCACCTGGCTGGTGGCCGCCTTCTTCGCTCTCAACATCGTCATCGGCTACGGCGCGATGACGCTGGTGGGACCCGACGCGCGCTTCCACGGCGCCGACGGCAAACTGCTGGGCGGCGGCAATATGGCCGCGCTGCACCTGGCGCGCCTGCTGGGCGGAGAAACCGCCAGCGCGCTGGTGGCCGCAGTCGCCTTCGCCACCATCCTGGCTGTGGTGTCCGGCCTGGCGCTGGCCGGCGCCAGCGCCGTCAGCCACGATCTGTACGCGGTATGGCTGAAGCGCGGCCAGGCCGAGCCGCGCCGGGAGCTGCGCGTTTCGCGACTGGCCACGCTGGCGCTCGGCCTGTTCGGCATCGTTCTGTCCACGCTGTTCCAGCAATTGAACATCGCGGTGATGATGGGCCTGGCCTTCGCCATCGCCGCCTCCGCCAATTTCCCGCTGCTGCTGCTGGCCTTGCGCTGGCAAGACCTCACCGCGCGCGGCGTGGTTTGGGGCGGCGCGGCGGGCATCGCTTCGTCGCTGGCGCTGATCGTCTGCGGCCCGGCGGTGTGGGTGGCGGCGCTGGGCCACGCCAAACCGCTGTTCCCCTACGCCAATCCCGCGCTGTTCTCCGTGCCGCTGGCCTTCGCCGCGGCATGGCTGGGCTCCCGCAACGGCGCGGCTTCCACCAACACCTGAAAGCGCACTCCATGAGCAATCTGATCCTGTACGGCAACCGCTACTCCGGCCACAGCTACAAGGTGCGGCTGGCGCTGATGCTGGCCGACATCTCGCACGACTATGTCCATGTCGACATCTCGCAGCCGCGCGCCGAACGCCTGGAAGATTTCCGCGCCGCCAGCCGCTTCGGCGAAGTACCGGTGCTGGTGGCCGACGGCGTGCCGCTGTGCCAGTCCAACGCGATACTGCAATGGCTGGCCGACAGCTACGGCGCGCTGGGCGGCGCCCTGGGCGAGCGCCAGCGCGTGCGAGAATGGCTGAACTGGGAAACCAACCGGCTGGGCCTGTCGCTGCCCAATCTGCGCTACTCGCGCCTGATCGCCCACTACGAACCGGCGGTGGAAGCCTGGCTGGAAACGCGGCTGCGCGCCGATCTGGCGGTGCTGGAAACCGAGCTGGCCGAGCGCCGCTACCTAGCCGGCGACCAGATCAGCATCGCCGACGTGTCGCTCTGCGGCTACCTGTGGTGGCTGGCCGACACCGGCCTGGCCATCGCCGACTGGCCCCATGTCCAGGCCTGGCTGGCCCGCATCGCCGCCCAGCCGGGCTGGCAGCATCCGGACGAGCTGATGTCTCCGGACATTCCGGAATAAGGCGCGCGGCGCCAGCAGGCGATAGACCTGCGCCGCGGCGATTGGACAAACACAGAGAAATAGAGAGCCCCCAGATGAGCCGACCCTCTTGTATCCGCCATTGGCGAGAATTGGAAAAAACCGAACCCAGCCGTTATCCGGACAGCCAGGAGGACCTGGCCCGCGGCGCGCCGCTGGGCCGCCATTTCGGCTTTGCCCGGCTGGGCATCCACCACGAGCGGCTGGAACCCGGCCAGCGCACCAGCTGGCCCCATGCCGAAAGCACCGAGGACGAATTCATCCACGTGCTGGAAGGCGAGCCCGACCTATGGCTGGACGGCGCGCTGCACCGGCTGCAGCCGGGCGATTCGGTCGGCTTCAAGGCAGGAGACGGCCAGGCCCACACCGTGATCAACAACACCGAGCAAGCCGTCCGCCTACTGGTGGTCGGCGACGCCACCCGCGCCGACAACCAGGTCCACTATCCGCGCCACCCGGCGCGCAACGCCGCCATCGGCAAGCTGCACTGGGCCGCCGCGCCAGCGCGGCCGGACGGCGGCCACGACGGTCTGCCGGACAAGCTGCGCGACAGCGACGGACCGTTCTGAAACCGATGGACAAAATGCTGACGCTAGCCGATCCGTCCTTGCTGGACATTCCCGTGGCCGGCCATGCCGAGCCCTTCGTCGACCTGGCCGCTTATCCGGACTGGGCGGTGGACCGGAGCCGCAGCCAGATCTCCAGCCGCAGCCCCCATTTCCTGAAAGCCAGGCAGGCGGTGGCGGAACGGCTGCGCGACGCCGCCGGACGCTTGCCGGACGGCCTGCGCCTGTACGTCAAGGAAGCCTACCGGCCGCTGGCGCGCCAGCGCCGCTCCTACGACGAGCATCTGGTCCGCTTGCGTGGTCTGCAGCCGGAACTGGACGAGGCGGCCTTGCTGCGCGAGGCCAGCCTTTACGTCGCGCCGCCGGCGGTGGCGCCCCACCCGACCGGCGCCGCGCTGGATGTGACCTTGATCGACGCGGCCGGCGCGGAGCTGGACATGGGCTGCCCGTTCAACGCCGACGCCGAGGAATCCCGCGGCGCCTGCTACACCGACAGCCCGGGCCTCTGCGCGCAAGCCCGCGCCAACCGGCGCATACTGATCCTGGCGATGCGCGACGCCGGCTTCGTCAATTATCCGTCCGAGTGGTGGCACTGGTCGTACGGCGACCGCTACTGGGCGGCCGTCAGCGGCGCGCCGGCCGCGCTGTACGCCGCCGTCGACGAAAGCTTTCTGGAATCCGCATGAACGACTTCCTGCAGCAACTGGCCGCCATCATCGGCCCGCAATACATCCTGACCGCCGCCGCCGACACCGCGCCGTTCACGCTGGACTGGCGCCGCCGCTACCAGGGCGCGCCGCTGGCGGTGGCGCTGCCGGGCTCCACCGCCGAAGTCGCCGAGCTGGTCAAGCTGTGCCGCGCGCGCAAAGTCGCCATCGTGCCGCAAGGCGGCAACACCTCCACCTGCGGCGCGGCCACGCCGGACGGCAGCGGCCGCCAGCTGATCGTGGGCATGCGCCGGCTGCGCGCCATCCGCGCCCTGGACGGCGACAACAACACGCTGACCGTGGACGCCGGCGTCACGCTGCAAGAAGCCCAGCAGGCGGCCGAAGCCGCCGGCCGGCTGTTTCCGCTGGCGCTGGCCTCGCAGGGCAGCTGCCAGATCGGCGGCAACCTGTCCACCAACGCCGGCGGCGTGGCGGTGCTGCGCTACGGCACCATGCGCGAGCTGGCGCTGGGGCTGGAAGTGGTGCTGCCGGACGGCCGCGTGCTGGACCAGTTGCAAGGCCTGCGCAAGGACACCACCGGCCTCGACCTGAAGCAGCTGTTCATCGGCGCCGAAGGCCAGCTGGGCCTGATCACCGCCGCCACGCTGAAGCTGTTTCCGCTGCCCAGCGCCCATGCGACCGCGATGGTCGGCGTAGAAGACATCGAGACGGCGATAGCCTGGCTGAACCGGCTGCGCCACCGCTTCGGCGACCGCCTCACCGCCTTCGAAGTGATGGACGCCAATTGCCAGCAGGTGCTGCAACGCCACCATCCCAGTCTGATGCCGTTTTCCGCGCCGTGGCTGGCGCTGATCGAGCTGTCCGACGGCGGCGATCCGGCCGAGCTGAACGACGCGCTGGTGGCATGGCTGTCGGCGCAGCACATGCTGGACGGCGTAGTGGCGCAAAACGAAACCGAACGGCGCAAGCTGTGGACGCTGCGCGAGGAGATATCTGAAAGCCAGCGCAAGGACGGTCCCAGCATCAAGCACGACATCGCGGTGCCGACCTCGGCGCTGCCGCGGCTGGTGCGCGACTGCGCGGCGGATCTGGAGCGGGCCTTCCCCGGCGTGCGCATCGTCGCCTTCGGCCACGCCGGCGACGGCAATCTGCATTACAACGTCAGCTACACCCGCCCCGGCAATGCCGAGCTGTTCGACGACGAGCCGGCGGTCAACGCCATCGTCTACGACCACGTCTACCGGCTGGACGGCACGCTGGCGGCCGAACACGGCGTCGGCCAATTGAAGAAGGACTGGCTGGTCCGCTACAAAGACCCGCTGGCGCTGGAATTGATGCGCGGCATCAAGCGGGCGCTGGACCCGGACGGCTTGATGAATCCGGGCAAATGGCTATGAGCGCGGCGGCGGCCTAGCCGACGTCCAGCCGGGCGATGGCCGCCGCCCAGTCCTCGCCGCGGCGCTGGCGAACCAGCCGCAGCGACGGGTACCACGGCGTGGCGTCTCCCTGCTCGCCCCAGCGCCAGTCGGTGTGCTCGCAGGACAGCAGCAGCCGGCACGGCACCCCCAGCGCGCCAGCCAGATGGGCCATCGCGGTGTCCACCGCGATCAGCAGGTCCAGCTGCGTCAGCAGCGCGGCGCTGGCGGCGAAATCGCTCAACCCCGACCCCAGCTCCAGCGCGCCGTGCCGGCCGGCCCATTCCTTCTCTTCCGGGGTAGGGTCCGGCTGCACGCTGATCCAGACGGCGTCGCGCCGGCACAGCGCCTCCAATCGCTCAGGCCCCGGCAGCGAACGGCAATGGTCGAACGGATGGGCGGCATGGCCGCGCCACAGCAAGCCTATCCTGCGCCCGCCGCGCGGCAGGCGCCGGCCCCAGTCCTCGGCCAGCGCGGGATCGGCCCGCAGATAGCTGGGCAGCGACAGCGGCTCGGCCTGCAGCAGGCCGGGCAGGCTCATCGAAAACACATGGCAGTCGTGCGGCGGAAAGTCGGGGTTCACCCGGCGGATAGGCAGGCAAGCGTCGGCCAGGCCCTGGGCGGCGAACAGCGGCAGCAGCGCCTCGCGGCACATCAGCGTCAGGCGGGCCGGCCCGAGCTGGCGCAGCAGCGGCAGGTAGCGGAAAAACTGGATGGCGTCGCCGTAGCCTTGCTCGAACACCAGCAGCAGATGCCTGCCCGCCAGCGCCTCGCCCTGCCAACGCGGCGAACCCGGCTGCGGATAGTGGCCGGACTGCAGCCTGGCCTCGTGGTTTCGCCAGCCGGCCTGATACTCGCCGCGCGCCAATTGCAAGTAGCCCAGGTTTTGCCGCAGCCGGCGGTGCCGCGGCGACAGCGCGAGGCCGCTGCGCCAGGCGCGCTCCGCCTCCGCGCCGCGCCCTTGCTCCAGCTGCGCCACTCCCAACAGGCATAGCCAGTCGACATTACCGGGCGCTGCCAGCAACGCGGCGCGCAGCAGGGCTTCGGCCTCGGCCGGCCGGCTGGTGGCCGACAGCAGCGCCGCCAGATTGCCCAGCACCGCGTCCGGCTGCAGCGCATGCGCCCGGCGCAGGCAGTCCTCCGCCTCGGCCCAGCGCCGCCGCTCCATCAGCAGCAGGCCAAGATTGTTCAGCGCCGCCACATGGTTCGGCTGTCGCCGCAGCGCGGCGCGCAGCAGCGCCTCGGCCTCGTCGGCGCGGCCCAGCTCCACCAGCAGCTGGCCCAGCAGCTGCTGCGCCTCGGCGTCGTCCGGCTCCAGCGCCAGGCCGCGCCGCAGATAGTCGGCGGCCTCCTCGCGGCGCTCCAGCTGGCGCAGCAGCCGGCCCAGGTTGTAGTGCGCCAGCGCCGACTGCGGCCGCAGCGCCAGCGCCTGGCGGAAACAGGCTTCTGCTTCCGCCGCCCGCCCCTGCTCCAGCAGCAGCGTGCCCAGATTGCCCAGGCTGGAGGCATGGCCGGCGTCGCGGGCCAGCTCCGCGCGGTAGTGCGCCTCGGCTTCGGCCGCGTGGCCGCGCTCCGCCTGCAGGCAGCCCAGGTTGTAATGCGCGTCCGGCGTGGCCGCGTCATGCTGCAGCGCCTGGCGCCAGCATTGCTCGGCCAGTTGCGGCTGATCCAGCCGGACGGCGCAGACGCCCAGCAAATTCCACAGCGGCGCGTTGGCGGGTTCGGCCTGCAGGCCTTGCTGCGCGGCCTGCAAGGCGGCGGCGAGCTCGCCTTCGGCCAACAGGCGGGCGGCGCGCAGGGTATCGGCGGACAGGGGCGGCATCGGTTTTTCCCGCAAAGAACTTGTTCGGATAATCGACGCAAAAACGCCGCCTGGCAAGGCGGCGCTGGCGGACGCGGCAGCCGCGCTACAGGCGGAACTTATTGAACTCGGCGTCCATCTTGCCGGCGTTGCCGGCCAGGCCCTGCAAGGTGCTGCTGACGTTCTGCAGCACATCGTCGTTTTCCAGCACGTGGCCGTTGATCGCTTCCGAGCTTTGCGCGATCAGCGTGGTGGCCTTGTGCTGCTCCTGGGTGGAATTGGAGATTTCGCTCATCTTGGCCACCACCTCCAGCATGGACGCGCGGATGGCTGCGATATTGTCCACCGCCTCGCGGGTCAGGCCGACGCCTTCGTCCACCGCCTGCACCGTGGAGTTGACGTCGCCCACGGCGCGGCCGGTTTCCTCGCGGATCGCGCCCACCATATTGGAGATTTCCAGCGTCGCCTGGGCGGTGCGCTCGGCCAGCTTGCGCACTTCGTCGGCCACTACCGCGAAGCCGCGGCCCTGTTCTCCGGCGCGCGCCGCCTCGATCGCCGCGTTCAAGGCCAGCAGATTGGTCTGGTCGGCGATATCGCGGATCACGTTGGTGATGCCGGAGATTTCCTGCGAGCGCTTGTCCAGCGAAGACAGCATCTCTTCCAGGCCGCGCACCGACTGCACGGTGTTTTCCATGCCGGACGACAGGCGCTGCATATTGTCGGCGCTGGAGGCCAGGTTGTGGCCGGTGGCGCTGGCCAGCTCATCGGCCTGGCGCGCGCTGTCGGCGATGTGGGAGATGGAAACGGTGATCTGCTCCAGCGTGGCGGCGTTGGACGAGGACACGTCGGAAATGTGGCGCGAGCTTTGCGCGACGTCGGCCACCAGCTGGCTGGCGTCCTGCACGCCGCCGACCACGCCGGCGGCGTCGCCCTTCAGGCCGCGGAACAGGTGGCCCAGCTGGGCGACGAAGGTATTGAACGCGCGCGCGGTGGCGGCGATTTCGTCCTGGCCGTCGTCCTTCAGCCTGAGGGTCAGGTCGCCCTGGCCGCGGGCGATGTCCTCCATCGCCGCCTTCAGCCGCGTGAGGCCGGCCAGCATCTTGCCTATCACCAGGCTGGCGAACGGGATCATCAGCGCGAACACCAGCAGCGTCAGCCCGCCTATCGTGTACAGCAGGGTGTGCAGCGGCGCCAGGATCTCGTCGCGGTCGGCCACCAGCGCCAGCACCCAGCTGGTGCCGGGGATCGCCTGGGCGGAAATCAGCATGCTCTTGCCTCCGATGTCGACATCGGAGGCCTTGTCGTTCTGCACCAGCTGCGCCAGCTTGTCGGCGCTCAGCGCCGGCACTACGCTGGTGATCGGCTTCAGCGTCAGGTCGGCCTGCGGGTGGGCGATGACGGTGCCCTTCTTGTCGACGATGAAGGCATAGCCGTTGCCGCGCACCTTCAGCGACAGCACCGACTTCACCAGCGCGTCCACCATCACGTCGCCGCCGACCACGCCGGCGAAGGCGCCGTTGTGATTGAACGGCGCGGCGATGGTGACGGTCAGCTTCTTGGTGGCCTCGTCGACATAGGGGTCGGTGACGATGGGCTGGCCGGCGGCCTGGGCCTGCTTGTACCAGTCGCGGTCGGCCACCTTGTAGTCGGCCGGGGCCACCCAGTCGTCGGAGAACAGCGTGCGGCCGTCGGCGTAGCCGGCGTAGTTGACGTTGAAGCCGCCGGCCTTGGTGCCCACCTTGAGGAAGCGCAGCGCGTCGGCCTCGCCGGCCACCGCGGTCTGGGCGACGATCTGCTGTTTCTTCTCTCCCAGCCAGGTGGTCACCACCGAGCTCTGCCCCTTCAGGCTGGCGGCGAATTCGTTATCCAGCCCCTCCAGGATTTCTGATCGCATCTGCGTGAAAACTATGGTCACCAGGACCAGGCCGAACAACGCCATCAGCAAGGCGTTGAGCGCTATCAGACGGCTGCGCAGTGATTTCATGTCGTTCCCTTTGGTTCTGCCGGCGCGGCCCAGGCGGGCATCGCCATCCCCGGACGGATTCATAATGATTTATTGGAAAACCTTGTCGATACGCTAAACCAGGCCGGGCCAACGGCGCTTGATAAAGCTCATGCGGTTTTAATTATGATAGGTGCAAGCGGAAGATCAGTCGATGTGAATACCACATGCGCAGCGGCATAAAAAAACACCCCTGCGGCTAAGCGGCAGGGGTCAACACGAGGAAGAAACATCGGACTGGCTGTGGCCAGCGCGATATTTCGAGGGGCTAACACCTCAAAACCTTGCGGTTCTCAGTGCAGCCGCCATTCTAGCGCAATTGCTCTACAAAAATCCACAAAAATAGAGCAAATAATCCATTCTTCATTTTTCCGGCCAGGCGTGGTCGCGGAATTGCTCGCGCAATTTCATCTTCAGCAGCTTGCCGGTGGCGGTGTGCGGCAGCTCGTCGACGAAGGCCACGTCGTTGGGCGTCCACCACTTGGCGATCTTGCCGTCGAAGAAGGCCAGCAGCTCGTCGCGGCTGGCCCGGGCGCCCGGCTTCAGCGTCACCACCATCAGCGGGCGCTCGTCCCACTTCGGATGCTGCACCGCGATCGCCGCCGCCTCGGCCACCGCCGGATGGCCGACCAGGATGTTTTCCAGATCGATGGAGCTGATCCACTCGCCGCCGGACTTGATCACGTCCTTGGTGCGATCGGTGATGCGCATGAAACCATCGGCGTCTATCGTCACCACGTCGCCGGTGTGGAACCAGCCGTCGGCGCTGTGGTTGGCGTCCAGTTCGCGTTTGTAATACTGCGACAGCACCCAGGGGCCGCGCACCTGCAGATTGCCGAAGGAGACGCCGTCGTGCGGCAGCGGCAGGCCGGCGTCGTCGACGATGCGGATGTCCACGCCGTAGATCGGCCGGCCCTGCTTGGTCAGCAGGCTGCGCGCCTCGGCCGGGGCCAGAGCGGCGTGCTTGAGCTTGGGCGTGCAGGTGGTGCCGCAGGGCGACAGTTCGGTCATTCCCCACAGCTGGCGCATTTCCACGCCGTGCTCCGCCAGTTGCTCCACCATGCTCTCCGGCACCGCCGAGCCGCCGGCGATCACGCGCTTGAGCGGCGAGAGCGGCAGCTTTTCGCGCTGGCAATGCTGCAACAGCTGCATCCACACCGTCGGCACGCCTATGGTGGTGGTCACCCCCTCCGTCGCGATCAGTTGCTGCAGGCTGGCGCCGTCCAGCTTCGGCCCCGGCAGCACCAGCTTGCTGCCGTTCATCGCGCAGCTGTAGGGCAGGCCCCAGGCATTGGCGTGGAACATCGGCACCACCGGCATCACCACCGCGCGCGCCGAGATGTCGAAGCTGTCCGGCAGCGAGCTGCCGAAGGCGTGCAACACGGTGGAGCGGTGCGAATACAGCACGCCCTTGGGGTTGCCGGTGGTGCCCGAGGTGTAGCACAGGCTGGAAGCAGTGTTTTCGTCGAAACGCGGCCAGCTGTAGACGTCGCTGTGGCTGTTCACCAGGTCTTCGTAGCTTTGCAGATTGGGAATCGCGCTATCCGCCGGCAGGTGGGCGTGGTCGGCCAGCAGCACGAAATGCTCGACGCTGCGCAATTGGCCGGCCAGCTGCTCCACCAGCGGCAGGAAGCTCAGGTCGAACAGCAGCGCCTTGTCTTCGGCATGGTTGATGATCCAGGCGATCTGCTCGGCGAACAGCCGCGGGTTGACGGTATGGCAGACGGCGCCGCTGCCGGACACCGCGTAGTAGATCTCGAAATGGCGGTAGCCGTTCCAGGCCAGCGTGCCGACCCGGTCGCCGCCCCGCACGCCCAGCGCCTGCAGCGCGTTGGCCAGCTGGCGGGCGCGGCGGGCGGCGTCGCGGTAGGTGTAGCGGTGAATGGGGCCTTCCACCGTGCGCGATACGATCTCGGTATCGGCATGGAAGCGCTCGGCGTGCGCGAGCAGGTCGGAAATCAACAACGGCTGGTCCATCATCTGTCCATGCAGCATCTTGCCTCCCCCTGTTGTCGGTATGGAATCCGCAAGTTACGCCGCATTGGAGCGCCGGCTCCAATCATATTTTCTGATGGCCGGCCATTGCCCGATTTATATATTCGTCATGGCAATTGACTCAGCTTTTCACCGGCTTTTTGGCCAGCATCCGCTGCAGCGTGCGGCGGTGCATATTGAGCGCGCGCGCGGTGGCGGAGATGTTGCCGTCGTTTTCCGCCAGCACCCGCTGCAAGTGCTCCCAGGTGACCCGGCGCAGCGACATCGGCTGCGGCGCCACCGACAGTTCCGGATTGGCCGCCTGCTGCTCGAACGCCGCCAGGATCTCCGCCGCGCCGGCCGGTTTGGCCAGGTATTGCACCGCGCCCAGCTTGGTGGCCTCCACCGCGGTGGCGATGCTGGCGTAGCCGGTCAGCACCACGATGGCGCTGCCGGGGCTGGCCGCGCGCAGCGCCGGCAGCAGCCTGAGGCCGCTGTCGCCGGCCAGGTTCAGGTCCAGCAGGATGCGCGCCGGCCCCTGCGCCGCCAGCCGCAGCGCCTCGTCGGCGTCGCGGGCGCACTGCACCGCGTGGCCGCGCCGCGCCAGCGAGCGCGCCAGCACCATGCAGAAGGCCTCGTCGTCGTCTATCAGCAGGAAGTCGCTCATGCCCGCTCCTTCAGCGGCAGCTCGATGCGGGCATGGACGCCGCCCTCGGCGCGGTTGTCCAGGCTCAGCGTGCCGCCCAGCCTGGCCAGCGTGGCGTGGCTGAGCATCATGCCCAGGCCCAGGCCGGCCGGCTTGGCGGAATCCAGCGGCGTCAGCCCGGCGCGCGCCAGCTGCGCCTCGCTCAGGCAGCCCTGGCGGTTGACGATGTCCAGCGACAAACGGCCGCCGCGCAGCCGCGCCGCCACCGCCACCTCGCCGCCGCCCGCTTCCGCCGCGTTGTTGATCAAGTTGAACAAGGCCGGCCAGAACGCCGGGTCCAACCACACCTCCGGGTCCTCGCCCTGCGGCGCCTGCCATTCCAGCCTGACGTCCGGCCGCAGGCTGCGCCAGCCTTCCAGCCGCTCCGCCAGCGCCGCGAACAGCGGCCGCGGCCCCGACTGCGGCTCGGAGCCATGCTTGAGGCGCGCCAGCGTGGCGCTGCAGCTGGTCAGCTGCGCGCGCATCAGGCGCAGGTCCTGGCTCAGCGCCTCGTCCTGCGCCCGCTCGCTGATCAGCTCGTCCACCAGCAAGGTCAGGGTGTTGAGCGGGGTGGACAGCGAATGGGCGGCGCCGGCCGCCTGCATGCCCACCGCCAGCAGCTGCTCGTCGCGCAGCTGGGTTTCCCGCGCCTCGGCCAGCGCGCTGTCGCGCTTGCGCAGCTGGCGCGCCAGCCGGGAGACGAAGCCGCAGATCAGCAGCGCCGACAATGCGAAAGTCAGCCACATCCCGGACAGGTGCAAATTGAAGGCATAGGCGGCGTTGCCGCCGTTCAGCGGCCAATCCAGATGCCACTCGAACAGCAGGCCGTAGGCGGCCACGCTGAGCCAGGCCAGCAGCCAGGCGAACCAGCCGGGCGACAGCAGCGCCGCCAGCAGCACCGGCGGCAAGTAGAGCGAGGCCAGCGGGTTGGCGGCGCCGCCGCTGAAGGCCAGCAGCTCGGTCAGCACCAGCACGTCGGCCAGCAGCCCCAGCCGCAGCGCGTGCTCGGCCGCCAGCCCCCAGGCCGGCAGCCGCGGCAGCAGCAGGTTGACCGCGGCCAGCGTGGCCAGCGCCTGGCCCGCCAGCAGCCAGGGCAGCTCCACCTGCTGCAGCGCGCAGCCGGCCAGCACCGCCAAGCCCAGCAGCAGCATCAGCCAGCGCAGCCGGCGCACGCGCAAACCGGCCTGCCCGGCGTCGTCGGCCTGTCCCGGCCTGAATATCGGATTCCGCATCATGCCGCCACTTTACCACCAAGCCCCGGCGGAGCCGCTGCGACAATATGCCGCATTCCTGGCCAGGATGGTTTGCACTAGCATCGCCGCGAACTTAAAACAAATTCACACTTTCCCGATGACGCTGAAAACCTCCCTGCTGCCCTTGCCGCTGGCGCTGGCGGTATGCCATGCCTTTGCCGCCGACCTGCCCACCTTCCAAGGCGACCGCATCGTCGTCACCGCCGTCCAGACCGACCAGCCGCTGCGGGTGGAGACCGATCCGCGCGCGCCCCGTCAGCCGGTGCCGGCCGGCGACGGCGCCGACCTGCTGAAAACCATTCCCGGCTTCGACGTGGTGCGCAAGGGCGGCAGCTCCGGCGATCCGCTGCTGCGCGGCCTGGGCGGCTCGCGCCTCAACATCCTGGCCAACGGCGGCTTCGTCTACGGCGGCTGCCCGGGCCGGATGGACCCGCCCACCGCCTACCTGTTTCCCGACGCCTACGACAAGCTGGTGGTGATCAAGGGGCCGCAGTCGGTCAAATACGGCGGCGCGCTGATCAGCGGCGCGGTCAGCTTCGAACGCAAGACCAAGCCGTTCGACGAGCCGGGCCTGCGCTTCGGCGGCAGCCTGCTCGCCGGCAGCGCCGGCCGCCAGGACGCCTACGCCGACCTGACCGCGGGCGGCAAGCTCGGCTATCTGCGGCTGATCGACTCGCACAACCAGGCCGGCGACTACCGCGACGGCGACGGCCGGAAAGTGCATTCGGCCTACCGCCGCGACAGCCAGAGCGTGATCGCCGGCTTCACGCCGACGCGCGACACCACGCTGGAAATCTCCGGCGACTTCAGCAACGGCCGCGCCGCCTACGCCGACCGCATGATGGACGGCAGCCAATTCGACCGCCGCGCCTGGGGCTTCAAGGCCGAGCAGCGCAATCTGGCGCCGTGGCTGGATGCGGTGCGGCTGACCGCCAACCGCAGCTACGCCGACCACGTGATGGACAACTACACGCTGCGGCCGCTGGCCGCCGGCAAGCCGCCGCGCGCCAGCAACCCGGACCGCAAGACCGACGCCGCCAAGCTGGAGGCCGACCTGGCGTTCGCCGGCATCGAGCTGACCGCCGGCGTGGACTGGCAGAACGACCGCCACACCAGCCGCGTGGGCGGGCTCGACTACGCCAGTCTGCCGCGCGTGCCGGATCAACACATTGAACGCGCCGGTTTCTACCTGGAAGGCGACACCCCCCTGGGCGGCGGCAAGCTGGTGGCCGGCTGGCGCCACGACCGCGCGCGCGCCTACTACGACGCCGCCGCCGGCCGCGGCGAGCAACTGCAGGATTACCGGCTGTTCAGCGGCTTCGCCCGCTACGAATACCGACTGGGCAGCTGGACGCCCTACGCCGGCGTCGGCGTCGCCGAGCGCGCGCCGGACTACTGGGAGCGCAGCTATGTCGCCGCCAGCCGGCCGGTGCTGCAGCCGGAGCGCAATACCCAGCTCGACATCGGCGCGCTGTACAAGAGCGAACGGATCCAGGGCTCGCTTTCCGGCTACCTGAGCCGCATCGACGACTTCCTGCTGGTCGACGACAGCGCCGCCCAGACCACCCGCAACATCCAGGCCTACCGCTACGGCGTCGAGGCCGACGCGTCCTGGCAATTCGCGCCGCAATGGCAACTGTCCGGCAGCGCCGCTTACAGCTGGGGCGCCAACACCACCGATGGCAAACCGCTGGCGCAGACGCCGCCCCTGAGCGCCAGCGTCAGCCTGGCCTGGGACAACCAGACCTGGGCCGCCGCCGCCGTCTGGCGCGTGGCCGCCGGGCAAGACCGCTACGCCATCGGCCAGGGCAATATCGCCAGCCAAGACATCGGCCCGACGCCGGGCTTCGCCACGCTGTCGCTGAACGGCGGCTGGCGCGTCAATAAGGCGCTGAAGCTCACCGCCGGTGTCGACAACCTGTTCAACCGCGCCTACGCCGAGCACATCAGCAGCGGCGGCGCCGACGTGGCCGGCTATGCCCGCACCACCCGCGTCAACGAACCGGGCCGCACGCTGTGGCTGAAGCTGCAGGCGCACTGGTAATGCCTGGCGTAGGGCGGAAGCCCGGCAAAGCCGGGCGTTCCGCCGCTCGCCATCAACCGCCAAGCAGACCGGCGCTCGCCTAAACGCATGCGGGGCACGGCGTAAAGCGACTGCCTGCGACCGATGGCGGATCGCCCCATGGGGCATCCGCCCTACGGCTTGCATAACAATAAATGGAGAACCGTGATGAACAAGCGCTGGATCCTCGTGCCCGGGCTGTGCCTGGGCCTGTCCGCCTGCCTGGGCGGCGGCGTCAGCAGCAGCGACAGCCCGCCCCAGAACCAGAATCAGACCCCGCCCCCCGGCTACGGCGGCGGCAACACCACCGTCCGCTTCGCGCTGAAATCCGGCAGCCAGCCGGTGAGCTGCAACAGCCAGCTTAGCGGCATGGGCGTCGGCCAGGCCAACGCCACGCTGGCCGAGGGCATGGTCTACGTCCACGACGTGGCCCTGGTCAACAGCCGCGGCCAGGAAGTGCCGCTGCAGCTGGACCAGGGCAATAAATGGCAGTATCTGAACCTGGCCCTGCTGGACTTCGCCGGCGGCAGCTGCAAGGACCCGGCGCGCGACGACGGCGACACGCCGGTGGGCAAGCCGCTGCCGGGCAGCAACAGCGAGGTGACGGGCAGCGTGCCGGCCGATACCTACACCGGCCTCAGCTTCAAGGTGGGCGTGCCGATCTCCGCCAAGAACGCCAAGGGCGAGGAGGTGGCGCTGAACCACCAGCCGGCGCACAGCCCGCCGCACCCGATCCTCGGCGTGTACTGGCTGATGTGGGAATGGCAGTCCGGCCACCGCTTCATGCGCATCGACCTGGCCCCGAGCGGCGGCGTCAAGCGCGCCGACGGCTCCAGCGCCGACCGCTGGGCCTTCCACCTTGGCTCCACCGACTGCCAGGCCGACAACGCCATCGTCGGCGGCTACCGCTGCGGCAAACCCAACCGCTTCAAGGTGAGGTTCGACCGCTTCGATCCGCAAGCCGACCGCGTGGTGCTGGACGTGCAATCGCTGTTCGCCGGCAACGACATCAGCCGCGACGACAGCGCCGACTTCGGCTGCAAATCCAACGCCACCGACGCCGAATGCCAGCCCATCTTCGATCGCCTGGGCCTGCGGCTGAACGAAAGCCGACCCGGCGCCGGCGACGGCGGCCAGCCGCTGGGCGACGGCCGCAACCCGCGCGTGTTCCGCCTGGAAAAGGCCGCCTCATGAGACCGTTCGCCGCGCTGCTCCTGGCCGCGCTGCTGGCGGCCTGCGGCCGCGAAGCGCCGCCGCCGGCCCCGGTCGGGGACTGGCATTGGCGGCTGCCGCCCGGCGTGTCTCCGCCGCCGGTGCCGGCCGACAACCCGATGAGCCAGGCTAAGTTCGAGCTGGGCCGCCGCCTGTTCTACGACAAGCGGCTGTCCGGCAACGGCAGCGTCAGCTGCGCCAGCTGCCATCCGCAGGCCAAGGCCTTCAGCGACGGCGTCGCGCTGTCGCTGGGCGCCACCGGCGAGCGCACCCTGCGCAACGCCCAGCCGCTGGCCAACGCCGCCTGGCGCAAAAGCTACACCTGGGCCAACTATTCGCTGACCACGCTGGAGCGGCAGATGGACGGCCCGCTGTTCCGCACCGAGCCGGTTGAGATGGGCATCAACGACGGCAACCTGCCAACGGTGCGGGCCCGGCTGGGCTCGGACCCGCGATATGCGAGCGAATTCGCCCGTGTGTTTCCCGGTGAGGAAAAACCCCTGAGCCTGGCCAATATCGTCAAGGCCATCGCCACCTTCGAGCGCGGCATCGTATCTTTCGACTCGCGCTACGACCGCTACCAGGCCGGCAAGGCCGAACTGTCCGCCGCCGAGCTGCGCGGGCTGAACCTGTTCCGCGCCGACAAGAGCCAGTGCCTGCGCTGCCACGGCAGTCCGGACTTCGACGACCAGATGGCCGGCCATGGCGACGGCCTGCCCTTCCACAACATCGGCCTCTACAACGCCGACGGCAAAGGTAGCTACCCGTTTCCCAACCGCGGCACTCTGGAGCTGAGCGGCAAGCCGGCCGACATGGGCCGCTTCCGCAGCCCCAGCCTGCGCAACGTCGCGCTCACCGCGCCCTATATGCACGACGGCAGCGTGGCGACGCTGGAGGACGCGGTGCGCATCCACGCCGACGGCGGCCGCGACAACGGCAAGCTGGGCGACGGCCGCCGCAATCCGTGGAAAGATCCGGCCATCGGCCGCATTAGGCTGACGCCCGCCGAGCAGGCCGACATCGTCGCCTTCCTGAAAACGCTGAGCGACGAAACCCTGACCCGGGATCCGCGGCTGTCCGACCCGTTCGCCGCCGCGCGGCGATGACGCCGGCACTCGTCGCCGGCCGGCCAGTCTGCTACGCTGGTCATCTTTTGCCTTCCCTTGAGCGCGGATGAAGACTCCCTACCTGAAAATCCTGGCCTGCGGCCTAACCCTGTTCATCCTGCTGGGCCCGCTGGTGGCGCTCTTGGCCAGCGGCGTGGTGCCGATGATGGCCTACCTGATGGGAGCGGTGCCGGCCTTGATCTTCGGCCTGATGCTGTGCCTGCTGCGCATCATCCTGGCCGCCCCCATCGCCCGCTGGCAAAGCCTGTGGCCGGCCTGGCTGCTGGCGCTGGCGGCCTTCGCGCCCGGCGCCTTCAGCGGCAGCCTGATCACGCTGCTGTACGCCCGCGTGGCCGAACCGCTGCTGTACAACGACTGGATGACGATGTACCTGGGAGCGATGGCCGGCGGCGTCTGCAACGCGCTGTTCTGGCGCATGCGCTTCGGAGCCGGCAAGCCGCTCCCCCCCCACGAGAACTAGAGAAAGAAGAAAATGCCCCATTGCGTGATCGAATGCCCGGCCGAACTGGCGCAGGCGCCGCAGATAATGCCGCTGATGCAAGCCGTGCATCAGGCCGCCGTCGCCAGCGGCCTGTTCGAAACGCCCGACATCAAGGTGCGGGTGCTGCCCTCGGCGCACTACCTGGTGGGCGGCCAGCCCGACGCCTTTGTGCACGTGACCACCCACATTCTGGCCGGCCGCAGCGAGCAGCAGAAAAAACAGCTGGCCGACGCCGTCGCCCGCGCGGCCTGCGCCCAATTGCCGCAGGTGGCGATGATCACCAGCGAAGTGCGCGACATCCAGCGCGAAGCCTACAGCAACCGCCGCCAGGCGATGGCGGGCTGATCGTTCCGCGCCGCTGGCTTCTCTCCGGCGGCCCTCCTGTGGCGGCGCGGCAACGCCGCCGCGCCCGCTGGCGGCCCCCTCCCCCGGCGCGCATGCCCCCCGCCGCCCGCTCGCGGTTTCCGCCTTTCCCACGCCAATCAATTCATCGCGCTGTCAACAAAGTCTCATCCGCCTGTCACCTTGCCCCAGCAGCATGGGCCATCGCCCCGGCCCACGGACACCGCCATGCAGCCAGACTCCGCCTCCGCCGTTTCGCGCCGCCTGCGCAGCATCTGGATTTCCGACGTGCACCTCGGCACCGCCGGCTGCCGCGCCGACCATCTGCTCGACTTCCTGCGCGAACATGAATCCGACTACCTGTACCTGGTCGGCGACATCGTCGACGGCTGGCAGCTGAGGAAATCCTGGTACTGGAAGCAGAGCCACAACGACGTGGTGCAAAAATTGCTGCGCAAGGCGCGCAAGGGCTGCCAGGTGATCTACATCCCCGGCAACCACGACGAGGCGGCGCGCCAGTACTGCGGGCTGGATTTCGGCGGCATCTCCATCCGCCACGAGGCCGAGCACCTCACCGCCGACGGCAAGCGCCTGTTGGTGCTGCACGGCGACGAATTCGACGGCGTGATCCAGTACGCCAAGTGGCTGGCCTATGTCGGCGACAATCTGTACACGCTGATCCTGCAGCTGAACCGCGGCTTCAACTGGGTGCGCACCCACCTGGGCCTACCCTACTGGTCTTTGTCGCAATACCTGAAACACAAAGTGAAAAACGCGGTCAACTTCATCAGCCAGTTCGAAGCCATCCTGGCCGGCGAGGCGCGGCGGCGCGGCTTTGACGGCGTGGTGTGCGGCCACATCCACAAGCCGGAAGTGCGGATGATAGACGGCATTCTCTACGGCAACAGCGGCGACTGGGTGGAAAGCCTGTCGGCGCTGGTCGAGCATCTCGACGGCCGGCTGGAAGTGCTGCACTGGACGGCGCTGACCATAGGCTCGTCCATCGAGGAATCGCCAGAGCCCATCCCTTCGGAGGAATCCACATGCGCATCATGATCGTCACCGACGCCTGGAAGCCCCAGGTCAACGGCGTGGTCCGCTCGCTGACCGAAACCGTGCGCGAGCTGGACGGCTTCGGCCACCAGGTCAACATGATCACGCCGCTGGAATTCCGCACCGTGCCCTGCCCCACCTATCCGGACATCCGGCTGTCGCTGCTGCCTTACCGCCAGGTGGCGCAGCGCCTGGCCGGCTTCGCGCCGGACGCCGTCCACATCGCCACCGAGGGGCCGCTGGGCCTAGCCGCCCGCCGCTACTGCCTGCGCCATGGCCTGGCCTTCACCACCGCCTACCACACCCGCTTCCCGGAATACATCCAGGCGCGCTGCCGGCTGCCGCTCGCCATCAGCTATGCCTGGATGCGCCGCTTCCACAACGCCTCGCAGGCGGTGATGGTGCCCACCCGCTCCATCGCCGACGACCTGGAGCAGCGCGGCTTCCGCAATGTCAGGCTGTGGAGCCGCGGCGTCGACACCGCGCTGTTCACCCCCGGCGAGCGCCAGCGGCTGGACGACACCGAACCGCCGCGCTTCGTCTACATCGGCCGGGTGGCGGTGGAGAAAAACATCGAGGCCTTCCTCAAGCTGGACCTGCCCGGTTGCAAATGGGTGGTCGGCGACGGCCCGCTCTTGCCGCGGCTGAAACAGCAATACCCGGAAGTGCATTTCGCCGGCGTGTTTCCGCAACACGAGCTGGCGCGCTTCTACCGCGCCGCCGACGTGTTCGTGTTCCCCAGCCTCACCGACACCTTCGGCCTGGTGCTGCTGGAGGCGATGGCCTGCGGCACACCGGTGGCGGCGTTTCCGGTGGCCGGCCCGCTGGACGTGGTGGGCGACTCCGGCGCCGGCGCGCTGGATTGGGACCTGCGCGCCGCCTGCCTGCAAGCGCTGGAAATCGACCGCGGCCATGTGCGCCAGGTGGCGGAGCGCTATTCCTGGCAAGCCGCCAGCCGGCAATTCGAATCCCATCTCAAGCCCAACCCGCCGGAAGCGGCGCCCGCGCCGCAGGCCGCGGCGGATTAAAAAATCCTTGCTTCAGCAGCTGTAAGCGCTATATTGGAAAAGTTGAAGCAACCGGAAGGGAGACGGATGTGTCAGGCGACAATACCCGGCCACCTTGCGCTCAACCCGGCATTGCGACCGCCCCAGACTGAACCGGCGCGCGGTCGACACCATCGGTGCCAGCAATGCCCAAAACAGCATCCAGGACGGATGCGCGGATTATCCAAAGGCCGCCGGCCAGCCAGACATCACTTGCAGATTCATGACGAGCACGCGGGAAGTTGATGATTGAAGACCACGGAAACGCCGTTTCCGCTTACACGCCCATCGAGGGCAGGATGATGTGCCGGCAGTATCGTGAATCGTAAAGCACCGGCAATCTGTTCCAAGCTTCAACGAGCATGCCTTTGCAGCGGCATGCGATGCAGTGAATCCGCTCCGCGCCGTTTCATGATGGTTCCCAAGCGCGACTGCGATGTTTCGTCTCAGTAAGTCCAAAGAGGGCGTCCCACCACCGGGACGCCCTCTTCCTTATGGAGATACAAGCTTGATATTGCTCAGACAAATAACTGCCGGTGCTAAAAAAATCGTCAAACAATCTTCCAGAGATTGGCCGCTGTCGGTTAACATGCGACCATCACGCTTGGCCTGAAATCCTGGCCCAGCTCCACTCACGATAGCGTCCGCCCATCCGGGCCGGCGTCGTCCCAAGCACAAACGGCAGCCGCGGACAGCGTCCGCGCCGCCATGCGATACCCGAAGCCGCAGGAACAAGCAGGGGGCCGGCGAAACGGGTTAAAATCCTTGCAACGCAATATTTTTCGATCTTTTGGATAGCGAGCCGCACGAGATATGTCCTCTCCCAATTTGTCCGCTGAAAAAGTCCTGTCGGTCCATCACTGGAACGACACCCTGTTCAGCTTCACCTGCACCCGCGACGCCGGCCTGCGCTTCATCAACGGCCAGTTCGTGATGATAGGCCTGGAAGTCAACGGCAAGCCGCTGATGCGCGCCTACTCCATCGTCAGCTCCAACTACGAAGAGCACATGGAGTTCTACAGCATCAAGGTGCAAGATGGTCCGCTGACCTCCCGCCTGCAGCACCTGAAGGTGGGCGACACCGTGATGATCAGCAAGAAGCCCACCGGCACCCTGGTGCAGGACAACCTGCTGCCGGGCAAAAACCTGTACCTGCTGTCCACCGGCACCGGCCTCGCGCCGTTCATGTCCATCATCAAGGATCCGGAAGTCTACGAACGCTACGACAAGGTGATCCTCACCCACGGCGTGCGTTGGGTCAGCGAGCTGGGCTACCACGACTACATCACCCAGGAGTTGCCGGAAAACGAATTCTTCGGCGACATGGTGAAGGAAAAGCTGATCTACTACCCGACGGTCACCCGCGAGCCGTTCCGCAATGAAGGCCGCCTGACCGACCTGATCACCAGCGGCAAGCTGTGCGCCGACATCGGCCTGCCGCAATTGAATCCGGAACACGACCGCGTGCTGATCTGCGGCAGCCCGAGCATGCTGCACGACCTGTGCGAAATCCTGAACGGCATGGGCTTCAAGGAATCGCCGCGCATGGGCGAGCCGGCCGACTACGCGATCGAACGCGCCTTCGTCGAGAAATAAGCGCTCCGCCTCGGCGGAACGACAACAGCCCCGCAGGCTTGCGCCGCGGGGCTGTTTCTTTGTCGGGACGGAAAAATCAAACCGCCTGTCGCGATGCCAGGCAGCCAAAACAAAGGGAGGCCGAAGCCTCCCTAGTTTTTATGCGAGCCAGACCGGAGTCTGGTTTGATTACTTGGCGGCCGAAGCGGCAGCCTTCTTGGCCACGTGATGCTTCTTGGCGTGGTGCTTGTGAGCCTTCTTGGCTACCGGGGCGGAAGCGTCGGCCTTGGCGGCTTGGGCTTTTTGCGCGGCGGAAGCTTCTTTCTTGGCGGCGTGCTTCTTAGCGTGGTGCTTGTGCGCCTTCTTGGCTACCGGAGCGGAAGCGTCGGCCTTGGCGGCTTGGGCTTTCTGAGCGGAAGCTTCTTTCTTCACAGCGTGCTTTTTAGCGGCGTGCTTGTGCGCCTTCTTGGCTACCGGAGCGGAGGCGTCGGCCTTGGCGGCTTGGGCTTTTTGCGCGGCGGAAGCTTCTTTCTTGGCGGCGTGCTTTTTAGCGTGATGCTTGTGCGCCTTCTTGGCTACCGGGGCGGAAGCGTCGGCCTTGGCGGCTTGGGCTTTTTGCGCGGCGGAAGCTTCTTTCTTGGCGGCATGCTTTTTGGCGGCGTGCTTGTGAGCCTTCTTGGCTTTCGGAGCGGAAGCGTCGGCCTTGGCGGCTTGGGCTTTTTGCGCGGCCGGAGCGGAAGCGTGCTTCTTCACGCCGACTTTCTTCTTCACGACCTTCTTGACCGGAGCGGAGGCGTCAGCCTTGGCTGCCTGGGCCTTCTGGGCGGAAGCGGTGACTTTCTCGGCCTTCTTGGCGTGGTGGATCTTGGCCGGGGTTTTCTTTTCGGCTTTCTTGGCGGCCGGGGCTACCTTGGCGGCCGGGGCGGAGGCCGGAACGGCTTGAGCGGCGAAACCAGCGGCGGAACTCAGGCCAAATACGGCGGACAGGGCAAGAAGGGTCAGCTTTTTCATGATTCATCTCCAGGTCGGTAACGGAGGCTTTCGGCCTTCCGGAGGCACCGTGTTTGGTGTTTCCTTGAGACGTATCCTAGCCCTGCCCCTTCCTGCCGTCTGTTAGTCGCATGTAAGGCCATGTAACGCTACGTACATGCCGCAGTTTCAGTCTTTGCGCCGCGCCAGCGCGATCTGGTACACGCCGCCGAACACCGTGCGCTTGCTCCAGTCGAAACGCTCCGCCTCGCGCGCGTAGGCGCGGATCTCCTGGTTCCACAGCGCCTCGGCGAACGGCTCCAGCGCGCGGTTCACCCATTTGAGCAGCCAGCCTATCGGCTGCCACGGCTGAGGCCGGTGGTAATCGACGAACAGCGCGCGGCCGCCGGGCGCCACCTGGGCCAGCATATTGCCGACGATGGCGGCCTTCATCTCCTCCGGCACCTCGTGCAGCAGGAAGAAGCTGCACACCAGGTCCTGCTTGCCGTCGGTGTGATAGCGGGCCGCGTCGGCGCGCACCACTTCGGCCTGCGGCAGGCCGGCCAGCTTGCCTGCGGCCAGTTCCACCTGGATGGGCGTGACGTCGGTCAGCGTGAAGCGGCCGGCCTCGCCGACGCGCGCGGCGGCGCGCTGCACCAGGTCGCCGTAGACGTGCGCCACCTGCCACACCCGCTCCCCGGGCCGGATTTCATCGAGATAGGCGCGCATCAGCCGCTGATCGTTGCCGAACAGCAGCGTGCGCACCACCAGCTTGTGGTCCAGCAGCCTGGCCTTGCGCGGATTGACGTAGGCCCAGTCGTAGACCTCGGTCATGTAGGCGGGCACGTCCTGATAGTAGGGGTCGCCCGCGCTGGCGCGGGTATGCAATGTGGTCATGGTGGGTTACCGGCGGATGAGTGACGAAACCAGCTTAGCAAGCGGCGCGGCCCGCCGGCTTGAGCCAGGCCAAACCTTGGCCCGACCACCCGGAAGGCATATTCCATCATCGTTATAAGCGCCGGCAGCGTCCGGCGACAGCCGCCGGCCCCGCCAAAAGGAACGGCCCGGCGTCAAAGCCGGGCCGTCGCGCAGCCATCGCCAGGACCGAATCAGTCGGCCAGGGTCAGCACCACCGGGGTGTGGTCGGACGGGCGCTCCCACTTGCGCGGCGCCTTGTCGATCTCGCAGGACGCTGCGCGCGGCTTGAGCGCGTCGCTGACCAGGATGTGGTCGATGCGCACGCCCTTGTTGCGGCGGAACATCATCTGGCGGTAATCCCACCAGCTGTACTGCTTCTCCTCCTGGTTGAACAGGCGGAAACTGTCGGACAGGCCCAGGCCGATCAGGCGGCGGAAGGCCTCGCGCTCCGGGGTGCTGCACAGCACCTGCTCATGCCAGCCTTCGGGGTCGTAGACGTCGCGGTCTTCCGGCGCGATATTGTAATCGCCCAGCAAGAGCAGCTGCGGATGCGCGGCCAGCTCGGCGGCGACATGGCCTTCCAGCTTGGACAGCCATTCCAGCTTGTACGGGTATTTGGGCGAATCCACCGCCTCGCCGTTGACGAAATAGGCGCAGATCGTGCGCACGCCGGCGATGGTGGCGGTGATGACGCGGCGCTGCTCGTCGCCGTAGCCGGGAATGCCGGACACCACGTCCTCGATCTCCAGCGGCGCCTTGGCCAGAATGGCCACGCCGTTGTAGGTTTTCTGGCCGAACCAGACCGCGCGGTAGCCGGCGGCCTCGATCTCGGCCAGCGGGAAGACGTCCTGATCCATCTTCAGCTCCTGCAGGCACAGCACTTCCACGCCGGTGTCGGCCAGCCATTGGATCACCTGCGGCAGGCGGACTTTCAGGGAATTGACGTTCCAGGTGGCAAAGCGCATCGGCGGGTTCTCCGGAAAGGGACTAAAGGCCGACACCATAGCAGCAGCGCGGCCGGCTGTGCAGGGTTCGGCGCATAAAAAAACGCCCCCGCATGCCGCGGAGGCGTGTAATAGACACTTATCACTACCCCTGATACGCGTCTGGCTCGCTTGCTGCTCCGGAAGACAACCCTGAGCAAGTGATTAGAGCCGGCCCGTCGCGGAGGAGTTCCGGAAGTTTCCGATTTTTTTACGCGGCGTCCGCCACCATGCCGGAATGGCGCAGCAGCGCGTCGATTTCGGGGTCGCGGCCGCGGAAGGCGCGGAACGACTCCAGCGCCGGACGGCTGCCGCCGACCGCCAGAATCTCGTTCCAGAAGCGCTTGCCGGTCTCGGCGTCGGCGCCGCCCACTTCCTCGAACGCGGCGTAGGCGTCGGCCGACAGCACCTCGGCCCACTTATAGCTGTAATAGCCCGCCGCGTAGCCGCCGGCGAAGATGTGGCTGAAGCTGTTGGGGAAGCGGTTGTAGGCCGGCGGGATGTTCACCGCCACCTCGGCGCGCACTTCGGCCAGCAGCTGCAGCCAGTCGCCGCGCTCGGCGTCGAAGTTGCTGTACAGCGTCAGGTCGAACAGCGCGAATTCCAGCTGGCGCACGGTGGCCATGCCGCTCTGGAAGTTCTTGGCTGCCAGCATCTTGTCGAACAGCGCGCGCGGCAGCGTCGCGCCGGTTTCGGCATGCGCGGTCATGCCCTGCAGCACGTCCCATTCCCAGGCGAAGTTTTCCAGGAACTGGCTGGGCAGCTCCACCGCGTCCCATTCCACGCCGTTGATGCCGGACACGCCCAGCTCGTCGACGCGGGTCAGCATGTGGTGCAGGCCGTGGCCGAACTCATGGAACAGCGTGATGACTTCGTCGTGGGTGAACAGCGCCGGCTTGTCGCCGACCGGGCGGGTGAAGTTGCAGGTCAGGTAGGCTACCGGCGTCTGCAGCGCGTCGCCCTTCAGGCGGCGGCCGCGGGCGTCGTCCATCCAGGCGCCGGAGCGCTTGCCGTCGCGGGCATATAGATCGAAATAGAAGCTGCCCAGCAGCTCGCCGTCCTTCAGGATGTCGTAGAAGCGCACATCCGGATGCCAGACCGGCGCGCCGCTGTCGCGCACTTCCACGCCGAACAGCTTGTTCACCACGCCGAACAGGCCTTGCACCACCTTGGCCTCGGGGAAATACTGCTTCACTTCCTGCTCGGAGAAGGCGTAGCGCGCCACGCGCAGCTTTTCCGCCGCGTAGGCCAGGTCCCAGGCCTGCAGCGTGTCCAGGCCCAGTTCGGACTTGGCGAAGGCTTCCAGCTCCTGGCGATCCTTCACCGCGAACGGCTTGGCCTTGGCGGCCAGGTCGCGCAGGAAGGCGATCACCTGTTCCGGGCTTTCCGCCATCTTGGTGAACAGCGACAGCTCAGCGAAATTGGCGAAGCCCAGCAGCTGCGCCTCTTCGCGCGCCAGCTGCAGCTTTTCGCGGATGATGGGGCCGTTGTCGCGCTCGGCGGGGCCGAATTCGGACGCGCGCTGCACGTAGGCCTGGTACAGCTTCTCGCGCAGCGCGCGGTTGTCGGCGTACTGCAGCACCGGGAAGTAGAACGGGAACTGCAGCGTGATCTTGTAGCCCGGCTTGCCGTCGCCCTCGGCCGCGGCGGCGAACAGCTCCAGCGCGTCTTCCGGCACGCCGGCCAGCTCGGCCTTGTCGTCGAGATAAAGGGTGAAGGCGTCGGTGGCGTCCAGCACGTTCTGCTCGAATTTGGCGGACAGCTCGGCCAGGCGGGTCTGGATCGCGGCGAAGCGCTCTTTGGCCGCGTCGTCCAGTTCTGCGCCGGACAGGCGGAAGTCGCGCAGATCGTTTTCCACTATCTTCTTGCGCGCCGCGCCGTACGACGCGTACTCGCCGCCGCCGGCCAGCGCCTTGAAGCGGGCGAACAGGTCCAGGTTCTGCCCCATCTCGGTCCAGAATTCGGAAATGCGCGGGATGTTGGCGTTGTAGGCCTCGCGCAGCTCCGGCGTATTCACCACCGCGTTCAGGTGCCCCACCACGCCCCAGGCGCGCGACAGGCGCTCGGTGGCGTCGGTCAGCGGCGACACGAAGCTGTCCCAGCCCGGCTCGCCAGGCTCCGCCGTCAGCCTGGCCACCGCGGCGCGCGCTTCCTCAAGCAGCGTCTCGATCGCCGGTCCGATGTGCTCGGGGCGGATTTCGGCAAAACGCGGCAGACCGGAAAAATCGAGTAGGGGGTTCTGGCTCATGGCTTCAACGTCCTGTTTGGTGAGGCTGATATGATAGGGGAATTTGCGCGCCGCCGGGCGGCGCCGGCACAATTCGGTCATGACCGAGATGAGGACAAAACGATGAAAAGCAATATCCGCCCGTACGACGGCCACCACCCCGACATCGCCGCCGGCTGTTACATCGACCCTGCCGCGGTGGTCATCGGCGAAGTGGCGCTGGAGAAGGGTGCCTCCGTCTGGCCGTGCGCGGTGCTGCGCGGCGACGTCAACCATATCCGCGTCGGCGAAAACAGCAATGTGCAGGACCACGCCATGCTGCATGTCAGCCACAAGACGGCGTCCGACCCGGCCGGCGCGCCGCTGATCATCGGCAAGCATGTCACCATCGGCCACCATGTGACGCTGCACGGCTGCACCATAGGCGACGAAGTGCTGATCGGCATCGGCAGCATCGTGCTGGACCGCGCGGTGATCGAGGACCGGGTGCTGATCGGCGCCGGCAGCCTGGTGCCGCCGGGCAAGCGGCTGGCGTCCGGCTACCTGTACCTGGGCAATCCGGTGAAGCAGGCGCGGCCGCTTACCGACAAGGAACTGGCCTACTTCAAGTACTCCGCCGAGCACTATCTGCGCGTGGCCGACAAGCACAAAGCCAATCTGGAGGACTGAGCCATGCATCCGACACCCCAGGCGCATGACGCCGAAGAGCTGGAATACGTGGGTTTCTGGCTGCGCGCGCTGGCGTCGCTGGTCGACACCGCGCTGCTCTTGATCGCCTCGCTGCCGCTATGGTGGCTGCTGGAGCCGAAGGCAGCGCCGGAACCGGCCGCCGGGACGCTGGATTTCTCCACGCTGCTCGGCATCGGCGGCCTGGGCGACATCCTGACCAACTACCTGCTGCCGGCGCTGGCGGTGATCCTGTTCTGGCTCTACAAAAGCGCCACGCCGGGCAAGATGATGCTGGGCGCGCGGGTGGTGGACGCCGACAGCGGCCAGGCGCTGAAGCCCGGCCAGGCGGTGCTGCGCTACCTCGGCTATTTCGCCGCCGCCATTCCGTTCTGCGTCGGGCTGATCTGGGTGGGGCTGGACCCGCGCAAGCAAGGCTGGCACGACAAGCTGGCGCGCACGGTGGTGGTGCGGCCCAAGCGCCGGGTGGAAGCCGTCTCCTTCCAGCCGCCGCGCTGAGCGTCAGCGCGGCGCCGGGGCGGGCGCAGCGAAGCGAACCTGCGTATCCGCGCCGCGCGCCGCCGCCGGCAGGCGGAACCAGGCCAAAGCCTGGTTGAGCCCGCTGGCCGACGCCGCCAGCTGCAGCATCAGCGGCTCCGCCTGCCCCATCTGGCTTTCGATGTCGTGCGCCAGGCTGGCAAGCTCGTGGCCATGCTGGCGAATGCTGCCGCCGGCGCGGCTTTGCCGCTCGCGCGCGTCGCTAATGTCCTCCATCAAGCCGGCCAGGCCGGACAGCGCGCCGTCCACCGTATCCAGCGCCTGCTCCAAGGCCAGCTGCGCATCCTGGCTGTCGCGGCTGGCGCTGCCGGCGGCGGCGATCGCCTCGCCCAGCGCGCCCTGCGCGCGCTCCATCTGCCGCAGGCTGTCGAAAATGCCGCTGGTGGCCGCCGCCGTCCGCTCCGACAGCTTGCGCACCTCGTCCGCCACCACCGCGAAGCCGCGGCCGGCCTCGCCGGCCCGCGCCGCTTCTATCGCCGCGTTCAGCGCCAAGAGATTGGTCTGGTCGGCCACCTCGCGGATCAGCGCGCTGATCTGGCCGATGGCGCCCACCGCCCGCCCCAGCTCGCGCATCTCGCGGGTGGCGGTATCGATGCGTTCGGCCAAGCGCTGCATGGTGGCGACATTGCGTCCGCCCAGCTCGCGCGCGCCGCCGGTGACCGCCGCGGCGCTGCGCGAACTGTCCTGCGCCGCTTCGACATGCTGCGCCACCCTTTCGGCGTGGCCGGCGATCTCGCCCGCCGCCTCGTTGCTCAGCCGGCTTTTCTGCGTCTGCTGCCGGCTGGCGTCGGCGCTCTGCCGCGTCAGCAGCTGCAGGCGCTGGCTGTCGCGCAGATTGTCGCCGGCATGCCGCCGCACCTCGTCCAGCAGCCCGGCCAGTCGGTCCAGGAAACGGTTGATGCGCGCAGCGGCATGGGCCAGCTCGTCGCCGCCGCTATCCGGCAGCCGCACGCCCAGATTGCCCTCGCTCAGCGCGTCGGCGGCCCTGGCCATCGCGCCCAGATGGCGCTTGAGCCGGCGCGCCAGCGTCAGCTGGATCAGCACCACCAGCGCGCTGGCCAAGGCCAGCGGTCCCAGGATCAGCGGCGCGAGCCAAGATAGCGCGGCCGCCAGCTCGGCTTTCTCGCGCCGCAGCTCGCCGTCGCGCCTGGCCACCTGGCTGTCGATCTGCGCCGCCAGCGGCGCCAGGTCCTGCTGATATGCCTGCTCCGGTATCGACAGCGCGTCCTGCGGCGCGGTTTCGGCGATATGGATGGCGCTGGCCAGGTTGCGGACGTAAGCCTGCCAGTGGCCGCGCAACGCCGCGCCTAAGGCCTGGCCGTCGGCCGCCGGCAAGTTGGACTGGATATCCCGTTGCAAATCCGCGACTTGCCGCTGCGCCGCCTGCAAGCGCAAACCGGTTTCCGGCAGCAGGGGATCGGCGCGCGCGAACGACAGCGCGATGGCCTTGAGCTGCTGCAAATCGCTGGCCAGTTGCTGCAGGCGGTTGTAGTTGTCGACATGGCGGGTGAAAGCATATAGCTGCTGCCCGGTGACCGATATCACCAGCGCCAGGCTGGCGAGGGTAAAGGCGATGGTCAGCCACAAGCGTTTGATCAGAGACATGGCGGGTGTTGCGTGAGACTTCGGGGACCCCATCGTAGCCGCCATTGATGACACAAAGATTTCAAGACATATAAGTTGTAGCAAAAATTGTTCACATTACGTTACAATCCGCGCACCCGAAAATTCGGGTCGATATGTCGGACAAAATTCAGAGAAACGCCCGCAGTCGGGGGCAACATCATGATTTCCGTCGTCGGCCGCTGCCGGCCGTTTCGACCCCCCAGGCCGCTGCGGCGCTTCCGCCGACGCGGTCCGCCTGCCCAGCAGGCAGGCGCGATTTACATAAGACCGGGCCCACCCGGCTATGTGGGCAACCTCCTCCGGACACGTCTGGCGCGTGCGCGCCGCCCCGGCAGAGTCGTTGCCCGTCATCGTTCAAATGACAGGAGATTCGCCCTTGCAACAACAACACTCCCGCCACATCGGCCCGGTTGCGCTGATGCTGACCGGCCTGGGTTCCATCATCGGTTCCGGCTGGCTGTTCGGCGCCGCCCACGCCGCGCAGATCGCCGGCCCGGCCGCCATCGTCGCCTGGATCGTCGGCATGGTGATCATTCTTTCGATCGCGCTGAGCTACGCCGAACTGGGCGCCATGTTCCCCGAATCCGGCGGCATGGTGCGCTACGCCCGCTACTCGCATGGCTCGCTGCTGGGCTTCATCGCCGCCTGGGCCAACTGGATCGCCATCGTGTCGGTGATTCCGATCGAAGCCGAAGCCTCGGTGCAGTACATGAGCACCTGGCCCTACGAATGGGCGCACAACCTGTACCGCAACGGCGAGCTGAGCACCATCGGCCTGTCCTTCGCCGCGGTGCTGGTGATCGCCTACTTCCTGCTCAACTACTGGGGCGTCAAGCTGTTCGCCAAGGCCAACAGCGCCATCACCATCTTCAAGGTGATCGTGCCGGCGGTGACGGTGGGCGCGCTGGTTTACAGCGGCTTCCACTCGGAAAACCTGAACAACCCGGCGCTCGGCGGCTTCGCGCCGTTCGGCTGGGCCAGCGTGATGACCGCGGTGGCCACCAGCGGCATCGTGTTCAGCTTCAACGGCTTCCAGAGCCCGATCAACCTGGCCGGCGAAGCCCGCAATCCGGGCAAGAGCGTGCCCTTCGGCGTGGTCGGCTCCATCCTTCTGGCCGCGGTGATCTACGTCGCGCTGCAAGTGGCCTTCCTCGGCGCGCTGTCGCCGGCGGAACTGGTTCACGGCTGGAAGGGCCTGGACTTCAGCTCGCCGTTCGCCCAGCTGGCGATGGCGCTGGGCCTGAACTGGCTGATGATGACCCTGTATTTCGACGCCTTCGTCAGCCCCAGCGGCACCGGCGCCACCTATATGGCGTCCACCTCGCGGATGATCTACGGCATGCAGCGCAACGGCACCATGCCGGCCATCTTCGGCCGCATCCACCCGCTGTACCGCATCCCGCGTCCGGCGATGTGGTTCAACCTGGCGGTGTCCTTCGTATTCCTGTTCTTCTTCCGCGGCTGGGGCACGCTGGCGGCGGTGATCTCGGTGGCGACCGTGATCTCCTACCTGACCGGCCCGATCAGCGCCGCCGCGCTGCGCCGCTGCGCGCCGGACCTGCCACGCCCGCTGCGCCTGGCCGGCCTGAACATCGTCGCGCCGTTCGCCTTCGTCTGCGCCTCGCTGGTGCTGTACTGGGCGCGCTGGCCGCTGACCGGCCAGATCCTGTTCCTGATCGTGGCCGCGCTGCCGGTCTACATCTGGTACCAGGCCAAGGCCGGCTGGCCGGAATTCTCCCGCGAGCTGAAGGGCGCGATGTGGATGGTGCTCTACCTGCCGACGATGGCGCTGCTGTCCTGGATCGGCAGCACCGACTTCGGCGGCCTCGGCATCCTGCCGTACGGCGTGGACATGGCCGTGGTGGCCGCCGCTTCGCTGGGCTTCTACTTCTGGGGCGTCAACAGCGGCTGGTACACCCGCTACCTTCGCGACGAGCACGATCCCAAGCTGGTGGAGGCGATGCAGGCGGAAAACCAGCCGTCCGGCAAGCCCGCCGTCCAGCGCGGCTGATCCCGCGGGCCTCGCCCATGAAAAAAGCCGCCCTCCCGGGCGGCTTTTTCTTTTGCCAGAAGCCGACGCTTACAGCGCGGCCAACGCGGCGGCGTAGTCCGGCTCGTCGGCGATCTCGCCCACCAGCTGGCTATGCAGCACCTTGTTGTCGGCATCCAGCACCACCACCGCGCGCGCGGTCAGGCCGGCCAGCGGGCCGGAGGCCAGCTTGACGCCGTAGGCTTCGGCGAAGGCCGGATTGCGGAAGGTGGACAGGTTCACCACGCCCTCGATGCCTTCGGCGCCGCAGAAGCGTTTTTGCGCGAACGGCAGGTCGGCCGAGATGCACAGCACCACGGCGTCGGCCAGGCCGGCGGCCTTCTCGTTGAACTTGCGCACCGACATCGCGCAGGTGGGGGTATCCACGCTCGGGAAGATGTTGAGGATCTTGCGCTTGCCGGCGTAGGTATCCAGCGTCACTTCCGCCAGGTCGCCGCCGGTCAGTTGCAGCGCCGGCGCCGCGGCGCCTTTGGCCGGCAGCGCGCCCGCCACTTCCACCGGATTGCCGCGCAGGGTAACAGTTGCCATGTCTCAGTCCTTTTCAGGGTTGGGGATGGCGCTAGTGTGGGGCAAAGCCGGCGGAATGCAACCCCATGCCCGATATGGTTGCCGTGGATACCGCCCGGCCGCCGACCATCCCCACCCGCACTAAATGCCCAACTGGCCTAAATGGCGGCGAAAAATAAAACCATTCGTTATATAAAGAGCGGGTGACGCCGCTACCGTGGCGCCACGGCAAGCAAATGGGATGCGCGCTTACCGGCGCCATCAACCGTCATCCGATTTCACAGGAGTCCACATCATGGCTAACCAACTGGATCGCGATCAAAAGGCCGGCTTGTTCATCGTCAGCTACAACGTTTTCAAACCGGGCGTAGACGGCGGCTACAAGCTGCAGTTGAAGCTGTCGGTTTATCCGCCGTCTCGCCGCGTCAGCGGCGAGGCCGTCATCACCCACGCCACCGCCCAACCGCTGGTATTCAAGAGCCCGGTGCAAGGCCATTACGAGGAAAACGGCAGCAATATCGAGCTGTTCCTCTTCGGCCACCAGCTGCCGCAGGCCCAAGGCCAGCATCCGCAGCAGCAAGCGCACGCGCCGCTGGGCGAAGACTTCCACTTCGACGGCCAGCTGAAGGGCGGCTGGCAGGCCGACGCCGGCTCCAAGGCCCGCTACGCCTTCCTGCAAAACGGCCACTGGACCGAAGTGAGCGGCCAGGACATCCATTTGTCCGATGAGCTGCGCCACGCCGCGAAGTCGCTGAACCTGCGCTAAGCGCCGCAGGCCATCGCGCCGACCGCCAGCGCCTCCGGGCCTGGCGGTTTGCCCATTTTCGCCGCCGGCCTGTCCGTACTGCCATGCCCGGCGGCGCAATGCCGCCAACCGTGCTTGCATGCTGGATTAATATGCTTTTGCAGGCCGCGCCGCCGAGCGGGGCGCGGCTCCGCCCACCTCATCAGGGAGAATTCAGATGCAAGACTCGCCCATCGTCCGCGCGCAGCCGGAACTGGATCGCCGCGGCTTTCTGCTGGCCGCGGCCGGCAGCCTGGCCGCCATCGCGCTGCCCGCGTGGTCGCCGCGCGCCCGCGCCTCCTCCGCGCACGCGCTGCCGCCGCTGCCCTACGCCGACAACGCGCTGGAGCCGGTGATCTCGGCGCGCACCATAGGCTTCCACTACGGCAAGCATCACAAGGCCTATCTCGACAACCTGGCCAAACTGACAGCCGGCCGCGACTACGCCGATCTGTCGCTGGAAGACATCATCGCCCGCTCGGCCAAGCAAGCCGGCGACGCCGCCATCTTCAACAATGCCTCCCAGCTATGGAACCACACTTTCTACTGGAACAGCATGCGGCCCAAGGCCGGTGGAGCGCCGCCGCAGGCGCTGCGCGAGCGGATCGAGGCGTCGTTCGGCAGCGTGGATGCCTGTAAACAACAGCTGGCCGGCGCCGCCATCTCGCAGTTCGGCAGCGGCTGGGCCTGGCTGGTTCAGGACGGCGACAAGCTGCGCGTGGTGAAGACCGCCAACGCCGACACCCCGGCCACCGCCGGCCTGACGCCGCTGCTGAACGTCGACGTCTGGGAACACGCCTACTACCTGGACTACCAGAACCGCCGCGCCGATTACGTCAACGCGGTGCTGGACAAGCTGGTCAACTGGGAATTCGCGCAACAGAACCTGAAAGCCTGACCACCCTCACAACTGGTCGTAGACGCCGCCCAGCGCGCGCAGCACCGCGGCGGCGGCGTCCAGCGACCGCTCGTCCATATCGCGCAGCGCGCGCTCCAGCACCTCGGCCAGCAAACGCTCGCGCTCGCGATGGCGCGCCAGGCCCAGTTCGGTCAGTTGCACCAGCACCGAACGCTTGTCCAGCAAGGACTTCGCCTTCTCCACATAGCCCTGCTCGCTCAGGCCGTTCACCAACTGGGTGACCCCGGCGCCGGTGGTCTCGGTCAGTTCGGCCAGCCGCGCCACCGGCAGCGCCCCCTCCTCGGCCAATATCCGCAGCACTCTGGCATGCGACAGCGACAACGCGCCGGCCTGGCGCGTGGCGCGGCCGCGCAGCCGCGCGTCGGCGGCGCTCAGGCTGTAGGCGGCGCGGCTGAGACGCGCCAGCGCCTGGCGGCGGGCGTCTTCGGCCGCGCTGGACGCAGCGTCCCCTTGGGGCTTGGTTGACATGGGTTCCGGCTCCGCAATAATATAACTAAGTACTTAGTTATTTTTTGGTACGATCAATATACGAGGTGAAAATTATGTCACGTTCAGAAGCGCAAAGCTGGTCGCTGGACATCGCGCTGGCCCAAGGCGGTTTCGACGCCCTGCACCCGGAAGGCAAGAACACCCTGCTGCAGCTGGGCCACGACCCGGCGGATTTCGACGCGGTGTTCGCGCAGGTGAAAAGCGGCGCGATGCTGCCCAAGGCCTGGGCGGAAGTGGCCGCCCGCGCCGAACGGCGCGCCGCCCACTACGAGCGCGACGGCTACCGCCGCACCGCCGCCGACCTCTATCTGCGCGCCGCGGTGATGTGGGGCCGCGCCCAGTACTCGATCTTCGATGCCGCCGATCCGCGCAAGCTTGCCTTGCGCGCGCGCTGCAATCATTGCGTGGAGCGCATCGGCGAGCTGCGCGGGGGCCGAGTGCGGCGGGTGGAAATTCCATTCGAGGGCGGCGTCATCCACGCCTTGCTGCACCTGCCCGACGGCGAAGTCCGCCAGGCGGCGGCGGTGATCCTCGGCCCCGGCATGGACATGATCAAGGAAGACTATCTGTACGCCGCCGAGCGCTATTACACCTCGCACGGCATAGTGGCGCTGTCGATAGAAGGCCCCGGCCAGGGCGAAAGCCGCGCCGGCGGCCTGACCGTCACCCTGGATAACTATGAGCGGGCGCTGGAAGCCTACGCCGGCTACCTGGCTGGCCTGCCCGAAGTGGACGCCGGCCGCATCGGCATGTTCGGCATCAGCATGAGCGGCTATTGGGGACTGCGCGCGGCCGCCGGCCGCACCCGGCTGGCCGCGCTGGCCTCCTACGAGCCGGTGTGCGGCGACTTCCTCACCATCTTCGAACGCGCCCAACCCAGCTTCAAGAAAAACTACATGTATATGAGCGGCTATCAGGATGAAGCCCGCTTCGACCGCGACCTGCGCGATCAAATGCCGCTGGGCGCGCTGGCGGCCGACATCCGCATCCCGGTGCTGCTCGGCATCGGCGAATTCGACGAGCTGACGCCGCTGGAACAGGCGCTGGCCTGCTACCAGCGCATCCGCGCGCCCAAGGAGATGCGCGTCTACGAAAACGAATTCCACCCGCTGGGCGGCGTGGCGGCCGAAGTCTTCCGCTACGGCGCGGAATGGCTGGAGCGGGCGTTGAACGGCGACCCGGCGCTGCGCGAAGCCGGCCGCGACATTCGCCACTATCTGCGCCGCGACGGCCATATCGGCGACGGCAGCGCCGCGCCGGACTGGTGGCAAGGCGCCGACCCGACCCGCCTGAGCGGAAACGGCTGACTCCGCCCCGCGCCAGGCAAAGCCCTTGCGCCTGCGCCACCGCTTGGTGCGCACGGTATTCGCCGACGATGGAGGAAGCGTGTAGCGGCCGCTAGCGGTTCACACCCCCAAGCCTATCGGCGCACGGCAGCGCTGCTCGATCTGCCGCCCGAGCGCGTTTGCCTGGTGGCGGCGCGCGATGGCGACCTGGCCGCCGCGCGCCGCTGCGGCCCCCGCACCGCCTTCGCCGCCCGGCCGCGAGCGTTCTGCCAGGAACAGACGAGCGATCCGGCGATCGGCAGGATTGGGATTGGCAGGCGGCAGATCTGCCGAAGCTGGCTGGCATGCTGGGCGGCTGAGCCGCGCAGTCCGGGCCCATGCGTGAAAAACGGGGCCGCTTTCGCCGCCCCGTTGCTGTTTACGCCTGCTCGCCGCCATCCACCCGGCGCCGCGTCTGCAGAATCGGCGGCGCCCAGGTTTCGCCGGGCCGCTTCTTGCGGGTGGCCAGGGTCAGCTCCGACGGCGCGAAGATATTGATGTTGTGGGTATTCGGCGTGGTGATCAGGTACTGCGCTTCCGTCGCCTTGAGGAAGCCGGCCACGCGGTCGATGTTGAAGATGTCGAGGTGGGCGAACGGCTCGTCGATGAAGACGAAGCCGGACGGATTGGACTCGTCCATCATCAGGCCGATCAACAGGATCAGCGACTTCATCACCTGCTGGCCGCCCGACGCCTCGCCGTCGTTCATGCCCATCATGCCCTTCTGGTCGAAGTTGAACTTCAACACCAGCCCGGCCTGCGCCAGCACCGCGTCGTCGTTGGACAGCTGCGGCAGCTCCACTTCCACCTGGATGCCGGCCAGCTCGCCCAGCCGCTTCACGTTCTGGCCGTAAGCGCGCACGGTGGCGCGCAGCTTGCCCATATAGGCGGCGCGCGCCTCCTCGGTCAGCTCGCGCGAACGATCCACCTCGCCCTGGCGGCGCTGGCGCTCGCGGTCGAGCTGGGTCAGGTCGTCCACCAGCTTGTCCTTCAGCATCAGCACCGCTTCGTCCTGCTCCCAGTCGCCGTTCTGCAAACGCTCTTCCAGATAGCTCAGCTGATGGCGAGCGTCGGCGGCGGTGTCGAACTCGTTTTCGAGCGCGGCGACGTTGTCCGCCGCCAGCGCCGCGTCCGGCAGGCGCTCGGCCCACTCGCGCAGCTCGCCGATCAGCCGGCGCAGCTGGCGGCGCGCCTGTTCCACGTCCTGCAGCTTCTGCTTGTACTTGGACAGGCTTTCCATCTCGCGCTGGCAGACGCGGTCGTGCGCCAGCCGCGCGTCGCCGTGGCGCTGGTCGGCGGCGTCCTTCTCCGCGCCGGCGTCGGCCAGCGCCGCGCCCTGGCGGGCGATCTCGGCTTCCAGCTCGGCCTTGCGCGATTCCAGCGCTGAAAACTCGTCGGCGCGGCTGTCGAGTTGACGGATGGCGTCCATGCCGCCCAGGTACTCGGCCAGGCCGGCCGCCTCGCGGGTGGCGGCCACCAGCCGCTCCTCGTCCGCCAGGATGCGCACATTCAGCGCTTTCAATTCGTCGCGCACCGCCAGCAGCCGCGACTGCCGCGCCGCCTCGCCGAACGCGTACTCGTGCGCCGGCACGCCGATATGGCGCGCGCCGCGGCGTTCGCGGAAATAGCCGTCGCGGGTGATCCAGTCTCCTTCAGCGCTAGCGCCTTCTAGTGCGCTCTCCACCCGCGTCACGCTGTTCATCTGCCGGTACAGCCATTCCGGCGCGTCGGCGGAGAAACGCACCACTTCCAGCAGGCTGCCCTTGGCGGCGCGCGGCGGCGCGGCGCGCTCCGGCACCACGAAATGGCGGTAGCGCAGCTTTTCGCCGATTTTCCACGCCTCGCGGCGGTCGGACTCTTTGTCCAGCAGCACCACATGGCGGTAGCCGCGCAGCAGCGCTTCCACCGCGCCCTGCCAGTTGGAATCCATCACCTCGACGATGTCGGACAGCATCGCGTGGGCGATGCCGGCCTCGTCCAGCGCCGCCTTGAACTGGCGCACATCCTCCGGCGAGCGGCCGCGGCCCACTTCCAGCGCCTGCAGATGCTCGGAACTGTCCTGGCGCTGCTTTTTCAGCCCGCGCAGGCCATCCTTCAGTTGCTCCGCCTCGGCGCGCAGGACAGAGAGCTTGTCGGCCAGCTGCGCGGCGTCGGCGCCGTACTCCTTGCCGGCCAGCGCTTGCAGCCGGTCGCGCTCCTTCAACTGGCCCGCCACACCGGCGTGCTCGCCCTTGGCCTTCATGAAGGCTTCCTGCGCCGCCAGCCGCACCGTTTCCGCCGCGCCGCGCGCCTCGCTGGCGCTCACTTCCGCCGCCTTCAGCTTGGCCACCAGCGCCAGGGTGTCGCCGTGCTCGACGCGCGCCTGGTTCAGCACGTGGTAGCCGGCGCGGTAGTCGCCCCATTGCTTGCCGAAGGACGCCTTGGCGTCCAGATAGGCCAGCACCGGCAGCGCCTCGTCGCGCAGCCGGGCGATGCCGGTTTGCAGCTGCCTCCATTCCAGATAGCGGTTGGCGCGGTTCTTCATCGCCTCCACCCGCACTTGCAGCGCCTCTTCCTGGCGGCTCAGCGCCTCCAGCTCCAGCTCGGTGGCGCGCTGCTCGTCGCGGGCGCGCTGGTAGTTGTCCAGCACGTCCTTGTCGCCGAACACCTGGAACACCAGGTCCAAGAGCTGGCGCGGGCTGTATTCGGTCAGCTTGTCGGTGTCGCCCTGCTCCAGCGCCAGCACCTCGGCCACCGCCGGGGTCAGGCCGGCGGCTTCCAGGCGGCGGCGGTATTCCTGCACGCCCAGCCATTGCGCCTGGCCCTCGGCGTGCTCCAGCGCGATGTCGCCGTCCAGGATCGCGTAGTGGCGCACCCAGTCGCCGCCCTGCTTCTTGATCCGGCACAGCAGCGTCACGGACTCGGACACGATGGGGAAGAACGGCGTCGGATACAGGCCGCCGCTGGGGCGGCGCGGATTGTCGACCACGCCGCGCAGATAGGCGAAGGCTTCCTTGTTGTTGCGCACATAGCGCTTGTAGTCGCGCTTGCCGGAGCATTTGATCGCCAGCAGCGTGCGCATCGCGTCGAGCAAGGTGGTCTTGCCGGAGCCATTAGGCCCGATGATGGTGACGATCTGGGCGTCCAGCGGCACGCTCAGCCGCTGCCAGAAGTCCCAATGCACCATTTCCACCGATTTCATCTGGAACATCAGCGCGCCTCCCCGTCGGCCGCGTCGTCCGCCGGCAGCTCAAACAGCGGGCCGGCCGACGCCATGTCGTCGTCCGCGCCTTCTTCTTCGATTTCGTCGTCGACTCGCTTATCCACCAACATGTCGCGGCCCTCGCGCCGCAGCAGCACGTCGGCCAGCGCGCCCTCGATGATGCGCGGCGCCAGCTGCGCGTAGTCGATCATCAGGTCCAGCATCGGCCCCTCGTCCAGCCAGCGGTTGCGGCGCACGATGAAGCCCAGGTTGACCAGCCGGCCCAGATTGGCGCTGAAACGGGTGCGGCCGCCCAAAGCCTTGCCGAAGTCGGCGTACAGCGCGTCTTCGGAAATGCCGGTGGACACCGTCTCGCCGGTTTCCAGCGGCTTTTGCGCGCCGAACATGTCGCTCTGGCTCTCCTTGCCGGCCTCGACGCGGGCGATCTGCCGCTCGCGCTTGGGCAGGATGATCAGCGCCCACAGGATCACCAGCAACGCCACGCCGTCGCGCGGCAGGCCCAGATTATTATTGAGCCAAGCGTCGCCGGAGCCGAACACCGGCTCGGTCATCTCCGGCAGCAGCGCCGCGGCGATGTGCTCGGCGTACGGGTTCTCCACCAGGCGCAGGCCGACGGCGGCCAGGCTCTTGTCCAGTTCGGCGCGGAAGATGTCGTCCAGCAGCGCCTTCTTCGCCAGCGCGTCGCCACGAGGCACCACGCGGTGCGCCAGCAGGCGGGCGGTGAGGGTTTTGATTTCTTGTTCCATGTCTATTCTTTGCTTGCCCGCCCGGTATGGTCCGCGCGCGGTGTATCCATCATGGGCCGGCGCGGCCGCCGTGGGCCACCAGCCTGGCGTCGGACAGCGTCGCCACCTCCGGGTGGTCCGGCGCTATCACGCCGTCGCCGCCCTGCAGGCTGAACGGCAGCTTGGCCAGCGCGGCGACGATGCTCTGGTCGTTGCTGGTTTCCGGGTCGCCGATCAGCGACAGCAGCGACAGCCGGTAGGCGGTTTCGTTGTAGCTGCCCGCCAGCACCGCCTGGCTGATATGGGCATCGGCGGCGCCGCTCATGCCCAGCTCCAGCAGCAGGTCGTACATGTCTTCGGCCTCCAGCAGGCGCTCCATTTCCGGCGCGTCGGCCAGCGGCGCGGCCTCGCCGCCCGGCAACACGTGGGCGCCGGCCTTGGCGCGCTCGCGGGCCAAGAGCTCGAACTCGGCCACGTCGGCCAGCTCCGGCGTGGACAGGAAGGCCGGCTCCGGACAGATGGACCAGGCGCCGGCCAGCTTGCCGGCCAGCGTGGCCGCCCCCTGGCGGCGCAGCCAATCGGCGATGTCGGTGGAGGTGAGGCCGGAATTGCCGAGGTGCACGCGCTGCGCGGCCAGTTGCGCCAGCCGGCGCTCGAAGGTGCCGGCCAAGGCCAGCATCCGGCTTTGCGCCAGCGCGATGGCCTGCGCCTGGTTCAGCACGGTCAGGCTCAGCGTGTCGTCCTGCGTCAGCCCCTTCACCACCTCGGTGGACTTGGCCACCCAGCGCCACACCGCTTCCAGCCGGTGCTGGGCGGCGCGGATGCGGAATTCGGACTGCGACTCCAGCGCCTCCTCGAATTCCGCGTACAGCTCGTTCAGCCGCGCCAGCAGATGCCGCAGCGCCTCGTCGGACACCTGGCCCACCGCCTGGCCGGCCGCCACCTGGCTAGCCAGATAGCCCAGCTCGACGTCGTCGCCGGAAAAATCGATCAGGGTAGCCAGCGCCGCCAGCGCCACGCGCGCGCCCTCGGACAGCTGGTAGACGCCGCCGTCGCTGTCGTAGACCAGCAACTCGCCCTCGCGCAAACGCCCCAGAATGGTGGCCAGTTTGGTATCGTTAAGATAAGAGAAGCGCCGGGCGATTTCCTGCGGCGTCCACAACGGCGCCTCGGCGCGGCCGCCCAGTTCGCGCAGCACCAGGAGGCGCATCAGCACCTCTTCGTCGCCGCCGCGGAACAGCGTGACGAACACCGACAGGTAGGACCAGGCGCCCTGCAGCCGCGATACCGCCTGCAACGAGCCGGGCTCGATGCCGGGCTGGAAGAAATCGGACAATGAATCCAAGCGCGCTCCACGGACGGGGATGAATCAAAGCAGCGATTGTCCCGACCGCCTGCCGCTTAGTCAACGCGGCGGCGCGTTTTATGCCGTAGGCAAGCCAATAACAATCCAATGAGGAGACCCCATGCTAACCCGCCACCATCCGCTGCTGTCGCCCAGCCTGGGCAGCCAGCGCGCGCTGACCAGCTTCCACTTCGGCCAGGCCGGCCGCGGCGAGAAAGTGCACATCCAGGCCAGCCTGCACGCCGACGAGCTGCCCGGCATGCTGGTGGCCTGGCACCTGAAGCAGCGGCTGCTGCAGCTGGAAAGCGAAGGGGCCATCCTGGGCGAAATCGCCGTGCTGCCGGCCGCCAATCCGATCGGCCTCAACCAGAACCAGCACAACCGCCTGCTGGGCCGCTTCGAGATGATGAGCGGCCAGAACTTCAACCGCCACTACCACGCGATGGCGCAGCCGGTGTTCGCCGCCGTGCGCGGCCAGCTGGGGCCGGATCCCAGGGCCAACACCCGCCTGATCCGCGCGGCGATGAAGGAAGAACTGGCGCGCCAGCAGCCGCAGAGCGAGCTGCAATCGCTGCGCCACGCACTGCATAGCCTGGCTTTCGACGCCGACATCATGCTGGACCTGCATTGCGACAGCCGCGCCGAGCTGCACGTCTACACCGGCACGCCGCTGTGGGACCAGTGCGAGCCGCTGTCGCGCTATCTGGGCGCCTGCGCCAGCCTGCTGGCGGAAGACTCCGGCGATCAGCCCTTCGACGAAGCCTGCAGCCAGCCCTGGTGGCAGCTGCGCGAGCTGGCGGTCCAGGCAGGCATCGACGCGCCGATCGAGATGGCTTGCCTGGCGGTGACGATAGAGCTGCGCGGCGAAAACGACGTCAACCATGAATACGCCGCCAAGGACGCCGAAGCCATCATCCATTTCCTGCAGCATCGCGGCGCGATCGCCGGCGACGCGCCGCCGTTGCCGCCGCTGCGCCACCCGGCCACGCCGCTGGCCGGCTCGGAAGACCTGCTGGCGCCGCATGCCGGCGTGGTGGTGTACCGCGCCGCGCCCGGCAGCCTGCTCAGCCCCGGCGACCTGGTGGCCGACGTGATAGACCCGCTGAACGACACTGTCAGCCAGGTCTGCACCCAGCGCGGCGGCGTGCTGTACGCCACCAGCGACCGGCCCTATGCCACCGCCGGCCTGGGCCTGGCCAGGGTGGCCGGCAGCACCGCGTTCAAGAGCGGCAAGCTGCTGACCGCCTGACGGAATTTTTGCCGGCGGCGGCCATCCAACCGCTTTTGATCCGCCGCCCGGACTTTCGCCATGAAACCCTCGCTCCCCGCCCTGCTGCCGCTGTTGCTGCTGCCCTTGCTGTCCCCCGCGCCGGCCCGCGCCGGCGACGCCGCCACCGCGGTGTTCGCCGAACTGCCGGCCCAGCCCGCCTACCACGCCGCCTGGCAAACCATGCTGGCCGGCGAGAAAAAGGTGCCGCGCTGGGTCAGCCGCGCGCGCGCCACCAGTTCGCCCTACCAGGCCGCCAGCATAGACGGCCAAAACTATCTGGCCGGCGAAATGTGCAAGCCGCATGATTGCAGCGCCAACCGCTTCTACGGCGTCTTCCGCGCCGACAAGCGCCAGGCCTGGGGGCTGCTGGTGACCGTGGCCGACGTGCCGGACGCGGTGGAGCATCCGGCCCGCCATGCCCGCTACCGCTGGTTCGGCAAACCCGGCGCCAAGATCAAGGCCTATCTCAACGATCAGCTCAAAGCCGATCCCAACTGGAAATGAAACAATGAAGATTCTCGCTATCGCCGCCATCCTGGCGCTGGGCCTGGCCGCCTGCGCGCAAACCCCGTCCGCGCCGCCGCGCGCCGTCGGCATGGCCAATCCGGCCTCGGTGTTCTGCGTGCAGCAGGGCGGCACGCTGCTGCCGCAAAAAGACGCCAACGGCGGCGAATACGCGCTGTGCCGGCTGGCCGATGGCCGCGAAGTGGAAGAATGGACGTATTTCCGCGAAATGCATCCGCATTGATCCCGGCCCGCCGACGGGCTTGAAATCGAGGCAAGGCCGTCGCGCGCCGGCTTATCCACAGCCATCGGGAAATATCGAAGATATCCACAGCGACAGGCAAAAACAAACCCGCCGGCTAACCGCTCCGGCGGGTTTCCCACCCCCTTTGGCAGGGATGGTTTTACTTTAGACTACCGGACAGGAAAGCTTTCAGCCGTTCGCTCTTGGTATTGCCGAACACTTCGTCCGGATGGCCTTCTTCTTCCACCAGGCCCTTGTGCAGGAACATCACGTGGTTGGACACGTTGCGGGCGAAGCCCATCTCGTGCGTCACCACGATCATGGTGCGGCCTTCCTCGGCCAGCGCCTGCATCACCTTCAGCACTTCGCCCACCAGCTCCGGGTCCAGCGCCGAGGTCGGCTCGTCGAACAGCATCACTTCCGGCTCCATCGCCAGCGCGCGGGCGATGGCCACGCGCTGCTGCTGGCCGCCGGACAGGTGGGCCGGATACTTGGCCTGGGCGCGTTCGTCCAGGCCCACTTTTTCCAGGTACTTCTTGGCGCGGGCGACGGCCTCGTCGCGCGGCAGGCCCAGCACGTGCACCGGCGCCTCGATGACGTTTTCCAGCACCGTCATGTGGCCCCACAGATTGAAGTGCTGGAACACCATCGCCAGCTTGGTACGCATGGTCTGCAGCTGCTTCTGGTCGGCCGGGATCAATTCGCCGCGCTTGTCCTTCGCCAGGCGGATTTCCTCGCCGTTGAGGGCGATGCTGCCCTGGTTCGGCTTTTCCAGGAAGTTGATGCAGCGCAGGAAGGTGCTCTTGCCGGAACCGGACGAGCCGATGATGCTGATGACGTCGCCGGCCTTGGCCTTCAGCGAGATGCCTTTCAGTACTTCGTGGTCGCCGTAGCTCTTGTGAATGTTGCTGATGTTCAGCTTGTCCATCTTGAATTCCCCAGTCATTCTCAGCTCTTGATCGGACGCAGGTAGGCGAGCCAGCGCGACTCCGCCTTGCGGAACAATCCGACCAGGATAAAGGTGATGCTCAGATACAGCAGCGCGGCCAGGCCAAAGGCGTTGAAGGAATCGTAGGTGGCGGCGTTGGCGTCGCGCGCGACCTTCAGGATGTCCGGCACGGTGGCGGTAAAGGCCACGGTGGTGGCGTGCAGCATCAGGATCACTTCATTGCTGTAGGCCGGCAAAGCGCGGCGCAGCGCCGACGGGATGATGACCCGGCGGTACAAGGTGAAGGTGCTCATGCCGTAGGCGCGCCCGGCCTCGATCTCGCCGTAGGGCGTCGCCTTGATCGCGCCGGCGAAGATCTCGGTGGTGTAGGCGCAGGTATTGAGCGCAAACGCCAGGATGGTGCAGTTGTAGCCTTCGCGGAAGAAGTGGTTGAGGAAGCCTACCTCGCGCACCACGTCCAGGCTGTACATGCCGCTGTAGAAGAACAGCAGCTGCACGTAAAGCGGCGTGCCGCGGAACACATAGGTGTACAGCCACACGCTGCGGGCCAGCCATTTCACCTTGGACACCCGCGCCACCGCCAGCGGCACCGAAACCACGAAGCCGAAGGCTATCGACAGCACCAACAGCCACATGGTAACAGCCAGGCCGGACAGGTGGTAGCCGTCGCTCCACAGAAACGCGCGCCAATATTGCTGGATGATGTCTATCATAGCTCGGCCTCCCTCACGCCCATCGAATAGCGGCGCTCCAGCTTCATCAGCACGAAATTGGACAGCGTGGTCAACAGCAGGTAGATGGCGCCGGCCACCAGGGTGAAGAAGAACACCTTGTAGGTGCTCTTGCCGGCGTCGACAGACGCCTTCACCACGTCGGCCAGGCCGATGATGGACACCAGCGCGGTGGCTTTCAGCATCACCTGCCAGTTATTGGAAATGCCGGGTAGCGCGAATCGCATCATCTGCGGGAACTGCACGCGGCTGAAAACCTGCCAGTGGCTCATGCCGTAGGCGATGCCGGCCTCGATCTGGCCCTTGGGCACCGACAGGAAGGCCCCGCGCAGCGTCTCGGTGAAATAGGCGCCGTAGATGAAGCCCAGCGTGACAATGCCGGACACGAACGGGTCCAGGTCGATTTGATCGATATGCAGCGCATCGGTCAGCTTGTTCATGCCGATCTGCAGGCTGTAGAAGATCAGCAGCATCAGCACCAGGTCGGGCACGCCGCGCACCAAAGTGGTGTAGATGGTGGATAGCCCGCCCAGTACGGGATTGCTGGACAATTTTGCGCCTGCGCCCGCCAGGCCGATGACGAAGGCCAGCAGCAGCGACAGCACCGACAGCTCCAGCGTCACCAGGGTCCCCTGCCAGATAATGGGACCGAATCCGTCCAGAAACATGATGTTCCCCCTTCGAGTGGCCCGCGCCTGCGGCTTATCTTGCCGGATGGCGGCGGGTCCTCCAGATTAATACGCCCCGGCGGACCGGGGCGCATCGCAACAGCAGACGGGCGGCGCGCCGCCCGTCCGTCAGCACTTAGTTGCCGTATACGTCGAAGGAGAAGTATTTCTTCTCGATCTTCTTGTAGGTGCCGTCTTTCAGCATGCCGGCGATGGCCTTGTCGATGGCGGCCTTCAGGTCGGTGTCTTCCTTGCGCAGGCCGATGCCGGCGCCTTCGCCCAGGGTTTGCGGATCGACCAGATCCTTGCCGGCGAAGGCGAAGCCCTTGCCTTCAGGCTTTTTCAGGAAGCCCATGTCGGCTTGCACCGCATCCTGCAAGGACGCGTCCAGACGGCCCGCGGTCAGGTCGGCCAGCACCAGGGTCTGGTTCTGGTAGGGAACCACTTCCACGCCGGCCGGCGCCCAGTGTTTCTTGGCGTAGGCTTCCTGGATGGTGCCCTGCTCCACGCCCACGCGCTTGCCCTTCAGCGATGCCGGGGTCGGCATCAGGCCGGCGCCGGTCTTGGCGATCATGCGGGTCGGGGTGTTGAACAGTTTGGCGGAGAAGGCGATTTCCTTCATCCGGGCTTCGGTCATCGACATCGACGACAGCACGCCGTCGAACTTCTTGGCCTTCAGCGCCGGGATCATGCCGTCGAAGTCGTTCTCCACCCATACGCACTTGGCTTTCATGCGCTTACAGATTTCGGTGCCCAGGTCGATGTCGAAACCGACGATCTGGCCGTTGGCGGCCTTGGATTCGAACGGCGCGTAGCTGGCGTCCACGCCGAAACGCACTTCCTTCCAGTCCTTGGCGTAAGCCCCCATCGATGCGGCCACCAAACCTACGGCCAGCGCAGCAAGTGCCTTCTTCATGTGATTCTCCTCATCAAAGCAAACTTCTTTGTTGGTCTGTCCGGCTTGTGCCGGACTTTGTCTCCCAGGCAAACCGCGCCCGGACCGGGACAGCAAACTGCAATCGATGCCACGTGGGCGGCCAGCTCCGCTGCCGCGGGGATGGCTGCACCATGTTATATAGTTAGAGCAATTTGTCTAGCAAGCCCGATTTTCTGAAAATGCCATCTTCATCGATGAAGCATATGGCGCTTCACTTAGCAGAATTCATGCCATCTCTATGGAAAACCGGCTGCCGCCGTGGTGTTTGTCTGAGGACAAAATACAACATCCAATCGACTTGAGAAGTAACGACACGTGAAGAGATCGGTGTACAGCAAAGCGACAAAAATTGGCAAAAACCCGTCAAACCCCTGCATTTTGCCCAATATGAATAAAAAAACGGGTCAGATATGCCTCTGACCCGTTTGCTTACCACATAAACATGAACCTGCCGTTACGCTTGGTCGCCTTCTGTTGCCGATGACGGCGCTTCCGGCGCGATCACGGTCTGGCGCGCAGCGGCGGCGGCTTCGCGCTCCTTCTCCGCCTGCTTGCGGGCGGCGGCGCGCACCACGTCGAGGTAAGCCATGATGGCGAAGGTCAGCTCGCGGGTGCCTTCGTGGTTCAGCGCGGAGATGGAGAACACGCGCGGCGCCTTGATGTCGAAGCCATCGCTGTCGTCCGGCTTGTCCGCCGGCCAGCCGTAGGCGTTGAGGAAGGCCGACACCGTCAGTTCGCGCTCGTCCGGCGGCAACATGTCCACCTTGTTCAGCACCAGCCAGCGCGGCTTCTCATGCAGCTCTTCGTCGTACTTCTTCAGCTCTTCGACGATGGCGCGCGCCTCGCGCACCGGGTCGACATCCGGATCGAACGGGGCGATGTCCACCACGTGCAGCAGCAAACCGGTGCGCTGCAAGTGCTTCAGGAAGCGGTGGCCGAGGCCGGCGCCTTCGGCCGCGCCTTCGATCAGGCCCGGAATGTCGGCGATCACGAAGCTGCGGCTGTCGTCCATCCGCACCACGCCCAGATTCGGGTGCAGCGTGGTGAACGGGTAATCGGCCACCTTGGGGCGCGCGGCGGAAACCGAGCGGATGAAGGTGGATTTGCCGGCGTTGGGCATGCCCAACAGGCCGACATCGGCCAGCACCTTCAGCTCCAGCTTCAACGTGCGCTGCTCGCCCTGCTCGCCCGGCGTGCATTGGCGCGGCGAACGGTTGGTCGACGACTTGAAATGGATGTTGCCGAGGCCGCCCTTGCCGCCCTTGGCGATCATGATGCGCTGGCCGTGGTGGGTGAGGTCGGCCACCAGCTCGCCGGTGTCGTGGTCGGTGATCACCGTGCCCACCGGCATTTTCAGCTCGATGTCGTCGCCGCCCTTGCCGTAGCAATCGGCGCCGCGGCCGCGCTCGCCATGTTCCGCCAGGTATTTCTTGACGAAGCGGAACTCCACCAGGGTATTGACGTTTTCGTCAGCTACCGCGAACACGCTGCCGCCCTTGCCGCCGTCGCCGCCGTCCGGGCCGCCGAACGGGATATATTTTTCACGGCGGAAACTGGCCACGCCATTGCCGCCGCGGCCGGCCATCACTTCAATCCGGGCTTCATCGATGAACTTCATGTCTACAACCTCTGTATCTGCGAGGAGTCAGGGGTCAGGACTGGCGCCAGCCCTCACGCCTTGCCCCTCGGTATGAAAAAAGCCCTATCGTAGGATAGGGCTTTCTCGGATGCTGGAAAGCGAATTATTCGCCGTCAACACCGGTGTACGGAATCACGTTAACGGTCTTGCGCTGTTGCGCGCCCTTAACGGTGAATTCAACGTAGCCATCAACCTTGGCGAACAGGGTGTGATCCTTGCCCTGGCCAACGTTTTCACCAGCGTGGAAGCGGGTGCCGCGCTGACGCACGATGATGGAACCAGCCGGAATCAGTTCGCTGCCGTAAACCTTAACGCCCAGGCGTTTGGCTTCGGAGTCACGACCGTTGCGGGAGCTACCGCCTGCTTTTTTGTGTGCCATGACTGTTTATCCTTACTTCGAAATCGCGTCGATGCGGATTTCGGTGAAGTTTTGACGATGACCCTGGTGTTTCTGGTAGTGCTTACGACGACGCATCTTGAAGATGCGGATCTTGTCGCCACGACCGTGGGAAACAACGGTGGCCTTAACAGTGGCGCCGGCAATCATCGGGGCGCCTACAACAACCTGTTCACCGTCAGCAATCATCAGCACTTCTTCAAGTACGATCTGGCTGTCGACGTCTGCAGGTATCTGTTCTACTTTGAGTTTTTCACCAACGACAACCTTGTACTGCTTGCCGCCGGTTTTTATGACCGCATACATTCGCATGAGCTCCTGATTTGAAAATCCCCACGCCTGTTGCGCAGGGAACGCGAGAATATACGTGCCTGAAGTCAAGTTGTCAATGATTTCATCAACTTAAGGCCCCACTACGGTGGCATGGCGAGCGGCGGGCCTTTTCTGGTAAGATTCTGCACTTTGGCGTAGCCATCGCAACGATACTGGTTGAAAACGTGTCCACCCCGCTTTTCCGTACCCTGATAGCCGACGACATGCAGACGGTAGACCGCGTCATACGCGCCCGCCTGCACTCCGACGTGGTCCTGATCCGCCAGGTGGCGGAATACATCATCTCCGCCGGCGGCAAACGCTTGCGCCCGGCGCTGACCCTGCTGTCCGGCCGCGCGCTGGGCTACCAGGGGGAACACCTGTTCGAGCTGGCGGCGATGATAGAGTTCATCCACACCGCCACCCTGCTGCACGACGACGTGGTGGACGAATCCGACCTGCGCCGCGGCCGCAAGACCGCCAATGCGCTGTTCGGCAACGCCGCCAGCGTGCTGGTGGGCGACTTCCTCTATACCCGCGCGTTCCAGATGATGGTCACCACCCGCAACATGACCATTCTGGAAGTGATGGCCGAAGCCACCAACATCATCGCCGAAGGCGAGGTGCTGCAGCTGTTGAACATCGGCAACACCGACGTCAGCGAAGACGAATACCTGAAGGTCATCCAGTACAAGACCGCCAAGCTGTTCGAAGCCGCCGCCCGCGTCGGCGCGCTGATCGCCGACGCCGCGCCGGAACAGGTGCAGGCGATGGCCGACTACGGCATGTACCTGGGCACCGCCTTCCAGATCATCGACGACGTGCTGGACTACAGCGGCGACGCCGAAACCATAGGCAAGAGCCTGGGCGACGACCTGGCCGAAGGCAAACCCACGCTGCCGCTGATCTACACCATGCGCCACGGCAGCCCGGAAGCCTCCTCCACCGTGCGCGCGGCGCTGGAAAATGCCAGCCGCGACGGTTTCCAGGATGTGCTCGCTGCGGTACAATCCTGCGGCGCGCTGGACTACGCCAAGAACGAAGCCACCAAAATGGCCGAAAAGGCCATCGCCGCCTTGCAAGCCATCCCCGATACGGAAACCCGCCAAGCTCTGACCGAGCTGGCCCGCCTGTCGGTGGACCGCAGCGCCTGACCACAGTTTTCCGTCGTGTCTCCGTAGTTAAATGGATATAACGGCCCCCTCCTAAGGGGCAGTTACAGGTTCGATTCCTGTCGGGGGCACCACCCACACTTCCAAAGCAGTCCAAGAAAGTCCACAAACCCGCGCCAAATAAGGCTTTGCGGGTTTTTTTACGTCCAAAGCCGTCCGAAACCATCCAGACAAAGCCGGGGGTACGTGGGGGTATGATTGGTGGTATCTTGTGTACCCCCACATTTCGATACCCCCACAACAAGGAGTACCCCCATGCCCCTTACCGACGCCGCCATCAAAAGCGCCAAGCCCCGCGAGGATGGCAAACACCTCAAGCTCACGGATGGACAAGGGCTGTCGCTATGGGTCATGCCGACCGGCGCGAAGTATTGGCGGCTGAAGTATCGGATCAACGGCAAAGAGAAGCTGTTGGCGCTGGGCGTCTACCCGGAAGTGAGCCTGAAGGTAGCCAGACTGAAGCGCGATGACGCCCGCAAGCAGATCGCCGATGGCGAAGACCCAGCTGCGATGCGCAAGATGGATAAGGTGATCAAGCTGGCAGCCGCCGCCAACACCTTTGAAGCCATCGCGCTGGAGTGGCATGAAAGGGAAAGCCACGAATGGTCCGCCGCCCACAGCGAGCGCGTCCTAGCAGCCATGAAGACCCACATCTTCCCTTACATCGGCGACAGGCCAATCCACGAGATTCGCCCGCTGGAGCTGCTTGAAGTGCTGCGCAAGGTGGAAAGCGCCGGCAATATCGACACCACCAAGCGCCTGCGGCAACGCTGCTCAGCCGTCTTCCGCCTGGCCATCCTGACCGGCCGCTGTGACAGCGACCCAGCCGTGCCGCTGACTGACGCCCTCAAGAGCCAGCAATCCACCCCTCGCAAGGCGCTGATGCGCGAGGACATCCCCGCTTTCCTGGAAGCGCTGGAAAAATATGACGGTAGCGTGCGGACTAAGCTGATGATGAAGCTGATGCTGCTGACCTTCACCCGCGTCGGAGAGATGGCCATCGCCAGGTGGGAAGAGATCGACTTCGACAAGGCGCTGTGGACCATCCCGCCAGAGCATCGAAAGCTGCCGGAAAAATCCAAGAAAACTGCTCCACCTCACCTTGTACCTCTTTCACTCCAAGCCATTGAAGTGCTAAAACAACTACATGGCATAACCGGTGGTCGTGAACACCTTTTCCCGAATCGCAATAACCCACGCCGCCCAATGTCACCAGAAACCCTACGACGCGCACTGCACAGCATGGGGTTCAAGGGGAAGGCTGATGTACACGGGTTTCGCTCCACGGCATCAACAATTTTAAATGAGCAGGGATTTAACCCAGATAGCATAGAACGACAACTTTCGCACATCGAGAGCAACAAGGTTCGAGCTGCTTACAATCGAGCAGAGTACTTGGAAGAAAGAAGAAAAATGATGTGCTGGTGGGCTAAATTTCTTGTGCAAATTAAAAGAAGCTAGCTCCACACAAAATTATAAAATTTAATGGGGGAAATTAACATGGGAGCCTTCATCAGAAAAAATTGAAATTCATTTCACACCACTCGAAGTTGCAAAATTAAATCAAACCCTGCAATACCATCCCTTATTAGAGAAGACAATGGCTAGCTTATTTTCAGAAAAAGTTGAAAAAGATGATTTCGACAAATTCAAGATAGAGCTGAACGAAAGACTAAACCGGTTATCCAGTGAAATCAAACTAAAAACAACAGATCTAGAAGAATCAGCAATATCGTCAGCAAACAATATAACCGCAATTGAGAATAAAACGATTGAAGCTGATCAGAGAATATCCTCAAACATTAACACTATTGAAACCTGCAAAAGCCATGCGGAATCTCTATCCCAAAGCATGCAAGAGCTAAAAGAGAAAACTGAAAATCTCAATCAGGATTTACAGAACAAGCTAAGAGAAGTCTCTACTTTATATGCCGAAGTATTCGCATCTAAAGATAAGGTTTTCTCTTACGAAAAAGATGTTGAGACAAAAATTCAATCTATTAATCAATATTTAAATGAAAGCAAAACCCTTCCCGAAAATGTAGAAAATGCAAAAAAACTGTTATCGGACTGCCAGGGAATTACAGGCACAATAGCCGATTTATTAAATCACGCCATAAAGAGAAAGTCGGAAGTTGACGAAATATACAAATCAATATATGGTCAAGATGTAAAAAGTTCTGAAGGGCATACTGAGCATACCGATGGCTTAAAAGATGAGCTTGAACGCTCATACCAAAGAGTATCTGAAAATATAAAAAAAATTGATGACGAAATTCAGAAAATCATTTCAACATCAAATGAGAAACATGAAAATGCCTTGGCTGAAAAAAAGGAGGAATTTGACAAAATCACCACTACAGCACAAAACGAATACTCCTCCATTCATGAGCAGTTACTTAGCTTACTCCCAGGAGCTATGGCTACGGGATTAAGTGCTGCATATGAAAGTAAAAAAGACGATGAAACAACATCCTTAAATAAATTCGAAAATAACTTTACCAATGCAATACGATTAATGATGGCAATCTCCCTAATTCCACTCGGAGTTGACATCTACCTATTAGGTGTACAGGGAAAAGATTTAGTCCACGTAATAAAAGACACTCCTAGTTTAATTATCGCGATTCTACCTCTTTACTTCCCAGTTCTATGGCTAGCATATTCATACAATAAAAAAATTAATCTTTCAAAAAGATTAATAGAAGAATACACTCATAAATCTGTTCTTGGAAAAACATTTTCTGGCCTATCAAATCAAATTGACACTCTTCAACAACAAGAGTCAATCAAGAACGATTTACGCACACGCCTACTTTTCAACGTCCTACAAGTGAGTGCAGAAAACCCTGGCAAGCTAATCACAGACTACAACAAATCGGATCATCCAATTATGGAAGCACTCGAAAACAGTTCCAAGCTATCAGGATCCATTGATGCCCTAACTAAAATCCCAGGATTAAGCTCTCTCGTCAAAACCTTATCAGAGAAAAATGATGAGATATTCAACAAGCAAGCCAAGAAAGTAGAAGATGGCATAAATGCAAATATAACAATTGAAGGAAAGCTAACAGCAGAAGCAAATACAAAATCAAATGAAGAATCCACATCCTAACTAACGCTGCATAGCCCCAGCGCGCGCCATCGAAGCCCCGCCTCGCCCCCGCGCTTCATGTGCCGCTAATCATGCACCTGCATGACCCCGCGCCAGGCCCGCACCGTATGGCCTGGCGCGCTGTTTTTCCCCTGCCAAGATTCATGCGTTTTCATGCAGTCTATGCATGCCGTCGCCGTTTTCGCTGACTGACGTTTCCGCTCCTCCCTCTCTCTTTCCGCTTAAATTGGCCGCCGAGTGTGTCCGGTGCCGTCCGTATGCGTCCGATGCAGTTCAGTGATTCACATTTTCCGCTGTCTATTTCGCTTTTCCCGCCTGTCGTCAATAGCCAAATCTGCGTTTTTCCGGCATTTCAAGTTTCGTTGTTGTGTGGCGATTCCACACAACAAGCCCGCCAAACTCGATTTGAAATTTCTGAAATACTGCATTCGCTGATCGGCGTATCCGATTGCATCCACAGATATTCAGTCAAAACGATAAGGACAAATCCAATGACCGCCATTGCCCCTTCGCTCACCGCCCAGCCGCTGCGCTTTCTGCGCTTGCCGGAAGTCATTTCCACCTGCGGCTTATCCCGCTCGTCGGTATACGACGCCATCAAGCGCGGCAGCTTTCCGGCTCCGATGCTGCTGGGCGGTAAAAGCGTGGCCTGGCTGTCGTCTGAAATCGATGTCTGGATGGCTGGACACATCGCCGCCCGCCACGCCTAACCCCCAATAAACGCACCCGGACTCAGAACATGCATATCCAGAACCCCAACACCCATGAAACCGTGGCCTTCGCCGTCGCCGGCCTGACCGAGCGCCTGGCCGCCTTCGAACAAGACCTCAACGCCTGGCAGAACCTGGCCGATAACGCCGCCCGCCGCGTCCAAACCGCCGAAGCGCTGCGCAGCGAAACCGAGCAGGCGCGCAAGGACTGCCGCCAGGCGATGCGCTCGTCCTTGGGCATCCCCACCAAGGCGGTGCGCGAGCTGAAAGGCAAGGAAATGGCCAATCTGGAATTGGCCGAAGAGACGCTGAAGATCGCCGAGGAAGAAAAGATTCAGGCGGAAATGCAGCAGGAAAGGCTGTTCGAGCAGCGCCAAACCCTGGTCAAGGAGCGCCAAACCCTGGTCAAGGAGCGCGACGCGCTGCGCCGCCAGTATTGGGATGCGGTGCTGGACGACCAGATCACGTAATGGGCCTACCCACCGGTAAAAATCAAAACCCGCGCAACCTGAGGCTGTGCGGGTTGAATGTTTCATTACATCCCACTGCGTTCCATATCCCATCTACACACATGACAGCCTATCAAGTAGCTCTCGGCCCTCAGCTTCCTAACGCATGACTCACAACAGACCACTGCCGACACGGCAACGCATCCTAGGCGCCACCCTCCACCCGGTTGCGGCCGCCGGCCTTGGCCTGGTACAGCGCCTGGTCGGCGCGCTTCACCACCGCTTCCGGCTGTTCATCGGCACGGCCGGCCACCGCCAGACCGATGCTGACGGTGATGCGGCCGACATCCGGCGCTTGCGATTGCTCGACCACGGCGCGGATCTTCTCCGCCAACACCGCCGCGCCTTCGGCATCGGTGGCCGGCAGCAGCAGCAGAAATTCCTCGCCGCCGTAGCGCGCGACGAAATCGGTGGCGCGGGCCGCCTGGCGGATGACTTGGGCGAGATGGGCCAGCACGCGGTCGCCGGCGTCGTGGCCGCAGCTATCGTTGACGCGCTTGAAATGGTCGATGTCCAGCAGCAGCACGGCATAGGGTTCGCCGCTGCGGCCATAGCGCTGGTGCTCGTCCTGCAGCTGCTCGTTGGCGGCCATGCGGTTGTTCAGGCCGGTCAGCGCGTCGTTGCGCGCCAGTTTGGCCAGCTGTGTGGCCTTGGCCACCAGCAGCCGGTTGGCCTCGCGCAATTCATTGGTGCGGTCTGCCACCGCGCCTTCCAGGCTGGCATTGATGTCGGCCAGTTGCTGCTTGCGGGCCAGCAGCGCGGTGGTCATTTCACGCATGGATTCCGACAGCTGGCGCAGCTCTTGCGCGCCGCCATGGATTTCCCAATCGGCCCCCTCTTCCCCGCGGCCGACGCGCTCGGCGATCTCCGCCAGTTCCTCCAGCGGCCGGCTGAACGAGGTCGCCAGCCGGTACACCGCCGCCATCAGCAGCACGCTGGCCGCCAGCCCCAGCAGCAGCAATACCCCGCGCAGCTGATTCAAGGCCGCCAGCGCCTGCTGCCGCGGCTGGCGGACAATCACGCGCCAGCCCACCCCGGCATGCTGCGCCCAGGCTTCGCTGTACAGGTAGTCGCCGCCGTCCGGCCAGGCGCCCAGGCGGAAGGTTTGGCCGACGGGCAGCGGCGCGGGCGCCCGCGTCCGCCCTATCGCCTCGAACGGCGACAGGATGTTGTTCTGTTTATCGACGATGAAAGCCTCCAGCCCGCCCTTGGCCGGTAGCCGCGTCCGGATGATTTCTTCCACCCAATCCCATAGCGCGTGGGTAGCCAGCACGCCGCGCAGCTTGCCCGAGGCGTCGTACAGCGGCGAAGCGAAGTCGACGAAGCGCAGCGGCTCGCCCTGGAGCTTGGCCGACGGCAGCAGCTTGGCCAGCAGCACCGCCTGGTGGATGTCGCCGACGAAAGGCGCGTGCCGGCCCTGGATGAACCACGGCCGCTTGGCCACGCTTTGGCCCAGCAGCATGCCGCCGGTGGAGGACAGCACCTTGCCCTGAGTGTCGGCGACGCCGATCCAGGCGTAGTAGCGGTAGGTTTGCTTGGTGCGCTCCAGGCTTTGGCGCAGCTCGTCGCCATCCAGCGGCGCGCTGACGTAGGTGGGCGTCTGCGCCAGCAGCATCACCTCGCGGTGGCGTTCGCGCAGATTGCTTTCTATCGCCTGGGCGATGCTGCCGGTCAGGCTGCCCATCGCTTCGCCCTGGTCCCGCAGCATGCGCTGGGACAGCACCTGATCCAGGCACAGCCCTGCCACCAGCGCCGAGGCGAGAAACAGCCCCCCAAACAACGCGGCCAGCCGCAAGCGGAAACTGCCGGGCAAGGCGAAACGATGATGGCTCATTGCTACCCTTCGCTCAGGACTAGGACATGGATGCACTATCCTACCCCAAAGCGCGCCGCCTCTTTCAATGCCCGGCCGCCCCGGTTAGCCACCGCGTTCCGCCAGCAGCCGGCGCGCCCGCGCCTGCCCGGCCGTGGAAATGGCCAGCGCCGCCGCCACCAGCAGCGCGGCCGCCGCGAAAGTGGCGCGCATGCCGGCGGCCGCCGCTTCCGCCGGCCCGGCGCCGGAGTGGGCCGATGCCGCCGCGAATACCGCGCCCAGCGCCGCCGCGCCGGTGATCAAACCCAGATTGCGCGACAGGCTGAGCATGCCGGCCGCCACGCCGCGGCGCGCCGCGCCGGCGTTCGCCATCAGCGCCGTATTGTTGGCCGCCTGGAACAGCGCGTAGCCGGCGGTGGTCATCCCCATGGGGCAGAGATAGCCGAATATGCCCAGGCTGGACGGCAGCAGCGCCAGCAGAAGCGTCCCGCCCAGCATGCCCAGCAGGCCGGCGCGGCTGACGCGCCCGCCGCCGAAACGATCGACCAGGCGGCCTGCCGGCACGCCGCAGCAGGCAGACAACAGCGGGCCGACCGACAACGCCAGCCCCACCCGCGCCGCTTCCAGCCCCAGCGCGCGGGACAGGTAAAAGGGCCCGACCACCAGCGTGGACATGATGACCGTGGACACCAGCGCGCTCATGGCCAGACCCGCGGCCAGCTCCGGTTGGCGCAGCATGGCCGGCTGCAGCAACGGCGATGCCGCGCGCGCCTCCACCCGGATGAACAACGCGGCGCCGGCCGCGGCGGCCAGCAGCAAGCCGCCGCCCAGCGCGCCGAAGCGGCCTTGCCCCTGCGTCATCGCCAGCGCGTAAGCCGCCAGCGTCAAGGCCAACAACAGCGTGCCCAGCGGGTCGAAATCCTGGCGTCCGGATTTGGCCGCCCGCCGGTCGGCCGGCAGGTAACGGCGCGCCAGCGCGAAATTGACCAAACCCAGCGGCACGTTGACCAGGAAAATGGCGCGCCATCCCAGGCCCGCGGTCAACAAACCGCCCAGCGACGGCCCCAGCGTGGTGCCGATGGCCGACATGCTGCCCAACAGCCCCATCGCGCTGCCTGTCCGCCCCTGCGCCGCCGCCTCCCCAGCCATGGCGATGGCCAGCGCCATCATCACCGCCGCGCCCAGCCCCTGCGCCGCGCGGGCGGCGATCAAGGCCGGCAGCGTCGGCGCCAGCCCGCACAGCAGCGACGCCGCGGTGAACAGCGCGATGCCCGCCAACAGCAGACGGCGGCGGCCCAGCAGGTCGCCCAGCCGGCCGACGCTGACAATCAGCGTGGTCACCGCCAACAAATAGGCCAGCACGATCCATTGCGCCTGCTGGAAGGTGGCGTCCAGCGCCTGCGCCAGCGCCGGCAGGCCGGCGTTGGCGATGCTGGTATCCAGCGAAGGCATCAACATGGTCAGCGCCAGGCTGGCCACTGCCCAGGCGGCCGACGGCGCCGCGCCGGCCTCACGATTATCCGATTTCAAAGTCCGCTCCTTGCCATTGCGCGCGGCCCGCCGCGCGGGGCCGCATGCCAAGCAAGGTAAACCCTGGCCAGAGATGGCGGAAGGCGCAGCATTTGCATTTCATTAATGCACACGACGCCATATATGCTAAGGTCCAGCCATGTCCAAACCCGATTTGAACCTGCTGATCGCCCTGGACGCGCTGCTGGCGGAAAACAATGTGGCGCGCGCGGCCAAGCGCTTGCGGCTCAGCCCGTCGGCCATGAGCCGCACCCTGGCGCGCCTGCGCGAAACCACCGGCGACCCCTTGCTGGTGCGCGCCGGCCGCAGCCTGACGCCCACTCCGCGCGCGCTGGCATTGCGCGAGCAAGTCGGCCGGCTGGTGGAAGAAGCGGAAGCCGCGCTGCGCCCGGCGCAGACGTTGGATCTGGCGCAGCTGGCCCGCACCTTCGTGCTGCGCGCCAACGAAGGCTTCGTGGAAAACTTCGGCCCGGCGCTGCTGGCGCGCGTCGGCGCGCAGGCGCCCGGCGTGCGGCTGCGCTTCGCGCCCAAGCCGGACAAGGACAGCGGGCCGCTGCGCGACGGCAGCGTCGACCTGGAAATCGGCGTGGTGGGCAAAGCCACCGGACCGGAAGTGCGCGCCCGCGCGCTGTTTCGCGACCGTTTCATCGGCGTGGTGCGCGATGGCCATCCGTTGGCGCAGGGCGAAATCACGCCCGCCCGCTATGCGGCCGGCCGACATGTGCTGGCATCCCGCCGGGGCCTGGAGCGCGGGCCGATAGACGACGCGCTGGCCGCGCTGGAGCTGGAGCGGGACATCGCCGCCACCGTGGCCGGCTTTTCCAGCGCGCTGGCGCTGGCGCGCGAATCCGACCTGATCGCCAGCGTGCCGGAGCGCGGCACCGGCAAGCTGCGCGCCGGCATGTTCAACTTCGCGCTGCCGCTGGCCGCGCCGGAAATCACCGTTTCCATGCTGTGGCACCCGCGCCTGGACGCCGATTTGGCGCACCGCTGGCTGCGCGGCTGCCTGCTGGCGGTGTGCGAGCCGCCGGCTCAAACCGGATGCACGCCGCCATCCAGGCTAGCCGCCTCGCGCTGCCGCTGATGGCGCTGCTGGCCGCCGTCCCGGCGCGGGCAATGGACTGCGCCGCCCCCCGCCTCAGCGGGGCGGAAACATGGATCTGCGCCACGCCAGCGCTCTTGATGGCGGACATGAGCCTCAACGACAGCTACCGCATCGCGGCATTGCTAGCCCCATCCCGGCCGGCGCTGCGCCGGGAACAACAGGCCTGGCTGCGCGCGCGCGAACAATGCCGCGACCAGCGCTGCCTGCGGCAAAGTTATGTCGACCGAGCCCGGCAGCTGCGCGCCCGCATCCGCGACTGGGCCCAGCCCTGCGCCGTCGACCCGCGCCGCATCCTCGGCGACTGGGAAAGCATCCGCAGCGGAACCTTCGACCAATTCCAGCTTGCCCCCGGCCATCGGTTCCACAGCTGGCTGCACCAGCGGCCAGAATTCAACGACAAGCCATGGACCTTCGCCGCTAGCGATTGCCGTCTGAGCATCGGTGCCGGCCGCGACGGGATCGCATTCGCGTTCCTGCTGGCCCAGCCCCGGCCGGACCGGCTGATCCTGATCGACTCCGGCAGCCTGGATGCCCAGCTGTATAAAAAGCTGCGCTAGGAAACCGCCTGCGCCGCCCGCCGCCCCGCGCGCCAGGCGGAATAGCCCAGGCACAGCAAGGACGCCGCGCTCAGCAAGTGCTTGCCGCTGGTCATCGCGCCGCCCGCCCAGGCTATCGGCGGGTAAAAATCCGGATAGGAAACCAGATCGATATAGCTGCACAGGTTTTCCAGCGCGTCGGCGCCCGCCACCATCAGCGGCAGCAAGTTGAACCAGCCGGGCCGCGGCAGCCGCCGGCGCAGCAGGCTGATCAACAAGGCGAAGCCGGCGCCGTAGCACAGCAGGAACAGCGTGTCGAAAGCCAGAAAATGCAGATAGCCCTGGCGGCCAGCCGCGCCGTAAGCCGCCAGCAGCGCCCGCACCGCGTCGGCCGAATACCAGGGCCGCAAGTCCAGAATGGGCTGGCCATACAGGCGCGCCAGCCGGCTGACCGACAGCGCGGTGTCGGAGAAGTTGAACAGCCAGGCCAGCGCGGCCGCCGCCAGCAGCAAAACCAGCGCGGCGGGCGCCGAAGAGCGGCGGTACAGCCACAGGCTCAGGCCGCGCATGCGCCGCCCTCCGCCGCCACCTCCTGGCCGAGCTGCCGCAGCGATTGGGCCAGCGCCGTGTCCAGCGGCGTCGGCGTCCAATCGCCCAGCCGCGCGCGCAGCGCCCGGCCATCCAGCGCATGCGGACGCCGCCACAGGTAGCGGTTGCCCCACATCGACCGCAGCATCGGCGAGAACGGCCGCATCAGCCCCAGCCAGCCCCAGGGCAGCGCGCGCGCGCGCAGCGGCCGGCCCAACACCCGCTGCAACGCCTCCTGCAGCTGCCGGCCAGTCAGGTCGTGGCCCGGCATCATCATCCGGTTGAAGCCGCGGATGCCGGCGCGCTGGTCGGCCAGACGGGCAAAGGCCTCGGCCAGGTCCGCCAGATGGGTCCAGGCGTGGACGCTGTCCAGCGGGCCGGGGTAAGTGAACACGCCACGTTGCAGGCCGGCGGCAATCACCTTGTCGAACCATACGCCGGTGCCCTGGCCGAAGAAATCGCCGGCGGTGAGCACGAAGCTGTCCAGGCCGGGCGCCGTCGCCAGCCGCCGCTCCATTTCGATGCGGATGGCGCCGAACACATGGCCCGGCGCGGCCGGCGTGCCTTCCGTCAGCGTCGCCGGCAGGCTGGAGCCGAAGTTGTAGACCGTGCCCGGCAACAACAGCAGCGCGCCGGCCGCCTGCGCCGCGGCGATGGCGTTGTCCAGCATAGGCAGCGCGTCGCGCCGCCAGCAGGCCTGGGTGTATTGCGAAGGATTGAGCGCGTGCGCCACCACCTGGCAACCGCGCGCGGCGGCGAGGATCGCGGCGCGGTCGTGGCCGTCGCAATGGACTTCCTCCACCCGGCCCTCGCCGCGCCAGCCGGCGCGCGTTTGCGCCCTTACCTGCCAGCCCCGCTCGCGCAGCGCTTGAACCATCGCCATGCCGAAACGGCCGTTGGCGCCCAATACCAGTGCTTTCCGGGTATCCATCCGTCTGCTCCTCTCTCATAGGGAAGCCTCATTCTCTGGCTTCCGGCCAGGGCGAGGAAGACGCATAATGGGATACTGGATATGCATTTTTGAATGACTGAATCATGGACTGGAATCTGGTGCAAGCCTTCCTGGCGGCGGCGGAAGCCGGCTCGCTCAGCGCGGCGGCCGACAAGACCCGGCAAAGCCAGCCCACGCTGAGCCGGCAAGTGGCGGCGCTGGAAGCCGCCATGGGCGTGAGCCTGTTCGAACGCAGCCCGCGCGGCCTGCGGCTGACGCAGGCGGGCGAAGCGCTGCTGGCGCCGGCCCGCGCCATGCGCGCGGCGGCGGCGGAGGTGGCCACCGCCGCGGAACAAGGCCGGCAATTGCTGCCGGGCACGGTGCGCGTCGCCGCCAGCGAGATGACCGCCGCCTACCTGCTGCCCGACATGCTGAGCGCGCTGCGGCGCGACTACCCGCAGATCGCCATCGACATCGTGGTCAACAACGGCCTCGACAACCTATTGGAGCGGGAGGCGGACATCGCCATCCGCCATGCCAGGCCGGCGCAGGGCGCGCTGATCGCCCGCCAGCTGGGAGAGCTGAAAATCCAGGCCTGGGCGCACGACAGCTACCTGGCGCGGCACCCGCCGCTCAAACGGCTGCAGGACTACGACTGGATAGGCATGGACCGTTCCGATTTCCTGCTGCGGCGGATGCGGGAAGCCGGTTTCGACGTGGATCGCGACTTCTTCGCGCTGCGCTGCGACAACCAGGTGGTAGGCTGGCAGCTGGCGCTGGCCGGCGCCGGCGTCGCTTTCGCGCCGGCGGCCACCGCCAGCCGCTTCCCCGGCATGCGGCCGGTGCTGCCCGAGCTGGCGCAAGGCATGATGCCGGTGTGGCTGGCCTGCCACCGCGAACTGCGGCAAAACGCGCGCATACGCTGCGTGTTCGATCATCTGGCCGCCAGCTGGCAAAACCTGCTGGCTAGCCAGCCGCCAGCCGCGCTTCGCCACTGAGCGCGTTCCGGCGCGCCGCCAGGCACAGTCCCAGCAGCAGGCAAGCGATCCCCGCGCCGACCAGGCACACCCCCAGCCAGCCGGCATAGGCGTAGGCCAGGCTGGCCGCGCCGGAACCCAGCGCGCCGCCGAGGAAATAGCTGACCAGGTAAACCGTGGTGATGCGGCTGCGCGCCTCCGGCGCCAGCGCGTAGATCACGCTCTGGTTGGAGATGTGCAGCGCCTGCACGCATACATCCAGCAACAGCACCCCGGCCAGCAGCGCCGCCAGCCATTGGCCGCCCAGCCACAACAGGCCGAAGGCCAACAGAATGCCCAGGCAGCAGCAACGCGTGACCAGCCCGCCGCGGCCGCGGTCGGCCAGGCGGCCGGCGCCGCTGGCCGCCAGCGTGCCCGCCGCCCCCACCAGGCCGAAGGCGCCGATCTGCGCCTCGCTGTAAGCGTACGACGGCTGGCTGAGCAGAAAGGTCAGGCCGGTCCAGAACAGGCTGAAGCAGGCGAAGGCCAGCGCGCCGTACAGCGCGCGCAGCCGCAGCGCCGGATGGGCGCGCGCCAGCGTCAGCAGCGAGGCCAGCAGTTCGCGGTAGCGCAGCGGCGGCTTGCCGCCGTCGCGGGGCAGCGCCCGCGCCAGAATCACGGTGAACAGCAGCACCACCGCGGCGGCCAGCCAGTACACCAGCCGCCAGCCGCCCAGCTGGGCCACCAGGCCGGCGAAGGTGCGCGCCAGCAGAATGCCCAGCAGCAGACCGCTCATCACCGTGCCCACCACCCGGCCGCGCTCGCGCTCCGCCGCCAGCGAGGCGGCGAACGGCACCAATAGCTGCGCGGCGCAAGTGCACAGGCCCAGCGCCACGCAGGCCGCCGCGAACCAGGCGAGGCCCGGGCTCAGCGCCACCGCCAGCAAGGCTAGCGCGCTGCTGCCCAGCAGCGTCACGATCAGCCGGCGCCGGTCCGACACATCGCCCAGCGGCACCAGCAGCAGCAAGCCGCAGGCATAGCCCAGCTGGGTGAGGGTGACGACGAAGCCCAGGCTGGCGGCCGGCTGGCCGAAGCCATGGGCGATGACCGCCAGCAGCGGCTGCGAATAATAGATGTTGCCGATGACGGCGCCGCAGGAAACCGCGAACAGCAGCGTCATGGCGCGGCTCAAGCCGGGGGAAGGGGTATCCATGTCCATCCTTGGGGAAAACGGAAAAACAAAAACGGCCGCGTCGGAAACGCGGCCGCCGGGGGCCGGATCAATAGGGCTTGTTGGGCAGGAATTTGCCGTCCAGCGTGATCACCGCGCGCTCGCCGCCTTCGGGATCGGCCACTTTCTGGATGTCCAGCCGGAAGTTGATGGCGCTGATGATACCATCGCCCAGTTTCTCATGGACCAGCGCCTTCAGCGTGGTGCCGTAGATCTGGATCATTTCGTAAAAGCGGTAGATGGTGGGGTCGGTGGGAATGCCGCCCGGGATGCTGCCGCGCAGCGGAATGGCCTGCAGATTGGCGGAATCCGCCGCGTCCAGGCCCAGCTTGTCGCACACCCGGTCGGCGGCGGCCTTGGGCAGCGCGTGCTGCCCCAACAGGGCGGCGGTGACATAGGCCAGGCTGAGGCCGGTGCCGGCGGCCAGCTGCTCCCAGCTCAGATCCTGCAAAGCCTTGGCGGCGATGATGCGGGCGGTCAGTTCGACGCGGGCGTCCTGGGTGGTATGCGATTGCTGCATGGTATTTCCTTTCTTGGGTGAGGCGCGCCCGGCGGGCGCGGGGTGCGATGGCGCTCAGGCGGCGCGGGTATGTGGAAAGTCGCCCAGCGGGACAAAGCGCTTGGCGGCGCCGTCCAGCGTTTCGATGTTGCCGGTGCCGATGTCGTAGACCCAGCCGTGCAGGCGCAGCCGGCCTTGCTCCAGCGCCACGGCCACCGCCGGGTGGGTTTTGAGGTTGGCCAATTGAGCGATGACGTTTTCCCTGACCATGTCGCTCAGCCTGGCTTCGGCCGAGGCGTGAGTTCGAGCGGCGTTGACCGCCTTGGCCGCGTCGGCGTGGCGCAGCCAGCCGGCCACCGCCGGCATGTGGTCGAGACAGGCGCAGCGGGAAATCGCGGTCATCGCGCCGCAGTCGGAATGGCCGCAGATGACGATGTCGCTGACGCCCAGCGCGGCCACCGCGTACTCCACCGTGGCGGTGACGCCGCCCGGCTCGGGGCCGTAGCCGGGCACGATGTTGCCGGCGTTGCGGATCACGAACAGGTCGCCCGGCTCCTGCTGCGTCAGCAATTCCGGCACCACCCGGCTGTCGGAGCAGGTGACGAACAGCACGCTGGGGCTCTGGCTGGAAGCCAGCTGGCGGAACAGCTCGGAACGTTTGGGGAAAGCTTCCTGCTGAAACTTGAGGAAGCCGTCGATGATGGCTTGCATGGGGGGTTCTCCTTGGCGGGTGAAACGATGGCGCAAGGATGAACCGATCAGACTATAGCGTCCAAGACTGATATAGAATCATATCAATAAGAAAAACCTATAGTTCATTCATGATACTCAGACACATCCGCTATCTGGTCGCCGTGGCCGAACACGGCAACTTCACCCGCGCCGCCGAGGCGCTGCACGTGTCGCAGCCGACGCTGTCGCAACAGATCCGCCAATTGGAAGATCAGGTGGGCGCGCCGCTGCTGGACCGCAGCGGCCGCGCGGTGCGGCCGACCGATGCCGGCGCGGCCTACCTGGAATACGCGCGGCGGGCGCTGCGCGAGCTGGCGGCCGCCCAGCGCGCCACCCAAGAGGTGGCGGACCTGTCGCGCGGCGCGCTCCGGCTGGCGATGACGCCCACGTTTACCTGCTATCTGCTGGGACCGCTGGTGGAACGCTATGCGGCGCGGCACCCCGGCGTGAAGCTGGAAATCCGCGAGATGACGCAGGATGCGATGGAGGCGGCGCTGGCAGCCGACGAGCTGGACCTGGGCATCGCCTTCGATACCGCAGGCGCGCCGGAAATCCAGCGCCAGCCGCTATTCGCGGAAAAGCTGTGCGTGGTGGCCGGCCCGCGCCACCGCTGGCGCGAGCTAGCGACGCCGTTGGACGCGCGCGCACTGGAACAAGCGCCGCTGGCGCTGCTGAGCGCGGACTTCGCCACCCGAGGCCATATCGACGCGCACTTCCGCCAGCTGGGCATCGCGCCGCGCGTAGCCATGGAGGCCAATACCATAGGCGCCATCCTGGAAACGGTGCGCCGCGGCGCCATGGCCACCATCCTGCCGGAGGCCATCGCCCGGCAAGACCCGGCCTTGCATGCGCTGGAAATGCGGCCGGCGCTGCCCGCGCGCACCGCCGCCCTGCTCTGCCGGCGGGACGGCTACCGCAGCGCCGCCGCCCGCGCCTGCCTGCCGCTGCTGGAAGAGCTGGCGGGACAACTGGCCTAAACGAAGCCGTAAAAAAACCGCATGGCGCTCACATGCGGTTTTCTCTCGAAGGCCGGCCTCACTCGGCCAGCGCCTCCTCCAGCGCGGCCGTGTCCTCATAGAAGTGATACAAAACGATTTTGCCGTCCCTCACCTTGCCGATCAGCGCCCAATCGCTGGCGAAGGGTTTGCCGGTGGCCACGCTGTAATGCCGCAGCCGGCCGTGCATCGCCGCGTGCTCGCCGTCGCCGAAAGCCGACTCCACTTCAAATTCGCCAGGCTTCAATTCGGCGGCGAAAGATTGAAACACCTGGGCCGCGCCGGCCTGCCCCCGGTAAGTGCCGTACAGGGACACCTTGGCGCTGGCCTGCGGCCGGCTGGGAATGAAAACCGCGTCATCCGCCACCAAAGCCAACGCTTCCGCCATCCGGCCGCTGAATACGTGGTCGAGGAAAGTCTGCACGATCTGAATGCTGCTCATACTGGCTCCTGAAAGTTGGAAAAACCGGACAAGGTCAATTTGCCTATGGCGTCGCCCCGCTCCAGCCGGGCATGGGCGTCGCCGAGCGCGCGGGCGGAAAGCTGGCCCAGGTGCTCGCGCCGGGTACTGCGTATCCGCCCGGCCTCCGCCAAAGCGGTCAACCGGGCCAGGATGTCCCCCTGCCGCGCCATGTCGGCAGTCTGGAACATGGAGCGGGTGAACATGTAGTTCCAGCTGAAGCTGGCGCTCTTGCGCATCAGCGCGTTGAGTTCGACCGGCCGGGAAAACGGCACGACATTGGCGATATGGCCGAACGGCGCGATCAGTTCGGCCAAGGCGGCGAAGTGCTCATCCGGGCGATTGAGCAGCAAAACGGATTGCACGGCCGGGATGCCGATGGCCTCCAGTTGCGGCCGCAAAGGCAGACTATGGTCGATCACCTCATGCGCGCCCATCTGGCGGCACCAGGCCGTGGACTCCGCGCGCGAGGCGGTGGCCACCACCCGCAAGCCGGGCACCAGCCGCGCCAGCTGGATGGCGATGGAGCCGACGCCGCCGGCGCCGCCCACCACCAGCAAGGTTCGCCCATCGGCCGGCGCGTCCGGCGCATAACCCAGGTGCTCGAACAGCGCCTCCCAGGCAGTCAGCCCGGTCAAAGGCAGGGCGGCGGCCTCCACCGCGCTCCAGTTGGCGAGACGGCGCGCCGCCAGGCGCGCGTCCACCAGCTGGTAGGCGCTATTGCAGCCGGGCCGGTTCACATCGCCGGCATAGTATATCGAGTCGCCGGGCTGGAACCACGCCGCCGCCTCAGCCCCGCAGGCCGCCACCACACCGGCGGCGTCCCAGCCGAGCACCGCCGCCTGGCCATCATCCGCCTTGCGCCGGCGCACGCGGCAATCGGCCGGATTCACCGCCACGGCGTCCACCCGGACCAACACATCCCAGCCAGCGGGCGTGGGCACCGGCAGGATCAAATCGCGCAGTTCGGCCGGCGGCGCGGCCAGGATGCCGACCGCGGGCATCTGCGGGGGAAGTCGGTCCATATCGGCCGCTCGCGTGAAATGAAGATGCCGTCAGTGTAGCGCCTTGATTTATTCGGCATAAGTCGAATAAATTGGCCACATCTGTGCATTTATGATCGGACTGCCATGCAATGGGACGATGTGCGTTATTTTCTGGCGCTGGCGCGCGAAGGCAGCCTGTCGGCCGGGGCGCGGGCCTTGGGGGTGGAGCACAGCACGATATCGCGTCGGGTGGGCCAGCTGGAAGCCGCGCTGGGGCTGCGGCTGTTTGATCGCCTGCCGCGCGGCTGGCAGTTGACCCAGGAGGGAGAAAGCCTGCTGCCGCAGGCCTTGGCGCTGGAAACCGGCATCGCCGGGATGCTGCGCTCGGCCTCGGCGAAGAACGCGCTGGCCGGCCAAGTGCGGCTGACCGCGCCGCCGCAGTTGCTCAACCATGTGCTGCTGCCGCTGTTGACGACGTTCCGCCAGCGTTACCCGGATATCGATCTGACTTTGCTAGGCGAGCGGCGCCGCGCCCGGCTGGAACAAGGCGAAGCCGACCTGGCGCTGCGGCTGGACGAGCCCGACACGCCGGAGCTGATCGCCCGGCCGCTGGCCCTGGTGGGCTACGCGCTGTATGGCACCGCGCGCTGGCGGCAAACCGAGGCAAGCGAATGGCTGTTCATCGGCTTCGACGACAGCCAGGCCGGCTTGTCCCTGAAGCGATGGCTGGGAGAACACGCCGGCGCGCGCCGGGTGGCGCTGCGCGGCAACGATCTGGATACCCATTTCCAGGCGGCGAGACAGGGCCTGGGCGTAGCGCTGCTGCCGCGCTTCCTGGCGCGCGCCGCGCCGGAGCTCGCCGAACTGGACAGCCCGCCGCCGCCGGACAAGCAGCTTTACCTGCTGATGCATCCGGACGTGCGCCGCGCGCCGCGGGTGCGCGCGCTGGCGGACTTCATCGCCGCGGCGCTGCCGGGCGCGCTGGCTTGAGCCGAATCAGCCCCAGCTGCCCCAGAACAGCCACAGCACGATGGGGCCGCCCAGGATCAGCCACTTCAGCAGATAGTAGGTGAAACGGCTCTGCGCCTTGATCCTCTTGCCGAACAGGCGCACCTGCTGAATGTAGCGGAAGGCGCGGTTGAGCGCGCCGACGCGGTCGCCGGCTTCGTTCGGCGCATTGGCCGCGCCCACCAGCACGCGGCTGACGATGCGGTTGATCACTCGCGCCGGCCAGAACCACATCGGCCGCTCCACGTCGCAGAACAGAATGATGCGGTTCTGGTCGGTGGTGTTTTCCGCGTAGTGCAGATAGGTCTCGTCGAAAATCACCGCCTCGCCGTCGCGCCAGCTGTATTGCTGGCCGTCCACGTCGATGTAGCAGCGGTCGTCGTTGGGCGTGATCAGCCCCAGGTGGTAGCGCACCGAACCGGCGAACGGATCGCGGTGGCGCACCAGGCGGCTGCCCGGCGGCAGCGCGGTGAACATCGCCGCCTTGATATTGGGAAACTGCTTCAAAAGCTCGGTGGTGTACGGGCACAGCGCCTGCGCGGACGGGTGGTCCTGGCCGTACCATTTCAGGTAGAAGCGCTTCCAGCCGGTCTTGAAGAAGGAATTGAAGCCCAGATCGTCGTACTTGTCCGAGGCCTTGATGTTGCCGCGGTCGTACAACGCCACCGCCTCTTCGCGGATCTTCTCCCAGTTGGCGGTCAGCGCCTGCAGCTCGGGGAAGCGCTCCACCGGCAGATACGGTTTGGGCGGCACCTTGGAAAACAGATACATGAAGCAGTTGATCGGGGCCATGATGGTGGAGTGGTCGCTCAACTGGCGCCAAAAACCAAGCCGTACGCGGCCGCGGAAATGAACGTAGACGGTGGAGAGGATGAAGATCGCCACCACCAGAATCTTGATATAAGGCATCGGGACTCCTGCGGAACTAAAAACGGCATGACTGCCGCAGCCAATCATTTTAAACGATGCGGCGCGAGGCGTAGTAGCCGACACTGAAATTAATAACAAAGGCCAGTACCGGCGCCGCGCGGCAAACGCCCGGCATAGGATCCGCGCCGCCGCAGCGCGGCCAGCCCCTCTCGCCGCCCCTGCGTCATGCCGCACACCGACAAACAACTTATATGACATGGCAGTATCGCCGGCGCTGCCATATAATGGCGCACAGGCGCTGCGAGCGGTTCGCGCCGCCAACAACAGACTGAACAGCGCATTCACCCGATCCACCCCGACAGACACGCGAAACCCTCGAACGGCAGCATGCTGCACGGACAGCACCGGCGGAACCCTAATGCCTTTTCAAACCTTGCGCCATTTCAAAAATTGGATTGTCGGCATCTTCAATCCGCCCTACCAGCTCTCGCTGTGCGAAATCCTGCCGGGCCGGCAAGGCGGCGGCACCGTCTACGTTTTCAAGCAATACGGCACCCACGACATCGTCAAGCTGAGCCATAAGGACATCATCGGCAATGTCCAGATTCTGGCCGCCATCAATCCCAAGGATTTGATCGGCATCGCGCTGTACGAAAACAACCTGAAGGAAGCCGCCGGCGAATGCCAGGTGCTGGAGACCATCCGCGGCAATCAATACCGGATCGCCAGCCACGGCCGCGAAGAGGTGTATTCCGGAGAAAGCATCTGCGGCAACCTGGACCTGTTCCAACGCCTGCCGCCGCACGAAATTTGCAAGATCGCCTACGAAACCGGCTTCAGCAAGGGCCGCAAGGTGTCCGGCCAACTGCGCGCGCTGGCCGAGCAGGGCCGCGCCGAAGCCGGCGCGGCCGCGGCCAATGTGGTGCCGCTGCGCTCACGCCAATGAAGTGGCCACCCGATAGCCGTCCGCGGAGAAGCTGAACAAGCGGTAGCCCTGGCGGTCGTCGATATCGATGTCGCTGGCCCCCGCCTGCCACTGGAAACAAGTGGCCGGGCCAACCTCCAGCATGCGGCCGCGGTAATCGATACTGTGAGCGCCATGCACATGGCCGCAGATCACCAGCTTCAGCCGCTCGGCCCGCGCCGCCTGCCAGAACTGCGAACTCTGGCGCAGCATGCAGTCGTCCAGCAATGGCGTCCCGACCGCCAGCGGATGGTGGTGCAGCACTACGGCGGCGTGGCCATCGTCCACCGCGGCCAGCCGCTCGCGCAAACGCGCCAGTTCGTCGGCGCCGATCAGCCCTTCGTCCAGCCCCGCCACGCAGCTGTCCACGCCGATGAAGGTCCAGCCGGCCAGCTTCACCTCATCCAGCGGCCGCAACAGCGGATAGCCGGCGAACACCTCGGCCATCGTCGAGCGGCAGTCGTGATTGCCGGCGATCCAATACACCGGCCGTCCGAGCCCGGCCAGCGCCTCGGCCGCCAGCCGGTACGACGCCGCGGACTCATCCTGCGACACATCGCCGGTGAGAAACACCGCGTCGACCGCGTCCGGCCCCAGCGCCCGCACCGCGGCCAATACCTTTTGCAGCGCCGCGTAGGTATCGCGGCCCAGCAACCGGCCGTCGCGCGCGGCGAACAAATGCAGATCGGTCAGTTGCAGGATATTCATGCCTTGGCGCTCTCAAAACGGTTGCGTTCAATGGCGCCGTCGCTATCGCGGAACACCGTCAGCGGATTGTAGGAAACTTCCCAATCGAAATAATCGGTGCGCTCTATCTTCTTGATCACCGACACCAGATAGTAGCCCAGCGGCAGCAGCAACACCGACATCACCACCTTGTACGACCAGGTGGTGGCGATGATGTTGACCAGCTCATGGCCGCTGTACTTGGAAGACAGGCTGATAGGATAGGCGGTGAGCAGCAGCACAGCCTGCGCCAGCATCGAGGCGATCAGGTAACGGGCGAAGAAGAAGCGGCCGGCAAAAAATATCTTCATCCGCGAAACGATGAAGCCATTGCAGAAATAGGAAGCCGGCACCGAAATCCAGGTGCCCACCATCACGCGCCAGAATTCGTGGAATAGCTGGTAATACTGCTTGGAGATGGCGTTGTTGTCCGGCTGGATCAGCGCGAAAGCGTTGAGAATCAACACGAACAGGGTCTGGCAAATCACGATGATCCAAACCGTGCGGCCGCCCAGCTTGTAGCCGTACACCTCGGTGGAAATGGTGGACAACAAATAGCACAGCGAAAACACGATGCCGCTGGCGGTGATTTTCAGGCTGAAGACATCTACGGTTTTGTACACCAGCGAATCACAGATAATCATGATGGTGACAGTCAAACCAACTATCAATCCATACAAGCGAAACTCGTTCAACGCACGCCTCCAGACAAGGTTTTGATGGCTTTCAACACCACGGCCAGCACCTGATAGTTTTTATAAAGCGACGGCGCCACATCGTTCTGTGGCGATATCGACGAAAACAGCAAAAAATCCTCTTCGACATACACCCGGCGCAGACAGGGAGAGTTGGCGCCTATCGTCACCAGCACGATATCGCCATCCTGCGGCCGGCTCTCCCGCACCATCACGAAAACCGTGCCCTGCGCGTAATGCGGGTACAGCGTGTCGTTATTGACCAATACCGCGAATAGCGGCCGCTCGGCATAGCCGACAACCTCCGCGCAATAATCTCCTTGGTCGGCGATACCGGTTTCGATGAAATCGCCGACATGGCCGATGCCGACCAAGGGCATGGAAAAAACCGCCTGCCGCGGCAGCGCCGACTGCTTGGCGCCGGATGCCGCCAATTCGCCGATGCTGACCTGGAAATAGCGCGCCAACTCGACCAGCGTGGACAAGGTAGGATTGCCGACGCCTCGCCGCAAATTGTTGATGGTGGCAATGCCCAGGCCGGTCTCATCGCTCAGCCGCACGGCATCCACGCCATGCCTTTGCATCAGGCTGGCCAAATTGCCAGAGATGACCGCCAACGGGTCATCATTCGCCGGCAGCGCCTTTTCCACTCCCTTCACCATTCGCTCATCCCAAAGCGTTGACAGAAACCGCCACCCCTCCCGCGAACCCTTGCCGCGACGCGATGGCGCGGCCGATCAGGCCGCCAAATATAAAGCGGCGAAACTCTCATTGCAAATACAAATCCGCCAGCATAAAGTACTAAGTGAGATAAAAAATTCTTAATTAATTCAAACAAGAAAGAAACTAATAAAAACTATTTCGGCACGGCGCGCCTGTTTACTGCCTAAGAAAAAATGATAATATAATATCAAGCGGGACAATAAAATGTTTGTCGCGCGATTTCCATAATTGCAGTCGAAATTTTTTATCCCAAACGTTGTCGCCACTCCGAGGTTGCTTCGCCATGCACAACCCAAACCTGACTGAATGCATTCATGAAGATGAATTCGCGGTAGACGTCATCAATGGAGAAAAGGTCCTGATCACCCTGCCCACCATGCTGGGTCAGCAAGGCAGCGAATGGGAGGGCTCGCCCATCTTCGGCAGGAGCTACCTGATGTCGCTGATCCGGCGCGGCATAGAAAACGACGTGCTGCACCCGGCGGATATCCAGCGCGCGCTGAGTCGCGAAGCCAGCCTGCGCGTCTGCTCGATGGAATGACCGGGAAACCCCGGCATGAAAAAGCCCCGGCGCGATCGCTCTGCGCCGGGGCTTGTCTTCAACTGGGCCGTTGATTAGAACAGCTGGTCCTTGACGTTTTCCACCGCGTCCTGGGCCGCCGGCTTGTCGTCGGCGGCCGGCGCGCTGGCGTCGTCGCCGCTGCCCGGCACCGTGCCCTGGTTGTCGATGTGCAGCTCCGGATTGGTCTTCTGGAACTCTTGGTAGTAGTACTCGTCGCCGCCGCGCTGACCGGCGCCCGGCTTCACCACGATGCCCTGCGGCACCGGCAGCTCGACTTCAGGCTGGCCCTTCAGCGCGTTGCCCATGTAGTTGATCCAGATCGGCAAGGCCGCGGAGCCGCCATAGCCGTAACGGCCCAGCGAGCGCGGCTGGTCGAAGCCCACCCAGGTGGCAGCCACCAGGTTGGGGTTGAAGCCGACGAACCAGGCGTCTTTCCAGTCCGAGGTGGTGCCGGTCTTGCCGGCCAGGTCGGTGCGGCCCAGGCTCATCGCGCGGTAGCCGGTGCCGTAACGCACCACGTCCCCCATCATCGAACGCATGATGAAGGCGTTGCGCGGATCGATCGCCTGCTGGGCGTTCTGGCCGGCCACCGTGGGCACGGTCTTGGCCAGCACGCGGCCGGACTGGTCTTCAATGCGGTCGATGAAGTAAGCCTTGGTGCGATAGCCGCCGTTGGCGAACACCGAATAGCCCTCCACCATCTGCAGCGGCGTCACCGAGCCCGCGCCCAGCGCCATCGGCAAGTAGGCCGGATGCTGCTTGGCAGAGAAGCCGAAGCGCTGGATGTATTGCTGCGCGTAATCGGTGCCCACGGCCATCAGCACCCGCACCGACACCAGGTTTTTCGACTGGGTCAGGCCGCGGCGCAGGGTGATCAGGCCGGAGAACTTGCCGTCATCGTTCTTGGGCTCCCAGTTCTGGCCGTTGATGCCGGGCACCGACAGCGGCGCGTCGTTGATCATGGTGGAAGGCGTGATGCCGCGCTCGATGCCGGACGAATAGATGAACGGCTTGAACGACGAGCCGGGCTGGCGCCAAGCCTGGGTCACGTGATTGAAGCTGCGGCGGTTGAAATCAAAGCCGCCCACCAGCGATTTGATCGCGCCGGTATGGGTATCCAGCGACACGAAAGCGCCTTCCACTTCCGGCATCTGCACCACTTCCCAATAGCCCTTGGCATTGGCCGACACGCGGATCACCGAGCCGCGGCGGATCTGCAGCTGCTGCGACGCCTTGCCGCTCAGCGCGCGGCGGGCGAATTCAAGGCCAGCGCCCTTGATGGAGATGGTCTTGCCGCCGCGCATATAGGCCTGGATTTCCGACGGGCTGGCCGACAGCACGATGGCCGGCAGCATGTCGCCGCTGTCGCGCAAATCGCCCATCGCCTCGTCCAGCGCCTCGGTCAGGTCCTCGCCGTCGCCGCTGGGCAGGTCGATGGTGCTTTCCGGGCCGCGATAGCCCATCTTGCGGTCGTAATCAACCAGGCCGGCGCGCAAGGCGTCATAGGCCCATTTCTGGTGGCGGCTGTCCAGCGTGGTGTAAACCTTGAAGCCCTCGGTGTAAGCCGCTTCCTTGTAACGCTCGTACATCGCCTGGCGTACCATTTCCGCAACATACTGGCCCGGCTGGCTGGTATCGGCGGCCTGGCTGGCCAGTTTCAGCGGCTCGTTCAGCGCCTCGTCGTACTGCGCCTGGGTGATGAAGTTGAGCTCGCGCATGCGGCGCAGCACGTATTGCTGGCGCAGCTTGGCGCGCTCGGGGTTGACGATGGGGTTGTAGGCCGACGGCGCCTTCGGCAGGCCCGCCAGCATCGCCATCTGCGCGACGCTGAGCTCGTTGATCGGCTTGCCGTAATAGGCCTGCGCCGCCGCGGCGAAGCCGTAGGCGCGCTGCCCCAGGTAGATCTGGTTGAAGTACAGCTCGAGGATCTGGTCCTTGCTCAGCGTGTGCTCGATCTTGAACGCCAGCAGCGCCTCGTTGAACTTGCGGGTGAAGGTTTTCTCGCTGGACAGGAAGAAGTTCTTCGCCACCTGCATGGTGATGGTGCTGGCGCCGGAGCGGGCGTGGCCGGACACCAGATTGCCGACCGCCGCGCGCATGATTCCCAGGTAGTCGATGCCGCTGTGCTGGTAGAAACGCTCGTCCTCGGCGGCCAGCACGGCCTGCTTCATCAGCTGCGGGACTTCGTGGATGCGGGAAAAGGATCGCCGCTCCTCGCCGAACTCGCCCAGCAGCTGATTATCGGCCGAATACACCCGGAGCGGGATTTTCGGACGGTAATCGGTGATTACATCAAGGCTTTGCAGGCGCGGATAAGTTATGATGATGGCAATTGCGGCGGCTCCCGCCAGCAGCACCACACCACCTAGAAACACGCCTGCCATTATTGCAAGAAATCGTCTGAGCATATTTACGATGGGCTTTCACTGGAAACAGGATTATAACGTCTTGTGAAAGCCAACAAGACAAACAATGGCGGCGACAGTGCGAAAATCTGTTGCACAAGACCGGATTGAGGCGCAGATGCTAGTCGATAAATTGAGGCTCGGGCGTCCATTGCTCGAACAACTGGGACTGGGGCAATCCCGCAACGCTTCCCTGCTTGGCCTGGACATCAGCAGCACGGCGGTCAAGCTGGTGGAGCTGTCGCGCAACGGCAAGAATTACCAGGTGGAGCGCTACGTGATCGAGCCGCTGCCCAAGGAGGCGGTCAACGACGGCAACCTGGTGGAAATTGACGGCATCGCCGAAGCGCTGCGCCGCGCCTGGAAACGTCTGGGCAGCCCGATCCGCAGCGTCGCCATCGCCATTCCCACTCCGATGGCCATTTACAAGAAGCTGCTGGTGCCGGTCAGCCAGACCGAAGAGCTGGACCAGATGATAGAGTCCGAAGCCAACCAGATCATCCCCTTCCCCCTCGACGAAGTGAACCTGGACCACCAGGTGCTGGGCCCCTCCCCGTCCAGCATCGACGACCTCGAAGTCCTGCTGTGCGCGGCGCGCAAGGAAAAGGTCGAGGAGCGCGTGGCGGTGGTGGAGATGGCCGGCCTGCGCGCCCTGGTGGTGGACGTGGAGTCATTCGCGATGATGACGGCGTTCGAGCAGATCCAGCACCAGCTGCCCGACCAGGGCATGAATCAGACTTTCGCCATGTTCGACATCGGCGCCACCCGCATCCACTGCAACATCATCCGCAACGGCCAGCAGATCTACTACCGCGAGCAGATGTTCGGCGGCCACCAGCTGACGCGCGACATCCAGCGCCGCTACAACATCAGCTTCGAGGAGGCGGAAAGCGGCAAGCGCAGCATGGCGATGCCCGACGGCTACGAATCGGAGCTGATGCACCCGTTCATCGATTCGCTGGCACAGGAAATCCAGCGCGCGCTGCAGTTTTTCTACACCACCGTCAGCGTGTCGCAATACCTGCGCGTCGACTACATCCTGCTGGCCGGCGGCTGCAGCATGCTGCCCGGCCTGGACGACGCGGTGGCCGGCCGCACCCAGATCAGCACCATGATCGCCAACCCCTTCACCACCATGGTGCAATCGAGCGCCATCCGCCTGAAAGAGCTGCTGATGGATGCGCCGGCGCTGCTGATCGCCTGCGGGCTGGCCCTCAGGAGGTTCGACTGAATGATACGGATCAACCTCCTCCCCCACCGCGAGCAGCGCAAGGCCGCGCACCGGCTGCGCTTCCAGCTGCTGCTGGCCGGCACCGCCGTATCGGCGCTGCTGCTGGTGGGCATCGCCTACCTGGTGCTTGAGCACCAGCTGTCGCGCCAGGAGCAGCGCAACCGCTACCTGCAGGCGGAAATCGGCCGGCTGGACGGCCAGATCAAGGACATCGGCAAGCTGAAGAAGCAGCGCGACGACCTGCTGGCGCGCAAACAGCTGGTGGAGCGGCTGCAGGAGGGCCGCAACGAGGCGGTGCACCTGTTCGACCAGCTGGTGCGCCAGACGCCCGACGGCGTCTACCTGCGCAGCTTCCGCCAGAACGGCAACCAGATCGTGCTGACCGGCTTCGCGCAGTCCGGCGCGCGGGTGTCCAGCTACATGCGCATGCTCGGGCAATCGGAAACCTTCGAGGCGCCGGTGCTGGTCGAGGTGTCATCGTCCATCGTCAACAACCAGCGCGTCAGCGCCTTCACCCTCAACGCCAGCCTGCGCCAGGCGCCCGCGGGCGGTCCGCAAGGAGCCAAGCCATGACGCTGGACGAACTGCGCGGACTCGACCCCAAGGACATGGCCAACTGGCCGCTGCAGGCGCAGGCGCTGATGCTGGCCATCCTGACGCTGCTGGTGGCCGGGCTGGGCTATTTCTTCGTGCTGGGCGATCAGCTAGACCATTTGAACCAGGCCCGCCTGCAAGAGGCCCAGCTCAAGCAGACCTTCGTCGACAAGAAACGCCAGGCGGTGAACCTGGACGCGCTGCAGCAGCAGTTGCGCGAGATCGACGCCTCCTTCGGCGCGCTGCTCAAGCAACTGCCCACCAAATCGGACATGGACACCCTGCTGACCGAAATCAACCAGGCCGGACTGGGGCGCGGCCTGCAGTTCGAGCTGTTCAAGCCCGGCAGCGAATCGCGCTCCGCCGAAATGGCCGAGGTGCCGATCAGCATCCGCCTGTCCGGCAGCTACAACGACCTCGCCGCCTTCGTCAACGACGTCGCCCAGCTGTCGCGCATCGTCACCATCAGCGACATTTCCCTCAACCCGGGCGGCGGCAAGGACAACCGCCTGACGATGGACGCCACCGCGCGCACCTACCGCGCGCTGGAGCCCAGCGAGCGCAGCGGCCTGCCCGCCGCCCAGCCAAAGTGAGGGACGCGCCAAGATGAAGAAAACCTGCGTCTGCCTGCTACCCCTGCTGCTGAGCGGATGCGGCGGCCCCGGCACCGAGGACCTGCAGCAGTGGATGGCCAGCAGCAGCCAGGGCCTGCGCGGCCAGATCGAGCCGCTGCCGCAGGTGCAGACCTACAAGCCGTTCAACTACCAGGCCTACGATCTGCTCGACCCCTTCAACGCGCAAAAACTACAGGCCGGCAAACAGCAGAATTCCGCCAACGCGCCCGACCTCAAGCGCCCGCGCGAGGCGCTGGAAAATTACGATCTGGACAAGCTGGCGATGGTCGGCACGCTGAAGCGGGGCGACTCGCTCTACGCGCTGGTGCGCACGCCGGAGGGCGCCATCTACCGGATCCAGCCCGGCAACTACGTCGGTCCCAATTTCGGCAAGGTGACCGCCATCCACGATTCGGAAATCGTGCTCTCCGAAACCGTCGAAGACCTGAATGGAGAATGGGTGCAGCGCGACAGCAGCCTGCACCTGGACGAACAAGGGCAAAACAAATGAAAAAGCTTGCGATCAGATGGATGGCGGGGCTGCTGCTGAGCCTGGCGGGCGGACTCGCCGCCGCCGGCCCGGCCATCACGGCGATAGAACCCGGCAAGGTGGACGGCAACCTGCAGCTCGTGCAGATCACCTTCGACGGCCCCGCGGTGCGGCCGGGCAGCTTCGCCATGTCCAACCCGCCGCGCATCGCGCTGGACTTCGCCGGCGCCAGCGTCAAGCTCGCCCGCCCCGCCATCAATATCGACAGCGCGCTGCTCAAGTCGGCGGTCGCGGTGGAGGCGCCCGGCCGCTCGCGGCTGGTATTGAGCCTGGCGCGCAACGCCTCCTTCCGCAGCGTGGTCAACGGCAACAAATTGCTGCTGACGCTGGACGGCTCGATGGCGCCGGCGCTGGATGCCACCCCGCAAGAGCAAACCTCGGCGGCAGCCCCCCAGGCCGCGGGCCAGGCGCAGATTGGCCAGGTCGGCCTGGACTTCCGCCGCGGCGCCAATGGCGAAGGCCGGGTGGAACTGGCCCTGCCCAACGCCAACACCCCGGTGGATGTGCGCCGCGACGGCAAAAACCTGGCGGTCGACATCGCCGGCGCGGTCCTGCCGCGCCAGCAGGTGCGCCGGCTGGACGTGACCGACTTCGGCACCCCGGTGGCCAAGGTGGATGCCGCCAACCAGGGAAACAACATCCGCATCCAGATCATCCCCCAGGGCGACTGGGACTATTCCTCCTATCAGACCGACGGCAAGCTGGTGGTGGAAGTGCGCCGCCCGGCGCCGGAAACGCTGGCCAACAGCGATAGCGGCAAGCCGGTATACAAGGGCGACAAGCTGTCGCTCAACTTCCAGAACATCGAAGTCCGCACCGTGCTGCAAGTCATCGCGGAATTCACCGGCCTCAACATCGTCACCAGCGACTCGGTCAGCGGCAACATCACCCTCAGGCTGAAGGACGTACCCTGGGATCAGGCGCTGGACCTGATCCTGCAGACCAAGGGCCTGGATCAGCGCCGCAACGGCAACATCATCCAGATCGCGCCGCGCGACGAGCTGCTGGCGCGCGACAAGCAGCTGCAGGAAGCCCGCCAGCAGCTGGCGACGCTGGAGCCGCTGCGTTCGGAAACCTTCGTGCTGCGCTACCGTTCGGCCGAAGACTTCAAGAAAGTGCTGGATGGCGACAACACCTCCGGCAAGAAAGAAAGCCTGCTGTCCGAACGCGGCAGCGTGCTGATCGATCCCAAGACCAACACCCTGATCGTCAACGACATCAACGCGGTGATCGACAAGATCCGCGACGTCATCGCCAAGACCGACATCCCGGTCAAGCAAGTGCTGATCGAGGCCCGCATCGTCGAAGCCACCGACAACTGGGAACGCGACCTCGGCATCCAGCTCACCTACGACCGGATGGACCCCAAGGGCATCATTTCGGGCAGCCCGCTGGGCACCGCGGTCAACAACGTCACCAACCTGAACACCGGCCAGCCCTACGTGATCCAGACCACGCCGGCCGGCGTCAACCTGCCCATCGCCAACCCCTCCGGCACGCTGACCGCGCTGTACAACGTCGGCCACTCGGTGATCCTGGGGCTGGAGCTGCAGGCAATGCAGGCCGAGGACAAGGGCCGCATCATCTCCAGCCCGCGGGTGATGACCGCCGACCGCCAGGAAGCGACCATCGAGCAGGGCACCGAGATTCCCTATCAGGAAGCCAGCTCCAGCGGCGCGACCTCGGTATCGTTCAAGAAGGCGGTGCTCAGCCTCAACGTCAAGCCGCAGATCACCCCGGACAATCACGTGATGCTGGACATCAAGGTCAACAAGGACTCGGCCAACTTCCAGCAAACCGTCAACGGCACGCCGTCGCTGACCACCGAGAAAATCGAAACCCAAGTGCTGGTGGACAACGGCGGCACGGTGGTGCTGGGCGGCATCTATCAGCAGCAACTGGACAATGTCGTCAACAAAGTGCCTTTCCTCGGCGACATACCGCTTCTGGGCGCGCTGTTCCGCAGCTCGCAGAAGATAGACAAGCGCAGCGAACTGCTGATTTTCATCACGCCCAAGGTGGTCAACGACCTGATCGTCGCGGGACGCTGACGGGCAGAGACAGAGCCGCGATCCATCGGCTACAATGGCTGCCATGGAGAGATTGGCAGGCAACTTTTTTCTGGTCGGCCTGATGGGCGCGGGCAAGACCACGGTAGGCAGGGCGCTGGCGCGCCGCACCGGCAAGACGTTCTACGATTCCGACCAGGAAATCGAGGCGCGCACCGGCGTGCGGGTCGCTACCATCTTCGACATCGAAGGCGAGCTGCGGTTTCGCAACCGCGAAACCTGCGTGATCCGCGACCTGGCCCAGCAGAGCGACATTGTGCTGGCCACCGGCGGCGGCGCGGTCCTGCGCCAGGAAAACCGCCAGGTGCTGATGCAATACGGCACCGTGATCTACCTGCGCGCGCCGATCGACGACCTGCTGGCCCGCACCCAGCACGACAAGAACCGTCCGCTGCTGCAAATCGCCGACCCCCGCGCCAAACTGGAAAGCCTGTTCAACGAGCGCGACCCTCTCTACCGGGAAATCGCCGACGTCATCGTCGACACCACCCAGCAAAACGTCAACCTGCTGGTCAGCCGCCTGATCGACCAGTTGCAGCCCCCCATCACCAAGGAAGCCGATTCGTGATCACCCTCGACCTGATCCTCCCCGACACCCGCTACCCGATACATATTGGCCACGGACTCCTGGAACAGGTCGAACTATTGCTTCCCCACCTGCCCATCCCCAAGGTGGCCATCGTCAGCAACGAAACCGTCGCGCCGCTGTACTTGGCGCGGCTGCGGCAAGCGCTTGAAAGCCGCGGCGTGGCCTGCGCCAGCATCGTCCTGCCCGACGGCGAAACGCACAAGGACTGGCAGACGCTCAACCTGATCTTCGACGCCCTGCTGTCCGGCAACGCCGAACGCAAGACCACGCTGATCGCGCTGGGCGGCGGCGTGATCGGCGACATGACGGGCTTCGCCGCCGCCTGCTACCAGCGCGGCGCGCCCTTCATCCAGATTCCCACCACGCTGCTGGCGCAGGTGGACTCGTCGGTCGGCGGCAAAACCGCGATCAACCATCCGCAGGGCAAGAACATGATAGGCGCGTTCTACCAGCCCAAGGCGGTGATCGCCGACATGGACCTGCTCGCCACCCTGCCCGACCGCGAACTGTCCGCCGGCCTGGCGGAAGTGATCAAATACGGCCTGCTGGGCGACGCCGACTTCCTTGCCTGGCTGGAAGACAATATGGCCAGGCTGAGGGCGCGCGACAGCGCCGCGCTGCAATACGCGGTGCGCCGCAGCTGCGAGATGAAGGCCGCCATCGTCGCCGAAGACGAAAAAGAAAACGGCGCGCGCGCGCTGCTCAATCTGGGACACACCTTCGGCCACGCGATAGAAGCCGGGCTGGGATTCGGCGCCTGGCTGCACGGCGAAGCCGTCGCCGCCGGCATGGTGCTGGCCGCCGCCGCCTCCGCCGAGCTGGGCTGGCTTGCCGCCGCCGACCTCGATCGGGTGCGCCGGCTGATCGCCGCCGCCGGCCTGCCGGTGACATCTCCCGCCATGCCCGTCCACCGCTGGCTGCAGCTGATGAGCCACGACAAGAAAGTGGAAGCCGGCACCATACGCTTCGTGCTGCTGCGCGCATTGGGCCAGGCCGTGATCCAACCTGGCCTGGCGGGCAGCCTGCTGGAGAAGATTCTGCGCGAAAACAGCTGAGTCCACGGCTGAGCGGCCCAGGTAGGGATTTATACGGATTGCCAAGCCGCCTTCCTCGTCAGAATAATCAACAGACTACATAAGATGTTGTACCACCGAGGGGGAGAAACAGAATGGATGTATTTACGGCCTTGGCCAGCAGCTTGGCCCTGATGCTTGTCTATTATTCGCTTCGCCAGTTCTGGCGTCGCCTGCGCTACACCAAGCCGGTCCACCGCGGCATCGATCCGGTTGGCGAAGCCGAAGTCTATCTCGCCTACGGCCGCACCAAAGAGGCGGTCCGGGTGCTGAAAGACTCCCTCAAAGACGATCCGGACAATCTCCACGCCAAAGTGGCATTGCTGCGCGCCTATTCCAGCGCCCGCAACAGCGAAGCCTATGTGTTGCTGGCGCGCGATGTGCAGGCGCAGGTGCAAGACCAGCCGGTCTGGCACACCATCCAGGAGAACGGCCGCCAGCTCGCGCCACAGGATCCGTTGTTCGACGCCAAGTTGTAAACCGGCCAGTCATGTAACTGATGCGCGCCCCAGTCGGCGCGCAACTCGAGCTTATACAAGCAAAACCGGCTACCAACGCGGCAGCACGGCACGTTGCCCAACTCAGCACCATCCTGGCGCACAATGCCCCGCGTAAGCCCACTCGCAGACGGAGGGGCGCTTCATGCCATTCGCAGTACCATCCACACCCCTCGCAAACGCAAAAAAACCACTCAAGGAGTGGTTTCTTTAACCGGATATCCGGCTATGGTTACGCTGATACCTGACTAGCCTTGCCATACTGCAATTTATATAAGGTGGACAGCAAAACCGCCTGTACCGTGGCATATACAGAAGCGTACATAACCAAGCCGAGCGTGATATGGGTGTAACCGACAATGAAAAAGATAACATTGCAAACCAGCCCAATCTTGCCGATCTTCACAAGCTCGGGCTCGCCTGAAACCGCCGCCTTCCAATAAGGATAGCTGCCCCCTACATAGAAAATGACATACGCCAGCAAACCGACCGAGCCCAGGCTGGCCGCATTGAAGAACAACTCGCCATGAGTATCAGCCGCATCCGCAACCGGAAGACCAACAAAGCCCTGCTCATATAGTGCATGCATCACCGGTGGTAAATCCCGGCCGACGCCAAAAATCGGATGCATCTTGAATATATGCCATGAAGCCAGTGCCATATCCATACGCATGCTTACCGAGCCATCTTTTTTTCCAACAAAAAAGGCATGGTATTCCGATACCGCCAAGTCTATGCGGTATTTGACGATTGCACTGCAGAAGTAAGACAGCACGAGAAGCGCGAACACAAGCAACAAAATACCGGCACAACTCTTCCAGTTAAAACCAAACACGGTTGTAAACAGGAATAGCGCTGCCACGACACCCGCAGCCCAAACCCCGCGCGACTCCGAAAAATACAGAACCAAGTATGTAGTTGCAATCACGACAATCGAGGCAACCCGATTCCAGCCACCAAGACTATATGAATAGAGGAAGAAAATCGTGCCAAACAACAAGCAGAATGCAGAATACGGAATAGTATTCGTAAATGCTGTCGCAATGCGCAGATCACCGCCATGGGTCATATTCCAATAGCCGAATATCAGCATCAAGAACACGGCAGCGGCAAAAATCCACCGTGCCGATTTCAGATCGAATCTGGCGCTATGGCACATCGCTACGAATAACGGAATAGCCAGCATGGTTCTGGAGGCTGAATCCGCGAAACGAAATCGAGGATCGCCGGAAATCAGCTCTCTACAAATAATCGCCAAGCCAAGAATAGACATGGCGAAAATCCAGGGCCTATACAAATCCCAGCATATCTTGAAATAGTTTTTCCTGAAAGAAAGGGCTATGCCAATCAAGGAAAGCAAGCAAGCCACTATCGTAGCGCTACCCCTCCAGACAAAACCCAATGCGATGACAATAAATGTCAATCCCCAAACAAGCCAATCATAACGTAAGTCGCGCTGACGCTCTATTGCCATATCAATCATCTCACCGCCCTCTTTAAAAGGAAAAATGGCCGTAAAGCCCATGGTGCCAACGAATAGAAGAACATCCTGATTTTAAAGCTCAAAGCGACTCCTGGTGCATCTACCAAATATTTAAACCTGCCCATCCAACCTGCTTGCTTTCTTAACATAAACTCAATCAGACACTCTTTTTGATAGAGGTTCACCAGATACGTCAGCAGTGCCGGCGTGGCATGCTTATTCCCAGCGACTTCTATCATATGCAACAACTCGATTTTGGTATTATCCAGCTTTTTAACAAATGCCGAGACAACAGCTTCAACAGTCAAGTGTCGCTTCTTATATGTCGTGCCCCCCCGCCTATACAACACCAACGGTTCAGGAATTGTCACAGCCCCACCGGCCCCAAACGCCCTAAAAGCCATGACCATGTCCTCAGCCACCACGCCTCGCGGTATGCCGGAAAATTCATCATATAGCCGCCGCGTCCATGCCTGAGCTGCTCCGATCAAAACCGGATGCCCCTGAAGCCAAGCATCCACGCTATTATAGTTCGCAAGGTCGTCAACCTTGATTACCCCATGCACATTACCAGCCGAATCCAAATCCTGTAGATAAGAAGCCAGCAAGTCGGGCTTTCGGCCATGCGCAAGCCAACAAGCCACTAATGATGAGACTCGTTGCGGCAACGAAATGTCATCGCCAGCGGTAACGACAAATAGCTCGCCTGAAGCATGAGATACCGCAACATTCAGATTAGCGCCGATTCCGACGTTGGATATATTGCAATTCAAAATCAGCTTATGCGGCCCCTGGTAGTTATCGCAATACGCCGATACAATATCAAAAGTTGAATCACTCGAACAATCGTCCGAAACAACAATTTCCAGATTGGCATAATCCTGAGAAAGCGCGCCTTTTAGCGCATCTAAAACATAATGCTCTTGATTATAGGTAATCAGGAGCATGGAAACTTTTGGCAGTGATTCCATCAGTTACTCCAACAATGCCAGCAAATCCAGCACATGATCTTCCAATGAATAAGGATAATGAATAGACTGGGATGCCAAGGAGGCCGGGTCTCTTTCCAAGTGCTTAGCCTGCCTGACCACTCGCTCCAGGCATGTCCTCAATGCCGCCGCATCCCGTTTGAAGACATGACAGCCTGGCTCGGACAATATTTCCGTCGCACCTACCGTATCGGCAAATAAAACGGGGGTGCCGCACAAAATTGATTCTGGGCCCACCATGCCAAATGCTTCATATTTTGAGGCCAGGATCGTCGCATCCGCCGCCGCATACAACGGGGGCATTTCATCGCAGAACCCTGCGTTGATAACCTTATCGCTTTTCAGCGGCGCTTTTCCCGCCGCTACCAACACAACATCTTCATCCATGCGACCAATCGCATCCAGGATGATGTCTGCGCCCTTCAAATCATGATTATTTGATGGAAACAAGAGCATGAACTGGTTTGGTCTGATACCAAGCTTCTGTCTAACCTCTTCGCGATTGGCCCTGGCATCCAATGAAAACTTGTGGGTGTCTACGGGAGGATATAAGACTTTTATTTTGGCCTCATCAATACCATAATATTTCTGGATTTCCTTCCCCACTCTCCCAGAATGAGAAACGATAGTCGATGCGCCAGCATAAAACCTGGTCTCATTCGCGATGGTCAATCTGTCATAAATACCAACACTGGATTTACCCTTGTCATTCAGGTGACCGATATGCGTACCACCCACAATCGCCAAGTCGACATCACCGAACACCCTTGATATGCCAATGGTTTTCCAGCCAGTTCGACAAGACCTCAGAGCCATACGTTCAAACAATATGTTATTTAGCCTGGAGAACGGTGTTCTATTTGGGAAAACCACGAAATCAAGGCCATTCGGGGGATCGGGCCAATTCACAACTCGCGCGATGACCTTTACCGGAATACCCCTGCGGCACAACTCCGCTATCACATCCATCACATAGCGTTCCATTCCACCGCCCTGGCGAATGGAGTGAAAGATAAAATTGATGCCAGAAATATCACTCATTCCGATTTTCCATTCGACAGCCAACCAGGATCAATATCCAATGAGGAAATACCTTTCAAGGCCTTGACATGCTCGCTGCGGATTGACGCCTCGAATCTTCTCCAGTTTTCACCCTCAAAACTTCTATCATTTTCCTTATGCCAGAGATGCAGAACCGGCATGGCGAAACGGCCATTCTTGATGCCCACTCCACTGCGAATCAAGCGAACAGCAAAGTCCGAATCCTCATAGCCCCAACCGGAAAATGTGGCATCAAATCCATCTACCATCAAATAATCTTCGCGCCAAACACCGATATTGCAACCACGCAGCAATTTCCAACTATCTTTTCTTTTCTTGCGCCACTTTGGCAAATCAAGCCGCAACCAACCCAAAAAATTGTTGATATTTTTCCTCAGCCGATGAGCAAGCCAGGAAAATCCCGTCCAATTGGATACCGGACGGCATTCACCGGAAACGTAGCTCAGGGTAAATCTTTCGGACATCAATACCCTATTGCCGGCGACCACCCAGCCGCGTTCGGCAAGCTTGGCGTGCTGAAACAGGAAGTCCGACTGTGGGATACAATCCCCGTCCAGGAATATCAGATAATCACCCCGCGCCTGCAGCGCCGCCCGGTTCCGAATCTCCGCCAATCGGAATCCCAAGTCCTCATGCCAAACATGCTGGAGCCGATCATGGAAAATCTTCTGATGGGCCTTCACCACCGCTTGGGTTGCAGGACCGGAGCCATCGTCGGCAACAATGATTTCCCAATCACCGGCAAGCATGCCCGATTGGTGGTGAAAACCAGACAATACTGCATCAAGCGCATCAGGCCGATTATAGGTACTGATCAAAACTGTTATTTTCATTCATCAAACCAGCCATATGAATTCAGACAGCAGATGCCTTGGAAACCTGCCGTAGCCGAAATAGCCTTGTGGCGAACACGGACACATCAGACCTTTCCGCTCCTTCTCAGCTCCAAAGCATGGGCATACTTCAGATAAGAACCGATGCCTTTGCACATCGACAAGGTCAAGCCATCCAAACCGGCCAGAAATCCCAGCTTGATCACATAGTGGCGGAAAAAAGCCCAGCCGCCATGCAGCGCCGGATGCCAGGGATAGATTTTCTTGCCGCTTTTAGCCAGGCCCACTGAAAGCCATTCGGCATACTTGCATTTTGCGATCATGTCCGGATAATTCCGGTACGAATAATGCGTAATATGAACCGCTACCTTCGTCGAAGTCGCCGCCTTGACACAAGTATGCGCGACAACCGGCGTGAAATCGGCCCGGTGGCGATTGAACAACCTCTTCACATAATCGGGGTATTGACCGGCATAAGGCGTGAAGCGGTCGCCAATATAATTGCGGCGACGCGTTTCGACCAGATCCACGCCCAGGGCGTCCAGATCGGTATTCTTCACATAAGCGATGAAATCCGGCTCCAACCTTTCATCGGCATCCAGATTCAGTACCCAGGCATGCCGGCAACGCGGCAAGCCCAGGCTTCGCTGAGGACCATCGCCCAAAAAAGGTTTCTGTACAATGACGGTCGCGCCTTCGGCCTCAGCCAGCGCAATGGTGCCATCGGTGCTACCTGAATCGACAACAACGATGTCATCACAAACCGCTCTCAACGACCGCAGGCAATCGACAATATTGTGCGCTTCATTAAGCGTTATCACCAAACCACTGATAGCCATCCGCATTCTTTCATCTCAGCTGCCAAATTGCAGCAGATATAGCTTTGAATAAATTCCCTGTTTGTCCAGCAGGTCCTGGTGTTTGCCGATCTCGGCGATCTCGCCCTGGTGCATCACTACGATGCGGTCGGCACTTTCTATCGTGGACAGACGGTGAGCAATGACGATCGTCGTCCGGTTTTTCATCAGATTATCCAGCGCCGACTGCACCAGCCGCTCCGACGCGGTATCCAACGCGCTGGTTGCCTCATCCAGAATCAGAATTGGCGCATCCTTCAGAATGGCCCGCGCGATCGCCAGCCGTTGTCGCTGGCCGCCGGACAGGCGAGTGCCGTTTTCGCCGATCAGGGTATCAAGCCCCTGCGGCATCGCCTCGATGAAGTCCAGCGCGTTGGCTGCGCGCGCCGCTTCGCGGATCCCGTCGCGCGTGACATCGCCCAAACGCCCGTAAGCGATGTTCGCGGCGACGGTGTCGTTGAACAACACCACATCCTGGCTGACCAGGGCGATCTGCTCGCGCAGGCTGACCAGGCTGATCTGCGTCAGCGGCACATCGTCCAGCAGTATCTGGCCGGCAGTCGGCTCGTAGAAGCGGGGAATCAGGCTGGCCAACGTGGTTTTCCCACCTCCGCTGGAGCCAACCAGCGCGATGGTTTCGCCAGCGCGGATGTCTAGGTTGATATCACGCAATGCCGGTCGCTCCGCGCCTGGATACTGGAATGACAGCTGCTTGAACCGGAAATTTCCTTTGGTCGAACCCAAACGGATCCGGCCCTCATCCGGCTCCGCACGCTCGTCCAGGAATTTGAACACGCTTTCCGCGGCGGCTAACCCCTTCTGCACCGTCTGACTAATGCTGGTGATGCGCTTGATCGGCGCGAACAGCATCAGCATCGCGGTCAGGAAGGACATGAAATCGCCGGCGGAAAAACTGCCATGCTGCGCCAGCGTGCCAGCGAAATACAGGATCACCGCCAGCGCGCAGGCGATGATCAGCTGGGTGACGCCGGTGCTGGCAGCGCTGGTAGCCCGCTCCTTGACCATATTGTGGCGGATAGACTCCGCCGAGCGGCTGAAGCGCTCGCTCTCGTAGTCCTGGCCGCCGTAAACCTTGACCACGCGCTGGCAGTCTATGCTCTCGCCCAGAATCTGGGTCATTTCGGCCATATCCTGCTGGTTTTTGCGCGACAGACCGCGCAGGCGCTTGCTGACGTAGCGGACACACCAAGCCACGATCGGCATCACCGCCAGGCAGATCAGCGTGAGGCGCCAGTCGGTTATCAGCAGCAAGGCCAGCAGGCCAATCACCGTGATGCCGTCTTTGATCACCACGGTGATCACATTGAAACCGGCCTCGCTGATCTGCGTCACGTCGAACACCACCCGCGAGACGATGCTGCCCGACTGGTTGTTGTCGTAGTAATTGACCGGCAGCCGCACCATGCGGGCGAACATTTCCTGCCTCAGCGTCTGCACCAGATGGCCGGACAGCCAGCTGGAAGTATATTCGTTGATGTAGCTGGTCAGGCCGCGCAGCATGAACAGGCCGACGATGGCCAGCGGCGTCCAGACGATGGCGTGTGGATCGCGGTTGACGAAGCCGCCGTCGATCAGCGGCTTCATCAGCCGGGCGAACATCGGCTCGGTAGCCGCCGCGATGGTCATGGTCAGCATCGACAGGATGAAGACCTTCCAGTAGGGCCGCAGGTACAGCATCACCCGCTTGTAGAGCGCGAAACTGGTTTTGTTATCTAAGAATGACATGGACGAATTCTATCGAAACTGCAGGTTGTGATTCCAATCGCCAATCCGGCTCGCTCGCTGATCTGATGGCATATCGCCGCAGCGTAACAACCGGAGTTCAGGCAAACATGTGCCGGCAGGTTTTTTTGTTAGCAAGCGTGACTCGGGCGGGTTTCGGCCAACAGCGACTCGACCTCGGCCAGCACCTGGGCCACCGCGATCCGCTCGATGCATTCGCTGCGCTCGCCGCCGCCACAACCGGCCAGATTGCAGGGTCGACAGGGCAGGTCCAGCGAAACCTGGCGATGCGGCACCCGCCATGGGCCCCACACTTTGTCCCGCGATGGGCCAAACAAGACCACCACCGGCGTTTGCACCGCCGCGGCAAGGTGCATGGGCAGGGAGTCGACGCCGATGAACAATCGCGCCTGCGCGATCAGCGCCGCCAATTGCTTCAACGACAGCTGTCCGCTCAAATCCACCACCGGCCGCCGCACCCCTGCCCGGACCTCGCGGATCATGGCGTTTTCCTCCGCCGACGGCGCGCCGCTCAACACGACCTGCCACTCTTGCTCATGCAAAGCGTTGATCAGGCCGGCCACCTTGTCCGCCGGCCAGCATTTGTAGAACCAGCGCGACCCCGGGTGAACCAGGATGAAACGGCCCGCCGCGACGCCATTGGCTTGCAGCAAGGCGCTCACGCTTTGCTCGGCTTCGGCGCCGGGCACCACCGAAAGGGCGGTTTCCGCTTCCTTGGGATAAATTCCCAGCCGTCGCAGCGCGTCGAGATGCCATTCGACGATATGGCGCTTGTTACCCAGCACCAGACCATGGCGGTGGGTGAAAGTTTTCCGGAAAAAGCGCCCGCGATCGGGGACGTCCGGCACCACCGACCAGCGCGGCTTCAGCAGCCTCACCAACGAGGTAGCGCGATTATTGTCGTTGAGCACCACGATCAACTGGTAGCCCCGCGCCTTCAGGCTCGAATACAGCGCCAGCTCATGGCGCAGCCGCGCCCAGGCGCCCAGCTTCTTCCAGCCGCGGTCTATGGTGAAGACATTGGAGATGGCCGGGTGCAGGGTCAGCATTTCCCGGGTTTCATGGTAGACCAGCGCGTCAATCTCGATGTGAGGCGCATGGTTTTTCAGCACGGTGAACACCGGCGAGGTCAGCAGCACGTCGCCGTGGTGCATCAACCTGATCACCAGCGCCCGCCTGACCTGGGATAGATCGATCGCGTCTTTTAGCATAAATAAAAACCGGGCTTAATCGCCCGGCTCTGCATTCAGCAGTTGCAGTAGATCGGCTATTTTATCAGGGTCTTCCGATCTGAGCATGCGCGTCGTGATCGAGGCGATCTCGTCCAGGTGGGTGGTCAGCACCTGTTGCTTCACCGACAGCAGATTGGCCGGATGCATCGAGAACTTGCGCAAGCCCATCCCCAGCAGCAGGCGGGTGAGCTTGGCGTCGCCGGCCATCTCGCCGCACACCGACACCGGCACATTGGCCTTGATGCCGCACTTGATGGTGTGCAGGATCAGCTTCAGCACCGCCGGGTGGATCGGGTCGTACAGGTGGCTGACGGTGTCGTCGTTGCGGTCTATCGCCAGCGTGTACTGGATCAGGTCGTTGGTGCCCACCGACAGGAAGTCGACCAGCTTGGTGAAGCTGCCGGCCACCAGCGCCGCCGACGGGATTTCTATCATCGCGCCCACTTCGATGTCTTCGGCGTAGCCTATGCCCTCGTCGCGCAGCTCCGACTTCGCGTATTCGAACTGCGCCAGCGCCTGCCGCAATTCCGGCAGCGAATTCACCATCGGGAACAGCACGCGTATCCGGCCATAGGCCGAGGCGCGCAGCAGCGCGCGCAGCTGGGCGCGGAACATCAAGGGCTCCGCCAGGCACAGCCGGATGCCGGTCAGACCCAGCGCCGGGTTGTCGGCCTGGTCGTGGCCCAGCCATTTCGGGCTCTTGTCAGCGCCCAGGTCCATGGTGCGGATGGTCACCGGCATGCCCTTCAGCGCCACCGCCACGTGGCGGTAGGCCTCGAACTGCTCGTCCTCGGTCGGCAGCGTGTCGCGGCCCAGAAACAGGAACTCGCTGCGGAACAGCCCCACCCCCACCGCGCCGGATTCGCGCACGTCATCGACGTCCTGCGGCCGCTCGATATTGGCCAACAGCTCGATCACCGAGCCGTCGCGAGTGACGGCGCTGGACTTGCGGATCGACGACAGCTTGCGTTTCGCGCCGCGCCAGGCCCGCTGCCGGCGCCGGTATTCGTTCAGCACCAGCGTGTCCGGGTTGATGATCACCACGCCCTGCAGGCCGTCGACGATGATCATCTCGTCCTCGCGGATCAGCTCGCGGCCGTGGTGCAGCGCAATCACCGACGGCAAATCCAGGCTGCGGCCCAGAATGGCGGTGTGCGAGGTGGCGCCGCCGACGTCGGTGATGAAGGCGGCGAAGTTGGAATCCTTGAAATACACCATGTCGGCCGGCGACAGATCATGCGCCACCAGGATGTGGTCGTCGACCAGGTCTTCCTGCGCCGGCAATTGCGGCGCGTCGCCGTCCAGGTTCTTGAAAATGCGCTCGACCACCTGCAGCACGTCGTTCTTGCGCTCGCGCAGGTAGTCTTCCTCGATGGCGTCGAATTGCTCGATCAGGTGGTCGCACTGCAGCTTCAGCGCCCATTCGGCGTTGCAGTGCTGCTTTTCGATGATTTCGCGCGGCTCGCGCGAGATGGTGACGTCGCCCAGCAGCATGATGTGCAGCGACAGAAAAGCGCCGAGCTCCGCCGGCGCGTTTTCCGGGATGCTGCCCCACAGCATCTCCAGCTCCTTGCGCGTGGCGCGCACGGCTTCGTCGAAACGCGCCTTTTCCGCCGGAATCTCGCCCTCTTCCAGCAAATAGTGCGCAACATCGTCCATGCTGCGCGAAATCAGATGGGCCCGGCCGATGGCGATGCCGCCGCCGATGGCCACCCCGTGCAGGATGATGCTCATTGTCCCCTCCCCTGGCGGGCCGATGTTATTGTCGCTGTGCCCGCCCCATTCCCGCCGCCGACGGCGGCGGGCTCCCTGAACGGCCGGGGAAAGCCGGCCACCCGCTCAGCGCCGCGTCACTCCGCTTCGTCAAAGCGGTTGTTGATCAGCGCGATCAGCGCCTCCAGCGCCTGCTGCTCGTCTTCGCCGCTGATCTCCAATTCCACCTTGGCGCCCTTGGCCGCGGCCAGCATCATCACGCCCATGATGCTCTTGCCGTTGACGCGGCGGTTGTTGCGGGCGATGAAGATATCGCTCTTGTAACGGCTGGCCAGCTGGGTGAATTTGCTGGACGCGCGCGCGTGCAAGCCCAGCTTGTTGATGATTTCGACTTCAGATCGCAGCATTTCCTTCCCCCGGGATAATGTAAAGCACGCCTTCCAGCCCGCCGGTGATCGCCTTGCTGACGACGATCTCCAGCGGCTGGCTGCTGTAGCACAGCGCTCGCACCAGCATCGGCAGACTGGCGCCAGCCACCGCCTCGACCCGGCCTGGGCGGATCAGCCTGCTGGCGATATTGGATGGCGTGCCGCCGTACATATCGGTCAGCACCATCACGCCGTCGCCCTGATCCAGCCCGTCCACCAGGCCCTGCGCTTCTGCCAGCTTGCGTTCCGGGTCTTCGGTCTTGTCCACCACCATCACCGCCAGATTGTCCGGTTCCCGGCCCAGGATGTGCTTGGCGCAATCGGCCAGGCTACGCCCCAGGTCTCCATGTGCAATTATCAGAACACCTACCATGCCTGAGTCTTCGAATTGGTGCGGCCCGGCGCCTGCCGGCCGCGTTATTTGAGCAAAGCTCGAACCGCGCGGGCCCGAATCCGCCCGCGCATCCGCAGATCAATCTTCCTGAATTGTAACAGCTGAATTCTCGCTGCGGCGGTACCAGGCCAGCTTGTCCGCCAATTCCACCACTTCGCCGACGATGATCAGCGCCGGCGAGGCGATGCCGTGCGAGGCCATCAGACCAGGCAGCGTCGATAAAGTGCCGCACACCGTGCGCTGGCGCGCGGTGGTGGCCCACTCCACCGCCGCCGCCGGCGTCGCCGCCGCGCGGCCGTTGGCGATGAAGGCCTGGCATAGCTCGGCCGCCGTCGACACCCCCATGTACACCACCACCGTCTGCTGCGGCCGCGTCAACGCCGGCCAGTCCAGCGCGATGCTGCCGTCCTGCTTGTGGCCGGTGACGAAGGTGACCGACTGCGCGTAGTCGCGGTGGGTCAGCGGAATGCCCGCATAGGCCGCCGCGCCGCTGGCCGAGGTGATGCCGGGCACCACCTCGAAGGCCACGCCGTTTTCCGCCAGCGTGGCGATTTCCTCGCCGCCGCGGCCGAAGGTGAACGGGTCGCCGCCTTTCAGCCGCAGCACCCGCTTGCCCTGCCGGGCTAGGTCCACCATCAGCTGGTTGATGTCGTCCTGCGGCAGCGCGTGGTTGGCGCGCGCCTTGCCGACATAGACGCGCTCGGCGTCACGCCGCACCAGCTGCAGCAGCTCCGGCGCCACCAGCTTGTCGTACAGCACCACGTCGGCCTGCTGCATCAGCCGCAGCGCGCGGAAGGTCAGCAGGTCGGGATTGCCCGGCCCGGCGCCCACCAGGTAAACCGCGCCGACGGTTTCCGGCCCCGCGCCGGCCAGGCGCCGCTCCATTTCCGCCGCCGCCTGCTCCTCGTGTCCGTTCAGCACCGCGTCGGCCAGCGGCCCTTCCAGCGCGTCCTCCCAGAAACGGCGGCGCTGGTCCACATCGGGAAAGCGCTGCTTGCTGCGCTCGCGAAAACCGGCGGCGAAGCGGGCCAGCCGGCCGTAAGCGCCGGGAATCAGGCTTTCCAGCCGCGCCCGCATCATCCGCACCAGCACCGGCACGCCGCCGCCGCTGGCGATGGCTATCATCAGCGGCGAGCGGTCGACGATGGCCGGCGTGATGTAGCGCGAGGCCTCGGCGTCGTCCACCACGTTGACCAGCACTCCCAGCGCCTCGGCATCGCGCGCGACGCGGCGGTTCAGTTCGTCGTCCTCGCTGGCGGCGACGACCAGGCGCTGGCCGCGCAGCTGCTCCGCCGCGTAGGCGCCGGCCAGGTGGGTCAGCTCGCCGCGGCCGGCCATTTCGGCCAGCTCCGGCGCCAATGCCGGCGCCGCCACCTGCAGCCGCGCGCCGGCCGCCGCCAGCAGCCGCGCCTTGCGCAGGGCGGCCTCGCCGCCGCCCACCACCAGACAGGGCTGCTGTTGCAACTTGAGGAAAATCGGGAAGAAATCCATTCAGCACTCCGCGCCGCGCGGCCGTCCGGCGGCCGCGGCAGCCATTTCGCTTGCCAGGGCGGAACCCTCCGCCTTTTCGTCATCAAGCATACTGTATTTGTTGCATAAATACGACGCTTGGCCGCGGCGGCGCAGAGTCCTGGACGGAACACCGGCTGCTGATGTCAAAATTCCCGCTTTGGTTTGCCGCCTTTCGCCTGGAGCGCTGTTTGACCCGCCGACCCTCCGCCTTGCCCATCCTCCCCTGTCTGCTCCCGCTCCTCGCCCAACCGGCCTGGGCCGCGGCCGGCCATGGCGCGTCGATGAGCCAGGCCGGCTGGCTGCTGGCCATGCTGGTCACCGCGCTCTGGCTGCGGGGCCGCCAGCAACGGCGCAAAGCCCGCGCCACGCTGCAGGACGCCTGCCTGGGGCTCTTGGAGTTCGATCTGGCGCGCCAATACGTGCGCGGCAGCGTCCATACGCTGCAACGGCTGCTGGGCCTGCCGGCGCACACCCGCGGCATGGACTGCGCGCGCTGGCTGACTCTGCTGCACCCCGAAGACCGCCCGCGCTTCGGCGAACTGCTGCGGCAGCCGCCGCAGATGCCGGAAGCCGGCTACGAAATGCGCATCCGCCATTACAGCGGCCACTGGGAATGGCTGGAAATGAGCCTGCAGCCGACCTGGCGCGCCGGCAAGGTCAGCGCGCTGACCGCCATCTGCCGCGTCATCACCGCGCGCAAGCACAGCGAGGCGGCGATGATGCGCCGCGAGCAGCAGTTCCGCACCCTGGTGGAAAACTCGGAAGACATCATCGCCCGCTACGATCTGGAGCTGCACTGCCTGTTCATCAACCGCAGCGTGTCGCGCTTCTCCGACCTGCCGCTGGAAGAACACCTGGGCAAGACCCCGCGCGAGAAAGGCTGGACCGACGAGGCCAGCACCCGCTTCGAAATGGAATGCCGCCAGCTGATCAACAACTGGGAAGCGCGCAGCTTCGAGCTGGAGCTGTACAAGGACCAGCAGCGCCATATCTTCGAAATCCGGCTGTTCCCGGAATTCGACAGCGCCGGCATGCTGAAGACCATCCTGTCGGTGGACCGCGAAGTCACCGCCAGCCGCCAGGGCGAGCGGCTGCTGGCGGAGGAAAACGCGGTGCTGGAAATGATAGCCGGCAACCATCCGCTGCCGCAGACGCTCAACCAGATCTGCCAGATGATGGAATCGCAGCAGCCGCGCGGCCTGTGCAGCATCATGCTGCTGGACGAGGACGGCGCCGCGCTGCGCTTCGCCGCCGGCCTCAGCCTGCCGCCGGCCTACCGCAAGGAGGTGGAGCGCGTCGCCGTCGGCCCCAGCGCCGGTTCCTGCGGCACCGCCGCGCACTGGAAGCGCACCATCGTTGTGGACGACATCCAGGAAAGCCCGCTGTGGGCGCACGCGCGGCACAAAGCGCAGCCCTTCGGCCTGCGCGCCTGCTGGGCCACGCCCATCTTCTCCAGCGACCGCCGCCTGCTGGGCACCTTCGCCACCTATTACCGCGAACCGCGCAGCCCGACGCCGGAAGAGCTGGCCCTGGCCCACCGCAGCACCCACATCATCGCCATCGCGCTGCAGCGCCACGGCCACGAGAAGCAGCTGTTCCGCCTGGCCACCCAGGACAGCCTGACCGAGCTGAGCAACCGCCGCCAGTTCATCGAGCTGGCCGACCGCGAAGTCGAGCGCAGCCGCCGCAACCACGGCCCGCTGACGGTGCTGATGATGGATCTGGACCATTTCAAGGACATCAACGACCTGCACGGCCACGCGCTGGGCGACGACGTGATCCGCCACTTCGCCCAACTGTGCCGCGAAGTCCTGCGCGCCAGCGATTTGTGCGGCCGGCTGGGCGGCGAGGAATTCGCCGCGGTGCTGCCCGACACCCGGCTGGAAGACGCCTTGCTGGTGGCGGAACGGCTGCGCGCCGCGGTCGCCGCGTCCCGGCTGCCGACCGACGACGGCGAGCTCGGCTACACCGTCAGCATCGGCGCGGCGATGCGGCTGCCGGCCGAATCGGACATCGACGAAGTGCTCAGCCGCGCCGACAAGCTGCTGTACCAGGCCAAGCGAGCCGGCCGCAACCGCATTTGCGCCGACCTGGACGCGCCGGCGGCGAATGCGCCGCTTTCCGGCTAGAATGGCGGCCTTTCCCACCGAACGCCCCGCCGTGAACCACTGGCACGCCGCCTACCTGTCCCATCCGCTGTACGCGCCGCTGCGGCCGCTGCTCGCCGGCCTGACGCCTAGCGACTGGCCCGAGCAGCCTGACTACGACCGCCTGCTGGCGGCCGCCCGCGCCGCCGGCCGCCCGCTGCCGCCGGCGCTGCGCTTCGTCTGCGGCCTGGAGCCGGATGGCTATTACGAAAGCCATATCGCGGCCACCGGCGAAGTGCCGACCCGGCGGCAAAACTGGCACGACTGGTTCAACGCGCTGGCCTGGCTCGCCTGGCCGCAGGCCAAGTCGGCGCTGAACCGCCGCCACGCGCGCGCTCTCTCGCGCGGCGAAACCCGGCGCGGGCCGCTGCGCGACGCCGCCACCCTGCTCGACGAATGCGGCGTGATCGTGGCGACAGCCGACCCGGAGCTGGGCCGGGCGCTGGACGACATGCGCTGGCGGCGGCTGTTCATCGAGCGGCGCGCCGACTGGGGCCGGAGCATAGCCGCCCACACGCTGGGCCACGCGGTGATGGAGATGGGGTTGACGCCGCACATAGGCTGGTGCGGCAAGGCGCTGATTCTGGAGGTGGCGCTGGACTTCTTCGCGCACGACGACGCGGCGCGGCAGCGGCTGCTGGATGCGGCGCTGGCGGCGCGGCTGGACGACGACGCCTTCCTCGCCAGCCCCCGCGCGCTGTGCCCGCTGCCGCTGCTGGGCATTCCGGGCTGGTGGCCGGACAACCAAGACCCGGCCTTCTACGACAATACCGGCTACTTCTGCCCGACGCGGCGGGCGAAATCCGCCACCGTCTCGGCCTGAAGCCCGCCGGTCAGCGGCGCCAGCAGCTCGGCCAGCGCCGCGCCCAGCGCATCGCCGCGTCCCAGGTCGCGGCGGTAGACGAATAGCTCGAACAATTCCGACAACGGGATCGCCGCCGCGCGTTTCATCAGCACCCAGGCGTCGCCCTGCCCCTTCTGCACATAGCCGCGCCGCGCCAGCTTGTCCAGCACCAGGCCCAGCTCGTCGTAACCCACCTTCACCGCCTGCCGCAGCTGCGGCGGCGTCATCGCCTCGCCGCGCGCATGGGCGGCATCCAACAGCAACAGCACCGCCAGCGCGTCCAGGAAACGGCGCTGCGGCTGATTGCGGCGGCGCCAGGCATCGCCCTCCCAGTAGGACAGCGCCGAGGTGAACACCGCGCCGGCCAGCACCACCAGCCACAGGCAATACACCCACAGCAGGAAGATCGGGATGCTGGCGAAGGCGCCGTACACCAGCTGGTAGCTGGCGATCTGGCCGATGTAGAAGCCGAAGCCGGCCTTGGTGGCCTCCAGCAGCACCGAAGTGGCCAGCGCGCCCCAGATCGCGTGCTTGATCGGCACGAAGCGGTTGGGCACGATGCGGTACAGCAGCGACAGCACCAGCGCGGTCAGCACGATGGTGCCGCCCGCCTCCACCAGGCTGGCCAGCAAGGGCAGGTTTTTCTCGAAGCGGGTGACGCGGAACAGCCAGCGCCAGGACAGCAGGCTGCCGCCCAGCACCAGCGGCCCCAGCGTCAGCACCGTCCAGTACACCATGCCCTGCTGCAGCCAGGGCCGGCCGCGGCGCACGCCCCAGATCGCGTTGAAAGTGCGCTCGATGGTGGACATCAGCATCAGCGCGGTGACGCCCAGCATCACGATGCCGGCGGCGGTGAGCTTTTCCGCGTTGTCGGCGAACTGGCGCATGTAGACGGTGATCACCTTGCCGGCGAACTCCGGCACCAGCGTCGACAGCAGCATGATCTTGAAGCGGGTGCTGTAGTCGGAAAACACCGGAAACGCCGAAATCACCGTCAGCGCGATGGTGAACAGCGGCACCAGCGCCAGCAGCGTGGTGAAGGTCAGGCTGCCCGACACCTGCAGCACGCGCAGGCCGCCCATGCGGCGCGCGAGGAAGCGGGCAAAGCCGAAATAGGGTTCGAATCGTTGGACTTGCATGGCCGCAAAGGTAATGGCAAAGCGCCGATGAGGCAAGCCGGCGCGCTTTGCCCTATCATGCGGCGATTATTGATGAATGCGAGGTTTTTCATGCTAGACATCCTGGTGCTGTATTACAGCCAGCACGGCGCCACCCGCGAGCTGGCCCGGCTGATCGCGCGCGGCGTCGACAGCGTGCCCGGCTGCCAGGCGCGGCTGCGCACGGTGCCCAAGGTTTCCACCGTGTGCGAGGCCAGCGAGCCGGCCATCCCGGAAAACGGCGCGCCCTACGTGGAAAAGCAGGATCTGATCGACTGCGCCGGCCTGGCGCTGGGCAGCCCCACCCGCTTCGGCAATATGGCGGCGGCGATGAAATACTTCCTCGACGGCACCAGCGGCGAATGGATGCAGGGCGCGCTGTCCGGCAAGCCGGCCTGCGTGTTCACCAGTTCGGCGTCGATGCACGGCGGCCAGGAATCCACCTTGTTGACCATGATGATCCCGCTGCTGCATCACGGCATGGTCATCGCCGGCCTGCCCTATTCCGAAACGGCGCTGGCGGCGACGCAAACCGGCGGCACGCCGTATGGCGTCAGCCATGTATCCGGCCTGGACAACCGCCAGGCGATCAGCGAGCACGAAAAGGCGCTAGCGCTGGCGCAAGGGAAGCGGCTGGCGGAGTTGGCGGTGAAGTTGGCGGCAAATTGAGGTGCGAGTAAGAAGCAGCCGATCTAAACAAACTGAAAATGAAGTGTGCTCACTTCTTGCCCGTTTTCGTCTTGGCATTAACGAGTGCTGAAGCCGCTAATCCTTTAGTTAATTTGCTTGTTGCTTTGCTTCTCAACGCCTTCGATGCGGCTGAAGCGACGGCTTTTGAAGTCCGAACAGAGTTTTTCTTACCACTCATAGCTTGGCTCCTTACATACCAACCACTACAAAATGTGCAAAAAATTAACCCAACACACTAGATATAGTAACAAAAAGGCCTAACTGCAAATATTCTCTCTTCGGGAGGATGAGACCGCTCCGCGGACAATGTTTGGGTGCCGGTTCCGTCCGGCAAACGGGCCAGGGGCTGTACGGCCAGCCCTGTCGCTGAGCGAATCGAAGATTCGCACGCAGAGGCGATCCCAGGCCGCCCCCGCAGCCCGCGAAGCCCCGACAAACAGACACTGGGCAAGGAGCCGCCGAAACTACATGCGTGCGAATCTTTGACTCGTCCAGCAGTACGCGCTCCCGTCGCGCGGCGTCGAACAAATCGGCGGCTTAAAACCTTGCCCAGCGCCTTTTTGCCGGCGCGCGCCAAAGGGAGAAGGGGCACGTCGCTCACGCTCTACCCCTTGTAGGGCGGAAGCCGCAACGGGGCGTTCCGCCATCTTTCCTTCGCTGAGACTTGTCCAAACGATTAGGGCCGAACCGACGCGCCCCTCCCCCATCAGAGCAAACCGTCTCCAAAGCCACTCCCAAGGTTTTAAGACGCCCTTTGTTTGAGCGGGGCGACGCTAGCGCCCAGCGAGTTGGGCGGCGCCTTGGGAATGGCTTGGGAGACGGGATTTCGCAGCGCTGCTGGGGCGGCCTGGGATTGAAAAGGAGCTGGCCGCGCTGCCCCCCCCTTTTCCGTCCGCCAGGCGGAACCGGCGCTCAAATTTCATCCGCGAAGCGGACACCAACCGGTGCGTCGCCCCTGCGGGGTGACGCACCCTACGACACCGCCAAGAAACTGCTAGGCGGCGCGCCCAATTCCCGCTTGAACATGGTGGCAAAGGCGCTTGGGCTGGCGTAGCCCAGGTCCAGCGCCACCTTCAGCACGCTGTCGCCGCAGGCCAGCCGCTGCAGCGCCAGCATCAGCCGCGCCTGGCGCCGCCACTGGCCGAAGCTGAGGCCGGTTTCGCGGCGGAAGCGGCGCTGCAGGGTGCGCGGGTCCAGCGCCAGCTCGCGCGCCCACTCGGCCGCGCCGCGCGCGTCGTCCGGTTGCGCCAGCCAGCCGTCGCACAGCTGGCGCAGCGCGGCCGATGACGGCTGCGGCAGCGACAAGGGCAGCACCTTGGCGCGGGCGATTTCCTCCAGCAGCAGGTCCATCACCTTTTCATCGCGCGAGCCGGCGGCGCACGGCACCGCCACCGCCATCGCCGCTACCACCAGCTCGCGCAGCAGCGGCGTCACTTCCAGCACGCAGCAAGCCTCGGGCAGGCCTTGCAGCTTGTCCTCGCGCACGTAGATGCTGCGCATCCGCACATCGCTGACCATCTTGACCTGATGCCAGGCGCCGATCGGCAGCCAGATGGCGCGCGTCGGCGGCACCACCCACTGGCCGCGCTCGGCGCTGACCAGCATCAGCCCCTCCACCGCGCACAGCAGCTGGGCGGTGGGATGGTTGTGGCGCGGCGTTTCCAGCCCCGCCGGATAGTCGCGCGGCTTGCCGCGCACCGGTTCCAGCCCGCGATCGAACTGGTTCAGATGGTCGAAGCTGTCCATGACGCCTCTTTCGACAAGATGAATGCCCTATTTTCGCAGGACCGACGAAAACGCGCTTGTTAGGATGAAGCCATCCCACCCGTACCGAGTATCGATTTCATGACCGCAAGCACCCAGCTAGCCGCGCCGGCGCAGGACACGCGCTTTCGCGTGCTCGGCGCCATCAGCTTTTCCCATTTTCTCAACGACATGCTGCAGTCGCTGCTGGTGGCGCTGTACCCGTTGCTGAAAGGCAACTACCACCTCAGCTTCGCCGAAATCGGCCTGCTGACCTTCACCTACCAGTGCACCGCCTCGCTGCTGCAGCCACTGGTCGGCATCTATACCGACAAGAAGCCGCAGCCCTACTCGCTGGTGTTCGGCATGGGCTCGACGCTGATCGGCCTGCTCTTGCTGTCCAGCGCCGGCAGCTTCCCGCTGCTGCTGCTGGCCGCCGCGCTGATCGGCACCGGCTCGTCCATCTTCCACCCCGAATCGTCGCGGGTGGCGCGGATGGCTTCCGGCGGCCGCCCCGGCCTCGCCCAGTCCATCTTCCAGGTCGGCGGCAACGCCGGCAGCGCCACCGGCCCGCTCTTGGCGGCGCTGATCGTGCTGCCGCTGGGCCAGGGCAGCGTCGCCTGGTTCAGCCTGGCCGCGCTGCTGGCGATGTACGTGCTGTTCCGCGTCGGCCAGTGGTACGCCCATCAGCACCGCCAGGCGAAGAAGGGCGCCGCCGCCGCCAAGCCGGCGCTGCCGCCCGGCCGCGTCAAGCTGACCCTGCTGCTGCTGTTGCTGCTGGTGTTCTCCAAACACTTCTACCTGGCCAGCATCACCAGCTACTACACCTTCTATCTGATCCACCATTTCCATATCGGCGTGCAATCGGCGCAGCTGCACCTGTTCCTGTTTCTGTTCGCCGTGGCCGCCGGCACGGTGCTGGGCGGCCCGATCGGCGACGCCATCGGCCGCAAGCGGGTGATCGGCTTCTCCATCCTCGGCATCGCGCCGCTGGCGCTGCTGCTGCCGCACGCCGACCTGTTCTGGACCTCGGTGCTGTCGTTTCCGATCGGCTTCATCCTGGCCTCGGCCTTCCCGGCCATCCTGATCTACGCGCAGGAGCTGCTGCCGGGCAAGGTGGGCATGGTGTCGGGCATGTTCTTCGGCTTCGCCTTCGGCATCGGCGGCATCGGCGCCGCGGTGCTGGGCGAACTGGCCGACCTGAATGGCATCGAGTTCGTCTACCAGCTGTGCGCCTTCCTGCCGCTGCTGGGCCTAGCGTCGCTGGCGCTGCCCGACCTGCACCGCCAGGCCAAGGCCTGACGCGGCGCTTGATCCAGCGCAAACTCCGACGGCGCGCCGCCGCCGGAGTTTGCAAACGATAATAGCTAGCATTATCATGTTTTTCTGCATCCGGCTCCGCCATGGGGCCAACCCGATAAGGAAAACATAATGCGTCGCTTCGTCTGCCAGCTGGCCATCGCCAGCGTAGCCCTGTCCGCCTCCTTCGCCGCCATGGCCAAGGAATACCCGATCGGCAAACCCACGCTGAAAAACGGCATGGAAATCGGCGCGGTCTACCTGCAGCCCACCAAGATGGACCCGGACGGCGTGATGCTGAAGCCGGAAGCTTCCGACATCCATCTGGAAGCCGACATCCACGCCACCAAGAACAACCCCAACGGCTTCGAAGAAGGCGCCTGGATGCCCTACCTAGTGGTCAAGTACGAACTGACCAAGGTCGGCGGCAAGACCCAGAAGGGCGACCTGATGCCGATGGTGGCCAACGACGGCCCGCACTACGGCGACAACGTCAAGCTGCAAGGTCCGGGCAAGTACAAGCTGAAATACACCGTGATGCCGCCGTCGGCCAACGAGCACGCCCACTTCGGCCGCCACGTCGACAAGGAAACCGGCGTCGCCCCGTGGTTCAAGCCGTTTGAAATCAACTACGAGTTCACCTTCGCCGGCATCGGCAAGAAGGGCGGCTACTGATTCGCGCGGCGGTAATGTGAACGCAAAGCATTATTGATTGCGATACAATGAAACGGCGCGGCCCGAAGAGCCGCGCCGTTTCACATTCCGGGATGAGGATTCGATGACTGTTCTGCGCCTGTTGGCCGCCGCCCTGCTGGCCGGCCTGTTCTCCGCTTCGGCATTGGCCGAGGAAATGCCGGTGTTCAAGCTGGAAATCAAGGATGGCTATTTCAAGCCCGCCCGGCTGGTGGTGCCCGCCGGCAAGAAATTCAAGGTGGACGTGATGAATACCGGCAAGACGCCGGCCGAGTTCGAAAGCACGCCGCTGCGCAAGGAAAAGGTGCTGGGCCCCGGCGCGGAATCCTTCCTGGTGTTCCAGCCGCTGTCGCCCGGCGAATACAAGTTTTTCGACGAGTTCCACATGAAGACCGGCCAGGGCGTGATCGTCGCCAAATAATCTCGCGGGAATCGATATGGGACAGGTACTTTTCATTGTCTGGCGCGAAAGCGTCGAGGCCTTGCTGGTGGTCGGCATTCTCAATGCCTGGATGAACCAGAACGAAGCCGGCCGCGCCGGCAAGCCCTATCTGTGGGGCGGCGTGGCGCTGGGCGTCGCGCTGGCCATCGCGCTGGCGGTGGCGCTGTTCGCGGCCAGCAGCCTGATGGCGGGCGCGCAGGATTACTTCCAGCTCGGCATGGTGTTCATCGCCGCCGCCCTGATCGTGCAGATGGTGCTATGGATGCGCGAGCACGGCCGCACGCTGAAGAAAGAACTGGAAAGCGGGCTGAGCGAAAACGCCCGCAGCGACAACTGGTGGGGGGTCACCGTGCTGGCCGCGCTGGCCATCGCCCGCGAAGGCAGCGAGGCCGTGGTGTTCCTGTACGGCATGCTGGCCGAAGCCCAGGGCATGGAGCTGGCCAAGATGGGCGTGGCCGGCCTGGTAGGCCTGCTGCTGGCCTTCCTCACTTTCTACCTGCTGCAGCTGGGCGGCAAGGTGCTGTCGTGGCGGCTGTTCTTCCGCGTCACCGAAATCATGCTGCTGCTGCTGGGCGCCTCGCTGTTCCTCAACGGTGTGGAGAAGCTGATCTCGATGGACATCCTGCCGCCGCTGGTGGACCCGCTGTGGGACAGCTCGGCGCTGCTTGACGACATGAGCCCGTTCGGCGGCGTGGTGGCTTCGCTCACCGGCTACCGCTCGCACCCGGCGCTGACCAGCCTGATCGCCTACGCGCTGTTCTGGCTGGCGATCTGGAGCCTGTTCCAGTGGCGCAACCGCCGCCAGGCCGCGGCCGCATGAAAGCGGATCCCAAGCGGCTGCGCCCGCAGCGGGTGATTCCCATCGTCGCCGCCCCCGGCGGCGGCTCCTGTAGCCCGCAACAGCCGCGCGGCCTGCTGGCGCTGGCGGGCATCTGGCTGCGCGACCACGCCGCGCTGCTGCGCAAGCTGCAATGGGCGGTGGTGCTGGTTTACGCCTTCCTGCTGATTGTCCCCGCCTGCCTGCCGCTGCCGGAAGACACCGCGCGGATGTGGGACAACCTGACCATCTTCGCCCAGTTCGTGTTCTGGGGCATCTGGTGGCCGTTCGTGCTGCTGTCGATGGTGCTGTTCGGCCGGCTGTGGTGCGGCGTGCTGTGCCCGGAGGGCGCGCTGTCGGAATGGGCGGCGCGCAAGGGCATGGGACGGCCGATTCCGCGCTGGATGCGCTGGGGCGGCTGGCCTTTCGTCGCCTTCGTCCTCACCACCGTCTACGGCCAGCTGGTCAGCGTCTACCAATACCCGAAAGCCGCGCTCTTGGTGCTGGGCGGCTCCACCGTGGCCGCCGTCGCCGTCGGTTTCGTCTACACCCGCGGCAAGCGCGCCTGGTGCCGCCATCTGTGCCCGGTCAACGGCGTGTTCGGCCTGTTGTCCAAGCTGGCGCCGTTGTACTACCGCGTCGACGAGGCCGCCTGGAAAGCCTCGCATGAGCGGACGCCGGCGGTGGACTGCGCGCCGCTGCAACCGCTGCGCCACATGCAGGGCGGCAGCGGCTGCCATATGTGCGGCCGCTGCAGCGGCCATCGCGACGCGATCGAGCTGAGCCTGCGCCCGTCCAGCGACGAAGTGGTGAGGGTGGCGGAAAAAGAAGCCGATGGCTGGCAGACCGCGCTGATCGTCTACGGCCTGCTGGGCGTGGCGATGGGCGCCTTCCACTGGACCATGAGCCCCTGGTTCGTATCGCTGAAGCAAGCCGCGGCGGAATGGCTGGTGGACCGCGACATCATGTGGCCGCTGGACACCGGCGCGCCGTGGTGGCTGCTCACTCACTACCCGCAGCACAACGACGTGTTCTCCTGGCTGGACGGCGCGTCGCTGATCGCCTATGTCGCCGCCACCGCGCTGGTGCTGGGCAGCGGCATCCTGGCCTGCCTCGCCTTGTCGGTAACCGTTTCCGGCCGCTGGCACACGCAACGCCTGCACCATCTGGCGCAGGCGCTGATCCCGCTGGCCGGCTGCGGCGTGTTTCTCGGCCTGTCGGCGCTGACCGTCACCCTGCTGAAGGCCGAAGGCTTCGCCATGCACTGGGTCAACGATGCCCGGCTGGCCTTGCTGGCCGGCGCCAATCTGTGGGCGCTGCGGCTGGCCTGCGCCATTCTGTCGCGCTGGAGAGGCGGCCTGAGCCGCCTGGCGGCGCTGCTGCCGTTCTGCGGCGCGCTGGCGCTGGTGGACTGCGCCTGGGGTTATATGTTCTGGTGGTGGTGACGGCGGGCATCGGCGCCGCCATTCCCCGCTCAACGCCCCTGGCCGCGTCCGCCGCGCCAGGGGCATTTGCTATCCGGAGCGGCGCGGAAGCGGCTCTTGGTTGGCGCCGCGCGCTGTGCGATAACACAGTATCCCCGTCCGTTTAGGAGCCGCCATGCGGCGTCTGCTGCCTCTGGTTTTCGCGCTGTCGCTCGGCGGTCCGGCCGCTGCCCAGCCGGCCGTCGAGCTGGCCACCGGCGAGTGGCCGCCCTACGTCTCGCAAAGCCTGCCGCAGGACGGCGTGTTCTCGCAGATCGTGCGCCAGGCCTTCCAGCGCGCCGGCTACTCGGTGCATTTCACCTATCAGAGCTGGCCGCAGGCCGAGGCGGCGGCCAAGGCCGGCCGGGCTGCCGCGGCGTTTCCCTACCGGCCGACGCCGGAGCGCGAGCAGGATTTCGACTTCTCCGCGCCGCTGATGCGCTCCACCAGCTATCTGTTCTATCACAAGCCCCACATGCCGCACCCGCCGCCGCAGTTCAAATCGTTAGACGAGCTGCGCGGCTACCGCGTCGCCGTCCAGCTCGGCTATTGGTACATTCCGCTGTTCCAGCAGCACAAGCTCAATACCCTGCTGACCAGCGACGAAGTCAACGCCTTGCGCCAGTTGCAGCTGGGCCGCCTGGACCTGGCGCCGATGACGCTGGAGCGCGGTTTTTTCCTGATCCACAGCGCGCTGCCCGGACATGAAAAGGAATTCGGCTACATCCCGACGCCGCTGGACAAGGAAACGCCGCTGGGGCTGATGTTCTCGCGCGGCTATCCGCAGGTGGCGCGCATCCGCGAGGACTTCGCCCGCGCGCTGGAGTCGATGGAGAAAGACGGCACGCTGAAGGCGATCTACCAGCGCAACTTCCCGGAAGTCACGCCGCCGCGTTGACCAGCGTGGGATTCAGCACCCGGATCACCTCCTGCGGGCTGACCCCTACCAGGAAGCCGCGCTTGCCGCCGTTGAGGTAGATGACCGGCAGCTCGGCGATGCTGGCCTCCATATACACCGGCATCGGGTGGCGGGTGCCGAAGGGGCTGGTGCCGCCCACCTGGTAGCCGCTGTGCTTGTCGGCGGTTTTCGGGTCGCAGGGATGGACTTTCTTCGCGCCGATCTGCTTGGCCAGCATGCCGGTGCCCACCTCGCGGTCGCCGTGCATCAGCACGATCAGCGGACGCTTGTTGTCGTCCTCCATGATCAGCGTCTTCACCACCGCGTGCTCGTCGACGCCCAGCTCGCGCGCCGACACCGTGGTGCCGCCCTTGTCCTCGTATTTGTACAGGTGTTCGGTGTAGTCGACCTTGTGCTCGCGCAGCGCGCGGACGGCCTGGGTGACGGGGGCCTTGCTGGACATGATGTGTTCCCGATGCGAAACGCCACACTTTAAAACCCGGCCGCCACCTTGCCAAGCGGCGGGATCAAGCCTTGCGCGCGCGCCACCACAGCCGCAGGCCCAGCAAGCAGGCCAGAACAGCGGCGTAGATCAGCGGCTGGGTGACATCCTTCTTCACCAGCCACCAGTAATGGGTGACCGCCAGGATCGCCACCGGGTACACCAGCCGGTGCAGCTTGCCCCAATTGCGCTTCAGCCGCCGCATCCAGCCCTGGGTGGAGGTCAGCGCCAGCGGCGACATCAGCGCGATGGCGGCGAAGCCGACGGTGATGAACGGCCGCTTGGCGATGTCCTTCAGGATGTGGTGCCAGTCGAAGAACTGGTCCAGCCAGATATAGGTGGTGAAATGCAGGCTGGCGTAGAAAAAGGCGAACAGGCCCAGCATGCGCCGGCATTTCAGCGGCCAGGCCTGGCCGCTGAGGCGGCGCAGCGGCGTCATCGCCAGCGTGGCCAGCAGCCATACCAGCGTCCAGGTGCCGGTGGAGCGAGTAATGAACTCCACCGGGTTCACCGCTTCGCCCATCAGCACGATCCACGCCGCGCGCATGAGCGGCAGCAGGCAGGCGATGAACAACAAAACCTTGCCGACGGCGAGGCGGCGGTCGGCCGGGGCGGCGGGCGTTTTCATGCGCAGCGTCGTCATCAGTAGTTCTTTCTCAGGTCCATGCCGCGGTACAAGCCGGCCACCTGCTCGGCGTAGCCGTTGAACGGCAGCGTCTTGCGCTTGAAGAATTCGCCGATGCGCCGCTCGGATGCCTGGCTCCAGCGCGGGTGGTCGACATCCGGATTCACATTGGAATAAAAGCCGTACTCATGGGCGTTGGCCATATTCCAGCTGGTGGCCGGCATCGTTTCCTGCAGCCGGATGCGGACGATGGACTTGATGCTCTTGAAGCCGTATTTCCACGGCACCACCAGCCGGATCGGCGCGCCGTTCTGGTTCGGCAGCGCGTTGCCGTACAGGCCGACAGCGAGGATGGCCAGCGGATGCATCGCCTCGTCGATGCGCAGTCCCTCGCGGTACGGCCAGTCCAGCACCGCCTGGCGCTGGCCTGGCATCTCGCTCGGCCGCTGCAGCGTCTCGAACGACACGTATTTGGCGCGCGAAGTGGGGTTCATCTGCTTGATCAGGCTGGCCAGCGGGAAGCCCACCCAGGGGATGACCATGCTCCAGCCCTCGACGCAGCGCAGCCGGTAGACGCGCTCTTCCAGCGGAAACTTCAGCAACTCCTCGATGGAGAAGCGGCGCGGCTTGGCCACCTCGCCGTCCACCAGCACGCTCCACGGCCGGGTATGCAGGCTGCCGGCGTTCTCCGCCGGATCGCTCTTGTCGGTGCCGAATTCGTAATAGTTGTTGTAGCTGGTGATGTCCTTCAGGCTGTTGGGCTTGTCATTGGCCGCCAGCTGCGACAGCGGGCTTTTCCTGGCGTTGAGCCCGGCCAGCGTTTCGGCCGACAGCAACAGTCCGGCGGCGCCGGCCATGAACTGGCGGCGGTTGAAGTACACTTTTTCCGGCGTGATTTCCGACGGCAAGTGGTCGGCGGGTTTTCTGATCAGCATGGCGGCGCTCCTGTCGTTTCCACTTGGTCGGCTCAACACGCTGATTCTGACACCAGGCGGGATCAACCGTTCAGCGTTAAAGTGTTAGCAAAGACTATCCCGGCCCGCTTGGCCGGCGCCAATGCCGTCATGCTAAACTGCGGCCGCCGCCGCGGCGGCGCTTCCGTGCCGTTCACACCAACAATTACAGATCAGACAATGTCATGAAGAAACAACTCGCCATCGCCCTGACCGTGGGCAGCCTGCTGCTCTGCCAATCCGCCCTCGCCCGCCGCGAGCCGCTGGAACAGCCGCAACGCGTCACCCTGACCGCGCCCAACGGCGACGTCGGCAAAACCAAGGCCGCCATCATCCGCGCCGCCAGCGGCCTGCAATGGAATGTCGTGGCCGACCAGCCCGGCAAGCTGACCTTCAAGCATGTCAAAGGCAATATCGTGCTGGTGCTCGATGTCAGCTATGACGCCACCGGCTATCAGGTGCGCTACGCGTCCAGCGAAAACCTGAGCTACCAGGAAACCGAAACCGGCGCCCGCGTCCACCCCACCGTCAACCGCTGGATGGACAATCTGGTCCGCCACATCGGCGGCGACCGCACCGATGGCGACGACGACGACAAGCCGGCCAGCGCGGCCGAGTAAGCGCCCGCCCATGCAACCGGCCAAGCGCCTGTCCGGTTGCCCCGCTCCCCCCAGCCCCGCCTCTTTCCATGCCATCCAAGCTGAAATACCAGATCCAACCCGCTCCGGAGGTGGACACCGCCACCTTGCGCCGCCTGCACGCGCTGCGGCTGGCGCAGTTTCCGTTCCGCCGCGCCGACCCCGCGCGCGAAGCCGCCATGTGGCGCGAATTTCAGGATAGCTATCGACAGCGCGCCGCCTGGTCGGTGATTTTCCGCGACGCCGACGGCGCGCCGCGCGGCTTCTGGCTGGCTGTCTGCGAGCGGCCCCGGCCGCCGGCGCCGCGCGGCGTGCTGCTGCGGGTGGATTATTTGTATACCGAACCGGGCTGGCGCGGCAGTTCCGTATTGATCGCGTCCACCCTGAGGCTGCTGTGGCGGACCAAGCTGCAAGCGCCCGGCCTGCCTCTATGGTTCGGCTGCATCTGTTTTCCCAATAGTTTCATCCGGGTGGCGGCCACCTTCGAACAGGTGCGCACGCTGGCCGACGCGCCGCTGGCGGCCGCGGACCGCGCCTTGCTGCTGCAGCTGGGCGCCGACGCCGCGGGCGCCCGTTGGCGCGCGGCCAGCGGCCTCGCCGACTTCAGCGACCATCATCCGCCGGCGCTGGCCGCCGGCATCGCCGACACGCCGCGCCTGGCCAGGCACTTGGCCCGCTACGAAGCCGCCAACCCGGACTGGCGCCGGGGCATGGCGATGCCGATGTTCTGCCGGATCGGTCTGGCCACCGCCATCCGCGGCGTCTGGCACACCCTGCGCCGCGCCTGGCGGCGCAAGCGGGCGGCCTGAGGCTACAACTGGTGCCAGCCCAGCCAGTACAGCGCGCAGAACAGGGCGGCGCTGATCAGCAGCGCGATGGCCAGCGCGGAAAACAGCTCGTGCAGCGTGCGGCGCTGGCTGGGCCGCAGCAGCCAGCGCGCCACCGCCCACAGCACCAGGCACAGCACGAAAAACTTGAACAGGCGTCCAAACATGATGGCAGTCGGCGAGGAAGTGCCGCGATTATCCCGGCGCGATCTCTCCCCGCGCAAGCCCGGCTTGTGGATATAATCGTCCGGTAGCCGCAGGAGACTTCGCCCAGCCTGCCCCGACAGAGGGCGGCGGACGAAGATAATTAGAAGAGGCCACCACCACTTATGACCGACACCAACTGTTCGGTAGGCATCGTCGCGCCCCAGGACGCCGTGTTCGATGTCCCATTGCCGCTGGCGAGCGGCGCCGTGCTGCCCAGCTACCAGCTGCGCTTCGAAACCTACGGCGCGCTCAACGCCGGCCGCAGCAACGCCATCCTGATCTGCCACGCGCTGTCCGGCCACCATCACGCCGCCGGCCGCCATCACCCGGACGACAAGGCCGCCGGCTGGTGGGACAATATGATAGGCCCCGGCAAGCCGATCGACACCGACCGCTTCTTCGTGGTCGCCATCAACAATCTGGGCGGCTGCCACGGCAGCACCGGCCCCTCCAGCGTCAACCCGGCCACCGGCCAGCCCTGGGGCTCCGCCTTTCCCGTGGTGACGGTGGCGGACTGGGTGACTTCGCAGACGCGGCTGGCCGACCGGCTGGGCATAGAGCGCTGGGCGGCGGTGATAGGCGGCTCGCTGGGCGGCATGCAGGCGCTGCACTGGAGCATCGCTTATCCGCAGCGCGTCGCCCACGCGCTGGTGATCGCTTCCGCCCCCAAGCTGTCGGCGCAAAACATCGCCTTCAACGACGTGGCGCGCCAGGCCATCCTCACCGACCCGGAATTCCACGGCGGCGACTTCTACGCCCAAGGCGCGGTGCCGCGCCGCGGCCTCAGGCTGGCGCGGATGCTGGGCCACATCACCTATCTGTCCGACGACGGCATGGGCGAGAAATTCGGCCGCATGCTGCGCTCCGGCGAATACCGTTTCGGCTACGATGTGGAATTCGAGATCGAAAGCTATCTGCGCTACCAGGGCGACAAGTTTTCCGACTACTTCGACGCCAACACCTACCTCTTGATGACCAAGGCGCTCGACTACTTCGATCCGGCCAAGGAGCACGGCGGCGACCTGGCCGCCGCGCTGCGCCAGGCCAGCGCCAGCTTCCTGGTGGCCAGCTTCACCAGCGACTGGCGCTTCGCGCCGGAACGCTCGCGCGAAACCGTGAAGGCGCTGATCGCCGCCGGCAAGCGCGTCAGCTACGCCGAAATCGAATCGGCGCACGGCCACGACGCCTTCCTGATGACCGACCCACCCTATGTGGACCTGATGCGCGCCTACCTGTCCCGCGTGGCCGAGGAGGCGAACGCATGAACCATCCCGCTCTCCGCCCCGACCTGCGGATCATCTACGACTGGATCTCGCCCAGCAGCCGGGTGCTGGACCTGGGCTGCGGCCGGGGCGAACTCCTGGCGGCGCTGCAGGACGGCAAGCAAGTGCAAGGCTACGGCGTCGATTTCGACGTCGCCAACGTGGTCGGCTGCGTCGCCGCCGGCGTCAACGCCATTCAGGGCGACCTGGAAACTGGCCTCGCCGAATTCGAGGACCAGCGCTTCGACCACGTGGTGCTGTCGCAAACGATACAGGCGATGCGCCATACCGAGGCCATCCTCAACGAAATGCTGCGCGTCGGCCGCGAGGCCATCGTCAGCTTCCCCAATTTCGGCTATTGGCAAAACCGCTGGCAGATCCTGCAGGGCCACATGCCGGTGTCGGACACCATTCCCTACCAATGGTACGACACGCCCAACATCCACTGGTGCATGCTCGGCGATTTCGAGGCGCTGTGCGCGAAGAACGGCATACGCATCGTCCAGAGGGTGGTCATGGACAAGGGCAAGCGGGTATCCTTGTTGCCCAATCTGCGCGGCAGCCTGGCCTTCTACCGGGTGGCGCGCGGCTGATTCCGCCTCGCACAAGGAGAGATGCATGCGCCTGCTGCTGGCCATTTTCCTGCCCTGGCTGCAGTTCTTCACCATAGGCCGGCCGTTCGCCGGCCTGTTCTGCCTGGTCCTGCAACTGACTCTCATCGGCTGGATTCCGGCCGCGCTGTGGTCGGTGTACGCGCTGAGCCAGTACAAGACCGACCAGAAAATCGCCAAGGCGCTGCGGCGCTGACGCCGGCCCGGGCCGGCCCCGAATCCGGGGCCGGCCGCGTCCCGCAACCCCACACCACAAGAAAACCATGACCCTGGCCTCCATCCACTGGCGGCGCGATGTGTTCTCCCGCGCCATGCTGGTTTGCGTATTCACCGGCTTCGCCTCCGGCCTGCCGCTCTACACCCTGATCAACCTGCTGCCGGCCTGGCTGCGCAGCGAGGGCGTCGACCTCAAATCCATAGGCCTGTTCGCGCTGATCGGCCTTCCCTACACCTGGAAATTCCTGTGGTCGCCGCTGATGGACCGCTACGCGCTGCCGCTGTTGGGCCGCCGCCGCGGCTGGATGCTGGCCAGCCAGCTGGCGCTGCTGTTCGCCCTCGGGCTATTCGGCCTGTTCGACCCGCGCGCGGACATCTGGAACATCGCCGCGCTGGCGCTGGCGGTCGCCTTTTTCTCGGCCAGCCAGGACATCGTGCTGGACGCCTTCCGCCGCGAAATCCTCAGCGATGCCGAACTGGGGCTGGGCAACACCATCCACATCAACGCCTACCGGCTGGCCGGCCTGGTGCCGGGCTCGCTGTCGTTGATTCTGGCCGACCGCATGCCCTGGGGCGGGGTATTCGTGGTCACCGCGCTGTTCATGCTGCCCGGCGCGCTGATGACGCTGCTGGTGAAAGAGCCCAGCCTAGCCGCCGGCAGCCCGAAGACGCTGCGCGAAGCGGTAGTGGAGCCGTTCCATGAGTTCGTCACCCGCCAGGGCTGGCAGGGCGCGCTGTGGATATTGGGCTTCATTTTCCTGTACAAGCTGGGCGACAGCATGGCCACCTCGCTGGCGACGCCGTTCTATCTCGACATGGGCTACGCCAAGTCGCAGATCGGCCTGGTGGCCAAGCATGCCGGGCTGTGGCCGGCGGTGGCCGGCGGCCTGCTGGGCGGGCTGTGGATGATCAAGATGGGCATCAACCGCGCGCTGTGGGCGTTCGGCATGGTGCAGGTGCTGTCGATTCTGGGATTCGCCTGGCTGGCCAGCCATGGCCGTTTCGACAGCGTCGGCGCCGAGCAGCTCGGCATGCTGGCCGCGGTGATAAGCTTCGAGGCGCTGGGCGTCGGCCTCGGCACCGCCGCCTTCGTCGCCTTCATCGCCCGCAGCACCCATCCGGCCTACACCGCCACCCAGTTCGCGCTGTTCACCAGTCTGGCCGCGGTGCCGCGCACGCTGGCCAACGCCGCCACCGGCTACATCGTCGACTCTATCGGCTGGACTTCGTTTTTCTTCCTGTGCACCGCGCTGGCGATTCCGGGCATGATGCTGCTGGTGAAAGTGGCGCCCTGGGGCGACGACCCGGCGGCCAGCAAGGCCTGAGCCTTCACGGCCGGCACTGCTCGCCGCCGCCGTCCTGGCGGCACTGGCGGATATTGCCATCCTGGTCCAGCTTCAGCAGCCACTCCTCCAGGCCGGAACCGGTTTTCGCCCTGGCCTCGATGATGAAGCTGGTCTGCTCGACATTGTCGGCCGACGGCAACGCGCTGCTGAAGCCGATATCGAAAGCGGCGGTCTCGATCACCGGCAATGCCGGCCAGGCCAGCGGCCCCTCCTGGTGAAACACGCCGTGCTCGTGATACCAGCGCTGCATGAAGTGGTTGTCCTCCAGCAAGGCCGAGCGCGCCTCCTCCAGCCGGGCGCGCTGCAAGTATGACTGGTAGCCCGGCAGCGCCACCGCCAGCAGCAATGCGGCGATCGCCATGCAGCCGACCAGTTCCAGCAGGCTGAAGCCGCCGACATTTGTCTTCATTCCCTGCGCTCCTCCCAGTTCAAACGCCGCCCCGCCGCCTCGCCGTCGCCCACCCGGTACCAGCTTTGCAGGGTGACCGAGCTGTAAGGCGTGCGGCCCCAGGCCCGCACCGTGATCCGGTACAAACGCCCGGGCGATCCGTCCCGCGCCAGGAAGCCGGGATCGATCAGCTCCACCACGTAGCGCGGATTGGCCCAGCTGAGCCCGCCGCTGCGCACTTGCTGCGGACACCTGGACTGCGCCGGCTCCGGCTCCAGCGGAAAGGCGCGGCTGTTGCCGCAGGGATGCAGCAGCGGCACCGCGCCGTTCGCGCGGCGTTCCGGCGGTTCCTTGGGCTCGCACAGGCCCTTGCCCTGCGGACCATGGCAGTTGGGCGGAAACAGCCGGCCCTCGCCATACAGCTCCGCCGGCCGGGCGGCCAGGGCCGCCATGTCCAGCCGGCGGTCCAGCCGCCACACCCAGTCCTCGGCGCCCAGCAGCGCCTGCCGCGCCAACAGCTGCGCCCGCCGCCGATCCTGGACATTGTCCGCCAGCCGCTGCGCGCTGATCGTCAGCTGGGACGAGGACAAGGCCAGCATGCTCAGCGCCGCCAGCAAGGACAACACCAGCAACAAAGCGCCGCCGCGCTGGCGGCTGGCCCTCACCGCGCGCCTTAGCATGGCTGCAACGGCGTCAGCGCCGCGTCATGGCTCAGCTTGATCACCTTGTCCTCCCCGCTATCCGGATACCACTCCATCGTCACCCGCGCCGCCGCCAGGCGGCCGGCCTCGCCAGCCGTCAACGAGTCGATGCCGCGCCAGGCCCAGCGCGCATCCGGCCCGCAGCCGGTTTGCGCCAGCACCCGCAGCGACAGCGACTTCACCCCATCCAACGCCACCCGCTCGCCGCCGTCGGCGATGCCGCCCAGCGCATCGCGCATCAGCAACTGCCCCGATCGCCCCGGACGCAGCAGGCGGTACTGGCGCTGCCGCGGCAGCCACAGCTGCAAAGAGGGCAGGTGCAAGCTGCCCGCGGCCAGCGCCGGAGACAGCTCCAGCGACGGCGTCGCCGCGCCGCCGCTCCAGCTTGCCTCGCCTCCGGCCAAGCGCAGCGATTGTCCGCAGCTGACCAGCCGGCTCTCGCGCCAAGCGCGCCAGTCGCTGTCCTGCGGCTCCAGCAGCAGGCGGCTCAGTCCGCCCGCGTCGTCCAGCACCGCCTGCCGGTGCCGCAGCCAGCGCCCGGGCAGCGACAGCGTCCACGCAGTCTGGCCGAAATCCTCGCGCCGCCAGGCTTCTTGCGCGCATCCCAGACGGCCGTGCATGGACAAATCCTGCGCCAGCTGCCGCATCGCCCAGCGCGCCTCCTGCCGCCGCTCCAGGCCCTGTCCGGCCAAGCGCACCGCGCGGTCGGCCACCCCGTAAGACGACACCGCCTGCGCCAGCACGTAAGACAGCAAGGCCAGCGCCACCAATTGGCCCAACAACAAGGAACCGCGCTGCCGCGCGCGTTCAGGGCTGCAGCGGCCAGACACCGGCATGCTCCTGCCATTGCCGGCCGGCGCGGCTGCGCCAGGCCACCCGTATCGCCAACTCCCCCTGCGCGCCGCAGCCCGGCCGGGCGAGGGTGGGCGGCACGCCGCCGTCGCCGCGGCACACCACCGCCCTCACCTGTTCGGCGCGGCTGCTGCCCGCGCGCAGCGCCTGCTTGAAATGGCCGAGATCGGCGGCCGCCAGCTGCGCGGAAGTGCACGGCCCCGCGCACTCGCCAGCCGTCAGATGATCGTCATAGCCGCTTTCCAGATAATGCGGCCACAAGCTGTCCGGCCGGGACTGGATGGCGCTGGCCAGGTCGGCCACCGCGTCGTCGATGCGGCCGCGCAGCTCGGCGTCGCGCACATGCTGCAGCGAACGCGCCAGCATGCCGGCCAGCGCCAGCAAGGCCAGCATCCACGCCAGCAGCGCCACCATGGTTTCCAGCAGGCCGAAGCCGGCCTGGCGCCGCCTAGCCGCAATCATCGGACACCTCTCCCAGCCTGGCCCGCCCATCCTCAGCCAGCGTCAGCGCCAGGCACTGGCGGCCGCCGGACAGACGGAACACCATGGCGCCGGCCTCGCGCAAGCGTCCCTCCGCCGTCAGCGTCAATTGCCGCGCCGGCGCGCGCACGGCCACTCGGGCGCCGTCGAACATCGCCAGCTTCAAGCGTTCGCCGCTGTCGTAATAGCCATTGCCGGCGCCGCGGTCGGCGTAGACCAGCGCGCCCTCCGGCCAAACCGCCTGCGGCCCCGCCTGAGGCGGCAGGCAGCCCTGCAGCTCGCGGTTGCGTTTCAGATTGGCCGCGCACAGATAAACCGGCTGATTGCGCCGCAAGGCCTCGGCGCGCGCGTATTGCAGGCTGCCCAGCAAGGCCAGGCCATGGCCGCGCAGCCGCTGCCGCTCCAGCGAGCGGTCGAGCAAAGGCAGCGCGCTGCCGCTGCCGATGGCGACGATGGCCAGCACGGTCATCCATTCCAGCAATGAAATCCCGGCCTGCTTGGCTATGCCCATGCTTTCTCCGCGAATGACGGAACAGCCCACAGTCTGGAAAAACATCGCGAACTCCGCCGCCTCCCCTGTCCCAAAGCCGGAAAACGGCCATGGTCGGCCAGACCAAAGTTCAGGTTGGAAGTGATGCGAAAAGGAAAATCCCCGGCGGAACCGCTGGACGAAAAAACGGCGTCCGCAGACGCCGTTATGATGATTTGCCGCTGGCGCTCAGTGCGCCGCCTCCCAGCTGTCGCCAGCGCCGACCTCGGCCAGCAGCGGCACTTTCAGCGCCGCCGCGCCGGCCATGATTTCCGGCAAACGCCGCTTGACCAACTCCAGCTCGGCCTGCGGCACCTCCAGCACCAGTTCGTCATGCACCTGCATGATCAGCTTGCTCTGCAAGCCGTCGCGCTCCAGCCAAGCCTGCACCGCGATCATCGCCAGCTTGATCAGATCGGCGGCGGTGCCCTGCATCGGCGCGTTGATCGCCGCGCGCTCGGCGCCGGCGCGGCGGCCAGGATTGGACAGCTTGATGTCGGGCAGGTACAGGCGGCGGCCGAACACCGTTTCGACATAGCCCTGCTCGCGCGCCTTCTCGCGGGTGGTCTGCATGTACTCGGCCACGCCCGGATAGCGCATGAAGTAGCGGTCGATGTACTGCTGGGCGGCGCTGCGCTCGATATCCAACTGGGCGGCCAAACCAAACGCGCTCATGCCGTAGATCAGGCCGAAGTTGATCGCCTTGGCCGCGCGGCGCTGGTCGGACGTGACCGCGCCGAGATCGACGCCGAACACCTCGGCCGCGGTGGCGCGGTGGATGTCCTCGCCGCTGGCGAAGGCCTTCAGCATGCCCTCGTCGTCGGACAGATGGGCCATGATGCGCAGCTCGATCTGCGAATAGTCGGCCGACACGATCTGCCAGCCGGCCGGCGCGATGAAGGCTTCGCGCACGCGGCGGCCCTCGGCGGTGCGCACCGGGATGTTCTGCAGATTGGGATCGTTGCTGGCCAGGCGGCCGGTGATCGCCACCGCCTGTGCATAAGTCGTATGCACGCGGCCGGTCTGTGGATAAATCAGCGTCGGCAGCTTGTCGGTGTAGGTGGACTTCAGCTTGGCCAGGCCGCGATACTCCAGAATGCACTTCGGCAGCGGATGGTCCAGCGCCAGTTGCTCCAGTACCGACTCGTCGGTGGAATAGCCGCCGCTCGGCGTCTTCTTGACGCCCTTGGTCGGGATCGCCAGCTTGCCGAACAGGATCTCCTGCAGCTGTTTGGGCGAGTTCAGATTGAATGGCTGGCCGGCCAGCTCGTAAGCTTGCTGCTCCAGTTCCAGCATCTGGCTGCCCAGTTGGTGGCTCTGCGCCGCCAGCTTGTCGCGGTCGATCAGCACGCCGTGGCGTTCCATCTTGAACAGCACTTCGGCCACCGGCAGCTCGATGTCGCGGTAGACCTTTTCCAGATCGCCGGACAGCTCGCCGGCGAAATACTGGTTGAGCCTGAGCGTGATGTCGGCGTCCTCCGCCGAATAATTGGCGGCGATGTCGACGTCCACCTCGCCGAAACCGATCTGCTTGGCGCCCTTGCCGCAGATGTCCTCGTAGCTGACGGTGTTCTCGCCCAGATGGCGGCGCGCCAGATCGTCCATATTGTGGCGCTGGTGGCTTTCCAGCACGTAGGAGGCCAGCATCGAATCATCGGCGATGCCGCGCAGGGCGATGCCGTGGTTGGCCAGCACGTGGCAGTCGTACTTCAGGTTCTGTCCGCACTTTTTCTGGCTGGCGTCCTCCAGCCACGGCTTGAGCTTGGCCAGCGCGGCATCCAGCCCCAGCTGCTCCGGCGCGCCGGCGTAGTGGTGGTCCAGCGGCAGGTAGGCGGCATGGCCGGCCTCCACCGAGAAACTGACGCCGACGATGCGCGCCTGCATCGGATCGAGGCTGGTGGTTTCGGTGTCGAACGACACCACCCTGGCCGCCGCCAGTTTTTCCAGCCAGGCGTCCAGCTGGGCTTCGGTCAATATCGTTTCGTAATGGCGCGTCAGCGCGGCTTCGGCCGGGGCGGCTTGGGCCGCCGGCGCTGCGGCCGGTTCGGCGAACATGTCGCCCTGGGCCTGATCGCCGCGCGGCGCGGCGGGCGCGTCCTCGCCGCGCTGGGCGACAGCCGGCATCTCCGCCCCCTCGGTCACCTCGCGGTAGAAGGTGCGGAAGCCCAGATCCTGGAACAGCTCGGCCAGCCGCGGCTTGTCCTTCCGGCCGTGCTGCAGGCCCGGCAGGCCGTGCGGCAAGTCCGTCGCCAGGTTCACCTCGCAATCGATGGTGATCAGCCGCTTGCCCATCGGCAGCCAGTCCAGCGCGGCGCGCAGGTTCTCGCCCACCTTGCCGCCGACGCTATCGGCCTGGGCGACGATGGCGTCCAGGCTGCCGTATTCCTCCAGCCACTTCACCGCGGTCTTCGGCCCGCACTTGTCGACGCCGGGCACATTGTCGACCTTGTCGCCGATCAGGGTCAGGTAGTCGATGATCCGGTTCGGCGGCACGCCGAACTTCTCCTTCACCCCGGCTTCGTCCAGCAGCTCGTTGGTCATGGTGTTGACCAGGGTGACATCTGGCGTCACCAGCTGCGCCATGTCCTTGTCGCCAGTGGAGACGATCACCTTCATGCCGGCCGCCGCGCCCAGGCGCGCCAGCGTGCCGATCACGTCGTCCGCCTCCACCCCCGGCACCACCAGCATCGGCCAGCCGGAGGCTTGCACCACGTCGTGGACCGCCGTAATCTGGGAGGCAAGCTCCTCGGGCATCGACGGGCGATTGGCCTTGTATTCGGGGTACAGGTCGTCGCGGAAGGTCTTGCCCTTCGCGTCGAAGACGCAGGCGCTATAATCGAATTCAACCTCCTTCTCCAGCCGCCTGAGCATGTTCACCATGCCATAGACAGCCCCCACCGGGCGGCCATCCGGGGAACGCAAATCGGGCATCGCGTGAAAGGCGCGGTACAAGTAAGAAGAGCCGTCGATCAATAACAATGTTTTCATAAAGAGGCAGAAGTATGAGCTTGTCCGATAAGTTGCCGCAGACCAGTGACCGTCACGCCATGATGCAGCGCTTCCGTTCCCGCGAGGCCTGGCACGTGATGAAGATATTGTCGGAGTTTGTCGAGTCGGCCGAGGAACTGCAAGGCATTACCCCGGCGGTGAGCATATTCGGCAGCGCGCGCACGCCGCGCGATCACAAATACTACAAATTGACCGAGGACGTGGCGCGGCGTCTGTCCGATTCCGGCTTCTCGGTGATATCCGGCGGCGGCCCCGGCATCATGGAGGCCGCCAACAAGGGGGCATTTTACGGCAGAAGTCCGTCGGTGGCGCTCAACATCGTGCTGCCGCACGAACAAAAACCCAACGATTACCAGGACCTGTCGGTCAAGTTCAACCACTTCTTCAGCCGCAAGGTGATGTTCGTCAAGCACGCCATCGCCTACGTGGTGATGCCCGGCGGCTTCGGCACGCTGGACGAGATGTTCGAGGCGCTGACGCTGATCCAGACCGGCAAGAGCCGCAAGATTCCCATCATCCTGTGCTGCAGCGAATTCTGGACCGGCCTCTTGGACTGGGTGAAAGACCGCCTGGTCAGCGAAGGCATGATCAACCCGGACGACCTCAACCTGATCCAGCTGATCGACGACCCGCAGCAGATCGTCGACACCATTTTCAAACACTACGAGACCCGCGGCTTCGACGCCTTGCCCGAAGAGCGCGAGCAGCTGCTCAACCTGTAACCACCGCATACCAATCAATAAGGACAAACCATGCGCCGCCTCACCGCCCTGCTTCTACTCCTGCCGCTGGCCCCCGCCTTCGCCGCCGACGCCCCGGCGCCGGCCAAGGCGGTGGTGCCTCCGCCCCCCGTCATCAGCCAGGACAACTCCGCAGAACCCGAGCCGGAAGTGCGGCTGATCCAGAAAGGCGACGAGAAGATCGAGGAATACCGGCTGAACGGCCAGTTGTACATGGTGAAGGTGACGCCAGGGCACGGCGTGCCGTATTACCTGATCGACGACAACGGCTCCGGCACCATGAAACAGGTCGACCCCGCCACCCGCATCATGATCCCGCGCTGGGTGCTGGTTCGTTTCTGAGGAGCAGGCATGTCGGTTTACACCACGGTCAGCCGTGAAACCCTGCAACAGTGGCTGCAGGGCTATGCGCTGGGCCAGCTGCTGGAGCTGCAAGGCATCGCGGCGGGCATCACCAATACCAATTATTTCGTCACCACCACGCACGGCCGCTATGTGCTGACGCTGTTCGAAACCCTGCAACTGGACGAACTGCCGTTCTACCTGTCGCTGATGAGCCATCTGGCCAGGCACGGCGTGGCCTGCCCCGCCCCCATCGCCGACCACACCGACCGCTTCGCTTCGACGCTGGCCGGCAAACCGGCCTGCCTGGTCACCTGCCTGCAGGGCGCGGACGTCAGCGCGCCCACGGCCGCCCATTGCCGCGCAGTCGGCGAAATGCTGGCGCAGATGCACAAAGCCTCCGCCACCTTCCCGCTGAAAATGCAGAACCCGCGCGGACCGCGCTGGTGGAGCCGCGTCGCGCAGCAGCTATACCCGCAGCTGCCGGCCGAGGAAGCGGACTTGCTGCGCGCCGAAATCCAGTTTCAGGACGGGCACCGCTTCGACCATCTGCCGTCCGGCGTGATCCACGCCGACCTGTTCCGCGACAACGTGCTGATGAACGGCGAGCAGATCGCCGGCTTCATCGACTTCTACTACGCCTGCAACGACATCCTGCTGTACGACGTGGCGATCGCGGTCAACGACTGGGCGCGCCGCGACGACGGCAGCCTGGACGACGCGCTGGCGAAAGCGCTGCTGGACGGCTACCAGTCGGAGCGGCAGCTGAATCCGGACGAGCGCGCCAGCTGGCCGGTGATGCTGCGCGCCGCCGCGCTGCGCTTCTGGGTTTCGCGGCTGCAGGATCTTTACCAGCCGGCCAGCGGAGAACTGACCTATACCAAGGACCCCGCGGTTTTCCGGCAACTGTTGCGAGACCACGGCCAACGCACGGTCTTCTGGCTGGATTGACCGCCTTTTCCGATGGCCGCATTGCCATGTTCACAATGTTGTCATCGGATTCCACTTGAAAAGTGTGAAAATTCACTTAACATCAGTGATGAGTAGTAGCTGTTTTCCGGATTCCCGTAGTTCAACCTGAGCAAAGGATTCATCATGCTGCTAAAAAAAATCATCACCGTTACCCTGGCCGTCATGCTCGCTAGCCCGGCGTTCGCCGCCGGCGAAGAAACCGTCGGCGGCACTGCCGGAACCGCAGGCACGGCCGGCACCGCCACCGCCGGCACCGCAGGCATCGCCGGCACCACCGCCGGCATCGCGGGCCTCAGCGTCGGCACCATCGCCGCCATCGGCGCAGCCGTCGCCGCCGCCGTCGCAGTCTCCAGCAACAGCAACTCCTCGTCCTCCCACTCCGCCGCCACGCACCACTAAGCGCCGGAGCGCCGTGATTACGCGGCTCCTCGCCAGGCAGGCGGATGGCTGTCATCACGCCTGCCGGCTTTGACTCTCAAAACTAAAAAATAGCAAAGCATCGCATAGTGTCGTTTGCGTGATATGAAACGCAGCAAAAATCTGCCGCCAGCAAGGCCGTATGATTGACGCGACTCAAGGGGCTGTTCTGAAAACTTGATCCATTCCGCATCTCCGCCAACCGCGCGCCGTCAGAAAATGCGCCGCGGCGGCGGGCGCGCACAGGATCATCCTCTTGGTTTTCCGCTTCCCCTGGCCCGTTGGCGATGGATACAAGGGGGCCGCCGTTCAGGCCGGCAATAAGCAGCGATGGCTGCATCGAATAAATCCAGGCCGCAGCAATGCAGAACAAATCCAGACGCTATCTGGCTTCGGGGGTGTTACAAGGGGGCTTGCCGCTGCTTTTCGCCTGCAGCGCCATCGCCCAACCATCGCTGACCGGGCAGATGGGCTATGTCAACATGCCGTCGGCCCGCGTCGGCGAAGACGGCACCTTCAGCCTTGGCTACGGCTATGACAAGCCGTACGGCGTGCTATGGACTTCCACCACGGTGCTGCCCTGGCTGGAAGTGTCGGGACGCTACACGTCCATCTCCGGCATTCCCGGTTTCGACAATCCGCAGTATGGCGGCAATTACGGCAGGTACAAAGACAAGGCCATAGACTTGAAATTCAAGCTGTGGGACGAATCCGCGCTGATGCCGGAAATCTCGCTGGGCACGACCGACATCGTCGGCAACCGGCTATGGAAAAGCACCTATCTGGTCGCCAGCAAGAATCTGCTGCCCGGCCTGGAGGCTTCGCTGGGCTATGGCAAGGACCGCATACAAGGCGCATTCGGCGGCCTGCGCTATACGCCGCAAGCGCTGCCCAACTGGTCGCTGGTCGCCGAGTACGACGCCAACAACTACCGGCAGGATCCCTACGAATCCAGCACGCTGGCCGCCGACCGGAAAAAAGGCCCGGTGGTCGGCATCGAATACCAATGGGGCTGGCTGGGCCTGCAAGTCGCCCGGCAGAAAACCCTCAACAGCGTCAATGCCCACATCGACATCCCGCTGAACGTGAAGGAGTTCGTGCCCAAGATCCAGGAGCCTGACTACTTTCGCGGCGGCCCCGACCTGCCTTCACGCCCCACGCTGGCGCAATGGAAGGACAGCGGCGACTACGCCAGCCAGCTGGCAACCGCGCTCGCCAAGCAGGACTTCAAGAACATCCGCATCGCTATGCAGCGCGACGCGCTGGTGCTGGAGCTGAGCAACAGCCGCATCTCCAATGTCGGCCGCGCTGTAGGCCGCGCCGTGCGCACCGCGCTCTATTTCGCGCCGCTGGAAACGCGCGAAATCAAGGTGGTTTACACCGAGTTCGAGCAGCCGGTCGCCACATACAGCTTTTACGACATGCCCACGCTCAACGACTACTTGCTGGGCAAGGCCAACCGCGCCCGCTTCCTGGAAACCGTCAACATCCGTCCGGGCCGCGACGAGGAAACCCAGCCGCTGGCCAGCCAGTCGCTGGCCCAAGGCCTGAAGGAAAGCATCCAGCTCAACCTGCTGACCAACCAGGAGGGCGACCTGGTTCAAGTCACCAGCAACGACGCCGAAGACAACCATTTCCACATGGCGCCGAAATTCGGCGTCTATTTCAACGACCCCAGCGGCGCCTTCCACTACGACATCATGGCCGAGGCCACCTACAAGCGCCGGCTCGCCAAGGGTCTGTATCTGGACAGCGCGCTGAGCGCCGACCTCTACAACACCATCACCGCCGTGACGCAACCGTCCAACAGCCTGCTGCCGCACGTGCGCTCCGATATCGCCGACTACAAGCGCGTCAAGGCGCCCAAGCTGAACCGCTTCATGCTCAACCAGTACATGACGCTGTCGCCCAATACCTATGCCCGGGCTTCCGTCGGCATCTACGAGGAAATGTACCGCGGCGCCGGCGGCCAGATCCTCTACTACCCCGGCGTGAAGAACTGGGCGGTGGACTTGACCGTGGACGCGCTGCAGCAACGCGACGTCCAGGGCTGGTTCGGCAAGCGCGACTACCAGACCATCACCGCGCTCGCCGCCATGCACTACCAGCTGCCGCTGGGCGTCACCGCCACCGTGCGCGCCGGCCGCTTCCTGGCCAAGGACGACGGCGCGCGGCTGGAGTTGAAGCGCCGCTTCCACTCGGGCATAGAGGCCGGCTTCTGGTACACCAAGACCAACGGCAACGACATCACCAGCCCCGGCACGCCGTCCAAGCCTTACAACGACAAGGGGATGTTCTTCACCATCCCGCTCAACAGCCTGCTGACCTTCGACAGCCGCACCGCCGGCGACTTCTCGCTGTCGCCGTGGACCCGCGACGTCGGCCAGATGGTGATGACCCCGGGCGACTTGTACGAAATCCTCAGCGACCCGAAGCGCGACATCAACGCCTACGACGGCCTGGGCAATTTCGCCGAACGCCCCGACGAGCAGAACCTGCCCGCGGTCAATCCGCCGCAGCCCAGCTACCACCCGTGGCCGATGATCCGGATGCGGCTGGAAGATTCCGGCACTCAGTGGCTGCAAATGGACGACAAGGCCGCCGCGCTGGGCACCATCGGCTTCGCCACCCTGACCGCGATGGCGCTGGACCGGTCGGTCAACCGCGCCTTCCAACAGCATGAGCAGAACCGCCTGGTGAAGGACTGGGGCAAGCTCGGCAAGGACCTGCCCTACGCCGCGGCGGCCCTGTCCGGCGCGGCGTTCGCCTTGGGCGACGACAGGCTGAGCAACACCGGCCTGATCGCGCTGGAATCCAGCGCCGCGGCAGTGGCAGGCAGCGAGCTGCTCAAAGGCGTGGTCAACCGCGCGCGGCCCGACGCCGGCGCCGGTCCCTGGAGCACCCAGCCGTCGGGAGAATCGCGGCTGCAAAGCAGTTTCACCTCCAACCACGCCGCCGTGCTGTTCGCCGCCGTCACCCCGTTCGCCAAAGAATACGACCAGCCCTGGCTGTACGGCGTCGCCGCCTTCGGCTCGGTCGGCCGGCTGGCCAGCCGCGACCACTGGCTGTCCGACGTCACCGTCGGCGGCTTCCTCGGCTACCTGGTGGGCAACTGGCTGTGGCAGGCCCAGCGCGACGACAGCCGTTACCGCAGCAATGTGATCGTCAGCCCCAAGCAGGTAGGGGTGCAGCTTCAGATACCCATCCAATAAGTCTCAATAGCGGGAAGCCAAGCCATGACTGCAAGCATCTTGAAATCGAGCGGAAAAACCCTATTGGCGCTATGCCTGCTGGCGATCAGCAGCTGCCCGCAGGCCGCCGGCAACGTCAGCTACCCCAGCACCACCATGCCCGGCTATGAAACCGACAACAACAACGGGCTCCCCGCGATCAACAGCCTGCCCACCGGCCAGCAGGCATTCGACAAGCCATTCCCGCAACTACAACAACAGAACGGCCGGAGCAACCAGGCTTATCCGCAGCGCAACCAGCCTTATCTCGACGACAACGGCTACGAACTGAACCCGTTGAACGGCAAACCCAAGCTGCCGCCGTTCGCCGACTATGTCCAGAAAGCCACCGAGCAGACCCTGCCGATTTTCGGTAGCAAGCTGTTCCGCAACCCGTACAACAATTTCGAGTCGGCGGACGGCGTGCAGGTCAATCCCGACTACGTGATCGGCAACGGCGACCAGCTGCAAATCAAGGGCTGGGGAATGGTGGACATCGATCTGACCATGACGGTGGACCGCAACGGCGCGATCTACCTGCCGCGCGTCGGCAGCGTCGCCGTCGCCGGGGTGCGCTACCGCGATCTGCAAGGCGTGCTGAAGAAAAGCGTCAGCCGGGTATTCAACAATTTCGACCTCAGCGTCAGCCTGGTGCAAAGCCGCTCGGTGCAGGTGTATGTGGTGGGCCATGCCCGCCAGCCCGGCAGCTATACCCTCAACGCGATGAGCACGCTGCTGAACGCCCTGCTGAAGGCCGGCGGGCCGGACGACAGCGGCAGCCTGCGCCGCGTCGCGCTGATGCGCGGCGGCAAGGAGGTCGCCAAGGTCGACCTGTACGCGATCCTGGTGGATGGCGACAAGTCAGAGGATCAAACCCTGCGCGATGGCGACGTGATCCAGATTCCCGCCGCCGGCCCGCGCGTGGCCCTGCTCGGCGACGTCAAGATTCCGGCCATCTACGAATTCCGCGATGGCGACAACGTCGGCAACCTGCTGCACTGGGCCGGCGGCCTGGAGTCCGCCGCCGAAGGCAAGGAGTTGTGGATAGAAAAGAGCGTGAACAACCGCTTCCTCAATCTGGCGCATGTGCAGAACGACGATCGGCAGCTGTCCGGCATCGCGCTGAAGGCCGGCGACATCTTCCGTCTGCACGTGCCGGGCGCGCAGCCGGTAAGCGTGCAGAAGAACGACGAATTCGTCAGCGTCGGCGGCGAAGTCGGCCACACCGGCACCTTCCAGATCCAGAAAGGCGAAACCTTGCGCCAGCTGATCATGCGCCTCGGCGGCGTCAACGATGACGGCTATGTGTTCGCCACCCAGTTCAAACGCGAAAGCATACGCCAGATGCAACAGCAAAAACTGGACGAAGTGTCCGCCCGCTTCGAGAAGGAGCTGGAGCAAAACGCCGCCGGCCGCCTCGGCAAGCTGACCGACAAGGACGCGATCGCCTCGGTGACGGCCGAGGTGGAGCGCCAGCGCCAGATCGCCGCCAAAATGCGCGAAATCAAGGCCGAAGGACGCGTGGTGCTGGAGATGAAAGATGCCAACGCCCAGGTCAAGGACCTGCCGGATCTGGAGCTGCAGGATGGCGACCAGGTGGAAATCCCGCGCCGGCCCGGCACAGTCAACGTGCTGGGCGCGGTCTACCAGAGCAACGCCTTCATCTACCGGCCGCAACGCTCGGTCAGCGACTACCTGACGCTGGCCGGCGGCGTGGTGGACAGCGGCGACAAGTCGTCGATCTACGTGCTGCGCGCCGACGGCACCGTGGCCAGCAGCAACAATGGCAGCTGGTTCTCCGGAGTCGGCGGCAAACGCATCAATCCGGGCGATACCATCGTCGTGCCGGAAGAACTGAACGCCGGCAGCTGGACCCAGTCGTTGAAGGAGTGGACCTCCATCCTGTATCAGTTCGGCCTCGGCGCCGCAGGCCTGAAAGTGCTGAAGTGAGCATGAACCCGACAGCGAAGGAGACGCAGATGCAAACCGCAACCGATGGGCGCGCCAAGGACGAAGTCGACCTGCCGACCCTGCTGGCGCAGCTGGCGCGCCACAAGCGCTGGATCGCCTCCAGCACCTTGCTGTTCGGCGCGGCGGCGCTGGCCTACTGCCTGTTGGCGAAACCGGTTTTCACCGCCACCACCAGCATCATGCCCCCGCAGCAGCAAAACAACGGCATGAGCGCGCTGCTGGGCCAGCTGGGCGGGCTGGCCGGCGCCGCCGGCGGCCTCACCGGCCTGAAAAACCCGAACGACCTCTATATCGGCATGCTGCAAAGCCGCAGCGTGGCCGACAAGCTGATCCAACGCTACCAGTTGAAACAGCGCTACCAGCAGGACACCATGGACGCGACGCGCAAGGCGCTGCAAGGCCTGAGCAGCTTCGCCAACGGCAAGGACGGGCTGATCAGCATCAGCGTCGACGACGGCGACCCCAAATTCGCCGCGGCGCTGGCGAATGGCTACGTCGAGGAGCTGAAGGCGGTGAACCAGTCGCTGGCGGTGACCGACGCCGCCAAACGCCGCCTGTTCTTCGAACAGCAGCTGAAGCAAACCAAAGACCTGCTGACCGAAGCCGAAAGCGAACTGCGCAAAACCCAGGAAAAAACCGGCATGGTATTGCCGGAAGGCCAATTGCCGGCGATCGTCGGCTCGGTCACCCAGCTGCGCGCCAATATCGCCGCCAAGGAAGTGCAGCTGGAAGCGATGAAGAGCTTCGCCACCGCGCAGAACCCGCTCTACATACGCGCCGAGCAGGAGCTGGCCGGCCTGCGCGAGCAGCTCGCCAAACTGGAAACCGGCGACGGCAACGGCCGGGACATGCTGGTGCCAACCGGCAAGGTAGCGCAAAGCGGACTGGAATATCTGCGCCGGCTGCGCGAAGTCAAATATCAGGAAACCATTTTCGAACTGCTGTCCAAGCAATACGAGCTGGCGCGGATAGACGAAGCCAAGGACTCTTCGCTGATCCAGGTATTGGACGCCGCCGTGCCGCCGGAGCTGAGAAGCAAGCCGAAACGCAGCCTGGTGCTGGCGCTTGGCCTGTTCGCCGGCTTGCTGGTCGGCACCCTGGCCGCTCTGCTGCGGGCCCGGCTGGACGAGCGCGGCGCGCGGCGCGGCCCATCCCAGGCCGAACCCGCGTTCGCGCTGAAGAACAACGGCTGAGCGGCGCGCGGCCCGCCCACGCGGCTGGCCGCGCCCTTCAGCGCCCTATCGCCCGCATCCGCAAGCGGTAGCCCATCCGGCAGACAAAACCCAGCGCCAACAGCACGCACATCGCGCAGGCCAGCCGCAGCGGGCTGCCCCAGGCCAGCGGCGCCAGCGCCCCCGCCACCAGGCTGGACATCATGGTCTGGCAGAACCCTTGCAGCGAAGACACCGTGCCGCGCAGCGAAGGAAACTGGTCCATCAGATTGAGCGTGATGGACGGCGCCGCCAGCGACATGCCGGTGGTGTACAGCGCCAGCGGCAGCACCGCCCACGGCAGCGTCAGCTGATCCGCCGCTAGGTTGTAGGCCAGATTGGCCAGCGCCGCGGCGAACATCAGCCAATAGCCGCGCGACACGATTTCGCGCTGAGAGGCATGGCCCGCCATTCTGCCGGACAGGTAGGCGCCGAACATGATGCCGGACACCACCGGGCCGAACATCCACAGAAACTGGCTGGGCCCCAGGTGCAGGTGCTGCATCAGGAATACCGGCGCCGACGGCACATACAGGAAGAAACCGGCGAAGTTGAACGACACCGCCGCCGTCAGCAGCTGGAAATCGCGCTTTTTGCCCACCTGCCAGTAATTGGCCAGCAGATAACGGACCTTCAGCGGCTGCCGCGCCTCGCGATGGTGGCTTTCCTCCAGGCCGAACCAGCACAAGGCGAACAAGGCGAAGCCGACCAAGGCCATGAACACGAAGATGGAGTGCCAGCCGAAGGCGCCGAACAACCAGCCGCCCACCACCGGCGCGATCGCCGGCGACAAGGAAAACAGCATGGTCACATGCGACATCAGCCGCTGCGCCTCGGCGCCGTCCAGCTTGTCGCGGATGATGGCCCGGCCGACCACCAGGCCGGCGCCGCCGCACAAGCCCTGCAGGCCGCGGAACAGCAGCAGCATGCCCAGGCTGTCAGACAGCGCGCAGCCAAGCGAAGCCAGGCCGAACAGCAGCGTGGTGGCCAGCACCACCGGCCGGCGCCCTATCGCGTCGGAAATGGACCCGTGCCACAGCATCATCAACGCGTAACAGAACAGATAAACCGTCAGCGCCTGCTGCATCTGCAGCGGCGAGGCCGCCAGGCTGTCGCCGATGGCCCGCATCGCGGGCAGGAAGGTATCGATGGAGAAAGGACCGATGGTGGATAGAGCTGCCAGCAGGAAAACCAGGCCGAAATGGCTGCGCGTGGATGAGGGCATGGGAAAATAATCATAGATAATATCGTCATGTTAACGATAAGCACTCCGCTTGCCAAACACCAGCCGCAAAGCTTGGCAGGCTCGGTCTTTCATGCCACGATGCCGCTACCTTCCACACGCGCAGCGAGCGGATTCCGCCGCCATAACAAGGGAGAAGCCCGATGATCCGTCTTTACCACAATCCCAAGTGTTCGAAATCGCGCGCGGCGCTGGCCCTGCTGGAAGAAGCGGGCGCCGAAGTCGAAGTCGTCGAATACCTGAAGCACCCGCCCAGCGCCGAAGAACTGGACCGACTGCTGCAGCTGTTGGGCATGGAGCCGCGCGAGCTGATGCGGCAGAAAGAGGAAGAGTACGCCGACCTCTACCTTGACGACATCACGCTGGAACGCAAACACCTGATCGCCGCGATGGTGGACAACCCCAATCTGATCGAGCGCCCGATCGCGGTGGGCGACGGCCGCGCCGTCGTCGGCCGGCCGCCGGAGCAGGTGCTGCTCCTGCTGTCCCGCTAAGTTTCCCGCCTTCCCCCTGCGGCCTGCCCTCCGGCAGGCCGTTTCGCATTCCGTTCCCTATCCGCCAAGCATGCCAACGACATTGACGCAACAGTCTAAGCCGGCAAGTCATTAGCGGGGTTATTATTTCTTGCAAAATAATACCGCGCGTTACTAAAATATCCACATGAGCCCAAACAAGTCCTTTGCCCAACTGGAACAGGCGATCAACCACGTCGAGGCCCGCTTCCCAGGCGTGCCGCGCCAGGAAGTGATCCTCACCCGGCTGATTTTCCATATCGTGCCGCGGCTGAGCGCCCACATGTGCGAGAGCCTGAAGCAGCACGGCCTGAACGAAACCGTCTGGATGGCGCTGTTGGCGCTGTACGCCTGCCCGAACCAGGCGCTCAATCCCAGCGACATCAGCGAGACGCTGGACTCCTCCCGCACCAATGCCACCCGCATCGCCGACGAGCTGGTGAAGAACGGCTGGGCCGCGCGCTCCGCCAGTTCCGAAGACCGCCGCAAGATCGTGCTGGAGCTCACCGCCGCCGGCGTGGCGCTGGTGGAAAGCCTGCTGCCCTACTCGCGCGAAGTCCACAAAACCCTGTGGGCCGACTTCGACAGCGAGGAGAAAGCGCTGCTGGAACGACTGATGCGCAAGCTGCTGAGCAAACTCGGCGGCTGAATCCGCAAGCACTTTTTTCGCTCAAATAATAACCAGTGTGATTATCATCAGATATATCACTGCATCGCATACATCATTGATGGAGACCGACAAGGTGAACAAGAAATCTTGGCCACAGACCGCCGGGGTGCTGCTGATCAGCGCCGTGCTCGGCGGCTGCGCCAGCTTCGGCCCCGATGTCACCCCCGATCAGGCGCTGAGCGCCGAACAGCTGAAGCTGGCCGCCCCCGGCAAACAGAACCTGAGCGGCAACTGGTGGCAGCAACTGAACGACCCGGCGCTGAACCAGCTGGTGGACAGCGCGCTGAAAGACGCGCCGTCGCTGAAGCTGGCCGCCGCGCGCCTGCGCCAGGCCCGCGCCGCCGTCGGCATCGTGGAAAGCAAGGATGGCCCGCAGCTGGACGCCACCGCCAATGTCGCGCAAATCCACACCGACCAGCTCAAGCCGCTGCTGCATGAAGACTACGTCACCGCCTACACCGCGGCGCTGGTCGGCAGCTGGGAATTCGATTTCTGGGGCAAGAACCACGCCGCGGTCAGCGCCGCGCTGGGCCAGCAGCAGGCCATCGCTTTCGAAGGCGAGCAAACCCGGCTGATGCTGACCCAGGCGGTGATCGCCCAATACACCCAGCTGCAGCGCAGCCAGGCCCAGGCCGATCTGCTGGCCCAGCGGCTGGCCATCGCGCAAAGCCGCGAGAAGCTGACCCAGGCCCGCATCAACGCCGGCCTCCTGCCCGGCGACAATCAGCGCGGCAACGAAGTCTCGATCGAAAAACTGCTGCAGCAGCAAAGCGCGTTCGCCAACGACATCGAGCGCAGCCGCCACGCGCTGGCCGCGCTGACCGGCCAGGGGCCGCAAGCGCAAGCCGCGCCGCAGCCGGGCAAACTCGATCCGGCGCCGGTGCCGCAGCTGGACAGCCTGGACGCCAACCTGCTGGGCCGCCGTCCCGACATCGCCGCCCAGCGCGCGCGCGTCGAGGCGATGGACAGCTCGGTCAAGGAAGCCCGCGCCGAGTTCTACCCCAATGTGAAGCTGACGGTGTTCGCCGGCCAGACCTCGCTGGAAATGGACCAACTGTTCAAGAGCGGCTCCTCGCTGTGGGGCTTCATGCCGGCGATCAACCTGCCGCTGTTCCACTCCGGCCAGTTGCAATCCAACCTGTCCAAACAGCAGGCCGGCTACGACATGGCGGTGCAGCAGTACAACCAAACCGTGCTGGACGCGCTGCGCGACGCCGCCGACTCGGTGTCCGGCTGGCAGAACAGCCAGCGCCAGCTGAAGCAGGCCGAACGCGCGCTGGCCAGCAGCCGCAAGGCCAACGACGCGATGGCATCGCGCCTGCGCGCCGGCCTGGTCAACAAGCTGTCGCTGCTGGACGCGCAAGACGCGCTGCTCGGCCAGCAATCCGCCTACATCGACGCCAAGGCCGCCAACCGTCTGGCCTGGGCCTCTCTGAACACCGCGCTCGGCGGCGGCTTCCAAGCCCAGCCCGCCAGCCACTAAGGACATCATCGCAATGGATCAGAAACTAGAAACCGCGCAAAGCCGCAAACGCAATCTGCTGGTCGCCACCACCCTGTTCGCCGCCATCGCCATCGGCTACGGCGCTTACTGGAGCCTGGTGCTCAGCCACCAGGAAAACACCGACGACGCCTATGTCGCCGGCCATCTGGTGCAGGTCACCCCGGAAGTCGGCGGCACCGTCGCCAAGGTGCTGGTGGACGACACCCAGGCAGTCAAGGCCGGCCAAGTGCTGGTCAGCTACGACAACAGCGACGCCGAACTGGCCTTCGAACGCGCCCGCAACGAATTCGCCCAGACCGTGCGCCAGACCCGCCAGCTGATGGCCAACACCCAGCAGCTGGACGCCCAGGTGGCGTTGCGCCAGGCCGAACTGTCCCGCGCCGAAGCCGACCTGAAGCGCCGCAAGCTGCTGGCCGGCAGCGAGGCGATGTCGGCCGAAGAGCTGGGCCACGCCGGCGACGCCGTCGCCGCCGCCCAGGCCGCGCTGACCGCCGCCCAGGAGCAGGCCAAGGCCGGCCTGGCGCTGGTGGGCAAAGACGCGCTGGCGCAGCAGCCGGCGGTGAAGGCCGCCGCCAGCCGCCTGAAGGAAGCCTGGCTCAATCTGCAGCGCACCGAGATCAAGGCGCCGCTGGCCGGCACCATCGCGCGCCGCAACGTGCAAGTGGGCCAGCGCATCGCCGCCGGCACGCCGCTGATGGCGGTGGTGCCGCTGGAAAACCTGTGGGTGGACGCCAACTTCAAGGAAGGCCAGCTGGCCAAGATCCGCGTCGGCCAGCCGGTGGAGATCAAGTCCGATCTCTACGGCGGCAAGGTGGTCTACCACGGCAAGGTGCAAGGCCTGTCCGCCGGCAGCGGCAGCGCCTTCTCGCTGCTGCCGCCGCAAAACGCCACCGGCAACTGGATCAAGGTGGTGCAGCGCGTGCCGGTGCGCATCGCGCTGGACCCGCAGGAGCTGAAAGACCACCCGCTGCGCGTCGGCCTGTCGATCGACGCGGTGGTGGACACCAGCAACCAGGACGGCAAATCGCTGGCCGAAGCCGCGCCGGCCGCCGCCGCCAGCGAAAACAACAACACGCTGCCCGACCTGAAGCAGGCGGACAAGCTGGTGGCCGAGATCCTGGCCGCCAACGCCGTGGCCGGCAAGTAAGGAATCCGTCGCCATGAACCATCCGCCACTGACCGGCTCGAAACTGGTCTGGATCACGCTGGCGCTGTCGATGTCGGTGTTCATGCAGGTGCTGGACACCACCATCGCCAACGTGGCGCTGCCCACCATTTCGGGCAACCTGGGCGCCGCCACCAGCCAGGGCACCTGGGTGATCACCTCGTTCGGCGTGGCCAACGCCATCTCGGTGCCGCTGACCGGCTGGCTGGCCAAGCGCTTCGGCGAGGTGAAGCTGTTCACTGCCTCCACCCTGCTGTTCGTGCTGACCTCCTGGCTGTGCGGCATGTCCAGCAGCCTGGAAATGCTGATCCTGTTCCGCGTGCTGCAAGGCGCGGTGGCCGGCCCGATGATTCCGCTGTCGCAGAGCCTGCTGCTGTCGTGCTATCCAGCGGCGAAGAAAGGCATGGCGCTGGCGCTATGGGCGATGACGGTGATCGTCGCGCCGGTGTTCGGCCCGATTCTGGGCGGGGTGATCAGCGACAACTGGCACTGGGGCTGGATCTTCTTCATCAACGTGCCGGTGGGCCTCGCCGCCGCCTTCATTTCCTGGCGCATCCTGAAGCCGCGCGAAACCGACACGGTCGACTTGCCGATCGACAAGATCGGCCTGGCCTTGCTGGTGATCGGCGTCGGCTCGCTGCAGATGGTGCTGGACCGCGGCAAGGAGCTGGACTGGTTCAACTCCGCCGAGGTCGTCACCCTGGCGGTGGTCGCCGCGCTGGCGCTGGTCTACCTGGTGATCTGGGAGCTGGGCGAGGAACACCCCATCGTCGACCTGTCGCTGTTCAGCCAGCGCAACTTCACCGTCGGCACCGTCGCCATCAGCCTGGGCTTCATGCTGTACTTCGGCGCCGTGGTGCTGCTGCCCTTGATGCTGCAGACCCAGCTGGGCTACACCGCCACCTGGGCCGGCCTCGCCGCCGCGCCCATCGGCCTGATCCCGGTGGTGCTGTCGCCCATCATCGGTAAGAACGCGCACCGCTGGGACATGCGCTGGGTGGTGACGGTCAGCTTCAGCGTCTACGCGATCTGCTTCTTCTGGCGCAGCAACTTCAACACCGACATGGACTTCTCCTACGTGGTGTGGCCGCAGGTGGTGCAAGGCATAGGCGTGGCCTGCTTCTTCATGCCGCTGACCACCATCACGCTGTCCGGCCTGCATCCGTCGCGGATCGCCAGCGCGTCCAGCCTGTCGAATTTCCTGCGCATCCTGGCGGGCAGCATCGGCACCTCGATCACCACCACGATGTGGGACCGCCGCGAGGCGCTGCACCACTCCAAGCTGACCGAGCACGTGACGCAGTACGATCCGGAGTCGGTGTCTTGGTTCGGCGCCATGAGCAAGCTGGGCCTGAACCCCGGCCAGCAGCAGGCGCTGACCCAGCTGCAGGTCACCAAGCAGGGCTACATCATGGCCGCCAACGAGATATTCTGGGTCTCCGGCATCCTGTTCGTGCTGCTGATCGCGCTGGTGTGGCTCGCCAAGCCGCCATTCACCGCCGCCGGCGGCGACAGCGGCGCGCACTGAGCGCCAGCGCCAAAGAAACGGGCAAAGCTTCGCGGCTTTGCCCGTTTTTCATTGCAGATGCCCGCCGAAGGCCGCCATGCCGCGGCTGGCCGACTTGTCGCGGTGCTGCACCCGGTACAGCGTGCGCGTCAGCGGCGGCAGGTCGGCGTCCACCGCCACCACCGCGCCGGCGGCCAGCAGGTCGGCGATCACATGGCGCGACAGGCAGCTGACGCCCAGCCCCGCCGCCACCGCGTGCTTGATCGCCTCGGAGTGGCCCAGCTCCATGCTGATCGCCAGCCGGCTCAAATGCGGCAGCAGCACCCGCTCCACCTCCTCGCGGGTGCCGGAGCCGGCCTCGCGCAGTATCCATTCCGCCTGCGCCAATTCCGCCGCCGCCACCTTGCGGCCGGCCAGCGGATGGCCGGCGGCGGCGAACACGATCAGCTCGTCCTGCCGCCACGGGCTGGCCAGCAGCTCCGGATGGTGGCACGGGCCTTCTATCAGGCCGAAATCGACGCGGAACGCCGCCACCGCTTCGACGATGTCGCGGGTATTGGCCACTTCCAGCTCCAGCCGCGCCCGCGGCCAATCGCGGCGGAAAGCCGCCAGCAGTGGCGGCAGCAGGTAATTGGCGATGGTAGTGCTGGCGCCGATACGCAGCGCCAGCGCGTCGCCGTCGAACAGGCCCTGCACATCGGCGGCCGCGTCCAGCAAGGCGCGCGCGCGCGGCAGCAGCAGCCGGCCGTGCTCGTTGAGCAGCAGCCGGCGCCCGACCCGGTCGAACAGCTGCGCGCCCAGCCCCTGCTCCAGCTTGCACAGCGCCTGGCTGGCGGCCGACTGGGTCAGCGCCACCCGGTCGGCGGCGCGCGTCACCGTGTCCAATTCCGCCACCGCCACGAATACTTCCAGCTCGCGCAGGCTGATGTGCAGGCTCATCCGTGTCTCCGCCGTCAATTAATCGGTTTTACTACTGATATCTATTAATTTTATCTGTTTTTCTACTGATATACAGCGGTGTATCTTGGTCATATAGCAAAGAGGCATTAACTTATGACCAAACATTCAAACATCCTGCCCGGCCTGCTGCTGGCGCTGGGCCTGGCCGCCGCCGCCATCTGGGCCGCCGAGCTGCCGGCGATGAAAAGCCTGGGCCTGTCCGCCCTCACCCTCGCCATCGTCGGCGGCATGGTGATCGGCAACACCGTTTACCGCTTCATCGCCGGCCCCAGCCACCACGGCATCGCCTTTTCCAAGCAAAAGCTGCTGCGCGCCGGCATCATCCTGTTCGGCTTCAAGCTGACCTTCCAGGACATCGCCGCCGTCGGTTTCTCCGGCGTGCTGATCGACGCGCTGGTGCTGACTTCCACCTTCCTGCTGGCGTTTTGGGTCGGCCGCAACAAGCTGGGCCTGGACGAGCAGAGCGTGATCCTGATCGGCGCCGGCAGCTCGATCTGCGGCGCGGCGGCGGTGCTGGCCACCGAGCCGGTGCTGAAGGCGCACGCCGAGAAAGTGGCGGTAGCGGTGGCCACCGTGGTGGTGTTCGGCACCGCGGCGATGTTCCTGTGGCCGCTGATGTACGAGGCGGTGCGCTATCTGGGCATTTCCGAATTCAGCTACGGCCTGTTCGCCGGCTCCACCATCCATGAAGTCGCCCAGGCGGTCGCCGCCGGCAAGTCGGTCAGCGACGCGGCGATGAACACCGCCGTCATCACCAAGATGATACGGGTGATGATGCTGGCGCCGTTCCTGATCGGCCTGTCCGCCTGGCTGGCGAAGCGGCACCGCGGCAACAGCCACGAGAAGACCGGCATCACCATCCCCTGGTTCGCCGTCGCCTTCCTCGCCGTGGCCGGACTCAACTCCTTCAACCTGCTGCCGCACGCGCTGCTGCGACAGATCATCGCGCTGGACAACCTGCTCTTGGCCGCCGCGATGGGCGCGCTGGGCATCACCACCCACCTGTCGGCCATCCGCCAGGCCGGCAGCAAGCCGCTGCTGCTCGCCAGCATGCTGTTCGGCTGGCTGATCGTCGGCGGCGGGCTGATCAATGCCGGCGTGGCCATGCTGATCCGCTGAAGCCTTTGCCGGCGCGTCGCGCCGGGTCGTTTTACCGGGACACTATCGTCATATAAGATATTGCCAATTTATTGACATAGATTCCCCGCATGCGACACTGGATCATCGCCCTGCTGGCCCTGCTGCTGGGCACGGCCGCCGACGGCATCGAGCTGGGGCTGAGCCTGGCGGCCATCGCCGGCATCGCCAGCCTGGCCTTCGGCAAATCCGCCGGCGCCGGCGGCAAAAGCGAAATCATTCCCGGCCAACCGCCTTCCCGCGCCCTGACCTTATGGCAGATGCAGCAGCGGCTGGAGGCGCTGGAGATAGAAGTGGAGTTGCTGCGCGAGCAAGCGCGCGCCCGCTCAGACGCCGCCCCGGCCGCGCCCGACTACAGCTGGCGGCCCGTGGAGCCGGACGAAGCGCCGCCGCCTGCCCCGCAGGAACCTCCGCCGCTCCCCGCGCCAGAACCTCCTCCCCAGGAGCCGCCGCTCGAGATCGAGTGGGAAGAGGTCGGGCCGCCTCATGCCCAGACCCCGCCGGCGCCTCAACCCGTCCGCGCCGCGCCGGACATCGCGCCCGCAAGACCCTCCGCTCCCACCCTGCTGGAGCGCGGCTGGCAGTACGCGCGCGCCTGGCTGCTGGGCGGCAATAGCGTGGTGCGGGTCGGCATGCTGCTGCTGTTCTTCGGCTTCGCCTTCCTGCTCAAATACGCGGCCGACAACAGCCTGCTGCCGATAGAGCTGCGCTTGGCCGGCGTGGCGCTGGGCGGTTGCGCGCTGCTGGCCGCCGGCTGGCGGCTACGGCTGAAGCGCCGCGGCTACGCGCTGATCCTGCAAGGCGGCGGCGTCGGCACGCTGTACATCACCGCCTTCGTCACGCTGAAGTTCTTCCAGCTGTTGCCGCCGGGCCTGACGTTGGCCTTCCTGGTGCTGCTCGGCGCCGCCAGCGCCTGGCTGGCGATACGCCAGGACGCGCCGTCGTTGGCCGGGATGGGCATCACCGGCGGCTTCCTCGCCCCGATCCTCACCTCGACCGGCGGCGGCAGCCACGTGCTGCTGTTCAGCTACTACGCGCTGCTCAACGCCGGCATCTTCGGCATCGCCTGGCGCAAGTCCTGGCGCAGCCTGAACCTGCTGGGATTCTCCTTCACCTTCGTCATCGCCACCGCCTGGGGCGTGTTGCAGTACCAGCCGGAGCAGCTGGCCAGCACGCTGCCCTTCCTGGCGCTGTTCTTCGGCTTCTACCTCGGCATCGCCGTGCTGTACGGGCTGCGCCAAGGCCTGGCCCTGCGCCATTACGTCGACGGCACACTGGTATTCGGCACGCCGCTGGTCACCGCCGGGCTGGCGGCCGGCCTGCTGCGCCATACCGATTTCGGCATGGCCTGGTTCGCGCTGGCGTTGGCCGCGGTCTATCTGCTGCTGACCTTCTGGCTGCGCCGCCGCGCCGCCTTGCCGCTGCTGGCGGAATGCTTCCTGGCGTTGGGCGTGATCTTCGCCACGCTGGCGGTGCCGCTGGCCTTCGATGGCCGCGTCACCACCGCGCTGTGGGCGGTGGAAGGCGCCGGCCTGCTGTGGGTCAGCCTGCGCCAGAATCGCCGCCTCGGCCTCTGGTTCGCCCTAGGCCTGCAGCTGTGCGCCGGCGCCGCCTGCCTGAGCCATCTGCCCGCCCAAGCCGATGGCTGGCCGGTGCTGAACGCTTCGCTGATCGCCTGCCTGCTGCTGGCAGCCTCCGGGCTGTTCAGCGGCTGGCAGTTGCAACGCCGCGGCGGAAACGCCGCCGTGCCGCCGTCCTGGCTGGCCGTCTGGGCCGGCCTGTGGTGGCTGGGCGGCGGCATCCGCGAATTGAAGCTGTACCTGCCGGCCGGTTACCTGGCCGACGGCGTCATGCTGCTGCTCTGCGCCAGCGCGCTGGCTTGCGGCCTGCTGCGGCGCCGGCTGGACTGGAAGCTGCTCGCCTATCCGGCGCTGGCGCTGCCGGCGCTGACGCTGGGCTGGAGCCTGCTCGGCGCCTTGCCTTACCTGCAGCGGCTGTCGGAACTGGGTTGGCTGGCGGCGCCCGCCGCGCTGGCCGCTTCGCTATGGCTGCTGCGCCGCCACGAAGAGGAAACCGCCGACGCCGGCTGGCTGCACGCCTGCTGGCAATGGGCGCTGGTCGCGCTGCTGGCGCGCGAAGCCGGCGGCTGGCTGTGGCAATGGCTGCCGGACGGCGTCTGGCGCCACGTGGCCTTCCCGTTCGCGGCCAGCGCGCTGCTGTTGCTGGGCGGACCGCTGAGCCTGCTGGAATGGCCGGTGCGCCGCCACCGCGCCGCCTACCTCGGCTACGGTCCGGCGCCGCTTTTCCCGGCGCTGGCGGGCTGGATGCTGTGGTCGCTGCTGTCCGACGGCAATCCGGCCCCGCTGCCGTGGCTGCCGCTGCTCAATCCACTAGACCTCGCCGTCGGCTTCAGCCTGCTGGCGCTGTGCGCCTGGCTGCTGCGCCTGAACCGGCACTGGCCGACGCAGCCGCGCGCCGCGGCCGCCTGGCTGCTGTGCCCGGCCATCCTGCTGGCGGTCAGCGCCGATGTGCTGCGCGCCTTCCATCACTGGGCCGGCCTGCCCTATTCGCTGGACATGCTGTGGAGCGCTTCCGACAGCCGCATCGTTCTGGCGCTGGGCTGGTGCGCGCTGGCGCTGCTGGCGCCGCGGCTGGCGGCCGGCCGCGAGAGCGGCCGCGTCGTCGCCTGGTGGAGCGCGGCCGCCGGCGCCGTCCTGCTGCTGTGGATGCTGCTGGCCAATTTGGAAACCGGCTCGCCGCTGCTGCTGCCGTGGCTGCCCTTGCTCAACCCGCTGGAGCTGGCGCAACTGGCGGTGCTGGCCTGCGTCTGGCTCAACTGGCGCCGCGCCGGCTTCCCCCGCCCCCGCTCCTTGCCTTGGCTGGACTACGCGATCGCGGCCTGGCTGCTCGCCTTCGGCTGCGCCATCGTGATGCGCGCCTTCCATCACTGGCAGGGCGTCGACTACCGGCTGGACGCCGCCTTGCGCTCGCCGCTGCCGCTGACTGTGCTGATGCTGTGCTGGGCGCTGCTGGCCCTGGCCGCGCCGCGGCTGGCGGCCGGCCGCGAGGGAGCGGCCGCGGTGACCGCCAGCCTGCTGCGCCTGCTCAGCCCGGTGCTGCTGCTGTGGAGCGTGCTGGCCAACCTGCAGGGCGAGCGGCTGCTGCCCTTGCCGCACCTGCCGCTGCTGAACTTGATGGATCTGTCCCAACTGGCCGTATTCGCCGCCTGCTGGCTGAACTGGAAACGCGGCCTGCTGCGCTGCGCGCCGCTGGAGCCCTGGCTGCGCTGGCTGGCCGGCGGCTGGCTGTTCCTGTTCGGCAACGCCGTGGCGCTGCGCAGCCTGCACCATTGGCTGGACATCCCTTACCGCTTCGGCGCGCTGCTGCACTCCACCCTCGCCCAGGCGACGCTGTCGCTGGGCTGGACGCTGGCGGCGCTGGGCCTGATGGTGGCCGCCACCCGCCGCGGCCAGCGCCTGCCCTGGCTGTGCGGCGGCGCCTTGCTGATGCTGGTGGTGGCCAAGCTGTTCGCGGTGGACCTGGCTTCGGTGGGCAGCATCGCCCGCATCGTCAGCTTCATCGGCGTCGGCCTGCTGTTCCTGCTGATCGGCTATCTGTCGCCGCTGCCGCCGCGCGCCCACCAGCCGGAACAGGATAGGCCGTGACCCGCGCCGCCGGTCATCCTGACGCGCGGCCATCCTCGTCTCGCCGTCTCCCGCCCGGCCGGATCGGTTGCCGCCTGATCCGCGAGCCAGCCGGCCAAAACCCACGGCAGAAATGAGAACGCCCGGCTCAAGCCGGGCGTTCTCCAAAGCGACCGCGCTAACTCAGCACGGGCATTTCTTCATGCTCTTGCCGCCGTAGCGCTGCTCCTGGCAGTAGCGGAAGAACTCCTCGCGGCTCATCACCTGGGCCTCCGGATCGAAACGGCGGCGGCGGCCGACGTACAGATCGTAGTCGCGCTGCCCCACCATCAACCGGGCGGTCTGCACCATCGCCCGCCATACCTCAGCCATCCACGCCTCCTTGCCGGTAAACCGCCGGCACTTCCTTGGCCGTCGCCCACTTCACCGCCAGCGACTTGCGGATCACATGGATGCCGAACACCAGCATCGACAACACCACCGCCATGAACATCGCGGTCAGCGCGGCGTCCACATAATCATTGAAGATGATCTGCTGCATCTGCGCCATGCTTTTCGCCGGCGCCAGCAACTGGCCCTTGGCCGCGGCTGCGGAGAATTTGTCGGCATGAGTCAGGAAGCTGATCTTGGGGCTTTCATGGAACAGCTTCTGCCAGCCCGCCACCAGAGTGGCCAGCAGCAGCCAGGCGGTGGGAATGGCCGTCACCCACACGTAGCGGGTCTTCTGCATTTTCACCAGCACCACCGTGGCCAGCATCAGCGCGATGCCCGCCAGCATCTGGTTGGCGATGCCGAACAGCGGCCACAGCGTGTTGATGCCGCCCAGCGGGTCGACCACGCCCTGGTACAGGAAGTAGCCCCAGGCGCCCACCGCCAGGCCGGTGGCCACCAGGTTGGCGCCCCAGGACTCGGTGTTGGCCATCGGCTTGATGAAGAAGCCCAACAGGTCCTGGATCATGAAGCGCAGCACCCGGGTGCCGGCGTCGACGGTGGTGAGGATGAACAGCGCCTCGAACAGGATGGCGAAGTGGTACCAGAACGCCATCATCGCCTTGCCGCCTATCGCCCCGGACAGGATGTGGGCCATGCCCACCGCCAGCGTCGGCGCGCCGCCGGCCCGCGACAGGATGGTGTGCTCGCCGACGTCGGCGGCCAGCTGGGTCAGCATGTCCGGCGTGACGATGAAGCCCCAGCCGGAAATCGCCTGGGCGGCGTCGGCCGCGGTCTTGCCGATCAGCGCCGCCGGGCTGTTCATCGCGAAGTAGACGCCCGGGTCCAGCACGCAGGCGGCGATCAGCGCCATGATGGCGACGAAGCTTTCCACCAGCATCGCGCCGTAGCCTATCATCCGCGCCTGGGTTTCGCTCTCCACCAGCTTGGGCGTGGTGCCGGAGGCCACCAGCGCGTGGAAGCCCGACACCGAGCCGCAGGCGATGGTGATGAACAAGAAGGGGAACAGATTGCCGGCGAACACCGGGCCGCTGCCGTCGATGAACTTGGTGACCGACGGCATGTGCAGCTGCGGCGCCACGATCAGGATGCCGATGGCCAGGCCGACGATGGTGCCGATCTTGAGGAAGGTGGACAGGTAATCGCGCGGCGCCAGCAGCAGCCATACCGGCAGCACCGAAGCGATGAAGCCGTAGCCGATCAGCGTCCAGGCCAGCGTGGTGCCCTTCAGCGTGAACAGCGGCGCCAGCGTGGCGCTCTTGGCGACGTCGCCGCCGTAGACGATGGCCAGCATCAGCAGGATGAAGCCCAGCACCGACACCTCGCCGATCCTGCCCGGCCGGATGAAGCGGGTGTACACGCCCATGAACAGCGCGATCGGAATGGTGCAGGCGATGGTGAAGGTGCCCCACGGGCTGTCGGCCAGCGCCTTGACCACCACCAGCGCCAATACCGCCAGCAGGATCACCATGATCATCAGCACGCCGATGGAGGCGATGACGCCGGGAATGTCGCCCAGCTCCTGGCGTATCATCTCGCCCAGCGACTTGCCGTCGCGGCGCATCGACAGGAACAGGATCATGAAGTCCTGCACCGCGCCGGCCAGCATCACCCCGACCAGAATCCACAAGGTGCCGGGCAGATAGCCCATCTGCGCGGCCAGCACCGGGCCCACCAGCGGGCCGGCGCCGGCGATGGCGGCGAAGTGGTGGCCGAACACCACCCATTTGTTGGTGGGCACGTAGTCGAGCCCGTCGTTGAACTTCTCGGCCGGCGTCAGCCGGCGCGCGTCCAGCTCCAGCACCTTGTCGGCGATGAAGCGGCTGTAGAAGCGATAGGCGATGGCATAAACCGACAAGGCCGCCACCACCAGCCAGACCGCGTTGATCGTCTCGCCCCGGTTCAGCGCCACCATCGCGAAGGCCGTGGCCCCCGCCAGCGCCACCAGCAGCCAGACGACGCACTGCTTGAGTTGTTGCATAAGGAAGTCCTGTTCTCTCTCTCCCCCAGCTCACGCGATCGGCAGCCCATCTGCCGGTCTGCATCCGGGTGTGGTTCTACATTATTGATTCTGTCGTCATGATAGGTGAAACACAAGCCTGTCAGGCATTCAAACGCGTGTTACTATTTTTGTTCGATGACGCGGAATACGTACGCAATGGCACAACACATTCTCATCGTGGAAGACGATGCCAGGCTGGCCGAGCTGATCGCCGCCTATCTGACCAAGCACGGCTACCAGGTCAGCCTGCACGGCCGCGGCGACACCGCGCCGGCGGCCATCCTGGACACGCGTCCCGATCTGGTGGTGCTGGACGTGATGCTGCCGGGCAAGGAAGGCTTCGACGTCTGCCGTGACGTGCGCCCGCACTACGGCGGCCGCATCCTGATGATGACCGCGCGCGACGAGGATGTGGACGAAATCCTGGGCCTGGAGCTGGGCGCCGACGACTACCTGGCCAAGCCGGTGGAGCCGCGCCGGCTGCTGGCGCGCATCCGCGCGCTGCTCAGGCGCAGCGGCGCCGCCCGTCAGGACGGCGGCGGCGTGGCGGTGGAGAACGATTGCATCGCCTTCGGCCAGTTCAACATCAGCCAGGCCACCCGCGAGGCGCTATTGGGCGATGAGCAGATCGAGCTGACCACCGCCGAATTCGACCTCTTGTGGCTGCTGGCCACCCACGCCGGCCAGGTGCTGTCGCGCGACGACATCATGAGCGAATTGCGCGGCATCGGCTTCGACGGCCTCGACCGCTCGATCGACGCCCGCATCTCGCGGCTGCGCCGCAAGCTGGGCGACAACCCCGACGCGCCGGCGCGGATCAAGACCGTGCGCGGCAAAGGCTATCTGTTCTCGCGCAGCGATTGGGAATAGGCATGCCGTCGAAGAACCTGCGCAGCTGGCTCAAGCCATCGCTGGGGACCTTGTTCGCCCGCTACTTCCTGGCCACCATGCTGGTGCAGCTGTTGATCATCATCGGCTTCGGCTTCCTGGTGACCAAGCTGTACGAGAAGAGCGACCAGGTCAGCAAGCTCGAATTCATGAACGGCACCATCGCGCTGCTGCGCGACCGCCTGCAGGCGCAGCCGCCGCAGGATTGGGACGCCCAGCTGGCGGCGATGGCCAGCCGCTTCAGCTACCCGCTGAAGCTGGTCGACCAGTTGCCGGCCGAACTGGAGCGCGACGCCCGCCCGCAGCTGCGGCAAGGCAAGCCTTACCTCGACGGCGACAACCAGCTGCTGTACGCCACCCTGCCCGGCAGCCCGCGCCTGCTGGCGCTGGGGCCGCTGGACGTGCAGTCCAGCGACAGCAACTGGATCAGCGAAGACATCGAAGTGCTGCTGATCTGGATGCTGCTGTCCGGCGCCACGCTGGGCACCCTGCTCTATTTCAGCCTGCAGCCCTTGTGGAAAGACCTGCTGGAAGTGCGCCGCACCGCCGAAGTGTTCGCCGAGGGCGATTTCAGCGCCCGCGCCCGCACCGCCAAGAGCCGGCTGTTCGCGCCGCTGCCGCTGGCCTTCAACAGCATGGCCTCGCGGCTGGAGCGCCAGCTGGAGACACGCCAGGCGCTGTCGCACGCCATCGCCCACGAAATCCGCACCCCGATCGCCCGGCTGCGCTTCGGCCTGACCATGCTGGAGGAAGAAGAGGATGCGGCCGAATGGCAGCGCTACCGCGACGGCATGGAGCGCGACCTGCAGGAACTGGAAGAGCTGATCAGCACCAGCATGGAGTTCGCCAAACTCAAGCGCAGTGAAGTGCCGCTGCACCTGGAGACGATAGACCTGTTCGACTGGTTCGACGACCTGATCGACCTGGTCACCCCGTTGAAGCCGCCCGGCCTGGAATTGACGCTGGACTGCGCGCGCGAAGAAGGCGCCTTCGACCGCAAGCTGATGTACATCGCCACCCGCAACCTGCTGCTGAACGCCTTCAAGTACGCGCAGCAACAGGTCAGGATGCGGGTCTACCACCAGGGGTCGCAATTGATCATCGAAGTGGACGACGACGGCTGCGGCATTCCGGAGGCCGACCGCGAGAAGGTTTTCGAACCCTTCCTGCGCTTGGACCGCAGCCGCGACCGCGCCACCGGCGGCCACGGCCTGGGCCTGTCCTTCGTGCGGCTGATCGCCGAACACCACCTGGGCCACGCCAGCGCTGGCGCCAGCGAGCTGGGCGGCGCCCGTTTCCGCATGATCATTGCGCAACCGGACGCGCGCCAGCCATAAGTCACTCACTGTCACAATCCGCCGACAGGAAGCCAACAGACCACTTGCGCCGCCTTGCGGATAATTCACACATCTAAAACGTTAAGGATTATTGCGAATGGTTTCCTCAAGACCGGCGGCATTGCTGGTGCATGGCCTGGGTGGCACCGCCTACGATCTGGGCGCGCTCGGCCGCACACTGGAAGACGCCGACATTGTCACCCACTCTCCGGTACTGCCCGGACACGGTGGCAGCCCGGAAGATCTTCTCGGCGTCGGCTGGGAAGAGTGGGTGGAAAGCATTCGCAGCGAATACCGCGCGTTGAAGGCCAAGCACAAGGTGGTGCACCTGGCCGGCGTTTGTCTGGGCGGCCTGGTGGCGCTGGAAGTGGCGCGCCGGGAAAAGCATCAGGACAAGCTGGCGCTGTACGCGCCGCCGATGTTCCTCGATGGCTGGAGCCTGCCCAAGCTGACCTGGCTGCGCCACGCGGTGTACTGCCTGCCGCAGCTGGCCAAGAAGATGCGCGTGCCGGAAGTGTCGCCGTTCGGCATCAAGAACGCCCGCATCCGCAAAGCCATCCAGCAGCGCTTCGAGCGCGGCGACCGCTTCCACTACGCCTACATTCCGCTGATGTGCATCCGCGAAGTGGACCGCCTGCGCCGCCAGCTGATGCCGCGTCTGGCCGAAATCACCTGTCCGACGCTGATCGTCCACGCCGACGAGGACGACATCACCAGCCCGCGCTCCGCCCACTACCTGCTGCAATACCTGGGCGGCCCGGTGGACTTCATGCCGCTGTCCAACAGCTACCACATGGTGATGGTGGACAACGAGCGCGCCGAGGTGCTGCAGCGCAGCCTGAAGTTCTTCAACAGCCACGCCCGCCAGCAAAGCGCCGAGCAACCCTGCGGCTGGACGGCCTTCGCCGCCGCCTGACACCGGCCCCGCCGCGCGCTGCCGCGCAACCCGCCCGCCCCTGGCCGGCGGTTTTTTTTTATCCGCCGCCCGCATCGAACATTCCTTTGGAATTGCAAATTCCATTCAAAAAATCAAATCAAAAACAATAGCTTGCAATAGTTTGCAACCAAGCGGCGTTTGAATCATAATCGCCGCCCTCGTTAACACTTCAGCAACATTTGGCACTGGAAATGAAAAAAACACTCGCTGCTTCCGTGATGGCCCTGAGCGCCCTGAGCGCCCACGCCGCCGATCTTGGCGCCTACGCATTCGGCACTGCCGGCGCATCGTATTCCACCATCGAGCGCGGCGACAACCTGCCGAGCAGCGCCAGCGTCAACTCTGGCAAGCAAACCGACGCCGCCTGGGAAATGGGCGCCGGCTATCGCTTTGACCGCAGCCTGGCCGTCGAAGTCAGCTATGCCGATTTCGGCAAGAGCGACGCCAACTTCAACTTCTGCGGGTTCCTGTCCTGCGTCAACGGCAATCTCAGCGCCGCCACCACCGCGGTGCGCGCGTCGCTGCTGACCTTCCTGCCGATCAACGACAAGGTGGAGCTGTTCGGCCGCCTCAGCCTGAACCGCGTGCAGACCAAGGTCAGCCTCGGCAGCGACAGCCAGGACTTCAACCGCACCCGCGCCGGCTTCGGTTTCGGCGCCCACTACGCGCTGAGCAAGCAACTGGCGCTGCGCGGTGAGTTCGAATATCTGGCGGGCGCCATGGACCTGCAATACAACGGCTACTCGCTGGTCAAGACCTCCGGCCAAAGCGCGCTGAAAGCCGGCCTGAGCTACCAGTTCTAAGCCCGCTCCCGATTGCCCGCCGCCCGGCGGGCAATTTTCATTGCCCCTCCGCCTCATCGCCGCGATGTCGCCTCTGCTACAATCTGCCCCAACTTCCTTGCGAGACAGATCCCACCATGAGCCACCCGCATAGCGACGCCGTCAAATCCTTCCTGCTGGATTTGCAAGACCGCATCTGCGCGGCGCTGGAGCAGGCCGACGGCGCCGGCCAGTTCGCCGAGGACGCCTGGCGGCGCGAAGCCGGCGGCGGCGGACGCAGCCGGGTGCTGAAAGATGGCGAGGTGTTCGAGCAAGCCGGCGTCAACTTCTCCCACGTCCACGGCGACGCGTTGCCGGCTTCCGCCACCGCGCACCGGCCCGAGCTGGCCGGCCGCCGCTTCGAGGCGATGGGCGTGTCGCTGGTGATCCATCCGTCCAATCCGCACGTGCCCACCAGCCACGCCAACGTGCGCTTCTTCATCGCCGAAAAAGACGGCGAGGCGCCGGTGTGGTGGTTCGGCGGCGGCTTCGATCTGACGCCGTTCTACCCGCAAGAAGAAGACGCCGTACACTGGCATACGGTGGCGCGCGACCTGTGCGCGCCGTTCGGCGCCGAGGTCTACCCGCGCTACAAGAAATGGTGCGACGAATACTTCTACCTGAAGCACAGGAACGAGGCGCGCGGCATCGGCGGCCTGTTCTTCGACGACCTCAACGACTGGGGCTTCGAGCGGAGCTTCGACTTCATGCGAGCGGTCGGCGACGGCTTCCTGGGCGCCTACCTGCCCATCGTCGCGCGGCGCAAGGACCAGGCCTGGGGCGACCGCGAGCGCCAATTCCAGTTATACCGCCGCGGCCGCTACGTCGAATTCAACCTGGTGTGGGACCGCGGCACGCTGTTCGGCCTGCAGTCGGGCGGCCGCACCGAATCGATCCTGATGTCGATGCCGCCGCTGGCGCGCTGGGAATACGGCTACCAGCCGGAGCCGGGCAGTCCGGAAGACAAGCTGTACACCGACTTCCTGCCGCCGCGCGACTGGCTGTGACGCGGCCGGCCGGTTACAAAGCATCAACGTACAAGGCCGGCCAGATCGGTTATGCTAGCCAGTTGGCTTAAACGAACAACCCTGAAGCCCGACTTCCGATGCATACCACCTCCGGCTCCGCCACCGCCCCGCACCGGGCCCTGGAACCCGCCCTATGGCTGCTGTTCGCGCTGATCTGGTTCGGCAGCCTGGGTTATCGCGGCCTGATCCACGCCGATGAAGGCCGCTACGCGACGATCTCGCTGTTCATGCTGCACAGCGGCGACTGGGTCACCCCGCGCCTGAACGGGCTGTTGTATTTCGAAAAACCCATCCTGCAATACTGGATGGGCGCGCTCAGCTTCGCCATTTTCGGCGTCAACGAGTTCGCCGCCCGCTTCTGGCCCGGCCTGACCGGCTTCCTGAGCGTGGCCGCGGTGTCCTTGACCGCGCGCCGCCTATGGGGCGCGGCCGCCGGCCGCTACGCGGCGTTGGCCGCCGGCGGCATGGCCTGGATCGTCGCCAACAGCCACTTCCTGTCGCTGGACATGGGCGTCAGCTTCTTCCTCACCGCCGCGCTGTGCGGTTTCCTGCTGGCGCAACAAGATAACGCCAGCCGCGCGCAAACCCGCTGGGCGATGTGGATCACCTGGGCGGCGATGGCCGGCGCCACGCTGAGCAAAGGCCTGATCGGCCTGTTGATCCCCGGCGCCACGCTGGTGCTGTACAGCCTGATCAACTGGCAATGGGCGTTCTGGAAACGGATGCACTGGCTCAGCGGCCTCTCGCTGTTCTTCGCTCTCACCGCGCCGTGGTTCGTGCTGGTTTCGGAACGCAACGCCGATTTCGCCCATTTCTTTTTCATCCGCGAGCACTTCGAGCGCTTCCTCACCACCGAGCACAAGCGCACCGGCGCGCCCTGGTATTTCGTCCCCTACCTGATTCTGGGCCTGTTGCCGTGGACCACCTTGCTGCCGCGCCTCGTCAAGGATGCCTGGGCCGACCGCGCCGCCGGCCTGCGCATCGGCCGCCTGCTGCTGATCTGGTGCGTGTTCATCTTCGCCTTCTTCAGCAAGTCCAGCTCCAAGCTGCCGTCCTACATCCTGCCGATGTTCCCGGCGCTGGCGCTGATGCTGGCCTATAGCTTCGGCCGGATGCGGCCGGCAGAGCTGAAAAAGCATATCCTCCTGCCCGCGCTGCTGTGGCTGGCGCTGCTGGCCGCCTGGCCGTTCGCCGGCCGCTTCGCCAACCAGGATTCGCCGCTGGACGTGATCCAGCCCTTCGCGCACTTCATCGCCGCCGGCGCGGCGGTGTTTTTGCTCGGCTCGATTTACGCCTGGCGCGCGCTGGGGCAACAGCGGATGCTGGCCGCCATCGCCGCGTTGTCCTTCGGCAGCCTGATCGCCGTCACCTTGGCCGCCAGCGGCCACGACAGCTACGGCCGGCTCAAGGGCAGCAAGGAAATCGTCAAGCAAATCCAGCCCTACCTGACCGCGGACAGCGAAGTCTACTCGGTGCGCTACTACGATCAAACCTTCCCCTATTACGTGGGCAGGCCGGTCAAACTGGTGGATTTCGTCGATGAGTTCGAGTTCGGCGAGGGACAGGAGCCGCAGCGCTGGATGCCGCGGCTGGAGCAGTTCACCGCCGCCTGGCGCGCCGCGCCCAAGGCGGTGGCGATGCTGACCGACGGCTCCTTCCAGGAATTGCAAAAGCAAGGCCTGCCGATGAAAGTGATTTATCAGGACCCGCGGCGGATGGTGGTGGCGAAGCCTTAGCCCCCTCTCCCCCAGCCCCTTTCCCCCCAGGGGAGAGGGGAGTACGTTTTGGATAGGAATGCATGAAACTGATTGAATTCGGATTGATACTGTTCGGCGTGCTGCTCAACGCCGCCGCGCAGCTGTGTTTGAAAGCCGGCGTGCGCCAGATCGGCCACTTCGACTTTTCCGCCGCCAACGCGCTGCCGATAGGCTGGTCGCTGGCCACCAACCTGCCCATCATCGGCGGCCTGTCCTGCTACGCGGTCAGCGTGGTGGTATGGATCATGGCGCTGTCGCGGGTGGAAGTCAGCGTGGCCTACCCGATGCTGTCCATCGGCTACGTGGTCAACGCGCTGCTCGCCTACTGGATGTTCGGCGAAGCGCTGGCCGCGCAAAAACTCATCGGCATCGCCGTGATCATCGTCGGCGTGGTGCTGGTCGCCCGCAGCTGACATAGAGGTTAGACATGGAATTTCTGCCCTTCACCCGTCCCGCGATAGACGAGGACACCATCGCCGCCGTCGGCGAGGTGCTGCGCTCCGGCTGGATCACCACCGGCCCGCGCTGCCAGCAACTGGAAGCCGAGCTGTCGGCCTTTTGCGGCGGCCGCCCGGTGCGGCTGGTTTCCTCCGCCACCGCCGCGCTGGAGATGGCGCTGCAAATCGCCGGCGTCGGCCCCGGCGACGAAGTGATCACCTGCCCGCTGAGCTGGGTGGCCACCGCCAACGTGATTTTGAAAGTCGGCGCCACGCCGGTATTCGTCGACGCCGACCCGGCCAGCCGCAACATCGACCTAGCCAAGGTTGAAGCCGCGATCACCCCGCGCACCCGCGCCATCATCCCGGTGGACCTGGCCGGCCTGCCGGTGGACCGCGAGCGCCTGTACGACATCGCCCGCCGCCATGGCTTGCGCGTGGTGGAAGACGCCGCCCAATCCATGGGCGCCAGCTGGCAGGGCAGGCGCATAGGCATGGAAGGCGACCTGGTGTCGTTCAGCTTCCACGCCAACAAGAACATGACCAGCGGCGAAGGCGGCTGCCTGGTGCTGAACAACGCCGACGAGGCGCGGCTGTTCGAAAAGCTGCGGCTGCAGGGCGTCACCCGGCTGCCGGACGGCACCATGGACGTGGACGTGCTGGGCGGCAAGGCCAACCTCACCGACATCGCCGCCGCCATCGGCCTCGGCCAATTGAAAAAACTGGACGGCTTCAACGCCCGCCGCCGCGAGCTGGCCAAGCTGTATTTTGCGCATTTCGACCGTGAACTGGGCTGCGAGCTGCCGCCGGCCGACTTCGAGCAGAGCAACTGGCACATGTTCCAGCCGCTGCTGCCGCTGGCCCGCATGAGCATCAGCCGCGGCGAATTCATCGCCCGGATGAAAGCCGAGCAGATTGGCGTCGGCGTCCATTATCCGGCGATGCACCTGTTCACCCTGTTCCGCGCCAAAGGCTACGCCGAGGGCGACTACCCGGCAGCCGAAGACATCGGCGCGCGCACCGTCACTCTGCCGCTGTTCCCGGCGATGCGCGACGACGACGTGGCGCGCGTCTGCGCCGCCTTCAGCCGCGTGCTGCGTCCTGTTTTAAGCTGAGACCCATGAATACAAGCATCCATCTTTCCGTCGTCATCCCGGTCTACAACGAGCAGGACGTGCTGCAGGCGCTGTTCGACCGCCTGTACCCGGCGCTGGACGCGCTGAACGTGCGCTACGAGATCGTGTTCATCAACGACGGCAGCCGCGACAAGAGCGTGGCCATGCTGTCCGAGCAATTCAACCTGCGCCCCGACGTCACCCGGGTGGTGCTGTTCAACGGCAACTTCGGCCAGCACCGGGCCATCCTGGCCGGCTTCGAGCACAGCCGCGGCGAACGGGTGGTGACGCTGGACGCCGACCTGCAAAACCCGCCGGAAGACATCGCCGTGCTGCTGGCCGAAATGGACAAGGGCCACGACTACGTCGGCTCCATCCGCCGCCAACGCAACGACAGCCTGTGGCGCCACCTGGCCAGCCGGGCGATGAACCGCCTGCGCGAGAAGCTCACCCGCATCAAGATGACCGACCAGGGCTGCATGATGCGCGCCTACAGCCGCCGCATCATCGACACCATCAATCAGTGCAACGAGCTGCACACCTTCATCCCGGCGCTGGCCTACCAGTTCGCGCAGAACCCCACCGAGGTGACGGTCGGCCACGAGGAGCGCTTCGCCGGCGAATCCAAATACTCGCTGTACAGCCTGATCCGCCTGAACTTCGACCTGATGACCGGCTTCTCGCTGGTGCCGCTGCAGTGGTTCTCGCTGATGGGCATGGCCATTTCCGCCGGCTCCGGCCTGCTGGTGGCCTACATGCTGCTGCGCCGCCTGTTCCTGGGTCCGGAAGAAGGCGGCCTGTTCACGCTGTTCGCCATCGCGTTCTTCCTGATCGGCATCGCGCTGTTCGGCATCGGCCTGCTGGGCGAATACATCGGCCGCATCTACCAGGAAGTCCGCGCCCGCCCGCGCTACGTGATCCAGGCGGTGCTGGAGCAAGGGGACAAGCGATGAGCCGCGCCGTCGTCTTCGCCTACCACAATGTCGGCGTGCGCTGCCTGAAAGCACTGATCGGCCGAGGCGTGGAGGTGGCGCTGGTGGTGACCCACCAGGACAACCCCAACGAAAACATCTGGTTCCAGAGCGTGGCCCAAACCGCGCGCGAGCATGGCATCCCGGTGATCACGCCGGACGATCCGAACACGCCGGAAGTGGCGGCGCAGGTACAGGCCTGCCAGGCCGATTTCCTGTTTTCCTTCTACTACCGCCACATGCTGAAGGCGCCGCTGCTGGAGGCCGTCACGCGCGGCGCGTACAATATGCACGGCTCGCTGCTGCCCAAGTACCGCGGCCGGGTGCCGATCAACTGGGCCGTCATCCACGGCGAAACCGAAACCGGCGCCACGCTGCATCAAATGAACGTGAAGCCGGACAACGGCCCCATCGTCGACCAGATGGCAGTGCCCATCCTGCCCGACGACAGCGCCGACGAAGTGTTCGCCAAGGTGACGGTGGCGGCGGAGATGGTGCTGTGGCGCAGCCTGCCCGGTTTGATGGACGGCAGCGCGCCGCATGTTCAGCAAGACCTGAGCCTGGGCGGCTACTTCGGCGGCCGCAAGCCGGAAGACGGTCGCATCGACGCGCAGGCCCCGGCCCGGCGGCTGCATGATTTCGTGCGCGCGCTGACCCTGCCCTTCCCCGGTGCCTTTGCCGACACCCGCGCCGGCCGCCTGCTGCTGTGGAAAACCCTGCCGGCCGGCAGCGCCGCGCCGGCCGCGGCCGCCGAGCTGTACCGCGAAGACGGCCGCCTGTGGCTGCGCTGCGCCGACGGCGGCCGTCTGGCGGTGCTGCGCGCCGAACTGGCCGGACAGGCGCTGGACGCCGGCAATTTCGCCGCGCTGGCCGGCGGCGACGCGCTGCCCCTGGGCGGCTAAACAGAATTCGACTATTCCGCCTGCGGGCGAACGAGGAAAACCCAATGAAAAAAGTACTGATCCTGGGCGTGAACGGCTTCATCGGCCACCACCTGACCAAACGCATCATCGAGACCACCGACTGGCACATCTACGGCATGGACATGCACGATGACCGCGTGGCCGAATGGAAAGACCACCCGCGCTTCCACTTCTTCGAAGGCGACATCACCATCAACAAGGAGTGGATCGAATACCACGTGAAGAAGTGCGACGTGGTGCTGCCGCTGGTGGCCATCGCCACCCCGTCCACCTACGTCAACAACCCGCTGCGCGTGTTCGAACTGGACTTCGAGGCCAACCTGCCCATCGTCCGCCAGTGCGTGCAGTACAAGAAGCATCTGGTGTTCCCGTCCACCTCCGAAGTCTACGGCATGTGCCACGACGACGAGTTCGACCCGGAAAACTCCGAACTGATCTGCGGCCCGATCAGCAAGCCGCGCTGGATCTACTCCTGCTCCAAGCAGCTGATGGACCGCGTGATCCACGCCTACGGCATGCAGGAAGGCCTGAACTACACACTGTTCCGCCCGTTCAACTGGATCGGCGGCGGCCTGGACAACATCAACACGCCGAAGGAAGGCTCCAGCCGCGTGATCACCCAGTTCCTGGGCCACATCGTGCGCGGCGAAACCATCAAGCTGGTTGACGGCGGCCACCAGAAGCGCGCGTTCACCTATGTCGACGACGGCATCGCCGCGCTGATGAAGATCATCGAAAACAAGGACGGCAAGGCTTCCGGCCAGATCTACAACATCGGCAACCCGGCCAACAACTACTCGATCCGCGAACTGTCGCAAATGATGCTGGACCTGGCCCGCGTCTACCCGGAATACCAGCTCAACGCCGATCAGGTGAAGGTAGAGGAAACCACCTCCGGCGCCTACTACGGCAAGGGCTACCAGGACGTGCAGAACCGCGTGCCCAAGATCAGCAACACCATGGCTGACCTGGACTGGAAGCCGACCGTCACCATGGCCGACGCGCTCAAAGGCATCTACGACTACTACCGCGACCAAGTCGCCGCCAGCCGCGACCTGTCCGAGTAAGTGATCGAGCCAATGCCGGGCCCCCGCCGGGCGTTGGCCGCGGTTTCGCAGAACGGCGAGCCCGATGCCGGCAGCCGTCTGTCCAGGCAGCGCCGTCATTCCCAAAGCCGTCTCTTTCCATGAACGCCATGAAAACCTTCATTCTCAGCCTGAGCGCCGCCCTGGCGCTGCTTGCCTCTTCCGCCGGCCAAGCAGCCGACGCCGCGCAACCCCAGGACAGCGGCCAGAAACGCGCCAAGCAGTACCAGGAAATGCTGGCTGTCTATCCCTTGCTCCCGCTCCAGATTCTGCAGGGGCCCACCCAGTATCTGCTCGACACCTGCAAAAAAACCTTCCCGAACGATCAAGAGAAGATCAGCGTGGCCTTCGACCAACTGCCGCTGGCCAGCTACCAGCTGGAAGTGCGCCTCAACGGCCAAACCATCCCGGCCGGCGGCCTAATGCTGGAAAACATGAAGAAAGCGATAGGCCCGATGGAAAACAATCAGGAATCGGCATTCTATTGCAAGCATCCCGATGTCTTCATACGCCAGCTGATGCGCAGCATGGGCATCCCGGAAAGCTACAAGCAGGTGCTGGACAAGGTTCTCGCCGACTCGCCAGCCGCCCCGGCGTCCCATTAAGCTTCCGCCGTCCCGCCAACGCCGATGGCTCCAGACCTCGCCGTCGCCCCCTACACCCCGGCCTGGCCACAACGCTTCCACGCCGAACGCCGGCGGATCCTGTCCGCCCTCGGCCCGCTGGCCTGCGCCTGCCGGATCGAACACATCGGCAGCACCGCGGTGCCCGGCCTCGCCGCCAAACCCGTCATCGACATCATGCTGGGGCTGCCGAAGCTAAACGATCTCGAACCGTATTTCCCAGCGCTGGCCGCCGCCGGCTTCCACCGCCAGCCGCAAATGGCCGCCGCCATGCCGGACCGGCATTATTTCACCCAGCCCGTCCTGCCGCCGCGTCAGGCTCACCTGCATGCCGTGGCGCTGGATTCGGACTTTTGGCGCGACAAGCTGGCCTTCCGCGACGCGCTGCGCGCCGACGGCCATCTTGCGGAACACTATGCCGATTTGAAACGGCGGCTGGCGGTCACCCACGGCGGCGACCGCGCCGCCTACACCGATGCCAAGAGCGGCTTTATCGCCTCCGTGTTGGCGATGACAGCCGGAAAACCGCACGGCAAGTCCGCAACACGGTAAACTCGCCGGCGATTCCGAATACTTGAACCTGCCACAACAATGAAAAAACTCGCCCTGAAGATAGACGTCGATACCTGGCGCGGCACCCGCGAAGGCGTGCCGCTGCTGGTGGACATGCTCAAACGTCGCCAGGCGAACGCCACCTTCCTGTTCAGCCTGGGCCCGGACCACACCGGCCGCGCCATCAAGCGCGTGTTCCGCCCCGGCTTCCTGTCCAAGGTGTCGCGCACTTCGGTCGTCGAACACTACGGCATCCGCACCCTGCTGTACGGCACCGTGCTGCCGGGCCCCGACATCGGCAAGCGCGAGGCCGCGCTGCTCAGAAGCGTGCGCGACGCCGGCTTCGAAGTGGGCATTCATTGCTGGGACCACATCAAGTGGCAAGACCATGTCGCCGGCGAAGACGCGGTGTGGACCCGCGCCGAAATGCATAAGGCGGCGCGCCGCTTTCAGGAAATCTTCGGCGAGCCGCCGCGCACCCACGGCGCCGCCGGCTGGCAGATCAACGACGCCGCGCTGGCTTACCAGCAGGAACTGGGCATGCTGTACGCGTCCGACGGCCGCGGCACCCACCCGTTCCAGCCGGTGGACGCCGCCGGCCGCAACCTGGGCGTGCCGCAGCTGCCCACCACGCTGCCGACGCTGGACGAGCTGATCGGCCTGAACGGCCTGACCAACGACAATGTCCACGAACACCTGCTGCGGCTGACCGAAACCTCGCCGGACACCGGCCACGTCTACACGCTGCATGCCGAGCTGGAAGGCATGCGTCTGGCCGAAACCTTCGAGCGCCTGCTGCAAGGCTGGCAGGAGCAAAGCTACCAGCTGGTCAGCTGCCTGGACCTCTTCAACAGCCTGGACCGCGCCGCGCTCCCCAGCGGCCGCGTCATCATGGGTGAAATCCCCGGCCGCAGCGGCACGCTGGCCTTACAGTCCTGAACGTGTCCCGCTCATGAAAAAACCCGCCATCCGGCGGGTTTTTCTTGCTGCGCGCCTGAACGATCAGGCGGCTTTCGGCGAAGCGCCGAACTGGTTTTCGCCCTGCTGGCTGTCCATCACGGTGAACACGAACAGGATGATGCCACCCACCAGCGGCACGCAGCTGATCAGCATCCACCAGCCGCTGCGACCGATGTCGTGCAGGCGGCGCACCAGCAGGCCCCAGGCCGGCAGGATGGTGGCCAGCGCGTATACGGCGGTCAGGATCGGCATGCCTTTGCCCAGCACGGCGATGTCCACCACCATGGCCAGCGCGATGGCGATGGTGTGGAACAGCTGGAAAAACCAATATTCGCGGCGACGCGCGCGGCCATTCAGAGTGCAATATTTTTTCAGAGCGGACAGGTACCAGTTCATTGCTTGCCTTTATTATTCAATTCACAAAAAGCCAATCTTTATTTAAAAACATCAGCATTATTTTCAAGAAGCGGCATCATAATAGACTTATGCGCTAATGTAAATTGCCTAACCGCATCCCATTCAACTCGCCAAGCGGGAGCCTGCGATGAACCGCGCCAGTCTCGAACACGTCCTGCTGTGTTGCCTCGCCATCCACTACGCCATCCTGATCCTGTGGTTCTGCCTGTTTTTCTTCCGCCGCGCCTGGCTGTACCGGCTGCACAGCCGCTGGTTCCGGATTTCGGAGCCGGCTTTCGAGCTGCTCAACTACGGCGGCATCGGCCTCTATAAAATCCTGGTTCTGGTGTTCAACCTGGCGCCGCTCTTGGCGCTGTGGCTGACCGGGTCCTGAAAACAAAACGGCGGCGGTCGAATGACCGCCGCCGTCCGGCATGATATCGCGCCGCTTCAGCCTTCGCGCTTGTTGAGGAACAGCGTCAGGCTGAGTCCGCCTTCGCCGTCGTTGACCGACTGGATGTTCTTCAGCGTGATGCCGGAGGGCAACAACACGCTGATGCCGTGGCCGACGCCGTAGCGCGACAGCGTTTTTTCCAGCTGCTTGGCCATGCCCTTGGCCGGCAGCTTCGCCTCGTCGTCCAGCTCGAAGCCATAGGATTCGGCGGCGCTGCCCAGCGCCTCTTCCACCTGCGCGCGCGGCACGAAGCGCTCGGCGGCGTCGGTCAGCGACTTGGCCGCCACCTCCTCCTGCTGGCTCTCCACCAGCGTCAACAGCTCGTCCTTGAAGCGCGCCTGCTCCATCGGGTCCTCGATCTCGCCGCTCAGCTGCTCCACCACGCTAGCCAGCATCTTGCTGCTGGACGCCTTGTCCGGCACCCGCAGCGCCTTCAGGAAATCGTCCAGCCAGAACTTGGCCTCGCGGCTGAGGCGGTCCACTGCGTACACCGTCGGGCCGTGCTCCAGGATCAGCGCGCCCTTGTCTATCAGCCGCGGATTGATGCCGGAGGCGTGGCTGATGTCGAACACGCCGGCGCCGTCGATGATGGTGAGGAAATCGTCGCGGATTTCCGACTTGAACACCCCCAGCGCGCGCATGTCGCGGTCGCCGTCGGACAGGCCGGAGAATTCGATGATCAGCAGGTCGCCGGCGCTGATGTTGGGGTGCTGCGAGCGGCCGTACAAATGCTTGGCGATGCGCTGCGACACCGCCAGGAAATCGATCTCGCCGCGGAAGAACTGCCGCGTGTAGTGGTAGATCTCGTTCAGGTTGAGATCGGTCTCATGGACGAACTGATGTTTCTTGCGATCGGAGACGATGCCCTTCAGATAGCCGTCCAGCAGCATGCCCGACACCGCCTCGTCGACCGAAGTGGTGCGCTCAGACAATTGCAGCGGCTCGCCGCGCGTCGGGTTGCCCACCCGATGCACCACCATGCATTCCACCCTGGATTCCGCTATCACCATCGCCATCGCTCCGCAAAAGAATGCGCGATTATTGTCGCCGCTCGCCGCCTTGGCAAGGACTCTATGGCCGGGCCGGCGCCAGCGCCGCCGCCAGGAAATCCACCAGCAGCCTCACCTTGGGGCTGAGCTGGCGGTTGTGCGGATACAGCGCCCAGATGCCCTCCTCCGGTTCGGCGTAATCGGCCAGCACCTCCACCAGCGCGCCGCTGGCCAGATGCGCCGCCACGTAATAATCGGGCAGCTGCGCCAGCCCCATGCCGCGCAGCGCGGCGTCGGCCAGCACCTGGGCGTTGTTGCAGCGCAGCGGCCCGCGCACCCGCACCGCCTGGCGCTTGCCGCCCGCCTGCAGATGCCAGCTATCCTGGCCCAGCAGCAGGCAGTCGTGGCCGGCCAAATCCTGCGGCCGCGCCGGCGCGCCGCGGCGCGCGAGATAGGCCGGCGCCGCGCAAATGTGGTGGCGGCGCTGCGACAGCCGGCGCGCCATCAAGGAAGAATCGGTCAGATGGCCTATCCGTATCGCCAGGTCGTAGCCGTCGTGCACCAGGTCCTGCAGTTGGTTGGACAGATTGAGGCCGACCTCCAGCTGCGGGTAGCGCTGCATGAAATCCAGCAGCAGCGGCGCGATATGGCTTTGGCCGTAAGCCAGCGGCGCGGTCAGCTTCAATTTGCCCTGCGGCGCCGCCTGCAGCCGCGACACCGCCTGCTCGGCCTCGGCCAACGATTCCAGTAGCTGGCGGCAGTGCGTCAGATACAGCCCGCCGGCCTCGGTCAGGCTGAGCTGGCGGGTGGTGCGGTACAGCAGACGCGCGCCCAGCCGCGCCTCCAACTGGCTGACCTGGCGGCTGACCTGCGCCACCGAGATCCCCAGCAACCGCGCCGCCTGGGTGAAGCTGCCGCTGTCGGCCACCGCCACGAATTCCTGGATGCCTTCCCAAGCCGCCATTATTTCCCCATGGAAAAAATCATTTACCGATTGGCCCGATTATGAATGCCGAAGAGAAAAATACAATGGCCGATTGCGCGGCGCAGGCCGCCCGACATCCCGCTAGAAAAAAGGAATCCCGCATGAGCCCGTCCGTCATCCGTTGCAAAGCCGCCGTGGCCTGGGCCGCCGGCCAGCCCTTGAGCATCGAGGAAATCGAAGTGCAGCCGCCCCAGGCCGGCGAGGTGCGCGTGAGAATGGTGGCCACCGGCGTCTGCCATACCGACGCCTTCACCCTGTCCGGCGCCGATCCGGAAGGCATCTTCCCCTGCGTCCTCGGCCATGAGGGCGGCGGCATCGTCGAATCGATCGGCCCCGGCGTCAGCAGCGTGGCGGTGGGCGACCACGTGATCCCGCTCTACACGCCGGAATGCCGCGAGTGCAAGTTCTGTCTGTCCGGCAAAACCAATCTGTGCCAGAAGATCCGCGCCACCCAAGGCAAGGGCCTGATGCCGGACGGCACCACCCGCTTCTCCAAGAACGGCCAACCCATCTACCACTACATGGGCACCTCCACTTTCAGCGAATACACGGTGCTGCCGGAAATCTCGCTGGCCAAGGTGAACCCGGCCGCGCCGCTGGAGGAAGTGTGCCTGTTGGGCTGCGGCGTCACCACCGGCATGGGCGCGGTGGTCAATACCGCCAAGGTCAAGGCCGGCGACAGCGTGGCCATCTTCGGCCTGGGTGGCATCGGCCTGTCCGCCATCATCGGCGCGCGCATGGCCGGCGCCGGCCGCATCATCGGCATCGACATCAACGAGGGCAAGTTCGAGCTGGCGAAGAAGCTGGGCGCCACCGACTGCGTCAACCCCGGTCATTTCGACAAGCCTATCCAGGACGTGATCGTGGAGATGACCGACGGCGGCGTCGACTTCTCCTTCGAATGCATAGGCAACGTCAAGGTGATGCGCGCGGCGCTGGAGTGCTGCCACAAGGGCTGGGGCGAGTCGGTAATCATCGGCGTGGCCGGCGCCGGCCAGGAAATCGCCACCCGCCCGTTCCAGCTGGTCACCGGCCGGGTGTGGCGCGGCAGCGCCTTCGGCGGCGTGCGCGGCCGCACCGAGCTGCCGGAATACGTGGAACGCTATCTGCAAGGCGAATTCCGCCTGGACGACTTCATCACCCACACCATGCCGCTGGAGCACGTCAACGAAGCGTTCGAGCTGATGCACGAGGGCAAGAGCATCCGTTCGGTGATCCATTACCGCCCGGCCGGCCAGGACGCGGTCTGATGCTGGAGAAAATCAGCGAGAACCAGGCCTTCGGCGGCTGGCAACAACAGTGGCGGCATCGTTCCGCCATGCTGGATTGCGACATGCGCTTCGGCATCTACCTGCCGCCGGCGGCGCGGTACGGCAAGGTGCCGCTGCTGCTGTGGCTGTCCGGCCTCACCTGCACTGACGAAAACTTCAGCCACAAGGCCGGCGCGCAAAGAGTGGCGGCGGAGCTGGGCATCGCGCTGGCGATGCCCGACACCAGCCCGCGCGGCGAAGGCGTGGCCGATGACGCGGCCTATGATCTGGGCCAGGGCGCCGGCTTCTACCTCAACGCGACGCAAGCGCCGTGGAGCCGCCACTACCGGATGTACGACTACGTGGCCGACGAGCTGCCGGCGTTGCTGGAAGCGCAGTTCCCGCTCAACGGCCGCCGCGCCGTCGCCGGCCACTCGATGGGCGGCCACGGCGCGCTGATCTGCTCGCTGAAGCGGCCGCAGGACTACGTGTCGGCGTCGGCCTTCAGCCCGATCTGCCGCCCGACGGCGGCGCCTTGGGGCCGCAAGGCCTTCGCCGCCTACCTGGGCGCCGATGAAAGCCGGTGGAAGGAATGGGATGCCAGCCATCTGCTGGCCGAACGCGGCTGCAGCCTGCCGCTGCGAGTGGACGTGGGCCTGGCCGACCCCTTCCTCGCCGAACAGCTGCAGCCGGAAGCGCTGGAACGCGCGGCCCAGGCCAGCGGCTGCCGGCTGGAGCTGAACCGCCACGCCGGCTACGACCACAGCTACTACTTCGTCGCCAGCTTCATCGAGGCGCAGCTGCGCTTCCACGCCCGCCATCTGTTCCCGACCTGAGCCGGACGGAAAACGCAAAAAAGCCAGGCATCGCGCCTGGCTTTTTTTCGTATCTGGTGGAGGGAGAAGGATTCGAACCTTCGAAGGCTTAGCCGCCGGATTTACAGTCCGGACCCGTTGACCGCTGGGGTAACCCCTCCAAGAGCTGGGCATTTTATTAGCCAAGCCACCAGCCGTCAAGCGCTTGCCAGCAGCGCGCTTTTCGACAGCCGGCGCGCGTCTCCGCCTTTCCCCGTTCTGCTGCGGCTTCCCTGCCGCCTCCGCAAAAATGATCATGTCATTCACATTTCCTTGCGCGGCCCGTTTTTGCATCAAATGCCGCCCACTGAAAATACCGACGACAGCACACGCCCAATCGCCGGAGAGGCCCGCCCCACGCTCAACCGCGGAAACCAAGATGCACAGCCACACAGATGTTTCGAATTCGCTGCCGCCGCCCTACCGGCTGGACGAATTCCCCCTGCTGGAAAACCTGCCTGCCGGCCTGCTGCGCCATATCAGACGCTACGCCACCCAGATCAAGGGCAAACAACGCAAGCTGCTTTTCCTGCGCGGCGACCCGGAAGACTTCATCGGCCTGGTGCTGCAGGGCAGCGTCTACCACACCTTGCAAGAGCCGGACGGGCATGAAGTCATCATTGACTACTCCCGTTCCGGCGACTTGGTAGGCGAAAGCGCGCTGCTGTATCCCGGCCTGCGCAATTACACCGCCCAGCTTAGCCGCGACTGTCAGCTGCTGTCTTTGCACCGGCGGCATTTTCGCGAACTGCAAGACGACCAGTTGCTGATGTCGCGCGTCCAGCAGTTGCTATGCAAGCGGCTGCAGCGCATCAGCAGCTTTGTCGAAACCGTCTGCCTGTATCGGCTGGAAGCCCGACTGGCCCGGCACCTGCTGGCGGAAATCGAACGGCATGGCCAAGGCGGCCCGGATGGCCCCGTTCTGCCGATCACCGTCAACCAGAGCATTCTGGCCGCCATGCTCAACGCCAGCCGGCCGCGGCTGAACACGCAGCTGAAACAGTGGCAGCACGCCGGGCTGATCCAGCTCAACCGCCAGTCGTTGCGGGTGTGCGACCCGGTTCGGCTGCGGCAAATCGCCTCTCAGGCCAGATAGGTTTGCAGGATATTTTTAAGAAAAAATATATTCATATGTCACAAACGTAACAGATTTGCCCGCCACGTCTCGCCATCCTGCAATCCCGAATGTCATGAACGGATGGCGAAATGCAAAACCAAGACACTGTCTCCCCCCCGCCAGGCCATCGCTTCGACTTGGTCTGGCGCGAAATCCATTCCAAGCTGCAACGCCGAGCCCGGCACTTGTGCAAGGGCGATGTGCACCGCGCCGACGAACTGCTGTCGGATACCGCCCTCAAGGTCCATCTCTACCTGCAGCACTCGCCGGACAAGGTGCAGAACCTGGCCGGCTTCCTGTTCCTGGCGCTGAACCACGCCTTCCTCGACCTCGTCCGCCGCAAAAGCCGGGAAAGCCGCGTCATCGATACCGATACCGACCTCGACAGCGACCCGGTCCATGCCCACGCCGGCAACGCTCCCACGCCGGAGCAGCAGCTGTCGCTGAAACAGCAGCTGGCCCGGATGGATGCCGCGCTTGCCAGCCTGAAACCGGAACAACAGCTGCTGTTCCGGCTGAAGTTCGAGCAGGACCTGCCGTATTCGCAAATCGCCAGCCAGCTGGGCATCAACGAGGCGCTGGCGCGCAAACGGGTGGAGCTGCTACGCAAGGCGCTGCGCAAACACTTGGAGGCGGACTTCGCGGCCGCATCTGCTACCCGTCCTGCCGAGCAACGGTTGAACCATTCCGTCGAGAATCAAAGGATGCCAGCGATATGAGCTGTCTCTTCCCCGCGACCTTGCCCGGCGTCCTCGCCTTGTGCGCGCTACTTGCGTCGCTGCTGGAGCGAGCTTTGGTCCGACTGCTGCTCCGCTTTGACTGCGGCTTCCCCTGGTTCGAACTGTGCGGCTTCGGCATTGCCTACCTGATGAGCTTACTGCTGTGGCTTTATCCGATGGCCACCCTGCTGCCGACACTATTGCCGCTGTCCCTGGACGCGGTTTTAGCCGCCTTGCTCATCATCGGCCTAGCCGGCCTGCTGCGCCATGGCCGGACGTTATCGCTGCCGGCCCCTTGCAGTCAGCCGCACCGCGCCTGCCGCCTGAGCAATCTGACTGCGTCCCCTTACCACTCGCAACGGGGGAGGCGGCCATGACAGTCAGAGTCTCCCCTAACTGCAAGAGGAGTTTGACAAAACCATGCACCAGCGAAAACGGGCCCCGAGATGAAGGGCAACCTAGGTCTGATAAGCGGCAAAGTCCCGCCTTAGCTGCCGAAGCATGGTGATGATGTGGGCTCGGCGGGCCAGATGCGGCATACAAGAAAGCGCGCATCAAACCACGCCATTTACCCTGCCGACACTCACAAGTCCCGGTCCCCATCGTCCCTTAAGACAATGGCGACGCAAACAGCCAGAACTCGCAACCCCATATCCTAGAAAGGACATCGCATGAGCCTTCCATTCACCCTGCCGCCGGTTGTCCCATCCGAGAACGACCGCCTGCACCCGGGACAAAGCCTGCAACCCGGCCAATACATAGACTCAGCCAATGGCCAGTATCGCTTCATCTACCAGCAAGACGGCAACCTCGTCCTCTACCGCGGCTCGCACCCATTATGGGCCGCCGCCAGCAATGGTCCCACTGGCCATTGCATCATGCAGGAGGACGGCAATCTGGTGATTTACGTCAACAACACACCAATCTGGGCTTCCGGCACCAATGGGCACCCGATGGGCACTCTGGTCATGCAAAACGATGGCAATGCGGTGATTTATGGCGCCGTGTGGGCCAGTAATACGGTACAAGCCTAAACCAACACAACGCCCATCCGGCTATGGAGTAAAAATGGTAAAAGATCAAGCAATAGCAATGTTGAATAAAAACGTATTGGTCGCGCTAGCCGATACCCATTCCAAGGCAAATGCACGCCAGTTGGCATGCGAATTGATTAATGACGGCCACGTCAAGGTTTTCTTCATCGAGTTTCCAGCGAGCGCTAAGAGCGGCAATCAAGGCATCGCAAAAAAATACGGCGACACGCTCAATGCTGCCATCTCGAAAATGCTGGAGGAGCATCTAGACAGGGATGCAGCTCGAGACAGGCTGGACAGTGGTGGCTACTTCACAGGTCTAAATAAGCAAGATGCCCAACCCAATCTATTGGACTTGGCCGCGCTTTGCATCGGCAAAGGGGTACAGGTAGTAGCTTGCGATCTGTCACCCACGGACACGATGACCAAACTGGACGAGATCGCTCCGCAGTATAAGCCTCACAGCATCCACTCTGTGGTTGAGCCTTGGGGCCTGGGCGTACGCGATAAATACGCCGCAAGTATGATAGGCAACTCTCTGAAAACTGCAAAAAACGTTACGGCCGGAAAGCTGATGATGTGGGGTGCCAATCATTTGACGCTTGATGAAAGCCAAGCTACCAAAGGGAAGAGCCAGGAAGAACGCCTCAAGGATCTGGAAACAGAGCGCGGCGCAAAACTGCTAGGGCAGCTAATCCAGGATCAAGGCATCCAAGTCCAGGTGCTGGTTCCTTAACCTCCCCACATCAAGTCAACGGCCGACAGGCTTGCCGCTGTGGTCATACTCCTGCGCCTCCACAATAAGGCTCTTTCGCTGGACTAACCGATAGCTCAGATTTGCTTTTACTCCGTCCAGGCCGCCTCGACCCAAGGGTCCGGGCGGCCTCTTAATTGCGCCATTTTCACCGTCCCACGCTGCGCGCGTGAGCATGGCCAGGCAATGGCTAGTCAGCCGGCATCCAGGACGCATATCAAGTCCATCCCGCTCAGCAGCCAGCCTTAGACACGCAGCCATCCTGAGCTGCAGGGGCCACCAATTTCCGCGACTGCATTCACACCCTCTGCGACCGGTCGTCCATCTATATGAGCCAGTCATGACCATCGTGCCCTGGCCCCGATTCATTCCATACCCTCAAGGAAAAGACCTCATGTTGAGTCTTGCCACCAATCTCCAGGAGATCCTGGCTCAATCCGCACTGCTGTCGCTGCTGCTTGAGCGTTGCTGCGCCGTATTGTTCGACCCCCCAAGGCAAAAACAGCACAGCCTGAAGCTGCCGGATACCTTGCACATCCCGCTGCCACGCGGTGCCAAACTTCGCCTGCCCTTGGCTGACGCCGGCTGCCTCGCGGCTGCTTACGCTCTATGCGCCCAATTGCCCATTCATCTCATTGCCAACATGCGCCCCAACCTACTGCCGGAGCAGGCGGATGCCCTTATCAGCGCAGCCTTCATCACCGGCCTAGCCCAACTGTGGCGGCATGCCGGCCAGCGCCTACAACCCGCGGCTACGCCTTTGCCGAGCAAAGTCCTCAGTCTAGCGGGCAGCGAGCTACCGGCCTCTCCGCAGCAAGCCGCTCCGCTGCGTCGAGCTTTCCGTCTTGGCGCTTTGCAAAGTGATGAACAGCCGGCCAACACCCAATCTTCCATCAGGAGTTGAAGATGACAGCAAAACTAAGCGGCCTGGTCAGCGGCCTGAAAAAAGCCGTGATCGAAGCCCAACGCAGCGTCAGCAACCAACATATCGAAGAGCTGCAGCAGTTCTTTATTCCCGATCAAGAACAAGGCGATACGCAGAACTTCCCTGAAGGTGCCTGGACCGCGCGCATGGTGGGCATGAATGTGCCAAGAGAGGTCAGCCGCGACGGGCAGGTGACTCTAGAACACCATGAGGTGCAAGTGCCGCTGATCACGCTGCTGCCGCTCAAGAGTTTCATGATCGAAAGGGTGGAAGTGCTGACCACGCTCAATCTATCCCTCGCAGAACAGGCGGAGCACGGCGACACGGATACGGATGCAGAGGCTCCTGAAGTCATGGTTTCGATGCACCAGCAAGACGCCAATACCGCGGAAATCAAGATCGTCATCCATAGCCTGGAACCTCCTGCCGGCTACCAGCGTATCGTCGCCGCTTATGAAAAGCTTCTGAACGCCCAGCTGCCTACCTAAAACAGCTCGCGTGCTGAAGAGCGGGGGTGCCTTGCCCTCGCTTCAATCCCAACCCGAAAGGAAAACAAATGGCAGAATCCATTGATAGCGGCCTGTTGAGCATGGCTCAGCAATTCTCCGGCCTTCCGATGAAGTCGCTGATCGGCGGCCCGCTGCAAGCCGCCGCCGAGGCTCAGCAGAGCCTCGCCATGACCCAGACCAACTACATTCTGGAAACCGGTTTCAGTCGCATCACCGACAAAAATGGCAAGCTGGTAGGCTACAAGCCGATTACCGCGGCCATCGAACTGGCCGGCACACGCCCGGTAGTCGGCACAGACGGCAAGGTCACCCCGGCCAACTCCGCTCTGACGCTGGACTTCCCGATTCTGACGATGATGCCGATCCCATCCATGGCAGTGACCTCGGTGGACATCACCTTCGACATGGAAGTGAAGTCCAGCTATACCCACGAAACCACTGACGACTCGTCCTCCAAATTGCACGTGGACTCGACCTGGGATGCCAAGGCTGGCTGGGGCTGCTTCAGCGTGGAGGTCAAGGGCTCGGTGGCTTACGACTCCTCCAACTCCCATTCCGACACGCAGAGCTATCAAAAGAGCAACGACGCCCGCTATCACGTTGAAGTCAAGGCGGAGCAACAACCCTTGCCGGACGGTATCAAGATGCTGCTGCAAGCCTTCAGCAAAAACATGGACATGGCCATGACCCCGATTACCGTGGGCGGCTAACCTGCCATGCCTTAATTTTTACGCCTTTGCCGCTCCCATTTCCACTAGGAGCGGCTTTTCCCCGCTTGCTCTGCAGCCATACAGAGGAATGCCAGGATGAATCCCATGCTCCTTCAATTCATATCCATGCCATCCGCAGTTCAGATCGCAGCCTGGGCCGCGACTGGCTGCACGCTATCTATCGCCATCTATTTTTTGATGCGTACATTCATCCCTCACCACATTACGGAACAACAAAGTGATGAAGTGGGTGTCATTATCGCTGTAGTGGGCATTTTCTACGGGTTGATCATCGCAGCGCTGCTTGTACGCGCCATCACGCATTTTGACAATTCGGTGGAGGTGGCGGAGCGAGAGGCTAATCAAACCAACGCGTTATACCGGCTGAGCGCGCAAGGACTGCCGCAGATCACCCCTCGAATCGGCCTGGGCCTACAACGCTACCTTATGGACGTGATCAATAAGGAATGGCAACTACAGCAAAAGGGAGAGGACGTTCCTGTCGCCTCTTCTGCATTAGGGCAACTCAGCCGAATATTGGCGTCGGTCAGCCCCTCTAATTCCAAGGAGATGGAATATCTACGTCAAGCTCAAAATCAACTTAACGATTTATATATCAGCCGCCATTCACGTCTGTTCAATCAAAGCATGACCATCCCTTTGGAAATATGGAGCATCTGTTTAATCGGCGAAATCCTGCTGATATTTTTTGCCTGGATGATGCATGTACCAAGCAAAGGAATTCATTTCTTTCTAACCTGTGCAATGGCCTCATCCATCTCCATCGTACTAGCCATCATTCTGATCTATGACACACCGTTTTACGGTGATATCAGCGTCTCACCCGAGCCATACCAAAAAGCCCTGCAGGCCATCGCCACAGGCAGACTGGATAATTGACCCTATTCACCAAACGGCGCTGTTGCATAAATCCTGAACAGGTCGAGGTTCCCCTTTCCCTAAACGGATTTACGCCACAGCCACCGTACAAGGACGGCCCAGCATGCTGAAGCGGTTCAAGATGGCTGCGCGCACTTGCAGCTCTGCCACTTGACCATCGAAACGCCGGGCCGTCACCCTTTCACCCAACCGTTTGAAGCAATACATCTTGGTTTCCACCAAGCTGCGGCGATGGTAGCCGCTCCAGCGCTTCCAGATCGCCCGGCCTAGTCGTTTGGTCGCCCGCAGAATCTCATTCCACGCCAGCACACCCAGTGAACTTCCTTTCCATGGCCTCGCATTCTTGCGGGTCGGAATGCACCCGATCGCGCCTCGTGCGGCAATCGCCTCATGGCATGCCTTGGTATCGAAAGCCCCGTCGCCGCTCACGCAGGCTATCGGCTCGTCGGCCGGAATTTGCGTCAATAGCGAAGGCAACATTTGCGCATCGCCCTGGCGGTTGTCCGTCACCTCGATGGCGCGGATTTGCCGGGTTTCCGCATCGATGCCCAGATGCACTTTGCGCCATTGCCGGCGATATTCAGCGCCATGCTTCTTGGTTTTCCACTCACCTTCGCCCAGCATCTTGATGCCTGTGCTATCCACCAGCAGATGCAGCGCGCCTGAGCTTTTCTGGTAGGGAATCTTGACCTGCAGCGTCTGCTGCCGCCTGGATAGCGTGCTGTAGTCGGGGACGTCCCAGTCCAGACCCGCCAACTTGAGCAGGCTTTGGATGAAGCCGATGGTTGGTCTGTCCCACTCCCCATGGACAGAGGGTTAAGCACTAAGCTCTGAACGGCGGCGTTCGAATTCAATCGGGGTCAGATACCCCAGGGTTGAATGACGTCGTTGGTGATTGTAAAAGCGGATGTAATCAAACACATCCGTACGCGCCTCCTCGTAGCTCCGGTAGTGGGTCAGATAAACACGTTCCGACTTCAATGAACGGAAGAAGCTCTCCATCGCTGCATTATCCCAGCAGTTCCCGGTGCGGGAGTGGCTCGGTACCATTCCGTGCCGTTTCAGCAATGCCTGGTAGTCAAAGGCACAGTACTGACTCCCGCGGTCCGAATGCAGAATCACCTCTCCTGAAGGCTGGCGGCGCGCCACTGCCATCGTCAGGGCAGCATGCACCAGTTCTTGCTGCATTCGATGATGCATGGCCCAGCCCACTATCGCCCGGGAGTACAAGTCGAGCACCACCGCCAGGTACAGCCACCCTTCACCGGTCCGGATATAGGTCATATCCGACACCCAACGCTGATTGATGTCGCCACCAGCAGCAAATTGTCGCTGCAGCAGATTAGGCGCCACGGGTAGAAGGTGTTGACCACCACTGACGGGTCGACAATGTTTACGAGTTCTAACCCTGATACCGTTTCGCCGCATCAGGCCCGCGATGCGATGCCGCCCGCAGGCGAAGCCCTGTGCAAGAAGTTCGGCATGAATACGCCGATGGCCATAAATACCATTGACCTCGGCATGCACCAGCCGGATTTCACGTAGTAGTTGTCGGTTCGCCATCTCTCGCGCCGAAGGTGGGCGGTGTAGCCACGCATAGTAGCCACTGCGGGACACACGAAACAGTTGGCACATCGGGGCTACCGGGTAGCGGTCCGACAGCGCCTGAATCGCGCGGAATTTCACTTCATGGGTTGCGAGAAGATGGCGAGCGCCTTTTTTAGGACATCGCGCTCCATGGTAACGCGGGCCAGTTCATCCCGCAGTCGCTTGAGCTCGGCGGCTTCACCGGTCTGTTTGCCTCGGCCAGGGAAGGCATCGGGTCCTGCGTCTTGGAGTTGACGCTTCCACTTGCCCAGCAGCGACTCGGTAATGTCGAAGGCTTGGGCAACATGCCGTAACGGGGTGCCGGCAAGTACCTGCTCAACCGCTTCGCGCTTGAGGGCCTCCGGGAAAGTACGTCTGGTCTTGATCATGAACACTGCTCCTTGGTGGGGATTATCCACCTTAAGTTAGTGTCCACGGGGAATGGGACAGACCAAACAATATCATCACCGCAAAACAAGTAGGGAGAACGGGCGGACCCAATTAGCCATACCCCCGCGCCGATCACCTCCCTTCAACACCCTTGCGTCTCCCGCCGCCACGCTTCCGACTATCCGTATCCCGATACATTCTGCGGGTATGGCCTTTGGCCAACCCACGCTACGAAATGCCACAGCCCCAATCGGCGAGATGATGCCAAACTCAGACTTCTCGGTGACCACCAGCTAGCGCGAGTTGGCTCCGGGCCATGCCCGCGATCTAGGCGACTCCTCCTCTCTTGCAGACACGTCCATCCTCCCCCTCGCCCACACGGTATGCCGCAAAGTATTGTTCGCGAGGCCTACCTGACTCCAGCCTCGACACTATTCACGACTGGCCTCCATCGCCGTCCCATCAACACCTGCCACGCGGCTTGGTGTTCGCCGCGCGCGCCATCAACCGAGATGCCCTCATGGACCCCGCCGATCAGGACAACAACACCGCCCCGCCGACCGGTCTCTTGCGCGGCAGCATTCCGGAACTGGGCAAAAGCCCGGTGCATTTGCTATCCGCCATCGTGGCGCTGGCCGCGGACAAATTGTGGGATGTGATGCTGCTGGACATGGCCAAGGCGATGGCGCTGCCGGACAAAATCCGCTTCTTCCTGCTGACCGGCCTGCTGTTGTTGCTGCTCACCATGGCCAGCGCGGCGCTGACGCAGATGTGGGTGGACAAGGACGATGCCGGCATGGCGCTGGCCAAGGGGCTGGCGATGGGCATTCTGGCCGGGCTGCCCTACTCCTTCGGCGCCACCGAGCTAGGGCTGATTTTCGTCGGCTGGTCCGGCATCAACGAGCTGCAAAAGCTGAACAAATAGACCGTCAACACCAGGAGAACCACCATGCGCCTTACCTTCTTCAAGCGCGGCATGCCCGTTGCGCTGATTTTCATCGCCAGCGGATTGGCCCATGCCGCCGCGCCGCTGCTCGCCCTGGGCGCGGACGCCAAGCAGAACACCGTGTCCGGCTTGTCTTCCGGCGCTTTCATGGCCGCGCAGTTCAGCGTGGCCAACTCCGCCCGCGTAGCCGGCGCCGGCATCGTCGCCGGCGGGCCGTTCTACTGCGCCGGCCTGGGCAGCCTGAACGGCCCGGAACGCTTCCTGATGACCGCCACCAGCCAATGCATGCGCCCGCTGGGCGCGGCTCCGTCCGGCGCGGCGGCCTGGCAGGCGGCGCAGCAGTTCGCCAAACAGGGCCTGATAGATCCGGTGGACAACATCAAGCGCCAACGGCTGTACATCTTCACCGGCGCGTCGGACAGCATCGTACTGCCCAAAGTGGTGGCGCAGACCCGGGCCTTTTACCAGAGCGCCGGCGTGCCGGACGCCCAGGTCCGCTACGTGGACAACATCAACGCCGGCCACGCGCTGATCACCGCCAACGCCTCGGACCTGAAATGCCCGGCCAACGCCGCGCCCAATCTCAACAACTGCGGCTTCGTCCAGTCGCAGGACATCCTGCGCCAGCTGTACGGCCAGTTGAAGCCGCCCGCCGCCAAACTGTCCGGCCAACTGAAGGATTTCGACCAGACAGAGTTCTCCAAGAAAGGGTATACAGGGCTGTCCGACATCGGCCACGTTTACATCCCGGCCGCCTGCGCCAAGGACAGCTGTCGCGTGCATGTGGCCTTCCATGGCTGCACTCAGGAAGACAGCCGCATCGGCAACCGCTTCTACGCCACCACCGGTTACAACGAGATCGCCGACAGCAACCGCATCGTGGTGCTGTACCCGCAGATCCGCACCGATCCCAAACGCAACCCGCAGGGCTGCTGGGATTTCTGGGGCTACAGCAGCAAAGACCCAAGCAACCCCGACTACTACGCCAAGAGCGCGCCGCAGATGTCTGCCGTCCGCGCGATGGTGGACCGCCTGAACAGCCCCCGCAAATGAAGGAGAAAGCCATGGATCCCCAATTCCTGTCCGCCTGGCTCCAGAACGTGAATGACAGCTGGCAGCGGCTGGCTCAAACCGGCCTGCCCGATGAGCGGGAGTGGAAAGGCGCGCTCAAGGCTTGGCTGGACGGCGGCCAGCGGCTGTCGGAATGGCAGCAGGAAGCGCAGCGGCAATGGACCGAAGACTGGCGCGCGCGCGCGGGCGCGGACTCGTTGCTGGCCTTCTACCGCCAATGCGACGAAGTCTGCACCGAATTCGTCCGGCAAAACCTGCTCTGGCAGCTGGAGTGGAGCGCCGGGCTGCGGCGCCAGGCCGGCGAGTTGGCGGGCTCTCTGCTGCAGACGCGGGGCGAAGGCGACGCGCTGCTGGCGCTCAACGCCGCCGTCCAGGGCGGACGAAAGGACTGGGACGAAAAACTGGAGATGTTGCAGCAGACGCTGAGCGAACTGTCGCCGGCGCTGGCGCAAAACCTGCAGCAATGGCTGGCGCCGCCGGAGAAAGACGAGCCCGCCGCGCCCCACGCGGCGGGATAGCACCCCGATCACCCTCAAATGGAGAAAACGCCATGAAAACCAACGCAGCCGGCATCAGCCTGATCAAACAATTCGAGGGCGTCCGCCTTACCGCCTATCAGGACATTGTGGGCGTCTGGACCATAGGCTACGGCCATACCGGCCCCGAAGTGAAAAAGGGCCTAACCATCACCCAGCAACAGGCCGACCAGTTGCTGGCCGCCGATCTGCAAACCTTCGAAACCGGCGTCGGCAAAGCGGTGACCGTGCCGCTGAACGCCAACCAGTTCTCCGCGCTGGTCAGCTTCAGCTACAACTTGGGCCTAGCCAATCTGCAAAGCTCAACCCTGCTGCGCCTGCTGAACCAAGGCGACTACGCCGGTGCCGCCGCGCAGTTTCCGCGCTGGGACCGGGCTGGCGGCCAAGTCGTGACCGGCCTGCTGCGGCGCCGACAAGCAGAGCAAACATTGTTCCAGGCACCGGCCATCGCCTGACTCTTCAAGCTCACCCTTCCCCTATGTTCCAATAAACAGCCTGCCAGCTCGCTGCGCGGGCTGTTTTCACACTCATATTCTCCGGAGAAATATCATACGTAACCCCTTACATGCCAAGACTGTCCAGACTTCTAACAAACGCCGGAAGGCATTAGACCAAGGCGGGCTCCCGCGTGAAAACATCCTGAGAACGATCCAGACTAGCTCGTCCAAAGCCTTGCAAGTGCAAGAAGCAGAGCAACAGGCCATTCCCAAACTGCGGGAAGGCCGCAAGATCCTATCCAAGCGACGGCTTGCTGCCATGCAGCCCATGGCCAATAGCTTGAAACCGAATAGCCCGCTAGCGATGGCGCAGATAGCCAACCATCTATTCAACCTTGCGCGCAAGCAAGGTGGAAAACTGCTTAATTTAGCCCATTGAACCAACAACGACAGGCGCTAGTAGCCCAAGTAGCCCAGAAACAAAGGAAGTCGCAGCAGCGGCCGGCACGACAGGTATCTGTGGCCAACGCCGTGCAAGCTGACGCGGCCAACCTTCACAAGCCGCATACCCCTCCGTCCATTCAGCAACACTGACAATCAGCCGTGGATAACGGCAACACCCTGGCCCAAGCCGCCGCCAATATGGGCGTGATGCAGATCTACAGCATAAACACCATGGCCGCCGCCGGCACCGAAAAAGTCTCGCAAGGCGGCATCGCTGACAACCTGACCAGCCTGCTGACCGTACTGCAGAGCTTCCGAATCGCTGATCCTCCCCCGAGCTTTCTTGTGCACTTCCCCACGCCCCGGCAACGGGGCGCTTTTTTTATCCGCCGCCGCGCGCGGCGCCCGCCTGGAAAGCCTCGGCGATGGCCTCCACCGCCGCCCGCACCCGCGCCACCCGCTGCAAATCGGGATGCAGCACCAGCCACATGTCCACCGGATCGGTCCGCTCCGGCCACACCCGCTCCAGCCCGGCGTCCTGATCCGCGAGGAAACAGGACAGCATGGCGATGCCCATGCCAGCCAACGCCGCCTGCCGCAGGGCCAACTGCGAATTGGCCTGCAGCGCGATGCGCGCCTGGTCCACGCTTTCGCCGCACAGCCGCTGCCAATGGCGCGGCACGGTGTCGCGCGGGAACATCAGCAGCTCGTGGCCGGCGAAGCCGTCGCCGGGCAGCGGCCGCCCGCGCCGCGCCAGGTAATCCGGCGACGCATACAGGCTCATGTCGATGGCGGCCAGCTTGCGCACCAGCACCTCGCCCTTGTCCGGCCGCAGGCTGCGGATGGCGAAATCCACCTCGCCGGCCGCCACATCGCTGAGCGACAAGCCGGTCAGCAGCGTGAACTCCAGCTCCGGGTGCCGCCGCGACAGCTCCGCCAGCGCCGGAATGACGAAGGCTTCGGCCACGGTGTCGGTGGCGGCGATGCGCACCGGCCCGGCCAGTTGGCGGTCGCTGTGCGCGGCCTTGCGGCTGAAGGCGTCGGCGGCGGCCTCCATCCGTTCGGCGTCGGCCAGCAGCATCGCGCCGGATTCGCTCAATTGGTAGCCCTGCGGCATGCGCAGGAACAGCCGGCTGCCGATTTCCTCTTCAAAAGCCTGCAAGCGCCGCCCCACGGTGGCTTGGTCGACGTCCAGGCGCAAGGCGGCGGAACGCAAGGTGCCGGCGCGCGCCAGCGCCAGGAAGTAACGCGCGTTGTCCCAATTCATGCGGATCCCGCCCCAGTAAGAAAATGCAAAATTGCATCACCATTCATCATAATTGTCTATTTTTTCGCATCACGTTATCGCCTAGCATCTGCCTGTCTTGACTTTGCGCGGATCCTCCCATGCCCCACCATTCCCACCCGCAAGCCGGCTTGCCGGCCCTGCTGACGCTCAGCGCCGGCATGTTCATGGCGATACTGGACACCAATATCGTCAACCTGGCGCTGCCCGAGCTGCAGCGCGGCCTGCACGCCAGCCTCAGCCAGCTCACCTGGGTAGTGGACGCTTACGTGCTGACCTTCGCCGGCCTGATGCTCAGCGCCGGCTGGCTGGCCGACCGCCTGGGCGCGCGCAAGGTGTTCGCCTGGGGACTGGGGCTGTTCGTGCTGACCTCGCTGCTGTGCGGCCTGGCCGCCAATGTGGAGCTGCTGATCGGCGCCCGCCTGCTGCAGGGCATGGCGGCGGCGCTATTCATGCCCAGTTCGCTGGGCCTGCTGCGCCATGCCTTCCCGCAACCGGCCGAACGCGCGCGCGCGGTGGGCGTCTTCGGCGGGCTGGTGGCCACCGCGGCCGCCGCCGGGCCGGTGCTGGGCGGGCTGATCCTGGGGCCATTGGGCTGGCGCGGCGCGTTTCTGGTCAATGTGCCGGTGGGCCTGGCCGCGCTCTTGGCCACCGCGCGCGCGGTGCCGGCCCAGCCGCCCGCGCCCGGACGCCGACCTGATGTTCCCGGCCAGCTGTCCGGCATGCTGACGCTGCTCTTGGCCAGCTGCGCGCTGATAGAAGGCCCGCGCCTGGCCGGCGGCTGGCAGCTGCCGGCGCTGCTGGCCGCCAGCGCCGCCTCGGCCTGCTTGTTCTGCCTGCTTGAACGCGGCAATCCGCAGGCGATGGTGCCGCCGCAACTGTTCCGCCATCCGGCTTTCGCCGCCGCCAACTGGGTGGGCTTCGCCATCGGCGCCGCTTACTTCGGCAGCCTGCTGCTGCTCAGCCTGTATCTGCAGCAAGGCTTGCGGATGGACGCGCTGCGGGCGGGACTGGCGCTGCTGCCGCTGGCGCTGTGCCTGACCGCCGGCAATATCGCCGCCGGGCGGTTGCTGCCCAGGATGGGCGCGCGCCGCCAGATCCGCGACGGCCTGCTGCTGGCCGCCGCCGGCTACCTGCTGCTGGCGCTGGCCAGCCGCCTCGGCCTGCCCTGGCTGCTGGCGGCGATGCTGCCGCTGGCGCTGGGCACCGCGCTGGCCATCGCGCCGATGACGGCGACAGTGCTGGAGAGCGCGCCGCCGCAAATGGGCAGCACCGCGTCCGCCGTGCTCAACGCCATCCGCCAGGCCGGGGCTCTGGTAGGCACCGCCGGCGCGGCGCTGGTCGCCGGCCGCTGCGCGGACCTGGGCCAGGCGCTGCTGTACGGCATGGCGCTGGCGGCGCTGCTCTCGCTGAGCGGCGCGCTGGCGGCCGGACGGATTCCCCGTCCCGACGGCCTGCGCGGCCTGGAGGCGGCCGCGCCCAGCCCCGTCACAAGATGACGCGCCTCGCCGCCGCCTCCCATTGCCGGCGCAGGCCAAGGCGGCAGCCGGCGGCGCGTTCGCGTTGAAACAACCACGGGTACAAACGGTATAGATAGCGCATCTTTGGCCGCGCCCTTCATGACATGTTGATGATGGATGTCAGAATAGCCGCTACAATGTTCCAAATAAACGCGCAATCCAGAACCAATTGTCCAGATATGAAAACAATGCCCTCCCCCGACAACCTGCTGGCCTTCGACGCGCTGGCGCGCGCCGGCAGTTTCACCGCCGCCGCCGACCTGCAGGGCTGCCACAAGAGCCTGATCAGCGCCCGCGTCAAGGAACTGGAACGCGAGCTGGGCGCGGTGCTGGTGCTGCGCAGCACGCGCAAAATGGCGCTGACCGAGGCCGGCGAGCGGCTGCGGCCCCACGCGGCGCGGCTTAGGGAAACGATGGCGCAGGCGCGGATGGCGGTGGACCAGACCCAAAGCGGCCTGGCCGGGCCGCTGGCAATCAGCACCACCTCGTCGCTGGCGCAATACGTGCTGGGGCCGGTATTGAGCGAACTGGCCACCCGCTATCCCGATTTGACCCTGTCGCTGCGGGTGAACAACCGGCTGCAAGACCCGGTGGCCGATGTGCTGGACTTCTGCCTGCGCTCGGCGCGCTCGCACAAGGTGCACGATGAAAACCTGGTGGCCAGGCTGGCGGGCTACGCCAGCGAAAACCTGTACGCGTCCCCCGGCTATCTGGCGCGCCACCCGCCGCTGCGGCAGCCGGCCGACCTGTCCCGGCACCGTTTGTTGGTGATGGAGTCGGAACAGCGCGATGGGCTGCTGTTGAAAAAGGGGGAGCAGCTGTTGCGCCAACCCATCGCGGCGCAGCTGTATCTGGATCATTACCCGCTGCGGGCGGAGCTGGCGCTGGCCAGCCAGGGCATCACCCTGCTCGCCGACTACACCGTAGAGCGGCATCTGGCGCGCGGCGAGCTGGTTCGAGTGCTGCCGGAATGGCATTGCGACTACTGGCCCATCTACCTGGTGCATCCGTTCCGCACCCCGCTCACCTGCAAATACCAGACCTTCATCGACTTCGTCTTGCCGCGGGTGGCGGCGGCATTGCCGGACAACCGCGCTCAGGCGGGCAGCGACGGCCGCGCCAGCAGCACCCGGTAAAACTCGACGAAGGCGCGCGCCGCCGCCGGCGCGTGGCGGCCAGGCGGAAACACCGCGTAGACGCCGCCCTTGGGCAAGGTCCACTGCGGCAATAGGTGAACCAGCCTGCCCTGGCGGATGTCCTCCTGCACGCTGAACGAATCCAGCACCGACACGCCGGCGCCGGCCAGCAGCAAGGCGCGCAGCGAAGCGGCCGAATCCACCTTGATCCGCGCCTTCATCCGCACCGCCTGCTCCTCGCCGCCCGGCCCGGCAAACGGCCAGCTCAGCGGCGTTTTCAGCAGCGTCAGCGCCACCCAGTCGTGCTCGGCCAGATCCTGCGGCCGCTCGGGATGGCCGCGCGCTTGCAGATACGCCGGCGACGCCACCGGCAACTGAGCGAATTCCCCCAGCTTCAGCGCCCTGAGCGAAGAGTCTCGCAGCATGCCCAGGCGGATGGCCAGGTCCATGCCGGACGCCACCAGATCCACCATATGGTCGCTGGCGTGCAGCTCCAGCTGCAGGCCAGGGTGCTGGCGGATGAACTGGGTGGCCGCCGGCGCCACCGATTCCGCCATGTGGCTGACCGGCGCGGTCAGCCGCAGCGTGCCGGACAGCGCCGCCGCGCCGTGGCCGGCCTGCAGCAGCGCGTCGCGCAAGGTTGCCAGCGCCGGCTGCGCGTCCAGGTACAGCGCCTGCCCGGCCTCGGTCAGCTTTACCCGCCGCGTGGTGCGGTTGAACAGCGTGGCTCCCAGCTGCGTCTCCAGCCGCCCCACCTGCAGGCTGACGTTGGCCTTGGTCATCCCCAGCCGCTCGGCGGCGGCGGTGAAGCCGCCGGCTTCGGCCACCGCCACGAAGATCTGCAGTCCTTCCAGATTGTTCTCTACGCCTCGCGCCATATCAACTGTCAATTTTTCGATAACAATCAATTATGGTTTCAGCCGTTTATCGAATCAATCGAAAAGCGCATGATGCATTCCATCAGCGCTGCGACGCGGCGCCCCCATCCGATAGCAAACTAAGGAGTCTCACCATGAAAATCGCACTGATCGGCGCCAGCGGCTATGTCGGTTCCGCCCTGTTGCAAGAAGCCCTGTCCCGCGGCCACCACGTCACCGCGCTGGTTTCCCGTCCGGAACGCATCGAAGCGCAAGCCAACCTGGCCGCCGCCAAAGTCGACGTGCAGGACAGCGCCCAGCTGGCGGAACAACTGAAGGGCTTCGACGCCGTGCTCAGCGCCTTCAGCGGCCACGCCCAGGCAGAGCAGTTCGACTACTTCGTCAAGGGCATCCGCTCCATCATCGCCGCGGCCAAGGCCGCCCAGGCTCCGCGCCTGCTGGTGGTCGGCGGCGCCGGCAGCCTGGAAGTGGCCCCCGGCGTGCAGCTGGTGGACACCCCGGAATTCCCTGAGCAATGGAAGGCCTCGGCGCTGGGCGCCCGCGAAGCGCTGAACCTGCTGCGCGCCGAAACCGAGCTGAACTGGACGCTGCTGAGCCCGTCGGCGATGCTGCAGCCGGGCCAACGCACCGGCCAGTTCCGCCTGGGCAAGGACCAGCTGCTGGTCGACGCCGCAGGCAACAGCCACATCTCGGTGGAGGACTACGCCGTCGCCATGATCGACGAGCTGGAAAAAGGCGAGCATCAGCGCAGCCGCTTCACCGTCGGCTACTGATCGCCCATCAACGGGGAGGCCAGACAGCCTCCCCGGTTTCCTGCAGATGGCGCCAGCGCCAGTTGGCGCCGTCCCGGAACAGCACGGCGGTCGCGTGGCGGCCGTTGCCGCTGCCGTCGCCCAAGGCCTGCGTTTCGTAGTAGGCCACCGTTGCGGTGTCGCCATCTCCCATCAGCAGCGTCATCCGCTCCAGCGTGATTTCCAGCCCCGGCCGGCTGCCTGCCGCGCCCTGGAAGAAGGCCCGCAGCCCCTGCCAGTCCAGCCGCGCGCCGTTTGGCGCCACCATGGCGAAGCCGGCGTCGAAATCCATCATCAGCGCGGCCAGCGCCTCCTCTCCATGCGGCCCGTCGCCCAGCCAGCGCGCGATCTGCGCCAAAGTGTCGCGAACCTGCGCCCATACCGCCAATTCTTCATTCTTCATCACGCTTCTCCCATTTGAGGACGATTCAATAAACGCAATACCTCCGCATTGCCTATCCGGCTGCCCAGCCACAAGGGCGGCAACATGGCCAAGGCGGCGGCCAGAAAACACAGATGGAAGGCCCGCACCGCCAACTCCCGCGCCGCGGGCGCCCCCGGATCGGCGATGCCTTGCCCGGCAAGCAGCAGATTCAGCAACACGCAAGCCAACGCCATGCCGACGCAGAAGCTCACCTGGCGGTTGATGTTCCACAAGGCGCTGGCCTCGCCCATCCGCGCCGGCGCCACTCCCAGGAAGGCCGTGCTCTGGCTGGCGCTGCTGCACAAGGTGCCGCCCAGGCCCATCAGCGCGTAGCTGCCGGCCAGCCAGGGCAGCTGCCCGGAGCGGTCTATCGCCAGCAAGCTCAGGAAACCGATGCCCTGCGCCAGCGGGCCGGCCATCAGCAACGGCCTCGGCCCCAGGCGGCGGTAACCGCGCCCGGTCAGCGCGATCGCGGCGAACGCGCCCAACGACCACGGCAGCATCAACAGCCCGGCCGCGGAAGCCGACACGCCCAGCACCTGCTGCAGATACAGCATCGCCACCAGGCTGACGCCCATGAAGGCGCCCGGCACCAGCAGATACATCAGCATCGACATCCGCAGCAGCGGATCGCGCAGCAATTCCAGCCGCAGGATGGGCCGCGGATGCCGGCGGCTATGCCGCGCGTAAGCGGCGCCCAACGCCAGGCCCGCCGCCAGCAGCGCGCCGCCGCGCGCCCAGGTGGACGGCTGCGCCAGATCGCCCAGCCCTTGCAAGGCCAGCAACAATGCCAGGCTGCCCAGCAGCAGGCCGAGCCAATCCAGGCCGGCGGCCGGCTCCGGCTCGCGCTCGTCCCGCAGCCACCACAGCGCCAGCACCAGCGGCACGATGGCCAGCGGCAGGTTGAGCCAGAAAATCCAGCGCCAGCCCAACGCGTCCAGCGCCAGCCCGCCCAGCGTCGGCGACAAGGCCGGCGCCAGCTGGCCCACCAGCAAAATCATCGCGGTCAGGCCCGGCCGCTCCGCCGGCCGGTACAAGCGATAGGTCATGGTCTGGCCCAGCGGAATCAGCAAGCCGCCGCCCAAGCCCTGCAGCGCGCGCCAGGCGATCAGCGCGCCGAGCGAGCCGGCCTGCGCCGCGCCGGCCGAGCCCGCCATGAACAGCAGCAGCGAGGCGACGAACACCCGCTTGCCGCCCCAGCGCGCCGCCAGCCAGTTGCCCAACGGAATCACCGCGGTCAGCCCCAGAATGTAGGCGGTGCCCACCCAGGCCAGCTCCGCCACATCGCGATGAAAGGTGCGGGCGATGTCGGGAAAGGCGACATTGCCGACGAAAAGATTGGCCAGATCGATGAAAAACCCCAACAGGTACACTGCGGCCACGCGTTTGCGATACTCCATGCATCCAACCTCCTTGCTTGACGGAGGCCAGCTTAGTCTCGCCCGATGGCCGGAAAAACCACTGGCAATCGATTAAACTGTCAAAATAATTTTGACAATAAGGTCCTTCTGGACATGAGCCTGCAACGCTTCCGCATCTTCGCCGCCATCGTGGAAAGCGGCTCGCTGACCGCCGCCGCCGAGGCGCTGGGCCACAGCAAGGCGGTGGTCAGCTTCAACCTGAAACAGCTGGAGGCCGAGCTGGGCGTGGCGCTGCTGACCCGCAGCACGCGCCGGCTGCAGTTGACCGAAACCGGCCGGCGCTTCTACCAGGACTGCCTGCATGTGCTGCGCATGGCGCAGACGGCGATGGACGATGCGCGCCGCGGCCACGGCGGCCTGCAGGGCACTCTGAGCGTGAGCACCACACCGGAATACGGCCGCCGCCGGGTGATACCGGCGCTGGCGGCCTTCTCCCTGCTGCATCCGCGGCTGGCGGTGCGGCTGGAGTCGTCGTCGCGGCATGCCGACCTGATTTCGCAGCAAGTGGACGTGGCGATCCGGCTGGGCTCGCTGAGCGACTCCAGCTACCGCGCGCGGCTGCTGGAGGAATTCGACATCTGGCCGGTGGCCTCGCCCGGCTATCTGGCGCAGCCGGACAAGCAAGTGGAAAGCGTGGACGGGCTCGCCCGCGCCGACTGGCTGGCGCACAGCCGGCTGGCGGCGCCGCTGCGCTGGAAACTGACGGGAAAAGACGGGGAAGCGATGCTGGACGCGGGCGACGCGCCGCGCATCGTCGCCGACACCTCGGGCGCATTGCTGGACTTCGCGCGCCAGGGCTGCGGCGTGGCGCTGCTGCCGGACTGGCAGGTAACAGACGATGTGGCCGCCGGTGCGCTGGCGCGCCTGCTGCCGGATTGGGCATTTCCACGCCAAGGCGTGTACGCGGTCTACCCGGACACCCGCCACCTGCCGGAAAAAGTGCGCGCCTTCATCGACTTTTTCGCCGACTACCTCGCGCCGCGGCAAGGGGAAGGCTGAGCCTTCCACCTTCCTGCAACCGGTCATGGTTGTGAATCCGCTACGCGGATAATGCTTTTCATAGCCGGGCCTGCCACCCGGCGGCAGGCTTGAAGGGGCCGGTGGCGCACCAAATACGCGGTTTCTGACCAGCCAAGCCTAAAAAACGGGCAGAAGATCGTTAGCAGATTCTTACAGCTTGAAGCGCGACACCACGCCCTCCAGCGACTGCGACAAGCGCTCCAGATCGGCCACCACCTGGCCGGCGCGGCCGATTTCGGCGTCAGATTGCAGCGCCTGCGACGACATCTGCTCGGCGGTGCGCGCCATGTCTTCGGTGGCCTTGGACTGCTCGCTGGCGGCGTCGCGGATTTCCGCCGCCTGGCGCACCACCAGCTGCATGCTGGAACGGATCTCGGCGATCTGGCGCTGCGCTTCTTCGGCCAGCTCCACGCCGCCCTGCACCGCGCCATAAGTCTTCGCCACCCGCTCGCGCGCCTGGCCCGAGCCCTGCTGCATGCCGCCGACCATGTCGTCGATCTCCACCGTGGCCTGGCTGGTGCGCTCGGCGAGCTTCCTCACCTCGTCCGCCACCACCGCGAAGCCGCGGCCCTGCTCGCCGGCTCGCGCCGCCTCGATCGCCGCGTTCAACGCCAGCAGATTGGTCTGGTCGGCGATGTCCTTGATCACGCCGGCGATGCTGCCCACCTGGGCGGAGCGGCGCTCCAGCTCTTCCATCACCGTCTTCACCTCGTCCATCGACGAAGCGACAGAGCCGATCTCGACGCTGACCTTGCCCACCGCCTGCGCGCTCTGTTCCGACAGCGCGCCGGCCTGCTGCACCGCCTCGGCGGTGCCGTGGCAATTGCCGGCGATGTGGCTGACGCTGACCGACAGCTGCTCGATGGTGGCGGCGGTGGTTTCGCTGAGGTCGGCGTTGTGGCGCGAGCCGGCGGACAGGCGCTCGGTCATCCGCGCCAGCTCGCCGGCGCTGCGGTGCAGCTGGCCGCTTTGTTCGCGCACCTGCAGGAACATCGCGCGCAGCTGCTCCATGAACTGGTTGAACGCCGCCGCAACCTGGCCGGTTTCATCGCGGCTGTCGGCCGGCAGGCGCATGGTCAGGTCGCCGTGGCCGGAGCTGAGCGCGCGCATCGCGTCGCGCAGTTGCACCAGCGGCCGGCTGATGAAGCCGGACACCTGCCAGATCACCAGCAGCGACAGCAGCAGCACCACCGCGTCAATCGCCGCCACCCACCAGATGGTGCGCGTCACCGCGCCGTAGACTTCGCCGGCGTCCATTTCCACCACCACGAACCAGTCGGCGTTGGGCATATAGCTGGAGGCGGCGATGGTCGGGCCATTGGGGCCGTCGAAATGCGCCAGGTTGAAGCCGGACTTGTTCAGCAGCTGCGGCGCGATCGCCGACAGGCCAGGCAGCTCTGCCAGCATGGTTTTCTTCTGCATCGCCGCCGGATCGCGGTGCAGCCGCACCTGGCCGGCGGCGTCCACCACGTAGACCTGGCCGCGCTCGCCCACCGCCATCTTGCGCACGCGCTCGGCCATCTGGGTGACGTCGAAGCCTAATGCCGCCACCGCGCGGTGGCCGGCCTGGCCCTTGTTGGCCAGCACGTTGACGAACATCATCACCTGCTGCTTGCCGGTTTCCGAGCCCAGCGTGAACTGGCTGTCGCGGCCGGAGGCCAGGAAGTCGGCCAGCCACTTGTCGTTGCCCTTGGGGTCGGCCTTGACCGTGGCGTGGTCGATGTAGATGTTGAGCGTGGCTTCGGAAGTCCAGGAGATGATGGACGCGCCCGAGGTCTGCATCAGCGCCTTGGCGTAGCGCTGCCAGGGGCCGACGCCGGATTCGGGCTCGCCGGCCGCGGTCCAGTCCAGCAGATAGGTGTTGGCCGCCAGCTGGCGGGTCTGGCTCAAGGGCAGCGCGATGGAGGCGTCCAGCTCGTTGCGTATGCCCTCCACCGTCGCCTTCAGCTCATGCTGCTCCAGGCGCTCGGTCAGCGCCGCCTGGAACATGCGGGTGGAGACCGCGCCGGCGATGGCCAGCGCGATGAGCAGGATCAGCGCGACGCTGACCAGGATTTTCTGTTTGACCGACCAGTTCTTGAACATGCTTGCGGCTTACCCGAAAAAGGACTGAAACCGTCCGGCGCCAGGCCCGGACACAACAGCGGCCGGCCGCGGCCCTTGGGTTTGCCACCCAAGCGGACCGCGCCAGCCGGAAGAATGCGGCGCTGCGCCGCATCGGCAGGCACAGCCAGCTTGAAGCCGCGCCTGCGGAATATCGGCGGCAATTGTAACAAGCCCGCCTATGTTCAATATGAATATTTGCGGCAAAACTTCTTCAGATTGAGGGATTGGCGCAACACCGCCTCAAGCGCGGCGCGCCGGCTCGCTGTCGTGCAGGAAGCGGGTGTAGATGTCGCGTGGCGGCTGCAGGCCGCATTCGGCCAGCACGCGGCCCGCCGCGCCGCGATGGTAGCCGCCGTGGGTGATCACCTGCAGCAGCATCTCCGCCCGGCTCATCCGGCCATGGCCGCCATCGGTGAAGGTGAAATCGATGGCCTCGGCCAGCTCGGCCGCGGTCAGCGAGGATGAGTATTCCACATACCAGGCATCGGTTTCGCGCACCGCGGCCAGCAGCGCCGCCAATTCGGGCGTGTCCGGGGTGTTGGTGGCGGCGTAGCAATGCGGCTGCCGCGTCAGGTTGCCGCGGAAGATCCGGTCCACCACGTGGATGTGGTTGAGGATGCGGATGGCGAGATGGCGCTTGTCCGGATGGGCCGCGCCATCCAGCCGCGCCGCCTCCGCATGCAGCTCTTCATCGGCCCAGGCCTTGTAACGGAACAAGGAGGGAAACAGCTCGGGGAAACTCATCTTGCGGCCTTTCGCGCCGGGCGGCGCTGGGGTGGGACAAGTTTCCCATTGTCTCACAGCGGACTTTCCGATGTCATCGCGCGCCGTAGGCGATCAGGAACACCTCCACCGCCGACGCCACCCAGGCTGGCCGGCTCTCCTTGGGCGCCAGTTGATCCACCAGGCCGGTGATCAGCGCCACCTGGCATTCGGCATGCACCAGGCCGTGGAAATGCATCGCCGCGGTCCACGGCGAGGCTTCGCGCAGGCGGCCGGCCTGCATCTCGGCGGCCATGAACTCGGCCAGCTTGCCCCAGCCGACCTTCGGCCCGTTTTCATAAAACAACAGCCCCACCTCGGAGCGGCTGCCGCTGCCCATCACGATGGCGCGCAGCGCGCGCAATTCAGGACTGAACAGATTGTCCAGGTAGGCCTCGCCGAAATCCTGCAGCACCGCCGCCAGATCGCCGCCGGGCACCAGCTTGACGTAGACCTTGGACATTTCCCCGGCCAGGCAAGCCATCACCTCCAGGAACAGCTCTTCCTTGGACGAAAAATAGTTGTACAGCGTGGCCTTGGAGCCGCCGGCCCGGGTGGAGATTTCCGACATCGACGCCGCCTCGTAGCCGCGCTCCAGAAACACCTCGGTCGCCGCGGCGATGATCGCCTGACGCTTGCTTTCGCTTTTTGTGCGCATACCCACCTTAATACTGAACCGTACGGTTCAATTTTCCTTGACATCGCCGCTAGCTTGGAAATATAACTATACCGTACCGTACAGTTAAAACCAACAGCAAACGGATCGAGACCATGAGAACCGCTAAATTTTTCCCGCCGCGGCCGCTGTCCATCGGCCTATTGGCCGCGCTGGCGCTGCTGGGCGGCTGCGCCGCCGTGCCGGACATGGGTCCGGCGCCGCAGATCAAACCGCTGCAACCATACCAGAATACGCAAAGCCTGCCTTCTGAACAGGGTCAATGGGCCGCTGGCCAATGGTGGCGCAAATACGGCGATGCGCAGCTGAACAAGCTGATGGACGAAGCGCTGAGCCAGGCGCCCGACCTCGCCGCCGCCCGCGCCCGCGTCGAGCGCGCCGAGGGCCTGGCGCAGCAGGCCGGCGCCGCGCGGCTGCCCAGCGCGGACCTGAACGCGGCGATCAACCGCGACAAGCAAAGCTACAACAACGGCATGCCGGCGCCGATAGGCTTCAACAGCAGCGGCCGCGCCACGCTGGACTTCAGCTACGAGCTGGACTTCTGGGGCAAGAACCGCGCGTCGGTCGCCGCCGCCACTTCCGAGCTGACCGCGGCCCGCGCCGACTCCGCCCAGGCGCGGCTGATGCTGACCACCTCGCTGGCCGCCGGCTACGCCGAGCTGGCGCGGCTGTTCGCCGAGCGCGACGCCGCCGCCCAGGCGTTGGACGTGCGCAGCCACACCGCGCAGCTGATGAGCGAACGCCAGCGCCAGGGCATGGAAACGCTGGGCAGCGCGCGCCAGGCAGAGTCGCGCGAGGCGGCCGCCCGCGCCGACCTGGCCGCCGCCGACGAAAACATCGTCCTGCAGCGCCATAGCCTGGCGGCGCTGATCGGCGCCGGGCCGGACCGCGGCCTGGCCATCGCCCGCCCCGCCGCCGGCTTGTTTCGCGAACAGCGGCTCCCCGACACGCTGGCGGCGGAACTGCTGGGCCGCCGACCGGATCTGGCGGCCGCCCGTCTCCGCGCCGAAGCCGCGGCCAAGCGCATCGATGCCGCCGAGGCCCAGTTCTACCCCAACGTCAATCTCACCGCCTTCGTCGGCGCCCAGTCTTTGGGACTGGGACTGTTCGACAAGGCCGGTTCCGGCATAGCCGGCGTCGGCCCGGCGATCAATCTGCCTATCTTCCGCGGCGGCCAGTTGCAGGGCCAATACCGCGCCGCGCGCGGCGACTACGACGCCGCCGTCGCCAGCTACGACGCCGCGCTGAGCCAGGCCTTGCGCGAAACCGCCGACGCCGTGGCCAGCCAGGCCGCGCTCACGCCGCAGCTGGAGCAGCGCCGGCTGGCGCTGCAAACCGCCGACGAAGCCTACCGCGTCAGCCAGAACCGCTATCAGGGCGGGCTGGCCAACTACCTGGACGTGCTGAACGCCGAAGACGGCGTCATCGCCAGCCGCCGCAGCCTGGCCGCGCTGGACGCGCGCCGCTTCGCGCTGGACGTCGCCCTGATCAAAGCCCTGGGCGGCGGCTACCAACAAACCGAACCACAGGCCGCCCGCTGAGGCCGCCGGCAATCCCACACAAGGAATCCCCATCATGAGCGAAAACGTACAAGCCCTGCCGGCCTCCGAAGCGCCCGCTGCCGCAGGCCGTCCCCTGCAACGCAAGAAGCTGTTCACGCTGCTGTTCGGCGCGGTGGCCGCCGCCGCCGTCGGCTACGGCGGCTACTGGACACTGGTCGGCTCCCACCATGTCAGCACCGACAACGCCTATGTCGCCGCCGAGATCGCCCAAGTGACGCCCGAAGTGGCCGGCACCATCCAGCAGGTGAAGGTGGTCGACACCCAGCCGGTGAAAGCCGGCGACGTGCTGGTGGTACTGAACGACAGCGACGCCAAGCTGGCGCTGGCCCAGGCCGAAGCCGACCTCGCCCGCGCCGAGCGCCGGGTGAAGGGCTACTTCGCCAATGACGAGGGCCTGAGCGCCCAGGCCCAGGCGCGCAGCGCCGACGAGGCCCGCTCCGCCGCGCAGCTGGCCTCGGCCCGCGCCGACCTGGAGCGCGCGAAGCTCGACCTGCAGCGCCGCCAGGCGCTGGCGAAAAGCGGATCGGTGTCCGGCGAGGAACTGAGCAACGCGCAAAACGCCTACGCCACCGCCGCGGCCAGCCTGAAAGCCGCCGAAGCCGCCAGCCAGCAAAGCGCGGCCAACTACCGCGCCGCCGTCGGCAGCCTGAAAGCCAACCAGACGCTGACCGCCGACACCACGGTGGCAGACAACCCGGAAGTGGCGCTGGCGCGCGCCAAGCGCGATCAGGCCAGGCTGGACCTGGCGCGCACGGTGATCCGCGCCCAGGTGGACGGCGTGGTGGCCAAGCGCCAGGCGCAGGTGGGGCAGCGCGTGCAATCGGGCACGCCGCTGATGTCGGTGGTGCCGCTGCAGAACGCCCACGTCGACGCCAATTTCAAGGAAGTGCAGCTGAGCAAGGTGCGCGTCGGCCAACCGGTGGAGCTGACCGCCGACCTCTACGGCGGCAAGGTGGTCTACCACGGCAAGGTGGCCGGCCTGTCCGGCGGCTCCGGCGCCGCCTTCGCGATGATTCCGGCGCAGAACGCCACCGGCAACTGGATCAAGGTGGTGCAGCGGCTGCCGGTGCGCGTCGCGCTGGACCCGGCCGAGCTGAAGGCCCATCCGCTGCAGGTGGGCTTGTCGATGGAAGCCACCATAGACGTCAGCGAGTGAGGCCCCCATGTCTAGCGCGAATCCCGCCGTCCAGCAGCCGCTGACCGGCAATATGCTGTGGCTGGCGGCGCTGGTGCTGGCCGCCGCCAACTTCATGGTGGTGCTGGACACCACCATCGCCAACGTGTCGGTGCCGAATATCGCCGGCGGCCTGGCGGTGTCGTCCAGCCAGGGCACCTATGTGATCACCTCCTACGCGGTGGCCGAGGCCATCATCGTGCCGCTGACCGGCTGGCTGGCGGCGCGCCTCGGCACCGTGCGGCTGTTCGTCGGCTCGATGCTGCTGTTCGGCCTGTTCTCCATGCTGTGCGGCCTGGCCGGCTCGCTGGAGACGCTGGTGCTGTTCCGCGTGCTGCAAGGCCTGGCCGGCGGCCCGCTGATGCCGATGTCGCAGACGCTGCTGCTGCAGATCTTCCCCAAGCAGAAGGCCGGCGCGGCGATAGGCCTGTGGAGCATGACCACGCTGGTGGCGCCCATCATGGGCCCCATCCTCGGCGGCACGCTGTGCGACCAGGCCAGCTGGCCGTGGATCTTCTACATCAACGTGCCGATCGCGCTGGGTTGCGGCTTTCTGGGCTGGAGCCTGCTCAAGCGCTACCAGAGCCAGGTGCTCAAGCTGCGGATAGACGTGGTGGGCCTGGCGCTGCTGATGGTGTGGGTGGCTTCGCTGCAGCTGATGCTGGACAAGGGCAAGGAGCTGGATTGGTTCGGCTCGCCCATCATCGTCGGCCTGGCCATCGCCGCGCTGGTCGGCTTCGCCGCCTTCCTGATCTGGGAGCTGACCGAGGCGCAGCCCATCGTCGACCTCAGGGTATTCCGCCACCGCGGCTTCTGGGCCAGCGTGCTGACCATCTCCCTGGCCTTCGGCTCCTTCTTCGGCGCCACGGTGCTGACGCCGCAGTGGCTGCAGGCCTATATGGGCTACACCGCCACCCAGGCCGGCTACGCCACCGCGATGAGCGGCATCCTGGCGGTGATGGTGGCGCCGGTCGCCGCCAAGCTGTCCACCAAGCTCGACCCGCGCAAGCTGGTGTTCTGCGGCGTGATGTGGCTGGGCTGCGTCACGCTGTACCGCAGTTTCTCCACCACCGACATGGGTTTCTGGCAGGTGGCGCTGCCGCTGCTGTTCCAGGGCCTGGGCATGCCGTTCTTCTTCGTGCCGCTGACCGGCCTGGCGCTGGCCAGCGTCGAGCCGGCGGAAGTGGCCTCGGCGGCCGGCCTGATGAGCTTCATGCGCACGCTGTCCGGCGCCTTCGCCACCTCGCTGGTGACCACCGCCTGGGACGACAAGGCCAATTACAACCATGCCGAGCTGGTCGGCATGGTGGACGGCGGCGGCGACGCGCTGCGCGCGCTGACCGGCAGCGGCCTGTCCGACAGCACGGCCTGGGGCACCATCGAGCAAGCGCTGCAGGCGCAAAGCATCATGCTGTCCACCAACCAGATCTTCTGGCTGGCCGGCCTGTCCTTCATCGTCGCCGCCTGCGCGATCTGGCTGGCGCCCCGGCCCAGCCGCGTCGCCGACACCAGCCAGGCCCACTGAGCCATCCCGTTTTCACCAGCTTGCCCCGCGCCCTTGTGGCCGGGGCTTTTTTTCGTCCTGTATCGAAGGCCAGTCTTTACATACGGCCACCATCTTGTAACAGACGTTTACATATACAGCGTGCTATCAATATGCCGACAAAATAACTCATGCCGGCGCTGCCGGCGGCGCCTCCGCCTTTCATTCAACGCAGACAGGAAACCCCCAGCAATGAAACATTCGATCCAGCGGCTGGCGCTCGCCGCCGCCGCCGCCGCGCTCGCCTGCCAGGCCGCCGCCGCCGCGCCGCTGCAGCCCATCCGCCATGACGCCTTCGCCCAGGCCTGCCAGGCGCTATGGGGCAGCGCAAGCGCCCGCAGCCATTGGGTGAAGGACGACGGCCAGGGCGGCCTCGCCTATGCGCCGCTGAACGGCGACGGCGACCGCATCATGGACTTCTCCAGCGCCGGCTACATGGGCGGCGGCGTGGCGCTGCCGGCCGCGCCGGTGAAGGCGACGGTTAAACCCAGCGGCAACGCGGCCGGCGACCTCGCCAACATCCAGGCCGCCATCGCCAAGGTGGCCGCCTTGCCGGCGGTGAACGGCGTGCGCGGCGCGGTGCTGCTGGCGTCCGGCACCTTCCTGCTGAATGGGCCGATTCAACTGAATCAGGATGGGGTGGTGCTGCGCGGCAGCGGCTCCGGCGCAGGCGGCACCGTGCTGAAGGCGCAAGGCAGCGGCCACGCGATGCTGAGCCTGGGCGGCGCCAGCGCCAGCCTAACGCCGGTCGGTTCCACCGCCATCATCAGCGACAGCTATGTGCCGTCCGGCAGCCGCGTCATCCACGTGGCCAGCGCCTCCGGCTTCCAGCCCGGCGACGCGGTGATGGTGCGGCGCCGCGCCAGCGCCGAATGGATCCACTTCATGGACATGGACCAGCTGGTCCGCGACGGCCAGGCCCAGACCTGGATCAACGCCGGCAACAACAACGAAATCTGGCTGCGCACCGTCGCCGCCGTCAGCGGCAACCAGCTGACGCTGGACATCCCGCTGTCCGACTCCTTCGACAGCGGCTACCTGGGAACGAACGGCGGCAGCGTGCAGAAATACCAGGCCAGCGGCATCGCCGCCCAGATCGGCGCCGAACACCTGGCGCTGGAAGGCCTGCCCAACGGCAGCGGCACCGACTACGGCGTCGCCAACCTGGACAATCTGGCCGACGGCTGGCTCAACGACATCCAGGCGCACAACTTCACCAACGGCGTGGTGGTCGGCAAGCAGGCGCGCCGCCTCACCTTGGAAAGCATCGCGCTGAATCACGACCACAACAACGTCGATTGCAAGGGCGCCAAGGCCTTCGAATTCAGCATCGCCGGCAGCCAAGTGCTGGTGGACCGCAGCGCGTCCACCGGCAGCAAGAAGTCGTTCTACTACGCCACCCAGGCCCAGGCCGGCGGCCCCAACGTGCTGCTGCATTTCAGCGGCCGCGCCGAAGCCTGCGGCAATATCGAACCGCACCAGCGCTGGGCCACCGGCCTGTTGGTGGACAACGCCGACATCAGCGGCGCGATCGCGCTGGGCAACCGCGGCGCCGATGGCAGCGGCCACGGCTGGAGCATGGGCTGGGGCGTGGCGTGGAATGCCAAGGCCGACCAGCTGGCCATCGCCGCGCCGCCCGGCGCCACCAACTGGGCGATCGGCAGCAGCGGCGCGCTGACGCCCAATGTGCCGGACGCCCAGGGCGTGCCGGTGCCGCCCAAGCTGGGGACAGTCGACTCGGTCAACGTCCGCGTCGGTCCGGACAGCCTGTACCTGATGCAGCTGTGCCAGCGGCTGGGGCCGCAGGCGGTGAAGAACATCGGCTATTGATGGATGTTTGAAATGAAATGATAAGAGGCCCAAACGGGCCTCTTTCGCGTTCAAAACGGCGCGCGCCTCAGTGCAAGTCTCCGTTTTCCCACATCTGCGCCAGCCGCTCCGGCCAGAACAGCTTGGGCAACTGCAGCACCGCCGGCGTCGACGGATGGGTCAGAATCGGATACCAGCGCCCGGTGATGCGCGCATTCGGCGCATAACGGCGGAAGAACATCGCGGTGGACGCCTCGACGGGACGCTCGGACCAGGCCTGCGGCAAGGTCATGCTCAGGCAGCGGCCCATTTCGTCGGTCACCAGCTGGGCCAGCCGCGCCCGCTCCTCGTCCGCCTGCTCAGTGTTCTTCAACTGGTACAAATCGCTGGCCAACACCGCCAGCGCTTGCGGCTGGCGATCGAAATACGGGTCGCCGGAATGCAGCAGCAACAGCGGGTGATCATAGCCGCCAACCTCGAACAGCAAGCGGTTGGCCTGCACCAGCGCGGCCCAGCGCACGCTGCCGTGGTTGAACAGCAGCCTCTGCTGGCGATAGATTTCCTGCAGGCCGTCCTCTGCCGCGATGAAGGTTGGCGGATGGGTGTACAGCAGGCGCCCGCACACGCCGTGCCACCATCTGGGACGCTTGGCGAAATTGCGCCGGGTTTGCGCCAACAGCTCGCCCATCGAGGTATCGACAAAAAACTCCGGCTTATTCATCGCGCGTCAGCACTTCCAGCAACTCGATCTCGAACACCAGATTGGAATGGGCCGGAATGCGGTCGCCGATCTGGCGCTCGCCATAGGCCAGGTGCGCCGGCACCCACAGCTTGCGCTTGCCGCCCACTCTCATGCCCATCATCCCCTGGTCCCAGCCCTTGATCACGCGGCCGGTGCCGATCACGCACTGGAACGGCCGGCCCTTGTCGATGGAGGAGTCGAACTGGGTCCCATCCTCCAGCCAGCCGGTGTAATGGGTGGTGATCAGAGCGCCGCGCACGGCTTCCTTGCCCTCGCCCACCACCAGGTCTTCCATCTTCAATTCTTCGCTCATTGCTCTTCATCCACCAACGCCGCGCGGGCGCAAACCGCTATTGTACTCCGCGCGGCGAGCGATGGATCAGGCGTCCCAGGCCGGGGCGAAATCCGGATCGGCGATGCGGCCGCCGTCTTCCAGCTTGGCGATGCGCGCCATGTCGTCCTCGTCCAGGCGCAGCGTCAGCGCGTCCAGATTGGCCGCCAGATTGGCGCGTTTGGTCGACGACGGAATCACCGCGATGTCCTGCCGCAGCTGCCAGGCCAAGGCCACCTGCGCCGCCGTCGCGCCATGCTTCTGGCCGATGGTTTGCAGAACCGGATCGCTGACAACGCGACCGTAGGCCAGCGGCATGTAGCCGGTCAGCGCGATGCCGTGCTCGCGGCAAAAATCGCGCACCTTCAGGTTTTGCAGGTAGGGATGCACTTCCAGCTGGTGGGTGCCGATGGCGTCGGCGCCGACGGCGTCCATCGCCTGCTTCAGGTGGGCGATGGTGAAGTTGGACACGCCGATGTCGCGGGTCAGGCCCAGTTGCTTCGCCTCCGCCAGCTGCTCCATGTACACCGCCACCGGCACTTCGTCCTTGGGCGACGGCCAATGGATCAGCGTCATGTCCACGTTGTCCAGGCCCAGCTTGTCCAGGCTCTCGCGCAGGCTGGGGATCAGCAGGCCGGGGCCGAACTTGTCGGTCCAGATCTTGGTGGTGACGTAGAGTTCGCCGCGCGGCACGCCGCCCTTGGCGATGGCGCGGCCGACATCGGCCTCGTTGCGGTAGATCTGCGCGGTGTCGATGTGGCGGTAGCCCAGCTCCAGGCCCATCGCCACCGATTCTTCAGCTTGTTGATCCTTCAGGCGGAAGGTGCCCACGCCCAGTTTCGGCATTTTCATCATGCGTTTCCTTTTGCGATGTGAGGCCGAGCGGCGCGCGCCCGGCGAGAGAATCAGATGCGGCCGGCGGCAACCGTCATGCCCGAAGCATGGCCGGCATCCAGCCTACCCGACCAGGCGGTCAACAGCCAGGCCCCCAGCACGATCAATGCGCCTATCCAAGGCGTGGCCATCAGCCCCAGGCTGGCCACCACGTGGCCGCCCAGCCAGGCGCCGCCGGCTATGCCGACATTGAAAGCCGCGATATTGAGGCCGGAGGCCACGTCCACCGCCTGCGGCACCCGCGCCCTGGCCTGCGACACCACGTACAGCTGCAGTCCGGCCACGTTGCCGAAGGCCACCGCGCCCCAGGCCAGCACCGTCAGCGCCACCAGCCACTTGGAGCCGGCGGTGAAGGTCAGGGCCAGCAGCACCAGCGCCAAGCCCGCGAAAATGATCTTCAGCGCGGCCACCGGCCCCTTGCGGTCGGCCAGGCGGCCGCCCCAGATATTGCCGATGGCTACCGACACGCCGTACAGCAGCATGATCAGCGCCACCGCGCCCGGCGCGAAGCCGCTCACAGTCTCCAGCATCGGCGCAAGGAAAGTGAAAGCGGTGAAGGAGCCGCCGTAGCCCAGCGCCGTCATCGCGTACACCAGCAGCAGCCGCGGCTGCGCCAGCACCGCCAGCTGGCTGGACAGCGAAGCCGGCGCCGGCTTGGGCAGATTGGACGGCACCAGCGCCAGGCTGCCCAGCAGCGCCACAACACCCAGCAGCGACACCGCCAGAAAGGTGGCCTGCCAGCCGAAATGCTGGCCGATGAAGGTGCCCAGCGGCACGCCGGTCACCAGCGCCACGGTCAGGCCGGAGAACATCAGCGCGATGGCGCTGGCGCCCTTGTCCTTGGGCACCAGGCCGGTGGCCAGCGTCGAACCTATCGAGAAGAACACGCCGTGCGCCAGGCCGGTCAGCAGCCGGGCGGCAATCAGCGCCTGGTAGCCCGGCGCCTGCCAGGCCACCAGATTGCCGACGGTGAACAAGGCCATCAGCCCGATCAACAGCCATTTGCGCGGCAGGCGGCCGGTCAGCGCGGTCAGCAGCGGCGCGCCGACGGCCACGCCCAGCGCGTACAGGCTGACCAACAGGCCGGCCGACGGCAGCGACACGCCGAGGCTGGCGGAGATGGTGGGAATCAGGCCGACGATGACGAATTCCGTCGTGCCGATGGCGAAGGCGCTGAGCGTCAGCGCCCAAAGTGCGAGAGGCATGATGCGCTCCGGTTGGGAATCAGGACGCCGATTGTCCGCGCTTGCCTTCCGCGGAAAAATGGGCTGTAGTGACAAGATCTTTTGCGTAAAAATTGATAATGCTGAGCACGGAAAGCCTGATTACCTTTATCGCCATCATGGATTGCGGCTCGTTCACCGCCGCCGCCGAGCAACTGGGCGTCACCGCGTCCAATGTCAGCCGCAGCCTGGCGCAGCTGGAAAAGCAGCTGGGCGTGCGCCTGCTCACCCGCACCACGCGGCGGCTGGAGCTGACCGAGGAAGGCGCCTGGCTGCTGGAGCGCGCCCGCGCCATCGCGCAAAGTCTGGACGACGCCGAACAGCAGCTGCAGGCCGCGGCGGCGCGCCCGTCCGGCCTGGTGCGCGTCAACGCCGCCATCCCAGTGCTGAATCATCTGCTGGCGCCGCTGCTGGCCGGTTTCCAGGCGCGCTATCCCGACATCCGGCTGGAGCTGACCGGCGCCGAAGCCGTGGTGGATTTGATAGAGGAACGCGCGGACCTGGCGATACGCGTCGGCCCGCTGGCCGACTCGACGCTGAACGCGCGGCTGCTGTGCGAAAGCCCGCTGCGCATCGTCGCCGCGCCCGGCTATCTGCGGCAACGCGGCCATCCCCGAAGCGCGGCGGACTTGCCGGGCCACCGCCTGCTCGGCTTCACCAGCCCGGCCACGCTGAACCTGTGGCCGCTGGGCGCGCGCGGCCTGAAAGTGTCGCCGTCGCCGGCCGCCTCCAGCGGCGCCACGCTGCGCGCGCTGGCGCTGCAAGGCTGCGGCATCGCCTGCCTGGCGGACTTTCTGGTGGGGCCGGACATCGCCGCCGGCCGCTTGGCGGACATCCGCTTGCCGGAACAGCAGGACTGGAAACAGCCGATCTGGGCGGTGTTCTACAAACAGGGCCGGCCGCAACCGCGCGTCGCCTGCCTGGTGGACTACCTGGCGGCGGCGCTGGCGGAGCCGGCCGGCGGCTCCCCGCCCGCAAGCCAGCACGCCGCCGCGGCCGCCAACCCTTCCCCCGCCCATCCAACATGAAACGGCTGCCTCCCCTGTTGCTGGCCTGTTGGGCCGTCAGCGCCACTGCAGCCTCGGTGGTGGTGGGCGTCGGCGACCAGGCGTTTCCGCCATACAAGCTGGGCAACCAGACGCTGGACCCGCGCCGCCCGGGCCTGTCGGTGGAGCTGGTTCGCCTCGCCAGCCAAAGCTGCGGACTGCAGGCCGATTTCCGGCTGCTGCCCGGCGCCCGGCTGTTGAAGGAATTGGAAAACGGCAATGTCGACGCGGTGATGATGCTTTCCTACACGCCTGAACGCGCCCGCTTCGCCGTCTATCCGCTGCGCAGCGGGCTGCCGGACGAAGCCCGCCGGCTAGCGACGCTCAGCTACGTGCTGTACGCGCTCAAGGGCAGCCGGCTGGCCTGGGATGGCCATCATCTGTCCAATCAAAAACGCGCCATCGGCACCAACGCCGGCTGGTCCATCAACCTGGATCTGCAGCGCATGGGGATTCCGGCCGAGGCCGCCAACAGCGTCGAACAGAATTTCGACAAGCTGCTCAGCCGCCATATCGACGGCTACGCGGTGCACGAATCGCTGGGCGACGCGTACCTGGCGCGCCATCCGGCGCTGCCGGCGCGCAAGCTGTCGCCGCCTATCAGCACCAAGCCCTACTTCCTGCCGTTTTCGCGCCGCTACGCCGCCACGCAGCCCAGGCAGATGCAGTGCGTCTGGCAAGCCATCGCCGCCAATCGCGACGAATTGCTGCGGCGGCGCATCGCCGCTTATCTGGACGACAAGCGCTGAAACGGGGCGATATTCGGTCAGCGGAGCGATAACACTGCCCGCCGGGATGAAAAACACGCCGGCGCGACGGCGCCGCGGGCGATAGCGAACCTGGGAAAATTAGAACAAACAACAGCAAACGCCGCTCGCAGGCCAGCGAACAGCCAAACGCCAACAGGCGGATATGAAGGATATGAGGCGGAATTTACCTGCGCTGCTTAAGCTGCACCAACGCCATCACGATCAGCAACAGCAGCAGGATGGCTGCCACGCCAATAGGCGCCAGCCCCCACCAAACACTGTTGCCGGAAAGATACGCCACCAGCGCAATCAACAAGCTCAACAAGATGAAAATCTTCATTCGCATACACTACCTGGGGCCCCGCCATGACAGTCGAACGACGCCTCGACACAGCCTGGCCCGTGCTGGAAAAACAAAAATAGTTACACTTATTCAATATGTTACATCAGAAACCAGCCATCGTTCCCTCTATGGCGGCATTCAATAATAGGTACTTAAAATAGTATGCATTGTGAAATATGATATCACGCCAAACCTACTGACGGCTGATGCCATCCGCGCGCTTGCGCCGACACGCATAGCCATCATTCTGCCAGTCGCCCCACCCCGCATGCTACAGACGGCTCATCTCCCGCGCGGCTCCACCAGCCGTCATTGCCGCTAAGCTCTCTCCCCTGCACTACAATACCAAAAGCATAAATCTCCCTATCTTTGTCCGCGGGAACTTCGCCGGAGAACGCACTTCCTAGCAATAAGCGCGCCATCAGCAGCACCGTATCGCCATACCGCATCCATCCCGGAATCCACTGGAGAAACGCCATGCAATTGAACGGAAAAGTCGCCCTGATCACCGGAGCCGCCAGCGGCATAGGCAAGGAAATCGCCATTGTGTACGCCAAGGCCGGCGCGGCGGTGGCCATCGCCGACATCAATCTGGACGCCGCCCGCAAGACCGCCGACGAAATCGCCTCCGCCGGCGGCAAGGCAATCGGCGTGGCGATGGACGTCACCAACGAGGACGCGGTCAACCAGGGCACCCAGCAGGTGGTGGACGCCTTCGGCCGGCTGGACATCCTGGTGTCCAACGCCGGCATCCAGATCGTCAATCCCATCGTCAACTACAGCTTCGCCGACTGGAAAAAGATGCAGGCCATCCACGTGGACGGCGCCTTCCTCACCACCAAGGCCGCGCTGCAGCACATGTACAAGGACAAGCAAGGCGGCGTGGTGATCTACATGGGATCGGTGCACTCGCACGAGGCCTCGCCGCTGAAATCGGCCTACGTCGCTGCCAAGCACGCGCTCTTGGGCCTGGCCCGGGTGCTGGCCAAGGAAGGCGCGCCCTACAATGTGCGCTCGCACGTGATCTGCCCCGGCTTCGTGCGCACGCCGCTGGTGGACAAGCAGATTCCGGAACAGGCGAAGGAGCTGGGCATCAGCGAGGACGAAGTCGTCAAGCGCGTGATGCTGGGCAATACCGTCGACGGCGTGTTCACCACGGTGGACGATGTGGCGCAGACCGCGCTGTTCCTGGCCGCCTTCCCCAGCGCCGCGCTGACCGGACAATCTTTCGTGGTCAGCCACGGCTGGTTCATGCAATAAGGGGCCGGCATGGCGCAAACCAAGCTCAACCCGGCCTGCCACGTCGACGCCGGCATCCACCACAGCCCCGCCCTGCCCGCCGGCCACCGCTACCAGGTGGTGGCGCTGGTGCTGCAAGGCGGCGGCGCGCTGGGCGCTTATCAGGCCGGCGTCTACCAGGGGCTGGCCGAGGCGAACCTGCACCCCAACTGGGTGGCCGGCATCTCCATCGGCGCCCTCAACGCCGCCATCATCGCCGGCAACCCGCCCGAAACGCGCGCCGACAAGCTGGAGCAGTTCTGGAACACCATCAGCCGCCAGCCGCTGCTGCCGCCCAGCCCGCACAATCTGCTGGACCTGGGGCAGACGCTGCCGCCGTCGCTGCAGGGCCTGTTCAACGGCTGGGAAGCCTGGCGCGCGCTGACCGAAGGCCAGAACGGCTTCTTCGTGCCGCGCAAGCTGGTCGGCGCCGGCAGCCTGCTGCGCCCCGGCAACGCCAGTTTCTACGACACCTCGCCGCTGAAGAGCACGCTGGAAAAGCTGGTGGATTTCGACCGCCTCAACGACAGCGGCGAAATGCGGGTGTCGGTGGGCGCGGTGAACGTGAGAAGCGGCAACTTCGTCTACTTCGACAACACCCGCGAAAGGCTGCGCGCCGAGCACTTCATGGCCTCCGGCGCGCTGCCGCCGGGCTTTCCAGCGGTGGAGATAGACGGCGAGCACTACTGGGACGGCGGCATGGTGTCCAACACCCCGCTGCAGCAGGTGCTGACGGCCCAGCCGCGCAAGCATTCGCTGGTGTTCCAGGTGGACCTGTGGAACGCGCGCGGCGCGCTGCCGGAAGACTTGTCCAAGGTGGCGCTGCGGCAGAAGGACATCCAGTTCTCCAGCCGCACCCGGATGATCACCGGCTATATGCAGGAAGCCCAGCAGTTTCGCCAGATGCTGCGCGAAGTGCTGGAACTGGTGCCGGAGGAGAAGCGGCAGGCGCCGGCCTACCGACGCGCCGCCCAGCAAGCCTGCGACCGGCTGTTCAACGTCATCCACCTGATCTATCAGGACAAACCCTGCGAAGGCCACTACAAGGACTACCAGTTCAGCGCCAGCACCATGCGCGAACACTGGCAGAGCGGACTATCCGATATCCGCCGCAGCCTCAGCCACCCCGACTGGCTGCAGATGCCGCCGCCGGACCGGCCCTTCACCACCCACGACGTGCACCGGCTCCACCAAGCCTGAGTCCCGCCTGCCCGCCGCCGCTTTGCTATGCTTGAGCGGTGGCGATCAGCGGATGGGCGGTGACAAGCGTGGCGGCCTGGCTCAAAACGATGGTGGCGGCCGCGCTGGCGCTGGCCTGCCCGGCGAGCGCCGCGGCGGAGCCGGTCTGGCTGCTGACCGAAAACGACGCGCCATTCAACCTGCCCGACAAGCGCGGCGGCGTCACCGGCATCATCAGCGAAATGGTGATGGAAATGTTCCGCCGCGCCGGCATCGCCTACCGCATCGACCTGCTGCCCTGGGCGCGCGCCTACCAGCTGGCGCAAACCGATCCCCGCGCCTGCCTGTTCGCCACCACCCGCACCGCCGAGCGGGAAAAACGCTTCGTCTGGATCGGCCCGCTGCTGCAAAACGACTGGGCGGTTTTCGCCGGCCCGCGCAGCCCGGCCGGCCCCCAGGACATGGCCAGCCTGCGCGGCTACGCCATCGGCGGCTATCGCGGCGACGCGGTGGCGCAGTATCTGATAGACCGGGGATACAAGCTGGACATCGTTTCGGACGACGTGCTGAACCTGCGCAAGCTGCAAGCCGGCCACATCGACTTCTGGGCGTCCGGCGTCTACCACGCCCACTATCTGGCTGAACACGAACACCTGGGCCCGCTGCGCCAGGTGGCGGTGTTCTCCACCAGCTACCTCTACCTGGCCTGCCATCCGCAAACGCCGTTCCGGCGCGTGTCCCGCCTGAACGCCGCGCTGGAAGCCATGCGGAACGACGGCTTCATGGACAGCGTCAAAAAGCGCTATCTGGACCCGCCCTGACACCGCGCCGGCGCGGCATCGCCCGCGTCAAACCCCGCCACGCGCAAGAAGGACAAAACGCATCAGGCTGCCGCGCGCAACGCCCGCGCCACCCGGCAACGGCTGGGCTTGCCGCTTTCGGCCTGGCGCAGCAGCCAGTAGCCATAGCCCTGAGCCAGGCCAAACGCCGCTTCCATCGCCGCAAATCCCCAAACGATGGCGACGCCGTCCATCGCCAGCAGGTAGTACAGCTGCCAGGCAAAAAACAGGCCGCGGGCGAAAGCATCGTACAGGCCGAACTCGGCCTCCGGCCGGCGCAAACGCAGCACCGACCAAACCACCACCACGCTGCCCAGCAGATTGGCGAACAGAACGTGGATGGGCGCAAACGCCGGCAGAGGCGAAATCTTTCCCAGCAGCGCATGCACGACAGCGAATGTCCACGGGGTGGCGAAGGCCGCCGTGGCGATCAGGTCGTAGATCGCGCTGAGCCGGACGAGCCGCAGGTATTGGGTACGCATAGTCGAATCCTTGCTTGTTCAGAATGAGGGGCTTGAAGCTTTCCGGCTTCAGCATGGGAAGAAGCTAGCCTGGCGGCAATGCCGCGAGAGCCGCCGATATCCGCGAACGGCGCGCAGGCCTGGCGTTTCAGCGCCGTCCAGCGCAGCTGCGCGGGCCTTTCGCTCCTAGCCGCGACAATTATCTAGAGCAAATATTCTTTTGCCAATCCTGCATGGCGAATATCTTCGCCGCGCTTCCTCCACCTGGCTTGCCCGTGCTCGATATCATGGACTGACCCGGCGCGCGCAGGCATTGCAGTCATCCCGTCGCAATACGATCGGCAAAAAACGCTATGCCCAAATTCACCGGATCCCGGCTACTGACAGAAACTGTCAGCGCCGGCGAATACGATGGCATCGCCTTAGGTCAACCATTGGAATATGAACCATGCGTCTTTACTACCATCCTCTTTCTTCTTGCAGCCGCCGTCCGCCTAGGTCGAAAAGCGGACATCTGAAGAATTGATATGACATAACTAAAGAAGAAGGGGCCAGCGGCCCCTTCTCTGTTGTCAGGCTCCGACGAACTTTATTCGGATCCGACGGACTTTATTCGCTCTAGTCAAAGCTGAAATACAGCGCTTACTCCACTGTCACCGACTTCGCCAGGTTCCGCGGCTTGTCGACATCCGTGCCGCGCGACAGCGCGACATGGTAGGCCAGCATCTGCACCGGGATGGTGTGGACGATGGGGCTGAGGATGCCGACGTGGCGCGGGGTGCGGATCACGTGCACGCCGTCGGATTCGCTGAAGTGGCTGTCGGCGTCGGCGAACACGAACAGCTCGCCGCCGCGGGCGCGCACTTCCTGCATGTTCGACTTCACTTTTTCCAGCAACGCGTCGTTGGGGGCGATCACCACCACCGGCATGTTTTCGTCCACCAGCGCCAGCGGGCCATGCTTGAGTTCCCCGGCCGGGTAGGCTTCGGCGTGGATGTAGGAGATTTCCTTCAGTTTCAGCGCGCCTTCCAGCGCGATCGGGTAATGCAGGCCGCGGCCGAGGAACAACGCGTCGTCCTTGGCGGCGAAGCGCTCGGACCAGGCCTTGATCTGCGGCTCCAGATTCAGCGCATGCTGCACGCTGCCCGGCAGGTGGCGCAGTTCGTCCAGGTATTGCGCTTCCATTTCAGCCGATACGCGGCCGCGGGTCTTGCCCAGGGTGGCGGCCAGCGCGAACAGGCCCACCAGCTGGGTGGTGAAAGCCTTGGTGGAGGCCACGCCGATTTCGGCGCCGGCGCGGGTGTAGAACACCAGATCGCTGGCGCGCGGGATGGCGGATTCGCGCACATTGCAGATGGACAGCGCGTACTGGTGGCCCAGTTCTTTGGCGTACTTCAGCGCCTCCATGGTGTCCAGCGTTTCGCCGGACTGGGAGATGGTGACGATCAGGTACTTGGGGTTGGCGAAGGCGTCGCGGTAGCGGTATTCGCTGGCGATTTCCACATCGCACGGCAGGCCGGCGATGCTTTCGATCCAGTATTTGGCGGTGAGGCCGGCGTAGTAGCTGGTGCCGCAGGCCAGGATTTTCACGCCTTCCAGCTGCGGCAGGATGCCGGCGGCGGCATCGCCGAACAGCTCGGGGTTGAAGCCGTAGTCCTGCACCGCTTCGATGGTGTCGGACAGCGCCTTCGGCTGCTCGTGGATTTCTTTCTGCATGAAGTGGCTGTACGGGCCCAGTTCAAGGGATGCCAGCGACACGTCGGACAGATGCACCGGGCGCTCGATGGCCTGGTCGTACTTGTCGATCAGCTTGACGCCGTCGCGGGTGAGGTGGCCGATGTCGCCCTCTTCCAGAAAGATCACGCGGCGGGTGGCGGACAGGATGGCGGAGACATCGGAGGCGATGAAGTTTTCGCCTTCGCCCAGGCCCACCAGCAGCGGGCAGCCCATGCGGGCGCACACCAGTTCGTCCGGGCGGTCCAGCGCGATCACGCCGATGGCGTAAGCGCCGGTCAGCTCGCGGGTGGCCTTTTTCACCGCGTCGAACAGGCTGTCGCCGGCCTGATAGTAATGATGCACCAGATGGGCGATCACTTCGGTGTCCGTTTGCGATTCGAAGGCGTAGCCCAGATCCTTCAGGCGCTGGCGCTGCTGTTCGTGGTTTTCGATGATGCCGTTGTGCACCACAGCGATCTTGCCGAAGGAGATGTGCGGATGGGCGTTGTATTCGGTCACGCCGCCGTGGGTGGCCCAGCGGGTGTGGCCGATGCCGAGCTGGCCTTGCAGGCTTTCCTCGGCGGCGGCGCTTTCCATTTCGGCGACGCGGCCGACGCGGCGCACCCGGCGGATTTCGTCGCCGGCCAGCACGGCCACGCCGGCCGAATCGTAGCCGCGGTATTCCAGACGCTTCAGGCCATCCACCAGGATGGGAACGATATTACGCTTGGCGATGGCGCCAACGATGCCACACATTATTTTCTCCTTGCACTGCTGTCTTGAACTGCGGGCGCGCAAATCAGCGTCACGCCCTTCGCTTGAATCTTGTCTCTGGCGTCCTGCGCCAGGCCGTCGTCGGTCACCAGGGTGTGGATCTTGTCCCACGGCAACTCCAGATTGGGAATGCGGCGGCCTATCTTTTCCGACTCCACCATCACGATCACCTCGCGCGCCACTTCGGCCATCACGCGGGACAGGCCCACCAGTTCGTTGAAGGTGGTGGTGCCGCGCGCGAGGTCTATGCCGTCGGCGCCGATGAACAGCTGGTCGAAATCGTAGGACCGCAGCGCCTGCTCGGCGATCTGGCCCTGGAACGATTCCGAATGCGGGTCCCAGGTGCCGCCGGTCATCAGCAGGATGGGTTCGTTCTCCAGCTCGCGCAGTTGGCCGGCCACATTCAGCGAGTTGGTCATCACCACCAGGCCGCGCTTGCTGCCCAGCAGCGGAATCATCGCGCTGGTGGTGGTGCCGCTGTCGACGATCACGCGGTTGTGGTCGCGGATGCGTTCCGCCGCCGCGCGGGCAATCGCCTGCTTTCTTTTCGAAACCTGCCCGACATCCGGCTCGGCCGCCATTTCGCTGGGCAACGACACCGCGCCGCCATAGCGGCGCAGCAGCAGGCCGCCGGTTTCCAGCAGCGCCAGGTCCTTGCGGATGGTGACCTCGGAGGTGGCGAAACGCTGGGTCAGCTCTTCCACGCTGACCTCGCCGCGCTCCTGCACCAGGGTCGCGATGGCATGGCGGCGTTGCTGGGTGTTTCGTTTCGTCATATTAAGTTTCGTTTCGAAAGTTTTTGCATGATAACGCTCAATCGCATGAAAGACAAGATGTCCCTAAAGCCCGCTCTCCAAGACCTTGCCTCCTCGGTCTCAGCTATCTGGACATAATTCATTCGTCATCGAAAAATCAAAATCCTGCCTATTCACCTCATGCAAAGGGAGCCCGCCATGTTCGGCCAGCCCGCTTCGCCCACACCTTCCCAACGAGAGCAGGCCCTGCAAATCCTGGCCCGGACCGGGATCGGCAAAGCCAACTATGCGCCGCCATTATTCCGGCTGCTATGGCGCTTGCAGGCGAACTGCCCGCCGCCGCATTTCCTGCCGTTCTGGCAGGCAGCTCTGCTGTTAGGCTTATTTCTGGGCCCAAGCTGGGCCGGATTGATGTGGCTGTTGAGCCATCTACTGGCGTGGCCGCAGCCAAGCCTGCCGATTTTGTCCGTCGCCGCACTGGTCATCGGCGCGCTGTTTGGCTTGAGCATGGCGCTTTATTACGCATATGGCCGCCGCAAATACCGGCTGCCAACATGGGAAGCGCTCGCATCGCCCCTTGCCGCCCACAAGCGAGCATGAACATCGCGTCCAAAGAAAAACGCCCTGTTCCGGGAGGGGGAAACAGGGCGCTGCGGCGTGAGTGAATGGCGGCAATTGCCGCTGTCAGGCCTCAGGACTTTTTCTGCGGCCGCTTCCAGCCCGGAATCGTCACCTGGCGCGCGCGCGCCACGGTCAGCTCGCCGGCCGGGGCGGTCTTGTTGATCACCGAGCCGGCGGCGATGGTCGCGCCGTCTTCCAGCGTCACCGGCGCCACCATCAAGGTGCCGGAGCCGACGAATACATCGTCGCCGATCACGGTCTTGAACTTGTTGACGCCATCGTAGTTGCAGGTGACGGAACCGGCGCCGACGTTCACCTTGCGGCCGATTTCCGCGTCGCCGATATAGGTCAGATGGTTGACCTTGGAGCCATCGCCGATCTTGCTCTTCTTCACTTCGACGAAGTTGCCGATGTGCACATGGCCGGCCAGGTCGGCGCCAGGACGCAGGCGGGCGTACGGCCCGATCCGGCATTCCTCGCCTACCGTGGCGTCTTCCAGATGCGAGAACGGCGCGATCTGGCTGCCGGCGGCGATCTTGACGTTTTTCAGCACGCAGTTGGCGCCGATAAGCACCTTGTCGCCCAGCTCCACCACGCCTTCGAACACGCAGCCCACGTCGATGCTGACGTCCATGCCGTGTTTCAGCTCGCCGCGGATGTCGATGCGCGCCGGATCGGCCAGCGTCACGCCGGCTTCCAGCAAGGCGCGCGCCTGGTTGGTCTGCAGGATGCGCTCCAGCTCGGCCAGCTGCAGCTTGTTGTTGACGCCGGCGGCTTCCCAGCTGGCATCGACGCTGGCGCTTTCCACCGCCACGCCGTCTTTCACCGCCAGCTCCAGCACGTCGGTCAGATAGTATTCGCCCTGGGCGTTGCCGTTGTTCAGCGCGTTCAGCCAGCCGGCCAATTGCGCGTTCGGCAGCGCCATCATGCCGGTGTTGATCTCGCGGATGGCCAGTTGCTCCGCCGTGCAGTCCTTGTGCTCGACGATGGCTTTGAGCTTGCCGTCGGCGCCGCGCAGCATGCGGCCGTAGCCGGTGGCGTCGGCCAGCACGTCGGTCAGCACCGCCATGCCGCTGCCGGCAGCGTCGATCAGCCGTTGCAGCGTGGAGGCGCGGGTCAGCGGCACGTCGCCGTACAACACCAGGGTTTTGCCGTCTTGCGGCAGGTGGGGCAAGGCCATTTTCAACGCATGGCCGGTGCCGAGTTGTTCGGTTTGTTCGGCCCAGACGATATCGGCGTCCGGAATCCGGGCGCGCACCTGGTCGCCGCCGTGGCCGTACACCACCACCAGGCGGGAAGGATTGAGGCCGCGCGCGGTGCGGATCACCCGCGCCAGCATCGGCTCGCCCGCTATCGGGTGCAGCACTTTCGGCATAGTGGAATACATGCGCTTGCCTTTGCCGGCGGCAAGAATAACGATGCTGAGACTATCCATGATGATTTTTTTGCTTGGGCCAAAAACGGAAAAAGGCTGCCACTTGCGTGGCAGCCTGCACTATACACGATTACATCTCGCGCATTCAGTGAGCGCGCTTCTTGAGGTAGTCCAGCGTCTTGAGCTCGGCAATCGCCACCGCCAGTGCGGCGTGGGCTTTGGCCGTGCTCATGTCGTCGGTCGCGTGCTTGAGGGCGTCCTCGGCAGCGCGTTTCGCCTCATTGGCGCGGGCCTCATCGAGATCCTCGCCGCGGATCGCCGTATCGGCGAGCACGGTGATCAGGCTCGGCTGCACTTCCATCATGCCGCCGGACACCGCCACCAGTACTTCTTCCTTGCTGTCCGGCACGCGAAGGCGCAGGACACCAGGCTTGATACGGGTCAGGAGCGGCACGTGTTGCGGGTAGACGCCGATCTCGCCTTCGGTAGCCGGCGCGACGACGAATTCCGCCTCGCCGGAGAAGATGAGTTGCTCGGTGCTAACCACTTCCACACGCATCTTGGACATCCGCCCTCTCCTTAGTTAAGGGTCTTGGCTTTCTCGGCAGCTTCTTCGATCGAACCCACCATGTAGAACGCTTGTTCCGGCAGGTGGTCGTATTCGCCAGCGAGAATGGCCTTGAAGCCCTTGATGGTTTCGCGCAGCGGCACGTATTTGCCCGGGGAACCGGTAAACACTTCGGCTACGTGGAACGGCTGGGACAGGAAGCGCTGGATCTTACGGGCGCGAGCCACGACCAGTTTGTCTTCCTCGGACAGTTCGTCCATACCCAGAATCGCGATGATGTCGCGCAGTTCCTTGTAGCGCTGCAGGGTGGACTGCACGCCGCGGGCGATGGTGTAGTGCTCGTCGCCTACGACCAGCGGGTCCAGCTGGCGCGAGGTGGAGTCGAGCGGGTCCACGGCCGGGTAGATACCCAGCGAGGCGATGTCGCGCGACAGAACCACGGTTGCGTCCAAGTGGGCGAAGGTGGTCGCCGGAGACGGGTCGGTCAAGTCATCCGCAGGGACGTATACGGCCTGGATGGAGGTAATGGAACCATCCTTGGTCGAGGTAATACGTTCTTGCAGACGGCCCATTTCCTCGGCCAGCGTCGGCTGGTAACCCACCGCGGACGGCATACGGCCCAGCAGAGCGGACACTTCGGTACCGGCCAGGGTGTAGCGGTAGATGTTGTCCACGAACAACAGAACGTCGCGGCCCTTGCCGTTTTCGTCCTTCTCGTCGCGGAAATGCTCGGCCATGGTCAGGCCGGTCAGGGCCACGCGCAGACGGTTGCCCGGCGGCTCGTTCATCTGACCGTACACCATCGCTACCTTGTCCAGAACGTTGGAGTCCTTCATTTCGTGGTAGAAGTCGTTACCTTCACGGGTACGCTCACCCACGCCAGCGAACACGGACAGACCCGAGTGGGCCTTGGCGATGTTGTTGATCAATTCCATCATGTTGACGGTCTTGCCCACACCGGCGCCGCCGAACAGGCCTACCTTGCCACCCTTGGCGAACGGGCACAGCAGGTCGATTACCTTGATGCCGGTTTCCAGGATGTCGGAGGCGGCCGACAGTTCGTCGAACTTCGGCGCAGCTTGGTGAATGGCGCGACGCGCTTCGGTCGCTACCGGACCGGCTTCGTCCACCGGGTTGCCCAGTACGTCCATGATGCGGCCGAGGGTGGCGGCGCCAACCGGCACCGAAATCGGTGCGCCGGTGCTGGCTACGGCCATGCCACGCTTCAGACCGTCGGAGCTGCCCATCGCAATGGTACGGACCACGCCGTCGCCCAGCTGTTGCTGAACTTCGAGCGTCAGGTCGGCGTCTACCAGCTTCAGGGCATCATAAACCTTCGGCATGGCGTCGCGCGGAAATTCCACGTCGATCACCGCGCCAATGATTTGTACGATTTTGCCTTGGCTCATTATCGCTTCCTAAAAATAAACTTTTACAGTTCCGTTGACGGTTACACCGCCGCGGCACCGGCCACGATTTCCGACAGCTCGGTCGTAATCGCCGCTTGACGCGCCTTGTTGTACACCAGGCGCAGCTGCTTGATGGTGTTGCCCGCGTTGTCGGTGGCGGCTTTCATCGCCACCATCCGCGCGGCCTGCTCGGAAGCCATGTTCTCGGCCAGAGCCTGGTACACCACCGATTCCAGATAACGGCGCACCAGGAACTCCATCAGCGTCGGCGCATCCGGCTCGTACAGGTAATCCCACGAGTGCGAATGCTCCACCACCATGTGGTGCGGGGTCAGCGGAAGCAGCTGTTCGAGTGCCGGCTCCTGCTTCATGGTATTCACGAAGCTGGAGTAGACGATGTAGACCGCGTCCAGTTCGCCTTCGGCGTACTGCTTGAACAGAACCGTAAGCGGGCCAATCAGTTTTTCCATCTTCGGCGTATCGCCGAGATGAACCGCGCTTGCCACCACGTTCAGACGAGCGCGCTGGGCAGCTCCCAGGCCTTTTTGGCCCAGGCAGCAAACGTCGATTTCGACGTTCTGATCCTGCAGTTCCTTGACCTTGGCGAAGAAGCGCTTGAACGAGTTCACGTTCAAGCCGCCGCATAGGCCCTTGTCGGAGGAAACCAGGATGATGCCGGCGCGCTTGATCGTCTCGCGACGGGCAAGCAAGGGGTGACCAAGTTCCGCGTTCGCCTGAGCGAGGTGCGCCATAACCGTGCGCACCTTCTCGGCGTAAGGACGGGCAGCGCGCATACGCTCTTGCGTTTTGCGCATCTTCGAGGTCGACACCATCTGCATAGCGCGGGTGATCTTCTGCGTGTTTTGCACGCTGCGGATCTTGGTGAGAATCTCTTTACCGACTGCCATATCCTGAACCTTTCTTTAGCAACGACTTATCGTCTAAGGCTCAGTTGAAGCTGTAGCCAGCCTTGAACGATTCCATCGCCTTGGCCAGTACCTTCTCGTTGTCGGCAGACAGATCACCGGAAGCGTTCACGGCCTGCAGCACTTCGGCGTGGTTGGCACGCACGTTGGCCAGGAACTCGGCTTCGAAGGCCAGGGCCTTCTTCACCGGAACGTCTTCGTACGAGCCCTTGTTCACCGCCCACAGGGTCAGCGCCATTTCCGCGGTCGACAGGGTGGAGAACTGCTTCTGCTTCATCAGTTCGGTCACCACTTCGCCGTGCGACAGCTGCTTGCGGGTGGCTTCGTCCAGATCGGAAGCGAACTGCGCGAACGCAGCCAGCTCGCGGTACTGGGCCAGAGCCAGACGGATACCGCCGCCGAGCTTCTTGATCACCTTGGTCTGAGCGGCGCCGCCCACGCGCGATACCGAGATACCGGCGTTGATGGCCGGACGGATGCCCGCGTTGAACAGGTCGGTTTCCAAGAAGATCTGGCCGTCGGTAATCGAAATCACGTTGGTCGGAACGAACGCGGAAACGTCGCCAGCCTGGGTTTCGATGATAGGCAGAGCGGTCAGCGAACCGGTTTTGCCCTTCACGGCGCCGCCAGTCAGCTTCTCCACTTCGTCTTCGTTGATGCGCGCGGCGCGCTCCAGCAGACGGGAGTGGAGGTAGAACACGTCGCCCGGATAGGCTTCGCGGCCCGGCGGACGGCGCAGCAGCAGCGAGATCTGACGGTAGGCGACGGCTTGCTTGGACAGGTCGTCGTACACGATCAGCGCGTCTTCGCCGATGTCGCGGAAGTATTCGCCCATCGCGCAGCCGGAGTACGGAGCGATGAACTGCAGGGCGGCGGCTTCGGAAGCGGTGGCGGCCACGATGATGGTGTGACCCATCGCGCCGTGCTCTTCCAGCTTGCGAACCACGTTGGCGATGGAGGAAGCCTTCTGACCTACGGCTACGTAGATGCAGATGACGCCATTGCCCTTCTGGTTGATGATGGCGTCCAGCGCCACGGCGGTCTTGCCGGTCTGACGGTCGCCAATGATCAGCTCACGCTGGCCGCGGCCAACCGGAACCATGGAGTCGATCGACTTCAGGCCGGTCTGCATCGGCTGCGATACCGATTGACGCGCGATCACGCCCGGAGCGATCTTTTCGATCGGGGACGATTTCGTGGCGTTGACCGGGCCTTTGCCGTCGATAGGCTGACCCAGAGCGTTGACCACGCGGCCAATCAGCTCCGGACCCACCGGCACTTCCAGAATGCGGCCGGTGCACTTGACTTCGTCGCCTTCGGAGATGTGCTCGTACTCGCCCAGAACCACGGCGCCGACAGAGTCGCGCTCCAGGTTCATCGCGAGGCCAAAGGTGTTGCCCGGAAATTCGAGCATTTCGCCCTGCATCACGTCGGCCAGGCCGTGGATGCGGACGATACCGTCGGTCACGGAGATAACCGTGCCCTTGGTGCGAACTTCAGCGCCTTCAGCCAGATTCTGGATCTTGGCCTTGATCAGATCGCTGATTTCAGAGGGGTTCAACTGCATGATCTCTCCTAATTCTTGAGGCTTGCTGCCATTGCTTGCAGTTTGCCGCGCACGGAAGCGTCGATGACATCGTCGCCAACCAGCACACGCACCCCGCCAATCAGGTCGGGGTTTTCACGCACGTCAAGACGCACGGTCTTGCCGTACTTCTTGGAAAGCGTGGTGGTCAGTTCGGCTTGTTGTGCATCGGACATGGCAAAAGCGGACTCCACCTGGGCGTCCACTATGTCTTCCGATTGCGCCTTCAGCAGTTCAAACTGCGCGGCGATTTCCGGCAGCAGCGTCAAACGGGCGTTCTCGATCAGCGCGGCGATGAAGCGTTTCACGTCTTCGTTGCCGCGGCCGCCGAGCACATCCAGCATCAGCGCCTCAACCTCTTGTGCGGTATGTTTCGGATTGGTGACTACCTGCGCCAGATCCGGGTTGTTCACCATGGCAGCCAGCCACGACAGCGCATCCGACCACTGATCGAGGCTACGCTGTTCGGTGGCCAGGCTGTATACCGCTTCGGCGTAGGGCCTTGCGACGGTAATGAGTTCTGCCATGAGTTAATTAAAACTCCGCTTTGATGGAGGCAAGCAGGTCGGCGTGCTTGGCGGCGTCGATTTCCTTGCGCAGGATCTTCTCTGCGCCGGCGACGGCCAGTTCGGCCACCTGCGCGCGCAGGGATTCCTTGGCGCGCAGCACTTCCTGATCGATTTCCGACTTGGCGTCGGCCACGATGCGGGCACCTTCGGTGCGGGCCGCGTCCTTGGCTTCGTCCACGATCTGGTTGGCGCGCTTCTCGGCTGCAACCACGATCTCGGTAGCTTGCTGCTTGGCCTTGCGGATTTCGTCCGCAACGCGCTTTTCAGCCGCTTCCAGATCCTGCTTGCCGCGTTCCGCAGCGGCCAAGCCATCAGCGATACGCTTGGCCCGCTCATCCATCATGTTGGTAAGCGGAGGCCAAACAAACTTCATGGTGAACCATACCAGGATGGCGAACGTGATCGCCTGGCCCAGTAGTGTTACGTTGAATTCCACGCTTGTTTTCCTCCAGAGTATGACTACAACAACCGTTTACACGTATCCGTAGGCAGACGGATTAGTGGGCAGCCTTGACAACGGCCAGAGCGGCAGCCAGGAACGGGTTGTTGAAGGTGAACAGCATGGCAACACCGACACCAATCATGGAGATCGCGTCAAGCAGACCGGCGATGATGAACAGCTTGGTTTGCAGAACCGGGATCATTTCCGGCTGACGAGCGGAGGACTCGAGGAACTTGCCGCCCAGAATGGCGAAACCGATAGCGGTGCCCAGAGCGCCCAGACCAATGATCAGGGCTGCAGCGATAGCGGTCATCGACTGGATCTGAGAAACGAGTGCTTCCATTGTGTATCTCCTAAGACTTAAAGCAAGGATGGTTGGTAAAAAAGTATGGTGAATCTACAGGTAAATCAGTGCGCTTCCACTGCCAGGCTCAGGTACACGATGGTCAGCATCATGAACACGAAGGCCTGCAGGGTGATGATCAGGATGTGGAAGATCGCCCACGGCGCGCCCAGCACCCACTGCAGGCCCCAGGGCAGCAGCGCGATCAGGATGAAGATCAATTCGCCGGCGTACAGGTTGCCGAACAGACGAAGAGACAGCGAAATCGGCTTGGCGGCCAGCTCTACCAGCTGGAACGCGAAGTTCAGCGGGGCCAGGATCACGGCGCCCACCGGGTGGGAGCTGTGGAACGGCGCGGTCAACAGTTCCTTGCCCCAGCCGCCCAGGCCCTTGGCCTTGATCGAGAAGCCGACGATCAGGATCAGCACCGACAGCGACATGGCGAAAGTGGAGTTCACGTCGGCGGACGGCACCACGCGGAAGTACACGTGATGCGGCTCCAGGCCGAAGAAGGTGTAGCCGATCCATTGCGCGGCCATCGGGAACAGATCCACCGGGAACAGGTCCATGAAGTTCATCAGGAACACCCAGCAGAAGATGGTCAGCGCCAGCGGGGCGATCATCTTGCTCTTGCCGTGGAACACTTCGCGCACCTGGGTCTGCACCAGCTCGATGATCATCTCGACGAACAATTGCAGACGGCCCGGCGCTTCGATGCTGGCGCGGCGCGCCACCATGGCGAACACGCCTACGAACAGGAAGCCGAGCAGCAGGGAGATGGAGAAGGTGTCGACGTGCAGGCTCCAGAAGCCGGCCGACGGGTCCGAGTTCCAGAACGTGAGGTGGTGCTTGATGTAATCAGTTGCGTTGCTTGCCATCGCTCTTTTCTCAATTTTTGATTAGAAGCCCGAAACCGTAGCCGGAGATGGCGGCAAAGAACCCACCGAGAAAGCCGACTACGGACAAATCCTTGAAACCAGCCAAAACCGCGCCACTTAGTAGTACGGTCAGGCAAAACTTTACCGCTTCGGCCAGAAAATGCGCCTTGATCAACGCCGCGGGAGGAACATGCCGCTTGGCATAGGCGATCCTGGCGTACACCAGGGCCGGCACCAGCACCACGATCCCGCCCAGCAAGGTGGACACTGCCACCACCAGGCTGCCGGCGCCGACAAGCAGCGAAATCAGCACTGCCAGCCCGACCAGGCTGGCCTGCAGGCGCAGCACGCGCCTCACTTCCGGATTTACCATGACTGCCAGTGCAAAAAAACCGCTGGATTATAGGCTTTGCGCTTGAGTTGCGTCAACTTCGCCGCCAGGCCTATTTTGCGGCGCAACATTCTCATTTTTGAGGTTTTTTCTGCAGTTTCTCCAGCAGCGCGTCCAGCTCGTCCAGGCTGGCATATTCTATGACCAGCCTGCCGTTTCCGCCGTTTGCATGACGAATGCTGACCTTGGCGCCTATCGCTTCCGACACCTGGTTTTCCAGCCGCTCGACATCGGGATCGACGCGATTTTGTTGCGCGGCAACTGTGGTTTTTTGCGCATCATGCTGTTGCACTCGGCGCTCCACCTCGCGCACCGACATCCCCTTGCGCACCACCTCCTGCGCCAGCTCCAGCTGCGCGACGGTGGGCAGAGACAGCAAAGCGCGGGCGTGGCCCATCTCCAGTTGGCCTTCGTGCATCATCTGCTGCAGCGGTTGCGGCAGCACCAACAGGCGCAGCAGGTTGGACACCGCGCTGCGCGAACGGCCGACCGCGTCGGCGGCGGACTCGTGGGTGAGGCCGAATTCGTCGATCAGGCGCTTGATGCCCTGCGCCTCTTCGATCGGATCCAGCTCCTGGCGCTGGATGTTCTCGATCAGCGCCATCGCCAGCGCCGCTTCGTCGGGCACGCTCTTGATCACCACCGGCACTTCGACGAGACCGGCCTTGCGCGACGCGCGCCAGCGGCGCTCGCCGGCGATCAGCTCGTAGTCGCCCAGGCCCAGATCGCGGACGATCAGCGGCTGGATGATGCCCTGCACGCGGATGGAAGCCGCCAGCTCCTCCAGCGCGGTTTCGTCCATGAAACTGCGCGGCTGGTATTTGCCGGGGCGGATGCTGTCGATGGGAAGGGAAGTCAGTCTGTCGTCCACCGTGTCGACGGTGGACAGGAGCGCGTCGAGTCCGCGCCCCAATCCTTTGAGTTTGGCCATATTGTCAGACGGTGGGAGTTGCGGTTGCGGGTTCTAGTCGTTCAATCAGCTCTTGCGCCAGCGTCAGGTAAGCCTGCGCGCCGCGCGAGTTGCGATCGTAGACCAGCCCCGGCAAGCCGTGGCTGGGCGCCTCGGCCAGGCGCACATTGCGCGGGATGACGGTCTGGAACACCTTGTCGCCGAAGTGGCGCGCCAGCTGCGCCGACACTTGTTGCGACAGATTGTTGCGGGCGTCGAACATGGTGCGCAGCAAGCCCATGATCTCGATCTTGGGGTTGACCGCCAGCCGCACCTTGCGCAGCGTGGACACCAGGTCGGACAAGCCTTCCAGCGCGTAGTATTCGCACACCATCGGAATCAGCACGCTGTGCGCGGCTACCAGGCCGTTCAGGGTCAGCAGGTTCAGCGACGGCGGGCAGTCGATCAGCACGTAGTCGTACTGGTCCTCCACCTCGGCCAGCGCGTTCTTCAGCCGCGCCTCGCGCGCCAGTTCGTTGACCAGCTCCAGCTCGGCGCCGCCCAGATCGCGATTGGCCGGCAGCACGTGGTAGCCGCCCGCCTTGGCGTCCTGGCGCGCCTCCTCCACGCCGGCCTCGCCCAGCAGCACGTCGTAGCCGGATTTCTCCAGCGACTGCTTGGCGATGCCGCTGCCCATGGTGGCGTTGCCCTGCGGGTCCAGATCGACGATCAGCACCCGCTTGCCCAGCTCGGCCAGTCCGGCCGCCAGATTGACGACGGTGGTGGTCTTGCCCACCCCGCCCTTCTGATTGGCCACCGCGATCACGCGTGGATTCATTGCAGCACCATCCTCACCAGATGGCGTTCGGCGTCCAGCCCCGGCACCGTTACCGGCAGCACCTCCGAAACCGCCACGCCTTGCGGCAGCAAGGCGATTTCCTCATACGGATACACGCCCTTCATCGCCACGTACTGGCCGTCTTCAGCCATCAGGTGGCGGGTCAGCTTGACGAACTCGGCCAGTTCCGAGAACGCGCGGCTGGTGATGCGATCGAACTTCTGCTCCGGCTGATAGGCCTCGACGCGGCCGGTCACCACCTGGACGTTGGCCAGGCCCAATTCCACCACCACCTGGCGCAGGAAGGTGGTTTTCTTGTGGTTAGAGTCCAACAGCACCACCTGCATATCCGGCCGCGCGATGGCGGTGGGAATGCCCGGCATGCCGCCGCCGGAGCCGACGTCCAGCATGCGCGCGCCGCCGGCCAGGTGCGGCACCAGGCTCAGGCTGTCCAGCAAATGATAGCTGACCATCCGCTCTTCCTGGCGGATGGCGGTGAGATTGTAAGTCTGGTTCCATTTCACTAGCAGCGCTAGGTAGCGCTGCAGCAAAACCTGCTGCGATTCAGTGAAGTCCAGGGCCAGCGCGGCCAGCCCTTGCTGCAATTCTGCGATATGTTGTGTCATGCGGTTTTCGTGGCGTCGGTGAAGCCGCGCTTCAGGTGCACCATCAACAGGGCGACGGCGGCCGGGGTGATGCCCTGGATGCGCGAAGCCTGGCCCATGGTTTCCGGGCGCTGCTGGTTCAGCTTCTGCTGCACTTCCTTGGACAGGCCCTTCACCAGACTGTAGTCGATGTCGCCCGGCAGACGGATGTCTTCCAGATTGTCGCGGCGCGCCAGCTCTTCGTTCTGGCGGTTGATGTATCCCTGGTATTTGACCTGAATTTCCACCTGCTCGGCAACCACCTCGTCAAGCTCCGGCGCGCCGGCCGCGGCGTCCGGCACCGACATCAGGTCGCGGTAGGCGACATTGGGGCGCTTGAGCAGGTCGGACAGCGTGTATTCGCGTTCGATGGGCTTGCCCAACACGTTCGCCAGCGCGTCCGGGGCCTGCAGTTTGGACGGATGCAGCCAGGTAGTCGCCAGCCGCGCCTTTTCCGCCTCGACGGCATCGCGCTTGCGGCAGAAGGCGTCCCATTGCGCATCGCCGACCAGGCCCAGCTTGCGGCCCATTTCGGTCAGGCGCAGGTCGGCGTTGTCTTCGCGCAGCTGCAGGCGGAATTCGGCGCGGCTGGTGAACATGCGGTACGGCTCGGACACGCCCTTGGTGATCAGGTCGTCGACCAGCACGCCGAGGTAGCCCTCGTCGCGGCGCGGGCACCAGGCGGCTTGCTCACGCACGTACAAGCCGGCATTGAGGCCAGCCAGCAGGCCCTGGGCGGCGGCTTCTTCATAGCCGGTGGTGCCGTTGATCTGGCCAGCGAAGAACAGGCCCTGAATGGCCTTGGTCTCCAGCGAGGCCTTCAGGCCGCGCGGGTCGAAGTAGTCGTACTCGATGGCGTAGCCGGGGCGCAGGATGTGGGCGTTTTCCATGCCGCGGATCGAGCGCACGGCGGCCAGCTGGATGTCGAACGGCAGACTGGTGGAGATGCCGTTCGGATAGAATTCGTGGGTGGTCAGGCCTTCCGGTTCCAGGAACACCTGGTGGCTGTCCTTGTCGGCGAAACGGTTGATCTTGTCTTCGATCGACGGGCAATAGCGCGGGCCGACGCCTTCGATCACGCCGGTGAACATCGGGCTGCGGTCGAAGCCGCTGCGGATGATGTCGTGGGTGCGCTCGTTGGTGTGGGTGATCCAGCACGGCAACTGCTTGGGGTGCATGTCGCGCTTGCCGCGGTAGGAGAACACCGGCTCCGGCGTGTCGCCCGGCTGCTCTTCCATCACGGAAAAATCGACGCTGCGGCCGTCGATGCGCGGCGGCGTGCCGGTTTTGAGCCGGCCCACCGGCAGGTTCAATTCGCGCAGGCGCGCGCCCAGCGTGCTGGCCGCCTGGTCGCCGGCGCGGCCGCCGGTGTAGTTTTCCAGGCCGACGTGGATCTTGCCGGACAGGAAGGTGCCGGCGGTCAGCACCACGGTCTTGGCGCGGAAGGTGATGCCGATGGCGGTGATGGCGCCGGCGACGCGGTCGCCGTCCATCAACAGGTCGTCCACCGGCTGCTGGAACAGCGTCAGGTTGGGCTGGTTTTCCAGCATCTCGCGGATGGCGGCCTTGTACAGGATGCGGTCGGCCTGCGCGCGGGTGGCGCGCACCGCCGGGCCTTTGGAGGCGTTGAGCGTGCGGAACTGGATGCCGCCGATGTCGGTGGCCAGCGCCATCGCGCCGCCCAGCGCGTCCACCTCTTTCACCAGATGGCCCTTGCCGATGCCGCCGATCGACGGGTTGCACGACATCTGACCCAGGGTCTCGATATTGTGCGTCAGAAGGAGGGTGGCGCACCCCATGCGCGCCGCGGCCAGCGCGGCCTCGGTGCCGGCGTGACCGCCGCCCACCACTATCACGTCGAAGCTTGTCGGATAAATCATGGCTGAAAGAGCAAATCTGGCGGAAAAACGGCCTATTCTACGCCAAAACGGTTTAGCTGATAAGTCCTTGATTTCAATAAATCCAAGCGCGTAACGCTATCGTCAAGCCACGGTCATCACAAGGTCATCGCGCGGACATTAGCGCGTCAAACAGCCCCCCTAGCATGTGGCTCATCACCACAGGGGGCAAAACATGCTGCTAAATGAACAGCTTGCAGGCAGAAGCAAACCGCGGCTGGCCGTGCGCCTGGCCGCCGGCGCCGAAGACATCCGCCGCGCGCAGAAGCTGCGCTACGACATTTTCGCCGGCGAAATGGGCGCGGAACTGGCGTCGCGGGATTTGGGCATAGATTGCGACGAATACGACGAGCTGTGCGACCACCTGATCGTCGAGGACCACAACAGCGGCATGGTGGTCGGCACCTACCGAATGCTGTCCCCCGCCAACGCGCGCCGCGCGCCGCGCCTGTACTCCGAGCATGAATTCGACCTGTCCCGCCTTTCCCATCTGCGCGATGGCTTGATTGAAATGGGACGTTCCTGCGTGCACCGCGACTTCCGCTCCGGCGCGGTGATCGCGCTGCTGTGGTCGGGCCTGGCCGACTACGTGAGCCAGCGAGGCGGCGAATACCTGGCCGGCTGCGCCAGCGTGTCGCTGACCGACGGCGGCCACCAGGCGGTCAGCCTGTATCGCCAGCTGGAGGGCCAATACCTGGCGCCGGCGGAATGGCGGGTGTTTCCGCACTTGCCGCTGCCGCTGGACCGAGTGGTGGACGACACCGCGCCGGTGCCGCTGCCGCCGCTGATCAAGGGCTATCTGCGCGCCGGCGCCCACGTCTGCGGCGAGCCGGCCTGGGACCCGGACTTCAACTGCGCCGACTTCTTCATGCTGCTGCCGATGAGCCGGCTGAACGCGCGCTACAACAAGCACTTCATCGGTTGAGTCCGCGGGGCGCGCGCCCCGCGCCGCGGCCCGCGGATGCTACAATCCGGGCATGACTTACGCTTTCGAAGCGGTGGGCGTGATCCGCTCGCCCTACCGCGAAAAATTCGGCATCCCGCGCCAGCCGTCGCTGGTCAACGCCGCCCGCGTCACCCTGGAATTGCTGCCGCCCTACAACCACCCCGACTGCGTGCGCGGCTTGTCCGAGTTTTCCCATGTCTGGATCAGCTTCATCTTCCACCAGACCATGGCGCGCGGCTGGCAACCGCTGGTGCGCCCGCCCCGCCTGGGCGGCAACGCCAAGGTGGGGGTGTTCGCCAGCCGCGCCACCCATCGGCCCAATCCGTTGGGCTTGTCGCTGGTGGAGCTGGCAGGCGTGGAGTGCGGCAACGGCGTGCGGCTGCATCTGGCCGGCGCCGACCTGCTGGACGGCACGCCGGTGGTGGACATCAAGCCTTATATTCCGTTCGTGGAATCGCGGCCACAAGCCCGCGGCGGCTTCGTCGACGGCCCGCCGCCGCAGCTGACGGTGCGATGGAGCGAACAGGCGCTGCGGCAGCTGGCCGCGCTGGCCGCGCCGCCCGATCTGGCGCTGCTGGTGGAGCAAGTGCTGGCGCAGGACCCACGGCCCGCTTACCAGGACGACCCCGGTCGCGTCTACGGCGTGTCGCTGTATTGCTACAATATCCGCTTCGGCATCCGCGAAGACATCGCCACGGTGCTTGAAATTATTGAATAAAACCAAAACTAATTCGCATCTCCCCGGTCATACCCGGGCAACTCAAACCACTCAGGAAAATAAAACATGACCACTCGCGCGAAGACGATCGTACTCGCCTTCACCATGGTTTCCGTGTTGGCCACTCCCTTTGCCGAAGCCGCGCGCCTCGGCAAGGGCAAGAGCGCAGGCATGCAGCGCTCCGCCCCCACCCGCACCTATCAACCCAGCACCCCGGCGCCGCAACCGATGGCCGCGCCGGCTCCGCGTCCGGGCGCGCCGGCCCAGGCCGCGCCGCAGAAATCCGGCCCGGGCATCGGCACCGCGCTGGCAGCCGGCGCCGTCGGCGCCGCGGCCGGCTACATGATCGGCTCTTCCGGCAACGAGAAGCAGGCCGCTCCGGCGCAGCAAAACGCCGCGCCGGTCGAACAACCCGCCCAGCAGGCCGCGCAATCGGCCCCGGCCCAACAGGAAAAAGGCGGCATGCCCTGGGGCATGCTGGCGCTGCTGGGCCTGGCCCTGGTCGGCGGCATGATGTTCTTCCGCCGCAAAGCGGGCAATCCGGCCGCCAACGCGCCGCAACCGGCCGGCATGCCGCAGGGCATGAACAGCCAGGCCGGCGGTTTCGACGCCGTGCCCAAGATCGGCTCCGGCCTTGACAACGGCAACAGCGGCTTCGGCGGCGGCTTCAACAGCGCGGCGCCGGCCGGCGGCGCGCCTGCGCGCCTGCCCGACGGCACCGAAACCCCCAACTTCCTGCGCCAGGCCAAGGCTACCTTCCTGCACCTGCAAAGCCTGAACACGCCGGAAAGCCTGGAGGAAGTGCGCAAGTACTTGACGCCGGAACTGTTCGAAGCGCTGCGCGGCGACATCGCCGACAACGGCGCCGTGGCCGACTTCCCGCAGCTGGACTGCCAGCTGTCCGACGCCAGCGTCGAGAACGGCCGCTACATCGCCAGCGTGCGCTTCTCCGGCCAGGTCAGCGAAGAAGTGAACGCCCCGCTGGCGCCGTTTGGCGAAACCTGGCACTACATCAAGGATGGCAACACCGGCGGCAAGTGGCTGGTGGCAGGCATCCAGCAAGACTGAGGCTGGCCCGGCGGGATGTGGTTTTTCCCGCCGGCTTAACACTCGTTGACGACGGGCCCTGGGGCCCGTTTTTTATTTTAACGGCCATGCACTAAACTGGAATGCCGATTGCTTGAGCAGCGGGGATACGGACCAACAGAGCCCGGACACAAGGAGGCAGTATCGCCATGACAGCATTCGAGCACGCCGGCCTGAAAATCGGCAGCCACTTTCAGCCCATCTACAGCCTGGCGCATCGGCGCAGCATAGGCGTGGAGGCGCTGTTGCGTGCCGAGCAGGGCGATGTCGCGCTCAGCCCCGCCGAGGCCTTCTACACCGCCGTCTCGCCGGAAAAGCGCCACCAGCTGGACCTGGCCGTCTGCCAGGCGCACATCCAGCGCTTTCTGCAGCTGCCGTCCGATCAGCCGCGCTGGCTGTTTCTCAACCTCGACGCCGCCTCGCTGTCGCGCCCCGACCGCGCGATGGCGCTGGTCAACAACATCCGCCAGGCCGGCCTGGAGCCGCACAAGGTGGTGCTGGAAGTGCTGGAGCACGTGCTGGAAGTGGACGAGGCGCTGATCGAAGGCGTCAACATCCTGAAGAACAACGGCTTCATGATCGCCATCGACGACTTCGGCGTCGGCCACTCCAACCTGGAGCGGGTATGCCAGCTGGAGCCCAGCCTGGTGAAATTCGACCGCCAGCTGCTGCGCAACGCCATCCAGCAGCCGCGCAGCCGCAGCCTGCTGACCAGGCTGGTGCGGCTGATGCACGAGATTGGTGCGATGGTGGTGGTGGAAGGCATAGAAACCGAACGCGACGTGCTGGTGGCGATGGATTCCGGCTGCGACCTGATCCAGGGCTACTTCATCGCCCACCCGGCCGAGCAGCCTACCAGCGACGAGATCATCACCCCCAAGCTGGACGAACGCTGGGACGAACTGATGGCGCACGCGCTGCTCAAGCGCAAGCTCACCCGCCGCCAGATCGAGCTGGCGCGGCAATGCTTCGTGCAAAGCGCCATCTCGCTGATGCAGGGCACCCCGTTCGACCTGGCCGCCAAACCCATGCTCAGCCTGCCGGACGTGATCCGCTGCTTCCTGCTGGACAGCGAGGGCCGGCAGATAGGCCGCAACCTCAACAGCCGCCAGTCCACCGCCGCCACCGACCCGCGCTACGCGCCGCTGGCCGACACCACCGGCGCGGTGTGGTCGCGCCGCAGCTATTTCCAGCACGCGGTGGACCAGCCCGGCGTGCTGTACATGAGCGAGCCCTACCTGTCGATGACCGACCCGCGCTCCTGCGTGACGATGTCGATGGCGATAGAGATCGACGAATACATGCACGTGCTGTGCGCCGACCTGCTGGTGCCGCAGGCCAGCACCGTATGAAAAAGGGCGGCCTGCTGGCCGCCCTGCCGTCCGGCTAGATCACCTCAGCCGGCAGCTTGATGTCTTCCATTTCCTGCAAAATCGGCTTTTTGCCGGAACAATACACCGTAGCCGCCCACTTCTCTTTCACATACACATGCACGCCGGCCTCGACCGGCAGGCTTTCGACATTCCTGTCAACACCCCAGAAAACGGTGTAAACCGTATCGCCGTTCGGCACATTCACGGTATAGGACGGCGAACCCACGCCAGTCCACTGCCCCGTGCTCGCGCGCTTGCGCTCCACGCTCAGCGCGATTTCCGGCGCGCCTGGCTTGCCGAAGGCATAGCGGATGGTTTTGCCCGCATCGCACAGCTCCACCTTCTTGCCGGCCTTGGTCGTGCAGGCGAACACCGTCTTCGCCCCGGCTCCGCAGTCCGCCCAGGCCAAAACCGGCAGCAAGGCCAGCGGCAACAACAGCTTGTTTTTCATTTTTCTCTCTCGTTTCATCACGCAGCAGGGCCGATGCGCCCCGCAAAAAAAACGGCGGCCCGCATGGACCGCCGCTTCCCTTGCCCCGCCTTACTGCGCCGGGGTCACATCCTGGATGTATTCGAACAGCGTCACCACCTTCTGCACGCCGGCGGTTTCGCTGGCCACCCGCGCCGCCTCGGCGCCCTCGCCCTGGGTCACCAGGCCCAGCAGGTAAACCACGCCCGCCTCGCTCACCACCTTGACGTTGTTGGGATTGACGCCCTTGCCATCCAGCAGCCGCGCGCGCACCTTGCTGGTGAGCCAGGTATCGTTGCTGCGCTCGGAAAAACCGGATACCGGCGCCACCACCGTGTAGTTGTAGACGCGGCGCACATTGGGAATGCCGCGCACGATCAGCTCGGCCTGCTGGCGCGCCTCATCGCTGGGCACTTCGCCGGTGAGCAGCACCGCGCGGTTGAAGCTGGTGCGGTTGACGTGGGAAGACGGCAGGCGGCTGGCAATCTGCTCGCCGGACTTCAGCTCGATCGCCTGATCGTCGACATAGGCGCCGCTGGTGCGACGGTCGGACGCCACCAGCGCCCCGCCGGCTGCGCCCGCGGCCACCAGGCCGACGCAACCGCTCAACACGCTGGCGCAACCGGCGGCCAGCAACCATGCGAATACGCTACGCTTCATTTCATTCCCCTCCCAACAGCATGCAGTCGATGGCGTCGCACAGCGCGTGGATCAGCAGGATGTGCACTTCCTGGATCCGGCAGGTGCGCAGCGACGGCACGTTCAAATGAATATCTTCCGGCGACAGGATTTCCGTGATCTTGCCGCCGTCCTTGCCGGTGAGCGCGATCACGCTCATGCCGCGCTCGTGGGCGGCGTAGATCGCCTCGATCACGTTGGCGGAGTTGCCGGAAGTGGAGATCGCCAGCAGCAGGTCGTTGGTATGGCCCAGCGCCCGCACCTGCTTGGAGAACACCATGTCGAAATCGTAATCGTTGCCGATGGCGGTGAGCGCCGACGTGTCGGTGGCCAGCGAAATCGCCGCCAGGCCCGGACGCTCCTTCTCGAAACGGCCCACCATCTCGGCGGCGAAATGCTGGGCGTCGGCGGCGGAACCGCCATTGCCGCAAGCCAGAATCTTGCCCTCGTTCATCAGGCAGGCCACCATCCGCTCCGCGGCGGCCGCCACGCCAGGCGACAGCAGCTCCATCGCCTCCTGCTTGGCGGCGATGCTTTCCAGGAAATGGCCGTTGACCCGGTCAATCAGATCCATTGGGGGATCCCTTCTCTCAAACTTACTGCGTGAAAATGTTCTTCAGCCACTGCGGCTTGGCGCCGCCCACGCTCACCACCGCGTCAAAGCGGCAGGGCGCATCGATCTTGTGGCTGGCTAGATAGACCTCGGCGGCCAGCAGCAGTTTCCGCTGCTTGGCCTGGGTAATGCTGTCGGCGGCGCTGCCGAAGCGGCTGCCGCCGCGATGGCGGACTTCGATGAACACCAGGCACGCGCCCTCGCGCATGATCAGGTCGATCTCGCCGCCGCGGCAATGCCAGTTGCGCGCCACCAGTTGCAGGCCCTGGGCCTGCAGCAGCGCCAGCGCGCGGTCTTCGGCTTCGCGGCCGGCCTGGTTCATCGCAGCGCGTTGCCGCCCATCACGCCGGCCGGCAGCTGGCGCTCGAACACCCGGTCGCGCCCCAGCTTCAAGTCGCCGGTCACGCCATCCAGGCGGATGACCGCGCCGGGGCGGGCGGCCGCCATCTGCACCGCCAGCCGGTAGGCGTCGATGCCCAGCGCGTACAGCCGCTCGGTTTGCGGCGTCAACGCGGCGGCCGGGCGCGGGTAGCGCTTCACCGCCGGATGGTCCGGCATCAGGAACCACGGCATGTCGATGAAGCGCACGCCGGCCAGCTCCGGCTGATTGCCGCCGATATTCAATTGCGAGGTGCCGTACACCGGCATGTCCGGCGTCAGCGCCGCCTTCAGCTTCGCCGCCTGGGCGGCGTCCAGCGCAAGCGCCAGCGCATCGGCCTGGCCGCTGGCCTCCAGCAGCGCCGGCAGGTTGCCGCCGTCAAACGGCCGGCGCTGCGCGTCCTTGCCGGTCAGCGCGCGCCATTCGTCGGCAAACGCCTTGGCCAGCCGCTGCGACAACGCGTCGCCGCCCTCCACCAGGAGCGGATTGACGCGGCCGTCGTCGCGCATCAGCCGCGCCAGCTGGCGGGCTTCGCCCTCCACCACCAGCGACAGCGAAAACAGCTTGGGATTGGCCGCCGCCTGGCGGTCGATCGAATTGAGCGCGATGGTGGGCACCGTCACCGCTGGCGCCAATTGGGCGATGGCCTCGCGCGACAGCGGGCCGATCACCACGTTGACGCCGTCGGCCACCGCGGCGCGGTAGCGCTGCACCACGTTGTCGGTGGTGGCGTCCACGCTCACCAGCTCGGCGTTCTGCTCCACCTGCGCCGCCGCCTCCACGCCGCTGCGCACCACCGCCGCGGCCTCGCCCAGCGCCGACGATTCCATCGGCAAGATCACGCCTATGCGCACCCGGGCGCGGGCCGCGCTCCTGGCCGCCGGCGCGCTGGCTAGCGCCGCCAATGGCGCGGCCGCCACGGGTTGGGCCGGCGCCAGCCGCGGCGTCTGGCCCGGCGGCGCGCTCAGCGCGCGGATCGGCGCGCTATTGCTTTGAATGATATAGTCGGGGGTTTGCGCCATCGCCGGCGCCAACCAAGTCAACAAGACGCCAACCAACAGCGGAGTCAGTCTTTGCATACGTCGTTCGCCCACCTGCTTGATGCTGCCAGGGAAAGTTTCTGTCGCGGCACATTATATGTGGTGGCCACGCCCATTGGAAATCTGGCCGACATCAGCGCCCGCGCCCTGGCGGTCTTCGAAGCGGCCGACGTCGTCTGCGCCGAGGATACGCGGGTTACCGGCCAGTTGCTATCCGCATATGGCATCCGCGCCAAGCGCCTGGTCAGCCTGCGCGAACACAACGAGCGCGGCATGGCCGAACAAGTGGTGCGCTGGTTGGGCGAAGGCCAGATTGTGGCCCAGGTGTCCGACGCCGGCACCCCGGCGGTGTCCGACCCCGGCGCGCGGCTGGTGGAAGCCGTGCGCGCCGCCGGCCACCCGGTGCGCCCGCTGCCCGGCGCCAGCGCCGTGATCGCCGCGCTGTCCGCCAGCGGCTTCACCGCCCCCACCTTCCTGTTTCACGGCTTTTTGCCGCCCAAAAGCGGCGAGCGCCGCAAGACGCTGCAGCAATGGCTGGACGCGCCCCACCTCACCATCTGCTACGAAGCGCCGCACCGCATCGTCGACGCGCTGCAGGACATCGTGGCGGAACTGGGCGGCGAACGCCGGGTGATGATAGCCCGCGAGCTGACCAAAACCTTTGAAACCTTCCACGCGCTGCCGGCGGCGGAACTGCTGGAATGGGTGAAGGCCGACAGCAACCAGCAGCGCGGCGAAATCGCGCTGATCCTGGACGCCGCGCCGGCCGCAGCCCCCGGCGCAGACGACATGCCGGCCGAAGCGCTGCGCGTGCTGCAGCTGCTGGCGGCGGAGCTGCCCACCAAGCAGGCCGCCACCCTGGCCGCCCAGATCACCGGCGCCAACCGCAAGCAGCTGTACGACCACGCGCTAAAACTGAAAAAAGACTGAGCGCCAACTATTTACAAGCCGTTGGCGCAAGGTTAATATCCGTGTCTCGCAGGTGTCGCCCGGATGGCGAAATTGGTAGACGCAGGGGATTCAAAATCCCCCGCCGCAAGGCGTGTCGGTTCGAGTCCGACTCTGGGCACCACAAGACATCATGCAACGCAAAACAACCGCACGGCGCAAGCCCTGCGGTTTTTTGTTGTCTATCTTAGGCCGAAGCCTCCTCCTAGGCAGGGCTGAGATGTTGCCTTCCCCCCGCATTCCACCTGGCATGCCTCAATCGAAGCCATTCCTATCGACTAGCGCGGCTCGCGCCCTGCCCCGATCTACTAGCATCAACGGTTGCCAACGCTCACTGCGCTTAGACCCGCTAACAAAACCTGTCGATAAATCGCAGGCATATCAATGAGAAAGCCAGCTTGAGCAAGGCGTAATGCGTATCCAGCCGCCGCTCGAAGCGGATGCGCAATTTGCCGAAGCCAGCTAGCCAAGAATGGGTACGCTCTACCACCCAGCGATGGCGACCTAGTCTCTCGCTGCTTTCCACCCCGCGACGAGCAATTCGCACCAAGATTCCGCGTCGGCTCAGGTGTTCACGGCAACGACGGTAGTCGTAGCCTTTGTCGGCATGCAGCTTGTAAGGCTTTTGCCTGGGCCGTCCTGGCAAACCAGGAACGGCAGGAATCGCATCGACCAAAGTTTCGAAGACCATGGAGTCGTGCCGGTTGGCGCCGGTAATGCTCAGTGCCAGTGGCAAACCTCGGCGATCTACGATGATGTGCCGTTTGCTGCCGCATTTACCTCGATCGGTGGGGTTGGGGCCGGTCTCTTGGCCCCCCGGGGGCTGGCAACGCTAGCCCCATCAATGCTGGCCCGGCTCCAATCAATTTGATCGTGTTGGCGCAGTTGTATCAGCAGAGCCAGGTGTAGGCGGTCCCAAATGCCTTGCGCTTGCCAATCCCGCAGCCTTCGCCAACAGGTCATTCCACTGCCAAAGCCGAGTTCCTGCGGGAGGTCCTCCCAAGGAATGCCGGTGGTGAGAACAAACAAGATGCCGTTGAGGACTGCAAAATCATCCAGCCGCGGCCGCCCACCCTGGCGGGAGCGCGGTGGCGGAGGAAGTAGCAGCTGCAAAGACTTCCAGAGCTTCTGACTGACGACTTTTCGTTTCATCCTCGCTAGATGTGGTTGGGCCTATCTGGCATCAAGGGGTTTTGTTAGCGGGTCTTAGGGTAAAATCCACGGTTTCGGGGGGATTTTAGGTGTGTGTGCCTGGCTGGGCGGCAGGGAAGACGCGGTTTACAATCGATAGCTAACGGCCAAAAGCAGCCGCACAATATTAAGGTCAAGAGTTGGGGGCATTCGATGGAACACGTTATTATATATTTTACGCACAGTATCCGAGACATTATTCCTTATAGCGATTTTATTAATAAGTTACGCCCAATTCTTGAGAAAAACGGGGTTAGAGAGTATTTGGGAGATGACATGGCAATTGACGGTGGAGATGCCGAGGCGGTCTTTTCCTGTCATAGCGCACAAACCCTCTATGACAGCATTCAAGGTGATCTTGAACTACTTCCATTCATGAGAGGTGCAAAGGTTACTTTTTTCTTTGGGGCACTGGATTTAGACGTTCCCCAAGAAGAGTTCTTTATATAAAACTTAGCTCTCATTGGCATGTACATTCCCCCATTGGGTCGAAGACAATCGTGTTAAATGAAGGTAATGATGGCAGCTAGCGGCCAGAAGCCACCCTTCTGGACTGCACTCGAAAGCAGCCACTCCATCTGTTATATGGACCCCAGTGTCGGTATAAAAACTGTTAGCGATTTTTTATGACAAATCTTTCTATCGGCATGACTCTCCAAGTAATCGAAATAGATCAGTCAAAAATTGTTTGTGCCGATTGGCTGAACGAGCGCGGGCCATGTAAAGGCGATGTGGTTCTAGTCGAAAACGTTTCTGATATGGATGGAGAAAAAACAATTCGCTTACTTTGCGAGCCCCGGGTGGGCTTTCTTGAGTGGCGTATCGATGTTTGCGAGTCAGGGCTTCAGTTTGAGGCGATTTGAGCCGTTTCCCGATGCATTAGGCCACTCCCTCCTGTCGCTGGATGCTGCGCGATAAAGCACCACACAGTGCCCTTTTCCTTTTAGGTTCCTGAACGTCCGCGTCTACAGGTCAGCAACAACCGACTTGGGTCGCCTGCAGCCACTAGCTTTAGACCGCTCCCGGCTAGAAGCAGCCAGTGGGAAAGTCACCCAAAATGATTAAGGATTTAGCCAAAACTGACATCACATGGGAGGTTAGGATAGCTAAATGAGTTATCTAGACTCAAACTGTTTTCTTTGGAAATAGGTACGTTAAATAACCGCTATGAGAATTGAGTGCAACTGAATTGTTTAGAAAATTTTTTGGCGAGAAGCCTGTTCAAACGCTTGAACAAAACACCTCTGCAATTGAGATTGTAGGCGACATCCAGGGGCAAGGAGTAAATGCCCTTCGTATGGAGCTTGCCATCCGCCTATTACGCTTTCCGGCCATACAAAATGCATACCTGGCTCGAGTCAAGTACAAAAGCGAGCAAACAATTCGAGTATTGTTTGTAATTTCAGCTGAAGGTATCACTGAGGCCAAGAAGCATGAAATCGCAGGCGCATGCTCTGGCGTTATTCCGTTGGATATTCTGTTTCTAGAAGCCCTGCCAGAACACATGGCGAGCGATATTAAAACCAATTGCAATCCATTGCTCATTGAAGGCCTGAGTCTATTCGAGTGTCCGCTAATTGTGTGCCGCGGTGCTAACACTGAGATGCCATCTGACTGGCTAGAAGCAATTGCTTTTTATTATGTTTCTGCTGAGAACTATGAAAATGCACTGATCAAAGCAGTCGAGCTTATTCGCTCAGAAGGTTACGAATTCAAAACAGTCTTCAACGGCAAGGTTAATCAGCTTGACCCAAAAAAATGGTGGGAAGAGCACGTCCTGGCAACAAAATGGAGTCAATATGCAGAGCATTTTCCTTCGCAGGCTGCAATGGACGCCATAGTAGCCACCGGTGGTGTGTTCAAAGCCCCTATGCTCGGGTGGAAAAATAAGGAACCCCAATAAAGTTCCACTCAAGCTTACCGACAGTCATTGAACGAACCGTTCACCGCATAATGACTGCTTTTGGTCGAAAGCTGCCATTTCAGAATGTGTATATTTTTCGTATAGACCCATTTCCCACATCATTAAAAAATAAATAATAACAATGATTTAATCAAACTTTTCGATAGAGACTCTGGCACCACAAGACATCATGCAACGCAAAACAATCGCACGGCGCAAGCCCCGCGGTTTTTTGTTGTCTGTTTCGGGCCGGGGCCCCTCCCCCTAGGCAGGGCTGAGATGTTGCCCTCCCCCGCATTTCCCTGCCCGACATGCCTCAAGCGAGGCCATACCTATCTACTAGCTCGGCTCGTGCTCTGCCCCAATCCACTAGCAGCTACGGTTAACTAACGCTCACTGTGCTTAGGTTGTCTCGGTAAACGTTGGGCTTCGTGTTACTCAGCCCAACCTTGTATCTTGCAATCGGTAGTGGTGAGCCGCCACTGCCTGGAGCCGAAGCAGCTTGGGCCCAACCTTAAGGCCAGACCTTGAGCCGTAGATAAAGCCTTCGACTCCACCTCATCGCCAAATCCGACACTGAACGGTAGCCAAGGGTTCGACCCTGCATGCACAAGGCAAATGGGCGATTAGGCATTTTCCGTGAGGACCCGCTTTATGCATTATCTCGGAATAGACGTAGCCAAAGCCAAACTGGACTGCACTCTTTTGCTGGATGCCGCCAACAAACGCAAAGCCAAATGCGTGAGCAACGATAAAACCGGCATTCATGCTCTGTTGTCATGGCTGACCAAGCAAGGCCTGGAGCCCCGGCAGGTTCATGCCGTGATGGAAGGCACCGGCGTGTATCACGAACAAGCAGCCATCGCCTTGTGCGATGCCGGTGTGATCGTTTCCATCATCAACCCGGCGCAAATCCGCGACTTCGCTAAAGGCTTGGCGATTCGAACCAAGACCGATGGCGTAGATAGTTTGGTCCTGGCGCGTTATGGAGCCTTGCTCCAACCTATGGCCTGGATTCCTCCCAGCCGGCAAGCCCGTGCGCTACAGGCGTTGCTGGCTCGGCGCGAGGCGCTGCAGCAGGATCTTCGCCGTGAGCTGAATCGGCAAGAAAAAGCCGAAGCCACCGATACACCAGAGCTGATTCAGCAGTCGCTGATCGAGTCGATTGCGTTTATCGGAACACAACTGGCCAAGTTGCAGCAGGATATCGACGACCATATTGACCGTCACCCGGAATTGAAAGCGGACCTGGCCCTGTTGAGCAGCATTCCGGCCATTGGCCCGCAGTCGGGCAGCAATCTTCTGGCCATCATGCATACCCATCATTTCGTCAGCGCCGAGCAATTGGCCGCATATCTCGGTTTGGTGCCAGTGGAACGTCAATCAGGCAGTTCGCTCTTGGGCCGAGCTCACCTATCCAAAGCTGGGCCAGCGCGCCTTCGAGCCGTGCTGTATATGGCAGCAGTGGTCGCCATACGATACAACCCACATGTTAAGGCGCTGTATCACCGATTATTAGCGCGGGGCAAGACGAAAATGTCCGCCCTGGGAGCAGCTATGCGCAAGCTTGTCCATCTGTGCTTTGGCGTGCTGAAAACACGCCAACCTTACCGGGCCGACTACGCAAGAGCCGCTTGACGTGAAAGACGGTATCTACGGCCCTGGCTTTGGCAAGTTTTTATTTAATGTATCACTCCGCTTTTGTTGAATCTTTCCATCTTTATCTCTATGACGGCCATCCAGTCCAGGCTCTTTCATTTCGCACCATTCCTTTCATAAAAACTTCTCAATGACAAACAGCCATATCATTTTAGATTATCATTTTTTAAATTCATAATAGATGTTGAAATTTAACAAAAACAGCTTTCCGATCAGGCTTAGATAAATTTAGATTAATTTATATGCTTTAATTAAACCATTAGAAAAATTAAAATCTCCCTTACTCATCATTTCAATATATTCACCGCGACTCTTAAAGCAAATCGTTTACAGCTAAAAATTATATAAAATAGCTTTCTTCAATCTTTATATCAATTTTAATCTCTTGAAAATCACACAAAGGCAGCTATTATTTGAATAATATGAAGTAAAGGAGATCACCTTGAGAAACTCACTTATTAATAAAAAATTCCGCAGAGAGGTGACAATATATCTTCTAAAAGATAGATATAAATCAGATATAGAGAAAAAATTCCCACCCCACAATGGAATACAACTTTCAGAAAAACTTCCATTTTCCGGATACTTTTTCCCAATGCCATCAGCTCCGGAAACACCTGAATGGGTTTTAATAATACAAACAATTCTAAAAGATGATTCATTTGAATTAAAAGGACAACATCCAGGAGGGATAATATTTCTTCATTACAAATTAAAATTCTATGCAATTACATTTGGTCATGCTTGGTCTTCAATAAAACCAAATTGGGCAGAACCGGATTTTGGGAAAAGAGTTACCTTGAATGCAATCACGCGCAACAAGCTTTGCGAACTAAAAGCAGAGCAAGTTTTTGCTGCCTGGCACTCATCCAATGAACGAGCACCAGTACCAACTGATTTTGCGACATTTGACATTGCGGCGGATCGAGATTTAGTTTATTCAATAGAAGGGCAGCCAGAAAAAAATATAGCAGAAATCCTAGGTCACTCAATTAAAGGAGGAGCATCTTTAAAAGTGACAATTGATTTTTCAGAAATAACGGATGCTCTTAACTTGATTTTCGAACTTGAAGAGTCTAAAGACTACAAGGAAAGATGGCCAGAACTAGATAACTTAACCATTATAAAAGACAATGAAATCACAAAAAAACTTGATGAGATATTAGACAATGAGATTCAAGATGCTGACGCTGTAAAAAAAATAATCTTAACAGTGCCAACAATGAAACGTAGTGAATCATTAACTCCAAGTGGTTATTACATAGGGCCACTAAGAAAGAAGGGGAAACATACTCACCCCACTAATTACTATTTAACAATACAAAGCTGGCTAAGTATGTTAAGTAGCAAAGGAAAAAAGGCCAACATTGACAACGCTAACCATACAACCGTGCACATTTTCAACTCTGAGAATAAGGAAATATCAAAATGTACTTTATATGAATGCATTGCATTTGAAACTTGCCTAGAAAATAATGGAAAAAATAGAAGCTACATTCTCTCAGGTGGAAAATGGTATGAAGCATCTGATGATTTCATAAAAAGAATCAATCGTGAAATTGAGAAAATACCAGCCATTGAAAACCACCCACTAAGAGAATGGGGGAATGAGTGCGAAAAAGATTACAATGAACTTTGCTCTAATCCAAGCAAAGGAGTTTACAGCTTTGATGCTAAAAATATTTTCGTCGGAGACAAAAAATCTCAATTTGAGTTTTGCGACATATTGGACATGCAATCGAAAACACTTTTTTTTGTCAAAAACATAGGTGCATCAAATCACTGCAGCCATCTTAGCGAGCAAGTCAACAGAACAGTTGATCTTTTTTTCAGTCTTGATGATTTTTTTAGAAAAAAACTAGCCGAGAAGGTAGAACAGAAATACCCAGAACTTGGGACCGAATGGCTAAAAGACAAACCGCAATCATTTGACTACACACTTTGCTTAGTCTCAATGGGAAGAGATATTAACAACTTGCCTTTATTTGCAAAATGTAGTCTTGCAAGATTATTTAAAGAGCTAAGTATAAAAAATTATAAAGTTTATTTTATTCGCGTATAAATATTTAAACTTACTCATCCAAACTAGATTAAAATAGTAATGGGAAAAATTTAAAAATACGCATTCAAAATTAAATGAATCTACTAAGGAACTGAGACAAATCACCTCGACGAAGACAGTACCTTGACTTGATTATGGTCAATAAACTCATCAAGACAGCAGAGCTTTTGTTAGCCTACCGTCACCAAGGCTAAACCCTTGGGGTACATAAGAGGTATTTAACAAAAATAAATAAAATATAAATCAATTCAATTGTTTGTAATTTTAAGTTGATTCCTGTCGAGGGCCATGGAATAGCTTTCAAAAATTAAACTAAATAAATTCAATACATTAGAGAACTAATTCTATCCTTTCAAAGACTACCGACCTTCACACCGTCTTGAGTCCAATCAAGCTGACTTTGACCAAAGGCGCATCAATGTTGGTACATTTGTTGGTATTTAATTTTTAAAATTAGAAATAATCCAACAATTTCAATTGCTTGAGTAATGTTTTCGAGAGAGACTCTGTCCCGCGATGTTTGCGCAGGGCGAGTTCAGCCTCACCTCGAGCCTTGGCCCCCCGCGGGCGCCCAAAGCCAGACTAGGATATTTGGCGGTGGCACATCCGGGTAAATATCCCTCCCTGCCGCCGGGCAGTCCCGGCTATGAAAATCATCATCCGCGCAGCGGACTCTACGTACTGCCTCAAAGCACAGCCCTATTCCTGCCCCAACTGCTTGCCTGGCAAGCCTTCCAGCCGGATAATCTCAATCGTGCCGTTCAATAGCGGCACCGGGATTGGCGTCCCGCATTCAGGCGGACTTCTGTGCAAGGCTGAGCCTTGTCGCGTCCGTACACCATTGCACGTCCTCTATGGCGGGCCATGGTGGGAGCATCTATGATGTGCCGCTCCTGGATCGGTACGCCAATCCCGCCATGTGCCTGCCACCCCTACTTGGCGTTGGGGTTGGCAGGGTTAAGCACCTATCCAGGAGGGTTTTGCCATGCCTTGCATCACCCGCAGTCCGTCGCACCTCGCGCTTTCCCTGAAGAACCGTCATCCCGCCCGCAGCCGCTGGCTGCTGCACAACCAAGCCCCCACGCATCCGCCCAGCCTGCTGGCGATGACCCGGCTGCACGAAGCCTTTGCCGCCTTGCAGGCGCAATTGGCCGGCCAGGATCAATCCATGGTTAGAGAGCCGGCCGCGCGCGTCGCGCATTTGTGCCACGACATCGAGCAGGCGGTGGTGGAGTCCATTTGCCACCTGTCCCATGGCCAGTTGGGCTTGCAATCCGTGATCGATTTGCTGGCTTGCCTGGGAGATGATGTGCGCCTGCCATCCAGCCGCATCACGGAGTTGCTGTCGCCGCTGGACAAGCGCATGCATGAGTCGCTAACGCTGCTTACCCGCGTGCTCTAAACCCCGCCTCGTAAACACAACAGCCAGCCCGCTTCAATGGGCTGGCTGTTTTGGTTTTGGCGAAGCTTGGAGACGGCGCAATGCCACGCGGGAAAGGCGGCTGCATCGGCAGGTTTCTAGCCGGGTATGCACCCTACGCTTGCTGACGCCACGGCAACGAGCCCCATTCACAGCGCGGCTGCGTCACGCCGCCCATGGCCCGTCGGCCTGTTTATCGTCATAATCCGCCGTTTCACATCAAGCGGCGCCGCCCATGAAACCCCTCATCGCCACCTTCCTGCTGCTGTGCTGCGGCTTCGTCCAGGCTCAGGACTTTCCGGCCGGCGTATACGGCCACGAATACACCGCGCAAGCTGGCGAACCCGTCTGGAACATACGCAAGGTTGGCGATGGACTCGCGTTGAGCGGCAATGCCGGGACCGCGCCTGTATTGCTGCACAGCTTATCGGCAGAGGAACGGGCCGTTTTCTGGCAAAAAATGGGATGGCCGGCGGCGGGCAGCGCGGCGGCGCAATGCGCCAGCAATGGCGACGATCTGTTTTGCCAGGTGCCCAAGCGCGTTCGCGCCGGCATTGCCTGGCTGAAAGACAATGAGTCAGACTTTTTCTATTACAGCGAGATCGGCGGCGTGATGGAAATCAGCCGGCTCCCGCCGCGCTGATTCCCCCGCCGCCTCCCCGCTCAAACAGGCGGGGCGGCCCACCGCCGCGTCAGCGCCCCATCTTGCGCAAGGCCGCCGCCCGCGCCTCGAACTGGGCGAAGCGCTGGTCCAGCCGCTGCCGTTGTCGCGCCTTGTCCGCCGGGCTGAGGAAAGCATAGCGGATGCTGTTGTAGACGGTGCGCTTCAGTTCGTCGTACGAGGGCTGGTAGCGGCTGACGTACAGCAGGTATTCATTGCTGATGTCGCTGCGCGACACGCCTTCGTCGTCGGTGGAGATCACGAACGGCACGCCGTACTTGCGGTACAGCAGGATGGGATGCGCGGCGCCCTGCACGCCCAGGATGAACTGGTTGCTGGTGAGGTTGATTTCCACCGCCACGTCGCGGCGGCGCATCTCGTTCAGCAGGCTGTCCGGCCGGCTTTCGTGGCCGACGTCAATGCCGTGGCCTATCCGCTGCGCGCCAGCCAGCTCCACCGCCAGCCGGATATGGTCGCGCAGGCCCTCCGGCGGCACCATGCCCAGCACCAGCTCGCCGGCGTGCAGCGCCAGCTTCACATCGGGAAAGCGCTGTTTGAGGAAATGGATCATGCGCATGTGCAGCGCGTAATCGCGCATCGCCACAATGCCGTTTTCCGGGCCGACGATGTTCAGCCCCACCACCAGCGGGTTGTCGTGCGCGGCGGCGAAGCCGGCGTAGAGGCCGGCGAAGGTGGCCGACGGCTTGTTGTTGCGCGAGACATAGGTCTGGAAGCGCAGCGTGAAGTCGTCGTCGTCCATGCCCTGGGCGAAGCCGGCCAGATCCTGCCGGTAACGCTGGACTTGCTCGGCGGTGGAGGCGTCGGCCGCCAGCGCCGCCGCGGCCAGGCCCAGCGCCTGCTCGATGGCGGCCGGGGCGGCGTCCGGGGCCAGGCTGTCCAGATTGGCGGCCAGCGCGCTGTTGCCGGACGGCGCGCCGCGCAGCATGGTTTCCAGATATTGCAGGTTTTCCGCCTTGGCCCGCGTTTTCAGCAGTTGCAGGCCTTCGCGCGGCGAATAGCCGGAAACGCCGCCGAAATAGCCGAAGGTATCGAAAAACTGCTTGTCCGGCGGCGGCTGGTCATGGCTGTGGTTGTCGAAATCCTTGTCCGACCAAAGCGTCAGCAACTTGCGGTACAGCGCGTTGTCGTCCTTGATCTGGCTGCCGCTCAGGCAGGGCGCGCCCGGCTGCGCCTGCTCCGGCTTGGTTTCTATTCTCAGCGTGGCCTGGTAGACGCAGTACTTCTGCTTGTCCACCCAGTCCAGATAGGTTTCGGCGTACAGCGCGCCGGTGTAGTGGTGATGCAGATCGCCGCCCTTGGGCAGCATGTTCATCAGCATGCCCAGTTCGGCCACCCGTCCCTTGTCGGCCAGCAGCTGCTGGTAATAAGCGCGCGCCGCCTGGTAATTCGTCTTTTGCTGCGCCGCGCCCAGCGGCGCTTCCGCCCGCGCGCCCAGCGGCAGCAGCGCCAGCGACAGTTGCAGGCAGGCCAAAGCCAGTATCGATTTCACATTCGCTCCCATTCGCATTTTGACGACGGCATAACCGTAACAGCAGCGCAGGGAAACCGGAAGGATGGCGGCGTGGCAGCATGGCCAGCTGGACAAAGGCCAAGCGGCCAGACAAGAAGCGTACCAGCCGTAACAAAAAATAACGAAAACAGCTATTTAGGCCAGCTATAAAAGACCGATATAAGGCACAAGCAGTCCCGATCATCTCACCATGGAGCGATGCATAGCGGCAAACTCAGGCGAACCTTCCGATCCCGCACTTTGATTGGTTGCGCCGCGCCACACCGCCATCCGCAGCACCCACCAGACCGCTATTCCGGCCAGGACTCCGGCAACGGTCACACTGCGAGACGACAGGCGGCAGCGACGCCAGATTGCCAGCGCTCTGCGCGACAACATCAACTCAGGCCATCCCAGCAGGATGGCCTTTGTTATGGCCAGGCGGGCCATGCCCCGCGGGTTTTACCAAACTTTTACCGTTTGCGCCGGCACTCGGCGGCCGGCGGCGGTCTATTCCTGTTTCGCCATCTTGCGCAGGAAAGCCGCCACATGCTGCAAAACTACTTCCCCATCCTGTTGTTCATTCTGATCGGCCTGCTGGTCGGCGTCGTGCCGCTGCTGCTGGGCAAGCTGCTGGGCCCCAACCGGCCGGATGCGGAAAAATTGTCGCCGTACGAATGCGGCTTTGCCGCGTTTGAGGACGCGCGGATGCGCTTCGACGTCCGCTACTACCTGGTGGCCATCCTATTCATCCTGTTCGATCTGGAAGTGGCCTTCATGATTCCGTGGGCGGTGACGCTGAAAGACGGGCTGGGCCTGTTCGGCCTGGGCGCGATGGCGGTGTTCCTCGCCATCCTCACCGTGGGCTTTGTCTACGAATGGAAAAAAGGCGCGCTCAATTGGGATTGAGCGCGCCAAAGAGGCCATCCGGGGCGGGATGGCCTGGAGCCCGGTTTATCAGGCCAGCAGGTGGCCCAGGAAGGCGTAGGCCAAGCCGAAGTAGATGAACACGCCCAGCATGTCCATGATGGAGGTGATCAGCGGCGAGCTGAGCGTGGCCGGGTCGGTGCCCAGGCGCTTGGCCAGGAAGGGCAGCATCGCGCCGATCACGCCGCCGGCCAGCGTGCACAGCATCATGCTCAGGCCCACCACCAGCAGGATGTCGGCGCCGACGCCCTTGCTGAAGTGCGACAGCACCATGTCCAGCAGCGCCACCGCCACGCCCAGCGCCGCCGCCACCGGCAGTTCGCGCCGGATGACGAAGGCGACGTCGCGCCAGTTCAGCTTGAGCTGGCCCAGCGCCATCGAGCGGATCACCAGCGTGGCCGACTGGCTGCCGGCGTTGCCGCCCATGTCGACGATGGGCGCGATGAAGGCGGCCAGAATCACCACATTGCTCAGCAGCTCTTCCTGCTGGGCGACGAAGGTGCTGGTGATGGCGCCGAACACCGTCAGGATCAGCAGCCAGAACACCCGCACCGAGAACATGCGCCGGACGCTGGAATGCACCACGTCCAGATTGCCCTTGTCCAGCGGCGCGGCGCCGCCGAAGCTGGCCAGCCGGCCGGTGTCGTCCTCGCGCTCGATGTCCATCGCGTCGTCGATGGTGACGATGCCTATCATCCGCTGCGCCTCGTCCAGCACCGGCAGCGCCAGCAGCTCGTAATGGCGGATCAGGTCGGCGGCGCGGTGGCGCGCCCAGCCGGCCTCGGCGTAGGCCGGATTGTGCTGCATCAGCTCGGCCACGCTGGTTTCCAGCGGCGCCAGCACCAGCTCGCGCAGCGGCAGCGTGCCCAGCAGCTGGTGCTCGTGGCCGACGATGTAGATCACCTCGATCTGCTGCCGGTCGCCGGCGCGCAGCGCGGCCATCGCCTCCGCCGCGGTCAGCTGCGGCGAGATGGCGGCGTAGTCGGAGCTGGTGACCGAACCCACCGTGTCCTCGCCATAGCTGGCCAGCTTGAGAATGTCGTCGCGCACCATCCGCCCCAGCGCCGGCAGCAGCCGGCTTTGCTCGTTCTGGCTCAGCCGCTTGTAGAGGTCGGCGCGCAGGTCGGACGGCAGGCGCTCGAACACCGCCACCACCGCCGGCTGCGGCAGCCGCTGCAGCAGCTCGTCCTGCTGCTCGGCCGGCAGCAGCGCCAGCACGTCGGCGGCCAGCTTGGGCCGCATCGCCTGCAGCAAGCGCGACACCGCCTCCGGCGGATGCGCACCCAGCGCCTCCACCACGTCGGCCAGCGGCAGCGCGCGGGTCAGCCGGTCGAAAGCCTGGTCGTCAAAAGCGCGCAGCTGGGCGCGGATCGATACTTGCAGTTGTTCCTGGTTCATCGCTTGGTCCTGTGCGAATGTCCGCGGCGCGGCCGATAACACCGGCGCGCCGGGGGAAGAAATGCTTGCCGCAATGAATGAGGCGCGACAAGCCGCATCGCCCTATTCGCGCTGGCGATGTTTATTTCTTCCGCAATATTGAATACGGGGTGGTTTTATCAGTCGACAAGCCAATTAAAAACCGATGCCAGGCCATTGAATGGAAATTCAAAAGCAGCCATGCATCAGGCATTGCGCAAACTGAATGGGCGGGGTCGGCCGGGCGCTGCGCCGGCCGCCGAAAAGGCGGGATCAGGCGGCTGGGCGCGCGGGCCGACACGGTCGAGGTTCTGGCTCTTCTGGCATCGCTGCCTCCGTGTGGTGTAGAAATGAAACCCTGCCGCGGGCGCTGCGCCCGGAGCGAGGGAAATTATTTAATGTTCAGGAACAACGAGATAACGACACGACATAGGCGCAGCGAGGCCTGGGTGCGTCGCCGCCGCAGGGGCGGAATCGGGAAGGGCGCGATCTGGCCGATGGCCATGGGCATCCGCATCCTGGCTTTGCAGGATGCGGCAGAAGAAATCAGTTCTGCGGAATCCGGCAAAGCGGCGTGGCGATCGAAGATCGACTACTGCCGTCGTTGTTCACGATGAACCTTTGCTTTGTGGATAATGGCGCAAACTATAAACCAGCTATTAATTCGAATCAAACTTTGTAATGGCGGTTTTACATTTCTCTTATTTAATGGGCGGATATTATATTCCCCCTCTTTATTCAGCCATGCCATGGCGATGAGGCTCGCCATTTTTCATATCCATTCTTTATTTCAAATAAATAACCATACGCCGCAAACTTGCCGCTCGCCATGCTCGGCAAGCGGAAAATCAACTGTCATTCCGCTGTGATATCATGGCTCCACACCACTACAAGCCATGTCCGAATGGCACACGCTCCGTGAAACCCATCGCTCGCGCCAACCTTATCCTGATGGCGGCCGCCCTGCTGTCGTTCGCCTGCGCGCCGCTTCGCGCCGCCGACGCTAGCGACGCCGCCCATGCCGCCAACCGCCCCGCCGCGGTGTTCAACCACGGCGTGGCGGTGTTCGAGCAGCAGCGCGAGCTGGCGCCGCGCGCCAGCCTGCGCTTTCGCGTGCTGCACGGCGGCGGCGGCGCGTTGACGCTGTGGCTGAAAAGCCCGGCCGGCCAGATGCCCTTGCCGCTGACGCCGGACTCCACCTTCAACCCCACCGCGCTGTCCGACGGCCAAAGCATCGTGGCGGCGCCGGACAACCATGCCGGGCCGCTGGCCTGGCGGCCGGACATCCGCAGCCCCGGCCTGCCGCCGCACAGCCGCCGGCTGGGCGATTTGCGGCTGGAATGCCTGGTGGACCAGCAAAGCGGCCTCAATCCGCAGGAGCCGCGCGCCAATTGCCTGCCGCCGGCGCGCCAGGCCGACTGCCTGGAACAGATGGGCGATTGCCTGCGCGGCGCCTCGCTGGCCCTGCTGGCGCAATGGCACGCGATGCACCGGCTGCAATGGGCCCGCGCCACCGGCCAGCCGCAGCCGGCGCGCTACCTGTTCATCGCCAAGCATCCGCTGGCCGCCATCCAGCTGGCGCACGGCGAGCATAGGCTGACGCTGCCAGCCGGCTGGCTGCACGGCGGCGGCGCGCAAAACGGCGCGTCCTGGCCATACCCGCGCGAATACCTGTATTCACTGCCGCTGGACGCGGTCGAGTGGCCGGACGACACGCTGGTGACCTTCGGCGACGCCGCCAAATCCTGACGCGGCGTGGACGCGCCGATACAGTCAATACGCGGATAATTGTGTAACATTCAGCATCATCCCCCCGCAGCCCGCGCCATGATCGTCCGCAACACCTCCTCCTGGTTCCGTCTGCTGTTCGTCTGGCACGGTTCGGTGCTGCCGCGCATCCTGCCGCGGTTGCTGCTGGTTTTCGCGCTGGCCATCCTCGCCTCCTCCATTCGCCATTGGTGGCTGACCAGCCTGGCCGATTCGGCGCTGAGCATCCCCACCTTCACACTGCTGGGGGTGTCGCTGGCCATCTTCCTGGGCTTTCGCAATTCGGTGAGTTACGACCGCTTCTGGGAAGCGCGCAAGCTGTGGGGCAGCCTGGTGATCGCCAGCCGCTCGCTGGCGCGGCAGATGATTTCGCTGACCGGCGCCGGGCCGGACAGCCGGCGTGTGGCCGACGGCTGCTGCGCCTTCGCCTACGCCTTGAAGGAACAGGTGCGCGGCCAGCAGGACGACGCGCCGCTGGAAAGGCTGCTGCCGGCCGACGTGTTCCAGCGGGTGCGCGCCGGCCGCTATCGCCCGGCTTTGATTCTGCTGTGGCTGGGCGAGGAAGCCGCCCGCCTGCAGCGCGAAGGCGCGCTCAGCGAGCGGCAATGGCAGGCGCTGGACCGCAGCCTGAATACCCTGTCGGAAGTGCTGGGCGGCTGCGAGCGCATCGCCACCACGCCCATTCCCTTCACATACCGAGTGCTGCTCAACCGCACCGTCACCCTGTACTGCCTGCTGCTGCCGGCGGGGCTGGTCAGCAGCATAGGCTGGCTGACGCCGCCGATCGCGGTGTTCATCTCCTACACCTATTTCGCGCTGGAGCAGATCGCGGAAGAGCTGGAAGACCCGTTCGGCTTCGAAGGCAACGACCTGCCGCTGGCCGCGCTGTGCCACGGCATCGAGTCGTCGCTGCGCGAGATGCAAGGCCTGCCGCTGCTGGACGAGCCTGCCCCGCGCCAGGGCATTTACCTGCAGTAAGCCGGTCAGCGCAGGCGTTCGCGCACCGTTTCCTCGCGCAGCAGCAAGTGGCTATTGGCCAGCAGATCGGCCAGCGACACGATGCCGACCAGCCGCATGCTGTCCGGGCCGTCCACCACCGGCAGCCGGCCGACGCCCAATTGCGCCATCCGCCCGGCCGCGTGGCGCGCGCTCATGCCGGCCAGCAGCGCCTGATCGCCGGATAGCGGCTCCGCCCACACCACGCAGGGCTGGCGGCTGGCCGCCGCCTCCTGCAGCCGCCGGCGCAGCAGCACCCCCACCACCTTGCCGTCGCGCAGCACCGGATAGCCGTTATGGCCGCGCGGGCCGAAGAATTGGCGCCAGGCGTCCGCCGCCGGCAGCGCGCCGTCTATCGCCACCGCCGCGCGCGTCATCACGTCGGCCACGTTCAGCCGCTCCAAGGGATCGACGCTGTACTCGCGGTGGATGTGCAGACCGCGGCGGGCGATCTTCTCGGTCATGATCGACCGTTTCAGCGCCAGCGCCGTCACCGCGCAGGCGACGGCGGTGGTCAGCGTCAGCGGCAACAGCGCCGTGGCGTCGCCGGTCAGGCCGAAGGCGAACACGATGGCGGCGAGCGGCGCGCCCAGCACGCTGCCCAATACCCCCGCCATGCAGGCCAGCGCCCATAATTCCGGCGAACCGCCCGGCAAGGCCGGCGCCAGCGCCGCGCCCAGGCCGGCCCCCAGCATCAGCAAGGGCGCCAGCACGCCGCCCGAGGTGCCCGAGCCCAGCGCCAGCAGCCAGATCACGGCTTTCACCGCCAACAGCGCCAGCAGCGCGCCCAGCAGCAGCCGGTTGTGCAGCAGGTCGCCGATCACGTCGTAGCCCACCCCCAGCGCGCGCGGCTGCAGCCTGCCGCCGATGCCGACCGCCAGCCCGCCCAGCGCCGGCCACCACATCCAGTGCAGGCGCAGCTTGCCGAAGCCGTCCTCCACCCGGTACAGCCCCCAGGTCAGCAAGGCCGCCAGGGCGCCGCAGGCCAGGCCGGCCAACAGGCAGGAGCCCAGCGCCGCCAGCGTGGCCGGCGGCGTGCTCAGCGGAAACAGCGGCCCGGCGGCGAAGCACAGCCCGCGCAGAAAGCCGGCGCAGGCGCAAGCCAGCGCCACCGGCAGCAGGCTGCGCGGCCGCAGTTCGAACAGCAGCAGCTCCACCGCCAGCAGCATCGCCGCCACCGGCGTGCCGAACACGGCGGTCATGCCGGCGCAGGCGCCGGCCACCAGCAGCGTCTTGCGCTCCGCCGCGGTCAGGTGCAGGCGCTGCGCCAGCAGCGAGCCCAAGGAGCCGCCGGTCATGATGATGGGGCCTTCGGCGCCGAACGGCCCGCCGCTGCCGATGACGATGCCGGACGACAAGGGCTTGAGCAGCGCCACCTTGGGCGACATCCGGCTCTGGCCGAACAGGATGGCCTCCATCGCCTCCGGAATGCCGTGGCCGCGGATCTTGTCGCTGCCGTAGCGCGCGATCAAGCCCACCAGCAGCCCGCCCGCCACCGGCGCGGCGATGGCCCAGGCGCCCAGCGCGTGGCCGGCCGGCCCGCGATCGGCCAGCGACAGCGTCTGGTAATAGAACAGATTGGTGCACAGCCGGATCAGGTCCAGCAGCGCCGCCGCCGCCAGCGTGCTGACCGCGCCGGCCAGCAAGGCCAGTCCGGACAGCAACAGCAGCCGCCGGTCCACCGAATAATCGCGCCGCGCCGCGCTCATTTGCCGCCGTCCCCGTCGTTGAAGGCGGTGATGCGCGACACCCGGAACACGTCGCGCAGCGAGCGCAGCTCCGCCTCGTGCCGCGCCGCCAGCCGCGCGAGATGGCCTTCGCCGGCCGCGGTCAGATGCACCTCCACCTGGCGGCGGTCGTGCTCGCTCTTGCGCCGCGCCACCAGGCCCAGTTCCTCGCAGCGGGTCAGCAGCGCCACCGCGCCGTGATGCAGGATCTGCAGCCGCTCGGCCAGTTCGCCCACCGTCGCCCAATCGCGCCCCGGCACCCCGCGCACATGCAGCAATAGCAGGTATTGCTGCGGCGTCAGTCCCTCGCTTTTAGCCGCCTCTTCGCTGAAATGCAGGAAGCGGCGCAGCTGATAGCGGAATTCCGACAAGGCCTCGTATTGCTGCTTGCCCATGCCGACAGCCGGCGCGGCGGTGTGTTCCATGGCGTTTCCACGCTCCACATATATCATAATATGATATTTATACCCGACCGCGCCTTAGCCTGCAATATGCATCACAATATGATATATATGCCGGTCACGGCCGCAAACGGCATGGAACCACACCACGATGCGACATCTGAAACGGCACTGCGGCGACTGGCTGCGCGGCTTCTGGCCGCAAGCCATCGCAGCCAGCCCGCGTGACCGGCTGGCCGGCAGCCTGGGCGCGGCTTTCGGCCTGATCGCCGCCGCCTGGCTCAGCCGCCACGCGCTGGGCGAGGCCAATCCCTGGTTCATCGCGCCGATGGGCGCGTCGGCGGTGCTGCTGTTCGCGGTGCCGGCCAGCCCGCTGGCCCAGCCCTGGTCCATCATCGGCGGCAATCTGTGCGCGTCGCTGGTGGGGGTGAGCTGCGCGCGGCTGATCGGCGACCCGGCGCTGGCCGCCGGCGCGGCCGCCGCCCTCGCCATCGCGCTGATGTTCCCGCTGCGCTGCCTGCATCCGCCCAGCGGCGCGGTGGCGCTGACCGCGGTGCTGGGCGGCCCGGCGGTGGCCAGGCTGGGCTACGGCTTCGTCTGGCATCCTGTGCTGCTCAATTCGCTGCTGCTGGCCGCGGCGGCGCTGCTGTTCAATCGCCTGGCCGGCCGCCGTTACCCGCATAACCAGTCCGCGGCGCCCACCCCCAGCGAGCGCGTCGGCGTCAGCCGCGCCGACCTGCACGCCGCGCTGGCGGAGCGCGGCGAAGTGGTGGACGTCAGCGAGGACGATCTGGAGGACATCCTGCAGCGCGCCGAGGAAAGGCTCCACCAGCGCCGCTTCGGCGCGCTGCGCTGCGCCGACTTCATGGCGCGCGAGGTGCTGAGCGTAGGCGCCGACGCCCGCTGCGCCGACGCGCTGGCTTTGTTGCGAGCCCACCGTTTCGAAGCGCTGCCGGTCACCGCGTCCGACGGCAGGCTGCTGGGCGAAATCACCCTGCGCGGGCTGCTGGCCGAAGCCGTCCGTCCCGACGCCCGCGTCGGGCAATGGATGGACCCGCGTCCGCACACCTCAAGCCCGGACGACCCGATCGAGCGGCTGATCCACCCGTTCGCCGACCGCGGCGTGGCGCGCAGCATGGTGGTGGACGCCGATGGCCGGCTGCTGGGCCTGGTGGGCCAGGGCGACCTGATCGCCGCGCTGTTCCGCGAGCAACTGGAGCGGCCGGCCTGAACGCCTATCGGCTATACCGAAATCTGCCGGACGCCATCGCGCCGCTGGCCATGACAATGGCCTTTGCATAGAATGTGCACTCTCAAACCGCCGCGCCGCCAAGACCCGCCCATGAGCCTGCCCCGCCTGCTGTTTTCCTTCGTCCTGCGCCATCTGCGCCCCTACTGTCTGGCCGCGCTGATGCTGGCGGCGGTGGCGGCGCTGACCGTGATGATCCCGCGCGAAGTCGGCCGCATCGTCGACGCGCTGGTGGCGCACCGGCTGGCCGGCGGCGATCTGCTGCGGGAGCTGGCCAAGCTGCTGGCCATGGGCCTGGCCATCTATTTTCTGCGCGTGGGCTGGCGGCTGCAGCTGTTTTCCACCTCCTACCAGTTGGGCGTGGAGCTGCGCACCCGGCTGTACCGCCAGCTGTCGCGCCAGGGGCCGGCGTTTTTCCAGCGCCAGCGCACCGGCGACCTGATGGCGCGCGCCACCAATGACATCGATTCGGTGGAGATGGCCGCCGGCGAGGCGATACTGGCCGGCTTCGACGGCCTGCTGACCCTGGTGCTGGTGCTGGCGATGATGACGCTGAGCGTGGATTGGCGGCTGGCGCTGGCGGCCTTGCTGCCCTTCCCCTTCATGGCCTGGGCTTTCTCCCGCATTTCCAACCACATCCACCGCGAATGGGGCGAGGCGCTGTCGCGCTTCGGTCGGCTGAACGACCACGTGCAGGAAACATTGAGCGGCGTGCGCACGCTGCGCTCGCTGGGGCTGGAGGCGCGCAACGACGCCGAATTGTCGCGGCTGGCCGCCGCCGCCGCCGACAGCAGTTTCGAAGCGCAGCGCTGGGAGGCGGCGTTCGAGCCGGCTGTCGGCGTGTCGCTGGTCAGCGCCTCGGTCATCGCGCTGTCGGTCGGCGGCTACCTGGTATGGCATGGCCAGCTGACCATAGGCGCGCTGACCAGCTTCAATATGTATCTGGTGCAGCTGATCTGGCCGATGTTCGCCGCCGGCTGGGTGCTGTCGCTGCTGCAGCGCGGCTCGGCCGCCTGGCAGCGGCTGCAGCCGGCGCTGGAGGCCGAGCCGGACGTCGCCGACGCCGGCGGCCGCGCCGAGCTCGTCCCCGGCGCGCTGCATTTCGACAGTCTGACCTTCCATTACGCGCCCGAGGCCGCCGCCGCGCTGAGCCAGGTTTCGATCGACCTGCCGCCGGGGCGCACGCTGGGGGTGGTCGGCCCCACCGGCAGCGGCAAGTCCACGCTGCTGAAGCTGTTGCTGCGGCAATATCCGCTGCAGCAGGGCGCCATCCGCTGGGACGGCGCCGACATCGCCGACTATCGCCTGGCGACGCTGCGCGCCGCCATCAGCTGGGTGCCGCAAGAGGCCTTTCTGTTTTCCGCCAGCGTGGCGGAAAACATCGCGCTGGCTCGGCCCGACGCCAGCCAGGCCGACATCGAGCGCGTGGCGCGCCTGGCGGCGGTGCACGACGACATCCTGCGCCTGCCCCAGGGCTACGCCACCCCGGTGGGCGAAAAGGGCGTGGCGCTGTCCGGCGGCCAGCGCCAGCGCGTCGCCATCGCCCGCGCGCTGCTGGCCGACGCGCCGCTATTGCTGCTGGACGACGCCTTGTCGGCGGTGGATACCCAGACCGAGACGCAAATCCTGCAGCACCTGCGCGAAGCGCGGCGCGGCCGCAGCGTGATCATCGTCAGCCACCGGCTGTCGGCGGTGGCCGACGCCGACCACATCGTAGCGCTGCACCACGGCCGCATCGCCGAACAAGGCAGCCACGAGCAACTGCTGCAACGCGACGGCTGGTACGCCAGCCAATGGCGCTATCAACAACTGGAGGCCAGCCTGGATGAAATCTGACGCCACCCGCACCCAAAGCCGCGAGGCCGTCGCCCTGCTGACCGACGCCGCCCGCCCCGACCTGCGCCATCTGTGGCTGGGCGGCGGCTGGCTGCTGATCGCCGCCCTGCTGGAAGCGGCCGCGCCGCTGCTGGGCAAGATCTTCATCGACAGCTACCTGCTGCCGCACCGGCTGGAATGGTCGCCCGTCGTCGGCCTGCTGGCCGGCAGCCTGGCGCTGGGCGTCATCGCCGCCGTGCTGCGCTACCGGCAGCTGGTGCGGCTGGCCGGCGTGGCCATGCGCGCGGTGCTGCGCCTGCGCGAGCGGGTGTACGGCCATGTGATCCGGCTGCCGATGGCCTTCTTCGACCAGGCCATCACCGGCCAGCTGGTCAGCCGCGTCACCAACGACACCGAGTCGGTCAAAGCGCTGTACGTGCAGGCGCTGTTCGTCATCCTCAACAGCAGCATCGTGGTGCTGGGCGCGCTGGCGGCGATGGCCTGGCTGGACTGGCGGCTGATGCTGGTGACGCTGCTGCTGTTCCCGGCCACTTTCTTCATCGTCTGGCTGTACCAGCGGCTGAGCGCGCCGTCGGTGGCGCGCGCCCGCGCGCTGCGCAGCGACATCAACGCGCAGATGGCGGAATCGATAGCCGGCATCGCCGTGCTGCAGGCCAGCAACGCCGAGAGCCGCTTCGTCTCCCGCTTCGACGACACCAACCAGCGTTATTACCAGGCGCGGCTGCGCGAATTGAACGCCAACGCCTGGCTGCTGCGCCCGGCGCTGGACCTGTTGAACGTGCTGCTGTTGATCGCGGTGATCTACAGCTACGGCCAGCGCGAGCTGGGCGGGGTGGAAATCGGCGTGCTGTACGCCTTCGTCGGCTACATCGGCCGGGTGGTGGAGCCGCTGATCCAGATCACCTTGCAGTTCGGCCAGCTGCAACAGGCGGTGGTGGCGGCCAGCCGCGTCAGCCACCTGCTGCGGGAAACCGCCGCGCCGCAGTCGGCCGCCGACGGCGCCATCGCCGCCGGCGCGGTCAGCTTCCGCGGCCTGCGCTTCGGCTACCAGCCGGAACACCCGGTGCTGCACGAGCTGAGCCTGGAGATTCCGGCCGGCGGCTTCGTCGGCATCGTCGGCCACACCGGCAGCGGCAAATCGACGCTGCTGTCGCTGCTGCTGCGCTTCTACCGGCCGCAGCAGGGACAAATCCTGATCGACGGCCAGCCGCTGGACGATATCGGCGACGCCGCCTTCCGCGCCGGCGTCGGCCTGGTGCCGCAAGACCCGTTCCTGCTGGCCGCCAGCGCCCGCGAAAACATCGACATGGGCCGCAACCTGCCGCAGAGCGAAATCGAGGAAGCCGCCCGCGCCGCCGGCGTGCACGAGCTGATCCTGTCGCTGGAGAACGGCTACGACAGCGATATGGGCGAGAGCGGCGCGCGGCTGTCCAGCGGCCAGAAGCAGCTGATCGCCATCGCCCGCGCGCTGGCCGGCAAGCCGCGCATCCTGCTGCTGGACGAGGCCACCTCGCACATCGACAGCGAGACCGAGCGGCTGGTGCAGCAGGCGCTGGCCAAGCTGGCCGGCAAGATCACCCTGATCTCCATCGCCCACCGCCTGTCCACCATCCGCGACGCCGACGCCATCATCGTGCTGAACCACGGCCGCATCGCCGAAACCGGCGACCACGAGCAGCTGATGCAGCTGGGCGGCATCTACCAGCGGCTGTACCTGCTGCAGCAGATGCAGACCGAGGACGAGGCGTGAGCCTGGATGCGCGCGCGGCCATCCGCGCCGAGGTGGCCGCCATCACGCCACTGGACGCGCTGGAGGCCCAACACCGCCAGGCCGCGCTGGATTGGATAGACTCCGGCGCGGAATTGTGGCGGCGAGCGAAGCCGGCCACGCCGCCGGTGCATTTGTCGACCTATTTCGCGCTGAAGGACGATGCCGGCCTGCTGCTGGTGGACCATCGCATCGCCGGCTTGTGGCTGCCAGCCGGCGGCCACGCTGAACCCGGCGAGCACCCGCGCGATACGGTGGTCCGCGAGCTGTTCGAAGAACTGGGCGTGAAAGGCTTGCCGGTGCCAGCCGCCTCGTTTCTCACTTGCACCAAAGTCGCCGGCGGCCATACCGATGTGACGCTATGGTATGCGCTGCCGATTTCGCGCTCCCTGCCGCTGCGCCATGGCCAGGAAGAATTCCGCGAAGCGCGCTGGTTTGATTTCGACCAGATGCCTCCCGCCAGCGAGCCGCATCTCGCGCGCTTTGCCGCCAAACTGGCTAAGATAGACGCCTGAACGCGGGCCCTGGCCCTTTCACACTACCGGAGCCCCCATGTCCCGCCTGCCCTTCCTCGCCAGCCTGCTCTTGCTGTCGCTGGCCTCCCTCTCCTGCCGCGCCGACGACGGCAAGGACCTCGACCTGTCGATCAGCACCGAGCTGATGACCCGGCAGACCGCTTACGGCAATTCCTCGCGGCTGCAGCCCAGCGTGGACATGCAGTACCGCACCCGCTTCGGCGCCTTGTACATCCAGGATGGCGAAGGCGGCTGGGCGCTGCCGGCGCCGGCCGGCTGGGTGTCGCTGGGCGTGGCCAGCGAGCCTGCCTGGAGCCTGGGCGGCGGCGTGTCGCAGAGCCTGGCCATCGCCCGCTACGGCTTCGACCTGCCGCGCGACGGCAGCCTGTCCTTCGGCTACGCCAGCCGCATCGGCGACAGCCACCCCGGCCAACTGCTGGTGGCCAGCCTGGACGCGCCGCTGGGCGACTGGATGGGCCAGAAGTTTTCAGTGCTGGGCTGGGCCAGCCTGGCCAACCAGAAGCGCCGGCTGGGTTTGAATCACCATGACGACGGATCTGGCTGGCAGCTGGAGCAAAGCAATCTGTTGCTGGTGATGTCGCACCCGCTCTCCCGCCACTGGACGCTGGACCTGGGCGCCGGCAGCCGCTGGGCGGCGGAAAACACCGGCGAGCATACCGCCGGCTGGCAGACGCTGCTGGGTTTCACCTGGAAACTGTGATGCGCTTCGATCCGCTGCCGCCGGAGGACTGCCTGATAGACAGCCACTGCCACCTGGACGCGCCGGAGCTGGCGGCGGACGTGGACGGCGTGGTGGCGCGCGCGCGCGCGGCCGGCGTCGGCCAACTGCTGGTGCCGGCGGTGACGGCCGGCACTTTCGCCGACGTGCTGGCGATGCGCGAACGCTACGGCTGCTGGATCGCCTTCGGCCTGCACCCCATCTATCTGGACCAGCACCTGGACGAGCACTTGGCGCTGCTGGACGCCGCGCTGGCAGAGCACGCGCCGGTCGCCGTCGGCGAGATCGGACTGGATTTCTACTTGCCCGAGCTGGAGCCGGCGCGGCAGGAAAAACTCTTGGTCGAGCAATTGAAGCTGGCGCGCAAGCACGGCCTGCCGGTGGTGCTGCACGTGCGGCGCTCGGTGGACCGGGTGCTGAAACACCTGCGCGAACAGAAGGTGGAATGCGGCATCGCCCACGCCTTCAACGGCAGCGAACAGCAGGCGCAGGCCTTCATCCGCCAGGGCTTCAAGCTGGGCTTCGGCGGCACGATGACCTACAGCGGCTCGCGCCGCATCCGCGCGCTGGCCGCCACCCTGCCGCTCTCCAGCCTGGCATTGGAAACCGACGCGCCCGACATCCGGCCGGAATACGCGCAGGACACGCCGAACGAGCCGTTCCAACTGGCCCGCTTCGTCGAGGTGCTGGCCGAATTGCGCGGCATGGCGGCCGCGCCGCTGCGGCGGGCGCTGCGCGAAAACACCCTGGCGGCGCTGGCCTTGCGCTGAGCGCCGGCCCAGCGAAAAGCCCCGGACCTGCCGGGGCTTTTTTGCGACGGGCGCAGCCGCGGCCGCTCAGGTGCGGAAACGCTGCAGGCAGCCGTCCAGTTCGTGCGACAGCGTCTGCAGCCGCGACGCCAGCGTGCTGGCTTCGCCGGCGGCCTGGTTGGTCTGGCCGTTCATCTGCGCGATCTGCTCGACGTTGCGCGCCACTTCCTGGCTGGCGTGGCTTTGCTCGGTGATGGCGCTGGCGATGTCGGTGATGCGCTCCACCGAATGCTCGGCCAGCTCGCGGATCTGTCCCAGCGCGTCGGCGACGCTGGAGGCGCTGACCACGCCGGTTTCGATGCGGCTGTTGGCCTGCTGCATGCTCTGGTAGGCGCGCTGGGTGTCGGCCAGCACGCCGTCGATATGGCTGGAGATCTCGGTGGTGGCCTGGCTGGTGCGTTCGGCCAGCTTGCGCACTTCGTCGGCGACGACGGCGAAGCCGCGCCCCATCTCGCCGGCGCGCGCCGCCTCGATCGCCGCGTTCAGCGCCAACAGATTGGTCTGGTCGGCGATGTCGTGGATCACCCGCACGATGTCGCCGATATCGGCCGAGCGCTGGTTCAGGCCTTCCATCACCGCGGCGGTTTCGGTGATGCTGCTGGCGATCTGGCGGATTTCGCCGGCCGCCTTCTGCGCCAGCTCGTTGCCCGCCGACGCCTGCTCCATCGTCAGGCGCGCCTGGCGCTCCACGTCCTGGGTGCTGTCTGCCACCAGATTGATGCTGACCGACATCTGCTCGATCGCCGCGGCGCCGCTGGCGGCGGCCTCGGACTGCCGCGCCGACGCCGACGACACGTGCTCGCTGACCTGGCTGAGCTGGCCGGCGGCCTGGGCCAGGCTGGTCGAGTGGCCCTGCGACTCCACCACCACCGCCCGCACCGTGTCCACCAGTTTGGTCAGCGAGCCGGCGACGTTGCCCAGCTCGTTCTGGCCGAAATCGGGCAGTTGCAGCCTGAGGTTGCGCTGGTCGGCCAGCTCATGGCTGCTATCGCGCATCTGCAGCAGCGGCTGGCGGATGGAGGCGATGATGATCCAGGCCACCAGCGCGCCGGCCGCCAGCGCCACGGCGATTTCCACCAGCAGCTGGTTGCGCACGCTGGCGGCGGTGGCGTCGATCTGGTCGTCCAGCTGGCCCACCGCATCGGCCGCCACCTTGCCCAGCGCCTCGCTGACGCTTTCCATCTGGTGGATGTTGTCCTTGTACTGATCCAGCTGCTTGTTGGCGTCGGCGGTGGCGGTGACCTGCTTGCCTTCCACCATGCCGGACACCTTGCCGACGCCGTCGGCGTAGCCGGCCAGCAGCGTCGACAGCTTGTTCAGCTGCTGAGCGGCGTCGTCGTTGAGCGGATGGCCGCCGGCCTGCTGGATGGCCTTCTGCGCGCCCGCCTGCGCGCTCTTCCACTTGCCCAGGTATTCGGCGCGCTTGGCGTCGTCGGCGATATTGATGAAGTAGTCTTTTTCGAAGCGGCGCAGATTGCCCATATTGCGCTGCAATTCGACGATGTCCGTGTAGAACAGCAGGTCATGCGAGCTGACCTCCTCCACCCGCTTGGAGATCTTGTTCAGACCCAGCTGGGTCAGACAACCGGTCAAGATCAGGGCCGCCAACAATAGCCCGAAGCCCAGGGTGATCCTGGCCGCGATAGACAAATTCCGCATGGTATTTCCCCATACCCGATGAGATTGAACCTGGCCGGGCTGAGCCCGATCCGTTTTAGTGCTGCGATTCTAGTTGACGACTGTCGTTACAAACCAGTTACAACATCCCCAACGGTTAAATTCACGCCGTCGCAGTATCAAAAAGCTCAAAAAAAAGCCGGCAGCATGGGCCGCCGGCTTTTTCGCGCGCGTGTCGCAGCTCAAGCTCTGCGCTTGAAGCTCCTGGCAAATCCCAATACACAGATAAAGAATAGTGTACTAAGCAGAACTTCACCCAAGGCAAAGCGTCCGGCGAGGCCGGGGTCCGCCCAGCCGCGCATCACCCCTTCGCTGAAAAAAGCCAGGATGAACATGCTGGACCATTGATAGGTATAGAGCCGGCCGGCCAGGATGCCGCGCAGCGGCAGCAACAGCAGCAAGGCCTTGAACGCCAGGAAGGAGCCGCCCGGACGCAGCGGCGCCAGCCACAGCTCCCAGGCCAGCGTCAGCAGGATCAGCGCGATCAGCGCCGCCGACGCGCCGCGGCGGAAGAAGTCGCGGCTCATGGCGCCGATTCGGCCTGTTCGCGCGCGCGCGCCTTGCGCTCCATCAGCGCCGCCGCCAGGACCCCCACTTCGAACAGCAGCCACAGCGGCACCGCCAGCATGGTCTGCGACAGCACGTCCGGCGGCGTGACGATGGCGGCCACCACGAAGGCGCCGACGATCACGTAAGGCCGCGCCTCGCGCAGCTTGGCCACCGTCACCACGCCCATCCGCGTCAGCAGGATCACGATCACCGGCACCTCAAAGGTGGTGCCGAAGGCGAGGAACATGCCGAGCACGAAGGACAGGTATTTGTCGATGTCGGTCATCATGCTCACCCCCGCCGGCGTCACCGCCGACATGAAGTGGAACACCACCGGAAACACCAGGAAATAAGCGAAGCTCATCCCCAGGAGGAACAGCAGCAGGCTGGCCAGCACCAAGGGCAGGACCAGCTTTTTCTCATGGCTGTAAAGCCCGGGCGCGACAAAGGCCCACACCTGGTACAGCGTGTTGGGCAGCGACACCAGGAAGGCCACCAGCATGGTCACCTTCATCGGCACGAAGAAGGTGGACGTGACTTCGGTGGCGATCATGCTGCCGCCCTGCGGCAGCGCGTCCAGCAAAGGCTTGGCCAGCAGATGGTAGATGTCGGACGACCAATGGAACAGGCCGAGGAAGACCAGGGCGATGCCCAACAGGGCGCGCACCAGCCGGGTGCGCAGCTCGATCAGGTGCGCGAGCAGCGGTTGTTCGTTCATTCGCGGGCTTGGGAGGCGGAGGGTTGGGAAGCGGGCGGATGGTGCGGCGGCAGATCGTCGAACAGGTCGAGCTGGTTTTCGTCGCGCGGCGCGGCGGCTTCGGCCGCGGCCGGCGCCTCGGCCGCTTCTTCGGGATGCAGGCTCTGGTGTATCGTGCGCTCGGCCTCGAACAGCGGGCCGGCGGCCTCGTCGACCAGCGCGCGCGCTTCGGCGGCATGGCCATCCACCGCCTGCCGCACTTCATTCACTTCCGCTTCCAGCTGGCCGCGGAAGGTATGGGCGGCATCCTGCAAGTCCTGGCGCAGGCTGTCCAGCCCGCTCAGGTTGGCCTGCTGGTGGATGTCGGCCTTCACCGTGGCGACGAAACGCTGCGCGCGCGCCACCAGCGCCCCCACGGTGCGGGCCACGGTGGGCAGGCGCTCCGGCCCCAGCACCACCAGCGCCACCACGCCGATCAGGACGAATTCGCCGAAACTGATGTCAAGCACGCCGCGTCACCGTGCTTATTTCTTGTCGGCTTCGCCGTCGATGATGCGGCCGGTCTGCTCGGGAGGCTGCTGCGCGCCGCCCTTGCCTTCGTTCATGCCTTCCTTGAAGCCCTTGACCGCGTTGCCCAGATCCTTGCCGATATTGGGCAGCTTCTTGGTGCCGAACACCAGTACCACGATCAGCAGCACGATCAGCCAGTGCCAGATGCTGAGAGAACCCATTTTCACTTTCCTTATTTCAGAAACGGGCGGCGCCGCGCGACGCCCAGGCGCGCTCAGCCCTTGTGGCCGAACACGTGCACATGCAGGTGGAACACTTCCTGGCCGCCGCCGCGGCCGGTGTTGATGCCGGTCTTGAAGCCGGACTCCAGGCCCTGCTCCTTGGCCAGCTTCGGCGCCAGCGTCAGAATCCGGCCCAGCACCGCCTCATGCTCGGGACCGCAATGGGCCAGCGAATCGACGTGCAGCTTGGGAATGATCATGAAATGCACCGGCGCGATCGGACGAATGTCGTGAAAGGCCAGCACGTCGTCGTCTTCGTAAACCTTGTTGGCGGGAATCTGTCCCGCCACGATCTTGCAGAAAAGGCAGTCGCTCATCTTGTATCCCGTATCAGGCGGAGGGTTTGCGCGAGGCTTTCTCGTCCAGCCCGGAAATGCCTTCGCGGCGATGCAGCTCCATCACCACGTCTTCCGGACGCAGGCCATGATATGTCAACAGCACCATGGTATGGAACCACAGATCGGCGACTTCGCGCACCAGGTGCAGTTTATCCTTGTCCTTGGAGGCCATCAGCGTTTCCGCGGCCTCTTCCGCCACCTTCTTCAGGATGGCGTCCTCGCCCTTGTGGAACAGCGAAGCCACGTAGGACGATTGCGGAGCGGCCTCGCGCCGCGCCTCCAGCGTATCGGCGATGTTTTTCAACACATCCGGGGTCATATCGATATCCTTTGCGCCGAAATCCGGCGATTATGCGGGCCCGGCATGGCGCGCTGATGACAGCGCGGCCCGGCCAGCCATTCTAACCCGTCCGCCTGCCGCGGCGTTGATCGGCGGCAACTCAGCCGTGATAGATGCTGTGCGGATCCTTCAGCACGGCGTCGACGATGGTCCAGCCGCCATTCTCGAAACGGCGGTAAAAACAGCTTTCCCGTCCGGTATGACAGGCGATGCCGCCGATTTGTTCTATCTGCATCACGATGACGTCGCCGTCGCAGTCCAACCGCAACTCCTTCACCGTCTGCAGGTGGCCGGACTCCTCGCCTTTTTTCCATAGTTTCTGCCGCGAGCGGCTGAAATAATGCGCGATGCCGGTGTCGGCGGTCAGCTGCAGGCTTTCGCGGTTCATCCACGCCACCATCAGCACCCGGCCGCTGGCCGCGTCCTGGGCGATGGCGGTCACCAGGCCCTTGTCGTCCCACTTCACTTCATCCAGCCAGCTCATAGCCGCACCTCGATGCCGGCGGCGCGCATCGCCTCTTTGGCCTGGGCCACCGTGTATTCGCCGAAGTGGAAGATGCTGGCGGCCAGCACCGCGTCGGCGTGGCCTTCCTTCACCCCGTCCACCAGGTGCTGCAGATTGCCGACGCCGCCGGAGGCGATCACCGGAATGCCCACCGCGTCGGACACCGCGCGCGTCAGCGGCAGGTTGAAGCCGGACTTGGTGCCGTCGCGGTCCATGCTGGTGAGCAGGATTTCGCCGGCGCCCAGCTCTTGCATCTTGCGCGCCCACTCGACGGCGTCCAGCCCGGTGCGGTTGCGGCCGCCGTGGGTGAACACTTCCCAGCGGTCGTTCTCCGGCGTCACCGCCTTGGCGTCCAGCGCCACCACGATGCATTGGTTGCCGAAATGGTCGGCCGCCTCCTGCACGAATTCGGGATGGGTGACCGCGGCGGTGTTGATGCTGACCTTGTCGGCGCCGGCGTTGAGCAGGCGGCGGATATCTGCCAGCGTGCGCACGCCGCCGCCCACCGTCAGCGGGATGAAGACCTGGTCGGCCACCGCCTCGATCACGTGCAGGATGATGTCGCGCTGGTCTGAGCTTGCGGTGATGTCGAGGAAGGTGAGTTCATCGGCGCCCTGCTCGTTGTAGCGGCGGGCGATTTCCACCGGGTCGCCGGCGTCGCGCAGGCCGACGAAGTTGACGCCTTTGACCACCCGGCCGGCGGTCACGTCAAGACAGGGAATGATGCGTTTGGCAAGCATGTGAGTATCCGCAAAACCGGCAGCGCGCCGACGCCGGGAACGCTCCCGGCGGCGGACGCGCCGCCTGCAGCCGTTTTTATTCGGCCAGTTCGTCCGCCAGCGTCTGCGCGGCAGCGAAATCAATGCTGCCCTCGTAGATCGCGCGGCCGGTGATGGCGCCTTCGATGCCCTCTTCCTCCACCGCGCACAGCGCGCGGATGTCGTCGAGGTTGGTCAGGCCGCCGGAGGCGATCACCGGGATGGTCAGCGCCTGCGCCAGCTTGACGGTGGCTTCGATGTTGACGCCGTTCATCATGCCGTCGCGGCCGATGTCGGTGTAGATCACCGAGTTGACGCCGTAATCCTGGAAGCGCTTGGCCAGATCGATCACATTGTGATTGGTGATCTTGGCCCAGCCATCGATCGCCACCATGCCGTCCTTGGCGTCCAGGCCGACGATGACCTGGCCGGGGAAGGCGTCGCAGGCGTCATGCAGGAAGCCCGGCGTCTTGACGGCGGCGGTGCCGATGATCACATAGGACAGGCCCATGTCGAGGTAGGCCTCGATGGTGTCCAGATCGCGGATGCCGCCCCCCAGCTGCACCGGCATGTCCTCGCCGACCTCGCCGAGGATGTCGCGGATCACCGCCAGGTTTTTGGGTTTGCCGGCGAAGGCGCCGTTGAGGTCCACCAGATGCAACCGGCGCGCGCCCTGGTCGCGCCAGTGGGCGGCAACCTTGACCGGATCGTCGGAGAAAATGGTGGCATCGTCCATCGCGCCCTGTCTCAGGCGCACGCATTGACCGTCTTTCAGGTCTATCGCGGGTATCAGCAGCATGGTGCTAAGTCGAAACGTAAGTTAAACATTGCCGTCCCAGGCCAGGAAGTTCTTCATCATCTGAAGTCCGGCCCGGTGGCTCTTCTCGGTGTGAAACTGTGTGGCGAATATATTGCCACGCCCGACGATACAGGAAAAACGCTCGGGATAATCACTTTCCGCCAGGCTCAGCGACGCGTCGCCGGGCGCAAAGTGGTAACTATGCACAAAATAGAAGCGCTCGCCATCGGCGATGCCGGCGAACATCGGGTGGGCGCGGCGCTGGTAAACCTGGTTCCAGCCCATGTGCGGCACCTTCAGGCGCTCGCCGCCGGCGACCAGGCCGTCGGCGAAGCGCACCACCTTGCCCGCAAACAGGCCCAGGCCGGCTGTGTCGCCTTCCTCGCTATGATCGAACAATAGCTGCGCGCCGACGCAGATTCCAAAAAACGGCTTGCTCTGCGTGGTTTCACGGACCGCGTCGGCCAGGCCGTGGCGGTTCAATTCGCGCATGCAGTCGGGCATCGCGCCCTGGCCGGGGAAGACCACCTTGTCCGCCTTCACCACCGCTTCCGGGTCGCGGGTGAGGAAAATATCGGCGCCGGTTTCGTTGACGGCCTGCAGGGACTTCAGCACCGAGTGCAGATTGCCCATGCCGTAGTCGATGACTGCGACTTTCATCTTGCTACCTGCTCATATTCGGGTTGGAACCACTCCGCGGCGCGGCTCATATGCTCAGCGTGCCCTTGGTGGACGGCGTGATGCCGGCCATCCGCTCGTCGTGCTCGCAGGCCATCCGCAGCGCGCGGCCGAATGCCTTGAAGATGGTTTCGGCCTGGTGGTGGCTGTTGTGGCCGCGCAGATTGTCGATGTGCAGCGTGACCATGCTGTGGTTGACGAAGCCGTGGAAAAACTCGGAGAACAGGTCGACATCGAACTGGCCGATGCTGGCGCGGGTGTAGTCGACGTGGTAGACCAGGCCCGGGCGGCCGGACAGGTCGATCACCACCCGGCTCAGCGCCTCGTCCAGCGGCACGTAGGCGTGGCCATAGCGGCGGATGCCCTTCTTGTCGCCGATGGCGCGGGCGAAGGCCTGGCCCAGCGTGATGCCGATGTCTTCCACCGTGTGGTGGGCGTCGATGTGCAGGTCGCCCACCGCCTTGACGTCGAGGTCGATCAGGCCGTGGCGGGCGATCTGGTCCATCATGTGGTCGAGGAAGGGCACGCCGGTTTCAAAGCGGCCCTGGCCTGTGCCGTCCAGATTCAGCATGACGGTGATCTGGGTTTCCAGCGTGTTGCGGGTGACGGTTGCGGTTCTCATGGCTTCAGGCGAAAAAACGTTGGATGGCGGACAGCAGCGCGGCGTTCTCATCCGGACTGCCCACGGTCAGGCGCAGGCAGTGGTCCAGCAACGGGTGGCTGCCGTGCAGCTGCTTGATCAGGATGCCGGACGCCTTCAGGTGCTGGAACAGCGCCGGCGCGTCCGGCGCGCGGACGGTGAGGAAGTTGGCCTCGGACGCGAACACCGCCAACTGCGGCAACGCCGACAGCGCATCGCTCAGGCGGGCGCGTTCGGCGCGCAATTCGGCGGCCTGGCGGTTGAACACGTCCAGGTGCTTCAGCGCGAACTTCGCGGCGGCGAGGGTCAGCACGTTGACGTTGTACGGCGGCCGCACCTTGTTCAGCTGCTCGATCCAGGCCGGGCTGGCCGCGGCGTAGCCGAGGCGGATGCCGGCCAGGCCCAGCTTGGACAGGGTGCGCATCACCAACAGGTTGTCCAGCTCGCCGGCCAGATCCATGAAGCTGTCGGAGGCGAAGCTCTGGTAAGCCTCGTCCACCACCACCAGCCCCGGCGCGGCGCGGCAGATCGCCAGCACCTCGTCGCGGGCGTAGCGCGGACCGGTCGGGTTGTTGGGATAGGACACGAACACCACCGCCGGCTGTTCGCGCTCGATGGCGGCCAGCGTGGCCGGCAGGTTCAGCGTGAAATCGCCGTTCAGCGGCACGCCGACATACTGCAGGCCGGAGAACAGCGCGTTCATCTTGTACATCACGAACGACGGCTCCAGCGCCAGCAATTTGGCGCCGGGGCGCGCCAACGCCTGGGTGACCAGCGTGATCAGCTCATCCGAGCCGTTGCCGAGCACGATGTCGGCGCCGGCCGGAATGGCGAAGGCGGCGCGCAGATCGTCCTTCAGGCCGCCGCCGTTGGCGTCCGGATAGCGGTTCAGCGCCACCTGGGCCAGTTCGGCGGCCAGCGCGTGCTGCAATTCGATCGGCAGCGGCCACGGGTTTTCCATCGCGTCCAGCTTGATCAAGCCGGCGGCCGGCGCCACATGGTAGGCGCCGATGGCGGCGATCTCGTCGCGGACGAGTTGCTTGGCGGTCAGTTTGGTCGTCATCGTGTGTCTGCGGCGCGGCGCGCCGTCATGAGCCCGCGGGCGGGCAAAAAAACATCGTAACGCGTCGGCGCGCGGCGGGCTACCGCCGCGCGGCCAGGAAGCCGCGCCTGTTGCGGCGCGGGCACGGCGCTTACTTGTCCAGCCGCAGTTCGGCGGCGCGGGCGTGGGCGGTCAGGCCCTCGCCATGCGCCAGCAGGCTGGCGATGCGGCCGAGCTTCTGCGCGCCGGCCTGCGACACGCGGATCAGGCTGCTGCGTTTCTGGAAATCGTACACGCCCAGCGGGCTGGCGAACCGCGCGGTGCGGCTGGTCGGCAGCACGTGGTTGGGGCCGGCGCAGTAGTCGCCCAGGCTTTCCGAAGTGAAGCGGCCCATGAAGATGGCGCCGGCGTGGCGCAGCTGCGGCAGCAGCGCGTCCGGATCGGCCACCGACAGTTCCAGGTGCTCCGGCGCGATGTAATTGCTGATCTCGCAGGCTTCGGCCAGGTCGGCCACCTGGATCAGCGCGCCGCGGTTGCCGAGGCTGGCCTCGATGATGGCGCGGCGCGGCATGGCCGGCATGAGCTTCTGGATGCTGGCTTCCACCCGCGCGATGTAATCGGCCGACGGGCACAGCAGGATGGCTTGGGCAATCTCGTCGTGCTCGGCCTGGCTGAACAAGTCCATCGCCACCCAGTCCGGATCGGTGTCGCCATCGCAGATCACCAGGATTTCCGACGGGCCGGCCACCATGTCTATGCCCACCACGCCGAACACCCGGCGCTTGGCGGCGGCGACGTAGGCGTTGCCGGGGCCGGTGATCTTGTCCACCTGCGGCACGGTTGCGGTGCCGTAAGCCAGCGCCGCCACCGCCTGCGCGCCGCCGACGGTGAATACCTTGTCGACGCCGGCGATATAGGCCGCCGCCAGCACCAGATCATTGCGCTCGCCGCCCGGGGTCGGCACCACCATGATGATTTCGCCGACGCCGGCCACTTTGGCCGGCAGCGCGTTCATCAGCACCGAGCTGGGATAAGCCGCCTTGCCGCCCGGCACATAGATGCCGACGCGGTCGAGCGGCGTCACCTGCTGGCCCAGCAGAGTGCCGTCTTCGTCTTCATAGCTCCAGGAGTGGGCCAGCTGCTTTTCATGGTAGCGGCGCACGCGTTCGGCGGCGGCGGTCAGCGCGTCGCGCACGTCGGCCGGCAGCCGCGCGAACGCCGCCTCCAGCTGCTCGCGCGACAATGTCAGGTCGGCCATGGAGGCCGCCTGCATGCGGTCGAAACGGTTGGTGTACTCCACCAGCGCCGCGTCGCCGCGATGATGGACATCGGCGCAGATGGCCGCCACGGCGGCGTCCACTGCGGGGTCCTGCGCGGTTTCGAAGGCCAGCAGCGCTTGGAGGCGCGCGGCGAAGTCGGGCTGGGAGGAGGACAGTTTCAACATGATGATTCTCTGATGCTTGGAGTCTGAACAGTTGGCAACGCCGGCCGCAGGCATACGGTTGACCGCTACCCGGCCGGCATGCGGATGAATCAGGCCGGCACGGCGCCGGCGAAGGCGTCCAGCACCGGCTGGATCGCGTCGTATTTCAGTTTCAGCGCGGCCTGGTTCACCACCAGGCGCGAGCTGATGTCGATGATGTGCTCGACCGCCGCCAGCTTGTTGGCGCGCAGCGTGCCGCCGGTGGACACCAGGTCGACGATGGCGTCGGCCAGGCCGACCAGCGGCGCCAGCTCCATCGAGCCGTACAGCTTGATGATGTCGACGTGCACGCCCTTCTTGGCGAAGTGCTCGCGGGCGATCTGCGGGTATTTGGTGGCGATCTTCAACCGCGCGCCCTGGCGCACGGCGGCGTCGTAATCGAAGCCTTCCTGCACCGCCACCATCATCTTGCACTTGGCGATGTTCAGGTCCAGCGGCTGATACAGGCCGGCGCCGCCGTGCTCGATCAGCACGTCGCGGCCGGCGATGCCGAGATCGGCCGCGCCGTACTGCACATAGGTGGGCACGTCGGAGGCGCGCACGATCACCAGCTGCACGTCCGGATGGTTGGTGCCGATGATCAGCTTGCGCGAGGATTCCGGGTTTTCCGCCGGCACAATGCCGGCAGCCGCCAGCAGCGGCAGCGTTTCTTCAAAAATGCGGCCCTTGGACAGGGCGATGGTCAGCTTCATGATGTTCTACTGCGGTAAAAGTATGTGGATCGTGTGGAATCAGCCGACCAGCGCCCGGCGTTCGCGCTCCAGGAAGCCGACATAGCGCTGGATCAGGGTTTCCATCTGCGGCGTGAGGTTGAGATAGGAGCAGCCTATCCGCATCGCCTCGTTGCCGTTGCGCATGCGCGCGGTCAGCCGGTGGCGCACCTCGATGCCGAGGTTGAGCGTGCCGAACGGCTTCAGGTCTATCGTGCATTGGCGGTACTGCTGGCCGATGTCGAAACCGGTGGTGGACACGCCGGGCAGCCACAGACTCATGCCGCCCAGGCTGATGTCGAACAGCGCCAGGTCGATCGCGCGCTGGCCGAAGTCGGCGACATGGCAGAACACCGGGGTGCCCAGCGGCGTCTGGATGCGGAAAAACTCGCGCCGCTGCAGCTTGATCACCTGTTCGGGCAGCTTGCAGAGAAAAGCCGGCCGCCCCTCCAGCATCACCTTGCTCACCTGCCCGGTGACGAACTGGGTTTTCACTCCTTCCGGCGAGCAGACGAAGACATTGCGCTCGCTGTTCAGCACCTGGGCATTGGTATCCTCTTCCGCGCCCCAGTCAAACGTGAACAGACCTGTCTGGAAGTCGACATCGAGCAGGCGCGTCAGGATGAAGCTTTTCCCCTTGTTGGCGAAAACCGTCACCATGTGGCCGTGCTTGGCGATGCTCGCCAGGTGCTGCGCGATCTCCGCCGGCGTGGCCAGGGTGAACTTGGCCAGATCCAGCGGCTGATGCGAGCCTGTCGGGCTGCCGGGAGAGGTGTCGTTGCTCACGATGTTCCGACCTTCATGTCTGCGAATGAGAGTGATACGCCCAGTTTAGCGTAACAACTGCTGGATATCATAAGCAAGGTTGGCTGCCGGCGTGCCATAAGCCTGAAACACCCTCAGCTTGCCTTTCTGGTCCAGCAGATAGGAACCCGCGCTGTGGTCCACGCTGTAGCCGCCACCCGGCGTCGGCACTTTCTGCGCCACCACCTTGTATTGCTTCTTCACTTTTTCGATCTGCTCCGGCGTGCCGGTCAAGCCGATGAAGCGCTTGTCGAAGTGCGGCACGTAGCCGGCCAGCACCTTGGGCGTGTCGCGCTCCGGGTCGACGCTGACGAACAGCACCTGCACCTTGTCGGCGTCGGCGCCCAGCTGCTTCATCACCGACGCGTATTCCAGCATGGTGGTCGGGCACACATCCGGACAATTGGTGTAGCCGAAGAACAGCGCCACCACCTTGCCATGGAAAGCCTCCAGGCCAAGCGGCTTGCCGTGGAAATCGGTCAGCGTGAAATTGCCGCCCATGGAATCGTCATCGATCGCCGTGCCTTTGAAATTGACGGCGGGCGCACAGGCCGACAGCGCGAACGCCGTCAGCAGGCCAAGCAACAACTGCAGGAATTTGGACATCAGGTAAGCGGTATCAGACAGTAGTGGTCGATCAGTAAAGCCGCGAACAGCCAGGTCAGATACCAGATCGACCAGCGGAACGTGCGGCGCGCCAGAGCGTCAGCATACTGGCGATGCAGGCTGACAGCAAGAAACAGCAGCCTGGCGTCCAGCAGCAATACCGCTGCCATGTAAATCCGGCCCGACTCACCCAAAGCCACTGGCAGCAAGGTGATCGCCGACAGCAGCAGCGTGTACAGCACGATGGACAAGGTGGTGTAGCGCTGGCCGTGGGTGACCGGCAGCATCGGCAGATTGGCGCGGGCGTAGTCGTCGCGGCGGTACAGCGCCAGCGCCCAGAAATGCGGCGGCGTCCAGGCGTAGATGATCAGGAACAGCACCAGCGCGAAGGCGCTGATCTCGCCGCTGACCGCCGCCCAGCCCAGCACTGGCGGCATGGCGCCGCTGGCGCCGCCGATCACGATGTTCTGCGGCGTGTTCGGCTTGAGCAGCAGGGTGTAGACGATGGCGTAGCCGACAAAGGTGGCCAGCGTCAGCCAAGCCGTCAGCGCGTTGCAGCCGGCAAACAGCAGCAGCAGGCCCATGCCGCCCAGCGCCAGCGCCGCCAGCAGGGTTTCCAGGCCGCCGATCTCGCCGGTGACGGTGGCGCGCCAGGCGGTGCGGCGCATGCGGGCGTCGACGCCGCGCTCCACCAGGCAGTTGATCATCGCCGCCGCCGCCGCCACCAGCGCGATGCCCAGAGTCGCCGCCGCCAGCACCGCGGGGTCGGGCAGCCCCGGGCTGGCGAGAAACATGCCGATCACCGCGCAGAACACGATCAGCGCCACCACCCTGGGCTTGGACAGCTGCCACAAGGCCTGCGCGTGCTGCCGCCACAGCGGCAAACTCAATTCGCTCATCTGCCCTCTCCCGGTCTGGTGACGCCGGTCATGACGGCCGGCGTCACCCGCGCCGCCGGCCTGAGTTCAGCCGCGCGCGGCCGCAGCCGCGACAGCAGCAATAAAGCGGCCATCAGCAGCAGCGCCGCGCCGGCGTTATGCGCCACCGCCAGCGGCAAAGGCAGCTGCAGCAACACGTTGGCGATGCCCAGGCCCACCTGCAGCAGCCAAGCCGCGGCCAGCCAGGCCAGATGGCGCCGCAGCGGCGGCAGCCGCCAGCCCAGCGCCAGCACCGACAGCAGCAGCAGCGACACCAGCAGCGCGCCCAGCCGGTGCAGCCAATGGATGGTCACCAGACTGGCGAAATCCAGCAGGCTGCCGTCCGGCGCCTCGCCCAGCTCGCGCAGCAGATGGAAGGCATGATCGAACCGCAGGGCCGGCCAGGCGTCGCCGTTGCAGCCGGGAAACCCCTGGCAAGCCAGCGCCGCGTAATTGCTGGACACCCAGCCGCCCAGCGCCAGCTGCAGCGCCAGCGCCGACGCCAGCAGGCCGGACAGACGGCCCAGCAGCGGCGGCGCTGTCACCGCGGCCAGCCGCGGCGATGCCGCCATCCACGCCAGGATCTGCAGCACGCCCATGCCGCCCAGCAGATGCGAGGTGACGATGGCCGGCTTCAACAACAGGGTGACCGTCAGCATGCCCAGCAGGCCCTGCGTCAGCACCACACCCAGCAACAACGCAGCCGGCAGCCGCTGCCGGCCGGTGCGCCAGGCCTGCCAAGCGATCAATACGATCAGCGCGCCCAGGCTGCCGGCCAGGTAGCGGTGCAGCATCTCCTTCCAGGCCTTGTCCAGGCTGACCGGCCCATCCGGCGCCAGCGCCTGGGCCTGCTGGATGGCAAGCGCCGCATGCGACGGCGACAACTGGCCGTAGCATCCGGGCCAGTCTGGACAGCCGAGGCCGGCATGGGACAATCTGACATAGGCGCCGAACGGCACCACGACCGCGGCCAGCAGCAAGGCCAGCCAAACCAGTTTTCGCATGGCAAAAGTCCCCTATCGCGCAACGCGTCCGCCGGCCAGCCGCCGGCTCAGCCCAAGCCGTTGTTCACCTTCAGCACCTTCGCCACTTCATCGATGATCCGCCGCGGGTCGGCGCCGTCCTGGTAGAACATCACCTGATTGCCCAGCGGGTCCACCAGGTAAAAGCCCTGATTGCCCGCCGGCAGCGCCTGAGCGGAAATGTGAGGCAGCCTGTGCGGAACATCGTCCATCGCCGCCGCCCGCGGCGACACCAGCAGCGCCACCCGGGTCAGCCGGGATGCCGCCTCTCCTTGCGCCCGTTCGATCTGCCGCATCGCATACCAGCGCTGCCGGCAGCGGTTATGGCAGTCCGCGCCCAGCACCGAGGCCAGCACCCACTTGCCGCGCGGCCACTCCGGCTGGCCGGACGCGGCGAAGGGATGGGTGGGCAACAACTGGCCGTAGCTGCGTCCGCCTCCCGGCGGCAGCAGCGCATAGGCCAGCCACGCCGCCACCACCGGCGCCAGGCATAGCAGGGCCATCGCGATCAGCGCTCTTTGTCCGCGCTTAATGGACTTCATGTCGGCGTCTCCACATCAGCCAGCTCAAGCCGGTCAGGCAAAATCCCAACAACAGCCACTGGATGGCGTAGGCGTAATGTCGATCCGGCATGAACTCCGGCACCACCGGCCAGTGCAGCAGCGGGTCGGGAGAGTTCTCCAGCACCACCACGCCCTGGAACCAATGCCCGGGGTAACGGCGGCGCAGCGCCGCCTCGTCCACCTCGTCCACCGGTCCCGCCGTGCCCTTGGCCGCGCCGGACAGGACGAAATGATGGGGCGTCGGCATCCGGTAGCCCTGCGGCTGAATCTGTTCCGGCGGAAAGTCAGGCATTTTGGCGCCGTCCACCAGCCATCCCAAATCCAGCAACACCAGTGAACGGTCCGGCCCCTGCCGCCAGGGCTGCAGGATGCGGCGGCCGCTCTGGCCGCCCAGATAGCTGTTGCGCAGCTCGATGACCGGTCCGGCCGGCTCGCCCTGCGCCAGCCGCACCCGGGTGAAGGCCGGCGGCGGCTCCGCCTCCCGGTACACCAGGCCAACCGGCGCGGTGCTCATCGCGCTGGTCAGCGAGCGCATCAGCACTTCCTTGTCTTGACCCCGCTGCCACTGCCATACTGCCAATGCATAAGGCAATAAGGTGATCAGCAGGAGCAGCAGCCATAGCGTCCGCTGCCACCCTGGCCGGCGCTGCTTCTTTTCCGAATCGGAATGTGTGGAGGATACGGTCATGAAACTCGTCATCCTGTTCTTGCTTGTCTGCATCGTCCTGGCGTTGTTCTGGGGGCTGACCGGACTGCTCAAAGCCGAGCATGGCTCCCAACGTCTGGTCAGATCGCTGACCCTGCGGGTCGGGCTCTCCATCGGCCTGTTCCTGTTATTGCTGCTGGGCGCGCTGTTCGGCTGGTGGCGCCCGCACCAGGTTTGACTGCCGCCCCCCGTTCATAGCCAGTAAACGAAGATGAACAGCAGCAGCCATACCACATCGACGAAGTGCCAGTACCAGCTGGCCGCCTCGAAGGCGAAATGCTGGCTGGCGTCGAAATGCCCGTTCAACGCGCGCAACCACACCACCAGCAAGATGATGGAACCCAGCAGCACGTGCAGGCCGTGGAAGCCGGTCAGCATGAAGAAGGTCATGCCGTAGGCGCCGGAAGCCAGCGTCAGATGCAGCGTGGAAAACGCATGGCCGTACTCGTGCAGCTGCAGCGTCAGAAAAGAGAAGCCCAGCAGCACCGTCAGCAGCAATCCCAGCTTGAATTGCTCGCGCTTGCCTTGCAGCAGCCCCCAGTGCGCCCAGGTGACGGTGGCGCCGGAGCTGAGCAGGATCAGCGTATTGAACGCCGGCAGCCCCCAGGCCTCCATCGCCTGGTAAGCCTCGGTGATGCCCGGCCCGGTGGCCAGCGGCCACGACGCCTGGAAGTCCGGGTACAGCATCTTGTAGTCCAGCGAGCCCAGCAGCGGCACCGACACCGTACGCACCCAGAACAGCGCGCCGAAGAAGGCGCCGAAGAACATCACCTCGGAAAAGATGAACCAGCCCATCCCCCAGCGGAAGGACATGTCCTCGCGCCCTAGGTAAACGCCATGGCGGCTTTCGCGGATCACATCGCCGAACCAGCCCACCAGCATGAACACTAGGATCAGGAAGCCCAGCCCCAGCGACAGCTTGCCCAACAGCAGGCCGTTGACCGCGAAAGCCGCGCCCAGGCCGATGAAGAACAGCGCCACCGCCCCCACCATGGGCCAGCGCGACGGCGGCGGCACGAAATATCGGTCCTGCTCGGCGACGGACGCCATTTGCTCAGTTGACATGTCTTCCTCCTAGCTGGTCACCCAGGACACCACCAACAGCAACAGCGCGATCAGCCCCGCCATCAGCAGCAGGGCCGTCGCGATCAACTGCCACGGCTTCAAGATCTGATCCACCCTGGCCGCGGAACCCTTGCGCACGCCGATGAAAGCGCCCAGCACCGCCCGCACTCCTTGCACCCAGCTCATGACTTGCCTCCCTGCCCCGGCACATCGAACACGGTGTAAGCCAGCGTGATGCTGGCGATCGAGGCCGGCAGCTTGCGGTCGATCACGAACACCACCGGAAAGGTGCGGGTCTGTCCCGGCAGGAAACGCTGCTGGGTGAAGCAGAAGCACTCCAGTTTCTTCACATACTGCGCGGCCTCGCCGGGCAGGTAGCGCGGCAGCGCCTGGCCGACCACCTCGCGCGGGCTGGCATTGGTGATCTGGTACTGCACCTGGACGAAGGTGCCGGGTTTGACCTTCAGATGCCTGGTCAGCGGTCTGACCTGCCATGGCAAGCCCGCCTGCACCGTGGCGTCGAAGGTCATGTCGACTTCGGCGCCGCCGGCCGCCAGGTCGCCGCTGGACAGCTCGTCCGCCTTCACCACATCGTTCAGGCCGGTCTGCTCGCAGACGATCCGGTACAGCGGAATCATGCCCCAGGCGAAGCCGAACATCAGCGCGGCGATCACCATCAACCGCCCCATCAGGCGGAAGTTGCGGCGCTGCGTCCTGGCGGCCGTGTCCATTGCGTCATCCTCAATGCGCGCGCGGCTCGCCTGGCAGGTGGGACAGGATCACGCCGTTCTCCCCGACCTCGAGCTTGGGCGCCTGCTCGAAGCTGTGGTAGGGCGCCGGGGTCGGCAGCTCCCACTCCAGCGTGTTGGCGCCCTCCCACGGCCTTTGCGGCGCGACCGCGCCGTGCCGCAGCGAATGCAGGATGTTGTACAGGAAGATCAGCTGGCCCAGGCCGAACATGAAGGCGCCGACGCTGGCGATCTGGTTGAATTCGGTGAACTGCAGCGCGTAGTCGGGAATCCGCCGCGGCATGCCCGCCAGCCCGAGGAAGTGCATCGGGAAGAAGGTGACGTTGAACCAGATCATCGACCACCAGAAATGCAGCTTGCCCAGCCTCTCGCTGTACATCCGGCCGCTCATCTTGGGAAACCAGTAATAGATGGCGGAGAACAGGCTGAACAGCGCGCCGGCCACCAGCACATAGTGGAAATGCGCCACCACGTAGTAGCTGGCGTGCAGCTGGATGTCCACCGCCGCCACGCTGAGGGTGATGCCGGACAGCCCGCCGATGGTGAACAGCAGGATGAAGCCGATGGAGAACAGCATCGGCGTCTCGAACGTCATGCTGCCTTCCCACATGGTGGCGATCCAGTTGAACACCTTTACCCCGGTGGGCACCGCGATCAGCATCGTCGCGTACATGAAGAACAGCTGGGCGGTGGCCGGCATGCCGGTGGCGAACATGTGGTGCGCCCACACCATGAACGACAGCACGCCGATGGAGCTGGTGGCGTAAACCATCGAGGTGTAGCCGAACAGGGGCTTGCGCGCGAAGGTCGGAATCACCTGGCTGACGATGCCGAAGGCCGGCAGCGCCATGATGTAGACCTCGGGGTGGCCGAAGAACCAGAACACATGCTGGTAGAGAATGGGGTCGCCGCCGCCGGCGGCGTTGAAGAAGTGGCTGCCGAAGTGGCGGTCGGCCAGCACCATGGTCACCACCCCGGCCAGCACCGGCATCACCGCGATGATTAAATAGGCGGTGATCAGGCTGGCCCAGGCGAACATCGGCATCTTCATCATCGTCATGCCCGGCGCCCGCAGGTTGAGGATGGTGACGATGATGTTGATCGAGCCCATGATGGAGCTGATACCCAGAATGTGGATGGCGAAGATGGTCATATCCATCCCCACACCCATCTGGGTGGACAGGGGCGCGTACAGCGTCCAGCCGGCTGCCGCCGCGCCGCCCGGCACCGCGAACGACATGAGCAGCAGCAGCGCCGCCGGCGGCAACAGCCAGAAGCTCCAGTTGTTCATCCGCGCGAAAGCCATGTCCGGCGCGCCTATCATCAGCGGCAGCATCCAGTTGGCCATGCCGGTGAAGGCCGGCATGATGGCGCCGAACACCATGATCAGGCCGTGCAGCGTGGTCAGCTGGTTGAACAGCTCCGGCTGGAAGAAGCGCAGGCCGGGGCTGAACAACTCGGCGCGTATGCACAGCGCCAGCACGCCGCCGGACAGGAACATGGTGAAGGAGAACCACAGGTACATCGTGCCGATGTCCTTGTGGTTGGTGGCCATCAGCCAGCGCGCGATGCCGTGCGGCTTGCCGTGGTGGGCGCCGCCGGCGTGGGTGGTTTCTGCGATTGCCATGACGTCTCCTTATGCCGCTTTGCCGCGCGCGGCCTTCACTTCTTTGGGCTGCACCGCCTGGCCGGTATGGTTGCCCCAGCTGTTGCGCTCGTAGGTGATCACCGCCGCGATGTCGGTATCGGACAGCTGCTTGCCCCAGGCCGCCATCGCCGGGTTCTTCTTGCCGCCGAACAGCACGATCTCGATATGGGCGGCCTTGTCGCCGGTGGCGATGGGCGAGCCGTCCAGCGCGGGGAAAGTGCCGGGAATGCCCTTGCCGTTGGCCTGATGGCAAGGAATGCAGTTCTGGGTGTAGATCTTCTCGCCGCGGGCCTTCAGGTCCTCCAGCTTCCACACCTTGTTGGGATCGTCGGCGCTGGCCGCCATCTGCTTGATCTTGGCCTCGCGCCACTTGGCGTAGTCGTCCGGCGACTTGGCCACCACCACGATGGGCATGAAGCCGTGGTCCTTGCCGCACAGTTCTGAACACTGGCCGCGGTAGGTGCCCGGCTGTTCTATCAGCATCCAGCTGTCGCGCAGGAAGCCGGGCACCGCGTCCTGCTTGACGCCCAGCTGCGGCACCCACCAGGAGTGGATGACGTCGTTGGCGGTCAGCAGCAGGCGGATCTTGCGGTTGGTCGGCACCACCAGCGGCTCGTCCACCTCCAGCAGGTAATTGGCCGGCCGCGGGATCTTGCCCTCTATCGCCTCGCGCGGCGTGGACAAGTGGCTGACGAAGCCGAAGTTGTCATCCAGATAGTCGTAGCGCCACTTCCACTGGTAGCCGGTGACCTTGATGGTCATGTCCTCGTTGCGAGTGCCTTTCTGGGCCAGCACCGCCCGGGTGGCGGGCAGGGCGATCAGTACCAGGATCAGCAGCGGCACCACGGTCCAGATGATTTCCACCGTGGTGTTTTCGTGGAACTGCTTGGCCTGGTGCCCGGCCGACTTGCGGTGGCGGATGATGGAGTACAGCATCACCAGGAACACCACGGCGAAGATGACGCCGGTGATGATCAGCAGCAGGGTGTGCAGATGGTATTCGGTGCGCGCCAGCGGGGTGACCGGCGCCTGCAGGTTGAATTCCGCCGCCGCCGCGCTTTGCGCGGCCAGCAGCAAACAGCACAGAATGCGCAAACAAGACATGTCGCCCCCCTGGTGGTCAAATGACCGACACAATGAAATGCATGCACAGCCGCCGGTTAGGCCCGGCATGCTTTCATCGTAGGAGCTAAGTCAGGAAAAACAAGAAGCTGTCATGACGCGGCGCAATGCCGCGGGACAAGAGGATAAGCCGCGGCCTGAACGCTGCCGCCGCAGCCGATCGGGCCCGTTGCGGCACAGCCATTCGCCGGGCGGCGCGCGCCGCCGCGTCGGCATGCCAGGCCTCGGGCCATCCGGCGGCGCGTTTGGACGCGGCCCGCCAACATGCGCCTGCTGGCCGGAGTGACAGGCCGGATGCGAGTCGCACAGCGGCCGTCATCGCCTAGCCATGGGGTCAGCGGCGCTTGCCGTCGGCCAGCCCATCCGCCAGCGCGGGCAGTTCCTTGAGAAAGGCCTCGCGCGAGCGCACGCCTGGGGTGCCCGGCAGTTTGCCATCGTCCTGGATCAGGCGGGCGAATATCAGCCGGCGCTCTCCCTGCTCGGCCCAGCCGACGAACCAGCCATACGGGTGCGCCAGATCCTGCTTGCCGTTCCGCAGCCAGGGGTAAGCCATGCCGGTTTTGCCGCGCACGTTCCAGCCGCCGGGCAGCGCGGTTTGTTCGACGATGCTGCGCGCCAACCGTTGCGCCTCTGGCGAGGCCGGCAGCCGGTGGTGCAGCAGATTGTCGAGGAAAGCCACTTGCTCCAACGGCGACACTTTCAGCGAAGAGCCGATCCAAGCCCGCTCCAGGCCATTGTTCTTGCCGGGATCGCCGGAGAAATCGGCATTGCCGTAGCCGAATGCCCCCGCGTAGCGGCCCAGCGCCTCGGCGCCCAGGCGGTGGGTGATCTGCTGCGAATACCACACTACCGAATATTTCAGCCAGCGCGTCGGATCGGTGTCCTGCCGCCACGCCTCGCCGCCCCAGTCGACATAACCCTGGCGGTAGGGCAGCGCCGGCGCATGCTCGCTCTTGAGAAAGCCGGCATCGTATCCCATCACCGCCAGCGGGATCTTGAATGTGGACGCCGGCGAGACGCGATCGCGGCAATCGCCCTGCTGCAGCAGGATGGCGCCGCTGTGGCCATCGGCCACCGCCGTGCAAATCGTCTTGGCCTGGGCTGGCGCGAGGGCGCAGACGGCTGCCAGCCAGCCTGCCGCCAGCGCGATCGGGTGCTTCATTGAATTTCCTTGTCCGGATGATCAGAGTAGATATCTGTCAGCCAGCCGGCGCGGATGTTCCCGACGCCGCGGCGAATCATGGCTGGTACGGGATTTCCAGCAGCATCGGCGCCGGGATATGGCGCTTGAGGGTTTCCAGATTCTCGTCATACGCGGCCTGCCGCGGCTGCGGACAATTGGCCACCCAGCCGGCCAGCGCCAGGCCGCTGCCCTGGATGGCGCGCGCCGTCAGCAACGCGTGGTTGATGCATCCCAGCCGCATGCCCACCACCAGGATCACCGGCAGGGCCAAATCCCGCGCCAAATCCTCCATGAACAGCGCATCGGTCAATGGCGCCAGCCAACCGCCCGCGCCTTCGACCAGCACGATGTCGGCCTGCGCCGCCAGTTGCTCATAATGCTGGCGGATGCGCGCCAAGTCGATCTCCACTCCCGCCTGGCGCGCGGCGATGTGCGGCGACACCGGCGGCAAAAAGCGGTAGGGATTCATCAGCTCCAGATCGGTTTGCCCAGTGGCGGCGGTCAAACGCGCCACATCGTCGTTATGCCAGCGGCCATCCGGCAAAATCTCGCAACCGGACGCCACCGGCTTCATCGCCAGCACCGATCTGCCTTGCCCCCGGTAATGGCGGATCAGCTCGACTGCGGAATGGGTTTTGCCGATCTCGGTATCGGTGCCGGTGATGAAATAGCCCTGGCTCATTGCGGTATGTCCTGTGGTGAAACCGCCGGAAAACGGCGAAACAGCGGCAGTTCTACACCAGCGCGCGCCAGTCTTCCAGTATTTCCACCATCGATTCGCCCGCATCCACCCTGACATTCACCCCCAGCGGCAGGGTGAGCATCGGGTGGGTATGGCAGCAGTCGAAGTCGGCGAGTATGGGCAGCGGCAGGCCATCCAGCACCTCCAGCAGAATGTCGGACGGTCTGCGGCCAGTGCCGCAATCATCGAAACCCTCATGCTTGCCCAGCAAAACCGCGCCGGCTTTGTCGAATATCCCGGCCAGCTTCAGCATGGCGAGGTTCTTCTCCACCGTGGCCGCATCTTTCAGGCCATCCTCCAACAACAGGATGTCCCCTTGGCGGATAGGCGGAAAATATTCGCTGGCGAGAAAGCCGTACAGCGTATTGAGATTGCCGCCTATCAGGCGGCCCTCAGCGCGGCCAGGTTGAATGCAGCGCCACTGGTTGGCTTGCAGCGTCTTGGGCCGATCCTGGCTCTCCCACGGCAGACGTTCATCGCTCCAATGCGCGGGCATCCGCAATGCGTATGGATAGGACGGCTCCCCCATCGCCAATGCTGCAAAAGCCCGCCAGGTCTCCTCCACCAGCGGCGGAAACTCGCCCAGCGACGCGACCAGCGCAGGGCCATAAAAAGTCGGGACTCCGGTTTTCGCATACAGGGCCAGCAGGATCGCGGTGGCGTCGGAATAGCCGACCACGATCTTGGGATCGCGGCGGAAGGCGTCATAGTCCAGATAAGGCAGCATCGCATTGCTGTTGCTGCCGCCAATGGTGGACATGATGCAACGCACCTCGGGGTTGCGCAGCAAGGCATTGAACTCCGCCGCCCGCTCGCGGGCGCTGCCGGAACGGTAGCCGTCGTCGGCGCCGGTCAACGCGCCGGGCAGGAAACGCAATCCCTGCCTGCCGACAAACTCCACCGCGCGCCGGTAACGCGCCGGCTGCCTCGCCGTGATGGGAAAAGAAGGACTGAAACAGGCGAGCATATCGCCCGGCTGCAAATGACGCATCGCGCTGTCTCCGGATAGTGGCATAAATCCTAGGTCTAGCCACAAGCAATAACCCGAACGTCATGCAAGAATCAAGCTCCACAACTAATCTATGACAGAGAGGAGCCGGATATGAACGAAAACGAAGCCTTCGCGACGCTGGCCGGCATGGGCATCATGATGCTGGTGGTCGCGGGCGCGCTGGCGCTGGCGGTCAGCATCTTCTACTACCTGACGCTGCACCAGACGATGAACGCGATCAGCGAGGTCAACCGGCCGCTGGCCGGCGGCCTGGTCTGGCTGGCGCTGATCCCCTTCGTCGGCGTGATCTGGTACATGGTCTACATCATCCTGCTGTCCAACGCGCTGAAACGGGAGGCGGCGCAACGCGGCCTGCCCGGCGACGGCGCCGCCGGCGTCAGCCTGGCGCTGGCCATCCTGCTGGCGCTGTGCTTCGTGCCCTACGCCAATCTGATCGCGGTGATTCCCGCCATCGCGCTGTGGGTGATCCACTGGGCGAGGATGGCCGGCTACCGCAAGCTGCTGCAGGCGGCGCAGCCGGCATTGGCGACCTGATGGCAGCGCCGGCGGCATGGCAACGCCGACCTCGTGGGTCGGCGCTGTGCCGTCTGCCTTGTGAGCCGTGGCGCAATAGGTTGGCCGGATAGGCCTGCGGATTTCACGCGGGATGGAGTGAAAGCCTGTTCGGTCTGGCAGGGCGGGCCGGCGGGCGCAACGACAAGAACGGGATGGAAAACCTTGCCGCCTCCCCCGGTCCGCGCTGCCGCGCCGGGAAATCGAAAAATCAGACTATGGCCTGGGCGTGCACCTTCACTTCGCTGGAGAGCTTGTTCAGCGCCGACAGATAGGCCTTGGCGCTGGCGACGATGATGTCGGTGTCGGCGCCCTGGCCGTTGACGATGCGGCCGTCCTGCTGCAGGCGCACGGTGACCTCGCCTTGCGACTCGGTGCCCTTGGTGATGGCGTTGACCGAATACAGCTGCAGCTCGGCGCCGCTGTGGGCGATGCTTTCTATCGCCTTGAACGCGGCGTCCACCGGGCCGGAGCCGCTGGATTCGGCATGGCGCTCCTGGCCGCTCTCGGCGAACACGATGCTGGCCTGCGGCGCCTCGCCGGTTTCGGTGGCGATGCGCAGCGACACGAACTTGTAATGCTCCTGCTCGATCGCCACCATTTCGTCCGACACCAGCGCGTGCAGGTCTTCGTCGAAGATCTCGCGCTTCTTGTCGGCCAGCTCCTTGAAGCGGGCGAAGGCGGCGTTCAGCGCCTCTTCGCTGTCCAGCACGATGCCCAGCTCGGCCAGCTTGGTCTTGAAGGCGTTGCGGCCGGACAACTTGCCCAGCGTCAGGCGGTTGGCGCTCCAGCCCACCGACTCGGCCGACATGATTTCATAGGTTTCGCGGTGCTTGAGCACGCCGTCCTGGTGGATGCCGGACTCGTGGGCGAAGGCGTTGGCGCCGACGATGGCCTTGTTCGGCTGCACCGGGTAGCCAGTGACGGTGGACACCAGCTTGGATGCCGGCACGATCTGGGTGGCATCGACCGCGCTGTCGACGCCGAACACGTCGCGGCGGGTCTTCACCGCCATCACGATTTCTTCCAGGCTGGCGTTGCCGGCGCGCTCGCCCAGGCCGTTGATGGTGCACTCCACCTGGCGCGCGCCGCCCAGCACCGCCGCCAGGCTGTTGGCCACCGCCATGCCCAGATCGTTGTGGCAATGCGCCGACCACACCACCCGGTCGCCGCCCGGCGTGCGGGCGATAAGCTCGCGGAAGAAAGCCTCGGTCAGGCGCGGCACAGCGTAGCCGACGGTGTCCGGCACATTCAGCGTGGTGGCGCCGGCCTTGATCACTTCGCCGAAGATGCGGGCCAGGAAGTCGATGTCGGAGCGCAGCGCGTCCTCGGCGGAGAACTCGACGTCGTCGGTGTATTCGCGGGCGATCTTCACCGCCTTCACCGCCGCGTCCACCACCTCGTCCGGACTCATCCGCAGCTTCTTTTCCATGTGGATGGGGCTAGTGGCGATGAAAGTATGGATGCGGCCGCGCGCGGCCGGCTTGATGGCTTCGCCGGCGGCGCGCACGTCGCGCTCGTTGGCGCGGGCCAGGCTACAGACGGTGGATTCCTTGATCACCTCGGCGATCGCATGGATGGCGTCGAAGTCGCCCGGGCTGGCGGCGGCGAAGCCGGCCTCGATGATGTCCACGCCCAGCCGCTCCAGCTGGCGCGCGATGCGGATTTTCTCTTCCTTGGTCATCGATGCGCCCGGCGACTGCTCGCCGTCGCGCAAGGTGGTGTCGAAGATGTAAAGACGATCGCCCATATTGATAGCTCTCCCTGCTCCCTGTGCCGGCTCGCCGACCAGATAGTCGTTGAAATCAAAGCGCCTGCCCTGGCCGGCGGCCAGCTGCGCCAGTCGGCTCAGCTGCGCCAGCGGCAGGCTGCCGCGTTCCCTCCATTTGTATATCGCCGCCCGGCTCACCTGCTCGTCTGGGAACAACCGGTTCAATTCATCCGCCAGCCGCCCCGGCCCGCCGAAGTCCGCCACCAGTCGTTCTATATCCACTTGCATCGATGTGCTCCTGCAGCATGTTTTACACCACACTAACCAGAGAAGGACATGTCGTCAAATTTAATGCCAGATTTCTGTGTAAAATTCGTCACACCCAATGTCCAAACTACACAAATTAGACATTTAGTAGAATAAATCGGCAATTAGCTATCGAAAACCACCGCCTCCGTTAGCGCTTCCGCCCGTGGACAGCCGATTCGACTGGCGCCGCGCGCCATGCCGTCTCGACAATTGCGCCGCAACATGAATTCAATTAGCATTTGATTATCAAAAACATTATGTTTAACGACTGGTAGCAGCCGGCCCGCCGGATGCTGCGCCGCCCATACCAACTCATAGAGACTGATCGATGCGAAAGCTTGCCTGCCTTGTACTGATGGGAATGCCGCTGATGGCCTGCGCGGAAGGAAACGACGGCCAGACCGGCGGCGGTTTTTCCGGATCGCTGGGCTTGGGCGTCGGCTATTACCGGGTGGAAACCAATTTCTTCAAAACCCCCAGCGATGACCAGCGTTCGATTTCCAGCCTGAATTCATCCCCGGCAACGCAGCATTACGTCACCGGCGTGCCGTCCGCCAACCTGCGCTACGCGCTGCCCGGCAGCGGCACCCAGCTGTTCCTGAGCGTGGAGCCGCTGGCTACGCTGGGCGAGGGCGGCGGCCTGCAAGCCGGCGTGCGCCAGACGCTGCCGGGCGCCGGCACCCTATCTGCCGCGCTGAAATACGACCAGGCCAGCGTCTGGCGCGACCCCTACGCGCTGAATACCGAGCGCAGCGACGACAAGCTGAAAACCTACGGCTTCGCGTTCGGCTGGCACGGCATCATGGAAACGCCGTTCAGCGCCAGCTTCAGCTACGGCAAGGTCAAGATGAACCAGGAGCAAAGCGGGCAGAACCTGGGGCTGTCGGCGGCGAACCAGGCCCTGCTCGACCGCAACGGCAAGCAATACGGCGCGCAGCTCGCTTACACGCTGAAACTGGATCCGGCCGGACAGCAAAGCCTGAGTCCGGCGTTGATTTATGTCCGCAACGATCTGGACGGCAAGGCGATGAGCACCACCCGCAGCGGCCTGCAACTGGCCTATGCCTACAAGGGCGACCTCAATGAGCTGAGCGCCGCGCTGGCCATCGCCCGCACCGGCTACCAGGCCGGCAATCCGATTTTCGCCGGACGCAAGGCCGACAGCGACGACTACCTGCTGACCGCCACCTACACCCGCAAGCAGCTGTTCGGCGCCAAGGCCTGGTCGGCCTTCGTCAGCGGCGTGTATGGCCAGTCCAATTCCGACATCAGCTTCTTCGACGCCCAGGCCCGCGCGCTCAACGTCGGCATCGGCTACCGCTTCTGACCCGCTACCGGCCGCAGCCCGGCGCCAGTCCGGACTGCGGCCGCGCCCCGCCTCAAACCGGCAATGCGCAACGCCATGCGTTATAATCCGCCGTTTACATTAAATATTTTGAGAACGCCCGTGTCCGAGCGCCTGTTTGTATTGTCCCAGCACGTGATGCCCAAGCTGGCCCTCACCCGTTTCGCGGGATGCGTCGCCGGCTGGAAGGGCGGCAGCCTGACCACCGCGCTGATCCGCCGCTTCATCGCCCGTTACAACGTGGACATGAGCGAAGCGCAAAACAGCGACCCGGCGTCCTACGCCAGCTTCAACGATTTCTTCACCCGCGCGCTCAAGCCCGGCGTCCGCCCGCTCGCCGACGCGCGACAGGTCTGCCCGGTGGACGGCGCGGTCAGCCAGTTGGGGGCGATAGACAACGGCCGCATCTTCCAGGCCAAGGGCCGCGACTACAGCGCCACCGCGCTCTTGGCCGGCGACGCCGAACTGGCCGCCCGCTTCGCCGACGGCCACTTCGCCACCATCTACCTCAGCCCGCGCGACTACCACCGCATCCACATGCCCTGCGCCGGCCGGCTGCTGGAAATGACTTACGTGCCGGGCGAGCTGTACTCGGTGAACCCGGCCACCGCCCGCGGCGTGGATAGGCTGTTCGCGCGCAACGAGCGCGTGGTGTGCCTGTTCGAGGACGAGCAGGGGCAGCCGTTCGTGATGGTGCTGGTGGGCGCCACCATCGTCGGCAGCATGGCCACCGTCTGGCACGGCGTGGTCAACCCGCCGCGCCGGCCGGCGCTGGAGAAATGGGATTACCGCAGCCAGGACATCCGCCTGGCCAAGGGCGAGGAAATGGGCCGCTTCCTGCTCGGCTCCACCGTGGTGCTGCTGTACCCGGCCGGCCCGCTGCGCTTCAACCCGCAATGGCAGCCCGCCAGCCCGGTGCGGCTGGGCGAGAAAATGGCCGACTGAGCCAACATCCACAACGGCGCGCCAGCGCCGTTTTTTTTGCGCCCGGCAGCCCTGCCACGTCCCTGTCATCCGCGAACTGCGTTCCTGCTTACGTAAAAATAACTATCAAGTAGGAATACTTGATTGCCTATCCAAAAATGACAAGGCACGCCCGGCTCATGCCGCCGGGTCGGCAATCGATCAACGCCGGAGGCAGCCATGCACATCACCGATGTTTTGCGCAAAACCATCCACAACCCCGCCACCTGGAGTCAGCAGGAGCTGTACGACAATCTGCAGGCCGCGGTGGACGTGGAGCTGTGGACCATCCCGCTGTACCTGACCACCCTGTATTCGATGCAGGGCTTGAACGCCGACGATCAGCAGGCCTATCCGGGCGTGGCCAAGCTGATCGAAAGCGTGGTGATCCAGGAAATGCTGCACCTGGAGCTGATTTCCAATCTGTGCAACGCGCTGGGCTACGCGCCGCGATATCCATTCCCCAGCTATGAAGAAACCGAGGGCATTCCCTTCCTCAAACCCGACGTGCCGCCGCAATACGCCGGCTATCAAGTCAAGCTGGGGCCGCTGGACATCAACCAGCTCAAGCTGTTCTGTGTGATCGAGTTGCCCGAGCCGCCCGGCAAGCCGGACTGGAACAAGCAAACCCGCTACAACTCGATAGGCGAGCTGTACCAGGCGCTGGAAATCGCCGTCAAGGTGCAGTGGAAAGACCTGTACGTCGGCGCGGCCGCCAACACCAAGCAACAGGCCAACTTCACCGACTACGCGCAGAAAAACCAGCACGGCGCCGGTTTCAGCCAAACCATCAACAGCCTGGAGCAGGCGCTGGCGGCGATGCAGGCCATCGTCAAACAAGGCGAAGGCAACCGCGCCACCGCGGAAATCCCGCCGCGCGACCAGCCGCCGGCGGAAAATCCGGCCAATTACGACCCCAGCGATTTCGATCCGGCGCAGAGCCATTTCCTGAAATTCAATGAAATCCTCGACATCCTGCGCCTGGGGCTCACCCCCTGGATTCCCGCCGTCTACCCGCTGATTCCCCGCCCCGACAAGCAACAACTGGCGGAGCAGGAAACGGCCCAGCGCCAATTGCAGGCCGGCTTCCGCGCCTTCATGGCGCAACTGCAAACCGGCTTCAACACCGCGCAGCCCAATCAGCAAATGCCGGGCAGCTTCTACAACAGCATGTTCAATCTGCAGAACCTGATCACCGCGGTCTGGCAAACCGGCGCGGTGCCGGCCTTTCCCAGCGAGTGAGCCGGCCAGCCGCCGCCATGAAAAAAGCCGGGCATCGCCCGGCTTTCTGTTTGCCAACCCGTAAACCGATGGGTCAGTTCTTGGACTGGTCCACCAGCTTGTTCTTGGCGATCCACGGCATCATCGCGCGCAGCTCGGCGCCGACCTTCTCGATCGGGTGGGCGGCGGTCAGACGGCGGCGGGCGGTCATGGACGGGTAGTTGGTCTTGCCTTCCAGGATGAACATCTTCGCGTATTCGCCGCTCTGGATGCGGTACAGCGCCTTCTTCATCGCTTCCTTGGTGGCGGAGGTCACCACTTCCGGACCGGTCACGTACTCGCCATACTCCGCGTTGTTGGAGATCGAGTAGTTCATGTTGGCGATGCCGCCTTCGTACATCAGGTCGACGATCAGCTTCAGTTCATGCAGGCACTCGAAGTAGGCCATTTCCGGCGCGTAGCCGGCTTCCACCAGCGTCTCGAAGCCGGCCTTCACCAGCTCGACGGCGCCGCCGCAGAGCACGGCCTGCTCGCCGAACAGGTCGGTCTCGGTTTCCTCGCGGAAGTTGGTTTCGATCACGCCGCCCTTGGTGCCGCCGTTGGCCGCGGCGTAGGACAGCGCCACGTCGCGCGCCTTGCCGGATTTATCCTGGTAGACGGCGATCAAGGTCGGCACGCCGCCGCCCTTCAAGTATTCGGAACGCACGGTGTGGCCCGGGCCTTTCGGCGCCACCATGATCACGTCGACATCGGCCGGCGGCACGATCTGGTTGTAGTGGATGTTGAAGCCGTGGGCGAAGGCCAGCGCCGCGCCCTTCTTCAGGTTGGGGGCGATGTCCTTGTGGTAGACGTCCGGCTGCGATTCGTCCGGCAGCAGGATCATCACCACGTCGGCCTTCTTCACCGCCTCGGCCACTTCCTTGACCTTGTGGCCGGCCGCTTCGGCCTTCTTCCACGACGCGCCGTCCTTGCGCAGGCCTACGATGACGTCGACGCCCGATTCCTTCAGGTTCTGCGCGTGGGCATGGCCCTGCGAGCCGTAGCCGATGATGGCCACTTTCTTGCCCTTGATGATGGAGAGGTCGGCGTCTTTGTCGTAATAAACTTTCATTTCTTTGTCCTTGGTATTGGTTTGCCAAGGGGCTTGCAGCCCCCTGCTTAAATTTTCAGAACCCGTTCGCCTCGACCGATGCCGGATGCGCCGGTACGGACCGTTTCCAGGATCACTGTGCGGTCCACCGCCTCGATAAAGGCGCCGAGCTTGTCGCTCGTACCAGTCAGCTCGATGGTGTAGGTCTTTTCCGTCACGTCGATGATGCGGCCGCGGAAGATGTCGGCCATCCGCTTCATCTCCTCGCGGTCCTTGCCTACGGCGCGGACCTTGATCAGCATCATCTCGCGTTCGATGTGTTCGGATTCGTTGAGGTCTATCACCTTGACCACCTCGATCAGCTTGTTGAGCTGCTTGGTGATCTGCTCGATGACTTCGTCGGAACCGTGGGTGACGATGGTCATCCGCGACAGCGTCGGGTCCTCGGTGGTGGACACTGTCAGCGAATCGATGTTGTAGGCGCGGGCCGAAAACAGCCCCACCACGCGGGACAAGGCGCCCGCTTCGTTTTCCAGAAGTATGGATAAGATGTGTCGCATGCCGGCCGCCTTAGCACATATTGCCGTAGTCACGGTTGTTCTCGAAAGGCACCTGCTGGATGTCGCGCATGTGCGGCGGCAGGTCCATCTCATCCAGCCCCTTGCCGTTCTGGATCATCGGGAACACGTTTTCCGACTGGTCGGTGCGGAAATCCAGGAACACCAGACGCTCCTTCAGCTTGTCGCTGAACGCCTCGCGCAGCACCGGCTCGACGTCGGCCGGGCTCTCCACCTTGAAGCCGACGTGGCCGTAAGCCTCGGCGATCTTGACGAAGTCCGGCAGCGCGTCCATGTAGGACTCGGAGTAGCGGGTGCCGTAGAAGAACTCCTGCCACTGCCGCACCATGCCCAGGTAGCGGTTGTTCAGCGCCACCACCTTCACCGGGGTGTGGTACTGCTTGGCGGTGGACAGCTCCTGGATGTTCATCTGGATCGAGCCCTCGCCGGTGATGCAGGCCACCTGGGCGTTGGGGTTGGCCAGTTGCGCGCCGATCGCCGCCGGCAGACCGAAGCCCATGGTGCCGAGGCCGCCGGAGTTCAGCCATTGCTTGGGGCGGTCGAACTTGTAGTACTGCGCCGCCCACATCTGGTGCTGGCCGACGTCGGAGGTGATGATGGCCTGGCCGCCGGTGATCTCGTACAGCTGCTGCACCACCATCTGCGGCTTGATCAGCTCGCTGGACGGCGTATACAGCAGACAGTCGTGGCCGCGCCATTCCTCAATCTGCTTCCACCACTGGTTCAGCGCCGAGCCATCCGGCTTCTGGCCGGACTGCTTCAGCTGCTCCAGCATTTCCTTCAGCACCAGCTTGACGTCGCCGACGATGGGTATGTCGGCGCGCACGCGCTTGGAGATCGACGACGGGTCGACGTCGATGTGGATGATCTTCTTGGGACGGCCGAGGAAATGCGACGGCACGCTGATCACGCGGTCATCGAAACGCGCGCCGATGGCTACCAGCACGTCGCAATGCTGCATCGCCATATTGGCTTCGTAGGTGCCATGCATGCCTAGCATGCCGAGGAACTGGCGGTCCGAGCCCGGATAGGCGCCCAGGCCCATCAGCGTGTTGGTGCACGGCAGGTTCAAGGAGCGCACCAGCTCGGTCACCTCGGCCTCGGCGCGGCCCTGCACCGCGCCGCCGCCGACATAAATGAAGGGACGCTTGGCCTCAAGCAGCAGGTTGACTGCCTTCTTGATTTGTCCGCTGTGCCCGCGGGTGGCCGGCACGTAGGAGCGGATGTGCACGCTTTCCGGGTAATGGAATTCCGCGCGCTGCTGGGTGATGTCCTTCGGGATGTCCACCACCACCGGGCCAGGCCGGCCGCTCTTGGCGATGTAGAACGCCTTCTTGATGGTGGCGGCGATCTCGTTCACGTCCTTGATCAGGAAGTTGTGCTTCACACAGGGACGAGTGATGCCCACCATGTCCACTTCCTGGAACGCGTCCAGGCCGATGGCCGGCGACGGCACCTGGCCGGAGATCACCACCATCGGGATGGAGTCCATATACGCGGTGGCGATGCCGGTGACGGCATTGGTCGCGCCGGGACCGGAGGTCACCAGCGCCACGCCCACCTTGTCGCTGGAGCGCGAGTAGGCGTCGGCGGCATGCACCGCGGCCTGCTCGTGCCTGACCAGCACGTGTTTGAACTTGTCTTGCCGGAAGATGGCATCGTAGATTTCCAGTACCGCGCCGCCCGGATAGCCGAATACGAATTCGGCCCCCTCTTCCTGCAGGCAGCGGACTACTATTTCGGCGCCCGATATCTGCATATCGCCTCTATTTCATGTTGATTTCATCCCGTTTGCTCAAAGACCTTAGCGTATTGCTCAAACCATGGTCAAGCGATTTTGTGCAGGTGCAAAAAAGCGCTAAATCACGGTTATTTCAGGAGAAAAACTCGTACTAGCCTAGCGATTCCTGCTCTGTTACCATCGCAGGTTGGCATCAACCTGAAACGCACAGATGGCAAGCCGCAAGGAAATGGCCGACTTTCTGCAGTCGGTGGAAAAACGCGCCTTCAAGCAGGCGCTGTACGCGGTGCGCCAGGAAGACAATGCGCTGGACATCGTGCAGGACTCGATGATGAAGCTGGCCGACCGCTACGCGCACGCGCCTGCCGACGAACTGCCGCTGATCTTCCAGCGCATCCTGCAGAACACCATCCGCGACCACTACCGACGCAGCAAGGTGCGCAGCTTCGTCAGCACCCTATTGTCCTCGCTGATCCCCACCCATGCCGAGGACGACAGCCCGGATCCGCTGGAAACCCTGGACGTGGCCGCCGACGAGGCGCACACCAATCCTGAGCAGTGGTACCAGCGCAAGGAAGTGGCGCAGATGATAGACGCCTCCCTGCAGCTCCTGCCCGCCCGTCAACGCGAGGCCTTCCTGCTGCGTTACTGGGAAGGACTGGATGTTGCCGAAACCGCCCAGGTGATGGGGTGCTCGGAGGGCAGCGTGAAGACGCATTGCTCGCGCGCCAACCACACCCTGGCCGCCATTCTTGCGCAAAAGGGAGTACTGCTATGAATCACGCCAACGATAGCCAAGGCGACCATTTGCCGTCCCACATCACCCGCATTCTGGACACCCCCACCGCCGAACCCACCCACGCCCAGATGGAGCGCCTGAAAGTCGCCCGCGCCCGCGCGCTGCAGCGCTTCGACCAGCGCGCCGCCGAACACATCAGCCTGCAGGAAAGACTGGCGATCTGGGCACAGCGCCATACGCTGCTGCTCAAGCGCGGCGGCGCCGCGCTGGGCTTCGCCGTGGTCACCGGGGCCGGCCTGATGCTGCTGGACGGCCTGCTGGTGGAGAGCGAAGCGGTCGACGCCGCGGTGCTGTCGCAGGACCTGCCGCTCAACTCCCTGCTGGAGCCCAATTTCAGCCGGGGGCTGCATGAGTAAGACCAGACGCCTGGCCTGCTCGCTGGGCCTGGCCAGCCTCTTCGCCGCCGCCTTGGCGCAAGCTTCTCCCCTGGCGGATCCCCGCTGGGATCAATTGAACAGCGAACAGCAGCAGGTGCTGTCGCCGCTGGCGGCGGAATGGAACCGTTACGCGCCCAACAAGAAGCAGAACCTGCTCGCCATCGTCCCCCGCTTCATCGACCTGCCGCCCAAGCAGCAGCAAAGAGTGCGGCAGCGGCTCAAGGCCTGGTCGGAGCTCAGCCAGCCGCAACGCGACGAGATCCGCGCCAACTGGAAAAAATTGCAGCAGCTGCCGCCCGAGCAGCGCGAGCGCGTGATGCGGCGCCTGCGCGAGGGCGGCGCCAAACCGGAAACCCCGCAATAAGATGAACGACTTTCCCGTCCCCAGCCTGCTCCGCTGCCTGGCCAGCCTGTGCTACGAAACGCTGGTGCTGGTCGCCATCATGCTGCTGGTCGGCGCCGCGCTCACGCCGCTGCAGTTGGTGCTGGGCCAGGATTCGGCGCTGCTGCACGCGCTGATCCAGCTGGGCGTGGCCGCCGCGCTGTTCGCCTATTTCGGCTACTGCTGGACCCGCAGCGGCCAGACCGTGGCGATGAAAACCTGGCATATCCGCCTGGTGGCGGCCGATGGCCGGCTGCTTGGCTGGCAGCAGGCGCTGATGCGCTTCGCCATCGCCGCCATGCTGTTCGTCGGCCTGCCGGTGGTGTCCTACCTGGGCTGGCAACGCAGCTACGGCGACCATCCCGCCGTCAAATGGCTGGCGCTGATCTGGTGGCTGCTGCCTTTCCTCGCGCGCTACTACGACAAGGACAAGCGCCATCTGCACGACCGCCTGGCCGGCACCCGCCTGCTGGTGCTGCCCAAGCCGCCGCGCCGCTAGTCATCCCCGCAATTGCGGCGCGTCGGCCGCGAAGTCCAGCAGCGCGTCCAGCACCGCCCGCACCCGCGCCGGCAGCGCGCGCCGCTGCGGCCACACCGCGTAAACCGGCCGGGCGGCGATCTCCCACTGCTCCAGCACGCGCACCAGCCGCCCTTCCGCCAATTGCCGGTGGCAGATGCTGAGCGGGCTGACCGCGATGCCGGCCCCCGCCTCCGCCAGGCGGCGCGTCAGCAGCATGTCGTTGGCCTGCAAATCGGGCTCCGCCGGCCAGGCGGCCTCCTCGCCGGTTTCCGCATGCCGCAGCCGCCAACGCTCAAACGGCTCGGCCAGCAGCAAGCGGTGCGCCGCCAGATCGGCCGGCCGCTCCAACTTGCCGTGCGCAGCCTGATAGTCCGGCGCCGCCACCAGCATGGTGCGCACCATGCCGACCTTGCGCTGCCGCAGCGCGGCGTCCGATTGCTCCCCCACCCGCAGGGCCAGATCGGCCATGCCGCTGTATAAATCATCCAGGCTGTTGTTCAGCTTCAATTCCAGCTTGAGCCGCGGATGCTCGCGCAGCAGGCGCGTCCACACCGGCAGCAGCATGTCGTTGGCCATGCTCAGCGGCGCCAGCAGCCTCACCACGCCCTCCACCCGGTTCAGCATTCCATCCAGCGCGGCCGTTTCCCGCCGCAGCGCCGCCAATAGCGGCTTGCAGCGCTCGTAGTATTGCCAGCCCTCGTTGGTCGGCGCCAGCCGGCGCGCGCTGCGGTTCAGCAGCTTGCAGTCCAGGCCCGCCTCCAAGGCCTGCAGGCGGCGGGTCAGGGTCGGCGCCGGCATCCCCAGCCGCTTGGCCGCCGCGTTCAGGCTGCCGGCATCCACGATCGCCACGAATAGTTCCAGATCATCCAGCATGATTGCAAAAACGGAATTTGAGATTGATTTTTTGATTCTATTTTCATAATCCATGTTTGGCTAGACTGCGTTCATCCAATCGAAACCAGCCAAACCATGAACCCGACGCCGCGCCCACGCCTGCCCCTTTCGACGCGGATGCCGCTGGGCCTGGCCGCTGCCGGGGCGCTTCGATCCATCCGCCGACGGCGCTTCGGCCCATCACGCAACAGGAGCAAGACCATGAGAGTCGATTACACCCAACTGTCGCCCAAGGCTTACCAAGGCCTGCTGGCCTGCAAGAACGCGCTGGCGGAAAGCCCGCTGGGCCTGCCCTTGATCGAATTGGCGTATTTGCGGATCGCCCAGCTCAACGGCTGCGTGTTCTGCCTGAAACTGCACAGCCATGCGCTGCGCCGCAGGGGAGAAAGCCAGGAGAAGCTCGACGCGCTGGCCGGATGGGATGTGGCGGAAGAAAAGCTGTTCACGCCGCGCGAAAGAGCCGCCATCACCTGGACCGAGGCAGTCACCCGCATAGGCGAAAGCCGCGCGCCGGACAGCGTCTACCTGCCGCTGCGCGAACACTTCAGCGACGCGGAGATTTCCGACCTGACGCTGGCCATCGCGCTGATGAACGCCTTCACCCGCGTCGCGGTGGCGGTGCGGCAGTAAGCTTCAGCCTGAATGGGCCGGGTGCCACACCAGCACCCGGTTCGCCGCCGGCAGCCATGCCCGCAGCGTCAGCAAGGCCTGTTGCCGGGCCGCGTCTTCGGCAGCCGCCGGAGACAACGCCAGCAAGTCCAGCGCCTTGCGGCAATCGCCCAGATCATGCCATTGCCAGCGGCCGCCCTGCCACGGCGCGAACAGGTTCAGCCAGTAAGTGGCCGGGTCGATGTCCTGCAGCACATTGCCGCTGAAGGGCAGATTGATCTGCGGCGCGAAAATCCAGAACCAGGGAAAAGGCATGCGGCCTCCATGCGGAAGGCGGCAGGCCCGGATGGCCGCGCCGCCTCCGCTTGGTATAAGGCCGCGCGCGGCCAGGCGAAATACGTGCAAACACGATGCGCGGCGCTTATCCACAGCTTTGGCCATGGCGCGGACTTATCCACAAAAAGGCGCAGCCGCCTCGCCTGGCCCCGCGCCCCAGCCCGATTTACGCCGCGCGGCGGTACACCTCGCGGCCGGCGACATAGGTGGCCGCCACCGCGCGGTCGTCGCCCAGCATCATCTGCACGAACAGAGCCTCCGACAAGTCGCGCGCGTAGCGCATGCGGAAATCCAGCAGCGGGGTGGAGCGCAGGTTCAGCACCGCCAGGTCGGCCTCCATGCCGACCGCCACGCTGCCCACCTTGTCGGCGATGCCCAGCGCCTCGGCGCCGCCGCGGGTGGCCAGATAGAAAGCCTGCGCGGCCGACAGTGGCTTGCCGTGGCTTTGCGCCGCCATATAAGCGGCGTTCATCGTCTGCAGCATCGAGAAGCTGGTGCCGGCGCCTAGGTCGGTGCCCAGCCCCACCGCCACCGGCCGGTCGCCCAGCACGCAGCGGCGCAGGTCCAGGCTGCCGGAGCCGAGGAAGAAATTGGAGGTCGGGCAATGCGCCAGCGAGGCGCCGCTGGCGTGGAACATCTCCAGCTCGGCGTCGGACAAATGAATGCCATGGCCATAGACCGCGCGCGGCCGCAGCAAGCCGTAGCGCTGATAGACGCTGGCGTAATCGCGGCAGCCGGGGAACAGCGCTTTGACCCAGGCGATCTCGTCGAGGTTTTCCGAGATGTGCGACTGGATCGGCACGTCGGGAAACTCCGCCGCCAGCGCGCCCAGCATTTCCAATTGGCCATGGCTGGACGTCGGCGCGAAGCGCGGGGTGATCACGTATTCGGCGCGGCCCCGGCCGTGCCAGCGCTGGATCAGCGCGCGCGAATCCTCATACGCGGTCAGCGGCGTGTCCAGCAGGGCGTCCGGCGCGTGGCGGTCCATGCACACCTTGCCGGCCAGGATGCGCAGGTCTATCCGCGCCGCTTCCTGCAACAGCATCTCCACCGAGGCGGAGTGCACGGTGCCGAACACGCAGCCGGTGGTGACGCCGTTGCGCAGCTGCTCGGACAGGAACACCTGCGCCACTTCGCGCGCGTGCACTTCATCGGCGAAGCCCTGCTCGGTGACGAAGGTGTAGTGATGCAGCCAGTCCAGCAGCTGCTCGCCGAAGGCCGCCATCATTTCGGTCTGCGGATAATGGACGTGGCAGTCGATGAAGCCCGGCAGGATCAGGTGCTCGGGGTAATGCGTCAGCCGGACATCCGGCGTCAGCGTCGGCAACAGCTTGGCCGCCGGCCCGCATGCCGCGATGCGGCCGTTTTCCATCACCACCAGCGCGTCGCGCTGGAATGCCAGGCTGTCCTGCTCGGCCTCCCGGAACGGGTTGCCCCGGAAAGTCAGCACATCGCCGCGTACTGCTGTTTTCAAGCTTCGCTCCCGCCGCGTCAGGCGGCCTTGTCGCGCCGGTGCGGAAGCCTCGGCGCATTTATCTTCACATAAAGAATCTTCATGTATAAATATAGCCGCGTTTCACGCCTCTGGCAAATCCGCCGCCGCGGCGCAAGCGCCAAAGCGCTGATCTTCAACAACTTGTCTTTAGATGAAGATAGTATATTTTCAAGTCGTGATACTCTTGCGCCCGAACCCGTTTGCCGCGTTTACCTTTGGATCAGGAACCAGCAGCATGCAGCAAGTACCAGACCAGATTGACCGTATCGTCGCCCTGTGGAACGAGGTCCGCCCCGACCTGGACACCTCGTCCACCCAAGTCATCGGCCGCATCGTGCGGATGGAATACTTCATCACCCGCCGGGTGCTGCAGGACTTGTCCCGGCACAATTTAAATGTAGGCGAATTCGACGTGCTGGCGGCGCTGCGCCGCGGCGGCGAGCCCTACCAGCTGTCGCCCAACCAGTTGCAAGGCATGGTGCTGATTTCGTCCGGCGCGCTGACCAACCGCATCAACCGGCTGGAAGAAGCCGCGCTGGTCAGCCGCTCGCCCGATCCGGACGACCGCCGCGGCGTGATCGTCACCCTCACCGCCAAGGGCCTGCAGGTGATAGAAGACGCCGCCGGCCACCACCTGGCGGCGGAGGCGGAGCTGATGGAAATGCTGGACGCCGACGAGCGCGACACGCTGGCGCGGCTGCTGAAGAAGATGCTGCAGGCGCAGGAAGACTGATTCCGCGAACAGGCCGCCCCCGGGCGGCCTTGATTTCGCCCTTCGCCCGGCAAGACGACGCCACGCCGCTCACCCCAAGAGCAGCGCGCAGTTGGCGGCCAATATCAGCCAGAACAGACCCCAGCCGCAGACGACTACCCAGCGCGGCGCGGCGTGCGCGCCCATCAGCGCCCTGTCCCCGGTCATCCGCAGCAGCGGCCACATCGCCAGCGGCAGCTGCAGGCTCAGCACCACCTGGCTCCACACCAGCAGCGGGCCGACGGCACTCTCCCCCCACCAGCCGATGCCTCCCGCCGCCGGCAGCAAGGCCAGCGCGCGGGTGATCAGCCGCCGCTGGTAGCACGGAATGCGGATCTTGAGGAAGCCGTCCATGATCACCTGGCCGGCGACGGTGCCGGTCAAGGTGGCGCTTTGGCCGGCGGCCAGCAAGGCGACGCCGAACAGCAACGCCGCCAGCGAGCCGGCCAGCGGGCGGATCAGTTCGTGGGCGTCGGCGATGTCGGCCACCGCGGTATGGCCGGCGGCATGAAAGGCGCTGCCCGCAAGCACCAGGATGGCGCCGTTGACCAGCATCGCCAGCAGCAGCGAGGCGATGGTGTCGATCCGGCACAGCAGCAGCGTCTGCCGCAACGCGCCGTCTCCCCCCTCCACCCGCCGGGTCTGCACCACCGACGAATGCAGGTACAGATTGTGCGGCATGATGGTGGCGCCGACGATGCCCAGCGCCAGCACCACGGCCTTGTCCATGTCGTGCGCCGGCAAGCTGGGCGCCAGGCCGGCCGCCACCGCCGGCCAATGGGTATCCAGCAGCGCCAGTTGCGCCAGAAAGCACAGGGTGATGGTGGCGATCAGCCCCAGCACGATGGCCTCCAGCTGGCGAAAGCCCCGTCCCTTCAGCCCCAGCACGATCAGCGTGTCGAACGCGGTCAGCGCCACGCCCCACAGCAGCGGCACGCCGAACAGCAGTTTGAACGCCAGCGCGCAGCCCAGCACTTCGGCGACGTCGCAGGCGACGATGGAGACTTCGGCGCTCAGCCAGTGAAGCAGGCGGCCGGCGCGGCCGTAGCGCGCGGCGCTGGCCTGCGCCAGGTCCATGCCGGTCACCAGCCCCAGCCCGGCCGCCAGCATCTGCAACAGCATCGCGGCGATGCCGGACAGCATCACCACCCACAGCAGCTGGTAGCCGAAGCGCGAGCCGGCCTCGATGTCGGTCGCCCAGTTGCCCGGGTCCATATAGCCGACCGCCACCAGCAGGCCGGGGCCGGCGAAGCGGCGCAGGCGCTGGCTGAACGAGGCGCGCGCGTCTATGCGTATGCTGCCGTTGACCTCGGCCGGGCAGAACGGCGCGGTGGCGGTGGTGGGGAGGGAGAACATGGGGGCCGCGGGGAGAGTTCAGTTCCCCGCCAGCATAACGCGGATCAGCGGGCGCGCGGCAGATTGTCGCCGACCGCCTGCAACGCCGGCGGCGCGCTCCAGGACCACTGGCGCTTCCAGGCGCCCATCACCTGCCCCGGATATTCCGGCTTGCCCAGGCTGCCGTTGTAGCGGCCAAGCGCGCGGTAAAGATTGCCGTGCTCGATGTCGAGATAGTGGCGCAGGATGGTGCAGCCGTAACGCAGGTTGGTGGTCAGGTCGAACAGATTGTGGCGCGGATCGCCGATGTGGCGCACCCAGAACGGCATCACCTGCATCAGGCCGCGCGCGCCGGGGCTGGAGAGCGCGTATTTGTTGAAGCCGCTCTCCACCTGGATCAGTCCCAGCACCATCTGCGGATCCAGGCCGGCGCGGGTCGCCTCGTACTGGACCGCGGTGAGCAGGCGCTCGCGCATCCAGGCGTCGGGAATGCGCTTTTGCAGCCGCGCCGACATCTCGGCGAGCCAGGCCTGGCCGACGCGGGGATCGTCGAACACCAGCCTGGGCGCGTTGACGTCGGAAATCGAACGGCTCATCGCCGAGGCGACATTGGCCGACAGGGCCTCCTCCTTCTGCGCGCCGGCCCGCGCCGGCGCGTGCAGCAGCGCCAGGCAGCAGAACAGCGGGAGGAGGAGGCTCGTCTTCATCAGGCCAGCTTGGAGAGGACATGCTCCAGAATAGCATCGGCGGCGACGGCGGTGGCTTCGCTGTCGCGGCGGTGCTGGTACTCGACCTTGCCTGCCGATAGGCCGCGGTCGCCGATGGTGACGCGGTGCGGCGCGCCGATCAGCTCCCAGTCGGCGAACATCGCGCCCGGGCGCTCGCCGCGGTCGTCCAGGATCGCGTCGACGCCGCGGGCCAGCAGGTCGGCCAGCAGCTTGTCGGCGGCTTCCTTCACTGCTTCGGAGCGGTCATAGCCGACCGGGCAGATCACCACCGCGAACGGGGCGATGGCATCCGGCCAGATCATGCCCTTGTCGTCGTAGTTCTGCTCGATGGCGGCGCCCAGGATGCGGGTGACGCCGATGCCGTAGCAACCCATCTCGAACGGTTTCGGCTTGCCGTCTTCGTCCAGGAAGGTGGCGTTCATCGCCACCGAGTACTTGGTGCCCAGGTAGAACACGTGGCCGACTTCGATGCCGCGCTGGATCGCCAGCACGCCCTGGCCGTCCGGCGACGGGTCGCCTTCCACCACGTTGCGGATGTCGAACACTTCCGGCTCGGCGCAGTCGCGGCCGAAGTTGGCGCCGGTGTAGTGCTGGTCGTCCTCGTTGGCGCCGATGACGAAATCGGCCATCTTGGCGACGGTGCGGTCGGCGATCACTCGGCCCTTGAAGCCCACCGGGCCCAGCGAGCCGGGGTTGGCGCCGAAGGCGTCGCGGATGGCGGCCGGGCTGGCGAACGCCAGCGGGTTCTTGATGCCGGCGATCTTCTGCGCCTTCACCTCGTTCAGTTCGTGGTCGCCGCGCACCAGCATCAGCACGGCCTCGTCCTCTTCGCCTTCCACCACCACCGCCTTGACGGTCTGTTCGATGTCGATCTTGAGGAAATCGACCAACTCGGCGATGGTCTTGACCTTGGGCGTATGCACCTTGGCCAGCGCGGCCGCGGCCGCGGCGCGCTCGCCGGCCGGGGCCACCGCCTCGGCCAGCTCGATGTTGGCCGCGTATTCGGAAGCGGGGCAGTAGACGATGGCGTCTTCGCCGGTATCGGCGATCACCTGAAACTCATGCGAGCGGTCGCCGCCGATGGCGCCGGTATCGGCCGCCACCGCGCGGTAGGTCAGGCCGAAGCGGTCAAAGATGCGGCGGTAGGCGGCGTACATATTGTCGTAGCTCTTGCCGGCGTCTTCGGCGCTGCGGTCGAACGAGTACGCGTCCTTCATGGTGAATTCGCGGCCGCGCATCACGCCGAAACGCGGACGGCGCTCGTCGCGGAACTTGGTCTGGATCTGGTAGAAGTTCTTCGGCAGCGCGCGGTAACTGCGCAGCTCGCGGCGGGCGATGTCGGTGATCACTTCCTCGGCGGTCGGCTGCAGCGCGAAATCGCGCTCGTGGCGGTCCTGGAAGCGCAGCAGCTCGGCGCCCATCGCATCCCAGCGGCCGGTCTCCTGCCACAGCTCGGCCGGCTGCACCACCGGCAGGCTCACCTCGATGCCGCCGGCGCGGTTCATTTCCTCGCGGATGATGGCTTCCACCTTGCGCACCACGCGCAGGCCCATCGGCATCCACGAGTAGATGCCGGCTGCCTGCTTGCGGATGAAGCCGGCGCGCATCATCAGCTTCTGGCTGGTGATGTCGGCGTCGGCGGGGGCTTCTTTCAGCGTGGAGATGAAAAACTGCGATGCGCGCATGGTGCGTCCTTGGAATTCGGCTAAATGGCTTCGATTGTAGCGTTGACAGGGGCTGGCGGCCAAGCCTCGGCGGCGACGCGCGCCGGCTCGCACAGCTTTTGGCCAGTTGTTGCAGTACAACAATCGTGCGCGCACCGCGGACGCCTGCGCTTGGCTCGCCCCGGCGTCTGGAGTAACCTGCGCGCAGCCGGACCGTTTATGGCTTTTTTATTCCGCCTCCATCATCAACAATGAGGGGATGGCGGCAGCCATCGACGCCCCTCCGGGTCCCCACGCCGCTGCGGCAGCGCCAGCAGCGACGCATAACCGTTATGGAAGCTTATGCAGGATCACAATAAACAGGCGATGGCTGGCCTGACCCTGGCCGCGCTCGGCGTCGTCTACGGCGACATCGGCACCAGCCCGCTCTATACCTTGCGCGAGTGTTTCGTCAGCCAGAGCATCCCCACCACCCCGGACAACATCTTCGGCATCCTGTCGCTGATCTTCTGGTCGCTGATCTTCGTCGTGTCGATCAAGTACGTGGCCTTCGTGCTGCGCGCCGACAACCGCGGCGAAGGCGGCATCATGGCGCTGATGGCGCTGGCCCGCCATTACACCACCCATGCCGCGCGCTGGAAGATCGTCATGCTGGGGCTGTTCGGCGCGGCGCTGTTCTACGGCGACGCCATCATCACCCCGGCGGTGTCGGTGCTGTCCGCCGCCGAGGGCATGGAAGTCATCTCCTCCGGCATGGAGGCCTACGTGCTGCCGGTGGCGGTCGGCGTGCTGGTGGGGCTGTTCCTGCTGCAAAAGCACGGCACCGCCAGCGTCGGCCTGCTGTTCGGTCCGGTGATGATGGTGTGGTTCGCCATCCTCGGCATCCTCGGCCTCAACCAGATCCTGCAGCAGCCGGCGGTGCTGCAGGCGCTGAACCCCTGGCACGCGTTCGCCTTCCTGCACCAGCACGGCTTCCACGCCTTCCTGACGCTGGGCTCGGTGGTGCTGGCGCTGACCGGCGCCGAGGCGCTGTACGCCGACATGGGCCACTTCGGCAAAACGCCGATCCGCCGCGCCTGGTTCGCGCTGGTGCTGCCCGGCCTCGCGCTCAACTACTTCGGCCAGGGCGCGCTGTTGATGCGCGATCCGGCCGCCATCAAGAACCCGTTCTTCCTGCTGGCGCCGGACTGGGCGCTGCTGCCGATGATCGTGCTGGCCACGCTGGCCACGGTGATCGCGTCGCAGGCGGTGATTTCCGGCGCATACTCGCTGACGCGCCAAGCCATCCTGCTGGGCTACTGCCCGCGGCTGGAGGTGAACCACACCTCGGAGAAGGAAATCGGCCAGATCTACATGCCCTTCATCAACTGGGCGCTGCTGATCGCGGTGCTGGTGGTGGTGCTGACCTTCAAGAGCTCGTCCAGCCTGGCCGCCGCCTACGGCATCGCCGTCACCGGCACCATGCTGATCACCACCATGCTGTTCTTCGTGGTGGCGCGGGTCAACTGGCGCTGGCCGCTGCCGCTGGCGCTGGGCATCACGCTGCTGTTCGGCGTGATCGACACCGCCTTCTTCGCCGCCAACATCCACAAAGTGGCCGACGGCGGCTGGCTGCCGCTGGTGATGGGCATGGCCATCTTCACGCTGATGAGCACCTGGAAGCTGGGCCGCGAGCTGCTGTTCAAGCGCCTGCGCGAACAGGCGCTGCCGCTGGACGGTTTCATCCAGAACCTGGAAGCCTACCCGCCGGCGCGGGTGGAAGGCACCGCGGTGTTCCTGACCAGCACGCTGCACGGCGTGCCCCACGCGCTGCTGCACAACCTGAAGCACAACAAGGTGCTGCATGAGCGGGTGGTGCTGATGACGGTGCGCACCGAGGACGTGCCCTATGTGGCCGAAGACGAGCGGCTGGAAGTGGTGCAGATGTCGGCGTCGTTCTGGCGGGTGGTGGCGCGCTACGGCTTCAAGGAAGATCCGAACGTGCTGCAGGTGATGGAAATGTGCGCGAAGGAAGGCTTCGAGCTGGAGCTGATGGACACCTCGTTCTTCCTGTCGCGCGAAACCATCGTCCCCACCGAGCGGCCGGGCATGGCCCGCTGGCGCGAAAAGTTGTTCGTCTGGATGAGCAAGAACGCGATGCGCGCCACCGACTTCTTCCAGGTGCCCACCAACCGGGTGGTGGAGTTGGGCGCCCAGGTCGAACTGTAAGCCCGGCGGCCATCGCCAGGCTGTTTGCCGCGACGCGCCGCTTCCGGCGCGTCGCCCGCTTGCCCGCTGCTAGCGCCTGGCCACCCGGCGCAGCGGGCTCTCCCGCCGCGCGCCCCAGCACAGATATTGCTCGTACGCCGTGCAGAAGGCGGCCAGCACCTGCGCGATGGTCATCGGCCAGATCCTCTCCGGCAACGGCTGCACCCCCATCAATATCGGCCATTCCACATTGTCCGGCGGCATCAGGTCGCGGCGTTCGGTCGCCAGCAGCCTGGCGTCGGCCATCGCCAGCATCGCCCGGTCCTCTCCCGACAGGCTGAGGCCGAAACGGGCTTCCACCGCCGCGCCCACCCGGCCCTGCAGCGGCGAGCGTTCGTAGGAGTCCGCCCTCACCACCTCGCCGGCGTAGGCCTTGGCCGCGCCGTACAGCAAGCCGGCCAGTTGCAGCCGCGGCGGCAGGATCTCCGCCATCCGGATCGCATGCTCGGCCTCGCTGTAGAACTGGCGGCAAGCGCCGCCGAAGCGGCACAGATGCGCCAGATGATGGGCGATGTCGGCGATGTCGATATCGTCGGGCCGCGGGTCCAGCACATTGAGATAGCGGCCGGACACCGTCTGAATAAATGCATTTCTCATCAACCGCTCCATTGACTCGGCCCGCCGGCAGGCAGGCCTGCTTCACGCCCATTCCCGCGCCCGGCCGCGCCGCCGATGCCCGCATGAGCGCCATTCCGCCTCGGCCGGCCACGCGGCGCGGCGACGAAATTTATTTTGATTTAATAATTGAAATAATTAATTCCAATAGAATAGAATCGGTTCGCCCCAAATAACCGAATCTCCAGCGCCATTCATGCAACCACGCTGGCGATAAAGCCTCCATTGGAATGAACTCCGGTGTTCCGCCGACGTAAAACATTCAGGAAGAATGGCGACGGATGCCGAATATGTTCTAAGAAAGACTAATAAAACAGAAACTTGCTATGACACCAGTCATAAACCCGAAATTTAGCACAGCGCCGAACTGATTTTCCAGTGCCATTCCGGGCAGGATATTCGCGACGCTTCAATTAACGTGAATTTCTAAATTCGTAATATCGAAATTAAAACCTATTCTTGATGAGGATTCGTGTCATGCACGCAAAAGACCTCCCTAAAAACAATACTTCGCTGAATGAATTCAAGCTGAAGGCCATCAAGAAAATTCACGATCAAAAACTCACCATCAGCGCGCTGGCCCGAATGACCGGCATCAAGCAGTCCACTTTGCACAAGGGCTTGTTCGAAGAAAGGGAATTATCGTTCAGCAATGCCCACGCCATCGGCAACGCGCTGGACATCAGCCTGTCCGGCCATGGCGCCGCGCCGGGCCGGATGGCGCCGGTATTGACCCATTTGAGCCAGCTGCCGTCCTTGCGCGGCCCGGGCCTGCCGATATGGGATGAATACGTGCTGCTGCAGCATGCGCCGGGCGAAGGCGAAGCCGTTCTGGCGATAGACCGCTCGCTGTTCCGCCCCGCGCTGTTTCCGGCCCGCGCCGTCGTGCTGGTGCAAACCGGAGAGCGCGACGGGGCAAACCTGGTGTACCCGCACCACGACGCGCTTTGCCTTGGCGACAACGGCAAGCCGCCGCTGGGCAGAATCATCGGCATCACCTTCAGGAAAAACCAATGAGAACCATCAGAGAACTGGCCGGCAAATCGCTGGCCGCGGTCGACCCCATCGTCATCCTGTCCTTTTTGATCCTGATTTCCGCGATTGTGTCCAATCTGACCTCATACAAGGTCATCCAGATTTTCGGCACGGAAGCCAGCCTGGGCACCTTCACCATGCCCATCATCCTGATGCTGCTCAACCCCATCGCCGAGGTCTACGGCAAGAACCGCTCCAACCAGATCCTGTTCGCCACCTGCCTCGCCGAGATCGTCTTCGCGGTCTCCTTTACCGCGCTCAGCCAGTCGCAGCGCGACTGCGGACTGCTGCCGCTGGCCGAACGCGACCACTGCGCGGCGCTGAACCAAAGTTATGTGCTGATCAGCGAACATATCGTCAGGGGCTCGATCTCGTTCGCGCTGGGCTGCCTGATAGGCAGCCAGTTCAACACCCGTTTCCTGCTTTACCTGAAACGGCTGTGGTCCAGCCGCTTCTACTTCGTCCGCGACGTCTTCTCCTCGGTGATAGGCGAGGTGGTCTACACCGCCATCTGCTTCATGATCGCCTTTTACGGCGTGTTCCCCTTCGCCACCATCGTCAAGATCTTCGCCTTCAGCCTGATGTTCAAATTCTCGTCCACCGTGCTGCTGTCCTGGATTTCTCAATACATCGTCCAGTTGCTGTACCGCTACCAGGCCTGGCTGGAGCCGGCGCCGTCCAGCAAGAAAATCAAATTCTCCTCGCGCTACCTGCAAGTATGAAACCCATCGTCCTTGATCACCGGCCCCGCGCCGGCCAAACCGCCGCCGCGCCATTGTTCGCGCTGGAAAGCAATTACGACTACACCCGCAAATACCGCCGCCAATCGCGGCGGGTGGAGCGGGCGTCGCTGACGCTGCTGTTTTTCGCCGACCGCGTCATGCTGCTGCCGCGCAGCGCCAACGGCCTGGCCATGCTGCGGGCGCTGGCGGAGCGGCTGCCGCTGCGGCGCGACGGCGACGCCTTCAGCCTGGCGCTGGACGCCAGCGCGCCGTTGCGGCGGCGGCTGGCGCAGCTGCTTGGGCTGCTGCAGCCGTTCCAGGCCGATGCCTGCTTCGGCCTATACGGTTTCTTCACCTACGAGCTGCTCCATGCCGAACTGGGCCTGCCCTGCGATTTGCTCGGCCTGTTCCACCTGCCGGAGCAGTTAAGCGTAGACGGCCAGCCGCATGGATACTTTGTCGACCCCGAAGCCGACGACGGCCCGGCGCCGCCGCCCGACCTGGCGCGCTTCATCGATCTGGACCGCTTCGCCGCCGGCCGCAACGCCGAGCATGGGCCGATGTACCGCGCCGCCAGCCAGCAAATCGCCGACGGCCAAGTGCGCTCGGTCAACCCCAGCTTCGCCATCCGCCGCCCCACCGCCCGCAGCGCCTACCAGATTTACCAGGCGCTGCAGGCGAAAAACCTGGCGCCGTACAATCTGTTTTTCGACGCCGGCCCCTTCCAGCTGGCCGGCGCGTCGCCGGCGATGTTCCTGCGCATCCGCGGCGGCCGGGTGGAGACCAGCCCGATCTGCGGCACCGTCGCCCGGGGCCGCGACGAAACGGAAGACCGCGCGCAGATCGCCAAACTGCTGGCTTCGGAGAAAGACGATTTCGAACTGGCGGAATGCGTGCGCGCCGACCTGGCGGCCAAACAGGCCAGCTGCCGCGACGCGACGCTGCTGGCGGCCAAGGAAATAGAGAAATTCGCCAACGTGTTCCACACTTCGGCGCACGTGGCGGCCACGCTGCGGGAAGGATGCACGGCGGCCGACGCCATAGCCGACCACCTGTGGCCGGCCACCATCCTGGGCACGCCGGCCGCCGCCGCCGCGCGGCTGCTGGCCGAGCATGAAAGCCGCCACTGGTACGGCGGCGCCTTCGGCTATCTGACCGCCGCCGGCGAAGTCGACCTGGGCACCATTATCCGCAGCGCGCTGCTCCGCGACGGCGTCGCCACCACCCGCGTCGGCAGCACCCTGACCCGCCATTCCAGCGCGCTGGCTGAGCAACGCGAACTGGAAGCCAAGGCGGCGCTGATCCTGGGCGTGCTATGAAAGCGCTGACGATAGAGGACATCAGCGGCGAGGCCATCACCATCCGGCTGGTGAACACCGCCAAAACCTACCGGGTCGGACTGGACCGGCCGGTGCGGCTGCAGGATATCCGCGGGCTGGCCAAGGACGAGATTCTGCTGGCCGGCGTGGTGGCCGGCAAAGTGGCGCGCGGCAATGCCGCGCTGCTGGCGCAGTACGACTTCAGCCAGGTCGCCATAGCCGGCGACTTCCGGCTGCAAAGCGTCATTTTCGACCAGAATGTGGCCTTCGTCGCCGACGAAAACGCCAGGATCGCCATTCCCTACCGCGACCTGCCCAGCAATCTGGACGTGATCGGCAAGCTGTCCGACGAGCTGGCCTTCTACATCGGCTTCCTGTACGCCGCCTTCACGCTGCCGGACGAGGAGCTGACCTTCCAGGATCACCCCCGTCCCTACCTGACGCTGAAATAGCGCCGCTACAGCGCCAGGCCGCAGTCCGCCTGCGCGCGCGCCCAATCGAACCAGGGGCCGGGGTCGGTCTTGCGGCCGGGCGCGATGTGCTCGTGGCCGGCCAACGCCGATAGCGGCAGGTGGCGGCGCAATTCCGCGCCCAGCGCCGCCAGCGTGCGGTATTGCGCCTCGCTGAACGGCTCGAAATCGCAGCCCTCCAGCTCCACGCCTATGGAAAAGTCATTGCACTTCTCGCGGCCGCGCCAGCAGGACACCCCGGCATGCCAGGCGCGCTGCCCCACCGGCACGAACTGCAGCAATTGGCCGTCGCGGCGGATGAAGAAGTGCGACGACACCCGCAGCTGGTGGATGCCGCGGTAATACGGGTCTTCGTCCGGGTCCAGGCTGTTGCCGAACAGCTGCTGCACGCCGGGGCCGCCATAGCGGTAAGGCGGCAGGCTGATATTGTGTATCACCAGCAGCTCCGGCGCGCAGCCCGGGCTGCGCTCGTCGCAATTGGGCGAGGCCTGCTGCAGCGCGCCGCGCATCCAGCCGTCCGGGGCCAGCGACAGGACCGGCGGCGCGGCCGGCCGGTAGTCCATCCGCCACAGCGCCAGCCCGTCCGGCACGCTCCAGCGCCGCTCCAGCACGAAGCCCGCCTTGTGGTAGAGCGCGATCGCCGCCTGGTTGACTTCGGCGGTGTCGACGCTGGCGCGCGTCTCGCCGTGCAACGCCCGGTTGAGCAGCCGGTAGCCCCAGCCGCAGCCGAAATGCGCAGGGTCCACCACCGTGCGTTCGATGTGCAGGCCGCCGTCCAGCCGGCGCGACGCCACCACCAGCCCGCGCAGCTCGCCGCCCTCGAACGCCGCCAGGATGCGGTCGCGGCAAGAAAGCAACGCCGCCAGGTCCGGCCACAGCAGCGGCAGCGCCGGATAGTCCAGCCATTCCACCTCGACGCGGTGGGCGGCCAGCTGCAGCCGCAGCGCCCGCTGCGCCAGCTCCGCGTCGCCGCGGTCCAACTCCTTCACTTCAAACGGCAAATCCATTCTGCTCCTCGATCGTCTATGCCCCGGACGGCATCGTACAAATCCGGCTTGTGTTCCACCGCGCAAAGCGGTATCAAGAACTTGCGTCGCGCATCGCGTAAGCGGCCGTCTTTTCCGCCGCATCGAGTTTACGCTTGAGGCGCATCATGTCCACGGTTTCGGCATGGCGTCACAATCATGCCAGAACCCACGCAGGAGACCACCCTCATGCTTACGCTCGACACCCTTGGCGGCGCCGCGGCGCCCAGCTTCGAACAGCCGCTGGAAATGCTGCAGGCCTGTCACGACAAGATCCGCCGCTTCTGCGACACCCTGGACAAGCTGCCGCCCTACATCGAAGAGCACGGCGTCGACGAAGCGGCCCGCAACGCGATCAACGACGTGGTGCGCTACTTCGACGTCGCCGGCCCCGCCCACCATACCGACGAGGAAGAAGAGCTGTTCCCGCTGATCGAGGCGCGCGTGCCCGCCGCCGCATCCAGGCTGGAGCAGCTGGCGGCCGAGCACGGCTACCTTCACTCGTGCTGGAACGCCATCCGCGACGACCTGCTGTCGCTGCGCGACGGCCGCATCCGCCAGATCAGCAAGAACGAGCTGCAGGAATTCGCCCGCCAGTACCGCGAGCACGCCGCCGCCGAGGAGGCCTGGCTCTTCCCCGCCGCCGCCAGCGCGCTGAGCGCGGAAGAGCTGCGCGCCGCCGGCGCCCGCATGGCCCAGCGCCGCCAAACCGGCGGCTGAGCCGGCGCGCTAACGCAAAACGGGTTGCCCGCTCGCGCCGGCAACCCGTTCCTTCCCGCCAGGGCGGCCGCTTAGGCCGTCAGTTTCAGCAACTGGGCGAAAGCGTCCTCGAACAGTTTCAGGCCGTCCTGCTGCAGTTTTTCGCCGACAGCGGCCAGATCGACGCCGGCGGCTTCCACTTCGGCCAGCAACGCCTGCGCCGCGTCCATGCCTTGCGGCAGCGTCAGCGCGGCGTCGCCGTGGTCGCGGAAGGCGGCCATCGTCGCGTCCGGCACGGTGTTGACGGTTTCGTCGCCGATCAGGCTTTCCACGTACAGCACGTCGCGGTAAGCCGGGTTCTTGGTGCCGGTGGACGCCCACAGCAGGAATTGCGGACGGGCGCCGGCGGCGCGCAGCTTGGCGAACTCCTCGCCGTGGAAGCGTTGCTGGTAGCGGGCGTAGGCTGCCTTGGACAGCGCGATCGCCACCTTGCCCTTGTGCTGCTCGGCCACTTGCGGATCCAGCAGGCTGTCGACGCGCGACAGGAAGAAGCTGGCCACCGCCTTGACGCCGGCCACCGGCTGGCCGTCGGCCAGGCGCGCGGACAGGCCGGCGATGTAGGCATCCCATACCGCTTCCACTTGCGGCAGCGAGAACAGCAGGGTGATGTTGACGTTGACGCCTTCGCGGGTCAGCGTCTGGAAGGCGCGAATGCCCTCGGCGGTGGCCGGAATCTTGATCATCGCGTTGGCGCGGCCGATCTCGGCCCACAGCCGGCGCGCGGCCGCCAAGGTGCCGGCTTCGTCGCGCGACAGTTCCGGCGACACTTCCAGGCTGACGTAGCCGTCGTTGCCCTGGCTGGCTTCGTATTGCGCCAGCAGCAGATCGCAGGCGGCCTGGATGTCGGCCACCACCAGCGTTTCGTAGCGCGCTTCGGCGGACAGCGCCGCGTCTTGTTTCAGCACGGCCAGCTCGCCCTGATAGCTCGCGTCGGAGCTGATCGCCTTGTAGAAGATGGCCGGATTAGAGGTGACGCCGGCGATGCCGTCTTCGGCCAGCAGGCGGGCCAGTTCGCCGGAGGCGATCAGTTCACGGGACAGATTGTCCAGCCAGATACGCTGGCCGAACGGACGGATGGCTTGCAAACGGTTCATGGTGAGGCGTCCGGGAATTGCTTGAGGTAAAGACAGACATCGTAGCGCGCCGCAACCGCCGCGCCAAGAAAATTGTCGCGGCGGCTTGCGCTGGATCGAAGACCGCTCAGGCGGCCTGGCTGTCGTTGCGGCGTTCGCGCGGGAACACCACGCTGAAGGTGCTGCCCTTGTCGGGCTCGCTCTTGATTTCCAGCCGGGCGTGATGGCGCGCCAGCACGTGCTTGACGATGGCGAGGCCGAGGCCGGTGCCGCCGCTGCCGCGCGAACGGCCGCGGTCCACCCGGTAGAAGCGCTCGGTCAGCCGCGGGATATGCTCGCGCGGGATGCCGATCCCAGTGTCGCTGACCGAGAAGCGCAGCTGCTCGCCCTCCTCCTGCCAGGCCAGCGTGATGCTGCCGCCTTCCGGCGTGTAGCGCACCGCGTTGGACACCAGGTTGCCGAAGGCCGAATGCAGCTCCTGGCCGCTGCCCCACAGGCCGGCGTCGCAACAGCCGGACAGCTTGACCTGATGCCGCCCCTGGGACAGGCCCTCGGCCTCCACCATCAGCGTGTCCAGCATGTCGCGCATGTCCACTTTTTCCGAACTCGCCGCCTTGGGGCTGTTCTCCAGCCGCGACAGCGCCAGCAGATCTTCCACCAGGCTTTGCATCCGCCGCGACTGCTCCAGCATCATCGGCAGGAACTGGCGGAAGGTGCGGTCGTCCACCTCCGGCATGTCGCCCAGCGTCTCCAGGAAGCCGCCCACCACCGTCAGCGGCGTGCGCAGCTCGTGCGAGACGTTGGCGACGAAATCGCGGTGCACCGTTTGCACCCGCTCCAGCTGGGTGATGTCGCGGGTCAGCAGCAGCTTGCGGGTGGAGTCGAACGGCACCAGCTGCAGCGAAATCACCAGTTCGCGCGGCTGGACGAAGTTCAGCACCAGCGGCTGGCTGAAGCTGGCGTTCTTCATATAGCTGTGGAACGATGGCTGGCGGATCAGGTTGAGGATCTGGTTGCCGACGTCGCGCTTGCGGTCCAACCCCAGATGCTCCACCGCCATCGGATTCACCCATTCGATGCGGTCATGCTCGTCCAACACCACCACGCCGTCCGGCATCGCCTCGCCGGCGTTGATGAAGCGCTCCAGCACGTGAGTCAGCTTCTTCTTGCTCTGGCTCTGGTTGCGCATGGTGCGGTACAGCGTCATGAACACCGAATGCCAGACGCCGAAGCCGTCCGGCACCCGCTCCGGCACCGGATGGCGCAGCCAGCGCAGCAGCAGCGCGATGTGGTAGAGGTTGAAGGCCAGCCATGCCCCCAGCGTGATCGCCAGCGCCAGCAGCGCGTCAGTGGCCGAGGACAGCGCCCAGAAGCCGCCGCTGACGACGACGATGCCCGTCAGCCACAGCAGGGTCCGTTGCAGAAATTCGCGCATCAAGCCTCACTGTTGCACGGAGAAGCGGTAGCCGGTGCCGCGCACGGTCTGGATCAGGCCGTCGTGCTGAGTGCCCTCCAGCGCGCTGCGCAGCCGGCGGATGTGCACGTCCACGGTGCGCTCCTCGACAAAGACATGATCGCCCCACACCTGGTCCAGCAGCTGGGCGCGCGAGTGCACGCGCTCCGGGTGGGTCATGAAGAAATGCAGCAGGCGGAATTCTGTCGGCCCCAGGTCGATCACGCTGCCGTTGCCGGTGACGCGGTGGGTCACCGGGTCCAGCCGCAGGCCCTGCACGTCCACCGCGTCGTCGGTCATCTGCGGCGCGCGGCGGCGCAGCACCGCCTTGATGCGGGCCAACAGCTCGCGCGGCGAGAACGGCTTGGTGATGTAGTCGTCGGCGCCGGTTTCCAGGCCGACGATCTTGTCCTGCTCATCGGAGCGGGCGGTCAGCATGATAATGGGAATGTGGCGGGTGCGCTCGTCGGCGCGCAGGCGCTTGGCCACGTCGACGCCGCTGGCGCCCGGCAGCATCCAGTCCAGCAGCACCAGGTCGGGCAGCGCGTTTCTGACCAGGGTCAGCGCGGCTTCGGCGGTGCCGGCGCGCAGCACATGGTGGCCAGCCTGGGCCAGGTTGAAGGCGATCAGCTCCTGAATCGCCGGTTCGTCTTCGACAAGCAAGATATTGGCGGCCATGGTCGGCTATCCTCGTTTGATTGTGTGGCAAGGATACAAACGCTTGATGACAGTAATATGACATGTCTTGGTCAGTTCCCGCGCCCGGATTGTCCGCGATCCGGCCCGCCGCCGCCAGACAAAAAAAACGGGCCTGCCAGATGGGCAGACCCGGAATGGTCGTCGTCAAAAACGTTTGATCTGACAAGAGACCAGGGACAAAGAGATCACCAGGACAGTCTCAAATGAGGGGGTCGAGCGACTCGCTCATCCGCAACCAATCTTGGACGGAGACCGCGGCGGGACGTGCCGCTTTCTCCTTGATACGGGCTGCATTCTACGTAGCAAATGCCGGGCCATACCCATTCATTCATTGGATTTTTTCTTTTTTTGCCTTCTTTTTGATGTTTATTTTGTCATATTTCATTAGAATCGAAACATGGACAGATTTGATCGCAAAATCCTCGCTGCACTGCACGAAAATGCCAGAATCAGCTTCGCCGAACTGGCGCGCCGGGTAAACCTTTCCGCCCCCGCGGTGGCCGACCGGGTGGCCAAACTGGAGCAAGCCGGCGTGATCACCGGCTACCGCGCCCAGATCGATCCCGGCCGGGTCGGCCTGCCGATTTCCTGCCTGATCGAACTGACAGTCAAGCATCTGGAGTACTACCTGGTGATCGAGCAGATCCGCAACACTCCCGAGGTGATCGAGTGCGCGTCCATCACCGGCACCAGCGGCCTGATGATCAAGGTGGCGGTGGACACCATGGCCTCGCTGCAGGCATTGATCGCCCGGCTGATGCAGTTCGGCGACACCAAGACCTCCATCATCATCGACATGCCGGTGGCGCCGCGGATGCCGGCGCTGCAGCAGGACGACTAGGCGATAAAAAAGGCCGGGGCCCTCGCGGGCGCCGGCCGGAACAGAGTACAACTCTCCCTTACATACTTCTCAACCCGCCACGTGCCGCACGAAGCGCAGCATATTGCAGGTGTAGCCGTATTCGTTGTCGTACCAGGCCACCACCTTGATGAAGGTCTTGTCCAGCGCGATGCCGGCGTCGGCGTCGAAGGTGGACGGCGCGGTGTTGCCGACGAAGTCGGTGGACACCACTTTTTCGTCGGTGTAGCCCAGCACGCCCTTCAGCGCGCCCTGGGACGCCTCTTTCATCGCCTTGCAGATGTCGGCGTAGTCGGCTTCCTTCTCCAGCTCCACCGTCAGGTCCACCACCGACACGTCGGAGGTCGGCACGCGGAAGGCCATGCCGGTCAGCTTCTTGTTCAGCTCCGGGATCACCTTGCCCACCGCCTTGGCGGCGCCGGTGGACGAGGGGATGATGTTTTCCAGGATGCCGCGGCCGCCGCGCCAGTCCTTGCTGGACGGGCCGTCAACGGTCTTCTGGGTGGCGGTGGCGGCGTGCACGGTGCTCATCAGGCCGCGCTTGATGCCCCAGTTGTCGTGCAGCACCTTGGCCACCGGAGCCAGACAGTTGGTGGTGCAAGACGCGGCGGAGACGATGGCCTCGCCGGCGTATTTTTCGTGGTTGACGCCGTAGACGAACATCGGGGTGTCGTCCTTGGACGGCGCCGACTGCACCACTTTCCTGGCGCCGGCTTCGATATGCTTCTGGCAGCTTTCCTGGGTCAGGAAGAAGCCGGTGCATTCGATGACGATGTCGGCGCCGATCTCGTTCCATTTCAGGTTGGCCGGGTCTTTTTCGGCGGTCAGGCGGATGGTCTTGCCGTTGACGATCAGGCTATTGCCTTCCACCTTGACCTCGCCGTTGAAGCGGCCGTGCACCGAATCGTACTTCAGCATGTAGGCCAGGTATTCCGGGTCGAGCAGATCGTTGATGCCGACTACTTCGATTTCAGGAAAATCCTTGGCGATTGCGCGGAACGCCATGCGACCGATACGACCGAAACCGTTGATACCGACTTTGATAGTCATGAGGAAGTCTCCTTATCACCTTGTAATGCTCAATGAACGACCCGGCGGCGATCCGTGCCGCGGCCGCCGAGAATGCCGATTCCGTGGGCGGGCGCCCTTGCCGCCAGGCGGCGGACTGTGGCCGCCGGCCGCGCCGCGGCGCCCGGAAAACAAAACAGCGCAAGGCCATCTCGTGCCTTGCGCTGTCACTTTCCACCCATTTGACCTTGTAATCAACTCGCTACATCAAGAGTTGGCGAAATTGCCGTTTCATCCTTGCAAAACAGCGGCGTAGGGGCTTGCGTCTCCCTGCAGAATGATGTGCAGCAGCGTGGCCGAAACTGCGGTGACGCCGCTGGCGCCCAGCTGGCGCAGCGCGTCCTGGTCGACGCGGCCGCTGTCGGCCACCTCCACCCGCAGCCGGCTGCCGGCCACCGCCTCCACCTTGCGCACATTGTCGGCGCCGCCCAGCGCGGCCAGCCAGCGCACCTTGTCTATGCTGGCGCCGTTGGCGGCGGCGGTGGACACCAGCGTCTCGGCGGCGGCTTGCGGCGCGGCGGCGGCCGCGCCCAGCGCGTTGCGGATCTCGTCGGCGATCAGATCGGCCTCCGGCCCCAGCACCACCTGCACGCTGCCGGCGGCCGGACGGATCAGCCCGCGCGAGCCCAGCGCCTTCAGCGCGGCCTCGTCCACCTTGTCATTGCTGACCACCAGCAGGCGCAGCCGGGTGGTGCAGGCGTCGACGTTCTTCAGGTTGGCGGCGCCGCCCAGCGCGGTGATGAAGCCGCGCGCGCGCTCGGTGCCCTTGACGCCGGCGGCAACGGCCACCGCGCCGTCCTCGCGGCCCGGGGTCTTCAGGTCGAACTTCTTGATGAAGAACACGAACAGGCCGTAGTACACCACGAAGTAGACCGCGCCCACCGGCAGCAGATACCACGGATGGGTGGAGATGCCGAAGCCCAGCACGTAGTCGAACAGGCCGGCGGAGAAGCCGAAGCCAAGCTTGACGTCGAGCGCGTGCATGATGGCCATCGACAGGCCGGTCAGCAGCGCGTGGATCGCGTACAGCGCCGGCGCCAGGAACATGAAGGCGAATTCGACCGGCTCGGTGACGCCGGTCAGCATCGCGGTCAGCGCCAGCGAAAACAGCAGGCCGCCGACCGCCGCCTTGTTTTCCGGCTTGGCGGTGCGATACATCGCCAGGCAGGCCGCCGGCAGGCCGAACATCATCACCGGGAAGAAGCCGGCCATGAACATGCCGGCCGTCTTGTCGCCGGCGAAGAAGCGGGTCAGGTCGCCGTGCACCACCTTGCCGGTGGCGTCGGTGAAGTCGCCCAGCTGGAACCAGAAGATGTTGTTGAGGATATGGTGCAGGCCGGTGACGATCAGCAGGCGGTTGAGCACGCCGAACACGAAGGCGCCGACTTCGCCCAGGCCTATCATCCAGTGGCCGGTGTTGTCGATGGCGTTCTGCACCGGCATCCAGATGTAGCCGAGCGCCGCGCCCAGGATCAGCGCGGCGAAGCCGGTGGCGATGGGCACGAAGCGCTTGCCGCCGAAGAAGGCCAGGTAGCTGGGCAGCGCGATGTCCTTGTAGCGGTTGTACAGCGCGCCGGCCACCAGGCCGGACAGGATGCCGGACAGCACGCCCATATTGATCTTGGCGTCTATCGTCTTCAGCACCGCGGTGATCACCAGGTAGCCGATGGCGCCGGCCAGGCCGGAGGTGCCGTTATTGTCCTTGGCGAAGCCGACCGCCACGCCGATGGCGAAGATCAGCGCCAGATTGCCGAAAATGGCGTCGCCGGCCTGGGCCATCATCTTGATGTCCAAGAGGTCGGGCTGACCCAGCCGCAGCAGCAGGCCGGCCACCGGCAACACGGCGATCGGCAGCATCAGGGCGCGCCCCAATTGCTGGATGCCGGCAAACTTGTTCAGAGTACTCACAACATATCTCCCAGGTTAATCTGGCGCCGTCTTGTCTCGCGGCGGCTCACCAGCACATCACGCAACGCTCCTCACGCCCGCCTCAGGCGGCGGGCCACAACTCCACTATCCTGCCGCGCACTTCCTGCGCGGAGCTCAATCCCAGCAGGCGCTCGGCCTCGCTCTGGCATTGCCGTTGCGACAAGCCGCGCACCAGGCTCTTCACCTCCGGCACCAGCCGCGGGCTGACCGACAGCTCGGCCACGCCCAGCCCCAGCAATACCGGCACCGCCTGCGGATCGGACGCCATCGCGCCGCACACCCCCACCCATTTGCCGTGCCGTTTGGCGCCTTCCACCGCGATGGCGATCAGGCGCAGCAGGCCCGGATGCAGCGAATCGATGCGGGCGGCCAGCGTGGCGTTGCAACGGTCCATCGCCAGCGTGTACTGGGTCAGGTCGTTGCTGCCTATCGACAGGAAATCGGCGTGCTTGGCCAACTGGTCGGCCAGCAGCGCCGCCGACGGCACCTCCACCATCACCCCCAGCTGCGGCCGTTCGGCCAACTGCATTTCCACCGCCAGCTGCTCGATGCGCTCGCGCAGCCGGATCAGTTCGCCGACGTCGGCGATCATCGGCACCAGGATGCGCAGCCGCGCCAGCGGCTTCACCGCCAACAGCGCGCGCAATTGGGTGTCCAGCATCTCCGGATAGGCGAAGCCGGCGCGGATGCCTCTTAGGCCCAGCGCCGGATTCGGCTCCGGCGGCAATTGCAGGTAAGGCACGTCCTTGTCGCCGCCGACATCCAGCGTGCGGATGATGGCGTTGCGGCCGTCCAGCGCGTCCAGCACCGCCTGATAGGCGGCGGTCTGCTCGGCCTCGGTCGGCGCGTCGCGGCGGTCGATGAACAGGAATTCGGTGCGCAGCAGGCCCACCGCGTCGGCGCCGTGCGCCACGCCTTCGCGGGCGTCGTCGGCGTTGGCGATGTTGACCGCCACCTCGATCGCCACGCCGTCCTGGGTGATGGCCGGCGCGCTGGCCGACGCCTGCATCGAGCGCAGGCGCGCCGCCAGCTGCTCGATTTGCGCGCGCGCGGCGGCCAGCTCGGCCGCGTCCGGCTGCGGATTGGCGAGGCCGGCGCGCGCGTCCAGGATCAGTTGCTGGCCGTGGCGCAGCGTCAGCGCGGCGGGGCCGCAGGCCACCAGCGCCGGAATGCCCATCGCCCGCGCCAGGATGGCGACGTGGCCGCTGGCGCCGCCGGCGGCGGTGACGATGCCGGCCACCTTGCCGCGCGGCAGGCGGGTCAATTCGGACGGCGCCAGATCGTCGGCCACCAGGATGGACGCGTCGAACAGCTCGGGCGCGGAGCCGGCGTCGCCGTACAGCGCGCGCAGCAGCTGCCGCTCGATGTCTTTCAGATCGGCCACCCGCTCGGCCAACAGCTGGTTGCCCAGGCCGGCCAGCACCTCGCATTGCGCGCGGATGGATTGGCGCGCGGCCAAGCCGGCGCTCAGGCCGGCGTCGATGCCGCGCCCGGCCGCCGCCAGCAGCTCCGGATCGTCCAGCAGAGCCAGATGGGCGGCGAAGATGTCGCTCTCGGCGGTGGCGCCGCGGCGCAGCGCCTCGTCTATGCCGCGCTGAATGTCGGCGCGCACCGCCGCCTGCGCGTCCAGCAGCGCGGCGCGTTCCGCCTGCGCGCCGGCGCCGCGCTCCGGCAGCGGCATGTCGAAAGCATCCAGCCGCACCGCCTGGCCGATGGCCAGGCCCGGCGCGGCGGCGACGCCGGCGATGCGGCCCGCCACCTGGGCGGCCGCGGCGCTAGCGGCCGGCGCGTGGCCGGCGCCGCTATGGGTTTGCAACACGGCTATCACCGCCGCCAGCGCGGCGTCGGCGTCGGCGCCGCTGGCGGCTACCGCCACCACGTCGTTTTCGGCCACCCCCAGGCTCATCAGCGCCACCACGCTGCGCGCGTTGGCCTGCTTGCCGTTGAATTCGATGACGATGTCGGCGGCGAATGCCTTGGCTGCCTGCTGCACCCGCGCCGACGGCCGCGCGTGCAGGCCGCCCTCATGGCGCACCACCGCCTCGCCGCGGCGTTCCGGGCCGCCGGCGGCGCCGCGGGGGGAGACATCCCCGCGGGCCGCCAGAGTCAGGAAGCGCGTCCGGCCGGCTTCGACCAAGCCTTCGGCGCGGAGGGGAAAATCAAACTGCTCGGAATTGGCGATCACCACCATGGTCTGCAGCGACGGCGCGCGGCGCGCCACCGCGTCCAGGTCCACCTCGATCAGCGGCTGGCCCTGGAACACGCGCTCGCCGGCCCGCACCAGCGGCTGGAAGCCCTGGCCCTCCAGCTTGACGGTGTCGATGCCGATATGGATCAGCACCTCGGCGCCGTTGTCGGCGGTCAGCGTCAGCGCGTGGCCGGTACGGGCCAGCTGGCTGACCGTCCCGCTACAGGGCGCGAGCAGCGTGGACGACAGCGGCTCCAGCGCCAGGCCGTCGCCCGCCATCAGGCCGGCGAACACCGGATCGGGCACTTGGGACAGCGGCACGGCCGGGCCGGTGAACGGCGCCAGCAGATCTAGCGTGGTGGTCATCGCGATTCCTTATTCCATTCTTTTTATTCCGGGACGCCGCGGCGTCCCGGCGGAAAACCCGCCCCGCTCAGCGGGTGCAGGTGACTTTGGACAGATGGCGCGGCAGGTCCGGATTCAGGCCGCGCGCCTCGGACAAGCGCGCCGCCATCAGGTAGAAGCTCTGGATCGCCAGCAGCGGGTCCAGCGCCTCGTCGTCGGCCAGCGCCAGCGTCAGGTCGCGGCTGGCGACATCGGCCGGCGCGGCCAGCAACACCTTGGCGCCTCGGCCGCGCATCTCGGCCGCCAGATCGATCAGGCCCTGTTGTTCCGGGCCGCGCGGCGCGAAGATCAGCAGCGGGTAGCCGTCGTCGATCAGCGCCATCGGGCCGTGCTTGATCTCGGCGCCGGAGAAGGCCTCGGCCTGGATCGCGCAGGTTTCCTTGAATTTCAGCGCCGCCTCCAGCGCCACCGCGAAGCCCAGGCCGCGGCCGACCACCATGATGCGTTCGGCCGGCTGCAGCACCTCGATGGCGGCGGACCAGTCCTGGGCGGCGGCTTCGGTCAGACGCTGCGGCAGATTTTCCAGCGCGGCCAACAGCGCCTCGTCGGCCTGCCAGTGCGCCACCAAGCGGGCGACGGCGGACAGCGCGGTGATGTAGCTCTTGGTGGCGGCGACGCTCTTTTCCTCGCCGGCGCACAGCGGCACCGCCCAGTCGCTGGCCTCGGCCAGCGGCGACTGCTGCTTGTTGACCAGCGCCACGGTGTGCGCGCCGGCCGCGGACAGCGCCTTGACGGTGTCCACCAGGTCCGGGCTTTGGCCCGACTGCGACACGGCGACCGCCAATTGCCCTTCCACCGCCAGCGGCGCGCGGTGCAGCGTCACCAGCGACATCGGCAGCGACACCACCGGAATGCCGAGGCGCTGCATCACCAGGTAGGCGAAGTAGTTGGCCGCGTGGTCGGAACTGCCGCGCGCCACCGTCAGCGCGAGCTTAGGCGCGATGCGGGCCAGCTCGCGCCCCAGCGCGGCCAGGCCTTCATCGGCGTACATATGTTGCGCGGACACCGCCTCGGCGGCGTACAGCGCTTCTTCAAGCATCAACGAGGCCAATCTCTTCTCCCTCTACGTAGACTTGCTGCAAATTCAGGTCGGCATCCAGCGCCACGATGTCGGCCCAGGCGCCGGGGGCCAGGCGGCCGCGCTCGGACAAGCCCAGGTAGTCGGCCGGGTACAGCGACAGGCGGTGGCTGGCGTCGGCCAGCGGCAGGCCGATCTTCACCAGGTTGCGCAGCGCCTGGTCCATGGTCAGCGTGCTGCCGGCCAAGGTGCCGTCGGCCAGCCTCACCCCGCCCATGCATTTGGTCACGGAGTGGGAGCCCAGCTTGTACTCGCCGTCCGGCATGCCGGCGGCGGCGGTGGAATCGGTCACGCAGTAGAGGCGCGGAATGGCGCGCAGCGCGGTGCGGATCGCGCCCGGATGCACGTGGAGCAAGTCGGGGATCAGCTCGGCGTATTCGGCGTGCGCCAGCGCGGCGCCCACCACGCCGGGCTCGCGGTGATGCAGGCCGGTCATCGCGTTGAACAGGTGGGTGAAGCCGGACGCGCCCTGCTCCAGCGCCTCCACCGCCTGCTCGTAGCTGCCCAGGGTGTGGCCCATCTGCACCCGCACGCCTTGCGCGGACAACGTGCGGATGATGTCGAGATGGCCGGGGATTTCCGGCGCCAGCGTGATCAGCGAGATCGGGGCCAGCGCGCGGTAGGCGTCGATTTGCGCCATCGCCGCCTGACAGGCGTCGTCGGGCTGCGCGCCCAGCTTGCCCGGGTTGATGTACGGGCCTTCCAGGTGCACGCCCAGCACCCGGCTGCCCGCCGGCGCCCTTTCCTTGCAGTTGCGGCCCAGATCGGCCAGCACGCGGCTGATTTCCTCCGGCGGCGCCGTCATGGTGGTGGCGAGCAAGGAGGTGGTGCCGAAGCGGGCATGCAGCCGGGCGACATGGGAGATGGCGTTGCCGCCCTCCATGATGTCCACCCCGCCGCCGCCGTGCACGTGCAGGTCGATGAAGCCGGGCAGGATATAGCGTTCCGGCTGCCGGCCAGACGCCAGCTTGGCGTCTATCTCTGCGATGCGGCCATCGGCCGCCAGGCGCACGACGCCGTCCATCCACCCGGAGGCGGTGAGGATGCGGCCCTGCAAGGTCAGGTTCTGGGTCATCGTTTCAGTTCGGCTACAAAATCGTAATAATCGTTGCGGCAGTAAGTGTCGGTGAGCTCGATCGCCACATTGTCGGCATTGAAGCCGATCCGGGTGATCAGCAGCATCGCCTCGCCGGGCCGGATGCCGGCCAGCGTGGCGACGTCGCCCGAGGCGTTCACCGCCCGGATGTGCTGCAGCGCGCGCACCACCGAATGTCCCGCCGCGTCCAGGTGGGCGTATAAAGACGTGCCCACCGCCTGCGGATCCGGCAGATACGCCACCGGCATCGTGCTCATTTCAATCGCCATCACCACGCCGTCGGCCAGCCGCTGCCGCTTCAGCCGCGCCACCATCGAGGTCGGCGACAGTCCCAGGCGGATCACTTCCTCGTTGCTGGGCGGGAACACGCCGCGCTCAAGCCACACCGACGACGGCACGAAGCCGCGCAGCCGCAGCTGCTCGGTAAAGCCGGTCAAGCGCGACAGCGGCTGCTCCAGCCTGGGCGTGATGAAGGTGCCCGAGCCCTGGCGCCGGCGGATCATGCCCTGCTCCAGCAGCACATCCATCGCCTTGCGCGCCGTGACGCGCGAAATGCCCAGCTCTTCCGAAAACGTCCGTTCCGACGGCAGCGCCTCGTCCGCCTGCCACCAGCCGGCGTTGATCGCATCGGCCAGTTTGCGCGACAGCTGCAGGTACAGCGGGGTGCTCAGGTTTTCATCGGGTTTCAATGCCAGCCAGCGGTTTTCCATGGTCGTCTGCAAGTGGTCTGAAAATTGCAGTGTAAGCCTAGTCTTCCGCCTCCGGTATCCCGCAGCCGCCGCAATGGCTGGCTTACCCTGCGGAAGTTAATACCACATTAATACCACGTCAATACCATTTGTCAGATCATCGCCGCTTAATATCGGCCGCATGGCAACAAAACGACAGCGCGCGGATTCATGGCGGGGAAAAGTGGAAATTTGGCCAGGGAGAGGCGGGAACGCAGGACTGGCGCGGCGCGATCTTTGCAAGAATCAAGCCAGCGTGGCCTCACGGCCAGTTGGCCGTCATTAATACCAGTTTGTAAACTTGCATTTAAAATTTGCATCAAATTTTAAATCGCCAACTCGTTTTGGCGTACTGGATCAGCCCCGCTGATGACTGTGCATTTGCATACCACTACAACAAGGAGCTTGTAATGAAACTGCATTGGCAACTCCCCGCCGTGATGACGCTAAGCTGCCTGAGCGCGCCGCTATGGGCGCATGGCACCATGGAAGTTCCGATCAACCGCACTTACAGCTGCTTCCTGGAAGGCCCGGAAGCGCCGAAAACCGCCGCCTGCCAGGCGGCCAGGCAAGTCGGCGGCACCCAGGCGATGTACGACTGGAACGGCATCAACCAGAATCCGCAGGGCGACAACCACCAGGCGGCGGTGCCGGACGGCACGCTGTGCGGCGGCGGCAAGGCCGAATTCAAAGGCTTCAACCTGGCCCGCCGCGACTGGCGCGCCACCAGCATCGTGCCGGACGCCAACGGCAATTACGAATTCATCTACAAGGCCACCGCGCCGCACGCCACCAAGTACTTCAAGTTCTACATCACCAAGAACGGCTGGAATCCGGACCTGCCGCTGAAATGGTCGGACCTGCAACTGTTCGGCACCGTCAACGGCAATCCGCAGCAGGACGCCGCCAAGCGCTACCACATGACGCTGAAGCTGCCGCAGGGCAAGACCGGCCAGCACATCATCTTCAACGTCTGGAAGCGTTCCGACAGCGAGGAGGCCTTCTACTCGTGCTCCGACGTCAGCTTCGGCGGCGGCGACGCCGCGCCGCCGGCCGCCAATCCGTGGAAGGAAATCGGCAACGTCGCCGCGCGCGAAAACCTGCCGGCCGGCAGCAGCGCCACGCTGCGGGTGTTCGACAGCCAGGGCCGCGACGCCGAGAAGCACTCGGTGGCGCTGAACGCCGCCAGCGGCCAGGCCGCCAACTGGCCGTACGCGCTGGCGCTCAAGGTCAACGCCGCCTCGCCGGCCATCCGCATCGGCGTGCTGAAATCGCAGCAGCGCGCCGTATCCATCGTGCCGGTGAAGGATGCCACCGCCAACCGCGTCTACCTGAACGACAGCTACAAGGGCTACAGCTTCGCGGTCGATCTGAAGAAGGGCGACGGCGGCGCGACGCCGCCCGCCGCCAACGCCTGGCAGGAAGGCGGCAAATACGCGACCGGCCAGGTCGTCAGCTACCAGGGCCGCCAGTACCGCTGCCTGCAGGCCCACACCGCCTGGGCCGGCGCCGGCTGGACGCCGTCCACCCAAGCCACGCTGTGGCAGGCGCTCTGACGCTCCGTCCATGAAAAACGCCGCTCCGAAGAGCGGCGTTTTTTCGTCATTTGCGCCAGCTGATCAGCACCACCGCGGTGACGATCACCACCATCGCCAGCATCTCGTGGACGCCGACCCGCTCGCCGAGGAACAGCGCGCCCAGCAGCACCGCGATCACCGGATTGACATAGGCGTAGCTGGTGGCCGCCGCCGCCGATACCGTCTTCAGCAGGTAGAGGTAGGCGCTGTAGGCGATCATCGAACCGAACACCGTCAGGTACAGCAGCGCCCCCCAGCCTTCCACGCCGGGCCAGGCGGCGAGGCGCTCGCCGACGGCGCAGCTCGACGCCAGCAACGCCAGGCCGCCGAAAATCATGGTCCAGGCGCTGCCCATCGCGCCGGCCGGCTGCGGCAGCTTCTTGCTCCAGGCCGAGCCCAGCGCCCAGCCGGCCGAGGCCAGGATCAGCAGCGCCGCGCCGCGCGGGCTGGCGCTGAGGCTGGAGCCCAGGTTCAACAGCACGATGCCGCATACGCCCAAGCCCATGCCGGCCCACTCCAGCGGCCGCGAGCGGTGGCCGAACAAGCGGGCGAACAGCAGCGTGAACAGCGGCACCGTGGCGATCACCAGCGCCGCCACGCCCGACGACACCTCGCGTTCGGCCACCGTCACCAGGCCGTTGCCTATCGCCGGCATCAGCACCCCCAGCAGCGCCGCGCCGCCCAGCTGGCGCGCGTCCGGCCACGGCGTCCGCTTCCACGCCAGATACCCCAGCACCAGGCTGCCGGCCAGCAAAAAGCGGATGCCGGCCATCAACAGCGGCGGCCAGGATTCGACGCCGATGCGGATGACCAGATAGGTGGAGCCCCAGACCAGGTAAAGGGCGAGGAAAGCGGCCAGCGTCAGCGGCGCGAGACGTGAAAAAGGCATGGTTCGATCCGTAAATTCCAAGATCAAACCATGCCGGATGCAAGCCGAAACGGCAAGGGTCTTAACGCGTCGCCAGCCGCTGCAGGATGTTGGAGAACTCTTCCATATAGGTGTCGAAACGGGTGGCCAGGCGGTCGACGTCGGTGGCGAAGCGGTTGTAGGCCACCACCGCCGGAATGGCCGCGAACAGGCCGATGGCGGTGGCCACCAGCGCCTCGGCGATGCCGGGTGCCACGGTGCTCAGCGTGGCCTGGCCGGCGTTGCCCAGGCCGATGAAGGCATGCATGATGCCCCACACCGTGCCGAACAGGCCGACATAGGGGCTGACCGAGCCGACCGTCGCCAGGAAGGAGGTGTGGCTGTCCAGCGTATCCAGCTCGCGCTGCGCCGCCGCCCGCATCGCCCGGCGCGAACCGTCCATGATGTCGGACAGCTCGGCGCCGCCGCGGCCGCGCTGCTTGAGAAATTCGGCGAAGCCGGACTGGAAGATGCGCTCCATGCCGGCGGTGTCGCTGCGGCGGCACACGTCTTCGTACAGGCGGTTCAGATCCGCCCCGCTCCAGAAGTTGCGCTCGAACTCCTCGCTGTGGCGCTTGGCGGCGCTCAACGCCGCGATCTTGCTGAAAATCAGCGCCCACGACAGCAGGGAAGTCAGCGCCAGTCCCGCCATCACCAGCTGCACCATCAGGCTGGCGTTCAGGATCAGGCTAATAAATGAAATCTGTTGCACGGCGTTTTCCTCAATTCACATGCGGCCTAGCGTAACACGCGGCCGCTTTCCAGATCGATGATGGTGGACGGTTTGCGACGCTTGCCGATGCGGCCCGGCAAGGTCAGCACCCTGTCCTTGAAGGCCATGCGACAGGCGCGCGCCCGCTTCAGCGATTTCTGCCCGGCGCGGTTGGCCGAAGTCGACACCAGCGCCGTCCCCAGGCTGCGGCACAGCGCCGCCGCCTCGCCGTGGGCGGTCACCCGCACCGCTATCTTGTCGTGCCGGCCGCGCAGCGCCGGCGGCACCCGCCGCGACGCCGGCAGCAAAAAGGTATATGGACCCGGCCAATGGCGTTCCAGTTCCGCGCGCTGCGCGGCATTCAGCGGCTTGACCAGATGGCGGATCTGCTCGAAATCGGCGGCGATGACGATCAGGCCCTTGTGATTGGGCCGCGCCTTGATCGCCAGCACCCGGCGTATCGCGCGGACGTCGAGCGGATGGCAGCCGAGGCCGTAGCAGGATTCGGTGGAATAGGCGATCACGCCGCCATGGCGCAATTGCGCGCGCGCCCTTTGCTGCAGGCGTCTGCCTGGCAGACGCGGCAAGGGGCTGGAACCGGACTTCATGATTGATCGGATCGGAACGAAAACGGGAAGCCGCCATTGTACCGGCAACGGAGGAAAAGCACAGGCGGGAATTGAGCGCGAACAGACGGGGAAGGAACACCGGAATCGACTACAGGCCATCGTCCGACTCCGGTGTCGAACCATGCCTCAATGCAACAGCAAATCCTCGTGGTCTTCGGGGACATCTTCCGGCGCGGCGCGCCAGGCATAACAGCGCGGCGGCGGGCCGGCTTCGGTGTTGAACTGCTTCAGCCAGTAGGCCAGGCGGCGCCAGCAACGGCGCTCGTGCGTCAGGAAATGCATCAAGCGGCTGCGACTTCCAGGCTCCGGTTCTGCCGGCAGGCTGGCTTCATTGTCGGGAACATACATGGCGACACCCCTTGCGAAATGCCGGATGGGCATGCTGTCAATGTATGTCGCCGGACATCAATCCTTCATCTAAATCGCGCGCCAGCGCATCAAAATCGCATAAAAACCAGCCGGCGCGAAAGAAAACAGCGCCTGATGGCGCTGTTTTCCCTACGGCGGCGAGACGCTCAGACCTTGCGGCCTATCGCCCGCGCGCCGATGTCGCGGCGATACTGCTTGCCGGCGAAATCGATGGCGTCGGCCAACAGATAGGCCTTGCCCTGCGCCATCTTGACGCTGTCGCCCAGCCCCACCGCGCACAGCACGCGGCCGCCGTGGCTGCGCAGCTGCTGCTCGCCGTCCAGCGCGGTGCCGGCATGGAACACCACGCCGTCGTCGGTCTCATGCGGAATGCCGTGGATGGCGTCGCCCTTGCGCGGCGCGTCCGGATAGCCGGCGGCGGCCAGCACCACCCCCAGCGCCACGCGGCGGTCCCATTCGGCCTCCACCTTGTCCAGCCGGCCGTTGACGCCGGCTTCCAGCAGCATGGTGAAGTCGGTTTTCAGCCGCGCCATGATGGGCTGGGTTTCCGGATCGCCGAAACGGCAGTTGAACTCGATGGTGTGCGGCTTGCCGTCGGCGTCTATCATCAGGCCGGCGTACAGGAAGCCGGTATACGGATGGCCGTCCTTCTTCATGCCCAGCACGGTGGGGTTGATGATTTCGCGCATCACGCGGTTATGCACCGCCGGCGTCACCACCGGCGCCGGGCTGTAGGCGCCCATGCCGCCGGTGTTCGGGCCCATGTCGTGGTCCAGCAAGCGCTTGTGGTCCTGGCTGGTGGCCATCGGCAGCACATGCTCGCCGTCCACCATCACGATGAAGCTGGCCTCCTCGCCCTGCAGGAAGTCCTCTATCACCACGCGGCTGCCGGCCGAGCCCATCTTGTTGCCCAGCAGCATGTCGTCGATGGCGGCGTGCGCCTCGTCCAGCGTCATCGCCACCACCACGCCCTTGCCGGCGGCCAGGCCGTCGGCCTTGATCACGATGGGCGCGCCCTTGTCGTTGACATAGGCGTGCGCCTCGGTGGCGCTGGCGAAGGTGCGGTAAGCGGCGGTGGGGATGCCGTGGCGCTGCATGAAGGCCTTGGCGAAATCCTTGGAGCTTTCCAGCTGCGCGCAGTACTGGCTGGGGCCGAAAATCTTCAGCCCCTCGCTGCGGAAGGCGTCCACCACGCCGGCCGCCAGCGGCGCTTCCGGCCCCACCACGGTGAGGTCCACCTTTTCCTGTTTGGCGAAAGCCAGCCAGGCGTCGACGCTGTTGAGATCGACATTGGTCAGATTGGGGTCAAGCGCGGTTCCGGCATTGCCCGGCGCGACAAACACCTTGGACACGCGCCTGGATTTGGCGATGCGCCAGGCCAGCGCGTGTTCGCGGCCGCCGGAGCCGATCACGAGAACTTTCATGGGTGAGATCCTATTTTGGGCGGACGGCGGCCTGCTGGCCGCCCGTCTACGCCATCACTCGGCATTACCTGAATAGCATAACGCCAAGCTTGTTTCATTGCCGCCGTTTCCGTCGCGGCCACGGCGGCCGCGGCCTGCTCAGTGGCGGAAATGGCGCACGCCGGTCAACACCAGCGCGATGCCGTGCTCGTCGGCGGCGGCGAACACTTCGTCGTCGCGCATCGAGCCGCCCGGCTGGATGATGGCCTTGATGCCCTGTTCGGCGATCACGTCTATGCCGTCGCGGAACGGGAAGAAGGCGTCAGACGCCGCCACCGCGCCGGCCAGGCTCAAACCGGCGTCCTGCGCCTTGCGGGCGGCGATGCGGGTGGAGTCGACGCGGCTCATCTGGCCGGCGCCGATGCCGGCGGTCTGGCCGTTCTTGCAAAACACGATGGCGTTGGACTTGACGTACTTGGCCACGCGCCAGGCGAACAGCAGGTCCGACATCTCCTGCGGCGTCGGCTGGCGCTTGCTGACCACGCGCAGCTCTTCCGGCGTCACGTTGCGGATGTCCGGCGTCTGCACCAGCACGCCGCCGCCGACCCGCTTCAGTTCGAAGCGGTTGGCGCCGGTCTCCAGCGGGATTTCCAGCACCCGCACGTTTTTCTTGGCGGCGATGATGGCCTTGGCTTCTGCGGTGAAGGACGGCGCGATCAGCACCTCCAGGAACTGGCCGGTCACGGCTTCCACCGTGGCGGCGTCCACCGGGCGGTTGAAGGCGATGATGCCGCCAAAGGCGCTGGTGGTGTCGGTGGCGAAGGCCAGCTTGTAGGCTGCCAGCGTATCCGGGCCGACCGCCACGCCGCACGGGTTGGCGTGCTTGACGATGACGCAGGCGGTGTCGTCGAAGGTCTTCACCGCCTCCCAGGCGGCGTCGGCGTCGGCGATATTGTTGTACGACAGCTCCTTGCCCTGCAGCTGCTGGTAGTGGGCGATGCTGCCGGCGGCCGGGTCCAGGTCGCGGTAGAAGGCGGCGGCCTGGTGCGGGTTTTCGCCGTAGCGCATGTCCTGCACCTTGATGAACTGGGCGTTCAGGCGGTTCGGGAAGGCGACGCGCTCCGGCTTGCCCGCCACCACGCCGTCGGCCAGGCTGGTCAGGTAGTTGGAGATGGCCCCGTCGTAGGCGGCGGTGTGGGTGAACGCCTTCTTGGCCAGCTCGAAGCGGGTGGCCTTGGCCAGCCGGCCGTCGTTGGCCTTCATCTCGGCCGCCAGCGCCGGGTAGTCGGCGCTGTCGGTGACGATGGCGACGTGCGCCCAGTTCTTGGCGGCGGAGCGCACCATGGTCGGGCCGCCGATGTCGATGTTTTCGATCGCGTCCTCCAGCGAACAGTCCGGATTGGCGATGGTGGCTTCGAACGGATAGAGATTCACGCACACCAGGTCGATGTTGCCGATGCCGTGCTCAGCCATGGTGGACACGTGCTCGGGCAGGTCGCGGCGGCCCAGGATGCCGCCATGCACCTTGGGATGCAGGGTCTTCACCCGGCCGTCCAGCATTTCCGGAAAGCCGGTGTAGTCGGACACCTCGGTCACCGGCAGGCCGGCGTCCAGCAGCAGCTTGGCGGTGCCGCCGGTGGACAGGATGTGCACGCCCAGGCTTGCCAGCTCGCGGGCAAATTCCAGAACACCGCTCTTGTCGGACACGCTGATCAGCGCTCGTTCGATCTTGGTCATGATTCTCTACCGCTTTGGCTATGGATAAACACGAAAAAACCGGTTTGGTCGGGCTGCCGCGCAACCCGTCCCGCTGGCCCGGCCCCGCGCCGGGGCCTGACAAAAAAAACCGGCCATCCCTGGGTAGGCATGGCCGGTTATCTTCAAATCAAATCATACGACTTCATCTTCTTGCGCAGCGTGTTGCGGTTCAAGCCCAGCAACTCCGCCGCTCGCGTCTGATTGCCCTGGGTGTGTATCAGCACCACCTCCAGCAGCGGCTTCTCGACACAGGCGAGCACCATGTCGTAGATGGCGGACGGCGCCTCGCCGTCAAGATCGCGGAAATACTGCTCCATCGCAATCCGTACCGACTGCGCGATATGTTCGTTGTTTTGCATGTTTATTATTGGTGTCCAGATTTCGGGGTCCCCAGGAAGCCCGTGCCGCCATGCCTCGGTTTCAGTCAGCATAGCCGCAGGCCTCTCCCTCCACGCCGGCTTCCCGGTCGTGGTCCATCCTGTCTGCATCCTCGGCCAGGTAAACCAGGCGATCGGATTGCTCGCCCAGCCGTGCAAAATAGTCCGCCACCGCCAGACGCTGCTCGTCCGTGCTCTCCAGCCGGTACATCTGCTGGCGGAACTCGTTGCTGCCGGCCAGGCCCTTGGTGTACCAGGCGATGTGCTTGCGGGCGATGCGGCAGCCCGAATATTCGCCGTAAAACCGGTATAGCTCGTCCAGATGGCCCAGCAGCAAGTGGCGGATTTCCTCCACCTCCGGCGCCGGCAGCGTCGCGCCGGTGTCCAGGTAATGCTGGATCTCGCGGAAGATCCACGGCCGCCCCTGCGCGGCGCGGCCTATCATGATGGCGTCGGCGCCAGTGTAGTCCAACACCCGGCGCGCCTTCTCCGGCGAATCGATGTCGCCGTTGGCCACCACCGGGATCGACACCGCCTGCTTGACCGCGCGTATCGTGTCGTACTCGGCGTCGCCGCGGTACATGTCCTCGCGGGTGCGGCCATGCAGCGCCAGCGCCGCGATGCCGGCGTTCTCCGCCATCCGCGCCACCTGCAGCGCGGTCTTCGCCTCGCGGCTCCAGCCGGTGCGGGTTTTCAGCGTCACCGGCACGTCCACCGCCTTCACCACCGCCTCCAGGATGCGGCCGACATTGTCCAGATCGCGCAGCAACGCCGAGCCGGCCGCCACATTGCACACTTTCTTCGCCGGGCATCCCATATTGATGTCGATGATCTGCGCGCCGTGCTCGACATTCAGGCGCGCCGCCTCGGCCAGCATCTGCGGATCGCCGCCGGCGATCTGCACCACGATGGGCTCGACCTCGCCTTCGTGATCGGCGCGGCGCAGCGTTTTCGCGGTGGTCCACAGGGCCTTGTTGGCGGTGATCATCTCCGACACCGCCATGCCGGCGCCCAGCCGTTTGCACAACATGCGGAAAGGCCTGTCCGTCACCCCGGCCATCGGTGCCACGATCAGCCGGTTTTTCAGTTGGTAGGGACCTATCTGCATGACAGTTTCAATACGGGTAAGGGCTGGGAAGGGTCGGTATTGTATAGCGTTTCGCCCGGGGCGGGAAAAATTTTTGCTTATTTTTTAGGCAGAGTCGATAGCCGCGAGTAATCGGCTGCGGGAATGGGGTGGAAGTCAGTCGATAAGCCGGGTTCTGTCGTTGGACAGTCATTCCTCTAGACCTGCCGTTGCCGACAGGTTCAAGCAACCTACCCGGGGACAACGCGAGCCGCGTTAGCGCCCCCCTATTTGGTCTTGCTCCGGATGGGGTTTAGCCTGCCGTCCGTGTCGCCACGTCCGCGGTGCGCTCTTACCGCGAGCGGGTTGCCCCGCCCGTCCGGGCCGGCTTGCGCCTCCCGGTACACCTTTTCACCCTTGCCTGATCCGCCCTTGCGGGTTTTTGTCGGGACAAGCCCTCCAAAAAGACTTTGTCGACCTTGCGGTCGACAAGTCCGGCCATCGGCGGTTCAGCTCTCTGTTCCACTTTCCGTCGCCTCGCGGCGCCCGGTCGTTAACCGGCATCCTGCTCTATGGAGCCCGGACTTTCCTCCCCGCCCTTGCGGGCGCGGCGACTGTCTGACTGACTTCCGGTCGCGATTCTAACGGAAATCCGCCGGCGCCGCCCGACAATCTTTCATGACATTCAGGATAATCCCGTATACTGACCATCCCTTTTCGAAGTCCCGAGACCGTGATGGAGTTGAACCAAGCCAGGCTGTCGCGCTTGCAGCTGTTCGGCACCCTGGCCATCGTGTTTGCGCTGGCCCTCACCCTGACCAGCTATTTCCTGATGATGAGCTGGCACGATTTCCAATCCGGACGGCAAAACATAGAGCAAGAGGCCTCCGCGCGCGCGCGCGACAACCTGCGGGCCTATACCGACCACGCCGCGCTGCTGCTGTCGGCGCTGCGCGAACGCACCAACGACACCGTCCGCCACCAGCTGCAGGAGCAGGTGGACCAGGCCTGGAGCCTGGCCGACGCCATCTGGCGCCGAGAACACGGCCGCCGCGGCGAACAGGACGCGCAGCGGCTGATCGTCGAGGCGCTGCGCCCGCTGCGCTACTTCAACGGCCGCGGCTACTTCTTCATCGACACCCTGGACGGCCGCTGCGTGCTGCTGCCCACCGCGCCGGCGCGCGAAGGCACCTCGCTGCTGGCCAACCGCGACGACCGCGGCCGCTACATCATGCGCGGCCTGATCGACTCGGTGGCCAACCCAGACGGCCGCGGCTTCTCCGCCTACCGCTGGTATCTGCCCGGCGGCAACCGCATGGACGACAAGATCACCTATGCCCGCCGCTTCCCGCCTTACAACTGGCTGATAGGCAGCGGCGAATACATCAGCAACGTGGAAGCCGCGCTGCAGCAGCAGGGCCTGGACACGCTGGCGCGGATGCGCTTCGGCCAGGACGGCGGCGAATTGATGATCATCGACCGCCAGGGCGTGATCCGCCTCTATCCGACCCGGCCGTCGCTGGTCGGCAAATCCTACCAGACGCTGCCGGCGGCCGAGCGCGACCGCGCGCTGCAGCTGATCCAGCGCGGCAAGCACGGCGGCTTCCTCGAATACAGCCGCCAGGACGAGGCCGGCGCCGCCGCCGAATCCTATCTCGCCTACACCCGCCAGCTGCCGGGCTGGGACTGGACCCTGGTCACCAGCCTGCGGGTGCAGACGATACAGGACGACGGCCTGCGCGCCGCGCAGCGGCTGAAAAGCCGGCTGGCCGAGCGCATCGTCGCCACGCTGGGCATGACGCTGGTGGCGATGCTGTGCGCCGGCCTGCTGTGCTGGTATTTCGTGCGCTGGGTCAGCGCGCTGGTGCGGCGCTACCAGCACGATCTGGCGCAAAGCCACCTGTCGCTGAAGGAGCAGGCGCGCGAACTGAAGCTCAGCCACTTCATGATCGACAACGCCACCGACCTGGTGGCGCTGCAAAGCAGCCAGGGCGAGGTGGTGTACTGCAACCTGGCGCTGCGACGCCGGCCGCAGCTGGTGGACGACCTGTTCCGCCATCCGCCCGGCGCCTTCCCGCTGACTTTCGAAACCCGCCACGACGGCGACGACGGCGAGCTGTTCCTGGAAATCACCGTCAACCAGCTGCGCTATCAGGGCGACAGCTATCTGTGCGCCACCGCGCGCGACATCAGCGGCCGCCGCCAGACCGAGCGCCAGCTGAGGCTGGCCGCCCAGGTGTTCGAATCCAGCAACGAAGCCATCCTGATCTCCGACCCGGACAACCGCATCCTCACCGTCAACCGCGCCTTCTGCCACATCACCGGCTACAGCGAGGACGAAGTGCTGGGCCGCAAACCATCGCTGCTGTTCTCCGGCCGCCACGAGCCCGCCTTCTTCCAGCAGCTGTGGCAGACCCTGCGCCAGCGCGGCCAATGGGCCGGGGAAATCTGGAACCAGCGCAAGAACGGCGAACACTTCCCGTGCTGGGTCAACATCAGCGTGCTGCAGGACGCCCAGGGCGCGATCAGCCACTTCGTCGCGCTGTTCACCGACATTTCCGAACGCAAGGAGCAGGAGGCCCGGGTGCAGCACATGGCGGAATACGACGCGCTGACCGACCTGCCCAACCGCGTGCTGGTCAACGACCGCCTGCACCAGGCGATACGCCAGGCCGAGCTGCAGCACAACCAGCTGGCGGTGCTGTTCGTCGACCTCGACCACTTCAAGAACATCAACGACACGCTGGGCCACAGCGCCGGCGACGAACTGCTGAAGGAAGTGGCGCGGCGGCTGGCCGGCGCGGTGCGCGGCCTCGACACCGTCGGCCGCACCGGCGGCGACGAATTCGTGCTGATCCTGCCGGCGATCAATCAGCCGAGCGAGGCGGCGCAGATCGCCGAACGCATCCTGCGCACGCTGCAGCAGCCGTTCCAGATCGGCGAGCACTCGCTGGTGGTCAGTTGCAGCATAGGCATCAGCCTGATGCCGGACGACGGCAGCGACATCCAGAACCTGCTGATGAACGCCGACCTGGCGATGTACCACGCCAAGGCGCACGGCCGGAACACCTTCCGCTTCTACACCCGCGAGATGAATACCCAGGTGGCGGAGCGGCTGTTGATGGAAAACCGGCTGCGGCGGGCGATGGAGCAGCAGCAGCTGTACCTGGTGTACCAGCCGCAATACGACATGGCCGGCAACCGCCTGCTGGGCTGCGAAGCGCTGCTGCGCTGGCGCGATCCGGACGAGGGCCTGATCATGCCCGGCCGCTTCATCCCGGTGGCGGAAGACACCGGCCTGATCGTGCCGCTGGGGCGCTGGGTGCTGAACGAAGCCTGCCGCCAGGCCAGCCAGTGGCTGCGCGACGGCCTGGGGCCGATCCGGGTGGCGGTCAACGTGTCCGCCCACCAGCTGATGCGCCACGACTTCATCGACGACGTGCGCGACGCGCTGCAGAAGAACAGCCTGCCCGGCCACTGCCTGGAGCTGGAGGTGACGGAAAGCACGCTGATGGCCGACGCCGACCTGGCCTCGCGCCAGCTGGCGGTGATCAAGGCGATGGGGGTGCGGCTGTCGGTGGACGACTTCGGCACCGGCTATTCCAGCCTGGCCTACCTGAAGCGCTTCGCGCCGGACACGGTGAAGATAGACCGCTCCTTCATCACCGACCTGCCCGGCGACGAGGAAAACGCCGCCATCGTCAGCGCCATCATCCACCTGGCCGGCGCGCTGGGCATGGAAACGCTGGCGGAAGGCGTGGAAAACGAAACCCAGCAGCACTTCCTGGAAACGCTGGGCTGCGAGGCGATGCAGGGCTACCTGCTGGGCACCCCGCTGGCCGAAGAATTGATGACGCGGCGGCTGGAGGCCCAGCAACCGCTGCAGCCGGCCTAGCCGCCGGCAGGCGTCACAGCGCTTCCAGCTGCGCCTGGTCAATGATGCCGGCGATGGCCGCCAGCTGCTTCATCGACATCTGGTGTTCGTCCTCATTGGCCGCCGCGCAGGCCGGCTCCAGCACCAGCACCCGGTAGTCGCGGTCGTGCGCGTCGCGCGCCGCCGCCTGCACCGCCCAGGTGCTGCTGACGCCGGCGATCACCAGCCGCTCGACGCGCTGCGCCCGCAGCACCGCCTCCAGGCCGGTGGCGTAAAACGGGCTGATGCGGTGCTTCACCACCACCGCGTCTTCCGGCGCCACATCCAGCTCCGGATGGAAATCGGTGCCCGGCCCGGCCAGGTTCAGCGCCTGCAGCGCCTGGGCGCGGCTGAAGATGGCCGATCCCTCCGGCATTTCGGCGTAATTCGGCGAAAACCCCACCTTGACATGGATGATCGGCCAGCCCTGCCGGCGCGCCAGCGCGATGGCGCGGTTGGCCGCCGCGATCACGCCGCGCTCGGCGGCATGGCCGGCGCAGCGCGCCGTCTTGCCCGTCGGGTGCATGATGTCGATGATGTAGTCCAGCGTCAGCAGCGCGGTTTTCATGGTTCACTCTCCGAATACTCTCGATCGCGGCGGCGAAGGACCGCCGCCCTGTCAATCCTCGCGCGCCAGCCGCTCCAGCAAGGCGCCGGCGCGCAGCAGCAGCGCGCGGTCGGCGTCGCCCAGTCCATCCAGCCGCGCCTGCAGCCAGCCATCGCGCAGCTGGCGATTGCGCTGCAAGGCCGCGGCGCCTGCCGCCGACAACTGCACGCGCACCCGCCGGCCATCCTCCGGATCAGGCAGGCGGCGAATCAGCCCGCCGCCCTCCAACTCGCGCAGCAGCCCGGCCAGATTGGACGAGCGCAGGCTTTCGCCGCGCGCCAGCTCGGTGGGCGTCGCCTCTCCGCCGGCGCGGTCTATCGCGCCCAGCACCGCCAGCAAGCCGAAAGGCAGCACATCCTGGCTCGCCTGCTGGCGCAAGCGGCGCGTCATCGTCATCAGCTGCATCCGCAGCCGGGTCGCCTCGGCGATGTGGGCGCTATCGTCTTTCATCATTTATCTACTATTACATAGCTATTCAATTATAGCAATTTTACCGAAAAAGGCCCCGAGGAAGCCAGGCCCAGGCCGATTGCCCAGCGGACCGTCACGCCGCCGGCAGACGGTCCGTACCCATCATGCCCTCTGCGTCGCCACGTGCTCGCCGGCCTTCAGCATCGCGATCTTCACATCGGCGAAATTCAATACCCTGTAAGCCAGGCCCAGCGCCAGCAACTCAACCAGATAATCGCGTCCGAAAATGGCCGCGCCCTCCCAGTCCGACCCCTTCTCGCCCAAGATGGATGGACAAGTCACCAGGACGCGCTTGCCCTGTATCGTGTCCAAGGCGAAATCATCGTCCTCTATTCTCTGAACCAGATGTGTTGATGCCATCTAATGCCACCTCAACTCGATAACTCATCGGAGCAGACGCCGCGCCAGGCCAAACATCCACCCGGCGCGGCATCCGATTGCTTACACACGCGATACTCAACCACCGTCAAACATGCCAATGTCAATCAATACTAAGACAATTCCAACACTACCTACTTGTCTCTGCAATAGACAGCCCAGTCATGACCAAAATGGCGTCTCGCGGCTTGGCCATCCCGACCTTCGCTCGACAGGCATACGATATCAGGCAAATTAATCTCAATGCCATAAAATTTGCAATTTACGCACACAAAAAAATAAAAATGTGCGCTTTACGCAATCGGCAACCAAGCCATGTCATGGCAAATTTGTAGCATCAATGATTTGCTGATAGCATTTCGACCCGCCAACCGCAGACGAAAATGCCGACATGATCGACGACTTCAAGTCATATTTCCTGGGCCGCCTGGCCCAGCTGCTAGAGTCGCGCGGCATTGCGGAGCGCGAACGCACGCTGTGGCTGAAGACCCTGCTGGGCATCGACCTATCCAGTGCGAATCGCAAATTGAAGGGCGGAATCGCCTTCAATATCGAAGAACTGGCCAAGGTATCCCGGGCGGTGAGTTGCTCCAGCGATTACTTGCTTGGCCTGAAAGACGAAGCCTCCGCTACCCGTCCGCCCGGCCATGCCTTCGATGGCCTTGGCGTGCGCGCCACGCTGGACTGCGACCGGTTGCCCGCGCAGGACACCATGACTGTCGCGGCTCGCCACCTTGGCGACCCTGATGAAAAAGCGTTGATTGCCTGGATATCGCGCAATGAGAGTGCGCTAAACGCACAAGTTGTCGCCTGGAAGCCTGTCGGCGGCAGCGGCTGGAAAATGGCGGAACGCGCGGACGCGCCTTCCGATGCGACCTTGCACCGGGTATACGCGCGCCTCGCGCTGGATCCCGCCATCAGCGCCTACCGGATCGCGGTGCTGGATGATAGGGCCGAAACGGCGGAAGTGATGCAAGGCTTTCTGGAACAGGCCGGCTACATCGCCGACACCTACACCCGGACAGACGAGCTGGCCAAAGCGCTGCGGCAGACCCGCTACGACGCTTTCGTGCTGGACTGGTCGATGGGCCGCGGCGAAACCACCGAATCGCTGATGGAAGACATCCGCCAGAACCATGCCGCCGACACGCCCATCATCCTGATCACCGGCGAAGCCAGCGAACTGGAGATAGAACGCGCCATCGACCGCCACGGCGTGCGCTACTTTCAGAAAACCGGGCTGTTCAAGCCCATCATCGCCCAGTTGAAAAAGGATTTGCGCGAATTGGCTTGAAACCGATCAGACCAGCTCAACCGGCAGTCTGGCGATGAAGGTAGACCCCTTGCCCACTTCGCTGCCGGCGAGAAACACCTCGCCCTGCATCAGTACGGCGATCTTGCGGACAATCGCCAAACCCATGCCCGCGCCGCCGCGATTGGCGCCCTTGGCTTGGGTAAAAGCCTCGAACAGACAAGCCTGCTCGCTCTCGGGGATCCCGATGCCGGTATCACTGACCGTTAGCGTCAGACAGGCTCGCGGCGCGACGCCCTCCAATTCCAACGCCACCCGCACCTCGCCGGCGTCGGTATAGCGCAAGGCGTTGGAGATCAAATTGCTGGCCACTTGGCGGATTCTGGTCATGTCGGCATGCGCCTCGACCCCGGCCACGCCCGCCGCGGCAAAAGACAGCGCCACCCCCTTGGCCGCGGCGACCTGGCGAAACTCCCCCACCACGCTGCCCAGCAGCTGGCCGGGCTCGAACCGCGTCGGCCGCAAAATCATCCTTCCCGCGTCCAGCCGTCCCATATCCAGCAAATCCTGCATCAGCTTGGACAGGTAGTCGGCGGCAGTCCTGACATTGGCGATCGTCCGCAACACCCTGGGCTCCCGCTCCATGTCGGACAACAACTCGACCCCGCCCTGTATCGTGTGCAGCGGCGTCAGGATTTCGTGGCTGACGGTAGACAACATGGTGGAGCGCGCCAGCGCCGTCTGCACCGCCTCTTCCTGGGCCTGCTTGGCTGCGGCGATCATCTCGCGCTGCAGCTCGATGATCTCCTGGCGCCGTATCGCCTTCCATAGCTCCCGCGCCAGAAACACCACCAGCACCGCCCAGATGATCAGGCTGACCAAGGCGAAATTGCGCAGCCTCAGCGTCTGTTCGATCGATGCATCGCGCAGCCGGACCTCTTCGTGATGAGCGGCTATCACCAAATCGGCGATCACCGGCGACATGTCGTTCAACTCCTGCTGCAGCGCGGCCAGGGCGGCGGCATCGCTCCGCGTCGCCGGAAACAGGATCTTGCCGCGCCGCATGAAGCCGGCGATCTGCTCCAGCAAGGCCGCGTAATCGGCGTTCTTGCGCAATTGCGGAGAAACCGAGCGGTTCAGCACCAGGTATTTTGATTCCAGCACATCGTAGGCGACCTGCAAATCTTCAAAGGTTTCGATATGCAGCGCATAAGCGTTGATCTCGCCATACAGGCGCTGCACCGCGTACCGATATTGCGATGCCGCCCAGTAATAGCCCTCCCCTGGGCCCGCGGCCTGCTCCAGCGCCTGCTTGGAAAACAGCGTGCTTTGCACGTAAAAGAAGCACAACATCGGCAACAAGACCGCCAGGCAGAAAAACATCAGCCACTGCCGCCCCTGCTGCACCGGAAGCGGAATTCTCATCAACGCACCACGATGGTCTTGATTTGCCAGGCAAGCTTGGCGTCGGCTTTGACTTTCTGCAATTCGGCGAAATCGCTGACCGGATACATCATCCACAGCGGGCCGAAATCCCGCCTCTCCAACGGCTTGCCATTGATGAACCTGGCCATGATGGGATGGTATTTGTCCAGATCGCTCAGCGGCAGGATCACTTTGTATTCATCGTAAGTGACCAGTTCTATCTTCGAACCGCGCGCGCCGACCGCGCGCAGAATGTCGCTGAGCCCTGGGCCGGAAAACACCGACCTCGGCGTCCAGGTGGTTCGCGTGGTGATGGTGCGCTGCGGCAAGCGCAACAGCTCGCTTTCGGTGAAGCGGTATTCGCTGCGGCCGGCGTCGTTGAACATGCCTGCTCCGCCCCTGACCGTCAGCATGACATCGGCGGGCGAGGCCATCGCCGCGCCGGACCAGGCCAGCAGCATCCCCGCCAGCAATCGTTTCATTCCATCCCTCATTTCGCCTCCCGCCGATTCATTACTCCGTCGTAAAGACGAACTACCGACAAGCCTATCATCATGAATCCAGGGTGGCGATGCCCAAGCCGCTTATTTGCCGACTATCACCACCGTGCAAGTCTGCCCGGCGATCAGCGGCTGGCCCTGCGGCTGCTCGTCCAGCTGGATGCGCACCGGCACCCGCTGCGCCAGCCGCACCCAGTTGAACGTGGGGTTGACGTCGGCCAGCAGCTCGCGGCCGGTGCCGGCGTCGCGATCGGTGATGCCGCGGGCGATGCTGGCGATATGGCCGCGCAGGCGCTGGCCGCTGCTCATCAGCGTCACCTCGGCCTTGGCGCCCACCTTCAGCATCGGCAGCTTGGTTTCCTCGAAATAGCCGTCGACATAGAAAGAGCCGCCGTCGATCAGCGCCAGCCGGGGCGCGCCGGTGGCTGCGAAGTCGCCGACATGGACGTTGAGGTTGGTGACATAGCCGTCGGTCGGCGCGCGCACCACCGTGCGCTGCAGGTTCAGCGCGGCCAGCTCGCGCGCGGCCACCGCCGCCTGGTACTGCGACACCGCGGCGGCGGCGGCGAAATCGGCGCTTTCGCGGCTTTCGGTGGAGACGATGGCGCTGTCCAGGCTGGCGCGGCGCGCCGCCTCCTTGCCGCGGCGGCTCTTGTCGGCCTGGTGGCCGGCCAGCGTCGCCTCGGCCTGCGCCAGCGCCGCGCGGTAGCGGCTGGGGTCGATGACGAACAGCACGTCACCGCGGCGCACCGGCTGGTTGTCCTTCACCGCCACCTGGGTGACGATGCCGGACACGTCGGCGGCGATGGTGACCACGTCGGCCTTCACCCTGCCGTCGCGGGTCCACGGCGACAGCATGTAGTGGTCCCACAGCGTTTTTCCGGCCCAGACGGCGGCGGCCAGCAACAGCAGGGTGATCAGGTAGCGGGTAATCGATTTGGCGATCATGGAAAAGAATCCGGTAGGCATTGTCAACGGTAAAGCGGCAGCGCCAGCGCGCTGAAAATCACGATCAGCAGGCACCAGCGGAACAGCGCCGGATGCCACACCTTCTCATATACCCCCAGCCGGCCCAGCGCCCAGTCCAGGCCGATCTGCAGCAGCATGCCCAACACGAACAAGGGCAGCAAGGTCGGCATCAGGATGCCGAATACGGCGATTTCATGCGGCATGGCCGTCTCCCGCCGGCGCGCCGGCTTCCGGCTGCGGCATGGCGTCCAGCAGCGAAGTATGGATCAGATGCAGCGTGGCCAGCGCCCGGTTCAGGCTGGCCGCGGCCTCCGGCAGCGCCACCGCCAGCTGCGCGCGTATCGGCGGCCCCGCCGCCAGCAGCGCCGCCATCGCCCGCCGCAATTGCGGCGGCTGCGGCGCGGCGAAATAGTCGGCCAGCGCCGCCACGCTGGCATCGAGCCCGCGCCGCACCGGCTCCTGCCCGGCGTCGCGGGCCAGCTGGCGCAGATCGATGATGGCCAGCCCCAATTCGAGCAAGGTGATCGCCTGGCTGATGGTGGCCTGGCGCGCCGGATCGCCGGCCTCGCCCGGCGCGGCGTTCAATTGGTTCAGCAGGTCGCGCACGCGGTTGCCGTAGCGCTGCTTCAGGTGCGGCAGGCCGGCGCGGCAGGCGTTCAGCGCCTCGCGCCACAGCGCCGCGGCGATGTGGCGGCGCGAGCCCATGGTGTGCTCCGGCAGCACCAGCACGAAGAACATCCCCGCCAGCGCCAGGCCCAGCAGGCGGGCGATGCCGTCGTTGAGAAAGGCCACCACGTCGTAGCTCATCATGTTTTCCGGGTTCACCGCCTGCGCCATCAACAGGGTGATGCCGGTGCCGACGCCGGCGGTTTTCGGCCAGCATTTCAGGTAGCAGCCCAAAACCAGGAAGGGCGACATCGCCAGCGCCAACAGCGCAAAGCTGTCGGCCTGGTTCAAGAGCTTGAAGGTGCAGACGTAGGCCAGCGGCGTGGCCAGCGCGAAGCCGACCAGGATCTGCTTCACCATCAGCAAGGGCCGCGGCGACGACGAGGCCAGGCCGCAGAAGATGGTGGCCAGCAGCACCGCGCCCAGCGCGCTGGGCCAGGCCAGCCAGTACCAGGCGACGGACAGCGTCAACAGCGTCAGCGCCGCCCGCGCGCCGCTGGCCAGCGCGATGGCGGCCGGGGTGCGCGCCGAATAGGCCAGCGCCTCCACTTGCAGCGGGTTGCGCTGGCGAAAGCCGTGGTACACCGCGGTGAAGGTGTGCATTTCTTCGACGAAGCGCAGCAGCAGCTCGCTGGCGGTGTCGAACTCGATGCGCAGGCTTTCGTCGTGCGGCTGCGCCAGCAGCTGCTCGCGCGCCGCGGCCAGATCCTGGCGCAGCCCCGGGCGGACGGCATCCAGCCGCGCCAGCGTCGGCCCGGCCTCCAGCGCGGTGCGCGCCGGGCCGTCGTCATTGCTCAGCGCCGCCGCCGCCCGCTGGAACAGCGGGTAGAACAGACTGGGCAGCGGCGACGCCGGATCGCGGCGCAGCCGCTCCATCTGCCGGTGCAATGTATGAAAGGTGGTCAGCGCCGCCATGAAGGTGGCGTTGAAGGCGTGCAGCTGGTTGCTGCGCGCGCGCACGTTGCCGGCCTCGAAGAACGCGGCGGCGCGGCCCGCCTCCAGCGCGGCGATGTCGGAGGCGAAGCGCAGCTGGGTGGCCTCCAGCGTCGCCGCGTCCAGCCTTTGCGTCAGCGCCTCCTGGCACAGCAGCACGAAGCCGTGGTAGCGGCCGCGCACGGTGCGCACCACCAGGTCGGCCTGGTGGCGCGGGAAGATGAAATCGTTGATCACCGCGCAGCAGAGGATGCCCAGCGAGATTTCCGACACCCGCGTCACCGCCAGGTTGAACACCGCCAGCGGATGGTTCAGCGCCGGCAGCGCGATCATGCAGGCGGTGTAGCCCGACAGCACGAAAGCGTAGGAGCGCGAGTCGCGGTACAGCGTGGCCCCGCCGGTGCAGACGCCTACCCACAGCGCCAGGCTGATCAGCAACAGCGCCGCCTGGCCGTCGAACAGGCCGACGAAGCCCAGCGCCGCGGCGCTGCCCACCAGCGTGCCCAGAATCCGGTAGGCGCTTTTCTCCAGCACCGCGCCGCTGCGCGGGAAGGTGACGATGAACACCGTGGTCATCGCCGAGCTCGGCGAATCGAAGCCGAGGCGGAAGGCGATCCACAGCGAGGCGAAGGCCGCCAGCAGCGTCTTGGCGACGAAGCTCCAGTTTTCGCCCTCGCTGGCCAGCCAGTCGCGGCCGACGCGCCTGCCGGCCGCCAGCAGGCCGGCGCTCATTGCGGCTTGCCCTCGGCCGGCGGCTGGCTCACCGCCACGCCGCCGCCCAGCGCGCTCATCAGCGCGGCGAAGCTGTCCAGCCGCTCGCTGCGTATCCGCGCCAGCTGCTGCTGCGCCGCCAGCAGCGCCAGGCGCGCGGCGATCACATTGTCCTGGTCGGACAGGCCGGCGCGGTAGCCCTGCTGCGCCAGCCGGAACGCCTTCTGCGCCGAGGCCAGCGCCAGTTCGGTCTGTTTCTGCTGTCCGGCTTGCGACTCCACCTTGGCGATGGCGCCGGCCACCTCGTTCAGCGCGCGCACCACGCTGGCGTTATAGCTGTCCACCGCCGCATCGTAGGCGGCGGTTTGAGCCGACAACGCGCTGCGCAGCCGGCCGCCCTCGAAGATGGGCAGGCTGATCGCCGGGCCGATGCCGCGCACCGCGGTGGAGGCCGACGGGAAATTGTCGAAGCCTATCGCCTGGAAGCCGGCGAAGGCCATCAGATTGATGTTCGGGTAGAAAGCCGCCTTGGCCGCGTCTATCTTGCGGGCCTCCGCCTCCACTTTCCAGCGCTGGGCGGACACGTCGGGCCGGCGGCCCACCAGTTCGGCCGGCAGCGCGCTGGGCAGCCGCGGCGCGGCGTCGTCCAGCTTCAGCGTCGGCCGCCGCAGCGCCTCGCCGACGGCCGGCCCCTGGCCGCACAGCGCGGCCAACTGGTTGCGCAGCAGCTCGATGGCTTCGTCCACTTGCTCGATCTGGTTGCGCGCGGCCGGCAGCCGCGACTCCAGCAACACCACTTCGGCTTCGGCGGCCAGGCCGGCGGCCTTGCGCTTCTTCGCCAGCTGCCAGCTGCGTTCGCGCTGCGCCAGATTGTCCTGCAGCAGGTCTTTCTCGGCGTACTGCAGCGCCAGCTGCACATAGGCGCGCACCACCGCGGCGCTGAGGTTCAGGCGCGCCAGCTGCGCTTCGGCCGCCAGCACCTGCGCCTCGTCCAGCGCCGCGGACAACGCGGCGCGCTGCCGGCCCCATAAGTCGAGGTCGTAGCTGGCGTTGAGGGCGGCGTGGTTGTACCAGGAATAGTTGCCGGCTTCGGGCGGCGGGATGAAGTCCTGCTCGGAATAGCGCTGGCGGGTGAACGAGGCCTCGCCGGCCGCTTGCGGCCGGGTGGCGGATTCGGCCACGCCGGCCAGCGCCTGGGCCTGGCGCAGCCGCGCCGCGGCGGCGCGCAGGCCGGGATTGCCGGCCAGGGCGGCCGTCACCAGCTGGTCCAGCTGCGCGTCGTGCAGCTGATGCCACCAGTCGGCCTGCGGCCAGCCCGCCTTGGCCGCCGCCTCCTGTATCCGCTTGCCGGCGCTGAGGCTATCGGCGTCCAGCAGCCGCGACTGCGGCCCGCCGGCGCCCGGATCGGCGCAACCCGCCGCCAGCAAGGCCAAACCCGCAATCCATACCGTGTAGAACCGCTGCATCTATCGCACCAATGGCCAAACGCAAAATGAAAGGCCGCCGGCGATATGCCGGCGGCCCCGATTCCAGCGGCAGTCGGCGCCAGCCGACGGCGGCCTGCTAGCTTGTACTATCTCCGGCCATTTTAGCACCTGCGCATGACAACAGCGTCAAACTGTTAGACATTTTCTAATCGAAACGCAGCGTATAGCGCGACTCGGCCGACATCGCGGTGCCGGCGCGCAGCACCACCGACCAGCCCTTGGACAGCTGGTAAGCGAGCTTCACCGCCTGGTCGGCGCTGCTGATGCCGTATTCATAGCCCAGGTACAGCTCGCGCGTCAGCTGGCGGCCTACCGTCACCACCTGCTCGGCCGGGCTCACCGTGCCGTTGGACAGCGTCTTTTCCTTGCGGCTGGAAACGCCCAGATCGTCGAACAGGCCGATGTGGTCGTTGATCGAACCGGCCAGCATCATGCCGGCCGAGGCCGCCAGGTCGTTGTTATCGCGGTCGCCGCTGGCGGCGCGGCCCAACACCAGCCAGGCCAGCTTGTCCTTGTCCGCCATCGGGTCGTCGGTGATCAGCCGCACCTTGGGTGCCGCCACCGAACCGGTCACCTCCACCCCAGCCCCCACCGGCGACAGCCGGCGCTTGGCCTGCACATTGAGCAGCGGATTGTCCAGCGGGCCATTGAAGGTGATGGCGCCGAAGGTGATGTCCAGGTCCTGGCCGTAAGCCTTGTAGCGGCCCTTGTCCACCTTGACCTGGCCCCTGGCCGCCGGTGCCTCGCCCGGATTGGCGCTGACGTGCACCAGGCCCGACAGCTCCACGTCCAGCCCCTGGCCGGAGAAGCGGAAGCGCTCGCCCAGATCCAGATCCAGCGCCACCGTCAGCGGCATGGTGGCGAAGGCCGAAGGCTCGGCCGCCGGCCGCCCCACCACCACCACGTCGGCGCCCAGGTCGGGCGCGCCCAGCTTGGGCAGGCCCACCCGGCCCTGGTCGGCGCGGATGCGGCCGCTCAACGACAGCCGGCCGCCGACGAAGGCCAGCTCGCTCTGGCCGGATACCACCAGACGGCGGTTGGGGCGGTCGAACACGCTGAACTTCTGCAGCGACACCTTGACCCGCGCATCCGGCTGGGCGTCGCTGAAATCAAGCGAGCCGCTGGCGTTGACTTCGCCCTTGCCGCTGACGAAGCGCAGCTGCTGCAGCGTCAGCTGGCGGCCGTCCACCCGCGCCAGCAGGCTGCCGTCGGACAGCGACACCCCGGTGCGGCGGTCGGCCAGCTTCAGCTTGTCGCCGCGGATCTGCCCCTGCGCCTGCGGCATCTGCAGCGGGCCGCCCAAATCGAGATTGGCCGCCAGCTGTCCGCCCAGCTCCAGCCCCGGGCCGGACAGCTCGGCCAGCGCCGCCAGCGACGGCAGGCTGGCGCGCAGATTGCCGGACAGCGGCGTGTGGCCGTCGATGCGGCCGCCGTTCCACGGCAGGCTGCCCTGGCCCTGCGCCTGGGCGAAGCGGCTGTCCACGCTGACATTGAAGGCCAGCTGCCTGCTGTCCAGGTCCAGTTCCGCCCGCGCCGTCTTCAGGCCCAGCGCGACATGCCGGCCCTTGTCCAGCGGCAGCTGCACGTCGCCGCCGCTGCGCCACAGCGCCAGCTTGCCGATGCCGGCGGGGCTGAGGCTCCAATCGGCGTCGAATTGCAGGTTCTGCTCCAGCGGCAGCTTCAGCCATGGCCCCAATTCGCTCAGGCGCAGGCCGCGCGCGCTGCCGCCGCCGCTGAGCGCGCCGTTCGCCTGGCGCGTCAATTCCGCCAGATTCAGACTGCCGCCCAGCAAGGCCAGCCGCGCCGCGCCCAGTCGCGCCTGGCCGTCTGCGCCCAGTGTCAGATCTGCCGGCGCCTGCAGGCTGAGGCCGGGCTTGCCGGCCAGCTCCAATTTTTGCAGGCTGCCCTGCCAGCGGTTGTCCAGGCTCAAGCCGCCCGCCGCCGCCAGCTGCAGCGCGTAATTCTGTTGCTCCAGCTGGAAACGGCCATCCAATTGCAGGCTGTGGCGGGCGCGGGTGCCCGACGCGCGCGCGCGCAGCTGCTCGGCGCTGACGCCGCCGGCCTGCAGCGCCGCCACGTCCAGGCTCAGCTGGAAGGGGCTGGCCTGGTCGGCCTTGATGTTGCCGGCGAACTGCATCGACTGCAGCGCCACGCCGCCCGGCAGGCGCAGCCGCTGCGCCTGCAGCTTGGCGCTCAGCACCGGTATCTTCGGCACGCCGGCCAGCTCGCCCTGGCCTTGCACGACGCCGGCGAAGCCGGGGCCCAGCAAGGACAGATTGGGCGCGTTGACCGCCAGCTTGAGCTTGTCGCCCGGCACGCCGTAGCTGCCGCTGGCCTGCAGGCGGTTGTCCGCCAGCTTCAGATCCAGCAACAGCTGTTTCAGCCGCGCCTCGCCCAGCAATACGCTGGCGTTGCCGGACAGCGGCGCGCCCGACAGCCGGCTGGGCGCCAGTTGCAGCTTGGCGCCCACTTCCATCGGCTCGGCCAGCTGGCCGGCCATCTTCAGCGTGGCGTTGAGATCGCCGCTGGGCAGGCCGTCGCGCAGCCGCGCTGGGTCGGCGTGCACCAGCTTGCCGTTCAATTCGAATAGCCGCTTGCCGGACAGGCCCAGCTTGCCGTTGACGCTGGCCGCGCCGCTGCCCGCGCCCAATTCCAGTTTTTTCAGCAGCAAGGCCGGCTGCTGGCCGCCCGACAGCTCGGCCAGCGCGCTCGCCTGCAGCCATTTGCCTTTCAGTTGCGCGGCGAAGCGCGGCGCGGCGAACGCGCCCTCGGCGGTCAGCCGGCCGCTGATCACGTCGTCCGGCGCCGACGCGTGCAGCTGACGCAGCGACAGCTGGCTCAGGTCCAGCGCCAGCTTCATCCGGTCGGGCTTGACCTCGCCCACCAGGCCCAGCTTGCCGCCGCCCAGCTCGGCGTGGCTGTTGAACAGCTCCAGCGCCTGCTCGTCGGCGCGGAATTCGCCGGCCAGCAGCGACAGCGGCAGCCGTTGCGCCGACAGCGCGCCCGGCTCGGTGTTGACCAGCGTCAGGCCGCCTTTCACCCGCTGGCCGGCGTCGGGCTCGGCGAACACCGCGAAGCTGAGCCGCGCCTTCGGCCAATCGGGCAGGATGGCTTGCGGATTGATGTTGCCGACGCGGGCATCCAGCCGGACCAGCCGGTTGAACGGATTGGCGTCGAACGGCCGCAGCGCGCCGGCGATGTCGACGCTGACGCCCTTGCCGTCCATTTCGCCGGAGAAGGCCGGCTTGAGCAGGTCGCCGGACAGGTCGAGCCTGGCCTTCACCGGCACCTGCTCCAGCTCGCCCTTGGCGGACAACTGGCCGGACAGCGCGAACGGCGAGGCCGCCGACAGCGTCAGGCCGGCGCGGGCCTCGCCCCATGGCGAATCCAGCCGCTGCAATTGCAGGCGGTGGCGCGCGCCGTCGTAATCGTAGGCGGCCTGCAGCCGGTACAGGCTGAAATGCGCCGGCTCCAGCGTCAGGCTGGCCAGGTTCAGCTGGTCCACCTTCAGCCGCAGCGGCAAGGCCAGCGTGCGCGGCGCGGCCAGCGGCGCGCTTTTCTGTTCGGGCGCGGGCCGGCTCAACACCCGCACATGGCCGACGTCCAGCCGGCTGATGCGCAGCTCGCCGCGCGACAGCGCCGCCGGCTGCCAGTCCAGCCGCAGCGATTCGATGTCGACATCGTCGGCGCCGCCGCGCAGGCGGATGTCGCGCAGCGCGAAGCCGCGCCACAGCGTGCCCTGGGTCGCGCCCACGCTCAGCCGCTGGCCGCTGAGCCAGTCCAGTTTGCCCAGCGCCCAGGCGAAGCCGGCCGGGCTGGCGCTGATCCAGCCCAGGCCGGCCAGCAACAGCGCCAGCGTCAAGGCCAGGCAGGAAAACGCCAGCCGCCAGCGGCGCGGGCGCGGCGGCGCGGCGGGCGGCGCCTGCGGCGTTTCGGGGGGAAGATCGTGATGTTCGCTCATGCTTGCGGCGGTTTAGAAAGCCAGGCCCAGGCTGAGGTTCCAGCGTATCTTGCCGTCCCCCTCCGCCTTGGCGATATCAAAAGACAGCGGCGCCACCGGGCTCATCCAGCGCACGCCGACGCCGTTGGCGCGCATGGTCTGGAAGCCTTTCCAGCTGTCGGCGGCGTTGCCGGCGTCGCTGAACAGCGCCAGATACCAGTCCGGCTTCACCGGAATCTGGTATTCGACGCTGCCGGTGGCCACCACCCTGCCGCCCAGCACCGAGCCGTTGGGGCCGGGCAGGCCCAGGCTCTGGTAGTCGTAGCCGCGCACGCTGTTGGCGCCGCCGGCGCGGAACAGCAGCGCCGAAGGCACTTGCGCGCCCTCCTTGGCCCAGACCTGGCCCAGCTCCAGCCGGGCGACGAAGGTGCCGTACTTGGGGAAGGGCGACCAGTAGCCGACCGCGCGGCCATAGGCGCGCACCATGGATGTGGACGACGCCAGCGCGCCCAGCGAGCCGGACAGCTGACCGTCCAGCAGATAGCCGCTGCGCGGCCGCATCAGGTCGTCCACCGCGCGCTGGGTCCAGCCGTACACCAGCTGGGTGACGTGGGTGTCGCTCGACGTGACGCCGCCGGCCTCGGCGCTTTCCTTGAGGAATTCCACCCCCAGCCGCGCCTCGATATTGCCGCGGCTGCGCAGGCGCCAGGCGCCGGCGTCCATGGTATTGGTCTTCACCCCCTGCACGTTTTCCGACTTGAAGGCGCTGGTCAGCGAGTGCGAATAGCCGTCGGACTCGCGCGGGAAGCCCAGGCCGAAGCTCAGCGACTGCTGCTCGCGCTTCCAGTCCACCAGCGCCGAGCCGGTCCAGCCCTGCTGGAACAGATTGTAGTGGTCGTAACCCACCCGCACGCCGGGGCCGACGTCGGAATCGTAAGTGAGGCCCAGCTCCAGCTTTTTCTTCGGCAGCTCCACCACGTCCACCGTCACCGGCACCTGGTTGTCGACGATGTGGTCGAAATCGGCGCTGACGATCACCGAGGAGAACTGCGGCGACTGCTCCAGCGCCGACTGGAAGGCCAGCACCTTGTCCTGGTGGTAGGGCGAGCCGGGGTTGAAATCGGCCATGCCGGTGGCCAGTTTTTCCGGGTAGCGCTTCAGGCCGTTGACCTTGATCGCGCCGAAGCGGATCAGCGGGCCGCTGTCCACCGCCACGTCGAGCGTGGCGCGGCGGGTGGCCGGGTCTATCCTGGCTTCGCTCTTGACGATGCGCGCCTTGGGAAAGCGGTCGGCCTGCACCCGGCGCAGCACCGCGCGCTTGCCGGCGTCCCAGTCGGCCTGGCGGTAGGGCGCGCCCATCGGCAGCGTCCAGGCTTCCAGCACCTGGGCGAAACGCTGCTGGTAGTCGCTTTCCTGGCGGACCGCGCCGTCCAGCCGGATCACCACGTCGTCGATCAGCACCGGCTCGCCTGGGGAAACCTTCACCTTCACCCGATTGCCGCCTTCCAGCGTCGCCTCCACCTTGGCGCCGAAATAGCCCTCGGTTTCCAGCAGTTTTTTGGCGTCGTCCGGCGTGCTCTTCACCAGCGCCTCCAGCCAGCTCTGGTCGATGTCCGGATCGCGCTGGTTTTCCACCAGCTCCAGGTTGTCGCGCAGCAATTGCGCCAGATTGGACGGCGCGTCTATCTCCACCATGTAGTCGAGCGCGGCCTGGGCCTGGCCGGCCAGCAAAATGGCCGCCAACGCCAACAGCCGCCGGCCTGGTATACGGCGGCGGCGATGCGAGCGAGCGAAAACGAGGGAAGCGCTTGGCATGGTCCGGTTCATTGGGGAATGCTGCATGGTAACGGAAGTCGGCCGGACTGGCGACGGCAAACGATTGTCGAACAAGGGGTGTCAGACAAGCGCGCGCGCCAGGTAGTTCAATGGCGGACAATATGATGGAAAACTGGAAAACCGGGCCTGCCCGCGCCGTTAACGGTCGGTGACGCTGACCGATCCAACCAGCGCGAACAAGGCCTGGACATCATCGGCGTCCGGCTGGAACGCGGGGGCATGAAAATCGCCAGCCTTGCCATCGCGCCGGAACAGCAGATGGACGTTGCGCGCCTGCGCGGGCTCTCCGTCCCGCTCGGCGCGGACCAGGCAGGAGACTTGCACGCCCGCCGGCAGCGCATTGGCGCGGACGCTGGACGCCGCCACCAGAGGCGATGACCGCAGCTTGCGCAGGAAGCAGCGGCAGATCGGCTCGTTGGACTCCTCCCCTCGCAAGAAGGCGGCTCGACAAACAGTGAAACGTTCAACTTGCCCGCTGCGGCCGCGTAAACAAAGCGGTCTGGCTGCGCAACGGCTTCCATTCCGGCGCGTCGAAACGCACCTGCCAGCCGGCATCGGGCGCCGCGATGGCGATCGGCTGGGCCGTGGCCGCAAACGGCGATAAAAGACAAGCAAGCCAAATCAACGATTTCATTTCGTTCCCATCATGCATGTCAATCCGTGGGCGGCGCGCCATTCACCGGCCTTCGCGGCAGTCTCCCAGATAAGCCCGCAGCAGGCGGACCAGCTCCCGCCGCACGCCGGCCTCCGCCAGCCTGCCGCGCCTGGCCGCATTGTGGACCACGCCTTCGATGGCGGAGGATATCGTCTGCGCCGCCAGCTCGTCATCCTCGTCCCGCGCCACGCCGCGGCAACCGGCGACGATCGCGCGGTAGCGCCGCAGGTATTCCGCCTGGAAAGCGTCGCCGGCGGCGCGCATCTCGTCCGGCACCGGCACGTCCAGCAACGCCCGGTGCAGGGCCGGGCAGCCGCCGTGGACGGCGATCATGCCGTCCACCAGGCGCTCCAGCGGACACTCCGGCCGCCCCAGGCCATCGCAGACCCGCTGCAAAGCGGCCAGCACCTCGTCGAAATGGCGGCGGCGGATGGCGTCGACCAGCACGATCTTGTTCGGGAAATACTGATACAGCGAACCGATGCTGACCCCGGCCACGCCAGCGACCTCGCTGGTGGTGAACCCGCCCCAGCCGCGCGCGCCCAGAACGCGAGCCCCGGCCTCGACAATGACGTCCACCGTGGCCCGGGAACGGGCCTGGCGCGGGGCTTTGCGCATCGCCAGCCGCGGCCCGGAAATGCGAATGGACATGCCGGCCTCCTCCGCGAACAATATCAATGATGCGGCATCCTATTACTCACATGGAAAGGTTAGCATCATGAGCGCAAGCAGACTATTGGCGCGGCTGTTCCGCTACCAGGCGTGGGCGAACGATGACATGCTGCGGGCGCTGGCGGCACTGGACCCCGGCCGGCACGCCGAGGAACGCCAGCTCGGCCTGCGGCTGATGAACCACTGCCTGGTGGTGAACCAGATCTTCGCCGCCCATCTCGCCGGCCGCAGCCACGGCTTCGCCGCCGACAACACCCCCGACACCCCGGCCCCAGAAGCGCTGCGGCGCGAGCTGGCAGCCGTCGACCGCTGGTATCTGGACTACGCCGAAGCCGCCACCCCGGATCTGCTGGCCCAGCCGCTGCCGTTCACCTTCACCGACGGCGATCCGGGCTTCATGAGCCACGAGGACATCCTCGCCCACGTGGTCACCCACAACGGTTATCACCGCGGCGAGGCCGGACGGCTGCTGCGCCAGGCGAACGACCGCGCCCCGCTGCGCGGCGAGCTGCCGTGGGACACCTACGCCGTTCACCTGCACCGCGCCGAGCCGGAACGCCGGCGGCAAGGCCGCGCCGCGCCGTAACTTTCCGCTCAATCATGCCGTGGCCATTGCCGTTTGGAATAGCCGCGGCCAATGGTTTACCGATAGCGGGACATTTCCGCGCGCCGCCCCGCGGCCGCGGCAAAACCATCTATCGTGAATCAGGCGGGCCCGGGCCCGCCGCCATCCGCCTTGCAGCCAGGCCAATCCCGGCACCGCCTCGTCTTGCGCGCAAAGCTTGTGAATGTCTAGCCACCCGGCGAGGCCGCCATGTTCGACAAAAGCGACAAAAGCATCATTCTGAAAACCATCATGGTGGCCGCCCCCATCCTGATCTGCATGGGCCTGCTGCCGGTGCTATCGTTTTACATCGAAAAACTGGAGGAAAACGGCCGCGCCGAAATCGTCGACTACATCGCCATCGCCCAGGCGGCGATGGCGGTGAAATTCGACGCCGCCGACCTCAACGGCTGGCAAACCGGCTACGCCTTCGACATCATCCGCCACATCGATGGCGCCACCCGAAACGATGCCGTGTCCCGCGCCGAATTCCTGCGCTCCGCCGGCAATTTCCGCCGCGACATCCAGGCGCTGCGCGCGATGCCGCTGGCCGCCGACCAGCGCAACCTGCTGCACGAGGTGCAGCAGGATTTCGACAGCTTCATGGCGCTGGACGCCCGCATCATCGCCATGTACCGCGGCGGCGCGCCCGCCGCCCGCGACAAGGCGTCCAACCTGGTGATGGGCGAGGAAATCCAGATCTTCAACCACATCTCGCAGAACACCAACGCGCTGGCGGTATCCATCACGCTGGACCTGATGAAGAAAGTGGCGCAGTCCAACTCCTACGGCATCGTCGCCCGCTGGATGATGCTGGTGATGTGGATCATCGCCAGCGCGATGGGCATTCTGCTGGTGCGGCTGCTGCACAAGTGGCTGGGCCAAATGCGCAGCCTGATGCAAAAGCTGGAATCGCTGGCCGGCACCGACGAACTGACCCAGTTGCCCAACCGCCGCACCTGGGACATCCAGATCGAAATGATGCTGGCCGCCGCCAAGCGCTACCGCCAGCCCATCGCGGTGGCGCTGTTCGATCTGGACCACTTCAAGCAGTTCAACGACAGCCACGGCCACCCGGAAGGCGACCGCCTGCTGCGGGAAGTGTCCATCTTGATCAAGTCGCGGATGCGGCAGTCGGACCTGTTCGCCCGCTTCGGCGGCGAGGAGTTCGTGCTGGCGCTGATGGACTGCGACCTGCCGCAGGCGGTGACCCGCATCGACTCGCTGCGCCGCAACCTGCCGGACAACCAGACCTTCTCGGTGGGCGTCACGCTGTGGGCGGAGGGCGAGCGCATCCACAATACCCTGGCGCGGGCGGACAAGGCGCTGTACCAAGCCAAGGACGGCGGCCGCGACCGGGTGGTGGGGGTGGAGCCGCCGGGGGGCAGAATCGAAGGACGCTAGGCGGCCAGCTAAACCAGCCCTTCGGCCAATTGCCCCAGCGCAAAGATGCCGCGCGCCGGCCGCGGCATCTCCGCCGGCCAAGCGTGAAAGCCGCTCAGCCACACCGGCGCCATCCCCGCCCCTGCGGCGCCGATCACGTCATTGAGCGGATGGTCGCCGACATACCAGCACGCCGCCGGCTCTACCCCCAGCGCCTGGGCCGCCAGCCGGAAAATCGCCGCGTCCGGCTTGCCTACTCCTGCCGATTCGGAGCTGACAGTCAGCTCGATGGCCGATGCGAACGGCAGCCGCGCCACTTTCTCCAGCCGGGTGCGATGACTGCCATTGGAAATCACGCCGATGCGGACGCCCCGCGCCAGAAGAGCGGCAACCGCCTCCGCCGCGCCCGGCATCGCCGCGGTGCAAACCGCGTTGTAGCGCTCCCAATGATCCAGCAGCGCCTCCTGCTCCACCGCTTGCCGCCAGACGATCTGCGTTTTCAAGCCATGGGAAACCGCCTGCTTGATCGAACCATGCGGCGAGCCGGCGGGCAAATAGCCGCCGTTGTCGCAACGCTTGATCACCTCTGCCACCTGCTCTGCCCCGCCGGAACCGATGGCGTGGCCGAAATCGCGCCAGAACTGAAGGGCGTAAAGATCGATGCTGTCATTCCGGTGCACCAGGGTGTTGTCCAGATCGAAGAAAACGGCTTGGGGCAGCGTCATGCCACGTCCGCCGCATCCACCAGGCCACCATATTCCGCCGAATACGCATAGCGGCCATCCCTCGCGCCGGCCACAAAGTCCGCGAAGTACGCCTCGAATTGCCGCCACAACGCATCCATGTTCAACCTTTCCTTCCGCTATGCGGAAATCGTCCCGCGCCAAAGAAAACGGGGCCGCCATCAGCCTGCCCCGCGTCATCCAACCCGCTTTGCGCTCAACCGGCAATCCGCCCCATCCGTTCCGCCAGCCGCAAATGGCAGGCGGAAGCCAGTTTGACCAAGTCGGTATTGTTCACCGGCATCCTGCCCGGTTCGGCGATCAACTCCGCCAAGCCTTCCAGCGTGGCGACGGAGCTGGTCAGGCCGATCAGCTTGCCATGCGGCCAGCGCTGCTTGTTGTGGCGCTCGTAATCCAGGGCCACCACCCAGCGCGAATGCTGCCACGGCCCGGGGCCGCGCAGCACCGCCTCCATCACCGCCCGCCCCACCTGCTGCGCCGCCTCGGCGGCCAAGGCCAGCGCCAGATGCAGACTCTCCGCCGTGGTGGCCGGCCCGCCTGCATGCAGCAAGGCCGGCCGGGTTTCCTCCTGCCACCAGCGCCGCAAACGACGCGCGCCCGGTTTCTTGATTCTTCTGACCACCTCGTCCAGCTCGCCTTCGGACAGGCACAGCACCGGCTCGTCCTCGCCGGCCAGCAGCAACAAACGGCCGGCCGGTTGTTCCAGCGTGCGCAGCAGGTCTTCCACTGCTTGTTTCATCGAAGCGGCGATTTCGTCGGCGACGAACCAGAAGCCTTCTTCGCGGCGGATGACGCGCAGCGGGAAGTTTTTGGCGTAGTCGAGGCGGAGGGGAAGGTTTACGGAGAGGTCGAGGTGGTGGTTCATGGCTGGGCCTCCTGGCGAGGATTGCGACCATGACCAGCGTTCAAACTAGAAGCAACGCTGTCGTAATGGAAGGAAAGATGGGGAGAGCTGCGCGAAGAGACGAATACAACAAAACGAGCATCCATGATGAAGCTCCTAGTGTTTTATCCAAACGGAAGCCCCCTGTTCAGAGGGGCGGCCAGGTACTTGAACACCGACACTAGACGGCCCGCTGCCTTAGCCCTTGCGGACTGTTGTTCGACAGACGCGCTACCCGGCCATAAGCTGCGGACGCACCAAAGGCATGGCGCAATCAAAACCTATGGACGCAAAAAACCCCGTCTGTCGGGCGAGGCAACCGCTAGTGTGTCAGGTGTGTTCAGCACCGAGGGAAATTCTATCAGCGGGGAGTAATTGGAACAACGGAACTAAGCCTATTAGCCAGGGCTTGCTTGGATCAAAGTGGCTCTTCATACCGTAGTGTTCCGCCAGGAGGCGGGCCAGGGAGCTGCGCGGCCAGCCCCCCCGGCACCCCCTAGCCGCCCCAACAGCGCTGCGAAACCCCGCCCCCAAGGCCATTTCCAAGGAGCCGCCGGAACTAGCCGCGCGCTACCGTCGCGCGGCGTCGAACAACCGGCGTCTTAAAACCTTGGAAATAGCCTTGGTGTCGGCTTGCGCTGATGGGGGTAATAGCGCGTTGGTTTGGTTTCGCGTCTATTAGGGTCCACTACTTACAAAGTACGCAATATATGTCTTTGGCGTTTTTATTAAAGAGTACTACGTGTTTATACATATGATTTTCCCAATGAAATTGTTTTTATGGAAACTATGATGGGGTGACAAGCAACCCTTGGCGGAAGCTTAAATCGTATTAGCAAGCTTGGATAATTAATATTTTTTTACCATTGCAATGGCATGCCTAGATTATGAATAACCATAGCATCGGGATTTTATATTTAGGAGGTGAGTATGAACAACTATAAGGCCAATATGGCTTTCGAAGACCAAATTAGAAGCCTCGCTGATGCCTATTGGAAGCTGTCACCAGGTACATGCAAACCTGAGATATTTACTTTAGAGAATGGAAAAAGTGTAGAAATTGATGCCGTAGTTAGGACAAGGGACCTTACAGTCCTTATTTGTGCAACAACCTCATCCAAGAAAGATAAGATATCAGAAGATGTCAATCGGCTATGTAAAGTAAAATCAATAGAGCAACGTAGAGATTCTCAAAAAGATATATTAATGAAAGTAATAACAAGGGATAAAATCGACGCACTTCAGATTACTCATTGTAGGAAAAATGAAGTGCAATGCTTAACTAAAAATGATTTTTTGAAGAAATTTTTTGATGCTGGGAAGTATATATCATTGAGAGAGAATTATCCCTTTGGATCTGTTGAAGATCCTAAAGATGGCAACTTTCATTTGGATGATGAGTACGTACAAATACCATTATTCTTAACCAGAGAAGATGGGAAGGAGGAGCGCATTTATTTATCCAATATTGTCGATAGCTTGATGAGGGGTGAGCTGTTTGTGATTGAGGCACCTTTTGGAGCGGGAAAAAGCTTAACGTGCAAAGAAATATTTAAGAGGATTTCTAGAAAATATCACAATCAGGAAATCTCAACTTGCCCAATGGTAATTAATTTGCGAGATCATTGGGGGCAAGACGATGAAGAAATTCTTACAAAACATGCCCGGCAAATAGGATATGCAAACCATGATGAGTTAATGATCGGTTTTCGAGCTGGAATGTGTTTGCCACTTATAGATGGTTTCGATGAGATAGGAGTTGTAGGCATTGCTAAAATTGATGATAAAAATTTCATGAGGCAAGCTAGAATAAATTCTTTATCTGGAGTGAAATCACTAATATCAAAAATACCACTAGGTGTTGGAATGCTCATTGTTGGACGTGATCATTATTTTGATGGCAGGAAAGAGTTAGAAAGCTCACTTGGACTGGTTGGTAAAAAATATCATCACATAAGGATTGGAGAATTTGGTGAAACAGAAATTAAACACTTATTAAAAGGAAGAATAGAATTTGATAGTTTGCCTGACTGGATACCGAAAAAACCTTTGTTTTTGACATACCTGATTAAGCAAGAGCTTCTTAGTGATGCCTTAGGGATTGCAGATGGAACTGATTGGGGCAGCGCATGGTGTAAATTAATAGATTATATTGCAATCAGAGAAGCTTCAATATCAAAAATAGCGATAGAGAAGGATGCCGTACTGAATGTACTAGCTGAGTTATCTTTAGAGGTTCGTAGAACACCTAGTGGAACAGGTCCTATTACACCTCATATCTTGGTGGAAGTCCTGACGAGAGTGACGGGGCAGGCGCCAACAAATCAGGCCTTAGTATCTTTACAGAAGCTTCCTGGTCTTACAACTCGTGGTGGAGATGCATCTGAGAGAGAATTCTTGGACTCTGATATGCTTTATGCCTTACAAGGAATATGTTTGCATAATCATATCCTGTCTAATACCTACCCTAATTCAGCGAAAGGCTGGATAAAAGGTCTAGACAAGAGATCAGTTGCAACGGCATGCCACAAACTAAGAGAGAGTGCGATATCTACTGAAACAGTTATATCTATTATGAGAGACAAAACAGGGCTAGAGCAGTTCTGTGCAGATTTATTTCAGATAGTAGTTTCTTTGACTTCAGACACTGGGGGTGTAGCTAATTTCCATAATTTTGAAATAGAGGACAGCATTATAGAAACACTTTCACTGGAAGAGGTTAAGATTGAGAATATAGCATTTAAAAATGTTCAAATAAATAAGATGGAATTAGATTTGGAAATGATCGGAAATGGTGTTTCATTTGATGGATGTTTAATCTCAAAGGTAATTGGAATCTCAGGTTTACATGAAATTCCAAGGCCTACTTTCTCCACAAACACTATAATCGATGAGTTTCAGAACATACCTACAAATGCGGCAATTGTTGCAGCGGAAAATATTCCGAACGAGAGGAAGGCAATTCTAACGATACTAAAAAAGGTATATAGCCAATCAGGGGGCGGTAGAAAGATCAATGCATTAAAGCGCGGGGTACCGCAGTCGTTGCATAAAGATATTGATAATGCAATAAAGAAAATGGAACGGTCTAATCTAATTAGAGTGGGTAATATTATTTACCCTATTAGGTCTAATAGTGATAGAGCAAGAACAATTTTGCAAAACCCATTCACATCCAAAGATGAAGTTTTCGACTAATAAGACCCAATTCGGAAAGTTAGGCTTCGTCGCGCCCTATATTCCCGCAGCTGTAGCGCGTAGGGTGCGTCACCTCAAAGGGGCGATGCACCTTATCAGGTAGAGCCGAACCGACGCGCCCCATGTCCCCATCAGCGCAAGCCGGCTCCGAAGCCATTCCCAAGGATTTAAGCCGCCGGTTGTTCGACGCGGGGCGACGTTAGCGCGCGGCTAGTTCCGGCGGCTCCTTGGGAATGGTTTTGAAGACGGGGTTTCGCCGCGCTGTTGGGGTCGCCTAGGGGTGTCGGGGAGCTGGCGAGACAGCTCCCTGACCTGTCCGGCGGGCAGCCCCGCCATGAAAATCATCCTCCGCGAAGCGGACACCAAACCACACACCGTGCGCGGTAAACGTTGGGCTTCGCTACGCTCAGCGCCAACCTACACTCCAACGAATCCCAGGCCATCTGAAACATAGAACCGCACCAGCTCGCCGACATCCCCCATCAGCGCAAGCCGGCTTCGAAGCCATTCCCAAGGTTTTAAGCCGCCGGTTGTTCGACGCGGGGCGACGTTAGCGCCCCGCTAGTTCCGGCGGCTCCTTGGGAATGGTTTTGGAGACGGGGTTTCGCCGCGCTGTTGGGGTCGCCTAGGGGTGTCGGGGAGCTGGCGAGACAGCTCCCTGACCTGTCCGGCGGGCAGCCCCGCCATGAAAATCATCGTCCGCGAAGCGGACACCAAACCACACACCGTGCGCGGTAAACGTTGGGCTTCGCTGCGCTCAGCACCAACCTACACGCCAGCGAAATCCCAGGCCATCTTGAGCACAAAACCGAACCGACTCGCCACCATTCCCCATCAGCGCAAACCCGGTAAGTTGGGCTCCATCGTAGGTTGGCGCTGAGCGCAGCGAAGCCCAACGTTCACCGCGCCCTACTCCTGCAACTGCACCACAACACCTTCCCCTGCCCAATCCGCAGGCAACCACCCTTGCCTGACATAGCGATGGAAGCTGGAATACGGCCAATCCGCCACCCGCTCCGCATGGCCATGCTTGACCGGGTTGTAATGGATGTAATCCACATGCGCCTGCAAATCCGCCTCATCCCGAATCTGATGCTCCCAATACCGCCGCTGCCAGATGCCGCGCTCCCGCTTGCGCTCTCGACTCTCCCGGATGCGTTCGACTTTGGGCAGACTGCGCGAAAACGCCGCCTTGATCAGCGCCATTCTTGTCGCGTAATCCGCGTCGCCCTGCGGCAAGGCCCATACCGCATGGAAATGATCCGGCAACACCACCATGGCGACGATCTCAAATGGATGGCGGTTCCGCACTTGGCGAACAACCTGCCGCAAAACGTCGATATGGCGAGTCAGATAATCTTGTCGCCGATCCGCCAAGTTGACGGTGAAGAACCATGTGCCGCCTTCTGCCATTGAACGACGATAACGCATGGATTGCCTCCAGCACACCCGCGGTAAACGTTGGGCTTCGCTGCGCTCAGCGCCAACCTACACGCCAACGAATCCCAGGCCATCTGAAACATAGAACCGCACCAACTCGCCGACATCCCCATCAGCGCAAGCCGGCTCCGAAGCCATTCCCAATGGTTTTAAGCCGCCGGCTGTTCGACGCCGCGCGACGTTAGCGCCCTCGCGAAGCGGACACAAAACCTTCGACTGCACGCAAGCCATCTAGCGTCGCCCCTTCTCCCGCGAGGTAAAAGGGGCTTCGCAACCCGGAAGCGCTCTGCGCTCAGCTACACGGCCAACCAGATACGACAGTATCCATCCGCTGCCGCATCGCCTCGTTATCCCCTCTTGCGCAAACGGCGGCGAATCACCAGCAAGCTAGAGGCCGCGACAACGGCGGTCGAGAAAATCACCATATGAAGCGGCTTGACCTGGAAAAGATAGGGCTGCAGGTAAGCCAGCCCGACGATGACTAGATACAAAATGGCAAGCGCGATGGCAATCGCCAGCCCCGCTGCCACTACATGATTACGCATGCCCACTCCTTTGAGATTCCACCCAGCGCTCGCCAGCGAAGCGGGGCTTGGCAAAGGCGGAATGCCCGCGATGCGGTCTTCCACCCTGAAAAATTCACTCATCATATCACTCAACCACACAACAAAAAGGGCAAGCCCCAAGGCTTGCCCTTTCTTCGTCTGACGGCGGTCAAACCGCCAATCAAACCTTACTTCTTGCGTTGCGGCGGCAGGTCCGTGCAGGTGCCGTGCGCCACTTCCGCCGCCATGCCGATAGACTCGCCCATCGTCGGGTGCGGGTGGATGGTCTTGCCGATGTCGGTCGCGTCGCAACCCATCTCGATCGCCAGGCACACCTCGCCGATCATGTCGCCGGCGTGCGGGCCGACGATGCCGCCGCCGATGATCTGGTGGCTTTCGGCGTCGAAGATCAGCTTGGTGAAGCCTTCGTCGCGGCCGTTGGCGATGGCGCGGCCGGAGGCGGCCCACGGGAACACGCCCTTCTCGATCTTCAGGCCTTGCTTCTTGGCCTCGTCTTCGGTCACGCCCACCCAGGCCACTTCCGGATCGGTGTAGGCCACGCCCGGAATCACGCGGGCGTCGAAGTAGGCCTTCTGGCCGGCGCAGTTTTCCGCCGCCACGTGGCCTTCATGCACGCCCTTGTGCGCCAGCATCGGCTGGCCGACGATGTCGCCGATGGCGAAGATGTGCGGCACGTTGGTGCGCTGCTGCTTGTCCACCTGGATGAAGCCGCGGTCGGTCACCGCGATGCCGGCGTTTTCCGCGCCGATCAGCTTGCCGTTCGGCGCGCGGCCGGTGGCGTACAGCACCAGGTCGTAGCGTTGCGCTTCCTTCGGGGCTTGCTCGCCCTCGAAAGTCACCCATACGCCGTCTTCCTTCGGCTCCACGGCCACGGTCTTGGTATTCAGCATGATGTTGTCGAAGCGGTGCGCGTTCCACTTCTGCCATACCTTGACCAGGTCGCGGTCTGCGCCCTGCATCAGGCCGTCCAGCATTTCCACCACGTCCAGGCGCGCGCCCAGCGTGGAGTAGACAGTGCCCATTTCCAGGCCGATGATGCCGCCGCCGATGATCAGCATGCGTTTGGCGACGCCCTTCAGCTCCAGCGCGCCGGTGGAGTCCACCACGCGCGGGTCGTTCGGGATGAACGGCAGCTTCACCACGCGGGAGCCGGCGGCGATGATGGCGTTCTTGAACTTGACGATCTTCTTCTCGCCCGACTCTTCGCGGCCTTGGCCGGTGGTCAGCGAGACTTCGATGTGGTGCGGGTCGATGAAGTGGCCGTTGCCGCGCACGATTTCCACCTTGCGCGCCTTGGCCATGCCGCCCAGGCCGCCGGTCAGCTTGGCGATGACCTTTTCCTTGTAGCCGCGCAGCATGTCGATGTCCACTTCCGGCTTGCCGAACTTGATGCCGTTGGCGGCCAGGTGGCTCACTTCGTCGATCACCGCGGCGTTGTGCAGCAGCGCCTTGGACGGGATGCAGCCCACGTTCAGGCACACGCCGCCCAGGGTGGCGTAGCGCTCGACGATGACCACTTTCAGGCCCAGGTCGGCCGCGCGGAAGGCGGCGGAGTAACCGCCGGGACCGCCGCCCAACACCATCACGTCGCATTCCACGTCGGCGCCGCCGCTATGGGAGGCGGCGACCGGCGCGGCTTGCGGCGCGAAGCCGGCCTGGGTGGTGGCGGAGGCGACGCCGGTGGTTTCCACCGGTTTCACTTCGGCCGGAGCCGCGGCGGCTGCGCCGGCGGCTTCCAGGATGACGACCACGTCGCCCTCGGACACTTTGCCGCCCACGGCGACGCGCACTTCCTTGACGGTGCCGGCGGCTTCGGCCGGCACTTCCATGGTGGCTTTGTCGGTTTCCAGCGTGATCAGGCTGGCTTCTTTTTCAATCACGTCGCCCGGTTTGACGAACACTTCGATCACGTCCACGTTGTTGTGGCCGCCGATGTCCGGGACTTTCAATTCGATCAGATTGCTCATGGTTTTCCATCCGCAATGTTGGGAGGCCGGCGCAAAGCCGGCCGCCTCGAGTCTGGCTGATTCTGCAGGGTGGAACCTCCCCCCGCATCCTGCGACAAGAAGGCGGAACGCCCCGGCCAAGCCGAGGCTTCCGCCCCGCCGTTACAGGATCAGACGGCGCACGTCGGTCAGCAGCTTGCCCAGGTGCACGGTGAAGCGCGCGGCGGCCGCGCCGTCGATCACGCGGTGATCGAAGGACAGGCTCAGCGGGCACATCAGGCGCGGCGCGAATTCCTTGCCGTTCCACACCGGCTTGATCTGCGATTTGCAGACGCCGAGGATGGCCACTTCCGGCGCGTTCACGATAGGCGTGAAGCTGGTGCCGCCGATGCCGCCCAGCGACGAGATGGTGAAGGTCGCGCCTTGCATGTCGGTCGGCTTCAGCTTGCCTTCGCGGGCCAGCTTGGACAGGTCGGTCAGTTCCTGGGCGATCTGGCGCAGGCCCTTCTTGTCCGCGTCCTTGATCACCGGCACCACCAGGCCGTTAGGCGTGTCGGCGGCGAAGCCGATGTGGTAGTACTGCTTCAGCACCAGGTTGTCGCCGTCCAGCGAGGCGTTGAAGTTCGGGAAAGCCTTCAGCGCTTCGGCGGCGGCCTTGATGATGAAGGCCAGCGGGCTGATCTTCAGGCCGGACTTTTCCCATTCCTTGCCCACGGTCTTGCGGAAGTCTTCCAGCTCGGTGATGTCGCACTCGTCGTTGAACGTGACGTGCGGGATCATCACCCAGTTGCGCGACAGGTTGGCGCCGGAAATCTTCTGGATGCGCGACAGCGGCTTGGTTTCGATCGGGCCGAACTTGGCGAAGTCCACCTTCGGCCACGGCAAGAGGTCCAGACCCACGCCGGAGCCGGCCGGCGCGGCGGCCGGGGCCAGGATGGCCGGGTTCTGCATCACGCCCTTGACGAAGGCCTTGACGTCGTCTTCGGTGACGCGGCCCTTGCGGCCGTTGCCTTTCACCTTGCCCAGGTCCACGCCCAGTTCGCGCGCCAGACGGCGCACGGACGGACCGGCGTGGGCCTTGGAGAAGGCGATTTCGTCGATGGCGGCGGACACGGCGGCGGCTACCGGCGCCACGGCCGGAGCGGCTGCAGGCGCGGCGGCAACCGGGGCCGGAGCGGCCGGGGCTGCTGCCGGAGCCGGCGCAGCGGCTGCCGGGGCGGACGCGGCGACAGCGCCTTCCACCACGACGATCAGGTCGCCTTCGCTGACCTTGTCGCCCACCTTGATTTTCACTTCCACCACACGGCCGGCGGCGGTGGCCGGCACTTCCATGGTGGCCTTGTCGGTTTCTAGCGTGATCAGGCTGTCGTCGACGGCGATTTCGTCGCCCACTTTGACCGTCACTTCGATCACGTCGACGCCGTTATGGCCGCCGATGTCCGGCACGCGGATTTCGCTGCGGCCGGATGCGGCAGGCGCTGCCGGCGCGGCGGCCGGAGCGGCGGCCGGAGCGGCGGCCGGAGCGGCGGCGACCGGAGCCGGGGCAGCGGCCGGAGCGGCTGCGGGCGCCGGCGCGGCGGCTGCCGGGGCCGGAGCGGACGCGGTAGCGCCCACTTCGATGATGGCGATCACGTCGCCTTCGGAAATCTTGCCGCCCACGACGGCTTTCACTTCCTTGACCACGCCGGCGGCTTCCGCCGGCACTTCCATGGTGGCCTTGTCGGTTTCCAGGGTGATCAGGGAATCGTCCACGGACACGGTCTGGCCCGGGGCGATGAATACTTCGATGATGTCTACGTTGCTGTGACCGCCGATGTCGGGCACTTTCAGTTCGATCAGATTGCTCATGAGCTTTCCATTCGTAGGGCGGAAGCCCCTGTCGGGGCGTTCCGCCGGATATCCGCTACAGATTCGCTTGCCTTGCCAAAACGGAAGCTCCCGGCCTGGGCCGGGGCTTCCGTCCTGGAATCACACCTTCCAGCTCGGCAGCTTGTCAGTCTTGATGCCGTACTTGGCGATGGCTTCCGCCACCTTGGCGCCGTCGATCTTGCCGTCGCGGGCCAGGGCGGACAGGGCCGCCAGCGCCACGTGGTAGCGATCCACCTCGAAGAAGGAGCGCAGGTTGGCGCGGCTGTCCGAGCGGCCGAAGCCATCGGTGCCCAGCACGACGTAGCGGCCCGGCACGTAGGCGCGGATCTGGTCGGCGTAGTTGCGGATGTAGTCGGTCGCGGCGATCACCGGGCCGTTGCGGCCGGCCAGCTGCTGTTCGACGTAGGAGGACTGGGCCTCGGCGGTCGGGTTCAGCAGGTTGTGGCGCTCGGCTTCCATGCCGTCGCGGCGCAGCTGGTTGAAGGAGGTCACGCTCCAGATGTCGGCGCCGATGCCGAAGTCGGCCTTCAGCAGGTCGGCCGCGGCCATCACTTCGCGCAGGATGGTGCCGGAGCCCATCAGCTGCACCTTGACCTTGGCGTCGCCGCCGTCCTGCAGCAGGTACATGCCCTTCAGGATGCCCTCTTCCGCGCCTGCCGGCATCGCCGGGTGAACGTAGTTTTCGTTCATCAGGGTCAGGTAGTAGAAGACGTCCTCTTGTTCCGCATACATGCGGCGCATGCCGTCCTGCACGATCACGGCCAGCTCGTAGGCGAAGGTCGGGTCGTAGCTGATGCAGTTCGGGATCAGGCCGGCCTGGATGTGGCTGTGGCCGTCTTCGTGCTGCAGGCCTTCGCCGTTCAGCGTGGTGCGGCCGGCGGTGCCGCCCAGCAGGAAGCCGCGGGCGCGCATGTCGCCGGCAGCCCAGGCCAGGTCGCCGATGCGCTGGAAGCCGAACATCGAGTAGTAGATGTAGAACGGGATCATCGGCTGGCTGCTGTTGGCGTAGCTGGTCGCCGCGGCGATCCAGTCGGCCATCGCACCCGGCTCGTTGATGCCTTCCTGCAGGATCTGGCCGTCCTTGGATTCCTTGTAGAACATCAGCTGGTCATGGTCCTGCGGCACGTAGTTCTGACCCTGGGTGGACCAGATGCCGTACTGGCGGAACATGCCTTCCATGCCGAAGGTGCGGGACTCGTCCGGCACGATCGGCACCACGCGCTTGCCGATGTTCTTGTCCTTCATGATGGTGCCCAGCATGCGGACGAAGGCCATCGTGGTGGAGAACTCGCGGTCGCCCGACGCTTGCAGCTGCGCGTCGAAGGCGGACAGTTCCGGCACCGCCAGCGGGTGGTTGACCGGATTGCGGGCCGGCAGGTAGCCGCCCAGCGCCGCGCGGCGTTCGCGCATGTACTTCATTTCCGGGCTGTCTTCGGCCGGCAGGTAATACGGCACATTCGGCAGGTCCTCGTCGGACACCGGGATGCCGAAGCGGTCGCGGAAGTTGCGCAGGCTTTCCAGGTCCATCTTCTTGGCCTGGTGGGCGATGTTCTTGGCTTCGCCGGACGCGCCCATGCCGTAACCCTTGATGGTCTTGGCCAGGATCACGGTCGGACGGCCGTTGGCGTTGTGGGTGGCTTCGTGGTAGGCCGCGTACACCTTGTGCGGATCATGGCCGCCGCGGTTGAGGTTCCACACCTCTTCGTCGGACATGTTGGCCACCATCTCGCGCAGCTCCGGGTATTTGCCGAAGAAGTGCTCGCGCACGTAGCCGCCGTCCTTGGACTTGAAGGTCTGGTAGTCGCCGTCCACGCACTCGTCCATGCGCTTCTTCAGCAGGCCCTTGGTGTCCATGGCCAGCAGCGGGTCCCAACGGGAGCCCCAGATCACTTTCAGCACGTTCCAGCCGGAACCGCGGAAGTCGCCTTCCAGTTCCTGGATGATCTTGCCGTTGCCGCGCACCGGGCCGTCCAGGCGCTGCAGGTTGCAGTTGATCACGAACACCAGGTTGTCCAGGCCTTCGCGCGCGGCCATGGCGATGGCGCCCAGCGATTCCGGCTCGTCCATCTCGCCGTCGCCGCAGAAGCACCACACCTTGCGGCCCATGGTCTTGGCCAGGCCGCGGCTTTCCAGGTACTTCAGGAAGCGGGCTTGGTAGATGGCCATCAGCGGGCCCAGGCCCATCGATACGGTCGGGAACTGCCAGAAGTCCTTCATCAGCCACGGGTGCGGATAGGAGGACAGGCCCTTGCCGTCAACTTCCTGGCGGAAGTTGTCCATCTGCTCGGCGGAGAGGCGGCCTTCCATGAAGGCGCGGGCGTACACGCCTGGGGCGATGTGGCCCTGGAAGTAGATCAGGTCGCCGTCCTGGTTTTCATTCTGGGCGCGCCAGAAATGGTTGAAGCCGACGTCGTACAACGTGGCGGAGGATTGGTAGGAGGCGATGTGGCCGCCCAGCTCCAGATCCTTCTTGCCGGCGCGCAGCACCATGGCGGCGGCGTTCCAGCGATTGATCGAGCGGATGCGGTGTTCCATCTCGTGGTTGCCCGGCGACTTGGCTTCCTTGCCGACCGGGATGGTGTTCAGGTACGCGGTGGTCGCGTCAAACGGCAGGTGGGCACCACGGCGGCGGGTGCGCTCCACCAGCTTTTCCAACAGGTAATGCGCGCGTTCCGGGCCTTCGTTATCCAGCACCGACTCAAGCGCTTCAGTCCATTCCTGGGTTTCCAACGGATCGATATCGTCAGGGAAAGTTGCAGCCATCTCTGGTCCTCACAGCGGGTGACATCGGGGACCGCGTCGTTGCAAGCCGGCCCCGCGTTTATGCTATTGGCTCGGAATCGAGCCAAATATTTGATTTGAGATTATAAACGAACACATTCGCAAATAAAAATGTTCATTTGCGAATGTGTTCGCTACGACCCAGCCAGTGTACGTCCGGATGGATTCGCAAAGGAATAGCCGGAAGCGACTAAGACAGCGGGAAGTCGTGAAAAAAACCGATGCTGCGCCGCGTCATGTTGTTTTTTTGCGATAACACGGCGCGAACTTGAAACAATTGTTTCAATTCCGCGCAGCCTTGCGCTCGTCCTTGGCCAGTTTTTCCACCTCGCGCAGCCGCGCCTCCAGCATCGAGCGCAGGTAGAAGTCGTCGCCCTTGGCCTTGCTGGCCAGCTGGTACTGCTCCAGCGCCGACGAATAGCGCTGCTCGTAATAGAAGGCGTTGCCCAGCGCCTCGTGGTAGCGCAGCGGGTCGCGGTCGGCGTAGAGCTTGGCCTCGCGCCGGTACAGCGCCGGGTCGCCGCTGCGGTCGTTCAATTGCTGGCGCAGCAGCTTCTGCGCGCCGGCGCGGTCGCCGCTGTCCAGCGCGACGTCGATCAGCGCCAATTGCAGCGCCACGTTGCGCGGGAAGGCGGCCAGGCCGTCGCGGGCCGCCGCCGCCGCCGCGCTCCAGTCGCGGCCGTCGCGGGCGATCTCCACTTCCAGCCCGTGCAGCATCGGGTTGTCCGGCAGCTTGGCGCGCGCCTTGGCCAGCGCCTCGCCGGCGCCCTTGCGGTCATGCTGCAGCAACTTGGCGCGCGCCAGGCCGTACCAGCTGGCGCCTTCGCTCAGGTACAGGCCGCGCTGCAACGTGCTGTTGTAGTAGAACAGCGCCTCTTCCGGCGTCATGGTCAGCGTGCGCAGCTTTTCGCGCACCAGCAGGTAGTCGATGCTGTCGGCGCGCATCCGCACCGGGTAGTCGAGCGCGCGGTTCTGCGCTTCGCTGATCCGCTCCACCGTCACCGGGTGGGTGCGCAGGAAGGCGTAGGCCATGGTGTCGCTGTAGCGGCCCGCCTGCTCCAGCCGCTGGAAGAAGGTGGCCATGTAGCGCACGTCGTAGCCGGCGTTGCTCATGAACTGCATGCCGACGCGGTCGGCCTCGCGCTCGAAATCGCGCGAGAACGCCAGCTGGCGCGAAATCGACAAGCCCATGCCGGCCGACACCGCGCCCATCGCGCCGTCGCCGCTGCCGGCTTTGGCCGCCAGCGCGGCGGCGATGATGGTGCCCAGCAGCAGCAGCGGGCTGGTGGCGCTGTTGGCCGCCTGCATCCGCGCGATGTGGCGCTGGGCGACGTGGGCGGTTTCGTGGCCCATCACCGCCGCCAGCTCGCCCTCGCTCTGGGTGGCCAGGATCAGGCCGATGTTGACGCCGATGTAGCCGCCGGGCATCGCGAAGGCGTTGATGCCGGTGTCGGCGACGCAAAAATAGGTGAAATGGATGCCGGGCAGCGTCACCGACGACGACAGCTTGCCGCCGATGTCGTTCAGGTAGGCGCTGATCTCGGCGTCGTCCAGCACGTCGCCGGCCTCGCGCATCGCGCGCAGCGCGTCGCGGCCGATGCGGGACTCGTCGGACAGGGACAGGGAGGCGTCGGAAATCTCGCCCAGGTCGGGCAGGTCGGCGCGGACGGTCAGCGGCTGCGCCAGCACCGAGGCCAGCAGCGCGCACAGCAGGCGGCGTTTCATCATGGGGCTTATGATAGCCGCGAAGCGATGAAAGTTGCATGCCCGCGCACTTGATCAAAGCTAAACAAATGTTGCCCATCCGCCGCGCTGTCATGACGGGCGGATTCCAGCTAGACTCGATCGTTGTCGAGGACTCCCGCGCCCAAGCCATGCCCATCCTTCCCGCCGCCCCGCCCCGGCTCACCGCCGGCGGCCGCGCCGACTTCGGCGTCTACCAGGGCACCGTGTCCGACCTCAGCTGGGACGGCCTGGCCATGAGCCGCTGGCAGCGGCTGGGCCGCCGGCTGCGCCACAAACGCTGGCAGTACGCCGCCATCGCCGGCGAGCGCTTCTTCATCGCGATGGCGGTGGTGGACGTGGGCTGGAGCGGCACCGCCTTCGCCTACCTGTTCGACCGCCGCAGCGGCCGGGTGGCGGCCGCTGCCAGCGCCGACGCGCTGCCCGGCGCCGGCCCCCGCGTCGCCGATCGGGCCTTTGGCGACGCCCGCTTCCGCGCGCCCGGCAAGCGCTTCGAATTCACCCGCGACGGTGACGCGCTGCGGCTGCGGCTGGACAGCCGGGCGCTGCAGCTGGACGCGACGATCGCGCTGGCCGGCATGCCGCCGGTGCTGGCGGTGATCGCGCCAGCCAACTACCTGGCCCACAGCACCCACAAGAGCGGCGGCCTGGCGGTGAGCGGCGAGGCGCGCTGCGCGGCCGGCCGCTATTCGCTGGACGGCGCAACCGCCTCGCTCGACTACTCCAACGGCCTCTTGGCGCGCGAAACCGGCTGGCGCTGGGCCAGCGCCCACTCGCGGCGCTTCGGCTTCAACCTGCAGCAAGGCTATATGGGCGACGCGGAAAACGCGGTGTGGCTGGACGGCCGGCTGTTCCGCGTCGGCGCCGCCGCCTTCGACTACCAGCCCGGCGATCCGCTGGCGCCGTGGCGCGTCGCCACCGCGGACGGCCTGCTCGACCTGGTCTTCACGCCGGAAGGCGCGCGGCGCGAGGACAAGAACCTGATCATCGCCGCCAGCCGCTACGTGCAGCCGATAGGCCGCTTCGACGGCGCGCTGATCGACCCGGACAGCGGCGAGCGCCACGCGGTGCGCGATCTCGTCGGCGTCACCGAGGACCATCTGTCGCGCTGGTAGACTCTTTTAAAGAAAGCAAAGCTTGCGATGCTGTTGTTGTTGAAACTGCTGCTGGTGCCGGCGCTGATCGGCCTGATCAGCCTGGCGGCGAAAAAATGGGGCCCGGGCGTGGCCGGCGCGCTGGCCGGCTTTCCGGTGATTACCGGCTCCATCCTGTTCATCCTGAGCCTGGAACAAGACGCCGCCTTCGTGCGCGAGGCGTCGCTGGCCGCCGCGCTGGGCACCAGCGCCAACCTGGTGTTCGGCATCGCCTACAGCTGGACCGCGCGCCAGGCGCGCTGGCCGGCGTGCCTGGCGGCGGGCCTGCTGGCCTACGCGCTGGCGGTGGCGCTGGGACACTGGGCACAGCCGTCCGGCTGGCAAAGCGCCGTTTTCGGCGTTCTTTTCCTGCCGGTGGCGGGCAAGCTGTTTCCCATGCCGCCGCAGACGCCGGATTCGCCGCCGCGCAGCGCCGGCATGGCGCCGCGGATGCTGGCCGGCGCCGCGCTGGTGCTGGCCATCACCAGCCTGTCGGCACGGCTGGGCCCCAGCCTCAGCGGCCTGCTAGCGGTATTCCCGGTGCTGGGCTCGGTGCTGGCGGTGTTCAGCCACCTCAGCGCCGGCCCGGCGACGACGATACGGCTGCTACGCGGCATGGTGCGCGGCTTCTACGCCTTCGTCGCCTTTTGCGTCGCGCTGGCCGCCGCGCTGAGCGCCTGGCCCGCGTCCGCCGCCTTCGGCGCCGCGCTGGGCTTGGCCATCGCGGTGCAAATCCTGATGATGTGGCTGGGACGCCGGCATCATTGAGATGGCAAAACGCCCCGCGGCCAAGGCCTGCGGGGCGTTGCGAAAGCCGCGGGCGGGACTCAGCGCGCGCCGATGGGCAGCACGGTTCGGCCGTACTGCTCGTTCAGCACCGTGGCCATCGCCAGGTAGATGGCGCTGGCGCCGCAGATAATGCCTTCGAAACCGGCGATCATGCCGATGACGGCGCTGCCGGTGAAATCGCGCGCCGCCAGCAGGAAGAACAGCACGGTCAGCGAGGCGAACACGAACTGCTTCGCGCGCGGATAGTTGACAGTGCCCAGCAGCATGAACAGCGTGAACACGCCCCACATCAGCAGATACCAGCCCATGTAGCCGACCGGCGTGGCGTCGGCCAGGCCGGTCTTGGGCAAGACGATCAGCAGCACCAGGCTCAGCCAGAACAGGCCGTAGGACAAAAAGGCGGTGACGCCGAAGGTGTTGCCGCGGCGGAATTCCATGATGCCGGCGACGATCTGCGCCAGGCCGCCGTAGCACAGGCCCATCGCCAGGATCATCGAGCTGATCGGGAAGAAGCCGGCGTTGTGGATATTGAGAAGTACAGTGGTCATGCCGAAGCCCATCAGGCCCAGCGGGGCCGGGTTGGCCAATTTTTCGTTCACGGAGCGCTCCAAAATAAGCAAGCAGTAATATTCAAGGAGGCGCGATTCTAGGCAAGCCGACGCGGCGCGGCAAGGAGATTCGTCAAACTCTGTATAATTAGAATAAGGACTTACCCCGCTTGCAATCGCCGGCATCGCCTCCATCTCCAGCGATTCGTCGGCCGCGAATTTTTGTCCGATTCCGCCGACTGGTGGTAGCATGCCGCCCGGAATAGAGTAAAACTTCCAGAGCGAATTCACCTGTGCGCCCGCTGGACGCACAGGTGAATCCGTCCCGATATCCGCACAGGAAACCGCACCCATGGACCGACTGCATACCCTGCTCGAACACAATCGCGCCTTCGTGGAAAACCGCGAATACGAGCAATACAAAACCGACAAGTTTCCCGGCAAGGGCCTGGCCATCCTGGCCTGCATGGACGCCCGCCTGGTGGAGCTGCTGCCCAAGGCGATGGGCCTGAAGAACGGCGACGCCAAGCTGATCAAGAACGCCGGCGCGCTGATCACCCACCAGTGGGGTTCGGTGATGCGCAGCCTGATCGTCGCCGTCTACGAGCTGCGCGCCGAGGAAATCTGCGTGGTGGCCCACCACGACTGCGGCATGCGCGCGATCGACCCGCACAAGATCCTCACCCATGCCCAGGAGCGCGGCGTCAGCGAAGACACCATCGCCACGCTGCGCGGCGCCGGCATCGACCTGGACAACTGGCTGAAAGGCTTCGACAACGTCGCCGACAGCGTGCGCCACTCGGTGAACACCATCCGCAACCACCCGCTGATGCCGAAAGACATCCCGGTGCACGGCATGGTGATCCACCCGTCCACCGGCCGCCTGGAAGTCGTGGTCAGCGGCTACGGCGAAGAGGGCGCGCCGGCCGCATGAGCCCGCGCATCGGGGTGTTCGGCGGCACCTTCGACCCCATCCACCAGGCCCACCTCCGGATGGCTGCCGCCTTCGCCGACGAACTGGCGCTGGAGCGGGTGCTGCTGATTCCCGCCGGCCAACCCTACCACCGCGCGCGCGGCGCGCGTGCCAGCCCCGAGCAAAGGCTGGAAATGGTGCGCCTGGCCATCGCCGGCGACCCCAGGCTGCAGGCGGACGATCGCGAAATCCGCCGCGGCCGCCCGGCCTATACCGTGGAGACGCTGCGCGAATTGCGCGGCGAGCTGGGCCAGGACGCCGAGCTGTGGTTCCTGATGGGCGGCGACTCGCTGGCCACGCTCGACAGCTGGAAGGACTGGACCCAGTTGTTCCAGCTGGCCAACCTGGCCGTCGCCATGCGCCCCGGCTTCGACTGGCAGACTCTGCCGGCCGAGGTGCGGCGCGAGTGGCAGGCCCGCCAAGTCCATGATTTTTCAAATCGAACGGCTTCCGGTACAATCCGCTCCCTGGCTCTGCCGCCGCTCGATCTGTCCGCCACCCGCCTGAGGGCCCGGCTGGCGTCCGGGCAAACGGCCGAGGGCCTGATCGACCCGGCCGTGCTGGCCTACATCCGCCAGCAGCGGCTATACCAATGAACGGGCGGCGGACAAGCCGCCCTCGCTCTTTTGTGGTACCTCTTGCCGGCTCCTGCGCCTGCTACGTACCGGCACAGGAAAAGGAATCATGGAAATTCAAGCAATCAGCAAACTGGCCGTCGAGGCCCTGGAAGACATCAAGGGCAAGGACATCATCGAGCTGGACACCAGCAAGCTCACCTCGCTGTTCCAGCGCATGATCGTCGCCACCGGCGACTCCAACCGCCAGGTGAAGGCGTTGGCCAACAATGTTCAGGTCACCCTGAAGGAAGCCGGCGTGGACATCGTCGGCAGCGAAGGCCACGAGAGCGGCGAGTGGGTGCTGGTGGACGCCGGCGACGTGGTGATCCACGTGATGCTGCCGGCCGTGCGCGACTACTACGACATCGAGGCGCTGTGGGGCGGCCAGAAGCCCAGCTTCGCCGCCGGCGCCGCCAAGCCGTGGTCGGCGGTCTGACACGCTGACCCGACAAGGGCGGGCATCAGGCCCGCCCTTTGTTTTTCCATCCGCACAAGCCCCTTCCCGATGAAAATCACCATACTCGCCGTCGGCACCAAGATGCCGCGCTGGGTGGACGAAGCCTATTCCGACTACGCCAAGCGCTTCGGCCGCGACATCACGCTGGAACTGAAAGAGATCAAGCCGGAAAAACGCGGCGGCGGCGTCACCGCCGAAAAGGGCATCGCCGCCGAGCACGAACGGCTGATCGCCGCCATCCCGCCGCGCGCGCGGCTGGTGGTGATGGACGAGCGCGGCAAGAACTGGACCTCGGTCAAGCTGGCCGAAGGCCTGAAAGAATGGATGGCCGGCGGCGACGACGTGGTCTTCATCATCGGCGGCGCCGACGGCCTGTCGGCTGAGCTGAAGCAGCGCGCCGACGTGCTGCTGCAGTTGTCGGCGATGACGCTGCCGCACGGCATGGTGCGGGTGATGCTGGCCGAGCAGATCTACCGCGCCTACTCGATACTCAACAACCACCCCTACCACCGCGAATGACAAAGCCGCGCCCAAGCGCGGCTGGATTGCGCGCCGCTTCGCCGCGCGCTACTGCGGATGCTTGCGCAGCCCGGCGCTCAAGCGGCGCCTGCTGTACGGCCACAGCAAGCTGACGCCCGCCAGCACCGCCAGACCGTTGGCGACGACGCCGGCCACGTGCAGATAGCTCCAATGGCTGAGCAAACCGCCCTGCAGATGGTTGATCCCCAGCAGCAGCGACAACCCGCACAGCAGCGCCATCAAGCGGTGCGCGGACTGCGGCTCCTCATGCAGCCTGCACAGCAGATAAGTCGCCAGCACCAGATCGAAGATAGCGATCTCGCACTGCCAGCCGCTGGATAGGCCCCAGGCCGTGCCGGCCGCCATGAACTGCGGCGCCAGCAAGTGGCCGATCGCGCTGGCGATGGCGGCAAACGCCCAAATCCTGACATACCAAGTGCTCATCATGCCCCCTTTTTTCGCTATTGAACGTGTATCGATACGCTGCGCCGGCACGCCGGCGCCCATTTTTAGCACGCGAACCGCATCGTCTTTCCGCCTGGGCTCCGCCGCTGGGCGGAGCTGACAGGCGCGCGCATCTTTTATCCACAACAAACCACGAAATCCGGTTTTATCCACAAGCTCCCGGTTCAAGCCGCCCGCCAGACGCGCGAGGGCCGGTTGATCAACAGGACCAGTCCCGCGGCCAGCAGGCATAGCCCCCCCGAAATCATCGTCGCCGCCGTATAGCTGCCCAGGCTGTTGCGCAGCATGCCGGCGCCCAGCGCCGCGAACGCCGCGCCCAGCTGGTGGCCGGCGACGATCCAGCCGAACACCACCGGCGCCTCCTGGCTGCCGAAACTGCCGGCGGTCAGCTTCACCGTCGGCGGCACCGTGGCCACCCAATCCAGGCCGTAGAACATCGCGAACAGCGGCAGGCCGAGGAAATACTCCAGCCCGAAAGCGTAAGGCAGGTATATCAGCGCCAAACCGCGCAGGCCGTAATAGCAAAATAGCAGGATTTGCGGCGCAAAGCGGTCGGATAGCCAGCCCGACAGCGTGGTGCCCAAGAGATCGAACATGCCCATCGCCGCCAGCAGGCTGGCGCCGCGCACCGGCGTCAACCCGTAATCGCCGCACATCGCGATGAAATGGGTGCCGATATAGCCGTTGGTGCTGGCGCCGCAGACGAAGAAAGTGGCGAACAACAGCCAGAAATCGCGCGAACGGGCGGCGCGGGCCAGCGCGTCGAAGGCGATGCGGATCGGGTTGTGGCCAAGGACCGGCGGCGGCGGCGCGTCGTCCGCTTCGCCCAGCGCGCGCAAGCCTATGCTGGACGGCCGCTCCGGCAACAGCAGCGCCACCAGCGGCATCGCGCAGGCGGCGGCGATGGCCAGCAGCCAGACCGTGCTGCGCCAGCCATGCCATTCGGTGAGGTAGGCCATCAACGGCAGGAAGGCCAGCTGGCCGGTGGCGGAGCTGGCGGTGAGGATGCCCATCGCCAGCCCGCGGTGGCGCACGAACCAGCGGCTGACCACCGACGCGCCCAGCGTCATCGCGGTGGCGCCGGTGGCGCAGCCCACCATCAGCCCCCACAGCAACTGCAGCTGCCAGTTGCTGCGCATCAGGCTGGACAAGCCCACGCAAACCGCCAGCAAGGCCAGCGCCGCCAGCACCGTGCGCCGCAGGCCGAAGCGCAGCATCGCCGCCGCGGCGAACGGCCCCATCAGGCCGAACAGCGCCAGGTTGATCGCCAGCGCGGTGGAAATCGCGGAGCGGCTCCAGCCGAACTCATGCTCCAGCGGCACCATCATCACGCCCGGAGCGGAACGGATGGCGGCGGTGACCAGCATCACCAGGAAGGTGACGGCGACGGCGATCCAGGCATAGTGGAAACGCCCCCGGCTCCAGCCGCTCAGAAGGGTCATGCGCCACCTCGTCGCTTACGAAAACGCTTTTCTCAGACTAGCAACAAATCCCGCCGGCGTCGGCTGCCGCCCCGCTTATCCACAGCGATGGCTGACTTTTCAAGTTACCCACAGCCCGTCGGCGCGCGCCATGCCATCGCGCTGAGCCGCGGCCGCACCTTGAATCCCAGCCGCTCGAAAAACGGCTCGCGGCCGGCCAGCGCCTCGCAATAGACCACCTCCGCGCCGCAGCGGAGCATGAATGCCCGCGCCAATGCCGTGCCCAGCCCCAAGCCGATGCAATCACGATGAACGACAATCTCGGCCAGCCAGGCCGCTTGCCAACCATCGCTGAAACCCCGCGCAAACCCCAGCACTCGCCCGTTGTCCAACGCGCATACGCCGAAACAGGCGCGGAACGCCCGCTCCATCGCCTGCAGATCGAAAGCTTTCTCCTCTCCCCAACCTTGGCTGGCATATAACTCCGCCACCGCTGGCAAGCAATGCGCTGGCAAATCCGCCAGCTTTATCCACTGGCAGGTCTCCTCAATGGACGCTCTGGGCTCGATCTGGTCAGCCATACTCCGCCTCCCCCGCCATCTGACGCATGAAATCCACGAACGCCGCCATCCGGGCCGACAGCCCCCGCGACGATGGCCACAGCAGCCGCAACGGCACCCGCTCGCCGCTGTCGCTGTTCAATAAAGGCCGCAAGCGGCCGTCGTCCAGCTCGCGGCGGATGGAAATGTCCGGCAGACAGGCGATGCCCTGTCCCTGCAACGCGAATTCCAGCCGCGCATGCATGCTATTGCAGACCAACGCGGCCGATAGCGATGTGTCGGCCAGCGGCCAATCCTCCAGCTTGCCGCTATTGGGCGAGCGGTAATGGATCAAGCGGTGGTCCGCCAAGCCCGCCGGACTCCGCGGACTGCCATGCCGGGCCAGGTAGTCCGGCGCGGCGACGATCAGGCGGCGGAATCCCGGCAAGGCCAGGCTGCGCAGCTTGCCGTCATCCCCCTCGCCCACCCGGATGGCGGCGTCGAAACCTTCCTCGATGATGTCGACGTTGCGCTCGCTGTAATCCAGCTCCAGCGACACCTCGGGAAAGCGCTGCTGGAAAGCCGACAGCTCCGCCATCATCACGCCGCCTATCGGGGGCAGGCTCAACCGCAGCAGGCCGCCTGGCAGCTTGCCCGCCTGTTCCAGCTCCGCCGCCATCGCGGAGGCTTCTTCCAACATGCGCCGGCCCCGGCCCAACACCGCGTCGCCCTCCGCCGTCAAGGCCAATGACCGGGTGCTGCGTTGCAGCAGCCGCACGCCCAGTTCCGCCTCCAGCCGGCTGATCCGCTTGCCCACCGCCGACGCCGACACCCCCAGCAGCCGCCCGGCGCCGACAAAGCTGCCCTGCTCTGCCACGGTGATGAACACCGCCAGATCGCTCAATGAAGCCAGCACATGCTCTCCTTTTCCAAGCGGCAAGTGTAGCGTCATTCATGCCAAATGGTTCCGCAAAGTGCGGAGCGCCGCCTGGCTGTTTCCCGCCCCCGCCGGCGCTTAGGCTGACGCTTTGCTTCCACATCGAGATCGCCATGTCCTCTTCCCGTCTGCTGAGCCCCGCGCTATTGACGCTGGCGGTGGCCGCCTTCGCCATCGGCACCGCTGAATTCATCATCATGGGCTTGCTGCCCCTGATCGCCGCCGACCTGCGCGTCGGTTTGCCGCGCGCCGCATATCTGGTGTCAGGCTATGCGCTGGGTGTGGTGGCCGGCGGCCCGCTGCTGGCCGGCCTGATCGCCCGCCTGGACGAAAAGCGCGCGCTAAGCGGGCTGATGCTGATTTTCATCGCAGGCAATCTCGCCTGCCTGCTGGCGCCCGGCCTATGGCCGCTGCTGCTGGCGCGGATGTTCACAGCCTTCTGCCACGCCAGCTTCATTGGCGTGGCGGCGGTGATGGCGGCGCGGATGGCTCCGCCCGGCATGGCCGGCCGGGCGATGGCGCTGATGTTCAGCGGCATGACGCTGGCCAATGTGCTGGGGGTGCCGGCCGGCACGCTGATCGGCCAGTGGGCGGGCTGGCGCGCCAGCTTCGCCGCGGTGGCGGCGCTGGGCTTCCTTACCTTATTGCTGATCCGCTGGCAGCTGCCGACGCACATCGGAAACCATACCAGCGGCGAGACGCAGGCGCGCTTGCCTGGACGCGTCTGGCCGGCGCTGCTCGCCAGCGTCCTGGCCGCAGCCAGCATGTTCGCCTTCTTCACCTACCTAGTGCCGACGCTTAGCCAGGTCAGCGGCTTGGCGGCGAAGCACGCCAGCGCGGCCTTGTTGCTATGCGGCGCGGGATTGGTGATCGGCGGCTGGCTCGGCGGCCGCTTGGCGGACGGAAACCTGGACCAGGCCCTGTCGCGATGCCTGATCCTGCTATGCGCCACGCTGGCGACGTTCTACTTGCTGGCAGCGCGCCTGCCTTTCGCGCTGGCGCTGATGGCGCTATGGGGCGGCCTGGCTTTCGCCCTATGCATGCTGCTGCAAACGCTGGCCATTCGCCAGGCGGGAGAGGCCGCCGCGCAGGCATCCGCCCTCAATGTCGGCGCCTTTAACCTGGGCAATGCCTTGGGAGCGTGGCTGGCTGGAAGACTGCTCGACCATGGCGGAACCTTGGCGCAAACCAGCCTGTTGGCCGCGGCGCTGGCGGGGCTGACCTGGCTGCTGGCGCGGTTCATTTCACGCGTGGAAACCGCCCGGCGCGTCGCACTGGCGCGGGCATGAAAAAACGGGCCGCGCAGCGGCCCGTCCCAAGAGGAGGCGAAAATCAGGCGGCCAGCAGGGTCGCCAGCGCCCGCATGGTCTGCCAGGGCTCGCCCGGCTCCACGCCCTTGATCTGGCGATCGATGCGCGCGCACTCGGACAACGCCTGCATCAGCTTGCGCGGGCCGATGCGGCGCAGCGCCGGCTCGGCCAGCCGCTGCTTGTCGCCCCACAGCCGCAGTTCGCGCGCCATGTCGCGCAGCTGGCGGCCGTCCTTCAGGCCCTGGCGCAGCCTGAGCAGCATGCGCACGTCCTCGGACAGCGACCACAACACCAGCACCGGCGCCTCGCCTTCGGCCATCAGCCCGTCCAGCATCCGCATCAGCCGCGGCGCGTCGCCGGCCAGCCAGGATTCCGACAACTGGAACACGTCGAAACGGGCGACATTGGCCACCGCCGCCTGCAGGTCCGCCAGGCTGAGTTCGCCCTTGGGATACAGCAGCGCCAGCTTGTCGACCTCCTGGCGCGCGGCCAGCAGGTTGCCCTCCACCCGCTCGACGAAGAACGCCAGCGCCTCGCTGCCCAGTTGCTGACCCTGCGCCTTCAGCCGCCGCGAAATCCAGCCCGGCAGTTCGGCGCGGCCCACCGGGCGCGCCTCCACCGCCAGCCCGGCCTTTTCCAGCGCGGCGAACCACTTGCCCTGCTGCTGGGTCTTGTCCAGCTTGGGCAGCGTGATCAGGGTGAGGGTGTCGGCCGGCGGGTTGGCCGCCAGCCGCTGCAGCGCCTCGCTGCCCTCGGTGCCCGGCTTGCCGCCGGGAATGCGGATTTCCAGCAGCTTCAGCGAGGCGAACAGCGACACGCTGCTCATCGCGTCGAACAGCTGCGACCAATCGAAACCCGCCTCCACCGTCAGCACTTCGCGCTCCAGGTAACCGGCCGCGCGCGCCGCCGCGCGCACGGCGTCGGCGGCCTCCAGCGCCAGCAGCGCCTCTTCCCCGTGCACCAGGTACAACGGCGCCAGCCCCTTGGCCAGCGCCGCGGTCAACGCGTCAGGGCTGAGTGACGGCATTGGCCGGCTTCAAGCTTTGCGGACCGGCCGGCGAGACAGCCGGCACTTTCAGGTAGGCCAGACGGCGCACGATCTGCTCGGCGGCGTCGCGGCGGGCATCGGCCCACAGCAGGCCCTCTTCCTGCTCTTTGCCCAGCACCGCGCTATCCGAGTAATTCATGCTGCGGCGCACGCTCACCTCCATGTCCGGCTCGATCGGCACGCCGCCCAGCACCACCCGCACGGTGGCGGTGTAGGTCAGCTGGTACTCGCTGATCTTGCCGCTGGCGTTGATGGTGAGGATGTCCTTGGACTGGTTCTCGTTGAGCACGGTAACCACCGCCTGCGCCTGCTTGGCAGCCGGCAGCAGCGTCAGCTTCGAATTGCGCGCCAGCACCGTGCGCAGGTCCGCTTCGATGCCGGTATTGGCCGCCTCCAGATACATGGTTGAGAACGGCAGCTCCTTGACGCTGCCCCCCAGGCCGCGCAGGTGGAAGCCGCAAGCGCTCAGCAGCAGGACCAAGCCGGCCAACAGCAGGCAGTTCAGGCTTTGTTTCATATCACTCCCCAGATGGCGGATGCTCCGCCGGCAAAAACGGCGCGGGACAGCCCCGCCGCCCCGCGCCGCGTCTTCGCTCGAATCAAACGACGATGTTCACCAGGCGGCCCGGCACCACGATGATCTTCTTGGCCGGTTTGCCTTCCATGAACTTGATCACGTTCTCGTGCGCCAGCGCGGCGGCCTCGATCGCGTCCTTGGCGGCGTCGGCAGCCACGGTGACGCTGCCGCGCAGCTTGCCGCACACTTGCACCATCAGTTCGATCTCGCTCTTCACCAGCGCGGCCTCATCCACCTTGGGCCAGGACTGGGCCAGCAGCTCGGTGCCCGGCTTCAGCTGGCTCCAGATGCCGTCGCAGACGTGCGGCACGATCGGCGACAGCAGCAGGGTGGCGGCTTCCAGCACTTCCTGCGCCACCGCGCGGCCGGTGTCGCCACTGGTGTCGGCCTTGTCGTAGGCGTTGAGCAGCTCCATCACCGCGGCGATGGCGGTGTTGAACTGCTGGCGGCGGCCGTAGTCGTCGGCCACTTTCTGGATGGTGCCGTGCAGCTTGAAGCGCAGCTCCTTCTGGCTGGCGTTCAGCTCGCCCGCGCTATACGGAGCGACCACGCCGGCCTCGACGTGCTCGCGCGCGCTCTTCCACAGGCGCTTCAGGAAGCGGAACGCGCCTTCCACGCCGGCGTCGGACCACTCCAGGCTCTGCTCCGGCGGCGCGGCGAACATCATGAACAGGCGCGCGGTGTCGGCGCCGTATTTCTCGATGAACTCCTGCGGGTCCACGCCGTTGTTCTTGGACTTGGACATCTTCTCGATGCCGCCCACCACCACCGGCTGGCCGTCCACGCGGTGCGTGGCCGCCACGATCTTGCCCTTGGCGTCGCGCTCGAGGATCACGTCCTGCGGCGCGATCCAGTCCTTGGAGCCATTGGGCAGGTCGCGGTAGAAGGTTTCGCAGATCACCATGCCCTGGGTCAGCAGGCTCTTGAACGGCTCGTCCGACGATACCAGGCCTTCGTCGCGCATCAGCTTGTGGAAGAAGCGCGCGTACAGCAGGTGCAGGATGGCGTGTTCGATGCCGCCCACGTATTGGTCGACCTGCAGCCAGTAATCGGCGGCCTGCTTGTCCACCATCGCGGTGTCGCACTTGGGCGAGGCGTAGCGGGCGTAGTACCAGCTGGACTCGACGAAAGTATCCATGGTGTCGGTTTCGCGCTTGGCCGCGCCGCCGCACTTCGGGCAGGCGGTTTCGTAGAATTCCGGCATCTTGGCCAGCGGGCTGCCGGCGCCGTCCGGAATCACGTTTTCCGGCAGCGTCACCGGCAGGTCTTGTTCCGGCACCGGCACGTCGCCGCAGCTGGCGCAGTGGATGATCGGGATCGGGCAGCCCCAGTAGCGCTGACGGCTGATGCCCCAGTCGCGCAGGCGGTATTGGGTCTTCTTCTGGCCCTGGCTCTTGGCTTGCAGGTCGCCGATGATGGCGTCGAACGCGGCTTGGTAGCCCAGGCCGTCGTACTTGCCGGAATTGACCGTCTTCACGGTGTCATCCTTGGCGCCGTACCACTCCTGCCAGTTGGCGGCGTCGTATTCGCCGTCTCCGGACACCCGCGCGATCACTTGCTTGATCGGCAGCTGATATTTGTTGGCGAATTCGAAATCGCGCTCGTCGTGCGCCGGCACGGCCATCACCGCGCCTTCGCCGTAGCCCCACAGCACATAGTTGGCCACCCATACCGGCAAGCGTTCGCCGGTCAGCGGGTGGGTCACGAACAGGCCGGTCGGCATGCCCTTCTTTTCCATCTTGGCCACGTCGGCCTCGGCCACGGAGCCGGACTTGCATTCCGCGATGAAGGCCTGCAGTTCGGCGTTGCCGGCCGCGGCCTGGGTAGCCAGCGGATGCTCGGCGGCGACGGCGACATAGGTGGCGCCCATCAGCGTGTCCGGACGGGTGGTGTAGACCTTCAGCTCGCCCTTATGGCCGATGCTGGCCTCGTCGTACGGGAACACCACGTCGGAGCCGTAGCTCTTGCCTATCCAGTTGCGCTGCATGGTCTTGACCTGCTCCGGCCAGCCGTCCAGCTGGTCCAGGTCCGCCAGCAACTGCTCGGCGTAGTCGGTGATGCGGAAGTAGTACATCGGGATTTCGCGCTTTTCCACCAGCGCGCCGGAGCGCCAGCCTCGGCCGTCGACCACTTGCTCGTTGGCCAGCACGGTCTGGTCCACCGGGTCCCAGTTGACCACGCCGTTCTTCTTGTAGATCACGCCCTTCTCGAACAGGCGGGTGAACAGCCACTGCTCCCAGCGGTAGTAGTCCGGCTTGCAGGTGGCCAGCTCGCGCTCCCAATCCAGCGCGAAGCCCAAGCTGTCCAGCTGGGTCTTCATGTATTCGATGTTGGAGTAGGTCCACGCCGCCGGCGCGCCGCCGTTCTTCATCGCCGCGTTCTCGGCCGGCAGGCCGAAGGCGTCCCAGCCCATCGGTTGCAGCACGTTGAAGCCCTGCAGGCGCTTGAAGCGGGCCAGCACGTCGGTGATGGTGTAGTTGCGCACGTGGCCCATGTGCAGCTTGCCGGACGGATACGGGAACATCGACAGCGCGTAGTACTTGGGGCGGGAAGCGTCTTCAACCGCCTTGAAGGCGGCGGTTTTCTGCCATTTCTGCTGCGCGGCGCTTTCCAGCTCGCGCGGGGAGTAGTGTTCTTGCATGTCCGGAGTCTTTTTATTCAGTGGAATTCGAGTCGAATGGATCGATTATATCGGCAAAAGCGGCAAAAAGGGGATGCCGCGGAGCGGACAGGCTGTCCGATTTCCGTACAAAAACAAGGCGTTCATAGCAGCCGGAGCAGCATCTCGCTGGCCATCGCCGCCATCAGCAAGGCAAACGCCTTTTTCAGCCTGGCCACCGGCAGCCGGTGCGCGGCCCGCGCGCCCAGCGGCGCGCACAGCACCGTCATCAGCATCAAGGCCAGCATCGCCGGCAAATAAACAAAGCCGACGCTGCCCCAGGGCAGGCCTTGCGCGCGCCAGCCGCTGGCCAGATAGCCCAGCGCGCCGGAAACGGCGATCGGCCAGCCCAGCGCGGCGCTGGTCCCTATCGCCGTATGCACCGGCACATTGCACCAGCTCATCAACGGCACGCTCATCGAGCCGCCGCCGATTCCCACCCAGCTGGAAATCATGCCGATGGCGCCGCCCGCTGCGCCCTGGCCGGCGCGGCCCGGCATCTCGCGCCCGGCCCTGGGCTGCTTGCCTATCAGCATTTGCGCCGCCACCGCGTAGGCGTAGACCACAAAGAACCAGGCCAGCGCGCGGCCGGGAATCCAGCCCGCCAGCAGGCTGCCGGCCAGCGTGCCCAGCACCATCGCCGGCGCCATGCCGCGCACGATGCGCCAGTCCACCGCGCCTTTCTTGTGGTGGGCGCGCACGCTGGAAGCGCTGGTGAACACCATCACCGCCAGCGAAGTGCCCACCGCCAGATGCTGCGCGTGCTCGCCCCCCAGATGCGCGGCCGCCAACACCGCCAGCACCACCGGCACGATGATCAGCCCGCCGCCGACGCCCAGCAAGCCGGCCAGGAAGCCGGCCACCGCGCCGCAGCCCAGCAAGGCAACCAGCAAGGGCGGCGCCAGCATCACAACACCTCGCGCGTGAGATAGTCCCACTCTTCCGCCGTCACCGGCGTGATCGACAAGCGGTTGCCGCGCTTGAGCACCGTCATGCCCTCCAGCGGCGGATGGCCGCGCAGCTCGGCCGGCGACACCAGCCGGGTCTTGCTGACGAAGCGCACGTCCACGCACTGCCAGCGCGGCTGGGCCGGGTCGGACTTAGGATCGTGATAGGGGCTGTCAGGATCGAACTGGCTGGAGTCGGGATGCGCCGGCGCGGCCACTTCGGCGATGCCGGCGATGCCGGGCTCGGGACAAGACGAATGCCAGAACAGCAGCAGGTCGCCGGGACGCATGTCGTCGCGCATGAAATTGCGCGCCTGGTAGTTGCGCACGCCGGTCCACTCGAACAGGCGCGCCGGTTCGGCGGCCAGGTGGTCGATCGAGGTTTCGTCCGGTTCGGACTTCATCAGCCAATAGCGCATGGGCAATATCTGTTAATCGCTGAGGGGAAAGGGAAAGACTTGCTCAATCTTACTGGAAAGATTGCCTCGTATGCTGGTTTCAACAGGACAGGTTTTTTGCCATGCCTGCCGTTCCAGGAGAATACCGATGAAAACGTGGATACTCGCCGTAATCGCGATAGGCAGCCTAAGCGGCTGCGTGGTGGAACCGCCGCGAGTGGGCATCGCCCCGGTAGTGGTGCGGCCGGCGGTGGTGGTGGCGCCGGCTTACTACTACGGCCCGCGCTACTACGGCTGGCGTTGAAGCCACCACCATGCCAGCGGCGGCGCCAGATTGGCCAGCGCCGCCAGCCAATAGATCAGCAGGAAGGGCTGCTTGCGGGTCTTGTGGCGGAACCAGCGCTGCGCGAGAAACGCGGCCGGCCAGCCTCCGGCCAGGTGCAGCAGCTGCAGCCTGGCCTCCGGAATGCGCCAGGCGCCGCGCAGGGCGGCGCGCTTGTCCAGCCAATACGCCAGCAACGTCGGCAAGGCCAGCGCGGCGTAAGGCAGCCACCAGCCCCAGCCCAGCCGCCCCAGCAGGCAGGCAGCCAGCAAGGGCAGCAACAGCAGCAGAATCATGCTTCCGCCTCCCGCAGCGGCAGCCGCCGCAGGCCGGACTCGGTCAGCAGGCAGTCCAGCCGCACATCCCAGGCCTCGCGCGGCACCGCGTCCACCAGCTGGCAATCGAAAGCCACGCCGACCAGCAGCGGCCCGCCGGCGGCGACGCGGCGGCGGAAGGCCAGCGTGCTGTCGTAGAAACCGCCGCCCTGCCCCATCCGGTAACCCTCGCGGTCTACGCCCAGCAAGGGCACGAACACCACGTCCAGCCGCTCGGCGCGCAGCCGGGCGCCGGCGTATTCCAGGATGCGGTAGCGCGGGTGCAGATACCAGCGGTCGGCGGCCGCCAGCCGGGTGAACCACAGCCGGCGGCCGCGGCGCGGAATCTGCGGCAGATAGACGCGCGCGCCGCGCCACAGCGCGGCGTTGAGCAGCGCGGCCAGGTCCAGCTCGGAGCCGGCGGCCAGATAGCCTCCCACGCGCTTGCCGCGCTTCAACAGGCGCGAAGCATGGCGGGCGATGGCCTGCGCCGCGGCGGCGCGATAAGCCGGCGGCAAAGCCATGCGGGCGCGGCGCAGCTGGCGGCGCAGCGTCGGTTTGTCTGTAATGGGGAGAATATCGGTCATGGGAGGGGGAGACCCCCGCGAGTGCCGTTCGGGCTAAATTCGCTTGTACCCTGTTTCCAGGATGGGCCGCCTGCCAGACATTTCGGGCGCGTTCTCAAATGGAACGCGGCACGCCCATGTCTCACGCTGGCAGCCAGAAGCGAACGCATTGGTACAAAGGAATTGTGTGCCGTCACGAGCACCGCAGGGGATAAACTGACCTGTAGTGCGAGCCTGGAACCGGCTGTCAGAACAGCGGTTGCTGGCTCTGGCGAAGCGCGTTGTCGGCTGCTTCGCCCATGTCGCGTATCTTACGCTGAAACGCCGCCATCTCCAAGCCCTCGCCCACTTTTGTTTTCAGCAGATCGTGGGCGATGTTAAGCGCGGCCATGATGGCGATCTTGTCGGCGTCCATCACCTTGCCGTGCTGCTGAATGGTGGAAATCTTGCCTTCCAGCAGGCGCACCGCCTCCAGCAGGGTTTCCTGCTCGCCCTGCGGGGTGCCGATGGTGAAATGACGGCCCAACAGTTCGATCTCGACCTGAACCACGTCGCTCATTGCTCATCCTCCGGCGCGCCCGGCAGGCGCGCCACCAGGGCCGCCACCCGGCTGCGGGTTTCGTTCACGCGGAAATTCAGCTCGGCATTCTCCTTCAGCGCTTCGGACAGCGCCTCGGCAAAGCGGCCGTTCTGGGTTTCCAACTCCCGGATGCGGGCGATCAGCGCCGCGACGCGGGATTCCAGATATTCCAGTTCATTGTCCATGCCGGCGAGGATAACGGGCGGCTAGTTGGGCGTCAAACCCAGCCGCTGGCGCGCCATGTCCAGCCGCTCGCACAGCGCCGCCGCGCCCTCGACCAGGCGCGGGCCGGGAATGCTGATGTCGTCGCCCGGCAGCGCGAACAGCGCGGCATGCGACACCGCCGGCACGCCGCGCCAGCGCCGCCACATCGCCAGCGTCGCCTCGTCGGACGCCACTATCGCCTGTGGCTGCGCCGCCACGACCGAGGCGGTGGATACCTGCGGCGCCGGCAGCGGCAGGTCGGCGAACACATTGACCCCGCCGCAAGTGCGGATCAGCGAATCGATATAGCTTTTGCCGCTGATGGTGAAGATCGGCGCCTGGCTCAGCTGGTAGAACACCCGCACCGGCGCGCGGCCGCCGTAGCGCTGCTGCAGCGCCGCCATTTGCCGCCGGTATTGCGCGGCGGCGCGGTTGGCCGCCGCCTCGCTGCCGGCCAGCCGGCCCAGCTTGCCGATTTCCAGCGCCACGTCGCCCGGCTGCAGCGGATGGCTGATGAACACCGGCACGCCCAGGCTGCGCAGACGCGCCAGTTCGCGCGGGGTGCCGCCATCCTTCCAGGCCACCACCAGGTCGGGCCGCTGGCGCAGCACCGCCTCCAGGCTGAAGCCGGTGAAGCTGCCGACCCGCGGCAGCTTCTTCGCCGCCGGCGGATGGTCGCTGTATTCGACGGTGGCCACCACCTTGTCGCCGGCGCCGGCGGCGAACAAGAGCTCGGTGGCGTGCGGCACCAGGCTGACTATGCGCTGCGCCGGCTGCCGCAGCGCCACTTCCTGGCCATCGCCGTCCGTCACACGGATATCGGCCTGCGCGGCGCCGGCCAGCAACAGGGCGGCCAAGACCCATGCGCGCCTCATGCCGGACCCCCTTTCAAAACCAGCGGCAAACCGCAGGCCACCAGCGTCACCCGCTGGCAGCGCGCCGCCGCCAGCTGGTTGAGCCGCCCCAGTTCGTCGACGAAGCGCCGGGTTTCGGCATCTCCAGCCACCACGCCCCAGCCCACCTCGTTGCTGACCAGCAGGATTTCGCCACGCGCGCCGTCCAAGGCCGCCAGCAGGGCGTCGCGCTCGACGGCGTAGCCGGCTTCGTCAAAGCCTGGTTCACCGAAAAAGCGCATCAGCCACATGCCCAGGCAGTCCACCAGCACCAGCCCGCCCGGGCAGTCAGCGGCGGCGATGGCGGCGGCCAGGCCGCGGCCGGCTTCCGCCACCCGCCAATGCGCCGGCCGCTGCGCGCGGTGGCGCTCCACCCGGCGCGCGAACTCGGCGTCGCGCACTTCGGCGGTGGCGAGATAACACACCGGGCCGGCATGGCGGCGGGCCAGGTCTTCTGCATGGGCGCTCTTGCCGCTGCGGGCGCCGCCGCTGATCAGATGGGGCATGGTTTAGAACGTGTAAGTCACGGCGGCTTGGTAATTCCGCGCGTTGGCCGGGTACAAATCATAAGCCGTAGGCGAGGTGTAAGCATCCGTCCCGCCATAGGTCGCATAATGCCTGTTGAACAAGTTGTTCACGCTGAAAGTGGCGCTCACATGCTTGCCGAATGCCTGGCTGAACTTGGCGTCGACAACCGTGTAAGCCGGCAACTTGCGGCCAAAGGCGTTGCTCTGGTCATTATCGAAATACTGCTGAGAAACATATTGCGCCGCCACCGACACCTTGCTGGCGTCGCTGATGCTCCAATTCACCGCGGTATTCGCCATCAGCTTCGGCACCATCGGAATAGTGTTGCCGGCCAAGCCGGCGCCTGAGCGGTAGGTCGCCTGAGTCCAGGTCAGATTGGCGTTCACGCCCACCCGCTGCGACAGCTTGGCGCCGCCCTCCAGCTCGACACCCTGATGGCGCGTCTCCGGCAAGTTGGCATTGGCGCCAAACAGCCCGACGAAGGGGTTGTAAGCGATTTCATTGGTCAGATCATTGCGGAACAGCGCCAGCTTGGCATGCGCCGCATCGTTCGCCCATTGCGCCCCCACTTCCCTATCATGCGACTGCTGCGGCTGCAGCGGCAGGCCGTTGGTATAAGTCACCTCATCGGCATTGCCCAGGCGGAAGCTCTGGCCGGATCTGGCATACACGCTCCAACCCGCGCGCAAATCCTGCTTCAGGCCCAAGGACCAGGCATGCAGGCTGGTATGGATGGTCGACAGATTGGCCCCGCCGCTCATGGCGTTGACCTTGTCGTCCACCAGTTGCTGGCGGCCTCCGGCCGACAGCGTCGCGCCCTGCCACAGCTTGAACTGGCCGTCGACGAAATAGCCGACGCGCTTTTGCGAGGTCTGCTTATTGCCCAGCGAGTTGTATACGCTCATCGAACTGTCGAGCCAGTCGCTGCCGAAAGACAGGGTGTGCTTGCCGATAGGCAGCTCGTAACGGGCGCTGGCGGCGTTTTCGCCCAGATTGCGCTGGTCCCGCGAGCATCCGGCGATGCCGGCATACTGGACGCAGGAGTCCGCATCCTTGACGCGGCGCGACCAGTCGGCATACAGCGTCCCGGCCCCCAAGTCCTGGCTCAAAGAAACGCCGCCGCTGCTGGTGCCGGTGGAGGAGTGACTGTTCGGCGTCGCCGTGCCGGTCGGATTGTTGAGCAAGGGGTTCTGGCCGTTGGCCGGATCCATGACGATGGATCCCGGCAGGCGCAAGCCCTGGCTCGCCGTTTTGGCGAACAGCTTGATGTCGCCGCCGTCATGCTTGAAAGTCAAGGTGGCGCCGGCGTTGTCGTCGCGCTCGGCATTGTTCTGGCGGTAATTGTCGGTCTTCAACGACTGGACATAGCCATCCAGCGCCACATACTGGTTCCCCGCGTGCAGATTGGCATCCAGCTGGCGCAGATCGTAACTGCCGCCGGTCAGCATGACGCTGCCGTTCACCCCGTTGGCCGCGCCGGACTTGGTAATGATGTTGATCACCCCGCCGGTCGCGCCGCCGCCGTAGGCGACGCCGCCGATGCCGCGCACCACCTCGATGTGGTCGATGCTCGCCAGCGTGACCGCCCCCAGGTTAGGCGCGCTCAAATCATTGGTGTTTTGCCGTACGCCATCGACCAGGATCAGCGTGTTGCTCATGCCCGTCACGCCGAAACCGCGCAGATCCACCATCGCCGTGCTGGCGGAGCCGGAACTGTTCGACACATGCACGCCGGCGTAGCTAGACAGCACATCCTGCACCGTCGTCGCCGTGCTGTTGGCAATGTCCTCGGCGGTGATGACGGTGACGTTCGCCGGCAGCGACGAGACTTTCTGCGGCACCCGGCTGGCGGTGACGATCACCGGGTCGCCGGCGAACTCGGGAAGATCGGCGGCCTGAACCACGCCGGCGGCGGTCAGCGCCGCGAACAGCGCGCAGGATTGAAACTTGAACATGAAACACACTCCACGACAGGGTCAACGTTGAGTGCGAAGAGGACAACAACAGCAAAGGACGGCACGGCAAAACCGGAACGCCTGTCGGATCGCCTCCCCGCGATTCGTCAGCAATCTGCCCGGCTTCCGGCCGAGGCGCGCAGGCCGGTCTCCGGGCTGGGCCATGCCGGCGCCGCGCCTTCCCATCCTGTAGGACAGTGGCTATCTGCGTCGCCTGGGCGCTTGCGCGCCGGGCCTTACCGTTGCGGGGGCAGCGCCGGCTTGTCCACCGGCTTCCCGTTTCACCCGCGCGCCGGAATTCGGCGGCCGCGGGCACCTGCAAGCGGCGGATTATACCTCGCCGGGCTTATGGCGGCATCGTCCAAGCGGTAATATGCTTAGAGTCCGACCGGCCGCGCGCCGGCGGCAGGCTTTTTCTCGATCACCCGGGCATCGCGCCCCGCACTCCGGCAGGCTCAACCATGAACAGCAGCAAACCCCTGGATCTCTCCGCCCGCAACGCCGCCCGCGCCCGCCAGGCCGTGCTCACCAAGCCGCCCGGCAGCCTGGGCCAGCTGGAGGAACTGGCTTGCCGCTTCGCCGCCTGGCAGGGACGGGCTTGCCCCGAGGAATTGAAACCGGCGATCACCGTGTTCGCCGGCGACCACGGCGTCACCGTCGAAGGCGTGTCGGCCTTCCCGGCCGAGGTCACCACCGAAATGGTGCGCAACTTCAGCGCCGGCGGCGCGGCCATCTGCGTGCTGGCGCGCGCGCTGGACGCCCGGCTGGAGGTCGTCGACGTCGGCGTGGCGGGCGATGTGTCGGCGCTGCCCATCATCCACGCCAAGGTGCGCGCCGGCAGCCACAATCTGGCCAAACAGTCGGCGATGAGCGCCGAGGAAACCGCCGCCGCGCTGGAAACCGGCCGCGCCGCCGCGCGCCGCGCGGTGGATGCCGGCGCCAATCTGCTGATCGCCGGCGACATGGGCATAGGCAACACCACCGCCTCCGCCGCGCTGATCTGCCGCCTCACCGGCGCGGCGCCGGAGCTGGTGGTCGGGCGCGGCACCGGCATCGACGACAGCGGCCTCTCCAACAAGCGCCGGGTGGTGAAGACCGCGCTGGCGCGGGTGGCCTGGGAAAACCTCAGCGGCGAGGACACGCTGGCCGAATTGGGCGGGCTGGAAATCGCCGCGATCGCCGGTTTCTTCCTGGAAGGCGCGCGCCTGGGCGTGCCTTCGCTGGTGGACGGCTTCATCGCCAGCGCGGCCGCGCTGTGCGCCAAAGCGATAGACCCGACGCTGCACGACTGGCTGCTGGCCAGCCACCGTTCCGCCGAATCCGGCCACGACCTGGCGTTGGCGGCGCTGCAGCTGCACCCGCTGGTGGACCTGGGGCTGCGCCTCGGCGAAGGCTCCGGCGCGGCGCTGTGCGTGCCGATGCTGCAGATGGCGGTGAAGCTGCACAACGAGATGGCCACTTTCGCCGAAGCCGGCGTCAGCGGCAAATCGGCATGAATCCCTACACGCTCACCCTGCTGCGCCACGGCGAAATCGACCACGACGGCCGGCTGATCGGCCTGACCGACCTGCCGCTGACCGAGCACGGCCACCATCAGCTCGGTCGCAGCTGGCAGCGCATCAGCAGCCTGGCGCCGGTCACCGCCATCGCCAGCTCGCCGCTGCAGCGCTGCCGCGAATTCGCGGTCAAGCAGGCGCTGTCCGGCTCGCTGACGCTGAAAGTGGACCCGCGCTTCGCCGAGATGGACTTCGGCGGCTGGGACGGCCAGCCGGTGGCCGACCTGGAGCGCGTCCACCCCGGCTGGGGCGAAGCGCTGGCCGACGGCAGGCTGAGCCCGCCCGGCGGCGAAAGCTTCGAAGCGTTCCGCACCCGGGTGCTGGCCGGCCTGGCCGACTGGATGACCGAGGCGCGTGGCAGCCACCGGCTGCTGGTGACGCACGGCGGCGTGATCACTGTGCTGATGGCGGAATTGCTCGGCACCGATTTTTCCGTCGCCAAGCTGATGACGGTGCAGCGCGGCGGCTTCGTCCAGCTGTCGATGCTGGAAGGCCACCCGGCCTACCTGCTGCGCCTGGAGTCTGCATGCGCGGACTGATCCTGGCGGTGCAGTTTCTCACCCGGCTGCCGACGCCGCAGTTGGCGGAATTCAAGCCGGAATGGCTGGCCGCCAGCGCGCGCTGGTTTCCCGCCGTCGGCGCGCTGGTCGGCGCGCTGCTGCTGGGCGCGCTGCAAGTGGGCCAGCCGGTCGACCCCTGGCTGGCGGCGCTGCTGGCGCTGCTGGTCTGGACCGGTGTCACCGGCGGCCTGCACCTGGATGGCCTGGCCGACCTCGCCGACGCGCTGGGCGCGTCCCACCGCTCGCGCGAACGCTTCTTCGAGGTATTGAAAGACCCGCATCTGGGCAGCTTCGGCGTGCTCTCGCTGATCCTGGCGGTGGTTTGCAAGCTGGTGCTGCTGATGCTGCTCGCGCGCCAGAGCGGGCCGGTCTGGGGACTGCTGCTGGCGCCGGCCTGGGCGCGCGGCTTCGCCATCGCTTGGTCTGCGACGCTGCCGGCCATCGCGCCGGGCAGCGGCGAACGCTTCGCCTGGCGCCGCGACTGGGCCGGCATGGGGCTGAACCTGGCCGCGCTGCTGGCGCTGTCGGCCTGGCTGGCGCCGGCGCTGCTGCTGGCCCCCTTGGCCGGCCTGGCCTGGTGGGCCTTCCTGAAGCGCCGCCTGGGCGGCATGACCGGCGACTGCCTGGGCGCGGGGGTTGAGCTTTGCGAGATCGCGCTGCTCGCCGCGCTGTTGATTCTGCCGACGTATTTTCCTGTGTTGAAGTGAGGCCGGCTTACGGCAAACGCGGCGTCAAAACGCCTGGGTGCTGGCGCACCAATGCCCACGGCAACAGGCTCCAGGCCGGGTTGTCGCAATCCTTCCGCGCGCGCGCGAAGAAGGCGCCGATCTGCATGCCTTTCGGCGTCAGATACCAATTGAACGCATTCCAGACCTCGGGACCGCGGTAATCGCAACCCCCGCCTTCGCCACCAGCCATCTCCCGCGGATACAACTTGCCGAAGACGCTAGCGAGCCAAGGCTGCAGCACCTTGCTTTCATACCCGGCATCTCGCAGCAGGCCATCCTCGCCCCGCGCATCCTGTGGTTCGCCCCTCCCCAGCCACAATACATCCTCCAGATGCAAAACGCGCCCGCTGGCCACCTCCATATTCAACGGCGCGTCGCCGGAGTCCGGATGGGCGCCGCCGCAAAACGCGCTGGTTTCAATGCTGATGCTCACCACGCGCGGCGTCAGCAAGCGCGGGGTCACCGCCTGCTGATACCTGCCTAAAGTCGAACCCTGCGCGGCCGCCACGCACTCGAAGGCATCCACCACCGCGCGCCATTGCCGCCTCTCAAAAATCCGGTTCAGACGGGCCATGGCGTCCGCAGAATAGCCGCTTTCCAACCGGAACCAGCGGATCCGGCTGACCGGCTCCTCCCACCAGCTCAGCCGATGGCCGAGGAAAACCTGTTCGCCCACCCGCCGCAACCGCAGGTCAGCCAATCTGGCCCGGTTGTAGTCGTCGATCCAATCCGCTTCGTCCGTACCCTCCTCGCTCGACATGGCCAACGGCGTCAGCGTGACCGGCAACGCGCGCTTCGTCTTCGGTTCGCGCCACTCACCCACCCAACCGGTTCCGGATGGGCGCAACGCGAGATCGGCCCGCGCCTCGCCATGGCCCAGGCTCTCGCTCAAGCGCAACGCGCCCTGCGCATCCCGCTTGCCCGTCAGCGCGATGTCATTATGGAATTTGCGATAGAAATAACGGCCGTCGACCTCGCCCTCGTTATCGACGCTCCACTCCATCACAACCGGCGCGCCGCCCAACTCGCCCTGCCAGACATCGGCGTGAACCGGCGCCGCCAAAGCCCAGCTAACCCACAAACCAACCGCTTTTCGTACGTCCATGCCGCCCCTTTGCATGAAAAAGCCCGCCCAAACTCAGGGACTGGTGCCGCTCTCCAAGCGAGAGTGCGTCACAACCACACAAGCACTTTTCCATAATGACAATTTCATAGCCCGTCACCCATCTTTCACAGCCGACGGCTCAAGGCTGCCGCGCCCCGTGGCGCGGAAACCCGCAGCGCGCCGGGATGAGGGAAGTCGTTCAAGTCCGGCGCAAAGCGCCGGCGCGCGCCCTGGCCGCCGTCAAGCCGATCCGCCACCAGCGCCAGCGCAGCCTGACGTCGTACCAGGCGGGCCTGAGACCCAGCAGGAACAGGAACAAGGCCAGCGGCAGCGTGAAGCCGAAACCCAGGTGCTTGAAGCCCAGCGCGCCGACCACGCCGCCGGCGAAGAAGGACAACAGGATCAGGCTGTAGACGCGGAATTTGTTGCGGTTGGATCGCACCGCCTGGATCCGTGGCCCCTGCTGGCGGTTGTAGTAGCTCATCTTGGCCAGCTCGATGCCGATGTCGGTGGCGATGCCGGTCATGTGGGTGCTGCGCAGCAGGCCGCCGGACAGCTTGGTGACGATGGTGTTGTGCATGCCCATGATGAAGCACAGCAACATCACCGTCGGCGGCGTGAACAGGCCCTTGTGCAGGGACAAGCCGGCGCCCAGCAAGCCGAACACCAGCAGCAGCAGCGCCTCCTCCATCATCGACACGCCGTAGCCGCCGCGCAGCCGTTGCCGGCGCGCCCACAGGATCAGCCAGGTGCTGTGCATGGCGCCGCCGATGAAGCAGCACAGCATCACCAGCAGCGAAAGCGCCAGCCGCACCTCACCGGTGCCCCAGGCGTCGGCCATGCCGGACACGATGCCGGAGACGTGCGAGGTATAGCGGTGCACCGCCAGGAAGCCGCCGGCGTTGATGGCGCCGGCGATGAAGGCCATCGCCCAGCCCAGCTGGCGCAATACCTTGTCGTTGAAGCGGCCGCGGTCCAGCAGCCTGGTAATGTGGAAGTGTCGGGCCATGGCAATCCGGCAAGCAAAACGGCGACCCATCGTCGCCGTTTTTCATATTGCGCCGCAGCATGCCCGCTTGGCAAGCCGTCGGATCAAATGCCGTCCAATCAGCAGCCTTTCAGCGCGATGCCCGGCGTCAACCGCTTCTGCAGCGCCTTCAGATGCTCGGCCTGCGCCGCGTCCAGGTCTTTGAAGGACAGAGTGGTCACCTTAGCCGCTTCGTTCTTGGACTTGACCACCGCCTTGTCGTAGCCGGCCGCCTTCAGGCGCGCCGCCAGCGTCTTGGCCGCGTCTTCGCGGCCGAACAGGCCCAGCGACAGATTGCCCTTGAACTCGTCGCCGCTGACTAGGTAGTTGTCGAAACCCTTGTCCTTCAGCTCGGCCGACAGCGTCTTGGTCTCGGCCTGGGTGGCCAGCGGCGGGTAGTACACCCAGAAGCGGCTCGAGCCCTTGCTTTCTTCCTTGCTGTCTTCCTGCAATTGGCCGGCCTTCAGCTTCAGCGACGGCACGCCGCCCTTCACCCGGGCCAGCAGGCTGTCGCTGAGGCCGGCCCAGCGGTAGCAGGCCTTGGCGGCCGGCGGCGCGGCTTCCGCGGACTTGGCCGCGGCCGGTTTGGACGCCTCTTGCTTGGGCGCCGGCTTCGCCTGCGCCTTGGCCGATTTGGCCTGTTCCTGCGGCGCGCTGGCCGCGGGCTTGGCATGTTTGTCCGTCTTGGCTGCCGCCAGCGGCGCCGACGCCGCCTTGGCGGTGGACGCGGGAGCGCTCGCCGCCGCATGCGGCGCGCTGGCCTGCCCGGCCGACGCGTCCGGCGTCCAGCCTGTCGGCAACAGTTTCACCTGGCCGGGACTCACTTCCTGCGCATGCACATCCATCGGCGGCCGCTGCTTGAAGGAGCCATACATGGCCACCACCAGATTCAGCACCACCACCAGCGCCACAAGCCACTTGATCACGCGTTCGCCACCTTGAGTAAACCCATCAACACCAGATTATCCACGATCTCCAGCGGAGCGGCGAGCCAAGGCGCGATGCGGCCGGCGTCGCCTCCGGTCAGGATCACCGTGGCAGGCTGGCGGCCGGTGCGTTCGGCCAGCTTGCGCCGCTGCCCTTCGATGGCGCCCACCAGCGCCGCCATCACGCCGCTGGCCAACGCATCCTGCGTGCCTTGCGGGAAATCCACCACCGCGCCGGCGGCGCGGTCCAGATTCGCCGTGCCCTGGGCCAGGCTTTGCAGCATCAGGCCATAGCCGGGCAAGATCAGCCCGCCCAGATAATCGCCGTCGGCGGTCAGCGTTTCCACCGTCAACGCCGTGCCGGCGCAGGCGACGATGACGTCGCCGCCGCACAGTTCGCGCGCGGCCAACACCGCCAGCCAGCGGTCGGCGCCCTGCTCGGCGGTGTTGCGATAATGGTTACACACCGCGCCGAAGCGGCTCTGGGCATGCACCCGGTGCAAGGGACAGGCCAACGCCGCCGCCAGCGCGTCGGCCACCTCCTGCCGCGCCACCGACGACATCCAGGCGCCCTGCAGCGGCAGTTGGCTCCAGACCGGCGCCAGGCTGGCCAGCTCGCCATGTTCGGCGGCGCCTTTGGCCACGCATTCCGCGCCGCGGTAGGCGGCCCATTTCACCCGGCTGTTGCCGGCGTCTATCAATAACTTCATTGGCGTTCCCTGAGACTGACCTCTCCGACATGGAAGGTCCGCATCCCCTGCGCGGTCTCCACCCGCAGGGCGCCGTTGTCGGCGACGCCGCAGGCGATGCCGTCCACCGGCTCGCCGTGGGAAAAACTAAGCCGCACCGGCGCCTGCTGATGCGCGGACAACGCGCACCACTCGTCGCGCAGCGGCGCGAAGCCGTCGCGATCGAACGCCGACAGCACCGTTTGCAATTCATTGAGCAGCGCGGCCAACAGGCTGTTGCGGTCGGCCGCCACGCCGGCCTGGCGCAAGGTCGCCACTGGCTGGTCCACTTCGCCCGGATCGGCCACGTTCAAGCCTATGCCTATCACCACCGCCGCCGGCCCCAGCGCGTCGCCGGACAGCTCGATCAGGATGCCGGCCAGCTTGCTGCCGTCCAGCAGCACATCGTTGGGCCACTTCAGCCGCACCGGCGCGCCCAGGCCGCGCAGCGCGCGCGCCAGCGCCACGCCCACCGCCAGCGACAAGCCGGCCAACTCGGACACGCCGCGTTCGAAGCGCCAAAGCAGCGAGAACGTCAGCCCCGATCCCAAGCGCGCCTGCCAGCGCCTGCCCAGTCGGCCGCGGCCGGCGGTCTGCAATTCGCAGGCCAGCACCAGGCCATGCAGTCCGCCGTTGCCGGCGCGCGCCATCAGCTGGCTGTTGGTGGAGTCGGTGCGTTCGGCCACCGCCAAGGTATAGACCTCGGCCGCGGCTTCGGACAGGCCGGCGCGCACGCCGGCGACATCCAGCCAGGCGAACGGCTGCGCCAGCTTGTAGCCCTGGCCGCGCACGCTGAACACGGTGAGGCCCAAATCCGCCTCTATCGCATGCACCGCCTGCCACACCAGCGTGCGCGAACAGCCCAACGCCTGGGCGATGTCCTCGCCGGAATGGAAGCGTCCATCCGACAGGTGGTGCAGCACCGCGAACGCGTGTTCGTTCACGCCTTGCCCTCGCCGGCGCGGATCTTGTTCAGCGTCTGGGTGGTGGAGGTGTCGAACAGGAAGGGAATGGAATGCACCTGGCCGCCGCGCGCCAGCGTCTCGGCGCTGCCGACGATCTTGTCCACCGTCCAGTCGCCGCCCTTCACCAGCACCTCCGGCCGCACCTGCTCGATCAGCTGGGCCGGGGTGTCGGCGTCGAACCAGGTGACCAGGCTGACGCTCTCCAGCGCCGCCAGCACCGCGGCGCGGTTATGCTCGTTGTTGATCGGCCTGTCCTCGCCCTTGCCCTGGCGCTTCACCGAAGCATCGGTATTCAGGCCCAGCACCAGGCTGGCGCCCAGCGCCCGGGCTTGCGCCAGGTAGGTGACATGGCCGCGATGCAGGATGTCGAAGCAGCCGTTGGTGAACACCAACGGGCGCGGCAGCGCGGCCAGACGCTCCGCCAGCTGTTCCGGCGGGCAGATCTTGTCTTCAAACGACGGCATCGGGTAAGTCATGCGGTTCCTTGCGCGAATCATGCGGCGCAGGCGGCAGACAAGGCCGCGGCCGCAAATGGGACGAGTCGCGAAGCATACCACCGTCGCCCGCGCCTGCCCAACTCCCGCGCTCAGGGACAGCTCAGGCTGGCGCCGCTCAGCGTGGCGCCGGCGCTGGCGGCCGACTGGGCATAACCGGTGCTCTGCAGATTGAACGACAGGGCGACGGCGGCGCCGCGGCTGTCGCAGATGCGGAAGTCGCCGGTCTGCGCCACCGCGACATAGGGCGGGCGCGGATTGAAGCTGACGCTGGCGATGGTGCCGCTGGCGGTGCCCGCCGCCAGCGTGCCTATGGTGGGGGAACCGGAAACCAGCGGCTGCGATTTCAGCAACACCGCGCTGCCGGACTGTTGCTCGCTTATCACCCAGCCGGCGCTCCAGCTGCTGCCGCACGCCGTGCTGGAAGCCGCGCTGTACGGACAGATGGTGACGACGCTGTCGTCGTTCACCGCCGATGCCCTGGCCTGGCTCATCGCGCTGAGCAGATTGTCGCGGGTGCTGATCAGCCGCTGGTTCTGCATCAGCGTCTGCCAGGCCGGCATCGCCACCGTCAGCAATATCACCATCACCGCCAGGGTGACCATCATCTCCAGCAAGGTGAAGCCGCGGCTGTTGCCCGACATGCGATTCCCCGGTCAATGCGGCCAGCAGGTGCTGCTGGTATCGCTGCCCTGCGCGTTGGCCGCGCTGCGCAAGCCGCTGTTGCTGACATTGAAGCTGCTGCAGGTGGTGTCGGCCGCCTGCAGCCCGCCGGCGGCCGGCGTGGCGGTCAGCACATAGCCGCTGGCCGTGGTGGCGGAAGACACCTGCACCTGGTAATAGCCGCCAGGCGAGCTGGCCGACACCGTGCAGGCGGCGTTGTTGTAAGCGAAATACTGGGCGTAGCACTGCTCCATCTGCGACTGCGCGGCGGTCAGCGCCTGCCAGGCGTCGCCGCGCCGCGACTGCTGCACATGGCTGGTGTACAGCGGGTAGGCGATCGACGCCAGAATCGCGACCACCGCCAGCGTCACCATCATTTCAACCAAGGTGATGCCGCGCATCCCCGCCGGCCCGCTCCGCCCCCGCTTCACATGATCTGCCACCAGCCGCTCCAGGAATAGTATTGCTGCAACGGGCTGCTGCTGGTGCAGCTCAGCTTGCCGTTGGCGCAATTATTGTTGCTGTTGCCATTGCCCCCGCCCACCAGGATGCTGGCACTGTAGCCGCCCTGATTCGAGGTGACGAAGGCCGGCGTCGATGCGAAGAAGCTGCCCAGCTGCACCCCGGACACCGGCAATTGGTTATAGACATCCTGGCTATTGACCACCCCGTTGCCATTGGCGTCGAGGAAGGGCTGCGTCGGCGGCCCGCCGGTGGCGTAGCTCGACGCCATCAGGAACGACAGGCCGCCGCTGGTGCAAGGCGTGGAGGGCGGCGCGAAGGTGGTGTACACCACATTGCCGGCGAAGACCTGCGGATTGGTCAGCACCCGGGTGCCGCTGCCGGCGAAGCTCAACGTGTAGTACCAGCCGTAGAGGGTCGGGCAGGTGCGCCCCACCACGCAGCTGAGCGGCGGGTTGGGGCTTTGCCAGTTGTAGGTGGTCGAAGTCACCGTGGTGTTGGTGAAGCCCGACTGCGCCGAGGTGACCAGCGACTCGGTCTGCTGCACCAGGTTGGACGGCGTCAGGCCGCTGATGCTCAGATTGTCGTAAACGGCGTAGAAGGCCTGGGTATTGGTATTGGTCAGATCGGATTGGGCCAGCAGCTGGCCGGTGCCGAAATAGACCATCGTGCCCTTCTGCTTGGGGAAGTTGGCGTTCAGCGTGGCCGCAGGCGCGGCGGTGATCGGCTGGTGGTTGCCGCTGCTGTCGGTGGCGGTGAACAGCAGGCGCACGCTCCAACTGGCCGGATTGCTGCTGCCGATGTTGATCGCCCAGACATTGCCCTGCAGATCGCCGGCGTAAACCATGTCCACCGCCGCGCCGGCATTGCCGCTGCTGTTGATCGCCACTACCTCGGACAAGCCTTGCGGCGCGCTGCTGTTGCAGGCCGCCGGCACCGAGCTGCACAGATCTATCTTGGCCAGCGTGGCGCCGGTCTGCGGATTCACCGCATAGAAGATGGCGTGGTTGCCGCTGCTGGCGTAGCCGTTGCCGAACATCACCGCGAATCCCGGCGTGGCGTTGACCCGGGCGATGGAGGGCCGACCATAGGTATAGCCCAGGCCGCTGTCGCTGAATTCCCACAGCGCCGCGCTGGCCAGCGCCGTCTCGCTGGTGAAATTGGACGGCGTGGTCACGTCCAGCGCGTAAATGGTGGAGCCTCCGCCGCCCAGGCCGCCGACCAGCAGCGAATGCCAGACGCCGTTGGCGAACATCACGTCGCCGGCCTGCGGCGAGCCGTCGACGAAATAGATGTGGTTGTTGTTGTACGAGGCGCTGGTCAGCTGGTACAGGTTGGAAAACACGCCGTTGGGGATGAAGGCGAAAGCCTCGTTGCCGGTGCTGGCGTTGAATGCGTGCAGCATGCCGTCGTTGCCGCCGACATAGAGCAGCGGCGTGCGGTTGGCGTTGGCGTTGATGAAGCTCAGGTAGCTGGCGTCGCTGTACGGGCCATCCGGTTTGGCCACATACACCGGGCCGCTGTCTATGATGTCGCCCAGCAGGTGGCTGCGGTTGCGGAAGCCGCCGCCGTTCTGCACCTCCTGCGACTTGTCGCCGCGCAGGTAGTTGAGCCGCAGGCTGCCCTTGGTGTCCGATGGCTGCAGCCAGCCCTGCTGGGTGCTGTTGATGCCGGTGACGCCGGAAGCCGGCCATTCGAACGGCACGCCCTTGCTGTTGACCGCGTCCCAGGTGGCGATCAAGCGCGTGTTTTGCCAGGCGTTGCTGCTGGAGAAGGTGTCCACCTGAGTCTGCGCCTGCCAATTGGCGCTGGTGCCGACGTTCAGCCCGCTGCTGGTGGACAACGAATAGGCCGACAGATTGCCGGTCCAGTCGTTGTACGGGCTGTCGCTGGGATTGAAGCTGGCGAGGAAAGCCTGCGAATTGGTGCTCAGCGTGGTGCTGTTGAGCGCCACCGACGCCTGGTCGTAACTGCCTTTCTGGATCTGCACCAGGATGGAGCTGAGCGCGTTGCTGAACGCGGTGGCGCTGACTGCCGGGTAATAGGAGCCGGTATTGCCCGCCACCGCCATCGCGGTCAGCGTCTGCGCCGCCGTAGGGTTGGTAGCCGGCGCCACCCCGGCGCCCAGGCCTATCACATAGGTCTTGATGCCGCTGTTGGCCAGCGACTGGATCTGGCTGATGGTGTCCAGCAACGCCTGGTCGTTGGTGGCGCCGGTGTTGAGCGAGCCGTCGGCGTTGAAGCTGGCGGTCACGCCATAGCCGCTGGCGGCGGCGCTGCCCGCCGGCGGCCAGAAGTTGCCGCTCTTGTCCTGGGTTGGCAGGCCGTCGGTGATCAGCACCACGTATTTTTGCGGCGAGCAGCCGCTGCTGGACGACGTGCTGGTGAACGAGGTTTGCGCGGTCTTCAGCAGCGCGTAGATCGGCGACTGCCCGGCCGCCGACTTGATTTCGCTGGTGCTGGTGGAATTGGTTTCCGGCTGCAGGAACGGCGAGAAGCTGTTGTAGGCGCTGGTGAGCTGGCTGGCCGACGGGCTGCCCAGATTGGTCATCGTCACATTGGTGGTGGCGCCGGAGTACGACTGCGAGCCGCCATAGCCCCAGCCGCGCTGCACATACATCACCTGCGGCGAGTAAGGCACGTAGCCGGCATTGGTCGGACTGGTGGCCCAGTTGGTGCGCCCGCCCGGCGCCATCGTGCTGTAGGACACCGACACCGAGCCGGACTTGTAGCTGCTCAGCGAGTAATAGGTGTAGGGATTGCTGGGGCTGACCGTGCCGTAGGTCATGAACACCGGGTTGAGCGACGAGGAATACAGCACGTCGTTGATGTTGGCGTCGTCGCTGGTGGCCGCCACCGTCATGTACTGGCTGCCGCTGACCGACGACCCGCTGAGGCCCAGCGACAGCGCGATCGACGCGCAATTGCTGGCCACGGTGGTCGACGACGAGGTCAGGTAGTTGTAGCAGGGGTTGTAGACCGTGTCGGTGCTGCTGGTGGCGGTGGGCGTATTGGTGAAGGCGAAGCCGCCGGTCGGCGCCATGTAATACACCCAGGTGGTGTACATCCTGGTGTTGCTCATCTGGTAGGACAACAGGGCGAAATCCGTCGTCGCCAGATAGGTGTTGAGGATCGACAGGATGCCGGCCTTGGCGACATTGAGCCGCGACGGGCTGTTGTCGGCCAGCTGGCCGCCGGACAGCGTCGAGGTGTACGGCACCAGGCTGCCGGCCGCGCCGCCCGACACCGGAGGCGTGAAGCTGGCCGGCACCGGGTAGTTGATCGGCGAGGACGAGCCGGTCAGTCCGCTCACCGCGCCGGCGCCGGTCAGCAAAGCGCCGCCGCGGCCGGTATAGCTGGTGGAAAAGCCATTGCTGCAGTTGGCGCCGGAATTGCCGGTGCCGTTGCAATAAGTGATGGTGCTGCCGTCCATCGATTCGGAATTGGTGACGGCGATCACCACCTGCGGCCGCGCCGGGGTGGTGATGGTCAGCGGCACCTGCGAGATCGCCAGCGTGGCGGTGGAGCCGCCGCCGGCCACCTTCCGGGCCGCCAGCAGAATGCATGCCAGCAGCAGGATGCCGACCACGATGCGCACCGCCGGTTTCCAGTCAGCCATATCCGCCTCACTGCGTGAAGATTGCCTGGACCACCACCGGGCTCGCGCCGTTGCTGGTGACCACCCGGGCGGTCACCCGGTAGTTGTTGCCGCCGGCCGCCTGCCCATAGATCCCGCGGTTGCCGCAGCTGGTTCCCGCCCGGCAGGCCGCCGGCATGTTTTCCACCACATAGCTGCTGGTGACGGCCGAATTGGGCGGCGTGCCGGTATAGCCGGGAATCGTCATCGCGCTATTGGTCCAGAACGAAGGTGTGTATAAATTCTGCTGCCACGCCGGCACGGTGTTGGCGTTGAACTGGTAGTAGCCGTTGTTGCCCGCCACCGTGTAGGTCTGGCTGGCGAACACGCCCTGCAGCATGGCCGAGTACGCCTGGCGCAGCGTGCCCTCCGCCAGCTCCAGATTGCTCTGGTACTGCACGTTGTTGCTGGCCATGTGCAGCTGGCTCAGCGATTGGGTGCTGCCGGCCAGCCCCAGGATCATGATCACCAGCATGAAGATAAGGGCGATGATCAATACCACGCCGCGCTCCGAGCCGGCTTTGCGCAATGGTTTCATAGGCCCGCGTTCCTCAACGATACCGTCATGGTGTAGACATGGCGCAGCCGGGTGTCGCAAGGCACATTGACCGTATTGCTCAGCACCGTCCACTGCGTCCGGTTGAGGCAATTGCCGGCCTTGCTGAGCGGCGCGGTGCCTTGCGGCCCTTCCAGCAGCACCGCGATGCGCAGGCTGTTCACCTGGCTCCAGCTGCTGATCTGGTTGGCCGGCAAATATTCGGTGGTGACGCCTGGCGCGCTGCCTATGCCGTACCACACCTGCATGGTGTCCACCCCGGGCACGATAGGGGTCACCTGCCAGCCTCCGCCGGTGCCGTCATACACCGCCTGGTACAACGCGCTTTGCGTTCCCGAGGCCTGGCCGACGAAGTAAGCTGTCTGCGACAGCAACGCCGCCACCGAGCCCACCGGAAAATCGCTGTCCAGCGCCTGGTTGAGATTGATGACGCTGCCGCCGCTGGCGCTGCCCACCCCGCTGACCTGCATGATGGACGAGTGCGCGCAATTGGAGACCGACAGCAGATTGTTGGCCGCCACGCCCGATGCCGACAGCGTCTGCAGCGAAGTCGCGCCGGTCGAGGCGTAAACGCTCACCCACACCGGCACCGTGCCGTTGCTCTGGCCGCTGAAGACCACCACGTCGCTGCCGGGCTGCACCTTGCCCTGCAGGCTGCTGTCCAGCGCCGGGCTCCAGTCGGTCAGCGCGCTGTCGTTGGCGCCGTTCAGGCTGGACAAGGTCAGCGTGGACGACGCCACCACCGCGTCATAGCCGGTGACCGGCGCGCTGAAATTCCCCAGCAGGCCATTGGCGCTCACCAGCGCGTTGGAAGTAGTCGCCCCGGAACAGCCGAAGAAACCGGCGCTGCGCGCCGTCTGCGAAATCAGGCTGGAAACGGTGGCGCCGGCGTTCTGCAGCTGGCCCTGACCGGCGTCGGTCGAATAATCCTTGCGCCCCGCCACCATCACACCCACCAGCGCGGTCAGCAGCAGCAGGCCGATGGTGACCGCCACCATCAGCTCCACCAGCGAAAAACCTGTCTGCGCGCGCGTCGGCCTCACATGATGGTCCTCACGATTTCGGTGAGCACCGCACCGCCGCTCGCCGCGTTGCCATCCGTCCACCACACCTGCACCACCCGCTCGGTGGTGGCGCCGCTGGCCGGCTGATAAATGCTGCCAGTGCCGTTCGGCAGATTGTTCTGCAAGTCGGTCAGCCACTGGTATTTGTCGAAAGTGGCCATGGTGGCGGCAGTGCAGGCCGTGGCCACGCAATTGCTTTGAAAAGTGGACGCGCTGACGCCGGAGGCGACGTCATAGGCGCCGGCGGCCACCTGCGCGGAATTCGCCCGCATCCGGTCCACCATATCGTAGGCATACTGATTCGCCATCTGGCGCAGATAGCCGGAGCCGCTGGCGCGCTCCGCGTTGAGCATCACCGCGATGGCGGCCAACACCCCCATGGCCAGCACCAGCAGCGCGATCAGCACTTCCAGCATCGTGAAGCCCATTGCCGCCCGCCAACCTCTCATTGCCCGGACTCCCGTCTATGGTCACAAGGAAAGCCGCTTTGCCTCATTGCAAGCATAGGAGACGCGTCGCTCCAGCCGAAAAGGCCTGCCGACGGAAGTAAGCGCCGTGGCGACGGACGGTCGCCGCGGGGGAACGGGGAGGGGACGGCAAGGCCGAAACGGCGCCGCCCGGCGGGCGGGGCAGAAACGCAGAAACCCCAGCTCATCGAGCTGGGGTTCTGTATGGGGCGTCTGGCGGTGTCCTACTTTCACATGGCGAATGCCACACTATCATCGGCGCTAAGGCGTTTCACGGTCCTGTTCGGGATGGGAAGGCGTGGGACCACCTCGCTATGGCCACCAGACATAAACTGTACAAACTTAAAGAAGCCCGAACCCGTCTCTCAGACAGATTCGCATATATTCGGTATTTGACGTACGTCGCACATCCACTCTCTTGTGTCTCAGTTTCCCAAGCCACTCAAATGATAGGATCAAGCCTCACGAGCAATTAGTATCGGTTAGCTTCACGCCTCACAGCGCTTCCACACCCGACCTATCAACGTCCTGGTCTCGAACGACTCTTCAGGGAGGTCAAGCCTCCAGGGAAGTCTCATCTTCAGGCAAGTTTCCCGCTTAGATGCTTTCAGCGGTTATCTCTTCCGAACTTAGCTACCCGGCGATGCCACTGGCGTGACAACCGGTACACCAGAGGTTCGTCCACTCCGGTCCTCTCGTACTAGGAGCAGCCCCCGTCAAACTTCCAACGCCCACTGCAGATAGGGACCAAACTGTCTCACGACGTTTTGAACCCAGCTCACGTACCACTTTAAATGGCGAACAGCCATACCCTTGGGACCGGCTACAGCCCCAGGATGTGATGAGCCGACATCGAGGTGCCAAACACCGCCGTCGATGTGAACTCTTGGGCGGTATCAGCCTGTTATCCCCGGAGTACCTTTTATCCGTTGAGCGATGGCCCTTCCATTCAGAACCACCGGATCACTATGTCCTGCTTTCGCACCTGCTCGACTTGTCGGTCTCGCAGTTAAGCTACCTTTTGCCATTGCACTATCAGCACGATTTCCGACCGTACCTAGGTAACCTTCGAACTCCTCCGTTACACTTTGGGAGGAGACCGCCCCAGTCAAACTGCCTACCATGCACTGTCCCCAATCCGGATCACGGACCAAGGTTAGAACCTCAAAGGGGTCAGGGTGGTATTTCAAGGTCGGCTCCACCAGAACTAGCGTCCTGGCTTCAAAGCCTCCCACCTATCCTACACAAACCACTTCAAAGTCCAATGCAAAGCTACAGTAAAGGTTCACGGGGTCTTTCCGTCTAGCAGCGGGTAGATTGCATCTTCACAAACACTTCAACTTCGCTGAGTCTCAGGAGGAGACAGTGTGGCCATCGTTACGCCATTCGTGCGGGTCGGAACTTACCCGACAAGGAATTTCGCTACCTTAGGACCGTTATAGTTACGGCCGCCGTTTACTGGGGCTTCGATCAAGAGCTTGCACCCCATCACTTAACCTTCCAGCACCGGGCAGGCGTCACACCGTATACGTCCACTTTCGTGTTGGCACAGTGCTGTGTTTTTGTTAAACAGTCGCAGCCACCGATTCTCTGCGACCTGTCAAAGCTTCGGACGCGAAGTCCTACACCTCAACAGGCATACCTTCTCCCGAAGTTACGGTATCAATTTGCCGAGTTCCTTCTCCTGAGTTCTCTCAAGCGCCTTAGAATTCTCATCCTGCCCACCTGTGTCGGTTTGCGGTACGGTTCTTGTGCAGCTGAAGCTTAGTGGCTTTTCCTGGAAGCGTGGTATCAGTCACTTCAGGTCCGTAGACCCTCGTTATCACGTCTCGGCGTTAAAGAAGAGCGGATTTGCCTACTCTTCACGCCTACCGGCTTGAACAGACTATTCCAACAGTCTGCTGACCTAACCTTCTCCGTCCCCACATCGCACTGCACAAAAGTACGGGAATTTTAACCCGTTTCCCATCGACTACGCTTTTCAGCCTCGCCTTAGGGGCCGACTCACCCTACGCCGATGAACGTTGCGTAGGAAACCTTGGGCTTTCGGCGAGCGGGCTTTTCACCCGCTTTATCGCTACTCATGTCAGCATTCGCACTTCTGATATCTCCAGCATCCCTTACGAGACACCTTCACAGACCTACAGAACGCTCCCCTACCACGGACGCTTACGCGCCCATCCGCAGCTTCGGTTATCAGTTTGAGCCCCGTTACATCTTCCGCGCAGGACGACTCGACCAGTGAGCTATTACGCTTTCTTTAAATGATGGCTGCTTCTAAGCCAACATCCTGGCTGTCTATGCCTTCCCACTTCGTTTACCACTTAACTGATCATTTGGGACCTTAGCTGGCGGTCTGGGTTGTTTCCCTCTTGACGATGGACGTTAGCACCCACCGTCTGTCTCCCATGCTTGCACTTTCCGGTATTCAGAGTTTGCCATGGTTTGGTAAATCGCAATGACCCCCTAGCCATAACAGTGCTTTACCCCCGGAAGTGATACATGAGGCACTACCTAAATAGTTTTCGGGGAGAACCAGCTATCTCCGAGTTTGTTTAGCCTTTCACCCCTATCCACAGCTCATCCCCTAGTTTTGCAACACTAGTGGGTTCGGACCTCCAGTGCGTGTTACCGCACCTTCATCCTGGCCATGGATAGATCACTCGGTTTCGGGTCTACGCCCAGCAACTAAAGCGCCCTATTCGGACTCGGTTTCCCTACGCCTCCCCTATTCGGTTAAGCTTGCTACTGAACGTAAGTCGCTGACCCATTATACAAAAGGTACGCAGTCACGGAACAAGTCCGCTCCCACTGTTTGTATGCATCCGGTTTCAGGTTCTATTTCACTCCCCTCCCGGGGTTCTTTTCGCCTTTCCCTCACGGTACTGGTTCACTATCGGTCGATCACGAGTATTTAGCCTTGGAGGATGGTCCCCCCATATTCAGACAGGATTTCGCGTGTCCCGCCCTACTTCTCGTATGCTTAGTACCAAGAATGCGTTTTCGTGTACGGGGCTATCACCCACTACGGCGGTCCTTTCCATGAACCTTCCACTAACGCAATCTCTATCACATACAGGCTGTTCCGCGTTCGCTCGCCACTACTTACGGAATCTCGGTTGATTTCTTTTCCTTCAGCTACTTAGATGTTTCAGTTCGCTGAGTTCGCTTCCTCTGACCTATGTATTCAGTCAGGGATGACCCCTAAGGGCCGGGTTTCCCCATTCGGATATCGCGGGATCAAAGCTCTATTGCCAGCTCCCCCGCGCTTTTCGCAGGCTTACACGTCCTTCATCGCCTGTGATCGCCAAGGCATCCACCAGATGCACTTAGTCGCTTGACCCTATCATTTCAGCAGCCTAAGCCACTAAAACAACAAGTGTGTTTGTGCGACGACTGCACCGCCCCTTTTGATATGGCGACGCAGCCTTTGATACAATCAAATACCCAAGATGACGATTCATTCAACGAAAGACTTAACTCTCGCTGTTTGTTTCGCCGTCTTAATATATTCGGCTTCTTCAGTTTGTTAAAGATCGGGCGTATTGCTGAGCAGCTTTCGCTGCACGCGAACAACGCAAACAGAATCAAACTCGATCAAGTTCGTTTTTGTTTGCACTGTAAGTGGTGGAGGATGACGGGATCGAACCGACGACCCCCTGCTTGCAAAGCAGGTGCTCTCCCAACTGAGCTAATCCCCCAACTGGTGGGTCTGGTAGGACTCGAACCTACGACCCCTGCGTTATCAACACAGTGCTCTAACCAGCTGAGCTACAAACCCAGTCAACTTCTCAGCACTGAATCTCTTCGATCCAGCTGCCCTTAACGCGAATAACCGATAGGCTGTAAGTGCTTGGCGATCGCCTTCTCTAGAAAGGAGGTGATCCAGCCGCAGGTTCCCCTACGGCTACCTTGTTACGACTTCACCCCAGTCATGAATCCCACCGTGGTAAGCGGCCTCCTTGCGGTTAGCCTACCCACTTCTGGTGAAACTCACTCCCATGGTGTGACGGGCGGTGTGTACAAGACCCGGGAACGTATTCACCGCAGCATGCTGATCTGCGATTACTAGCGATTCCGACTTCACGCACTCGAGTTGCAGAGTGCGATCCGGACTACGATCGGTTTTATGAGATTGGCACCACCTCGCGGCTTAGCGACCCTCTGTACCGACCATTGTATGACGTGTGAAGCCCTGCTCATAAGGGCCATGAGGACTTGACGTCATCCCCACCTTCCTCCGGTTTGTCACCGGCAGTCTCATTAGAGTGCCCAACTAAATGATGGCAACTAATGACAAGGGTTGCGCTCGTTGCGGGACTTAACCCAACATCTCACGACACGAGCTGACGACAGCCATGCAGCACCTGTGTTACGGCTCCCTTTCGGGCACCAAGATATCTCTACCAAGTTCCGTACATGTCAAGAGCAGGTAAGGTTTTTCGCGTTGCATCGAATTAATCCACATCATCCACCGCTTGTGCGGGTCCCCGTCAATTCCTTTGAGTTTTAACCTTGCGGCCGTACTCCCCAGGCGGTCAATTTCACGCGTTAGCTACGCTACCAAGGATTCAAACCCCCAACAGCTAATTGACATCGTTTAGGGCGTGGACTACCAGGGTATCTAATCCTGTTTGCTCCCCACGCTTTCGTGCATGAGCGTCAGTGTCATCCCAGGGGGCTGCCTTCGCCATCGGTATTCCTCCGCATCTCTACGCATTTCACTGCTACACGCGGAATTCTACCCCCCTCTGACGCACTCTAGTCTTGCAGTCTCCAATGCCGTTCCCAGGTTGAGCCCGGGGCTTTCACATCAGACTTGCAAAACCGCCTGCGCACGCTTTACGCCCAGTAATTCCGATTAACGCTTGCACCCTACGTATTACCGCGGCTGCTGGCACGTAGTTAGCCGGTGCTTATTCTTCCGGTACTGTCATCCCCGCCAGGTATTAACCAGCGGGATTTCCTCCCGAACAAAAGTCCTTTACAACCCGAAGGCCTTCTTCAGACACGCGGCATGGCTGGATCAGGCTTGCGCCCATTGTCCAAAATTCCCCACTGCTGCCTCCCGTAGGAGTCTGGGCCGTGTCTCAGTCCCAGTGTGGCGGATCATCCTCTCAGACCCGCTACTGATCGTCGCCTTGGTGAGCTCTTACCTCACCAACTAGCTAATCAGACATCGGCTGCTCGTATAACGTGAGGCCTTACGGTCCCCCACTTTCCCCCTCAGGGCGTATGCGGTATTAATCCGGCTTTCGCCGAGCTATCCCCCATTACACGGTACATTCCGATGCGTTACTCACCCGTTCGCCACTCGTCAGCGGTGCAAGCACCCTGTTACCGTTCGACTTGCATGTGTAAAGCATGCCGCCAGCGTTCAATCTGAGCCAGGATCAAACTCTTCAGTTCAATCTCATAGCAAATTTTCTGGCACGCAAGTTCAAAGAAATAAACAAGTATCTCTTGTCTCTTGCAGTGCAAGTTTTTGGCTTTCGCCAAACACTTACACCTATCGGTTATTCTGTCTGTTAAAGAGCGGTGCCGATCGCTGCGTCGCCATCAGCGGAACCGTTTCGTTTCCGCTGTTTCGTTCGCTGCGTCAGCTGAGGAGACGAACTATACCTGCGCCCTCCCCCTCGGTCAACCGCTTTTTTGAGAAAAGTTGAAGAATTTTACAGAATTATCGGCAAGTCGTTGATTTTAAAAATTTACCAAAAACACTGCTCTTGATATTCAGGCTGAGAAGCCAACAGAAAGTGCCACAGCAGCTGCGTGCGCTGCTGAGAAAAATGCAAAAAGCCTCCGTTTCTGGAGGCTTTTTACTGTCACACGCCATTTTTCAATTTATCTCAGGATGAATCAGCTGCGGTAGTCGGCGTTGATGCGCACATATTCATAGGAGAAGTCGCAGGTCCACACCCTGGCGCTGGCGGCGCCGCGCCCCAACTCCACCCGCACGGTGATTTCGCTCTGGTTCATCACCGCCTGGCCCTGCTCTTCGCTGTATGCCGGATTGCGGCCGCCGTCGCAGGCCACCAGCACATCATCCAGATATAAGGAGAGGCGATCCACATCCAGATCGGCGACGCCGGCATAGCCGATGGCCGCCAGCAGCCGGCCCAGATTCGGGTCGGAGGCGAAGAAGGCGGTCTTCACCAGCGGCGAACGGGCAATCGCATAGGCCACATCCTTGCACTCGGCCACAGAACGGCCGCCGTTGACGTCCACCGTGATGAACTTGGTGGCGCCCTCGCCGTCGCGGACAATGGCCTGCGCCAGTTCGATCGCCACTTCCAGCAACGCCTGCTTCAGTTGCTGATACGCCGGCTGCTCGGCGGAGTCGATCAGGCCCGCCTCGCTCTTGCCGGTGGAAATCAGGATGAAGCTGTCGTTGGTGGAGGTATCGCCATCCACCGTGATGCTATTAAAGGAGAGATCGGCCACTTCGCGCAGCAATTGGTTCAGCAGCGGACGGGTGACGGCGGCGTCGGTGGCGACGAATCCCAGCATGGTGGCCATATTGGGATGAATCATGCCCGAGCCCTTGGCGATGCCGGTGATGGTGACCGGCTTGCCATCCAGCTGCAGCGTGCGGCTGGCGGCCTTGGCTATGGTGTCGGTGGTCATGATGGCCTGGGCCGCATCGGCCCAGTCGGCGGCGCGCAGCGTCGGCAAAGCGGCGATGATCTTGCCGGCCGGCAGCGGCTCCAGGATCACGCCAGTGGAAAACGGCAGCACCTGCTCGGTCTGCACGCCGCTTTGCGCGGCGAGCGCCTGGCACACGCTCAGCGCGCGCTGGCGGCCATCGACGCCGGTGCCGGCGTTGGCGTTGCCGGTATTCACCACCAGCGCGCGGATCTGCACGCCGGCGGCCAGGTGCTCCTGGCACAGCTGCACCGGCGCCGCGCAGAAACGGTTGCGGGTGAACACGCCGGCCACGGTATTGCCCTTGTCCAGACGTACCACCAGCACATCCTTGCGGCCCGGCGTTTTGATGCCGGCTTCGGCCACCAGCAATTCGACGCCGGCGACCGGCGGCAGCAGGCCGGCTTGCGGCGGATTCAGATTCACAGCCATGCGATACTCCACAATTTACAAATATGCGACTGATTATATAAGAATCTGGTCATTTGCGGCGCAGCAAAACCAGCCTCGCGTCAGGCTTGCTGCGCCTCGCTCAGGCATTGCAGCAAGGCTTCGCCATAGCGGGCCAGCTTGAGCTCGCCCAGGCCGTGGATATGGCGCAGGCCGGCCGGGCTGTCCGGGCGCTTTTCCACCAGATCGCGCAGCGTGCGGTCGGAGAACACCGCGTAGGCCGGCACATTGTGCTCGTCGGCCACCTGGCGGCGCCAGCGGCGCAGCGCCTGCCACAGCCTCTCCTCGCGCTCGGTGCGCAGCCAGCGGTCGGCGGCGGCGCTGCCGCGCGACTTCTTCTCGTCGGCCAGCGGGCGCAGATAGATGCTTTCCTCGCCCTTCAGCAGCGGCCGGCAGGCATCGGTGAGCACCAGCGACTGGCCGCGGGCGATGTCCACCTGCACCAGTTGGCGCGCCACCAGCTGGCGGACGATGGAGCGCCACCAGCGCTGGTTCATATCCTTGCCGATGCCGTAAGTGCTTAGCTGGTCGTGGCGATGATGGCCGATGCTGGGGCTTTGCCGCCCCAGCAGCACGTCGATGACATGGCCGGTGGGAAAGCGTTGCCCCACTCTATAAATGCAGGACAACAGCTTGCGCACCGGTTCGGTGGCGTCATAAGTGATGGGCGGGTGCAGACAATTGTCGCAATGGCCGCAGGGGCGGCTGTCCTCGCCGAAGTGGGCGAGGATGTGCTGGCGGCGGCAGCCGGCGGTTTCGCAGAAGGCCAGCATCGCATCCAGCTTGGACAGCTCCACCTGTTTCTGCAGCTCGGCCATCTCGCCGCCTTCTATCATCTGCCGCAGCTGCACCACGTCGTTGAGGCCGTAGCACAGCCAACTGGCCGACGGCAGGCCGTCGCGGCCGGCGCGGCCGGACTCCTGGTAGAAGTTTTCCGGGCTCTTGGGCATGTCGATGTGAGCGACGAAACGCACGTCGGGTTTATCGATGCCCATGCCGAAGGCGACGGTGGCCACCATCACGATGCCATCCTCGCGCAGGAAGCTGCGCTGGTGCGCCTCGCGCTGGGCGTGGCTGAGGCCGGCATGGTAGGGCAGCGCTTCGATGCCGTTGTCGCACAGCCACTGCGCGGTGTCCTCCACCCGCTTGCGCGACAGGCAGTAGACGATGCCGGTGGCCCCCTGGTGCTCCTGGCGGATGAAGTCCAGCAGCTGCTTTTTGGCGTTGTGCTTTTCCACCACCTGGTAAAACAGGTTGGGACGGTCGAAACTGGACAGGAATACCCGCGCCTCGGCCAGCTTCAAATAATGGATGATGTCGAGCCGGGTCTGTTCGTCGGCGGTGGCGGTCAGCGCGATGCGCGGCACTTGCGGGAAGCGCTCGGCCAGCAAGCCCAACTGCTGATATTCGGGACGGAAATCATGGCCCCAGTGGCTGACGCAGTGCGCCTCGTCGATGGCGAACAGCGCGATGTTCAGGCTGGACATGAATTCCAGGAAACGCGTCGTCAGCAAGCGCTCCGGCGCCACGTACAACAGGTCCAGCGTGCCGGCGCGGGCCTGGCGGGCGATGTCGCGCGCCTCTTCCGGCGAGGTGGCGGAGTTCAGGCAGGCCGCGGCCACGCCCAGCTCCTGCAAGGTGGCCACCTGGTCCTGCATCAGCGCGATCAGCGGCGACACCACGATGGCCACGCCGTCGCGCAGCAGCGCCGGAATCTGGTAGCACAGGCTCTTGCCGCCGCCGGTGGGCATCAGCACCAGCGCGTGGCCGCCATGCGCGACTTGCTCGACGATCTCCTGCTGCTGCCCGCGGAATTCCGGGTAGCCGAAAACATGATTGAGGATGGAGACTGCGTCGTGCATGCCGGGTGCGATCTGCGGGAAAAAACGCCATTGTACGGCAAGCGGGGGGAGGAATGCGCCGGGACAAAAAAAGAAGCCGCCAGGATATGGCGGCCACAAGTTGGATGGAGACAATGTGAAACGAAGAGGAAAAATGCTCTCGCACTGTGACAGACCCGCCCCGCCGCGATAAAGTTCCGCGCTTTTCGCAAATTCATGCCGCGCCGCGCCAGCCGGTTTCCCCTGGCGGGCGGCTATGCGACACTGGCGGGATATTCTGGAGATCAACATGCGTACTCGTCTTGCCCCCTTGTTCGCCCTGCTGTTGCTGGCCGGCTGCGCCACCGCGCCCCAGCAGGCCGCCGCCCCCGCCCCGGCCAAAGCGGCAGAGCCGGCGCCGCCGCCGGCCAGCGCCGACTGGCAGAATCTGGGCGTCTCGCCCAACGGCAACATCCTCAACGAGCTGGACTGGCTGTCGCTCAAGCGCCAGGGCCCGCTGGTCACCTTCCGCGACCGCAAGACCATCTTCAACCTGAAGCAGGAAAACTTCCTGTCCACGCCGCGGCACAAGGTTTCGCTGAATACCTGGCAGATAGACTGCTCCCAGCACACCTTCCGCCTGCTGGACATGACGCTGTTCGATGAAAACGGCCGGCAGATCGCCAGCTTCTCCTATAATGACAGTCAGATAAAAGCCATGCCGGTCGTGCAGAATTCCGCCAGTTACCAGCAGATGCTGCTGGTCTGCAAGGGACAGCCCGGCTTCTGATCCCGCCCGCCGCCCGCCAATCAACAGGAATCCCCATGACTATCCGACGCGTGGTATTCAATCAGAAAGGCGGGGTGGGCAAATCCACCATCACCGTCAACCTGGCGGCAGTGGCGGCCAGCCGCGGCCGCCGGGTGCTGCTGATCGACCTGGACCCGCAAGGCAACGCCAGCCACTACCTGCTGGGCGAGGCGATGAAGGAGGCCGGCCCCAGCGTCGCCGACCTGTTCCAGCAAATGCTCAACATCTCGTTGTTCGGCAAGGAGCCGCAGGACTTCGTCCGCGCCACCGGCATAGATGGCCTGTCGCTGCTGGCTTCCCAGCCCGAACTGGCCGAACTGATGGCCAAGCTGGAGTCGCGCTACAAGATGTTCAAGCTGAAGGAAGCGCTGGACCAGCTGGCGCCGCATTACGACGAAATCTGGATAGACACGCCGCCGGCGCTGAATTTCTACACCCGCTCGGCGCTGATCGCCGCCGACCGCTGCCTGATTCCCTTCGATTGCGATGCATTCTCACGGCATGCCCTCTATAACCTGAAGGAAAGCGCCGACGAGATCCGCTCCGACCACAATCCCGCGCTGTATATAGAAGGCATCGTGGTCAACCAGTTCCAGCCGCGCGCCAGCCTGCCGGTGCGGCTGGTGGACGAGCTGAAGGCCGAAGGCCTGCCGGTGCTGGCCTCGCCCTTGTCGGCGTCGGTCAAGATCCGCGAATCGCACCAGGCCGCCCGCCCTATGGTGTACCTGGATCCGCGCCACAAGCTGTCCCGTGAATTCGAGGCTCTGTATCAAGAATTGAGCGAGCGCTGACGAGGAAACAGATGCCGAGGTTGAACCGACTCACCTCGCTATTGCTGGGCTGCCTGCTGGGGGCGGGCCTGCTGTTCACCGAATACTGGCTGCTGCTGGAGCATGACCGCGCCGAACGTCTGCAGGAACAGCAGCACTGGGGGGCGCTTGGCACCGGTCTGGTGGTGGTGCAGCTGGAGGACGCGCTGGAGCATACCCGGATCATGGCGCAGCAGTTGGCCAGCAACGGCCAGGCGCGCGGCCTGGCGGAAATGGCCCGCCGCGTGGTGCGCGAGGACAGCGTGTTCGCCGGCATCGGCACCGTGGCGCTGGTCGAGCAAAACCAGCGCGACGCCTTCGAAAACCGCATCGCCACCAGCATCCGCTTCCTGAAGAACCAGCACCTGCAGCCCAGCCCGGTCCAATTGCAGTACTACCCGGTGGCCAGCTACCTGCCCGACGACGCCAACGCGCTGCCGCAGGGATTGGACCTCAGCCATCTGGGCGACTCCAAATGGCTGCTGGACCTGGCCCGCCGCAGCGACCAGCCGATGCTGCTGCCCAGCCAGCTCTCCGGCCTAGGCGGCATCCGGCTCGACATCATCACCCGGCTGGGCGACGACCACACGCTGCTGCTGCTCAATCTGCGCCAGGACAAGCTGATGCAGCCGATAGGCAACGAGCTGATCACCGACAATCCGCTGCATCATGTCCGCCTGCTGATCTGGAGCAAGAACCAGCCCGACGTGCCGCTGCTGGACTCGGCGCCGGGCCGCCCCATCCCCACCGAGCCGCCGATGTTCTCGCGCCGCAGCAAGGTCGGCGGCAACGAATTGCTGCTGGGCGCCTATTCGCTGCAGCCGGTGCAGCCCCTGCTCAGCCCGATGGCCTGGACGGTGCTGATCGCCTCGTCCGCCACCCTGGCGCTGCTGCTGTTGCTGCAGCAACGCCAGCTGCTGGCCAATCGCCAGTTGCACGAACAGCTCAAACAACAGCAACTGCTGCTGGAGCAGAACAACCGCACGCTGCGCGAGCAGATCAGCGACCGGGTGATGTCGGAACAGGCGCTGGCGCAAAGTGAGGCCCGCCAGCGCGCCATCCTGGAGGCCAGCTCCGACGCCATCATCCTGATAGACCGCAGCGGCCATATCCTGCAGACCAACCCCGCGGCGGCCAAACTGGTGGAGCAAAGCGCCCACTCGCTGGAAAACCTGCCCGCCGGCGTGTTGTTCCCCGATCTGTACAATCCCGACCCCGGCCACGCGTTCGAGCAGACCGCGAGCCAGCACGAAGGCCGGCCGTTCGAAACCCGCTTGCTGCGCAGCGACGAGCAACAGCTGCCAGTGGAGCTGTCCCTCAGCCGGGTGGTGATGCCGGATGACTGGTTCTACGTCACCGTCTGCCGCGATATCTCGCGCCGCAAGGAGCAGGAAGAAGCGCTGATCCAGCTGAAGAACAGCCTCGCCGAACAAGTGGAAGTGCAAAGCCGGCAGCTTGCGGCGCTGCTGGACGCCAGCCCGCTGGCGATGGCCTATATCGTCGACCGCAATCTGCGCCAGGTGAACCACGCTTTTCTGGAGCTGTTCCAGCAGCAGGGCCAGGACGTGATTGGCCGCCCCACCATGCCTTACTTTGAAAACCCCGAACAATGGGAGCGCACCGGCAAGGCCCTGTACAGCCTGCTCAACGATGGCAAGGTGGTGCAAACCGAAGTCCGGCTGCGCACCGGCAAAGGCCAGCTGTTCTGGTGCCGCCTGCACGGCCGCGCGGTCAACCCCTCGGTGCCCAAGCTCGGCACCATCTGGGTGTACCTGGACATCTCCGCGCAGCGCTCGCTGGAGGAAACCCTGCGCCACGCCAAGATCCTGGCCGAGGAAACCAGCCGCGCCAAGACCGAGTTCCTGGCCAATATGTCGCACGAGCTGCGCACTCCGCTGCACGCCATCCTGGGTTTCACCGAAATGGGACAGCTGCGCGCGCAGAGTCTGGGCGAGGCCAAGCTGGAGCAATACTTCACCCGCATCAACACCAGCGGCAGCCGGCTGTTGACCCTGCTCAACGACCTGCTGGACATGGCCAAGATGGAGGTCGGCCGCATGGACTACAACATCGGCCGCGGCAATCTCAGCCAATGCCTGCGCGAAGCCTGCGACGAAATGACGCCGATGGCGTCCCGCAACCAGATCCGCATCGATCTGGAATGCGCGCCGGAAACCCTAGCGGCCGACATCGACCCCTTCCGCATCGGCCAGGTGATACGCAATCTGCTGTCCAACGCCGTCAAGTTCAGCCCCGCCGGCTCGGAAATCCGCGTGCGGGCGCTGTTGGACGAACAGGACGGCCAGGAATGGGCGCACGTCAGCGTGGCCGACTCCGGGCCCGGCATCCCGGAAAAAGAGCTGGAAACCATTTTCGACAAGTTCATCCAGAGCAGCACCACCAAAACCGGCGCCGGCGGCACCGGCCTGGGCCTGGCCATCAGCCGCGAAATCATCCACGCCCATCATGGTCGGATCATTGCCGACAATCTGCCTGACAGCGGCGCCATTTTCACCTTTTCCATTCCCAGTCATTTTCAGCGTAACCTAGAGGAGGGAACGCCGGATGCCTCACAAACTCTTGCTCGTTGACGACGAGCCGTTCAATCTGGAACTGATGACCGAACTGCTGGAGGATGCCGGCTACGAAACCCGGCAAGCGGAAAACGGCGAAGTCGCCTGGCAGATCCTCGAGCGCGAAGGCGAACAGTTCTCCACCATCCTGCTGGACAAGATGATGCCGGGCATGAGCGGCTTCGACGTGCTCAAGAAGATCAAGGCCGAGCCGCGGCTGGAGTTCCTGCCCGTCATCATGCAAACCGCGATGGGCGCCGCCTCCAGCGTGCAGGAAGGCTTGGCTGCCGGCGCTTTCTACTACCTGACCAAGCCATTTTCTCGCGACATGCTGCTGGCCATCGTCGGCGCCGCCGTCGGCCACTGGGACCGCTACGCCCATTTCCGCGAATTGGCCAATCTGCATGTCGACGCGCTGCGCCACCTGCAGGGCGCCCGCTTCCGCTGCCGCACCCACCGCGAAGCCCAATCCATCACCGCGCTGCTGGCCAAGACCAGCTCGCAGCCGGAGCGGGTGGCCACCGGGCTGTTCGAACTGCTGGTCAATGCCATCGAACACGGCAATCTGGACATCAGCTACGAGCAGAAAAGCCAGCTGCTGGCCAGCGGCGAATGGGAGCAGGAGCTGGAGCGCCGGCAGCTGGCGCCGGAATACCGCGACCGCGAGGTGTCGCTGGAATTCAGCCTGATCGGGCAACAGCTGCAGTTCATCGTCGAGGACATGGGCTCGGGCTTCGACTGGGAGTACTACCAGAACGCCGAGCCGGCCTCGCTGATGACCAGCCACGGCCGCGGCATCCTGATCGCCCGCAAGCTGTCCTTCGACAGCCTGCACTACGAAGGCAAGGGCAACCGGGTGATCGCCCGCGTCAGTCAGGGCTGATCCCGCCGCAGGCGCCGCGAGCGCGCCAGTAGCGCGGCTGCTGCTGCCGCAGGCAGCCCCAGCGCAGCTCGCGGCCGAAGTCCAGCGTCACCGCGCCGTCCAGATCGGTGCGCAGCACCGTTGCGCCGTATTGCTCGAAGCGCTGCAACACTTGCGGATGCGGATGGCGGTAGCGGTTGAGAAAGCCCGCGCTGACCACCGCCAGCCGCGGCCGCGCCGCCGCCAGCCAGGCCTCCCCGCTGGAGGTGCGGCTGCCGTGGTGGCCGGCGATCAGCACGCTGCTGGCCAGCCGGATGCCGGGCTGCGCCGCCAGCGCGTCCTCCACCTGCCGCGGCGCGTCGCCGCTGATCAGCAAGGCATGTCGGCCGCCCGCCACCCGCAGGATGCAGCTGCGGGCATTGTCCTCGCCCGCCGCCGCCCCGGCCCCAGGCGCCAGCACATCGAAGCGTATGCCGTCCCAGTCCCAACCCTGGCCCTGCCGGCAAGCTGCGGCCCGCGGCAGCGTCTGCGGCTGGCCGGCCAACACCTTTCCCACCGGCAAGGCCGCCAACACGCCGGCCGCCGCGCCGTCGTGGTCATTGTCGTGATGCGACAGCATCAGCGCGTCCAGCCGCGCCACCCCCAGCCCGCGCAGCTGCGGCAGCACCACCCGGCCGGCGTCGCCGGCGCCGGTGTCGAACAGCAGCGCATGCTCCGCCGTCTGCACCAGCAACGACAAGCCCTGCCCCACGTCCAGCACCGTCGCGCGAAATTCGCCGCGCGCCGGCCCCGGCGGCCGGTAGAGCAAACCCGGCAGCAACAGCAGGCAGGCCAAGGGCTTGCCCGGCACGCCGCGCGGCGCGATCAACCACAGCGAACCCGCGCCGGCCAGCGCCAGCAGCGGCCACGGCGCGCCCGCCACATGCCAGGCCGGCCCGGCGGCCAGCCGCTCCACGCCGAAGTAGAAAGCTCGCGCCAGCCAAGCGGCCAGCGGCAACAAGCCATCCCACGGCAAAGCCACCGCCAGCAGCGCCGCAGGCGTCAGCAGCATGGAAACGAAGGGGATGGCCAGCGCGTTCGCTAGTGGCGACAACAACGGAAAACCGCCGAACAGCGCCGCCAGCGGCACCAAGCTGGCCACCCCCGCCGCCCATTGGCCATCCAGCGCGGCGCGCCAGCGCGGCGGCGGCCGACGCCGCGCCAACGAACAAAACATCAGCGCCGCCACCAGGCCGAACGACAGCCACAGGCCAGGCGCCAACACCGCGAACGGGTCCAGCAGCAAGGTCAACGACAGCGCCAGCCACCACACCTGGAACGGCGACAGCTGGCGGCGCAGCTGCAAACAGCACCAGCCGGCCACCAACATGAACAAGGTGCGCTGGGTCGGCACCGTGAAGCCGGCCAGCAGCGCATAGACGGTGGCCGCCGACAGGGCGGCGCCGGCGGCCAGCAAGCGCGGCGCGCGCGCCACCGGCCAGCGGCGCAGCAGGCTGGCGCATGCCCAGCCCGCCAATCCCGCCAGCATCGTGATGTGCAAACCAGAGATGGACACGATGTGGGTCAGGCCGGTGGCGGCGAACAATTGCCAGTCCTCCCGCGCCACCCGCTGCTGCGCGCCCACCGTCAGCGCGGCCACCAACGCCGACTCCCTGCCGGCGCCTAGCGCCCGTTCGATGCGCGCCACTTGGCGCGCGCGCCAGCCGTCCACCCAGGCCATCAGGCCCTGCCCGTCGGCCAGCCTCCGCCGCTCCTTGCCGGCCGAGCCGCTGGCCAGCAGCCCCTCCGACCACAGCCACTGTTCGGCGTCGAAGCCGAACGCGTTGGCGCTGCCGCGCCTGGGCTTGAATCGCGCGCTCAATTGCCAGCGGCTGCCAGGCGGCCAGTCCCGCTTCAGATAGTCGTGCAGCTGCACCCGCTCCGGCAGCGCCGCGCCCGGCGTCAGCGTCCGCTCCACCTCCAGCACCAGCCGGACGCCGTACTCGCCGGGATCTGGCAGGCCGCGCACCACCGCGACGAACGCAATCGGCTTCTGCTGCCAGGCGGCCGGCAATTCCTGCTGCAGCCGCCACTGCGCGCGCGCCGCGGCATAGCCAAGACCCAGGGACAGCGCCAGCAATACCAGCAGCCATCGGCGGAGCGGCCAGCCCGACCGCCAGGCACAAGCGGCCAGCGCCGCCGGCAGCAGCGCATACTCGCGCAGGTCCGGCAAAGCCGGCAGGAAAGCGCAGCCCCCCACCCCGACGACCCAGGCAATCAGCGCCGCCATGCCAGGCGCGGGCCTGGCGCGCCGTTCGCGGCCATCCGGCATTTCGCCTCCGCCCGGCCGCCGATTAAGTGGAAATACCATCATGGCAAATGACAATGTTGATTAAATTGAATTCTGTATAAGCTGAATCTGTGGCAATCGCGGAAGTTACAGCCCTGCCGGCATCCCGCTGGCGGGATCACTGACGAAGGAGCAAACGTGGACGCATACATCGGCACCATTCTCGCCTTTGGCTTCGACTTTCCCCCGATAGACTGGGCGCAATGCCAGGGCCAAACCCTGCAGGTCTCCCAGAACCAGGCGCTTTTCGCCACCATCGGCAGCCACTACGGCGGCAATGGCAGCACCGTATTCCAGTTGCCCAATTTGTGTGGCCGGATGCCCATCAGCATCGGGCCGGCGCAACCCACCTACAACCTGCCGTCCTACGCCATCGGCAACTTCGGCGGCCAACAGACCGTCAACCTGCTGACCGCCAACATGCCGCTGCACAACCACGGCACCTCGGCCGTCAACGTCAGCTTCCAGGCCTCCACCGTCCCGAACCCGACGACGCCGGCCAGCGCGCCCAGCACCAGCAACCCCTATCTGGGCGCCTCCGGCGGCGGCACCGGCCTCGCCACCATCTGGAGCCAACAACTGGAGAGCCCGGTCACCGTCAAAGGGCTGGGACTGAGCGGCAATACCGACACCGCCGGCGGCACCGCCCCGGTCAGCGTGCTCAACCCCTACCTGGCGCTGAATTTCTGCATCGCCGTGCAAGGCATCTTCCCCACCAGACAATAACGCCACTGCAGGCGGCGCGGCCCGCCCGCGCCGCCGAGGAGAACCCGATGCTGGCCGAACTCCGTAGCGAAGATTTCGCTCCCTTGCTGGGGCAGAGCTGTCTGTTCAGCGTGGAGCAGCAGCCCGAACTGGAATTGCGGATCCAGACTGTCCGCCAGAAGCCGCTGGCTCAAGTGCCTGGCCGGGAGGACACGCAGCGCACGCCTTTCGTGGTGGAGTTGGTCGCCGCCCACGCCACCGAACTGGTGGACGCCGTCGGCACCCTGAGCCTGCCGGCGGCAGACGGCCTGCCCGAACGGCGGCTGGAAAACGTCTGGATCAGCCGCACCGGCGCCATGGGCCGCGACCGCCAGTACTGCTATTTCCAGTTGCCGTTCAATTAACGCCGCCAGCGCCAGCCGCCAGCGGCTGGCGACTTCAAACCGCGCCGACCATGATGGAACGGCCGTCCGGATACCACACCAGCTTGTCGGCCACCGCGCCCGCCTCTTCCAGCACGAAACCCAGCGACTGATACAGACGCCTCGCCTGCTCGTTGCCATGCCACACCACCACCGCCAGCGGACAACGCACCTGGCGCGCCGCCTGCTGCAAGCCCTGCAGCACCTGCTTGCCATAGCCCCGCCCGCGCGTCTCCGGCAGCATGGCCAGGAAGATGACCCGCACCTCGTTATGGCCGAAGTCCACCATCACCACGCCGATGGCGGCGCCGGTCTGCTCCACCACGAAATGCATCGCGTTCGGATGATTCTGCCCCGCGCCCTGCAGCAGCGCCTGCAACTGCTGGCGCTGCACCGTATCGATCAGTTCGCGCTCCCCCTGTATCCACTGCAGGTCCGGCCGCGCGCTGCGGTAGACCTTGTCGATGAAAGGCGCGTCGGCGGACTGCGCCGGCCTCAGGGTCGGGCCCTGGGCCAGGGAGGCGAAATTGAGTTCGGCGGCCATGCTCTCTCCTTGGAATTGACACGGTGAATGATGGGAAAACCAGCGCCGTCTCGATCGGACAGCGCGTAACGGCTACAAGCCGGCCTCGCGCTCGACAACGGCCAGAAGATGCCGCCAACCCAGCTGCAACAGGCTGTAGCGCTCGCCGCGCAACTTCGCCCAGCCCGCGGTTTCCCGCAGCGGCGCGACCTGGCGGTCGCAGTCCTCCAGCCGGACCCGGAACACCGCGCTCAACGGCACCAGGCCATGGTCGCGCGCTTCGGTGGCGATCGGCCCGCCGAAAGTGGAAGCCAGCAGCGGCTGGTCCAGCGTGGCCAGATTCAGGCTGTCTATCGGTCCCAGCCGGCAAGACACCGCCCAGCCCTCGCCGCTGTCTGGCACAAAGCTGGCGCGGCCGCCGCGCCGCAGCCCGATCAGGCTGTCCTCGTCGACAAACGCTTCCCCCCGCGCCCCGTCCGGCCCGACCAGATCCAGCAGATGCTCGCCCTCGGCCACCACGGTGCCCGGCCGCAACGCCTCGCTGCTGTCCGCCACCCGGCCGGCGAACGGCGCCGTCAGCACCAGTCTGGCCACTTGCCGGGACAGGCTGGCCACCTGCTGCTGCGCGGCCAGCCATTGTTTCTGCAAGGCCGGCCCCTGCTGCTGCAACTCGCTGTTGAACGGCTGCTGCGACGCCTGCCAGGCCAGGTGGCGCTCCACCACCTGGGCCTGCGCCATTTGCCGGGCCAATTCCGGCGAGTACAGCCTGGCCAGCACCTGGCCCGCCCGCACCTGCTGGCCATCCCGCGCCTTGACCTCGACCACCTCCGCCGCATCCGGCGCGTACAAGCCTTGCGATTGCGCGGCGGCCAACACCGCCGGGCTGGAGACATCGCGCTGCCACGGCAGCAACAGAAACAGAGCGATCAACGCCAACAAAGCGGCGCTGCGCGCGGTTTCCAGTTGCCAGCGCAAATCCGCCCGCCGCGCCCACCAGCAACGCAGCTCGGCGACGATGGGCCGCGCGATGAACCAACCCAGTTCAACGCCCAGCAACAGCAGGCCCAAAGTCTTGAAAAAGAGGTGGTAAACCAGGAAGGCGATGGAGAGGAACAGCACCAGCCGGTACAGCCAGGTGGCCCAGGCGAACAGGATCAGCGCGCGGCGCCGGGCGGGCAGGAAGAATTCCGGAACCGGGTCGTCCAGCCCCAACAGCCACTGCCGCATCTGCCAGCGCGCCAGCGCGAAGGCGCGGGCGTGCAGATTGGGCATGCCCCACCAGTCTGCCAGCAGGAAATAGCCATCGAAGCGCATGAAGGGGCTGGAGTTGATCGCCAGCGTCGCCAGCCAGGTGGTGGTGGCCAGCAGAAACACCCCCGCCCGCAGCGGACCGTCCGGCAGGAAGCACCAGGCCAGCGTGGCCCAGGCCGCCAGCGTCAGCTCCGCCAGCATGCCGGAGACGCCGATCAGCATGCGCTGCCGCCGCGACGGCAGTTTCCAGGCGTCGCTGGTATCGGTGTACAGCACCGGCACCATCACCAGGAAGGCCACTCCCATCGCCGGCACCCGGCAGCCGAAATGCCGGGCCGTCAACGCATGGCCCAGCTCGTGCAGTATCTTGGCCAAGCTAAGCGACGCCGCGATGCCCAATGCGGCGCTCCAGCCGCCGTAACCGGAGAAGGTATGAGTGAACTCATCCCAGCGCCGGGACGCCAGCGCCAGCGCCAGCGCGGCCACCGCCGCCATCAGCCACCAGAACGCCGGCCGAAACACCGCCGCCAGCCAGGGCAGCAGCCGGTTCAACACCGGCTCCGGCCGCACCAGCGGAATGCGGAAGAACAGGTAGTTCTTCAACAGCCACATCGCATGCCCGGGCTTGCCGGCCTGGTACTGGCGCCAGACCCGCTCGCAATCGGCGGGGGCAAGCGGTTGCAGCAATTGGTGCTGCCGTAAAAACAGCAGCAGCTGCAGCAGATCGTCTTCGCCCAGTTCGAGCGTGGTTTCGGCATTCACCGCCGCCAATACCGCCGCGGCGTCGCCAAGCGGCCAGCGCGACAGCATCTCGAAACCGGCCCAACCCAGCTGATAGAAACGGTTGGCTCCCGGATCGTGCAGCATCCAGCTGGGCGAGCCGTCCGCCTGCGCCGGGCCGGCGTGCAGGGTCAACTCCTGCCGCAGCGGCGGCAGCGCCGCGGCGCCCATCACCAGCCCAGCCATTGCCGCGCCGCCGTCAACGGCCGCCGCAGCGCGTAATAGGACAAAGGCACCCAGTCGCCATACACCCGCGCGGTGCCCATCTGGCCCAATTGCGGCAGACGCTGGCCGGCGGCGAAGCTCGCCTGCAGACGGTAGGCCAGCAGATTGCCCTCACTGACTTCGGCCTTGTAGGCCACCCGCAGCAAAGTGGCATCGTAGGAGCGGAACGGCGAGGCGTTGGGATACAGCGTGACCTGGCTGCCGGGCTGGATGGCGATGGCCTCGGCCGCCGGCAGCCAGGCTGTCAGCTCCACTTTGGCGGGGTCCGCCAGCGTCATCACCTTTTCGCCCTGGGCTACTGCCTTGCCCTGCCAGTCGTTGCGGTCGGAAAACACCACCACGCCGTCGGCCGGAGCGGTGACATGCAGACGCTTGAGCTCGCGGCCGGCGAAATCGGCGCTGATGTCCTTCTCCTCCAGCCTGGCCTTGTCCTGCGCCATCGCCAGCTTGCCCTTGTCATCGGTGACCGCCAACTGCGCGCTGGCGCGGAAGCTTTCCTCAGCCGCCCGCCTTTCTTCCTTGGCCAGCTCAAACTGGCCGGACAACAGGGTGGCGTCCAGATCGAACAAGGGCGCGCCGCGCTTCACCGGCTGATTGGGCGACACTTCGACGCGGTCTATCACCCCCGCCACCGGCGCCCGCAGCAGCATCGGGTCGCTGGGCACCACTTCGGCGCGCGCCAGCACGCTCTGGCGAATGGGAAAACAGGCCACCAGTAGGGCCGCCAACAACGCGCGCCGCCGCCGCGGTCCGGCGCGCAGGCCATCCCGCAGCAGCGCCCGCCAGTTGCGGCGCGGCGCGAACTGCCGCAGCGCGTGGGCGTAGGCGTGCGCCAGCTCTTCCGCCAGCTTGAGCTCGTAATCGCTCCAGGGTTGATCGCGCGCCAACAGCAAGGCGCCATGCTCGCCCAGCGGCAGCCACAACGCATGCTGCGGCAGCCATTGCTGCCATTCCGCGGCCAGCGCCGGCGCCAGGTCGGCGGCTTCGCAGCGCCGGCTGGCCGCGCCGGCGGCCTCGCGCGCCAATTGGCGGAACAAGGCGCTCAGCCATTGCAGATAGGGCGCGGTGGGGTCGGGATCAACCAGGCCGGACAAGGTTGCGACATGGCGATGCAGGCCCTCGCGCCAAAGTGCGGCCTGCCGGTAGGGCAGCAGCTGCAGGCTTTCGTTGACCATCACGAAGCCCAGCTGCGCCGCGCTGTCGGCCTCCCGCGCATGGCGCTGCAGCTGCAGCAGGGTGGCCAGTTCCAGACTTTTGTCGGCGTGTCCCATGGCCTTATTTGAAACTGGCCCAGCCGCTCATGCCGGGCAGCAAGTTGCCGGCCTTGCCGTCTATCACGCCTATCGCCAGGATGGACTGGCTCACCGGGTCGATCTGCGCGCCCAGCCGCTCTATCCGGGCCGGGAAGCTGGCGCCCAGCTCGTCGACCGAGATCGTGAAACGGCTGCCTGGCTTCAGCGTGGCCAGCCACTTGGACGGCACCAGCATCCGCAACTCCAGCGAGTCGGAATCGACGATGTCCAGGATGGGGTTGCCCGGGCTGACATACTGGTGCACCGCCGCGCTGCGCTTGGCCACCCGGCCGTCGAACGGCGCCGCGATGCTGCACTTCGACACCAGCGTCTGCGCGTAGCTGGCATCGGCGGCGGCCTCCTTGGCCTTGCCCTGCGCCTGGGTCAGCTCCAGCGTGCCGACCGAGTTGTATTTGGCCAGCTGATTGTTGACCTTCAACAGCTGGCTGGCAGCCTCCAGCGAGGCCTGCGCCTTGCGCAGCTGCGCGCGGTAGCTGCTGCAGTCGAACTCCACCAGCGGCTGGCCGCGGCGGAAGCTTCCGCCTTCCACTACCGGCAGCGCGGAGATCTTGGCTGGGATTTCGCTGGACAGGGTCACCGCGTGGCGCGACATCAGCTGCACGCGGATGCGGCCGTCGGCGGCGTTGAGCGTCGAGGCCGGCGGCGTGGCCGCGCCGGCGTGGCCGGCCAGTCCGATGGCGGCGAGGGTGAGCCAGCGCGTTATCATTTGGCCGCGCCTCCCGCCACCGTGCCCTGCCATTTGGTTTCGGAGCCGCGGAACGCAGCGCTGAGCGAAGCCAGATCATAGCCCTGGGTAGTGGCCGGCAGCGGGTCCAGCCCCAGGCTGGCGCCCATTTGGCCATAGGCGTTTTGCAGATCGCCGTAGGTCTGGAACAGCCGCAGCGACGAGAACACCGCGTTGGCGTCGGCCAGAATGCCCTGCAGCCGCGCGGTGGCGCCGCTGTCCACCGCATTGCGGGTTTGCTCATAGATGGCCTGGTCGACGCTGTTGAGCTCATGCTCCAGTTCGAACTGCCGCGACTTGCCCTGGAAGTCGAGATAAGCGACATGGACCTGGGTCAGCACCGCCATGTTCAAGGCCATCCGCTGCGCGTCGTCCACCCGCTTTTGCGCTTCGGCCGCGCGCGTGATCGGCCCCGCGCTGAACAGATTCAGCAGGTTCCAGCTGATGCGCAGCCCGGCGTCGCTCCAGGAGTTGTTGATCAGGAATTTGTTGCTGTCGTAATGCTGGCCGACGCTGAACTCCAGCCCCGGCAACAGCTTGGCGATGGCTTTGCGCGTCTCCAGCGCGCTGATGCGCTTGCTGTAATTGGCTTCGACCACTTCCGGCCGGTTCAGCAGGGCCATGTCCTCCATCTTGTCGACATCGATGCCCAGCGCCGGCACCGGCATGTCGGCGGAGGCGGCCACCTGGAAGTCCTGGCCCGGCGTCACATTCATGATGGCGGCCAACCTGGGCTTGGCCTGCGACAGCGCGTTGCGCACCGCGCTCATCTGGCGGATCACGTCGAGCAGCTGGCGGCGGTAATTGAGCGCGTCCAGCGGCGCCCGCAGTTTCTGCTGCTCGACGTGGCGAGCGTCGTCCAGCGCCGATTCGGCGTCTTTCAGCAACGCGTCCACCCGCCCTTGCAGGCGCTGCGCGCCGGCGGCCTGCCACCACGCTTCGCGCACCTGCTGCATCAGCTGCTGCGCGACCTTGCGCTTGCGCTGCTCCAGGATCAGCACCCGGTCCGCCTGCTGCTGCGCCGAAAAATAGCTGACGCCGAAGTCCAGCACGTTCCAGCTCAGGTTCAGGTCGGCGGTGCGGTCGCGCTTCTCGCTGGAGATGGACGGCGCCAGCGACTGCTCGCCGGTGGCGATGTTTTGCGAGGACGAGGCGTTGTCCTTGCTGCGCGAGGTGTAGCCCGCCGCCAGCGCCAGCTTGGGCAGCATGTCCAGGCTGGACAGATCCAGCTGGCGCTGCGCCATCGCCTCTTCCATCAGCTTCACCCGGTAATCCAGATTGTATTTGAGCGCCCGCGCCATCGCCTCCTGCAAGGTGACCGGCGCGGACAACGCTTCCTGGCTGCCGAACATCGCCTGCCTGTCGGCGGCGAGCGTGGCCTGCCGCTCCGACAGGCTGATCGGCTGCGGCGTCGCCGCGCAGCCGGCCAGCGCCGCAGCGACGGCCAAAACGGTCAATCGAACCACCCATGATCCCGCTTGATCTTTGGATTGCATGCTGCTGTCCCCTTGAACTTGAAAAATGCCGGGGTCCGAACCCCGCCATGCCTGCCGCCGCGCCCGGCTACGCTTGCCCATCGCCCTCCAGCCATGCCTGCATCCGCTGCAGGAAAGCCTTGTGGCCGTGGCGGTCGAACTGCTGGTTCAACGCCAGCTTGCCGGCGGCCGCCTTGCCTGCCGCCTTGCCCGCCGGCGTTCCGTTCGCACGCGACTGGCCGAAGTTGAGCTGGATGTGGCTGTTGCCATGGTGGCCGCTCTTGTCCTGCACGCGGATGTCGATTGAAATCGGCTTGTTCCAGCCCGCCGGCGCCTGCCCGGTGAATTTGCCCGTCGCCGGGTCGAACTTCAGCCACGAGGGCAGCGGCTGGCCATCGCTCTGCCGGGCGACGATGCTCAGGCTGGCCGTGGACTCGCGGGTGATGATGGTGGCCGGCGGCAGCGTGATGGAGAAAGACTGCCCGGACACCAGCGGCCTGACGCCAAGATCCGGGTTCACCTGCAGCGCGATGGTGGGGTTGGCCGCCACATTGCTGACAAAGGACGGCGCCGCGCCGTTGACGGTGTCCGTCGTGCCGAAAGTAGGCGTAGTGACGCTGGTTACGACGCCGGCATGATCGGTCGGCAGCGTGGCCGTGCCTGGCCCGGTGTTGCCGCTAACCGCGGCCAACACGATATTGGGCGTGATCGGCGGCAGCTGTATGGTGTTGCCGAAGCTGGTCGTCGCGACAGTCGCCACCGGGGTCACCGTGCTGGTCGTCACCACCGGCGTCGAGACCTGGTACGAGGGCACGCTGACCGTGCCCGCCAGCTGGTTGCCGGCGACATCGCTGACCGTGCCGCTCTTGATCGCCAGCGACAGGGTGCCGTCGCCGCCCACCCCGGTCAGTTGAATGGCGTAAGTGGTCGCGTTGATCTGCGTGACGCTCGCCACCGTGCCATGCGCGCCGCCGCTGGTCACCACGCTCAGGTCGGCTGCGTTGAACCCGACCACCGGTTTGGAAAACACCACTTGGTAGCCCAGCGTGCTGGCCGAAGTGCTCAAGGCGTCGGTGGCGGTAAAGCTCTGCACCTGGGGCGCGGCGGTGTCCACCGTGATGGTGTAGCCGGTCGACTGCCCGCTGATGTTGCCGGCCGCGTCGGTCGCCGTCGCCCGAATGCTGTGGTTGCCGTCGGCCAGGCTGCTCGCCAGGTTGTAGCTCCACGCGCCGCTGCCGTTCGCCGTCGCCGTCCCCACCGCCGTGCCGTCCACGTACACCGTCACCGTGCTGTTCGCCTCTGCCGTGCCTTGCACCGTCGGCTGGTTGTTGTCGGTGATGCCGTCGCTGTGGCTGCTGCCGGTGTCCGACGACGTGGCCAGCGCCAGACCGGTCGGCGCATTGGGCGCAGTGGTGTCGATGGTGACGTTGTAACCGCTGGATTGCGCGCTGATGTTGCCGGCCGCGTCGGTCGCCGTCGCCCGGATACTGTGGTTGCCGTCGGCCAGGCTGCTCGCCAGGTTGTAGCTCCACGCGCCGCTGCCGTTCGCCGTCGCCGTCCCCACCGCCGTGCCGTCCACGTACACCGTCACCGTGCTGTTCGCCTCTGCCGTGCCTTGCACCGTCGGCTGGTTGTTGTCGGTGATGCCGTCGCTGTGGCTGCTGCCAGTATCCGACGCCACGCTCAGCCCCAGACCAGTCGGCGCATTGGGCGCGGTAGTGTCGATGGTGATGGTGTAGCCGCTGGACTGCGCGCTGATGTTGCCTGCCGCGTCGGTCGCCGTCGCCCGGATGCTGTGGTTGCCGTCGGCCAGGCTGCTCGCCAGGTTGTAGCTCCACGCCCCGCTGCCGTTCGCCGTCGCCGTGCCCACCGCCGTGCCGTCCACGTACACCGTCACCGTGCTGCCCGCCTCGGCCGTGCCTTGCACCGTCGGCTGGTTGTTGTCGGTGATGCCGTCGCTGTGGCTGCTGCCGGTGTCCGACGACGTGGCCAGCGCCAGACCGGTCGGCGCATTAGGCGCAGTGGTGTCGATTGTGATGCTGTAGGCCGCCGACAGCGTGCTGACATTGCCGGCCGCGTCGGTCGCCGTCACCCGCGCGCCATGGTTGCCGTCCGGCAGATTGGCGCTCAGGCTGTAGCTCCACGCGCCGCTGCCGTTCGCCGTAGTCGTCCCGACCTGGAAGCCATCGATATACACCGTCACCGTGCTATTGGCCGGCGCGGTGCCCTGCAGCGTCGGGGTGTTGTCGCTGGTGATGCCGTCGCTATGGCTGCTGCCGGTGTCCGTCGCCGTGGTCAGGCCGCTGATTGCCGGCGTCGTCGGCGTCGCGGTATCGATGGTCACGCTGTAGGCGGTCGCCTGGCTGCTGACATTGCCGGCGGTATCGGTCGCCGTCGCGCGGATGCTGTGATTGCCGTCCGCCAAGCTGCTGGAAACGTTGTAGAACCACGCACCGGTATTGTCCGCGGTAGTCGTACCAACCGCCGTGCCATCCACATACAACGTCACCGTGCTGTTCGCCTCGGCCGTGCCTTGGACCGTTGGCGTGTTGTCGCTGGTGACGCCGTCGGAGCTGCTGCTGCCGGTATCGGTGGCAGCGGTCAGACCTGTCACCGTCGGCGCGCTTGGCGCGGTGGTGTCGATCATCACCGTGTAAGCAGTCGATACGCTGCTGTTCACCGAGCCGCTGGTTGCCATGGCGGTTATCGCATGGCTGCCGCTGGCGATCGGGTCACTGAAGGCATAGCTCCAGGCGCCGGTGCCGCTGGCGGTGGTGGTGCCCACCGATACGCCATCCACATAGATGGTGACGGTGCTGTCCGCTTCCGCCGTGCCGGTCACCGTCGGCGTGGCGTCGCTGGTGATGCCGTCGGAACTGCTGCTGCCGGTGTCGGTGCCCGCAGTCAGGCCGCTCACCGACGGCGTCGGCAGCTGGATGGCGATGTTGCGGGTGACGGCGGCACTGTTCACTTCGCCGTCGTTGACCACGAAGCTGATCACCCGGGTGGCGGTATTAGGCGAACCGGAGGTGTCGTTGTACGTTACCGCCTGCAAGGCTGCCTGCCATTGCGCCACTGTCGCGGTCGCGCCGCTGGAGGTCAGCGTCAGCACCCCGGTGCCGCTGTTGTAGCTGGCGACGATGTTGCCGTAGGTGGACGCGCTGGTATTGGTGAAGGCCAGCACGTCCTCGCCGCTGTGGAAGTTGCCGGTGATCGACACCGTGCCGCTCGCCAGCGTGGTGTTGTCGCGGTCGGACACCGTGATGCCGCTGTCCACCGCCACCGGCGTCGGCGTGCCGCTGAGGGTATAACTGCCGTTGGCGCCGGACACGGTGGCGATCGGCGTCTGGTCGGTGTCGGCCACCGTCACGCTGCGTGTCGCCGTGGCGCTGTTCTTGGTGCCGTCGTTGACCACGAAGCTGATGGTGCGCGTGGCGTTGTTGGGCGTGATCGCGCTATCGGTGTAAGTCACCGCGCGCAAGGCCGCCTGCCACTGCGCCAGCGTCGCGGTCGCGCCGCTGGAAGTCAGCGTCAGCACACCCGTGCCGCTATTGTAACTGCCGCTGATATTGCCGTAGGTGGTGGAGTTGGTATTGCTGAACGCCAGCGTGTCTTCCGCGCTCTGGAAGTTGCCGGTGATCGACACCGTCGCGCTGGCCAGCGTGGTGTTGTCCAGGTCGGACACCGTGACGCCGCTATCCACCGCCACCGGAGTGGAGGTGACGTTGTTGCCGGCGGTGAACGCGGCGCTGCCGCCGCTGGCGGTGAGCAGCGGCGTCTGGTCGGTATCCGCCACCGTCACCGTTTTGGTGGTGGCGGCGCTGTTCTTGGTGCCGTCGTTGACCACGAAGCTGATGGTGCGCGTCGCGCTGTTCGGCGTCACCGCGCTGTCGGTGTATTTGACCGCGCGCATGGCAGCCTGCCATTGCGCCACCGTCGCCGTCGCCCCGCTGGAAGTCAGCGTCAACACCCCGGTGCCGCTGTTGTAGCTGCCGACGATGTTGCCGTAGGTGACGGCGCTGGTATTGGTGAAGCTGAGCGAGTCCTCGCCACTGTGGAAGTTGCCGGTGATCGATACCGTGCCGCTGGCCAGCGTGGTGTTGTCGAGGTCGGACACCGTGATGCCGCTGTCGACCGCCACCGGCGTGGAGGTGGCGTTGTCGCCGGCGGTGAAGGCCGTGCTGCCGCCGCTGGCGGAGGCGATAGGCGTCTGGTCGGTATCCGCCACCGTCACCGTCTTGGTCACCGCCGTGCTGGTATTGCTACCGCCGTCCTGCACCTGGAAGCTGATGGTGCGGGTGGCGCTGTTCGGCGTCACCGCGCTGTCGGTATACGTCACCGCCCGCAATGCGGCCTGCCATTGCGCGATGGTGGCGGTGGCGCCGCTGGAGGTCAGCGTCAGCACACCGGTGCCGCTGTTGTAGCTGGCGCTGATGTTGCCCATGGTGCTGCCGTCATTGGTGAACGCCAGCACGTCCTCCCCGCTGTGGAAGTTGCCGGTGATGGACACGGTGCCGCTGGCCAGCGTGCTGCTGGCGTTGTCGGTGACGCTGACGCTGCCGTCCACCGCCACCGGCGTGGAGGTGGCGTTGTCGCCGGCGGTGAAGGCCGAACTGCCGCCGCTAGTGCTCAGCAGCGGCGCGTCGCTGATTGCCAGCGTCACGCTAGACGCCGAGCTGGTGCCGCCGCGGCCGTCGTTGACCGTCACCTGCACAGTGCGGGTGGAGGTATTGGGCGTGCCGGCGGTGTCGTTGAAGGTCAGCGCGTTGACCAGCGTGCCCACCCTGGAGGCAGTGGCGTTGCTGTTGAAGTCGACGATCAGATCCTGCCCGCCGCTGCCCACCCCGCTGCTGTCTATGGTGCCGACCGCTACGCCGCCTACCGACACCGTACTGCCGGAGTTAGTGCCGTTGCTGAGCGTGACCGTGCCGGCGGTGCTGATGCCCAGCACGTCCTCGCCGCTGTGGCCGTTGGCGGAGATGTGCACCGTCAGATTGCCGCCGTTGAAATTCGAAGTATCGCTGTCGCTGACCGTGGCCGCGGTGCCGGTGTCCAGGCTCACCGCGCCGCTGCCGGCGTAGTAGGTATTGCTGTCGCCGTTCAGGTTGCTGATCACCGGCGCGCTGTCCGCCGCCACGGTGACGGTCTTGGTCACCGTGGAACTGGTGTTGCTGCTGGCGTCGGTGATGGCGAAGCTGAGGGTGCGGGTGCTGGTATTCGGCGACAGCGAGCTGTCCCGGTAAGTCACCGCCTCCAGCGCCGCCTGCCACTGGGCATTGGTGGCGGTGGAACCGCTGGAGGTCAGCGTCAGCACCCCGGTGCCGCTGTTGTAGCTGCCGCTGATATTACCCATGGTGCTGCCGTTATTGGTGAATGCCAGCACGTCCTCGCCGCTGTGGAAGTTGCCGGTAATCGATACCGTGGCGCTGGTTTGGGTCGAGGCCGCGGTATCGCTGAGCGTGATGCCGCTGTCCACCGTCACCGCGTTGCCGTTGCCGGAGCTGTAGGCGCTGCTGCCGCCGCTGGCGGTCAGCGTCGGCCCCGGGAAATGGAAGGTGGTGGCGTTGATGGCGCCGATGCCGACCAGGCCGGTGACGTTGTGGCCATTGGCCGAGATCACGCGGAAGGAGTCGATGCCGACGAAATTGCTGTTGCTGGACACATTGAAGGTGACCGGCGAGCCGTCGTTGTCGATGTCGCTGACGCTCTGGCTCAAGGTGGCGCCGGCGACGGCGGAACCGTTCAGATAGCCCACCAGCTGCATGGTGCCGCCGTTGAAGGTGGAATCGTAGCCGTTGATCACCACGGTGATGGAGTTCAGCGTGAACAGGCTGCCATCGTTGGGCTTGACCGAGAAATAATTGATCTGCTTGACGCCGTTGCTCAGCGCGTCGACGGTTTCCGTGGAGCTCGAACCATCCTTCTCGACGATGATCATCTCGTTCTGACCGTCGCTGTTCGAGTTCATGTTCATGGTGAAATTCCAGCCAAGGTAATTGCTTACCGTCAGCGTGGCGTTGCCGGTGGGCACCACGGTGGTGGAACCGTCCAGCGAATCGAAACTGGTGGTGCCGGAAGTCGGCTGCGTCAGCAGGCCGTCATAGCCCGACAGGTCCAGCGTCGCCACGTGCAGCTTGCCGGTGGCGTATTCCAGCGTCCAGTCGCCGCCCAGGCTGGCGGCGCCGGTAAGGTCGGTAGAGCCGGCTGTCACGCGGCCGCTTTCCTGCGCGATCGCATTGACCAGCGCCGCGCCGTCGCTGCCTTCGGCCACATCGCAGCCGTAAAGCAGGATGTCGCCGCCGGGGCGCAAGGCCTGTCCTATCGTGGCCAATTCCGCCTGATAGCTGGCGACATTGGCCGTCGTCAGCTGCGTTGTGCCCAGCTGCAGATCGTTTTCCTGGCCGTGCGAAATGATGTGGATGGCGCCGTAGCCGCTGTGGGTTTGCGCCCACTGCGCGATCTGCGCCAGGCCGTCCTTGCTGCTGTCCAGAATCACCACCTGGTAATTGGACGGCAACTGCGACACCAGGCTTTGCAGGTTGGCGACGTCGTTTTCGACGAACACCACTTGCGGCACGTTGGCCGCGCCGTCGCGCGCTCCGACCGCGCGCGGCGCTTCTGCGGCCGACTGCGCCGCGGCGGCGGCCGGCCTAGCCTCGCCGTGATGCTGCTGCGCGCCGGCGTCCTGCGGGTCGTGCATCACGCCGACATGCTGCGCGACATGGTTGGCGGTGGCAGCCACTGCGCCGTCAAACATCATCCGGGGCTCCAGCGCCTGCAACAGCAAGCGATTGGCCGGACGGGCCGCCTGTTTGGCCGCCTGCTGCCGGCCTGCCGATTTCCACCATGCCATGATGACTCTCCCGACCACTGCCGACGGCCATCGCCGCAGCATGAATAAAGGACGTTCAACTAGATAAATAGACTAGTTGCCCGCATAAGAACATGTTGTTCGGGTAAATAAGCTTTAGATAAATTTACTTAGCAAACGCCAGCCGGTGGCCACTCCCATCCCGGCTTGCGGCAAACAGGCGCATCCCGTATCGTGCGCAACAGTTTTCAAGGAATGCCGATGACCGCCACCCCGCTCTACTGCGCCGAAGCCGCGCGCATCGATGCCGCCCGCCTGCTGGCCGACCGTTTCCAGCTTCCCCTGATCCGCCAGCGCCCCGCCGACGGCTATTGGCTGGAGTTGGGCGCGGAACGGCTGGAGCTGGTCACCACCGGCAAGCACGGCGCGGTGTATGCCGAATTCGTCGAGGGCGCGGCGCGCCATCGCCGCGAGCAGGGCGGCGGCCGCGGCCAGCCGGTGGCCAAGGCGGTGGGCCTGAAAGGGGCGAAAGATTTGCCTTACGTGGTGGACGCCACCGCCGGCCTGGGGCGCGACAGCTTCGTGCTGGCCACGCTGGGCTGCCGGGTGACGATGGTGGAACGCTCGCCGGTGGCGGCGGCGCTGCTGGCCGACGCGCTGGCGCGCGCGGCGCGCGACGACAGCACCCGCGACATCGCGGCGCGGATGACGCTGGCGCACGCCAACTCGCGCGACTGGCTGGCCGGCCTCGCCGACGATCAACGGCCGGACGTGGTGTTCGTCGACCCGATGTTCCCGGACACCGACAAGAAAGCCGCCGCCGCCAAGAAAGACATGCAGGCCTTCCAGCAGGTGATAGGCGACGATATGGACAGCGCCGAATTACTGGCCGCCGCCATCGCCGCCGCCAAGGTGCGGGTGGTGGTGAAAAGGCCGCGCTTGGGCGCGGCCATCGAAGGCGTCAAGCCATCGGCGGTGCTGGACGGCAAGTCCACCCGCTTCGACCTGTACGTGATCAAGGCGCTGGCGTCAGCCTGAGTGCGCGGCGCGGCTGTCGCCGGGTGCCTGCGCCCGGTCGTCCATGCCGTAGTCGCGCACTACCGCCGCCACCCGCAGCCGGTAATCGGCGAAAAACTTTCCCCGCCCCGCCGCCTGCGCCGCCCGGTGCGATTCCAGATTGCGCCAGGCCGCCACCGCCTCCTCGTCGCGCCAGAACGACAAGGACAACAAAGCATCCGGCCGCGCCAGGCTCTGAAAACGCTCTATCGAGAGAAAACCGTCTACGCCGGGCAATGTCTCCGCCAGCCGCGCCGCCCACTGCAGATAAGCATCTCGGCCGTCCGCCGTCGGCGTGGCTTCGAAAATCACTGCGATCATTTGCTCTCTCCCGCGCCGAAGCGGCGCATTCTGATATTCGGCGGCCCCTGAAAAACGATGCCGCCGCCCAAAGCCCGCCAATCCGGACGGCTTGCCTCCAACGCGTCCAGCGCGCCGCAGGCGATCGCCAAGGCCAGCCCTTCGCCCGGACAGGCATGCCGGCCGCGGCCGAAATCCAGCGCCTCTGCTGGTCCCGCCGGGTCATGCGCGGCGGCGGCCAGCAACACCAGCACCTGGTCGCCGGCCTTGAGCCGCTGCCCGGCCAGCTCGACATCCTCCGCCACGAAGCGGCGGGTGTGATGCAGCGCCGGATCGACGCGCAGGCGGCGCTTCCACTCGCCCGCATCACGCCAATCCCACGGTCCCTCGCAACGCCAAGCGATGCCCGCCGACAGCAGCCCGGCGCCGGCGTCGCGGCTCTGGAATAGCGCGCCCAGCAGATTGGCCGCCAATGCGGCCTCGTCCAAATCCACAAAAGCCTCGCGCCAGCGCCGCAGCCAGCCATTCACAGGCAAAGACGCCAATTCGTCGAGCAAGGCCCAGCAGGCTGCAGCGCCCTGCTCCCGCGCCGCATCGTCGGCGTCCGCCGCCAGCGCGCGGCAAAGCAAGGCAATGCCCTCCCCCACAGCGGACAGGCGCGCCGCAGGCCAACCCAGCGCCGCGGCCAGCGCGGCGACAGGCAGCAAGTCGATCAGGCCGTCTATGCGGCAGCCGCTCAACTCGCCCTCGGACAAGAAGCGCGCCGCGAGCGCTGCCGCCACCCCTTCGACCTCGCTTAAGGACAAGGCCGCCAGACTATCCCTCACCGCGCGTCGCAAACCGGCATGCGTCGCGCCCTCGCTCATCCGCAGCCAGCCGCCAAAGGCCTGGCCCAGAACCGAGCCGTCGATGGCGGGCGGCACCGGCTGCCCGCTCGGGCGCACCCGGCAGACCGGACTGTCCAGGACCGCGCCGACGGCGCGGTGCGACGCCGCCAGCCATATCCCCAAGGCCTCGTCGTAATGCCAGCCCTTCTCCGCCAAACTGCGGTAGTAGGGATAGGGGTCAGGATGGCGCGCGGCCATCAAAACGTTTTGCGGCCAGGCGCTCATGCCGCCTCTCCCAGATATTTTCGCTTCACCGCATCCACGCAGCGGGCGCGGGAGCTAGCCGCCTGCTCATCAGGCGCGAACAAGGCGCTGACCGCGTCCAGCAGGTCCACCGCCCGCCACAATAAAGGAATGTCGGCAGCCGGCACGCGCGCCAGCCGCTGGCCGTCGGTCAGCCTGTCGATCACGGCGATGGCCGCGCCCTTGGCCGCGATCTGTTCGATTCGCCCCTGCCGGGTGCATGCCCCGTACACCCCAGCCAGGAAATGCGCCCACTCCTCATCCAACGGCGCTTCGCTCTCCGCCGCGATGCCTTCGGACGCCAAACAGCGCAACTCGGCGCGGTAACGCTGATCGAAACGCCCCCGCAGCGCGGCGGCATCCGCATGCTCCGCCTCGATCAGCCATTCCATCATCGCTCGCGGATACCAGGCCAGCTCGCCGCGCATCCGGCGTTCGCCGAAATGCGAGGACGCCATGCCCGATCCGGACAGTCGGTAAGAAGGCAAGGGCATCCGCCCCGCCTGTTGCAGCTCGCGCAGGCGCTCGGGCGCGCTGCGGCAGCGAAACAACAACTGCGGCTCGCTCAGAAAATGGCTTTGCAGATAATCCAACAAGGCCTGCATGGCGAAACTCCTTGGCTAGCGCTTTCAATGCCGTTATCGTAGCCATCCCTTCCCCATGATGTTTCACGCTGGAGTGAACCATGATCGCCGCCCATCTCCCGGACATCAGCCGTCTGGCCAGCCTGCTGGCCGACCCCGGCCGCGCCCGCATGCTGCTGTTGCTGCTGGACGGCAGGAGCTATCCGGCCAGCGAACTGGCTCAGCACGCCGGCCTCAGCGCCCAGGCCGCCAGCAACCACCTGGCCAAGTTGCTGCAAGGCGGCGCGGTGAAAGTGGAGCGGCACGGCCGCCATCGCTACTATCTGCTGGCCAATGCCGCCATCGCCCAGGCGTTGGAGGCGCTCAGCGCGGCGGCGCATGGCCACGATCTGGCCAAGCCGGCGGCCAGCCGGGTGGCGCCGACGCTCAGGCTGGCGCGCACCTGCTACGACCACTTGGCCGGCAAACTGGGCATCGCCGTCGCCGACGGCATGCAGGCGAGCGGCTGGCTGGCGCTGAACGGGGAGAGGCAGTTCGAAGTCACCGCGGCGGGGCGCGGCTGGTTCGCCGAGGCGTTGGGCGTGGCCGAGCCGGCGAGCGGCCGCCGGCCGCAGGCGCGCGCCTGCCTGGACTGGAGCGAGCGGCGGCCGCACCTGGCCGGCGCCTATGGCGCGGCGCTATGCCGGGAGTTTCTGGCGCGCAGCTGGGTGGAGCGGCGGCAGGATAGCCGCGCGCTGAGAATCACGCCGGCCGGGCTCGCCTTCTTGCGCGAGCAATGGGGCATCCGGCCGGAAACGCTGGCGGAATAGTCCGCCTCAGGCGGTCAGCCGCTCGGCGAAGCCTTCCGGGATGGCCGGGCGGCCGCGCTCGTTGATGGCGGTACCGATCACCAAGCCATCCAGCGCCACCTTGCCGTCGGCCTGGCGGATCACTTGCTGGCGAAAACCGAAACGCACTTTGGAAACAGCCTCGAACGCCACGGTGACGATGAATTGGTCGCCGCTGGTCAGCGAAGCCTTGTAATCCATTTCCGAACGCACCACCACCAGATTGACCTTGTCGCGCGCCAGCTGGGCGAAGTCTATGCCCTTGGCCAGCAGAAACTCATGGCGGGCATGTTCCAGGTAATTGAAATACACGCCGTTGTTGACGATGCCCTGCATGTCGCATTCGTAGTCGCGCACCTTGAATTCAACGGAAAAAACCGACATCTGACGCTTCCTTGCTGATGAAATGGAAAGCCCCCGCCCGGCGGCCGCGCGGCGGCGGAAGCGGGGCGGGGAACGGCGGGCAGTTTGGCAGAACGGCGGCGGCAAGGCCAGCCGTGCCGGAGGCGGCGGTTCAGCGCGCGGGAGGAATGGGCGGCTTGGCGGGCGCCGGGCGGTTTATCTTCAGCCACTCCACCCGCGGCAAAGCCTGCTGGGCGGTTTGCTTCAGCTGCCAGGCCAGCCAGTTTTCATTGCCGGAAAAGATCATGCGCTGCGGCTCCAGCCATGGCGGCGCAGCCGCTGTTCCACCGCGGTGGCGGAGCGGCGGCAGGCCAACACCGGAATCCCCAGCGCGGCGGCGCTGTCGCGGTAATGCCGCATCACGTTGTGGCCGAGGAAGTCGGTCAGCAGGATCAGCACGTCCGGCTTGCCCGGCAGCGCCGCCTTGCGCTGATGCGCGACGTTGCGCCCGCAGATGTGGCGGGCGATGCGGATATTGTAATGCTGCAGGACTTCCGGGATATTGCCCAGGCTGTCCGCGCCTACCAGTAGCGCCTCCATCTTTCCTCCTAGCCGTGTCGCACGGATTCAGGTGATGTCCTGACTGTAAATCCCGCTTGTAATTTCTTCTAGTAATATGAAATTTTAATCCTATCTCTTTTTAATATATAAAGACTGTCTAATGCCGCCGCGCTCGACAGCCCGGACAAAACCCGCTACCCTCGCCGCCCCGCGCCGTCGCGCATAAGCCACTGATTTGTCTATACAAATGAATGCCGTTGTCCTTGCCGTGGGCGCCATGCTCACTCTGGCGCTGCTGCGCACCCACGTCGTCATCAGCCTGCTGCTGGGCGCCCTGATCGGCGGCCTCGCCGGCGGCCTGTCGCTGTCCGCCACGCTGACCGCCTTCAACAACGGCATCACCGGCGGCGCCTCGGTGGCGCTGTCCTACGCGCTGCTCGGCGCCTTCGCCGTCGCCATCGCCAAATCCGGCCTGCCGCACGCGATGGCCGAACTGGCGGTGAAGCGGCTGGAGCACAGCAGCGGCCACGGCCGGCTGAAATGGACGCTGATCCTGCTGTTGGGCTGCGTCAGCGTCGCCAGCCAGAATCTGGTGCCGATACACATCGCCTTCATCCCGATGCTGATTCCGCCGCTGCTGTACGTGATGGCGCGCTTGAAGCTGGACCGCCGGCTGGTGGCCTGCGTGATCACCTTCGGCCTGGTGACGCCCTATATGGTGTTTCCGGTGGGTTTCGGCGACATCTATCTGAAACAGATTCTGCTGGGCAATGCCGCCAAGGCCGGCATGGACATCCGCGGCATCAACGTGATGCACGCGATGGCGATTCCGGCGCTGGGCATGGTGGCGGGTCTGCTGTCGGCGGTGCTGGTCAGCTACCGCAAGCCGCGCCAGTATTCGCTGGGCAAGATCGAACACGCCGAGCGCACCCGCGCCCGCGTCAGCCCCAAGTCGCTGGCCACCGCGCTGGCGGCCATCGTCGCGGCGTTCTCGGTGCAGCTGTACACCGGCTCGATGATCATGGGCGCGCTGGCCGGCTTCCTGCTGTTCCTCGCCACCGGGGTGGTCAAGTGGAAGGACGCCGACGGCGTGTTCAACGAAGGCATGAAGATGATGGCGATGGTGGGCTTCACCATGATCACCTCGCAAGGCTTCGCCGAAGTGCTGCGCGCCACCGGCGAGATCGCCCCGCTGGTCAAGGCCGGCGCCGCGCTGTTCGAAGGCCAGCGCCCGCTGGCGGCGCTGGCGATGCTGGCCATCGGCATGACGGTGACGCTGGGCATAGGCTCGTCGTTCTCCACCGTGCCCATCCTCACCGCCATCTACGTGCCGCTGTGCGCGCACCTGGGCTTTTCGCCGCTGGCCACCGTGTCCATCATCGGCACCGCCGGCGCCTTGGGCGACGCCGGCTCGCCGGCATCCGACTCCACCATGGGGCCGACTTCCGGCCTGAACCTGGACGGCCAGCACGACCACATCCGCGACACGGTGATCCCCACCTTCCTGCACTTCAACCTGCCCTTGATGGCGGCCGGCTGGATCGCGGCGATGGTGTTGTAGAATGGGCGCCATGGATACCGATATCGACACCCGCCTGGCCGAGCTGGAAGTGAAGCTGGCGTTCCAGGACGAGCTGCTGGACGCGCTGAACGCCACCGTGGCGCGCCAGCAAAAGGAAATGGAATTGCTGCAACAGCAGATGCGGCTGCTGTACCAGCAGCTGCGCAGCAGCCAGCCGGACAACGGCGCCGGCGGCGGCCACGAGATTCCGCCGCACTACTGAGCGCCCGGCGATGGCCCAGCATCCGCAAGACTTCGCCCGCGCCATCCGGCCGCCGCTGGGCGATTGCGGCTGGGCGATAGGCGGCAGCACGCTGCTGGCGGAAGCCGGCCTCGCGCTGCAACCGCGCGACCTGGACCTCGTCTGCAGCGAGGCGGCCTTTCCCGCCGCCTACCGCGCGCTGGCGGCGCGGGCGCGCGACATCACCCCGGCTCCCCATCCTCGCTTCGCCACCGCGCGCTTCGCCCGTTTCGAAACCCCGGACGGCCTGCAGATAGACCTGATGGCCGGGCTGCGCATCCGCTCGACCGACGGCATTCATGATCATCCGTTCCGGCAGGACGCCATCCGCTGGCGCGGCGGCCTGCCCTGGTGTCCGCTGCGCGGCTGGCTGGACATGTACCGGCAAATGGGGCGGGAAGAACGGGCGCGGCAGATTGAGCGCCTGCTGGCGGACCCGGCGGCGCGCCTCATCTGAAAACCGCAATTGCTAATTCGAAATGCCGATAACAAACCATTGATTTTAAAAGTATTTATAGCGCAAATACTCCCGTTTGGCCGCTGTCCCTCCGCCCACTATCGCCGTCGTCCCTCCCCAGCTACTCTGGCCTTGTACCGCCGCGCTTCATCGCGCCAATCCACCCAGGGGCAAACCATGACGTCCAACTTCGCCGCGCGCCGCGCAGCCTGCTGTTGATTCCCACTCTTCTCAGGAGCACGACATGGCACACCCCATCGCAGTCAATGTCCCGGCCAAACAGGAAATCGAAGCCGTCGACGGCGTGGTCAAGCAATTGAAGGAGTATCAGTCCAAGAATTGGGCCATCGGCCTGAACGGCGACAACCTGGCGCCGGACAGCTTCCTGGCCTTCTTCACCGAGCGCCAGCTGCCGTTCAGCTACTACGTGCGCGCCCAGGGCGTCAGCGTCGGCGAGCCGGCCGCCTACCAGATCAATACCGACACGCTGAACCATTATGTCGGCCTGATCCGCAGCTCGGAAGGCATCGCCGTCCACGGCGTGATAGAACAGCTGAACCGCTACAAGGCCAATAACTGGGCGATCGGCCTGAACGGCACCACACTGCAGCCGGACGACTTCCTGCCGTTCTTCGACACCCGCGGCGTGGCCTTCGCCTACTACGTGCGCAGCGGCGGCGTCGAACTGGGCGCGCCCAGCGCCTACGATGCCAATATCAAGGCGCTGCAACAGTATCTGCAACAGCTGTAACCGCCGCTCGCTCGCCGCCCGTTTCCAATAGCGGGCGGCGAGTCTTTTCGCATTTCCAAAGAAATAATTCATGCCTGAAACATGAATTCATTTAATCTGTGCATTTCCAAACATGGACTGGCAAAATGCCGCGCCGCATGCCGAACCATGTCCATACATGTTGAATTAACTCCCTCTTCAATGAATCCCATTAAGATAAATTGACTGTATGAGTCATTGGGCGCGCGCTTCTTAAAATAACAACTCTCGCTCCGTGAGACGCAAGGAAATACCCATGCTGTGGAAAAAATTAGCCGTTCCCGCCGCTGTTCTTTTAGCCGCATTGCTGACAGGATGCGCGACTCCGACCAAGATGGCCATGTCGGAAAACCCCGCAGCCAAGCCATCCCAGGATAAAGCGGTATATTTGATGACGGCCACCATCAAAAATGCGTACAAGCCATCCTTCCAACCCGATCTGCTGGTGACCCATTTTGAAAAAAATGGCGGCGCCACCTCGGCGGACCGAATCAATTTCGTGATGGATGAACTGGCGAAAGATAAAAATGACGCGGCAAAAGACGGGCATTCCTATTTGCTTCGCTTCGAGCTGGACAAAGGCAAATATAATCTTCGCGGCATGACTGCGATGGCCAATGCCTTTATTGTCATCGGCAATTTCTTTATCCCGCTGCATCAAGAACTCAATGCCAACGAGCCTGGCCTGTATTACCTTGGCCATGTGCAGGCGGACGTCCGCGAACGCCAGGGAAATGAATTCCGCGCCGGCCCGCCGATCCCGCTGATCGACCAAGCCGCTACCGGCGCCTCCGGCGGCACATTCGACGTGGCGATCCAGGACGCGTGGGAAACCGATGAAGCCAAGTTCCGCAAACGCTTCCCGGGCCTCGCCGACCAAACCATCCACAAAGCCATCCTGCCGCCGTTTGATCGCGCCGCCGCGCAGAAATGGTGGGAAGACCACTAAACGTCGGCAGCGAAGCCATCACCCGCTGCGGCGGCTGAGCTGATCCGTCGCAATATGGCCCGGCATGCCCGGGCCTTTCTGTTTCAAGCGCGGCACGCCGCTCGCCATCTTCTTGGACACTGGCCCACACGCGCGGCATGCTGGCCTATCAAGCTGGCCGGCTAGGCTATTCCGCCTCGCCCAGCCACTTGTACATCACCAGGCAGTCCACCAAACCATGAACGGCGTGGCGATAGGCGCGCGGCAAGCGGCCGACCGTCTCGAAGCCCAGCTTGCTCCACAGCGCCACCGCCGCCGCGTTGCTGGCCACCACGCTGTTGAACTGCAGCGCCAGAAAACCGCGTTCGCGCGCGCGCCGCTGCGAGTGCTCGCACATCGCCCGCGCCACGCCCTTGCCGCGCGCCGCCGGCGACACCATATAGCCGCAGTTGCCGACATGGCCGCCGGGCCCGGCGGCGTTGGCTTTCAGAAAATAGCTGCCGAGAACCGCGCCGTCCTCTTCGGCCAGCCAGGTTTCCAGCGGCGCCTCGCACCACAGCGCCCGCGCCGCCGCCTCTCCCATCGCCGGGTCGAAAGCGTAAGTCTCTTGCGCCGCGACGATGTCGCGGAATATCGGCCAGAACGCCGCGAAATCCGCCGGCGTCATCCGTCTGATCAGCATTTTGCCTCCCGGGTGGCCGTCACGCCGCCGGCTGCGACGGAGAATGGTGGTGAGGGTGCGGCGCCGGATGCGTCATGTCGCCGGACAACAGGCTGGCGCCGGCGATCAGCGCGCCGCCCAGCCATTCCTGCATGCTCATCTCCTCGCCAGCCAGCAAGTAGGCCGACACCGCGGCGAACACCAGCTCCATCAGCATCAGCGTCATCGCCTGCGTCGCCGGCAGGATGGACAGCCCGTGTTGCGAGATCACGCTGGTGCACAGCAGCACCACGCCCAGAATGGCCAGGATCAGCCAGCTCTCGGCCGGGATTTCCAGCATCCTGTGCAATTCGCCGCTGCGCAGCAGGCTGACCGCGCCGATCAGCGCCACCCCGAACCAGATGGTGGCCGACTTCACCGCCACCGGAATGGTGTGCAGCTTGCGGCTGACCACGTTGCCGAAGGCGAAGGCTAGGCCGCCGGACAGCGCCAGCCACTCGTAGGAGTGGGTCAGCGGCAGCTCGCCCGCCAGCAGCCCCGGCCGGTAGATGAACACGAAACAGCCGAGCAGCGACAGCGCCACCACCATCCAGCCGCTGCGCGTCAGCCTTTCATGCAGCAGCAACCGCGACAGCAGCGCGGTCCACAGCGGCGACAGGTAGAACAGCAGCAGCACCCGCATCACCTGCCCTTCCGCCACCGCCATGGTGTAGCTGAAATTGCACCAGCCGAACACCAGCATCAGCAGCAGCAGCGGCGGCTCCAGCCGGAACTCGCGGCGGTAGACCTTGAAAAACACCGTGACGCCGACCGCGATGGTGATCAGATAGGTGGCCAGCGAAGCCATCGGCACGCTGACGCCGCTGGCCTTCAGGCTGCGAAACGGATACCACATCAGCGCCCACACCAGCGCGGTGGTGAGGATGCCGGAGGTGGCGAGAAATTTTTGTTTTACAGGTGTCATGGCTGTTCTTAAGATGATTGATTGCCCGTGCCGAATTTCATGGAGACGCCGCGTTGAACCCACGCCTGGCCCAACTGCATCCTTATCCGTTCCAGCGCCTGGCCGCGCTGCTGGCTGATTGCCGCCCGCCGGCCGAACTGCCCCACGTCAGCCTGGCGATGGGCGAACCCAAGCACCCGGCGCCGCAGCTGGTGAAGGACGCGCTGTGCGCCAACCTGTCCGGCCTGTCCGGCTACCCGGCCACGCAGGGCTCGCCGGCGCTGCGCCAGGCCTGCGCCGACTGGGCGGAGCGCCGCTACGGCGTCGCGCTGGACCCGGTGCGCCAGGTGCTGCCGGTCAACGGCAGCCGCGAGGCGCTGTTTTCGCTGACGCAATGCCTGATAGACGCCGACGGCGGCGCGAAACCGGTAGTGGTCTCTCCCAATCCGTTTTACCAGATTTACGAAGGCGCGGCACTGCTGGCGGGGGCCGAGCCCCATTACCTGAACTGCGAGGCGCGAAACCGCTTCCAGCCCGACTGGGACAGCGTGCCGGACGAAATCTGGCGCCGTGCCCAGCTGCTCATCGTCTGCAGCCCGGGCAATCCCACCGGCGCGGTGATGGGTCTGGCCGACTGGCAAAAGCTGTTCGCGCTGTCCGACCGTTACGGCTTCGTCATCGCCAGCGACGAATGCTATTCCGAAATCTATTTCGACGCGCCGCCGCTGGGCGGCCTGTCCGCCGCGCGGCTGTCCGGCCGCTCTTTGGAGCGGCTGGTGATGCTGACCAGCCTGTCCAAGCGCTCCAACGTGCCCGGCATGCGCTCCGGCTTCGTCGCCGGCGACGCGGCCATCCTGGAAAAATTCCTGCTTTACCGCACCTATCACGGCAGCGCGATGAGCCTGACGGTGCAGGCCGCCAGCCAGGCCGCCTGGAACGACGAAGCGCACGTCGAGTCCAACCGGGCCGCCTACGCCGCCAAGTTCGCCGCGGTGCTGCCGCTGCTCTCGCCGGTGCTGGAGGTGGAAATGCCGGAGGCCGGCTTCTACCTGTGGGCCAAGGTGCCGGGCGGCGACGACGCCGCCTTCGCCCGCGCGCTGTTCCAGCAGCAACACGTGACGGTGCTGCCTGGCAGTTTCCTGGCCCGCGACGCCCATGGCGCCAACCCCGGCCGCGGCTACATCCGCATCGCCTTGGTAGCCGGCCAAGATGAATGCGTGGCCGCCGCGCAAAGAATTGTAGAATTCTGCCGTACGCAATCCGCCGCCCTGACGGCGTGAAACACCGCAACCCGACAGACAAGATCAAATAATGACGACATCCATCCACATTGCCAAAGGACTGAACCAGATGCATCCGATCCAAAGCCTGATCGAACAGGCATTCGAGAACCGCGCCGAAATCACCCCCGCCACCGTGTCGGCGGAACTGAAGGCGGCGATAGACCAAGTGATCGCCGAGCTGGACAGCGGCCGCCTGCGCGTCGCCGAGAAGCAAGGCGCCGACTGGGTAGTCAACCAGTGGGTGAAGAAGGCCGTGCTGCTGTCGTTCCGCATCCGCGACAACGCGGTGCAAGACGACGGCGTGTCGCGCTACTTCGACAAGGTGGACACCAAGTTCTGCGACTGGAACCAGGCCCGCTTCCAGGAAGCCGGCTTCCGCGTGGTGCCGGGCGCGGTGGCGCGCAAGGGCAGCTTCATCGCCAAGAACACCGTGCTGATGCCGTCCTACGTCAATATCGGCGCCTACGTCGACGAAGGAGCGATGGTGGACACCTGGGCCACCGTCGGTTCCTGCGCCCAGATCGGCAAGAATGTGCACCTGTCCGGCGGCGTCGGCATCGGCGGCGTGCTGGAGCCGCTGCAGGCCAACCCGACCATCATCGAAGACAACTGCTTCATCGGCGCGCGCTCGGAAATCGTCGAAGGCGTGATCGTCGGCGAAGGCTCGGTGATCTCGATGGGCGTCTACATCGGCCAATCCACCAAGATCTACGACCGCGAAACCGGCGAAGTGATGTACGGCCGCGTGCCGCCGGGCTCGGTGGTGGTGTCCGGCAACCTGCCGTCCAAGGATGGCAGCCACAGCCTGTACTGCGCGGTGATCGTCAAAAAGGTGGACGCGCAAACCCGCAGCAAGACCAGCATCAACGAACTGTTGCGCGGCGTCTGAACCGCGGCTGGCCGCGCCGGCGCTTGTCCGGCGCGGTTTTAAGGCAAATAACTTGACTCTCAAGTCAAGACAAACGCATTGCGCTGCGGCAAATTTGCACTCAGTAACATAGCGATATTTGGCGGCACGCCCGCAACGCTATAAAATCCAGCTATTCGAGACTGGATGGCGCGCCACCCCCCAAGCTGCCCGCCCGGCACCGCAGAGTGGCGGCCCCTCCTCACCCGTGTCGCGGCTCCGCTCTGCCGCTGCGGTGAAGCTCGCGTGAATTTCGCCGTCTCACCGGGGTCTCAACAAGACTCCTCTTGCAAGCAGTTTGGAATTTTCGTGTCCTCAGACCATTTCATCGAATTCAGGAACGTCAGCTTCGCCTACGGCGACCGGCCCATCCTGAAAGATCTCACCTTGGGCGTGCCGCGCGGCAAGCTGGTGGCCATCATGGGCGGCAGCGGCAGCGGCAAGACCACCCTGCTCAGGCTGATTTCCGGCCAAATCCGCCCGCAAGCGGGCGAAGTGCTGATAGACGGCCGCGACATCGCCAAGATGAGCCAAGCCGAGCTGTACCAGCACCGCCGCCGCATGGGCATGCTGTTCCAGTTCGGCGCGCTGTTCACCGACCTGTCGGTCGCCGACAACGTCGCCTTCCCGCTGCGCGAGCACACCAAGCTGCCGGAAAGCATGATCCGCGACCTCGTCACCATGAAACTGGAGGCGGTGGGCCTGCGCGGCACCCAGAAGCTGATGCCGGCCGAACTGTCCGGCGGCATGGCGCGCCGGGTGGCGCTGGCGCGCGCCATCGCGCTCGACCCGCAGCTGATGCTGTACGACGAGCCGTTCACCGGCCTGGACCCGATCTCGCTCGGCGTGATCGCGCTGTTGATCAAGAAACTCAACGACGCGCTCGGCACTACCGCGGTGATGGTGACGCACGACGTGCACCAGTCGCTGGCCATCGTCGACCACGTGCTGTTCGTCGCCAATGGCCAGATCATCGCCCAGGGCTCGCCGGACGAAGTCCGCAACTCCGATTCGCCGTGGGTGACGCAGTTCATCAACGGCGAGGCCGACGGCCCGGTGCATTACAACTATCCGGCGGCCAGCTCGCTGGCCGCCGACCTGGGGCTGCAAGGGGGCGCGCATGCTTGATTTCCTGACTTCGCCGCTGCGCCGGCTCGGCCACGCCACCATCAACGCGGTATGGCGGCTGGGCTTCGCCGCCCGCTTCCTGGCCGCCATCCTGCTCAACAGCGGCCAGAGCCTGCTCAGGCTGCAGCTGACCATACGCGAGATCTACTTCGCCGGCGTGATGTCGCTGATCATCATCGTCGTCTCCGGCCTGTTCGTCGGCATGGTGCTGGGCCTGCAGGGCTACACCACGCTGGCCAAGTTCGGCTCCGCCGACGCGCTGGGCGCGATGGTGGCGCTGGCGCTGCTGCGCGAGCTGGGCCCGGTGCTGGCCGCGCTGTTGTTCGCCAGCCGCGCCGGCAGCGCGATGACCGCCGAAATCGGCCTGATGAAGACCACCGAGCAGCTGGACGCGATGAGCGTGATGGCGGTCAACCCGATGGCGCGGGTGATCGCGCCGCGCTTCTGGGCCGGCGTGATCTCCATGCCCATCCTGGCCGCGCTGTTCAACGTCGTCGGCGTGTTCGGCGGCTATCTGGTGGGCGTGGTGATGATAGGCCTCGACGCCGGCACCTTCTGGTCGCAGATGCAGGGCAATGTCGACCTGCACTACGACGTGATCAACGGCCTGATCAAGAGCCTGTGCTTCGGCGTCGCCATCACGCTGATCGCCGTGTTCGAAGGCTACGACGCCACCCCGACCGCCGCCGGCGTGTCGGCCGCCACCACCCGCACCGTGGTCACATCGGCCTTGGTGATCCTGGCGCTGGATTTCGTGCTGACCGCCTTCATGTTCTAGGAAAAAAACCGAATGAAACGCTCTACCATTGATTTATGGGTCGGCATCTTTGTCGCTCTGGGCATCGCCGCCGTCGCCTTCCTGTCGCTGAAAGTGGCCAACCTGACGCCGCAGAGCGCGTCGCAAACCTACGTCGTCTACGCCGACTTCGACAACGTCGGCGGCTTGAAGGTAAAAGCGCCGGTCAAGGAGGCGGGCGTGCTGGTGGGCCGCGTGGCCGACATCCGCCTGGACCCGAAAACCTACCGCGCCCGCGTCGCGCTGAACATCGACAAGACCTACCAGCTCAGCGACGACGTCAGCGCCTCCATCCTGACCTCCGGCCTGTTGGGCGAGCAATACATCGGCCTGCAGCAGGGCGGCTCGGAAACCACCCTGGCCGCCGGCGGCACCATCACCATCACCTCGTCGGCGATGGTGCTGGAGCAGTTGATCGGTAAATTCATGACCGGATTTTCCGGCAAAGACGCAAGCAAATAGCGTCGCAAGCGGGCAACCCTCCACGCGGGCATCCGCGGCCGGCGCTGGCCGCCGCTCTGCTCCGCATGAACTGTGAAACATGGAATCTTGCAAATGAAAAAACTGTTTACCCTGTTCTGTCTGATCGTCGGCCTGTCGTCCACCCAGGCCATCGCCGCCGCCGACTCCCCGGTTGAAATCATCAAGGACGGTTCGCGCCAGGTGCTGGACATCCTGAAGCAGGACAACGGCAAGAACACCAAGCAGGTGCGCCAGCAGGCCGAAGCCGCCGCCGTGCCGCTGTTCGATTTCCCGCGCATGACCGCGCTGGCGGTCGGCCTGGGCTGGCGCCAGGCCACCCCGGAGCAGCGCACCCAGCTGACCCAGCAGTTCCAGACCCTGCTGGTGCGCACTTACTCCACCACCATGACCCGCTTCAAGGCCGCCCAGGTCGACGTGAAGGCCAACCCGGCCCTGTCCGCCAACGGCCGCGACACCACCGTCAAGACCAGCGTCACCCTGCCGGGCAACGCCAACCCAGTGTCGGTGGATTACGTGATGTACAAGGGCGACAAGGGCTGGAAGATCTACAACGTCAGCGTCGAAGGCGCCAGCCTGGTCACCGTCTACCGCAACAGCTTCAACGAAGAAATCCAGAAAACCGGCGTGAACGGCCTGATCAAGCTGCTGCAGGACAAGAACGCCACCCCGGCCGCCGCTGCCGCTGCCGGCAAGGGCAAACCCTGATGCTGAAGACCACCGCCCCCGGCGAGGCCAGCCTCAGCGGGCGCATCGACATGGCGGCCAGCGCCGGACTGGCGCGCGCGCTGGCCGAGCTGGCGGCGCGCGGTCCGCTGCGGCTGGACCTGTCCGGCATCGAGGCGGCCGACTCGTCGGCGCTGGCGCTGCTGCTGCAGGCGCGCCGCGCCGCCGCCGCCGCCGGCCACGCGCTGACCTTCGCCGGCATGCCGGCGGGTCTGGCCACCCTGGCCGGCCTGTACGATCTGGGCCCCCTGCTATCCGCCGGAGAGTGAAATGCGCCGCATCCTGCCCCTAGTCGCCATTCTGCTGCTGGCCGGCTGCGCCAGCGCGCCGGCCACGCCGTACGACCCGTACGAGCCTTACAACCGCACGATGTTCAAGGTCAACGACACCGCCGACCAGTGGGTGCTGCGCCCGCTGGCCCAGGGTTACCAGAAAGTGGTGCCCTCGCCGGTGCGCACCGGCGTCGGCAACTTCTTCGACAACCTGAAGGATGTCTACAGCTTCGCCTTCAACGTGCTGCGCGCCGAGCCGGAAAAAGCCGCCAACGACTTCATGCGCGTGGCGATCAACTCCAGCTTCGGCTTGTTCGGCCTGATCGACATCGCCGACCAGGCTGGCCTGAAGAACAACAAGACCACGCTGGGCGACACGCTGGCCACCTGGGGCTGGAAGAGCAGCAACTACTTCGTGCTGCCCTTCTTCGGCCCGTCCACCGTGCGCGACAGCGCCGGCCTGGGCGCGTCGCTGGCCGGCCCCGGCCCGGAGCGGCTGGTCTACCACAACAGCCGGGAGGCCATCGCCTTCTACGGCGTCTACGGCGTCAGCACCCGCGCCAAGTATCTGGGCGTGGACGGCTTGCTGGACACCGCCGCGGTGGACCGCTACAGCTACACCCGCGACGTCTACATGCAGCTGCGCGCCAAGCAGCTGGGACAGCCGGATCCGACCCAGCCGGCCGACAACCTGAACCTGGACGAACTGATGGACTCGCCGGGACCGGGCGGCAAGAGCGACAGCTCCGCGCCGGCCGCGCATGCGGTGGAGAGTTCGGCGCCGGCCGCGGCCTCCGCCGCCCAGTAAGGCCGCCGTCGACCGGACCAGCGCGTCGCCCTGTGGGCGGCGCGTTTTTTTTGCCGCCTGGCGCGCGGCATCCGTGCGCGGGCAAGCGGCCATGGCGCGAGTAGGGTTACAATACCCCGGCCGCCCTGGCGCCAAGCGCAGCCTGGCGGCCGTTTTCATTCTCAATTTGTCAGGAAACACCATGAGTCAATTGCCCGCCTGCCCGCAATGCGGATCGGAATACACCTACCAGGACGGCGCGATGTTCGTGTGCCCCGAGTGCGCGCACGAATGGAACGAGCAAAGCGCCGCGCCAGCCGAGGAACAGCGCGTGGTGCGCGACGCGGTCGGCAACACGCTGCAGGACGGCGACAGCGTCACCGTGATCAAGGATCTGAAGGTCAAAGGCTCGTCGCTGGTGGTCAAGGTCGGCACCAAGGTCAAGAACATCCGCCTGGTGGACGGCGACCACGACATCGACTGCAAGATCGACGGCATCGGCGCGATGGGCCTGAAGTCGGAATTCGTCAAGAAAGCCTGAGTCCGCCGCCCGCCCGGCTCCGGGCAAAGAAAAACGCCGCGCTCCCGATGGAGGCGGCGTTTTTTCGTCTGCGCGAATGGGGCGGATCAGCTGATGCGTTCGATCAGCGCGCCGACGGCGCCCAGCTTCTTCTCGATATGCTCGTAGCCGCGGTCGAGGTGGTAGATCCGGTCGACGATGGTTTCGCCTTCCGCCACCAGGCCGGCGATCACCAGGCTGGCGGAGGCGCGCAGGTCGGTGGCCATCACGGTGGCGCCGGACAGCTTGTCCACGCCCTTGACGATGGCGGTGTTGCCTTCCACTTCGATGTTGGCGCCCATGCGGTTCAGTTCCGGCACGTGCATGAAGCGGTTCTCGAAGATAGTCTCGGTCACCACGCCGGCGCCTTCGGCCACGCAGTTCAGCGTCATCAGCTGCGCCTGCATGTCGGTCGGGAAGGCCGGGTACGGCAGCGTGCGGAAGTTGACGGCCTTCGGACGCTGCTTCATGTCCAGCGAGATCCAGTCGTCGCCGCACTCGATCAGCGCGCCGGTTTCCTGCAGCTTGTCCAGCACCGCTTCCATGCTCTTGGGCGCGGCGTTCTTCAGCACCACGTGGCCGCGGGTCATCGCGCCTGCCACCAGGAAGGTGCCGGCCTCGATGCGGTCCGGCATCACCGAGTAGTCGGCGCCGTGCAGGCGCTCGACGCCCTCGATCACCAGGCGGTCGGTGCCGATGCCGGAGATCTTGGCGCCCATCGCCACCAGGCAGTGGGCCAAGTCGGTCACTTCCGGCTCGCGGGCGGCGTTTTCCAGCACGGTGGTGCCTTCGGCCAGGGTGGCGGCCATCAGCAGGTTCTCGGTGCCGCCGACGGTGACCATGTCCATCACCACGCGGGCGCCGCGCAGGCGCTTGGCGCGCGCCTTCACGTAACCGTGCTCGATCGACACCTCGGCGCCCATCGCCACCAGGCCCTTGATGTGCTGGTCGACCGGACGGCTGCCGATCGCGCAGCCGCCGGGCAAGCTGACCGTGGCTTCGCCGAAGCGCGCCAGCGTCGGGCCCAGCACCAGGATGGACGCGCGCATGGTCTTCACCAGATCGTACGGCGCCACCAGGCTGTCCAGCTGGCCGGCGGTGATCTCCATCTCGTGGACATTGTCGGTCATCACCCGCACGCCCATGCCCTGCAGCAGCTTCTGGGTGGTGGCGATGTCGCGCAGCATCGGCACGTTGGTGAAACGCATGGTGTCGCCGGTCAGCAGGCTGGCGCACAGAATGGGCAGCGCGGCGTTCTTGGCGCCGGAGACGCGGATTTCGCCGTTGAGCGGGCCGTTGCCGATGATTTTCAGTTTATCCATGGTGTGGCTTTCAAGCTTGCAGTTTGGCCCACTCGTCCGGCGTGGCCGCCTTGACGATGGAGAGCGCGTGGATTTCGTTGCTGGCCAGGCGGGCGGCGATCACTTCCTTCACCATGCGGTGGCGGTCGATCAGGCGCTTGCCCTCGAAGGCGGCCGAAACCACGGTGGCGTAGAAGTGGTGGCCGTCGCCCTCCACTTTCAGGTAAGTGCATTCGAGGCCGGCCTCGATGTATTGCTTGACTTGCTGTTCGGTCATTGCGGGAATCCAGAGCGAATAATGTTCAGTGGCGCAGCTTGTAGCCGGAGTGGATCAGCCATAGGGCCAAAGACACCAGCGCGGCGAAGCTGCCGCCCACCACGCCGGCGGACAGCCAAGGGCTGACGTCGGCCTGGCCGAAAAAGCCGTAGCGGAAGCCGTCTATCATGTAGAACACCGGGTTGGCGTGCGACACGGCGTACCAGAACGACGGCAGGCTGTTGATGGAATAGAACACGCCGGACAGGAAAGTCAGCGGCATGATCAGGAAATTCTGGAAGGCGGCCAGCTGGTCGAATTTCTCCGCCCAGATGCCGGCGATCACGCCCAGCGTGCCCAGCACGCCGCAGCCCAGCACCGCGAACAGCACCGCCCACAGCGGCTGGGCCGGCAACGGCAGGCCGAACCAGGCGGTGACCAGCAGCACGCCGGCGCCCACCGCCAGGCCGCGCACCACCGAGGCCAGCAGGTAGGCAAGGAAGAACTCCGGCGCGGTCAGCGGCGGCAGCATCAGGAACACGATGTTGCCGGTGATCTTGGACTGGATCAGGCTGGAGGAGCTGTTGGCGAAGGCGTTCTGCGCCATCGACATCATCGCCAGGCCGGGAATCAGAAAAGCGGTGTAGCCGACGCCGGGATAGGCCTCGACGTGCTTGGACAGCACGTGGGCGAAGATCAGCTGGTACATCAGCGCGGTCAGCACCGGGGCGGCCACGGTCTGGAACGATACCTTCCAGAAACGCACCAGCTCCTTCTTGAACAGGGTGAGAAAACCTATCATGCCGCGCTCCCGTTCATCATCTTGACGAACACGCTTTCCAGGTCCGCCTCCACCACGTTCAATTCGCGCACGTCGACGCCGGCCTGGCGCAAGGTGGCCAGCACCGTTTCCAGTTCGGCCAGCTCGGCCAGTTGCAGCACCACCCGGCCATCCTCGTCGCGCAGCTTGCGCGGCAGCAGGCTGTCGGGCAGCGCGCCGGACAGCTTCACCGCCACTTCGCGGCGCGCGCTGTGGGCCAGCAGCTTGTCCTTGCTTTCCAGCGCCAGCAGCTTGCCCTTCTTCAGCATGGCGATGCGCGAGCACAGCGTTTCGGCTTCTTCCAGGTAATGGGTGGTCAGCACGATGGCGTGGCCGGCGCGGTTCAGCTCCTGCACGAACACCCACAGGCTCTGGCGCAGCTCGACGTCGACGCCGGCGGTGGGTTCGTCCAGCACGATCACCGGCGGACGGTGCACCAGCGCCTGCGCCACCATCACGCGGCGCTTCATGCCGCCGGACAGCGCGCGCATATTGCTGTCGGCCTTGTCGGCCAGGCCCAGTTTGAACAGCAGCTCGTCGATCCAGGCGTCGTTGCGGGACAGGCCGAAGTAGCCCGATTGGAAGCGCAGCGTTTCGCGCACCGACAGGAAGGGGTCGAACACCAGCTCCTGCGGCACCACGCCCAGGGCGCGCCGCGCTTGCTTGAAATCGCGCACCACGTCGTGGCCCATCACCCGGATGCGGCCGCTGTCGGGGCGCGCCAAGCCGGCCAGCGCCGAGATCAGCGTGGTCTTGCCGGCGCCGTTGGGGCCGAGCAGCGCGAAGAATTCGCCGGGCTCGACGGTGAAGCTCACCTTATCCAGCGCCTGCAGCTGGCCGTAGCGTTTGCTGACGGCCTCGATTTCGATTGCGTGGGACATGAAAACCATGGCGCCACCAAGGCGATGCCAGACCAAGACGGCTGCGCTAGTGGCTTGAGAAAAAAGCGCAATTATAGCGCCGCCGCGCGCTCAGGTGGTAAGTTGTTCCATGATTTCAGGCGTGAAGATGCCGCGGTACAAATATTGCAACAAGCGGCTGGCCGCCAGCATGGCGTCCGGCCCCGGCTGCTCTATCACCAGCTTGTGCATCAGGCCGTCGTGCAGCGCCTGCACCACCGTCGCCGCCTCTTCCGGCTCGACGCAGGCATACGCCTGCCCCCTGTCCTTGGCCACCTGCACCACATGGCTCAGCAAGCCGCGCGCCTCGTGCATGTGCGCCACGCACTCCTCGTGGATAGGCTCTAGCTCGCCGACGTGCTCGCTGCGCAAAAACAGGATCAGCAGGATGCGCCGCACCTGCGGATTATGCTCGATCAGCGCCAGCAGGCGGTGGCTGTGCTCCCACAGCGCCCGCGCCGGATCGGTGTCGGCGGTTCGCAACAGTTGCTCGCGCATATCGTCGAAAGACGGCGAAACCCGGTCCAGCATCGCGCGGTACAGGTCCAGCTTGTTCTGGAAATGCCAGTACACCGCGCCGCGGGTCAGACCCGCCGCGGTGGCGATTTCCGCCAGCGAGGTGCGCGACACGCCCTGCTCGCTGAACAGCCGCTCGGCGGCATCCAGCAGCAGCTGGCGGGTCTGCTCGGCCTCTTCACGTGTTTTCCGTGCCATCCATCATTCTTCGCTCTTAGTACTAGTATGAATTTTAACGGTTCTTTGTTGCCCAAACCGCTGCGTTTTTACATATCCGAGACATTATAGCATTTTACATACAGACGCGTATGTATGTAAAATACCGAAGCTTCAGGTTATGACAATCCAGACTGACCATCCCCTGAAGCCCTATCCATTTGATTACCTTCCCGATTTTGCTTTCGAGGATTCGATACCATGCAAGGAACTGCAACTCTCCCGCGCGCCGCGCGCGGCCTGCTGTTGGGCGCGCTGGCAGCCAGCCTGGCCGCCTGCGGACAAAAGCCCGACGCCAAGGCCGGCGCCATGCCGCCGGTGCCGGTGGCCGTGATCAAGGTCGAACCGGCCGACGTGCCGGTATCGTATGAATTCGTCGGCCAGGCGGCCGGCTCGCGCGAAGTCGAGGTGCGCGCCCGCGTCGGCGGCATCCTGCAAAAACGCGCTTACGCCGAAGGCAAACCGGTGAAGGCCGGCGACCTGCTGTTCCAGATCGATCCGGAGCCGTTCAAGGCGGCGCTGGACCAGGCCAAGGGCAATCTGCAGGTGCAGCAGGCGCAATTGCTGCGCACCAAGCAGGACTACGACCGGGTAATGCCGCTGTTCAAGGAAAACGCCGTCAGCCAGAAAGACCGCGACGACGCGGTGGCCGCCTTCAACGCCGCCAAGGCGCAAGTGGCCTCCGCCCAGGCGCAACTGGAGCAGGCGCAGATCAATCTGGGCTACACCCGCGTCACCGCACCGATTTCCGGCATCACCAGCCAGGAAGCCCGCTCCGAGGGCAGCCTGGTGGCCACCAGCGCCGACGCCAGCCTCTTGACCAAGATCTCGCAGCTGGACCCGATCTACGTCAACTTCAGCATGTCCGACGGCGACATGCTGGCGCTGCGCAAGATGCAGCACGCCGGCAAGCTGAAGCTGGCCAATGGCGGCGGCTTCGAAGTGCAGCTGAAGCTGCCGGACGGCAGCGTCTACGGCAAGACCGGCCACCTGAACTTCACCGACAGCCTGGTCGACACCAATACCGGCACCATCCGTTCGCGCGCCAGCTTCGCCAATCCGCAAGGCGGCATCCTGCCCGGCCAGTTCGTCCGCGTGCAGCTGAACGGCGCGGTGCGCACCGCCGCCATCACCGTGCCGCAGCGGGCGGTGCTGACCACCCAGCAAGGCAAGATGGTGTGGGTGGTGGGGCCGGAAGGCAAGGCGCAGCCGCGCCCGATCACGGTATCGCAGGAAGTCGGCCTGAGCGTGCTGGTCGAGCAGGGCCTGAAGGCCGGCGACCAGGTGGTAGTCGACAACATCATCAAGCTGCGCCCGGGCGCCGACGTGAAACCGCATCCGTTCCAGGCGGACGCCAGCGCGCCCGCGGCAGCGGCCCAGTAATCGCAGGGGGAATCTGATTTATGTTTTCCGCTTTCTTCATCCGGCGACCCATCTTCGCCAGCGTGATCTCGATCGTGATCATGCTGGCGGGCCTGGCCGCCATCAAGGCGCTGCCCATCCAGCAGTACCCTGAAATCGTGCCGCCGGTGGTGAACGTCACCGCCAGCTATCCGGGCGCTTCCGCCGAAGTGATCGCCAACACCGTGGCCGCGCCGCTGGAACAGGCGATCAACGGCGTGGACGACATGCTCTACGTGCAGTCCAACAGCGCCAGCAACGGCACGCTGTCGCTGACCGTGTCGTTCAAGATCGGCACCAACCCCGACCAGGCGACCATCAACGTCAACAACCGCGTGCAGTCGGTGCTGTCGCAGCTGCCGGAGGAGGTGCGCCGCCAGGGCGTCAACGTCCGCAAGAAATCGGCCACCATCTTGCAGGTGGTGTCGCTGTTCTCGCCCGACAACAGCCATGACACGCTGTTCATCAGCAACTACGCGCTGCTCAACGTGGTGGACGAGCTGAAGCGGGTGCAGGGCGTGGGCGATGTGGTCAACTTCGCCGGCCAGGACTACTCGATGCGGATTTGGCTGAAGCCGGACAAGCTGGCGCAGCTGAAGCTGACCCCCAGCGACGTGGCCGCCGCCATCCGCGAGCAGAACTCGCAGTTCGCCGCCGGCAAGCTGGGCGCCGAACCGACGCCGCAGAAGCTGGACTTCACCTACACGGTGACCACCAAGGGCCGCCTGTCCGAGCCGGAAGAGTTCGAAAACATCATCGTGCGCGCCAATCCGGACGGCTCCGCGGTGAAGCTGAAGGATGTGGCCCGCGTCGAGCTGGGCGCGCTGTCCTATGACTTCCACGGCAAGCACAACGGCAAGGCCACCATCCCGATCGGCATCTTCCTGGCGCCGGGCGCCAACCAGCTGGCCACCGCGCAGGCGGTGGAAACCGAAATGCTGCGCCTGTCCAAGAGCTTCCCGACCGGCCTGTCCTACGGCATCCCGTACGACACCACCAAGTTCGTCGAAGTATCGATCGAAGAGGTGTACAAGACGCTGGCCGAAGCCATGGTGCTGGTATTCCTGGTGGTGTTCCTGTTCCTGCAGAACTGGCGCGCCACGCTGATTCCCTGCCTGGCGGTGCCGGTGTCCATCGTCGGCGCCTTCGCCGGCATGTACGCGTTCGGCTTCACCATCAACACGCTGACGCTGTTCGGCCTGGTGCTGGCCATCGGCATCGTGGTGGACGACGCCATCGTGGTGCTGGAAAACGTCGAGCGCCTGATGACGCAGGAAGGCTTGTCGCCGCGCGAGGCCAGCCTGAAAGCGATGCAGGAAGTGTCCGGCGCGCTGGTGGCCATCGTGCTGGTGCTGTGCTCGGTATTCATCCCGGTGGCCTTCCTGGGCGGCATCGCCGGCCAGATGTACAAGCAGTTCGCCATGACCATCGCGGTATCGGTGGTGATTTCCGGCATCGTCGCGCTGACGCTGACTCCGGCGCTGTGCGCGCTGATCCTGAAGGCCGAGCACCAGCACCCGAACCGCTTCTTCACCTGGTTCAACAATTGGTTCGACCGCCTGACCAGCCGCTACACCAACGGCGTGGCCTTCATCAACAAGCGCGCGCTGCTGGCGGTGCTGCTGTTCGGCGGCCTGATCGCCGCTTCCGCCGGCCTGTTCCGCATCATCCCGTCCAGCCTGGCGCCGGACGAGGACCAGGGCTACATCCTGGCCGCGGCCTTCCTGCCTGACGGCGCGTCGCTGACCCGCACCGCCGCCAGCATGGACAAGCTGGACGCCATGATGGCCAAGAACCCGGCGGTGCAGGACCGGATGACTTTCGCCGGCTTCGACATCCTGTCTGGCGGCAACAAGACCAACGCCGGCGTGTCCTTCATCGTGCTCAAGCCCTGGGATCAACGCAAAGATCCGCAGCTGTCGGCGCAAGCCGTGGTCAAGGACGTGTTCGGCAAGGGCATGATGGGCATCAGCGACGGCATCGTGCTGGCCTTCAACCCGCCGCCGATCTCCGGCATGTCCAACACCGGCGGCTTCGAAGCCTATGTGCAGGACCGCGCCGGCGGCACCCCGACCGCGCTGGGCGAAGTCACCAAGAAAATGGTGGCCGCCGCCGCCAAACGGCCGGAACTGAAGGGCGTGCAAACCACCTTCTCCGCCAGCGTGCCGCAAGTCTTCGTCCAACTGGACCGCGACAAGGCCAAGGCGCTGGGCGTGCCGATCAACAGCGTGTTCGACACCATGCAGAGCACCTTCGGCGCGCTGTACGTCAACGACTTCAACAAGTTCGGCCGCACCTTCCGCGTGCAGCTGCAGTCGGAGGCGCCGTTCCGCACCAAGGTGGACGACCTGCGCAACGTCTACGTGCGCTCGCAGACCGGCCAGATGATCCCGCTGACCGCGCTGGTGAACATCCAGCAAACCACCGGCCCGGAAACGCTGGAACGCTTCAACGTGTTCCCGGCGGCCAAGCTGGTGGGCGGCCCGGCGCCGGGCTACAGCTCGGGCCAGGCGCTGACCGCGCTGGAGGAAGTCGCCAAGGAAACGCTGCCCGCGGGCTATAGCCTGGCCTGGACCGGCTCGGCCTTCCAGGAAAAGTCCACCAGCGGCTCGTCCGCCCTGGTGTTCGGCTTCGGCATGATCATGGTGTTCCTGATCCTGGCGGCGCAATACGAGCGCTGGAGCCTGCCGATCTCGGTGCTGATGGCGGTGCCGTTCGCGGTGTTCGGCGCGCTGATGGCCAACTGGCTGCGCGGCCTGGCCAACGACGTGTACTTCCAGGTGGCGCTGGTGACGCTGATCGGCCTGTCGGCCAAGAACGCCATCCTGATCGTGGAGTTCGCGGTGCAGAAGATGGAAGAAGGCATGGAGGCGATGGAAGCGGCGCTGGAAGCGGCCCGGCTGCGCTTCCGTCCCATCGTGATGACCTCGCTCGCCTTCGTGCTGGGTTGCGTGCCGCTGGCCATTTCCAGCGGCGCCGGCTCCGCCAGCCGCCACTCGATCGGCACCGGCGTGATCGGCGGCATGCTGGCCGCCACCTTCATCGCCACCTTCTTCATCCCGCTGTTCTTCATCCTGATCATGAAGTTCGGCAAGAAAAAACCTCAACCGGCGGTTGAGGCAGGAGAGAACTCAGATGCTTAAGCGCGCCCTGATTCCCGTCGCCGTCGCGCTGGCCGTATCCGCCTGCGCGGTCGGTCCCGACTACAGCCGGCCCAAGGTCGAGCTGCCCGCGGCCCAGGCCGGCGCCCAGGCGCCGGCGCTGGACGCCGACTGGTGGCAGCGTTTCGACGACCCGGCGCTGAACCAGCTGATCGAGGAGGCCGTGAAGAGCAACCTCGACCTGCAGGCCGCCGCCGCCCGCGTCGAACAGGCCGCCGCCCAGGCCGGCATCGCCCGCGCGGCGCTGCTGCCCTCGCTCGGCGCCAATGCCGGCTACCAGAGCGGCCGCACCTCGGCCCTCACCACCAGCCCCGGCACCCCGCTGGTCAACGACGTGCGCGCGGCCAACCTGACCGCCGCCTGGGAACTGGACCTGTGGGGCAAGCTGCGCCGCAGCAACGAAGCGGCGCGCGCCGGCTACATCGCCAGCCGCTACGACCGCGACGCCGCCCAGCTGGCGCTGACGGCCCAGGTAGCGCAAACCTACTTCCAGCTGCGGGCGCTGGACGCCCAGCTGGACATCGCCAAACGCACGCTGCAAAGCCGCGAGGAATCGCTGAAACTGCAGACCAAGCGCTTTCACGGCGGCCTGATTTCCGAGCTGGACCAGCGCCAGGCCGAAGCGGAAGCCGCCGCGGCGCGCGCCTCGGTGCCGCAGATCGCCCGCTCGCTGGAACAGACCGAAACCGCGCTGGGCGTGCTGCTGGGCCACAGCCCCAAACAGCTGGCCAGCGGCGATCTCACGCGCGGCAAGGACATCAACAGCCTGGCCAGCCCGCCCGACGTGCCGGCCGACCTGCCCGCCAGCCTGCTGGAGCGCCGCCCCGACGTCGCCTCCAGCGAGCAGCAGCTGATCGCCGCCAACGCCCGCATCGGCGTGGCCAAGGCCGCCTACTTCCCCAGCATCAACCTGACCGGGGCGTTGGGCTCGCAAAGCCTGTCGCTGGACGGCCTGTTCACCGGCCCGGCCCGCACCTGGGGCTTCGCCGCCAACCTGGCCGCGCCGATCTTCAACTTCGGCGCCACCGGCTATGGCGTGGATGCCGCCAGCGCCGGGCAGAAGCAGGCGCTGGCGCAGTACCAGAAGTCGGTGCAGTCGGCGTTCAAGGACGCGCTGGACTCGCTGGCCGCCAACAGCGCCGCGCGCGACATCGTGCAGGCGCAAACCACCCAGCTCGCCGCGCTCAACCGCACGCTGAAACTGGCCGGCCTGCGCTACGACAACGGCTACTCCAGCTATCTGGACGTCCTGGACGCGCAGCGCAACAGCTTCCAAGCCGAGCTGAACCTGGTCAGCGCCAAGCTGGACCGCCTCAATACCACGATAGGCGTGTACAAGGCGCTGGGCGGCGGCTGGCAAGCGCCCAAACGGCAATAAGCCTCGCCCGCGCCATCCAAGCCCGCCCTCTCCGGCGGGCTTTTTCCATCCCGGCGCGCGCATTACGAAATCGTCGAATCCGCGCGTCTGCGCGCATTCCACGACGTGGACGGCCGCATTCGCGGCAGATCCTGCCGCCGCGCCGATTGACAAACCCATGGCCAATCGACACAGTAAGCTCACGCCATAGCATTGGCGACACTATCAAAATAAACAAAGAGAACATCAGGAGATTCATCATGCAAACCCGACACAGCCTGCTGCTGTGCGCGCTGGTAGCCGGCGTCGCCGCCTGCAACAAGCCTGCCGGCCAGACTTCATCCAACGACAAGGCCGCCGAAGACAAGATCGTCGTCAAGATCGGCACCGCCAATCCGCTGACCGGCCCGTTCGCCCACTGGGGCCGCGACGCCGACGACGGCGTCAAGCTGGCGGTACAGGAAGCCAATGCCGAAAAACTGGTGCTGGACGGCAAGCCGGCCAGCTTCGAAGTGGTGTCGGAAGACGACCAGGCCGATCCCAAGGTAGCCACCCAAGTCGCGCAGCGGATGGTGGACGCCAAGGTGGCCGGCATCGTCGGCCACCTGACTTCCGGCGCGGCCATCCCCGCGTCCCGCATTTACTCCGACGCCGGCATCCCGATGATTTCCGGCTCGGTCACCAGCCCGTCCTTCACCCAGCAAGGCTATCGCAACACCTTCCGCCTGATCGCCAACGACCAGCAGCAAGGCGAAGCGCTGGCCAAGTACGCGGTGGGCAAGCTGGGCGCCAAGCGCGTGGCGGTGATCGATGACCGCACCACCTACGGCCAGGGCCTGGCGGATGACTTCGCCAAAGCGGTGGAACAGGCCGGCGGCAAAGTGGTGAAGCGCGAGTTCACCACCAATAGCGCCACCGACTTCATGGCGGTGCTCACCTCGATCAAGGGAGAAAAGCCCGATCTGCTGTTCTACGGCGGCATGGATGCCCAGGCCGGCCCGATGGTCAAGCAGATGGGCAAGCTCGGCATCAAGGCGGCCTTCATGGGCGCCGACGGCGTCAACACGCCGGAATTCGCCAAACTGGGCGGCGGCAGCGCCGAAGGCGCCTATGCCTCCAGCGCCGGACTGCCCAAGGAAAAACTGCCCGGCTACGCCGACTTCAACCAGAAGTTCAAGCAGCAATTCCAGACCGAAATCCAGGCCTACGCGCCGTACAACTACGATGCCGCCAAGGTGCTGATCGCGGCGATGAAGCGCGCCGGCTCCGCCGATCCGGCCAAATACCTGCCGGAAGTCGCCAAGACCGATTACCAGGGCGTCACCGGCCCGGTGAAGTTCGACGCCAAGGGCGACATCCAGCAGGCGACGGTATCGCTGTATCAACTGAAGCAAGGCAAGTGGGTAGGCTTGTAAGCATCTCAGGCCTCCGCCCAACAAAAACCCCGCCAGGCAACTGGCGGGGTTTTTCATGGCAAGGCCGAAACGGCGCCGCCCGGCGGGCGGGGCAGAAACGCAGAAACCCCAGCTCATCGAGCTGGGGTTCTGTATGGGGCGTCTGGCGGTGTCCTACTTTCACATGGCGAATGCCACACTATCATCGGCGCTAAGGCGTTTCACGGTCCTGTTCGGGATGGGAAGGCGTGGGACCACCTCGCTATGGCCACCAGACATAAACTGTACAAACTTAAAGAAGCCCGAACCCGTCTCTCAGACAGATTCGCATATATTCGGTATTTGACGTACGTCGCACATCCACTCTCTTGTGTCTCAGTTTCCCAAGCCACTCAAATGATAGGATCAAGCCTCACGAGCAATTAGTATCGGTTAGCTTCACGCCTCACAGCGCTTCCACACCCGACCTATCAACGTCCTGGTCTCGAACGACTCTTCAGGGAGGTCAAGCCTCCAGGGAAGTCTCATCTTCAGGCAAGTTTCCCGCTTAGATGCTTTCAGCGGTTATCTCTTCCGAACTTAGCTACCCGGCGATGCCACTGGCGTGACAACCGGTACACCAGAGGTTCGTCCACTCCGGTCCTCTCGTACTAGGAGCAGCCCCCGTCAAACTTCCAACGCCCACTGCAGATAGGGACCAAACTGTCTCACGACGTTTTGAACCCAGCTCACGTACCACTTTAAATGGCGAACAGCCATACCCTTGGGACCGGCTACAGCCCCAGGATGTGATGAGCCGACATCGAGGTGCCAAACACCGCCGTCGATGTGAACTCTTGGGCGGTATCAGCCTGTTATCCCCGGAGTACCTTTTATCCGTTGAGCGATGGCCCTTCCATTCAGAACCACCGGATCACTATGTCCTGCTTTCGCACCTGCTCGACTTGTCGGTCTCGCAGTTAAGCTACCTTTTGCCATTGCACTATCAGCACGATTTCCGACCGTACCTAGGTAACCTTCGAACTCCTCCGTTACACTTTGGGAGGAGACCGCCCCAGTCAAACTGCCTACCATGCACTGTCCCCAATCCGGATCACGGACCAAGGTTAGAACCTCAAAGGGGTCAGGGTGGTATTTCAAGGTCGGCTCCACCAGAACTAGCGTCCTGGCTTCAAAGCCTCCCACCTATCCTACACAAACCACTTCAAAGTCCAATGCAAAGCTACAGTAAAGGTTCACGGGGTCTTTCCGTCTAGCAGCGGGTAGATTGCATCTTCACAAACACTTCAACTTCGCTGAGTCTCAGGAGGAGACAGTGTGGCCATCGTTACGCCATTCGTGCGGGTCGGAACTTACCCGACAAGGAATTTCGCTACCTTAGGACCGTTATAGTTACGGCCGCCGTTTACTGGGGCTTCGATCAAGAGCTTGCACCCCATCACTTAACCTTCCAGCACCGGGCAGGCGTCACACCGTATACGTCCACTTTCGTGTTGGCACAGTGCTGTGTTTTTGTTAAACAGTCGCAGCCACCGATTCTCTGCGACCTGTCAAAGCTTCGGACGCGAAGTCCTACACCTCAACAGGCATACCTTCTCCCGAAGTTACGGTATCAATTTGCCGAGTTCCTTCTCCTGAGTTCTCTCAAGCGCCTTAGAATTCTCATCCTGCCCACCTGTGTCGGTTTGCGGTACGGTTCTTGTGCAGCTGAAGCTTAGTGGCTTTTCCTGGAAGCGTGGTATCAGTCACTTCAGGTCCGTAGACCCTCGTTATCACGTCTCGGCGTTAAAGAAGAGCGGATTTGCCTACTCTTCACGCCTACCGGCTTGAACAGACTATTCCAACAGTCTGCTGACCTAACCTTCTCCGTCCCCACATCGCACTGCACAAAAGTACGGGAATTTTAACCCGTTTCCCATCGACTACGCTTTTCAGCCTCGCCTTAGGGGCCGACTCACCCTACGCCGATGAACGTTGCGTAGGAAACCTTGGGCTTTCGGCGAGCGGGCTTTTCACCCGCTTTATCGCTACTCATGTCAGCATTCGCACTTCTGATATCTCCAGCATCCCTTACGAGACACCTTCACAGACCTACAGAACGCTCCCCTACCACGGACGCTTACGCGCCCATCCGCAGCTTCGGTTATCAGTTTGAGCCCCGTTACATCTTCCGCGCAGGACGACTCGACCAGTGAGCTATTACGCTTTCTTTAAATGATGGCTGCTTCTAAGCCAACATCCTGGCTGTCTATGCCTTCCCACTTCGTTTACCACTTAACTGATCATTTGGGACCTTAGCTGGCGGTCTGGGTTGTTTCCCTCTTGACGATGGACGTTAGCACCCACCGTCTGTCTCCCATGCTTGCACTTTCCGGTATTCAGAGTTTGCCATGGTTTGGTAAATCGCAATGACCCCCTAGCCATAACAGTGCTTTACCCCCGGAAGTGATACATGAGGCACTACCTAAATAGTTTTCGGGGAGAACCAGCTATCTCCGAGTTTGTTTAGCCTTTCACCCCTATCCACAGCTCATCCCCTAGTTTTGCAACACTAGTGGGTTCGGACCTCCAGTGCGTGTTACCGCACCTTCATCCTGGCCATGGATAGATCACTCGGTTTCGGGTCTACGCCCAGCAACTAAAGCGCCCTATTCGGACTCGGTTTCCCTACGCCTCCCCTATTCGGTTAAGCTTGCTACTGAACGTAAGTCGCTGACCCATTATACAAAAGGTACGCAGTCACGGAACAAGTCCGCTCCCACTGTTTGTATGCATCCGGTTTCAGGTTCTATTTCACTCCCCTCCCGGGGTTCTTTTCGCCTTTCCCTCACGGTACTGGTTCACTATCGGTCGATCACGAGTATTTAGCCTTGGAGGATGGTCCCCCCATATTCAGACAGGATTTCGCGTGTCCCGCCCTACTTCTCGTATGCTTAGTACCAAGAATGCGTTTTCGTGTACGGGGCTATCACCCACTACGGCGGTCCTTTCCATGAACCTTCCACTAACGCAATCTCTATCACATACAGGCTGTTCCGCGTTCGCTCGCCACTACTTACGGAATCTCGGTTGATTTCTTTTCCTTCAGCTACTTAGATGTTTCAGTTCGCTGAGTTCGCTTCCTCTGACCTATGTATTCAGTCAGGGATGACCCCTAAGGGCCGGGTTTCCCCATTCGGATATCGCGGGATCAAAGCTCTATTGCCAGCTCCCCCGCGCTTTTCGCAGGCTTACACGTCCTTCATCGCCTGTGATCGCCAAGGCATCCACCAGATGCACTTAGTCGCTTGACCCTATCATTTCAGCAGCCTAAGCCACTAAAACAACAAGTGTGTTTGTGCGACGACTGCACCGCCCCTTTTGATATGGCGACGCAGCCTTTGATACAATCAAATACCCAAGATGACGATTCATTCAACGAAAGACTTAACTCTCGCTGTTTGTTTCGCCGTCTTAATATATTCGGCTTCTTCAGTTTGTTAAAGATCGGGCGTATTGCTGAGCAGCTTTCGCTGCACGCGAACAACGCAAACAGAATCAAACTCGATCAAGTTCGTTTTTGTTTGCACTGTAAGTGGTGGAGGATGACGGGATCGAACCGACGACCCCCTGCTTGCAAAGCAGGTGCTCTCCCAACTGAGCTAATCCCCCAACTGGTGGGTCTGGTAGGACTCGAACCTACGACCCCTGCGTTATCAACACAGTGCTCTAACCAGCTGAGCTACAAACCCAGTCAACTTCTCAGCACTGAATCTCTTCGATCCAGCTGCCCTTAACGCGAATAACCGATAGGCTGTAAGTGCTTGGCGATCGCCTTCTCTAGAAAGGAGGTGATCCAGCCGCAGGTTCCCCTACGGCTACCTTGTTACGACTTCACCCCAGTCATGAATCCCACCGTGGTAAGCGGCCTCCTTGCGGTTAGCCTACCCACTTCTGGTGAAACTCACTCCCATGGTGTGACGGGCGGTGTGTACAAGACCCGGGAACGTATTCACCGCAGCATGCTGATCTGCGATTACTAGCGATTCCGACTTCACGCACTCGAGTTGCAGAGTGCGATCCGGACTACGATCGGTTTTATGAGATTGGCACCACCTCGCGGCTTAGCGACCCTCTGTACCGACCATTGTATGACGTGTGAAGCCCTGCTCATAAGGGCCATGAGGACTTGACGTCATCCCCACCTTCCTCCGGTTTGTCACCGGCAGTCTCATTAGAGTGCCCAACTAAATGATGGCAACTAATGACAAGGGTTGCGCTCGTTGCGGGACTTAACCCAACATCTCACGACACGAGCTGACGACAGCCATGCAGCACCTGTGTTACGGCTCCCTTTCGGGCACCAAGATATCTCTACCAAGTTCCGTACATGTCAAGAGCAGGTAAGGTTTTTCGCGTTGCATCGAATTAATCCACATCATCCACCGCTTGTGCGGGTCCCCGTCAATTCCTTTGAGTTTTAACCTTGCGGCCGTACTCCCCAGGCGGTCAATTTCACGCGTTAGCTACGCTACCAAGGATTCAAACCCCCAACAGCTAATTGACATCGTTTAGGGCGTGGACTACCAGGGTATCTAATCCTGTTTGCTCCCCACGCTTTCGTGCATGAGCGTCAGTGTCATCCCAGGGGGCTGCCTTCGCCATCGGTATTCCTCCGCATCTCTACGCATTTCACTGCTACACGCGGAATTCTACCCCCCTCTGACGCACTCTAGTCTTGCAGTCTCCAATGCCGTTCCCAGGTTGAGCCCGGGGCTTTCACATCAGACTTGCAAAACCGCCTGCGCACGCTTTACGCCCAGTAATTCCGATTAACGCTTGCACCCTACGTATTACCGCGGCTGCTGGCACGTAGTTAGCCGGTGCTTATTCTTCCGGTACTGTCATCCCCGCCAGGTATTAACCAGCGGGATTTCCTCCCGAACAAAAGTCCTTTACAACCCGAAGGCCTTCTTCAGACACGCGGCATGGCTGGATCAGGCTTGCGCCCATTGTCCAAAATTCCCCACTGCTGCCTCCCGTAGGAGTCTGGGCCGTGTCTCAGTCCCAGTGTGGCGGATCATCCTCTCAGACCCGCTACTGATCGTCGCCTTGGTGAGCTCTTACCTCACCAACTAGCTAATCAGACATCGGCTGCTCGTATAACGTGAGGCCTTACGGTCCCCCACTTTCCCCCTCAGGGCGTATGCGGTATTAATCCGGCTTTCGCCGAGCTATCCCCCATTACACGGTACATTCCGATGCGTTACTCACCCGTTCGCCACTCGTCAGCGGTGCAAGCACCCTGTTACCGTTCGACTTGCATGTGTAAAGCATGCCGCCAGCGTTCAATCTGAGCCAGGATCAAACTCTTCAGTTCAATCTCATAGCAAATTTTCTGGCACGCAAGTTCAAAGAAATAAACAAGTATCTCTTGTCTCTTGCAGTGCAAGTTTTTGGCTTTCGCCAAACACTTACACCTATCGGTTATTCTGTCTGTTAAAGAGCGGTGCCGATCGCTGCGTCGCCATCAGCGGAACCGTTTCGTTTCCGCTGTTTCGTTCGCTGCGTCAGCTGAGGAGACGAACTATACCTGCGCCCTCCCCCTCGGTCAACCGCTTTTTTGAGAAAAGTTGAAGAATTTTACAGAATTATCGGCAAGTCGTTGATTTTCATTCAAATAGGCAGTTTGCATTTTTATTGAGCCTCCGAAAAATCCGCTGAAAACCCGCCTGCCGCCGTGATTGGCTGAATAGATAACTTTGGAAAATCCTCCAAAACCTGCCGAATTTTCATTCTTGCCGTCAGAAATCGCGAACGCCTCGCGCATTGGCGTGACAATGTCATTTCGTGATAGGATCAAATGCCTTCCCCACCGGAGCGCGCCATGCAGACTTCCCTACGACAACGACTGAATGGCCTGCCTCCCGGTTTCCATCTGCTGATGCTCAGCGACGTCTTGAGCGGGCTGGCGATGGGCGCCGGCTATGTCAGCATCAGTTGGTGGGTGGTGTCGATGGGCGGCGCCCGCGACATGGCCTGGTTCAGCACGCTGACCGCGCTGGTGATGCTGGTGGCGCTGCCGCTGACCGCGCCGCTGGGCGACCGCTTCCCGAAAAACCGCGTCATCGCCGGCGGCATCCTGCTGGCGATGCTGTCCGGCCTGGCGCTGGCGGCGATGGCGTGGTTCCACTTCTATAGATTGGCGTGGGTGGTGGCCAGCGAATCGATGGCCATGTTCGCCTGGGCCATCGTAATTCCTTCCATGTTGAGCATCGCCGCCGAGCTGGTGCCGGCAAACCGGCTGTCCGACGCGCTGTCGATGCAGAAAAGCTCGCAATCGGTAGGCAACCTGATCGGCCCGGTCATAGGCGGCAGCCTGATGGCGGTGGCGCCGGCCTGGATGGCGCTGGGCAGCTATACGCTGCTGCTGGCCATCGCCGCCGTCGGCGCCTTGCGCATCCGGTTGCCGGCGCGCAGCTTGGCGGATGTCCGGGCGGAAAGCTTCATCGAACAGATCCGCAGCGGCCTGCGCGTGCGCTGGCGCATTCCGCTGGAGCGCCGCTGGGCGCTGTGGGGCTTGCTGGTGATGACCGCCTACTTCCCGATGGTGGTGACGCTGCTGCCGATCAAGCTGCATCAATTGGGCCTGCCGGCGTTCTGGCTGGGCGCCTGCGAGGCGGCGGTCAGCGGCGGCCTGCTGGTCGGCTCGCTGTGGCTGACGCACCGCCTGCTGCTGCACTGTAGCCGGCCGCGCGCCCGCGCTTTCGCGATGTGGGCGCTCGGCGCGGTATTCCTGGTGGTGGCGTTGACCGATCATCCGCTGGTGATGCTGGCAATGTTCGGCATCGAAGGCGCGCTGCTGTCGATCACCATGCTGATCGGCCAGACCCATCGCACGCTGGCGGTGCCGGAGCCCTATCGCGCGCGGGTGTCGGCGATCAATGTGCTGGTGGCCAAGCTGGGCGGCATGCTGGGGCCGGCGCTGGCCGGCATCCTGCTGGCGCGCTGGTCGCTGGATGAGGTCTATCTGTTCTTCGCCCTGTTCCACCTGCTGACGGTGCCGCCGATGCTGCTGCTGCCCGGCGTCAACCGCTTCCTGAACCTGAGCCATGACGAGGTGAAGGACTGGTACCTGAAACAGCACCCGGAGGCTTTCGAGCCGATGGCGCCGGCGGGCGGCAAGCTGGAACAATCGGCATAAAGCGAAACGGCGGTCCTTTCGGGCCGCCGTTATACCTTATATATAGATTGGCTTCTCTCCACCGGGGAAAGAAGCCAACCCACGTCACAGCACGTAGCGCGCCAGATCTTCGCGCTCGGCCACTTCGCCCAGCTTGCAGTCCACATACGCGCCGTCGATCTTGCGCTCGCCGGACTTGGCGTCGAAAGCCACCTCCTCCAGCAGCTTTTCCATCACCGTGTACAGGCGGCGCGCGCCGATGTTCTCGGTTTTCTCGTTGACCTGCCAGGCGATCTCGGCCAGACGCTGGATGCCGGACTCTTCGAACGCCAGCTCCACGCCCTCGGTAGCCAGCAGCGCCTGGTATTGGCGCGTCAGGCAGGCGTTGGTGCTGGTCAGGATCGCCTTGAAATCGTCCACCGACAGCGACGACAGCTCGACGCGGATCGGCAGCCGGCCCTGCAGCTCCGGAATCAGGTCCGACGGCTTGGACAACTGGAAGGCGCCGGAGGCGATGAACAGGATGTGGTCGGTCTTCACCATTCCGTACTTGGTGGACACGGTGGTGCCCTCCACCAGCGGCAGCAGGTCGCGCTGCACGCCGGCGCGCGACACGTCGGCGCCACCCTGGCCTTCGCCGCGGCTGGTGACCTTGTCGATTTCATCGAGGAACACGATGCCGTTCTGCTCGACGTTCTTCAACGCTTCCGCCTTCAGCTCTTCCTCGTTGACCAGCTTGGCCGCCTCTTCGTCGACCAATTGCTTGAAGGCGTCGGCCACCTTCATCTTGGCGGCCTGCTTCTTGCCCGCGCCCAGGCCCTGGAACATGCCCTGCAGCTGGCTGGCGAAATCCTCCATCCCCGGCGGCGCCATCACGTTCATCTGGGCGATGGGGGCGGCGATTTCCAGTTCGATCTCTTTGTCGTCGAACTTGCCCTCGCGCAGCATCTTGCGGAATTTCTGCCGGGTGGCGCCGTCCTCATGCTTGTCCTCGACCGCCGGTTCGCCGGCGAAGAAGCCGGTTTGCGGCTGATGCACGCGCGGCAGCAGCGCGTCGAGGATACGCTCCTCGGCGGCGTCTTCGGCGCGGACGCGGTTGCGCTTGATGGCGGCGTCGCGGGTTTCCTTGATCGCCACTTCCGCCAGGTCGCGGATGATGGTGTCGACATCGCGGCCGACATAGCCGACCTCGGTGAACTTGGTGGCTTCCACCTTGATGAAGGGCGCGCCGGACAGCTTGGCCAGGCGGCGGGCGATCTCGGTCTTGCCGACGCCGGTGGGGCCTATCATCAGGATGTTCTTCGGGGTGATCTCGCTGCGCAGCGGCTCGGCCACCTGCTGGCGGCGCCAGCGGTTGCGCAAGGCGATGGCCACCGCGCGCTTGGCGGCGTGCTGGCCGATGATGTGCTGGTCCAGCTCGTGGACGATTTCCTGCGGGGTCATTTGCGTCATGACGATCTCCGCCCGGCCGCGCGGGCCGGGCCTTGCATTCGGGGTCAGGCCTCGTCGTCCGGGCCCAGGGTTTCGATCAGGTGGTTGTGGTTGGTGTAGATGCAGATGTCGCCGGCGATCTCCAACGACTTCTTCACCACCACCTCCGGCGCGAGATCGGTATTCTCGAACAGCGCGCGCGCGGCCGACTGCGCGAAGGCGCCGCCGGAACCGATGGCGGCGATGCCCTGCTCCGGCTCCAGCACATCGCCGTTGCCGGTGATGATCAGCGTGTGGTCCTTGTCGGCGACGATCAGCATCGCCTCCAGCCGGCGCAGCATGCGGTCGGTGCGCCAGTCCTTGGCCAGTTCCACCGCCGACACCAGCAAGTTGCCCTGATGCTTCTGCAATTTGGCTTCGAAGCGCTCGATCAGGGTGAAGGCGTCGGCGGTGCCGCCGGCGAACCCGGCCAGCACCTTGCCGCCGTGCAGCTTGCGTATCTTGCGCGCCGTCGCCTTGATCACGATGTTGCCCAGGGTCACTTGCCCGTCGCCGCCCAGCGCCACGCGCTCGCCGCGACGGACGGAAACGATGGTGGTTCCGTCAAATTGCTGCATGTTCGGTATTCCAATGGATATCAGGGATGCCGGCATGCGCCGGCTCAGCTCTGAATATGCAGGCGATCGCGGCGATTGCAAGCCGCGTTTGCGTGCGGCGCGGCCGCGCCCTGTTGTATAATGAGAATTATTTGTATTATCATCGATTTCATGAAACCCCTGCCAACCTTGCAACTTTCTGCCATCGGCGCGGTGCTGGGCCTGCATGCGCTGGCGCTGTGCTTGCTCAATGGCCAGCCCGGCCGGGAGCTGCCGGTGACGCCGCCGCGGCTGCTGACATCGATGACGATGCTGGCGCCGGCGGCCGCGCCCAAGGCCGCCGCGCCGTCTCCCGCAGCCCCGCAGAAACCGCAGGTCCAGGCCAAGGCCGCGCCTAGCAAGGCCATCCCGCAGACGCGGCCGCTGCCGGCAGTGAAGCCGCAGAAAACCGACACGCCGCCGCCGGCGCCCGCCAAGGCCATCCAGGTGGCCGCCGCCGCTCCCGCAGCCTCTGCTGCCCCGGCGGCGGAGCTGGCCAAAGCGCCCGGCGGCGGCAAGCCGGACGGCGACAGCCGCCAGCAGCAAATCACCGAGCCGCTGTCCACCGGCGGCTACCTGAACAATCCGCAGCCCGCCTACCCCACCGTCTCCAAAGAAGAAGGCGAGGAAGGCACCGTGCGCCTGCGCGTCCATGTCAGCGTGCAGGGCCTGCCGCAAGAAGTGTCGGTGCAAAGCAGCAGCGGCTTCCCGCGCCTGGACCGCGCCGCGCTGGCCTCGGTCAAGCGCTGGCGCTTCATCCCGGCCAAGCGCGGCGCCGAGCCCATCGCCTACACCTACATCGTGCCGGTCGAGTTTTCCTTGAAGTCCAGCAGGTCATGAGCGCCGCCGCATATCGCCAGGCCGGCGCCGCGCTGGCGGCGGCCATGCTGATGCTGACGAACGCCGCGGCAGAACCTAGTCCCGCCGGCCACGATCAAGCCCGCCGCAAGCAAACCTCCTCCTTGTCCGAGGAAGCGATGGAGGCGATAGCGGCAGGCCAAGCCGGTCTCGCGAAAGTGCGGGTGCTGATCAGCGCCGAAGGCCTGCCGCAGGAGATCGCCCTGATTAGCAGCAGCGGCGTCCCGCAATTGGACGCCGCCGCATTGAAAACCGTCAAAAACTGGCACTTCACCCCAGCCAAACGCGATGGCCAGGCCATTCCTGTCATCGTTATCGTCCCTATCGAATTTTCTTTGAAGCCTGGCAAACCATGAATCTAATGACCGTATTCCACCAAGGCGACGCCGTACTGATTTCGGTGTTCCTGATCCTGATCCTGATGTCGGCGCTCACCTGGTACCTGATCATCGTGCGCGGCGTGCAGACCCTGCAGGCGCGCCGCGCCAACCGCAGCGCCGAGAGCGCGCTGTGGAGCGCGGCCGGCTGGACGCAGGCGGAGCACCAGTTGGCGCACAGCCGCGGACAGGTGGCCAACCTGACCCGCGCCGGCCTCGCCGCGCTCAAGCAGTACCAAAGCCAGGCCGGACGCGCGCTGGGCCAGGCTTGCGGCGTCGACGAATTCCTCACCCGCGCCATCCGCAAGGCGCTGGCGCAGGAAAACGCCCGCCAGGAAGCCGGCCTGACCGTGCTGGCCTCCATCGGCTCCACCGCGCCTTTCATCGGCCTGTTCGGCACCGTCTGGGGCATCTACCACGCGCTGGTCAATATCGGCCAGGCCGGCCAGATGAGCATAGCCGCGGTCGCCGGGCCGATAGGCGAAGCGCTGATCGCCACCGCCGCCGGCCTGGCCGCCGCCATCCCGGCGGTGCTGGCCTACAACGCCCTCACCCGCGCCCAGCGCGTGATGTCGCAGGAACTGGACTATTTCGCCCACGACCTGCACGCCCAGTTGTTGACCCAATCCGGAGAGCAAGATGGCGTTCGGTAGTTTCAACCAGGGCCCGGCCGCGCCGATGGCCGAGCCCAACACCACGCCGCTGGTGGACGTGATGCTGGTGCTGCTGGTGGTGTTCATCATCACCACCCCGCTGCTGACCAACGCGGTCAAGGTGGACCTGCCGCGCGCCCAGGCCGCCCAGCACCAGGACAAGCCGGAACAGATCCGCCTGGCGGTGGACGCCGCCGGCAAGCTGTTCTGGAACGACAAGGCGGTGGCGGAAGCCGACCTGCCGGCCCGCTTCGCCGCCGCCGCCGCCGCCAATCCCGAGGTGGAGCTGCACCTGTCGGCCGACAAGGCCGTGCGCTACGAAACCGTGGCCAAGACCCTGGCCGCCGCCCAGAGCAACGGCGTCGGCAAGATAGGCTTCGTCACCGCCGCGCCCTGAGCGCCAGCCAGCCTCCCGCCCCGGGGGGCTGGGCAGCCGCCGCGGAACCCCGGGCCGCCGGCCCACACTAAGCCATATTCCCGCGCCGCTGGCCTGCGCCAGCCGGCCATGGCAAGATTATTGCCTCATCTATCGACCCACCCCGCGCGCCGCGGCGCGCCAGCCAAGAATGGTTTCCCGATGCGTTTTCCCGTTTCCCTGTTGAGCACCACGCTGGTCCTGGCCGGCCCCGCCGCGCTGGCGGCGCGCCAGCCGGCGGAAGAGGCGCCGCTGGCGCTGAAGGCCAGCATCAGCTGCCGCCACAACGCCGACAACAGCCTGGACTGCACCACCCGCAACCAATTCACCATCCTCAAACCCGCCGGCAAGGAGTTTCTGTCGCGGATAGATTTCACCTACCCGGACACCGACAAGCTGGAAGTGCTGGGCGGCGAAGTGCGCCAGCAGGACGGCAAGGTGGTCAAGCTGGAAAAGTCGCAGGTGGAAACCCGCGCCGCGCCCAACCCCTACGCCGGCGTCAGCCGCGACAAGCAAACCTGGCTGGCCTTCCCCGAATTGGCGGTGGGCAGCGTGGTGTCCTACCAGGTCAGGCACCATATCGCCGCGCCGCCGCTCAGCCGCGAGTTGCTGTACCGGCTGGACTTCGATCCCGAGCCGGTGCGCTACGACAGCTATCATTTCGAGCTGGATTCGCCGCGGCCGCTGCTGTGGCGCGCCGAAGCGATGGAAGGCTTCCAGACCGCGGCCAGCGCCGACGGCAAGCGGATCACCGTCGACCAGCACGGCAGCCGCTACCTGAACCTCACCAATGAATGGAGCAATAGCGCGCTGCGCCGCTGGCCGCGGCTGAGCATCGCCACCAGCGACTCGCCGCAGCAGCATTTCGGCGTCTACGCCGAGCGCTACAACGCCATCCTGGCGGCGCCGTTGCCGCCGGGCGCGGCGGCGGTGGTGGAGCAGCAGCGCGGCAAGCCGGCCGCCCAGCAAGTGGCCGCCTTCATGCAGCACATCAACAGCCATTACCGCTACCTCAACGACCAGCGGCTGGCCGAACGCGGCCTGGTGCCGTTCACGCTGGCCGAAATCGAGCAGCACGGCTACGGCGATTGCAAGGACCTGGCCACCTTGCTGACCGCGATGCTGCGCCGCGCCGGCATCGCCGCCGAACCGGCGCTGGTCTTCCGCGGCAACTTCGCCCAGCAGCCGCTGCTGCCGGGCCTGGGCACCGTCAACCACATGATCGTGCGCGCGCAAGTGGACGGCAAAACCGAGTGGCTGGACGCCACCAACCCCTTCTTCGCCGCCGGCCGCATCATGCCTGACCTGCAGGAGCGCGCGACCTACCTGATGGGCGACGACGGCAAGGTGCGCCAGGACTTCATTCCGCTGCAGGCGGCCACCCTCAGCAGCTCGGTCAAGCGCGTCGAAACCCTGAAACGCGACAGCAGCGCGCGCATCGTCAGCCAAAGCCTGCTGGCCGGCTGGCCCTTGATCGAAATGACGATGCAGGACCGCTACCAGGGCAGCAGCGGCACCGACCAGAACATCTGCCGCGGCCTCGGCAACCAGACGCAGAACTGCAAGGTGGCGCGCGCCGCCACCGGCTTCCTGATTCCGGAGCGTTACCCGATCCAGATAAGCGGCGACGACACCCGCGCGCTGGAGAAGATCTCCGGCCTCTACCTGTACGACCCGCGCCTGGAAAGCCGCTGGAACGACTTCGACAACTACCGCGCCAACGGCAACCAGGCCGACGTCTACCTGGGCGACCCGGAAATCATGGAGCGCTCGCTGGAACTGAAAGGCGCCAAGGCCATCCAGCCGCCGTTCAGCTGCCAGGCGCGCTCGCCCTGGTTCGACCTGGACCTGAAGCAAACCGCCGACGCCAGCGGCGTCCGCTACCAATACCGGCTGAGCAGCAAGGTGCGCTGGCTGAGCCACGACGACATCGTCAGCCCGGAATTCGCCGCGCTCAGCCGCCAGGCCCGCGCCTGCGCCACCCAGGTGCGGCAGATCCTGAAGCTGTAAACCCGGCGCGCGATGCCGGCGCCAAGGGGGATGGCCGCGGCCTCCCCTTTTTTGCCGCCAGCAAGCATTCGATTTAAATAAAATGATTTTAACTTAAACCATTTCGCAATAAATCCTTGCCCTGTCATGCACAGGACATGACAATGCCAATTTGCCGGCAATACTACAAAGAGCATGGTCAAAGAGAAGCAGACAATGGAAAAAACAGCCATCGGCAGAGGCGCCGGCCGGGAAGTGCAGCTCGCGCCGCACGAACTGATCGTCACCAAGACCGACCCCAGCGGCCACATCACCTACGCCAACCGCGTGTTCATGCGGGTGGCCGGCTACGCCGAGCACCAGCTGCTGGGCAAGCCGCACAACCTGATCCGCCATCCCGACATGCCGCGCGGCGCCTACCGGCTGATGTGGCAGACGCTGCAGGCCGGCCACGAATTCTTCGCGCTGGTGAAAAACGCCACCGCGGACGGCAACTACTACTGGGTGCTGGCCAACGTCACGCCCGATTACGACCCGCAAGGCCGCCTGCAGGGCTACTACTCGGTGCGGCGCCCGCCCAGCCGCGCCGCCATCGCCGCCATCGAACCGATCTACGCCGAAATGCGCAAGATAGAAGCCAGCCAGGGCAAGGCCGCCGCGCCAGACGCCTCGCGCGACTGGCTGCTGGCGCTGCTGGCGGAAAAAGGCTGCAGCTACCAGGACTTCATCCTGGGGCTGAACGCCGACGTACTGAAAGCCAAAGGAGTCACCGGATGAGTTCCCCCCGCAAAGCCAGCCCCTTCCTACGCTCGCATCTGGCCTGGGTGCTGGCGGGCTTCAACGCCCTGGTGGTGCTGTCCATCGTCGACGACTACCTGCTGCCGGCCGGCGCCCAGGCCGCGGTCAGCGTCCTGCTGCTGATCGCCACCATCGCGCTGTCCTGCTGGCTGTGGCAAAAGGGCAGCCGCATCTTCCTCCTGCTCAACGCCCTCACCCGCCAGCTGGGCCTGGCCTGCAGCGGCGAATTGCACCACCGCAGCACCGGCACCCGCGAAATGGGCGAAGTCGGCCAGGTGGCCTGGCAGCTGAATGACTTCCTCGACCTGGTGGAAACCTACTTCAAGGAAATCAACACCTGCTTCCAGGAGATCAGCCAGGGCAACTTCTCGCGCCGGCCGCTCAACCAAGGCCTGCCCGGCATCCTGGCCAGCTCGCTGGAGAACGTGAACAAGACCATCCAGACCATGGCCGACAACGACGGCTTCGTGCGCCGCAACCGGCTGTCGTCGCAACTGGCGGCGCTGAACAACCCCAACCTTCGTCACGACCTGTCCGGCAGCCAGCACGACCTCACCGCCATCAGCCAGGCGATGGACGCGGTGGCCGGCATCACCCGCGACAACGCCGCCGGCGCGCGCGAAAGCCTGGACAGCGCGGCGGAATTGTCCAGCCACCTGGATACCATCGCCGGCAGCGTCAACAGCATGGATCAGGCCAGCCAGCTGCTGGCCCAGGAATGGCAGGGCATAGAAAGCTCGCTGGCCGACATCTCGGCCATCGCCGACCAGACCAATCTGCTGGCGCTGAACGCCGCCATCGAAGCCGCCCGCGCCGGCGAAACCGGCCGCGGCTTCGCGGTGGTGGCCGACGAAGTGCGCAAACTGGCCGAGCGCAGCAAGAGCACCGCCAACCAGGTGCAGAATGTGCTGGAATCGCTGTCCACCCGCATCGCCGACATGCAGGCGCAGGCCAGCGACGCCGGCGGCGTGGCCGGCAATGTGCAGACATCGGTGGAATCGTTCCGCCAGCGCTTTGCCAGCCTGGCCGAGCAATCCGACCGGGTGTTGAAGCAGGTGAGCGAGGTGCAGCAGAAGTCGCAGACCTCGCTGCAGAAAGTGGCGCACGTGATCTACAAGCAAAGCGCTTACCACGCGATCGAGGAAGCCGAGGCCCAAGCCCCGGCGGTGGAGCTGGAGCACTGGATAGACGGCGGCGGCGCCAGCCTGTTCGGCGCCTCCGCCACCCAGGCGCTGCGCCAGCCGCTGGCGCAGCTGCAGCAGCAAGTCGGCGCGGCGCTGGCCGCCGCCAGCCAGAGCGGCCAGCTGGACGAGGCCGGCATCGTCGCGCGGATGCAGGCGATGGAGCAGGCCAGCCAGAAGCTGCAGCAGGGCCTGGACCAGCTGTCCGCGGCCTGAGTCCGTCCCCTCTTCCCCTTGCCAAGCCGGGCCCAGCCCGGCTTTTTCACGTCCGCGCGCGGCGCCTCAATGGCGCTTCGGCAAACGGTATTGCAGCAGCCAGAAATGCTCGCGCCGCAGCAAGGCCATGTCGCTGACGCCATGCCGGCCCAGCAGGATGCGCAATTCGGTTTCGCTGGGAAAGTTCTTCAATAGCCGCAGCTCGCCGCCGTCGGGTCCGGGCCGCATCTGGTAGCCGTTGCCCGCCGCGTCATACTCCACCAGCGGATATTCGCGGCACTGCGCCTCGCTGTCGTCCAACCACAGCACCTCGGCGCCGGCCTGCAAGCCGCCGTGCAGGCCAGCCAGCCAATCGTCGCGGCGCTGCTTGGGCAGCCGCGAAAAACACTGCGCGGCGAAAGCCGCGTCGAAACCGCCGGCGCCGGCCGGCAGCGCGCAGTCCTGCACCAGGCGAAACTCCACCCGCTCCACGCCCGGCCGTTGGCGCGCCAGCGCCAGCGCGGCAGCGGCCTCGTCCAATGCCAGGTAGCGCCGCGCCCGCGGCGCCAGGTATTGCGTCCAGTAACCGCTGCCGCACGCCCATTCCAGCACCTGGCGGCCGGCGAACTGCTGCGGCAGATAACGCCGCAGCCAGGCCAGCTCCAGCGCCCGCTCGGGCTGTTCGTACGCCGCGTCGCCTTCTTCCGCGCCATGGATGCTCATTTCCCGGTCCGACTGCATGCGTGCTCTCCCACGGGCCCAGCCCTTTTCTACCCGAATAGCATACCATCCAGTCCACCCCCTGTATTTGTTATAAATTACGTAAATAAAATATGTATATCATTAAATAAATAATATTTAGCTTATTGCTCTAGGCGAAATCCATAAATCCCGCAATCAAGTCGTCATGGAAAATGCTCCTCTCGGCAGCCTTCATCCCCGCCGCCACGCTGCTCATGAAAAAAACCGCCCGAGATGGGCGGCTTTGCAAAACCGCGGCGCCGGCCCAAGGACCGCGCCGGCTCAGAAAAAGCCCAGCTTGTCCTCGCCGTAGCTGACCAGCAGATTCTTGGTTTGCTGGTAGTGGTCCAGCATCATCTTGTGCGTTTCGCGGCCGATGCCGGACTGCTTGTAGCCGCCGAAGGCCGCATGCGCCGGGTAAGCGTGGTAACAGTTGGTCCAGACGCGGCCAGCCTCGATGTGGCGGCCCATGAAGAAGGCGGTATTGATGTTGCGCGACCAAACGCCGGCGCCCAGTCCGTACAGGGTGTCGTTGGCGATGGCCAGCGCCTCGTCGCGGTCCTTGAAGGTGGTCACCGACACCACCGGGCCGAAGATTTCCTCCTGGAAGATGCGCATCTTGTTGTTGCCGGCGAACACCGTCGGCTGGATGTAGAAGCCGCCGGCCAGCTCGCCGGCCAGTTGCGCGCGCGCGCCGCCGGCCAGCACCTTGGCGCCTTCGTCGCGGCCGATGGCGAGGTAGCTCTGGATCTTGTCCATCTGCTCCTGCGACGCCTGGGCGCCTATCATGGTGGCCGGGTCCAGCGGGTTGCCCTGCTGGATGGCGGCGACGCGTTTCAGCGCCTTTTCCATGAAGCGGTCGTAGATGGATTCATGGATCAGCGCGCGGCTGGGGCAGGTGCACACCTCGCCCTGGTTCAGCGCGAACATCACGAAGCCTTCGATGGCCTTGTCGAAGAAGGCGTCGTCCTGCGCCGCCACGTCGTCGAAGAAAATGTTGGGCGACTTGCCGCCCAGCTCCAGCGTCACCGGAATCAGGTTCTGGCTGGCGTACTGCATGATCAGCCGGCCGGTGCCGGTTTCGCCGGTGAAGGCGATCTTGGCGATGCGCTTGGAGCTGGCCAGCGGCTTGCCGGCTTCCACGCCGAAGCCGTTGACCACATTGAGCACGCCCGGCGGCAGCAGGTCGCCCACCAGTTCCATCAGCACCAGGATGGACAGCGGCGTCTGCTCGGCCGGCTTCAGCACCACGCAGTTGCCGGCCGCCAGCGCCGGCGCCAGCTTCCACGCCGCCATCAGGATGGGGAAGTTCCACGGGATGATCTGGCCCACCACGCCCAGAGGCTCGTGGAAGTGGTAGGACACGGTGTTGGCGTCGATTTCGCCCAGGCTGCCTTCCTGCGCGCGCACGCAGGCGGCGAAGTAGCGGAAATGATCGATGGCCAGAGGAATGTCGGCGGCGCGGGTTTCGCGGATCGGCTTGCCGTTGTCCCAGGTTTCCACCTCGGCCAGCAGGTTCAGATTGGCCTCCATCCGGTCGGCGATCTTGTTCAGGACGATGGCGCGCTCGGTCACCGGCGTATGGCCCCACTTGAAACGGGCGGCGTGGGCGGCATCCAACGCCAGCTCAACGTCTTGCTCGTCCGAGCGCGGAATCTCGCACAAGGTCTTGCCGGTGATCGGGGTGACGTTTTCGAAATAGCGGCCGTTCACCGGCGGCACCCATTGGCCGCCGATGAAATTGGCGTAACGCGTCTTCAATTGAAATCCAGGTTGCAGGCTTGCCATCTTCAGTCTCCTCGTCTGGTGGATGGTGGCTATCCGTTCAGCGGATTGCGCAACAGCGCAAGCGCCGTGCCAGATTTATGATTTTTGCATTGCATCATCGCGCCGGCCCTTGCAAGGCGAAGCCGCCGGACTCTCCATTGCGCAACGCAGCAAACCTCTCGCGGAATCAAGGAATTGCCAAGCGAGCGGATGCGGCGATAATCGGCCGTATCGCCAATCAAACTGTCTCGCGCCGCGACACCTGTCGCAGCGTGGCGAGGCAGGCCAGGAGCCGCGCATGAACGCTGTCCGCAGTTTGCCGCTGGGCGAGATCCGCCGCCGTTTCTTCACCGGCCAGCCCTTGCCCGGCCAGGCGCTGCCGCCACCCATCCTGCACTCCTGGCAACGCTGCCGCAGCCTGGGCCTGCCGGCCGGCGGCGGCGGCGGCGGCGGCGACAAGCTGAGCCCGATGGAGCTGAACGAAAGGCAGCAGGCGAACCAGGACTGGCTGGCGCCGGCCGCGCCGGCGCTGGCCGGCTTGTACGAACAAGTGGCCAGCCAGCAGCTGGCGCTGGTGGTGGCCGACAGCCGCGGCCTGATCCTGGACGAGTGCGGACATATCGATTTTCTGAACAAGGCCGAGCGGCTGGCGCTGACGCCGGGCATGGACTGGAGCGAGGCCGCGCGCGGCACCAACGCCATCGGCACCGCGCTGGCCGCGATGGACAGCGTGCTGGTGCGCGGCGGCGAGCATTACCTGGAGCGCAACCGGGTGCTGGCCTGCGCCGCCGCGCCCTTGCTCGGCCCACAGGGACAGTTGCTAGGCGCGCTGGACATCAGCGGCGCCAGCCGCAAGCTGGGGCCGCCGCAAATCCTGGCGCTGCACGCCGCGCGCGGCCAGATCGAGGCGCGCTTGCTGGAGGACGCCGCCCGCCACGGCTGGCTGCTATGCCTGCACGCCGATCCGCGCCTGCTGGACGCGCCCTCCGCCTGCAAGCTGGTTTTCGACGGCGATGGCCGCCTGCTGGCCGCCAACCGCCCGGGTTTGGCGCTGTGCGGTCTGGAAGCCGGCGGCTGGCAGGCGCGCCATTTCGCCGCGCTGTTCGGCCAAAGCCTGGAGCACTGGCTGCAACGCCATGGCCAGGCCATCGGCGCGCTGCGAATCGGCGCGCAACGATTCTCCGCCCGGCTGAAGCCGCCGGCTCCCGCCCAATCGGCCGCGTCTGCCAGCCGTTCGCCTCGGTCCGCGCCGCCGGCGAAAGCAGCGCCCACCGCCGCCATCGCGCCGCTGGACGGCGCGCCGCCCGAATTGTTCGCCGCCGCGCGCAAGCTGCTGGAGGCCGACATTCCGGTGCTGATCCTGGGAGAAACCGGCACCGGCAAGGACCGGTTGGCGCGCGCGCTGCATGGCGCCGGCAGCCGCCGCGGCCAACCCTTCGTCGCGGTCAACTGCGCCGCCATTCCCGAAGGCCTGATCGAGGCCGAGCTGTTCGGCTATCTGCCCGGCGCCTATACCGGCGCCAACCGCCAGGGCAGCAAGGGCAGGTTGCGCGAGGCCGACGGCGGCGTGCTGTTCCTGGACGAAATCGGCGACATGCCGCTGGCCCTGCAGGCGCGGCTGCTGCGGGTGCTGCAGGAGCGCGAAGTGACGCCGCTGGGCGGCGGGCCGGCGCAACAGCTGGACATCCGGCTGATCTGCGCCACCCACCGCGACCTGCGCGCCAAGGTGGACGAGGGCGCTTTCCGCGCCGACCTGTATTACCGGCTCTGCCACTATCCGCTCAGCCTGCCGCCGCTGCGCGAGCGCGGCGACGTGGCCGCCATCGCGCAGCGCATGCTGGACGAAATGGGCGCGGCGCGGCGCGGCATCGCGCTGGCGCCGGAGTTGGCGCGGGCTTTCCGCGGCTACCGCTGGCCCGGCAATCTGCGCGAATTGGCCAATTTGCTGGCCACCTTGCTGGCGCTGGCCGACGACGGCGCGCAACTGGAAATCCGCCATCTGCCGGCCTTGCTGCGCGCCGATATGGCAAGCCAGGGCCATGCGGTGCCGGACAGCGCCATCGCCGATTTGCTGCGCCGCTGCGGCGGCAACGCCAGCGCGGCGGCGCGCGCGCTGGGCATCAGCCGCGCCACGCTGTACCGCCGCTTGGGCAAAACCGCCAAATAAGCGCGGCTACGCTATGCCGCGGCGGACTCTGCCATCAACTCGGCAAACTGCTGCCGTATCCAGCGCTGGCCCGGATGGCTGTGGTTGCGCGGATGCCAGACCATCGCCACGCCGAAGCCGCTGAGCGGAAACGGACACGCCGCCGTCTGCAGCGGCACCCGGCTGACCGCCACCAGCCGCGCCGGCAGCAAGGCGAGATAATCGGTTTGGAAAACGATTTCCGGCACCAGCAGAAAAGACGCCGCCGACAAAGCCACCCGTCGCGCCAGCGCTTGCTCGGCCAGCGCCGCATCCACCGCGGTGCTGAAATCGCCGCTGCCCAGCGACACCACCACATGCTGATGTTGCAGATAGCTCTCCAAGCTGAGGCCCTGCCGCCAAGCGGGATGCCCCGGCCGGCCGATCAGGACATAGCGGTCTTCAAACAAGGGCTTGGCATGCAAGCCTGGCGGCGCGCAATCCGGGCTGATCAAAGCCAGATCCACCTCGCCGCTCTCGGCCTGGCGCTGCAAGCGGGACGCTTCCAGATGGCGCAGCGCCACCCTGATGCCCGGCGCGCGCAGGCGCAAGCGCTGGATCAGCGGAATCGCCGCCACCGCCTGGACGTAATCGGTGCAGGCGAGCTGCAAAGTCATGCTGGCGGCGGCTGGATCGAACGCCTGGTGCGCCAGCAGGTTTTCGCGCAGCTGTTGCAGCGAGGCCTGCAAGGGCGCCAGCAACTGCTCCGCCTTGGCGGTGGGACGCATGCCGCGCTGCGTCGGCAGCAACAGCGGATCGCCGAACAGTTCGCGCAAGCGGGCCAGCTGCGCGCTGACGGCTGGTTGGCTCAGATGCAGCCGCGTGGCCGCGCGGGTGACGTTGCGCTCCTCCAGCAGCGCTTCCAGCGTATGCAACAGATTCAAATCCAGGCGCTTGGTATCCATGAAACAGATAGCTCATCAGAAAAGCATCGATTTCACTTATTTATCATGCCGGCACACACTGACGCCATCGAAACCCCATTGAAAGTCCACGCATGCGCCGCACGATATTGCTGGTCTACGCCCAGCCCGAGCCTCGCTCCCTGACCCGCGGCTTCGCCGCCGCCGCCGTGGAAACGCTGACGACGCAAGGGCATCAAGCGTTGCAGTCCGATCTCTACGCCATGCGCTGGAAAGCGGTGCTGGACGCCGACGATTTTCCGGCGCGGGCCGATCCCGGCCGCCTGTCTTTCATCGACGAATCCGGCCACGCCTACGCCAATGGCGCGCAAACGCCCGATGTCGCCGAAGAGCAGCGCAAACTGCTGACCGCCGACGCGGTGATCTTCATATTTCCGCTATGGTGGTACGGCGTGCCGGCCATTCTGAAAGGCTGGTTCGAGAGGGTGTACGCCTATGGCTTCGGCTATGGCTACCAGAACCAGGCCAACCGGCTGCGCTACGGCGACGGCGCGCTCAAGGGCAAACGCGCGCTGCTGGCGGCGATGGTAGGCGGCGGTGAACGGGACTACGGTCCGCGCGGCATCAACGGCCCGCTGCAGGAGCTGCTGTTCCCGGTCACCCACGGCTGCCTGTTCTACCCCGGCATGGACGTGCTGCCCACCCACGCGGTCTATGGCGTCAACCATTTGAGCGCAGCAGACCTGCGCCAGCAACTAGACGCGTGGCGCACGCGCTTGGCCGGCTTGTTCGACGAAGCGCCCATCCCGTTCCGCCGCCAGAACGGCGGCGACTATCCGGACGGACACCAGCTGGCCGACCACATCGCGCCGGACAAGGAGGGCATCTGCGCGCACGTGGCCGCGCCGGGGCCGGCGATGACCGGAGCCGCGGCGCAATAAAAAAACGGCGGGGAGACGCGTTCCTCGCCGTTTTTGGCTTTCGGATTCAATCAGAAGCCGAAGGCCGCCAATTCTTCGGCCGTCAGATGCCGCCATTCGCCCGCCGGCAGATCGCCCAAGACAATAGCCCCCAGGCTTTCGCGGTGCAGCGCCTCGACGCGGTTGCTGGCCGCCGCCACCATCCGCTTCACCTGGTGGTACTTGCCTTCGGTGATGGTCAGCAAGATGGTGTGCGCGTCGATCTGGGCTACGCTGTCGGCGGCGAACTCGCGCGCCTCGTCGTTCAGGTACACGCCGCTCTGCAGTTGGGCGATCAGCTCCGGCGTCGCCTCGTGCTTCAGCGTGACGCGGTAAACCTTGGGCACCAGCTTTTTCGGCGAGGAGAGCGCGTGGATGAACTGGCCGTCGTTGGACAGCAGGATCAGGCCGGTGGTGTCCACGTCCAGCCGGCCCACCGCGCTGATGTCCAGATTGGAGAACTGGTCCGGCAGCAGCCGGTAGATGCTGGGGTGGCAGTTGGGCTTGTGCGAGGTTTCGTAATTGGCCGGCTTGTGCAGCAAGAGGTATAGCGGCCCGCGCACCACCGGCCACGGCTCGTCGTCCACCGTCAAGCTGGAAATGTCGGCCAGCTCGAACTGGGCGCGGTAGTTGTCCACCACCTCGCCGTTCACTTCCACCAGGCCGTAGTCGATCAGCTGGCGGCATTCCTTGCGGCCGCCGAAGCCTTGTTGTTGCAACAGTCGATAGAGTTCCATGGCCGGATGGTAGCACGCGCGCCGCGCGCCTGCCCGGCTTGCCTGCGACGGCGCGCGACGCCATAGTCATCGGGAGCGGATTGAACGAAAGACCCCCGGCATGTCCTACCCGAAATACGCGCTGCACAGCCTGGGATGGGTGCGTTACCAGCGGCGGCGCATCCTGCGCGCGGCGCTGTTCAGCGCGCTGCTGTTCGCGCCGGCGGCGGGGCTGACACTGGCCGGCCACGGCGGCGGCGTGTTCCTGTTCGCGCTGGCCGCCAACTACAGCGCGCTGTGCATGATGATGGCGCGCCGCTTGCAGCCGCTGTCGCTGCTGGCGATTCCCGGGCTTTACCTCGCCGGCCGGCTATGCGCCGGCCAGCCGGCGGCCATGCTGGCCCTGCTGGCGGCGGGGCTGGCGCTGCAGGCGCTGAGCGCGCGCCGCGGCCTGCACAAGGGCGTGCAGTTCTGGCTGTTCGCGCTGCTGTTGGGAAACATGACGCCGACGGCGGCGCTTCCGCCATGGCAGGAAGCAGCCTGGATGCTGGCCGGCGCCGGCTACGGCGGCGCGCTGGCGCGGCTGGGGCTGCGCGACTGGTTCCGCGTGCTGCCGGCCGCCTCGTCCGCCGACTGTCGCCGCTATGGCTGGCATCTGCTGCCCTGGGGCATTCTCGCCTGGCTGGCCGGCGGCTGGATGCGCAGCGCCCACGCGTGGTGGCTGCCGATCGCCGCCGTCGCCATCCCCGATCCGTCGCCGGACCAGATGCTGTGGCTGGCGCGCGAGCGGGCGATAGGCACGCTTGCCGGCGCGCTGCTCAGCGGCCTGCTGTACTGGTCGCTGCGCGCGCTGGACGCGGCGCCGTTGTGGCACGTGCTGGCGCTGGCGCTGCTGCAGATGGCGATGCTGATCGCGATGCGGCACAGCTTCCGCGTCTTCGTCGCGCTGCTGACCGCGCTGGTGCTGTCGCTGCTGCCGCCGGAACAGCTGGCCAGCGGCGCGCTGGAACGGGTGGAGGACACGCTGCTCGCCGCGCTGCTGTTCGCCGCGCTGGCCTGGTTTCTGCGCCAGCGCCGGCGCGACGCTCAGGACGGCAAGGGCTGAAGCGTCGCCGCGACGCACACCCGGTCGCGCCCCATTTGCTTGGCCTGGTACAAAGCGGCGTCGGCGGCGTGGACCACGCTTTCCGCATCCTCGCCGTGCATCGGGCTGAGCGCCAGGCCGACGGACAAGGTGATGGACAAGACATGTTCCTGCGCCCGGATCGGCATCGCGCGGACCGCGTCGCACAAGCCTTGCGCCTTGGCGTGCGCCGCCTCCAGCGACGCGCCCGGCAGCAAGACGAAGAATTCCTCGCCACCGTAGCGGCAGACGATGTCGCCGCAGCGGAAATGATCGCTGAGATACGCCGCCAGCGCCGTCAGGACCATATCGCCGCAGCGATGGCCGTAGCTGTCGTTGATGCGCTTGAAATGATCGGCATCCACCATCAGCACCGCCACATCGCGGTGCAGCGCCAGCATGTGGGCCAGCACGCGGGGCAGGATTTCGTCCAGATGGCGGCGGTTGAACAGCCCGGTCAACGGATCGCGCAGCGCCTGCTCGCGCAGGCCCTGCTGCAATACCTCGATTTCGCCGACATGGCGGCGCAGCGCGGCGTTGGCGTCGTGCAGGCTCTGCTCCAGCCGCTTGCGCTCGCTGATGTCGTTGACGCCATTGATCACGTACCAGATCTTGTCACTCTTCACCGCCGAACAGGAAATCAGCGCCCAGAACTCGCGCCCGTCGGCATCCTTCAGCTTCACCTCGCGGTCCAGCACCTGGCCGGCGGCGCGCAGGTCGCGCGATACCCGCTCCCGCTCCGCCGGGTCGGCGTAGAAATCCTGCACCCGCAGCGAGCGCTCGGGCAGCAGCCGCGCGCCGAACAACTCCTCGGCGCGGGTGTTGGCGTAGATCAGCTGGCCGCCGGACAAGCGGTTCATCGCCAGCGGAAACGGCGCGGCGTCGGCCATCAGCCTGAGCCTGGCCTCGCTTTCCGCCAGCTGGCTGGTCCTCTCCCGCACTTTGGCCTCCAGCGACTGGTTGGCCAGCAGCAAGCGCCGCTCCACCTGCCGCCTCTCCTCCAACAACGCGCCGAACACCAGCAGGGTCGCCGACTGCGCCAGCGCCAGCAAGGCCGCGTTCAGCAGCGGGTAGCCGCCGCCGTCCGACGCCAGCGCGCCATGCCCCAGACGCACGCCAAGCAGCGCGGCCGACGCCACGCCCAGCGCCAGCAGGTGCGCCAGCAGCGGCCGGCCGCGGAAAGCCAGCCACAGCAGCGGCATGATGAACAGGTAAGGCAACATGGCGTAACGGCCGCCGCCGCCATCCAGCAAGCAGCACACCAGCGCCGCCAAGGCCAGCGTGGCCAGCGCCACCGCCGCGCTCTCGCGCCAGCGCGCCGCGCCGCAAGCCGGTCCCGGCCTGCCCAGCAGCAGCAGGATGGGGGTCAGCGTCAACACCAGCGCCATGTCGCCCAGCCAGATCTGCACGCCCGTGAGCGCCAGCTCCGGCAGGCGCCGGCCATATTCCGGCAGCAACGCGAATACCTGGCCCAGCGCCGCCAGCAGGCAAGCCAGCGCCGCGGCGGCCGGCAACCCGGCCGGCACGTCGGCCAGCTGGAGATGCGGCGGCCGGCGCCGCAGCAGGCCGGCGCCCAGCAAGGCGGCTCCCAGGCCGCTGGCAGCCTGCAACAGGACATCGGCCATCCGCCCGGCTCCATCCCACGCCAGCCACAGACCGGCCAACGCCAGCGCCGGCCAAACCCGGTTTCCCAGACGCGACAACAGCGCCAGCGCCAACGGCAGGCCAGGCTGCAGCCAGGCCGCCGGCGGCCCGGGCGGCAGCAGCCGCGCCAGCGCCAGCGCGAAAACGGCATAGGCCAGCGCGGCGCCGCCTTGGCGCAGCGCCGCGTCCCCCAGATTGCGCATCGAGGCATTGCTTGGCGGCATCTTGGCTCCATCCAGCGCGGATCGTTGAATGTCGTCCGCTTATTATGCATTTCAGATTAGCCGCGCGCCGCGCGCAAATCCATGCGCAAGCCGCGCCATGATGTGAACGTTTTTTGCCGGGACAGGCCGGCGCTCGGGTAAAGGCGCGAGCGGAATGGAATGGGGCAGGATGGATGGGCCGCCTCCGCTGAAAACGGCGGAACCAGGCGGCCGACGCTATCCCGCTGATTCCCTTAGGCAATGTTTATATTATAGTTATCATGCCAAACCGCCCGAGCAGGAGGTCCAATGCGCTATCCCGGCAGCCACAAGCTCCAGACCCGCCGCCGCATCATCGCGATCGCGTCGCTGCGCTTTCGCGCCGAAGGGCTGGCCCATGTCGGCATCGCCAACCTGATGGCCGACCTCGGCCTGACCCATGGCGGCTTCTACGCCCACTTTTCCGGCAAGGACGCGCTGATCGCCGCCGCCTGCGGCGAAGCCCAGGAACAGATGAACCGCCACTGGCGGCAACAACTGGCGGAGGCGGCCGACGGCGCATGCCTAGCGGCGCTGGCGGAACAATACCTGAGCCCGGCCCATCGCGATTTTCCCGACTCCGGCTGCGTGGCGGCGGCGCTGGCCGGCGAGCTGGCGCGCCAGGGGCCGGCGGTGAGGCGGCGCTTCACCGACGGCTTGCTGCCGATGCTGGAAACCCTGGAAGAAGCCCGCCGCCGCGACGGCGCCGGCCCGCCGCCGCTGGCCAGCCTGGCGCTGATGGTGGGCGCGCTGCTGCTGGCGCGCGCGGTCAGCGACGACGAGCTGTCGCAGCGCATGCTGGACGAAGCGCGCGCGGCGCTGGCAGGCGGCTGACGCCGCCTCAGGGCGAGACGGTTCTGGGCAATAGACAGGCTTCGCGCGTTTCCGTCACCAGCCGCTCGAATTCGCCGCTGTCCTGCATCGCCTTCAGGCCGCGGTTGAAACGCTCCACCAGCTCCTTGCCGCGCGCATGCTTGCGCCAGATCACCACATGCAGCGGCGCCGACCAGAACGATTTGGCCTGCGCCTCCAGCAGGGCGCCCTGCTGCGGCGGAAAATGGTGGGCGATCAGGTATTTGCCCACCTCCAGGTCGATGGGGAACAGGTCGATGCGCCCGGCCAGCAGCTTGCGCAGATTGATCAGGTCGTCCGGCGCGCTGTCCACCGTCAGCAGGCCGCTCTTGGCCTGGGCGTCGAAATCGTCGGAATAGAAATTGCCGACGGTGACGCCCACCCGGACGCCGCGCAAATCGGCCCAGCGGTTCCACTCCAGCCTGCGCTCCTTGCGCTGGAAAAACACCATGCGCGCCGACAGCACCGGCTGCGTGTACAGCAGGTCGCGCTTGCGCTCCGGCGTCGGCGCCCAGCCGAAACTGCCGTCCACCTGGCCGTTGCGCGCCGACTGCAGCGTGCGGTTGTTGGGATAATAGCGATAGGTGACATCGACGCCGCCGCGGGCGAAAGCTTCTTTCACCAGCCGCGACAGAATGCCGTCGTACGGCAACTCCTGGCCCATGTACGGCGGCCATTCCTGATTGGACAGGGTGATCTTGAGGCGTGGGGCAGCCTCAACCGGAGCCGCCAGCAGCACGGCCCAGCTCAGGATACCCAGCAGATAGCCGTGGTATCGCATCGTTTTCCCGATTCTTGCAAAGTCAGCAAGCTGCCTTTGTTTTATATGCTGCAGACAGTCTCTTGCTGAGCATAACCGGCAATTCGACGCGCTTCAATGCGAATGGGCCCGGTGCAATTCACACCGGGCCCATCGTCTAAACAGCTTGCTTAGCGGCTCTTCGGCGGGCTGAACAGCGCGGCGCGCGGCGCCGACGACTTAGGCGAGCGGGCGCCGTCCTGGCGCGCCTGGCTTTGGCCCTGACCGCCGCCGCGATGGCCGTGGCCAGCCGGCTTGCTTTCGGTTTGATGGCGCGGCTTGGAAGCCGGGTTGCGCGGCTGCTGGCTGCGTCCCTGGCCGCTTCGACCCTGGCCCTGGCCGCGGCCGCGCGCGCCGCCGCCCATCGGGATCGGCTCCGGCTTGACGTTGAGGTCGGCCTCATAGCCCGGCACGGTGAAGCGCTCGATCGACATCTTGATCAGCTTCTCGATGTCGCGCAGGAAGCTGAACTCGTCGACGCAGACCAGCGACAGCGCTTCGCCCGGCGTGCCGGCGCGGCCGGTGCGGCCGATGCGGTGCACGTAGTCTTCCGGCACGTTGGGCAGCTCGAAGTTGACCACGTGCGGCAACTGGTCGATGTCCAGGCCGCGCGCGGCGATATCGGTTGCCACCAGCACCTGCAATTCGCCGCTCTTGAAGTCGGCCAGCGCGCGGGTGCGCGCGTTCTGGCTCTTGTTGCCGTGGATGGCGGCGGCCGTGATGCCGATCTTGTCCAGTTTCTCCGCCAGCCGGTTGGCGCCGTGCTTGGTGCGGGTGAACACCAGCACCTGGAACCAATTGTGCTCGCGGATGAGATGGATCAACAGCTCGGTCTTCTTGTCGCGGTCGACCAGGTGTACCTTCTGGGTCACCAGTTCGTTGGTGGTGTTGCGGCGCGCCACTTCCACCAGCTTGGGATTGTCCAGCAGCTTGTCGGCCAGCGCCTTGATCTCGTCGGAGAAGGTAGCGGAGAACAGCAGGTTCTGCCGCTTGGCCGGCAGCTTGGCCAGCACCTTCTTGATGTCGTGGATGAAGCCCATGTCCAGCATGCGGTCGGCTTCGTCCAGCACCAGGATCTCGACGCCGGACAGGTCGACGGTCTTTTGGCCGACGTGGTCCAGCAGGCGGCCCGGCGTCGCCACCAGGATATCCACCGGCGAGCGCAGCGCCTTGATCTGCGGATTGATGTTGACGCCGCCGAACATCACCAGCGACTTCAACGGCAGGTATTTGCTATAAGTACGCACCGACTCCTCCACCTGCGCGGCCAGTTCGCGGGTGGGCGTCAACACCAGCGCGCGCGGGCGGCCGGCATGGTGGCTGGGCGAACGCATCAGCAGCTGCAGCAGCGGCAGCGTGAAGCCGGCAGTCTTGCCGGTGCCGGTCTGCGCCGCGGCCAGCAGGTCGCCGCCTTGCAGCACTTGCGGAATGGCCTGAGCCTGAATCGGGGTGGGCGTGGTATAACCGGTGTCGGCGACCGCGCGCAGCAAAGGGTCTGCCAGGCCTAGGTCGGCAAAGGTAAGATCGGACATAATATGCTCCTGCGACGGCCTATCGCAGAACTGCGACCAATCCAGGCTGACGGGAAAAGAAGTTGAACTCGGATGAGATAAGGCGCGCGGGACTGGCACACGCGCGAAGCGTCGCAGTGTACAGACATTCGCCGGGGTTGGGAACTGATGGCCTTGGCCCTGCGCACAGGAGCCGGCGCGCCGCCGGCTCGCTCCATGTAGTCGTTTTCGAGGATTGAATATGCCCATAGCCTCGCACAGGCTGATAGGCTTGCTGCTGCTGCTCCCCGCGCTGGCGCTGGCCGGCAAGAACGACCGGCCGCACGCGGCCGGCTCCGGCCACGCCGCCGCGGACGCGGTCAAGCCGGCCGAAGAAAACAGCGACGCGCCGCCGCCGGTCGCCACCGACTTCCACTGCGACAAGCCCGCCAATATGGTGGAAAGCATGGTGTGCCAGGACGACGGCCTGACCCGGCTGGACAACCGCCTGGAAAAGGTCTACGCCCAGGCGATGGGCCAGGCGGAGCAAAGCCGCAACGGCGCGCAGGCCAAGCTGGTCGGCGAACAGAAACGCTGGGTGAAGAGCCTGAAGGACTGCCTGAAGAACGAAGACCCGCACATGTGCCTGGGCGACACCTACATCCTGCGCATCTCGCAGTTGCAGGCGGCCTGGGGCCTGGCGCCGTCGCTGACGCCGCTGCGCTACCTGTGCCGCGGCCAGCCTTCGTCCACCATCCTGGCCACCTTCTACCGTACCCATCCGGCCACCGCCAAGCTGGAGCGCGGCAACACCCTGGTCATCGTGCACCAGGGCTTGAGCGGCAGCGGCGCGCGCTATGTCGGCCAGGGCGTGGAATTCTGGATCAAGGGCCGCGATGCCAGCGTCAATTGGCGCAGCGAATCGCTGGAGTGCACCAGCCAGCCGACCCCATGAAACATGGCGCTCGGCCCCGGCTGCGGTTAGAATCGACCGCCCGCGCCGCACCCCGCGCCGGGCTTACCGACTTCGCGAAGATTCCGCCATGGCCCTGACCGCCACCATTTACAAAGCTTCCCTGACGCTGTCCGACATGGACCGCGGCTATTACGCCAGCCACCAGCTGACCCTGGCGCAGCATCCCTCGGAAACCCTGGAGCGGATGATGCTGCGCGTCGCCGCCTTCGCGCTCAACGCCAGCGAGACGCTGAGCTTCACCCGCGGCCTCAGCGCCGACGATGAGCCGGAACTGTGGCAGAAGAACTATTCCGACGAAATCGAACTGTGGGTGGAGCTGGGCGAGCCGGACGAAAAACGCCTGAAAAAAGCCTGCAGCCGCGCCGACAAGGTGGTGCTGTACACCTACGGCGGCCGCGCCAGCGAAGTCTGGTGGAGCCAGATCGAAAACAAGCTGTCGCGGCTGGACAAGCTGGAAGTGTTCCGCATCGATTTCGACGCGCTGCAGACGCTGGCCGGCCTCGCCCAGCGCAGCATGCAGCTGAACGTCACCATCCAGGACGGCCAGATGTGGCTGGCCGACGAGCAGCACACCGTGCTGCTGGAACCGCAGCGGCTGAAATAACCGCGCCCCGATGCCAGCGCTCAAATACCTGCTGAACTACCCGCCCGCCCTGGTGCAGCAGGCGCAGGCGCTGCTGGATTCCGGCCAGCTGGGCGCGTGGCTGCAACGCAAATATCCCGACGCCAACGAGGTGCAGACCGACAAGGCGCTGTACCAGTTCGTCGCGGCCATCAAGCAGCGCTACCTGAAAAACGCCCCGCTGCCGGCCAAGGTGCTGTACGACAACCGCCAGCATCCGCTGAAGGGCACGCTGGGCACCAACACCCTGGTGTCGCGGGTGCAGGGCGGCAAACTCAAAAGCAAGAGCGAAATCCGCATCGCCGCGCTGTTCCGCGAGCTGCCGCTGCCTTTCCTGCAGATGATAGCGGTGCACGAGCTGGCCCACCTGAAGGAGCGCGACCACGACCGGGCCTTCTACCAGTTGTGCTGCCACATGCTGCCCGACTACCACCAGCTGGAGTTCGACCTGCGGCTGTGGCTGAACTGGCGCGAGCGCGAAGCGGGATGAGCCGCCGGCCGCTTTTATAATTCAGCAGAATATCAAAACCATTCCATATTATTTTTAATGCAGCCGCGGCCGCGCTACAGTCAGGCCATCCTCTCTAGCGGAAGCCCGCCATGCTCGCCACGCTGCAGCCGTTCGACCTCATCATCCAGCCCGGCTGGAACAACTCCGGCCCGCGCCACTGGCAAAGCCACTGGCAGCGCCGGCTGGGCGCGCGCCGGGTGGACAACGCCGACTGGGCCCAGCCGCAGCTGGAAGACTGGCTGGATGGGCTGGACGCCGCGCTGTCGCGCTGCCGCCGGCCGCCGCTGGTGATCGCCCACAGCCTGGGCTGCGTCACGGTGGCGCACTACGCGCAGCGCCACCCCGGCCGCATCGCCGGCGCGTTGCTGGTGGCGCCGGCCGACGTCGAGCGGCCCTTCGTGCCGGCGGAACTGATGAATTTCGCGCCACTGCCGCGCCGGCCGCTGCCCTTTCCGGCCAGGATAGTCGCCAGCAGCAACGACCCCTTCTGCAAGACCGCGCGCGCCGCCCGGCTGGCCGGCTACTGGCAGGCGCCCATCACCTGGCTGCAGCACGCCGGCCACATCAATGTCGATTCCGGCCACCAGCAATGGGAAGAAGGCTGGCCGCTGCTGCGGCAATTGGCCGAGCGCGCGCTCAGCCGGCTGGAATCGGACACCGCCGCGCCGGAGGCGGCGATGGTCTAGACTGAAGCATTTCCGCCGCCCCTCGCCAAGCCATGCCCGCAGCCCGCTCCACCCTGCTTTGCGGCCTCCTGCTGCTGTGCGGCCCATCTTGCCAGGCCGCCGCGCTCGCCCGGATCGGCATCTCGGTCGGCGCGCTGGACAACCCCTTCTATCAGGCCTTGGCGCGCGGCGCGGTGCAAGCCGCCCACGGCCTGAACGCGGCGGTGCGCGTCACCTCGATGTCTGCGAATTTCACCCTGGAGCAGCAGCAGCGCCAGATGCGGCTGCTGATACAACAGAAAGTCGACCTGATCCTGCTGGGCGCGGTGGACAGCCAGGCGATCGCGCCGCAGGTGCGCCAGGCCCGCGCCGCCGGCATCACGGTGGTGGCGGTGGACGTCGACGCCCCCGGCGTGGACGGCACGGTGAAGTCGGACAACCGCCAGGCCGGCGAGATTACCTGCCGCTATCTGGCGCAGCGGCTGCAGGGCAAGGGCACGCTGTTGATCCAGGGCGGGCCGCCCGTCACTTCGGTCAGCGACCGCATCGCCGGCTGCCACGCGGCGCTGGCCGCCTACCCCGGCATCGCCGTCGACAACGACCGCGCCAACGCCATGGGCTCCAGCCTGGGCGGCCAGCGCGCGATGCAGCGCGATCTGCAGCGGCTGCCGCGCATCGACGCGGTGTTCACCATCAACGACCGCCAGGCGCTGGGCGCCGAGAAGGCGCTGCGCGCCGCCGGCCGCCAGCAGGTGCTGATCGGCTCGGTGGACGGCTCGCCCGACATCGAGCGCGCGCTCCGCCTGCCCGGCCAGATCGTCGCCTCCGCCAGCCAGTCGCCGTATCTGATCGGCCGCGAAGCCGTGCTGCTGGGACTGCACCTGCGCCAGGGCGATGCCGGCAAGCGGCTGGTGACAGTGCCGGTCGGCCTGGTCACCCGCGCCAATCTAGCCGGCTATCAGGGCTGGCAAAGCCGCCGCATGCCGCCGGCGCCGCGCTGAGAAACCGGCCAGGCCGCTTTGACCTGAGCGGTGCGGGGTGTCACACTGCCGATCCGACATCTTTCACCAGATCAAAGGATTTGCCATGTTTGCTTCCCGCTCGCTCAAGGCCAGCCTCGCCGCCCTGCTGCTTACCCTGCCGCTGCTGGCGCATGCCGACGCCGCCCAGGATGCCGGAGCCAAGGAACTGGCCGCCACGCTCAACATCAACAACATGCTGCCCGACCTGGCGCAACGCACCACCGCCAGCGCGCTGCCGCTGCTGCAGGAATACCTGGTCAAGAACAAGATCCAGCTGACCGAAGCCCAGCAGAAAAAGGCGCAGGCCGGCCTGAAGGGCTATGGCGACAACATCCACAAGCTGGCCACCGATTACTTCGGCTCCGCCGCGGTCAAGGCCCAGTTCGAACAGACCGTGGCGAAGAACTTCAGCGCCCAGTTCAGCGCCGACGAGCTGAAGCAGATCAACGCCTTCTACAAGACCCCGGCCGGCCAAAAAATGCTGAAGCAGCAGCCGCAGGTCATCAACAGCATCGCCGGCGACACGCTGAAGAGCGCGGAAAAGGCGCTGCTGCCCAAAATGCAGGCCGCCGCCGAAGCCTACGGCAAGACCCTGACCAAGAAATAAGCTAATCCAGCATCAGGCTGAGCCGGCGCGCGCGCTCCAGCGCGGCGTCGGCGCCCGGCCACTCGTCCTGCCACACCCAGACCTGGCTTTGCCGGTCCAGCATCTCCACCAGCCACAGCCGGCTGCCGCCCTGCAGTTCCACCTGGCGCGCCCGCACCGGCCGGCGGTAATTGAACATCACCATCTCGCCGGTTTTTCCCGACGCCGTCGCTTGCGGTTGCATGATTTTCCCTCGGCCGTCATCCCGTCAGCCAACACGCAAGAGCCGTGCCACCATCCGGCCGCGCCAGCGGCTATAACAGGTGTATCGCCATCCTCGCCCGCCATCACGCCATGCGGCTGCCCCACGCTTGCCACCTCCTGCTCCTGCTGTGTCCGGCCTGGGCGGCGGCTGATGTCCAGACCGTCACCATCCTGACCGACAACGGCTACCCGCCCTATTCCTACGAAGCCGCCGGCCAGGCGCAAGGCATCTACAACGACATTCTGCGCGCCGCCTCCAGCCAGCTGCGCGGCTTCCAGATCGAACTGAAGCCGGTGCCGTGGAAACGCGGACTGGCCGAACTGGAAAACGGCAAGGCGCTGGCGCTGTCGCCGCCCTACTACCGGCCGCGCGAACGGCCGTACATGCAGCCATACTCGGTGCCGATGCTGAGCGAGCAGGTGGTGGCCTATTGCCGGGCGGCGGTCGCGCAGCCGCCGCGCAAACGCTGGCCGGACGACTACCGCGGCCTGCGTTTCGGCAACAACGCCGGCTTCCGCCCCGGCGGCGACGCGTTCTGGAGCATGGTGGGCCAGGGGCAGATCGCGCTGGAGGAGGCGGCCGACGTGCGCACCAATCTGCTCAAGGTCATCCGCGGCCACCTGGATTGCTATCTGAACGACAAGCTGGCGATACAGCTGGAGCTGGCGCGCCTGCAGCAGCAGGGACTCTACGCCCCCGGCGCCTTGCTGCTTACGGCCAATGTGTCCGAAGAGCAAGGCTATGTCGGCTTCACCGACCGCGACCAGGGCCGCTTCCCCTACAAGCAGGAGTTTCTGCGGCAGCTCAACCAGGCGCTCAGCGACATGAAGCGCAGCGGCCAGATCGACCGCATCATCAGCCGCGCGCTGGACGCCGCCCGCGCCCAGAGCGCGCCGCCGTCCTTTTGACAGCGCCGGAAAGCCCGGCTTAGCATGTGCTGTCGCCCATCACGAAAGACCCAATGGAAAACCGCAAACTGGCGGTATTGATAGACGCCGACAACGCCCAGTCGGCGCTGATCGCCGAACTGCTGGCCGAAGTGGCCAAGTACGGCACCGCGGTGGTCAAGCGCGCCTACGGCGACTGGACCACCACCCAGCTCAAGGGCTGGAAGGAAGTGCTGCACCAATACGCGATCTCGCCGATCCAGCAGTTCGCCTACACCAAGGGCAAGAACTCCACCGACTCGGCGCTGATCATCGACGCGATGGACCTGCTCTACACCGGCAATTTCGACGGCTTCTGCCTGGTATCCTCCGACAGCGACTTCACCCGCCTGGCCACCCGCCTGCGCGAGGCCGGGCTGATGGTGATCGGCCTGGGCGAGCAATCGAAAACCCCGCGCCCCTTCATCGCCGCCTGCGACAAATTCGTCTTCACCGAAATCCTGCGGCCGCCCGCGCCGGCCAAGGCCAAGCCGGAAGCCCCGGCCGACAAGCCCAAGACCCGCGCCTCGCGTTCGCGCGCCAAGCCGGCCCCTGCGAAAGAGCGCCACCCGCTGCAGGACATGTTCACCTCGGCGATAGAAGCGGTGTCGCGCGACAGCGGCTGGGCCGAACTGTCCGCCGTCGGCTCCTACCTGGCCAAGAACGACCCCTCGTTCGACCCGCGCAACTGGGGCCACAGCCGGCTGTCGCAAATGGTGAAGAAGCTGGAATTCTTGTCGGTGCAGGAGAACCGCAACGGCTCCAAGCTGCACAGCGAGATCCGCCTGCGCCACGACAGCGAGCCCGCGCTGCAGGAAGCGCCGCCCGCCGAGGCCGCCGTGGAAGAATCGGCCGCGCCGGCGCGCAAGAAGCGCAGCCCGCGCAAGAAACCCGCCGTCTCCGGTTGAAAACTGGTAGGTTAATTGCTCAAGCCTTGGATCAAGGCCCCTACGACCTCAAGCAAGGACAGATCATGCAGATTCGTGAAGCCAACCTGGAAGACCTGGCCGCGATACTAGACATTTACAACGAAGTGATCGCCACCACCACCGCCGTCTACAACGACGACCCGCTGACGCCGGGCGAATTCGCGGTGTGGTTCCAGGATCGCGCCGCCGCCGGCTATCCGGTGCTGCTGGCCGAAGACGACGCCGGCCGCGCGCTGGGCTTCTCCAGCTTCGGCGATTTCCGCGCCCGCCCCGGCTACCGCTTCACCGTCGAGCACAGCGTGCACCTGACCGCCGACGCCCGCGGCAAGGGCATCGGCACCGCGCTGGTGCAGGCGCTGCTGCCGCGCGCCCGGGCGCTAGGCAAGCACACCATCCTGGGCGCGGTGGACGCCGACAATGAAGGCTCGATCCGCTTCCACGAGAAACTGGGCTTCGTGCAGGTGGGACGCCTGCCGCAAGTGGGCTTCAAGTTCGGCCGCTGGCTGGACCTGGTCTATCTGCAGCGCTTCATCGACGACGACGCCAGCAGCGGCCCGGCTAGCGGCGCCTGAGCCCGCCCTCGTCCTGGTACAGCGCGCGGCCGCCCAGGCGGCGGCCTAGCCGCGCCGCCACCAGCGCCGCCAGCGTCACCGGCAGCAGCATGTGCCAGGCGGCGGTCAGCTCCATCATCATCAGCACGGCCAATAGCGGCGCCTGCGCGGTGGCCGCCAGGAACGCCGCCATGCCCACCAGCACCGCCCCTCCCGCCGGCAGCCAGCCCGGCAGCACCAGATTCAGCAACTGGCCGGCCAGCGCCCCGCCGGCCGCCCCGGCGAACAGCATGGGCGTGAAAATGCCGCCGACGGCGCCGGAGCCGCTGGTGGCGGCGGTGGCGCACAGCTTGCACAACAGCAGCACCAAAACCAGCTGCCAAGCCGATTCGGCCTGCAGCAGCCAGGACACCGTGCTGTAGCCGTTGCCCCACATCTGCGGCCAAAACCAGGCCAGCGCCCCCACCACCGCGCCGCCCAGCGCCATCCGCAGCGGCAGGCGCAAGGGCAGCCGGGCGAAGGCCGCCCGGCCCAATTCCATCGACTTGAGAAACAGCGGCGAGCCGGCCCCGAGCGGCAGCGCCAGCAGGCAGTAACCGAACAAGGCCAGGTGATCCGGCGCCGGCAGCGGCGCGGTGCGGTACAGCGGCGCGAGGCCGAACAGGTGGTCTACCGTGAGGCTGGCGGTCAATGCCGCCAGCAGCAGCGCCGGCAGCGCGCGCCAATCCAGCCGCCGCCACACCACTTCCGCAACGAAAACCACCGCCGACAACGGCGCGTGGTAGGCGGCCGCCCAACCGGCGGCGATGCCGCACGCCGCCAACAGGCGCCGCGACGGCAAGGTCATCGGCACCAGCCGGCTCAGCAGCGAACCGCCCTGGGCCGACAGCGCCACCATCGCCCCTTCGCGGCCGATGGAACCGCCGGACGCCACCGTGCACAATGAGGACAGGCTGTTCACCAGCGTGCGGCGCAGGCCCAGCCGGCCATCGCCGACCCGCACCGCCTCCAGGTAGTCGCCGCTGGCGGAGCCGCGCAGCAGATGCCTCCCCTGCTCCAGCACCACGCCGGCCAGCAGGCCGCCCAAGACCGGCGCCAGCGCCCGCTGCCATGGCGGCAACTGGCGGGCGATGCCGACCAGGCTGCCGCTCTGGCCGGACAGCAGATTTTCGATGGCGTGCAGAACGCCCTGGAAACACAACACCAGCAGCGCGCCCAGCACGCCGCAGCAGGCGGCCAGCAGCAGATTGAGGACGGCGGGATGGCGCTTGAGCAAGGAGGAAGGCATGGTCGGGGGTTTGGCGCGGAGCGGCGGCGGTGCATATCAGCCAAGCCTAGCAGAGCGCGGCTTCGCGGCAAATGAAAAGCGCCGCAGTCTCCTGCGGCGCCTCTCCGTTTTACTGCCACTGTCGAACGCAGTGTTTTTCTTGATTATCTCTATTCTCACCCTTTGTACGACTCAGCGCACCTCTGCAACAATATCCCTACTGAACACCTTTTCGCAATACTTGCACTTCATTTTTGTGTCATGTGCCAGGGTTTTTACGTAGAAAAAGCTCGTCACTGGCTCATTATGCGAAATGCAATTGGAATTAGGGCAGGAGAAAATGCCCTCCACTGCGTCAGGCAATGTCAATTTATGCTTTTTTACCACTTCGAAGTTGTCGATGACGTTCACTGTCGCCTTTGGTGCGAACAGCGCCAGCTCATTGGCCTGTTCCTCGGTCAGCGCCACGTTCTCCACCTTGATGATGTCCTTGCTGCCCATGTGGCGGCTGACCAGGTTGAGGCCGACGGTGACGCGCTCGCCGGTTTCGGTGAGCTTGAACAGGCGCAGGATCTTCACGCCCTGGCCGGCCGGAATGTGATCGATCACGGTGCCTTGCTTCAACGCTTCTACGGTGCGGGTGTATTGCATGATCTTGTCCTTCCTTGCCTGATTACACGGTTTCGTTCAGTACCAGCGACAACAGGGCCTGGCGCGCGAACACGCCGTTCTTGGCCTGCTCGAAATAGTAGGCGTGCGGCGTGGCGTCCACATCCACTGCGATTTCATCCACCCGCGGCAGCGGGTGCAGCACCTTCATGCCGGGGCGGGCGTTTTTCAGCATGTCGGCGCGCAGCGCGAACTTGCCGCTGATCTTCTTGAATTCGGCTTCGTCGAAGCGCTCGCGCTGCACCCGGGTCATGTACAGGATGTCCACTTCCGGAATCACCGCTTCCAGGCTGTCCACCACCGTGTATTCGATGCCGCGCTCATCCAGCTCCTCGCAGATGTAGTCCGGCATCGCCAGCGCTTCCGGCGCCACGAAATAGAAGCGCGCGCCGAACAGCGACAGCGCCTGCGCCAGCGAGTGCACGGTGCGGCCGTATTTGAGGTCGCCGGCGAAAGCCACCGACAAGCCCTCCAGCCGGCCCTGGGTTTCGCGGATGGTGAACAGGTCGAGCAGCGTCTGCGTCGGGTGCTGGTTGGAGCCGTCGCCGCCGTTGATCACCGGCACCGCCGAGAACTCGCTGGCCAGCCGCGCCGCGCCTTCCTTGGGGTGGCGCATCACCACCGCGTCGGTGTAGGAGCTGATGATCTTGATCGAATCGGCCAGCGTCTCGCCCTTCTTGGCGCTGGTATTGCCGCCATCGGCGAAGCCGATGATATTGCCGCCCAGCCGCTGCACCGCGGTCTCGAACGACAGCCGGGTGCGGGTGGACGGCTCGAAGAAGCAGCTGGCCACCAGCTTGTCCTGCAGCAGGTCGCCGCGCGGGTTCTGTTTGAGGCGAGCGGCGGTATCCACCACCAGCTCCAGTTCTTCGCGGCTGAAGTCGGGGATGGAGATGATGTGTTTCCGGTACAGTGGATTGGCCATGGTCGCTTTCCTCATGTTGGCAGGCTGGTGACGGACGAAAAAAAAGCCCCTGCGTCAGGGGCTTTTTTTCGGGAATACGGGCGTGTCGGGAACGGCGGCTCCGAACGGCAACGCCGCCACGCCACCCCTGCGGGTGCCGCTGCTGCGATCGCGCTGTCGTGCTGCCTGGCTCATTACCGTGTTCCGAACAAAACTGCGGGAATATATCCCGATCCGCCCCTTGTGGGCAAGCCGGCCGCGATGGACGGCGGCGAAATATCCGTTCCGATCGCGGCGCGGCCGATTTGACCCTGCCTGCGATCGGGCCTTGAAAATCCCGCCATCCCGGCTGATGCTTGAAGAACACCGGCGTGGTTCCACCGCTTCCGGCCTTGGGCCCGATCCATCCCGCCCAACCGGCTTTCCCGAAATACGCGATGATCAAGTGCATAGACGTCAACGACCTCAGGGTCGGCATGTACATCCACGACCTCAACTGCGACTGGATGTCCCACCCGTTTCTGGTCAACCGTTTCAAGGTCGCCCACGAGAGCGAGATCCAGAAAATCGCCGAAGCCGGCATCCATGAAGTCTACATCGACACCCGCAAAGGCATAGACCTGCCATCGGCGCCTTCTGCCGTCGAAGTGCGCAAGCAGCTGGAAAGCGAATTGCGCGCCATCGCCTCGCGCGAGAGCACGGTGGTGCGCAAGGTGGAAAGCGGCGAGGAGTTCGGCCGCGCCCAGGTCATCCACCACGAAGCCAACCAGATCGTCCGCGACATCCTGCAAGACGTCCGCCTGGGCAAACAGGTGGAGCTGGAACAGGTGGAGCCGCAGGTGGAGAGGCTGACCGAATCCATCCTGCGCAACAACGGCGCGCTGCTGTCGCTGTGCCGGATCAAGGACAAGGATAACTACACCTTCCAGCACTCGGTCAGCGTCGGCGCGCTGATGGTCAGCTTCTGCAACGCGCTGAACATGGGCAAAGACGTGATACACCACGCCGGCATCGGCGGCATGCTGCACGATATCGGCAAGATGCGGGTGCCGGACGAAATCCTCAACAAGCCAGGCAAACTGACCGAGCAGGAATTCCAGGTGATGAAGTGCCACGTGGTGGAAAGCCAGAAAATCCTGCACGCCACCCAGGGCATTTCCGAAACCGCGGTGCTGGTGGCCGGCCAGCATCACGAGCGCCACGACGGCAGCGGCTACCCGGCCGGGCTGAAGGGCGATGAAATCTCGCAGCTGGGCCAGATGGCGGCCATCGTCGACGTCTACGACGCGCTGACCTCCAACCGCTGCTACCACCAGGGCATGCCGCCCACCGACGCGCTGCGCAAGATCTACGAATGGTCGAAGTTCCACTTCAACCCGGAGCTGGTGCAGGCCTTCATGCGGGTGATAGGCATCTACCCGGTCGGCACCCTGGTGCGGCTGGAAAGCGGCCGACTGGGCGTGGTGGTGGAGCAGAACGACAGCAGCCTGATCTCGCCCAAGGTGAAGGTGTTCTTCAGCATCAAGAGCAATGCCCACATCCCGCCCGAGGTGGTGGATCTGTCGCGCCGGATGGGCCACGGCGGCGGCGACCGCATCGTCAAGCACGAATCGCCGGAGAAATGGAAGATAGACCCGCTGCGCTTCCTGTAGGGTGCGTCACCCCAACGGGGCGACGCGCCCTAGCTGTAATCCCCCCACACCGCCTGCATCGCCGCCACCGCCGCCAGCGCGGCGGTTTCGGTGCGCAGGATGCGCGGCCCCAGCTTCAGCGGCGTCCAGCCGGCGGCCAGCGCCGCGTCCTCCTCCGGCGCGGAAAACCCGCCCTCCGGCCCGACCATCAGCCAGCTGCGCGCCGGCCGGGCCGACAATTCGGCCAGGCTCTTGTCGCCGCGCGGCGACAGGATCAGCCGGATGTCGGCCTCCTGGCCGACCTGCAGCCATTCGTTCAGCGTCAGGATGGGCAGTACCTGCGGAATCAGGTTGCGCCCGCTCTGCTCGCAGGCGGAGACGACGATTTCCTGCCAGCGCGCCACCCGCTTGTCGGCGCGCTCGCCGGACAGCTTCACCACCGAGCGGCCGGCGGCGATCGGCTGGAACACCGACACCCCCATCTCCACGCCCTTCTGCAGCGTGAACTCCATCTTGTCGCCGCTGGAAATGCCCTGGGCCAGGCCCAGCCACAGCGGCGTTTCACGTGAAACCTCGTCGAAGCGCTCCACCACGCACTGGGCGTCGCGTTTCTGCACCGCGCTGAGGCAGGCCTGGTACTCGCCGCCGCGGCCGTTGAACAAGGTGATGGCGTCGCCGGCGTTCAGCCGCAATACTTGTACATGACGCACCACAGCATCGGGCAGGGACAGCTGCTGGCCGACCTGAAGATCGGCATCGAGATAAAACCTTGGCATCGGATATTGAAAGTCGCTGTTGATACCGGTATTTTGCTAGGTTTGCTCCATTCGGCAAACCGCTTTTGCGCCGCGACGACGCAAACCAGCAGGAGAAACAGGATGCAGGTGCTTGAACAGGTAATGCGACTGGTGCGCGAAGTGGCCGCCCGCGAGGTGATGCCGCGCTTTTTGCACGTCGGCAAAAGCCGCAAGGAAGACGGCACCCTGTTCACCGAAGCCGACCTCGCCTGCCAGGCCGCCCTGCAGCGCGGCCTGCCGGAAATCCTGCCGCATCCGGTGCTGGGCGAGGAAATGGACCGCGAAGAGCAGGACGCGCTATGGGACGGCAACCAGGACGGCCTGTGGGTGGTGGACCCGATAGACGGCACCACCAACTTCGTCAACGGCCTGCCCTATTTCGCCATCTCGGTGGGGCTGATGGTGAACGGCAAGAGCGAGCTGGGCGTGATCTACAACCCGGTTTCGGACGAAATGTTCTACGCCCGCCGCGGCCAGGGCGCCTGGATGAACGGCCGCAGCCTGCCGCTGAAGACCATCCACAACTGCATCGGCGACGCCATCGCCAGCGTCGAGGTGAAATACCTGCGCTCCGGCAAGCTGGCCGCCCGCCTGGGCAGCCTGGCGCCGTGCGGCAGCCAGCGCAATATGGGCTCCAGCACGCTGGACTGGTGTTTCCTCGCCGCCGGCCGCTACGACCTCTACCTGCACGGCGGCCAGCGGCTGTGGGACTACGCCGCCGGCGCGGTGATCCTGGAAGAGGCCGGCGGCCGCATCGCCAGCCTGAACAGCGACGACTACTGGAGCGACGTGATCTGGAAGCGCTCGGTGATCGCCGCCATCACCCCGGAGCTGTTCTCGCAATGGCACCGCTGGGTGCGGGCCAACCAGTAGCCTCCGCCAAGAACGCATGCCGCGCGCGCCGGCAACGCCGTAGCCCGCGCAACCGCCTTCCGGCCGCCATGAAACAGCCATCTCCCTCGTCCCCAAGCTCGGCCCTCTCCCAGACTGGCCGATGCGCGCCGGCGCTTACCACATGACCACGACCATCCTCGCCATCTTTCTCACTGTCTATCTCGGCATGATTCTCGGCGGACTGCCGTTCCTGCAGCTTGACCGCACCGGCGTCGCGCTGCTCGGCGCGATCGCGCTGATCGGCGTCAACGCGCTGAGCCTCGAGCAAGCGGTGGCAGCCATGCATCTGCCCACGCTGATATTGCTGTTCGCCTTCATGGTGATATCGGCGCAGATGCGCCTCGGCGGCTTCTACGACTGGGTGACCCGCAAATTGGCGACCCTGTCGCTCGGCCCCGCCGGACTCTTGGCGGCGCTGACCGTCGTCAGCGCGGCGCTGTCGGCGGTGTTCAGCAACGACATCGTCTGCCTGGCCGTCGCCCCGGTGTTGATCGACGCCTGCCGGCGGCGCCGGCTGGACCCGGTGCCGTTTCTGCTGGCGCTGGCCTGCGCATCCAACATCGGCTCGGCCGCGACGCTGATTGGCAATCCGCAAAACATGCTGATCGGCCAGACGCTGCGCCTGGACTTCGGCGGCTATGTCCTGGCCGCCGCCATTCCGGTGGGATTCGGGCTGCTGGCATGTTGGGGGCTGATCGTCCGACAGACCGGCGGCCGCTGGCTGGATGCCGGCCCCGCCGAGGCCGCCGCCGAGCCGCCACGCGAAGACACGCCTTTCGATGGCTGGCAAACCGCGAAAGGCCTCGCCATCGCCGCGGCGCTGCTGGCGGCCTTTCTGGCGGCGCCGTGGCCCAGGGAGCACATGGCGCTCATCGGCGCGGGCATCCTGCTGATGAGCCGCCAGCTGCATTCCCGCAAGATGCTGGGGCTGGTCGACTGGGAGCTGCTGGTTCTGTTCATGAGCCTGTTCGTCGTCAACCATGCGCTGCAGCGCACCGGGATCCCCGCGGACGCCGTCGCCGGCCTGGCCGCGCTCGGCGTGCGGCTGGAGCAGCCCGGCCCCTTGTTCGCCGCCACCTTCCTGCTGTCCAACATCGTCTCCAACGTCCCGGCGGTGATGCTGCTGTTGCCGGTCGCCCATCACGAGACGAGCGGCCTGCTGTTGGCGCTGGTCAGCACGCTGTCGGGCAATCTGCTGATTGTGGGCAGCATCGCCAACATCATCGTCGTCGATGCCGCCGCCAGGCGCGGCATCGCCATCGACTGGAAACGCCACGCCCGCGTCGGCGTGCCGATCACCCTGGCCAGCCTGGCCGTCTCCGCCGCCTACCTGGCGCTGCGGTTCCAGCTCGGGCTCTGACCCGGCCGCGCGGCATTCGAATGCAGAGGGAACCCGCCCTCATCCGCGAAACGGCGGCGACAAAAAACCGCATGCCGGCAAGGCATGCGGTTGGCGGGTGTTTCCCAAACTGGGCGGATCAGCGCTTGCGCGCCTGCGCCGACAGGTTCAGATTCTGCTGGCGCAGGAAGTCGGCCACCATCTGGCCCAACAGCACATGGGTGTGCGTGGTCGGGTGCAGATTGTCCCAGAACACGTAGGCGTCGGCATTCGCGCACTCCGGCCGCGGCGTCTGCGACGAAATGTAGGGCAGGCTGGCGTTGGCCGCCACGTTCAGGCAGGGCTGGGTGGTGTTGCTCACCTGGTACTTGGCCGGATTCGTCAGCAGGTCGTTGAACATGCCGTAAGCGTCGAACAGGCTGAGCTTGAGCGCCGTGCCGTGCTTCTGCTTCAGATTGGCCACCAGCGTCGCCAGCTTGGCGTTGTAGTCCTTCACCTGCTGCGCCAGCTGCGCCGCCTTGCCGCCGGCCGAGCCGGACGGCGTGCGCGACAGGTCGGGCAGCGTCAGCACCACGATGTTGCGGCCGCCGGCGGCGATGATCTTGTCCAGCGCCTTGCCCTGGTCGGCGATCACCTGATCGACGGCGCGGCCGTAGTTGAGCAGGTCGTTGCCGCCGATCAGCATGGTGAACAGCGTGTTTTCCGGACGGTAGCCCGGCGCCTTCTGCATGTACTGGGCCCAGGAGTCCACCTGCTGCAACAGGCCCGGCACCACCAGATGGCTGTCGGCGGCGGAACCGCCTATCGCCCAGTTGTAAAACGGCAGCTTCAGCTGGTCGGCCAGATGCTCGACCCACACCCGGCCGTTACTGAAGCGGCCGACGTACCAGCTGCTGGCCACCGGCAGCCGCCATTGCGAGGCGCCGTACATGTTCTGGGTGTCGGACAGGCTGTCGCCGAACACCACCATGCGGTTGATCGCGTTGCCTTGGCTCGCGCTGTCCAGCGTCCAGATGGTGTGGTTGTACGACATCACGTTGTTGGCGGCGGCGAACAACGCCAGCGGACGGTTGACGCCCTGCTTGGCCAGCGTCTGCTGGCACACCGAACGCAGCGTGTCCTGGCTGGTATCGCTGTAGAACATGTTCTTCAGCGCGACGAAGCTGCCCGACCACCAGTAGCCGTTGACGCGGTAGTAGTCGCCGCTGGACGGATCGGTGGCCCACACGTAGTCGGTCTGCGGCTGGTTGGCCACCGGACTCTTGCGGTAATAGCAGCGCAGATACGTGTAGGTGGCGCTGCCCGGCTGCGGCTTGGCCTGGCCGGCCGCGGCGCGCGCCTCGCTGCCCGACAACGGTTTGCCGGCGGAGACGACGCCGTCCAGCTCGTCGCTGGGCGGCTGCTCCGCCTGCGCCAGCGCCTGGCCGGAAGCCAGCGCGCCCAACAGCAGGGACAAAATGATGCTTGTTTTCATGTATTCACCCGGTACCTTGTTTTTTTATCAACGGGATAGCTCTCTCGCCGCCTGCGCCGACATGCCGTCCGGGCAGGTGCGGGGCCCCGTGTCAAACATCATACCAAGCAAATATATTTAAAATAAAACGTTAATTTTAAACAAATTAACTGATTTAATCGCAAATTGTCCTGGATCAAACCGAGAAAAAGCCGCCCTGGCATAGGGCGGCTTTTTCAGCTCGCAACAAATGAGAATGCGTCTCAAACGTGCAGCAGGACTATCTTCAGCGGGGGTTTGCCGTCGGCGCTGGGAAAGTCGGCGTCGGGAGCGATCCACTCCGCCGCACGCACCTCGCGGCCGGCTTTCGCCGCGCTGCGCTTCAAGGCTTCCAGCCAGGTTTCGCCATTCACTTCTGCAACATTATTGCAACAAATCAGCGCGCCGCCGGCCGCGGTGGCCAGCAAGGCGGGCTTGAACAGCGCCTGATAGTCGTTGACCAGGTCCACCACGCCGAACGGGCTCTTGGAGTAGCGCGGCGGGTCGAGGAACACCAGGTCGAACTGGCGCGCCTCCAGCTTGGGGAAGGGCGGCATCTTCTTGCCGCGCACCCGCTCCGCCTGGCCCAGGCCCGACAGCTGGCGCAGCGCGGCGAACACGTCGCTGTGCAGGCAGCGCGGCCGGGTGGCCAGCAGGTTCAGCTTGGCGTTGGCGCGGCCGACGCTGAGGCTGGATTCGGCGAAATCGACGTTCAGCACGAAGCTGGCGCCGGCCTTGGCCGCCGCCACGCCGACGCCGCAGGTGTAGGAGAACAGGTTGAGCACGCTCTTGCCTTCAGCCAGCTGCATCACGCGGCGGCGCGCGGCGCGCAGGTCGAGGAATAGCCAGGGGTCCTGGCCCTTGTGGCGCGCCTGGTAATGGAAGGCCACGCCGTTCTCGCGGATGGCGACGTCCTGTTCGGCCACCGCCTGTTCGGCCAGCGGCAGCGCGTTGCGGATGCGGGAATGGGATTCGCTGCGGTCGTTGTAGACCAGCGCCAGCTCCGGCAGCGTTTGCCGGTAGTAAGCGCGGATCTCGGCCAGCTCTTCCTCGCTCAGCGGCTGGTGGAAGCTCTGCACCAGGATCTGCTCGCCGTAGCGGTCTACGGTCAGGCCGGACGCGCCTTCCACGCTGCCGTGGAACAGCCGGTAGCAGTTGGTGTCTTCGGCGGCCAGGCGCTCTATCAATTCGGCGCGCGCCGCGGCGGCGCGGCTGAGGAGTTCGGTCAGGGTGGACATGGGGACTTTCGGTTCGGTTCCAGGCCGGGCCGCGGCATGCGCCGCGGCCGGTAAAACCCGGATTGTAAGCCCTGGCGGGCGGCGCACCAAGCGCGCCGCCCGCTTCATGCCCTTAGCGCAGCGTCTTCAGCGCCGGGAAGGCGCTGCCGGACGCGTTCAGGAAGTCGGCCACCGCATTGCCCAGCAGCAGATGGGTATGGGTGGTCGGATGCAGCGTGTCCCAAAACACGAAGGTGTCGGCATTGCCGCAGTTGGCGCGCGGCGACTGGCTTTGCATGTAGTTCAGCGACGAATCGGTGTTGATGTTGAGGCAGGACTGGGTGGTGTTGCTCACCTGGTACTTGGCCGGATTGGTCAGCAGATCGCCGAACAGCGCGTAGCTGTCGAACACCTGGATATTGACGCCGTACTGCTGGCGCAGCGAAACGGCCAGCGCGTCCAGCTTCTGGTTGTAGTCCAGCACCTGCGCCGCCACCGTGGCGCCGCCGCTCTTCAGCTGGAACACCGGCGCGCGCGACACGTCGGGCAGCTTCAGCAGCAGGATGTTGCGGGCGCCGGAGCCGATCAGATTCGTCAGCGCCTGCTGCTGGCCGGCGATCACCTTGTCCGGCGTGCTGCCGTAGTTGACCAGATCGTTGCCGCCTATCCACATGGTGAACAGCGTGGTGGCCGGATTGTAGTTGGGCGCCTGCTGCATGTACTGCTGCCAGGACTGCACCTGCTGCACCACGCCCGGAATCACCAGCTTCTGCGTGGTCACGCCCGCGCCGCCTATCGCCCAGTTGTACAGCGGCAGCTGCAGCCGCGACGCCAGGTACTCCACCCACACCGGGCCGTTGCTGAAGTGGCCGATGAACCAGCTGTTGCGGTTGGGCAGCGTCCACTGCGAGGCGTTATAGACGTTCTGGTTGTCGGACAGGCTATCGCCGAAGGCGATGATCTTGTTGATGCGGCTGCCCTGCCCGGCCTGGTCATTGCTCCACACCGTGTAGTTGAAGGACATGGCGTTGTCGGCGGCGAACACCATCGCCGGCGCCTGGTTGATGCCCTTCTTGGCCAGCGTGCCCTGGCAGACCGAACGCAGCGCGTCCTGCGTCGCGTCGCTGTAGAACATGTTCTTCCAGTCCAGGATGCTGCTGGACCACCAGTGGCCGTTCAGCCGGTAGTAATCGCCGCTGGAGGGATCCAGCGCCCAGACGTAGTCGGTGGTCGGCTGGGTATTGCCGGCGCCGGTGCGGTAGTAGCAGCGCAGATAGGTGTAGGTGGCCGGACCGGGCACCGCGGCGGCGCTGAGGCGAGCGGCCGCCGGCTTGGCCTTGGGCAGGCCTTGCTTGAGCAGCTCGGCGCGGCTGAGCGGGCCGGACGGCGACAGGATGCGGCCGTAGCGGGCATCCGGCTGAACAGGTTCATTGCCGGCGACAGCCAGCGAAGACAGGGTCAAACCCAGCAGCAACCACGATTTCATGCGTTCTCCTCCGTGTAGGTGTAATGGAACGGCCGCGCGTCCGACTAATGACACGCAGCAGCTACATTAAGAAGAGAATATGAATTTTGTATATGGCGAATCATGACGTTGCGGTAAAAATTAGATTAAACGCTCGATTTATTGTCGCCTTATCGCCAGCGCAGCACGCGGATGCCGCCGCCGCGCGTTTTACCCCCGTATGCCATATTGAAACTGCCCGCCACCCGCTAGTGAGGACGCCATGCAAGCCAGCCGCGAACTGCTGAAAACCCTGTATACGATGGCCATGCTGGTCGAAGCCCGCGACGCCTACACCGGCGGCCACCTGTGGCGCGTGTCGCGCTACAGCCATCTGCTGGCCGAAGACCTGCATCTGCCGCAGCCGGAAGTGGAGCGCATCGCGCTGGGCGGTTTCCTGCACGACCTGGGCAAGATAGGCGTGCCGGACGCGGTGCTGAACAAGCCGGACCGGCTCAGCGACGAGGAATACGAGGTGATCAAGACCCATCCGCGCGTCGGCGCCGATCTGCTGCGCGACCACCCGTTGGCCGAACTGGTGATGGACGCGGTGCTATGCCACCACGAAACCCCCGACGGCAACGGCTACCCGCAGCGGCTGGCCGGCAAGGCCATCCCGCTGGTGGCGCGCATCGTAGGCATCACCGACGCCTTCGACGCGATGACCAGCACCCGCCCCTACCGCCAGGGCATGCCGCTGCCAAAAGCGCTGGCCATCCTGGAAGAAAACCTGGGCCGCCAGTTCGACCAGGAATTGGGCAGCCGCTTCATCCAGCTGGGGCGCAGCGGCCGGCTGGACGGGGTGCTGGGCCACAGCGAGCCGGGCATTCCGATGCAGAGCTGCCTGGCCTGCGGCCCCATCATCGCGGTGCCCGGCAGCGCGGCCGATGGCGACGAGATCTTCTGTCCCAGCTGCGCCGGCGGCTACCGGCTGCGCCGCGGCAACGGCCAGCTATCGCTCGCCCCGTCGGGCAACCGCGACCCGGTCAAGGCCCGGCAGCCGCGCGCCGACAGCGGCCTGATAGACAGCCTGCTGCAGGGCAGCGGCCCATTGCGCGCCCGCAGCAAGCCCGGCTTGCTGGACTTGTTGTTCGGTTGACCCCGTGACCTGGAAACAGGTCATCAAAATTGCCGTTTAAATGTCAGTGGTATAGATTGAGGATATCTCGCGCCACGCGACCGCGCGCAGGAGCCGACCATGCACCCCCTCCACCCCAATCTGCAGCCCTGGCTGGCCGAATACAACCTCGCCCTCAAGCAGAAGGCGGACGCGGGCTACAAGGCCACCGCCATCGGCGCGCGCGAAGCGCTGGCCGAATTGACCCGCCAGCAAGTCGCCGCCGGCCCCGCCGTCGCCTGGGTCAACGACGATCTGGCCCCGGGCGGCGAATACCGCGTGCCGGTGCGCATCTACCACCCGGAACCGCGCCGGCCGCTGCCGGTGCTGGTTTTCCTGCACGGCGGCGGCCACATGGCCGGCAGCGTCAGCGTCTACGATCCGATCTGCCGCCGGTTGGCGGCCGCCAGCCGCCATATCGTGGTGGCGGCCGAATACCGGCTGGCGCCGGAAAACCCCTACCCGGCCGGCCTGAACGACGCCGCCAGCGTGGTGAAGGGCGTGTGGGATGTGCTGGATGAACGCCGGCTGCCCTATCGCAGGCAGCTGGCGCTGGCCGGCGATTCGGCCGGCGGCGCGCTATGCGCCAGCCTGAGCGGCAAGGCTGCGGCTGACGGCGCCGAGCCGGGCATCGCCCGCCAGGTGTTGATCTACCCTTGCGTCGATTACACGCTGGCCCAGCCATCGGTGGCCGAGAACGGCGACGGCTATTTTCTCACCGCCAATCGCACCGAATGGTATTTCGACCAGTACTTCCAGCATGACGAGGATCGCCGCCAAGCCTCGCCGCTGTATTGGCCAGCCGCGCCGAATCCGCCCGCCACGCTGCTGATCACCGCCGGACGCGACCCGCTGCGCGACCAGGGCCTGCAATACGGCAACCAGCTGAAAGCCGCCGGGGCCCAGGTCGAGCAGCTGCACCTGGACGACCAGATGCACGCCTTTCTCAACATGGAGGCGCTGGTGCCGGAGGTGTGCCAGCTGGTGTACCGCCGCATCGGCGCCTTTCTCAACGCCGAATGACACACCCGCCCCGGCGGCGCTGAAGCGGGTCAGCTTCGACGCGCCGCGCGGCGGCGGGCATCATCGCCTCAATAGTTTTCCGGGAAGAAGTGGCGCTCGGTCAGCTCGATCAGGATGTGCAGCACCTTGATGTGCAGCTCCTGCACCCGGTCGGCGTATTGGCCGCCGGGGGTGTTGACGTAAACGTCGGCCAGCGGCTCCAGCTTGGTGCCGGCGCGGCCGGTGAGGATGATCACCTTGACCCCCAATTCGCGCGCGGTTTCGGCGGCGCGGACGATGTTGCGGCTGTTGCCGCTGGTGCTCAGCCCCAGCAGCACGTCGCCGGCGCGGGCGTGGCTTTCCAGGTAGCGGGCGAAGATCTCGTCGTAACCGTAGTCGTTGCCCACGCAGCTGATGTGGCTGGGGTCGCTGATGGCGATGGCGGCCATGCCGCGGCGGTTATTGCGGTAGCGGCCGGTCAGTTCCTCGGCGAAGTGCATCGCGTCGCACATCGAGCCGCCGTTGCCGCAGGAAAACACCCGGCCGCCCGCTTCCAGCGCGGCGATGATGGCCGCGCCCGCGGCCTCGATGCCGGCCAACGCCTCGGCATTGTCCAGCAGGTTGTCGAGCGCCGACTTGGCCTCGCTGAGGCTGGCGTGGATATGTGATTTCATAGCGGTTGCGGTCTCCAGTATCAGCTTGTCAGTTTACTTCATCGCGCCGGGAGGCGGCGCTCAGGCGATCTGCCTGCCGAACCACACCACCCGGCCGATGACCTCGAATTCCCCGGCGGCGCGCGCCAGGTCCACGGTAAAGGTTTCATACAGCGGATTGGCGCTCTTCACCTGCACCGCGCCGCCCGGCAGCCGCTGCAGCTGCTTGACGAAGATGTCCTCGCCGATGCGGATCACGAACAGGCCTTCGCCGGGATGCCGCTCCGCGGTGTTGATCAGGATGGTGTCGCGGTCTTCCAGCACGCCGCTCATGCTGTCGCCCTTGACGCTGATCACCGCCAGGTCGCGCGGCGAGGCGTTCAGGTGGTTTTTCACCCAATAGCGGCGAAACGCCATATAGAACAGCGGCTGTTCGTCGCAGGCGGCGGTTCCAAAGCCGGCCGACGCCCTCAGGTTATAACGCGGGATGAAACAGAACTCCTCGCGCACGCCGTCCGGAACGAAATGCTCGTCCTCCGACCCGCGCATCGGTTCCAAACGCGCGGCCTCGACCGCGATCTCTTCCGCCGCCGCGCCGGCAGCGGCATCGGCCTGGGCCGGCTCCTCGCCATGGAGCAGCCACTCCAGCCGGCAGCCGCTGCTGCTGGCGATCTTCTGCGCCGTGGCCAGCCGCGGCACGCCGCCCTTGTACCACATATTGGTGAACGAACCCTTGTTGATGCCCATGCGGGCCGCCCAGGCATAAGGCTTTTCCGCACCGATCAGCAGTTCCAGCCGTTGCCGGAAGTCGGGCTGCTGCAAGGAATTTTCCATATAGAACTCCATCAGAACTCGATCATGGCCAAAGCCATCCGTCAGAGTACTATTTCATGAACACCCCGTCGACTGCGACTGACACCGATAGTGACATTCCATCGCTTGCTCAGTTCTAAAATACAGCTTAAAATGGCAACCATACTGCATAACAAGTTACACAAATTTAATAAAGTCTTTATTTAGAACCATGATGGACAGGGTGATTACTACGGTTCCAAAACAGATTCTACAACCGGAGGGACGCAGCGCATGCCGGCCTCTGCTCGAATTATAACTCTTTTAGAACTTCATGTCTGCCAAGGCCATTTGGGACCCAAGGAGTATCCGCGATGAACGCTACTGCGCACTTTCCCGCTCTTCCCGCCACCATGCAACTGGTCGCCCAGCTGATAGGCATGCCGCGCACCCTGCAATTGGTGCAGGCGCTGGGCGGCACCACCCTGCCGTTTTCCAAGAACCAGAGCCGCGCCGGCCAGTTGCGCTTCGCCGCGCTGGTGGACGTGATCGGCCAGGACGCCGCGGAACTGCTGACCCGCCACTTCGGCGGCGACATCCTCTACATCCCGCGCTGCAGCCAGGCCCTGCGCCAGGCGCGCAACCAACAGCTGATCCGCGACTTCGACGCGCTGCTGATCGACGGCCTGGGCGCCAACGAAGCCGTCGGCCTGCTGGCGATGCGCTACCGCCTCAGCGACCGCATGATCTGGCGCGTACTGAAAACCCCGCCGGCCCCGCACGAGGTGCACTGATTATCCACCGGCAAAGGAGTCCCCGCATGGCCAGCCGCGCCATTTCCGATCTGCACCCGCAACTGCAACCGCTGGCCGAAGCCTTTCTGCGCCGCTGCCGCGACCAGGGAGTCGACCCGCTGCTCACCTGCACCTGGCGCTCCCCGGCCGAACAGGACGCCCTGTACCAGCAAGGCCGCAGCAAGCCCGGCCCCATCGTCACCCGCGCCCGCGCCGGCCAGTCCGCCCACAACGCCATGCTGCACGGCAGCCCGGCCGCCCTCGCCTTCGACGTGGTGCCGCTGCAGGCCGGCAAGCCGGTATGGGACGCCGACCACCCTCACTGGCAAGTCATGGGCCAGATCGGCCTGGCGCTGGGCTTGCGCTGGTACGGCGCCGCCGACGCGCCGTTTCGCGAGTATCCCCATTTCCAACTCAAGCAGGAGACATGAGCATGCGCCTTTCCGACCTGGTCCGCGGCCCGCACAGCCGCCGTCTCAGCCATAGCCGGCTTTGGGCCAACGTGGCCTGCGCCGCCGCCACCGCGATGTTCGTCGTCGACGGCTGGCGCGGCACCCTCACGCCCGATCTGTGGCTGATCTATCTGGGCGTGGTGGGCGGCTACTCCGCCTCGCTGCGGCTGATCTCCGCCTATCGCGGCCGGAGCCCGGCATGATGCCCGCCGCCGCCCTGCGGCTGGGCGCCTGTCTGCTCTTGCCGCTGGCCGCCGGCGCCGGCGGCTACGCGCTGGGCAGCCAGCGCAGCGGCCAATATTGGCAGGCCCGGCTGCAAGCCAGCGTTTCCCAACTGCAAGCCGACGACAGCCGCGCCGCCGAACAGCGGCAGCAAGCGGCGCTGATGCAACAGCAGCAATGGCGCCAGCGCATCGATCAGTTGGAAGACAGCCTGCTGCGGCAGCAACAGGCGCGGCAAGCGCAGCAACGCCAACAAGCGCAAAGGATAGACGATGTCACTCGCCACGATGGTTCCGCTTTTACCGGCCTTGGCCCTGACGGCCTGCGCCTCTACCGCCAGCTCCTCGGCTATCCCGCCGAGCTGCCCGGCGCCCAGCCCCTACCTGCTGGAGATGCCGGCCAAGCCGCCGGCGCCGGCAGCGGGCTACCGGCGCCCGACCTCCTCGCCCATGCCGCCGACTACGGCGCCTGGTGCCAGCAACTGGAACAGCGCCTTGCCTCCCTGAAACAACTTTACGCCCCACAGGAGCCCACGCCATGACCGACTTCTTCGACCGCGCCAGCGAGCTGGAAACTGAATTCCGCGAACAAGCGCTCGCCCGCCATTTCCAGCAACTGCAACACGGCGGCTACAGCCACTGCGAGGACTGCGGCGATCCGATCCCGCAAGCCCGCCGCGTCGCGCTGCCCAGCTGCACCCGCTGCGTGATCTGCCAGCAACTGGCGGAACGCTGAGGAGGTTTCACGTGGAACACGACAACCTGCTGGCCCTGGGCCGCATCGAAGGCAAGCTGGACATGATCGTCGCCCACCTCGCCAAACAAGACAAAAAACTGGAAGAACTGGACGGCCGCCTGCGCGACGTGGAAGTCCAGGCCGCCAAAAGCGGCGCGCTGTCCGGCGCCCTGTCGGCGCTGCTGGTCACCCTGGCCGGCGAACTCCTCAAGCGCGCGCTGCACTGACAACGCTCAGCTAAGCCCCGGCGCCGCCCCGCCTCACAATCCCTCTCATCCTCTCCGTCCTTTCAAGGAAGCTCCATGTCCATGCTGATCTCCGTGCAAACCGCCATCGCCGACCGCCTGCGCCAGGGCCTGGGCCGCATGGTGCGCGAAGTGGCGGCCGACCTCGACGAAACCGCGCTGTGCGGCCTGCAGCTGGCCCACGGCGACTACGCCAGCCGCCTCACCCCCGGCCAGGCCAGCCCGGTCATCAATCCGCAGGCGCTGGCCAGGCTGCCGGCGCTGTGGACCGTGGCCGGCGGCATCGCCTCCAGTCCGCCGCAAGCCAGCCAGCGCCAACGCTACAAGGCCAACGCCCAGTTCACCGTCATCGTCGGCGACCGCCTGCAAGCCGATGCCGGCTACGCCGGCGCCGGCGTCTGGCAACTGGTCTACGCGGTGCGCCGCCTGTTGGCCTCGCAGGATTTCGGCCTGGCCATCCAGCCGCTGACGCCGGAAAAAGTCCGCCCGCTGGGCCAGACCCCGCGCGACGGCCAGCCCTGGAGCCTGGTGGCCTGCGACTTCTCCACCTACTGGCTCGACGAGGCGCTGGACAATGGCCGCTGGCCGGCGCCGCAAGGCGACGCCGATCCGGACGCGCTGTTCCGCGCCTTCGGCGGCCGCCTGGAAGACCCGGCCAAGGATTGGCAAAGCACCCAGCTCAACTACAGCCTGGCCGGCAATCCCACCCTCAAGGCCCAGGACACCCTCATCCAGCCCGCTCCCAAGCCGGCTCCGTAAGCACCCAGTTTCCCCGTCGCCGCGCCGTCCGGCGCGGCACTCTCACCCAACCGCAGCATCAGGAGTCCCACTCTCATGGCCAGCCCCAACATCAGCTTCGACCAAATTCCGGCATCCATCCGCAAACCGGGCAAATACTTCGAGTTCAACACCAAGCTGGCGGTACGCACCCTGCCGGGCAATCCGCAGCGCGTGCTGCTGATCGGCCAGCGCCTGGCCGACGATCCGGCCAATCCGGGCAAGAACGCCACCCAGCCGGCGCTGTCGGCGCTGGACGTGTTCAACGACGAACAAGCCGCCCAGGCCTTCGGCCGCGGTTCTTACGCCCACCTGATGGCCCGCGCCGCGATCAACGCCAATCCCTATCTGCAACTCACCGTGATCGCGGTTGACGACGCCGCCGCCGGCGTGCCGGCAGCCGGCTCCTTCACCTTCAGCGGCCCGGCCGCCGCCGCCGGCGTGATGAGCCTCTATATCGGCGCCGTGCGCGTCGACGTGGCCGTCGCCGCCGGCGACGACGCCACCAAGATCGCCGCCAACGCCCAGGCCGCCATCGCCAAGCTGACCGACCTGCCGGTAAGCGCCGCCGCCGCCAAGGAAGTGCTGACCCTCACCGCCCGCCACAAGGGCGGCATCGGCAACGGCATCGTGCTGAAGGCGCAGGAACAGATCGCCGGCCTGACCGTGGCCATCGCGCCGATGAAGGGCGGCGCCGGCGACCCGGACATCGCCCCGGCGCTGGCCGCGGTGGTCAGCGGCGGCCACCAGATCGTGGTCAATCCGTTCAACACCGACGCCGCCCTCGCCGCGCTGCGCGCCCACCTCGACTTCGTCTCCGGCCCGCTGGAACAGCGCGGCGCCATCGGCGTGATCGCCACCGTCGGCGCGCTGGCCGACGCGGCAGCCCTGTCCGCCAAGCTGGACAGCGGCCGCATCACCGCCGCCTGGTATCGCGGCTCGGCCAAGCTGCCGGGCGACATCGCCGCCGCTTACGCCGCGGTGCTGGCCAGCGAGGAAGATCCGGCCCGTCCGCTCAACACGCTGGAGCTGAAAGGCCTGGACGTGGTGGACCTGGCGTCCCGCACCAGCCGCACCGAGCAGGAAAGCGCGCTGTACAGCGGCGTCACCCCGCTGGAAGTGGCCGCCGGCAACCGCGTGCAGATCGTCCGCGCCATCAGCACCTACACCAAGGACGCGCAAGGCGTGGACGACGTGTCGCTGCTGGACATCACCACCATCCGCACGCTGGACTACGTCCGCCGCGCCTGCCGCGAGCGCATCGCGCTGCGCTTCCCGCGTGAAAAGCTGTCCGACCGCACGCCGTCCAAGGTGCGCTCCGAACTGCTGGACGTGCTGTACAAGCTGGAAGAGCTGGAAATCATCGAACAGGTTGACGCCAACAAGGACGGCCTGATCGTCGAGCGCGACCTGCAGGACGCCAACCGCCTGGACGCCAAGATCCCGGTTGACGTGGTCAACGGCCTGCACGTGTTCGCCGGCCGCATCGACCTGCTGCTGTAAGCCTCTCCCACCCTCCGCCGGCCGGGCCATCCGGCCGGCTCCCTCCCCGCATCGAAAAGGAATATCCCATGGCTTTGAAAGAATACGCAGGCTCCATCGTCCTGGAAGTGAACGGCCAGGAAATCGACGTCATCGACCTCAACGTCAGCAGCAAGACCGGCCGCAAGCTGGTGAAGACGATGAACTCCAGCGGCCGCGCCAAGGGCTTCTCGCGCGGCGTCACCGAGTACGACCTGTCCATCACCGTGTCCATCCCCCTGACCGGCGATCTGGACTGGGAAGCGATCGAAGGCGCCAAGCTGACCGAATTCCCGCTGGCCGGCGGCAAACGCACCAGCTACCTCGACTGCTTCGCGATGGAAGTCGGCGAGAAATACGGCGTGGAAAGCGAAGCGCGCCGCGATATCAAGCTGATGTCGCTGCGGAAGGTGGTCGAATAAGTCGTAGCTGGCCATCGTTTGATGGCCAGCTATTTTTTATCTTTTTTTAATTAATTGCAGAGGAATTGCCCGCTGTGGTTTCTATCAACTTAATCATAAGGAATTTCACATATGCCAATTGAAAAAAAACCACAAAAGGCAAGCTTTAAAAATACCTACTCCAGAGGAAAAGACAAGAGATTATCTACCGACAAAACATCCTCTCAAAAAATAGCGGAGGCGTTATTCTCACAAGAAACTTCCGATCCATCCCCTCCTGAAACTAAGAGTATTTTTTCTAATCAGCAAGTATCAGATTCCAAATCGATACTGGAGGGATTCCTAGATGCAATTACCAAAGAACATGGGGAGCTATCCGCACCAGGCGCCTTGGCAAAAGCAGGAAAAGACAGACTGAAACTACTTGGGAATATTGATAATGCAACCAAAGTACTCCAGCATGTTATCGCTGGAAACGATGATGAAGCTATAGTCCAACTCTCCAGAATTATTGGCGAATATGCTGGCGATAAGATAGGTGGAGAAATTGGTGGAAAACTAGGAGCAGCAGGCGGATCCTTGATTGGTCCGGAGGGAACGGTTGCAGGAGGAATCGCAGGAGGCACCTATGGGGCCATGTATGGCTCTCAAAAAATGGGTGATATTGCGGAGCGGATCGCCAGGGAACAACTCAACTATGTCGTTTCAAATGATGACGTGCCCCCAACAATAGAAAAAAAAGATGGTGGAAAGTACTTCCTTGCCAAGCATGGTGAAAACTATCAATGGTATGACGCCACCCCTCAAGAGGCTACGCAAAGTCGCAGCGTTGGTTCGCTAGCATCAAGCAATGAGAAAAAATACAAGCCGGTAAAAGATGAAAAACTCACAGACGAGCTAACTCAGGAATATGCTGAGAAAACTGGGTATATCGATAGAAGAATAAAAGAACAGAATAAAAAAAATCAAGAGGACAGAAGGAAAAATATAAAAATGGGCCTCGCTCCCGATGGAAAAGAATTCAACAAGCAATATACCACTGACGGCAAAGGAGTCCATGCCAGTCAAATATGGGTAGAAGACAAAAAGAAAAACCAATTGATTGGTGTAAATACCGTTGACACTCAAGGAAAATCGATAAGCTCGGCGGATTATTATGACAAAGAAACCGGCCGCCATTTAGGAACAGAGACTGCCATCACCGAAGGAGGGAAAACAACCAAAAGCAGCACATTACCTTCCGATAAAAACTCACCGCCCTCGCCAAAACCCCACAAAATCAGCGCAAAGCCCAAAAATACACCCAATAGCGCGGACAATAAAAAAGAAAAAACAAATTCAGCACCAAACATACAAAAGAGAACACCGCAGAAAAATACAGCTCTAGGCTTGAACGAGCAGCAATCCCCTGTGCAGAAGGGAATTGCCAACTCGATTTCCCCTGCAACCAATTCAGCCACAGAGCCGAATGCCATCGAAAAAGATCCGAACCCAAACGTAGCGGCGGCAACCGAAGAACAGGTAGTCAAAACACATGCCTCAGGGCAGCTCTCAACCGTTGCCGATGAGATGCCCGATAAGACGAAAACACCGGCGCAAGACACCACGCTATCGCCCCACGGCCAGACCGATAAAACACAAATCCCGGCGCCATCAACCGGCGGCAATTCAGACTCTCAGCTTGCCGCTCTAATCGCCCAGCTCAGCTCAGCGCTTGCACAACTCACTCAACCCATACGCGTCGTCGTCGACGTCCAGCACGGCAACATCATCGCCGCCGTCAACGCCGCCAACAGCCAACAACAAAGGAGGAGCTGATGTTCAGCCTCAATCTGTCCGCCGGCACGGCCGCCGGCTCCCTGGTGGACGCCAGCTTCCGCGGCGTGCGCTTCGATTGCCTGAAAAGCCAGGACAGCGCCCAGCGCGACCAGGCGATGCACGAATACCCGTACAAGGACGGGGCCGATGTCGAGGATCTGGGCCGCAAGGCGCACAAGGTGACGCTCAACGCGATGTTCTGGGGCGAGGGCTATCAGGACCGGCTGCGCGAATTCGTCGCCGCACTGGACGCCGCCGGCCCGGGCGAGCTGGTGCACCCGGTGTTCGGCAGCATGCCGCAGGCCCAGGTGCTGGACTACCAGATCAGCCACGATGCCGACGCGCCCGACTCCTGCGCCGTGGACATCAACTGGGTGGAGGCCACGCCGGGCAATCCCTTCTTCGCGCAGCACAAGCCGCTGCAGCAGAGCGAAGCCATCGACGCCAAGGTGGACGAGCTGCGCGGCATGGCCGGCGAAGCCTACGCCAAAGCCCAGGAACTGGTCGCCACCGCCAAGGGCGCGCTGGCCAGGCTGGGCGCGCTGCGCCAGCAGCTGGTCGCCACGGTGAAGGCGCTGGCCGACATGGCCAACCAGGCGGTGGCCCAAGTCAACGACCTGCTGGCCTATCCGCAAGCCTTCGTCAGCGAGGTGAACGGACTGGTGGACCAGGTGGCCGACTGGAAATTCGACCTGGCGCTGGACCTGGGCCCGCTGCCGGCGTTGAAAACCGCCGCCAGCCTGCCCGCCGCCACCCTGGCCGACTGGAATGCGTTGCGGCGCCGGCTGGACGGCCTGCCGGAGCGGATACGCCAGAACACCACGCCGCTCACCGCCAGCGCCGCCCTCACCGTGTGGAGCAGCGACCAGCAGCGGATAGACGCGCTGCTGCAGCTGAACGTCGCCACCAAGCTGGCCAGCGCCGCCAGCGGCATCTTCGGCAGCGAGGCCGAGCGGCCGACGCTGACGCCGCCGGCGCTGGAGCAGATCGCCGGCGACGTGCGCGGCTCGCTGCAAACCGCTATCGACCAATGGCGCGCCAATATGCCGGCCGACGCCGCCTACCGCGTGGAGGACAGCCTGCGCGAGCTGGGCCTGCAGGTGCAGCAGGGCGCCGCCGGCCTGATCGCCGCCAAGCCGCCGCTGATCGAACGCGCGGTGGAAGCCGAAGCCAACCTGCGCCAGCTGGCCCACCTGTGGTACGGCGACAGCGGCCGCGCCGACGAGCTGCTGCGGCTCAACCCGCAGCTGGCCTATCCCAACCACCTGACTCCGGGGACCGTGATCCATGGCTACGCCCGCTAAACCCGCCGCGGCGGACCACGCCGTCAGCCTGCAGATCGCCGGCCGCCGCCACAGCGACTGGACCCACTATTCGATCGACTCCGACCTCGCCGTGCCCGCCGACGGCTGGCAAGTGGCGCTGGGCCTGCCCGGCGGCGTCTTTCCGCCGGAAGTGGAGCCGGGCGCGATGATCCAGGTGCAGGTGGGCGCGGAAACCGTGCTGATGGGCCGGGTGGACGACATCAGCCACAGCGTCGCCGCCGGCAGCCACCAACTGGCGCTGTCCGGCCGCGACCTCGCCGGCATGCTGCTCGATTGCAGCGCGCCGCTGCTCACCGCCAAGAACATGACGCTGCGCGACGTGCTGGAAAACGTGGTGAAGCCGCTGGGCATCGCCCGGATACGGGTGGACGCCAAAGGCAGCCGGCCGCTGGAAAAAATCAGCGTGGACCCCGGCAACAGCGCCTGGGACGTGCTCACCCGCGCCGCCCAGGCCAACGGCCTGAGCGCCTGGTTCGACCCGGACGGCACCCTGGTGGTGGGCGGCCCGGACTATAGCCAGCCGGCCGGCGCGCGGCTGATCCTGCGCCGCGACGGCCAGGGCAACAATCTGCTCAGCCTGGCCGAAACCCGCTCGCACGCGCAGCGCTACTCCGAATTGACGCTGCTGGGCCAGGGCCACGGCCAGGCGCTGACGCCGGGCCGCCACGCGATGAAGCACCACAGCTTCGATTCCGACGTCTGCTACCACAAGCCGCGCATCCAGGTGGAGCCGGACGCCGCCAGCCCGGCGGAGCTGGCGGCGCGCGCCGACAAGATGCTGGCCGACTCCCGCCTGGCCGGCTACACCCTGTCCGCCACCGTGGCCGGCCACCGCGACAGCCGCGGCATGCTGTGGACGCCGGGGCAGCGCATCGAGGTGGAAAGCGAGCCGCACGGCATCAACGGCGTCTATTTCCTGATGGCGCGCACCTTCGAAGGCGGCCGCGGCCAGGGCAGCGTCACCCGGCTGACGCTGAAAGAAGACAAATGCTGGATTCCGGTGATGCGCGCCGGCAAACAATGACAGGAGACACCCCATGTGGCATGAAGTAGACCACCGCATCCGCCGCGCCTTCAGCAATGTGCGCCAGGGCTTCCGCGCCGCGCTCACCCACGTGGACAGCGCGGGCGCGGTGCAGACCGCCCAGGCCGAAGGCCTGGCCGGCGAACAGCTGCAGGACGCCGAGCTGTTCCAGCACTACGGCTACACCTCCAACCCGCCGCCGGGCAGCATGGCGATGGTGCTGCCGCTGGGTGGCCGCACCAGCCACAGCGTGGTGCTGGCCACCGAGCACGGCAGCTACCGGCTGCAATCGCTGCAGCCGGGAGAAGTGGCGCTGTATAGCGACGAAGGCAGCAAGATCGTGCTCAAACGCGGCAAGATCATCGAGGCCACCTGCGACCACTTCGTGCTGAACTGCCAAACCATGCAGGTCAAGGCCAGCGACAGCATCGCCCTCCAATGCCAAACCATGCAGGTGAACGCCGACCAGCAGGCCGCCTTCGCCACGCCCACGCTGCAAACCAGCCAGCAGCTGGTCGCCCAGGGCCAGATCAGCGGCAACGGCGGCCTGGCGGTGCAGGGCGGCGGCGGCGCCAGCTTCAGCGGCGACATCAAACTGTCCGGCGCGATGAACGCCAGCGGCGACGTGAACGCCGGCGGCAAGAGCCTGGTTTCCCACATCCACGACGCGCCGAACGGCCCCACCAGCCCGCCCAAGTAAACGGCGCCGCGACTGACCGGCGTCCGCTGCCCACCCCTCCCCGTTTCCAGGAAAATAGCCATGGACCCACTGCTGGACCCCGCCACCGGCGACTACGCCGGCACTTCCACCGATACCCTCGCCAACGCCGTCTACCTGCGCCTGATGACCCCTCTGGGCGGCTGGTGGGCCGACCCGACGCTGGGCTCGCGCCTGCATGAGCTGTCCCGCGCCAAGGACAGCGGCCGCGTCGACCTCCTGGCCTGCCAATACGCCGAACAGGCGCTGCAACCCTTGCGCCAGGACGGCCGCGCCAGCCGGATCGAGGTGTCCTCCAGCCGGCAAGGCCCGGGCCGGCTTCTACTCCAGATCCGCGTCGCCGAGGCCGGCGGCCGCACCCGACATTTCCAACATCAAGTGAGGATAGCCTGATGCCCCTGCCCACTCCCGACTTCGCCAGCATCCGCGACACGCTGCTGCGCGACCTGCAAAACCTGCGCGCCGACGCCGACACCGGGCCGGACAGCGATTTCTTCGTCCGCGCCAGCTCGGTGGCCAGCGCGGCCGAAGGCCTGTACCAGCACCAAAGCTGGATCGCTCGCCAGATCTTCCCCGACACCGCCGACAGCGAATACCTCGAGCAGCACGCCCGCCTGCGCGGCATCGTGCGCAAACCAGCCAGCGCGGCCGCCGGCAAGCTGCAGCTGAGCGGCAACCCCAACACCATGGTCAACGGCAGCCTGCAAGTGCGGCTGGGCGACCAGCTGTACGCCACGCCGGCCACCGGCGGCGACGGCGGCCCCTACGCCTTTCAGCTGGACGCCAATGGCCAGGCCACGGTCGACATCCGCGCCAGCCAGCCCGGCCCGGCCGGCAACCAGCCCGCCAATCTGCAGGTGGACCTGATGCAGGCGCCGCCCGGCGTCGCCGGCAAGGCGCTGCTGCTCAGCATGGGCGGCGCGGTGGATGTGGAAAGCGACCAGGCCTTGCTGGAGCGGCTGCTGGAATTGATACGCCGGCCGCCCGCCGGCGGCAACCAGCACGACTACCGGCGCTGGGCGCTGGAAGTGAAGGGCGTCACCGCCGCCTACGTCTACCCGCTGCGGCGCGGCCTGGGCACCGTCGACGTAGTGGTCACCGCCAACAACGACCTGCCGTCGGCCGACACCCTGGCCGCGGTGCAAGCCCATATCGAAGACCTGCGGCCGGTCACCGCCAAGAGCTGCCTGGTGCTGGCGCCGACCCCGCGCGCGGTCGACATCGACCTCGCGCTCAATCTGGGCGGCATCAGCCCGGACGTCTTCACGCCGCAGCTGCAGCAAACGCTGCAAGCCTACTTCGCCGGCCTCGCTCCGGGCGAGCGCCTGGTCAAAAGCCGGATCGAGGCGCTGATCTCCGATCTGCCCGGCGTGCAAGACCGCCAGCTCAACGCCCCCGCCGGCAATGTCGCGCCGGTTTCCGACGCCGGCAAGGTGGAATGGCTGCGGCTGGGCAAATTGACGCTGAGGGCGATGCCATGATGCCGCAGCCCCCCTACCAGGAACTGCTGGCCCGGCTGCTGCCGCCGGCCAGCTACAGCCCCGACGGTCCGCGGCTGCAGGCCGAACTGGCCAGCGAGGGCGCGGCGCTGGACCGGGCGCAGAACAGCGCCCGCCAGCTGGCCGGCGCCGTCACCCCGCTGGCGGCCGAAACGCTGCTGCCGGACTGGGAGCGGGTATGCGGGCTGACGCCGCCCGCCGACGCGCCCTACCAGCAGCGCCAGCAGGCGGTGCTGGCCAAGCTGGCGGAAACCGGCGGCCTGTCCATCTCTTACTTCACCCGGCTGGCCGCCGGCATGGGCTACCGGATTAGGATCGACGAGCCGCAGCCGTTCCGCGCCGGCGTCAACCGCGCCGGCCAGCCCTTGTGGAGCGCCGACATTCCCTGGGTGTGGCAGGTGACCGTGTACGGCAGCAAGGTCCGCCCCTACCAGTTCCGCGCCGGACAATCGCTGGCCGGCGAGCGCCTCACCACTTTCGGCGACCCCAGGCTGGAAGAGCTGTTCAACGACCTCAAGCCCGCCCACACCTTCGTCTACTTCGCCTACCAGCCGTAAACCTCTCCCGACGCTCGTCCCGCGCGCGTTTCCCCCCCCTCGCGCCGCTGCTTCCGGCGGCAGCCCATCTTCCCTCATCCAGGAGCGCTTCATGCAAGATCCGATCAAGCCTGTCCCCTCGCCAGACCAGAAATTCCACGATGGCAATCCCGCCACCGGCGAACTGGGCACCATCGTCTCGGCCGACTGGCTCAACACCCTGCAATCCGCCACCCAATCCACCCAGCAGGAACTGGTGACCGTCATCCAGAACAGCGGCCAGAAAACCGACCCCGCGCGCCAAGACCAGTTGCTGCAAGCGATGCAGAACCTCGCCTGGGGCGGCGCGCAGCGGCCATCCACGCTGGCCGGCTATGGCATCGCCATCGCCAGCCAAGCGGAAGCGGAGGCCGGGAGCGATAACAGCAAGGCGATGACGCCGCTGCTCGTGGGGCAGGCGCTGAACGCCGTCGGCTTGTCCGGCTATGCCAAGCCCCTTGCCGCCGGCTCGCTGCAAACAGTGCGTCCCAATGGGCTCTATCACATCGACAACAACCTGGTCGACGGAACGCCGGTGAAAAGCAACGGCATGTTGCTGGCCAACTTCCTGTCTCCGCTCTGGGGCAGCCAGCTTTACTCGGCCTGGGGCGGCGCCACCTATGAACAAAGACTGGAAAACGGCAATTGGCAGCCCTGGATCCGGCTGCTGAAATCCGGCCAACAGAGCACGATGGCAGATTACGGCATCGTCGATGGCGCGACCTTGGCACAACTGAAGGCGGCAACGGCGTTTGCCGGCGCGGTCCTGCACTTCGCCATGCCCAACGCGCCAGATGGCTGGCTCAAAGCCAATGGCGCAGCAGTCAGCCGCAGCCAATACGCCGCGCTATTCGCGGCCATCGGCTCCACTTACGGCGCCGGCGATGGCTCCACTACCTTCAATCTGCCGGATCTGCGCGGCGAATTCATTCGGGGATGGGACGATATCGGCAAAACAGATCCTGATAGCCCCAAACGCAAAGTCGGCGATCGACAAGCACAACAAACCGCGACTCATAAACACGTGATTCCCTGGGGAGAGAACATTGCCGTCAACGCCACCGCCTTCGGCGGCACCAACAACGTCGGCCGAATGGGCTCTGTTGCAAATGACTACGACAACCGCTGGTATTACTCGAATGACGGCAGCGACTTTGACGGCGTGCTCAACCCCCCAGACACCATCGGCTCGGAAACCCGCCCCCGCAACATCGCTTTGCTCGCCTGCATCAAGTACTGAGGAATCACGCCATGGATAAACAAAAAACCGTCTATAGCTACCATCCAGAGACCTACGAATATCTCGGCCCAAGCCAGGCAGATTTGTCGCCGCTGGACCCGGGAGAAGTCTGGCTGCTCCCTGCCTGCTCCACTGAGGCCGAACCGCCGCCAGCCGACGAGCATCAGGTCCCCGTATTCCGGAACGGCGACTGGACCTTGCAGCCCGACTGGCGCGCCGTCCCGTTGTGGCGCAAGCAAACCGCTCAAGCGATACAGGCGCAGATAGGCGACACCCCGGACAGCCTGCAAGCCACCGCCTTGTCGCCGCCGCCCTTCGCTATCTGGCGTGGCGATGGCTGGAGCGTGGACGAGGCGACTCAATTGGCCACTCAAACCGTCGCTGCGCAACAGCAATTGCAACGGAAGCTGGCCGCGGCCTACCAGAGCCGCCGCCCACTGGAAGACGCCTCCGAGCTAGGTGTGGCCACAACGGATGAGCAAGCCCGTCTGATGGATTGGAAACGCTACTGCGTGGCACTCTCCCGCCTGCCGCAACACCCCGGCTGGCCCCGGCTGGCCGATGCCGACTGGCCCAATCAACCCGCCTGAGTCCAAACCTCTCCACAAGCAACCGCGCCGATTGGCGCGGTTTTCTTTACCTAGCCACCGCCTGTCAGCACTGACAGGCGTCCGCTAAGCCCCGTCGGCCGGTTGCAGCACAATCTCCTCCGACCCGTCGACAGCGACATCTGTCATCGGCCGAGCGCCGATTTTCCTTTGACTGTTCGGAGACACTGACATGCAAGAGCCCATGAAGCCGATCAACAGCGCCGACGGCCTGTTCCACGACGGCAACCCTTACTCCGGCGAACTCGGCACCGTCGTCACGTCCGACTGGCTCAACGGCGCCCAGTCTGCCATTCAGGCTACCCAACAAGAGCTGCTGACCGTCATTAAAAGCAATGGCCAGAAAACCGACCCATCTCGCCAGGACCAGCTGCTGCAAGCGATGCAGAACCTCGCCTGGGGCGGCGCGCAAAGGCCCACCACGCTGGCCGGCTACGGCATCGCCGACGCGATGAAAGCCAGTGACTGGGGCGTGCAGGGCTACACCACGCTGCAGGTTGGCCCCGGCAAAGCCTTCGCCGGCATCCAGGACGCCTGGGACAGCCTGATCGGCAAGGTTTTGCAGGCCGATGTGCTGATCCAGATAGCCGACGGCCAGTACGCCACGAGCGGCATCACGCTAACCCACCAACCGTTCGCCAGCCGCATCCGCATCCAGGGCAATGTCGCCAACCCGTCGGCATGCAAGATCATCCTCGTGCCCGACGCCAACAAGCTCAGCCATGGCGTGATCTTTTCCCGCGTACAAGGCGTCAACTTCTCCGGCTTTCATATCGTCGGCGAGGCCGGCGCCAATCACTGGAGTCATCGCTGCCTGCGGGTGGAAGAAGCGTCGGTGGTATACGCCGACGCCGGCTCCATCGTGCTGGAGGGCGCCGGCAACGGGCTGGAACTGGATCAAAATGCGCGCGGCAACTTCGAGCGGCTACGCGTCCTGAACTGCAAGAATTGTGCGGTTCTCGTCGGCGGCGGCGCCCATGCCTGGCTGCCGTCCAGCACGCTGATCGGCCTGGGCAGATATGCCGAAACTGTCGTTCCAGCCTTCGTCAACGTCGATACTCCCAAATTCCGGCCCATGGGCTTGGAATGCCAGGAAGGCTCGAAGGCCTGGGCTAGCGACAGCAGCATTTCCAATGTCGATATCGGCTACATGACAACGCGGAACAGCTATCTGTGGTGCGATGGCACAGCGGTCGATCAAAGCAATATCGGCATGTATGCGCAATATGGCGGGGTTTGCTGGAGCTGCGGCGCGCAAGCCCGGCCATCGCTGCCTCAGGGCAGGCGCTCCAAGGTGACCAACTCGGGAAAAGGCTACTACGCGGAGTTTGGCGGCATCATCAATGCGGACATGGCCGTAGCGGAAAACTGCGAACACGGCTTTTTTGCCACCTGGAATTCGGTCATGACAGTCAGCAATGGCTGGGCGCGCAACTGCACCAAAGGGGGCTACCATGCCGAGATGGCATCAACGATCGCCGCTTACAATACAGATACGACAGGGACTGCCACGGCGTACGATCCCAATCAGAACTTCAGTAATTGGAACGGCATCGTCGTAACAAAAATTTGAGCACCTATCCCACCCTTCCTGACTGACAACCCGTCCACTGCCCGCTGGACGGGGAGTCCCGCACAATCAACGACATCAGTCATCGGCCCCCGCTGCCGACTCTTCTCATCAAACGGAAGGCGCTTTCCATGCAAGATCCATTCAAACCCATCCACAGCGCCGACGGCCTGTTCCACGACGGCAACCCGACCACCGGAGAACTCGGCACTGTGGTCGCCGCTGACTGGCTCAATGGCATGCAGTCCGCCATGCAGGCCACCCAGCAGGAATTGCTGACTGTCATCCAGAGCAATGGCCAGAAGACCGACCCCGCGCGCCAGGACCAGCTGCTGCAAGCGGTACAAAGCATCGCCTGGGGCGGCGCGCAACGGCCCACCACGCTGGCCGGCTACGGCATCGCCGACGGCGCCAGCAAAACCGATCTGAAGTCCGCCATCGACGGCGTGGTGGCCGGCGCGCCCGGCGCGCTCAATACCCTGCAGGAGCTGGCGGCGGCATTGGGCAACGATCAGAACTTCGCCGCCAGCATCGCCAAGCTGCTGGCCGGCAAGGCGGACAAGGCCACCACGCTGGCTGGCTACGGGATTGCTGACGGCGCAACCTCGACTCAGGTCAACGCCGCCGCGCCAGCCGGCATGGTGGCCTATTTCGCGATGAAAGACGCACCCGCCGGCTGGCTGATCGCCGACGGGCGGGCAGTTTCGCGCAAGGACTACCCGGCGCTGTTCGCCGCCATTGGCGGCCTTTATGGAAATGGCGATGGCTCGACGACATTCGCATTGCCCAACCTATGCGGCGAATTCATCCGGGGCTGGGACAATGGCCGTGGGGTAGATACCAATAGAAATTTTGGCACATCACAAACCGAGGGCATTAGAGATCACAAACACGCAGGTCTTATCAATAGTCCATACGGAGATAATTGGAACTATATTTACGGCTACAAAAATAACGGCCCAACCGCACCATCGGGTGGGGTTGGCGCATTTCCTGGTAATCAAACTCTACCTCAAATCACGCCTGTTTCTCATGATGGCAATCCGAATAACGCCATTCAAACTTATATAACTTTGAACGCAGCAAGCGAAACCCGCCCCCGCAACGTCGCCCTACTCGCCTGCATCAAGTGCTGAGGCGGACATCCGCGATGTTCCACGTGAAACCGCGCCTGCCGGCGCGGTTTTTCATCGTTCAACGCAGCACCACCAGCGCGGTGCCGGCGCAGCTGACCGCCGCGCCCAGCCAGGCCAGCGGCGGCGGCGGCCGTTTCAGCGCCACCCACAGCATCGGCAGGATCAACACCGGGCTCAGCGCCGACAAGATCCCCACGGTGGCGACATCGGCGCGCTGCAAGGCCAGCATGATCAGCGTCATGCCCAGGCCCAGCGCCACCAGGCCGTTCAGCGCGGTCTGGCCCAGCATGCGCGGCGTGTACGGCCCGCGGCTCTTCGCCAGTTTCCAGCCGCTGAGCCACAGCAGATAGTGCGCGCCGCAGCTGACGCCCATCCGCAGCGCCGACGCGGTCACCGGCTCCAGGCCGGCCGCCATCGCCGGCTTGGCGAAGAAGGTGCCCAGCGCCTGGCATAGCGCGGCGGCCAGTCCCAAGGCGACGCCGGCGGCCAGCTTGTCGTTGCGCTCCCAGGCATGGGCGTCCACCTCGCGGCGGCCGAAGGCCACCGCCAGCAGCACCCCGCCAAATACCAGCACGCTGCCCAGCAGCGCGCCCGCGCTCAAGCGCTCTGACAGAAACAACACGCCCAGCAACACCGAAAACACCGAATGGGTGGCGAACAACAAGCCGGTGCGGCGCGGGCCCAGGCGGTTCATCGAGGCGAACATCACCGTGTCGCCCAGAAAGATGCCAGTCAACCCGGACAACAGCGCCGGCCACAGGCTGGCGGCGCTGAGCGTGTACCAGCCGCCGGACAGCAGGCTGTAGCCGCCGAGCAAAACCGTCAGCAGCGTCAAGCGCAGCCGGGTGAAGGCGAAGGGGCCGAAATGGCGGGACGGCGTGGCGCCGAGCATGGCGCCCAGCGCCCAGCAGCCGGCGGCGCCGACCGCGGCAAGGTCATACAGCATCATTAGTCCAGTAAATAGATTTCCACCCGCTCCTTGCCCTTGCCGACGTTGCGGCGCTTGAGCGCGATCCGCCCCACCTCGCCGCTGCGTTTGAGGTGGGTGCCGCCGCAAGGCACGCGGGCGAAGCCGGGCAGCTCCCAGTAGCGGCGCCCGGCCGCTTCGTCGGAAAAAGCGCTGTTGATGGGCAAATCGTCGTCGATCAACGCTTGCGCGGCGGCAGCGATGCCCGCCAGCCAAGGCGTGATGGGCTGATCCAGCGCGAAATCTATCCGCGCCTTGTCCGCGGCGATGTGCGCACCTATCTTCGCCACGCCCGCCACCGCGCGGCAAATCACTTCCAATACCAGCTCGGCGGCGAAATGCAGCCGCATCAGCCGGTAGCGGCGCGGCCAGTCTATCGCCACCGCCACCGCGTCGCCGGCTTGCAAACCGTGGCCGGCGTCCAGCGTGTAGGCGATGTCCGCGCCCTGCTTTTCCGCCAGCCGCACCGGATGGCCGCCTATGCTGCCGCTGTCGCTCTCCTGGCCACCGGAGAAAGCGTAGAAAATGGTTTCTTCCAGCCAGACCCGCGCGCCGTCGACGCGGCTGACGCGGGTGGCGAGTTCGGCCTGGTAGGGATCACTCCAGAACTGCTTGCGCGTCACCGCCCGCCGCCTTCCTCAGGTATACGTCCTGGTCCAGCTTCTCCATCAGCCGTTCCGGCCGCGACAACGCGGCAAAGCCGTATTGCGCGTACAGGCCATGCGCGTCGGCGGTGGCCAGCATCATGCGGCGCAGGCCTTGCAGATCGGGATGCGCCAGCGCCGCGCCCACCAGTTGCTTGCCCACGCCCCGGCCCCGCCAGGCGTCCAGCACGAACACATCGGCCAGATAGGCGAAGGTGGCGCGGTCGGTCACCACCCGGGCGAAACCGATCTGCGCGCCGTCGGCGGCGTAAACGCCGAAGCACAGCGAGTGCGCCAGCGAGCGCTCGAGCACCTCGCGCGGCAGGCTTCGCGCCCAATACGACTCCTGCGCCAGATAGCGGTGGATCATGTCGCGATCCAGCCGCTCCGGACAGGTATCCACTTCCCACGCCATCGCGTTGCTCCCGGTCGGAAAAATCACAGCCTAAACAATCGCATGGGCCGAAACAAGCATTTGGCATGCAAACAAGTCACAACTGCCAGACGGCCAATGTTTTATGGCATTTCATTGCCGAATTGTTTGCAACTAGCCGTTGCCAGCCAGAGTAAAAACTCGCAGGATATCGGTTTGCCATTCCGCCGCCGCCGCCATGAAGCCACTGACCCTGCTGAGAAACCTGCTGTTCGCGCTGCTGCTGCTGGCGATCGCGCTGTGGTGCTACGGCAGCTGGCGCCAGCAGCCGCAACTGGTCGACGCCGCCCTGTATCTGGGCGACGCGCTGGTGATGAGCGGCGCCTACCTGTTGCCCGCCATCACCGCCGCGCTGGTGAAAAGCCCGCGCCTGAAGAAGGTGGCGCTGATCAATGTGCTGGGCGGCTGGCTGATTCTGCCATGGATCATCGCGATGGGCCTGGCGCTGAAACGCGACGACCTGGCCTGAGCGCCGCGCCGCATCCGCGGCGACCCGCCACACGATAGCGCGGGCGCCGCCAACCAAGAGGAGAAGACTCGTGTTCCAACATGTAGACGCCTACGCCGGCGACCCCATCCTGTCGCTGGTGGAAGCCTTCGGCAAAGACCCGCGCCAACAGAAGGTCAACCTCAGCATCGGCTTGTATTACGACGAAGCCGGCCGCATCCCGCGCCTGAAGGCGGTGGAACAAGCCGAGGCGCTGTTGGCCAGCCAGCCGCAACCGCCATGCACCTATCTGCCGATGGACGGCCTGGCCCCCTACCGCGCCGCCATCCAGACCCTGCTGTTCGGCGCCGAGCATCCGGCGGTGCAGAGCGGCCGCATCGCCACGCTGCAGACGCTGGGCGGCTCCGGCGCGCTGAAAGTGGGCGCCGACTTCCTCAAGCGCTACTTCCCGGCGTCCCATGTCTGGGTCAGCGACCCGACCTGGGACAACCACGTCGCCATCTTCGAAGGCGCCGGCTTCACGGTGGAACGCTATCCCTACTTCGACCCGGCCACCCGCGGCGTGGACTTCCCGGCCATGCTGGCCAAGCTGCAGACGCTGCCGGCCAAGAGCGTCGTGCTGCTGCACCCGTGTTGCCACAATCCCACCGGCGCCGACCTCAGCGACGCGCAGTGGGACCAGGTGGTGGCCGTGGCCAAGGAACGCCAGTTGATTCCGTTCCTGGACATCGCCTACCAGGGCTTCGGCGCCGATCTGGAGCAAGACGCCTACGCCATCCGCGCGATGGCGGACGCCGGCGTGGCCTGCCTGGTCAGCAACTCCTTCTCCAAGATCTTCTCGCTGTATGGCGAACGCTGCGGCGGCCTGTCGGTGGTGTGCGACGACGCCGCCGAGGCGGCGCTGGTGGCCGGCCAGTTGAAGGCCACCGTGCGCCGCAACTACTCCAGCCCGCCGACGCACGGCGCCAAGGTGATCGCCGCCGTGCTGAATTCGCCGGAACTGAAGGCGCTGTGGGTGGCGGAAGTGAATGAAATGCGCGAACGCATCCAGGCGATGCGCGGCGTATTGGTTCAGGTGCTGAAGGAAGCGCTGCCGCAGCGCGACTTCGAGTACCTGAAGGATCAGCGCGGCATGTTCAGCTACACCGGCTTCAGCCAGGCCCAGGTGGACAAGCTGCGCGAGCAATTCGGCGTCTACCTGGTGGGCAGCGGCCGCATGTGCGTGGCCGGCCTCAACACCGCCAACGCGCCTTACGTGGCCGAATCCTTCGCCAAAGTGCAGTAAAGCCTCGACAACGGGCCGCGGCTTTCGGCGGCGGCCCGCCTCCCATCCGGGCATGGCCGGCTGCGGCCCGCGCCCGCATTCAGATAGAATATTCCGCCAACCGCCTTGCGGCCGGCCCTTCCTGGCCGCCAACGGCCCCCTTTTGGAGCGAGAAATGGAATCCGCCATACACATACGCGCAGTCGAGGCCCGCCAGGGCTGGCGCTGGATCGCAGACGGCTACCAGCTGTTTCGCCAGCAAAAGCTGGCCTGGGTGCTGATGGGCATCGCCTACCTGGCGATCACGCTGCTGTTGTCGATGCTGCCGCTGGCGGGCCAGGTGCTGCTGGGCGTCTCCGCCCCGCTGTTCACCGCCGGCTATCTGCTGGCCACCGCCAAGCAGCGCCGCGGCGAAACCATTAAGGTGTCCGACCTGTTTCTGGGCTGGCAACAGCGCCTGCAGCCGCTGGCCGGCTACTGCCTGCTGCTGCTGCCCATCACCCTCGCCGGCGGACTGATCGCCGAGCATATCGTCGAATCCAGCGGCGCGCGGCACCAGTTGCTGGTATTCGGCGAGGTGCTGCTGTGGCTGTTCAGCATCGCCTGCATGTTCATCGTCCCGCTGATCACCTTCAGCCAAGCCACGCTGTGGCCGGCGCTGCGCCTGAGCGTCGGCGGCGTGCAAAGAAACTGGGGCCCGCTGCTGGTCTATTTCCTGGCCATCCTGCTGCTGGCCATGCTCAGCGTCTTCACGCTGGGGCTGGCGCTGCTGGTGCTGATCCCGGTGGTCTACATTTCGCTGTTCATGGCCTGGCGCGACATTTTCGCCGGCGACGTCGACCTCCGCTGAGCCCCAGCGGCCACGAAAAACGGCAGCCTCGCGCTGCCGTTTTTCATTTCCGCCCCAGGCTACACCGGCGTGGCGGCCCGCCAGCCCAGACTGGCAACCTCCTCCGCCAGCCCAAGCCAGGCCGCGTCGCCTTCCAGTCCCGCCAGGCGCAAGCTGCTGAGCGCCAGCTTGACGCCATGCGGGTCCGACAAGTCCAGCGCCAGGCGGCGGATGGCCGCGGCGTCGCGTCGCGGCTGCGGCGGCCGCGCCGCCAGCGCCGGGCAGCCGCAATAGACGAATACCCCGATCAGCGCCGCCTGCATCTGCAACGCCGTGCCATCGGCCACCTCGGCCAGCCCCTGCGCGCGCGCCAGGCTCAGCGCCGCCTCCCAGGCGGTGATCAGATGCAGGGCATCCAGATCGCGGGTGGCCAGGAACAGCAGACGGCAATGGCGGCGCTGTTCGCGCGCGCTGCCCAGCAAGCCGGGCGGCAGGCGGGCGGACAGCGCCGGCAGGGCCAGCGCGCGTTCGATGTCGTCAGAAATCAGGCCGCCCTGCGGCGGCAACAGGATGGGCGAAGCGGTCCAATCGGCCAGCAGCTCGGGCAGCGTCTGCATCGCCGGCGACCGTCCCGGCAAATCCAGCAGCCGCCAGTGCGACAGCGCGTATGCCAGCGCGGCGTCGATCTCCTCTTCCACCCCGCTCCGCCACGCGTACGCCAGCCGGATCAGGCCATGGAACGACGCCCCGGCCGGCGCGGCCAGCGCCAGTTGCAGGCGGCCGGCCCAATGCCGCAGCCACTCGCCCTGCCGCCTCTCCCAGGCCAGGCGTCTGCGCCATGCCGCCTCGCTGGCGGGGTCGCTCAGCCAGCCGCGGCTGTCGGCGATATCTCGGCCGTCGTCCCGCAGACGTTCGAGATGGCCATGACGCGCCGCCAGCCGGCGCAGACGCCCCTCGTCCGCGCCCAATTCCGCCAGCGCCTGCAGCTCCATCGGCAAATGGTTGGACAAACCGTCGCGATAGCTGCCGGAATACGCCAGCAGCGGGGACAACAGCTCTTGCATCATCACGCGTCTCCAATCCGTCATCCAGGCACTTCACTTTGCTTTTTCGATGCAGAAAATGCCAATTGGATTTCAGGATCGCGGCGATAGCCGCCGGCAATGCCGACGAAAAAAGGGCGGGAAACCCCGCCCTCGTCAATCCGGCCGCCAAGCCATTCAGGCCAGCCAGTCGGCCGCGATGCGCGCCGCCGCCGCCACCACCTGATGGCGTTGCTTGGCGTCCTCCCGCGTCTGGGTGGTGAACACCGTCAGCACCACCGGCGCGCGGCCAGGCGGCCACAGCACCGCGATATCGTTGCTGCTGCCGTAGCGGCCGTTGCCGGTCTTGTCGCCCACCACCCAGCCGGCCGGCACGCCGGCGCGGATCTTTTCGGCGCCGGTGGTGTTGCCGCGCAGCCATTCCACCAACTGCCGCTGCGCATTCGGCGCCAGCGCGTCGCCCAGCGCCAGCCGCCGCAAACTTTGCGCCATCGCCTGCGGCGTGGAGGTGTCGCGCGCCTCGCCGGGAACCGCGCGGTTCAACTCCGGCTCCCAGCGTTCCAGCAAGAAGCTCTCGTCGCCGATCGAGCGCATGTAGGCAGTCAGCGCGGCCGGGCCGCCCAGCAACTTCAGCAGGAAGTTGGCGGCGCTATTGTCGCTGTACTGCACCGCGGCGGCGCACAGCTCCGCCACCGTCATGCCGTCGGCCAGATGCGGCTCGGTGCGCGGCGAGTACTCCACCAAATCACGCCGGGCATAGTGGATGCGCTCAGCAAGCAAACCCGGCTGCTTGGCCGAACGCGCCAGCACCGCGCCAACCAGCATCGCCTTGAAAGTGCTGCAAAACGGAAAGCGCTCGCCGGCGCGGTGGCCCAGCTCGGCCCCGCTGGCGGTATCCAGCGCGCACACGCCCAGACGGCCGCCGAAATCGGCCTCCAGGGCGGCCAGCCGCGCGGCGGCGCTGGCGCGGCGGTCGGCGATGGCGGGAGCGGCCAGGCTGGCGAAAGGCAGCAAGGCGGCGGACAGCAGGAACAGGCGGCGCGGTATCGGATGTGACATGGTATCTGCCAAAAAAGCGGTTAAACGGACAGCGCGGCGCGGCGATGAGCGTCGCCGCGCCCGGCCAAGCGGCATAGACCGCCAGCGCGCGCCGGAAGTTCTGCGGCATGGCCTCGCCATGACGCCGACACACCGCCGCCAGGCCACGCCCAAGATTTCTTCGATCACCACACCGGTTACAATGCGCCGATTCCATACCCGCTGTCAGCCATGAAACCACGCCACCCTGTCCTGTTCGCCGGCCTTCTCGCCCTTTGCGGATTCCATGCCCCGGCCATGGCGGACATTTTGCCCAAAATGATCGACATCCCCGCGGGAGAATGGCGCACCGACGCCTGCCCGGGATGGAAAGAAGGACGCGTCTGCGCCCCGGAAAAATACGCGCGGCAAACCCTGCAGATCGCGTCGTTTCAACTGGCGGCCACCGCCGTCACCTTCGCGCAGTGGGATGCCTGCGTCGAGGAAGGCGGCTGCCAGGAGCCTGATACCGGCTGGGCATACCAAACCCGGCCGAATCAGCCGCCCTGCCAAGCCGGCGGCCCGTGCAACTACCCCTACGACGAGGGCTGGGGACGCGGTGATCGTCCGGTCATCCACGTCAGCTGGAAAGACGCGCAACGCTACGTCGACTGGCTCAGCCAGAAAACCGGGCAGCGCTATCGCCTGCCGACATCCGAGGAATGGGAATACGCGGCGGCGGCGGGCTCCCGCGCCCGCTTCGCCTGGGGCGCCAAGCTGGGGAAAAACCGCGCCAATTGCGATGGCTGCGGCAGCCGCTGGGATGGCAAAAAGACCGCGCCGGTCGCATCGTTCGCGCCCAACCGCTTCGGCCTGTACGACATGGTGGGCAATGTCAGCGAATGGGTGTCCACCTGCGTGCCGATCCGCTCCAGGCGAGGCGAGGACAACCAAACCTGCATGGCCTACCTGTATCGGGGCGGCGCTTGGTCATATGATGCCAAGGCGGTGGGCGTCGACACCTACAACTGGATAGACGCGGATTTCCGCGTCAATTACATAGGTTTCCGCGTCGCGCGCTGAGGATTCGGCGCGCGCCATCCATGCAAAAGGGCAAGCCTCCCGGCCTGCCCTCGCGATTCGCCATCTGACGGCGCGCAGCCCTTGCGGGTGACGCGCGCTACGCCTCACAAGGACGGCAACGCCGCGCCGTCGATCAGGCCGTTGAAACGGCCGCTGGCCACCAGCGCCGCGGCTTTCTCGATGTCCGGCGCGAAATAACGGTCCTTGTCGTAGAACGGCACCTGCTCGCGCAGCATGCCCTTGGCCGCCTCCAGCTTGGCGCTGGATTTGTTCGGCGCGCGGAAGTCTATGCCCTGGCAGGCGGCCAGCAGCTCGACGCCCAGGATGCCGGCGGTGTTGCCGGCCATGTCCTTCAGGCGGCGCCCGGCGAAGGTAGCCATCGACACGTGGTCTTCCTGGTTGGCGCTGGTGGGCAGGCTGTCCACCGAGGCCGGGTGCGCCAGCGATTTGTTTTCGCTGGCCAGCGCGGCGGAGGTCACCTGGGCGATCATGAAGCCGGAATTGACGCCGCCGTTGTTGACCAGGAAGGGCGGCAGCTTGGACAGATTGCTGTCGATCAGCAGCGCCATCCGGCGTTCCGACAGCGAGCCGATTTCGGCGATGGCCAGCGCCAGATTGTCGGCGGCGAAGGCCACCGGCTCGGCGTGGAAGTTGCCGCCGGACAGGATGTCGTTGTCGTCGGCGAACACCAGCGGATTGTCGGATACCGAGTTGGCTTCCACGCGCAGCACTTCGGCGGCGTTGCGGATTTGGGTCAGGCAGGCGCCCATCACCTGCGGCTGGCAGCGCAGGCTGTACGGGTCCTGCACCTTGCCGCAGTTTTCATGCGATTGCTCGATCTGGCTGTGTTCCAGCAGTTCGCGGTACAGGCGGGCGGCGTCGATCTGGCCCTGGTGGCCGCGCACTTCGTGGATGCGGGCGTCGAACGGGGTGCGGCTGCCCAGTGCCGCTTCCACCGACAGGCTGCCGGCCACGGTGGCGGACACGTACAGGTCCTCGGCGGCGAACAGGCCTTCCAGCGCGAAGGCGGTGGATGCCTGGGTGCCGTTCAGCAGCGCCAGGCCTTCCTTCGGCGCCAGCGTGATAGGCGCGAGGCCGGCGGAGCGCATCGCCACCGAGCCCGGCACCCGCACGCCGTCGACGAAGGCCTCGCCCTCGCCGATCAGCACCGCGCTCATATGCGACAGCGGCGCCAGGTCGCCGGAGGCGCCAACCGAACCCTTCTGCGGGATCACCGGGTAGATCTGGCGGTTGAACAGCGTCACCAGCGCCTCGATCACCTCGCGGCGGATGCCGGAGAAGCCGCGCGCCAGCGAGTTGATCTTCAGCGCCATCACCAGGCGCACGCTGCTGTCCTCCATCGGCGCGCCGATGCCGGCGGCGTGCGACAGCACGATGGAGCGTTGCAGCAGCTCCAGCTCGTCGGTGGCGATCTTGGTGCTGGCCAGCAGGCCGAAGCCGGTGTTGATGCCGTAGACGGTGCGGCCTTCGGACAGCACGCGCGCCACGGTGGCGGCGGAGGCGTCGATGCCGGCGTGGCTGGACGGATCCAGCCGCAGTTGCAAGCCGGTTTCACGTGAAACGCGGCGCAGGTCGGCCAGCGTCAGCCGGCCCGGTACGATGTTGAGGATGCTCATGGCTTCTAATCTCTCTTGCTTCTTTGTTCTATTGCTTGCGTATCTCGTTATTGCGGCAATGCGTACAGGCGGAAGAACCTGTCGGCTCCCCGCCTCATCGCGCTTACTTCAGCATCGGCAGGTCCAGGCCCTGTTCCTTGGCGCAGTCCACCGCGATGTCGTAGCCGGCGTCGGCATGGCGCATCACGCCGGTGCCCGGGTCATTGCGCAGCACGCGGCCCAGCCGTTCGGCCGCGGCGTCGCTGCCGTCGCAGACAATGACCACGCCGGAGTGCTGCGAGAAACCCATGCCCACGCCGCCGCCGTGGTGCAGCGACACCCAGGTGGCGCCGCCGGCGGTGTTGAGCAGCGCGTTCAATAGCGGCCAGTCGGACACGGCGTCGGAGCCGTCCTTCATGGATTCCGTCTCGCGGTTAGGCGAGGCGACCGAGCCGGAATCCAGATGGTCGCGGCCGATGACGATGGGCGCCTTCAATTCGCCGTTCTTCACCATCTCGTTGAAAGCCTGGCCCAGGCGGGCGCGGTCTTTCAGGCCCACCCAGCAGATACGCGCCGGCAGGCCCTGGAAGGCGATGCGCTCCTTGGCCATGTCCAGCCAGTTATGCAGGTGCGGATCGTCCGGGATCAGCTCCTTCACTTTCTGGTCGGTCTTGTAGATGTCTTCCGGATCGCCGGACAGCGCCACCCAGCGGAAGGGGCCGATGCCCTCGCAGAACAGCGGGCGCACATAGGCCGGGACGAAGCCGGGGAAGTCGAAGGCGTTGTGCACGCCCTCTTCCAGCGCCATCTGGCGGATGTTGTTGCCGTAGTCCAGCGTGGCCGCGCCGCGCGCTTGCAGCGTCAGCATCGCGCGCACTTGCACCGCCATGGATTTCTTGGCGGCGGCGGTGATTTCGGCGGCGGCGGTCTTCTGCTTGTCGCGCCACTGGGCCACGCTCCAGCCTTGCGGCAGGTAGCCGTGCACCGGGTCGTGGGCGGAAGTCTGGTCGGTGACCACGTCCGGGGTGATGCCGCGCGCCACCAGTTCGGCGAACACGTCGGCGGCGTTGCCGAGCAAGCCCACCGATACGGCTTTGCCGCTTTGCTTGGCGTCCTCGACAATGGCCAGCGCCTCGTCCAAGGTGGTGGCCTTGCGGTCCACGTAACGGGTTTTCAGCCGGAAATCGATGCGGGTTTCGTCGCATTCGACGGCGATCATGCTGAAACCTGCCATGGTGGCGGCCAGCGGCTGCGCGCCGCCCATGCCGCCCAAGCCGCCGGTCAGAATCCAGCGGCCCTGCGGCTTGCCGCCGAAGTGCTGGTTGGCGACGGCGAAGAAGGTTTCGTAGGTTCCTTGCACGATGCCTTGCGAGCCGATGTAGATCCACGAGCCGGCCGTCATCTGGCCGTACATCATCAGGCCCTTCTTATCCAGCTCGTTGAAGTGCTCCCAGTTGGCCCAATGCGGCACCAGGTTGGAGTTGGCGATCAGCACGCGCGGCGCGTTTTCGTGGGTCTTGAACACCCCCACCGGCTTGCCGGACTGCACCAGCAGCGTTTCGTCGTCTTCCAGCCTCTGCAGCGTTTCCAGGATCTTGTCGTAGCATTCCCAGTTGCGGGCGGCGCGGCCGATGCCGCCGTACACCACCAGGGATTGCGGGTGCTCGGCCACTTCGGCGTCCAGATTGTTCTGGATCATCCGGTAGGCGGCTTCGGTCAGCCAGCTTTTACACGTCAGCTGGTTGCCGCGCGGCGCTCGGATCACGCGCGACGGGTCGTGGCGGGGGTCGGTCATCTCTGTCTCTCCTCAGGTGATGCGCAATCAACGGCGTAAATGACGGGTCAAGCTCCATGCCAGCCGCGCCGCCGCTTTCGCGCCGTGGCTGTCGATGTCGTATTCGGGATTGAATTCCACCAGGTCGGCGCCGATCAGCTTGCCGCTCTTGGCCAGCCGGCCGACCAGCGTCTCCACCACCGCGATGTCGACGCCGTAGCCGGCCGGCGCCGACACCGCCGGCATCTGCGCCGCCGGCAGCACGTCCAGGTCTATGGTCAGGTAGACGGCGTCGACGCTGTCGAGGAATTCGGCCAACTGGCCGCGGATGTCGGCCAGCTGCCAGCCGGTCATCTCGGTGTCCAGCCGCCACTCGGCGCCCAGCGCGCGCGCGGTGTCGAACAGCGCCTGGGTGTTGGCGGTTTCGGCCACGCCCAGGCACAGGTAGCGGAAATGCTGGCCGCGGCGCGCGCAGTCGGCGGCGATCTGCGCGAACGGCGTGCCGCTGGTGGCCTCGTCGGCATGGCGCAGGTCGAAGTGGGCGTCGAAATTGACGATGCCGATGCGCTTGCCGGGATGGGCGTCGGCCAGCCCCAGCCAGTGGCCGTAGGCGGTTTCATGGCCGCCGCCCAGCACCAGCGGCAGATGGCCGGCTTCCGCCGCCTGCTGCACCTTCAACGCCAGTTTGCGCTGCGCGGCGTCCAGATTGCCGGCGTCGCACACCACATCGCCGGCGTCGTACAAGGGCAGAGTCGGATGGTAGGCCAGGTTGGCCAGCGCCTTGCGCAGCGCGCGCGGCCCGTTCGCCGCCCCGACGCGGCCCTGGTTGCGGCGCACGCCTTCGTCGCAGGCGAAGCCGATGATGGCGACGCCGGGCGCCGCGCCTTCGGCCAGCGGCTGCACCAGCTGGTGCCAGCGCCGCGCGCCGTCGCCCTCGCCCTTGTCGATGCGGCCGGTCCAGCCGCTCATGTCTATGCTCATGCTCGCTCCCGCTTCATTCGAGGTTTTGCGCCGCGCCGCGGAACACCCGCTGCTTCAGTTGCGGCGCGCCGACGCTGTAGGCCAGCTCGGCCGGATGATCGATATCCCACACCAGCAGGTCCGCCACATAGCCGGCCGCCAGCCGGCCATGGCTGGCACCGCGTCCCAGCGCCTGCGCCGCGTGGCGGGTGACGCCGGCCAGCGCCTCTTCCGGACTCAGGCCGAACAGCACGCAGGCCTGGTTCATCGCCAGGCGTATCGAGGCGAACGGGCTGGTGCCGGGATTGAGGTCGGTGGACACCGCCATCGGCACGCCGGCCTCGCGCAGCAGCGCCACCGGCGGTTTCTGCGTCTCGCGCAGGAAATAGAAGGCGCCGGGCAGCAGCACCGCCACGGTGCCGGCGCGTTTGAGCGCGTCCACGCCGGCGGCGTCCAAGTATTCGATGTGGTCGGCCGACAGGCCGCCGAATTCGGCCACCAGCTCCGCGCCGTGGAGGTTGGACAGCTGCTCGACATGGCCCTTCACCTTCAAGCCATGCGCGCGCGCCGCCTCGAACACGCGGCGGGTCTGCGCCGGTGTGAAGCCCACGCTCTCGCAGAACACGTCCACCGCCTCGGCCAGGCCGGCCCGCGCCGCCACCGGCAGAATGGATTCGACCACCAGGTCGATGTAGCCGTCGGCGTCGCCGGCGTACTCAGGCGGCAGCGCGTGCGCGGCCAGCAGCGTGGCCGCCACTTCCACCGGCAGCGAATCCTGCAGCCGCCTGGCCGCGGCCAGCTGCTTCAGTTCGTCGGCCTGGGTCAGGCCATAGCCGGACTTGATCTCCACCGTGGTGACGCCCTCGGCCATCAGCGCCTTCAGCCGCGGCAGGCTGGCCAGCGCCAGCTCCTCCTCGTCCAGCCAGCGGGTGGCGCGCACGGTGGAGACGATGCCGCCGCCCTCGGCGGCGATCTGCTGGTAAGGCACGCCGGCCAGCCGCTTTTCCCACTCGGCGGCGCGGCTGCCGCCGTACACCAGGTGGGTGTGGCAATCGATGAAGCCCGGCGTGATCCAGCGGCCCTGCAGATCGTGGACGTCGCCATCGAACGCGGCGGCGTCGACCTCGGCCTGCGGCAGCAGCGCTTCGATGTTGCCGTCGCGCAACAGCAGCGCGTGCTGCTCCAGGCAGCCGTAAGGCGCGGCGCGCGCCGGATCCATGGTGGCCAGCCTGGCGTTCAGCCACAGGCTGGGGCGGGAAGCGGGTGTGGGGCTCATGGCAAACCTGTGCGTCGGTATTTGTATATACAATTATCCAGACAGCACCGGCTGTCAAGCCTGCCGTGTAAACCGCCGCCCAGTCTGCCGTTTACAAGCTTTTGATGTTGCAGGGCAATAAAAAGGGGCCGCCTGGCAGGCAGCCCCTGTTATCCGGGAAGAGCAGCTAATTGTATATACCGTTTACTTCTTCACCCGCGTCTGCGAGCGCAACTTGTAGCGCAGGCCGGGGTGAGTCAGCCGGGCAAAGCTCACCAGCTTCTTGTGCGACCAGGTGCGGCGCAGCACCAGCAGGCACGGCTCGCCGGCGGCGATGCCCAGCAGCGTCTGCTCGGCCACGCCGGGCAGCACCGCTTCCACGCTATGCTCGATATCGGTCAACGGGCAGCTTTGCATCAGGTAGTCGTTGGGCGTGCGCGCGCGGAAATCCTGCGCCAGGTAGTCCGGCGCGAAAGCCGGATTGATGTAGCGATCTTCCAGCTGGATCGCCACATCGTCCTCGCAATGCACTATCAAGGAATGGAACACCCGCGCGCCCGCCTTCACCCCCAGCCGCAGCGCCACTTCCTCGCTGGCGGGCAAGGCCTCCAGCACGATCACCTGGCCGCTGTGGCGGTGGCCGCGGGCCTCGATCTCGGCGGCGATGTTGTTGATGTCCAAGAGCGGCGATTCGGCCTTGCGCTCGGCGACGTAAGTGCCGTCGCCGGCGAAGCGCAGCAGGATGCCGGCCTCGGCCAGATCGCGCACCGCCTTGTTGACCGTCATCCGCGACACGCCGAACTGGCGCGCCAGCTCCAGCTCCGGCGGAATCTTGCAGCCGGGCAGGAAATGGCGGTCGCGGATGCCGGACAGGATATAGTCTTTGATGCGCTGATAACGCGGTAGCGGGGAGTCTGACACCGTGGTTCCAGAATTGAGCGGGATGGCCGATTGTAACGCGAGCCGCGCCCTCGCCGCCTGATCCAGCGCAGAAAACGCCGCAGCCCACCCCAGCAGGAGACGTCGCCATGATGACATTGCCGCAATGGCTGGCCGAATACGACGCCAGCCACCGCCATCCGTTCAATATCGCCATGCACAAGCTGTGCGTGCCGCTGATCGCGCTGTCGCTGCTCGGCATGCTGATCGCGCTGCCCGGCCCGCTGCCCTGGGCCTGGCTGCTATGGCTGGGCGCCGTCGCCTGGTACTGGCGGCTGTCGCGCCCGGTCGCGCTGGTGATGGCGGTGCTGTGCAGCCTGGCGCTGCTGCTGCTGACCATCGCCCAGAGCCAGGGCCTGCCGCTGGGCTATGTGTCGCTGCCGGTGTTCGCGCTGGCCTGGGCCGGCCAGTTCGCCGGCCATGCCCGCGAAGGCCGCAAGCCGTCGTTCGCGCAGGATCTGCGCTTTTTGCTGATCGGCCCGCTGTGGACGCTGCGCGCGCTGTGGCTAAGGCTGGGCCTGTTGCCGCGCGATTGAGCGGCATCGTCGCCCTGTCATGCCGTCCGCGTTATCATCGGCGCTTCCCCATTCGATGGAGCGCAGCATGATCTATCCGCAAGGGCTGTCCCTGGCCGAACTAGCGCCCGGCGTCGGCCTGATCGAGCTGGCCGGCGCCGGCTTCTCCGCCCGGCTGTCACTGCTGGGCGGCCAGTTGCTGGACTACCGCCGCGACGGCGAGGCGCCGCTGTTCTATCTGTCGCCGCAAGCCGTTTACCAGCCTGGCAAGGCGATACGCGGCGGCGTGCCGGTGTGCTGGCCGTGGTTCGGCCCGCACCCGTCCGATGCCGGCCAGGGCGCGCACGGCGTGGCGCGCCAGCAGCTGTGGACGCTGCGCGAAGCCAGCCGCGACGGCGAAGTGTTCCACGTGAAACTGGACGGCCCGCGCCACGGCGACCTGACGGCCAGCCTGGCCTGCCGCATCGGACCCGACGGCGTCGCCATCGAGCTGGTCAGCCGCAACCACGGCGCGCAGCCGCAAACCGTCAGCGCCGCCTTGCACAGCTATTTCGCGGTGTCCGACATCGACAATATCGCGCTGCGCGGCCTGGAGGGCGCGCCGGCGCACGACAAGGTCAGCGGCGAGCGCGTCGCGCTGCCGCAACAGCCGTTCCGCTTCGCCGGCGAAGTGGACCTGGTGGTCTACTCCGGCCAGGCCGTCACGCTGGACGACAGCGGCTGGCGCCGCCGGCTGCGCATCGACAGCCAGGGCTCGGCCACCTCGGTGCTGTGGAACCCGGCGCCGGCCAAGGCGCGGCAGCTGGCCGACCTGCCCGACGAGGACTGGCGGCGCTTCGTCTGCGTGGAAACCGCCAACGCCGGCGAAGACGCCCGCTCGCTGCTCCCCGGCGCCAGCCACACGCTGGGCTGCCGCCTGCATTTCTCTCGCGCCGACTAGGCGTTATAATCAAGGGCTTGCCGCCGCGCCCAAGCCGGCGGCGCCCATACCCGGACAACGCAGCAATGGCACGACCCGACAAGATCTCCCGCTTCCTCCCGCTCACCTTCGCCAACGGCAACAGCGTGCGCCGTTTCGGCAAGCACTGTCCGCAGTGCCGCGCCATGGTGGGCGCCGAGCACATGGAAGGCATCGCCAGCCTCAAGCAAGGCAAGATCTTTCTGTCCGCCGAAGCCTGCTGCCCGCAGTGCCGCCAGCGCTTCCCGGTAGCCTGCGTCATCACCGACGACAAGCGGGTGCACCGCGTGCTGCTGCCCTTGTGGATGTTCCGCATCTGGCTCAACTCCGCCACCCGCCACGATCCGCAGCCGGAAAACCAGGACAACTGGGAAATCGAGGCCGAAGAGCCCAAAGGGCTGAGCCTGCCGGCCGACGCCGAGGTGGTGCGCTCCGAAGAGGTGCTGGGCCGCTTCCAGGGCGAGCCGATCTGCGCCTGGATCGAGTACCAGGGCCAGCGCTTCGTTTTCGACCGCGCCGCGCCCGGCAACAACCTGACGCTGACGCCCAGCGAATTGTTGTTCGAGGGCCGGCTGATCTACCGCCAGCAGTAAGCGCTCACGCGGCTGGGGCCGCAAGCCAGGCCAGCAGTTCCTGCGGCGACGCCGACCCGCGCGCCGCGGCGGCTACGCCTGCAGGAAATGCTCAACTTCATCAGCGCCGAGCTCCACGCCGGCAGCGCCCCCTTGTTCCAGTCCGACCCGCCGCGCGCGGCGCGCGCGATGCTCCAGGCCAAGTTGAGCCAGCGCCTGGACTGGCTGGACAGCGTATTGCGGCTGCGCGACTACCTGCTGGGCGACGCGTTCTCCGTGGCCGACGCCTATCTGTACACAGTGCTGGACTGGCTGCCGCGCTTTGCCATCGACCTGGCCGGCTGGCCGAACTTGCGCGCTTTCCACGCGCGGGTGGACGGCCGCGACGCGGTGCGCCAAGCGCTGCGGGCGGAGGCGGATTCGGCGCCGGCGTGACGGAGCAACCAAACAGAATCGGTCATTTGTGCGCGTGGCGGCGCGCCGCGTATGCTTTTCCCACCGCCCTTGCGGCGACGCCCCAGGCCGGCCCGGCCGAAAACGCACAGCCAAGGAAAAACATGCGCAAGCCCTTGATGACCCTGCTGTTGTCCCTGCCCTGCGCGCTGGCCAGCCTGCCGGCCGGCAGCGCGCCCGCCGCCGGCCTGGCCGGCGACTACCTTGCCAACATCGGCGCTCCCGGCAACCGCCTGCAGTTGCGGCTAAGCTGCCGCGACGACGCCCACTGCGAGCTCGCCACCGCCTTCGAAGCGGCCGGCGCGCCCAGCCAGCCGGTCCGCCAGCGCCTGGACCAGGTGCTGGCGCTGCAAGACAAGACCGAAGCGGAGAACGCGCTGCGCTTCGCCGTCCAGCACCGCGGCGACCAGCCGCTGCCGCCGGATCTCGCCGAGGCGATGGCCAAGCTCAAACCGGTTCTGTCCGGCCAGCCGGCCATTCGCCAGTGCTGGGACCTGAACCTGCCGCAGCCCGGCGAAATGCTGGCCTGCACGCTGTCCGGCGCCCCGGCCGGCAGCGCGCCGTTGTATCTGTTCGGCACCCTGCAGGCCGACGGCCAGGCCGGCTTCCGGCGTTACGTGATCTATCCGCTGTCGCGGCAATGAGCATTTGAACAGGAGACATCATGACCAGAATCGCCGGACAGCTCAGCCCGGAACAGCTGAAGGCGGCGCAGGACCAGGCCGCCGCCATCCCCGCCGCCGCCAAGCCCGCCATCGCCGCCGGGCAATTCGTCTACTTCGCCGCCTTCGACGGCACCAGCAACGACAAGGACAAGCTGTCGCGCGGCATGCAAAGCACCAATGCCGCCCAGCTCTACCAGCAAGTGGCCCAGGCGGCGAAAACCCGCTCGGACATCGGCTTCCATTATTTCTCCGGCCCCGGCACCGCCGGCACCCTGCCCGGTTCGGCCTTCCTGCCGCCGGCGGTGACCGCGGAAGCCGCCCGCACCGCCAATCTCGCTTACGACGACTTTCAGAAACAGGCGTCGACCTGGCTGAAAAGCCATCCCGGCGGCAGCGTCGCGGTGGCCGCGGCCGCCTTCAGCCGCGGCAACGACGCCGCCTCGGTATTCGCCCAGTTGCTGTACGAGCGCGGCCTGACCGATCCCGGCAGCGGCAAGATGCTGGTGCCGCCCGGCCAGCTGGGCCTGTCGGCCGCGGTGCTGTACGACCCGGTGATGACCGGCATGTCCGGCAATATGGCCTTCCCGCCCAATAGCCGCAATCTGCTGATCCTGCGCGCCGAACACGAATACCGCAGCATGTTCCAGGCCGCCGATTTCTCCGCGCAGCGCGGCGCGGTCAACGCCAGCCTGCCCGGCAACCATTGCGACGTCGGCGGCGGCTACGACAACGGCCTGGGCGCGCTGGCGCTGCAAGCCGGCACCGGCTTCCTGCAAAAGGCCGGCCTCGCCATCGCCGACGTGCCGCAGTCCCGCCGCTTCGATCCGCGCCAGCCGGCGCTGGTGCATGACGAGGGCGTCAACCAGTACGGCCAGACCATCTGGACCACCTACGGCAGCTACGACCAGGACCGGGTGGCGCGCCGCACCGACCAGGTGGCGCGCCAGGCTGAAGTCAGCACCGCCAACGGCGTCACCACCACCCGCTTCAACGACTTCTCCGGCAAGCGGGTGCAGCTGGAGCAAAGCCAGGGGCCGGCCGGCCCGCAAGGCGTGATGACCATCCAGGACTACTTCAACGGCAGCACCAGCCGGGTGGCCTTCCCGCCCAGCGCGGCCGCCGCACCCGCCGCCGCCCTCAGCCCGGCCAAGCAGACGCTGCTGCAACAGGCGCGCCAGGCGGTGGAACAGCTATGCCAGCGCGACAAGCTGCCGTTCAACGCCGGCCAGCGCGACAATATCGCCGCGGCGCTGGGCCACGCCGCCTGGCAGCAAGGGCTGGGCAAGGCCGGCTTCGCGCTGCTGCACGACGGCCAAAGCCGGATCAGCCTGCTGCACCCGGACAGCGCTCCCGGCGCGCGCCCGGCCACGCTGGAGCTGGCGGCCGCCGCGCTCAAGCCGGCGGCGCAATCGCTGCTGGCGCTGGCCCAGTCGCCGGACGCGGCGGCGCATGGCGCCGAAGCCAAGCCGCAGATTCTGCCGACGCGCCGTCCCGCGGCCGCCGGCATGACGCTCTGAACGGGGACGCCGCAAATAAAAACCACCGGGATGCCCCGGCCGTTTTTTCCTGTGCGCCGCGCCGGCGCTCAGTGCACGCTGGCGGGGTAGCGTTGCGCCACCCAGGCTTCAAAGCGATGGAACATCGCCTCGTCGCCGTCGCCGTTGTCGGCGATCAGCTCGGCGCCGTGCACCAGGCGGATGCGGGCATCCAGCGCGTCCGGGTACTGCCGCGGGTAGTCGCGCGCGGCGGACGCGGCGATCCGCGTCTCGGCATCGGCCCAGGCCTGCTCGACGCTCTGGGTGCAGGATTCGGCCAGGTAGCGGGCGTTGAACGGCTCGCCGGTCAGGCTGACCAGGGTGGCGTTGTGGTTGATGCTGTTGCCCGGCGCCCAGTAGTGGCGGGCCAGCTGCGGGCCGATGGCCGGGTTGTCGGTCAGGTAGCCGTACTCGCGCAGGAAATGGGCGCGGGTCTGATACACCGCCATATTGGCCAGCAGATAGCCGTGATAGGCGGCGGCCGACTCCTGGTTCAGCAGGTGCGGAATCGCCAGCAGCGGCCGCGGGCTGACCGCGATGCCGAGGATGCGCTGTTCGGACGCGCGCGCCAACTCCAGGATGCGGCCGGCGGTCAGCTCGCTCTCCGGCAGCGCGTAAAGCGCGCGCTCGAAGTAAGCCACCACCGCGATCGAGCGTTCGGCGAAGGCGGCGAACGGCTGCGTCGCCTCGATGCGGGCGCGGATCAGCGCGTCCGGAATGACTTCGCCCCGGCTGTCGCGGGCATAGCGCTTCAGCCAGTCGGCGTCGTCCAGCAGGCTGTCGCAGAACATGCTCTGGGTTTCGGCGTAAGCCATCGACGTCGGCGCGAACTCCTGCGAGAAGCACGGCGAATTTTGCGCGACGTTGGCGAAATGCGCGGCGTGGCCGCCCTCGTGGAACAAGGTGTTGATCGCGCGCGCGCCGCTGCCCACCTGGTCCGGCTTGGCGTCGGCGGTGAAGTTGATCTGGCCGGCCACCCAGGCCGCGCCGTCCAGGAAGGCGGGAATCGGGCCGTGGCAGAAACCGTTCTGGTACTTGCCCTCGCGCTCCACCAGGTCCAGCTGCATGGTGGCGCCGCGGTACTGGATGCCCAGGCGGCGGAAACTCAGCACCCAGCGCTCCACCGCCTTGGCGAACGGCAGGTAGGGGTCGATCTGGCGGGTGACGTCGCCGCTCATGTGGAAGCGCAGATTGTGCGCCTTCAGCGCGTCGTCGCCGTGCTTGGCCTGCAATTGCGCCAGCGCGCGCTGGTTGGCGTCGTGGGTGCGGGCTTCGAAGTCGTCGAGGATGGCGAACAACTCGTCCGGCGTCATCTGCTCGTTCTTTTCCACCTTGTATGCGAAGTAGTCGGCGTAACCGAGGCTGCGCGCCAGCGCGTTGCGCTGCTTGACGATGTCGATGAAGCCGTTGTCCAGCGCCCAACGCTCCAGGCCCAGCAGCGCGTCGTGCGAGCTCTTGCGCGCCGCCTCGTCGCGGTTGGTGCCCATATTGGTCATCAGCATGCTGAGGGTGGCGTTTTCCAGCGCGCCGTTGTCGTTGACATGCTGCATCTTGAATTCGCGCCGCTTGGCGAACAGCGCCGCCTCCAGCTCGATCAGACCGGTCATCAGCCGGCGCGCCTCGTCGCTCTCGATGATATTGCTCTGGAACAGCGCCAGCCAGCCGCGGTAGCCATGCGTCAGCGCCCGCTTCTCCTCGCCGTCCGGCTGGGCCTCCAGCTGCGCCAGCGCCTGCTGCACGGCGGCCAGGCGCGCCGGGCTGGAAATGAAGTCCTTGAACGCGGCTTCGGCGGCGGCGAAGCCGGCGTGGTCGTCGGACACCGCCATATAGGTGTCCCAGAACAAATCTTCCTTGGCTTTGTGTATCGCCAGGTAATCATGGTTGAGCGCGTCGAATTCTTGGCGCAGCACGGCCAGTGTGGTCATTGCCATTTCTCCAGGGGGTGTCGCCGCTCTGTCGGCGGCATGGTTTCCACCGGCGGACAAGACGCCGGGATGCATGAGCAAGTCTCATTCCACATATTGGAGACAGTCAAGACATTTCAATATTTTGTCGCGTTTTTCACCGCCGGTACGCATGAGTAAATCAAAAGCATCATCGGCGCTGGCGATGCGTCTCCCAGCCAGGACGAAGCCGCGCGCCTCAGGCCGCCAGCAGCAAATCCAGGCGGCTGCCGTCGCGCAGCGGCTGCATCTCGAAGCCCAGCCGCATCGCCAGCATCAGCATCGCCACATTGCCGGGCGCGCAGCGCGCGCGGAAACGCGAGCATGCCAGCCGCTGGCGGCCGAAACCCAGCATCAGGCGGGCCGCCTCCTCCGCATAGCCTTGTCCCCAGACGGTTTCCGCCAGCTCGATCCCGAACTCGGCCTCGCCGCCGCATGCCTCGCGCAACCCGACCGAGCCGATCAGCTGGCCGTCGCCGCGCCGCGCGATGGCCAGCTGCCAGGCGCGCCGCGGCTCGTCCTGCTGCGCGATGAAGCGCCGCAGCAGCATGGCCGAAAACGCCGCAGACACCTCGGCCGGCGCGTAGCAGCGGCCAAAACCGGGGGTGCCGCGCAGCGTCTGGTAGGCAAGCAAGTCTTCGGCATGGAATTCGCGCAGCTCCAGACGCGGCGAGCGTAGCGGCAGGGTCAGCACAGGCCGCCCTTCTCCAGCCGCAGCTGTTGCAGGCGCGAGTCCAGTTGCTGGCGGCGCAGCGCGTCGGCGGCGTCCTGCGCCGGGCAGCGCGGGGAAATGAGAGTGTCGGAAGAAAAATGAACGCGCTCGTCGCCGAGCGCATCGCGCAGCAAATGGCGCGACAGGGTAAAGATCGATGCCATGACGGCGGTACCTGTAAAGAGCGATAAAGATCAAGGCCGAGGGTGGCGCCAGGGCGGCGCGCCTCTTCCGGGCATGTTCCCGGCGGCCGAGCTAGGGCGCGGCGGGAGCGCGCAGTCTGCTACCGCGGCCGATAACCGTCAAGCATATTTTTCATGCCGGTCGGATGCGTCCGGCTCAGCCGCGGCGGCGGCGCGCCGGTTGCCGCTGCAGCCGCCAGCGCTCCAGACTGGTGCGCAGCGCGGCGTCCATCAGCCCCAGCTGCAGGCCGACCAGCGTCGCGTACAACAGCATGCCCTGCTCCGCCGGCATCAACGGCACCGCCCAGCCGCTCAGCCGCGGATACAGCAGCCAGGCCAGCAAGAGGCCCGCCAGCAGGGTCAATTCGACCGTGCGCCAGGACTGCGCGCGCAAGGCCAGCCGCGCGCCGATATCGGTGAGGAAAAACACCAGGCTGAGCAGGTACAAGGCCATGGCTGGACTCCAAAAGATCGTCAAGAAAGGAAGCCGGCTCCTTGCCCGCCTGCTCCTATATCTTTATAGCCAGCCGCCCTGGCCGTTTGGCCAGTTCTGGATGATGATCCCGAAAAAATGACAAAACCCCGCCAGAAGCGGGGTTGCGATCAAGCAAGCATCGGCGTCAGGCGCCGGCCATGCGTCTTTCCCGCCACAAGGCGCGCAGGCCGACGGCCGAGTACAGCAGCAGCGCGGTCCAGATCAGCGCGAAGCCCAGCGCGCGGTCGCTGCCGAACGGCTCGTCGTACAGCATCACGCCCAGCGCCAGCTGGATGCTGGGGCCGACGTACTGGATCAGGCCGACGGTGGCCAGCTTGAGCCGGCGCGCGCCGGCGGCGAACATCAGCAGCGGCACCGCGGTCACCACGCCGGCGCCCATCAGCAGCAGATCGCGCCCCAGGCCCATTTGGCCGAAAGCGCCCTGCCCCTGCCAGCCGAACCACAGCAGCGCCGCCAGCGCCAGCGGCGACATCAGGAAGGTTTCCAGCGCGAGCCCCGGCAGCGACGCCAGCGGCGCCTTCTTGCGCAGCAGGCCGTAGACGCCGAAGGTGGCTGCCAGCGACAGCGCGATCCATGGCAGCGAGCCCGCGCTGACGGTCAGCCAGATCACGCCCAGCGCCGCCAGCGCCACCGCCAGGCTCTGCGGCCGGCTCAGCCGCTCGCCCAGAAACACCCGGCCCAGCAGCACGTTGACCAGCGGATTGATGAAGTAGCCCAGGCTGCCTTCCACCACGTGGCCGGCGTTGACCGCCCAGATGTAGATCAGCCAGTTCAGCGACAGCACCGTCGACGACAGGCCGAAAATGGCCAATTGGCGCGGCTGGCGTAAAGCGGCGCGCAGATCGCCCCATTGCCGCAGGAAAGTCAGCACCACGGCGACGAACAATGCCGACCATACGATGCGGTGGCACAGAATTTGCAAGGCAGGCACCGCGTGCAGCGGTTTCCAGTAGAGCGGGAACAGCCCCCAGCAGATGAAGGCGCCCAGGGTATACAGCACGCCGCGGCTGGCGCCGGCGGAAGAAGATGCGGACATGTGGGACTCGGCAAGACGGAATATTCCAGCACACAGCTTAACCGCTTTGCCCACCGACAATAACCATCTTCTTCTATACAGTCCGTTTACAAAAATTTAACCGAAGCATTTTTTGCTGCACTGGCACATAAACCGCATTGCCGCGACAGATGCCGCAATCCTTTTGACGTTGACGTAAACGTAAACTATAGTCTGGCGACATTAGGGCTAACACTCTAAGCTGCGACAGCCGCACACGCGCCGGACCCTAGGTATAAGAATAAAGTGTCACACACAGATGGCCGCCATCGCAGCAGCCGCCCGACACAGGATGCCCACAAGGCCGCCGCGGGCTGATCGCCACAAGCGAGCACGACAGGAGGAGAAACCATGTCAATCCGCCATGCAGACCTGGAAGAGAAATACACCGCCCCCACCGGCCAGGTACTGATGACTGGCATCCAGGCGCTGGTGCGCCTGCCGATGCTGCAGCAAGAACTGGACCGCGCCGCCGGCCGCCACACCGCCGGCTATGTCACCGGCTACCGCGGATCGCCCTTGGGCAACGTCGACCAGACCATGATCAAGGCCAAGAAACACCTGGACGCCCACAACGTGGTGTTCCATCCCGGCCTCAACGAAGACCTGGCCGCCACCGCGGTCTGGGGCACCCAGCAGGTGAATATTTTCGAAGGCGCCAAATACGACGGCGTCTACGCGATGTGGTACGGCAAGGGCCCGGGCGTCGACCGCTCCGGCGACGTGCTCAAGCACGGCAACGTGGCCGGCACCAGCCCGCACGGCGGGGTGCTCTTGGTGTGCGGAGACGACCACGCCGCCAAATCGTCCACCTTCCCGCACCAGTCCGACCACATCCTGGCCGCCAGCATGATCCCGGTGCTGAGCCCGTCCGGCGTGCAGGAAGTGCTGGACTACGGCCTGCACGGCTGGGCGATGAGCCGCTACTCCGGCTGCTGGGTGTCGATCAAGGCAATCACCGACACCATCGAGAGCTCGGCCATCGTCGACATCTCGCCGGAACGCTTCCAGTTCAAGATTCCCCAGGATTTCCCGATTCCCGAAGGCGGCCTCAACATCCGCTGGCCGGACACCCCGCTGGCGCAGGAAAAGCGCGTGCTGCACCACCGCCTGTACGCGGCGCTGGCCTACGCCCGCGAAAACAAGCTCAACCACATCACGCTGGATTCACCCAAGGCCCGGCTCGGCATCATCACCTGCGGCAAGAGCTACCTGGACGTGATGCAGGCGCTGGACGACCTGGGCATCAGCGAGGCGCAGGCGGCCGACATCGGCCTGCGCATCTTCAAAGTGGGCATGGTGTGGCCGCTGGAGCCGGAAGGCGTGCGCCAGTTCGCCGAAGGCCTGGAAGAGATCCTGGTGGTGGAGGAAAAACGCCAGATCATCGAATACCAATTGAAGGAACAACTGTACAACTGGCGCGACGACGTGCGCCCGCGGGTGGTGGGCAAGTTCGCCGAAAAAGGCGAATGGGCGCTGCCGCACGGCGACTGGCTGCTGCCGGCCGCCGGCGAGCTGACCCCGGCGATGATCGCCCGCGCCATCGCCGGCCGGCTGGCGCTGATCTTCGACAGCCCGGTGATCCACGACCGCCTGAAGTTCTACGACGAAAAAGAGGCGCAGCTGGTGAAGCCGCGCGAATCCATCGCCCGCGTGCCGCACTACTGCTCCGGCTGCCCGCACAACACCAGCACCAAGGTGCCGGAAGGCAGCCGCGCGGTGGCCGGCATCGGCTGCCACTACATGGCGCACTGGATCCAGGCCGACAGCACCAAGACCTTCACCCAGATGGGCGGCGAAGGCATCACCTGGCTGGGCCAGGCGCCGTTCACCTCCACCCGCCACATCTTCACCAACCTGGGCGACGGCACCTACTTCCACTCCGGCATCCTGGCCATCCGCGCCGCGGTGGCAGGCAAGGTGAACATCACCTACAAGATCCTGTACAACGACGCGGTGGCGATGACCGGCGGCCAGCATGTCGACGGCTATCTCGACGTGCCGATGATGACCCGCCAGCTGGCGGCCGAAGGCGTGGCCCGCATCGTGATCACCAGCGACGATCCGGACAAGTACCAGAACGCCCAGGGCCTGGCCGCCGGCATCGACGTGTTCCACCGCCGCGAGCTGGACCGCGTGCAGCGCGAGCTGCGCGATACCGCCGGCGTCACCATCCTGATCCACGACCAGACCTGCGCCGCGGAAAAACGCCGCCGCCGCAAGCGCAACGAGTTTCCCGATCCGGCCAAGCGCGCCTTCATCAACGAACGCGTCTGCGAAGGCTGCGGCGACTGCAGCCAGAAGTCCGGCTGCCTGTCGGTGCTGCCGGTGGAAACCCCGCTGGGCCGCAAGCGCAAGATCGACCAATCCAGCTGCAACAAGGACTATTCCTGTGTCGAGGGCTTCTGCCCCAGCTTCGTCACCGTGGAAGGCGGCAAGCTGAAGAAGCCGGCCGGCGCCAGCGCCGATCTCGCCAAAATGCCGGCGCTGCCGGAACCGAAAATCCCGGCGCTGCATGAGCCGTTCGGCATCATGGTCACCGGCGTCGGCGGCACCGGCGTGGTCACCATCGGCCAGGTGCTGGGCATGGCGGCTTATCTCGACAACAAGGGCGTGACCGTGCTGGACATGGCCGGCCTGGCGCAGAAGGGCGGCTCGGTGTGGTCGCACGTGCGCATCGCCGACAGCCAAGAACAACTGCACGCGGTGCGCATCGCCGCCGGCGACGCCAACCTGGTGCTGGGCTGCGACCTGGTGGTGACCGCGGCCGAAGAAGCGCTGGCCAAGATGCGCGAAGGCTTCAGCCACGCCATCGTCAACAGCTACGAATCGCCGACCAGCGCCTTCCTGAAGAACCCGGACGTGCGCTTCCCGGCCAAGGCGATGAAGGACGCCATCGTCGAATCGGTAGGCGCCGGCCGCTTCAATGAAGTCAACGCCACCCGCCTCTCCACCTCGCTGATGGGCGACGCCATCGCCGCCAATATGTTCATGCTCGGCTACGCCTGGCAAAAGGGCCTGGTGCCGGTATCGCTGGAAGCCATCATGGAGGCGGTGCGGCTGAACGGCGCCGCGGTGAAGTTCAATCAGGATGCCTTCAGCTGGGGCCGCCACGCCGCCCACGACCCGGCGCGCGTCGAAGCGCTGGTCAGCCCGACCGCCGTGGTGGCCTTCGTTCCACGTGAAACGCCTGACGCCGTGGTCCACCACCGCGCCACCCTGCTCGCCGCCTACCAGAACGAGGCGCTGGCGGAGCGCTACAAGGCGCTGGTGCAGAAAACCCGGCAGGCCGAAGAGGCGCTGAATCCGGCCAGCGGCGCGCTGACGCTGGCGGTGGCGCGCGCCTACCACCATCTGCTGGCCTACAAGGACGAGTACGAAGTGGCGCGACTGTACAGCGACGGCGAATTCCAGCGCGAGCTGGCCAACCAGTTCGACGGCGACTACAAGCTGCGCTTCCATATCGGCGTGGCCTGGCTGACCCGCGGCCAGCCGCGCAAGATCGCCATCGGCCCGTGGCTGATGCCGGCGATGAAACTGCTGGCCAAGCTGCGCTTCCTGCGCGGCAGCGCGCTGGACCCGTTCGCCTGGCAAGAGGACCGCAAGCTGGAGCGCCGGATGATAGGCGAATTCGAACAGCAGCTGGCCGGCATCCTGGCGGCGCTGACGCTGGACACGCTGCCGCAGGCGGTCGAAGCGGTGAAGAGCTGGGAAGGCGTGCGCGGCTTCGGCCACATCAAGCTGAAAAACTACCAGCAGGCCCGCAGCAGGCAGCAGCAGCTGCTAAGCGGCGGCGCGGCGGCTGGCAAGGCGTCGCGCAACGTGGCCTGATCCTGATTGTTTCCGCAGCTTTGGGCGTCGACCTCGGTCGACGCCCTTTTTTCTGGCCGCGCTGAAAATGCCGTATGGATTGACTATCCTGTTATTCATGCCGATGCGTTCACCCCAACTGGAGACTGCCCCATGCCCGCCCTGCTGCGCCGTACCCTGCTCGCCTCGCTCAGCCTGATCCTGGTCGCCTGCGCCACCCAACCCAGCAAGATCACCCAAACCGCCGGCGGCTGCGTCGGCCAGGTGATGCCGCCGCCGGCCGGCATGAGCGCCGCGCAAAACAGCGCGCTGCTGGCCAAGGCCGTCGCCGCGCCCGGCAACGGCGGCCTGTGCGAAGGCGCGGTCTATCAGCAGGACGCCGCCGCGCCCGGCGTGACGGTTTACCGCGTCTGGGACAGCGCCAAACCCAACTCGCGGCTGGGCCGCTGGTGGTCGTTCAGCCAGCCGCAAGGTCCGGTGGCCAAATACCAGGCCGACAACGCCATCTGTCCGTCCTGGAGCCAGCTCAACAGCGTGGTGCGCTGCCAGCTGAAGGCCGGCGTGCAAGTGGCGGTGGGCACCGGCCAGAGCGCCAATTGCGCGCCCGACCCCGACTTCCCGCCGTCGCCGGTCAACCAGGTTTATGTGCCCAACACCAGCCCGGATGACATCCAGGTGGAAAACTGCCAGGACGAAGGCGCCTTCCCGCCGGCGATGTGAGCCGGGCAGGGCCGCGCGCTCAGTTGCCGCCCGGCGGCGCGGCGGCGAACCAACCGGCGATGAAATCGATCAACGCCCTCACCTTGGCCGGCTGCGGCGTTTTCTTCGGATATGCCAGGTAGACCGGGTGGCTGGGCGTTTCCCAATCGGCCAGCACCCGTTCCAGCCTGCCGCTGGCCAGCGCGGCCGTGGCGGCGAAATCCGGCAGCCGGGCGAAACCGGCGCCGGCCTCGGCCAGCCGCTCGTTCAGGCTGTAGTCGCTGGCCTGCAGCCAGTGCGACACCTCCACCTCCTCCACCCTGCCCTCCCGCTCGAACAGCCAACGCGCGCCTTGCTGGTAGCGCGGGTGCACCACGCAGGGTTGCCGCGCCAGGTCGGCCGGCCGCCGCGGCGCGCCCAGCTCGGCCAGCAGCGCCGGCGCCGCCACCACCCAGTCGCGAGTGAAGAACAGGCAGCGCGCCACCAGCTGCGGCGGCAGCGCCGGCGCCGAGCGGATGGCGAGGTCGAAGCCGTCCTCCTCCAGGTCGCGCTCGGCCAGACTGACGTCCAGCTCCACCGTGATCTGCGGATATTGTCGATGGAACGACAACAATAAATCGGCGATGAAAGCGCCGGCGAACATCTGCGGCACCGTCAGCCGCACCCGGCCGCGCGGCGCGTCGCCCAGTTCGCGCACCGCCGCCGCCGATTCGCGCAGCAAATCGCGCAGCCGGCGGCAATAGTCCAGGTAGGCGCGGCCGGCCTCGGTCAGCGCCAGGCGCCGGGTGCTGCGGAACAGCAGCTGCGCGCCCAGCTGCGCCTCTAGCCGGTTCAACTGCTTGCTGACCTGCGATTTGGAGGTGCTCAGCCGCTCAGCCGCGGCGGTGATGCTGCCGGCTTCCGCCACCGTCAGAAAAGTGAGCGCCAGCGGCGAGGTCGGGTCGATTGTTTCCATATTGATTCTAATATATCCGCGTTTACCCGGTTTTTCCAAGCGATGGGCGCGCCTAAGCTGAGCCTTCCCCAACACAGAACGCAAGGAGAACGAAATGAAAATCCTGCTGATAGGCGGCAGCGGCAATATCGGCCGCGCCATCCGCGCCGAGCTGTCCGGCCGCCACGAAATCATCGTCGCCGGCCGCAGCCACGGCGACGTGCGGGTGGATATCGAGGACGAGCGCAGCATCGTCGAGATGTACAGCCGGCTGCCGCGGCTGGACGCGGTGGCGGTAGCCACCGGCGGCCGCAACGGCCATGTCGCCCCGCTAGCCGAAATGAGCGCCGAGCGCTACCGCGTCGGCCTGGAGTCCAAGCTGCTTGGCCAGGTCAACGCCGTACTGCACGGCGTCGGCCAGCTGGCCGACGGCGGCTCGTTCACGCTGGTGGGCGGCGCCTGGCAGCCGCAGGCCATCGTACCCAAGATCAGCAACGTCTACATGGCCAACGCCGCGCTGGAAGCTTTCGTCAACGCCGCCGCGGTGGAGCTGCCGCGCGGGCTGCGCATCAATCTGGTCAGTCCGCTATTGCTGACCGAGTCGGAAGCCGAATACGGCCCGCTGTTCCGCGGCGTGCCGCTGGTGGACGCGCGCAGCGTGGCGCGCGCCTACAGCCTGAGCGTGGAAGGCGCGCAGACCGGCCAGACCTACCGGCTGGGCCAGCTGGACTGAGCCTGCCCGTTCACGGCTGCCCCAGCCATGGCTGTCCCACCGCCTCCAGCCTGGCCTGGAAGGCGGCCGGCGGCTCCCAGCCGTGGCGCTGCGCATGCGGCGCCACCAGCTCTATCGTCAGCTGTTTGGCGTGTTCGCGGAACAGCGCCTGCTGGCCGGGATGGCGCACCCGCTGGCTGAATTGCTTTTGCACCGGACTGAGCAGGCTGGTGACGAAAGGGCTGGCGCCGTCGCCGGCCGGAATGAAGGCGCCGTGGGATTCCCGCCCAGGCAGGCCGGCATCGCGCGCGATCTCGCCCAGCGCGCGCAGGTAGCCTTCCGGCATCACGCCGCCATTGGCGCGGTGGAAGGCGTTTTTCGCCTCGCTGTACATCACCGCGTAAGTCGACTCCAGCGCCTGGCGGCAGAACACCGCGTCGCCGGCCAGCGCCTTGCCCAGCTCGTCGGCCTGCCGGCGCATCACCGCCTTGACGTCGCCGGGGCTAATCGGCGCGCGCGACAGGCCGCCACGCGTCAATCCGCTCTGCCTGGGCGCGGCGCGCCCGCCTTGAAAACACGCGGCGAAACGTTGCCAACCGCCGCTGCGCGCCGCTGCCGGCCGTTCCGCCGAGAACGGCTTGTCCGCATTGCCCGCGCCGCGCAGCCTGGCGGCCAGACCGCGGCCGGCGGCCGCCGCGCGCTCTCCCGCCCCGGCCAGCCAGCTGCGCGCGGCGGCGCCCAACATGCCTATCTTCATCCTGTTCTCCCCCTGTGCGCGCCGCGCCGGATGCGCGGCGGCCGCAGTCGCCATTGAAAGGCAGGCCGCGGCCGCCGGCTTGTAAAAATGGCTCACGCCTTCGGGAGAAGCCCTGCGCTTACCCCTGCCGCACCACCATCGCCTGCTCCGGCGCCGGGCAGCCGGCCGCCGCCAGCACCGGCCCCAGCGCGCTGAATTCCAACAGGCGGATCGCTTCGGCGTGGCCGGCGCGGCTGGCCAGCTGCGCCTTCAGGTCCACCCGCCGCGCCGGGTTGGCGCTGAAGTTCTGGATAGTGTCGGAGAAGATCTTGTTGTTGCCGGCCAGAGTCTGCGCGCCGTCCGGCGTGTCCAGCGTGGCGGCGACGATGTTGCCGGCGAAATTCGCCGCCAAGTCCAGCCAGTGATTCCAATTGATGTTTTGCATCTGACAGCCCCTTGTCTGAAAAGCCGGATAACGGCTTTCTCAAGATAGGCGGCGGCCATGGCCATGCCAAATGGATCAGCAGCGCAGCTGGCGGCAGGTGTCGCCGATGCCGGCGTGGACGCAGAGGTCGAACAGGGCGTCGAAACGAGTGGGGGTGTAGTTGATCAGCGCGCAGGGAATGCCGGCGCGCGCGGCTTCCACCGGAATCAGATTGACCGGCGACACCTCCAGCGATGAGCCCATCACCAGCAGCAGGTCGGCGTTCAGCGCCGCCTGGAACGCCACGTCGATCAAGGGCACCGCCTCGCCGTACAGCACCACGTCCGGCTTGAGCACCGTGCTGCAGCGGCGGCAGACCGGCACCTCGTGCCGCTGCACATAGTCCAGAGGATGCGGCGTGCGGCAGTCCGGACAGCTGGCGGTAAGCAGGGTGCCGTGCATTTCCAGCACCCGGCTGTTGCCGGCGCGGCCATGCAGGCCGTCTATGTTCTGGGTGAGGATGGTGACTTCCTTGCCCGACGCTTCCAACGCGGCGAGGAACAGGTGGCCGTCGTTGGGCTGGTAGTCGCCCACCAACTTGATGCGGAAGATGTCGCGGAATGCCTGCCAGAAAGCCGTCGGCGCGCGGCGGAAGTAGTCGACCGACACCGCCTCGGCCAAGCTCATGTCCCGCGACCACACGCCGTTGGCGGAACGGAAATCGGGGATGCCGGATTCGGTGCTCATGCCGGCGCCGGTCAACACCGCGATGCGGCGGGCGTCGTCGAGCAATTGCTGCAGATACGGCAACTGCCGCTGGGGGGAAACGCTCATCAAGACTTCCTTACCGCCGGACTTGCTTCGATCCACTATAGCGCAACGGTCACAGCGGCGGGTATTTGATGGCGTTCTTGGCCATTTTGTCGCGTACCGCCGCGTCCAGATCGACGCCGGTCACCATCGCCAACCGGGTCAGATACAGCAGCACGTCGGCGATTTCCTCCTGCAGATGGGTGAAGCGCGCCGGATCGTCGCGCAGCCGCGCGGCGGCGTCGTCGTCCAGCCACTGGAAGATCTCGGCCAGTTCGCCCACCTCGCCCATCAGCGCCAGCACCAGGCTGCGCGGCGAGTGGAAACGGTTCCAGTCGCGCTCGTCGGAAAAGCGCTGCAGCGCGGCGGCAAGTCGGCTGGCATCCAGCAAGGTGGGCTGCGTCATTCGGGTAATCCTGTTTCACGTGGAACGGCAAAAGCCTGACGGCACGGCATCTTAAGCGTAGCCGGCCCGCGGCGCCAGCGCGGCCGGCCGGCGCGGCGGGAAATGACAATGCCCGGCGGCGCCGGGCATCGGGAGACGGGGCACTGCGGCGGGTTTACTGGCCCAGCCCTTCCGCCTTCAAGGCCTGCTGGGTCGCCGGCAAGGCCGCCACCCGCTTCAGGTAGTCGAGCAGCGCCGGGAAATCGGCCAGCGAGCGCTGCACGTACTGCGCCCAAGACAAGCAGGTGAACAAGTAAGCGTCGGCCACGCTGAACTGGCCGCCTTGCAGATACGGCGTTTTTTCCAGCTGCTGCTGCAGCAGCGCCAGCCGCGGCTGCAGCCGCGCCCAGGCGTCGTCTTTCACTTCTTCGGTCTTGCCGAAGAAGATCGGCGAAAAATTCTTGTGCACTTCGGTGGAGATGAAGTTCAGCCATTCCTGCAGCTGGTAGCGCGCCAGCGTGCCGTTGGCCGGCGCCAGCTGCTTGTCCGGCGCCTGGTCGGCGATGTACTGCAGGATGGCCACGCCTTCGGTCAGCAGTTCGCCGTTGTCCAGCTGCAGCGCCGGCACATAGCCTTTGGGATTGATGGTGGAGAAATCCGCGCCGCCGGCGGTGAGATGCGGCTGCGCGCGCAGATCCACCTTTTCGCTGCCGAAAGCCAGGCCGCTGGCGAACAGGGCGATATGCGAAGCCAGCGAGCAGGCGCCGGGGGAAAAGTACAGTTTCATCACAACTCTCCTGTGCATTAAGGAAGGGACAAACCGCAATCGGCTGTCAGCCTGAGCCAAAATCATGCCAATTGCAACCCCCCGGCCGGCAGGGTCGCGCCGCTCATCCCAGCAGCGAAACCAGCCATTCGATGCGCAGGTTCCAGCCGGCGAAACCGGCCAGCCAGAACAGCACGCCCAGCGCGCCGAACGCCCAGGCGCTGAACAGCGGCAACAGGTTGGCCGACAAGGCCGCCACCGCCGCGCTGGCCACCGCGATCGACAGCGCGGCATCGCTGATGTCGAACAGGTCGTGGCGCTGGTTCAGCGCCTCGAAACCCTTTTCCAGCCCTTCGGCCTTGCGCTGCAGCGCCTCGCCTTCCGCCTTGTAGCGCTGGATCTCGTCCTGCAGCTCGCGCTGCTGCGGCTTGAGCGCCGCCGCGCTGGCGGGATTGGCCAGCTCCAGCATCTTGGCCTGGCGCAGGCTGGCTTCCGTCAGATGCAGCTTGATCTTTTTGGACTGGTATTCCGACCAGCTGTCCAGCGCGTCGGTCTTCAGCAACTGGCGCGCCTGGACGATATTGTCGTCCTTCAGCTTGCCCAGCCCCATCACCACCGACAACAGCACCACGGTAAGCGCCACCAGGCTGTTCAGGCGCTTCTTCTCCGCCTCCACGCTGATTTCCACTTCCATCGACCCTCTCCTTGCGTTCGCTCGGCGCCGGAAATCCGGCACTCACCCAGCATAACGCAGCGGACGGCGAAAGGTGGCCCTAACCGGCCTTCTTGCCGAACAAGCGCGGGCGGCTATCCGCCGGCGCGGCGGAGCGGGTTTTGAACTGGACGTACAGGGCCTCCACCTCGGCGCGCGCCCAGGGCGTGCGCCGCAGGAAGGTGAGGCTGGACTTGATGCTGGGGTCCAGCTGGAAACAGCGGATATTGACCCTTTGGCCCAGCCCGTCCCAGCCGTAATGGGCCTGCAGCTCGATCAGCATTGTCTCCAGCGTGACGCCATGAGTCGGGTTGTTGGACTGCGCTGCGTTCATCCTATCGGTCCTGCCATGTGAAAGCCGCGAGTGTAAGGCCGCGCCCGCGCGCTGGCAAAGCTAGTTGGCGCCGCCGGCCTTGCGGCGGGCGCGCTTGGCGGGGGCCTTGGCCGGCGCGGCGTCCGGCGCCGGGTACAGCTCGCCGGGGTCTGCCGTCCGGGTGCCGCCGCCGTCCACCCCCATCGCCAGCGCCACCCGGCCCAGCCGCTGCTGCTTTTCCACGCTGATCGGCCCGGCGGCGGCCAGCAGCAGCATCACCAGCTCCAGCGCCATCTGCCGTTGCTGCTCGTCCGGCAGCAGATCGCCTATCGTCTCCAGCGCGCGCTTCTCGTCGTTGCGCACCAGCCAGGTCTGGCGCCGCACCACCTGCTTGAACTCCTCCAGCGTCAGCTCCTCGCCGAGGCCAGTGTCCTGCATCACGCGGCGTATCGCGTTGAACGGCCGCACATCCACCACCCCGGTGCCGATGGCGACATAGATCAGCAGCCGCAGAAAGCCGTCCACCGCGCCGCCCTGCGAGTAGTACTCCTCCAGCTCCCGCCGCTTCAGCCGCAGCATCTCGCCGCGCTCCCAGCCGCCCTGCTGCCGGCGCACGCTGTATTCGCGCTTGGGATGCAGGCCCACCAACGCGGCGGTCAGCGGCGCGTCGTACACCGCGCGGAAAGTCATTTCCTTCAAGGCGTCGCGCTGGTCGCGCCAGCCGTCCAGCGCGCTGGCGGTCCAGCTGGACAGGGTTTCCTGCCATTGCCAGAACGGGTTGTCCTCGCCCAGCGGCCGCCGCGCCGCGCGCACCTTGTCCGCCCAGCCCGGCAGGCTGCCCAACAGCGGATTGCGGCTGGAAAACCAGCGCCGCTCCGCCCGCGACGCGTGCGACTCGCGCAGCCAGTGCGCCGATTGTGGCGAGCCGAAGGCCTGCAGCCACGGCGAGACGAAGCAGTCGTACAGCTGCTGGTTTATCTCCGCCACCCGCTTCACCACCTGGAAGGCGCGCTCGCCGTCGCGGCCATCGCCCAGCGCCAGGATGTCGTCCACCTCGCGCGGTTCGAAACGGATGATGTAGCGGCCTTGCAAGTATTGCAGGCCAGGGGTTTCCGGGTAGGTATCGGTGATCACCGCCTCGTAAAGGCCGGGCGGCAGCACGTCTATCAGGTCCAGCGCGCTGGCCAGCTCGCTGTGCTCCTTGTTGGCGACGCCGGCGGAAACGAAGATGCCCAGGTGGCCCACCTGCTCGTGCAGGCAGTAGACGATGGTCTGCTCGTTGCTGCGGATGTCCTCGACGTTGCGGTAAAGGTCGGCGATCCAGAACAATGCCTGCTGCGGCGGCGTGATGTTGTCGCCCCAGGAGGCGAACACGATGATGGGCGAGCGGATCTGCCTGAGGTCGATGCGCTGCTCGCCGTCTTCCAGATAGATTTCGCCGCGGCTGAGGCGGTTGCCGACGAACAGGTTCTGGCTGATCCACTCCATCTCCTGCTTGTTCAGCAGGTAATGGCCGCCCCACCAGCGTTCGAATTCCAGAAAACGCTCGCGCTCGCCGTCGACATGCGAGTACAAATGGTAGGCTTTTTTCCAGTAGGTGTTGGCCGGGTCCAGCTGCTCGAAATTGCCGACCAATTGCGCGCCGTCGAACTGGCCATGGCCCAGGTCGCCGGCCAGCGAGGCCAGCCAGGTGCCGCCCATCAGTCCGCCTTGGTAACGCATCGGGTTCTTGCCGGCCACGCCGGCCCAGTAGGACAGCGGCGAGCCGGCCAGCAGTATCGGCCCCACCAGCTCCGGCGCCGACGCCGCCAGCATCGCCAGCGCCCAGCCGCCCTGGCAGTTGCCGATGACGAAAGGCTTGCCGGCGCGGCCGCACGGATGCAGCTCGTTCACTTTCTGCAGGAACACCTTTTCCGCCCGCCACACGCATTCTATGGTCTGGTTCGGCACCGGCACCGGGAAAAACATCACGAAATAGCACGGATGGCCCTGCCGCAGCGCGATGCCGATCTCGCTGTCCATCTTGAAGCCGCCTATGCCCGGGCCGTGGCCGGCGCGCGGGTCTATCACCACGAAAGGCCGCTTGCCGGCGTCGGCGGCCGGGCAGCCGTCCGGCGGGCGGATCGCCGCCAGCGCGTAGTTGACCGGCTGCGCCAGCTCGCGGCCGTCGACGATGATGTCGAAATCGAACACCAGCACCGGCGGATGGCCGGAAGCCGCGTGCTCCAGATAGGTATCGCCCCGCTCGCGCAGCACGTCGAAGAACAACACGCCGCGCTGGGCGGCGTCCGTCCAGTAATCCATCCAGTGCTGCCCCAGCGACCACCATCCCGCCTTGTCCGCCTCAGCCATCTGGCTCTCCCCCGCAGTCGTCGCGTTCCAGCCTTCACTCTAGCCCAGGCGGAACGGCTTCACTGCGGCCGGGAAAGATATCAACAGGGTATTGCGGGTTAACAGTCTTAAACACAAGCGAATTTTCGCGAAAAACTCGCCAGACAATTGCATCCAATACTGCAAGCACCCAAACCCGACAACGGAAGGAAAACATCATGACCAAGCTGCTCAAGCCCCTGCTGCTCGCCGGATTGCTGATCGCCGGCAGCGGCGCGGCCTACGCCCAGGACGCCGGCGCCGACGGCGCGCCCAAAGGCTGGCACATGGATCCGGCCAAGCGCGAAGCCATGATGGCCAAGCACCTGCAGATGCTGCACGACAAGCTGAAGATCCAGCCGCAGCAGGAAGCCGCCTGGCAGGCCTTCACCGCGTCGATGAAACACGAGAAGATGGCCAAGCCGCCTGTCGATGACAACGCCACCGCGCCGGAAAAAATGGAGCGCATGATGCAGCATCGCCAGGCGGAAATGCAGAAGCATCTGGACGCGCTGAAAGCCTTCTACGCCCAGTTGACGCCCGAACAGCAAAAAATCATGGACCACTTGCACCGTCCGCACGGCAAGGGTCCCCACCACGGCAAGCGCGCAGCTTCCGCGCCCGCCAACGGCTGATCGACACATCCATCCATGCGGCCGGCCCGCGGACTCGGAACCGGCGCAAGCGGCAGAAAGAGGCAATATCATGAAAGGCTACATCCGCTTGAGCGGCGTCATGCTGGCTGCCACGCTGGCAGTGGCCGCCGTGGCCCCGGCCGAGGCTTATTACCACCATGGCGGCCCGCCGCGCATCAGCATCGACGTCTGGCGCGGCGGCTACTGGAACCATGGCTACTACCACGGCCGCATGGGCTGGTGGTGGGTGGTCGGCGGCGCCTGGTATTTCTACGCCGCGCCGGTCTATCCCTATCCCAGCCTGTACGCGCCGCCGGTGGTGGTGGCGCCCATGGCCCCGCCTGCGCCGCCCATCGCCGCCGCGCCGCCGGAACCGGCGCAGGTCTGGTACTACTGCAAGGCGGTCAAACAGTACTATCCGTATGTCAGCGAATGCCCCGGCGGCTGGAAAACCGTCCCGGCCAAGCCGCAATAGCCCGGGAGACGCGCCATGAAGAAACGCTATTACGCGCTGCTGCTGCCGCCGCTGCTGGCAGCCTGCACCACACTGCCCACCGGCCCCACCGTCGCGGTGATGCCGGCGCCGGGCAAGCCGTTTGAAGTTTTCGCCCAGGAAGAGCAGCAATGCCGCGCCTACGCCGCCTCCAGCAGCGGCGTCAGCAACAACGAGGCCGCCAACACCAGCCTGGCCGCCAATATGGCGCTGGGCACCGTGGTGGGCGCGGCGGCCGGCGCGCTGATAGGCGGCAACCACCAGGGCGCCGGGGTCGGCGCCGGCGTCGGCCTGCTGGCCGGCACCGCGGCGGGCGGCTCCAACGGCGCCTATGCCGGTTACGACGCGCAAACCCGCTACAACATCTCCTACCAGCAGTGCATGTACGCGAAGGGCAACCAATTGCCCGGCCAGCGCATGGCGCCGTCCTACCTGCCACCGCCGCGCATGTGAGCGCGCCATCCCTCCCGGCATTGCCCGCCGCATCCCCAGCGGCGCGGCATGCCGTCGGCGCATCGCGCCATCTTTTCAAATACCATTAACATATTGAAACAAAAAGGGAATTTCAGGCCATATCATTCGTCAAAACACGGACGATACTGCAAGCATGGCCGCATCGCGGCCCACTGTTAAAGTGGCGCGCCAGGCCATCCGTTCCTCCATCAGCAAAGGACTTCGTCATGACCAGACTGTACGCGCCGTTGATGGCCTGCCTGTTCCTCGCCACTGGCATCGCCAGCGCCCAGGACGCCAATTCCCGCCCCTTCGACACCTCCCGGGTGCAACCCAGCGTGCCGCTGTCGCTGCACGACATGACCCTGGTGGACGCGCCGGCCGCGCAAACCCCGCCGCCGACAACCGCCCAGTAACCGCCTCCCGCGCGGCGGCCCGCCGGGCGCGGTCCCGGTCGGCCCTTATGCCAAAACTGGAGAACAAACGCCGCACCCGCGCCATGGTTCCACGTGGAACGCGATGGCGCGGCTTGGAGTTTCCACGCAGGACGCCCGCCGGCTCAAGGGCCGAAACGGCAAGGCTGCTCAGCGCGGCGCGGCGGGATTGCGGGTATAGGCGCAGAAGCCGGGCTTGGGGCCGACCTTGGGATGGTTGCGGCAGGTATTCGGCCGCTTTTCATAGATGGTGCATAGCCGGGTTTTGGCGTCCAGGTACAGGCAATCGCCATTGGCGCGCTGCGCCAGCGTGAACAGGCTGTTCTTGAAATTGAAGTGCTGGATCACCCGCTGCTTTTCCAGCCGCTTGGCGATGTTCTTGATCGGCTCTTCCAGCTCGAACTCGTCCACCACGCCGATGCGGATCAGGTCAGGCAGCCTCACCTCAACCGGCATCGTGCAACAGGACGCCACGCAGTCGCCGCACAGGCCATTCTTGTACTTGATCCAGGTTTCCAGGCGGTTGACGTCGGCCACGGCTCATCCTTAAGGCATTGAATACGCGAAACTTTCCCCAAGTGGGGAGCGCGCATTCTAATGGCGTGGCCGGCGGCAGGCAAGCGCTGGCCGATGGCGATCAACCCTCAATCGCCGTCGCCATCGCCCAGCAACACCGACGGATGCGCCGCCCGGCTGACGCGCGGCAGCACCTCGGGCAAATAGATGCCCTGGATGGCGGACAGCTTGCCGTGCGCCTCCCAGTGCGCCTGGCTCTCCCAATGCTCCACCAACACGAAGCGCAGCGGATGGGCCTGGGAATGGTAGGCTTGCCACAGCAGGCAGCCCGGCTCGGCCAGGCACAGCGGGCGCATGCGCGCCAGCGCGTCGGCCACCAGCGGCACGTCCTCGGGCAGGGTGACTTCAAGCGTGACGATCAATGGAAACATGGCGGTCCTTGCAGGCGGCGGCGATGGCGGGATATCTCGATTGTACTCGCTGGGCGGCGGCCCCGCCGCCCAGCAGCCGCCCCCAGCCCGTTGCGAGCCCCCTTACTTCAACGGCGGCAGCCACGCCCGCAGCTTGGGCGGCAGGCGCCGCAACGCGGCGCTGCGGCACGGTTGCCAGAATGCCGACAGCAGCAACAAGCCCGACGCGATCAACAGCCCGGCCACGCCGAAGCCGGCGCTCTCCAGGCCGGCATGCTGCAACAGCTGGTTGAACGCGTACAACACATAGGCCAGCGCCGACACCATCAGCGCGCGGCGGTCTATCACCAGCGACACCAGGCCGAACACCGCGTACAACGCGATCACCGCCAGCAGCATCGCCATGCCGGTGTTGCCATTCATGATGCCCAACATGGAGAACAGCGGATGCACCAGCAGCGGCGCGGCCAGCAGGTGCAGCCAGAACGCCACGTCGGACTGGCGCTTCTGCCGCGCCGGGTCCTGCCGGTCCCAGTGGACGCCCAGCAGGAAAGCCAGCGCGCCGCCCGCGGCCAGCAACGCGTTGGACAAGCCCAGCGATTCCGGCAGCAGCGCCGCGACCGCCAGCGCCGTCATCGCCACCAGCGCGCCCACGCCCATCGCCACGGTGATCGGCACCTTGAAGCGCCGCCAGTGCAGCCAGGCCGCCAGCGCCGCGGTCAGGCCTGAAGCCAGCATCGTGATCGGCTTGACCGCCTCCTCGCCGCCGGGCAGCCAATCCAGGCACAGCGCCATCATGCCGCCGCCGCTGCACAGCACGAAGCTGCCCAGCAACAGGATGCCCGGCAAGGCCATGCGCCGGCGCCGGACGAAATACTCGGCCAGCGGCCAGGACACCGCCGCCGCCAGCCATGGCGCCAGCAGCTTGGACAGCGAGCCGGCCACCCAACTCACCGACACCAGCAGCAACACGCTGGCGATCACCACGAAAATGTCGTTGAAGCCCGACAGCAGGCGGAAATGCTCCTCGTCCGCCATCTGGGTATGGCGCCGCCGCGCCGCCAGCGCGCGGAAGTCGTCTATCGCCTGCTGGCTGAAAATCCCGGCCGCCGCCGCGGCGTCCAGGTCGTCATTGTTGTACATGCCTTCTTGCCTTGAAACGATGAAAACCTTGCCAGCATACCATCCGCGGCGCGCCTCCCCGGCTAGACCCCGGCCTCACGGCCGGAACGCGATCAAGGGAATCGCCATCTCGTCCGGGTGGACGCCGGCATGCACGCCGACCAGCCGCAGCGGCTTCTCCCACGCCAGCGTGTCGCGAATATTCCAGCCCGGCTTGGCGATCAACACCGCCTCGCCGCAGCGGCGCGCCAGGTCGGGATGCCGCGGGCCGGGGCCGAAAGCCTGCGCGTCGAGCAAAACCTGGCTGGGAACCGCCCAACAGGCATGACCCAGCCTGCGCCGCGCCAGTTCGATGAAGCGCGCGGCGCTGCCGGGCCGCAGGTGGCAATAGGCCAGCCGCGTCTCGCCGGACAAGGGCCGCGCCAGCATGCCGTAGAGTTCGGCGTCGGCATCGAGATCCAGCCACTGCCCGGCCGGCGCGTCGACAAAACCGTGGTCGGCGATCGCCACCACCGCGGCGTCGCGCTGGGCGGCTTCGGCCAGCAGCCGCTCGAAGCCGGCATCCAGCTCCGCCAGCAGGATCTCCGCCTGCGGCGCGGCCGGGCCATGCTCGTGCATCGCCGTGTCCAGCTGCGGCAGATAAAGGTAATGGAAGGCGGGCCGGGGCGAGCGCAGCCGCGCGGCCAGTTGGGCAAACCCGTCCGCCGGGCCGCGATACGGCAAGCGCGCGCTGCCGCCGGCATGGAAGCGGCTGCATGGCGAATCGGCGATGAAGTCCGGCAGCAGGCAGGCCGCCGGCCGCGCCAGGCGGTCGAATAGCGGCGGCGCGCGATACAGCGCGTCGGCCAGCGCCTGCGGCGCGCTGGCGCTGCCGGCCGGATGGCGCACATACAGGGGCAAGGGCGCGATGATCTCCTCGCCGTGCAGCTGGTGCCAGCCTATCAGCCCGTGTTCAGCCGGCGCGCAGCCGGTCAGCACGGTGGTGACGGCGGCGGCGGTGGTCGGCGGAAACACGCTGTCGATCCGCGCCCGCTGCCGCGCCCGCAGCTGGCTGTCCGGCCCCAACCGCCGCAGCTGGGCGTCTCCCAGCCCGTCTATCAGCAGCAGGCAGACATGGCGGTGGCGGCCGATGCCGTCCAGCGCGTCAACGCGCAGCGGCGCGTGGCCCAGGTCCGGGCCGCCAAGCTCGCGGCTCAGCGTCTGCATCAGGTTGAGCAGGCTGCCGCCTTGATAATCCGGCCAGGCGGAGCCGGGAAAGGATGCGGCAAGGTCGGACATGGCGCGACGGGCGATGAGGGGGATCGGCCATTGTGTCGGCCGCCATCCCGGCAAGTCAACGGCCGGCGGCGCGAGCAGGCCAGCGAATGCACGCGGCGGATCGCCGCCGTCGCCGACGCTAGCGCCGGCCGCGGTGGTTGTTCACCTGCGCGGCAGCCAAGCCGCCGCTCACAAAACCAGCGCCAGCCAGGCCCACATCGCCAGCAGCAGGATGTTGGACGCCAGAAAAGCCAGGAAGCGGTGCAGCGGGTGGTTGTGGCCGAGATGGATCGCCGTATGGACCGCGCGCAGCGCGACATAGCCCCAGGCCAGCGCCAAGGGCAGCGGCGAGGCCAGGTTCTTGGCGATGACGATGGCGCCGAACACGTAGAACAGCACCGGGGTTTCGAACAGGTTGGAGAAATTGCGCGCCAGCTTCAATTCGCCGTCTGGCGGCGCGTCGCCCTGCATCAGCCGGTAATAGCTGCCCTTCACCTTGCCCGAGCGGGCATGAGCGAGCCGGGCGGCCCCCAGGCGGACGCCGACGAAAAAGGTCAACAGCACCAACGCGAACATCGGGTAGATCATCACTTCCCCCTAAGGCAGCCATTTTGCCGGGCGCCGGCCGCGCCCGCCGTTCACGCCAGCGGCGCCACGCCGCCGTTGCGCGGCGTCGCGTTCTCGTGGAACAGGTCTTCCAGATACTGCGCCAACCCGTCTTCCGTCACCCAGTCCGGAATGACGAAATCGGCGGGCCGGCGCTTGCCGTCGTTGCCGGGCAGGAAAGCCTGCCAGCCGGCGTCGCGCCGCTCCGCCACCACCATCTGGCCGTAGACCGTGAATCGATAGCTTTGCATGCGTCGGCCTCCGTTTGCGTTCAAAGGCTCATGATTGCAGACCGACCATCGTCAGCGCAACGTCATGCCGATGGAGTTTCTTCACTTTCCCAACATCGCCACAGTCACCGGGAAATAGTACCCATCCGACTGCCCCTCTGCCATTCGAGCAGCCGTCTTCGAAACCTTAAGCCACCTACTGTTTGAGCGGATCGCTGATAACTCCCCCGCGAGTTCGGCGGTACCTTAGTGTGACTTTGGAAGCGAGGTTTCACCGCGCTGTTGGGACGCCTTTTCTTTCGTTCCTTTCTTTTGGCGACGCAAAAGAAAGGAACACGTTCTCGGGTGGAGCCGGCATTAAAAACAAACATCCTCAAAGCGGACCTATATAAAACTGCTACCAACGCACGGTCAAACCAAAGTCATTACCGATTCTGTATCGTGATAATGCCGTTGTCTTTCCGCATTTGCTGTGGAGTGGAATATCGTGAGTCTTTTTCATCCACACAAAGAAACGTTATCTCCGCTTCACCACAACCACCATGAAGTGCGCACTCGTATGAGTTCTCACTTTGCAGCAACAGCTGCTTATCTTGAGAAGTGCAGAACCTATTTGCCTTGTTCAACGCATCACCCTTTGCTCCGGATGGACCAGAAAAAGGAACCCTAACAGAGATACTGTATGTGTCCTTTGCAATTTTCAGCGGCCCTGTATCTGCACATCCCGCCAAGATTATCGATATCAAAACCACGGCAACGAACTTCATAGACAGCCTCCTCTGATAAGAAATTTGCTGCATCACTCCAAATAAAAATAGGCTGAAATCCAGCCCACCGCATTTAGCCACGTTCAGGTAGCAATAAAAAAAGCAAGCCATGAACGGCTTGCCTGTTGTCAACTGCTGGCCAATTTGGTGCGTCGCCCCTGCGGGGTGACGCACCCTACGAATGGTGACGCGCCTTACGGCCGCTGCTTGAAGAAGGTAATCGGCGCGGAAGCCGGAATCTCGCTCGGCGGCGGCGTTTTCAGAATATGCTTCTTCATCTTGCCCATCACGTGCATTTCGCAGGGGCGGCATTCGAACTTCAGCGTGTAGGTTTCGCTGCCGGACTTCAGCACCATCGGGTCGGCGCGCACCTGGCCCATCACCCCCTTCACGCCCTTGGCCTGCTTCGGACACAGGTTGTAGGAGAAGCGCAGGCAGTGCTTGGTGATCATCAGGCTGACTTCGCCCTCTTCCTGGTGCGCCTCGTAGGCCGGCTCTATCACTTCCACGCCGTGCTTCTTGTAGAAGTCCCAGGCCAGCGCGTTGTAGACGTTGGCGAGATAGCTCAGCTCGGTCTGCGGAAAGCGGACCGGCGGCTCCACCGCCGCCTTGCGCGGCTGGCGCGGCCAGGCGGCGACGCGGGCGGCTTCGAGTTTTTCCACCGCCTCGCGGCGCAGGCCGTTGATGACCGAGGCCGGCACGAACCACGGCTGCGACAGGTTCAGCGCCACGTCGTGCGCCTGGAACATGGTGTTGCCGAGCTTGGCGGCGGCGTCGCGCAGGCTTTGCTCGGCGCGGGCGGCGTCCTTGGCCGGCTCAAGCGGCATATCCACGCTAGCGCTGGCGCTGCAGCCGTCGGCGTCGGTATAGCTCAGCTCCAGCCCGCCGGCGGTTTCCCTCAGCGCGGCCCAGACGCCGACGCGGCGCTCGGCCGATTTCTTCAGCAGCGCCAGCTCCCAGGCGTGGTCGCGGTTGCGGCTGATGTCGACGCCGGGCTTCAGCCCTTGCAGCGCCCCCGGGTCGTTCGGCTCGCAGCGCCATACCAGCAGTCCGCCTTCGGCCTTGCCCACCTGCTTGACGGTATTCAGCTGCATGCCCACCACTTCGCGCTTCTTCATGAAGTTGATGCCGTCGCCGTTGGACATCTGCTCGGTGGTGGCGATCTCCAGCCAGCCGTCGCCGACCTTATGCACCGTGCCCAGGCCGACGCCGACGAATTTGGGCGAATCGAAGGCGCCGATGTCCTGCTTGCGGCCGGTGGCGAAATAGTCGGTGGCGCCGCGGTGGAAGGTCTTGTCCGGATCCGGCGTGAAGTAGATTTCGCTGCTGCCGCTGGCCGCCGGCGCCAGCTCCGGCCGGCGCTCGAAGATTTCGTCCAGCAACAGCCGGTAGTGGCTGGTGATGTTCTTGACGTAGGACACGTCCTTGTAGCGGCCCTCGATCTTCAAGGAGCGCACGCCAGCGTCCAGCAGCGCTTCCAGATTGGCGCTCTGGTTGTTGTCCTTCATGGACAGCAGGTGCTTGTCGAAGGCCACCACGCCGCCTTTTTCGTCGGTCAGCGTGTACGGCAGCCTACAGGCCTGCGAGCAGTCGCCGCGGTTGGCGCTGCGGCCGGTGTCGGCGTGGCTGATGAAGCACTGGCCGGAGAAGGCCACGCACAGCGCGCCGTGGATGAAGTATTCGATGGTGGCGGAATCGGCCACCCGGTCGGCGATCTTCTTGATCTGCGGAATGGTCAGCTCGCGCGCCAGCACCACCTGCGAGAAGCCGGCGTCGGACAGGAAGCGCGCCTTGTCGGCGTCGCGGATGTCGCACTGGGTGGACGCGTGCAGCTGGATCGGCGGCAGGTCCATCTGCAGGATGCCCATGTCCTGCACGATCAGCGCGTCGACGCCAGCGTCGTACAGCTGCCAGATCAGCGCGCGCGCGGCGTCCAGCTCGGCGTCGTGCAGAATGGTGTTGAGCGTGGTGAAGATGCGCGCGTGGTAGCGGTGGGCGAACCGCACCAGGCCGGCGATATCCTCGATGCTGTTGCAGGCGTTGTGGCGCGCGCCGAACGACGGCCCGCCGATATACACCGCGTCGGCGCCGTGCAGGATGGCTTCGCGGCCGATTTCGGCGGTTTTGGCGGGTGACAGCAGTTCGACTTGATGCGGCAACAGGCTCATGGCAATTCCGGGCTGGAGTAAGGGTTATCGCCGCCTGGCGCGGCGGGCGCGAAAGTATAACGGAATCATCGGCTTATAGATAGCCGGCGCGGTTGCGTAATAGTCCTAGGTATCACTACCTAAAACCGCCTAATCCAATTGATTAGCTTTATGACGGCTGCTACCCAAAGAATATCGGGGGCTGCGCCCCCTACCCCTGCGAGCCTGTCATGTTCAGCCAACTCACCATCAGCCAGCGCCTGGCCATCATGGTCGTCGCCCTGCTCATCATTCCCATTCTGGTCGGCCTGTACGGCCTGCGCACCCAGGAGGGCATACTCGGCGACTTCGCCACCACCTACAACGACCGGGTGGTGTGCCTGAAACAGCTGAAAGTGGTCGGCGACGGCTACGCGGTGGGCATCGTCGACAACGCGCAGAAGCTGCGCAACCGCAGCCAGACGCCGGCCAGCTTCTTCAACAATCTGCAAAAGGCGCAGGCCGACGTGAAGCGGCAATGGGGCGATTACCGCGCCACCTACCTGACGCCGGAGGAAAAACAGCTGGCCGACCAGGCCGAAACGGCGATGGCCGCCGCCAACCAGAGCGTGGACAAACTTAGCCGGATCGTGCGCGGCGGCGACCCGGCGGCGCTGCAAGCCTATGTGGACCAGGAAATGTATTCGGCGCTCGACCCGGTGGCGCAGCGCATCGCCGCGCTGGTCGACCTGCAGCTGCGGGTGGCGGCGGAAGAGTTCGCCCAATCCCAGCAGCGCGCCGCGTTCAGCCATGCCGCCAATATCGGGCTGATCGTCGCCGGCGTGGCGATAGGCTTCCTGCTGGCCTGGGTGATCGTGCGCGGCCTGTTGGCCGAGCTGGGCGGCGAGCCGCGCGACGTGGTGGCGCTGGCCGAACGCATCGCCGAGGGCGACCTGGGGCAGAAGCTGCAGGTCCGGCCCGGCGACCAGCACAGCATCGTCTCCTCGATGGCGCGGATGCAGAGCGCGCTGATCCAACTGGTGCGCAATATGCAGTCCATCACCCTTCGGCTGTCCAACAGCGCCACCGAGCTGGCGGCGGCGTCGGAGCAGGTGGCCACCAGCGCCGAGGAGCAGACCCGCGCCGCGTCGTCGATGTCCGCCTCGGTGGAGCAGCTGTCGGTCAGCATCTGCTCGGTCAACGACCATACCAGCGACGTCGCCAAGGACTCGGTGTCCAGCGGCCAGCTGGCGCATAGCGGCGAGGCCATCATCGGCGAGACGCTGAGCACCATCAACCACGTGGCGGAGCAGGCGCGCGCCTCGCAGCAGCAGGCCGACCTGATGGGCAGCCGCTCGCAGGAGATCGCCAACGTGATCCAGGTGATACGCGACGTGGCCGAGCAGACCAATCTATTGGCGCTGAACGCGGCGATCGAGGCGGCGCGCGCCGGCGAGCAGGGCCGCGGTTTCGCGGTGGTGGCCGACGAAGTGCGCAAACTGTCGGAACGCACCGCGCAATCCACCACCGAGATCAGCGGCAGCATCCGCGACATGCTGGACTGCAGCCAGCACGTGGTGGAAAACATCCACAACACCGTGGACCAGATGGAAGTGGGCCTGAGCCAGGCCACCCGCGCCCGCGAGGCGATCGCCGGCATCAGCGGCAATGTGGAGCGGGTGAAACAGTCGCTGTCCACCATCTCCATTTCCTTGAACGAACAGCAGCAGGCCGGCACCGGCATCGCCGCCAATGTCGAGCAGGTGGCGCAGATGTCGGAAGAAACCAGCGCCGCCGCGGTGCAGACCGCCGAAGCCGCCAGCCAGGTCGAGCAGATGGCCGGCGCGCTGCAAGTTGCCATCAGCCATTTCAAGCTGCCGGCCGGCGGCCAGCCGTATTCGGCCGATGCGCCGCTGCCCGCCATTTCCGCCACGGCGCTGCGCGCCTGAGCGCGCGTCTCCCCGCCCCCTCCCCGCCCCCTCGCCGCCGGCCTTGCCGGCGGCTTTTCCTTTTGCGCCGCGGACAGCAAAATATTGCATCGCAGCATTGCCACTACGATCAGCGATGTTGGTTTACGAAAATAAAAATGGTATTTGATTGGATCGAATTTCGGCAGTGCTCAGCTTTGTTGGCGTTTTGCGCGCAAATTCAAAATTAAATTTCAAATTTATATTCAAACTTAAGTAAATTCATTTAGTTGTCCGCTATTTTTATAACTTTATTTGAATTTTAATCCCGCATGGCAGCATTGCAACGCCATGACAATCGATTTCAACCAGAATAGTCTCATACCATTTGAAGACCACTATAAGACCAGCTAACTTGCCTCCAGGACTTCCACGCAGGGATTCCGCAACTGGACCTGGAGACAATAAATGCACAAGCAACGCGTCTTACTCTTGGCCGTCCTGGCCGCCCTTTCCGGCCTGGCCCTGGCGGAAGAAGAACCCTCCGTCCCGCCTTCCAGCGACGGCCCGGCGCTGAAAGGCACCAAGCAGGCCATTCCGGCAAGCGATGTCTACGACCTGATCACCAAGTCGGAAACCACCTTCAGCGCGCTGTACTACGGCCGCGACCGCCAGGAAAAACAGCCGAACAACAGCAACGGCGGCGATATCCGCGTCAACGCGCTGAATCTGGGGCTGAACTTCAAGTCCGGCTATGCCTGGAACGTGCTGGGCTTCGACGCCGCCGCCCATAGTTCCATCCGCCTGACCAAGGGCATAGGTTTCTCCGAAGTGCTGTACCACGACTACAAGGACATGAGCAATCCGGCCGAAGGCGGCGGCGGCAAGGACAAAAGCGACGCGGTGCTGAGCCAGGCGGCGGTGAAATTCCGCCAGAGCCCGGACGGCCAGGGCTTTTCCGCCCGCGCCGGCTACACCCCGATCAGCATCGGCACCATGGGCACCTCCGGCGGCCTGCAGTCGCACTCCTACCGCGGCTTCGAAGGCAAGTACAAGCTTGGCGACTTCGAAATCGGCTACGGCTGGGCCGACCAGTTCCGCAACGAGTGGGACAACCGCTTCCGCGACATGACCAATTCCTGGGAACAGGGCCGCAGCAACGGCAGCGCCGCCAAGCAGGTGGACTACGTCAACAGCCTGGGCCTGCGTTACGCGCCGGAAAACACCTTCATCGACTTCGGCGTCGGCGAAGGCAAGGACTACCGCCGCACCGCGCAGATCGCCGGCTCCTACACCTGGAAGCTGGCCGGCGGCGACAGCCTGACCGGCGTCGCCTACTACTTCCAAGGCAAGGATGAAGCCCAGCTCGGCATGAAGAACTCCCAAACCGCCTGGCACACCAGCGCCAGCCTGGCTTACACCACCGGCGGCCTCACCGTGCAAGGCGGCCTGGGCAAGAGCCATAACCCGGACGGCGGCGAAGTGAACTTCCGCATGACGCCGTACGGCAACAGCGACAACCGCAACTTCATCCAGACCTGGGGCCAGGACGACGACTTCGTCTGGGACGGCACCCAAGTGGTCAAGCTGGGGGTCAACTACGACTTCGCCAAGCAAGGCCTGCCGGGCTTCTCGCTGGGAGCCAGCGCCAACTACGCCACCGGCCTGAAAAACCCGAACGGCGCGCCGGACAGCAAGGCGCATGAAATCGACCTCAGCGCCGGCTATACGGTGCAGAGCGGCCCGCTCAAAGGCGCCAGCATCGGCGTTTACCCCGCTTGGTACCGCTCCGGCGACTTCTACGGCAAGCGCGACCGCAACGACGTGAAAGTGATCGCTTCCTACAGCAAAACCTTCTGATCCACCAAGTGGCCGGTCTGCCAGTGCCGGCCGCTTCGCCCATCGGGTTCGATGGGCGAAGCCACAAAGGAGAAAACCAGACATGAAGCTGAAGACCCTGAGCCTTTCCCTGCTGATCGCCGCCGGCCTGTCCGCGCCGTTGGCAGCCCACGCCGCCGACAAGCCGGTGCTGGAAGTGTGGACGATGAGCCTGTCGCCCAAGTTCGACGGCTATTTCAAGGAGCTGGTGGCCAAGTACAACGCCCAGCATCCGAATGTGGAAGTGAAGTGGACCGACTACCCGTGGGACGTGATCCAGGCCAAGTTCACCGCCGCAGTCGGCGCCGGCAAGCCGCCGGCCCTGGTCAACCTGAACGTGCCCTGGACCTACGACTACCAGCAGCAAAACCTGATCCAGCCGCTGGACGGCCTGATAGACAAGGGCCAGTACGTGACGGGCGCGTTGAAGGACGTCACCTTCAACGGCAAGGTCTACGCCTTCCCGCACTACAACGGCGCCAACGTCATCGCCTACAACGCCGCGCTGTTCAAGAAGGCCGGCCTCGACCCCAACAAGCCGCCCAAATCGTTCGACGAGGAGCTGGCCTACGCCAAACAGATCAAGGCCAAGACCGGCGTGGCCGGCTTCGCGCCGACGCTGGGCCCGACCAAGATCGAGGCGCTGCTGATGCAAAACGGCCTGGATGTGGTCAAGGACGGCAAGCCGGCGTTCAACAGCCCGGCCCACGTCGCCTTCGTCAAGAAGCTGGCCGACGCCTACAAGGCCGGCGCCTTGCTGAAGGACAATCTGTTCGCCCAGGACAATTTCCAGGTGGCGATGGCCGCGTACAACGGCGGCCGGCTGGCGATGCTGGAATCGACGCCGACCACGCTGACCCGGGTGCGCGACGAAGCGCCCAAGCTGTACCGCGACACCCGCGTCGCCCCGGCGCCGCTGGGCCCCACCGGCATCGCCGCCGGCGGCTGGATGTTCAATTTCGCGGTGGCGCGCAATGTGGACAAGGCACTGCTGCCGGAAGTCGGCAAATTCGGCAACTACCTGACCAACGCCGACAACCAGCTGGCCTTCGCCAAGCTGGCCGGCACCTTGCCCACCGCCCGCAAGGCGGCGCTGGATCCGCACTTCCAGAAAGTGTCCGGCAACGCCGGCGCCGCCGAGCTGGCGGTCGGCATCGCCGCCGCCAACCTGGACAAGACCCGCACCCTGTTCCTGTCGGTGAAGAACGCCGACACGCTGTCGGCCAGGCTGTCGGCCGCGGTGGAAAAAGCGGTGACCGGCCGCCAGGACGCCAAGCAGGCGCTGGACGAGGCCGCCGCCTACTGGAGCGGCAAGCTGTAAACGCGGCACGCGCCCGCCGCCACGCGCGGCGGGCTGTCGTCATGCAATCAGCCCGGTGAAACCCCGATGCGCAAACCACATAAAACCACCCTGCAGGCCTATCTGTTCCTGGCGCCGGCGCTCGTGCTGCTGGCGGCGTTCTCGTTCTGGCCGGTGGGCTTCGGCTCCTTTCTCGCCTTCACCCGCTATAACCTGATCGACGCGCCGCAGTGGGTGGGCTGGGACAATTTCCGCGAGCTGTTCGGCGATGAGCTGTTCCTGTCGGCGCTGAAAAATTCGGCGCTGTACCTGCTGGTGGTGCCGGCGATCCAGCTGTTGGCCATCCTGCTGGCGGTGCTGGTCAACAACAGCCTGCCCGGCATCAAGCTGTTCCGCGCCGCCTACTACCTGCCGGTGGTCACCTCGGTGTCGGTGATCGGCATCATCTGGAATTTCATGTACGCCGAAGACGGCGTGCTCAACGCCGCGCTGCGCTGGCTGCATCTGATCAACGATCCGGTGGGCTGGCTCAACGATGACCATATCGCGCTGTTCGCGGTGATGTTCATCACCGTCTGGCGCGGCATAGGCTGGTATATGGTGCTGTACCTGGCCGGCCTGCAGGCGATGCCGGCCAACCTGCACGAGGCCGCGCAACTGGACGGCGCCAGCCGTTGGCAGCGTTTCTGGCGCATCACCGTGCCGCTGCTCGCGCCCACCATCCTGCTGTGCTCGATCATGTCGATGCTGGCGGCGGTGAAGGCGTTTGAGGAAGTGCAGATCCTGACCAAGGGCGGGCCGATGCAGTCCACCTACACCGCGCTGTTTTACGCTTACGAGTTCGGCATCAAGTCGCTGAACTTCGGCCGCGCGCTGGCCGCCAGCCTGGTGATGTCGGCGTTCTGCATCGTGCTGGCCTGGCTGAATTTCCGTTACCTGCAACCGCGCGACCGCTGAGGAGGCCAGATGCGATCTTCCACCACCCTGCCCGCCGCTGCCGCCTCCATCCGCGCGCGGCCGCGGCTGGCGCGCCTGGGCAACCGCGCCGTCCATTACCTGGCGCTGGCCGCCATCGCGCTGATCACCGTCTACCCGTTCTGGTGGACGCTGGTGACCGCCTTGTCCGGCGACGGCGAAGTGTTCGCCTTTCCGCCGCCCTTGCTGCCCACCGCGCCGACGCTGGCCAACTTCCGCGAGGCGGTGTCCAGCATCGACATCCTGGCCTTTTATCGCAACTCGCTGGCCATCACCGCGCTGACGGTGGCGGGCACGCTCTTGGTCAGCGCGCTGGCCGCCTACCCGCTGGCGCGCATGCAGTTCCCCGGCCGCCGGCTGGTGTTCGGCGCCATCCTCGCCACCCTGATCCTGCCCAGCGAAGTCAATTTCCTGGTCAACTTCATCACCGTGTCCAAGCTGCACCTCACCGACAGCTACGGCGGCGTGGTGCTGCCGACGCTGGCCGGCGCGGTGGGCATCTTCCTGATGAAGCAGGCGTTCGAGGCGGTGCCGCAGGATCTGATCGACGCCGCCCGCGTCGACGGCGCCGGCGAATGGCAGATCTTCTGGAAAATCATGCTGCCGCTGTCGCGGCCGGCGCTGGCGGCGCTGACCATCCTCACCACGGTGTCGGCGTGGAACCAGTACATCTGGCCGTCCATCGTGATGTCCAGCCCGGAAAAGTTTCCGCTGTCGGTCGGCGTGCTGTACCTGGCCGGCGCCTTCAGCTTCAAGACGCGGGTGGTGGCGGCCGGCGCGGTGCTGACCGTGCTGCCCATCCTGATCGTGTTCCTGTTCACCCAGCGCTACTTCCTGCGCGGATTCGATGGAGCGGTGAAATGACCCTGAGCGACGAACAACTGGACCAACTGGCCGGCCGCTGTTTGATGGTGGACGTGGCCGGGCCAGCCCTGGGCCCCGAAGAAGCGGCGCGGCTGAGGAAAATGCGGGTGCGCGCCATCTGCCTGTTCCGCCGCAACGTGCCGGACGCGGCGTCGACGCGCCGCCTGGTGGCGGGCCTGAAAGCCGCGCTGGGCGACGACATCCTGGTGGGCCTCGATCAGGAAGGCGGCGGCGTGATGCGCACGCTGTTCCTGCCGCAGGCGCCGGCGGCGATGGCGCTGGCCGCCGCGGGCGACGAAGCGCTGGCGCGCCAGGTCGGCGGCGCGGTGGCCCGCGGCCTGAAGAGCCTGGGCATCAACTGGAACTTCGCGCCGGTGCTGGACCTGAACAACAACCCGGCCAACCCGGTGATAGGCGAGCGCTCGTTCGGCGCCGAGCCAGCGCGCGCCGCCGCCCTGGCCCGCGCCTGGATGGAAGGCCACCTGGCCGAAGGCGTGGCCTGCTGCGTCAAGCACTTCCCCGGTCACGGCGACACCCACACCGACTCCCATCTGGACCTGCCGGTGGTGGACAAGCCGCAGGCCGAGCTGCGCGATTACGAGCTGGCGCCGTTCAAGGCGCTGGCGCCGCACGCGCCGGCGCTGATGAGCGCCCATATCCGCTTCCCCAGCCTGGACGCCGAATGGCCGGCCACGCTGTCGCCGGGCATCCTCACCGGCCTGCTGCGGCATGAGCTGGGCTTCCAGGGCGTCGCCATCACCGACGCGCTGAACATGAAGGCGATACGCGAACGCTGGGGCCAGGCCGCCGGCTCGGTGCAGACGCTGAAAGCCGGAGCGGATCTCGCGCTGGTGCTGCAGTTTCCCGATGAAATGGAAGCCAGCTTCAACGCGCTGCGCGCCGCGCTGCGCGGCGGCGAGCTGGCGCCGGAGCGGCTGCAAGAAGCCGCGGCGCGGGTGGACGCGCTGACCCGGCGCTACCCCAGCCTCGGCGATGACGACTACGCGGCCGAACAGCGCGCCGCCGACGAGGCGCTGTTCGCCGACGCCTGGGTCCGCGCGCTGACCGCCCATGGCGAGGTTCCCCTCTTGCGCGCCGGCCAGCGGCTGCGGCTGGTGGTGCAGGACCAGGCGCCGTCCGACGGCGTGTCCGAAGCCGGCCTGTCCGCCGACCGGCTGATCGCCGCGCTGTCGCGCCGCCACGCGCTGGAAGTGGTGCGCTTCAAAAACCGGGCGATGCTCGACTGGGCCACGCTGCCGCGCGACGGCGCCTTCACCGTGCTGGCCTCCACCAGCCGCGAACGCTACCTCCGGCGCGAACAACACAGCTGGAAGCCGGACTTGCATCTGGCATTATGGAACCCTTACGCCGCCGCCGACATCGCCGCGCCGGCCTTGATCAGCTACGGCTTCGCCGACGCCGCGCTGGACGCCATCAGCCGCTGCCTGGCCGGCGAGATCGACGCCGCCGGCCGGCTGCCGGTACCGCTGGGCGGCCCCCACCAGGAGCAATGAAATGTCCCGACTGTCATTGAGCAATATCCGCAAGGTTTACGACGACGGCAACGCCGTGATCCACGATGTCAGCCTGGACATCCGCGACGGCGAATTCATGGTTTTCGTCGGCCCGTCCGGCTGCGGCAAATCGACGATGATGCGCATGATCGCCGGGCTGGAGGACATCAGCGCCGGCGAGCTGCGCATAGACGGCCAGTTGGCCAACGACATCGAGCCGGCCAAGCGCGGCGTGGCGATGGTGTTCCAGAGCTACGCGCTGTACCCGCACATGACGGTGCGCGGCAATATGGCTTTCAGCCTGAAGCTGGCCGGCAAAAGCAAGGCCGAGATCGACGCCGCGGTGAACCGCGCCGCGCAGACGCTGCAGATCGAACACCTGCTGGAGCGCAAGCCCAAGGCGCTGTCCGGCGGCCAGCGCCAGCGCGTCGCCATCGGCCGCGCCATCGTCAGGAAGCCCGGCGTGTTCCTGTTCGACGAGCCCTTGTCCAATCTGGACGCCGCGCTCCGGGTGCAGATGCGCATCGAGCTGGCGCGGCTGCACAAGGAGCTGGGCAGCACCATGATCTACGTCACTCACGACCAGGTGGAGGCGATGACCATGGGCGACCGCATCGCGGTGTTCCACGCCGGCCGCATCGAACAGGTGGGCACGCCGCTGGAGCTGTACAACCGCCCGGCCAACCGCTTCGTCGCCGGCTTCCTCGGCTCGCCCAAGATGAACTTCATCGCGGCGCGGCCGCTGGACCCGCGCGCCGACGGCGTGGAGCTGGAGCTGCCCGGCGGCTGCCGGCTGACGCTGCCCTTCGCCGCCGGCGGCGGCGCGGCGACGCTGGGCGTGCGCGCCGAGCACCTGTTCTTCGCCGAATCCGGCCTGCCGGCGACGGTGCAACTGGTGGAGCACTTGGGCGACCAGCAAATCGTCTACTTGCGCGTGGAAGGCGCCGAGGAGGCGATCGCGCTGAAACTGAGCGGCCACGAGACGGAGCCTGCGCCAGGCAGCCTGCGTTTCGTGCAGCCCGATCCGCGCCATTGCCACGTGTTCGATGGCCAAGGAGCCGCCTTGCCGCGACTGGCGCCAGCCGATCAGAAAGAAACCGCGCTGGCCATGTGAAACATCGGGCGAGGAGAAGCGCCTCCTCGCCCTTATCCACAAGTCCCTTGAAAATCAGGATTTATCCACAGCGGACAGCCGCCCACCCCACCTCCATCGCAGCCAGCCATTCATCCAGGCGTTGGCCAGCACTATCAACACCGCGCCCAGCCACTGCCAGGCCAGCAAGGCGTGGCGATAAGCCAGATAGTCCACCAGTACGGCCACCAAGGGATAGACAAAACCCAGCGCGCCAATCAAATGCGTCGGCAGCCAGCGAAAAGCCGAATACATCAGGATATACATCCCGCAGGTATGCACCACGCCCAGCACCGCCAGGCAGCCCCAGGCCGCCGCGCCGGCTTCGGCCAAGCGTTGCGGCTGCAATAGCGGCCAAAGCAGCAGCACGCCGGCCAACGTCTGCAGGCAGGCGATCAGAGGCGCGGGAATCCCGGCCGGCAAGCGCTTGGTGATCAATGTCGCCAGCGCGTACAGCGCCGCCGCGCCCAAGGCCAGGCCCACGCCTATCCACCACTGGCCGCCTGCCTTGTCTTGCGCCAGCGTCGGCCACACGATCAACAGCATGCCGCCAAACGCCAAGCCCAAGGCGGCGAGTTTATGCCGGCTCGCGGTTTCACCCAGCCACAACACCGCCATGCCGTACAAGATGAAAGGCTGGGCCTGATACACCACGGTGGCGATGCCGATGGAGCTGTAGTGATAGGCGTTGAACAGCAGCAGCCAGTTGCCGACCAGCGCCACCCCGCCGCCCAAACATAACATCATGCTACCGGCCGTAAACAGCCATGGCCGCCACAGCCCGCGCCAGGCGATGAAGCCGGCGAGGCAAACCGTGCCGATCAGGCAACGGAAAAACACCACATGCAACGCCGGCTGGCCGGACTGCAGCACAAACCAGCCCAGCGTGCCGGACAAGGCCATTGCCGCCAACATCTGCCATTGGCCCCGGCGGATTTCCTGAGTGGACGCCATGTTTTGCTCCTGAGGCTTCGATGGCAACAGTCTAGAAAAGCGTGGACATTAACTACATGAGCATTGCAAGGTATAAACGCCTTTGATACCTTTCATTTATCGATTAATCACCAGAAAAAACTTCGAATGCGCGACTGGATAGATGTGGAACTGGTGAAACTGCTGCAGCAGAACGCCCGGCAGAGCCTGGCGGAGCTGGCGCGGCGGTTGAAAATGGCCGGCCCCAGCGTGTCGGAACGCTTGAAGCGGCTGGAAGAGTCCGGCGCGATAGCGGGCTACGCGCCGACGGTCAATCCGGAAGCCTGGGGCTATACGCTGACTGCCCTGGTGCGGCTGCGGCCGTTTCCCGGCCAGCTGAAAACGCTGGAGGCGCGCTTGATCGCCACGCCGCAAGTGATCGAATGCGACAAGGTCACCGGCGAAGACTGCTTCATTGCCCGGCTGGCCTTGCGCCATATTCGGGAGCTAGACGACATCCTGGACCAGCTGTCAGAGCTAGCCTCCACCACCAGCTCTATCGTCAAGAACAGCCCGGTGCAGCGCCGCCTGCCGCCGCTGCAGCCACGCGACTAAAGCGCTTATCCGCAAGTCAAAAGAAATGGCGGAGTTATCCACAGCAACGGCTCGCGTGGGGAAATAGTGAAAAACCTTTGATTTGGCTAAGTAAATATTCGTAAGACATCGAGAACTGCCCTACAACTAGAGCAAGATTGTTCCAATACGGAGGTTCTCATGAACCGCCAAACCTCGCTGGCCGGGCAACTGGCCGCCATCGTCGGCCTGGTCATCGCCATCCTGCTGATTTCCTCGATTTTCTCCTTAAGCCAGCTATGGGGCAGCATCCGCGTGTTCCGCGACCAGGTGGTGGCCGACCAGCGCAGCGTGCAGCAAGTGCTGACCATGCAGGTGGACTTCAAGAAACAGGTGCAGGAGTGGAAAGACACGCTGCTGCGCGGCCAGGACCCGGCCAAGCTGGCCAAATACTGGGGCAATTTCCAGCAGCGCGAGCAGCAGGTGCGCGACGAGGGCAACAGGCTGGCGGCCTCGGTGTCCGACCCGCAGGCGCAGCAGTTGCTGCTGCAATTCGTCGCCGCCCACCAGAAAATGGGCGACGACTACCGCAAGGGGCTTGACGCCTACAAGCAGGCCGGCGCCGACTTCAAGGTGGGCGACAAGCAGGTGGCCGGCATGGATAGGCCGCCGACCGAGTTGCTGACCCAGGCCAGCGACCTGCTGGCCAAACGCGCGCAGGCCAACACCGCCGCCGCGGAAGACAGCGCCAACGCCGCCTTGTGGCGGGTGGGCATCGCGATGGCCGTCGGCACCGTGCTGGGCCTGGCCTTCTTCCTTTACTACGTCAGCCGCACCGTGATCCAGCGCGCCCGCCAGCTGGCGGACGACCTGGCCCGGCTGGCCGGCGGCGATTTCACCCGCCCGTTCCACGCCGGGCGGATGGACGAGATCGGCCGCATCGCCGCCAGCAGCGAAACGGTGCGCACCCATCTGGGTTCGCTGATCGGCGAGCTGATCCACGCCGCCAAGCAGGTCGGCGACACCAGCCAGGAGCTGGGACGCTCGGCGCAGGCGCTGGCGCGCGGCGCCGAAACGCAAAACGACGCGATCGCCGACAACGCCGCCTCGCTGGAGCAAATGGCCACCAGCGTGGACACCATCGCCGACCAGGCCTCGCGCATCAGCGACGATTCGCGCAACAGCGCGCAGAAAACCAACGACGGCCTCGACGAGGTGGCGCGGCTGCGCCGCCAGGCGGAAACCATAGACACGGTGATGGGGCAAGTAGACCAGGCCTCGCAGGCCTTCCGCGACAGCACCCAGTCGATCAGCCATTTGACCGGGCAGATCCGCGACATCGCCGAGCAGACCAATCTATTGGCGCTGAACGCGGCGATCGAGGCGGCGCGCGCCGGCGAGATGGGCCGCGGCTTCGCGGTGGTGGCCGACGAGGTGCGCAAGCTGGCGGAAAACTCGGCCAAGGCCGCCAGCGAAATCAAGGGCGTGACCGAACAACTGAGCCAGAACGCGCAATCGGTGGGCTCGACGGTGCAAAGCGGCCTGGACGCCGCCCAGCAAAGCCGCGACACCATGGAGACGGTGATGGCCAATCTGCGCGAGGCCAACGACAGCGTGCAAGAAGCCAGCGGCGGCGTCGGCCAGATCCGCGACGCCATTTCCGAGCAGAAAAGCGTCTGCGCCAGCCTGGCGCAGCGCTTCGAAACGGTATCGCAGATGGTGGCCGACAACACCCAGGCCGCCGGCGAACTGCACAGCGCGGTGCTCCGCCTGAACGGCGTGGCCGCCCACATGCAGCAAATGGTGGGCAAGTTCCAGCTGTAGCGCCGCCAAGGCTAGCGCGGGCGCAACGACGCGATGCGGCTCAGGCGGAGAAAACGGGATTCGCGGCATCCAGCCGGAAGCGCAGCAGCGTCCCCGCATGCGGCGCCAGCCGCCGCGCCAGCCAATCCATGCCGACCGCGCCGGACGGGAAGCCGGCGTCCGGGCGTTCGCTGACGAACACCACGTTGCGGCTGGCTTCGGTCAGCTTGAAATGGTCCGACTCCAGCCAATTCATGCAGCGGCAAACCGTCTCCCGGCCGCCGTTCAGCCAAACCACCTCGCCGGCTTGCGGCCACTCCGCTTCGGCGCGGCCCAACGGCACGAAGGCTTCGTCGCCATGCGCCAGGTCCAGCAGCAGCTCTCCGCCCAGCTTGTCGACATCCTCGCCGCCAAACGGCACCAGGCTGAGCAAGGACGCCTGGTTGTACAGATCCACCAACGGCAGGATGCTGCGCAGCTTGTCCTTTTGCACCGCCTTGACCAGATATTCCAGCGAACAGCGCGCCTTCTTGTCGCCGGGCAACTCGCGGTACAGCGCTTTCCAGCGCTGCAGCAGCGCTTCGGTATCCGCCCCTTCCGCCAAACTCGGCGCCGCCGTCGGCAAGGCCGACGTTTGCAGATCCAGGGCCAGCAGGCCCTCCACTTCCATTGCCGGCAGGCGGCCCAACAGGTCTTGGCTCAATTCGACGCGCATCGCTTTCTCCCTCATGATCAGTGCGCTGCCTATGCTAGCCAGGCTGTGGAGCGAGGGGAAGCAAATGCTTTTAATGGGGCATTAGTAGGAGGGAGCCGATGCCTTGCAGGCGGTGCGAGAGCCCCTTTGCCCCGCGGGAGAGGGATTGGCGAGAGGGCGGCTTGCGCGCCCAGCGGGCGGATCGCCCCTGCCGGGCATCCGCCCTAACGCATCAGGCGCTCAGCGCCTCGCGCCGCGACTGCGCGCGCGCCGCCAGCCAGGCGTCCACCACCTCCGCGGCGTTGGCCGGCAGATGCAGTTTCAGCTTGGAGCGGCGCCACAGGATGTCCTCGCTGCGCGTCGCCCATTCCTGCTCCGCCAGATATTCCAGCTCGGCCGCATAGAGGCCGGGCAGCACTTCCTCTCCCAGCTCCGCCAGGCTGGCGGCCTGGCCGATCAGCTTGCCGACGCGGGTGCCGTAGGCGCGCGCCCAGCGCTCGGCCAATGCCGCCGGCAGCCATGGGCAGCGCTGGCCCAGGCCCTGCAGGAAGCGGCCGAAGTCGGCGCCCGGCATGTCGCCGCCCGGCAGCGGCGCGTCGGCGGTCCAGGTGGCCTTGCGGTTGCCCAACAGCGGCGCCAGCTTGTCCACCGCCTCCTCGGCCAGCTTGCGGAAGGTGGTGATCTTGCCGCCGAACACCGACAGCAGCGGCGCGCCGGCGAGGTCCATTTCCAGCGCGTAGTCGCGGGTGACGCTGGCGGCGTTGTCGGCGGCGTCGTCCAGCAGCGGCCGCACGCCGGAATAGGTGGACAGCACGTCGGCGGGCGCAATCTGGCTGTGGAAATAGCGGTTGCTCATCTCGCACAGATAGGCGATTTCCTGCGCGTCTATCGCCACTCGGGCCGGATCGCCGCGGTATTCGACGTCGGTGGTGCCGATCAGGGTGAAATCCTTCTCGTACGGGATGGCGAAGATGATGCGTTTGTCCGGATTCTGGAAGATGTAGGCGAACGGGTGGTCGAACAGCTTCTTCACCACGATGTGGCTGCCCTTGACCAAGCGGATGGACTTGCTGGACGGCATCGCCAGCTTGTCCTCGATCAGGCTCTGCACCCAGGGGCCGGCGGCGTTGACCAGCGCGCGGGCGCGGACCTCGAAGCGGCTGCCGTCCTCGCGCGCCAGCGTGACGATCCAGTGGCCGTCGTCGCGGCGCGCCGCCACGCAGGCTGTGCGGGTGTGGATTTTGGCGCCGTGCTCGGCGGCGTCCACCGCGTTCAGCACCACCATCCGCGCGTCCTGCACCCAGCCGTCGGAATAGACGAAGCCGCGCTTGAACGCGTCCTTCAGCGGCGCGCCCGCCGGATGCTTGGCGAAGCTGACGGTTTCCGAGCCGGGCAGCACTTCGCGCTTGGCCAGATGATCGTAGAGGAACAGGCCGGCGCGGATCATCCACTCCGGGCGCTGGTCGCGCGCGTGCGGCATCACGAAGCGCAGCGGCCAGATGATGTGCGGGGCGGCCTTCAGCAGCACTTCGCGCTCCTGCAGCGCCTTGCGCACCAGGCCGAACTCGTAATACTCCAGATAGCGCAGGCCGCCGTGGATCAGCTTGGTGCTGGCCGACGAGGTATGCGAGGCCAGGTCGTCCTTTTCGCACAGCGCCACCGACAGGCCGCGCCCAGCCGCGTCGCGCGCGATGCCCGCGCCGTTGATGCCGCCGCCTATCACCATCAAGTCGTATACGTCCATTGCCCCGTCCTTGCTTAATCTACCGTGTTCATTCTATCCACAATAGCTAACAAGCAACACAAATAACACATTTTTCTTTCGCTATTTTTCGTTTTTACGACACTTTGGCGGGATGCAATCAGGAAAGGCAGGAAAAGGCGGATGGGAGGCGCTGTGCGAATCGGCATTCCAGCCTTGCTGGGCAAGGTTTAGCGACGGATTGGGAGCAGCGGGACGCGCAGGCGCGCGGAGAGGGAAAAACGAACAAAAAAGGAAAACGGCGCGCCGGATAGCGCGCCGTCGACTGCGATTACAGCGTGGAAGCCAGCGCCGCCAGCGTGCCGCCGATCAACGAGCCCAGCACCGGCACCCAGGCATAGCCCCAGTCGCTGTCGCGCTTGCCCGGAATCGGCAGGATGGCGTGCATGATGCGCGGCGCCAGATCGCGCGCCGGGCTCATCGCGTAGCCGGTGGTGCCGCCCAGCGACACGCCGATGCCCAGCACCAAGAGAGCCACCGGCAATGCCTCGATGGCGCCCAGCGACATTTTCGGGCCGACCATCGACAGGATGGCGAACACCAGCACGAAGGTGGCGACGATCTCGGATACCAGGTTGCCCGGCAGGCTGCGGATGGCCGGGCCGGTGCAGAAGGTGGCCAGCTTGGTGTCGGCGCAATCGGTGGTTTCATAGTGCTTGCGGTAGATCACCCACATCAGGCCGGCGCCGGCCATGCCGCCCAGCATCTGCGCGGCGACATAGCCCGGCACCTTGTCCCACGGGAATTTGCCGGCCACCGCCAGCGCCACCGACACCGCCGGGTTCAGGTGCGCGCCGCTGATCGCCGCCACGCTGAACACGCCGACGAACACCGCCATCGCCCAGCCGAAGGCCACCACGATCAGGCCGCTGTTGTGGCCCTTGGTGTTTTTCAGCAGCACATTGGCCACCACGCCGTTGCCCAGCAGCACCAACAGCGCGGTGCCGATGAACTCGCCGACCAACGCTTTGTAAAATGGATCCATGATTCAGTCTTTCAGAAAAGAGATTGGCGTCCCGCCGCGGCTGGCGCGGCGGGCATGCTTGTCGCTGGGCAATCAAGCCTGATCGTCGGCCCACACCTTGGCGGCGTTCACCGCGCGCTGCCAGCCCTTGACGTTGGCGGCCACTTCGCCGGCCGGCATCGCCGGCTGGAAGCGGCGGTCCAGCTGCCATTGGCCCTGGATGTCGTCGACGCTCTTCCAGTAACCGACGGCCAGGCCGGCCAGGTAGGCGGCGCCCAGCGCGGTGGTTTCGGTGATCTTGGGGCGCACCACGTTCACCGCCAGGATGTCGGACTGGAACTGCATCAACAGCTCGTTGACGGTGGCGCCGCCATCGACGCGCAGCTCGGCGATGCCCATGCCGGCGTCGGCTTCCATCGCCTTCAGCACGTCGCGGGTCTGGTAGGCGATGCTGTCCAGCGCGGCGCGGGCGATGTGGGCCGCCTTGGTGCCCAGCGTGGCGCCGACGATGGTGCCGCGGGCGCTGGCGTTCCAGTGCGGCGCGCCCAGGCCGGCGAAGGCCGGCACCAGGTAGACGCCGTCGCTGTCCTTCACTTCCTGCGCCAGCGGGCCGACGTCGGCCGAGTGGCGGATGATGCCCAGACCGTCGCGCAGCCATTTCACCACCGCGCCGCCGATGAAGATCGAGCCTTCCAGCGCGTACTGCACCTTGCCGTCCACTGCCCAGGCGATGGTGGTCAGCAGATTGTTCTTCGATTCGATCGGCTTGTCGCCGGTGTTCAGCATCATGAAGCAGCCAGTGCCATAGGTGTTCTTCACCATGCCGGGCTGGGTGCATTGCTGGCCGAACAGCGCCGCCTGCTGGTCGCCGGCCACGCCGGCGATCGGGATTTCCACGCCCAGGTGGGCGGCGTGGGTGTGGCCGTACACCTCGCTGGAGCTCTTCACCTGCGGCAGCATCGAGGCCGGGATGCCCATGATGTCCAGCAGCTCGGCGTCCCATTCCAGCGTGTGGATGTTGTACAGCATGGTGCGCGAGGCGTTGGACACGTCGGTGACGTGCACCTTGCCGTGGCTGAAGTTCCAGATCAGCCAGCTGTCGACGGTGCCGAAGGCCAGCTTGCCGGCCTGCGCGCGTTCGCGGGCGCCGGGCACATTGTCCAGAATCCATTTGATCTTGCTGCCGGAGAAGTAGGCGTCGACCAGCAGGCCGGTCTTGGCGCGGATCAGCTCGCCCAGGCCGCGCGCCTTCAGTTCGTCGCAGAAGCCGGCGGTGCGGCGGTCCTGCCAGACGATGGCGTTGTACACCGGCTGGCCGGTTTCGCGGTCCCAGACGATGGTGGTTTCGCGCTGGTTGGTGATGCCGATGGCGGCGATGCTGCGACCGTCGATGCCGGCTTTGGCCACGGCTTCCGCCGCCACCCCCACCTGGCCGCCCCAGATTTCCTGCGGATCATGCTCGACCCAGCCCGGTTGCGGGTAGATCTGGCGGAATTCCTTTTGCGCCAGCGACACGATGTCGCCGCCGCGGTTGAACAGGATGGCGCGGGAACTGGTGGTGCCCTGGTCCAAGGCCAGTACGTACTGATCGCTCATTGAGTCTTCTCCTGATTGCCGGCAAGGCAGCATGGTTAACAGCGGGGGTGTCAACGTTGCGCTAATGTTGCTTTTTTTGCTTATGACGTTCGTTTTATTTGCGGACAATTCTATTCCCGAACACCAGCTTGTCAATCATTCGGTAAAAAAAAATACATTTTCCGCAGCGCAACCAGGCTTTTCCCGCGTGACGAACCCATTTTTATCCAATGAAATCAAAGCACTGAAAAATGTAGCGCGATGCTACATTCCGCCGACGACGCGGCCATTCCGGCACGAACCGCCGCGAACCACGCGGCTAGCGGCGGCCCCGCGCCGCGTCCTGGCTGCGTTTGCGCGTCATCCGTCGTCCATCACTGCAATTCCGCACTGCAACAAGGCTTTGCGCGATTACATCCTGATTTTTGCAAAGGAAAAAATAAGAAAATAAGCGAAAATAAAGATGGCGGATTAGAAAAAAAAACACCATCAATCGTTGTTTTGCGCGCAAATCCTTCATTTCAAGTAATCCAGCCGCTACACGGCAGTTATGGCAGCATGATCGACAACGCCGGAGACAGCCTGAACAGCCTGCCGATGCGCGCTGCGCGCCGGGCAAGGCGAGCGGATTCGACCCAACGCAAAGAAGCCGTCGCGCGGACATGGCACTATCGGTGCAGACGACGCCGGACGCCGACGGCGCGGGGAAACGAATCCCGGCGCGCCGACGCCCGGCGCAGCGTTTCCGGCTCCATGCCCATAGCTTCAACCTAACCGGCCGGACGGCCGCAAAGGACAGTCATGCTTCGCAACACCAAAATTCTCGCCACGCTGGGGCCCTCATCCAGCACCCCGGAACAAATCCTGGAGCTGGCCCGCGCCGGGGTGAACATCTTCCGCCTCAATATGAGCCACGGCAGCCATGACGACCACCGCGCCCGCCTGGCCGCCATCCGCGCCGCGGAAAAGGCATTGGACCGGCCGATAGGCGCGCTGATCGACCTGCAGGGGCCCAAGCTGCGCATCGGCAAATTCCCGCAGCCCGCCACCGTGCAGACCGGCGACCGCTACGAATTCGTGCTGGATGAAGTGGACGGCGACGCCCGCCGCGCCAGCCTGCCGCACCCGGAAGCCTTCGCCGCGCTCAAGCCCGGCCACAGCATCCTGGTCAACGACGGCAAGCTGGCGTTCCACGTGGAACATGTCGAGCCGCGCCGCATCGCCACCCGCGTCACCGTCGGCGGCGAGCTGTCCAGCAACAAAGGCTTCAATCTGCCGCACACCGTGCTGCCGCTGTCCGCCATCACCGAGAAAGACCGCAAGGACGCCGAGTTCGCGCTGGCCGAAGGCGCCGACTGGGTGGCGATGTCCTTCGTGCAGACCGCGCGGGACGTGGCCGAGCTGCGAAAGATCGTCGGCAAAAAGGCCGGCATCGTCGCCAAGATCGAAAAACCGTCGGCGGTGGACGATCTGGAAGCCATCGCCACGCTGGCCGACGGCGTGATGGTGGCGCGCGGCGACCTGGGCGTGGAGCTGCCGCCGGAAGACGTGCCGGTGGCGCAACGCCGCATCGTCCACCAGTGCCGCCACCTGGGCCGCCCGGTGATCGTCGCCACCCAGATGCTGGAGTCGATGATCACCGCGCCCACCCCCACCCGCGCCGAAGCCAACGACGTGGCCACCGCCGTCTACGAGGGCGCCGACGCGGTGATGCTGTCGGCGGAAACCGCCGCCGGCCAATACCCGCTGCAGGCGGTGCAGATCATGGACCGCATCATCCGCCGCGTGGAAAGCGCGCCGGACTACCGCAAGGTGATGGCGCTGGACTACAGCGCCGCCGACGAGCCGGGCCGCACCGACGCCATCGCCGCCTGCGTGCGCAAGGTGGCGACGCTGCTGCCGGTGACGGTCTCGGTCGCCTTCACCACCAGCGGCTCCACCTGTCTGTACCTGGCGCGCGAGCGCCCGTCCACGCCCATCCTGGGGATTTCTCCCAGCCTGGACACCGCGCGCCGGCTGACGCTGGTGTGGGGGGTGGTGGCCTACCACGGTCCGGATGCGGAAAACCTGGAAGACATGGTAGTGAAGACCACCTTCTGCGCCACCAAGCTGGGCCTGGCCGAACAGGGCAAGCCGATGGTGATCATCGCCGGCGTGCCCTTCGGCACCCCCGGCTCCACCAATCTCTTGCGCATCGTTTACCCGTAAGCGCCGCGTCTTCGCGCGCTTAAGACAACGGAAGCCCGCCGGCTTCCGTTTTTCATTTCCGCCGGCGCATCGCCGGCGCCGCCAAGTACTATGCTGCAACCATGGCCATACTCGTTGATCCCACCCCATGCGGCAGAAGCTTTTCCCCACCATGCTGGCGCTATGGCTGGCCCTGGCCGGCGTCCCCGGCCTGGCCGGCGAACCGCCCGGACTGATCGTCGACTTCGACGCCAGCAATCCGCCGCTGATGTACGCCGGCCAGCAAGGCGCCGCCGGCCTGTACCCGGCGCTGGTCGCCAAGGTCTGCGAACGCGCCGGCATCGCCGTCACGCTGCGCGCCGCCTCCTGGCGCCTGGCGCTGCAGGAATTGGGCGGCGGCAGCGCAGCGGCCGGCGGCATCATCAAGACCGCCAGCCGCGAAAAACTGTTCGACTTCAGCCAGCCGCTGTTCTACGAGCGCGTGGTGATGGCTTCTCCGGCCAAGGCGCCGCGCTACCGCAAGCTTGAGGACCTGTACGGCAAAAGAGTGGGCGTGATGGCCGGCTGGAGCTACGGCGACGCCTTCGACCTGGCCAGGAAGCAAGGCCGGCTCACCGCCTTCGACGGCGACAGCGACGAGCAGAACCTGCGCCAGCTGCGCCTGGGGCGGCTGGACGTGGTGTTGGGCATACGCGAGCCGCTGCAGCTGGCGCTACGCGACGGCGGCTACCGCGACGTGGCGCTGTCGCAGGAGGCGCTGGTGACCAATCCGTCCTACTTGGCTATCAACAAGCACGCGCAGCAAGAGGCGCTGCTGACGCGCTTCAACCTGGCGCTGGAAGCGATGCGCCGCGACGGCAGCTACGACAGCGTGCTGCAGCGCGAGCTGTCCAGGCGCTGAACCGGACGCCGGCCTGCGCCGCGCGCGCGACCGCGCCCGCCTGTCACCGCCCCTGCCATCAAAAACTATAAGTGCTGACCTCGATCAGATTGCTGTCCGGGTCGTTGAAATACACCGAGGTGATCGTTCCCATCGCGCCGCTGCGGGTGATCGGCCCCTCGACGATGGCCACCCCTTCGCGCTTCAGATGCTCAGCCACCTCGGCCAAGGGCAAATGGGTGATCAGGCACAGGTCGCCGGAACCGATGGCGGCGTGGTTGCGCGTTTCCTGGCCCAAGGTTTGCAAATTGATCTTCTGGTTGCCGAAACGCAGCGCGCGGCGGCCATTGCCGAAGCTCACCGCTTCCAGCTTCAGCGCGCGCTGGTAAAAAGCGACCGCCGCCTCGATGTCGCGCACGGTCAGGACGATGTGGTCGATATGGCTGATCATGCCAGCAACTCCGGTGGAAAGTATGGACCATCCACACTGCCACAAGCCGGACAGCCTGTCATGCCGAAAGCATGTCACCCTGACGGCAGCCGCCTCCCCTGCTATAGTCGCCTCTCAGACTTTCTCCATGCCGAAAACATGACCGTGCACCTGCCGCTGCAACAAGCCCGCCACCTGCAACTGGCCGCCCAGGGCCTGCTGACCGCGCCGCGCCGCAAGGCGAGCAAGGCCGACGCGCTGGCCGCCATCCGCCGCATGGCGCTGCTGCAGATCGACACCATCAGCGTGGTGGCGCGCAGCCCCTACCTGGTGCTGTACAGCCGCATCGGCCAGTACGACCCGGCCTGGCTGGACCAGCTGCTGGCCGAAGGCGCGCTGTTCGAATATTGGGCGCACGAGGCCTGCTTCGTGCCGACCGAGGACTACCGGCTGCTGCGCCACCGCATGCTGAACGCCGAGGGCATGGGCTGGAAGTTTTCGCCGCGCTGGTACGCGCAGCACCGCGCCGACATCGAAGCCATCGTCGAGCGCATCCGCGCGCACGGGCCGATGCGCTCGGCCGATTTCGAGCGCCGCGACAACAAAGGCAATGGCTGGTGGGACTGGAAGCCGGAAAAACGCCATCTGGAGGCGCTGTTCACGCTGGGCCGGCTGATGGTGAAGGAGCGGCGCGCCTTCCAGCGCGTCTACGACCTGGCCGAGCGGGTGCTGCCCGGCTGGGACGACACGCGCGACCTGCCCTCGCCGGAAGCCGTGCGGCTGGAACAAGTGCGCAACAGCTGCCGCGCGCTGGGCCTGGTCAAACCGGCATGGGTGGCCGACTACTACCGCCTCAAGCGCGCGCCTTACACCGAGCTGCTGCATGGCCTGGCGGATGCCGGCGAACTGCTGCCGGTGAAAGTGGAAGGCTGGAGCCACGACGCCTTCGTCCACGCCAGCCTGGCCGCCGAACTGGAGCTGGCGCGCAATGGCATGCTGAACAGCGGCAACACCGCCATCCTGTCGCCGTTCGACCCGCTGGTATGGGACCGCAAGCGCGCGCTGGAGCTGTTCGATTTCGATTACAAGATCGAGTGCTATACGCCTGCGCCGAAGCGAAAGTACGGCTATTTCACGCTGCCCATCCTCAACCGCGGCAAGCTGGCGGGCCGGCTGGACGCCAAGGCCCATCGCGCGCAAGGCGTGTTCGAAGTGAAATCGCTGCACCTGGAGCCGGGCACGCGCGTCAGCCAGCGGCTGGCCGACGATCTGAAAACGGCGCTGGCCAGATTGGCCGATTGGCACGGCGCGCCGCGGCTGGCGATAAGCCAGGCGCCGGGCGACCTGGCCGCGCGCATCCTGGCCTGACGCTTACTGCGCGTTGGCGTACCAGCCGCTGACGCCGGGCTGGCGCTCGTCCCACAGCGCCACTTCGCTGAACTGGATGTCGGGCTGGATGTCGGTGTAATTGGCGATATCCCCCATGATGCGCGCCGCCACCGGGCCGAAGGCCTGCTGAAAGGCCTGCACCGAATCGCACAGCAGCAGGGCCTGCGCCACGAAGCCCGGCGGGCTGCCCGCCTCGGCGCCGGACAGGCCGCGGTCCACCCGCACGCCCTTCAGGCTATGGCCCAGCAATTGCTGCACCATCGGCATGTGGCGCTGCAGGTAGTAGTCGAAATCGAAACGCGCGGCGGGCCGATGCGGATAGACGACGGACACGACGATCATGGCAAGCTCCGGTTGTGCACAAGGAAAGGCTTAACTTACTCGCCTGGTCAAAAATTGCCAATGTCATTTAGCATGGCGCGGCGGTGATGGAACTTGCCCGCCGCCGCCGCTCTCTATCCTTCAGACAAACCACCCGAACGGATAGACGCATGCGCACCCCGATACTCCTGATGAGCGCCGCCCTGGCGCTGGCCGGCTGCGACCAGCGCCAAACCGCCCAGCTGCAGCAGGCCGCCTCCGCCGCCATCGGCAATGTGCACCAGGGCGTCGACGCCGCCAGCGCGCCGCTGGGACAGCTGAAGGAGCAAGCCAGCGCCGCGCTGGGCGCGGCCAAGCAGGTGGGCGCGGCCGCCACCCTGCTCAATCCCGAACTGAAGGAACAAGTGGAAAAACTGAAGCGGCAGGCGTCCGACATCCAGGGCGCGATCCAGCCCAAGCCCTAGCCGCCTTAACGGCATTTTGATGGCCGGGCGCGGTTTATTTAGCTTGAATTTAGACCGGCCGACCTAGCATGGGCTTGTCATTCCCCCTGGAGAAATCCGTCATGGAAAGCCTGCCCGACTTGTGCCGCGTCAGCGACATCCTGCTGGATGTGGACGTTGACTGCAAAAACCAGCTGTTCGCCTACGCCGCCCGCCAGCTGGGCCAACGCCACGCGCTGAACAGCCAGACCGTGCAAAGCGCGCTGCAGCTGCGCGAGCAAACCGGCAGCACCGCGCTGGGCCACGGCCTGGCGCTGCCGCACGCCCGCATTCCCGGTCTGAGCGAAGCCCATGCGCTGTTTCTGCGCCTGAAGCGGGACATGGAGTTCGACTCGCCCGACGGCAAGCCGGTGCGCAGCCTGCTCTTGCTGCTGCTGCCGCAGGAAGCGCATCCGCAGCACTTGCAGCTGCTCGCCGCCATCGCCCGCATGTGCAGCGAAAGGCCGTTCCGCGAAGCGCTGGCGCGCTGCGCCCACCCGCAGCAGGTGCACCAGTTGTTCCAGCTGTGGGCTGACCCGCAGCCCAGCAACGACCCGCACTTCTGGCTGGACAGCAACCGCTACTTCCTGGACACCGAAGCCAGCCTGCGGCCCGATTACAGCATACGGCGCAAAGTGGTGGCGCGCTTCTGAGCCGGGCCGGCGGAAAACCGGGCGGGTGACAGCGGAAAACCGGCTTTGCTAGGATTAAACCGCTACCGCCCCTATTTCCGACAAGGCCTGAATGTCCAATTTCCTGCTCACCATGCTCTCCCTGACCGTCGCCAGCATAGGCGTGATCACCTGGCAGCACAGCGTGCGCGCCGATTTGCTGCGGCCGCGCCGCCGCTGGCTGCAGGCCTCGCTGCTGCTGGCCGCCGGGATGATGCTGGAAGGGGAACTGCTGGGTCTGCACCCGGCGGCGCTGTCGCTGGGCAGCGGCATGAGCAACGCCGGCATCACGCTGCAGCTGATGATCATCGCCCGGCTGTGCAATCTGCGCCTGCCCGATACGCTGTGGCTGTGGGTGGGCGCCTATTCGATCCTGGACAAGTGGGTGCCGCAGCCGCTGCTGAGCGCCGCGCTGTCGGCGCTGGAAATCCCGTTGCTCTACCTGGCCGCCGCCTGGCTGTACCAACGCGCCGAACAGCAGATCTGCCACAACCGCTTCAGCCCCACCGCGCTGCTGTTCCTGCTGGGGGCGCTGCTGTTCATCTGGCGCGACGCGCCCGACCTGCTGCGGCTGTACCACGGCCAGCCCCACCTGTCGCACGAGCACACGCTGGCCCACCAGCTGGCGCTGACCGTGGCCGCCGCCGCCCAGGTATGCGGCGCGGTGGGCTTTCTCAACATCGTGCTGCAACGGCAGAACAGCCGGCTGCAGGACGCCGCCAACATCGACCCGCTCACCGCCGCCGGCAACCGGCGCGCGCTGCAATACTGGCTGCGCACGCTGGAAGCCTCGACCGAGCGGGTCTGCGTGATCATGCTGGACATCGACCATTTCAAGTCGATCAACGACCGCTTCGGCCACCCGGCCGGCGACCAGGTGATCCAGGCGCTGGCCAGCCTGCTCAACAACGGCGTGCGGGAAAACGATTTGCTGATCCGCTACGGCGGCGAGGAATTCTGCCTGGTGATGCCGGACACCGGCATCGAAACCGGCCTGGCGGTGGCGGACCGGCTGCGCCAGCAATTCAGCCAGCTGGCGCTGTTGCCGGCGCAGCCGGAGCAGCGCTGCAGCTTTTCCGCCGGCGTGCACGAATGGCAATGCCGGCAGCAGGATTTCGCCAGCGCGCAGCAAAAGGCCGACCAAGCGCTGTACCAAGCCAAGCAGAACGGCCGCAACCAGGTCTGCCGGCTGTAGTCAGCGGCCGGCGGGCTTGTCCTCGCCATCCTCCCGGTGCCGCGACTTCACCGCGTACATCTGCTGATCGGCCATCCCCACCAGCGCTTCCGGGCTGGCGAAATCCTCCGGTCCGGTTTCGACGCAGCCCATGCTCACCGTCACGCCGGACAGCGCGATTTCCATCTCGGCGCGCAGACGCTGGACGAAATTGTTCTCCGCGTGGCGGCGGCCGCAATTGGGCAGCACGATGCAGAATTCGTCGCCGCCGTAACGAAAGCAGCCGTCTTCCAGCCGCGAAATGCGATTGATGATGCCGCCCAGCACGCGCAGGATCTCGTCGCCGCGCTGATGGCCTTCGGTATCGTTGATCGCCTTGAAATCGTCGATGTCCAGATACACCAGCGCCACCCTTTCATGGCGCCGCTGCGCGCTGCGCAGCACCCGGGTCAGGGTTTCGTCCAGGTGGCGGCGGTTGAGCAGGCCGGTCAACGGGTCGGTGCGCGACAGCTCCTCCAGCTGGCGGGTGCGCATCGCCACCTTTTCCTCCAGCGCCAGCGCGTACTGCTCGGACTTGTTGCGCGAGGTTTCGATTTCCGCCACCAGGCTGCGGATATAGGTTTCGAACACCAGCGCGATGTCGAACATCACCAGCTTGTCCATCGACATCAGCGTCTGCGTGCAGACATCGGGGTCGGGAATCAGCCTGGCCACCTGCACCGACAACAGCGAGCGCAGGAAATGGATGGCCGCCAGGTACAACTTGGGCTCCACGCCGATGCGCTTGTGCACCAGGCCGATGCGCAGGCGGTTGTTGACGTATTCCAGATCGTAGACGCCGCTGAACAGGTCGATCACGTAGCGGCGCTGGGCGCTGCGCAGCCGCTGCAGGGTATCGGCGTCGCCGATCAGCAGCGCGATTTCCGGGGTGCTGGTCTGCTGCTCGTAAAAGCGCTCCACCAGATCGTCCAGCTGCGGCTCGATCAGCGCGCCGGCGGCGCGAAGCAGCAATTCGTCGCGCGGCTGCAGATCGAACAGCTGCTTGCGCTGGTCGATTTCAAACTCGGTGATGCGCAACTGCTCCAGCAACGTCTGGTCGGTCTGCTTCATGCAGCCCTCCCCCTCCATCATGACCGGTCTTATTCAAACTATATCCCAGCCTGCGGGTACGCAATCTCCTTAGCGGCGCATTGCGCGCGCCAGCGAACGCGCCTGGGTCTACATCGCCGTCTGAACGGCGCGGACAACGGCCGGCGGCTTATCCACAGGCAACCGGCGGTCTGCCTGTTTATCCACAGCTTCAGCCTTCGGCTTGCTGCAGCAGCACCGCCAGCTCGTCCGCCGCCTCGCTCCATTCGGCGTCGCACTCCAGCGCCTGGCGCAAAAAGGCCGCTTGCGACGGGCTCCAGAACGGCGCGTCGGCCAGCGACACGCGCGGCGGCAGCGGATGGCTGGCGATGAAGGCCTTGATCGCCGCCGGCTCGTCGGCCAGGCCCAACTGGCGGAACAATCCGGGCAACAGGTGGCTGCTGGTATCCATCGCGCGCTCCAATGCTGGGGGAATACGCTCATCCTAGACCGATTGCCGGCACGGCAGGCATAAAAAACGGCGGCCCGCGCCGCCGTTGTGCCAACTTGGCGACATCACACCTTGTCGTACAGCTTGGCGCCGCCCTTGACGAACTCGATGGACTTTTCCTGCATGCCCTTGTTCAGCGCGTCCTGCGCGCTGATGCCCTGTTTGGCGGCGAAATCGCGCACGTCCTGGGTGATCTTCATGCTGCAGAAATGCGGGCCGCACATCGAGCAGAAGTGCGCGACCTTGGCGCTATCTTTCGGCAGGGTCTCGTCGTGGAAGTCGCGCGCCTTGTCCGGGTCCAGGCCCAGGTTGAACTGGTCTTCCCAGCGGAATTCGAAGCGCGCCTTGGACAGCGCGTTGTCGCGGATCTGCGCGCCGGGATGGCCCTTGGCCAAGTCGGCCGCGTGCGCCGCCAGCTTGTAGGTGATGATGCCTTCCTTGACGTCGTTCTTGTTCGGCAGGCCCAGGTGTTCCTTCTGCGTCACGTAGCACAGCATCGCGGTGCCGTACCAGCCGATCTGCGCCGCGCCTATCGCCGAGGTGATGTGGTCGTAGCCGGGCGCGATGTCGGTGGTGAGCGGCCCCAGGGTGTAGAACGGCGCTTCGCGGCACCACTCCAGCTCCTTGTCCATGTTCTCCTTGATCAGCTGCATCGGCACATGGCCCGGACCTTCTATCATCACCTGCACGTCGTGCTTCCAGGCGATTTCAGTCAACTCGCCCAGGGTTTTCAGTTCGCCCAGCTGCGCCGCGTCGTTGGCGTCCCAGGCGCTGCCCGGCCGCAGGCCGTCGCCTAGGCTGAAGGCCACGTCGTAGGCCTTCATGATTTCGCAGATTTCCTCGAAATGGGTATAGAGGAAGTTTTCCTGATGATGCGCCAGACACCATTTGGCCATGATCGAGCCGCCGCGCGACACGATGCCGGTCATCCGGCCGGCGGTCAGCGGCACGTACTGCAAACGCACGCCGGCGTGGATGGTGAAGTAGTCGACGCCCTGCTCGGCCTGCTCGATCAGCGTGTCCTTGAAGATTTCCCAGCTCAGGTCTTCGGCCTTGCCATTCACCTTTTCCAGCGCCTGGTAGATCGGCACGGTGCCGATCGGCACCGGGCTGTTGCGCAAAATCCACTCGCGGGTTTCGTGGATGTTCTTGCCGGTGGACAGGTCCATGATGGTGTCGGCGCCCCAGCGGATGCCCCAGGTCATCTTGTCCACTTCTTCCGATATCGACGACGTTACCGCGCTATTGCCGATATTGCCGTTGATTTTCACCAGAAAATTGCGGCCGATGATCATCGGCTCGGATTCCGGGTGATTGATGTTGGCCGGGATGATGGCGCGGCCGGCGGCCACTTCCTGGCGGACGAACTCCGGCGTGATCTCTTCCGGCAGATTGGCGCCGAAGCTCTGGCCGGCATGCTGGCGCGTCATCAGCTCCAGCAAGCGGGTGTTGCCGGTGACCTGCAGCGCTTCCACATAGGCGCGGCGGTTCAGGTTTTCGCGGATGGCGACGAACTCCATCTCCGGGGTGATGACGCCGCGGCGGGCATAGTGCATCTGGCTGACATTGCGGCCAGGCAAGGCGCGGCGCGGCTTGCGCTGCAGGTTGAAGCGCAACTCGGCCAGCTTGGGGTCGGCCTCGCGGGCGCGGCCGTATTCGCTGGACAGGCCATCCAGCTGCTCGCAGTCGCCGCGTTCGGCGATCCAGCCGGCGCGCACCGGCGCCAGGCCGCTCTGGATGTCGATGCGGACCGCCGGGTCGCTGTACGGGCCGCTGGTGTCGTAGACATAGATCGGCGGATTGGCTTCGCCGCCGAACTGGGTCGGCGTGTCGGCCTGGCGGATCTCGCGCATCGGCACGCGGATGTCCGGGCGGCTGCCGGCGACATGGATCTTGCGGGAATTGGGCAAAGGCTGGATGGCGGCGGCGTCCACCACCATCTGTTTGTTTACGGGCGCGTTCATCGGGCGGGTCTCCAGGGCGATGAAGCGGCGCAAGGAGCGGTTCGGCGCATGGCCGGCTGCGGTGGGATGGCGGGGCTATCTTCGGCAGGTGACGCTTCCCTACGCCGGGATTATCCGGGTCAGGTTCCAAGGGTATTTCTCACCCGCGCCGCCGCTTTCAACCCGATGTCCTACACTTTGGTAGCCGATCAAGCCAAACGCCAGGCGCAGGACCCCTAGCGATGCTGTGAAGGTAAGGCAAATATGGGATAATCGCAAGTTATCGTCATGACACGAGTCCTTGCCGCCCCCCAGCTTCGAACGGCGCAGCGGACTCCCAGCCCTCCGGAGTTTAAGTTGATGGATTTCGAAAAAACCCGTTTCAACATGGTCGAACAACAGATTCGCCCGTGGGACGTTCTGGATACCAACGTGCTGGATCTGCTGTTTCACGTGAAACGCGAGGACTTCGTGGCCGACAATCAGCGCCAGATGGCCTTTGTCGATACCGAACTGCCGCTGCCCAACGGCAGCAAGATGCTGCAGCCCAAGATGGAAGCCCGCCTGGTGCAGGACGCCGCCATCCAGCCCACCGACAAGATCCTGGAAATCGGCACCGGCAGCGGCTATCTGACCGCGCTGCTGGCCAAGATGGGCAAGCAGGTGGTGAGCGTGGAAATCGACGCCGCCCAGAAAGCGCGCGCCGCCGACAATCTGAAACAGGCCGGCATCGCCAACGCCACCCTGGTTGAGGGCGACGGCGTGCTGGGCCTGCCGGCGCAAGCGCCCTACGACGTGATCGTGGTCGGCGGTTCGCTGCCGGTGGTGCCGCAGGAACTGAAAGACCAGTTGGCCGTCGGCGGCCGCCTGATCCTGGTGGCCGGCGACCTGCCGGTGATGGCTTGCAAGCTGATCCAGCGCGAAACCGAAACCAGCTTCCGCGAAACCGCGCTGTTCGAGACCTGTGTCGAGCGGCTGCAGAAATTCGAAGCCGTCGAACCGGCTCGTTTCAGCTTCTGACCATGCTGCGCGAAATCACCGCTCCGCAACTGGCGGCGCTGCTGGCCGATCCGCAGGCCGCGCGCCCGGTGCTGCTGGACGTGCGCGAAGGCTGGGAATACCAGCTGGCGCACATCGAGGGCAGCGTCCACATTCCGATGAACCTGATCCCGATCCGGATGAGCGAACTGCCGGACGACGCCGCCATCGTCGCCATCTGCCATCACGGCATGCGCAGCGCCCAGGTGGCGATGTTCCTGCAGAACGCCGGCTTCGACGACGTGATCAACCTCCAGGGCGGCATCGACGCCTGGTCCGCCCAGGTGGATCCGGCCGTCGCCCGGTATTGATACTGGACTAGACGGCGCGTCGCCCATTGGGGTGACGCAGCCTACCAGCACCGCCTCCGGGCGGTGTTTTGCTTGGAACGAAACGCCGCCCGCCGCCTCCAAGGGTCGTGATCCGCCACTCCCGCCGCAAAGAAACCCTATGCAAGCTCTGAATTATCTTTCCTCCGCCCTCGCCCGCGTCCATCCGGCCTGGGAAGCGGTGCTGCGCCAAGCCGACATCGCCGCGCGGCTGGCCGACATCGACCGCCAGCTGAGCCAGCAAAGCGAGGCCGGCAAGACGCTGTTCCCGCCCGCGGCGCAGATCTTCAACGCGCTCAGCTTCGCGTCGCCGGCCGACGTCAAGGTGGTGATCCTGGGCCAGGACCCGTACCACGGCGCCGGCGAAGCGATGGGGCTGTCGTTTTCAGTGCCGGAAGGCGTGCGCGTGCCGCCGTCCTTGCGCAACATCTACAAGGAACTGGCGGCCGACCTGGGCCTGGGCATTCCCGCCAACGGCGATCTCAGCCACTGGGCGCAGCAAGGCGTATTGCTGCTCAACAGCGTGTTCACCGTCGAGCAGGACCAGGCCGGCAGCCACGGCAAGCTGGGCTGGCAGACGGTCAGCGACGCGCTGATCGACGCCGTCAACGCGCAAAGCCCCGGCTGCGTGTTCCTGCTATGGGGCAACTGGGCGCACACCAAAGCCGAGCGCATCGACGCCAGCCGCCACCTGGCGCTGAAGGCCGCCCATCCGTCGCCGCTGTCGGCCAGCCGCGGCTTCCACGGCTGCCGCCATTTCTCCCAAGTCAACGCCTGGCTGATCGCCCGCGGCCGCCAGCCGGTGCGCTGGGCCGCCGCCGCCGCGCAAAACAGCCTGTTCTGACCTTTCTGTCCGCCGCGGCGCTTTGCGCGGCGGACGGCTTGCCCTAAGCTAGTAGCTCCGCCACTTCCCTGTCCCCATCGTGGAAATCCTGCTGCTGCTGGGCCTGATCCTGTTGAACGCCGTATTCGCGATGGCCGAGATCGCCATCGTCTCCTCGCGCAAAGTCCGGCTGCTGCAAAAGGCCGAAGACGGCCACCGCGGCGCCCGCGCGGCATTGGCGCTGGCCGCCGAACCCACCCGCTTCCTGTCCACCATCCAGATCGGCATCACCTCGATCAGCATCCTGTCCGGCGTCTACGGCGAGGCGGCGCTGTCCGAGCATCTGCGCGCCGCGCTGCTCGAGGTGCCGCTGCTGGCGCCTTACAGCAAGCCGCTGTCGGTGGCGCTGATGGTGGTGTTCATCACCACGCTGTCGCTAATCCTGGGCGAACTGGTGCCCAAACGGCTGGCGCTGCTCAATCCGGAACGGGTGGCGATGGCGCTGGCGCGGCCGATGCTGCTGCTGTCGCGCGCCAGCGCGCCGCTGGTGCAGGTGTTCAGCCGCGTCACCGACGGCCTGTTGCGCCTGTTGGGCGCCAAAAAGAGCGACGAGCCGTCGATCACCGAGGACGAGATCCGCACGCTGATGGAACAAGGCGCCGACGAAGGCGTGTTCGACCGCGCCGAACAGGAGCTGGTGGAAAACATCTTCCGCCTGGACAACCGCAAGGTGGCGGCGGTGATGACGCCGCGCAAGGACGTGGTGCTGCTGGACCTGGAAGACGGCCCGGAGCACAACCGCGAACTGCTGCTGCGGCACAACTTCAGCCATTTCCCGGTTTGCCGCGGCGACAGCGACCAGGTGATAGGCATACTCAACGCCAAGCGGCTGCTGGACCGGTTGCTCACCGGCCAGCCGGCCGACTTCGCCGCCGACCTGGCGCCGCCGCTGTACGTGCCGGCCACCTCATCGCTGATGCAGCTGCTGGAGCAGTTCAAGCAGGCGCGCAGCCACAGCGCGCTGGTGGTGGACGAATACGGCGAGCTGGAAGGCCTGGTGTCGATCAACGACGTGATGGAAGCCATCGTCGGCGATATGCCGGCCATCGGCGGCGAAGACGACGAAATCGTGCAGCGCGAGGACGGCAGCTGGCTGGTGGACGGCATGGTGTCGCTGGACAGCTTCCGCGAATTCTTCGAGCTGGACAGCCCGCTGCCGGGCGAGGCCGGCGGCAATATCCACACCCTGGGCGGCGTCATCATGTTCAAGCTGGGACGCATCCCCAGCGTCACCGATCGTTTCGAGTGGAACGGCTTCAGCTTCGAGGTGGTGGACATGGACAAGACCCGGGTCGACAAGATCCTGGTGCAGCGCCGCCATCTGCCGCAACCGGAGTTCGAGTCGATTTGAGTACGGCGGCGGACGGCGGGAAACTCGCCGCCGCGCAGGCGATCTGACAACCATCGACCGCTTCCCGCCGAGACTTCATGACCCCAGCCCTGCCCGATCGCCGCGTCGTCCAGGCCGACGCGCGCCGCCTCGCCGACTGGCTTCGCCTGCGCGCGGCGCTGTGGCCGGATTGTCCCGCCGACGACCATCGCGCGGATATCTCCCGCCAACTGACGCAAACCGGCCGCTACGCCGCCTTTCTGGCGCTTGATGCCGGCAACGCCGTCGCCTTGCTGGAGATTGCGCTACGCAACGATTACGTCAACGGCGCCCGCTCCGGCTCGCCGGTGGCCTTCATCGAAGGCCTCTACGTGGCGCCGCGGCATAGACGCGCCGGACTGACGACCATGATGCTTGCCGCGGCCAAGGCATGGGCGCTGACGCGAGGCTGTTCCGAAATGGCCTCCGACACCAGCCTGGACAACCTGGCGGCGCAGGCCGCGCATCGGGCGCTGGGCTTCGAGGAAAGCGAACGCGTGGTGTTCTACCGCATGGCGCTGTGATGCTTTGCTCGTCGCGCTGATGCCCCAGCGGGGCGATCTGCCGCCATCTCCTCCACTCTGCGCATAGGCGTAACACCCGGCGAGCCGGGCTTCCGCCCTACGGCGCCGGCCGCTGGCTGAGCCTGGCCCGGCCTTCGCCGAAAACTTCCAACACGGCCCAGGCGCCGTTCAGCAGGCTCCACTGTGGCGGCGAGTGGCCGATGTCTGCGTCCATCGCCACCGGACAGCCCAAGCCATCCAGCGCGGCGCGCACCGCCGCCTGATACGACAAAGCCCCCGCGTTGGCGGCCTCAGGGCCCGTGCTGCGGCCCAACACCAGCCCGGACAGGCCATCGAACGTTCCGGACAGCCTGAGGCCCGCCAGGGCCCTTAAAACGCCGCAGGGCGCGAGTTCGCAGTTTTCCAGGTACAGGATGGCCGGCTTGCGCTTGAAGGCCGCCAGATCGAAATACGGCGTGCCCTGCAGCGATGCCAGCACGTCCAGGCAGCCGCCGATCAGCCGGCCTGCCATTTTTCCCGCTCCGCCGTCCAGCATCCGCACTTGGTTGGCAAAGGTCTGGCCAGGCTCGTCCCAGCGCCAGTAACGCGCGTATTGCTCCTGCGCCGCCGGCATGCCGGTTTCCAACGCCGCCAGCAGCGCCTCGTAGCCGGATTGCCTTTCTTTCAGCGGCGAATCCATCAGGTTGGGCCCGTGCAGCGTGGCCCAGCCGGACAGCAGGGTCAGCGGCGCCAGAAGGGTGGAGACATCGGAGAAGCCAGCCAGCCATTTCGGCGGCAGCTTGGCCAGCGCGGCGAAATCCAGCCCCGCCAGCAGCTCTATCGCCAGTTCGCCGCCCCAGGGCGGCAGGATGGCGCGGATGCCCGGATCGAACAGGAAACGCTTCAGTTCGGCCAACCGCGCGGCGGCGGGCGCGCTGGCGTCGCATTTCTCCTCGCGCAGGCACTCGCCCTCCACCACCCGGTAGCCGCGCGCGCGCAGCATGGCCAGCGCATCATCCAGCTGGTTGTGCAGCTGCGCAGGAACCCCGGAGGAAAAGGCGGTGACGGCGATGGCGTCGCCAACCTGCAACGGCGCCGGAAAACGGGTCTGCATCTGTGGATTTCCTTCCAGCCTGGACTCCCGCCTGTGGATAAGCCGCGCTTCAAGAGCGCCGCGGCAGATCCAGCGCGAACGTGATGCCGGTGTTTTTCTGCTGGTAGCCGATACGGCGGTAGAACGCGTGCGCGTCCAGCCGCTGTTGTCCCGAGCGCAGGCGGATGCGCGGATAGCCGCGTTCTTGCGCCCAGGCCTCGCAGGCCGCCAGCAACAGCCTGCCTATCCCCAATCCCCTGTGTTCCGGCGCCACCACGATGCCGCCGATTTCCACATACGACTCCGCTTCCAGCAGATGGCCGCCATGGCCATGCGCCCAACCGGCCAGCTGGCCGTCCTTTTCCGCCACCCAGATCTCGTTGTCGGGAAAGGCGCGCACCGCGGCGTAGCGCCGGCCCACCTCTTCCGCGCTGCTCGGGTAATCCAGATCGCCGCACAGTTTGGCCACCGCGGCGATATCGGTTTCCCGCATGGTTCTGATCAATATCGACATCTCGTCATCCTGTCATGCCAAAGACATGACATTCTGCATGCGACGCGTCGCGGCAACAAACGCGGCGGTTCACGACATGGCTCCGGCAGCGGCGGAATCGGCTTGCGCTGCAACCAGACGCCAATCGTCGCCATCCCGGGTTTCATGCGCGATCTCTGTGCGTTTCTTTCTATCCCATTGATAGATAGAAGGAAAAATGCACGCTCAGCTAGCTGGCAGGCTGGCTTTCCGTTGCCGGAGCCGCCGATCAGCGGTCAGTACAACGCGGGGAAAGTGGATAACTTTCCGCTGATAGGTGCAGGCTATCGAGCAGTTCCCCCTTCGGCTTGGGTGATCCACAAGTCTTGCCATGTTTTCCAAACCACGTCCTTGCAGACGTTTTTTCCTGTTTTCCCAGAGAGTTGTCTGTCTTGAGTCCAGCCTTGTTCTGCCTTGCCGTTTCTTTTCTTGTATTCCCATTTTTATATTGAAGAAACTGGTAGAAGATGGCCCAGTCCTGTTGATAAGTATATTTATCCGTTTAAATTCAATATCTTGATCGTGATGGAAAGTTGTTGTCAGCCATGGTTGTTGCGTGCTGGCTAGTTGTGGATAAGTTTGGTCTTTTCTGCAGACAGGCAGTTTTCCACATGCTGGCAACGGGAAGTGCCCTTGTTGCTGTGAACGGTTTTTTTTGCCGCCCAAGTGTCCATTCCTCACCGTTGTTTCTTTAACGCAGCTATAAAATGATGATAATGCTGAAGGCGGAGAATATTGTGGACAATCCTGAAAAATCCATGATTTTCATCATCTTGTCCTGTTGATAGCCATGGGATTATTGCAGCGCGCAAAGGTTGGGCAGATTGTGGATAAATCCGCCGCCGCTTATCAACAGCTGTTTATCCACATTCCTTGCGGAGGGATTTTGCTTGGTTAACCACAGCCCTGCTCGGGTACAATGCCCGCCATGATGAATGTGCTGATTGTGCGCACCTCGTCGATGGGCGACCTTATCCACACCTGGCCCGCCATCACCGAGCTGAAAACGCATTACCCCAATATCCGGCTGAGCTGGCTGACCGAGGAAAGCTTCGCCGACATCGCCCGGCTGCATCCGCAGGTCGCCGAAGTGCTGACCCTGCGCTGGCGCAGCTGGCGCAAGCGTTTGCTGCAGCCTGCCGCCTGGCGCGAACTGAAGGCGCTGAAACGGCAACTGCGCGACACCCATTTCGACCTGGTGCTGGACAGCCAGGGCTTGCTGAAAAGCGCGATCCCGGCGCGCTGGGCCGCCGCGCCGCTGGCCGGCCTGGACTGGAGCAGCGCGCGCGAGGCGCTGGCCAGCCTGTTTTACGACAAGAAACATTCGGTATCGCGCCGGTTGTCAGCGATAGAACGCAACCGCCGGCTGTTCGGCCTGAGCTTCGGCTACCAGCCGCAAGGCGAGCCTAGCTTCGGCGTGGCGGCCGGAGAGCGGCCGTCGTGGATGCTTTCCGGCCGTTACGCGGTGCTGCTGCATGCCACCAGCCGCGCCTCCAAGGAATGGCCGGAGGCGAATTGGGTGGAGCTGGGCGAACGCCTGTCCAATCAGCACGACATGGTGATGGTGCTGCCCTGGGGCAACGACGCTGAAAAAGCCCGCGCCGAAAGGCTGGCCGGGCGGATGCCGGCCGCGGTGGTGGCGCCGAAGATGAGCCTGGTGGAAGCCGCCGGCTTGCTGGGCCATGCCAGCGCGGTGGTCGGCGTGGATACCGGCCTCGCCCACCTGGCCAACGCGCTGAACGTGCCATTGGCGGCGATCTACACCGATACCGATCCGCAGCAGACCGGCGTGGTGGAAACGCCGTGGGCGACCAATCTGGGCAATATCGGCCAGTGTCCGCAGGTGGATGAGGTGCTGCGGGCGCTGCGATCGCGGCGGGACTGGACGTGAGCTGGCAGCGCTGCTTGTACGGCGCGCTGTGGCGGACGCTGACGCCGCTGATCCGCCGTTATCTGAGAAAGCGCGCGAAACAGGCGCCGGCCTATCTATTGCACTGGGACGAGCGTTTCGGCCGGGTCTTGCAGCCGCGCGCCGTCGGCGCGATCTGGATCCACGCGGTGTCGGTGGGCGAAACCCGCGCCGCGCAGCCGCTGGTGGCGGCCTTGCGCCGGCTGTGGCCGGACGCGCCGCTGCTGCTGACCCAGATGACCCCGACCGGCCGCGCCACCGCCGAAGCGCTGTACCCGGACGCCGAGGTGCGCTACCTGCCCTACGATTATCCACAGGCCGCCGCCGACTTCCTCGCCGCCTACCGGCCGCGCTGCGGCGTGCTGATGGAAACCGAGCTGTGGCCCAACCTGATCCACGCCGCCGCCGCCCAGCGGGTGCCGCTGGTTTTGGCCAACGCCAGACTGTCGGACAAATCGCTGAAAGGCTATCGCCGCATCCTGGGGCTGATTCGCCCAGCCATGCGGGATTTGGCTGCTGTTGCCGCCCAAACGGCAGCTGATGCCGATCGTTTCCGGAAGATAGGCGCGGAAAACATCACGGTTTGCGGCAACAGCAAATATGATATAGAGATTCCGGCAGAACAGATGCAACTGGCGGATGGCTTCCGCCAGCGCATAGGCGCGCGCCAGGCGCTGCTGTGCGCCAGCACCCGCGAAGGCGAGGAGGCGCTGATTCTGGACGCCTGGCTCGCGGCCGGCGACGCGGTCGGCGACGCGCTGCTGGTGTTGGCGCCGCGCCACCCGGAGCGGCTGCAGGCGGTGGCGGAGCTGGCGGCCGAGCGCGGTCTGAAGCTGCAGCGCCGCAGCGACGGCGCCGCGGTGGCGGAGGACACCCAGGTGTGGCTGGGCGACAGCATGGGCGAGATGTTCGGCTATCTTGGCGCTTGCGACGTCGCCTTCATCGGCGGCAGCCTGCTGCCTTTCGGCTGCCATAACCTGATCGAGCCGGCGATCGCCGGCGTGCCGGCGCTGTTCGGCCCGTCGGTGTTCAATTTCCAGCAGGCCGCCGCCGACGCGCAGGCGGCCGGCGCGGCGCGCCAGGTGGCCGACGCCGCCGAAATGGTGGCGCTGGCGCTCTCGCTGCTGGCCGACCCCGAGCGGCGCGCGGCGATGCGCGAGGGCGCGGCGGCGTTCCGCCAGGCCCATCGCGGCGCCAGCCAGCGCATGCTGGAAGTGATCCGCGCGACGCTGGACGCGAGCTAAACCATCCGCGGCATCGGCAAGGCAAAAGCCGTCCACCCTCGCGGGAAGACGGCTTTTTTCATGCGGGGCGGCGCTTACGGCGCGGCGGGCGGCGTCAGCGCGAAGGCGAACAGGTCGCGGCGGTAGGTTTCCACCACCAGGCTGAACGGCACATTGCCGTCGCGGTACAGCACGGCGCGGTGCTGGATCACCTGTTCGGGGATGTCCAGCGCGCGTTGCGCGGCGGCCGGCGCCTGCGGCCGCATTTCCCAGCCCGGCGCCAGCGGCGACCACAGCACTCTGGCCTGCTCGGTGCGGCGGGTGAAGTCCAGCGCCCGCACCGCCGCGCCGAACGGCGTGTCGGTGGTGTCCAGCAGGCGGTTCATTTCCGGGCTGAGGCGCGACGGCACATACCAGTTGTCGGCTTCGGACAGCACATGGTCGCCGCAGGCCAGCTGAACGCGGCGGTAGCCTATGGTTTCGGCGGCGCCCACCTGCAGCTGGCGGCGGATGTCGGCGTCAGCGGGCTTGCGCACGTCGCGGTCGCGCAGCGCGCGGATGCGCGGCTCGGCGGCCAGCCGGTGATCGGCGCACCATTGCTGCAGCGTGCGGGTGGCGCTGCTGTTGCTCAGCAAGGTGGCGTTGACGGTTTGCAGCAGCGCCAGCGCTTTGACGCGGGTGTCGGCGTCGTCGCGCCAGCCCGGATAGGGCCAGCCGTCGGCGCGGGCGGCGGCGGAGAGAACCGCCGGCAGCAACAGGACCAGGGGCCAAAGCGGGGAGAAGCCGGCGCGCGGCCGGCGAAAACCGTCATGATTCATAGTTTTATCGAACACTTAGCACAAAGACATTAAAGAGGCCTGGCGTAAACGCAAAGTTCCCCGCCGCGACGCTGAACTCGGGCGGCTTTTCCGCTAACGTGAAAGCTGGGCTGTCCGCAACGGGCTGGGCAGCCTGCACCGCCCTGTATTGCCCTGCGAGGAGCCTCCATGGCTAACGATTTTCAACCCTTGCCCACCCTGACTCTGCCACGCACCACCGACCTGGTGCAACTGGAGCAGCGCCCCCACCCCCCGATCCATGCGCACAGCCCGGCCCTGGCCGTGATGACCGACCTGCGGCTGGTCAATCCGGTGGGGATTTCCGCCGACGCCGGCCTGCGCGAGGCGCACCAGCGCATGATCAGCCACGGCATCCGCCTGTTGTTCGTCCATGACGGCGACGGCAGCCTGCTGGGACTGGTGACCGCGGTGGACCTGCTGGGCGAACGGCCGATCCAGTGCATGAAGGAGCATGGCAAGCACCACGCCGATGTGCTGGTCGGCGACGTGATGACGCCGCGCGACAAGCTGGACGCGTTGCGGCTGGACGACGTGGCGGCGGCCAATGTCGGCCAGCTGGTGGCGACGATGAAGCAGCTGGGCCGCCAGCACGCGCTGGTGGTGGAGCAGAATCCGGCCAGCGGCCATCACGAAGTGTGCGGCCTGTTCTCCACCAGCCACATGGCGCGCTTGCTGGGCATGCCGCTGTCGTTCATCCGGGTGCCGCAGGCCTTGTCGGAAATCCAGTACTCGCTGCTGTACACCGGCTGATTTCGGCAAGAATCGGGTCGCCGCCGCGCTGGCGCTTTCTTAGACTTCGGGCATGATAGACAGCGCCGAAGGAGAGAAAGACATGGACTGGCAGATCGAAACCCTGGCGCCCGCCTTCATCCAGCGGGCGCGGCGCGAAGGCGTGGACGCGCTGGGGCAGCCGGTGCGGCGTCTGGCCGCGCGAGGAGGCGAACCGCTGCGCGACGCGCTGCGGCGCGCCCGTCCGGGCGAGGCGCTGATCCTGGCCAGCTACAGTCCATTCCGACTGGATGGCCCGTACCGCGAGTTCGGCCCGGTATTCCTGGCGGCTGAGCCGCAGGCGGAAAGCCTGCCGTCGCTGGACGTCTTGCTGGCCGGGCCCGGTTATTTCCGCGACGCCCCCGCGCTGCGCGCCTACGACGCCGGGCAATCGATGCTGGAGGCGGCGTTGCCGGCCTGGGACCAATTGGCCGAGCGGCTGCGGCAATGGCAGGCGCGCGCCGACATCGCTTTCGCCATGCTGCGCTTTCCCGCCCACGGCTGCTACGCGCTGCGGCTGAATCGGGGGAACTGACATGAGCGAAACCCTGCTTGCCGGCGCCGAAGCCGGCCGCGACTACCACCGCATGGCCGACGCGATCCGCTACCTGGTGGCGCACGCCGGCCAACAGCCGCGGCTGGCCGATCTGGCCGCCGCGCTGCATCTTTCCGAATCGCGGCTGCAGCGCCTGTTCACGCAGTGGGCCGGCGTCAGTCCCAAGCGCTTCATCCAGCAACTCACTTGCGAGGCGGCCAAGGCGCGGCTGGCGGCCGGGGTGCCGGTGCTGCCGCTGGCGCATGAACTGGGCCTGTCCGGCGGCAGCCGCCTGCACGATCTTTTCGTCACGCTGGAGGCGATGACGCCGGGCGAATACCAGCGCGGCGGCGCCGGCCTGGACATAGGCTGGAGCGTGGAGGCCAGCCGCTTCGGCCCGCTGCTGCTGGCGCAGACCGCGCGCGGCGTCTGCGCGCTGCAATTCGTCGCCGACGAGGCCGCGGCCGAGGCCTGGCTGCATGGACAATGGCCGCAGGCGCGGCTGCGCTATCAGCCCGGCGCCGCGCGCGCGCTGGCCGAGCGGTTGTTTTCGCCGCTATCGCCGCGCGAAGGCCCGCCGCTCGCGCTGCGGGTGCAGGGCAGCAATTTCCAGATCCAGGTGTGGCGCGCGCTGCTGGCCGTGCCATACGGCAGCCTGGTCAGCTATGGCCAGCTGGCCGCCGGCATGGGCCGGCCGCAGGCGGCGCGGGCGGTCGGCGGCGCGGTGGGCGCCAATCCGGTGGCCTGGCTGATTCCCTGCCACCGGGTGATCCGCGCCGAGGGCGCGCTGGGCCAGTACCGCTGGGGCGAAACGCGCAAGGCCGAGCTGCTGGGTTGGGAAAGCGCGCAACTGGCCGCGCGGCCGGAGCCGGCGGCGTGGTTGGCCTGAGGCGCGAAGCGGCCTGGCTGACGCTGCTGGCCGCCATCTGGGGCGCGTCCTTTCTGTTCATGCGCATCGCCGCGCCGGTGTTCGGCCCGCTGGCGCTGATCGCGCTGCGGGTGGGCCTGGCTGCCTGCGCGCTGCTGCCGCTGATGGCCTGGCGCGGCCAATTGGCGGTATGGCGCGCGCATTGGCCGGACATCGCGCTGACCGGTATCTTCCTTACCGCCTTTCCCTTCTGCCTGATCGCCTGGGCGCAATTGTCGTTGCCGGCCGGCATGGCGTCGGTGCTGAACGCCACCACGCCGCTGATGACCGCGCTGTGGGCCTGGCCGCTGGCCGGGGAAAAGCTGACGCCGCCGCGGCTGGCCGGCCTGGCGCTGGGTTTGGCCGGGGTGCTGGTATTGCTGCGCGGCCGCGGCGCCGGTTTCGACGCCGCCGGTCCATGGCCGGTGCTGGCGATGCTGGGCGCCACCGCCAGCTACGGCTGGGCGGGACAGATGGTGCGGCGCCGGCTGCCCGGCCTGCCGCCCTTGGCTACTGCCGGCGGCGGGTTGGCCAGCGGCGCCCTGCTGATGCTGCCGCTGGCGGCGTGGGCGTGGCCGGCCGGGCCGATTCCGGCGCGCGCCTGGCTGGCCTTGCTGGCGCTGGCCTGGCTATGCACCGCGCTGGCCTACCTGATTTTCTACCGGCTGATCGCCAGGCTGGGCGCCACCCGCGCCAGCGGCGTCACTTACCTTGTGCCGGTGTTCGGCGTGCTGTGGGGTGTGCTGTTCCTGGGCGAGGCGCTGAGTCCGGCCATGCTGCTGGCGGCGGCGCTGATCCTGGGCGGGGTGCTGTTGCTGGGGCGGCGCTAGTCCGGCGCGGCGGTGCGCTACAAGGCCAGCGGTACCGATGGCGATGTTGGCAGCGCGCCGCCGCCCGGGCCGGCCCCTTGCGTGGCGGGAGCTTTTCAGCGGCACCCGGTAGCGTTGGCCAGTGATGGCCTGGCGATGTGGCTGCCGGACGGGCGGCGCTGAACGCGAGCTGCCTCGGGGGGAGCGGGGAATATCGGGAATCGAGTTGGGATTTCTGCTGGCTTACCGCGTGGACTATGCAGCGCTCAGCGCCAATGTGCTGAGCACCGCCTTGCTCCGCTGGGCTGGCGGCTGTTTCGCGGACAGCCTTCGCTGGGCGGGCTGGGGCTTAGCCTGGCCGGCCTGTGGATGATGCTGCGTTTCCGCTGAGGCGGACCGGGCCGCGGGCCCGGCCCGATTTCAGGCCTGCGGCAGGTGGATCGCCACCTTGAAGCCGCCGTCCTCGTCGGCCAGCTCCAGCCGGCCGCCGTGCTGCTTGACGATGCGGGAGACGATGGCGAGGCCGAGGCCGCTGCCACCGTCGGTGCCGCGGTGCTCGGCCAGGCGCTCGAACGGCGCCAGCGCGGTTTCGCGCAGCGCCTCGGGAATGCCCTGGCCGTGGTCTATCACGCTCAGCACCACTTCGCCGTCGCCTTGCTCCACCCTGACCACCACCGGCGGCTGGCCGTAGCGGCGCGCGTTTTCCAGCAGATTGCTCAGCAGGCGCTCCAGCGCCAGCGCGTCGGCCTGCAGCTCAGGCTCGCTGCGCGCGTCCAGCTTCACATCCATGTCCTCGCGGCGGAAGCGCGCCACCACGCTGGCGGCCAGGTCGGCCAGCGCCAGCGGTTCCTGGCGGCTGGTTTCCTCGGCGCGGGCGAAGTCGATGAACTGGCGCACGATGCGCGACAATTCGTCGATGTCCAGCAGCATGTCGTGCTGGTCGTGGCTGGTTTCCTGCATCTCAAGCGTCAGTTTCAGCCGGGTCAGCGGCGTGCGCAGGTCGTGCGACAGGCCGGCCAGCATCAGCCGCCGCTCGCGCGCGGCGTTGTCCAGCGCCTGGGCCATGCCGTTGAAGTTGTGCGCCAACAGCTGCACTTCGCGCGGGCCGGTTTCCGGAATGGCTTGCGGCATCGAGCCGCCGGCCAGCTCGCGGCTGGCCATCACCACCCGGCTGATCGGCCGCGTGATGCGCCAGGCGAACAGCGAGGCCAGGACGGTGGCGAACAGCGCCGCCAGCAGCGACGCCTGCAGCATCGGGTTGATCCAGCGGTCGCGGTAGCGGCCGAACGGAATCACCAGCCAGTACGGCTGATCCAGCACGTGCACGTGCACCCACAATTCGCTGTGGTCCTCGCGCCGCGCGTAATGCGCCTGGATAGGCTCGTTCAGGTCGTGCGACAGCCGCTGCGCCAGCATCGCGCCGATCTTGGGCAGGTCGTCGGCGAAGTTCTGGCCGTGGTCGGCGTTGAACGGCAGCAGGCTGGGCAGGCCGGGACGGTTGTAATTGTCCAGAAAGGCCTGCCTCTCCTCGTTGCTCATGCCGGTCATCGAGTCTTCCAGATAGGACAGCGTGTCCAGCACCTGGATGTACAGCTGGCGCTCCAGCAGCTTGTGCCGCTCGTGGTTGGCCAGCGAGATGGTGAACAGCTGGGTGGCGATCACCACCGCCACCATCAGCAGCGCCAGCCGGAAGAACAGCGAACCGAACAGCTTGCGTAACAAGGCTTACTCCCTGGGCGAGCCGTCCGGCACGAACACGTAGCCGTAGCCCCACACCGTCTGGATGTAGCGCAGCTGGCTGTCGCCGTTTTCCAGCGCCTTGCGCAGGCGCGAGATGTGCACGTCGATGCTGCGGTCCAGCGATTCGCCGTTGCCCTTGCCCAGCGCCAGCTCCATCAGTTGTTCGCGGGTGAGCGGGCGGCGCGGGTGGTTGACCAGCACCGACAGCACCGCGAATTCGGCGCTGGTCAGCGCGATGGCCTGGCCGCTGCGGCGCAGTTCGCGCTGGCCGAGGTTGAGCAGGAATTCGCCGAACTCCACCACGTCGTCGGCGTTGTGCTGGGCGGCCAGCGCCGGGGTGGTGTGATGGCGGCGCAGCACCGACTGGATGCGCGCGGTCAGCTCGCGCGGGTTGAACGGCTTGGGCAGGTAGTCGTCGGCGCCCATTTCCAGGCCGAGGATGCGGTCGATGTCTTCGCCGCGGGCGGTCAGCATGATGACCGGCAGCGATTCGCCCTGGGCGCGCAGGCGGCGCACCACCGCCAGGCCGTCTTCGCCCGGCATCATCACGTCCAGCACGATCAGGTCGGGGCGGTTGCGCGCCAGCTTGCGGTCCAGGTCCTTGGGATCGGGCAGGGTTTCCACGCTGTAACCCTGTTGGGTCAGATAACGGGTCAGCAGCTCGCGCAGCTTGGCATCGTCGTCCACGACCAGGATTTTATTGTGTTCCATGTGGTTTTCCTCAGTGTTCAGGCTGCCAGCTTAGCGGCGCGCGCCCTGCTGCTGGCAGGCCTTGTTTTTACAGATGTTAAGCCCGTCCGTCGCGATACAGTCGTTAACAATTGTGCGGCCGGCGCAGACGTCTGAGCAAACGCTTGGCCCTAAGCTGGGACAAGGGGAAAGCCTGATCCGGCTCCCGGAACGCAATCGCCAGCGTAATCAAGCATTTGGCAGCTCCGCGGCGTTCCGGCCGCGCGGCCGCTTTGCGGCGGTTGGCGCTTGCGGTCCCGCCCGCGGACGGACGCGGCCAGCCAGGCCATCCCGAGTGGTCATGGCAGCGGTTGTCATAGACAGGATAAAATGCCGACATGAAGCGATATCTGATCATTCTGCTGTGGGGCAGCCTGTTTGCGCAACAGGCGGCGCTGGCGCAGGGTTTCCATCCGCGCGGCCCGGCCCGCAGCGCCGAGGGCCGGCCGGCGTCTTGCCAGGCCGATCCGCAATGCCCGGAAAACCGCCGCCTGCGCAATCTGCGCCAGCGCGAGGCGGCGAAGAATGGCGATATGGCGTTCGATCCGATCAAGCACCAATCCAACCGCCTGCTGCCGCCCGCTGCGGATGGCCACGCGCAAGCGGTTCCCGCCAAGCCGAATTTTTGGCAGGATAAGCGTAGACAGGAACAACAGCAGAACCAGTCCGAATGATTCGTCGTCCGCTCGGGAAAGGACGCAGTGATGAAACCACAGGGGATGTCTGGATGGGGTCGGCGCGTCTGCGCCGGGGTCGGCCTGCTGCTGTTCTGCCTGCAGGCTCGGGCGGCGGCCGATGAGGATTGCGGCCGCGCCGTCGCGCCGCAGCGCTGCCTGCTCCATCAGCAGGGCCTGCGCAGTTGTCTTGACCTGGCCGAGTCGCGCCGCCGCGCCTGCCTCTCCTACTATACCCCCCCATTGAGCTGCCAGCGCCAGCGCGACGCCAAGCGCTGCGAGGCGTTGCTGGCGGCGCAGGCCTCCTGCGAAGGCATGACTGGCGCCTCCCGGCGCCAGTGCATAGACGAGAGGCTGCCGGCCGGAGACTGCCCGCGTTCGGCCCAGCCCTGCCCGAAACCGCTGCCGCTCGCCGATTGATCAGGGCAACAGGATGATGGAGCCGGTGGTGCGGCGCTGCTCCAGATCGCGGTGGGCCTGGGCGGCTTCGGCCAGCGGATAGCGGTGCGACGGCGCCAGCCGGATCCGGCCGTCCAGCAGCCGCTCGAACAGCGCCTGGCTGGACTGTTCCAATTCCGCGCGAGTGGCGGTGTAGTCTCCCAGCTTGGGACGGGTGAGGAACAAGGAGCCGTGCTTGGTCAATTCCAGCGGCGACACCGCCGGCACCGGGCCCGACGCGTTGCCGAAGCTGACCAGCATGCCGCGCGGCGCCAGGCAGGCCAGCGAAATCTGAAAGGTGTCCTTGCCCACCGAATCGTACGCGACCGGCACGCCCTGGCCGGAGGTGAGCTCGCGCACCCGCGCCACCACGTCTTCCGCGCGGTAGTCGATCACATGGGCGGCGCCCAGCCGGCGGGCGATTTCCGCCTTGGCCGGCGAGCCGACGGTGGCGATCACGTTCACCCCCATCGCCGTCAGCCATTGCAGCGCGATCTGGCCGACGCCGCCAGCGGCGGCATGCCACAGCACGGTCTGCCCCGCTTGCACCGGGTAGGTGCGCTGCACCAGATACTCCACGGTCATGCCCTGCAGCATTGCGCAGGCGGCGGTTTCGTCCGCCACGCCGTCGGGCAGTTTCAGCAGGTGCTGCGCCGCGATCAGCCGCTCAGCGGCGTAAGCGCCCAACGGGCCGCCGGCATAGGCGACGCGGTCGCCCGGCGCCAGCCAGTCCACCCCGGCGCCCACCGCCTCCACCACGCCGGCGGCTTCGCTGCCGAGGCCGCTGGGCAAAGGCAGCGGGTAGAGGCCGCTGCGCTGGTAGGTGTCGATGAAATTGACGCCGATGGCGGTATGGCGCAAGCGGACTTCGCCGGCCGCGGGCGCGCCAATCGACGTTTCGACCAGGCGCAGCACGTCCGGGCCGCCGGTTGCGGAAAACACGATGCTGTGGCTCATGGGGCGCTCCTTGCAAGTATGGCGGATCAGTCTGCGCCGGCGCCGCAGCGGCGGCAAGTGGCGATAGGCGAACGGGCCGTCAAGCCGGGATGGACAATTGCCGGCGCGCCCAGGCGACGATTTCCGGCAATACCTTCGGCCAGTTGTTCAGACGGTGGTCGTCGCCATTGAATACAGTTTGCCGGCTGTGGCGATAATGCGCCGCGGCTTCGCGCCAATCCAGCACCTCATCGCGGCTGCCCAGCAGCAGCCAGTAGCGCGCCGGGCTGGGTTTTTCCACCCGCTGCGCCTGCAGCGCGGCCAGGTCGGCGTCTCCCAGCGTGTAAACCTCGCCGGTGTACGGGTTGGTCTGCTCGCCGGCGAAACGTGCCAGATCGCGGTCCGGCCGCACCGCCGGATTGATCAGCGCCGCCGGACGATTTTGCTGTTCGGCCAGGAAGCCGGCGTAGAAGCCGCCGAGCGAGCTGCCGATCAAGAGCGTGTCCGCCGGCAGCGAGGCCAGCAGTTCGCCGGCCTGGCGGATGGCCTCGGCCGGATGCGGCGACAGCCGCGGGCAGTGGAACGTGATGTCGGGCGCGTGTCGGGCCAGCCAGGCGGCGGTTTCGCCGGCCTTGAGCGATTGCGGGCTGGAATTGAAGCCGTGCAGATAGACGATGTGCATGAAGTTTGCCGCCGATGTGATGGTCTGGATGTTACGACGCGGAATCGCGCTTGTCAGTTGCCGCCGACGGTCGACCGGCGTGTAAATTTGGAGTAAAAGCACTTTTCGCGCGATGCCGGCCATTGTCATCCGGCCGCGGCGGATGCTCAAATAAGCGACAAATATAAATATCGAGGAGAAAACGACATGACCACCCTGCCCGCCGCCGCGCCGACAGCCGCCCCGCATTCGCTGGAAAGCCTGATCGTGGCCTGCGGCTATCTGCAGCACAGCGCCCTGCTGTTCGCGCAGGATCTGGACAGCGACCTGGCGCTGATCCGCTCCGGCTTCTGTCCGCGCCATCAGGTGCAATGGAACGCCCAGGGCGAAATGCGGGCGTGCGCCGAAGTTCACGACGAAGTGGACGCTCTGCTGCAAGGCAGCCATACCTTGCGTTTCGCGCTGCACGAAATGCTGATGCAGTTCGGTCCGGAAGTTTGCAACGAGGCGTTGGCCCGCATCATCCTGCAAGGCGTGCGCAGCCTGCCCGACTGGCACCAGGTGTGCCAGTCGCTGGCGGACTTGGGGCGCGGCCCGGTGCGCGTGGCCGCCTGAGGCGCCGGTTGGCCGGGGCCCGCCGCAAGCGGGCGGGTTCCGGTTGTGTCCGAGCGGCGGCAGAGATAGGCTCGGCGGGCGATGCAGGAGTTGCTTGCAAATAAATAGCGCGCTATTTATTATCGAGGGCATGGAAAGCAAACCGACCCTTCCCTCCGACGCCGACGCGTTGCGGCTGGACCAGCAATTGTGCTTCGCCCTGTATTCCGCCTCGCTGGCGATGAACAAGGCCTACCGCGACAGCCTGAAGCCGCTTGGCCTCACCTATTCGCAGTATCTGGTGTTGCTGGTGTTGTGGGAGCAGGACCAGCGTTCAGTGTCCGACATCGGCGCCCGGCTCTACCTGGATTCGGCGACGCTGACGCCGCTTTTGAAGCGGATGGAGGCGGCGGGCTGGCTGCTGCGCGAACGGCTGTCCAGCGACGAGCGGGTGGTGGTGGTGAGGCTGAGCGAGGCCGGGCGCGATCTGCGACGCCAGGCGGAAGCGATTCCGCGGCAGATGCTATGCCGCAGCGGACTGCCGCTGCCGGAGGCGCGGCAGTTGCGCGCGGCGCTGGGCGCGTTGCGCGACCAGTTGCTGCCATGAAACCGGCAGGTTTTATGATTTGAATAGTGCACGATTTAATAGCTTATTATTTTTCCACGGGAAGACTGTAAGGAGACGTACGATGAATACCCTGCAAAAAGTGCTGTATACCGCCGAAGCCACCGCGTTCGGCGGCCGCGATGGCCGCGCCGAGTCCAGCGACCAGGCGCTGCAAGTGCAGTTGAGCACGCCGCGCGAACTGGGCGGCCTGGGCGGCGACGGCACCAACCCCGAGCAGCTGTTCGCCGCCGGTTATTCCGCCTGCTTCATCGGCGCGCTGAAGGTGGCGGCGATGCAGGCCAAGGTAGGCTTGCCGGCCGAGGTGTCGGTCAAGGGACGGGTCTCCATCGGACCGATCGAGCACGGCTTCGGCATCGCGGCGCGGCTGGAGGTTTCGCTGCCGGGGCTGGAGCGCGCGACGGCGGAAGCGCTGGTGCAGGCGGCCCACCGCATCTGCCCGTATTCCAACGCCACGCGCGGCAATATCGAAGTGGAGCTGGCGCTGGCGTGAGCGAAGCGGCCGTCAGGCGACGGTTTCGGACTGGTGGCTGGGCGACTGCTTGTTGCCGTACATCTTGCGGTCGGCCACCGCCAGCAATTCGTCTATCAGCAGGCCGTCCTCCGGATAGTAGGCGATGCCTATGCTCACTCCCACCATGATGCGGTGCTGGTCCACCTGGTAGGGCAGCTGGATCGCCTGCTTCAGCCTGGCCATCACCTTGTCGGCCTCGCGGTTGGACTCGATGTCTTCCATCAGGATGACGAATTCGTCGCCGCCCAGCCGGGCGACGGTATCCTCGTTGCGGATCACGTCCTGAATGCGGGCGGCGATCAGCTGCAGCACCCGGTCGCCGGCGACGTGGCCGTAGGTGTCGTTGACCGGCTTGAAGCGGTCTAGGTCGAGGAATAGCAAGGCCAGGCGTTTGCCGCTGCGGTCGACGCGGCTGATCGCGTGCTGCAGCCGGTCGTAGAACAGGTTGCGGTTGGCCAGGCCGGTCAGCCGGTCGTGATTGGCCAGATGGAACAGATGGTTTTCGCGCTGGCGGCGGCTGTTGCTGCTGCGCACGAAGCTGTAGCCGGCCAGCGCGAGGCCGGTGCCCAGCAGCAGCGACAGCAGCAGCCACACCACCCACTCCAGCAGGCCGATCTGCGGCCAGCCCTGCTGCCAGTTGATGGTGAAACGCAGCGGCTGGCCGGGGCCGCCCAGCAACTGACTGGTTTCCAGCCGCGGAAACAGCAGGCGCTCCAGCGCGCCGGCGCGGGCGCTGCCCAGCAGCAGAGGCTGTCCGCCCGGCGGCCGCAGCGGGTCGTCGCGCTGCTGCACGCTGATCTCCATGCCCGGCGGCAGCGGCGCGCCGCTGGGCAGCAGCGAGTCGGCGCGGATGAACAGCAGGGCGAAATGCTGCGGCTGCAGCTCCAGCAGCGCGCCGGACTGGTGGTTGTCTATGCTGCGCAGCAGCGCGTAGCCGGCCTCGCCGTTCGGCAGGCGCAGCTGGCGCGACAGCGTGGTGCGGCCGCTGTTGAGGCTGTCCTGCAGCGTTTGGCGCAACAGCGGCTGTTGCCATATGTCCATGCCCGCCAGCCGCAGATTGGCCTGCGATTGCGGTTCGGCGAACATCAGCGGGAAGTAGTCGTCCTGCAGCGGCAGCGGCAGCGGCTGGCCGGCGGCGTCCGGCGCATAGGGGCGCAGCCGGTAGCCGGCGCCGTACTCGCGTTGCAGCCAGCGGTTGTAGCTGTCCACCCGCGAGCGCGGCACGCGTTCGATATGGGCCAGGGTGATGATCTGCGGATAGCGGCGCAGCAGTTGCAGCACGAAGGGGTGTTTGCGGCGGGTTTCGTTGCGATGGTCGAGGGCGCTGAAGGTGGCGTAGCTGTCGAGCACGGTTTCATTGGTGAGCAGGCGTTGTTTCAACTGCTCGGACAATTGCTGGGACTGGCTGTTGAATTGCTGTTCCGCGCCCAGCAGCGAGCGGCTGGCAATCGACAGGGCCGCCAGCGCGCTCAGTATCAACCACAAGGTTATGCATCCAGCATAAACCAGTCTTGCTTGCATGTTAAAACCATCGACATATATTCGGCAATGGATGATTCTATAAGAATGGGCCCCTATTTTTTAGCAATAAATCAGGGAAAGCCGGATTTAAGTAATAGTACGTAACGGTGGCGCGGCGCTCAGCGCGGACTTGATGGCGGGAATCTGGCGGCGGCTCACCGGCAGCGGATCGGCCACGTCGCGCAGCCGAATCACCCACTGTTCGTCGCCGTCCAGGCCGCTGCGGCGCAGCTCCTGGACCGCGTGGCGCATCACCAGGCAATTGCGGTGTATCCGCAGCGCCAGGCCGCCCAGCCGCTGCTCCAGCGTCACCAGCGCTTCGTCCAGCAGGTATTCGTTGTCGGGGGTGACCAGGGTGACGTATTTGAGCTCGGCCTTCAGGTAGCGCGCGTCGGCGAAGGGCACGGTCAGCAGCCGGCCGCGCTGGCGCACGGTGAAGCTCGGCGCCTCGGCCTGGCCGCCGCAGCGCGCCAGCGCTTTTTGCAGCGCCTGTTCCAGCCGTTCGCGCCGCACCGGCTTGAGCAGGTAGTCGGCGGCGTTCAGCTCGAAGGCCTCCACCGCGAAGTGGTCGTGCGCGGTGCTGAACACCAGCTGCGGCTGCAGCGGGCGCTGCCTGAGCTGGCGCGCCACCGCCATGCCGTCCAGGCCTGGCATGCTGACGTCCAGCAGCAGCACGTCGGCCGGATGCTGGGCCAGCCAGGCGAGGGCGGATTGGCCGTCGGCCAGGCAATGTACCTGGCTGACGCCGCAATCGGCCAGCAGCTGGCGCAGCCGTTCGCGCGCCAGCGCCTCGTCGTCCACCACCACCACCCGCAGCTCGCTCAGAGCGCCCATTGCGGCTTGTCCATCTTGTCCACCAGCTGGCGCCAGGATTGCAGGATCTTCTGGAACTTGTTGTTGGTCGGCGCGATGTCGCGCACCTTGCCCAATAGCTCGTAGGCGCGGCGCATATGGCTTTCATGCCAGCCGTTCTGGCTGACGTGGGCCAGCACCGCGTTGACCAGGTTGAGCATGATCTGCACGTTTTGCGGCATTTCCTCCAGCGCTTTGGCGAAGCGGGCGATGGCGGTGTCCAGCTCGCCGCTTTGCGCTTCGCGCACCGCCTGGTTGTTCAGCTCCAGCACCGTCTTCACGTTCTGCGCGATCAGCTGGCGGCCGGCCTGGCCCATGCCCAGCTCTTCGAACATGTCGCCGAAGTGGGCCAGCAGCTGTTCATCGTCGTGGTGGTTGCGCACCAGGTATTCCATCACTTCGTTGCCCTGCGGCTCGCGGCCCTGCTGGTAGCAGGCGCGGGCGTATTCCAGCTGCGCTTCCTGGTCCAGCTTGGCCGCCAGCGGCTTGAAGCGCTCGGTGGCGTCGGCCAGCAGCGCGGCGGCCTTGTCGGCGTTGCCGTTCTTGGCCTGCAACTGGCTGTCCACCACATTGGCCAGCCACTCCGCCTCTTCGTTGTAGCGGTAGTCGTGGCGCAGGCTGGCCAGCGTGCGGCCGGCGTTGGCGGCATCGCCGCGCGCCAGCTGGATGCGGGCCAGCGCCGCGTAATGGGTGGGGCTGCGGTGCCAGGTGTACTTGGCGATGTCCAGCGTCTGCTGGCAGGCGGCCTCGGCGGTGGCCAGGTCGTGGTTGAGCATCGCCACTTCGGCCAGCTGCTGCTGGCGGCGGAACACCGCCGGCGACATTTCGGCGGCGGTCTGCAGCGTGTGCTGCGCGCGTTCCAGATCGTGGTGGTTGCGGTAGAGCCGGGCCAGCCAGTCGTAGGCCTCCATCACCTGGCTGTTGTCGGCCAGCACCGCCTCGAACAGCAGCCGCGCCTCGTCCAGCGATTTGAGTCCGGCCAGCGATTTGGCCAGGCCCATCTTGGCCCAGGTGGCCGGTTTGAGGCGCAGCACCTGCATATAGGCGTCGCGGGCGGCGTCGTAATCCTCGATTTTCAGCGCCAGCGAGCCCTTGAGGCGCATGAAGTCGAACGCGAACTCGCCGTTTTCCTCTATCTTGCGGCCGCAGGCTTCGATGGCTGCCAGATACTCGTGACGCAGGATGTTTTCGTCCACCAGCCGGAACGCCTCGCGCTTGCGCATCGCCCGCTCCAGCCGCTCGCGCAGCACCTCGCCGGTGAAGGGTTTGAGCAGGTAGTCGTCCGGGGCCATCTCGGCAGCGGAAATCACCCGCTGCGAGCGGCGCTCGCCGGTGACGATCATGAACACGCAGGATTGCTTGAGCAGATTGCGCGCCCGGACTTCCTCGAACAGGTAGAGCCCGTCGTAGCCGTTGCCCAGATCGTAGTCGCACAGCACCACGTCGAACTCGTACTTGGCCATCTTGGCCAGCGCGTCGCCGGCCTTGGCCGCGTATTCGACCGAGTTGGCGCCGAACGACGACAGCGTCATCGCCAGCGCCCGCTGCATCTGCGGCAGGCTGTCTATGATCAGGAACAGCCGTTTGGCGTAGGGGTCGTCGTAAGCGTTGCGCTGGGGGGCGGCCCGCACATGGTGCGTCGGGCCGTTCGGCGCGGCCGGAGGGGGAGTGGATTCGCTCATGGGGCTTTCGTCAGCTTGCGGCATGATCCTGTTTCGGTCGGATGGCGTCTCCGGCGGCATGCTCCCTCCCGGCGCCGGGCGCGGCTCAGGCCGGCGTCAGTTTCGCATAACGCAGATCCAGCCATTTCACCCCGTGTTCGGCGAAGTTGATTTGCAAGCGCACGTCCTCCCCGCTGCCCTCCGCCTGGATCACCACGCCGACGCCGAATTTGGCGTGGCTGACCGACTGGCCGATGTTCAGGCCGTAGGCGTTCGCGGCCTGCAGGCGCGGCGTCCTGGCGGCAGCGCGCGCCGGCATGGGAGACGCGGGTGTTTTCACTGTAGCAGACAGCGAGTGGATCAGTTCCGCCGGAATCTCGTCGATGAAGCGCGACGGGATCGGGTAGCGGCTCTGGCCGTGCAGCATGCGGCTTTGCGCGCTGGACAGGTACAGGCGCTTGCGGGCGCGGGTGACCGCCACGTACATCAGCCGGCGCTCCTCCTGCAGGCCCTTGCCGTCCTGCAGGCTGTTTTCGTGCGGGAATAGGCCTTCTTCCAGGCCGGTGACGAACACCGCGTCGAACTCCAGCCCCTTGGCGGCGTGCACCGTCATCAGCTGCAGCGCCTCGCTGCCGGCGTCGGCCTGGTGCTCGCCCGCTTCCAGGCTGGCGGCGGTGAGGAATTCGGTCAGCGCCTGGCTGGGCTCGTCCGGCAGGAAGCTGGCGGCGGCGTTGACCAGCTCGTCCAGGTTGGCCAGCCGCTCCTCGCCGTCCTTCTTGTCCTGCTCGTACATGTCGCGCAGGCCGCTGCGGTCGATGACCAGGCTGATGGTTTCGGCCAGGCTGAAGTCGCGGCTCTGTTCGCGCAGGCGTTCGATCAGCAGCACGAACTCGCCTACCTTGGCGGCGGTGCGGCCGCCGCCGCTCTGGCAGGCGGCCTGCCAGAGCGACACGCCCTGCTCGCGGCCGACGGCCTGCAGGCCTTCCACGCTGCGCGCGCCGATGCCGCGCGCCGGCGTGTTGATCACGCGCAGCAAGGCGTTGTCGTCGTCGGGGTTGGCCACCAGCCTGAGGTAGGCCAGCGCGTGCTTGATTTCCTGGCGTTCGAAGAAGCGCAGGCCGCCGTAGATCCGGTACGGGATCTGGGCGTTGACCAGCACGTGCTCCATCAGCCGCGATTGGGCGTTGGAGCGGTACAGCACCGCCACGTCGGACAGCGGCAGGCCGTCGCGGCGCAGCGCCTTGACTTCGTCGACGATGAACTCGGCTTCCTCGCCGTCGCTCATCGCCTGGAAGAAGCGGATCTTTTCGCCTTCGCCGGCGTCGGTCCACAGGTTTTTGCCCAGCCGGCCGTCGTTCTTTTCGATCAGCGCGTTGGCGGCGTTGAGGATGGTGCCCATCGAGCGGTAGTTCTGTTCCAGCCGCACCGGCTCGGCCACGTGGAAGTCGGCCAGCAGCGCGCGCATATTGCCGACTTCGGCGCCGCGGAAGGCGTAGATGCTCTGGTCGTCGTCGCCGACGGCGAACAGCGCGCCGTGCTCGCCGGCCAGCAGTTTCAGCCACGCGTATTGCAGGCGGTTGGTGTCCTGGAATTCGTCTACCAGGATGTGGGCGAAGCGGCTGCTGTAATGGGCGCGCAGCGCCTCGTTGCGCGACAGCAGTTCGTAGCTTCTGAGCAGCAGCTCGGCGAAGTCCACCACCCCTTCGCGCCGGCATTGGGCGTCGTAGGCGGCGTACAGCTCCACCAGCTTGGCTTCGTACGGGTTCAGCGCCGGCGGCAGCGCCTCGGCGCGCACGCCGGCTTCCTTGTTGCCGTTGATGAACGACTGCACCGCGCGCGGAGGGTATTTCTCGTCGGACAGCTCCAGGCTTTTCAGCAGGCGCTTGATCGCGGCCTGCTGGTCGGCGGAGTCGAGGATCTGGAAGGTTTGCGGCAGGCCGGCGTCGCGGTAGTGGATGCGCAGCAGGCGGTTGCACAGGCCGTGGAAAGTGCCTATCCACATCGTGCGCACATTCACCGGCACCTGGGCCGACAGCCGGGTCTGCATTTCGCGCGCGGCCTTGTTGGTGAAAGTCACCGCCAGAATGCCGGCCGGCGAGGTCTGAGCGGTGGACAACAGCCAGGCGATGCGGGTGGTCAGCACCCGGGTCTTGCCGCTGCCGGCGCCGGCCAGCACCAGCGCGCTCTTGGCGGGCCAGGTGACCGCGCGCAGTTGTTCGGGATTCAGGCCGGCTAACAGATCGCTCATGACGGGACGTTTTCGCTGCAAAAACGCCATTTTAGCATGCGTGCCGCCAGGACAAGGCGGAGGGGCTTACTCCTGTGCCTGGTAATGCGCAAGCATGGTCTTGAGCTTGCCGTTCTTGTGCAATCGATCCACGGCGCGGTTGAGTTCGGCCAGCTTGACCGGCGACTGCGACGACAGCGCGCACATGGTCGGCTGCGACGATACCACCAGCGGGTGCAGCTTGAAGGCGGCGGCTTCCTGCGCATGGGAGCGCGCCCACCAGACATAGATGAACTCAGTGACGATGGCGACATCGCTCAGCCGTTTTTCCAGCGATTTGAACATCAGATCGAAGCGGGCCTCGGTGTCCCGCGTGCTGCGGTTGCTAGACCACAGGTATTCCAGCTCGGGGTAATGGTAGCCGTGCTGGGTGCCGATGCGCTTGCCGGACAAATCGTCGAGCTGGCGGATGGCCGGCATGTTTTTCAGCGACAGCACGCGCTCGGTCAGCGGGTAAATTTCCCGGCTCCAGTTCAGCCGGGAAGAATTGCTATACCAGTCGGGATTGGCATTGCAGACGATGTCGACCTTGCCGGTTTCAACCGCGGACTCCACCCGGCGGCGCGCCAGAATGACGAACTGCGGCTTCATCCCCATTTCTTCGGCCAGCAGCATCCCCAGTTCGCGCGCCAGGCCGCCGGTCAGGGTATTGCCGTCTTCGGATAGCACCGCGATGGGGGCGGCATCGGTATCGGCCACCCCGATGCGCAGCTCGGCGGCCGCCAGCGAAGGAAGCGGCGCCAACAGCAACAGGCAGGGAAGCAGCCACTTTTTATGCAAACTGGCCATATAGATGCTCTCTCTTAATTCTATTACCGGGTGTCTGATGCGCGGGATGCGGATGTTAAGATGAATCAGGAATACGCCGTAGCCTTGATATCGTTTTAGACAAAATAACTGCAAGCGACATGACGAAGCCATTAACCCATCCCGTTTATCAGCACCTCGCCCAACGCATTCTGATCCTGGATGGGGGCATGGGCACCATGATCCAGCGCCACCGGCTGGAGGAGGCCGATTATCGCGGCGAGCGTTTCGCCGACTGGCCTTGCGATGTCAAAGGCAACAACGACCTGCTGGCGCTGACTCGTCCCGATGTCATCGGCGGCATCCACCAGGCTTACCTGGACGCCGGCGCCGACATCATCGAAACCAACACCTTCAACGCCACCTCGATCGCGATGGCCGATTACCGGATGGAAGGGCTGGTGTGGGAGATCAACCAGGCCGCCGCCAAGCTGGTTAAGGATCTTTGCGCGGCGCAAACCGCCAAAAATCCGGCCAAGCCGCGTTTCTGCGCCGGCGTGCTCGGCCCCACCAACCGCACCTGTTCCATCAGCCCGGACGTCAACGATCCCGGCTACCGCAACGTCAGCTTCGACGAACTGGTGGCGAGCTACACCGAGGCGATAGACGGCCTGGTGACCGGCGGCGCGGATTTGCTGTTGGTGGAGACCATCTTCGACACGCTGAACGCCAAGGCGGCGGTGTTCGCCATCCACCAGTATTTCGACGAGCGCCCGGACACGCCGCGCTTGCCCATCATGATTTCCGGCACCATCACCGATCAGTCCGGCCGCACGCTGACCGGACAGACCACCGAAGCTTTCTACAACTCGCTGTCGCACGCCGACGCCGCCAGCTTCGGCCTCAACTGCGCGCTGGGCCCGGACCTGCTGCGGCCCTATGTCGAGGAAATGGCGCGGGTGTCGGCCACCTATGTCTCGGTCCACGCCAACGCCGGCCTGCCCAACGCCTTCGGCGGCTATGATCTCGAACCTGAGAAGATGGGCGAGTACGTGCGCGAGTGGGCCGAGAGCGGGCTGATCAACATCGTCGGCGGCTGTTGCGGCACCACGCCGGAACACATCGCCGCCATCGCCCAGGCGGTTGACGGCATCTCGCCGCGCGCGCTGCCGCGGATCGAGGCCAAGTGCCGGCTGTCCGGCCTGGAGCCGTTCAATATCGGCGACGAAGACTTGTTCGTGAACGTCGGCGAGCGCACCAACGTCACCGGCAGCCGCGCCTTCGCCAAGTTGATCCTGAACGGCGACTACGCCACGGCGCTGGACGTCGCGCGGCAGCAGGTGGAGAACGGCGCCCAGGTGATCGACATCAATATGGACGAGGGCATGCTGGACGCCCACGCCGCGATGGTGCGTTTCCTCAATCTGATCGCGTCGGAGCCGGATATCGCCCGCGTGCCGATCATGATCGACTCGTCCAAATGGGAGGTGATCGAGGCCGGCCTGAAGTGCATCCAGGGCAAGGGCATCGTCAACTCGATCTCGATGAAGGAAGGCAAGGAGAAGTTCGTCGAGCAGGCGCGCTTGATCCGCCGTTACGGCGCGGCGGTGATCGTGATGGCCTTCGACGAGCATGGCCAGGCCGACACCTACGCCCGCAAGATCGAGATTTGCGACCACAGCTACCGCATCCTGGTGGACGAGGTGGGCTTCCCGCCGGAAGACATCATCTTCGACCCGAACATCTTCGCCGTCGCCACCGGCATCGAGGAGCACGCCCGCTACGGCCTGGATTTCATCGAGGCCACCGGCTGGATCAAGCAGCACCTGCCGCACGCCAAGATATCCGGCGGCGTGTCCAACGTCAGCTTCAGTTTCCGCGGCAACAACAAGGTGCGCGAGGCGATCCACGCGGTGTTCCTCTACCACGCCATCCAGCGCGGCATGACCATGGGCATCGTCAATGCCGGCGCGCTGGAGGTGTACGACGAGGTCGACGCAAGCTTGCGCGAGCGCATCGAGGACGTGGTGCTGATGCGCCATCCCAAGGACGGCGGCGACGCCACCGAACGGCTGATCGAGCTGGCGGAGAAATTCAAGGGCGAGGCGGTCGGCGAGAAAAAGGGCGAAGACCTGGCCTGGCGCGCCTTTCCGGTGGAAAAGCGGCTGGAGCACGCGCTGGTCAAGGGCATCACCACCTTCATCGTCGAGGACACTGAAGAGGTGCGGCTGAAGTGCGCGCGGCCGATCCACGTGATCGAAGGCCCGCTGATGGATGGCATGAACGTGGTGGGCGACCTGTTCGGCGCCGGCAAGATGTTCCTGCCGCAGGTGGTGAAGTCGGCGCGGGTGATGAAGGCTGCCGTCGCCCACCTGGAGCCGTTCATCGAGGAAGAGAAAATCCGTCTGGGCCTGGCCGACGCGCCGGCCAAGGGCGTCATCATCATGGCCACGGTCAAGGGCGATGTGCACGACATCGGCAAGAACATCGTCGGCGTGGTGCTGCGCTGCAATAACTACAAGGTGATCGATCTGGGCGTGATGGTGCCGTGCCAGACCATCCTCGACGCCGCGCGCGAGCACCAGGCCGACATCATCGGCCTGTCCGGCCTGATCACTCCCAGCCTGGAGGAGATGAGCCATGTCGCCAAGGAGATGCAGCGCCAGGGCTTCGACATTCCGCTGCTGATCGGCGGCGCCACCACCTCCAAGGTGCACACCGCGGTCAAGATCGCGCCGCACTACCAGCACCCGGTCATCTATGTTCCCGATGCCAGCCGCGCCGTCGGCGTCTGCTCCAATCTGCTGTCCGATACCTTGAAGGACGCCTTCGTCGCCGAGAACCTGGCCGAGCAAGAACGCGCGCGCGAAGGCCATGCCAACAAGGCCAATCGCAAGGTGGTTTCCCTGGAGCAGGCCCGCGCCAACAAAGAGAAAATCGACTGGGCCGATTATGTTCCGCCCAAGCCGCGATGGCTTGGCGTGCGCCGTTTCGAGAATTACCCGCTGGCCGAGATCGCCGCCTATATCGACTGGACGCCGTTCTTCCAGAGCTGGGAGCTCGCCGGCCGCTTCCCGCGCATTCTGAATGACGAGATCGTCGGCGAATCGGCGCGCGCGCTGTATGAAGACGCCCAAGTCATGCTGAAGCGGATCGTCGACGAGAACTGGCTGGCCGCCAACGCGGTGATCGGCTTGTTCCCGGCCAATAGCGTCAATCACGACGACATCGACATCCGCTCCGCCGACGGCCGGCCGCTGATGACTTGGGTCGGCCTGCGCCAGCAGCTGCCCAAAACCGACGGCAAGGCCAACTGGGCGCTGGCCGACTACATCGCGCCTAAAGACAGCGGCGTCGACGACTACATCGGCGCCTTCGCCGTCACCGCCGGCATCGGCATCGAGCCGCATGTGAAGCGCTTCGAGGATGCCAACGACGACTACTCGGCCATCTTGCTCAAAGCGCTGGCCGACCGCCTGGCCGAAGCCTTCGCCGAGCTGATGCACGCCCGCGTGCGGCGCGAGTTCTGGGGCTATGCCGCCGACGAGCATATCGACAACGAAGGCCTGATCGATGAGCTGTACCGCGGCATCCGCCCGGCGCCCGGTTATCCGGCCTGCCCGGACCACACGGTGAAGGCCGATCTCTTCAAGCTTTTGGACGCGCCGTCTATCGGCATGACGCTGACCGAGGGCTACGCGATGCTGCCCACCGCCGCGGTGTCCGGTTTCTACTTCAGCCATCCGGCGTCGCGCTATTTCGGCGTCGGCAAGGTGGAAAAGGACCAGGTGACCAGTTACGCCGAGCGCCGCGGCGTCAGCATCGAGCAGGCCGAACGCGGCTTGGCGCCCAATCTGGGGTATGACGCCTAAGCCGCGCCGCTTACGGGTTGGGTTCTTGCTGGCCGCGCTGCTGGCCGCCGGCTTGTCGTGGCGGCAGTCCCGGCTGCCCGCCGACTGCTTCTGGCTGAGCCGCGCAGCCTGTCTGGCGCGCCTTGGCGCCGGCATGGACAAGCAGATTAGCGAGGTTTGGAGCAGCGGCCAGCGGCATGGCAGCGCGCAGTTGCTGCTGGCGCGCGACGGCCGCTACCAGATTTATTCGCTGCGGGACGATGTCGACGGCGGCATCGATGTGGCTGAGGCTGGTCGCTGGCAAGAAGTGAACGCCGAACTGACGCTGAGGCCGCTGCTGGGCGGCGCAGGCGCGGCGCGCTGGCATCGGCAGTGCCACCAGGGGCGCTATTATCTGGCTCAATTCCCCCATCCGACGGACATGGCGCGCCAAATGCGGGCCTGGGGTGAGGATCGCTCGGGTTTGCCCCCGGCTCCGCCCAGTGCGAAGCCGGACGCAACAGCGCTGTGGCAGGGCGGCCAGACCAGCGCTTGTCCGATATGACTCAGGCTGCCGCGCTATTTTTCTTGCTGTGTTCTCTCCGTCCTATTGAAATCGAAAGCCATTTGAATGTCGGGACCAAAAGGCATTTTGCCGAAGGCGGCTGTCGCCGCCTTGCTCTTCGTTGTTTGCTGCGCGCTGTGTGCCTGCCGGCCGAATGCGCAAGTCCGCAGGGATAGCGTCAATCGTGAAGCTGAAGAACTGAGCCGCAAACTACCAGAAGAGGGCAGCCAAATCTGGCTGTACTACGGTTTGACGGTGATACAGCAGCGGCTGACGCTGGCCGCCAATGGCTATTACGCTTGGGAGTCGGCGTCCGATGACGGCGGCGCGCCGCCGCCGGATCGCGATTATGGCCGTTGGCGCGAGGAAAAGGATCAATTGGTATTGGTTTCGCAATTTGACGGCGGCGAAACGCGTTTGCAGGCGGGGTGCCGCGATGGCGAGTTTGTCTGGCTATATGGTTATGCCGACGAGGAACCCGCCTGGCATGGCAATGGCGAACACTCCTGTTCGGAAATCCAGCATCCCGCTAAATCCGATAAACCCTTGGCATTCCGATGAACGCCATTGAGCCGGGCAGGCGTTCGCTGTATTGGAAGACATTGCGATATTGGAGAAAACCGCATGAAGCAACGGATTTGGCTGGTTTGGCTGCTGGGCCTGCCATGGGCGGCGCAGGCGGCGGTGCAGAGCGATACGCGCTGTTTTGTCTCCGCCAACGGCGGCAAGCCCATCCACCTGCAATTCACGACGGTGGGCGACGCCGATGCCGACTGGACGGCGGCTTATGTGCGCTATGGCAAGCGCGGCAAAGCGATTACCTTGGTATGGCTGCGCACCGAGCAAGAAGAAATGGCTGAGGGGCGACCCTATCAATTTACCGACGAATGGCTGGAAATCGTCGATGGCCGCATCAACGGCCGTTACACGACTATCCATCAGGGCGCCAATTATTACGGCTTTCATTACCGCGGCGCCAATGGCCGCGACATAGATTTCGACGAGGATCTGGGCGCGCGCGCCGCATCGCAACACGCATGCAAGTATTAGCGCAGGCGCCGGGATGTGGATAACTGCGAAAGCCGCTGGCGGCTGTGGATAAGCGGCGGGCAAGACCCGGCGCCGCCGCCGGACCCTGCGCTGTTACGGCTTGGGTTTTACGCGTTTTTCGGCGGCTTTGCGAACCTTGTCGCCGTCGAACAGCACGGCGCCCTGCTTGCGGCCTTCGGCGCTGAACGTCACCCGCAGTTGGCCGTTTTCCAGCTTGGCGGTGGCATTCGTGCCGGGGTTGAAGTCGCCCAGATCATATTTCTTGACGCTGCCGCCCTTGCCGATGGCGATCAGCGCGAAGCGCTGCGACACGCAGCCGCTGCCGCCGCAGTCGCTGCTGACCAGCACCACGTCGCGGTCTTGCAGCGCATAGCTGCTGCCGCCTTGCAGGTAGACGGAGTTGTCGGAGTCGGAGTAGATGGTTTTCTTGCCCAGGCGCAGCTCGATCCGGTCTTCGTCGGACACCACGCCATAGCGGGTTTTGATGGTTTCGGCGCCGGCTTGGTGGCAGACGGCCAACAGGCCCAGCAGCAGGGAGAGCAGAGTCTTTTTCATGGCGGCTTCGCAAATGAGGATATGGCCGCGATTTTGCCATGCGGCGCCCTGCCATCCAATTTACCTATTCACATTGCCGGATAAATGCTTTTGAGTTATCGGCTCAGCTGATCGGCTCCAGGTAGTCCAGATGCGGGATGCGCAGCGCCATCTCGCGGCGGATGCGGTCGCGCAGCGCTTGCAGTTGCTCCCGCTTGTCGCCGCTGAACAAGCCGGGCGCGGTCCAGAAAACATCGAAACGGACTTCCCGGCTGGAAACGAAGTGGTAATACAAGTTGGCGCGCGGCTCGCCGCCGACGTATTGGCCATCGCTGGCTGCCGGGTCGCAGCGCAGGCATTGCAGCTGGAACGCTTGCGCCGCCGCGTTGAACGCCTCTATCGCCTTGGCGCGGTCAAGATCGGCGGATTCGGCGCGGCTGCGGATGCCGTATTTCTGATTCAGTTGCGGCGCCGATGTCGCGACGCAGGCGAGCAAAGCGGCCAGCGCCAAAGGCGGGGTCAGCCAGCGCCGCGCCGCCGGCGCGGACAGTGCCAGCCGCTCGCGGCGCTCGAAGGCCAGCCGGCACAGCGGCAGCACCGCCAGCGCCAGCAGGTCGCCGTAATCGACGGTGCGGGACAGGGCAAAGGGCAGCCACGCGTTGACGGCGGCGATGGCGGGGCCGGACAGCGGGCTTTTCCACCACAGCCAGGCCAGCGTGATGGCGGCGCTGGTCGCGGCGAAGCGGCGCGGCCACAGCGCCTGGGCCAGCAGGCCCGCCAGCGCCAGCCCGGCGCAGTCGGACAGCTTGCCGCTGAGCCAGCCCGGATGGGCGGACTTCAGCCACCAGTCGTTGGCCAGCAGCAGGCATAAGGCGATCAGGAAAGGCCAGCCGGCTATCACGGCGGAGAGTCGTCGAAGCATGGGAAAATCCAGATGGGAGAGGCGGCGGCGATAGAGCCAGCTTGGCTGCGGCCGACGCTCAGTTGATCGGTTCCAGGTAGTCCAGGCCGGGGATGCGCTGCGCCATCTGGTAGCGGATGCTGTCGCGCATCGCTTCCAGCCGCTCGCGCTCGCCGCCGTTGAATACGCCGGGCAACACGGTCCAGATGTCGAAACGCACTTCCTGGTTCGAAGAAAACTGGTAGCGCAGCAGCACGCTGTGTTTGCCGCCGCCTTCGTAAACGCCCTTGTCCAGCGCTGGATCGCAGCTTTCGCAGCGCAACTGGTATTGCGCCGCCACCGCGTTCAGCGCTTCCACGACCTTGACGCGGTCCATCCGCGCGGCGCTGGCGCGGCTGCGCACGCCGTACTGCTGGCTGTACGGCACGGCGGACGCGGCGCAGGCCAGCACGGCGGCCAACGCCAGGGGCGGCGCCAGCCAGCGCCGCGCCGCCGGCGCGGACAGTGCCAGCCTCTTGCGCCGGACGACGGCCAGTCGGCATAGCGGCAGCACCGCCAGCGCCAAGAGGTCGCTGTAGTCGACGGTGCGGCCGATGCGGTACGGCGCCAGCGCGTTGAAAGTCTCGATCGCGGAGCTGGAGCAGGCGCTTTTCCACCAGAGCCAGGCTGCCGCCAGGCCGGCGCAGATCTCGCCGAAACGGCGCGGCCAGGCCGCCAGCAGCACGATGCCGGCCAGCGCCAGCCCGGCGAAGTCGGACAGCTTGCCGCTGAGCCAGCCCGGATGGGCGGCTTTCAGCCACCAGTCGTTGGCCAGCAGCAGGCATAGGGCGATCAGGAAGGGCCAGCCGGAGACGGCGGCGGCGAGGCGTTTGCGCATGGAACAGGCCGGGGAAGGTGGTGGGCGCGACATTTTAACAGCCGCGCGGCCCGGCGGTCCGGAACCCGCTACACTCAGGGTGCGGGCCGGCGTCGCCCGGCGCCGGGCCGTTTTGGGGGAGGGCGAATCATGGAATGGCTGAACCGCGAAAGCCTGCTTGGCCTGATGGAGGATGTGGAGGCGGAGGACCCGATAGACTACGCCGATCTGCCGTTCGACGAACGCAATCTGCGCGAATTGATCGTCGATTCGTTGCTGGAGCGCGAGTTGGTGTTCCGCGCCGAGGAGCCGGACGCCTCGCGGCGGATGCTGGTGTATCTGGCGGCCACCGCGCGGCTGACGCTGGAAAACATGGTGCTGCACGCGCGCCTGCTGCGCGCCGGCCGCGCCGAAGACTGAAACCCGCGCCGCCATTCCAGATTCACGGTCCAATTCAATGGCTTATGACGTATGACATTTGAGATTGTTATGGTCCGCATGGTCTATTCCGCGTAGAATCCAGCGCTTGCGCGGCGCAGCAGCTTTGCCGCCGACGCTGTTTTCCCGGCATATAAACCATAAAGAATCGTGATGAAAAAAATACTCGCGCTGTCCGCTTGCGCGCTGGCCCTGAGCGGCTGCAGCGCCATGACCACCATGAGCAGCTCCGCGCCCAAGGGCGCGGTTTCCATCTATCAGCGCCAGCAAGTGACCACGCTGGATTTGCCCAAGACCGAAACCTATCCCACCACCAGCTTCGGCAACTATGAATTCAAGGCCACCGGCGAAGGCAAGCAGCCGCTGTACGGCTTGCTGCCGTTGAAGTTCAACGGCGGCTATGTGGCCGCCGACATCCTGTTCTTCGCCCCGGCGCTGTTCTTCAACCTGCGCGAAGTCTACCCGCTGTACGATTTCGACTTGGACAAGGGCGTGGTGCGCTACCGCCTGAAGGACACCGACAACTGGACCGAGTACAAGCCGACGCAGCCGGAAGCCGAACGCGCCCGCAGCCATATCGACTTCGCCGCCTCCCAGCCGGCGGCCGAGGCCGCGCCGGTCAAGACCGGCAGCAACTGATTCGCCTGGCCGGCGGACGTTCCCGCGGAACGGACCGCCGGCGGTTTTCTCCTTTCCCTTCCTCTCCCCGTCTTTCGACATCTCCCGATACACATATGGCATAGCGTCGATTACACTGGCGCATTCCCACCCTCCCGAGCAAAGGCATTGCCATGCTGCGTATTCTCGGCCGTACCAGTTCCATCAATGTGCGCAAGGTGTTGTGGACCTGCCACGAGATCGGCATCGACTACCAACGCGAAGACTGGGGCCGCGGCTTTCAGCCCACCAGCAGCCCGGAATTCCTGGCGCTCAATCCGCATGGGTTGATCCCGGTGGTGGTGGACGGCGATACCGTGCTGAGCGAATCCAACACCATCTGCCGCTACCTGGCCGCCAAGCACGGCCGCCACGACCTGTTGCCGCAAAACCCGGCCGCGCGCGCCCAGGTGGAGCGGTGGATGGACTGGCAGGCCGCCGATCTGAACCCCGCCTGGATATACGCCTTCCACGCCCTCAGCCGCAACAGCCCCGACCACCAGGATCCGGCGAGCATCGCCGCCAGCGTGGCGGCGTGGAAAAAGCAGATGGCGGTGCTGGAGTCGCAACTGGGCGATGGATGGATATGGGGCGATGCGTTCACCTTGGCCGACATCTCGCTGGGCCTGTCGGTGCAGCGCTGGCTGTTGACGCCGTTCGACAAGCCGCGGTTGCCGGCGGTGGAGGCTTATTACCAGCGGCTGCGCCAACGCCCGGCCTACCTTACCCACGGCAGCGACGGCGTGGCCTGAGGCCGGCCGAGGCCCGATGCCAGACAAGGAGACAAACCATGTCGGACAAGCAATGGAATGAAGTGGACGATTATTTCAGCCGCAGCCTGGTCCAGCAGGACGCCGCGCTGGAAGCGGCGCTGGCCGACAGCGCCGCCGCCGGCCTGCCGGCCATCAACGTGGCGCCCAACCAGGGCAAGTTTCTCCATTTGCTGGCGCGCATCCACGGCGCGCGGCGGATTCTGGAGATCGGCACGCTGGGCGGCTACAGCGCCATCTGGCTGGCGCGGGCGCTGCCGGCGGACGGCCGGCTGGTGACGCTGGAGTACGATCCCAGGCACGCGGAAGTGGCCGCCGCCAACCTGGCGCGCGCCGGCCAGGCCGCCAAGACGGAGATCCGCCAGGGCGCGGCGCTGGATAGCCTGGCGCAGCTGATCGCGGAAGGCGCGGCGCCGTTCGACCTGATCTTCATCGACGCCGACAAGCCCAACAATCCGCATTACCTGGAAATGGCGCTGCGGCTGTCGAGGCCGGGCACCGTGATCGTCGGCGACAACGTGGTGCGCCAGGGCGAGGTGGCCAACGCCGGCAGCGTCGACCCGGCGGTGCAGGGCACGCGCCGCTTCATCGAGCTGCTGGGCGCCAATCCGCGCCTGTCCGCCACCGCGCTGCAGACGGTGGGCGGCAAGGGTTACGACGGCTTCGCGCTGGCGATTGTGGAGGCCTAGGCGAGCACATTGGCCGCCATGTAGTCGATGAAGGCGCGCAGCTTGGGCGGCATCCGCGGCGTGGCCGGCCACAGCAGGTAGAGATTGCCGCTGCGCCGCACCGCCGGCGCGTCCAGCCTGAGCAAGGCGCCGGACGCGAGCTCGCGGTGGATGGAGAAATCGGGCAGGCAGGCGATGCCCATGCCGCGCGCGGCCAGCTCGATCAAGGCCTCGCCGGTATTGCATATGGCCTTGGACGCATTGCGCAGGCGCGCCCATGACGAACCGGAGGCTTACACGAATCCCACCAATGAGGCTGGTGGAGTGACAGCCCCGTAACGCGGCTTGGCCGCAGGCGATACACGCGGCTCCCCAATAAACCGCCGCGCGCTACAGCTGGCGAGCCACAGCCAGCTCGCCCGGCCGCCCCAGGTAATAGCCCTGATATAGCTCGACGCCCAGCGCGCGCATCGCTTCCAGCTGCTCGGCGGTTTCGATTCCTTCGATCAGCATGCGGCTGCCGATCTGCCAGCCGAATTCCAGCAGCGCCGGCAGCCGGCTGGTTTCGCCGGCCATGTGATCGAGCAGCAGGCTGCGGTCTATCTTGATGATGTCCGGGGACAGCTCGCCCATCTTGTCGCGGCGGGCGGGCAGCGCGCCGAAGTCGTCCACCGCCAGGCCGAAGCCCATTTCCGCCGCGTGGCGCATGCCGTTCAGCAGCGGCTGGCCGTGGTGTTCCACCTCGAACTCCGGCAGCTCGAAGATCACGCCGCCGCTGTCCAGCTCCACGCTTTGCAGCATATTGTTCAACAGCGGCAGATGGGTGCGGCCGCTCTGGTCCTGCTGCACGGTGGCGGGCATCAGGTTCAGGCACAGGCAGCCGCTCTGGCCGCTTTGGGCGAAGTTGCGCACGTGGATCAGCCGCGCCAGGCGGTCGGCCTCCAGCGCCATCTCCGGCGCTTGCGCGGCGAGAAAGCGGTCGGGCGCGTGCCATTCGCCGCCCTCGTCCACCACGCGCAGCAGCGCCTCGTGGCCGAACAGGCTGCCGCCCTTGTAGAAAATGGGCTGGAACGCGCTCAACAGGCGGTAGCCGGCCAGGCTGGCGCAGTAGCGGCCGGAAGCGTCGCGGTACAGCATGCTGCCCGCCTGCGCGCCGAGAGTGGGCTGCATCGCGCACCTGCCTGGGAGAGAGGACGATGTTTCAGCATAGCAAAAACACCTAGCGAAATGAGAACCGCTAATGAAAGCTTGCAGAGTATCCGGCCCTGCGCGCGGGCCGGCGGGCCTCATTCCGCGATGTGCAGCTGGGTGCCGGCCTCCTGCATCAGCCGGGCGATGGCCGGCGGCACCGGCTTGTCGGTGAACAGCGCGGCGATCTGGTTCAGCCGGCCCAGCTCCACCAGCGCCGGGCGGTCGAACTTGCTGTGGTCGGCCGCCAGGAACACCTGGCGCGACTGCTGGATGATGGCCTCGGTGGTGCGCACTTCGCGGTAGTCGTAGTCGCGCAGCGTGCCGTCGGATTCGATGCTGGACACGCCGATGATGCCGTAGTCGACGCGGAACTGGCGGATCATCTGCACTGTCGCCTCGCCGGTCAGGCCGCGGTCGCGTTTCCTCAGCGAGCCGCCCAGCACGATGACTTCGCAGTCCGGGTAATCGCACATCTGCTCGGCCACGTGCAGATTGTTGGTGATCACCCTGAGGCCGCGGTGGCGGTGCAGCGCCTTGGCCACTTCCTCGGTGGTGGTGCCCAGATTGATGAACAAGGACGCGTTGTCCGGGATGTGGCGAACCAGGCTGGCGGCGATGCGGCGCTTTTCCTCTATGCACAGCACCTGGCGCGCCTGGTAGGCGACGTTTTCCACGCTGGATAGCACGCTGGCGCCGCCGTGGTAGCGCTGCAGCTGCTGGTGCTCGGCCAGCAGCGCGATGTCGCGGCGTATGGTCTGGCGGGTGACGGCGAAATGCTCGGCCAGCTTCTCCACGCTGACATAGCTGTCGCGCCTGACCATGTCCAGCAGTTCTTGTTGTCTTTGATTCAGGATCAGCATGCTAGTTGGATTCTCCCTTTGCCGGGAATTGTAAGCGATTTGCTCTAATCGATCAGCGCCCGCGCCGCGTCGGCGATGGCGAGGCAGCTGGTCAGGCCCGGCGATTCGATGCCGAACAGGTTGACCAGTCCCTTCGCGCCGTGGACTGCCGGCCCCTGGATCACAAAGTCGGCGTCCGGCTGGCCGGGGCCGGCGATCTTGGCGCGGATGCCGGCGTAGCCGGGCGACAGCGCGCCGTCCGGCAGTTGCGGCCACCAGGCGCGCACCGCGCAGTAGAAGGCGTCGGCGCGCGCCGGGTCCACCCGGTAATCGACGCCGTCCAGCCATTCCACGTCCGGGCCGAAGCGCGCCTGGCCGGAGAGGTCCAGCGTCAGGTGGCTGCCCAGGCCGCCGGCCTCCGGCAGCGGATAAATCAGCCGCGAGAACGGCGCGCGGCCCTGCAGCGAGAAATACACGCCGCGCGCGTAATGGGCCTGCGGAATCGCCGCGGCGGACAGGCCCGCGAGGGAGCGGGCGACATCCGGCGCGAACAGGCCGGCGGCGTTGACTACCCGGCTGGCCAGGATTTCCATGCCGGCGACGCGCAATACGATGCCGTCCGGCGTAATCTCGCCGCTCTCCAGTGGCGATTCCAGCGCCAGCTGCGTGCCGGCCGCCTCGGCGTCGCCCAGCAGCGCCAGCATCAGCGCGTGGCTGTCGACGATGCCGGTGGACGGCGACAGCAGCGCGGCGGCGCAATCCAGCGCCGGCTCCAGCGCGCGGGCCTCGTCCGCCGTCAGCCGTTGGATGTCGGCCACGCCGTTGGCGCGCGCTTGCTTTTCCAGCGCGGCCAGTTTGGCCAATTGGCCGCCGTGGCTGGCGACGATCAGCTTGCCCAGCCGCTGGTGCGGTATGGCGCGCTCGGCGCAGTAGCGGTACAGCGCATCGCGGCCGGTCACGCACAGCTTCGCCTTCAGGCTGCCGGCCGGGTAGTACAGGCCGGCGTGGATCACCTCGCTGTTGCGGCTGGACGCGTGCTGGCCTATCGCCTGCTCCGCCTCGACGATCACCACTTCGCGGCCGGCCTCGGCCAGCGCCTTGGCGACGGCCAGGCCCACCACGCCGGCGCCGATGACCACGGTATCGATTCTGTCCATATCGTTTCCTTATCAGGCCGGACGCAGCGCGCGGCGCATGGCGATGCGCTGCCGCAGGCCGGCTGCGCTTTCCGCCGCCAGCCGCGCGGCCAGCGCCGAGCCGGCCGCCGGCGCGTGCTCGGCGTAGCCGTGGCGGCGGTAAAACGGCGCGTTCCACGGCAGGTGGGCAAAGGTGGTCAGCGTGACGGCGGCGAAGCCGGCGCCTTCGCCGTGGGCGGCGACTTGCGCCAGCAGCGCGGCGCCGATGCCGCGGCGCGCGTGCGCCGGGTCGACGTCCATTTCGGCCAGATGCAGCTGGCCGTCGACGATTTCGGCCATGGCGAAGCCGACGGCGCGGCCGTCTCGCTGCGCCGTCCATAGCAGGCCGGCGTCGGCGGCCGCGCGCAGCGCCGCCTCGGGCAGCGTGCGCGCGCGCAGCGCCAAGGGCAGGTCGGCCGGAGAAAACAGCCGCGCGGCCAGGCTTTCTATCTCGGCCAGGCGGGAAAAATCGGCGCTTCGGGCCGGGCGGATGACGAGATCGGCAGTCAGCATGGGCTCCTCAATTGTTCGGCGGCCAGTTGCCCCAGCCGGGCGATGGCCTGTTGTTGCGCCGCGTCCCAGGGTTGGCCGAAGTTCAGCCGCAGGCAATGGCGAAAGCGCGGCTCGGCCGAGAACAGCATGCCGGGCGCGAAGCTGATCGATTCTCGCAGCGCCGCCTCCAGCAGCCGGCCGCTGTCCAGGCCCTCCGGTCCTTCCACCCACAGCAATAGTCCGCCTTGCGGCCGCCGCAGCCGGGTGCCGCGCGGAAAGGCCGCCAGCACCGCGTCGGCCACTTGCTCCATTTGCCTGGCCAGCTGGCTGCGCAGGCGCTGGCTGATGCGGGCGTAGTCGCCGCTGGCCAACAGGTCGCTCAGCGTGCCCAAGAGCAGCGCCGGGCTGACCAGGCTGCTGCTGGCGCGCAGCCGTTCCAGCGCGGCGTGGTGGCGGCCGCCGGACAGCCAGCCCAGCCGGAACGACGGCGCCAGGCTCTTGGTGAACGACGCGCAGTAGATCACGTCGCCGTCGCGGTCCCAGGCTTTCAGCGGCGTCGGCCGCGCGTCGCCGAAATGCAGCTCGCCGAACACGTCATCCTCGATGATGGCCACGCCGTGGCGGCGCGCCAGCGCCAATAGCCGCTTTTTATTGTCGTCCGGCATCAAGGCGCCGGTGGGATTCTGGTAATTGGTCACCGTTACCAGGCAGCGCACCGGCGGGCCGTATTGCAGCGCGAACTCCAGCGCCTCCAGCGACAGGCCGGCGTCCGGCGTGCAGGGAATCTCCAGCGCCTTCAGCCCCTGCGCCGCCAGCGTCTGCAGCAGGCCGAAATACACCGGCGTTTCCACCGCCACCGTGTCGCCGGGGCGGGCCAGGTGGCGCAGCGCCAGGCTGATGCCTTCGGTGATGCCGTTGCAGAACAGGATTTCGTCCGACGGTATCGCCAACTGCCAGCCGGCGGCCAGCTGGCGCAGTTGCTCGCATAGCCGGTCGTGCTGGCTGGCCGGCAGATAGGCGCCGATCAGCTCCGGCCGCTGCTGCAACGCGTTTTGCAGCCGGCGCGCCAGCTCCGCCGACGGGTACAAACTGTGGTGGGCTTCGGCCATGTGCAGCTGCACCGCCACATTGGAGGCGGACAAGGCCACCAGCTGCGACATGCGGCTGTCCACCTGCACCAGCGTGGCCGGCGAGGGCAGCGCCTTGTCCGGCTTGCCGGCGGCCGAGGCCGGCGGCAGCGCGGCGAAGAAGCCGGCGCGCGGCCGCGCCACCACCCGCTGCCGCTGTTCCAGCCAGCGGTAGGCGGCCAGCGCGGTCAGGCTGTTGACGCCATGGCTTTCGGCCAGCTGGCGCACCGAGGGCAGCCGGCTGCCGGGCGGAAACTCGCCGGCGTCGAGCCGGGTCTGCAGTTGGCGGGCGATGTCCTGGTATTGCGGCATGGGCTTAGTCGACGATGAACAGCTTGGCGCCTTGCGGCGCGCGGGAACGGTGGGCTTCGCCGTGGTCCGCCACCTGGTAGCTCATGCCGGGCTTGAGGATGAAGACGCGGCCGTCGTCCAGTTCGGTGTGCAGTTCGCCCTCCAGGCACAGCAGGATATGGCCCTTCTCGCACCAGTGGTCGGCCAGGTAGCCCGGCGTGTATTCCACCATCCGCACCCGGATGTCGCCGAACTGGCGGCTGCGCCAGTAGGCGCGGCCTTGTTCGCCAGGGTGTTCGGCGGCGGGAATATCCGCCCAGTCGGTGACGCCGAAGGGAATGCCGCTCAGCTGCATGCAAGTCTCCTGTGGGAGTGACTGTTATATAGAACAGATAAGCCGCAGCATAAACTGTTTGGCCCGGCTGTGGGAGCGCGCGCTGCGCCGGCCGTGGCACGCTGGCGACATTGGTTTTCATCAGGAGAGTCGCCATGTGGCAAACCTTGCGGCGCGACGCCGCCCCCTCCGCCTTGCTGGCCGCCGTTCTGGCGCTGTTGGTCGGCTTTTCCGGCCCGTTTCTGATCATCGTCCACGCCGCGCAGTCGGCCGGGCTGTCGCAGGCGCAGCTGGCGTCCTGGGTGTGGGCGGTGTCCATCGGCTCCGGCGCGGCCGGGCTGTGGCTGAGCCTGCGTTGGAAAACGCCGGTGATCGCCGCCTGGAGCACGCCGGGCGCTGCGCTGCTGCTGGCCGGCCTGCCCGGCGTGCCGTATCCGGAGGCGGTGGGCGCCTTCCTCGCCGCCGCCGCCATCGTCACGCTGGTGGGCGCGAGCGGCTTGTTCGACCGGCTGATGGCGCTGTTCCCGCCGGCGCTGGCGGCGGCCCTGCTGGCCGGCATCCTGTTTCATTTCGTCGGCGAAGTGGTGGCCGAGGCGGCCAGCCATCTGGGCCTGGTGCTGACGATGGCGGCGCTGTTCTTCATCGGCCGCCGCTGGTTTCCGCGCTGGGGGCTGCTGGCCGCCATCGCCGCCGGCGCGGCCTTGTCGGCGGGCGAGCTGCACGCGCCGGCGGCCGGCGCCCTGTCCATCGTCGCGGTGCCGCTGTTCACCTGGCCGGCGTGGTCATGGTCCGCTTTCATCAACCTGGCCCTGCCGCTGGCGCTATTGGCGCTGACCAGCCAGTTCCTGCCCGGCATGGCGGTGCTGCGCGCCTTCGGCTACCAGGTGCCGGCGCGCTCGCCGGTGACCGCGCTGGGCTTGGCCTCGGTGCTCACCGCGCCGTTCGGCGGCCATGGCGTGACGTTGGCCGCCATCATCGCCGCCATCTGCACCGGGCCGGAGGCGCATCCGGACCGCAGCCGCCGCTATGTGGCCGGCGTGTTCTGCGGGCTGATCTACATCGTCATGGGCGCGCTGGGCGGCGCGCTGGCGGCGCTGGCGCTGGCCCTGCCCAAGGCGCTGCTGGTGACCGCGGCCGGCCTGGCGCTGTTCGGCACGCTGGCGTCGTCGCTGGGCGCGGCGCTGGCCGATGCCGAGCATAGGGAGTCGGCGCTGCTCACCTTCGTGGTGGCGGCTTCCGGCGTCAGCTTCGCCGGCCTGGGCGCGCCCTTGTGGGCGATGCTGGCCGGCGGCCTGCTGTGCCGGCTGTTGACTCCGGGCAAGTCCCCGGCGCAAAAGGCGGAAACGGCGGCGGCGCGCTAGGGTGGGCAGCTGGCCGGCCGGCGCGGCGCGTGATAAGTTAGGCGGTTGTATACAATATCATCCGCGCGACGACCCGCCGCATCGCGCGCTCAAGGAGAAATGCATGTTCGCCCCTTCCGTCTATGCCCAGCGCCGCGCCCGTCTGCAAGCTTCCGGCCTGTCCGGCCTGCTGCTGTTCGTCGGCAACGTCGATTCGCCGATGAACTACCACGACAACACCCTGCCCTTCGTGCAGGACTCCAGCTTCCGCTACTTCTTCGGCCTGAACGAGCCGGGCCTGGCCGGCGCCATCGACGCCGACAGCGGCGAAGCGACGCTGTTCGGCAATGACCCGGACGTGGCCGACATCGTCTGGACCGGCCCGCTGCCGTCCCTGGCCGAGCGCGCCGCCAAGGTGGCGCTGTCGCGCAGCCGTCCGTACGCCGAGCTGGCCCAGGCGGTGGCCGAAGCCCGCGCCGCCGGCCGTCCGGTGCGCTACCTGGCGCCTTACCGCGGCGAGACGCTGATCGAGATGGGCCGCCTGCTGGACACCCATCCGGCGCAGGTGAAGGCGGGCTTCTGTCCCGAGCTGACCCGCGCGGTGGTGGCGCTGCGCGAGATCAAGGGCGCGGAAGAGATCGCCGAGATGGAAGCCGCGCTGGGCGTCACCCACGCGATGCACATCGCCGCGATGCAGAACGCCAAGCCCGGCGTGGTGGAATACCAGGTGGTGGGCATCATGGAAGGCATCATGCGCCGCCATGACTGGCAGCTGGCCTACCCGTCCATCTTCTCCAAGCGCGGCGAAGTGCTGCACAACCACCACCACGACCACGTGCTGCAGCAGGGCGACCTGGTGCTGAACGACACCGGCTGCGCCAGCGGCGGCGGCTACGCCAGCGACATCACCCGCACTTTCCCGGTGGGCGGCAAGTTCTCCACCCGCCAGCGCGAGCTGTACGACATCGTGCTGGAGATGCAGGAGGCCGCCATCGCCGCGGTCAAGCCTGGTGTCAAATACCAGGACATCCACAAGCTGTCCGCCGCGGTGATGGTGGAGCGGATGGCCGCGCTGGGCTTCTTCCAGGGCGACGTCGACGCCATCGTCGAATCCGGCGCCTACGCCATCGCCTTCCCGCACGGACTGGGCCACCAGATCGGCATGGACGTGCATGACATGGAAGCCCTGGGCGAAGACCTGGTGGGCTACGGCGACGGCACCGAGCGCAGCAAGCTGTTCGGCCTGGGCTACCTGCGCCTGGGCAAGACGCTGAAGGCCGGCATGGCGCTGACGGTGGAGCCGGGCGTCTACTTCATCCCGGCGCTGATCGAAGCCTGGGAAAAGGAGGGCCGCCACAGCCAGTTCATCAACTTCGCCAAGTTCCGCGAATACGCCGACTTCGGCGGCATCCGCATCGAGGACAACGTGCTGGTGACCGAAACCGGCAGCCGCGTGCTGGGCGAGCCGATCCCGAAGACGGTGGACGAAGTGGAAGCGGTGATGGCCGTATAAGCCACCCGGCTCCGCGGCGAGAAACGCCCCGCGATGCGGGGCGTTTCTGCGCCCGGCCTGCGGATTGACCGGCCGGCCGCGATGGCGACACAATGACGCCAGTCTATTTCGCGCCGGCCGCCATGACCCACCCGCCGCTCCCTGCGCTCCATCCGCCGCCGCCCGGCCTGGCCGCGCTGTTGGGCGACATGCTGGACATCGCGCTGCCCGGCGGCCCGCTGCTGCTGCCGGCCACCCTGCACCCGATGCTGCTGTTCATCGCCGGCGGCGACATCCATTTGGCCAAACACGGCGCGTTGGCGCCGGCCGGCTTGTTGGGCGGCAGCGCCGGCGTCAGGCTGCTGGCGGCCTCGCCCGGCGCCCGCATCCTGATGGCCTGGCTCAAGCCTGGCCAATTGCCGCGCTTGTTCGGCATCGCCGCCGGCGAGATATTCGACGCCTACCTGCCCTTGGACAGCCTGCTGCCGCCGGCTTGGCTGTCGCCGCTTGGCGATGCCGTTGGCGACGACTCGCTTCCGCGGGCGCAGGCGCTGCTGAGCCGCCTGGCTGGCCGGCACGGCCAGCGCGCGCCCACGCTGGCGCTGCCGGCCGACTGGCCCCGGCGCAGCGCGGATGAGCTGGCCGCGCATTTCGGCCTCAGCCTCCGGCAGTTCGAACGCCGCTTCCGCGCCGGCGCCGGCCAGAGTCTGCGCGCCTTTCGGCCGCAGGCGCGGCTGAACCGCTTATTGCTGCACGCCCGCTGGACGCCGTCGCCTGACTGGGCCGATGTGGCCGCCGCCGCCGGCTACGCCGACCAGGCCCATCTGCACCGCGATTTCGTCCGCTTCGCCGGCCGCACGCCGTCGGCCTATGTCCAGGGACTGGGCGACGACCCGGCGCTGCGGCTGTACCGCTTGCCCAGAGAGGCTATTCTGCGGATGTGCGCCGAACCCGGCCTGCGCGCCTGACGCGCGTCGTTTCGCTTCAAGACGGCCCCGCCGCGGTTCGGCATGCTGTGCTCATCTCTAGCCAGGGAGGCCTCCATGTCTGTCCATCACGATTTTTCCGCCATTCCGCCGCTAACCGACGCCGCCAGCCGCTATCCCTGGCAAGACTGCTGCAGCGTCCCGCTGCCGCCCGATGCGCCGGCGGCCGACGCCGCCGACTTGTTGCGCGCCTTTTCCCGCGCGATGCCGCCCTGGGCCCGCGCGCTGATGCGGCTGCGCGACCGGCTGGTGTCGCCGCTGGGCCTGAAGATTGACCAAACCAACCACACTGGCGGGGCGCCGGTCGAGCCCTTCCATGTCGGCCAGCAACTGGGCGTGTTCCGCGTGCTGTACCTGGGCGAGCGCGACGCGGTGCTGGGCGAGGACGACCGCCATCTAGATTTCCGGCTGGTGTTGCAGTGGCGGCCGGGGCGTTTGCACGTGAGCACGCTGGTGCGGCCGCATAATGGCTTGGGGAGGACGTATCTGGCGCTGGTGACGCCGTTTCATCATCTTATTGTGGCCGCGAGCATGAAGAGAATGGCCGAGGCATTGGGGTGAGATGCTAGGGCGCGTCGCCCCTGCGGGGGGAAGCGCCTTGCAGATGAGATCGAACCGGCGTGGCCATGCCCCCTGCGCGCCACCCACAGGCTATCCAAAGGCTATCCAGAAGTTACCCACCACTTTATCCACAGCCTTGCGCCGGCCAGCGCCGCGCAATGACAAACAGGCCGCCGGAGTGCTCCGGCGGCCTGTCGCATGGGGCTGGGGGGCGGGTTTAGCCGCGCGCCAGTTGGGTCGCTTCGCGCGCCAGCTGGGTGATGCGGCCCCAGTCGCGGGCGGCGATGGCGTCGTCCGGCGTCAGCCAGCTGCCGCCCACGGCCAGCACGTTCGGCAGCGCCAGGTATTCCGGCGCTTTCTTGATGTCGATGCCGCCGGTTGGGCAGAAGCGCAGGTCCGGGAAGGGGCTGGCCAGCGACTTCAGCAGCTTGACGCCGCCCACCGCCTCGGCCGGGAACAGCTTCAGCGTGTTGAAGCCTTCGTCTTGCGCCCACATCGCTTCGGACGGGGTGGCGATGCCGGGGATCAGCGTCAGCTGCGACGCGCGCGCCGCCGAGGCCAGCTCGGCGGAGAAGCCGGGGCTGATGCCGAACTGCGCGCCGGCGTCCACCGCCGCTTCCAGTTGGGCGCGGTTGCGCAGCGTGCCGGCGCCGACGATGGCTTCCGGCACTTCGTCGCGCATGCGGCGCATCGCCGCCAGCGCCGCCTTGGTGCGCAGCGTCACTTCCAGCACCTTGATGCCGCCGTCCACCAGCGCGCGGGCCAGGTCCACCGCCACCGCGGCGTCGTTGACGATGATCACCGGAACCACCGGGCCCTGGCGCAGTACAGTCAAAGCATCCATGTATTTCTCCTGTTGGCGGGCGGCGCTTGGTCCGCGCCGCCTTGCTGAATCATGCGGGCCGGGCTCAGTTCCAGGCCGGGTGGCGGAAGCTCATCGCGCCGGCCTCGGCTTCGTCGGCCGTGTGGCGGAAGCCGGCGAACAACTCGCGGCCCATGCCGTATTCATTGTGCGACAGATCGGCCTGAACCTGTTCGCGCGCCGCCCATTCGGCGGCGTTCACCAGCGCGGCCAGCTCGCCGGTATGCGCGTCGACGCGGATCAGGTCGCCGTCGCGCACCTTGCCGATGGCGCCGCCGGACAGCGCTTCCGGCGACACGTGGATGGCGGCCGGCACCTTGCCGGACGCGCCGGACATGCGGCCGTCGGTCACCAGCGCCACCTTGAAGCCGCGCTCCTGCAGGATGGTCAGCGCCGGGGTCAGCTTGTGCAGCTCCGGCATGCCGTTGGCGCGCGGACCCTGGAAGCGGATCACCGCGACGAAGTCTTTTTCCAGCTCGCCGCGCTTGAACGCCGCCAGCATGTCGTTCTGGTCGTGGAACACTACCGCCGGCGCTTCCACCACGCGGTGTTCCGGCTTCACCGCTGACACCTTGATCACCGCGCGGCCGATATTGCCGGCCATCAGCTTCAGGCCGCCGTCGGCGGAGAACGGGTTGGAAGCCGGGCGCAGCACGCTGTCGTCGCCGCTGATCGCCGGCGCGTCGCGCCATTTCAGCTCGCCGTTGTCCAGCCACGGCTCACGGGTGTAATGCGACAGGCCGCGGCCCATCACCGTGCCCACGTCTTCGTGCAGCAGGCCGGCGGCCAGCAGTTCGCGGATCACGAAGCCCATGCCGCCGGCGGCGTGGAAGTGGTTCACGTCGGCCTTGCCGTTGGGGTAGGCGCGCACCAGCAGCGGGATGACGGCCGACAGTTCGTCGAAATCGTCCCAGTTGATGTCGATGCCGGCGGCGCGGGCGATGGCGACGATGTGCATGGTGTGGTTGGTGGAGCCGCCGGTGGCCAGCAGGCCGACGATGGCGTTGACGATGGATTTCTCATCGATCATCTCGCCCACCGGGGTGAACTGCTCGCCCTGGGCGGCGATCTTGGCGGCCTGGACGGCGGCGGCGCGGGTCAGCGCCTCGCGCAGCGCGGTGTTAGGGTTGACGAAGGCGGCGCCCGGCAGGTGCAGGCCCATGATCTCCATCAGCATCTGGTTGGAGTTGGCGGTGCCGTAGAAGGTACAGGTGCCGGGGCCATGGTAGGACTGGCACTCCGATTCCAGCAGCGCGTCGCGGCCCACCTTGCCCTCGGCGTACAGCTGGCGCACCTTGGCCTTGTCGTCGTTGGCGATGCCGGTGGTCATCGGGCCGGCCGGGACGAACAGCGCCGGCAGGTGGCCGAAGGTCAGCGCGCCTATCATCAGGCCGGGCACGATCTTGTCGCACACGCCCAGGTAGAGCGCGGCGTCGAACATCTGGTGGCTCAGCGCCACCGCGGTGCTCATGGCGATGACGTCGCGGCTGAACAGCGACAGCTCCATGCCGGCCTGGCCCTGGGTGACGCCGTCGCACATCGCCGGAACGCCGCCGGCGAATTGGGCGGTGGCGCCGGCCGCCAGCGCGGCTTCTTTCAGCCAGGCCGGGAAGGCCTGCAGCGGCTGGTGGGCCGACAGCATGTCGTTGTAGGAAGACACAATCGCCAGATTGGGGCGGTGCTCTTCCTTCAGATGGATTTTCATATTGTCCGGCATCGCCGCGAAGGCGTGGGCCAGATTGGTGCACGACAAATGGGCCCGCTCCACCCGGCCCTGCTGGGCGGCGGCGCGCGCGCGCGCGAGATAGGCGCTGCGGCGCGCTTGGCTGCGCTGGACGATGCGGTCGGTAACGGCGGACAGGGTGGGATGCAAGGCCATGATGACGTTCCGTGATGAATTGAAGCCGATAGTAGTTTTACTACACGCAAAATGCAAGGCGCGCTACGCGCCGCCGACGGCGGCCTAGCGTGACTATCCGCTTTCCCGCTTGAGATTTCCAGCGGAATTTCCCGATTGTTGAGCCAGGGCAAAAGGTGTTGCAAAAGCGGCCACTTGCGGGGTTCCGGCATAGACAGCGCGGTATCGAATGGTAATATAACTACATCTAATACACTTCGAGATGGAAGATCAGGATGGAGACCCGTTCTACCCCTACCCCGGCCTTCGACATGGTGCTGTTCGGCGGCGCCGGCGATCTGGTGATGCGCAAGCTGCTGCCCTCGCTGTACCAGGCGCACGCCGCCGGCCTGCTCAACGAGCAGGGCCGCATCCTGGCGCTGGGCCGCAAGGACCTGAGCCGCGACGACTACCTGGCTTCCGTCGAGAAACAATCCCGCATCCACATCAAGAGCCACTTCGACGACGCCGCCTGGCAAAGCTTCTGCGCCCGCATCGACTACCTGAAGGTGGACGCCTCGCAGGCGGCCGACTTCCCGGCGCTGGCGGAAAAAGTCGGCGGCGACAGCGGCAAGGTGGTGGTCTGTTACCTGGCCACCGCGCCCAATCTGTTCGCCGGCATTTGCGACAACCTGGCGGCGGTGGGGTTGAACCGCCCCAATGTGCGGGTGGTGCTGGAAAAGCCGCTGGGCACCGATCTGGAGTCGTCCAACGAGATCAACGACGACGTCGCGCGCTTCTTCAAGGAAGAGCAGCTGTACCGGATCGACCACTATCTGGGCAAGGAGTCGGTGCAGAACCTGATGGCGATCCGCTTCGCCAACGCGCTGTTCGAGCCGCTGTGGCGCCGCGAGTGGATACACGACGTGCAGATCACCATCTCCGAGGAGCTGGGGGTGGGCAGCCGCGGCGATTTCTACGACGGCACCGGCGCGCTGCGCGACATGGTGCAAAACCACCTGCTGCAGCTGCTGTGCATCGTGGCGATGGAGCCGCCGGCCAATATGGAAGCCGACGCGGTGCGCGACGAGAAGCTGAAGGTGCTGAAGGCGCTGCGGCCGTTCACCGAGCAGGACGTCGCCGCCAAAACCGTGCGCGGCCAGTACAAGGCCGGCGCCATCGGCGGCCAGCCGGTGGTCGGCTACCAGGACGAGAACGGCATCCCGGCCGGCAGCCAGACTGAAACCTTCGTCGCCCTCAAGGCCGAGATCGACAACTGGCGCTGGGCCGGCGTGCCCTTCTTCCTGCGCACCGGCAAGCGGATGCAGGAGCGGCTGGCCGAAATCGTCATCAATTTCCGCGACGTGCCGCACCAGCTGTTCACCGGCCCGATGGGCGGCAGCCACACCGCCAACCGGCTGGTGATCCGCCTGCAGCCGGAGGAAAGCATCCGCCTGTACTTCCTGGCCAAGGAGCCCGGCGACACCATGCGCCTGCAGCCGGCCTACCTGGACCTGGACTTCTACAAGGCCTTCAAGGTGCGCCGCGCCGACGCCTACGAGCGCCTGCTGCTGGACGTGATCCGCGGCAAGCTGGCGCTGTTCATGCGCCGCGACGAGCTGATCGAAGCCTGGCGCTGGGTGGAGCCGATCATGGATACCTGGAGCCGCAGCAACAACGCCCCGCCCAAGCAGTACACCGCCGGCAGCTGGGGCCCGGCGGCCTCCAGCGCGCTGCTGTCGCGCGACGGCATAGGCTGGCACGAGGAGTGTTGAGGCAGGGCGGAAGCCTCCAAAGGGGGCGTTCCGCCTTTTTCATCTTCATCGCCGAACATGGCGGAGCGCCCGCATGGCGGGCTTCCGCCTTACGAAAACACCGCCAGGACGGAAAATCCGCATAGCCGTTTTCCGCCCTGGCAAGCCACAACCGAGGTACGCGTATGAACTGGTTGGAATTCCCCGACGCCGCGCAGCAAACCGACGCGCTGGCCAACAGCGTGGCTTCGCGGCTGTCCGCCGCGATAGCCAGCCGCGGCCAGGCGGTGCTGGCGGTGTCCGGCGGCAAGTCGCCGATCCCGTTTTTCCAGCTGCTCAGCGAGATGGCGATAGACTGGTCGCGCGTCACCGTCACCCTGGTGGACGAACGCTTCGTCGCGCCGGACCACCCGGACAGCAACGCCGGCCTGGTGCGGCAACACCTGCTGCGAAACCGCGCCGCGCCGGCGCGCTTCTTGCCGCTGGTGCGCGCCGCCGCCGACATCGACGCCGAAGTGGCGGCCGATTGCCATGAATTCATCGCGCCCGACGTCGCGGTGCTGGGCATGGGCGAGGACGGCCACACCGCCTCGCTGTTCCCCGCCGCCGCCGAACTGGCCGCCGGCCTCGACCCGGCAGGCAGCCGCCCGCTGCTGGCGGTGACGCCGCCGGCCGCGCCGCACCGCCGCGTGTCGATGAGCTACGCCGCGCTGCTGCAGGCCGGCTGCCTGATCCTGTCGATCCAGGGCGCGAAAAAGCGCGAGGTGCTGGAAGCCGCCGCCCGCGGCCGCGACGACGCGCTGCCGATCAGCCATTTCCTGGCCCAGGACAAGGCGCCGCTCGATGTCTACTGGTCTGCCTGAAGCCTGGCCGCGGCTGCTGGCCGACATCGGCGGCAGCAACGCCCGCTTCGCGCTGGAAACCGGCCCCGGGGTGATAGAAGACATCCTGGTGCTGGCCAACGCGCAGTACCCGACGCTGGAAGACGCGCTGAAAAGCTATCTGGCCCAGGTGGGCGCGCGCCGCGTCGCCCACGCCGCCATCGCCATCGCCAATCCGCTGAACGGCGACTGGGTGGCGATGACCAACTGCCACTGGGCGTTTTCGATCGAGGCCACCCGCCAGGCGCTGGGCTTCGCCACCTTGCTGCTGCTCAACGATTTCACCGCGCTGGCGCTGGCCCTGCCCGGGCTGCCGCGCGCCGAGCTGGAGCAGATAGGCGGCGGCGCGGCCCGCGCCGACGCGCCGCTGGCGCTGATCGGCCCCGGCACCGGCCTCGGCATGTCGGCGCTGGTGCCGCATGCCGGCGGCTGGCGCGCGCTGTCCGGCGAAGGCGGCCACGCCTCGTTCGCGCCGGCCGACGAGCGCGAAGCCGGCATCTGGCGCTACGCCGCCGCGCGCTTCGGCCATGTCTCCTATGAGCGGCTGCTGTCCGGCCCCGGCCTGGAATTGCTATACCAGGCGCTGAGCGCGCGCGACGGCGAAAGCGCCGAGCCGCGCGGCGCGGCCGAAATCAGCGCGCTGGGCTTGTCGGCGCGCTGCCTGCGCTGCCGCGAAGCGCTGGAAATCTTCTGCGGCATCCTCGGTTCGGCGGCCGGAAACCTGGCCTTGACCCTCGGTGCCCATGGCGGGGTATATATAGGTGGTGGTATTGTGCCGCGTCTGAGCGGTTTTTTTGAACAATCCCCATTTCGCCGCCGTTTCGAGGACAAGGGACGGATGTCGGCCTATCTCGCCGCCATCCCGGTTTATCTGATTACCAGCGCCTACCCGGCCCTGCCGGGCGTGGCCGCCCATCTGGCGGCCCATCTGGCGTCGCGCAGCGACCATGCCCCGGTGGATGCCTCCACCCCTCCTCGAGGCGGCTTTGCAGGAGACATGCATGCTTGATCGCATCCGAGGCCAACTGGAGACGCTGTCTTCGGCCGAGCGCAAGGTGGCCGAGCTGGTGCTGGAACAACCCTACACCGTGATCCAGGCCGCGGTGGCCGACATCGCGCGCAACGCCGGCGTCAGCCAGCCCACCGTGATCCGTTTCTGCCGCACCGTCGGTTGCTCCGGCCTGCCCGACTTCAAGCTGAAGCTGGCCGGCAGCCTGGTGACCGGCGTGCCCTACGTCCACTCCAGCGTGCGTCCGGAGGACCCGACCTCGGAAATCGTCGCCAAGGTGTTCGACAACACCGTGTCGGCGCTGCTCAAGTGCCGCAACGACGTCAATCCGCAGGCGATAGAAGCCGCGGTGCGGCTGCTGACCGACGCCAACCGCATCGAATTCTACGGCCTGGGCAACTCCGGCATCATCGCCGCCGACGCCCAGCACAAATTCTTCCGCTTCGGCATTCCCACCGTCGCCTATTCCGACACCCACATCCAGATGATGGCGGCGTCGGTGCTGGGGCCGGAGGACGTGCTGGTGGCCATTTCCAGCTCCGGCCGCACCATGGAGCTGCTGGAAGCGGTGGACGTGGCCATCGCCGCCGGCGCCAAGGTGATCGCGCTGACCACCAGCGGCTCGCCGTTGGCGCGCCGCGCCACGGTGTCCTTGATCGCCGACACGCTGGAAGACAATGAAACCTATAGCCCGATGATCTCGCGCATCGTGCACCTGGTGCAGATCGACATCCTGGCGGTGAGCGTGGCGCTGCGCCGCGGCCCGGGCCTGATCCGCCAGCTGGAAAAGACCAAGCACAGCCTGAAGAACCGCAGGCTGGACAATAGACAACCGGAATAGGACATACGTCATGAGTGAACTGACCGAACTGCCGGCCTGGCAGGCCCTGTGGGACCATTTCGCCGAGGCCAGGCACCTGCACATGCGCGAGCTGTTCGCCGCCGATCCGGAGCGGGCCGAGCGCTATTCGCTGGAAGTGGGCGGCCTGTTCCTCGACTATTCCAAGAACCGCATCACCGACGCCACCTTGCTGGGCCTGATGCAGCTGGCGCGCGAAGCCGGCCTGCCGGCCAAGATCAAGGCGATGTTCAAGGGCGAGAAGATCAACCGCACCGAGAACCGCGCGGTCCTGCACGCGGCGCTGCGCAACCGCACCAACTCGCCGATCCTGGTCGACGGCGAGGACGTGATGCCGAAGGTGAACTCGGTGCTGGAGCGGATGGGCCGGTTTTCCCACGCGGTGCGCTCCGGCGACTGGCTGGGCTACACCAATCAGCCGATCACCGACATCGTCAACATCGGCATCGGCGGCTCCGACCTCGGCCCGCTGATGGTCTGCAGCGCGCTGAAGCCCTTCGGCCATCCGCGGCTGAACATGCACTTCGTCTCCAACGTCGACGGCGCGCAGCTGAAGGAAACGCTGAAGAAGGTGCATCCGGAGACCACGCTGTTCGTGGTGGAGTCCAAGACCTTCACCACCCAGGAGACGCTGACCAACGCGCTGACCGCGCGCGAGTGGTTCGTGGCGCGCGCGCGCGACGAAAAGGCGGTGGCCAAGCACTTCGTCGCGGTGTCCACCAACCAGAAGGCGGTGGCCGACTTCGGCATCGACCCGGCCAATATGTTCGAATTCTGGGACTGGGTGGGCGGCCGCTACAGCCTGTGGTCGGCCATCGGCCTGCCCATCATGCTGTACCTGGGCGAGGAGAACTTCACCGAGCTCCTCAACGGCGCCCACATCATGGACCAGCATTTCAAGAACGCGCCGTTCGAGCAGAACATGCCGGTGCTGCTGGCGATGATAGGCGTCTGGTACATCAACTACTACGGCGGCGGCTCGCACGTAATCGCGCCGTACGACCAGTACCTGCACCGGCTGCCGGCTTTCATCCAGCAGCTGGACATGGAGTCCAACGGCAAGAAGACCATGCTGGACGGCCAGCCGGTCAATTTCGAGACCGCGCCGATCATCTGGGGCGAAACCGGCATCAACGGCCAGCACGCCTTCTTCCAGCTGTTGCACCAGGGCACCCACATTTCGCCGATCGACCTGATCGCCTCGCTGGAAAACCGTTCCAGCCTGCCGGGCCACCACGAGATCCTGCTGGCCAACGTGTTCGCCCAGGCCGAGGCCTTCATGCGCGGCAAGACCGCCGACGAGGCGCGCGCCGAACTGGCCGAGCAGGGCCTGAAGGGCGAGGCGCTGGACGAATTGGTGCCGCACAAGGTGTTCGACGGCAACCGCCCGACCAACACCCTGCTGATGAGCCGGCTGGACCCGCGCAACCTGGGTTCATTGATCGCGCTGTACGAGCACAAGATCTTCGTCCAGGGCGTGATCTGGCACATCAACAGCTTCGACCAATGGGGCGTGGAGCTGGGCAAGCAGCTGGCCAAGACCATTCACGGCGAGCTGACCGGCAAGCTGCCGCTGGCCGCGCACGACAGCTCCACCAGCCGGCTGATCCAGCTGTACCGCAAGGCCAACGCCTGAGCCGCCGCGCCGTCGGTTTCCCTGATCCGCCCCCGCCTCGCGCGGGGGTTTTGTTTGCCTGGCGCCACAGTCGGGATTTCCCCGATTGTCGGACAGGATGCCGGCTGCTGAAATGGCGGGCCAAGTCAGACAAAAACAACGGACTGAAGAAGAATCATCGGGATGTGTAAGTTGCGCAGTACCTTGCTGGCCGGCGTCCTGCTGGCTTTCAGCCTGGCCGGCCATGGCGCCGGCCAGCCTGTCCACCCGGCCGGCGACGCCGCCGCTCCCATCATCCTCAGCGGCACCGTGGTCGGGCCGCTGCACACCGGCAGCAAGGCCGAGGGCACGTTTTTCCAGGCTTATCACCTGAAGCTGGCGCGGCCGCTGCGCTTCGACGACGGCGCGGCTTGCGGCGGCCAGCGCCTGTCCAGCCTGGCGCTGAGCCAGCCGGGCATGGCCCGCTTCAAGGGCCGCGCGGTCCGAATCCAGGCGCGGGTGTTCTGCCAGGAAGACCGCGGCGCCACCTACCGGCTGGCGGATATCAGCCTGCTGTAGGCGCTGCGGTCATTTCAGGCGGCAGTCGTTGCCTTCCAGCGTGTAATTGACGATGATCCCGGCCTGCACCATGAACGTGCGTTTGCAGAAGTTCTGCCGGCTGCTGAAGCCGCCGGAGCCGTTTTGCACGTCGCCGTAGACGGATGTCGAGGCGCGGGTGTAGCTCAGGTAAGTGGTTTTGCCGTTGACGTAGCTGGCATCTGGCGCGCCCAGCTCCGACAGGAGCTCGGCCTCGGTCCTGCCCAGCTGGATGTCGCGGATGAAGGTCTCGATCTGATTCCAGTTCCAGTCGTACTGGGTGTAGTAATAGCGCTCGTTGCCGCTGGGCTCAATCTTCAACGCCGAGCAATCGCCATTGGCCCGGGTCAACCTGGGGTAGGCGTTGCTGTAGTCATGGTACATCTCCCACTGCGCGCCCGAGACGGAACGCCACAAGGTCATGCATTGGCCGACGCTGTAGCCCGGATTGCCGGATACGACCAGATTGATCGCGCCGCGTGCGTCCCTGACCCGATACAGGGTCAGCGGGCCGAAATTCAGCTTTTTCCGGGAAGTGAATGCGGATTTGGACTCGATCTTCACCGGAAAGGATTTCGAGCGGGCCGGAGGCGCGTTGCGGAGAACGGGCGCTTCCCGCAGGCGAGGCGCGCCGCTGCCGCAGGCGCTCAACAGGGTTGCCGCCAGCAGCGGCATCATCACGGTTTTCATCAACATCGCGCTTTCTGCTTCGGCATGCGCGGCGCGGGGCGGCATGCCTTTGTTTTGCGTAAAGCGGCGATTTTAGCATTTTGGGATGCGGCGGCCGCAAGGGCGGACGGCGCCAAGCCGCGGGCTTACGCCGGTTGCGGGAACATCGCCGCCAGCTCCCGCGCCGCCGCGGCCGGGTCCAGCTGGTCGAACAGGCCGCCTATCACCGCGATGGCGTCGGCGCCGGCCTGGATGGCCTGGCCGGCGTTGGCGGCGGTGATGCCGCCTATCGCCACCCGCGGCAGCCGCAGCGCGGCCGCCTCGGCGAACAGCGACAGCGGCGCGGCCGCCGCGCCGGGCTTGGTCTGCGACGGAAACACCGCGCCGAAGGCGACGTAGCTGGCGCCGGCCGCCGCCGCCCGCCGCGCCAGCTCCAGCTGGTCGTAGCAGGACGCGCCTATGATGGCCGCCGGCCCCAGCCGCGCGCGCGCGGCGGCGATGTCGCCGTCGTCGCGGCCCAGGTGGATGCCGTCCGCCCCGGTCGCCAGCGCCAATTCGATGTCGTCGTTGACGATGAAGGCGGCGCCGCGGCCGCGGCACAGGCTGGCCAGCAGATTGGCCTGCCACAGCCGGCGCGCCGGGTCGCGGCTCTTGTCGCGGTATTGCAGCACCCGCGCGCCGCCCTCCAGCGCCGCCGCCGCCAGTTCCAGCAGCCTTTCGCTGTCGCAGCCGTCGGGCGTGACCGCGTACAGCCCCTCAATCCGGTTTGCCATCGCTGTCCTCGTCGTCGCCGCGCGCCCAGAACATGCGGTCGGGCAGGAATTGGCCCATGCCGGGGCGGAAGCCGTTGAGCAGGGTCTGGTAGGTGTATTCCTGCGCCTCGCGCACCGCTTCCGGCAGCAGCAGGCCGGTGGCCAGCATGCCGGCGATGGCGGACGCCAGCGTGCAGCCGGAGCCGTGATAGCTGCCGGGCAGCCGCTCCCAGTGGTCGGCGCGTACCACGCCGTCCGGGCTGTACAGGCTGTTGACGACTTCCTTGGTATTTTCGTGGGTACCGGTTATCAACAGATAGGGGCAGCCCAGCGCCAGGATGCGCTCGGCGCACTGGTCCAGCGTCAGTTCTTCGTCGTCGTCCGGGTCGTTGCTGGCCAGCCGGCGGGCCTCCAGGCTGTTGGGCGTCAGGATCGACACCTGCGGAATCAGTATGTCGCGCATCGCGCCTATCAAGTCCTCGTCGGCCAGTTCGTGGCCGCCGCCGCTGGCCAGCACCGGGTCCAGCACCACCGGGATGTCGGGGTAGTCGGCTAGCAGCTGCGCCACCACGGCGACGTTTTCCACGCTGCCCAGCATGCCGATCTTGAACGCGGCCACCGGCATGTCTTCCATCAGGAAGCGGGCCTGGTCGTTGACCCAGTCCGCGTCCAGCACCATCAGGTCGTTGACGCCGACGGTGTCCTGCACCGTGATGGCGGTGATCACCGACAGCGGATGGCAGCCCAGGCTGGCCAGCGTCAGGATGTCGGCCTGGATGCCGGCGCCGCCGGAGGGGTCGGAACCGGCCAGGGTCAGTACCACGGGAGGGGAGGGAGGAGTGGTCAAGGGCTAACCTCTTTTGTTTTATTGCGGTGGCACGATTTAGAATGTTCATTTTATCCGAACACGAGGGCGAAGCGATGCGTACTTGGATGTGTCTGATCTGCGGTTTCATCTACGACGAGGAAGCCGGCCGGCCGGAAGACGGCATCCCGCCCGGCACCCGCTGGGAAGACCTGCCGCCCAACTGGACCTGTCCCGATTGCGACGCGCGCAAGGACGATTTCCAGATGGTGGAGATCTGACCGCGATGTCCACGCAATGGAAACGATGGCTGTCCGGCGCCGCGCTGGCGGCGCTGTTGGCGGCTTGCGCCCAGGTCAGCACCACCGGCGGCGGCGCGGTCGGCGTCAGCCGCAGCCAGAGCATGCTGCTGTCCAGCCAGGAAGTGGCGCAGATGTCGGCCAAGGCGTACGCGCAGCAGCTGGGCGAGGCGCGCGCCGCCGGCCGGCTCAACACCAACGCCGCGCTGACCGCGCGGGTGCGGCGCGTGTCGCAGCGGCTGATCGCGCAGACGCCGGCCTTCCGCGTCGACGCCCGGGGCTGGCCCTGGGAGGTGAACGTGCTCGCTACCGACGACATGAACGCCTACGCGATGGCCGGCGGCAAGATCATGGTCTACTCCGGCCTGGTCAGCCAGCTGAAGCTGACCGACGCCGAGCTGGCGGCGGTGATCGGCCATGAGATCTCGCACGCGCTGCGCGAGCACACCCGCGAGAGCATGAGCCAGGAATACGCGCAGCAGGCCGGCCTGTCGCTGGTGGGCGCGCTGGCCGGCTTCAGCGCCGACCAGCTGAAACTGGCTTCGCTGGTGACCGACGTGACGCTGAGCAAGCCGCATAGCCGCACCATGGAGTCCGAGGCCGACATCATGGGGCTGGAACTGATGGCGCGCGCCGGCTACGACCCCAACGCGGCGGTGAACGTGTGGCAGAAGATGCAGGCGGCCGGCAACGGCGGCGGCATGGAGTTTCTGTCCACCCACCCGTCCGGCCCCACCCGCATCCGCGACCTGCAGGCCCACATCCCGCAGGTATGGCCGCTGTACCTGGCCGCGCCGAAAAAGGGCTGAGCGATGGTCCTGTCCGCCGCCTTCCTCGACGACATGCTGGGCTACGCCCGCGGGCTGCCCGGCGCCGTTTTCGACGTCAAATGGGGCGGCGTGCGGGTGGTGTCGATCGGCGGCAAGATGTTCCTGGCCTGCGGCGGCGACGGCCTGAGCTACAAGGTGGCCGACGACGACTTCCTGACGCTGTCCGGCCTGCCCGGCGCGCGGCCGGCGCCTTACCTGGCGCGGGCGCGCTGGATCCAGGTGTTGTCCACCGAGGCGCTGTCGCCGGACGACATCCGCGCGGGCATCGCCCGCTCGCGCGAACTGGCGCTGAGCAAGCTGCCCAAAAGCCAGCGCCTGGCCTGGCAATGAGGCGGCGGGCCGCGCGCCCATCCGCCTCCACAAGGAAACCCCATGAGTTATCTGTATCTGAAAGCCTTCCATATCTTTTTCGTGGTGTCCTGGTTCGCCGGGCTGTTCTACCTGCCGCGCATCTTCGTCAACCTGGCGATGGCGCAGCAGCCGGCGGAATACGACCGCCTGCTGCAGATGGCGCGCAAGCTGTTCCGCTTCATGACGCCGCTGGCGGTGCTGGCGGTGGGCACCGGCCTCGCGCTGTGGCTGGATTTCGGCATCGGCGGCGGTTGGCTGCACGCCAAGATGGCGCTGGTGGGCGTGCTGGCGGCGTATCACGGCTATTGCGCCAAGCTGGGCCGCGACTTCCTCACCCGCAGCAACCGCAAGAGCCATGTCTGGTTCCGCGTGTTCAACGAGCTGCCGGTGCTGGTGTTGCTGGCGGTGGTGATCCTGGTGGTGGTCAAGCCGTTCTGATGGGAGCGTTGCGATGAGGCGCGCATGGTTTGCCGGGCCGTTGCTGGCCGGCTGGCTGGTTCAGGCCGCCGCCGCGGCCGCTTTGCCGCCGGCGCTGCTGCTGAGCGTGGAGCGCGACGGCGAAGTCGTGCGGCAACTGCCGCTGTGCCTGGCCGCCGACGGCGGCTTCGGCGCCGATCAGCAGCGCGACGGCGCGGCGCTGGAGGTGAGCGGCCGGCTGCAGGCGCTGCGCAACCATCCGCACCCGCTGCTCAGCTTCCGGCTGAGCTGGCGCGACGAGGCTGGCGCGCAACAGCTGGACAGCCAGCTGGCGCTGGAGGGCGGCCGCCAGCTGCTGGGCGGCTTGCCGCTGCTGGTCTACCCCTATGGCCATGCGCCCGGCGTGGAGCCGCAGCGCAGCAGCCTCACTTTTTACCTGGAGCCGCAGGCGGCTTGCCCGCCGGCGGCGCCGGCCAAAACAAAGGAATGAATGAATGGGACTGGAAATCGAACGCCGCTTCGTGGTGAGCGGCGACGCCTGGCGCGGCCTGGCGCCGGCGGTGCAGTACCGCCAGGGCTATCTGTCGGTGGAGAAGGAGCGCACCGTGCGCGTGCGCGTGGTGGGCCAGCAAGCCTGGCTGACGCTGAAAGGCAATATCAGCGATGTCAGCCGCCATGAGTTCGAATACCCGATTCCGCTGGCCGACGCCCAGACCATCATGGCGGCGATGTGCCCGATGGTGGTGGACAAGCTGCGCCACCGCATCGAGCATGGCGGCTTCGTCTGGGAAGTGGACGAATTCTTCGGCGACAACGCCGGCCTGGTGCTGGCCGAGATCGAGCTGCCTAGCGAGGACACGCCGTTCGCCAAGCCGGCGTGGGTGGGCGAGGAAGTCACCCATGACGGCCGCTACACCAACGCCTATCTGTCCAAGCAGCCCTACACGCGCTGGTAGTGCGGGAACGGGCAGCCGCCGCTGACGCGGCGTCGGCTGCCGGCATGCAAGACTAGGCCGGCGCATGCTCCGGTCGATGCGCCAGGCTCAGCCCAAAGCCCATCACGGCAATCGAGCATCCTCCCAGCATATATATCGCCCGATAATAAGACAGCCCTATCATGATCGCCGTCACCGCTAGTAGCAAAGCGGCTGCCAGATAGCAGAACTTGCCCCGCGCATGGCTTGAGCGGCTTTGCCATATCGCGATCAGCAAGCTCAAAGAACCGAGCAGGTACAAAAACAGCTCCCGCGCCAGCATCAGCACCGACATCGCCCCGAGATCGGTCAGATGAAAGACCTGACGAAAATAAAGCGGGGAGATCAAGGCATAGATGCCAAACAGCGAAAACAGACCCCAACGAGCCAACTTGGCCATGCCAAACTCCAAAGTATCCAATGCGGGCCCGACTTTACCGTTTTCCCGGCCGCGGCTCTAGCGGCATCGCTTCCTGAATCGCCATCGGCTGGCGGCGGCATTCGTCCACCTCCGCCCCCCTTCGCCGCAAAGGCGCTTGTTCCGGAGCCGATCCACTCCGTCCCTGCGCCGGCGGGACCGCTCTTCTTTGACGCCCCGCAGGATAGGGATGCCTCACTTATCCACAGCAATCCCGTTTTTTCAATCTTATCCACACGCCACCCATCGAGACCGCCACTCGGGTAAAATGGCGGCATCACGACGGCCCCATCTGCGCCGCCGCGCCCTCTCATTTCGCGGCTGACGCCGCCAGACAAGGAAAATCCATGTCCCGCAATCTGGAACTGTTCGAACGTGGCAAGAAAGTGATCCCCGGCGGCGTCAACTCGCCGGTGCGCGCCTTTGGCCAGGTCGGCGGCACGCCGCGCTTCGTCGCCCGCGCCGAAGGTGCCTATTTCTGGGATGCCGACGGCAAACAGTATCTGGATTACGTCGGCTCCTGGGGCCCGGCCATCGTCGGCCACGCCCATCCGGAGGTGGTGAAGGCGGTGCAGGACGCCGCTGTCGGCGGCTTGTCCTTCGGCGCGCCGACCGAGGGCGAAGTGGTGATCGCCGAGGAAATCTGCAAGCTACTGCCGTCGATCGAGCAGGTGCGGCTGGTGTCGTCCGGCACCGAGGCGACGATGACCGCCATCCGCCTGGCGCGCGGCTTCACCGGCCGCGACCTGATCGTCAAGTTCGAGGGCTGCTACCACGGCCATTCGGACAGCCTGCTGGTGAAGGCCGGCTCCGGCCTCTTGACCTTCGGCAACCCGTCGTCGGGCGGCGTGCCGGCCGATTTCACCCAACACACGCTGGTGCTGCAGTACAACGATGTCGAGCAGCTGTCGCGCACCTTCGCCGAGATCGGCGACAAGATCGCCTGCGTGATCCTGGAGCCGATCGCCGGCAATATGAACCTGATCCAGCCGTCGGCCGAGTTCGTCAAAACGCTGCGCAGCCTGACCGAGCGGCACGGCGCGGTGCTGATCTACGACGAGGTGATGACCGGCTTCCGCGTGGCGCTGGGCTGCGCGCAGAGCCTGCACGGCGTCAAGCCCGACCTCACCACGCTGGGCAAGGTGGTGGGCGGCGGCATGCCGCTGGCGGCTTTCGGCGGCCGCGCCGACATCATGGGCAAGATCGCGCCCCTGGGCACCGTTTACCAGGCCGGCACGCTGTCCGGCAATCCGCTGTCGGTGGCCGCCGGCCTCGCCACGCTGAAGCTGATCCAGCAGCCCGGCTTCCACGACACCCTGGGCCGGCGCAGCGCGCGGCTGGCGCAGGGCCTGGCCGAAGCGGCGCGGCAGGCGGGCGTCACGCTGTCCAGCGACAGCGTCGGCGGCATGTTCGGCTTTTACTTCAGCGCCGCGGCGCCGAAGTCGCACGCCGAAGCCACCCGCTGCGACATCGAGGCCTTCAAGCGCTTCTTCCACGCGATGCTGGATGAGGGCATCTACTTCGCGCCGTCGGCCTACGAGGCCGGCTTCGTCTCCATCGCCCACAGCGACGAGATGATAGAGCAGACCATCGCCGCAGCCGGCCGCGCCTTCGCGCGCATCTGACGCGGCAGCGGCGGCGGACAAGGGAGCCCAGGCTCCCTTTTTTATTGCGCTGAAGAAATCCGGCCGAATTGGTAAAATTCCCGTGCATTGCAAAAACGATACCGGCCGATCAGGCCTGCGGGACATTGTGGTTCAAGGGGGATGTGGATGGAAAGGAAGACCAGGCTGCGCCTGGCCGCGGGCGCGTGCGCGCTGGCGGCCGCGACCCTGGCCGTCGGCTGGCTGCTGAGGGGCGGCGACCAGATCAAAGTGGAAAGGCTGGCATTGGCGGCCGCGCCCGGGCGCGAACTGGCGGCCAGCCTGATGAACCGGGCCTACGGCAGCGAGCAGCATGACGCGCGGCGGGATTGCTGGCATTACCTGCGCGAGGACGGCGGCGACTACTGCCTGCGCCCGCTGGCGCTGGACCGCGCCGCGATCGGCCGCGAGCGCCGGCTGTACCTGTTCGCCGGCGGCGGCAAGGATGGCGCGCGCGACGAGGAGCGCGGCGGCATGGTCGGCGCTTTCGTCGCCGACGCCGATACCCTGGCGCCGATCGCCGGCAGCCGGGAGCTGGATTTTCTCAACCAGAAGGCCGCCGGCCCGGAGCAGGTGCAGTTGCTGCAATTGTCCGGAGACGGTTATATGGGCTGGTTCGCGGCCGGCCGCGCCGGCGTCGAGGAGTTTCCGCAGTTTTACGCGCCCAGGGGCGACGAGGTGGTGGCGATAGGCGGCGAGGTATTCGGCCGCGACGCCGATGCCGTCGCCGGGCTGAAGTTCGCCTACCAGCTGGACAGCGCCCAGCGCGGCGGCCGGGTCTACCCGCTGTCGCTGGTCGTCCGCGACGGCAAGGACAAGCAGTTGGCCAGTTTCGATTTCCGTTTCGACCGCCGCCGCTGGGAATATGTTTGCGCCGATGTCGACTGCCGGGTGCGCGCCGGTCTGCCGACGCGGCCGGAGCGGGTGGCAAACGCCCAGCAAGCGCCGGCGGCCGACGCCAACGAAGCGCTGTTCGGCCGCGGCCGCAAGTTGTCCGACGCCGATCTGCGAGACGTGCTGGGCCAATTGGGCATGCGCTACGTCGCCGAGGACGGCGCGGCCGGCTTCGTCGGCCAGAACGGCTGCGACGCGCCCTATCCGCTGGACGCCCATTTCGAGCGCGACGGCGGCCAGGAGCAGCTGTGGGTGCGCGGCGGCGACGGTTGCACTTCGGGCGCGGCCGGCGCGTCGGTCTGGGTGTTTGTCCGCGGCGACGATGGCCGCCTGCGCGCCAATCTGGGCATGCCGGCCGCCGATGTGCGCCGCACCCGCGACGTGTCGGCGGGCGTGCATGACCTGCGCGTCGGCTCGGCCGGTTTCTGCGACCGGCTGTGGCGCTGGAACGGCAAGGCCTTCGTCCATCTGTTGAACATTCCCACCCAGAGCGGCGGCTGCGACGGCGCCGATCTCTAGCGGAACGGCGGCGCGGGCCGCCGTTTCGTTTTCCAGCCGTCCTGCCTGCCCTGTCCGTTCGCCAGTCAAGCCACGCCCCTCACTTGGCCTGATAGAATGACAAGTCAAATTTACTGACGAGTATTTTTTCAATTGGCATCAAGCCATCCGGGTTAAGACCATTATGGGAAACAAGAAAAAACTCGCGTTGCTGGCAGGCGGCGCGCTATTGCTGATCGCAGTCGGCTTCGGCGGTTGGAAATATTGGAAAGCGCACCAGGCGGTGCAGGTGGAGCGGCTGGCGCTGGATGGGGAACCAGGGAAGCAACTGGCCGACGACATCATGGACAAGATGTATGGCCGGGACGCGCGCGATGGCAAGCAGGGCTGCTGGAACATCGACGCCGGCAATGGCGGGGAAGAAACCGTCACCTACTGCATGAAGCCGTTGGCCTTGGACCGTGTGCAGGCAGAAGGCGAGGAGCGGCTCTATCTGTTCGCCGGCGGCAGCTTCCCGGATGCCAGCCATGCCGACTCGCAGGCCTTGGTCGGCGCTTTCGTGATCAATGCCAAGACTCAGGAATTGATCGCCGGCGACCGGGAATTGCCCTTTACCAACGGATTCGCCAGCGCGCCCAGCGAGGTGAAGCTGCTGCCCTTGTCGGCGACCGGCTATATGGCCTGGTTCGCCGAGGGCGGCGACATGCATCAGGGAATTTCCGCCAGTTTCCCGCAGCTGTTCGCGCCCAAGGGCAAGAAGGTGGTGGAGATCAGCGGCGACTTGTTCGGCAAGAGCGAAGGCATGTCGGAGGAGCTGAGCTTCGACTACCGGCCGGACGCGTCCAAGGCCGATGCCAAGGTCTACCCGCTGTTGCTGACGGTGAAACAGGACAAGGACAAAACGGCGGCCAGCTTCCGTTTCGTCTTTGACCACAAGGCGTGGCATTACGTCTGCGCCGACCAGGCCTGCCGCAAGCAACAGGGCATTCCGGCATATCAGGAGCCGGCGGCCGACGACGATGACGGCGAGCAGCCGGCGCAGCCGCCGGCCGACGCCAACGCCGCCTTGTTCGACGACGGCAACAAGCTGTCCGCCGCCGACCTGAAGGACGTGCTGGCGGCGCTGGGCGCGAGCTATGTGGTCAAGGATCAGGACAACTGGGGCTTCGTCACCGAGCAATGCCGGCAGCCGTTCAAGCTGAGCGCTTCCTACCCGAGCGACGAAAAGGACAGCCACAACGAACTGTGGCTGGAAGGCGGCAGCGCCTGCACTTCCGGCACCACCGGCCAGAGCATGTGGCTGTTCATCCGCGGCGAAGACGGCCACCTGCGCGCCAACCTGGGCGTGCCGGCTAGCAAGACCGTGGTGACCGGCGACCTCAACAACGGCCGCTACGACTTGCGCCTGTCCAGCAACGGCTTCTGCGAAGCGGTGTGGCGCTGGGACGGCAGCCAGTACGCGCATCTGAAGAACATCGCCACCCAGCCCGGCGGCTGCGGCGGCGAGTAAGAACAGACGGCCGCAAGCCTGCGGCCGCGCTGGCCAAAGATTTTCCAAGGATATTCCGTGAAATTCAACAAGAAACACTGGATCGCGCTGGCGATCGTCGGCGTGCTGCTGCTGGGCCTGATATTCGCCGCCTACCGCGTGCTGCATCAGAGCAATGGCCGCGCCGAGCGGCTGGACCTGGGCAGCGAGCAGAATCGCCGGCTGGCCGCCGAACTGATGGACAAGCTGTACGGCCATGACGCCTACGACGGCAAGCAGCATTGCTGGGCCAATAACGACAGCGACGCCGACTACTGCATGAAGCCCGTGCAGCTGGACCGCGTCGACAGCGCCGCCGGCCCGCGCCTGTATCTGCTGGCCGGCGCCGACGGCCACACTGTGCAAACCGAGACCGGCGGCCTCGATCTCTGGAGCGCGCTGGGCGCGGCCATCGCCAATGGCGACAGCCATGAACTGATCGCCAGCACCCGGATGGTGTCCTTCATCGACGACGCCCGCAAGGCGCCGTCCGATGTCCGGCTGCTGCAGTTGAATGGCAAGGGCGACATGGGCTGGTTGCTGGAGGGCATGACGAGCCGGCGCGGCGAGCCGCTGCTGTTGGCCGCGCGCAAGGATCAGATCGAGAACATCGGCGGCGAGCTGTTCGGCAAGCTGCCGAGCGATGCCGAGCAGCGTTTCGACTACCGCGTCGAAGCCGGATCCGGCGACGGCTATTATCCGTTGCAGCTGAGCGTCGGCGGCGACAAGCAACGCTACCGTTTCGTCTTCGACGACAAGACCGGCCTGTATCAGTGCGCCGATGACGACTGCCGCCAGCGCTGGCAGAGCTGGTCCGACGCCGGCAATGACACTTCCGCGCAGAACGATGACAGCGGCGACGAAAGCGGCGATGAGAGCGCGGCGGCCAACCAGCCGCCGGCCGACGCCAACGCCGCCTTGTTCGACGACGGCAACAAGCTGTCCGACGCCGATCTGAAGGACGTGCTGGCCGCGCTGGGCGCGACCTATGTGGTCAAGGACCAGGACACCTGGGGCTTTGTCACCGAGCAGTGCCGGACGCCGTTCCGCCTGAGCGGCTCCTATGGCAAGACGCATGACGAGGACCACAACGAGATCTGGATCCGCGGCGGCGACAGCTGCACCTCCGGCGCGACCGGCCAGAGCATCTGGACTTTCGATCGCGACGACGACGGCCATCTGCGCGTCAGCCTGGGCGTGCCGGCCACCAAGGTGGTGGTGGTGACCGACGGTCCGAACAGCCCGGACGACAATCCGCGCAACGACATCCGCCTGTCCGGCAACGGCTTCTGCGAATCGCTGTGGCGCTGGGACGGCAAGCAGTACCAGCGGCTGCGCAACGAGGCCACCCAGCCCGGCGGTTGCGACCGCGAGCCGGCGGCGCAGCAGTAAGCGCTCCTGAGTGCGATAGGAAACGGCGGCTTAGGCCGCCGTTTTCGCATTCGGCTTTGCAGCGCGGGCCGAATCCGGCAACATCGGCGCGACTTTCCTTTTCCCGATGAGCGATGACTGAAGCGCAATCCTCCACCCGGCTGATCTGGCGGCTGCGCCTGGCCGAATCCGGCGTCCAGCTGCAACCACTGCTGCAAAGCGCCGGCCCCGACGGCTGGAGCCGCGGCCGCGCCTGCGCGCTGGCCGGCCTGCTGCGGGACGAGGCGGCGGCGGTGCGTCCGCACGATCTGCCCTTGCTGAAACCGTTGCTGGCGCTGTGGCAGGCGCATGACGGCGATGCCGGCCTGATCGACGCCGCGCCCTTGCTGCCGGCCTTGGTCGACCATCCGCTGTTGTTCGACGCCGACGCGCCGGCGCGGCGCATCCGCGTCGAAGCCGGCCAGCCGGCGCTGCAGATGGAGCGTGTCGGCGCGGAGTTGCGGCTGAAGCTGCTACCGGAAGGCCTGGCCGGCTGTGGCGGCGTGTTGTGGCGGCGGCCGCAGCCGGAGCGGCTGCTGGTCTACCAATTGACCGATGAGTTGAAGGCGCTGGCCGATCTGGTCGGCCACGGCCTGACCGTGCCGTGGCAGGCGCGGCAGCGGGTGCTGGAGGCGATACGCGACGTCGCGCCCGGCTTGCCCTTGGTGGACGCCAGCCCGCAATTCGACGCGGCGCTGCCGAGCGAGGCGGCCGATGCCACGTTATACGCCTTGTTGACCCGGCAACCGGAAGGCTTGCGGCTGCAGTTGAAGGTCAAGCCGCATCCGACTGCAGCCTGGAGCGCGCCGGGCCGCGGCGCGGCCGGGCTGGTGCTGGACGTCGACGGCGAATACAGGCAGTTCATCCGCGATCTGGCCGACGAGGCTGCCCGGCTGCGCGCGCTGCGCGAGGCCTGCCCGGCGATAAGCCGCGGCCAGCGCGACGGCGACGGCTGGCTGTTTTCAGACCAGCACTCGGCCTTGTCCTTGCTGGCGCAGTTGCAGGCGGCCGGCGAGGAGCGCGTCGCCTGCCTGTGGCCGCACGGCGACAAAATCCGCCTGACCGCCGCCGACGGCATGCCGCAGCTCAAGCTGAAAGTGAAGCGGCGCGGCGGCTGGCTGCAGGCAGACGGCGAACTGGAGCTGGACGATGGCCGCATCCTGACGCTGCGCCACCTGCTGGCGGCGCTGGCCAACCAAAAGGGCAAGTATCTGCAGCTGTCCGACGGCGACTGGCTGGCCTTGTCCGGCAGTCTGGGCGAACGCTTGGGCGAGCTGGCGCGGATGGTGGACCACGCCGGGCCGGACGGTTTGGCGATCAGCCCGCTGGCCGGGCCGCGCTTGCAGGCGCTGGGCGAGGAGGCTGGGCAGTTCGACGGCGACGACGGTTGGCAGCGACAGGCGGCGCGCTGGCGCGAGGCGGCTGTTTTCGATCCCCAGGTCCCGGCGACGCTGAACGCCACGCTGCGGCCTTACCAGCTGCAAGGCTTTGCCTGGATGGCTAGGCTGGCGCATTGGGGCATGGGGGCGTGCCTGGCCGACGACATGGGCCTGGGCAAGACGGTGCAGACGCTGTCGCTGCTGCTGACCCGCGCCCATCTGGGTCCGCAGCTGGCGGTGGCGCCGACCTCGGTGGCGCTGAACTGGCTGGCCGAGACCGCCCGTTTCGCGCCCAGCCTGCGTTTGCGCGCCTATCATCAACAACGGCGATTGGACGATATCGGGCCGGGCGACCTGGTGGTGGTCAGCTATGGCCTGCTGCAGCGCGAGGCCGAGGCGTTTGGCGACGTGCATTGGGCGTCGGTGGTGCTGGACGAGGCGCAGGCGATCAAGAACCCGCAAAGCCAGCGCGCCCAGGTGGCGCAAAGCCTGCGCGCCGATTTCCGCCTGGCAGCCAGCGGCACGCCGGTGGAAAACCACCTGGGCGAGTTGTGGAGCCTGTTCCGCTTCATCGCGCCGGGTTTGCTCGGCAACCTGGCGCAGTTCGAGCAGCGCTACGCCCAGCCGATCGCCGACGGCGACGAGGCCGCCCGCGCGCAGCTGAAGGCCTTGATCCAGCCCTACCTGCTCCGCCGCACCAAGCGCGAGGTGCTGACCGAGCTGCCGCCGAAGACCGAGACCACGCGCCTGATCGAGCTGTCCGAGCCGGAGCGCCACGTCTACGAGGCGATGCGGCAGGAGGCCTTGGCCCGCGTGGCCGAGGCTGATCCCGCAGCCGGCGGCCAGACCATGCAGGCGCTGGCCGAGCTGACCCGGCTGCGGCGCTTCTGCTGCCATCCCAAGCTGGTACAGCCGGACAGCGCGCTGCCGGCCAGCAAGCTGGCGGCCTTCGCCGACATTTGCGAGGAACTGCTGGACAACGGCCACAAGGCGCTGGTGTTCAGCCAGTTCGTCGATCATCTGGCGCTGGCGGCCGAGCACCTGCGGCAGCAAGGCGTCCGCTTCCATTATCTGGATGGCAGCACGCCGACCAAGCAGCGCAAGGCCAGCATGGACGCCTTCCAGGCCGGCGACGGCGATCTGTTCCTGATCAGCCTGAAAGCCGGCGGCACCGGCCTCAACCTGACGGCCGCCGATTACGTGATTCATCTGGATCCGTGGTGGAACCCGGCGGTGGAGGACCAGGCGTCCGACCGCGCCTACCGGATGGGCCAGCGGCGGCCGGTGACGGTGTACCGGCTGGTGGCGGCCGGCACCATCGAAGAGAAAATCGTCGAATTGCACCGCGACAAACGGGCCTTGGCCGACAGCCTGCTGGCCGGCGCCGACATCAGCGCCCGGCTGGACGGCGAGGCCTTGCTGGCGCTGCTGCGCGGCGATGCCGGCTAGGGGGGGCCGGCGGCAGCGCTTCCCCATCGTCGGCTATCCTGCCCGCCCCGCCGGTGCCGGCAGATTGGCGGCCGGTGCCGGCGCGCCGCCCTGGCGCGTCGCCAGCCAGGCCCCCAGGCTGACGCAGACCAGGCCGGCGGCCAGGTAGCCGGTCAGCGGCTCGCCCAGGATGGGCACCGCCAGCAGGCCGGCCAGCAGGGGAATCAGCGCGAACAAGGCGCTGACGCGCACCGTGCCTAGGATGGCGCTGGCGCGCAGATACAGCAGCATGGCGCCGATGGCGGCGCCTGCGCCCTGGTACAGCGCCTGGAAGGCCAGCATGCCCCAGGAGGCCTCGGCCAGGTGCTTGGGCAGGAGCAGCGCGTAGATCGGCAGGTAGATCAGCGCCGCCAGGATGGTGATGGCGCGCGTCAGCGGCCAGGGCTGGAAGCCCCAGCGCCGCGCCAGCACGCCGAAGCTGGCCCAGCAGAGCGAGGACAGCAGCAATAGCACGTCGCCGGGTAGGGTATGGCCGCCGGCGTCGCCGAACATCGGCGCCGCGCTGATCGCCAGGCCCAGCGCGATCAGCGCGTAGCCCGGCAGCTTGTGCCGCTGCACAGCCTCGCCGGCCAGCAGCCAGGCGAACGCCGCCGACAGGAATGGCTGCAGGCCGGGCAGCAGCAAGCCGCCGTGCGCCGCCGGCGCGTATTTGAAGCCGCAATAGGCGAAAACGCTGACGCCGAGGCCGCCCAGCAGGGCGAGCAGCCACTGCCTGGGGTCGCGGACGGCGCCGCGCGGCAGGCCGCCGTAGGCCAGCAGGATCAGCGCGGCGGTGCCGACGCGCAGCGCCAGGATGTCGGTGCCGGCCAGCGCGCTTTTGCCCGCCAGGCGGGAGACGATGTTGAAGCCGGTCCAGATGGCGACGGCGCCGGCGGCTGCCAGATAACCCTGGCGGGAAGGGGAGGAAGGCATCATGGGCTCCTGTGTTCGGATACCCGGATGCTAGTCCGCTTCAATAATCAGGAAAAATGAATTATTCTGATTAAAATAATCTCCAGGAGAGAATGATGGAGCTGGACGAGTTGCGCATTTTCCAGGCCGTGCTGCAAGAAGGCGGCATCACCCGCGCCGCGCAGCGGTTGAACCGGGTGCAGTCCAATGTCACCACCCGGCTGCGCCAGCTGGAAGACAAGCTGGGAGTGGAACTGTTTCTGCGCGAAGGCAAGCGCCTGCTGCCCACCGACGCCGCCCACCGCCTGGGCGGCTACGCCGAGCGCCTGCTGGCGCTGGCCGAGGAGGCGCGCCAGGCGATGCAGGACCAGACCCCGCGCGGCCAATTGCGGCTGGGCGCGATGGAAAGCACCGCCGCCGCGCGGCTGGCGCCGCTGCTGGCCGACTACCATCACTGTCATCCGGAAGTGCGGCTGGAGCTGCAGGCGGGAGAGTCGCGCGCGCTGCTGCACGCGGTGCTGGACGGCAAGCTGGACGCGGCGCTGGTCAGCGGTCCGGTCGACGACGACAGGCTGGAGCAGACGGCGGCGTTCGAGGAAGAAATCGTGCTGGTGGCGGCGGCCGGCCTGGCGCAGCTGTCATTGCATTTCCTGGCCGACTCCACGCTGCTGACCTTCGGCAGCGGCTGCGCCTACCGCCAACGGCTGGAACACTGGCTGCGGCGCCAGGGCGTGCAGCCGCGGCGCATCGTGGAGCTGACTTCCTACCACGCGATGCTCAGCTGCGTGGCCAGCGGCATGGGGCTGGCGATGGTGCCGCGCAGCCTGCTGGACTGCATGCCGCAGGTGGCCGGACAGGTGTCGGTGCATGCGCTGCCGGCCGACCTGAGCCAGGCGCGGACGGTGCTGATCCGCCGCCGCCAGTGGCGCCAGCCGGCGCTGGACGCGTTGCAGCGGATGCTGCAGGAAAAATACCAATCGCCTAAGCCAGTTGAGGAATTTCCATTTATTTCAAATAGTTTGTAATAAGAAGTTATTTATTGAAATTATTTTCATATTAAAGCATTTATCTGAATTTCATATTCCTCCCGTATGATGCGCGGCGCTGCGATGAGGCAGCCATAGAACAACAGAAATCATCCGGGAGAAAACATGAAGAAGACGATCGCGCTGCTGCTGGCCGCGGGCTGCGCCGCCAGCAGCGCCGAGGCGCTGGCCTGGGGCCAGGAGGGCCACCGCGTCACCGGCTACATCGCCCAGCAGCTGCTGAGCGCGCCGGCCAAGGCGGCGGTGGACAAGCTGATTCCCAACGCCGATTTCGCCCAGCTGGCGCTGTACATGGACCAGCACAAGCAGGAGTTGAAGCAGACTCTGCCGGGTTCCGACCAGTGGCACTACAACGACGAGCCGGTGTGCGCCGGCGTGACCGAAGACGAGTGCCCGGACGGCAATTGCGCGGCCAACCAGATCGAGCGCTACCGCCAGGTGCTGGCCGACAAATCCGCCGCCAAGGCCGACCGCGCGCAGGCGCTGACTTTCCTGATCCACATGGTCGGCGACATCCACCAGCCTTTGCATGCCGCCGACAACCTGGACCGCGGCGGCAACGACTTCAAGGTGCAGCTGCCGGGCAGCAAGAAGGTCAGCAATCTGCACTCGGTATGGGACACCGCGCTGGTGCAGCAGCAGTTGAACGGCGCCAATGAAAAGACCTGGGCCGCCGCCGATTTGCAGCGCTATCAACGCAATGTCGCCGGCTGGCAGAGCGGCGGCGTGATGGATTGGGTGCATGAATCCAACCAGTACGCGCGCGCTGACGTCTACGGCCCGCTGTCCGGCTTCGCCTGTGGCGCGTCGCCGGCCACGCCGGTTTACCTCGACAACACCTATCTGCGCGCCGGCGGGCTGCTGGTGGAGCAGCAGCTGGCCAAGGCCGGCGCCCGCATCGCCGCGGTGATCAACCAGGCGCTGAACTGAGCGCGCGCCCGGCTCCCCGCTGGCAGGCGGCGGGCCGGGCCATCTGACGCCGCGCATTTCCGCGCTGGCCGCTATGCACTAAGATGACGGCCTCAGGAGGAAATATGTCGCTCAATCTCGCCGATGTCCGATTGGAATACTCGAAGAAGGAATTGTCGCCGGAAGACTGCCTGCCGGATGCGATGGCGCAGTTCGAGGTGTGGCTGAACGAGGCGCTGACCGCCCAGGTGCCGGAGCCGACCGCGATGAACGTGGCCTCGGTGGGCGCCGACGGCCGTCCGGCCTCGCGCATCGTGCTGCTCAAGGGCGTGGAGAACGGCCAATTGCTGTTCTACACCAATTATCTCAGCCGCAAGGGCCAGCAACTGGACCACAACCCGCATGTGGCGCTGGCCTTTTTCTGGCCGGAGCTGGAGCGCCAGGTCCGGATTGAGGGCACGGTGGCGCGGGTGGCGGCGGAGGTGTCGGACGCCTATTTCGCCAGCCGGCCGTACACCAGTCGCCTGGGCGCCTGGGCCAGCGAGCAGAGCAGCGAAATCGCCTCCAAGGCGGTGCTGGTCACCCGGGCGGCGATGTTCGGCGCGCGCCACCCCATCAATGTGCCGCGCCCGCCGCACTGGGGCGGCTACGCGGTGACGCCGGAGCGGATCGAGTTCTGGCAGGGCCGGCCCAGCCGCCTGCACGACCGCGTGGTGTACACGCTGCAAGACGGCGGCGGCTGGCAGCGCTCCCGCCTGGCGCCCTGACTTCTCCCCTTCCCCAGATATCCCGCGCGGGCCGGTTTTCCGGCCCGTCTTCGTATCCGGCGGCCGCTTCAAAGACAATTGTCATGTTTTTACAACAAATGTTCGGCAATAAGAACAATCTGGAATTATATCGTTAATTTTCATTTTTCCAGATGGCCTCTGCAGCACAGAAACCTAGCCACAGCAATTGATCCAGTACAGGCAAGCATCCTAGACCCATCTGCAACTGCTAGAAAGTACAGATGAATGTGGCGAAGAAAATTCCAATACATAATTTATGCACTTGGGATTGAATGGGCCAGGATACTGCCAGCAGCATCCTTCCTGTTTGCGACTACCTGGCAGGGTGTCGCGGCGGATCCCTCCTTCCCGGTGCTAGCCGCAGACGCGCCCCGGATTCTTTTCCCTGGGTGGCGAGCCTGGCAGCAGGGCGATGCGCACGACTCCCGCAAGAGGCGTCGGCGACCATACACCGCCCGGGCGGCCCAGGTTCTCCCTTCGTCGCGCCGCTTGTCCGGCGCAGTGACGACAACCCGTCCAGGACCCGCGCTTCGGCTCAGTTGCCGCCGGCCATCAGCTGGCGGCGTCGCGCGGGACGCACCCCGTCCCGCCTTGCCTACATTTGGAGTCCGTGATGAGAAAACAGCAATTGATGTTGCGTGGTTTGGTCCTGTCCGCCCTGGCTGTGTTCAGCTCGGCGGCGCTGGCGGCCGAGCGTATCGACCTGGAAAAGCTGGGCAAGATCCAGGCCAACGGCGCGGTGGCGTTCACCGGCGTGAACCAGGCTGATCTGAAGCCCCTGCGCAGCACCCAATTCGCCACCGGCAAAGTGGTGACCCGCTTCCAGCAGTACTACCAGGGCGTGCCGGTATGGGGCGAAGCCGTGGTCGAGGAAAAACAGGCCGGCGCCGTGGCCAAGACCAGCGGCAAACTGTCCGGCCAATACATCGCCGGCATCCAGTCCGACCTGGCTTCCGCCAAGCCGACGTTGAGCAGCGCCCAGGCGTTGAGCCAGGCCAAATCGCTGAAGGCCAACGGCAATCCCACCTACAACGAGAAAGCCGACCTAGTGGTGCGCCTGAACGAGCGCAACACCGCCCAGCTGGTCTACCTGGTGTCCTTCGTGGTCGACGGCAAGGAGCCCAGCCGCCCGCACCTGATCATCGACGCCAACAACGGCCAGGTGCTGAAGCAGTGGGAAGGCCTGAACCACGCCGAAGCCAACGGCCCCGGCGGCAACGCCAAGACCGGCAAGTATGTCTACGGCACCGACTACGGTCCGCTGATCGTCACCAGCGATTGCAAGATGGATAGCGGCAACGTCGCCACCGTCAACCTCAACGGCGGCACCAGCGGCACCACCCCGTACAAGTTCGCCTGCCCGACCAACACCTACAAAGCGATCAACGGCGCTTACTCGCCGCTGAACGACGCGCACTACTTCGGCAACGTGGTGTTCAACCTGTACAAGGACTGGTTCAACCTGAAGCCGATCAACCAGAAGCTGCTGATGAAGGTGCACTACAGCCGCAACTACGAAAACGCGTTCTGGGACGGCACCGCGATGACCTTCGGCGACGGCGCCAGCACCTTCTACCCGCTGGTGTCGCTGGACGTGTCCGCGCATGAAGTCAGCCACGGCTTCACCGAGCAGAACTCCGGCCTGGTCTACGACGGCCAGTCCGGCGGCATCAACGAGGCATTCTCCGACATGGCCGGCGAAGCCGCCGAGTACTACATGAAGGGCAAGAACGACTTCCTGGTGGGCGCGGAAATCTTCAAGAAGACCGGCGCGCTGCGCTACTTCGCCGATCCGACCAAGGACGGCCAATCGATCGGCAACGCCAAGGACTACTACGACGGCCTGGACGTGCACTATTCCAGCGGCGTGTACAACAAGGCCTTTTACCTGATCGCCACCAGCCCGAACTGGAACACCCGCAAGGCGTTTGAAGTGTTCGTCGACGCCAACCGGCTGTACTGGACCGCCAACGCCACCTACAACAGCGCCGCTTGCGGCGTGGTCAAGGCGGCCGACGCCCGCGGCTACAACAGCGCCGACGTCACCAAGGCCTTCACCGCAGTCGGCGTGACTTGCAAATAAGCCGCCGCCCGCGGCAGGGCGGCCCCGTTCGGGGCCGCCGCCAAAATAGCCGTACCGGCGCCGAGAGGCGCCGGCCCTCGCTCGGGAGTCCCATTATGTTGAAACTGCGTCAAAGCGCTCTGCTGGTCCTGCTGGGCCTGGCCGGCGCCGCCCAGGCCCAGCCGGTCTGGATTTCGGTAGGCGATCAAGGCTATCAGCTGCTGCGCAAGATCGATGCCGGCGCCAAGAGCCAGGAAAGCCGCAAGCTGGCGGCCGACGGCCGCCTCGCCAAGGGCGCCGCCGCCGGCGAAACCGTGCACCTGGTGCAGGTGGACGACGCGCTGCTGCCCCAGCTGTCCGACGCCATCCATGAAAACCTGCGCCACTGCGGCGGCTTCATCGTCCACGGCAGCCTGAAGGAGGCGCGCGCCGCGCTGAACGGCCCGGCCGCGCCGCTGGCCGCCCTCGCCGCGCCGAGCTATGCGATAGACAACCAGGCCACGGTGAACAAGCTGCTGCCGCAGCTGCAGGACAGCAACATCCTCGGCACCATCCAGTCGCTGTCGGGCTACCAGAACCGCTTCTACACCACCAGCCACGGCGTCAACGCCTCCAACTGGATCGCCAGCCAATGGAAGCAACTGGCCGGCAGCCGCAGCGACGTGACGGTAGAGCAGTTCAGCCACGCCGGCTGGCCGCAGAAATCGGTGATCCTCACCATCAAGGGCACCGACAACGCCGCCGAAACCCTGGTGCTGGGCGGCCACCTGGACTCCACGGTCGGCAACGGCACCGGCGAAAACAGCCGCGCGCCCGGCGCCGACGACGACGCTTCCGGCGTGGCCAGCCTGACCGAGGTGGCGCGCGTGCTGCTGGCCAGCAACTACCAGCCGCGCCGCACCATCAAGTTCATGGCCTACTCGGCGGAAGAAGTCGGCCTGCGCGGCTCGTCCGACATCGCCAAGCGCTTCAAGCAGCAGCAGGTCAAGGTGGTGGGCGCGTTGCAGCTGGACATGACCAACTACCAGGGCGACGCGCAGGACATCTTCCTGTTCACCGACTACACCAACGCCGCGCAGAACACCTTCCTGGCTAACCTGGCCAAGGTTTATCTGCCCAACTTGAAGGTGGCTTACAGCCAGTGCGGCTACGCTTGCTCCGACCACGCCTCGTGGAACGCGCAAGGCTATGCGGCGTCGTTCCCGTTCGAGTCCAGCTTCAACAACTCCAACCCCTACATCCACAGCGGCAGCGACACGCTGGCCAGCTCCGGCAACCAGGCGCGCCACGCGCTTAAGTTTTCGCAGCTGGCGCTGGCCTACGCGGTGGAGCTGGGCAGCGACGGTCCGTCCGCCAAGGGGGCCAAGGCGGCGAGCCTGCGCTGAGCGCTTCTCCGTCCGGGCGCCAGCCAGCCATGGGGCCGGCGCCCAGGATTCGGCCGCGGTTCCCGCTGTGGGCGGGACCGCGGTCTTTTTTCGCCGCTCAGCCGGTGTTGCGCAGGCCGGCGGCGGTGCCGTTGATGGTCAGGTGGATCGCGTGCAGCGTGTCCTCATCCTCCGGCTCGGCGCGCAGCCGGGCCAGCAAGTCGATCTGCAGCAGGCCTAGCGCGTCCAGATAGGGCAGCCGGGTTTCCAGGCTGCGGCGCAGCGTCGGATTGGTTTCCAGCAATTCGGTCTGGCCGCTGATGGCGTAGAAGGCGTCGTGGGTTTTCTGCCATTCCGCCTCTATCATGCCGAACAGCCGCTGCGCGAGCGCGGGGTCCGCCACCAGGCCGGCGAAGCGGCGCGCGATTCCCAGGTCGGCCTTGGCCAGCACCTGTTCCATATTGGACAGCATCACCTGGAAGAACGGCGAATGGCGGTACAGGCTTTGCAGCCGCGCCAGCCCGGCGTCGCCGTGCTTTTGCACATAGGCGGCCACCGCGGAGCCGACGCCGAACCAGCCGGGCAGCATCAGCCGCGATTGCGACCAGGAAAACACCCAGGGAATCGCGCGCAGATCGGCGATGGCGGCCAGGCTCTTGCGCGAAGCCGGCCGGCTGCCGATGTTCAGCTTGGCGATGGCGGCCACCGGCGTCGCCTCCAGGAAGTACTGCATGAAGCCCGGCGTCTCCACCAGCGCGCGGTAGGCGGCGAAGGCGGTGGCCGACAGCTCGTCGAAGGCCTGGATGTCGGTTTCGCCGCCGGAGACATGGCCCAGGCTGGCTTCCAGCGTCGCCGCCACCAGCGCCTCCAGGTTGCGGCCGGCGATGGCCGGGTCGGAGTATTTGGCGGTGATCACCTCGCCCTGCTCGGTGATGCGGATGCGGCCGGCCACGCTGCCGGCGGGCTGGGCGACGATGGCCTCGTACGACGGCCCGCCGCCGCGGCCCACCGAGCCGCCGCGGCCGTGGAACAGCTGCAGCCGCGCGCCGGCCTCGGCGAACGCCTTCACCAGCCGCGTCTCGGCCTGGTGGAGCTGCCACTGGCTGGTCAGGTAGCCGCCGTCCTTATTGCTGTCGGAATAGCCCAGCATCACCTCCTGCACCCGCGCGCGGCTGTCCAAGAGCTGCTGGTACCAGGGCAGCGCGAACAGCGCGCGCATCACCGTCTCGCTGTTTTCCAGGTCGGCGATGGTCTCGAACAAGGGCACCAGGTTGACGCTGGCGCGCGGCGCGCCGTTTTCCAGCCGGATCAGGCCGGCCTCCTTGCACAGCAGCGCCAGCGCCAGGATGTCGCTGACGCTGGCGCAGTTGGAGATGATGCACTGGCCGATGGCGTCGACGCCGAATTCGCGCTGGATCGCCGCCGCCTCGCGGAAGATGGCCAGCTCTTTCTCGGTGGTTTCGCCGTAGCGCAGGTAGGGCGAGAACAGCAGCCTGGGCGTCGCCAGTTCGCGCGTCAGCGCCCGCACCCGCGCGGTTTCGTCCAGCGCCTGGTACTCCTCCAGGCCGGCGGCGCTGAACAGCTCGGCCACCGCGCTTTCATGGACGGCGGCGTGCTGGCGCAGGTCCAGCGGCATCAGGAAGAAGCCGAACACGTCGACGCTGCGGATCAGCCGCGACAGGCGGCCCTCGGCCAGCAGCGCGCTGCCGTGCGCGTGCAGCGAATCGGACAGCGCGGCCAGGTCCGAAGCCAGCGCCCGGTGGTCCGGGTAAGGCGCGCGCTCGTTCCAGCGGCAGTTCAGCTCGATACCGCGCAGCCGGGCGCTGGCGCGCAGCCGGCCCTGCATGGTGGCCAGCGCGCGGCGGTAGGGCTCCTCGCTGCGGCTGACCGCGCCGTCCGGCGAGTTTTCCGCCAGCGCCAGCACCGCTGCGCTTGCCGTCACCAGCCGCGACGACATCGACAGCTCGCGGTACAGGCTCTTCAACTCCTGCAGATAGTATTCGAACGCCTGCTGCGCCTGGCGCGTCACCGCATGGCGCAGCAAGCCGGCGTCGACATTGGGGTTGCCGTCGCGGTCGCCGCCTATCCAGCTGCCGACGCGGACGAAGGAGAGCAGACACGGCGCCTCGCCCCACAACTGGCCGATTTCGCGCTCCAGCCGCTGGTACAGCGCCGGCAGCGCTTCGAAGAAGGCCAGCGGGTGGTAAGCGACGCCGTTGGTGATCTCGTCGCGCACCGTCATCTTGAAGTGGCGGATTTCCGAGGTTTGCCACAGCGCCAGGATCGCCCGCTTCAGTTTGGCCTCCAGCGCTTCGCGCTCCTCCGGCGTCAAGTCGGCGGCGTTGAGCTGGGACAGGAAGCGGCGCACCGCGCGGTGGCCGTCCAGCACGCTCTGGCGCTGCACCTCGGTGGGGTGGGCGGTGAGGATGGCGCCCACTTGGGCATGGCTGAGCAGCTGGTGCAGGCTATGGAAGCTGACGCCGTCCTGGCGCAGCTTGTGCAGCGCGCGCGCCAGGCTGCCCTGCTGCGGCAGCGAACCGGCCAGCTGGTGGGCGCGGCGGCGGCGGTTGTGGTGCAGGTCTTCCGCAATGTTGAACAGCTGAGCGTACAGGCCGCAGGCGCGCAGCAGCGAGGCGGCGGCTTCCGGCGCCAACTGCGGCAGCGGATGGCTGCGCTCGTCGCCGCGGCGCTGGGCGATGGCTTGCACCGCGCCGTACACCACCGGGCCTTCCTGTTCGTTGACCACCTCGGACAGCAACCGGTCCAGACAGGCCAGGTCGGCCCGCAGCGGCAAATCCTTGTCGTGTTCGCTCGTCATCTTGTTCGTCCCTAGTTTTCGACTTGTCAGGAATGGCCGCCGCCGCGACGGCCATTCCTCACCTGTCATAACCGGATAATCATCATAAGCAGCTTCCACGCCGTAGTGGCGACACTACGGCAATTTCCGCGTTTGCGCCTTGATCTTGCTGCGTCGCAACAACAAGCGCGCCAAGTCCCTGCCGGCGTCGTGGTAGAATCTGCGCCTGATTTCACCCCTTTCGATGGGACCCGGTTTCATGGACAAGATCGTCATCGCCAGCCGCGAAAGCCGGCTGGCCATGTGGCAGGCCGAACACATCCAGGCCCGCCTGCAAGCGCTGTATCCGCACCTCGCGGTGGAAATCCTGGGCATGACTACCCAGGGCGACCAGATCCTGGACCAGACGCTGTCCAAGATCGGCGGCAAGGGCCTGTTCGTCAAGGAGCTGGAGCAGGCGCTGCTGGATGGCCGCGCCGACCTGGCGGTGCACTCGCTGAAGGATGTGCCGATGACGCTGCCGGAAGGGTTCGAGCTGGCCGCGGTGTGCGAACGCGAAGACCCGCGCGACGCCTTCGTCTCCAACCGCTTCCACAGCCTGTCCGAATTGCCGGCCGGCAGCGTGGTGGGCACCTCCAGCCTGCGGCGCGAGGCGCAGCTGCGCGCCCGCTTCCCGCAACTGACGGTGAAGCCGCTGCGCGGCAATGTGCAAACCCGGTTGAAGAAGCTGGACGACGGCGAGTTCGACGCCATCATCCTGGCGGCCGCCGGCCTGAAGCGGCTGGGTCTGGCCGAGCGCATCCGCGGCGAGCTGGCGCCGTCGGAGAGCCTGCCGGCGGCGGGCCAAGGCGCGCTGGGGATCGAAATCCGCGCCGGCCGCGCCGATCTCATGGCGCTTTTGGCGCCGCTGAACCACCCGGCCACCCGCGCCTGCACCGCCGCCGAGCGCGCGTTGGCCAAGGAGTTGGGCGGCAGCTGCCAGGTGCCGCTGGGCGCTTTCGCTACTCTGAATGAGGGCACGCTGACGCTGGGCGGCCTGGTCGCGCATCCGGACGGCTCGGTGGTGCTGACCGCCAGCGCTAGCGCGCCGGCCGACTACGCCGAGGCGCTGGGCCGGGCGGTGGCGAAGAAACTGGTGGACGACGGCGCCAAGCCGCTGATCGCGGCGGTGTTGGCCGAACCGCGCTGAGGGCGGAACCACGACATTCAAACGGAGGGGCTGGCATGGAGCACTGCATCGCACTGATACGCGGCATCAATGTCGGCAAGGCCAAGCGCATCGCGATGGCCGATCTGCGCCAGCTGGCCGCCGACCTCGGCGGCCAGGACGCGGTCACCCTGCTCAATAGCGGCAACCTGTTGTGCCGCTACCCATCGCCGGCCAGGCTGGCCGCCGATCTCGAGGCCGGCATCGCCGGCCGTTTCGGCTTCTCTGCGCGGGTCATCGCGCTGGGCGCCGACCTCCTGCCCGCCATCATCGCGGAAAACCCGCTGCGCGACATCGCCAGCAATCCCTCCCGCTTGCTGGTGGCCTTCAGCTCCGCGCCGGCGTCGCTGGCGGCCTGCCGCGATCTGACCGAGCGGCAGACCGGCACCGAGCGCCTGGCGCTGGGCAATCACGCCGCGTATTTCTGGAGCGCGGACAGCATACTCGACAGCAAGCTGCTGCAAGCTTTCAGCCAGCGCACCGGCGACAGCGTCACCACCCGCAACTGGGCGACGGTGCTCAAGCTGCAACAGGCGCTGGCGCGATGACGCGCGTCCTGGTGGCCAGGCCGCGGAGCCAGGCCGCCGGCCTGCTCGCGCGCCTGCGCGCCGAGGGCTGGCAGGTCGGGCATCTGCCGCTGCTGGAGCTGGCGCCGCTGGCCGCCGGCCTGGCGGCATTGCCGGCCCAGGCCGCCGGCGCGGACGCGCTGTTCTGGGTCAGCCCCGGCGCCATCGACATCGGCTGGCCGGCGCTGGCGGGACAGAATCTGGCCGGCAAGCGGCTGGCCTGCGTCGGCGCTGCCAGCGCCGAGCGGCTGCGGGCGCTCAGCGGCCTGCCGGTGCTGCATCCGCGCGACGGCAGCGACAGCGAAGCCTTGCTGGCCCTGCCGGAGCTGGCCGAAGTGCGGGGCCAGCGCTGGTTGATCGTCCGCGGCGAAGGCGGCAGGGCGCTGCTGGCGCAGACCTTGGCCGCGCGCGGCGCGGCGGTGGCGCTGGCCGAGATCTACCGCCGGCTGCCCGGCGCGCCCGACTGGGACGACTTCGACGCCGCGCCGCCGGATGCCGTCGTCCTCACTTCAGGCGAAATGGTAGAGCAATTGTTCCGACTGGCTGGCCCGAGCCGGGCGGGGACGCTACAATGCCTGCTATATTGCGTGCCGCATCCGCGCATCGCCGAGCGCCTGGCCGCGTTCGGCGCGACACGCATCGTGACAACCCGGGCCGACGATGCCGCACTGGTCGCCGGCCTCAAAGAATGGTTCCGTCGTCACCCATGAGCGAATCCCAGATCAACGAAGCCATCCAGGCGCCAGCGCGCCCGGCCCGCAAACGCCCCGGCCTCGCGCTGTGGCTGGCCGCCGCCGCCCTAGGCGTCGCCGGCTGGCAGTTCTACTCCACCCAGCAGCAGCTGGACTCCATGCGCCAGGAACTGGCGCGCCGCCTGGCTGAAGGCAGCGGCGCCGGCAAGGAGCAGCGCGCCATCGCCGAGCAGGCGATGCTGGCGGCGCGCGCCACCGACGGCAAGCTGGCGCTGGTGGAGGCGCGCGTCAACGAGGCCGCCGGCCAGTACGCGACCCTCAACGGCATGTACCAGGAGCTGACCAAGAACCGCACCGACTGGCTGCTGTCCGAGATCGAGCACACGCTGGCCATCGCCAGCCAGCAGCTGCAGCTGGCCGGCAACGTGTCGGCGGCGGTGTCGGCGCTGGAGATGGTCGACGCCCGCCTCGCCAAGTTCGACCGGCCGCAGCTGATAGGCGTGAAGAAGGCGGTGGCCACCGATCTGGAAAAATTGAAGGCGCTGCCCTATCTGGACAGCGTCGGCCTCACCGTCAAGATCGACCGCCTGATGCTGGGGGTGGACTCGCTGCCGTTGGTGGTGGACGCGCATCGCCTGGGCGGAGCCCGCGGCGCGCATCCGGCGGCGCTGCCGGCCACTGCGCCGTGGTGGGAGCGGCTGTCGGCTGAGATCAGCGCCAGCCTGGGCGAGCTGATCCACATCCGCCGGATGGACAAGCCGGAGGCGTTGCTGCTGTCGCCGGAGCAGGCCTTCTTCCTGCGCGAAAACCTGAAGATGCGCCTGCTGGACGCGCGCCTGGCGCTGTTGCAGCGCGACGGCAAGACCTATGCCGCCGACGTCGCCGCCGCGCGCAGCTACGTGCAGCGCTATTTCGACCGCGACGCCGCCGCCACCGTCCAGTGGCTGGCGACGCTGGGCGAGCTGGAAGGCGCGCCTCTGGACATCAGCTTGCCGGACATGGCCTCCAGCCTGAAGGCGGTGCGCGATGCCCAGGGCGCCAGCGGGGAGTAAACGGTGAGATTCGCATTGTGGATTACCGGCCTGTTCGCGCTGGCCGTGCTGGTGGGGCTGGCCTCCACCCTGAATACCGGCTACGCCATCCTGTTTTTGCCGCCGTACCGGATGGAAGTGTCGTTCAACCTGATGATCGTGCTGGTGATCGCGCTGATCGTCGCCACCCACCTCGTCTTGCGCCTGGTCGCGCTGGCCACCGACCTGCCGCGCCAGGTGCAGCGCTTCCAGCGCCAGAAAAAGTTGAAAGCCGCCCGCCACGCGCTGCGCGAAGCCGGCATCGCCTTCTTCGAGGGCCGCTTCCAGAAGGCCGAGCGCGAGGCCGCCAAGTCGCTGGGCGACGAGTACGCGCCGGAGAACCGGGCGCTGGCCTTGCTGATCGCCGCCCGCTCCGCCAGCGCGGCCGGCGCAGGCGACAAGCGCGACGACTACCTGGGACAGCTGGACCAGCTGCCGGAGCGCCTGCAGCTGGCGCGCCACATGCTGGACGCCGAGCTGAAGCTGGAAGACAAGGACGCGTTGGGCGCGCTGGCCGCCATCGAGCGCGCGCGCGCGCTGTCGCCGAATCTGACCAACGCGCTGCGGCTGGAATTGAAGGTGCGGCTGTTGCAGAAGCAGCCCGAGGCCATCCTCAGCTTGACCGAAAAGCTGCTGAAGGCCGACGCGGTCGAGCCGGAGCAGGCGCGCCGCTACCGCTTGGCCGCCTACCAGCAGCAGCTGGCCGGCATGCTGAGCGAGCGCGAGGTGCGCGACTGGCTGCGCCGCATCCCGGAAGCCGAGCGCGGCAACCCGCAGCTGCTGCAGCAGGTGGTCAAGCATCTGATCAAGCTGCAGCAGTACGACTACGCCGCCACCTTGCTGGCCGGCGCGCTGGCCAGCGACGAAATGGAGCTGCCGGAACTGTCGCGCGAACTGGGCCAGCTGGCCAGCCATCTGAGCGTGGAGAAGCGGCTGGAGCTGCTGAAGGACGCGGAGAATTGGCTGAAGCTGCGGCCGCGCGACCACTGGCTGCTGCTGGCGCTGGGGCGCCTGGCGCAAGCGCAGCAATTGTGGGGCAAGGCGCAGAACTATCTGGAAGCCAGCGTTTCCATCCAGCCCACGCTGTGCGCGCATGCCGAATTGGGGCGGCTGTTCGAGGCCACCGGCAAGGAGGAGCTGTCGCAGCAGCATTACCAGAAGAGCCTGGAAATGGCGCTGAACCAGGGCTATTGATCCCTTCCGGCCATTGCCGCGATGCCGCCCGCCTGATTGGCTGGCGGCATTTTTCATGGCGGATCGGGGCGGCGCGGCAAAAAAAATCGGACTCCGCGGGGAGCCCGTTCATGCCAACGTGGACTGGCAACAACAAATCGATACGAGAGTGCGGACAAACATCCTGTCAGACAATAAGGATGCCGAGCGGCGAAAGCTGTGCCAGAATCAACCATTATGCATGGTTGGCGTGAGCCCTATGCATACCGGCTGCCGTCGCCATGTCGCCGCAGCCTGCGGCAACACTCGTCCCAGCATACGTGGTGGCGCGGTTTTGCACAAAGCAGTTAATCTCATGAAAACTATGAAGAAAAGGCATGTAACAGCATGAAGCTGCCTCCGCTGAATGCCCTGCGCGTGTTTGTCGTCGCCGCCGAACACCTGTCGTTCACCCGCGCCGCGGCCGCGCTAAGCCTGACCCAGGGCGCGATCAGCCGCCATGTGCAAACATTGGAAGAGTACTACGGCGCCACGCTTTTCACCCGCCAGGCCCGCGGCCTGGCGCTGACCGCCGAGGGCGAGGCGCTGCTGAAGCCGGCGCGCGAAGCCTTCCAGCTGCTCAACGAGGCGAGCGAGGCGTTGCGCTTGCGCCAGAGCGACCTGCGGGTGCGGATGCCGCCGACGCCGGCGATGCGCTGGGTGCTGCCCAACCTGGCCGATTTCCAGGCGCGCCACCCGGAGTACACGCTGCATCTGCTGACCCAGCTGATCCACAACAAGCCGTTCAACCGCGCCGAGTACGACCTGGCGGTGGTCGGGCTGTCCAGCCCGGAGGCCGCCGCCGATCTCAGGCTGGAATGCATCTGCCGCGAAAAGCTGATCCCGGTGTGCTCGCCCAGCCTGCTGGCCGGCAAGCATCCGCTGCACACCCCGCAAGATCTCAAGCACCACACGCTGCTGCACCCATGGCGCGACCAGAACACCTGGAAGCGCTGGCTGAAGCTGGCCGGCGTTTCCGGCGTCAACCCGGAGAGCGGCGTCACTTTCGACGCGCTGGAATACGCGCTGCACGCGGCGGTGACCGGCATGGGCGTCACGCTGGCGCAGGCATCGATGGTGACCCAGGACCTGGACAGCGGCCGGCTGGTGATTCCGTTCGACACCGTGCTGGAAACCGAGTGGGCCTACTACCTGGTCTACCCGCACGAACTGGCCGAGCTGCCCAAGGTGCGCGCCTTCCGCGACTGGCTGGTGGGCACCGTCGCCCGCAGCGAGGAAGCCAGCTGGCTGACCCGCCAGGGATACTGAGCGCCCGTCACATTTCTTAACCATCGCGGTTTGGACAGCCCGGCGGCTGTTCGGCAAAATGATTGACATAGCAACTATTGCCTTGTCAATTATGAATGCCCCCTCTCCTTCTCCCGCCGACATCCAGGCGCTGGATTTCCGCCAGCGCCTGCTGGCGATGCTGGGCCTGTGCTGCGTGCTGATCATGGTGGCGCTGGACCAGACCGTGGTCGGCACCGCGATGCCGACGGTGGTGGCCGACCTGCGCGGTTTCGCGCTGTATGCCTGGGTCGGCACCGCCTACCTGCTGACCTCGGTTATCACCGTGCCCATCTTCGGCAAGCTGGGCGATGACCACGGCCGCAAGCCCTTCGTGCTGACCGCCATCGTGCTGTTCACCGCGGCCTCGGCGCTGTGCGGCCTGGCGCAGGACATGCTGCAGCTGGTGCTGGCGCGCGCGCTGCAGGGCGTCGGCGGCGGCATGCTGGTGGCCACCACCTTCGCCAGCGTGCCCGACCTGTTCCCGCATACCCGCGAACGCTTGCGCTGGCAGGTGATGCTGTCGGCGTCGTTCGGCCTGGCCAACGCCATCGGCCCGTCGCTGGGCGGCTTCCTCACCGAATACCTGGGCTGGCGCTGGGTATTTTTCGTCAATTTGCCGGTCGGCGCGGTCAGCCTGTGGTTCGTCTGGCGCTACCTGCCGGTGATCCGCCATGCCGCCCAGGCGCCGTCCAGGCTGGACTGGCAGGGCGCGGTGTTGATCGCGCTGTTCCTCGGCTCCCTGCAGCTGGCGGTGGAGTGGCTGCCGCAGCACAAGTCGCCGTGGCTGCTGGCGCTGCTGGCCGCGTTGAGCCTGGTTTCGCTCGCGGCGCTGATCTGGTGGGAAAAACGCAGCCCCAACCCCTTGCTGCCGCCCAGCATGCTGGCGCATCCGGGCCTCGCGCCGCTGTTCGGTCTGTCGCTGCTGATGGGCTTCGGCATGTTCGCGGTGATGTATTACGCGCCCTTGATGTTCCAGGCCGGCTTCGGCCTGTCGCCCAACCACGCCGGCATCCTGGTGACGCCGCTGGTGGTGTTCATCACCATAGGCAGCATGCTCAACGGCCGCATCGTGCAGCGCTTGCGCCGCCCCACCCGGCTGCTGAGCGTCGGCTTGCTGATGTTCGCGCTGACGGCGGCGCTGCTCAGCCAGGCCGGCCCGGCCACCGCCCACTGGCTGATCATCGCCAATATGGTGATGGGCGGCCTGGGCCTGGGCCTGCTGATGCCCAATCTGACCATCTTCGTCCAGCAGCTGGCGCCGCGCCGGCAGCTGGGGGTGTCGACCGCCATGCTGCAATCGACGCGGATGGTGGGCGGCATGCTGGGCACCGCCGTGATGGGCGCGGTGGTCAGCCACCAGTTCCAGCTGGGCGTGGCGGGCATGCTGGCGGCCGGCCACGCGCAAGCCTGGCTGCACTGGCTGGGCGATCCGCAAACCCTGCTCAACGCCGACAGCCTGGCGCAGTTCCGCCATGCCGCCGCCGCGGCCGATCCGGAGCGGCTACTGGCCGCCACCCGCCAGTTGCTGGTGGACGCCATCCATGTCAGCCAGTGGCTGGTGGCCGGCGGCCTGCTGCTGGGCCTGTGGCTGGTGCGCAAGGTGCCGGCCATCACCCTGTCGTCCGCCGCCGCGCCGCGGGAGCCGCAACATGACTGAAACCACGCCCAATCTGTTGCAGCAGCTGGGCCGCAGCAGCCGCGCCATGTACGGCGCCTTCGAAAGCCGGGTCGGCCACGCGCTGCCGCGCTGGCGCATCCTGAAATCGCTGGAGGAGCTGGAAGTGGCCAGCCAGAAGCAGCTGGCCTGCCATTTGCAGATGGACCCGGGCGCGTTGACCCGCCAGCTGAAGCTGCTGGAGGCCGACAAGCTGGTGCGGCGCGACACCGACCCGTCCGACAATCGCCAGATCCGGGTGACGCTGGACGAGGCCGGCCGCGCGCTGCTGCTGGCGGCCGCGCCGCAGCGGCAGGCCTTCTTCGCCCAGGCGCTGGACGGGATAGACGCGGAGCGGCTGGCGACGGCGCTGGAGGTGCTGCGGCAGCTGGAGGCGCGCTTTCGCGCGATGTCCGCCGCGGGCGCGGACTAGCCTGTGGAGCGGTCCTGCTCGTCGTCGGCGATCACCATCCGGTTGCGCCCCTGCTGCTTGGCGCGGTACAGCTGGCGGTCGGCCGCCTCCACCAGCTGGCGGCTGTCCGGGGTTTCGCGCGGCAGCACCGCGGCGCCGCCGATGCTGATGGTGACGATGGCGGAAATCGCCGAGCCGACATGGGGCAGCTGCAGGTCGCGCACCGCTTCCAGCACCGCCTCGCCGACGCAGGCCACCCCCTCCTCGGTGGTGTCCGGCAGCAGGCAGACGATCTCCTCGCCGCCGTAGCGCGCCACCAGGTCCTGCGGCCGCCGCACGCTGCTGCGGATGGCCTGCGCCACTTCGCGCAGGCAGTAGTCGCCGCTGACGTGGCCGTAGTGGTCGTTGTATAGCTTGAAGTAGTCGATGTCTATCATCAGCATGCCGAGCGAGGTGCCCAGCCGGCGCGCGCGCCGCCACTCGCCGTCCAGGCTTTCCTCGAAGCTGCGGCGGTTGGCGATGCCGGTCACCGGGTCCACCCGCGACAGCGCCAGCACTTCGGCGTGCGATTGTTCCAGCGCCAGCGTGCGGATGCGCACCTGCTGCTCCAGCTGTTCCTGCTGGCGCCCCAGCTCCAGCTTGATCCGGCGCTGCTCGCTCATCAGCGCGCCCACGCATAGCGACACCACGGTCAGGATGCCGACATAGGTCTGCACGATGATCAGCGTGCTGTAGGCGGAATAGCCCAAGTAGGGGCCGCCGCCGTGGCGGGTGCCCCACAGCGCCAGCGCCATGATCAGCAGCAGCGCCAGCACCACCTCGCGCGGGGTGAAGCGGAACGCCGCCCACGCCACCAGCGGCAGCACCAGCAGGTCCAGCGGATAGGTGGTGTCCATGGTCGGGTGCCACCAGACGAAGATGCTGGCGGTCAGCAGCGTCACCATGCCGAAATAGGCCAGCATCTCGTACCAGGTTTCGCGCTCTACCCGCGGCCAGCCGTGCTGGTGCAGGATCAGGAAGGCGCTGCCGAACAGCAGCACGCCGCAGCCGGCGCTCAGCCAGCGCAGACAGCATTCCATCACCAGCAGCTTTTGCGGCAGCAGGCCGCACAGGTACAGGCTGGCGACGGCGATCAGCGCGCCCAGCAGCGTCATCGCCGCCACGATGACGAAATACAGCAGGCAATGGCTGAAGCTGTCCAGCGGGTTGCCGCGGCCGATATGGCGCCGCACCAGCCAGGCGCCCAGCAGCGTTTGCGCCAGCACGCCGGCGGCGATGCCGCTGGCCGGCTTCAGCCAGCCTATGCCCGCCACCAGCCCATGCCACTGCCAGCCTTCGGCCAGCAAGGCCCCCAGCAGCACCCCAGGCCAGACCCGCCAGCCCAGCAGCAGCACCGCCGCCAGCGCCAGGCCAGGCTGCGGCCACACCACGCTGTCCATCTCCAGCTCCAGCATCAGCCAGTGGTCGCCCAGCCAGGCGGACGCGAAATACAGCGCCGCCACCAGCGCGCAATTCAGCCAGTTGGGGAATGCAGGAATAGCGGAAAGGATGCCGCGCATGTAGTGCCCTCTGCGAACAGACCGCGGCCGCGGTCCAGCGGGCCAGCCGGGTGGCGTTGGATACCAGGACTGCGCCCTACTGTCATCGTAGTTGGCGAAGCCGGCCGACGCAGCCAGAAAAAAAGCCGAAGCATGGCTTCGGCCTGTTTTCGCGTCCACGCGGGCGGGCGGATTACATCTTCACGCCCAGCTCGCGCAAGCGTTCGTCCAGGTAGCTGCCGGCGCTGTGGCGGTCGGACAGCACCACTTCCGGGCGCGGGTGCAGGAACAGCGGCAGCGAGACGCGGCTCTTCTTCGCGCCCTCGCCGGTGGGGTTGACCACGCGGTGCTGGGTGGATGGGTAGAAGCCGGCGGAGGCTTCCTGCAGCATGTCGCCGATGTTGACCACCAGGGTGCCGAAGTCGCAGGGCACGTCGATCCAGTCGCCGTTCTTGTCCTGCACCTGCAGGCCCGGCTCGTTGGCGGCCGGCAGGATGGTCAGCAGGTTGATGTCGCCGTGGGCGGCGGCGCGCAGCGAGCCGGCCGGCTCCTCGCCGGTCAGCGGCGGGTAGCGCAGCACGCGCAGCAGCGTCTGCTGGCTGTCTGCGATCATATGCGACAGCGGTTCGCGGTAGTTGGCGGCGATGGCGGCCGGGGTGTACTGCTGCACCCAGGACAGCAGCTCCTGCGCCAGCTGGTTGGCGATGGCGTAGTAGCGGTCGGCGTCGGCCTTCAGCGCGGCCGGCACGCGGCCCCACGGGTAGATGTGGAAGTATTCCTTGATGTCCTTGAGCGTGGCGCCCTTGGCGGTTTCCGACACTTCCGGCGAGAACCAGCCGTCCTGCTTCTCCATCGAGAAGGCGTAGTCGAACTTCTCCTCGCTGTTGAAGAAGGCCAGCCATTCGGCGTAGATCTTCTCGACCAGGTCTTGCGGGATGGGGTGGTTGGTCAGCACGCCGAAGCCGGTTTCGTGCAGAGAACGGGTGAACTGTTCCGCGGCGTCCGGGGCGCGGTAATCGACAACTCTGACGTTCATGGGGCGGTTTTCCTGATGAACCCGGCGCCGCCATGCAATATCGGGGCGGTCGCCGGCCGCGCGCATTGTAACGGCTAAATTACAGGCGGCCAAGCCGCCGGCATGCCGACTGTTGGAAAACCGCCCGGCGCCGGCGCGCTTGCGCGGCAATGGAAATTCAGCGTTTTCCGGCAGGGTTGCCATGGCGGATCGGCGCGCCGCGCCAGGCGGGCCGCAGCTGGGCATGGCGGCGAAACGCTGTATTTTAATTACAGCGCCGTCGCCGGACGGCGTCAGACCCGCTGGTCCATATCCAGCGCCGGGGTGCCGGGACAGGCTTGCGCCACCACCCGCGCCGGCACGCCGGCCACGGTGGCGTGCGGCGGCACGTCTTCCAGCACCACGCTGCCGGCGCCGACCTTCGCGCATTCGCCGACCAGGATATTGCCCAGCACCGCCGCGCCGGCGCCCAGCATCACGCCGTCGCCTATCTTGGGATGGCGGTCGCCGCGCTCCTTGCCGGAGCCGCCCAGCGTCACGCCATGCAGGATCGAGACGTTGTTGCCTATCACCGCGGTTTCGCCCACCACCAGGCCGGTGCCGTGGTCCAGCATCACGCCCTGGCCGACGCGCGCGGCGGGGTGGATGTCGGCGCCGGTCACTTCCGAGATGCGGTTTTGCAGGAACAGCGCCAGCGTGCGCCTGTCCTGCTGCCACAGCCAGTGGGTGATGCGCTGGCTCTGGATGGCGTGGAAGCCCTTGAAGTACAGCAGCGGCGTGGAATAGCTGTCGCAGGCCGGGTCGCGCTCATAGCAGGCGCGAATGTCGGCGCGCATCGCGGCGCTGACGGCGGGATCGGCCTGGAAGGCTTCGCGGAACAATTCCAGCAGCGCGCGCGGATCCATCACCGGGCTGGCGAGCTTGCTGGACAAATGGAAGGCCAGCACGTCTTCCAGCGTGGCGTGGCGCAGAACGGTCATGTGCAGGAAACTGGCCAGCAGCGGTTCGTCGTTGACCGCGGCCAGGGTTTCATCGCGGATGGCCGACCACAGCGGATCAACCAGAGAGGCACTCATCGGGGACTCCAGGGGGCAATAGCAACTAGTCGAAACATTGTAGCCTGCCGCGCGCCGGGCCGGGAGAACAACATCATCATCGGCAAGGCCGTCAGAATCGGCCACCGCCGGCGACTAATCTGCAAATGCGGGGAGGAAACGCGATGACACGGTTTGCGGCGGTGTTGCTGGCGGGATGGGTCAGCCTGGGCGCGCTGGCCGCGCCGCCCGATGTGCCGGGCTGGCGCGAATACCAGGACGGGCGGCTGGCGGCCGCCCGCATCGCCTTCTGGCAGGCGGCGGAAGGCGGCGACCGGGTGGCAGCCTTCAATCTGGCGATGATGGACTGGCGCGGCGAGGCCGGCAAGGTGGACAAGCCCCAGGCCTTGTACTGGCTGCGCCGGGCGGCCGACGGCCAGCTGGCGCAGGCGCAGTACGCGCTGGGCCTGCTGTACGAAAAGGGCGACGCGGTGGACAAGTCGCTGACCGAGGCGACGCGCTGGTTCGCGCTGGCGGCGCGCCAGGGCTATCTGGCCGCCCAGATCGACCTTGGCACCCAGTATTTTCTCGGCCGCGGCGCGCCGCAGGACGACAGGCTGGCCGCCTACTGGTACGAGGAGGCCGCCAAGCAGGGCGACGTGGGCGCGCAGTACCTGATCGCCAGCATGTACGAGCGCGGCGAGGGCGTGCAGCGGGACATCCCCGCCGCCATCCGCTGGTACGCCAAGGCGGCGGCGCAGGGCGACGTCGGCGCCCGCGCCAAGGCGCTGGACCTGGCCAAGACGCTGGCCCGCCACTGATCGCGGCGCGTCACAGCGCGTCCAGCGGCAGCTTCAGATAGCGCACGCCGTTGTCCTCGGGCGGCGGCAGGCGGCCGGCGCGGATATTGACCTGCACCGCCGGCAGCAGCAGCTGCGGTATCGCCAGCGTGGCGTCGCGCGCCTCGCGCATCGCCACGAAATCGGCCTCTTCCACGCCGTCGCGCGCATGCAGGTTGGCGCGGCGCTGTTCCGCCACCGTCGCGCACCAGGCCGGCGCGCGGCCGGCGGGCGGATAGTCGTGGCACATCAGCAGCCGGGTGTCGTCCGGCAGCGCCAGCAGGCGGCGGATGGAGCGGTACAGCGTGGCGGCGTCGCCGCCGGGAAAGTCGCAGCGGGCGGTGCCGACGTCCGGCATGAACAGCGTGTCGCCGACGAAGACCGCGTCGCCTACTTGGTAGGCGATGTCGGCCGGCGTGTGGCCCGGCACCCACAGCGCGGTGGCTTCCAGCGCGCCGATGCGGAAGGTTTCGCCGTCGCCGAACAGGTGGTCGAACTGCGAGCCGTCGCTGCGGAACGCCGGCTCCAGGTTAAATACCCGGCAGAAAGCGTCCTGCACCTGGGTGATGCGCTCGCCGATGGCGATGCGGCCGCCGGCCTGCTGCTGCAGGTAGGGCGCGGCCGATAGGTGGTCGGCATGGGCGTGGGTTTCCAGTATCCACTGCAGCGTCAGCCGCCGGGCGCGCAGGCATTCCAGCAGCCGGTCGGCGGAGCGGCGCGAGGTGCGGCCGGACTTGGGGTCGAAGTCCAGCACCGGGTCCACCGCCGCCGCATGGCCGCCGTCCCGGTCATAGACCACGTGGCTGACGGTGCCGGTGGCGGCGTCGTAAAAGCTTTCGATCTGCGCGGGCATGGTGTCCTCTGTCGGGGCGGTGCTTTACATCATTATATAAATTAATATAATGATCGGCAGTATATTCTCTGGCGCCTCTCCATGCAATCCCGGCTTGTCATTGTCATTATTTTTATCGGGGCGCGGCCATGCTGCTGATGCTGCTTCTGGGCGCGCTGGTCGGCGCGGTGCTGGGCCTGACCGGCGCCGGCGGCGGCATTCTGGCCGTTCCCGCGCTGATGGCCGCCCAAGGCTGGAGCTTGCCGCAGGCGGCGCCGGTGGCCTTGCTGGCGGTGGCCGCGGGCGCGGCGCTAGGCGCTTACGAAGGCTGGCGCCGGCAATTGGTGCGTTATCGCGCCGCTGCCTGGATGGCGGCCAGCGGCGTGCCGTTCGCGGCGGCGGGCGCGAGCGTCGCCCACCTGTTGCCGGCGCCGCTGCTGTCGACGCTGTTCGCGCTGGCGATGCTGATCGTGGCGGCGCGTTCCTGGCGCACGGCCGGCGGCGCGGCAACTCGCGATGGACGCGCCGCGCCTTGCCGGCTGGACCCGGAGACCGGCCGGCTGCGCTGGAGTCCGGCCGCGGCGGCGGCGCTCGCGGGCGTCGGCGCGGTCACCGGTTTTCTCACCGGCTTGTTGGGAGTGGGCGGCGGCTTCGTCATCGTGCCGGCCTTGCGCCGGCTCAGCGATTTGTCCATGCACGCCGTCGTCGCCACTTCTTTGCTGGCGATCGCGCTGGTGGGCTGCGGCGGCGTGTTGGCGGCGCTGTGGCACGGAACGCGGGTGCCTGCGCTGCCCAGCGCCGTGTTCGTGCTGGCGGCGATGGGCGGCATGCTGCTGGGCCGGCGCCTGATCCGCCGCCTGTCGCCGCCGCAGGTGCTGCGCGGTTTCGCCGCGCTGACGGTGGCGGTGGCCGCCGTGGTGCTGTGGCGGGCCTGGGGCGGCTGAAACGCGTCAGATATAGGCTTCTTCGCCATGCAGCGTCGCGTCGAGGCCGGCCTGCTGGACGGCGGCGTCCACCTTGACCGGCGTGACCCGGTCTATCAGCCACAGCATGCCGTAGGTGAAGGCGAACGCCCACACGCCCGACAACAGCGCCGCGGCCGCCTGTTTCCACAGGAAGTCCGGGTTGCCCAGCAGCAGGCCGTCGGCGCCGGCGGCGTTCCAGGCCTTGCTGGCGAACACGCCCAGCAGAATGGTGCCGAGCAGGCCGCCGACGCCGTGCACGCCCCAGACATCCAGCGCGTCGTCCCATTGCAGGCGGTTTTTCAATTGCACGGCGAAGTAGCACACCACGGCGGCGATCAGGCCGATGGCGGCGGCGCTGCCCAGCGACACATAGCCGGCGGCCGGGGTGATGGTGGCCAGGCCGGCCACCGCGCCGGTCAGCAGGCCGACGAATTTGGGCTGTTTGGCGTGCGCCCACTCCAGCAGGAACCAGGCGGTGCCGGCGAAGGAGGCGGCGACGTCGGTGTTGAGGAAGGCGGAAGCGGTGACCGCGTCTACCTTCAATTCAGAGCCGGCGTTGAAGCCATACCAGCCGAACCACAACAGGCCGGTGCCCAGCGCGATCAGCGGCACGTTGTGCGGCTTGTTTTCCACCAGCGAGCGGCGGCCGACATACAGGATGGACGCCAGCGCGGCGAAGCCGGCGGTGTTGTGCACCACGATGCCGCCGGCGAAGTCCAGCACGCCCCACTTGGCCAGCAGGCCGTCAGGACTCCACACCATGTGGACGAAGGGGAAATAGACCAGCACCAGCCAGCCGGTGAGGAACAGGAAGTAGGCTTTCACCGTCACCCGGTTGGCGAAGGCGCCGGTGATCAGCGCCGGCGTGATGATGGCGAACATCATCTGGTAGGCGATATGGACCACCAGCGGAATGCCGGCGTCGTTGCCGGCGTACATGCTTTGCAGCGTGACGCCGCGCAGGAAGGCGTAATGGGTCGGGTCGCCGACGATGCCGTGCCAGCTGGGGCCGAAGCACATCGAATAGCCGAAGGCGAACCACAGCACCGTGGTCCAGCCCAGCGACATGAAGCTCTGGGCCATGATGGTGAGCACGTTCTTGCGGCCGACCAGGCCGCCGTAGAAAAAGGCCAGGCCAGGGGTCATCAGCATCACCAGGCTGGCGCACAGCAGCATGAAGCCGGTGTTGCCGATGTTGAGCGGAATCGCGGGGGAATGCATGGTTTTATCCTCATCCAGAATTTATGTATTAGTAAATTATGTATGACGGATATTGCGCCCCATCCCCGGCCGGCTTTCTTGCACCAGATCAATCCATTAACAATCCATTTACAAATCGCAACACTTTCGCTGCGCATTTGGGCCGCAAAAAAAGCCGCCAGGATCATGGCGGCTTGCGCGGCGCGGCTGGCCGGCCTCAGTCGCCGAAGCCGAACGCCTCGCCGCTGCCGGCGCGGATGGCTTCGGCCAGCGTGGCGAAGAACTCGGAGCCGTCGCGGCTGGCGATCCAGGCCGCGCCCTGGCGGGAGAAGTGGTAGCCGCCGCTTTTCGCCGCGATCCACAACTCCTGGTTGACGGCGTGGCGGTTGACGATCACTTTTTCGCCGCTGTCGAACTCGATTTCCAGCACATTGCCCTGGCGCAGGGTATCGGCATCCAGGCCATGGTCGTCGATGGCCGCCTCGATCTGGTCGAAGATGGCGTCGCTCAGTTGCAGAAATTCGCTTTCGGTCATGATGGTTTCCTGTGTGGCCGGCCGGACGCAACACGGGCCGGCGCGGTTTTGCTAGTATGCTGATTTTGCCATATCGGATTGCTGTCAGTATGCGTACCCTGCTCGCTTGTGCAAGCCTGACCCTGGCCCTGGCGGCCTGCGGTTACAAAGGACCGCTGGTGTTGCCCAAGGCGCCGCCGGCCCACGCCGCCGCTCCGGCCCCGCAGGCGGCCGCGCCCGCCGCGGCTTCGGCCGCCCGCTAGCCGGAAGGCTTCTTTCCGCGCTAAGGATATTTCCAAGCAATCGCTTGTCTGAACTCGCGTTGGCCTAGAATGGCCGTCGTCACCCTGCGAATCGGAACCGCCATGCCACATTACGCGCGCCACCTGGAACATCACACCATCGTCAACCCGTTTCCGGGCATCGCCAAGCTGGAGGCGGCGCTGGGGCACAAGGTGGTCAGCCGGCTGGGCGCCAACGAGAGCATGAGCAAGCCGGAGTCGCCGCTGCTGGCGCAGTGGGGCGAGGCGCTGGCCGAACTGGCGCGGCTGTATCCCGACCCCTACGCGCTGGCGCTGCGCGAGCGCGCCGCGCAACGCCACGGGGTGGAGAGCAGCCAGGTGATCTTCGACTGCGGCGCCGACAGCCTGATCCTGCTGGCGCTGCGGCTGCGCTGCAACGCCGGCGACGCGGTGGTGTGCAGCGCCGGCACCTACCCGGCCTTCCGCTATTTCGCCGAGGGAGTGGGCGCGCGCATCCTGGAAGTGCCGTATCAGGCGCAGGGTATAGGCCTGCGGCCGGATCTCGCGCGCCTGTGCGAGGTGGTGCAGGCCGAACGCGCGGTGGCGCTGTACCTGGCCAATCCCGACAACCCCACCGGCCATTACTGGTCGGCCGCCGAGATCCAGGCGCTGCGCCAGCAGCTGCCGACGCAGACCATGCTGATCCTCGACGAGGCCTATGTCGATTTCTGCCAGGACCCGCAGGACGCGCCGCCGGCAGGGGTATTGCCCAACACCCTGCGGCTGCGCACCTTGTCCAAGGCTTACGGCCTGGCCGGGCTGCGGGTGGGCTTCGCGCTGGCGCCGGCCGACATCATCGCCAAGGCCGACCAGATCCGGCCGCAGTACGCGCTGTCGGGCCTGGCCCAGCACGCGGCGCAGCTGGTGCTGGACGACCCGGACTACGCGCGCCAACTGGTGCAGGCCACGGTGCAGCTGCGGGACAAGCTGGAGGCCGCGCTGCGCGCGCGCGACCTCGCCGTGCTGCCGTCGCACACCAATTTCGTCAGCGTGCTCTACCCCAACGCCTCCTGCAGCGAGGCGATCCAGCGCAAGCTGCTGGCCGAAGGGGTGGCGGTGCACCGGCCGCCGCATCCGGCGTTGCGCCATTTGCTGCGGGTCACCGCGCAGCCGCAGGCGCTGTCTAGCAAGGTGCTGGACGCGCTGGCCGGCCATTGAGCCAGACAGGTTGTCATAATTACATTGACAGCCAGCGAACCCAATGACATAAGCGAGGCGGAAATCCTCCCGTATCGCTTATTGATCCCATGAAAAAATCCTTCTACCCCCTGCTCGGCCTGCTGCTGTCGGCGGCGGGCGGCGCGCTGGCCGCGCCCATCACCAACTTCGACAGCGATCCGGTGATCGACCTGGCCGGCCAGCTGCGCGGCCAGCAGCACGCCGGCCGCGCCGTCGCGGCGCAGGCGCTGGACGCGGCCGCCAGCGCGGCCATCCTGCGCGAAGCCGGCGACCGCCGCCAGCTGCTGGATCCGATGAGCATCCCGAAGAACGACAGCCGCATGGTCGCCGCGCATCCGGAATTCAGCCGCCGCCAGGGCCAGTTGCTGACCGTGTCCACCCCGGCCGGCCAGCGCCTGCAGTTCAAGAGCTGGAAAATCGCCAAGGGCGACGGCGACAGCTCCACCTTCCTCTACCAGGGCCCGCTGGCCGGCAACGCGCTGCAGCGCGTCGACCTGCAGTTCGGCCATGACGCGCCGGGCAGCCTGCTGATCGACAACCGCAGCGGCAAGGTATTTTTTACCTACAGCACCGAGAACATGGTGTCCGCGTCGCCCGACGGCAGCGCGCTGCTGCAGCTGCAGAATTCGCCCGACTGGCGCCTGCAGCTGGTGTCGCTGCCGAACACCGAGCAGGGCAGCCTGTTCTGCAGCCTGAGCGACGCTTCGGTGGAAACCGTCTTCAAATCCTGGCGCGGCAACAGCCTGGGCCTGCAGCTGGAGAAGGGCGGCCAGAAGCTGGCGCTGCGCTTCAGCCGCAACGGCGGCGACTGGCAGGTCGCCGCCAGCCAGCCCGCGCAGCTGGCCAAGCTGGGCCTGCGCTGCAGCCAGTCGCGCTAAGCCAGCCAACCCCAAAGCAAAACAAGCGCCCCTCATCGCAAGGGGCGCGTTTACCGTGATGAGCAGCAAAACATGAAAACCAATCGCAGTTACCTCCTGACCGCGCTGTGCCTGCTGGCGGCCAGCCAGCTGGCCTGCGCCGGCAAGGCTATCGCGGTGCGCGACGACGGCGAGACGCCGATCACGCTGCGCGGCGCCGTGATCGGGCCGATCTCCTCCGGCAGCAAGGCCGACGGCACCTTCTTCAAGGCCTACCACCTGAAGCTGGAGCGGGAAATGACCTTCGACGATGGCGGCGACTGCGGCGAGCAGGCCAAGCGCAGCCTGGCGCTGAATCAGGAAGGCATGGGCCGCTACAAGGGCAAGACCGTGTCGCTGAAGGCCAAGGTGTTCTGCCAGCTGAGCCGCACCGGCACCTACCACCTCAGCGACATCGTGGTGCAGTGAGGCGCGTCGGCGGCAGGTTTCCCGAACCTTGGCCGCCGCTCCGGGTCTACCATCGGGTCTTTCGCCCGATTGCAGACCCGCGCCGCATGCCCTGGATCCATCCCGAACTGATTCCCCTGATCGCCTTGCTGGCGCTTTACGCCGCCTCGCTGCTGTACGCGCTGCGGCTGGCCTGGCGCACCCGCGGCCTGCGCTGGCTGGCTTGCGCGTCGCTGTTGATCGCCGGCTTCCTGGCGATGCTGCTGGCGCGGCCGGCCACGCCCGACTCCGGCGAGATGCCGCCGGGCTTCGGCCTGGGCGCGCTGCTGGCATTGGCCGGCATCGGCGCCGCCGCCGGCGGGGCAGTCTGGCGCGCCTTGCGCCGGCGTCGGCGCTGACGCAACAGTCGGCCCTTTTCCCTGCCCATGCCGTGGACATTCGCGGCGCGCGCGCCTACGATGGCGCAAATTCCGGCCATGCCAAAGGCATCGCCGGCCGCGGCCGCGCGCGTCGGCCGCCCATCGCATCCGAAGGAGCCGCAACCATGGATGACGCCCTGCGACGGCGGGCAGTATTGAAGGGCGGCCTGGCCGCCGCTGGCCTGCTGGCCCTGTCCGGCAGGCTGCGGGCGGCAGCCTGGCTGGATCAGGGCTTCGACAACGGCTGGCGCGAACTGGTGCCGTATCCGCAGAAGATGCCGCTGCTGCGCATCACCACCCGGCCGGTGCATCTGGAGACGCCGTTTTCCCAGTTCGACCGCGGCCTGATCACGCCCAACGAGGCGGTGTTCGTCCGCTACCACCTGGCCGGCCACCCGCTGGACATCGACGCCGCCAGCCATACCCTGACGGTGAAAGGGCTGGTCCGGCAGCCGCTGACGCTGACGCTGCGCGATCTGCAAACCCGTTTCGAAACCGTCAGCCAAACCGTGGTGATGCAGTGCGCCGGCAATGGCCGCGGCCTGCTGCAGCCCCGGGTGCAGGGCGCGCAGCTGGGCAACGGCTCGATGGCCTGCGTCGAGATGACCGGGGTGAGGCTGGCCGATGTGCTGAAGGCGGCTGGCGTGAAGGACGGCGCGGTGCAGGTGGCGTTCCGCGGCACCGACCAGCCGGCGCTGGAGGAGACCCCCAGCTTCATCCGCTCGCTGTACCTGGAGGACGCGCTGCGGCCGGAAGCGATGATAGCCTGGGCGATGAACGGCCAGCCGCTGCCGGTGCTCAACGGCTATCCGCTGCGGCTGGTGGTGCCGGGTTTCTACGCCTCGTACTGGATGAAGCATCTGTCGCAGCTGGAGGTAATCGACCACGTGTTCGACGGCTGGTTCGCCGCCACCGCCTACACCGTGCCGGACACGCCGGACTACGGCATCGCCCCCGGCGCCAAGCCGGAGCGGACGGTGCGGCTGACAAGAATGAAGGTGCGCAGCTTCATCACCCACCCGGCCGACGGCCAGACCGTGGCGGCGCCGGACGGCCGGCTGGCTTTGCGCGGCATCGCCTTCGACGGCGGCAGCGGCATCCGCCGGGTGGAAGTGTCCGCCGACGGCGGCCGCAGCTGGCTGCCGGCGCGGCTTGGCGAGGAGCGCGGCCGCTTCGCGTTCCGGCCATGGACGCTGACGCTGGATGGCGTCAAGCCGGGCGCGCTGCAGCTGCTGGCGCGCGCCACCGCCAACGACGGCCAGACGCAGCCGCTGGTCCAGCCGTGGAACCCCGGCGGCTACGCCCGCAACGTGGCGGAGCGGGTGGCGCTGGTCATCGGGGAGGCCGGCTGATGAAACCCGCCCTGCTCGTCGCGCTGCTTCTGCTGGCCGGCCCGGCCGGCGCCGTCTCCATCCAGTTGCCCAACGAAACCGCGATGCTGCCCGACAGCGGCCATCCCGGCTATCCGACCGCGCTGCAGCGCTGCCTGATCTGCCATTCGGCCGACTACATCGCGCTGCAGCCCGACTTCAGCCAGGCGCGCTGGCAGGCCATCGTCGACAAGATGCGCGCCGCCTTCAAGGCGCCGATCGAGCCGGAGGAGGTGGCGCCGATCGCCGCCTATCTCGCCGACGCGCAGCGCCGGCGCTTGCTGCAGCCGCGGCCGCTGGCCAAGCCCTGAGCGCGGCGGCGGGTTTGGCCTGGCCGCCGCCTGCCGTTATCATCGTGGGCTTCCGCCACTTTTCCACGGAGCCGCCATGCCCCTGCCGCCCCCCCTGACGCTGGCCGCCTTCGCGCTGCTGGCCCTGGGCCTTGTCGCCGCCAGCCTGCGCCACGCCGCGCCGGGCTGGATAGCCCTGGTCACCAGCGCGATGCTGGCGCTGGCCGCCGGCGTGCTGCAGCCGCTGGGCGTGGTGGCGACGGCCGCCGCCGCCGGCCTCACTTGCAGCCTGCGCCGCTATCCGCGGCCGGAGTGGTACCTGGTGTGGGTGGCCTTGCTGCTGGCGCTGGCGGTGCACGCGCTGCCCGGCTTCGACAACCCCTTGCTGTGGCAGGGCAAGGCCAGCGCCGCCAGCGCGCCGTACCGGCTGTTCTGGAGCTACGACAAGGGCCTGGCCGGCTTGCTGCTGCTGCTCAACCTGTGCAATGCCCCGCTGCCCGGCCGCACGCTGGGCTGGCCGGCGGCGGCGGTGGGCGGCCTCGCGCTGCTGTTCGTGCTGGGCATCGCCGCCGGCTTCGGCATCATCGGCCTGGCGCCGAAATGGCCGGCCTGGCTGCTGCCCTGGCTGTTCGCCAATTGCTTCCTGGTGTCGCTGGCGGAGGAGGCCTTCTTCCGCGCCGGCGTCCAGCGCTGGCTGGAAATCCGCACCGAGCCTTTCGCCGCGCTGATGGCGGCGTCCTTGCTGTTCGGCCTGGCGCACCTGGCCGGCGGCTGGGCCTGGGCGGGGCTGGCCACGCTGGCCGGCATCGGCTACGGCCTGATCTACGCCGCGCGCCGCCAGCTGTGGCTGGCGGTGCTGGCGCATGTGGCTTTCAACACCGTGCATCTGCTGCTGTTCACCTATCCGAAACCGGCGTGAACGGCGGCGATCCCGGGTGGTTATATTCGCTAACTGTCTTGATATGAAAATAAAAAACCATAACGGGTAGCCGGCGGCATCGGTTAAAATCGCGGTCTTCGTTCACCATCCGCGAGCAGCACCGCCATGATTGAAGTCGGCATCGTGATGGGTAGCAACAGCGACTGGGAAGTGATGCAGCACGCCGCGAGCATGCTGAAGCGCTTCGGCATCGCCTGCGAAACCCGCGTCGTCTCCGCCCACCGCACCCCGGACCTGCTGTTCCAGTACGCCGAAGAAGCCGCGCCGCGCGGCCTCGCGGCCATCATCGCCGGCGCCGGCGGCGCCGCCCACCTGCCGGGCATGCTGGCCGCCAAGACCCACGTGCCCGTGCTGGGCGTGCCGGTGCCGTCCAAATACCTGCGCGGCGAGGACTCGTTGCTGTCCATCGTGCAGATGCCCAAGGGCATTCCGGTGGCCACCTTCGCCATCGGCGAGGCCGGCGCCGCCAACGCCGCGCTGTTCGCGGTGGCGATGCTGGCCACCACCCGGCCGGAGCTGGCCGAGAAGCTGGTGGCTTTCCGCAAGGCGCAAGAAGAAACCGTGCTGGCGATGACGCTGCCGGAGGCCGAATAATGGCCGCCATCCTGCCGCCGGCGATGCTGGGCATCCTGGGCGGCGGCCAGCTGGGCCGCATGTTCGCCGTCGCAGCCAAGACCATGGGTTACAGCGTGACGGTGCTGGACCCGGACGAAAGCGCGCCGGCGGCGGCCTTCGCCGACCGCCACATCCAGGCGCCGTACAATGATCCGGCCGCGCTGGCCGAGCTGGCCGCCAGCTGCGCGGCGGTCACCACCGAATTCGAAAATGTCAACGCCGACGCGATGCGCGAGCTGGCCAAGCGCACCCGCGTGTCGCCGTCCGGCGACTGCGTCGCCATCGCCCAGGACCGCATCGCCGAGAAAAGCTGGATCCGCAAGGCCGGCCTCGCCACCGCGCCCTACCTGGCCATCGAGAGCGTCGAGGACATCCAGGTGGACCTGGCGCCCTATCTGCCGGGCATCCTGAAAACCGCGCGCCTGGGTTACGACGGCAAGGGCCAGGTCAGAGTGAACACCCAGGACGAGGCGCGCGCCGCCTACGCCAACCTGGGCGGCCAGGCCTGCGTGCTGGAAAAGATGCTGGACCTGCAATTGGAAGTGTCGGCCATCGTCACCCGGGTCAGCAGCGCGCAAAGCGCGGTGTTTCCGTTGGCGGAAAACATCCACAAGAACGGCATCCTCGACGAATCCATCGTGCCGGCGCGCGTCGCCCCGGCGCTGGCCAGGCAGGCGCAGGAGATGGCCCGGAAGCTGGCCGAGGCGCTCGACTACGTCGGCGTGCTGGCGGTGGAGTTCTTCGTGCTGGCCGACCACAGCCTGGTGGTCAACGAGATCGCGCCGCGGCCGCACAACTCCGGCCACTACACCCTCACCGCCTGCCTGACCGACCAGTTCCAGCAACAGGTGCGCGCGATGTGCGGCCTGCTGCCGGGCCGCACCGACCTGCTCAGCCCGGTGGTGATGGTGAACCTGCTGGGCGACGTCTGGAGGGAAGACGGCCGCGAGCCGCACTGGGACGTGCTGGCCGAAGCGCCCAACGCCCAGTTGCACCTGTACGGCAAGAAAACGGCGCGGCCGGGCCGCAAGATGGGCCACTTCAACGTGATGGCGGCCACGGCCGACGAGGCGCTGGAGCAGGCCAGGGCCTTGAAGGACACCCTGTAGCGAAAGAAATGGCGAGGCCGGCGGCTTCGCCATTTCTCATCGCGATGACGCTGAACGGACGCCATTTTCATTCCCGGCCCGCAGCCGGGGCGGTCATTTCCGCCGCGGCGGCCGGTGCGGTAGGCTTGGCCGTATGCCGGCCAGACCGGCCGGCGGCAACCAGATCAAGAAAGAGCACCGTGATGAATCCTTCCGCATTTTCCAAGACCCTGTCGCAAGCGCTGCGGCCGGCGGCGCTGCTGCTGGCGCTGGCCTGCGCGCCCGCGCTGTCCGTCCATGCCGAGACGCCGGCCGCCGGCCAGAGCCAGCCGCTGGCGCCGCAAGCCAGCGCCAAGCCGATGGGCGACCAGGCTTACCAGCTGATGCAGGCCGGCCAGCAGGTCAAGGCCCACGAATTGTTCATGAGGGCCGCCGAGATGGGCGACCGCCGTTCGCTGTCGCTGCTGGCGGACAGCTATGGCCGCAATCCTAACGGCTACCTCAAGTCGCCGGCGGTGAAGAAGGACTACCCCAAGCTGATCCAGCTGCTGGAGCGCGCCGCGCGCTATCCGGAGCCGGAGGGCAGCGGCTACAGGCTGAAGCAGGACTTCGCCAGACTGCTGATTACCGCGCCCGCGCCCTACCGCGACGCGCCGCGCGGCAGCCGGCTGCTGGTGGCGGCCACCGGGCAGGATGACGACGGCACCGAGAATTACTACCTGCTGGGCCAGATGTACGAGCGCGGCGAAGGCGTGCCGGCGGATGGCAAGCAGGCCGTCTATTGGTACGAGCGCGCGGCCAGCGCGCTTTCCGGCTATACGCCGCCCAAGGTCCAGCGCGCGCTGGCGCGCATCTACAAGACCGGCGCGCCCAATCTGCCCGCCGATCCCAAGAAGTCGCGCGAATGGTCTGACAAGGCCAAGCACAACCCGGGCTTCCAGTCGTGAACGGCGGGATGGGCGGCTAAGCGATGGAAAACGCGCTCGTCGGACTGCCGGAGCTGCGCCGCCGGCTGGAGGCCGCCGCCGACCCCGCCAAACGGCCGGCGATGCGCGACTATATGCGCGGGCAGTTCGATTTCCTGGGAGTGGCGACGCCGGCCAGGCGCAAGGCCGCCGGAGCGTGGATCCGCTCACAGGACGCGGCGGGTCCCGATGGCTGGCTGGCGGCGGCGGAAACGCTGTGGCGCCAGCCGGAGCGCGAATTCCAGTACGTGGCGGTGGACCTGCTGGCCCGCCATGCCGCCGAATTGCCGGCGGCCGCCCTGCCGCGGCTGCTGGCGCTGGTTGCCGCCAAATCCTGGTGGGACACCGTCGACGGGCTGGCGGCCTGGATCATAGGCGAGCTGGTCCACGCCCGGCGCGAACTGCAAACCGACATGGACAGACTGTCCGGCGACGGCGATTTCTGGCTGCGCCGCGTCGCCATCCTGCACCAGCTGTACTGGAAGCGCGACACCGACGCCGCGCGGCTGTTCCGCTACTGCGCGGCCAACGCCGCCGACCCCGAATTCTTCATCCGCAAGGCGATAGGCTGGGCCTTGCGCGAATACGCCTATACCGATCCCGACGCGGTGCGCGGCTTTGTCGCCGCCGCTCCGCTTGCGCCGCTGTCGCGGCGCGAAGCGCTCAAACGCATTGAACCCTTGCCTGTGAAGGAAGCATGATGACCGGACTCACCACCACCAATCTGACCAGCCTGAAGAAGATCTACTCCGGCAAGGTGCGCGATCTGTATCAGATCGACGAGCAGCGCATGCTGATGATCGCCACCGACCGGCTGTCCGCCTTCGACGTGATCCTGGACGACCCCATCCCGGCCAAGGGCCAGATCCTGACCGCCATCTCCAACTTCTGGTTTGAAAAACTGAAGGACGTGGTGCCCAACCACCTGACCGGCGAAAAGCCGGAAGACGTGGTGGCGGCGGAAGACCTGCCGCAGGTGGAGGGCCGCGCGGTGGTGGCCAAGCGGCTGAAGGCGGTGCCGATCGAGGCGGTGGTGCGCGGCTACCTGGCCGGCTCCGGCTGGAAGGAATACCAGCAGTCCGGCGCCATCTGCGGCGTGGCGCTGCCGGCCGGCCTGCGCGAGGCGGACCAGCTGCCCGAGCCCATCTTCACCCCGTCCACCAAGGCGGCGGTGGGCGACCACGACGAGAACATCAGCTTCGCCCAGTGCGAGGCCATCGTCGGCAAGGAGCTGGCGGCCCAGGTGCGCGACACCGCCATCCTGCTGTACAAGACCGCAGCCGCCTATGCGGCCACGCGCGGCATCATCATCTGCGACACCAAGTTCGAGTTCGGCCTGGACGAAAACGGCGTGCTGACGCTGATGGACGAGGCGCTGACGCCGGACTCCAGCCGTTTCTGGCCCGCCGACAGCTACCAGCCGGGCAGCAACCCGCCGTCGTTCGACAAGCAGTTCGTCCGCGACTGGCTGGAAGCCTCCGGCTGGAACAAGCAGGCCCCGGCCCCGGCCGTGCCGCTGGACGTGCGCGAGAAAACCGCCGCCAAGTACCGCGAGGCGCTGGAACGGCTGACCGGCTGAAACCAGGCGGCAGCCTGGCAAGCGTATGCCAGCGATTTCGCCGCCAGAGCCTCCCGCCGCCGGCCCCGCGCCGGCGGCATGGCTTGAGCATTGTCCGGCATTGCGACTACTATCTACTGCCTTGTCATAAAAACGCCATGCCATGACCGTCGTCCAACCGATACTCGACACCCCCCGCCTGCGGCTGCTGCCGGCCCATCCGGACAAGGCGGCCGCGGTGCTCGACTACCAGCTGCGCAACCGCGCCCACCTCGAGCCGTGGAACCCGACCGCCGGACCGTTGTTCTATACCGAATCCCATTGGGCGATGCAGTTGCGCCAGGCCGCCCGCAACTGGGAAGAGGGCGCCAGCGCGCGCTTCCTGCTGGCGACGCAGGCCGAGCCGGAACGGATCATCGGCACCGTCAGCTTCAGCAACATCGTCCGCGGCGTGTTCCAGGCCTGCCATCTAGGCTACGGCATCGACTGCGCGCGCGAAGGGCAGGGCCTGATGCGCGAGGCGCTGCAGTCGGCCATCGCCTTCGCCTTCGACGAGCTCAAGCTGCACCGCATCCAGGCCAATTACCAGCCGCACAACGTCCGCAGCGCCGCGCTGCTGCAAAGGCTGGGCTTCGCCGTCGAAGGCCAGGCCAAGGATTACCTGTTTCTCGACGGCGCCTGGCGCGACCACGTGCTGACTGCGCTGACCAATCCGCATTTCGACAGCCGGCCGCTGCTGGGCTGACGCGACGGCCGCGCGCCGCGGCCTGGCAAACCCGCTCCACCAACGCAAGGGCAAGCGCATGCACCGTACCTTTCTGACCGCCGCCGACGGCGAAGCCATTCCGCTGTGCGAATGGCTGCCTGACGGCCCGCCGCGCGCCGTGGTGCTGATTTCCCACGGCATGAGCGAATACGCCGCGCGCTATGACCGTTTCGCCCAAACGCTGACGGCGGCCGGCTGCGCGGTGTACGCGCACGATCACCGCGGCCACGGCGCCTCCCCCGCGCCGCGCGGCTTTTTCGCCGCCGAGGACGGCTGGCGCAAGGTGGTGGATGATGTGGAAACCGTGCGCCGCCACGCGGCGGAGCGGCATTCCGGCCTGCCCGTCGTCCTGCTGGGCCACAGCATGGGCAGCTTCATCGCCCGCGCCTATTTTCTGCGCTACGGCGGCCTGCTGTCCGGCCTGATGCTGTCGTCTACCGGCTACCGCCAGCGGCCGCTGGCGCGGCTGTTGGGCGCCGTCGCCCGCTTCCTCGGGCGGCGCAAGGGCTGGGACCGGCCCAGCCGGCTGATGGCGGCGCTGGTGTTCGGCAGCTTCAATCTGGGCTTTCCGCCATGGCGGACCAAGATGGACTGGCTGAGCCGCGACGCGGGCGAAGTGGACGCCTACCTCGCCGACCCGGACTGCGGCTTCGACCCTACGCCGGGCCTGTGGGCCGACCTGTTCGCCGGCATCGTCGAAATGGAAAACGGCGAGGCGGCGGGCCAGGGCATCCAGCGCCGCTGCCCGGTGCTGTTGTTCGCCGGCAGCCGCGATCCGGTCAGCCTGGGCCGGCTGGCGCTGGGCCAGCTGGAAATCCGCTACCGCGACGCCGGCGTGCTGGACTTGCAGAGCCAGGTCTACCCCGGCGGGCGGCATGAGATGCTGAACGAAAGCAACCGCGCCGAGGTGGAAAGCGATATCCTCGCCTGGCTGGCGCGCGTCGCGCCCGCCGCCTGAATCCCCGACCGGAGCCGCCATGATAGAAGTCCACCACCTGAATCAATCGCGTTCGCGCCGCATCACCTGGCTGTTGGAAGAACTGGGCCAAGACTATGCCGTCGTGCGCTACGAGCGCGATCCCAAAACCCGGCTGGCGCCGCCGGCGCTGAAGGCCATCCATCCGCTGGGCAAGGCGCCGGTGCTGCGCGACGGCGACGCGGTGCTGATCGAATCCGGCGCCATCGTCGATTACCTGATCCGCACTTACGGCAACGGCCGCTTCGCGCCGGACATCGCCTCGCCCGACTACAACCGCTACGTGCAGCTGATGCACTACGCCGAAGGCTCGGCGATGCTGCCCATCCTGCTGCAGCTGTATGTCGGCACGCTGGGCGAGGCCGGCGCGCCGCTGCATCCGCGCATCCACAGCGAGCTGGACAACCATCTGGGCTATCTGGACGGCGAACTGGCCGGCCGCGATTACTTCGTCGGCGACGATCTCACCGGCGCCGACGTGCAGCTGTCCTTCGTCGCCCAGATAGCGGTGCGCGGCGAGGGCCGCCAGCGCTATCCCAATCTGGCGCGCTTCGTCGACCGCATCGAGGCCCGCCCGGCTTACCGCCGCGCCGCCGAGCGCCACGGCGAATAAGCCCGCCCGCCTGGCGTTTGCGCAACGCGGGCGGGCCGCCGGCCATGCCCGCGAGCCTTACGGGCGCGGTGGCGGCCCGCGCCGGCGCTCAGGCGGCGATCGCCTCCACTTTGCCGTCCAGCGCCATCAGGTAACGCTCCACCTGCAGTTGCGGGTGCTTGGCGACGATCATGCCGCTCAAGCGCCTCAGCGTTTCGGCGTGGACCTGGGTTTCCCTGGCCGGCTGCTGGCCGAAATCCTCTCCCAGAATCACCTTGTAAGCGCCGCAGTCGCGGTGGTCCAGCAGCACCACCTTCTTGATGTGGTGCAGGTCTAGCGCGATGCCCAGGTGCTGCCAGAATGTGGCGTTCCAGGCCGGGAACTTGTCGGTGACCGCGCCCAGCGCCGCGCCGGCCAGCACGATGTGGTCGTAATTGTCGCGCAGGCCCAGGCTGTCCATGAAGGCGGCGGTTTCATCCACCAACCGGTAGTCCATGCAGGACAATAGCAGCACGTCGGTGCCGCCGGCCGCCCAGGCCGTACGCGGCACAAAGCTGCCCAGCAGCGCGGCGCCGCCGCCCAGCGCGGCCAGGCGCAGGAAGCCGCGGCGGCCCAGCGGGCGCTGTTGCAGCGGGGTCAGGCAATCGGTGTGAGCGTGGTGCGTTTCTTGGCACATCTGTTGTTCTCCTTTGTGAGGGCAGCTTCAAGCTGCCTGCCGCGATTATAAGAGCCTGCGCGCGCAACATGCCAAGCGGTTTGCCGGCGGCCGCGTTGACAACTTACTTACCAGTAAGTATCTTGACTGGCAGAGCTGACATCGCCAGACGAATCAAAGGCTTGGGCGCGCAGCGCCCGGGCCGCTACATAACGGACACGAGGAAGAAACATGAGCGTTTACCCGCACCTGCTGGCGCCGCTGGACCTGGGCTTCACCACGCTGAAAAACCGCGTGCTGATGGGTTCGATGCACACCGGCCTGGAAGAATCCCCGAACGGCTTCGAAAAAATGGCGGCCTTCTACGCCGAGCGCGCGCGCGGCGGCGTCGGCCTGATCGTCACCGGCGGCGTCGGCCCCAATGCCGAAGGCTGCGTCGCCGAGGGCGCGGCGCAGCTGTCCGACGCGCATGAGGTGCCCAAGCACAAGCTGGTCACCGACGCGGTGCACGCCGCCGGCGGCAAGATCGCGCTGCAGATCCTGCATTCCGGCCGCTACAGCTTCCAGGAAAAGTGCGTGTCGGCGTCCCCCTTGATCGCGCCGATCAATTTCTACACCCCGCGCGAGCTGTCCGACGCCGACGTCTGGCAGACCATCGCCGACTTCGCCAACTGCGCCAAGCTGGCGCAAGAGGCCGGCTACGACGGCGTCGAGGTGATGGGCTCGGAAGGCTATCTGATCAACCAGTTCATCGCCCGCGCCACCAACAAGCGCACCGACGCCTGGGGCGGCAGCTTCGAAAACCGCATCCGCTTCGCCATCGAAACCGTCAAGGCGGTGCGCGCGGCGGTCGGCCCCGAGTTCATCATCATCTACCGGCTGTCGATGCTGGACCTGGTGCAGGACGGCAGCAACTGGGACGAGGTGGCGCAGCTGGCGCTGGAAATCGAGAAGGCCGGCGCCACCCTGATCAACACCGGCATCGGCTGGCATGAAGCGCGGGTGCCGACCATCGCCACCATGGTGCCGCGCGGCGGCTTCGCCTGGGTGACCAAGAAACTGATGGGCAAGGTGAAGATCCCGCTGATCACCACCAACCGCATCAACACGCCGGAAGTGGCGGAAGAGATCCTGGCCGGCGGCTGCGCCGACATGGTGTCGATGGCGCGCCCCTTCCTGGCCGACCCGGACTTCGTCAACAAGGCGGCGGCAGGCCGCGCCGACGAGATCAACACCTGCATCGGCTGCAACCAGGCCTGCCTCGACCACATCTTCCAGGGCAAGCTGACCTCCTGTCTGGTGAATCCGCGCGCCTGCCGCGAAACCGAGCTCAACTACGACCAGGCCGCCGCGCCGAAGAAGCTGGCGGTGGTGGGCTCCGGCCCGGCGGGTCTCGCCTTCGCCACCGTCGCCGCCGAGCGCGGCCACGCGGTGACGCTGTTCGACGCCGCGGCCGAAATCGGCGGCCAGTTCAATGTCGCCAAGCAGATTCCGGGCAAGGAAGAGTTCTACGAAACGCTGCGCTACTTCAAGCGCCGCATCGAAACCACCGGCGTGGAACTGAAACTGAACACCCGCGTGGCCGCGGCCGATTTGGCCGGCTTCGACGAGGTGATCCTGGCCACCGGCATCGCGCCGCGCCTGCCGGCCATCCCCGGCGTCGACCACCCCAAGGTGCTCAGCTATCTCGACGTGCTCAAGCACAAGAAACCGGTGGGCAAGAAAGTGGCCATCATCGGCGCCGGCGGCATCGGCTTCGACACCGCCGAATACCTGTGCCACGAAGGCCAGTCCACATCGCTGAACGCCGAAGCCTTCATGCGCGAGTGGGGCGTGGACATGACGGGCGACACCGCTGGCGGCCTGGCGCCGCAGGGCGCGCAGCCGCACCCGAGCCCGCGCGAGGTCTATCTGCTGCAGCGCAAGACCAGCAAGATCGGCGAAACCCTGGGCAAGACCACCGGCTGGATCCATCGCGAAAGCCTGAAGATGAAGCGGGTGAAGATGGTGTCCGGCGTCAGCTACGACCGGATCGACGACGCCGGCCTGCACATTACGGTGAAGGGCGAGCAGCAGCTGCTGCCGGTGGACACGGTGGTGATCTGCGCCGGCCAGGACCCGCTGCGCGAACTGCAGCAGCCGCTGTTGGACGCCGGCAAGCCGGTGCACCTGATAGGCGGCGCCGACGTGGCGGCCGAGCTGGACGCCAAGCGCGCCATCGACCAGGGCTCGCGCCTGGCCGCCGCCATCTGATCGCCCAGTCCGCGCAGCAAAAGCCCCCGCCTCGGCGGGGGCTTTTTATCTGGAAACGAGGCGGGCTAGCGCTGCGCCGACACCAACAGCAGCATCGGCCGCTCTCTTTCCTCGGCCAGCTCCGGCATCGCCGCCACCTGCTCGGCGCTGGGGCCCCAGTCCTCGATGTGGCGCAGCGCGAAGCCGGCGGCCATCACCTGATTGAGCAAGGTGCCGAGGGTGCGGTGCTGCTTGATCACGCCGTCGGTCAGCCAGTGAGTGACGCGCGGCCCTTCGTCCTGGTAGCCGCTGACCGGCCAGCAGCGCCCGCCTTGCGCATCCTGCAGCCACGCCGGCTGCCGGGCGGCCATGAAGATCGGATGCTCGATCGAGAACACCAGGCGGCCGCCCGGTTTCAGGGCCCGGTAGCAGGCGGCCAGCAGGCCGGCCAGGTCGGCGATGTAGTGCAAGGTCAGCGAGCTGTAGACCAGATCGAAGGCGGCAGGCGGCAATTGCAAGGTTTCCAGGTTCTGGCGCCGATATTCGATGGCGTCGTCGCGGGTCATCGCCGCGGCCTGGGCCAGCATCTTTTCCGAAACGTCCAGGCCCAGCGCGGCGCTGGCGCCGGCCTCGCGCGCCCAGCGGCAGAACCAGCCGTAGCCGCAGCCCAGATCGGCCACCGCGGCGCCTTGCAATGCCGGCAGCAGCGCCCGCAGGCTGGGCCATTCCGGCGCGCCGGCCAAACCGTGCACTGAGCGGTTCAATTGGCTGTAGCCGTGGAAGAATTCGGGGGTGTCGTAGATGTTTTGCGTCATTGTCAAAAAACTCCATGTCGGGAAAAGCCGACGGCTGGGCGTTTGATGCCAACAAGACAAGCCCGGCCGCGGACGGCGGGGCTTGAGAGGGACGGAGCTAGGCTCCCGGAATGCGCGCGCGCGTTTCCCTCTCACCCCGCGATGGGGTGACGCGGGGTCTGGAGACGATCAGGATGTCGAGTGCGCGCATCCGTCCATTCTAACCCGTTTTCCCGGCGCGCGCCGGCTTGTGGATAATTGCGATGGCGACGCATGGCTGTGGATAAGTGGACACTTGGTTAACATCTGTTGCGGCGGGGCGCGTCTTAAAGCTTTCGAAATAATACTCAATCAGCATGGCGCGCGGTCGACATTTTCAGACCGCCCTACGATACCTACAAAGGAGAAACGCCATGACTGTTCCCACCGCCTTACGCCGCGCCGCCCTGGCCGCCGCGCTCAGCCTCGCCGCGCTTGGCAGCGCCCACGCCGCCCCATCGCCGCTGCTGGACGCCAGCCACCCGGTCAACTGGTGGTTCGCCTTCAAATTCAACGCCGCCTCCTTTCCCGGCTGCGGCGGCGCGGCCCAGGTCAACAGCTGCCAGTTCGGCGGCAACCCGCAAAGCTATACCAGCGGCGGCAGCTACAGCCAGCAGTACGTCTACGCCAGCAGCAGCCAGCCCAGCCTGAGCCAGGGCGGCGGCTGCATCGGCGATACCCCGGCCGATCCGGTGGGGGCCACCTTCAACCAGATCTACAACGGCACGCTGAACTACGTGGTGTGGAACGACCAGTTCTACGACGACCCGGCCATCCCGTCCTGCTCCGGCAACGCCTGCAACGCGCCGTGGGGGCATTCCAAGGGCGTGCTGGCCTGGGACGCGCAGGGCAACGGCGTGGTGATGCAGGTGAGCACGCCGTCGTGGCCGGCTTCCGGCAGCGCGCAATATCCGCGCAGCAGCGACGGCAACACCCTGGGCTGCGTGCAGGACAACGATGTCGAAGTCAGCCAGCACTTCTTCTCGCTGAAACTCAGCCATGCCGACGTACTGGCGGTGCTGCAGGGCCTGGCCAACGCCAGCGCGGTGACCGATCCGGGCAATCCGCAGATCGTCAAGAACGGCGGCCCGGCCGACATCCAGAGCGCGGTCAGCCAGCTGGGCCAGCAATCGGACAGCGTGACGCCGCAGGTGAGCAAGCTGTCCAGCGGCGTCACCCTGATCGCCAAGCCTTCCGCGCTGCAAGTGGCGCCGTGGCAACTGGTTTCGGCCGAGCTGGGCGGCATTTCGCTGCGCGCCGCCACCTGGTGGGAAGCCAGCAAGAGCTACGCGATTCCGACGACCACCAAGGCCGGCGCGCCAGCCTGCTGGGATAGCAGCCTGCCGGCGCCGGGTCCGGTGGCCATCGCCACCTCCGGCAGCTGGGCCGGCCAGACCTTCTCGCTGAAGGGCGGGCTGGGCAAGAACTTCAACCACGCCAAGATCGGCGTCAGCACCAGCGGCGGCACCGCCTACGCGATTTTCGGCGACATGAACCAGGAAGGCGCGCTGTCCGGCAATTGCGCCAGCGCCCAGAACGGCCGCGGCGGCCTGTTCTTCGCGCTGCCCAACGCCGCGCTGGCGCAGTCCATCGGCAAGCTGATCGGCGGCAGCACCGCCGCCGCCGCGCGCTGACGCGGTCCGGCGCTCAGGCGAAGGCGGCCAGCATGAAGTCGATGAAGCTGGCCAGCTTGGGCGTCGGCCGGCGATCGGCCGGGTAGAGCAGATGCATGGGGCGGCTAGGCAGCGGATGGTCGGGCAGCAGGCGCAGCAGCCGGCCGGCGGCGACGTCGTCGGCCAGCAGCGCCTCCGGCTGCATCACGATGCCCAGGCCGGCGAGGGCGGCGGTGCGCAGCGCCTGGCCGTTGTTGGCGGTGAAGCGCCCGCGCACCGCCACGTTTTCGCCGGAGCCGAAGCGCCAGCGGTTCTTGTGGCGCCAGTAGGCGAAGCCCAGGCAATCGTGCCCGGCCAGCTGCGCCGGCTCGGAGGGCGCGCCGCGTTCGGCCAGGTAGGCCGGCGCGGCGCATAGCCACATCCGGTAGGGCTGCAGCGGCCTGGCCACCAGGCTGGAATCGGCCAGCTCGCCTATCCGCACCGCCGCCTCGTAGCCTTCCTCCACCAGGTCCACCATCCGGTCTGCCAATGTCAGGTCCACTTCCACCTCGGGGTGGCGGCGCAGGTAGACGGCCAGCGCCGGCGCCAGGCGCAGGCTGCCGAAAGTCACCGGCGCGTGGATTTTCAGCAGGCCGCGCGGCGCGGCGCGCAAGGCGTCGGCGCAGCCGTCGGCGACGGCGATGTCCGCCAGCAGCTGGCGGCAATGCTGGTAGTAGATGCGGCCGACCTCGGTCAGCGATTGCTGGCGGGTGGTGCGGTTGAGCAGGCGCGCGCCGACGCGCGCTTCCAGCGCGCGGACATGTTTGCCCACCATGGTGGCCGACAGGCCGCAGGCGTCGGCGGCGGCGGTGAAGCTGCCTTTGTCCACGGCCTGCACGAATATCGCCATGCTGCTGCAAAGATCCAGCATTGAGAACTCCTGGTGCGCGGTGATCGCACCGTTCACGCGTTTATCAATCCATTCATCGCAATGATACTGATGACGGACGCATTTGCGTCGGCACGCACAGGAGAATTTCGATGATACGCAACGACGCGCAATACCAAAAAGGGCTGGAGCTGATGGCGTTTCTGCATGGCGGCCACACCGGCGGCGCGCGGGTGGCGCAGATCCAGGACATTTGTCCGGACTTCGCCGACATGGCCATCGCCTGGGCTACAGGCCACATCCTGAGCCGGCCGGGGCTGGACCTGGCCACCCGCGAGCTGATCCTGGTGGCGTCCTGCGCCACCCAGGGCTTCGCGCAGACGCAGCTGGTGGCCCATGCCGAGGCCGCGCTGCGCGCCGGCGCCAGCCGGCGGCAGATCATGGAGACCGTGCTGCAGCTGACTTTCTACGCCGGCGGGCCGGCGGTGAGCAATGCGCTGCTGGCCTTGAAGGACGTGCTGGCCGAGGAGGCGTGAAGCGAGCGGGCCGGAAATCGGCATGCCTGACATTTGTCATTGATTTTCAATGAATTATTTGCCATATTCATATTTCCCGGCCGCCACCGGCATCTCGCCGGCGGGGACGGCCTTTCATTGCAAGGAGCGTTCATGAGCATCAGGCATGTGATTCTGCTGGCGGCCGCCTTGGCCTTGCCGGCCTGGGCGGCGGAGCCGCTGCCGGCCTTCCACGGCGACGCCCGCCAGTCTTCGGTGTCCGGCTTGTCGTCGGGGGCCTTCATGGCGGTGCAGTACCAGGTGGCGTATTCGGCGTCGGTGGTGGGCGTCGGCGTGGTGGCCGGCGGTCCGTACTATTGCGCGCTGGGCAGCTTCGCCGGCACCGCCGCCTGCATGAGCGGCCCGCCGCCCAGCGCGGCGCAGTTGCTGGCCGCGGCGGGCATCTTCGCCGCCGGCGGCCATATCGACCCGCTGCCCAACCTGGCCAGGAGCCGGGTCTACCTGTTCAGCGGCAGCCAGGACAACACGGTGAAGACGCCGGTGGTCGACAGCGCCGCCGCCTTCTTCCGCCTGGCCGGGGTGCCGGACAGGCAGATCCAGTACGAGCGCCGGCTGCCGGCCGGCCATGCGCAGATCACGCCGACCTACGGCAACGATTGCGGAACCACCGCCTCGCCCTACATCAATCATTGCAGCTGGCAGGGACAGGGTTACGACCAGGCCGGCGTGCTGCTGCGGCACATCTACGGGCCGCTGCAGCCCAAGGCGCAGGCGCTGGGCGGCCGGGTGGTCCGCTTCGACCAGCGGCCGTATGCCGCCGTCGGCAGCAGCCTGGCCGACGAGGGCTTCGTCTACGTGCCCAAGGCCTGCGAGCAAGGCGAGGCGTGCAAGGTCCATATCGCGCTGCACGGCTGCAAGCAGTACGCCGGCGCGGTGGGCGACGACTTCTACGCCCACGCCGGCTACAACGAGTGGGCCGACAGCAACCGCATCCTGGTGCTGTATCCGCAAACCACCACCTCGGCGGCGAATCCGCAGGGCTGCTGGGACTGGTTCGCCTACACCGGGCCGGCTTATGCCTGGAAGGAAGGCCTGCAGATGCAGGCGTTGAAGGCGATGGCCGACCGCCTGGTTTCCGCGCGCTGAGGCGGCGCCGAAAAGCGGACGCCCCGCTTGGCGCGGGGCGTTTTCATTGCGGCGGGCTGGGCTTACTCGGCCGCGCCGGCGCGGCGCGCCTTCACCGCTTCGGCCAATTGGGTCAGCAGCTTCTCGGTGTCGCTCCAGCCCAGGCAGCCGTCGGTGATGCTCTGGCCGTAGGTCAGCTCGCAGCCGGGCTTCTGGTCCTGGCGGCCTTCCACCAGGTGGCTTTCCACCATCACGCCGAAGATGTTGCGGTCGCCGCCGGCGATCTGGCCGGCCACGTCGGCGCTCACTTCCATCTGGCGGCGGTAGTCCTTGCGGCTGTTGGCGTGGCTGAAGTCCACCATCAGCTTGTGCGGCAGGCCGACCGCGGTCAGTTCGGCGGCGGCGGCGCGCACGTGCTCCGGCGAGTAGTTGGGTTCCTTGCCGCCGCGCAGGATCACGTGGCAGTCCGGATTGCCGCCGGTGGAGACGATGGCGGAATGGCCGGTCTTGGTCACCGACAGGAAGTGGTGCGGCACGCTGGACGAACGGATGGCGTCGACCGCGATTTTCAGGTTGCCGTCGGTGCCGTTCTTGAAGCCCACCGGGCAGGACAGGCCGGAGGCCAGCTCGCGGTGCACCTGGCTTTCGGTGGTGCGCGCGCCGATGGCGCCCCAGCTGATCAGGTCGGCGAAGTACTGCGGCGTGATCATGTCGAGGAATTCGGTGGCGGCCGGCATGCCCTGGTTGTTCAGCGTCAAGAGCAGGCGGCGGGCGATGCGCAGGCCGGCGTTGATGTCGTACGACTCATTCAGGTGCGGATCGTTGATCAGGCCCTTCCAGCCGACGGTGGTGCGCGGTTTCTCGAAGTACACCCGCATCACCACCACCAGCTCGCCGGCCAGCGCGGCGCGCAGCGGCGCCAGCTTCTGCGCGTATTCGATCGCGGCGTCGGTGTCGTGGATCGAACAGGGGCCGATCACCACCAGCAGGCGGTCGTCCTCGCCGCGCAGCAGCGCCGAGATGTCGCGGCGGGTGTTGTAGATCAGCTCGGAAGCCTGTTCGCTGATCGGCAGCTCATACAGGTGGGCGATAGGCGGGAGGAGTTCCTTGATCTCGCGGATTCTGACGTCGTCGGTCTGGCGTTGCATGCTGGTGTCCCTTGGCTAACTTGTTTTCTGCATAGCAGCAAGATAACCGCATTTGTCGGCCCCAGACAACCCAGCATGCAAAAAGCGCCACGGCCTGGCGGCGGTGGCGCTGGATTAGGGAAGGCGCGGGGTATCAGTCCGCGTACTGGCGCTTCATGCGTTCGCGGCGCTCTTGCGCCTCCACCGACAGCGTGGCGGTCGGGCGCGCCATCAGGCGTTTCAGGCCGATGGGTTCGCCGGTGTCCTCGCAGAAGCCGTAGGAGCCGTCGTCGATCTGGCGGATGGACGCCTGGATCTTCTGCAGCAGCTTGCGCTCGCGGTCGCGGGTGCGCAGTTCCAGCGCGTATTCTTCTTCCAGCGTGGCCCGGTCGGCGGGATCGGGTGTCGCTTCCTGTTCCTGCAAATGGTTGGCAGTGGCGTTGGCGTTTACCAGCAACTCCTGCTGCATTTGCAACAACCGGTCCTTGAAGAACTCAAGATGGTCGGCGTTCATGTAATCATCGCCTTCCCAGTTGAGGATATCCTGTTCGGTCAGTTTAGCCATGTTTGGTGCTTCCAGCATAGAGTTGGCAACAGGCGGAGAAGATTACCGGCGGGCCAATGTTTGCGCAACTGTCTTGAGCTTGAAATCCAAATAATCACCCACTGCCGCTAACATTCGGTATAGCCCGGTTTCGCACCGATAACAAGCTCGCCCATTTTGGGAAACGTAATCAGAGTGCGGGTTTCGACCGGATATTCCCATACAAGTTCAAAGGCGGCTTTTGCCGCCTTTGAATTGAGGCAAGCCTGGTTGCGGACTTGCCGCACACAGACAATGCCGGTGTTTATTTCTGGCTGAGCACCCATTTGACCAGCGCCTTCAGGTCGGCGTCGGGAATATTCGGGTGCGGGGTCATCGGGATCGGGCCCCATACGCCGGAGCCGCCGTTTTTCACCTTGGCCATCAGCATCGCCTCGGCGCCTTTCTGGCCGGCGTATTTCTTGGCGACGTCCTTGTAGGCCGGGCCGACGATCTTCTTGTCCACCGCGTGACAGGCCGTGCAGCTGTACTTCTGGGCCAGTTGCAGGCTGGCCATCGCCGGCGCGGCGGCCAGGCCCAGCAGCAGGGCGGCAAGCAGGGTCTTTTTCATGTGATTCTCCCTATCGTTTCACGTGGCCGCCGGCCAAAACGGCCGGCAGCTGTCCAAAAGTATGACAAATAACCCGCTTTACTGGAGTACGACCTTGAGTTGGGTCAAGAAGCCTGCTTCCAGCGCCTGCACCGGCAGCATCATGATGACTTGGATGATCAGCAGCAGCACCAGCGGCGACAGGTCGACGCCGCCCACCACCGCGCGGCGGAACGGACGCAGGAACGGCCGGGTCAGGCTGTCCAGCACCGGCGCGATCGGATTGTAGGGGTTGACCCAGCTGAGCACCGCTTGCACCACCACCGCGCCCATCAGCAGGGTCAGCGACTGCTTGAACACTTCCAGCACCGACAGCAGGAACAGCGAAACCCACACCTGCGGGAAAGCGAACACCTCGGGCAGCGAGCCCAGCAACAGCCTCAGGATATTGGCCAGCAGGCAGACCAGCCAGGCCAGCAGCAGGGTGGCGGTGTCGTAATTCCGCACCGAGGGCACCAGCTTGCGCGTCGGCAGCACCAGGAAGTTGGTGGCGGCCATCACGAACTGGCACAGCGGGTGCTTGAACGGCGCGCGCGCCACCTGCAGGTAGAAACGCAGCAGCAGCACCAGCACGAACAGGCCGGACAGGGTCTTGATCAGGAACTGCAGGGTATCGACAAACATGATTTCGGCTTACTCCTGGCTGAGTTGTTGGCCCATTTCGATTGAACGCTCGCGGCAATCCATCGCGCCGGCGACGATGGCCGCCTTGACGCCCTCGGCTTCGAAGCGGGCGATGGCGCGCTCGGTGGTGCCGCCCTTGGACATCACGTTCTGCCTGAGCGTGGCCACCGGCAGCGGGCTTTGCCGCGCCAGCTCCACCGCGCCGTCGAAGGTCGCCAATGCCAGCTCGCGCGCCTGGGTCTCGCTGAAGCCGGCCTTCACGCCGGCCTCTATCATGCTTTCTATGAAATAGAACACGTAAGCCGGGCCGCTGCCGGACACGCAGGTGATGTCGTCGATGCCGGTTTCGTCGTCCAGCCAGACGGTGAGGCCGGCGGCGCGCATGATGGTTTCGGCGGCGGCGCGGTCGGCCGCGGGCACGGCGGCGTCGGCGTACAGGCCGGACACGCCCTTGCCGACCATGGCCGGGGTGTTGGGCATCACCCGCACGATGCGCGTGCTGCCCAGCCAGCGCGCCAGCGCGTCCAGGCGGATGCCGGCGGCGATCGACACCACCAGCGCGCCGTCAAGCGCAGGCGCCAGCGCCAGGCACAGCTCGCGCAGCTGCTGCGGCTTCACCGCCAGCACCACCACGTCGTCGGCGGAAAAGCGTTCGGGCAAGGTCTGGCCGCCGCTGGCGCCGAAGTCGGCCGCCAGCCGGTCTATTTTGTCCTGCTGATGCTCCACCACATGGATGCGGTGGCCGCCCTGGCGGGCCAGGCCGCCGATGATGGCGCCGGCCATATTGCCGCCGCCGATGAAAGTGATGCGCATGATGCTGTCCCCTTGCGATTGCGGCTCCCGGCCCGGCCGGGAGCCGATGTTTATTGCGGCTGGCCGCGCCGGCCGAAGATGGCCGAGCCCACCCGCACCAGGGTGGCGCCTTCGGCCACCGCCAGCTCCAGGTCGGCCGACATGCCCATCGACAGCGTGTCGAGCGGCAGGCCTTCGGCGCGCAGCCCTTCGGCCAGCGCGCGCAAGGCGGCGAACTGCGCCGCCAGCCTGGCTGCGTCGGCGGTCGGCTCCGGTATGCACATCAGGCCGCGCAGGCGCAGGCGCGGCAGCGCCGCCACCGCTCGCGCCAGCGCCGCCGCCTCTTCGGGCGCGCAGCCGCTCTTGCTGGCCTCGCCGGACACATTGACCTGCACGCAGACGTTCAGCGGCGGCAGAGAGTCCGGCCGCTGCGCCGACAGCCGTTCGGCGGTTTTCAGCCGCTCTATCGAGTGCGCCCAATGCGCGAGTTCGGCGACGATGCGGGTTTTATTCGACTGCAGCGGGCCGATGAAGTGCCATTCTATCGCCAGGTCGGCCAAGGCTTCGCACTTCTGTTGCAATTCCTGCACGTAGTTTTCGCCGAAGGCGCGCTGGCCGCAGGCGTAGGCTTCGCGCAGGTCGGCGGCGGGGAAGGTTTTGCTCACCGCCAGCAGCGCGGCCGCGTCCGGCGCGCGTCCGGCCTGGCGGCAGGCGTCGGCCAGCCGCGCGCCGACCTGGCGCAGCCGGGTGGAAAGGGTGTCTGTCATGTCGTTTTTGTCCGTTAGCCTCCGCGACGGGGGATATCCGGCTGTCCGGCCAACGCATACAATGCATTGCAGGACCGGCCATGCCAGCGGGGAATCGGCGGCGGCGATGTCATCGAGGAGAATTATATGGAAATTTCCGAGCTCCTGGCTTTTACCGTCAAGAACAAGGCCTCCGACCTGCACCTGTCGGCCGGCTTGCCGCCGATGATACGGGTGAACGGCGACATCCGCCGCATCAACCTGCCGCCGCTCGACCACCATGACGTGCACGACATGGTGTACGACATCATGAACGACTACCAGCGCAAGATCTTCGAGGACGTCTACGAGTGCGACTTCTCGTTCGAGCTGCCCGGCATCGCCCGCTTCCGCGTCAACGCCTTCGTGCAGAACCGCGGCATGGCGTCGGTGTTCCGGGTGATTCCCAGCAAGGTGCTGTCGCTGGAACAGCTGGCGGCGCCGAAGATCTTCCAGGAGATCGCCGGCTATCCGCGCGGCCTGGTGCTGGTGACCGGGCCGACCGGCTCGGGCAAGTCCACCACGCTTGCGGCGATGATAGACTATGTCAACGAAAACGACTTCTCGCACATTCTTACCGTGGAAGACCCGATCGAGTTTGTCCACGAAAGCAAGAAAAGCCTGATCAACCAGCGCGAGCTGGGCTTGCAGACCCAGAGCTTCGCCAACGCGCTGAAAAGCGCGCTGCGCGAGGACCCCGACGTGATCCTGGTCGGCGAGCTGCGCGACCTGGAAACGATACGGCTGGCGCTGACCGCGGCCGAAACCGGCCACCTGGTGTTCGGCACGCTGCATACCAGCAGCGCCGCCAAGACCATAGACCGCATCGTCGACGTGTTCCCGGCCGGCGAAAAGGAAATGGTGCGCTCGATGCTGTCGGAATCGGTGCGGGCGGTGATCGCCCAGACGCTGCTGAAGTCCAAGGACGGCCAGGGGCGGGTGGCGGCGCACGAGATCATGATAGGCACGCCTGCGATCCGCAACCTGATCCGCGAAAACAAGATCGCGCAGATCAACTCGATGATACAAACCGGCCAGCAGCACGGCATGCAGACGCTGGACCAGTGCCTGGCGGAGCTGGTGCGGCGCAATATGGTGTCGCCGGGCGAGGCGCGCGCCAAGGCCAGCAACAAGGATTCGTTCTGAAACCGCGCTTTTGGCAGAAGGCCGCGGCCGCAATCTCCCGCTGCGAATGGCGTCGGCGGGCTAGACTGGAAGCAGTTTCACGCAGGGTAAGCCGCCATGGAAAAAGACCAGGCCTCCAAATTCATCCATGATCTGCTGAAGCACGCGATCGGCAAGAACGCCTCGGACATCTTCATTTCCGCCGAATTTCCGCCGGCGATGAAGATAGACGGCAAGATCACGCCGGTGGCGCCGCAGCCCTTGTCCGCGCAGCAGAGCAAGGAGCTGGTGCGCGCCATCATGAACGACCGCCAGACCGAGGAGTTCGAGGCGAAGAAGGAAGCCAATTTCGCGATCAACCCGCCCGGCATCGGCCGCTTCCGCGTCAGCGCCTTCGTCCAGCAGGGCATGGTGGGCATGGTGCTGCGCAAGATCAACACCGACATCCCCAACTTCGACCAGTTGAACCTGCCCGAGGTGCTGAAGGACATCGCGCTGATCAAGCGCGGCCTGGTGATCTTCGTGGGCGGCACCGGCTCCGGCAAGTCCACCTCGCTGGCGGCGCTGGTGGACTGGCGCAACACCCACAACCAGGATCACATCATCACGGTCGAAGACCCGATCGAATACGTGCATACCCACAAGAAGTCCATCGTCACCCAGCGCGAGATCGGCGTCGACACCGAAAACTGGGAAGTCGCGCTGAAGAACACGCTGCGCCAGGCGCCGGACGTGATCCTGATGGGCGAGATCCGCGACCGCGAAACCATGGCCTACGGCCTGCAGTTCGCCGAAACCGGCCACCTGTGCCTGGCCACGCTGCACGCCAACAACGCCAACCAGGCGCTGGACCGCATTCTCAACTTCTTCCCGGAGGAGCGCCACCAGCAGGTGCTGATGGACCTGTCGCTGAACATGCGCTCCATCATTTCGCAGCGGCTGGTGCCGCACAAGTCCGGCCGCGGCCGGGTGGCGGCGGTGGAGATCCTGCTCAACAGCCCGCTGGTGTCGGACATGGTGTTCAAGGGCGAGATCGCCGGCCTGAAGGAGGTGATGGCGCGCTCGCGCGAGGCCGGCATGCAAACTTTCGACCAGTCGCTGTTCGAGTTGTTCGAGGCCGAGCTGATCACCTACGAGGACGCGCTGCGCAATGCCGACTCCATCAACGACCTGCGCCTGAGAATCAAGCTCTACAGCGAAAGCGGCCGCAACCGCGACCCGCTGGAGGGCATCGACCACCTGGATATTGTCTGAACGGCGCCACGCCATAAGCCATCATGCATTTTGACGCCTCTACCACCGTATTGATCATCGAAGACTCCCACACTGTGCGCCAGGGTCTGCGCACCATGCTGTCCATGGCCGGCATCACCCGCTCGGAAGCCGTCAGCAACGCCAGCGAGGCGCGCAACCGCCTGCGCGGCAAGCCTTACGACGTGGTGCTGTGCGACTACAACCTGGGCGAAGGCATGGATGGCCAGGAATTGCTGGAAGCCATGCGCAAGGGCGGCAACCTGCCCTTGGCCACCATCTGGATCATGATCACCGGCGAACGCCACTACGAAAGAGTGGTGGCCGCCGCCGAGATGGCGCCGGACGACTACATCCTCAAACCGTTCGCCTCGCAGCTGCTGCTGGACCGGATGAACCTGGCCGGCCAGCGCAAGGCCTTTCTCGCGCCGGCGCACAAGCTGCTGTCCGCCGGCAAGGTGGAGCAAGCGATCCAGGTGTTGCAGCAGCTGGCGCGCGAAACCTCCAACCCGCAGTACCGGCTGGACGCGCAGCGCCTGGCCGCCGAATTGCTGGTCAACGAAGGCCGCCAGGGCGAGGCGCTGTCCATCTACCAGGAGCTGCTGACCCAGCGGGTGATTCCCTGGGCCAAGATGGGGGTGGCGCGCATCGTCGCCGAGCAGGGCGAAAGCCAGGAATCCAACGCGCTGCTGCGCGAGATCATCGCCGAAGCGCCGCGCTATACCGACGCCTACGACCTGCTGGCGCAAAACCTGATCGACGACGGCCAGTACCAGACCGCCGCGGTGGTGCTGGAGAAGGCGGTGGCGATCTCGCCGCGCAACTTCAACCGGCTGAAGAGCTGCGGCACCGCGCTCTTGCGCTGCGGCGACCCGACCAAGGCCGCCGACTACCTGCAGCGGGCGGTGGAAGTCGGCCGCAACAACAATTTCTTCGGCCCCGACGTGCTGGTGGACCTGCTGCAGGCCTATAGCGAAAGCGGCCAGACCCAGCAACTGGACCGGCTGCAGGCGGAAATCTCCAGCCGCATGGACGAGTTGCCCGGCGGCCAGCTGACGATGGCGGTGTGCCGGGCGCTGACCGCGCTGGCGCAGAAGCGCCCCAGCGACGCGCTGGCCCAGTTGCAATCGGTGGCGGAAGACCTGCGCGCCCGCGAAACCGACTTCCCCAGCGCCCAGCGCTTCCTCGCCGCCGCGGTGCGGCTGCCGGCGGAAGTCAACAGCGAGCTGCCGCCGCAGTGGGCGCACAGCATCGCGCTGCGCTTCGCCGACGGCCGCCACGAGCTGGGCACGCTGCTGGAGATCGCGCATAAGCACGAGGCCTGCCACGGCGCCATCGAAACCGCCTACGACACGCTGCAGACCGAAAGCAACAAGGCGGTGGAGCTGGCCAGCACCGGCAAGCTGGAAGAGGCCGCCGCCATGCTCTACCTGCTGTCGCAGAAGACGCTGAACGAGCGCATCAGCATGAACGCCTGCGCGCTGCTGCTGCGCACCTGCGAAAGCCGCAGCAAGGCCGGCAAGCCGTACCCGGAGGAAGACCGCCAGGTGCTGCAGCTGATGCACTGGCTGCCGCAGGACAACGAGCGGGTGCGCGGCTTCATCCGCCGCCACCATGCGCTGGACCCGGAATGCGAATGAGCGCGCCGCCGCGGCGCGGCAGGCTAGACTGGTAGCAATCGACGCCGGGTCCGCCCGGTCCGCCATCCACCCCGCCGCGGCCGCCGGCCGCCGGCACCCGCGAGGCTGTCCATGGCTTTCAAGGCGAACACCACGGTATTGATCGTCGACGACGCGCTGACCATGGCCCAGGGCATCCGCGCCATCCTGGCCATGGCCGGCGTCACCCAGTCCGAAACCGCCAGCCACGCCGGCGAGGCCAGCAACCGCCTGCGCGCCAAGCGCTTCGACATCGTGCTGTGCGACTACAATCTGGGCAGCGGCATGAACGGCCAGGAGTTGCTGGAACTGATGCGCAAAAGCGGCACGCTGCCGCTGTCGACGCTGTGGGTGATGATCACCGGCGAGCGCAATTACACCCAGGTGGTGACCGCCGCCGAGACCGCGCCGGACGACTACTTCCTCAAGCCGTTCAGCTCGCAGCAGCTGTTGGACCGGCTTGAGCTGGCGCTGCAGCGCAAGGCTTACCTCGCGCCGGCGCACCGGCTGCTGGAGAAGGGCAAGACCGAGCAGGCGATCCAGACGCTGCAGGAATTGGCGCAGCAGGCCGACAGCCGGCAAAGCCGGCTGGACGCGCTGCGGCTGCGCGCCGAGCTGCTGGTGAGCGAAGGCCTGTACGAGCCGGCGCTGCAGGTTTACCAGGGGCTGCTGGCGCAGGAGGAGATTCCCTGGGCCAAGATGGGGGTGGCGCGCATCCTGGCCGAACAGGGCGACAGCTCCCGCTCCAATGTCCTGCTCGACGAGGTGATCGCCATCGCGCCGCGCTACACCGACGCCTACGACCTGCTGGCGCAGAACATGGTGGACGACGGCGCTTACCAGGAAGCGGCCGCGGTGTTGGAAAAGGCGGTGGGCATCTCGCCGCGCAACTTCACCCGGCTGCACAACTACGGCAAGGCGCTGCTGCGCAGCGGCGAGGCGGCGCGGGCGGCCGACCAGCTGCAGCGCGCGGTGGACATCGGCCGCAACAACGCCTTCTTCGGCCCGGAAGTGCTGGTCGACCTGATGCAGGCGCGCAGCGAAAGCGGGCAGACCCAACAGCTGGACCGGCTGCAGAACGACATCTCGACCCAATTGGGCAAGCAGCCCGGCGGCCAATTGATGCTGGCGGTGTGCCGGGCGATGGCGGCGCTGGCGCAGCAGCGGCCGGAGCAGGCGCTGGGCCAGCTGGAGGAGGGCGCGGAATGGCTGCGGGCGGCGGAAACCACTTTCGACGGCGCGCTGCGCTTTTTGGCGGCGACGGCGCGGCTGCCGGCCGGCCAGGCCGCCGCGCAGGCGCCGGAATGGGCGCGCGTGATCGCCTTGCGCTTCGCCGACGGCCGCCACGAGCTGGGCAGCCTGCAGGAGGCCGCGCGCCAGCATCCGGCCTGCCTGGCGGCGATCAGGACCGCCTACGACGAGCTGCAGGGCAAGAGCCAGGCGGCGCTGGAACTGGCCAACCAGGGGCAGCTGGAGGCTGCCGCCGACATGCTGCGCCGCGACGCGATGGCCACCCTCAACCAGCGGCTGGGCATGTATGGCTGCGCGATGCTGCTGCGCATCTGCGAAAACCGCCAGCAGGCCGCGCAGGACTACGCCGACCCGCTGCAGGATCTGCGCCAGCTGCTGCAATGGCTGCCGCAGGACAACGAAAGGGTGCGAGGCTTCGTCAGGCGGCGGCAGGCGCTGCTGCGCCCGCGCGCCTGAAATGGTCCATGCGCGTCTTCCTGGCCTGTCTGCCGCCGCCCGGCTGTCTGCCGCGGCTGGCGCAGTGGCAGCGGGCGATGCAGCGCGAGGCTGGCGGCCGTTGCCTGCCCTTGCCGCAGCTGCATCTGACCCTGGCGTTCCTGGGCGAGCTTGGCCCGCTGGCCCTGCAGCGCGCCGCCGATTGCGCCGAGCGGGCGGCGGCGGACCTGCCGGCCAGCCTGACGCTGGATTGCCTGGGCAGCTGGGAAGGCGGAATAGGCTGGTGCGCGCCCGCGGCGGCCGACGCGGCGCTGCAGGCTTGGGTGATGGCGCTCAGGCGGGATTTGCGCGCGCAGGGGCTGCGGCTGGACGCGCAGCCGTTCCGGCCGCATCTGACGCTGCTGCGCAAGCTGCGACAGCCATTGCCGCCGCAGACTGTGCCGCCGTTGCGGCTGGCGCTGCGCGAGCTGGCGCTGATCGCGTCCAGCCTGAGTGCCGACGGCGCGCGCTACCAGCGCCTGGACGGTTGGCGCGGCGGCGCGGCTCGCTAGCCGGCGCAGGTCTCGGTCAGGCGGACGCGTCCGCCGCGCCGGCATCCCAGCGCGCCGCGGCTTCGGCGTCGCTGTCGCGCGCCTCCACCCAATGCCGGCTGCCGTCGGCGAGGATCTCGCATTTCCAGAACGGCGCCTGCTGCTTTAGATAGTCCATCAGGAAGGAGGCGGCTTCGAAGGCGTCGCTGCGGTGGCTGCTGGCCGCCACCACCAGCACGATGGGGTCGCCCAGCGCCAGGCGGCCGACGCGGTGGATCAGCGTCACGCCCTTCAGCGACCAGCGCTTGCGCGCCGCGCAGACGATGTCGGCCAGCGCCTTTTCCGTCATGCCTGGGTAATGCTCCAGTTCCAGCGCCACCACGTCCTGGCGGTCGCCGTAGTCGCGGACCAGGCCGGTGAAGCTGACCACCGCGCCGCAGGCCGGGTTGGCCGACCAGCGCCGCACCTCGGCGCCGACGTCGAAGGCCTCGGCCTGCACCCGGATATGGTTGATCGTCATGTCAGCCTCCGGTCACCGGCGGAAATACCGCCACTTCGTCGCCGTCGGCCAGCGGGGTGTCGCCGCTCGCCATGTCCTGGTTGACCGCCACCCGGAAGGTTTGCCCGGCCGCCAGCGCGCGCGCCCACTCGCCACCGCGTTGGCGCAGCTCGGCCAGCAGCTCGGCCACGGTGGCGGCCTCGCTGTCCAGTGTTTCCGAATCCAGCCCCAGCGTGTCGCGCAGCCGGGCGAAATACAGCATGTTCAATTGCATCGTGCGATCTTTCCTGTAGGCGGCCGGCAGCGGCCGCGCCTCGATGGGGCTAGTGTAAGCAATCGGCGCCGGCCAGCCAATGCCGGCGCTGGCCTAGGGTTTGGGCGGCCGGTCGCGCAGGGGGTCGTACCACATCGACTTGTCGTTCAGCGGCGCGCTGTCGGGCAGCAGCGGATTGGCGAACGGGATCAGCCGGCGTTCGCTCATCCGCGCCTGGCGCAGCGCGTCGCGGTGGTATTTCCAGAAGATGGCGTCGAAGCTGCCGTCGGCGCGCATCCGCGCCAGTCCCAGCCGCAGGCGTTCCGCCAGCGCGGGATCGTCGCGGTTGCAGAAAAAGTAGTAGGGCCACGGGTAATAGAACAGCAGGCGCTGCTCGACCTCCAGATTCGGGTATTTGCCGTGGAAATGCCGGTATTCGTCGAATACCTCCAGCACGCTGCGCGGCAGCAGGTCGAAGCGGCGCTGGCTTAGCATGCCGAACAGCATGTCGTAGCGGCCGGTGCTGACCCGCAAGTCGGCGGCCTGGTAGACCTTGATGTCGCCCCAGCCCTTGCCCTGGCCGATCAGGAAGCGGCCGAGGTCGGTGCGGCTATGCACCTGGTCGAATTCCGGCTGGCGCTTGCCGTCTATCAGCGCGATGCGGTAGCCGAGCAGCCCCTTGCGCAGGTCCACCCGCACCGGCAGCAGGTTCAGCTCGCGCGCTTCCGAGGTGGAGCTCCAGGCGACGTTGACGGCGTGGCCGCGGCGCAGCTCTTCCAGCGAGCGCTCTTCGTCCATCGGCCAGCTGCTGGGCTGCAGCGTGTAGGGGCCGTAGGCGTCGGCGGTTTTGTCCAGCGCGGCGCGCAGCAGTTCGCGGATGTCGTCGTAACGGAACGCGTCGGCGCTGTCGCCGGCCGGGTACACCACGCGCATCGGCTCGGCCGCGAGGACGGCCGGCGCCAGGCAAAGCAACAGCAGCCACCGCCACATCGCCGCTCTCCCTCGGGAATGTCACTCCATTCAGCATAGCCGCGCCGATGGCGGCTGGCGGGCGGGCATAAAAAAACCCGCCTGGACGGCGGGTCGGGCAGAAAGCATGGCTTCCGCTTGCCGCGGCGGCTGGCTTGAGCGCGGCGGGGCGAGCAAAGATGTCATGCGAAACCCTTTCCTGAAATGACAAATGAATTATTGCAGCAAGCGCCGCGCGCCGCAAGGCTTTTTACAATAGCCCTACAAACCGCGGCGGCATTCATCGCCGGGCGGGCTCAGCGCACGATCTGCGCGAGCTGGCCTTTCAGGTAGAGATTGGCCATGGTGTCCAGATTGATGGCCTTGATCTTGCTGGCCTGGCCGCAGGCGCCGAAGGCTTCGTAGCGGGCGATGCAGATGTCGCGCATCGCGTCGGTGGACACCTTCAGGTATTTGCGCGGGTCGAATTCCTTCGGGTTTTGCGCCAGGAAGCGGCGGATGGCGCCGGTGGAGGCCAGGCGCAGGTCGGTGTCGATATTGACCTTGCGCACGCCGTGCTTGATGCCTTCGACGATTTCTTCCACCGGCACGCCGTAGGTTTCGCCCAGGTCGCCGCCGAATTCGTTGATGATCTGCAGCCACTCCTGCGGCACGCTGGACGAGCCGTGCATCACCAGGTGGGTGTTGGGGATGCGGGCGTGGATTTCCTTGATGCGGTCGATGCGCAGCACGTCGCCGGTGGGCTTCTTGGTGAACTTGTAGGCGCCGTGGCTGGTGCCGATGGCGATGGCCAGCGCGTCCACGCCGGTGTCCTTGACGAAGCGGGCGGCTTCTTCCGGGTCGGTCAACAGCTGGCTGTGGTCGAGCACGCCTTCAGCGCCGACGCCGTCTTCCTCGCCGGCCATGCCGGTTTCCAGGCTGCCCAGGCAGCCGATCTCGCCTTCCACCGACACGCCGCAGGCGTGGGCGAAGTTGACCACGGTGCGGGTGACGTCGACGTTGTAGCCGTAGTCGGCCGGGGTCTTGCCGTCGGATTTCAGCGAGCCGTCCATCATCACCGACGAGAAGCCCAGCTGGATCGAGCGCTGGCAGACGTCGGGGCTGGTGCCGTGGTCCTGGTGCATCACCACCGGGATGTGCGGGAATTCTTCCACCGCCGCCAGAATCATGTGGCGCAGGAAGGGCGCGCCGGCGTATTTGCGGGCGCCGGCCGAAGCCTGCACGATCACCGGCGCGTCGACCTTGTCGGCGGCTTCCATGATGGCGCGCATCTGCTCCAGGTTGTTGACGTTGAAGGCCGGCAGGCCGTAGCTGTACTCGGCAGCGTGGTCCAGCAGCTGACGCATAGAAACGAGTGCCATGAAATTCTCCCTCATGGGCTTCGCCGGCGGCGAAGCTTGTTTGCAAAAAAATGAAGCGGCTGGCGTATCGCCGGCCGCCGAAACTATTGACGCGACAGGCTGGTCAGCAGCACGCCGGCGCCGACGAAGGCGCCGCCGCTGAAGCGGTTGACCAGCTTCAGCCGGCGCGCGCTGTTCATCCAGCCCGCCAGCTTGGCGCCGCTGCTGGCGTAGGTCAGTTGCCAGCTCGACTCGATCACGAAGAACGACAGCGCCAGGATGGCCAGCTGCGGCCCCTGCGGCTGGTGGGTGTCCATGAATTGCGGGAACAGCGCGGCGAAGAAGATCAGCGCCTTGGGGTTGCTCATCGCCACCAGGAAGCCGCGGCGGTACAGCGCCCAGGGGCCGTGCTGGCCGGCGGCGTCCTCGCGCAGTTCGGCCACCGGTTGCGGCGGGCTGCGCCAGGTTTTCACGCCCAGATACACCAGGTATACCGCGCCGGCGTACTTGATGGCGGAGAACAGCACTTCCGAGGTGGCCAGCACCGCGCCCAGCCCGGCCACCGAGGCCAGCATCAGCAGGCCCAGCGCGCTCATCAGGCCGAAGCAGGTCATCAGCGTGCGGCGCACGCCGTAATGGATGCCGTGGGTCATCGCCAGCAGCATATTGGGGCCGGGCGTGGCGGACACGAAAAACATGGTGGTGATGAACATCAGCCAGGTGTGCAGCGGCATCATTTCTCCTCGGTTGTCGCGGGCATCCGCCGGTAGGATTCCGACCTTGCGATTATCGCCCATCCTGGGCCGGCGCGCAGGCCGGCCGCGGCATGGGTAGTTTTCCTTACTGCGCGCGCTCGGCCAGGATGGCCACCGCCGGCAGCTGCTTGCCTTCCAGGAATTCCAGGAAGGCGCCGCCGCCGGTGGAGATGTAGCCGATGTCGCCGGTGATGCCGTACTTGGCGATGGCCGCCAGCGTGTCGCCGCCGCCGGCGATAGAGAACGCCTTGGATTGGGCGATGGCCTGGGCCAGCGTCTTGGTGCCGTTGCCGAACTGGTCGAACTCGAACACGCCGACCGGGCCGTTCCACACGACGGTGCCGGCCTGGGCGATGATGCCGGCCAGCTCTTTGGCGGAATCCGGCCCGATGTCCAGAATCATGTCGTCGGCGCTCACCTCGGCCACGTTCTTGGTGGCCGCGGCGGCGGTTTCGGCGAATTCCGTCGCGCAGACCACGTCGGTGGGCAGCGGCACGTCGCCGCCGCGGGCGCGGATCTTGGCGATGACGCGCTTGGCGTCTTCGACCAGGTCGGCCTCGGCCAGCGATTTGCCGATGGCCTTGCCTTCGGCCAGCAGGAAGGTGTTGGCGATGCCGCCGCCGACGATCAGCTGGTCCACCTTGTCGGCCAGCGCCTCCAGGATGGTCAGCTTGGTCGACACCTTGGAGCCGGCGACGATGGCCACCAGCGGGCGGGCCGGCGCCAGCAGCGCCTTGGACAGCGCGTCCAGCTCGGCCGACAGCAGCACGCCGGCGCAGGCGAGCGGGGCGAACTGCGCCACCGCGTGGGTGGAGGCCTCGGCGCGGTGGGCGGTGCCGAAGGCGTCGTTGACGAACACGTCGCACAGCGCGGCGTAGGCGCGGCCCAGCTCGGCGCTGTTCTTCTTTTCGCCTTTGTTCAGGCGGATGTTTTCCAGCATCACCACCTCGCCGGCGGCGAGCGGCACGCCGGCCTGCCAGTCGGCTACCAGCCGCACCGGCTTGCCCAGCAGGCTGGACAGGCGCTCCACTACCGGCGCCAGGCTGTCTTCCGGCTTCGGCTCGCCTTCGGTCGGACGGCCCAGGTGGGTCATCAGCATCACGCCGGCGCCGGCTTGCAGGCACAGCTCGATCGACGGCAGGCTGGCGCGGATGCGGGTGTCGTCGCCGATCACGCCGTTTTTCAGCGGCACGTTCATGTCGACGCGGATCAGCACGCGCTTGCCGGCAAGGTTCTGTTCGGAGAGTTTGTTGAATTTCATCGTTTCACTCACTCGGGTTTGGATGCGGGATGATCGGGCAAGGCGGCGGGCCGGGCCACGGCGCCGCCGCATTTCTTGCAGAACGGGAAAAAGGCGAAATTGCGCGCGCCGCAGGCGCAGACGCGGAACAGCTGCAGGCCGCAATGGATGCAGTAGTCGGCGTCGTCGCCGGCGATATTGTATTGATGGTCGCACGACGGGCAGCTGCGCTTCTGATAGGACAGCAGCGCCTTGGCGTAGGCGATGCGGCCGGCGCGCTGGCCCTGGCTTTGCTGCAGCTCCGCGCGTTTTTTCTCGGCGTAGCGCTGGAAGGCCTGGATCATGCGCATGCCGGCGAACACGGTGAGCGCGATGCCGACCAGGAAGCGCACATAGCCGCCGAAGCTGGGCAGATAGGGCAGCAGCTCGACGAAGAAGGCGAACAGGGCGAACAGGCCGAAGCCGTAGACGAAGAACCAGTAGCGGTGGCCGCGGTAGCGCAGGAACAGCCACACGCCCAAGAGCAGCAGCGGCAGGATCACCGCCAGCCGCAGCGCGAACACTTTCAGCTCGAAGCGGTCGCTGGCCTGCTGGTATTGCTCGCCTGCTTGTTGCTCCAGCCGGTCGACCTGGGCTTGCAGCGTCTGTTGCCGTTGCGCCAGCGCCAGCAGGCCGGAGCTGGCCTGGTCTTCTTTCTGCTGCCATTGCAGGATCTGCGCCTGCAGCGCGTCCAGCGCGCGCGCGCGTCGCACCACCTCGCCGCTCTGGCCGGCATCGGCGGTGGCGGCGCGGCTGGCCAGCCAGTTGTCCAGCCCCTGGCGCTGGGTCTGGTAGCTGCGCTCCAGCTGGCCGCGGGTGGCGGCGAGCTTCTCTTGTTCGGCGCGCTGCGCTTCGGTTTGCCGCTGCAGCTGTTCCTGCTGCCGTTTCAGCGGGTCCAGCCCGATGCGCTGTCGGAAAGCTTCCTGTTGCGGCGGCCCGCCTGCCGGCAGGTAGAACAGGTCGCGGATCACCAGTTCGCCGAGGCCGGCCAGCAGCGCGGCGAATACCAGCGCCACCAGCCACGAGGCCAGGCGAACCATTTTTTCCGGCCGGGACAAGGCCTGCCCTTGCTGCATCGCGTTCTCCATCTCAGTGTCCGGGGGGCCGGCCGCCTGGCGCGGGATGGCGGGCCCTGTTGGCAAGTGTATGCCGAAACGACGGCGCAACTTTAACACCAATCAAATTTCATGCGCGCTTTATGTAACAAAACAACAGGGCGAATGGCATAACAGCCGCTCGCCCCGTCGCCATGCGCGCCTGATTCCGGACTCAGCAGCGGAACATCGCGCGCGCGGTGCGCAGCATCTGGCAGCTGAAACCCCACTCGTTGTCGTACCAGGCCAGCACCTTCACCATATTGCCGCCGGTGACCTTGGTCAGCGTGGAGTCGAAGGTGGAGGCTTCGTCGGTGTGGTTGAAGTCGCCGGAAACCAGCGGCAGCGTGTTGTAGCCCAGGATGCCCTGCATGCCGCCTTCGGCCGCGGCCTTGAGGATGTCGTTGACCTCGTCCTTGCTGGTGTCGCGGCTGGCGGTGAAGGTGAGGTCCACCAGCGATACGTTGATGGTGGGCACCCGCACCGAGAAGCCGTCCAGCCGGCCTTTCAGTTCCGGCAGCACCAGGCCGACGGCCTTGGCGGCACCGGTCTTGGTCGGGATCATGTTGTCGGTGGCGGAGCGGGCGCGGCGCAGGTCCTTGTGCTTGACGTCGGTCAGCACCTGGTCGTTGGTGAAGGCGTGGATGGTGGTCATCAGGCCCTTCTTGATGCCGATCGCGTCGTTCAGCGCCTTGGCCACCGGCGCCAGGCAGTTGGTGGTGCAGCTGGCGTTGGACACCACGGTCATTTCCGGCTTCAGCGTGTCGTGGTTGACGCCGTAGACGATGGTGGCGTCGACATCGTCGCCGCCCGGGGCCGAGATCAGCACCTTCTTGGCGCCGGCGTCGATGTGGGCCTGGCACTTTTCCTTGCTGGTGAAGGCGCCGGTGCACTCCAGCACCAGGTCCACGTCCAGTTCCTTCCACGGCAGCTCGGCCGGGTTGCGGGTGCTGAAGAACGGAATCTTGTTGCCGTTGAGGATCAGGTGGCGCTCATCCTGCTCCACGCTGCCGGGAAAGCGGCCATGCACGGTGTCGAACTGGGTCAGGTGCGCGTTGATGCCAAGGTCGCCGGAGGCGTTGACCGCCACTACCGTGAAATCGTCGTGCAACTTGTTTTCATAGATGGCGCGCAAAACCTGGCGGCCAATGCGACCGTAACCGTTGATGGCGAGGCGGATGGTCATGCTACAGGGTCTCCCGGTAAAACTTTTGTAGTGCGGCGACTACATGGTGTGGCGAAAAAAAGGCCATCGCGTCGCCGCGATGGCCTGATTGCTGGCTTAGCGTATCACGGAGCGGGTCTTGGCGACCACGTTTTCCACGGTGAAGCCGAATTCCTTGAACAGCTGGCCGGCCGGCGCGGATTCGCCGAAGGTGGCCATGCCGACCACCGCGCCGTCCAGGCCGACGTATTTGTGCCAGAAGTCCGGGTGGCCGGCTTCGATGGCCACGCGCGGCAGGCCCGCCGGCAGCACGCTGTGCTGCCAGGCCTTGTCCTGGGCGTCGAACACGTTGGTGCAAGGCATCGACACCACGCGCACCGCGATGCCTTCGGCCGCCAGCGCTTCCTGCGCCTTCAGCGCCAGCTCCACTTCGGAGCCGGTGGCGATCAGCACGGCGCGGGCGCCTGCGGCGTCGCGCAGCACGTAGCCGCCCTTGCGGATGTCGGCCAGCTGGCGCTCGTCGCGGGCGACGAAGGGCAGGTTCTGGCGGCTGAGGATCAGGCTGCTGGGCGTGGTTTTCTGTTCGATCGCATGCGCCCAGGCCACCGCGGTTTCGCTGGTGTCGCACGGACGCCAGGTGTGGTGGTTGGGGATGTAGCGCAGGGTGGCCACTTGCTCCACCGGCTGGTGGGTGGGACCGTCTTCGCCCAGGCCGATCGAATCGTGGGTGAACACGAAGATCGGATTGATCTTCATCAGCGACGCCATGCGCAGCGCGTTGCGGGCGTATTCGCTGAACATCAGGAAGGTGCCGCCGTACGGGCGCAGGCCGCCGTGCAGCGTCATGCCGTTGATGATGGCGGCCATGCCGAACTCGCGCACGCCGTAGCTGATGTAATTGCCGTTGCCTTCGCCGTCTATCCACTTGCTGCCGGACCAATTGGTCAGGTTGGAGCCGGTCAGGTCGGCGGAGCCGCCGACGAATTCCGGCAGGGACGGCGACAGCGCTTCCAGCGCGATCTGGCTGGCCTTGCGGGTGGCCACGGTCTGGGCGGCGTCGCTGATCTTGGCCAGCGCGGCGTTCAGCGTCTCGTGCCAGCCGGCCGGCAGCTCGCCCGCCATCCGGCGCTCGAACTCGGCGGCCAGCTGCGGGTGGGCGGCGCGGTAGGCGTCGAAGCGCTGGTTCCATTGGGCTTCGGCGGCCGCGCCCTGGTCGCGGGCGTTCCATTCGGCGTAGATCTCGGCCGGAATCTCGAACGGCGCGTGCGGCCACTTCAGGCCTTCGCGCGCGGCGGCGATTTCGGCGGCGCCCAGCGGCGCGCCATGGCAGTCGTGGCTGCCCTGCTTGGTGGGCGCGCCGAAGCCGATGGTGGTCTTGCAGCAGATCAGCGTCGGCTTGCCGGCGCTCTTCTTGGCGGTGGCGATGGCGGTGGCCACTTCCACCGGATCATGGCCGTTGACGTTGCGGATCACTTGCCAGCCGTAGGCTTCGAAGCGGGCCGGGGTGTCGTCGCTGAACCAGCCTTCGACATGGCCGTCGATGGAGATGCCGTTGTCGTCCCAGAAGGCGATCAGCTTGTTCAGGCCCCAGGTGCCGGCCAGCGAGCACGCCTCGTGGCTGATGCCTTCCATCAGGCAGCCGTCGCCGAGGAAGGCGTAGGTGTGGTGGTCGACGATTTGATGGCCGTCACGGTTGAACTGGGCGGCCAGCATTTTTTCCGCCAGCGCGAAGCCGACGGCGTTGGTGATGCCCTGGCCCAGCGGGCCGGTGGTGGTTTCCACGCCCGGCGCGTAGCCGTATTCCGGGTGGCCCGGGGTCTTGCTGTGCAGCTGGCGGAAATTCTTGAGGTCGTCGATGGAGAGATCGTAGCCGGTCAGGTGCAGCAGGCTGTAGATCAGCATCGAGCCGTGGCCGTTGGAGAGTACGAAGCGGTCGCGGTCGGCCCAGGACGGGTTGGCCGGGTTGTGCTTCAGGTGATCGCGCCACAGGACTTCGGCGATGTCCGCCATGCCCATCGGGGCGCCGGGGTGGCCGGATTTGGCTTTTTCCACGGCGTCCATGGAGAGGAAGCGGATGGCGTTGGCAAGCTCGGTGCGGGTAACCATTTCGGTAAAACCTCAAGACTATTGGGAAACCGGTACGACGGCTCGTCCCTGCGCCACCATGCTGCTGGAGACTGGGGTCCACCGCCGCAAAACCGCCGGATTATCGCCGATTTCGGCACTTTCAGGCAACCGGCCGCCGCGCGCGCAAATTGAGTAGAATCAAGCAGAACCATGGCCGGATGGCATGGTCTAGCTGTATTTTCCCCAAAACACGGCGCCGAGCGCGCCGCCATGGAGACCGAGTATGCAGTCATTCGACATCCCGCCACTTCCCCGCAAGGTGGGCGCCGGCCGCGGCTGGCGCTGGTGCGTGGAGGCGTTCCACATCGTGCGGGAACAACCGCTGACCTGGGTGCTGCTGACCCTGGTCTACCTGCTGATCCATTTCGCCATCAACGCGGTGCCGATGATCGGCGGCCTCGTCGGCGCCATCATCGGCCCGGTGTTCGCCGGCGGCTTCGTGATGGCCGCGCGCAAGTCGGAACGCGGCGAGGAACTGGAGCTGGCCGATCTATTCGCCGGCTTCCGCCTGATGCCCGGCCCGTTGCTGCAGGTGGGCGCGCTGTTCTTCGCGCTGATGCTGGCGGCGATGTTGGCCTTGGTGGCGGTGGGCGCGGCCAGCGGCGTGACCAGCGGGCTGCTGGGCGGCCATCTGCAGCTGCAGGCGCACAGCGATGCGCTGTTCGGGGTGGTGCTGGCGCTGGTCGGCCTGATGACGGTGGTGATGTTCATCGTCAGCCTGTGCTACTGGTTCGCGCCGGCGCTGGTGGCGCTGGGCGGCGTCGCGCCGTGGCAGGCCATCCGCAGCAGTTTCTCGGCCGGCCTGAGCAACTGGGCGGCATTGCTGGTGGCCGGCCTGGCCTTGTCCTTGCTGGGCCTGCTGGCTTTGGTGCCGCTGGGCCTGGGCCTGCTGCTGTGGTTCCCGGTGGTCTACGTCACCGCCTATACCAGCTGGAAGGACATTTTCGGCCAAGAGGACGCGGCGCGATAGCGCGGCGCTTTGCGCCAAGCGAAACGCCGTCCGTTCGACGAGGAGCGGACGGCGTTTTTTATCGGGACAGCCGCGCGATCAGGCTTCGGACAGCACCAGCCGCACGCTGTGCTCCTCCAGCAGCTTGCTCACCGGCTCCGGCGGCATCGCGTCGGTGAACACGGTGTGGAATTCGCTGATATGGCCCATGCGCACCAGCGCGTTGCGGCCGAACTTGCTGTGGTCGGCGGCCAGGTAGCGGTGGCGGGCGTTGTTCATCATCGCCTGCGCCACCCGCACTTCGCGGTAGTCGAAGTCCAGCAGCGAGCCGTCGGACTCGATGCCGGACACGCCGATGATCGCGTAGTCGACCTTGAACTGGTTGATGAAGTCCAGCGTCGCCACGCCGGTGATGCCGCCGTCCGACGCGCGCACGGTGCCGGAGGTGATCATCGCGGTGAAGTCCGGGTTGGTGGACATGATCGAGGCGACGTGGATGTTGTTGGTGATCACGCGCAGCCCCTTGTGCGTCGCCGTCAGCGCCTGCGCCACCGCTTCGATGGTGGTGCCTATGCTCATGAACAGCGAGGCGTGGTCGGGGATGCTGCGTGCGATCATGTCGGCGATATGGGCCTTTTCGCTCTGGAATTTTCCCTTGCGCGCAAAGTAGTCCTCATTCTCCACGCTGTTGCCCAGCGCGGCGCCGCCGTGGTAGCGGCGCAGCAGGTTGGCCTCGCACAGCTGGTTGATGTCGCGGCGGATGGTTTGCGGCGTGACGTCGAGCAGACGGGCCAGCTCTTCGATCGGCATGAAGCCGTTTTCGCGGACCAGTTGCAGGATCTTGTCGTGACGTGGAGAGCGGCTCATAACTATTCGGAATCGAAAATCACGTTACTTTAGTAACATATTTGCCCCCCGGATAGCAAATGCCGGCTGCAAATTCCGCCGCGCCGGCTCAGTGTGCTATCACCACCTTGCCCAGATTGCGGCGGCTGGCGAAATGCTCCCAGGCCGCGCGGGCGTCGTCGAAGGCGAACACGCGGTCCAGCGCCGGACGCAGCCGGTGCTGCTCTATCGCGCGCAACATCGCTTCGAATCCTTCGCGGTGGCCGACGGCGATGCGGCGCAAGGTGGCGCCGCTCAGGAAGAAGCGCATGAAGTCGAGCGGGGCCGCGCCTTCGTCCAGAAAGCCTATCACCGCGATCTCGCCGCCGATGGCCGTCGCCTGCAGCGACTGCTCCAGCGTGCCTTGGCCGCCGACTTCCACCACCCGGTCCACGCCGCGGCCGCCGCTCAACTCGCGCGCCGCCGCGCCCCAGTCCGGGCTGGCGCGGTAATCTATCACCTCGTCGGCGCCAAGCTCCCGCAGCCGCTGCGCCTTGTCGGCGCTGGAAGTGGTGGCGATCACGCGGGCGCCCAGCAGCTTGGCCAGCTGGATCGCGAACAGCGACACGCCGCCGCTGCCCTGGGTCAGCACCGTGTCGCCGGCCTTGACCGGCTGCGGCCCGGTCAGCGCGGTCCAGGCGGTGAGCGCGGCGCAGGGTAGCGTCGCCGCCTCGGCCCAGTCCAGGTGATCCGGCGCGCGCACCAGCGCCTCCTCGCTCACCGCCTTGTATTGGCACAGCCAGCCGTCCAGGTTGCTGCCGTACTGGCGCGCGGCCTGCGGCGGCGGAAACGGGCCGCCGAACCATTCCGGGAAAAAGGTGTTGCAAACCCGGTCGCCGACCGCGAAGCGGCGGCAGTCCTCGCCCAGCTCGACGACTTCGCCGGCGGCGTCGGACAGCGGGATCAGGCCGTCTTGATGGCTCATCGGATAGCGGCCGTTGAGCAGGGCCAGATCGCGGTAGTTGAGCGCGCTGGCGCGCACCCGCAGCAGGACTTCGCCGCGGCCGGGGCGCGGCATGGCGTCGTCGCGGCGTTGCAGGTGGTCGAGATGGCCGAAGCGGGAGAAACGGTAGCTTTGCATGGGGAAAGTCCTGATGCGGTGGGAATGCCGCCATCTTGCCGCGCCGGCTTGATATGATGAATGCTTTGAAACGCCGTTCTATTCACCATTCGTCCAGACTTCAGGAAAAGCGCATGGACTTGCTGGAAGACATTTTCACCGCGATGCAGGTGGAGAGCGCGCTGTACGCGCAGCTGGAGGCGGGCGCGCCGTGGGGGATCGCGTTCAGCCCGCACGCGTCGGCCCGTTTCGGCATCGTCAGCCATGGCCGCTGCTGGCTGTCCGGCGCCGGCCTGGCCGAGCCGCTGGCGCTGGCCGCCGGCGACTGCTTCATCGTCAGCGGCGGCAGCCCTTTCACGCTGATGGACCAGCCGGGACGGCCGGCGGTGCCGTGCGAGACGATCTTCGCCGGCCGCACCGAAGGGGTGATCCGTTTCGGCGGCGGCGGCGAGGAAACCGCCATCGTCTCCGGCCGCTTCCTGTTCGACGCCGCCGGCGGCGCGCCGCTGATGGACCTGTTGCCGCCGGTGCTGCATCTGCATCTGGACGACGAGCACGCCCGCCTGCTGCAGGCGACGCTGCAGCTGATCGCGCGCGAGAACGCCGGCCAGGCGCTGGGCGCGCGGCTGGCGGTGCAAAAGCTGGTGGATGTGTTGCTGATCCAGGCGCTGCGGATCTTCTGCCTGGGCGGCCAGGGCGGCGGCTGGCTGGCGGCGCTGGGCGACCGCCACCTGGCGCCGGCGCTGCAGGCGCTGCACCGCGATATCGCCGCGCCGTGGACCGTGGCGCAGCTGGCCGGGCTGGCCGGCCTGTCGCGCTCGGCCTTCGCCCGCCATTTCCGCCAACTGGTCGGCGACACGCCGCTCAATTACCTGACCGGCTGGCGCGTCTACCGCGCGCAAACCCTGCTGCGGCAAAGCCGGCTGCCGCTGGCCGAGGTGGCGCAGCGGGTCGGCTACGACAGCGACGGCGCCTTCCAGCGCGCGTTCAAGCGCGTTTGCGGCGTGCCGCCGGGCGAATACCGCCGCGCCAGCCGGACGGGCTGACTCAGGCGCAGGCCCGGGCGATCGCGGCCTCGGCCAGCGCCAGCGTGGTGTCTATCGCCGGCACGCCGCAATTGGCGTCGTTCAGCGCCAGCGGCAGCTCGGTGCAGGCCAGCGCCACGCCGTCGCAGCCCTGCGCCTTCATCGCCGCCACCACCTGCAGCAGCGCGGCCAGCGTGGCCTCGCTGGCGCGGCCGCTGGGCACCAGCTCTTCGAAAATGGCGCGCTGGATCACCGCCTGCTGCGCCTCGTCGGGAATCACTTCCTCGATGCCGCGCGCGGCCAGCGGCGCCTGGTACAGATGCCGGGCCATGGTCCAGCGGGTGCCGAGGATGGCCACCCGCTTCAGGCCGCGGGCGGCGCAGGCGTCGGCCACCACGTCCAGCATGCTGATCAGCGGAATCGGCGAGCGCGCGCGGATGTCTTCCACCACCAGGTGCACGGTGTTGGCGGGAATCACCGCCAGTGCGGCGCCGGCGCCGGCCAGGCGTTCGAGCGAGCCGACGATGGAGTCGGCGACCTTATCCCAGCGGTCGTCGTCCTGCGCCTGGTGCACCACGCCGAAATCCGGCTGGTCCAGCGCGAAGCGCGGGTGATGGTGGGCGGCGAAGCGGCCGGCGCACAGCCGGTGCATCTTGGACAGGCAGTCTACGGCGCCGGGCACGGTGACGCCGGCGATGCCTATGGTTTTTGCGTGCATGTTCTGCTCGGTGGGTGGCGTGTGGTCAAGAGTCGGCAAGCTAGACTTTCGTCATAAAAAAGTCAATTGCTCGTACCTTGTTGCCAGGTGTCGCCGGCGCGCAGGCGCTGGATGAACTCCTCCAGCGGCATCGGCCTGGCGATGTGATAGCCTTGCAGCCAGCCCACGCCCAGCTGGCTCAGGTAGTCGAATTGCGCCTGGGTTTCCACGCCTTCGGCCACCGTTTCCAGGCCCAACTTGGCCGCCAGCTCGGCCACGCTGTCGACGATGTGGGCGGACAGGCCGTCGCTGCCGATGCCGGCGACGAAGCCCTGGTCTATCTTCAGCCCGTCCACCGCCAGTTGCTGCAGATACACCAGGCTGGAATGGCCGGTGCCGAAGTCGTCCAGCGCGATCTTGACGCCCAGATCGTGCAGCTTCTGGAACAGTTCCGCCACTTCAGGCGTGATTTCGACGATTTCGCGCTCGGTCAGCTCCAGCGTCAGCGCCGCCTGGCTGCCGGCCAGCAATTGCTGCAGCTCTTGGCAATCGGCGTAGAAGTGGGGGTCATGCAGGTGGGCGCGGCTGATATTGAAGCCCAGATGGAAACCGGCCGGCAACGGCTGTTGCCGCAGCCGGCGCGCCACCTGCTTCATCATCCGCCGCGTCATCGGCACGATCATGCCGCTTTCCTCGGCGCGGGGAATGAACAGGTCGGGCCGGATCAGCCCCTCGCGCGGATGGCGCCAGCGCATCAGCACTTCCGCGCCCTGCCAGCCCGGCGCGCCGGGCTTCACCACCGGCTGCAGAAAGCCTTCGAATTCATCATTGGCCAGCGCGCGCTTGAGCTCGTCGGTGGGCGAGGCCGGCCGGCCCAACAGCCAGTACAGCGTGGCGCCGGCGAGCAGGCCCAGCAAGGCCAGCGTCACGGTCAGCGCGGCGTGGTCGTCCCACAGCAAGCTGTGCCAGGGCGGCATGTCGTAGCCTGTCACCACCGAGTAGGGGTAAACCGACGAATGCGCGGTGGCGCGGAATCTCCAGGCCAGCGGCGCCTGGCCGTCGCCGGCGAGGCGCGGCCCTATCCATTCGTCGCCTATCTGCATGAACACCGGATTGCTGTCGCTGGCGTCTTGCAGCGCCAGTTGCAGGTAGCGGCCGTCCACCGTGGCCATCGCGTCGCCGCCCGCGCCTTGCAGCCGGTAGTACAGCAGCGGCACGCCAGGCGTGATCTTGTTGCCGTGGGTCAGGTTCAGCCGCTTGTCGGTGAAGTCGCGCTGCGGCATCGCGATGGCGACCTGGCCGGACACCGAGGTGCAGTACATCAGGTCGCCGCGCGCCAACGACAGGCTGCGCACGAAGGGGGAGGCGGCGGTTTGCCGCCGCAGCGCGTATTCGGCGTCGGCGCATGCGCCGCCGGCCAGCGGCAGGATCGCGCGGGTGGCGCGGGCGGCCTCGTCCAGGATGTCGTCCACCATGGCCACGCCGTGCCGGGTTTGCTGCTGCGCCGTCTGGCGCAGGTCCTGCTGTTCTTGCCATACCAGCGCCGGCGCGGCGGTCAGCAAGGGAATCAGGCAGACCAGCAGGGCCAGCAACTGGTGTGACAGCCGGTGTTGGCGGCGCGGGTGCAGGGGGTTCATCGGGTCTCCAGGGCGGGCGGCGCCATTATGCGCCTAGTATTGGATGTTTATAATTTTCGCCTTATTTTAAACAAAAATGCAAAAGGCCCTCCGTTTCGGAGGGCCTGGTCACTAGGCCTGGGCCGGGACGGGCTGTCTCAGCCCAGCCTGCCGCGGTGGCGGGCGATCTGCGCCGCCACCTGCGCCGGCGCGGTGCCGCCGACATGGTCGCGCTGGGCGAGGCTGCCCTCCGGCGTCAATACGGTATAGACATCATCGGCGATCAGCGCACTGAAGCCTTGCAGCGCCGAGAGCGGCAGCTCGGCCAGATCCACGCCCTGCCGCTCGGCGTGGCGCACCGCCAGCGCCACCACTTCGTGGCTGTCGCGGAACGGCAGGCCCTTCTTCACCAGGTAGTCGGCCAGGTCGGTGGCGGTGGCGTAGCCCTGCAGCACCGCCGCGCGCATCGCCTCCGGCTTCACCGTGATGCCGCGCATCATGTCGGCGTAGATGCGCAGCGTGGCCTGCAGCGTGTCGACGGTGTCGAACAGCGGCTCCTTGTCTTCCTGGTTGTCCTTGTTGTAGGCCAAGGGCTGCGCCTTCATCAGGGTGACCAGCGCGATCAGGTGGCCGACCACGCGGCCGGACTTGCCGCGCACCAGCTCCGGCACGTCCGGGTTTTTCTTCTGCGGCATGATGGACGAGCCGGTGCAGAAGCGGTCGGCGATGTCGATGAAGCCGACGCGCGGGCTCATCCACAGGATCAGCTCTTCCGACAAGCGCGACAGGTGGATCATCACCAAGGACGCCGCCGCGGCGAATTCGATGGCGAAGTCGCGGTCGGACACCGCGTCCAGCGAATTGTGGCAGACGTCGTCGAAGCCCAGCAGCTGGGCGGTGTGGCGGCGGTCGATCGGGAAGGTGGTGCCGGCCAGCGCCGCCGCGCCCAGCGGCAGGCGGTTGACGCGCTTGCGGCAGTCCTGCATCCGCTCGGCGTCGCGCGCCAGCATTTCCACATAGGCCAGCAGGTGGTGGCCGAAGGTGACCGGCTGCGCCACCTGCAGGTGGGTGAAGCCGGGCATCACGGTGGCGGCGTGCTGTTCCGCCAGGTCGAGCAGGCTCTTTTGCAGCTCGGCCAGCAGGTGGACGGTGGCGTCGATCTCGCCGCGCAGCCACAGCCGGATGTCGGTGGCCACCTGGTCGTTGCGGCTGCGGCCGGTGTGCAGGCGCTTGCCGGCGTCGCCGATGCGGTCGGTCAGCCGGCGCTCGATATTCATGTGCACGTCTTCCAGGTCCACGCTCCATGCCAGCTCGCCGGCGCGGATCTGGTCGCGGATTTCGGCCATGCCCTGGCGGATCGCCGCCAGGTCGGCGTCGGACAGCACGCCGGATCGGTTCAGCATCGCGGCGTGGGCCAGCGAGCCTTCGATATCCACTTCGGCCAGTCGGTAGTCGAAACCGATGGAGGCGGTGTAGTGCTTGACGAGTTCGGATACCGGCTCGGAAAAGCGGCCGGACCAGGCGTGTTGGTCTTGCATGGCGTTGCGTCCCACAGGTGATAGTGCAAAGACCCTACTATGCCAGCCGCAACCGCTCAGGGCCAGCCTGGCTTGCGCCGGCGCCCTCAGCGCGGCACGGCGGGGGCCGGGCGCAGCGGCAGCCCGGCCAGGATGCGGGCGATGCTGCCGTCGTCCAGCATCGCCTGCAGCGCCTGCGAGACGCGGGCCTTTTCGGCGTGGAACGGCGAGTTTTGCGCCAGCGCCAGCCGGTGCGGGCGCAGGTCGTCCAGCGTCAGGCCGGCGCGCCGCACCCGGCCGGCGAATTCGTGGCTGGCCGCCAGCAGGCCGGTCTGCTGCTCGTTGCCGATCAGCACGTCGATGCGGCCGGCGGCCAGCTTGCGGAAGCTGGATTCCATCGTCAGCGCGGTGTCGCGGCGCAGGCGCCCGTCCTGGTCGAAAGCTTCCTGGTATTGCACGCCCTCCACCACGCCCACCGTCAGCGGCAGCAGGTCCTGGTAGCGGCGGATCACGCGCGGATCGTTGCCGCGCTGGTACAGCGCCAGCCGGTTGCCGCTGGCGAAGGGCGGCTCCAGGTAGTCCAGGTAGCGGGCGCGCTGCGGGCTGTGCTGCACGCCTATCATCAGGTCGGCCCGGCCCTGCTGCATGGCGGCCAGGCAGCGCGGCAGCGGGCAGTTGAGGAAGCGCAGCGGCAGCCGCAGGCGGCGCGCCAGCTCGCGGACGATTTCGGTGTAAGGGCCGGAGGGCTGGCCCTGGCCGTCGTAGTTTTTCCACGGCGCGAAGGCGTTGTAGGCCAGCACCAGCGGGCGCGGTCCGTTGTCGGAGGCGAGCGCCGGCTGGGCCAGCAGTCCCAGGCAGGACAGCAACAGGGCAAGCAGTGTCTTCACGGCGGCTTTGCTTGGAAATGTTTTCAGCAATCCTAACTGCTAATCGGACAGGGCAACATGTTTGTCGCGGCTTGGCTTCGGCGCTGTTGCAAAAACGACGCGGCCGGCAGGCGGACGCGAAACAGCCCGCGCCGTGGCGCGGGCTGTGTCCGGGCGGGAGCGGGGCCGCTCAGTGCTGCAGGATCTTGGACAGGAACTGGCGCGCGCGCTCGCTGCGCGCGTCCAGGTCGCCGAAGAATTCGTCCTTTTTGCAGTCCTCGACGATGCGGCCCTGGTCCATGAAGATCACGCGGTCGGCCACGCGTCGGGCGAAGCCCATCTCGTGGGTCACGCACATCATGGTCATGCCTTCCTGGGCCAGCTCGGTCATCACGTCCAGCACTTCGTTGATCATCTCCGGGTCCAGCGCGCTGGTCGGCTCGTCGAACAGCATCGCGATCGGGTCCATCGCCAGCGCGCGGGCGATGGCCACCCGCTGCTGCTGGCCGCCGGACAGCTGGCCGGGGTGCTTGTCGGCGTGCGCCTTCAGGCCGACGCGGTCCAGCAGCTTCAGGCCCTTGGACATCGCCTCCTCGCGGCCGCGGCCCAGCACCTTGACCTGGGCGATGGCCAGGTTTTCGGTGATGGACAGGTGCGGAAACAGCTCGAAGTGCTGGAACACCATGCCGACGCGGCTGCGCAGCTTGGGCAGGTCGGTTTTCGGATCGCCGACCGAAATGCCGTCGACGACGATCTCGCCCTGCTGGAACGGCTCCAGCGCGTTGACGCACTTGATCAGGGTGGATTTGCCGGAGCCGGACGGGCCGCACACCACCACCACTTCGCCCTTGGATACCTGGGTGGTGCAGTCGGTCAGCACCTGGAAGCTGCCGTACCATTTGCTGACCTGGTTCAGTGAAATCATTGCGCTCATACAGCCAATCCTTGTTGCAGGCGCTTCACCAGCCGGGAAGCGCCGAAGCTGATCACGAAGTAGACCAGGCCGGCGAATATCAGGAATTCGTGCGGCAGGCCGACGATGTCGCCCTTGGAGCGGGCGGTGTTGAGAAAGTCCATCAGGCCGACAGCGTATACCAGAGACGTGTCCTGGAACAGGATGATGGACTGCTGCAGCAGCAGCGGCATCATCTTGCGCAGCGCCTGCGGCAGCACCACCAGCGCCATCACCTGGTGGTAGCGCATGCCCAGCGCGTAGGCGGCGGCGGCCTGGCCCTTGGGGATGGACTGGATGCCGGCGCGGACGATCTCGGCGAAGAACGCCGCCTCGAACATCACGAAGGCGGTGAGGCAGGAGGTGAACGCGCCCACCGGCTCCAGGCTGCCGGTCAGCCAGTTGATCAACAGCGGCACCGCCAGGTAGAACCACGAGATCACCAGCAGCAGCGGAATGGAGCGGAAATAGTAGACATAGGCGGTGGCGAAGCCGGCCAGCAGCTTGTTGCCGGACAGGCGCGCGAGCGCCAGCAGGATGCCGAGCAGCACGCCGCCGGCCACGCCGCCCACCAGCAGCTTCAAAGTCACCGCCATGCCCTGCGACAGGCCCGGCAGCGCCGGGAGGATCTGGCTGAAATCCATCATTTGCCTCCCATCGTGCCGGGCACGCGCAGTTTCTTCTCCAGCGCGTTCATCGACAGCATCAGCGCCATATTGATGACGAAATAGATCACCGTGGCCAGCGTGAAGGCCTCGAACAGATTGGCCGAGAATTCGGCGGTCTGCTTGGTCTGCGCCAACAGCTCGGCCAGGCCGATCAGCGACGCCACCGACGAGTTCTTGATGATGTTCAAGAATTCGCTGGTCAATGGCGGGATGATGATGCGCATCGCCTGCGGCAGCAGCACGTGGCGGTAAGTCTGGCCCAGGCCGAAGCCCATCGCCATCGCCGCGTTGCGTTGGCCGATGGGCAGCGCCTCGATGCCGGTGCGCACCTGCTCCGCCACCCGCGCGGCGGTGAACAGGCCCAGGCACACCACCACCGACAGGAACTGCGAGGTGGTCGGCGACAGGTCCTGCTTGAACCAGGTTTGCGCGCCTTGCGGCAGCAGGTCCGGCACCAGGAAGTACCAGACGAACAGCTGCACCAGCAAGGGCACGTTGCGGAACAGGTCGACATAGGCGGTGGCGAGGCCCGCCACCCAGCGATTGGGCAGGGTGCGGGCCACGCCCGCGGCCACGCCCACCAACAGGGCGATGACCCAGCCGGTCAGCCCCACCGCCAGCGTCCAGCCCAGGCCGCTGACGAACCAGTTGAGGTAGATCTCGCTGCCGACGCCGGTCGGCTTGAAGAACACGCCCCAATCCCAGTGGTAATTCATGATGCCACTCCCCAGCCGCGCCGCAGGATGCGGGGCGCGGCTATCCATGCCCCCCGCCGGCTGGCGCCGGGCAGGGTGAAACCGCCGCCCGCGGCGAACGGGCGGCTGCAGTCGCTATTTCAAGCCGAACCGGCCGCCGGGCGGCCGGATTGCGGCTTATTCGGCGGGCTTGTCCGTCGGCTTGGCCAGCAGCGCCTTCAGCTCGTCGGACATCGGGAAGTTGAGGTTCAGGCCCTTGGGCGGCACCGGGCTGGTGAACCACTTGGCGTAGATCTTGTTGACTTCGCCGGACTTGAAGGTGTTGGCCAGCGCGGTGTCCACCACCTTCTTGAAGGCCGGGTCGTCCTTGCGCAGCATGCAGCCGTAGATCTCATACGATTGCGATTTGCCGGTCACCGTCCAGTTGGCCGGATTCTTGGCCTTGGCCATTTCGCCGTACAGCAGCGCGTCGTCCATCATGAAGGCGACGGCGCGGCCGGACTCCAGCATCAGGAACGATTCGCCGTGGTCCTTGGCCGAAATCACGTTCATGCCCATGTTCTTGCTGGCGTTCATCGCCTTGATCAGGCGCTCCGACGTGGTGCCGGCGGTGGTGACCACGTTCTTGCCCTTCAGATCGGGGAAGTCCTTGATGCCGGAAGTCTTGGCGGTCAATAGGCGGGTGCCGATCTCGAAGATGCCGACCGAGAACGCCACCTGGCGGCCGCGCTCGGTGTTATTGGTGGTGGAGCCGCACTCCAGGTCCACTGTGCCGTTCTGCACCAGCGGGATGCGGGTCTGCGAGGTGACCAGGTTGTAGCGCACCTGCAGGTTCGGCATTTTCAGCTCTTTCTTCACCTCGTCCACTACCTTGTTGGCCAGGTCCACCGAATAGCCGATCGGCTTCTGGTTGTTGTCGTAGTAGGAGAACGGGATGGAGGAATCGCGGTTGCCCAGCACGATCACGCCGGAGTCCTTGATCTTCTTCAGGGTGCCGGTCAGTTCGGCGGCGGAGGCGGTTTGCGCCGCCAGCGATGCCAGGGCGGCGATGGTACATCCGGCGATGACGGAGGTGCGAATGCGCATGAGTGTTTCTCCTTATGACTCTCTTTGCGGGAAAAGCGGCGCCGCCGTAGACAGCGGCGCCTTGATCTTCTTTGTAGTGATTGTCCGACAGTATGCTGTTATTTTTGGTCGGCGTCAGGCCTTGACGCCCTTGTCGGACAGATGGTTGGCCAGGCGGACGTAGTCTTCCACCGCCAGGTTCTCCGGCCTGAGGCCCGGATCGATGGCCAGCGCTTCCAGGTCGGCGACGTCGGCCAGGCCCTTGAGGTTGTTGCGCAGCGTCTTGCGGCGCTGGGCGAAGGCCTGGATCACCAGCTTTTCCAGCAGCGCCTCGTCGCACGCCGTGCCGCAGCGGCCCGGCGCCGGGATCATCCGCACCACGGCGGAGTCCACCTTCGGCGGCGGCCAGAACGCTTCCGGCGGCACGAACAGGATGTTTTCCATGTAGAAGCGGTATTGCAGCATCACCGACAGCCGGCCGTAATCGGCGGTGGAGGGCTCGGCCACCATCCGCTCGATCACTTCCTTCTGCAGCATGAAGTGCATGTCCAGCACCCGGTTGCCGTAAGTGGCCAGGTGGAACAGCAGCGGCGTGGAGATGTTGTACGGCAGGTTGCCGACGATCTTCAGCGGCGCCGCGCTGACCGAGCCGAAATCGAAAGCCAGCGCGTCGCCGGCGTGGATGGTCAGCTTGTCGGCCGGGTGCTCGGCGCGCAGCCGCTCGATGATGTCGCGGTCTATCTCCACCACGTGCAGATGCTTGAGGCTGGACAGCAGCGGCTTGGTGATGGCACCGAGGCCGGGGCCGATTTCGACGACGATGTCGTCCGGCTGCGGGTTGACCGCATGGACGATGCTGGCGATGACGCCGGCGTCCTGCAGGAAGTTCTGCCCGAAACGCTTGCGTGGAATGTGCTTGCTCATGAATCTGCCAAATCTTGGAACAGCGGGGATTGTAAACCTTGCACCCGCAAATGTCCCATGCGATTCAGGCAGTTGGCGTCAGGCCTTGCGCTGCAGGAACAGGCATAGCAGCGACAGCGCGACCACCGCGCCGCCCAGCGCCGTCTCGCCCGCCACCGGCAGCGCGGCCAGCGCGGCCGACAGCACCGCGGCGAACAGCATCTGCACGCAGCCCAGGATGGCGGCGGCGCGGCCGGCGGCTTCGCCGAACGGCGCCATCGCCATGCCGGCGGCCGGCCCCAGCGTGCAGGCGAAGCCCACGCTCAGCACCGCCACCGGCAGCATGTAGTGCCAGGCGCCGGCGTGGCCGGCCAGAATCAGCAGCAGCGCGCCGGCCGCCAGCATCACCACCAGGCCGCTCTGCAGCACCGCGCGCTGGCCGAAGCGGCCGATCAGCGCCAGGCCGATGAAGCTGGCCGCCATGATCAGCAGCGCGTTGGCGCCGAACAACAGGCCGAAGGTTTGGCTGGACAGCCCCTCGCGGCCGATCAGCACGCCGGGCGCCAGCGTGACGTAGCTGATGATCAGGCCCAGCGCGGTGCTGCCGCAGGCGCCGTTGCGCAGCATCGCCGGATGGCGCAGCACCGCGGCGAAGCCGGGGCCGGCCGGTTTGTCGGTCCGCTCCGGCCGGGTTTCCGGCATCAGCCAGTACAGCGCGGCGAAGGCCAACAGCGCCGCCGCCGCCAGGAACACGAAGCAGGCTTGCCAGCCATAGGCGACGCTCAGCCAGCCGCCGCAGGCCGGCGCCAGCGCCGGCACGATGTTGAGCGCGCCGTTGAGCAGGCTGTAGCGCTGGCCGGCGGCGTTGCCGGAGAAGCAGTCGCGGATGATGGTGAAGGCGCTGACCGTGCTGGCGCTGGCGCCCAGTCCCTGCAGCAGCCGCAGGGACAGGAACAGTGGCAGCGAATCGCAGCGGCTGGCCAGCAGCGCGCTGGCGGCGTAGACCAGCAGGCCGCCCAGCGCCACCGGGCGGCGGCCGACGCGGTCGGCCAGCGGGCCGAACAGCAATTGCCCCAGCCCCAGGCTGAACACGAACACGCTGATGCTGGCCGCCGCGTCGGCCTGGAAGAACTGCCGCATCGCCGGCAGCGCCGGCAGGTACAAGTCTATGCCCAGCGGATTGAACAGGATCAGCAGGATGGCGGCGGCGGTGGCCGGGTTGGCCTGGCGGACGGCGAGACTGGTGGGCGACATGGCGGGCCTGCGGCGGAAAAGGCGCTCATCATAACAAATGCCATCGCCAAACCCTAATTTGCCATTTGAATATTTGGTTAATACATTGTTTCCTTTGTCATTTAGTCGCTGGGCGAGGCTTGTCGGGCGCTTACAATCGTTCACTATTTATTACGCGCCGCAAGCGGCTGTTTCCGCAGCGCTTTTCCATCGGCGGCGACGGCCGCGCCGCACTAGTGATGGTTGCCGGATGGCCGCTCTGGTAACCTAGGCGACAGCCAAAGAACAAACGAGCAGCCAGACATGAGCACCAATGACACCCGAATATACCTGGCCTCCGGCAGCCCGCGCCGCCGCGAGATACTGGAACAGCTGGGCCTGCATCTGGAACGCATTCACGCCGACATCGACGAATCGGTGCTGCCGGGCGAGGACGCCGTCGCCTACACCGAGCGGTTGGCGCGAGAAAAAGCCGAAGCCGGCTGGAAAGTGGTTTCTTCCTGCGGCCTGCCCGAACGCCCGCTGTTGGCCGCCGACACCACGGTGACGCAGGACGGCGAGATCTTCGGCAAGCCGGCAGACGCCGACGACGCCCGCCGCATGCTGCGCGCCTTCTCCGGCCGCAGCCACCAGGCCATCACCAGCGTCGCCGTGATGCGCGGCGCCAGGCTGCTCGTCAAGACTTCGGTCACCGATGTGTTCTTCAAGCCGCTGTCCGACGCCGAGATCGAACGCTACCTCGCCAGCGGCGAGCCGTTCGACAAGGCCGGCGCCTACGGCATCCAGGGCAAGGCCGGGGTGTTCGTCGAGCATATCGAAGGCAGCTACACCGGCGTGATGGGCCTGCCGGTCCATGAAACCGCGCTGCTCTTGGCCGAATTCGGCTTCGAGCTGCCATAAGCCGGAGGGGGACCGCATGCTGCATCAATCGATAGCCTTGCCGCGCGACCTGCCGCGGCCGCAAGAACAGATCCTGGTCAACATCACGCCGCAGGAAACCCGCGTCGCGGTGCTGGAAGAAGGCATCGTCCAGGAGCTGCATGTCGAACGCGCCGCCAGCCGCGGCATCGTCGGCAACATCTACCTGGGCCAGGTGAAGCGCGTGCTGCCCGGCATGCAAAGCGCCTTCATCGAGATCGGCCTGGAGCGCGCCGCCTTCCTGCATATCGCCGACGTGCTGGAACAGCGCCAGCACCCGACCGAGCCGCAGCGCATCGAGAAGATGCTGTTCGAAGGCCAGACCGTGCTGGTGCAGGTGATCAAGGACCCGATCGGCACCAAGGGCGCGCGGCTATCGACGCAGATTTCGCTGGCCGGCCGCTTCCTGGTGCACCTGCCGCAGGAAGAGCACATCGGCGTGTCGCAGAAGATAGAAAGCGACGCCGAGCGCCACAGCCTGAAGGCGCGGCTGGAAAAGCTGCTGCCGGACGGCAGCCCCCGGGGCTACATCATCCGCACCAGCGCCGAGACCGCCCGCGACGACGAGTTGGCGGCCGACGTGGAATATCTGTCCAAGCTGTGGACCGACATCCGCCTGAAGTCGCAGACGCTGCCGGCGCAAAGCCTGCTGTACGACGATCTGCCGCTGGCGGTGCGGGTGCTGCGCGACATGGTCAGCGGCTACACCGACAAGGTGCTGGTGGACTCCAACGAGAACTACGGCCGCATGGTGGAGTTCGCCGAGCAGTACGTGCAGATCGCCGTCGACAAGATCGAACGCTACGCCGGCGAGCGGCCGCTGTTCGAGATGCACGGCATCGAGGCCGAAATCGACAAGGCGCTGGCGCGCCGCGTCAACCTGAAGTTCGGCGGCTATCTGATCGTCGACCAGACCGAGGCGATGACGACGATAGACGTCAACACCGGCGGCTTCGTCGGCAACCGCAACTTCGACGAAACCATCTTCAAGACCAATCTCGAAGCCACCCAGGTGATCGCCCGCCAGCTGCGGCTGCGCAATCTGGGCGGCATCGTCATCGTCGACTTCATCGACATGGACAACGACGAGCACCAGGCGGCGGTATTGGCCGAGCTGGCCAAGGCGATGGCGCGCGACCGCACCCGGGTGACGCTGAACGGCTTCACCAGCCTGGGGCTGGTGGAAATCACCCGCAAGCGCACCCGCGAGAGCCTGGCCCACGTGCTGTGCGAGCCTTGCCCGACCTGCCAGGGCCGCGGCGAGATCAAGACCGCGCAGACGGTGTGCTACGAGGTGCAGCGCGAGATCGTGCGCGAGGCGCGGCAGTACGACGCCAAGGGCTACCGCATCCTGGCGGCGCAGTCGGTGATCGACATGTTCCTGGACGAGGAATCGCAAAGCTTGGCGATGCTGGTGGACTTCATCGGCAAGCCGGTGTCGCTGTCGGTGGAGTCCAGCTACACCCAGGAGCAGTTCGACGTGGTGTTGTTGTGAGCTAGCGCCGGGCGCGCTTGGCGCGCCGCGGCGACGCGAAAACGGGCAGCGGCCGCGAGGCCTCTGCCCGTTTCTCATGCGGCGAACGCCTGCGGCTTACATGCGGGCCAGCTGTTGCTTGGCCTTTTGCGCGGCGTCGCTCTTCGGGTACAGCTTGATCAGGCGGCGGAAAGTGTTTTTCGCCTGGTCCACCTGGCCCAGCTCGCGCTGGCAGTTGCCGATATTGCGCAGCGCGTCCGGCGCGAAATGGTGGCCGGGGTTTTGCTCGACGAAGCGGCGGTGGATGTCGATGGCGGCGTCGTACTGGCGCAGCGCGGTATGGGCGACGCCCAGCCAGTAGCTGGCCTCGACCGCTTGCGGCGCCTGCGGATTCTGCTGGATGTAGAGGCCCAGCGCGTTGATGGCGTTGGGGAAGTCGCGCGCGCGCAGCAGGTTCAGCGCCTTGTCGTAGTCGGGGCTGGCCTGGCTGTCGCCGGCGGCGGCTTGCCGGGCGGCGGCCGGTTGCGAGGCGTCCTGCTTGCCGGCGCCCTCCAGATGGGACAGGCGGCCGTCCAGGTCGTTGTAGAGGTCGTTCTGGCGCTTCTGCGTGGTTTGCAGATTGTAGTTCAGCACTTCGATGTCGCCGCGCAGCTTGGCGACTTCGGCCTTCAGGCTGTCCACCTGGCTGACCATTTCCAGCAACTTGTCGTTGGACAGCTTGGTCTCCACCGCGGCGATGCGGTTGGTGGCCTGTTGATTCACCAGGTCCAGCTGGCGGCGGGTGGCTTCCAGGTCGCTGTTGCTGGCGCAGCCGGCCAGCGTCAACAGCAGGGCGCTACTGATGGCGATGCGGTTCATGGGCTTTCCGATGGGGGAAGACTGCCGGATATCATAGCGGCTTGGCCGCCGCTTGGCACCCGGCAGCGGAAACGACGGCGGACGGCCCGCGGGCCGTCCGCGTCAGGCGCTTACTGGCCCTGGTAGACGATGTCGGCGCGGCGGTTTTCCGCGTAGTCGGCGTCAGACGTGCCGGTAGCCTTCGGCTTTTCCTTGCCGAAGCTGACCGCTTCCAGCTGGTTTTCCTTCACGCCCAGCACTTCCATCGCGTGCTTGACGCTTTCGGCGCGGCGCTGGCCCAGGGCCAGGTTGTATTCGCGGCTGCCGCGGGCGTCGGTATTGCCCTGGATGATCACTTTCTTGTCGTGGCCCTTCAGGTAGTCGGCGTGGTTGGCGACGGTGTTCTTGCCTTCGCCGTCGACGGTGGAGGAGTCGAAGGCGAAGTAGACGCTGCGCTTGGCCAGCGGGCTGTTCGGATCGTTCAGCGGATCCATCGCCACTTGGCCCTGGTTGCTGGCGGAGGTGTCTGCCGGCGCCTGGGTGACCGGCGCCTGGGCGGCCGGGGCTGCCGGGGCTTCAGCGGGCTTGGTGCTGGCGCAGGCGGCGAGCAGGGTGGCGACCGCGCTGCCGAGGACGAGTTGTTTCCAGTTCATTGTTGGCTCCCTCAAGGATTGTTGAATGGACCCCATGCCGGGTCCTGCACATCGCCATTGAGCACCGCCAGCTTCACTTTGCTGCTGCCGTCCGCGGTGGCCGCGTACAGCACGCTGCGGCCGCCGATATCGCTGGAGTACAGCACCATGCGGCCATTGGGCGCGAAGCTGGGGCGTTCGCTGTAACTACCATCTGACAATAGACGCGTGTCATTAGTTGCGAGATCTTGCGACATCACGCGGAAATTTCCGGCTTCGCGACGGATGTAGACCAGGGTCTTGCCGTCCGGCGACAGCTTGGGAGACACGTTGTACTTGCCTTCCCAGGTAACGCGCTGCGCGTCGCCGCCGTTTACCGGCACGCGATAAATTTGCGGGTTGCCGCTGCGGTCGGAGACGAAATACACCATCGAGCCGTCCGGGCTGAACGCCGGCTCGGTGTCGATGCCGCCGTTGTACATCAGCCGGCGCGGGCTGCCGCCGGCGGCGTTGAGGATGTAGACCTGCGAATTGCCGCTGGTGGTCAGCACCACCGCGAGCTTGCTGCCGTCCGGGCTCCAGGCCGGGGCGGAGTTGCTGCCCTTGAAGTTGGCCACCGCGCGGCGCTGGCCGGTGGCCAGATCCTGCACCCACACCACCGGTTTCTGGCTGGCGAAGGAAACGTAGGCGATGTAGCGGCCGTCCGGGCTCCAGCTGGGCGAGATGATGGGTTCGCTGGAGCGCAGGATGGTCTGGCTGCGCTGGCCGTCGACGTCGGAAATCTGCAGCGCGTAGCTGCGGCCGGATTTCAGCACGTAGGCGAGGCGGGTGTTGAAGAAGCCCTTCTGGCCGGTGATCGCCTCGTAGATCATGTCGGCGATCGCATGCGCCACCTGGCGGCTGCGGTCCGGCGTCACGGTGAATTCGCCGCCGGTCAGCTGCTTGCGCTGCGACGCGTCCATCAGGCGGAAGCTGATCTTCAGCTGGCCGCCGGCGGCCTGCTCCACCTTGCCGATGGCGATGGATTGCGCGCCGGCGGCCTGCCACAGCGGGTAGCGGATGTCGGCCGGCTCGAACGGCACGTTGGCGACGGCGGACGGGTCCACCAGGCGGAAGGCGCCGGACAGCGCCAGGTCGTTGCCTATCACCGGGGTGAGGTTGCCCTGGGTGGGCGCCTCGTCCTTGAACGGCACGATGGAGATGGCGTGGCGGCTGTTGCCGCCGCCGATGATTTCGATATTCAGCTCGGCGCGGGCGCTGCCGGCGGCCAGCATCGCCAGCAGCAGCATCCCCTTCAGTACAGTTCGCAAACTCGGCATGTCTTCCTCGTGACAGGGGTGGCGCCGCCCGCTCAGTGCGGGCGGAAGGTCAGGGTAAAGGTTCGGTAGCCGTCGTTGAAGTTGGCCCCGGCGGGCAGTTTGGGGAAGGTTTTCGCCTCCCAGACCGCTCTTTGCACTGCATCATCATAGGCCGCCTGGCCGCTGCTTTTCACCAGCTGCACGGTTTTGACTTCCAGGGTGGGCAGCAGCGTGATCCGCAGCACCACCGCCGGATTGCCCTGGATGCCGGGCGGAATCTGCACCAGCGGGGTGACCTTGGCCTTGACCATGTCTATCCAGCCGGCGTTGACTCCGGAGCCGTTGACCGCGCCGCCGGCCACGCCGTGCTTGCTGCCGGCCTGGTCGCTGCGGGCGTTGGGCTTGCCGCTGACGCGGGTGCTGTCCAGGCTGGCGAGCAGGTCGTCGGCCTCGTTGTTGTAGGTTTTGGCCGGTTTATGGCCGTGCTTGGCCGGCGGCGGCGGGGTGGCCTTGACGGGCTTTTTCTCTTCGACCGGCTTGGGCTTGGCCTGCTCCGCCGGCTTGGGTTTGGGCTCGGGCTTTTTCGGCTCTTCCGGCTTGGCCACGTGCTTCTTCGCCTCCGGCTTGGGCTCTTCCGCGGGTTTAGGCTTTTCTTCCTTCTTCGGCTTCGGCGCGTCCTTCCGGCCCAGGTTCACCTCGGCCGGCGGCGCCGCGACCACGGGCGCCGGCGCGACCACCGGCGCGGGTGTCGGCGCAGGCGTAGGCTCAACCGGAACCGGCGTCGCTGCGGGCGGCGGCGGCGCGGTGGTCCACAGCTCCAGCGCCAGCGGCGCCGGGCTGGGCGGCGGCGTGGTCTGCAGGCCGCCCCACAGCAACAGGCCGATCACGATGGCGTGGAACAGCGCCGAGGCGATCAGGGTCCAGGGGCGCAGGGAGGAGGGCGATTGCGAACTCATTGCTTCGGCGTTTGCTTGACGGTCAACGCCACGCGCTTGACGCCGGCCTGGTGCAGGCGGTCGGCTATCCGCACCACCTCGGCGTATTTGAGGTTGGCGTCGGCGGAGATGGCCACCGGGCGCGGGTTCTCGCCCACCAGCGCCTGCAGCTGGCTGGCCAGGTCATCCAGCGAATCGACGCGGCTCTTCTGCTCGCCGTCCACCAGCTCGATCTTGCCGGTGGCGTCCACCGTGACTTCTATCGGCCGCACGTCGATGGCTGGCGCCTCTGAAACACTGGGCACGTCGATCACGCCGGGCGTGAACATCGGGGCGGTGACCATGAAAATCACCAGCAAGACCAGCATCACGTCGATATAGGGCACGACGTTCATCTGGTTCATCTGGCGGCGGGGACGGCGGTTTAGCATGACGGATTCTGGCTCGGCTCGGTCAAACGGTCATCATAGCATCGTCAATTCCAACGATGCTGAGGCCAAAAGGTTTCAGAGTGTTTGCTGCTCTGGAAAGTTCTAACGCCGCAATCAGCGCCGCGTGCACAGCGTCAGGCCGTCGCCCACCGGCAGCACGCACATGTGCACGCGCGGGTCGGCTTTCAGGCTGGCGTTGAATGCGTGCACCAGGTGGACGCCGGGCGGGTCTTCCGGCTTGGGCGCCACCACCCGGCCGGACAGGAAGATATTGTCGATGGCGATGACGCCGCCCGGCCGCACCAGTTGCAGGCAGGCTTCGTAGTAGTCGCGGTAGGACGGCTTGTCGGCGTCGATGAAGGCCAGGTCGAAACTGCCGGCCCGGCCGTCGTCCAGCAGTGTTTGCAGCGTATTGAGCGCCGGCTGCAGCCTGAGGTCGATGCGGCCGGCGACGCCGGCCTTGGCCCAGTATTCGCGGGCGATGGCGGTGAAGGTGTCGCTGACGTCGCAGGCCACCACTTCGCCGTCTTCCGGCATCGCCAGCGCCACGGTCAGCGCGCTGTAGCCGGTGAACACGCCGATTTCCAGGTAGCGGCGCGCGCCGATCAGCCGCGCCAGCCAGCCCATGAACTGGCCTTGCTCCGGCGCGATCTGCATCTTGGCCAGCCGGTGGCCGGCGGTGAATTCGCGCAGCTCGCGCTGCACCGGGTGCTCGGCTACGCCGATGTTGAACAGGTAATCGTGCAGGGCGCGGTCTAGCGCCACGGTGCGGCTGGTCATGACTGGGCTTCCGGAAAGACAAAACGCCCGCTGGGGGCGTTTGGAGACGGGCGGCGGCGGATTATTCCGGCTGGTAGACGTAAGGCTTTTGCGGCACTTGCGATTCTTTCCAGCGGCGCTGGTCTTCCAGGTTGGGCTGGCGGTCCCACAGGGTCAGGCGCAGTTCGCGGCGCTGGCTGTCCACTTCCGGGTTTTTCTCCAGGAAGCCATTGATGAACTGGGTGAATTCGGACTGGTACATCGTACCCTCCATGGTGGCTGATGCGTCGATTTTAATCGATTCCGCCGGCCGCCGCCATGCCGCCTCAGTCCGGCTGGCCGTCGCCGTACAGCAGGCATTCGATGCGCCGGTCGGGAATCAGCCAGGCCAGCGCCACCGCCAGGTACAGCAGGCCGGACAGCCAGGGCAGGCGCCAGGCCAGGCAGATCGCCAGCAGGTAGCAGACCGGCGAGATCTTGCCCTTGATGTCGCCGCCCAGCGCCTCGGCCAGCCGGGTGCGGTTGCCGGGCAGGCACAGCAGCGCCTGCTGCATGATCCACCAGGCGATCGAGCACATCAGCAGCACCGCGCCGTACAGCGCCACCGGCAGCGGCTGGAAATGGTTTTCGCCCATCCAGCCGGTGACGAAGGGAATCAGCGACAGCCAGAACAGCAGGTGCAGATTGGCCCACAGCACCCGGCCGTCGATGCGGCGGGTGGCGTGGTAGAAGTGGTGGTGGTTGTTCCAGTAGATGCCGACATAGACGAAGCTCAGCAGGTAGCACAGGAAGATCGGCCACAGCTGCAGCAGCGCGGCGAAGGTGGTGTCGTGCGGAATATGCAGATCCAGCACCATGATGGTGATGATGATGGCTATCACGCCGTCGCTGAACGCCTCCAGGCGGTTTTTCTCCATGCCTCGCTCCTCGTGTTTTGCGCCGCGCCTTGCAAGCAGCTTAGCCGTTCCGCTCCGGCTTGCCGGCGCGGCGGTAGGGCAGGCGGATCCGCGTCAGGTAGCGGTCGCCGCGCAGCTCGCCGGTCAGCGAGGCCTCGGCGTCGAAGAACAGCGCCAGCCGCTCGCGCAGATTGCTCAGCGCCATCCGGTTGCCGCCTGGCCGCGGCGAGGCCGGCGCCGGATTGTCCAGCGTCAGCTCCAGCTGGCCGCCGTAGAGGCGCGCGCCGATGACGATCTCCACCTCGCCGCCCGATTGCTCGGCGCCGTGGTAGACCGCGTTTTCCGCCAGCGGCTGCAGGATCAGCGGCGGCATCGCGGCGTCCAGCGGCGCCTCCACCCGCCAGCTGATCTTCAGCCGCGGCCCCAGCCGCTCGCTTTCTATCGCCAGATACATGCCGGCCAGCTCGATCTCGCGCGCCAGCGTGGAGGCGCGGTCGGGGTCGGCCAACTGGGCGCGGAACAGCTCGGCCAGGTTTTCCAGCACCGTCTCGGCCTGCTGCGGCTGAGAGCGGATCAGCGCGATGGCGGCGTTCAGGCTGTTGAACAGGAAGTGCGGTCGGATGCGCGCCTGCAGCGCGGCCAGCCGGGCTTCGGCCAGCGCCGGCGACAGCGCGCGCTGGCGCAGCGACAGATAGTGCAGCAGCAGCGCCATCGCCAGCATCGCCAGCGCCGGCGTCCGCCAGGCGAAAGGCGCTTCCGGCTGCAGCCGCCATTGGCAGAGCGCGAAGCCGGCGCCGGTCAGCGCGGTGGCCCAGCTCGGGCCCAGCCGCCGGCGGGCCAGCCAGGGGCTGGCCAGCGCCAGCAGCGCCAGCGAAAGCAGGCTGCCGGGCAGCAGCAGCAGCGCTAGCTGCAGCCAGCGCCACAGCGGCTCCGCCGTCGGCGGCGCCAGCAGGCCGTAGATGAATAACAGCGCCAGCGGCAGCAGCAGGATGCGCAGCATCACGCCTAGATTGCGGAAGTCCGGCAGCGGCGTCGGAATAGGGCTGGGCATGGCGGGACACGGGAAGGGGCGATGCTGCGATCATAGCAAGCGGCCGGCGGCGCGGCATCCGCCGCCGGAGAAAAGCGCCGGCGCGGTGTATAACGGAAGCGGAAGATGCGGGGAGGGGCGGAGCGATGAAATCGATGCTGGCCTGCGCGCGCGCGCTGTTGCTGGGCCTGTGGGCCGGCTGGACCGGCGCGGCCGAACTGCTGGTTTCCACCGGCGAATACGCGCCGTGGAGCGGGGCGCGGCTGCCGGGCCAGGGCTTCGTCAACCGGGTGGTGCGCGAAGCCTTCGCCCGCGAGGGCGTGGCGGTGCGCTTCCAGTACCTGCCGTGGGCGCGGGCGCTGGAGGCGCTGCGCAACGGCAGCGTCGAGGCCAGCTCCTTCTGGTTCGACGATCCGGACAAGGCCAGGGAGTTTCTCTACAGCGCGCCGTTGTCGGAGCACCGCGAACTGTTGTTCCACCGTAAGGATCTGGCGGTGCCGGCGTGGGCGCGGCTGCAGGACCTGCACGGCCTGCGCTTCGGCGCCACCCGCGGCTATTCCTACACCGCCGAGTTCCGTCAATTGGCGAAGCAGGGCGCCATCGAGGTGGAGGAAGCGGACGATGACAAGACCAATCTGCTCAAGCTGCTGGCCGGCCGCATCGAGCTGTTTCCGATAGATGAATTCACCGGCTGGCAGCTGCTGGCGTCCAACGCCTTTCCGCGCGGCGCGCACGACCTGGTCACCGCCGAGCCGCGCCCGTTCAGCATCCAGTACGGCCACCTGCTGATGCTGCGCTCCGCCCGCAACGAACAGCTGATGGGCCGCTTCAACGCCGGCCTGGCCAAGCTGCGCGCCGACGGCACGCTGGAGCGCTTCCGGCTCGACCTCTACCGTGGCAGCGGCCTGGGGCCGTGAGCGGCGTCTGATCTGGCGCAAGGCGTTGCCATTTTCGCGGCTTTCCCGTCTTTACAGCGCGGCGCGCTTTTCGCTAGTGTCGATTATTGCGCTGCAATATCAGATTGTTCTTATTTTGTGGGATTTTCCACACCTTGCCGCCGCTGCCGCGCCTTGTCATCGGCATGGCATGTCGAGCTGCTGCAATGGTGGCAAGGCTTAATGACTTTGGCATGATCGTGTCCGATCGCCCAGTTGAGGCTGCCCTGTCCGACGATATACGGTAGTCAATATATGCCTTGCATAACGTAGCGCAGCATGCTTCTAATCATTTTCAAACAGCCGTTCGAAATTGCGCCGCGCGGCGGTTTCAAGCTACTGATTTCACAATTCCATACCAGGAGACACGCAGATGCATATCGTCATCCCAGCCGAACGGCTGGCCGGTGAACGCCGCGTGGCGGCGACGCCTGACACGGTGAAGAAGCTGGTCGGCGCCGGCCATGCCGTCACGGTGGAGCGCGGCGCCGGCATCCAGGCCGCCATCCCCGACGCCGCCTACGCCGAAGCCGGCGCCAAGCTGTCCGAGCAGCGCCAGGCGCTGCTGGCCCAGGCCGACATCGCGCTGACGGTGCGCATGCCGGCAGCCGCCGATCTGGAGGCGCTGAAACCCGGCGCGGCGCTGATCGGCATGCTGGCGCCATATGGCAACCCCCTGCTGCCGGAGCTGGCGGCTAGGGGCATTTCCGCCTTCGCGCTGGAGCTGCTGCCGCGCACCACCCGCGCGCAGAGCATGGACGTGCTGTCCAGCCAGAACAATATCGCAGGCTACAAGGCGGTGCTGCTGGCGGCGGAATACTACCCGCGCTTCATGCCGATGCTGATGACCGCCGCTGGCACGGTGAAGCCGGCGCGGCTGCTGGTGTTGGGCGTCGGCGTCGCCGGCCTGCAGGCCATCGCCACCGCCAAGCGGCTGGGCGCGGTGGTGGAGGCCTACGACGTGCGTCCGGCCACCCGCGAGCAAGTGGAGTCGCTGGGCGCCAAATTCATCGAGGTGCCGATGACGGACGAGGAGAAGGCGGCCAGCGGCGGCGTTTACGCCCGCGAGATGACCGCCGAATTCCTGGCGCGGCAGAACGCGCTGCTGGCCAAGCGCGCCGCCGCGGCCGACATCGTCATCACCACCGCGCTGATTCCGGGCAAGCCAGCGCCGCGGCTGCTGGACGCCGCCGCGGTGGCGGCGATGCGGCCGGGCTCGGTGATCGTCGACCTGGCGGCGGAAGCCGGCGGCAACTGCGAGCTGACCCGCGCCGGCGAAGCCTGGCAGACCGACAACGGCGTGCACCTGGTGGGCCTGGCCAATCTGCCCGCGCTGCTGGCGGCCGACGCCTCCAGCCTGTACGCGCGCAACCTCCTCGCCTTCCTCGGCCTGCTGTTGGGCGCCGAGGGGCTGCGGATCGACCTGGCCGACGACCTCATCGCCGCCACCTTGCTCACCCACCAGGGCGAACAGCGCTTCGGCGCCGCGCCGACCCCGGCCGTCCCCGCGCCGGCACGACAGGAGCCGCATCATCATGGTTGATCCCTTCATCACCAGCTTCACCATCTTCGCGCTGGCGGTTTTCGTCGGCTACCACGTGGTGTGGAACGTCACCCCGGCGCTGCACACGCCGCTGATGGCGGTGACCAACGCCATCTCCGGCATCATCGTCGTCGGCGCCATGCTGCAGGTGGTGGACGTGGGCGGCCAGCAGATCACCGTCACCTCGGTGCTGGGCGCCGTCGCCATCTTCCTCGCCAGCATCAACATCTTCGGCGGCTTCCTGGTGACCCAGCGCATGCTGGACATGTTCAAGAAAAAGAACAGGGGATAATCCGATGCAGAACATTTCCGCGGTTCTTTACCTGGTTTCCGCCGTGCTGTTCATCCTGGCGCTGAAAGGGCTGTCCAGCCCGGCCTCGGCGCGGCGCGGCAATCTGTACGGCATCGTCGGCATGGCCGTCGCCGTGCTGACCACGCTGCTCATCATCGACAAGCCGGTGCTGGCGTTGATCGCCGGCGCCATCGCCGCCGGCGCGGCCATCGGCGCCTGGAAGGCGCGCACGGTGGAAATGACCGGCATGCCGGAACTGGTGGCGGCGATGCACTCGCTGGTGGGTCTGTCGGCGGTGCTGATCGCGGTGGCCGCCATTTTCCACGGCGGCGTCGAGCACACGCCGGTGCAGAAGGTGGAGCTGTTCATCGGCGCTTTCATCGGCGCGATCACCTTCACCGCCTCGGTCATCGCCTACGGCAAGCTGTCCGGCCGCTTCGGCGCCAAGGCGGTCCGCTTCGCCGGCCAGCATCCGCTCAATCTGCTGCTGGCGCTGGCGATGGTCGGCTTCGGCATCGCCTACTTCGCCACCGACAGCCAGGCGGCCTTCCTCGCCATGGTGGCGCTGGCGCTGGCGCTGGGCGTGACGCTGATCATTCCGATCGGCGGCGCCGACATGCCGGTGGTGGTGTCGATGCTGAACAGCTATTCCGGCTGGGCGGCGGCCGGCATCGGCTTCACGCTGGACAATCCGGTGCTGATCATCGCCGGCGCCTGCGTCGGCTCGTCCGGCGCCATCCTGTCCTACATCATGTGCAAGGCGATGAACCGCTCCATCGTCAGCGTGTTGTTGGGCGGTTTCGGCAGCGAGGCCGCCGCCGGGCCGGCGGCGGGCGACGCGGCGGCCAAGGCCTACAAGGCCGGCAGCGCCGAGGACGCCGCCTTCCTGATGGGCAACGCCGACCAGGTGGTGATCGTGCCCGGCTACGGCCTGGCGGTGTCGCGCGCGCAGCACGCGCTGCAGGAGTTCGCCGAATTGCTGCATGAGCAGGGCGTCAATGTCCGCTACGCGATCCACCCGGTGGCGGGCCGGATGCCGGGGCATATGAACGTGCTGCTGGCCGAGGCCGAGGTGCCGTACGAGCAGGTGCTGGAGATGGAGGAGATCAACGCCGACTTCTCCACCACCGATGTGGTGCTGGTGATAGGCGCCAATGATGTGGTCAACCCGGCGGCGCAAAAGGACAAGCAAAGCCCGATCTACGGCATGCCCATCCTGGAGGCGCACAAGGCGCGCAACGTGATCGTGGTCAAGCGCTCGATGAGCGCGGGATATGCCGGACTGGACAACGAGCTGTTTTACATGGATAAAACCATGATGGTGTTCGGCGATGCCAAAAAAGTGGTGGAGGATCTGCTGAAAAACGCAGCGCACTGACCCGCCGCCGCTGTCGAATCGCCCGCCGCCGGCGGGCGGTTCGCCATCCGCCGCCTGCCCCGTCCCGACCAGACAAAGGAACGCGCATGCCCATCCTCAGCTCCATTCTGATCAGCGGCAGCATGATGCTGCCGACCCAGGCCGAACCGAAGCTGCAGAACACCGAATGGCTGCTGGAGGCGCCGGCGCAGGCAGCGCCGCTGCCGACGCTGAGCATCGCCGACAGCCGCATTAGCGGCTTCGCCGGCTGCAACCGCTTCACGCTGGGCATAGACGACGACGGCAAACATCAGGTCGCGGCCACGCGCAAACTGTGCGCGCCGGAGGTGATGCGCCGCGAACAGGCGCTGCTGAAATTGCTGTCGGCGCCGTTCCGCCTGCTGCCGGCCGAGGACGGCAAGCACCTGACCCTGCTGGCGGGCAAGACTGGCTACCGCTTCGTCCGCCAGACCGCCGCCGTCGCGGCGGAGCCGCCGGTGCCGGCCGTCGCCGCGCTGCGGCCGGTGGCCGGCGAGCAGTACTGGTATGTCGCCAGCCAGCCCTGCGGCGCGGGCGCCGCCGCCTGTCTGCGGGTGCGCAGCAGCGAGGACCAGCCCTGGCGCAGCTACGCCGGCTCCATCGCCGGCTTCGTGCCGGAGGCCGGCAGCCGCTATTACCTGAAGCTGCAAGGCGTGCCATCCGTTGATGGCCAGCCGGCGCTGCAATTGCTGAAAGTGGTATACCGTGAAACCGTGACGCCGCTGGCCGACTGAACGGAACCACCGCGGCCGCGGCGCGTCATAGCTTATTTATCAGGAAATCATGATGCTGCAACGCTTGTCCCTATTGGCCCTGAGCGCGACCCTGCTGAGCGCTTGCGCCGCGCCGAGCGCGCCCGCCGTTTCCGCCGCGCCCCCTTCCCTGGCCGAGCTGCAGGGCGAATGGAAACAGACCAATGGCGGCGAGCAGGCCATCTTGCTGCGCATCGACCAGCAGCGGCTGTTCGCCAAGGCCGGCTGCAACGGCATGTTCGGTCCGGCCGCGCTGGAAGACGGCAAGCTGCGCGCCGAACGGCTGGCCTCGACGCTGATGATGTGCCCGCCCGAGGCGATGCAGCGCGACGCCAAGCTGTCGCGCCAGCTGGAGGCCGGCATGACGGCCAGCCTGGACGGCGGGCGGCTGAAGTTGTCCGACGGCAAGGACGCGTTGATCTTCGAACGCCAGCCGCAGGGCGAGATCAAGTTCATCTATGTCGCGCCGCAGCGCAAGGCCTGCGTCGGCGTCGCGCCTATGCAATGCCTGCAGGTGCGCGACGACAAGTCCAAGCCGTGGGAGCTGCATTACGGCGAGATCGAAGGCTTCCAGCCCGAGCCCGGCGTCGCCTACCGGCTGCGGATCAAGGAAGTGAAGGTGGACAATCCGCCGGCCGACGCTTCTTCCATCCGCTGGATTCTGGATCTGGTGGTCGAGCAGGAAGTGGTGAAGAAGCCCTGAGAGGTGGTTCGCGATCTTTCGTATCGAACTTGCGAGAGACGACGCGCAACATGTATGCGATGCGCCCGGAATCCCTTCAAGCCTGCCGCTGGGTGGCAGGCCCGAGGTTTTAAGCGGCTGCTTGTTTGAGCCCCGCGACGTTAGCGCGGGGCGAGTTCAGCCGCGCCTCGGGCCTGACGGGACCCGGCGGGTAGCCGAAGGCCAGGCTTGCAGGGTGGCCTTTAGGGGTGGAGGGGATATTTGGCCAAGCAAATATCCCCTCTCTGCTCGCCGGGCAGCCCCGGCTATGAAAATCATTATCCGCGCAGCGGATTCAAGACGATGAAGATTGCGGGCAGACTCCGGCTCGGGCGCGGGATGAGCGCTCTGCTACAATCGCGGCATTGAAATTGCAGGAGGCCGCCATGAGCCTGATTCCCGAAATCAAACCGCAGCAGTCGCTGGAATTGCTCAAAGAGCTGCACATCCTCACCCGCGACGGCAAGATCAACCAGGACACCCGCCGCAAGCTGAAGCAGGTTTACCACCTGTACCAGTTCATCGAACCGTTGATGGCCGACGTGCTGGCCAGCAAGGGCGCGATGACGCTGGCCGACCACGGCGCCGGCAAGTCCTACCTCGGCTTCATCCTGTACGACCTGTTCCTGAAGGACAAGCCGGGCGCCCATGTCTACGGCGTGGAAACCCGCCAGGAGCTGGTGGACAAGTCGGATGAATTGGCCAGGCGGCTGGGCTTCGCCGGCATGAGCTTCCTCAACCTCAGCGTCGAGCAGTCGATCACCTCCGCCGCGCTGCCGGCGCAGGTGGACATCATCACCGCGCTGCATGCCTGCAACACCGCCACCGACGACGCCATCCGCTTCGCGCTGGCCAAGGACGCCAAGTACATCGTGCTGGTGCCCTGCTGCCAGGCCGAGGTGGCGGCGACGCTGCGGCAGAAGAAGAACGAGACCTTCGGCAAGACGCCGCTGTCCGAGCTGTGGCGCCACCCGATCCATACCCGCGAATTCGGCAGCCAGCTGACCAATGTGCTGCGCTGCCTGCAGCTGGAGGCGCGCGGCTACCAGTTGACGGTGACCGAGCTGGTCGGCTGGGAGCACTCGATGAAAAACGAGCTGATCATCGCCAAGAAGACCGGCAAGGGCAAGAGCAGCGCCCGCGAGCGCCAACTGGCCATCCTGGACGAATTGAACCTGATGGACCTGCGCGAGCGCTTCGCCTACTGATGACGGCGCAATGCGGCGGGGCGTTCGTCCCGCCGTTCGGTTTTCTTCCTAGCGCGCCGCCGCCGGGACGAACTTGAACTCCTGGATCACCACTTCCATCTCCTTGCCGTCCGCCGGCGGCTTGCCCTGGAACAGCCACAGATTGATGTGCACCGGCAGCGGCTGCTGCGGCACGCGCCGGGCGGCGTCGGTCGGGGCGAAGCGCCAGCTGGCGATCGGGTACTGGTCGCCGTCCTGGAAGCCGTGCAGCGACTGGTAATAGACCTGGCCGGCGTTCCAGTCGAAGCGGTGGGTGCTGTAGCCGCCGTTGAGGGCGAAATCGAAGCTGTACGAGGTCGACTGCAGGCCGGCCTGGGCCGGATAGACGGTGTAGTTGCCCATCGGGTTGCTTGAGCTGCCCCAGCGCGAGAATTCGATGTCGATCTCGTTGCTGCCATCGGGGCCGACATCGGGCGTCGGGTAGTTGAACAGGCCCAGCACGATGTTGGGGTCGAACTGGTCGGGCCGGCCGATCAGCTTGAACTGGTAGCGGCCGAAGCCCAGCCGCTGCGGCAGGTAGAGTTCGGCGGCGGTCCATTGGCCGCCGCGCTTGGCGATTTTCAGGTGCAGCCGGCCCTGGGCGTCCAGCCAGGCGTTGTCGTCGTCCCAGACATTGGGGCCGGGGCCGCTGCTGCCCTGATTGCGCACTTCCCAGTCGTAACCGGAAAAACGCAGGGTCTTGGCGGCGGCGGCGCCGCACAGCGCCAGGCCGGCCAGCAGGACTGCGGCGTTACGCAGCGTAGTTTTCATGGTGGGGCTCCGTGGGATGGCGCCGCCAGTGTGCCACGGCGGCATGACGGCCGGGCGACCGCCGCGCCGCAAGGACAGGCCCGCTACAGCCGGAAGCGCGCGGTCACGTTCTGCAGATTGTGCGACAGCGCGTTCAGCTCGCTGGAGGTGGTGGCCAGCTCCTCCACGGTGGCGCTGTTGGCCTCGGCCATCTGCGATACCTGCTCCATGCTCTGCGCCAGGCTGAGGCTGGCGGTGCGCTGCTCGCCCAGCGCGCTGGTGATGTTGCCTATGGTGCCGACGATGGAATGGGTGCTGCCGGCGATCTCCTCCATCGAGTCGCTGGCCTCGCGCGCGCTGCCGGAGACCGCGTCGACGCTGGCCAGGCTCTGCTCCATGCTGCCCACCACTTTCTCCACGCCCTGCTGGATGGCGGTGATCATCTGGGTGATTTCCTGCGCCGAGCTGGCGGTGCGTTCGGCCAGTTTTCTCACCTCGTCCGCCACTACCGCGAAGCCGCGGCCCATCTCGCCGGCGCGGGCGGCCTCGATGGCGGCGTTCAGCGCCAATAGATTGGTCTGGTCGGCCACGTCGCGGATCACGGTGACGATATTGCCGATGCGCTGCACCTCGCCGGTCAGCGTGCGCATTTCCTCCGAGGTGGCGGCCACCGCGCTGCTGACCGACTGGATCTTGCCCACCGAGGCCTGCACCGCGTGGCCGCCGCGGCCTGCCAGGTCGCCGGCCTCCCGCGCCTGGCGCGAGGCCTGGTCTGAGTTGTCGGCGACATGGTTGATGCTGACGGTCAGCTGTTCGATGGTGGCCGCCGCCTCGGCGGTGGCCTCGGACTGGCGCTGGGCGCCGCCGGCCACCTGCTGCGCCATGCTGGCCAGCTCATGGGCCGAGTCGGACACCTGGTTGGCGTTGTCCTGGATGCTGGACACCACTTCGCGCAGGCCCTGGCGCATGTGCTGGATGATGCGGGCGATTTCCACCGCCTCGTCGCGGGAATCGGGCAGCGACTCGTCGGCGCCGGACAGGTCGCCCTGCTGGATGTTGCGCACCAGTTGCGCCGATTTGCGCAGCGGGGTGGTCACCAGATTGGCGACGAACAGCGCCACCGTCACCGCGATGGCCAGCGCGATGGCGGCGGAGATCAGCATGATGGTGACGGCCTGGTTATAGGCGGCCTTGCTGTCGTCCAGCGCCTGCTGCACCTTGTCGTTCTGGTAGGCGGTCAGCTCGTCCAGCGTCTGGGCGAAGGCCGCGTTGGCCGGCACGAAGCGCTGCTTCAAAAAGGCGACCGACTCCGCGTCCTTGTTGGCGCGGATCAGCGCATACAGCGGCGCGTACAGCGCGGACAGCGCGCCGCGGGCCTGCTGCACCCGGGTGAAGACTTCGCGGCCCTTGGCGGACACCAGGGTCTTGTCCAGTTGTTCCAGGCTGGCGGTGTTCTGCGCGCGCAACTCCTCCGCCTTGCTGATATTGGCTTCGATTTCCTGCGGGCTCTGGGCGATGATGGCGTCGCGCACCGCGCGCGCCACGCCCATGGTGGCCAGCACGATCTTGTTGCACAGCGCCGCCTTCGGATAGCGGTTTTCGGTGATTTCCACTTCCTTGGCCTGGATGGCGTTCAGCTTGAGGATGGCTGTCAGCACGATGGCTGCCAGGATCAGAATCATCAGGCCGTAGCCGGCCAGCAGCTTCTGCTTGACGGAGAGTTGGTGCAGCATCGGTTTCTCCCATGAGGCGGCCAGGCCGCGCGGCGATGGGGCCAAGCCGCGGCGCGCCCCATATGCTGAAAAATAGTTGCCGCGCGGCAAATAGGGAAACTCATTCTTGCCATCGCCGGCGGCCGCGCGACGGTACCGATGGCCAGCCGGCGGCGTTTCCCCTTCCATTCGCCATGGCATTGCCTAAGCTCAAACCACCTATACCCGGACGGGAGAGCGAGTGATGCAAGTGGCCGAGATTTTCGAGAAGGCGTCGGGCAAGCTGCCTATGGTGCCCAAGGTGGTGCAGGAGCTGGTGGCCAGTTTCCATCGCAATGACGTCAAGATCGACGAAATCACCGACAAGGTCGGCCACGATCAGGTGCTGACGGCGCGGGTTTTGCGGCTGGCCAACAGCGCGCGCTTCGGCAGCAGCCGCAAGGTGGGTTCGCTGGACGACGCGGTGGTGCTGCTGGGCTTCGACAACCTCAGGGTGCTGGTGATCGCCTCCGGCGTCACCGGCGCCACGCTGGGCATCCACGGCTTCGACATGAAGGCGTTTTGGACGCGCTGCTTCGCGATGGCCAACACCGCCAAGCTGCTGGCCAAGCTGGCGGGCCTGGACGCGCAGCTTGGCTATACCTGCGGCCTGTTGGCCAATATCGGCGAACTGGTGTTGTACGTGGCGGTGCCGGAGCAGGCGCAGCAGATAGACAAGATCGTCGCCGGCGGCGCCGAGCGCATCAGTACCGAACGCATGCTGCTGGGCATGGACCTGACCGAGCTGGGCGCGGAGCTGGCGCGGCGCTGGAATTTCCCGGACGCGATCCAGGAGGCGATCTACAACCAGCACGACCTGCTGAACGAAGACGCGTCGCCGTACGCGCTGCTGATCGGGCTGTCCACCTTCCTGGTGGCGGGCTTCCGCAATGAGATGGGCGTGGCCGACATGCTGGTCAGCCTGCCGGAGCGGGTGCTGGAGCGGCTGGGGCTGGGCCGGGAGCGGGTGGAGGCGGCGATGGAGCCGCTGCAGCAGGCCTGCACCCAGGTCGACGACATGTTCTGATCCGGCCTGCCCGGGCGCGCTTCAGGCGCCCTGGCCGCCGCGCAGTTCGCGCCGCAAGATCTTGCCGACGTTGGACTTGGGCAGCTCGTCGCGGAATTCGACATGGCGCGGCACCTTGTAGCCGGTAAGGGCGTCGCGGCAATGGCGCAGCCGCTCGTCCACCGTCAGCGCCGGGTCCTGGCGCACCACCACGATCTTCACCGCCTCGCCGCTGCGCGCGTCGGGCATGCCGACGCAGGCTACCTCGCGCACGCCCGGATGCCGCGCCACCACGTCCTCCACTTCGTTGGGGTAAACATTGAAGCCCGATACCAGCACCATGTCCTTCTTGCGGTCCACCAGCTTGAGCATGCCGTCGGCGGTGCGCACGCCGATGTCGCCGGTGGCGAAGAAGCCGTCGGGGTGGAAGGCCTTGGCGCTGTCTTCCGGCCGCTGCCAGTAGCCGGCCATGATCTGCGGGCCGCGCACGCAGACTTCGCCGGCCTCGCCGTCGGCCATCGGCCGGCCGGCGTCGTCCAGCAGGCATTGGCCGCCCAGCCGGTTGACCAACAGGCAATTGATGGCCAGCGCGAACACGTGGTACAGCGGCAGCGACGTGGCTACCACGGCGCGGCTTTAGCGGCGTGCCGGCGCGGGCCTCTGCCACCACCTGGGCGAAGTTTTCCAGCGCCATGATGGAGCTGGACTGCGCGGCGGCGGGCCTGCGGCGCTTCCAGCGCGCGATGGACGCAGGCCACGGCGACAAGGACATGGCGGCGTCCTTCCTGGTTTGAGCGCGAAAAAGCCGCCGGGCCCGGCGGCGCGGCGGCTTGGAGTCAGATAGGGGACGGGCTCAGCTTTCTTCGTCCTCGCCGGCCTCTTCGACGTGGTCGAGGCGGCCGGTGTAGCGCAGCTCCACTTCCTGGGTCAGCAGGTCCACCTTCACCACCGACAGCTGCACGCGGTCGCCGCGGGCCAGTTCCGGCAGGCCCGGGATGCGCAGGCGCAGCGGCAGGCCGTCGATGCGCACCAGGTCTTCCTTGATCACGGAAGCGGTCGGCTCGGTGATGTTTTCCTGCAGCAGATACTTCAGGCACCAGTAGTGTTCCATCTTGTCCTGGAACGACAGGTAGGCGCCGTAGGTGGCGTCGAAGTCGCGCAGAATGGCGAACAGCATCGCGTCGCCCTGGGCGAACAAGGGCTTTTCGCCGCGTATCATCGCCGAGAGCTGGCGCTGGTTGATGAAGTCGCTGGCGCGGCGCAGCGGCGAGGTGCTCCACGCGTACTGGGCCACGCCCAGGCCCATGTGCGGCTCGGGGCGGGTGGTCATCCGCACCTTGCCCATGCTTTGCGCGCGGTACATCGCCGGGATGTCGGCTTCGGCCAGCATGCGGCCCCATTCGCTGTTGGCCAGGATCATCAGTTCGGAGACCAGCTTGTCCATCGGCGCGCCGCGCTTGCGGATGGTGATGGACACTTTGCCGTCGACCACGTCGATGTTGTAGTCGTGCTGCACTGGGCGGGTCGGGTCGTATTTGCCGCGGCGCTTTTCCAGCGCTTCGGCGAACTGCCACAGCCACACCAGTTCGCGTTTGAACGGATAGTCTACGCCCGGATCGTTGGCCAGCGTCTGCTCATTGAACACCTGTTCCAGTTCGGCGTGGCGCAGGTTGGCGGCGATCGGCACCAGCTCGATGCGGTTCTCGAACGCCACCGGCTCGAACTCCGGCGTCACCTCGGCGTACAGCGAGAACGCCGGGCAGGCGCGGCCTTCCTGCAAGGTGAAGGCCTGCACCACGTCGTCCGGCAGCATGGTGATCTTGTCGCCGGGGAAATAGGCGGTGGACAGGCGCGACAGCACCATCTTTTCGATGTCGGAATCCACCGGCACGCCCAGCGTCGGCGCGGCGATGTGGATGCCGACGCGCTTGTTGCCGTTGGGCAGCTCCTCGACCGACAAGGCGTCGTCGATTTCGGTGGTGTTGGCGTCGTCGATGGAGAAGGCCTGGGCCGAGGCCAGCGGCAGCTCCGGCAGCGCGGCCGGCGGCGCGTACTTGCCGAAGCCGACGCCCTTGGGGAAGTACTCCATCTGGAAGCCGGCCATCAGGTAATCAGGCACCGAGGGAATGCCGCCTACCTTGTCGGCCAGGCGCAGCGGCGGCAGGCCGGTTTCGCGGCTGGCCTGGTCGAAGGCCTTGTATTCCAGCGTGTTCTTGTCGGGGCGCCACAGCAGAGTCATCAGCTGCGAGCGGATGGCTTCCGGCAGGGCGCCGGTTTTCAGCTCGCGGACCCAGCCGTCGATCTGCTCCTGTTCGCGCTTCTTGCGCTCGACGCCGGCCAGCGCGGCTTGCAGCGCGTCCTGCGGCGCCTTCTTGTAGCGGCCTTTGCCTTTTTTGTAGAAGTACATCGGCGCGCCGTGCAGCCGGCAGATCAGCGCGGCGGCCTCGACGGCCGACGGCGCGTGGCCGAAATAGTCGGCGGCCAGGTCCTGGTAGGAGAACTCGTCGTCCTGGCTGCATTCCCACAGGAAGTCCAGGTCGATGTCCGCAGCCAGCGCGTCCACGGCGGGCAGAAAATCCGCCAGCGGGGAGCTAAACTCCAGAAACACATTGGCGCTCTTGAGCTTGGCGCGCTTGCCGTGCTGGGTATCCACCTGCAGGCTGGCGTCGCTGCGCGAGACTATGCTGCCAACCTTGAAACTGCCGCTCTCTTCGTAAAAAACGTTCATCAAAACATGCCAGGCCGTTGAATTTAAGGGCGGATTATAGCAGTTCGCCCGCGGCTCAGGCGCCATAAACTTGCACGCGATGCGGGCGGAACCGCATCGCGACGGGAAGGCGATGTCATGAAACCGGCTGCGCCCCTCTCCCCCGGCCAACGCACCCAGCTGGCGCGGGAAATCGACCGCATCGGCTACATGCTGGTGTCGCGCTGGGAGCGTCCGCTGGCCGCCCACCTGCTGTCGCTGGCCATGCGGCTGGAGGCGCTGGCGGGTTCGGTGGGGCGGGTCGACATCGCCGCCGAGGCGCGCGAGCTGGCCGACCTGCTGCGGCAGTGGCTGCAGCAGCAGGCGGAACCGTCCGAGCAGGAACGCTATGGGCTGCTGCGCCATCATCTGGGGGTGGTCAGCCAGCTGGGTTTGATGGAGCGGCAAGCGGGTTCGAGCAGCCAGGACGCGGCGGAGCGCAGCGGCAACCCCCTGCTTTACCTATGGCTGCCCGGCGGCATCGACGCCGCGCCGCTGCAAAGGCAGCTGGCCTGTTTCGGCTACGAAGCGCTGGCGCTGGCGCAGGCCGCCAAGCTGGCCAAGGCGCTGCAGGAGGAAACGCCGGCGGCGGTGGTGGCGTTCGCCGACTTCGCCGACGGCGACCCCATCCTGCAGTTGGCGCCGGCGATCAGCGGCAGCTGTCCGCTGGTGCTCACCTCGCCGCGGCGGGATTTTCCGGCCCGGCTGGAAGCGGTGCGGATAGGGGCCAGCGGCTTTCTCGATTGGCCGCTGCAGGTCAACCAATTGGTGGACCTGCTCAGCTTCGGCGACATCGGCGAGCGGCGCGACCCGCTCAGGGTGCTGATCGTCGAGGACATGGCGTCGCTGGCGGGGCTGTATTCGCGCGCGCTGGCCGCCCACGGCGTGGAGGCGGTCAGCGAGACCGACCCGGAGCGGGTGCCGGAGCTGATCGAGCGGCTGAATCCGGACCTGATCCTGCTGGACATGTACATGCCGCAATGCAACGGCATCGAGCTGGCCAAGGTGATCCGCCAGCAGCGGCTGCTGGACGGGATTCCCATCGTGTTCCTGTCGGTGGAGAAGCGCCAGGCGGTGCAGCTGGACGCGCTGATGCTGGGAATCGACGGCTTTCTGACCAAGCCGGTGGCGCCGGAAGAGCTGGTGGTGACGGTGGTGAACCGCGCGCGGCGCTACCGCAAACTGCGCTCCTACATCGCCAATGACAGCCTGACCGGCCTGCTCAACCATTCCCATCTGCACGGCCAGCTGGACAGCGCCGTCGAGCGCGCCCGCCGCGCCGGGCAGCCGCTGTCGCTGGCGATGCTGGATCTCGACTATTTCAAGCAGGTCAACGACAACTACGGCCACCAGGTCGGCGACGAGGTGCTGCTCAATCTGGCGCGCTTCCTGAAGGAGAGGCTGCGGCGCACCGATCTGGTGGGCCGCTACGGCGGCGAGGAATTCGCCATCGTGCTGACCGGCACGCCGGCGGACAAGGCGTGCAAGATGCTGGAGACGCTGCGGCAGGATTTCTGCCGGCTGGAGCAGCAGGTGGGGGAGAGGACCTTCCGCCAGACTTTCAGCGCCGGCGTCAGCTCGCTGGCCAGCGCCGAAGACGCCACCAGCCTGGTGCAGCAGGCCGACGAGATGTTGTACCTGGCCAAGGAAAACGGCCGCAACCGGGTGGAGAGCCGCGGCGGCTGAGGCGCGCAAAACAAAAGCCCCCGCAGTGGCGGGGGCATGCAAGCGGCGGAGCGGCTCCGCCAGCCCGCCCGCGCGAGGCGGGCGAGGTTCTTCTGCTTAGAAGTTGTACTTCACCGAGTAGATCATCGCATTTTCGTTGCCGGCGACACCCAGCTTGTTGATTGCGTAGCGATATTGAACGCCGGCGGTGAAGGCCTTGGTCGGATTCCACCACAGCGCGACAGCGCCGTTTTGGCCAGTGCGCTTCTGCACGGTGCCGCCCGGCTGGGCGACAGTGGTGAAGTAGTCGGAGCGGTCGAATTCGGTTTCATGCCATTGGGTCATGGAGAACGGTTGGCCGAAAGCGGTGAAGTCGAAACCAGCAACATAGCCAGCCATCCAGCCGTTGCGGTGCGCGCCGACTTGGTACTTCAGTTCTTGGTGCATGCCGAGGAAGGGCTTGAACCATACGCGGCCGAAGCTCAGGTCGGTGCCAAGGCCGAGTACGCGGTTTTGATCGAAGAAGTTGTGGCCGCGGGTATCGTACACATGGGTGTACAGCTTGACCGGTACGCCGCCAACTTCAGCCAGGTTGAAACGAGCTACGACCTTGGTGGTGTAGCGACGATCGCCGGCCGGCATTTCGGTGTCGTTGCGGTTCCAGTTTTCCAGGTCGAAGAAACCGTACAGGTCGCCCCAGGAACGGCCCATGCCACCTTCCGCTTCCAGGTATTGGAAATTGCGCTTGGCGCCAAACGGAGCAGCCTGGGTCTTCTCCAGGGTGGTGTCGGACCAGTTCAGCTGATTGAAGCTGACATTGCCAAAGTTGTAGTCACCGGCGTGAGCCAGGGCGGAAGCGGCCAACAGAGACAGGGCCAGCAGCGACTTGCGAGTTTTCATTGTTTCACCAGACTATTTTCATGTAGTAACCGTCCGACAAGCTGTCGGCGAGCGCGCGCAGATTAGACGTAGAAATGGCCTTGTGCAAACAATTTGTCACGCTTCTGTCGCTTTTCTGCAAAGAATGTTTGCTTTGTTGTAGCAAGATGACAAATAAGTTACATTTTGTTGCTGAAATGCCACATGGAAATATCTCTACGTGAAGATAAGTATCTGAGCACGCACCAGTTTCTGGTTTGTTTCAAGTCAAACCATCTGGTCGGGCCAGCCGAAAATCCGCAGGCATACCTTGCCGCTGGCATTGAATTCCACCCCTTCCTCTTCCAATAGCAGCCGCTGCCAGTCGGCATGCTGGCTACCGGGGCGCGACAGCCTGCCGCCGGCGCCCAGCACCCGGTGCCAAGGCGCGGTCACCCCCTCCGGCAGGTTGCCGAGCAGGCGGCCGACATGGCGCGAGTGGCGCGGATAGCCGGCTTGCTCGGCCAGCGCGCCGTAGGTGGTGACGCGGCCCGGCGGCACGTCGGCCAGCAGCGCCAGCACGCGGCGGGCGAATTCGGGCGGCATCAGCGGTAGCGCGGGTCGGCGGCGTAGGGGTTGCTGCGCTTCTCCACGCCTATGGTGGTGAACGGGCCGTGGCCGGGGATGACGGTGGTGTCGTCCGGCAGGATGAACAGCTTTTGCTGGATCGCGTCTATCAGCTGCTGGTGGTTGCCCATTGGGAAGTCGGTGCGGCCGATCGAGCCCTGGAACAGCACGTCGCCGGCCACCAGCAGGCTGGCCGCCGGGCTGTAGAACACCACGTGGCCGGGAGTGTGGCCGGGACAGTGGATGACTTGCAGCGTCTCTTCGCCCACCGTCACCGTATCGCCTTCTTCCAGCCAGCGGTCCGGCGTTAGCGGCTCGCTGCGCGGAAAGCCGAACATGCCGCCCTGGGTGGGCAGCTGGTCCAGCCAGAAGCTTTCCGCGCGTTGCGGGCCTTCGATTTCCACGCCCAGCTCTTCCGCCAGCTTGGCCGCGCCGCCGGCGTGGTCGATGTGGCCGTGGGTCAACAGCAGCTTTTCCACCGTCAGCCCCTGGCTGTCGATCCAGGCGCGGATGCGCCCGATGTCGCCGCCGGCATCGACGACGGCCGCTTTGCGGCTGGCGCTGCACCACAGCACGCTGCAGTTCTGCGCGAACGGGGTGACCGGGATGACGTGATGCTTCAAGGCCATGGCTATGCTCGCGGAAAAACGGAATCTGCCATTCTGGCATGGCCTGCCGGGTTTGGGGAGGGGTGGCCGCGCCCGCCGGGCGGGCGTTTCGCCACTGGCCGCGCCGGCGCGGCGGATCGCCCGGCGATGCCGGGCATCCGACCTACGCGTACAGCGCCCGCTCGATGAACTGGCGCGGCACTTTTGGCTTGGGCACCCGCACGTCGAACCAGCCGCGCACGTCGCCATCCAGGCCGATGCCGTGCATGAAGTTGTACAAAGCCTTGTTCAGGCCGCGGCCCATCAGCTCGTGGTCGGTGCCGGTGGGGTCGATGAAGCCGACGTCGTTCTTGGCGAAGTCGCCTTTCGGCAGCGGCACCAGCTTGACGCCGTATTCTTCCGGATTCTGGCCCACCGGCGAGTGCACGGTGCAGGCGAAGCGGTGGAAGAAGCCCGACTGGATGCAGCCGTTGTCGAACAGCTGGCGCACGTATTCCAGCGCGTCCACCGTGTCCTGCTCGGTTTGGGTGGGGAAGCCGTACATCAGGTAGGCGTGCACCAGGATGCCCGCCTCGGCGAAGCCATGGGTGACGCGCGCCACCTGCTCCACCGACACGCCCTTTTTCATCAGCTTGAGCAAGCGGTCGGACGCCACTTCCAGGCCGCCGGAAATGGCGATGCAGCCGGATTCCGCCAGCAACTGCGCCAGCTCGGGCGTGAACGATTTCTCGAAGCGGATATTGCCCCACCAGGAGATGGATAGCTTGCGCCGCAGCAGCTCCTCGGCCAGCGCCTTCAGCATCTTGGGCGGCGCGGCCTCGTCGACGAAGTGGAAGCCGGTCTGGCCGGTTTCGGCGATGATGGCCTCGATGCGGTCCACCAGCAGCTCGGCCGACGCCGTCTCGTAGCGCGAGATGTAGTCCAGCGTCACGTCGCAGAAGCTGCATTTCTTCCAGTAGCAGCCGTGGGCGATGGTCAGCTTGTTCCAGCGGCCGTCGCTCCACAGCCGGTGCATCGGGTTCAGCATGTCCAGCAGCGACAGGTAGCGGTCTATCGGCAGGCCGTCCCAGGTGGGGGTGCCGACCTCGGAGAACGGCACGTCGGCCTCCTGCATGTTCACATAGCGCACCGCGCCGTCCTGGCGCAGGAAGGTGCGCACCAGGCGGCTGACGCCGCGTTTGCCCTCGATGTGTTCCATCAGCGCCAGCAGCGGCCGCTCGCCGTCGTCCAGCGTCACATAGTCGAAGTAGTCGAACACGCGCGGCTCGGCCAGCTCGCGCAGCTCGGTGTTGGGGTAGCCGCCGCCGAGGCAGGTTTTGACTTCCGGCCAGTGGCGCTTGATAGTCTGGGCGATGCGAAAGGCCGCGTACACCGCGCCGGGGAAGGGCACCGAGATCAGCACCAGCTGCGGCCGGTGCGTCGCCATCGCTTCGCGGGTCAGCGCGTCCAGCGTGTCGTCCACCCAGTTGGGCGCCGCCGCCAGCGCCTTGGCCAGCGGCTCGAAGGTCGGCTGCGACAGCGCCAGCGATTCGGCGTAGCGGACAAACTCGAAGCGGGGGTCCACCGCCTCGCGCAGCACGTCGGCGATATCGTTCAGGTACAGCGTGGCCAGGTGGCGGGCGCGGTCCTGGCTGCCCAGCGCGCCGAAGGCCCAGGCCAGGGGGTCGCCGCCGTCCGGATCGTCCGGGTCCATATACACGTCCAGCGCGGCGAAGCGCGGGCCTTCCGGCAGGTAGTTGCGGCCGGCGATGCGGTAGGACAGCGTGGCGTCGCGGCCCTGCAAAAAGCCGATCACCGCGTCTATCGTCGCCGCGTAGCGTTCGTACGAGATGTCGAACTGCATCATGCAGTCGGTGCGCTGGCGCATGGGGATGCGTTGCACATGCTCGCGCAGCGTCTGCATGCCGGCGCGCGAGAACAGTTGCAGCACCAGCGCCAGCGCCAGGTCTTCCTGCGAGGCCGTGACGCCGCGCGAACGCAAAAAGCCGGTCAGATAGGCGGTGGACGGGTAGGGCGTGTTCAGCTGCGTCATCGGCGGGATGAGCGACAGCACGCGCAGGGAGCTGGCAGACATGCGAAAAATCCGGCGGGTGGTTCAAAAAGCATAGCCGGGCTCAGGCCCGGCTGCGTGCGATTGTCCCACAGCAAACGATGCGAGACTAGGCGGTCTTGGCGCTGAACTGCTCAAAGGCCTCCAGGGCGTTGGCGGAATACATCAAAGAAGGGCCGCCGCCCATGTAGACGGCCATCGCCAGCGCCTCTTCCACTTCCGTCTTGCTGGCGCCCAGCTTGACCAAGGCCTGCGCGTGAAAGCCCAGGCAGCCGTCGCAGCGCGCGGCCACGCCCAGTGCCAGCGCGATCAGCTCCTTGGTTTTCCTGTCCAGCGCGCCGTCGCGGCTGGCGGCGCGGCCCAGGTCGTTGAAGGCTTGCATCACGTCCGGCACGTCGGCGCGCAAGGTGGCCAGGTGTTGGGAGATGGCGTGGGTCAGTTCGGGGTAGTGGATTTCGCTGCTCATGATCGTCGCTCCATCTGCGGGTTAAGATATATTGATTTATATAATATCAATTGATATATTGTAGTCAAGTGTCTAATCCGAAAGAAAGTTTTCCATGCCGTCTCCCACCATCGCCATGATGCGCGCCGCCGCCGGCCAGGCTTGCGGCCTGCTGCGCGCCTTGTCCAACGAAGACCGGCTGCTGTTGTTGTGCCAGCTCAGCCAGGGCGAGCAATCGGTCGGCGAGCTGGAGCAGGCGGTGGGCATCCGCCAGCCCACGCTGTCGCAGCAGCTGGGCGTGCTGCGCAACGAGGGCCTGGTCGCCACCCGCCGCGACGGCAAGCGCATTTTCTACGCGGTGGCCGACCCGAACGCGCTGAGCGTGCTGGCCACCCTCTATCAGTTGTACTGTCCCAAGGAGTAGCCATGCAGCTGGACTGGAGTCATTTCACGCCCTGGAGCGCGCTGGCCGGCGGCATGCTGATCGGCTTGGCCGCCGCCTGGCTGATCCTGCTGAACGGCCGGGTGGCCGGGATCAGCGGCATTGTCGGCCAGCTGCTCTCGCCCGGCGGCGACAAGGGCTGGCGGCTGGCTTTCGTCGCCGGCCTGGTTCTGTCGCCCTGGGCATACCGGCTGTGCGCCGCGCCGCCAGCCATCGCTCTGGATCACCGGCCCTGGCTGTTGATCGCCGCCGGCCTGCTGGTGGGGTTCGGCAGCCGGCTCGGCTCCGGTTGCACCAGCGGCCATGGCGTGTGCGGGCTGGCGCGGCTGTCGCCGCGTTCGCTGGCGGCCACGCTGGCCTTCATGGCCGCGGGGTTCGCCGTCGTCTGGCTGATGCGTGATGGAGGCGTGCTATGAAATCGCTCGCAAGCGCAGGCTGCGCCGGCCTGTTGTTCGGCCTGGGACTGCTGCTGGCCGGCATGGCCAATCCGGCTAAGGTGCTGGCCTTTCTGGATATCGCCGGCCGCTGGGATCCGTCGCTGGCGCTGGTGATGGTCGGCGCCATCGCGACAGCGCTGCCGGCCTTCGCGCTGGCGCGGCGCCGCGAGCGCGCGCTGCTGGGCGGGCCGATGCAGCTGCCCGCCGTTCGGCGGATCGACCGGCCATTGATCCTGGGCAGCCTGATTTTCGGCGCCGGCTGGGGGCTGGCTGGCATTTGCCCGGGGCCGGCGCTGGTATTGGCCGGCAGCGGCGCCGGCGCCGGGATGCTATTCGCCGCGGCGATGCTGGCGGGCATGGCGCTGCATGGCCGCTGGGCGCGGCGCCGGAGCTAGCGGCGGGAAATCCGCGCGCTCGGCGCGTATAATCCAGACGTCATCGACAATGGAGCGCGCAGAGTGAAAACCGCGGGATGGATGGTGCTGGGATGGATGTGGGCGGCGGCCGCGTTGGCGGCGCCGCGGCCGGCGGAGCTGTGCGGCAGCTGCCACGGCGCCGACGGCAACGGCGCTTCGCCGCAGTTTCCGCGGCTGGCCGGCCAGCAGGCGGTCTATATGGAGCAGCAGCTGCTGCTGTTCCGCGACGGCAAGCGCGACGACAAGGCGGCGCACCGCGCGGCGCTGGCCAAGCTGGATGATGCCGGCATCCGGAGCGCGGCCGCGTATTTCGCCGCGCGCGCGCCGGCGGCCAACGCGGCGGCCGGGGCCGATCCCAAGCTCGTCGCCGCCGGCGCCAAGCTGTTCCGCGAGGGCAATCTGGCGGTGGGCACGCCGCCCTGTTTCTCCTGCCACGGCGACCGCGGCGAGGGCAACGCGACGGCACCGCGGCTGGCCGGCCAGCATGCCGCCTATCTGCAAAGCCAGCTGCGGGTATTCGACGTGTCGCAGCGGCCGGCGGCGGCGGAGATGCAGGAAATCGTCAAAACCATGAGCGAGGACGACATCAAGGCCGTGCTCGCCTACCTTCCGGGCATGTAGCCGACAAAAGAAAAGGCCGCGGAAGGCGGCCTCAAGGTTCGGAGAAAAACGACCGCCGGGCGGCCGGTTTTCCGTCGGTGATTCTAGCGCCGTCTGGCGCGCGCGGCAACGCCGCTCAGTCGCCCAGCGCCGCCAGCAGCTCGGCCTGCTGTTCGGCCACCAGCGCGTCGGTCAATTCTGCGATGTCGCCGTCCATCATCTGGTCCAGCTTGTACAGCGTCAGGTTGATGCGGTGGTCGGTGAGGCGGCCTTGCGGGTAGTTGTAGGTGCGGATGCGCTCGGAGCGGTCGCCGGAGCCGATCAGGCTCTTGCGCTCGGCCGCTTCCTTCTGATTCTTTTCCCGCAGCTGGATGTCGTAGATGCGCGCCGCCAGCACCTGCATCGCGCTGGCTTTGTTGGCGTGCTGCGAGCGGCCGTCCTGACACTCCGCCACGATCCCCGTCGGCAAGTGGGTGATGCGCACCGCCGAGTCGGTCTTGTTGATGTGCTGGCCGCCGGCGCCGCTGGCCCTGAACGTGTCGATGCGCAGATCGGCCGGGTTCAGCACCACTTCGGCGATCTCGTCGGCTTCGGCCATCACCGCCACCGTGCAGGCGGAGGTGTGGATGCGGCCCTGGGTTTCGGTGGCCGGCACGCGTTGCACGCGGTGGCCGCCGGACTCGAACTTCAGCCGCGAGTACGCGCCCTGGCCCACCAGCCGCACGATCACTTCCTTGTAGCCGCCGAGGTCGGACTCGCTGGCGGAGACGATCTCCGCCTGCCAGCGGTTGCGCTCGGCGTAGCGGGTGTACATGCGCAGCAGGTCGGCGGCGAACAGCGCCGCCTCGTCGCCGCCGGTGCCGGCGCGGATTTCCAGGAAGATGTTCTTGTCGTCGTTGGGGTCCTTCGGCAGCAGCAGTTTCTGCAGCTCCACCTCCAGCGCCGCCAGCTTGTCCTTGCCCTCGAGGATTTCCGCCTGGGCGAATTCCTTCATTTCCGGATCGGCCAGCATCTCTTCGGCGGCGGCGATGTCGCCTTCGCACTGGCGGTAGGCGGCGAAAGCCTCCACCACCGGCGTCAGCTCGGCGTGCTCGCGGGTGAGCTTTTTGAAGGCCTCCATGTTCTGGGTGGCCGTTTCGCTGGCCAGCAGGTGGGTCACCTCTTCCAGGCGGTCGGCCAGTTGCGCCAGCCTGGTTGCGATAGACGCTTTCATTACGACTCCGGATGTAAACGGTAAAGCCGCGCGATGGCTTGCACCTGCGCGTCGTGCTCCGCGCCGCTGCCCGAGGACAGGGCCTGGGTGGGCGGGTGCATGAGTTTATTTGTCAGTTGGACGGACAAGGCCTCCAACACTTTGTCCGGCGCGTCGCCGCGCGCCAGTTGCTTCATCGCCGCTTCCAGCGCGTGGCGGCGGGTGCGGTCGGCCTCGTCGCGCAGCGCGCGGATCAGCGGCACGGTCTCGCGCTTCTTCAGCCAGTCGGAAAACTCCGCCACCCGCGCCTGGATGATGGTTTCGGCTTCGGCCGCCGCCTGCTGCCGCGCTTCCTTGCCCACTTCGACGATGCCGGCGATGTCGTCGACGCTGTACAGGAACACGTCGTCCAGCTGGGCGACTTCCAGCTCGATGTCGCGCGGCACGGCGAGGTCCAGCATGAACATCGGCCGGTGGCGCCGCGCCTTGATCGCCCGCTCCACCATGCCCTTGCCTATCATCGGCAGCTGGCTGGCGGTGGATGTCACCACCACATCGTAGCGCGCCAGCGCCTCTGGGAGCTCCGACAGCGTGATGGCGTTGCCGCCGAACTGTTCCGCCAGCCGCTGGCCGCGCTCCAGCGTGCGGTTGGCCACGGTGATACAGGACGGGTTGCGGGCGGCGAAATGGGTGGCCACCAGCTCTATCATCTCGCCGGCGCCGACGAACAGCACGTTCAGCTCGGCGATGGACGGGAAGATCTGCTCGGCCAGCTTCACCGCCGCCGCCGACATCGACACCGAGCTTGCGCCCACCGCGGTGCTGCTGCGCACTTCCTTGGCCACCGCGAAGGTGCGCTGGAACAGGCCGTTGAGCATGGTGCCCAGCGTGCCGGCGTGCTCGGCGCTGCGCACTGCGTCCTTCAGCTGGCCCAGGATCTGGGTTTCGCCCAGCACCATCGAATCCAGTCCCGAGGCCACGCGGAAGGCGTGCCGCGCCGCGCCGGAGGCTTCCATCCGGTACAGATAGGGCTCCACCTCGGCCAGGCTCAGGCCGTGGAACTGGCACAGCCAGGACAGCGCGGCGTGCGGGTCCGGACTGCAGCAGTAGATCTCGGTGCGGTTGCAGGTGGAGACGATGGCCGCCTCGCGCGCGGCCTGCGAGGCCACCAGACTGTCCAGCGCGCGCGGCAGGGTTTCAGCCGGAAACGCCAGCTTTTCCCGTATCGACAGCGGAGCCGTGTGGTGGTTGAGTCCGAAGGCAAGCAGATGCATGGGCGGAAAGTGCCGCAGACGAAAACAGGACATTTTAGCCTAAGTGGGCGGCGGCGTCCCGCCGAGCTTGCCCGGACGGCATGGCGGCGGCGGGCGCGCAGGCGGTATAGCGCCGACGCGGCGCGCGGCATGTTGTTTTGTTGAGACACGGACAATGGGCGAGTTGCCGCTGTCATTCATAAAAAAACACAATTTTAATCAAAGTTTTAACAATTCTCTGGTTTTGGCCTGGCGATGCCAGGGGCTGGCATAAGGTGCTGAAGTATTTGCCATGCCCGATGATTAATGCCATTTTCATCGCTTGCGTGCATGTTTCAGGCATGTGACAGAGGCAAGGCAGATTTGCGCCAAAGCAGCGCAAACGCCGTGATGAACAAAGGGAAAATGATGAGAATCAAGATTCTGGCCCAGGCGATCGCCGCCTTCGGCCTTATGGGGGGCGGCTTTGCCCATGCCGCGGACGGTAGCGACAGCCAGCTGGAACGGGTGACCATCACCGGCTCCAACATCAAGCGCATCAGCAAGGAAGGCGCGCTGCCGGTTGAAGTCCTGAAACGGGAAGACATCGAAAAAACCGGCGCTTCCACCACGGTGCAGCTGCTGGACAACCTGACTTCTTCCGGCAGCGTGCTGTCGGGCACCAATTCGGCCAGCTTCGCCGCCGGCGCGGCCACCGCCGGCCTGCGCGGCATGAGCTCCAAGTATGTGCTGGTGCTGATCAATGGCCGCCGCCTGCCGAACTACGCGATGTTCATCAGCGGCACCGACTCTTTCGTCGACCTGAACACGATTCCGCTGGCGATGATCGACTCGGTCGAAATCCTGCGCGACGGCGCTTCGGCGATCTACGGCTCCGATGCGGTGGCCGGGGTGATCAACTTCAAGACCAAGCGCAATTTCCAAGGGGTGAAAGCCACCACCCGCTACGGCCAGACCGAAGACGGCGACGGCATGGAGCAGGGCGCCGGCCTGATGGGCGGCATCGGCGATCTGAGCAAGGACGGCCAGAACTTCATGTGGTCGTTCGACGCTTACCATCGCGAGCCGGTGTTCGCCAGCAAGCATGAGCCGACCAAGACGCTGGATTACCGCCGCTTCGGCGGCAAGGATTCGCGCAGCGGCACTTTGTGGGGCTCTTGGAAAGACTACTCCAACGGCAAGTTCTATAACCCTCTGCCCGGCTGCCCCAAGTCGCTGGTGACGCTGTCCAACGGCAACACCATCTGCCCCAGCGACAACGACGAACTGGGCACCCAGCTGTCGCCGCGGACTTCGCGCTACGGCCTGAACGGCAACTACACCAAGCGGATCGGCTCGGACAGCGAGCTGTTCGTCGAAGCCAGCGTCAACCGCAGCCAGACCTCCCTCGACGGCGGCTACGCCTGGATGAGCCAGGTGCAGATCAAGAACGGCAACGCGGCCTATCCCACCAATCCGGCCACGCTGGCGGCGATGCAGGCGCTCTATCCGCAGTTCACCCCCGGCGACACGCTGCAAGTGACGCGCAGCCTGTATGAGCTGGGCAAGAGCATGGTGGATGTGACGGCCGACACCTACCGCGTGGTCGCAGGCGGCACCACCACCATCGGCGATTGGGATTTTGAAGGCTCGGTGAACCTTGGCGAATCCAAGGTGACCATGCAGACCAGCAATGCCATCCTGAACGCGCCGTTCATGAACATGCTGCAAAACGGCGCGCCCGCCGGCCAGCCCATGTTCGATCCGTTCGCGCAGAACAACCAGGCGGGCAGCCTGACGCCATACGCCACAAACCTGACCAACAGCGCCAATTCCAAGTTGCAGATGCTGGAGTTGAAGACCAGCAAGAGCGAGCTTGCCCAGCTGCCGGGCGGCCCGTTGGGCTTCGCCGCAGGGGTGCAATGGTGGCATGAGTCGATCGAAAGCTCGCCCGACGCGCTGATCCGCAGCGGTTCTATCATGAACTACGCGGCGCAGCAGGGCCTGCAGTCCAGCCGCTCGGTGGCGGCGGCGTATGCCGAGCTCAGCCTGCCGGTGATCAAGAATCTGGAAGCGCAGCTGGCGGTGCGCGCCGACCACTACAACGATTTCGGCGATACGGTGAACCCGAAGTTCGCCTTCTCCTATCGTCCGTGGCAGCAGGTGATGTTCCGCGGTTCGGCCACTTCGGCGTTCAAGGCGCCGTCCCTGCCCCAGTTGTACGCGTCGCGCCAAGCCTACCAGTCGATTTACGACTACGCGCAATGCGCGGACAAGGGCATCTCCACGGCCAATTGCACGTCGGTCAAGCAGCAGATCCGCAGCGGCGGCAACCCGAACCTGAAGGCGGAAACCAACAAGAGCTACGGCCTGGGCGTGGTGCTGCAGCCGATGAAGGAGCTTTCCGCGTCGATCGACTGGTACAAGCTGGACCAGAAGGACACCATCCAGGCGCTGCCGGCGCAGTACGTGGTTGACCACCCGGAATTGTTCCCCGGCTACGTGGTGCGCAAGCCGTCGGGCATCGCCGGCATCCGCGGCGACATCGACTACATCAGCACCCCGTACGCGAACGCCGGCAAGACGATCACCTCCGGCATCGACATCGACGTGCAGTACGATCTGTCGCTGGGGGGCTACGGCAAGCTGAGTTTCCGCGAGCAGCAAACCCGCTACCTGACGTATCAGGACACGGTGCTGCCGACCGATTCGCTGCTGGAGAACGTCGATTACGGCGGCATGCCGCGCTGGAAGAACCTCTTCACCGTCGACTACCGCTACGACAAGTACAGCGCCGCGATCACCGCGCGTTCCTATGCCGGTTACAAGAACGCGGCGTCCCCGCGCGACACCATCGCGGCCAACGTGCCGCAGCGCGTGCCGTCGTACACGGCGTTCGACCTCAACTTCGGCGTGCGGCCGCTCAAGACGCTGGAAATCAACGGCGGCATCCGCAACGTCGGCAACCGCGTGCCGCCGTACGCCGCCGGGGCCAGCCTGGTGACGTTCTCCGGCCCGTCCACCGATCTGTGGGGCCGCACCTACTACATCACCGCCGACTACAAGTTCTGATAGCCAGTCGCCGCGCGCAGGCCATGCCGCTCCCTCGGGAGCGGCATTTTCATTTGCGGCTCAGCCTTCCCGCCGCATGTCCAGGTGCAGTATCCCGCCGTCGTCGTAAGGCTCCGACACCGGTTCGAAGTCGAAGGCGGCATACATCGCGCTGGCGTCCTGCTGCGCCGACAGCATGATGGCGCGGCCCGGGTAGCGCGCCTGGCATTGCGCCACCGCCTGCGCCAGCAGCGCCTTGCCCAGGCCCTGGCCGCGCGCGGCGGGTTCCACCACCACCCGGCCGATGGCGGCGGCGTCCGGGTATTTCTCGCCGGGGGCGATCAGCCGGGCATAGGCCAGCAGCCGGCCGGCCTCGTCGCGGCCCGACAGGTGCAGGCAGTGGGTGTCCACGCCGTCCACGTCGCCGTACAGCGATTGCTGCTCCAGCACGAAAACCCGATCCCGCAGCTGCAGAACCTGGTACAGCGCCAGCGGGGTGAAACCGTCGAAACCGTGGCAATGCCACGCTATCCTGTTTGCCATAGTAGAATTCCTCCATTTCCCGTACCGGCCGTCTTCGGCATCCCGGCACCGTGATGATGCTATACCACCCGGATCGGCCGCGTACCCAAATCCAGATCAAGACACTAGCATTGATAACATGAACAGCAACGACCTCTTCGCCCCGCCGGGTTCCGCCGGCGACCCGCCGCCGCCTCCCGCCGCGCCGGAAGCCGCCAGCGGCGACTGGATTCCGCTGGACCTGTACGCCGAGCGCGCCTACCTCGAGTACGCGATGAGCGTGGTGAAGGGGCGCGCGCTGCCGGAAGTGGCCGACGGCCAGAAGCCGGTGCAGCGCCGCATCCTGTACGCGATGCGCGACATGGGCCTGGCGCACGGCGCCAAGCCGGTGAAGTCGGCGCGGGTGGTCGGCGAAATCCTCGGCAAATACCATCCGCACGGCGACAGCTCGGCCTACGAGGCGCTGGTGCGGATGGCGCAGGACTTCACGCTGCGCTATCCGCTGATCGACGGCCAGGGCAACTTCGGCAGCCGCGACGGCGACGGCGCGGCGGCGATGCGTTACACCGAGGCCCGGCTGACGCCTATCGCCGATCTGCTGCTGTCCGAGATAGACATGGGCACGGTGGATTTCGTGCCCAACTACGACGGCGCCTTCGACGAGCCCTCGCTGCTGCCGGCCCGGCTGCCGATGGTGCTGCTCAACGGCGCTTCCGGCATCGCGGTGGGTCTGGCGACGGAAATCCCGCCGCACAACCTGACCGAGGTGGCCGGCGCCTGCGTGGCGCTGCTGGACGACCCGACGCTGGACACCGCCGGCCTGATGCGATACGTGCCCGGCCCGGACTTCCCGGGCGGCGGCCAGATCATCACCCCGGCGGCGGACATCCTGGCCGCCTATGAAAACGGCCGCGGCAGCGTGCGGGTGCGCGCCAAGTGGGAGATAGACCGGCTGGCGCGCGGCCAGTGGCGCATCGTGGTGACCGAGCTGCCGCCCGGCTCCTCGGCGCAGAAGGTGCTGGCGGAAATCGAGGAAGCCACCAACCCCAAGGTCAAGTCAGGCAAGAAGGCGCTGACCCAGGATCAGGCCAATCTGAAGAGCCTGATGCTGTCGCTGCTGGACCGCGTCCGCGACGAATCCGACAGCGAAAGCCCGGTGCGGCTGGTGTTCGAACCCAAGTCCAGCCGCCAGGACCCGGACGAATTCATGAACATCCTGTTGGCGCAGACCAGCCTGGAAGGCAACGCTTCGCTGAACATGGTGATGATAGGCCTGGACGGCCGGCCGGCGCAGAAAGGCCTGAAGTCCATCCTGACTGAATGGATAGACTTCCGCCGCTCCACCGTCACCCGCCGCCTGGCGCACCGCTTGTCGCAGGTGGACAAGCGCATCCACATCCTGGAAGGGCGGATGATCGCCTTCATCCACATCGACGAAGTGATCCGGGTGATCCGCGAGTCGGACGAGCCGAAGCCTGACCTGATCAAGGCCTTCGGCCTGACCGAGGTCCAGGCCGAGGACATCCTGGAAATCCGCCTGCGCCAATTGGCGCGGCTGGAAGGCTTCAAGCTGGAGAAGGAGCTGTCCGAGCTGCGCGAGGAGCGCGAGGGCCTGCGCCACGTGCTGGACACCCCGGACGCGCTCACCCGCCTGATCCGCGACGAGATCCAGGCCGACGCCGCCAAGTACGGCGACAAGCGCCGCAGCGAGATCAAGGCCGCCGAACGCGCGGTGCTGACGCAAACCACCGCCGACGAGCCGGTGACGCTGATTCTGTCGCAAAAAGGCTGGATCCGCGCCCGCGTCGGCCATAACGTCGACCTGGAGGCGCTGAGCTTCAAGGATGGCGACGCGCTGGCGGCGGCGGTGGAGACCCGCACCGTGTGGTCGGCCATCGTGCTCGACCACAACGGCCGCGCCTACACCATAGACCCGGCCACGGTGCCGACCGGCCGCGGCGACGGCGTGCCGGTGGCGTCGCTGGTGGACCTGCAGGACGGCGCCAAGCCGGCGCAGCTGATCTCAGGCCCCGACGCCGCCCGCTTCATCGTCGCCGGTTCCGGCGGCTACGGCTTCATCGCCAAGATCGGCGACATGGCCGGCCGGGTGAAGGCCGGCAAGGCCTTCATCACGCTGGACGCCGGCGAGAAGGTGCTGGCGCCGGTGCCGGCGCCGCAGGGCGCCGGCCTGGACGCGCTGCAGCTGGTGGCCGCCGCCGACAGCGGCCGCCTGCTGGCCTTCCCGGCAGGCGAGCTGAAGGAATTGTCCAAGGGCCGCGGCCTGATGCTGATGGCGCTGGACGAGGGCGCGGCGATGACGGCGATAGGCCTGGTGGCCGGCGCCAAGGCGCTGCTGTCCACCACCTCGGTGCGCGGCAAGGCCGGCGATGAGAAGCTGGCGCTGGAGGAGTTCATCGGCAAGCGCGGCAAGAAGGGCAAGCTGATGCCGAAGAAATGGCTGGTCAGCGCCATCCGGGAGCTGCCGATGTGATGACACGGACCAGCCAGCCGCAAGCCCTCACCCCCCGCGCCGCGCTGTTGTTCGTCAACGGCTTTCGCGCGCTGCTGCTGCTGGTCCTGTTTTCCATGTCGCTGCTGCCGGGCAGCGACGGCCTGTCGCTGATAGAAGGCGGCAGGCATTTTTATTTGTGGTCCGGCGTCTACCTGCTGCTGATCGCGGTGTGGTTCCTGCTGCGCGAAGGCAAGCTCGGCCACACGCTGCAGCTGACGCTGGCCATCGCCGCCGACATCGCGATGATGGTGTGGCTGATGGCGATGAACGAGGGTATCCGCGGCGGTTTCGGCCTGCTGCTGCTGCCCTACCTGGCCGCCGCCGGCCTGCTGTCCACCGGCCGCTACGCGCTGTTCTACGCCGCCATCGCCACCCTGACGCTGTTCGGCTACGCCGGCGTCGAGCATTGGCTGGGTCTGCCCCATAGCGCCGACCTGTCCTATAGCGCGCTGCTGGCGGCCGCCTGCTTCATCACCTCCATCGCCACCTGGCAGCTGGGGAGGATGGCGCGCGCGTCGGAGGCGCTGGCGGCCAGCCGCGGCGGCGAGATCGCCAACCTCAACCGCCTGAACGAATTGATCCTGCAAAGCCAGCGCGACGCGGTGATGGTGCTGGACGAGGACGGCTGCCTGCGCCAGTTCAACCTGCAGGCCGAGCGCTACTTCAGCCGCCTCTCCCGCGGCCAGTCCATGCCGGAGTTGCTGCCGCTGGTGCGGCGCTGGCAGCAGAGCGGCTATCCGGCGCTGCCCACCTTCATCGAGCACAGCGCGCGCGGCCGCCAGCTGGTGGGGCGGCTGGCGCCGGTGCCGGTGCGCGAGGGCGAACTGCGCGGCGTGGTGCTGTTCCTGCGCGACATGGCGGACATGGCGGAAGAGGCCAAGCGGGTGAAGCTGGCGGCGCTGGGCCGGCTCACCGCCAACATCGCCCATGAAATCCGCAACCCGCTGTCGGCGATCAGCCATGCCGGCGATCTGCTGGCCGAGGATGAGGCGGACCCCGCGCGGCGGCGGCTGGTCCGCATCGTGCAGGACAACACCCGCCGCATCAACGGCATGGTCGAGGATGTGCTGATGCTGGGCCGGCGCGATCGCGTCAAGCCCGAAGCCATCGCGCTGGCGCCGTTCGTCGCCGAGCTGCTGGAGCATTTCTCCATGGCGCAGCCGGACGCCGCCGGCGCCGTCGCCTGCCAGCTGCCGGCCGATTGCCAGCTGCGCTTCGACCGCGGCCACCTGGCGCAGGTGCTGGGCAACTTGCTGGCCAACGCCTGGCGCCATAGCAGCCGCGCCGCCGGCGCGGTGCAGTTGCACGCCAGCGTGGCTGAGGATTACCTTATCCTGCGGGTGATCGACGACGGGCCCGGCGTGGCGGAAGCCGAGCAGTCGCGGTTGTTCGAACCCTTTTTCACCACGGAAAACGCCGGCAGCGGCCTGGGCCTGTACATCGCGCGCGAACTGGCCGAGGCCAACGACGCGCGGCTGGATTACAGCCCGCCCGGTGGCGTGTTCCGGCTGATCTGTCACCTGGCCTATGACTAAGACACCGATGCGGGTATTGGTAGTGGACGACGAGCCGGACATCCGCGAGCTGCTGGAGCTGACTCTGCTGAAAATGGGCTTGCTGCCGGTCTGCGCCGGCAGCGTGGCCGAGGCCAAGGGCATGCTGGGCGCCGGGCCGTTCGACCTGGCGCTGACCGATATGCGGCTGCCCGACGGCGAAGGGCTGGAAGTGGTGCGCCACATCGGCGAGCAGGCGCTGGACGTGCCGATCGCGGTGATCACCGCCTACGGCAGCACCGACAACGCGGTGCGGGCGATGAAGGCCGGGGCTTTCGACTATCTGCAAAAGCCGGTGAGCCTGGCGCAGCTGCGCAGCCTGGTGAAGACCGCGTTGCGGGTGGAGGGCGGCAAGCCGGCGCAGCAGCAGCGGCTGGTTGGCGACTCGTCGGCCATCCAGGAAGTGCTGCGGCTGATAGAAAAGTTGTCGCGCAGCCAGGCCGCGGTCTATATCCGCGGCGAATCCGGCACCGGCAAGGAGCAGGCGGCGCGGCTGATCCACGAGCAGGGACCGCGCGCCGAGCGCCCCTTCGTCGCGGTCAACTGCGGCGCGATCCCCGACAGCCTGATGGAAAGCGAATTCTTCGGCTACAAGAAAGGCGCCTTCACCGGCGCCGACGCCGACCATGACGGGTTTTTCCAGCAGGCGTTGGGCGGCACGCTGTTTCTGGACGAAGTGGCCGACCTGCCGCTGGCGATGCAGGTGAAGCTGCTGCGCGCCATTCAGGAGAAAACAGTGCGCAAGCTGGGCGGCAGCCAGGAAGAGGCGGTGGACGCGCGCATCATCTGCGCCACCCACCAGGACCTGGCGGCGCGGGTGGAGGCCGGCAGCTTCCGCCAGGACCTGTACTACCGCCTGAACGTGCTGCCGCTGCGGATGCCGGCGCTGCGCGAGTTGCGCGAGGACATTCCGCTGTTCGCGCAGCAGTTGCTGCAGCGCTACGCCGGCGACGGCGCGGCGCCGCAGCTGGCGGCGGATGCCCGCCAGGCGCTGCAGGACTACGGCTACCCCGGCAATTTCCGCGAGCTGGAGAACATTCTGGAGCGGGCGGTGGCGCTGGCCGCCGGCCCGGTGTTGAGCCGGGACGATCTGCAACTGACGCCGCCGCGCGAATATTGCCCGGAGCCGGGCAGCGCCGAACCGCTGCAGGACTATCTGGACCGGGTGGAGCGCGAGGCGATCGCCAAGGCGCTGGACGCTACCCATTACAACCGCACCCAGGCCGCCAAACGCCTGGGCGTGACCTTCCGCTCGCTGCGCTACCGGATGGAGCGGCTGGGGGTGAGGTAGAGAAGAAGCGAGCGCGGCGTCGCCGCCGCGCTCCTGGCGCAAGTGGTTCCGACTGCCGCCGCCGAGGCGCGGAAAGGCATTTGCGCGGCGGCGTCAGCCGGTCGTCACTGGCGGGCGACCTTGTCGATGCCGCGCCAATGATATAGCTCGTTCAATATGTATAAGCCGACCTGGGCGGGCCAGCTCTTGTCCAGAATTTGCAGCAGATCGGCTACTGCTTCCGTCCGGCCTTCGTTCAGGCGCTGTATCAACGCCAGCACGCAGGGGAAGCGGTTGAATTCGATTTTATGGCCGCGGACGTAAATGTAGATCTTGTCGGTGTTCTCCGACTCGCGCGCCAGAATCTTGTAGGGCGATTCGATGGCGATCCGGTCCTGCAGCGCTATCTTTTCCAGCCCTTCGCGCGGGAACGGGCTGTTGCGGTAGCCGGCGTTGCTGTGCACCGAGTAGCGCCAGTCCTGATAGGTTTTCCTCAGCAGCTCGCTGTAGTTCAGATTCTTGCATTCATCGGTCAGGCTGTATTTCTCGATGATTTTGTCCAGGCCGCTGGTGTCGTCCAGCGAGTTCTCGTCGTGCTGGAAGTCTTCGGTCTTCTCCACCGGGATCTGTTTGAAAATGCGCTGGTGCAAATGTTTCGCCAGCAGATCGTCGGTATGGCTGTAGCGCCATACGGTGATGCCGACGGATAGTCCCTCCTGCATGCCGATATGGTAGGTGCCTTCCGGCATGAAATACAGGTCGCCGCTTTCAAAGTGGAATTCGGACGCATACGGCCGCAGCTTGGCGAAATCCTTGCGCGTCAGGTTCTGCGTTTCCAGCAGATTCTTGTACTGCTCTCGGTCCCATACATACATGGTTTTGCTGCCGGGGCCGACGTGGAAATGGATCACGCTTTCGCCGCGCTGGTCCTGGTGAATGCCCAATGGGGTTTTGTCGTAATTGCCGATGAAGATGGTGAATTGCACGCCGCCGCGCGGGTAGCCGATCTCGTCGAATAAGGGCGCCAGGGCGACGGCGATTTCTTTTGATAAGGCCTGGTTGAACTTCTCGCCGGAGTTCAAGATGATGCCGAATCGCTGGTCTCCAAATACCCTGGCGGCCCACGTTTCCAGTTCTTCGTTTTCGAGCGGCGCGGATTTTTCGAAAATATCGTCCATCTCGTTCGGTCCCAGCAGCCGTCCTTCGATGTAAATGCGGTAGCCGAATTGCGTGGTTTTCAATTTGGCGAGGTCCGCAATGATGCTGAGGACGTTTTGCTGGTGGTGGCGGAATTTTTCCTGGGGGATGGCGTTCTTGACGACGACGGGCTTGCTGAGGTTTTGCGACCTATCCATGAAATCCGCCCACCAGGCTTCGCTGAAAGCGGTTGCGTCTTTTTTCTCTATGGTTTCATTCATGGTGTTTCTGCCCTGATCAAGATTGAATATGAAATTTCCGCCATGGCGACGCGCGCGAAGAGGGTGGCGAGCATGCGCAGGCCAAGAAAGTCGAGGGCGGCATGCCGCGATGTTTTGCGGCATGCCGCTCTGAGCGAGCGGGAAGCTGCGATGGGTGGCAACTTATTCGCTCATCAAGCAGACATTAATCAACGTGCTGTTGTTCTTGTTGCTTTTCTTGGTGCTGGCCGCCGCCGGATACCGAGATTTCTTCCGCCGGAGTCAGGACTTGAATGCCCAGAAAGTCCTTGATGTCTTGTTCTTTTTCCAGTTGGGCGACTTGGTTTTCCTTGGTCATGGTATTTCCTCTATTTTGATTAGGATTGGAAAGGCGGCCAATCCGTTCCGCTACTGCTCCGCTCTGAACGGCAATTGGTTCAGAAGATGAATATTCATATCAAAAATATCTGCAGCGGTTCAAGCCGGCCGCCTGCGGATTTTGTCGGTAGGAAAGACCGCGCATCGCCTGGCATCGTCCTGCTGGCGAGATGGTTAATTGTTTAAATGTGTAATTTAAATAAACAAAATCCCCATCTGTAGCGATGGTTTGATTGGCGATGTCAAAATTATACTAATGTCATAAATTAAAAGATGCAATAAAATACCGCCAGTGTCAACGGAATGCATGCGCGGTTGTGGGTTTTTAACAATGCGGCGGCAATAAACGATTCGATTGCCGAAATGACTGCGGCTAACGCTTGGGGCTCGGCATGGCGGACGGCGCAATGGCGCCGTGGGGGGAAAGTCCGGCCGCCGCGTCTGGCGCGGCGTGCGCTTGGATTGGCGCCCGCGGGGGCGGGCGCGATGTTTAGCGGCTGGGCAGCGACGCGGCGGCGGCGGGACCGCGCCGGTTCAGGTAGCGGTTGCGGATGCCGCGATTGAGCGGTTCGGCCAGGTAGCGGCCGATCAGGCCGGCTACCAGCACGGTCAGCAGCAGAAAGCCGATGAACAGCGGCAGCCGCGTCCAGTAGCCGACGGCCTCGCGCGGCACCAGATTGCGCAGCAGCGCCAGCACGATGATGTGGAACAGATAGATTTCGTAGCTGTGCCGGCCCAGCCAGCGCAGCGGCCGGCTCAGCCGTTCGGACCCGCCGCGCAGCGTCGGATCGGCGGCGGCGCCGAGCAGGAAGAGCGCGGCGCTCAAGGCCAGCCAGGTGAAGCCGAAGGCCTCGTGGCCGGAAAAGCCGCGCAGGTAGTTGAAGGCCAGCAGCAGCCCGCCGACCCAGCGCAGCAGGCGGGCGGCGCGGCCGAGCAGCGGCCGGCGGCGGGCGATCAGCGCGGCCAGGCAGCCGATGGCGATGGCGTCGAAGCAGGCCAGGTAGCCGTACAGGTAGTCGATTTCATTGTCGGCGTGTTGGCCGCGGTAGATCGGGGCGACGACGATCAGCAGCGCGCAGCACAGCGTCAGCAGGCTGACGCGGCGCAGGCACACGCACAGCAAGGGCAGGGCCAGGTAGAACACCTCCTCCACCGACAGCGACCAATAGACATTCAGGCTGTAGTTGAAATAGCCGACCTGCTGCATCAGCAGATTGTGCCAGAAGGTCAGCACCGAGCCGGCGGCGACCAGGAAGAACGACGCGGGCATCGCCTGGCCATGGTCCTTGTTGATGAAGTAGGGCAGTCCCAGGCAGCCCAGCGCCACGATGATGGCCAGGGCCAGCAGCAGCATCGGCATGATGCGGGCGAAGCGAAAGACGTAGAAGGCGCGGATGTCGATGGCGGCCAGGCTGCCCCAGCGCCGCAGCGACTGCGAGGTGATGAGGAAGCCGGACACCACGAAGAACATGGTCACGCCGTAATTGCCGTTCCACACCAGGCTCTTGAGCAGCCAGGGGGGCAACAGGGTGCCCAGCGGGCTGTCCTTGACGCCGTAGGCCAGCGCGAAATGCAGCAGCAGCACGCAGGAAATGGCGATGCCGCGCAGATTGTCGACATGGTGGTTGCGGGAGGGATGATGGTCCATCGTGTTCTCCTGAACGGGTGGCCCGGCGCGCGGCGGCGCCGGGGGAGAAGGGCTCAGGCCGCGGCCAGCCGCGCCAGCCGCTGCCTGGGATAGTCGCCGTAGGCCCAGTGCTGGACGCCCAGCACGGCGTCGGCCGGCGGCCGCTTGCAGACCAGCGCCATCCGGTACCAGTGGGCGGCGTATTCCCGCTGGCCGGTGCTGGAGTAGATGTCGGCCACCAGGCAGGGGCCTTCGGCGTAGCGCGGATCGGCGCGGATCGCCAGCAGCGCGTAGTCCATGGCCTGATCCCACTCCTCTTTGAGCAGATGGCAGACCGCCAGGTAGTAGGCGCTGTGGAAGCGGCCGATCGGGAAATTGCCCAGCGCCAGCGCCTGGCGGTAGCAGGCGATGGCTTCGTCGAAGCGCTGGCTTTCGCGGTACTCATTGGCCAGGTAGTGCAGCGTGCGGGCCTCGTCCGGCCTTTCTGCCAGCGCCAGCAGGCACAGGCGGATATTGCGTTCGCTGGCGCTTTCCTTGCCTTGCTTGTTTTCCAGGTTTTCGATGCGGATCCGCTTGTCGGGCAGCAGGCCGCCGCCCTGCACCAGGTATTCGTGGATGCGGCTGCGGTAGTGCGCGTCCGGCGTGCGCCGGAACAGCCGGGCCGACACCCAGTGCGCGCCGTTGGAGGATAGGCCGACGCCTATCATGCCTGGATGGGCGCTCCTGACATGCCGCTTGATCTGGGCGTGGCCTTGGCGCAGCACCTCGTCGGCGTCGATCTGCAACACCCAGTCGCCGCTGGCCATCGCCAGCGCCTGGTTGCGCGCGGCGGCGAAGTCGGCGATGCGCCCGTCCGGGCCGTTGCAGCCGGCGTAGCGCTGGACGCGCGCGCCGTAGCGCTCGGCGATGGCGACGGTGTCGTCGCGCGAGCCGGTGTCGACGACGCAGAGCTCGTCGTGGATGCCTTGCAAGCTGTCCAGGCAGCGCGCCAGCACCGCCTGCTCGTCCCTGACTATCATGCAGACGCTGAGGCGGGCCAGGCGGCGCGCCGGTTTCGCTGGCGGCCGCTCAGGCATGGACGGCTCCGCTGTCGGCGGCCGCGCCGCGGACCATGGCGATCCGCCCCTCCAGCCTGGCCAGGTCGCGCGGGTAGCTGCCGCTGAAATTGGCGTCGTCGTAGTTGGCCAGCGCCTGGCGGAACATCCGGTCGCGGCTTTCCCAGCGCGACGCCACCTGCGGGTAGTGGGCGATGCGGGCGTGGTCGTCGTGCGAGATGTGCACGGCCACGCCCTCGTTGACGCGCTCCAGGCCGCGGCCCAGGGTCAGGCGGGAGATCATGTCCTGATCCTCCCAGCCCCAGCCGTGCAGGTCGGAGTTGTAGCCGCCTATGGCCAGGAAGTCGTCGCGCCGCGCCAGCAGCAGGCCGGGAGCCTGGCGGGTGCCGGTTTCGCCGTCTTCCTCATTGTCGACGATGCGCAGGCGGCGGCCGTCGGCGGTGCGGATGTTCAGTTCGTAGCCGAAGGACACCACGTGGCGCGCCTGGCGCGAATTGACTTCCGACTCCTGCACGCCGGCCAGGGTGACGAAGCGGCCGGCGCCTTCCGCCAGGTGGGCGCACAGCCGCAGCAGCAGCGCCGGGTCGGGCAGGATGATGTCGCAGTCGCAGAAGAACAGCGCCGGATGGCGCGCCTGCGAGGCGCCGACGTTTTGCGCGGCGGCCTTGTTGAAGAATTCCTGCCCGTCGACGTTGATGATGTTCAGCTGCGGGAGGTAAGCGCCGCATAGCGCCGCCAGCTGCGCGGCGTCGCCGGAGTAGTTGACGATGTTGACGTCGCCGCCGACGCCATGGGCCGCTGCCAGCAGGCTGGGCAGGGCCTGGGCCAGTTCTTTGCGGTTGCGCCAGGAAATGATGATGGAAAGCATGCGGTTTCTCCGGAAGGCTTAATGGGGGCGGAGCGCGGCGAATTCGGCCACCTTGGCGGCCAGCGCCTCGGCGGACAGACCGTGGCGCGCGCGCAGCGCCTCGTCGGAGCCGGACTTGCCGGCGTAGTCCGCCGGCCAGCCGCAGGCGGCGATCGGCGCCTCCAGCTGCAGGCCGGCCAGCAGCGAGGCCAGGCCGCCCATCACGCAGTGGTCCTCGATCGCCACCAGCCGGCTGACGCCCGCCAGTTCGCGGGCGATGGCGTCGCGGTCGCCCAGGTAGGGGCAGTGCAGCAGGCCGACTTCCATGCCTTGCCGCTGCAGCCGTTCGGCGGCTTCCCGCGCCCAGTGGCTGCCTAGTCCGGTCGACACCAGGGTGAGCGGGCGCGGCGGCAGCAGCCAGCGCAGCGGCGCGGCCTCGCCCGGCAACTGTTCGTCGTAGCCGAAGGCGCGGCGCGGCATGCGGATGTAGTTGGCGGACGGACTTTGCAGGCAGGCGCGCACCGCCAGCTCGACGTCGGCGAAATCGGCCGGCGCCCAGACCTCGATATTCGGCAGCGACAGCATCAGCGCCAGATCGTTGATCGCGGCGTGGGTCTTGCCGTTGCGCGCGGCCAGGCCGCCGGCGTGCGAGCCCACCATGGTGACGGCTTGCCGGCATTGGCTGAGGCCGATCCGCACCTGGTCGTAGGCGCGGTAGCACAGGAAGGCGGCGAAGGAGAAGACGAAGGGCCGGAGCTTGCAGGACGCCATGCCGGCGGCCACCGACAGCATGTTCTGTTCGGCGATGCCGGTCATCAGGAAGCGCTGCGGATGGGCTTCGGCGAAGTGCATGGCGCCGTCGGAATCGGCCAGGTCGCCGTCCAGCACGAAGATGCGCTCGTCGTCCGCCGCGCGGCGCGCCAGGGTGTGGCCGAGATAGTCTGCCAGTTTCATGCTCATGCCAGGCTCCTCAGCATGATGTCGTGTTCTTCGTCGGATACCGTCTCGCAATGGAAGCGCCACGGCGCCGCCTCCACCAGCGGCACGCCCTTGCCCTTTTGCGTGCGCGCCAGGATCACGCTGGGCTGGCCCTTGTGGCGTTGCGCCTCTTGAACTGCCAGCTCCAGCGCCTGGTGGTCGTGGCCGTCGCATTCGATCACGTGCCAGCCGAACGCCCGCCATTTGGCCGCCATCTGCGGCACCGGCTCCGGGTGCGGCGCGTCGGGCGTCGGCGCCCAGCCCCACTCCTGGAAGCGGTTGCAGTCGACGATGGCGTGGATGTGGTCCAGGCCGCAGGCGGCGGCCAGCATGGCGGCTTCCCACACCTGGCCTTCCTGGCATTCGCCGTCGCCCAGCACCACCCAGGTGCGCTGCGCCGAGCCGCGCAGCGCCAGGGCCATGCCTATGCCCACCGACAGGCCCTGGCCGAGCGAGCCGCTGGAGAAGTCCACTCCCGGCACGCTCAGCATGTCGGGGTGGCCTTCGAGGATGGAGTCGAAGTCGGCGTAGTTGTCCAGCGGCTCGGAGAAGAAGCCCAGCCGCCGCAGCACCGCGTACAGCGCCACCGCGGAGTGGCCTTTCGACAGGATCAGGCGGTCGCGCTCCGGGTGGCCGGGCGCGGCCGGCGCCACCCGCAGGCAGCGGCGGTACAGCACCAGCAGCAGGTCGATGCAGCTGAGGCTGCCGCCGTAATGGCCGCCGCCGACGGCGTGCAGCGCGCGGATGATGTCCAGGCGCAGCGCCTTGGCCTCGGCGGCCAGCGTCAGGCCGTCCGGCGCGGCGGCGTGCAGGATGGGGGCCGAGGCCGGATGCCTGGCCGCCAGCGGTGCGGAGATGTCTATGGTCATGATTGGCGTGCTACCCATCGTTGGTGCCAGGCGGCCAGCGTCGCCAACACCCACATCTGCCCGAAGCAGGTGAAGTGCGCGGCCTTGGCCCGGGGTGTGTAGGATCGTATCTGCGCCTCGACTTCGGACAACCAGCCGCGCTGGACGAAGCCGCTGTCCCACAGCGGGGCGTCGCGCAGTTGCGCATAGATGGCGGCGGAGAAGTCCGGGTGTTGCATCCACTGCGCGATCGGGGCGTTGTAGCTGTACAGCGGGCGCTGCATGATGGCGTCGGGCACCCGCTTGGCGGCGATCTCTCGCAACACTTTCTTGTTGCGCCAGCGGTTGTCCTTGCGCCAGAAGCGCTCGGCGGCGCCCAGTCCGCAGGCCTGCTCCGCCACTTCCGGCGCGAGGAAGGGATAGGCGGTGTGGATGCCCTGGCTTCTGGCCGGAGGCTCGAAGCCGGCGAACAGCAGGTCGGGCACCCGGTGCTGGCACTCGTGGGCGACCATCAGCTCGAACAGGTGGGCGTCCGGCTTGTAGCGGCGGCACTGGCGGTAAAACTCGATCAGCTGCGGCGCATGGCTCCACGACTTGTACGGCTGCGGCAGCGCCGCCCGCAGCGCGGAATCGGGATGGAAGCGCGGAATGCCGGAAAACAGGCGCGAGCGCGCCGGCGTCGGCTGCCACATCAGGCCGTCGATGGAGTCGACGGCGTCGGCCGCCGGCCAGCTTTCATCGAAGAAGCGCAGCTTGGCGTACGACTGGAAGAACTTCCAGTAGCCGCCGAATACCTCGTCGGCGCCCAGTCCGGACAACAGGCTGCGGTGGCCGTCGGCGCCGATCCGCGCCAGCAGGTGGCGGTGGGTGATGCTGCTCCAGGCGCTGCAGGGCTCGGCGGCGGCGAACACGTCGGCCAGCGCGGCGGTGGCCTGCTCCGGGCCCAGCTCCACCGCATGATGGCGAATCCCGTAGGCGTCGGTGACGATGCGGGCGTACTGGCTTTCGTTGTGGGGGTAGGGCGCGGTGAACTCGATGGTGTAGGCGTCGAGGCGTTCGCCGCCGGCGCGCATGGCGGCGGTGGCGGCGATGTAGGAGGAGTCGACGCCGCCGGACAGCAGGATGGCCTGGCCGCCGTCGGCGAGCCGGGCATGGATGGCCTGGTCCAGCGTGCGCTCCAGCTGCTCGCGCTCGGCGGCGCCCACCACCTTGGGCGCGTCGAAGCCTATTGGGGTGTAGTAGCGGTGGCTGAGCAGCGGGCCGGCGCCGTTCCAACTCAAGTAGTGAGCGGCCGGCAGTTTGCTGACCCGGCGCGCCAGCGTGCGTCCCGGATAGGGCGCGCCGAACATCAGGTAATGCACCGCGGATTCGGCGTCGAGCTGGCAGTCGAAATCGGGATCGGCCAGCAGCGGCTCCAGTTCGGAACACAACAGGTAATGATGGGCGTCTTCGCGGATGAACAGGCTGCGCTGGCCCATCTGGTCGCGCGCCAGCAGCAGCTGGCCGCGCGCCTCGTCCCAGAACGCCAGCGCGAACTCGCCGGCGCAGCGCTCGAAGGCGCGCGCGCCGTCGCGCTGCAGCGCCTCCAGCGACAGCGCGGCGGCGCCGTAGGTGCGGCCGCGGCAGCACAGCGCCGACTGGCCGCCATGCGGGCCGGCGCTGGTTTGCGGCGCGTGCAGCGCCAGGCCGGCGGCTGACACGAACCAGTCGGCGCCGGCGGCCGGGAAGGTGGCGGGCAGCCGCTGCCGCCAGTGGCCGGCGAAGTCGGCGCGGGCGACGGCGGTTTTGGCGATCAGGCCGTAAATCGGTTCGGCGCTCAGCATGCCGGCCGCTCCAGGTGGCGTTGCAGCAATTGGAAGCGCGGCAGCGCCTCGTCCGGATGCATGGGGTCCGCCAGTTCCCGCAGCGGCGCCGGCAGCGCGGCGCGCAAGGCGTCGGTGAAGTGGGCGGTGCCGTCGGCGGCGATATCGGCCAGGCCGTCGCCGGCGGCCGCTTCGCGCATATAGGGCAGCATGTCGGCCGGCTGGATGCCGGCGGGCAGGTCGAGCGCGACGGCGCCCTGGCCCACCCGCACCGGCCAGCCGCCGGGCAAGCCGCGCGGACCGGGCGCGGCGGTGAGCAACTCCGGCGCGCCGGGCAGCAGCGCGTCGATCAACTGCAGCGCGTGGGCGGCCGATAGCGCGTTCAGGTCCTGGTCTTGCGGAATGGCCGGGCCGCGGTACAGTTCGCCGGCGTCCAGCCGCTCGTCGCCCAGGTACAACAGCGGCGGCGGCAGGCCGCGCGCCGCTTGCGGCTCGGCCCTCACCACCGCGCCGACATGGGCGTGATGGGCGAAGACGCGCAGCGGGCGGGAGGCGTCGGCCGCGCGCCGGCGCGCCAGCGCCAGCGCCAGGATCATGCCGGCGTTGCCTATGCCTATGGTCGGGGCGAGTCCCAGCCGCTCCAGGATCGGGTGGGTGGCGTCCGGGTAGGAACAGTTGACCACCGGGCAGGAGACGCCGCTGTCGCGTACGGCCTGCATCAGGTTGCGGATCACCGGGAGCTGGGCCGGCAGCTGCAGCGCGAAGCCGGCTTGGCGCAGCGCGACCGCTTGCGGGTCATCGCGCTGGAACAGCGCCCACGGCGACATCAGGCTGGCCGCCTGCACGATCAGGTCGGGACGTTCGCGCTCCAGCAGCGCGGCGAGGCTGTCGGCGTCCAGGCCGTCCAGCGGAATGAAGCGTTGCGGCGTCGTCGAGCAGGCGGAGGACAGGCGGGCGAAGGATTCGCCGCGGCCGCGGTCGCGGCTGGCGAGCAGCAGGGAGAGGTCGCGATTCAGCAAGGGCAGGGTCAGAGCCAATCGGCGTCCCAGATCGCCCAATCCCAGAATGAGTATCTTGTCTTGTTTCATTGGCAAGCCTGGTCATGGCCGCTTGTTCAGTCCGGGCCCGGGTGCTCGGGCGGATCGGACCGGCGGGCCGGTATTGCATGGCGCCTGGCCGGGCAGAACCGGAAAGCGAGCGGGGCTGCGCTTTCCGGTGGTTCAGGGGCGGTGAGGCCCGTGAATGCTTACTTGGTGCTTTCCGAAACCAGCTTCAGGTATTGAGCCTGGATTTCGCCGGATTTGGTGTTTTCCGCGCGCAGTTTCAGGTACTTGGCGGAGATTTCGCCGGCGCCGCCGCTGACTTCGCTGATTTCGGTGGCATCCAGTGTTTTCAGGTCTTGCTGGTTCATGGTAAGTCCTCCTTGAATGTCTTCCGGTATTGGAAGATCATAAGTTTTGCAATCGTCATGTTTGTTTGTCAACATATTGGACTATTCGCATAGAAAAATCTGCCAGCCACGTGCCAAATCCACCCACTCCTGAATCCGCGGCCAGCGGCAGCCGCTTGTTCCGCAAGGAAGCGCTGCGCCAGCTGGATACCCACCGCTATGGCAGCATCGTGCTGAAAAGGCCGATCAGCCTGGCTTGGCTGACCGGCTTGTTCAGCCTGATCGCGCTGGCCATCGTGCTGTTCTTCTGCCTGTTCAGCTATACCCGCAAGGCGCAGGTTGCCGGCGTGCTGCTGCCGACCCAGGGCTTGATCCGCCTGCTGCCGTCGCAGTCCGGCACGGTGGCGGAGGTGCGGGTCAAGGAGGGGCAGCGGGTGCAGGCCGGCGAGGTGCTGTTCGTGCTGGCCAACGCGCGCGCCAGCGCCACCAAGGGCGACGCCGAGGGCGCGATCACCCGGTTGCTGGAGTCGCGGCGCGACAGCCTGGCCGGAGATCAGGGCATGCTGCGGCTGCAGGCGCGGCAAAAGCAGGCGGCCTTGCAGCGCCGGGTGGAGGATCTGGACAAGGAAGTGCAGCGCATCGACGAGCAGATCGCGCTGCAGCGGCGGCGGGTGGCGTTGGCGGAGGAAACCGTGGCGCGCAACCGCAAGCTGCAGGAGGCCAATTTCATCTCCGCGGCGGGGCTGCAGGACAAGCAGGCCGAACTGATAGACCAGCAGGCCCGGCTGGCCGACCTGCAACGCTCGCGCGCGGCCACGCTGCGCGACCAGGACGGCAGCCGCGCCGACCTGCGCGACATCCAGACCCAGGCGCAGCGCGACGAGGCGGCGGCCCAGCGCAGCGTCGACAGCATCGAGCAGGACCTGACCGAGAACGAGGCGCGGCGCAAGCTGCTGGTGCGGGCGCCGCAGGCCGGCATGGTCAGCGGCCTGACCGCGCAGCCGGGCCAGACGGTGGCGGCCAACCAGCCGCTGGCCAATCTGTCGCCGGCGGGGTCGCCGCTGGAGGCCGAGCTGTACGCGCCGTCGCGCGCGGCGGGCTTCGTCAGGCCGGGCATGCCGGTGCTGATCCGCTATCAGGCCTATCCGTATCAGAAGTTCGGCCAGTTCAAGGGCACGGTGCGCGAGGTATCGCGCAGCGCCTTGCGGCCGGAGGAGCTGTACTTCACCAGCCCGGGGGCCAGCCCCGACAGCGAGGCGCTGTATCGGGTGAAGGTGACGCTGGAGCGGCAAAGCGTCACCACTTACGGCCAGTCGCAGCCGTTGAAGGCGGGCATGGCGCTGGACGCCAGCGTGCTGCTGGAAAAGCGCAAATTGTACGAGTGGGTGCTGGAGCCGCTCTACAGCATCAGCGGGAAGGTGTGAGATGAGCCATCAGCAACCCGTGCTGCAATTCTGGGGCCGCAAGCGCCTGCCGCTGCTGCTGCAAACCGAAGCCGCCGAGTGCGGCCTGGCCAGCCTGGCGATGGTGGCCGGCTACTGGGGCCTGCGGATAGACCTGGCCAATATGCGGCGGCGTTTTTCGGTATCGCTGAAAGGCACCACGCTGAAAAGCCTGATCGCGATGGCGCAGGGCCTGGGCCTGCAGCCCCGGCCGCTGAAGCTGGACATGCAGCATCTGCCGCAGCTGCAGCTGCCTTGCGTGCTGCATTGGGACATGAACCACTTCGTGGTGCTGAAGGCGGTGGCCGGCAAGCACATCGTGATCCACGACCCGGCGGTGGGCGAGCGCAAGCTGCCGCTGGCCGAGGCGTCCAAGCATTTCACCGGTGTGGCGCTGGAGCTGACGCCGGGCAACACGTTCCGCAAGGCCGAGGCCAGGCAGCAGTTCAGCCTGCTGTCGCTGATGGGCCGGGTGGACGGCTTGGGACGCGGCATCGGCCAGTTGCTGCTGCTGGGCATCGCCTTGCAGGTGTGCGCGCTGGCGGCGCCGTTCTATCTGCAGTGGGTGGTGGACGAGGCGCTGGTGGCGGCCGACCGCAATCTGGTGACGGTGCTGGGCATCGGCTTCCTGCTGTTGGTGCTGCTGCAGACCGCCATCGGCGCGGTGCGCTCGTGGGCCGCCACGGTGCTGGCCACCAGCCTCAATTTCCAGTGGCTGGGCCATGCCTTCGCCCATCTGCTGCGCTTGCCGCTGCCCTGGTTCGAAAAGCGCCACCTGGGCGACATCGTCTCGCGTTTCGGCTCGATCCAAACCATCCAGCGCAGCCTGACCACCCAGTTCGTCGAAGGCGTGATAGACGGCCTGCTGGTGTTGGCCACCTTGGGCGTGATGCTGCTGTACAGCCCGTCGCTGGCGGCGGTGAGCCTGGTGGCGGTGGCGTTGTACGCCTTGCTGCGCTGGAGCATCTTCCGCGCGCTGCGCGAGGCCACCGCCGAACAGATCGTCCACGCCTCGCGGCAGAGCACGCATTTCATGGAGTCGGCGCGCGGGGTGCAGAGCGTGCGGCTGTTCGGCCGCCAGGAGGAGCGGCGCATCGGCTGGATGAACGCGCTGGCCGAGCAGTTCAACGCCGATCTGCGCATTTCCCGGCTATCCATCACCTTTCAAACCGCCAATACCCTGCTGTTCAGCGCCGAACGGGTGGTGGTGGTGTGGCTGGCGGCGCTGGCGGTGATGGACAACCGCTTTTCGGTCGGCATGCTGTTCGCCTTCCTCAGCTACAAGGATCAGTTCAGCCAGCGCATCGCCGCGCTGATCGACAAGCTGTTCGAATTGCGGATGCTGCGGCTGCACGGCGAGCGGGTGGCCGACATCGTGCTGACCGAGCCGGAGCCGGAGTTGAACGATGTGGAGCTGGACCCGGCCCATGTGCAGCCGACGCTGGAAGTGCGCAACGTCGCCTTCCGCTACGCCGACAGCGAGCCGTATGTATTGAAGGACCTGAACCTGACCGTGCCGGCTGGGCAGTGCCTGGCCATCACCGGCGCTTCCGGCTGCGGCAAGACCACGCTGCTGAAGCTGATGCTGGGCCTGATGGAGCCCACCGAGGGGGAAATCCTGGTGGGCGGCATCCAGCTGAAGCAGCTGGGCCTGTCCAATTACCGCAAGCTGCTGGGGACGGTGATGCAGGACGATCAGCTGTTCGCCGGCTCCATCGCCGACAATATCTGCTTTTTCGACCCGCAGCCCGACCAGGAGCGCATCCGCCATTGCGCCGGGCTGGCCGCCATCCACGACGAGATCATGGCGATGCCGATGACCTACAACACGCTGGTGGGCGACATCGGCTCCGGCCTGTCCGGCGGCCAGAAGCAGCGCATCCTGCTGGCGCGCTCGCTATACAAGCAGCCGCGCCTGCTGGTGCTGGACGAGGCCACCAGCCATCTGGACGTGTGGAACGAGAAACTGGTCAACGCCGCCATCCGCAATATATCCATGACGCGCCTGCTGGTGGCGCACCGGCCGGAAACCATCGCCATGGCCGAACGGGTGGTGGTGCTGGAGCAGGGGCGGATCGTGCAGGATACGACGGTGGCCGCCGCGCCGGCCTGCGCATCGGCAGGCACTGCGATCTGAGCCGCGGCGCGGCCGTTACGGCTTCGCGGCCGGCGCGCGCGGCATCAGCCGCATCGCCGCCACTTCCTCCTGCAGCCATTCGACGAACTGCCGCATCTTGGGCTGGTCGTCGCGGCAGAACACGCTGTAGCCATAGCCGGACGGCAGGGCGATATGGGGCAGCATGATCAGCCGGCCTTCGACGATATCTTCGTAGGCGAGGCAGTAGGGCAGCAGGCCGACGCCCAGGCCCGCCACCGCCGACTGCACCAGCAGGCCTGAATGGCTGTACTGATGGGAAAGATCGTAGCGGTGCCGGTCTAGGCCATGGACATTCAGCAAGGTGTGCCAATGTTCGGGCGAATCTTCATACAGCAGCGGGTAGCGGAGTAGCTGCTGCAGGGTGACCGGCCCGGTTTCCGTTACCAGATTCGGGCTGTAGGCCACGATCAGGTCTTCGCTGACCAGCAGCGAGTTCATTGCGTCCCTTTGCAGCTTGTGATGACGGATGGCGATGTCGCACACGCCCTCTTGCAGCGTGCGCAGGGCATCGCTGGAGTCGATGCGCAGATCGAAGCCGGGAAAGCGTTCGGTATAGCGCTGCAGGCGCGGAATCAGCCATTTGATGGCGAACGAATGGGTAGCGGTGACATGCAGCGTCTGGGCGCCCTCGGGGACTCTCAGCATTGAGATTTTGGCGCGGAGGTCGTGCAGCATGCGCGTGATCAGCTGGGATAGCTCCTGCCCTTGCGGCGTCAGGCAAATGTGGCGGGGATGGCGCTCGAACAGCGAAATGCCCAGCGTCTGCTCCAGTTGCTTGACTTGTTGGCTGATGGCGGCGGGCGTCTTGTTCAGCTCGGCCGCGGCCAGCCGGAAGCTCCGGTGCCTGGCGGCGCACTCAAAATCTATGATGCCGGATAGCGTGCGAAGATGCGGATCCATGCTGACTGTCACCAATGAGGCTTATTTATTAAGGCTTGGCCGCAGTTCGACGGGCCGGCGCGCTGATTGCCGGGCGCCAGCGCGCCGCAGCAGTATCTCTGTCAGGACGCGAATGGTCACGCGACAGACCATTATATGACCATTGAGTGACGATGCATACGTTTGGCATACACTATTTTCTCGGCCGCCGCCTGGCACCGTGCATTAGCAAAACTCTCGCCATGGGCAAGAATTTATCGCGCGACAGCGCGGACGGGCCCTGCGTATATTGGGCCGGCCGTCACGCGGGGCGCGGATGGCTCGCGCGCGGGATGCGCCGATCTTTGCCATGTCAAGCCAGGAAGGTATGTATGCAAACTGCGGATGTGTTTCATCTGATCGTGGCCATTTCGGCCCGCACGCCGGCCGATATCGAGCCTATCGCCGATGCGCTGGCGCGCATGCGCCCCACATGTCTGGCGGAGCCCGGTTGCCTGGCGTGGGAGGCCTACCACTCCGCCGATGCCGCGGAGAAGTTCTATCTGGTGGAAACCTGGGCGTCGCGCGCCGCCTGGGAGGCGCATGGAGAACTTTCGGCGATCCAGGACATTTACGTGCCGGAGATCATGCCGCGGATCAACCGCGAAGTGCATCCCTGCTCCCGGATCGGTTGAAGCGTTCCGGCGCCCGCCATCTGGTTTGAGGAGGCGTCGCCCTTTTTCAGCATTAGAAAAACTTGTGCAATGCCGGGCAAATAGTCGTTCGACACGATGCGAGGCCCCGCCTACGCTTGGCGGATCGATGCCCGCGCCGATCGGCGCGCGGCGGATGGCTCGTTTTTCAATCATCCTGAAGGTGAGGCTTGGACATGTCTGCACAAAAGGTCGCCCTGATTACTGCCGCGGGGAAGGGGATCGGCGCCGCCATCGCGCGTGATCTGGCGTCGAATGGTTACCGGGTGGCGCTGATGTCGCGCTCGAACGCGGCCATTGAATTGGCGCGCGAACTCGGCGGCGTCGGCGTTTCGGGCTCGGTCACCGAGTTCGCCGATATGCAGCGGCTGGTTCAGGCCGCGTTGGACGCTTATGGCCGCATCGACGCGGTGGTCAACAATACCGGCCATCCGCCCAAGGGCGACCTGCTGTCCATCCCGGATGAGGAATGGCATCGCGGCTTGGATCTGCTGCTGCTCAATGTGTCGAAACTGATGCGCCTGGTCACGCCGATCATGCGCGAACAGGGCGGCGGCGCGGTGGTGAACGTGTCGAGCTTCGCCGTCGAGGCGCCTGAGCTCGGCATGCCGGTGTCCGCGGTGATCCGGGCTGGGCTGAGCGTCTGGACCCGGTTGTACGCCGAGCGCCACGCGGCGGAGAACATTCGTATGAATACCGTCTTGTCCGGCTTTGTCGACAGCGCGCCTTTCGATGAAAAACGCGCCGCTTCCATCCCGATGGGCCGCTATGGCGATACCGCCGAATTGGCCGCCGCGGTGCGATTCCTGCTGTCGGCGGAATCTTCTTATATCACCGGCCAGAACATCCGCGTCGATGGCGGCTTGGTTCGGGCGGTTTAAGCCGCCGGCGGGCTGCGGCAAACGCCTCACTACATCGGGAGACATTCATGACGAAACAAGTTCTGGTGATCGGCGGAACCCGCTATTTCGGCAAGCGGCTGGTCGCGAAACTGCTGGCGGCCGGGCATCGGGTCACCATCGCCTCGCGCGGCAACGCCGCCGATGATTTCGGCGACCGGGTCGAGCGCATCCGGGTAAACCGTTCGGATCGGGCCGCCATGACGCAGGCGTTCGCCGATGCGCGCTACGACTTGGTCTACGACCAGGTTTGTTACAACCCGGTCGATGCCAAGCTGGCTTGCGATGTGTTTGCCGGCAAGGTGGGGCGCTATGTGATGGCCTCCACCATCGAGGTCTACTATCCGCTGCGGCGCGCCGTGCAGCGGCCGTTCCGCGAGCTCGATTTCGAGATGCGGGGCGAGCTGCTAGAGATGGGAACATCCTGGCACGAGATGGCGACGCCGGATCAAAACTATGTGGCCGGGAAAAGGCAGGCCGAGGCCTGCTTCCATCAGGACGGCCGCTTGCCGCTGGTGGCGGTGCGCATCGGGCATGTGCTGGCCGATGGCGAGGAGGAATTTCTGGGGCGTGTCGCCAGTTACGTCGAGCGCGCGCGCCGGGGCGAACGCCTGCGGTATGCGGTGGCGTCGGGGCGCAGCTCGTTCATCCACGCCGAAAGCATCGCGGATTTCCTGTTGTGGACAGGCGAGCAGGCATTCCTGGGGCCGATCAACGCGGCTGACGATGGCGGCCTGACGGCGCTGGAGATTCATCAACGCGCCGCCGCCGCCTTGGGCGTGCCGGCGCATGCCGAAGCCGACCTGGACGAGGAGGCTGCGACCAGGCTGAGCGTCTTCGACTTTCCTTTCGAGTATGAGATGGATACCGGCAGAGCGCGCGAGCTGGGCTACCGGTTTGCGGATGTGGAGCAATGGATCGGCGGCGTGTTCGCCGGGCATGCTCAAGCCTGATTAGCGGCGGTCGCACGCGGCGGCGCTTTCGCGCCGCCGTTTCTTTTTCTTCGTTTCCCTCGTGTTCTTTCCCGGCTTTCCTTCGGGCGGCTGGCTTCCGCGCGCCGCCGTCGCGTCCGCCATTTCGCGGCGAGGCGCCTGCAATCCCAAATGGGATTTATTTTGAAAAAATAAACATGACGTTAGTGTGGCCATTTTGATGGCAAGCTCGCTTGAAAATAAGACTAATAAAGACAATTCAATTCAGTATCGAATGAAATTCTATTTCAATTCCCTGTTTTAGATGAGTTTTGTCGAGAGAAGATCGGGCAAGAATAACTTGAGCTTAGCCATTGGCATACCTTTTATTTTCCTAAATGAAAATGTATGGAGATGCAATTAATTATGACGTATGATTCTTTTTGAGATTTGCTGGATGAGTAGGAAATAAATTCTAATTTCATGAAACCATATGAAAATTTCTGGAATATAGATTTTTTTATCCAAGAATTTTCATAAATGCCTTTATTTTGGTTTTTTAAATTAGTTGATCCTAATTTATCTTCCATTGCCAGGGTTGGCATCGGGGCGAACTGGTTCGCATGGCGCTGATGCGGATTCGCATATTGGGCGCGCAGGCCGGACGGCAGATCTTGTTTCTCTATATTGGCTGGTTTTGGTCGGGGCCGTCAGGCATGCCTGAACAGCGTCCGAATCTTGGCGGACTGAGATCAAGGGCCGTTCGGGATTGGCGATGGCCGCGACCGATGTGAAGCCGTTTTTCAATATCTCGCATCGAATGGAAGATCAAATGAGTAATGAATGTCTGGTTTGCTCCGAAGCCGTCAACATCAGCGCGGATGTGCTGGTAGGCGAAATCATCGCATGCGGCGCATGCGGCCAAGAACACGAACTGCTGATGGTTGATGGCCAGCCCAAGCTGGCCCTGGCGCCGGAAGTGGAAGAGGACTGGGGCGAGTAAGCATGTCGCAAATAACGGTACTGCTGATTCTGACCAAGATGCGGCCGGAAGAGAAGGCGATCGTCGAGGCGCTGGAGCGCCGGGGCGTCAAGGTGATCGTCAGCGTGGACGGCAGGGATCTGGGCTGGCTGTTGCAGGGCGAGAGCGGAGTCGGGCATCCGCAGGTTGCGATGCTGCGTTGCTTGTCGCAATCGAGAAACGTCGAGTTGGCTCGGTTGCTGAAGGCTTGCGGCATTCCGACCATCAACTCGGTCGATGCGATCGACATTTGTTGCAGCAAAGTGGCGCAGGCGATGCTGTTCCGGCAGTACGACATTCCCGCACCGCAGTCCGTGATCGCCTTCCAAGCCGATGAAATCACGCGCTATGGACAGCGGCACGGCTTCCACTTCGTCCTCAAGCCGGCTTCTTCATCCTGGGGACGCGGCGTGACGCTGATCCGCGATGAAGAGGCGCTGGAGGCGTGGCGGTCGGCGTGGGAAACACATGATGCGCTCTACAAGCATTTCCCGGTGCTGATCCAGGCTTTTGTCGAGAAGCCTGGCTACGATCTGCGCGTGGTGATCGTGGGCGAGCGTCCCATCGTGGCGTTCCGCCGCGCTACCGATCACTGGAAAACCAACACGCACCTGGGCGCGCAAGTCGTGCCTTGCGAGGTGACCGACGCGATCCATGATCTGACGACCCAGGTGGTGGAGGCGATCGGCCCCGGCATCTACGGGCTCGATATCTTCGAGCAAGTGGGGTCGGACGAATTGCTGGTCTGCGAGATCAACCAGAATCCGGAATTCTGGCGTTCGTCGCAGATTCACCAGGTGGACGTCGCCGGCGCGATCGCCGACTGGGTCGCGGCCGACGCCGCCACCTACAACCTTTCTTTCCAAGTCAATTCCGCTACATCGCTTGCAATGGTGGCTTCATGAACAACTTCCAGCAATCGCTCATTCTCTCGCGCGTGATGACCAGCGGCGTGGTGATGAGCATCGAGAAAAACGACCGGCAATTGCCCGGCCTTGAAAGCCTGATTCGCAGCAGGACGGGCCTGCAGCATGTCGCGCTGTTCAACTCCATTACCGGCGCCATTCATGGCGCTCTGCATGGCCAAGGCATCGGCCATGGCGGCCGCGCGGTATTCCCCGGCATTTCGGAACGCGAGTACAAGTTTCTGACCTGGCTGGGGGTGACGTTCGAAGAAACCCGCGCCGAACCGAGAACCTACGGCCTGGCGAGCGTGGCCTGGCGCGATGAGCAGACCGACTTCGCCGCCGCTGCGACCCGGCTGGCGGATGACAAGGTGCAGGTTTATGACTTCGCGGCGCTGGGTTTCGGGCCATGCGCCGCCATCGCCACCAACGATGAGCAGGTGTGGAAACGCGCCGAGCGGCTGAAGATCTTCGGCGCCTTCGACTTGCGGACCATGTGGTCCCAAGCCGAAAGCGAGCCGGATATCCAGCCGACCATCCAATTCAACTACCGACTGAGCCCGCTGGTTGCCGCGTGCGTTCGTCAGGCAATCCAAGGGGACTGATCATGCAAACCGATTTTCCGGCACTGCCGCTGCCGTGGCCGACAGATAGCGTCCTGCGCGACGAACTGGCGCATCTTGGCGGTCCGCCTGTCATTGGCCAAGGCTTCCGCCGCACCCTATTCCCGGTGATCACCAAGGAAGATGTGCTGCAGATGCAGATCAGCATCCTGCGCAATCATTCCACGTCGGTGGCGCAGTTCACCGAGGACTACCGCCAGTATGTCGGCGCGCCGTTCGCCATCGCGACCGCCAGCGGCACGTCTTCGCTGCACCTGGCGCTGATCGGCGCCGGCGTGGAGCCGGGCGACGAGGTGATCGTGCCTTGCTTCACCTTCATCGCGACCGCTCAGGCCATCGTGGCCGCCAAGGCGATTCCGGTGTTCGTGGACATCGACCCGCAGACCTACTGCGTCGACGTTGCCGCGGTGGAAGCCGCGATCACGCCGCGTACCCGCGTCGTGATGCCCGTGCATGTGCATGGCCTGCCGGCCAATATGGCGGCGTTGCGCGACCTCTGCGACCGCCACCAGCTGGCGCTGGTCGAAGATGCTTCCCACGCCCACTCCGCCTCCATCGACGGCAAGGTCTGCGGCTCGCTGGGCGATGCTGCCGGGCAGAGCTTGATGGCGGATAAAAACTTCCCGGTCGGCGGCGAGGGCGGCATCGCCTTCTTCTCCGACGAGGAGAAATACCAGCGCGCGCTCAAATTCCTGGAAACCTCGGGCATCGACTACGCGATGTCGGGCATCGTCGCCTCCTTCGGCATCAGCCAGCTCAAGCGGCTGGGCTACTATGACGCGATCCGCCAGCGCAACGCCGACTATCTGACCGCGCAACTGGCCACCACCGGCCTATTCAGCGGACCGACGGTGCCGGCCGGCTATGTCCATTCCTACAATATGTACCGGATCAAGCTGCATCCGGCCGCCGCCGGCCTGGACGATCTGCCCGTGCATGCGGTGAAGGCCGCGGTGCAGGAGCTGCTGCTGGCCGAAGGCGTGCCGGCGCGCGAATGGCAGAACCGGCCGATTCCGGGCCACCTGCCCTTCCAGAACCGCACCGGTTTCGGCAACGGCTATCCCTTCTCGCTCAGCGACCGCGACTTCAGCGAATACCAGATCGAGCGCTTCCCCAACACGCTGGACATGCTGGAATCGACCCTGACCCTGTGCCGCGAATTGCGTTCTCCGGTAGAGACCGAGCGCATCCAGTCGTACGCGCTGGCGTTCCGCAAGATCGCGGCGCGTCCTGACGTGATCCGCGAGCTGGCGACGAAGGGCGAGTTTCCGCTGCCATATCAACGCGATAGCCGCCTGGGGTAATGATGAAAACGGTAACGGTATCCGTTTTGGGGGCCGCGGGCTTCGTGGGGGGCGAGCTGATCCGCCTCCTGCAGGGCCATCGCCATGTCCAGCTGGTCGACGTGACGTCCCGCGCCCGCGCGGGCCAGCCGATCGGCCGGACCATCCCCTCGCTTCGCCACTTTCCCGAAACCGGGCGGAAGCGGTTCGTGGCGATGGAGTCGATGCAGCCTGTCGACATCGTGTTTTCCTGCCTGCCGGGCGGTGCGCTGCCCGGCATGCTCGAGCAGATTCGCGGCAAGGCGCGCCGGATCATCAATCTCGCCGGCGATTTCCGTCTGCGCGATCCCGAGCTGGTCGCCAAGCACTATCCGCAGACGGCCGCGCTGGGAATGCCGGCGGATGCGCGCTACCTGATTCCGGAGTTCTGGCAAGCCGAGTATGCCGATGCGCCGCTGCTTAATTTGCCAGGGTGCATGGCGATCGCGACCTTCTATTCGCTGTATCCGCTGGTGGCGCGGGGCCTGGTCGAGTCAGACATCGTCGCCGAGGCCAAGACCGGCTCGAGCGGCAGCGGCAAGGAGAGCGCGGAGCACCCGGCCGAGCGCGGCCATAACTACCGGCCGTACAAACTGTCCGGCCACCGGCACGAGCCCGAGATCGTCGAGGCCCTGGCCGAACACGCCGGACAGCGGGTCGACCTGCGTTTTTCCGCCGGCAGCCTGGATAGCCCACGCGGTATTTCGGTGTCGTCTTTCTTCACCTTGCGCGAAGGCGTGCAGGAGCTGGATGTGCGCAAGGCCTTCATGTCGGCCTACGGCAACACGCGCTTCATCCGTTACCTCGGCCCGGCCCAGGGACCGTGGAATATGCCGATGCTCAAAACGGTGGTCGGCTCGAACGCGGTGGAAATCGCCACCGACACGGTTGGCCGCCGCTGCACGGTGGTCAGCGCGCTGGACAACCTGATCAAGGGCGCCGCCGGCCAGGCGATTCAGGCGATGAATCTCGCCGAAGGCTTCGACGAGGCGGAAGGACTAGCCTATGGAGGAATGTGGCCATGACAGCGCTTTTCAATCCGGGATCCGTTCCCGCGCAGGCGCCGGCGCCGGGAGCGGCCATTCCCAAAAGCCGGATGCCGCTTTATGTCATCAAGGTGGGCAGCGCCACGCTGGATGCCGGCAGCGCGGTATTCGGCGAAATCGCGGCCTTGGCTGAAACCGGGTGCCGCGTGCTGGTGGTTGTCGGCGGCGGCAGCGCCATCGAGCGGCAATATGCCGCCGAAGGCCTGCCCTTGCGCTACCACACGCTGGCCAACGGCGACGCGGTACGCACCGCCAGCCGCGAAGATATCGACCTGTTGGTGCGGACCTACCGCGACCAGGTGATCCCGTCGGCGCTCAAGGGCTTCGCCGACGCGGGGCTGCGCGCCTTCGCGGCGCCCGGCCACCAGTTGAGCTTGGTCACCGCCCAGCGCAACCGTCCGATCAAAGTACAGGTGGACGGCAAGGCGTTGGTGGTGCGCGAACATCTGGTCGGCACGCCGGTCGATTGCCAGCGCGCGCTGCTGGGGCATCTGCTCGAGCAGTACGACGTGGTCTGCCTGACCGCGCCGGTGGCCGGCGCCGACGCCGCCGCCGCGGTGCTGAATACCGACGCCGATATGCTGGCGGCCTTTCTCGCGACGGCGCTGCAGGCGGACCATATCCGCTTCGTCACGTCCACGCCGGGCATCCTGCGGGATATCGACGACCCCGAGTCGGTGGTCGCCGATATCTTCCCCGGCGTCGAACTGGACTTCGTCAAGGGACGGATGAAGCAGAAAATGCGCGCGGCGCGGCATGTGATCGAGAACGGGATCGCCGATGTGGCCATCGTCGGCCCGCACTCGTTCGCGCAGGCGGCCGGCGTGACCCGGGTATGGCCGCTCCCGCCGCCGCACCCAGCGCTGGCCAGCCTGACGAAGGCGGTTTCCATCAATTCGGTGTCGAGGGACGAGGCCGAGATCGCGAAATGGCTGGTGGCGTATTGCCGGCAGCAGGGCGTGGACGCCCATGTCGACGCGGCGGGCAATTTCGTCGCCAGCAAGGGGAATGGCCCGCAGCATCTGCTGTTGCTGGGGCATATCGACACCGTCCCCGGCCCGTGGCGGCCGATCCTCAACGCCGACGGCCATTTGAGCGCGCGCGGCGTGGTGGACGCCAAGGGATCGCTGGTCAACTTCGTTGAAACCTTGCTGGCGGCCAGCGTGCCGGAGCACGGCCGTCTGACGGTGGTGGGCGCGGTCGAGGAGGAAGTGTCCTCGTCCAAGGGGGCTTTCCATATTCGCGACAGCCTGATCGCCGACGCGGTGGTCATCGGCGAACCCAGCCGCGCCGATACGTTGACGCTGGGCTACTACGGCTTGCTCAAGATACGCATCGTCGCCTCGGTCCGCCATGCGCACTCGGCCGGTAAAGGCGTGGTGTCGGCGCCGGACCTGATGGTGGAAACGGTGGCCACACTGCGGGACTGCGCGGCCCGTTTCGATCCGGAAGGCATCAGCGCGCTGATCTCGACCAAAAGCTGGAGCGACTCCAACCGGCAGCACGCCGAGGGGATACTCAATTTCCGCGTGTCGCCATCGGCGGATTTGCCGGCCCTGCTGGCGGCGGTCGAGACCTGCGCGAACGAAGAGGTGCGCTGCGATATCGAGCGGGCGACGCCGGGATACGGCACCACGCGGACCTGCGAGCTGGCGCGCTGCTTCGGCAGGGCTTTCGCCTCGCAGGGGATCGCGCCGCGCTACGTGGTGAAGAAGGGCACCAGCGACATGAACACGCTGGCGACGCGCTGGACTGGCGTGGACATGGTGGCGTACGGCCCGGGCGATTCCGCGCTGGACCATACCGACCACGAGTTCGTGACCGCCGAGGAGTTCGGCCGGGCGCGCGAGGTGCTGGATGCGGCGGTGGCGCAGTGGTTCGCGGTGCGGGGAGGGCGGCAATGAGCGAGATCATCGAAACCGGCGCCCAGTCCGCCGCATGGGACAAGGTCGGGCTGGACGAATTGCAGCGCCGCGTGCGGCGCACCATCGTCGACCTGGCGGCGACGCCGACCGGCTGCCATATCGGCGGCAGCCTGTCTGTGGCCGACATCCTGATCGCCGCCTTTGCCAGCGTAGACCGCGCGGCGGGTGACGAGGTGATCCTCAGCAAGGGGCACGCCGCTGCCGGCCTGTACGCGGTGATGCACCACCTGGGCATCATGCCGGAGGACCCGGTCGCCAGCTATGGCGCGGCCGGTTCCATCCTGACCGGCCATCCCAACCACAAGATACCCGGCGTGCGCTTCGCCACCGGCAGCCTGGGCCACGGAGTGGCTTACGGCGTCGGCTGGGCGCTAGCACGCCGGATCAAGGGCGACCGGCGCCGGGCGATCGCGGTGGCCGGCGACGGCGAATTGCAGGAGGGCCTTTGCTGGGAGGCGTTCCAGCTGGCCAGCGGCAAAGGGCTGGGCAACTTCATCGTGATCGTCGATCGAAACGGCGGGCAGAACGACGGCGCGGTCGACGAGATTTCGCCGATGCCGGATCTGCTCAGGCGTTTCGAGGCCTTCGGCTTCGATTGTGCGCAGGCCGACGGCCATGATCCGGCGGCGCTGGGCGCGATCATCGATGCGCATGACGCCAGGGGCGACCGGCCGCTGGCCATCGTCGCCGATACCGTCAAGGGCAAGGGCGTCGGCGCGATCGAGAACAATCCCGCCTGCCACTATGCGGTGCTGAAGCCGGCAGTCGCCAAAAAATGGAAGGAGACCATCGCATGAGTCTGGCTGGTCGAATTGCTTATCGGGAAGAACTGACGCGGCTGGCGGTGGATGACGCCGCCATCGTCTGCCTGGAGGGGGATCTGGGTGGCGCCAAGCATCCGTTCCAGAGCGCCCATCCTGACCGTTTCTTCAATCTCGGCATCGCCGAAGCGGCCGCCATCGATTGCGCCACCGCGCTGGCCTTCAACGGCTTGACGCCGTTCTTCAGTACTTTCGCGCCGTTCGCGGTGCTGCGCGCGGCGGAAAGCATGAAGCTGTCGATGGGTTATATGGCGGCCAACATCAAGGTGGTTGCGCCTTACGCCGGCGTGGCCGGCGGCTGGTTCGGCACCACGCACCACTGTCTGGAGGATCTGGCCATCGTCCAGTCTTTCCCTGGCATCCGCATCCTGGCGCCTTACGGCGAGGAGGAGACGCGTGACGCGGTGCGCTTGATGGCCGAAACCCCGGGCCCGTTCTACATGCGGCTGGGCAGAAACGGCGCCTATGCCAGCCTGGACGGAGAACGAGACCGGCACGGCATCGTCTGGCAGGCGGCCTCCGGTTCGGCCGCGCCGACGCTGGCGGTGGTCTCCGCCGGGGAAATGGCCACGGCGGCGGTGTTGGCGGCGCGGGAGCAGGGCGCCGAATTCGCGCACGCGCATTTGTGGCGGCTGGATAGCGAGGCGCTGGCCCAGGCCGCGGCGGGCTTGGCCGGCTTCGATGCCGTGCTGGTGGCGGAGGAGCATCGCGCGCAAGGCGGCATCGGCTCGGCCCTGGCGCTGCTGTTGCCGGAAGTCCGCGTGCACTCCTTCAATTGCGGCGAGGGTTGGCCCGGCGTCGGCGGCTCGCACGAGGAAGTGCTGGCCTCGCTGGGCTTTACCAGCGAGTCGCTGCGCCAGCGCATAGAACAATTGCTCCCGGCCGCTGCTCGGCGCGCCGGCGACCTATCTCATTGAACAAGGAATCAAAAAATGCATATCTTGATGATCGAATGCAATCCCAATGGCATCGCCGGCATCGCAAACGCGCTGGAACTGGGCCATGACGTCACGCTGGTCTCGGCGGACCCGGATTTCTACCTGAACGTATCGCCGCTGGCCAAGGCCGCTTTCGAGCATCCTCGCTGCCGCGTGATCAAGTCCGACGACGCTTTCGTCATCGATGCGCTGCTGGCGTTGGCCAAGCGCCTGCATGCCGAGAAGCCGGTGCACGGCGTGGCCACCTATAGCGAGTACCACACTGTCCACACCGCCACCGTGGCGCAGGCGCTGGGCCTGCCGGGCATGAGCGTGGAAGGCGCGCTGAATGCCCGCCACAAGCACCGCACCCGCACCAAGCTGGCCGGCTCCGGCGTTCGGCAGCCGCGCTTCGCGCATGTCAGCGACCCGCAGCAGGTGGAGGCGGCAGTGCGCGAAATCGGTTTCCCCTGCGTGGTCAAGCCGTCGGATGGCACGGCCAGCCTGCATGTGCTGCATCTGACCAATGAAAAAGACCTGGAGCAATACCTGGCCGAGCTGGCCAAGATCGCCGATTACGGCCGCGGCGTGGTGCGCATTCCTGACATCCTGGTCGAGGAATTCGTCGAGGGCGAGCTGGTGTCGGTGGAAGCCTGCGTGCAGCAGGGCGGCAAGGTGGTCAACCTGGGCATCACCGACCGCGCGCTGAGCGGTTTCCCCTACTTCATTGAAATGGGCGCCACCTATTTCAAGGGCCATCCGCTGCAGGACGAGCTGTTTGCGATGAACGAGAAGGTGCTGACGCATTTGGGCGTGGACTTCGGCTTCATCCACACCGAATACCTGCTGAGCCAGGATGGCCCGGTACTGTGCGAGGTCAACGGCCGTCTGATCGGTGGCGTGGTGCCCAGCCTGATGCAACTGTCCAGCGGCGTGGATCCGTACCTGGAAGTGATCCGCCAGGCGCTGGGCGAGACGCCCGAGCATCCGGTGCCCGGCGATGTCGTCGCCAGCGTCCGGTGGTTTGGCTCGCCGGTGGACGGCACGCTGTCCAAGATCGACTTCTCCCAACTGAAGAACTTGCCCGGCTATCACGATGCGCTGAGCTACCGGGCGCCGGGCCGTCCCGTTTCCCGTCTGTCGAAGAGCAATTTCGATTGGCTCGGCCACATGGTCTTCACCGGCGATAGCCGCGAGCAGGTCAATCAGCGCTGCGAGGCCGCGCTGGACAGCATTCATCTGGAACTGGCGGTAGGGGTGGCGAAGTGAGCGCAGCCGTTGCCGAAAGCAGGCCGGCGACGGCTGCGGGCGACGGCGCCCGCCGCGCGCTGCGCCGGGTGGCGATTCCGGTGCTTGACTCGTCGCAGCTGTTCGATGTGGAGGTGGAGGATGGGCATTTTGCCTCCATCCGGGCGGTCGGCGAAACGGCGGCCGGCGCCAAGCCGGCGGCCAGTCTGTGGCCGGGGTATACCGAGTGCCATGCGCATATCGCGCTGCCCGCCAATTTCGACGACAGCATAGACGAGCCTGAACTGGTGGCGCTGCAATACCTCTACCACGGGGTGACGCAGGTGGTGGACATGTTTGGGTTTCCGTTGGTCCGGCAGCGCTGGCAGGACGCGGCTGCGGCGTCCTGGCTGCCCTATCCGGAGGTGGCGCACTGCGGCTACGCGATTACCGCGATGTGCGGCTATGACGGCAAGGGCGCGCACGGCACCGAGTTTCCGTCGCCGGTGTTCATGCTGGGCTGCGAGAGCGACCTGGATACGATTCTGGAGGCCAACGCCAAGCTGGGCGCGAGCTTCCTGAAAGTGATGTTCACCGATGGCGTCGAGCAGCCTGGCTCGCCGGTCAAGTTCAACCGGCTGTCGGCGCCGCTGCTGGAGGCGCTGGCCAAGGCGGTGGCGGCGCGCGGCATCCCTTGCGTGCTGGACTGCAATACGCGCGAGGAGGTGCTGCTGGCCTATCGCTTCGGTTTCCGCTATTTCGCCCACGCCGTGCGCGATGTCGAACTGAGCGATGCCGACTGGGCGAACCTGCCGGGGGCATCCTTCGTCTCGACGCTGTCGGGCTTGCGGCCGATGGTGATGAGCCGCGAGGAGTTTCTGGACGAATATGGCCATGCCGGTTTCGTGCAGACGCAGGATGCGGCGAACCTCGATTTCGTGGCGGGCATCGAGCAGCCGTTCGGCGTCGCCCGCAACTGTTTCGAAACCCGGACCGGCGCGCTGCGCGCCATGCGGCAGAACAGCCGCGCCGCGCTGGCCCGCGGCGCCCTGCGAGTGGGAACCGACGCCGGCAACGCCGGCGGCTTCCATGGCTACAGCCTGCTGGCCGAATTGAGGCTGCTGGCGGAGCGGCGGGGCCGGGCCGACGTCGCGCTGCAGACCAACGCCTGTCTCGACGGCCGCCGCTTTTTCGAGCTGCTGGCTGGGCGCGCCGCCTCTGAGCCGTTCGCAGTCGGGGCCGCCGCGACGTTCAACCTGTTTCGCGACGCCGATGCGGCGACCGGCGCCTTGCCGGATGAGACCGTGGTCCGCGGCATCGCGGTGGACCGCGCGCGCATCGCGCAATTCATTCACTCCAGACGCGCTTCCGCGACCAAAGGGAAAGTCTCGCTATGACACCGCAACATAGACGTACCATGTATGGCATCAATATCGGCATCGCGTTGGCGGGTATTGGGAATTTCATCTATTTTCCGCATCTCGTCGCCACCTTGGGATCAAGCTACAGCGGGTTCTGGGCCGGCTTCGTCATGTTCATGACCTATGTCGGCCGTTTGAGCGCCACCTTCAGCTATGAGGGATTTTCGGCGCGGGTCGGCAAGCGCCACGGCATCGTCATCGGCATCCTGGTGGAGGCGGTGGCCCTGGGCCTGATGGCTTTCGCGCATGACGTCGTCGCCTATAGCGCGCTGGCCTTCTTCGTGGGCTTCGGCTCGGGCACCTCCTTCCCCGGGCTGAAGAACGTGCTGGGCGAATTTCCGGAAGCGGCTCGGGCCAAGGCGTTTTCCAGCTTCCAGCTGGCATCCCAGTCCGGCATCATCCTCGGCGCCCTGGCTGGCGGCCTGTTCAGCAATGCCCAGATGCCGCTGGTGTTCCTGGTGGTGTTCCTGCTGTTCATCGGCTACTGCATCGCCGCGTACTTCGTGATTCCGGGCGAGACCCATCCGCCCAAGCGCGACGTGCCGCTGTTCAACGCCGGCATCTTGAAAGGGCTGGAGTTGGGAGAGGGGACCTTCTACTTCCTGTTGTCCAGCTTGTTCTGGCTGCTGTCTCTCAACTTCGTCGTCTCCATGCCCTTGCATATGCAGGCTTATGTCAAGGAGCTGCCGCTGACGGTTCCGTTCTGGATCACCGGCGTGGCGATGCTGTTGCTGCAGATGCCGATCTTCCGTTTCTTCAACGGCCGTTTCCCGCCTGGCTACGTGATGGCGATTGCCTTCATCGGCATGAGCGCCGCCTATCTGATGTTCGGGATGGGCGTCTCCGCCTATTGGGTGGTGGCGGGCTGCCTGATCGTGATCCTGGGCGACATCCTGTTCACGCCTTCGTTTGATATGTGGGTTTCGGCCAAGATCCCGGCCGATCGGCTATCCCGCGCGATGGGCGCGATGCACTTCTTCCGCAGCCTAGGCAACATGCTGGGTTCGTTCCTGGCCGGCTTGCTGTTCGACCTGTCGCGCCATATGGGACGCCCGGGCCTGAACTGGCTGATTGTCGCCGGCCTGGCCTTGTTGTGCGCGGTGGTGAGCTTCGCCAGCGTCAAGAAGCGCGTGCCGCTGGCCGAGCAGTTGTCCGGCGCCAAATAGGCAAGAGCGGGCTCGCGGCGCGCGGGCCTGCGTAACCGTTACGGCAAGGAAAGAGACATAGAAATGACGGAATTGAAATCCATCAATCAGCAACGTCCGACCGTCCTGGTGATTTCCACTGGCTTTCACCTCTATCGCGAATACCTGCTGCGGCAAATCGTAGAGGAGGCGAATGTCTGGCTGTTCACCGATGCTGCGCCGACCTGGCAGATCCCCTATCTGAACGGATACACGCTGGTGAACACGCTGGACGCCGAGGCGATGGCGCGGGAGGCGTTGGCGCTGGCGGCCACGCGGAAGATCGATGGCCTGATCTGCTGGGACGAGATCCGGATGGTGCCGACATCGCGGGTCGCCGCGGCGCTGGGTCTGCCTGGCGGCGAAACGGACGCCTACGCGCGCTGCCGCGACAAGCATGAAACCCGCCAGGCGTTGGCCGCCGCCGCGGTGCCGCAGCCGGAGTCGGTGCTGGTGGCCGACATCGGGCAGGCGGTCGCCACCGCCGCCCGCATCGGCTATCCGGTCATCGTGAAGCCGCGTGGCCTGGGGGGCAGCTACGGCGTCACGCTGGTGAACGACGAGGCGGAATTGACCGCCGCCATGCAGCATGTCGACCAGCATTGCGAACTGCTGGCCGGCAGCGGCTATACCCGCTATGAAAGCAGCGTGCTGATCGAGGAGTACATGACTGGCGAGGAGGTCAGCGTGGACGTGGCCTGGGTGGACGGCCGGATGCATCCTCTGTTCGTCGCGCGCAAGGAAACTGGCTTTTTCCCCCATTTCGAAGAGATCGGCCACGTGGTTCACGGCCACGATCCCCTGCTGGAGGATGCCGAATTCCTGGCCGTGCTGGGAGGCGCGCACCGCGCGGTGGGTTTCCGCAACGGCATTACGCACACCGAGCTGATGCTGACCGCGAAAGGGCCGAAGATCATCGAAATCAATTCGCGTCTGGGCGGCGACATGATTCCGTATATTGGTGGCATTTCCAGCGGCATCCGCGCCGGCGCGGTGGCTGTGGCGGTGGCTTGCGGGCGCGCACCGGATGTGGCTCGGACCCGTCAACGCACGGCCGCCGTCCGTTTCTTGTATCCGGACGGCGACTGCGTGGTCCAGGCGCTGGCGGTGGATCGCGACGCGTTGCCGGAGAATGTCGACGACGTGTGCCTGCTGGTGGAGCCGGGACATACCCTGTATTTCCCGCGCGTCTCCGGTCGTTACGCTTTCCTGACCGCCTATGGCGATAGCGAGGCGGCGTGCAAGGCGGCGCTGGATCAGGCCGCCGCCGCGGTGCGCTTCGAAGCCGAGCCGTTGGCCGAGGCGGCGGAAGCGGTGTAAGCCAGGCGCCGGTTCCCGCCAGACGTCCGGCGGGGCCGGCTCAGCGCCAGTCTGCGGCGCCTGGCGGTGGAGAGCGCCACGCAGCCTGCAGCCGCCGGCCGCCTGTTCCGGCATTTGTTGCTGGCTCAGCACGAAGCGGCTATCTGCTTCTTTCACCCGCGCCAAGCCCTTGGCGGATTTCTGGATGTCGTCATCGATGGCGGGGTCCTTGTCGAAGTTCACCGTCTCGCCGTCCACGCCGGAGTGGAAAGTCTTCCGCTCGCGGCTGGCCACCGACCCGTTCCAGGGGGCAGCCAGCGCCCGGCGCGGCTGTTCCGCGTCAACCAGCTCAGCCTGTTCAAACGCGCGCGCTGGTAGCCGGCGGTAATCCTTCCTTTGTGCCGCGTCGCCGGCTGCGTTACCTTCGAAGGTCGGGGCGCGCCGTGCGGCGGCCTCGCCATGAAGACACATGCGAATGCTATAACGGCGGAACCGGCATCCGCCCGCCGCGGGGGCGGCGTTGGCAAGGCAAGGGGAGACGAATGATTACCACCATAAAAGGCAAGATACTGGCCGGTTCCGGCCTGCTGATCCTGATCGGTTTTATCGTGCTGGCAGGCGCCAACATCTACAACAGCTACCGCAACGCCGAAAACGCGGTGCTGGACCACGCCCGGCTGCTGGCCGACAGCGAGGCCGGCCGCGTGCAGCGGATGCTGGGCAAGACTTACGATTCGGCGCAGGCGATGGCCGAGGCGGCGACCGGCGTGCGCGCCGCGCTGCCGGCCAACGGCCGCTCGCTGCTGTCGGAAGTGGTGAAGCGGCAGCTGCCCAACAACCCGGACGCCGTCGGCTACTGGGTGGACTGGGAGCCGAACGCCTTCGACGGCCGCGACGCCGAGCTGGCCGGCAAGCCGGAAAACGACCATACCGGCCGCTACGGCGTGTACTGGTTCCGCAAGGCCGGCAAGGTGGACGTGGTGTGGGGCAGCGACGGCGTCGACGAAAGCGCTTATTACACCGAGCCGCGCAAGACCGGCAAGCCGATGCTGACCGAGCCCTATGTCGACCCGGATGTGAAAATCCTGATGGGCACGCTGTCCTTCCCGCTGATCCTGAACGGCAAGGTGCTGGGGGTGGCCGGCTGCGACATCGCGCTGGGCCATCTGCAGGAAATGGCGGCCAAGGTCAAACCGTACCAAAACGGCTTCATGAGCCTGTATTCCAACGGCGGCGTGCAGTTGGCGGGCCGCGAGCCGGCGCTCAACGGCAAGGCCGCGCCCGACCTGCCGGCCGAAGCCAAGGCGGCGATCAAGGAAGGCCGGCCGGCCGAATACGAAAGCGCCGACGGCTATCGCCACTTCATCATGCCGATCACGGTGGGCGAGGCCGGCGCGCCGTGGGCGGTGCGCATCTCCATCCCGCTGGACGAAGCCTTCGCCCCGGTGCGGGCCGCCAGCTGGCAGTCGGCCTTCATCAGCCTGGGCATCCTGGCGCTGATCCTGCTGCTGCTGGGCGCCACGCTCAGCCAGCTGCTGCGCCCGCTGGGCCGGCTGCAGGGCGCGATGACCGAGCTGGCCTCCGGCAGCGGCGACCTCACCCGCGAACTGGCCATCGCCAGCCGCGACGAAATCGGCCAGGCCGCCGGCGCCTTCAACACCTTCACCGGCTCTTTGCGCCACATGATGCTGGACGTGCGCCGCCACGCCGGCGACGTGCTGGGCTCGGTGCGCCAGCTATCCGGCGAAGTGGACCAGATCCGCGGCAGCTCCGCCCGCCAGGCGGAAGCCGCCAACGCCACCGCCGCCAGCGTCGAGCAGCTGTCGGTCAGCGTCAGCCACATCGCCGAATCGGCGCGGGTGGCAGAGCTGCGCGCGCGCGAAGCCGACGCCCTGTCCGGCCAGGCGGCGGCCAATGTCGACGCCACCGCGGCGGAAATCGGCCGCATCGCCAGCACCGTGCGCCAGCTGGCCGATGTGCTGGGCGGCATGCAGCAGCGCTCCGACCAGATTTCCGGCATCGTGTCGGTGATCCGCGACATCGCCGACCAGACCAATCTGCTGGCCTTGAACGCGGCGATCGAGGCGGCGCGCGCCGGCGAGCAGGGCCGCGGCTTCGCGGTGGTGGCGGACGAAGTGCGCAAGCTGGCCGAGCGCACCGCCCAGGCCACGCTGGAAATCTCCGGCGTTATCCAGACCATGCAGCGCGACACCGCGCAGGCGTCCGACAGCATGGGCGGCGCGCTGCAACAGGTGGACCAGGGTGTGAGGCTGGCCGGCGAATCGTCGCAGTCCATCCAGCAGATCAGCGGCCACGCGCTGCAGGTGGTGCAGTCGGTGGGCGACATCGCCGCCTCCACCGCCGAGCAGTCCAGCGCCAGCCAGGAAATCGCCCGCCACATCGAAAACATCCACACCATGCTGCTGCAGACCGACGGCTCCATCGAGCAGGCGCAACAGGCCACGGTGGCGCTGGCGCGGCTGGGCGAGGAGCTGGAGTCGCTGATCGGGCGCTTCAAGCTGTAAGCCGGCAGGCGGCGGACCGGCAAGAGCGAGGCGATAGACCGCCTCGCTTTTTTATTGCCGCCGCGCGGGGTTCAGGCGCGTTGCGGCTATGGCCGCGCGCTGTCGATGGTTTGCCGCAAGCTGTCGACGAAGCGCGCCAGCGCCGGATTGCCGGCCTCGCGCCGCCAGACGAAACACAGCGGCAGCGGCACCGACAGGTTTCGCAGCCGGTAAAACCGCGCCTGCGCCGGCGGCCGCGCCAGGTTGGCGGCGTTGACGATGGCGGCGCCGACCCCGGCGCAAACCAGCGCCAGCATCGCCGCCTCGGTCGGCTGCTCCTGCACCACGTTCAGCCGGACGCCGGCTTGCAGGCAGGCGCTGAACAGGCGGTCGTGGTATTCGGGGTAGACGGCGCGGGGAAAGGCGATGAAAGGCCGCCCGGCCAGCGCGCGCAGGTCGAACGGCTGCGTCTCGTCATGTTCTATCCGCCAGGCGCGCGGCAGCGCCAGCACCACGTCCTGCTGCCGCAGCGGCAGGGAGGCGAAACCGTCCGGCAGCGGCTCCAGCTGGTAGATGAAGCCGCCGTCCAGCGCATGGCGGGCGATGGCGGCCAGCTGTTCCGGGCTGTTCAGCGCCGATAGTTCGACGGCGACTTCCGGCGCTTCCGCCTGGAAACGCTGCAGCGCCTGCGGCACCGGGCCATCCCAGCCGGTGTTTTCCACATAGCCCAGCCGCAGCTGTCCGGCCGCGCCGCCGGCGACGCGGCGGGCGCGCTGGCCGGCGGCGTCTAGCGCCGCCAGGATAGCGTGGACATCGCGCAGATAGCTGTCGCCGGCCGGCGTCAGCCGCAGCCCGCGCGGCGAGCGCGCGAACAGCGCGAAACCCAGCTCGCCCTCCAGATCCTGGATCTGGCGCGTGATGGCGGGCTGGCTGATGTGCAGTGTCTCCGATGCGGCGCGGATGCTGGCGTGTTCGGCCACCGCCGCGAAATAGCGCAGATGCCGCAGCTCCATGCTGGTGTTTTCGGTTTTATGATGCTTTTAAGTTATCACAAAATCATAATACGGTATTGGAATGCATTGGTAGTTTCCGGGATAGTAGGGACATGCCTAGCGCGGACATGCCGCCAACCGACCAGAGAAACCAGATGAACGCCCACACCTACACCATCGGCAATGCCCGCGTGACCCGCGTGACCGACACCCTGCTCACCGGCATCACCCCGGCCTATCTGTACGCCGACTGGCGCGACGCCGCGCTGGACGAGCAGCCGCAGCTGCGCGAGCTGTTCGATGCCAGCGGCGAGCACATCATTCTCAGCGTGCATACCTGGGTGGTGGAGCTGGGCGGCAAGGTGTATTTGATCGACACCGGCCTGGGCAATGACAAGGAGCGGCCGTTCAACGCGCTGTTCCACCGGCTGCGCACGCCGTTTCTGCAGCGGCTGGCCGCGCTGGGCATCCAGCCGGAGGATGTCGACCATGTGTTGCTGACCCATCTGCACGCCGACCACGTGGGCTGGAATACCCGGCTGGCGGAGGGCCGCTGGGTGCCGACTTTTCCGAATGCCCGCTACGCGATGCCGCAGGGCGAGCTGGATTTCTTCGCCACGCCGGAGGCCGACAAGCGCCGCGTGGTGTTTGACGACAGCGTGGCGCCGGTGCTGGCCAGCGGCCAGGCCGTCGGCATCGCCGCGGCCGGCGCCGATTACGCAGACGCCTTCCATTTTCACCCGACGCCCGGCCACTGCGCCGGCCATATGTCGATCACGCTGCATTCGGCCGGCGCAACCGCCATCTTCAGCGGCGACGCCATGCACTCGCCGGCGCAGGTCTACCACCCGGAATGGAACTCGGCCTTCTGCCGGGAGCAGGACGGCGCGCGCACCTCGCGCCGCTGGCTGCTGGACTATGCCTGCGAACATCAGGCCACCGTGTTCACCGCCCACTTCGGCGCGTCGTCGGCCGGGCGGGTCGGCCGCTCGGCAAACGGGTATGGCTGGCAGTTCCTGTGAGGCTGGCCGCTTCGCCAGCGGATTCCCGGCCGGCGTCCGCCGGCGGCGGGCTTAGTTGCACTTCATCGCCAGCTTGACGGTGTCTATCAGGCTGGCGCGGTCGGCGCCATCGCGCGCCTGCAGCGATATGCCCTGTATCACGGTGAAATAGAAGTTTGCCAATTGCTTGCAGTCCGCGTCCGCGGGCAGCTCTCCCTTGCCTACTCCGTCTTCCAGCCGGCTTTGTATCAGCTGGATGGTGTGTTGGCGGATTTGCCGCAAATAGTCCTGCAGCGCGACGTTGTCCGGTTCGCAATTGACCAGGCCCAGGATCAGCAGGCAGCCGTTGGCCCCCGGGGAGGCCAGCACCGTATCCACGCTGGCCAGCAGCATGCCATGTATCGCTTCGGCCGTTGTCGCCGCGCTCGCCAGCGCGCGCATGCTGGCGGAGCCTTCCGAGTGCAGATACAGCTCCACCGCTTCGCGGAAGATGGCTTCTTTGGAGCGGAAAGCCGCGTAGAAGCTGGGCGGCTTGATGTTCATCACCTTGGTCAGCTCCGCCAGCTGGGTGGCGTCATAGCCCTTGGCCCAAAAGACGCGCATGGCCGAACGCAGCGCCTGCTCGCGGTCGAAGCTGCGCGGTCGTCCTCTGACGCTCATATATTTTTCCTTTCTTTACTTTCCACTACATAAATAGTTGACATTTAGATATTTGGGCGGCATATTTCGATTTATGTATCAGCTGCTACAAAAATTACCAGCTAGCGCCATGCTTGTCTAGCAAAGGCCGGCTTTCGTCCGCATGCCGCGATGTTTTTGTCGCGCATCTGGCGAGCAGGGCGCTGCGCGGAGGTGGGAGACGGGAGAGGGCGCACAGCCATCTTCCGGCGAGATCGGTTCGTTTTCACTTGAATGGGGTGGCATGAATGAAGTGGATTTCACAAGCGCTGGCTAGACGCGGGCAGGGGCAATCGACTGGATGGTGGGTGGGGTACTGACACGATGGCTCAGCTAGCTGAACTGCATATCGAGTCCGTGCTGATCAATACGGACAATCTGGCCTTGCGTCCCTGGCGTGTCAAAGAGGTGCATGAATTATACGCGGCGATACAAGACAGCCGCTTTCAGCAGTCGATGCTCCAGGCAGACCCTTTCCATCAGGCCAATGCCGCGATGGCCGCCCTGAAAAGCGCGATTGCCCACCCGCGGGCGTTGCCGGTGGCGGAGTTCGCCATCACCCGGGTGCGCGACAACACGATCGCGGGTTCCGCGCTGGTCAAGCTGACCGATGCCCGCACCGCGGCGGTGGAGATCGATTACGCCCTGTATCCCGCTTTTGCCGGCCAGGGCTATGAGGCCGAAGTGCTGGGCGCGTTGGCCGGCTGGATTCTGGAGTGCGGGGCCGCGCGGGTGGAGCTGGTGTGCGGACTGGGCGACATCCATCGCGCCAAGACCGCGCTGGCTTGCGGCTTCCGCTATGAGGGCGTGCAGCGTTGCGCCATCGCCACGCTGCACGGGCTGGAGAGCGGCGGCATGTTCGCCAGGCTGCCCGAAGATGCCGGCACGCCATTGCGGCAGGTTTTTCCCGATTTGCCTCCCGAGGGGCTGAGCGACGGCGTCGTCACCTTGCGGGTCGCGGCGGTGGCCGACGTGGAGGCCTTGCTGGCCGAACAGACCAATGTCGAGGCCAGGCGCTGGTCGCTGATCGAACCGCTGTCGCGCTGCGATATCGCCAGCCGGGTCGAGAAGGCCGCGCTGGAATGGCTGGTCGGGCCGAATGCGTTTTTCAGCATTGTCGATTGCGAAAGCGGAGAGGTGGCCGGGCGCATCGTCCTGCGCGCGGTGGTGCCGCCGCAGGTGGCGGATGTCGGCTACGGGGTGTTGCCGTCGTTCCGCGGCCGCCGTTTTGCCTCGCGGGCGCTGCAGCTGCTGTCGCAATGGGCGTTCGAACAAGCGGGCTACGTGCGGCTGGAGCTCGGCGTCAAACCGGGCAACGTGGCGTCGCGGGCGGTGGCGGAAGCCGGCGGATTCCGCTTCGACGGCATGCGCAAATCCCGGCTGCGCAATAGCGACGGCAGCTTCAGCGACGAATTGCATTTCGTTCGCGTCAATCCCGCCTATCTGGAACCGGACGTGCCGCTGGTCATCGCCAGCTGAGCCGCGGGCGGCATCGCCTAGTTTGCTTACCTTAGATCAAGAAAGATGGAATGTGATGACACAAGATCAACTTCAAGACGCATCGCTGAGTGAAATGCTGATGGCAGGCGGACAACCGTTCAAAACCTGGCTGGCAGGCCTGGTGGCGCAGGTCGCCGGCGACGACAACGTCGGCATGTACCGGCCGCGCTCGCGGAAGGGCGTGATCCGCCCGAATAGCGTGGAGCAGGTGCGCGACGTGCTGCGCCTGGCCTCGCAGAGCGAGGAATCCGTGGCCCTGCATGCGCTCAGCACCGGCCGGAACTGGGGGCTGGGCTCGCGGGAGGCGGCGCAGGACGCCTCGCTCGCGCTGGACCTGTCCGGCCTGAAGCAGGTGCGGGCGCTGGATCTGGATGCCGGCTGGGCGGTGGTGGAGCCCGGCGTCACCCAGGGCCAGCTGGCGGCATTGCTGGCGGGAAGCCCGCGCATGATCAATGTCACCGCCTCCTCCGCCCACAGCAGCGTATTGGGCAACGGCGTGGACAGGGGAGTGGGCTTGCGCCGCCAGCGGGTGGAAGACCTGGTGGGTCTGGAAGTAGTGCTGCCCGATGGCGAGGTGATGAGGGTGGGTTGGTGGCCCGACGCCGAGCGCCCCTCCCCGGTGTATCCGTACGGGCTTGGGCCGTCGCCGCTGCAGCTGTTCTTTCAATCCAATCTGGGCGTCGTGACGGCGGCGGTGGTGAGGCTGATGCCGCGCCCCGAGGCGCTGCGCGTGGTGCGCCTGAGCTTCGCCCGCGAACGGCTGGCCGAGGCGATCGATGTGCTGCAGCGCTGGAGCGCCCAGGGAATGGTGCGCGGCGTGCTCAAGGTCTACGACGCGACCGCCGGCGCGCTGTATGGCGGCGGCATCGGCGAATACCTGACCCATGTCTGCGTGGACGGCACCGCTGCCGTGGTGGAGGCGATGACCACGGTGATCCTCGACGAGGCAAACCGTTCCGGCCTGTTCCTGCACGTATCGCATTCGGATCAGCGCGATCCGCGGCTGAGCGGCAACGTGGTGGCCGAGATGGTCGCCAGCGCCTACGCCGGCGATCCCAGCCGCAACGACACGCTGCTGCAGGCCACGCTGGGGCAGGATGCGGAAAATATCGACGCCGCGGGCCGCGGCTGGCTGTTCTTCCTGCCGCTGATCCCCTTCCACGGCGAAGCCATCGACCGGGCCCAGCGGCTGCTGGCCCAGGTATACGACGAGACCGGCGTGCATTGCGGCGCCACCATCAACGCGTTGAACTCCGACGTCATCGACTACGTGGTCGCCATCAAGTTCGAGCGCAACGCCGACGAGGCGCGCCGCGCCCACCAGGCGCTGGACCGCCTGTACCAGCTGTTCTCCGCCGCCGGCTTCATCCCGTATCGGCTGGATGTGGATCACCAGGACTGGATAGACGGCCTGAGCCCCGATCAGGCGGCGCGCGACTTCGTGCGCGGCATCAAGGGGATGCTGGACCCGCGCGCGGTGATCGCGCCGGGCCGCTACGCGTGAACTCCGCCGGCCAGCGCCGGCCATCGAAAACGCATTATCGAATTTCATTTCGCAGGGAGTGACTGGAATGGCTTATCTGGAAAAAGAAAACATGGGTCAGGCGGCCGCCGACGAATGGACGGCGGAGCGGATTCTGTCCCGCGCCCGCGAACTGGCGCCGGTGCTGCGCCAGCGCGCGGCGGAAATCGAGCAGAACCGCCACTTGCCGGCGGACGTGGTGGAGCTGCTGCGCGGCACCGGCGTGTTCCGCATGGCGATGCCCAAGTCCTGGGGCGGGCCCGAGCTGGATTCGATGCAGCAGACCGAGGTGATCGAGGCGCTGGCCATCGGCGACGCCTCCGCCGGCTGGTGCGGCATGATCGGCGCCGACTCCGGCATCTACTCCGGCTATCTGCGCGAGGAAACCGCGCGGGAGATGTTTCCGCGGCTGGACATGATCACCGCCGGCTGGATTCACCCGGAAGGCCGCGCCGAGCGCGTGGCCGGCGGTTACCGGGTGACCGGCAACTGGCGCTTCGGCAGCGGCAGCACCCACTGCGACTGGCTGGCGGCCGGCTGCGCCGTTTATCAGGACGGCGAACCCGTGCTGGCCGAGAACGGCAAGCCCGAGTGGCGGATCATGTACGCCCGTCCCGATGAATACCAGATCCGCGATACCTGGCATACCACCGGCCTGGCTGGCAGCGGCAGCCGCGACTACGCCGCCGTCGATCTGTTCGTGCCGGAAGAGCGTTCCTTCTCCTTCCGCGAACCGCGCCGCGAGGGTCCGCTGCATATCGCGCCGGACGCCATCCTGCGCAAGATGTCCGGCGTGCCGCTGGGCGTGGCGCGCGCGGCGATAGACCACGTGCGCGAGCTGGCGGCAAGCCGTTTCGACCGGGTGACGCAGCTGCCGTGGCCGCAGAGCTACCGCATCCAGACTGCGCTGGCCCAGTCCGAGATGGAGCTGCACGCGGCCCGCAGCGGGGTGTTCGCCAGCCTGGAGCGGCAGTGGGAAAAGCTGTCGGCCGGACAGCCGCTGAGCACCGGGGAGCGGGTTTCGGCCGCGCTGGCGCGCCACCATGCCTTCGGCACCGCGCGCGCCATCGTCGCCAGGTTGTTCGACACCGTGGGCGGCGCCGCCATATACCGCGCCAGCTCGCCGCTGGATCGCTGGCTGCGCGACACCAACACCATGTGCCAGCACGCGGTGGCGCAGGACATGATTTTGCAGACATGCGGCGAATTGATGCTGGGCGGCCAGCCGGACAATCCGTTCCTGTAAGCGAGCCGGCGCGGGCGGCGCTGTTCCGCCCGCTCTCCCATTTTCTTGTTTGGAGCAGACCTGATGCAAGACAACACCGACAACGATCTGTCGGCGCGACGCGCCGACGGCCCCGGCCACGCCTACCTGCCTGCCGGCAGCGGCCAGCGCGTGTGGATGAGCGGGGACGAGTACCGGATTTTGCTGGATGCCGCCCACAGCGCCGGAACCATGACCTTGCTGGACGCGCTGGTGCCGCCGGCGGGCGGGCCGCCGGAGCACGCCCACGCCGATGTCGACGAGCTGTTCGTCGTGCTGGACGGCGAGCTGGAGATCATGGCCGACGGCGCGAAGTACCAGGTGGGGCCGGGGGGGCGCGTGTTCGTCCGGCGCGGCACGCCGCATGCCTTCCACAACCGCAGCGCGGACCCGGTGCGGATGCTGATTTTCTATACCCCGGCGGGCGTGGAGGAGTTCTTCCTGGCGGCCGGGGTGCCGGCCCAGGACGGCTTGCCGCCGCCGCCGGCGGATGAGGAAAGCACCGCGCGGGCGATCGAGGCGGGATTGCGTTTCCAGGTGTCGCAAGCGGCGCAGCCCGCCTGAGCATTGACTTGAATAAAGAAAGGTAAAGCCATGCCATTGGCAATCTATGTGTTGGGTTTGAGCATTTTCGCCATGACCACGTCGGAGTTCATGGTAGCCGGGATGATGCCGTCGCTGGCGGCGCAGTTCGGCGTTTCCCTGACGGCCATCGGGTACCTGGTGTCGGCTTTCGCCGCCAGCATCGTGGTGGGGGGGCCCATCCTGACGGTGATGCTGCTCAAGGCGTCCAAGAAGAACACCCTGCTGACGCTGGTGGCGCTGTTCTTCGTCAGCCAGCTGATCGGCGCCACCGCCCACAGCTATGAAGTGATGCTGGCGTCGCGGGTGTTGTCCGGCGTAGCCGAGTCGGCGTTCTTCGGCGTCTCGCTGGCGGTGTGCGTCGACATCGTCGGCCCGCAGCGGATCGGCCGCGCCTCCTCCATCGTGCTGGGCGGGCTGATGGTGGCGTCGGTGGTCGGCCTGCCTGCGGCCACGCTGATCGACCAGCATCTGGGCTGGCGCGCCAGCTTCTGGATCGTGGCCGGGATGATGCTGTTCTGCGGGCTGGTGATCGCGGTGCAGGTGCCCAAATCGCCGAAGGCCGCCGAGATCAGCCTGAAGCAGGAGTTCGCCGCCTTCCGCAATGCCGATCTGTGGGCCGCTTACGGCACCAGCGGCCTGATCATCGGCGCCACTTTCGCCGCCTTCACCTACTTTGCGCCGATTTTCACCGAGGTGAGCGGCTTCTCCACCGCTACCGTGCCGGCGCTGTTCGCCTGCTACGGCCTGGCCACCATCGTCGGCACCATGATCACCGGCCGCCTGGCCGACAAGCACACCATGGGCGTGCTGGCCGTCGGGCTGGTGATCCTGATCTCGCTGCTGGCGCTGTTCGCGCTCAAGGCCGAATCGCAGGCGGTGACCATCGTCGCGGTGGCGCTGCTGGGCTTGGTCGGCCTGCCGATGAATCCGGCGATGGCGATCCGCGTGATGCGCGTCGCCAACAACGGCCCGCTGGTGAACACCGTGCATACCGCCGTCATCAATGTCGGCATCGTGGTGGGCTCCTGGGCCGGCGGCTCGGTGATGAGCGCCGGACACGGTCTGCGCGCGCCGCTGTGGGTGGGGGTGGCGCTGGCCATCGCCGGTCTGGTCAGCGTGCTGCCTTTCCTGCGCCGTCACAGCGCGGAAGGCGTGCGCGCAAGGTTGGCGGGCGCGACCCGCTGAATCGCGGCATGCGCCGGGCCGGGATGCTCCCGGCGCCGGGCGCCGCATCTGAATGGAAATGAAAGCAATGGATACGAAATTCGCAGGGAAGGTGGCGCTGGTGACGGGAGCTGGCAGCGGCCTGGGGCGAGAGCTGGCGCTGGAACTGGCGCGACAAGGCGCGGCGGTGGTGCTGGCCGGCCGCAACGAGGACAAGCTGAAGGCGGTGCAGGACGAAATCGAGGCGGCCGGCGCGCAGGCGCTGTCGCACTCGACCGATATTTCGCTGCCGCATGAGGTGGACGGGTTGTTCGAGGCGATACGGCGCCGCTATGGCCGGCTCGACATCGCGGTCAACAATGCGGCGATCTGGGAAACCGGCCTGGTGGCCGAACAGGACGAGGCCGCCTGGCGCCGCATCATCGACACCAATCTGAACGGCACCTGGCGCTGCATGCGGGCGGAGATCGGCTTGATGCAGGAACGGGGCGAAGGGGTGATCGTCAATTTGTCGTCCATCGTCGGCGGCCATTTCGCGATGCCCGGCACCGCCGCTTACGGCGCCAGCAAGGCCGGCATCGAGGCGTTGACGCGCACGGCGGCCAAGGAGTGCATCCAGCAGGGCATCCGCATCAACACCGTCAGCCCGGCGGCGCTGGACACCCCGATGTCGCTGCTGGAGGGCGAAACCGAGGAGGAGCGCGGCAAGCGGCTGGGCGGCATCATCCCCATCGGCCGGGTGGGACGCTTGTCAGAGGTGGTGCAGACCATTTTGTGGATCTGCTCCGGCGATGCCTCGTTCTTCGTCGGGCATGACTTTGTCGTCGATGGCGGCGTGACCGCCTGACCGGATGCCGCCGGAACAGGCCGGCGGCGAGTCCGGCGCGGCGTCGGCAGCATAGGCAGGGAGAAAGCTATGGAAGTCTTGAAAAAGCATCACATCGAATGTGACGGCCAACATTGGCAACAAGAGTACAAGAGCACGCTGGGGCGCTTCCCGACCGGCGTTTGCCTGGCGGTGCTGGAAGAGGGCGACGACAAGATCGCCATCACCATCAATTCGTTCAGTTCGGTTTCGCTGGTGCCGCCCATCATCCAGTTTTCGCTGAAGAACCATTCCCGCTTCCTGGGCAAGGTGCGCGACGCCAGGCAATTCAGCGTGTATTTCCTGGCCCGGCCCCAGGCCGAGGAGGCGCTGATGTTCGCCAAGCAGCCGGCCAGCCCGGTGTCGCCGCAAGTGCTGGGGGATTCCGCGGCCGCCATTCACTGCCGGCTGGAGGACACGTATCAGAAAGGCGACCACACCATGGTATTCGGCGAGGTGAAGGCGGTCGAGCATGGACGCGGCGACGCGCTTGCCTACTACCGGTCTCATTTCACATCGGTAGAGGGCTACGCATCGTGACGTACTTGCAATCGCCGAACGGCCCGGCGCCGCGCCTGCCCTCGTTGACCGGCATGCGATTCGTCGCGGCGGCGCTGGTGTTTCTGTTTCACGCCTCGTTGCTGGCAGCCGTCAAATTCAACCCTTATCAGGACAGCGGCGCGGCGCAGCTGTTTCAGTCCATCTTCAGCAAGGCCGGCTGGCTGGGCGTGTCGTTCTTCTTCGTGCTCAGCGGATTCGTGATGACCTGGTCGGCGCGGGCGGACGACTCCGCCGGCGGCTTCATCCGGCGCCGCCTGCTGAAGATCTACCCCAACCATTTCTTCACCTGGCTGCTGATGATGGTGTGCATGGGGAATGTGTTCGTCGACCCCAGGGTCTGGCTCAGCAATCTGCTGCTGCTGCAGTCGTGGGTGCCGCGCCCGGAGGTGTTCATGGGCGTCAACAGCCCGTCCTGGTCGCTGTGCTGCGAGCTGCTGTTCTACCTGGCCTTCCCGTGGCTGAACCAGCGCATCGCGCGCATTCCGGCCGGACGGCTGTGGCCGTGCGCGGCGGCGGCGGTGCTGGCGCTGTTCGCGGTGCAGCTGGCGGTGGACAGCTGGGTGCCGGCCACGCCCAAGGGGCCGGGCCTGCCGATTTCGCTGCAGCAGTGGTGGCTATCGTATTTTTTCCCGCCGTTGCGGATGTTCGAGTTTGTGCTGGGCATGCTGATGGCGCGCATCCTGCGGGCCGGCAAATGGCCGGATCTGGGCCTGCTGCCCGCGGCGGGCTTGTTGCTGGGCGGTTATCTGCTGGCGCGGGAAGTGCCGTTTTTGTACGGACTGAGCACGGCCACGGTGATTCCGGTGGCCTTGCTGATCACCGCGGCGGCGGCGGCCGACGCGCAGCGGCGCCCCACCGGCTTCAACGGCCGGCGCATGGTGTGGCTGGGTGAAGTGTCGTTTGCCTTTTACATGGTGCATATGCTGGTGCTGGATCTGGCTAGCGCCTGGCTGGATGGCCGCCGTTTCGAGCCCGCCACTGCGACCCTGGTGGTGCTGGCGGCCTTCCTGGCCAGCCTGTTGGCCGGCTGGTTGCTGTACGCGCTGGTGGAGCGGCCGGTGATGCGGTACTGGAGCCGCCCGCGCGCCGCCGCGGTCAGGCTGCAATCGGCCGACGCCTGAGCGGGCGACGCCGCAGAGGCGGCCCGCGCCAAATCAATGCTAATGAAAATTATTTAGTTCCGGGGTGCATATGGATAAGTTTTTGAAGGGACGTGTCGCGGCGTCGTTGCTGCCGCTGGCCGCCGCGCTGGCATTGGCCGGCTGCGGCAAGGATCTGGGCGCGGCGCAAGCGGCGGCGCAGGCGCCGGCGCCTGCGGTGCCGGTTTCGGTGCAGCAGGTGGCGCCGGGCAATGTCGATGTCGCGTACGAGTATGTCGGCCAGTCGGCCGGATCGCGCGAAGTGGAGGTGCGGGCCCGGGTGGGCGGCATCTTGCAGAAGCGGATGTTCACCGAGGGGCAGCCGGTGCGGCAGGGCGATCCGCTGTTCCAGATCGACCCGGCGCCTTTCCAGATCGCGCTGGAGCAGGCTGTCGCCGCGCTGCGCGACCGGCAGGCCGAGCTGACCCGCGCGCAGCAGAATTACGACCGCGTGCAGCCGCTGTTCCGCGAGAACGCGCTCAGCCGCAAGGATTTCGACGAGGCGGCCGCCAATCGGGAAGCCGCCCGCGCCCAGGTGATGGCGGCGCAAGCCAAGGTGAAGGAGGCGCAGATCAACCTGGGCTATACCCGGGTGTCGGCGCCGATTTCCGGCCTGACCAGCCGCGAGGTCCGCTCCGAGGGCAGCCTGGTGGGCGGCAGCGCCGACGCCAGCATGCTGACCAAGATCAGCCAGAACGATCCGATCTATGTCAATTTCAACGTGCCGGAGGCGGATCTGGACGCGCTGCGCGGCCAGCAGTCGTCCGGCGCGCTGAAATTCCACGGCGGCGGCTTCAAGGTGTCGCTGCGGCTGTCCGATGGCAGCCGTTTCGAACGCAGCGGCTCGCTCAACTTTACCGACCACCTGGTGGACGCCTCCACCGGCACCGTGCGCCTGCGCGCCAGCCTGGCCAATCCGGACGGACGGATTCTGCCGGGTCAGTTCGTGACGGTGCTGCTGCAAGGCGCTTACCGCGCCCAGGCCATCGCCATTCCGCAACGGGCGGTGCTGACCAGCCAGCAAGGCAAGGCGGTCTGGGTGGTGGGCGCGGACAACCGGGTGCAGCTCCGCCCGGTGGAGGCCGGACAGGAACAGGGCCTCAATGTGCTGATCAACAAGGGGCTGAAGGCCGGCGACCGGGTGGCGCTGGACAATCTGGTGAAGCTCAGGCCCGGCGCGCTGGTGCAGATCAGCCCTGAGCCGGCCGCAACCGGCGCGTCTTCCCGCAGCTAATACTGGAGCCTCGCAATATGTTTTCCTCCTTTTTGATCCGCCGACCGATCTTCGCCTGTGTGCTCTCGCTGATCATCATGCTGGCGGGGGTGGCGGCGATGGGCGTGCTGCCGGTCGAGCAGTACCCGCAGATCGTGCCGCCGCAAGTACAGGTGGTGGCAAGCTATCCCGGCGCCTCGGCCGAGGTGATCGCCAATACCGTGGCCGCGCCGCTTGAGCAGGCGATCAACGGCGTCGACGACATGCTGTACGTGCAGTCCATCAGCGCCAGCAACGGCCAGTTGACGCTGAACGCCACGTTCAAGATCGGCACCAGTCCGGACCAGGCCACCATCAACGTCAACAACCGCGTGCAGTCGGCGCTGGCGCAGCTGCCGGAAGAGGTACGGCGCCAGGGCGTATCGGTGCGCAAGCAGTCTGCGGCGTTCCTGCAGGTGATCGCGCTGTACGCGGAGAAGGGGCGCTACGACACCCTGTACATGAGCAACTACGCGCTGCTCAACGTGGTGGACGAACTCAAGCGCATTCCCGGCGTCGGCGACGTGATCAACTTCGCCGGCCGCGACTATTCGATGCGGATCTGGCTCAAGCCCGATCGCCTGGCGCAGTTGAAGCTGACGCCCAGCGACGTGGTCGCCGCCATCCGCGAGCAGAACGCGCAGTTCGCCGCCGGCAAGCTGGGCGCCGAGCCCAGCAACCAGGCGCTGGACTTTACCTACACCGTCACCACCCGCGGGCGGATGAGCACGCCGGAGGAGTTTTCCAACATCATCGTGCGGGCCAATCCGGACGGCTCGGCGGTATTGCTCAAGGAGGTGGCCAAGGTGGAGCTGGGCGCGTTGAACTATGACTTCAACGGCAAGATCAACGGCGATCCGATGGCGCCGATCGGGATTTTCCTGGCGCCGGGCGCCAATCAGCTGGAAACGGCCAAAGCGGTCAAGGACACGATGGCCAGGTTGTCCGGCCGCTTCCCCGACGGTCTGAAATACCGCATCCCGTTCGATTCCACCAAGTTTGTCGAGGTGTCGATCGAGGAAGTGTACAAAACGCTGGCCGAAGCGATGGCGCTGGTATTCCTGGTGGTGTTCCTGTTCCTGCAGAACTGGCGCGCCACGCTGATCCCGTGCCTGGCGGTGCCGGTGTCCATCGTCGGCACTTTCGCCGGCATGTACGCCTTCGGCTTCTCCATCAACCTGTTGACGCTGTTCGGCATGGTGCTGGCCATCGGCATCGTGGTGGACGACGCCATCGTGGTGCTGGAAAACGTCGAGCGCATCATGAGCGAGGCGAAGGTTTCCGCCACCGAGGCCACCCTCCAGGCGATGAAAGAAGTGTCCGGGCCGGTGGTGGCCATCGTGCTGGTGTTGTGCTCGGTATTCGTGCCGGTGGCTTTCCTCGGCGGCATCGCCGGCCAGATGTACAAGCAGTTCGCCATCACCATCGCCATTTCGGTCAGCATTTCCGGCCTGGTGGCGCTGACGCTGACCCCGGCGCTGTGCGCGCTGATCCTGCGGCCGGGGCACCAGAGCCGCAATCGCTTCTTCGACTGGTTCAACCGCAACTTCGACGCCGTGGGCGGCCGCTACGTGCGCGGCGTGGCGTTCCTGTCGAGGCGCAGCGCGCTGGGCCTGGCGCTGTTCGGCCTGCTGTTGCTGGTGTCGGCATGGCTGTTCCGCGCCATCCCCACCAGCCTGGCGCCGGATGAGGATCAGGGTTATGTGATCGCGGCGGCTTTCTTGCCCGACGGCGCATCCTTGCAGCGCACCGCCAAGGTGATGGACAAGCTGGACCATCTGGTTTCGCGCAATCCCGCGGTGAAGGACATGCTGTCGATGTCCGGCTTCGACATCGTCACCGGCGGCAAGAAGACCAATGCCGGCGTCTCCTTCATCCAGCTGCAGCCCTGGGAGGAAAGGCGCGGCGCGGCGCAGTCGGCGCAAGCGGTGGTCGGCGACATCTTCGCCAAGACCGGCGCCGGCATCCGCGACGGCTTCATTTTCGCGGTCAATCCGCCGCCGATCTCCGGCATGTCCAATACCGGCGGTTTTGAAGGCTATCTGCAGAACCGCAACGGCGCGTCGCCGGCCGAGCTGGAAGGCGTGTCGCGGCAATTCCTCGCCGCCGCGGCCAAGCGGCCGGAGCTGGCCGGCGTGCAGACCACCTATTCGGCGTCGGTGCCGCAGGTGTATATCGAGCTGAACCGGGCCAAGGCCAAGGCGCTCGGCGTGCCGATCAACACCGTGTTCGATACCCTGCAAAGCACGCTGGGCGAGCTGTACGTCAACGACTTCAACAAGTTCGGCCGGACTTTCCGCGTGCAGCTGCAGTCGGAAGCCTCCTACCGCAGCCACAGCGACAACCTGGCCAAGGTCTTCGTGCGCTCCACCTCTGGCGCCATGGTGCCGGTGACGGCGCTGCTGGACATCCAGCGCAGCACCGGTCCGGAAGTGCTGGAGCGCTACAACCTGTATCCGTCGGCCAAGCTGATCGGCGGCCCGGCGCCGGGCTACAGCTCGGGCGAGGCGCTGGCGGCGATGGAGCAGGTGGCCAAGGAAACGCTGCCCGACGGCTACGCGCTGGCCTGGACCGGCAGCGCGCTGCAGGAGAAGGCGGCCGGCGGCTCCTCCGCCAAGGTGTTCCTGTTCGGCATCGTCGTGGTGTTCTTGATCCTGGCGGCGCAGTACGAACGCTGGACCCTGCCGCTGGCGGTGTTGCTGGCCGTGCCGTTCGCGGTGTTCGGCGCGCTGGTGGCCAACTGGACGCGCGGCCTCGCCAACGACATCTACTTCCAGGTGGCGCTGGTGACGTTGATCGGCTTGTCGGCCAAGAACGCCATCCTGATCGTGGAATTCGCGATGCTCAAGCTGGACGAGGGCATGGAGTTGGTGCAGGCGACCATGCAGGCGGCGCGCATGCGCTTCCGCCCCATCGTGATGACGTCGCTGGCCTTTGTGCTGGGTTGCGTGCCGCTGGCCGTTTCCAGCGGCGCCGGCTCCGCCAGCCGCCACTCGATCGGCACCGGCGTGATCGGCGGCATGCTGGCCGCCACTTTCATCGCCACCTTCTTCATTCCCTTGTTCTTCATTCTGATCATGAAGGCATTCCATAAAAAAGCCCCGGCGGCTGCGGCGGCCGAGGAGGAGGTGCTCAATGTTTAAACCGCTATTTCTCGCCGCCGCGTTGAGCGCCGCCCTGGCGGCTTGCGCGGCGGGCCCCGACTACCAGCGCCCTCAGCTGGCGTTGCCCGACGGCCAGGCGCAGGCGGCGGCCGACGTGGCCGGCTGGTGGCGGCAATTCCAGGAGCCGGAGCTGGACCGGCTGATTGCCGTCGCGCTGGCGCGCAACCAGGATCTGAGCGAAGCGGACGCCCGTCTGGCGCAGGCCGAGGCGCTGGCCGGCATCGCCCGCAGCCAGCTGCTGCCCAGGCTGGACGCCGCCGCCGACAGCCAGCGCCAGCGCGTCAGCGCGACGCTGCCCGCCACGGCGCCGGGCGGCCTTTACGACAGCCGCGATTTCAATCTGCGGGCATCGTGGGAGCTGGACCTGTGGGGCCGCCTGCGGCGCGAGCGCGAGGCGGCGGTTTCCCTCGCCGCCGCCAGCCAGGCCAGCCGCGACGGCCTGAGGCTGGCGGTGGCGGCGCAGGTGGCGCAAACCTATTTCCAGCTGCGCGCCTACGATGCGCAACTGGAAGTCTCCCGGCGCACGCTGGCCAACCGCCGGGCCGCCGCGACGCTGAACGAGAAGCGCTTCCGCCAGGGCGACGCGTCGGAACTGGACTGGCGCCAGGCCGAAGCGGAGGTGGCGGTGGCCGAGGCCAGCGCCGCGCAGTTCGAGCGCAGCGTGGCGCAGACCGAAACCGCGCTGGGAGTGTTGCTGGGACGCGAGCCCAGACAGTTGCTGGGCGAGGGAATCGCGCGCGGCCAGGCGCTGGATGCGCTGAGCCTGCCGCCGGCCTTGCCTTCCGGCTTGCCGTCCGACCTGCTGGCGCGCCGGCCCGACATCGCCGCCAGCGAGGCTGGCCTGGTGGCGGCCAATGCCCGCATCGGCGTGGCCAAGGCGGCCTATTTTCCCAGCATCAGCCTGACTGGCGCGCTGGGCAGCGCCAGCCCGGATTTGCGCCAGTTGTTCAGCGGGCCGGCCTATGTCTGGAGTTTTGCCGGCAACCTGGCGGCGCCGGTATTCAACTTTGGGCAGACGGCGGGAGCGGTGGACGTGGCCAGCGCCGGCCAGCAGCAGGCGTTAGCGCAGTACCGCAAGGCGGTGCAGCTGGCGTTCAAGGATGCGGCGGACGCCTTGAGCGCCATGGCGGCGGCACGGCGCGTCAACGATGCGGAAACCGCGCGCGTCAAGGCATTGCAGCGGGCGGTGCGGCTGGCCACTTTGCGCTATGACAGCGGGCACTCCGCTTACCTGGAGGTGCTGGATGCCGAACGCGGCGCGTTCCAGTCCGAATTGAGCGCGGTGGATGCCCGGCTGGATCTGTTCAACAGCGCGGTGGCGCTCTACAAGGCGCTGGGCGGAGGCTGGCGCGCGAGCTAGGAAGCCTGGCCGTCCGGCAGCGCCCGCTCGGCGAGAAAGTCGATCAGCGCGCGCAGCCGGGACGGCATCTGGCGGCTGGAGCTCCAGACGATGCGGATAGTGCCGCTTGACTCCATGAAGTCGTCCAGCACCAGCTCCAGCGTGCCGTCCGCCAGCGCGTCGCGCACCGAGAAATCCGGCACGCAGGCGATGCCTTTGTCGCGCTGGGCCAGGTAGATCAGCGCTTCGCTATTGGTGCAGATCACGGTGCTGGGCAGCAGCGGGGCCGGTTCGCCGGGGAGGGGGCGCAGCGGCCAGCGCGCCAGTTTGCCGCTGTTGGGAAACTTGTATTGCAGGCAGGCATGGCGTTGCAGATCGGCCGGCCGTTGCGGCCGGCCGCGCTCGCTCAGGTAGCCCGGCGCGGCGACCAGCACCAGGCGGAACGAGCCCAGTCGGCGCGCCAGCAGGCGGGAGTCCAGTTGCTCGCCGGAGCGGATCGCGGCGTCGAAGCCTTCTTCAATCAGGTCCACCAGCCGGTCGCTGTAGTCGAGATCCAGCTCGACCTCCGGATAGAGGCTCATGAATTCGGCCAGCGCGGGGTTGAACAGATTGCCGTCCGGCAGGCTGACGCGCAACCGGCCGCGCGGTCGGTCGGCGCTTTGCGCCAGCTCGCTTTCCGCGGCATCCAGCTCGGCGAAGATGCGCTGGCAGCGGCGCAGAAACAGCTCGCCTTCGGCGGTCAGCGCCATGTGCCGGGTGCTGCGCTGCAGCAGCCGTATGCCCAGCCTTTCCTCCAGCCTGGCGATGCTTTTGCCGACTGCCGAGGCGGAGATGCCCAATTGGCGTCCGGCGGCGACGAAGCTGGAGGTTTCCGCCACTTGTACGAATACGTGTATCCCGTTGAGTTTTTCCATGGTGGCGTTCGAATTGCGGACAAATTTATCCGCATAAAATGGAAATCTAACATGTTTTTATGCTTTTGGTCTTGCCTTATGCTGGTGTGACTGGCAAAGGCCATCCATGACATCGCTAAGAAAGGAAGAGTTATGCTGACTGCGGAATTGTCCAACCCGGTAGTGCAGCCGGGAGTGCATCAATACGGTATCGCCGAGCGGATCGACGACGCCATCCATCGCGCGCTGGCCGAGCAGAGGCTGGTCGGCGCGGTGGTGCTGGTAAGCGTCGACGGCAAGCTGATCTACCAAGGCGCCAAGGGTTGGGCTGACCGCGAGGCGGAACGGCCGATGACGGCGGACGCCCTGTTCCGCTTGTCTTCTTTGACCAAGGTCTACGTGTCCACCGCGGCGCTGGCCATGGTCGAGGCGGGCATCATCGGCCTGGACGACGCTGTCACCCGTTGGCTGCCCCATTTTGCGCCGGCCTTGCCGGATGGCCGCATTCCGGAAATTACCGTCCGGCATCTGCTGACGCACACCGCCGGTCTCGGCTACGGTTTCCTGGAGGGCGAGCAAGGCGGTCCTTACAAGCAGATGGGCATTTCCGACGGCATGGACCATTCGGTGCTGTCGCTGCGGGAAAATATCGAACGGCTGGGCCAAGCGCCTTTGCTGGCCGAGCCGGGCAGCGCCTGGATCTATTCGCTGGCGACCGACGTGCTTGGCGAAGTGCTGGAGCGCGCGACGGGCAGCCATCTGCATGAAGTGGTGCGCAAATGGGTTACCGAGCCGCTGGGCCTGCAGGACACCCGCTTCGCCGCCAGCGATTACCGCCGTCTGACCACGGTGTACGTCAACGAGCAGCCGGCGCCGCGGCGGATGCGCGACCTGGAGCTGGTGCCGATTCTGGAAGGCTTCCGCGGCGTCAGCCTGGCCCCGGGCCGCGCGCTGGATCACAACGCCTTCCCCTCCGGCGGCGCCGGCATGGTGGGAACCGCGGGTGATTTCATGACCTTGCTGGAATCGCTGCGCAGCGGCGGCGGACCTTTATTGTCGGCCGCCATGGCCGCGGAAATGGGTCGCAACCAGACTGGAGACTTGCCGCTGGCCCCCTGGCCGGGCCGGGGATATGGCCTGGGTTTCACCGTGTTGACCGATCCGCAGGCGGCCAATACGCCGGAGTCGCCGGGCAGCTGGCGGTTGGCGGGGGTGTTCGGCCATTCGTGGTTTGTCGATCCGGCCAAGCGCATCAGTGTGGTGGCGCTGACCAATACCTTGCTGGAAGGCATGCTGGGGCAGTTTACCGTCGATATCTGCAACGCGGTTTACGGCCAGGTTTGAGAGGCGGGGGTTTGTCTGCCAAAACGGCCCGGCGGCGATGCCGGGCCGATTTCGTATGGCCAGCGCGCAGGGCTGTGCCGACCGCGTCTGGCTTTTAAGTCGCATGGCTGGACAAATTAAGATGGCAGAATTGTTAACGCGTATTGCTGAGACATATAATGCTTTTTTAATTAACTCAATTGGAATTTTGTCGCCGTGAAAACAAAATTCCTGCCCGCATCGCCATGGACCTCACCAACCTGCTGTCCTCCTTCGCCTCCGCCTTCACCCAGGACCGCCGCCAGCTCACCCTGCAACTGGGCGACGGCCATGTCGCGGCCGAGCAGCTGCTGCCGCAAAGCCTGGACGGCGAGGAAGGCGTGTCCCGGCCCTATCGCTTCACCCTGACCTGCCTGTCGCCCGACGGCGCCATCGAACTCAAGACCCTGCTCGGTCAATCCGCCCGCCTCGGCATCGCTGACGCCCAGGGCCAGGAGACCATCCGCTGCGGCGTGGTGTCCCAGGCCCGCCTGCTCGGCGCCGACGGCGGCTTCGCCCGCTACGCGCTGACCATCGAGCCGCCGTTCGCGCTGCTGCGCCACCGCCGCACCTCGCGCGTGTTCCAGGACCTGACGGTGCCCGACATCGTCCAGCAGATCCTGCAAGAGCACCAGGCCGCCAACCCGGCCTTCGCCCGCGGCCAGGCCATCGAGATCCAGGTCGGCCCGGCGCAGCCCAGAAGCTACTGCCTGCAATACCGCGAAAGCGACTACGACTTCATCGTCCGCCTGCTGCATGAAGAGGGCTATGCCTGGCGCTTCGAGCACGTCGACGGCGACACGCCGCAGGTCAAGCTGGTGGTGTTCGACGACGCCTACAGCCTGCCGCCGGCCGAGGTGGAACGGGTGCGCTTCCACCGCAGCGACGCCACCGAAGACGAGGACGGCCTCACCGACTGGAATGCCAGCCGCCAGATCGTCCCCGGCAACGTGGCGCTGGCCAGCTTCGACTACCAGCCGGTGTCCACCCAGCACAGCGGCGACAGCAGCCAGATCGACCAGGGCCAGGGCGGCCAGGCGCTGCAATCCAGCCTGCAGGACTACGACCCGCAGGGCCTGTACTACGCCGGCGACGCCAACCAACTGAGCCACTACGCCCGGCTGCGCCAGCAGGCGCACGACCGGCAGGCCAAACAATTCGAAGGCGGCGGCGCCGTCCGCGGCCTCACCGCCGGCCAATGGTTCCGCCTGGACGACCACCCGGCGCACGAAGCCGACAGCCACGAACAGCGCGAATTCGTCGTCACCGGCCAGACGCTGCAAGCGCGCAACAACCTGCCCAGCGAGCTGACGCAGCAACTGCGCGCCCTCGCCCCCAGCCTGCTGGCCGACAGCGACAGCCAGGCCGTCCCCTTCGCCAGCCAGATCCAGGCCCAGCGCCGCGGCATCCCGCTGACCCCGGCCTACGCCGGCACCGCCGCGGCCAAGCCCACCAGCTTGGGCGTGCAAACCGCCACCGTGGTCGGCCCCGCCGGCGAAGAAGTCCACACCGACGCCCAGGGCCGCATCAAGGTGCAATTCCACTGGCAGCGGCCCGACGAACACCCCACCATCGGCGCCGGTCTCGACGACAAATCCTCCTGCTGGCTGCGCGTCGCCATGCCGTCGGCCGGCGCCGGCTGGGGCCACCAGTTCATCCCGCGCATCGGCCAGGAAGTGCTGGTCGACTTCATCGAAGGCGACATCGACCGCCCCGTCATCACCGGCGTGCTGTACAACGGCAGCCACCCGACGCCCGACTTCAGCGGCGCCGGCAGCCTGCCCGCCAACAAGACCCTGTCCGGCATCAAATCCAAGGAACACCAGGGCGGAAACTATAACGAGCTGCTGTTCGACGACACCCCCGGCGAAGTGCGCGCCAAGCTATCCAGCGAAGCGGGCAAGACCCAGCTCAACCAAGGCTACCTCGCCCACCCAAGAAGCAACGGCAAAGCCCAGCCGCGCGGCGACGGCTTCGAACTCAGAACCGACCAGCACGGCGCCATCCGCGCCGCCCACGGCCTGCTGCTGTCCACCGAAGCGCAAAACGGCGCATCCGGCAAACAGCTGGCGCGCGAGCACGCGCAGAGCCAGCTCGACGCCGCCCTCAGCCTCTCGCAAGCGCTGGCCGAAACCGCCGCCGGCCAACTGGCCGACAGCATGGAAACCGGGCCCGACGAAATCAGCCCGGACAACGCCAAAGCCGGAAAGAAAACCCTAGGCCACCTGCAACACCACGCCGAGGCGCTGAAGGCCTGGGAAGCCGGCAGCAACACCGACAAGGACGGCAAAACGGCGAAAGACCAAGCCGGCCAGCAGCCGCTGCTGGTGCTGTCCGGCCCCGCCGGCATCGCCAGCCTGACCGAGCAAAGCCAGACCGTCTCCGCCGGGCAAAACCTGAACCTCATCGCCCAACGCGACGCCAACCACACCACCGGCCGGCGTTGGATCCACAACGTCGGCCAGCACCTCAGCCTGTTCGTGGCGGGGGTGAAGGACAGGGTGGCGCTGAAGCTGATCGCGGCGAAGGGGAAGGTGCAAGTGCAGGCGCAGAGCGACGCGATGGAGCTGACGGCGGATCAAGACCTCTCCATCACCTCGGTGAAACAGAAAATCCACCTCAACGGCAAACAGGAAATCCTGCTCACCAGCGGCGGCGCTTACGTGCGGATCAAGGACGGCAAGATCGAGCTGCACGCGCCGGGCACCGTCAGCATCAAGGGGGCCAGCCATGATTGGAGTGGGGGGACGAGCTTGAGTTCACCTATTACTTTACCAGTAATGCCAGGAGCGTTCTTTGACGAGAAGATTCAACTGTTAGATCTTGATGGGCAGCCAATGAGAAATGCGGCGTATGAAATTAAGATGGACTCTGGGCGAATAGTTAAAGGAAAAACAGATGAGTATGGGAATACAGAAAGAATAGTGTCTCAAGAAATTGAGAAGGTCGAGCGTATTAGATTTAAGCCTGTGGAGTAGTCTTGTGAAAGAATATAGAGATTGTGTTTATGAGAAAGATATTTGGATTGATTATAAGTTGCAAGCACATATTTGCACCAATCAAAAAGATATCGGGAAATCTTGTGTTGTTGAGAATGTCAAGGTTAGAAAGCTAACGTCTGGTGAGGTGGCATTATGTCGGCAGTATTTTTCAAATCAAATCCACTATGATAAAGTGTGGTTAATAAATGACAGCGCTAGAGCGCTGGGAGCAAGTTATAAAGATACTTCAATTGTAAGATTTCCATTTGTATTTCTTCCTCGATCATGGCGAGATGATTTCTCTAAAGAACATTCTGCTTTGGCTGTCGTTGCAAATTGGTTGCATGAGATGACTCATGTCTGGCAGTTTTGCGTAGGAGGCAGTCAATTTGAGAGAGGAAATGCAGAAGGAGATTTTAGAACATATGATGAGAACAAAAAAGTATTTGTAAAAAATAGATATGCAATTGAGTGGAGATGGATAAAAAGTTTTTTCTTGCATAATAATGAGCAGCAGGGGGAGTTAATATCGCAATACTATATGATGATAAACTCACCTGAATTTAGGCGAGCAAGAATAGATAGGTGGCCTCTTTTGGAGTTTGCAGTAGAGAAAGAGTTTTTAAATAGTGACCGTGGTGCATCGATGCTGCCAGTGCAAATGCAGAGGCCTGAAAGAGATGATGTTCTTTATCAAAGCCTGTTGGATAAGGCAAGGATTCGGTGGGGTAAGCTATGATTAGGAGTTTTTTTGCGTGGATTCTATCTTGTACATTATCTGTTGTATTGCTCTCTTTGGTAGGGTGTAAAAAGAGCGATCCTGATATTGTGCAAGAGCAGAGTGAAAATGTTGGTGTGCAGGAAGATGATGTAAGTCAAGATGGGGAAGTTGATTTTGATAGAGGAGATTTTGTAATATCTATTAAAAATATGGATCCGCAAAGTACTATTAGTGTAGGAGTTTCAGGCTATTCCGGCTTGAAAGATTCATCCCCTAAATATACATATGAGTTCTATGTCGGTGATGAGTGTAAGGAAAAAGTAAAAATATTTAAAGTCGGATATGGGAATAAGGGGATGGGATTAAAGAGTGAGAATTGTACTGTCGGTGGTAAGAGGCCAGAGGTGGAAATTTCTAGTTCAGAGTGGGAGAAATTAGAAAAATTCTCGGTATACTACATGTATGATGGGGGAGGTCGGGGTCATGAAGTGTTTTTTTGCAAGAAAAACACTTCTTACATTTTATGTGATGGGAAAGGAATTTGATAAGGTGGTTAAATTGGTTTTGACATTAATTTGAAAATGAAATAGGTTGTGCAATACAGTGTAGTACAGGGAGTTATTTAACCATGACGTAGCTTGAGGTCGATTTAGAGATCAAAAGATGGGTTGTGTGTTAAAGGCTATTTCTAATTCTTGACGGCAAGCCTATTGCCATTTAGTGCGGATATGGGGTTCTGCATGAAAATGATGGTAGAGTCGTATGAAGTGGAATTTTCTGCTTTCAATATTTATGGTGTTTTTCTTAGGGTGTAATCGCCCGCAAGAAAAAGAGCAAGACGTTATCGTAGATAACCGCCCACCAGACAAGATTATTGTTTATGCCGAAAAAAGGCGGATGGGATTTACATAGATTTGAAACCTGGAGTGGAAGAAGCAAAAAAATCCATGAATGCCAAGGAGGTAAACCTTGTTTCTCTTTCAATATTAAAGCCCCAGGTGAAGAGAAAAGAAAGGGAAGGTTGGGTTGTCTTGAATAATAATATCCCATTAAATAAATGCCGGGCTGCAATGCCTGATAAAATAGTTTATGGGCAGAAAATGGATAAATGCTTGACTGTTAAGACCAACCAAAAGTATGAGAAGTCTGTGGATTATGAAATATATCTATTTGGAACGGCAGATGAATTGGACTCTGTAGATTTTCAGGTTGAATATAAGAAGTATTATTAAACCGAAATTGCATAATGTGCGATGCGCTGCTCTATTTTTCCGATATTTTGTAGTAAAAAGTTTGTAAAAAGTTGAATCGAAAATGGGTTATTAAAAAGCTCACCCTGCCATCTAGCCAGGTGGGCTTTTTCTACATCTTACCTTGGTGCCAGTAGCAAGCCAGCTATAACTATCGGTGCAGCGGGATGATCAGGGCGAACAATTGGCGCGAGGATAGTGAGGCGGAGCTGGCTATTCGCTTCAGCTGGATGTCTTCAAATGAGGCGATAAATTTTAATCACGCCTATACCTTGACTGCGTTGAAATATGAGTTGAAAGATAAGATTACTGCGTGGAATGTTTTAGAGCAAAACATAAGGAGTGTTTTAGGTGAGTAGGAAGAAAATCCTTGTGATTGCTATGTTTATTTTAATAATAATTTTGGTTATTATGCCTGCCAAGCCCATAGTTGTTAATTATGATCATATGGCAGGAGGGGATGTGCGTGAATTAATAGTATATTTCTCAAGTGATAGGAGTGGTTTGGAGCGACATCATTACATGACATGTTCCTTGTCAGGCGATGTTGCAGGATATGATCAACCTTCAAATCATGGGTTGATGGTTTTAGGTGTAGGCATAAATAAATTGAAAGCCTCGAAAGCATATGAGGCAAAAATTAGCTTTGTTAAGAATAGCGATACACCCCCATATTATGTCACTAGGACAGATTTGCTTGCACAGTTCAGTGGCAAAAATAAAATACCTTGTGTTGTTGCTGAGTCTAATTATTTCTCTCCAGATACTAAGTCTAAGCCATTTTTTATTCCAGTTGCAGAAATTTTAACCGCAATAAAACTATGACGTACTATCCGGGATGAATGATTGCATGCGACAAATTTTCCAGAGGCAGTTTGGGTGGTGTTGAAATAAATAGATAATTTTCCAAGTGTTTATTCTAATGCCGAGTGGTTGTGATAAAATGTTGTCGTGATATTAAATTAAGCTGGTGGATTTGATGTTTTTAAATTTGTAATCTGCGGCAGTGTCCCTGCGCGAAAGATTAATTGAAAGCTTGGGCCTTATTTGTATGCCGCTTCTTATATTTTTCCATGCAATGGCCTTGATGATAAAATGGGCAAGTGCTATTGGCCCAATTCAATATGTTGCTGCTGAGAAAGCTACGGCGGGGGTGGTGTTCAAATTTTCCAGCGAAGAATCTGCGTTGGCTGGGAAGTTAAGCCGGCTAAATTGTCGGGTAGGTAGTCAACCTATTGGTAGCTTTATTAATCTTGATGATGGGCTGTTTTGGAGTGGGAGTATCGAGGAAGTTGGCCATGAAGGATGAGTGTTTATTTACAAGGCAGATGCATTAGAAAATTATGTAGAATTAGGGCGGTGGTTGCTACCTTCCAGTCATAACATTATTCAAAAATTGACAGGAGAGGAAGCTGTGCAATGCCGTGTAGTACAAGGGAGCTATCTTCACAGCCCAACCGCTTCGCCAGCGATGATAGTGCCGATCAAAGCAATTTCGGCAATATATGGTGATTGAGCTATCCGTGATTGGAATGGATTTCGGAATGCCATTTCAATTGAGAAAAATCTCGTAATGGTGTTGATTTTTTGTGTGGTTTTCCGATTTTTTCTATTCAAAATTTAGGAAAATGCAGAGCAAAATGTAATTGTGGTAGGGCGCCCTCACGTGATACCTGTAGTTTACTAATCAACTCATCGCGGGCGCTGCCCACGCGGACTACCCTGGCGCCGGCCTCTTGCAGGCGGCGCGACAAAGTGGGCTGGCTAAGGCCAAGCTGGGCGCAAAGTTCCGCCGCGGTTTTGGGGCCGCTTTGCAGGCTGGCGAGGATGGCTTCAACAGACATGGGCTGGGATTTGAATAGATATTGAATAGATATTGAATAGATACTAATAGATAGAATCCATAAAATACAATAACTTGCTTGTATTCGTGCAGTAAGTTTGAATAGATTCCTGACGGCGCACAGCTAGCCTAGTGTCTGCGCGCCAGCTTAAAGCCCACCCCGCCATCCGGCCGGGTGGGCTTTTTTGCTACACCCTGCCTTCCAGCTGGTAACGGGCCTGCAGCAGCTGGCGGTGCAGCGGGGAGATCAGGCTGAACAGCTGGCGCGAGGGCAGCGGGGTGGCGTCGGCCAGCAGCAGCAGGTTCAACAGCGACTGCATGCCTTCGCTGACGCGGGCCAGCGTGTGGCTGCTGGCGCTGAGGGCTTGTTCGATGTCGCGGTCCAGCTGGGCTAGCCGCTCCACCGACAAGCGCAGCGTGGTGGGGCAGGTAGGGTCATGCGGGCTTTGCAGTTTGGCGATGACTTGGCGCAGCTCCACCAGCGCCGCCGCGGTGGCGGGAAGTGGGGCTAGTTTGGGGGCGACGTCGGCCTGGCCAGCGGCGGGCGGGACAAATGGCGAGACATTGGACATGGCGCATCCTTTACGGAACGGAATGATGAAAACAGCCGGGCCAGCGCGCCGGCCCGGCTGAGGCGCGCGCTTAGCGCACCTGGGCAAGCAGCGTCAGCGCCTTGTCCATGCGCGCATCCAGCGGCAGCAGCAATTCCCGCAGCCGGCTGGAGGGCAGGCGCAGGTCGTCGCCCAGGCAAGTCAGCAGGTCCCGCACCGCGTGCTGGCTCTGCTGGCCGTCGGCCAGGTGGCAGATGGCTGCCACCACCGCGCCTTCAATGTCGCCGCATAGTTCGTTTAGCCGCGCCAGCGGCTGGTTCAGGCTGGCCAGGTCCGGGTCGGCCAGCATGGCTTGCAGCTGGGCCAGGGCTTGCTTCAGCCCTGCCAGCGCGGCGGTAGGTTTGGCCGGCTGCGGCCGGCGGTTTGCCGCGCGGGCTTGGGCGGAAGTATGGGGCGCCAGTTCGGTGTGATGGGTCATCAGTGTTCTCCAGGGAGAAAGCCCGCCCACCCGCGCGCGCGCCAGCGCCTGTCCGGCCAGCGGCCGGGGAAAGGCCAACGCGCGCGGGCGAGCGGCAAGTCAGTGCGTCCCGTGCGGGGGCGGAGCAAGCGGCGAGGGCGGAAGGTGCCTGATGCGCAGGCGGCGCGGGGCGCGATGGGTGAGTGCGCCCCCAAGGTGCCGCCACGCCGCTGGCCACCCCAACACGGGGTTCTCAGCGGCCGCCGCGCCCGGATGGGCCGCGGCGGCAGCGGCTTACAGCACGCCGGTCAGCCGGCTAAGCGACGCCTCCACCCGCTTGTCCAGCGGCTGCAATAATTGCAGCAGGCGGCTGGAAGGCAGGCGCACATCGTCGCCCAGGCAGGCAAGCAGGTCCAACAGCGCCTGCAGGCCCAGCTGGCTGTGGGCCAGGTGGCAGATGGTTTCCACCACCGCGTCCTCAATGTCGCGGCACAGATGCGCCAGCTGCGCCGCCGGCACGCGGGCGCAGGCCTGCGGTTTGCGGGCTAGCTGGTCCTGCAAGGCGGCAAAGGCATCATGCAGCCTATGCATGGCCAGCAGGCTGGGCTGAGATAAAGAGGCAGACGCCCCGGATCGGAGCAAAGGGCTGGGGGATACGGTAAGGTGAGACGCACTGCGGGAAATGCTAGTCATAGCAAGATCCTCACGGAGATGAGTGCTCAATCCTGCTTTCCCGACGCCAATCGGGGGTGGCAGGCGCATGGCGGGATTGGCGTTACCGGCATCTCCTCCGGCGTGTCTCGCGACACTCCCACCACGGCCCGCCATAAATTGCGCGTAGCAATGATGATCGAACTGGCGCGGCGAACGCGGCAGTTCGATGGAAGATGTAACAGGACGCCAATCCCGGTGCCGCTATTGAACGGCACGGGAGGATTATCTAGTGGGAAGCCTTGCTAGGCAAGCGAAGAAGTACGTATTAGCAGGTGAGACTGGGCAGTCTAGAGAAGCTCACGAGGTAGCTAGGAAAGTGGGGGCGATTCAGGTCTCAAGACTACTTTCTGCCACTTAACGTCATTGCGGCTCATTGAGTCCTTAGTTTTTCGTCCGACATAGACTGGGGCAAGGCCAACTTTTCCAGCATGCCGGAGTAGTTCCTCAACACTTACCGGGTACATGACTCTGTCACTACTGGGAATGCCTAGCCTGAGAGTAATTGCAATGTATCCATCAGAAGCAAGTAGGCTCCGAAGGACGCGTAGCGATGCTAGCCGGTTGCGTATTGGGATATGCATCCAGACTGCGCTGAGCAAAATAAATTTGTAGCGATATGGAAGGGTTTTGACTTTATCGAGTCGAGGTAGCTTGTCATCAAGCCAGGTGATTGATGATTTGTCATGATGGCTTATAGCCAAACTGCGTAGACCTTGGCTTGGTTCGACAGCGATTACTTGGTAACCCCGCCTAGCTAGTGAAGCTGCATCACGGCCTGAGCCAGCGCCAACGTCCAGACACAGCGAATCTTTGGGAGGTAGAAAACGCAAAAATGCTTGATGCATTTTTGTGAAGTCTAGCTCCTCGTATGCATCAAAATAATGCTGGCTCGCTTGACTGTAAGCAGTCCATGCGCGCCTGCTCATGGAGACTTCCTAACAACTGGCGATGAGGTGGGGGGCGAGGAAGTCGCATTATCTTTTTTTGTGCCGGTAGGTCTTGAAGAATGGAGAGCGGGCTCGGATGCTTGGGGGCGCCTTTGAGCTTTTTCAGCCGTTTGTTGCTGTTTATCGGTAACCAGTTGAATGACGGTGGGGTTGGGTCTGGCGTTAAACTTGTCAGAATTCAGTGCTCCGAAGAAACCGGTAGTTGCTGCCGAAAATAGGACAATAGTCCAGCACCAGACAACAATATTTTTGCTTTTCGGAAGAGAGATAGACTCGAAGGTTGCCTGTTTTTCGAGTTCACGCTGAATAAGTTTACGTAGGCGATGCAGAGTAATGATCGTCATGACGTCTGCGACGATGGCAAATGCAAATACCCATGCTCTAGGTTCTGCTACTTGCAGGTTCGCTGCTCCATACCAAAGCCCACCTGTGATTGCCATGGCAATGCTTGGAACTTGCCACATCAACTGGTTCAGGGCTCGCATGTGGTTACCTGCTTCCACATAGGCGAGCTCCTTTTGCTTGTATTTCCATTTTGTCTCTTCAAGTTGAAGAGCGTATTCCTGCTGTTTTGCGAGCTTTTCCAGCTCATATTCTTTCGTCATGGTCTAGCTCACGGTTCAAGTTGATGCATTTTACCCGAAGGCACTTGTGCTATCGATGCGAGAATGCAAATAACGTATGTTTGTCTATAAAAACACAAACATGCTAAACTTCCATCACTATGGCGAACTCCTTTTCCTATGTTTTTCCTGCGATTCGAGGGGTACAGGCAGGGCGTGAGTACTACGTCTCCATGTGCCCACTTCGCCTGCTTGCCAAGTTGTTCGAGTTCGACAACGAGGAGCTGATGCCCGAGCTGAGGGCTCAGCGTACTCTGAACCGTGCTCGTATCCCGGATATTGCTCGCTACATCATCAGCAATGCTGATAGCTATACGTTTTCTGCCATTACGGCATCAATTGATGGCGCCGTGTCATTCGAACCGGTTGCTCAGGACAGTGCCATCAACTTCCGGATGGGGACCCTTACGGTCGATATGCATGCCAGGTTCATCGTGAATGATGGCCAGCATCGCAGAGCGGCAATTGCACAGGCCTTACAAGAGGCTCCAGAACTCGCTGATGAAACCATAGCGGTTGTGTTCTTTCTTGACCGAGGGCTGGAGCGATGCCAGCAGATGTTTGCGGATCTTAACCGCCATGCCGTCAAGCCATCGTCCTCGCTGGGAGTTCTCTACGACCATCGAAGTGCCGCCGCAAATGTGGCAAGACATCTCAGTCTAACGTCGAAAGTGTTCCATAACCTGATTGAGTCAGAACGCTCATCGTTGTCAGGTCGTTCACGGAAGCTGTTCACTCTCAGCGCACTGCACTTTGCCATTTTGGAGATGCTTTCCGAGAAAGAGCTTGAGGACTTTACGGCTTCTTCCAAAAAGTGTCTGGAGTACTGGGAGGCAGTAGCTGCCCATTTCCCGGAGTGGCGATATGTCCGAGAAGGGAAAATGACTGCTGGTGAAGTCCGACAAGACTTCATCCATTCCCATGCAATTGTTCTGCAAGCATTGGGACGCGCAGGCAAGTTTGTCTACCAGGAAAATTCTGGTGATCTGGCCCAGATCCTGAGCAAGCTCAGAGAAATCGACTGGTCGCGGAAAAATATTGAAACCTGGGAGGGGCGGGCTATGATCGGTGGCCGCATGTCCAAGTCCAGCCAGAACATCACATTGACCTGCAACGAAATCAAACGCGTCCTAGGCTTAGCCTTGACCGTAGAGGAGCAAGATGTTGAGACGGCCTTTTTGGCAGTCCGCACGGCTCCTAAGCAATCCAAACGAGGCCTTAAGTGAGCACGCCTGTTGACACTATCATCGCGGAAATCCAGACCCTGTATCAGTCGGATTCCATCCCCTGGATTATTGGCTACAGCGGAGGCAAGGACTCAACAGCCTCCTTGCAGTTGGTCTGGAAAGCCGTTGCACAGTTACCGGCATCCAAGCGAACCAAGCTTATTTATGTAATCAGTACCGACACCTTGGTTGAGAACCCGGTGATTGCCTCCTGGGTCAGCAACTCTTTGGAGTGCATGCGGCATGCGGCTGACGCGCAAAACATGCCGATTGTGCCGAATCGATTGGTTCCTACTTTGGAGAACCGTTTTTGGGTGAGTCTGATTGGCAAGGGCTACCCTGCACCACGTAATCGTTTCAGATGGTGTACCGACCGGCTCAAAATCAGTGCTTCCACCAAGTTCATCCAAGAGCTATCAGAAAGCAATGGCGAGGCGATTCTGGTTCTTGGCCAACGGCGCGGTGAGAGCAATGCACGTGACAAAGTCATGGATACCTACAGCGGGAGCACGCGCGACCGGTTGAGTAGGAACAAAGATCCGCGCCTGTCACGTGTATGGGTATACCTGCCGGTAGAAACCTGGACTAGTGACGATGTATGGGAGTACCTGATTACAGATGACAACCCTTGGGGAGTCAGCAATCAGGAGCTGTTCCATATTTATCGCGGTGCAACGCAGGATGCCGAGTGCCCGATTGTTGTGGATACATCGACTCCAAGTTGTGGCGATAGCCGGTTTGGTTGCTATGTTTGCACGATGGTTTCACAAGACAAGTCGATGCAGGCGATGATCCAGAACGATGATCAAAAAGCCTGGATGCAACCCATCCTCGATTTTCGTAATAAGCAGCTGACTACTGTCGATCGTGATGTGCGCGATTTTCGCCGCATGAGTGGCCAGCTCAAGGTACTGAATGGTTCTCTCATCCATGGCCCGTACTTGCAGTCCAAGCGTGTCGAGCTGCTACGTGAGCTCTTAGCAACCCAGAAAATGGTGAAGCAAGCGGGTGACAAAGTTGGCTACCACAATGTGGAGCTGATCTCACTGGAAGAGCTGGAAGAAATACGCCGTATCTGGGTGGAAGAAAAAGGCGAAATCGAAGATTTACTACCTGGCATTTACGAATCGATCTATCAGCAGCCCTACCCAGGCAAGGAAATCGAGTCGGTTCCGTTGGACACAAGTGATTTCGAATTGCTCAAGACTGTAACAGAAGAGCTTGACCCGGAAGCGGCTGAAACCTTGTATCGCTTGACGCGCAGTCTGTTGGCTGAGCAATTCCAGGCCCAACAGACCCTGAAGCGCTCCCAGCATCTGGATCGTCTGGAGTCGATTTTGCAGAACAATGCATTCCGGACGGAAGAGGAAGCATTGGCATTTGCCATGAGTACCCAGCAACAGGAAAGCAACGAACAGCAGATTGATGAAGCAAGCGACGACGACAGTTCAGATGCTTCGACAATACTAGCCTGAGCAATAACATGGCAAAAATTACATTTACTGATATTTCCATCGAAAACCTGGGGCCATTCCGCGAGCGTCAGACCTTGCCACTTTCCGTACGGGACGGCAAGCCGGTTATTTTGATCAAAGCACTGAATGGCAGTGGCAAGACGACCTTACTGACCGCCATCCAGATTGCACTGTATGGCTACAAGGCAATTAATCTGGCTCGGAAGTCAGAATACGATCAGCTTATCCAGAGCCTGTTAAGACAAGATGCTGTGGGTAATGCGGCTGTTGAAGTTAATCTGCTTGTCGAAGTGGGAGGGAGGCAGCAGCCTGTTGCCGTACGGCGCGAATGGAGAGCATCCGCAGGGAGTCTGCAAGAAAACATGACAGTAAGTAGCCATGGAATGATAGACATGGCTTTTACAGAGAGTTGGGATGAATTTATCAATGGCATCCTGCCAGCGGAGTTAGTCCAACTTTTCCTGTTTGATGGGGAAAAAATTGAGGCGCTTGCCAGCCCGGACCGGTTACCCGATCTGTTGCGCCGTGCTACAGAGGTCTTCTTGGGTCTGGGTGGAATCGACTCGTTGGCAACGGATCTGAAGGCAGTAGAGCGGCGAACCAATCTGCGTAACAAGGAAAGCAGTGGTGAGCATGCCAAGCTACGTGAAGATGCTGAAAAGTTTGCTCAACAGCTTGAGGAAACAGAACAATCCATCACTGTTCTACAGCAGAAAAGAGCTAGCCTGCAAAATACGCTGGATGCAGCCACGTCAGAGTTGGAACACTACAAGCTGGATGCCCAGCGTCAGGGCCTGACAGCCTATGAACAAGCTGCAGAGTTAAAGGCGGAAGTTGATAGCGCGCGGAAGCGAAATGAACAAGCACAGGCAGAATTGATCGATGCGATAGAGCATCCATTACTTCCCCTAACCTGGCTTGGTCCGTTGTGGGACAAATATAAGGCCCAATGGGATGTTGATCAGCTGGCGCAAAATGCTACTTTGCTTGCCAGTGAATTTGAAAAGCGCGATAGCCGTTTACTACAACAATTGCCTTTGCCCTCCACTGAGAAACAGCGTTTAGCCGAGTTGTTACAGGCAGACTTGCTGAAATTCAAAGCAGAAAATGTACGCCAACCGGTATTGCAAGCTGGTGGTAATCCCCATGAAATTCAGCCACGCCTGGAGCAGGCCGTCTCATCGCTACAGCAATGTGTGGCACAGGTTGCCCAAACAGAATCCACCCTATCCAAGGCTGAACGCGCGGTTGGGAAAATACCTGCAGAGGCACAGCTCTCCAGTGTTCTGGGTGGCTTGCAGCAGCGTGCGCATAAGGTTGCAAAAACCGAGTCAGACTTGCTCGTACTAACGGCTAAGCTATCAGAGCTACAGACCTATCGTATTCATACAGAAACACGCCTGAATGCGGCACACAAACGTTTGCAGGAAGAGTTCAAGGATAAAGCCCTGGAGCAGCATGGTTTGCAAGCCGCTGGGCGGGCGAAAAAAGCGTTGTTGGTTTTCCGTGAACGGTTACTGGCCAGCAAAGCCGCTTGGTTGTCTGACATGATCACGCAATCTTTCCAGCAACTGCTGCGCAAGAAGCGGCTGGTGGCAAAGGTCAATGTCGATCCAGACACCTACACGGTTTCCATTATCGATACCGCAGGCCATATGCTCCCGATGGAACGGTTGTCGGCTGGTGAGCGGCAGATTCTGGCGATTTCGGTACTTAGTGCTCTGATTCAAGAGAGAAAAGGGCGCTTCCCTGTGGTGGTTGATACCCCACTGGCACGCTTGGATCAGAAGCATCGTGAGTCACTGATCAATAATTTCTTCGGAAAAGTCTCTCATCAGGTACTTGTGCTTTCTACTGATGAAGAAGTGCATGGCCCAGCCTATACAGCGCTACAGCCCTATATGGCCGCGTCGATGGGCCTGGAGTTTGATGAAGTGCGACGTAGCACTTCTGTTGTCGCTGCGGAGATTTAAATGATACAGATCGATCGAATTAGATTAACAGCAGTTGCAAAAAATCAATTAATTACGCTGAAGCGCAAAACAGGCATCAATCATTACAATACTTTATGTAGATATGCATTCTGCTTGTCATTAGCTAATGAGGCTATCCCTCCTATTGAAAATCTTAATTTCAATGGTGGGATCGATATTGACTGGCGAACTTTTACTGGAGGGAATGAGGTATTATATCTCAACTTACTTTTGCTTCGAGGAAAACAAGATGGTATTGCCTTCGATGAGGAATTATCTAAGAAAATTTTATACAATCATATTCATCGAGGGCTTTCATACTTGGTCAGTATGTCAGATACAGAGTTGCATCAAATGATTACATTGCGTTGCGCTTCCTAGCTAAACAGATCTTTCTTGAATTCCAGTAATGATGGATTTTTTTGATTCTAAAATTACGGATGCAGAAAACTCAAATTTTTTCTCATATTGCGTTACGCTTGAATTCCAGTTGCTTCCTCCTAGTGTGCTTAAATAACCTTTAATATCATTGAAAACCGAACTGGCATCTGTTGTTGAAATGGATCCAAAATAATGTGTATAAATAAGGTGATTTCTAATCGAGTTTAATTTATTGAAACAATTCTCCCTTTGTGGGTCCGCGGCCATGCCGTTGGCTGATAGTGCGGCATAGCTAGTCATTAGATGTATCTCATTTTTTCCATTGTAGCTAATTTTAAATTTTGGAGCGCTTGGCGTAAAATTTATTAAATCAAAATCATCACATAGGCTCATAAGTAATAAATCGGCTGATCTATGACAGAGAAGAATCGCCAAGCTATAATTTGCTTCATAAAAACGCAAGTTTGCCTGAAACATGCAATAGGCAGAGGCCTCATTAATTGCATTTATTCTATCGGATTTGTTTATTCCGCTGAATTTTCTTAGAATACTGGCATGCATTTTCATGTGGTTCAGCAAGTTGGAATGTGCATTTCCATTTCCATCGAATTCTCTTTCCCAGTTCACGATAAAATTATTAAATTTTACTGTATTGTCTGCCGTACTTAACCACCACTTTTTATGTGTATTGACCACATTTGGTAGAGAAAAGGGAGCCTCCCATAAAAATGGGTAAACAAAATCTTCTAAGAGAGAGATCTTTTCATCGAGAAATTTTTTAATGTCTAAATTTTTCTCTTTAATCTCTTCTCTCAGCTCTTTTATTACATCGCATGCAGTTTTAATTTGCCAGGATTTAAGTGCATGATTTATACGCCTAATGAGAAATGCTGGCCTGCTTGGCAACCGCTCCCAAAGGCTAAGGTAACCATTCTTTTCTGCGGCGTATGCAATACAGATATCCAATATGGGGTACAGATCCGGTGAGATGACATAAATTTTTCTTGGGAAAATTGCATTAATTTTAATGAATTTAAAAAAATCAATCTCATCTGCGCTTTTAACAATATATATACAAGACTGAGCGTTTGGTTTATTTTTATCCCAAACTGTTATTAAGTTTAAGGTTTGCATAAACTGTAAGGCACTCAAATCAATATTGAATTGTATTTTTCTCAACTTGTAAGACATTTGCAAGTTCGGCAACGACTTGTTTCATTCTTTCTTCAGTTAAATCTCTAATTTTAGTTTCAACAGCTTTTCTGTCATTTATGTCATTCGATAGTTGTTTGCTTTGGAGTCCAATATAAACTTCTGTGGAAACTAGTTCTGAAAGATTTTGTTTGGTGTCCTTAATTAGCTCATCACTGAGTTTGCCAAGATAGTCTTGCAGTTTGGTATCCGCATATTTATGCAATACCTCATCAACAGATTTTCTATCAAAAGAATCAGAGTATTCTTTTTCTAGATGATCTAGAAATGTTGTCTTAGTTATCTCATGCAAGAATGAGATTAATAAGATGTGGCACCAAGCATCTTTGCTCCATGCCGAAGAAAAATTAACTCGCTCATTTTTCCACAACATTCTCTTGGTATAGGACCTTGTCGGGGATAGATAATTTTTATCAATCGAAAAAATTAGTATTTCAAAGGCGGAGATAAGCGCAGTAGCGATTGCAGTGGGAGAAAACTCATATCTACCAAGTAATTGATTTAAATTGATCCAGGATCTAACTAACCCTTGCTGGAATGCATGCAGCAAATATACATGGTCTGATGGTGAGATATTAACCCAAGATTGGAATTCATCTAAGCAAACGCGACAACGGTCTTCAAGTATCTCCTTCTCTGAATAGATGTACTTCGATAGGTAGTCTTTTTTTAATGAAGCAAACCCTGCATTATGCTCCATCTCTAATTTGTTAAGCTTTTCAAAGGCAGCTCTAACTGTGGTTTCAACTCGAGAGTAAGGACTTGGGTTGCGAAGTAAAATATTTAGACTAGGAGTTAAAATATTAGTGATGGACTCTTTGACACGATTGTCAATGATATCAATGCCAATAGCCTTGTCTTCAATTTGACTAAGATCGTAATTCTCACCATTGTAATCCATACTAATAGTAGATAGCTGCAATATGCTTCCAGCAACGCCAGCTTCAAAGAAGTGATCTTTTAATACATCAAATATAATACCAATAGTGGTTAGTGCTGTATTTCTGGTTCTTTTCCTTGTTAATTCGTCAATTCGTTGGTTCCACTCAAGCAGGTGTAGAGCTGAAAAGCCAGTATCATCAATTTTTTTCAACTCATCTGCAAATTCGCGGACGGCCATCGCCGAATATGAGTCGTCCTGTAGAAGGATGATGAAGTGGCCACTAACTTTTTTCTGTTCTAAGTTTACACGAACAAATAGCTCTCTAAAGTCGTCAACCATATCTTGTTGTGAGATACTTTTATCCGCTGATGGGCTGAACATGATACATAGTGGAACCTCAACATCTTTCAATATGTGGCTGTTAGCACCTTTGTGTATTAGGTTAAGTGCAGCGAGTCTATGTTGGCCATCTAACACGACTAGTTTAACTTTTTTAGGATTTAGTCGAAGTTGTGCCGCAAAATCAAAATAGCGAATTTCCCCATAATTTTTACTTGAATAAACTCGATCTGATTCATCAGGGTCGTCTGTTATTCCAAAGCTAAGTTCAAATGCATTCTTGTCCCATGTTGAAATGAATGATTTGTTATTTATATCATCGTCATTAATAAGCTCACTATGTTCTTCATATTGCTTTTTAATTTTGTTGGTTTCGTCAACAATTACAATGCATGCGAGAAGAGGTGGGAAGAATACAATTTTTTTCTCACTCTGCATTAGATAGTCATTGGCAATTGCTCTCACACGGCTTGAATCAATGTCTCGTTGGATTAGCTCGTCAAATTTTATCGTGTTTACATTGAATAATTCTGACGCTGTAGTAAGAGCATCTAACTGATCAATTGGCAAGCTAGCCATTATATAATTTACAGGATAGCTCTTTTCTGTCTTAAATCTGCCGAATCCCCCGCGAATGACTGTTGTCATTTTCTCAATTGTTTGAAATTTAGTCATTTTCATAATTGTATTCCGATTCTTTTATTCAATGTAGTCTATAGGGCAAATGTAGGAATTTCCATTTGACTTGCTTCTACACGAAATTTATTAGTTATCATTAAGTTTATTATTGAGTCGCCATCCAAGAGGACTATTGGAATGGCTCCACTTTGTATGGATGCAGAAATTGCACCGCTTGAAAAATTTGAAGTAGTAAAGAAGATGCCTTGCTCAAATTTTCCTTGCGTGGCACCTCTAAATTTGTCGATTTCGTCCCGGTGTACTGTGTTTTTTTTCCATCTTTTGCATTGAAATGCCACATTTAAATGCGCTAGCCCTACGCGAAGTTTTCCATATCCGTCGATACCTCCATCCTTGCTAATATTTGTGACCTCGACATCTTCGAAGCCGTATGCGAGCATTAGTTCTCTAGCAAAGTGCTCAAATTCAAGTGGAGAAAGTTCTTTTAATTGGATGAGCATATGCTCTTTGAATAATGAAATATAATTTAAGTGTTTATTCCATAAATCAATTTCTGCATCCAGTAAGGGATTTTTTTCTGAAGCGAGGCCATCGTTGTGGTTTTTATGTTGGAGTGGCTCAGCTTTACAAGTTGATACGGTTGGATTGGATAGTGGTATATACGTATTATTGCCAACGATTTCAAAGTGTTTGGTTGCAGAAGCACTTGGAAAGTCAATTCCAGCACAATGTCTTCTTATTTGCATAAGAACTATGTGTTTTGGATCTTTGGCTTGGAATGGATAAAGAGACCTAGCAACAATTAAGTTGTAGGCCTCTCTGGCTGTTAGGGGTTTACCACTTTCGCGCATGACCAATTTGATTGCCTCTACTATGGTCATAGGTGATTTTGACATTGTAGATACCTTCATGGTGAACGCTATCAGCAGAACAATGCTGTTGATAATTTTAAAAGCAAAGTTATGCCGATGGCGTATTCACTGTGATTCTGTCGCTACTTGAGTTGTATAAAATAAAAATTAGGAATACCCAAAAATCTAGAAAAGTGGGAAAAATCTAGATATTCGTGGGATCCTACAACCTTACACGTCGATGTTCCGCGCGATCAGCGCATTGCCTTCGATGAACTGCCTGCGCGGCTCTACCTCGTCGCCCATCAGGGTGGTGAACACGTCGTCTGCGCCCATCACGTCTTCGATGCGCACCTTGAGCAGGCGGCGCACGGTCGGGTCCATGGTGGTTTCCCACAGCTGTTCCGGGTTCATCTCGCCCAGGCCTTTGTAGCGCTGGATGTTCATGCCCTTCTTCACTTCGGCCAGCAGCCAGTCCAGCGCTTCGCCAAATTCCGCCACGGGGCGCACGGTTTCGCCGCGCTTCACTTGGGCGCCCTGGCGCAGCAGGTTGTTCAGCAGGTCGCCGGTTTTCTTCAGCTCGGCGTAGTCGCCGCTGTCCAGGAAGTTTTGGTCCAGCACCGTCACCAACACGTTGCCGTGCAGCTTGCGGATGATCTTCACCAGGTGGCCGTCGTTCTTTTCGTCGCGCAGCAGCTGCAGGTCGATGGTTTCGGCCGGCAGCAGCGCTTGCAGCGCGGCGACGCAGGCGGCGGCTTCAGCCTGGCTTTGCAGCGACAGCGGGCCGCTCTTCAGCATGGCTTCCAGCACCAGCGGGTCGATCACGCGGCTTTCGCGCTCTATCACCGCGCGGGTCAGCAGGAACTGGCGGGCGATTTCGGCCAGGGTGTCGCCGGCCAGCGGGGCTTCGCCTTCGGCCGGGATCAGCTCGGCTTTTTCCAGCGCCAGTTGTAGCAGGTACTGGTTCAGCTCGTAGTCGTCCTTCAGGTAGCGTTCCTGCTTGCCGTGCTTAGCCTTGTACAGCGGCGGCTGGGCGATGTAGATGTGGCCGCGCTCCACCAGTTCCGCCATCTGGCGGTAGAAGAAGGTGAGCAGCAGGGTGCGGATGTGCGCGCCGTCCACGTCGGCGTCGGTCATGATGATGATGCGGTGGTAGCGCAGCTTGTCCGGGTTGTATTCGTCCTTGCCGATGCCGCAGCCCATGGCGGTGATCAGCGTGGCCACTTCCTGGCTTTGCAGCATCTTGTCGAAGCGGGCGCGTTCCACGTTCAGGATCTTGCCCTTCAGCGGCAGGATGGCCTGGAATTTGCGGTCGCGGCCTTGCTTGGCGGAGCCGCCGGCGGAGTCACCCTCCACCAGGTACAGTTCGCACAGCGACGGGTCTTTTTCCTGGCAGTCGGCCAGTTTGCCGGGCAGGCCCAGGCCGTCCATGATGCCTTTGCGGCGGGTGATTTCGCGGGCTTTGCGCGCGGCCTCGCGGGCGCGGGCGGCTTCCACGATCTTGCCGCAGATGATCTTGGCGTCGTTCGGGTTTTCCAGCAGATAGGTTTTCAGCGCTTCGCTGATCACTTCGTTGACCACCGGGCCGATTTCGCTGGAAACCAGCTTGTCCTTGGTCTGGCTGGAGAACTTGGGGTCGGGCAGCTTGACCGACAGCACGCAGGTCAGGCCTTCGCGCATGTCGTCGCCGGTGGTGTCCACCTTGGCCTTTTTGGCGACTTCGGCTTCTTCGATGAACTGGTTCAGCGTGCGGGTCATCACCTGGCGCAGCGCGGTCATGTGGGTGCCGCCGTCGCGCTGCGGAATGTTGTTGGTGAAGCACTGAACGTTCTCTTGGTAAGAGTCGTTCCATTGCATCGCCACTTCCACCGTCATGCCGTCTTTTTCGCCAATGCCGTAAAAGGTCTTGGGGTGCAGCACGTTCTTGTTGCGGTTCATGTATTCGACAAAACCGGCCACGCCGCCGGAGAAGGCGAAGTTTTCTTCCTTGCCGCTGCGCTTGTCCAGCAGCTGGATGCCGACGCCCTGGTTCAGGAACGACAGCTCGCGGATGCGCTTGGCCAGGATGTCGAAGTGGAATTCGATGTGGCCGAAGGTTTCCACGCTGGCGAAGAAGGTGACTTCGGTGCCGCGGTGGCTGGTATGGCCGGTGACGGTGAGCGGGGCCACCGCGTCGCCGCGGCGGAATTCCATTTCATGCACCTTGCCGTCGCGCCAGATCTTCAGCTTCAGCCAGTCGGACAGCGCGTTCACCACCGATACGCCCACGCCGTGCAGGCCGCCGGAGATCTTGTAGCTGTTGCTGTCGAATTTGCCGCCGGCGTGCAGGATGGTCATGATGACCTCGGCGGCGGAGCGGCCTTCTTCCGGGTGGATGTCGGTGGGAATGCCGCGGCCGTTGTCTTCTACGGAGACGGAGTTGTCCGGGTTGATGGTGACCTTGATGGTGTCGGCATGGCCGGCCAACGCCTCGTCAATGGCGTTGTCCAGCACTTCAAACACCATGTGGTGCAAGCCGGTGCCGTCCTGGGTGTCGCCAATGTACATGCCGGGGCGCTTGCGCACCGCATCCAGGCCTTTAAGCACCTTGATACTGTCCGCGCCGTATTCTTGTTCGCTCATACTCACACTTTCCAAATGGCGGCGCTCTGGCGCGGCGGGGGTGGTTTCCCGCTGCTGCCGGCGCGCTGCCGGTCATTCTTAAACCCGGTTGGGAGGCCGCGGCCTCCCGCTCACATCACGGTGTCGCGCTGTCAGATGCGCATCGGCATCACGATGTACTTGAAGTTGCTGACGTCCGGAATGGTGAACAGCGCGCTGCGGTTGGAGTCGCCAAACGCCAGCTGCAGGGTGTCGGTCGGCAGGTTGGTCAGCACATCCAGCAGATAATTGATGTTGAAGCCGATTTCCAGCGTGCCGCCCTGGAAGGCGATTTCCAGCTCTTCTTCCGCTTCTTCCTGTTCGCTGTTGGTGCACAGGATGGACATCTTGCCCGGCGCCAGCACCAGGCGCACGCCGCGGAATTTCTCGTTGGCCAGAATGGCGGCGCGCTGCAAGGCGTGCAGGAATTCCAGGCGTTCGATCAGGAAGATCTTTTCATTGTCCAGCGGGATCACGCGGTTGTAGTCGGGGAACTTGCCATCGACAACCTTGCTGATGATCACGGTGGCGCCGAAGCTGAAGCGCACCTGGTTGGCCAGCACTTCGATCTTGATTTCGTCGTCGCTGTCCTGCAGCAGCTTGTACAGCTCGATGATGGTCTTGCGCGGCAGGATCACCTCGGCCTTGGGCAGGGTGGCGGTGACGTCGGCGCTGGCGAAGGCCAGGCGGTGGCCGTCGGTGGCCACCAGGCGCACCTGGTTGCCGTCTGTCTGCATCAACAGGCCGTTCAGGTAGTAACGGATGTCCTGCACCGCCATCGCGTATTGCACCTGGGAGATCAGGCGCTTCAGTTCGCGCTGGCTCAGCGTGAAGCTGGAGTCGCTGGCGTTGCCCACCGACAGCAGCGGGAAGTCTTCCGCCGGCAGCGTCTGCAGGTTGAAGCGGCTCTTGCCGGCCTTCAGCGTCAGGCGGCCGCCGTCCAGCTGTTCCAGCGTGACGGTGGCGTTGCCGGGGATGGCGCGCAGAATGTCCTGCAGCTTCTTGGCGGACGTGGTCAGACGGAAGTCTTCGCCCGGCAGTTCGTCGGCGCTGGCGGTGGTGATCTGGATTTCCAGGTCGGTAGCCAGAAAGCCCACCTGGCCGCCCTTTTTCTCGATCAGGACGTTGGACAGGATGGGCAGGGTGTGGCGACGCTCGACAATGCCGGTCACTGCCAGCAGGGGCTTGAGCAGGGCATCGCGTTCGGCTTGCAGGATCAGCATGTGGCGGGCTCCCGTTGAATGGTGAAGAGTCGGTTCATGGTTGAATTATCAGTTGCGCAGCATGGCCAGCAGCGTGTCGTAGTCGTGGGCGATGTCGGCGTCGTTGGCGCGCATTTCATTGATGGTTTTGCAGGCGTGCAGCACCGTGGTGTGGTCGCGGCCGCCGAACGCGTCGCCGATATTGGGCAGGGACAGCTGGGTCAGCTCCTTGGCCAGCGCCATCGCCACCTGGCGCGGCCGGGCGATGTCGCGGCTGCGCTTCTTGCTGTGCATGTCGGACAGCTTGATCTTGTAGTACTCGGCCACCGTCTTCTGGATGGCGTCCACCGTCACCTGGCGGTTGCCGGCGGCCAGGATGTCCTTCAGCGCTTCCTTCACCAGCTCCAGCGTGATGTTCTGGTTGGTGAAGCGGGCGTAGGCCACCACGCGCTTGAGCGCGCCTTCCAGCTCGCGCACGTTGGAGCGCACGTTCTGGGCGATGAAGAAGGCCACGTTGTGCTCCAGCTTGATGCTGTCGGCCTCGGCCTTCTTCATCAGAATGGCCACGCGCATTTCCAGCTCCGGCGGCTGGATTTCCACCGTCAGGCCCCAGGAGAAGCGCGAAATCAGCCGCTCTTCCATCCCTTCAATCTGCTTGGGGTAGCTGTCGCAGGTCATGATCACCTGCTTGCCGCCCTCGATCAGCGCATTGAAGGCATAGAAGAATTCTTCCTGGGTGCGGTTCTTGCCGGCGAAGAACTGGATGTCGTCAATCAGCAACAGGTCCAGCGAGTGGTAGTAGCGCTTGAATTCGTCAAACGCCTTGTGCTGGTAGGCGCGCATGATGTCGGCCACATAGCGTTCGGCGTGGATGTAGCGGATCTTGGCCTGCGGGTTCTTCTGGAACACGTGGTTGCCGATCGCCTGGATCAAGTGGGTTTTACCCAGGCCGACGCCGCCATAGACGAACAGCGGGTTGTAGGCCTGGTCGCCCGGGTTTTCCGCGATCTGCATCGCCGCCGCGCGCGCCAGCTGGTTGCCTTTACCGGTCACCAGCGTGTCGAAGGTGAACGAGGGGTTCAGGCGCGTGCTTTCATGGCTGCCGCCAATGGCCTTCACCGCCGCCTGCTTGGCGGGGGACGGCGCCGCTGGCGCGCTGGCCACGGCCTTGGCTGGTTCCTTGGCCTTGGGCAGGCTGCTGGCCGCCGGTTGCAGCGGCTTGGCCGACGGCGCGCCCAGGCGCAGCTCCACCGGGCATTCGCCGATCAGTTCCACCGCCAGTTCCTCGATGCGGCCCAGGAAGCGGTCCTTGATGAACTGCATGATGAAGCGGTTGGGCGCGAGCAGCGCAACGCCCTCGTCGCCGGCTTCGGCGGTGAGGGGTTTGATCCAGGTGTTGAACTGTTGCGAAGACAGTTCGGCTTCCAGGCGAGCGAGACAAGCAGGCCAGAATTGATCCAGTTCGGTCAT